>CAWCOD010000001.1:0-142850 GCA_963797055.1 uncultured Holophagae bacterium
CCGGTTGGACCAAGCTGCCCTTGGTGTAGGCCCGCACAACATCCTCGCCGCGCCCCTGATCTCGGCGACAACCTCCACGCCACTCGCCACCAGTCCGTCCTCGAGATCTCGGGAGATCGCGCCGCAGATCAGGACGTCGACGCCCAGTTCGGAGACAACCCGCCGGCGGTTTGGACCGGCTATGGGGAAGACCTCCGTGAAGGTCGCCTCACCCCCGATGACATCGATTACCATGAGCCATTGCGCCACGTCGAAGAGCGGCGAAACACGGCCTTGCCAGACTGGAACGGCGAGTCGCATGACATCAGCAAGAGCAATGTTCCTGCCAACTCAACCCACGACCTTCACCTTTTCAAGTCATTATAATAAATACACTTATGGACGCGAGACTGAGAAGCGCAAGGATGGCCTCGCAGAACGCAGCTTGGAAATCCGGGGCTACCGTCGCATTTCGCGATTCACCGCGAGCCGCTTACCGTTCGCCGCTGGCCGCCTGCCGTTGGCCGACTGCCGCCTGCGGCCCACGGTTTTCGGCCCGCTGTTCACGGCCCACGGCTTACTGGCTGCTTCGACCGTCCCGGTCCGGCGGCTCGATTGCCAGCTCCTTGAGTTTGCGAAAGAGGGTGCTCGGGTGGATCCCAAGCTCTTCAGCCGCCGCTTTGCGATTCCCGCCGTGGCGATGGAGTGCGAGCGAAATCTGGAGGGCCTCCATCTCACGGAGGGTCATTCCACCCCGGGATTCCACCGGAGGAACTTCGGATTCCTGACTGATTTCAGGCGGAAGGTGTCTGGTCTCGATGCAGCCGCCATTGCAAAGCACGAAGGCATGCTCGATGATGTTCTCGAGCTCCCGCGCATTGCCCGGAAAGGCATATGTCATGAGGAGGCTGAGAACCTCGTCCGACACCCCGGCCACATCCTTGTCCTGAAGCCGGTTGAATCGCTGGACAAAGTGGTCGACAAGCAGAGGGATGTCCTCCCGTCGCTCTTTCAGAGTCGGTAGCTCCAGCTTCATCACGTTGATCCGGTAATAGAGGTCTTCCCTGAAAATCCCCTCCTCGACGAGTTTCGCAAGATCACGGTGGGTGGCCACGATGACCCGGACATCGGCCGTCACCGGCTCCACCGAACCGAGAGGCTCAAAGACGTGCTCCTGGAGAACCCGCAACAGTCGGACCTGCATCGCCTGGGAAATATCCCCGATCTCATCCAGAAAGATGGTGCCCCCCTCGGCGTGGGCGAAACGCCCGGGCTTGTCGCGTCGGGCATCGGTGAAGGCGCCGGCCACATGGCCGAAGAGCTCGTTTTCGAGCAGGGTGTCGGGCAGCGCACCACAGTTGATGGCAACAAACCGTTTGTCCCGTCTCGGTGACAGCTGGTGGATCGCGCGGGCGAAGAGCTCCTTGCCGGTCCCGCTGGCGCCGTGGACGACGACGGTGCTCTCGCTGGCCGCGATCGCTGGCAGCACCTCGAAGAGGTCCCTCATGGGACGACTGCGGCCAATGATGTCGCCGAGCGAGAAACGACCCTCGAGTTCCTTGCGCAGCTGCTCGACGTGGCTGAGATCGCGGAAGGTCTCGACACCACCTTTGGGTTGACCATCCTCGCCCCTGAGGATCGCCGTCGAAACGCTCACCGGGAGTTTCGTACCGTCGGTATCGACAATGAACACCTTTTTGTTGACGACATTTTCCCCGGTTTCAAGAGTGTGTCTGAGGGCACAACCGGATTCACAGATGCTGGCCCTAAAGACTTCGCAGCAGCGCTGCCCCAGAGCTTCTTCACGCGGTACGCCGGTGATCTCCTCAGCCGCCCGGTTGAACGAGCTGATGCGCCACTCCCGATCGACGGTGAAGACCCCGTCGGCAACGCTGTCAAGGATGATCTGTGCCGGATCGAAATCACTGTTCTTCATCGAAATTTCCTCAGCCGAACCCAACGACCCGGATCTGGGCTATCGCCGACTCGGCTCCCACAATCCAAGGTATGTCGCGCCGTGTCGTAGTTCAACCGCAACGGCAGGCCATGGACCTCTGATCAGCCCCCGAGCTGGTGTTCGATCGCCCTGTTCAGCTATTTTTCTCAAGACTTGAATGACGCCCGGCCCATGGCCGAGCTTGCACCCGCAGCCCGATCCGCCGGACGCCCCGCGAAAACGAGTGTGCCATACTAACGCAGCGAGCCTCCGAACGGGTTGATGCCAATCAACCGGAGGGAGGCGCTGGGAGTGGCGTCGATGGACATGTCTGATGGGACAACATCCTCTCAAGACCAGCGCAAGGGTGTCCCGCCCAATCACCACACCAAAACTCCACCCAACAACATCGTCCCGCCGCCGGGCCCAAAGGTCACCAGGAAGGTCAACGACCCGATCATTCAGCGGCGGCGCATCGTTGCGGTGTATTTTTCGGTCATTTCGATCCTGTGCGTTGCGGTGGCGGGTGGGATTCGATTCCTGTCTCCCATCGTCATCGCGGCGATCCTCTTCTTCTGCCTGGCAAGCCTCGGCGTGTGGGTCTTTACCCGACGACCGAGAGTCGTCGACGCGCCGCCTTTCAACGATCTCAAACGGGAACTCAATCAAACCCGGCGTGGCTTCGAACGCCTCTTCACCTCCGTGCCATGCTTTATCTGCGTCATCGACCGGGACCATCGAATTCTCGAGGCCAACGCCATGTACCGCGAGGAGTTCGGGGCGACCAACCGTTCATTCTGTTACGAGGTGTGCAAAAAACGCACGAGCAAATGCCCACACTGCGTGGTGGAAATGACCTTTGCCGACGGCTTGATCCACTCCGCCGAAGAGATTCTCGTGACGCGGGATCACAGACGGATTAATGCCGTGGTGCACACCATGCCCATCGTGGACGACGATGGCGAAATCAACTCCGTCATGGAGGTTTTCACCGACGTCACCGAAGTCAAGGCGCTGCAACGCCAGTTGGCCCTCATGGGACGAGCCGTAGCCGGTATGGCACATCGAATCAAGAATATTTTGATGGGGCTCGAGGGCGGCATCTTCGTCGTCAACACCGGCCTTGAGACCGATGATCGCGAGACCATTGCTGAAGGGTGGGAAATGGTCGAGCGCAACGTTCACCGGGTCTCGAGGATCGTCAAGGACCTGCTCTATTGTTCAAAGGACCGGGCGCCGGACTTCAAGCACGGGATCTGCCCGAACAGCACCATGATCGAGGTTCGCGACCTCTTCGCCGATCGCATGGCCGAGGAGGGCATCACCCTGGAAACCGAACTCTGTGACCCGCCGGTTTATGGCACCTTCGACCCCAACGGGCTCCACAACATGCTCACCAACTTGGTGGCCAACGCCATTGATGCCTGTCGCTTCGATCCGTCAGACTCCAAGGAATACCACACCATCACCCTTCGGTGTTCAACCGATGCAAAGGGCTCCACAATCCTCGAGGTAGAGGACGACGGCGCCGGGATTCCAGACGAGATGAACAGCAGGGTCTTCGAGGACTTCTTCTCGACCAAGGGCAGCGAGGGAACCGGCATCGGCCTCCTGGTGGTTCAGAAGGTGGCCGAGGAACACGGCGGTGAGGTCACATTCACCACCGAGCAGGGCAAGGGCACGACCTTCACCGTGACCATACCGGCCACGACGCTCGAGCCGGCCGTCTCCGTCTCCGACGGTTGATCACCCCGCAGTTCGCCGGCCCCTCGCCTCAGACGCCGACCAACTCCACGACCTTTGCCAAAAAGGTGTCCCTGTCGATAGGTTTTTCGACCAGCGCATCAGGTCTGGGCAGATCTCCGAGATCGCCGAAGAAATCATCGAGCCGGGTCAGCCCGGTGAGCACGACGATGGGTATCGAGGCGGTCTCCGGAGAGGTTCTGAGGCCACGGTAGGCCTTGACCCCGGACTGTTTCGGCATCAACACGTCAAGGGTGATGAGATCGGGTTCGAAGGTCACGGCCAGGTTGAGACCCTCCTCACCATTGCCGGCGGTCTTGGTCTCGTAACCCGCTTTTCGAAACAACGTGCCGAGGTAGACCTGCATGTCTTTTTCGTCATCGATGATCAGAATTTTCTTCGCCATGGTGTTCTCCCTGCATGCGGTCTAGCTGATCCGCGTTTCATCACCGAGGGCTGCAACGGCCTCGGGCGTTCCAATCCTGCGAAGCACCCGGCGAACCGGCTCCCGCAGGTTGGGATTGTCCATCGCGCGGATCACGCTGTCCACCGAGTCGGTGTCCCTGAGAACCGCGAGTTCGTCCGCAGCACAGTCGACAAGACTTGGGTTGGCGCTCCCGAGAGCCGAGCACAGGTACTCTATCGCCAGGCCGCCTGTCTCGCCTCCCTTCCGCGCGATTGTCCCCAGTGCCTTGAGGGCCTTTTCCGACCTACGGAATCGGCCGATGGCGCGGACGCCGCGCAGGCCGCCACCGTAGAGCTCGACAAACGCCTCCACTCTCTGATCAGCGCTCGTCTCGGGGGATGTGCCCATTTCAGCCTCGGCGGCCTCGTCCAGGTAGCCCGAGTCGGCGAAATACTCCACCGCCATCCGCCGGACAACCCCGCCGTAGGCTTCGTCCTGGGCGATGGACTCGATGATGCGGCGATCGCTGATACGTGAAAAACACACTGACATGAGTTCGAGGTTCTTGGGGTCCTTCAATAGATCGGCGATGACCCCTTGCGAAAAGATGCGTTCGACCGCCACGAGACGGGCATCGAGAGATTCCGCACCCCTGGCGACGCGCTCCAGCGTCTGATCGTCCTTCAGTTTGGCGACCGCCGTCAGTCGAACCCGGGGGGAGTCATCGGTGCAGGCCACAGTGACCAGCATCTCCGGGTCCGCCATCTCCTCGATCGCCTTGAGCCGAACTTGTGGATTCTCGTGCGTATGGTCCTTTTTTTCCATCAGAGACATTCTTGCCTCCCTTCCGAGGGGTTGACCCCTCCGTCACCCCTCGTCAATGCCGAGGGTCTTGTCGACCATCTCGCCAAACTCGTCTGGGTCGATTGGTTTGTCGAAGACCGCCACCGGTTCCTTGAAGGCCAGGTGACGTCCGGCGAGTCCACTGACGACGATCACCGGTGTCTGACCGAGCTCTTTGTCCTTGGTCAGACGACGGAAGAAATCGGTCCCGGTGTGATTGGGCATCTGGAGGTCCAGGATGACCAGGTCCGGCCGCTCACGCTGTAAAACTTCGAACGCCTCCCGGCCGTCAGCCGCGGATAGGGTTTCGTAGCCGCGTTTTTTGAGCACTGCGATGAGGAATGTCCTGACATCCGGCTCGTCATCCACCACAAGAATCGTATGACTCATGGTTGCCTCCGTTTCAATGAGACCGCTGGGACAGCGTGTCGTCATCCGTCTCCCGTTCCGTGAGAAATCGCCAAAACGGAATGAAACCCACAAGCAGCAACCCGGCCACGATGTACCCGACGCCTTTGGTGTGGGTCAGAAAATCAAACAAGGTGTGCATCGTCATCTCCTCAGTGCTCACCCTTCCAGTCGGGGTGTTCGTACATGATTGGCATGTAGCTCGCGATCAACTTGAAAACCACCACTGCGAAGGTGACGAAGGCGACGGTCACCCAGATTTCCATCCAGTTCGGGTAGTACCGGGGCTCGCTCGTGTAGTTCCAGTTGAAAACGACGAAGGTGATGTTGAATCGGTTGAGCATGACACCCACCACAGTGAGCACCCCTGCAGTTCGGGCCAGGACGAGGTTTCGTTCGCGATACCCCACCGCGAAGAGGATGCACGGCAGCAAAACGAACCCGAGGATCTCCACCAGGTACCAAGCGCCCCAGCCGGTCCCCAACAACGCCCACTCGTCCTCGATGGCAAGACCGACAACCTTGACCGCGAAGTAGACCGCGAGGACCACCGCCCCGGCCTTGGCAAGACCGATGTTGATGTCCCTGAATTGATCGTTGGTGATCTGGACCTGATGGTGGAAGGCCCGGTGCGATATCGCGCCTTCGACGATCACCATGCCGATGCCCGCCGCCACCGCCGATATAAAGAAATGCACCGGCATGTGGGCCGAGTACCACAAAGGGTGCACCTTGGTGGGTGCCGCCATATACATGGCTCCAAGCGTGGATTGGTGCATGGTGGACAGAATCAGTCCAAACACGGTGAGGGCGATGGTCAGGCTGCCCACAACCCGGCGCCACCGTTTGAGACCGAGCCACTCCAGCGCCGCGGGCGTCGTCTCGATAAACAGCACGGTCAGGTAGAGGGCAACGCAAAGTGCGACCTCGAACAACGGAGAGGTCGGGCCCGCCTGTTTGATGAAGGGATACGGCAGACGCCACGGCCGGCCGAGATCCGCGAGCAGCCCGAGGACAACCAGGAAGTAGCCGAGGAAACCCGTCAGGATCGCTGGTCGAACAACCGGCTTGTACTCCTTCATGCCGAATAGATAGACGGCGGTGGAGGTGACGAAGCCGCCCGCGGCAAGCGCGACCCCGCTCATGACATCGAATCCAATCCACAGCCCCCACGGGTAGGTGTTGGTGAGATTGGTCGTCGCCGCCAACCCCTTGGTGAATCGGAGGGCCAGAATCACCGCGCCCCCGATCAAAATGATCCCGGACACCACGTTGAACGGGGTCAGGAGACGGGGCTTCGACGGCACCGGCTGCAGACTCTCCACACCGGCCTGACTCATGATGCACCCCCGTTCTTCTGCTCCTCGAGGGCCAACTTGACGGCCTTGTCCACCGCCCGTTGCTGGTCCTTCTTTGCTTTTTCGGCGGCCTTGGCGAGCTTCTGTCGGGAGTCCTCACCAGCTTCTTCGAGGGCTTTGGCCACCGCCTCCTTCTGCTCTTTCCGAGCGACCGCCTCCTGGCGTTTGCTGAAGGCGTGTAGGCCGAGCAGCAGCCCGGGGTAGATGGTGATGACCAGAGGCACCACGCCGAGATAGCTGGTGGCGATAGCCGGCAGGGGCTCATAGGTCAGACCCTCGTGAAGGTCGAGCTGGCGGAAGGGCACTCCGGCCAGGAGCAGCCAGCCGGTGCCACCGAATTCGTTCTCTCCAAAAACGTGATCAATGTAGCGTTCGGGCGCCTTGCGGATCCTCTCCCTCGCCACCTTGATGAGCTCATCACGGCGGCCGAAGGTGATGGCGCCGGTGGGACACGCCTCGGCGCACGAAGGGACCTTTCCTTCCACGATTCGCGGATAGCACATGGTGCAGCGCATGACCCGGGGCGTGAGCGGATTGTCATACTCATAGGCCAATGCGTTGTACGGGCAGGCCATGATGCAGTAGCGGCAGCCCATGCAGACCTCGGCGTCGTAGAGCACCGGTCCCTCGGGGGTCTTCGTGAAAGCCCCGACCGGACACACGGTGGCGCAGCACGGCTCGTTGCAGTGCATACACTGGAGTTTGCGAAAGACCTCCGGCTGGCTGGCTGTCCCTTCGTATCGGTTGACCACCGTCAAGTGCGTATCGGTGGTCCGCCGAACGGCATCGAAGACATTCGTATCACCAACAGGTGCGTCGGGTGCAGGAAGATCGTTGACTTCGCTGCAGGCAAATTCGCACGACCGGCAGCCCACGCACAGGGTGGTGTCGTGGAGCAGGCCGAAACGACCGGGATAGCCCTCGAAGTGCTTGTGGGTGCCCGCATCAGCAGACTCGGCGGCGAGGCCGGCCGCACCGCCAACCAGACCTCCGATCATGGATCGGCGTGTGATGCTCATTCGATTCCGCCCTTCCTCTCTGCGTGGCAATCGGTACACTTCTGGGCTTTGATCCCCATCTCGGCGTGGCATCCCATGCACTGCCGGTGGTAGGCGACTTTCAGACCCGGCATGTCCCGAGTGGCGGCGGCCTCGCCGTGGCAGGCGCGGCACGGCGGCGGTCGGGTCTCCGCCGGAGAGTGGTGATGACAGCCCGCGCACAGGGTCTCCACATCCTGGTGGAAACGGCTGGCGAGATCGCTGGCGCGTACCGCAGCGTCCAGCCGCGCCACGATCTTGGCGTGGGGCAGCTTGGAGGCCTCGTATCGGTCCACCAGCGTATTGATCTCCACAGTTTCCGGGTAGGACTCCGAAATCTGTGGCAGAGCCGCCAGCTCCAACTCGACGACGTCCGGAACCGGCATTTCGGCCACCTTGGGAGCGGCCAGCGGACCCGAATGACACACCGCGCAGGTGCTGTCGGCAGGTGCCACCGACGGCTGAATGTGGCAGCCCGCGCACTCTTGCTCCCGAGTCTTCAACATGTGGCACCCGACGCAACTGTGCTCCGAAGTTTGGTGGTGGAAGGCTTTCACCATGGCGATCCCGCCACCCTCGGACGAGCCCACCAGGCTGTGACACTCACCACAGGGTTTCATGGTCTGGTGGTGGCACGAGGAGCACGACAGAGCCAGCGGTTCGTGTCCTTTGTGATCAAACGGCACGACTCTGGTGCGCGCCCCGTCATCGAGGATCCAGGCGGTGTCAGGTTGACCTCGCATCAACCGTGGAATCTCGGTCTCGTCCAGCTTCTTGATGGCGAGTTGGTGATCCAAATCATGGCACCCGACGCACCGAACCGGCCCGGCCTCGAGTTCGGCCTCGATCCGATTCAAATGGCACGAGACACAGCCGCGATGGGCGGCGTTTTCGAGCGACGGGTTGTCCTCTTCGTCCAACGCCCCATGGCAGGAGCGACACGCGTCTTCCTGGCCCTTGACGTAGACCAGCTTCTGCTGCTCCAGGTCGTAGACGTGGTGGCACTCCTCGCACCGTTCCGGGTAGGCGTTCGCATGCCGCGCGTGGAGCGAGTAGTCAAAGTGCATGGCCGCCCGCGTCGGCACTCCGTCCGAGCGACGAATATGGCATTCGCCGCAGGCCAACGGTCCACTGGACAATTTCGCAGCGGCGCGCTCGTTGTGGCAATCCATACACCTCGCATGGAAGCTGTCGAGCATTTCATCCCGGTCGTCGGACTCGACTATCCCGGAGAGCTTCGGCAGAAGTTGGTCGTTCTCCACCGGATGGCAACCGGTGCAGCCCTCCGCCTGCAACGCGTCGACGTGTGCCCCGTGATCGAATTCCACCGGTGGCCGTTCCAAGGCGCCAAGGGCAGTCAGGTTGTCCATCACAATGTGGGACGGCCCGATTTCGCGCAACGGCCCGCCGTCGTCAGCCGAGACACCGCCCGTTGCCGCGAGCAACAGCACCAAACACCAACCCACAAAAGACCTTTCTGGTGCAGACATTCCCACCACCCCTCAGGCTTCCGGGAGCTCGATGGTCTTGACCAGGAGCTCGCTGATGAACGACACGTGAGCGTCGATCTTGTAGTAGCCGATGATGTCTTCGATGCCGCTGTGGCAGTTGTGGCACGGGGTGATGACCGTATGCGCCCCGGTGCCAACGATCTGTTCGGCCTTGACCTTGTTGCTCTTCATCCGTGACACCTTCCACGGCGGACCGCAGTTGATCAGCCCTCCTCCGGCCTGACAGCAGTAGTTGTGCTCGTAGCGAGGATCCATGTCCCGGAAGTCCTCGCAGATCGCGTTGACGACGTACCGTAGCTTGTCGTGAAGCCCGCGGCCGCGGACGATGTTGCAGGGATCTTGCACCGTGACCGGTTCTTCGATCTTGCGGGCGATTTTGAGGCGGCCGCTCTTCAGCAGCTCGTAATAGAACTCCACCGCGTGGACCATGGGAATCGGCGGCTTTGTCCAGCCGAGCCACCTCGGTCCGTCGTAAACCGCCCCGCGGTAGGCGTGGCCGCACTCGCCCATCACCACCCGTTTGACCTTGAGTTTCATGGCCCGTTCCCAGTGCAGCCGCTCGACCCGTCCCATGGTCTCGAAGTCGCCCGAGTACATGGCCATGTTCGAGTTGTCCCAGCCGTCGGCGGACGGCATGGTCCAGTCGGCGCCGGCCACCTTGAAGATGATCGCCATGTTGGCGATCAGCTGAGCCAGGATCTTGGGCTCGGGGCCGATCACCGAGTACATGATGTCGGCGCCCTCCTTGTCGAGCGGGATCCTGGTGCCCGCCAGCTCTTCCTGGGCGTCCTCCTCCTGCCACATCAGGGTATCGATCCAGTCGTCCTGCTGGACCCACATCTGGTTCATGGTGACCGCGTGGCTGTTGGTGGTGTCCTGGAGGTACTGGGGGACAACCCCGAGCAGGTTGAGGATCCGGCGAACCGTCATGATGAGGTAGGAGATGTCGATTCCGAATGGACAGTACATGCTGCAACGGCGGCAGACGCCGCACTCGGTGAAGGCAATTCTCGCCGCTTTCTTGAGGAACTCCCCGTCCACATCCCCCTTGCGCTTGACCATTTCCCAAAGGGTGTCCTTGACCTTGGCCACCGGTGCGTAGTCTGGGTCATGATTCCGCGACACGTAGCTCTGACAGGATTCGGCGCAGAGACCGCAGTGGACGCAGGTCTCGAGATAGATTTTCAACCGTGCGGAGCACTCCTCGGTGAGCACCTTGTTGATGACACTCTGGATGCGTTCCGGAGTCAGGTTCTTGATGGACTCGTCCAGGCCGGGGTCCATGACCTGGGCGTCCGCGAGATCAGCCATTGTGTTTTCCCCCTGTCATGTCATTGGGGCAGTTCTCCGTGTCCGTCTCCCTCTCCGTGCCCGATCCGCATCGGTCGGATGACGGGAGACCGTTGTCCTGCGAGAATCGCCCGATCCCGTCCATCACCAATCCCTCGAATGGCGGACCGCGCCAAACTCACTGCCCATGTAGGCGCGGGTGAAGGGAAACCAAATCATGTGAATCAGCCGTGTCCAAGGGATCAGAAGCAAACAGGCAACACCGCTGACCATATGGGCGATGACCATGGCCTTGTACGGCAACCACTGCTGGTGGGCCACAAAGCCGGTCGCGAACGGTGCCATCACCAGCACGGCGAGCAGGTAGTCGGAACGGTCTGTAACATTGCGAACCTGCGGAAGAACCAACCGGCGAACCATGAAGAACAGGCAGGCGAAGATGACCACGAGGCTCATGACATCGGCCATCGCCTCGGGGAGACTCCACCAGCGGATACCCCACGACTCCTGCCACAGGACCGCGTGGCCCATCACGAAAAGCGGTGTAACCAGAACACAGATGTGAAAGGCGTAGGAAATGATGGTGTAGATCGGGTGCACCCTGGTGTTCCGTCCGGCGAACGGAATGACCCAGTGCAGCAGGGATCGTGCCCCATACTTGGCGTCGTAGGTCGCGAAGACCACTTTGTCCCGCTTCCCAAGCCGAGCCATGGTGACGATCTGGTAGATCAACCCGGCAAAAAACCCAGCGAAGCCGATCCAGACCAGCGGGCCTCGAACAAAATCGTACAACGTCATATCCCCTACCCTCACCCTCGATAGGTCGTGTCGAATGGGACGATCCGCCTGACGTAGCTGTCGTCCTCGATGGCTCGAATCAGGAGCTTCGTTCCATCGGGACTGAAGGTCGGATCCCACAAGGCGGCGAACCACGGGCTCCAGATCTCACCATCCATGGCGATGGCGAACAGCCCGTCCTGCTCTACCTTCGCCAGGACATGCCCGCCGCACGAGCTGAAGACCGGATCCCACACCATGTCGAAGTCGGACACCCATGCCCGACCGTCCACGGCCACTGTCCAGCGGCCACCTCCGCGCGCCGTCGCCGCCACCCGGAGCCCGTCGCCGGAGAACACCGGCGGCAGCACGAGATCATCGAATTCGGTCTTCCACGGCTTGTCATCCACGGCAACGGTCCACTGCCCGAATTCCTGTGCGACTACCGCCGCGATGTGCCGACTATCGGGGCTGAAGCGCTGGTTCCATAGCTGCATGTACTTCCCCGGCCAGATCGGGTTTCCGTTCTCCGCGAGAGTCCAGCTTCCGTTGACCCGAACCGGGGCCACCAGTCCATCCCCCAAAGGCCTGTACGCGGCCTCCCAAACGCAGCCGAAATGGCCGTCCCACGGCTTCGAGTCCTCTGCGAGGGTGTAGTCGCAGATGTCCAGCCGCACTTCCGCAGAGACGTGCGAGCCGTCGGGACTGACGACCGGCGCATAGACGTTGAGAAACTTCCGATCCCACGCCACCCCGTTCACGGCCACGCTCCAGGTGCCCTCGGCGAAGGCGAAGATGTCCCCCTCGGCAAGTGGCACGACCTGGACCGGTGCGGCCACCGTGTTGCCGTCGTTGCTCACTGCGAGGCCGCGGCTCGACGGGAAGCGGCATTCCCACGGCGTTCCGTTGACCGCGATCGAATACTCCATGTTGTCTTTGATCTGCAGGGCGATCACTTTGCCGTCGCGGCTGAAGGTCGGATTCCAGGCAAACTCCCAGCGCTGATCCCAGAGCGCGCCCTCCACGCCGAGCGTCCACTCATCGTCGACTCGGACCAACGCGGTCAGGCGCTGGTCGGGCGTGAACACGAGATGCCAGGCCTTTTCGAACTCGCCATCCCAAAGGAGACCGTTGACCCAGACACCGAAGCAATCGGGCCCTTTCAACACCGGAGCGGCGATGGTTTCGCCGTCGCCACTGACGACGAACTCATGGACATCGGCGAATTGCTCCCTCGGTTGGGAAACGTCGGCGACGACTCTTCGCCCCTCCTCCCAGTTCCAGCCCTCGAGATCGATCATCTGGCCACCCCCTTCCGACCGTGCTTCGCCGTGCAGAGGGCTGAGTCCACCCTCAGAACACAGGATCAGCAACCGACGTGCCACTATTAATGATTTCGTGAAAATATGCACAAGTAATGTGAAATCAGTATTTCGAGCCGATTTCCTTGCATTCCGCAAACGGCACCGTCGCAAGTTGCAATGGATGAAATTGGCCGGGAATCGCAGAATGCGTGGGCAGGGCCGCAAGCCGCACCACCAGAGCACTCGAGACGAAAAAACCGCCCACGCGGGTGGGCGGTCTGATCGATTGGGTTCTATGGGTTCCTGCCGACTGCCTGCGCACGGCTCACGGCTCACGGCCCCCAGACACCCCGGTCCGAGTATTCGGTAACGGTAACGACAACGGGCTCAGGGGTGGACCGCCCCCTGCTCCCTGTTCCCCGCTCCCTACTCCCTACTGCACTCCGTACTGCCTGCCCCCGTGCCCGGGAACGGGAACGGGACGGGAACGGGGTTGCGGTCTCGTTCCGACCACTCCCCCCCTCTGGACGGGACGACAAAAACCCCACCCGGGCGGGTGGGGGGATCTTCGTTCTTCGTTCTTCAATCGGCCCGGTCGGGTGGCGGCTCTAATGCCACTCCCAATCGATGAAGCCCGGCTGGGAATCCACCATGGCGTTGACCATCAACTCCACCAGGCCGCCGTAGTAGATACCGGCCTTCTCCCAGGCGTCGTAGTAGGTGATGATGTCGCGGATCTGGCCCTTGCAGTTGGAGCACGGGGCGCAAAGATACTTGGGATGGTCCATGTCCATCTCCTCGCCCTGGAAGGCCTCGAGGATTTGGCGGAACTTCTTGCGACCGGTCATGAAGTGGCGCCAATCGGCGAAGTTGTGGCCGGACATGATGGCAAAGCCCGATCCGCCGCCGCAGCAGTAGTTCTCGACGCCGTGGGGTGTCATCTCCCGGAATCGGCCCTCGGGCACGACCGCCTCGATGATCTCCCGCTGGGGAGAGACCACGCCCATCAGACGAACGAGGTTGCAGGGATCGTGCAGGGTCACCGGGAAGTCGTTCCGGCTCTTGTCGAACTTCACCTTCCCCGACCTGACGATATCCAACAGGGTCACCATGGAGCTCTCGCGGGGGATGTTGAGATCCCCGGTGAGCACCCTGTCGGCGATCACGGTGAGCGCCTTGTGTGCGTGGCCGCACTCGCCGAGCACGATCTTCTTGACGCCGAGCTTTGCCGCCGCCTGAGCGTGCTTGACGGCCACCTTGGCGAACATCATGTCGTCGTACCAGACCCCGTAGTTGATGCCGTCGTAGGCCACGATCTCCGACGACATGGTCCAGCTCAGACCGGCGGCATCAAAGATGGTGCCAAAGGCGCCCGGGTTCTCCGGCCACGCCATGATCTCTCCCGCGTTGTGGATGAGCAGGATATCGGCACCCTCCACATCCCAAGGAGTTTCGTACACGATACCGGTGCGCTCGGCGGTGTCCTCGTCGATGAACTCGATGTTGTCCTTGACGATCATCGGGGTCATTCCGGTGGAGGATCCCACCTCGAGCTGGAGCACCGAGCCGTCCTTGTGGAGTTCCTTCGGCGCGATGCCCATCTCCTGCGAGGCGATTTTGCGGATCTCGCGCGACAGAAGGGCGTTGTCGACTCCGATGGGGCAGGTCTGGGCGCAGCGCCGGCACAGATTGCAGCGGTAGCTCAGTTCGATGAGCCTGGCCACGGTGGTCCAGTTGAGATCGATGTCACCGTGGACCAGAGTCGAGGCCTTCTTGATGTACTTGAAGTAGATCCGCCTGATGATCTCCGACCGGTAGGTGGGACGATAGAGTTCGTTCTCACCGCGACTCCTCGAAGATGTGGCAGGCATCGGAGCAGGTCATGCACTTGGCGCAATGTTCCATGGACATCTCGAGCGGCTGGAGGAAGGTCCAGTTGTCTTCTTTGGTGAAACAGCTTCTTCAGCCCGGAGAGGAAGCTCTGCCACGAGGCGGTCCTCCTCCTCCTTGCTCTCGGGATTTTTGATGTTCACCGCAATGGTGTCGTCGAGCACCACATACTGCTCGCGGGCCTGTTCCGACAGTTTGGCGAACTCAGGCTCCTCGTCCAGCTTGTCGAACGGGGGCGGCAGCGGAACCAGTTCCATCGGTTCGACGTGGGCCAGGGGCTGACCCGGATGTTTGGAAATATCCTTAACGCTGTCGGGCTGCTTCATTTCTTCTGATCCTCCGTTGCGACGTCCAACCAGGTCTTCTTGCCATCACCCTGGATGTGGGGGGCCGACCATGACACCGGTTGATCCAACAACTCGTGAATGACCTTTTCTTGCTTTCCGCCCGGGAGATTCGGTTCATCTGCCCAGCGGATGGAATGATACGCGAAATACTTGCCAACGAAGTGGGACATGTGGGTGAGTGGAATGTAGGCGACCAACACGGCCAGGAGAATCGCAGAGATCATGGGCATCAGGACTTCCGGCCCGGTGCCGACCAGGGGCGTGACGTTGAAGGTCACCAGGTTCCCGACAAAGGCGGTGACCGACTCGAACCCGCGATCGACCCAGAGTGCGGTCACCAGAGCCGTGCCGAAGGCCACCACGAAGAAGACGAGGTTCAGCACGTCCACCGGCGCCGAGTAGTCGCGCAGTGGTTTGACGAATCGACGTTGGATCAGACCCACCGCACCCGCCAGTCCCAGGACCAACCCGGCATAACCGGTGATAGGAATCAACCAGGAGAACAGAGTTCCAATGAACCCCGCCATGAGGCCCGGCAACAGCGCACCCAGGATGCCGTTGACCATCATGAGAATGGTGCACGCAGCCACCATGTAGAGCCCGAAGTGGAATGGGAACGATCGCTTCCAAAGCTGGTTGTTGTGCTCCTTGAGCGCCTCCAGGAAGAGGATCTCGGGAACCATCACCTTGGCCTCGCCAAGGAGCGAGACATTCCGAGGCTTGGTCCACCAGTCGCTCTCCTCGAGATAGGATCCACCGTACGCGGCTCTTCCGCCACCCTCATGCGCCACCGGGTAGAGTTCCCACCTCAGGTGCATGGGCATCTTCGACCACATCTTGAATCGGGCCACACAGGCCACCAGGAAGATTGCCATGCCACAGTACGCGATCATATAAGTGATAATAGTCATCAGTAGCGCTCCTCGCCCATCATACCGAATTCTCTTCTGGAATATTGAGATAGCCGATCAAATAGAGGAGATTTTGCAGGGATTTCAAATTCGATCCATCGCCCACAGGCACACCTCATTCCCAGATAATTGAGCAATTCCCATTCCTTAGGAAAACGATAGGAGATTGACCCGGCCCAAAGTGCGACGCCCTCCGCCCCACCATCGGAAATGGCGGTCGGTGAACGGCTTGGAGATCGGGGCGACGAGCCTGATCCTGTCCGGCGGCCAAAACTGCCACGGTTCGTCGTCAGGATCGCCGTTATTACTGTTTCCAGGACGTAACGCCGCCCCCCCAACCCGGCCGCCCTGACTATGGGGCTGTGGGGCTATGAGAACCTGAGCCCGCTCGTCACGGCGCAGCCGCCGGCAGGTTGTCACCCTTCTCCCGTTCCGTTCTTGTTGTCGGTGCCAGGCACCGCCGCAGATGTATCGACCTCGTTCTATGATTCGATTTCGACGGTGCCCGGCACCGGGTGAGCGCGTTCGGTTCGTTTCGCTGACTTCGACGCGCCCATTTCCCAATAGCGCTCCCCGCGGGCGCGTCTCTCGGAGGTGCCTGGCATCCCGATTCGCCAACGCCGGCCGTCCGATTCGTCTCGCTGGGGCGAATCGGCGTGCCTGGCATCCTCACGGGAAGCGCGACGACGAACCGGGGCGCGACCAAGTCCCCAAGCCGGCCACAATCGAGCCTCCGGCCCCTCACCGCGCCCATCTCCCCACAGCGCTACCCGAGGTTGCCCCCTTTAACAATGTTGGGGCCCAAAGGGCTGAATGACTCAGTTGGCGAGCCCCAACATTGTTAAAGACGGCACGCCCGATCAACGCGCCATCTCGCTCCTGGGGGACGGGTGGGGACTTTCAACTTTCGACTTTGGACTTTCGACCCCCTTTGACGGCACGCCCGCCATACGCGCCCTTTCACGACCCGGGAGGGTGGGTGGAAACCTTCAACGTTTAACTTTCAACTTTCAACTTCAAGGTGCCTGGAGTGGCACGCCCGTCCATCGCGCCCGCTCTCGATCCGGGAGGGCGGGGACGC
Source organism: uncultured Holophagae bacterium (assembly GCA_963797055.1). Taxonomy (GTDB): domain Bacteria; phylum Acidobacteriota; class Thermoanaerobaculia; order Thermoanaerobaculales; family Sulfomarinibacteraceae; genus FEB-10. The sequence continues at coordinate 16,822 of CAWCOD010000001.1, forward strand.
GTCCCGAGTCCCGAGTTGTTGGCCTCCTGGACGGGTGGGACTTTCAACTTTTAACGTTCAACTTCTACCTTCTGACTCGTAGCCCTACTCTACCTCGGCTTCGTACTTCTTCTTGAGCCAGCCCGGCAGCATCGACAGCAATACAAAGAAGACCGCCGCAATTCCGAGGTACCAGAGCGTCGTCCCGAGATTCCCGGTGCGGACCGAGCCGGCGGCGAAATTGTAGGCAATGGTCCCGGGCGCCATGCAGACCAGGCTCACCAGCACGTACGTCCCGAAGCCGATATCGGTCAGACCGTAGACGTAATTCTGAATATTGAAGGGGAAGATGGGTACCAGCCGGGTAATCATCAGCATGCGCCAGCCGTGCCGCTTCACCCCATCGTCGATTCTGCCGAGGGCGGCGTTGTTCTCGATCTGCCGCTCCACCATGTCCCGCGCCGCGTAGCGCCCGATGAGAAAAGCCGCTGCCGCGCCGAGATTTGCGCCGATGGTGGTGAAGACGGTTCCCCACAGCGCCCCGAAGATCAGCCCGCCAGCGATGGAGATTGGCAGACCGGGGAGGAAGAAGATCGCGGCCACGACCCAGAGCAGAATGAAGACCACGGGCGCCCAGATCCCGAGACCGTCGAACCACTCGCCCAACCGATCGATATTGTCCACGGTCAGAAGATCAAAGGCACCGAGCCGCCAGGCCAGCAGCACGCCGAGCGTGATCCCGACGATTCCTGCCGCGGGTTTTATCCACCCCGTGCGGGTGCCGTCGGGCGCTGGCGCAGATGTATCTGCCATGGTTCCTCCAAAACGAGGGCCGCTGAGACCCCTCCTCGCAAAATCAATATGCCGATCGTGACCGTCAGGTCACCTCGGCTGCGGGCGGGATCAGTCAGATTCGACGCGATCCTCGACCTCCGGCGGAACGAAGAGCAGGGGGAGCTTGACGGTGAAGGTTGTGCCGCGGTCGAGTTCGCTCTCCACCTCGACGGTGCCACCGTGCATTTCGACACCCTCGCGCACGATGGACAGGCCAAGACCGGTGCCGCCCGCCGCGTGTTTCTTGGCGTTGGGCGCGCGAACGAACTCCATGAAGACGTCGGACAGGAGGTCCTCGGAGATGCCGATGCCCTGGTCCGAAACCTCAACCGTCGCCACGTCATCCTCCACCCGCAACTTGACCCGGACCTCGCCGCCTTCGTGGGAGTATTTGATGGCATTGCCGATGAGGTTTTCAAAGACGTAAACGAGGTCGGGCGGAACCCCCCAGTCGAGCAACGCCACGCCGTCCATGTCCGCGACCAGCTCCACCCGGCGTTCCTGCGCCAACGGTCCAATGGCGTCAAAGATGTCGGCAAGGACCTGGTTGATATACACCCGGCGGGCCCACGGCGCCCGCACTCGGCCCTCTCGCATCTTGGCCAATTCGAGCAGGTCATTGACGATTTCCAGCAGATCATCGACCCTCTCCGACGCGCCGACGATGAGTCTCCTCCCGCCGTCGCTCGAGGGATCGACAATGCCGTCCACCAGGACCTGCAGCGAGGTCTTGATGGTCCCGAGGGGCGACCGCAACTGGTGGGCCGAGATCCGCATGTAGTGAGACTTGCGCCTCTCCACGTCTTCACGCTCGCGGAGCAACTGTTTGAGCTCTTCCTTGCGGTGTCTGAGTTGCTCGCTGGTCCTGTGGAGCTGGATACCTCGGGTCTTGAAACGGCTGGTCACGGTGTCCGTCAGGTAGACCATGCCGAAGACCAGAACCACCATGACCGCGGCGTTGAGCACGCATGAGAGCTCCAGTCCGTCGGTATGAGGCGTGATGGGATGATGGTGCTCCAGAACCCAGCCCTCGAGGGCGAACAGCCCCAGTGTGCCCATGATGGTCACCGTCGCCAGCACATACATCAGCCGGGTGGAAATCATGATCGTGCCGATGGCCATGTGGAACACCACGAACGGCAGCACAGGGCTGTGGCAGCCGCCGGTGAAGTGCACCACCAGCAGCAGCGCACCAAGGTCGGTCAGCATCTGCACAATCGCCACGGCTCGTAGATCGTGGTATGGCCTGTCCCACAACAGATAGCTTCTCAGCCGCCGCGTGAAGATCACGTTGTAGACGGCCACCAGTCCGGCGACGATCGCCAGGCTCGGCCAGACGTCGGCCCACCCGAACCGTGGCCCCACCACCGAGGTGACGGCCAGAACCGCGACCGCGAACCACCGCAGCCGCGCGAACCACAACAAACGCCCGTGCAGCTCGGAGGCAAAGATATAGGCAAACGGAGTCTCGCTGGTCGCCGCCATGACTCCAGAGATTACACTGTTTCGATAGCATCGTACGGGCAGCAAGGGATACATAACCCGCACCGATTGCAATGGTCGAGGTCGATGGAGTAGCTCGAACCGAGCTCTCCCACGATCGCCTGCTCCGGACAAACCACGGCGCAGTCTCCACAGCCCTCGCACAATTCAGCATCGATACGCAGATCCAACAACCGGTAGCACTCCCCGGCGGGACAACTGCGGCTGGTGAGGTGGGATTCGAACTCCGAACGGAAGTGGCGGAGCGCAGTCAGGACCGGCATCGGGGCCGACTGTCCCAGTCCACAAAGAGATGTCCTGTGCACGTGTTCTCCGAGGCGTTCGATTTTCTCCAGGTCTCCCGCCTGCCCCTCACCCTCGCTGACGCGAGTCAGCAGACCGAGCAGAACCCGGGTTCCGATGCGGCACGGCGGACACTTGCCACACGACTCTTCGACGCAAAATGCGAGCATGAACCGCGCCAGCCGAACGGAGCAGGTGCGGTCGTCGACCACCACCAGCCCACCCGAACCCATGGCCACTCCCTGTTCCTCCAGCGAGTCATAGTCGATGGGAGTGTCCAGTTGGGCCTCTCCGAGACAACCACCTCCAGGTCCGCCGATCCATGCCGCCTTGAATTTTCGCCCATCGGCCAGTCCGCCACCTATGCCGAATACGATCTCCCGCAGGGAGGTGCCCAGGGTGACCTCCACCAGCCCGACGTTACGCACAGCACCGGTGAGGGCGAACGTCTTGGTCGTAGCGCGGCCGGCCCCCCGTTTGTTTCTCGGCATCAAGATCTGCGGGATATTGGCCAGAGTCTCGACGTTGTTGATCAACGTGGGGTGTCCCCACAGGCCACGGGTCGCAGGATGTGGAGGACGGGTTCTGGGCATGGCGCGTCGCCCCTCGACGGAGGCTATGAGGGCGGTTTCCTCGCCGCACACGAAAGCGCCGCCACCCTGCACGATCCGGACATCGAAGTCGTAGCCGCTGGCCATGACATCGTCCCCGATAAAGCCGCGCTCTCGTGCCTGTGCAACGGCGTGCAACATTCTCCTCACAGCCATTTCGTAAGAAGCGCGGAGGTAGACGTAGCCGACGTGGGCGCCCACCGCATAACCCGCTATGGCCATTCCCTCCAGCACCGAATGAGGGTCGCCCTCCATCAAGCTGCGATCCATAAACGCTCCGGGATCTCCTTCGTCACCATTGCAGATGACGACCTTGGTCTCGTCCGGGGCGTCGGCGACCAGCTGCCACTTCCGTCCCGTGGGAAATCCGGAACCGCCCCGACCCACCAACCCGGAATCCATCACCCGCTGGATCACCTGGTCCGGCCGCAGATCCCGGACGACCCGCTCCAGGGCCCGGTAACCGCCCCGCGCTTCGTACTGCTCGATGCGTTCAGGGTCGATCTCACCGCAGAGCTTCAGCACACGACGCCGTTGCCCGGAGAAAAACGGAATGTCGCCCTTACTGCAAACCTCCCCGTCGCCCCCGGTCCCGCCGAAGATCAACCGCGGAATGAGCTGACCCTGGAACACCGTCCGGTCGACGATCTCGGCTGCATCGTCCACCCCCACCCCGCAGTAGAGGACGCCGATTTCGGGGATCTGCACGAGCGGTCCGGCCGCGCAGAACCCGCGACAGCCCGTGATGCCCAGTTCGATCCTGACTCGATCCACCGAAGCCCCTTGCGGCCCGCCGTCACGCCGCAGCCGGCGGAGACGCGACTTGAGGGCCGTCGCCACCTCGAGGGCGCCGTTGGCCAGGCAGCCGCTGCCCGAGCAGACCTGGATCGTGCGCACGCCGATCTCTCCATCGGATGCACCTGCCGGCGTCCAACGGGCGGTCCGCCAAAGGCCACCCATGGGGCTCAGACGAACCGGTCCCTTGGATTCGGGCGGCAACGCCGAAGCTGTTGCGGAATGACGCAGCCGATGGACCAGCCGTCGCACCGCGCCGGCGGTCATGCGGCCGTGGACGACGCCGTTGACCATCACCGCCGGCGCCAGGCTGCACGCGCCAATACAGTGTCCGCGCTCAAGGTTGAACAGTCCGTCCGCCGAGATGCCGCCGGCCGTCACCCCGAGGGCGTCGGTGAGCGCATCAAGAACCCTTTCTCCACCCTGGACATGGCACGCGGTGCCAGCACAGACCCGGATCTCGAAAGGTGCCCGTGGAGTGACTGTGAACAGATCATAGAAACTGACCACCCCCGCGACCTGGATCGGGGATATGGACAGCCGATCAGCCACCAACTCCTGGGCTTGGATGGGCAGGTGGCCGAGCTCATCCTGAACGCACTGGAGCAGTGGCATCAGTCGGTCCCGGCCACCCGGGTTGGCAGACAAAAAGGTATCGACCAGGTCCACCACTGCCGAATCCAGGAACGCCGCCGGATGGGAACCATAGAATCCATTCGCGAACACGGTTGGACGGTCGATCACCGCGACCTCCGAAGCCTGACGGCCACCGGTTCAGATCCGCGGTCCATCAATTCCGACGCACCGTGGCGACCGGCGCCCCACAACACCACGGCCGTACTCCGACGTACCGTGGGATCTACCCTCGCCCGAAGCAGGATTTCCCGACCTCCGCTGGCCACGGACACCACATCACCGGCGCCGACGTCCAGCTCGATGGCATCTTCCGGATGCAGACGCAGCGACATGGGCGGGGCGAGTTCCCGGAGATTCGCACTGCGGGTCGTCACCGATCCGGAGTGAAACACCTGAGGCGACCCATCGAGCAGGATGCCCGACCACCGTGGCCCGCCCTCCAGGGGCGGCGCCGGCAGCAGCCGTCTGAGAACCGCGGGCGGATGGGGCCATCCAACGGCCCGGACCATTTCATCCTGGAGTCGCTCACCGACCGGAAGCTGCGAACCCAGACGAGAAGCCACCTCGCGCAGGAGATCACCGTCTCCCGGCAGGGAAACCGGTGGAGCGAGCGAGCGCCGAAGGCTCCGCCGGACGCCGTCCAGGCTGATCGTACTTCCCACTCGCTCGGCGAGGATCGCCACCGGCAGCACTACGTCCGCCATCCGTGCGGAGTCGGTGAGAAAGGCATCGAGACACATCACGAAGGCGGCACCCTTGACCGCCGCGGAACCCTGGTATTCGCTGGGAAAGGTCCGCACCGGATCCACACCCGCCAGCAGCAACGCGCCCACTTGCCGCCGCGCAGCCGCCCGGCACGCCTCGCGCGCCGTCCAGCCGACGCCCGCCGAAGTCTCCGATGCCGAGCGGTACCCCGGAAGCAGGCGGGGATGCACTCCGACGTCCACGAGGCCTTGGAGGTTGGCCTTCTCGCCGAGCACCAGAACGCCTCCATTGCCGGGCAACAGAGCGCTCAACTGGACGGCCGCTCGAGCTACAGCCGCCTCGTCTCCAGGAATCCCCTGACCCGTCACCACCACCAACTGGGGACGTCGGGCCCGCAGCAGAAGCTGGACGAATCGTCGAAACTCCGTCATCGATAGACCGGACCGCTCGCAAACGGCTGCCTCGGCATATCCATCCAGACTGCCGATCCAGTCCTGCGCACCTGGAACGTCATCGATGCGATGTTCGAGCACGGGCCGCTCGTCGAGCAGTGCCCTGGCCGCCCCCGTCAGCAGTTCGGGCTCCGATCCCGGCTCCAATCGAAGGGAGATCTCAGCGTGTCGCTCGAGCCCGCCGGACAGGGCGTGAGCCAGGACCAGACGCTGGCCGCGTTGTTGGATCCCCTGTACGATTTCGGTCTTGACCAGGGGATGGGTGCGGCTCGGGTCCGCTCGCAGCACAACCACCACATCGGCCTCCCCAAGACTCCGATACCCGCCGGTGGAAGCCGGCCGAGTCAGAATTGGCAAGAGCCCGTCCACCAGAGCCCCCTCGCCTCCGGTTGGCGCAAGCGCCACGTGGGGTGATTCCAGCACGCATCGCATGAACCGCTGGAGCAGGTAGCCGTCCTCACAGCTCAGCCGGCCGCTTCCGAGACCCACCGCAGGCAACCCCGAACCCGCGGCGTTCCGAATCCCCGCGGCGGCTGTCGTCAGAGCTTGCTCCCAACCCACGGCCACCAGCCGCCCGTCCCGGCGGACCAGTGGTTCCATCAGACGATCGGGATCGGACAGAAGGTCGAGCCCGAGCCAACCCTTGACACACAGCTTGCCGTTGTTTGGCGAACTCCCAGGCCGTGAGGTCACACGCTGCAGACGACCCTCGTCCGACTCCAACGTGAGCTCGCAACCGCAGCTGCAAAAACCGCAGGTCGTCGTCGTTGACTCCCTCAACCAGACCGGGATTTTCGAGTCATCGGTTCGAGCCGTGAGAGCTCCAACCGGGCACGCGTTCACGCACTGGCCGCAGAACTCACAATCGAGCGGGCGGCCGTCAAAGGTCTCGACGCCCAGCTCCAAACCCCTGTTCACGAACCCGATGGCGGCGACACCCTGTACCTCCTCGCACAATCGCACGCAGCGCCCGCACACGATGCACTTGTCCGGATCGCGCGTAATGATCGGTGACGTGTGATCCAGCGGCTTCGTGCTCGCGTCAAAGGGAAGATCATCGTCAGGCACACCGATTTCGTAGACCAGGTCCTGCAACCGACAGTCGCCGTTGCGTTCACACACGGGGCAATCGAGCCGGTGGTTGAGCAGGAGCAGTTGCAGCTGTTGCCGCCGGGACTCGACGATCTCTGGCGTCCGAGTCCTCACGACCATCCCCTCTTCCACCGGTGTGGAGCACGCGGAGATCAGACCGCGGTTTCCATCCCGACGATCCACAACACACAACCGGCACCCCCCGTAGGGCGTGAGCCTGTCGTCATGGCAAAGAGTGGGAACGCGGACACCGAGATCCCGTAATAACCAAAGCAAAGAACGGCCCGCCGCCACATCGACCTGGGTCCCGTCAACGACGACTTGAACGTTGCGGAGGCTGGTCATCCGCTCTGCCCCCACGGGTCGATCCAACCATGCCTGAGAGACCTCTTGGCCAGCAGACGATTGGCATAGCGACGCACGGCGCCGAACGGTTTTCGGGCCAGCGCCACATCCAAGTCATCCGTAAACAAAAGCTCCAGCAGGTGGACCGGGGCGCCACCGCCGCCGTAGAGGGCGGACCTACATCTCGTGCAGTAGGTGATGATGGGGTGTGTGCTTTCTGTCGTCCGCCGCCGGGCCACAGCCCGGGCGAGTTCGGGATCCACTCCACTGATCCTCCCGCCGAGACCGCAGCACCTGGTAGCCGCCCCCGAAGCCTCCAGCTCCACGGTGCCAGCGCCTGTGTCCGCGATGAGTTTTCTCACTGCGGTCTGGGTCGCGGTGTCATACCGGGCCACGCATGGATCGTGCACCGAAACGTCCAGCCCGTGCCGCTCGACCTCAGGCGACCATGCCTCGGCCAAAAGCTGCCACACAGACCGAACGCGGAGACCGAAATCCGGCCGGTCGAACATTCTCTGACAGTTGGGGCATGCCACGATCAATTCGTCCGCACCGAGACCCGTGGCCATCCGCTCCACCTCCCGGCGGGCGGACCGGGCGTCCTCCTCCATCCCGAGGGCCTCCGCCGGTGCTCCGCAGCAGTGCATGAGCACGCCAATGCCGGGCGAGAGGCGCCGCAGCTCCTGATAGACCCGGGCCGTATTGTGTGGCGATGAGGCCGGCAGGGAACAACCGGTAAAGAACAGCTTCTTGGCGGTGCGGCGTCCCGGCTCACACGCCGCGAGCGAGAAGGACTTGGAGACACCCAACCGATAAAATCGCAATTCCTTGCGGTGGCGATCCAGGGGGCCGATTCCGGCACGGACCGCATTCCGTCTGGCCTCGAGCAGCAGTTCGCCCGTATCCAAATCCACCGGGCAGACCTCGCGGCAGAGACCGCACAGGTTGCACGAGTAGACCATATCGAGGTGGGGCGCCGGACCGTCGTGGACCTTCGCCGCCAGTTGCCTCGGCACATCACAGTGTTTGGCCAGGAATTCACACTCGGCCGTGCAGAGGCCACAGACACAATCGAGGCACCTCTCACCTTCTTCCACAGCCTCGTCCTCGGACATCGGTTCGGGGGGGCGACGAAGTAAGACCGGCGAACGCTCTCTCCGCCGGCGCTCGACCTCGTCAACCTCAAGCTGCCACAGCAGGGGAGGTGGACGGTGTGATTCTCGATCCTCCGCCAGGTCCCGGCCCTCGAGGAATCGATCCGCCGACTCTGCCAGCCTTCTTCCCCACGCCAGCGCGTGAATCACCGTCCCGGGCCCGCTGACCGCATCGGCGCCCGCAAAAACACCATCGATATCGGACATGCCGGTGAGGGGATCCACCCGTATCGTGTGCCGCGCCGACCGACCGAGGCCGGAGGACTCCCGGTCGAGCAGAACCTGTCCGCCTCCAAAACCAACCAACAGCAGCACGGCGTGGTGGGAAGCACAGAGGTCGCTCAGCTCGACTTCCCGTCCGACCTCAACGCCCGTTTCGATGGTGAGACCCACCGCCTCGGTGATCGACAAATCCCGCTCGCGCACGGCGGCGGGCAGTCGCCATTCCGGGATTTTGTGGGTCAAGCAGCCGCCGATCCGGTCCTCCTTCTCGAAGACCGTGACCCGATATCCCCGTCGTCTCAGGTCATAGCCGGCGATCAGTCCGGCCGGACCCGCCCCAACCACCGCCACGGTCGGCTCCTTGAGAGGCAGACAATCGACCACGTGCTGTGGTTCCCCGGGCTCCCACCGGGCAAGAAACCGCTTCACATCACGGATGCGGATGGCTGAGTCGGTATCGATTCTCTTGCAGTGCCGTTCGCAGGGATGGACGCAGACGTGACCAAGGATGCCCGGGAAAGGGAGCTCTTCCCGGATCAACTGCAGGGCCTCGCGGAACCTGCCGAGCCGGGTCAACTGCATATAGCCGTGGGCGTCCACACGGAGCGGGCAGCGGGCGACACAGTTGGACGGGCCATCGCCACGACACCCGGTCAGGAATTCGTCGGCAAGCTCGGCCAGACGGTGATGCGGAGTAATATCGGTCCGACCCTGCGCCCGCCAATTCCCACCCTCCATCGTGCCGGACGGATCACCGTCACGATTACGTAACATCTCCGGCCACCACCTCGAAACAACTGCTCCGTGAACGGTAATGCCTGCAGTCGGTCAATGGGTACTGAAAGGTGTCATGGAAGGTGCAGATGCCACTGTCGCCGCGCGCCGAACCGTACGTGGAGGACAGCGCCAAGACTCCGACGAGCATCCGTTCCAGCTGATGAGGATCATCCACGAAAAACCGGCACGTTCGACAGTCACCCGTCCTGGAATTGGGCTCGGCCATGGTTCACCGCCACCCGCCAACGATGCAATCGGCGTGCCGGAGGAAGACGGAGGGCTGTGAGGTCAGGCCCCCGCCCGCCCGCCCGGTGCGGAGAGTGTAGAAGGTGTAGATGATGTCAACGTTTAACGTATAACGTTCAACGTTCAACATTCTCCCCCGCCCACCCAGGGGATGAGGGGGATTGAGGTCCCGAGCCCGAGCCCGAGCCCGTTACCGTTGCCGATGACAGCGGCCGGCTCCGGCGAACGCGGCCGCTGGTCGCTGCCCCGGGTCGCTGGTCTCTGCCGCTGGGCTGCCGCTGGCGCCGGAATCCGGGCACGGGCGTACGGTTCGATTCACCGACTTCGACGCGCCCATCTCCCAACCGCGCTCCCCGAGGTTGCCCCCTCTGACGATGTTTGGGACTCGTCGCGGCACGCAGACTGTTCGACCTCAACCCAAAATCGTCAGAGACGGCACGCCCGCCCATCGCGCCCACCTCGCTCCGGGTGGGTGGGCGGGAACGTTTAACGTGTAACTTCCAACTTAAAGGTGCCCGAAGTGGCACGCCCGATCAACGCGCACTCTCGTGCCCCGGGTGGGTGGGGGTTTTCGAATTTCGAATTTCGAATAATTACTGCGGGTTCTCGCCGGCCGCGAGGTCGTCGATGAGCTGAACGAGCCAGTCTTCACCAACCGCTTGGAGAACATAGCCGTTGACCACATAGGTTGGTGTCGAGATGATCCCGATCTCGTGCCCGAGGGTCAACTGGCTGTGGACGGCATCCAGGGACGGCGATTTCAGGTAGCAGGCCTCGAAGGCCGCCTCGTCCAGTCCGTTGGCGGTGACGAAGTCCTTTGCCGTGGGGGTCACGAGCGACACACCCATCTCGGTCTGGAGGTCGTAGAACAGCTCTTTGAACGGCAGCGTGAGATCCGACTGCAAAGCGCTGACGCACCACGAGGCGCAGGCCGCGCGAAAGGACCACGGATGAATGACGGTCAACGGAGTGCTCACCATCCCGTGGTTGACCTTCGAACCGTTGGCATCGAGCACGCCCTTGACGGTGGGCCAGACCCGCCGGCACGCTGGACATTCGAAATCCGAAAACTCCACAATCTCCACCGGGGCGGTCTCGGAACTGACGTGATCCCAAACCACGACCTCACTGTCGCCGATCAACCGGCGCCGGTACTCCACGGGATCCTCATCAAGCGGGAAGACCGGACCGAGAACCACGTAGGCACCATCAGAGGTGACCGAAGCGGCCCTCCGATACTCGCCGTACCCCGAGTCCACCCGCAACCAGAAAGATAGTAGGGCGCCGTTGCGAAACGGCGGATCGGTCCAATCAAGGGTCGCCTTCATCCGCAGACTCGACTTCAGAGCCTCGGGAAGGAACTCGTCGAGAAAGTTGCGCAGGGCGTCGCCACCGACTCCTGCCTCCTGGAGGGGAAGCTGGGCGGCGCTGCCAAACCACGCCAATTCCGAAACGTCGTCGATCACCACGGTCCGAGGGCCGGAGAGCCTGTCGTTGGCACACGCCCGATCCACTTCGACCAGGCGGTACGAGCCTGACGCCGTCTGCCTGCGGTCGATTGAGGTTACCCGGAAGGTGCTGTCCGGGTAATAGGTCATAGCGCGCTCCATGAATCTGAGCAGCACAGGGTCCTGCTCCGGCGGGTCGGCGGTCTCGGTCCCCGCCACGGGAACCACCAGAACAGCCAACATCATGACTACTGCCCACGCGGATTTCGGACTCATGCTCACCTCTCGTCATACCGCGGCGCAACGAACCGCCGCCAAACACAATAAATTCAATGGGGTCTGATATTCCGAAGGCCTCAGTCCGGGGCCTCTTCGGCGACGACCGCCTTCACGACCTCCTCGGCCGGGATCAACCCGAGAGCCTGCCGTAGTTTATACTCGATCTCGGCCGCCTGCTCGGAGTTCTCGGCGAGAAACGCCCGCGCGGCTTCTCGACCCTGGCCGATCCGCGTCTCTCCGGCCGAATACCAGGAGCCCGACTTCTGGATCAGCTTGTGCTCGATGCCCAGGTCCAGCAGTTCACCGGTTCGAGAGATCCCCTCACCGTACAAGATGTCGAATTCGGCGATCTTGAAAGGCGCGGCAACCTTGTTCTTGGCCACCTTGGCCTTGGTGCGGTTGCCGATGACCTGGTCGCCCTGTTTTATGGCGCTGGTACGACGGATGTCGATTCTCACCGAGCTGTAGAACTTGAGGGCTCGGCCACCGGTCGTTGTCTCCGGATTTCCGAACATCACGCCAATCTTCTCCCGGACCTGATTGATGAACACCAGGCTGGTCCTGGATTTGGACACGATCCCCGCCAGCTTGCGCAACGCCTGCGACATCAGGCGGGCCTGGAGTCCCATCTGGGCATCGCCCATGTCGCCCTCGAGCTCGGCCCTGGGAACCAGCGCCGCCACCGAGTCCACCACGATCACGTCCACCGACCCTGACCGGATCAGGGTCTCCGCGATCTCCAGTGCCTGTTCGCCAAAATCGGGCTGAGAGATCAACAGCTCATCCAGATTGACACCCAGGTTGCTGGTGTAGTCCGGGTCGAGAGCGTGTTCGGCGTCGATGAACGCGGCCAGCCCGCCAGCCGCCTGGGCGTTGGCGATGACGTGCAACGCGAGGGTCGTCTTACCGGAGGACTCCGGTCCGTAGATTTCGATCACCCGGCCGCGCGGGATTCCGCCGACACCGAGGGCCGCATCCAGGGCGATCGAACCCGTGGGAATGGTATTCACCGCGATCTTGGGCTGTTCACCCATGCGCATCACCGAGCCCTTGCCGAACTGCCGTTCGATCTGCCCGATGGCGGTTTCCAATGCCTTGAGCTTATCGGCCTTTTGATTCATCTTGGCTCCTTTGTGAGTGCTGCGCGGCGGGACCAGTTCATCGTAGGCAGGGCGCCGCTGACAGTCAATAGGACAAGCACGCCCCGGGAGTGTCAATTCCCGGCCACCCGGCCGGATGCGCGTATTTCGGTGCCAGGCACCGCCGCAGATGTTCCGATCTCGTGCTCCGATGCGATTTCGAATGTGCCTGGCACCGGGTGAGCACGTTCGGAATCCGCTCAAGGGTGGCACGCCCGGCCGGGGATGTGCTGTGCAATGTTGAATGCAGCCGAGACGGCCGCGCCACAATACCCGCGCATTCGGTTCGGTCACTCGACTTCGACGCGCCTTCTCCGTCTCCGGCGGGCGGGGGAAATTAGCATTCCGAATTTCGAATTTCGAATTCCCTGAAACAGCCACCCCCTACTTCCCTACTTCTCCCCTCATCAACCGCCGATGGATCTCCGCCTGCAGATCGTGCTCGAGCACCAGCCGCGATGCCTCCACCTGGGCCATGGCGTCAGAATTTCCTTCGGCGCATTCGGCTACGTCCACCCGCGAAAGTCCGGGCAGCCGGAAACACTCCCCGTCCTCCAGCCGGCCCCCACCCTGGAGGAAGATGAGCTGCGCATCCCGCCAGCAGTGGTACTCGCCCACCACCGGGGCGGATCCCGGATCTCCCAGTAGATTGCGACCCACAAAGGCAAACGGTCCCGGATCCACGCCGAGCAGGGCCAGGACGGTGGGCGGCACATCCTGGTGTCCGGCCGGCGCCCCCACATCGCCGCTCGGTCCTTCGGCCCCCGGGACTTTGACCAGCAGCGGCACCATTTGGCTCTGGTACCAGCCCACCGGATCCGGCCTGTGGCCGGTCAGGGCCGCGAACTCTGGTGTCCACTCGAAGCCCGCGTCGTGGTCCCCCCAGACCACCACCAATGTTCGTTCGGCCAGCCCCGTCGACTCGAGCTCTGAAATCAGAGCTTCGAAGGCCCGGTCAAAAAACCGCATTGTGTGGAGATAGTTGCCAATCGGTTGTCCCTCCTGATCGCCCAGATCGAGTTCTTTGAACTGCTCAGGAAAACCATCGAAGGGGTGGTGGAGCGACAAGGTCAACAAATATGCGCAAAATGGCTCCGGCAGCCCGGCCAGCCGACCGGCCATCTGTTGGAAGAAGCTCCGATCGTTCAGACCCCATCCGACGGCAGGTCCGCCCTCGAATTCACCCTCGAAGAGGCTCTCGGAGTAGCCATACCCGGCATGGGTCAACTGCCGATTCCAGAACGAGGCCTCGAACGCCACCGCCGACAGCGTGTGATATCCAAGACCGTCCAGGATGCCGGCCATGCCGGTGAAGTCGTTGCCCGCATAAAGGAACGCCGCGGCCCCTGCGGGAGGTGGCAACAGCGACACCTGGGTGGCGAGTTCCGAGTCGGACGACCGGCCTTGTGCCGTCTGGTCGGTGACATTGGAAAACACCAGCGCACTCTGGGACCAGCGGTTGAGGAATGGGGTGATCTCCTGGCCACGGACTGAAAGACCGAGCACGAACGCCTGCAACGACTCGGCTTGCACCATCACCACATTGGCACCTGCCGCCGCACCGAAAGCCGGCCCCATACCCGTTCTCGACGGCCACCGGTCGGCAAACCACTGCGTCAGACGCGCCACCTCCGATTCATCAAGCGGACCGGATTCAACACTCCGGAACAGGCCCGCACCAGCATCAACGACGTGGAAATTGAGGACGCCGATTTCCCTCGCGAGATAGACGTTACGAAAAATCTGGCTGACGGAGACCGCCTGCGATCGGACCAGGGACATCGCCACCAGCCCGCCGAGGATCACGACCGCCGCCAGCCCGCCGGCCACAACTCGCGGAGGCCGCTCATCGAGCATCGCGGCGAGCCGGGCCACCGCGGCAACCAGCACGACACCGGCCACAAGGTCGAGCCAGAACCACACGTCACCGGGTCTCAGCAGGCTGATGATGCTGGCACTCACCTCGTCGGTGTGGCCCGCTGCGCCCGCCACCGACACCGACAGGAGGTCACCGAAGAACCTCCCGTACACCAGATCGGCGTACAGGACCGCTGAAGCAACGGCCGCCAGGATCCAACTGCACCACACCCGAAACCGCGGCGGAAGGAACAGAGCCGGCAACAAGACCACAAAAATCCCCGCCACGGTTAAAAGAACGGACCACGACCCCGGCGACTGTCCGAGCTCCAGCAGGACGGCGTTCTGTTTCACGATCACGGCTGCGACACACCACGGGATGTCCGCCAACGCCACCAACCCGGCCAACGGTCGGAACCGCCCGCCGGCAACCACAACCGCCACCATCGCAAGCCCCAGGCTGATCACAGCCCAACCTGCGAGCCCCAGGGTGGCGAGTCCCATCACCGCAACCGTTGATGGCGGCTCGGGCGAAGGATCCCGCTGGCTGAACCACACAACCCCCTCGTGGACCAGGTCCCATTGCAGCCCATACCTGCCCGATCGACCTGGTGCCTCAACCACGGCAGAGACCTTGACCTCGCGTCCCGGAGACACTCTGGTGGGCAGAGCCGTCCGCAGCCCGTCCCACACCACCGTCTCACCGTCCCGCGTCAGCCAATGGTAGGAGACCGCGATCTCCGCCCCGGCCGGCCATTCCAGCGAGCCGTCGTTTCGAAGCACCAGCTCACGTTCAGTTCGTCGCCCCGGCGCCATGCGGTGGGGGGTGGAGCCCCGCACGATCGAAAATGCGTAATCCACGCCCGCGACGACCGTTATGAGCCGCGCCGGCGCATCGTCGGTCTCGGACATCCACCGCCGGCCCTCCTGGACCACGTCCCACTGCAGCTGAAGCCGGCCCTCCCGCCCGGGGACCTCGATAACAGCCTCGAGTTCCACCGCCTCTCCGACTCCGACGACTCGCGACAACTCGGTGCGCACTCCATCCCATACCAACACATCGCCGTCTGCGTCGAACCAGTGATAGGAGAGCTTGTACCCCAGGGAGGGATCCCACGGATCGACCCCCGAATTGACGATTTTCACCGTGGCCGTGGTCCGCGAACCCGGATCGAGCTTCGCCGGCAGACCATGGTCCACCACCTCGACAGCCGAACCGCCGGGCGCCGCCCAAAGCGTCACCGCAAGGATCATTACGACGATCCACGATCCGGAGATGGCAACGCGTGTCATGGGTTCGGCGAGTATAGCGGCATCCCTCCACCCACCCTCCCTGAGGCTATAGGGTTATGGGGATATGGGGCTATGAGATCCCCCGCCGCGCCAATTCGAATTGCGGAATTCGAAATTCAAAAACCCCCACCCTCCCGGGATTCAAGGTGCCAGTAGGCGCGCGTCTTACCCGCGCAGTCTCCCGCCAATCGCAGGGTCTCCCTGCATTGCTGATTTGATACGGGAGCGCGCATAAGGGCCGCGCCTATTTCGCCGGGAAGCGTTCGTTGTACAGCCTGATCACGGTGTCGGTGAGATCGGCGGATTCTGAAATGTAGACGAGGGGCTGCGCCGTGAGCACAAACACCGCGTCGAAGTCATTGGCCTTGGCATAGTCCGAGGCCACCCGACCGACCTTCACCGCCACATCTGCCAGAAACTCATTCTGTTTCTGTTCCAGCTGCTGCTCGAATTCCCGACGTGCGTCGTCAAAGGCGCGGCGCGCTCGTATTTCGTCCTGCTCGAGTTGACCGAGAATCTCCGGAGAGGCGACCCGGCTTTGTGCATCGATCTGCTCCCGCAGCTCGGTCACACGCTGCGCCAGCCGTTCGACCTTCTCCCGCTCCGGGGTCGCCCAATCCTCGAGCTGTTTGATCTGTGCTCTGCCCTCGTCTACGGTGGCCACCGCACGTTCAGCATCCACAAAACCGATCTTGCCGGCGATCGCGGTGCCCGTCACCAGAAATGCAAGAACTGGAATCAGCCAAAAATGTCGCGCTCTCATCAGGCACCTCCTGGACAGTTGGTGATTATAGCTGGGGACGCCCCTTGGCGGAGTTGACAGTTAACAGTCGAACAGTCGACAGTCGACAGTCGGCAGTGATGCGCGCATTTTATGCGCGCTCCCGTGACGTATCAGCCATGCGGGAAGATCCTGCGATTGGCCGGCGGCTGCGCGCGTAAGACGCGCGCCTACCGGCACCTTGAATTTCGTATCCGGGCGGGTGGGGGCTTGGTTCTTCGTTCGGTAACTGCAACGGTAACGGGCTCGGGCTCGGGCTCGGGATGCCGCACTCTCTACACCTTCTACACCCCTCGGGTGGGCGGGAGGGTCCGCACCTTCCGCACTTTCCACACCATCCATACCGGCTGGGCGGTGGGAAACACCTACAATGGTAAGAGAAACAGTGCAGGAGGCCCGAGTGAATACCCTCGATCAGGACAGCCGTGCCTCGCGATTGCTCGTCGTGGAAGACGATGTGCGCCTCGCGCAGGGACTGTGCCGAAATCTCGAGATGGAAGGTTTCGGAGTCTCGAGCGTCCACAACGGTGAGGACGCTCTCGAGGAGATCAACGCGGCGGATCCGAGCTACGAACTAGTGATCCTCGACATCATGCTACCGGGCATCGATGGCCTCGAGGTATGTCGCAGGCTGCGCACCCAGGGAAACACGATTCCGATCCTATTTCTCACGGCCCGCGGAAGTGACGCCGATCGGGTGCTTGGGCTTCAGCTCGGTGCGGACGACTACCTGCCAAAGCCATTTATCGTCGAGGAGCTGGTGCTCAGAGTGCGCGGCATTCTGCGGCGGGCGGAATGGTCCCGAACACCCGCGCCGACGGGTCCGGTGATCCGGGTCGGAGGGCATGAACTCGACATGACGACCATGCGGGCCAGCACCCGGGACGGCCCCGTTTCTTTGACCGAACGAGAGGTGATGCTGGTTCGGTTCTTTGCGGAGAACGACGGCCGCGTCCTGACTCGCGGCGAACTCCTCGAGCGCGTGTGGGGCTACACCTTCGACACGTCCACCCGCACCCTGGACACGTTCGTACACCGGCTGCGGAAACACTTCGAGGGGGATCCGCGCCACCCTCGCCACTTCCACACCGTGCGCGGTGTGGGCTACCGCTTCACAACCGAGCCGGAGGAGTGATCCAATTTCAAAATCCGAAATTCTAAATGAGGAGTTGAGAGGTGAGGTCTGCCGGACGGATGGCGGCCATTCCTAGTTTGTAAATTGTAATTCGTGATGCTGTGTGACCCGGCAGCAACCCTTCACTTCTCGCAGTGGTTGTTCGGGCGCTCGATTCCGTGGTCCTTGAGCTTCCGCCACAGGGTCACCCTGGAAATGCAGAGCCGATCGGCCGCTTCCTGCATCTTCCAGCCACTTCGTTCCAACACCTCGAAGAGCAGGCGCCGCTCGAGCGCAGACAGTGGATCGTCCTGCGCCAGCAACTCATCGACATACGCGGCCCGATATCCGTCCTCGGGAATGTGGTGCTCTTCCAGATGGTCCCCGGCGGCACCCACCGCACCGTGAAGCACCCTCTGAATTCGTTCGAAGCCGACGTCGCACGCCATCCTCGACAGCTTGTCCAGGGCGAGTGGGTGAATTGTCAACGACGGCGCGAGCTCACGCAACCAAGCGGAAACAATCAACGGGATATCGACATGAAGGTCACGTGCGGTCGGCAGTTCCAAGATCTCGTGAGGCTGCAATCCGTCCCCTTGCAAGGACTGACGCCCGTCCACACCGACGATCACCCTCCACCCCCCGGGCGGCGGCTCTGCCAACGGTCCAGCGACTCCGTCCGAGGCGGCGAACATCGTGCCCGGCGGCCACGGTGGAATCTCGTCCCAGGAGCCGGTCCAGGCAAAAAAGAGTGACTCCGCCACGCCGGAATAGCGGTGGATGGTTCGTGCCACATCCGAGCACGCCAGAGAGGAACCCACAAGCACCACGTGGCTGTCCGATGCGGCCAGCTCGGTCACCCTGTCTTTGAGAGCCAGTGCCGCATCGCTGCGACCTGACAGCAGGACCCCGGGGGAGGGTTCGGTAGGTCTCAGAATCTCCACCGCGCCTCGGAAACCGCCGTCCGGGTCAGTCAGCGGAATCACCGTCACCTTGAGTGAGACTGCTCGTCCATCCCGGGTGTGGTAAACCGTGGAGAAGTCGTCTACACGGTCCAGCCGAGTCTCCAGAGCAAAGGTCAATGGGCAGGCATTCTCGCAGTCGATGCCGCGTGTGGTGAGTCGACACCTGCCGCCGAGCGGTTCTGACTCGTTGTAGCCAAGCAGACGCCGGGCGCGGTCATTGACAAACCTCAGCGTTCGCTGGTCATCCAAAATCAGGACGGCCTCGGAGAGGTTTTCCAGCACCGCCGGCAGAGCTTCACCGATAACGTCGCGGAGGTCTTCAAGTCGGGTCACGCCACCTTTAACAGCGGCATCACCCCCGATTATTCGCTCTTCGTCAAACCTGTCGGGCCTCTCAGCGTTCGATCTCGAGGTCTTCGTCCGGCTCTACCTCGGGTTCCGCGAAGTACAACGCGGCATGAGCCACCGGCACAAACATGGTGTGTCGATTGCCCTGGACCATCACCTCAAGCTGATAGTAGCCCTGGGGGGAGACCGCGACCAGGGTCGCCGCCGTTCCTTTCGCGTCCACCAACGTGCAGTACAGGGAGACCTTGCCTGGAATCTCCATGAGCGCTCCTTTCGACCAATGCTCTACAAGCGTACAACGGTTTTCCAGCGCACGGTCATTGCGGCGCAGGCCTCTGGCCTGCATGCGTTCGATCAATCGAGGCGAGAATTGCAGCCGGGACGGCTGCGCTACAACCATTGCACCCACCCCCTCCGGGCGTGTGGATGGCAACTGTCGACTGCCGACTCTCTCCCGACTACTCGATCTCCTCGTCCTCGTCGTCACGGGGGGCGATTTCCCCGTACTCCTTGAGCTTCCGCTGCAACGTGCGAAGGCCGATCTCGAGTATCTTCGCGGCCCGGGCCCGGTGTCCGTCGGTGTAGTCGAGGGTGCGCAGAATCGCCTCGCGCTCGATCTCGGCCATGGAGGTGGGCTGCCAGCTCGCTGTGCTGGTGGTCGGTGCGGCGGCGGTTGCGAGCCGGTACTCGCCCGGCAGATCCTCAAGGGTGATTTCGTCCGCCTCCGCGAAGATCACTAGGCTCTCGATCACGTTACGGAGTTCACGCACGTTGCCCGGCCACGGATATCGTTTCAGCGCCGCCAACACCGACGGGTGGACGCCCCTCACATCTCGGCCGAGCTGGTCGTTGAAGACCTTTAGGAAGTGCTGCACGAACAATGGAATGTCCTCCACCCGTTGTCGCAGAGAGGGGGTGTGAAGGGTGACCACCTTCAGCCTGTAATAGAGGTCTTCTCTGAATCTCCCATCTGCGACCCATTCCTCGAGATTCCGGTTGGTGGCCGCCACCAGACGGAAGTCGACGGAGATCTGCTCGTTGCCTCCGACGCGGGTCACGCGTCGCTCCTCGAGTACCCTCAATAGCTTGACCTGGAGGTCGGGTGACAGCTCCGAAATCTCGTCCAGGAACAGGGTGCCGCCATCCGCGGACTCGATGAGTCCAATCCTGCGCTGGTGGGCACCGGTGAACGCTCCTCGTTCGTGTCCGAACAGCTCGGACTCCAGAATCTCCCCCGGGATGGCACCGCAGTTGACCGCCACAAACGGGCCCTCCGCTCTCGGCGAGTTCTGGTGGAGGGCGTTGGCGATGAGTTCCTTGCCGGTCCCGGACTCGCCGATGACGAGCACCGTCGACGGAGCTGGCGCCACCAGACGGAGCCGTTCGAGCAACGACTCCATGGCCGACGAGTGACCGACGATGTTCTCGAACCCGAACCACTTGTCGATCCGCCGTTTGAGATCGGTATTCTCCCGTTGCAGAACACGCCGATCCAAGTGGAGCTGAACACGCTTGCGAAGCTCCTGCATTTCCACCGGTTTGGTCAGGTAGTCGTCCGCGCCCTCCTCGGTGATGGCGTTGACCGCGTCCTTCACTTCGCCAAACGCGGTCACCAGAAGGAAGGGGAGTTCGGGTCTGACCGACCGGACGTGCCGCAGAAATTCATAGCCATCCATGCCGGGCATCCGAACATCGGAGACCACCACGTCCACCTCACCGCCGTCCTCCACCTCGGCCAGAGCCTCGTCCGCGGCGGCGAACTGCCGCACCGAGTGTCCCACGCGCTCCAAGGCCCGGGCCATCGCCTCCCGGGAACCGTCGTCGTCGTCAACCACAAAGATCACTGCTCCCACAAACGCCTCCCGCTGCGCTCCAGCACAAGGGCCTCCAGCCCTTCCTCGTCCACCACCCCAACCCCGAGGGCCCTGGCCTTGGCGAGCTTCCCGCCGGACCCCTCCCCGGCAACAAGCGTCGATGTCCGACTCGATACCGACGTGCTGACCTTGGCACCCAGTTCCTCGAGCCGGTCTCTCAACTCATTCCGCGGTCGACTCAAGGTCCCGGTGATCACAAAAACCAAACCGTCCAGGGGCGGTCCGCCGTCGGGTTCGGCGACCTCCTGCCGCGGGTCGACGCCACGCGATCGCAGCCGTTCAAGCAGGGCCAGATTGCCGGCCTCGGTAAACCAATCTCTCACCGCAGCAGCCATCACCGGTCCCACACCGTTGATCTCCTCGAGCTCCTCGATGGTCGCACCGGCCAGTCCTTCCAGACTGCCAAACCGCTGCGCCAACACCTTTGCCGCGCGTTCGCCCACATGGGGCACTCCGAGGCCGAACAACAGGCGATGGAGCTGTGTGCCCCGGGCGCGATCGAGCTCTTCCACCAGGTTGGTCCCCGACGTCTCCCCCCAACCGGCCAGCTCGCGGAGGTCGTCCACACGCAGGTCCCACAGGGAGGCCGCATCGGTGATCAGTCCGTCGCGGGCCAGCTGATCCAGCAGCTTGCCGCCAAGTCCGTCGATATCCATCGCGCCTCGCGACACGAAATGTCGTAATCGCGAGGCAACGACGGCGGGACACTCCGGGTTGGGGCACCGCAACGCCACTTCGTCGGAGTCATTGACAACGGGAGTGCCGCACGAAGGGCAGGTCTCGGGAACCACGACCGCTGCTGCGTCCGCAGGCCGTTGGGTCAGCACGACCCCCTCGATCTTGGGAATCACGTCGCCACCCTTGGCGACCCACACCAGATCACCAATCCTCAGGTCGAGCCGGGCGACTTCATCGAAATTGTGAAGGGTGGCTCGAGACACCGTGGATCCGGCGACCCGTACCGGGTCGAGCGCCGCAACAGGCGTCAAGACCCCGGTCCGGCCGATCTGGACGATCACATCCTCGAGTCGAGTCGTGACCCCTTCGGGCGGGAACTTGTAGGCGACCGCCCATCGCACCGCCCGTGCCGTGGCGCCCACAAACCGCTGTCGCTCGATACTGTCCAGCTTGACCACAATGCCGTCGGTTTCGAAGTCGAGCTCAGTCCGGCGTCCCTGCCAATGGTCGATGTACGCCTCCACCTCGGCGAGGCCGTCGAAACGAGCAAAACCTGGACTCACCGGGAATCCGACGGATCGAAGCCGCTCCAAATTCTCCACATGACTCACAAGCGGCCAACCCTTGGCACGGGCCACCTGATAGCACCACACGGAGAGCCGGCGCCGGGCGGTTTCCTTCGAGTCCAACAACCGGATCGCGCCGGCGGTAGCGTTGCGCGGGTTGGCAAACGGATCCTCTCCGCGCTCGCCCCGCTGCCGGTTCAACTCCCGAAAGACGCTCCTTGGCATGTGCACCTCACCCCGCACTTCGAGCAGCGGAGGACCGCCTTCCAACTCCAACGGGAGATTCCGGATGGTGCGCGCGGCAGCGGTCACGTCATCGCCCACCAGCCCGTTACCGCGGGTTACCGCGGTGACCAACCTCCCATTTTCATAGGTCAACGAGATGGACACTCCATCGATCTTGAGCTCTGCGGCCAGATCCCCGGGTTCGCCGTCGAGTTCGCGGCCCATGCGTTCGTACCACGTCTCGAGATCGGCCTTTGAGTAGCTGTTGTCCAGCGACAGCATGGGCATCTGATGGGTCACTGACTCCAGACCCGTCAGCGGCTCTCCACCAACCCGTTGGGTCGGCGAGGTGGAACTGACCAGCTCCGGGTGGTCCAGTTCAAGCTCCCTCAACTCGGAAAACAATCGGTCGTATTCGAGATCCGAGATCTCGGGGTTGGCTTCCACGTAGTACAGCCGGTCATGCCGACGGATTTCTTCGCGCAGCTCCTCGATCCGCCGGGCGGCGCGGCCGGGGGTGGTCACGAGCGCCTCCGGCTCCGCGATCGCCGCCGTCGACCCTTTCGGGGAGCCGGACCCCGACCACCGGGCACGATCTCCTCTGCCGCCTTGCCGCGACGCACGCGATCCAGAGCGCGGCTCCAGGAACGATAGGACTCCCGGTCGGCCATCCCCACCTGGGCGGAGAGACCGAAGAGATCCCACGCGACCTGGAAATAGTCCTGCCGTGCCAATTTGAGAACCTGGCGGCCACGATCGGGCGGCCGACGGAGCTTGGTGAGGGTGAACAGGCCCTGATGGAGCAGATGGACCGTGTGGTTGGACAGGTGCATGGCAGCCGCCGTTGGATCCAGCATGGCCTTCAGCTCGATCAACAGCTCGGCGTTGTCCAACTTCCCGTTGCCGGCGGTCATCGCATCGAGGAGGTCGTAGAATCGTGCGAGATAGAACGCGCCAATAAGACTGGAATCGGCAAAGGACGCTCCCTGGGCGACGCCCTCGTCCACGGCCTGCAACACCTCAGTCGTTTTCTCGCTGTCGCATCCGAGCCCGGGGAACGAGAGCTCGAAGAGCCCCGCTGCGCACCACGCCGAGAGAATGCCCGCGGCCGAGCCGGACCTGAGCCCCTCAAAGAGCTCGTAGGTCAGCCGCGCGGGCGAAGCATCCTGGATCGACTCTCTGCAGCGCTCGATGGCTCCCAGGGTCTCTTCGTCGAGTGCAAAATCAAGCCGGACACCGTACTCCAGAGCCCGCAACATACGCACGGGGTCCTCGAGATAGCGTTCGTCTGCAACCCCGATCGTGCGGACAATTCCATCGCGGAGATCGTCGATACCGCCCACATAATCGATCACCGAGAAGTCCGCGATGTTGTAGAACAGCGCGTTGACGGTGAAATCACGCCGGATCGAGTCCTCCTCCGGCGATCCATAGGTCGCCGGTTCATGAACAAGACGACCACGGGCCGGCTCCTCGGATGCCTCTTCGACCTCCTCGTGCTCCGCCTCGGCCCACTCATCCGGTCCCTCGGGCGCTTCTGGGCTCGCGCGGAAGGTGGCCACCTCCACAATCTCACCGCGAAAGAAGACATGGACCAGCCGGAACCGGCGACCGATGATCCGGGAGTTCCGGAACAGGCTGCGGATTTCCTTCGGCCGCGCGTTGGTCGCCACGTCGAAGTCCTTCGGCCTGCCGCCGATCATCAGATCTCGCACCGCACCGCCCACGAGGTATGCCGTGTATCCCGATCTCTGAAGTCGGTACAGGACCTTGAGGGCTTCCGTGGAGATGTTCTGGCGCGAAACCGAGTGTTCCGGGCGCGTCAGAACCCTCGGTTCGGTACGCTCAAACGATTCTCTGTCTGCGGATGTCACGGGCCTCCCACTGGCGTCACAGGATACAAGATCCGCCAACCATCCGGCGGGGAGGGTGTGGAAGGGAGACTGCAGACAGAGGCCGCCAGGGCCACGTCAAATTCGAAATTCGAAATTCGCAAGACGATCACCCCCACAACTCATACCCCACAAAAAACGCCCCGCCGGAGCGGGGCGTTGCGTTCGTCTTGGTTGCCGTCTAGTTGTCGACCACGAAACTACGCTCGCCGATAATGGTCCGGCCACCGAAGTAGTCCTCGGTCCACACCACCAGCTCGTGCTGTCCGTCCGCCAGATTCTCGGCCACCGTGTCCAGGACGTAGGTCCAACCGGCGTTGGCGGTCATGAAGCGCGGCAGCCAGGGGAACATCTCCTCCACCTCTGGGGTCTCGAGGCCGAATTCGTCGACCACGGACACGAAGTTGCCGTCGATCCAAATCTCGACGATCTCGGGGTCGTCGTAATCGATGGCCCAGCCGGTGAGCTCCACCTCGCCCGCCACGAGTTCCATGTTCGTGGGGGTGTAGATATTTCCGAAGGACGGCCGGTCGGGGTCGTCGTCGCAGTCGAAAATCACGGGGATCTGCGCGATGTCGGCCACGTTGTTCTCCAGGTCGCCCGCGCGGATCTTCAGGTAATGGAGGCCTTGGCGGTAGCCCTGACGAATGATCAGATCGGAGACGTCGACCCGGAAGGCGAAGCCCGAATCCTTGGAGTTGGGAACGTCCGGGAACAACCGCTGGATGTCCATTCTCGGATGACCGTAGTAATTCACATCGAGCCGCAGCCACGGCCAGTAGTCACTGCCCTCGTAGGTATCGGCCAGGATCACGCCATCGATGAGCAGCTGCACGTAGGCGACCCCACCGAAATCGGTGCGGGAGCCCACATCCAGCGCCCAGCCGGTGATCAACTCGGTGACCTGCGGATCCTCGAAGGGAGGCGTCGAGTAGCCACCCGGATCCGCGCAGCCCTTGGCAAACATGATGTGATTGGCAATCGGCCAGTCGATACCGCCGAAGGGCGGCAGGTTGTAGCTGGTGTTAAAGGTCTGGACAAAGCGACGTCCGATGACCGTCGAAACTCCTTCGTTGTCCGTCAGCCGAACCGCGATGGAGTGCACTCCGTTGGTCAAGACCGTTGTATTGAGCATCCGGATAAAGCCGGCGAACTCGGCTTCAGGATGGCTCGGGAATTGGTGCCCGATGTCCGGCCGGTGCACACCGAGAACGGCGTTGCCCGCGGAAAGCCCATCCAACACGATCTCGACAACGGCGACTTCCTCGTTGTCGAGCGCCCAACCGGTCACGGGGAACACGCCGTTCATGGGCTGGTTGGGACCCGGGAGATCGAGGCCGCCGAACGGCGCCTGGTTGATCTCGTTGTCCACCGTCACCGAACGGGTTCCGTAGTCACCGTGCGTTCCGTCGGCAAAGGTCACCCTGACGAACAGTTCCACCGACCCGTTTGCGTAGGCGCTGGAGTCGAACGAGGTCGCGAACCCCGGCTGCGCGAATGGAGTCCCGGCGTACCACGGGAAAGCCTGCAGGATATCGTAGCGCGGCTGGTTGAGATCCGCCGCGGCGACGAAGTCACCGTTGACGAAGAGTTCGACGGACGTCACCGTCCCGTCATCCCAGTCGCAGGTCGCCCATGTCCACGGTGGGCCGCAATCCGATCCGTCACCCAGGACATAGCCGGAGACTTCCACCAAACCGAAAACCGTGGCGTCCGGCTGCGGAGTATCCAGCCAAACCATCACGTCGGCCGTCGCGTATACGGGAAACACTAGGGCCACCACTGTGAGTGCCACGCCGATCATTTTCCGTCGCATTGCTAATCCTCCTAGGAGACAATCATTCGGCGCAATAGATTCCGTTCAAAATTATGATATACCACAGTAAAGACCGTGGTCAAACACATCTCTACCACCAATCATACAGTACTTCAATCATTTGGGGCGAAATGTGACGGGGCTCAACTGTCCGAATTGTGATCAATAAATCTGTCCGTAAGAGTCGGTATTTTTCCAACTACATTTGGTCACTAATTCACTGGCATTGCAGTCGTGGTTCCCGTCTTTTCTACTCGCGACATTTCTTCGACGTGAGCCAGCACCCCTGCGGCAAGGCCTTCCTCGGTGTATCCCCCCTCGAGAAAGGACATCACCCGCCCATCGGACCAACGCTCGGCAGCGGCGACGATCGCCGCCGTCATCCGTCTGAATCCCGAATCCGTCAAGGCCAGCTCACCCACCGGGTCGCCGGCATACCCATTGAAGCCGGCCGACACGATCACCGCCGCCGGCTGGACGATGGGCGCCATCTCATGAAGACCACGCTCCAACGCCGTACACACCACATCGTCGCCCGATCCTGCCGCCAGAGGGAAGTTGCGGGTTGTTCCGAATCCTTCATCCTCACCCACTTCGGCAGCCGTCCCGGTTCCCGGGAACCCGGGCCAGCGGTGGACCGAGAGGTAGGCCACGTCACCACGAAACCAGAAGTGATGCTGGGTGCCGTTGCCGTGGAGGGCGTCGAAGTCGACGACAAGAACCGGCCGGTTCCAGCTTCGGACCAAAACCTCGGCCGCCAGCGCGACAGAATTAAAGAAGCAATAGCCGCGAGCCCGGGCCCGCTCCGCGTGGTGGGATGGCGGCCGGCCGGCCACGAATGCCCGCCTAATGCGCCCGTTGGCCATGTCCAAGCCAGCCTGGAGGGCGAGGCCTGCGGCCGCCACCGCTGCGGTGAAGGTCCCCTTGGAGACCGCGCAGTCTGGGCTTTCGAGCCAGCCTGGACTCGTGGCGGAGGCCTGCCGCACGCTCTCGATGTAGTCCTCGTCGTGGATCCACTGCAGCACCCCCAGGGTGTCCTCCGTCGGAGGCAGGGGGCTCTTGGGCTCGACCCGCCACCTGCTGCCGGACGACCTTTCAAGAGCATCGAGTACGGTTGTCAGGCGTTCGGGCCGTTCCGGGTGACCGAGACCCGGTACGTGGAGCAAACAGTCCGGATGAGACCGCACCTCGACGATGGAGCTGCCGGTATCGGTGGAGGTCGTCGCTTCGGTTGTGCCCACCCGGTCATCATACTACTCTAGGCGGGTGAGCAAGAACGCCGTCCGCATCGTCGTCTCCGTCGCCCTGATGGCGATATTGCTCGCCGTGTTCTTTTGGAACGTGGATCTCGATGAGGTCAAACGGGCTCTTGAGCGCGCCAACCCCGGCCTGATTCTCGCCGCGGCCGCCGCAGCCCTCGTGAGTTACTGGTTTCGAGCCATCCGGTGGCAACTCATCCTGCGACCCGTGGGGCACGTCAGCCACCTCTCCGCGGTCCTGGCCACGGCCGTCGGCTACGCTGCCATGACTTTGCTGCCGGCCCGGATGGGGGACTTGATTCGCCCGCTGGCCCTTTCCAGGCGGGAGCGCATCCCGTTCTCGGCCACCCTCGCCTCGATCTTCACCGAGCGGCTGTTTGATCTCTGGACCGTGATTCTGTTTTTTCTGTTCTTCGTGATCTGGCCGCCGGAAATGGCATCCCTCGACGAACAGGCCCGCCGTAATCTCGATATCCTCAGCCTGTCGGGCTACCTGATGGGCGCGGGTCTGATCATCGGCACTCTCGTCTTGCTCGGTCTGTTTCGGTACCAGGACCGATTCATCGCCATCGCGACCAACCCCATCGGGCGGATTCGGGAGTCGTGGAAGCAACCGGTGGCGAACTTCCTCGGACATTTCCTCGACGGGCTCAGGGTTCTGCAGCGCCCCCGCGACCTGCTCATCACCCTGGTCGCATCCATCGTGCTCTGGTACGTCATCTACTGGCAGATGCGTTTTGCGCTGCTCGCCTTCGGTGTGGATCTTCCGCTGCGCGTGAACTATTTCCTCGTCACCCTGTCGGTGATCGGTCTCGCCATTCCCACGCCCGGTGGCATCGGCGGCATGCACAAGGCCATGCAACTCGGGCTGACCGTTTTCTTCGCCGTGGACCTCAATACGGCCACTGCCATCGCCATCGTCTATCACGCCATCTGCTTTGTCCCGATCACCATCCTCGGCCTGTTGTGCCTGCCGCTCTTCGGTCTCAAGCTGGGACAGGTGGACACCACGGCAGTCGAGGAGGGAGATCCTTCATGAACTGCCCGTTCTGCGGAAGCTCCGACAACCACGTGGTCGATTCGCGGGACGTCCGGGACGGAGCCGAAATCCGACGCCGCCGCGAGTGCGACGCATGCAGCCGCCGATTCACCACCTACGAACGGGTGGACGAACTGCCGGTGACAGTGGTCAAACGTGACGGTCGGCGGGAGAGCTTTGACCGGGAGAAACTCCTCAACGGACTGTTGCGCGCCTGTGAAAAGCGACCGGTTCCCCGTCGCGATCTGGTGGAGATCGTGGATTCCGTGGAGTCGCACATCGCGTCCAAGGAGGTCCGGGAGATGTCCACCGAGGACATCGGAAACTGGGTCATAGAACGGATTCGAGTGCTCGACCGGGTGGCCTATGTTCGGTTTGCCAGCGTCTACCGCCGGTTTGAGGACGTGAATCAGTTCATGGACGAACTCAAACAGTTGCTCCTTCGCGAGGAGGGCAGTTCGTCCTAGGAGGCTATGGGGCAATGAGCCCCCCCCGCTCACCCATTGCGAATTGCAGATTGCAGATTGCAGATTGCAGACTCCGCCCGCCCGGAGCAGAGCTATGGAGTCCTTACCTGAATCGCAGGGATTCTCGATGGATGCTCCGGGACCGAGCATCGAGTGACACCGTTTTCTTTAGAAGCCACTCCGCAGCCTGGTGAAGAACTCGACGGTGGGCGCGAGCCCCTCGGCCAGGGTGACCTCCGGCTCCCAGTCGAGCAACTTGCGAGCCAGGGTGATGTCGGGTTGGCGCACCTTGGGGTCATCCTCCGGCAGGGCCTTGAACACCACTTCCGACGCCGATCCCGTGATCCGAATGATCTCCTGGGCAAAATCGAGAACCGTCATCTCGGCGGGGTTGCCGATATTCACGGGCTCGCTGTAATCACTGTTGAGCAACCGCCAGATGCCCTCGATGAGATCGGTCACGAAACAGAATGACCGGGTCTGTGACCCGTCACCGAATGCGGTCAGCGGCTCGCCGTCCAGCGCCTGACAAATGAAAGTCGGCACCACCCTGCCGTCGTTGGCCCTCATCCTCGGACCGTAGGTGTTGAAGATGCGCACGATTCGGGTGTCCACGCCGTGGTGGCGGTGGTACGCCATGGTGATGGCCTCGGCGAAACGTTTTGCCTCGTCGTACACCCCCCGCGGCCCCACCGGGTTGACGTTGCCCCAGTAGCTCTCAGGCTGCGGGTGGATCAAGGGATCACCGTAGGTCTCCGAGGTGGACGCGAGCAGAAACGTCGCGCCCTTGGACTTGGCCAGACCGAGCGCCTTGTGGGTCCCCAGCGACCCGACCTTGAGGGTCTGGATCGGGAGGTTCAGATAATCGATGGGCGAAGCCGGCGAGGCGAAATGAAGGATGTAGTCGAGCCGCCCGGGCACGTGGATGAAGTTGGTGACGTCGTGCTGGACAAAGGTGAATCCCTCACGACCGAACAGGTGTTCGATGTTGGTCAGGCTCCCGGTGATGAGGTTGTCCATGCAGACCACATGAAAGCCCTCGCCGAGCAGGCGCTCGCACAGGTGGGAGCCGAGGAAGCCCGCACCTCCGGTGACCATCGCCCTGGGTGTATCCATTGGTTGCCTCCGCGCGGGAAAGGTAGCACACCCCCCGCCCACCCATTGCGAACTACGAATTGCGAATTGCGAATTGCGACTATTGGCTGTCTCAGATGTCCTCGATGGTGCCGAGGATCAACTGGTCGGAGGATCGACCGGGCGCGTCGGTGATCTCGAAGGCGTTGCGGACTCGGGCTGTGACGGCGTCACGATCCACGGGTCGCTCACCCACAAGGACCGTCGCCAGAGGTTGGCCGGAATCCACTCGATCACCGATCCGGACGTGGACCTCGAGACCGGCGCCGTGATCGATGGCCTCGTCCCGGGTTCGGCGGCCGGCACCAAGGTCGACGGTGACCCAGCCGAGGGTGGCGGCGTCGACACCGGACAGCCAACCGGACCGGTCGGCCGGAACCGTACGTTGTGACGCGGGTCGGGCGAGAAGACCAGGATCAGAATCTCCGCCGTGGGCTTCCACAATGCGGTCCCAGGCCGCCCGCGCGGATCCGCCCTCCAAAGCAGCTATCAGCGCACCCTCGGCCTCGTCAGGATCGGTGCCTCCGAGCGCCATGGCGACGCGAGCCAGTCCCACCGAGACGTCACGCAAGGGTCCACTGCCCGCGCCGTCCAACACCGCGAGCGCGGCGCGGACCTCGCATGCGGTCCCCAGGGCCGGGCCAAGGGGCTGGTTCATGTCGGTGACCAGGGCCTCGCAGGGGAGGTCCATGCCGCGGGCCACACCCCGCAGGGCGGCGGCCAGTTCGGCGGCTTCCTCCACCGTGTGGCGGAAGGCCCCACGGCCCCACTTGACGTCGAGCACAAGGCCCGACGCACCCAGGGCGAGTTTCTTGGACATGATGGACGCCACGATCAATGGAAGTGACGGCACGGTCCCGGTGATGTCACGCAAACCGTACAGCGCCTTGTCTGCAGGTGCGATTTTTTCGCTTTGGGCGACGATGGCGGCGCCGCATCGACCGATGAGGTCCACCGTTTCCGACCGACTCCGGTGGCACTGGAATCCGGGGATCGCCTCCAGCTTGTCGAGCGTCCCCTGAGAGTGACCGAGACCTCGTCCCGCCATCATCGCCACCGGCCGGCCCACCGCTGCCAGCAGAGGAGCAACCACAAGAGACACCGTATCTCCGACGCCGCCGGTGGAGTGCTTATCCACAACTCCAGGAACCTCCGTGGCCAGATTCCACGTCTCACCGGAATGCAGCATGGCGTCGGTGAGGCTGCGGGTCTCCCCGCCGTCCATACCCCTGACGCAGATCGCCATCAGCATGGCTGCGAGCTGCTCCGGAGGCAGATTGCCATCGGCGGCACCGGTCACGAAGGCGTCAATCTGCTTCCGGGTGAGGGTTCCCGCGTCCCTCTTCGCGATGATGGCTTCAACGAAGTTCACCGGCCGAGGGCCCGGCTCACCGGGTGACGAGCCCGCCGATCACCGCGATCAGCCGAGCTCGGTCAGACGTTGACTGGCGAAGCCCCGGTACGGCGACTCCGGAAACTCGTCCACCAGCCTCTGATAGTAGGTGCGCGCCTGATCGGGATTGTCCTCGCCCCGGTAGAGCTCACCAAGCTCCCAGAGCGCCACATCCCGGGGCAATCTGGGATCTTGGCCGAGGGCCATCATCTCGAGCTCCGGCGCCACCTCAGCGCCCTGACCGGAAGCGACCTTGAGGTGCACGAGGTCGAGCATGGCCACACGCCCGACAGCGTCTTCGCGGTGACGTCCCGTGACCTCCACGAGGAGATCCCGCGCCCCCTCCACATCCTTCCCGTCCATCTTCAGGCGGGCGAGATAGACTCTGGCCATGTCGGCCTGGTCGTCACGACCGTGGTCGTCGATGAAGGCCTGCAGGTCCCGCTCGGCTGCAGCCGAGTCGCCGCCCTGGCTCGCTTCGTCGAAAGCCACAACCGCTTGGTGCAGCTCGAGCGAAGCCTGGTCAGCCCTCGAGGCGCTCCAGCGACCGGCGGTCCACCACAGCACAACCAACAGACAGACTGTGGCCAGGCCAAAGGCAAAGGGCTTCCAGTTGTCGAGGAACCAACGGATAAAGCTATCCGCAGTTGAAACGAACTCATCTTGTTTCAGTTGTTTGCGGGTGATCCGCCGACCCATGAGATTCCTCCCGGGACCCTCTGGGCCCCACACGAGGCTCCAACTCTAGGAGGGAGCCCGGTGCCTGTCAATGTCGGCCGGTGATTCTCTGCGGATCCTGAACAGCACCACCTCGTCCCGCCGCAGGTGACCGAGATCGATTCCATGGACCCGTTGGGCCTCGTCAAAGACCACCCCGGTCCACTCCTTTGCCAGCTGGTCGAAGTCCTCGGTCCTCGCGACAGCCAGAATATCGCTACCGGCGTCCATGCGCCGGTCCATACATCCCGCACCCCTGCAGACCTCGCTCCCCAGAGGGAGATAGAAGAAGATCTCATCGTCACGGGGTTTGAAGACGACCACCGATTCTCCGGGGCGCAACAACTCAGTAGCTCGGCGACCGGATCTCGGACCCAGCGACTCCACCGCCAATTTCGGGAGACACATCCCAAACAGAACCAGAAGAAATCCGGCGGTTCCCGAAATGACCCACACAAGCGCTCCCACCGGCCGCCCCGTGCCGTCCCAGACCACCGCCGCCGCGACACCCAACACGAGGACGATTGCAGCCACCAGCGCCGGGATAGTGACCGACGGCGCCTCCAAATACAGGGCGAGGCCAAGGGGTACCGCAGCCACCACGAGCCCACCCGTCAGCAACAGCGCGCGCATCACACTTCGACCGCTCGACTGCAGCCGCTCAGCGGCCACCGCCCAACCGACAACCAGCAGGATGCCCGCCGGATACGACGGCATCCAGTAATGGACGAGCTTTGTTTGCACCAGCTCCACGAGCACAAGCGGACCCAACAGCCAGGCCGCCAGGAACCGGTACTGAACCTCGCCGATCACAGGGCGACCTCTGCGGAGCCCATCAAAAAGCCAGGCGAACCAAGGAAAGGCA
The DNA here is from genome assembly GCA_963797055.1 of uncultured Holophagae bacterium. Classification (GTDB taxonomy): domain Bacteria; phylum Acidobacteriota; class Thermoanaerobaculia; order Thermoanaerobaculales; family Sulfomarinibacteraceae; genus FEB-10. The sequence goes on from CAWCOD010000001.1 coordinate 49,604, forward strand.
ACGATGACCGCGGTCACCACATAGAAACCAGGAAAGAATCCATGGCTCTCAAATTCGGTGAACGAACGGCTCATGACGTGCTCGCCGATGGCTTCGCGGAGAAAGGCCCCGCCGGTGGCCACCCAGGCCGCGATGGCCCAGGGAAGGGTGATCACCAGCAAGAGAGGCAACCCCCAACCGAAGCGGAACCGGGTCAGGAGGCTTCGCCCCTCGGCCGAGCGGAGAAGCCGCCATCCGGCGACGAGGGCCGGTGGCACGAGGGCAGCGGGGCCCAGAACCCACAGACCGAGCCCGAGCAGCACCGTCAGGCCCGCCGCTTCCCACACCGTCCAACGACGTCTCAACGCCCACAACCCGATCCCCGTGCAGAGGACCCACATGGGCGCGATGGGCCCCTTGGCCAGGATGGCAAGGCCCATGCCCGTCCAGAAAACGAAGGACACGCCCCATCGACCATCACCGGCCAGAATCCTCTCGAACGCCAGCATGACGGCAAGGGTGGGCAGGAAAAGAACCATGTCGGCGGTGCACCCCCGAGACTCGACGTGGAATGCGAGGGTCACCGCCAACAGCAGACCCGCCAGGAGACCGGTACCAGTGCCAAACCTGCGTAAGGAGGTCCAGGCCAGGAGCATGACCGCTATTGCACCGGCAATGTTGGCCGGCAGCCGCGCTGCCCGCTCGTTGACTCCGAATGCCGCGTAGCTCGCCATGGTGCACCAGTAGATCAAAATGGGCTTGTGGTACCTGCCCTCGCCGACAAAGGTCGGCACGACGAGATCGCCGCGATCGAGCATCTCGCGCGAGGCCTGGCTGAAGCGACCTTCGTCACGGCCGACAATCGGTGTCGACGCCGTGCCTACGAAGAACAGCACGAAGGCCAGCAGGCCGGCGACGAGAACCTCTCGCCGCTCGGAACCAACAAGGAACTGGCTGAAAGGGCTCACGACTCATCTCGCATCAGCGGTTATCTCGTCCTCAGGGAACTCCCACGGCCACGGCGACAGGAACGGCAGCCTCTTCGAGGCCCTGGATCATCGGAAAGGAAACGAAGTCCGTCTGATCGAGTCCCAATGGGGCAATGGCCACCCAGCCGTCAAGCATGGCACGGGTGTCGGTGCCCGCCTCGGCGGTCGGGGCGGGCCTCCAACGGCTGCGGTACCAGGTGGTCCCGTCCTCCTCCCTTACCAGGTCGAATCGAGCGACCGCCGGCGGAGTCAGACCCATTCGCGCCAACCGGTAGCCCTTGATGGCCAAGGTGTCTCGCGGTACGTTGACGTTCAAAAAAACCCCGTCCGGCAGACCGTCTTTCCGAACCGCATCGAGGATCGGTTTACACCACCGGGCCGCCGTCTTGAAATCGGGCTGTGGGTCATCCCAGTCGAGTTGCAGCGACAAAGCGATGCTTGATACCCCCACCAGAATGGCTTCGCGGGCCGCCCCCACCGTGCCGGATGTCCAAGCGCCGAGACCGTTGTTCTCGCCGCGATTGATGCCCGAAACAACGAGGTCGGGCATGTCGTCGGCAAGCAGGGCGGTCAGACCAATGCGGACCACCGACGCGGGTGTCCCACCCACGGACCATGCCGGTGTTCCTGCCATTGGCGCACGGGGACGCACGGGCACCTCGCGACGGGTTACGTGTGAGTGGCTGGTGACGCTCTGCTGCTCGGCCGGGGCAACGACGGTCACGCGATAACTCGGATCGGCTGCCAGAACAGCGACGATCGCCGTGATACCCGGGGCATCGATGCCGTCATCATTGGTCACCATGACGTGGTACGGCGTCACCGATTCCTCGGCAACCACCGGACCGACTACCATCGCAAACACCATCACAACCTGTAGGTTACGCCGCAGCATGGGACCTCCTTCGGGTGGCCGGAGTGTAGCACCCACCCCACCCACCCACCCGCCCGATCCAAGATGCAAGATGCAAGATCCACCCGCCCGGAGTGGGTGCGGGCGCGATGTGCGGGCGTGCCGTCAAAGGGAGTTGAAAGTCCAAAGTCGAAAGTTGAAAGTCCCTCACCCACCCGGAGCGGCAGGGCGCGTTTGGCGGGCGTGCCGTCTTTAACAATGTTGGGGCTCACAAACTGAGTCATTCAGCGCCTTGGGTCCCAACATTGTTAAAGGGGGCAACCTCGGGGAGCGCGGTGGGGAGATGGGCGCCTCGAAATCAGTCAATCGAATCGAACGCGCGGGCCGGTGCCAGGCACCGTCGGAATCGAGTCGTAGTACGAGGTCGACACATCTGCGGCGGTGCCTGGCACCGACGTGTGCGACTGCGTACATGGCCAACCGACCGAACCCGGGACCATCGCTGGTAGGCTAATGAGCATGGAAGAGCACTCTCTGAGTCTCGGCGCCAACCTGCTGCTCTGGGGGTTTCCTCTCGGCCTGGCCATTTTTGTAGTGGTCAGCACAATCCGCGAGGGGCTTCGAAGCGAGGTCGAGACGTGAGCACCATAGACCCCTCGACGATCTCCACCGTTGGCACGGTGATGGTGGTCTACCTCGGCATCCTGTTGGTCATCGGCTGGCGGGCCGGACGGCGAACCCATGGTGGCGAGGACTTCCACCTGGCCGGACGATCCCTCGGGGCATGGACCGCGGGAATCTCCTCCACAGCCAGCTCGGAGTCCGGTTGGGTGACCCTCGGTGCGGTGGGGATGACCTACACCCACGGCCTGTCGGGTCTGTGGTACGCGCCAGGCTGCCTGCTGGGCTATCTCGTGAATCTCTATATCGTGGCGCCCCGGCTTCGGAAAATGTCGGAGCGCCAAGGCTCGATCACCATGACCGACGTCATCACCCGCCGCTGGGGCGACCCACACAACGTGCTCCGGATCACAGCCACGACCATCATCCTGGTGTGCATGATGGGCTATGTGGCGGCCCAGATGACCGCTGCGGGAAAGGCATTCTCATCCAGCCTCGGCATGGAGGGCCGCAGCGGTTACCTGCTTGGGGTCATCATCGGCGCCCTGGTCATCATCGTGGTCACCTTTATGGGCGGATTCCGCGCTGTGGCCTGGACCGACCTTTTCCAGGGGCTGCTGGTGGCGGTCGCGCTGATTGCCCTGCCCCTGTACGCCATCGTCCGACTCGGCGGCTTCGGTGCTCTGATCAACGGACTCGGAGCCATCGACCCCAATCTGCTGACGGTGGGAGGAGATCGGATCGGACCGGCCCTCTGGGGGTTCATTGTCGGCGAACTCGGTATCGGCCTCGGCTATCCAGGAATGCCCCATGTCGTGACCCGTTACATGGCCACCAGATCGCAAACCGAAATCCGTCGTCTCAAGGTGATCGCCATGCTGTGGGGCATCGTCGTATTCTACGGCGCCGGGCTGGTTGGACTGGCGGCGCGGGTCATGCTGCCCACTCTTGCCGACGGCGAGCAGGCCCTGATGGTGATGGCTCTCGAACTCGTACACCCGATTGTCGCAGGGCTGCTGTTGGCCGCGGTGATCTCGGCCATCCTCTCCACAGTGTCATCGCAGTTGCTGGTGGCCGCATCGGCGGTGTCGTACGACATCGTCGAGGAATCCCTCGGGCTGGAAACCGATGATCGGCGCAGCCTCCATCTGGGCCGATGGACGGTTGTGGTGATCGGCATCCTCGGTGTTCTGGTCGCCCTGACCGAAGTCCGGTTGGTTTTCTGGTTCGTCCTCTTCGCGTGGTCGGGATTGGGCGCGGCCTTCGCGCCACTGGTGTTGTTTGCGGCCTTCAACACGGCGGTCAGCCGTTACGGCGCTCTCGCCGGCATGTTGACCGGCGTCGGCGTCACAGTTGCCTGGAAGCTCGGCCGAACCGCGGCGGAACATCCGGAGGCCTTCGCCAAGGTGCCGTGGGCTGTGATCGTGCTGGCAGCGACCCTCCTGATCATTGGGCGTATCACCAGCTCCTTCGAGGTGGGACACAGCGCGGCCACCCTTGCTGCAGCGGCCCTCACCCTGTTGTCGTGGTGGCTTGTCCAGCAGTGGGGACTCCATCACCTCTACGAGCTGGTCCCGGCCTTCTTCCTCGCTTTGGGCGCGATCATCGGGGTGAGTTTCCTGTTTCCGAATCCCCCACCCGGCCAGGCAGTAGGCAGTGAGCAGTAGACAGCAACGCTGCCCGCCCACCCGGAGCGAGAGGGCGCGACGGGCGGGCGTGCCGTTCTGGAGCGCATCGGATACGCGCGGGCCGGTGCCAGGCACCGTCGAAATCGAATCGGAGCACGAGATCGACACATCTGCGGCGGTGCCTGGCACCGACTCTTCCGGAACCCGGAACTTACGCCGGGGGTGGTGTCATCCCAAACGACAGTCGTACGAAGCGGGTGGTGTGATCCTGGAACCCCTTCAACTCGGGTGAATCGCCGTTGACCACCAGACCGTGTTTTTCGAGATTCGGATTTCGGCAGAAGCCGTCCAGCGGAACTCCCGCGACACCGGTCTCGAGATAGAAACCCACGGTGGGAGACACACCTTGTCCGGCAGCCATCTCGCGACAGCGATCCGAGAGCTGGAGATCGGCGTACATGGACCCCTCCCAGTCGAATGTGACGGGGTCGGGCAACAACGGTTGTTCCGGATGGAGCAGTGCCCCGTGTTCTTCGAAAATCCTCTCGAGAAGGAGCCGGCGCCGGCGTTGCAGATGTCGGCCGATCCTCAGCTGGAGCCGGATTCTATGTTCGGCGAGGTCATCACAGGTGGAGAACGGCGCCAACAATGACAGCACGACCGCCTGCATGGCGCACGAAGGCCCGGCGAGGATGTTCTGTGCGTACCGCGTGACGCCGCCACAGAATTTCTCGGCCCTGGTCAGAATCGCGCCCGACCTCAGACCGGTCACGCCATGAGTCTTTGACAGGCTGTCGATGACCAGTACCGACGTCGAGAACCGTGGCTCGTCGTCATAGAAGGCGAGCAGATCACGGTATTGAGGGTGCAACCTCACATACACCGAGTCGAGGATGATCCCGGCGTGGGGCCACCGGTCCAGGACGGTTCCGATGAACGCCTTCAATTGACCGGGCGGCACGGTCCGTCCGGTGGGGTTGTTGACCGGCATCATATAAACGCCATCGATGTCGACATCGTCCGGAATCTGTTTCAGATCGTCCGGGTGGGGGTCCATGCCACCCCCCACCGGCGGCAACAGAAGAGCTCGCATGCCCTGGAGCGCGATCTGGTCCAAGGGGCACGAAAATGTCGGCAGCGGTACCAAAACTGTCGGGGGCGTTGATGTCCCACAGCGCTCACGGTGCGCCTCACCCAGTCCGAGCAACGCAGCCTGGACTGCCTGATTGCCGCCATGGAAAATGAAGACCTGCGCCGGGCGCTGGGGCGCGTTCTCAAAGTCGATGCCAAGCTGTTTCGACCACAGACCGGACCATGCCCTGGTCACCGCCGGGTAGCCGATGGAGTCGAGGTTGTAGCCGAGGGGCTGGGCACCGAGCTGCTCCATCCAACCCCCAACATTGTCAAAGGCGGCCGCCAACATACGACCCCAATCCTCGCGCAACGTCGGGTCATCAGGGTCGTCCGCGGGGACTGTTCGCCAGTCGAGGTCCCCGATGGCGGTGGCAAGATCGTCGTATCCCATGGCCCTCATGGCGCTCGCGGTTCGGCTCATGAGGCGGATTGGCGCGCTCGCGAACTGCTCCCGATAGCTGTTGAAAACCCGAATCCGCTCTCCCTGCGGATCGCTATTCCGTGCCGTCATGACCACCTCCGTCCCGATCTGGCCAATGGTACTTCGCGCCAGACCAGGCGACAAGGAGCGCGTTCCGGAAGCAGGGAGCAGGGAGCAGGGAGCAGGGAGCAGGGAGCAGGGAGCAGGGAGCAGGGAGCAGGGAGCAGGGAGCAGGGAGCAGGGAGCAGGGAGCAGGGAGCAGGGAGCAGGGAGCAGCTGGATGATCGATCACTTCTGGATCGTGTCAAGCCCTCGAATAGCGAATCTTCTGTCTTCTTCCCCGCCCTCCCCGGGTGGGCGGCGGATCTCGCATCTTGCATCTTGCATCCGGGTGGGTGGGGGTGAAACTTGACAGACCGTCCGGCTTGATTGAGAGTTGAATGAGCATTCATTCAGTCGGGGGATATATGACCCAGAGCGACTCCGGCAGCAACAACGATTCCCAGCGCGAGGAGAAACGACAACGGATCCTGAGGGCCGCTATCGACGAGTTCGCGAGGCAGGGCTATTTCTCGACCCGGATGTCGGACGTGGCCAAAGCCGCGTCGGTCGCAGACGGCACGCTCTACCTCTACTTCGAAGGCAAAGAGCACCTGCTGATCAGCATTTTCGACGACGTATTGAGTCAGTTTATTTCGCAGCTCAAGGCGGAGATCGAGGATCTGGACAACCCGGTCGCCAAGCTGGAGATCATGGTGCGGCTCCACCTCCAGACCCTCGCTCGCGATCCTTCTCTCGCCCAGGTTCTGCAAATCGAGACTCGCCATTCCAGACGGTTCATGAGCTTGCTCACGCGTGGTAGACTTGGCGAGTATCTCGATCTGTTACGGGCAATCATTCAAGAGGGACAGGATAAAGGGGTGTTCCGCCGCGATCTGAGCCCTGGCCTGGCGACCGATCTCGTATTCGGGGCGGTCGACGAGCTCGTCAACAGCTGGCTGTTGGCGGACGATCCCGGCGATCTCGTGCGATTGAGCGCGCCCCTGATGAACCTGCTCTGCCATGGAATGGTCGTCCCAACTCATCACGGGGGAGAGGGGACATGACGGAAAAGAGCATCCTGGATCTGTATCGGCACGAGATTGACGCACCGAGAGAGCACCACTACTTCCACTACACACTCGAAGGGACCCGAAAAATCAGCACGGCTGAGTTTTTTCGGATGACCTCCGGGTTGGCCTCCGGCTTCGAAAAGCTCGGCATCGGCCATGGTGATCGGGTCATGTTGATGTCGGACAATCGCCCGGAGTGGCACGTCACCGACCTCGCGACGATGGACCTGGGCGGGATCGATGTTCCGATCTACGGGACCTTGAATGCCGAGCAGGTTGCCTACCAGGCCAAGGATTGCGGCGCCGTGGCGGCTGTGGTCGAAAACCCGGAGCAAATGGCCAAGTTCCTCGAGATCCGGGGTGAGTGTCCCGACCTCAAACACCTCATCCAGATCGACGGCCCTCCCGGCGACGGGGTCTTGAAATTCGACGACGTGATCTCATCCGGTGACAACGGCGAGGCGGGCGACCTCTTCTGGCAACGGGCCAAACGCGTGCAGGCGAGCGACATCTTGACCCTCATCTACACCTCCGGCACCACCGGGAATCCCAAAGGAGTCTCGCTCACCCACGAAAACCTGCTGTCCAACGTCAGAGCCTCCGTGGGTCGGGCGCCCATCAACAAAGACGACTTCGGTCTCGAGTTCCTGCCGCTGTGCCACGTCTTCGAACGGATGATCGGTTACCTCTATATGTCGGTGGCCACCACCAAGGCCTACTGCTCGGTCTACCACGTGGGCGACTTGGTGGCCGAGATCAGTCCCACGGTCTTCGCCGGCGTGCCGCGTTTTTACGAGAAGGTCTACGACAAGATCGTGGACAAGGTGAACTCCGCACCGCCGGTCCGACGAGCTCTGTTCAACTGGGCTCTTGATGCGGGCCGCAAAGCCTATCCCCAGCGATTGGCCGGCAAGGAGTCCTTTGGATTCGGCTACGCCATGGCCGACAAGATCGTATTGTCCAAGGTGCGCGAGGCCCTCGGCGGGCGGATCCGGTTCTGCGTCTCCGGCGGCGCACCCCTCCCCCTCTTCGTCAACGAGTTCTTCCACTCGTTGGGGATTTGGATACTGGAGGGATATGGGCTCACCGAAACGTCGCCGGTGATCGCGGTCAACGGAGCCACACCCAATATGACGCGCCTGGGAACCGTGGGTCATCCCATCGACGACGTTGAGGTGAAGATCGCCGACGATGGAGAGCTCTGCTGTCGCGGACCCAACGTGATGAAGGGTTATTGGAACCTCCCCGAGAAGACCGCCGAGGTCTTCGACGAGGAGGGTTTCTTCTTGACCGGGGACATCGCGGAGATCGACAGCGACGGATTCGTCCGCATCACCGATCGAAAAAAGGACCTGATCGTCACCGCCGGCGGCAAGAACGTGGCGCCACAGCCCATCGAGAACGAGCTCAAGCGATCCCCCCTGGTGGACAACGCAGTCATGATCGGAGACCGGCGGCCGTTCATCATCGCCCTCCTGTCCCCCAACGAGGAGGAGATCGAGAAGTGGGCCGAGCGCAAGGGATACACCCACACCTCGTTCGAGGAGCTCATCCGCCATCCCGACCTCAAGGCCGAGTTTGCCAAGGTCATCAACGAAACCAACGCTGACCTGGCCCGCTATGAGCAAATCAAGAAGTTCGAGGTGCTGCCGTTGATGCTGTCCATCGAAACCGGCCAGCTGACGCCCACCTTGAAGGTCAAGCGCAGGGTGGTGGAGAAGGACTACACCGAGCTCATCGAATCCCTGTACGGAGATTAGCCCACCAACTCAACCGGTTGTGAGAGCGCACCGCGAACGCGCGGGCCGGTGCCAGGCACCGTCGAAATCGAGTCGTAGTACGAGGTCGACACATCTGCGGCGGTGCCTGGCACCGACATGGGGCCCCATAAGACCCGGGGGCCAGGCGGGTGGTCATTCAGGTAGGCGCTCGACAACCAAGAGGGTTGCATCATCGACCAGTGGACGACCACATGAAAAATCATTGACCGCACGCATCAGGTCGCTGCAGGCAGACTCGGCAGACGGGCAGTCCAGACCGGCGACCGCCTGCTCGACGCGGTCGACTCCGAACTCCTCCTCCTCCGAATTCTCGGCTTCGGTGAGACCATCGGTGTATAACAGCAGCATATCGCCGGGATCGAGGTGACTGATCGACTCCGAGTATCGGGCGGAATCCATGATCCCCAGGGGCAGGCCGCTCGACTGAATCTGTTCGATGGTGCCGTCCCGCCTCCGGATCAACACCGGGCAGTGGCCGGCGTTGACCGCGGTCAGATGACCATCCGGGGCCAACCGGACCATGGCGAAGGTGGCAAATCGGTTGTCCTCGGTGGCGCCGACGAGGTAGCTGTTGATCCGCATTGCCAATCCATCGAGTGAGGTCTCGGTCTCTGACAACAGCCGCACCGAAGAGTGGATCCCGGCGGCGATCATCCCCGCTCCGACACCCTTGCCAGACACGTCGGTGACTGTGGCGACAAGGTGTTCGCCGTCCAACAGCACATCATATGTATCTCCAGCTACGTGCCGACTTGGCAACGACCTGGCTGCAAGCCTGAACCCCTCGAACTCAGGAAACTCCTGCGGATAAAGATGGGACTGAATCTCGGCAGCCACCTCGAGCTCGCGTCTCAGCCGCTCCCGTTCGAGCGACTCCTGCGTCAATCTGGCAAAATCGAGCGCCATGGTGACCTGGATGGCAAAAAGCTCCAGCAGCCGGACATCATTGCCGGCGAACGCCTCGGTCCCGGCTCGGGCCTCCTTGTGGGCCGCCACCAGGATTCCGAGAGTTCCCTTCTCCGACTGCAGCGGAAGCGCCACGACGTCGTCGGAGTAAAGGGCCTGCAGCCACGCCTTCTCCCGCTGATCCGAAGCCAAAACCTCGGGCCCGAACCCCCCGGTGACCTCAGCGTGCTGCGCATCGCTCCCGAGGTAGACATGGGCTGAACGAACACCCAGCAGGGCAACCAGGTGGTTGATGAGCTCCTGGGCAAGTCCCGAAACTTCGAGGATGCCACCGATATCGGTGGCAATGGAGCGGATCGTCTCCAGTTCCCACAGGTGGAATCGCTCGTCGAATCGCGTTCGTTTGAGCTCATCCCTGAGGGCCATGGAACGCAGTGCGATGCGGGCGGCGCCGACCACTCCATCTTCGAGCCGCTCCGGCTGCAATAACCGAAGGCACCACGCGCCTTCGTCCGATCCGAAAGGAACCTCAGTCCAACCTTCGGTGGCCTCTTCGACCTGAGCGGAAACCGTCCTCGGCCAACGCGCCTCCACAATATCGGCTCGACGAAGCACACCGGCCCTCGAGCCGGTATCTTCCACCACGGCCCTCAGCAGATCCTCGACAAGCTGTGGACTGATGTGCCCGGCCAGGGCAAGCTCCGCGAGTTGGAGCACGTCACCTCGGGCCATGGCCCTCGAGCTCTACCCGCGCGGACTCCTGATCCGGGAAGATGGTGGCGTACTGGACAAGACCCATGATCTCGAAGGTCTTGGAAATGGTCGGCGTCAAGCTGCAGAATGCCAGACGGCCCTCCTGCTCGATCAGCTTCTCCATGATCTCCAGCAGGATCGACACACCGATCGAGTTGATGATCCGGGTTCCGTCGAGATCGATCAACAGGGTGCCGCACCCCTTGTCCATCAGGCCTGCGGCCGCGTCCGCGATGGCTTGCCCGCCCTCGTTGTTGATGTATCCCGCCGCGGCAATCAATCCAACGCCCTCCGCGAGGACGTCCGTTTCCAGTTTGATCTGATCCTCGTTCATGAATCGTTCTCCACGTACTTGCACATTCGCACGATCGTCTGCCCGGGCTCGGAAAGAATCTCCACCTCGTCCATGAGTTCGCGGATCAACGTCAGACCCCAACCCCTCTTTGAGGCACAACCCAGCACCTGCGATGCGGTGTTCCGGGGGGCCGTCGCGGGGTCGAAGCCCCGTCCGTGATCCTCCACCTCCACCACGAGCCGCCGGCGACCGGTACCCTCCTCGCCACCCTCGCCGGCCACACGCACCGACATCCTGCCGCCACCGTGTTCCATGGCGTTCAGACACGCCTCGACGATGGCGACACTCGCGGCTTCAACGCGGGTCTGGGGCATCCCCAACGCGCCGCCCAAGGCTTCAATCGCTTTGGCGGCCACCAGCTCCACATTAGGCACCACCGGCAGGTGCAGAACGACCTCCATGGTCAGCCTACAACTGTATCAGAACTCGTGCCAGCGTCCAGGCAAGCCGCAATTGTTGGTCGGGGATGTGTAACGAGAGGGTGGTTAGCTGGGCCGCGGCCGCGGCGAGCGCCGCAAACCCACAGGCCGCCACGGACAGGCGGAGTAGCGCCATGGACCTCATCAACAACCTCCGCACTTCCCTATGGCAAGGACTGTGCCAGGATTAGGCCCAATTTGGAGATCTAAAAATGTTGCAATACGCAACACTCCACATGCAACAGGGCCAAATCTGGATTCACGGAGAAACGTAAATTCTTTTATATATTAATTTGTATTCAAATGTTGTTTTTTGCATCATTTGTCGCATTTCGCTGCACCTTGCGATAGAGCGTGCTGCGATCAATCCCGAGAATCCGCGCCGCTTCCTGCCGGTTTCCACCCACGGCCCGAAGGACTCGATCGATGTGCTGGCGCTCCACATCACGTAAGGGCAGATGCACCGGCGAGCCCGTAGTCTCGAGGTCCGCGGTGTCGAGCCGAAGATCCTGTTCGGTGACGACGTCTCCCGGCGCCAGCGCCAACGCCGCTTGAATCGCATTCTCGAGTTCGCGCACGTTGCCGGGGAACGGGTGGATCATTAATGCTGTCAACGCATCGCGGGACAGGCGAACTCCGGGTCTGCCAAAGCGATCGCCATACACCTCCAGGAAATGGCGAGCCAGCAAAGGGATGTCTCGCCTCCGCTCACGGAGTGGCGGAACGGTGACGACAACGACGCGGAGCCGGTAGTAGAGATCACGCCGAAACGCTCCGTTCTCCACCATCGACTCGAGATCCTGGTTGGTTGCGGTCACCAGCTGGATATCCACCGGCACCCGTTCACGGCCGCCGAGACGTTCAAGTTCCCGTTCCTGAACGACCCGAAGAAGTTTGGCCTGAAGGGCCAGTGTCAGGTCGCCCACTTCATCGAGAAACAAGGTCCCGCCATCTGCAATCTCGATTTTTCCCATGCGACGCTGCACGCCAGTGGCCACGCCCTCTTCGATTCCGAACAGCTCCGCTTCGAGAAGGCTCTCCGGTAAGGCGGCGCAATTCAGCGGGACAAACGGTCCGCCAGGTCGATCCGAGGAGGTGTGCAGCAGGCGAGCCACCCGCTCCTTGCCGACGCCGGACTCTCCCCTGATCATCACGTTCGCCCCAGTGGGTGCCACCCGGCGCACCAGGTCCAGGACCTCACGAATCTGTGGCGATTCACCGACGAACCCCTCGCGTTGCGCGACGTCACGCAACGCCAGGTTTTCCTCTCGGAGCCGTTGTCGGTCCCTTTCGATGGCGGTCATCTGCCGCCACGTCGCCACAGCCGGCGCGACCATCGTCGCCAGCGAAAGCAGGAACCGGGCATCGCTTTCGGAAAAGGGAATCCGGCCGACTCGGGTTTCCTTATCGCCGATCACGACCATGCCCAGCGTTTCCTGGCCCGCCCTGAGCGGGGCCGCTAGAAGTTCGTAGGGGGGTTCTGGGCCCTCTCGAATGGACCGTACAACCCGGCCGGCGGCCAACTCCTCCAGCAGATCGGGATCAAAGAGCGTCCGGGTCGCTTCGAGGCTTTCGGGCAACCGGATCGCCCGAACAACCGCTTCGCGCCCTCCCAGATGATGGGTCGCCACCAGACCCGAGCCTGCGTCCAGGGTACCCACGGCGCGTTGGAGCAGCTCTTCCACCAGCTCCTCCTCGGGTCGCACGCCCCCGATGGTCAGGGACATGTCCACGAGGGTCTCCAGCTGGAGTTCACGCCAGTTCCGATCGAAGGTGCTCATGCTGACTCAGTCTACAGAATCAGTGAGTCGTTGGTAGTGAGTCGTGAGTCGGGAGTAGTAGGAAGTGGGTGGTTGTTAGGGATTAGTGGGTAGTGGATGTCATCGGAGTGGGGAGTTGGCACCAGAGGTGCGATTCACTTCCTCGCTGGGGACAAGCTATCATTCTCAGCCGCGAACGGAGGTTTCCAGGCACATGATGGATTGGCGCCAAATACAGACGACTTTGGTCCATGCGTTGCTCGTGTTCGCCGGTTCTTTCTGGGCAGCCTTCGGGTTTGCGGCCCAACCCCAGCCCTCTATCGTGGTGATCACGATCGACACGCTACGCGCCGACAGGCTTTCCAGCTACGGTTACGACCGGCCAACATCGCCGAATATCGACGAGTTGCTCTCCAAGGGGACCCGTTTCACTCGCGCATGGACCGTCGAGCCACTCACCAACCCCGCTCTGGCCTCCATGATCACCGGGATGTTGCCCCATGAGCACGGCGCCTCGAGAAACGGGCTGCGAATGCGGGAGGGACTCGACTCCCTGCCAAAGGTGCTCGCTCGAAACGGCTGGCAAACCGCTGCGGTGGTCAGCAATTGGACCCTCAAGGAAAAGGTGTCAGGCATGGGTGAACACTTCGACGAATATCTCGAGGTCCTCACGAAACGGAGGTACTACGGACTCATCAATAGCGAGGCCAACGGTACCGACGTCACCGACGAAGCCATCGATTGGCTCGAGGGACAACACGAGAAGAACCCAGAACGTCCGTTTCTGATCTGGGTCCACTACATCGAGCCGCACGCTCCCTACAAGTACCAGAAGAACTTTGCGGATCGGCTGGGAATCACGGGGCGCGATCCATCGCGGAGCGACAGGTACGATACCGAAGTCGCGGCGGCCGACCACGAGGTTGGCCGGCTGCTGAAATGGCTCGGGCAACATCTGGACGGCGACCAGATCATCACCTTCTTCGCCGCCGACCACGGCGAAAGCCTGGGAGAACATGGCGTCTGGGGTCACGGCCGCAACCTCATGGAGCCGGGCCTGAGGATCCCCATGGGAATCACCTGGCCGGGCACCATCGAACAGGGTGTGGTGGTCGCTCAGGGTCGCATCGTGGATCTCGGCCCGACGGTGCTCGGGCTGCTCTCGATCGACGCGCCCGACTCGTTTGTCGGAGCGAACTGGGCCGACACACTACGGCGTCAGACACAAGACGAAGATGGAGCCTATTGTTATCAGGCCCACCGGGGTGCGGTTCACGGCACCCATGAGTCGGATCGCGCGCGTTCCAAGGGTCTGCTGGCGGTGGGTCGAATCGATGGCAACACAAAAGAGATATTCGACGTCAAGAACAATGCCCGCCAACTCTTCGATCTCGCCAACGACCCGGGAGAGCTCGAATCAATGGTGGATCCTCAATCGGCGCCATCCGAAGAGCTGGTCCAGTGCATCGGCGAGATCAGCGAGGCACTCGGCGGGCTGGACCGGTTGAAGACCCGGAAGATGGACGACGAAACAGTGGAGCAGCTCAGGGCGCTGGGATATCTCGAGTAGCCCGGTCAGAAGGTCAACGTTGAACGTTGGAAGTCCCACCCAGCCGTCCATTCCGAATTGCAGATTGCAGATTGCAGATTCCCCCACCCACCCGGAGCGAGGTAGGCGCGTTGGGCGGGCGTGCCGTCTCTGATGATTTTGGGTCGAGGTCGAACCGTCTGCGTGTCGCGACGAGTCCCAAATATCGTCAGAGGGGGCTCCCTCGGGGAGAACGTCTGGGAGATGGGCGCTTCGAAGTCAGCCGATCGAAGCCAACGCGCGGGCCGGTGCCAGGCACCGTCGAAATCGAGTCGTAGTACGAGGTCGACACATCTGCGGCGGTGCCTGGCACCGACTTGATCGAAATTCGACGTGTGAATGGTTGGAAGGGGGTTCGGTCAAGGCTTCTTGATCATCCAGATCTCGGTTCCGTTCTTTTCGTACCGTACCTCGTCCATGAGTTCGTTGATCAGGAAGATGCCGCGGCCGTGGTCGGCATAGATCCTCTCACCGACGATCGGGCTGGGGATATCCCCGGGTGCAAAGCCGGTCCCGGGGTCACGGACGATGATCAGCATGCCATGATTCGGGTCGCACTCGATGGTCACGCTGACCTCTTTCGAGGGATCGTGCCCGCAGCCGTGCTCGACGGCGTTGGCGAGCGCCTCGTTGACCGCCACCTCGATCTCGAACTCGGAACCTGAGGCACAACCCATCTCCGCGACCACACCCATGACACGCTCGACCACCGGCGGAATGGCATCAACCGAGCCGGGGATGGTCGCCTCAAAACGGACCACCATTTCGTCTTGGTCGAATTCACAGCGACGCACTTCGTCGCTCATCGTCTCCCCTTTCACCCTTATCGGGATGAAGCTAGGTTGAGATTGTATCTCCTCCCGGCCGACAAACCAAACCCGACCTCATGCCCCCACGACATTCGTCGAACTGCGCCGGTGTATCCTGAACATGTGCCAACGCGAGTTCGTGCGAAACAACACACAGGAGGACCCTCATGTTCCTGAATCTCCTCGATGATCAAGAAAGAGTCGCCTTCTCCGCCCTGGCCGAGAAGATGATCGAGTCCGACGGCATCGTGGTCGGCCGCGAGGCCGCAACGCTCGGCGCGCTCCGGGGCGAGATGGGTATCGGAGCCGAGAAATCCGACGCAGGCGCTGACGTCTCCAGCCTCGCCGCGGCATTCGCCGACCGCCGATCGAAGATCGTTGTTCTTCTCGAACTCGTCGGGCTCGGTTACTCCGACACTTCCTTCAGCGGAACCGAACGCTCATTGGTGTCCGATGTCGCCCGCGAGATGGGTGTCGGCGCCGACGATCTCGCGAGGATCGAGTCGTGGGTCAAGGGGCATATGGAGCACGTGCGATCCGCCATGGTGCTGATGAGGGAGTAGCGGGCACAATTCGAAATTCGAATTTCGAATTTCGAAGCCCCCACCCACCCCGGGGCAGGGGCTGTCATCGATTCGTCGAACGGTCCCGCGGTCGTTGGGCCCGGCCTCAGGACCCCAGGACCTCGTGAAACTCCATGTTCTCGGGCTCGAAGGACTCGCTCGCGGGCGCACGGCACGGGCGATTCGCTTTTATAGGCCACGCGGGTTCTGTTGTAATGGACACCATGTCCCACAAAACATCCGCGTCGCACAGCCAGGGTGATGCGCCAGGGCGGCACTACCCCCTCCACCTCACGCTCGCCGCAGTCTTCATCGGGCTGTTCGTGGTATTCGGCCTGGCCCTGATTGCATTCAACTATTTTGGGAGCCGGCGGGCCGAGGTCCTCGGTGCTCACGATCTGATGGATCGAATCGGTCGCCAGATGCAGACCAGCATCGCTGAGATCTACCAGCCCGCCCAGGGCCTGGTGGACATCACGTCCAAAAGTGCCATCTGGGCCGGAACATCGCTGGAAGAACGCCTTCCGGTGCTGGCGCCGGTCAGCGAAGCGCTGCGCCTCAACCCCAACCTCTCGGCGATCTACGTCGGGTACGAGGACGGCGACTTCTTTCTCGTCAGATCGCTCCACCAGTTCGATGCTGCGGCGGTCGCCCTCGAGGCACCACCGGAAAGTCATTATGCAATACAGAGCATTGAACGCGGGCCGGATGGCGTGGTCGGGGAAGCGCTGCTCTTTTACGACGTGGAACTCGATCTGGTGGAACGCCGGCCGGTCGATGCCACCGATTTCGATCCTCGGTCGAGGGAATGGTATACGGCGGCCATCGTCACCCCGGATCAGATCACCACCGATTTCTATACCTTCTTCACCACCTCCGACGTGGGGTTGACCTTCGCCCGTCGTCTTGCGGGGGGAGAGGGGGTCGTGGGCGCGGATCTCGCCCTTCGCGACCTGTCGGCGGCCGTCGCCCAGGAGCGGGTCACCCCGTCGACGAAGATCGCCCTATTCGACGATCAGGGGCGCGTGATCGCCCTCTCCGACGACGACCGGGATGTACCGCTGGTGAGCGGCGAAAAGACCGGGGAGGTCACCATGCCACGGCTGGCGGACCTGGACCACCCGGCCTACCGCGCCCTGGCCGAGAAACTGGACGACACCGGCAACACCAATATTTCCGAGCTCACGGTTGAGAAAGAGACATGGCTGACCTCTGTCACCACTCTTCCAACGCGTTCCGTGCGCGACGTGTTTCTGGCGACCCTCATCCCCCACAACGAGCTCCTCGCACAGGTGAATCAGCTTCGGAACAGGAGTCTCGGTCTGTCGGCCGCACTCCTGCTCGCGGCCATCGCCCTCGTGCTCTGGGTGTCGCGCAGCATCTCGGGTTCGCTCCGCAACCTGGCGAGGGAGGCGGAGCAGATCCGCCGGTTCAGACTGGAAACGCAGGTGGCCGCCCGTTCACGAATCATCGAGGTGGACGAGCTGGCCGAGACGATGCGTGTCATGAAGTCCTCTCTCCAGCGGTTCTTCGACATCTCGCGGGCGCTGTCCGCCGAGAAAGACCCACGACGGCTGCTGGAGATGATCCTGCGGGAAGCGACAAAGGTCTCGAACGCCGACGGCGGCGCCATCCTCATGGAGTCCGAGGACGAAACCACGCTCGAATTGGCAATTCTGGAAAACAACCGCACTGGGGCTCACTATGGGGGAACCAGCGGCATCGAACCGCCCTTCGCACCGGTCCCGATCCACTCCGAACCTGACGCCTGGGGCCGTCCGTCCATCGACACCGAGACCGCTCGGCGGTGCACCACAATCGCCATCGACAACATGGCCGGTGAGGAGACCTTCGATCTCGGCGTCATCCACGAGCGCTTCGATCTCAACGGCTACGAATCCGAGTCACTGCTGAGCGTGCCGCTCGCCGACCAAAAGGGCGAACTCGTCGGCCTTCTGCAGCTGGTCAATGCCCGGTCCACCGACGACTCGATCACAGGATTCGATCCGGAAGTGGTGCCGTACATCGAGGCCCTGTCCTCCGACGCCGCCGTGGCCCTCGACCTCCGCCGGCTGCTGAAGGCGCAAAAGGACCTGCTCGAGTCCTTCATCCACGTGGTGGCGGGCGCCATCGACGCCAAGTCCGCCCACACCCACGGCCACTGCCAGCGGGTTCCGGAAATCGCCCGGATGCTCGCCGAGGCCGCCGATACCTCCACCGACGGCCGATTCGCCGATTTCCATCTGTCGGACGATGAGTGGTTCGAACTCCACATCGCCAGCTGGCTCCACGACTGCGGAAAGGTCACGACACCGGAGTATGTGGTGGACAAGGCCACCCGGCTGGAGACGATCTACAACCGGATCCACGAGATCCGCACCCGCTTCGAGGTGTTGTGGCGCGACGCCTGGATCGACTACTACAAGTCCTTCTCGTCCACACCCGAGGATCAGGAACGGTTGTGGAACCGGCTGGAGACCCGGCTCAACCAGATCCGAGCGGACTTCGAGTTCGTGGCCCAGTGCAACTCCGGTGAAACGGTCATGAACGAGGAGCGGGTCAACCGGCTCCGGGAGATCGGGGCCCAAGAATGGAAAAGGCATCTCGACGACCGCATCGGCCTGTCACACGACGAGCTCGAACGGAAACGGCGCCGGCCCGCACCCCAGTTGCCGGTTCTCGAGCCTCTATTGGCCAACAAGCCGGAACACATCATCGAACGACCAAGCGCCCCATTCGGGGAAAACCGCCACGATTTCAAAATGGCGGTGCCCGAGCATCTCTATAACCAGGGTGAGCTGCACAACCTGGGGATTGTGCGCGGAACTCTCACCGACGAGGAGCGATTCAAAATCAACGAGCACATCGTCCAGACCATCAATATGCTCGGCCGATTGCCCTTCCCAAAGGAGCTGCGCCGCGTGCCCGAGTGGGCGGGCAATCACCACGAGAAGCTCGATGGCACCGGCTATCCGAGACGACTAACGGCCGGCGACCTCAGTATGCCGGAACGAATCATGGCCATCGCCGATGTCTTCGAGGCCCTGACCGCGGCCGACCGTCCCTACAAGCCGCCAAAGACTCTGAGCCAGTCACTGAAGATCATGGGCTTCTTCCGCGACGACGGCCACATCTGTCCCGAGCTCTTCGATCTCTTCCTGACGTCCGGGGTGTACCTCGACTACGCGAAGCAGCATCTGCAGCCGGAGCAGATTGATGACGTGGAGGTTGCGCAGTTTGTCGGGGGGGCGTAGCGGCTCTTTTACGTGCTGGATGCTGGATGCTGGATGCTGGATGCTGGATGCTATGTGTTTTTGGATGCTGGATGCTGGATGCTGGATGCATCGAAATGGTGATGTGACCGACCAGGATGTCAACCGCTGCGGGCGTGTGGGGGATCTGGGATCAGGGATCTCGGTGGGTGGGGCCGGTGATCGAAGGAAACCACTTCGTTTCCGGTCGTCGACGGTAGACTCGTCACGAACCGGCTCGTTCCGGGAAAAGGAGTGACCCATGATGAACAACCGCGTTGTCGCCGCCGTCATCATCGCGATCGCCGTGGGTGCCGCTGCCCCGGTCGCTGCGCAGGACAGCAGCTCGGAAGAGTGGCGGTTCAACCTCGCCCCGCTCTACCTGTGGGCCAGCAGCCTCGATGGAACCCTGACCGCACGTGACAACGACATCGCCTTTCAGCTGCCCTTCGACCAGGCCTTTGACAACCTGGAGATGGCGTTCACTTTCCGATTCGAGGCCTGGAAGGGTCGATGGGGCATCCTCACCGACTTCAGCTATATGGACATCTCGAGCGACAAGGCCGTGGGTCCGCTGGAGCTCAACGTGACCCTCGAAAACCTCATCGCCGAGGTGTCGGCTGGTTACCTCTTCGACGACGCGGCCTTCTTGTACCTGGGCGCGCGGTACTACGGCGTGGATTCAGCCATCACGGGCAGCATGGGACGCGAGCTCCAGGCCGACAAGAGCTGGGTCGATCCCATCGTCGGCTTTGGCTGGAGACCAAGGCTGTCCGAGCGTTGGACCTTCGGCGCCGCCGTCGACGTCGGCGGATTCGGTATTGCCTCTGACCTCACGTGGAAGGCGCAGGCCGTCATCGACTGGCGGGTCGGCAAGTTCATCGCCCTCGGCGCGGGCTACCGTTTGCTCGACTACGACTACAAGGATGAGGACGAGGGCTTCGCCTACGATCTCAGCCAGCACGGGCCGGCGGTCTTTCTCCGGTTCTTCTGGTAGGGGAGTCGCCCTCCCGAAAGCAGGGAACAAGTAGCAGGGAGCAGCTCCCGCCCACCCGGAGCTCCTTTGTGGTGCGGCCGTCCCGGCTGCACGCCAGGCAGGAATTCCGAGTTCCGAATTCCAGTTATTGAATGATCCCCACCCACCCTCGAAGGGCGGGGGAGGGCGGGAATTCAAAACTGAGAATTCAGAATTCAGATTTCTTCAGTTGGCGGGACGCCCGCTCCACAAAGCGGGCCTCAACCCGACCCACCTGGCGTGACCAGTCCTTCGAGAGTTGTGCGGAGTGACGCCATCTGCTCCGCGCCGAGACGCTGACCGATGAGGCTGACCCCGTAGAGCAACGCACCGAGCACGACGAGCACCGGCACGGCATACAGCGCCCACGGTGTGATCTCCATGACCCACTGGGCGTAACCCCAACTGGAAAACACCAGCAGGGCGAAGCCGAGGGCGAAGGACAGGAACATATAGAGCGTCCATACCGTGGGATGGGGTCCGAACCGCCCTCGCAGCGACGTACCGCCCCCGGTCCCGTCATCCGCAGTCACGCTGAGCCACGGCGACCACAGGTGTTGATCGGACTCCGGAGCGAAGAGTTCGGCATGGTTGCCCACCGATGCGCCGGTACAGTCTGGGCAGTTCCTCAACCGATCCCGAAGGCGCTGCATGACCTGATCGGGCGGGTCCTCGAGCGCGAGCTCGAAACGGGGACGGGGTCGAGGCGCTGACATGGACACAAGAGAACCTGTCTCATTCTACCTGAACCGGGCGATGTCTCTGAAGAAAATGGGCTAACATGCATCCTGCATTCAACCCTGGGGTTCCTGCGGCCCCCATAATCCGGAGGACGACTCGATGAGAACTGCAATTCGCCGCGCGCTGGTTGTCGCGATCCCATTCCTGCTCGTGGCCATTCCCGCGACGGCCGAACGTTGGGTGGTTCCGGCGGGGGCGCACGCCACCGGCGCCCAGGACACCAACTGGCGGACCGATCTGCAACTGGTGAACCCCACCGACAGCCAGGTGGCGGTGCGGGTCTACCTCTTGAGAAAGAACCAGGATAATTCTGATCTCGATGAGTCCTCGACCCACACGGTGGCGGCCGATGGACAGGTTGTTGTCGGCGACGTCTTTTTCTCGGACTTCTCCTACTCCGGAACCGGCGGTCTTCTGGTGGAGTGCGACAGCCCGGACCTGGTAGTGACCTCCCGAACCTACAACCTGCTCGACGACCAGAGCACCTACGGCCAGTTCATCCCGGGCGTCAAGGTGGGCGACGCCCTACCGGCCGCCTACGAGGGCCACATCGTCTACCTCGCCAAGTCGGACGACTTTCGAAGCAACCTCGGTTTCTGCGCCGCCAGCACGGCGGCGGGTGCGGCGACTGTCCGCATGTATGACGAGAATGGAGTCCAGACCGGCACCGCAACTCGCGATTACCGAGGTTACGGCCAGTTCCAGTGGAATGACATCTTCAGCATCACCGGCTCGGCACCATCCACGGCCGCCCGGGCGGTGATCATGGCCACCTCTCCCATCGTCGCCTACGGATCGGTGGTGGACGAACGCACCGGCGATCCGGTGGCGGTGATGGCGGAGATATACGAGAACATCGCGTTCGACGAATCGGCCATATCGGCGGCCGCCCGCGCAGCAGGTGCCGAGGACAGCTTGTGGCGCACCGACATTCGCATCTTCAACCCAACCGACACCTCCATGGCGGTCTCCTTCGATTACTACAGGAAGGGAACAAACAACGGCCCTCAGAACAGCACGAGTTCCACGGTGGGACCGAGCAGCATCCTCGCTTTGGACGACGCCATGATGTCCGCCTTTGGGTTGGAATCCGCCAATGGTGCGGTGCGCATTTCGGCCGACGAACCGGTGATGGTGTGGTCGCGCACCTACAACCAGAGCGCCAACGGCACCTACGGTCAGTCGATTCCCGCGAGGTCGGACAATTTTTCGCTCGATGCGGGGGGGATGATCGTCTACACCGGATTGAGCAACACCGGTTTCCGATCCAACGTGGGGTTCTTCAATCTCGAAGACGAACAGGTAGATCTCGCGCTGACCATAATCGACGCGACCGGGACGCAGCGAACCGCCAGAGACTACACCCTCGGCCCCAACGAGATGAACCAGATCAACGACGTCTTCAACTGGATGGGCCTGCCGACCACGAGCGACGGCTTCTACTCGTTGATTATCGCCGGCGAAAGCGATGTCAGCGCCTTCGTCTCGATCATCGACGACCTCTCCAACGACCCGACCTACCAACCCGGTGAAGTCCGCTCTGCCGGAGGCGGAGGGGGTGGTGGCGGTGGTGAATGCGTCACCTTGCCGGAGATCCCCGACGGCACCGTGACGACCCACAACATCTCCGGGCTGCAGGATTTTCTCGGTCAGCTGCTGCCCTTCGACGGCGCGCATCAAACGACCTACGGGGAAACGACGGCTACCACAAACACGATCAACGTCCACGACGAGCTGACAGTAACTTTTGGCGGGTCAACAGTGGATGCCACGGCCGACGCGACCCTGGGGTTCGAGTTTCACATCCCGGACGACCCGGCAGGCTTGTTACGTCTGGGACGAGACATAAACCACCTCGAGTACACCTTCTTGGGAAACACAACCACGACGGACACCGTCACCACCTACGACCCGGCCAAGATCGACCCCGCCAAGGTCTCGGGGCCCGCGGCCACCTGGTGCCAAGGGGCGACCTGGATTGCGCCGTCGGTGATCGCGACCACCGAGGTGGACGACGATCCTCCCGAGCAGTCCGCCACAGCCACCGAGGAGGGAGAGGTCCACTCAATTACCGAGGTCATCTCGGTGCCGGCGGGGGCCTTCACGACGGTCTGGTACACGGTCACCACAACATCGGGTGAGGGCGCGGGCGGCACCAACACCCTCTGGCTCGACGTCGAAACGGGGATCATCGTCAAACAAGAGACCCGCAATCCCCAGGGGTTGCTGACTCTGTATCTGGCGCTCACCGACGTGGAGTAGCTTGGCGGTCAGCACATCGACGGTCCACCGCCGCCCGGATGGCGCGGACGTGCTCGGGCCCGGTGCCGCAGCAGCCGCCGATCACGGCCACGCCGAGATCCACCAATTCGTCGACCCGGCTCGCCATGTAGTCCGGCGTCTCTGGGAAGAACAGCTCCCCGTTGCGTTGCTCGGGCAGCCCGGCATTGCTCTGAATAATGACTGGCAGCGACGAGTGGATCTTGAACTCACGTGCGATCTCCACCATGCGGTCGATGCCGTTGCCGCAGTTGGAGCCGACGACATCCGCTCCTGCGTCCTCGAGACCGGCCGCCGCCCTCTCCACAGTCTCACCCATGGCCGTGAAAAAGCCCCGGGGAGTCGCGTTGAAGGTCATGGTCGCGATGATCGGAATCTCCCGAGAGACGGACCGCGTCGCCGAGATGGCCAGCTCGGCCTCCCTCAGGTCGATCATGGTTTCGATGCAGATCACATCGACCCCGGCCTCGATGAGCGGCCCCACTTGACGGAGGTAGGAGTCCATAACTTCCTCGGGTTCGGTGTCACCGTACGGCGTCAGGATCCGGCTCGAGGGCCCAACCGATCCCGAAATGTAACTCCGACCGCCAACCGCCAACGCCACCGCCTCCACCGCCGCCCGGTTGACCTCGTCGACCTGGTCGGCCAAACCGTAGGACCGTAGATTGAGGGCAGAACCGCCAAAAGTGTTGGTGGTGATCAGGTCCGCCCCGGACTCGAGATAAAGCTGGGCGATCTCCGCAAGCATCGTTGGGTCGGAGAGGTTGAGGGCTTCGGGACTCTCGCCTCGCTGGAGCCCACGGGCCATGAGCATCGTCCCCCAGGCGCCATCTCCCACGAGGACGTCTCCCGCGCGGAGCCGCTCTAAAAGACCTGGCATCAGTCGGCTCCCAGCAACCCAGTGATGAGTTCGACGGCGTTGTTGGCGTCGTACCCATATCCATCGGCGCCGATTTCAGCGGCGAAGTCCCGGTTCACCGGTGCCCCTCCAACCACCACCTTGATCGAGTCCGAAAGACCGCGTTCATCGATGAGATCGACCACCTCCTTCATACCGGACATGGTCGTAGTCAGCAACGCGGACACACCGACCACCGAAGCACCCTCTGCCACCGCCGAGTCCACGAAGCGTTCTGCCGAAACATCACTGCCGAGATCGACCACCTCGAAACCGGCGCCCTTGAGCATGATGCCCACGAGGTTCTTGCCGATGTCGTGCAGATCTCCCCTGGCGGTTCCGATGACCACCTTCCCCCGGGACCGCACCTCCTGATCCATGAGCAACGGTTTGAGCAGATCCACCCCGGCGTTCATGGCCCGGGCAGCCAGGAGCACCTCCGGGAGAAAGATCTCATGCGCCCCGAACCTCCGGCCCACGACATCCATACCGGCAAGGAGCCCGTCGTCGAGGATCTGTCCAGCCGGGATTTTTGCATCGATGGCTTGTTGAGTGAGCTCAGCAACCGCCACGTGGTCCCCGGCCTGGAGACCCTCACTGATCTGGTGCAACACGTCCACCTCGCACCTCCTGCAGAACACATTATCCCCCACCCACACGGTGTGGAAAGTGTGAAGAGTGTGGAGGGGGTGGAGGGTGCGGATGGTGCGAGTCGGTGCCGGGCACCGACCCGCGCGTTCGCTTCGAATTGCTGACTTCGACGCGCCCATCTCCCAACCGAGCTCCCCGAGGGAGCCACCCTCGTATTCCGATCTCCATGTCGGTGCCAGGCACCGCCGCAGATGTGTCGATCTCGTGCTCCGATTCGATTTCGACGGTGCCTGGCACCGGCCCGCGCGCATTGGATGCGCTCCAGGACGGCACGCCCGCCCATCGCGCCCATCCCACTCCGGGTGGGCGGCCCCTGCTCCCGCTCCCTGCTCCCTGCTCCCTGCTCCCTGCTCCCAGACTACCCCTTCACCACCGCCACCGGGCGAAGCCGCGCTACCTTGCGCGCGATGCCGGCGGCAACCACCGCCTCCACCACCTCGTCCACATCCTTGTAGGCCGCCGGCGCCTCTTCCGCCAGGCCCGGCAAGGACCCGGCGCGCACCCGGATCCCGCGCTCCTCCAACTCGCGGCACAGGGTGCCCCCGTTGATCGTGCGTTTGGCCTGTCGCCGGCTCATGGTGCGGCCGGCGCCGTGGCAACACGACCCCAGCGAGCGCTCCATGCTGCCCTCGGTGCCCACCAGGACCCACGACGCGGTACCCATGCTGCCCGGAACCAGGACCGGCTGGCCCATGGGCCGGTACTCGGGAGGCAGTCCCTCGAAGCCCGGACCAAAGGCCCTGGTGGCGCCCTTACGGTGCACGCACACCGCGACCCGGCGGCCGTCCACGTCGTGTTCCTCGGTCTTTCCCATGTTGTGGGCGATGTCATAGACCTGGTGGAGGCTCAGATCGCGAGCCCGTCCGCGAAGCGCTTCGGCGAACGCTGCTCGCGCGTAGTGAGCCAGCACCTGACGATTGGCAAAGGCGTAGTTGGCGGCGCAGCGCATGGCGGCCTGGTAGTTCTGTCCCTCCGGCGAATTCAGCGGGGCACACACCAGCTCCCGATCCGGCAGCCGGATGCCGTACCGCTTCACCGCCCCCTGGAACGACTTCACATAGTCGGTGCAGATCTGATGTCCGAAACCGCGCGAGCCGCAGTGGATGAGCACGGTCAGACGCCCCTCTTCGAGACCCATGGTTTGGGCGGCGCCGCGGTCGAAGACCCGGTCCACGACTTCCACCTCGACGAAGTGGTTGCCGGCTCCCAGAGTGCCAACCTGGGTGCGGCCGCGATTCCGAGCGCGCGGACCGACCGCGGCAAAGTCCGCGCCGTCGAGGCACCCGTCTTCCTCGGTGCGGGCCACGTCGGACTCCGTCGCCCAGCCGCGTTCCCTTGCCCAGCGCCCGCCGTCGCGGCAAACCCGCTCCAATTCGCGATCATCGAGCTTCAACCGCCCACCCCGCCCGACCCCGCTTGGGCAGGCCGCGTCGAGCGCTGACGCCAGATCGTCCAGGGCCGATTCCGCATCGTCGAAGGCAACCCTGGATGCAAGCAAGCGCACGCCGCAGTTGATGTCGTAGCCGATGGCACCCGGTGAGATCACCCCCCCGGGCAGCTCGGTTGCGGCCACCCCACCGATGGGAAACCCGTACCCCTGGTGGACGTCCGGCATCACGAGGACGTGACCCACGACTCCCGGCAGGGTTGCGGCGTTCATCGCCTGCTCGAGCGAGGCGTCGCCCCTGATCTCCTCCAGCATCTTGCGGCTGGCAAACAGACGCACCGGCACCCGCATGTCGTCACGCACCGAGGCTGGAATCTCCCACTCGCACGCGCCGATTCGCCGGAGCTGATTCAGATCAACCATATCGCCCACCCACGTGGCTGGCCGCCTCAATCCTCAACTCAGACATCGAAGACCACCCTGGTCTCCAACCCCCGGTCCGTGTATTGAATGTGGAGCCGGTGGTAGGTCACCGCCTTGATCTCCTTGGTCTGGGACGCTATCGGCGCCCCGCCGATTGAGCCCGTCAACCGGTTTCCGGATACCTCCAGATCGAAGACGTCGAAGGCGTACCCCTCGGACTCTCCGAGATACAGCAGCTCGGTCAGAAAGTCCACCATCAAAGCTTCGGGATCTGCCGCTGAAAGATCAACTCCGCGGCTCCGTCGGGGTTCTTCGGCAAGATCCACGCCCATGAGCCGGCACATACCCCTGGCCGCGACCTCGAGCAGCGCAGCCATGTCCGGCCCCCACACCTCCGCCTCCCAGTCCGCGGTGTGTTCGATCTCGCGGAAACCCGCTATGACATCGTACATAGCGGCAGGGTAGCACCGAGATCAAAATGGAGTTGACAACGCATGCCCGCACGGTCCCAACTCGCGCTCATTCGTTGTGTGCGTGTTCGGCGTACTGTGGAGCATTGCCCCCAATGTGGTCCCAAGGCGCCTTGGAATCGACGAAGATGTGCATCTCGATCCCGACACCAGGGTCGCCGTCGATGCAACCCAAGGTCAGACCGTGGACGTGCCCATCATGCAATCCAACCAGGGTGGACCCACATTTTGAGCAAAACCCCATCGCCCAACCCTCGCCCGTTTCGTGGATCGACAGAAGGTCCTCGCCCGAGAGCCACTCGAGTGAGCTCGATGGGGAGAGCTCCGCGTACGCTGAGGATGCGCCACTGAACGCCTTGCGGCATCGGGAGCAATGACAAGCCCTTGCGTTCTGCAGTGAGCCTTTGAGCTCGTATTGTATGGACGTGCAGAAACAACCACCATAAATCGTCGGTTCAGTCATCCGTGAAGCCTACCAGTCGGTGTCGCCGTGTGGCTTTCGGCCCCGCAACGAAATGAAACAGGCGCCCGAATCAGGCCGCCCACACATGGATAACAACGGCCGACGAGACTCGACGCCACCGATGGCTGCGGATGGCCGGAACGGTCTGATCGCAAAGCGGGCAGTCCGTGACGGCCCGCAGGCGGCGGTGTCGCCGTGTGGCTTTCGGCCCCGCCACGAAATGAAACAGGCGCCCGTACAGGGCGCCTGTGAAATGAAGTGGCGGGGCCGACGAGACTCGAACTCGCGACCTCCGGCGTGACAGGCCGGCGTTCTAACCAGCTGAACTACGACCCCGCAGTCGTTTACCTGCTGGTTAGATTGGTGGGAGGTGGGGGATTCGAACCCACGACCCCCTGCGTGTAAGGCAGGTGCTCTAACCAGCTGAGCTAACCTCCCAATCGGACTGACCGTTGGGAGGGTCATGGTAAGGACCTTTGCACAGACTGTCAAGCCTCCGACAGACACTGAATCTGCGGCGTGAATCACTACTTCTACCGCTTCGAACCGTTTATCATATAGCTTGATATGCAAGAACCAGACGTGATTTGGCGGCTCGGTCAATGGATCGCCCAACGGCAGAGCGGAGAGGTTCGGCTGACCGCGCCCGGAATGGACGTGGTTCTCGGACTCGTGGACGGCAAGGTCGTCACGATCAGCGGGCTCGATTCTGCGGAGGTGGCCCGTGTTCTCGGTGTTGCCGCCACCGGACACGACGACCTGTTGGACGAGGCGGTGGCCCTCGCCGACACGCATGGGTTGCCACGGTCACAGGCCGTCGGCCGAGTCAAGGAAATTCTGCAAGCCGCTATCGCTCAGTGGCTCCTGGCCACCGACCGCGATGCAGAAGTTCGGACCGCCGAACAATCCACTGATGGCCGACCGACCATCTCCATG
Source organism: uncultured Holophagae bacterium (assembly GCA_963797055.1). Lineage (GTDB taxonomy): Bacteria > Acidobacteriota > Thermoanaerobaculia > Thermoanaerobaculales > Sulfomarinibacteraceae > FEB-10. The sequence goes on from CAWCOD010000001.1 coordinate 77,790, forward strand.
ACCCATGCGTTGGTGGAGCTTCTGTTGTCTGACCCCGACGGCAAGCTGGCGGGAGTTGTTCTGCCGGATCTCGACGTCCTTCTCGATCGGAACGAGGATTTCCTTGAACTGTACTCTCCCCTCCGTCTGTCGGAGGATGCCGACCTGATCGCCGCCAAGGTCACCGGTCAGCGCACCGCCCGAGAGATTTCGAGCCGGTCTGCCAGCGGGCCCGGCGACGTGATCAACCTCCTCGCCGCACTGGTCGCCACCGGGATGATCAAACCCAGGTCAATGGAGGCAACGACCGAGGCACCCGAGCAAGCAAGGTACGCTCTCCCCGAACCCGAGGCGCAACGACGGACCGTGCCCATCTGGTCGCTGTTGGCGGCTCTCGCGGCATTGCTTGTGGTCATCGTTCTTCTCGCAGCCTGGTGGAACCGCCCGTCAGGGGAAGAGGCCGAGGTGGCGCCGGTGGAGGGACCTGAGTGGACGCTGGTCGTGGATATGGGTTGTGAGCCCCAGGAACTCCAGAGGATCCTCAGGAAGGTCGGTGAATATCCTGATGCACTCAAGACCGTAATGGCGGATGCCGGTGACGGGAGCCGGTGCTGGCGTCTGGTGTGGGGGAAATTCCCCGACCGCGAGGCTGCTGATGCGGCCGTCTCGAAGATTCCAGAAGATCTCCTGATGGACGGCTTCGAACCACATCCCATCGAGGCTCAGATGGATGGCTCCGATTCACTTCCTGTGGAAATCGAGGACTGACAGGATGAGCGATCAGGAGACGACCCGGCTGGAGACGGGCACTGCGCTTCCGAGCCATATGGCCGCGCTCGCAAGAGAATCCGCGACCGGTGTTCTGGCGGCTGCCACCGACGGAGCCCGACGCGAAGTCCTCTTCGTCAACGGCGAAATTCGAGCGGCGCGTTCTTCCTCCGAGGACGAAAAGTTGGGCCTGTGGCTGGTGGACCGGGGCAAGATCAGTGAGGACGATCGCGCGCTGTCACTGCTGTCCCAGGGCGGGGACAACGCCCCTCCGCTTGGGCACCTGTTGGTGACGCGGGGATGTCTGGAACAGTCCACCCTCGAGCAGGAACTGCAGGAACTCACCCTGGCCATCATTCGCAGATCCGCGGCCGAACCCGCTCTGTTCTACGAGTTCCTGGACGGTCAGAATCCGGATCAACCGGACACCCTGCCCAATCTGTTCACCTCCCAGATCATCCTGATCGCGGCTCGCGCAAGCGACGACCACAAGGCCAAGCTGGCGGCCCTCGGCTCTCTCGACCAGATGGTCAGCCGGTCGCGAGAAATCGAACATCTGCTCCAGGACTACAACCTCACCCCGACCGAAGGATTCCTGATCAGTCGGCTCGAGGGGACCCGCACGATTTCGAATCTCTTTCAGGTTTCGGCTCTGCCCGACGAGCAGGCCATCGCGACCTTGTACCCGCTGTTGGTCGCAGGGGTCGTGATGCTCACCGAAGCTGAGAAACCCACCCAATCGTCGGTGAAGAAGAAGACCAAGGAACCGGCGGCGACACAGCCGCGACCGGTGGATGAGGAGACCCTCGGCGAGATCCAACGCCAGGAGCGTCAGAACATCAGGAGGCTTGCCGAGGAGGCTCGCCGCATCGATCATTACGGTGCGCTCGGTCTGCGGCAGGGCGCCGACCGCGACGAGATCAACCGGTCTTTAGAGCGCATCAAGGAGCGCTACTCGCCGGTGCTGCGCAAAGACGCCTACCTCCGCGACCTCAAGCCCGAACTCGAGGCGATCTACGAGCGAGCGAAGGAGGCCCACCAAGTGCTGTCCAACTGGCGGGATCGCGAACGCTACGACAAAATCCTCGCCGAGGTCGAACACGAGCGGGAAGAGCTGATCGAGACCGACGGTCGTGTGGCCGCCGACGCCGACGCTCGCAGCGCCATTGTCGAGGCCAACGTCAAGCGGGCCGACGAACTGATCCGTGAAGGCGAGTTCTACCTCGCGATCCAGCTTCTCGAACACGCCTGCAAGCTCGACCCAAGGCCGAAGGAGCTGGTCAAACTGTCTCAGCTCCTTCTCCGCAATCCGCTGTGGACCAATCGCGCCCTCGGGTGCATGCGGCGAGCCATCGAAATCGATCCGGACTTTATCGATGCGTGGCTCGAGCTGGCCCTGTTCTGGCGCCGCCGCCGTAATTCCGAACGCGAGCGCAAGGCCCTGGAGAAGGCTCTCGGCGCTGACCCTGAAAACCACCGCGCCAAGCAGATGTACAAGGAACTGGTCGGCAAACGGGAGCTCGAACGTCTGCTCCGTCGCGCGCAGCAACAGCGGGGATCCTAACCCGCACTTCTCACCGAGTGTCTGCTGCGGGCGGTGAATGCGGCCATCTGTCGTAGTGCGACTACGCCTGCGTCGCCCGATCCGCTAAGAACCCAACATCTGACCACCCTTCGCCGCCCTCGTGACGAAACCCGGTGAGAAGTGCGGGCTAACCCCCGGCCCACCCATTCCAAATTGTGAATTGTGAATTGCGAATTTCCGCCGCCTAACCATGAGCAGGGAATGCGAGCGAAGGTTGGGTGCATAATGCAGCCATGCCAATCATCGTCGACGGCAACAACCTCTTGCATCGATTGCCCACAACATCACGGTCGCGGGCAGAGGTTCGCCGTCTCGTTTTGGAGACCACTCGCCACGAACGAATTGCGATCGTGGTCGTATTCGACGGGCCACCTCCGGCCGGCTCGCCGTCGGAAGAGTCGCTGGGATCGGTGAAGGTGGTCTATTCAGGCACTGTGGTCGCCGACGACGTCATCATCGGGCGACTGCCAACCGGCCGCGCCGCCAGCCAGTGGGTCGTGGTCACCGACGATCGTGGCCTCGGAGACCGAGCCCGGCAGCGCGGTGCCGCGGTCCGCGGTCTCGCCGAATGGCAACGCAGGCGCCCACCAAAGCCAAAGCGAGTCACCAGGGAGCCGAAGCTCTCGTCCCACGAGGTGCAGGAATGGGAGGACTTCTTCTCGAAGGGCGACGACCACAACGAGTGACGACCGGCAATCTGTCGGGGTTCATTACCGGATGAACGACCCAAAATGCCCGCCGCACGGGGGGCGTGGGAAATTCGTAATTCAAAATGGGTGGGCGGCGGATCTCATCTTGCATCTTGCATCTTGAATCTTGAATCCGGGCGGCCGGGCGGGGGACTACTTCACCGGCCGCGATCCGGGTTTGACGATCGGCCGGTCCCTCTTGCACAAGGGACATTCCGACCGCTCCCAGGTGGGGAAATCCGCCTCGAGGAGCGCAACAAATGGCAACGGATCAAAGGGGTTGGCGGTGCCCGAACGATTCACCAGCGAACCGACTCCGATGACATACCCGCCCAACGCCCGCATGAGTTTGATCACTTCCTTGGTGGAGCCACCGGTGGTCACGACATCCTCGACCACCACGATGCCCTGCTTGGGTCTGATGCCGAAACCTCGTCGCAGCGTCATCTGTCCGTCAACCCGTTCGGTAAAAATGAACGGAACCCGGAACGCCCGAGCGACCTCGTGCCCGATGATGAGGCCTCCCAGCGCCGGTCCAACGACCACGTCGGGTTTCACCATGGCCGAGGTCATGGCCTCCGCCAGCGACTGACCGGCGCGTTCGGCGCGGACCGGGTTCGCGAGGAACAGCGCGCACTGCAGGTAGTCCGACGAATGGAGACCTGACGACAGTCTGAAATGGCCCTTCTGGTGCGAACCGTGCGCCGCGAAGTCTGCAAGGGTGATTCGGCTGGTCACGAGTCCTCCCGTTCGATCCCGTATGCCTGGAGCTTCTTGTAGAGATTCGACCGCGGTGTCCCGATGGCCCGCGCAGTGGCGGCGACGTTCCAGCCATTGCGGTCGAGCTGATGGCGCAAGTAGGAAATCTCTGACAGACGCTGGAATTCCGAAAGGCTCTCCGCGTCGAGCAAACCTTCGAGGCCCACGGCAGCGCCGGGGCCACCCACCACCGTGACGCCACCGATGGTGTCGTCGAGGTCCATGATGACCGCCCGTTCGACAACATTCCTGAGTTCGCGCACGTTGCCTGGCCAATGGTGGCGTTGCATCTGAGAGATGGCTTCCGGGCTCCACAGTTTGGGCCGGCGGTTGTACTCCTCGCAGAACTGCTTCGTGAAATGTTCCACCAGCAGGGGAATATCTTCGTGATGATCCCTGAGAGGCGGTGTCATGAGCACCACAACCGCAATCCTGTAAAAGAGGTCCTCCCGGAAACGGCCCTCCGCCACTTCGTGGGTCAAATCCTTGTTGGTGGCTGCAATGACCCGCACATCCACCTGCATGGGGCGGCCGGCGCCCACCGGTTCGACTTCGCCATCCTGGAGTGCCCGCAAGACCTTGGCCTGGGTCTTCAGGCTCATATCCCCCACCTCGTCGAGAAAAATGGTCCCGCCGTCCGCTTGGACGAACTTGCCGAGCTGGCGTCGGTGAGCGCCAGTAAACGATCCCTTCTCGTGCCCGAAAAGTTCGGACTCGATCAGTTCTTCAGGGATCGCAGCGCAATTGACCCGTACAAAGGGCTGTCGCGCCCGGTCCGACAAGTGGTGCAGACGCCGCGCCACCAGTTCCTTGCCGGTGCCGGACTCTCCCTGAATCAACACGGTGGCCGGTGAGGGAGCCACCCGCGCAATCTGTTCGCGCAGTCGTTCCATGGCAGCACCGGTGCCGAGCAGCGGCAGTGGCTCGTGGACAGGATCCAGCTCCCTGGCCACACGACCCTGCGCTACGGCACCCCGAACCGCCAGCAGGAGATCGGCTCGGTCCGGGGGCTTGGTCAGGTAGGCCGCCGCTCCGGCATCGAGGCACTGCTGGGCCGTGAATTCATCCCCATGCCCGGTCAGCACGACCACCGGGATCTCCAGGCCGCGTTGCCGCAGATTGACCATCAGCCCAAGTCCGTCCATGCCCGGCATCTTGAGGTCGAGCAGCGCGGCATCCGGGGGCTGGGCATCGAGCATATCGAGGGCCTGGAATGCGTCACCGGCCTCCTGTACGGCATAGCCGGACGTGGCGAGAATGCGGCTGAGCACCTTGCGCACTCCTGGGTCATCGTCAACGACGAGAATGCGACCTTCCATGGTGCCAATGGTAGCAAAAGGCGGTGGGGCTATGAGATCCCCCGTTCACCCATTCCGAATTGCGAATTGCGAGTCTCCCTTCCCACGCCGCCAATGACGAACCGTTCGGGACAGGGGCCAACCGCCAACAGGCAAGAGAAAAACGGCGGGCCGAGATCGGCCCGCCGTTCAAGTCAGTTGTTGAGCACTTTATTCGATGTCGAACTCGACGCCTTGCGCCAACGGCAGCTCCTTGCTCCAATTGATGGTGCAGGTCTGACGCCGCATGTAGGCTTTCCAAGAATCGGAACCGGCCTCTCGACCGCCGCCGGTCTCCTTCTCTCCGCCGAACGCACCGCCGATCTCCGCACCCGAGGTGCCGATGTTGACGTTTGCAATGCCACAATCCGATCCGCGGTGGGACAAGAAGGTCTCCGCCGAGTACAAGTTCGAGGTGAAGATCGCCGACGACAGCCCCTGGTCCACCGCGTTGTGGGTCGCGATGACCTCATCCAGGTCGTTGTACTCCATGACGTACAGGATCGGCGCAAAGGTCTCCTCACACGCGATGGGAACCTGCTCCTTCAGACGGACGATCGTCGGTTCCACGAAGTAGCCGGGGCCGTCAACGGCTCCGCCGCCGCAGACGATTTCACCACCCTGTTGTTTGATGGTTTCGATGGCCGAAAAATGGTCACGAACGGCTCGCTCATTGACCAACGGTCCCATCAAAACACCGTCCTCCACCGGGTTCCCGATGGTCACGCTCCCGTAGGCCTTGACGAGCTTGGCCACAAAATCGTCGGCAATGCTCTGATGGAGAAAGAGCCGGCGCAGACTCGTGCACCGTTGGCCCGCCGTGCCGACGGCGGCGAAGAGTACCGCGCGCAGTGTGAGATCGAGATCCGCGTCGGGCTCGACGATGATGGCGTTGTTGCCTCCGAGCTCGAGGATACTTCGCCCGAAGCGTTTTGCCGTGGCCTCGGCAACGTGTCGCCCCATTCCGGTGGACCCGGTGAACGAAACCAGCGGCACCCGCTGATCGTTGATCATCCGTTCGCCGATCGTCCGTCCCGGACCGATGACCAGATTGAAGATGCCGTGCAGGTCGTGGCGATCCATCACCTTGTTACAGATATTCTGGACCGCGATCGCGGTCAACGGGGTGTCCGACGACGGCTTCCACACCATGGTATTGCCGCAGACCGCAGCCAGAGCCGCATTCCACGCCCAAACCGCCACCGGGAAGTTGAAGGCCGAAATGATGCCGACCACGCCCAGCGGATGCCACTGCTCATACATGCGATGGAGCGGCCGTTCGGACATCATTGTGGGACCGTAGAGCTGACGAGACAGCCCGACGGCGAAGTCGCACATGTCGATCATCTCCTGGACCTCACCCAGACCTTCGGACAGGATCTTGCCCATTTCGAGGGAGACCAGCATGCCCAGGGGCTCCTTGACGGCGCGCAGCTCGTTCCCGAGTTCTCGCACCACCTCGCCTCGAACCGGAGCCGGGACCATTCGCCAGTCGACGAACGCCTGAGCCGCAGTTGACACCACGTGTTCGTATGCCGCCTCGTCAGCCTGCTTCACCGAGGCCAGCGGTTGGCCGTCGAGCGGGCTCAGCGACACCAGCTCCTGACCACCCTCGGAGGTGATCCAAGTGCCGGTGCACGCACCATCATTTGTCGGCCTCAGCCCCAGCTCGAGACCGACACCGGTCTTATTGAGGAAGGCCTCAATGTCGTTCCTGATTTTGTTGAGTTCGTCGAATGCACCTTTGATCATCGGGAATCCTCCTACATTCTGTCGTCGCGGGGATGGAGTGTAACGCGCGACCCGGAACGTGCCAAGGGCTAATCCCAAGCCAGCCACACCCGTGAGTCGATCGCCTCGACGCCACCGAGGGCGTCCGGACCGAGGTCGTCGGCAAGCCGGCCCACGGTTCGTCCGAGCAACGGGTGAATCCAACGCCGGGCAACGTCGGCCGCGGGAAGGATGGCGAACGCCCGTTCGTGGAACCTGGGATGGGGGACCTCTAATCGAGGTCCACGGTGGACGCCGTCCCGCACCAGCAGCACGTCGATGTCCAGTGTTCGCGGGCCCCACCGCTTCTCGGTCGCGCGGTTTCTCCCCGCGGCCGACTCGGCAGCTCGACACTCATCCAACAGCCGGGACAATCCGCCATCGCCTTCGAGTCTCATCGCCGAGTTGAGAAAATCCGGTTGCCTCGGGCCGATGGGACGCGTCCGGTAGAGCTTGGCACAGTCTGAAATCCGCCACCGCCTCGCGAGATATCTACGGGCGGCCTGGAAGGCAGCTTCCACGTTGCCGAGATTTCCGCCAAGACCAACAACAACCTGCACGGTGAGATTGTGAGGCGGGTCACTACGAATTTCAATCACAAAGTGAACTCAAGTCCTGAAGAGAATGGAGGGCGCCATTCTCCAGTCATCGAAGGCGGTTGATATGCGTGCACCACAGCTTCGCTGCGCTACGGCTCTGACCTGCAGTCCAATCCGGCGATATGTAACTGGTCCTTTCTTGGACAATCTTCCCCATTTCCATCAACCGCTGGTGACAATTCCCAACCGCCCATTGCACGCCCTGCTCGTTGTGTTGACTCTGGCAGCGGTGATTCTGGTAGCCACGCCCGGCCACACCTCATCACCATCGGATTTCGAGACGTCTTGGAGCACTCCCCCTTCCATCGACGCGATCCGCAATCTCCCCGGACACACCACCATTCGTGTATCCGAAGTCCCGTTGGACGCCGCCGACCCATCTTCGGTCCTGATTCTGGAAAGGGTGCAGGTCTTCACCGACGACGCCCGAGTCGTGATCCACGGAGCGGACGGCGACACCGTCATCACCCCACCTCGCAGCGAGTATCTGCGTGGACGGATCGAAGGGCGGACCAGATCGGTGGCCTCCATGACCATCAGCGAAACCGGCACCGTGCACGGTTTACTTTCGGACGGCAACAGACACTGGATTTTTGACCAGAAGATCGGCGACGCCGGCCCTCGGATACGCACGCTCGACCCGGAACGCGATCTCGACGATCCGACATTTTCATTCGAGTGCGGCACGGACAGCTTGACGGCCCCTGAAGAGGCCTCACCGTGGCCGTGGGATCAATCAACTGATCGTTCGACGGTCGACGGCCTGCCCGAACTCATCCCTGTGGGTTACACGGCGCGGGTCGCTGTGGAAACCGACCACGAGTATTACCAGAACTTCGGCAACCCCTCGGCGGCTGCCGAGTACGTCGGTGACCTCTTCGCCTACGCCTCGGGCTACTACTCGAGCGAGGTCAACACGTCGCTGCACGTTTCGCACATCTCATTGTGGACGACATCGGCCGACCCATGGACTCAGGGATCGAGCGGTTGCGCCCTCTATGAATTTGGGCGGTACTGGAACGACAACAACGGTCAACTGGAACGGACCATCGCCCACTTCCTGAGTGGCAAGAACTCGGGCGGCGGCATCGCCTGGGTGGGGGTGCTCTGCTCCGGCGGGTTCAACACCACGGTTCCATCCAGTTGGGGTTGCGGACTCTCACCTGCCTCCGACAACTACGGAGGGGCCTACGGTTTCACCGGCAACATTGCCGGCAACTTCAACATCTCGAACCCGAGCGTGGTCTGGGACATCATGGCCACCAGCCACGAGATCGGCCACAACTTCAGCTCACCCCACACCCACTGTTACGGCGGCATCGGCGGCAACTCAAATCCGGTTGACGGGTGTTATGCCGGGGAGTGCGGCAGCGGTGGTTGTTTCTGCGGCACGGCTGGCCTGCCCTGCGCGACTCCCGGTGCCGGCTGCGGCACCATCATGAGCTACTGCCACCTCCTTTCCGGTGGGCTTTCCAACATCAGCCTGACCTTTGGCCTGGGCCACCCGTACGGCATTCAGCCCGAACGAGTGCCAGCCCAAATGAACAACCACGTGATCCAACGTGCCAGCAGCTATCCGAGCTGTCTGGCACCGATTCAGGCAGACCCGCTGTTCTCCGACGGCTTCGAGTCGGGGAGTCTCAATGCCTGGTCATCGAACAACCCATGAACACAACGCCGATCTCCACAAGGAGTGGAACGCTGTCATGAAGATCAGCCGTTCGATCGCAGCTGTCACCATCACAATTCTCCTCTCCACCCTGGCCTCCTCTCTCCCCTGCGACGCGGTTTCACCTGAAACCACCGTCGGCCAGCCGAGCCCAGAACTCTGTTTCAAACCGGATACGCCCGACTGGTACATCCAACAGGCGATAGCCCTTTCCAACGTGAACCGCGGCGAGCACTCTCTTGCCGGCGCATCGGGTCCCGATGAGGGTCTTTGGGGGAATGATCACTGGTACGAGACCGCGACCGACGGCCGAGGTCTGTACCCAGGCGACGCCGTAACCCTGACGTGGAGCATCGTGCCCGATGGAACGACCATCCCGGGCTTCGCTGGAGAGCCGGAATCCGGCAGCGACCTCAGGGCTCATCTCACCGAGATCTACGGAAGCGAGTTTGCGTGGCTCAGCGCCATTCAGCAGGTCTTCGACCAATGGGGCGAATTCACCGGGATCACATATGTTTACGAACCCTATGACGACGGTGCGACCTTTGTCGATTCAGATGGGAGAGTCGGGTTTCGAGGCGATATCCGAATCGCCGGCCACAACATCGACGGCGGCGCCGGTGTCCTCGCCTACAGCTTCTACCCGGACCTCGGAGACATGGTCATCGACACCGGAGATCCGTTCTTTTCGAACACATCGAGCCAGTCGCTGCGTCTTCGCAACGTCGTAGCTCACGAATTGGGACACGGTATCGGTCTCCGGCACGTGTGCCCTGTGGACCGGACTAAGTTGATGGAACCTTTCTACTCAGCCTCCTTCGACGGTCCCCAGATCGCCGACGTGCTGGCCGCGAATCACGTATACGGCGACCGACTCGAACCGAATGAAACTTCCGCGGCGGCGGTCGATCTTGGAGTGATTACGAGTCAGGTTTCGATTGACAATCTGACCATCAGAGGAAGCGCCGATCGCGATGTGTTCGCCTTTGAGACGGCCCGCAACGGTCGGCTCGAGGTCACCGTGACTCCAATCGGATGGGCGTTTGACCTCGGCTCTCCCACCAACGGGGAGACATGTTCCAGTGGCGCCAGGTTGGACGCGCTCAACGTCCACGACCTCGCGGTCACCGTGTTGACCCCGGATGGGGTCGGAGACTTCGTCACAGGACACGCCAACGGGGTTGGAGCACCCGAGGTCATTCGGGACATCCCGGTTATCACGGGAGGCGGACCGTACCTCATCGAAGTGGAGGGCGGGGCAACCGACATCCCCCAGCTCTATCAACTCAACATCTCAATCATCGACTCTCCGTGGTCGCCCTCGGAACGCGAAACACCTGCCGCACCGCCCAGTCCCCTACCCACCCCAACCCGCGTATGGGACACAGGCGATCAACAAGGCGCCACACTGCCACCCTCCAACCTCTTGGGATCCACGTATTACCTGCGGGCGGACGGTACGGCGTCGAGCAAGTCGTCGGCGACGGGATGTGGTTCGCCATCGACGGCGATGAGCATCGGGACTCACAACTATCAAGGGTTCTCGCCCGGGGACACGATCGTGTTGTGTCCTCAGGGTGGGGTGTTTCGAGAGCCGCTGGTTCCTCCGTCGTCGGGCAGTTCCAGTGCGCCCATCACCTACCAGGGCAACGGCACCGCGGTGATCGCGGGCTCCGACCTGGTGTCGGGGTGGACCGTCGATTCGGGCAATGTGTGGAAGGCGAATCTGTCTGCCGCACCGACGCAGGTCTGGATCAACGGCAACTTCGGCGATCGAAAGAGCAACCTGAGTTCGCTGACCAACAACCACGACTGGGTGTGGTCGTCGGGCAAGCTGTACCTGTACTCTTCGACCGGGGATCCCGACAACTTCAGCTCACCCGGTGTGGAAGCGGCGCAGCGCCAATACGGCGTCTACACGGGCAGGGACGACATGGTTTTCGAGGGTCTGACGGTGAGTCAGACCAACGAGAACGGATTCAAGGCGTGGGATCCGGGTTCGAACATCACCATTCGTAACTGTACGATCGAGTGGACTTGGTACAACGGGATCGATCTCAACGGGACGTCGACCTTCACCGGTGCGATCATCGAGGACAACGAGGTCCGCTACAACGGAGTCAACGGGATCGGTATCGGCAACTACTCGAATGGTGCGATCGTCCGCCGCAACAGATGTTATGAGAACGGGACCTACCAGGGTGATGATTTTGATCCGAATCACATTTGGACGAGCGGCATCAAGGTGTGGGGGAACTCGGTCAGGAATCTGTTGATCGAGCACAACGACGTGTACGACAACGGTCCGTCGAGTGGTGGCACCCAGGCCTTTGGTGTAGGTATCTGGATCGACGAGGTGAATGGGGTTGCAACGAATCCGAACATCGTCCGACACAACTACGTCCACGACAACTACGGCAACGGGATTTTCAACGAGATTTCGAGTCACACGAGGATCTACGGCAACCTGATGATCGACAACGCGCTGATCGGCGGTTCGGGGCAGTGGCAGGCCGCGAATTTCGTAATGGACACCCGGAACAACTACCACACCGACGGAAACCTTGTGTACAACAACACCATTATCGGCGCCAATTGTGGTGTCAAGATGACGAGTTACGACCAGGGGTCGTGCACGATTTCGAACAACGTCTTCAAGAACAACATCGTTATCGGCAGTCCGGCGCTTTACGCCAGCAACGGTGGGGACAATGGAAGTTGGGGCAGTGGCAACGTATGGGACAACAACAGCCTCGGGGTGCAGTCCAATAACTTCATCTACTGGGGTGGAAACAGAGACACCTACGACCAATGGGAGTCGGCCTATGGCGGCAATACCCATTCGGTGGAAGGTAACCCGCAATTGACAGGCGCCGGGTGCTTGCAGTCCGGTTCGCCTTGCATCGACAACGGGCTCGACCTGGGAGCATCATTTGACCGAGGACTCATGGAAGGCTGTGCCTGGCCTTATTCGGTCAGCGTGGCGGACCAGGATGAGTATGGGATCGGATGGGACGTCGGTGCGTTCATCTTTGAAGGCACGTCGATACCCACTCCGACAGCCACACCGACTCCTCATCCACCGACGCCCACCCACACCCCGACACCAAGCGCGACGCCGTCCCATACAGCAACCCACACTCCGACTCCGTCGGCAACGCACACACCTGTGCCGCCTACGGCCACCCCGACCGCAACGCATACACCGGTACCGCCCACGGCCACCCCGACCGCAACCCACACTCCGGTTCCGCCGACGGCCACTCCGACCGCAACCCACACTCCGGTTCCACCAACGGCGACTCCGACCGCAACTCACACTCCAGTCCCGCCAACGGCGACTCCGACCGCAACTCACACTCCAGTCCCGCCAACGGCGACTCCGACCGCAACCCACACGCCGGTCCTTCCGACTGCGACGGCCACCCCAACGTGGACTCCGGTCCCGCCAACCCCGACACGAACGCCGACCATGACCAGTACGCCAGTACCGCCAACGGCAACACCAACCGCTACTCACACACCCGTGCCGCCAACCCCGACGCGGACCCCGACCAGAACCAATACACAAGTTCCACCGACGCCAACTCGAACCCCGACCATGACCATGACTGCGACGGGAACTCCAGTCCCGCCAACGCCAACCCCGACCAGTACCTTCACGTCGACCCCGACACCGACCAGAACCAATACACCAATTCCGCCAACCCCGACACGAACCCCGACCATGACCAGTACGCCAGTACCGCCAACGGCAACACCAACCGCTACTCACACACCCGTGCCGCCAACCCCGACGCGGACTCCGACCAGAACCAACACGCCAGTACCGCCAACGCCGACTCGAACTCCGACCAGAACCGCGACGGAAACTCCAGTCCCGCCAACACCTACGCCCACAAGGACGAGCACCCCCGTTCCACCAACACCCACGCCCACACGCACACCCAGCTGGACTGCGGTCCCGCCAACGCCGACACCGACACCCACATCGACTCCGACGGCAACTCCGACACCTGGACCGGTGCTGTTCACAGACGGCTTCGACTTCGGAAACCGGGGCGGCTGGTCGATTCGACTGACCAACGGCGACAGCGACAACCGACCGGATTAGCAACCGGCTGAAAACGACCACGAAACCCGGTGAGGACAGAGGACTCGCCCGGGTGAAGCCTTGAAAAATTCACATTACGGCCACGCAGCTGCCCATCGTGTTTTGCTAAGGTGTGGCCGTGAGTCCGAAGCTGCGATCCCTGATACGAAACATTCTGATCGCTGTCCTCATCGGTGGCGCGCTGGGGGCGTTCGGCGGCTGGATCGTTGCCCAACGACTTCACGTGCCTCAGGTCGACCAGCTCGCCTCCTTCCGGCCGGCATCCACCACCGAGGTCTTTGCGGCCAACGGTGAGCCCTTGGCCTCCTACGCCGTAGAGCGTCGAATAGAGCTTTCTTCGGAGGAGATACCGGAACACTTCAAGGCCGCCGTCGTGGCGATCGAGGACGCCGATTTCTACGAACATGGCGGCGTTGATCCCAAGGCTATCGCCCGTGCGGCAGTGGTCACCGCGCGAAACCTGGTGACCCGACAGGATCGCCTCATCACCCAGGGAGGTTCAACGCTGACCCAGCAGTTGGCGCTCAATCTTTTCCTTCAACGCGAACACACTCTGACGCGTAAGATCAAGGAAGCCCTGCTCGCCATCGACATCGAAAAGCGTTACAGCAAGGACCAGATTCTCACCCTGTACGCCAACCAGATCTTCTTCGGCCAGGGAGCTTACGGAGTCGAGGCAGCGGCCCAGCTCTACTTCGACAAGCCGGCCACCGAGATCACGCTCGCCGAGGGTGCGTTGCTTGCCGGGATGATCCCGAGCGCAAACAACCGCTACAACCCTTTCAAACGACCGGAGGCGGCCCTCGAGCGACGGAACAAGGTCCTTGCCCGGATGCTTGAACTCGACTTCATCGATCAGGCAGCTTACGACGAGGCGGCGGCTCAAACGCTCAATGTCGGCCTCCATCGGGACCAGATCTCCACAGGCACCTACTTCCTGGAAATGGTCCGCAAAGAGATAGAGGAACGATACGGTACCGATGCGCTCTACACCGGCGGGCTCCAGGTCCACTTGACCATGGACCCCGAGCTACAGAGGATCGCGGAACGTGCCGTCCGAAGCGGCCTCGCTGACCTGGAAATGACCTACATGGGCTGGCGCAAACCGGTCAATGTTGTGGCCGATCTCGGCGTCGAGTCGCCGCAGGCACACGATGACCCATCGTGGAACCCCCTCACCCCGCGGTCTTCGACCATGGTGAGGGCAGTGGTTCTCGACGTCACCGACAAGCGGGCTGATCTCAAAATCGGAGACCGGTCGGCCACCCTCGAGCTGTCAGGAGCCAAATGGACTCGCGTCGGCTCGCTGCGCAGGATCCTGACGGCCGGTGACCTGGTGACGGTCCAGCTCCCCGACGAACTGCCTCAGACCGACGACGAACCGATCAGTGTGAAACTCCTCCAGGAGCCGGAGATCGAAGGCGCACTGATCGCCATGGACAATCGCACCGGGGCGATTCTCGCATTGGTGGGGGGCTACGACTTCGAACGTTCCGAATTCAACCGCGCCATCCAGTCCACCCTGCAGTGCGGCTCGGCCTTCAAACCATTCGTCTACTTGACGGCGTTCGAACAGGGCTACACGCCGGCCGACACCATCTTCGACGGCCCGATTCTTCTTCCCGACAGCGCCGGTGAGCTGACCTATTGTCCGAAGAACTTCCATCACCGCTATTACGGCATCACCACCATCCGGCGAGCGCTGGAATTGAGCTTCAATGCGTCAGCGGTGAAGATGCAGCAGCTCGTCGGGGGACCGGCTGTTGTGGATGTGGCAAAGAGGTTCGGCATCAGCACCGAACTGCACCCCTACCCGTCACTCGCCTTGGGCGCACTGGAGGTCAAACTGATCGACCTCGTCCGGGCCTACTCGGGCATCGCCAACCTCGGGGAGATCCCAGATCCCCATGCGATCTCAGAAATCTACGATCGCGACGGCCGCCTGGAAGAACGCTTTTTCCCTCGAACCCAACGCGCTATCTCGGCCCCCGCTGCCTACCTCATGCTGAGCGTACTGGAAGGCGTCGTTGATCGAGGTACCGGTATGTCGGCGCGCACGATCGAGGCCAACCTTGCCGGGAAAACCGGCACCACCGATATGTATGCCGACGCCTGGTTCATCGGATTCACCCCGCGGATTACGGTGGGAGTCTGGGTCGGCCGGGATGTCAAGGCTCCCATTGGCAAGAAGATGACCGGCGCGCGGGCCGCCCAGCCGATCTGGAACCAGTTCATTTCGCAGTATCTCGACACCCTCGACGAGGCCGCCCGCACCGAGGAGTTCCCGGTCCCGCCGGGGGTTGTCTTCACCCCGGTGGACTACTTCACCGGCGAACGGGCGATTCCCCGCTGCGCCCACCACGGCGAGGTCATCCTCGAAGCCTTCCTGGACGGCACCGAGCCGGCGTCCACCGAGTGCGGTGACATCCCTGAGTCTCTGCACGAACTCCCGTGGCCATTTCAGCTGGCGTTCTACACCCCACGGCCCGCCGAACCCATGCCGACGGTTGAGTCCATCGAGGTCGCTGACGAACGGTTGATCGAGGATGAGGAAGAGGAAGAGGACGCCGGGTAGCCCCTCAGAAAAATGAGAAATGAGAAATTGAGTATCCCTGAGCGCTTGCGGGACACCACATCCTTCATGCCTGGTTCCTGATCTTAAATTTCCAATTCCCGATTTCTGATTTCTGATCCGGCAGGAACTGCTCCTGGTGGCCGGTTCACGCGAGAGCGGTCTCTGCCCGCCGCAGCGACCGGTCAACCGAGTTGGACCGGCTCACCCCTGAGAATCTTCTCGACAACGATGAGGAAACTCGATGGTGGAAGGTATCCCGGTATCCGCCCGATCTCCTCCCCGTTCTGGGAAAAAATGAGAATTGTGGGAGGGGCCTGAACACGGTGATCGCGGACAAGGCCCGCCGCGTCACCATCGATGTCGATGTTCAGTGGCACGACGTTCTCAGCCAGCATGGCAGCGACCTTTTGATCGCGAAAGGTGACTGTCTCGAGCTGTTTACACCAGACGCACCACTCGGCATAAAAATTGACAAGCACAGGTCTTCCCTCGGCGGCGGCGCGGTCGAAGGCCTCGTCCCAGTCGTCCTCCCACCTCACCTCCACTGCGGCATGTGATCGCACACTTCGCTCCGCAGGTGCCTCTGGGATCTCCCGTTCCCCACCACAGCTCACGGTGACAACGACAGCGAGCATCAGAAAACCTGCTTGGATCAGTTGTCGAACCATGGAACCTCCGGGGCGTGACGGGCTTTGCCGAGAGAAGGGCAGCACGTACTTCATAATATCACTTTATGGCTATTTAGAACTCGAGTCTTCGGTGTTCGCAGAATAGTCGACGATCACGCCGCCACATCATAGCGACACCTCGTAGACAGTACAGCGATCTCCTAGCGCCGCCTGATCTCGGAGTCGGCCTTGTCCTCCCCATCCACTCGTGGCATGATCCGGCCATGCCCCGCAACTCCATCTCACTGTTCCGGCGGATCGAGCGGGCCCTCAAGGCGATAGCACTCGGATCCAGCCCGCACGAGACGATCCAGCTGACGAGCCAAGTGCTGACGGACACCTTCAATGAAGACCTGGGAATTCGGGGGGGACGGATCTACTCGCGGGCCGACGGCAGCTACGAACTGGTCTCCACCTTCGGCGACCTCACGAAGGCACCGATCGGCCTCCGTATCTGGCGAACCTATCCGCCCTTTGAAGAACTCCTCGACACCGGGGCGATCGTGATGGCCAAGGACGATCCTCGCCTCGACCAACGACTCGAAGAGGACCTCGGGACACGGGATTGGTTTGCCGCGATTGCAGTGGCGGACGGCCATTACGTCCTGTCGTTTGACGTCGAGGTGGACCAGCCAAGTCGTGACGACCTGATGGCCACGCTCAATATCATCCGGCTGGCCATAAACCAGAAGCTCCGGGAAGAGCGGATGCTGGCCATCATGGAAGACTCGCGCCAGATCCAGAATTCGATTCTGCCCCGCCACCTGCCGAGTCCCGGCGACTGCGAAATCGCCGCACGAAGTGTCCCGGCCGAGATCGTCGGCGGAGATTTCTACGATGTCATCACCTTTGACGGTGACCTATTCGTCGTGGTGACGGCGGACGCCACCGGCCACGGCCTGCCGGCGGCTCTCCAGGTTCGAGACGTGTTCACCGGCCTACGGATGGGGCTGTCGCGCGAATTCAAACTGACCCGGACACTCGAACGGCTCAACACCATCATCCACCACAGCCGGTTGGCGACCAAGTTCGTGTCGCTCTTCCTGGCCGAAATCCACCCCAACGGAACCGTCTTGTATTGCAACGCCGGTCACCCTCCAGCCCTCCTGATCCACGTCGACAGCAGCTGGGAGAAGCTCCGAACGGGCGGCATCCTCATCGGCCCGACCCCGTCGGCGACCTACCAGATCGGAGTCGCGGAGATGGAACCCGGTGATGTGCTGGTCATGTACACCGACGGGATCACCGAGGCCGCGTCGGAAGGATCAACGGAGGAGTACGGAGAGGACCGACTTCTTCACGTGGTGCAGGCGGCCACACATCTGGATCCGGTGGCCATCGTCGATCGTGTATTCCTGGATGTCGGTGCATTCTCCGGGATATCACCTCCCGCCGATGATCAGACCTTGGTCATCGTCAAACGCCGCCCAAATGACATTGAGGAGTCCCTTGCATGAGCGAGCTAAATCACGGTGTTTTCTTCGATCTCGACGGTTTCCCACACGCGCCGGCCTTTCCACCTGGCGGCCCGGTGTGGTCAGCGCTGGGCGACGCACTCAAGACATACATGGGTGCCTGGAAGGACTGGAGCATCCAGACAGAACTGCCGGAGGGCGTCCATCTGCTTGGGGAAGACATTTCAATTGCCGCCGACTGTCACATCGAGCCCGGCGCGGTCATCATCGGACCGGCCATCATCGGCGAGGGGGCGACCATCAGGACAGGCGCCTATATCCGGCAGTTCGTGATCCTGGGCAACGGGAGCCTCGTCGGAGCGCACAGTGAGGTCAAAGGCTCAATCCTGTTTCCCAACGCCAAGGCGCCGCACCAGAACTACGTCGGCGACTCGATTCTCGGCCGCCACGTGAACCTCGGAGCCGGCACCATCCTCTCCAACGTCAAAAACGTCGGCCGCGAGGTCACCTTTCACCACGACGGGGCCGTGGTCCACACCGGCCTGAGAAAATTCGGCGCGATTCTCGGCGATGACTGCAAGACCGGCTGCAACACCGTGCTCAACCCCGGCGTCCTGCTGGGACCCGGTTGCGTCACCTACCCCAACGCCACCCTTCGAGGCGGTTACTACCCGGCCGGGACGTTGGTCAAGGTCCGGCAGAACCAGCAGATGATGGAGATGTCGCGGCTGAATCGTGAGTAGCCCCCAATTTCTCGACCGGAGATGATCAGAGGGGTCTCAAGCCTTCCCTTTCGAGGTGGGCTCCAATACGTAATTCGTAACTCGTAATTCGTAATTCGCAATTTCCAGTGGGTGGGTAGCCGGACGGAGGCTGGCACATGGGTTGCACTATCTCCCACCGTCCATGGAGGTGGACGATGAAGAAACCCCTCATTCTGGCCGCTCTCATCGCACTCGCGGTGCCCGCCGTGGCCTCTGAAGGCGACGACCCGACCTCCCTGAGCTACATCTCGTACCTCGAACGTTTCGCAACCGTCCAACCCTCCACCCAACAGGATTCGGTGGAGGCGGTCATCAACATGCCGCTGGTGGCCGGTGACCGTGTCGATACCGCTCGCGAAACCCGCATGGAAGTGATCCTCGCCGATGGAAACATCGTCTGGCTCGACGAGTACTCCACACTGAGCCTCGACGCCGTCGCCTTCAGCCGGGACAACGACTCTGATCGTTCGGTGCTTTACCTCGCCGAGGGAACGATCATGGTCGAGATCAGTGAACATCGGTTGAATGGAGAGGCTCTTCGCGTTGACGGCCGGGCAGCAACCGTCTACCTCAGCGACACAGGCCTCTACCGAATCCTCGCTCTGCCGTCGGGCGGCCTCCGTCTCGAGGTATGGCAGGGCCTTGCCGAAGCCGCCACGGTGGCGGGCGGCATCCTGATCCAGGCCGAGTCAGCCGCCGAGATCCGAGATGGCGAGGTCACGGACACCGAACCCCATCTGACCTGGAGCGACGACTTTGCTTCCTGGGTGGAACAACGACGCCAGGTCCTCAGCGGCGAGAGCAGCCAGTACGTTGATGCCCGTTACGAACGACAGGCCGCCCAACTCGACAACTACGGCAACTGGGTCTATGTCCAGGAGTACAACACATGGGCTTGGCAGCCGACGGTGAGTTCTGGATGGCGCCCCTACACTGCCGGTCGTTGGTACTGGACCCCCACCGGATGGTCTTGGGTTTCCTACGAGCCCTGGGGATGGTTGCCATACCACTACGGAAATTGGTACCTCTCGGCCAGTGTCGGTTGGGTCTGGGGATGGGGAAGTTGCTGGGGGCCGGCGTGGGTCAACTGGGGATGGGGCCCGGGCTGGGTCGGCTGGTGTCCCTCCGGATATTACTGGGGCTGGTACTGGCCTCGCTACAGCCAATATTACGGCTATCCCGGTTACCCCTACCAACCAGGGCACCCGGGATACCCTGGAGGCGGTGGCGGTCAGACACCGCGACGCGATGTCATACCGCGACCGGGTGCCGGCGGCGGCAGCGGTGCGGACAGCGGCGCCGTTCGACGCGCGAGCCTGCCGCGGCCCGATGATTCGGCCCTCGGGTTGAAGGGACGATCGAAGATCGCAGAAATGGACCGTTCGGCCTGGAATGTGGTCTCGGACAGGGATTTCGCGAGCCCCAATCTCTCCCGTCTGGTGAAGCGCGGAGACGAGGCGTTGCGGGGTCGAAACGACACCGCTGTCATTTCTTCGGACCCGTTGAGGACTGCACCACCATCTGTTGAACGGCCGGCCAACGAGCTCGAACGCGTGTTCCGCGGGGTCGAAAGATCCACGGACCGTGACCTTACGCGGATCATGGCACGGGACGACAGCCTTCGTCCCGAGGACGCCCTCCGGCTCGTCCAACCGACCACAACAAGCGATATCAGCCGTCGATCGGCACCCGCCAGCGACACCAGTCAGGCACGGACAACCTGGGATGTGAGCGGCAGCCGGCGGGCCGAACCGACCCTTTCCACACGGTCCGGCTCGCCCCTGCGCGCCTCCGAAGACCGGTCTGCGACCAGCTCCTACAGTTCGACTCCGGACCAACCAGCCGGGAGCACCCGCATCCAAGGCGCCCCCCGCTCCAATCCGTTTGTACCGAGGACTCGACCATCCACCGCGGTCGCTCCACGATCCTCGACGTCGGGTACCACCGGAGGATCCACCGAGACCTCCAGGTCCGGCTCGGTCTACCGGGCGCCAACCAATCGCTCGGCGCCACCCACCGGAACCACCACCCGTCCGGCCCCCACAACCCGGAGCGGCGCCAGCACTTCGAGGCCGATCATCGTTCCTCGCACCGCTCCCACAGCGCCACGACGGTCCACAGGTTCGACTCGCGCGCCTTCGCGCAACCCGACCGCCTCGGCCTCGCGGCCAAGTTCGTCGCGGAAATCGTCCGCAGGATCGTCCTCGTCGCGACCGTCTTCGTCGGGTCGTTCATCGAGTGCGGGACGATCAAGCGGTGGCTCGTCGGCGCCTCGATCGGCACCGTCATCATCAGCCAGATCGTCGGGTGGGGCGCGCAGGAATTAGCGGAGGTTGTTGAAGACCGACAACAGGAAAATTCAAACGGGCGCACGCCCATGACATCACAGTCTCCACCGACCGCCTTCGGGCGGTCACTTTTTTGCCCCCTCCCACCCACCCATTCCGAATTTCGAATTTCGAATTTCGAATTGCCTCATCCAACGCCCTCCTCCTGGCCCACGTCTCTTCACTCCGAGAATTGACTGGCTCGGGAGTGGTCGCGGTATAGTCAGGCCATGGACCTCACGCTGGAAACCATCGGGCGGTTGATCGCAGCAGCTGCAACAGCCCGGGAGGACGCCTACGCGCCCTACTCGGGTTTCAGGGTCGGCGCCGCCCTGATGTTGTCGGACGGCCGGTTGGTCGTCGGCTGCAACGTGGAGAACGCGTCCTACGGACTGAGCGTGTGCGCCGAGCGCAACGCGGTGGCAGCCGCAATGGCTGCGGGCTCCAAATCCCTGGTCGCTTTGGCCGTGGTCACCGACTCCTCGCCACCTTCGACTCCGTGCGGCGCGTGCCGCCAGGTCCTGTCGGAATTTGGCGACATGCCCGTGATCCTCGCCAACAGCGCCGACGAACGCACCGTGACATCGGTGGCCGAGCTGCTCCCGGACGCCTTCGACGGGAGCGGAATTCGAGCTCACCAGAGTTCCACTTGACACCGCGACCAGGCCGTTTCATATTGGAAATGTCCTCACGGACCGCGGGCGTTCAACGAACTTCACAGCCGCGTCACCAACTGAGGAAGCTCGGGTGGGCATACCCACCGCGACGAAATCCCGCCACGCGCGGGATTTCGTATGTCTGGATCCCCCACCCGCCCACCCTTGCTATGGGGCTATGAGGTCCCCCTCCCACCCGATGCCGGGTGCTTGTTTCAGCGCGCCCATCTCTCCCGAGCGCTCCCCGAGGTTGCCCCCTTAGACATTGTTGGGATCCCTCGAGATGGCCACTCCAACACTCAGGGTCCCAACAATGTCGAAGACGGCACGCCCGCCGGTCGCGCCATCTCTCGTTTCGGGCGGGTGGGGGCTCTTTGTTGTTCTTCGTTCTTCGTTCTTCGATCGGGCGTGGTCGGCGGCTCGAGCTTGCCCGAGGCGACGGGTCGAGGCACACTCTGGAAACCATGCCGGGCCCAAAGAAGGACATCTGGGACGAACAGCGACGCCTCGAACGCCGGGAGCGACGCCGGCAGGAATACCACCGAGGTCTTCGGCCGTTCGCCATCGCCGCATGGGAGATCACCAAGGAACACAACGTGGGGTCGTTGGTGCGAACCGCCCACGCAACAGCTGCAACCGAAGTCCTGCTGATTGGTGACCGCGACTGGAACGTGGAGGCCGCCCGGACGGCAGAACTGTATACATCGGTAATCCAGCTCCCCGACGCGGCCGCGTTGATCAACCACACCAGGGAGAACGACTACACCCTGGTGTCGATCGAGCTGCACGATCGGTCGGTCAACCTGTTCGATGCGGTCTACCCCGACCGGCCGTGTTTTCTACTTGGTGCCGAACGGGGAGGGGTTCCCGAGGAACTCATCGACGAGTCCGCTCTGATCGTCCAACTGCCACAGTGGGGCCTGATCCCGTCCCTCAATCTCGCGGTGGCGGGCTCCGTCGTCGTTTACGACTACCTCGCCAAACGCCACCGCGACGGAAAACTCGCTCGACCGGACGGGGGACTCCTCGATAAGGATTGAAATTTGGGATGAGGGACTGGGAGCACTAGCGGCGGGGACCCTGACTCCTCGGGCGGGTGGAGTTTTTCGAATTTCGAATTTCGAATTTGGATTCACCCTTTTGGCAAAGTGATCTGGCGCACACTTCAACCACCTTTGGAACCAACCCGATCGCGACGGACTCTCATCTCTTGTGAGCGTTCACCGAGACTGCTAGAGTGACCCCCAAGGAGGTCCGGAATGAAATCCGCACTGCGCTTCTCTGCCGTCCTGCTCGTAGTGATTTCCATGGTCGCACTGGGAGCGTGCAAGAGCTCCAAATTGCCTCCTCCTCCAGAGCCGACGCCGACCCCGGTTCCGACCTCGGCGCCCGCAGTCCCCGAAGTGGTGGTCGACGAGACCATCACAGAAACCATCGTATCCGAAGAGGTCCAGGAGGAACTCCCTGAAGACCTGGAGTTGCTCAATGCACGTGGTTACCTCGAAGACGTGTTCTTCGACACCGACCGATGGGACCTCAAGCCGGAGTACCGGGAGGTGCTCGCCCAAAACGCGTCCTGGCTGCAGCAGTATTACACCGTCACCGTCAGAATCGAGGGACACTGTGACGAGCGCAACACGCGCGAATACAACCTCGCTCTTGGCGAGCGGAGGGCCTCCGCGGTGCGTGATTACATTGTTTTTCTCGGTGTGGCACCGGAACGCATCACGACCGTCTCCTATGGTGAGGAAAAGCCCTTCGCCCTCGGAAATAACGAAGAGGCATGGGCCCTCAACCGGCGCACCCACCTTGTGATCACCGGTCGCTAGGAGAGTTTTATGGGACGGATACCGGCACTCGCCTTTGCGCTTCTGCTCCTTCCGATCGCCGCATGTACCTCATCCGAGGACATGACGCTCCTCCACCGGGAAATCATGGACGTCCAAAAGCAGGTGGAGCAGCTCAACACGTCCATGCCGGACAAGCAAGATCTCGACGCCGTCGAGCGCCAGATGCAGGATTTTACAACGCAGACATCTCGCTCCAACGCCGATCTCTCCATGCGCGTCGAGCAGCTCCAGGAACAGATCGAGGCCCTTCACGCCAACCTCGAAATCACCACCCGACGTCTGGAACAGATCTCTCAGGAGTTGGCCGGGGCCCGAGGAGTTTCCATGAGCGGCTCAGTGCTGCCACCGGTGACTGCCGCCGGGGGCTCGACCACGTTGCCCGAGGACACTTTGGCGGCCGCAGCGGCCGGCGCAGCCGGTGCAGCAGCGGCCGGCTCGTCTACGCCCGACGAGGTGTACCGGACTGCATACGAAGACTACATGCGGGGCAACTACGACCTGGCGGCTCAGGGCTTTCAGGAGTACCGCAGCCGTTGGCCTAACACTGAGATGTCGGATAACGCCTTGTATTGGACAGGCGAGTGTCTCGATGCGCAGGACAACACTGATGAAGCCCTCCAGGTCTTCAACGAGGTGCTCGAACAGTACCCGGCCAGCGACAAGGCCCCCGCCGCCCAGCTCAAAAAAGGCCTGCTCTACCTCAAGCTCGGCGACAAGGGTCAGGGTGTGCTGAATCTGCAATACGTCGTCTACGAGTACCCTGGAACCCAGGAGGCCGACCTCGCCCGCGAGCGCCTCAGTTCAATGGGTATGACAATTCGGTAGCCAAAGTACTGCTCAATTCTCGCGCCTCAAACACGGAGCGGTTAACCATGACCGCGAGGAACGGAAGATATGTGTATTGAGGCGCGAGAATTGAGTTCAAACAACTTCTTTTTTTCTCAATTCACGCAGTGATTTGAGCAATCGGTAACGACGGACTAGCCTGATTCGTATGTTTCCGCTAGAATGACCGGCCCATGCCGTTTTTAAAAAGAGCGGCTGAAGGAGTAAAACCCAATGGCCACCATCAAAGGAACCAAGAAGCAGGCGCGCAAGCGCCACCGCCAGTCGCTCGAGCGGCGCATGCGGAACAAATCGGTGCGCACCCGGGTGCGACGGCAGATGCGAGCCATGCGCATCGCCATCGACGAGGGCGATGCGGATAAGGTGAAGGAGATGCTCCCCACAACCCTGTCAGTGATCGACGTGGGTTGGCGCAAGGGCGTTCTCCATCGCAACACGGCCTCTCGCTACAAGTCACGTATGGCGAAACAGGCTCAGGCAGTCATCGCGGCCAAGGAAGCCTGACATGACGCTGCTCACCACCTCGATCCCTGAGGGTCAACTGGTGAGCCGTGGCAAGGTCCGGGATATCTACCGCGTTGATGACGCTCTGATCCTGGTGGCCACCGATCGGATCAGTGCCTTCGACTGCGTGTTGTCACCCGGAATTTCCGGCCGTGGTGTCATCCTCACCCAGCTCTCGAATTTTTGGTTCGGACGTTTCCCAGATCTACCCAACCACCTGATCGCCACCGATCGCACCGACTTTCCGGCCCCATACAGCAACCACCCTGAACTCGAAGGCCGAAGCGTCCTTGTCCAACGCCTGGAACCGGTCCCGGTGGAATGCGTCGCGCGCGGTTACATCACGGGATCCGGGTGGAAGGAGTACCTCGCGGACGGATCGGTATGCGGCATCCAGCTGCCCCAGGGACTGGTGGAATCGGACCGCCTTGCCGAACCGATCTTCACTCCGGCCACCAAAGCCGAAGAGGGACACGACGAGAACATCAGCTTCGACCGTATGGTGGAGATCGTTGGTGGCGAAACCGCCGAGGCCCTGCGCGAGCTCACCCTGCGCCTTTACCGGGAGGCCGCGGCCTTCGCCCTGGAACGCGGCATCATCATCGCCGACACCAAATTCGAATTCGGATTCGATCCCGACCGTCGGATCGTGTGGATGGACGAGGCCTTGACCCCGGACTCTTCGCGGTTCTGGCCCGCCGACTCCTACAGGCCTGGCCGCTCCCAGCCTTCTTACGACAAGCAGTTCGTCCGAGACTGGCTCGAAACCAGTGGTTGGAACAAGCTGCCGCCGTCCCCGGAGCTGCCGCCCGACGTGGTCGCAGGAACTCTCGACCGATATCGTGAGGCCTACCGACGGCTCACCGGCGCCGAAATCGAGATCGAGGGCCAGGGCTGAAAACACCAATTCCCCGGAGGGAAATTCATGAGTGCGAAGACCTATACGACAGACAATATCCGCAACATCGCGGTGATCGGACATTCCGACACCGGCAAGACCTCGCTGGTCTCCGCCATGCTGTTCAACGGTGGCGTGGTCAACCGGTTGTGCAAGGTTGACGACGGCAACACAACCACCGACTTCGACGAGGACGAGCACGATCGAAAGATCACCATCAATACCTCGGTGGCACACTTCGACCATAGGGAGACAAAGGTCAACCTCATCGATGCGCCCGGGTACGGCATCTATACCACCGATGCGGTCCAGGGACTGCGCGTGGCCGACACGGCGCTGCTGCTGATCTCGGCCGTCTCCGGGGTCGAGGTCCAGACCGACAAGATGTGGAAGGCGGTAGCGAGTTTCGACCTGCCCGTCCTGTTCGGCATCAATATGATGGACAGGGACCGCGCGTCATTCAGCCGTACGATCGAGGCCCTCCAGAAGAAGTACGGCCGCGAGGTCACCCCGATCCAGGTTCCCATCGGCAAGGAGGCTGATTTCAACGGCGTCGTCGATCTCATCTCGGGCAAGGCCTTCACCTGGGAACACGACGAGAGCGGCAAGGTCACCGAGGTGGACGTACCCGGCGATCTGGCCGACGAGGTCGCCTCCGCACGCGAAGCCCTGATGGAGATGGTGGCCGAACAGGATGAAGAACTCATGGACGCCTATCTCGAGGCGGGCGAGCTCGACACCGGAACTTTCATCGGCGGCCTCAAGAACGCCGTGTCTCAGCGCGCGCTCTTCCCGGTCTTCGCGTTGTCCGGCGGTAAGAATATCGGCGTTCATCCGTTGGCGGACGCCCTCGTGGACCTGGCACCGGCACCGGACTGGCGACCTGTGAAGCTGTCCATCGAGGGCGAAAAACAGGACCTCGCGGTCGACACCGACGCACCGTTCGCCGCATACGTGTTCAAGACCATTTCCGATCCCTTCACCGGCAGAATATCCCTGTTCAGGGTCCTCTCCGGCGGTATCGAGACCGACGTCACGGTGGCCAACGCCAACACACAAGGCTCCGAGCGCCTCGGTGCGCTGTCGGTGATCCAGGGCCGAGAACTCGAGCACGTGGCCGAGCTCGCACCGGGAGACATCGGCGCGGTGCCCAAACTCAAGAACACCACAACCGGCAACACCCTGTGCGCCGCAAAGAAGGACATCCGCTTTTCTGCCGTACCGATTCCGGAGGCGGCCATCAGCTTCGCATTGGAGCCCAAATCCAAGGGAGACGAGGACAAGCTGGCCACCGCCATCGCCAAAATCCGCGACGAGGATCCCACCGTCACCGTGGGCCGCGACCCGCAGACCAAGGAACTCTTGATCTCTGGCACCGGCCAGCTCCACGTGGAGGTCGTGGTCGGCCGTCTGAAAAAGCGCTACGGCGTGGATGTGGTGCTCCACCAGCCCAAGGTCCCCTACAGGGAGACGATCACAACGTCCGCCGAGGCCACGACTCGGCACAAGAAGCAGACCGGTGGTTCGGGGCAATTCGCCGAGTGCAAAATCATCATGGAACCCAACAAGGGTGCCGGCTACGAGTTCATCGACAAGATCTTCGGCGGTTCCATTTCCCAGGGCTACCGGCCGGCGGTTGACAAGGGGATCCAGGAGGCGTCGGAGAAGGGCTTCCTCGCCGGCTACCCCATGGTGGACTTCAAGGTCACCCTGGTGGACGGCAAGGAGCACTCCGTCGACTCGTCGGAGATGGCGTTCAAGGCCGCCGGCCGCAAGGCCTTCAAGGCGTGCGCCTCAAAGTGCAACCCCACCATGCTCGAACCGATCATGCAGATCGAGGTCTACACCCCCGAGGATGCCATGGGCGACGTCATGGGCGATCTCAACTCGCGCCGCGGCCGGGTCCAGGGCATGGACACCGAGGACGACATCACCACCGTCAAGGCCCAGGTCCCGCTGGCCGAGCTGCTCACCTATGCTCCAACGCTGCGGTCCATCACCGGCGGCCGGGGCGACTTCCACATGGAGTTCAGTCGCTACGCCGAGATCCCCAAACAGCTGCAGGAGAAAATCATCGCCGCTGCGGCACGAGATGAGGAAGAGGACGAAGACTAGATACGGAATTCGAAATTCGAAGTTCGAAATCGCCCGGGGCAACCCGGGCTATTTTTCTGTCGATCTGATGAACGAGAAGGCTATACTCGAAAAACTGTGAGCAGTCCGGAAATCGAACACTCCATTGACTCACTTGCCCGAAAATACTCCCGCCTGATCAGATCCGCGGTGGGTCGGGTCGCGGGACCGTTGTCACCATCCATCGCCGAAGATGTGGAGCAAAACGTCCTCACGGCGCTGTGGCGAGCCATGCCGAATGAGCAAACACCTTCCCACCCCTCCTCTTATCTCTACAGAGCGGCAGTGCGGGAAACCGTCCGAGCGATGAAGGGGCTGCATTACGCCCCCGAGGTTGAGTTGGACAAGGACCAGCACGACCCGCGTCCGGCCCCGGATCACCTTCTGGAGTCCAAGGAGCTCGGCGGGGCGATCCGGTCAGCGCTCTCGACCCTGTCGCCGGATCGGAGGAGGGCGGTGCAGGCCCATCTGATGGGTTTTGAGGTCAGGGAGATCATGACCATGCAGAACTGGCCCTACAACAAGGCGCGAAACCTGATCGCCAGGGGCATGGCCGATCTCCGGCGCAAGCTCGAGAGGAGGGGCGTCCATGGCTGACCTCGACACGCTCAGAACCGCCTATCGCGACTCCGATCCCGGCGACGATTCAGCTCACCTCTCAGAGGAGCGCTGGGAACTCCTCGCCGTCGACGAGCTCTCCCCGTGGACCGCGAAGCGGCCCTCGACCACATCCTCGTGTGTCCGCGGTGCGCAGACACATACAAAGCGCTCCAGATTCTCCGATCGGAAGCTCCCGCCATCGATCCATCTGCACCCGCCCACGATGAAAGCCTGCCAGAGAGACCAACATCACGGAGAAGTCTGTGGGGCGGTCTGGGTTTTCTTGCCCTCGCCGCAACCGTTCTGATGGTCGTTGTCCTTCCGTCTTTAATCCGCAGCGGCCCGCCACCGATGACGGGACCCAGGTGTTGCGGTCGGTTGACGCACACATACCCGCAACGGCCGTATCCCCGGTGAATCAGGTGGTCGATTGGGAATCGCGGACCACCCTCATGTTGCGATGGACAACGACAGATCCTGACCTACCTGCAGTCGTCGAAATCCTGGATGGCGATGGTGAGCTCATCTGGACCAGTCCGGAAACAACCGCAACCGAAATCAGCTGGCCGAATGACATCTCGGAGAAACCGGGACGTTTCTACTGGCGCGTGGTGGCCATGGGGCTGGGAGACAAAAAAATCTCCTCCGACCTTGTGTCATTTGAGATCGCTGGCGAGAGACTCAGCGCCAGTCACCCCTGACTTGGAATGACGCCCAGTGGAATGGGTGGGCTGTCGCCGGCCCACTCTTGGCGGTCCTCGACTGCGCCACGCGGAGAGCCTCCGCCGTTCCCAGGCCGTCCTTGAGACTCGAGTAGAACCGAGCCATGAATTCAGCGGTAGATCGGTCCGGTATCTCCCACTGGGAGGCAACAAGCGTGCGGACTCCAGCGTACTGGAAGGCCCGTGCGAGACCGAAGACTCCCTCGCCTGCTACCGCTTGCCCGCGGGCCGTACTGCAGGCGGACAAAACCACCACTTCAGCATCGATGTCCAGTTCATCCGCCACCTCCCAGGCCCAGAGAACACCGTCCTCCTCGCCCTGGCCGGAGTTCTCCGGAATCGAGAAGAACAAAGCCGACTCCATGGGAAATCTAGAGTCGGCCCGGGCATGCAATGCACAGTGAACGACCCGCGCACCGCTCCCCATGGACTTGAAATTTGCCTCGCTCGCCGCAACGCCGACATAGGTCGTCGCCCGATCGCCAAAGAGCCGGTCGATGGATTTGACCTCTTCCCGAGAGCCCGGCAGCGGGTCAAGCCCATACCGGTCGACGAGGGGGGCCTGTGGTGGATAGTTGGGATCACCAAACGCCACCACGGCAATTTCGTCGCCGCGGCCATTCTCTCGAAGCCCCTTGATCTCGGCGAACACGCTCGTGGAGGGGTTGAAAAACAGTGGTTTCCAGTGGCCAAAATACACGGTGGGCTCGTCGGGGGAGAACGAGGGCCGCAAAAGGGAAATCCACCAGAGGACCATCCGGTACGATCAACACCCGCTCGGCTGCGGACACCGCATCGAGAGCCGGTCCAACAAGGACATCGAAGAGCTTTCGAGCCTGAGCTGTGAGTGCGGGGTCCACGTCGCCTACCGTCCGCCCACGCGAGATGAGCGAGTGGAAGATATTGAGCCGTTGGCTGAGTTCCTGCCCACCCATGGATATTGAAAAGGTATCAACCTCGGCCCCCCCGACAACACCGGGAGCGACCACCAACGCCATGCTCTCCTCTTCGCCCACAGAGTACAAAATCACCACCGTGCCGGGGTCGAGCGCATCGACCATGTCCCGGTACCCAAGTGCTTCCGGCGAGGAAAACGCGGAGTATCGCGGCGCCAACACACGGATTTCGTCCATCACCGCATCCAGTTGTGATTCTGCCGAGTCCAGCTGGCTTTGATACCGGTGCAGGGAACCCTCCTCACCCTTGGGATCGATCCGGGACGATCCGACCTTCTATCCGCGCAATCCGCCGTTCCAATGTGTTTTTTGCAAACCAAAGCTCGGACGGGATATCTCCAGGAGCGTGCACCCCGTCGCGCAACCACTTCCCGCAGCCCCGCGGCCCGGGCTCGTTCGAGAACATCCCAGGCCTCGGCTGCACGGCCATCATCCCCAAGCAACCGAGCCAAACTGCCGTAGTAGGTGTAGTACCTGGCTCCAAATCGAGAGCGTTCCTCAACCGAAATCTGCATCCCAAGGCGATGCTCCTCGATGATGGCGATGGCCTCGCGCCACCGCCCTTCTGCGGACTGCGTCCGGCCGCTCATGAGATCGAGAACACCCACCGCGTGCAGGCTCTTCGATGTGCGAGGATTCCGCGGCGAAATTCGTTGGTAGATCTCCAGCGCTCTCAGATGGTAGCTCTCGGCCTGCTCCAACCGCCCATCTGCGCGAGCCGTTTCTCCCAACTCGAAGAGGGTATTCGCCATCCACGCGGAGCCCGGGCTGAATTGGATCTTGAGCGACAGCGCCTCTTCGAGGAGTAGTCGGGCGGTCTCCAGGTCGCCCTGCCATCTCGCCACCAGACCCACATTGTGAAGACTGGCCGCCACGTCGGCGCTGTCGGGAGCCAGCCTCTCCCGAATGAGCAGAGCCTCTTCGTGGTACCGGTGCGCCGCATCGAAATTCCCCTCCAGGAGGGCGACGTTGCCGAGATTCGCCAGGACGCCGGCGACTTCGACCCCGCCGGGGCGGGTCGCCTGAAAAGACCTCAGCGCCTGTTCGTAGTACTGCCGGGCGTCCTCGTAGCGCCCCAGGTTCTTGCTCAACAATCCGAGATAGTTGGCGGCGTGCGAGTACTGCGGCGTGTCCGGCCCCAGCTGCTCTGCGATCTCCATGTCCCGGCGGAAAAGAAGCCGCGCCCCGTCCAGATCTCCACGCCGCATGGCCGCCAGTCCGAGGTTTCCCAACAGTTCGCATTCGGCCGGGCTTCCGTCGGCAACACCACGGACCACGGCAAGGGCCTCCAGGTATCCCCTCTCCGCACCGTCGAAGTCAGACCGAAAGTAGGCGACAGCTCCCATGTTCGAAAGAGCGGCTGCGGTCTCAAAACAGTCGACCCCCACGTCCCGATATATCTTCAGGGCACTCGTCGCCTCGGAATCGCACGACCTGAGATCGCTCCGACAGAGCTGGATCAGGGCGAATGCCATGGCGGGCGACTCCGGAGTCTCCGTCTCGAGGATCCCGATCGCCGAGTTGAATGCGAAGGCGGCCACCTGACGCCGACCGGTCACCAAGAGGTCATCCCCCGCACGTTCCCAATAGGCGGCACGCAAATGTGGATCCGGGATGATATGGGCACCAGCCTGCAGTTCCGCCACGGATTCATCCCGCTCGCCCGCCGCAGCCAGACCGACTCCAGCCCGGATGTGAAACCAGGCCGCGTCCGGAATACGACCGTCCGCGGCCGATTCCGCCGCCAACACCCGCCACCGTCCAACAGCGTCTTCAATGTCCCCCGTATCCGAGACCTCCCGGGCCTGGAGATGACGGATGAGAAATTCCTCGCTCAGGACTGGCCGGAGGTGGACCCGCCAACGATCGGTGGGCACTGCAAGGCGATGCTCTCGCCACCCGCGTCTGATGGTGAGCTCCACCGGGCCGTAAGGGGCGCGCGTCTGTTCGACCATGGCCAGGTGGAAGGGTGACTCGATGGTTCCCCCCTCGCCGGCCTGCCGCCACGCGGTCACGACATCTCCGGGTTGCAGCCCCGCAACGTCCCCTGCCTCGGCCCTGTCGCAGGACTCGACAACGGCGCCCACCTTTGGCAATTCACGGACCGCACAACCCCAGAAATTCAACCCGGCGCACCCAACGGCCAGGCACGCGATGGGTCCCCAACCTCTCGTCACATGTATGAACACAAAGAGAATTCTAACCTGACATGAGCAAATCTCACCTGAACCGCCTCCAATGACAACGAGAGAACAGCACACAGACCGATTCCCCGTGGGATCGACCTGTGCAACAACGAGTCGAAAAGGGGGAGACTATGGAACGCATTCGGACCTCGGCCGCGCTCGTCATCGCTTTTTGCCTTGTCATCACCTATCAACCGGCCCCGGCACACGCTTCAGGAGGTGGCCCGGAGGCCGACCCGGCCGCAGATTGGTTGATCGACACCGCCGTCTCGGACTGGGATGTGGGTCCACATCTCGCCGTGGCCAGCGACCCGGAGAGCGGTGAGACCTTTATCAGCTTCTACGACAGCACCGATCGGGATCTTTACCTGGCGTGGACGGGTGGGCCCGCTCCGGGAAACTGTGGGCCGTCAGACGAGTGGACCTGTCTTCTCCTCGATTCCGCCGGCGACGTAGGTCAGTACAACTCCATCGCGATCGGCGGCGAGGGTCCGTCGGGATTGATTTGGATCAGCTATTACGATGCCACTAACGCGTCGTTGAAAGCCGCCCATCCCGTTTTCTGGCGTCCCACAGGTGAAATCGACTTCGACCCGAATGACGACGTCTTCACCATCGATTCCGGGACACCGGGTACCGGTCCCTACAAGGGTAAACACACCGCGGTCACGCTGACATACGCTGGGACCCCTCACATCGCCTACCAGTATTCCAACGATTTCGCGGACATCGACGAGGCACAACTGTACGCGCAAAAAGTCATCGGTGGCGGTTCGGGTAATTGCGGAGAGGGGAACGCTGCCGGCGACTGGCAGTGCGATCTCATCTACAGCGACGAGGGGGTGGGTCAGTACGCGGACATCACCCTTCTCGACTACCAGTACACAAGCATCGCGTTCTACGATGGCGATCGGGGCTATCCCATTGTCGCCTCATACCACGGACCGGGCGGTCACTGCGGCCCATCGAACGAATGGGTGTGCCGAACCGTAGAACACACCACCTTCGACACCGGCAAGTACCTCTCGCTCTACGTGGAGGACACCAACGTGCCCCATCTTGCCTACTACAACGCGACGGATGACTCCCTGGAGTACGCCAGATACGTGGTTGACGGGGGCAACTGTGGCTTTTCAAGCGTCAGCCTGCAGTGGGAGTGGCAGTGCGACTGGATCGACGACATCGGATCCAGCATCACCGCCATGGGGATCGACATCGAGGAGGATGACAACGGCTACCCGATCATCGCGTACCAGGACGTGCCCATGCCCATCGGCCCGGCGGCCCTCAAGATCGCCCGACCCTATGCCGCGGTGGACTGGAACCCCAACCCCAATTGCGGCCCTTACGTCGACCCCTTCTTCTCCTGGGTTTGCGAAATGATGGACGGGGGCAACCAATACCTCGACGAGGCCGATGCGGTTTCACTCACGGTCGACATGAGGGGAGATGCTGTGGTTGCCTACCGGCAGGTGGACAGCTATCCGTTCCCCGCCGAAGCCTCCATCAAGGTGGCCCGTGAATCGTCATTGGTATTCGAGCAACGGATTCGATTCCGGCGATTTTTCCGGTTGGTCGGGGGTGGGAGCCCTAGCGATCGTTACGGGTTTCCGATTTAATTTTAATTTTGAATTCTCAATTTTGAATGATCGAAAGGGACGCCAATGCCGACCACGAAGTATCAACCAATCCGGTTCGCAGTCCTGACCATCGCGCTTGCGTGCTGTGTGGCGATGCCGTGCGCGGCGGATGACATCTACGTCACCATCACCACTGACACCAACGACGGCTTCTGCGGTGGACCTTTGCATTTCCCGTGCTCGTTGCGCGACGCGGTCATGCTCTCCAACAACATGCCGGGCAACGACACAATTCACGTGCCGCCCGGGGAATACCGCCTCACGATTCCCGGTATGGGTGAGGACTCTGCAGTCACCGGTGACCTCGACATTCTGGACTACGTGACCATACAAGGTAGCGGCGCGGGTGTCACAATCGTCGACGCTCTCGCCAACGACCGTGTATTCCACATTCCTTACAATGTTTGGGCATATTTCAACGACCTCACCATTCGTGGGGGCAATTCCACGAACAGCCCGGTATCGGTGAACGGCGCAGGTATCAGGAACGAGGGAGTCGCCGTCAACCTTACGCGATGTATCGTCGAAGACAACCTGACAACCACTGGTGCGGGCGGCGGTGTGGACAGCTCGGGTGGAGTGGTCTTTGTCCTCGAATCCATCATCCGCGACAATCTTGCACAGAACGGCTCCGCCATCGCCATGGCTTACGGGGCAATTGTCATCGATCGCTCGACCATCGAGGGGAACTACCAGGTGGGAAGCAAATCCCGGCGGGGGTACGGTGCGGGCTCGGGAATCCGACGTCACGATCACCAATTCCACGATCTGTGACAACCACACACAAATCGCGGGTCCGCCCGCTGGGCTTTCCCTCAGAGAAGGTCAGATCACGATCGAAAGCTGCACGCTGGCGGACAATGATGGCGCCGAAATATTCTCTGAGGCCGGGTACGCTGCGGCGGTGACGCTCAGCAACACCATCATCAAGGGAACCTGCAGCGGTGTCTTTCCTCAATCCGACGGCGGGAACGTCGGAGACGATCCTGGGAATTACTGCGAATTCGAGGGCGGCCAAGACCTTTGGGGTGTACCAATCTTGCTGCACCCCCTCGGTGATTACGGCGGCCCCACCCCCACCATGCCGCCCATCTACTTCTTGAACGACGGCAACCTGGCCATCGACAACGGCTGGGCTGACGCCAATTGTCTGCCGGAGGACCAGCAAGGAAATCCCCGTCCTCTGGACGGCAACGGCGACGGTATGTCCTACTGCGACAGCGGCGCGGTGGAAGTCACCTACGCCGAGCTGCCCTTCACCGACGGATTCGAGTCCGGCGATGTGGGGCAGTGGACGCGTGCGGTTCCCATCTATTGAGAATTGCGAATTGAAAAATCCGTTCTTGTTGTCGATTTTCGATTCAAATAGAGGAGGTCACTATGCAACACGGTCAACTCACCACAGCACAGCGTTCGGTGAGGTACATCGGGCAGAGAATTCTCGTCGGCGTCTGCCTCGCCGTCACTCTCGCGATTTCGGGGCCGGCTCTCGGCGGTGACTGCCCGGGCAACAAAGTGTTGCTGTGTCACATCCCGCCTGGAAATCCGGACAACGCTCACGAGATCTGCGTCAAGGACAGGGCGGTGGACGCCCACCTGGCGCACGGGGACTTCTATGGGCCCTGCGAGACCACGGCGTGGTTCTCATCTCTACGCCAACTCCAAAGTGAATCCCTACGCCCCCCGGAGATCCGAATGATGGGGGAGACGCCGGTCTTTGTTTCGGCCGCGGTCCCCATCCCCGCCCACCTTCCCGATGATCCGGTGATTCACTCGTTGGACTATCTGCATCGATTCAAGGATCTCTACCGTCTTGATGACCCCACCGAACAGCTCTACCTCGGCCGGATCAACCGGGAGACGGTCCAACCTGCCCCCGACTTCCCACCGGGCGAACTGCGTCATATGAGCTTCGCCCAAAAACACAATGGAATCCCGGTCTTCGGGGCCCAACTGACCGTACACTCTGCTGATGATCGCTTGATCGTCGCCACCAGTGGTCGGTGGCTCCCCACCATCCCCACCATGCCCCCGCCGCAGTTGACTCCACACGACGCCGAGACAATCGCTCTGGACCAGGTCAACGGTACGGAACTCGAGGTCATTGGCGAGACCAAACTCATGTATCTGGATCTCGCGTTGTTCGATGTGGCGCCACCAGCCGACAACAGGATTCGGCTCGTGTGGCGTGTCAATCTTCTTGGTCGCCGCCCCAGCGGAATTGGAACCTCGTGGACCACCTTTGTCGATGCCCACGACGAGAGTCTTGTCCTGGCTCTCGACGACCTCCAGGCCGAGTCGCCCAACCTCGACCTCGACATCCAGACCGCCAATTTCACCACCTCCACGAGCTGCTGGGATGCCATTGGTGAATCTGCGGACGACGACTGGTTCACCGAGACCGGTGCAACTTCGGGGTACCCGGGGTCGGGGGGTGACACCGACCTCGACGGATGGGAGGCAAACGTCCTCTCTCGATATATCTATAACTGGTTCCACGACACACCCGGGTACCACGTTCACTCCTGGGACGACGACG
Source organism: uncultured Holophagae bacterium (assembly GCA_963797055.1). Classification (GTDB taxonomy): domain Bacteria; phylum Acidobacteriota; class Thermoanaerobaculia; order Thermoanaerobaculales; family Sulfomarinibacteraceae; genus FEB-10. The sequence goes on from CAWCOD010000001.1 coordinate 114,338, forward strand.
ACGAACAGGTGGAAATCATGGTTCACGTGGCCGATCCCCACACCGGGGATCCGTTTGTCCAGAACGCATGGTTCAGCTCGTATTGCGGGCACATGAAGTTTGGAACCGGCATGGTCGTTCTGGACATCATGGCCCACGAGTGGACCCACGGGATCGACAGCCGCCACGGCCAGATCATCAATATGGGCATGTCAGGGGCCATGGAGGAGAGTTTCTGCGACGTCTCCGGGGCCATGGTCGACGACGACGACTGGGTGATCGGCGAGGATTCGTGGTGGGGAACCGGCCGAGACATGAGCAACCCGCCCGCGTACAGACAGCATCCGGATCACTACAGCTTGTACGTGGTTAAGGATCTCGACGATGACGACGGTGGCGTGCACACCAACTGCAGCATCCCCAACAAGGGATTTTACCTTCTGAGTCAGGGGGGCCAACACTACGGCTGGGAGGTCGAGGGTATCGGACGGTCCAAAGCGGGCCCGCTCTACCTTCAGACCATGAAGAACGATCTGTCGTTTGTGGCCCTGTTTCCAGTCGTTCGGGACATGGTGACAAACCGAGCCCAGATGTGGGCCCACCCCGAGTTGTATTTCGACTGGATGCCGCCCGGGGTGTCGATTCTCGGATTCACCGACCACGACGTGTGTCAGGTCAAAAACGCATGGGCCGCGGTGGGTGTCTCCGAACACCTGGCCGACGCCGACTGCGACGGCATCGCCGACGAAGCCGAGATCGACAGCGACGGCGATTACTCTCCAGATTGGGAAGACAACTGTCCCCACATTCCCAACGGACAGACGAACATTGACGGGGATGACCTGGGGGACGCCTGCGATCCCGAGATTGACGGTGACGGCATCAACAACGACGAGGACAACTGTCCATACTACTCAAACCCCGACCAGAACCCGGCCTACTGCACCGACACGGACCACGACGGCAGAATGGACTTTTGGGACAACTGCCCCTTCGACTACAACCCCTACCAGGAGGATGACGACACCGATCTCGTCGGTGACGCCTGCGACAATGACGACGACAATGACGGGGTTGTGGACGACGTGGACAACTGCCCATTCACCGCGAATCCGGACCAGACCGACAACGATGTGGACGAGGTCGGTGACGCCTGCGACAACTGCCCCGCCGTCGCCAACACCAACCAGCTCGACTGCGACAAGGACGGCGTCGGCACCGCCTGCGACGACATCGGCGACTTTCCCATGCCGTTCAACAGCTGCAGCCCGCCCTACTTCGAAGCTCTGAACGTGTTCGTTCACCCGGGCGACGTCGTTCAACTTGGTGAATGCGACGGTTGTCCCGACTGGCTTCCAGCGAATTTCGGACTCGACGTGCGGGTCTCGACTCCATTTGATGGACGAGTCACGGTGGTCGACGACCGGGGGTATGTTGTCGACTCCAAGGTCGGTACGGACCCGACCGTGAGCTTCCGCCCGGGCGCCGAATTCCACTACCGCGCCCCCGGCAGCGACACCTCAGCTTTCCAGAACTCCCAGTACTTCCTCGTATTTCCTGAGGCCGCAAGCGTTCCCGGCGGATACGAGGTCGAGTTCACGATAGAAACCAGATTGCACTAAACAGCCACGCACGCGCCATCGGCACCATGCCGAGGCAGGACCACGCCCGGGGTAACCCGGGCGCTTTTTTTTGCACTGCTTCGGGACAATCCACCGTCGAGGTGACTGCGCAATTGACTCCGTCGAACTCCATGAATTGCGTTGGGAAGACATACAATATTCCACTTTGAAACAGATATCGATGAAATTCACGACGATTTCTTGTTATCGTGACCACTTTGACAAGAAAATTCGCCAGATTTTTGACTCATAGACCACTCGGATCGATAGAATTCTCTCCCCCGGAGGGTTCTAACCCGCACTTCTCACCGAGTGTCTGCTGCGGGCGGCGAATCGCGGGCTAAGGCTCCGGATTCTCCGCGGGTTTCGGCGGCGCTGTCTCCAGCAAACCGATGGCCTCCTGTTCGATGTCGGTGCCCTTGCCAAGGACCGCGGCGCGACGAAGATTGGGCCGAGCACGGGCCGGCTCGCCCAGCGCCAGATACACGCGCCCGGTGCACAGCGCGGTCAGCGGATTGGCCGGCTCCAAATCGGCGGCGGCCGCGCACAAGGCGAGGGCTTCATCCAACCGGCCGGCCGACTCCAATAATCGTGCGCGCTCCAGATCCACGGCCGCCGCACTCGGGTCGAGGACCTCTGCGCGGTCCAATAATCCCTTTGCCCGCTGGGTGTGCCCCGCCTCGGCCTCGAGCCGGGCCAGTTGGAGCAACACTGTCAGGCTGCCCGCTCCCGCCGTTTCCGCGTCGTTGAGGATGGACAGGCGGTCGTCGGTCGAACCGGTGAGTTCGGCAAGACCGAGCCAGGCGGGTGCCCACCTCGGGTCGATGTCGAGGGTCGTCCGGTAGGCCAGCCGCGCCTCGTCGGATTTCTCCATCAGGCGAAAGGTGTCGGCGAGCGCCTGATTGACGAAGACCGACTCCGGGGCAAGTTCCAGCGTTTGTCCCAGGGTGGCAACGGCCTCGTCACCGCGACCCTCGGCCAGCTGAGCCTGAGCCAGCCGGCTGAGGAAGGGCACGTTCGAGGGATTCTGCATCACCAGATTCTGGAGGAGCGCCAAGGCACGATCCGACTGCCCAGCAGCCAGCAGCCCCCGGGCCTCGTCGAAGGTCGCCAGCAAGGCGATCCCATCCTTCGGATCGATGCCGTCATTGACCTCGCCGTCGGCACCCTCCAGATAACCCAGGCTTTCGAGGGCCGCCCGGGTCTCCGAATCGAGAGCCGCCGGGCGGGCATCGTCCATCGGCGGACGCGCGACCAGCCTGTCCAACACCACCTGGAGCCGTCTGGCTTCCTCGGCTTGATCGACGATGAGATTGCGAGATTCTCCCGGGTCCGACTCGAGGTCGTAGAGTTCGGACCGGGGAGCGTCGATCAGGCGCCACCGCCCCTCGGTCACGGCATAAAGCGGAGACCAGCCGTAGACATCCGACGGCATCATGGCCTCGCTGTAGATCGCCGTGGGCTCCTCCGGATCCCCGTGGATTCCGGGGAGGATCGGCCCGGGCAGCCCGTCCTCCGGTCCGACGCCGAGCAGACCCAGCAGGGTGGCGGGGAGTCTTCGTGTGGCCACAGATTGGTCGATGGTCGTGCCTGCGCGCAGGTTCGGGCCCGCGAGCAGCAGCGGAACCTCGATGGTGGACGAGTAGAGGAAGATGCCGTGGGTTCGTTCGGTATGATCACCGAGGGCCTCACCGTGATCACCCACCACCGCGATAACCGCCTCGGGTGCTGAGGCGCGGACTCCTGCGAGCAGGCGTCCCAATTCACGGTCCACGAAGGCCACCTCTCCCAGATAATTCGCACGCACACTCGCACCACCAAACCCGTCCGGCGGATCATAGGGGGCGTGGGGATCGTAATAGTGAACCCAGAGGAACCACGGACCTCCCTTGGGCTGCCCATCGAGCCACGCCAGAGCGGCCTCGGTCACCACGTCGGCGGTCCGTTCGGGATAACCGTACTCGCCCACCCGCTCGGCCATCATGACATCGTCGTATGTGTCAAAACCCTGATCCAGACCAAAGCGACGGTCGAGGACCCGCGATCCGACAAACGCGGCGGTCGAATAACCCTGGCCCGCAAGCACTTCGGCCAATGTCCTGAACGCCCATCGGCAGGGCCTCGGAGCCGTTGCTCCGAATGCCGTGCTCCGGCGGATCGAGGCCGGTGAGAAGAGTGGCGTGCGAGGGGAGGGTCAAGGGCGACGAAGCGACCGCCCGGAGAAAGCGCACGCCCTCAGCCGCGAGGCCATCCAAGACCGGAGTCTCGGCCAAAGGACCGCCGTACGCGCTGACCGCATCCCTTCGGGTGGTGTCGAGAGTCACCAGAACCAGGCAGGGAGCCTCAGGTCCGGTCTCTGCGGACGCCATCGAAACACCGTTCGCCGCGGCAGCAAGTGACCACGCCGCGAGGAGCACGAGTTCAGAGGCCCTCCGAAAAATCATCTCGCGCAAGTGTACTTTGTTGGTCGTTCTTGTTGAACTCAAAGAGTGGCCTCGTACACTCCAAGCTCGAATTGCGCGTTCACGACACCCTGTGAACAATCGACCAACACTGTTTCTGGGACGCTCAGCGTCCGCTGGGTGGACAGAAATTCATCAGATTGAATCCGAGGAGCTGCTGAATGCGACATCATGCGAAGTTCCATCACTGCCCTCGCCCTGACTACCGCCGTCGGCGTGCTGCTCGGCGCAGCCACAGCTCTCTGCCTTCACCCAGAAGGAAGCCCGGGACGACCTCGATCTGCTGGCCTTCATCGACCCCCAACTCAGAGTCGTCGAGGTCAAGGCCGACGCCTCGGGACAGGGCGAGGCCCTGGCTGCGTTCCAGGAGATGGAGGCGTTTCGGCAGCGCACACGGCGCGGCGTGGAGATTCACCGTCGACCTGCGGCGTGGGGTTCCGGACCCTGCTCGGTGGTGGCGCCATGCCCATGATTCCCGGTGCACGCCAATGACCTCCGGTGGGAGGCACTTCGCACCCGGATGCCGCGAAAACGCCTGCATTCCGTTGTCCACCGTGGAGGCCCTCGCCCGCGGGTTCATGGAACAGAACTCGTCGATCTTCGGTGTCGATCCGAGCCAGCTCGAAATCGATCCCGAAGGATCCGGCCCGTTTGGCGAAACCATGTATTTCATCCGTTTCCAGTGGAAGGTCGGTGGGGTTCCCGGTGGAGCGCGGATCGGTCTATTTTCCGTATCAACCGCGGCAATCTGATTCAGGTCGCCACCGACGGCATCAGCCCGATTCAGATCGACCCGTCGCCCGACGTGTCCGCCGCTGACGCGCGGGCCGTGGTGGAGGACTTCCTCGGACCCTTCGGCGGTGAGTCCGACGACCGGGTGCGTGGACGCGGGATCGCTCCACATCATCCCGGTGACACCCGCCGGCCAGGACCCCGACCGATTCGAGGGAGCGGTGGGTTCGGGCATCGACTATCGTCTGGCCCACCGGTTCGCCTTCGAACGCTCAGGGGTCATCGGCACCTGGGAAGCCCTGGTGGACGCCCACACCGGCGAGTTGCTCCGCTTTGTGGACACCAATCGCTACGGCCGGATCCACGGCGGCGCATACCCGGGAGACAACCACACCGGTGAGGCGGACCGACCGTTTCCCTTCGCAGATACCGGGCTGCCGATCCCGAACCAGTACGCCGATGCGGGCGGCCTGTTCCCCGGAGACACTGCCACCACCATGCTGCGTGGCAAGTACGCGCGGATCTTCGACTCCTGCGGATCAATCAGCAACACCACCTCTGAATGGCGACGTGGACTTCAGCCAAGGCCCGGGCACTGACTGCGAAGTGCCTCCCGGCAACACCGGTGGCTCGGGAAACACCCATTCCGCTCGTACCCAGTACTACCACCTGACCACAGCCAACCTCAGGGCTCAGGCCTGGCTGCCGGGCAACAGCTGGCTCGGCTCCAGCTACATTACCGTCTACACGAATCAGTCGCCGTGGTGCAACGCCACCTCCGGCGGAGACTCCCTCAATTTCTACCTGTCTGATTCGGGATGTTGGAACCTCGGCGAGATTCCCGGAGTGTCGATCCACGAGTGGGGTCACAGCCTGGACAACTTCGACGGTTCGCGGTGGCCAGTCCCGCCCAGTGGAGACCTACGCCGACTGGATGGCGGCCCTTCACCTGCACGACTCCTGCGTCGGGCGCGGCTTCTACCTCTCGGGCAACTGCGGCGGTTACGGCGACCCCTGCACCAACTGCAGCGGTATCCGGGACCTGGATTACACCCAGCACCAGGCCAACACACCGTGGACCGCGGCCAACTACGGCACGCGTGTGGAGCGGCTGCAACTGCGGCAGCTACTTCGGACCCTGCGGAATCTGGAGGACCACTGCGAAGCCGGAATCTCCGAACAGGCCCTGTGGGACTTCGTCAACCGCAAACTCACCGCCGCGCCCTACAACATGGATCTGAATTCCGCGTGGCTGCTGGCCGATCGCCTGTGGTATCTGGGCATTCCCACCCTCGGCTACAACATGTACACGTGCACACCGCCCAACTCGAACGGCTGCAGCGGCACCCACCTCTACACCGTCATGATGGCCGTCGACGACGACGGTGACGGCACGGCCAACGGCACGCCCCACGCGGCCGCCATCTTCTCCGCTCTTGACGACCACAACATCGCCTGCGGAGCGGTGGACGACCCCCAGAACCAGGACCAGACATCATGTCCCGACCTCGGTTCGACAACGCTCACCGGCGTCGGATCGAACAACCAGGCCGATCTGAGCTGGACAGCCGTATCCAACGCTACCGGTTATTTCATCTTCCGCAACGACATCGGATGCGATGCCGGCTATATCAAGATCGCAGAGGTCGATGCTCCGGCCACGGACTACACCGACACCACCGTTGTCAACGACATCGACTACTACTACGTCATCCAGCCGGTGGCGGGTTCCGGCGGCCTGCGCCGGACCGGTCAGCGATTGCGAAATCGTGACGCCGATTCCGTGCGAAACGCCGGGGACACCGACCGGGCTCACAGCCACCCCGGACGGCGACAATCAGATCAGTCTCAGCTGGACCAGCCCCGGCGGGGCGGCCGACAGCTACAATGTCTACCGCGCCATCGGCGCCTGCCCGCAACCCTCCTATGATCTGATCGCCACCGGCATCGGTCGGAACGAGCTTCATCGACGACACGGTGTCGGGTGTTCTCGTGTACTCCTATGTGGTGTCGGCCAAGGACATCACCGGCGGCTGCGAGTCGATTTATTCGGCCTGCGCCCAGGCCGCAACAACCGGCACCTGCGTCGAGGCACCGGCCTTCGACGGTCTGCAATCGGTCACCAATCCAGGCGAGGAGACCTGCACCCTCGAGCTGACGTGGAATCCCGCCACGGCCTTCTGCGGGGGACCGGCCAGCTACAATGTCTACCGGTCTGAGATCGCTGGGTTCACCCCCGCACCGGACAATCGCATCGCTTCCGGAGTCACGGGCACCACGTTCTCGGACGCCTCCGACATTGCGTCGGGTGCGACCTACAACTACATCGTGCGCGCCGTGGACACGGCCAACAGTGTCGAAGATCTCAATTTGAACGAGGTTGCCGACAGCCCGACCGGTCCCTCCTCAGTCCGCTACTCGGACGATTTCGAGGGCGGCAACCAGGGCTGGATCTTCACCCTGGGCGCCCCCGCAGCAAGCACCGGTGACTTCCTCATCGGCGATCCCATCGCCACCACGGGCAACTACGGGGACGACGCGCAACCCGGCGACGACCACACACCTGCTGGCGTCAACTGTCTCTACACCGATACCAACCCCGGCGGCGAAGCCGGCATTGACGATATCGACAGCGGCGAGGTCGTTGCGACTTCACCGACCTTCGATGGCTCGGACGCGGCGGCCCTGACGGTCGATCTCTGGCGTTGGTTCTTCAACGAGGACGATGACGACGCTGGTGACTACTACATCCTCGAGGTCTCCGATGACAATGGCGGCTCGTGGACCGAGATTGAAAACCTCCCGGGTTCGGTGACCGACGCCAACTCGTGGAACAACGTCACCTTCGACCTCGCGGGCCTTGTGACACCGTCGCCGGCAATGAAGATCAGGATGCGGGCGGCCGACGGCACCGCAGGCGGTGACCTCGTGGAACTCGCCATCGACGATATCGTGATCACCGGGGCCGAGATGTGCACGCCGGCAACGACGCCGTTGCCGGGCGCCTTCTCCAAATCTTCTCCGGCGGACGGGTCCGGCAGTCAGCCCACCGACATCACGCTGAGCTGGGGCACGAGCCTCAACGCCACCAGCTACGAGTTCTGCTTCGACACCACCGACAACAACACCTGTGATGGAGTCTGGACGGTGGCGAACGGCGGAACCAGCGCCGGTCTGACCGGCCTCGACCCGGCGACCACCTATCACTGGCAGGTTCGTGCTTCCAACGGGCAGGGCACCACCGAAGCCGACGGCGGGACCTGGTGGGACTTCACCACCGAGACGTTGCCGCTGCCGGGTTCTTTCGAAAAGAACACGCCCGAAAACGGCAGCACCGGTCAATCCACTGCGCCCACCCTCGGATGGTCGGCGAGCGCGGCTGCCACCAGCTACGAGTACTGCCTGGACACCACCGTCAACGCATCCTGTGACACTTCCTGGATCTCGGTGGGCAGCGCAACCAGCGCCGCGCCCGCGGGCCTGGCCGAGTGGACGATCTATTCCTGGCAGGTGCGCGCGGTCAACACCCAGGGCATGACTCAGGCCGACGCCGGACAGTGGTGGCAATTCATCACCACCCCGCTTCTGCTCGAGGACGGCTTCGACGCCGGCGACCTCTCCGCGTGGTCATCTGTGGCACCGTAGTCTTCATACAAACAGTCGAAACGCCCGGGACCTCCCGGGCGTTTTTTAAAAATGTCCCGATCTCCACCGAATAGGTGATCCAGCTTATGGACCCACGGTCCCGGTTTGGGACATACTGTTTCAGGTTTGTCGGTCGCTGGTCCTCGGGGAAGCCCCGACAGCCGTGGAATCTGGCACGAGGGTTGCTTTGATTTCACTGTCCATAACTTGGTCGTTTTCCCCACGACCCCGGAGGTCGCGATGTTGGCTCGTTCAATTGTCTTGATCAGCACGGCAGCCACTCTGATTCTGCCCACAGTGGTCCACGCCAATGACCAACCGGCCGACCCGTTCGAGGCCTATGCCGAGTGCATGGAACGGAATGATCTCGAGGCCATCAAGGACCTCCTCTGGGTCCACAAGAACGTCGAGCGAATCGACGCCTCGATCTACGGTCTGCCGATCGACGATTTCGACGACCAGTCGAATCTGACCATTTCGGAACGACTTTGGATCCGAGAGGAAAAGGCCTCGGCCGGAATTCAGCTCGCCACATCGGGACCGGTTCAATACCCGCACCATCTTCGGACGGCTCTGGACAGGATGTATCGGCTCACCGGCGAGCGCCCCGACTGCTCGGCCATTCTCGATGGTGTCGAGCAGCCTGGCGATCCCACCGAGAACCTCGACAGTGGTTGGCCCACAGACCTCAACCTCACCCCCTCCGACTCGGCGGACCGAGGCGAGGTGGACGTGGTCATCGACTACACAAACCCCAGCAGGGTGATGGTCTCGGCAGTTTCCGTCGGTGGGGCCGCCAGTTCGAACTTCATCTCGCACACCGAAGATTGGGGCCAGAGCTGGACCAACACCGCGGTGGGCAACAACTCGGGCAGCACGTGGGAGTGCGACCCGGTGAGCTACTACCAACGGAGCACCGGCGACGTCTACCACTCCAAGATCGCCTGTAACAACGGATGGTGCTCCAACTGGACACGAGTGCTGTTTCGAAAATCCACCAACAACGGCCAGTCGTGGTCCGACTGCTCCGACCGGCCAGGTGCCGGCAACAGCGAGGACCGGCAGTGGCACGTGGTGGACAATACGACGTCGTCGGCCTGCTACGGCAACATCTACGTGACGTGGCACGACTCGAACCGGCAGAAGGTGGCGAGATCCACGGACGATTGCGCGACCTTTTCCAGTGAGACCAACCTCACCGGCATCTACCAGGCCATCACCCCGGACATCAACGTCGCCGCCGACGGTCACGCCTATGTGGTCTGGCAGAACTACGGCGACGGGACGTTCAAGATCGCCGGTTCCGACGACTGCGGGGCAAGCTGGACTTCCCCATCGCCCAAGACCGTAAAAACCCGGCTCGGCGACTGGAAGAACAACATCCCGGCCCAGTGCGTGCGCGGAATTTCCACCCTTCCAACCGTTGATGTGGATCGGAGCCCGAATTCGGATTTCTACGGCCGCGTCTACATGGCGATGTTCGACTTCAACCAGTCGGGTTGCGGGTCCGGACCTGGCTGTAGCAATTGGACCAGCAACTGCAACTACGATGTCTGGTTCACCTACTCGGACAACGAGGGTGGCACGTGGTCGACGCCGGTCAACCTGACGGCGGCAGACGGCAACCGAGTGGACAACTTCATGGGTTACATGCGGGTCGACGAAATCGACGGCTCGATCTATATCGGCTATCACCGGAGCCGTCTCAATCCACAGGCTCTCGCCGACCGCCAGAAGACCCACTTCTTTGTCATCAGATCCATCGACGGCGGCCAGACGTGGCAGGAGTTCCAGGCCTCGTCACTCGAAGGCGACGAGAGACGCTCGGGTGCGAGCTCGTTCGAGCGCGGCGACTACAACCGGGTCGATGTCCACGGCGGCGTGGTGTGGCCGGTTTGGGTCGACCGTCGCGACACCACCGGCGAAGAAGAGGTCGTAGTGCGCAAGCTCTGCTCCGAGCCGAGCCACTGGTCGGAAAGGTCGCCGACCTTCACCGCCCCTCAGACGTCGGCAACTCCCCTGGACGAGCGCGAAATCCAGATCTCCTGGTCCGTGCCCGATCTCTACTGGGGCGACGCCGGAGAGGATCCATCCGCCCGAAAATTCCAGCTGTGGGTGGACGGCGCCCTTGCAGAGGACGACATACCGGCCACGGCCGAGACCACCGTGTGGACCGCCGCGGAGTGCACGACCGAACACTCATTCGTCGTTCGGGCCATCAACCAGTGCGGCATCGTGAAGGACTACCTCGCCGCCACCGCTATCGCCACGGGCTGCTGTGACACCTACCCGACCGTCGACGTCACTCCCGACGGGCCCATGACCGTCTGCACCGGAACACCCATCCAGCTCAACGCCGACGCCTCGGGCGGCGCAGCCCCCCTGAGCTACCAGTGGTACCGCGACGGTGCCGCGATATCAGGTGCCCAATCCACGCTGTACAACGCGCTGGAAAACGGCAATCACAGCTTCAACTGCGCCGGCATTTCCGACGGCTGTACCGATGGGGCCTTCGATCCCATCCCCACGGAAGTCACCTGGCAGTCGGAACCGTTGTTCCCGGGTGCGGACTCCGCTGCGGATGCCCATCAGCCCGTCTGTTCCATCGACCTGTCCTGGAACCAGGCCACCGCCGTCTGCTCCGGACCGGTGATCTTCAACGTCTACCGTTCCACCTCGGCGGGCTTTACCCCTGGCCCGGAAAACCTGGTTGCCACCGAACTCGCTGGAACAAGTCACAGGGATGACCTCAACCTCGTGTACGGAACCACCTACCACTACATCGTGCGATCGGTGGACTCCTCCAACGGGGCCGAGGACGGCAACACCATCACAGTGGCGGCGGGACCCAGCGGACCTGGCGGCGGCAGCTGCATCACCGTGGGGCCGATCTTCTCCGACGGTTTTGACGCCGGTGACGTGTCTTCCTGGTCGGCCACGGGACCGTAAACACCGACGACCTACAAACCTAATCTCAAACGGCGCCGGCACCCCCGGCGCCTTTTTTCTGCTGCGAAACTCAGGCTGAAGCCTGCCCCCTGATTGACGTCGCAGAACCGAATGCGGGAATCGCCGTTAACAAATCTGACCGCGACACGTTCTTCAACATGAGGACAGGCCAGGTAAGCGGGGGTTGATATGAGTGCAAGGAACCGCAGATTGAAGTGGCGCTTGGTGGGTATCGCGGCGCTGGTGTTAGTGGCGGGTGCAGCCGTCGTCTGGGGGGTCACCCACGCCAAGGCCGAGGCCACCGAGACAGATGAGCAGCAGATCGCAGACCAGGCCGCCGACGAGCAGTCCGAGGGCCCATCCGCCATCCCGGTGGAGGTTGCGCCCATCGTCAGCGGACCCGTGGCCTCATACATCAGCGCAACGGCAAACTTGGTTCCCGAAGACCACGTCAAGGTGCTGGCCGAGGCCGAAGGCCGAGTCGAGAGCTTGCGGGTCGAGGAGGGCGACCTCGTGACCCGCGGCCAGCCGCTGGCCACCCTGGTCCGGGACGAGGCTCAGATCGCGCTGGCCAAGGCACAGGTGCGGGCCAACAACGCCCGACGCGCCTGGGAACGGGCCGAAGACACGATGGAACAGGGGCTGATCTCCAAGGAGGAATTCGACCGCCTGACCATGGAATTCGAGGTCGCCAAATCGGAGGTGGCCGAGGCCGAGTGGCGTCTCGACCGCACCGTGATCCGGGCGCCGTTCGCCGGTATCGTCACCGAACGCCTCATCAGCCCCGGCAAACACCTGCGGCCCGGTGACGAGGTCTTCTCGGTCGCCGACTTGGACCCTCTGGTCGCGCGGATCTACCTGCCTGAGAAGGACGTGCTCAGCCTCGAGGAGGGACGCCCGGTGCATCTCGTCCTCACCGCGGACCCGTCCGTTCGTTTCGACGGCAGAATCCGTCAGATCTCGCCAGTCGTGGATACGGCGACTGGCACGGTGAAAGTCACGGTGGAGGCCGGCACGCCGCCACCCACGGTCCGTCCAGGGGCCTTCGTATCCGTCAACATTGTCCGCGAACGCCGGGAATCGGCCGTCCTCCTTCCCCGCCAATCGGTGATCCGTGAGCTGCGCACGGCCCACGTCTTTGTCACCGACGGGAAAACCGCCGAAAAACGCGCGGTGAGCTTGGGGCTCGAGGAGGGCGACGTTGTCGAGGCAGTGGACGGAGTCGCGCCGGGCGAGTCTGTGATCGTCGCCGGTCAAGGCGGCCTCAAGCCTGGAGCGAAGGTCAAGATCTTGTAGACGTCCACAACTCCCGGGTGAACCCGTGGTCGTGGCTTCTTCAATACGGGATTCGGAAATCGGATTTCGGGGTTCGAAGGCAACAAAAATTCATCAACAACCTCGCCCGAGAGCCCCCCGATTTCCAAGTCCCGAATCCCGAGCCCCGAGTCCCGAATCATGGAGGAGAAGATGCGCATCGTTGATTTCTCGCTGAAGCGCCGCGTCACGGTCTCCATGGCCGCGGTTGCCCTGATTCTCTTCGGCACCGTCGCCTTTACCCGGCTGTCGGTCAACCTCATGCCCGATCTCTCCTACCCCAGCGTCACGGTGGAGACCCGGCTCGACGGGGCGGCCCCCGCCGAGGTGGAATCACTCATCACCCGACCCATCGAAGAGGTTGTTGGTGTCGTCAATGGCGTTCAGCGGATCGTCTCCACCTCCCGGCCCGGGCTGTCCCAGGTCACCCTGGAATTCGGTTGGGGACGCAACATGGACTTTGCCGCCCTCGACGTGCGTCAGAAGTTGGATCTCGTGACAATGCCGCTGGATGCCGAGCGGCCGGTCTTGCTTCGTTTCGATCCGGCCAACGACCCGGTGATGCGACTCTACCTCACCGGCGGCGACAGCCTCTACCGCCTCCGCTATGTGGGTGAGGAGTTGGTCAAGAAGGACCTCGAGTCCACCGAGGGTGTGGCCGCCATCAAAGTGTACGGCGGATACGAGGAGGAGATCGAGGTCCGGATCGACGAGGGACGACTGGCCCTGCTGAACCTCGATATCCAGGAGATCAACGACCGCCTGTTTCGCGAAAACCTCAATCTGGCCGGCGGCAGCCTCTATGAGGCGGAAGCACGGTACCTGGTCCGGGCGCGCAACGAGTTCCGCGATCTCGACGACGTCCGCGAAACCGTGATCCTCACCACCGACGGCCGCAAGGTCACGGTGGGTGATGTGGCCGAGGTCACCCGCGGCCACCGGCAGCGCGACGTGATCACTCGATTCGGGCCCGACGAGGCGGTCGAACTGGCGGTCTACAAAGAGGGCGACGCCAACACGGTTCAGGTGGCTCGCGCGGTCTCAGGAAGGCTCGAACAGATCGGCGGCGAGCTGCCGGAGGGCATCGAAATTTCGGCCGGCGCCGACCAGTCTCGCTTCATCGAAGCGTCGATCCGTGAGGTCCTGTCCAACGCGATCTTCGGCGGCGCCATCGCCGTTCTCGTTCTATTGCTCTTCCTCAAAGACATCAGGACGACCCTGATCATTGGCGCCTGCATCCCCATATCCATCGTGACCACCTTCTTCCTCATGTACCGCACGGGCACCACCCTCAACATCATGTCCCTCGGCGGGCTCGCGCTCGGGGTCGGCATGCTGGTGGACAGCGCCATCGTGGTGCTGGAGGCGATTGTGGCGCGCCGAGAGGACGGTGCGGACGCGGTCTCCGCCGCACGCGACGGCGCCTCCGAGGTCGGCCGGGCGGTGGTGGCTTCCACCCTGACCACCGTGGCGGTCTTCCTCCCGGTGGTCTTCCTCGAGGGGGTGGCCGCTCAGCTCTTCCGGGACCAGGCGCTCACGGTCTCGTTCTCGCTGATCGCGGCGTTGGCGGTTTCGCTCACCCTGATCCCCATGCTCGCCTCCATCACCGGACGCGGCAAAGACGACCGACTCAGAGGACCCGAACCTGCCTCCGGCGGTGTCGTCCGGCGGGCGGGGAGATTTCTCCTTGTGACCGTTCCATCGGCCTTCATCGGCTTCATTCGGCGGGTTCTCGAATTGGTCGGTCACATCCTGGCGATTCCAGCCCGCCCGATCTCGCGACTCTTCGATCGTCTGCTGGCCGGAATCAACTCGGCCTACCCGTCGCTGCTGCGCGCGGCCCTCCGGCACCGTTTCCTTGTGCTCGCCGCCGCCGCGGCCGCACTTGTGGGCGCCGCGACGCTGGTCCCCAAACTCGGTGTCGACCTGATCCCACCATTCGCCCAGGGCGAATTTTCCGTCGACCTCGAGCTGCCCGAGGGCACGCCCCTGGCTGTCACCGACCGGATCGCGGCCGAGGTCTCCGCCGGTCTCGCCAACGAAGCCGCAGTGGAATCCTACTCGACCATAACCGGCGGCGCGGCGCTGTCTCTCACTTCCACGGGAGCCGAGGGCGAGAACACCACCCGGCTGCAAATCAGGATGCGGCCCGACTCGACCCCCGAGGACGAATCCTCAGTGATCGAGCGCCTGCGCGATCGCCTCGACGAAGTTGGTGAACTCCGTTATGAGTTTCGGAGGTCGACCTTCTTTTCGTTCCGAACTCCGGTGGAGGTGGAGGTCTTCTCTGACGATATCGACGCCCTCAATCTCGCGGCGGTCCAGGTCGAGGAGGCGCTCACCGACGTTCCGGGACTCGTGGATCTCCGCTCGTCAGCGCGGATGGGCAACCCCGAGGTCCAGGTCCTGTTCGACCGCGACCAACTCGCCCGCCTCGGACTCGATCTCGGATCGGTGTCAGAAACGGTCCGCACCAAGATTCAGGGAGAGGTGGCCACGCGGTTCACCGAGGGCGACCGAGAAATCGATATTCGACTTCGCTCCCTGGCCCGCGACCGCGCGAACGTCGAAGACGTTGAAGACCTGATCGTCGCCCACGTCGATGGACGACCTATCTTTCTCAAGTCGGTGGCTGCTATCAACATCACCGAGGGACCCATCGAGATCCGCCGTATCGGCCAGCGGCGCGCCGCCGTAATCGGCGGCAATCTGGCGGGCCGGGACATGGGTTCGGTTGCGGCTGACGTGCGGGACCGAATTGCGGCCCTCGCGCTGCCGGCCAACGTCACCGCGTCTCTCTCGGGTCAGGAAGAGGAACTCCAACGGTCCTTCCGCTCGTTAGCACTGGCCCTCGGTCTTGCCATATTCCTCGTCTACCTGGTGATGGCCTCCCAATTCGAGTCCTTTCTCCACCCGTTCGTCATCATCTTCACCCTACCGCTGGGCGCCATCGGCGTTGTTGCCGCGCTGGCCGTCACCGGTCAATCCGTCAGCGTGGTGGCCATCATCGGCGCTGTCATGCTGGCCGGGATCGTGGTCAACAACGCCATCGTGCTGATCGACGCTGTCAACCAGCGTCGCCGGGCTGGCTCCGGACTGGTGGATGCTCTCGCGGATGCCGGCCAGACCCGCCTGCGGCCGATCCTGATGACCTCCATCACCACCATCGTCGCCCTGTTGCCCATGGCGCTGGGTCTCGGGGAGGGCGCCGAGCTCAGGGCCCCGCTGGCGATCACCGTGATTGGGGGCCTGACCGTGGCCACCGTCCTCACTCTTTTCGTGATCCCGGTGGTCTACTCCCTGTTCACCCGCTCGCCGCTTGCCCTCCCCGCTGCCGGAGCGTAAAGCGGCGGCTCGGAGCCCATCCCTCCAGCGTACCACGGAGCCGAGCACGATGAGATGCGCAAATTACAATTGCACGATTACACGATTCCAGCTCACCCGCCAGCGGATCCGGCCATACCAAAGAATGTTCAACCTGCAACCTTCAAATTCAATTGGGTGGGAGGATCGGACATGAGCTTGCCGAACCTCGCTGTCCGCCGTCCCATCACCACGGCCATGCTCCTGGCCAGTATCCTCCTGGTGGGGGCCATTGCCCTTTTGAAGCTGCCCCTGGCGTGGCTCCCCGAACTCGACGCACCATTCATCGGCATCGAGATCCCCTACCCCAACTCCCACCCCCAACAGGTTGAGCGGGAAATCACCCGGCCGGTGGAGGAGACGCTGTCGACCTTGTCCGGGGTCAGAAAACTCAACGCCACGTCTTCGCCGGACGGCGCCGAGATCGAAATGGAGTTCAGCTGGGGTCAGGATCTGGACGTCGTTCGGATGAAGGTCTCTGAGAAGATGGATCAGATCAAACCCGAGCTCCCGCCCGACATCGGGCCGATTCTCATCTTCTCGTTCAACACCAACGACATACCCGTTGTTCAGGGGAGGATTTCCGCAGACGGCGTCAACCTCTCCGAGAACTACGAACTGCTCGAGGCGCGGGTGCTCAACCCGATTCGGCGAGTGTCTGGGGTCGCACGGGTGGACCTGGACGGCGTCGAACCCAAAGAGCTGTTCATCGATCTGGTCCTCGACAAGGTCAAAGAACATCGGGTCGACGTGGGCCGACTCGTCGAGCTGCTCGACGGGGTGTCAGCCAATATGGTCCTCGGGGAGGCAGATCACAACGGTCTTCGCTACACCGTGCGATCACTTGGGACCTTCCCAAATGTGGAGGCCCTCGGCGAGCTGATCGTTGATGAACGAGGTCTCCGGCTGTCGGACATCGCCGAGATCAATTTCGAGGAACCACCCATCGCCTACGGCCGCCGCCTCGATGGCCACGACGCCATTGCCCTCCAGGTCTACAAGGAGTCCACCGCCAACACGGTGGAGGTGGTCCACGCCGTCGACCGTGTAATGGTCGAAATCAATAAAGACCCTCTACTCGAGGGCATCAACCTCCTCGTCTGGGAGGATCAAGCGGAACAAATCACCTCGGGAGTTGACGGCCTCAAGAAGGCCGGAGCCATCGGCGCCCTGCTGGCCTCTCTCAGCCTGTATTTCTTCCTTCGGCGGCTGGATTCCACGGTGATTGTCGCGCTGTCGATCCCGTTCTCGTTGTTGGCCACGTGCGGAGTGATGTTCTTCCTCGGCGGCAGCCTCAACATTCTCTCCATGATGGGCCTGATGCTGGCGGTGGGCATGTTGGTGGACAACGCCATCGTCGTATTGGAGTCCATCGACCGGCGGCTACGCGATGTGGGCGACCGGCAACAGGCTGCGCTCGAAGGCGCCGGCCAGGTGGTCATGGCGGTGACCGCCTCCACCGCCACCACCCTGATCGTCTTCCTCCCATTGGTGCTTGGAAGCGGCACCGAGCTGACCACCTGGCTCGGGGAGGTGGGCCTCACCATCTCCATCGCCCTCGCCTGCTCTCTGTTTTCGTCTCTGACCCTGATTCCCTTGATGTCCGCCCATTTGCTGCGCCGCGCGGAACCCAAGCCGATCCCCGTTGTCCAATGGTTGGAGGACCGATACGTCCGTGTCCTCGCCTGGACACTCGGCCATCGGATCAAAACCCTCGGGCTGTTGGCAGTGGGCCTCGCCATTGGATTTCTGCCCTTTTTCACAGGCATGGTCAAGTCCGCCATGTTCTCGGCGGTTGTCAACGAACGACTCTATCTGAGCTACGAGTTTGACGACTTCTTTTACAAGTCCGATGCCGAGGCGGTGGTCGATCAGGTTGAAAGCACCCTGGAGGCCCGGGCCGAGGATTTCCATGTCGAATCGATTTACAGTTTCTTTGCCGAAAATCGCGCTGGAACCGTGGTGATCCTGTCGCGAAAGGACCTGGACGACGGCGAGATTTCCCAGCTCCGGACCGATATCCGCGACGCCCTGCCCCAGATCCCGGGCGTTCGGCTCGCGTTCCGCGAAGAGGCCGAGGAGGGCGGCAGCACGACCTTCTTCGCGGTCAAGCTCTTCGGCCAGGAAACCAGTGTTCTCTACGACCTCGCCGACGAGGCCGCGCGACGTCTGGAAACGGTTCCCGGCGTCACCGACGTCTCCCGCCCCCGCACCGCCGGCCGGCGCGAGATCCAGGTGGTCATCAATCGTGACCGGGCGGCGGAACTGGGGCTCACAGCCCACGACGTCAGCCAGGTGTTGGCCTTCTCCCTCGGCGGCCTGCGGCTCGACCGGTTCAACGCCGGCAACCGCGAGATCACGAGTTGGCTGGCGCTCCGGCTCGAGGACCGATCCCGCCTCGAGGACCTGCGCCAGATACCCGTCTCCAGGCAAGGAGGAAGACCCGTCCTGCTCGGCGACATCGCCACCTTCGAAACCATCGAGCGCCCGCGGGAGATCCACCGCGAGAACCGCAAGGTCCGGGTGGCCGTGCGCGGCACCTACGACGGCGATGACTGGGAATCCGCCATGGAACAGATCGAGGGGATGATGAACGAATTCCAGCTGCCCGCCGGCTACTCCTGGGGTTGGAACGACCGGATCATCGAGCAGGCCGACGAAAACGCCGAGATGGGTGTCAACTTCCTGCTCGCACTGGTGCTGGTCTACCTCGTCATGGCATCTCTCTTCGAATCCCTGGCCCAACCGTTCGCCATCCTCGCCGCCATCCCCTTCGCCCTCCCGGGAGTCGCCTGGATGCTGGCCCTCACCGGGACGCCTTTCAACCTCATGGCCCAGATTGGTCTGTTGATCCTGATGGGCATTGTGGTCAACAACGGGATCGTGTTGATGGACCACGTCAACCACCACCGGCGCCAGGGCCTTTCCTACGAGGATGCGATTCTCGAGGCCGGCCGCGACAGACTGCGGCCTATCTTGATGACCGCCGCCACCACCATCATCGGCCTGCTGCCGCTGGCCGTCGGATCGGCGAATGTGTCGGGCCTGCTCTACTACCCCATGGCCCGGACCGTGATGGGAGGACTCATTTCGTCGGTGGTTCTCACTCTCGTGGTGCTGCCCTACATCTCGCTCGGCGTCGAGGGCATCGCCAACTGGACGCGCCGCCTCTGGCACCTCTCGCAACCCCGTTTGAAGCTGCAACCGGTTGCCGAACCCGTGGCGGTGATGGAGGACTGAAGATCCCAGATCCCAGATGCCGGACTCCGGATTCCGACACACCGGGCGGGTGGGGGATCCGGTATCCGGGATCTGGCTTCCGGTTTCCGGGCGGGTGGGGGTTCTTCGATCTTCCTTCTTTGTTTTTCGACCGGCAACGGTAACGGGCTCGGGCTCGGGCTCGGGCCCGGAGGAAGGCGGCGGATCTCGTACCTCGCATCCGGTCGGGCGGACGGCCTTCTCCCCTTCTCCCCTTCTCACCCTCTCACCCTCTCACCCTCTCACCTCAGAGGTTATCGAGTCCCTGTCACAACTTGCGACAAAGCTCGTAAAACTGTACCTTCACTGTGAGGATATCCACATCGTGGCTGTATCGGTCGAATCGTCCACGCGCTTCGATGACGCCGCCGTTGTCGAGTACCTGCGAGCCAACGGCGGGCAGGAGAGGATCTACGGTAAGGACGACGTGATCCTCCGCCGGGGAGATCCCGGCCGGGCGTTCTTTGTGGTCCTCTCCGGTGAGGTGGAAGTCCGGTTGGCCGATGTGGACAACCGGACCATGCCGTTGACGCGCATGGGTCCGGGCGCGAGCTTTGGCGAGATGGCGTTGCTCCGAAGCCAGGAGGTTTCGGCGGACGTCGTCGCCCTCAGCGAGGTCACCGTCCTCGCCTACCCCGGGGACCGATTCCAGGAGGCCCTGGCCGAGTGCCGCCCCTTGCGCGACCGGCTGATGAACCGGCTGGCGGACAATCTCCAACAGACCACGGCCGAGGCCTGGGAGTTTTTTCAACGGGCCGAGGCGCTGCAGGCGTTGACCCGGACCGAGGACCACCCCTCCACTATGGTGGCCAACTCGGCGAAGCTCAAGAGCATCGGGAAGAAGCTCGCCGCTTTCTCCGAGGACGGCCGGCCCGTGGCCATTTTCGGCGATCCCGGCACCGGCAAGCTGCTGGCGGCTCGCATGGTCCACGGCGGTCACGACACCGCCGAACCCATGATCGTAGTGGACTGCCGGCAGGTTGGAGCCCCACGAGGCGCGCAAGCTCATCTTCGGCACCACGCAAGATCGTGTCCATCAGCGACAGCTCATCGGGTTTCGGCGCGGTCCACCTGGCCCACGGCGGCACCCTGGTGCTCCATCACGCGACGCCCTCGATCCCGAAATCCAAGCCAAATTCGTCGACCTCATCCGGCCGGAGATCGATGCCCCGGCCTTCCCAAATTCCGGCTGGTGGTGACCTGTCGAACCGTTGACTTCCAGGCCGAGGATGGGACTCGTCGCCGCGATCGTCAACAGCGGCCATCAGATTCGGATGCCCCGTCTGGTGGAGTGCCGGAAGGACATCGTCCCGCTGGCCCGCCACTTCCTCGACGAGTGTACCGGGGCCCAGGGGTCGGACCTCAGCATCACCGCCCGCCACGCCGTCGTGTCGCTCAGGTACCGCCACCGCAACATGGCCGAGCTCAAGGAGACGATCCAACTCGCCGCGCTGTGCGCCGATGGCGACGAGATCCGCGCCGAGCACATTTTCACCGCTCCCGGTGAGGGCACCGCTCCCACTGGATTCAACCTCGGCGAGGTGGGTTTCTGCGACGCATCGTCCTTGGAAAGCCCCTGGTCCTCACGAGATCCCTGGTCTTTGCCAGCTTCCTGGTCGATCATTGTCCTCTGTCTGATCTTCCCCACGACCACAGCGGGAAGTGCGGCCAACACCCTCATCTGGAACGCCTGGGAGCCCATCGTCTTCGGTCTGTTTCTGCTGGTGGGACGGGTCTGGTGCACCATCTGCCCGTTGTCGGTGGCCGGAAGGCTCGCCCAGCGGCTCGGCACCCTCGGCAAGCCGCCCCCATCCTGGCTTGAAAATTCGTGGGTGTGGCTGGCGACATTTGGTTTCCTGGCCATCGTCTGGTCCGAACGGGTCTTCCACATGACCGACCGGCCGTTTCCCTCAGGGATCCTCCTGCTGACGTTGATCGGACTGCCCGTCATCTTTACATTGATTTTCCAACGGGAAACCTGGTGCCGGTACGCCTGTCCCCTGGGGACCTTGGGTGCGGCACTCACCCCGCCGTCACCCCTCCACCTGGAAGCCAACTCCTCGGTCTGCGCCTCCAGCTGCACAACCCACGACTGCTTCAAGGGATCGAAGACCCTGAAAATCCCCGGATGCACCGTGTTTCACCACCCCCTCAACGGCAGCGAAGCGCACATGTGCAAGCTGTGCATGGACTGCCTCAAGAGCTGCCCACACCAGTCCGCCCGGGTCTATGCCCAACCGCCGCTCGTTGGCGTCTGGCATCTGGGTACCGCGGCGTGGGCCCTCGCTCCGTTCCTGCTGGCGGTCTTTCTGCTCTCTCCCGTTCTTCTGGCCATCCAGGCGGACCCTTCATTGTCGGGGTTTCTCGCCGTCACGGTGGGTGGAGTCTTGGCGGTGGCCCTCGGCGGCGTGCTCGCCTGGATTCTGCCGACCCTCATCACCGGCGGCGACGGCGAGGACTCGGCCATCCCGACCCAGGTGGCGTTCGCGCTCATGGTGCTTGGTTGGGGTCCCCTCATGGCCTACCAATTTGGCAACATCTCGGCCCTCTCCGCCTTTCAGCTGAGCTCAAATCCACCGTCCCTGCTCGGCCAACTGGTGGGAACCAACAACCTCACCCTGCTCCCCGTGGCGCAGATTTTCATCATCGTCTTCGCCACGGTCATGGCCGCCATCATCCTGTGGCGGATCAGCGTCCACGCCCACAATGACGAAGAACACATTGCTTGGGGCGGCTGGTTCCTGGTCATGGCCGGATGCCTGGCCTACGTTGTGATCTCCCTGGCGATAGTTATCCGCGCCTGACGTCTGACCACCGACTCCTTGTAGCGCAGGCCTCTGGCCTGCATTCGGGAAAACAACCATGGCGAGAATTGCAGGCGGGACGCCTGCGCTACAACCACGCTCCGAGCGGAGTCTTCCCCTCTACTCCCGACTCTCTGCTCCTTGCTCCCGGGGGGGCGGGGGATCTCGCATCTCGCATCCGGGCGGGCGGGGGGATCTTTGTTTTTTGTTCTTTGTTCTTTGTCCTTCGATCGGGCCCTGTTGATATCATGGTCCCCCCACCCTGTGCCGGAGTGGCGGAATGGTAGACGCCGGGGACTTAAAATCCCCTGACCGTATGGTCATGTGGGTTCGATTCCCACCTCCGGCACCAGGCTTCGTTCTCGACCAACGGGAGAGAACGAAGTCTGCCACGGCGTAGCGCAGCGAAGCCGGGCTGTTCGGAAACTTTCGTGGCGGTCGAGCTTGTCCCGGCGAAGTCGAAGACGGAGCCGGAAACTACGCCCGGGCAAGCCAGTCTTCTCGTCTCGACCAACGGGAGAGAACGAAGTCTGCCACGGCGTAGCGCAGCGAAGCCGGGCTGTTCGGAAACTTTCGTGGCGGTCGAGCTTGTCTCGGCGAAGTCGAAGACGGAGCCGGAAACTACGCCCGGGCAAGCCAGTCTTCTCGTCTCGACCTCTGGGAGAGAACGAAGCCTGCCACGGCGTAGCGCAGCGAAGCCGGGCTGTTCGGAAACTTTCGTGGCGGTCGAGCTTGTCCCGGCGAAGTCGAAGACGGAGCCGGAAACTACGCCCGGGCAAGCCAAACGAACGTTGAGGCGCTAGGTCCCTGCTTTTTGTTTACGTTGCCCCCCCCAACCTCGCGGCGCGACCCATCCTCAACTTGCCTCCAGTTTCTGTAATTGACATAGCGGGGTCAGATACCCATATTGTGACCATCGCCACAACCGACGAAAGGACCAACCGATGAGTGCACATCGCGTAGCCGTCGTTCTGTCGATCCTTGTCCTGGCTGCGGGCGCAGCCGGAGCTCAAATGGTGTGGATTCCCTTCGAAGGCAATCCGGTGCTCCCGCCAGTTGAGCCGGGCACGTGGTACGAGCAGGGCCGCTGGGTGCAGTCGATGGTCCTGGTCGATGAGACCTTCCACTTGTTCTTCCTCGGAGCCTCCATCTACGGCTATGACGGCTGGGCGCTCGGGCATGCGACGTCAACGGATGGAATCAACTGGGAGATGGATCCTGCCAACCCCGTCATGACTCCGGCTCCCGAGGGGGACTGGCAGGTCGTTTCGATTATGAGTGTCGCAGTGATCCACGATGGGAGCGAGTTCCGGATGTGGTACGGCGGGTCAGACGGCTCTATCCGTCAGGGCGGCTACGCCACCTCGCCCGACGGGACGAGCTGGACGCGCCACCCGAGCAACCCGGTGCTCGGGGTAGGTCCGGACGGGAGCTTCAACGACATCTCAGCCCTCCCGAACGCGGTTGCCTTCCACGGAGGCATCTACCACATGTGGTACACGGCCGGCGGAGGACGTCTCTGGGAGAGCATCGGCTACGCTTTCTCAGAGGACGGTCTGAGCTGGATCAAACACCCAACGCCCGTGCTCGAACGCGGGACCGGCTGGGAAAACTGGATTGTCGCCTACCCCGACGTGCAGTTCGATGGAACCACGTTCCACATGTGGTACTGGGGTATCCAAGGTGGCCCAAACCCCACCGACTTCTCCATCGGTTACGCGACCTCGCAGGACGGGATCGCGTGGACCAAGGATCCCGCAAACCCGATCGACGAGCTCGGGGACACTCCGTCCGCAATGGCGGTGGTCCGAAATGCGGCGCTCGGCAGGCTGGAGATGCTGACCACCAAAGAGGTCCCTCCACCGGGTATTGACTTCAGCGTGCTGCGAGCGACCGCGGAGTTCACCGTGCCAATGGATCGCCTGCTCTTCGTTCCCGCGGCTGCGCTGGCGAGCGGCGCGGAGGGTTCGTTCTTCCAGACCGACGTGGACGTCAACAGCACCGCCCCGCGGGCCTCGATGATGCCGGTCAGCTACCGCTTCCTGTGGCTGCCGCGGGGTGAGGACAACTTGACGCCGACGGCTTCCGAGATATTCATCCTCGATCCTGGCGAAAGCATGCGCCACGAGAACATCCTTTCCTCGGTCTTCGGCGCCGAGCCGGATGCCGTGGGGGCGCTCGCCATTGCCACCGACAGCCCCTATTTGATCGGTATGAGCAGGACCTACAACGTGCCGGTCGGCAAACTGGCAGGCACCTTCGGCCAGGCGCTGCCGGCGATTCCCTTGGACGAGATGCAAAGCACTGGGGAAAGCCGAAGGATCATTTTCCTTTCTCAAAACGACGACATTCGAGCCAACGTGGGATGCGTCAACGGCACAGATCAACCGGTTTCCATCGACATCGAGCTTCACGATTCGGCGGGCGTACTACTCGAGACCAAGACGATGGATCTCGAGGCCTGGTCGAACGACCAGATCAACCGAGTCTTTCGCGCGTACCAGCCGATGAACGGATATGCCGGCGTGGTTTCACAGACTGCCGACGCGGCCTTCTATTGCTACGGGTCCATTTTGGACAACGAAACCAGCGACCCCACCACCGTCCTTCCGCAGAATCCGTCCGAGGCGACACTCAACTTCATTCCTGCCGCCGCCCTGGCCGCTGGATCCGAGGGCTCCTTCTTTCAGACCGATGTCGATCTCAACAACGCCGGTTGGGGATTGACCTCGTACACCATTCAGTGGCTGCCCAGAGGAGAAGACAACTCCACACCGACCACGTCGGAGATGTTCATGTTGGATGTGGGGCAGAGCGTGCGGTACGAAAATGTGCTGTCCGAGGTCTTTGGTGCCGAGCCCGACGCTCTCGGTGCGCTGTCGCTCTCCGTCGACTTCGGCAACCTTCTCGTGATGAGCAGGACCTATAACATCCCCACTGCCAAGGCGGCTGGAACCTTCGGCCAGGCCTTGCCCGGAATCCCGCTGGATGAGATGCAGGGCTCGGGACAGACTCGGCGAATCATCCTTTTGTCCGAGAACGACGACATCAGAGCCAATGTGGGCTGCGTCAACGCAACCGACCAGGATATTTCCATCGACCTCGACCTTTTCGACTCCGAAGGGAATCACCTCAGGACCCGAACAGTAGACCTCACTCCGTGGTCGAACGACCAGATCAACAGGGTTTTTCGCGCCTACGCTCCTGTGGACGGTTATGTCGACGTGTCATCGGATTCCGACGACGCAGCGTTCTACTGCTACGGATCTGTGCTCGACAACTCCACCAGCGATCCGACCACCATCCCGCCGCAGTAGTCCGGTCAAATTCGTAACTCAGGGCGGTGATTTCCCTCCGCCCCTTTTTTTTCGTTCTGAGTCCCCATTTTTCGTCCGGATGGGTGCCTCTTTCATAAATCCACAGGCGCGCCGCCATGGTGCACTTCTGGTGCAAGAGAACGAAGCCTGCTTGTGCGGGCGAAGCGCAAGGCGCGAAGCCCAATCACTGCGTCTTGTGACGGCGTAGCTCGGAGAGCGAAGCCGCAAGCCAAAGCCGGACCACCCCCGAAACGTCACATTGGATCGAGAACTACGCCGAGGCGATCCCGTCATATTGCAGCACGGGTCGGAATCCCGTCGAGTTCGGCGGCCATCGCGTGCTGGGCATGCCACAGATCGAACGCATTCTGCATGTTGAGCCAAAGTTGAGGGCCGTTGCCGCAGTACTTGCCGAGCCGAGCAGCCATTTCGGCGGTCACTCTGCTGTTTCCGGCAAGAATCTTGTGGAGCTGCTGACGGCTGACACCCATCTCACGAGCCGCCTGAGCGACGCTCACGCGCATCGCCGGCAACACAACTTCGCGCAGCAAGGTGCCTGGATGGCTCGGTTCCCTTTCCCTGATCTCAGCCATGGTCGGTCTCCGTAATTCGGGTCTTACCGATGACCCTCAATGGTACTGCTCCAGGTTGACTCGAAGCGCGTCACCCTCCTGGAACTCAAAGGTGATACACCATGGACCGTTCACATGAATTGAGTACCGCGGCGGCCGGTGACCCCGTAACCGGTGGAAATCAAATCCCGGCAGGTGGAGGTCGAATGGCACGGTCGCAGCATCCAGTGCATCAAGCATCATTAGCGCTCGCGACTGGAGATCCTGACGCACCCGACGACTCCGTCCCTTCTCAAACAGCTCCTTCAGACCCTTGTGCCGCCAGGTTCGTATCACATTAATAGTGTAAACCGAGAGTGGCTTACTGTCAACTTTCAGTTTACATATCTTATCTTCTATTTTTTTTGCACGGCACGTTCGCGATTCGGCAATCGCTTCGTCAACGTGCACTCTCGGTGCGAACCTCGTCAGACATTCTTGGCAGAGAGCCCTCGACGCCTGTCCTGAGGTCTTGGGGCGGTTTGTCGGATTCGAGAACTACGCCCGGGCAAGCCAGTCTTCTCGTCTCGACCGCAGGGGGAGAACGAAGCCTGTCACGGCGTCCTGTGATAGCGTAGCTCGTAGAGCGAAGCCGCAAACAAAAGGCAAAGCTACGCTGCGACTCCAGTACTGTGAAGGGGCCGCAGGCAATCCCATCCCAGTCGGTATGTTGGCTCGCTCCAAGCGGGTTTGAAAGGTGCGGCGGAACCGATTACGATCCATCTCGGTGCTATGTGATTCGTCGTGTGGAGGGCTCGGCTGTGAGGTCTGTAACCGAGGTTCAAAAACCTACCCGGAGATCCAGAAGGAGGCGCCGCATGGTGGCCGCCATCGTCGTGCTGTTTTACGTCCTGGGAGTGGTTTCGTCCATCAACGCCGTGATGACCGCCCGCACCGCCCAGGGCGCGATCGCATGGGGCGTCAGCCTCATCACCTTCCCCTACATTGCGGTGCCCGCGTACTGGGTCCTGGGCCGCCGTAACTTCGAGGGGTACCAGAAGGCGTGGATCGATCGCCACGACGAGGTCAAGCAGTTCGAGGCCACCATGGGGGAACGCCTCGAGCCGTTCGCAGTCGAGACCCTGGAGCGGATCCCGAACTACGAGGCCATGAAGCGGCTCGCCCACAGCCCGCTCCTGCGCGGCAACGACGCGACGCTCCTGGTCGACGGCGACGCCACGTTCGACAGCATCTTCGAGGGCCTCGCGCAGGCCGAGCACTACGCCCTCGTCCAGTTTTACATCATCCGCGACGACGGGCTCGGCCGGCGGCTCAAGTCGGCGCTGATCGACTGCGCCAACCGGGGTGTCAAGGTGTTCGTGTTGTACGACGAGGTGGGCAGCCTGGGCATCCCCAAGAGCTATCTCGCCGAGCTCGAAGCCGCCGGCATCCAGCAGTCGGAGTTCAACACCACCCAGGGCGCCCACAACCGCTTCCAGCTCAACTTCCGCAACCACCGCAAGAACGTGGTGGTCGACGGCAAGGTGACGTGGATCGGCGGCCACAACGTGGGCGACGAGTACCTTGGCCTCGACCCCAAGGTCGGCCATTGGCGCGACACCCACGTGCGGATCGAGGGACCGGCGGCCCAGGTCGCGCAGGTGATGTTTCTCGGCGACTGGTACTGGGCGAAGCGCACCATTCCAGACCTCGACTGGGAGCCCAAGGCCGCTTCGACCGGCGCCGACGTCATGGCCATGGTGCTGCCGATCGCTCCGATCGACACCATCGAGACCGCGCAGCTCTTCTTCGTGCATGCCCTCAACGCCGCTCGCGACCGGATCTGGATCGCCACCCCCTACTTCGTGCCCGACCAGGCGGTGATGGCGGCGCTGCGCCTCGCCGCCCTGCGCGGGGTGGACGTCCGCATCATCGTGCCCGAAAAGGGCGACAACCCATTGGTGGACCTGGCGGCGCGCTATTACGCCAACGAGCTGTCCGATGTGGGCCTGACCTTCCTGCGCTACACCGACGGCTTTCCCCACCAGAAGGTGCTGCTGATCGATAACGATGTGTCGTCGGTGGGCAGCCCCAACTTCGACAACCGGTCTTTCAGGCTCCAGTTCGAGATCAACGCCCTGATCGTCAACGAGGCGTTCGGGCGGCAGCTCGAGGCCATGCTCGAAAACGACATGGCGCACGCGACGCCGTGGGACCCGACCGACCTACGCGACGCGTCCTTCATCCGGCGGCTTTGCGTGTCGGTGGCGCGGATGACGGCACCGCTGCTCTGACCACTCGCGTTGAAGACGTTGGATGCAAACCGGCGCTGCTGAAATTCTGGAAAGGGCTTCGGGAATTGAGCTGAACAGGCGTACAATTTATGCTCGCTCGGACCGAGAAGAATGAAAAACGAACCCTGTCAATCCGCCAGCGGAGAACGTGTTGATCCGCAGCAAGCTCGAAGCGGCCGCCGTTGCCGGGCCGACTGGGGGCTGGACCGCGGCTCGTCGAACG
>CAWCOD010000002.1:0-210000 GCA_963797055.1 uncultured Holophagae bacterium
CGAGAATTTCAGCTACGGAATTCAGGTCGGTCTGGGACCCGACGAGGACACGGGTTTTTTCAGTACGGGATTGGACGTGGACCTGGTGACCGCATTCAGCGACGGCTTCGAATCCGGCGATACCACACGGTGGTCGGCCACAATGCCGTAGCCCATACGTCATTTAGTGGATCCGGCCTTCATCGAGTGCCACAAAACGCAACTGGTGCCGAACGAAACGGGTGCCTCGTTCACCAACTTCACCAGGGATCACGGGCTTGGTGAGGATGGTGAACATGGCGCCCTCAGTTGAGCTCGCCCGCTCGTTCAGCGGATGGCATACCCCCCGTCCACTCTGATCGTCTCACCGGTGATGAAATCCGAGGCCTGCGAGGCTAAAAAGACCGCCGGCCCGGCCAGCTCGTCGGGTTCGCCCCAGCGCCCCGCCGGGGTGCGCGACACGATTTCGTCGTTCATCACCTTCATCTCCTCGGACCGAACCGGTGCCGTCATGTCGGTCTCGATCCAGCCGGGCGCAAGGGCGTTGACCTGGATCCCGTGCGGCGCGAGCTCAATTGCCATCGACTTGGTCAGCTGAACGACCGCGCCTTTGGCGGCACTGTAGGAGGGGATCAATCCAGAACCGAAGAACGAGTACATACTGCCGATGTTGATGATCTTGCCGTGCTTGCGCTCCGCCATCGAGGCGGCGGCGAGCTTCGACAACAGAAAGACCGAATTGAGCTGCGTCTCGATCACCTCGTCCCAGGATTCGGGCGTCTCCTGCAGGATGCCGCCGCTGAGCGAGACGATGCCGGCGTTGTTAACCAGAATGTCGACGGGACCGAGCTCCGTCTCCACCCGGCGCAAAGCGGGCTCGAGCGCGGCGCGGACCGTCACGTCCACCTGCACCGCGATGGCTCGCGCACCGGCACCCGTCAGTTCGGTGAGCGTGTTTGCGTTCTTCTCCTCGTTGCGGCCGAAAATCGCCACGGCGGCGCCGGCTCGCGCAAAGCCGAGCGCGATGCCGCGGCCGATGCCTCCGTTTCCGCCGGTGACGATCGCGACGCGACCCCTCAGGTCAAATGATTCAATGTGTGACACTTTGATCCATCCCATCCATTCACGGGCAATGCCTACTCGGTTCGAACTGTGATCGCGGCCCTTGCTGCGACTCCTGATGAACGATGCAGGCTACTCCGATCGTTTCACGGTTTCCAGCCATCGGGTCATGGCCTCCTCGGCGAGGCCGCGGCAGCCGAGCCCGAAGGCGAGGGCCGCGGCGACCGCGATGGACCCGAGCATGAGTCCAAAGGCGATGGTGATGATCTCGTTGGCGAGTCCCATCTGGCGCAGCGCCATGGCTCCTGCAAGGACCAGGATGGCACCACGGGCGGCCAGCGCGAGGACCGCTGATCCGGAGGCTGAGGACGCGCCGATGGATTTCGCGGCCACATGGGCCAGGAACAGACCAACTCCGAAAATCACCAGGCCGAGGGCCAGGTGTCCGGCGAATACCATGAAGTCCGCCACCAGGGCGGCCAACACCTCGAACCCCAACATCCGCACCGCCTCGATGGCCGCGAACATCATCACCGCCACCAACACCAGGTAACCGACAATTTCGGATGGAGACCGCTGCCCCTCGTCGGGCTCATCGCCGATTCCCAGGCTGACCAGGACGTTATTGAACCCGAGCCCGGTGAGCAGATTCGTCGCCAACCCAGCCACCAGCCGGCCGACGAAGAAGGCGATCACCAGCAGCAAGGTTGCACCGAACAGCAGCGGGAGAGCGACCAGAATGGTGTTCAGCATTTCGCTGGCCGGAGCGGTGATCGCGTCCAGCCGGAGGCTGTTGAGAGCGGCGATGAGCACCGGAATCAACACCAGGATGTACACCAGCAGACCCAGCAGGCCGGAGAGCTTCTGGTCTCCCAGCGCCCTATCGATCCCCTGGCGCTCGCTGAATCGGTCGATTCCCACCACGGAGAGAAGATTGCTGACGACACGCTGGATAATCCTGGCCAGCAACCAGCCGAACCCCAAGATGAGGCCCGCGGCAAACAGATTGGGCAGAAATGTGAGGATCTTGTCGATCATGCTCTGCACCGGACCGAGCAAGCCCTGCAGGTTCAGCGCGGCGAGGATGGCCGGCAGGAAGAGCAGAAATACCAGCCAGTACACGGCCTCACTGACCGTCCTGGCCAGGGGGACCTGCTCCTCGTCCGCGAGGCCGGCGCGCTCGCCGAGCCGGGCGTCGAGGTTCATCGTCGTCAGCACCCGACCCACCACGAAACGGAGACCGGTGGCCAGGGCCCACGCGACGACAGCCAGTACCGCTGGAGCAATCAGCCGGGGAGCGTACTCGAAGAGCCGGACCAGGAAGCGGCTGAGCGGTTCGGTGATCGCGGTGAGGCCAAGCACCTCGAAGAAAGCCACCAGGACGAACAGCATGACCAACCAGAATGCGCCTCGGCCGAACCAGCGTTCAATCTCGACCTGCTCTCCCTTCTCCTCGCCAACCACCCAGTTGGTGAGTCGATTGTCGAACTCGGTCCTGCGCAAGGCCGCTCTGACAAGGGCTGCCACAGCGAGTGCTGCGATCCAGCCAACCACCAGAACCAGCACCGCCAGCAGCAAACTGGCGATGTTCGATGACGCGAAATCCTTGAGATAGTTGACGATGTTCTCCATCACAACCTCCGTTGTATGAGTGGCTCCCGGCTCGACCCGAGCCAAGAACCAAAGTTCAAATCGCAAATTTCACCATAAATCGCTACGTCATGTTAGTACAGAGTGACAGAAAATTCCTATCGGACTGCGCCGGTGCCGTTGTAAAGGGGCCGGGTGCGTAAAGGTGTGCCAGGTGAGGGGGTAAGGACGCCTCGAGGTACCGGTGTTGTGGACACAGGGAGGTGTTGGGCAAGGCCATGGGGCGTCGGTTTGTGGGGTCTCGGTGGAAGCTCTCAGGAGCCGGAAGCCACGGGCGCAGATCGTCGAAGCTCGGGAAACGCTGGCATGGCTTGGTGTCGAGTTGTACGGGTTCGCGGTCAAGGAGATGGCCGCGGGCTTGGAGAAGTACATCGAGACGACGAGTCGATTGGTGAGCAGGGCGGCTCATCGGAGAATGGTCGACCGGTGGAAACGGATTGGGGACAGGGCTTTGCGAAACGGATTCGGCAGGTGGACTCCGAAGTCGTCAGGTCGGGGGAATTGAGGGTGGGAATCGAATCGATGAGGGGAAAATAAAACATCAATACCCCCACACCTGGCACCTTTTGCGATCCCCCACCGGTGCGGGGAAACGAGGTCTTCGAGCTTCTCGATGTGGCAAGGAGAGTCGAGCTCCACAGATAGGTGTCACCCTTCGCATACATGGCATTGTCTGGCGACGAAACTACACCATGCAAAGAACGCTTAGGGTGGGACCCGTCCGAATGATCAGCGGCCTGCGCAGCCGTCAGGTCCTACCGGTGCGCGATGGTCGTAGGTCGGAAAGTCGGTGTAGCCTGTGGCGCCATCGCCGCCCGAGTACCAGGTGCTCATATCGAAGTCTTCGTTGAGGGGCCAGCCGTTTGCGAAGCGGGCCGGAAGGTCGGGGTTGTTGATGAACGGTCGGCCGAAGGCGATCAGATCGGCGGCGCCTCGACCGACCGCCGCCTCGGCGGTCTCGAAATCGTAACCGCAACTGCCGATGAGGGTTCCGTTGTAGACCTCGCGAGCGTGTTCGAGTGTGACCGGCTCACCGAGTTCATGGAACCCGAATGCCAGTCCGTCGACCAGATGGAGGTAGGCCAGGCCCATGGACTGCAACTGTCGTGCCGTGTAGGTGAATGTCTCGCGATAGTCCGGTGAGCCCATGTCGTTAAATGATCCGTTGGGGGAGAGGCGCACGCCCACCCGGTCCGACGACCAGGCGTTGCTCGCCGCCTCGAGGACCTCTCCGAGGAGCCGAAAACGATTCTCGATACTGCCTCCATAGCGGTCGGTGCGCCGATTGGTCTTGGACTCGAGGAACTGGTTGAGCAGGTAGCCGTTGGCGGCGTGGACCTCCACGCCGTCGAATCCTGCGGCTCGTGCGAGGTCGGTAGCTCGACCGAAGTCGGCGACGATGGCGGGGATCTCATCGGTCTCCAGGGCCCTGGGTGTCTCGTAGGGCTTTGGGCCGTCGGGCGTGTGCACGTGATCCCCTTCGAGCTTGACCGCTGAGGGGGCCACCGTCGGCTGACCGTCGTGAAACCGCTCTGTGACGCCCGGCCGCAGTGCCAGAGCTGGAGGAAGATCGGCGTGCCCGTCGCGTGAACGGCGTCGGTCACCAGCTTCCAGCCCTCGGCCTGGGCCTCGGTGTAGATCCCGGGCGAGTCGACCCAACCGATTCCCTGCTCGGAGACGACCGTCGCCTCGGTGATCAGGAGTCCGGCCCCGGCGCGTTGGACGTAGTACTCCGCCATGAGGTCGTTGGGGACCCTGCCTTCCCCTGCCCTCGCGCGGGTCATCGGCGCGAGCACGATGCGATTTTTGAGGGTCAGGCCGCTGATTTCGAACGGGGTGAAGATCCGCTTTTGAGTCATGGTGTCTCCAGGTCGGTGGGTTGGCCGCGAGCAATGACAGTTGTTGGTCATCGTGTGCGGGTCAGCCAGGGCAACAAACCATGACGATGATGCTATTCCTCGCGAACATGTTCAGAGTGTTCGGGTTGTCCGGTGGTCGGCGGGGACGCAGGCGCGGCCACCTCCCTGCTCCGACCACCTCGGCCACAGCCGCAGACCGCTCCCTTCGGCGTGGTCGACCCGAACGGCTCCACGTACCAGACAGCCGAGTTCACCACCGGCCCCTTTCTCGTCAGAGTCTGCTTGCCGGGAAACAGATGGTCCCACTTTGTTTCTGCAACGGTTGACCCGGTCATGTCGGAGATGCCAGAATTGGATGTCGACTGAAGGGTGTCTAGGGTTCCGCCGGCGACAGTCGGGCTGGTCCAAGCGCCACAGAAGGCCGCAAATCTCGGCTCGCACCTAGACGGATAAAAGCCTGGAGGGGATAGGTCGGCACAGCGCGGGCTGTGCCCAAACCTGAAGGAGACCTCCATGGCTGAACCCCGTCGACTTCATCGCTATTGCAAAACTACAGGCCTTGTTTGTGACCTTTCTCTGGTCCACGTCGTGGGTCCTGATCAAGTTTGGTCTGGAGGAAATACCGGCAATCAGTTTTGCCGGAATGCGGTACACCCTGGCCTTCCTGATCCTCGCGCCGGCGCTGCTGGTGAGCGCCACTTCGACGGGCGGAACTGGGCAGATCTGACACCTTCCGATTGGTTGCGGCTGTCCGTCCTTGGAGTCGTTTTCTACTCCGTGACCCAAGGCGCTCAATTCGTCGCCCTCGGTTTTCTGCCCGCGGTCACGCTCAGTTTGATTCTCTGCTTTTCTCCGGCAGTCGTGGCCCTACTCGGCGCCTCGTTCCTTGGGGAACGGCTGACTCGTCGGCCAGTGGCTCGGAGTCTGCACCTTCCTGCTCGGTGCGATCGTGTACTTCATCCCTCTCGCGCTGCCCCTCCAGGTCATCGGTTTGGTTGTTGCCGTGGTTGGGTATGCTCGCCAACTCGTGGGCTGCGCTGCTCGGGCGATCCGTGAATCGACGCGGCGACCTTCACCCTCTCCTGGTCACGGTCGTGAGCATGGGCATCGGGTCGTCTCTCCTCCTGGCCGTTGGGTTCATCGTCGAGGGTGTGCCTCGCCTGGACCTTTCGGGCTGGGGCATCGTCATTTGGCTGGCGGTCATCAATACCGCCCTGGCGTTCACAATCTGGAACCACATCCTGCGAAGCCTCACCGCCATCGAATCGAACCTGATCAATAACACGATGCTGATTCAGATCGCGATCCTCGCCTGGCTCTTCCTGGGCGAGCCAATCAGCGTAAGGGAGGGGGCTGGGCTCATCCTGGCCGTGCTCGGCGTGCAGCTTGCAGGTGGCCGCTCGAGGGAACAGCATCCCGCACATTCCCCTGAGGACGAGCTGCAGCACGACAGGACGTGGTGTCCGGTCCACGTTCAGGAGGAATGCCACCTCGCATCCAGCGACAGTGGTGAGCAGGTCATCTGAAAGTACGGTCTAGATCGTGACGTGCCCGACCATTGCTGCCCTGGCCTCGCCGGCCAGTTCGGGCGCAGATGCGATGTCGGAAAGAACGAACTGGCCCCTTGCGATGCCGAGATGCCGGCGTCCGACCGACGGTCCCATGGAACCCGCGGCGAGGCCGAATCGCCGCGCGACCGCACCCAGCACGTCCATGGTCACGGCGGCGGCGACACCCACACCGACCCCGGACAGCACCGATACGATCGATGTCAGCGGTCATGTTGGCTCACACCTTGCTTCGGCGAAGTATCCACTTGGTTTCTGCACTGGATCCTGCGGTCGGTTTCCCCGACGGAGTCCGGGAATGAACATCGGAGTCCGCCGCCTGTAGTCGGCGTACTCGTCACCGAGCCGCTTCAAAAGCTCGGGTTCCTCGATTGCCTTCAGTTCCCAGACGTTGGCCAGCACGAATAGTGGCACGAAGAAGAGCACCAGAGACACAGAGTTCACCGCGAAGCCGAGGCCGAACAGGAACAGGAAGACCCCTGTCAGCATCGGGTTCCTGGAACGACGGTACGGTCCACTCGTGACCAATCTGGGCGGTGGATTGAAGGGCACGGGCGTTCCCTTGGCTCGCAGGAAGTGAAGGGCCGACAAGGCCGTGAATCCGAGGCCCACCGCCAACTCGGGATCGCGAACGGGAGCCGCGCAGCCTCCGGCAGGAGCTTCGGTAACGTCAGCAGCGAGTCGACCAGAATCCCGGCCAACACGAAAAGGGCGGTGAACCCACCGAACACGGCGACACCAACTGGTGTGAGCAGCGTTCGGGCTCGCCTCGTGCCCGTCGCGGCCCGGTGGACAACGTCTATCCAACGTTCGCGGAGACTCATGGGTCGTTTCCTCCCGCAGTCTCGCTCTCGACCTCCTCGAGGTGATAGCGGAAGTCGCAGTTGTGGGCGCCCCCCATGATAGATCGGTGCCAGTCTTGAGGACCTCAGAACCTCCGGGCGGCTTGCGAGAGCTTTAGATTAATAGATTGGTGCCACGTACCGAATAGATTGGTGCCACGTACCGAATTGTCGAATTGTCAGTGCTTGGGTGAGATCTGCTCGTCGAGCTGATCCAGGCGACGAGCGAAATCCGGGTACTTGTTTTCATTGAAGAGACCTTTGTTGAGCCACAGTGTGATGGAACTTCTGTGCTTGTGAATGAGATTGGCGACGTCGCAGACGCGGTATCCGTAACGGGAGATCGCGAGTGTGGCGAATTCGATCCGACCTCGAATATGGTTCCCCGAACGAGACCGCGACGCCAGTTCGCGAACCGATAGGCCCGCAGCCTGCTCAAACCGGAGCGCGAAGTCATCGAGATCGATCTCGACGCGGTTTTCCGAAAGAGCTGTTCCGTCATATGCCATCGCCTTCATATGGCGTTCAGGGTCGGCGATTTCGTCGAGATTTTTCGGCCGATCCCACCATGGAAGGTCCTTGATTTCAGCCGTTGCCCACTTCGCTTCGGCAACGGAGCGGATCCACCCGAGATATGCCGCGAGGTCTTCCTCATCTGAGGAGCAGAATGCGTCGAGTGTGGCGCGCCGATCGATGACGAGCGGCTTGCAGCATCCCATCAGTTCCCGATGACCGCTGTACGGGAAATCGGCAGGGTCAGCGACGATCCCGGCGACACTGGATTGAGGTGAAGTAACAGACGAGCTGGCGAAAGTAGTCGTCGGAGTCGATCACGCGTGCCCGATAGCGGCTCTGCCAGAGGCGGCCGAGATAGCGACGGCGCCTGTTGAAGCTGCGGGCTACAGTTCCTTGCAGTCGCGCCATCGACCGCCACAGATCGACATTCTTGGTTTTGATTACCAGATGGTAGTGGTTTGCCATCAGGCACCAGGCGTATGCCGTCAAGCCATCGACTTCCTTGACCTTACGCAATGTCTCGACGAACTCGATCGCCTCGAAATCATCATCGAATACGAACTCACCGCGCGCAACACGGCAATAGACGTGATAGGTGGCTCCGGGGAGAAACAGACGGGCTTTTCGCGGCATGGGATGCCTCCCATGCGCGGACGGGACAACTTCATTCTACCCAGCTCTTCTCACAATTCAACAATTCGGTACGTGGCACCCAACACGTGGCACCCAACCGTGGCACCCAACAACTCGATGGAACAGCCAGCATCGCGCGTGACACTGAATTCGAATTTGGTGTCGGTTCGACGTGCCGCGGGATGTGGAACTGTACGAAAAACGGCCGACAAAGGGACAGAATTCTGAACTTTGGCCGTGTGTAAGGATTTTAGGCGAAGATGAGATAAGACCAGTTTATAAGATAGACAAAAGTGGACTACTCGGAGGATCGTGTGCGAAAAACATTGTTTGCGGCCTGTGGAATCGCCGCTCTGGCGGCATGTCTTGTTGTACCAAACGCAGCTCGGGCTCTGAGCCCTGGAAGGACCATTCTCGTTCCCGCCGCGGCGCGAGTCGGAAATTGGTACACAGACCTCATTGTCTACAACAACAGCCAGTCATACATGACGATCGACGTCTGCTGGCTGACGCGAGGCCAGTCAAATCCTCATCCTCCGTGCGAGACGATTACGCTCAGCGGCCGCAAATATCAGGTGTTCGAAGATGTGATCTACAGGACGTTTGGCATGAATTCCGGGACGGGTGCGTTCTTGGTTCGAGTTCAGCAGAACAAGGACGACCTGGTCTGCACCGCCCGTATCTACTCCAAGCAGGGTTCGCGGACCTTTGGGCAGGGATTCGAGGGCGTTCCGGTGTCTCTTGCGCCCCAAGCCTACTCTCAGAACGACATACCGGGGATCGCCTCGAACAACTCCTTCAGGACGAATTTCTATGCCCTAGCGGGAGATGGTGGTGCCACTCTAAGGATGCAGGTCAAGAACAATCAGGCAGGGTGGGCCTACACAACAGTTCATCTCGGTGCCTATGAACCGATATTGGCCAACATCAGTCAGCTCTTTACCTTCCCCGAACCTCTTGCGGACGGTATTTTGGGAGTTGAGGTAACGAGCGGATCTGCAGTGTTTGGCGCATCAAAGGTCGATAATCTGTCGGAAGATCCGTCGACCCTTGAGGCCATCTTGAGTGCGGGGAGCGCCAACTCAACACCGACGCCCACACCCACATCAGGTGCGGTCACAGCAACCCCGACCCGGACCCCAACCCGAACCCGGACGCCAACACCAACCGCGTCGATTCCGACGAATGATGTTGTGGTGACCATGACCAACAACGCGACCTACCATCTGGACGTTGATTCGGTGGAGTTCTGTTTTGGCACGTATTGCAGGTCGACACTAAAAGTCCATCGTGAAGATGGCGCGGGTCTTGAATTTCAGAAGCATGAGATTGACGCTATCGATGGCCCCTCGACCAAGGTGCTCTGGTTGAATAGCTGTTCGATCCCAGATCTTTACAGAGATCGATTCTATTTGGATGTAAAGGCTGGTGTTACCTCTGGATACTATGTCTTTTTCTTTTGCGGAGAGACAGCCGTGGATGACGAAGATTTCCGGATCGACGGAACCGAGGTTGGCACGGGCGCGCATCTCAGTCTCTACTTGAAGGACATGGACCTGGCGGATTTTCCTTGATCGATAGTGGTCAGGAACGCTTTAGGCTGATTGGTCAACGGGTGTAGTCGGTCAGGTGTAGTGCCTGTCAGGGGCGCGGCCTCATCCCGACGCCGTCAGCGAGGACAATTCCAAACGTTCCATTCTCGGGTATCATTGGGCCAAATGAAGTCTCAAAAACACGACCTGATCGGCGAGTCGATTGGACATATCCGACTCGTCGATGTGCTCGGCCAAGGCGGCATGGGAACCGTGTACGTCGGCGAGGACGAGAGGTTGCAGCGCAAGGTTGCGGTGAAAGCGATCCATGGCGACCACCGGTTGCACCGGGAGGCCAAGGCGCGATTCCGGCGCGAGGCGCGCATTCTGTCCCAGATGAACCACCGCAACATCTGCGCGGTGCACGAGTTCATCGAGGACGAGGGCAGCGACTTCCTGGTGCTCGAGCTGGTTCCGGGCAGGAGCCTGCGCGCGGCCATGAAGACGCAGCTTTCCCAGCGGCAGAAGCTGGAGCATCGCCCGAGCAGCTGATCGAAGTCCTGGTGGCGGTGCACGGCATGGGGGTGATCCACCGCGACCTCAAGCCCGAGAACATCATGGTCAAACCCGACGGCGAGATCGCTGTCCTGGACTTCGGGTTGGCGCGGTCGGTTGATGAGGAAATCACGGTGTTCTCGGAGACGCCAACCATCGATCTCGTCGATCTCGGGCACCAGGGCGAATCACCAGAGGGGCCGAGCCTTCCCGACAGGCACGCTGTCGACCCACGTCAAGACGAACCGCGGCACGGTTGTCGGCACGGCGGGCTACATGAGCCCGGAGCAGGCGCGGGCCGAGCCGGCCACCGCCGCCAGCGATATGTACTCGGCGGGGTCTGATCCTGCAGGAGCTGTTCACCGGGTCGCCTCCGTTCGATCCGGATCTCGGCCCGATGGGTCTGGTCCTCAAGGCGGCCGAGGGCGAGACGGCCCCGGTTGCCGGGCTCCCGGCCGACCTCAGGGAATTGATCGAACGCCTCACGTCGGTGGCGCCCGGGGCACGACCGTCATCGGTGGATGCCCTGGCCCAGCTGCAACGGATCATCGAGGGGCCGAAACGGCGGCGCAGGCGCGCCGTCGTCGCCGCGGTGTGGTTCGCGCTCGCCATTCTTGCGGGCGGAATGACGATCCAGTGGGTGCGGGCGTCCCGAGAGGCGAAGCGCGCCAACCGAGAGGCGGTCGCGGCCCAGCAGGTGTCGGATTTTCTGGTGAACCTGTTCGAGGAGTCGAACCCGGAGCAGGCGAGGGGGGCATCGCTGAGTGCCGAGGAAATCCTGCAGCGGGGCGCCGAACGCATCTCGGGGACTCTCGAGGAACAGCCCCTGACCCGCGCGCGACTGCTGCTCACGATCGGCAGGGTGTTCAACAAGATGGGACTCTACGAGCAGGCGATTCCGCTCATGGAGGAGGCCGTCGAGCTGCGCACACAGGAGCTCGGTGACGAGCACGCCGATGTGGCCGAAGCACTGTCCTTGCTGGGGGGCTGCCTCCGAAACAACGGCGACTACGATTCGGCCGAGACCCATCTCATACGCGCGCTGGAGCTGCGCGAGGAAATCTTCGGCCCGAAACATCTCGAGGTGGCCGAAACACTCAACACTCTGGGCATGCTGTACCGACAGGCCGGCAGGTTCGACGAGGCCGAAACGCAGCTGCAACGCGCACTCACCATTTACGAGGCCGAGCTCGGACCCAACGATGTCCGCGCGAGCAGGTGCCTGTCGAACCTGGCGATTCTCGCGGCACAACAGGGTCGGGTGGAGGAGGCCGAGCCGATTTTCAGACGGGTGTTGGCCGTCCAGGAAGAGGAGTTGGGAGCGGATCATCCGAAGGTCGGCCAGGCGCGCGGCAACCTCGCCATCGCCCTCAAGATCCTGGGAAGATTCGAAGAGGCGGAAGAGCTGAACCGGCGAAACCTGGAGATTTTGGAGAGGGTCCTCGGTCCAAACCACCCCGAGGTCGGCGTGGTTCTTCGAGAATTATGCCAATCTGTACGACCAGATGGAGCGTTTCGACGAGGCGGAGCCACTCTACCTCAGGTCCCTCGACATCCAACGGAACAACTTGGGAGCCGACCACCCGGAGGTCGCTCTCAGCCTCGCCAATCTGGGGGCGCTGTACATGGAGCAGGGTCGATGCGGGAGGCGGAAGCCCTGTGCCTCGAGGCCTTGGCCATCCGCGAGAAGGTGTTGGATCCTGGGCATCCGGAGATCGGGCTCAACCTGTACAACCTGGCAGGCGTGTACCGAACGCTCGAACGCTATCCTGAGGCGGAGGAGGCGTACCGTCGCAGCCTGGCCATCTTCAGCGCAGCCTTCGAACCAGGGCACAGGCGACGGACCTTGGTGGTCGAGGAGCTCGCCGAGTTCTTGCGCGAGCAAGGCCGGGAAGAGGAAGCCACAGAGTTCGAAGCACGGGAGGCCGAGCTGCGTTCCGCGCAGGCGGGAGGGAGTCCGTAACGTGGCCGAGGCTGAGCGAGGGAAGCTGTGAGTTCAACGCGCGATGGAGATCACACCGACACGGCAGCCCCAGGTCGTGAATCGCCGAAGGAAGACAGCGGCTCGGGTCTTCTGGGCCCGACCACGATCGGCTTCCTCCGCCACGAAGGGCACGAGATAGGTATCGCCCAAGGCGAGGTGATCGTCCGTCGCGGCCAGCGTCATGAATTTTTTTATGTGGTGGTCGAAGGTGAGGTGGAGCTCCTTCTCCAGGAGGGAGGATCCAACCGCCGTTCGCTGGCGCGGCTCGGCGCGGGTGCGACCTTCGGGGCCGAGTCGGTCGTCGGCAAGGAGGGGGCCGCGGTCGACGCCGTCGCCCTCACCGATGTCCGCCTGCTGCAGTACCCGGCATCGGCGTTGGCGGCGGCACTTCGCGACTCCGACTCCCTGCGGTCAAAGCTCCTCGGCGGAATCGCCCGCAACCTGCACGAGGCGACCGAGGATGCCCTCGATCTTCTCAAAGGAACCGAGATCATCATCCGCCTGGTTCAGGGAGATGAGGACCCGGACGAGCTGATCGCCGTATCCGCGCGGATGCGCGCGGTGAAGGGCCGAATCGAAAGCTGTTCCCGAACGACCTCACCGGTCCTGGTCACCGGCGCAGCCGGTACCGGCAAGACCATGGCCGCGCGACTGATTCACGAGGGCTCGGCGCGGCGACAGGGGCCGATGATCGCGGTGAACTGCAGGCGGCTCGCTCCGGAGAACGCCGCGGAGCTCATCCTGGGAAGGGCGGTCGAGGACGAGCCGGGCTCGCGTACGGGGAGGCGGAGGGATCCATTGCTGCCGGCGGTACCCGCTTCTGCGTCACCTGGACGCCCTGCCGCAAGCCGCCCAGGAGGAGCTGTCCAGATACCTCGGTTCGTCCGCGCAGCCCGGCTCCGGCAGACCGGACACCCGGATCATCGCCACCGGGTGCGCCA
This sequence comes from uncultured Holophagae bacterium, assembly GCA_963797055.1. Lineage (GTDB taxonomy): Bacteria > Acidobacteriota > Thermoanaerobaculia > Thermoanaerobaculales > Sulfomarinibacteraceae > FEB-10. The sequence continues at coordinate 13,122 of CAWCOD010000002.1, forward strand.
CCGATTCAGAAAACCGGGGGTGCGGTGGTCTGGATGCGGAACTGGTCAACAGATTCGCCGACGTGATCGTTGCACCGCCACTCGCGCAAAGGCAACGTGACATTCTTCCACTGGCCGAGGCGATGCTCCGACGCACCGGTCCACGGCCGCCGCGTCTGACCGAAAGTGCATGCCACGTGCTGCTGGAGTCTGACTACCGCCGCAACAACGTGAGTGAGCTTCGCGAGGTGGTGGAGCTGGCCCGTCGGGTTGCTGACGGCCAGGATATTCGGGCCGAGCATATCCTCGGGGGCGCGGCGGAGAAGGCACTGCCCCCGGGTGTGGATCTCGCCACCGGGCCGGAGGTTCCCTGGTGGTGCAGGCCTCCTCTTCTTCGGGCTCTGCGGTTCGCGGTGGCAACTGTCTTTGCTTCCGTGATCATCCTCTGTCTCGTTGCCTCCGACACGAGCGTCGGCAAGCTGGCCAACGCCTCGATCTGGGCATCCTGGGAGCCGGTCGTTTTTGCCCTGTTTCTGATCGCCGGACCGCTGTGGTGCACGGTCTGCCCGCTGTCGACGGCCGGGCGGCTGACAGGCCGGGTCGGATCTCTCGACCGACCACCGCCGAAGTGGATGTTTCGCTTCGGCCCCTGGCTGACCGTTCTCGGGATTCGTACTCATCGTGTGGTCGGAACGCGCCTTCCTGATGACCCGAAATCCTCGGCCCTCGGCCGTCATGCTGGCCGCGTTGGTCGCTGCCGCGGTCATCCTCGCCTTGGTCTACCGCCGCGAGGTCTGGTGCCGTCACCTGTGCCCTTTGGGTCGATTGGCGGTTGCCCTGGCACCCGCCTCACCACTCCAGCTCACCGCCCATCGGAGCTTCTGCGTGTCGTCGTGCCAGACCACGCGTGCTACACGGGCAATTCGTCGATTCCCGGCTGCACGGTCTTCCACCACCGATCGAGTCCAAGAAGGCACACCACTGCAAGCTCTGCTTCGATTGCCTGCACTCGTGTCCACACTGTTCGTCGAGGCTGCAACTTCGACCGCCGCTGGCGGCGATTTGGAGGCTTGACGCCGGCGCGGCGGATGTCGCGGTCTTCTGCTACGCAGTGTCGGTCCTGGCCCTGGGGTTGCTCATCCCACGTCGGTTTCCTCAACTCCTCGAACCGCTGAACCTGGCCCTCGTCTGCCTCGTGGCGGTCGGCCTGGGTTCGTTGCTCCACCGGACGGTTCGCTGGCTGTTTCGGCGCGAGAACCCCGCATGTGACAGCCACCCGCGTCGGCTTTGCGTTGATGCTGCTGGGCTGGACGGCTTGATGGCGGCACAGTTGGAGAACGTCCCGCTCATCACCGGTGCCAGCCTGCAGCTCCAGGCCGCAGCGTGGTGGCCATCAGGGATACCGCGCAGCCTTCCTGTGCTGACGGTTATTCAGGTGTTCATTGTCGGCGTAGCCTCGGTGGCGGCCATGGTCGCTCTGTGGCAGGTGCGTCGGCAGCAGGAGCGATCGTCACGGGCCGCCTGGCTCGTCACTCTCGTTCTCTTCGTGGGGTTTGGGGCCTCCATCCTGGCACTGGTCGTCTGAGCTGCGCGGACCCGGCGGGCGCGCGGTACGGGCATCGCCCAACTCGTCCCGGGACAGTGGTTCGGATGAGTACCGGAAACAGACCCTCCCTCACCAAGAAAGCCGTAAGGGCGTAGAATGACTGTGCCCATGAGCTCCTACCCTGACGATTCCGCGGTCGACGACCTGCTGCAGCAGCTCTCCAGGAGTTTCCTCCTCGATCAACCGATCGCGGGCCACCGGCTCGGCGATCTCCTCGCCGAGACGATTCGCGACGCCATCAGTCGTCCGCTCCCCGACCTCGGCCAGGCCGGCGACCGGCGCACGGTTCGGCGCGACGTCGAGGAGCCGCTGACGTTTCTCTACCGCCCACACCTGTTTCCCGGCATGGACGAGGCCCTCCAGTTGGGTCACGCGGTGCAATACCACCTCCTGCCACGCGGATTGCCTCCGGACACGCCCGTTGACGCAGCTGCGGTGCTCGAGTCGTACTGCCACCTGTCCGGCGATCTCTTCGGCTGGCGCAGCGACAACCGTGGAGGGCTCACGCTGTGGCTGGTCGACGTCTCGGGGCACGGGGTGCGGTCCGGGTTCGCTGCCGTCGTCATGAAGCTGCTGCTGGCCGAGATGGACCCCGGGCTGCCACTCACCGATATCCCGAGGCAGCTCGAGAGCCGATTCGAGGCTGCCCGCAACCCAGACGACCCGAAGTTCCTGTACGCCACCGGCGTTTTCCTTCGGATCGCGGACGACGGCGGCGTGGACTACGTCTCCGCCGGGCATGAGCCGATGCTGCTGTGCCGGACAAACGGCTCGGTGGAGAGCCTCGAGGCGACCGGCATGCCGGTCGCACTGATCGCCGGGAACCCCTGGGAGGAGGAAGAGACACGCCTCGCCGGGGGCGACACCCTCTTGCTGTTCTCTGACGGGCTGGTAGAGCTGCGCGACGGTGCCGGGGAGGAGTTCGGGGTGGAGCGGGCCGCAGGCGTATTGCGCTGTGGCGGATCACCGGCGGAGATCGCCCAAACCCTACTCCACGAGATCGAGGATTTTCACGACCTGGAACGCCTCGACGATGACCTGAGTTTGATCGTTCTCCAGCGTCGACCTTCCCGCTGACCGCGACCTCACAACGCGGTGGGTGCCCACGATGAGTGAGTGATTGAGGAGGGGAGGGCGTCACCCGGCCCTATCTTGGTGGGTTCCAGGTTCATGTGTTGAGTTTCTCGTCTTTCAGGATGGGGACGAAGATTGTCTGGAGGTTGGCGACTACACGTATCGCAAGTGCAACTGAACGCCGTGATAACGTCGTGTGACGCCGGTTCTCCACCTGAGAGACATGGACCGGGCACACCGCTGGATGACTCGGAGGACCTGTACACGTTCTATGTCGAGATGGCAGACAGAGGCAGCGGCCCCGAGCAGGTGCTGAGGAGCTTTCTGGGGCCGCAGCACGCGAGATACCTGCACCGGGTCGTGGACGGCTTCGAGTTCGTCGCGCCGATCCAGTTCGCCCCGGATATCGTGAGGCGTCTCGTGCACGAGGCCGTCGCCGTGTATCACATCGTGCGGCAGGAAAGAGTCGAGGGGAGTTGGCGATGAAAGGTGAAGGAGTCATGAAATGTTGGATGGCAGTCGCGAGCCTCGCCGCCCTGCTCGGCTGCTCGGGGCCCGAGACTGGGAATGAGGCGACACGGGCGGTCCCGCCGCCCCCCGCATCGGCGAGCGCCCCCAATGCAGCCGAGCTTGCAACGGCAACCTACACCGGCATCGAGGGCCAGGGGGCAGTCACGCTGGTGGACGGCAAGTGGGAGGGTGAGCCCTTCGTCGAGGGCGGCGCCTCGGTCCCCACCGTCTGGCTCACGGACGGCTTCTACCTCTCCGGAAGCCTCGACGACGATGCGTCCGAGGAGGCCGTCGCCCATCTCACCTTCAGCAGCGGCGGCACCGGGAACTTCGGCTACCTGGCGGTGATGGGCCGCGAGGGCGGTGTGATCGTCCAGCGGGGGCTGGCCGAGATCGGCGACCGGGCGCAGATCCGCGATGCCCGGATTGAAGACGGCCGCGTCATCCTCGACGTCCTGCAGGCCGGCCCCGAAGACGGCATGTGCTGCCCCACCCAGCTGGCGACCCGCACCTTCGCCTTGGAGGGCGGGGACCTCGTTGAGACCTCGGCGGAGGTCGTCGGCTCCGCCTCCCTGGCCACCCTCGAGGGCAGAGAGTGGGTGTTGCGCAAGCTCTCGTCCACAGAGGCCGCACCGCCGGAGCCCGAGATCACCCTGATCATCGACGGCGACCGTGTCTCTGGTTCGAGCGGCTGCAACAGCTATCACGGCACGATCGGAGAAGGCGAGACCGCGACCAGCTTGACCGTCGGGCCGCTGGCGGCCACCCGCATGGCGTGTCCGCCCGAGGTCATGGATCTCGAGCAGCGCGTCACCGCCGCTCTCCAGGGTGCGCAGAGCTGGGGTTTCCGGCTCGGAGACCTGGTGGTCAACTACCAGCAGGGTGAAAGCTTCGGCAGCCTCTTCTTCGAGGGGCGTGAGCCAACACCCGGCTCGTAGGACGGGCGAACCGCGGACCTTGCCTTCATCGCCGGAATAAAGGTGCCAAATATCCCCACACCTGGCACCTTTTTGGACCTGATCTTCGGATCGAACTCGCAGCTTCGCGCGCTTGCCGAGTTCTACGCGAGCGACGACGCAAGCCGGAAGTTCGTCGAGGACTTCGTGGCTGCGTGGGCGAAGGTCATGAACCTGGACCGCTTCGATCTGACAGTCATGGCTCGGGCAGGTGGAGAGGGGTCAACCGTCGGAACGTGATCCGGTTCGTCATGTTGATCGGGTCGATTCGCGGGCGAAGGGAGTGTTCCCTTCGCCCGCTTCGTTTGTCCATGGGGTGCCCGCGTCGCAACGCGAGAATACAGGGAAAGGGTGGCACCTGAGTTCGTGCTACTATCCCGCCCGTATGAAGACTTCGACCGCTGTCATTGTCGCCTGAGGGGCGTTCCGAGACGAACCGCCCGGTTCTTCGAACAGCCCCGATCATTTCCCTTCTCTCAATGAAGATGGATGAGGGTGTGCAATCGCGCGCCCGGAACAACAGGAGACACACAGTGAAGCTGGAAGATCTCGGCTGGAGCGACCGATGGAAATCGCTCTTCGAAACCCACCAAAACAGCGGATGGACACCGGGACGCGTCGTGCGCGTCGACCGGGGTGCGGTGACCGTCGAACGCACCGGGGGACCGACCACGGCCGTCATTCCCGGCTCCCTCGACCCGCAGGGAGAAGCCGGCCCCCCGGCGGTGGGAGACTGGGTGGCGCTGGACCGAAAGGAGGACACCACCGTTGTGCGAGCGATCCTCCCCCGAACCGGGGCGTTGGTACGGCGCCGCCCGGGAGAGGCGGATCGCGTGCAGGCGGTGGCCGCCAACGTCGGCGTGGTGCTTGTCGTCGAGTCGGTGGAGCGTGGGCCGAATCCGCGCCGGATCGAACGCGCCGCGGCACTGGCCTGGGACGGCGGGGCGACTCCGATCGTGGTACTGACCAAGATCGACCTGATCGATGACCCTGCAGCCCCCATCGAAAAGGCCCGCGAGGGCGCACCCTTCGTCGACATTGTGGCGCTGTCATCCGTCAGCGACGTGGGGGTGGACGAGCTGCGCGCCCTTCTCGGACCCGGGAGCACCGCCGTAATGCTCGGTCCTTCGGGGGTTGGCAAGTCAACCCTGGCCAACCGGCTGCTCGGCGCCGACAGGCTGGCGGTCTCCCACGTGCGGGCCGGCGACTCCAAGGGTCGCCACACCACCAGCCACCGCGAACTGGTGGCGCTGCCGTCTGGCGGCTGTCTCATCGACACCCCGGGAGTGCGCGAACTCGGTCTATGGCTCGGCGCGGATGCCATCGACGCCGCCTTTCCCGAGATCGAGGAGGCGGCAGCGGGATGCCGATTCCGAGACTGCAGACACGAGTCCGAGCCTGGGTGCGCGGTTCTCGAGGAGGTCGCGATGGGAGGCATCGAGCCGAAACGGCTGGCGAGCTACCACCGGCTCCGCCGCGAAGCGGAGCACCTCGACCTGCGGCTCGACGCCTCTCGGCGACACGAGATCCGGGCCAGGGACCGCTCTTTCGGCAAGATGGTCAAGGAGATCAAGCGGTTGAAGGGGAGTTCGTGACCCCTTCGGATGGGAACCTCCCTCGATACCTCTAGGGTGCCGACCAGGGCTTTGCGAAACGGATTCGGCAGGTGGACTCCGAAGAGGTCAGGTCAGGGGATTGATAATGGGAGTCGAATCGATGAGGGAAAGATGAAACATCAATACCCCCACACCTGGCACCTTTTCTGGCACCTTTTCCTCTCCGTATGATGGTCGACTCAGCCGAGCAAAAAGTGAATGTGAGGAGAGGCGGTTTAACCGAGGGCAGAACGGCGGACGATGAGAACGGCGTTGGTGCCGCCGAAGCCGAAGCTGTTTGAAACAGCGACGGTGAGCTCGCGCTCCCGGATCTCGCGGACAACGTCGAGTCCCTCAAATTCGGGATCGAGCGCATCGATGTTGATTGACGGCGCGATGAATCCGTTTTCAAGCATCGCCAGACAAGAGATCAGCTCGTGCGCCCCGATGGCGCCCAGAGCGTGGCCGGTCATGGACTTGGTGGACGACACGGGCGGACCGGGTGCGCCGAAAACTCGGCGGAGGGCCTGCGCCTCTGACAGGTCACCCTGAATCGTTGAGGTGCCGTGAGCGTTCACGTAGTCAATCGATCCCGGGTCGACGTCGGCGTCGAGCAAAGCCTCTTCGATGCACGCCGCGGCCGATGTACCGTGGGTCTCGGGAAGCACCATTCCGGATCCGCCCGAGTTGGCCGCATACCCGATGATCTCGCCGTGGATGTGCGCACCTCGTGAAACCGCGCGCTCCATGTCTTCGAGGATCAGGATGCCGGCGCCCTCCGCCATCACGAAACCGTCACGGTCGACGTCAAACGGTCTGGATGCTTTGTTCGGGGTATGGTTGAAGTGGGTCGAAAGGACCACGCGCATGGCATTGAAAGCGCCGCCGACCAGCGCATTGATCTCCTCACCGCCGCCGACCAAGACCAGATCAAGCTGCCCACCCCGAACCAATTCGAAACCGTGGCCGATGCAATGGGCAGAGGTCGCGCACGCTGAGCTGATGGAGTAGCTGCGGCCACCGATTTTGAAAAGGGCTGCCAGGTTGGCACTACAAGAGCTGGCCATGGTGTGGAGAACGATGTGCGGGCGAACCCGTCGGAGCTGGTTCGAGTACAGCTGCCGGCCTCCCTCGTAAATTGCGCCGGTGCCACTGATTCCACTGCCCACGATACAGCCGGTTCGCCGACCTTCGAGATCGCCAGCCGTCAGACCGGCACCACCGACGGCTTGCTGTGCGGCGAGAGCGCAGTACAGCGCGGCGTCGGACATACACTTGAGCTGACTGTCGGAAATGCCGGACTCTCTTCGGAGATCGTCGATGCCCTCCAGCTGTCCGGCGATCGTGCACCTCAAGCCAAGCTCGACCCATTCGGGAACAACAGATACCCCTGAGCGGCCGTGCTTGAGACTGTCGATAAATTCGGGATAGCTGTTGCCAATGCTCGAGAGGATTCCAATGCCGGTGATCGCGACCCGGCGCATCAATCGGACTCGGCCGTCAGCCGGCTGTCGAGATTGAGCCGGATAGGGTCGAAACTCGGCCTCAGCGCCTCCAGCAGCTCCTGTCGATCTCGAAGCCAGGTTTCGTCGCTCATCGCCACCCTCCATGACAGGTGGGCTTCAGCCCACGAAGGACCGCACAATTGTACCGGTGCCGATCAAGTATGTTGCGATGCACGAACACGTGACAAAGGTGCCAGTGACAAAGGTGTCAGATGGGATGAGTAGGCCGGTCTCCTAAGCGGCGTAGCGCAATGCTCGGCAAATCTAAAACGATCTCGAGGCCAGGGTCGATCGGCTCAAAGAGGGCGACGACCGATGGGCGGTGGTGGCCGGGCCTCGGCACGTACCGAGCCTACCGATCACGGAGGCTCTCCATATCGGCCACCAGCCGCTTTTGAAGCTCAGGTCCGCTGCGGGTGGTTTCGCTGAGGTGCTCCGGCTGCACCTCGCGATCGAGCCAAATGCCCTCATCCGGAGGTTCCGGTCGCTTTGTGGCGAGCCAAATGGCGGTATCCGCACCCTGATACGGGGTCCGCAGAACGCGCCGAAACAGACGCCGAAAGGCCGGGAGAGAGGTCCGAACTCCCTCGGTGTCGACCCAGCCGGGGTGCATGACCTGAAAGGTGATCTCCGGGCCGTATCGCGAATTCCAGTGGTGGGTCAGCTCCACCTGGGCGCGCTTGTGCCGCGCGTAGGCCATCACGCCGTCGTGCCGCTCGGCGTCGGTGATGTCGAGATCTTCGGGCTCGAGCGCTGCGGTGTACATCCCGCCGGAGCTCATGTTGATGACCAGGCTGCCGGGGCCGAGAAGCTCGCGCGCGATCATCTCCTCGGTCAGCAGGTAGTGGTTGAGCAGATTAGTGGCAAAGGATGCCTCGAAGCCCTCGTCGGTGAGTGACAGGTCGTTGAGCAGGACGCCGACGTTGTTCACCAGCACGTCGATCCTCCGTCCCGTGGCGGCCAGCCCGTCGACCAGCGCTTTCGTCTCGGCCATCAGTGAGAGATCTCTCACCCGTGTTTCGACGAGATCGGACACGTCCGTCGCATCGGCCAGATCCGCGAGTTTCGAGGCGTTGCGCGCCACGGCAACCACGACAGCTCCAGCATTGGCAGCCTGCAGCACGATCTCGCGACCGATACCACCGCTGGCTCCCGTCACAAGCCACCGCTGACCCGAAAAATCGGCTCCCACGGGCCGCGCGTCGAGGCCCTTGTTCTCGTACCCGAGTCGGCTGAACTTCGGAGCGAAGCCCAGGTAAAACTTGAGTCCGGTGGCGATTCGTCCCATCAGCAAATCACACCTCTCGACCCGACTGCGTGGCGGCAGCGGTCCACCACATCGGAGGTGCTACGCCATGAACCACCGACAATCCACGGGTCACGGCAGCCGGTCGAGCACCCGTTCCAGCCGCTCTCGAACCTCCGCCGCCACCGGCTGCACCTCGGGGTTGTCGATCAATCCGAAGGCAGCCACCGGATCCATTGCGCTCACCACAGAGCCCCCGCCCTCCCGCTCGGCGACAACCACGTTGCACGGCAGCAGGACGCCGAGATCAGGCTCAGCGGACAGCGCGCGGTGGGCAAGGAGCGGGTTACAGGCGCCGAGAATCAGGTAGCGACGAAAGTCGACGTCGAGTTTCTTCTTGAGCGTGGTCTTGACGTCGATCTCGGTGAGCACACCGAATCCCTCGTCGGCCAGTAGAGCCGTCACCCGCTCGACGGCGTCCTCGTAGTCGGTCTCCGGCAGCTCGCGGGACACGCTGTAGTTGGTTTCTGCCATATCGGCCTCCTTGGCTGGTGTTTTCGGCGGCACGCCTTGGGTAACCAGTTGACGAGCTCCACCATTCGCCGTGTCCGGCCCGGCGCTTTCGAAACCTCACTCACGAACCGCTTGGGCTGGACATGCGCCGCGAAACTCGCGATGTCCCGCGGTGCCCGCCGGCAGAAACTCCCACCCCGCAATGTACCGCTACTGTGGCGGGATGGTCGTCGGGTCGTTGGTCATGTTGTCGAGTACCGAGCCGTAGCAGTAGAAGCTCATGGTGACCACCCCCGTCGACACATCGACATAGCCGTTGACCGGCTGGAAGTCCTCGAAAAGCCGGTTGGCCTGGTCGTTGGACCATGGACGCAGGATCATGATGTCGTTCGCCAGCGACGTTCCGTCGGCGTCGAAGAGCTCGAGGTTGACCACGGTGGAGCCATCGCTCCCGTTCTGACAGCCCACGTTGGTGCGGTACTGCTCGTTCTCGCTGGCGAGGATGATCCGACGACTCTCGCCGCCGGGGATCATCTCGTGCGCGCCGACGGCTTGTATCGCCTGGCCGAAGGTCCCGCCGGCGCCGCCGTCCTCGAGGTTGTAGGTCCGGCTCATGAAGAGCAGCTCCGGGGTGCTCGCCTCGATGGCCATGGCGCCGAGCGAGTCCGGCTCGAGACCGAAGATCTCGTGGACCGCGTTGGTGTAGCGGACCGATTGACCGGCGCCAAGCTCGAACTCCTCAGAAGCCACCGGTTCGGAGTTGTCGGAGCCGCGCGGCAGCCACAGGAAACGGTATCTCCCGGCGGTGTCGCCGGAGTTGGAGACGTCGATGTCGGTCTGGTAGAAGCTGCCCTGGGTGCCGGAGGCGTACGCGACGGCAGGGATGTACGAGCGATGGAGGAGAAGAGCGCTGGGCCCGCCGTCGGAGAAGAAGAATTCCAGAACGAGGGGCGCAAAGTCGCCTGACAGATTCGGGTCGTGGCCTGCACCCACGATCGTCCACAGCTCGGAGCTGCCTCCCGCAGCGCAGCCATTGGCGTAGCGGGCGACGGTGGTTTCGTGTCCGGGCAACATCCTGTCGAGGTCGAGCGGAGGCCAGGACAGGTCGGGCTCGAGCGAGCAGCCGTTGTACGCCGCCCAGGTCTCGGTGGTCTCGACCGCACCGGGGTAGGGTTCCGTCAGGATCGGCCCGGTGTCGGTGACACCCCCGTCGTAATAGACGATGCCGTCGGAGCTGCCGTGGATCTGGAGCGTTCGAACGGGAACGGCCGGGTTGCATTCCGTCTCATCGATGTAGGTCGCTCCGGCCAGCGAGGCGATTGCGGAGATGAGGTCGGCGTGGTCGCAGGCCATGCGGTAGGCCATGAAGCCACCGTTCGATATCCCGAACAGATAGATGCGGTCGGTGTCCACATTCAGTTCGTCGATGATCGCTTCGACCAGAGCCCGCAGGTAGCCGGAGTCGTCGACGCCCGCGTCATAGAAGTCGCAGCAGGCGTCGGTCGCGTTCCAGAACTGGTACCCGTCCTGGTCCACGGTGCCATCCGGGTAGACATAGAGAAAGCCAAGCTGATCCGACCAGGGTAGAAACTGCACGTAGTTCTCCTGCTGCTCGCCGCTCGCGCTGTAGCCGTGCAGCAGCATGACCAGCGGCGCCGGTTCGGCGGGGTCGTAGGTCGGTGGCACGTGGACCGTGACGGGTCCGCGCCCCAGATCGATCTCCACGTCTGCTGAGACCAAACCGGGCGTCGTACCGATAGCCACGAATGTGAGGAACAGTATCGATCGCAGGGCTGGCTTTCCGAAATTCATGGATCTCTTCCTCTCTGTTGCCTTGTTGTGTATTGAACTTCACACTTAATATAGGTCTCGATGGCGAGAAATCAAGTTCGTCGGTAGCTGTGTCGCTGGAAGATTCGATGGGGGGCGGGTCGTAGTACGATCGGGCAACACCCGGTTGGAGGAAGATATGAACCTGGAAGAGGCCATCACAACCGCCCTCGAGTACGAGGGTCGCGTCCACCGCACCTATTCGGAGGCAGCAGAGCAGGCCGAGCACGACGTCGCGCGGCGCGTGTTCACGACCCTGTGTCACGAGGAGATGGAGCACATCACGTACCTGCGCGAACGGCTCGAGGAGTGGCGGTCGACGGGTGCGGTCACCGTCGCCAAGCTCGACACCGTGCTGGTGCCCAAGGCCGTGATCGAGGCCGGCGCCGCCACGCTCCGTGAGCGCCTGGCGGACGGTGGCCGCAAGGCCAGGGGAACCGAGATCGAAAGCCTCAAGAAAGCCCTCGACGTGGAGCGCGAGACCAGCGCTTTCTACAAGCAGATGGTCGCCTCGCTGGATGGCGATGGACGACGGCTCTTCGAGAGGTTCGTCGAGATCGAGGAGGGCCACGTGGCCATCGTCCAGGCCGAGATGGACCTGGTGTCCGGCACCGGTTTTTGGTTTGACACCGCCGAGTTCAGCCTCGAGAAGGCCTGACGGGGACGATCAACCGGGGACATTCCGTGCCGAACCCGCCACGATCGCACACCAGCCGATTCCGCAACACAGGGCCGATGGCCGGACCGCCGTGATGCGCTGGCGACATTCCAGCCGCGATCCCCTGGGTAGGGATGAAAGCCGGGTCGAGGTCAACGGGTCTCCCGGATGTGGGCGTAGTTGAGCACGGCCACGAACAGGCTGCCGCCGATCAGGTTGCCGACCAACGCCAGCACGATGAACCGAAACGACTCGGCGAGCGAGAACCCGCCGCCGACCATCATCGCGGTGAACATCTCCACCGAGCCCGCGATCGAGTGGTGCAGGCCGCCGATGCCGATCAGGAAGGTCACGATGTAGATCGCCACGATCTGGCTCACCGCCGGCGGCGTCGCCATGATCAGCCACGCGCCGAGAGCCATCAGCCAGCCGGCGAGGACCGCGCTCGCGAGCAGAGGTAAGGTGGGGTACGACACCAGATGATGTCCGATATCTATGTAGCCCTGTCTTGCGCCGATGACGTCGTCCGCCATGGTCAGCAACCCGGCGCTCGCTACGGCACCCGCCAGGTTCCCTAAGATCACGATGACCCAGAGACGGAGCAGCCGGCTGATGCTGGCCTTGCGATCCAGCACGGGATACACCGCAGTGGCGGTGTGTTCGGTGAACAGTTCTGCCCCGCTACTGAGGCAGACGACGAAGCCGAGCGGATACACCAGGGCGACGAACAGGCGGTCCAGTAACGGCCAGTTGGAGAGCGGTTCTGAGGCCACCGTGGCAACCCCCACCGCCATCGCCGTGAACCCCAGGATCAACCCGGCGGCGATGGACGACAGCCAGAGCGACAGCGCCGGACGGTTGAGCTGCTCCAGGCCCTCGGCGATGGCCGCCACGAGCACATCATCGGGGTGCCGTCGCGACTCGTCGGTTCGTTTGACGATGACCGGGACAAAGGCACGGTCCTCCCGGCGACGGCGGACCTCCCTCTCCTCGACGTTCTCCGCCCACTCGTCGAGGGAAGCGGTTTCGGTCACAGGCGCGTCGGACGCGGACTGATGCTCACCGTTGTGGTTGTTCGTGTCGGTCATGGGCGGTCCCCCTCCTCTGACTGCAGTGAGTTCGGTTGTCTCGCGTTCTCCGAAAACGGGGCATGAGAAGAATAACCGGATCCAAAGGACGCAGCGAGTGTGGAGAACGACCGAGGCGTCAGGACGGTAATCTCTCGCTGCTCGAGCTCGGCGATCTCGCGTCGGACATTCGTCGGTGGACCGTGGTGATCGTACTGACGGTGCAGGTAGGAATCTGGGTGCAGCGGGGAATTTCGATCCGGCTGGAGCATCTTCGGACACGGTGGCGGGCTATCATCTGAGCATGCGCATCGACAGCTACCGCTTCGGCCGGATCCGGATCGACGGCGTGGACTATACCAAGGATGTGGTCCTGCTCCGTGGCGAGGTGATTTCGCCGTGGTGGCGTGACGCGGGCGGGCATGTGTTCGCGCCTGGCGACCTGGGCGTGGTCGTCGAGGCCGCACACGGAACCCGGCGCTGCGCCAGCGGTTTGAGGCCGAGCTGGAGGAACTCCACACCCGGTGATCCCTCGTCAGTAGCTGTGCTCGTCGAGCTTCACCTTGCCGCGGAAGGCCCAGTAGACGATGCTCGTGTAGGCGAGCACGAACGGCATTCCGATGAGGGCGATGATCAGCATGATCGTGAGGGTCTTCGGGCTCGATGCCGCCGAGAAAATCGTCACGGAGTTTGCCGGGTCGTTGCTCGCCGTGACCAGATTCGGATAGAGCGCGAGACCGAAGAGCATGACCAGCGTGGCGATCACGGTGCAGCTCGAGGCGAAGGCCTGGAACGGCTGACCCCAGTGCAAAGTGCGCGGGATGTTGGCCACCGCCAACACACAGACCACCACCACCAGTGCCGCTGAGGGCCAGTGCTCGAAGTTGGCCGTGGCTCGCGGCACCAGTGCCAGGGTGTACATGGTGGTGAGCATGTACAGCACCAGGAAGACGCCCCAGCTCCGCCACAGCCAGTCGCGCAGCCGCTCCTGGAACTCGCCCTCGGTCTTGAGGTAGAGATAGAGCCCGCCGTGCATGGCGAAGAGCGCCACGGTCATCAGGCCCACCAGGATCGGATAGGGGGTGAGCTGGTCGATCAATGAGCCGGTGAAGTTGCCCGCGGCGTCGAGGGGCATGCCGACCATGGCGTTGCCCACCGCGACGCCAAAGAGCAGGGTGGCAACCGACGATCCGCCGAAAAATGCCCAGTCCCAGAACCTCCGCCAGCCGTGGCTCTCGACCTTGGACCGGAACTCCATGGACACGGCGCGGGCGATGAGCGCCGCCAGCAGCAGCATGAACGCGGTGTAGAACCCCGAAAACACAGTTGCGTAGGCCTCCGGGAAGGCGGCGAAGAGCGCGCCACCGAAGGTCACCAGCCACACCTCGTTGCCGTCCCAGACAGGGCCGATGGCGTTGATGGCGACGCGCCGCTCTTGATCGGTCCTCGGCACGAAGGGGTGCAGAATACCGACACCGAGATCGAATCCGTCGAGGATGGCGTAGCCAGTGAGCAGCACACCCTCGAGTCCGAACCAGATGACCGCCAGGGTTGCCCATTCCATCATTGGCCCCCTTCCGCCGATCCTTCCGGAATGGCGCTGTGATCCACTCGTCCGGCCGCCGCTCGCAACAGCCCCCCACCCGAGTCCTCGGGCACCGTGTCCACCGGCTCCGGGCCGTGGCGGATCTTACGATCGAGGACGAACAGCCATGCCACCAAAAGGAACAGGTAGATGGCGCCGAAACCGATCAATGATGCCAACACCTGCGACGCCGACACCGAGGGGCTGACGGCGTCGGCGGTCCGCAGTCCGAGGTTTTCGTCGTAGACCACGACGCCCTCCGGCCCGACGACCACATCGCCGTCGTCGGTCCACTCCACCGGCGGATGGACGATCCACGGCTGGCGCCCCACCTCAGCCGCAACCCAGCCGAGTTGGTTGGCGGCCAGCGGACCGAGCACCGCGAAAACGAAGACCCACATCAGCCAGCGCTGCTGATAGAGGTTGCCGCGCCAATGGAGGAAACTGGCCAAAAGGGTGAGACCGACAAAGGCCATGCCGAGGCCGATCATGATGTGGTAGCTGGCAAAGGTGATGACCACTGGTGGCCGGTCCTCCCGACGGAAGCGGTCGAGACCCACCACGGGCTGGTCGAAGTTCTCGTGCACCAGGAAACTCAGTCCACCGGGGATTGCGATGTTGAATCGAATCGTGCCCGAGTCGTCGTCCGGCAGACCGAAAAGACTCATGTCGCCAGGGCCGGTTTCGTAGTGGCCTTCGAAGGCCGCCAGCTTGGCAGGCTGGTACTGGTAGACGGTGTTGGCCTGGAAGTGGCCGGACACAACCGCCGCCAGCGAGGCGATGGTGGCGAAGATGAGCGCGCCGGTGAACGACTTCTCGGCGAACTGCTGATGCTGCCGTTTGAGCAGATACCACGCGGAGATCGACATTACGAAAAAGGTGCCGAAGATGAATGCGCCGATCCAGACGTGGACGAGCCGGTGGACCGTGGAGGGATTGAAGACCAGTGCCCAAAAGTCAACGATCTCGGCGCGCAGGACCGGCTCACCGTCGATGAACAGCGGCTGACCGTCGCGCACCATCTGCACGATGTGGTGGCCCGCCGGAGTCTGTTGCCAGCTGTTGGCGACCACGATCCAAACCGATGAGAAGATCGAGCCCAGGCAAACCATGGCGGTGGCGAATACGTGCATTCTGGCCGACACCCGCTCCCAACCGAAGACCAGCAACGCCAGAAACCCCGACTCGAGGAAGAAGGCAAAAATTCCCTCGGCCGCCAACGCCGACCCGAAGACATCGCCCACAAAACGCGAGTAGGTGGCCCAGTTGGTACCGAACTGAAACTCCATCACAATACCGGTTGCCACGCCGATGGCAAAATTGAGGGCGAAGATCGCGGTCCAGAACTTGGCCGCCTTCTCGAACAATATGTCGCCGGTGCGCAGATGCTGCACCTCGAGGTAGACCATGACGACGCTGATGCCGATGGCAAGCGGCGGGAAGATGTAGTGGAACGCGATCGTGAGGGCGAACTGCAGCCGTGAAACGAGGACGAGATCCATGACGAGACCTCCATTCTCCAGCGCCCGCGAGCCGGTCGCCGCCCGCCATCCTACCTCACGATTTCGGACCGGTTCGACGGTTGATCAGGTGGTCACACGGTGGGGCGTCTGCCGCCGTATGGAGCCGGGGGGAGATGGTGAAAACTCCGTTCGGCTGGAGACCGGAACGCCGCGGCGGACGTGTCGGTTATCACAGCAGAGACGCGCCTGGCGTCGGGAGGCTCTTCATGTCTGATCATAATATTCTCGGTGGACCACTCGTGAGCTGCTCCACAGATCCGGTGACGGGTTGGTTTCGAGATGGGTGCTGCCGCGCCGACGACGCCGACCGGGGCCGTCACGTGGTCTGCGCGGTGATGACCGAGGATTTTCTCGCCTTCACCCGCGCGCGCGGAAACGATCTGTCGACCCCGGCCCCCGCCCACGGCTTTCCGGGGCTCGAGCCCGGCGATCGATGGTGTCTATGCGTCGACCGCTGGCGCGAGGCGCTCGAGGCCGGCGTGGCGCCACCGGTGGTGCTGGCGGCCACCAGCAGCGCGGCCCTCGCCGTGGTGACCCTGGACGATCTTGAGGCCCATTCGGTGGACCCGGCGAGCTGAGCCGAGTGCTTGGTCTTCACCTGCCGACTGCTGTGCCGTATAACCGTTGGCGAAGTCTTCGTCGATGGCGTTGAAATGGGGCACTCTCGGTCCGGGCAAGAGCTGTCGGGGCGCGCGAGCTGGTCGGCAGACGATGCGAGTGGTTCAGAACGCGAAATATCGATCAAAAATCTACATAAAGTGGTCAGCGAGCGAGAAATTGCGCGGAAAATTTCTCTTTTTCGGCCGGCCGGCGGGCTAACGACGCGAGCTTGACCTTTCGGAGTGTGCCTCGAAAATCCATCACTCTTCAAACCCCGCTGTGGTCATCGGGAGAGTGAACCCCGACGGACTTCATACGCACCGAGCGTCACGACCATGGCAAACACGGCACCATACAAGAATGAACACACCGTGAACGCTGCCGCCGTGCCGAAGTTCTCGACGATGAGACTGCTGGCGAACGGCGCGATCGTACCGCCGATGCCGGGGCACACGTACAGGAAGGTCACGTGTTTGTAGTTCGGATGTTTCGTATATGACAGCCCCCAGGCGATGAACGAATGGTAGACCGCCGCAATCGCCAGTCCGTAGGCGTACGCGACGATGGTCAACGCCTCCAGGGACGGCACGTTGACAAACAGGAACGCGCAGACGAAACCAATTGAGACGACGACGGCGATGAATCGGTGAATGCTGACCTTCATCACGACAAAGGTGAAGATCAACGAACCGACCAACGCAGTGAAGAATATCCTCGCGATCACGGCGGCTGCTTCACCCGGAGTCGCTCCGAATGCGTCCTCGATAAGCAGTGGCAGCCAAACCGTGATGGTGACGAAGCACACGATGATCAGGAACAGACAGACCCCGGCGACCATGAGCCCGATGGGCCAATCGTTCGAGGACGCATCTCGAGGCTCGGACTGATCGGCATCTTCGAAACGTGAGACCAGTGCAAGCAACACGATGACAATGCCAACGGCGGCGACATTCAGAAAACCCCAACTCCATGCGAGGCCATGTGCCAGCAGGAATCCGATGGCCGCCGGGAAGGCCATCCCGCCACCGTTAAAGAACGCGTCTTGGGCCACGAGAACGCTTTGCCTTTTTTTTGCCTGCCAGATCTGAGCAATGATGGTGCTCGCGGCGCACACACCTACCCCTGCGGTGAGACCGATGACGGCGAACAGCCACGGAACGAGGTGAAACGCGGTGTTGAGGTGGAGACCGACGGAGCACGTGATGAGAACTGCATAACTGCTGATGACGACGTGCTTGATGTTGAAGAAACGCATTGCCGGGGCCGCGAGGACGTTGCCCGCCAGAATTCCCCCGGTCAGCCACGAGAACTGCGAAGCGGCGGCAGTTGTGGTGAGAGTGAAAGACTCGGCGATCGGGCTCACGAGCAACCCGATCTGTGAGCTGAGCCCTCCCAATGTGAAGGAAATCAGCAGACACAGAGACGTCAAGGACGCCGTGTTCAAAGGAGAGTCAGCTTCCACGGTGCATGCCTCCAGTCATCCTACCGCACGTTCTCGGACCGGTCCGACAGTTGATTGGGTGGTCACACCCGTCGGCAACAGCCCGCGACGGGCGGCGTTCGGGGAATCACGCGACAGGGTCTCCGGTTGGACCACAAAAGGGCCACGGGTACTGTTTTATATGAGCGCAACTGACGTCACTCTTCTGCTTCACCGCTGGCGCGACGGCGATCCGAAGGCTCTCGACGAGCTGACGCCGCTGCTGTACGACGAGCTCAGACGGCTCGCCTCGGGGAAGTTGTGGGGCGAGCGCGAGAACCACACACTGCAGGCCACAGAGGTGGTGCACGAGGCCTTCGTCCGTCTGATCGGATCGGACGTTGCCTGGCAGGATCGCGCCCACTTTCTGGCAGTGGCGGCCCGTACCATGCGGCGGTTGTTGGTGGATCATGCCCGGGGCCGCGCCCGGGAGAAACGGGGCGGCGGTCTCGCACGGGTGACGCTGCAGCCGAACGATGCCGTGGTCCGGCCGCCGGGGGAAGAGATTCTCGCCCTCGACCGCGCCCTGTCCGAACTCGCCCGGCGGGACGAGCGCGCTGCGTCCGTCATTGAGCTCCACCACTTCGGCGGCCTGACCCACGACGAGGTTGCGCTGGTGCTCGAGGTCTCTCCCTCAACCGTCAAACGAGACCTTCGTGTGGCGCTGGCTTGGCTGGCGCGCGAGCTCACCGGATCGACCAGTGCGGACTGAGCGCTGGCAGCAGATCCGCGAACTCTTCGAGCGGGTGGTCGATTTCGAGCCCGACCGGCGCTCGGCGGTGCTGGATGAGGCCTGCGGTGACGACCCCGAATTGCGTCGCGAGGTGGAGAGCCTGGTGGATCAGGGCGACGGAGCGAACACCGAAATCCCGCGCGTCATCGCCGCGGCAGCCGTGGAGATCTTCGAGGGTGGCGAGCCGTTACCCGCTGCGACTCCAAAGCGCATCGGACCGTATCGCATCATCGAGGTGCTTGGGAGCGGCGGCATGGGTTCGGTCTACCTCGCCGAGCGTGAGGGCAGCTCCTTTCAACATCAGATCGCACTGAAGGTGCTGCGGTCGGGCCTCGGCGACACCGGCATGGAGGCGCGCTTCAAGTCGGAGCGGCAGATCCTGGCGGATCTTCGACACCCCAACATCGCGCGCCTCGTCGATGGGGGGACCGGCGATGACGGCGTCCCCTACCTCGCCATGGAGTATGTGGACGGCCGCCGAATCGACAACTGGTGCGATCACCGCCGGCTCGACATCAACCAGCGTCTCGACCTCTTTCGTGTGGTGTGCTCGGCGGTACAGGCGGCGCACCGCAGCCTTGTGGTCCACCGGGATCTCAAGCCGGCCAACATCCTGGTGACGCCCGATGGACATCCCAAGCTGCTCGACTTCGGCATCGCCAAGATCCTCGGGCCGTCGTCCCACGCTCACACGATGGCGATCACCCGCACCCTCGACCGCCTGCTGACCCCGGCCTACGCCAGCCCCGAGCAGGTGCTCGGCCAGCCGGTCACCACGGCGAGCGACGTCTACTCCCTCGGGGTGGTGCTGTACGAGATCCTGGTGGGCGCCAGCCCGCACGTCTTCGCCAATTCGTCTCCCACCGAGATCGAGCGGGTGGTGTGTCGGGAGGACCCCGACCGGCCGAGCTTGGCGGTCCGCCGCCGCATGGGTACCACGGCCGGTGATGAAGCCGCCGAGAATCGGCGCCTCACCGAGGAACGCCTGGCCCGGCGGCTCGCAGGGGACCTCGACACCATCGTGATGACCGCGCTGCGCAAGGAGCCCGAGCGGCGCTACCCGTCGGTGGAGGCCCTGTCCGAGGATCTGAGACGCCATCTCGTGCGGTTGCCCGTGAAGGCGCGCCCCGACACGTTATCCTACCGGGCCAGCAGGTTTGTGCGCCGCCATCGGGCACCGGTGATCACGGCGGTGGTTGGTGTATCGGCGGTGCTCGCGTTCGGTGTCCAGTCCGCCGTCAACGCTCGGCTAGCCGTCAACGAACGCGACCACGCGCGGGCCGCGGAGGAGAGGGCGCGGGTCGAGACGAAGACCGCCGAACGCGTGTCCTCCTTTCTGGTCGATCTCTTCCGGGTCGCCGATCCGAGCGAATCCCGGGGCGAGGAGATATCGGTGCGGCAGATCCTCGATCGAGGCGCCGCGAGGCTCGACGTCGAGCTCGCGGACGAGCCCGGGACCCAGGCGCGCTTGCTCAAGTCGGTGGGCGAGGTCTATTCCAATCTCGGCGAGTATGAACGTGCCGCGGAGCTCCTGGCCCGGTCGGTGGAGGTCTCGAGGCGTCACGATCCAGGGAGTGCGAATCTGGCCGGAGCACTCAACGATCTGGGTAAGGCGCGGTTCAACCTCGGTGATTTGGAGGGCGCAAGACGACTGAGCGAGGAGGTCCTCGAGCTCGCGCGCGAGACGTTCCCCGGTGACCACCGCCAGACCGCGATGGCGCTCAACAACCTCGGCTGGCTGGCCTTTGAAGAGAGCCGTCTCGCCGCCGCCGAGAGTCTGCTCTCCGAAGCGCTCGAGATGCGGATCCGCCTATGGGGCGAAGAGCACGAGGAGGTTGCCGAGAGCCTGTTCAATCTGGGTACCGTGGCCCTCGAACTCGACCGGGATGACGACGCGGCCGAACTTCACGAGCGGGCCTACGAGATCCGTCGCCGGGTCCACGGACCGGATCATCCGCTGACGATTTCGAGCGTCGGCACGGTGCTGGGTTCGCTGGAGGCGCATGGCGATTTCGCTCGCGGCCTCGAGCGGATCAACGAGGTCATGCCCACCGCGCGCCGGGTGCTCGGACCCGATCACCCCGACGTCGCCTACCTCGAGGTCATGCGGGGCCGCCAGCTCCGTTTCCTCGGACGGCCTGCTGAGGCCGAAGCGGCCTTCGGCGAAGCCCTGCGCATCGAGCGCCTGGCCCGGGGACCGGATCACCCCTACGTGGGATACGCGTGGATCCAGCTCGGCGTGATCCAGGCTCAGAGTGGACGTCTCGGTGAGGCTGAGCGGTCCTACCGCGAGGCGCTGCGGATCTATCGCACCGCCTACCCGGATGGCGACCGAAACGTGGCCAATACCCTGGGCAAGCTGGCCGAGCTCGCCTTGCTGCGCGAGCGCCCCGACGACGCCGTCCGCCTCGCCCGCGAGTCGCGAACGCTCTTTGGGCGGCTCTTTCCCGACGACCACCCCGAGCTGCTCGAGGGCGAGATGCTGATCGCGGTCTCGCTCGTCGCCGCGGGGCGCGCCGACGAGGCGCGGCCCATGCTCGAGGAGCTGCTGCCGCGGGTGGTGGCTGTGACAGGCGAGGACTCCAACGCCGTGCACCGCATTCGGCAGGTCCTCGACACCCTGCCTCCATCCGATACGACGTGATACGCGGCCACGGGTTGCCTGCCGTTGTGATGGCAGATATGCCCAATCCCGCCGCTCGGGAGGAGACGATGCCCGGACCACGGGTCCCCTTGCCTGTGACTTCGTTTCCTCTTTTGTCGATGGGTTCGAGTCGGAAATTCGAGTCAGGTGGAAAATGCAGACCTGAATCTCTCGAAATTTGGCCAATTGTGGTTCAGAAGACTCAAAATTCTGTTGAATCGGCCGGAAATTCGACCCGCAGTGGTCTGATGGGTCCCAGAGCGGCCAGCCTCCGTAATCTCGGGTATCTTCGTGTGGTGGAGAACACGGGGTGACGATTGGACGTCTGGTGGTTCGGCGGTCTTGGGCCAGGGTTGGCGCATCGGTGGTCTCCGTGCTCGGTGTAGTGGTGCTGGTGGGCGGGTGCGTCTGGGCGACGGCCGCTGAGGCACCGGACGAGGCTCTGTTCGCCATGGTGGGGGACACCAGCGGGGCCGGGCTGCGGGGCCGCCAGGCTGGCGGTGCGGGGGCGCTCACGCAGGTGATGGAGTTGCTGGATCTGGGAGAGACGCTCTTGCTCAACCTCGAGTGCGTGCTGCAGCCCGATGGAGCACCGGCCGAGAGCTGCCGGCAGCGCCCCGGCAACAGCACCTTCCGCGCGCCGCTCGGCTTTGCCGACGTGCTGCGGCCCACCGGATCGACGATCGCGACCCTGGCCAACAATCACATGTTGGACTGCGGTGGCGAAGGTGTGTTGGAGACGGTTGACGCCCTCGCCGACCGGAGCATCGCCACGGTGGGGGCGGGGGCCTCGTTGGACGGTGCGTGTGCGCCGCTGGAGCTGAGTATCGGTGGGCTCGACGTGGGCGTTGTCGCCTATTTGGTCATGGGGCCGAACCCCTACACCGCGGGCCGTGACACTCCGGGCGTCGCATCGTGGGAGAAGTGCTCGCCGGTTGAGACTCTGGGTCGGCTGGCCGAACGCAACGATCTTGTCATCGCCTCGCTGCACTTCCACCTGCGCCGCGGCTGGACACGGGAGGCTCCCGAGGACAACAGACGGATCGTCGAAGAGGCGCTAAATTCCGGCGCCGACGTGGTGGTGGGCCACGGTCCCCACGTGGCCCACGGCGTGCTGACGTGCAACGGCGGGATCGGCATGTTGAGCCTCGGGAACTTCATCTTGGGAACGGGCTACAACATGCCGCCCGAGGCCCAGGAGTCGCTGCTCGCCAAGCTGAGGGTGCGGGACAGCAGCCTGGAACTCGAGCTGGTGCCCCTGGTGCTGGATGATGACGGTTGGCCCCACGCGGCCTCGTCCGAAGAGGCCGGTGAGATCCTGCGCCATGTGGAACGGACATCACTCGAGATGGGAACTCGGCTCGAGGTCACGAATGGCCGGGCCTCCCTTCGGGTCGACAGGGTTGGCCGCGTGACACCCTCGTCCGGCCCCTGAATCCGCCGCCGTACTCCGGTCGTGCGGTGAGGTTGTCGATCACCAGATGGAAAGATGACATTTCTCGATTTTTATGTGATTATGTCTCAATCGCAAAGTCTTAACCTCAACTCGCGACGGGAGCGTCGATGGCCCACCGCGACACTGACGGCTGCGAAGAGGGGATTCATATGTTCAAAAGCAGAAGCACCATCGCCGCATATTTTTTCACCACGGGCCTGGCCATAGCCATGGCTGTGCCGGGGCTGGCGCTCGACGAAGTGACCATCACGCTTCCTGGAGGCGTCCCGCTGGTCATGGTGAGGATCCCCGCGGGGACGTTTTTGATGGGCTCGCCCGATGGCGAGCGGGGAAACGTCTTCAACAACGAAACCCAGCACGAGGTGACGCTGACCCAGGACTACTATTTCGGGAAGACCGAGGTCACCCAGGGGCAGTGGGAAGCGGTCATGGGCTCGCCGATGCCGATGTCGTGCGGCGACTATGGGGTTGGAGATGAGTATCCCCTCTACTGCGTGACGTGGGAAGAGTTCGCGGGCCCTGGTGGATTCGTCGAGACCTTGAATCAACAACAGGGAACAACGGCCTTTCGTTTGCCGACGGAGGCGGAATGGGAGCGGGCGGCGCGCGCAGGAACGACCACGCGGTTCTCGCACGGGGACGTGCTCGAGTGCGACGACGACTGCGGTGAGTGCGCGTTGCACGATGAGTATATGTGGTGGTGCGGCAACGAACAGGGCACGGCGATGCCGGTCGGTCAGAAACAGCCGAACCCCTTTGGACTTCATGACATGCACGGCAGTCTCTGGGAGTGGGTCCAGGACCGGTACGGCGAATTTTCCTCGGATCCCGTCACGGATCCAACGGGACCCGAGACCGGCAATGATCGCGTTATTCGCGGGGGCGACTGGAGCGGTGAAGCGAACTACTCCAGGTCGGCGTCCCGTGTCGGCGGCTCGCCGGTCATCGTTGAGGGCACGGGAGCCGGATTCCGTCTCGCCGCCACCGCGGGTCCCGAGGTGATTCTGTCTTTCATTCCTGCGGTTGCCAAGGCGGCCGGTGCCGAAGATTCTTATTTCCTGACCGATGTGGACCTCAACAACACCTCGTCCGACATGGACGTGGAGTATCAGTTGTATTGGTTGCCACGCGGCGCGGATAACTCGGAACCGACGGAATCAGAACGCTTCACGCTCGCTGCAGGCCAGAGCACCAGGATCGAAGACGTCCTCGGTACGGTTTTCGGGGCCGAGCCCAATGCGGTGGGCGCGCTGGCCATCGGGGCCTCCAGCCCCTACCTCATCGCCATGAGCCGGACGTACAATATCCCGGGCGGCAAGGTCGCCGGGACGTTCGGCCAGGCACTGCCGGCGGTGCCGTTGGACGATTTCATCAATTCCGGCACGACTCAGCGCATCATTTTCATGTCGGAAAACGATGATTTTCGCGCCAACCTCGGCTGCGTCAACGGCACCGACATGCCGATCGAGATTCTCATAGATCTTTTCGATGCGGCGGGTACGCCGCTCGAAACCAAGACCATGAATCTCGCGCCGTGGTCGAACAACCAGCTCAACCGGGTCTTCAGCGATTACCAGCCGGTCAACGGTTACGTGGATGTGCGGAGCGAGACCGAGGGGGCGATGTACTACTGTTACGGTTCGGTGCTCGACAACGTGACCTCGGATCCGACCAGCATTCTGCCGCAGACGCCCTCATCCGGAGTGCGGTACTACGTTCCGGCCGCGGCCTTGGCCGCCGGAGCGGAGAGCGCCTTCTTCCAGACCGATGTCGACGTCAACAACTCGGGCATGGACTCGTCGTACGTCTTCATGTGGCTGCCGCGGGGTCAGGACAACTCGATGCCGGCACAGTCCGACTCCATGAATCTCGGTTCGGGGATGAGCGCGCGGTACGAGAACGTGCTGTCCGAGGTTTTCGGCGCCGAGCCCGACGTGGTGGGTGCGCTCGGAATGCAGTCGCCGAGCGAGGATTTCCTGTCCATGAGCAGGACCTACAACGTCCCTGCCGGAAAAGTCGCGGGCACGTTCGGGCAGGCGCTGCCGGGGATCCAGGAAGGCGACATGATCGGGTCTGACGACCGCCGCCGGATCATCTTCCTGTCCGAGAACGACGATCTCCGCGCCAACGTCGGGTGTGCCAGCGGATCCGGTGTCACGACCCAGATTCGGATCGAGCTGTTTGACGACGCGGGCGAGTCACTCGGGACGAGGAACATGGAGCTGGGACCGTGGTCGAACAAGCAGATCAACCGGATCTTCAGTGACCACAGCCCGGTGAACGGCCATGTGGACGTGTGGTCGGAGACCGAGGGTGCGATGTTCTACTGCTACGGTTCGGTGCTCGACAACGAGACCTCGGATCCGACCACGATTCTGCCGCAATGACCTCAGGCGGGGTGCACGCCCGATCCGGGCGTGCACCGTCGTCGCCCGCCCGGCGCTGTGGTGCCAAAGCTCCCCATCATGAGTGCTGCGTCTGCCGGTGGAGCCTTTTCCTCGACCGATTGAGGACGCGCTGGGAAGCGGACCTGTACCGAGCCCGAAAGGGCCGTGTCCGGCACCCAGCTAAGCTGCGTATCGACGTATGGCCGGGTCCGGGACGCGGGGTTTCTCGCACGCGGCACTAACTCTTCGCGGCGTCGAAAACGCCGTTGTCCACCATCTGTTGGAAGAACTCGACGATGGTCTCCCCAAAAGGCCGGTAGGTCAGACCGAGCTCGTGTCGGCTCTTGCCGTTGTCCGCCCTCCACGGCAGGCCGACGTTCAGGCTGACCAACTTTCGGGTCATGGTCTTGTCCAGCAGAGGGCCGACCAACCACACCAGCCACTTGGGCAAGGTTCGGGTTGGGATGGGATAGCGGTTGCCGTATTTCTCGCGCAGCGGCATGGCCAGGTTGGCGAGATCCGAGTCGTGTCCGGAGACGATGTACCGACCCGTGGCGGTCGGTGTGAATCCGGCGCGGTAATGGGCCTCGGCCAGGTCCCGCACGTCGACCACTCCAAGTCCCATGCGCGGAACCCCCGCCTTCAGTGTGCCGTCGCCGAAACGCTTGATGATGTTGAAACTCTCCGACGTGCCGTTTGGGTTGATCCCCGGTCCCATCACCAGGCTCGGGTTGACGGTGACCAGGTCCCAGCGGTCCTGCCGGCTGCAGATCTCCCAGGCCTCGCGCTCGGCCACGGTCTTGGAGTACGAGTAGGCCTGGTGGTCCACCGAGGAACTCGTGTTCCAGATCTCCTCAGTGAACACACCATCCGGGGTCTTCTGGAGATCTGCGTTGTCACCGTAGATGGCGGCGCAGCTCGAGGTCACCACCACCCGTTTGACCGACGGAGTCGCGTTAGCCTGTTCGAGCACGTTTCGTGTACCGAGTTTGGCGGGCTCGACGAGCTCCTTGACGGGGTCCTTGACATGGGTGGTGAACGGCGACGCGGTGTGAAAGACCAGCTCACAGCCCTGCATGGCCTCGGCGTAGGAGTCGGGCTCCATGAGATCGGCTTTGAAGTAGCGGATCGAACCGGGAGCATGATCGGCAAGGGCAGTGAGGTAATGGAGCTTCTCCTCGTTCTCGGGGTCTCGGACCGCCGCGTGAACGATGTGCCCTTTGTCCAGCAGTTTTTTGACGAGCCAGCCGGCCACGTAACCAGTCGCTCCGGTGACCATGACGGGGGTCGCGTTGTCGATTTGCGGCATGTGGTTTCTCCTCTCGGGATCAGCGGTCCGGTGCTGTCGCGCCGAAACCCGGTGAAATATGCGGACCAGAAGAACGCGCCAATCGATACGCAATGTGCGCCGTCGTGTTCACAACAGAGCACGTCGCTCGTGGTTTCAATTCGTTCACGTTGGTAGCGCTACTCCTTGTTGATCAGCTTGCCGAGCTCGGTGCGGTTGGCGTCGAGCAGCTCCGCGACCCGGTCTTTGTCGATGCCGGCGACGATGATGTCGCCCACCTCGACGTTGACGTCGTCAAAGATGCCGAGCCTCTTCATACCCTCGGTCTGCTTGACGTTGTCGTCCGTCGGGGTGACGTAGTGGATCGATTGGGCCTTGTAGCGGTGGATCAGGAACAGGTGGAGCAAGGTCATCAGACGCTTTTGGCGCAGAGCCTCGTCCATGGTCTCCTGGTCCCGGACCGACAGTATGACCGCGCCCCGCCGGTCGCGGATGGTCGCGAAGACCACCCGGGCCACCTTGTCGCCCGCCTGATTGAGGACGTCGAGTTCGAGGAGTTCGGAGCCGGCGGTGTGCGGTCGGAGTTTGACCTTAAAAGGCCCTGACACGCCGTGATGTTCGCTCCACAGCGCGAGCCAGTCCTCGAGCAACCGTGGCGGCACCTCGGTTTCCACCAGGTGCTGAACCTGGGTCGAACCCTTGCCCATGGCCTTGGTGGTGGCGGTCCGGCCGGAGGATGCCATCAGGGCGCCGTCGATCCGCGGGCCGCCCACCAGGGTCTGTGGGGTCTTGTACGGGGATTCCACCAGCCGCAGCTTACGCTGCAGCTTGGCCAGCGCCAGCATTCCCTCGTCCTTGAGCGCGGTGGCGAACTCCTCCACCGCCATGCCGTCCACCTGGTGGCCGCCGTAGGTGATGAAGTTGAAGACGAAGCCCAGCTTGCCGATCTGGGTCGGGAAGGAGGTCATCTCCTCGTCGGTCATCCCGGTGGTGTCCCAGTTGAAGGACGGCGAGAGGTTGTAGGCCATCATCTTGGTCGGAAAGACCGCGTGGAGCGCCTCGGCGAAGATCTTGGCATCCTCGAGGTCGGCGGTCTTGGTCTCCATCCAAATGATGTCGCAGAACGGCGCTACGGCCAGCGATTTTGCGATGGCGTAGTCGATGCCGCCGCGGATGGGGTAGAAGCCCTCCGGCGTCCGGGCCAGCTCGGGATCCCACACGACGTTGACGCCCATGGCCTCCGCTCTGTCGCGGGCCTCGTGCCACGAGACACCCCTCGACCACTCGAGCCAATCCTCGACGGTAATATCGAAGTCCTGCCCCTGCTCGATGTTGAAGGACATGGCGTCGGCCACCGCCTCGCCAAGGGTCTTGACTCCGGCTTCGGCTTCCCAAAGGTCGACGAACCGGTTGACGGCCTGGTCGAGGAGGGTCTCCACGGGCAGGACCCGGTCGTCCCGGTGGGCCGCCAGCAGATCCCCCATGAAGCTGAAAACACCGATCTGCTCGAGCCAGGCTTGGGCCTTGGCGTAAGCCTCATCAGACATGTCGTAGAGCAGGTGGCCCTTGAGCTCGTCCACTCCCATCTCGTGGAATTTCTTCTGGATCGCCAGGAATGTGGCCTTCCAGGATGGAACGTTGGGATCGGTGACACCGAGGACGAAGGGCTGGTCGCGTTCGTCGCCAGTGCCGTCGAGCAGGGTCGCCGCCTCGGCGTCGGTGCGGGCCACGATGATGCCCGGCACGCCCATGACGTCGAGCTGGAAGCGGGCCGCGTTGAGCCGCTTGATCTGCTCGTCCACCGGTACCAGGACCTTGCCGCCCTGGTGGCCGCACTTCTTCAGACCCGGCTTCTGGTCTTCGATGTGATAGCCGGGGACCCCGACCTCGACAAATCGGCGCACCAGGTTGCGGACGTGGGCGTCGCCGCCGTGACCGGTGTCGGCGTCGGCGATGATGAACGGACGGAAGTCCACCTTCGGCGTCGCGGCGCGCTGGCGGTCGGTCATCCGCGAGCGCAGATATTGCTGGTTCCTGTCCGCGGTCAGCAGGGCCCGCACGATGGGCGCCGCCTCGTCCGGCACCTGGCTCAGGGGGTAGCTGGCCAGGTCGGCACCCGGGTCCTCGGTGACCGAACCCTTGGCCGACGTCGCCCATCCGCCGAGGTAGATCCCCTCGATGCCGATGCGTTTGAGCGCCACCGCCTGGCCCGGAGTGTAGGGGCCAAAGGTGGTGATCGATTTGCCGTCGGCGAAGAGCTCTCTCAGTCTGGCGTAGAAGTCCTCCGCGGCGCGCCGCGCGACGGTGTGATCCTGGGGAATCGTGCCCTGCTGCTGCGCCACCTGACGGGGGCTGTAGAGCCGCGTCACCTCGCTGAAGCGAGGGCCGTTCATCCAGTCTTCGGCTCGAGAGACTCGCGCTTCGAATTCGGCAACTTCGTCGGTGCCGATCGCGGCGGTGTCGGGGTTGTCGGTGATGCGCTGACCGTTGCGAGTGAAGTTGTCCATGTACTTTGCGATCCTCTCTTTGGCCCGTTGCAGATTGTGGTTGTTGAGGTTGAGGTTCAATAGATCGATGTACCAGGGCGCCTTGACCTGGTGAAGAACATAGGTCGCGACGATCTCTCCGGCGATGGGCAGGGTGGTGGTCTTCGAGACGTCGTAGACGTCCTTGTCCCGAGCGGCCAGCAGCTTGTCGTACTCCTCGGTGAGCAGCCGCTCGAAGACCTCTCTGGTGAATGGATCGCCGGCGGACAGGCCGGTCTCGGCGTCGTCCTCGGTGAGGGTCGCCCCCTTGTGGAGCCACTCCCAGAGAATGCTGAGTCGGATCTCTCCGGTGGCCATATCCTCCATCAGGTAGAGAATGTCGTCGTTGCCGAAGAAGTCGGCAGGCTTGAGGGCCGCCGCCTGCATCCCCTGACCAAAGGCGTTGCCGTACTGCAGCGCAACGCTCAGCAGGTTGCGGGCGCCGCGGATGGTGCGCGGCGCGGGTTCGAGCATCATCAGGGCCTCGGCGTCGGACGTGGTGTAGGTCAGGGGCGGGAACTCGCGACCGAGCTGGTTGGCATCGCCCACCTTCGCCCACACCGGGCGCACGATGTGGACCATCTTCCAGTGTGCGACCCACTTGCCGCTGGCGCCCTCCCGCTGCTCGCGCTCGGCGCCGGCCACGGCCTTCTCCATGCTGCTGCTCACACCCTCTTTTGAGCCCACCGGGATGTTCGGCTCCATGCCGCCCTGCCAGAGCGCGTGGCGGCCGCCCGCATCCGGGGTGTTGACCGCCCGGCGTACGCGATCCTCGTAGGTGCGCATGTAACCGTAGGTCATGACGATGGACTCGATATTGGGATTGACGAAGTCCGACTTCCAGGCGAGGGCGTCGGAGACGCTGTTGATGTAGTCCCAGCGGCCGGTGTTATAGCCCACGAAGTGGCTGCCGAGGGCCGCCCGGATCTCCATCAGCTGGAAGGTGGCCTCGAGCTGCTCCACCAGGACGTAGACCTTGATCGTGCCGTCGGTGAGCCCGAGGTGCGTCTCGAGGGCCGAGATCATCTCGTTCCAGAGGGCCGCCTCTTCGGCGGTTTGGATCTTGGGCAGGTAGAGCACGATGGACGACCCGGCGGAGAGCAATCGCCGGTAATTGTTGACCACATACAGGGTCATGTCCACGATCGACGCCGAGAAGCCCCGGCCGTCGACGTCGCGGATGTGACGGTCGTCGAGGTGCAGCCCGCGGGCGCGGAAGATCTTAGTCGTGAAGCCGAGCTGCGTCCGCCAGTCGTCGATGATCGTCCGTCCGAAGAAACCCTCGGCCCAGCGGTTCATGTCCGCAGCCACCTGCTCAGCCACCTCGAGGAAGAGGGGATCTTCGTGGATCGCCAGCTTCAGGCACCGCTGGCTTTCCAGGGACATGCTGCTGATCTGGCCGAGGGCGTCCTCGCCATCGAACATCCAGCCGTCGGCACCCGACAATAGGGCGTAGGCCACGTTGCGGATGCTCGATTTCACTCCGGCGTTGGGTTTGGACGCCGGACCCGTACCCTGGATCCACTGACATTGGAGATCGTGCGGGATTTCTGGGCCGAAAAATTTCCCGTCCCGTGCGTCCTGCACCTTGATCTCGGTTCGCGGTATCGTCGTTGAGGGATCCAGGAAAAATATCGGCTCCCGGTCACGAAACCGCTGTGTGCGCCGCGCGATCCGCTGCTCCATGAGCTTCTTTTGATCGTGGTTGAAATGGGCGAGCACCTCGAGTGCGGCCAGCGCCTCGGGCGTGTAGACGTCGGCGTAGTCGGTGAGGAGATTGCCACGAATCACGAGGCGAGTGCTTCCGGCTCCGTCGGTTGTTGGGGTCATGTCGTCACCTTTCGACCGTTCGCAAGCTCTCTGTAATGGCACTGCATTTGGCGATTTCAATGCAAAGGCGAGCGAGATTATTCCGCACCGCGGCAATCTTACCGCACCCCGACGAAATGAGGCGAGGGAGACGTTCTTGATCGGCGGGTTGCGTGGAGTTCTGACCTGAACCCCTTGACTTGCAGCCCGGCGCAGGCAAACCTGCAGGATCGGAGGAATCATGGCGGCGGACGATCAGAAAGTCATCTTTTCGATGGTGCAGGTCAGCAAGACCCACGGTCAAAAACAGGTCTTGCGGGATATCTCGCTCGGATTTTTTTACGGTGCGAAGATCGGTGTGCTCGGGCTCAACGGTTCGGGCAAGAGCACGCTGCTGAAGATCATGGCCGGCGTGGAGGAGTCGTCCAACGGTGAGGTCGTCCGCGCGCCGGGCTACACCGTGGGGCTGCTCGCCCAAGAGCCCGAGCTCGAGGAGGGGAAAACCGTTCGTGAAGTGGTGGAGGAGGGCGCGGTCAAAGCCAAGGCCCTGCTGACCGAATTTGACGAACTCGCCGAACGGTTTGCCGAACCCATGGACGACGATGAAATGCAGAGGGTGCTCGACCGTCAGGCCGTAGTACAGGAGAAGATCGAGGCCGTTGGCGCCTGGGAGTTGGACTCGCGGCTCGAGCTGGCCATGGACGCTCTGCGATGCCCTCCCGGAGACACGGTGGTGGATGTACTTTCCGGTGGCGAGCGCCGGCGCGTCGCCCTGTGCCGGTTGTTGATCCAGCAGCCCGACATCCTGCTGCTCGACGAGCCCACCAACCACCTCGACGCGCTCTCGGTTGGCTGGCTCGAGCGCCATCTGAAAGACTACGCCGGGACGGTCATCGCGGTCACCCACGATCGTTACTTCCTCGATAACGTCGCCGGCTGGATCCTCGAACTGGATCGGGGTCATGGCATCCCCTGGAAGGGGAACTACTCGTCGTGGTTGGAGCAGAAACAGGAGCGGCTGCGACAGGAGGAACGCAGCGAGGGTCGGCGCCAGAAGACCCTGGAACGCGAGCTGGAGTGGATCCGAATGGCGCCTCGGGCCCGCCACGCAAAGGGCAAGGCGCGGGTCAGCGCCTACCAGGACCTGCTGTCCCAAGAACCCGAGCAGATGGTCCGGGACCTCGAGATCTGGATCCCACCGGGACCGCGGCTCGGCGATGTGGTCATCGAGGCCAGAGGGTTGAGCAAGGGATACGGCGACCGACTGCTCTTCGACGACCTGAGTTTCTCGGTGCCGCCGGGGGCCGTGGTTGGCATCATCGGCGGCAATGGGGTCGGCAAGACGACACTGTTCGACCTCGTCGTCGGCGGGCAGGAGCCTGACGCCGGCAGCCTCCGGCTCGGCGACACGGTGAAACTCGGCTATGTGGATCAGGACCGGTCCACCCTCGATCCGGAAAAAACGGTGTGGGAGGTCATCTCCGAGGGGTCGGACTCGGTCTGGCTGGGCCGGGCCGAGGTCAACTCGCGGGCCTACGTCGGACGGTTCAACTTCACCGGCTCCGACCAGCAGCGGCCGGTCAAGCAGTTGTCGGGTGGTGAACGCAACCGGGTCCACCTGGCGCGAATGCTCAAGGAGGGCGGTAACGTGCTGCTTCTCGACGAGCCCACCAATGACCTCGATGTCAACACCCTGCGTGCCCTCGAAGAGGCGATTTTGGCCTTTGGCGGCACCGTGTTGGTGATTTCCCACGACCGGTGGTTTCTCGATCGGGTGGCGACCCATATGTTGGCCTTCGAGGGCGACTCCAAGGTGGAGTGGTTTCCGGGGCCCTATTCTGACTACAGGGACGACCGCCGTCGCCGGTTGGGTGACGAGGCCGATCGGCCCCACCGGGTGACCTACCGGCCGCTGACCCGGGGTTGAGCCGAGCCAAGGCGGTCTCGAGTCACGATGTGAGACGGGCCCATCACACGCTGTACTAAGCTGGACCCGCGTCCGACCGAACGACTCGCTGCGAGGTGACGATGGCCCCAAGAGCACGAGGCGACAGCCTGCTGTACACAGATTTTTACCAGCTCACCATGGCCCAGCTCTACTTCCGCCAGGGGCTGGCGGACCAACCCGCTCAGTTCGAATATTTCTACCGCTCCAATCCGGACTACGGACAGCACGAGGCCGGCTATTGTGTATTTGCCGGTCTGGAGTGGTTTGTGGAATGGCTCCTGGCCCTTCGCCCTTCGGAAGACGACATCTCGTATCTCGCCTCGTTGACCGGAGCAACCGGGTCGCGGTTGTTCGATGATGAGTTCCTCGGTTGGTTGGCCGGACGGGACCTGCGCGAAGGGGTCGTGATCCGGGCCATCCCGGAGGGACGAGTGGTGCATCCGAACGTCCCGCTGGCGGTGCTCGAGGGGCCGCTCCCGGTGGTCCAGTTGCTGGAATCATCGCTTCTCAATCACCTCAACTACCAGACATTGGTGGCCACAAAGGCTGCCCGGATTCGAGAGTCGGCTCAGGGCGGGGCGATCCTCGAGTTCGGTATGCGTAGGGCGCACGAGAGGGGAGCCAACGCCGGCGCGCGCGGCGCGCTCATTGGCGGTGCCGATTTTTCGTCCAATACCGAAGCGTCGCGGGCGCTGAACTCCCCGCCCAAGGGCACCCACGCCCACTCCATGGTGCAAGCCTTCATGGCTCTGGGCGGCAGCGAGATCGACGCTTTTCGCGCCTATGCCGAGGTCTATCCCGACGACTGCCTGCTGCTGGTGGATACGATCAACACCCTCGACAGTGGGGTGCCCAACGCCATCGAGGTCTTCAAGGAGCTGCGCGCTCGCGGCCACCGGCCCGCCGGGATCCGGCTCGATTCTGGTGACCTTGCCTACCTTGCGATCCAGGCAGCCAGGAGCCTCGATGACGCGGGATTCCAGGACGTGTCCATCGTGCTGTCCAACAATCTCGACGAACTCGTAATCTGGCAGATTGTCCATCAGATCCAGAAGGAGGCGCCCCGCTACGGAGTGGACGCGGACCATCTCGTGGCACGCCTGGTATACGGCGTCGGTACCGCCCTCATCACGTCCGTGGGCAACCCAGCGTTGGACGGCGTGTGCAAGCTGGTGGCCATCAGCGACGGTGGGCAATGGCGTCCGGCCATCAAACTCTCGGAGACGAAGACCAAGACATTGAACCCGGGGGCGAAGAAGGTATGGCGGGTTTACGACACCAGGGGGAAAGCCACTGCCGACGTCATCGCCCTCGCAGACGAGGACCCACGGCGGCTGTCGCCGTTGGTGCTTCGTCACCCCACAGAGGAGGGGCGGTCCCGTGTGCTGCATCCCAACGAGATTTCTCGGCTCGAACCGTTGCTTGTGGAGTTTGTGGCTGACGGACAATGGATCGACGACCCACCGACCATCGAGGACATGCGCGCCGTGCGCCAGGAGGATCTGGCCTGTCTGGATCCGGGTGTCAAACGGTTGATGAACCCGCACCTCTACCATGTCTCCTTGACCCAGCGGCTGTGGGACTACAAGCAGGACCTGGTCGGCGGACTTCGCCGCGGGTCACAGCGGGCTCCCGATGAAACGTGAAACCGTGCGCTCCGCCCTGGTGGTGGTGGACGTTCAGCACGACTTTCTCCCTGGCGGAGGTCGAGTACGAAACCGTTGTTGTCCGGGGCCCGGCTTCGAAGTCCATCGTCGACTACGCCAGAGAACATGACTGTGACCTCGTTGTTCTCGCCACCCACGGATTGACCGGTGTCGAGCATGCCCTCATGGGCTCGGTGGCCGAACGAGTCGTACCCACGGCTGACGTCCCCGTGCTGACTGTCAGGGCGCCGATGTAGCGCGCCGCCAACCGGTTTGGCGAAGACAACACGGCGGGGGCTGAAAAGCACATACTTGCGCTCGAGATGGTCTAGCGCCCGAATTTTCAGGGCTCCCGCCCTTGTTGAGCCGAGGCGGTTATCGGGGACAATGCGCTGAAAGGTCTCGGACGGCGATCATCAGCTCCTCGTCGAAGAGCGTTCCACCCTGGTCTAACTCGATCTCCAGGCTGCGCTCGAAGAACGGCACGCATCCCTGTCGCAAGAGCGCTGTCATAGCCTGAGCTCCATCCCGCTGGGTTATGACTTGGGCCATGTGGCGACCGAGGGCTTTGAGCGAACCGTCAGGCCCCCGCCCACGCTCGAATATGGTGTGCGCGTAGTCCATTTGTGATTTGTTCACCACCTCGACCACGTAGTCATGGACGATGGCTGCACCCTCCACAACCCGGGATGTCTGGTCCAAAGGTGGGGATGGATTGGATACGTAATCGACGGTTCCTTCGAAGACCGTGTAGGCGAACAGTTCATGGAGCCCGTCGAGGCGTTCATCGCCGAGCCCGACGCAGATCAGGTCATCGATCGTCTGCGGTCCGGCCCCATCCCGGCCGTCGAATTGATGCAGCAGTTGTCGACGGAAGACTCCGGCGGAGATTCGCCGGACCATGTCCTCCCAACCGTCTTTGATGTACGCCACGTTCGCCCCGGACATTGCCGGCGTGGTCCAATCGGCTGTGAAGCATGCTGGCGTGAACACGAAATTTTCATCTATCGCCGCGTCGGGTGGAAAGAAGGGAGCCACCCGTGCCAGCGCCGCATCCGCCACCTCCTGATGATGCATCTGGAGGTCCTCGATCAACCGACGGTACTGAGCCGCGCTGGTGGCCAGATCGGCGAGCCGAAGTTATTCAGCGGGTTCACCCAGCGCCAAAGACGATCGAGCGGCTCGGTGGAACCGGCCTTCCAGATAAGATACGCCAGAGTATTTTCGGTGACCCATGGGCTGGCATCCTCGTCCGGCACAGACCGATCGCAGCATTTCGTGGTTTGCCGGCAATTTCGCGATGGCCCTTGCCTCCTCGATAGTGACCTCACCGTCGATTAGAGCGTCCAGAAAAGCCGTCGGTACGGACAGGTCGATGTGGAGCGTGGTATTTGGATACCGTTTGGTCGATGGAATGTCAGGCATTGGCGTCGAGGGGAAAACAACGGGGAAACCGAGAGCTTCGAGAGACTCATAGTTCAACTTTCTCTCGGTAGCCAGAAACACCGCGGCCTGCAACACACCGATGTCGTCAACCGGCAGGGGGATTTCGTCGGCCTTCATGAGCTGGTAGGGCGGGCATCCGCAGAACCCACCCCCGACGCGATCTTGCATGTCCTGGAACCGCGCAAGATGGCGGATGGCGTAGAAGGGTTGGATCCGTTGGATTTCGGTCAGGAGAAAGGTCTCGCTCTCCTGGTCCACGAGAGTGCGGAGTTCGTCGCGCAGCGTTTCTCGTTCGCCGCAGAACGCCGGCCCGGACACCATGAAGATCAATGCAGCGACAACGACACTCACTATGCAGCCATGTTGTTTCATATCGCACCTCCATGTCATGAGATTTCCACCGGCGACTCGTCGCCGGCATTTTTCGGTCATGAGGAACGGACCTCATCGAATCGCCTCCCATACCGGTGTGGAGCATTTTTCGTGCCACCCAGCGGACTTCTCCACATTCTTTGTGGCAGGTCATCAGAGTTGAAAATGGCCTGGACCGCTTCTTCAGCCGTGTCCACCACAGCTGCGGATTCCGCGGCCAACCCGCTCGGTGAATTGTCAACAGCCTTACGGATTTGGATCTTCATGGCTGAGGGCGTTGGCTCAGTCGTAGCTCATGCGGGTCGCCGTGTCGGTCAGTGTGTCGCGGACCCGCTCCTGCCACTCCGATGAATCCCACGTCCCGAGCGTCTGATGGGTCTCGTAGTAGTTCTGCGGTATGGGATGGGTTCCGAGCACCACCTTCATCCCGTACCGGGTTTCGATAAAGCGCTTGAGATCCTCGATGTGAGGGCAGGGCGGGTAGCCCACCAGCAGGCCGGTGGCCAGGTGCACCACCTCGGCGCCGTTGTTCCTCATTTCGCCGGGGGCGTACTCCACGTTGCCGCCCGGGCAGCCATCGCAGGTGGTATAGCCCACCACCTCCACTTCCTCCCCGTCGTACCGGCTGAATGCCCCCTGCCGCTGTCTGATCGCCCGAAAACACTTGCCCCCAGAGCACCTGCGCCATCGATCACAGATAATGATGCCGATTTTTGTCATCGAGTGAACTCTCCTTTCTGTCTTCCCGGTGTGATGCGCCGGTGGTCTTCGATGAATCGAAGTTCACGGCTGCTGTGGCGCGAGACGGCTTGACTGCGTCGGTCCTCTCGAATGCGCGGCACCTTGCCGAGTGAGTTGGTCAGTCAGACGTCGCGGGGTTCCAAGATCGGTCCAACCACACTGCGGGACCGGGTAGACCCACAGATTCTCGGTGGCGTCCTCGAGGATGTCTTTGGAAAAATCCAATGTCGGGATTGCGTGATAGAGGTTGGAGAGGTTCTCCCTGCGCCAGAATTCCTCGGAGCGCCCAGTCATCATCTGTGCGAACGGCTGCCACAGCCGCGGAGCCTTATCTCTGAAGAGGCCGAGCAGACATTGGCTTTCGGCGACGATGATGAAGGTATTCAACAGGCCACCCTTGCTCAACAGTGAAGCCGCTGTGCAGGCGTCTGGTTTTTCCTTGAAGGAGATGACCCTGTGTGGACAGTTTTCTGGGCCCGGGCACGGCAGAATCCAGCGGTACTCCTCCTCGGGGCCTATCGGCTCTATTCCCAGAAGAACAATGGGAGCATCTGACCGACTCACGGCCGACACTGCTGTGCTGAGGCTGTCGTGCAGTGTTTCCTCTGAGTCGACGTGGTGATCCGACGGCAGGATGACGACCGTGCCGTTCGGGTCGTGTTGGGCGATCCATAGTGCCGGCACCAAGACCCCGGCGGCCGTGCCTCGGTTTTTGGGCTGGACGATAATGTTTTCAGAGGGTATCCCCTCGAGTTCTGACTTCCACCATCGTTCATGTTGTGCCGCGACGATGGTGACGATGTGTTTGGGTGGGGCGATCCCCCTGGCTCTTCGAAGGGTGGCCCCAAGGAGGGTCACCTCGCCATCGATCGAGGTGAACTGCTTTGGGGCACTGTGGCCCCATCTATCGCGCGTGAAGGCACGCACGCGACGGCCCTCACCTGCAGCTAGAATCAATACCCACGGCGCACTGTCAAGCGACATCGGTTTGCCTCCGCGCGTTTGGGAGCTGTGGTCCTTCGTTCATGCAACCGGCCGGACCCAGCTCCCACGGATTTGAATGAAGATCGTCCATCTCCAAGTCTCGGAGAAAACTCTCGAAGAAGAACTCACGTTCGCCAAACGCCGGTTCGAGCTGATCAAGGGAGGTGGACCGCGGGTCAAATCTGGCAAAAAACACTCGGTTGGCCCAATGTGGGTCGCGTCCCTGGATCATTTTCAGGACGAAAACCTTCTGACCGTCGATCGTGGCAACGCCGTCCAGGAGGATTTTCCCGGGCGCGGCCGACATGATAGGTCCGCGAACGGTTCGCCCGAGACCGGAGACTTGGGTGATGGCCTCCGAGTAGATCCTCAGGCCGGTGGCCAAAGGGATCTCGAAGTAGGAGCGCGGACCCGTGTCCCGTGCGACAAACAGGTAATACGGCACCGCACCGAAACGGACCTGTTCGCGCCACAGTTCGGCCCACACCTTGGGGCTGTCGTTGACATGGCGAATCAGGGGTGCCTGGCAGCGAACGACAGCTCCGGTCTCCCTGACCCTGCGTAGCGCCTTGTGCGCGGCAGAAGTACTGAGCTCGCGCGGATGGGAGAAGTGGGCCATCAGAGCGAGCTGTCGGCCACTGCGCTGCACCTCCTCAAACAATCGCAGCAGGGCGTCCGCGTCAGAATCGGTGGTGAAGCGATAGGGCCAATACGACAGCGCCTTGGTACCAATCCGAAGGGATGTGATGTGGTCCAGACCCTCGCCGAGCAGGGGCGAGATGGTTTTTCGCAAAAGCCGACTGTTCATGACCAGAGGATCACCGCCCGTCAGGAGGACATCGGTCACCTCCTTATGTTCCCGGAGGTAACGGACCAGCAAGTCCATGCTGTGCAACGTGAACTTGAGAGGCTCGATGCCAACGAACTGGGGCCAGCGGAAGCAGTAGGTGCAGAAGGCATGACACGTCTGTCCTGCCGGCGGAAAGACCAATACGGTTTCGCGGTACTTGTGCTGGCACCCAGAGAGGCGCTCACCACCCATCGTCGGCACGTTGAACTCCATCTGCCCATCGGGGTGTGGGTTCATCCGCATCTGGACCTGGCGAGCGAAGTGGCGGATAACGTCGGGTCCTGTGTCGGACATCAACAGGTCTCGCAGCCGGAAATAGTCGGCATCATCCAACATCTCGGGCTGGGGGAACGTCAGTTGATAAATGGGATCTGAAGGTATGTCACTCCAATCAATCAGCTCGTCGAGCACGTAATCGTTGACCCGAAAAGGAAACGGACGGAGGGGATCCTACAGCGCGATACGACTCGAAACAACGAGGTGTGGGATTCTAGATGGGCTGCGGCCGTAGGCTTTGAATCGGGGTTGTTGAGAGCGTCTGGGTGTGGGGTCGACCGCGGGGCGCTGTCTAACAGGGCTGGGGTGTCGACCGAAACGGCCTCCACCGAAAACCGTTGGAACAGTTTCGGCGCGCACATCGTGACTCGTGGTGCTCACGAGAACTTGCATTCCCCACCCAACGGATGATGTGGGTGCTGCCACATTGAGCATCGACGGGTTGAATCGGACCTGAGGTCAGGCACCACTTCCTGCTGAAGTTGGTAGGTGTGCTGGGAGTTGCCGTCCCGAACCATGATCGAACCGCAATTCGGGCACCTGAAGCCGAGGCAGGTGGTCCAATTCTGGCAGGGAATCCAAGTCCCGCACGCGACGCACACGCAATACCCTCCGTTGGTCGTATTCCTTTGTTCGCTCCATTCCATGGTGACCTCCTCTCGATCAATCCGTCTCGGTGAATCGCCTTTCGTTCTGGCCTCAACATGTGGTGATCGAGACCGGTTGACTGACCGATGAAGATGCAAGCCTCGTGCCTCGAGATTGTCGGGTGACAAGGCCGCCCTCGATGCTCCATGGCGCGCCAGGTCTCTCCCCTCGATTGGGAAAAGATGCACTTTGCTTCCTTGTGCTGTTTTGTAAACGAT
Source organism: uncultured Holophagae bacterium (assembly GCA_963797055.1). Taxonomy (GTDB): domain Bacteria; phylum Acidobacteriota; class Thermoanaerobaculia; order Thermoanaerobaculales; family Sulfomarinibacteraceae; genus FEB-10. The sequence continues at coordinate 52,820 of CAWCOD010000002.1, forward strand.
CATTTTGCTCGGTTTTGCGACGAATATTGGTGGAGGTGGAGTCGGGGGATCTCATTCTTTTCTTCGTGGGGTGTTCCTCACGGACATTGGGGGACAAAGAATGCTGGCAGGAGAATTGCTACCTGGTTCAGCAGTGAGTTGGCCCCGAATGCCGAGAAAAGGAGGGATGGCTCATGACGGCGTTTCTGGTGTTTGCCCAGACCGATCCTGTCCTCATCATGACCTCTCGCACGGCGGTCTCGGACGGCCGTTTGTTGGAGGGCTTGACGACGAAGGGAATCGACAAGTTCATCGCATACGAGGTTCCCCTCGATGGACTGAGGCGGAAGTACGGGGTTTCCTTCGAGGTCATCGAGTCCGACGTGAAGAACGGCAAGGACGTCGCGGTCCTCGATTCGAAGGGTAGCCACGTCTTCGCCAACGTTCCCTTCTCCGATCTCGGAGAATCCTTCCGGCACGACCCCGAACCCCTTCATTGAGGCGCGAGCGGATTGAAAGTCCCCGGCACAAGCGAGGGGTTTCCGTGGCCCCGTCCGGTAGGACTGTGGCCTCCGGGAACGTCTGGTGGAGATCAGTGCGTCAATCGGGCAACGCAGGGACGGTGTGCTCGGAGTCCTTGGCCCGGGTGAGTTTCGAAAGCGTGTCGAGGGACTCTTGCTCATCATCGAAGTCGGTCTCTACTGCACACCAGAACCGGGTGCCTAATCGCTCCACCACCGGCCTGGCCGGTTATCTTCAGAACGAGGCGTCGAGGACGCGACCCGGAGTCCAGTGAGCCAGGATTCGAAGCAACTCGACCTCCCGCAGCGGATGGCACGCGATGATGGTGTGCACGGCGTCGATGAGTTCCCCCTCCACCTGCGGCGTAACGGTCATCTCGGGCGGTTGGACGATTCGCGCGACACTCCCCAGAATGAACTGTGCCCTCACGAGGCCCTCCATATCAGGTGGTTTGATCCAGGGTTCGGCGGGCGGGCGAGTCGGCAGTGTGATGTGGATTTCGTCCGGTTCGATGCGCTCGGCTGCTGCTGCGATGGAGTTCAGCGCATGGGTGGTGTCGTTGATGCCATTCAAGAGCATGACCTCCATCCAGAACGCGCCGGTGAAGATCTGACGGAACTCTATGAGTCCTTCAACGTGTTGTTTGAATGAGAACAGACCATGGGGCCGGTTGATGTGGCGGAAGAGGATATCGGTTCCAGCGTCGAGGCTCGGGAGAACGGCGTCGGCGGCAATCAGCTCCCGGCGGACCTCTGGCTGATACATCATCGACCCATTGGTAATAACCGCCACCGGCACGTCTGTGACGGACTTGACGCTTTCGATGAGAGTCCCCAGCTCAGAATAGAGAGTTGTCTCTCCCGACCCCACAATCGTCACCCAATCGATTTCATGTGGTTTGTGGCGGGTCACGGCTCGATGGACTTCGGCGGCGATTTCTTGTGCGTAAAAAAGCCCTGATGCGGTCAATATGGGTTTGAGGGTCTGTAGCTGTGCAGTACACACAGTTGAAGTTGCATGTCTTCAACGGGACCGGGTCAATACCTAGGGAGCGTCCGAGACGGCCAGACGGAACGGGTCCAAATACGTATTTCATTCCTCAGTCCTTTGCAGGTGGCTCGAGTTCGTACTGGGGCAGTTTGCCAAACAAAATCGGTTTGCCGATTGACACCGGATCATTGGTGAAGATCTGGCTGAGAGCCCTGACCGGGGGCAACGCAGCGACGGGGGGGATTCAACAACCATGCTGGTGACCCGAATACCCTGGCGAATAGAACTTGGCCAGATCTCGTTTTCGGTAGGCCTGAACGGCTCCGTCAATGGGGCCGCAGATGTCCGAGATTACGGCGATGCCAGCCCCCCAGAGGATTGTCTTGACGGGCCAGGTGATCGCCCCGCAAATCAGCACATCAATGTCGAGTGATGAGAGGATTGCCGCCCGGTTGACGGTTTCGAATTCGTGCTCCGACTGGCGGATGATGGAGTCGTCGTCTATCTCGAAGACTCGGAGTCGCTTTGCGACGTCGAAAACCGGTGACACACAGCCATTCCAGGTGGGTACCGCAAGTTTCATCACGCTGACCGACTGCAACTCCGGTGCCATGTGGTGGTGTTTTGTTGGATCGTTGGGAGGGCGATGGGTGCGTCAGTCGCAGGCGCCGATGGTTGAGTTCGAGCTGGCACGTCTCCTGCACTTCAATGTACAGGAGGTGCACCATGAGAGTCGCCATTCCTGTTTCCGACATTGGGTCACTCCGGTCTTCGACAACACAACCTCGATTTTGATTGTTGACCTGAATGTCAACGGGTGTGCAGAGTATTTCGAGACGCCCGTCAGGAATTGGTCGCAGCGAGAGCGGGCAGAGGAGCTCTCCGGTTCGGTGTCGATTCCTGGTTCGGATTCGCACGCGTTGCGACGGACCCTCGCGGAGCACGATGTGTGCCTCATGAGAGGAAATGTGGACGAGGTGTTGGAGATGTACCGCGACCAAGGCCCGGCCCGATCCACTCAGATTCCAGAGGGCGTAACCGCCGATGCGGGTTAGGAGTCCCTGCTCTTCCTCTGGCTCCGCCCGTCACGCGCGGGGGTTTCTATTCCGAGTTCCTTGATCTTTCGACGCAGCGTCGTCGGGTGGATTCCCAACTCGGCGGCCGCGGCTTTCCGATTTCCGTCGTGGCGGGACAGAGAGTCGGAAATGTGGATGGCTTCGATGGACCGCAGCGAGGCGCCTGGCTGAAGCTGCATTGAGGGCGCGCCCACGTCTTCGAGAATTTCCTGCGGCAGGTGCCGAAGCTCGATGAGTCCGCTGCGACACAACACGAACGCGTGCTCGATGATGTTCTCGAGTTCGCGTGCATTGCCGGGGAATCCATACCTCATGAGCACATGCATCACCTCATCGGACACGGCAGCCACGTTCTTTTTCTGGAGTTGGTTGAATCTCGAAATGAAGTGTTCGGCCAGGAGCGGAATATCTTCACGCCGTTCCTGCAATGTGGGGAGATTGACCCGGAAAACGTTGATCCTGTAGTACAGGTCATCTCGGAACGTACCCTTTTGGACGAGCTTCGAAAGACGGCGGTGGGTGGCGGTGATGACCCGGACGTCGACGGGGATCGGATCTGCAGATCCCAGGGGTTCGTACACGCGCTCCTGCAGGACACGCAATAGACGGACCTGCATCGCGGGAGAGATGTCACCGATTTCATCGAGGAAGATGGTGCCGCCGTTGGCGACGGCAAAGCGGCCGGGTCTGTCCGTTCTGGCATCGGTAAACGCCCCCGCTTTGTAGCCGAAGAGTTCCGATTCGAGGAGGGTGTCTGGCAGCGCACCGCAGTTGATGGCGACAAAACGCTTGTTTCTGCGGGGTGAGAGATCGTGAATCGCTTGCGCGACGAGTTCCTTCCCGGTGCCGCTGGCACCTTGAATCAACACTGTGCTGTCGCTGGCCGCAACCACGGGTATGAGTTCGAAGAGCGACTGCATCGTCGGGCTGCGGCCGATGATGTCGGCGAAACTGTAACGTCCTTCGATCTCCTTCCTCAGTCTCTCCACCAGGGTCAGGTCGCGAAAGGTCTCGACACCGCCGACCACCTCACCGCTGGCGTCCTTCAGGATGGCTGTGGATATGGTGATGGGGACCTGTTCACCATGTGCATCGACGATGTAGACAGCCTTGTTCACGATTGGCTTTCCCGATGCGAGTGTCTCCTCAGGGCGCACTCGTTTTCGCAGATGCTGGCCCTGAAGACATCACAACAACGACGCCCCATGGCTCTGTCGTGAGGAACACCGGTTATGAATTCAGCCGCCTTGTTGAACGAGTTGATCTTCCAATGTCGGTCGACGGTGAAGACACCATCAGCGATGTTGTCAAGTATGACTTGCGCGATTTTTGGGTCCTCGTGGTACATCTCTCGTCTTCCCCGAATCCGACGGTGACGGCCACCGCCCAGGCTGACGATTGTACAGCGGGCGGTACTGTTCACAGGGAAACAAATCGATTTTGGGATCGGGCGTTTCCACGGGTTCATTCAGTCGATGCCGTCCTGTCTATGAACCTGCCATCGACTGTCGGTTGGGATGCGGCAACGAGACGCGAAACCCCTGTCCGCTGTGACCGACTGCATCAAATCGCGACCTTCACGGTACTCAATTGGGGGAGTGGTCGCGATTCAATGGCTAGCGGACTGAACGAGAACATCGACATCCTGGGGCGGGTGCTGCACGTCCAGACCGAGATGACTCAGGGCGAAGAGCCCAGGGTGCGGACGACTGTGTACGACGGCGGCCGCATCGTGGCGACCCGGGAGACGGTGCTGGAGACGTCCGTGGGCGACGACGATGCGCTCGACAGCATCCGGCGGCAGCACGAGCTGATCATCGACAACATGGTGCGGCGCTCCGAGGAGCTCGCGGCCAGAAAGCGGCGGATGATCGAGGAGGGGCCTGAGGCTCCCCACACCGCTGCGCCGCCAATGCAGCCACCTCGAACAAGCCACGGGCTGCCCGACGCTTCGGATCCACGTGTCCAGAAGAGCCTGAGTTGTCGGCGACTGGTGGGACCGTTCAGCCTGGCGCTATCCTCGTCCGCTGCCGGAGATCCCTCGTCTGGAGATCTTCTGGAGGCCGCCGTGTCGTGGATCGGGAGGATCACGGCGTCACCCGTTTTCCCGGAACTGCGACTGGACGAGCAGGTTCGATTTCTCGATCTCAGGGACCGGTTCGGCGAGTGGCGCAGGGGTGGTCTGGAGCCTGAGGCAAGCTCGGAGCTTTTGTGGGACACGGTCGCCTTCGCCGATCAACTGTTGGAGATCAACCAGCGTCGAGATCTGGCCGCGTTCGATCACAAACTCCTATTGTGGGCCCTCGCAGAGATCGGCAGCCGGGGCATGACCGAGGAGATCATGACCCGGCTCGAGTCACAGCGGGGCCGCGATAGGGCCCTCGACACGGTGCTCGATCATCCGGACCTCGCCGAACCGGACCTTCTACCAGGGATCCTCATGTCGCTGATGGACCGCACCCTGCCCGGGTGACGCCCCGACCAGTCGTGACAAAAAGAAGCCCCCGCCGGGGCGGGGGCGCGTTTGATTCTGGTTATCCTGGTGCGATCACGGACTGACGTTCGACCACGCCGAGAAATCCCCGGACTCGAAGCCGTCCTCCAGCAGGGGCTGGAGCCAGTTGATCGCGGGAATCAGCAGGTCGTGCCGGTCGTCGGCGTTGTCGATCCCCTCGAAGCCGAAACCGGTGTAGACGATCCTCGCTGCGGTCAGACTGTCGATGACCCGGATGGCGCCTGCGCCGTCACCCTGGTAGTGGAGGATTTCGGTGGCATCACCATCACGAGCTGCAATCTCGTCGGGGTAGTCCTGGTTGTTCGCCCCGTCGCCACCGGCGATGTGGAGATCGAGCCCATCGGTGATGGGATCTTCCAGCACACCGTCCAAGTACATGATGTTTGTGTCGTCGCGATCGTAGGTTGCGTGCAGGTAATCATGGTAGAAGGCGATGCCTTCGGCTCCATGATTTTCGTTGAGATCCCAGCCGATGTCCTGGCCGGACAGAAACAGATTGCCTCCCCCGTCGAGATGCTGCATCAGGAATTCCCGGTCGGTTGCGTCGAGAGTGGGGGACGCAAAACCTTCGTTCCAGATCAGGAGAGAATATGCCTGCAACACCTCGGGTGTCAGTTTGGACATTCCGAGGTTCCACACACCATAGGACCAACTCGAGCTCTCCAGCGCCTCCCTGAAATATTCTTCATAGGGGTCGCCGCCGTCGGCGTCAACGATCAGGCAATCGAGATCGTCGGTGGTGAACGCGAAAGACATTGCCAGAGGGGAGGCGAGATTGGGTGAGTTCACCTCGAAGTGGTACCTCATGTAGCCCGGGGAGCTGGGGGTGACGATGGCGTGGAATTCTGTGATCTCATCGGTCCCCAAAACGAAACTCCACTCACCCTGGTGGTTCCCACCCTGGTCATCCACATAGCTGATGGTCCAGCCGGGTGGTGCCTCGTCGACGATGAGGTCGATCGTGAAGCTGTCGGATTCTCCGACGTTTGTAACGGCGAAGTCCTCGCCCACCCAGGGGGAGGTCGATGCTCCCATCTCCATCCGTGCGCCCGGCTCCACCATCCCGCGGATCTTGTATTCGGGTTGCGGATAGGTGGAAGCTGCTTGGAGAACTTCCTTGTCCTCCCTTTCTTCCCGCTGGACGAAGACCACCGCCCGGAGATTGTCGGTGACCCAACCGGGGTCGATGTCAAAGCTCGCGTCGACCACGGCCGTGTTGCCGACGCCGGCGAGGGAGATGGTGTCGTTGAAGATGTCCCGCGTGACTCGGGTATGCACCGTGGTCTGGTAGGTCACGTCATGCTCCAGCAGGACAAAGCGGATATGGTCGTCCACCAGTTCGTCGGTGGTGGAGTACATGGTGATCGTCGCGCTGATGTCTCCCGTTTCCGGGTCGAAGGAGTCGATCTCGATCCGGATGGGTGACGCGGTCGAGCATGGTTTCCGCGACGGCGCCCAGATAGGGTTGGCCCGTGGCGGCCGTGCTCGTTCCCGCCCCCACGAAAAATTCGAGTTCCGTTGAGGATCACCGTGGGGTATGAGCCGGCACCGTAGTAGGCAATGGCAGCATCGGTTTCCGGGGTGCCGAGACCGCCGCTGGTGGCGTAGTATCGGGCGCTGATGAACTCGCTGTAATCAAACTGATCGTGGACGATTTCGAGTCCGGCGTAGGCGTTGGGGCAGTAGCCGCACCAGGTCGCGGTGACGTCTTCCGCGAGGTTGGTTATTGGATAGCCTTCGACGGCAACTACCGGTGCGGTGACCATTACAACGAGACCAACGAGCAAGATTATGCGTCTCATTTACTTCCCTCCCTCAAGAACATCGGCGAAATTGATAACACACGTCGTCACATTAACCTGAGAGAGTTGCGCAGGTCAACACATGTGACGCACCGGCGCCGCGGCTCATCGAGAGGGATGCCTGCGATCAGTCGCCCGTGATCGCCGAGGGACTCTCCTGCGGCGTGCCGTCGTGCTGTGGCCCCACTGGCAGCATCCAGGTGACGGCAGCAGACATCAGGGCGGCACGGTCGTCCGGGTTGTTGATGCCCTCGAACCCGAAGGCCAGATAGACCACGCGGCCACCCGAGTCGCTGTCCTCCGCACGGATCGCACCGGCTCCATCACCAACGTAGTAGAGGATCTCTGTGGCGTCGGCGTCGGCAGCCGCGATCTCGCTCGGGTAGTACTGGTTGATGGCGCCGTCGCCGCCGTGAATACGGAGGGTCAGACCATCGGTGATCGGGTCGCCGGGGACGCCGTCGAGATCCATGATGTTGGTGTCGTCTCCGATGAAGTCGGCGTGGAGGTATTCTGCGTAGAATTCCGGATCCTCGTTGCTGCCGCTTTCGTTCAGATCCCAGCCGATGTCCTGGCCGCTGAGAAACAGGTGGCCCCCGGCGTCGAGGTGACGCCTCAGCATCTCGCGGTCCTCCTCGTCGAGCGAGGGGTAGGCGAGGCCCACGTTCCAGACCAACAGCGAGTAGGCGGTTTCCACCTCGGCGGTGAGCTTGGCGGCGGACAGATTCCACACGCCGTAGGACCGGCCGGCGGCGTCGAGCGCGGCGGTGAAGTACTTCTCGTAGTCCTCGCCGCCGTCATCATCCACCAACAGCGCATCGAGATCATCAGTGAAATAGGTGAAACTGATGATCAGCGGTGCGGTGAGATTGGGCGAGCTGACCTCGAAGTGGTAGTTCATGTACCCCGATGATCCCGGGATCACGTTGGCGTGAAACTCGGTCTGACCATCGGCCGCGAGATCGAAGGACTGGGGATCGGTGTAGCACTGGCCACGGTCGTCACAGTAGGTGATGTGCCAGCCCTCTGGGGCGTCGTCGATCACCGTGCTGATCGTGAAGGTGTCATCCAGCCCCACGTTCATGAGGGTGAACCAGTCCGCCTCATAAAGGCCCGAGGACGGGCCGATCTGCTGGGTGGCCGACGTGGTCATGGCGCGAACCTTGAAGTCGGGGCGGGGGTAGGACGAGGCGGCCTGGATAATCTCCTGGTTCTGCCGTTGTACGAAGACAACGGCGTGCAGGTTGTCGACGTTCCACTCCGATTCCACGCTGAAGGTGGCGTCGAAGGAAACCGAATTCCCCAGGCCGGACAGCGAGACCGTGTCGCTGATGATGTCGCGCGTGACCGCTGTGTGGTCGACGGTGACGTCATCCTCGAGCAATAGAAAGCGGATGGAGTCACCCTGCAAGGAGTCAGAATCCGAGTACATGGTGACGGTGGCCCGCACTTCCCCTGTGGCTGGGTCGAAGCTGTCCACGTCGATCCGGATCGACGTCGGTGCCAGACAGGCGGCGTCGACGACCCCGAGGTAGGGCCCTCCGGAGGCGATGGTGTCGTCTCCTCCGACGAAGCGCTCGGTGCCGTTGATCATCACGGTGGGGAATCCGGTGATGCCGTAGTACGCGATTGCAGCGTCGGTTTCCGGGGTTGCGAGCCCGCCTCCGCTGGAGTGGAGTAGTAGCGTACGCTGATAAATTCGGTCTCATCGTAGCGCGACTGAACAACATCGAGACCCGCATAGGCCTCAGGGCAGTAAGGACACCAGGTGGCGGTGGCGTCCTCGGCGAGGCTGGTCGTTGGGTAGGCGTCGAGCGCTTCACCCAGAGCTGAAATTCCAAACATGATCAAACCGAGAGCGATGGCGCGCCGCATGATCCACCTCCGTCAGGGTCACATTGTGCATTGATCGAGCTCTCAATGAAAGGGCTGCCCGGCCCGGGGCCTCAGCGATGCCGTCTGTTCGGTCATTTGCTAGAATGGCGGGTACGGAAGCGCACGGGGCCTGGTGGCTTCCGCGGACTTCAAATCCGTTGGGCCGGCTCGTTGGGGTCGGTCGGAGGGTTCGATTCCCTTGCGCTTCCGCCATCACCCCGTTTGCGAAGGATAGATACATGTCAGGCGATGAACACGTTTTCAGCGATGATCTGTCGGAGGTTGCCCTCCCGCAGATGCTGGCGACGATTCACCGTCACGGCGTGCCCGGGGTCATCGAGTGTTCCCGAGGAACCGACCGCAAACAGATCTATTTCCTCGACGGTGACGTCATTTTCGCCACGTCGTCGGATCGTGAGGAATCACTCGGCCAATACCTTCTGATGAAGGGGAGGATCTCCCCGGCCCAGCTGGAGGTGTCGTCCAAGGAGATCGGCCGGTTTCCGGGGAGACGTCTCGGCGCCATCATGGTCCAGATGGGATTCCTCGGGGCCCACGAGGTGGCGGTGGCGATCCGTGAGCAGGTGCAACAGATTGTTTGGGGCCTCTTCAACTGGAGCTACGGTTCGGTGGAGTTCCGCGTCGGCCGGGTTCAAGAGCACGATGGCCAGCAGGTGTCCATTTCCACACCTCGAGTCATCATGGCCGGGTGCAAGCGGATCATTGACGCCAAGATCGTCACCGCTCGGCTCGGGGGTCGCAATACGGTCCTCCGGCGCGAGGAATGGCCGGATCACTTTTCGGGATTTCAATTGGAGCGGGGAGAGAGATCCCTGCTCGACATGGTGGACGGCACGACGAGCCTGTTCCAACTCTGTGAGCAGGGGCCCCTGAGTCCTGGCATCAACGCTCGGGTGCTGTATGCGCTGAGCGAACTCGGAGTGGTGGGCAATGGTGAGGTCGAGCGATCAGGCCACATCAAAATTCAGCTCAAGAACGTCCCCGGTTCGTAAGAAAAAGAGAATAGACGGGAACAGATCATGCCACTGTACGAGTACGAGTGTTTTGTGTGTTCGAAGAGGTTCGAGCGGATCCAGAGGTTCAGTGACGATCCGGTGAAGACGTGCCCCGAGTGTGGCGGCGCCGTGCGGCGGCTGTTGAGCGCACCCGCCCTGCAGTTCAAGGGCAGTGGGTGGTATGTGACCGACTATGGCAAGGGGAAGAGCACTGCTGCGCTGGCCAAGACCGAGGAGAAGAAGGCCGCGTCCAGCTCGTCTGAGACCAGCGAGTCGAAGCCAAAGAAGGACACTGCCAAGGAGTCCACCTCTAAGGACACCCCCAAAGCCAAGGCCTCCTAAGGGTCTTATCGCCGAATAGCGAAGGGGCAGCAGTCAGCGTCCGCGACAGGGATCAGAACGGGGACAGCGCAGGGTATTTCGTGCGACCGCCGTGGTGCCGTGGCTCTCCCTCCGGCCGCCGAAACCAGCGCCGCGCGCCATGATCGCCTCCGGGTCGTTCAATGCACAGCGGCGATCTGACGCCCGATGTCAGGGCAAGACGAGTCGCTCCGCGACCCCTGACATCGAACCTCAGATCGACCCGAGGAGATTCATGACCGACTCGGAGGTGATCATGCTCGACGCGATCCAAGGCAACCAGCTCATCGTCTACCGGAAGGCCATCGAAGCGGCCGGGGACGCCATCTCCCTCGCCAAACGGGTGCCGGCTCCTCTCAGAAGCATCGCCGATCAGGTGATCAGGTCCGCGTCCTCGGTTCCTCCAATATTGCGGAAGGAGACGGGCGTTTCGGCCGAGACCACCTTGGAGAATCGCCTACGGCTCCGCAAAAGAGGTCGACTGCCATCTTCGCCTCCTGGTCGGTGCCGGCGCGATCAATCCCAACCGCGCGGATGCCACGCTGCAGCTCTTCGACGAGGTCCGGGCAATGACCTGGCGGTTGCTCAACCCGAAGCAATAAGCAGCTCATTCGAGAACGGGATCCCTGACCCTCCCGCTCCGGCTGGGCGGGGGATTTTATAGCCCCACAGCCCTTCATCTGTGTGATCTGTGGACTTGTCGGGCGGGTGGGGTTTTCGTTCTTCGATCTTTGATCTTCAGCCGGGACCGGCAACGGTAACGGTAACGGGCTCGGTAACGGGCTCGGGTGGGTGGGGGAATCTGCAATCTGCAATCTGCAATCGCCGCAATTCGTAATGGGCGGACGGTCGGGTGGAAACCTAATCCCTCGGATACCCGGGTACGTTGGCAAACACGAGGGTATCGCCGGCTGCCAGTCCGTGATGGACTGCAAACCCCGCGTTGACCTCCAGAACCGACCATGCGGCGTGGTCCGGGATGAATTGCGGGCAGGGTTCGACCGCACAGGGTTGGGCGTTCTCAGAGATCTCGAGGATGACGCCCTTGTCGTCGAGGAAGAGGAGGTCGAGGGGGATCATTGTGTCCTTCATCCAGAAGGACGGCACCCGTTCTTGTTGGAACAGGAAGAGCATCCCGCTGTCCTCGGGGAGGTGGGGCCGGTACATCAGGCCCTGACCAATCTCCTCGGGCGTCAACGCCAGCTCGAGGTTGATGATCGTGCCGCCGGGCGTTACCGCCTGGGGCGTCTCAGACGTGGTCGAGGTCGCCGGCATGGCCGGCGGGTCGTCAGTGCCTGTTCGGGCCGCGCACGATGTCGCCGCCAGAACCACTATCGAAGCGAGTATGCAGAAGCGGAGGCCATGATGACGCCGAGTCACGAGTCGTTCTCCTCATCCCGAATCAATCCGAGCTTGTCTGCGTGGTAGCGGAAGGCCCGGTAGGACAGTCGGAGCAACTCGGCGGCCTTTTTTTGATGTCCGCCGGTCCGCTCCAGAGCCTGCCGCATCATGCTCGGCCGCATATCGTTGAGGTATTCTTCGAAGTCGATACCCTCCTCGGGCAGGCTGACCTGTTCGAGGCTGAGATCGGCAGGCGAACCACGTAGGTGCTCGGGCAGGCTGCCGGAGGATATGATCTCCGACGGCTCGAGCGCAACCGTCCGCTCGATGACATTCTCCAGCTCGCGGACGTTGCCCGGCCCATCGGTAGGCCTGGAGGACCCGGATCGCGTCGGGCGTGAGCCGTTTTTCGGCGGCGCCGAACTGGCGCACGTGCTGATCACGAAGTGGCGGGCGAGCTCCGGGATATCGTCCGCCGGTGCCGAAGCGGTGGCAGGTGGAGATGGAGAACGTTGAGCCGGTAGTAGAGATCCTCGCGGAAACCGCCCTCCCCCACATCGTCCTGGAGATCGCGGTTGGTGGCCGCGAGAACCCGGACGTCGACCGCGATCTCGCCCTCTCCGCCGACCGGCCGGACGGTCCGCTCCTGCAGCACCCGCAGGAGCTTGACCTGGGTCGGCGGGGTCAGCTCGCCGATCTCGTCGAGGAAGATGGTGCCGCCGTCGGCCTGGGCGAAGAGGCCCATGTGGTCGCGGATCGCTCCGGTGAACGAACCCTTGGCGTGGCCGAAGAGCTCGGACTCCAGCAGGCCTTCTGGAAGGGCACCGCAGTTGACCGTCAGGAACGGTCCGTCGGCCCTTGGCGAGTGGGCGTGGATGGCCCGCGCGAGAAGCTCTTTGCCGGTGCCGCTCTCGCCGGTGATGAGCACGGTGGATGGGGTGGCCGCTACCCGCGGGATGAGGTCGAGGATCCGCTGGATCGGCGGACTGGATCCGATGAACTCGGGGACCTCGAATGGCCGCGCGTCGTCGCGTGCTTCGCGCCATCAGCTTGTCGAGGATGATCTTCAGGTCGTCCACGTTGAAGGGCTTCGACAGGTACTCGGCGGCGCCGGCCCGGAGGGCCTCGAGGGCGTGCTGCGGCGTGGTGTGGGCGGTGATGATGATGAACGGCCAGTCGATGTGCCGGCGGCGCGCCTCTCCGAGCACCTCGAGCCCGCTGCCGTCCGGCAGCTTGAGGTCGCACATCACGAGGTCGAAAGATCTCTCCTCGACCGCCTCGATTCCCGCTGCCACCGAGTCCGCGGTGGTGACCTGGTAGCCCTCCTTTTCGAGCAGGATGGTCAGGAACTCGCGGATCGACTCCTCGTCATCGACCACCAGAATGCGTCCGTCGCTCATGCCACCTCCGGCTGCAGCGGAAGCTCGACGGTGATCGTCGTTCCGGCTCCCGGAGAACTCTGGATGTCGATGGTACCGCCGTGGTCCTCGATCGCAGTGTAGACCACGGCGAGACCGAGGCCGGTGCCCTGGGGGTTGGTGGTCATGAAGGGCTCGAAAGCGCGCCGCCGGATTTCTTCGGTCATGCCGACGCCGGTGTCCTGCCAGACCAGGATCACGGAGCCCTTGCGCCGCTCCGCCGAGATCTTGAGCTCGCCGCCCGCCGGCATGGCCTGGAGGGCATTCCGCGAGAGATTCCAGAACAGCTGCCTCAGCAGGTGTTCTTCGCCGTGCACGATGAGATCGTCCGCGGAGTCGAGCGACAATTGGTGGTCGCCGCCGAGCTCGGCCGATCGTTGCAGCAGGTCCGTGCAGTCTCTGAGCATCTGCGAAATATTGCAGGGCTTGTGGGTCGCCTGGTGTGGTCTGGCATAGTCGAGAAACTCGTCGAGGATGCCTGACAGCCGGCGGGATTCGTCAACCAGGATGTGCAGCAGGCGATCACCGGTCTCGTCCACCTCGCCGAGGGATGTCAGGACCTGGGCCGAGCCGGAGATTGAAGCCAGGGGATTCTTGATTTCGTGCGCCATGCGCGCCGCCATGTCGCCGAGCGCCGCCATCCGGTCCTTCATCCGCCGACGCTCGGTCTCGATCTCCAGCTCGGTCAGGTCTTGGAAGTTGACGATGAACCCAACCACGTTCTCGTTCTGGTCCTCGAGCGGTCCCACCGAAAGGCCCAGCCGGATGCCGGTGTCGCCGAGGTCGTCTTCGAGTCGGCCCATGACCTGTGTTCGGGCGCGGGTCTGCAGCACGATCCCACTTGTGGGTGACGAGCGGCATCACGTCCTCGAGTGGCTTTTCCGACGACCGCCTCCTCGTCGGCGATCATGAGGATCCGTGCGCCCGCCGGATTGACGTGCAGCACGCGTCCATCGAGGTCGGCGGCGAGGATTCCGGCGGTCACCGAACGAACCACCTGGTCGGTGAGGGCGACAAACTGGATGGCGCGTTCGGTCTCCTCCTGCAAACGGTGGCGTGCGGTGCGCAACGACTCGCCAAGATAGGAGACCAGCAGGGCCACCAGGACGAAGCCCACCACGTGGATCATCACCTGGTAGAGCACCCGTGAACTGGACAGCGGAACCACGATTCCCACCAGATTTGCCGGGGGCTCGATGATGTCGAAGACCATGAGATCCACCAGCACGCCGTAGGCGATGGCCGACAGGCCGGCGAAGATCAGGCCGCCGCCGCGGAGCATCACCGCCGCCACAACGATCACCGTCAGATAGAGAAACGAGAACGGCGAGTAGAGTCCTCCGGTGAAGTAGACGAAACCGGTCACCACGCCGATGTCGCCGAGGAGCTGGATCACGGCCTGCAGCCGGGTCGAGAACCCTCGAAGGTACAGGACGATGTACACCAGCGACAGTCCGTAGCTGATCAGGATGAGCCAGTAGAAGTGCTGCAGATGCAGGATCGTCTGGGTGTTGACCTGGATGATGAGCACGCCGAGAAAAAGGGTCGAGATGACGACCAGTCGGATGCCGAGCAGCCACCGAATCGCGTTGCTGGAAGGAGCCGCAGCGGGCGGGGCGTGAGCCCCGCCCGCTGCGGGATTCGGAGTGTGAGTGGTCATCAGCCGATCTGGCTGATCAGCGAGAACATGGGCAGGTACATCGCCACCACGATGGTGCCGATGACCACACCCAGGAAGGAGATCATGACCGGTTCGAGCAGAGCCATCATGCCCTCGACCGCCGCGTCCACCTCGTCCTCGTAGAAGTCGGCGATCTTGCTCAACATGGTGTCCATGGCGCCGGTCTGCTCACCGACGCCCACCATCTGGCAGACCATCGGCGGAAACTGTTCGGTGCGGGCGAGCGGCTCGGCGAGGCTTTTGCCCTCCTCCACGTCCTTGCGCACCTTGAGGATCGCCTCCTCGATGACCGCGTTGCCCGATGTCCGGGCGGTGATCTCGAGCGACTCGAGGATCGCCACACCGGAGGACAACAGCGTGCCGAGGGTTCGGCAGAACCTGGCCACCGCGATCTTGCGCAGCAGGACGCCGATGACCGGCAGCTTCAACATCAGCTTGTCGATCTGGTAGCGACCGGCGTCGGTCTGGTAATACTGGCGGATCGCGAAGATGCCGCCGAAGACCACCAGAGCGATGAGCCACCAGAATCGGCCGATGAAGCGCGAAAGGTTCACGATCACCTGGGTGAGGAAGGGAAGCTGGGTGCCGAGGCTCTCGAACAGGGTCGCGAACACCGGGATAACTTTCCACAGGATGATGTAAATCACGACAATCGCGATGGTGATGACGGCGACCGGGTAGACCAGCGCCGACCGAACCTGGCCCTTCAACTTGACGGACTTTTCGATGTAAGCGGCGAGCCGCTGCAGGATGGTGTCGAGGATACCGCCCGCTTCACCGGCCGCCACCATGTGGACGTACAGATCGCTGAAGGCCTGAGGATGCTTGCGCAAGGCCTCGGCGAGGGAGGATCCGGACTCCACGTCCTGCCGGACCTGCAGGATGACCTTCTGGAAGGCCTTGTTGTCCTGCTGTTGCCCGAGGATATCGAGGCACTGCACCAGCGGCAGGCCGGCGTCGATCATCACCGAGAACTGGCGGGTGAAGACCGCGATGGACTTTTGATTGATGCCGCCGCCGAACTTGGGGAGGGCGATTTCCTTGCCCTTCTCCTTGACCGTGGTCACCACGATCTGCTGGCGTCTCAGCGCGGCGATCACCGCGTCCTTGTTGTCGCCGATGAGTACGCCCGACTGCGAGTTCCCGTCCCGGTCGCGGCCCTTCCATTCAAAACTCGGCATGATCAGGCCCTCCTCGCCTGCCGCGCCTCAGTCGTCTGGTCGATGGCACCGACGCCCCGATTGATCATGTCCTGGAGCTCATCGGGGTACGAGCTGTACGACAACGCGGTCTGCAGGGTGATAAACCGCCGCTGGTACAGGGTGGCCAGGGACTGATTGAAGGTCAGCATTCCGTGCTTGACCTGGCCGGTCTGCATCA
Source organism: uncultured Holophagae bacterium (assembly GCA_963797055.1). Taxonomy (GTDB): domain Bacteria; phylum Acidobacteriota; class Thermoanaerobaculia; order Thermoanaerobaculales; family Sulfomarinibacteraceae; genus FEB-10. The sequence goes on from CAWCOD010000002.1 coordinate 68,775, forward strand.
TGGAATAGATCTGGTGGATCTTGTCCTCGCGGATGAGATTCCGGATCGCCCCGTTGGGAACCAGGATCTCGGTTGCCAGCGCCCGACCCTTGCCGGAAGCGCGCTGCAGCAGCGACTGACAGACGATGCCCTCCAGCACGAAGCTGAGCTGGGCGCGAATCTGTGACTGTTGGTGTTCGGGGAACACATCGACGATACGGTTGATGGTCTGGGGTGCCGAGTTGGTGTGCAGGGTGGCGAAGGTGAGGTGGCCGGTCTCGGCGATGCGCAGAGCCGACTCGATGGTCTCCAGGTCACGCATCTCACCGATCAGCACGACGTCCGGATCCTCACGAAGGACCGATCGCAGCGCGTTCGGGAAGGACAGCGTGTCCGAGTGGAGTTCCCGCTGGTTGACCATGGCCTTCTTGTGGGTGTGGAGGTACTCGACCGGGTCCTCGATGGTCATGATGTGGACCGCCCGCTCGCGGTTCACCTTGTCGATCATCGCGGCCAGGGTGGTGGATTTTCCGGACCCCGTCGGCCCGGTGACCAGCACCAGACCGCGGGGACGATCGCAGAGCGACTCCACCGCGGGCGGCAGTCCCAGCTCGCGAAAACCGAGGATCTCGTAGGGAATGCGGCGGAAGGCTCCGGCCACAGCGCCGCGTTGCACGAAGATGTTCGCTCGAAAACGGGCCAGTGATTTGATGCCGAATGACAGATCGAGCTCGAGACTTTCCTCGAACCGGTGCTTCTGGGCGTCGGTAAGGATCGAATAGGCGAGCTTTTTGGTGTCGACGGCGGTCAAGCTCGGGTGGTTGAGCGGCACGAGAAGGCCGTCCACTCGAATAATTGGCGGAGAGTTTGTGGTGACGTGAAGATCCGTCCCACCCTTTTCGACCATGGATTTCAGCAGCTGATGCAGACTGGTGGCCATTGTTGTCCCTTTTCGCCGCGGGTCACAAGACCGTTTCGCGGACCACTTCCTCGATGGTGGTGACCCCGTCCCGGATCTTCTGCAGCCCCGATTCTCTTAGACTGATCATACCCTCCTCGAGAGCCTTACGACGCAGTTCGATCGCCGAAGCACCCGAGAGGACCAACTCCCGGACGTCATCGGTGATCGCCATCACCTCATAAAGAGCGATACGTCCCTTGTAACCACGACTGTTGCACGCGTCGCATCCGCGGCCGTGATAGAGCTGGAGGTTTGGTGCCTCGGCCTCCGAGAACCCGATGTTGAGGAGGGCCTGCACCGGGACGTCCTCCTCCTGCTTGCAGTTCTGGCAGACCCTCCGGATGAGCCGCTGGGCGCAGATCAGGTTGACCGATGTGGCCACGAGGAACGGCTCGATGCCCATGTTCATCAGGCGGTTGATGGTGGAGGGTGCGTCGTTGGTGTGAAGGGTCGACATGACGAGGTGGCCGGTAAGAGCCGCCTTGATGGCGATTTCGGCGGTCTCGAAGTCGCGAACCTCTCCCACGAGCACGATATCGGGGTCCTGGCGCAGGAAGGAACGCAGGGCCGCGGCAAAGTTGAGTCCGATGGCTTCCTTCATCTGAACCTGGTTGATGCCGGGCAGGAGGAACTCCACCGGATCCTCGGCGGTCATGATGTTGACCTCCGGGGTGTTGATGCGGGACAGTGCCGAGTACAGGGTGTTGGTTTTTCCGGAGCCGGTGGGTCCGGTCACGAGGACCATGCCGTAAGGCCTGAAGATCGCCTCCTCGAAGACCTTCAGACTCGCCTTTTCGAAACCCAGCTTCGTCATGTCGAGCATGAGGTTGTCCTTGTCCAGCAGCCGCATGACGATCTTTTCGCCGTGCATGCTGGGGATGGTGGACACCCGGAAGTCGAGCTCCTTCAGCTTGCCCTGGTACTTCATCTTGATCTTGATGCGACCGTCCTGGGGCAGCCGCTTCTCGGCGATGTCGAGTTTGGAGAGGATCTTGATGCGCGAACAGATCGCCTCCTTGAGCTTCATGGGCGGGTTCATGACCTCATAGAGCACGCCGTCCACCCTGAAACGAACCCGATAGGTCTTCTCATAGGGCTCGATGTGGATGTCCGATGCACCGCGTTTGAGAGCGTCGGTGAGGATCAGGTTGACGAGCCGCACCACCGGTGCTTCGTCGGCGGAGGCCTCGAGGTCCGTAACGTCGAAGTCCTCCTCCTCCTCGAGGACTTCCAGTGCCGCATCCTCCACAGCCGCGAGATCCTCCATCACCTTCTTCAACTCGAGGGCGTGGGTGGTGCCGTAATACTTGTCGATGGCCTCGCGGAGGGCTTCCTCCGAGGCCACGACGGGCTCTACCCGGTAGCCGGTGATAAAGGTGATGTCGTCCATTGCGAAGACGTTGGTGGGGTCGGCCATGGCGACCGTCAGGGTCGCACCGGTCTTGGATACCGGAATGAACTGATATTTGCGTGCCACATCCGCTGGAATCAGCCGAATGATGGACTCATCAATATCGAAATGACGGAGGTTGATGGAGGGGACCCCGTACTGCTGGGAGAGACAGTCGAGAATGTCCTCCTCGGTGACGAATCCAAGTCGTAACAGGTGCTCGCCGATACGTCCGCCAGCCTCGCGCTGCTCATTGAGAGCATTCTCGAGCTGATCCTCATTGATGAGGTTGGCTTTGATGAGAAACTCACCGAGTTTCAAGGGCATGGGCTATCCATCCATTCCAGTGCACAACTCGTATGAATTGTAACATTCGTGGGCAGTTAAAATACGTGCCCCGGCGCCGCTCCATGGACGTACTTATCGTACCAGAAGCCCAGATTTGGCCCTACAGGGCTCCGTCCGACCGTAGGGTTCGCGTGCCGGGCCGTGCGGTCAAAGTGCGTCCGACGGGAGCAGTCGCCGCAGTCCATCGACAATTTCGGCTGCCGTGACCGGACCCGGCCGCAGGGCGCGGGATGAGCCGGTCGGGCCGCCGTTGCCGACCTGTGCACCGGAAACCACCGCCACCCTTGGTCCCAGGGGGCCGTTGCGCCGCCAGTCCGTGGTCGTGAAGACCGCCATGGTCGGCACCGACAGGCTGGCTGCGAGGTGGATCGGCCCGGTGTCGCCGCCGACCACCGCGCGGGCGTGACCCAGCGTCACCACCAGATCCTCCATGTCCGTGGGTGGGGCCAGCTCGACACGCGCACCGGCCGCCTCTACCACCGCCCGGGCACGGTCTTCCTCTCCCGGACCCCACAGGACCACAGCCCGCAGGTCCTTTTCGACGGTCCAGCGCGCCACCGTGGCGAGGTCTTCGGCCGGTAGGATCTTCTCGGTTCGTCCGGCACCCGGGAGCAGGACGACGTAGCCCGGTTCCGGGTCCACGATCGGCGTCCGTTCCGCCAGTTTCTGCAGCAGCCAGCTGCCGTCGGGGCTGGGAATGGGATCGGGTGGCGTGCCCCCTACCGCCCGTACTAACTCGAGGTTGGTGGCCACGACGTGTCTGTTGTCGAGGCTGCCGGCCACGGTGGAGGTGTAGGCCGATCCGGCGAGAACTTCCCGTCGCCACGGTCGGGACAACCCGACTCGTCCCGGCGCGCCCGTCAGGCGGGTCACCAAGGCTGACTTGAGGACACCCTGGGGATCGATGGCCAGATCGGGTTGGAACTCGTGAAATCGCGACCTCAGGATCGAGAGTCGGGACCGGGTGTCAGCCGAAAACGGCCGGCGGCGCCACCGCCGGGTCGCCACGGTCAGGACGGTATCCACCGCCGGGTGCCCCTCAACCAGAGTTTTGAGCGATTCCTCCACCACCCAGGTGATGTGGTGGCTCGGCCCGGCGCCAGCCAGTGCCTCAGCCAGCGGCCAGGTGTGGACGATGTCACCGAGCGCAGACAGCCGAACGAGGACGATTCTCATGCCGGACACCACCATGCGGTGAAGTTGAAAGTTGAAAGTTGAAAGTTGAAAGTCGGTCTTCGGATCCGCTCCCGCAATCCGGGTGGGAGGGGGAACTTCGAACTTTCAACCTTCAACGTTGAACTCCTGCAACGCACCAAACTCATTGTTCGCCGAAACGATCCACAATGGTGGCGATAACATCGGTGGTGGCGTGGTCCTTGGGATCTCCACAGATCACGGTATCGCCGCCGTAGGCCTTGACGACCTCGCGTTCGGGGACCGTTTCCACGGTGTAGTCGGTGCCCTTGGCGTGGACCTCGGGCCGGAGCTCGTCGAGGAATCGTTCCAGATTCGGCTCGTCGAACAGGCAGATGGCATCCACCATCCAAAGATGAGACAGGATTTCCACCCGCTCGGATTCGGGGACGATCGGCCGGTCCGATCCCTTGTAGCGTTTCACAGACAGGTCCGAGTTCAGCGCGACGACCAGCACGTCGCCGTGGGCGCGGGCGTCGGCGAGATAACGGACGTGACCGACGTGGAGCATGTCGAACGCACCGTTGGCGAGGACCACCGTCAGGCCCTTCTCACTCCAGCCTGCGCGGTCGGCTGAAAGCTCGTCAAAGGTGCGGAGCTTGTCCGCGGGGGCTGTCACATCGCGCTCCGGCCGAGATCCTGCTCAACGGCTGCCGACAGCTCGTCGCGAGTGACGGTGGCGGTTCCCAGCTTCATGACCACGACGCCGCCCCCATAGTTGGCCATCTTGGCGGCCTCTTCGGGATTGGCTCCAGCGGCGAGCGCCGCGGTCAGGACCGCCAAGACGGTATCGCCGGCGCCGGTCACATCGGCCACCTCGTCGGTCCCGAAGACCGGGATGTGGACCGGCGGGCGGCCGTCCTCCACCAGGGTCATTCCGTGGTTGCCGCGGGTCGCGAGCAGGAATTTCGCATTGAGCCGCGCGCGGAGGGTCTCGGAGGCCTCGGTGATGTCGTCATCGGTGAGGAGTTGACGGCCCGCCGTGCGTTCCAACTCCTGGAGATTGGGGGTGGCGCCGTCGATGCCCTTCAGCGAGGAAATGCGGTACCTGGAGTCGGCGCAGATCCACTTTGGACGGCCGTTGGTCCGCAACAGCCGATCGATGGCCTCCTGGGCGACGGTGCCGTAACCGTAGTCAGAGATCGCCACCGTGTTCGCCTGACCCATCTTGCTTTCCAGTACGCGGAGCAGCTCGGCCAACCATGCACCGCCTTGGTTGAGCTGATCCTCGATATCGTAGCGGGCGACCTGGTGCTTCAGCGAGCTCGACCCGCCGCCCAGGATGCGGACCTTGGTGGGTGTCCGGTAGCCCGGGACGGTGAGGATCCCATCGACGTCGATCCCGCGGTCCTGAAGGGCGGTGCGAAGTGCCTCTCCCGGCTCATCATCTCCCACCACTCCCACCGGGATGACTCGAACACCGAGGGACGCGAGGTTCGCCAGCGCGTTGGCCCCTCCTCCCGGAACGTCCCGCTGCCCCTCGTACCGAAGGATGATCAGGGGCGCCTCGCGGGAGATCCGTTTTGGAGTGCCCAGGACAAAGCGGTCGAGTACGAGGTCGCCGAGGAGCAGAACGGTGGTTGAACCGAAGTCGTCGAGAATCTGGTGGAATCGCTTGCGGGTGGTCATGGCCAGAGTGTAGTCGCGACAATTCGAAATGCGAAATTCGAAATTCGAAATTCGAAATTCGGGACTCGGGACTCGGCCCCCGCCCTCCCGGAGCGAGGAATCGCGTTGAGCGGGCGTGCCGTCCAGCGGAGTCGAAGGTTGAAAGTTGAAAGTTTCCACCCACCCAGATCCTTCGACTCGCTGCGCTCGCTCAGGATGACAACCGTTGGTTTACAAAGAATTCCCGGCAGCCGAAAGGTCGCGATGGGCGGGCGTGCCGTCCAGCGGAGTCGAAGGTTGAAAGTTGAAAGTTTCCACCCACCCAGATCCTTCGACTCGCTGCGCTCGCTCAGGATGACAACCGTTGGTTTACAAAGAATTCCCGGCAGCCGAAAGGTCGCGATGGGCGGGCGTGCCGTCTTTGACAATGTTGGGCCATTCAGCTGAGTGACCCGGCCTTAGAAGTCCCAACAATGTCTAAGGGGGCAACCTCGGGGAGCGCATCTGGGAGATGGGCGCGTCGAAGCCGGAGAATCGAAGTTTTGTAGCGCAGGCGTCTCGCCTGCATGTCTGGCGGGCGGGTGGAACTGACCTCCGAACCTTGTCCCGGCCGCTACCGACTGTCCCTGTCGCGGTCCCTGGTTGCTGCCGCGGACGCTGGAGTCGGTAACGGGCTCGGGCACGGGCTCGGGCTTGGGCTGGGGCTGGGGAGAATGGGGTTCAGTTGCGGTGGGCAAATCGAATTCGGAACCCGGAACCCGGAGCGCGAAAGAGTAGAGTGTGACGTCATGGATTCGAAAGGAATTGATCCCCGCGCCGTTGATCCGCAGGTACAAGCGGTTCCTGGCCGACGTGCGGTTCGAGGACGGTACCGAGCTGACCGTCCACTGTCCCAACTCGGGCTCCATGACGGGCTGTGTGGGTGAGGGGTGGCCGGTGCTGGTTTCGGAGAGCCCCAACCCCAAGCGGAAGTACCACCACACCTGGGAGCTGGTCCACAACGGCCGCTGCTGGATCGGCATCAACACCCACCGCGCCAACGCCGTCGCGGTGGAGGGCATCAGCCACGGGGTCGTCAGCGAGCTGGTGGGATATCCGGGGGCTGCGGCGCGAAGTGGGGTACGGCGAGCGCAGCCGGGTGGACATCGTGCTCGAAAACGATGGGATCGTCCTGCTACGTCGAGGTGAAGAACGTTACCCTGGTGGATGGCGAGGGTCGCTACTCGTTTCCCGATGCCGTCACCGTGCGGGGGCAGAAACACCTCCGCGAGCTGACCGCCATGGTGTCGGAGGGACACCGCGCCGTCATGCTCTTCGTCATCCAGAGAAGCGACGGCAGCATCTTCGCCCCAGCCGACACCATCGATCCCGTCTACGGCGACGCCCTGCGGACCGCAGCCGCCTCCGGCGTCGAGGTCCTGGCCTATCGCGCTGAGGTGAGTCCAGATGGTGTCACGCTGGCCGAAAGCGTCGAGATCGATTTGAGCCGGTGAAGGTGGGAAGGTGGAAGGAGCGAAGGGCGCGATGGGCGGGCGTGCCACTCCGGGCACCTTTACGTTGAAAGTTGAACGTTAAACGTTGAACGTTCCCACCCTCCCTCCCGGATCATGAAAGGTCGCGATGATCGGGCGTGCCGTCTTTGACATTGTTGGAAATTCAGGGGGCGTGATCATTCAGTAGACGGGTCCCAACAATGTCAGAGGGGGCAACCTCGGGGAGCGCGACGGGGAGATGGGCGCGTCCAAATCAGGTCATCGAAGCCAACGCGCTCACCCGGTGCCTGGCACCGACATGGAGATCGGAATGCGAGGGGTGGCAACCTGCCGGCGGCAGCGGTTGTGGCCGTGGCCGGGTGCGGCGGTCTTTCCGATTCTGAATGTGGGATCAGCGGCCATACGGCCACCCGCTGGTGGCGGCCGGTCACCGCGGCCACCGGCCGCGAGTAACCTCGGGGAGCGCCTCGGGGAGATGGGCGCGGTGAGGGGTCCGAAGTCTGTTCATTGACGACCTGAAACCTTCGTCGCGCCCGAGTTCTCAATGCGCTTCCCGTGAGGATGCCAGGCACGCCGATTCGCCCCAGCGAGACGAATCGGCCGGCCGACGGTGGCGAATCGGGTTGCCAGGCACCTCCGAGGAACGCCTCGTCGGGGAGCGCGGTGGGGAGAGGGAAGCGTCGAAGTCGGGCGGTCGAACTGGATGCGGAAATTGTGGTGCAGCCGTCTCGGCTGCATTTCGTGCATGAATCGACCGTGCGATTGCAGGCCGGAGTCCTGCGCTACAACGGTGCTCCGGTTGGGTGGGCGTCATCGTTCTTCAATCTTTGTCGGGCACGGGCACGGGCACGGGCACGGGGAAAGGACCTGGTGGCCCAACGCGATGGCTCCCGTATACTCCTCCCAATGAACTTCAGCCCCCTCCTCCGCTGGGACGGGCTCCACCTGGTGATCGATCTGCCGATCCTCCAACGCCACCTCGAACAGGGCGTTGGAGAGGACCGACCGGATCGAAGACTCTGATCCTCGAGGGGCGTGATGATGCCCTGAGGGTTCTAGCGACGGTTCACTGGAAAGGCCTCAGCAGCCGAGTGGCCGTCGATCTGACCGAGATTCGGCTCAAGCAGCGGTTCCTCGGACTGAGGATGCGCCATCCCAAGGTGCTGGGCGGGATGCCGGTCCCCCGAAGCGTCCTCGAGTTGATCCTCAAGGCCGCCGACATCGAAGCATTGACGGTCTTCGGCGACGGGATCCTCGTGTTGGATCTCAGAAAATGGTTGCCGCGGGAACTCGACCTGCGAATATTGACGATCCAGGCCACCGAGCAATCGGCCCATGTCTGGTTTGGCGCCGGCGGTCTTCAGGATCTCCCCGCCAAACGTCGACAGGCGCTGCCCGCTCAAACGTCGCCGCCGAGTCATGATTCCTAAAAAACCCCAATGACCCCGAAAAACCTCTGAATTGCTTGACAGAGGAAGGAGCCTTCGGTAGAGTTCGGCCTCCCTGTGTCCGCAGGGCCTGACCATGAGGATGCGAGTGATGAAAACCTACGTTCCAAAACCTGATGAAATCACGCGTGACTGGCGCGTCCTGGACGCCTCAGACCACGTCCTGGGTCGACTCGCGACCGAGGCGGCGAGGCTGCTGCGTGGCAAACACAAACCAGCGTTCACGCCGCACCTCGATACGGGCGATTTTGTGGTCGTTGTGAACGCGGAGAAGATCCAGGTCACCGGTAACAAGCTCGATGACAAGTTCTACTATCGTCATTCGGGCCGACCGGGAAGCCTGAAGGTCGAGACGCTGAAAGAGCGCATGGAAAAGTATCCTGAACGGGTCATCCGTGACGCGGTGTGGGGCATGCTGCCAAAAAATCGGCTCGGACGGAAACTGCTGCGGAAGCTCAAAATCTACCGCGGTCCTGATCATCCGCACGAGTCCCAGCAGCCAAAAGTCCACACCTGGTAATTGACTGGGGGAATCTGTGGCTGATATCCAGTACTACGGGACCGGGCGTCGTAAGACGGCGGTGGCGCGCGTCTACCTCCGTCCGGGCAGCGGCAAGATGACCGTCAACCGGCGCGACTTCGACGAGTTTTTTCCCAACCAGGTGTTGAAGATGGTGATCCGACAGCCCCTGCTGCTGACCGAGACCGCCGACAAGTTCGACATTCTGGTCAACGTGCAGGGCGGTGGTTCTACCGGCCAGGCCGGCGCGATCCGTCACGGCATCGCCCGAGCGCTGCTGGAGTACAATGCCGAGCTGCGACCGCGGCTGAAGGCGGCCGGCTTCCTGACGCGCGACTCACGCAAGGTCGAGCGTAAGAAGTACGGTCAGCCCAAGGCCCGTAAGAGATTCCAGTTCTCCAAAAGATAAGGGAGCGTTTCGTGGCGAGCATTCAGATGAAAGAGCTGCTCGAGGCCGGTGTCCATTTTGGCCACCAGACTCGCCGCTGGAATCCGAAGATGAAGCCGTTCATCTTCGGCAAGCGGAACGGCATCCACATCGTGGACCTGCAGAAGACCCTGAAGTATTTCGACGAGGCGGCGGAGTTTGTCCGCGACCTCGCGGAGAACGGCCGCAACATCCTGTTCGTGGGGACCAAGCGTCAGGCCCAGGATGCGATCCGGGAAGAAGCGGTGCGTTGCGGGATGTTCTACGTCAACCACCGTTGGCTTGGCGGCACCATGACCAACTTCCGAACGATCCGGAAGTCCATCGATCGCTTCAAAGAGATCGAGAAGATCCTCTCCGCGGAGGACTCCCATCTCACCAAGAAGGAGCGGATCCGGCTCGAGCGGCAGCGGCGCAAGATGGAGCGAGCCCTCGGCGGAATCAAGGACATGGAAGATCTGCCCGACGCGCTGTTCGTGATCGACACGGTCCACGAGCACATCGCGGTGCACGAGGCCAACCGCCTCAACATCCCGGTGGTAGCGGTGGTGGACACCAACTGCGATCCCGAGGAGGTGGATGTCCCGATTCCCGGCAACGACGACGCGATCCGCGCGATCCGCTTGTTCACGTCGAGAGTCGCGGACAATGTTCTCGAGGGACTGAATCTGGCTGACGAGAAGTTCGTCGGACCAGGCGGTGCCGATGAAGGTGCCGATGAAGTCGTCGAGGAGGTTGTCGAGGTGGTCGCCCCGGCCGAGGACGCTGAGGTCGTAGTGGCCGAGGTCGTAGTGGCCGAGGTCGAAGAGACCGCGACCGAGACAACCACGGAGGTCGTGGTCGCTGTAGAGGAAGAGGTCGCTGAGGTCGAGGTGGCTGCTGAAGAAGAGCCGGCGCCGGCAGAACCCGTCGCCGAGACAGCCGACAGCGAGCCGGAGGAGCAGGTCGAAGCGGAGCCCGAGGCTTCAAGCCCCGAATCCGCCGCGGCCGAAACCCCGGATGAAGACGAGGAGAAGACGTCGGACAAGGCGTGAGTTCTTCGAATTTCGAGTGAATCCACGGGGTCGGGCGCCACAGCTCCTGGCCCCTTTTTGACGAGGTGAAAGATGACAATCACAGCAGCAGCGGTAAAAGAGCTTCGCGACAAGACGGGTGCGGGCATGATGGACTGTAAGAAGGCCCTGGTGGAGACCGATGGCGACCTCGAGGAGGCGGTCAAGTTTCTCCGGACCAAGGGTCTCGCCGCCGCCTCGAAGAAGGCGCATCGTGCCGCTTCGGATGGCGCGGTAGTGATCGTCGGCGACGGCGAAAAGATGGCGATTCTCGAGCTCAACTGTGAGACTGACTTCGTGGCCAAGAACGAGAAATTCCAGGAATTCGCCCGCAATCTCGCCGAGCAGGCGTTGTCGTCTAACGTGGCGAATATGGACGAGCTCAAGGCCCAGGCCTACGTTGGCGACCCTGAACACACTGTGGAAGAAGCGATCTCCCAGCTGGTCGCAACCATCGGCGAAAACGTTGTGCTCTCGAAGCTCGAGATCGTGGAGGCGGGCAACGGCAACAAGCTCTCGGCCTACATCCACGGTGGCGGCAAGATCGGCGTCATCGTAGAGGGGACGGGCTCCGCCACCGACGAGGCGCTCCACGACGTGGCGCTCCATATCGCGGCATCCCAGCCGCGGTTCGTCAACCGCGGTGAGGTGACCGACGAGCTGCTGGCCAACGAAAAGGAAATTGCCCTCAAACAGGCGATGGAGGCGGGCAAGCCTGAGAGCATCGCCGAGAAGATCGTCACCGGCAAGATGGAGAAGTTCTTCGAGCAGGAGGTGCTGTTGGAGCAGCCCTTTGCCAAGGATACCGACAAGTCCGTGGCACAATACCTGAATGAGTCCGGGGGAGACGACGCCACCGTGGTGCGTTTCGCCGCCTTCCGGCTCGGTGAAGGGGTTGGCTAGTTGGTTCATGGCTGATCAGGTTCGTTACCCGAGGATTCTCGTCAAGTTGTCGGGGGAGGCCCTGATGGGGTCTCAATCCTTCGGTATCGAGCCTGCCGTGGTTGCCACCGTCGCGGAGGAGATTGCGGCGGTCCACCGACGTGGCGTCCAGATCGCCATCGTGGTCGGCGGCGGCAACATCATCCGTGGTGTCTCCGCTCACGAGCAGGGCATCGACCGTGTGACCGGCGACTCCATGGGGATGCTGGCAACGGTCATCAACGCCCTGGCCTTGTCGTCGGCGATTGAGCAGCTTGAGATTTCCACCCGGGTCCAGACCGCCATCGAGATGCACCAGGTGGCCGAGCCGTTTATTCGGCGCCGGGCGATTCGCCACCTGGAGAAGGGGCGGATTGTCGTTTTTGCAGGTGGCACGGGCAGCCCGTTCTTCACCACCGATACCGCCGCGGCATTGCGGGCCAGTGAGATCGATGCCGACCTTCTGATCAAGGCCACAAAGGTGGACGGTGTCTACACCGCGGATCCCGCAAAGGACCCGGTGGCCGAGTTGATTCCGCGGTTGAGCTACCAGGAGGTCCTCACCCGCGACCTCAGGGTGATGGATGCGGCGGCCATATCGCTCTGCAAAGAAGGTTCCATCCCCGTCCAAATCGTCAACATCTCGAAGCCGGATGCCATGCAACGCGTGGTTTTGGGCGACAGCGTCGGGTCTTGGGTTGGTCCGGAGGAGGCAATATGAACGAGGTGCTGAAGGAAACCGAAGTCCACATGGCCATGGCGGTGGAGTCATTCAAGGGCGATCTCGCCCGGCTCCGCACGGGACGGGCTTCGCTCGCCGTTCTCGATGGTGTGATGGTGGATTACTACGGATCGCCGACACCGATCAACCAGGTGGCGTCGTTGTCGGTTCCCGATGCTGCGACGATCACTATCGCGCCGTGGGAACCAAACCTCCTGGCCGATGTGGAGAAGGCGATTCTGAAATCCAACCTCGGTCTGACGCCGAACAATGACGGCAAGGTTGTGCGATTGTCGATTCCGGCCCTGACCGAGGAACGCCGGCGGGAGCTGGTAAAAGTGGCTCACGACGATGCGGAGAATGCCCGCAACGTGATCCGTCAGGTCCGGCGAGAGGGTAACGACCGGATCAAGGGCCTCGAGAAGGACAAAGAGATCTCCGAGGACCAGATGCACGATGGTCTGGACCAGATCCAGAAGCTGACCGACTCCTATGTGGGGAAGATCGGCGAGGTGCTGGGGGCCAAGGAGAAAGAGATCCTCGAAGTTTAGGCGCTCGAAAAATCGTGGCGAAGGGTGTCGCGCGATTCGCTCCGCGGACTCCGCGAATCGCGAAAGATCTCTTCTATTCTCATTTCTCACGGCTGGGATTTCGTGAACGACACAACACCGGAAACCGTTACTTTCGGCACGAAATCCGAGCCGTGAGAAATGAGCAACCAAGGCGACGATATGAGTGAATCCCAATGGGTGGTCGGTTTCCACGCCGTGATGGGTACCCTGGACGAGGGACGGGCGGTGGAGACGGTGTGGTTGCAGAAGGGGCGCAACGACCAGCGACTGCAGAGGCTGCTCGCTGCGGCGAAACAGCGCGGGGTGGCGACGCGGTGGGTGCCGCGCCAGCGGCTCGACGAGCTGGCCGGGTCGAGCCCACACAACGGCTGTGCCGCCCGCTGCGGGCCGGTTCCTTTCGTCCAGTTGGGCGATGTGATCGCAGCTCCGGGCTCACCGGGCCGGCTGTTGCTGTTGGATGACGTGACGGATCCGCACAACCTCGGGGCGGTGATCCGCACCGCTGCTGCCTTCGGAGTGGACGGTCTGGTGATCGCCGGTCCGTCGGCGCCTCCCCTGGGTGGCGCGGCGGCCCGCGCAGCGGCTGGAAACATGGCCAGGATTCCCCTGGTCCGCGCAAACGTGGCTGGCGATGTGCTGACGCGGCTGGCGGAGGCCGGCTACTGGTCGGTGGGCGCAGATGCCGGCGGCGAGACGGTGTCCTCGACCCGAGCCACCGACCGCTGGATTCTGTGCGTGGGTGCGGAGGACAAGGGTCTCCGCGCCAAGACTCGCTCGCGGATTGACGAATTCGTCAGTATTCCGATGGCCGAAGGGGTGGAATCGCTCAATGTATCGGTGGCTACCGGGGTGCTGCTTTACCACTTGTGTCACATATGGAATTCTTGATTTTGAATTTTGAATTTTGAATTGCCCCCACCCACCCGAAACGATCGTGGGTGGGATGGAGTTCAAAATCTTGAATTTAGATTTCAGAATTTGAGTAAAAACCAGGCGGGAGGTGGTTTTCGCGTTTCGAATTTCGCATTTCGAATTTGTTGGCAGAGCCCTTGCATCCCCTAGTCCTCTATGTTATCGTTCCCGTCCCCCTCTGCTAATGGGCGGAGGTGCGTTCTTTGTCAGCCTATGGGAAGCGGGAGTCGTCAATTCGCTGGCGTAGCTCAACGGTAGAGCAGCTGATTTGTAATCAGCAGGTTGCGGGTTCGATTCCCATCGCCAGCTCCAAAAGCGGCTAGAAGTTGAAGCGCAGGCGTGGCCGAGTGGTTAAAGGCAGCAGACTGTAAATCTGCCGGCATATTGCCTACGGTGGTTCGAACCCATCCGCCTGCACCATTATGACGACCGTATGGGCGGGAGTAACTCAGTGGTAGAGTCACAGCCTTCCAAGCTGTTGGTCGCGGGTTCGAGCCCCGTCTCCCGCTCCACAGTGCAACATCGATTCGCGCCCACGTAGCTCAGAGGTAGAGCACGTCCTTGGTAAGGACGGGGTCACCAGTTCAATCCTGGTCGTGGGCTCCATCTAGAAATATGAACCGACGGGCGGGCCCGTCACCTCGCGGGCCCACATTGGCCTGAAATACATGAGGGAGGCAAATATGGCCAAAGAGAAGTTTGAGCGGACGAAGCCGCACGTGAACATCGGGACGATTGGTCACGTTGATCACGGCAAGACGACGTTGACGGCGGCGATCACGAAGACGTTGGCGGCGAAGGGGTTGGCGGATTTCACGCCGTTTGACGATATTGACAAGGCCCCTGAAGAGAAGGCTCGTGGGATCACGATCAACACGGCGCACGTGGAGTATCAGTCGGAAGACCGGCACTACGCGCACGTGGACTGTCCAGGGCACGCTGACTACGTGAAGAACATGATCACGGGAGCGGCGCAGATGGACGGAGCGGTGTTGGTGGTGTCGGCAGCGGACGGTCCGATGCCGCAGACGCGAGAGCACATTTTGTTGGCGCGTCAGGTTGGGGTGCCGTTCATCATCGTCTACATGAACAAGGTGGACCAGGTTGATGACGAGGAGCTGTTGGATCTTGTGGAGCTTGAGGTTCGAGAGCTGTTGAGCGAGTACGAGTTTCCCGGGGACGACATTCCGGTGATTCGGGGTTCGGCGTTGAAGGCCGGCGAGAGCGATGATCCTGATTCTGCGGAGTGCAAGTCGATCTGGGAGTTGTTGGCGGCGATGGATGATTACATACCGTTGCCTGAGCGAGATGTTGACAAGGATTTTCTGATGCCGATCGAGGACGTGTTCACGATTTCAGGTCGTGGGACGGTTGTGACCGGGCGAATCGAGCGCGGCAAGGTGAAGGTTGGCGAGGAGATGGAGATTGTCGGCATTCGGGACACGATGAAGAAGGTCGTGACGGGTGTGGAGATGTTCCGGAAGCTGTTGGACTACGGCGAGGCGGGAGACAACGCAGGTCTTCTGTTGCGAGGTACGGAGCGGAAGGACGTGGTGCGCGGCCAGGTGGTTGCGAAGCCAGGGTCGATCACGCCGCACAAGAAGTTTCGAGCCGAGGTGTACGTGTTGACGAAGGAAGAGGGCGGTCGACACACGCCGTTCTTCCGGGGATACCGGCCGCAGTTTTTCTTCCGTACGACGGACGTGACTGGGTCGGTGAACCTGGATGAGGGAGTGGAGATGGTGATTCCTGGAGACAACACGAACATCGAGGTGGAGCTGCTCACGCCCATCGCGATGGAGCGCGGACTGCGGTTCGCGATTCGCGAAGGTGGACGTACCGTCGGCGCCGGTTCCATTACTGAAATTATCGAATAAACAGCGGAGAACGGCGCTGTCCCGGGTTGTTCGGGGCAGGCCGTCTTTAACGGGATTCACGCAGGCCAGTAGCTCAATTGGTAGAGTCCCGGTCTCCAAAACCGGTTGTTGGGGGTTCGAGTCCCTCCTGGCCTGCCATTCTTCCTCGACGAGGAGTCGTCGGTATGCAGTGGTGGAAACGGCTCAAAACCTTCCTCTCCGAAGTGGTGGTCGAAACCAAAAAGGTGACGTGGCCAACCAAACAGGAGGTGATCAACACCACGACGGTGGTGATCATCGCCTCGTTTATCTTCGGGGTTTACCTCTACCTGTGCGACCTGGTCTATGTCTTCATGACACAGAATATCTTCAGGTTGTTCGGGGTCTTCTCCTGACGGGAGTGCCGGTCATGGCAAAACAGTGGTACATCATCCACACCTACTCGGGCTTCGAGGATCGTGTGCAAAAAACCCTCGAGCAGCGCATCGAGGCGCTGGGAATGATGGAATTCTTCGGAGAAATCCAGGTTCCGACCGAGACGGTTGTGGAGATCAAAAACGGCAAGAAGCGCGAGGTGCGGCGCAAATTCTTCCCCGGCTATGTGCTGGTGGAGATGGAGATGACTGACGACGCCTGGCACCTTGTGCGCAACACGCCGAAGGTTACCGGTTTTGTTGGCGCCGGCAAGAAGCCCACCCCGCTGACCGAGGAGGAGGTCAATCAGATCCTCCACCAGTCGGTGGCGACCCAGGAGAAGCCGAGGCCTACAGAGATGTACGAGAAGGGCGAGAAAATCCGTATCACGGATGGCCCCTTTGCCTCCTTCAACGGCGTTGTGGAAGAGGTCAACTTCGATCGATCGACGTTGAAGGTCATGGTTGTCATCTTTGGCCGCGAAACCCCGGTGGAGATGGAATTCCGCCAAGTGCAGAAGCTGACGTGAGGGTACGAATATGGCGAAAAAAGTCGTAGGACAGATCAAGCTCCAGCTGCCCGGTGGGCAGGCTACGCCGGCGCCTCCGGTGGGCCCCGCACTGGGACAGCACGGTTTGAACATTATGGATTTCTGCAAGGCGTTTAACGCCAGAACGCAGACCGACCAAGGCATCATCATCCCAACCATCATCACGGTGTACGCCGATCGAACCTATAGCTTCATCACGAAGACTCCGCCCGCGTCATTCTTGCTCCGCAAGGCTGCCGGAATCGAAAAGGGCTCGGGCGAGCCGAATCGCGAGAAGGTCGGCAAGGTCTCCATGGGCCAGGTGGAAGAGATCGCAAAGACGAAGATGCCGGACCTCAATGCCGATTCCCTAGAAAGTGCGGTGCAGATCATTCTTGGCACCGCTCGTTCCATGGGGATCGAGGTTGCGGGCTGAGGAGGCGGCAGATGGCACCAAGAGGCAAGAAGTATCGTGACGCCGCCACCAAGGTGGAGCGGCGGCCCTACCCCGTTGACCAGGCCATCGACCTGGTCCGCGAATCGGCCTACGCCGAGTTCGACGAAACCGTCGAGATCTCGATGAGGCTCGGCGTGAACCCGCGCCACGCGGATCAGATGGTGCGCGGCACGGTTGTGCTGCCCCATGGCACCGGAAAGACCCGGCGCGTCCTGGCGGTGTGCGAGGGTGGTGATCAGAAGGCGGCCGGTGATGCCGGGGCCGACGAGGTTCTGACCGGTGAGGAAGCCGTCGCCAAGATTCAGGGTGGCTGGCTCGAGTTCGACGCGATGGTGGCGACGCCTGATATGATGCGGCACCTGTCCAAGGTCGGCCGAGTGCTCGGTCCCCGTGGTCTGATGCCCAACCCCAAGTCGGGAACGGTGACCCCGGACGTCGCAGCCGCGGTCCAGGACATCAAGGCCGGGCGGGTGGAATTCCGCGTCGACAAGACGGCCATCGTCCACGCGCCGGTAGGAAAGGTTTCGTTTTCGGCCGACAAGCTTGTCGAGAACACTCGGAAGCTTGTCGATGCGGTACAGAAGGCAAAGCCGGCAACGGCCAAAGGTCGGTACGTGCACAACGTGTACCTGTGTTCAACCATGGGGCCCGGCGTGCAAGTCGACCTCGTGAGCCTGGACGTCAAGTAGGGGGTCGGTATGCTCACGAAAGAACAGAAGCGTCAACAGTCGGAAGAGCTTCGCGGGGTCCTCAACGAGGTCAACACGCTCTTCCTGATGGATAACACAGGGCTCAATGTCAACGAGGTCAACCAACTGCGCTCCCAGGTGAGGCAGTCCGAGGCCACCTACAAGGTGGTCAAGAACTCGGTGGTGAAGCTCGCCTTGGAAGGGACCGAGTTGGAGGCGCTGACGCCTTTCCTGGTGGGTCCGAAGGCGCTGGCCTATACCACTGGCGACGCGGTCGCGTTGGCCAAAGTGCTGCGCGACTTCATCAAGCAGCATCCGGAGTTGTCCTTTCAGCGCGCCTATCTCGAGGGTCAGATTCTCGAGGGCGCGGAGGCCGAGAAGATCGCCGACATGCCGTCGAAGGAGGAGCTGCTCACCAAGCTCGTCTATCTGTTGCAGTCGCCCATCAGGCGTCTGGCGGTGGCACTCAACACCCCGACGCAGAATCTGGCGTCGGTGCTCGGACAGGTCGCGGAGAAGAACGAGCAAGGCGACGAGGTGGCCGTTGAGGTCACCAGCGAAGAGGCGACCGAAGAGACCGCCGAAGAGACCGCCGAACCGGCTGTCGAAGAGACGGTTGAAATGACGACCGAAGAAACGGCCGAGAATGCGGCCGAGGCGACCGGCGAAGAAACCACCGAGGAACGCGCCGAGGTGACCAAAGAAGAGACCGCCGAAACGGCGAGCGGAGAATCGACCGAAGTCATTGCCGAAGAACCCGGCGACGACACCAACAAAGAACCCAACGAATCCTAAGGGAGGATCCGAATACCATGGCTCAGATCGAAAAAATGATGGACGAGATCAAGGGACTGACCGTGCTCGAACTGAACGAGCTGGTCAAGGCTCTCGAAGATGAATTTGGAGTTTCTGCCGCAGCTGCTGCAGCTCCCATGATGATGGCGGGAGCGGTTGCGGGCGCCGCTGCCGGCGAGCCGGCGG
This sequence comes from uncultured Holophagae bacterium, assembly GCA_963797055.1. Lineage (GTDB taxonomy): Bacteria > Acidobacteriota > Thermoanaerobaculia > Thermoanaerobaculales > Sulfomarinibacteraceae > FEB-10. Next base: position 87,247 of record CAWCOD010000002.1, read on the forward strand.
AGGAGCAGACCGAGTTCGACGTCGTGCTCAACTCGGTCGGCGATAAGAAGATCAACGTGATCAAGGCCGTCCGCGAAGTGACTTCGCTCGGACTGAAAGAGGCGAAGGAGCTCGTTGAGAGCGCGCCGGCCAAGGTCAAAGAAGGTGTCAGCAAGGACGAAGCCGAGACCGTCAAGGCAAAGTTCGAAGAGGCTGGCGCCCAAGTGGAGATCAAGTAACGATCGACCGTCCACTGGTAACCGGCTCAGATCAGCCGATGATTGACGGCGCGGGAGGCGTGTGTCTCCCCGTGTCGCTATTGGTCGGGAGGGACCCTTCATGACGACGACCGCCACCGGACGGCTGGATTTTGCAAAAAATCCATCCACGATTCCGCTGCCCAATTTGATTCAGGTTCAGCGCGCCTCGTACGAGGATTTCCTGCAAATGGACCTGTTGCCCGACGAACGCCTCGCAGGAGGTCTGCAGTCGGTGCTGAGCACAATCTTCCCGTTTACCGATTTCAGGGAGACATGCGAACTCCAGTTCGTGCGTTACGAAATCGGCAACTGGAGCTGTCGCTGCGGCCGTCTGCAGGGTCTGCATCACCTGCGGCTCGACTGCGAGCACTGCGGCGCCCGTTTCCACGCCGGCGACCCGCACGAAGAACAGGTCGTGTGCCCGAGCTGCGGCAAGGCCAATCGGAACCGAATCGAGAGCTGCGGCGTGTGTGGCACGTCGGTGGCGCTTCGGCTGCCGTTCACGGCCGACGAATGTCGCGAACGGGGCATGTCGTACGCGGTGCCCGTGCGTCTCACCTTCCGGCTCGTCACCTTCGACACCGAGGAGGACGGCACCCGGCAGGTGCGCGATGTGAAGGAGGAAGAGCTCTACTTCGGTGAGCTTCCCCTGATGACCGAGACCGGGACCTTCATCATCAACGGCACCGAGCGCGTCATCGTCTCTCAGCTCCATCGGTCGCCGGGCGTGTTCTTCACCCTTGAGGGCCCCAACCACTATCTTGCCAAGGTCGTGCCGTACCGCGGCTCCTGGATCGAGTTCGAGTACGACAACAAGCAGGTGCTCTGGGTACGGATCGATCGGAAGCGGCGTCTGCCGGGCACGGTCTTTCTGAGGGCCCTGTCGCCGGAACTCGAAACGAATTCGCAGATCCTGCGGGCCTTCTACACCGTCTTCGACACCAAGCTGACGCCCAAGAAGGCGTCCGCGACCCTGCTCCTGGATTCTCGGATCATCGACACCGAAGTCGAGCGGCAGAAGGCGTTGCGCTTCCGTAAGGTGGCCAACCCCATGCTGTTCGCGGGACTGACCTTGGACAGCAGCCTCACCAAGCGTCTTGAAAAGTCGAGCCCGACGAAGCCGACCAGAGTGGGTGTGGACCGATCTGAATTGATCGGCGCCATCATCGTCGACGACCTGGTGGACTCGGAGACCGGCGAGGTCATCGCCGCCGCCAATACCCGGGTGACCGACGAGGTGCTGGAAATGGCCGAAGAGGCCGGAATCAGCGTCCTCAGCCTAGCCTTCCCGGACTGGGATCCGGTGGGTGAGATCCTCCACATGACCCTGGAGAAGGACACCTCCGAAACCCAGATGGATGCCAGGATGGAGATCTACCGGCGCCAGCGCCCCGGCGATCCTCCAACCGAAGAGTCGGCGACCACGCTGTTCAACGGCCTGTTCTTCGACGAGCGGAAGTACGATCTGTCGCAGGTGGGCCGGTTCAAGTTCAACGCCAAACTGGGCGTTGACAAGGACCTCAACCACCGCATCCTGGATGTGGACGATTTTCTGCACCTCGTGACCTACCTCCTCCGGCTGCACCGCGATCTGGGTCGTGTCGACGACATCGACAGCCTGGCCAATCGTCGGGTTCGGACGGTCGGTGAGTTGATGGAAAATCAGTTCCGGATCGGTCTTGTCCGTATGGAACGGGCCATCAAGGAAAAGATGTCGATCCACCCGGACATCGATTCGGCCATGCCTCGGGACCTGGTGAATTCCAAGCCCGTGATGGCCGCTGTGGACGAGTTCTTCGGATCGTCACAGCTGTCCCAGTTCATGGACCAGACCAACCCGCTGTCGGAGGTCACCCACAAGCGGCGCCTGTCCGCCCTCGGACCCGGCGGGCTGTCCCGTGAGCGGGCGGGCTTCGAAGTGCGTGACGTGCACTCCACCCACTACGGGCGGATCTGTCCCATCGAAACCCCTGAGGGCCCGAACATCGGTCTCATTTCGTCACTGTCGTGCTACGCGCGGCTCAACGCCATGGGCTACATCGAGTCGCCGTATAAGAGCGTTGAAAAGGCCCGCGTGCTCGCCCACGTGCGCATCACTCAGGTCGGTGGCTCATCGTTCGAGCTCGGCCAGGTCGTGTTGCGCGAGACATTCGAGCGAACCAACAAGAAACTCAAGAAGGAACGCAAGGTCGAGGCCTGGGGTGAGCCCTTCGCCTTCTATCTCCCCGCCTGGGAAGAAGAAAACCTCAACATCGCGCAGGCCAATGCCAAGGTCGATGGCAAGGGGAACCTGACCGACGAGAAGGTGATCGCCCGTTCGGGCGGTGAGTTCCTTGTCATCGATCGGGACCAGGTGGACTTCATCGACGTGTCACCGCGCCAGGTGGTGTCGGTGGCGGCATCGTTGATTCCCTTCCTCGAGCACGACGACGCCAACCGAGCGCTCATGGGATCCAATATGCAGCGCCAGGCGGTGCCCTTGGTTCAGCCCGAGTCGCCCATTGTCGGCACCGGGATGGAAGCGGTGGTGGCCCAGGACTCCGGTGCCGTGGTGGTGTGCCGCCGCTCTGGGGTTGTGGACAAGGTCGACAGCCAGCGCATCATCGTTCGGGTCGAGGGCGAGACCGCCAGCGAGGGAGAGTTTGGAGCGGACATCTACCAGCTCACCAAATTCCGCCGCTCCAACCAGAACACGTCGATCAATCAGAAGCCCCTGGTCGCCGAAGGTCAGCGGGTGGAGAAGGGTCAGGTCCTCGCCGACGGGCCCAATACCGAGGACGGCGAGCTTGCGCTCGGTCACAACGTCCTGGTGGCCTTCATGCCATGGCGGGGTTACAACTTCGAGGATGCCATCGTGGTGTCCGAACAACTTGTGAAGGAAGACCGTTACACCTCGATCCACATCGAGGAGTTCGAGACGTCGGCCCGGGACACCAAGCTCGGTCCGGAGGAGATCACCCGCGACATCCCCAACGTGTCCGAATCGGCGCTCTCCCAGCTCGACGAGGCCGGCGTGATCCACGTCGGCGCCCAGGTTCGGCAGGGCTCGATCCTTGTGGGCAAGGTAACACCCAAGGGCGAAACCCAGCTGACGCCGGAGGAGAAGCTGCTTCGAGCGATCTTCGGCGAGAAGGCCGGTGATGTTCGCGATGCGTCTCTGCGTTGCCCTCCGGGCATCGAAGGCGTGGTCGTTGGTGTCCAGATCTTCGCTCGTAAGGGTGTGGAGAAGGACTCGCGACAGCTCGCCATCGAGGCCGACGAGATCGACCGGTTGCGCAAGAACTCTGAGGACGAGCGGCGAATCATCCTGGAGGTCCGGGAATCCAAGATCCAGAACCTCCTCGAAGGGATCGCCGTCAACAAGGACATCACGGTCGGCCGGAAAAACGAGGTCATCCTCAAGAAGAACCAGAAACTCACCGCGGACGTGTTGCGGCGGTTGACCAAGAACAAGCTCATGGAAGTGCCGGTCAAGGACACCAAGGTGCTCGACAAGGTGCGCCTGATCATGCGCCAGGCCGACTCGCAGATCGAGGTCCTGGAACAGATCAACCAGGAGCGGATCGAGCTGCTCCGGCAGGGCGATGAGCTGCCGCCGGGCGTGATCAAACAGGTCAAGGTCTTCATCGCGATGAAGCGCAAGCTGCAGGTCGGTGACAAGATGGCCGGCCGACACGGCAACAAGGGCGTGATCTCGCAGACCCTCCCCGAGGAGGACTTGCCGTTCCTCCCGGACGGTACGCCAGTGGAGATCGTGCTCAACCCGCTCGGTGTCCCGTCACGAATGAATGTGGGTCAGATCCTGGAAACCCATCTCGGATGGGCCGGCCACGAACTCGGTCTGAAGTTCGCGACGCCGGTGTTCGAGGGAGCCAACGAGGATGAGATCCGCGAAATGCTCAACAAGGCTGGGTTGCCCGAAGACGGCAAGACGCTGCTGTATGACGGCGTCACCGGGGACGAGTTCGAGCAGCGTGTGACCGTCGGTCACATCTACATGCTCAAGCTAAGCCACCTCGTGGACGACAAAATCCACGCCCGTTCCATCGGCCCCTATTCGCTGATCACCCAGCAGCCGCTCGGCGGCAAGGCGCAATTCGGCGGTCAGCGGCTTGGAGAGATGGAGGTGTGGGCTCTGGAGGCCTTTGGCGCCGCCCACACGCTGCAGGAGTTGTTGACTGTGAAATCGGACGACGTCGAGGGACGCGCCAAGGTCTACGAGGCGATCGTCAAAGGGCAGGTTCCGGAGGAACCGGGGCTGCCCGAATCTTTCAACGTGTTGGTACGAGAGCTGCAGGCTTTGGCGCTTGACGTCGAGCTGCTGCAGCAGGAAGACGAGTAAGGGGTGGGAAGCATGGAGCGTTCGTCCCTGAGCGAGGTTCGCAGCTTTTTCGAAAAGCCCAAACCCCTGAATGATTTCAACGCAATCCGGCTGGGTTTGGCCAGCCCGGAGAAGATCCGTTCGTGGTCCCACGGTGAGGTCGTCAAACCCGAGACCATCAACTACCGGACCTTCAAACCCGAGCGGGACGGCCTGTTCTGCGCCAAGATCTTCGGCCCGGTCACTGACTGGGAGTGTCTGTGCGGCAAGTACAAGCGGATGAAATACCGCGGCGTCGTCTGCGACAAGTGCGGCGTCGAGGTCACCAAGTCCAAGGTCCGGCGCGAGCGCATGGGCCACATCGAGCTCGCGGCCCCGGTCTCGCACGTGTGGTTCTTCAAGGGGCTGCCGTCACGGATCGGCCTGTTGCTGGATATGACCATGCGCGAACTCGAACGGGTGCTCTACTTCGAGGCTTATGTTGTCGTCGATGCTGGCGACACGGAGCTCGAAGAGAAGCAGATTTTGTCCGAGGAGGAGTTCCGTCAGGCCCGCGAGGACTATGGCGACGCATTCGTGGCTCAGATGGGTGCCGAGGCGATTCGCGATCTCTTGGAACGACTCGATCTCGACGAGATGGCGGCCGAGCTGCGGATGGTTATGCGCACCGAGACATCGATCATGCGCCGGCAGAAAGCGGCCAAGCGGCTCAAGTTGATCGAGGCCCTGCGTCGCTCCGGCAACCGACCGGAGTGGATGATCCTCGAGGTGATCCCGGTTTTGCCTCCGGAGCTGCGACCGTTGGTGCCGTTGGACGGTGGTCGGTTCGCCACCTCGGATCTCAATGACCTCTATCGGCGGGTGATCAACCGCAACAACCGGCTCAAGAAACTGCTCGATCTGCGCGCGCCGGAGGTCATCGTTCGCAACGAAAAGCGGATGTTGCAGGAGGCCGTGGACGCGCTCTTCGACAACGGCCGCAGAGGCCGCGTCATCAAGGGTTCGAACAACCGTCCTCTCAAGTCGCTTTCCGACAACCTCAAGGGCAAGCAGGGTCGGTTCCGTCAGAATCTGCTCGGCAAGCGGGTCGATTACTCGGGCCGTTCTGTGATTGTCGTCGGGCCGGACCTCCAGCTCCATCAGTGCGGTCTTCCCAAGAAGATGGCCCTCGAGTTATTCAAGCCGTTCGTATATGAGGAGCTCGAAAAGCGCGAGTTGGCGAGCACCATCAAGATGGCCAAGGAACTGGTGGATCTCCAGACCCCCGAGGTCTGGGACTCTCTGGAGAAGGTCATCGGCGAGCATCCGGTGTTGCTCAACCGGGCGCCGACCCTGCACCGTCTCGGCATTCAGGCCTTCGAGCCGGTGCTGGTGGAAGGCAAGGCAATCAAAATTCACCCGTTGGTCTGCGCCGCCTACAACGCTGACTTCGATGGCGACCAGATGGCGGTCCACGTGCCGTTGTCGCCGAAGGCGCAGCTCGAGGCGCACATCCTGATGATGTCGGCCCGAAACATCCTCTCGCCGGCCAGCGGACGCCCGCTGGCGGTGCCGTCGCAGGACATGGTGATCGGGGTCTACTACCTGACCACCGAGAATATTCTGGCCAAGGGCGCCGGCAAGATCTTCGCCGAACCGGAGGAAGTTTTCCTCGCCTACAACGCGGGGATCGTCGGCACACAGGCACCGATCCAACTTCGATTCTCGGGCAAGCTGATCGACCTCGTGGCCCAGGGCGGGATGCAGGACATCCTCCACGCCGACATGATCGAAGTGGAGAACATGTTGCTCGAGACCACGGTTGGCCGTGTGTTGTTCAACATGCAGCTGCCCGAGGAGATGCCGTTCATCAACGGCCAGCTCAAGAAGAAGGGGCTCCAGAATCTGGTGGCCTACGCCTTCATGAAACTCGGTCACCTGCCCACCATCGTCCTGCTCGACAACCTGAAGGAGATCGGCTTCCTCTACGCCACCAAGTCGGGTCTTTCGCTGGCCAGTGGCGACATGGTGATCCCGGAGGCCAAGCAGGCCCACCTGACGGCGGCCCATAAGGAGGTCGACGAGGTTGAACGGCAACGCGCGGCGGGTCTGATCACGGCCGGCGAGCGGCACAACAAGATCATTGACATCTGGCACCGGGTCACCGAGGACGTGGCCAAGGAGATGTTCAAGGAGATGTCGTCGCTGGACGAGGAAACGAGACAGTTCAACCCGATCTTCATGATGGCGGACTCGGGCGCGCGGGGTTCCCGCGAGCAGGTTCGGCAGCTGGCGGGGATGCGTGGTCTGATGGCCAAGCCGTCCGGCGAAATCATGGAGACGCCCATTACCGCGAATTTCCGCGAAGGGCTGTCGGTGTTGCAGTACTTCATTTCCACCCACGGGGCCCGCAAGGGTCTCGCGGACACCGCGCTCAAGACCGCGGACTCCGGCTACCTCACCAGAAGGCTGGTGGACGTTGCCCAGGACGTGATCGTGGTCGAGCCCGACTGCGGCACCGAGAACGGCATCGAGGTCAGCGCGATCTCGGAGGGTGGTGAAATCCTCGAACAGCTGCGCGACCGCATCGTCGGCCGCGTGTCGGCGGAGGATGTCTACGATCCCATCGAGGGCGGATTGATCTGCCCGGTGAACACGGAAATCACCGACAATCTGGCCAACCAGATCCAGGAGGCCGGCATCGAGCGGGTCCGCATCCGGTCGGTGTTGACCTGCGAAACCGATCGCGGTGTCTGCCAACTCTGCTACGGCCGAATGTTGGCCAGCGGTCGCTTGGTCGAGATCGGCGAAGCGGTGGGCATCATCGCGGCCCAGTCCATCGGCGAGCCCGGAACACAGCTGACCATGCGCACATTCCACTACGGTGGTACCGCGACCCGGGGTGGGGAGCAGTCCAAGCACGTTGCGAACCACGCCGGCAAGGTCAAGTACCTGAACGTGGCGTCGGTGGCGAACAAGGAGGGCCAGCTGGTCGCCATCTCGCGGACCGGGAAGGTCGTCATCCTCGACGATCGGCAGCGCGAGAAGGAGCGCTACTCGGTGGCCTACGGTTCACATCTCCTGGTGGAGGACGGTGTCGATGTGGTGCCTGGAGTCGCCATGGTCAAATGGGACCCCTTCACCTCGTCGATTCTGACCGCGATCAAGGGCAAGGTGAAGTTCCACGATCTCGTGGAGGGCGAGAACGTCCGCGAAGAGATCGACAAGCTCACCGGTCACGCCCACAAGATCGTGATCGAGCCGCTCGGTTCGGGTAAGCGCATTCCAACCATCGAGATCGTTGGAACCAAGAAGGGAGAGTCCCGCCGCTATCAGCTGCCCATCGGATCCCACCTTGCGGTGTCCGAGGGCGAGAAACTCGCGGCCGGAGACGTGCTGGCGAAGATTCCTCGGGAGATGTCGAAAACCAAGGACATCACCGGTGGTCTGCCGCGCGTCGTGGAACTCTTCGAGGCCCGCAAACCCAAAGACCCGGCGGTGGTTTCCGAGATCGACGGTATCGTGGAAATCACCGAGCCGGTCCGGGGCCAACGGCGCATCCTGGTTCGGGGCGAGGGTGGTGAGAGTCGCGAGTATTCGATCCCGCGTTACGCTCACGTTTCGGTGCAGGAGGGCGAGTTCATCCAGGCCGGTGACCCGCTCACCGAGGGTGCGGTCAACCCGCACGACATTCTTTCGATCCTCGGTGAGAAGGAAATGCAGCGCCACCTGGTGGACAAGATCCAGGAGGTCTACCGATCCCAGGGCGTGACCATCAATGACAAGCACATCGAGGTGATGGTTCGCCAGATGATGCGCTTCGTGAAGGTGGTCGATCCCGGAGACACCGACTTCCTGCTCGATCAGCAGATTCCGGGATATCTCTTCCGCCGTGAAAACGACAGGGTGATCGCGGCCGGCGGCGAGCCCGCCACCGCGAAGTCCTTGTTGCTCGGCATCACCAAGGCGTCGCTCGCCACCGAGAGTTTCATCTCGGCGGCGTCCTTCCAGGAGACCACCCGGGTCCTCACCGAGGCCGCAGTCTCCGGCAAGGTCGACAATCTCCACGGACTCAAAGAGAACGTCATCGTCGGTCGGTTGATCCCGGCGGGCACCGGCGCTCCCAAGTACCGGCGCACCGTGATCGAGCCGGTTCCCGAGGAGGAGATGGAACCCCAGGAGGAGGCTGACGCGCTCTATCAAGAGATGACTGACGCCGCTGCCGCCCTGCTCGAAGCACAGGGAGATCGACCGACCCAGGGAAGTTGACATAGCGCCCATTCTCGGGTATTCTTCCGCGGCTCTGGCTCATACAGAGCCGCGTTTTCTTACAAAGTAGGGCAAATGTAACGCCCACTTGAATTTATCTGAATAGCAGGGAGCGATCATGCCAACGATCTCGCAGTTGGTCCGCCAGGGCCGCAGGACCATGGCCGAAAAGACCAAGAGTCCCGCACTCCAGGCGTGCCCGCAGCGGCGCGGAGTGTGCACGAGAGTGTTCACAACCACCCCGAAGAAGCCGAACTCGGCGCTTCGCAAGGTGGCCCGTGTCCGCTTGACGAACGGCATCGAAGTCACGGCGTACATTCCGGGCGAGGGCCACAACCTGCAGGAGCACTCGCAGGTGATGATCCGAGGCGGTCGCGTCAAGGACCTGCCAGGCGTCCGCTACCACATTATTCGGGGCACGATGGACTGCCAGGGCGTCGAGGGACGCCGCCAGCAGCGGTCCAAGTACGGCGCCAAGCGACCGAAGGCCTGAGGGAGGGTGAGATGCCACGCCGCGGAACAGCTGACAAGCGTGAAATTCTGCCCGATCCGGTGTACAACTCCCGACTGGTCACCAAGTTCATCAACAACGTGACCAGTCATGGCAAGAAGACCACCGCCGAGAAAATCTTCTACGGTGCTCTGGTCCTTATCGAGGAGCGGTCGGGTGACGATCCGCTCAAGGTATTCAAGCGGGCCATGGACAACGCCAGGCCGCAGGTCGAGGTGAAGTCGCGCCGCGTGGGCGGCTCCACCTACCAGGTGCCCATCGAGGTCAGTCATGACAGGCAGCAGTCGCTGGCCATTCGGTGGCTCATCAGCTTCGCCAATTCGAGACATGAAAAAACCATGACGGAGCGCCTCGCCGGCGAATTTCTTGATGCTGCCTCCAACCGTGGTGGCGCCATCAAGAAGCGCGACGACACGCACCGCATGGCGGAAGCGAACAAGGCGTTCGCTCACTACAGGTGGTGATCTCAGCCCTCTGATACTGACAGTTCAATCGCTCAGGAGTTCTTTGAAAAAATGCCGCGTCTCATCCCCCTCGATAACGTCCGAAATATCGGCATCATGGCGCATATTGATGCCGGTAAGACGACGTCTACCGAACGGGTGCTGTACTACACCGGCATTAACTACAAACTGGGCGAGGTTCACGACGGAACCGCAACCATGGACTGGATGCCTCAGGAACAGGAACGGGGCATCACCATCACCTCCGCAGCGACCACCTGCTTCTGGCGCGACCACCGCGTCAATATCATCGACACTCCCGGCCACGTTGACTTCACGGCGGAAGTCGAGCGCAGCTTGCGCGTGCTCGACGGTGCCGTCGCTGTGTTCTGCGCCGTGGGCGGCGTCGAACCGCAGTCCGAGACGGTGTGGCGTCAGGCCGACCGCTACCGGGTGCCTCGGGTGGCGTTCGTCAACAAGATGGACCGAGTGGGAGCACGGTTCGCCGGAGTTGTGGACCAGATCCGAGACAAGCTCAAATCCAACCCGGTGCCGATCCAGGTTCCGCTCGGGCGCGAAGACAGCTTTGCCGGCGTGATCGATCTGGTTCGTCTCAAGGCCTACCGTTACTTCGACGAGAGTCTGGGCGCCGAGTACCAGGAGGAAGAGATCCCCGAGGAGTACCGGGCCGAGGCCGAGGAGCACAGGGAGCGGCTGCTCGAAGCCGTGGCCGAGACGTCCGAGGAACTGCTCGACCGGTATCTGAGCGAGGGCAGTCTGTCCGAGGAGCAGATCTTCCACGGTCTCCGGCTCGGCACCCTCAGTGGATCCTTGGTCCCGGTGCTGTGCGGATCGGCCTTCAAAAACAAGGGCGTTCAGCCCCTGCTTGATGCGGTTGTGGACTTTCTGCCGTCACCGCTGGATGTGCCGCCCATCGAGGGTTACCGACCGGACACCGGCGAGCTGGACGTTCGCCGCGTAGACGACGATGAGCCCTTTGCGGCCCTCGTGTTCAAGATCATGACCGACCCGTTTGTCGGTCAGCTGTCGTTCATCAGGGTCTACGCCGGCAACGTCAAGACCGGCTCCACGGTGATGAACGCCGCCACGGGGAAGTCTGAACGTGTCGGGCGGCTTTTGAAGATGCACGCCAACAAACGTGAGGAAATTTCGGAGATCTACGCCGGGGATATCTGCGCCATCGTCGGGCTGCGGAATGCCGCCACCGGCGACAGCATCTGCGATCCCGCTCATCCGATCGTGCTCGAGGCCATGCAGTTTCCGGAGCCGGTGATCTCGGTGGTCATCGAGCCCAGAACCCAGGCCGACGAGGAAAAGCTCGGCGCCGCTCTCGGCAAACTCACCAACGAGGACCCGACCTTTCGGGTTGCGGTGGATGACGAGACCGGGCAGACGATCATCTCGGGCATGGGGGAACTCCACCTGGAGATCATCGTTGACCGGCTCATGAGGGAGTTCAACATCGGCGCCAATGTGGGACGTCCCCAGGTGGCCTATCGCGAGACGATCACCGAGGACGCCGAGGGCGAGGGTCTGTTCGTCCGCCAAACCGGCGGCCGTGGCCAGTACGGCCATGCCAAGGTCCGGGTCGCGCCGCTCACAGACGGAACCGATTTCGAATTCGTCAACGAGATCATCGGCGGCGTGGTGCCCAGAGAATTCATCAAGCCGATCGAAATCGGGATTCGGGAGGCGATGGAGCGGGGTGTGCTGGCGGGTTATCCGATCATGGGCGCCTCTGTCACCCTGTTCGACGGGTCATACCATGAGGTGGATTCGTCGGAGATCGCTTTCAAGGTCGCCGGTTCGATGGCGTTCCAGGACGCCGCGAGCAGGGCGCGACCGACGTTGTTGGAACCTGTCATGGAGGTCGAGGCGGTCACCCCGGAGGACTACACCGGTGAAGTGATCGGCGACTTCAATCGCCGTCGCGGGAAGATCATCGGCATGGAGCCCCGCGCCGGATTCCAGGTGGTCACCGTCCACGTGCCGCTGGTGGAGATGTTTGGATATGCCACCGATCTCCGGTCGGCGACGCAGGGTCGCGCCACCTACACGATGCAGTTTGATCACTACGACGAGGTGCCTCAGCCAAAGGCCGAGGCGATTATCGCCCGCGCCAGGGGAATGACGGCGTAAACGGGAGGCTGGTATGGCCAAAGAGAAGTTTGAGCGGACGAAGCCGCACGTGAACATCGGGACGATTGGTCACGTTGATCACGGCAAGACGACGTTGACGGCGGCGATCACGAAGACGTTGGCGGCGAAGGGGTTGGCGGATTTCACGCCGTTTGACGATATTGACAAGGCCCCTGAAGAGAAGGCTCGTGGGATCACGATCAACACGGCGCACGTGGAGTATCAGTCGGAAGACCGGCACTACGCGCACGTGGACTGTCCAGGGCACGCTGACTACGTGAAGAACATGATCACGGGAGCGGCGCAGATGGACGGAGCGGTGTTGGTGGTGTCGGCAGCGGACGGTCCGATGCCGCAGACGCGAGAGCACATTTTGTTGGCGCGTCAGGTTGGGGTGCCGTTCATCATCGTCTACATGAACAAGGTGGACCAGGTTGATGACGAGGAGCTGTTGGATCTTGTGGAGCTTGAGGTTCGAGAGCTGTTGAGCGAGTACGAGTTTCCCGGGGACGACATTCCGGTGATTCGGGGTTCGGCGTTGAAGGCCGGCGAGAGCGATGATCCTGATTCTGCGGAGTGCAAGTCGATCTGGGAGTTGTTGGCGGCGATGGATGATTACATACCGTTGCCTGAGCGAGATGTTGACAAGGATTTTCTGATGCCGATCGAGGACGTGTTCACGATTTCAGGTCGTGGGACGGTTGTGACCGGGCGAATCGAGCGCGGCAAGGTGAAGGTTGGCGAGGAGATGGAGATTGTCGGCATTCGGGACACGATGAAGAAGGTCGTGACGGGTGTGGAGATGTTCCGGAAGCTGTTGGACTACGGCGAGGCGGGAGACAACGCAGGTCTTCTGTTGCGAGGTACGGAGCGGAAGGACGTGGTGCGCGGCCAGGTGGTTGCGAAGCCAGGGTCGATCACGCCGCACAAGAAGTTTCGAGCCGAGGTGTACGTGTTGACGAAGGAAGAGGGCGGTCGACACACGCCGTTCTTCCGGGGATACCGGCCGCAGTTTTTCTTCCGTACGACGGACGTGACTGGGTCGGTGAACCTGGATGAGGGAGTGGAGATGGTGATTCCTGGAGACAACACGAACATCGAGGTGGAGCTGCTCACGCCCATCGCGATGGAGCGCGGACTGCGGTTCGCGATTCGCGAAGGTGGACGTACCGTCGGCGCCGGTTCCATCACCGAGATCGTGGAGTAGAACATGGCCAGCGATAAAATCCGCATCCGTTTGAAGGCGTACGACTATCGTCTTCTGGACCAGTCAGCAACCGAGATCGTGGACACGGCGCAGCGCACCGGGGCTCGGATTTCCGGACCCATCCCGCTGCCCACCCACATCCAGCGGTTCACCGTTCTTCGGTCACCGCACGTTGACAAGAAGTCGAGGGAGCAGTTCGAGATCCGCACCCACAAGCGGCTGATGGATATTCTCGAGCCAACCCAGCAAACCATCGATGCCCTGATGAAGCTCGAACTCCCCGCGGGAGTCGATGTGGAGATCAAGGCCTACGGCGCGAGGTGATGACGATGGTACGCGGCATACTCGGCAAAAAAGTGGGCATGACCCAGATCTTCGATGACGACGGCAGGGTCGTGCCTGTGACGGTGATCGAAGCAGGTCCGTGCGTTGTTGTGCAGCGCAAAAACCAGGAGCGGGACGGCTACGAAGCGGTCCAGCTCGGGCTGGTGGAAAGCAGCCCTCGACGCAACACGCCGAAACCCATCGAGGGGCATTTCGGACCGGCGGGTATTCCGCCGACCAGGCTGCTCGGCGAGGTACCGGTGGATGATGGCGATGAGGCCAAGCCCGGCGACGCCGTGCTGGCGGATATCTTTGAGGCCGACGAGGCGGTCAACGTGATCGGCCGGTCCAAGGGACGCGGATTCCAGGGTGTGATCAAGCGCCATGGTTTTGGCGGCGGCCGTGCGAGCCACGGCTCTATGTTCCACCGGGCGCCGGGATCCATCGGGCGTTCGGCATCCCCCTCGCGGGTCTTCCCGGGTCAGGGCATGCCGGGACAGATGGGCAACAAGCGGGTCACTGTCAAGAACGCCAAGGTCGTGAAGGTGGATGCCGATCGCAATCTGCTCTTCATCAAGGGCGGCATTCCGGGTGCGCGCAACAGCTACATCCGGATCGTCAAAGTGTCCTGAGGGGACGGGTGGAGTCATGAAGATCGATGTCAAAAACTGGAGCAACAAGGTCGTGGGCTCGGTGGAGCTTCCCGACGAGGTCTTTGCCCGAGAGGTGAAGGAACACGTCGTGTGGGAGGTGGTTCGGGCCTATCTCGCGAGTCGACGCCGTGGAACCCACAGCGCCAAGGACCGCAGCAGGGTCACCGGAACCAGGACCAAACCGTGGAAGCAGAAGCACACCGGTCGCGCACGCGCCGGTTCCCGCCAGTCGCCGCTGTGGCGGTCCGGTGGTACCGTGCATGGCCCCACGCCGCGGTCGTATGCCATGAAGGTGAACCGCAAGACCCGTCGTGCGGCCCTCTCCGGGGTGCTGTCACAACGGCTGGCCGAAGGACGGCTGGTGGTGTTGGACTCGCTCGAACTCGAGCAGCCCAGGACCAAGGACTTCATCAAGAATCTGGATGCGCTCGGGATCGTCGGCGACAAGGTGCTGCTGGTGGATGGCCTGGAGAATCTCAACCTCCACCTGGCGAGCCGAAACCGGCCCGAGGTCAAGATGCTCGACGCGACCTCTCTCAATGCCTACGAGGTGTTGAACCATCGCTGGATCGTTGCCTCCGAGCCTGCGGTGAAATCGCTCGCGGAGGTGCTCTCATGAAGGCACGAGAGATCATCCTGCGCCCGTTGATCACCGAAAAGACGACGCTCATGCAAGAGCGCGAGAATACGGTGTGCTTCGAGATCGACCGGCGTGCCAACAAGATCCAGGTGCGCAAAGCCGTCGAGGAGCTTTTCGACGTCCAGGTCACCGGGGTCCACATCGTGAATCGAATGGGCAAGCCGATCATGCGCTACGGTCGCGTGATCTCGCACCGGCCTGCAACGCGCAAGGCCTACGTGAAGCTCGCCCAGGGTTCGAAGACACTCGAGTTCTTCGAGGGAATCTGAGGAGGGCGGCATGGGCATTCGCGGCTACAAACCAACCTCGCCAGGCCGTCGTTTCGTGACCGGCTCGGACTTTGCCGAGATCACCGAGAAGCGGCCGAACAAGAAGCTGACCAAGGGCAAAAAGCGGTCATCGGGCCGCAACTCGGACGGTCACATCACGTCTCGGCATCGCGGTCAGGGCCACAAGCGGCGCTACCGCCTGATCGATTTCAAGCGCGACAAGTTCGACGTGCCGGCGCGGGTGGCGACCATCGAGTACGACCCCAACCGGTCGGCGAACATCGCTCTGCTGCACTACGCCGATGGCGAGAAGCGATACATCCTGGCTCCCGTGGGTCTCAAGGTGGACAACAACGTGGTGGCCGGGGAACGGGTGGACGTGCGGGTGGGCAACGCCATGCCCATCGCCAATATCCCGCTCGGCACTCAGGTGCACAACGTGGAACTCAAGCCCGGCAAGGGCGGTCAACTGGTGCGCTCAGCCGGGGCCTCGGCCCAGATCATGGCCAAGGAGGGCAAGCACACGACGATCCGAATGCCTTCGGGTGAGATGCGGATGGTGCTTTCCACCTGTATGGCGACCATCGGTCAGGTGGGCAACGCAGACCAGAGCAACATCAAACTCGGTAAAGCTGGTCGTTCGCGCTGGTTGGGCGTTCGTCCGCAGACCCGCGGCACCGCCATGAACCCGGTGGACCACCCGCACGGTGGTGGTGAGGGCAGGAACAAGGGTCGTCACCCGGTTTCGCCATGGGGCTGGCCGACAAAGGGTGCGAAGACCCGGAAGCGCAACAAGGACACCAACCGTCTGATCGTGTCCCGGCGCCGCAAGTAGGAGGCTGAGATGGCTCGTTCAATTCGCAAAGGACCGTTCGTCGACGAACACCTCGCCAAGAAGGTCGAGGCGCTGTCGGGATCCGGCGGCCGCCAGGTCATCAAGACGTGGTCTCGTCGGTCGACGATCACCCCGCTGATGGTTGGTCAGACGATCGCCGTGCACAACGGTCACAAATTCGTTCCGGTGTACGTCACCGAGAATATGGTGGGTCACAAGCTGGGCGAATTCGCCCCGACACGGACCTATCGCGGCCACACCGGCCGCCGGGACCGTGGAGCGTAGGGGGTTCGTATGGAAAGTCGCGCTCAACTACGCTATTATCGCTCCTCGCCACGCAAGGTCCGGCTCCTCGCCGACATGGTGCGAGGCAAGCCGGTGGAGCCGGCGCTGACGTCGCTGCAGCTGAGTTCCAAGTACGCGGCGCACGACGTGGCGAAGGTGGTCAAATCCGCCCTGGCCAATTTGGAACAGTCTCAGCCCGGAGTCGATGTGGACAAGGTGTTCATCCGCACCATCACCGTCGATGACGGTCCCCGCCTGCGGCGCGGTCGGCCGGCATCAAAGTGGGTTCGGATGCATCGCATCCTCAAGAGGATGTGCCACATCACGGTCGAGCTGGCAGTGCGGGAATCCTAGGGAGGTTGCAGTGGGACAGAAGACGCATCCGTACGGCTTTCGCCTCGGATACAACAACACCTGGCGGTCACGTTGGTACGCCGAGGGTCAGAACTACGCCGACCTGCTGCACGAAGACCTGCAGCTCAGGCAGGAGCTCTATCAGCGGCTGTCCAACGCCGCGGTGAGTGCGATCGACATCGAGCGCACAGCCAACAAGCTCCGGGTCAACATCCTGTCGGGTCGCCCCGGGATCATCATCGGCCGCAAGGGTGCCGAGGTGGACAAGCTGCGTGACGACTTGATGCGTCGTTACGGGCAGGATATCCACATCAATATCCAGGAGATTCAGCGGCCGGAGATCGACGCCCACCTGATCGCCCAGAACGTGGCCCGTCAGCTGGAGCGGCGGATCGCCTTCCGGCGCGCCATGCGTCGAGCGATCGAGAATGCGCTTCGGTTTGGCGCCCAGGGCATCAAGATCCGCTGCGCCGGTCGGCTCAACGGGGCTGAGATTGCCCGTGCCGAGTGGTACCAGCAGGGTCGACTGCCACTTCACACTTTGAAGGCCGATATCGACTATGGCTTCGAGACCGCATACACGACCTACGGGGTGATCGGTGTCAAGGTCTGGGTCTATCGCGGCGAACGGCACCGCGCACGAGCCAAGCGCGCCCGTCTGTAGGAGTTGATGCCATGTTGATGCCGAAGAAGGTCAAGTATCGCAAACAGCAGCGCGGCAAGAACCGGGGTGTGGCCCTTCGCGGCAGCTCGGTTTCCTTCGGGGACTATGCGCTGCAGGCCACCGAACGGGGCTGGCTGACCGCACGCCAGATCGAGGCGGCTCGTATCGCCATGACCCGTCACGTCAAGCGTGGCGGCAAGATCTGGATCCGGATCTTCCCGGACAAGCCGATTACAAAGAAACCGCTCGAGACCCGAATGGGGAAGGGCAAGGGCAACCCGGAGGAATGGGTGGCGGTGATCAAGCCGGCCCGCGTCCTTTATGAAATGGAAGGTGTGCCGGAGCCCATCGCCCGTGAGGCCATGCGTCTCGCAGCTATGAAGCTGCCCCTTAAGACGCGCTTCGTGGTACGAGGAGATTCGCTATGAGGGCGAAGGAGATTCGCGATCGTTCGGACGACGAGTTGAGGAAGTCCCTGAGTGATCTGGAGGAGCAGCTCTTCAAGCTGCGTTTCCAGAAATCCACTGGACAAATCGAGAACCCGCAGAAGATCCGCGAGGTTCGTAAGGACATTGCCCGCGTGCAGACTGTGATCAACGAACGCGGTGCGCTGGAGAGTGCAACATGAGTGACGTCACGACCGTCTCGAGCAAGACTACAAAGGTCGGAGTGGTGACCTCCAGTGCCGCCGATAAATCGGTGGTGGTGAAGGTGGAAAACCTCGTCATGCACCCCCTCTACCAGCGGTTTGTGCGCACGACCTCCAAGTTCATGGCCCATGACGAGGAGAATACGTGTAGCGCCGGCGATCGGGTCCTGATCGAGGAGTGCCGGCCCATGTCCCGCCGCAAGCGTTGGCGGGTACAGCGGGTCATCGAGCGGGCGAAGTGAGGGAGGCGACGCCATGATCCAGATGGGAACCATGCTCAAGGTGGCGGACAATTCCGGCGCCCGCAGGCTGCAGGCCATCCGTCAGCTGGGTGGTTCGTCCGCACCACGGTACGCCGGGATCGGCGATCTGGTGGTGTGCACGGTGAAGGAAGCAGCACCGGAGTCCGATATCAAGAAGGGGACCGTGGTCAAGGCGGTGATCGTTCGCACCAGCGCGAAGACTCGACGCCGCGACGGCTCCTACATCAAGTTTGACGAGAACGCGGCAGTGTTGGTGAATACCGAGAGCGAGCCGGTGGGGACCCGTGTTTTCGGGCCGGTCGCGCGTGAGCTCCGGGAGCGTCGCTACATGAAGATCGTGTCGCTTGCACCCGAAGTGCTCTAGGAGGCGCCATGAAGATCAAAAAAGGCGACAGCGTGGAAGTCGTTACGGGCAAGGACGCGGGTAAGAGAGGCCGAGTCCTGAAGGTGGATCCGGCGCGTGAGCGGCTGGTGATCGAGGGTGTCAACCTCATCAAGCGGCACACCAAACCGAATCCCCAGAAGAAGATCCAAGGTGGGATCGTGGAACGAGAGGCCTCGATCCACGTCTCGAACGTCATGGTGGTTTCCCCGGACAGCGGTCAGCGAACGCGCGTCGGATACAAGATCCTCGACGACGGTCGCAAGGTCCGGGTCGCGAAGACCGACGGCGCGATTCTCGACCGATAGGAGGGACGATGGCGCGCTTGCAAGAGAAGTACAGGGAAGAGGTAGTCCCGCAGCTCGAGAAGGATTTCGGGCTCGGCAATCCGATGCAGGTTCCACGGATCGAGAAGGTCACGTGCAACATCGGCGTCGGGGAGGCGTCCCGGAACGCCAAGCTGCTGGACATGGCGACGGAACAGCTCGCAAACATCACAGGACAGCGTCCGGTGATGAGGCGGGCGCGCAAATCCATCGCCGCATTCAAATTGCGTGAAGGAATGCCGGTTGGCGCGAAGGTCACCCTGCGGGGCGAGCGGATGTTCGAGTTTCTCGATCGTCTGATCTGTATCGGACTCCCTCGGGTGAGGGACTTCCGCGGCATCAGCTCCAGTGCCTTCGATGGTCGTGGCAACTACACCCTGGGGATTCGGGACATTCTGATTTTCCCCGAGGTCGACTATCAGAAGGTCGAAGGGACTCTCGGCATGAACATCACCATCACCACCTCGGCACCCACCGACGACCAGGCCCATGCCCTGCTCGCAGGTCTCGGGATGCCGTTCAGGCGTGGGTAGGAGGCATCGTGGCAAAAAAATCATCCATCGCTAAGAGCCTGAGAAAGCCGAAGTTCAAAGTCCGACACCGGAACCGGTGTCGGGTGTGCGGTCGGCCACGTGGCTACATGCGGAAGTTCCAGCTCTGCCGCATCTGCTTCCGCAAGCTGGCGCTCGAAGGCTATTTGCCCGGCGTCACCAAGGCGAGCTGGTAGGGGGTCGGCATGAGCATGACAGATCCGGTATCGGACATGTTGACTCGAATTCGGAACGCCACCACGGTCCGCCACGACCGGACCGACATTCCGGCGTCGAAAGTGAAGCTCGAGATTGCCAAAATCCTCAAGCAAGAGGGATACATCCGTACCTTCAAGACGATTGAGGAGGGACCGCAGGGTCTGATCCGCGTGTACCTCAAGTATGCCGAGGATGGCGAGCCGGTGATCCACGGCTTGAGCCGGGTGTCGAAGCCCGGTCGACGGGTCTATCGCGGCGCCGACGATCTGCCCAGGGTGCGTAACGGCCTGGGCGTGGCGGTGGTGTCAACCAACCGGGGTGTCCTCACCGACGAGCAGGCTCGCAGCCTCCGCGTCGGCGGTGAGGTTCTTTGCGAGATCTGGTAGGGGGAAGTCATGTCACGGATAGGAAAAATGCCCGTCCAGATTCCCAAGGGAGTCGACATCGCGATCGATGGCCGGGTGATTCGCGTCAAAGGGCCCAAAGGGGCCTTGACCGTCAATCTGTTGCCCGGGATCGATGCTGCCGTTGAAAACGGCGAGGTGAATCTCAGCAGGGCCAACGAAGAACGTCAAACCAGGTCCTTTCACGGCCTCAACCGGGCGCTGCTGGCGAATGCCGCGACCGGCGTTTCCGAAGGTTGGACCAAGGAGCTGGAGATCGTCGGAATCGGATACCGAGCCGAGAACAAGGGGAAATCGGTGGTCTTCAACCTGGGCCACTCCCACCCCATCGACTACCCGATTCCCGAGGGCATCGACATCGAAGTCGACGGCAAGGCCAACAAGATCGCCGTCAAGGGAATCGATCGGCAACAGGTGGGCCAGGTGGCCGCGGAGATCCGCGGGCTCCGACCGCCAGAGCCATACAAGGGCAAGGGCGTCCGGTACGCCGATGAGCGGATCCGGACCAAGGCCGGCAAGCAGGGAGCGACGGCATGAGTCGGATGACTGATCGCAAGCAGCGTCGGATGAGGATCAAGCGCCGCTATCGCGGTGCGGTGCGTGGCACCTCGGAGCGGCCGAGGCTCACCGTGTTCCGCAGCCTGAGGCATCTTTATGCCCAGGTTATCGACGACGATCGCGGGGTGACCCTGGTCTCGGCGTCGACCCTGGACAAGGAGACTGCCGGCAGTCTCGAGGCCACCGGCAACATCGAAGCCGGCAAACGGCTTGGCGAGGTGATCGCCGAGCGGGCCAAGGGTGAGGGCGTGGATTCCGTGGTCTTCGATCGCGGCGGATTCAAGTTCCACGGAGTGATTCGAGCCATTGCCGACGGCGCGCGCGAAGCGGGCCTGAAGTTCTAGAGGGTGTGGAGATGATGAACCAGCAGTCAGAGCTCAGCGAGACAGTCGTCCATATCAACCGTGTGGCCAAAGTGGTCAAGGGCGGCAAAAACTTCTCCTTCTCGGCGGTGGTTGTTGCCGGGGATGGATCGGGCAATGTCGGCTACGGAACCGGCAAGGCGCGAGAGGTGCCGCCCGCAATCCAGAAGGCGTCCGAACAGGCCAAGCGCGAGATGGTCCGTGTGCCTCTCGTGGGAGGAACTGTTCCGCACCTGGTGTGGGGCCGCTGGGGTGCCACCCGTGTGTTGCTTCGTCCCGCCTCGCCCGGTACCGGCGTGATCGCCGGCGGCGGGGTGCGTGCGGTGATGGAGTCGGCCGGAGTGCAGGATGTGCTGACCAAGATCATGGGCAGCCGCAATCCGTTCAACGTGGTCCGGGCCACCTTCGATGCGATCAACAGTTTGATGACCACCGACCAGGTGCAGAGGCTCCGCGGAGTCGAGGTGGCGGCGGCCGAGGCCGACACCGCCGCGCGGCCGGAGACGACGACCACACCTGCGGCCGAAGAGGCTGTCGAGGTAGCTGTCGAGGTAGCTGTCGAGGCGGTTGTCGAGCCGGTAGTTGAAACGGTCGTCGAAGAGGTTGTCGAAGAGGTCGTCGAGCCGGTCGCAGATGTGGCCGCGGAGCCGGAGCCGGAACCGGTCGCAGAACCCGCCCCCGAGGCCGACGCCACGGTCACCGAGGAGGCGGATACCGAGCCGGAGACCGAGAAGGGTGAGGCGTCATGACCGCAGAGAAGAAGGACACGATCGACAAGGTCGCCGCCGCGGTGGAGGAGATCGAGAAGGCCGCCGCGGAGGGATCGCCCAAGAAGAAGGCGCCGGCCAAGAAGGCAGCCACGTCGTCGGAGACCGCCGAGGCCAAGCCGGCCAAGAAGAAGACCGGAACCAAGAAGCCGGCGGCTCCGAAGAAGAAGGCTGCGGCCAAAAAACCCGCAGCCGCAAAAAATGAGAAGACCGCCGAAACGAAGCCGGCGGCGGCGGTAAAAAAGACCGCGGCCCCGAAGAAGAAGCCGGCCAAGAAGGCAGCCAAGCAACTGAAAATCACTCAGGTCAAGAGCAAGATTGGTTTTGACGGCCGTCAACGGAAGGTCCTCGCGGGGCTCGGGCTGGGTCGAATCGGCAAACAGGTTGTCCGGGTCGATGATCCCTGCATCCGCGGCATGGTGGCCAAGGTGTCGCACCTGGTCACGGTCGAGGAAGTGGAGGCATGAGATGGAACTGAATGATCTAAAACCAGCACCGGGTGCCAAACGTCCTCGCCATCGCGTGGGTCGGGGACCGGGTTCGGGCAATGGGAAGACCGCCGGAAAGGGCCATAAGGGCCAGAAGTCGCGCAGCGGCTACTCGCGGAGGTTCGGGTTCGAGGGCGGCCAAATGCCGCTGGTACGGAGGATCCCGAAACGAGGGTTCTTCAACCGCACCCGCGTCGAGTACCAGGTGGTCAACCTGCGCGATCTCGAGCGTGTGTTTGACGCTGGAGAAACCGTGTCGATGGAGGTTCTCGCGGCCAAGGGCCTGGCCAACGCGGGAAAGAAGCCGGTGAAAATCCTCGGAGACGGTGCGTTGACCAAGAAGCTCACCGTCCAAGCTCATAAGTTCTCGAACTCCGCACAGGCCTCCATTGAAAAGGCCGGCGGCAGCTGTGAGGTGGTGGCGCTGTGATCGACAGCTTCCGTAACATCTTTGCGATTCCGGATCTTCGCCGGCGAGTGTTGTTCACTTTCGCCATGCTGGCCGTGTATCGACTCGGAGCGCACATCCCGATCCCGGGTGTGGATCCGGTGGCGTTGAATGAATTCTTCGAGGCCGCCAGGGGAACCGTGCTCGGTTTTCTCAACCTATTCTCGGGAGGCGCCCTGGGACGAATGACGATCTTCGCCCTGGGGATCATGCCGTATATTTCGGCATCCATCATCCTGCAGTTGTTGACCGTCGTGTGGCCCTACCTCGAGAAGCTCTCCAAGGAGGGCGAGCTCGGGCGGCGCAAGATCACCCAGTACACGCGGTATGGAACCGTTGTGCTGTCGGTGATCCAGTCCATGGGGATCTCCTTCTTCCTGGAGAAGCAGACGGCGCCCGGTGGCGCGCCACTGGTGCCCGAAGATCTTCAGGGCTGGGGATTCAGGTTGCTGACGGTTCTCACCTTGACCACCGGTACGGCGTTCGTGATGTGGCTTGGCGAACAGATCTCCGAGCGGGGTATTGGAAACGGCATCTCGCTGATCATCTTCGCCGGTATCGTGGTCGGGCTGCCGGGCGCGATCCTGAGTACGATCACCAACGTCCAGACCGGATCCATGAGCATCATCACGATCGTTATTTTGGTCGTATTCATGGTCCTCGTGGTGGCGGCGATCGTCTACATGGAGCGTGCCCAGCGAAGGATACCGATCCAGTACGCCAAGCGGGTCGTGGGTCGCCGGGTCTACGGCGGCCAGAGCACCTATCTGCCGCTGCGACTGAACACCGGCGGTGTGATTCCGGTGATCTTCGCGGCCTCGATCATGTCCTTCCCCCAGACCCTGGGTCAGATGATCGAAAACCGTTGGCTGCAGCGAATCACCGAGGCGTTGGCCTGGGGCGAGCCAATGTACAACCTGCTGTATTTCAGTGCGATCATCTTCTTCTGCTACTTCTACACGTCGATCATTTTCAACCCCGAAGATACCGCCGAGAACATGCGCAAGTACGGCGGGTTCATTCCGGGCATCCGGCCGGGTAAAAAGACCGCCGAGTTTATCGACAAGATCCTGACCCGGATCACGCTGGTGGGGTCCGTCTATCTTGCGCTGGTGGCCATTCTGCCGGAGATCCTGATCGCCGGTTTCAAGGTTGCCACCATTCCGATGATTGGACCCACCCTGGACGCGGTGCTGCCAAAGTGGTTCACCCAGGGTCTCGGCGTTCCCTTCTACTTCGGCGGCACCTCGTTGCTGATCGTCGTTGGGGTGGCCATGGACACGGTTCAACAGATCGAGTCTCAGCTGGTGATGCGGCACTACGACGGCTTCATGCGCCGTGGTCGGATCCGCGGGAGAAAGTGATGACGGCGAGCTACTCGAGCCTCAACCTGGTGCTGATGGGTCCTCCTGGATCCGGTAAGAGCACACAGGCTCGGTTGCTGGCGGAGACCTACCAGCTGCCGCTCATCTCTACCCAGCAGATGCTGCTGGAGGAGGTCGAGAAGGGGACGACTGCTGGCCTGCAGGCGGCGGAGGGCATCGAGCGGGGCGAACTGGTCCCCGACCGTGTGATGAGCGGGATGATCCTGCAACGGCTGGACAGCGATGACTGCTGGCGGGGTTTCATCCTGGACGGCTATCCCCGGACCACGGAGCAAGCCGGTCTATTGGACGGGATCCTGGCCGAACTCGGCCGGAGTATCGAGCGCGTGGTGTTGATCGATGTTCCTGAAGAAGTCGGGGTCGAACGGCTGACGCATTCGGACGATCAGCGTATCGGGCGACCCAATAATGGCGCCGACTCCGGCGATTCTGTTGGATTCGCAACCGAGCAATATCGGATCTGGCGCGACCACGCGCCAACCCTGGTGGAATCGTATCGAAACCGCGGTCTGTTGTTGGAGGTGGACGGGAGCCAGTCCGAGGATCTCGTCAGCGAAGCCGTGATGCAGGCGGTAGGGGCTCCGGTCGGAGCATGATCTTTCTCAAGTCATCCAGCGAGCTCCAAGCCATGGAGCGGGCCAACCGCCTGGTTCACAGGACGCTGCGGGCGGTCCAGGATGCGGCCCGGCCAGGGGTCTCCACCGTAGAGCTCGACGAGCTCGCCGAGGAGATGATCCTGAAGCACGGTGGGACGCCGGCCTTCAAGGGGTATCGCGGGTTTCCGGCAACGTTGTGTACTTCGGTCAACGACGTCATCGTGCACGGAATCCCCGACCGGGCCACCGTTCTCGCCGAGGGCGACATCATCAGCGTGGACTGCGGGGTGCGGCTCGACGGCTTCTACGGCGACGCGGCCATCACCTTCGGTATCGGCGAGGTGAATACGCTGGCGCAGAAGCTCATGGATACCACTCGTCGCTGTCTCGAGGATGCGGTGGCGGCGGTGGGCCCAGGCAGGCGGCTGGGCGATATTGGGGCAGCAGTGCAGGTGCGTGCCGAAACCAACGGCTTCGGTGTCGTGCGTGAGTTTGTCGGACACGGGATCGGACGATCGCTGCACGAAGACCCGCAGGTTCCCAACTACGGGATGGCGGGCCACGGGCAGGTTATGAAGCCGGGGTTGGTGATCGCCATCGAACCAATGATCACCGGCGGCGGCTGGCGGGTGAGAATCGACAAAGATGGGTGGACAGCGAGAACTGAAGACGCTAAACTCGCAGCCCATTTTGAGTTCTCGGTGGCTGTAACTGAGGATGGCCGCCGAGTGCTTGGTGTAGATGGGGAGAAGTAATGCCCAAGGAAGAAGCGATCGAAGTGGTCGCGACAGTCGTCGAGCCCCTGCCCAACGCCATGTTCAGGGTGGAGCTCGAAAACAAACACGAGGTGCTGGCGCATATCTCCGGCAAGATGCGTAAGCACTTCATCCGGATTCTTCCGGGCGACAAGGTTTTGGTTGAGTTGTCTCCGTATGACCTGACACGGGGACGCATCACATACCGCTACAAATAGGGAGCGGCGATGAAAGTTCGTCCATCAGTGAAGAGAATGTGTTCGAAGTGCAAAATCATCCGTCGCAAGGGTGTGGTCCGGGTCATTTGTGAAAACCCGAAACACAAGCAGCGGCAGGGCTGACGGAGGCTAGAAGTGGCACGCATCGCAGGTGTGGATCTGCCGTCCGGCAAACGGGTCGAAATCGGCCTGACATATATTTATGGCATCGGGAGAACCCGGGCCAGGGACATCCTGGGCAAAGCCAAGGTCGACGAGGGCATCAAGGTCAAGGACCTGTCCGAGGACGAAATCCTGAGGCTTCAGCGCATCATCCAGGACGAGGGTGGTGTGGAAGGTGATCTGCGCAAGCAGGTCGCGATGAATATCAAGCGTCTGATCGAAATCGGCAGTTACCGGGGCATTCGCCATCGCCGCGGTTTGCCGGTGCGGGGTCAGCGAACCCACACCAACGCCCGCGGTCGCAAGGGTCCGAGGCGTCAGGCAGTGGCCGGCAGAAGAAAAGCCGTCAAGAAGTAGTCGGGAGTTCATAGTATGGCCAAGGATCGCAAGACTGGGCGTAAGGCACGGCGCGAGAAGAAGAACATTCCGCACGCCGTGGCCAACATCCATGCCACATTCAACAACACCATCGTGGCCTTCTCGGACCCGAGCGGCAACGTGGTGTGCTGGTCCTCCGGTGGGCGGATCGGGTACAAGGGCTCCCGTAAGGGCACCCCGTACGCGGCCCAGCTGGCAGCCAAGAATGCGGCCGAACAAGCGCAGGACAACGGCGTGCGCAGTGTGGAAGTCCGGGTCAAAGGACCGGGACCGGGCCGTGAGTCGGCGATCCGCGCGGTTGCCGCGTCGGGCCTCGACATTCGCAGCATTCGTGACATCACACCCATCCCGCACAACGGCTGTCGTCCGCCGAAGCGACGCAGGGTCTAAGGAGAGAGCATTGGCACGTTATAGGGGACCTGTCTGTCGGCTGTGTCGTCGTGAGGGCATGAAGTTGTTCCTCAAAGGCGAACGTTGTTACAAAGAAAAGTGCGCCATCGAACGGCGCAATGCGCCTCCCGGCCAGCATGGCGCGGCCCGTCGGCGCAAGGTGAGAGCCTATGGCCTGCAGCTGCGCGAGAAACAGAAGCTGCGTCGGGTCTACGGCGTTCTCGAAGGCCAGTTCCGCCGCACCTTTGCGGAGGCGAGTCGCCGCAAGGGTGTGACCGGCGAAAACCTGCTCCAGATGCTCGAGCTGAGGCTCGACAACGTGGTCTACTCGCTCGGTTTCGCGACCTCGCGGAACCAGGCGCGCCAGCTGGTTCGCCACGGTCACATCCAGGTGGATGGCCGGCGTGTGGACATTCCCTCCTTCCGGGTTCGTCCGGGTATGGAGATCGTGTTGCGTGAGAAAAGCCGCAAGAACGAAAATATCAAAGAAGCGATCGAGTTCGCGCAGGGTCGGGGCGTGCCGTCGTGGCTCGAACTGGACGCAGGTGCCCTAGCGGGCAAGGTCGTCGAGTTGCCGGTCCGCGAGGACATCAGATTCCCGATCCAAGAGCAGCTCATCGTTGAGCTCTACTCTCGATAGGTTGGAGGCCGCATGATCTGGCACGAGTTCCAGAGACCATCACAGGTGCAGGCGGATGAGGAAGAGCGAAGCGTAAACTATGGCCGCTTCCTCGCACAGCCCTTCGAGAGAGGGTGGGGAACCACCGTGGGCAACGCCCTCCGACGGGCGCTGCTGTCTTCGATCCCAGGTGCGGCGATTACCGCCGTCAAGATCGAGGGCGCTGACCACGAGTTTTCCGCCGTCCCGGGGGTCGTCGAGGATGTCACGGACATCATTCTCAACCTCAAGAAGATTCCATTCAGGGTCCACGGCCAGGAACCGGTGCTGCTGACGCTGGAGGCCAAGGGCCCCGGTGAGGTGACCGCCGGCCAGTTCCAGGGATCCCATCAGGTCGAAGTCATCGACGCCGATGTCCACGTTGCCACGCTGTCCGCCGACGGTCAGCTCCAGATGGTGGTGCGGGTGGCACCGGCCCGCGGCTACATCCAGGCCGAGGAGAATCAGACCGAAGACTTGGACGTGGGATTCATTCCTGTGGATTCCGCCCACTCGCCGGTTCGCAAGGCCAACTTCCGAGTGGAGATGGCGCGGCTGGGTCGCATGACCAACTACGAGCGCCTGGTGATGGAGCTGTGGACCAACGGCACCATCCAGCCCGAGGAGGCACTCAGTCAGGCCGCTCAGCTTGTGCAGGGCCACATGGAGATCTACAGTCGGCTGGCGACCGTCGAAGAGATGGAAGAACCGGTCGAGGCCGAAACCGAGCCCGAGGAGGAGAGCATCCTGGATGCGAGTATCGACTCCCTCGAGCTGTCCATCCGTTCCATGAACTGTTTGAAGAACGCCAACATCCGGACCTTGCGCGATCTCGTGAGCCGAAGCGAGAAGAGCATGGTGGAGATCCGCAACTTCGGAGAGAAGTCCCTCAAGGAGGTTCGTGAGAAGCTCGAGGCCCTCGGTCTCGGGTTCGGCATGAACCTGGACATCTGAGAAAGGTCGACCGATGCGACATCGAGTTCACGGCCGAAAGCTGGGGCGCACGAGCTCCCACCGTAAGGCCATGTTCAGAAATCAGCTGACCGCTCTGTTCACCCACGAGCGGATCATTACAACGGTCGCCAAGGCCAAAGACCTCAGGCCGCAGGCCGAGCGGATGGTGACCCTGGCCCGCACCGGCACTCTGGCCAACCGTCGCCGGATTCTCAGCTCGGTGTCGGACAAAGAGGTCGTGGCCAAGCTCTTCAACGACATCGCGCCGCGTTTTGCCGATCGTCCCGGTGGCTACACCAGGATCATGCGGCTCGGCCGACGACACGGTGATGGAGCCGAGATGGCGATCATCGAATTCGTCGACTATGTCCCGACATCATCGG
Source organism: uncultured Holophagae bacterium (assembly GCA_963797055.1). Taxonomy (GTDB): domain Bacteria; phylum Acidobacteriota; class Thermoanaerobaculia; order Thermoanaerobaculales; family Sulfomarinibacteraceae; genus FEB-10. The sequence continues at coordinate 115,675 of CAWCOD010000002.1, forward strand.
ACGACAAGGCCGGTGGTGGTTCGGACAAACCTTCGCTGATGGATCGCGCCAAGGGGATGTTTGGGGGCGGGGCCAAGGGGGAAACTGAAGCAGCGCCAACGGCCGAAACTGCCGACGAACCGGAGGTGGCCCAGGAGGCCGAAGCCCCGACCGAGCCCGAACCCGAGGTTCAAGAGGCTGCGCCGGAACAGGCCGACGAGGAGCCCGAAGCGGAGGTCGAAGCCCCCGCCGAGGAGCCCACCGAGGACGCCGAGGAGAAGAAGGACTGACGGTCCTCACTCAACTCATCGTTATCAACGCCGCGCACCTGCGCGGCGTTTTTCTTGAGTCAAGAGTCAAGAGTTAAAAGTTAAACGTTCCCTCCCGCCCGCCCGTTTCGATCCTGAAAGTGGGATCAGCGGCCATACGGCCACCCGTTGGTGACGGCTGGTCACCGCGGCCACCGGCCGCGAGTAACCTCGGGGAGCGCGGTGGGGAGAGGGGCGTGTTGAGGGACTGAACGTCCGATCATCGACACCACGGGGTGTTCGTCGTGCCCCTGTTCTCATCTCGCTTCCCGTGAGGCTGCCAGGCACGCCGATTCGCCTCAATGAGACGAATCCGTTTATCGACTTTGGCGAATCGGGATGCCAGGCACCTCCGATCATCGCGTCCTCTCCCGTTCCGGGTGGGCGGGGGATCCAGCATCAAGTATCGTTCGGGCGGGCGGGGGTTCTCATAGCCCCATAGCCCCATAGCGAGGGCGGGTGGGGGCCTAGTCCCTCAGCAACTCCGCGAACGTGACGCCCTCCAGCGTCTCCCGTCGTGCCGCCTCCCCCCGACGCAGCAGCAGCCCGAGCCGGTCGATGGCGTCGTTGTCCAGGCGGGGGATGGCGGCGCAGTCGGCGCCCGCGGCGTGCAACGCGGCGGCGACGGTGAGAGAAGACGCATCCCTGGCCGGGACGTAACCCTCCATCTCCTGTCCGGTGAGCGCCAGGAGTCCGGCGGCGATCAACCTCTCGGTGGCCTCCTGCGCGGGACCCTGGTTGATGCCCAGCGCGGCCTCGAGGTCGTCCAGTGTGGGTGGCGGATCACCGCTGAGGGAACAGCGATAGCACTCGGTGAGGATGGCCACGGCGGTCAGCGACGGATCCGCGTCAAGCCTCTGCCCCCCCTCGTGCTCGAGCTTGAGGGCGCGGAAATTCTGCATGACGTAGGACACTTCGGCGCCGATGATGACCAGCACCCAGAAAAGAAAGAGCGACACCAGGAAGAGCACCGTCAGGGTGGCGGAGCCATAGATAATGTTGATCTCGGAGAAGCCGCCGATGTACCAGACGAAGATCGACCGCAGGATGTAGAGACCACCGGTGGCGACGATACCGGCGGCCAGAGCGGCGCCGATATGGACATCGGTGTGGGGCGCCAGCCAGTAGACCATGGTGAGGCCGAGCAGCGGCAGGGCGAGGCGGGCCAAAGACAACACCAGAGCCTGGCTGGGCGCCCACGGCTGATGACCCATCCAGAGTAGGAGAGACGAGCCGATGCCCACCACCACCGGACCCCAGAACACCAGCATGGTGAAGCTGAAGACCCTGGTGGCGGCCGATCGGCGGGTGTCGACCTGCCAGATGTCGTTAAAGGTGGTCTCGACGGATTGAAAGAGCCTGAATGCGATGATCAGGAAGATCAGTGAGCCGAGGTAGCCGAGGGTGGTGGCGCGATTGACGAACTCGGTGAGCGTCGTGATCAGTTGGGTGTGCTGTTCCGAGCCGGGTTCGTAGGGCAGCACCACCGTTATCATCTCCACCAGGCGACCGGCCTTGAAGGAGAAGAAGGCGCGGTACAGAGCGGCCAGGGTCGCCAGCAGGGGAACGAGGGAAAGCAGGGTGATATAAGCCAGCGCGGCCGAACGGTCGATACCTCGATCATCGACGAAGTTGTGGACCGTCAGTCGAATACCCAGCCAGAGGTCCTTGAGGGGACTCAGACTCGGACGACGTCGCCCAGATCCGGGATCCTTGGCTCCCATCCGAACTCCTCGCTCAGTCGTGCGGCAAACCGCTGTTGGACATCGTATTCGCCGTGGATCAGACAGACCGTCTCGGGGTCCTGTTCCCGCTGGCTCATCCACGCGACCAACTCGTCCACATCGGCGTGGGCGGACAGGCCGGTCACCTGGCGTATTGCTGCGTTGACAGGGATCCACTGGCCGTGGATCTTGATTTCGGGTTCACCTTCCACGAGTCTCCGCCCCTTGGTCCCCTGGGCCTGGTAGCCGACAAAGATCACCGTGTTCTTGGGGTTGGGCAGCCTGAGCTTGAGGTGGTGGAGGATACGTCCGCCGGTGGCCATGCCCGACGCCGAGATGATGATCGCCGGCCCGTCGAGGTCGTTGAGTTTACGGGACTCGGCCGAGGACGGGGTCACAGCCAAGCTGGGTGGGAAGATCGGGTTGACCTGCTCGGAGTAGTACTGTCGCATTTCGGCGTCATGTTCGGATATGGCCTGAGTGTACAAGGCGGTGGCTTCGATGGCCATGGGGCTGTCCAGATAGATCGGGATCTCGGGAATGTCGCCCTCCACCATGGACTCGTGAAGCATGTAGAGGATCTCCTGGGTTCGGTCGATGGCGAACGCCGGAATCAAGATGATGCCACCCCGCTTCAGCGCCTCGCGGATGGCCTCCACGAGAGCGATGCGGGGATTGTCCGGGGGGTGCCGCCTATCGCCATAGGTGCTCTCGACGAACAACACGTCGGAGCCGGGGTAGAACTGTGGGTTTTTCAGGATGGGGACGCCGTAGCGCCCGACGTCGCCGGAGAAGTAGATCGTTTTCCGGCCGTCGGCGGTCTTGGTGTCGACCTCGACGGCGGCGGCGCCGAGAATGTGGCCCTGGCGGTGATAACGGAAGCGGACCCCCGGGTGCAGTTCCTGCCAGCTGTCGAAGGAGACTGGTTGCAGCATTTTGAGCGCCGCCCGTGCGTCCTTTACTTTGAACAGCGGGAGGGCGGGTTCGTGCTTGGAGTAGCCCTTCCGATTGGCGTAGCGGGCCTCCTCCTCTTGAATGTGGGCGGCGTCGGGCAGCAGCACGCGGAGCAGGGACTGGGTCGGCGGGGTGCAATAGACCGGGCCGTCGAAACCCTGTTGACAGAGTCGTGGAAGATAGCCCGAATGGTCGATGTGGGCGTGGGTCAGCACCACCGAGTCGAGTTCGTGCGCGGGGAACGGCAACGGTTTCCAGTTGAGCTGCCGGTTCTTCGCGGGCCCCTGAAACAGGCCGCTGTCCACCATCGTGGTGCGTTCTTTCCACTTCATGAGGTATTTGGAACCGGTCACACAGCGTCCGGCGCCGAGAACGTGAATGTCCATGAAATCTCCCAGCTATCATCCTACCGTGGCGTCCACGGGAGTCGAAAGTCCAAAAGTTGAAAGTTGAAGGTTCCCTCCACCCTCCCGGATCGGATGAAAGGGCGCGTATGAGCGGGCGTGCCACTCCGGGCACCTTTGAGTTGGAAGTTGCACGTTAAACGTTAGAGGTTAAACGTCCCCACCCGCCCAGATCCTTCGACTCGCTGCGCTCGCTCAGGATGACAACCATTGGTTTGCGGAGATTTCCCGTCAGCCGAAAGGGCGCGATGGGCGGGCGTGCCGGCCAACCTGCTGGTGGCTCGCCAGCTGAGTCATCAGCGCTTTGGGACCCAACACTGGTACCGCGGCAGGCTAACCTCGGGTAGCGCTGTGGGGAGATGGGCGCGGTGAGGGGCCGGAGGCTCGATTGTGGCCGGCTTGGGGACTTCGTTGCGCCCCGGTTCTTCGTCGCGCTTCCCGTGAGGATGCCGGGCACGCCGATTCGCCCCAGCGAGACGAATCGGCCGGCCGGCGTTGGCGAATCGGGATGCCAGGCACCTCCGAGAGACGCGCCCTCGGGGAGTGCTTTGGGGAGAGGGGCGCGTCCAAATCAGGTCATCGAAGCTAACGCGCTCACCCGGTGCCAGGCACCGTCGAAATCGAGTCGTAGTACGAGGTCGACACATCTGCGGCGGTGCCTGGCACCGACATGGAGATCGGAATGCGAGGGGGGCAACCTGCCGCCGGCTGCGATAGTTGGCCGTTGCTGGGCGGCCGGGGGAACGAGTCCCGAGCCCCGAGTCCCGAGCCCCGAGTCCCGAGTCCCGAAATCAACGCTAGACGTACAACGTTGCTCCTCGTAGAATGATGGGCACTACTGCGGAGGTCACCATGGCTGACGATAAGAAAACTGTTGATGAAGCTCTTGACGAGGCGGTTGCGGATTCTCAAGAGGATCTGGCGGAAGTGAAGGATTCGCTTGCCAAGGCCCAGAGTGCCATGGAAGGTGCCCGGGCATCCATGCAGGGGGCCTACGGTAAGGCGAAGGAGCTGTCGGGAGACGCGGCGGACAAGACTCGGATCTACCTGGACGACGCGAAGAAATACCTCGCACAGGCCAGGGACCAGATGTCCACACTCGCCGTAAAGACCCGCGAACAGGCGGAAGTGCTCTACGGCAAGTCGCGCCAGCAGTACGAAACCCTGTCGGCCCACGCCAAAGAGCAGTACGGCAAGATGAAGGAACGGATTGCCGAGGTCGACTTCAAGGACAAGGGCGACCAGGTGCTCGCCTACATCAAGGACAACCCCGGAAAATCGGTGCTCATCGCGCTCGCCGCGGGTTTCCTGGTGGGCTACGTGGCCCGGCCTCGAGATTAGGAGTTCAGACCATGGACGACGCCGCCGAAGAGTATCTGGACGACATTGGTGAAGAGATATCCCATGACGACTCGGACGAGGAGGATCGCAGCGAGAGCGGTGTGAGCCTCAATGCCGATGCCATCCTCGATACCCTGGTGCCCCGTTCCATCGATTGGCGGGACACGGTCCGCAGGCATCCGCTGGCGTCGGTTGGCGCCGTTGGACTGGTGGGATATCTCGTGGGCCGGACAAAAGGCGCAAACATCATGGCCGGCGTCACCGCGGGCCTGTCGGCAGCAATGATGCGTCAATTGTCGGACGTCTTCGACGGAGATTTCTTCGACTTCTGATCGCCCGGCCGCGCCAACCCCAGGGGGTACGGCGAGATGACAATCAGCCGAAGCTTCCTGCTCTGGTTGCTCGGCGTGCTCATTGCCACGCTGGTTCTGGTGAGCGCACTTGTCTTGTGGCACGAACATCGGGCGCTTGAAGTCGAGCTGGAGAACCACTCCCGGCTGATGGCCCAGACCCTCGCCCTGGCGGTTTCGGGGGGCGGTTCCCCCGAGTACCTCGCGGTGATCTCCACCGGAGACCTCCGCGCCGGCGAGGTCAGGAGCCGCGACGGTCAGGTGCTGTGGCGATACGGTCCGCCGCTGGACGAGGCTCTTGCCCTCGATCTCTCGCTGTTGCGGGTGGACGAATCGGTGGTTGTGGGCCGTGGGCCGTGGGGCGGTGGCGACACCGTGGATGTGGTTCTCCTGGTGTCGAGAAACAGGATCGATCGCCTCTTTGCGTCGGCCGCGGTTCGTCTCGTGACGGCCCTGGGCATGGTCCTGGCCCTTGCCTTGGTGGTGGGCCTCGGGCTGGTGGGTCGGATCGTGAAACCGCTGGGGGACCTGGCGGACTCGGTCCGCGCCTACGACGCCGACAATCCGCCCAGAATCGGTGTTACAAAGACCCGGATCACCGAGGTCAGAGAGCTGGCGGGAGCGTTTGAAGACATGACCCGGCGCCTGGCCCATCAACGACGGTCGTTGGCGGCCTCCGAGCGACGTTTTCGCGAGCTGTTCGAGGCGTCGCCATCGCCCCTCCTGGAGCTGGACGACAGCATGACCGTCCGGGGGGCGAACTCCGCTGCGGCAGGATTTCTCGGCGGGCGGCCCTCGGCGGCGGTGGGCACCCCGATCGCGAGGTATGTGGAGGGGATGTCACCCGAGGAGCTGTCCTCCGCTCTGGCGTCCGCCTACCTCGCCGACGAGGTGGTTGTGGAGACCCGTTGGCGGCTCGACGGCGATGACGCCGCCGAAGTGGAACTCCACGTCCGCCCCACCGGGGACGACGACTCGTCGGGACTCCTGATGGCGATCCACGACGTGACCGATCGAGTGCGTCGGCTCGGCGAGCGTTGGCAACGCACCTTCGACGCCATGGTGGACGGAGTTGCGCTGGTGGAGCCTTCGGGAGAGATCGAGCAGGCAAACACTGCATTGCAGCGCCATCTTCCGGCGGTTCGCGAGGGGCTCACGGAGCGCAGCCGGGTTGGAGGAAGCGCGGAGTGGAGGGTGAAATCTGAAGACCGGCTCCTGCAGTGCACCCTCACCAGTTCGGAGGGGCTCGGTCATTCAATCTTGGTCGCGCGCGACATCACCGATGCCGTACGGGCCGACTCCCGGCTCCGGGAGGCCGAGAAGATGCAGGCCGTGGGCACTCTGGCAAGCGGCGTCGCCCACGACTTCAACAACCTCCTGGCGGCGATTCTCCTTCACGTGCGTTGGTTGCTCAGGGAGCCCGAGGCGTCGGCCGAGGCGGGAGCCGCCATACGAGACCTCGCCGACGAGGGCATTGAGGTGGTTCGGGAACTGCTGCTCTTCGCGCGACGGGAGAGCACGCCCCCGAGGACTCTGGACCTGACCTCGCTGGTCGCCGCCCACGAGGGGTTGCTGCGACATCTGATGCCGCCCAACGTGGAACTCCGGCTGCGGCTCCCCGATCACGTCGTGCCGCTGGTGGGCAATCCGGTGGCGCTCCGCAGGATGCTGCTCAACCTGGTCGTCAACGGCCGTGATGCCGCGCCGTTGGAGGGCGGATGGGTCGAGGTGGTGCTCACCACAAAGGATCACGAGGCGATCCTCGAGGTCAGGGACAACGGGCCAGGGGTTCCGGTGGAGTATCGCGACCGTCTCTTCGAGCCCTTCTTCTCGTCGCGGTGGCGAGATCGTGGCGCTGGGCTCGGGTTGGCGGTGGTCTACGCCATCGTCAACGAGCACCGGGGCATCATCGAACTCGAGCCGACCACCGGAACCGGTGCCTGTTTTGCAGTGAGGATCCCGTTGGGTCGGGAGACCGACGTGGAACCGATCCCCACCGAGACCGACGCGGCGACGCCGCCCGGTGTCCGGGTCGTTCTGGTGGACAGCGACGGTCGGGAGGCGAGCCGGATCATCGAGGCTCTGGCCGAGGCCGGGCTCCAGGTACGTCACGCTCCGAGCCTCGCTGCTGCCGCCGCCGTGATGGACCAGTGGGTCCCGGAGGCGGTGGTTTTGGAATCCGGCCCACCTGACGGCGATGCCGTTGACGCGGTAGGCCGATGGCACATTCCGGCGGTGGTGATGGGCTGGCCCGGCAGTGAGGTCAAGCGGCCCCCGGGCACCGAGGTGGTGGAACGTGGCGCGGCTCCCGACGTGGTGCTCGCCGCCCTTCAACGTCTCGGTCTCCCCATCATTCGCGCGTAGTCGCAGCCGACATGCTCGGGTGGGTGGGCTGCCAGCCCCGGCGGCGGCTCGCTTCCGGCTTCGCGCTCCGCTCTTCGCCGTGACAGGTCGCTCGCCCTGGGAGAATTCCCCGACGGCGGCGAGCGGTGCTCGCCCCCCGCTCTCGGTGACCCCACCCCTCCGAACACGAGTGTTCGTCGGTGTGGGATCACCTCGATCGGGCGCGGACTGCGTCCGCGCGCCGCCGGGTACGGGGTGTTGTGAGTCGTCCCCTCACTCTTCATTGAGTTTCATCGCGCCAAGCGCCGCCCCTCTCGCCGCGTGTATCACCCGCGCCTGCGTCGGGATGACCAGACGGTCAATCCCTCCTTGTCGCGGGCTCACACTGCACCGAGAGGGACACCTTTGGCGCGATCCGCTGTGCTGGGCACATCGGGGCCGAGGTGCTTCCGAGGGGAGGGAGTCGGCCCGTGCTCAGCCGATGACGGCTTCGCACTGAGGCTCGAGTTCGCTTACGGGCTTCTGCTGCGGCCCGCGATGGACGGCCATCTGGCGTGCTGACGCCCACCACCTGACCATCCCTCGCGGCCCTCGCGACGAAGCCCTTCGCTACTCGAGCCGCCGACCATGCTCGATCGGAGAACGAAGAACCCGCCCACTCGCTGGTGACGGCTGGTCACCGCGGCCGGCTTGTCACGGCGAAGCCCGAAGGGCGGAGCCGGAAGGCCGCGAGTCACCTCGGGGAACGCTTCGGGGGGATGGGCGCGCTGAAATCAAGAGGATCTTCCCATACATCCGGGCCGGTGCCTGGCACCGACATGGTGGGCCTTCCGGGCGGACGGGCAATCTGCAATCTGCAATCTGCAATTTGTAATCTGTAATTCGCAATTCGCAATGGCTGGGTGGGTGCGGGGGCAACAATCCGTTACACTTCCATTGTGAACAGAGTTTTTCGTCGGTATTGGCCATGGCTTGTCTTGATCGCGTTGTCGCTGACCCTCCACCTGTGGGGGCTGGGTGACCGGTCCTATCACCATGACGAGGCGATCCACGCCCACTCCTCGTACAATCTGCTGCACAACGGCATCTACCGCTACGACCCCACCTATCACGGGCCGTTGCTCTACTACCTCACAGCAGCTACCTACGCGGTGGCCGGTGACAGCGATTTCACCGCGCGGCTGCCGGTGGCCCTCGCCGGAGTGCTCCTCATATGGATCGCCTGGTCGCTGCGTCGGCCGTTCGGGGGCCGGGCCGCGTGGTGGATGGGTCTGCTGGTGACCCTGTCGCCCTCCATCCTCTATTACGGACGATTCCTGCGGATGGACGTGCTCGAGTTGTTGACGGCGTCGGCGGCTGGGGTTGCGGTCTACCGAGCCGTGCGCGGTTCGTCCTCGGCCTGGCTGTGGGCCGGCGTCTGGACGGCACTGGCCTTTGCCACCAAAGAGAATGCCTATGTCACCGCGGCGGTGGTGGTGGCCACGTGGGGGCTGATGATCGCTTGGGAGATCGTCCGTGGATCACGGCCCCAGGTCGTGGAGTTCATCCACCGGCACGGCTGGTCGATGGTGGGCGGCGTAGCCCTCGCGGTCCTGGTTTCTGTGCCGATGTTCACGGTTGGCTTCAGTTTTCCGGGCGACTGGTTTTTTCCGGGGCGTGCGATCTCCTACTGGTGGGGCCAGCACGAGATCGCGCGGGTCGCCGGGCCGTGGTGGTACTACCTCCCCCGGCTCGCCCTGTACGAGTTTCTGCCGCTGGCCCTCGCCACGGTGTGGATTGTGCGTCGTCGCCGCCGCCTGACCGGCCGTGGAGGCCGCGCTCTACCTCTTCGGCCTGTTGTCCCTCCTCATGTACGGCTACCTCCGGGAGAAGGTGCCCTGGCTCACCGTACATCAGGTCTGGCCGTTCCTGCCGCTGGCGGGAGCCCAACTGGCCCGGACCTTCGGACCATCGGGAAGGTGGTGGGGCCGTGGCCTCGCCGGTGCCGGGCTGCTGCTGACCGGGTTGGTCACGTTCAACGCCAACTTCGTCTGGGATGAGATCTCACCCAATCTCGAGCATGTGGAGGCCCTGATCTACGTCCAGACCTGTCCGGAGATCAAGGCGGTTGTGGACGAAGGCCTCAGGCTGAGCGAGGAGGGGGTGGATCCGGTGGCTGCCGTGGGGGGTGAGGCCGGCTGGCCGCTCACCTGGTACTGGAGGTCGACCCCGGTGTGGTGGGACCTGCCCCGGCAGTCCATGCGGCCGCCCCTGGTGCTGTGCAACCCCGAGCAGGAGGCCGAAGCCCGAGCTCGCGTGGGCCCCGGCTACGTCTCCGAGCGGATCCCGTTGCGAGGCTGGTGGCTGATGGAGAATCGGGTCCCGAGCCCGGCGGAGGTGATCCGATACGCGACGTGGCGGATCCCATGGGGACCGGTGGGGTCGTCCGACATCATCGTGCTGCGGCGTTCGGACGGACCGGTGGAGTGGAGCCGAACGGTTCCGGTCCCGGCGGCGTTCGCCGATGTGTTGCCGGTGGCCGGTTCTCGGATCGTGGGCGAGGGTTCTTTGATGGAACCGCGAGGACTTGCGGTGACAGCCGACGGCGTCATCGCCGTGGCCGACGTGGGGCTGTCAGCGGTGGTGCGGCTTGCAGCGGACGGATCCCCGGACCCCGTGGCCGGTTCGGTGGATCTGCGCGAACCCGAATCGGTGGCCTGGACCCCCCAGGGCGTGCTGGCCATCGCCGACACCTGGGGACAGCAGGCGGTGATCCTGGATCCGGCAACCGGCGGATCACGCACCCTGCCGATCCCCGGCGAAGGCTGGTATGGGCCGCGCGGTATCGCGGTGTCCCCGAACGGCACGGTAGCGGTGACCGACACCGGCAACAAGAGGGTGGTGCTCTACACCACCGTCGGCGGTGAAGTGAGAGTCAACCTGGTGGGGAACGAGGGTTCAAGCCCCGGGCAGTTTGTGGAGCCGGTGGGGCTGACATGGGTCGATGAAGATCATCTTGTGGTGAACGATACCGGCAACCACCGCCTCCAGGTGCTGCGATCATCAGGCGAGTTCGTCGCCGAGGTGGCTCTCCCCGACGCCTGGTCGGACTTCTACTCGAGACCACAGATTGCGGCGGTGACGCCCGACCTCTGGGTGGTGAGCGATACGCCCGGTCAGGCGCTGTGGGTCGTCCGGGATGGCGCCGTCAAACGGGTCTCGCTGGCTTCTGAAGGCATTGCGCCCACCGGCGTGGCGGTGGCCGGCCACAGCCTGTATGTGGCCGATCTGGGCGGGAAAATTTGGATTTTTGATCTAAAATTGGACAGTTAATTGTGGAGCCCAGCAGCGACGCAACCCCGTCCGACGACCCGGGTCGGGGCCAAATGTCAATTGTTAAAGGAATTTAAATGTAGCTGTTCACACCTTGACGGCGCCCAGGGGAGGACGCGATGCTAGATGTGATGCGGACCAACAATGCTCATTGCGGTGACGATGCGAACACCTCGTCAGGAGGCCGACGACGCCTTCGCGAAGCGGGCTTCACCCTCATCGAGTTGCTGATCGTGGTGGCCATCGCGGTGGCCGTCATGGCGGTGGGCCTGCCCAACCTCATGCGCTCGAAGATGCGAGCCGAGATGATGGGCGAGGTCAGCAAGACCCAGCAGGCCTTCTCCATCGCCAGGATCAATGCAGTCCAGGGAGCGGCGCCTGTGGTGGTGGAACTTCGCTCGAATCCGGTGGGTTGGGAGCTGTATTCCTGGAAGGAGACCGGTGCAACGCCCGAGGTCCATGACCCAGGCGAACCGGAAGTCGGACGATGGTCGATCCCCGATTCCAGATTTCTGATGGAACAGGATCCGGCCGCCGCGCTGCGGCTGTACCGTCTCGGCGGCACCGCGACCCGGCGTGGCGTGGTCTTCCTCCCCAGCGGCGCCGGCATCGTCAACGAGACCGGGAACATCGGTATCGGCCAGGGCGGTCTGCGGATCTCTGACAAGAAGGGGAACCAATTCCGGCTGTTGGTCCAGGCCGGCACCGGCACCATCATTCGTCAGATGTGGGATCCCAAGAATTCGACCTGGGACGAGAAGTCCATGAAGCACTGGAGGTACTGATGGGCCGGGATAGGGATTTCCGCGGACAGCAGGGCTTCTCGCTGATCGAGCTGCTCGTGGCGCTGTTGATCCTCGGCTTCGTCGCCCTCGGGATCGCCAGCCTGTTCTCCCACGCACAGCTCACCAACGCTTCGGGCTACGACTACGCCCTGCTCGCCTCGGAGGCGCGCCGGACCATTGAAGCCCTTCAGGGGACGTCATTCATAGATCCCGCGCTGGCCGACACCGCCGGGACCCCCCGCCAGTGGGCGGCGGCGAGGAAGGGCTTTGACGTCAGCTACACGGTGCAGGACTTCGAGGTCCACACCTGGGCCGACATGGCCTCCGTCCCGATGCCGATACCGGCCGACCCCGCCGATGCGAATTTCAAACAGATCACCGTCCTAGTGCGGTCGACCTCGAACTTCCTCAGCGGCCGCCGGGAATTTGTCGCGACCGCGGTCAAGATTCAGGGGTGATGGCGATGAGATCCAACCCATCCTCAGGTTTTACGCTCGTCGAGATGGTGGTGGCGGTCGGTCTGCTGGCCATCGTCTTCATCGGCGTCCTCAACATGCTCGACCAGTCGCAGAAGATCTCCAAGGTCGAGGGCGCATTGGCCGACACTCAGGAGAACGTGCGCTTCGCCGCGTACCACATCACCCGCACCGCGCGCATGTCCGGTGGCGGCGACATGCCCTTCGCCCGTGCCGACGGAACGTGGGTCGGCGGACAGGTGCTCAACAACCGGTCGGGTAACGTGACTACCGACTTCGGCACCGTCCAGGTTGCGACTGGTTCCGATGTGCTCACCCTGCGTGGGTTCTTCGAGGTGGAGCCCTTCTTCACCAACCGGTTCGACATCGACACCTCGACCCAGACGGTGACGGTGCGCGAGTTGCGTTCCCCCGTCGCCGGTGCGGACATCATCAATCCCCTCAACAGGGTCCCGGGGCCGGCCTCGCTGGTGGGTCGCGGCATCGTCTTCATGGGCCGTCGCCAGTACGCCGTCGGTGCGGTGACCACGGCCTCCATCGTAGATGCTTCGCCGGACCGCCACCTGGTGATCACCTACTCCGCCGGAGCACCGCCCTGGCCCGGGCTCAATCGCGACGGCTCGGCGATCTCCGGTTCGGACCCCAACTTCGATGTGTATCGGGTCGGGATTCTCGACTCCTACACGTACTTCGTGTCCCCCGACTTCGTGCTCCGCAGGGTCGGGCCGAACACCGGCACCGCGGGCGAGCCCGTGGCGGTGAACATCGGCAGCCTGCAGGTCGATCTCGGTGTCGACACCAACGGGGATGACACCGTGGACATCTGGAGTCCCACCGTGACCGCCGCCCAGGTGGCTGCCGGCAACTTGGTGGGTATGCAGATCGGTGTCTTCGGAAGGACGCCTTTCGAGGTTCCGGAGTGGACCGAACCCGCGCAGACCTTCGCCGGCTTCGATCTCAACGTCAACCAGGTCAACCGGGGCGCCAAATGGCGTCGGATGCAGGTGGCCGCGAGCCTGCGCAACTTCATTCTGTGAGGCGATCGATGCACCAAGACATGACGCGACCTGCACTGCCGGAGGCCAATTCCAGAGAACGGGGATCGGCGCTGCTGCTGTCCCTGCTGGTGGCCGTGGTGCTCGTATTCCTCGGCATGGGCCTGCTGTTGCAGACCTCGTTGGGTCTCGAGGCGGCGGGGACCGACCGCTGGGTCGTCAAATCTCTGTATGCGGCTGACGCAGGGTGCATGGCCCAGATCAACATGGTGCGTCAGGGAGTCATCGGCGCTCCCGGCAACTTCACCCTGACCGACGACGCGAATCTCCAGGGACTGCTGCGCGGCAACTTCAACGTCAACATCAGCGAGTTCTGTGAAACCGAGCCTGCCGGGCCGATCCTGGACGACGACGGCAACCCCGTTCCGTCCCAGTTCCCGGAGTTCCAGATGCGACATTTTCATTTCAGAAGCGACGCCCAGCGGGTGCTTGGCGGGCTGACCGGACTGACTCAGGCGGCGGTGGAGGTGGACATGTCCGCCTTCCCGTTCACCGAGGACGATTTCGTGCCCGTGATCGCGTGTTTCCGATGAGCGGAGCGAGGGGGCAGTCATGAGACATACCCGGTTTGCGAGATACATGGTGTTGGCCGCGGTGGTGCTAGCCGCCACGTGGTCCGGTGCCGATGATCGGGATTTCCTGCGTACGCGGGCGGCCCCACCGAATTTGATGTTCATTCTCGATACGTCGGGCTCCATGGTGGGTACCACCCAGGTGGTCCCGCGGGGAACCTCGGGCTCCATCGTGCCCTTCGGCATGCTGCCGGGCGGCGGCGACGACCCCTATTCCCGGATGGGTGTGGCCAAGGCCGTGCTGCGCGAGTTTCTGGCGAGCATCTCCGAGTCCAACTTCGCCCTTGCGGGATACGCTCAGGAGTTGCCCGCCAGCGGCCAGGCGGTTCCCACGAAACACTGGGTCTACCAGGCCTCCGAGGCGGACCGCTTCCGCTTTATCGAGCCCGGATTCGCCTACCGGTTGGGCTGGTCCGAGTCGTGGACCGGCACCGTGCTGGGCAACCCCGGCGAGATCGCCGACGACTTCATGATCGGCTTCAACCCCTTCTTCGATCCCGAGTCGCCCACCTTCAATCCGGTGGACCAGTACGGCCCCATCAACGCCTACGATCACGCGGGTCTCACCTACGACACCATGCCGATCTATTTCGGCAATTGCCTGATCGACGACAAGGGTACGACCTGGGACAACTACGGCATCGACCACTTCCTCGATCCGCCAACGCTGGATGACGAGACCTTCTGCATGGATCGGGTCTTCCCCTTCTATTCCACGGGCGAGCGCGACGGCCTCGGCGCCCTGGTTCTGGAGTCGTGGGCCTACGACTTCTCGCGCTGCGATCCCACCGATCTCGACGCCTGGGACGCCGACGGCAACGGCGTCATCGACGACGACGCCTGCGATCCGAGCTGGAGTCAGACCGTGCCCTACGGTCTCGGCACCCGGATCGAGCACTGGCGGCGGCGGGTGCGTCTCGAGCTGCCGGATGAGTCACTTGTGGGCAGCCCCAACCACCCGCTTGGCATCGACACCGGAGGGAACCCGGTGGGCAACGAGCTGGTGCCGGACACGGTGGATGACGACTACAACCTGGACGGATCCGACGACGCCGATCTGGATGGCGACGAGCTCAACGACTGGCTGGTCTGGGTGGACTCGGTGGAACAGCGCAGCGTCCGCTACTGCGACCTGCCGGAGGCGCTGCCGACGTGGACGGCCGACCAACACGCCCACCGACACGCCCACCCTCACCCGACCTTCACCTCGACCCATACACCGACCCACACCCCGACCTTCACCGCGACACCGACCCCGGTGCCGGCGAGCTGCAGCGACATCTTCTTCACGGGGGTTCGCCTGTCGAGCAACGGTCCCGGAGAGGACATCCTGTGGGACTTCCGCAACAACAGCACCTACACGGCGACACTCACCCATACCTACTTTGGTTGGGAGAAGGTGTGGCCGAGTTTGTATGTCAACGAGTTCCTGTTTAACGGTGCCCGGTACTACCCGGGCGACGACTACACGCCGGACACCGAGACGTCAAATACGCGCGCGATGGCCGCGAACGCCTCTTCGACGATCGAGACCGATTTCGAGGGCACGGTGCCCAACAACGGTCCGACGGCGGGGGCGATGAGTCTGACGTCTGACCTTTGTCTTCAACGATGGCCCCGGCACCGAGTGCACGATCACCGAAAGCAACATCATCCCGACGCCGACCGCGACTCCGACGGCCACAGTGACCAACACGCCGACGATCACGCCGACGCCGTCGAATACCCCGTTGCCGTCGAATACGCCGACGATCACGCCGACGTTCACGCCGTCGAATACACCGACGGTGACCAACACTCCGACGATCACCAACACGCCGACCAACACCTTCACCCCGACGGTGACCCGGACGCCGACGATCACCAACACGCCGACCAACACGCCGACGATCACGCCGACGTTCACACCGTCGAACACACCAACGATCACGCCGACGGTTACGCCGTCCAATACACCGACGGTGACCAACACGCCGACGCGGACGTTCACACCGTCGAATACGCCGACGCGGACCAACACACCGACGCGGACCAATACGCCGACGGTGACCAACACGCCGACGCGGACCAACACCTACACGCCGTCGAATACACCGACGCGGACGTTCACGCCGTCGAACACGCCGACGCGGACCAACACACCGACGCGGACCAATACGCCGTCGTTTACGCCGACGTCGACGAACACGCCGACGAACACGCCGACGTTCACCCCGACACCGTCCAACACACCGACTCCGTCGCCGACGTTCACGCCGACGCGGACGCACACGCCGACGCCGCGGGTGTAGGGCCGGGAGGTTGATATGAACAGCATGACCAAAATCATCGTGCAGCTCTTCCCGGGCCGACTCCACTCATCAGAGGAAGGTCGCGACCACCGCGGGGATCGCCCTCGCCCTCATGGCGACCGCGATCCCGGCCTCGGCGCAGTTCTTCCCCACCGAGGAGCCGGTGGCGGTGTTCTCGGACGACTTTTCGACCTTCACCGAGCCGACCTGACGCGAGCCCGGACACGGGCATCTGGAACGTCCTGCGCTGGCACGGCGGCAACCGTTACGACGGCAACTGGGAGCCGAACAGCAACATCTACCCGTGCGCCTGCGGCGACAGCTGGCTGCAGCACGTCCGCGACAACATCGGTCGCTCCTACCGATCCTCGGTCATCGCCATCAACCAGTCCATGCTCGGGCGATCCCGGGTTACGAGCCCGACCAGTGGACCAACATCCGCTTCGAGGTGGAGTTCCGGGTCAACAACGAACAGGACGGCCATGGGGGTCGTCCTCGGCGGTTCCTCCTGGGACAGCCCGGCCAACGGCATATCCTCGACGTGGAGGGTGGCTATCTGTTCTACATCGACCACTTCCCCACCAAGGCCGACGCCCGCGATCGCGGTGAGCGGTCGTACTGGCACCTGGTCAAGCGGATCGGCGGCACCGATGTGGAGATCGCCGGCGGCATGATCGAGCTCGACCCCGGCAACAACGATCTTGTTGTCGGTCTACGAGGACCAGTGCTACCGCCTGCGCATCGAGTTCTTCTGCGGCAACCTCAGGGCCCAGGTCAAGCGCTATCAACTGCGACGGACCCCGACGTCTGCTCCTACTGGGACTGCGGCGGCGAGTGGTGCACCATCATGGAGTGGACCGACCCCGCGGCCGCCTACCTGACGCCCGGCTTTGCCGGTCTGTGGTCCGGCGGCACCAGGAGCGATGCCAACGGCAGCGTCCGCTTCGACAACGTTGAAGTGTCGAGCTGGGGCGACGGCTGCCACCTCATCTGCGGTGAGTGGTCGACCTGGTCCGCCGACTGGGACTCGAGCCCCTTCACCGGTCTCAACGGTGAGGAAGGTCGCGAGCGCTTCCCCTTCAAGCTGCTGTACGACGGCGCCGTGTTGGACTACTCCTACGGCACCGGCGGCGACAGCTACAAGATCGACATCGACTCCCTCGAACCCTCGGACTCCGACCCGCGCAACATCACCGGAGACGGCTACTGCAACGGCTGGAATCTGCTGGTGGATCTGCCGCCGCCCGCCACCGCATCGAACGTGACCGAAATGCAGGCCTTCCTGGAGCCCATGGCCAGCGCCGTGGACCTGCTCAACGACGGCACCGATCTGGTCTTCCAGGACGACTTCGACCCCGATCCGGCGAGCGCCGACCTACAACCCGATCCCCATCGTCACCGACGGCACCACGCCCATCGCCAACTCGCTGTGGGACGCCTACGACTGGTACCAGGAGTCCATCACCACCGGAACCTGGGCCAACGACCCGCTGGCGGCCTGCCGCCAGTGGTACGTGGTGCTCATCACCGACGGTGAGGAGAGTTGCGGGCTGAACGCCTGCGACGGCGACCAGGCCGCCTGGAAGTTCAAGGTTCCCGATGTGGGCGAACCGGTGCGGGTCTTCACCATCGGTTTCTCCGAGGAGTTCGATCCCTTCAACCCGTCGCCGCTGGAGTGCGTCAGCACGATCACCGACGGCCGGTTCTTCGTCGCCACCGACGCCAGCGAGCTCACATCCGCGCTCCAGGGCGTGATCGACGAGATGGACTCGCGCGACCGCTCCTTCGTGCCGTTCCAGGTGACGCCGCCGTCATCCAACGCGGGGAGTATCGGTGGAACAGAGGACTACCTTGCCCTCTACCCGTTCTTCGTGCCGCGGAAGGACTTCTCGTTGTGGACCGGCACCATGTACGCCTTCAAACTCAACAGCTCCCAACCCACGTTGCCGGTGACCGGCGACTGTCAGATCGACTTCTCCATGGTGGAGTGGGACGCGGCGACCTCGCTGGCCGCGCAGCTGTCGCTTGCTACGCCGTTGCGCAACGTCTACGTGGGCACCAGCGCGGCCTCGGTCTGGACCCGCCACGACCTCGACGACGTGGGCACCGACGCCGCCCTGCGCACCGAGTTCAAGACCAGGCTCAATATGCCCACCCTGCCCAGCGA
This sequence comes from uncultured Holophagae bacterium, assembly GCA_963797055.1. Lineage (GTDB taxonomy): Bacteria > Acidobacteriota > Thermoanaerobaculia > Thermoanaerobaculales > Sulfomarinibacteraceae > FEB-10. The sequence goes on from CAWCOD010000002.1 coordinate 133,736, forward strand.
TCTGGAGGTGCAGGAGATCGCGAACTTCTTGACCAACATCTGGGACAACCCGCTGGCGTTGGATCCGGCGCCCCAGAACCCGCCGCGGCCGCCGACCTATCCGGTGCTTGGCGACACCTACCACTCGCAACCGGTTGTGGCGAGACCGCCCAACACCTCGCTGTTCTACTACGACTACGGCTTCGTCGGCGCGGGCGAGCTCGGCGCTCACGACTACCAGCTCTATATGGAGAAGCACGCCAAGCGTCGTCGCGTCGCCCTGGTGGGCGCCAACGACGGCATGCTGCACGCCTTCGATGCGGGCTTCTGGGATCGTGATGACGGTGGCACCTATGACGATCTGCACGATCTCGGCAACGGGACCGAGCTCTTCGCCTACGTGCCCGAGGCCATCGCCGACAGGCTGTGGGTCATGACCTACGGCACCGAGCAGCAGTACATGGTGGACGGCCACATCGCCGTCGGCGACGTCTTCATCTCGCCGGACGGCGGCGTCAGCCCCAGGGAGTGGCGCACGGTGGCTCTGGCCTCCATGCGGCGTGGGGGCCGCGGCATCGTTGCCCTCGACCTCACCCAGCCCGATCCCACCAGCGGTGCTCCCGACTATGAGCCGATCGAGACCACCATGGCCGGTTGCGCCGACGGCACCGCCGGTGGTTGCGGATCCGAGTTCCCCAGGCTGATGTGGGAGTTTTCGGACGAGACGGACCTCGACGTCAACTGTCCCGTCGGTTACACCGGTGACGAGTGCGCCCCGTACTGGGACCTTGGCTGGACCTGGTCGAGGCCGGCCATCGCCAGGGTGCCGGTGTACAACAGCTCGAACGCCAACGAGCCCGATGACGTATTCATCGCCTTCTTTGGCGGCGGTTGGGACAGAGAGGAAAATGACTGGACCGGAACCCACGTCTATGGTGTGGACATCGCCACCGGGGCGATCGTCTATAAACAGTCCATCGGTGTGGCGGTGCCGGGCAGCTTCGCCGCCCATGACTCCGATCTTGACGGCTTCCACGACCGGATCTACTTCGGGGACTCGGACGGCAGCCTGTGGCGGATCGAATTCCCGGCGCCCAACGACCCGGCGGCAACCGGTGTCGGCGCGGCGAACCTCGAACGGATCTTCGATTTCCGCGCCGGCTTCGGGGATCGCCAACAATTCTTCACGCGGCCGATCATCGTGCCGGCCAAATTCGACGGCGCCAACTTCATCTGGGCGCTGGCTCTGGGTGCCGGCGACCGCGCCAACCTGCAGGATGAGGACGGCGGCATCAACGCCTTCTACTTCGTGCTCGACAGTGGGACCTACGCCACGCCGCGCACGGCCGGCGATCTGGTGGGGATCGATTACTCGGCCCTCACCGGGGACTTCCAGTGCGCCGACACCGCGCTCGACCCGGCCAACGGCCTCTACGGCTGGTACATGACCATGCGGCCCAACGAGAAGACCACCTTCGAGGCCACCGTGATCAACGGCCATGTGCTGTTTCCGACCTTCGAGCCGGGATTGGATCTGTTGGCCACCGATCCGCCCGACCTCTGCGGCGGCGCCGGTGGCGGCGGCGGTGGCGGTGGTGGCGGCTTCGGCGGCCCACTCCCGGGTGACGTCGATCCCGACCTCGTGTGCCGCGCGGCCGGCATCGGCCGGGTCTACGACCTGTGGTTCGAGTGCGGCAACGGCACCCAGACCGAGCTCAACGACCTGCCCACCGGCAGCGAGTTCTACACCATCGACGGAACAACCTACGTCACCCACACCCTGTCCGGGGGTTCGCCGGGTCTGACGCAGGAGTTCCTCAATCCGTCCGGCTATACTGTGACCAACTGGCGACAGGAGTAGACAGTGAAACGAGTCACGTTGTCCCTGCTTGTGCTTGCCGCAGTGGCCGTCACCGTTGCCGCCGTGGAGATTCCCATGCGGAACGGCACGGTGATCCAGGCCGACGGATACACCCTCACCGGGTCCTACATCATGCTTTCGCTGCCGAACGGTCAGAACCTGGCCTACGACGTGGCGGACGTGGACGTCGACGCCCTGCGTGCCGCCGAGGCTGCCGCGGAGGCCGCAGCGGCTGAGGCGATGGCTCCGGAGGCCGAATCGGCGTCGCCGGAGATTCCGGGGAGCCGGACGCTGGTGATCCCACCGGAGGGTGAGGAGACCGGCGGAATCTCCATCACCGATCAGGACGTGCGACGTTACCGGCCGGAGGCCTATGGTGACGGCGACGAGGACGAGGCTGACGGAGAGGGCGGCAGAACACCCTCGGGACCCCCACCCGGGTATCAGGAGGGTGGCGGCGTGGTGCTGAGCAACCTCAGGGTGACGGGCCTGGGCGAGGGTCGTTGGCTGGTGGAAGGTGATGTGATCAACAGATCGCCCAACCCGGTGACGAACATCCGGGTGCAGCTGCAGACCATCGCAACCGGCGACGGGAGTCCCTGGAACGCCGAGGTTCCGGTGACCAATGCCCTGGCCCCCGACGAGACGGGGGTCTTCAGCCGCGAATTCTCCGCGGCCCAACCCGAGGGCAAGACCCATCCCGACATCCGCGCAGCGGTGTACTGGATGGGACCCGCTGCCGAATCGCAGCAGCCGCCCCCGGGGCGCAGGGTGCCGGGCCCCGTCGGACCGGTTCCCACGCCACGGGTCTGATGTCCCGGCGCCGAACCCGGCTGCTGAGCGGGCTTGTTGCCGGCCTCGCCGCGGTGTTGGCGCTGTCGTCCGGCTGCCGCAAGGACGAGCCCCGGTCTGGAATCAGCGAATTCAGTTTCGACGGCGTCACCACCTCGTCGAAGGAGCTGGCGTTGGATGTGGCGCAGGTTTCGGGTATTCCCCACGACGACTACGTGGAATGGTCATGCCTTCTTTCCTGCCGCGAACCGGCGGGATGTCACGCCGACTTGAGGGTCACGGTTTTCTACCGGTCGGGGGGCGAGGATCAAGATATCGTCTTGACCGGAACGGTGGACGTTCCCGTCGGAGCCCGCGCCCGGCTCACCAGGGTGCAACGCCCGCCGGTCCAGGTGGACGGGGTGGATCGGGTCGAAGTTAGGCTCATGGCGCAGCGTGACACCGCTGACGGACCGCCACCCACACCTCGGATTTAGCCCCCGCCCGCCCATCGCGCCCTTTCGGAGGTGCCTGGCATCCCGATTCGCCAAAGCCGATGGGTTGACTCACCTCGTTGGGGCGAATCGGCGTGCCTGGCATCCTCACGGGGAGTGCGTTGGGAGAAGGGGCGCGACGAAGGGACAACGGCCTGCGGTCGAGCTTCGTTTCCCATCGCGCCCATGTCCCCATGGCGCTCCCCGCGGTTACTCGCGGCCGGTGGCCGCGGTGACCAGCCGTCACCAGCGGGTGGCCGCATGGCCGCTGATCCCACTCGCAGGATCGGAAACGGCCGCCGCACCCGGCCACGGCCACTACCGCTGCCGCCGGCAGGTTGCCACCCTCGCATTCCGATCTCCATGTCGGTGCCAGGCACCGCCGCAGATGTGTCGACCTCGTACTCCGACTCGATTTCGACGGTGCCTGGCACCGGGTGAGCGCGTTCACGTCGATCCACTGATTTCGACGCGCCCCTCTCCCCACAGCGCTCCCCGAGGTTGCCCCCTTTAACAATGTTGGGACCCAAAGGGCTGAATGACTCAGTTGGCGAGCCCCAACATTGTTAAAGACGGCACGCCCGATCAACGCGCCCTTTCATCACGATCCGGGTGGGTGGGTGGAAACGTTCAACGTTTGACTTTCAACTTTCAACTTCAAGGTGCCTGGAGTGGCACGCCCGCTCATCGCGCCCTCAACCATCCCGGGTGGGTGGGGGAACATTCAACATTCAACATTCAACATTCAACTTTCAACCATGCCCCCTGCTCCCCGTCCCAGGACCCGGTATCATGCCCCGATCAACGATCGAGCGGAGGACCATGACCACATCCAACGACTTCGAACTGGTGGAACGAACAGAGTGCGCGAGCGAGTGGCTTCACCGCGACAACGGGCTGACGGTTCTGGTGTGGCCGACACCGGTGGCCCCGGTCGTCGGTTTTGGCGTGGTCTATCGTGTGGGGTCGCGTCACGAGGTGACCGGCCACACCGGTGCAACCCACATCCTCGAACACCTCATGTTCAAGGGTTCGAAGAAATTCAACCACGAGCTTGGAACCGAAGTCTCGCGGCAGTTGCACAGAATCGGCGCCCAATTCAACGCCACGACCTGGCTGGATCGGACCAATTACTACGAGGTGCTGCCGGCCGAGCATCTGCCGCTGGCGGTGGACATCGAGTCGGACAGGATGCGCAACGCTCTGGTCCAGGAGGAGGCCCTCGCGTCGGAACGGACGGTGGTTCTCAACGAGCTCGAGATGGGCGAGAACGAGCCCTTCGATCTCCTCATGAAAGGATCCTTCGCCCACGCCTACCTCGAGCATCCCTATCACCACCCCACCATCGGGTGGAAGGGAGACGTGGAAACCGTCACAGCCGAGGTGCTGCGGCGTTTCTACGACACCTTCTACCACCCCGACAACGCAACGGTCCTGGTGGTTGGAGATGTGGATGAGGACACCGCGCTGGCCGAGGTCGCCCGGGGGTTCGGCGGCCTACCGCGCGCATCGCGACCATTCCCGGAAGTTCGTATCCGGGAGAGCGAACAGCGCGGGGAGCGGCGTTTCGAGGTGCGACGAGCCGGCGAACTCGGCCAGTTGATGATGACGTGGCACATTCCGGAGGGGCTGCACCCGGACATTCCGGCGCTCGCGGTCCTCACCACCATGCTGTCCGATGGAGTCACGTCACGGCTCTACCGACGTCTGGTGGAGACCAACCGGTGTCTCGGCGTCCAGGCCTTCACGCTGGATCTGCACGATCCCGGAGTCCTCCAGGTGATGGCGTCTCTCGCCCCAGGCGTGGAGCACGGGGAGGTGGAGGGTGCGATCCGGGACGAGATCCTGAAGCTCCACGCCGCGCCGCCGGACGGGGACGAGATGCGCCGCGCCGTTGCCCAGATCCGAACCGACCTGGCCTTTCATCGGGAGTCGCCGGGTCAGATCATGTCGGCTCTCACCGAGTCCATCGCCATGGGCGACTGGCGGCGGTTTCCCCGCGAACTCGACGCGATCTCGAAGGTCACCGCAGCCGACGTCCAGCGGGTGGCTGCCGATTACCTCACGAGCCATGGTCTGACGGTGGGGTCGTTCGTGCCCGAGAACCCCACCGGGAATGGCGACGGCTCGGCGGTTCCGGCCGGGCCGCGGCCTTGCTATCTCAGGGCTCCCTTTGCCCAACGGGTGGTCGAGCGGGAGTTGCCGCACGGGGCACGAATCGCGGTGCTGACAAACCCACACGCTCCCACCGTCACCGTCGCCGGCACGATTCGCGCCGGAACGGCCTGCGCTTCGGACGGCAGATTCAGCGTTCCGGGACTTTGCGCCGCCATGCTCAACCGGGGGACCGAGAACTTCGGACGGATGGAGCTCGCCCGCGAGCTCGAGGACCACGGGCTTCAGCTCGGCATCCGGGCGTCCTCGAGCGCTCCGGCAACGGTGGGATTCTCGGCCCAGGGTCTGGCAGATCAGCTGCCGCGGATCGCCACGCTGTTGGCCGAGGTCCTGTGGCGTCCGACCTTCCCAATCGACGAGCTCGAAAAGCTCCGCGAACGGGTCCTCGGGAGCCTCGTCCGCGAACGGGAGGAGACCCAGTCCATCGCCTACGGCGCCCTGACTCGCCATCTCTACCCCACCGGGCATCCGCAGCGGAAGCGGCGGGTCGAGGTCCGCGAGCGGGAGGTGAAGGCCCTCGTCAGGGATGATCTGGAGGAATTTCACCGCTCGGCCTACGGGCCGGCGTCCCTGGTTCTCGCGGTTGTGGGGGACGTGGCGGCCGACGAGGTCGCCGCCCTCTTCGGCGACGCATTCCACGCAGGCGGTGGAGGAGCCGTCGACGCGGTGGTGCCTGCGTCCGAAGAGATCGAGAAGCCGGCGGACGAGCGGATCGAGGTTCCCGACCGGCCAAACCTGGACGTATTTCTCGGTCACCGGAGCACCGTGCTGCGGGGCGAAGTCGACTATGGGGCGGCGTTGGTTGCCAATGCGTGCCTCGGCCAGTCGACCCTCACCTCGAGGCTCGGTGTGGCCGTGCGGGATCAGGCAGGGCTGACCTACGGAATCTACAGCAGATTCTTCGGGACTCTGTTGGTGCCCGGCCCTTGGGCGATCTCCCTTTCTGTGTCGGCCGACAATCTCGATCGCGCCGTCGGAATGTGCCGCGAGATCATCGCCGAATACGTGGCCGACGGTCCAACCGAGTCCGAGATGAGCGATGAGCAAACGTCTCAGTCCGGCGCCTACCGGGTCGGTCTGGCCACAAATGGGGGTGTGGCACGGGAGTTGGTGTCGGTCCTGACCTCGGGCCAGGCGATCGACCACCTGGACCGCTATCCGGGTCAGGTATTGGCGTTGTCGCGGGCCGAGGTCATGGCGGCGATCGCGAAACACCTCCACCCCGATCGGTTGGTGGTCACCGCTGCGGGAACGATGAAACGTTAAACGTTGAAAGTTGAAAGTCCCTACCCACCCAGGCCGTCTGGGCGCGATGATCGGGCGTGCCGTCTCTCACAATGTTGGGACCCCAGGGTGCTGGGCAACTCAATTGATTGGTCCCAACATTGTGAAAGGGGGCAACCTGCCGGCGGCAGCGATTGTGGCCTGGGCCGGGAGGGTTGTGGTGGGAGGTGACCCGGCCACTGGCCACTTGCTGGTGACGGCTGGTCACCGCGGCCGGTGGCCGCGAGTAACCTCGGGGAGCGCTGTGGGGAGAGGGGCGCGTCGAAATCAGTGGATCGACGTGAACGCGCTCACCCGGTGCCAGGCACCGTCGAAATCGAGTCGGAGCACGAGATCGCAACATCTGCGGCGGTGCCTGGCACCGACACGTGCGAAGAAAACGGTAACGGTCTCGGTCTCGGGTGGGCGGGGGCCAATTTGCAATCTGCAATTTTCAATTTGCAATTCGAAATGGTGCGGGCGGGGGCTACTCCCAATCAACCATCAGGTGGTGGAGCGAACATGGGAGCCGAGGGCGGAGTTCCTGATCGAGTATCTCCTCGACCTGGCCGAGCCGGTGGCGGCGGGATGCGTGCAGCAGGATCAGGTGTCGACAGCTCAGTCGATCCGCAACCTCGAACAGGTCCTGGACGTGCATGTGACCGTACGTGCGGGCGCGGTCACGGTCGGCCGGTGCGAAAAACGAGCACTCCACCAGCAGCACCTCGGCGTCCAGAATTTCGGGCTCGGTGGTGAACAGGCCGGGGCCGCTGTCGGCGCAGTAGGCCATGAGTTTGATCGTCTGATCCTCGGTGACCGTCCGGCCGGAGGCTCGGAGACGGGCGATCTCGGTGCCGGGGAGACCGAAAAACTCCGGCCGCAGGAGGCGTTTGCGCCACGCCACGATGTGACCGAGGGTGGGCACCCAGTGGTCGGTGGCAAAAAACCTGAGTTCCATGTCCCTGCGAAGCTGGTGAGAGGCCCCGGCCTCCACGGGCACGACCTCCACCCTGTAGGGATGGCCACCCTCCAACTCGGCGAAGGTCTCAAGGAGAGTTCGGACCTGCCTGGCGATGGCGCCGGAAACCAGTACCGTGGCCGGTCCCATGGAATTGAGGTACCTCTGGCTCGCCCAGTAGCCGAGCGCACCGAGGTGGTCCATATGACCGTGACTGATGGCCACGGTGTTCATCGGCGGCAGAGCGCGGTGGGCCCGGCCGGCGTCCATGGCGAGCCGCAGCTGGGGCGCCAGGATCATGGTGCCCTCACCGGCCCGCGATCCACCGGCGATTTTCAGGGGTCCCCAGGAGGTGTCGACCACGAGTTGGCGGAGGGTCACGATCCGCCGGCCTTCACCAGGTAGATGTTGGCCTGGGCATCCTTCGCCGGAAGATCGAAACGAAGGGTCCAGTCGGTGCCGGTCAACAGCTGGCGTTCGAAGCTGGCGGAACCAATGACGGTGCCATCGCCGTCGCGGAGGCTCGCGACGATGGTGTGTCGGCCCGATGGGGCAAGCAGTACCTTCTTGACCAGGCCGCCTCCCTTTTTCCGAAAGCCCAGGAAGCCCTTGGAGTCGAACTCGAAGGGGATTTTGGCGAGGGTCGATCCGTCGAGGGTCACGATGATCATCCCGTTCGGGATCGGTGAACTGAAGGAGACGGTGATCCGCGCGCTTCCGGGAGTAGGCGCGGGTTGTTGCGGTGTCGTGGCCGTCACCCGGGTGGGCTGTGGCTTCGGTGTTGGGCGGACCGAGGGTCGTCTCGAAGAGCTCCTGCCGCGCTCGCGCACGAGATCGAGATAGCTGACCGCCAGCTCGTCCGACGGATCCAGTTCGAGGGCCCGCTCGAAAAGGGCGGCCGACTCGCCGTATCGTCCCTCCCGGAACGCCGCCCGGCCGTCACCGATCAGCCGTTCCACCGTGGCCCGGTTGGCCTCGCTCAGCCGTGCTTCGGTGAGCAGGGCGCGCGCCTCACCGAGAACGCGGCGGGCCCCTACCGATGCCGGAACTTGATCCACCGCGGCGGCGGCCAGAGTCGCTGCGGCACCGGGCTCGCCGGCCTGCAGCCGATGCCGGGCATCGATCAGCCTTCTGGCCACGAGGTGGCGATTGTGAACGTATTCGTCTGCCGGGGCCGGATCCGGTTCGTCGGGTTGCAGCAGCATGAGTCCGGCGATCGAACCGACACAGAGCACGGCACTGATGATGATGACCATGCGGGCCCAGCGTGAGTTGACCTCCCACTTGAGAGTCTCAGGGATCGGCAGCCGATCCCAGATCTTTGGATTGTCGCGGATCTGTTCGGCCCTTCTCGGGGAAGTGATATCACGCAGCAACCCCCTCAGTCCGGTGGCGTCATCCGCGGATTGGCGCACCGATCGGGTCGGAAGATCCGGTCTGAAGACCCCGGTCGACGCCGCGTCGTCAGGGTCGCGATCGGTGAGCGAACGAGCGAGCGCCGCGAGGACCTGGGCCACTTCGGCGCCGGTCTGAAACCTCTTATCGGGGTCCTTCTCGAGGCACTTGAGGATGATCGGGTTGAAGGCGGCGGGTACCTGGGGCGACACGGTGGATGGGATCGGGCTCGGATCCTGCACCACCTTCATGGTGACCTCGTGCATGGTTTCGCCGGCGAAGGGACGCTGGTGTGTCAGCAGGTAGAAGAGCACTACTCCGAGGGAGAAGATGTCCGACCGGCCATCCACCTCCTTGCCCGTGATCTGCTCCGGTGACATGAAGTTCGGAGTTCCGATGAATTGGCCCTCTACCGTGAGGTTCGAGGATTCCACCCGGGCAATTCCGAAGTCGGTGATGATGGGCGTGCCATCGTTGGTGAGAATGATGTTGGCCGGTTTGATGTCGCGGTGGACCACTCCCATGGAGTGGGCATAGTCCAGGGCGTGGGCCACCTCGGCCGCAATGCGCGCGGCTTCCGACGGCCGGAAGCGGTGGCCGGAAGCCATCAATTCCTTGAGGTCCCGGCCCTCGATGTACTCCATGGCGATGAACACCAGACCAGACTCCGGGTCCTCGCCCACGTCATGGATCGTCACGATGCCGGCGTGGTTGATGCGGCCGGCCGTCCGGGCCTCACGTAGAAATCGCTCGCGAAATTCCGACGCGACTTCGTCGTCGAGATCCACCCGCAACGTTTTGAGGGCGACCTGACGGTCGATCAGGGGGTCACGGGCCAGATAGACGACCCCCATGGCGCCGCGGCCCAGGGTGCGGACGATCTCGTAGCGGCCGATGTGCTGAACGGACATCGGGACCATTGTATCGTGTGGCCGGCAGCCCCGTTGGGACGGGACCGCGGCGTGCCGATCTGGCGTTGCGACGGCCGAAACGGCGTCCGGGGGAGACGTGAAACAGGGCTGGGCGCGGGCATGATCCTTGCCTGCAAGAACAACGGGCCTATTGGCTGCGAGGGGGAGTCATGGAAACACAACAAACTGAAACACAGGTGGATCGTGCGGCCACGCGACTTGGCGAGATCCAGCGGGCGGTGGGCGAAGTGGTGGTCGGCCAGGAACGGTTGGTGGAATCACTTTTGGTTGCGCTGCTCTGCCGCGGCCATGTTCTGCTCGAAGGTGTGCCCGGCCTGGCCAAGACGTTGACCGTCCGCACACTGGCGGGCGTGGTGGGCGGCTCCTTCCAGCGTCTGCAGTTCACCCCTGACATGCTGCCCGCTGATGTGACCGGAACTCTCATCTTCGACCCGAAGACCTCCGAGTTCATCCCGCATCGGGGACCTGTCTTCGCCAATCTCGTGCTCGCCGATGAGATCAACCGTGCACCGGCCAAGGTCCAGTCGGCGCTGCTCGAGTCCATGGAGGAACGGCAGGTCACCATCGGTGACGCGACCTTCAAATTGCCGGAGCCCTTTGTCGTGCTCGCCACCCAGAACCCCATCGAGCAGGAGGGTACCTACCCGCTACCCGAGGCTCAGCTCGACCGTTTCCTGTTCAAGGTGTTGGTGGACTATCCGGACCCCGAGGACGAACGACGGGTGCTCGAATACCACCTCGGCGATGCGTTTCCCACGCCGTCACAGGCGACTTCGCTGGAGGAGTTCGGTGAGTTGGGGAACGTGGTCCGGGAGGTCTACCTGGACGAACGAATCCGAACTTATATCATCAATCTCGTGACCGCGACCCGCGAGCCCGCCGATGTCGGGCTCGGCGACTTGACACCGTTGGTCGCATACGGTGCCTCGCCGCGCGCTACCATCGCGCTGGCGGTGGGGAGCCGGGCGCTGGCCATGACCCGTGGCCGGTCCTATGTCACACCGGAGGACGTCAAGGAACTCGCGCCCTCGGTGTTGCGGCACCGCCTGGTGCTGACCTACGAGGCGGAGGCGGAGGGTGCCACCGTCGAGGACATCACCGAACGCATCCTGTTGGCGGTGGAGGTTCCGTGAGTCTCCGCTCCTATTTCGGCAAGCCGCAGCCCCTGGATCCGGTGAACGATGCCGGGCCCGATCTCAGGGCTCAGGTACGTCGGCTGGAGATCCGGACCCGACAGGCCATGCAGGCCGGTTTGACGGGCCAGTACCAGAGTGCATTCCGCGGCCTCGGTCTCGAGTTCGAGGAAGTGCGCGAATATCGCACCGGAGACGATGTCAGGACCATCGATTGGAACGTCACGGCCAAGACCGGGGAACTCCACGTCAAACGATTTCGCGAGGAGCGGGACCTGACCATGCTGCTGGTGGTGGACCTCTCCGCATCGACCCGTTTCGGGTCGGGAGTGATGACTGTCCACGACCTCATCGCCGAGGTGTCGAGCCTGTTTGCCCTGGCGGCGGCGCGGCGTGACCGGGTGGGCGCCATCCTCTTCGATGACGGGGTGCGACGGGTGATTCCGCCCCGACTGGGATGGCGTCACGGTCTGCGGGTGGTCCGCGAAGTCCTGGGAGCGGTCCCCGAGGGGCACGGTACGGCGGTTGATGATGCACTGCGTGCCGCCGGCCGGATGCTCAGTCGACGGGGAGTGGTTGTGGTGGTGGTCGACCGCGCGTGCGCCATGCCGCGGCGAGAGCTGCTGGCTCTCGGTGCGCGCCACGAAGTGGTTGTGGTCCGCGTGGGTGATCCGCTGTCGCGGAAGGGCATCGTGGATGGTGCCGTGCCGGTAGTTGATCTCGAGGCGGGTCGACGGGCGGTGTTGCACGGGGCGCCCGATCCGCGCGAGGACCGGGTGCCCATGGGGATCGACGTCGTCGAATTGAGCACCGACGAGGATTACCTGCCCGCCGTCAAGGCCATGTTCATGGAGCGAGAAAACCGCCGTGTGCACTGACGTCGCGCTGCATCGCCTGGCCGGAGTTCTGCTGGCGCTCGCGGTGGCGACCTCTGCGGGAGCCGTGGAACCGGCCATGGAGATCTCCGTCCCGGACGCTGCGGTCACGGTTGGTGACCGGGTGCCGGTCCGCGTTCAGGCCAGAGGTGGTGAAGACTGGTTGTGGGGAGATCTCACCGTACAGGTTTCCGGCAGTGACCAGTGGGCCGTGGTCGATGGGCCGCAGCCGGTGGAGGGAGCCCGACCGCCGGCGTGGACCATGATCCTGGTGCCGCTCGCGCTCGGCGATGTCGAGCTGCCGAAGATGGCGGTGTCCGTGCGCCCCCCCGACGGCGAGCCGCGAACCGTCACGTCGAGCGGGACCATCGCGGTGGAGGTGGCGTCGGTCCTGCCGCCCGATGAAGAAGTGCCGCCGGCACCCCTGCGCGATCCACTTGGTGTCCACGGTCTGCCCTGGGAGTGGCTGGTGCCGATATTGATCGTGCTGATCCCGGCTTTGGCCGCCCAACACTGGTGGCTGCGTCGCCGGTCCCGGCCGGCGGATGGCGGCGAAGGTGAGGACCTGCCGCCGCTCGAGCAACTCACGAATTTGACGGGCGAATTGGATTCCTGCGTTGGGGAGATTCCACCAGAGGTCGTGTGTGACCGGCTGGCTGGCGGGTTTCGGCGCTACCTGGAACGAAGGACCGGGGAGCCCGCCCTCGAGATGACCTCCTTCGAGCTGCGGATTGTTGCACGAGCCAGACGCTGGCCGGAGGGGGTGCAGAGGTCCATCCAAAAAGTCATGGGGATGGTGGATGGCGTCCGGTTCGGTCGTGGGAGGGTTTTGGACGCGGACCTGAGGGAGGCTCTCGTGTTGGCACTCGATGGCGCACTGGAGTTGGAAGACCATCTCGCTCCCGCGGCGGACGAGGAGTCGATGGAGGCGGCGTCATGATGCGCCTGGCGGCCCCGGCGTGGCTCGCTCTGATGGCGGTGGCGGTCATCGTGGCCGCGCTCTGGCTGGTTCGCCGCAAGTGGCAGCGGTTCCCGTTCCCGGACCTGGAACGTGCGCCGGCGAGCGGTGTCTGGGTGCTGGGTCGCACCACCCTGGCGGGCCTCCTGGCCGCCGCGGCGCTGATTCCCTTGGCCGTATCGCTGGCCCGGCCGCAGGAGGTGCTCTCGCGCCGCCTGGAGCACGCCGAGGGAGTTGATCTCGTGGTGGCCCTCGACGTGTCGGGGTCCATGGCCGCGCTCGACTTCCAGCCCACCGACCGGCTGGGGGTGGCCAAAGAAGTGATCGGCCGGTTCATCGGACGAAGGAGCAATGATCGGATCGGGCTGGTGATCTTCGCCGGTGCCGCCGTGACGTTGTGCCCGCTGACCCTCGATCACGGCGTGGTCCAGCACTTGCTGGATCGGGTGGAACTGGACACGTTGCCGGACGGGACCGCCATCGGGCTGGGTCTCGGAACCGCGGTCAATCGACTGCGGACGTCCGAGGCGGACTCCAAGGTGATCGTTCTGGTGACCGACGGATCCAGCAACGCGGGTCAACTGGATCCCATGACCGCCGTCCAGTTGGCGTCCGAGGAGGGCATCACGGTTCACACGGTGCTGGTGGGTCGGGGGGGCGAAGTCCCCATTCCCATCCGGGAGCGCGATCCCCGCACCGGCCGCATCCGACAGAGGGTCGCGAAGGTGGAAGTGGAAATCAACCCGGAACTGTTGGCGGAAATATCCCGGCAATCCGGGGGCAGTTCGTTCCGGGCTCAAGATCCAGAAGCGCTGGAGGCCGTGTTTGAGGAGATCGATGCCCTCGAGAAGACGGAATTCACCTCCACCAAACTCGTGCGGTATCGAGAAAAATTCGAACCGTGGGCGCTGGCGGCGTTGGCGTTGCTGATGGCCGGTGTTCTCCTCGAAGGCGCCATGGGGAATACGCCATGGTGAGCCTGGCCAGCCCTGAAGCTCTGTGGTTGCTGGTTCTGCCGGCCGCCTCCGTGGTGTTGGCGATCTTCAGAAATCGGCGGCGCACGCTCCAACAGCGACGGCTGGCCTCTCCGGGCGTATGGGACCGAGTCATGGGTGGAACGCCTTCCACCGGCATGGTTCGCATGCTGGCGTGGTGCGGAGCGGGGGCCATGGTGGTGCTTGCACTGGCGCGGCCGCAATGGGGCGAGTTGCCTGCGGAAGAATCGGTCCGTACTCGTGACCTCGTGGTGGCCGTGGACGTGTCGGACTCAATGTTGTGTCCCGATGCACGACCATCTCGGCTGGCACGGGGTTTGGAGGTGTTGCAGCAGGTGCTGCCGGCATTGGAGGGCAACCGAATCGGGGTGGTCATCTTCGCCGGAGAAGCCTATCCGTTGGTGCCTCTGACCACCGACCTGAGTGCCGTTTCGGTCTTTCTCGAGGGCGTTCATCCCGGCATGGTGGGACAACCGGGCTCGAATCTCGAGGCGGCCGTCTCTGCGGCGCTCCGGCTGTTGCCCGACGAGGGTGAGGGAAGGGTGCTGATTCTGATCACCGACGGCGAAAATCTCCAGGGCAACGTGGACGGTGCGGCCCGTGCGCTGAAAGACGCATCCGTCGGAGTGATCGCGGTGATGGCGGGAACCGAAGCCGGTGGGCCGATCCCAGTCCCCTCCGGAGACGGGAGCGTTCAGTACAAGCGTGATTCCGGGGGCCAGCCGGTGGTCACCCGTGCCCAGCCGGGAGTGCTGGGTGAGGTCGCAGACGCGGCCGGCGGAACGGTGCTCGAACTTGCAGACAACGATGTGAGTCACAGTATGGTGCTGGCCGTCGAGGAGCTGCGGACGCGCGAAGTCGAGGCGAGCCGAACCGTGCAGCGGGTGGAGAGGTTTCCCATATTCCTGGCCTTGGCGGCGCTGCTGCTGGTTGCGGGATTCGCCATGACCCCGTGGCGTCGGCTCGCGGTGGCGGCGATGTTGGCCCTCGTGTGGCTGCCCGGGTCGGCTGCCGCCCAACAATCTCCCGGAACGGTCGTTGATCCGCCCGCGGCCGGTGATGCGCAGCCGGTGGAGGAGATTGTGCCGGAGGCTCCGTGGTGGCAGAGGCTCATACCCGGTGGCAGTCGCCGGCTTGCTCGAAGCGGAGCGTCGAACTTCAAAACGGGCGATCTCGAGACCGCGGTGCGCGATTTTGCAGCGGCAGCAGCCCTCGATCCCGAGGAACCCGAACGGCTGTATGACCTGGGGACGGCCCTCGCCGCTGCGGGCCAGTTGCAGTCGGCGGATCCGTTGCTCGCCCGAGCCCACGAGACCGGTGTGGCCGGGGCGGCCTACAACGGAGGGACCGCGTCGCTGACCCAGGGGCAGGCCCAACGAGCGGTTGAGATGTTACGTGAGGCGCTGTTGTCGGACCCCGACGATCCTGATGTCAAGCGCAACTACGAGCTCGCGCTCAAGCTCCTTGAAGAGCAGCAGAACGAGCAGCAGGATGAGCAGCAGAACGAGGATCAGGACGAGCAGCAACAGGAACAACAGCAGCCGGAAGAGCAGGAGGGCCAACCGACGCCGACGCCCACGCCGTCACCCGGCGAGGGTCAAGCCGCGCCAACGCCCACTCCGCAGAACGACCCGCTGTACTCAGCCCTGGATCGAGCGGAGGCCGAAGCCCGCGAGGCTATGCAATCGCCAACCCCTGCATCTTCGTCGGTGGAGAAGGACTGGTGAGGCCCAGACCGTTCCTTGCGGCCATCCTGCCCCTGGTCGCCGCCGGAGCGCTGTGGGCCGCAGAGCCGAGGTTGGAGGTTCGGATCGAGCCCGAGACCTTTGGTGTCGAAGACACCGCCCGATTGGTGGTCAGGGTTCATGACCCGACATCCGATGTGTCGGCCCCGGAACTCGGAGCGCTCGACAACCTGACCGTTGTGGCCGGCCCGTCGCGCGGCCACGAGTTCAGCTTCGTCAACGGGGTGTCCACCACCACCGTCAGCTTCAGTTATGTGGTCCGCGCTGGTGCCGTGGGGCCGGCGTCGGTGGGTCCGGTCACCATCTCGACGGGAGGCACCCCCCTTCGGGCAGAGGCCCTGACGGTGGAGGTCGCTCCAGGCAGCCTGCAACCGCCGCAGCGGCGTCGCGCGGTATCGGCCTATCCTTCCGACCCGTTTGGCGACATCTTTGGCCGGCGTCGGCGGGAGACCCAGAAGGCCACGGTGGTTTTGCGTCATCTGATCAGCTCGCGGAAGGTTGTCCTCGGCCAGTCGGTGACGGCCACCGTGGTGCTCGACACCACGACCGCGGTGGATGATTTCGGGTGGGAGGAGGCGCCCACCTACCCCGGATGGTGGGCAACTCGGATCGACCCGCCCGAGCAGATCACCCCCGAGCCGGTGGAGGTCGATGGGGTGCGCTTTAACCGGTTCACCATTGCCCGCCACGTGCTGGTGCCTCTCAAGACGGGCCAGCTCGTGCTGCCGGCCTTACGGGCGCGCATCGGTGCCCGGACGGTGGGTTTCCTCGATCCCGGACAGGTGGTGGAGCGGTCGACGGCCGAGATCCGGATCTCCGTAGAGGGCCGCCCAGATCCGCCGCCGGGATTTGCCGGCGCCGTGGGAGGCCTCAAATACACGGCATCCCTCGACCCGACGGAGATCGAGTTCGGAGAATCGGCGGTTCTGACGGTGACCTTATCGGGTACCGGCAACCTTCCCCTGGTGGACGATCCGCCGGTCTGGCCGAGCTGCGACAGCTGCGAGACCTATCCACCGGAGGAGAGCAGCAGGGTGAAAGTGGATGCCTCGGGGATCCACGGTTCCAGGTCGTGGCGTCTGACGGTGGTGCCCCGGACCTGGGGAGAGCTGGAACTGGAGCCGGTGGATCTTGCGGTCTTCGACCCGGCAACGGGCGGATATGGCAGTCAGACCCTGGGACCGCTGGTACTGGTCGTCACCCCGCCGCCACCCACTCCGACACCGATCGTGCCCGTTTCCCAGGGAGCGCCTGGGCCGGCCGGGCCGCCGGGCGACTTGGCTGTGGAAGAGTCCTACGAACCCGCGGTGGGTCTGAGCTGGGTGCGGTTGGCCGGAGCCCTTGGCGCGGGCGTGATCATTGGCGGACTGATTGTGTGGATCCTGGGTCGGCGAAGAAAGAGCGCGATCCCGCCGCGGATGGCGGATCAGAGTCCCGCGGACCGAGCCCGCGAACTCCAGGTGACCCTCGAACGTTGGTGGATGGACGTTCGCGCCCGTGGTGACCGGAAGGGGCTTCAGGGGGACATGGAGGCGCTGCGGCGCGAGCTCGAAGCCGTTCGCTTCGCACCGGGCAGGGCCGACCACAGCGAGACGATCCTCGACATCGAAGAGCGGCTCCGCAAACTCATGCGCCGCGGCTGATTCTCCCGCCCTCCCAACCATTACGAATTACGAACTACGAATTACGAATTCCAACCGCCCAACCGGGTGTGGGGAAAACCCCACCATGTCGGTGCCAGGCACCCGCCGCAGATGTATCGACCACGTGCTCAGTTCCGATTTCGACGGTGCCTGGCACCGGGTGGGCGGGGGAATCTGTAATCTGTAATCTGTAATCTGTAATTCGTAATCACATCACGATCAAAACCGACGCCTTCGGGTACACTCCAAAGATGAGCGCTCCTGAGGTATACAGTCTCCCCGCAGACGATCTCGATCCTTTTCTCGATCGCCGCCGGTACTCCGTCTTTTCCCTGTCTCAGCTGCAGTTCAGCTCCTTCCTGTCGGAGATCCTGAACAAGGCCAACGACTTCGTGCCCTCGTCGGCGGGTTCGATCCTCATGGATCGCCCCTTTGAGCGTGGGGAGACGGCCGCAGAGACGCTGTTGTATTTCGTTGCCTCGTTCGGCCCGGCTGCGGCGGACCTGCTGGGTCAGAGCCTCCGTGCCGACCGTGGGGTGGTCGGCTATGTCTACCGCACCGGCGAGCCATACCTGATGAACGATCCTGTCCAGGATCCAAAATTCTACTCCAAGTTCGACGAGCGGCACGAGTTCCAGACGTCCTGTGCTGTGGCGGTGCCGATCCGCATCGAGCGCACGGTGTGCGGGGTGCTCGAGTTGGTGAATCGGCAGACAGACGAGCGTTACAATGAGCGGGATCTCAAACTGTTGGAGATCTTCGCGCGGTACACTTCCGTATCCATCGAGAATCTGCTCGACGCGCAGCGAGCCAACGAAATGGCGCGCAGGGACGATCTGACGGGGCTCCACAACGACCGGTTCTTCCACCATCGGCTGACCGAGGACCTGATCAGGGCTGATGTCACCCAGTCGACCGTCGCGTTGATCTTCCTGGACCTTGACGACTTCAAAGGCGTCAACGACGCTCACGGCCACCTCGCCGGTTCGCAGGTCCTCAAGGAATTCGGTTACATGCTCAAACAGACGGTGACGGTGCCCAATGCGACGCTGGCCCGCTACGGCGGTGACGAGTTCGTCATCATTTTGCCCGACCACGACGTGGAGCGTGCCCTTGCCGTGGCCAAGGACATCCAGGCGAGTTTGTCCAACACCGCTTTCCTGCAGGGCTCCTTCTCCTGGGCCGAAGGGCCGATCTATTGGCGAGAGCCGCTCACCACCTCCATCGGTCTTGCGGTCTACCCGATCCACCTGTCGAGGGACGGTAATATCGACCTCAAGAAAAATCTCCTGCTGCGGGCCGCGGATCAGGCCATGTACCAGGCGAAGGCGGACGGAAAGAACCAGATTCGTGTTGCCAAGACCTGAGACGCGCCACCGCGCCGATCCCATGAGTGCCAAATCGGCAGCCATCACCCCGAACGACGGCTGAATGGCTGACGATTTTGGTGAAAAGGTCTCGCGAAACACGGCTTATCGAGAATCACCCGCCGAGATGGAAACCTGGCAGCGTTTTTGCTGTTAATAAAGAGGTAAGGGAAGCGCGCCCGCGTATTCTCACTCAATGGAGGCCAACCGCATGAACTCTGAGACGACAAGACTATTCTCGCTCGCCGCCGTGGTCGTTGCGGCGGTGCTCTTCGGCATGGTGATCGCCGGTGCGCTCAACATTACGACTCCGGCCGACGCCGATCGGCCGCCGGGACCGGTTCCCCCGCCTGCCCCCCAGGCGGAGGCACAGGATTTTGGGGTGCCGAACTTCGTGGCGCTGGCGGAGCAGGTCATTCCGTCGGTGGTTTCGGTCTACTCCCAGGAGGTCTCCGAGCCAGGGAGCCAGCGGGGGATGCCGAATGATCCGTTCCATTTCTTCTTCGGTCCCCAGATGGGTCCGGAGCCCGAAGATGCCGAGCCCAGGCTACGCAGATCATCCGGGTCCGGCTTCTTCATCTCCGCCACGGGCGAACTTCTGACCAACAATCACGTCATCGAGGATGCTGACAAGATCGAGGTCCAGCTTTCGGACGGGAACAGGTATTTAGTCGACGTGATTGGGCGCGATCCGGCCACCGACCTGGCACTGCTGAAGGTCGCCGATCCGGATCGGGATTTTCCATTTCTGCATCTCGGAAACGCGGAGCAGCTCCGCGTGGGCGAGTGGGTGCTCGCCGCAGGCAACCCGCTCAACATGGATCACACCGTAACGGTGGGGGTGGTTTCGGCGAAGGGCCGGGTTTTGGGGCTGTCTGATTCTTCGTTCGAGGACTTCATCCAGACCGATGCGGCCATCAATTTCGGCAACTCGGGCGGGCCGCTGGTCAATCTGCGCGGCGAGGTGGTGGGAATCAACACCGCCATCAACGCTCGTGGCCAGAATTTGGGCTTCGCGGTGCCCATCGACATCGCCACCAGAATTCTCCCCCAGCTGCGTGAGAACGGTCGTGTCGTGCGGGGCTATCTCGGCATCATGGTCGGCCCGGTGGACCAGGAGACAGAAGAGGCTTTCGGCCTCGACTCCAAGGACGGCGCCTTTGTCCAGGAGGTCATCAAGGATCATGCGGCCGACAAGGGCGGCATCCGCCATGGGGACGTGGTGGTGGACATCGAGGGCAAGCCCGTTGTGGACACCCGCGATCTCATCGACACCGTCTCGGCAATGCCGCCTGGGACCAAGGTCAACCTGGGCGTGATGCGGAACGGCAGCTACCAGAAGTTCACCGTCGAACTCGAAGAGCGCGTTCGAGAGGGCGAAGAGGTGGAACCGGTCTCCAATGACCGCTCAGAGGACGAGACCAGCGAACGGGTGGGCATCAACGTGGCCGATATCGATGGGCGGGCCCGCCAGTACTACGGCCTGGAAGAGGATATGGAGGGTGTGGTCATCACCAAGGTGAAGGCCGTGTCCCCAGCCGGCGAGGAGAATCTCATGCGCGGCGATGTCATCACCGAGGCCAATGGTCAAGAGATCGATTCGGTGAATGATCTGGTCGCGGAGGTCGGCCGAGTGGATGAGGGCGGCTATCTGAGGCTCTACGTCTATCGACCGCGAGCCGACCGCTCATTCTTCGCCATCTTGAAGCTGGACCAGTAGAGTCTGTAAATCGACGATACCAACGGGCGCGCCCTCCGGCGCGCCCGTTTTTTTTGCACCGGACTGTCGACCCTCAACCTTGGCCATTCAACTTTCAACTTTCAACTTTCAACTCTAGACTCATGACAGCCCGAGATCGACCCGGAGGAAAAACATGAGCGACACCGATACCAAGAAGAAGGGCCCGCGGATGACCGTCAAGGAGGACATCGCTCTGGGCCAGTACTCCAACTTCGTCAGCATCGCCCACAACTACGCCGAGGTTCTCATGGACTTTGGTCGCACGCTCCCGGGACGTCAGGATATTCCCGTGGTGGCGAGAATCATCATGAACCCTTTCCAGGCCAAACAGCTGCTCCGCGCCCTGTCACACAACATCCAACTGTATGAGCAGACCTTCGGCGAGATCGCCGAACCACCAAAGCCGCCCGACGGGATGACTCCCGGCGCGAATTGACTCGGAACGGTGAGAAGGTGAGAGGGAGAGGTGGGCGCGTATCCGATCCCGCGGGCACCAATGAATAGGGGAGACGGGTCGTCGCGCCGCGCCCGATACCTCCCGATTCAGTCGAGCATCTTCGGCGGTCCGGTTGGGAGCGCCTGGCAACAACAACGCGCACACCACCGATCGTGCCGTCCTTTCACCTCCTCACCACCTCACCTTCCCCCCCCTGGTCGGTGTTCCGGGAGGGCGGGCGAATTCAAAATTAAGAATTCAAAATTGAGAATTCAGAATGGGAGGGTGGGAGGTTGCCGTGTGCTAGAGTTACCGCCGTGCGCGGGGCGCCCCCCATGTCGTGGCCTGTCGTGGCCTTGGTCTTAGCAGGTGTGAGCATTGCCCTGCTGCCGCCGGCGTCGGCGCCCGCGGCCGGGTCGTCGTCGGCCAGCCTGGACGAACTCCACGGCAGCGCCAAGCTCGACGCCCTCGTGGAACGGGTGGTGGAGCGGCAGCGCGGCCTGCGGTCGCTTCGAGCCGATTTCGTGCAGTTAAAAACCAGCACCATGCTGCTCGACACTGTCAGATCCACCGGTGAATTCTGTTATCTCGCCCCCGACCAAGTGCGCTGGGACTACGCTCAGCCCGACCCAATGATCGTGCTGTTCGATGATGACCTCGTGACGACCTATCATCCCTCCGGGCAGCGGGCGGAGCGGGTCAAGGTATCGAGCCGGGACCGTCGTTTCGTGCAGGCGCTGGCCGGGACGTTGCCGCTGGACGACCTGATGGAGTACTTCAGCCTGACCATGTCCGACGTCGGTGCCCCCCAGCCCTACAGGTTCGATCTGGTGCCCACGGCGGCCACCTTGAAAAAGAAGCTCGAATCGCTGCACATCGAGATCGACCGGGTCCTGTTGCTGCCGGTGGTGGTGGAGTTTCGGGAGGCCGACGGAGATTCCACACGCTACGAGTTTCACCAACTGCAGATCGACCCCGATTTCGCACCCGACCGATTCACGCTGGAGCTCGGAGATGGTGTCTTCGTGGAAACCATCGACGCCTCCAACGGCCTCGGCTGAGGGTTTCATCCGATCCCATGCTGCCTTTCGCGATCTCCCATCATGATCCCGATACCGCCGCCCGTGCCGCCGGGCTGACGACCCCTCACGGCGTGGTCCATACCCCGGCCTTCATGCCGGTGGGCACCGCCGGCACCGTCAAAGGTGTGGCCGCCTGGGAGCTCGAACGCCTGGCGCCGGAAATGGTGTTGTCCAACACCTACCACCTGCTCCTGCGGCCGGGTATCGACAGGATGGCGACCCTTGGCGGTCTCCATCGCCTGATGGGGTGGAACGGTCCGATTCTCACCGACTCGGGTGGCTTCCAGGTGTTCTCTCTGGCTTCGAACCGAAAGGTGGACGATGACGGCGTCACCTTCAGGTCTCACATCGATGGCGCCGCCCACCGTCTCGGGCCCGAAAGCGTGATCGAGGCCGAGGCCGCATTCGGGGTGGACGTGGCCATGGTCCTCGACGTGTGCCTCGCGTTTGACGCTGAACCGAAGGAGGTCGAGGACTCGGTGGAGCGCAGCGTGAACTGGGCACGTCGTGGTCTGGCTGCCGCACAGCGCAAACGTTCGCGGGGTTGGGAGGGGGGTGTCTTCGCCATCCAACAAGGTGGTTTGGATGTCTCCGCGCGGCTGCGTTGCTCCGAAGCCCTGTGCGGTGAGGATTTCGACGGCTTCGCCATCGGGGGCCTGGCGGTGGGCGAATCCACCGAACGGTTGCATGAGGGTGTGTCGGCCTTTGCCCCTCTGCTGCCCTCAGAACGGCCCCGGTACTTGATGGGAGTCGGCTATCCGGAAGATATCCTGCACGCCGTGGAGGCCGGGGTCGACCTTTTTGACTGCGTCCTGCCAACCAGGTCCGCGCGCACAGGAAAGGTCTTTACGTCACGGGGCGAGTTGATCATCAAGAATGCCCGTTACGCGGACGATGATCGACCCCTGGATCCCGACTGCGGGTGCCCCACTTGTACGACCTACTCACGCGGCGCCCTTCGCCACCTCTTCGTGGCCCGAGAGGCCACTTCGGTGGTTTTATTGACCGTGCACAACCTGAGCTACTTTCTCGGCTTGATGCGAGGGGCCCGGGAGGCTATCATGGCGGGCCGTTATACGCGGTTCCGGAAGCGGGTCGAGCTCGCCCGGACTGCGGGCGGGGCCCATCACTGACGAGTCGATATTGAGAGGTGATCAATGGAAGGTGCAGCGGGGGGAAGCCCCCTGACCATGCTCGTGCCGTTTGTCCTGATCTTCGCGGTCTTCTACTTCATCGTCATTCTGCCTGCCAAAAAGCAGCAGAAACAGAAGGAGGCCATGATCGCGGCGCTCAAGAAGGGCGATCGGGTCATCACAACCGGCGGCATCTATGGCACGGTCTCCGCAGTGGAGGACACGTCCCTGCTGCTGAAGATTTCCGAAAACACCAAGATCCGGGTTTCCAAGAGCGCGGTCGGCGGTCCGGTTGGCGGTGACGACGCCGCGCTCGGCTCCTAGGGGGCAGCAGTGGATCGAAAAATCATCTGGCGAATCGTGGTCATCGTTGCGGTCGTCGCAGCCGCGGCGCTGTCGCTGTCGCAGCGAAACATCAACCTTGGCCTGGACCTGTCGGGCGGGATCCACCTGGTGCTTCAGGTGGAGACTGACGACGCCATCAAAGCCGAGCTGGACGAAGCCATGCACCGTTTGGTGTCACAGGCCGAGTCCGAGGACATGGCCCTGGCCAGCGGAACTGTCGACCAGCAACGTCTGAGGTTCCAGCTGGAGGTCCCACCCGGTGTGGATCGCTCGGCACTGCGTGAGATTGCCGACGACTACCTGCCCGAGTACGGCGTCTCCGTGTCGGGCGACGAGTGGACCTTCACCTTCAAGCCGAATGTGGAAAAAAACGTGCGCGACCTTGCCGTCCGGCAGGCGCTGGAAACCATCCGCAACCGGGTCGATCAGTTCGGCGTTGCCGAGCCTGTGATCCAGCGGCAAGGTCTCGAGAGTGACCGCATTCTGGTCCAGCTCCCGGGAGTCGATGACCCGACGCGGGTCAAGGAGATCATCTCCCACACTGCGTTCCTCGAGTGGAAAGAGGTTGTCGCCGGTCCGGCGCCGGATCGTGAGACGTTGTTGACTCGATTCGGGGGCCAGGTTCCGGCCGACGCCGAGGTGGCTGTCGGTGATCGCAAGGACCTCGAGGACAATGTGATCGGCCGGGACTACTACATGCTCAAGAGAGCTGCCATCGTCACCGGACGGGACCTCCGCACAGCGCGTCGCGGTCAGGGTCAGTTTGGCGAGGCGGTGGTGAACTTCTTTCTTGTCCCCTCCGGTGGTGACAAGTTCGCCGACTTCACATCCACCCACATCGGCGAGCCGGCCGCGATCGTGCTCGACGGCAAGGTCATCTCGGCACCGGTGATCCGATCGCGAATCCGCGATGAGGGTTACATCGAAGGCAACTTCGATATTGCGAGCGCTGAGGACCTGTCTCTGAAGCTCCGTGCCGGTGCGTTGCCGGCGTCGATCACCTACCTCGAGGAGCGCACCGTCGGGCCATCTCTTGGCCGCGACTCGGTGGTCCGCGGGGTTCGGGCCGCGGTGGCCGGGTTGATCATCGTGATGATCTTCATGTTGATCTACTACCGCCTGGCCGGTCTCAACGCAGATCTCGCCCTGATCTTGAACATCGTGATCCTGCTCGGCGCCATGGCGTACTTCGGGGCGACCCTGACCCTGCCCGGAATCGCCGGCGTGATCCTGACCATCGGCATGGCGGTGGACGCCAATGTGCTGATTTTCGAACGCATCCGGGAGGAACTCCGGATCGGCAAGACCCCCCGATCGGCGGTCGAAACCGGTTTTTCGAGGGCCTTCGGTACCATTCTTGACGCCAACCTCACGACCCTGATCGCGGCCCTGTTCCTGTTCCAATTCGGAACCGGACCGATCAAGGGTTTTGCGGTCACGCTGTCCATCGGCATCCTGGCGAGCGTCTTCACCGCGGTCTTCGTGTCGCGCACCCTGTTCATGCTGGTGCTCGGCGGGAAAGACCGCGTCGAGACGCTGAGCGTGTGAGGTTTGACATGCGAATTATCGGCGACACCAACATCCCGTTTCTTTCCTACCGCAAGATCGCGTTGACCATTTCGGGCATCGTGGTCCTGATCGGTCTCGCCCTGATCGTGGCGGGCTTTTTCAATTCTCAGCTGGGCATCGGGCTGAATTTTGGCATCGACTTCACCGGTGGCACCCAGGTCATCGCCAAGTTCCGTGAGGCACCGGATCTCGGCCGGCTTCGATCCAGCCTCGACCGCCTGGAGGGAGGGACGCCCGTCATCCAGAGCTTTGACGAGGAGGAGAAGCACGAGGTCATCATCCGGGTGGAAAACCCCGAGGATGAAGAGGGGGATTTCACCCGACCGATCATCGACCTGCTCCATGCTGAGTACAACGGCGATCTCGGTGACCGATTCGACCTCAATACGCAGGGATCGCGGGCCCTGACGCTGCGGTTGTCCGAGGCCAACCCGGAGGGAGTCGAAGGCGATAGCGAGACGCTGGACGAGTACTACGAACCCATGGCCGATGCGGTGCTGCAATACCGCAAAGAGCACGGGATATTCTACGCGGTGAGCGAACTCGAAGAGGTGGATGGTCTCAGTGCTGCGGCTCTGTCGGTGATCCAAACCGACGCCGGAGTCGGGGCCTTTTCGCTGCTGGGCGCCGAGAGTGTGGGTCCGACCGTGGGCGCCGACCTCAAACGGCAAGCCTCGCTGGCCATCGGCCTTTCGCTGCTCGGCATGCTGATCTACATCTGGATCCGGTTTCAGCTTCCCTACGGCATCGGAGCGGTTGCGGCGCTGTTCCACGACGTCATCGTGACGCTGGCTGCCCTGGCCGTGACCGGGCGTGAAATCAACCTGCCCACCATCGCCGCATTGCTGACCCTGGTCGGGTACTCGGTGAACGACACGGTGGTGGTCTTCGACAGGGTCCGTGAGAATCTCCGGCTGCACCGGGGCGAGGGCCTCGAGGGGTTGATGAACACCTCGATCAACCAGGTGCTGTCGCGGACCATCATCACCTCCGGCACGACGCTGGTGGTGGTGTTGTCGCTCTACATCTTCGGCGGCGATGTCATCAACACCTTCGCCTTCGTGCTGCTGATCGGCATACTGATTGGAACCTACTCGTCGATCTTCGTCGCCGCCCCGGTTGCGCTGTGGGTCAGCAAGCTGCTGGCCGCTCGCCGCGACCGGCGACGCAAGGCAGGACGCAGGTAGGCTCAATCAACACAGCGACTGTTACCGAACGCCCTGGGATTTCCCGGGGCGTTTTTCTGCGTCGTTGGGGTTCTGCAGAGGTCGCTGGTTGCTCAATTCACTCCGCGGACTCCGTGAATTGAGTCAGAAAGAGTCATTTCTCGATTCTCGGAGCGAATCGAGCGAGACCACCACCCTCGAGACGCCCTTGTCGCTTCATCCTTGACCCCAGAGATACAATGATTGGATGGAGTCTGAGTCGAAGATCCGTATCGAGGACATTCTCAACCGGGTGGAGAGCTATCGTCCGGACTTCGACGAGGATCTGCTCCGCCACGCCTACGTGTTCGCCGCCAACAGGCACCAGGGGCAGGTCCGCCGGTCGGGCGAGGCCTATCTGGTCCATCCGCTCACCGTCGCGCGGATCCTGGCCGACATGGAGCTCGATGAAGTCGCCATTGCCGTGGGCCTGTTGCACGATCTGCTCGAAGACACCCAGACCACTGCTGAGGAGTTGGAAGCGGAGTTCGGACCGGACGTGGCCCGTCTGGTCTCCGCCCTGACCAAGATCTCGACCTTCGAGAGTTCATTCTCGTCTCAGGAGGCCACCGAGGCGGAAAATTTCCGCCGTCTGCTACTGGCCTCGACGGACGATGTGCGAGTGATCCTGGTCAAGTTGGCCGATCGGCTGCACAACATGCGGACCCTGGGTTTTCTCAAGCGGGAGCGCCAGGTGGCCATCGCCAGGGAGACTCTCGATATCTATGCACCCATCGCAAACCGGCTTGGCATCGGGAGCATCAAGTTCGAACTCGAGGACCTGTGTTTCGAGCACCTGTATCCGCAGGAGGCGGAGGCCCTACATCGTCAGGTGGAAGAGCGTGCGCAGGCGGCAAGCCGTTGGTTCGCCAGGATCAGCGAGGATCTCCACGCGCTGCTGGAGAAGAACGGTATCGAGGCCACAATTTCTGGTCGGGTGAAACACTTGTATTCGATCTACGAGAAACTCAAGCGGCAGCAGGTCGAGTTGGGGGATGTCTTCGACGTGCTGGCCTTCCGAATCATCGTGTCGACGGTGGGTGACTGCTACGGCACCCTGGGACTCATCCATCAGGAGTGGTCACCGGTTCCCGGAAGGATCAAGGACCATCTCGCGATTCCCAAGCCCAACGCCTACCAATCGCTGCACACGACCGTGATCGGACCGGAGGGCCATCCCTTCGAAGTCCAGATCCGGACCTGGGACATGCATAAGATCGCCGAATACGGCATCGCTGCCCACTGGAGCTACAAGGAACAGGGCTCGCAGCCGGCGGGCGACTCCAGGATCGCCTGGCTCAGGAGCCTGCTGGAGAACTCGGAGGGCGCTTCACCGCAGGAGTTCATCGACTCGCTGAAGGTGGACCTCTACCCGGACGAGGTCTACAGCTTCACACCGCGTGGTGACGTCTTTTCTTTCCCCCGTGGGGCCACCATCCTTGATTTTGCCTATCGGGTGCACACCGAGGTGGGACACAACTGCGTCGGCGGAAGGATCAACGGCCGGTGGGTGCCGCTGAAAACCGAGATCAAGAACGGCGACATCGTGGAGATTTCCACCTCGCCCCAGCAGCGGCCCCACCATGATTGGCTCAATATCGTGGTCACGACACGGGCCCGCAGCAAGGTGCGTGCGTGGCTCAAACGGGAGGAGAAGGAACGCGCTGTCGAGGTCGGACGAAAACTGCTCGAGCGAGAGCTGCGGAAGGCGGGCGGGAACTTCCGCAAGCTCAGCGGCACCGACGAGATGCGCGCCGTCGCAACGTCGCACGGTCTGGGCGGCGAGGAAGACTTGCTTGCGGCGGTTGGTTTCGGCAAGGTGGCGCCGGTCTCGGTGGTGACCGTGTTGTGTCCCGACGAGACCAAACCGGCCGACGAGACCAGACCGGCCCCAACGAAGGAGCAGACGGTCTCGGCCGACACCCAGGCTCTCGAAGTCACCGGGGACGCCGACTTCCTGGTCTACATCGCCAAGTGTTGCAATCCGCTGCCCGGTGAAGCGATCGTGGGGTACGTGAGCCGCGGCAAGGGCGTCGGGGTCCACTCCCGGTCGTGTCCTAACGTGAAGAACCTGCTCTACCATCCCGAGCGCGAGATCGAGGTCCAGTGGGCCTCCATAGCGGGCAAGGGCGCCACAGCTCCTTCCAGAGTCGATGTGGACATGGTTTTTCGGGATCGGACGGGCATGCTGGCCTCGATCTCCCAGACCATTTCATCGGAAGGCAGTGACATCCTGCACTGCCAGCTCCGCACCGACGACGACGACACCGGTTTTGCCGAGATGACGATCCTCGTGCGGGATGCGCAGCAGTTGACCCGAATTCTCGAGCGGCTGCAGTCGCTATCGGGAATGAAGCAGGTGGAGCGCAGGGGTCAGGTCGGTTGACCCCGTAGTCCTTGACGCTCGGTTTCTGGTCTTGAGCCCAGCCTCAGAGAAATCCGGCACGCACATCTACACCCGTCCCCTCACCACCAGCGGTGGCGAAGCTCCTCAAGACCACAAACTGAGTGTGCCGGAGAGTCTGATTGAGTTCGGCTATTGGGGCGTCAGCCCCGGGCGGCCTTGACCACCTTGCCCGAACGAAGGCACCGGGTGCAGACCCGGATGTACTTCGGTCGACCGTCGACAGACGCTCGCACTCGCTGCAGATTCGGCAGCCAGCGTCGCTTGGTGACATTGTGGGCGTGGGAGATATTGCTCCCTGTCATCGGTCCCTTGCCGCAGATTTCGCATCGCTGCGCCATGATCTCGTCCTCCAGAGGTCCGCTAAAGCGCGGTGGGATTGAATAACACAAGTACGACCGAATTGCAAGAGCGCCCCCGGGCGGTGTGACCCAAAAAGATGATCTTCATCACCCGATTGTGGCAATAACAGGGTCAAAAAATGTTCAAAAAAGTGTTTTTTGTTTCTCACAACGTGTTGCACGAAAATCGAGCAGTTTTTAAATTGGTTCATGAAGTAGAATTGTTCAACGTCTGGCTGTATCAATCGTCAGCGTTCGTGGCACGAGTGGGGGCAGAAAGGCGATTTTGTGAAAGCTATCATGCTGTTTCACTTGTTCTTGACAGTACATAGACCCTTTGCTAGCCTGCTAACTAGAGGGTATATGGACAAGCCTGCCAAAACTTTCAACGCGAAGGTGAACAACCGTGTTTGGTAAGAGAAAAAAGCAGGTTGTGGGCTGCGATGTTGGCTCGTCTTCGATCAAGATCGTCGAGCTGAAGCCGCTCAAAAACGATGAGTACCAATTGCTCCATGCTGCGATTGCGAATCTCTCCCCAGAGGCGATCGTCGACGGAGCAATCATGGATTCGTCGCTGGTGGTGGAAGCACTGTCTCGGCTGATCGCGGACAATAATGTCCGCAACCCGAATTTCGGGGGATCGCTGTCGGGGCATTCGGTGATTATCAAGAAGATACAACTGCCCGCAATGACGGAAGCCGAGCTCGCCGAGTCGATTCAATGGGAGGCCGAGCAGTACATCCCATTCGACATCAACGACGTCAATTTGGACTATGTGGTGCTCGAGGCTCCCTCGGCCGACACCATGGACATCCTCCTGGTGGCGGTCAAAAAGGACCGGATCGCCGATTACACGTCGGTTGTCGTACAGGCCGGCAAGGAGCCGGTGCTGGTCGACGTTGACGTATTCGCCCTTCAAAACGCATTTGAGGCCAATTACTCCATCGACAACCAAGCGGTGGCATTGGTGAACATCGGCGCCTCGGTGATGAACATCAACGTATTGAGCGACGGATCTTCCATCTTCTGGCGGGATGTGGCCTTTGGCGGCAATCAGTACACCGAGGCCATTCAGCGCGAGTTGAATCTCCCGCGGGAGGATGCCGAGCGTCTCAAACTGGGAGAGTCGGTCGGGGAGCATTCCCTGCAACAGGTCATGGGCGTGCTGAACAGCGTGTCCGAGGATCTTGCCGCGGAGCTTCAAAAGACCTTCGACTTTTTTGTCGCCACCTCGTCCGTCGATCGCCTGGACCGGGTGGTGCTTGGGGGCGGAAGCTCCATGGTCCTCAACCTGGACCAGATCCTCAAGGATCGATTCCAGGTGGATGTCGAGGTCATGAATCCGTTCCGAAACATCCGCTACAGCGAGTCTGACTTCGATCCTGATTGGATCAACCGGCACGCCCCGGCCTTGGCGGTGGCCGTGGGTCTCGCCGTTCGCACGGTCGGAGATTAACGCGATGATCAAAATCAATCTCGTCGCGGAAACCCCTACGCCGTCAGGGAAGAAACGCTCCAAATCCGAGTTCAACCTTGGTGCCAGACAGGGCGACGTTCTTCTCCTGTTGGTGTTAGCGTTGTCCCTGCTGGCCGTTGGCACACGTTGGCTGCTGCTCAAAAACGAACGGGACCACCTGAGTGATGTTCGACGTCAGAAGCAGGTCGAGCGCGATGAGCTCCTGCCCTATATCGAAAAGGTGGAAGAGCTCGAAGCCAAACGCGACCTGCTGCGCCACAAGATCTCGGTCATCAACCAACTCAAGGAGAATCAGCGGGGACCGGTCCGGATCATGGACGAGGTCTCGCGCGCTCTGCCCGATCTGGTGTGGTTGACCAATATGACCATGAAGGGCAACACCCTCACACTGACTGGGGTGGCGATGGACGAGACCTCCGTCGCGAACTACATTTCCAACCTCTACGCTTCACCGTTCTTCCAGGAGCCGTCTCTCAAACGGATGGCTCGCTCCAAGGAAGATACGTTCGGGTTCACACTCGTGTGTTCATTCACCTACGCGCCGCCAGAACTGGCCGGCGCGACTCAGGGTTCCGGGACCTGATGGAGACGGAGGAGAGCCGTGGCCATCGATCTTAATGACAAACCGTGGTACGTAGCGGTCATCGTAGGTGCGGTCCTGGGCATCGCACTCTTCGTTGTTCTGCAGATGTACGTATTCAAGGATATGCAGATCGAGATCGAAAACCTCAATGTCGAGATCGACCAGTTGAATCGAGAGATCGAGAAGGGCCTTGCCGCCAAGGCCGATCTTCCGAAACTCGAGGAAGACATCAGGAATCTCGAAGTTGAACTCGACCGGTTGCGCAAGATCCTGCCCACGAACCGCGAGACTCCTGCGCTCATCAAGCGCCTGAAGCAGCTGACCGAACGCGGGCACAGCCGAATGATCAGCTTCACTCCGGGCGATTTCATCGATATGGACTTCTACCGCGAATGGCCGATCCGGGTCGATGTGGACGGGACGTACCACGAATTGGGTCTGCTCTTCGACAGGCTGAGCCGATTCCAACGCATCGTCAACGTGGATGATTTGACGATCACTCCCATCCGCGACCAGAACCGCGGCTACACGATCCACGCGAGCTTCATCCAGAAGACCTTTATATATAAGGAGGGACCGCCGCAATGAGATGCTCATGGTTGAGCCTTAGCGGTCTGGCGGTCGCTCTGGTGCTGCTGATGGTGGCGCCGGTGACAGCCCAGCAGGGTGAGAGCCCGGTGGATCTCGACGACGCGGAAGAGATCGACGTGTCGGGTATCGAGGAGATCCTCCGCGGTGACCAGGAAGCTCAAGAGGGAGAGTTCTTCAGCTACGATCCCGCCGGCCGCCGTGATCCGTTCCGGTCGCTGCTCGCCGGGTTCGAAGATGTGGAAGAAGGCACCATCAAGGCCAGACCTCCGGGTCTGCCCGGAATGATGGTGGATGAGCTTCGGCTCGAGGGTATCATCGAAACCCCGAGCGGGATCCTCGCCTTCGTCGAGGGTCGTGACAATCTTTCATACATTATCCGGCCGGGCACCAAGCTGTATGACGGTGAGGTGCAGGAGATTCACTCGGACAAGGTGGTCTTCAAGCGCCAAGTGGTTGATCCGAAACAAGTTCGACCCTATGAAGAGGTCGTTAAAGAGCTTGCGAATTAGTTGAGAGGGAAGAAGGATGAAACTGGGGGATGGCATGTTGATCAAGAACGTCCGCATCCCGGTGGTCATGGCGATAGTTGTTCTGCTGGGGTCCGGGATCCCGGCTTGGGCAGCGGATTCCGTCACGGTCATCCGCGGGCTCGCGGCCGAGTCCGGGCCTTCCGGCGCGGTGGTCCATCTCCACGCGACGGGGGACCTCGAAACCGTGCACTACTCGCCGCAGCCAGGCGTATGGATTGTCGAGATGCCCGAGGCCAGCTGGAACCAGGACGCAGCGCTCCTGAGCGCGCCCGAGGTCGGAATCGAACGGGCGGAGCTGAGCGATGTGGAGGAGTTCGGCAAGAGCGTAACCCGCCTGACGGTGTGGCTCACCGAACCGGCTCAGATGGAACTGGCGAACGCTGACAAGGGTCTCGACCTGATATTCGCGTCGCTGTCTGAGGCGGTCTCGGACACGGTTGTGACCGTGGACGAGCTGCCGGTGGACGCCTCGCCCCAGACGCCGCCTACCGACGATCTGGTGCGAAGCCTGCCGGCGGTGACCCAAGTGCAGGCGCCCGCCGTGACCCCGACGAAGGCCAACAGCCTGGTTTCGGTGGTTCCGGTGCGCTCCGGCGAGGGTGTGGTGGTGGAACTCCGCGGTGACGGCCAATTGCACGGCCAGGTCTTTGTGCTGGAGAACCCGGATCGGTTGGTGGTGGACCTCCACGGCGTCATCAACCGGGAGAAACGCCATCTCTTCCCGGTGAACTCCGATCAGGTGCAGCAGGTCCGGGTGGCCCAGTTCCAGGCCACTCCCGAACCGGTCACCCGCATCGTGGTTGATCTCAAGGGTGCTGCGACCTACGAATTCACACAGTCGGACAGCGGTGCGCTGTTGACGGTGGGATCCACGGCGACGCCGGCCGCGGTGATTTCGGATAGCTTTGTCCGGACAGCCGACACCTCCGGCTCCTCGATCGAGATCGCTCGCTCCGAGCCGGCCCGGACCGCGGCGGAAGAAGTCGGCAGCGTTGCCTCGTCGCTCTTCGAGATGCCGACGACGGAGCAGCCGGACGTGGTTCCGGCGGCCGACATTGGTGGGGATGCCGCTTCGCCGGCATCGGTCCGAAGCCCATTCATCGCCGACCCTGGACAACTCATCGAACAGGCTCCGGCGGCGCAGGTCTTCGACAGCGCACAGCTCACCGAGGAGGACTTTCAGACCACCGAGGTGGCCTCCCAAGAGGTTCAATTCACTGGTGAGCCGATCACCCTGACGCTCAAGGACGCCGACATCAAGGATGTCCTGAGGACTTTCTCCGCTCTGACCCAGCTCAACATCGTGCTCGATCCCGGTGTGAGCGGATCGGTCACAGTGGAACTGCGTGACGTACCCTGGGACCAGGCATTGGACCTGATCCTGCGCATCAACGGCCTCGACTACGTGCTCGAGAACAACGTCCTCCGGGTGGCGCCCATCTCCAAGCTCGCGCAGGAGAAGTCGGCGCAGGCCTCCTTCGAGTTGGAGAAGGAGCGGGCAAAACCCCTCAAGACGGTGGTGAAGCCGCTGTCCTACGCCAAGGCGCAGTATGTGGCGACCCTGCTCACCAACGAGTCCTACCTCCTCTCGGATCGGGGCTCGGTGGTGGTGGACGAGCGCACGAACAAGATCATCATCCGTGATGTGGTCGATAGGGTGGAGGGGATCCTGCGACTCATCGAAACTCTCGACCAGCCCACCCCGCAGGTGGTGATCGAGGGCCGAATCGTGGAGACCACCCGCGACTTCTCGCGGGAACTCGGTGTGACCTGGGGCTTCACAGTCGGTGATGGATGCCGAACACGGCAACGACACCGGCCTCACTTTCCCGAACTCGATTGAAACCCGAGGGGGGGTCGATTCTGCCGCGTGGCGACCAGGCCTTCCTGGGCTTCGCCTTCGCCGACATCCTGAACACCTTCAATCTGGACTTCCTGCTGACGGCCGCCGAGGTCGACGGTACGGTCAAGATCGTCTCGACGCCGCGGGTGACGACCCAGAACCTGCAGAAGGCGTCGATCCGGTCGGGTCTCCAGATTCCGGTCCAGACGGTGGCCAACAACACCGTCACCGTGCAGTACGTCGATGCGACCCTGAGGCTCGAGGTGACTCCACAGATCACCGCCGAAGGCACCGTGAACCTCGAGATCAACATCAAAAAGCAGGAGCCGGTGCTGTCTTCCGCGGTCATCGGCGGCCAGAACGTGCCGATCTTCACCCGCGATGCCGAAACGCAACTGCTGGTTCGCGATGGCGGCACCACGGTGATCGCCGGCATCTACCAGATCAACGACCAGGACAACGAGAACCGGGTGCCCGGCCTGTCTCAGATCCCGGTTCTCGGGTGGCTGTTCAAGAGCAAGGCGCGTTTTCAAACGCCACGACGAGCTCTTGATCTTCATCACTCCGAGAATCGTGAAGTACTAGGGGAGGAATCTGATGAAACGCATTCCCCAACTGTGTACCCTCGCGGCTCTGGCTCTGCTGGTGGTCTCGTGCGGCGGCAACAGCACGCTCGACGACACCGAGTCGGCTGTGGTCCTCACGGTGGAGATCGAAGAGTACAACCCGGAAATCGATGTGTGCCTGCAGGGCTTCGACGTGTCCATCTCGAAGATGAACGTCCAATCGAACCCGAAGGCGCCCGGCGTCGAACTGGGGACCAACAACGACGTCAACATCACCCGCTGGGTGATCACGCCGGAGCGCACCGATGGCGGCTCCACCGCCTCGCCCGAGTGGACCATCGACCAGGGCGTGTTCGTGGCGGGTGGCGGAACGGCGGACCTCGAGAACTGGCGGGTCTACCCGGCCGAGAATTTCCTCGTTCCGCCGCTGTCGTATCTGTATCCGGCAAACGGTGGGGTTGATCCCGAAACCGGACAAACGAACATCCGCCAGGCCCTGTGGCTGGTGATGTACGGCCGAACCGTATCTGGCAAGGCGGTCGCCACCGAACCGGTTCCGATCGCCTTCAACTTCTTCTGTACCGGGTCGTAGTGGGGGGCAGTAGCCATGAAGAAACTGATGATTTGCATCGCAGTCGTGGGGCTTGTGGGTCTGACCGCGTGCACCAGCGACAGCCCCACTCCGAGCCCCGCTCCCACCGTCGTTCCTGACGAGTGGTCGGTCGCGACCCTCACGGTCAGTGACCCTGCGCCAGTCGTCGGAGCATACGTCCAGATCGAGGCGCTCATCTTCAACAACGGCACCCAGGCGGCCGATGGGACCACTGTCCAGTTCACCGCTTCTGGAGGGACGTTCGAGAACGGCTCGACCTCCACGACGGCCGACACCCAGAGCGGGCGGGCGCGCGTCCTCTACACCGCTTCAGTGCCGGGCAACTTCACGGTACGTGCCGAGGTCGAAGGCGTCGCCAAATCCATCTCGATTCCGTTCAACAGCAACGGCAGCAATGGCCTCGAGATCTACCAGCCGTTGGTGCCCAACATCGGGGCCTTTGACGGCGATGAGACCGTTATCCTCCGCGGCAAGGGCATTATGGGACCGGTGGATGTGACGTTCAACGTCCAGGGCCAGGATTATGCCGCCATCGTCACCAACGTTTCCGAGAGCGATCCTCTGTCGGCGCCGGGTGAGATCACCATCTCCACGCCATACATCAGTGCAGCCGACCGGAACCAGAATCAGGTGGCCAACGTCACCGTGGTAGGTGGCGTGGGAACCGCCTCGCAACAGACGGTCAACCTGCCGTCGGCATTCACCTTCCTCGCCGAGACCGGTGGGGTGGGCGATCCCCTCATCTACGTGCTCGACCCCAACTACGGCGGTTCGGCCGGCGGTGATCAGATCACCGTCTTCGGCCATGATCTGAACAATGCCACACGTTTCGAATTCATCTTCCAGGGCCGGACTCTGACGGCCGAGATCCTGTCGGTCTCCGACGACGGTCAGCAGATGCTGGTCACCACGCCGCGTTTCAGCGCGACACCGCTCACCGGCAACGAGCTTGCCGATGCGAAGGTGTTCACCCCGATCGGGGAGTACACGCTGCCGCAGGCTTTCATCGTCCTTGCCGACGATCCGGATCCGGTAATGAATTCGCTGTCACCCATCGCCGGACCGCTCGACGGCGGCACCCTGGTGACCATCATGGGCTCGGGTTTCAAGATCCCGGTCCAGGTGAGGTTCGGCAACCTCACGGCCACCGACGTCAACCTCATCGACGACCAGACGCCGGCCGACAACGACATCATTACCTGTGTGGCTCCGGACTACAGCCAACAGAACGAGGTGCCACCGGTGACGGTGGATGTCCAGGTCACCAACATGGCCAGCGGCAAGATTTCCAATACGCTGCAGTACACCTATGGCGACAACCTGTTCATCTCGGGCAACTCGCCCACCGAGGGCATGCCCGGCGACGTCGTGCTCATCTACGGTTCGGGCTTCGAGGATCCGCTCCAGGTTGTCTTCACGGGCGGCGGTACCCTTGAATTCGAGGTGCAGTCGGTCTCCGGAACGGAGATCGCGGCCCGCATTCCGTTGGATGTCCCGCCGGAGTGCAATGACAGGACCGGCAACTTCCGGGTGCGGCTCATCGAGAGCAACCAGATCATCGAGGGCGGCAACTTCACCCTGCTCGGCAACACGCCCACGGTGGTGTCGGTGGATCCGGTCTTTGTCCGATCGTTCAACAACGGCGACGATGTGGATCCCGACGACATCACGATCTTCGGGTCGGACTTCGGCGAGAACGTGCTGGTCAAGATCAACGATTATGTGATGTCGCCCTCGTCCGTCGACGTGGTCAACGACAGCACGATCGAGGTGGAGGGAATCCCCGCGCCCAACGAATTCGGGCTCCAGTACGACACCTCGCCGTGTACCACAAACGATGGCGATCCCGGTCTGCGCCGGACGCCGTCACCGGTGCGTGTCACGGTGCAGAACCAGCCGGGGAACTGCTCGAGCACGCTTGATGGCGCGTTGATCTACGAACCCGAGGACACCACCTGTGTGCCCTACGCCATCTGGGGAATCCAGCCCGGCGATCTCGACTTCGGGCAGGTGATTGTCGGTGATCCGCCGACGATGCTGTCCTTCTCCATCTTCAACGATGGTGGCGCGGATCTGATGTGGACCGCAGAGGTCTCCGGAACCGATCCCGTCAACTTCTGGATCGATGGCGGCCCCTCCGGAATGGTGCCGGCGAACAGCAACGTGATCAGGGATGTGGTCTTCAATCCCACCGCGGAACAGGTCTTCTCTGCGGTGATCACGATCTTCGCAACCGATCCGGATGCCGATCCCGCAAGCGTTTCGTTCAACGTCCAGGGTGAGGGCATCCCCGCTCCCTAGGACACGACAGACCTGAGAATCCTGCCGGGCCTTCGGGCCC
Source organism: uncultured Holophagae bacterium (assembly GCA_963797055.1). Classification (GTDB taxonomy): domain Bacteria; phylum Acidobacteriota; class Thermoanaerobaculia; order Thermoanaerobaculales; family Sulfomarinibacteraceae; genus FEB-10. Next base: position 171,080 of record CAWCOD010000002.1, read on the forward strand.
GGCTTTTTTTCGTTGCGGAGGGCGCGTTCCTCGGAGGTGCCTGGCTCCCGATTCGCCGAAGCCGACGGACGGACTCATCTCGTTGGGGCGAATCGGCGTGCCTGGCATCCTCGACGGGTAGCGCGTTGACAATCGGGGCGGGACGAAGGGACAACGGTGTGCGATCGAGCTTCGTTTCCCATCGCGCCCATGTCCCCACGGCGCTCAGGCGGGTCCTGCTCCGGGTGGGCGGGGGACGTTTAACGTTTAACGTTCAACGTTTAACTTCCTTCATCGCGTCCCTCTCCCCATGGCGCCACCCGAGGTTGCCGAGTGAAGACGATTCGTTTCGATTGAGGCTGAATCGGCGTGCCTGGCATCCTCGACATGTTGAGACGCAGCTCGATCAGCGCGCCCTGCACCCGGGAGGGTGCGAGCAAGCTTCGTTTAACGTCAACTTTCAATCCTCACGGGAGCGCTTTGAGAATCGAAGGTGACGAAGTGCGCCCTGCGATCAAGCTCGTCCCATGCGCCAGGTCCCCATGCGCTCAGCGGGCCCTGCCCCGGGAGGGCGGGGAACGTTTAACGTTTAACGTTCAACGTTTAACTTCCTTCATCGCGTCCCTCTCCCCATGGCGCTTCCCGAGGTTGCCCCCTTGACATTGTCTGGGACCTCACGGGATGAATCTTGCCAGCACCTTGGTTCCCAACAATGTCAGAGACGGCACGCCCGCCCAACGCGCCCTACCCGCTTCGGGTGGGTGGGGGAATTAAAAATTGAGAATCCAAAATTCAAATTTCCCCAAACACCATACCTCCTGTGGCACTCCACACTGATCATTCGGTTGCGTTTCGGTATAGTTGAACGCGATGAACTACCGCATCGAGCAACTCCGCTACCAGCTCCGCGAGGACCCGTCCTCGCGGGTCTTCAATCAACTTGCCGAGTTTCTGCGTCGGGAGGGCGAAGCCGAGGAGGCGGCGGAGATTCTGCGCCGCGGGCTCGAGGTCCACCCCCGGTACGCGGCGGCGTGGGTGGCTCTCGGTCGCGCCCTCGGAGACCTCCAGGATCCGGATGGGGCAGTGGAGGCCTTCACCCGGGCCTACCAGCTCGATGCCGGCAACCTGGTGGCGGCCCGTGCGGTGGCCGATGCGGCCCGTGCCGACGAGCGCTGGTCGGAGGCGGTGGAGATTCTTCGGGGGCTTCATGGCGCCGACCCGGACGACGGCGAGGTGGCCGAAATGCTGGCCGACATCGAGGCGCGGCTCGCTGCAGAAGAGGCGGCGGCCCAGGAGGTTCTCGCGGCCCGGGCCATCCCCGTGCCGCGGCCGCCGGCGGAGGTCATCACCCTGTCCGGTGACGATCCCTTCGCGGACGAGGGTAGGGTATCGGACGCTGAATCGGCTGTGGCGCACGACGTCTTCGCCGTTGAGGACCTGTCGGAGTCGGAGCCGGAACCGGTTGCCGAGGATCCGTTCGACGAAACCCCTGCAGTCGAGCGCGATGGTGACGCAGTGGATGACGACGTGTCGCTTGCCTCCGACGAGAGCGAGGTCGAGCCCGCGACCGACGGTCCGTTCGGATTGGCCGATGCGGAGGAAGACGACGACGCGGAAGACGAGCTCGAGTTCGAGTCGTGGGCCGATTTCGAAAACGAGGAGCGCAACCGGGAGCTTCTGGTGGAGCCGCCGCCGGAGGTTGAACCCGAGATCCACGACGAGGACGAGCTTTCAGCTGAAGAAGTCGTGATCGCGGCGGATACTGATCCCGACCTCCCGGTGCCCGAAATCTCCGAGCCGGACCTCGATCCCATGGCCGCCACTCCCTCCGATCCCGAATTCGAATCATGGGCTGATGTGAATGACGACGATCACGGCGGTCATAGCGGTACAACCGACGCTGGAGACGACGAAGCCATCATCTCCGAGCCCGAGCCCGAGCCCGAGCCCGAGCCCGAGCCCGAGCCCGAGCTCGAGCCCGAGCCCGAGCCCGAGTCGAGCCGAGTCTGAACCGGCCGCGGAAGCTGCCGAGGAGATGGTGATCCCCGAGGCCATCGCTCACTTCGACCACGGCCCCCGAGAAGACCAGGACGACGAGGACCACCAGAGCGCACCGGTGACCGCCGGTGACGTCCCTCTGCCGACACTGACCCTGGCCAAGCTCGCCCTCGAACAGGGCGATGAGGGCCTGGCGGTGGCGACCCTCGAGCGTCTGATTGAACAGAATCCTTCGGATACCGCGGCCGGCGAGATGCTCGACGAGTTGAGGGCCGGCCGGAGTGAGGACTCCATCGACGTGACCGGTGCGAAGGTCGCGGCGTTGCGGGGCTGGCTCGACACCATTAGACTGGCTTCGGAGAGGCGACAAACGTGAACTTCGAGCAGGAGATGATCAACCTGGTGGAGAGATGTCCCGGTTCCCGAGGGGCGGCCATCGTGGATCCCGACGGGATACCGGTCGTTCTGACGCCCCATGACGCTTCACTGGAAGCCCTGGGCACCGAGTTCGCCGCCATCGTTGCCGGGGTGGAGCGCACCGAGCGTGAGTTCGACCACGGTGAGCTGCAGCAGCTTTTGGTCTATGCCGAGGATGCGGCCGTGATTCTGACAAGCCTTGCCGCCGGCTACTTCCTGGTGCTGGTGCTGGACCGCAGCGCCCTGGTGGGCAAGGGGCGGTTGTTGAGCCGGCTCACCGGTTCGCGCCTTTACTCCGAATTCGTCTGAGGTGGACGCTAGAAATGTATAAATTCGAGGAGATCTGTGAGCTGATTCGGCTGGTGGCCTCGACCCGAGTGGGGAGCCTGGAGATCGAACATGGAGGGACCAGGGTCCGGATCAAGGGCACGCCCCAGGTCTCGGTCGTGGAATCCGTCCCCGTCCCCCTCGCCGTCGGCGAGGCCGCCGCGCCGCAGGCGTCCGTGGAGGGGCCGACGGACGGAGGTGCGGAGGCGAGTGACGAGGGTCTCCATTATGTGACCTCTCCCATCGTCGGCACCTTCTACCGCGCACCGAACCCGGACGCGGAACCCTATGTGAAGGTCGGGAATCTCGTCCAGGACGGGCAGACGCTGTGCATCGTCGAGGCGATGAAGCTGATGAACGAAATCGAGTGCGACATCGACGGCACGATCGTGAAAGTCCTGCCCGAGAATGCCCAACCGGTGGAATACGGCGAGCGGCTGTTCGCGGTACGGCCGGCCTGAGATGTTTTCCAAGGTCCTGATCGCCAATCGCGGCGAGATCGCAGTTCGGATCATCGCCGCCTGCCGCGAGCTGGGGATCGCCACGGTCGCGGTGCACTCCGAGGCTGATCGCGACTGTCTCCACGTCCGGCTCGCCGACGAGTCGGTGTGCATCGGCCCGCCGGCTTCCGATGGCTCCTATCTCAACGTCACGGCGGTCATCTCGGCCGCGAAGATCAGTGGGGCCGAGGCCATCCATCCCGGCTACGGCTTTCTCGCCGAGAATGCCCATTTTGCCGAGGTCACCAGCGAGTGCGGCCTGGTGTTTGTCGGGCCATCACCCGACGCCATGCGCCTGATGGGCAACAAGTCGGAGGCGCGGCGGACCATGGCCGGAGCCGAGGTGCCCATATTGCCGGGATCCGAGGGCGCATTGGAGAGCCGTGACGACGCCCTCGAACTGGCCCGGCAGATCGGCTATCCGGTGATCCTGAAGGCTTCGGCCGGGGGGGGTGGGCGCGGGATGCGTCTGGCCTTTGACGATGACGAGCTCAGCGTCGCCTACGACACCTCACGTAACGAGGCGGAAATCGCCTTCGGCGACGCCACGGTGTACCTCGAGAAATATCTCGAGCGCCCCCGCCACATCGAGTTCCAGGTGCTGGCCGACGACCGCGGCCGGGTCGTTCACCTTGGAGAGCGTGAGTGTTCGATCCAACGGCGTCACCAGAAAATCATCGAGGAGGCGCCGTCGGTGGCCCTCGACCCGGATCTCCGCACCGAGATGGGCCGGGCGGCGGTGGCGGCGACCCGCGCCGCGAAGTACTCCAACGCCGGCACGGTGGAGTTCCTGCTCGCCGAGGATGGGACGTTCTACTTCATGGAGATGAACACCAGGATCCAGGTCGAGCACCCGGTGACCGAGCTGGTGACCGGCGTCGATCTGGTGAAGGAACAGTTTCTGATCGCCGCCGGCAAACCCATGTCATTGCCGAAGCGACGCCAGGTTCGGCCCGAGGGTCACGCGATTGAATTCCGGATCAACGCGGAGGATCCGGTGAGTTTCGCACCGTCACCGGGACGGGTGGATTTCCTCGCCCTGCCGTCCGGGCCGGGGGTGCGGGTCGACACCCACCTTTACGCCGGTTACACGGTCCCGCCCTACTACGACAGCCTGATCGCCAAGCTGCTGGTGCACGGCCGTGACCGGGAGGAGGCCATCGTCAGGGGCCGGCGGGCGTTGGAGATGTTCCGGATCGAGGGCGTGAAGACTTCGGTTGACCTTCATCTCAAGATCCTCGACGACCCGGACTTCCAAGCCGGAAATGTCAGCACCCACTTCATGGAGCGATTCCTTTAGCCCGCGATTCGCCGCCCGCAGCAGACACTCGGTGAGAAGTGCGGGTTAGCTCTGAGTTCTCATTTTATAATTGCAGATTGCAGATTGCACGGATTGCGAGATCTGGAATCTGGAATTTGGAATATGGAATTGCTAACGTGACCGCCCTCGGACCACCGGAGTCGGCGGTTCGCGTCCCTCGAGCACCGCCGCCACGTTGTGCGCCGCCAGTTCGGCCATGGCGGCTCGGGTTTCCACCGTCGCCGACCCCACGTGGGGCAGGAGCACCACGTCGTTTCGATGGAGCAGCGAGGGATGGACCCGCGGTTCGTGCTCGTAGACATCGAGCCCGGCTCCCCCGAGGTGGCCCGACTCGAGCACCCTCACCAGGGCCTCTTCGTCCACCAAAGGACCGCGCGCCGTGTTGACGAGCACCGCTCCGGTAGGCATCCGCAGCAGACGTTCTTCATCGATGAGGTGTCGGGTGTCCTCGGTCAGAGGTGTGTGCAGGGACACGACCTGGCTGGTGGACAGCAGATCCTCGAGGTCGAGGAACTCGGCCGGGGGGTTGGGCTCGTGGTGCGGCTCCAGATCGGTGTACACGACCCTCATCCCCGACGCCAACGCCCGGCGTGCCACGGCCCGACCGATCCGTCCATACCCCACGATACCCATGGTCTTATCCTGGATGCCTCGGCCCAACAAGAGATCCAACCCCCAGCCTTGGAAGCTGCCCGACCTGACATAGTCCTCCATTTCCCGCAGTCTTCGGGTCACCGCCAGGACCAGCGCCCACGCCAGATCGGCCGTGGCCTCGGTGAGCACATCGGGGGTGTTGGTGATCCAGACCCCGTACTCCTCGGCGGCGGCGATGTCGATGTTGTCGAAACCCACGGCGACGTTGCCCACCACACTGAGGGAAGGACAGCTCTCGAACACGCGGCGAGTGACCGGGTTGGCGAGCACCGTGACCGCGCCCTCGGCGGTGCCGAAGAAGTCCGCGATCGCCTCGTGGGTCAACAGCGCAGGCCCGTTGTGGATGCGCACCGCGAAGCGCTCGGACAGGATGGCCTCGGCGCGCCCGGGAAGGGGTGAGGTGATGGCGACGGTGGTCACTACCAGCCCTCGGAGTCGGCAACGAAATCCGCGATCAGCTGCTCGATCGGTTGCTCGGCCGATTCCACGATCCGGCCGATTTCCAACCCGGTCTCGTCGATCACCAGGATCGTCGGCACCAGATCCACAACCGGATCTCCGCCGAGATCGGCCACCACCTCGGGATCGGCAACCCGCCTGGTCCGATCGACGCCGACCATCACATGGGTGAAATGATCACCGCCGATCTCGTCGAGGACCCGCTGAAGCCGGGGCACCTCGCGTTCCGAGTCGGAGCACCATGTGGCGAGGACGGTGACGACTCGATAATGGCCCGTCACGGCGGCCAGAAGGTCCACGACCTCCGGATCCGGCACATAGGCCGTCACCTCCTCATTCCAGCCCGCCAATCCCTCCACGTCCGGCCATGTCAGACGACCCAGAAGAACTGGTGTCGGTGGTGGCGGTTCGGTTCCCGAGTGCCTGTCCACGCGCAGGATGCGGTCACCCACCTGGAGTCTCGTCAGCACATCCCTCCCCGCCACGACCTCTCCGAAATTCGCGTAGTGCCCGGTGAGTCGGTCCGAGGGCAGCAGCATGAAGAAAAACTGACTGCCACCGGTCTGTGGGCCGGAGGTGGCGATCCCCGCCCGCCATGAGTCGAAGGGGTGCATGCTCGGCTCGTCGGGGATGACGAACCCGGGGCCGCCCCAGCCGTCGCCGCGAGGGTCGCCGCCCTGGACCACGAAATTGGGGACGACCCGGTGGAATGTCAGGCCGTCGTAGAAGCCCTCCTCGGCGAGGCCCCAGACCTCCCTCGATGTGATCGGAGTCTGTTCGAGTTCGAGGCGGATTCGGACGGTGCCGCGCACAGTGACCAGATCGAGCCATCGCGGCTCGGCGGTCCAGATCACGAGGTCCTCGTACCACTTACGGCCGTGTCGCGGCTCGCCGTCGTTGACGGTGGCATCCAAACCCAGAGCGCGGGCCTCGTTGACCACCATGGCGGTCACCAAACGGCTTGGATCCTGCTTGGCGAGGTCGAGAATGGACCCCCGTGCATCCTCTGGAGACGCCCTGATGGCCGCCACAAGGGCCGCGGCCCGGGCATCCCCGGCGTCATCCCCGGCCCACCGGAGGTAGAGTTTGAGCGCGGCGTCCGGTTCGGCGAGACGGGCATCATCGCCCAACAGATCCACGCATTCTGCCCTCACCATGGGATCGGAATCCGACCGCACCAGCGACCAGAGGGTGTCGCCGCGGAGCTCGACCTGATCGGAGTCCAGGGTCTCCAACCACGACAGCCGAACAGCCGCGTCCGGGTCGGCCAGGACCGCTCGCTCCAGCTTGCCGCCCGGTGGGCCCGCGATGGCCGCGGTCCGCGCTGCGGCGCGCCGCCGCCAAAGATCGTCGTCGCCCAACCAGCTGCTCGCCATCGTCGCGGCCTGGGCGGGGCTCCGCCGGGCCAACGCCACCAGCGCCGCGGAGGCCCGCCACGTCTCCGCGGTGGCCGCAATACTCCTCAGGACAGCGTCGTCACCGATCCCCGGGTGGCTCGCCCCTGCCTGCAGGGCAGACACCGCCAATTGACCCCTTGAAGCGGTCCACATCCCGGCCAGTGCGTCGCTGACATCCTCCGGGAGAGCGATCTCGGGGCGGTCGGCCAGAACCTGACAGGCAGCGGTCTGAACCCGCCAGTCGCTGTCGCTGACGGCCTCTAAAATGACCCCGCGGTCGGCGGTGGTGACCTGGCCGCGGCGATATCCTTCGACGGCAGTGGCGCGGATCACCGCCTCGGAGTCCGCCGCCAGCTTCCGAAGCGCCTCTGCGCGCCCCTGACGTTCGCTGCGAGCCAGGGTCGAGGCTGCCGCCCGTCGGAGACCGGGACTGGCGTGCCGCGCGTACCGTGCCGCCTGTTCCTCCCACGGCCCGTCTCCGAGACGCCACATATTGGCGATCCCGGTTTCGAGCACCGATGGGTCGCGTTCGGTCATCACAAGCCTCATCACCGGCTGGTAGGCCTCTTGACCGTGTTGACTGGCGGCCCAGACCGCGGCCTGCCGAACCAACGGTGAAGGATCATTGAGACCGCCGGCGGCGACGGCCAACCCCTTGGGAGCCATTCGGCCCGCCGCGATCATGGTCTGGTACCTCACCCACGCGTCTCCGTCACGGGCGTACTCACCCACCAACCGGAGTCGTGCCGCGTCGGCCTCGGAGGCGAGGGCACGGGCCGCCAAGATGCGTGAAATGGGGTAGGGATCCAACAGCATGCCGGAGGCGATGGAGTTTGTCAGACCCTCAAAGTCGATGGCCGCCAACAGGGCCGCCTTGCGCGCAATGACGTCATCGCTGGTGGTGGCCGAACCCTGCGCGGCCGCAACCACCAACCCCCCGGCGAGCAGGAGTGACAACCAGCCCCCGCGACCACACCAACGCCTCACATCCGATGCCCTCATAGTCACGCTCCGTACAGAAGTCGATCTCCGAGCACCGGAGGCAGCCCAGCCTGCATGATCCGGCGCCGGGCCATGGCCACGCGGTAATTGACTCGGTACAGGTGGAACCGCGCCTCGTCCTCGTCGTAGATGCCGTAGGCGGCTCGATGGTCGCGATCTCTTGGCTGGCCAACCGAACCCGGGTTGATCAGGTACCGTTTGTCCTTCTCTAATTCGATTGTCACCCGTCGGCCGGCCAGCAGTTTGACATCGACAGAGGAGGCGTCCCCATTGTTGCCGAGGGTGAACAGCGACGGCACGTGGGTGTGACCGAAGAAGATCACCCTGTGATCCAGGGCCTCGAAGGCCAGGTTCGCGTCGTAGGCCGAGAAAATGTAGGCATCTTCGTCGATGGCTGAGCCGTGACAGATTGCCAGCTCGGATGTCACCGCCATCGGACCGACCGTGGTCTTTCGCAGATAGTCCAGGTTCCCCGCATCGAGATTTTCCAAGGTCCACTCCGCCGCCTCGCGGGCATACTGGTTGAAGTACTCGGGGCTGTCCAGCCCGGAACACACGCGGTCGTGGTTGCCGCGAACTACGGCTGCGTCCCCGCCCAGGCCCCGCAGCCATCCGATAATCTGGTTTGGTGATGCCCCGTATCCCACCGCGTCGCCCAGGAAGACCACCCTGTCGAAACCCTTGCGCCGTGCGTGTCCGAGGACTGCGGTGAGCGCCTCCCAGTTGCTGTGGATATCACTCAAGATCAGGTAGCGCACGGCACCCCCGCCAGTCGATCGGCGATGACTTCCGCAACAACCCGCGGCGACTCGGATCCGGTGAGGACCACCGTGCAGGTGGCCTCCTCGTAGTGAGGCACCCGCGTGTCGTACAGGAGCCGTGCGGCCGTGGGTCCGGTGAACTTGGGCCGGCCGTCGTGGTCGGCTTCCAACCGTTCCATGAGCACCGGCCACGGGACCTTCAGGAAGACCGAACACCCGCCGGCGGAGTGCATGATGTCTCGGTTGACCGGGTCGCAGAAGGCCCCCCCGCCGGTTGCAACCACGACGTCGTTGAGGCGGCTGGTCCGCTCCAGGATATCTCTTTCGGCCTCCCGGAATGCATGTTCCCCCCGGGAACGGAAGACCTCGTGGATGGGCATCCCGAGACTGTCCTCCAGACAACCATCGAGGTCGATGAAGGTCCGTTCCATGTGCCGGGCCAGTTCGCGCCCGGCGGAGGTCTTTCCAGACCCCATGAATCCGACGAGGTAGATGTTGTGCATCCGTCCAATTGTAGCTGTTTCGCCCTTTCGAATCGCCCGAGGAAGAGGCTTGAGGTCTCAGGCTTCCTTCTCCGGGTGGGCGGGGGCAATTCGCAATTTGCAATTCGCAATTCGGAATTCGAAATGAAGGGGTGGGTGGGTGGTCTTTTGCTACAATGCGCGCGTGGCTGACACAATGGAACGTCCCCGTCGGTCCAGCGACCTGATACCCGAATTGTCGGTGGTGATGCCGGCCCTCAACGAAGAGGAGGCGCTGCCGATCGTCATACCGGAGGCAGTCCAGGCCCTCGACGAGATCTGCGAGCTCTGGGAGATCATCGTGGTGGACGATGGATCCACCGATTCGACCCCCGAGATTCTTCAGAAGTTCTCAGAGGACGATCCGCGGATTCGGGTCCTGACCCAGTACGGCCACCAGGGCTACGGTCTCGCAATCCGCCGCGGATTCGATGCCGTGCGGTACATGGTTGTTTGTCTGACGGATTCTGACGGCCAGTTTGATCTCCGTGACATCGCCAGGCTGTATCCCTTTCTCGCGGACGCAGATATGGTGGGGGGAATTCGCGAGGACCGTGAGGATAATTGGATACGGCATCGGGTGTCGGCGACCTACAACTGGCTCCAGGCCCGAATCCTGGGACTCGACGTCAAGGACGTCAACTGCGCGCTCAAGCTCTTTCGCAGATCGTTCCTCTACATGGTCGACCTGACCAGCGAGGGGTTCCTGATCGATGCGGAGATCTATGCTCGAGCCGATCGCGCGGGTCTCCGTTGGGCTCAGGTGGGCGTCAAACATCTGCCGCGGGTCTACGGTGAGTCCAAGGTCCACCTCGGGTTGGCCTTCGGGACTCTGGCCAAACTCTGGAATCTACGCCGGAACCTCTAGGTCAGACCGGTGGAGAATCCAGCCCTTAATAACAACGGCGGCGCCGATGGAGGATCGAGGCGCTTCTTTCTCGGTGTGCTCCTCTCCCTGACCTTGCTCCACATCGTGCTGGCAGCCATGCTGCCAATCTCGGGCGACGAGGCATATTACTGGGATTGTTCCCGTCATCCCGAGTGGAGCACCTTCGACCAGCCGTCCCTGGTCATTTGGTCGATGATTCCATTTCGCGCTGTGCTGGGTGAGTGCCGGCTGGCGGTGCGCGGGCCAGCCATTGTGGCGAGTTTTTTGGTCGGTCTGATGTTGCTGCCGTTGGTGCGCAGGCTGGGTGGCTCGATGCGTCAGGCGGCGATCGCCTACCTGCTCCTGCATCTGACGCCGCTGATGTTCCTCGGCTCGTTCTACGCGTCCACGGATGTGGCCATGGCCACGGCCTTTCTCGGCGCGACGTGGGCCGCCGTGGCCCTCGCCCAGGGAGAACGGGGTGCCTGGTGGGGTTTTGGTGTTGCCGTAGGCTTGGGCTTTCTCGCCAAATTTCCCATCGTGACCGTGCTTCCCGCAATTGTGCCGGCGGTGGTCAAGGGTCGCACCCGGGACGACCTGAAAACGCCGACCCCCTATCTGGCGGCGGCCGTGAGCCTGTTGCTCACCGCGCCGGTTTGGATCTGGGCGGTTCAGCACAACTGGGACAACATTCGTTTCCAACTGGCCGGGCGACACGGATCGGGTGGGTTGACCCTGAAATATCTCGGCGAGTATCTGGGCGGAGTGGCGCTGCTGTTGACGCCGTTCCTCGCCATCGCCTTCGGTGTGGCCTGGTGGTTGAGCCGACGCCCATTCCGGGCCGACTGGCTGACGGCGCGAGTGGCCGCCATCTCACCACTGGTCTTCTTCGGTCTTGTGGCCCTGAGGACCCGCTCGGCTCCTCATTGGGGTACTACCGGTGTGATGGTCTTCGCCGTGTTGCTGGTGTTGGTGGCTTTCCGGGGTCGCCGGTTGCTGGTGATATTGGGAGCGATTTTCGGTCTCGGACTGTCGTTGTTGGCCATCGGTATTGTCTTTTCACCGGAGCCGCTGCTGCGCATCCAGTGGAGTTACAGCGGACAGCCGACGCGGATCTCGACCAGCGCTCTGAGCGATCTGATCGGCAACCAGGAGGTGGCGAATCGCGTCGAAGCGGATTTGGCCCCGGGCGAACTGATGGCTTCCGAGAGCTACAGCGACGTCCACCTCTACGCCTTTCTCACAAAGGGCCGGATGCCCACCCGACTGGCCCATATCCGAGGCGGCAGGCACGGCCTGGCCTCGTTGTACTGGTACACGCCGTCAGAACTCAGGGGCCGCGATATGCTCTTCGTCACCGAACGCGAGGGTCAACTGGACAAGCTCCAGCAGCTTTTCACAGAGGTGCGCGAAATAGATCCCATTGAAATCCGGCGCAACGATGAGGTGGTGCGGACGGTGTTCCGCTACCGGTGCCGCAATCTGCTCTATCCCGAGGGTTCCTTCACGAGGCTGGAGGACTGACTGCGACCCTTCGCATTTGGTTTCCACATGTCGGTGCCAGGCACCGCCGCAGATGTGTCGACCTCGTGCTCCGATGCGATTTCGACGGTGCCTGGCAACGGATGAGCGCGTATGGAACGATTCTCCTCATTTCATCGTGCCCATCTCCCGACCGTGCTCCGGGCGGGCGCGTCTCTCGGAGGTGCCTGGCATCCCGATTCGCCAACGCCGGTCAGCCCATTCGTCTCGCTGGGGCGAATCGGCGTGCCTGGCATCCTCACGGGAAGCGCGACGAAGAACCGGGGCGCAACGAAGGACCCCCACCGCTGATACTGCTGTTCCAAAACCATCAGAGACGGTACGCCCGCCAAACGCGCCCATTCCCGATCCAGGTTGGCGGGGGGACTGCCGACTCCAGAATGCTGACGGTGGGATTGCCGCGCCGATGGTATGGGTTAGACTCTACGGCGGTCCGAGGAGGAAACATGCCCATCAGCGAACACGACGTCCTGCGCATCTTGCACACGATTCCGGCACCCGGCGGCACAGCCAATCTCGTCCAGGCAGGCGCGGTCCGCCAGCTCGAGGTCGACGGTCCGCGGATCCGACTCCTGCTGGGCATCGAGGCATCACAGCCGGGGATCTCGGAAACCCTCCGAGAAACCGTGGAGCGCCAGTTGTTGGCCCTCGACGGCGTCGACACCGCCGAGGTGCGGGTGCAGACGATGCTTGCCACCGTGCCCTCCAACCCGCAGCCACAAGGCGCCCCCGAGCCCGAAGGCTGGGGGCACCTGATTCCGGACGTCAGACGAATCATCGCGGTGGCCTCCGGCAAAGGGGGCGTGGGCAAGTCCACCGTCGCAGCAAATCTGGCGTTGGCGCTTGCGGCAACGGGTCGATCGGTGGGTCTGCTCGACGCCGACATCTACGGCCCTTCTCAACAGCTGATGATGGGGTCGGAGAATGGCCCCACCGGCGATGCCAGCGGGAAGATCAACCCGGTAGATGCACCGGGGGGGGTCAAGGTCATGTCGTTCGGCTTCATCGTTGACGCGGACCAGCCCGTTATTTGGCGCGGCCCCATGCTGCAGAAGGCACTGGAACAGTTCGTCGGTGATGTCCTCTGGGGTGAGCTCGACGATCTCATCGTTGATCTCCCTCCGGGGACCGGTGACGTGGCCCTCACCCTCTGCCAGAATGTTCCGCTGGCGGGCGTCGTGATCGTGACCACACCGCAGGACGTCGCCCTGATCGACGCCCGGAAGAGCCTTCATATGTTCCGCAAGTTGGAGGTGCCTGTCCTCGGGATCGTGGAGAACATGGCGAACTACACATGCCCCGAGTGCGGCCACCAGGAGCACGTCTTCGGCTCCGGCGGCGGCCGCCGAACCGCGGAGGATCTGGGTGTCCCGCTGCTCGCAGAGATTCCCATCGATCCCAGTATCGCGTCTGGCGGTGACTCCGGGACACCTGTGGTGCTCCAGCACCCGGACTCCGTCGCTGCCAAGGCGTTCACAAAGCTCGCCGAGGCGTTGGTTGAGGACGCGCCCGCGGACTGACCGCAGCGAGAACCGGCGCGATATTGTGGTGCGGCAGCATGTCGGCGCCGATGTCGGTGCGAGGCACCGCCGCAGACGTAGAGACCTCGTGCTCCGTTCCGATTTCGACGGTGCCTGGCACCGGCCCGCGCGTTCGCAATGCGTTTGGAGACGGCACGCCCGATCATCGCGCCCACCTCGCTCCGGGCGGGGTCTCTTCGTTCTTCGTTCTTCGTTCTTCGTTCTTCGTTCGGAAACGGTAACGGGCTCGGGCTCGGGCTCGGGATGAATGGTCAGGAGGAATCTGCAATCTGTAATCTGCAATTCGCAATTCGTAATGGACGGGTGGGGGCTACTCCTCCGTCTCTTCCTCCTGATAGGACACCGCCGCCCTGGTCGAACCGTCTTCGTCGGAGCGAACCATGACGGTCACAGCGCGGCCGGAGTCCTCCAGTTGGCCATGAACAACCCCTCCGTTGTCGTCCTCCGACGAAAATCGATCGACCCGGACCTTGAATCCCATGGTTTCGAGCCGTGATCGGTAGAATTCCAGCACGGTGTCAACGTCGTGGTCCGATTGAAGTTGAAAACCACCACTCATTCGACCGTCCGACGTCATGGAGTGGGTGCTCTCGGTCTCGGTGTCGGGGAAGACGGGGACCCAGTCCGGGACCTCGGCATGGGATTCGACGCCTGTCTTCAACGTCCAGGTCTCATCGCCCGAATTGACCTTCAGGGTCCCCTCCTCGGGATCTCCACTGGCCTCGATGGTGACCTCCCCTTCATCGGTTGTAAAGCTGATTTTCCCATCCTGGAGATCGTCGATGTCTACCGTCACCGTTTCCCCCGTGCCGGTGTGCCGCACGGTGATGGTGCCGGCCTCTTCGTCCACCGCCACTTCTTCCAGTTCGGGATTCATCCGAACGATCAACCGGGCGGCCGACATGGCCGGATCGTCCTCGAAGTCCAGATCACCCGCAACGTCCTTGATTTTCTTCGCCATGAACAAACCGCCCACGGTCAGTACGAGCACCATGATCACGACGATCACGCCGCAACCGATGGCGACCCACGCCAGAGTGGGCAGTCCTTGCTTCTTCTGAGTGTCGACGTTCTCAGTCATTGAAACCCTCCTCGCGCGTCAACCAACTCGATGCCGCATACCTACGGTGTGAGGGCAGCTTAACACACGGTCACTCTCCTCAGCGGGTGACGTGACCGGCCCTCAGGCACAGTGCGTGGTAGGATCAGAGCATGGACGACCCCGACCCAGAAAGTCCCGTCGGCACATCATTTGGCTTCGCTGAGCACCACGGCACCCGCAGACGTCCAACAGTCTCGCTCAGCCCCCGCCGCTCAGACCACAGACCTCGTCTCCCGGAGCCAATTCGTGAAAGTTGATCTCATCGCGGTTGCCCTTTGTCTGATCGGTTCAGGTTTCTTTTCCGCGTCGGAGACAGCCCTGACGTCATTGCCCATCACCCGCCTCGAAGCCTTGAGGAAACAAGGGGGGAAACTGACCCGGGCAGGTCTCGACCGGTGGGCTTCCGCACCTCAGGAACTTCTGATCACCATCCTGGTGGGCAACAATCTGGTCAATGTGCTGGCTTCGGCTCTGGCCACCAGCATCGCCTACCGGATTTCTCCCAACGGCGGTTTGGCTGCGGTGGTCGGCGTCATGACGCTGGTCATCCTGGTCTTCGGCGAGATCACGCCCAAGACCCTCGCCCAACAACACGCCCAGTGGATTGCCACCAAAGTCGCGCCGATCCTGTACGTTCTCGACGTCGTGCTGACACCCGTCAACAAGGTTCTCGGACTGCTCACCAGGTTGCTGTCCCGCGGTCAGACCTTGGATATTCCGGTCACCGAGGAAGACCTGCTGTTCATGGCCCGTCTGGCGCACCGCCACGCCCTGCTGGCCAAGGACGCGCGATTCATGATCGAACGGGTCCTGGGGTTCCAGCAGGCGATCTGCCGCGAGGTCATGGTGCCCCGGCCCCTGGTGGCGACCGTGGACCAATCGTGGACCTTCCCGGAACTGAGGAATTTCATCGCCGAATCTGTCCACAGCCGTTTCCCGGTTGTGGATGGCTCTCCCGACGCCATCGTGGGCATTCTCCACTCCAAACATCTGTTCCGGCTCGGCCCCGGCGACTCCTGGACCGACCTGGTGGTCCCTCCCCTGTACATTCCCGAAACCCGACTGGTGCCAAACCTCCTCCACGACTTCCGGCTCTCGGGACAACACATGGCCATCGTGCTGGACGAGTTTGGCGGTCTCTCCGGCGTGATCACCCTCGAGGACGCGCTGGAGTTGCTCGTCGGCGAGATCGAGGACGAATTCGACCAGGAACAGGCCGCAACGGTGCGCGCCGAGGACGGCGGCTGGTCGGTCCCAGGCCACCTATCCGTCCGACGACTCCAGGTGATCCTCAACCGGGCGATCGATCGGCCATCGGAGGTGGACTCGGTGGGTGGGCTAGTCGCTCACCTCTTGAACAAAGAGGTCCTCCCCGGCTCCGTGGCGCAGCGGGACGGAATTCAACTTCGCGTCGAGGAAGTGGAAGGCGGCCGGGCCAGCCGGGTCCATGTCAGCCGTACCCCAACCAAGGGGTAGGCAGGAGCCCCCACCCACCCGTTACGAATTGCGAATTGCAGATTGCAGATTGCAGATTCCCCCGCCCACCCGCTGGTGACGGCTGGTCACCGCGGCCACCGGCCGCGAGTGACCTCGGGTAGCGCCACGGGGAGAATCGGCGCGTTAACAGCCAATCAATCGACACACTTCGTGAATTGCGTTACGACATCAGCAATATGATCCGGATTTTCGATCAGGTGGAGATGACCCATTTCGTCGAATATTTCAAGCGTGGCGTGCGGGATCTTTTCGGAAATTTCCGAGGCCCAGGCGAGGAATCCAGGCATCTCGAGCTCTCCAACCATGACCAAGGTAGGTTGGGGAATCTCAGCCAACCGGTCGGGTACGTTCCAGTCCCGATCGGGCTGGTCGCGTTGAGAAGCAAGGTACTCGGCGCCCGGGAAGTTGCCGACGATGGACTCGAGCCGTTGGGCGACACCGGTTTTTGAGAGCGATGCCGCCCACAGCGGGCTGGCCATCCATGGCCCGATCATGGCCGCTGCGATCCCTTCGGTGCGCGCAACCCGAGCCACCTCCCGGAGGTTTTCGAAAAACGCCTTTTCGAATGGTCGGTCGGGCAATACCGGCGACATGAGACCAAGTCGGTCGACCCGCAGCGGGTCTATCAGGGCCATTTCCAGGGCGATTCCTCCGCCAATTGAGTATCCAATCACGGCGGCACGATCTACATTGGCGTGATCGAGAATGGAAAAGGCGTCCATGGCGTGGTCGGAAATCCGATAGTCCTTCTCCGGGCGATCGCTGCGGCCGTGACCCCTCAGATCGTATCGGATCACCTGACAGCCGGCCGCGATCAACGGGACCGTGAGATCGTCCCAGATCGTGAGATCCAGGGTGTGTCCGTGAATGAGCAACACTGGTTGACCATGGCCCTCAACCTCATAGTGCAGCGTCACGCCGTTTCTGGTTGTCTTCGGCATCTCACCTCCAGGAATCCGCATTGTAATCAGGGAAGAAAAGTCGAATCAACGCAATTCACGGAGTCTGCGGAGTGAATTGCGCGACCAGGGCAACCGATTGAGGACCCGCGATGCGGTCAGCCCAACTCCTGCCGGATGGTCTCGGCCAACTCCTCCGCGAGGGTCTGGATCTCCTGTGCGTCATCGCCCTCGATCATCACGCGGGCCAGGGCTTCGGTGCCGGAGTACCTGAGCAGTACTCGTCCTCGTCCCATGAGCCGCTTCTCGGTCGCGGCCAGGCCATTCACGACCGAAGGGAGGTCCTCGAAGGGGGCCTTGCGAGCCACCGGAACGTTGATGAGGATCTGCGGGAATCGCTCTAAATTGGAGAGCGCCGAGACGACCTCTCCGCGTCGCGCGGCGATCGCCAGCAGGTGACCGGCAGTCAGCAGGCCGTCGCCGGAGACGCCATAATGGGAGCAGATGACGTGCCCGGACTGCTCGCCGCCAAGTGCGGCGCCGTGTTCCAGCATCGACTGCCAGACCCAGCGATCTCCCACCGAGCAGCGCACGAGGTCGATGTTTCTCTCCGAGAGGGCGTTTTCGAGACCAAAGTTGCTCATGACGGTGGCCACGACTTTGCGGCCCGGAAGCCGATCCGCATCGGCCAGATATCGGGACCAGGCAAACAAGACATCATCCCCGTCGAGGATTCGTCCGTTTTCGTCAACCAGGATGCAGCGGTCGGCGTCCCCATCCAGCGCCACGCCGGCATCGGCGCCGTGAGCCGCCACCTGTTGCGCCAGCTGGGCGGGTGCTGTGGCGCCGCAGCCCCGGTTGATGTTGGAACCGTCCGGGGACGATGCGATGGATGTCACCTTCGCTCCGAGGGTGTCGAAGAGTTCCTCTGCCAGCCCGGACGCGGCGCCGTTTGCCGCGTCCACAACCAGGTGCATGCCGGACAGCGGCCGGCCGTCGCCCAGTGATCGCACGATGAGATCAAGGTAACGGGGCGCCAGGCTGCGATCCGCCACCGGAAGCTGGCCACCCGTCTGGAGACGGGCAGCGAAAATCCGCTGCTCGAGCCGCCGTTCGGAGATGTCGTCAAGCTTCTCCCCGGATGGTCCCAGAATCTTGATGCCGTTGTCTTCCGCCGGGTTATGGGAGGCCGAGATCACGACTCCTGCGCCATAATTCCCACCACGAACCAGCTGAGATACGGCGGGAGTGGGCAGAACACCACCCCAGGTAACGGCACCACCGTCGGCGGCGAAGCTGCCCGCAAACCAACCCGCAAGGACTTCGGTGGAGGACCGCGTGTCGCCGGCCAACAGGACGTGCGGGGTCTCGGTCAGCACACCCGCTAGAGCGGTACCGAGGCGTCCCACGGTGTCCTTGTCCAGGGGTGGTTCGAAAGCCTTTCCACGAATGCCATCAGTTCCGAACAGAGTGTTCACAATTTCTCCCAGGTTGTACGAGTTTTTCACAAAATGCAGTGATCGTCAACGTCCGGGATGTCAAATTGTGCACTCCTTCCGCAATTGCTTCGCGCCACCCTGTTTGCTCAAGGCCCTACTGAGCGTTGTCCGTCGCATCTTGATCCGGGATCGGTGTCGGTTCCGGTAGCGGTCGCACCTCCGCAATCACCTGGATCGGTACCGCCGAAAGCAGGCGGAGCTGGGGATCCGGGAGAATGGGGCGGACCATGCCGGTGACGGGGCCGGTGGCACCCTCCACGGAAAGCGGCTCCGTGGTCACCGAATCCAGGTCCACAAGGCTGCTTTCCGGGCCCTGGACGGGAACCTGCACCGGTGTTGCTCGGATCGCTCCGAGTTCAAAGCCCGGCGCGGGTTGTCCCTCGATCGTGGGGCGCACGGTGACGATAAGGGTCTGCCTCCGCTCAAACTGCAGAGAAATGGTCGTGGGCTCGAGGCTGACCACCTCGACCTCTGCCGGGAGCGGCATGTTTGCCGCGTCGATTGGATAGGAGGCGGTCCCGGGTTGGGCGTTGGACAGGTCGAGAAGGACCTCGATCGGTGTGCGCGGGTCCAGGGTCCGGGACAGGGGGCCCCTCAGTTGCACGGTCACGCTGTCCGGAACTCCGGATACCAGGACGAGATCGGCCGGGATGTTGACCAGCGTGAGCTGTGCCCGGACACTCCGAACCGAAATATCCCGCCCTCGTTGGGCGGACAGGCCGTACCACAGCAGGAATGCTGCCAGCAGAGACACCAGAAACTGAATCGGGTAACGTGGCCGCAGTCTCACCCTCCCACCTCCTCGCTCGGCCGGAGCTGGTAGAGATGTTCAGCGAGGGCATTTCGAAGGGTGGCCTCGTCCAACGGACGCAAGAGCTGCTGCTCCACCGCCAGGGAGATGATCCCGGTCTCCTCCGAGACGACGATGACCAGCGCATCGCTCTCCTCGGTGAGCCCGATGGCGGCGCGGTGCCGGGTGCCGAGTTCGGAGGAGAGTTCGTGACGGGTGGTCAGAGGCAGAAAGCAGGAAGCTGCGACGATGCGCTCACCCCTGATGATCACCGCACCGTCGTGCAGCGGGGTTCCGGGAATGAAGATATTGAGCGTGAGGTCGTACGAAAAGAGGGCCTGCAGGGGAATTCCGGTATCGGCCCACACTGCGAGAGAGTCGCGACGTTCGATGGCGATCAGTGCGCCGGTGCGCTTCGAGGCCAACGCCTGAACCGCGAGCGCGATCTCGTTGAGCATGACGGGGCCCTCATCCTGACCCAGGTCCCAGCGGAACCACGCCGTTGATCCAAATGCCGTCAGCATTCTGCGGATCTCTTGTTGGAATAGAACGATGATGGCGATGGGTAGGAAGCCGAGCAGATTGCCGAGGATGTTGGACAGGGTGATCAAGTGAAACGTGGAAGCCGCGAAGTAGAGTCCTGCGATGATCAGGATGCCCCAGAGCATCTGCATCGCCCGTGTTCCCCGGAGCAGCACGAGGAGGGCGTAGATCAAGACGGCGACGGTGAAGATGTCCACCGCGTCGGCAATTCCGAAGTCGAGATCGGTGAGCCCACGGAGAGAAGTCAGGAGCCAGTTCACGCGCCGGCCTCCGCCAATCTGGAGGCGACTTCGAGGAATTGCACCGACGGCCTGGGATCATGGACGCGAACCACCACGCGGGGCAAGCGAATCGTGGGTATCAGGGCCGCAAGACTTCCGGGGAGTCTGGTGGCAACGTCGGCACCCGAAATATCCCCGATGAAGGACTTCCGAGAGGCACCCACCAGAACCGGATGTCCCAGCTCCGCAAGCTCCGGCAGAGCCGCGAGCAGTCTGAGGTTGCCGCCCACGTCCTTTCCGAACCCGACACCCGGGTCGATCCATACCCGGTGTGGGGGGATGCCGGCCTCGGTGGCGGATGTCGCCCTCTGGCTCAGAAACTCCTTGACCTCGGCGACCACGTCGTCGTATTTCGTGTCGATCTGCATGGTTCGTGGCTGACCCCGCCTGTGCATCAGGACGATGGTCGCACCGTGCGCCGCGACGAGGTCAAGCAGTGCGGGATCACTGGCTGCGGCAACGTCATTGATCAGATCGGCGCCGGCCTCGAGACCCGCTGCGGCGACCTCGACTTTGGAGGTGTCCACCGACAATGGCAGGTCGGGATACCGGCTTCTGAGCTCCTCGACGACCGGCAGAATTCGACGCAGCTCTTCGTCCGCAGGAACCGAATCGGCCCCGGGTCGGGTGGATTCGCCCCCGATGTCGACAATGTCGGCGCCGTCACGAACCAGGTCTTCCGCATGATCGAGGGCCGCCGAGAGATCCAGGAATCGACCTCCGTCGGAGAAGGAGTCCGGCGTGCAGTTGAGGATCGCCATCACCACGGGCCGATGCCGCGGCCACAATTCGTCGAGCCGCGTGGTCCGTTGCCGCGAGGTCACCCCTGTATGGCCGTCGTTCACGCCGATCCCTCGACCTCCTCTTGCTCGGGTCGCCGATTTTGTTGCTTCAACGTTTCGGCGTCGAAATCCGTTGTTTCACCGATGATGTCGTAGATTCGGTCGCCCTCGAGGACTTCGTGTTCGAGAAGGGCCTCGGTGATCGCCTCGAGGGCCGCACGATGCTCTCTGAGCAGGCTGTGGGCGTCGTCGTAGGCCTCTTTCACGAACCGACGAATCTCGTCATCGATCTGGACCGCAGTGGCGTCCGAGTAGTCCTGGTGACGAGAGAACTCCTTGCCGAGGAAGATGGATTCCTCTCGCTTGCCGTAGGTCAACGGACCCATCTTTTCACTCATTCCCCACTCGCAGACCATCTTGCGGGCAAGCTCGGTGCAGCGTTCGAGGTCGTTACCGGCGCCGGTTGTCATTCGGTCGGACCCGAAGATGATCTCCTCGGCGATGCGACCACCCATCAAGACGCGCAGGTTGGCCTCGAGGTACTTCAGGGAGTAGGTGTATCGATCTTCGAGGGGGAGTTGCTGTGTCAGCCCGAGGGCCATACCGCGGGGGATGATGGTGACCTTGTGCAGCGGATCGGCATCGGGCATGAGCACGGCGACCAGGGCGTGCCCGGCCTCGTGGTATGCGGTGATTCTCTTCTCTTCTTCGGACATCACGAGGGAGCGTCGTTCCGATCCCATCATGACCTTGTCCTTGGCGAACTCGAAATCCGCCATCTCCACCTTCATCTTGTTGAATCGGGCGGCTCGAAGCGCAGCCTCGTTGACCAGATTGGCCAGGTCGGCTCCTGAAAAACCGGGCGTCGACCGCGCCAACACCGGCACGTCCACATCCGACGCGAGCGGGATATTCGTGGTGTGGACGTTGAGGATCCCCTCCCTTCCCCTGACGTCGGGGGCGGGAACGACGATGCGGCGATCGAATCGTCCGGGGCGGAGCAGCGCGGGATCGAGCACATCCGGACGGTTGGTGGCCGAGATGAGGATCACGCCTTCGTTGGACTCAAAGCCGTCCATCTCCACCAGTAACTGGTTGAGCGTCTGTTCGCGTTCGTCGTGCCCACCGCCGAGTCCGGCGCCGCGGTGTCGGCCCACCGCATCGATCTCATCGATGAAAACGATGCAGGGGGCGTTCTTCTTGCCCTGTTCGAAAAGGTCGCGGACTCGGGAGGCGCCGACCCCGACGAACATCTCCACAAAGTCGGAGCCCGAGATGGAAAAGAACGGAACGTCCGCCTCTCCGGCAACGGCTTTGGCGAGCAGCGTTTTGCCGGTGCCGGGTCCCCCCATCAACAGGACCCCCTTGGGGATCTTCCCTCCGAGGCGGGTGAACTTCTTCGGGTCTTTCAAGAACTCGATAATCTCTTCGAGCTCCTCCTTGGCCTCATTGACGCCGGCCACATCGGCGAAGGTCACCTTCTTTTGATCGGGCGTCAGGAGCCTCGCCTTGGACTTTCCGAACGACATCGCCTTGGTTCCGCCGGCTTGCATCTGGCGGAAGAAAACGAACCACAGACCGACCAGGATCAGGAGTGGCGCCCACGAAAGGAGGGCAGTCAGCACCCGTCCGTCGGACGGTTTCTCCACCTTGATCTGTACGTTGTGTTCACGGAGTTCGGGGATCAGGCCGTCGTATTTGGGATTGATGGTGAAGAGGTCGTATCGAGGCGCCGGTCCGACGTCTTCGGTACCGGTGGACTTGATGTGGATTTCCTCGCCCTTGATGAGGACCTTGCTCACCTGTCCCTCGGCGACGTTGTCGAGAAAGTCGGAGAACGCGATTTCCTTGCTGGTCTCCGAGTAGCCCCGAAGCACCGAGAAGATCAGAAGGACCCCCACCAGTATGACCAGCCACATGAGTACGGTTCGAACGGTCTGATTCACGCTGTGTCTGCCTCCAGCCTCAACGCTTCTCGCGTTAGGCTACAGGGGAAACCCCTTGCGCGAGTGGGCTTGTTCCCCCCGGTTGTCGGGACCACGAGGACTCCCGGAGTCATGCTCGATCGATCACGCACAGATTGGGTCGGTTGGTGTATTGACCCCACTCCAGGCCGAGGCCGTATCCGACGAGATAGCCGTCGGTGTCATCGCTGAAGACTGAATATTTTGCGGGCAGATTCACGCTTCGCTGATGGGGTCGGTCCACCAGAGCAACGATCTCGATGGACGCCGGCCGTTGTTGGCTCAGATGAGTGACCAGATAGTTCTCGGTGACGCCGGTATGGCAGACGTCCTTGAGAACCAGCACGTGCCGTCCCGAGACCTCGATGTGGGTGGCAAAGGTGAGATTGACGATCTCGCCCCTGTCCTCCGATGAAATGGCGACGTCGACGAATTCGTAGTCCACAGGTTCCGGTATCAGCCGCGCGAGGTCGGCCAACAGGAACGCGGCGCCCTTCAGGATGCCGACCAGGATCAACTTCTTGCCCCGGTAGTCCTCCGCGATGCGGGCCGCGACCCCCACCAATCGCTGTTGAATCTCCTCGGCCGTATGTACGACCCTCGGCTCACCCATCGGTGAAAACCTCCACCAGCAGGCCACCACTCTCGGGGCCCTGCCAAACCCCTGGAATCCATGTAATTCTAGCACTTTCGGAGAGTACGGGCCACGCGGTGCGAAGGTGTCTGGGAACCCGCTGGGCAATCAATCTGGACACACTGACTTCGGAACCGTTCTTGGTCACCGTGTCCCCGGGTTTCGGAGTTCGAATTTGGAGCGGGACCGTCGCCGCCGCGGCAAAGTCCATCGAGCGTGTTCCGACGGCTCACCGTGTCGTGTGGTCCGGACACGCCAGCCCGGGATCGTCAGGGCCACCTCGACGTCAGCCCCGAGGGTTTCGTCGTAGCCTGCCGGATTGGATGGTGGCTCGAGCCACAGACGGGATCGCGCGTGTCGAAGGCGCCAGCGGCCGGCGAGGGTCACCGACCTCGGCCGAGTGGTTTCGACCAGCAGATGGAAGAGCTCGATCTGGCGACGCGTCACCGGCCCGATCCCAACCCGTGCCACCTGAGCGTGCAGCCACCTGGATCGAAGCGATGGCGGCATCACCTTCAGCACATCGCATGGCACGCCACCGTCCGGACACCATGGGTCGATCCAGGACGTCTGTCGTTGCAGTGTCCCCGAGAAGAAGGCCTCGTCCTCGGCAATGGCCGCTGCCAGATGGACCAGATGGTCATCGATGCGTGGAGAGGCGACCCGGAGGTCGGGCAGGATCAGATGCCGGACCCTATTGCGGAGGTGGGCGGTGTCCTTGTTGGAGCTGTCATCACACCACTCGATGTCGTGTCGGCGGAGCCAGGTCACGATGTCTTCCCGACGCCACGGCAGGAGCGGCCGGATGATCCCCCGGTCGGTCTCGGCTTGGATTCCGGCCAGCGCCCGCAGCCCCGCGCCGCGCAGCAACTGGAGCAGAACCCCCTCGGAAACGTCGTCCCGGTGGTGGGCGGTGGCGACCAGCACCGGCCCGACGGTCGGTGGCCAGGTCCAGGAGGGCTCTGTACCGATGACGACGCCACGAAGCCTCGCGGCCGTCCGCGGGCGTCGGTTCGGTGTTGATGCGCAGGAGATGGAAGGGAAACCCGAGTCGATCGACCCAGAGATTCACAAAAGGCTGCATCCCGGTCGGCCTCGATTCCCCGGGTCGCATGATGGACGTGGGCGATCTCCAGATCGAGTCTCAGGCGGTCGTCCCGCAGGAGATGCAGCAGGGCCACCGAGTCCGGACCACCCGAGAGCGCAACGATGACTTTGTGGCCCATATGGTGGGCGAATCGACGATTGAAATGCTCGTGAAAATCCTCGAGAGGCATTGGTGAGCCTGGTTGGTTCACGAGGTTTCGTCACGAGGACGACCAAGGGCGGTGAGCTGGTGGGTGTTTCGCGGATTGGGCGACGCGGGCGTCGTTGGATTTGGTTGAGGAGCCCGATTCGCGAAAAGCACGACAGATCGCCTCCATTCGCCGTCCGCAGTAGAACCTTGGTGCCATCCGGGTTAGGAAATGGTGGCGGTGGGTGGACTTGAACCACCGACACAGGGCTTATGAGACCCCTGCTCTACCCCTGAGCTACACCGCCGGGCGAGCCAATATACGGCGCTTAACTTGTGAGTGTCAACCGCGGTTATACTGATGGCATGGCTGCTTCAGAGGAAGGTGTGCAACAGGTCTGTCCGAGCTGTGGTCAGCCCTTGAATGCGATGCGGTTGCAGAGCTGTATGATCTGTCGTAGTCTCTTCTGTCTACAATGCGCCGTGACCGGTTACGGGCGTGATTTCTGCAGTGACAACTGCAGGGCCATGTTCTTCTTTGGTGATGGCGACGAGGAGTCGGCTGAGGACGAGTGACACATGGGACGGTTGAGCGACGAACTACTGCAGCGTGCAAGCTGTCTACCAGGCTTGCGATCCGGCTTCGAACGGTCCGTGGTGGCGTCGAAGGCTCAGGGAGCGCGCGTCTACGACGCCGACAACGTGGGCTACATCGACTACCAGGGTGGGGGCGGGGCGGCCATCGTCGGCTTCGCCAACCAGTTCGTCCTCGACGCGGTGCGGAAGATCCTCGGCAACGGTGTTCCCGACGGATTCCACGTCCCTCAGGAGGTGGACCTGGCGGAGTCACTCTCCGATGCGCTGCCCTGGGTCGGCAATTGGTGGTTGTGTCGCACTCAGGACGAGGCCGTCTGGCAACTCCTCCAATGGGCTCGCGAAACCACCGGCCGTCCCGGCATCCTCATGCTCGACGGCGGTGCCCTGCTGAGGATATCGGCCGGCGGCGCCGAACCGGAAGAGGTTCCTGTCCGCGAGGTGTCCGGTTGGCGGGTGGATCAGATCGAAATGGCGTTGGTGTCGGGAGCCGACAAGGTCGCCGCTTTGGTCATCGATCCCCTGATGACCAGGGTCGGTGTGGTTCCGCCGCCCGATGGCGTCCTGAAGGCGATCGCCGAGGCTTGCCGGAAATCGAGACGTCCTGTTGA
This sequence comes from uncultured Holophagae bacterium, assembly GCA_963797055.1. Lineage (GTDB taxonomy): Bacteria > Acidobacteriota > Thermoanaerobaculia > Thermoanaerobaculales > Sulfomarinibacteraceae > FEB-10. The sequence continues at coordinate 196,797 of CAWCOD010000002.1, forward strand.
TCTTCGACGAACGCATTTCGGGATTTCGGGTCGGCAGGGGAGGGGCTGCCGCGTGGACCGGCATCACGCCTGACGCCGCGGTCTACGGCGGGGCGCTCGGCGGTGGTTTCCCAATCGGAGTGGTCGCATTCCGGGAGGGCATCGAGGAGCCCATCCAGAAGGGTGAGGGGCGCATGCCGACACCCCATCCCGTATCCCTCGCCGCCGCCGAAGCGGTGCTGTCGATTCTCAAGAACGAGACCATCTACGACCGTCTCGAGGAGCGCACGGCCCAGCTGACAAATGGCATACAGGTCCTTGCCGAGCGATTCTCCCGCCCGATGATTGTCAACCGTGTGGGATCGGCCTTCGCGTTGTACATGTCGTCGGACCCCATCATCGACCGTCGCGGCGCACAGAGCACCGACGAGACGTCCTACTGGCGGGTTGCGGAGGCTCTTCGGAAGGAAGGTGTTCTTCTGCCCCGCCAACCTGGCGGTGCGGCGTTTGTCTCGAGTGCGCACGGTGCCAAAGACATCGAGGAGACCCTCGGCGCCTGCGAGCGCGTGCTCCTGCGGCTGTATCAGGAAGACCTCCCCTGACACATGCCGCCCGGGACAGTCACTGACATGCCGAACGATCATGCCGAGCGGACCGTGTTGGTCGGGTTGGTGACCGGTGGCATCCCGCGCCATGTGGTTGACGAACATCTTGACGAGCTCGAACGCCTGGTGGATACGGCGGGCGGTGTTGTGGTGGATCGGGTGGTTCAAGAACGGCGCCGGCCGGACGCGGCAACCGTGGTTGGGTCGGGGTGTCGTTTCCCGGCTCTGTGAACATTGCACCGATGGCGATATCCAAACCGTGGTCTTCGACGAGGACCTGACGGGATCCCAGGTTCGCAACCTCGAACGTGCCCTGCCGAAGGGAGTCAAGGTCGTCGATCGGGCGGCGGTGATCCTGGACATCTTCGCCCAGCGTGCCAGGACCCGCGAGGCGCAGACCCAGGTCGAACTGGCCCAACTGAACTACCTATTGCCGAGGTTGACCCGGCGGTGGCAGCATCTGTCGCGGCAGGCCGGCGGAATCGGTACCCGCGGCGTGGGAGAAACCCAGCTCGAAATCGACCGGCGGCTTATCAAGCGGAGAATCTCACAGCTCAAGGAGAAACTCGAGGTCATCGAGCGGGACCGGCGTCTGAGACGGCAGCGGAGGGATCAGCTTCCGAATATCGCTTTGGCGGGCTACACCAACGCCGGAAAGTCGTCGCTGTTCACCAGACTGACGAGGGCCAAGGTGCTGGCTGAAGATCGACTCTTCGCGACCCTCGACCCCAGGGCCCGCCGGGTGTCCCTCGGCGACGATGTTGTGGCGGTGATGACCGACACCGTGGGTTTCATACGCAAGTTGCCCCACCACCTGATGGCTCCATTTCGATCCACCCTCGAGGAGGCGGCGGACGCCGAGTTGGTGCTGCACGTCGTGGACGCCGCCCACCCGAACTGGGAAGAGCACCTGCAGGTGGGCGACGAGGTGCTCGATGACCTCGGTGTTCAACGGGAGCGGATCCTGGTCGTGCTCAACAAGATCGACCTGCTGGCGTCTCGAGCCCAGGTGAGTGTCCCCCTGGGACGGCGTGGAATTGCCGTCTCGGCGGCCACCGGAGCCGGTCTCGAGGGGCTCCAGGAACTGGCGCGTCACACCCTGCTGGCTGCGCCGGACGTGGCGTTCCTCAGGGTTCCCCTGGCGCAGCCCGATGCGGTTCAAAGGGCGGTGAAACTGCCGCACCAATTGGCCCGGCGTTTCGACGACCGCAGTCTGGAGATGGCCATGCGGGTGGACGGCAGACGTCTCTCGGAGGCCGGGCTCGAGGATTTCCTGGTCTCGAGCTGGGGCTCCGCAGATTCTGATGGAGGCCGGTGATGCCTGTGTACGAATTCCTGTGTCCGAGCTGCAATACGATTTACAGTTTTCACTCCTTCAAGGTAGCGACAGACAAGGTGCCGAGCTGTCCGAAGTGTGGGTCGGCCGACCTCGAGCGTGTCCCCTCCAGATTTGGTGTCGGCTCGGCTGGGAAGTCGGCGAGGTCGGATCTGGGAGACGGTGACGGGGCTGGCCTCGATGACCCGAGAATGGAACGGGAGATGATGAGGTTGGCGTCCGAACTCGAGGGGATGGACGAGAACGACCCGCGACAGATGGCCGCGGCGGTCCGCCGGATGACCGAGATCGCTGGCGAACCGGTGACACCGGCCATGGAGGAGATGATCCGGCGACTCGAAGCAGGCGAAGATCCGGAGAAGGTCGAGGAGGAACTCGGAGACGCCCTCTCAGAAGAGATGGGCGAAGGGGGCGGCGGATCCGGTGGACCCGCTCCAGCTCACGACGGGGGTCTCTATCCCATGTAGCGCAGCCCATCCGCCCATTGCGAATTCCAAATTCCAGATTCCACATTGCAAATTCCACCCACCCGCCCGGACGTGAGGGCGGGTCACGGGCGGCCACCGGGCCGCAAGTAAACCTCGGGGAGCGCCTTGGGGAGATGGGCGCGATGAAATCGAGAGAGCCAAATCGTAACGCGCTCACCCGGTGCCAGGCACCGTCGAAATCGGATCGGAGCACGAGGTCGACACATCTGCGGCGGTGCCTGGCACCGACATGGAGAACGGAATGCGAAGGGTGGCAACCTGCCGGCGGCAGCGATTGTGGCCGTGGCCGTGGCGAGCGGCCATGTCCGATCCTGTACGCAGGATCAGAGGCCTTACGGCCACCCGCTGGTGACGGCTGGTCACCGCGGCCACCGGCCGCAAGTAACCTCGGGGAGCGCCTTGGGGAGATGGGCGCGATGAAATCGAGAGAGCCGAATCGAACGCGCTCACCCGGTGCCAGGCACCGTCATCGGCACCGTCATCGAGTTTCCTGCTCCGTGTGTCCGCCAGCGCCCGCGGAGCCGCTCCGCAGAGTACGCCAGGCATCCGGGCCCAACCACGCGACGAAAAAGACCAGGAGCGCCAGCGACATCGTTCCATAGATCATCTCGAACGATGGCGTCACGAGATGGAGGCCGTACAGACCCGCGTTGATGGCCAGCCATCCCGCGGTGGGCACCCAGCGGCGGCCCCGGCCCATTGGGAGCAGCAGCAGCATGACCCAGTAATAACAGGTGAGCACCACCACGCCATAGGCCACAGCGATGCCGAGCACCGCGGCTTCGTCGCGCCGAGAACGCCACGCGGCTCCGATGATCAACAGAAGGAAAGCCCCGCTTGCCACGAGCAGCAGAGGCCTTCTCTGGGACTGGAGACGGTTCATCTTCTCCTGCCACACGAGCCAGGGTTCCGGCAGATTCCAGCGGACATCGGCGCGGGTCACGGTGGCGCGGTCATACAGCAGCACGTTTTTCAGACCCACATTGTTGGTCAGCCATGTGTCGTGGTGCTTCTCCAGGTTGTGGCTGAATTCGGGCCAGGCGTCGAAACCGATCCCGGTGAGACCGCCGGCGAGAACGCAGGCCACGATGCCAACGGCGAATCCGGCCGCCAGCCGCCAAAACCAGCTTGCCGGACGTCGATGGAACAGGGAGCGGACGGCGATCACTGCGGGTCCCACCAGGAAGCCGCCGGGGAAGACACGGACCATGGTGGCGTAGGCGATCAATCCCCCGGCCAGGCCGAATCGCTCACGGCGCATCAGGCAGATCGAAATACCCACCGCGGCCAGCCAGTCCTGGCGCAGGAATGCCCCACCAACCCAGTCGAATCGCCACGGGTAGCCGAGGCCGAAGACGATCACGGCGAGACAACCCACACGACTGCCGTATGTCCTGAAGATCATCCAGAACATGGCCGCGAGGAGGATCGGGTCGATCCAAGCGAGCGCCGACAGCCAGCCGTCGGATGCGGGCAGCCACCTGGAAAAGAGACGGGCGGTGAACGTCCATGTGGGTGTGGGGTTGTAGCCGTGGTCCTTGCGGATCTGTGTGATGTAGCCGTAGTCGCGGTTGGCCAGAAAGTACCGGATGTCTTCAACGAACGCCTGCCATCGATGGGGTTCGAACCGCTGCTTGACCTCCCGTATGTGGTTGTCGAGACCGGCGCTCGGAACGACCTCGTTGGTGCGAAGGTCCCGGACGTGGGACTGCCGCCGAAGGCCGAGGTTGAGTTCGCGCTCAGCAGCCAATGACGCCACATAGAGGCCGTCATAGCGAAGTTCGGGAAAGTACTTGGAGCCGAGAAAGTAGTGAAACTGTTCCCAGTGGTGGATGCCGGATTGACCGTGCAGACGACCAAAATTGGTGTAGGCCAGCACCGACACAACCGCCATGAGGACCAGCAGCGGGCCGGCTCGTTCGGCCTCGAGCTTGCCCGGCCGGAGATGCCGGATGACCACCACGAAAAGTGCAACGACGGTCAGTCCACCCTTGATCAGAATCTCGGTTGTGACGTCCACGTGATCAGGTTATCAGGAATCCAGATGGGGCACGTGGATGTGAGATGAGGGCCCCAGATTCGACCGTGAAACATCCACCGTTGGGTTCATCCGGGAGAGCGTGAGGTGGGACGTCTGGGTGCCCGTGCCCGAGATGCAGCGGCAGCGTTCAGGGACAGCGGCTGGGAACAGCGAGCAGCGACAGTGATCAGGGGCCGCGGCGGTGATCAGGTGAGAATGCCCCGGATTGATCATCGACGCTTCCATCTGCCCAGGACACCGGTTGCTGTCCCTGTCCCGGCCGCTGCCGCTGATCGCTGACGCGCCCATCTCCCAACCGCGCTCCCCGAGGGCGCGTCTTTCGGAGGTGCCTGGCATCCCGATTCGCCAACGCCGGCCGGCCGATTCGTCTCGCTGGGGCGAATCGGCGTGCCTGGCATCCTCACGGGAAGCGCGACGAAGAACCGGGGCGCAACGAAGGACTCCCACCGCTGATACTGCTTTTCCAAAATCATCAGAGACGGCACGCCCGACTATCGCGCCCACCTCGCTCCGGGTGGGCGGGGGTGTTCTCTGTTCCCTGTTCCTTGTTCCTTGCTCCCGGGTGGGTGGGAGGGAACATTCAACGTTTAACGTTTAACTTCCTACGTTGAACGTGCATGGAGATTTACGCCGCGACCGCGGTGACCTTGGCGCGACGCCGGAGGGTGATGAGGTCCATCTCCGGGGGGGATCCGACGCGCAAGCGGGACGGCGCCGACGCCGATGCCTCGAGAGACGTACAGCGTGCTGTCAGGGGTCGAGTAGGGTCCCGCGATGTACTTCGTGTAGACCCGAGCCGGGTTGAAGTTGCGGGTCGGTAGCGCGATCTGGCCGCCGTGGGTGTGACCCGCCAGCGTCAGGTCTGCGCCCTCGACTCTGCCGATGTCCCAACCCTGGGGCTGATGGCACAACAGGATCCGGAACGCGTCCGGGTGGTCGCGGAGGATCGTGAAATCCGGTCCCTGTGGATCAGGCGACATGAAGTCGTCGACGCCGGCGATTGCCAGCGGTTGACCTCCGCGATGGATGACCGCTGACCTGTTGACCAGAGGTGTGATCCCCGCCTGCTCCAGCGTTTCGGTGGCTCGTCGCGGTGACACGCGGTAGTCGTGATTGCCCAGGATGCCGTAGACCCCGAGGGGTGCGGAAATACCGTGGAACCCCTCGATGAAGAAATCGGAGTCAATCTCTCGGCGATCGATCTGGTCACCGGTGAAGACCACGAGGTCTGCGGGGATCGTGTTTGCAAGATCGCGGATGCGCCGCATTCGGTCCACGGTCATGTACAGACCGGCGTGAACGTCGGAGATCTGGAGAATCGTCAGACCATCCCACTCAGGGGGAAGGTTGGAGAAACCGAAGGTCACCCGCCTCAGCCCGGGCAATCCCTGGCTGTTGGCGTAGCCCGCGCTGGCAAAACCGAGCGAACCGACGGCGCTGAGAGACGCACTTTTTAAGAACTTTCGACGGTTAAGCACCGTGTGATTTCCCTCCGGGGAGCCGCGACTTCCGGAAGGAGTCGCGGATAGTCTGGAATCAGTATAACAAAATAGCTATTTTAGAATTTCATTAAACCACACCAAGTGTTCAATCGTTGTCACAAAGCGGAACGGGTACAATGCGTGGCCAAGTCTACCCCGGGACAAGGAGTGACACCGTGACCGATGCAATCCAACCCAGTATGGCTGACTCGTTTTGGCGTCGATGGGGGATGGTGGTCCTTACTGGCGTGACGATCGCCACCTGCTACTACTTCTACGACGCCATCTCACCCCTCAAGGGGACGCTCACCGAACAGCTGGGTTGGAGTTCGGCGGACTATGGCCAGTTTCGGTCGGCGTATGCGTGGCCCAACGTCTTTCTCTTCATGGCCGTGATCGGGGGCATGATCGCCGACAAGCTGGGCATTCGCATCACCGGCAACTTCTTTGTTTCAAGCATGGTGGCGGGCACCTTTCTCACCTGGTACGGGGCCACCGACTACTTCAACGGCGGTGGTTTCGGCTACACGTTCTTGAACTCGTTCCTGACCGGTTGGAGCCCATCGCTCAAGATGATGTGGTTCGGGTTCCTTCTCTACGGGCTGGGGGCCGAGACATCGATCGTGATCATCAGCAAGGTGATCGTCAAGTGGTTCCGCGGCCGAGAGGTTGCGCTCGCCCTCGCGGTCAACCTCGCGTTGGCGCGTGTCGGATCGATGATGGGCCTGATCGTGTCGCCGCGTGTGCTCAAACCGGATTGGACCTTCGCGCTGTGGCTCTGCTTCATCCTGATGGCGATCGGTATGTTGGCCTGGATCATCTACACCTTTGTCGACGTTCGGTTCGACCGGCAACGCAGGGCGACCGGATCGGCGGCAGGCACCGACGAGGAGGCCGAGGAACCCTTCCGTTTCAGCGACATCGGCAAGCTCGTCACTGACCCGGCCTTCCTCTTCATCGTGCTGTTGTGCGTGACGTTCTACTCGGCGGTTTTCCCATTCATGAACTACGCCCCTGATCTCCTGGTGAACAAGTTCGGGATGTCGCTGACACGAGCAAGTGATATTTCGAGCATGGTGTACTTCGGGACCATCTTTTTCACGCCATTATTCGGGTGGGTGGTGGACTTCAGAGGATGGGGAGCATCTTTGATGGTGGTGGGTTCGGCCATGCTGGTCGTGGTGCATCTCACGTTCGCTCTGACCAGCCTCAACCCTCTCATCCCCATGTTCTTACTTGGCATGACATTCTCTCTGGTCCCGGCGGCCATGTGGCCCGCCATTGCCCGGATTGTCGGCGACAACCGCCTTGGCTCGGCCTACGGCTTCACCTTCTCCATCCAGAACATCGGACTGTTCCTGTTCCCAATCCTCATTGGGATGGTGCTCGACGGTACGAACCCCGGCGTGGCCACCGCCCAGGCTGCCGGCGGCCGGCTGGCGGAGGCTCAGAGCACTGTTGCGGAAATCCTAGGCGAGCAGGAGAGGGGCTTGTTTGACGTTCCGAAGGCTCCACTGACCGAGGCCGAGAAACAGCAGCTTCTGAAGGAAGCAAAGGAGTCCGCGCTTCTCTTTGCCAATCCGGATTCGGCGGACCAGGAGGTCATCGACGGGCTGAGTGAGCCCTATGCCTCGCGCTACAGTGAGGCGCAGACATTCGCGGCCGGCTTTGCCGCAGACGCAACGCTCGACAATCTGGAGGATCAACGAACTCAGCTCGAAAAGGCGGATCTCGGTGCAGTTTACGACTACACCAAGGCCATCCTCATGCTGGCCCTCTTGGGTTTTGTCGGGATGTTCTTCGCCATTCTGCTCAAACGCGCTGACCGTAAGCAGGGTTACGGGCTCGACCTTCCCAGCAAGCAGGAAACAGCGACCGCTGGGGGAGCAAGAGCGTAATTCCCTCTCTGATTTCCGCGCGGCGCGGAAATCAGAGCTATTTTTTGAACAACGCGTCGAAGGCCGAGCGTGCGTCGTTTGGGGTCTCGGGTTTGGCCGACCTGAGATCCCGGACTGCCTTCGGCTGGTAGTGTTCGCAACGGTTTGCCTTCATCTTGCTTTCAATCCGTTCAGGAATCTCTTTTCTGCATTCGAATCGGGCGGAGGTGTCGAAGAATGCACAGTTGGTGCATGTTCTGAGGGGTTTGGTACAACCCGGGCAGTGGGTGTCGAACTCGACCTCCAGCTGTTTCATGGAGTGACCGCAGACGGCGCACTTGAAGGCCACCGCCGTTGGAGCCCCGAGACCCCTGCCCCGAGGTGCTCCGTCGTACTGAGCCTGGCCCCGGTCGTCGGTTCTTCTGGGCTTGGGGTCCTTCACTCGATCCCGATCGTCGTCCTGGTAGCCGCGGTGGCGGTATTTGCGGTCGCTCACAATCGCTCCTTCGTCCCCATTCTATTCGGTTTCTCCGATTTCGCTCCGGAGCCGGAGAGGCGCAAAAAGCCGGCGCGATGTGGTGAAGCCGCTCCGGAGCGAAATCGAAGCTGACCAGATAGTCGATTACTGCGTCGCACCGGTCCATGTCGGCGAGTGGTTCTCCCCATCGGTGGTGAGCTGGTGTGGGATGCCGTCGGAGTCGGTAATGAAGATCTGAGGACCTCCGGTGCGGTCGGACGAAAAAGCGATCAAGGAGCCGTCGGGCGAAAAAACCGGCGACTCGTTGTTGCCGGGACCGCGCAGAACGATTCGGTCGCCGGTGACGGTGTCGATGGTCGCCAACTGGAAGTTGCCGTCATCCCGAGTTGTGCAGACGATCCTGATTCCGTCGGGGGCCCATGCGGGCTCGTCGTGGAATCCGCCGCCGAATGAGAGCCGCCTCACGTTCGTTCCCGTTGCGTCCATCAGGTAGATCTGGGGTGAGCCGGAGCGGCTGGAGGTGAATGCGATCTGTCGGCCGTTGGGAGCCCACGAGGGTTGGGTGTCGATGCCTCGGGCTGTGGTCAACCGCCGTGGAGTGCCACCCTCGGCTGGCATGACGTAGATGTCTACGTTGCCGTCATTGCTCGAGGCGAACGCGATTTCCTTGCCGTCGGGCGAAAAGCTGGCGGACGAGTTGACGCCCCCCTGATCCCACAGCAGGCGGAGGTAGCCTTCGCTTGGGGTGAGCTGGAAGAGAGCCGGGCCGCCGCGGAGGAACGAGGTGAAAACCAGGTGTTTGCCGTCGGGCGCCCAGGCGGGAGCCAGCGCGATGGCGCCGTGCTTGGTGAGCTGTTTGGGGTTCGAGCCGTTCCAGTCCATGACCCACAGCTCCTTGTTGCCGCTGCGGTCGGAAATAAAAGCCATCTTCGAGAGGAAGGGCCCCGGCCGCCCGGTGAAGACCTGGACCAGATCGTTCGCCAGCGTATGGGCAACCACGTCCGCTGCGGAGACTCCGGCGCGGTAGCGCTTGGCAAAGGCAAACTCGCCCGACACGAGATCAACCAACCGGGCCTCCACCACCAGCTGTCCGCCGCCGCGAACCACGGTTCCGGTGAGGAGGAATTGCGCTCCGATGGATCGCCAACGCTGGTTGAGGATTTCGGGGCGAGGGTCGTCCTCCACCAACGAGTAGAGGCGGGGATCCACCAACGCGATGGGCGCCGCGGCGGCAAGGTCCTGATCCAGAACACCCTGAAAGGCGTGGGCCACGTCCGCTGGGGTTCCGGGCAGCACCATGAGCGGCGGTGCCGCCACCGCCACCCTTTGGAGTCCGGGGCTGGTGATCTCCAGATAGATCTCGTCCTGCGCATCCGCCACCGTTGCGACAAAGATGAACACAATGGCGACGGCGAGGAATGCGAGGGGACTCTTGAGGTGGTGCATGGTCTACTCCGAGAATCTGAGGTGGACGGTCAGGTCGGATTTGCCGTACGCGGGTGGCAATGGGGGCAGGGGATTGGCGGCAAACATGGCCCTGAGAGCTGCGCGGTCGAAACTGGGTTGACCGGATCCCTCTTCGAGTTCGATGCGATCGACCCTGCCGTCACGTTGGATCCGAAACCGGATCAGGGCGTTGGTACCTTTCGGGACGGCGGGTTTATACCAGCGGGTTTCGATCAGGGCGAGCATTCGTTCGATGTAGTAGGTGAATTGGAAGTCCGATGGAATTCCGGGAATCTGGCCGCCGTCACCGCCGCCCAATGAGAGTCCACTGCCGGTGGCCCCCGATGGTTCGGGGGGTGCGGGCGCCGCGGTGGGAACCGGTGACGTCTCGCCGTCGGGGGCTGCCATGGCGTCCTCCGAGGGCCGCTCCACGGGCAACGCGGTGGGTTGGGTTTGCGGGACCTTTGTCGCCGCAGCTGTGGGCACGGCGGTGGGCGCCGCCATTGTCGGTCGGGGTTTCGGCGCGGCTGGTCGTCGGCCGGGTGGACGATCCGGCCGCACGATCCGGACCGAGACTGACGGGAGTTGTGCCGGCCGTGAAGCCGTGGACCTGCCAAAGAGGAAGGCCGCGCCCGCTAAAGAACCGTGGAGCAGGACAGCCAGCGCGACCCATGGCAGCATTTTCGGTGCCGAACGTTCGCGGTCGGCGATGACGCGCGACACCGGGTCCATTTACTTTCCCTCGGGCTGGGTGACCATGCCCACCTGCTCGACGCCGACTTGGTCGAGAACCGCAAGGACGCTGACCACGAAACCGTAGGGCAGGCTCTCGTCCGCCTTGAGGTAGACCGGGCGTGGCGACCCCCCGAGCTCGAGCCCAAGCCTGTCCGGAAGCAGTTTGATGTGAACGGGTTCGTCGCCGAGCAAAATGATCTGATCCTTGGTGAGGGTCAGGATCACCGGCTCCTCCGTCTTCGAATTGAGTGCGGGAGCCCCCTGCTTGGGAAGGTTGACCGACAGACCCTGGACCAGCATGGGTGCGGTGATGATGAAGATGATCAACAGCACCAGCATCACGTCCACCAACGGGGTGACGTTGATTTCTGCCAGATCGCCGAGATCGTCGGATGTTTTGAACGCCACTGCCGCCGCCTACCGCACCCGATCGGTGGGGTTCTTACCGCGGCCTTGGCCAGATGAACGCCTCGCGCAGTGCGCGGCGACGGGCTGCGGAAATCTGCAATTTGCAATTTGCAATTTGCAATTCATCATGTGAAGTTCCGTTCGACCAGATTGAGGAACTCGAGCCCGAAGTCATCCATTCTGCGCCGGATGTGACGGACCCGCGACAGGAGGTGGTTGTAGGCGATCACCGCGGGAATCGCAGCCAGGAGACCCGCCGCCGTGTTGACCAGGGCTTCCGCGATGCCGGGAGCCACCGTCACAATGGAGGTGGACCCGGTGACGCCGATGGCATGGAAGGTGTTCATGATGCCCCAAACCGTGCCGAAGAGGCCGATGAAGGGTGTCACACTGGCAGTGGTGGCCAGCAGCGGGAGTCCCCGCTGGAGCCTTTCCTGTTCACTCCCGATGGCCCTCTCCAGCGAGCGGGACACACCGTTGAGGCTCCTCACCTTGAGTGCCGCCTCGGGCCCCGCCGATCGCCGTGCCGCCTTGATGTTGGCCTCCAGCTCGGTGTAGCCGGCTTGGAACATGGCCGACAGCGGCGATGCGCGGTGCTGGGGCGCAGCCTCGGCGGCTTCGTTGAGGCGTGACGCCTTGCGGAAGACCCGAACGAAACGGTCGGAAACGCGCTGTGCCGCGGAGAGTTCCCGCCACTTGGCGAGGATCACGGACCATGAGGCGAGCGAGAAAAGAAGCAGAGTCGCCAGGACGATTTTGGCGACCCATCCGGTCTGCAAAAAGAATTTCAGAATTTCCACGGGCTGCATTGTACGCAATCGCCGTGCCCGGTGTGTGTGATCGTGTTGACACCCGCCACGACTTGGTCGATAATTCGCCGATCTGAGCGCCCAGGTAGCTCAGTTGGTAGAGCAGCGGACTGAAAATCCGCGTGTCGGTGGTTCAACTCCGCCCCTGGGCACCAGCAACATGCCGCATGGCTCTGTGAAGAGTCATGCGGCATGTTGTTTCTTGTCCTCGAGTGGACTTGAGCTGTTGGCCGCGGATTTTCGGTCCGCTGCTCTACAGGGGAGCGCGAGGGGCCGTAGCCCCTCGCAGTGGGAGTGCAAGCGGACGACCCGAAGCGCAGCGGCGCCGGGGGGCAGGGTGGGGGTCGAGGCGACGCGGAGCGGAGGGGAAAATCCGCGTGTCGGTGGTTCAACTCCGCCCCTGGGCACCAGCAACATGCCGCATGGCTCTGTGAAGAGTCATGCGGCATGTTGTTTCTTGTGCCTCGAGTGGACTGAGCTGTTGGCCGCGGATTATCGGTCTGCTGCTCTGCAGGGGAGTGCGAGGGGCCGGAGCCCCTCGCAGTGGGAGTGCAAGCGGACGACCCGAAGCGAAGCGGCGCCGGTGGGCAGGGTGAGGGTCGGGCGACGCGGAGCGGAGGCGACTCCGCGTGTCGGTGGTTCCTCCGCCCCTGGGCACCCAGCAACATGCCGCATGGCTCTGTGCGAGGCTTGCGGACAAGTGCCTCTTGCCTCGGTGGCTGAGCTGTTGGCCTGCGGATTTGCGCGTCCGCTGCCTCAGGCGAGGCAGGGCCGAACATCGCAGTCGGGACGTGCTGCGCTACGACTCCGACGTCGCGTGGCGCGGGTGAGCGAGCCGCGAGATGGGTCACGGAGTGTCTGGCGCAGCCCATCGCATGTAAAATCCGCGTGTCGGTGCTGCAGGCCACCGCTGCCGCCGCCCTCATCGAGCATCGTCGCCGGCGTAGCGGCTCCAGACGGTGCCTCGCACCGGCGTGAGCGCGTGCGATTTCGGCGCCGCCGGCAGGTTGCCACCCTCGCATTTGGATACCAGCATGTCGGTCCCAGGCACCGCTCGACAGTGTCGATCTCGTGCTCCGCGATGGGTTCGACGGTGCCATGGCGCCGCACCGGGTGAGCGCGTTCGAATCGGCTCTCTGACTTCTGACGCGCCCAATCCCCCATGGCGCTCCCCGAGGTTGCCCCCTTTGACATTGTTGGGACCCCACGAGATGCGGTTCTCCAGCACCTTGGGTCCCAACAATCGAGACGGGCACGCCCGCTCGACGTGGCCCCGCGCTTCGGGTGGGAGGGTGGGACATTCAACATTCGACTTTTGACTTTCGACTCGGTGGGTGGGCGGGGGATCTGGTATCCGGGGGTGGGCAGGAGTATCATGGTCGCACAACACAAATCAGATCGCGCCTGATCGTTCTGCGGGAGGTACCCATGAAGGTGTCGTTCATCGCTATCGTGGTCGTGTGTTTCGTCCTTCAGGCTTTGCCCGTCATAGGTGGAGACAGAAACGGCTGCTACCCGACG
>CAWCOD010000002.1:215000-559727 GCA_963797055.1 uncultured Holophagae bacterium
CCATGGGGGATAAGCTCCTTGGTCGAAAGGGAAACAGCCCAGATCGCCAGCTAAGGTCCCAAAATGATAGCTAAGTGGGCAAGGATGTGGGGTTGCCCAAACAGCCAGGAGGTTGGCTTAGAAGCAGCCATCCTTTAAAGAAAGCGTAATAGCTCACTGGTCGAGCGACCCTGTGCCGACAATTCACCGGGGCTCAAGCTATCTACCGAAGCTGCGGATTGTGCCTTCGGGCACAGTGGTAGGGGAGCGTTCTGTGTGAGATACAAGGTAGACCGTGAGGACTGCTGACGGCACACAGAAGAGACTCTGCCGGCACGAGTAGCGATAAAACGGATGAGAACTCCGTTCGCCGAAAGCCCAAGGTTTCCTAGGCAAGGGCAATCCGCCTAGGGTGAGTCGGTCCCTAAGGCGAGGCCGAAAGGCGTAGTCGATGGGAAACAGGTTAATATTCCTGTACCACTCAAAGTTCGTTTGTACGATGGGGTGACGCAGTAGGGTAGGCCAGCCTACGACTGGAGGTGTAGGTTTAAGCACGTAGGGGGATCTGGTAGGTAAATCCGCCGGATCATCAACCCTGAGGTGTGATGACGAGCCCGCCATATGTGGCGAAGTGGTTGATCCCACACTGCCAAGAAAAACCTCTAAGGAGAACTTTGGGTGACCGTACCGTAAACGGACACACGTGGGCGAGGTGAGTATCCACAGGCGCTTGAGAGAACCCTTGTGAAGGAACTCGGCAAAATAACACCGTAACTTCGGGAGAAGGTGTGCCCTCATTACGTGAAGGCCCTCGCGGCTGGAGCGGACGGGGGCTGCAGTGAAAAGGCCCAGGCGACTGTTTACTAAAAACACAGGACTCTGCAAACGTTTCAAGCGGACGTATAGGGTCTGACGCCTGCCCGGTGCCGGAAGGTTAAGGGGAGGGGTTAGTCTTCGGACGAAGCTCTGAACCGAAGCCCCGGTAAACGGCGGCCGTAACTATAACGGTCCTAAGGTAGCGAAATTCCTTGTCGGGTAAGTTCCGACCTGCACGAATGGCGTAACGATCTGGGCACTGTCTCCACAAGGGACTCAGCGAAACTGTAGTACCGGTGAAGATGCCGGTTACCCGCGGTAAGACGGAAAGACCCTGTGAACCTTTACTACAGCTTGGCACTGGCTTTTGGTGTTGTATGTGCAGCATAGGTGGGAGGCTTTGAAGTCGGGGCGTCAGCCTCGGTGGAGCCATCGGTGAGATACCACCCTTACTGCTCTAGAAGTCTAACCCAGGCCCGTAATCCGGGTCGGGGACAGTGTCTGGTGGGTAGTTTGACTGGGGCGGTCGCCTCCCAAAATGTAACGGAGGCGCGCAATGGTACCCTCAGGCTGATTGGAAACCAGCCGCAGAGCGCAAAGGTATAAGGGTGCTTGACTGCGAGACATACAGGTCGAGCAGGTACGAAAGTAGGCCTTAGTGATCCGGCGGTTCCGAGTGGAAGGGCCGTCGCTCAACGGATAAAAGGTACTCCGGGGATAACAGGCTTATCCTGCCCAAGAGTTCACATCGACGGCAGGGTTTGGCACCTCGATGTCGGCTCATCGCATCCTGGGGCTGAAGCAGGTCCCAAGGGTTCGGCTGTTCGCCGATTAAAGCGGTACGTGAGCTGGGTTTAGAACGTCGTGAGACAGTTCGGTCCCTATCTACCGTGGGCGCAGGACACTTGAGGAAATCTGTCCCTAGTACGAGAGGACCGGGATGGACGAGCCTCTGGTGCACCAGTTGTCGCGCCAGCGGCACAGCTGGGTAGCTACGCTCGGAAAGGATAACCGCTGAAAGCATCTAAGCGGGAAGCCCATTCCAAGATTAGGTGTCCCGGGCGCAAGCCCCTAAAGACCCCAGGGAGACCACCTGGTTGATAGGCGGGATGTGGAAGCGTGGTGACACGTGAAGCTAACCCGTACTAATCGGTCGTGAGGCTTGACCACACATCTTATTTGAGTTTTTCTGACGACGCGTCAGCGTTCTTGCAAATGACAGGTTTCGGTTGTGAATTTTTTCCGGTGGTTATTCCGGGGAGGAAACGCCCGATCCCATTCCGAACTCGGCAGCTAAGCTCCTCAGGGCCGATGGTACTGCATCCCTGTGGTGTGGGAGAGTAGGTCGCCGCCGGGAAGTCTCTTGAACGCCCAGCTTCGGCTGGGCGTTTTCTTTTGTGCTCAGTTCGCTCCGCGAACTGAGAATTCAGACAGGCGTTCCGGAAAAAGTATGATCAATGATATGATCATATCTATGAAACGAGTCACCGTGACCTTGCCGGATGAGGTGGTCGAGGAGATCGACCGGTGGGAGGCGAATCGCAGCCGGTTCGTGCTCGAGGCGTCGTTGAGGGAGCTTGCGCTTCGGCGGCGGGAGGAGCTCGAACGGTCCCTCGCAAATCCCCACATCGAGAGTGAATGGGTGGCGGAGCAGGGGTTGGAGGAGTGGGGTTCGGCCGCCGACGGCGATGACGAAGGGCTCCTTGAACCAGAGGCGGGCCGGGCTGTCCGGTGGCGGGACGGTGAGGGCTGGTCCGAGGTGCACGAGTGATTCTCTCTCGAGGATCGGTGGTGCTGGTTTCTCTCGATCCAACTGTCGGACACGAACAAAGAGGAGCCCGTCCCTGCATTGTCGTCAGTGACCCGCTCGTCATCGACAGCCAGCGATTCCCCATGGTGGCGGTGGTGCCCATCAGCGGGCAACCGGGCGAGGGCGCGCTGTACCCTCTGCTCCGACCGGGGGAATCCGGACTCCGAAAGCCATCCCATGGGCTGATCGACCAACTCCGGACCATCGACAAACGTCGGATCCGAAGCGTGTTCGGCACCATCCCCGCGGACGAGATGGATGCCGTGGATGAGGGCATGCGGCTCTTCCTCGGCCTGTCGGATATTTCCCGCGTCTGATGGCCTGACCGAACCTCTCCCCAATTCTCGGTATTGTGGTGCGGCCGTCCCGGCTGTGATTTTCGTCCTCGATTGATACGGGAGTGCAGGCGGGACGCTTGCTCCACAAAACTCCGCCGGAAGGGTGGGCCTGAACCCTGAACCCTGAATTCTGAACCCTACGACACGGATTCGAGATGAGAATGAAGTTGAAGAGAAAGATGAAGAGGGTGGTTCGTCCGGGTGGGTTGGAGCGGTCTGGAATCCGGGAGGCGGTGGCTCTTCGTTCTTGGTTCTTCGATCTTCGGTCGGGCGCCGACGCGGGACCGCTGCTACACCGTCGTAGGATCCACCACCTCGAGGAACGGAAAGCGGTGGAAATCGGTATCTCGGGTGTAGATGGTGCGGACGCCGTGCTCGCGCATGAGGATGGCGATGTGGGCATCGTGCACCAGGTTGCCGCAGAGGTCCGGCAGCTCTGCGAAGGTCTTCCGTGCCACTTCGCGATGGCGAGGACCCTCCACCAGCACCTGAAGTGATGGAGAGGCCAGCAGGCTGTCGACAAAGCTCCACGCCGTTTTCGACGACAGCGGACGCTCGAAGACCCGGGGGTGGGTGCTCACCCTGAGAAACTCGTAGAGAACGGACCAGGTGACCGCCCACGGAAAAGGGTCGGGCCGCAGCCGGTCGACCAGTGCACGGCACGTCTCGTGCTCCCGAGCTCGCCGGTTGACCGAGTACAGCAGTACATTGGTGTCGACGACAAACACCTAACGCCCCTCCATGGCCTGGAACAGAGCGTCACGATCGGCCACGTCCACCGATGGTCTGCCCAGATCGAAGGACGGCAGAGGAGGGAGCTCGGGAGCGCCGTCGGCGCGTTCCTCGAGCATCGCCCGCAGCGCCGACTCCACCAGGTTGGAGATCGTCGTCCCCCGCCTCGCCGCCTCGGCCTTGAGCCGGCGCATGATCTCGTCATCGATCACGAGTGTGGTTTTCATATGGCAAACCATATCAGAAATCCCTCTTTCCGTACATCGAAGTAACCTGCTCCCAGCCATCCAACAGTAAGGACGCCTTTGAGGGCGAAATGCAAAACGTGAAATGAGAAATGAGGATGTTCGTCCGCCGCCACTGCCTTCGCGTTCTTGGTAACTCACCTCGGCTACCATCAATTCTCCAATCCGAAATCCGCCACCTGTAGAGCTTGGAGTGAAAGAACCTGAGGGTCGAATCGGAGCTGAACCTTTGTAGCGCAGCCGTCCCGGCTGCAATTCTTGCGGTGATTGAAAGCGCATTTGCAGGCGGGACGCCTGCTCCACAGTGCAGGCCGGAGGCCTGCGCTACAAGACGCTCCCGGGAGTGGGATGAAGATGAAGAGGAAGAGGACGGTGCGCTTCGGGAGGTCTGGAAACTTGACGAGTTCAAGCTAGATGTTATAAGCTAGAAGATACGAGGTGACTCCCATGAATGTCAGAGGTGCCGAGATCGAGGTTGGTGCTTTCGAGGCCAAGAACCGACTCTCCGAACTTCTTCGGATGGTGGAGGGTGGCCGGTCGGTGGTCATCACCCGTCACGGCCGCGCCGTTGCGCGGTTGGTGCCCGCCGATGGCGACGCCATGAAGGACCTTTCGGCTCTCGGTTCCGCCTTGCGTGTGCTCCGGGAAAAGGTGGACGGAACCGTCGACGTCCGCAGTTTGGTGGAAGAGGGGCGGCGTTCGTGAGCCGGTGGGTCATCGACAGCTCCATGGCGCTTGCCTGGGCGCTTCCGGATGAGCGGTCGCCGTCGGCGGATGGTTTTTGGAACCATGTTGGGTCGGAGTCGCAGCTGTGGGTTCCGTCGCTGTGGTGGTACGAAATCGCCAATGCGTTGGTGGTCGTCTGCCGCCGCGGCCGGTTGGACAACGAAAGCTCACAGGAAATCCTGTCGCTTCTTGGGCGTCTCCCGGTGACAACCGCCTCACCCCCGGTGGGTGATGAGGCGAGGCGATTGCACGCTCTGGCGGTGAAATACGACCTGTCCGCCTATGACGCAACCTATCTCGATCTCGCCCGCACCCTCTCCGTCGATCTGGCGACGCTGGACCAAGGGCTGGCGAAGGCGGCCCGCAACGAAGGCCTCTCCGTCTGGGACTTTTGATCCGTCATTCGAATCGGGCGGGTGGATTTCTCAGTTCTTTGTTCTTCGATCTTCGATCCGCGATGCAGGCGGGACGCCCGCACCACAATAACCGGGAATTTTGTAGCGCAGCCGTCTCGGCTGCACTTCATGAACGAAGAACAAAGAACGAAGAACGAAGACGCCCAACCGCCCTGCGCATCAGAGGTTGCGGTGCCGGAACGTGTGGTCTTTGTTTTGTGTCCTTCGATCTTCGAACCGCGATGCAGGCCAGACGCCCGCGCTACAAGGCGCTCCCGGAAGTGGGATGAAGATGAAGATCGCACCGCGCTCCGGGCGGGCGGCATCTAGCATCTTGCATCTTGGATCTGGTTGGGCGGGGGGTTACTCCATCGAGATCGAATCCTGCGCCATGTGCTCCGTGTCGCAGTGCACGGTGGCGGTGCCGGCGAAGAAGCGGCCGTGGGTCATCTCGCCGCGGATGGTGAGCCGTACCGGGGCGCCATCGTCGACCCCGGCGGCCTCGAGGGCGTCCATGGCCTCGGTCCAATCGAAGTTTGCTTCCAGCGCGTCGCCCTGTGTATCCACCGTTGCGACGATCGGCTCGTAGAGCTCGGAGCCGTTGATGGCGCTGATCACCACCGAGCCCAGGGCCACCTCGTCCAGCGGCAGATCCTGGGACAGCCGAAGCTGGACAGAAAACGTATCAAGCGGCAGCGAGGCGTAGAGATGCGCGGGGCTGGCGATGGCCGAAGCCCTCATCGGGTGCAGGAAGGAGATAAACATCTCGGGCCGAATGTCTTCGTGGGGGTCGGGACGGTCCGAGTGGTAGATCCGCAGGGTGTGGGCGGCCCATTGCTCGTCCAGGACGGCGGCGAATCGTTGGGCGGAGTCCGCCGCGGGCTGGTCCTCCCATGCCGCGAAGATCCCGATGTGGAGATCGAGCTCGGGGACGGCGAGACCCTCCGCGACCGCCCTGGCGCTCTGGGCATCGATGAGGGACCATAGTGCGGCTATGGGCTGGCCGTTCTGGAGGCATGGGTAGTCGACGTACCACGGCGGGTTGTTCGGGTTCGGCAGGTAATGGCCGGCGGTGGACAACATGGTGCCCGCCCAGTTGGAAAAGGTCGGCTCGAACTCCTCCACCGGTCGAAATCCCTGTTCCTGGGCGGCGGCCGCACACGCGCCATCGAAACTGAGCCAATCCAGGAAGCTGCCCAGTGACGCCACACGTCCGAAGACGTCGGGGTGGAGGAGTGCGTAGCGAATGGCGCCCTGCGATCCAGCGGAATGACCGCAGACCGAGCGATGGTCTCGATCGGCGAGGGTCCGATGGTTCGCGTCGATGTGGCTGACCAGGTCGACCACCGGGTAGGCCTCGTAGGCTCCCATGAGCTCAGAGTCCAGGTAGAGGGGGAAGTAGCTGTTGTTGGGGAAGTCCAACCAACGGCCCATCTGCGGTGGGCTTGGGCGGCCGCAGGGTTTGACCAGGATGATCGGCTCGATGAGCCCTGCGCTGATCAGGTTGTCGACGGCCACCACCATCGGGTATCTGTGAAAATACAGGCTACCGGCACCGTGCAGGAAGTACACCACCGGATAGGACGCGCCCGAGCTCTCGTAACCGGGCGGCAGGTAGATCTGGTAGTTCTTGACCTCGCCACCGAGGGCGGCACTTTCGAAATCGGAGTTGATCAGCGTGCCCTCGAGGACTCCGGCGGGAACGGTCGCGAGCGAAGTGATGAGCGAGATGACGATCCCTAGTTTCTTCATTGCAGACCCTTCTCAGATGTTGACCCTTCCATAGGCGTCCTGGAGGAACGCATGGCGCCGGCGGTGCGGCTGGCGTTGGTGAGGCGCTTCATGTTGGCTATGATGAGCAGGTGGTGCCGTGAAGATCGGTTGTCTACCATGATGTTGTCCTATTGATTGATTCTCTAGATAATTCTTACGAATCGAGAACATCGACGTTTCATTGGATTTTTATTAGAAATCGTGATGTGGGCGTAGGGGCTTTCGGATGTGCTCATTCATGGCGTCCGGGCGAAGACGCGGACGCGGCACGTGATGACCCGCTACAAACTGTCTGCCGGGGCATCCGGCAAGAGGCCGAGCGTCTCGTCCGCCCCCATGAATCCGATCTCCCGCAGCCAAGGCGCCGAATTCGAATTTCGAATTTCGAATTTCGAATTCTTCACTACGCCGAAAACACCCGGAATGGCACCCCCGTGCGGTCCTGGCCCTCGCGGGCCATCCGCCGAAGGCGTGCCGGCGAGACCTTGCCGATCCCGGTCTTGGCCACCGGCCGGTCGGTGGAGTAGAGCTGGACCTCGTTGGGAGCGATCCAACTCACCAGCTGGAAGTATGCCTCGAACTCGTCGGTTGAGGTGTTGTTGGGCCGGCCGTCCAACAACAGGGTTTGGAGGGAGAAGTCCTCCAGCTGGGCGAGTTCGTCGACGATGGCTTCGAACTGGATATTTTCGGCCGGCCTGTTGATGTCCATGAAAGTCTGCGGTGTGCCGGCGTCGAGCTTCATCACCGGCATGTCGATGAAGCGGAGCGCCTCGCGCACTTCGGGGCGGGCGAGCCCGGTGGAGTTGGACAACAGTGCGGTGCGCAGAGTCGGGCGGTACCTCTCGACCAACTCGGCGACGCCGCGGGCGATGGCCGGGAATTCGGGATGGAGGGTCGGCTCACCGTTGCCGGAGAAGGTCACGACATCGAGATCCTGAGAGGTTTGAAGGGCGGCCTCAACCACCTCGAGCACGAGATCGGTCGTTGGCAGGTCTTCGGTCCACGCCGTCTCGTCGGTCGTCAATCTATGGGTCGATCCGTAGTGGCAGTAGACGCAGTTGAAGGAGCAGAGCTTTCGCTCCACCGGGGACAGGTTGATCCCCAGGGACCGTCCGAAGCGCCGCGAGTGGATCGGTCCATAGAGGATGCCGGGCTGGAGCGAGTACACCATGATGTCCTCCTTCGCGGCGACGCATATTGGTGCAGAGTCCCTACGTACAACATGTGGTCCCCGAGCCACGGATGCAACCATTCTGGACTCTCAATTCCGGGTTCGAGTCCCCACCGCCGTCAGAACCGATCGTCACCCGGAGGAATCGAACCCGGAATTGAGCTCCAAAGACTGTTCCAGAGCAGGAGTGCGCTAAGATATCGTGCCGCGACCATGGAGGTGGGCCATGAGAAAAAATCTCATTCATTTGACAGTGATCATCGTCGTTCTCGCGTCCTGTGCGACACCCGCGACGGCTCAGGAAGAGATGGCTGCCGGACGGACCGCGGCCACGGCCGCCGTTGACCCGCTCCATTTCGACGAAAGTCCGGCGGGATTTCTGATGACCAAGGACGACACCAAACAATGGAAGAAGATGACGACCGAGGCTCAGGCCGAGGATTTCATCGAACTATTCTGGGCCAAGCGCAACCCCGATCCCAGCCAGCCCTTCAATACCTTCAAGGCTCAGTTCGAGAGTCGGGTCCGATACGCCGACGACAACTTCTCCTACGAGGGCAAGCGTGGAGCGCTGACCAACCGGGGACGGGTCCTGATCGTCATGGGTCCGCCCCATCAGGCCGAGCGGCGGGCTCCGACCGAGACCATTCAGCGCATGGATGACATGGCCTCTGGGACCGACGAGGTTCGCGCCGCCGCGGCCATGTGGGCCTAGATCCGGCCCGTCTGCCTCCGAGCATGAAGATCAAGGGATCCCGTCTGCTCTTTGTTTTCTACGAGGAGAAGGCCGAAACCAATAACTTCATCCTCGACCGCTCCCACCAGGACGCGACCATGGGGTCCGGGCGCTGTCCAAGGCGCCGGAGGCCTACGTCCTCCACCCCAAACTCACCGAGGTCCCGAAACCGGTGGCGGTTCCGGCGCAACGGCCGCTTCGGCAGCCCACCTGGACTGGCTGGCCGTACCAGATGCTCCCTGGACCGACCGGGCGGTCATCCTCACCCTTCTGGGCGTCGCAGACGCGGGTCACCGGCCGTGGTGGCTTCATGTGGAGCTGCCGTCCGATGCACGACCTGGATCTCTTCGCCGGACGCGTGCTGTCGGCGGACGGCATGAGTACTGAGCACATTCGAAAAAGAGGTCGAGCCGCTCGCGTCGAGGGCCAGTCGGCCTATCACCTGACATTTCCGCTGGAGGCCGGCAGCTACCGGATCGAGGTGGTGGGCGCAGCCGAGCAGGACCCGGGGGTCGTGTACGCCGAGGACGTGACGATTCTCGCGAGGTCACCTCCGAGGGGACGTGGCTGTCTGACATCATCGTCGGTCTTTACGCCGAAACGAAGGATGATGCCCTGCTCAGATAGGCCTATTGCCAGTCGGGACCACCGTGCCTTCCATGCGAGTTCGACGGAGGTGACACGAAAGAACGAAGTCTCGTTCTTCGGGTTCCTGGTGCGGCCGCAGGAGAGTGCCGACGGCAAGGTTGCGATCGACTCGACAATCCAACTCAAGCGGGATGGCAAGCGCTTCGGGAGACCGCTTGACCTGCCCATGGACGCGATCCAGGTGTCCGATGATGTCTTTGTTTACGCCAACGGCATCAGTCTCGGGGCGCTGCCGGAGACCGGCGAGTACACCATGGTCTTCAAGGTCACCGATCCCGGCACCGAGACGACGGTGGAGCGCGAGGTGGAGATCAACGTTACGGAGTAGCCGAGGTTGCCCACTAGGCGTTGCATGTTAAACGTGACACATTCAACGGTGAATGCACCTGCCGCCCTCCCATTGCGAATTGCGAATTGCGAATTGCAGATTGCAGATTGCAGATTGCAGATTGCAGATTCCTCCGCCCACCCGGAGCGCGGTGAGCGCGACAGGCGGGCGTGCCACTGCCGGCACCTTGAAGTTGAAAGTTGAAAGTTGAAAGTTAAACGTTGAACGTTTCCACCCACCCTCCCGGGTCGATGAAAGGGCGCGATGGGCGGGCGTGCCGGGCAACCTGCCGGCGGCAGCGGTAGTGGCCGTGGCCGGGTGCGGCAGCCGTCTTCGATCCTGCGAGTGGGATCGCCAAGCGGTCTTACGGCCACCCGCTGGTGACGGCTGGTCACCGCGGCCACCGGCCGCGAGTAACCTCAGGGTAGCGCTGTGGGGAGATGGGCGCGTCGAAGTCAGTGAATCGAAGCGAACGCGGCTGTCCCCTGCCCGCTGCTCCCTGCAGCCTCGGATGCGTCGCGTAGTGAGCGCTCCGATTCAGACTCTCGCCCGCATTCGTCGTCAGTGGATTCACTTCCTCGGCCGCCGGCCGAGGGGTTGGGGACCGCTCAGGTGGGCACCCCGAGCTTGGGCAGAATGACGAACTGGAAGGCTAGGTAGCCTCCGAAGATCAACAGCATGATGGACGCTGACCGTTCACGTATCTTCCTTTGGTACAGAGTTATGTTCGGTCCGCGTTATACGTTACACGGTTAACGTCTAACGTTTAACTTTCAACTTTCAACTTTCAACTCCGACTCATACGACGTCCTCAACGGTCCACTGGATCATCCGCATGTGCTTGTCGCATGCGTCGCAGTAGGCGCAGATGGTCTCCTTCAGCGGGTCCACTTGATCGGGCTCGAGTACGGTGAAGAAGATCGACGAGGTGCGCGGGTGGGCGCTCGAGCCCATGCGTACCCCGGATTCGCCAACGCCGTGGGCGTTGGGGATCTCGGAGTAAGCGGTGACGCGGTTTCGGTGGAGCAGCACCTCGAGCTCCTCCCGGCAGTCTGTCTCGACGATGATCGTGCGCAGTTTCAGTCTCAGCCTTCCTTGAGTCCGAGCTTCTTGAAGATGGTCATGGCCGGGCACCATTTGGTGAAGGCGGACTGCAGCAGGTTCAGGCCGACAAAGGCGGTCAGCAGGTACCAGTGGGGGTACCCAGTGGCCGAGGGCCAGGGTCAGCAGGACGACGATCCCGGCCATGGCGCGAGGGCTTCGTTGACGGTCATGGAGCCTCCTTTCTATTCTTGCCTCTCAAATGTCTGGCGACTCCGGCCACTCATGGGGCTGATGCCACCACGGTCTTGAAGTGGCCCTGGTCGGCGCTAGATTGAATTGTGTCAAATCCACAGGATTCCTACTCGATCTCCACGACCTTTTCTGGTCCGACGGTCTTCAGATACATGTAGTAGAGCACGGGGATGACTCCGAGCGTCAGCGCGGTGGACACGATGATCCTGAGATCATGGCCAGTGCCAGGCCCTGGAAGATCGGGTCGGAAAGCATGAAGGACGCGCCGACGATGGTCGACAGCTGGGTCAGGAAGATCGGCACCAGGCGGACCGCGCCCGCCTTGACCACGGCGTCCTCGAGCTTTTCGCCGGACTGCAGCTCCAGGTTGATGAAGTCGACCAGCAGGATCGAGTTGCGGACGATGATGCCGGCCAGCGCGATGAAGCCGATCATCGACGTGGCGGTGAAGAAGACGCCGAAGACCCCGTGTGCCGGCAGGATGCCGACCAGGGTCAGCGGGATCGGCACCATGATGATGACCGGCGTGATGAAGGACTTGAACCAGCCGACCATCAGCACGTAGATCAGCACCATCACCACGGCAAAGGCGATGCCCATGTCGCGGAAGACCTCGTAGGTGATGTGCCACTCGCCGTCCCACTTCATGATGTAGCGGGAGGTGTCCTCGGGCAGGTGGGTGGCGATGATCTCGAGCGCCTCGCCGTGCGGGGTGACGATCTCCTCGAGCCGTTGCTCCATCTCGAGGATGGCGTAGACCGGCGCCTCGAAGACCCCGGCGACCTCGCCGTAGACATAGGTCACGGGCTGCAGGTTCTTGTGGTAGCGGAAGCGTTCTCTCGCGTTCCTCGCACCTCGGTGACGACCTCGGACAGCGGCACCATGCCGCCCGTCGTGCCGTGGACGCTGAGCTGCAGCAGATCCTCGAGATGGGCGCGCTGGGCGCGGTCCAGCCGAAGCACGATCGGCACCGGTTCTCGCGACGTCGGCACGTGGACGAGTCCGGCGTCGGCGCCGGCGAGGGCGACCCGGAAGGTGCGGACGATCTGCTCGGCGGTGATCCCGGCGCGGATCGCCTTCTCGCGGTCGACGATGATCTCGAGCGCCTGGCCGGCGGCTCTCCACCTCCCAGTCCACATCCACCACCCCGTCGGTGGTGGCGAAGACGTCCTTGACCTGGTCGGCCACCTCGAGACGGCCGTCGAGGGTCGGGCCGTAGATCTCGGCGACCAGGGTGGACATCACCGGCGGTCCGGGCGGGATCTCGGCCACCTTGATGTCGACGCCGAGGCGCTCGGCCATGGGCAGGATCAGCTCGCGGACCCGCTTGGCCAGCTCGTGGGACTGGTCCGTCGCGCTTCTCCTTGTGGACGAAGTTGACCTGGATGTCGGCCACGTTGCGCCCGAGCGAAGGAAGTAGTGGCGGACCAGGCCGTTGAAGTTGAAGGGCGCCGAGGTGCCCACGTAGACCTGGTAGTCGGTGACCTCGGGCATGTCGCGGAAGACCGCCGGCGATCTCGCGTGCCGACAGCGTTGGTCTGCTCCAGGGTGAGGCCCTCGGGGGCGTCGATGACGACCTGCAGCTCGGACTTGTTGTCGTGGGGCAGCATCTTCACCGTCGTGAAGCCGACGGCCACGGTGCCCATGGCAAGCACCAGCAGAGCCGGCGACGGCGGCCAGGAAGACGTCCGCGAAGCAGCGGATGCGGATCATCGGCCGCATGACCGAGGAGTAGACGCGAGCAGAGCGAATCCCTCGTCGGAGACCTTCGAGGTCCGGTCCGGCGGCCGCTCTCTGCGATCTCTTCGTCATTTCGTACTCCTTGCGGAAGAGCCTGTAGGCCAGCCACGGTGAGATGGTGAACGCCACCATCAGCGAGAACAGCATGGCCGCCGAGGCGTTGATCGGGATCGGCCGCATGTACGGGCCCATCAGGCCGCGGACGAAGGCCAGCGGCAGCAGCGCCGAGATGATGGCGAAGGTGGCGAGGATCGTGGGGTTGCCGACCTCGTCCACCGCGTAGATGGTGGTCAGCTCGCGGCTCGGCCCATTTGAGCTTGAAGTGGCGGTGGATGTTCTCCACCACCACGATGGCGTCATCGACGAGAATTCCGATCGAGAAGACCAGAGCGAAGAGGCTGACCCGGTTGAGGGTGTAGCCGAAGAAGTAGGAGGCTGCCAGGGTCAGCGCCAGGGTCACCGGGATGACCACCGCGACCACCGTCGCCTCCCGCCGCGACAGGGTGATCCACATCAGCAGGATCACCGCGATGGTGGCCGAGTAGAGGTGCTTGAGCAGCTCGTTGGATTTCTCCTTGGCGGTGAAGCCGTAGTCCCGTGTCTTCAGCATGTTGACGTCGGAGGGGATCACCGGGCCCTGGAGGCCGTCGAGCATCGCGTCGAGGTCCTCGACCATCACCACGGCGTTGGTGCCGGCTTCTTGGCCACGGCGAGCGTCACCGCCGGCAGGTCGAGGCCGGCGCCTCGAGGCCCTTCTCCGGAGCCGCCGGCCGGAGCCGAGCCACACGTAGTTCGCAGGCTCCTCGGGGCCGTCGGAGACCTCGGCGACGTCCTTGAGGTAGACGGGCCGTCCGTCGTAGACGCCGATCACCACGTCGCCGACATCGTCGGCGGAGCGGAGGAACTGGCCGACGTCGACCAGGATCTCGGTGTTGGCGACCGAGGTCGCGCCCGCCGGAAGACGCCAGTTGAAGCTCCTGCAGGGCCTGGTAGGCCTGCAGGATCGAGACGTTGAAGGACGCCAGCTGTTCGCGGTCGAAGTCGACGCGGACGACCCGTCGCTGGCCGCCGATCACCCACACCTGGGCGACCCGCGGGTGGCGGGTGAGCTCGACCTTGAGCTCGTCGGCCACCTGCCGCAGCTCGGTCGGCGAGGCGTCCTCGCCCCACAGGGTGTAGGCCACCACGGGCACGTCGTCGATGGTGCGCGGTTTGACCACCGGCGGCACGGCGCCGTCGGGCATGCTCGTCCGGCGGCCGAGGCGATCTTGGTGTGGACCCGCACCGCGGCCTGGTCGGGGTCGGTGCCGACCAGGAAACGAACCACGATCAGACCGCCGGAGGGCTGCGAGATGGAGTAGATGTACTCGACGTTCTCGATCTCGTAGAGCAGCTTCTCCAGCGGAGTGATGACCCGGTGCTCCACCTCTTCGGCGGTGGCGCCCGGGTAGCCGACCATGACGTCGATCATCGGCACCTTGATCTGCGGCTCCTCCTCCGACGGGGTGACCAGGATGGCGAAGGCGCCGAGCAGGAGCGAGCGCGACGATGATCAGCGGCGTCAGCTTGGACTCGAGGAAGGCCCGGCCGATCCGAGCCGGAGAGCCCGAGCGTGCGGCGGGTCATCTTGAGCCGCAGCGCCTCCCGTCGGGCCTGCTCGAGCTCCTCCGGTGTCGGTCGCCCGGCCTTCGCCGGGGTGGCTGAGTCCGCTGTGCGCGGATTCGTCGCTCATGGCACCACCTCCAGCGGGGTGCCGTCGGCCACCGGGCCGGGCGCGTCCACGACCACCTGTTCGCCGTCATCGAGTCCGGAGAGGATCTCGATCCGGCCGCCGTCGAGCCGGCCGGTGGTGACGGCGCGGGTCCGGGCGGTGCCGTCGTCGGCCCGGACGACCACCAGCTCGAGGCCGCCGCGGCGGTGAACGGCCGCGGCCGGAACCACCAGCCGGTCGGTGGGGTCGCCGGGGAGCGCGGCCCGCCCGCTGATGCCGGAGCGCAGAGCGATCCCGGGCAGCGCGACCTTGACGGTGAAGGTGTGGGTGGCGGGGTCGGCCGACGGGACGATCTCGCGCACGATCCGTCGATGGTGCCGAGGTCGGGGCGGGCGTCGATGGTCACGGGCAGCGCTGGCCCAGTCTCGAGACGGTCGATGTCCGCCTCGCGCACGGTCAGCCAGATCTGCTGCCCGCCGAGGGACTCCACCCGGACCAGGGGACGGCCCGGCGCGGCCAGGTCGCCGACCTCCACGAGGGTGTCCACGACGCGGCCGGCGAAGGGCGCGCGGACCACGGACTCGCCGGCCACCGAGGTGGCCGCGCTGGACCGCGCCCTCGGCCTGCTCGACGGCGCCCTTGGCTTGCTCGTACTGCATTCGCGCCATGTCCAGCTCGAGGTCGGAGGCGGCGCCTTCTCGGCTGCAGGGCCTCGAAGCGCCGGAAGTTGCGTTCGGCCAGGGCAAGGGCGGCCTGGGCCTGGGCCAGGGCGCCCTGGCCTGGGCCAGCTGTCCCTCGCTGGTCTCGGGCTGGATCTCCAGCAGCGTCTGGCCCTTGGCGACCGTCGTGCCGGCGGCGACGTGGACGGCCACCACCGGTCCCATGACCCGGCTGGAAACGAGGCCTGGCGCGCCGGTGGACGATGCCGCGGACCTCGATGGCCTTGCCGTCGGTGGTGGCTCGACCGCGACGGTGGTGACGGATACGGGTTCAAGGACGGCGGCGCCTGCTCGGCGTCGTCATGGCCGCAGCCGCGGCGCTGGTGAGCACGGTCAGCGAAACAAGGACTGTAGAGTGCTCGCGTGGTGATCATGAGGACTCCTCCGTCAGCTGAATCGGGCTGCCCCCGGATGCGAAGAGCAGTCGGTAGGTGCCGAGCGCGACGTCGTACCGGGCGACAAGCTCGCGGAGCTCGGCCTCACGCAGCGCGGTCTCGGCGTCGAGCAGGTCGATCATCTTGTCCAGACCCTGTTTGAAGCGGTGCTCGCGGACCCGCAGGGCCTCACGGGCCGAGGTCAGCGAGTCGGTGGCCGTGCTGAGGCGGGCCGGAGGTATGGAGGTCATGCCACGCCTGCTGGACCTCGAGCCGAACGCCCTCTTCGAAGCGCCGGATGTCGGCCTCGACGGCTGCGGCCTCATGGCGAGCCGCCGCGCGGCCGGCCGTTTCCGCGCCCCCCTGAAGAGGTTGATGCGGGCGAACGCCATGACCGAGCCCGAGTGGCCGTTGCTGCCGAAGATGGTGTCGTCGTAGAGCTCGTACTTGCCCATGCGGCGATCTCGGGCAGATACCAGGGTTGGCGGCCTTCTCCTCGAGACGGCCGGCCTCGAGCTCGCGCCGGGCGGCCCTGAGATCACGCCGCCGGTCGAGGCCGCGTCGACCCAGTCGTCGAGGTCGCCGGGGGGCGTCGGCGGGAGAGGCACGGGTGTGATCTGCGCGGCAGACTCTGGTCGGTGCCCATATGGAAGTTGAGAGCGGCCTCGGCCAGCCGTGCACCGTTGATGGCCTGCGCCAGGAGCTCGTCCATCTCGGCCAGGAAAACCCTCGCCTTCAGGACCTCTGCGTCGAGGATCAGGCCTTGCCCTGCGTAGGCCTGGGCGAGGGCCACGTGCTCGGCGGTGGTGTCGCGGGATTTCTTCATAAATCGACCTGCTCCCGTGCCTTGGCGAGATTGGTGAAGGCGGTGATGGTGTCGAAGACGACCTGCTCCCGGATGGGCCGGACCCAACTCCTCGGCACTCGCCATGTTGTCGGCCTGATCGATCCTTCCCGAGCTGGCCGCCGGTGTAGATCGGCAGGGTCAGCTCGAGGCGCGTGATCCAGGTGGTCAGCCAGTCCGGCTCGTTGGGATCGGACATGATGAAGTCGTCGAAGTCGAACCGCTCCTGGTTGAGCTTGAGGGCGAAGACCTCGGCCGGGTTATCCGTGTAGCTGTAGATCTCGCTGAGATCGAGCGAGGAGCCGGTGCCCCTTTGCCTGCTGGAGCGGGCTCCGGCGGCCAGCGACCGCTCGCTGGCGGCCTGGACCGCCGGGTTGTTCTCGAGTGCCGTCAAACGGCCTCGTCCATGGTCAGCTCGGCGGCGCCGGCCGCGGACGTGACCGCGACTGTGATCAGGAACGTGAGCGGAAACCATCGCATCTCCTTCCTCCTATATCGCCATATAGCAATTTAAGAATATAAAAAAATTCTACCGTGTCAACCCCACCGCAGACGTTGGTGGCACCGTCTCCGGCTATCCGCCATCGGGGCGACTCCCGATGAAAAATTCTAACCAATTTGTTTATTTTACTTGAGATTCAAGCCTCAGTCGAACAATCGGCGGGCTCGCCGTGCTCCGTCAGTACTCTGTAAGGCTCAGCTGGGCGGTCGTCCTCCCGTGCCGACGCTGTGGAGGGCCAGCGCGCCGCCCATGAGCTCCGCGAGACGGAGCGAGATGGTCAGACCGAGGCCGGTGCCCCCGTGCCGGCGGGTGGTGGAGCCGTCCACCTGATAGAACGAGTCGAAGACGGTGTCGAGTTCCTCGGGCGGGATGCCGGCTGCCGTTGTCCGACACCTGAAAAGCGATCTCGCCTTTCGGCGGCGCACTCCACCTTGATCTCCCCGCCCCGTGGTGTGAACTTCATGGCGTTGGAGAGCAGATTGGTGAGGATCTGGACGGTGCGGTCGGGGTCCGCCCAGGCACCGACTTGCTCGGCGGACTGATCGTGAAGGTCAGCCCCTGACCCTTCATCTGGTGTCGAAACAGTGCCTCGACGTCGTCGAGGACTCTGTGCGCCGGAACCGGGGCGTGCTGGACCTCCAAGCGGCCGGCCTCGATCTTGGCGAGGTCGAGCACGTCGTTGATGATGGTCAACAGCTTGTCGGCAGACTCGTGGGCGATCCCGAGGAACTCCTTCTGTTTCTGGGGTCTTGACCGCGCCGTCGATCACAAGATGGAGAAAACCCAGAATCGCCGTCAACGGCGTGCGAAGCTCGTGCGAGTGTTGGCCAGAAACTCGGACTTGAGTCCGAGGCCTCCATCGCAACCGCACGCTGCTCGTCGAGCTCGCGGACGAGCTGGACACATAACGGCGCCTCCGAGCAGGAATCCCACCTGGGTCAGCAGGTCGATCTCAGCGGTGTCGAGCTCGGGCTCGGATGTGGTGGTGGTCGCCAAAACACCGACGACCCGGCCGGCCGCCAACAAGGGCAGGTAGAGCACGTGGCTAATGCCATGTTCCTTGGCCGCCTGTGGGCGAGCTTGGATGGAGCGATGTCGGTCAGGGCGGCTGAGCGTGGAAATCCGTCCCGGAAGGTGAGACCGCACGGGTGGCCGATTCCGACAGCGGTACGACGGTCCTGCTCGAAGGCATCGGCGCCAGGGCCAAATGCCGCCTCCAGGCGGACCGAGTCGCGCCCGGCCTTGGTCGATAGAGGAGGAGCGAAATGAAAGGATAGATCTCCTGGCCGAGCTCGAGGAATCGCTCGAGGATACGTTGGTCGGAGACCTCGCCGGCAACGGTCTGGGCGACGTTCGACAGGAAAGCCATGCGGGTCTGTCGCGCCTCGGCGGTGCGGCGAGCGAGGAAAAGATCGGTGACGTCGGTGGCCACGAGTTCGACCAGGGTTTCGGTGACCACCGGATCGAGGACCGGGTGGAGCTGAGTGGTGAGCCAGTGGACCCCGT
Organism: uncultured Holophagae bacterium; assembly: GCA_963797055.1. GTDB lineage: Bacteria > Acidobacteriota > Thermoanaerobaculia > Thermoanaerobaculales > Sulfomarinibacteraceae > FEB-10. Next base: position 233,390 of record CAWCOD010000002.1, read on the forward strand.
GCCCTCGGCGCCACCACCCGAACGACCGCCTCCCAGCCCCCGAACCGCGGTCGATGGTAGCAGGAATCGCGGCCATGATACGACTGCGGTCCGGGGGGTGGAATCGTTCGAGCCACTCGCGGTCGGGATCTCCGACGGTGACTCCGCGGGTGACGCCAAGCAGGACGCTCGCGTTGCGGTTGGCATAACGGACCCTGAGATGCCGGTCCACCGAGAGCACCAGGACCGGCAAGGCGTCGAGGATGACCTCGGTGCTCTGCACGGTGTCGCTGCAAACGGTCGGAGAGAGGACCTGGTTTGGGATCAGGGCGGCATTGTCGCGGATCGCACCGGCCAGGGGAATCACGAGGCCGGCTGCGAGCAGTATCTGTCCCCGCATGAAGGGCGCGTCAAGGGTACCTTCGACCACGCCAGATGGCCGTGCGCCAGAGCGTCGACCACGAAGGCGGAGCCGAGCCACAGCTCCCGCCAGTCGTGTCGCCCTCCGGAGAAAAGACCGGGCAGGGTGGCGAGGAGGAATGCCGTGGCGAGACCGAGTTCCTCAGGCCAGGACGCCCTCGGTGATGCCGACCCTCTCCAACCACTGGAAAGAAAACGCGACGGCAACCGCGACCACCGCGATCCGAAGGGTGCCGATGATGCGTTGTCGCCGTGATCCGCCCTGGAACGCGTAGGCCAACAGAACCGCGGCGAGCAGTTGCGTCAGTATCCACGACACCCGATCGGCCACCTGCACGACCTCAGGCGCAATGGGGAGGGCCGCCAGTGCCAGCCGCGCCGCGAAGTGGACAACGATCGGTAGGAAGACATTGCGTACACGCCTGTCAACCGGATCATCGAGAGACCGCCAGCGGACGTTGAAGAACCAAGCCGCCTGGGTGGCCAGGTACAGGTTGAGTACGGCCAGCAGCAAAGACTCGTTGCGGTCGCCGGTCCATTGGATCGACCACTGCAGAATTGCCACGACACCGACGGCGATCACGACGGTGGCGGTCGCGACAACGGGCGAGGCGACGGTGGGAGCCTCCGGCCCTCCACGGAACATCCTGCGGTCGGTCATACCCGAGTATAGTCATATACCAGAATGTGGAATCGAAACCGTGGGAACCGTGTTCTCAAGTTGAATGGTCGAATCGATGATGCGCAGTCGTAAATGATTGATGGCGGTGTGCCGGACATTAAAAAAGTATCTGGCATCGCCTCCGGTGGATCTTTTCCAAAAGGGCGCCGGACTGAAAAAAGGGGGGACACCAATGAAACGCAGGATTCTGTTTGCAGGTCTGATCGTGGCCCTGGCGGCGATGCCGCTTTTTGCCCACGAGGAGGAAGCAGGCCGAGGCCCCGCGCTGGGGGAGAGCGCCACTGGTCTGTCCTTCCTCAAGACCACCGGCAACAGCCAGACCGAGAACCTCGGCCTCGATTTTCAGGGGTCACGACGGCCGACACCGTGGGGACTCGAGTACCGGGCCTTCTTCAACAAAGCGGAGGACTCCGGAACCAAGACTGCTGAGCAGTACTACGTCGGCGGCCGGGGATACCGGAAGATCGCCAAACGTTGGGACGCCTTTGGCGGGCTGAGTTTTGCCCGCGACGAGTTTGCCGGCTTCAAGCTCCAGACCCTCGTAGAGGCGGGTGTCACCTACCACGCCCTGGCCGGGCCCAAACACTTTCTATCGTTTGACGGCGGTCTGACCTACACCGACGAGAACCGGATCGAACCGAACCCCGATGTGTCGTTCATGGGCGCCATCGTCGGGCTGGACTACGAGTTTAGAATCACGGAGAAGTCGTCGCTGACCCAGACCTTCGATTTCTACCCGAACTTCGACAATTCCGACGACTGGCGATTCGTATCGGAGACCGGAGTGACCGCATCCATCACCGATCTACTCGGGTTGAAATTCGGTTATCTCTCCGCTACCGGAACGAGCCGATTGGTGACGCCAAATCAACCGATACCACGACCACAATGTCTGTGGTATTGAATTTCTGAGGCAAATCTCGGAGCTGAGAGCCTGGGTTGTCACGCTTACCGACGACCATGCCGAAGGGCTGAAGATCAAGAAAGCTGGAGGATTGAACGATGCAAGGTGTAGAGACGATTCAGAACACGGATATGCAGGGCCTGATGGAATTCGGGACAAGAACTGGCCATGACCTGGGGCCTCAAGATCGTCGGCGCCATCGCGGTGCTCATCATCGGCCGGATGATTGCCGGTGCGGTGCGGAGAATCACGCGCAAGGCTCTGGAGAACGCCGATGTGGACCGGACGTTGGTGCCGTTCCTCTCCAAACTGGTCTATTTCTTTGTGTTGATCGTGGTGCTCATCGCGGTGCTGGGCGTTTTCGGAGTGCAGACGGCCTCCCTGGTGGCGGTGCTCGGCGCCGCCGGTCTCGCGGTTGGCCTGGCCCTGCAGGGCACGTTGTCGAACTTTGCTGCAGGCGTCATGCTGCTCTTTTTCCGCCCGTTCAAACTGGGTGACTTCATCGATGCCGCCGGAACCACCGGGACGGTGGTGGAAATCGGCGTTTTCGCCACCACCCTGAAGAGCCCCGACAACGTCAAGATCGTGGTTCCCAACTCGCAGGTCTACGGTGCGACCATCAAGAACTTCAACGGCTACGACACGCGGCGTGTGGATATGGAGATTGGTATCTCCTATAACGACGACATCCCCAAGGCGATCGAGATCATCCGCGGTATCGTGAGTTCCGATCCCCGGGTCCTGGCGGAGCCGGAGTCCGTGGTTGCGGTGTCGAACCTGGGCGATTCGTCGGTGGATCTGGTGATCCGACCGTGGTGTGCCGGCTCGGACTACTGGGCCCTTCGCTGGGATCTGAACCAGCGGATCAAGGAGGGGCTCGAGGCCGCAGGGTGCTCCATTCCGTATCCCCAGACCGATGTGCACTACCATCTCAAAGACGGCGTAGCCGCGATCAGTCGAACGTCCAAGAGTTGAAAGTTGAAAGTTGAAAGTTGAAAGTTGAAAGTTCCCCCTCCCACCCCGGGTTCAACGGGGAGGGTGGGGGCTTTTTAATTCTGACATTATTCTGCAGCGCGGGTGGGCCTCCTGTGGGCCGTGTTTCGGAACTCGGGGTTCGGGAATCGTGCCCCCGCCCCCGCGGTCATTTCATCCGAGTCCCGAGCCCCGAACCCCGAATCCCGAGTCCCGCGCCGGGATCAACGGGGAGGGTGGGGGCTTTTGAATTTCGACTCTAATCGGCCGCGCGGAGGGCTCGGTAATCGTGGACGACCTTGGCGGCGTGCTTTGAAGGCGAAACCGAGGGGTAGGCCTTGAGCACCGTGCCGTCGGGGCCGACGAGGTAGGAGATCCGTTGGGTACCGGAAGCAGCGCCCGGTTCGCACCCACCGCCTTGGCAAGCGAGCGCTCGCGGTCCGACAGCAGAAGAAACGGCAGATGGTTCTTGTCGGCGAAGGTCGATTCGCCTCGGGGGTGTCGTAGCAAACACCGAAGACCTTCAACCCGAGGGCCTTGAGTTCGGACCAGCTGTCACGCAGCTGGCAAGCCTGTTTTGTTCAGCCGGGGGTGTCGGCCTTCAGGTAGAAATAGAGGAGGTAGGCCTGGCCGTCAAGATCGTCGCTGGCCACCGTCGATCCGTCATGAGCCTCGAGAGAGAACTCCACCATGGGTTGTCCTTCGTCGAGCATGTCACCTCCTAGCGCGTAGCCGGTCCAAATAATGGTGTCACAACGAGCCCGAACAGTACTCGGCCAAAGAGCGTGGAGTCGTTCATCGACTGCATTCTACCCGGCATCGGCCGAGGAATGGTTGTGCGTGGGTTGACCGGCCCGGGCAGATCGGGTTACCGTGGGCCGACCGAATGAAACAGTGGAGGAACAATGGCCGGAAAAGCTGATCTTGTAGACCGTATCGCAGAGCTGACAGGTATCCCCAAGACACGGGTCGCCATGACCTTTGATTCCATCTTCGATCTGATGGGCGAAGAACTCGCCAAGGGCGAAAGGGTGGCGGTGCCGAATTTGGGACCTTCCAGGTGTCCGAGCGTCCCGCGCGCAAGGGACGCAACCCCGCCACGGGTGAGACGATCCGGATTAAGGCTTCGAAGAGCGTGCGCTTCAAGCCCTCGAAGAGCCTGAAGGAACGCCTCTAAGACCTGAACCGGATGCGATGATCGCGCCCTCCCTTGGGAGGGCATTTTTTCATTCTCGTCCCGTCTGCTTTCCCCCCACCGAACGGCGGATTCGGTCGGCGAGCATCAACGACAGCTGTTCCTCGAGGGACACGGTGGGTCGTCCGACCGGTCCAGGGCCACCGGATGACCGTAAGGGTGCGTTCAGAGAAATCCACCCCGAGCGACGGAACTGCCGACCACCAGCCGTGGGCGGTATCCCTTCTGGAGCTTGGCGCGGAAAACCAGGGTGTCCGATCCCCCGTCCAGGCTGGCTGCCACTGAGGATTTCCGCCTGTTGCTGGCGCACGTGGTCCTCAGTTCGTCCCATTGGCGAGTTCCACTGGGCGAGCCGTGCCCTTGGTCCGAGGGTCGAGGGTCCTCGGATCGATGCGGTCGAGACCGAGGCTGAATTCGGAGTCACCGGCCGAGCAGCGGCTGTGTCGCCGCGACGAGCCGGCGGGCACGACCAGCAGGTGTCGGAGTTTCATCGTAGTCACAATGAATTTTGCCGCCACGCGATTGGCCACGAGTCGCCGACGATTTCTCTCTCTTGACGGTGTGCAACATTTCTGCCAGGAAGGCCATTTCCGGAGCAAGCCCGGGGGAGCCGTAAGCCGCCTCTCGGCGCCAGGCGCACCGCCGCAGATGTATCGACCCTCGTACTGCTTGTTGTGGATTTGACAATGCCTGGCACCGGCCCTGGCGTTCGATTTGGTTCTCTGACATCGGCGCTTTGCCCCTTCTCCCACTCGCGGGCCCCTCTATCCCAGGTTACTCGCGGCCGGGGTGGCCGCGGTGACCAGCCTGGTCACCAGCGGGTGGCCGTATGGCCGCTGATCCCACTCGCAGGATCGGAAACGGCCGCCGCACCCGGGCCACGGCCACTACCGCTGGGCCGGCAGGGGCGCGCAATTCCCAATTCGCTCCGGGTGGACGGGGGATCTCCTATCTTCGATCTTCGATCTATGATGGGCACGGGACGGTCCCACCTCTACACCTTCTCACTTTCGACTCGTCTACCCCGGCTCCGTGCCATATTGGCGCTGCATGTCTCAATTTCTCGGTGGGCCGTGTACACTTCAAAGTCGAAGTGAAAAGGCTCCATTTCGTCGTGCTGGCTGCACTCGCGGCCCTCGCCGTGGCCCCACCGGCCGCCGCCGAAGAGTTCTACGAAATGCTGGTGACCCTGGATGCCGAAAGCCACAGGCTCGAGGGCCAGCAGTGGATCCGGTGGACAAACTCCGGTGATATCCCATCCACCGAACTCTGGTGGCACCTCGACCTCAACGCGTTTTCAAACAGTTCCACGACGTTCATGCGAGACCTCGATGGTGGTTTCCTGCGCCGCGCCGGTAAGGTCGAGGACATGGCCTGGGGATGGACGCGCATCATCTCCATGACCCTCGAGGACGGCACCGACCTGCTGGCCACAATGGAGTTCGTACGCCCGGATGACGGCAACCCCGGCGATTTCACGGTCGCCCGCGTGACGTTGCCCGAGGCCGTGCCCCCGGGCGCGTCGGTCGACATTGAAACATCCTTCGAAGCCCAGCTGCCGAAGATCATCGCCCGCACCGGGTTTGCCGGTGATTTCCACCTCGTCGGACAGTGGTTCCCCAAACTGGGTGTCTTCGAGGGGTCGAGCGGATGGAACTGCCATCAGTTCCACGCGAACAGCGAGTTTTTTGCTGACTTCGGCGGGTACCGGGTGACCATCAACGTGCCCAACGGGTGGGTGGTCGGCGCGACCGGCATGGAGATCACCCGCATGGAGGTGCCAAACGATCCGTCGCGAGGGCTCCAGGTCGTGTACGCAGCGGAGCGGGTACATGACTTCGCATGGACCGCCGCACCGGAGTCGCTCATGGCGGCGGTGGAGGACGATTTCCAACCGGGCCGGGACATCCCCCCTCTGTGGCTGAAGAGGGCCTCCGAAACGCTCGGGCTGAGCGCAGCCGAACTCGAACTGCCGCCGACCCGGATTCGCGTGCTGCTGCCGCAGAGCCAACTGGAGCTCGCGCCGAGATTCATCAACGCGGCCCGGCTCGCCATCGCGTGGTACGGTCTCTGGTACGGACCCTATCCGTACCCACAGCTGACAGTCGTGTCACCTCCGCCAACGGCTGGGGAGGCGGGCGGGATGGAGTACCCGACCTTTATTACGGCTTCGGGCGGCCGGCTCCTGACCGTGCCCCCGTTCCGGTGGCTGTCGAGGCCCGAGGTCGTGACCATCCACGAGTTCGGTCATCAGTATTTCCAGGGAATGCTGGCGTCCAACGAGTTCGAGCAGGCCTGGCTGGACGAAGGCCTTAACAGCTACGCGGAAACGGCCTGCATGGAGGCGGTGGTGGCCGACGGCCTGGCGCCGGACGTCCGCGTAGGAGGATTCTGGGCCAAAAAGCGAATCTGGTTCGGACTGCTCCGATTTCCCTTCACCATCGACCGTCACGCGTGGGACTTCCGATCCAGATACCAGTACTTCGCAGCGTCGTACTCCAAGACGGCGCTCGCCCTGAAGACTCTCGAGGGGTTGGTGGGTGAGCAGCGGTTCGCGCAGGCCATGAGGGCCTACTTCGAGACCTTCAGATACGGTCATCCAACCGGTGACGATCTCTTTACCGTGTTTTCCGAGGTGGTCGGGGAGGACCTACTCTGGTTCTTCGATCAGGCCATCCGATCCGATGCCTTGGTGGATTGGTCCGTGCTCAAGGTGAAACAGCGAAGGGTGAGCGACATGGAAGGCGTCTCCTGGGAGGGGGACGAGTGGGCGATCAGAGGGCGCCTGTCGAGGCCGGCGATGAAACGGAGCGGTGGTTGATCACCGTGGAACTCGGCAGGACTGGGAACTTCGTGGGACCGGTGGACGCCGAGCTGTATTACGAGGACGGGTCGCGGGAGCGTCGGGCCTGGGATGGCGTGGACCGCTGGGTGAGGTGGACCATCGAGGATGACCGACGTCTGACCCGGGTCGTTGTGGACCCCGACGGGGTCTGGGCGATCGAGACCCGACGTCAGGACAATTATTGGGCGGCCGAGGGGAGTTCTGAGGCCGCCTGCGGTGCGTTGTGGTGGGTTTCCGAGGCGTTGCAGTTGGCGGCGCTGGGCCTCATGCCCTGGAGCTGAAGGAAATGGTGGAACGACGCCGCGAAAAACCTTCGCCCGTTTGGGGTTTTCGCCGGGCCGCCGATCTCTGGCGGCTGATCGTCGTGTGCTGGGCCGTGTCCTTCGTGGCATTTGCCCCGGCTCTGCTGGTGTTGCGAACGACGGTATTTCGTGCGCTTTCGGCGGTGCCCGGCGAGCCTGGAGCCGTACCCCCGGGCGATATCGCGTTGATCATCATCGGGTCAGGCCGGCAGATCCTTTTCCCGTTCGGTCTGGCGGTGGTGTCGGGATTTTCGTGCTCTGGTTGTGGACCGTGTTGTGGCACGCCGGGGTGGTGGCGTGGCAGCTGTGGACCGGCGGCCGCCGGGTCCGGCTGGGCGAGGTGCTGGGCCTGGGCATGGTGGCCTGGTGGCGGTATATCAGGCTGTCGTTGACTGCACTGGCGGCACTGGTTCTGGCCGGCGTCGTGCTGTGGTTGCCGCTGGGTTCCGCGATTCGGACTTCGTTGAACGCAATGAACGAGGAACGGATGATGCTGTTGGTGGTGGTGGGTTTCGGGATCACCAAGTTGATCGCGATCGTGGTGTGGATCGCCACCATGCACGGCGCCTGGTTGCTCGGCCTTCCGGAATATCGATCCGCCGTCCTTTCGTGGGTGCGAGGGTTGTGGAGCGCCGTCCGGACCCCGTTCTCCAGTCTGTCCACGTGGTTTGTGTGGCTCGTACCGGCGTGGCTCGCGGCAGTGGTGCCCCTCGTCGTTGGATTCCGTTTCGAGGGCCTTCGCGGGAGCGTCGCCCTGATCGTGGTGAGTCTCTTGGCGAGCCTGGTGCGGTCCTTCTGCTGGGTGGGGATGTTCAACTCCTTCGCCCCGGTCACAGGGCTCGTGGGTGGTGGCGAACGCGAGGACGCCAAACCCGCGGATGGCGATCAAGCCAACGACGACTCCGCCCCCATCGACCTCTCTTGATCAACCTGACGTGAACCCTTTCGGCTCCAGAAAAGGGATCGCCTGGGCTATGCTGTGAGAGAACCCGATGGACAACAACACCATCAACACCATTATCTACGTCGTCGTCGTGGGAGGTGTGTTCGCTTTCTTTGGTTGGTACTTCGTACGCTATGTGGTTGGCAAGCGGCGAGTGAATTCCGGGTCTCGCGCCCTGGGAATCGTCAACTGGGAGTATCTGCAGGGCGGGCACGGCAAAAAGGCGATCCAGGAGATCATGTACACCCAGGAGGCGTGGCGGCAGGAGGATGATGAGGGGGATCCGCCGGAGAAGACATAGATCATCCGAAATTCGAATTTCGAAATGCCCCCGCCCGCCCGTCTTCGCTTCTTTCATCCGATCCCCGAGTCCCGACTCCCGTGCCCGTTTCCGTACCCGGATTCAGGCGGCAGCGGCAGCGACTGGCAACGGCGAGCAGGTACAGAGATCAGTCTTCAGCTGCAGCGATCAGTTGCCTTGGTGGCATTGAACATGACCACCTCCGGGTCGTTCAAAGGAAGGAGTAGCCGGTGGGCAGCCGATGTCAAGGGCAAGCCGGGCCAGGGGTCCGGTGCTCCGCACCCTTGACATCGGCTGCCTCACCGGCTTGTGAGGGAGGGCATGAACGACCCGGAGGTGAACATGTCCAAAGCCGTCACGAACACCAACCTCGTTGCCCATGAGAAAGCCCTCGAAGCAGCAGGCATAGCCATCAAGCTCGTTATGAGGGTTCCCGCTCCCCTGAAATCCATTGCCGATCAGGTGATCCGATCGGCAAGCTCGGTCCCGGCCAACATCGCTGAAGGCCACGGCCGATTTGGACGAGACCGGTCGAACCACTGGAGGATTGCCTACGCCTCGGCCAAGGAGGTCGACAGCCATTTGACGCTCCTCGCACACGCCGGGGCGATCAGTCGGACTGGGGCCCGTGATGCTATGAACGCCTTCGATCAGGTCCGTGCCATGACCTGGCGTCTGCTCAACCCGAAGTTCTGATTGGAGCTCTCTGGCACCAGCCATTCTGGCCGCTGTGGCTGAAGGGTCCCGACTCCCGAGTCCCGACTCCCGAGCTCTACTCGACGTCCTTGAGGCGTTTGGGGCCGGCGGCAATAACATCCTCCGGGCAGCCGCTGGCGAAGAGCTTGAAGTTCTCGATGTACCGCGCCACCAGGGCGTCGTACCTCTGCCAGTACTCATCCTTGTTGCCCCACGAGGTGGAGGGATCGAGCACGTCTTCGGGGACGTCGGGGCAGCTCAGCGGCACTTCGAATCCGAAGAGCTTGTCGTTGCGGTAGTCCACATCCTCGAGCTTCCCGTCGAGGGCGGCGTTGAGCAGGTTGCGGGTGTGACGGATTGATGATCCGTTTGCCCACATTGAAACCGCCGCCGACCCAGCCGGTGTTCACCAGCCAGCACCGGGTATCGTGGTGGAGCATCTTCTGTTTGAGCATGTTGGCGTACTCGAAGGGGTGGTGGACCATGAACGGTGCGCCGAAACACGCTGAAAAGGCGATTTCGGGCTCGATGCCGAGGCCGATCTCGGTGCCGGCGATCTTCGAGGTGTAGCCGGAAATGAAGTGATAGACCGCGTGCTCGGGATCGAGGCGGGCGATGGGCGGCAGCACTCCCTGGGCGTCACAGGTGAGCAGGATGACGTTCTTCGGGTGGGACGACACGACGCCTCTCGAGACAACATTGGGGATGAAGTCCAGGGGATAGGCGGCGCGGGTGTTCTCGGTGAAACGGTCGTCGTCAAGGTCGAGCCTGCGTGACGTGCGATCCTGGACCACGTTTTCCAGGATGGTGCCGAACCGGCGGGTGGTGTCCCAGATCTGGGGCTCGTTCTCGGCCGACAGCCGGATGACCTTGGCGTAGCACCCGCCCTCGAAGTTGAAGACGCCCGTGTCCGACCAGCCGTGCTCGTCGTCGCCGATCAGCCGGCGTTTGGGGTCTGCCGACAGGGTGGTTTTGCCGGTACCCGACAGACCGAAGAAGAGAGCCACATCGTCGTCGGCGCCCACATTGGCCGAGCAATGCATGGGCAGCACTTCGCGGAAGGGCAACAGGAAGTTCATCACCGTGAACATGCTCTTCTTGATCTCGCCGCCGTAGGACGAGTTGCAGATCAGAGCCAGGCGCTGGGCGAAGTTGAGGATGATGGCGGTGTCGGTTCGGGTGCCGTCGATCCTCGGGTCGGTGCGGAAGCTGGGGACCGCGATGACCGTGAACTCGGGAACGTGGTTCTGGTACTCGTCCTGGGTCTTGGGCAGGATGAACATGTTTCGGGCGAAGAGGGACTGCCAGGCGTCCTCGGTGATGACCCGGATCGGCATCCGATACTCCGGGTCGGCGCCGACGTAACAGTCCTGCACGAAGAGATCCTCGTCCTGCAGGAAGGCCTGGACGCGTCCGAAGAGCGCGTTGAACTTCTCGGGATCGTACGGCCGGTTGTACTCGCCCCACCAGATGGAGTCTTCGGTGGAGTGTTCCCGGACCACATACTTGTCCTGGGCGGCGCGCGCGGACCATTTTCCGGTGTTGACCACCAAGGGACCGCCTTGGGCGTCAATCCCTCCTTGCGGAAAGTCGCCTCCTCATACAGGGCGGCCTCAGGGAGGTTCCAGTAGACGTTGTCGAGGTAGAGGAGGCCGTGGTTCTTCAGCCCGAAACGGCTCTTGAGATCGCCGGCCTGGGCCATTGCAGGGGTGTCGAACTCGAGATACTTGCTCATGTCCAGTCCCTCACCAGTTTGCGCTCACCGATATAGAGCTCGTTGGGTGAATTCGGATCGAGGGCCCACTTGATGCGTTCGATGCCTTCGGTGATGTCCTTGATGGAGCCGCAGAAGCTCAGCCTGAGGTGACCCTCCTTCCCGAATTCGACTCCCGGCACCGTCACCACCTGGACCTTGTCGAGCAGGAACTTGGAAAGCCGGATGGAGTCCTTGTCGTAGTGGCTGAAGTCGGGGAAGGAGTAGAAGGTCCCTCCCGGCTCCTCGATATGCACGCCGTCGAAGCTGCGAAGCTGTTCCATGAGGACGTTGCGGTTGTTCTCCAGGGTCATGCGCATGTTGTCGACGCTCGACTGGATGCCGTTGATGGCGCCCACCGCTGCGTGTTGGAGCAGCGCCGACGGACCCGAGGTCTCGTGGCCCTGGATGTTGGTCATGACCTCGACGAGGTTGCTGTTGGCCACCGCCCAGCCGATCCGGAAACCGGTCATGGCGTACTGCTTGCTCACGCCGTTGATGACGATCAGCTTGGAGTTGTCACTGCGGTCCTTGGCGTAGTCATAGCAATTGATCGGTCGTTCGTCCGTCGAAGAGCAGACGGTGGTAGATGTCGTCCATCATCAGATACAGCCCGCGCTTCTCGCAGAACTCCACCACATCGGCCACAAACTCGGCCGGGTAGACCGCTCCGGATGGGATTGTTGGGGCTGTTCAGGATGACCATCTTGGTGTAGGAGCCCACCACCTGTTCGATGTCCTGGATCCTCGGAATGAAGGACCCGTCCTCCGGAGTCACCGGCACCGGAACGGCGCCGCACGAGCTTCACCATCTCGGGATAGCTCACCCAGTAGGGGACCGGGAAGATCACTTCCTCCTGGGGATTCAGGATGGCGTGGAGCGCGGACATGATCGCCTGTTTGGCGCCGCCGGAGGCCATCACCTGTTCGGGAGCCGGCTTCCAGCCGTAGAATTCCTCGGTGTAACGAATGATGGCCTGTTTGAGTGCCGGGATGCCGTCGGGTGGGGTGTACCGGACCTCGGCCGAGTTCAGCAGCGACGCAGCGGCCAGAATCGCATCGAGCGGGGCCTTGCCCTTGGGCTCGCCGCCGCCGAGGTGGATGACGGGGTCGCCCTTGGCCTTGAGGATGGCCGCGGTCTCGTTGAGCTTGAGGGTGGCCGATTCGCTGATGGTCTTGGCGATCAGGGAAATGCTCATGTTGGGTGCTCCCTACTCGTGCCTGTTTTCAGGCACGGATCGACAGGGAGGGGATTATCTCAGATGGTTGTGAAAAAAGCCACTTGCGATGGCGCTCACGAGTCAAAGGTCGGCTTTGTTTCTCCGATTCCGTCCCGTTCCCGCCAAAGGTCCGCGGAGGACCATCGGCGTGTCGGTCCGTGTACAGTTGTTTGTGAGGACGGTGGCGGGAACGGGACGGAATCGGAGCTATGGAGACATTGGGGAAACACAGCGCGCGCGTCAAGGAGCTTCGGAGGAGAGTTCGCGACCGTCGGCCCGGCGAGGTCGTGGTGGACGGGCGGAGGTTGGTGGCCGACCTGATCCGTTGGGGTGTGCCGTTGCGGGAGCTCTATCTGGAGGCCGGGGTGGACGCCGACCCGGAGATCGAATCCGCGGCCGACTCGGTGTGGGCGTTGGACGGCAAGGTGTTGTCGGATATTTCGCCGACCCGGCATCCGCAAGGCGTGCTGGCGGTAGTGGACGAGCCGCCGCTGAAACCGTGGTCCGGAACCAGCGGAGTGGCACTGTATCTGGATGGAATCCAGGACCCCGGCAACGTGGGGGCGATCGTTCGGTGTGCCGCTGCCCTCCGCGGCGCTGCCGTTCTGCTGTCGCCCCAATCCGCCGACCCCTTCCACCCCACTTCGGTCAGAGGTTCGGCCGGGGCGGTTTTCCGGCTTCCCATCGAGCGTGATGCCCTGCTGACGGGGGCTGCGGAGCGGGTCGCCCTCGGGGGTGGCGAGGTGTGGGCCAGCGGAACCTCGGGGCATCCCATCGACGTCTGGCGCCCGACCGAACCGGTCCTGCTGCTGTTGGGCGCAGAGGGGGCTGGAATCTCCGGACCGGCCCTGGAGGCGTCCCAGGGGACGGTGGTCGTTCCGCTCGACCGCGAGGTGGAATCCCTCAACGTGGCCGTGGCTGCGGGGATCTTGCTCCAGCACTTGCGGTCGTAGAAAGTTAAAGAGTCGAAAGTTGAAAGTTGAAAGTTAAAGGTTCCCACCTGCCCACCCGCTAGAAGGCTATGGGGCTATGAGATCCCCCGCCCGACCGGAGCCGTGTGGGCGCGCTGCAGGCAGTACGATGTTCCCGGCGACTTCTCGTGGGGTTTTCTTGGTATCCGCCTTCCTTTGTGGAATCTTGACCGGCCCATAGTCTGTTTTCCGTGCGGGGTCCCCTATGAGCTATGAGTTCTACAACGTTATCCATGTCGTCGGAGTGATCATTCTTTTCTCCGCCCTCGGTGCGCTCGCGGCGACCGCCGGTGCGGCCGGAGGGCCGCTCCGCAGAGTCGCGTTGATAGCCCATGGCGTGGCTCTGGCGGTGATCTTCGTGGCGGGTTTCGGACTGCTTGCCAGGCTTGGGCACTTCGGCGACATTCCCACGTGGGCCTATCTCAAGATGGTACTGTGGGGCGTCTTGGGTTTGGCGGTCGTGCCCCTCAGACGCAGGCCCGAGTGGGCCCCTGCCGTGTGGTTTCTCATGCCCGTTGTTGGCGGAATCGCAGTCTGGTTGGCAGTCACTCAGCCGCTCTGAACCTCGCACACACCGCGCTCGCGAGTCGGTGTCAAGATCTCTGGGTGAGTGTCCGGCTGTCGGTTGAGAGCCGAGTGGTCCCTTCTTTGGAGATCGTCGACCAAGCGAGGGGAAAATGGAGTCGATGGTAGGAATCAAAAGTCTGTGAATCGGCGTTTGGGGCCCATCGAGATCCTCAGGAGCGCGGAGGCGGAGATGCGCAGGACTCACACTGAATCTCGTCAGTACGACGTCGTCCTCTGGGGCGCCACAGGCTTCACCGGCCGACTGGTTGCCGAGTATCTTGTCGAGGGGCTTGGAGCGTCGAAGATACGACTCGCTCTTGGTGGCCGAAGTCCCTCAAAGCTCGAGGCGCTGCGTGGAAGGTTTGCCACCCAAAGTCGGCTGGCCGCCGATCTGCCGATCATTGTTGCCGACAGCTTTGACCGATCGGCGCTCGATGCCATGACCGCCGGGACCAAGGTGGTGTGTTCCACAGTTGGCCCGTACGCCACATTCGGCCACGAACTTGTGGCGGCTTGCGTTGAGGCAGGAACCGATTACTGCGACCTCACCGGTGAAGTACCCTTCATCCGGGAAATGATCGATCGACATCACGAGCGGGCGCGGATCACCGGGGCCCGCATCGTCCACTGTTGCGGCTTTGACTCCATTCCGTCGGATCTCGGAACCCTGATGCTGCACGAAGCCGCGGCCGATCGATTCGACGCACGGCTCGATGGTGCCACGCTGATTGTCGGAGCGAGCAGGGGCGGTATCTCGGGTGGAACCGTCGCCAGTCTGACCAACGTCATCGAGGAGGCTCGGACCACCCCATCGGTTCGGCGGATCGTGAACGATCCCTACGCCCTCAACCCCGAGGGCGACCGCCATGGTCCCGATGGACCCGATCTTGTATTACCGCGTTTTGACGACGAGCTCTGTCAGTGGACGGGCCCCTTCGTGATGGCATCGATCAATACCCGAGTGGTCCGGCGATCCAATGCGCTGCTCGACTGGAGGTACGGACGCGACTTCCGCTACGCGGAGGTCACCGGCTTTCCGTCGGGCGTCCGTGGCAGGCTCGGGGCCAGCGCCATCTCGGTGGGTCTCGGCGGGTTCGTCGCCGCGCTCAGCTGGGGTCCGACGCGATGGCTGTTGAAGAAGATCCTTCTTCCGTCACCCGGTGAGGGCCCAAGCCGAGAGACCCGCGAGAATGGCTTCTTCAACCTGTGCGTGCACGGCCGAGGGAGGACGGCGGATGGCGAGCGGATTCTCCTCGAGGCACACGTCCAAGGACAGAACGACCCCGGATATGGCGCCACTGCCAAGATGCTGGGAGAGTCGGCGCTCTGCCTCGCGCTCGACGAAGCAGACTGCAGGGGTGCCGGGGGTGTTCTCACCCCGGCGGTTGCCATGGGACAGCGGCTTCTCCACCGCCTTCGCCGAGCGGGGATGATCTTCGAGGTGCGTTGAACGGCCGGGTGATCTGACAGATACCGACAGCGAGTCCATGTCCTCGTCCGGGGATGGCCAGCCCCGCACCTTGCCCTGTTCTGTTGAGGAATCGCCCGACTCAAAGCTTGTGACAACGTGACGAAAGGTGATATCGCTACTTCAGGCGGACCGTTCCGGGCTCTCCCTCGACGCACCGTCCCACGATGGCGGAAGCGGGCAGCCGGCGCAGGAGCCGCTGGGCGTCAGATTCCGGAACTGCGGCGATCAGACCGCCAGAGGTCTGGGGATCGAGGGCGAGGTCCACCAGGATGGGATCGACGCCGTCGGCGATCTGCAGCACCGAAGTGACGCTCTCTCGGTTTTTGCCGGCTCCGGCCGGCACAAGGCCGGTGGCGGCGGCTTCGTAGGCGCCCGGGAGCTGGGGCAGGGCGGCGAGATCGACCTCAATGGTGAGCCTTGACGCCTCCGCCATCTCGGCCAGATGGCCGACCAGACCGAAACCGGTGACGTCGGTGACGGCGTGGGTCTTGGCGTCTTGTAGTGCTTCGGCCGCCTCGCGGTTGAGGGTGGACATCCAGCGCATTGCGGTGGCCAGGTGATTGGCGTCGGCGAGCTCGGCTTTGGCGGCGGTGGTCACCAAGCCCGTACCGAGGGGCTTGGTCAGGATCAACACGTCGCCTGCCAGAGCGCCGCCGTTTCGCCAGATCCGATCGGGATGGACGATGCCTGTGACGGCCAAGCCGTAGAGCAGCTCCCGGCCCTCGACGGTGTGGCCGCCGGCCAGTACTGCGCCGGCCTCCTTGAGCGCGCTGAGGCCGCCGTGGAGGATTTCCTTGAGGACCTCGCGGTCGAGTTCGCTGAGCGGGAAGCTCACGAGGTTCATCCCGGCGAGGGGGGTGCCCCCCATGGCATAGACATCGGACAGTGCGTTGACCGCGGCGATCCGTCCAAAGGCGAAGGGGTCGTCGACGATGGGCGGAAAGAAATCCGTGGTGTGGATGATGGCGATGTCGGGCGAGACACGGATGACTCCGGCGTCATCCGCGTATTCCATGCCCACCAGGACGTCATCGGACTCGAGCCGCGGCAGACCGCACAGGATTTTCTCGAGGACACCCTTGGCCAGCTTGGCGCCGCAGCCGCCGTAGGCGCTGGTCTGGGTGAGCGTGGCCAACCCGTCGGTCCCCGCCGCCCCGAGGGCGCTGGGTGTCCAGGTATCGCCGCGCCGCCGGTAGACCGCCTGGGTCTCGAAACCCACCTCGGCAAGGACCTCCGCGATGGCACCGGACTGGTCGCTTCGCGCCTCGAGCACCACTCCGCACTGGGAGCTCACCGTCCGTGGCGCCGGCACCGCGTCTACATCGAGTTGCCGGTCGCGGGCGGCGCGTTCGGCGCGCATCACCCGCTGGACGCTGCCGAACACCAACAGGAGGTCACGAGGTTTCGTGGTCATATCGTCCATTCTGGTCTAGATAACGCAATTTGCGAATTGCGAATTGCGAATAGCAGATGACCCATCTTCAACATCATTTTGTGCCGTGGGCCGCCGCGTGATGGATCGCCGCGGCCAACGCATCCACATCGGCTTCTGTGTTGAAGGGTCCGATGCCGGCGCGCAGTGTCCCGTCCGGGAAGGTGCCAATGCGGCGGTGGGCGGCCGGTGAGCAGTGCAGCCCTGATCGGAGGAAAAGACCGCGCTCGCGATCGAGCCACGCCGCCAGGTCACCGCCGTCGCATCCGTCCAGGGTAAAGGACAGGATTCCGTTGTGGAGCTCCTCTTCGCACCAGCCGTGCAACCGGACACCGGAGATCGCCTGCAGTTGCTCGGCAAGGCGGCTCACCAGGCGGTGCTCATGGTCGTGAACCTGCTCCACCCCACGATCGGCAAGCCAGGTGCAAGCCGCACCGAGCCCGACGATGCCGGGGCCGTTCGGCGTTCCGGCCTCGAGCCGGTCCGGCAGCTGATCGGGCATCTCCTCGCTCTCGGACCGGGAGCCCGTCCCGCCGCTGACAAGGGGATCGAGATCGACGCCCTCGGCCAACAACAGGAGGCCGACTCCAGGCGGTCCCAGCAGGCCCTTGTGGCCGGAGCAAGCGAATGCCATCACTCCCATCCGATCGAAGTTCACAGGGATGCTGCCTGCGGTCTGGGCGCCGTCAACCAGGACCGGCACCGGAGCGGTCGCCTCCGCGATCTCCGCCACCGGAAGGATGGCGCCGGTCACATTGGAGGCGTGGCTGAGAACCACCAGCCGGGTGTCGCCCTCCGCTACCAGACGCCCGATCTCTTCCGGTGACGGTATGGCGGTCTTCTCCTGTCCTGCGGCGACGACCAGGTGGAGTCCCCGGTCCCGTTCCAACCGGCGCAACGGCCGCATCACCGAATTGTGTTCGAGGGAGGACACCACCACCCGGTCGCCCGGACGCAGTGAGGACGCCAACACCGTGTTGAGCCAGAAGGTTGCGCCGGGACCCAGAAGAGTGCGCTCCGGATGCGAGCCGAGCAGATCCGCGACCTGCTCTCGGGCGGCCTCGATGGACCGCGACGCCGCCACAGTCATACGGTGGCCGCCGCGGCCCGGGTTGCCGGCGTCGGTCGTCAGGAATCGCACCATCGCGTCGGAGACGCCCGGTGCCTTGGGGAACGAGGTGGCCCCATGGTCGAGGTAGATCCGACCGTCGTGTGTCACGGTCTGATGATCGACCCGGCAGTGGAGAGGCGGCCGGCGATCTCGAGCATGTCGGTCACCCGGCCCACCTCGAGCCGATCCGACAGCCCGAAGAAGTTCAAACAGGTGCCGCAGGCGATGATCTCGATTCCGTTTGCCTCCAGTTCGCGAAGATCGTCGAGAAGCACCGAGCCCGAGCAGCACAGCTTGACCCCGTCGTTATAGAAGATGATGGCGTCGGGTGAGCGCTCGAGCTCGATCTGGGTCTTGAGGAACGAGCGGAGCAGCAGCGTGCCCAGCTCGTCGTCACCGGAACCCATGGTGCCACCTGCGATCTGAACCACCACGGGCGAGGGGGTTTCGCCGGGCAGTTCGCAGTCGAGCAGCGTCGCCTCGCCGGGGCGCTCGGCGGTTGAGTCGGCCGCGGTGGTGATTGTGAGGATGAAGGAACCATCGCTTTCGGTGTCCACCGCAACCCCGGCTCCACGGGATGTGGCGAACCGGGTGACGTTGCTCCGGCTCAGTTGGTCCGCGACGTGAAACCGGATCTCACGCTCTCCGTCATCGAAGAGTTCACGAAGCTTGAGCACTGGTCCGGGACATGCGAGGTTGCGAACATCATACTCCTTCATGCACATCACCTCCGAACATCGGATTCTAGCCGAAGTGTTTGAGAGTTGGAACACCGGGTGAGCGGGGGATCTCGTATCTTGCATCTTGCATCTTGAATCTTGCATCTTGCATCTTGAATCTTGAATCCGGGTGGGCGGGGCGGTAGGGGTATGATGGAAGTAGACCCTTGGCCAAGGAGGTGACCATGCTCGGACGTGGCGTACTGAGTCGGTTGCATACACTGACCGAACAGGCGACATACACCCTCACGATGTACGTCGACATCGATCAGAACAAGCAGTCGAATCGAAGACGGGGTTTCGTTGTCCAGGCCGAGGCCTTACTCAAGGACCTGCGGGCACGGCACGGTCGGAGCAAGCGGCTGGATGCCGCGAGCGCCATCGCAATCCGACTGGTCAAAGGGATCCGTCCCGCATCAAAATCGGCGCTGGTGGTGGTCCATCCAGAGACGGATCTCGAGGAGGTCCACCAGATCGGCCTGTCGTTGGCCGCGTCGGCCCACTGGCAGAAGGGCGCATTCCTGCGGCCGATCGTCGAGGCCATGGACGAACACGAACGCTATGGCGTTGTTCTTACAGATACCAAACGAGCGCGTCTGTTCACGGTCTACATGGGCGACCTCGTGGAGCACGAGGATCTATTTTCTGATACCAGCCAGCCCACCCGTGCCATGGGAGCTGATCAGATGCGGTCCCAGAAACGGCGCGACCAGAGACACCAGGAGGAAGTGGCCCTCCATGCGAAGAAGGTGATCGATGCGATGCACGATCTCGCCCTGCGCGCACCCTTCGATCGACTGATCGTGGCGGGAACCCCCAAGGCGACCGGCCAGCTTGTCCGTCTGCTGCCGACTCGCATGCGCGGCAAGTTGGTGGAGACGGTGGGGATGTCGGTCGGGGCGTCTGAAAAGGAGGTCTTCAAAAAGACCCTCGCGGTCCAGAATAGGATGGAGCGAGAGCAGGAATCTCTTCTTGTGGAAGGCGTGCTTGCCGAACTCCACGACGGTGGCAAGGCGGTGGCGAATTTCGCCAGCGTCCTCGATGCCATCAACCAAGGACGGGTGTGGAAGCTCTTTTACGCCAAGGGGCTGCGTAAGGACGGCGGCGAGTGCGGCGACTGCGGCTCCTACTCGCCCCACGCGACCGGTCCGTGCGTCTATTGCGGCGCGGAGGTCCAGCAACTCGACCAGTGCGTCGACCGTCTCAGCCAGTCGGTGATGGAAATGGGGGGTCAGGTCGAGGTTCTGGATGGCCCGGCAGCCGTCCACCTCAAACCGCACGGTTCCATCGCGGCGCTGTTGAGGTACTAGGTCTTGGTCGAAAGTCAAAAGTCAAAAGTTAAAAGTTGAAAGTCCAAAGTTAAAAGTTCCCGCCCACCCTCGCGGAGCGATGTGGGCGCGACGAGCGGGCGTGCCGTCCTTGGGCGCATCGCGAACGCGCGGGCCGGTGCCAGGCACCGTCGAAATCGCATCGGAGCACGAGATCGCAACATCTGCGGCGGTGCCTGGCACCGCCATGCGGTACCCGAATGCGAGGGTGGCAACCTGCCGGTGGCAGCGATAGGTGGCCGTTGCCAAGGGGTTCGCAGGCCTGGCGCGAGCCAGGCCGGAGAGGGGGGCGGCTGGCTTACGGCCACTCGCTGGTGACGGCTGGTCACCGCGGCCGTAGGCCGCGAGTAACCTCGGGGAGCGCTGCGGGGAGAGGGGCGCGATGAAGCGAGAAGCGTCAAGGGACCGCCCCATCTCTGACATTCGGCCTCTGGCATCCGGCATCGGGTGGGGGAGAACGTTGAACGTTCAACGTGAGACGTTACCGCCCTCCACACCCTCCACACTCTACACGCTGGGCGGGCGCGCCTACACCGGCAACTTCTTGATCAGCCCCGCGACGGTCTTGAAGTCGTCGGTGCCGCATCGCTCGAGCATTTCGAAAAGCGCCGATTCCGAGGTGGTGATGGTGGATCCCGCGGCTTCCATCCGACGCATGGCCCATTCCTTGTCCGCCGGGCGTCTGGAGTTGACAGCGTCGTGGGGTACGTGAACCTCATAGCCCGCCTGTATCAGATCCAGGGCCGTCTGAAGGACGCATACGTGGGTTTCAATTCCGGTGACGAGGATCTGTCGCCGCCCGAGACCTTCGATGGCGGAACGCGTCGCCGGCTCGCGCGCGCAGGAAAACGTGTCCTTGGCCACCGGAGGGTCATCGGACCGACGGGCGAGATCACGGACGGTGGCGCCCAGGCCTTTGGGGTACTGCTCGGTCACCACGATCGGCACCCCGAGAGCGGCGCAGGCGTCCATCAGTACCTCAATTGTCGGCAGGTGGCACTGGTCGGCCATCACGGCGTTGATGCGTTCCTGGACGTCGATGACCACAAGCGCGGTGTCGTCTCGTCGGAGCAGGTGGGTTCGTACTGACATGGATCCTCCGCGATCAGTCTAAGGTCGACTGTCCGAAGTCGAAAGTTGAAAGTCGAATGTCGAGCCTGGTGCTGGTCGCCTCAGACCTTTGACCTTGGGCTTTGGACTCGAATTTGGCTCCCGTAGAATGTGGTGGTGTCCGACGAAACACCCACACCCGAGGAGACCGAAGACCGCCAGTCCGGCGAACCGACGAATGCGCCGGCACGTCCGGCAATCGATGTTTCTCAGCTTCCGTCGCTGCCGACCCTTCCGAGGTCGCAGCGGATGCCGGGCACCAACATCGGCCGCTGGGCCACCTTCGGCTGCGTCGCACTGATGCTGATTCTGGTGGTACTGCTGGTCATCGGCGTCAATCTCACCAAGAGGACGGTGTGGATGGCCTACGCCCGAGCACAGCAACGGGTCGTCGAGGCGCTGCCTCGGGATCTGCCGTCCGGTGAACGAATGCGGACCGACCGGAACCTCCAACGATTCAGGGCCCGTCTGGATGTGACGGCGGAGCCGATGCCGCTGATGGGTCAGTTCCTGGCTGAGGTGACGACGGCTCTCGAGGACGACGTGTTCAGCGCGGAGGAGGTCGACGGCCTCAATCGTTTTATGGAGGACGTACTGGACGGGTCCGGGACCCTCGATCAGTGAGCCGAAACCGGTTCAGGCTGCACACCTCCTTCGAACCCGCGGGAGATCAGGTCCAGGCCATCGAGCGGCTGGTGGAGGGTGTGGAGGCCGGGGTGGCCTTCCAAACTCTGCTCGGTGTCACCGGTTCCGGCAAGACCTTCACCATGGCAAAGGTAGTCGAGGCCACAAACCGGCCGACCCTCGTTTTGTGCCACAACAAGACGTTGGCCGCCCAACTCTTCCAGGAATTCAGGGGTTTCTTTCCGGACAACGCGGTGGAGTATTTTGTTTCGTATTACGACTACTACCAGCCCGAAGCCTATGTGCCCACCACCGACACCTACATCGAGAAGGAGACCTCGATCAACGAGGAGATCGATCGACTGCGATTGTCGGCTACCCGATCTCTCTTTGAACGGCGAGACGTCCTGATTGTGGCGTCGGTCAGCTGCATCTATGGACTGGGATCGCCCGAAGCCTACTTCGGCATGCTCCAGCTCTTCGAGACCGGCGGGCAGCAACCGTTGGACGATGTCCTGCGCCAGCTGGCCAAGATGCAGTACGAGAGAACCAACCTCGATCTTGCGCCCGGGACCTTCAGGTTGCGCGGCGACGTCCTCGAGATCTACCCGCCCTACGACGACAGCGCCATCAGGATCTCATTCTGGGGCGACGAAGTGGAGGCCATCTCCCGCATCGACCCGATACGGGGTCGAAAGGTGGAGGAATTGGACCGGCTGCCGGTCTATCCCCGAACCCACTACGTCACCCCCCGCGACAGACTGCTGAGCGCCATCGACGGAATCCGAAACGAACTCGACGATCGGCTCGGTGCTCTGCAGCGCCAGGAAAAGCTGTTGGAAGCGCAACGCCTTGCCCAGCGCACCCTCTTCGATCTGGAAATGCTCACAGAACTCGGCTACTGCCAGGGCATCGAGAACTACTCCCGCCATCTGACCGGCCGCGAGCCCGGCGAACCGCCGCCCACGCTGCTGGACTATTTCCCGGCAGACTTCCTGTGCATTATCGACGAGTCCCACGTGGCGGTGCCGCAGGTCGGGGGCATGTTCCACGGCGACCGCTCCCGCAAGCGGACGCTGGTGGACTTCGGCTTCCGCCTCCCGTCCGCCCTCGATAATCGGCCGTTGACATTCGAGGAGTTCGAGGACCGGATCCACCAGGTGGTTTTCGTGTCCGCGACCCCCGGGCCCTATGAGCTCGCTCATTGTGGGGGAGAAGTGGTCGAGCAGGTGATCCGCCCCACCGGATTGATCGACCCGGAGGTTGAAATTCGCTCGGCCCAGCACCAGGTGGATGATCTGTTGGGCGAGATACGGACCGTTGTGGCCCGTGGTGAACGGGTCCTTGTCACCACCCTGACCAAGCGCATGTCCGAGGATCTCACCACCTACCTGGCCGAGGTCGGGGTGCGGGTGCGCTATCTGCACTCGGAGATCAATGCTCTGGAGAGGACCGAGATCCTGGCCGACCTCAGACGCGGCGAGTTTGATGTCCTCGTTGGCATCAATCTGCTGCGCGAGGGACTCGACCTCCCCGAGGTTTCACTTGTCGCCGTGCTGGACGCCGATCAGGAGGGCTTCCTGAGGTCGGAGACATCCCTCATCCAGACCATGGGACGAGCGGCCCGCAACGTCGAGGGCCGGGCCATCCTCTACGCCGACAGACAGACCGGTTCCATCGAACGTGCGGTGGCGGAGACCCGGCGTCGCAGGCTCAAGCAGGCGAGCTACAACGAAGAACACGGCATCGAGCCCCGATCGATCATCAAGGACGTGGCCAACCCGTTGGTGGCCATGGGCAACCTGGACTACTACGGCCCGGGAGGAGATCGGCCTCGGGTGGGGGACGGGCCAACCGATGGTGATTTCGAGGATGAGGCTTCCCTCCACAAGCTCATCACCGAGCTCGAGAAACGGATGAAGGTGGCGGCCAAGGCGCTCGAGTTCGAGGAGGCCGCGCGGCTCAGGGACAGAATCCGCGAATTGCGCCGCCAACAGATCTTCAAAGGTTGACAACGCGCAGACCCGTCACCGATATCTGCGCACATCACTCCATCGGACTGGGTAAATCGGATTTGGGTTTTCAATCAACGGAGTATTGCGACCGGGGTCGTGTCACCGGGAAAGACAGCCTCGATCGACCTCCGCGCGAATCTCCTCCCATGCGTCCACGACCTGTCCGACCGAGATCGCTGCGGTTGAGTTGAATTTCTCGAACTCCGAGCGCTCTTCCGGCCAGGCGTTTTCGGGAATTGTTGCCACGATGCGCGCCCTCTCGGGAGGGGCCAGCGGACGGTATTCGCGGATGTGGTTCGAGCCGGCAAGCACCACGACCGGGCACCCGAGGGCCGCTGCCACGTGGGCCGGGCCGGTATCGAGACTGATCATCGAATGGGCGAGGCTGATGAGGGCGAAGAGCCGGCCCAGCGACGCCCATCGTCCGGTGGTCGTGACCCTCGCGTCGTCGAAACGTGCGGCGATGGACGAAATCTTCTCGGATTCGTTGGGTGCGCCGATCAGCACGACCCGCACATCTCCGAGCCGCCGGAGGACATGGCCGATGGCAGCGACCCAGTTGGCTTCGGGCCACCGACCGCGATTCGCGCGCCGGGATAGGGTTTGGATCAGCACCACGGGCTCGCCCCGCCATTGATGAGCCCGCAGCCACTCCTTTGACACGTCCACGTCGTCTTGGTCCACAGCCAGTTCCGGCGTCGGAACCGGATCCGGGAAACGGGCCACCGGCCGACCGGACACACCAGGGGGAACGGTGCTGGTGAGACGCGTGAGGAATTCGAAGTGGTGCTCGAGGGGCCGCTGCGGCGTGTCGAGGCTCGAAACGACGAGGTCCCCAGGGACTCCGCCACGATCGACCAGAACGGTCATCTTCCGGTGACTGTCAATGATGTAGGTCGGCGACGGCCCGCGGCGGCGTAGCCAGCGGACCAGATGGTGCTGCTCGATACTGACCGCGTAGGGTGTGCGGCGGCTGTTGAGTCCAAAGACCTCCCCAACGCTGTCAAGCGGCGCCAGCACGTTGTCGGTCCATTTCGGATCGGCGACAACGTCGCACGGAGCCCCCCAGACCGTCGATAGCGCACGCAGAACACCGGTGAGCAACACGGTGTCACCCAGGGGGGCGATACGCACCACGAGGGGGCGGTCGTAGCTGTCGGTCGCGACCACCTCACCCTCCCCGAACGACGACGAATGCCAGGTAGGCCGCCACCGTGATCAGCATCCCCACCCCTTCGAGTCGGCTGATCTTCCGGTCGCGGAGAACGACAACCCCAACCACGAGAGTGGCGGCGATCAGGAACGGGATGTCGTGGCGGATGACCATGTTGGGAACCGTCATGGGCCGGATGGTGAAGGCGGTGCCGACGATGAGTCCGAGGTTGAAGACGTTGGATCCAAGGACGTTGCCCACCGAAATCTCGGACTGTCCCTTCAACGCGGCGGTGACCGAGGTGGCAAGCTCGGGCAGCGAAGTGCCGAAGGCCACAAGGGTGAGGCCGATGATGGCGTCGCTGACTCCGAAGCGATGGGCGAGATCAACCCCCCCGGATACCATCATCTCCGACCCGGTCACCAGGACCGCTATGCCGAGGACGGTCAGGAAGACGTGGCGGAGTGGGTTGCCGGTGACCACGGTTGGCGACTGATCTCCGCGGCGTGCCTGGACACACGTGACCGCGATGAAGGCCGCAAAAACCGCTAAGAGGAGCAGCGCCCACGGTCGTTCGATGTCGCCGTCCCACGCCGACACGATCAGGATTGCGGCCGGGACCACACCGAAGAGCAGATCGCGCCACAGCGCCCGACGACTGCCCAGCACGTGGATCGGCGCGAGCACTGCGGCAACCCCCAGCACCAGGAGTAGATTCATGATGTTGGAGCCCACGGCATTCCCGAGGCTCAGTCCACCGCTGCCTTTCAGGGAGGCCACCACCGAGACGGCGAACTCGGGCATCGAGGTTCCGAATCCAACCACAGTGAGTCCCACCACGAACGACGACACCCCCAGCCGGAGGGCGATTCGGGAAGCGCCGTCGACGAGCCAATCGGCACCCTTGGCCAGGAATACGATGCCGACGGCCACCATGATCCACGGTAGGTAAGTGGCCACGGGGGGGATCGTAGCATCAGTAGGCGGTCGGATGTTCCGTCGCCCTGTCCCGTGAACGTCTCCCTTTCCGTGCCCGTGCCCGGAAAGAAGGGAGCAGCGGGCAGGGGGCAGCTGCACGCGGCCGATGGCGGCGGCGGCTCCCCGAGATTTCGAATTGCGTATTGCGTATTACGAATTCCACCTCCCACCCAGTGCCGGGCTCACTGTGGCAATCAGTTCGCCCAATTCGAAATGCGAAATGCGAGTTCCCCCCACGCCCTCGTTTTCGTGCAGGCGGGGACCTTTGAAAATCTGCGGTCATCTGCGTGATCTGTGGTCTTCTCGGACGGGCGGGGTCTTCGTTCTTTGATCTGCCATCTGGAACGGGTGGGTGGGGGTTTAGAAAGGCAGTCCGAAGGACAGGAAGAACTCCCCACTCGATTCCCCCGGCTGCCGGTCGAGCTTCCAACCGTACTCGGCCCGCAGCGGCCCCGCCGGCGTGGTGAACCAGAGGCCGAGACCGGCGGCCCAGCGGAGATCGTCAAGGCGAACAAGCGACGGTTCGGCCCAGACGTTTCCGATGTCGACGAAGACCACGCCGGAGAATCCTTCGGTGACCGGCCGCTCATACTGGAGATTGACCAGTACGAGTGCGTTGCCGCCGATGGGGTTGCCATCGATGTCGATCGTCTGGATCGGTATGCCGAGTTGATCGCGCTGGAACCCGCGGTGGGAATTGGCGCCACCAGCGAAGTACCGGGTGTTGAGGGGGACCAAACGATTCTGGGCGTCCCGAGAGGCTATTGCAGGTGGTGCGTCGGTGTTAAACGGTTCGATGGCTCCGACTCGGATTCCGGCCGCCCATGTGCCGTGGGAGTGACGGCCGTACACTGTGGATCGTCCCCAGAACTTGAGGAACTCGGAGTTGGCGTCGAGAAGCGGGAAGGCCCACTCCAGGGAGATCTGGGTGAAGGTGCCCCGGGTCGGTACCAGCGGATCGTTTCGATAATCCCATTCAAGGGTCGGGGTGATGGACGAGATTCGGGCCTCCTGGAGTTCACGTGGAAGGACGTTCGGCGGAGCGTCGGACTCCACAATCTGGTACTCGTATCGGTACCAGGTGCGGAATGGCAGCTTGTAGCGGTCGCCGACGTCGATCCAGAGACCGCGGCGTTTCTGCTGGTAGGTGAAGTTGGCGATTTCCTCAGAGGTGCGGAAGAAAGCCAGGTAGCCAGGGACATCCAGCTTGGGGAGCCTGGCCTCGCGCAGACCGATCTGGATGCGTTCCTCGGTCCTCGAGACACGGGCCTCGGCGGTGAGCGCGTGGGCACCGCCGAAGAGGTTGAGATGGGACCAGCCGAGGGTGACCCGCAACAGGTCGGTCTCGTTCCAGCCGATGCCCACCAGATAGGATCGCTGGGCACCCTCCTCGCACCGCACAACGAGACCGCGGACGGCGCGTCGTTCCTGGCCCGGCATGGGAACCAGTTCGACCCTTCGGAAGATTCCCAGCTCGTACAGCCGATGCTGAGCCTCCAGCATGTGGTCGCGGGCGAACGGGGCCCCGGTCACCACACCTGCGCTGCGCAAGGCGCGCTTGACGACCGACGGGCGGGTCTTCCTGAGGCCTGCGATGACGACCTCGCCAATTTCGGCGAGGCCACCCGGATCGATCTCGAATACGACTTCGGCGACGCCAGATTGGGAGTCGTCCACGACCGTGGTCACGCTACCATCGGGATACCCGCTGTTGGCGAGGACGAGCTCGAGCTGCCGGTTGGCGGTCTGAACTGCCGACGGGTTCCAGGGTGCCGCCTTCTGGAGGACGAGCTCTGTGGTTTCGAGCCGAGCGGCGGCTTCCACCGGGAGTCCCTCGATCCTGACATCGCCCACGATCCACTTCTGGCCCTCCTCCACCGGAAAGACCACCCGAACATCGGTTTCACCGACGGCCTCGATCTCCGGCTCGCCCGCCCGGACGTCCACGAATCCAAGGGAGCGGTACTTCTCCTCGAGGAGTCGGCGGTCGATCTCGAGCGTGGTGTCATTGATCGTCGTGCCGCCGAGACCCGATGTTCGCCCCGTCTTGACGCGGACGGTGTGTTGAAGCTCTTCTTTGTTGACGGACAGCGCTCCCGGAAATTCCACAGACACAACTCGCTTGGCGCTTCCCGGGTCGGCTTCCACGCGAACAACCTGAGACGGGCCTTCCACATCGAGACGAGCCGTCACC
The DNA here is from genome assembly GCA_963797055.1 of uncultured Holophagae bacterium. Classification (GTDB taxonomy): domain Bacteria; phylum Acidobacteriota; class Thermoanaerobaculia; order Thermoanaerobaculales; family Sulfomarinibacteraceae; genus FEB-10. The sequence continues at coordinate 261,275 of CAWCOD010000002.1, forward strand.
GTGGCCAGGAGGTAGCCCTTCTCCTGCAGATTTTCGCGAATCCGTTCGGCCAGCGCCTCCGTCTGAGCCGGGTGGACATCCTCCTCCACCGGGTCGGGAAAGGCCTCGGAGACCACCTTCTCCATTCCGGGTGGCGTTACCAGTTCGAGCTGGTAGAGCGCGCCGGGATCCACCGTGATCGCCAGAGCCCTGGGGTCGTCGGACGTGCCACGCTCCACTCCCATGACGCGAACATCCCAGTAACCCAGGCGCCGCAGCCCTTCCTCCACCCGAGTGCGCATCCGTTCTATCGTCTTCGTGTTGAGTTTGTCCTCAGGTTTGACCTTGGGCATGACCGACCGGGCGACCTCGGGGTCGTCGATGCCCTCGATGATCACCGGACCGACCAGTTCGACCTCGCCCGGGCGAGCCTCCACCGCAATATCCACCGAGTTTGTCGACCGGTGGAAATCGACGAAGACGTCCACCTCAGGATCCACGTGCCCCTTTTCTCGGAGTTTGCGGATCACGCGTCGACGGCCCGCCTCGATTTTGGCGAAGGACACCGCGTCGTCCGGGACCATCTGCATCCATTTTTTGACCTGATTCTTCAGGATCGGGTTGGGCGTCTTGACCTGGATCTTGGAGATCTTCGATCGCATGCTGATGTTCACGATGACTTCAACGCCGTCTGCCGCCACGTCGGCTTCGACACGGACGCGTTCGACCTCTCCGCTGGCGTATATGGCGAGGATCGATTCTCGCAGCCGTTGCCGGTTGATCGGCTGTCCCGCCTCGAGCCCGAGAATACGGATCAGGGCCTCATGGTCCGCGACGGCGTCACCTTCAACCCGGATCTGCCGGATGGGCGACTCACGGCTCGCCAGAGCATTCCTGGCGGGGGTGGCCACGGCAAATCCGAGGATGGCGAATACGACCAAGCTGCGGGTCAGGCGGGCCACGGTGGTTTGGAGGTTCTCCATCGCCCGGAGACTCAGTACGTGCGCCGCATGAACAGATCGATGCCGTAGCTGCCCTCGGTGTCCTGTGACGCCTCGACGAAAATTCCCGGTGCGAGGTACCAGCGGCTGACGATGACCGGATCCCGTGCGCCCGACAGGTTTGACTGAACGGTCACGGTCCAAGAGGGGCCGAGCTGCTTGACCAGGGTGACGCGTGCCCCGCCGGTTTCTCCGGTATCGGTCTCGGCGAATGGATCGACTCGGACCTGATCCACCGGGAGCGAGAAGCCGGCTCTCCGGTCGAACTCCGACGCGAGCTGTCCGCTCAGGATTGTGCTCGCGAATCCCACACCCATGGCCCCGGTGCCGCCAACCGTTTCGGTGCGCCGCCCGACGGCCATCAGACCGTAGATCTGATCTTCGGTCAGGGGTGGGTTCGACGAGACTGACGGCACCAGGCGATCACGGGTTCCGGTGATGCGCAGGGCAACGTCGTAGTTCTGGACCCAGGTCCGCGTCTGGATGTCGATGAAGGGATCGATCACCTCCGGATCGGAGAATGTCAGTGATGCCCGTTCCACCTCGTACCGCAGGGTTTGGAGGGTGATCTCACCACCCTCCTGGAACTCCACTTTGCCAACCAGGCCGGGCTTGTTCGACGTTCCGCTGATGTCCAGCGAGGCCGAACCGGTGAGGCGAAGGGAAGGATTCCGGAGTTGAATGGTCTCGTCGGCAACCACCTTGAGATCGAGCCGCATCCCGCCGGAACCCTCGGGACGGACATTGCTGTCGCCAAACCACCTCAGGAGCAGCGAAGCAATGTCTTCCTTGCTTCTGAGGGATGCGTCGTCCACGGTGAGGTCTCCCGACAGTTCGAGGTCGTCGGTGGGCCCCACCACTCGCCACGATCCGGACAGATGGGCCACCAGATCCGGAAGCACCGTGTAGCGCAGGCCTTTGGTGGTTCCATTCAGGGCGATGTCGACGGTCCCTTCCTGCCAGCCGATTCGTCCGCTGGTGCGGCCCTGACCCTGCATGAACCGGAAGTCCACACCCTCGAGTACGGTGTCGGTCGCGGAAAGCAGTACCGTACCGTCGATATCGGAGATGATGGTCTGGGTGTCGGGAAACCGGAAGGACACACCGTGAACGTCAGCCACTCCCTCAAACTGTGGCGATTCGAGGGTTCCGAGCAACTCCACGACCCCGGTGGCCCGGCCGGCAGGTTCCCAGTCCGGCAGCATGAAACGGAGAAGCAGGGCGTCGAGGGTCCCGGCCAGATTGGCCTCGACGGCGCCGCCGGGTCGCACGGAGCCGCGGGCGAAAAACTCGTCACCGCGGATCGCCACATGCAGGCCCTCGAACTCCGTCTGGTCCGGTGAGACGGAGAACCTGGAGGGTGCCAGCAATTGAATCTGATGGCCGTCCAGGTGAAGATCCAATTCGTCAAGTTCGCCCGTCAAAGTGGGCGGCTGGTCCGCGGGCCAGTCAACCTGGAATCCGGCACGGCCGGTCCCGGTGAGCGGGATGCCGGTGGCGGGTGACAGGTGTGTGATCAGACTGTCGGCCGATTCGAGATTCAGCTCGCCGTCACCACTGAGCGTGCCATCCTCAGATCTCAGCAGACGGCTCGTGATGGAGACCGCCTCCGCAACCGACATGTCAACTTCGATGGCGTCCACTGTGCTCTCGACATCGATCAGAGCGTGCTGGGAACGGGCCGTAAAGTGTCCCGTCACCGGCCCGTCCCTGGCGAGTCGATAGTCTGCCTCGACATCGGCCACATCGCCCAACAGGCGGGTCGCGGCGTCGCCCAATGGTGTCAGCGGCATTTTGGTCCAACTCAGTTGTCCGCCGGTCACCCCCGCCGGGACGTTCCACCAGACGTTGCCCTCGAGACCGTTCGAGAAGGACAGCCCGCGACCCTCGAAGCGATCGTCGGCCAGCGCTACGGTTGCGGTGCCGTCGCCTAGATCCTGCCCCATGACGATGGCATCGTCGAAGCCCACGGCCCAGGATCCTCGGGGATCGGAGAGGGGTCCACGAAGACCGCCGGTGAAGGAGACGACGCCCTCGGTCTGCCCTTTCGCCCCGAGCCACTGAGCCACCGTGGCGATGGGAATCCGGAATCCGCGGATTTCGAGACCGAGTTGGTCCGCGGCATTGGCTTCGCCCCATGCGATGCCACCCTCGACTTCACCGTGGCCCTCGGCAAGGCGAAAACGCGTTGGTCCGAGACGAATCTGGGAGTCACTGATGGTCGCCTCGATCACCATCTGGTCGAGGACGACCGGGGGCAGAAGAAGGGGGCGCGCGTCAATCCGAGCGCCGACCACGAGTCGATTCCACGGCCCGCTCAGGGTGACCTCGAGATTGCCGGTGCCGTCGATCCACGGCGGCAGGATCTCGTGGTTTATAAAGTTGTTGACCAGCGAAACAACCTCGCCGATGTGTGCCGGTGAGGCTCGGATCGACCAGGCCGGTTCCCAGCTCCCTAGAGTCAACGGCCCCTGCCAGTCGACCACCGAGGAGCCAATCATGAGGTCGTCGGCAGAGAATTTCAGGAGTCCCTCGGGGCTGAGTTCGATGTCCAACCGGCCGTCCACCGGAAGTCCGTTGGCATCGGGGTGGAAGAACGCAACCCCGACACCGCGGCCGCGATTGATGGCGCGGCCGTTCCACTCGAGTTCCATGTCCACATCCATGCGAGCCGACAGACCTCCCGTTGGAACGTTCAGGTTGCCGAGCAAGCCCTGAATCCCGACCGCTTCGGCCGAGACCGTGACCCGGTGCGGCCGTGTCGGGCCCCGCAGGTGGCCCAGTTGGTAGGTGCCGGTCAGCGTTCCGCCGTGGAAGCGTGCCCTTTGCACAACCCCATGCACAGCGTCCGATTCCATGACCACGTGCGCCAGCAGTTCCTCCACCGGGAATTGAGCCGCCACCAGAGCGGGGGACCGAATCTCGGCCTCGACCAGCGGATCAGATCCGGTGTCGATCTTCGCTACCACCTCCGCCTCTCCACTCAGGATGCCGTGGCCGCGAATCACCCGGTCGAGCTCTCCGAGATCCAATTGTCCTTCGAGGTCGATACGCACCGATCCGCTGGCGATCTCACCGGAACCCTCGAGGTCGAGACCGTCGCCGTGGATTTGCCAGCTCGGGAACCGCAGGCCCTGGTCGACAATGAGACGACCTTGAAATCCCGCGTCGATCGTCTCCATTCCGGGCGCGGTGATCTGGGCGCGCCCGATTCTGATGAAACCCGAGGGAACCTCCCGCTCCTTGGTCCACGCGACGTCCACTCCATCCAACAGCACGTCGATGTGGCCGGGGAGATTTCTGCCCTCGAAGGCGACATCCTTCAGATCAAGATGTCGAATAGCGACCCGAAGGATGGATCGACCCGACCCGGCCGGTCTGCGGGGGACGTCGTCGAGCCGCACCGTGACACCACCCGCCGCGACGGTGCCCAGTTCGAGAGTCCGCCGTGCGACCCGAAACCGCGCCACGTCCGCTTCCAGGCGTTCGATTTCGGCACTGATCCCCGGTCCTTTGACCGTGACGCCGCCCATCACCACTCGAGGCGGTAGGACCTCCCATCGGAGATCAGCCACTTCGAGCTCGAAACCGCGGCTGGTTGCGACGTCCTCCATCCAACGCAGAGTGGATTCCCGGACGGTGTCGCTCCTGAGCACCAATCGAACCAGAAGTCCGAGTGTGAGAACGAATGCGACCGCTGCCAGCACGGCGATGACCGTGCGTTTCAGATGGCGGTATCTCACCCGCCGCGCTCCCCCCATTTCAGCTTGCGGTGCAGGACCTGGAAATAGGTCCGGCTCGGTTGTTCAACCAGATGTACGGGTTCGGTGCAGCGTTGGATGCGGATCACGTCATGGATCGTGAGCGGGAACCCCTCCTGGCCGTCGAGAGTGAGAAAGACCTCCTCGGAAGGACTCTCGAGCCGAACTTCGATGATCGACTCGAGCGCCAGTACGATGGGCCGGTTGGTGAGGGTGTGGGGGCAGATCGGGGTCACCACGATCACGTCGAGGGTGGGGTAGAGGATGGGGCCGCCGGCGGACAGATTGTAGGCGGTTGAGCCGGTTGGTGTCGCCACGATCAGCCCGTCGGCCCGAAAGCGACTCAGGAGTTCCCCGTCCACGAATACGGCCAGGTTGACCATCCTCGCCACTGCTGATTTGTTGACCACGGCGTCGTTGAGCACGAAATTGGTGAGGCTGTTGCCGTTGGGCATCTCCACCGAGACCGAGAGCCGCTCCCGTCGTTGGATGGTGACTCGGCCCTTGAGCGCGGCATCGACCATGGGGAAGAGTTCTTCCGCCGAATGTTCCGTGAGAAACCCGAGGTAACCCATGTTGATACCAAGCACCGGTGTCTTTCCGAGGTCGCCGCGGGTCACCGACAACATGGTGCCGTCGCCGCCGAGCACAACGATGAGATCGACCTCGCGGGCCAGGGTCATCCGGGAGACGTCACTCGTCACCCCGAGCGCCTGGGCCGATTCGCTGTCGAGTACAGGCTCCAAGCCTCGCCGCACCAACTCCTCTACGAGCTGCGTACCAAGCTCGGCCGCCTCGGCACTCGGGGTTTTCAGAACCACCCCGACGCGTTGAATTTCGCCCTCGTTCACGGGCAATATTCTATCCGGTTTCGGGCGGCGTGCCGCACCCTGACTTTTGACTACAAGATGTGGTGGTCATGGACATTTTTTCCACAACATCTTGGGGTCGCCCCCGACCCCCGCCCGGGCGAGTCTCGAGAAGGGCTCAAATAGCCTTTGACATTGGCGTTTGCGGCCCTTGACACATTGCGCAGAGCCCATCAATATAGGAGGTGGTCAGAAGTGGTCGAATTAGGTCAGAAGTGGGAATTCCTTTGCTGGAAGTGTCACTTCGGGCAGCCGAGGGGGCTGGGTGCAACGTTTTCGAGGAGGATTTCCAGCGACGATTGACGCCAAGGGGCGTGTAAAACTCCCCGCGCGTCTTCGTGAGCAGCTGGAGGAGGGCTTCGGTCGCGAGGTCTTCGTCTGCTCGTTCTTCCCCCATGAGCTCCGAGTGTATCCGCTGACCGTCTGGGAGTTGGTGGAAGAACGTCTGCTGTCCAAACCGGCCATGAAACCTGCGGTGCTCAAGCTGATCGAGCGCGTCAACTATGGCCAGATGCTCGAGGTGGATGACCACGGACGGTTGACCATCCCTGCGCTGCTGCGCGAGATGGTGGAGGTGGAGGGTGAGGTGGTGGTGTCGGGACGCATCAACCATCTCGGAATCAACAAGAGGGCGCGGGCGGCCTCGATCCTCCAGGAGGAATCCTTGAGCGATGAGGAATTGGAAGAACTCGCCCGGCTGGAGCTGTGATGGAGGCCGCCGGTGTCAGCCATTCACCTACCGGTGCTGCGGGACCGCGTTGTGGAGTGGTTGGCGCCCGTCGCGCCGGGTCTGTTGGTCGACGCCACAGTCGGGCTCGGCGGCCACGCCACCGCATTGTTGGAGGCGTGCCCCGGTTTTCGCCTCGTCGGTCTCGACCGTGATCCGGAGGCGATCGAACGGGCCCGGCAACGGCTGCAACCCTTCTCGGATCGAGTCTGTCTGGTCAAAGGTAGCTTCGCCGACCTGGCCGATATTTTGGAGCGGCTCGGCAAGCCGTCGCCGGTGGCCGTGCTTGCGGACCTGGGATGTTCCTCATTCCAACTCGATACTCCCGAACGGGGATTTTCCTTCCAGCACGATGGCCCCCTGGACATGCGGATGGCGGACGATGGCCCAACGGCGGCCGACTTCGTCAACACGGCGCCCGAGGAGGAAATCGTGCGCGTGTTGAGGGAGTATGGCGAAGAGCGCAAGGCCCGTCGAGTGGCCCGGGCGGTGATCGCGGCTCGCGGAGACGAGCCCATTCAGTCCACCGGTGAGCTGGCTCGATTGGTGGCACGTGCGGTCGGCCCTTCCAAGGAACGACGCATTCACCCGGCGACCCGGACGTTCCAGGCCATCCGTATCGCCGTCAACGATGAACTTCACCAGTTGGAGATCTTCCTCGAACCCGCCGCACGGTCGTTGTCGGTCGGCGGCCGGTTGGCGGTGATCTCGTTCCACTCGTTGGAGGACCGCATCGTCAAGCACGGTCTGCGGGGTTTGGAGGGACGCTGCATCTGCCCGCCTGACCTCCCCGAGTGCCGGTGTGAGCCGGAGCAGGTGGTCAGGGTTCTCACCCCACGGCCCGCGCGTCCGACACACGCCGAAATCGAAGACAACCCTCGCGCCCGGTCGGCCCGACTCCGGGTCGCCGAACGGGTGGGACCGGAGCCCTGACGTGGAGCTGCAGGTCGCGTCCCCGTCCAACCGTTTTCTCGTTCCACAGCGAGATCGACGGTGGCCCCACGTCCTCAGCGTGGTGCTCTTCATGTCCGTGGCGGTACTCACCGTCCTGTTCCTGGTCGGTTGGCCCCGACTGCGCAGCACTTCGATCCACTACGATCTCATCCAACTGCGGGCAGAAGTGAAGGACCTCCGTCGGACCGAACGTGAACTGAATCTGGAACTGGACGTGGTTCGCAGCCCCACCGTCCTGGCAGAGCAGGCACGTCGGGCGGGGCTCGTGCCTCCCACCGCCTCCGATATGGTGACAGTCGGACACATCGGGGGTGATCGGTGAACCGTCGACGCGGCTGGATCGTGATTATCGGGCTGGTCGGCGCCCTGACTGTGGTGGTGGGCCGCGCGGTTCAGATCATGGTTCTGGAGCATGACCATTGGGCCGAGCGAGCCCGGCGGCAGCACGAAGTTGTCATCGAGGCGCCGGGGCCGCGGGGCCAGATCCGATCCGCCGACGGCTATGTGCTGGCGACATCGGTGGACCGCGTCGCGGTCCAACTCGACACCGAGAAACTGACCACGCCGGTGCTCTTTGCCAGGGCTGCAGCGCCGCTCCTCGACTGCACGGAGGACGAACTTCGGCGCCGAATCGAGAGGGGCCCCAGATCGGTCTGGCTTGACCAGCAGGTGGATCGTGAAACCGCCGAGGCCATCCGCGAACTGGCACCCGCGGCCATCGTGATGGTGCCCGACGCGGAGCGCATCTATCCCATGGGCGCGGTGGCCGCGCCGGTCGTCGGGTTCGTGGGCCGTGAGGAGCTCGTGACTGTCGGTCGGTATGGCCTCGAAGAGTCCTACGACAAGGTTCTGGCCGGAGAACCCCAGAAATACCTCGCGGTCAGCGATGCCATCCAACGTCGTCTCCGTTTGGAGCGATTGCCGGACAACAAGGGGCGGGCGGGGTATGACCTCGAGTTGACGTTGCACGCCCGGCTCCAGGCGGCGTGCGAGTTCGAACTCGGAAAAGTCTTGGAGACTCAGCGCGCCACGTCGGTATCGGCGGTGGTTCTGGAGGCACGGACCGGTTCCATCCTCGCTTTGGTGTCGCTGCCGTCGTACGAGCCCGGCCGCGCGGGTGAATTCCCGAAGTCGAGCTGGAAGTTGAGGCCGGTTCAGGACGCGTACGAGCCAGGGTCCACCGTCAAAACCATGGTCGCGGCGGCAGCTCTTGCCGGTGATGTCGTACGGTCGGGTGAGCGGTTCGATTGCCGACTGAGGGGAACGTCGGTTGCAGGCCGCTGGATTCGCGACCACGTGGCGCCCGGTCTCTACACTCTCGACGAGGTGGTTGTCGAATCGTCCAATACCGGGATTATCGAAATCGCCCAGCGGATGTCGTCTGAGCAGTTGTGGCGGACCTTCGACGCCTTCGGATTCGGTCGCCGCACCGACGTCGGCTACCCGGGCGAAAGCCGCGGCATCCTGCCCGCGGTGCGGTCGTGGTCCGCTCTCAGCCAGGCGAGTCTGTCGCTTGGCCAGGAGTTGACCGTGACTCCGCTCCAGCTGGCCATGGCCTACGGGGCCATCGCCAACGGAGGCTGGCTGCTCCATCCCCGGTTGGTGACACGAGCCTCCGGCGGTCACGACACGGTGAACGATCGCAAACGATGGCGGGCGCGCGTGCTCGACGAAGCGCTCTGCCGGCGCATACGCGGCATTCTCGAGTCGGCGGTCAGCGATGGCACGGGAAGGCTGGCGGCTGTGCCGGGCTATAGGGTCGCCGGAAAAACCGGAACCGCGCAGCTGCCGGTCCGTGGGTCCTTCGATGACAATCATCACGTGGCGTGGTTCGCCGGGTTCCTGCCCCAGCCCGATCCGAACATCGTGATCGTGGTGGCGGTAGAGGAACCGCAGGAGGATTTCTGGGCGTCGACGGTCGCAGCGCCGGCCTTTGCCTCGGTCGCCGAGGCTGTGGTCTGTCATCTTGGTCTGCCACCCACCGAGCGCGTGGTGGTTGCCGACGGGGGATCGGTATGAGGGTGGTGGAACTCCTCGAGCGTCTACCGGGCGGCACCCTCGCCGGTGACGGTGAGATTGAGGTCGCAGGGATCACCCACGACTCGCGGAGAGTGTCGGTGGGAGATGTCTTTGCGGCCCTGCCGGGCGCTCACCACCACGGAATGGAGTTTCTCGACCAGGCCATGACCAACGGCGCCGCGGCCGTGCTTTCAAACCGGGGTCGTCCGGAGGGTCTACACCTGCCGTGGATCCGGAGTACAAAGCCCCGACGGATGATGGCTCACGCAGCGTTGGCGCTGGCGGGGGATCCCCAGAATTCTCTGGCGATGATCGGCATCACCGGAACCAACGGCAAGAGCACCACCGCTCATCTGGTGAGCCGGATCATGGCGGCGGCCGAACTGCCGGCGGCCTTCCTGGGGACGTTGGGATATTTCCTGCCGTCGGGTCAGATGGTCCCCGCAGATCGCACCACGCCGGAGGCGTCAGACCTGGCGCCGCTGCTCCGCCGGACCGTCGAGGAAGGCGGTCGCGCGGTGGCCATGGAGGTCTCGTCCCACGCCCTCGTCCAGGATCGGCTCGCCGGCCTCGAATTCCAGGTCGCGGCCTGGACAAATCTGTCCCGCGATCACCTCGATTTCCACGGCGATATGGAGAGCTACTTCGATGCGAAACGGAGGCTCTTCGACGAGCATCTTGCCGCTGACGGACGACGGGTTCTCCCGGTGGACGACCCGTGGGGGGCGCGGTTGCTCGATCACCGTTGTCCGGGCGACGTGTCCTGGGGGCTAGGTCACGGTGACGTCTTTGCCCGAGATGTGAACTCTGACCTCGACGGGAGTCGCTTTCTGCTCGTGGCGGCCGGAACGACAACTCCGATCAACCTGTCCCTGATGGGGGTTCACAACCTCCGCAACGCCCTCGCGGCCGCAGCGGTTGCTCACGCGGCGGGTATCCCGCCGGAGGCCATTCGGATGGGTCTGGAATCCGCCGTGCCCCTTTCGGGTCGGTTGGAGCGGATCTCTCTGGATTTACCTTTCCCCGTTCTGGTGGATTACGCCCATACTCCTGGCGGCCTGCGGACCGTCCTCCAGTCCCTGAAGCGCCTTACCGATCGGAAGTTGATCACGGTCTTTGGTGCCGGTGGCGATCGTGATGTGGGCAAGCGGGGTCCAATGGGTTACGCGGTCGGCGAAATCGCGGATGTGGCGTTGGTGACCTCGGACAATCCGAGGACCGAGGATCCCGCGTCCGTGGCCGCTGCGGTCAGCGAAGGAGTTCGAGCGGCCGGTGGTGAGCCCGTGGTGGTTCTGGACCGGCGCGCGGCCATTGCCCTTGCCCTCGAGATGGCCGACGAAAAGTCCCTCGTTGTCGTCGCGGGCAAGGGTCACGAAACGACGCAGACCACGGGAACCGAGGTCGTTCCATTCTCCGACCAGGAGGTCATCATCGATCTCGCCGGGAGGGCGTTGTGCGGTTGACCGCGGCAGAGGTGGCGCGGGTCGTCGGCGGTACCGTGGAGGGTGCCGGCGAGGTCGTGATCACCGGTGCTGAAGTGGACTCGCGCCTTCTCCAACGGGGAGATCTGTTTGTCGCGATGGCGGGTCAACGGACCGACGGCCACCAATTCGTCGGCGCAGCCATGACGACTGCGGCCGCAGCTCTGGTCTCAACGGGTGTGGAACTCCCACCGGCACCTCCGGGTCGGGCTTTGATCCGCGTCTCCGATCCTCTTCAGGCCTACTGGGATCTGGCCCGGGCGGAGCGGGAACACCGCGATTGGACGACGGTGGCTGTCACTGGATCGGTGGGCAAGACGACGGTGAAGGACTTTCTCGTTCATCTCTTGGCGGCGTACCGCCCCACCGGGTCCACCTCTGGCAATCGCAACAGCACCCTTGGACTGCCCGCGCAGCTCCTGTCACAGCGCGACCCGGTGGAGGTCTTCGTGGCCGAGACTGGGATGAGCCGGCCCGGGGAGCTCGACCTGTTGGGACGGATCCTGCAACCCATCGGCGTGTTGCTCTACACCAGGATCGCTCCGGTACATACCGAGTTCTTCGATGACCTCGACGGGATCGTCAGAGCCAAGGGCGAACTGCTGTCCTACCTGGCGGATTCCGGGACCCTGGTCGTCAACGCCGATGACCGCCATCAGGACGGCTATCCGCCGGCGACCCTGGCAAAGGTTCTGCGTTACGGACCCGACGGTGACGCTCGGATCGAAAATCTGGACGACTTGGGACTGCTCGGGAGCCGATTCGAACTCGTGCTCCCCACCGGCAGGGCCAACGTGACCCTGGGTCTGCCGGGCCTCCACCAGAGCGAGAATCTGCTGGCGGCGGCCGCAGCCGGGAGCGCTCTCGGGCTCACAGCGGATGAAATTTCCGAGTCCGCTTCAGGCCTGACGGCGGCGCCTCACAGAGGGCGGCTGTACCGGCTCGCCGACGGGATCCTCCTCGTGGACGACAGCTACAACGCGTCGCCCGTGGCCATGGCCCGAATGCTCGAACTACTTGCTTCAGCGCCCGGACGCCGGGTGGCGGTCCTGGGCGAGATGTACGAACTGGGCGATCTCACCGTGGAGGCTCATCGCACGGTGGGTGAGCGCGCGGCCCGGTCCTGTGACCTGCTGCTGGCGGTGGGTTCCGAATCTGCCCGGTTGGTGGCCGAAACGGCGCGGGCGGAAGGTCTGGAATCGGTGGAGCTCGTGGAGGACGCCGACGGCGCGGAGGAACTGCTCCGACAACGCCTCCAACCGAATGACGTGGTACTGGTCAAGGGTTCTCGCGGCGTCGCCTTGGATCGCACCGTGGCGGGTTTGGTGGGGGAGGAGGCGGCCTGATGTTGTACGCACTCCTCAACCCGCTGAGCTCCCATTGGATCGGATTCAATGTCTTCCGTTACATCACCTTCCGCGCCGGGCTGGCGATTGCCACCGCGTTCTTCCTGAGCCTGGTTGTTGGCCCGTGGCTGATCGCCCGCCTGCGGGGACTTCAGATCCGCCAGTCGATCCGGGAGGAAGGCCCGGAACACCACCAGGTCAAGGCCGGCACACCGACCATGGGAGGCATCCTCATCGTCGGCACGATCACGATGACCACGTTGTTGTGGGGCGATCTCACAAATCGTTACGTGTGGACGGTACTTGCGGTGACCCTGGGTTTTGCGGCCATCGGTTTTGCCGACGACTGGATCAAGGTCCGTTACCGGCGCAATCTGGGGCTGACAACCCGACAGAAACTCATCCTGCAGATTATGGTGGGCATCGCCGCGGGGATCGCCACCCGCGCCATCGCCGAACCGGCCGCACATGCCGGTGCCCTGGCGGTTCCGTTTTTCAAACAGGTCCTGATTCCGCTGGGGATTCTCTACATTCCGTTCGTGGTGCTGGTGTTGCTGGGATCGTCCAACGCGGTCAATCTCACCGATGGTCTCGACGGCCTAGCGGTGGGTGCCATCGCCATTGCGGCGGGGACCTACACGGTCTTCGTCTATGTCGCCGGCCACGCCCGGATTGCCGAGTACCTCCAGATTGTCCCGGTTTCCGGTGCGGGCGAGGTCGCCGTCTTCACCGGGGCCGTCATGGGGGCTGCCCTCGGGTTCCTGTGGTTCAATTGCCACCCTGCCGAGGTCTTCATGGGCGATGTGGGATCCCTGGCTCTGGGGGGCGGTATCGGGATCGTTGCCGTGGTGGCCAAACAGGAACTGCTGCTGGTGATCGTCGGCGGGTTGTTTGTCATCGAAGCGCTGTCGGTTCTCATTCAGGTGGCGTCGTACAAACTGCGCGCCAAGCGCGTGTTCCGCATGGCGCCGCTCCACCACCACTTCGAGCTGTTGGGATGGACGGAGACCCAGGTTGTGGTGCGTTTCTGGATCATTTCCATCGTCTTCGCCCTGGCCGGTTTGGCCACCCTGAAGCTGAGGTGAGCATGGGTGGATTGAACCTCTCACGGGTGCTGATTGTCGGACTGGGCAGGTCCGGACTGGCGGCTGCTCGTCTTGCGGCACGCGACGGGGCGGAGGTCTGGATCACCGATCAGCGGCGCGAGCCGGAACTCGGAGAATCGCTGATCGGGCTGCCCCCCGAAGTGCGCCGATTCCTGGGAGGTCATCCCGAGGCGTGTCTCGAGGGTGTGGACCTTCTGGTCACCTCGCCGGGGGTGGCGCCCGATGCGGCGATCCTCGAGGCCGCACGGCGGCGGAAGATCTCGATCTGCACCGAAGTGGAGTTCGCCTGGCGGCACGTCCCCGACGCTCCGCTCGTGGCCGTCACCGGTTCCAACGGCAAGAGCACAGTGACCATGCTGACGGTGGAGATGCTCATGGCCAGCGGCCTTGCAGCGGTGGCTGGAGGCAACCTGGGAACCGCGGCATGTGAGCTCGTGATGACCGGCGGTTGGGACTGCTGGGTGCTGGAGATCTCGAGCTTCCAGGCCGAACTTCTCACCGAAATGAAACCCTCGGTGGGGATCTTCCTCAACCTCAGCCAAGATCACCTGGAGCGCCACCCGGACATGGCCAGCTATGGGGACGCGAAGAGGCAGCTCTTCGCCTTTCAGGATGCATCGAATACGGCGGTGCTCAATGCCGACGACGAGCAGGTGATCGGGACGCCAACCGCCGCGCGCCGGCGACTGTTCTCCATCGAGAGGCCGGCCGACGCCTGGCTCGACGGTGGACGACTCGTGCTGGACGGCGACGCGTTCGTCGATCGCTCCGACATCGCATTGTCCGGGGTTCACAATATCGCCAACGCTCTCGCCGCGACCCTCGCGGCGGTGGAGCTCGGCGCGACGCCGGAGGCTGCTGCGGCGGTCCTCGGCGAGTTCGCCGGTCTCGACCACCGTCACCTGACGATCCACGAGGCGGATGGAATTCGCTGGGTGGACGACTCCAAGGCCACAAACGTGGGCGCAGCCCTGGCTGCCCTTCGGAGCTATCCCGATGGATCGGTCCACCTGATTCTGGGCGGCCAGGCCAAGGGCCAGGATTTCTCCATGATGGTGCCGGAGGTCCGACGAGCCGCGGCCTGCCTATATCTCATCGGCATCGATGGCCCAGCCATCGGCAGCGCCTTTGAAGGGACGACGCCGCTGGTGGAGTGCGGCACCCTGGACGAGGCGGTACGGCAGGCACGTTATCGTGCTCGTCCCGGGCAATGGGTCCTGCTGGCGCCGGCGTGCGCCTCCTTTGACCAGTTTGCGGACTATCACGAGCGGGGCCGGGCGTTTGCAGAGCTGGCCGGCTTGGAGGAGGCGCCATGCCCATAAGGCAGCGCTTCGACCGTCTGCTGTTGACCGCCGCGGTCCTCCAGGTCGCCGTGGGTCTGGCGGTCCTGGCCTCTGCGTCGTGGCTTCTCGCGGAGGAGCGCTACCATCGGCCGTCGTCCTACTTCTTCACGTGGCAGGCGGCGACGGCGTTGGTTGGCCTCGGGGTCCTGGTGGTGTGCATGCACCTCCGCAGCGAACTGCTCACCGAACCGCGACTGGCCAGATTCGGGATGATCGCCTGCTGGATCATGCTCGGTGTGGCTTTCCTGATGCCCACGGTGGCCAACACCCACCGCTGGCTGTCGGTTGGCGGGATCTCGGTCCAGCCCTCGGTGCTGGCACGGATCGCGTTGACGGTCTTTACCGCCATTGAGCTCCAGGCGGCTGCGCGAGAAGGCTGGCCCGCCCGCCGGCTGTTGGTGCTTGCGGCCGCGGCTTTCGGAACGGCGGGTCTGATCGTGTTCGAGCCCGACCTGGGTTCGGCCACCCTGATCGTCATCATCGTGGCCGGCATGGCCTTTGTGGCCGGAGTGCCCCTCCGGCTCTTCGCCGCCCCGGCCGCCGTTTCGTTGGTGGCGCTGGCGGTTGCCGTGGTCTCCTCCCCATACCGGCTTGGCCGGGTGCGGGCGTTCCTCGGCAGCGGCGCCAGCACCGCTGCGGGATGGCAGAGCGATCAGAGTCTGGTGGCCCTCGGGAGTGGCGGGCTGTTCGGACGCGGTTACGGCTCCGGCCTCCAGAAGCTGTTCTTTCTACCCGAACCGCACACCGACTTCATCTTCTCCATTACGGGCGAGGAACTCGGTCTGGTTGGTGTTCTGGTGCTGGTCTCCCTGGCCACGATCATCGTCTGGCGCGGTCTCCGGATCTCGCTTAAGATCGAGTCCCCGGCAAGATCGCTGCTGGCGTTCGGTCTGACGTTTTCATTCGCGGTCCAGACCCTCATCCACATGGTGGTCTGCCTCAACCTGCTGCCCCCGAAAGGCATCCCCCTGCCCCTCGTGAGTTACGGCAAGACCGACCTCGTCGTGAGTCTCATGGCGGTTGGGCTGTTGCTCAACCTGTCCAGGGAGGTGGCATCGTGAGTCGGAATGTCGTGGTCGCCGGCGGCGGTACGGGAGGCCATATCTTCCCCGGCCTGGCGGTGGTTCGAGAGCTGCAAGGTATGGGTGTCGAGCCCCATTGGCTGGGCGCGCGGCGTGGGCTCGAGGCGGATCTCGTGGGTCAGCGTGGCATCCCCATGACCCTAGTGGAACTCGAGGGTTTCCACGGTCTCGGCCCGGCGGCAGTGGCCCGGGTGGCCGGAATGATGCCCCAGGCCATTGCGGCCTCGCTGAGAATGATGCTCCGGCTCCAGCCGGAGGCCGTCCTGGGCGTCGGTGGTTACGCCTCCGGCGCGGGAGTCGTGGCGGCCGGTATGGCGGGCATCCCCTACGTGCTGCAGGAGCAGAATTCGGTCCCGGGCATGACCAACAGGTTCTTTGCACCGTGGGCGGCGCTGATCTGCTGCGGCGTCGCAGACGCCGTTGATGCCTTTCCCTCCATGCCTGCGGAATGGACCGGTAACCCGGTGCGTCAGTCCTTCTTCGAGGTCGCCGAGGTGGTGCCCCACGATCCACCAAAACTCTTGATCCTTGGCGGCAGCCAGGGTTCGTTGTTCCTCAACCGCACCCTGCCGCGCGCCGTCGCCCTGCTTCGCGACCGGGCCATCACACCAGCCGTCCGTCATCAGGCCGGGGTGCGTTGGGCCGATGTGGTTCGGACCAGCTATCAGGACCTGGCCCTGGAAGCCGAGGTTGCGGCTTTCCTCTCCGAGCCCTGGGGCGCTTTGGCACAGGCCGATCTTGTGGTGGCCCGGTCGGGCGCTTTGACGGTCTCCGAGCTGTCGGCCGCGGGTCGGGGCGCAGTACTGGTTCCCTTCGCCGCGGCAGCCGGAGATCACCAGCTCTACAACGCGGAGTCCCTGGCCAGGGCGGGTGGTGCGGTGGTGTTGACCGAAGCCCAGTCCACCCCGGAAATGGTGGCCGACGTGCTCGAGGGTTTGCTGGTCAATCCAGAGGCGCTGCGCGCCATGAGTCAATGTGCGCGCACCGTTGCAAAACCCGACGCGGCCAAGACGATCGCCGGACGGCTGCTGTCGGTGGGAAGTGGCGCATGAGCCCGCACCTCCACTTCATGGGCGCCGGCGGCGTGGGAATGTCCGGTTTGGCGGAGGTCTACAGGACGGAGGGTTTCCGGGTCTCCGGTTGTGATCTCGAACGTTCCGGCCGGACCGCTCGGCTGGAGGACCTCGGCATACCGGTTGCCATCGGTCACGATCCTGGTCACCTCGACGGTGTCGACGTGTTGGTGGTGACCTCGGCCGTGGATCGCGCCCACCCGGAGGTCGCGGCCGCGCTTGGTCGCGGACTGCCGGTGGCTCGCCGGGCCGAGATTCTGGCCGAGTTGATGCGCGGTCGCCGGGGAGTTGCTGTGGCCGGCACCCACGGCAAGACCACCACCACTGCGCTGGTCGGCCATCTGTTGGAACAGACGGAACTGGCGCCCACGGTGGTGGTGGGTGGTCACGCGCGATTCCTGGACTCCCACGGCCGTCTGGGATTGGGGGACCTGCTGGTGTGCGAGGCAGACGAGTTCGACCGGTCTTTTCTCGAGCTCGCCCCAACCATTGCCGTGGTCACCAACTTGGAGCCCGAACACCTGGACTGCTACGACGGGGAGGATGATCTGCGGGCATCTTTTGCTGCCTTCGCCAACCGGGCCTCGGTCTTTGGCGCCGTGATTCTCTGCGGTGACGACCCGGGCGCCCGCACTTTGGCCGACCAGGTCAGAAGGCGTGTCGTGAGCTATGGGCTGGACGACGATATGGATCTCAGGGCCGTCGCCATCGAAGCCGGACCGGACGGCTCGAAATTCTGCGTGCAGACGCCCGATGGGACCCTGGGAGACGTCTTCATACCGCTTCCCGGGCTGCACAACGTGCGCAACGCCCTGGCGGCCATCGCGGTGGGGCTCGAGCTGGGCGTTGGCTTCGATCGGCTTGCGGCGGCGTGCGCCGATTTTGCCGGGGTGGCCCGGCGATTCGAGTTCCTGGGAGAGCGTGACGGTGTCACGGTGATCGACGACTACGCACATCACCCCACCGAAGTGCGGGCGGTCCTGGGAGCTGCACGACAGGCGATGCCCGACCGCCGTCTGGTGGCCGTTTTCCAGCCCCACCTCTTCAGCCGAACGAGAGATTTTGCCGGGGGATTCGGTGAGGCGCTGACCGGTGCCGATGTGGCGTTGGTGCTGCCCATTTATCCGGCACGGGAGAAACCCATCCCCGGTGTCGACTCGCGGATCGTTGTGGAGGAGGCTCTGCGGTGCGGACACCCTTCGGTGGTGGGCGCAGCCGGGTTCGACGAAGCACTGGAGTTGTTGGCGGGTGTGCTGGAGCCTGGAGACGTGATGCTCACCCTGGGAGCCGGTGACGTCTACCGACTGGCTGAGGACTGGCTCGGAGGGACGCGATGAACCGGACCTTTCTCCCCGATCGACTGCGCCCGAGGGCGCAGCGCAAGCGCTCAAGGAAACCGCTGCTGCTGCTGGTGGTGCTGCCTCTGGCTCTGTTCGTGGTGCCCATGTGGCGAGTCCAGGCGGTGGATGTGAGCGGTTGTTCGGGGCTGCCCCCAGAGCTCATGGTCTCGCTCGATGACCTCGTGGGCCGTCCGACGTTGGCGGTCAGCCCCCAATGGGTCCGTCATCAGCTCGAGGCCTGGCCGGCGGTGTCGGCGGTGGAAGTTCGACTCGAACTCCCGGGAACGCTGCATATCTCCGCCGCCCACGTCACGGCCCACGGCTCGGTTCCGGTGGGCACGGGGTGGCATGCGGTGACCGCGCTGGGCACTCTCGGCGGCAAACTGAACGCGCCCATCGAACCGGTGCTCGCCGTCACGCCCGGCAGTCCGACCGACGTGCGGAGGGCGCTCGCAGTGGCGCGCCGGATTGCGGACCAATCAGGAGGACATGTGCGAGGAGTCAGGCCGATCACACCGGCTGATTACGAAGTCGATCTCGTGCCGCCGGGCACGGATCGCCCGGTGGTCATGCGTGTGCGGCCTGAGGCGACCCGGGCCGAACGTCAATGGTGCCGGGGGCTGACGCGGAGAGAATCGTCACCGGGGTGGGTGGATCTGCGTTGGGATGATCGAGTGGTCATTGGGGGTGCGGGTTGACCGAGACGCTGCCGCTGGTCGGTATCGACGTGGGCTCGTCCACGGTATCGGTTGTTGTTGCGACTCCCGAGGACGACCAGCTTGTGGTCCACGGCTGCGGCCAGGCACGGCACGACGGCGCCCGGAAGGGTGTGATCGCAAAGCTGGACGAGGTGAGTGAAGCGATTCGGGTGGCGGCGGAAGAGGCCGAGGCCATGTCCTCGATGCCCGTAGAGTCCAGCATTGTGGGTCTCGGTGGTGCCGCCATCCAGGGGAATCCGTCCACCGCATCGGTGCCGGCCACCGGCCGTGGCGACACCGTGTGCCACGACGACGTGGGGCGTGCGCTGAGAGCCTGCGGCCAGGTCTCCATCCCGCCCGACTACAGG
Source organism: uncultured Holophagae bacterium (assembly GCA_963797055.1). GTDB lineage: Bacteria > Acidobacteriota > Thermoanaerobaculia > Thermoanaerobaculales > Sulfomarinibacteraceae > FEB-10. Next base: position 280,422 of record CAWCOD010000002.1, read on the forward strand.
GTCCTCGACATCATTCCATGTGGCTTCGGTATCGATGGCCATGACGGAATGGAGCATCCGGTCGGCATGCCCGGCCGACGGCTCGACGCCGCTGCGTACGTGTTGTATACGAATCGAATTCACGCGGAGACCGTGGAACAGGCGGTGAACCGCGCGGCCGTGGCGGTGGAAGAGATGTTCTTCGAACCGCTGGCGGCCGCGGAGGCGGTACTCGAGGACGACGAGCGCGAACTCGGATGCCTGCTGTTGGACATCGGCCACGCATCCACCGAGTGGGTGCTGTTCGCGGAAGGCGCGGTGCTGCTGAGCGGCGGGGTGCCGGTGGGTGGACGCCACTTCACCAGCGACCTGGCCGCCATGCTGAAGACAACCACCGCAGCCGCCGAACAGATCAAGCGTGAAATCGGCTGTTCGGTGACCCGCGAGGGGCTGGACGAGCAGGCAGTGGAAGTGCCGACGCTGGGCGGAAACGGCAATCAGGTACACGTGGCTTCCTTTGTTGCCGAGGTCCTGGTGGAGCGCTCTCGCGACCTTTTTATTGGAGTGCACAGTGCATTGATGGCTCATGGACTGGACCGTGCCCCGAGAGCTGGTATCGTGCTTACGGGCGGAGGAGCCATGCTCGAGGGCCTCGAAGACGAGGCCGAGGCGATCTTCGGACACCGCGTCCGAACCGGTACCCCCCGGCGACTGACCGGGCTCACGGAACCGGTGTCAGGACCGGACTGGGCGGTCGCCTGCGGACTGATTCGACTTCGGCACAGACGCCGGGGCCAGAATTTAACGGCAACGCAGCACCGGAGCGGGCTCCTCGCATGGTTGAGGAACGCGTTGGGTGACTTTTTTGAACTGGGAGGTGGACATGATCGAGTTTGATGATGCAGGAGGAGGACAGGTGATTTCAGGAAGTGGGGGCGAGCCGGTGTTGGATTCGGATATGGGGATCTTCCTCGATGAGGCTCCACCGCCGGCGCGGATCAAGGTGATCGGTGTCGGTGGAGGGGGCTGCAACTCGGTGAACCGGATGATCGAGGCCGGCCTGAGCGGCGTGGAATTCATCGCCGGCAACACCGACGCTCAGGCGCTCGGCAACAGCAAGGCGCCGACTCGGCTCCAACTCGGTCTCGAGTTGACCCGGGGTCTGGGAGCGGGCGCCAACCCCGAAGTCGGACGCAACGCCGCGCTCGAGGCGGACAAGAAGATCTTCGATATGCTCGATGGTTCCGACATGGTCTTCATTACCTGCGGCATGGGTGGAGGCACCGGCACTGGTGCTGCGCCGATCATCGCGCAGATGGCGCAGGACGTTGGAGCGCTGACGGTTGCGGTGGTGACCAAACCGTTCAGCTTCGAGGGTTCTCGGCGCCGAACGGTGGCGGAGGAGGGCATCCTCCAGCTCGCCGAACACGTCGACACCCTGATCACGATTCCCAACGATCGGCTGTTGAAGTTCGTCGAGCGGAACACCAACTTCACCGAGGCCATGAGTATTGCCGACGATGTCCTGCGTCAGGCCGTCCAGGGTATCGCCGACATCATTACGGTGCCCGGTCTGATCAACCGTGACTTCGCCGATGTCCGCACCGTGATGCAGGGCATGGGTCACGCCATCATGGGGATCGGCTCCGCGTCCGGCGAGCACAGAGCCGTCGAGGCGGCGCAGCAAGCCATTGCGTCGCCGTTGCTCGAGGAAACCTCTATCGACGGCGCGCGCGGGCTGCTCATCAACATCACCGGCAGCGAGGACCTCACCCTCAACGAAATCAACGAAGCCGCGGAGATCATCACCGAGGGTTCCGACGAGTCGGCCCAGATCCTCTTCGGTGCCGTGGTTTCCTCCGAGATGGAGGACTGCATGCAGGTGACGGTCATCGCCACCGGCTTCCACTCGGGAGAAGAAACCACTCACCTGCCAGTGGCCGACGCTCGTCCGGCACCCGAGAACCGTGCGGAAGAAATCCCGGCGCGGGCCAGTCGGTTCTTCGTGCCCGGCGGACCCACCTCGGAATACGGTGTCAATCAGACCGACGACTACGAGATTCCGGCAATCTTGAGGAAACAGATGGACTGACGACGGTTTCCCCCTTTTCTCTGGCGTCCACTGGAGGGCGCTGGATACCCCTCCCGCCTATCCACCTCCCGGCGGGGGGGGCATTTTTTTGAAATTTGAAAAAACCCGCTTACCGGCCGCGAGTAACCTCGGGGAGCGCGGTTGGGAGATGGGCGCGTCGAAATCAAGGGGGCTCTTTCCATACCCCGGGCCGGTGCCAGGCACCGTCGAAATCGAATCGGAGCACGAGATCGTTACATCTGCGGCGGTGCCTGGCACCGCCATGCGGTACCCGAATGCGAGAGTGGCAACCTGCGGTCGGTAGCGGCCGGGACAGGGGCAGCAACCGGTGTCCGGGGCAGATGGCAGCATCGGTGAACAGCGACCGCAATCTGGGGCAGTCGCCGCTGAACACTGCCGCGGCCCCTGATCGCTGACGCAGCCGCCGATCACGGACGCTGTCCCTGATTGCCGTCGCTGTTTCGCGCACGGAGACGGGCACCCAGAAACCCCACCTCACGTTTTCCCGGATGAACCAAACGTTAGACGTTCATCGTCACTTCGTTCCATACTCTTCATACCGGGTGAGTGGCGGGGGACCTATAATCCCAACTGATCGATTTCGCCATGGAGGCCCCATGAAACCCATTCTGATCGCTGTACTTCTGGTCTCGGCACTGCCGGGGATGGCACAAGAAACCGATATCGACGACGTCCAGCCACCCGAATTCACAATCGAGGCCTTTCTCGAGGTGCCGGTGCTCCACTCGCCGCGACTCTCGCCCGATGGCGAGCGGGTGGCCTATCTGCGGTCCGACCTTTCGGTTGAGGACGAGACGAGGCGCCGGCAGATTTGGATGGTGGACGGCGCTGGCGGAATTCCGCGGCGCATCAGTTGGGGAGAGGACCGTCCCTACGCTCTGGCCTGGAGTCCGGACGGGGAGTTGAGCTTCATCTCCAGTCGAGGCGGGACGCCTCAGGTGTGGCTCAACCCACTCGATGGATCCGAGCCACGGGCAATCACCGACTTTGAGCAGGGAGTCGGAAACTACTGGTGGTCGCCCGACGGGAGTCGACTGGCGGTGTTGGCGTCCAAGGGAGAGGACGAAGAGGATGCGGGCGATGGCGATGGCGATCGGCGAGGGCGAGGACGACGATGGAGCCGACCCGGATGACGGCGATTGGACCGTCTTCGATCGTCTCGAACAACCCGAGGAATTTCCCCAACTCTGGGTCCTGTCGGTGACCGACGAGGGGCCGGCAGACGAAGAACCGCGACGGCTCACGTCGCCACCGATCAACGCCCAACACGCGGCGTGGTCGCCGGACGGCGGGACCATCGCATTGACATATAACCCGAGGTTTTCGGGTCTGGTGGATGAAGATCAGCGGGTGGCCCTGGTGGACGTGACCAGCGGCGAGATGACCGCGATCTCGCCGGAAGACCGCCACGCTTCACAGGCCTCCTTTTCTCCGGACGGCACGCGGCTCGCCTACTTCATGGACCGTGAAGCCGACTACCGGGCCTACCTCAACGCCAAGGACGTCGTGATTCGTGAGTTGGAGTCGGGACAAGAGCGAGTACTCACTGGAGAACAACGGTTGTCCATGGATAGTGGGTCTTCAACCCCTCCACAGCCTCCGGTCTGGTCGGATGACGGTACCTGGCTCTACCTCGAGATCGCGGATGGCACCAGCCGTGATGTGTACCGCGTCGCGGCGGCTGACGGTGGCATCCAGCGGGTCACCGAGCTCGAGGGGAACGTGCGGGCCTTTTCGATTTCGAGTCAACGGTTGGCATTCGTCGAGAGCGAGCTCCACCGACCGGGATCATTGTGGGTGCGTTCGCTGGAAGGCGGGTCGCCGACCAAACTCGACTCCACCGATGATTCCGTGGCCGCGTATGAGCTGTCAAAACCAGTCAAACTCACACTGCCGGGGGCCGATGGTGTCACCGTCGAGGGATTCCTCTTCCTGCCGCCGAGTGGCGAGGCTGACGGTGGCTTGCCCACCATCATCGAGATGCATGGTGGCCCCTACAGCCGTTACGGCAATGCCTGGTCCGGCCGATATCCGTGGCACGTGCTGGCCGACAACGGATTCGCGGTATTCATCGCCAACCCGCGCGGGGGAACCGGGTACGGCATCGAATTCCGACGGGGCGTCTACCGGAACTTCGGAACCGATGATTTCCGTGATCTCATGGCGGCCGTGGATGCGCTGGTCGAGCGTGGCATCGCCGACCGCGCCAAACTCGGCTTCACCGGGTATTCCTACGGCGGACTGATGACCAACGTTGTGATCAGCCGCACCGATCGATTCGCCGCTGCGGTCTCCATCGCCGGGATGTTCAACTTCGTGTCCGGCATGGGTCAGTCCAACCCGCAGCTGCTCATCGACTCGTATCGCCAGCCGTGGGCCGGCGATCTCGAGCTCTTGTGGCAGCACTCGCCGGCATCGCGGGCGCATGCGATCACTACCCCGACCCTCATCATGCACGGCGAGGAGGATCATCCCGTGGATCCCAGGCAGTCGGTGGAGATGTTCAGCTATCTCCAGCTCAACGGTGTGCCGAGCCGGCTGGTGCTCTACCCCCGCGAGGGGCACGGCATCAACGAGCCGGCTCACATGGTGGACTACCAGACCAGAGAGCTCGAGTGGTTCCGGCACTATCTTCTGGGCGACGATGATGCGGCCGGCGCCGAGGAGCCTGTCCCGGTGGAGGTCACGGTTCGCGACGAGGGCGTCGGTGTGAGATGGGATCGGCAAGAGAATGTGGGTGGAGAGTGACGGTCCCGGCGCCGGCTCGCGTTCAGCCGATGACAGATTCGCATTGAGGGTCGATTTCGCTTTCGGACTTCTACTGCGGCCCGCGATGGACGGCCATTTGGCGTGCAGACGCACACCATCTGACCATCCCTCGCGGCCCTCGTGACGAAGTCCTTCGTTCCTCGAGCCGCCGACCATGCTCGATCGGAGAATGAAGAACGAAGAACGAAGAACGAAGAACGAAGAACGAAGAACCCACCCCCCGGATCTGGTGTGCGCGCGATGATCGGGCGTGCCACTTCTGACATTGTTGGAACCCGCAGATTGGATGACCAGCACTTAGGGTCCGATCAATGTCAGGGGTGGCACCCTCGGGAAGCGCGTGCGGGAGATGGGCGCGCTGAAATCCGTGAATCGAAGCAATCGCGCGGGCCGGTGCCAGGCACCGTCGAAATCGAGTCGTAGTGCGAGGTCGACACATCTGCGGCGGTGCCTGGCACCGACATGGAGATCGGAATGCGAGAGGGGCAACCTGCCGGCTTGTCACGGCGAAGCCCGAAGGGCGACGCCGGAAGGCCGCGAGTAACCTCGGAAAGCGCCTTGGGGAGATGACCCGGTCGGCTGGGCACGACGAATCTGCAATCTGCAATCTGCAATTTGCAATTCGTGTTGGGTGCGAGGGTGGAGGGGGTAAGATCAGAGCCATGGATACGCCCTATAAGCTGATTACTATTCCTCCCTCGCACTACTGCGAAAAGGCCCGCTGGGCCTTGGACCGCGCCGGCATGGCCTTCGACGAGGAACCCCATCCTCCAGGGCTGCATGTGCGTCCGTGCAAGAAGGCGGGCGGCCGGCGCACGACGCCGATCCTCATCACCGATCTCGGGACCTACCCGGATTCCACCGATATTCTGCACTTTGTCGATTCCCAGACCGACGACCCGCTGCCGTTGTTCCCGACCGATTCGTTGCAGCGGGCGGGTGTGGAACAGCTCGAGGAACTCTTCGATGAAAAGCTGGGGCCCCATACCCGTCGGCTGGCGTACTTCCACCTGCTCCCGAATCGGGAGCTCTTCGAGGGTGCTGCCCTTGTGGGGGCCCGCGGCTGGGACCGAACGGTGTTCAAACTGATGATGCCGGTCATCCGAGGCATGATGCGCAAGGGGATGAAGATCGACGCCGAGGGGGCCGAACGGTCGCTGGGCCGCATCCGCGAGGTCTTCGAATCCGTGAACGAACGCCTGGCATCGGGTCGGGAATACCTTGTGGGCGGCCGCTTCACGGCGGCAGATCTCACCTTCGCCGCCCTCGCAGCACCGGTGCTGCTGCCGCGGGGCTACGGCGCACCCCTGCCGACGCTGGACGAAATCCCGGACCAGATGCTGGCCGTCATTGACGAGATGCGCTCTGCGCCGGCCGGCCAGTTCGGTTTGCGAATGTACCGCGATCACCGATGATCCACCGACCGGGTCTCACGCCATCGGGAGGCTGGTGAGTTGTGGGCGGAGACGAACTCACTCTGCGGCTGCCCCACCTCGAGCTCGCGGCCCGGGCCTGGTGCGGGGCCGGGGACACGCGGGTGATCGCGCTGCACGGCTGGTTGGACAACGCCGCGACCTTCGACCGTCTGGCGCCGATGCTCGAAGGCGCTCAGGTGGTGGCCCTCGATCTTCCCGGACACGGTCGGTCCGATCGTCTTCCCGGGGGATGCGGCCACCACTTCGTGGACTGGGTTCCGGTGGTGGTCGCCGCGGCGGACGCACTGGGCTGGGAGCGATTCAGCCTGATGGGGCATTCCATGGGAGCCGGAATCGCTTCGCTGGTGCCGTCGGCGATACCCGGCCGGGTGCAGCGGGTGGTGCTGTTGGAGGGTTTCGGCCCCCTTTCCGACGCTCCGGAAAATGCTCCTGCGGCGCTGGCGGCGGCGCTGGAGCAGGAGAGGAAGCTGGCGAACGACGAGCCGAGGGTCTTCCCATCCATGGCTGCCGCGGTGGAAGCCCGCCGCCGCAACTCCGACCTCGATCGCGAGACGGCCGGCCTGCTCGTCGAACGCGGCACCGAGAAAGTGACGGGCGGCGTCCGATTCACCCACGATCCGCGGTTGAGGACCCGTTCGAGGTCGCGGCTCACCGAAGACCAGGCCCTTGCCTTCCTCGAAGCCATCCCGTGCCCAGTGTTGGCGGTTCGGGCATCGTCGGGCTGGCCATTTCCGGCCGACATCGTGGCCCGGCGCATGGCGACGGTTGCGGATCTCCGGCTGGTGGAGGTCGAGGGTGGCCACCATGTCCATCTGACCCATCCCGAGCGGGTGGCTCCTCATGTGAACCAATTCCTGGGTTGAATCTCATATCCCGGGTGAGAACGTTCAACGTTTGGTTTATCCGAATTTCCGTGAGGTGGTCGATGACAGCGAACAGGGACCGTGTCAGCAGACAGCGGCAGGGGCGGGTGGCAGCGTCAGTCTGACACTCCACCTCCTTGGCCGAAGCGTAGGCGATTCTCCAGTGGTTCGATCGGTCTCGTCCAACCCGGCCGTGGCCTTCGGCGATGTTGGCCGGGACCGAGCTTGCCGACCGGATGAGCTGATCGGCGATGGACTTCAGCGGAGCCGGGACTCTCAAAACCAGTTTGATGGCGATGCCGGCTGCTTCGAGGGCCGTGGTGTAGGCAACGAGATTGGTGTTGTTGACGGCGTTGGACATGGTCACCTCCGGGTCGTTCATGCCCTCTTTTACAAGCCGGTGAGGTAGCCGAAGTCAAGGGTGCGGAGCACCGGGACTCAGACCCGGCGTGCCCTTGACATCGGCTGGCCACCGGCTACTCCTTCCGTTGAACGACCCGGAGGTGACCATGCCGGCGCCGCACATCTGCCCACTGGCGCTGTTCGCCGCCCCTGTTCGCCGTCACTGTTCGCTGTTTTCTGCCCCCGCCGCTGAAAACTGACGCTGCCGCTGGTTTCGGGCAACCGAACACCCGACATCTATTTTCCCGGATGAGCCTAGCGTTCAACGTTGCGCCCTTCCACACTCTTCACACCTTCCACTCGACTGAGCCGGTACCGATAACCCACCACTCCAGGCACGACCGAAGGATCAACGCCAGAGACCTGCGACGACCTCAGTTCGGGCTGCCCAGCCGCACCTTGATCGTCTCTTCTCGTCCATCCCGGTTCAGGTTGACCTCCACCACGTCACCGCCGCGTCGTTGCTCGAGGCGGAGCCTGAGTTCGGAGGCACTTCGGACCGGCTCACCGTTGACCCCGACGATCACATCGCCGAGCTGAACCTGGCCTCTCGAATCCCTGATGGTGGGTCGGAGACCGGCCTGTTCGGCGCCGCTGTCCGGCACCACCTGCATCACCAGCAAACCGTCGAGCCCCAATCTCCGGTTGACCGAGTCGGGCGCCAGCTCGATACCGATGGTGGGGCGCTGGATCTTTCCGTAGGCAATGAGGTCGGGAACCACCCAGTTCACGGTGTCCACGGGAATGGCGAATCCGATGCCGGCGTAGCCTCCGGACGGGCTGACGATGGCGGCGTTGACCCCGATCAGACGGCCGGCGCTGTCGAGCAGCGGACCGCCCGAGTTGCCCGGGTTGATGGCGGCGTCGGTTTGGATCACATCCCGGATCGGCACTCCGTGCTGTGATTCGATCTCCCGGCCGAGGGCGGAGATGATCCCGGTCGTGAGAGTCTGGTCGAGGCCGAATGGGTTGCCGATGGCGAGCACGCTCTGACCCACCCGGAGGTCCGAGGAGGTGCCGATGTCGATGGGGCGGAGTCGGTCGGCGGGTGCCTCGATGCGGAGCACCGCGAGGTCTTTTTCGGGGGCGCCGCCAATCGGGATCGCAGCCCATGTGCTCTGGTCGGCAAGCGTGACCTCAAAGGATTGACCGCCGCGCACCACGTGATAGTTGGTGACCATGTGGCCGGCCTGATCCCACACGAATCCGGAGCCCGTGCCCCGCGGAATCTCCATGACGTTGAGGCTGAAGAAGTCCCGACGGACCGCCTTCGAGGTGATGTTCACCACCGACGGGGAGACGCGTTCGAACAGCGTCGTGGTGCTCATCTCCTGCGGCGTCAAGGCGGCTCGCGCCGACACCGCGCGGGGTCGACTGTCACCCGTGGTCTGACGTTGGGCCGTCGCCTTCGCGCTCCAGAGGGAACCCACGGCGAAGCCCGTAGCCAGAAGTCCGATGCCGATCAGCGTCCGTGTCGCTCGCATTCTCCGCAACCTCCATCCCGTCAGTATACTCGGCGGTGTCGACACAACCAGAGGAGTGACAACCCATGAACCAGTTGATTCTCGGAGCGGTCGTGATGCTTGGAGCGGTGCCGAGCGCAAGCCTTCCATGTATTGAGTTGACCTGTCCTGCGGATCTCGCCGCCGTGGAGCGGCTGCTGACCCAAGCCGACCAACGGGAGTGGATCACGGTGACGGAGGAAGGCCGATCGGCGGGAGACCGACCGCTCTACGCGGTGCACCTGGAAAGTGGCGGAGACGCGGTGAAGTGGCGGGTCCTGCTGGTGGGTCAGCAGCACGGCGACGAGCACGCGGGCAAGGACGCGTTGCTCCACCTGATTGCTCGGGTGGCTGGGGATGCCCATGCCCTGCCCGAGGACGTCGATCTCTGGGTCGTGCCCATGGCGAATCCGGACGGCGCCGCAGCCGACCGGCGCCGCAACGACGCCGACGTCGACCTCAATCGGGACCACCTGCTGCTCAATCAACCGGAGACGCGGATGCTCCATGACCTGGCGCGCCGAGTCCGGCCCCACGTGGTGGTGGACTGTCACGAGTTCGACCGGTCGAGCGTTGTGTACCGCGAGCTTGGTTGGGACGAGTGGCCGTTGATCATGATGGACACCGCCAATCACCCGCTGCTGCCGACCGATATTTACGAAGTTGGCCTGGCGCTGGTCGACGTCGCTTCGGGCCCCATGACGTCGGCCGGATTCGAGTACCAGCGGTACCTGGTGGGCGGCCCGCCGCCGTGGACCGAGCTGCGGCCCTCCACCCTCGACGGAGACGACGCGCGCAACGGTCTGGCGTTGGCGACGGGAAGTCTCGGATTCATCATCGAGTCCGGCGTGCGGCGCGCGGCCGACGATCCCCAGGCCGACATCGGTCGCAGGGTGTCGGCCTACCTGGAGCTCCTCAACGGCATCCTCGTCGATCCGGACCTGAGAAGGGATGGATCGGTGGCCGTAGCCGCGGCCCGTGCCGCCGAGCCTCCGGACTTTCTCCCTGTGAACACCTTCTGGGGCTCGACGGCGTCGCGGGTTCGCCCGATTCGGGTCGTGGACCGGGCCACCGGAGATGTGCTCGAGGTCCCGACGGCCAATTTGGTGACCGACCGGGTCTTCAAACGGGGGGTTCCGACGCCATCGGGTTACGTGGTTGATTTCGAGGCGGCCGCACCCTATCGGGAGCTGCTCGAACGACATGCGCTGCCCTTCGAGGTGCTGGATAAGGCGCGCGTGATGCGGGTCCAGCGCTGCGTGTTGGACCGGATCGAGGAGGACTTCGACCCGGTCCACGCCCGGTACGGGGGACGCCAGATCGTTGACTGTGAACCTGTTGCCGAGCGCACCTTTGCCGCGGGATCCCTGGTGGTGCCGCTGGCGGGGTCGTCGTGGCGGACGCTGGCCGTCCTGCTCGAACCAAACCAGCTCTATGGCCTCTACCAGTACGACGCCTTCCGGGCCACCTTGGCCGACGACGGGACCATCCCGGTCTGGAGAATCGGTCCACAATAGAAGTAAGGAATTTTCTGTGTGGTGCGTCCGAGTCTATCGTTGACGGTGGGAGTTCTCAATTCTGAATTCGCAATATTGAATTGCCCCCACCCGCCCGGTTCCGGCGAGGGAAGGGGGGATGTCAAAATTCAAAAACAAAAATTCAGAATTCAACAGTCTCAGGACCTCAGGACCTCAGGACCCGAAGACCTCTCCCTCCGCCGTTGTTACACTGATCGACAATGGACCGCCCAGCTTATGAGTCCGACGCCTACCTGACGATCCTCGACACCGAGGTCGTCGAGGTGGGGGAGTCGGATGGCGTCCCGTTCGCCGTTACCTCCGACACGATCTTCTACCCGGAGGGTGGCGGACAACCCGCCGACCGCGGCACGCTCGCAGGCGTTGGGGTCGTGGATGTACGCAAGGAGAGCGGCGCCATCCGTCACCTGCTCGCGGCTCCGGCCGAGAAGGGCCCTGCCTGCCTCGTTATTGACTGGCCGAGGCGCTTCGACCACATGCAGCAACACACCGCGCAGCACGTGATCACCACCGTTGCCCAGAGAGATTTTGGCTGGCCCACCATGGCCTTCCACCTCGGTCCCGTGGTCTGCAACATCGAGCTCGACGCCCCGGGTTTGGAGCGCGACCAGCTCGGCGCGCTGGAGGACGCCGTGGCCGAGGAGGTCCGAGCCGGCCGGCGGGTGACGTCGCGCTATGCCCGGCGGGACCAGATGGAGGAACTCGGGGTGCGATCCCGGCTCTTGCCCGAGGGATTCGAGGGCGAGCTCCGGCTGGTGGAGATTGAAGGTCTCGACCTCAACACCTGCGGCGGAACTCACGTCCGCAACACATCGGAGATCGGGACCGTGGCGATTTTGGGCACCGAAGCCATGCGCGGCGGGACCCGGATCTTCTGGATCGCCGGTGACCGAGTGCGGCGGAGGTTGGCGGCCCACGAGGCCCGCAATCTGAAGCTGAGGTCGCTGCTCGACAGCGCCGATGACGACCTCCCCGAAGTTGTGGAACTCCGGCTCGCCCGCGAAAGAGAGCTGGCCGGAGAGAACCGACGTCTGGTCACCGAGCTGGCCATCGCCGGTTGCCGAAAAGCTGCTGGCGGAGGGTGATCCGGTGGTGTCGGGGCACTGGCAGCGGCACGAGATGGCTTTCCTCCAGCAGCTTGCCAAGATCCTGTTGCAGCGAGCGCCGGACCGGGTCGCTCTGCTGGCCGCGGGGCCCGCGGCCGACGGTGTCTTCATGGTTGTGGCATCGGATTCGACCGGCCTCGACCTCGATGCCGCGGGAGCAGACGTCGCCGAGATCCTCGGCGGTCGCGGCGGCGGCCGCGCGCCGTTCTACCAGGGGAAAGCGACCGCGCTCGATCGCATGGATGAAGCGGTAAAGCATATTCGCAGCAGGTTGTAGCGCAGGCCTCTGGCCTGCAATGGCGCGATTCATCGATGCACTGATATCGACGCGCCCATCGCCCGACCGCGCTCCCCGAGGGAGCCCCCTTTGACAATGTTGGGACTTCTCAGGCCGGGTGACTCAGCTGAATGACCCCAACATTGTCAAAGACGGCACGCCCGCCTATCGCGCCCACCTCGCTCCGGAGGGGTGGGGGATCTGAGAATTCAAAAACGAGAATTCAGAATTCTGACCCGAACCACTCCCCGAGCATGGCCAGATCCACGTTGCCACCCGAGATGATGACCCCGATCCGATCGGCGTGAGGCACTTTCTGCTCGAGCAGGGCCGCCACCGCCAGCGCGCCGGTGGGCTCCACCACCAGCTTCATCCGCCCGAAGAGGAAACCCATGGCACGGATGATGGCTTCGTCGGACACCGACACCATGTCGTGGACGTAACGTCGGATCAGCGGGAAGGTCACGCTACCCAGGTACGGGGTGCGCGCGCCGTCGGCGATGGTCTCCGGGTTGTCGACCCTGTGGAGTCGACCGGTGTGGAATGAGGCCGTGGCGTCGGCCGCCTCCTCGGGTTCGACACCGATTACGCGGCAACCCGGAGAAAGCGCATCGGCCGACAGCGCGCAGCCCGACAGCAGTCCGCCGCCGCCGCAGGGGACGAGCAGGAGATCGAGTTTGCCCGCATCTCGCAAGAGTTCACTGGCCACCGTGCCTTGGCCGGCGACGATGTGGGGGTGGTCGTAGGGCGGCACCACAACGCGTCCGGTCTCCTCGGCCAAGCCGGCTGAAAGGACCTCTCTGGTCGTCTCCCGGCGGTCGTAGAGGATCACGTCGCCACCGTAACCCCGGGTCGCCTCGAGCTTGGCCGCCGGTGCGTCCGACGGCATGATGATCGCCACGTCGATCCCGAGCAGGTTACCGGCCAGTGCGGCGGCTTGGGCATGGTTGCCCGACGAGTAGGTGAGCACCCCCCGTCGCCGGTCATCCGCCGGGAGTTGGGAGAGCGCGTTGTAGGCGCCGCGTATCTTGAAGGCGCCGGTACGCTGGAAATTCTCGCACTTGATGAAGACGTGGCCGCCCACACGCGTGTCCAGGGTCCGTGAGGTCAATACCGGGGTTCGGTGGACCACACCCTCGAGCCGGGCCGAGGCGGCCTCGATGTCGCAGAAATCGACCAGCATCTCCTCGAGATCGATGGCGGCGGAAACTGGGTAGGGTTTGACCATCGTCGGAAGAGGTTACACTGATCCGGGCTCTGACGTTCTCATTTACATTGCAGTTCCTGATATCATCTTCAAGGGCGAGTTTCAGGCGAGGGTCGATGGCTCGTTCGGGGCCGATTGTTTTCTTTTTATTTTTTGGGGATGCGAACAGGAGGAGACATGAAGGTACTTTCGATGATTGGTGTCGCGGTCCTGGTGCTGGCGGCTCCCGCCACGGTCCAGGCCCAATTGTTCTTCGACAATTTTGACAGCTACGGGTCGGGTTCGACGATCATCGGTCAGGGTGGCTGGGAAGGCTGGGATGCCAATGCCGGGGCGGACGCCACGGTGACCTCTGCCCAGGCCGCCTCAGCGCCCAATTCTCTCGCCGTGTCCGGTGGGGCCGACGTCGTCCAACAGTTCGCGGGCGTCAGTGGCGGAACCTGGTACGCCAAGGTCAAGACCTACATTCCGAGCAGCCAGACCGGAGATGCCTACTTCATCATCCTCGATGAGTACAATCACGGCGGGCCGTATCACTGGGCCGTGCAGCTCAGATTCTCCGCGTCCGAGGGCATTGTGGAGAACGTCGGGGGAACCGATGTGCCGAGCGGCGCCACCACGCCGATCATCACCGATGAGTGGGTCCCGGTTGTCGTGGAGATCTATCTCGACACGAACCAGTACGCGGTGACTTACGGCGGTACCTTCATGGACGCCCAGCAGTGGACCGTGGAGGGACAACTGGCGGTCGCCGCCTTCGATCTGTTCTCCGACGGCAGCACCGAGTCCTACATGGACGACGTGTGGCTCGACACCGAGGTTCCGGTCGAGCTGATGGGCTTCAGCGTCGAGTAGGGATTTTCAAAGCGTCACTCACGACGCGAGGTACATGAGCGATCGTCGGCGTGGCCTCTGATACGATCCCGGTGTCGCCTCGGCCTCCGGGGGCCGAGCCGGGAGGGGCATCATGAAGAACAGTGTCATCGTCGTCGCGATCCTGTGTTGCGCAACCGCGGTCTGGGCCGCACCGAAGCAGGCTCCCCGATTGCTGATCCCGGCCGCGGCGTCCACCCCGGGCCTCGCCGGTTCGCATTGGCGAACCGACCTGGTGCTCCACAACCCGTCGGATGTGGCCGCTGAAATCGTCGTCGAACTCATCCCCACAGGGCAGGCGGGTGGCTTGGACGAACCCGAATGGGTGGTGCTGCCCGATCCTCTCGGGGCCGGTGAAACCGTGGTCATCGAGGACGTCCTGGGGACCCATTTTCCGGACCACTCCACCGGCGCCCTGGTGGTGGTGGGACGTCACACCGCGGGTCCGGTGCCCCTCGTCGCCTCGTCCCGCACCTGGACGCCGGAGAGCGAAGGGATCGGAACCCTAGGGCAGGGCATCAACGGTCTCCCATGGGTCGGCGGCGACCTCATGAGTGACGAGCGCAGCCTGCCCAATCTGGAGTCGAGCGAAGCGTTTCGCACCAACGTCGGAATAGTCAACCCGACGTGGATCTACGAACAGACCTTCGCGGTGGAGATCTTCGACGCCTCCGGTGAATCGGAGGGGATCCTGTACTACGGTCTCCAGCCCAGAGCCCACATCCAGGTGAACGATATACTCGCCCGGCTCGGATTGTCGGGGGCGGGCTACTCGGCGGTCGTGAGACGTGTCAACTGGTCGGATATCACACCGGGCGGCATCCCGGATCCCACGTCTCCGCCCCAGGTGGACTTCGCGACCTACGCCTCCAAAGTCGACAACCGGACCAACGATCCGTCCTACATCGAGGGCCAGACTGGGGTCGAGCGCTGGGGCCCGGCGCGGCACCGGGTGATTCCCGCATCGGCCAGCGTCTCCGGCTTCGGCAACACCCACTGGACCACCGATCTGTCGATCCACTTCCCGGGGCCGCAGAGCTACACCTTCGTCATCGTCGAGCTGATCCCGACCGGTGGCGAGGGCATCGGTGAAGAGCGTCCGGAGCGGTACCTGCTGTCGATGGATCAGAACGCCACCCTGGTGATGGACGACGTCCTGGGCCAGCATTTTCCCGACCACGACCTCGCCGGTCTTGTCGTCTCGTCCATGGCCGGCAGCGATGGTGTGACCGATCTCAGGGTGGTCTCCAGGACCTCGACCCCGGTGGGCTTCGACGGCGGCACCATGGGCCAGGGCATCGCGAGCTCCTCGCGACTCGAGATGTCCGATCCAGTGGTGGTGGCGGGCATCGAAGGGACCGACGCCTACCGCACCAACCTCGGGCTGGTCAACCTGTCGATGAACATCCGGGCCACCTTCGAGGTGGCGGTGCTCGACGCCTCGGGCGCGGTCGCCGGCACTGTCGAACGAACCCTCGAGCCGTGGTCCCATATCCAAATCAATCTCCTTCTCAACGAGCTCGGCCTCTCCGGATCGGGCTACACCGCGATCGTCACCATGACCTCGAGCGAGAACCTGTACACGCATCCGACCGAGAGCTGGAACCCCTCGTTCCTCGCCTATGGATCGAAGGTGGACCAGTACACCGGCGACCCGACATTCATCGAAGGCGTCCCATTGGTGCCGCCGGCTGAAGGGGGCGCCGGAGAGTGGTTCGACTTCGACTGGGACGAGCCGTGGTACCGGTGCCCGGACGAGGAATTTCCCGAGCAGGCAACCGTGGTCCGAGCCTTCGATCAGGACTTCCACTGGTTCGGTGCGGAGAACCACCGCTCCATCACCCGTGAGGTGGAATTCCCGGAAGAGGGTGAGTGGAACCAGATCGGGCTCCGTCTCCATCTCGAGTGCCCGGAGAGCGGGCTTTGCGATCACTGGGATCGGACCGGGAGCCTGCAGCTGGTGCTCAACCCCGACGACCCGGAGGAGGAATGGCAATACCTCGAGCTGATGCGCCACATCACCCCCTACCGGGTGGAGATGTGCCAGTACGTGGACATCACGGCTCTGGCGCCGTTGCTCTCCGGCTGGCGGACCCTGGTGTCGTGGATCGATACCTGGGTCGGACCCGGGCACGCCAACGGCGACGGCTGGCGGATCAGCTTCGATTTCGTGTTCTACCCCGGCACCGACAGGACGCCCGACGAGGTGATCAACATCTGGGGCCGGCGCAACATCACGCTGGGCTACCTGGATCCAGACCTCAACGTCGACTCCCAGATCGATCCGGTGGAGGTCGACATCCCGGCCGACGCCACCAGGGTGGAGGCCCGGCTGATCACCACCGGTCATTCCTTCGGCAACACCGACAACTGCGCCGAGTTCTGCGTGCTCCGCCAGGATCTCTACGTCAACGGCGAGCGGAGGTCGGTGAACCCATGGCGCACCGACTGCGAGTGGAACCCGGTGCGCGACCAGCAGGGGACCTGGACCTACGACCGCAACGGCTGGTGTCCGGGCGCCATCACGCCCGGCCAGACCATCGACATCACGGATCTGGTCACGCCGGGTGCGGCCAACACCATCGACTTCGACATCCGGACCTCCGAAGGTGAGGAGTACGAAAACCTCAACGTGACAACCGACCCGCTGGAGTGGATTTCGCTGCAGCTCTACGTTTACAGGGACTAGGGGCTAGGGCCTAGGCCCCCACCCACCTGGAAAGAAGTTGTAGCGCAGGCGTCCCGCCTGCAATTTGAGGCGGTGGCCGTACCGGCAGTCATCCGCCGATGAACTGCATGCCGGTGCCAGGCACCGCCGCAGTATGTCGACCCCGTGCTCCGATGCGATTTCGACGGTGCCTGGCACCGGCCCGCGCGTTCGGTTCGATCGTCCGACTTCAACGTGCCCCTCTCCCCGACGCGCTCCCCGAGGGAGCTCGCGCCTCTGACGATGTTTAGGACTCGTCGCGGCACGCAGACTGTTGGCCGGCCTCGACCCACAAATCGTCACGAGACGGCACGCTGCCGCCGGCATCGCGCCAACCACGCTCCGGGTGGGTGGGTTCGTTCTTCGTTCTTTGTTCTTCGTTCGATAACGGTACCGGCAACGGGCTCGGGCTCGGGCTCGGGCTCCGGGGGCGGGTGGGCCAGGCATCTCGGCATCTCGCATCTGGGTGGGCGGCTGGGGATCTTCGTTCTTCGTTTTTCGTTCTGCGATCAAAAAAGGCGCCCCGAAGGGCGCCCGGTCGTTGAAATTCGGAGCGTGTCGGTCTACGGGTTGGTCTCTGACCACCCGTCGGTATCGCCGGACTCGAAGCCGTCGGCAAAGGGCATCAGTGTCTCGGTGGTGAAGGAGAACGCCGCGGAGGCTGCTCCGGCGCCGCAGGAATTCTCCGCCGAGACCCGCCACCAATAAGGGGTGCTGTCCTCGAGACCGGCTGCCGGAGTAAAGCTGGTGCCGACGATCCCGGGTTCGGTGATTTCGGGGCTGCCGAAGGCCGGATCGTCGTCCACCTCGAGGGTGTAGCTCAGGGCACCCGTCGCCGCGGTCCACTGGAAGGTGGGCGCCACCGGTTGGTCCAGCGCGCCGTCGGCGGGCGCCGTCAATTCCGGGGACGGAGGCGTCGCCGCAATCTCCAACGTCACCGCCGTGTCGTGGCCCGCGCTGCCGCTGGCTGTGCCGCTGACGGTCATCGGGTAGATGCCGATGGTTGCCGAGCCTGTGTCTCCGATGGTCAGCACGCTGCTGCCGGGCGGCGTTACCGGGTTGGTGGAGAAGACGGCGGTGGAACCCGTTGGGTTGCCTGCTGCTCCGAGCGTCACGTTGTTGGTGAATCCGGCGGCGGATCCAACGCCCACCGTGATGTTCGCGTCGCTGCCCTGACAGGCCGTGACGCTGTCGGGCACCGCACTCAGGGTGAAGTCAGGACCGGTGACCTCGCACGACTGGACGTACAAGTCGTCGATGTACCAGCCCTCGCGACCCACCGAATAGTCGGTGCCGAGCCGGAAGCGGAAGCGCGCGGTCTGGCCGGCGTAGCCATCGAGATCCACCACCGACCGGAGCCAGTCTTGTGGGTCGCCGCACCAACCCGAAAGGTCGTCGAGCCCGTCAACGGGGCCGTCGTAGGGGTCGGTATCCATCACCGTGGTCGGCAGGTAGACCCAGTTGGATCCACCGTCGGTGGAGATCTCCAGGATGCCGCCGTCGTAGCAGCCGCCCGTGCGGTCCTCCATCTCCTGCCAGTTCCAGAACTGGAGGGTCACCGGCGAAACGGTGGGGAGCACCATATCCGGCGACTCGAGCCACTGGTCGCTGGTGGTGTCGACGTCGGTGGCGTGGTACGAGAGTGCGCCGCCATGGACCCGAACTCCGGAAAGCTCCCAGGTGTCGCCGCTGCCGCCGTGGGTCCACCCGTTTGCACCCGACTCGAAGTCCTCGGCCAAGTGGACCACCGGCGCTGTGCCGAGGCCGCAGTCGCCAGGCAGGGCCACGGTAGTGAAAGTAAACACATCAGAGTTCGAACCCTCACCACAGACGTTGTCGGGCGTCACGCGCCAGTAGAAGACGGTGTTCGACGGCAGATCGCTCGCCGGGGTGAAGCTGGTGTCGGTGATGCTGCCCTCTTCAATCGCCGGGCTGCCGAAGGCCGGGTCGTCGTCCACCTCGAGGGTGTAGCCGGTGGCGTCTGACGCCGCCGTCCACTGAAAGTCCGGCCGCAGCGGCTGGTTGAGGGCGCCGTCGGTCGGAGCCGTGAGGTTCACCGTCCCCGGGACAACGTCAAAGACATCCAGACCGAGCTCGATGTCGTGCCCCGGGCTATCGGCGGCGATACCGGAGACGGTGACGAGATAGGACCCCGCAGCCGCAGCGCCGGTGTTGCCCACGGTCAGCTGGCTTGCCCCGGGGGGCGCCACGGGATTTATCGTGAACGCCGTCGTGGTGCCGGCCGGGTTGCCCGCGGCGGACAGGGTCACCGGGTTGTTGAAGTTACTCACCGAGCCGATGGCGAGATCGTACACGGCTTCGGTTCCGGTGCAGATTGCCTGGGTGTTCGGGGTGCTGCCGAGATAGAAGTCCGGCGTGCCGCACTCGTTGAACTTGAAGGAGCCGATGCGTAGCTGCCAACCGGAGCTGCTGTTGGTCGGTACGTATTCGTTGACGTACCAGAAAGTGCAGTCGTCCACCGGATCGATATTCATGGAGCTGTAGTCGCCCCAGCGCTGGTAGCCGGTCTGGGAGCCGGTGCCGTCGATGATGGAAGCCTCTCCCTGTGCCATGGTGCCGAGCGGGTCGCCGGCCAGCCGGCCGGTGTACCAGACGCTTGGATAGGTGTTTGAACCGTCCGATGCGCTGTAGCCCAGGGCCATGTTGCCGGCCTCGTCCATGGCGATGCTGCCCATCCAACGGTGGATGCCGTCCGAGGCGCCGGGCCCAAAGGTCCCCTCCTGATGGATGACCGGTGTACCGTTGGGATCACGGATCTCCCACCAGCGCATGCCGGCGATGCCCGCAGTCGCTTCCACTGACTGGTTGGTAACCATCGCTTCGTGGGTGCCGAAGTTCCGATAGGCCAGCCTGTTCATGGGCCTTTGCCGATACGACAAGATATCCAGCTTGTTGGAGGTGCCCGGCTGGGGGATGCAGCTTCGGCTCGAGCACGGGTCGAACTGGGTGTCGTACGGTGCGATCGGAATGGTGTCGGTGAGGGTGAAGCTGGAGTTGGCCGGGGTGGTGAAGTCGGCGTCGAATTTCCACAGGGTCAGGGCGTCCTGGGGCGCGCCGTACTGACCGCCGTTATCCATGGCCCCGACGAAATAGTTGGGGCTGCCGGTGGGCGGCGGGGTGTTGCCGTCGAGATCCGCAGGCAGCAGTCCGTCGCCAACGTTGTAGGGTGTGGATCCTGGAGGCACCAGGAAGGAAATGATCTGCGGGTCCGGGTCACCGGCGATCATCTGGGCGCGGTTGACTGCGTAGGCGCCAACGCCCACGAAGGAGCCGGCAAACTCGCGGGTGCTGATGTAGTAGGCGTCCGACCACATACCGTATTTGGGGTAATCGGGAAAGTTGCTGCCCGTGCTGACGGCGTAGCGGTAGTAGGTGCCCGTGGGGTCAGGGCCGGTGGAGATGGCCATGCAGTTGTAGTAGGTCGGGCCCGACGCCGTGAACTGGGTGAGAATCCAGCGGTCGGCCAGTTGGTCGTAGATCACGATGGGATCGCCGTCGTTGTCCGACTGACAGTCGCCGCCGAAGCCGCTCCAAAGGGTGTTGTTGGCCGCCGGGCCATAGAGCAAAGCGCCTGATTTGTCATAGACCGCGAAATAGAGGTTGCTCATGGCTACATAGTGGTTGGGGCCCACGTCGCCCACCGGGTCCGGTGGTGCTCCACCGAAGAGGTTTGGCGGTCCGTCAAAGCTGGTGGATGGAGGGGGAACCGCCTCGGTCATCACCTGGTCCTGGACGATGGGGTCGGTGTCCTGGGGGCCGAGTTCACCCTCGATCCCGCTCTCGGGCTCGACGAGGTTGCGGCCGCCCTTGGCGATGGGCAGCGGGGCGATGGACCTCAGGGGCGGCGAAGTGTCCGCCTTCACCACCGGGAGCACTCCGCGGAAGACGCCGGAAGTGACCTGTTCTTGTCCACTTGCGATCGAGGTCAGAGCCACGGCTCCGAGCGCGACGACGATACACACCGACATTTTTGTACGCATTTTGATGGGTCCCTCCAACGCACTTCGTTGATTCGACAACCTGGAAAAACTCCCAAATCGCCAAATCGCCGAAGGAGCATACCATCGCGCGACCCCTCTCAGCAGTGATGGGTGTAATGTTGGCAAAGTGATTCGCTGAATTGGATCAGGCGTTGCCCACGCCCCAGCCCCGTACCCCAGACCTCCAATCGCGTCTCGGACCACCGGGTCGAGACTCAGGCGCGCCGCTCGATCAAGGCCTCGAGGTAGCGGGAGCCGAGCAGGGAATTCGCCACCGAACGCTTCACCGGCGGCAGGTTGAGGATGGCGCCGAGGACTGCGGCCAGGGCCCGGTGGCTGGCCAGGGTTCGGTCGTCGAAGACGAGGTGCTGGAGGGTGCCCCGCTCGATCGCCATGATTACGGTGCGATGGACGGAGTCCACAGGCGTGATGACCCGTTCACCGCGGTCCACCAGCGAGATATTGTCCTCCGGGCAGACCGGAACGCACACCCCGCAGCCGAGGCAGATCTGGCTGTCGAGCTTGGCAACCTTGGCCTTCGGCTTGGCCGGATCATTTGCCGAAACCAGGGTCATGGCCTCCACCGGACAGGCAGCGACGCACTTTCCGCAACCGGTGCAGCTTGCGACCGTCGTCTCGGGCAGGAAGTTTGTGGTGTGGACGGGGTTGAGGTGGCCGAAGCGGCGGGCGGCGATCATTGCCTCGCAGCAGCAGCCGCAACAGTTGCAGATGAAGTTCACCCGTTGTTGGACGTTTTCACCGAACTGGACCAGGCCCCGGTCGCGCGCCTCCTGGAGGAGGTCGTGGCACTCGGCGGCATCGACGGCTCGGGCGTGGCCGTGACGGGTCAGCGCGGCGGCGGTGGTATTGAAGGTCATGCAGATGTCCATGGGTGCATCGCAGGCGCGGCCAACGTGATCCATCTTGTGGCGGCAGTAACAGAGCCCCACCCCGATGGCGGAGGCGGTACCCACGATGTGGCTGGCCCGCTCGTAATCGAGCACGTGCAGTGTACCGTCGGTGGGCAGTGACGGTTCGGACACGAAGATCCGGCCCAGTTGTGTGTCGCCCTCGGTGAACAGCGTCTTGATGAAATCTTCCTCGATGTTGAGGTACTCGAAAAAGAGCTCGGCGAGCAGTTTCTGGTCGAGATCGTGACGGACGCGCATCATGGAGAACTCGAAGAAACCGGCCATGGGCGGCGGCAGGAGGTAGGTTGTCCCAGCTTCGTTCTGGATGTCGACCAGCACCGCCCGGCTTGCCAGCTCGTCCAGCACGCCGCGGGCCTCGGTGACGGACAGGTTCCAGATACGCGCCGCTCGCTCGGCGGTGAACGGTTTGATGGGGAGCTGCGCCACCAGCTCCGCATCGCGCTCGGAGAAGAGCAGCTCGAGAATTCGGTAGAGCAGGTCCGAAGGCGGCGCACCCTGGGGGAAGCGGTTGAGCCGCTCCGCGAGGTCCTCATAGCCGGCACGCGACGTCCGGTGTGCCATGGATTTATTGTGGCACGGCTCGGATGAGGGCGGCCTTGTCGGCGCCGGACGGTTCATTTTCCTCGGAGCGGGCCGAACTTCGCCACACAAAAACCACAAACAGGGACCATTCCTTATTGAGGGCCATATGGAACCTGCTGCATTTCTCAGTCTCTTACTCAGGCAGAACCCAAATGAAGGGAACCGTCAACGATGAACAACCGAGGGTGTTGGCGATACAAGCAGTTCTTGGTGGACAGTCTTCGTTCTGGGAGTGCTTGCGCTGATCTTCGCCATCGGGCTCGCCTTCGCTTCGGTGGAACTGCCCCGTCTGGCATCGGGTTGGATGATCTCCACCTTCGACTTCCCGGGCTTCGATTCCGGTCGGCAGGTGGAGGAGTCGGAGGCCTTTGTTCGGACCCACGCCTTGCGCGTGGTGGGCTACACCGGTCTGACGGTGGTGCTGGTGCTGATCATCGCCGGTCTGGCGCTGGACCGCCGACGACTTGCGGCGGCGGGTGCGGTGGCTCTGTTCCTGCCGGTCTTCGGACACTTCGCGGCCAGCATGTTTTTTCTCGCAGGGCTCGGCATGCTCCGGGTGCTCTTCCTGCCGATTCTCGACCAGTCGCACCGGCTGATGGCGCTGGGCGAGGTGGCCTTCGTTCCCTACATGGCGGTGGTCTACCCGTTCGCCGTTTTTGGGGCCGACGTCAGAGACATGGCTATCTGGGGAGCGATGGTCGGAGGGATGGCCGTGTTCGTCGCAGGGGTTCTGGCCTGGTTCCTGACCCGGATCAAGGGTAGGGGAGTGACGGCGGACTGGGTCTACCGTTTTTCACGCCACCCCCAGTACCTCGGCTGGCTCATGTGGAGCTGGGGCTTGATGCTCTACGTCTCGAGGCACTCAGAGCTCTATCACTTCAAGATCTCCTACGGGGTTCCCTCGAGCCTGCCGTGGCTGTTGTCGGCCATGGCCGTCGTCGGTGTGGCGCTGTCGGAGGAGATCGCCATGAACCGCCGGCTTGGCGAGGCCTACGGCGACTACGCCCGTAGGGCTCCGTTCCTCGTGCCGCTGCCGCGGCTGGTGAGCCGGACGGTTGCCGCACCCATGCGCCTCGTCCTCGGTAAGCCCTGGCCGGAATCGGGCGGGGACATCATCCGTGTCGTTGGTCTCTACACCCTGCTCCTCGTCATGCTGTCGGCCCCTTTCGTGGTCTTTGGCTGGCCGGCGGAGACCGGCTGGTACGCCTTCCCTTACAATGTCGCGCCTTTCGCAGCAGCCGGCTGAGAACAATACCTTTCTTGAGACGGCTCCACCACGGTAAGATGCGGGAGCGGACTGGCGGCGGAATCCGGGGAGGGTGTCTATGGCACGGATAGGAACGGGATGGTTGGTCTTGGGGACGGCGGCGGTCACCTGCCTGGTGGCGTTCGGGTCGAATGCGGTGTGGGCCCAGGAGGGTGGTGGGGACCAGGAGACGTACATCCGCAGTCATTACTCGAAGCACGAGTACCGCGTCCCCATGCGGGATGGCGTCGAGCTCTACACCGCGGTCTACACCCCCATCGACACCTCGAAGACCTACCCGTTCATGATGCTGCGCACACCGTATGCCTGCAATCCGTACGGTGCCGATCGCTATACGGACTGGTTCGGCCCCACCGCCGACTTCGCGCGTGAGGGCTACATCTTCGTCTGCCAGGACGTGCGCGGGCGGATGATGTCCGAGGGCCAGTTCATCAACATGCGGCCTCACGTGCCCACCAAGCGAGGACCGCAGGACGTGGACGAATCCACCGACACCTTCGACACCATCGAGTGGCTGCTCGCCAACGTGGAGGGTCACAACGGCCGGGTCGGCCAGTGGGGCAACTCCTACCCCGGCTTCTACTGCTCCGCCGGGATGATCGACAGCCACCCCGCTCTCAAAGCGGTGTCGCCCAACGCACCCATCGCCGACTGGTTTTTTGACGACATGCACCACAACGGGGCGTTCACGCTCGGCATGACGTTTCCGTTTTTCGCCATCTTCGGTCAGCCGCGTCCCGAGCCCACCACCGAACGGGGAGAGCTGTTTGATTTCGGAACTCCTGACGCCTATCAGTTCTTCCTCGATCTCGGGCCGGTCAGGAATGTCGAGACCCGGATCTTCGAGGGGGATGTGGCGTTCTGGACCGAGATGGCCAAACATCCCAACTACGATCGGTTCTGGAAGTCCCGCAATATCCTGCCGCACCTGAAGAAGATCTCGGCGGCGGTGCTCACCGTCGGCGGACTGTTCGACGCCGAAGATCTCTATGGTCCCTTCCACACCTACCGCGCCATCGAGGAGCAGAATCCCGGGATCTTCAATGTGTTGGTGATGGGCCCGTGGCGGCACGGCACGTGGTTGTCGAGGGACGGCCAGAACCTGGGCCCGGCGGATTTCGGATTCCCCACCGCGGAGGTCTTTCGCGAACGGGCCATGATCCCGTTCTTCCGCCACTTTCTGAAGGGGGAGGGGGAGATCGATCTCCCGGAGGCGTGGATCTTCGAGACCGGGGCCAACCGCTGGCGGGAGTTCGACCAGTGGCCGCCAAAGGGAGTCGAGCCGACGGCGTTCTTCTTGGGAATTGGTGGATCGCTGTCTGCCGAGGCACCCACCGGCGACGACCACCAGGCCTTTGAAGAGTTCCCCAGTGATCCGGCGCATCCGGTGCCCTACACCCCGGCCATCTCCACGCGCTGGAACTCGGAGTACATGGTGGAGGACCAGCGTTTCGCCGCGCGCCGGCCGGACGTGCTGGTCTTCCGGTCCGAGGCCCTGGAGGAGGATCTGACGCTGGCGGGGCCGATCACCGCACGACTTTGGGTGTCCACACCGGCACCGACGCCGACTGGGTGGTCAAGCTGATCGACGAGTTTCCCGGCCGGATGCCGGGCTACGAGCCGCCGAAGAGGTGGGGTGATTCCGGGGAGGAGGACCTGGGTGGGACCCAGCGAATGGTGCGTTCGGAGATCATCCGCGGACGTTTCCGAAACTCCCTCGAGCAGCCCGAGCCCTTTGTCCCCGGCGAGGTGACTCTGGTGGAGCTGCCGCTGCAGGGAGTGCTCCACACCTTCACGCGCGGCCACCGGATCATGATCCAGATCCAGTCGAGCCTGTTCCCGCTCTTCGACCGCAACCCCCAGACCTACGTGCCCAACATCTTTGAAGCCGAGACCGACGACTACGTCAAGGCCACCCACCGCGTGTACCACTCCGCGGAGTATCCGTCGTCCATCGAGGTGGGTGTATTGCCGAACACTGCTCCGGTGGTGCAGCCGAACATCCGGTAGCAGCCGGATCGCCTTGCCTCCCGGGGTTGGAGTCGTTGAACGTCTTCCCCTCCCAACCGCGCTCCCCGAGGGAGCCCCCTCGTATTCCGATCTCCATGGCGGTGCCAGGCACCGCCGCAGATGTATCGATCTCGTGCTCCGATGCGATTTCGACGGTGCCTGGCACCGGCCCGCGCGTTCGCGGCGCGCGTGAGGACGGCACGCCCGCCCATCGCGCCCATCTCGCTCCGGGTGGGTGGGTGCAATTCAAAATTGAGAATTCAAAATTGGCCGGGCGGCTGCGCGTACCCCTCACTGCGTGCTGCCTACTGCCTGCCCCTCCATCAACGGCAGCAGAACCGACTCGGCGAGGTGCCGACTGAACTTCCGTGCACCCACGAGGACTGAGATGGGTAAGATCCTGAAAATCATCCTCGGTCATCTTGAGGAGACTCAGGTCCGCCTCCACCAGGGTCGACCGCGGAGACCCGAGCGCTTGATCCACGGCCCTGCGGTACTCGTCGTACTCCTCGGGGGTGCACATCGCCTCCCGGTACTTCGGTGTCAGCGGCGGGTCAATCATCACCAACGGAATTCCACGCGCCGCGGCAAAGTCGACAATCGCCACGAAACCCGCTTCGGGTGCACCGCCGACCTCGTAGTGGCGCATGTAGTGGTTTCGAGTAAACCTCACCGCGGTCTCGAGCTGGGCTTGACGTCGCAGGGGCCCCGGGTCGCGGGGACGCCGGTACTCGTGCTTGAGGATCTGGGGGAACTCGCCGCCCTTCAAACTCCTGATAGTGCGCGAGGGTTTCCTGAATGGAGTCGGCGTATAAAAAGCGCAAGCCATACATGGCCATGCTCGATATGCCGCGAAAGCAGCCGCCGGCAGCGGCGGACAGCCGGTCGGAGGTATTGATCCACCGAGCTGCCCCGGCGATCTCGGAAATGGAACTGTAGAAGCCGAGGTCTCGAGCCACGTTCTCGTGGTTCGAGTTGAGTGACCCCGGCGACAGCTCGATGACGATGAGCTCCGGCGGACCATGCACCCTGACGGCGTCGGCGAGGATCAGCCGGTCGGTATTTGCGTTGCTGCCGTTCTGCGCGAGACAGTAGGCACTGATCTGCCGACCGAGCCCCGAGGACAACGTGTCCTCGATCTCTGCGGGGATGATCGCCGCTCTGGCCCTCGAGGTGCCGAGAAACAGAATGTCGGCTCGAGGCATGTCGTGCAGATAGCTGAATATTCGGAGCACCTGGTTCTTGTCGAGCGGTGACCAGTAGCTGACGCGGAGCACCCCGGCGCTCATATCGCCGATCACCAGAACCACCAGAATCCCGACGATTCGAAGCAGCCATTGGCGTCCTGATCTCATGCACTCATCTCCTCAGAATTGGAAGTAGTAGTAGGGCTGGGTTTGGCCGACGATGGTCACCAGCAGCGCGATGACAAGGGCCGCCACCACCCCCTGGAACAGCGGGTGGAGATCGGTGAACCAGCGTTCGATGCCCTCCTTCCAGGCGTCGGGGACGAAGTGGAGGCCAAACGCAAGGGCGATGATAGCCACCAGGCGGGGATCCACGGCCGGTCCCGGAACCGCGTGCAGCAGCCGGGTCACCATGTCGCCCATCGTTTCGAGATCCGGGGCTCGGAAAATCAGACCACCAAGCATGGTGACGTGGAACATCAACGCGACACGCAGAAAATGTCCGGTCCGGGACCATGCCTCGGGACCGGTCTGGCGCGTCGGGACGAAGCCGTGCTCCTGAAGAAATTCTTGACGATCGACAGACTGAGCAGAGTGCCGTGATAGCAGCCCCACAGGACAAAGGTCCACGCCGCTCCGTGCCACAAACCCACCAGCGCAAAGGTGATGAAGGTGTTGCGGCAGGTCCTGGCGAGACTGCCCTTCGAACCTCCGAGCGGAAAGAACACGTAGTCCCGAAACCAACTGCCCATGGTGATATGCCACCGTCGCCAGTAGTCGGTGATGGTTGCCGCCTTGAACGGAGACCGGAAATTGATCGGGAACTCGTAGCCCAGTAATCGACCGGTGCCTCTGGCGATATCGGTGTAGCCGGAGAAATCGTTGTAGATCTGAAACTTGAAACCGTAGATTGCGGCCGCGATGGCCAGGGTGCCGAAACCCGCAGGATTGGAGAAGACGGGATCCACCAGGTATACGGCAAGGATGTCGCCGATGGCGACCTTCTTGATGAGGCCCTTGAGGATCAGGTAGATCCCGGAGCCCGTTTGTTGTTGGGTGGCCCCTGGCTTGCGGTCGAGCTGGGGCAGAAACTCGCGCGCGCGAACGATGGGCCCCGCCACCAGCTGCGGGAAAAAGGCCACGAAGAGGGCGAATTCCATCAGGCTCTTGCGCGGCTCGAGCTGACCGCGGTAGATGTCGATGGTGTAGCTCATGGATTGGAAGGTGTAGAAGGAGATGCCCACCGGGAGAATCACGTCGAGAGCCGGCACGGACGGATGAAAACCGAAGAGCTGGAACAATGCGCTGAGATTCTCGACGAAAAAATCGTAGTACTTGAAGACTGCGAGCACGCCGAGGTTGGCGACCAGGCTGACCACGAGGAGGACCTTCCTCCAGCGTGGGTCTTCGCTGCGATGAATCTCCGCGCCGATGACGTAATCGATCACGGTGGAGAAGAGGATCAGCCCCAGGTACTTGACGTTCCACGCCGCATAGAAAATCCACGAGGCAATCAGAAGCATGGCCTCGCGCGCCTTGCGATGGCGGACCAAAAGACCGGATAGTATGAGTACCAGCGCGAGGAAGACGGCGTATTGTGCGGTGTGAAACAGCATGGAACCGGAACGATCATCGCTGATCATCCGGGACGAGACAAGGTTGATCGAAGCTGTCGGTTCGCTCTGATTTTCGACCCCAGGAATCCGATTCGGCCGACAGGACAATCGGCGGAAACGGCGCCAGGCAAATTCCTGGGGTCGAAAATCAGAGAAGAACAGAAAAAGGGCCGAGCGATCGCTCGGCCCTGCGACTGGTCTTGTTGTGGGGCGTGGTCAGTCGGTCTTTCTCAGGAGAATCTCCATCGACTTCTTGGGATTGATCAACCGGACCGTGCGGTCGCCGGTCTGATGGTCGTCGCAGCCGGCTTCGATCAGCTCGCGCAGCTCGGCCGGTGTGAGCGACGGATCCACGGCGAGCAGTTTGGCCGCCAGATTGACCACGTTGGGGGACGACATGGAAGTGCCGCTGAAGGGCAGCCGGTCGCCACCGGGCACATAGCTCTCCACCATGAAGCCGTTTGAGTAGACGTCCACCTTGCCAAAGCTGGTGAACGAGGTCTCGTCGCCGGCCTGGTCCACCGCCCCCACCGTGATCATGTTCGGCAGGTCGAACGAGCTCGGTGAGAACTCCTCGAACTCGTTGTCCGAGTCGGAATTGCCGGCGGAGGTGACGAAGAAGATCTCCGGCGCGCTTTCAAAGGACTCGAAGAGTGCATCCCTGCTGATGTCGTAGATCTTGCGGGCCAGGGCCTTGCGTTCCTCTGGAGTTTCGCCCACGTTGTTCATCTCCAAGGCGGCCTCGACGCCGGAGACGCTGCCGCCCCAGCTCATGTTGACGATCCGTACACCGTTGGCCTTCATGTAGTCCACGGTTTCGGTGTACTGGGCGGCTTCCCGATAGGCCTGGGCGATGGTCGGCGCGTCGGGAACCATGCGGTTGTCGAAGGTCATCCGCACGGCCATCATCCTGATGTTGGGATTGCCCTCGGCAGCGATCCCGGCCACGTGGGTGCCGTGGGACAGGTGGTTGTATGCCGTCACCTCCTCGATGAAGGGCCGCACCTGCTCGGGCTGGAGCGACCCGATGGCTTTCTTGAACTGGGTTGCCTCATCGGAGTCGATATTGGCCTGCATGTCCAGCAGACCCTTGACGTAGTTCTGCAGGGTCTGGCGGTCGAGTTCGGTCTCCACCATCGGCCGGAGCAGCTCGGTTGTCTTCTCCGCTTCGAGGGTGTAGGCGATGCCGTACACGTCGTCGACAAAACCGTTGTCGTCGTCATCGATACCGTTGTCCGGAATTTCCTCGCCGTTGATCCACATCTGGCCCAGGGGTACGAAGATGTCGGTGTCCACGCCCGAGTCCCAGATGGCGACAACCGGTTGGCCGGTGGCGTCGTCGCGGACATCGATAGCCCGCGCCATCCAGATATCCGGCTTCTCCACGGCGTTGGCCGCGAGGTAGTCGCCATACACTCGGGCCGACGGCTCCCGCAGCGGGATGAAGACGTTGTAATTGACGTAGGCACCGAGCAGCCCGGTGGCCACGTCCTTGCTCATCTCGCCACCGGACTCATCGAGCATGGGCTGCACGGTGGCCTCGATCTGGCCGATGATGAGGTTCGGGCTGACGATCTCGAACGAGGCTTTGCTCTGTTTGACGTTGTCCTGAACCACCTCGTAGGGCCAGTCGTCCACGATGTCCGCGAGGTTGGCCTCGAAGGCCGACTCGAAGTCGGTGGCGCCGGATTGCTCGGTGGCGATCCACGCCCGGGTGATCCCGCCCATGGTGATCCTGCTGGCCTCCTTCTCCTCGAGCGAGCGTTGCTTCTCGAGAAGCGCCAGAGCGTCGTCGTACCGACCCTCGATCAAGGCGATGATCCTCAGGTTGCCGTAGTAGCCCTGGAGGGTGGTCTTGTCCGGGATCTCGTAGGTGGCCAGGTCCGCCTCGAGGTCCTTTTTTACCTCTGCGGCGAGCGCTTTCGCTGCGGCGTCATCCTCGAGCAGCTCGACGGCGGTGGTTTCAATTGTGTACGTATGACGGGGCAGATCGTCCGCCTTCTCGATGACGATCTTGTCCTGGGCGAGGGCGGGTCCGGCTCCGGCTGCGACGAGCGCAACCATCACCAGCCCGCAGAGTGCGAATCGTGACATTTTGGTCTCCCTTCAGAATCGGGGTGGGATCCGGCATCTCCGAATCTGTCCAGTACAACGCAGAATGCGAGGATTGGTTTTGGCCGGTCCGCGCACAGTCTAGATGAACCTCTCATTTGGGTCGAGGATTCCGTCTCTAGCCCGCACTTCTCACCGAGTGTCTGCTGCGGACGGCGAATCGCGGCCATCTGTCGTGCTTTTCGCGAATCGTGCTCCTCAACGTAGTGCGACTACGCCTGCGTCGCCCGATCCGCTAAAAACCCAACATCTGACCACCCTTCGCCGCCCTCGTGACGAAACCCGGTGAGAAGTGCGGGCTAGTCCACCTGTGATGAATCGGTGGCATCCCGGACGACGGCGATAGTGTGCGCCACCATGTCCCAGAGCGCCGTTTTCTGCTGATTCTGATTCACGGTGGCGGCGACCACGAGGTCCAGTTCGGGCACATAATCGGCCACAGTTCCCCAGAACCCCGAGTGGCGATACACGGTGTATCCTTCGACCTCCATGACCCACACACCCATGCGGTACATGCCGGGCGGCATGCCGGAGGCCTCTCCACCCGCGCTCATCTTCACGGTGTCCACCGTTGTGAGCATGGTTTCGGCTGTCTCCGGATTGGTGTAGACGCCCCCGGTGAACAGGGCTCTCATGAACCTCCCCAGGTCGCCCACCGGGGCGGCGATGCCGCCACCACCATAGAGATCGCTGGAGGGATCGATGGTCGCGGCATCTACCTCGCCGTAGAACTGATGGGCGAGTTCGGGTACACCGGACGGCCTGGGTTCCAGGGTCTCGAACCACGTTGCATCGAGGCCGATGCGCTCGTACCTCACGAGCTCGCGCACCGCGTCGGGCATGGATTGACCGGTGATCTGTTCGAGCATCGACCCCAACAGGATGTACCCGGTGTCGCTGTAGTTGTAGATCTCGCCCGGTGCACCGAGGGGATCGCCCCACTCGACCGCGGCCTCGAGCTGCTCGGTCCGGGTCCATCGATGGGTTGGGTCAGCCAGGATCATTGCGGGGTAGATGGATCTGTCAGCGTAGTCGTACAGGCCGCTGGTGTGAGTGAGCAGGTGGCGGATGGTGATGTCGTCGACCAGGTAACCGTCGCTCTCCAGCAGTTCCACGTACTCCTTCGGCAAATGGTCGGCAATGGGGTCGTCCAGACCGAGTCTGCCGTCCTCCCAGAGCCGGAGGATGGAAGCGGCGATGTAGGTCTTGGTGTTGCTGGCCACCAGCACGGGGTGCGCCGGGGTCATTGTCTCTCCGGTGGCGGGATCGGCCACGCCGGCCGCTCCCTCCCACTGCAGTCCGAGACTGGGAGCGTGGACGTAGAGGGCGGCGGCCGGTACGGTCTCGGAGTCGGCCACCGCGCTGTTGACGATTTCCTGTAGCTCCGCGCCGAGGACCGCCGCGAGATCCGGTTGCGGTTCGGTCTGGTTGCAGCCTGCCGCCAGAGCGAGGCAAGCCGGGAGAGCGGTCCGCAGGATCGTACTCCGCCACATACTCTGCTCCTGTTCTGGGACGACCCAAGAGGTCTTTCGGCACCCGGAGTACGTATTCTACGACCGCACCTGCGAGAACACGAAGAGCATCTCCCGTGCGATCTGGCGGCAGCGCTCGTCGTAGGCGTCGGTCTCCCGGTCGGTGCCGTCGAATGCCTTCGGATCCTCGTAGGTGATGGCGATCCGCTCGCTGGCGCCGACCACCAGCGGACAGGCCGCGTCGGCATGGGAACAGGTCATCACCGCCGCAAAGTCGGTGGTCGGGTTCGGCGGCTGATCGTAGACCTTGGAAAACGCCACAAATGGCTCCACCCGGTCGCTGAATCGGACTCGAAACTTGGGGTTGGATCCGTGGTCATCCGTTTCGATGCTGAATCCGGCCCGCTGGAGGGCGGCAACGGCGTGTGGATTGAAAGCCGTGGTCTCGGTGCCGCCCGAGTAGGTGTCAACACCGCAGACGCCGTAGTGGGCCGCTGCCGTCTGCGCCCAGATCTGGGCCATGTGGCTGCGCCGCGAGTTGTGGGTACAGATGAAGACCAGGCGGGCGTCTTCACCCGAGGCGATCCGTTCATTCACGTAGCTGGTCATCTCGCGGAGCGAAGATTCTCTCTGCTCATCGATCTGGCCAAATTCGTCGATTCTGACCGCCACCGTCTCGGATAATCGGGGGTGTAGGGGAACCCTGCCCATGGCATCCTCCGACGGCATCCTACAGGGTCGAGAGACTCTCCTCCTGGATCGTGGTGGACCTTTCGAGTACGGCGACATACATTCAGAGATAAGGCATCTCACCACATCAATCGAGGATCTCATCGAAGGGAGTGACTATGCACGTCCAGATCATCACGTTTCATCTAAAGGGAGTGAGCGAAGCGGACTACGCCGCCCTGTGTGACGACCTGGCTGGGACCTATGCCGAGGTTCCGGGTCTGGATCGAAAGGTGTGGCTCGCGAACTCCGAAACCGGGACCTATGGAGGGGTCTACATATGGCGCGACCGCCAGGCCATGGGAGATTTCGCGAAGACGGATCTCTTCGCCTCGGTGGCGAACCACCCGAATCTCACGGGGTTTGAAATCTCCGATTTTGCGGTGCTCGCAGGGCCCACGCGCATCACGCGGGGATAGGACTCGGGGCTCCACACGGTTCGGCCGGGGGAGTCCCTTATGAGCCTGTGATGGATGGAGCCCTGGCGCCGGGCTTGCCCTCGGTCAGATTGTCGTAGAACCGTTGGGTGGGGTAGGCGAAGTCGATGTCGTCATTGGCCGCAAAGACGTCCAGGATGTCCTCCCAGATGGCCTGCTCCGTGGCCCGGCGTTTCCGGGGGTCGGTGAGATACCGCATGGTCAGGAGGACGCCGCAGTCCCTCACCGAGGTATAGACCGTGGGCGTGAGCTTGGTGTAGAAGATCATGAATCGACGGGCGGCATGCTGGAGACGTTCCTCCGCCGCGTCGCTGAGGTCGGCGCCGTGACGGTTGGCGATGTCGAGCAGCAGCCCTTTGGCCTTCTTCCAATCGCTTTCGAAGGTCACCAGCACCGGCACCTCGTTCCAGATGTGTTGAAAACCCTTGCTGTAATTGGCAAGGCTCTGGGTGAACACCGCTCCGTTGTTGATGTGGATGACCCTGCCGGTGCTCTGGTCCGCGTCGACCCAGTTGCCGATTTCGAGAATGGTGAACTGGAAGATCCTCAGATCGATGACGTCACCGCTTGTGGAACCGATCTGGACCCGGTCGCCCACCTCGAAGGGCCGGCGCCAGAGAATGAACGCCCAGCCCACGAAGTTCGCCACGAGGTCTTTCAAAGCGATGGCCAGACCGGCCGACAAAATCCCGAGGTAGGTGGCGAGCGACTGGAAGCCCTCGAACCAGACCCGTCCGATGAGCAGGATCGCAATGGTCGCCGCGACGTACTGGCTGGTCTTCTTCCAGCGGTAGCGCACCCGGACGTCGTCGGTCCTGCGGTTGACCAAAGCGAGGACGAGCCAGCGCAGGACGAAGACGATCAGCAGAATGAAAAGGGACAACAACAGCTGGTACGTGAATCCTGTGTCCAGGTCCAATGTCCGGCGGAAGAACTCGGTCGTGGTTTCCTTGGTGGGCATGATCGTCCTCGCTTGTGTATGCCTGATTGTGACATGGCCGACTGCGCCATCCACTGTCCGCCCGTTGTGAAGTCTGTCGCGGGACGTCGTGGGCGCAGAGTGGTGCAACGGGGTCGGTGCGGGGGTGGGGGAGCACAACGCGAAGGTGGCCCGCTTTCTGTTCCTGGGGTCGGCGGTGTACCGTATCGAATATGTCCGACCAGCCCACCTACCCGATCGACGACACCCTCGTCGGCACACCGCGCTGGGCCGAGGTGGCGGCCGTGGTGGTCACGGGTCTCCTCCATTTGATCTGCAAGCCTCTCGGTTTGCAGGGGCCCTACATCGTGACGGCAATCCTCGGATGGACCGCGTTTGTGGTGCTGACCGCCAAGAAACGACCCGAGGTCGCTCGTGAGTGGGGTTTCAGAGGAGACAACCTCGTACCGGCGCTCACTGTATCGGCGGCGATCTTCGTTCCGGTCATGGTCCTGATGGTTGTCTTGGCCGCGATCCGGGGAACGCTCGCGACGCCCCCATCGCTGCCGCTCATGCTGCTGCTCTACCCGATCTGGGGGTTGATCCAGCAGTTCCTGGTGCAGGCCCTGTTGGTCACCAATCTGGCCAAGGGCCCGCTGCGGCTTCACCGCAACTGGCTGATCGCCGGCGGCGGTGCCCTGTTCTCCCTTGTCCACGTGGGCAACCCTCTCATGATGCTTGCCACCGGAATGCTGGGAGCCACCTTCGTCGCGCTCTACCTGAGATTTCGAAATCTCTGGCCTTTGGGTCTGTTCCACGGCTGGCTGGCCAGTCTGTTCTACCTGTGGTTATTGAACCGCGACCCGCTGGCCGAGGTCTTCGGCCACGTGTTTGGCGGGTGATGGGGACGATCGCTGTTGGAAGCAGGCTTGGGTTCGCCACATTTTGCCCGGCAAATGCCTTGATTGGGCCGTCCCGCGGACCAACGCGGCGGGCACAGTGGGATCACTGGAGGTGGCCCGTGGCGAGCACCATTTCGGATGTGGATCTGTGTGTGATCTCGAGGTTGGGTCGACCGGCTCGGCTCATCGGCGTGGCCCTGCTCGCGTTGGTGCTGTTGATCCCGCTGGGAATGGTGGAGTCGGTGGTGAGGGAACGACATCGGACCTACCAGGGAGTGGTGAACGAGATTGCAGATTCGTGGAGTGGCGACCAACGGGTGGCGGGGCCGGTGCTCGTGGTTCCGTTCTCGGAGAAGGTCGCGATTCGGGACGAGTACGTGACGCCCGAGGGCGAGAAAAAGGTCGCCGAGCGGCGGGAGACCCGCCAGCGGCGGGCCATTCTGTTGCCAGACGAGCTGGTCATCAACGGCACCATCACGCCCGAGACGCGGAGCCGGGGGATCTACGACGTGCAGGTGTACCGGGCGGATCTCCTGATCTCTGGGGCCTTTCAAAACCCCGGGGCCGCGGTGGAGGCGTTGAGTTCCGAGGAGGGACTCCAAGAGATTCATTGGTCAGGGGCCGTAGTCGGATTCGGTCTGTCGGATCCCAGGGGCATCGCCGAGGTCGATGGTCTTCATGTGGGCGTGCGCGTGGTGGAGCTGCGGCCGGGTACGACCTTGGGTGAGATGCTGCCACAGGGTTTTCACGCACCGGTCGGAGAGTGGGTCTCCGACGGCTTCGAGTTTTCGCTGCCGATCGGTATCCGGGGAAGCGGCAGCCTCCGCTTCCTTCCGCTGGGTGAAACGACGGCCGCGACCCTCCGATCCGACTGGTCCCATCCGAGCTTTGTGGGGGAGGTTCTGCCGGCACATCGGGTGATCAATACCGACGGGTTCTCCGCCGATTGGACGATCCCCTTGCTGAATCGCTCGTACCCCCAGGCGTGGATCGATGGGGCGCCGGTGGCCATCGACGAGATCGAGGCCGGAGTTCGGCTCTTCGAACCCGTGGCCCTGTACGATCTGGTCACACGGTCGGTCAAATACGGTCTCCTATTCATCGCTCTGACGTTCCTGACCTTGGGCCTGATCGAGTTCACCACGGATGCCAGGATCAGTTTTGTGCAGTTCCTTTTGATCGGAGTGGCTCTCGCCCTGTTCTTCCTCATCTTGATCGCGTTGGCTGAACATCTGGGATTCGCGACGGCCTACATCCTGGCGTCGTCCACCATCATCGTGATCATCACCCTGTACTGCACCGCGATCCTCAGGAAACCAAGAGTCGCGCTGTTCGTGGGAGGAGTTCTCGCCGCGATCTACGGGGTGCTCTATCTCATTCTGAGGGCCGAGGACTTCGCGCTGCTGGGCGGAACGATGCTGCTCGTGGTCGCCCTGATCGTCACGATGTACGTCACCCGACACATCAACAACCCGCGAGTGGGCGGGTCGAGCCGTTCCGACGGCGATCCCGTGAGTCCCACGATTGATTGATCGGTGGTGGCGGGCCCGACGAATGCGAGCCCGCCAGGGGTGTCCGGAGTTTCGTTCCTGTCACCGATCGATCATTCGCGCGTCAGGGCACCGTCGCTGACCAGATCGTGGTGTCGCCGGACTCGAACCCATCGACAAAGATCGGACCTGGAGTGACGTTGACGGCGATCGTGCCCAGGTTGGAGTCCGTCCATCCGTCCCAGGCGGCGTAGGTCACGATGTCAGGTCCGGAGGTACCCGGATCCGAGCGATAGTGTCCGGTCGTGCCGGTGATCCACGCGACTCCGTGCTCTGGTTGCGACACCACACGGAGTTCGAGGGTGTTGCCGTCGACATCAAAAACGGTGAGACTCACCGATCCGGTGGCGCCGCCCGCCACTTCCAGCGCGGTGTCCTCGACCATTGCCGGCGTGTTCGGGCTCGGGTTTTCGGAGTCCGGTCCGTTGTGGCAGGCATAACAGCCAATCTGAAATCCGCGCCAAAAGTGCTTGTTTCCGTAGTCCTCGGCATCAACGATACGATCGGCGTGGGACCGGGAGAGCACAGTGCCGCGGTAGTCCGAGCCGTGGCAATCGCGGCACTGGGCGGTGTTCTCCACATCTTCGTGGTCATCGACCCAACTCTCACCCACGGGGTGCATTCCGTGGGGGCCACCGTCGGTGGTGTTCGGCTGCGCGCCGTGGCAGGAGGCGCATTCCACCAGGGTTCCCTCGTGCCCCTGCAACGCGATGCTCTGCAGGTTGTCGTTGCCGTGACTGGCCGGGAAGATGGCGTGCGGCGAACCGTGGCAGGCCGAACACTGAAGGCCACCGTGGCCTTCTGAAAAACGATAGAGCGAAAAACCGGGCAACGGCACGTCGTTCTCGGTGGCAAAGGTGTCGTTGACCGCGGTGCGGAGAACCCCCGGAGCATCGAATGCCGTGGTGTAGCGGATCTCTCCATTGTTGTGCACCGCGGTGCCCGTATGACAGTTCTGGCACGAGGGTTGTTCCAGCCACCCCTCCCGTCCGGCAGCGCCCACAAGGGTCATGGAGCCGTGGCAGTCCTGGCACTGCATGGCGAGCGATCCGTCGTCAGCAACCGCGGCACCCATAGCACCGCGAAGGCATCGTGTATCCGAGCCCGGGTGACAGCGATAGCAGGCCGATCGGTTGTCGGAGTCGCCGAGCGCCATGCCCGTGACCGGATCCTGGACATCGGCGTGGAGCGAGTGGACCACCCGGGTCAATGGAGGCACTTCACCCACACCGGTTCCAGGGAGCGCGTTGGACGGGTGACACGACGCGCACAGAATCGAGACGCCATCTTCAATTGCGGTCACGTGAAGTCCAGAGCTGTTATAGCCCACCGCCGCCAGGGCGGATTGGAAGTCGGGATCACCGAGGTGGAGGTCATCATGGAGCAGGAGGATGTTCCTTCTGTAATCGTGTTCGGGATTGGGGTCCCAAACCCAACCTATC
The DNA here is from genome assembly GCA_963797055.1 of uncultured Holophagae bacterium. Lineage (GTDB taxonomy): Bacteria > Acidobacteriota > Thermoanaerobaculia > Thermoanaerobaculales > Sulfomarinibacteraceae > FEB-10. The sequence goes on from CAWCOD010000002.1 coordinate 318,352, forward strand.
CCCGGCTGGGCCGCGCCTGAGGTGCCCGAAGCGTGACAGCTCCGACAGTCCATCTCGTCGGATACCGGCAGGACGATGTCGGTGGTGGCAACGACGGAACCGCCTCCGTCCCTGGCCACAAGACGCATCATCGGGTACGGGTTGGTGGCGAAGCCGTCATCGGTGGGTGTGAGTGGAATGCCCTCAGCGGTGAACCAGTTGTGGTCGGCTTCCCACACCATATCCTGGGGCGCGTTGCCGGCGCCGGGCATGTCGAAACCGGCAAGGCCCTGGTCCACGGCGAGCTGCACCCCGAACAGGTCCAACACGTGGTCCCAGAAACCTGTCTTGTTGTCGGAGGTGGTGTTGATCGAGCCCGACGGATCGCTCACGGCTTCGTACGAGACGGTGATGTTCTGCGGGGTGGTGACCAGGTTTCCCGATGAGTCCACCAATTGGGCGTGGACGGTATTGTACGGAGGCAGGATGGACATCACCGAGTAGTCGGCGTCCATACAGTGCATTCCGAGATCGTTCCAGCCCACCAGGGTCCACCCGTCGGGTGCGTCGGCGGCACCGGAGAACCCGGCCATCCCCGAGGCGAGAACAACAAACACCGCTGCCGTGTAGAGCCGTCCATTCATCGACATGAAGACCTCCGTATTTCCATCATCATATGAACATTTGCGCGATTATAGATGTGACCGCGGTCATGAGGAAGGAAATACCACGTCCCACCTTGACGGAGTCGAAGCTCATGCCGGCAGCTGTGGGAACCGGGTGATCGTCATCGTCGGCGTCAAGAAACCACGTTTCCTTCGCCAATCAGGTCGTTTATTCCAGCCGCATGCGCGCGATGATCTCGTCGAGCTCCCCCGACTCGCGCATCCTCTCGATTTCCTGCCGCAGTTGTTCGGCCGCGGCACCATCGTCGGCCCCGACCAGGAAACTCATGGGTTCATCCCGGAACGCCGCCCCGTCGGCAATGGAGAGCCCATTGACACGAATGATGCCTTTCAGAGTGTCGACGTATTCTTGGCCGCGTTCCGAATATCGACTGAGTCCGTCGACCAGGGCCATGGAGGTCAAGGGCTTACCGGCAGCCTTCAGCTCGGCCCGCATGCGGCGAAAGTCCTCGTACGCCGGGTGGGAGCTGAGGTTGAGAACGTAGCCGCGCACGCTGTCGAACGGCCACTCGTAGGCCGCGATCCGGTGATCGCCGAGCTGTTTACGCTGCTGTGCGGGGACCAGGCCCTCGCCGCCGTAGGTCCACTGACCAAACAGTGCGTTTCCTTCGACCGCAAAACGGGAGGTTCCGTAGCCGCTCTCGTAAGCCGCCTGACCGAGAACGAGGCCGGCGGGAATCACGTCGAGCTTGTAAAGCGCCTCATCGATCACCTCGAGGAGTTCGTCAGATGAAGCGCCAAAATCACCCTCGGAGTCTCCCTCCGGATCTTCCTTTATGATCCTCAACAAGATCGTGCCCTGGCGCAGGGAGGCGAGGTCGTCCGCCGAAAGCGTCTCCCCGGACGCAATCGTCCGCCTCGCACGTTCGAGGCTCTCCCTCCTGTCCAGAACCAGGTCGTTCGCGTGCACCACCAGCGGCAGCAGCAGGCGGTAGAAGATCTCTTTCTTTTGCGGCACGGGCATTTTCTGGGCGTTCACCCGCCAGCGGTCCGAAATTGCCGTGATCATCACGTGCGGCACCGTGAGCTGTTCGCCGTGCTTCTCCTCACCCCACCAATTTTCGGCCTGCAAAAAAGCCACGAGCTCATCAGGGCCGGACAGGACGGTGACCTCTTGGGCGGACGCTGTGGCCAGGCTCAGCGCGGTCACGAGGAGCGCCGCGCACAATCCGACGCGTGTTGCAGAAGTGTTTCGTTTCATTCTCTCCTCCAAATATCGGCGTGCCGTTAATGTAGCGTTGGCTGGAAGATCCACGGGTGGCTGAACCACAGGTAACGCCCGTCGTTCCGTGGGGCGGTGCAATTGACGCGATGCCGACCGGCACCGAACGGCTCGGTGGGACCAACCCGGAAGCGCTCGTCGGGAGCGAGCCACTCCACCTTCACCGCGCCCTGGTCGCTCACGTAACATGTGAGTTGGCTGAGCCGCCCATCGACCTCGCCCAGCGTTACCTCGATAACGGGTCGCCCGGTGGTGACCACCGGGTCCCATGGCTCGACCGTCACCACGGGCAACGGCAGGCTGGAGACCTTCGTCCGAAACTCCGAGAGGTCGGCAAAGACCTCGGCCATCGGGAATCGGGGCAGGGCGCGAAAATCGCTCTCGTTGCCGACGGCCCCGGATTGCTGTCCGAACGCCACATAACCCATATCGCGGAGCATGGCCGCGACCGCGGCGTCGTACTCACCGTATGGATACGCGAAGACGTCCGTCAGCGGATCGAGCTCGTGGTTCAAACGCCGCCGACCCCTCTCGATGTCGGCCCGACCGCGCGCCAACCGGGCGGCGTCATCTTCGCCAGGGCGCCGCTCGATCAGGGAGTTGTGACTGGCCCCGTGGTTGGCGTAGCTGGCGCCCCCGTCCGCCATCTCCCGCATCTGGTCCCAGGTCATGTAATCGGGCAGTCTCTGATCCACGGGATCGCTTGCCACGAAGACCGTGAATGGGAATCCAGAAGCCTTGAACATGGGGTATGCCACGTCGTACACCGACCGGTAGGCGTCATCGATGGTGATCACCACGGCGCGCGGAGGCAGTGACGTGCCGGTCGTCAGGGCCTCGATGACGTCCGACAGGGGTACCACCGCATAGCCGCCTTCGCTCAGAAGCTCCAGTTGGGCCTCGAGCTGCTCCACCCTGATGCTTGTCGACGGGTAGCGGTCCTCACCGAATCGGTGGTACATCAGCACAACCGCGTTATTGGCCGCAGCCAGCGGCATGGCGATGGCCAAGATCACCAGAACCGCCGGGGCACGCAGACATGCAGTCGACATCCGTGGAACTCCTCGAGTGCATCGATAGATTTCACTGGCTACCTTAACGCAGCAGCCGGTCCGAATGGGGGAGACCTCGGATGATATGAGCTGGGTCAGAGAACCTCGATCTTCCGTTTTTCGGGATCGGGGTGCTCACGGTAGTGGATTGCCATGCGACCCACCGTGCCCTCACATGCACAGTCGAGACGGTCCTCGATGACGGGGACGAACCCCTCCCGTCGGTCGCGTACGGCGGCGATCTTCACCATGACCAGCTCGTGCGCCTCGAGGGCGCTGTCGATGGACTCGAGGACGTTTTCGCTCAGCTCCTCTTTCCCGATCTGCACCAGTGGTTTGTAGCTGTGGGCAACGCCACGCAGGTGTTTCCGCTGTGAGCCCTTGAGTTTGTCCACGGTTCCTCCCATTACGAACGGCTGGGTAGCATTTGATCATCGCGGATTTGGCACACTGGAAAACAACTCATCGATGCAACGGGCGCCGGCCATGGGAAGCGACCGTAATAGACCGCCACAGGTAGACCGCTCGCCGCACCAACCTGAACTGCCAAAATGCACGGATCCAGTCCAGGGAAGCGATTCTCAATCGTGTCAATCCTGGCATTCAGGCGGCGATGCCCAGCCTTTAGCGGCGTAGCAAAGCCAGCGCTTCGACCTGGCGGGTCTGGGGCATCATGTCGATGGGCTGGACCGTCACCAAACCGAAGCCGCCGTCGATGAGCACCGCCAGGTCGCGGGTGAGCGTGGAGGGATCACAGGAGAGATAGGCCAGGGATCGCGCCGGTGAGGCGATGATCGTTTCGAGGACCGGTGGGTCGGCACCGGCCGCCGAGGGGTTGAGGATGACGGCCTCGGGCCGCTCAGAGCGCAAGCGGCGGATGGCGCGGCGGATCGGGTTGGCGAGGATCTCGACGTTGTCCACATGGCCCGTCTTGATGGAGGCGCGACCATCCGCCACCGAGCTCCTGACCCCCTCCACACAGAGCACCTGGCGGAATCGGCGGCGCAGGGCGAGACCGTGGGTCCCGACGCCGGCGTAGAGGTCGACGAGGAGTCTTCCGCGGTCGAGAAAGGCCGCCATCCGTGAGTGGATCTCGGGCAATAAGTCGAGGTTGACCTGGAAGAAGGAGCCCGGGGAGACCCGCAGCAACATGCCGGCCGACTCCACAAAGACCTCGCGGGCGCCAAAGACGGGGTCGACGGGCCCCTTGACGACTTGGGGGCCGCCTCTGGGATTGAGGTTGACCCCGATTCCGGCGACCCGGGGGCAGGCCTCGGCGACCGCTTCGATGGGGAGGCGCGGCGGGTTTTCGGTCTTCACCACCAGGGTCAGGTGTTGCTGCGTCGGATCGCTGCCGCAACGCAGGTCGATGTGGCGCAGCGCGAAGGGGAAACGGGTGGAGGAATTCAACAGCCGGCGCAGTTGGTGGGTGGTTTCGAGCAATTCCGGGATCAGCACACCGCAGCTCGGCGCGTCCACGACCTCGCGGCTGCGCCGCTGGAAGTAGCCCAGCACCGATCGACCTTCGTGATCGGTGGAGATGGTCATCTTGGCCCGGTTCCGGTAGCCCTCGATTTTTGGCGACGGCAAGGTCGGCAGGATCTGACGGTCTTCGAAGCGCACCTTCTTGTCGAGCGCGCTCATGAGCCATCGCCGCTTGGTCGCGAGCTGCGCCGGATAGGGCTGGCGCAACAACGAGCAGGCGCCACACTCAACGCGGTGGGGACAATCGACGGTTTGATCGGTGGAGGGTGTCATCGTCGTCCTTCAGCCTACAGGATCCTAAAAGGGTGCCGAGCACGCCATTCCACCATAACCAGCTCAATTCGAGTGCCAGGCACCACCACGTGACGATCTTGAGGATTCGACCTCGACTGCCAGTCCCAGCGATCGCAGCGCGCCTGGCGCCCTTCGATGATGGTAGAATTTCGCCGTCATCGCCTCATCGGAGGGTGGTTACGAACACTCACCTAGAAAAACGGGCGGGGAATCGAAGAGGTTGAATGATGGAAATCTTGCGCATAAGATAGCTGATCGTGGGCCGTCTTTTGTGGTGATGGTGCGTTGGCGGTTCTCGTGGCTGCCGACGATCCGACCTATCGCATGGAGTAATCGTCGGCTGCAACGACGTGACGTTGTCGGGTTCGGCTAGCAAGAGTCCGCGACATCGACCGGTAGGTGGTGTGCCCTTCGGCAACGGAATCGTTGGGCCGGCATGGCTTTCCTTCATGGACCAGTGTTTCATCGGAATACGTCGATGGGGTCACGCATCGGTGATCGCAAGGCCATGGTCTGGCACCGATGAGCCCTCGACATGGTGGTGGTGGACCATCGCCTGGCTCCCGGTGCTGGAGTGTCTCGATCGAGGAGGATTGCCGAGGATCGCTGCGCGAACGCTGTGCGTGGGTGCGCTCGAAGTGCGTGCTCGGAAGCCGACGGCGGACCTGATCGAGGAAGTTGACGGTCGGACTGTGGCGCGTTTCGAATGATGATCCAGGGCCGCAGATTGTGGTCCATCGCTTTAGAGGGTCAAGGTACGGAGTTGCGGAGTTATTGAAGGCACTGCGGATCATGGCGACCGTTGTTGCATCGATCAATGAGCGTGATCGAGATGCATTCATTACGCTTGCGAGGCAGTTCAACCTGATGCGCCTCGCGCGCAAGAGTAGCTGATCGTGTCGTGCTCATCGCGGCGACGATCCTGAGCTGATTTACTGGTGGGCTTTTGTCCCCAACAGTGCCCGACCGGAGAGCAAGGAGCAATGCCGCCGTGGTGCTCTTAACGACGTGGCCTTTGTCGCGGTTCTGGATGCGCATGGTCGATCGCGACGTCGACCGCAAGGAGGCGTACTCCTTCGGCAACGAAATCGTCAGCCAGACAGATCCCTCATGTCTGGACCAGTGCTTCGTCGAGCACGTCGATGTAGGGACTTCGCATCGGTCATGCTCGAACTCCGTACGCTGGCACTATGTGCCCTCGACCAAAGGGTGCCAGGTACGGAGTTGCGGAGTTATTGAAGGCACTGCGGAGTCGAATCACCGGGGTTCGCCGATCATCGCCTCATCGAGAGCGTCGTATCGTCTTGCGAAAGCCTCATCTTCCAGACGTTGCCTGATGCCCTCGCGCGCAAGATAGCTGATCGTGTCCGCCTTCTTTCCGAGGGCCCTACCGAGTTCGTTGGCCTTTTGTCCCCAACGTTCCCGACCTAGGGCAAGGAGCAACCGTCGTGCTTCAACGACGTGACGTTGTCGGGTTCGGCTCGCAAGGTCCGCGACGTCGACCGCAAGGTGGCGTGCCCTTTCGGCAACGAAATCGTCGGCCGGCAGATCCCTCCTTTCTGGACCAGTGCTTCGTCCGAGCACGTCGATGTAGGGACCCGCATCGTCATGCTCAAAACTCCGTACTTGGCACCTATGTGCCCTCGACATGGTGGTGGTGGACCATCGCCGTCTCCCGTTGCTGGCAGTGTCCGATCGACAGATTGCCGAGGGTCCCGGAGACCGATGCGACGTGGATGCGCTCGATGTCCGTGCCCGGGACGCCGCGACGGCCGCCCTGATCGCGGGCGTGACTGTCGGGACTGTCGCTTTCGACATTGATGACTCGAACCGCAGAGTTCGCCCTCGCTTTCGGACTGAGCCGACCCCCTGCCGGCCTCGATGGGCCGCTCAGGACTCGACCCCTCTGACGGCAGCGATCTGTGGTTCATGGCTCAACCGAAAAAAAGGGCGGGAGAGGTCTCCCGCCCTTCGAGTCGTGTCTGGAACGCAGCTACCTCGGAGAGACACTCGTCGGATCAGACGTGCCGTTATCGAGCAACGAGCCGTAACAGTAGAACCTCGCGCCGTCGGTGTCGGACGAGACCTCCACATAGCCGTTGGTCGGCGCGAACGGTTGCAGGATGCGGTTGAGCTGGTCGTTCGACCACGGCTCAAGCTCCATCTCGAGATCGTCGAGGAAGTTCCCGGCATCGTCGTACACGTCGATGTCGATGTCGATGTCGTCTTCGGTGGCGTTGATGCACCCCACGTTGGAGCGGAATGCCCCGTTCTCGGATAGGAAGATGATCCGTCGCCGCTCACCGGCGTGGAAGATGTCGCCCTCCTGGATGCCTGCCAACGCCTGCCCGAAGGTCCCTGAGGCCCCGCCTCCGCCGACATTGTAGGTCCGACTCATCGCCAGCAGGCTGTCGCTCGGAGACTCGATGGCGAGTGCCCCAACGGCGTCCGGCGACAGGAAGAACACTTCGGCGAGGACGTTCTCGAATCGCAAACTCGCGCCGGAATCGAGGCTGAGCGAGATGGACTGCATGGGATTGGAGTTGTCCCGATCGCGCGGCAGCCATTTGAAACGAAACGAGGTGTTGGGCCCGACATTGTTGATGTCGACGTCGGTCTGGAAGAAGGCGCCGGAGGATCCGGACGCCAGGGCGGCCGCCGGTATGTAGTATGTCGCTCCGGAGGAAGGCCACTGCGGGAGGATCGTCGTCGGATCCGAGGTCGCGTTATCCAACACCGAACCGTAACAATAGTACGCGGCGCCGGGGGTGTTACTCCGCACCTCCACGTAGCCGTTGACCGGCTCGAAGCCCCGAAAGACTCGATTGAGCTGGTCGTTGCCCCATGGACCGAGGTCCATGGTCCTCGTTCCGAGGAATGTGCCTCCGGACTCGTAGAGATCGGCCAGGATCTCGATATTCGAGTCCGTGCCGTTGACGCAACCCAGGTTGGCCCGAGTTGCGGGGTCCTCACTGAAAAAGATGATCCGCCTGGTTTCGCCGGTCTGGATCAGGTCATTGCCGGCAACGGCGGGAAGAGCCTGACCGAAGGTGCCTGTCGATCCGTTTCCAGGCACGTTATAGGTCCGGCTCATGGCAATGATTCGATCACTGTCGGACGCAATCACCACCGCGCCGACCCTGTCCGGCTGGAGACCGAAGACCTCGGTCAGCACGTTCTCGATACGCACGCCGTGACCGCCGGCAATGGTGAAGATCTGTGAGCGTCTGGGAGATAGGTTGTCCTGGCCGCGAGGCAGCCACCAGAGCTCGTAGCTCGCCTCACCGCCCGAGTCCAGGTTGTTGATGTCGACGTCGGTCTGGAAGAAAGCGCCCTCTGCGCCCTCCGCGACCGCAGCCGCCGGGATGACCGAACGATGGATAAGGCTGTAGGCATCCGCGTACTGCTCCCAGCCGAAGGCGACTCTGGGAAGATCGACAAACGGTGCCAGCGCCCACCCCGAAAGGCAGATGCCTACTGCGATGCCGAATCGGATGAGACTCTTCATGATGTATCCCTTTCTCGGTGGCCACGGTTCTTGGTGTTCTCTACCGTGCCATCGGTGACTCCTGTCATGACAGTGCGTCGGGCGATACAATCGAGACAGTGGCTCAATTTATTTCTCCCGACGGGCGGGTTGATTCAGATGCAACCGGCTGGTTGGGTCTGGGTGGTGCCGGTTGGCCGCCCCGATAAAGTCTGAAGAGCGGCCCAACCTGGGTCGCCTTGACCGAATCGTCCAAACCTTCCAGCGGCTCGTCGAGATAGACCGGACGGAGGTCCACCTCGCGCTCGACCAGCTCGCGGAGGTCATTGGGACGGATCAAGAAACGGTTGATCGCTTGGACGTCCCTTCGTTGCCCCTCGACAAGCTGCAGGTACTCCACCACCGGCACCGTTCCCCACCAGCCGACGACGAGGGCATCTGGACCCGCGAGCTCGAGGATTTTCTCTCCCCTCACTCGCGCACTCCAGTCGTCGGAAAGATCGACCAGCGGCCAGTTCCAACTGACGGCGAAGACCACAGCCCCGGCCATGATCGCCTTGAGGACAAATATCGTGCCTCGCCCGGCGCCTCGACGGGTGGCCGGCGACGACTGGCCCGCCCAGTCGATCAGCCACTGGTAGCCGAGTCCGACCCAGAGAGCCCACACCAGGTAGGCCGGGAGGAACATGGTGTCCTTGTCGACGACTCGGTAGTTGATGTAGAAGCCCGCGCTGATGGCGAAGACGAGAAGCAGCAGGCCGCCCAGCGCACGGCTCCGTCGCCACGCGATGACGATCCCCACGAGTCCCGGTCCGATCCCGATGATCATGAATGCCCGCACCAGCTCGGCGCCGAAATGGCCGATCTCACGGATGAGCTCGGGAGTGGTGTAGGCCATCATCACGTCGGCGAAGACCTTGCCCGACACCAGCCACCAGAGACCCTCGAGGGTGGCGAGGTTGACCGGTTCGAACTGACCGGCCGCGTTGAACCAGCCGACGTAGTTGAACTCGGGTCGGCTCCAGTAGACCAGAGGGAGGTACAGGTAGATGGCGAGCCCTGCGGCGAGGCCGACCGTTGCCAGCGCGAGCGAACGCGGCTCGAGGGCCTTTTTCGGATGCGCGTTGAGTACGAACCAGACGCAAGCGGGGGCTGCGAGCACGGTGGCGACGTGGTTTCCGAAACCAATGCCCACCAGAAAGGTCGCCAGCCCGAGCCGGCCCGGCGTCGGTTGCTCCGACCACCGGACCAGAGCGAGGATGACGCCGGCGAGAATCGCCGTGTGGAGGGTGTAGACCTCCGCGATCAGCGACAGGGCCCAGAAGAACTGGGCCACCGCGAGCAGGCCGACGGCGGCCAGCCGCGCCCAGACCCCGACCCCGAGCCGCCGTAGGATTCTCTCCGCCAGCATGACCGTGAGGGCGCCGCAGACCGCGGAGAGGAGGTTCATCCGGTAGCCCACGTCGCCCATCGGCAGCTGACTCCACAGCCGCCCGATGACCAGGTAGAGCGGATACCCGGTCGCCCGGACCAAGCCCCCGGTCGCAGCCGCCGTCGTGAGTTCGGCGCTGTCCAGGTTGTAGATGGTCGGCGCCATCGTGCGCAGGTAGAGGACAAATGGCGCCGCGAAAGCGAAGGTCGAGGTCCACCAGCCGTCATTCCGCCACCGGTTTTCAGGCGGGCCGTTCTTGCGTCGGAATGCGGTCTTGGGCTTCCTGGCCATCAGCCGACCCAGTAGCCGTTTGCGAACAGTGCCGTGCACAGCGCCAACCCAAGCGCAGACAGCAGCGTGACCGTGCGATCGAGCCACGGGCGCTCACCCCAAACGCCAAGCAGGACAAACACCGGGAACAGAACCCACATATAGCGCCGCTGACTCATCAGCAGGCCCGAACCGAAGGAAAGACTGACGCCCAGCACCACGAATAGACCCTCACCCCATCGGCCGAGGGCCAGCAACGCGCAGCCGAGCAGCAGGAACGCGAGCACCGCGGTCAGGTCGATCCAGTTGTCGACGTGGATGGTCCCCGCGAGGAGCCCGGAAAACCACCCCCCGGGTGGAGCCTGGACAACACCGGCCATGGTGGCGAAGGGAGGTTTTGGGACACGGCCCCATGCCGAGGCGGCGGTGGCGAACGCGAAAGGGTCTCCGAACGCCTTCCAGCAGTACAACATGTATGCCACGGTGCCCAGTGGGGTGACCGCCGCGGCCGCGAGCGCGGTGAACGAGGGCTTCTCGGTTGCTGCGCCCTGCCGCTGTCTCCACCACTCGCCGGCCAGGAGCACGGCAACGAGCATCCCGTGCAGCCTGGTCAGTGAGGCTGCCACGCCAACAAGTCCCGCGCCGAACCACCGCCCGCGCCGGGCGAGGAGGGAGGCGCCGATGGCGGTCAGCAGGAAGAGCGACTCGGTATAGATTGCTGAGCCGAACATCGATGCTGGAAAGACGGAGAGGTACCAGATGGCCCGCTCTGCCACCGCTCCATCCCACTCCTCGAGCACCAGTCGATACAGCGTGATCGTCGCCGCCAGCAGGGCGAGATTGCTGATCAGGATCCCCGCGACGACTGCGTCGCCGACCAGCGGCATCAGAAGGCGCATCATGATCGGCAGCAGGGGGAAGAAAGCGACCGATGGCAGCTCGACACCTCCGAAGCTGTACCCATCCTCCGCAATGCTGACATAAAACCCGGTGTCCCAACGGCTGCCGAAGACGTCGAGGAGCCGGTTGTCTGTTCCCCGTAGGTGATAAATGGTCTCTTGCGCATCGGGAATGACGGACACCGAGATGTAGGCGATCGCCATGATCCCGATTCGGGTCACGAGAAACACGAAGACCGGCGTACGAATCCATCGCGCGCGAGCCATCAACTCCCGCCAGCCGGCGGGCTTGGGAAGCGGATGATCTTCGAATTCGTGGGTGTGCTGCACGGTCGACCTCTATCCCAACAGTGTGTGCTGTCATTAAATCGAGACAGGGTTGCAAAATTCCGAAATCACCGGGGCCCAACGAAGATCAGTGAGACTCGGGTCGAGGCAAACGCCGAGGTCAGGGCAGTGCGTTCTCGCGGGCGCCGAGCAGGAAGACGGCGTCCCCGCTCTCGTTGTCGACCCGTGAAAGGTACGCGAAGAATCGACCCCCTGAGCCGGCGGCGGCTTTCACCTCCAGCCTCACCCCTCGCGTCCCTTCGGGAACACCCATCGCGTCGAGCACGCGGTTGATCTGGGTGTGCGAAAAGGGATCGAGCAGGAGTTCGAGGGGCGACCCGACGGGGTCACCGCCGACCCTGGCGGCCACGGTCAGCGATAACGGAGTGGCGACGATGCTCGACACGCCCAAGTTGCTCCGGAATGCCGCGTCTTCTTGCACCTCAAAGAGGTACACCACATCGGCATTGGGATTGATGCCCGGTAGGTCGTCGTCGCCAACAGCCCAGCTTGCAGGGACTGCGGGAACCGCCTGCCCGTAGGTGCCCGTCTCGCTGCCCAGGTTGGCAATCCTGGCATGGGCGATCACCGGCGCCGAGGCGACGATGTCCACCGAGCCTACCGCCGTCTCCAATCCAAATGCCTCCGAAAGCAGATCCTCGATCACCAGGGTTTCCCGCGGCGAAACGCTCACCTCGGCGGAAACGGCCGGAGAGGTGTTGTCGCGATCGGACAGGTTGAGGTGAAGCGCGACGGTGGTGGCGCTGTCCGCGGTGTTGAAGAGTTCGAGTCGTGTGTTCCAGACCGTGCCGCCGGCGCCCGGTGTACGTCCCACTACCGGCAGCACCAGATCTTCGCTGGCAGTCGATGGCACGTCGGCCAGTCGGTATCCCGAGGCCAAGATGGAAGGCGAGCCGACTCCGCTGTTGAAGGCGCTCGCGGGGCCCGTTCCCAGATCACCCTCAGCCGTCAGGATGAGGCCGTCCGAATAGGCGTCGGCACAGCTGGAGTCCGGACAGAAGCAGCCGATGACGTCGTTGCGCGCCACCGGAATCCTGCATTCGTAGGTGGCCACGGTCCCGGCGGAAACCGTCTCCAACGGTGAGGTGCCGACCAGGATCAGCCTGTCACCATCGGGACGGTAGACCTTGAGCATCACGCGGGCACCTTGAGACGAAGCCACCCGCCACACCCGAAGCTCGCCGCTCGAGGTCACCGGGTGATCGAGGTCGATAAAGGTGGTTCCCCCTGACAGCGGCACCCCCGGGACAGGTTCGCGTCCCGCACTCTGGGCGTCAGCGCGCACCGCCACGGTGATGAGCAGCGCACAACAGACGACTCCGACCCTGATTTGACACGTTGTCGTTTTCATCGTAATCGCAGTCCTTTGGACGGGCGCTTTGGGTCCGTCGCCCGTCGAGTCACGGCGCCTCCTTTACAAGGCTCACCGCCGCCAGTGCGTCGAGGACTCTGCCGGTCCATCCGGCGTCCTCCAACACAACCCCGCCCTGTTCGATGGCATTTCGCACGAGCACGGGGTCGAGGCCTGGGTCGGCACTCAGCAGGAGGGCCGCGGTCCCGGCTACAAAGGGCGCCGCCATCGAGGTCCCGCTCCAAGTCCCGAAGGCCAACTCGTCCAGTGCCCCGAAAACTTCCTCTCCGGGAGCCGCGAAACCGACCAGATGTGAGCGGTTGCTGAAGGCCGCGAGGACGAGGCCACTCTGGTCGAGAGCGGCCACTGCAAGAGTGTTGCTGTCCGAGGCGGGGAAGGGGACGCTCGTCGAGCCGTCGTTGCCCGCCGAGGCGATGACCACGATTCCCTGTGCCGCCGCCCGTTCGAGGAGCAGGTCCACCGCTGAGGACCGCTCACGGTAAACCAGCGAGAGGTTGATCACGTCGACTCGGCTCTCGATGGCGTCGGCGAGAGCCACCGCGAGGTCGTACGCGGTGCCCCTTCCCTCGTCGTCGAGTACCCGATAGGGGAGAATCGAGGCCCCAGGCGCCGTGATCACCACCAACGACGCCACGAAGGTCCCGTGTCCGGCCGCCTCGTCGACGTCCCCGTCCTCGTCACCATCCGCGTTGTCGCGTTCCTCCCACGGCGAAAGGTCCCCGTCCACGAGGTCGAGACCTCCGTCTAGCAGCCGCCGCCGCAGCACAGGATGGAGCGGGTCCACACCGGTGTCGATCACCGCGACCACCATTCCTTCTCCGGTCGCAAGCTGATGGGCCTGGTCCAAGTTGATCTGGGCCCCGGCCAGCTGTTCCACGAGCTTTTCCGTCGACGGATGGCGGTCGATGGTGGCGTACCGACGGCGCACCGACTCGGGGTCCTGGAACAGGTAGTTGGGTTCGACCGCCGCCACCTCGGGGTCCGCATTGAGGGCGGCCAGCAGGTCATCGCTCAACGGATCGGGAAACCAGAGCAAGGCCCCAAGACTGCCCACCCGACCAACGACCTGGGCGCCGAACCGGGCGGCGATCTCGTCGGGGTCGGCGCCGGGCGCCGGCACGAGCAGCGCCTGCTGGGGTTCGAAGTCCTGATCTTCGGTTGTCGCGGCTTCACGATCGTCGGTTCGCACCTCGAGAGCGTTGAACACGCCCGCCAAATCGAGCAGCGCGTAGATCTCGGCCCACCATCCGGGTAACACGTCCTGCGGTGAATCGGCGTCACCAACAAAAATGGTTCCTGGAGTGACGGTCACTACAGCACCGCTCTCGAGCACGATCTCGGTGGGACTGATCGTCATGATCACGCCCTCTATTTCGCGATAGCCCTGACCGCCCTGCTCGTCACCTTCGAGCTTGATCTCCACCGCCAGATTCGATCCCGAGGAACCCCGCATCGCCTCGACCTCGAGGAACTGACCTGCGACAAGACCCTCATAGGTGCCGATCAGGGGATCGAACATTGTGTTCTGGTCCACGGTGTAGCTTCGACCGTCGTCCATCACGAACCGATCCGGCGGAAGGAGTGCCGTCAGCAGGCCCTCGTACTCGAAATCGACGCCGCCGCTTCCTCCGTCCAGGAGCTTCACCCTCGTTGCCGTCAGCACCGTCCCCACGAGGGTCCCTCGCGCCTCGACCTCCTGGCCAATCGTCAGCTCCGACACATCGCCGAACCCGTCAAGCTCGGTGTCGGCAGTGACGACGATGTCGAAGGTTGAGCCGTCCACATCGAGCTGAAAACTGTCCGTTCCGAGAGCGAGAACGAGCCCCCGGAGGGTGGTGTCTTCGCCGTCGGATCGGAGCTTCACGCGGGTCGCGATGATGGTCGAGCCCTGCAACTCGCCTCGGACTTCCATTTCGTAGCCCACCTCCAGCTCGGAGAGGTCGGAAAATCCATCGAACTCGGTTTGCTCGGTGATCACCACGTCGTAGATCGAGCCCTCCGCATCCAGTCGGAATCCATCGACGTTGAAGCTGAGGATATATCCACGCGCGTCGAATTCGCCGTCGAACATGACCAGTGGGTCGTTGGCGCCGACTCGTGTGTCGAGCTGCCGGCGATCGGATGCGGACCGTTGACCCGAACGGCGAAACCCGGCTTCCATGACTCGCGACGAAGACGAATTGTCGGAGAGAACGACGACGCCTCCGGCGCGGATGAGACGTTGCTCATCGCCCGCGATGCGGGTCCCTGCCACCTTCAGCAGGGGCGCCTCCCCGGCGGCCAACAACTCGGACGCCTGCTCGATCCAGAGTGCAGAATCGGGCAGCTCCACCGTCCAGCCACCGTCGAGGCCGAGACGCTGCGGGGGCTCGACCCAGTTCACCCGGCCAGTCACCACCACCGAAACACGCTCGTTCGCGGCCCCTCGTGCCGCCTCTCCGGCATCCGCCGGCAGGGCCGTCGCCGCCAGGATGAACGCGAGAGCTGCCAAAGCGGCCCGATTCAGTGGTCCGATCATGCGGTCCTCCAGTTTCGCTGGTCTCCGTAGAGATGGAAATTCCCCCACGTCGCAGGATGGGGATCACTGCGGCGCAGCTGCACAACTGCTCCTTGGTAAGCCTCCCCCGGGTCGCCCGTCGCAGTGAGCCTGCGGAAGAACTCGAGGTCGAAGTCGTAAGCCACCTCGTCTCTGACCGGAGAAATGGCCCCGACCACGGTCCGCACCCCCCCCGAGAGCAGGGCCCTCAGGAAACCCTCGTACTGGAGGTCGGCGTGGTCCGCCATGCGAGCGCCAGAGCAGACCCCGAAGCTGACCAACTGTGCCTGGACCCTGCTTGCCGCGAGATCGTGCACCGTGACGTAGCCATCCGCGAGTCGAAGGCCCGAAGCCGAGGGAATCCCGTCGAGGAAGGCAGCGTGACCGGCGAGGTGGACCACGTCGTGCGACGCGAGCATGTCGAGAAAATCCAAACGGGTTGCGGTCTCGACCACCGAGGAGGCCGTGCCGAGACCGGAGATCGCGTCCAGCTCCCGAGACACCAGGGGCAGATCGTGACCGCCGGCGCCGCACAGGCCGAACCGCACGGGCCGTCGGGGAGCGTCTTGGAGGAGTGACGCGGCGACGCCGGCACCCGGAACCAGCGAAAACACCGCACGGTCCACCAGGGCCCCACTGCCGGGCAGCTCGAGCGCGGCCCACGGGATGTGGAAGATCTCGGCGTGTGGTGCCACCCAGAGCGCCCGCCACCCATCGGTGGGGAGATATCCCAACAGCTTCTCGCCGAGCTTCCCGATACGCTCGTGAAGAACCTCGGCCGACGCTGCCGATGATCCTCCGGTACGCCAGGTGTTGGTGTCCATGTGAAACCGAACCGACGCCACCAGCCGCCGGATCTCTGCCGCCACCGGCGTCCTGTGGACGGTCAGCCTGTTCCGGGTCGCGACGAAGGTCAACAGGTCGCGCGTGTCCAGGAAATATTCGACGTAGACGTGACCATCCGGCAGACGATCCATCAGCTGCCTCGAGACGGACTCCCCCGGCGCTGCGGGCAGTAACCCGGGCCGGCGGCGGGCCAGGATCAGCTCGCTGTCGCGGAGCTGCCCCTCCACCTGCCGCAGCTCGCGGTGGATTGTCGTCCCGAGCCGGCGCACCCTGGGTTCGTCCTCACCCTCCGCCTGGTTCAGCAAGGCGGCGAGCCGTCGCCGCAGCTCCTGCCATTTCAGCACCTCCGGATCGTTCCCCCGATCGGTCCGCCGAGCCAGTTCCTCCACTAACCAGCCCGATCGAAACCGGGACAACACATCGAGAGCACGCCGTCGATCTCGTGGTCGATTGCGTTTAAGCAGCGCCGCCACCAAATCGAGGTAGACGTCGCCGCGGAGTTCGAGAAACGCGGTGCGATCCGCGGTCGCGGCCAGTCGGCCGTGGAGTTGGTCCGCTCGGTGTACGGCGCGGAAGAAGTGCCGGGTGGACTCGGCGCCGCCGTTTCTACCGAGGACCTGGTAGGCCACCATGCCCACCCAGGCCGAGCCGGTCGCCTTGGCAAGAGCCTCCCGGGCCAGTCGGACGGCTCTGGATCTGTCGCCGCGCTCCTGGTATCGCTTGGCGGCCCAAGCAAGGCCCACCGCGCCGCGGTGCCGCATCCCGGCCGCATGGAGCCGCCGAGCCGCTCGGGCCGCCTCCGCGGCGTCGCAATTAGGGTCCATCTGCAGCAGGTCCACAGTCAGCAGATCGCGCTGCAATTGAAGCCCGGAACCGCGGAGCTGCCGCTGCGCCAGCCGCCGTTCGCCCCGCCCGCCGCGGGCGGTACGGAGCACAGCCAGCTGGCGGACGATTCGAACCTCCTCGCGCCGTAGGCCTGCGTCCCTGGCGCGCGGAACCGCTGCTTCCAGCCGCCGTTCGGCGCTGTCGAAGTCGCCAAGATCGGCCTCCGCTGCGGCGAGATCCACTTCGGCCACCAATTCCGTGTACTCGTCACCCATCCGTCGGGCGGTCGCAAGCACGTTCTGCCAGCGGCTGAGGGCGGTTTCGACGTGGCCGATGGCGAACTCTGCTTCGGCGAGGTTCATGTCGGCCTGCAAAGCTAGCGCCTCGAAGCCGAGGGCGCCCGCCGCGTCCGCCACCGCCCCGTGCTCCCGAATGGCCTCGTCGAAGTGTCCCATCAATGCGGAGGAGTTGGCCAGATTGGCCCGCGCGAGGAGATGACGAAGGCCGCCCGGCGTGTACCGTTGCAATGCCTTTTTCCACAGTGCTCGCGCCCGGTCAACCCGATCCGCGGCATCCTCGGCGCAGGCGAGATTCGCCAGGACCACGGCGCCCCGTTCGTCATCACCCCGTGCGACGAATCGACGCTCCAAGCGCCGTGCCAGCGCCCTGGCGCGGTGCAGCTTGAGCTGCTCCCCATAGACGTCCAACAGCGTCAGCGAGACCCGATCGGCGAGGTCCGGCCGACCCGCCCGCCTCATCGCCCGCGCGGCGTCCTCGAGGTGCTGTTCCGCCAGGAACGAATCACCGGCCAGGTGATGAACCGCCCCCACCGCCCAACGAACGTAGGCGCCGAACAGGGTGTGCTCGAAGTCGGCTGAAGCGATCCGCTGCGACCAGCGGCGACCCTGTTTCGGAGACGTCCGGGCGATACGTTCAGTATGCTCACGGATCCTCTCTCCGGCAGCCTCTTGGTCTCCCGATTCGAGCAACCGACGTACCTCTTTGGGGAGGATCGAATTCTGGTCACTGCTTTTCATCGATTCCGAACTGGAGCTCTTCGATCTCCACGATCCCCCCGTTGATCCACAGCTGGACGCGGTATCGTCCCGCCGTCCCGTCGGGCAGGAAAAACTCCCCAAACCGATCCACATCGCAGATGAACGTGGTCCCGTCGCCGGCCGTAAAGGACGCCCTCCCCGCCAGGTCGCCGGTACCCTCCCCACTGGTGAGCTGGCCGTACACGGCGACCATCGATCGGCGGTCGGGGGTCCCGACGCGGAACATGACATTGTAGGGCCCGGCCGAAAATTCCAGAATCGTGCCGGCCGTGGTGCCGCGCACCGCTGCCAGCGGCGCGTCCGAGGCACGAACAAGAGTCGCCGGCCAGCGAGTCCCTAAGGAAGGCTTCGGACCGAGGTGGCGGTACATCGCACGAAGATTGTGGAGCTCTGCGTCGTCAAGGCTCTCCCGGTGAAGATCCCTGAGTGAGTCCATCCGGCGGATCCACGACCGGTGGAGATGGTGACAGCGCCGACAGCTCTTCAGATGTTCGGCGGCCTCCGCAATGTCCTCTCCGCAGATCAGGTCAATGACCTGTGATTCGCTCAAGTGGTTCATCGTCGCGACCTCTCGTCTGAACAGTGCGTGGAGGGGGAGGTTCGAGACAACCCATCGACGATTTTTCGCAGTCGCTGCATACAACGGCGCCTGATTGGCCCGATGGAGGATTCCGACAGCCCCTCTGACGCTGCCACGTCACGGTATTTATCGGCGGGTTCCTTGAGCTCGAGACGGTGGAGGATACGACGGCAACGGTCCTCGAGTCGGCCGAATGCGTGGTGCAGCAGGGCCAGTTCCTGATCGCGGATCAGCTCCTCATCCAGCCGGACCTCGATCGACGGCTGCAGGCTATCGATACTGGCGGCGGGCCGGCGGCTCCGGATCACCTCGAGGGACTGTAGGCGGGCCACACCGGCGAGCCAGCCACCCAACTTTTCCGGGTTGTTCAACGAGCTCAGGTTCTGCAGGGCGACCAGGGCTACTCGCTGAACGACGTCCCGTGCCTCTTCCGCGTCACAGCCCACACGGCGAGAGACGGACTTGACGAGCGGTCCGTATTTTTCCCACACCGCCACCCAAGCCTCCTCGCTGCCGCGGAGGCACCCCTGCACCAGGCGCCGGTCCAACGCCCTGGATTCGCTCCAATGTTCGTCTTGCAACGGGGTCCTTTCGTGGCGATCGGCTGGGCCACCGAGCCGCCGAGAGCCGAAACGGCACCACAGTTGTAGCTAACATAATCGGCTTTCAGCTTGATTCCCCGGCGCCCAGAAAACCGACCGCGCCATGAAAGTCGCCCCAGGCACCTTTCTGACACCGATAGAAATGCGGCGGAGATCGAGGAGTTTGGAGAAATTTCCAAAATAGCGTCTCGGTTTCAATTCCAACGACACTGTCGAGTGATGAGCCTACTCATGCACCCCGGTGGTACCCGCCACGTCGACATAGATCGCGGCGAACAAGGTTCCGATGGGAAACTGCAACTCGGCGTGTGCTTCCTGGCCGCTTGGAGCGACGCGAGGGCCAACTGAGAGAAGAAAGGACTCTGAATTATGCGCGCTAATCGAAGAGGACCCCAAGTCGCACGTGGAAACCGTCACATGGCACATCGCCTGGGGCGATTCCTTTGTATCCCGATTCTCCTGCTGGCGAGCCCGGTCGTCGCGCAGTGGGATACGCAGAGTCCTCTGCCGACCTACCTGGACGTCCGGGGCGTCGGAGCACCGTCGACGCAGCGAGTCTTCATCGCCACCGACGACAACTCCTTCGACGACGGGGGTGCTCTTTTCGAGTCGGCCGACGGCGGGGCCACCTGGGTCCAACGCGATGTGCCTTTCAGCCTGGGCTCTCCGCTGAATGGGATCTTCTTCCTGGACGACCAGAACGGTTGGACCTGGGGCAACGCCAACTACCGCACAACCGATGGGGGAACCACCTGGACCGAGTTGCCTCTTCTTGGCTCGATCTATTTCATGGAGTTCTGGTCGACGAGCTTTGGCTTGGCCTCGAGCAACCCCTTCCACTTCGTCAGCCGCGACGGCGGGCTGTCGTGGGAGTCCTCCCCGAATGACATCTTCGCTTTTGACTTCGCCGATGACCTGACCGGGCTGGGCGTGTCGGACACCGGCCTGTATCTCACCATCGACGGCGGCGCCACGTTCACCCTGGTGCACGCCGGAAACGCGGCCGCGGTGGCCTTCCTCTCGGCATCTGTCGCGGTGGGCATCGTGGACGGTGCCTTCGTGCGCTCGACTGACGGTGGTGTCACCTGGTCCGCCGGTGCATCGGCCGACGGTCGAAGTCGTCTCGTTGTGGTTTCGGCCGACGTCGTGCTGGCGTGGGGCCGAGCCGGCGCCTATCCGGACTACGACGACCGAATCTTCAGATCCTCCGACGCCGGCCAGACTTGGACTGACCTCGGCGAGGTGATGGATCCGGGCGCCTTCGCCGCGTCCTTCGCGTTTGCCGTGCCGGACTCGCAGACCGTGGTCGGTTCCGACGGCGCGGGCAACATGTACCACTCCCCGGACGCGGGCCAGACGTGGGTACTGGCCTTTGCCTCGCCAGGTCTCCAGCCCAGCTTTCTGGGTAGCGCCGCGCCAGCCTTTGCCGACCCGCTGACCGGCTATTTTGGCTACGGCGCCGGCTTCGTCATCAAGACGGTCGACGGTGGCGCCAGTTGGACGCAGATCTCGAGCGGCTCCGGGAATTCCATCAACGATGTGGATCGCTTCGCCGACGGCAACCTGATCGCCGTCGGGGAGAACGGCACTGTCCTGACCAGCACGGGTGCGATGCCGTGGACTCTTCACGAGCCGTTTACGACGTCGCATGTTCAGGCAGTGCAGGTCATCGGTCCACAGGAAGTCGTAGCCGTGGACGAGGCCGCCCGCGTGTACAGCAGTGCCGATGGCGGCGCCACGTGGACGGCTGCGGCGGCGACGCCCTCGGGTCTCGAGGCGGAGGATCTCTTCTTCACCACTCCCCTCGACGGATGGGTCACCGGCTTCGGCTTCAGCGGCGCGGCCGTGTTCCATACGACCGATGGCGGCGCCACGTGGACGTCCGTCCCCGGTTTTTCAGGGGCCTACGTCGCCGTGGATTTCGCAGGCCAGAGCGGCTGGGCGGCAAACGTCAGCGGGCGTTACTACCGCAGTATTGACGGTGGTGCGACGTGGATGCAGGGTGACCTTCCCGGCTCGCCGCTCCAGATCCAGGACATGGAATTCTTTGACGTGAGCATTGGCTACGCGGTCGGCTGGTGGGGGTATGCGGTTCGAAGCGACGACGGGGGCGCAACTTGGCAGGTTCTGCCAACTCCCAACGGAAGCGACCAACTCACCGACATCTACCTGCTCGGCCCCAACGAACTGTGGGTCAGCACGAATGCCGGGGTGGCCTACTACACGGCCACGGGCGGTCAGAACTGGGCCGTCCTGGATATCGGTTCGACGGGCTTCGGCAACTTCGCGGCCATCGCCGCCACGCCGGAAGGCGATGCCTGGGCAGCCGGCTTCCAGGGTGCCATCGAGCACTTCACGGGACCGCCGCCGCCGCCGTTGAACCAGCCCCCGGCGGCCTCCTTCGATTTCCTGACCACCGGGCTTTCGGTGGCCTTCACCGACACGAGCTCGGATCCCGACGGGACGATCGTCGGTTGGCTCTGGGACTTCGGCGACGACACGACGTCCACCGAGCAGGATCCCACCCACGTATTCACCGGGGCCGGCACCTTTCATGTGCGCCTGACGGTGACCGACGACGACGGCGAAACCGGCGGTGCGCTCCAGTTCATCGTGGTTCAGCCGGGACCGGGTGGCACCTTCGGCGATTTCACCGAGGTGACCCCGCTCGATCCTCTCTTCGTGACCCCGCAGGACGAGGACTTCTGGGTGACCACCACTGCGCCCGCCGACTACGACGGCGACGGCGACCTCGATATCGCGGTCCTGGGGTATTACGTCGTCTACAACACGAGCGTCGAGGATCGCCTCGTTTTGCTTCGCAACGACGGCCAGGCGGTCCCGGACGAGTGGGAGTTCGCCTATGTCGACGTGCCGCTCGATACTTTGAGCTCGGGAGATTCGGACCTCGCGTGGGGTGATGTCGATGGCGACGGAGACCAGGACCTCGCGGTCGGGTCGAACGGCCAGACCGTGATCTACCGCAACGATGCCGGGACGTTGTCGCAGAGCGACACGGTGCTGCCCGCGTACTGGGAGGACAACCTCCAGGCCGACTTCGATCTGAAGTCCATCACCTGGGCGGACTCAGACAACGACGGCGATCTCGATCTCCTGCTGCCGTCGGTCTGGGACAGCGACACCTTCGAGTACCGCACGGCGTTGATGCGGAACGACGGCGCCAACGGCACCGGCGGGTGGAGCTTCACGGAGGTGGCGACGGGCCTCGCGCCCACCCGACACGCCCAGAGCGCATGGGCCGATTTCGACCTCGACCAGGACCTCGACCTGCTGCTCGTGCACCTGGCGCCGCTGTCCGACGACGGTTTCATCCGTCGCTACCGGAACGATGGCGATGGGGTCTTCGTCGGAGAGGAAATCCTCGGTGCCCTCACCATCGAGCACGGCGAGGCGCAGTGGGGCGACTACGACGCGGACGGCGATCTGGACATCCTGGTGGCCGGTCACATCCGTGAGATCGACGGCTCCTACAACACGGTGCTCCGCATCTACCGGAACGACGCCGAGACCTACGTTCCGTTCGAGGTGATCGAGTGCCCCTCCTGCGATGGCTGGTTCGACTTGACCGCCGCCACCTGGGCCGACTACGACTCCGATGGCGACATGGACATCCTGCTTGCCGGCACCTACAACTCGGGGTCTCAGATCGAGGGTCGCGCAAAGATCTACACCAACGACGGTGGGGAATTTACCGACTCGGGCAACCAGCTCCCCGCTCCGCGGTCCTCCGGCTCGCGAGGGGGCTCGTTCACTTGGCTGGACATCGATGGCGAGGGAGATCTCGATTACTTCATCGCCGGGCAGTACTTCGTTCCGGGCGGCAACGGTCTCGTCGAGGCGCAGATGCACGTCTACCGGAACGACGCGCAGGGTCTGAATCGTCCGCCATCGGCTCCGTCATTTCTGCAGACTGCGATCGACGAGGAGGACGGCACGGTCGTGTTCTGGTGGAACCCCGCGAGCGACGACCTCACACCGGACCACGCCCTGACCTACGACCTCCGTCTCTATCGCGACGGCGCCCCGCTGTCGACCGCGAGCACGCTCCCGGAGCCGGGCAGCTTGAGTGCCGTCGGTGAGTGGACCCTTGTCGGTCTGCCCGATGGCGACTACACGTGGACGCTCCGCGCGGTGGACAGCGCTTACAACGGCGGTGAGGCGGCCGAGGGTGAGTTCGTCCTTGGCGTCCTCTCCCTGATTTTCGCGGACGGCTGCGAGACGGGCGACCTGACACAGTGGAGCGCGGTGTCGCCGTAGCTCCGAGCCATCACGGAGCTTCGGTGTTCAGGCGCAGGGACGAGTGCAAGCCCGGTGTTCTCGAGCTGGGCGGCGCCGGACACCCAGGCGACGGTGCGGCGAAGGTATCGGACCGTGAAGGGGTCGGGACGGCACGCAGGTCCGCGTCCGGAACGGAGATCTCCCGACGAGTCCGGGTCATGACGGTTCGTCCCCGGTGCGGATGGCGCGCTCGACCATGAAGGCGACGGCTTCGCTCATGCCCGCGGGGATGAGCAGCACATCCGGATTTCGGCGCGCCCACACGCGGAACACCTCGTCGGCGAAGCCCTGCCCGACGATCTCGACGCCTGCGAAATCCAAAACCACCTCGCGGAATTTCTCCAGACCACGCACGAGGCGTTTGGCTTGAGATCTGCTCACAAACTCGGTACCGATGGCGAAGAGACGAACGATGGTCCGGGTCCTGGAGAACTCGAAGTCCCGCGCGTACTCCGCGAAGATCGATGTCAGGTCGTTGGGATTGTCGACATCGATCTCGACTCGGACCAATGTTCCGAGCACGCGTGGCTCCAGGTTTCCCACGGCCATGTCGGCTCTGCGATTGTCGACGATCCACCGTGTTCGACCGCTCTCGATCTCGAACCTGTTCGCGGCCTTTGACGAGAAGAAGATCCCCTCGCCGCTGTGACGTGACGGCATGGTCGTCGTCTTGCCTTTTGACAGCTCCTGCAGCGCCTCCAGCTCGGAGTCGAGGCCGAGCTTGTCCCGAATGTGCCGGAAGATCCCGACGCCTCTGTCGCGGACCTCGAGCGTGACCGTCGGATCGTTTCCCGCGATCCGGACATCGACCTCCGCCGCTTTCGAGTGGTCGATCGCGTTGTTCACCACCTCGGTGAGAATGTAGTGAAGAACCGTCTCGACGGCCTTTCCCAGCCCGCCCGCGATGGTTCCAGGCGCGCTCATCTCCGACCAGACTCGATCCTCCTCGAGGCCATCGGTCGCATAGCTCCGGTCATCGACGGGGTGGGCCCGCCGATAGCGGGTGCTTCGCCCCGCGCCCTCGACGATCAGCCGTCCTTCGGCGACAAGCTCGCGAAGATGTCGATGCGCCGTCTGGCGGGTCACGTCGATGATCCCGGCGATCTCTCCGGCCTGCAAGGGTTCGACTCCCCTGAAGAGATCGATGATCTGACGTTTTCTATTCATTTCAAATTTATCGTAACATATTTGCGTATAAATCGTAAAATAATCGTCAACAGGGGTGTCGAGTCTGCGGCCCCGTGGCCGTGCGCTGAGACTTCAGAAATCGGATCTGGCACCGATACGCTTCCGATGTCCGCACTACCCCGTATTCTGCATGCCCCGTGCAATTCCCCGTACGGTCACTTTGAGCGCTTCCTCGAGGTCCGGGTCGCTGCGCCCGCCGGCCCTCCACCGCGCCAGAAGATCCACCTGCAACAGACTGATGGGGTCGACGTAGGGATTGCGGAGGAGGATCGAGCGCCGCAGCACCGGTTCCCGTTCGAGAGGTTCACTGATGCCCCGCAGATCGCAGATCAGTGTACGGGTGCGACCGTACTCGGCCAGGATCCCGGGGAACAGCCTGTCGCCGGTCTCGCCCGCCAGCCCTGCGTAGCACTCGGCGATTCCCATGTCGGCCTTGGCGAGCACCATCTCGACGTCGGCCAGGAGATTGTCGAAGAAGGGCCAGTCAGATGCCATGCCGCGGAGGAGGTCCTCGCCGTGGGCGTCGATGGCCGCGGCGAGACCTGCGCCGATGCCGTACCAGCCCGGCAACAGGTGGCGGTTCTGCATCCAGGAAAACACCCATGGGATCGCGCGCAGATTTTCGACCCCGCCACCCGAGCGGCGGGAGGCTGGACGCGAGCCGATCTCGAGCCGCTCGATCACGTCGATGGGGGTGGCGGACCGGAAGTAGGGTATGAAGTCCGGGTTCTCATACACCAGCGCGCGGTAGGTCGACCGCCCCTCGCGTGCGATGGTGGTCATGGCAGCGGCGAATTCCGGGCGTGGGCTTTTCGCGTCACAGTCACCGGCACTGGCCTCGAGCACGGCGCCCGTCATCAGTTCGAGGG
Source organism: uncultured Holophagae bacterium (assembly GCA_963797055.1). GTDB lineage: Bacteria > Acidobacteriota > Thermoanaerobaculia > Thermoanaerobaculales > Sulfomarinibacteraceae > FEB-10. The sequence goes on from CAWCOD010000002.1 coordinate 343,681, forward strand.
TGCGCAATGCGATCCCCCGCAGTCCGTACTTGGCATGGATGATCTCGCCCTGCTCGGTGAGCCGCATCCGTCCGTGCATGACGCCCGCCGGCTGCGCGAGAATGCCCGCCCGCGGTTTGCTGCCGCCGCGGCTCGGGGTGCCGCCGCGGCCGTGAAACAAGGTGAGCTCGACACCGGCCCGGTCCGCGACCTCCGACAGTGCCGACTCCGCACGATAGAGCGCCCATCGCGAGGACGCGAGACCGGACTCCTTGCTGGAGTCCGAGTAACCCAGCATCACGATCTGCCGGTCGCCCCGGGATGCGACGTGTGCGCGGTAGAGAGGATCGTCAAGAAGGGAGGTGAGCGTCTCGGCCGCGTGATCGAGGTCGCCGACGGTCTCGAACAGCGGTGCGACGTCAAGCGGCACGCCGCCACCGGGACCGGTCAGTCCGGCACACCTCGCGAGGTACAGCACCGCCAGTGCGTCATCCGGTCCTTGCGCCATGGAGATGATGTAGGGACCGATCGCTTCCGGGCCGAAGACCTTTTGCGCTTCGGTGATTGCGCGGAAGACATCGAGGGTCTTGACGACGTCGGAATCGGCGGAAGGCTCGACTTCAACGGCCCCCTGCAGGGCCTCGCGCAGCACGGAAGTGCGTTCGAGGGCGCCGGCGTGTTCGAATGCGGTGTCATCGAGAAGGACGCCAACCGTCGCCCGATGGACCACGGCGTCCTGGCGGAGATCGAGAGTCGCCAGGTGGAATCCGAAGGTGGCGACACGTTGCACGAGCCGGGATGTCCTGAGAAGGCCGGCGTGCTCTCCTTTGTGACGCCGGAGGCTGGTGGTGATCAACTGGAGGTCCTGATGGAAGTCGGACGCCGACGGGTAGGCGAAGTCGCCGTCGGCTTTGGTCGCCTCCAGACGCGCCCAACAAAACCACAACAGGATCCGGTACGGCATATCGTCATAGCGATCCGGGATTCCAGCAGCCACGTCCGGCATGGTTCGTCGATAGTGCGCGCATCTGTTCTCGAGCTCCGGATCTACGACGACCCGCGATCGAGACTGGCTGAGGTGACCGAAGAGGTCTCGAACCTCGGTGATGTAGCGGCCGATGATCATCTCGCGCTGACGGTCGAGGGTGCGACGGATGGTGTCGGGTCCAACATTGGGGTTGCCGTCCATATCGCCGCCGACCCACGAGCCGAATCGCACGAACGGACCCGGGAGATCGGCGCCGGCATCGGCGCCGAAGGCTGCGAGGAAGGCGGCGGCCATCGCCTCGTCGAGAGCGGGCACCACGCGATAGATGACGTCGGTCAGGTAGAACAGGACGTGCTCGATTTCGTCGGCCACCGTGCGCCTGACACCGGGATGGTCGGCGGTTTGCCATATCAGGGTGATCTCGTCGCGAAGCTGTCCCGTCAGCGCGGCATCTTCAGGCGGCGTGCGGTCGGTGTGTTGGAGGCGGTCGATCAGGAGGGCCGCGACGCGCTGTTCCTTGGCGAGTATGGTGCGGCGGATGGCTTCGGTGGGGTGGGCGGTGAAGACGGGCTCCACCAGCATCTCCCGGAGGACGGCGCGGATTTCGTGATGCGGCACCCCGGAAGCCGCGAGCCGACGCATGACGTCATCGAGGCTGCCCGGTTGCGGTGTGCCCGACCGCAGGTATTCGCGGCGGCGCCGGATGCGTTGGACCCGCTCCGCCATGTTGACCACCGCAAAGTAGGCCGAGAATGCGCGCGCCACCTCGGCCGCCAGGAGTGGATCGAGACCGGTCAGCAACTCGTTCAGGGTCTCTTCCGAATCCACCTCGCCCTGCCGCCGGGCACGTGCCGCGACCCGTGCCCCCTCGACGATCTCGAAGAGTGCATCACCGTCCTGCTCGCGCAGTACCTCGCCGAGCATTGCCCCGAGATAACTCACATCCCGGCGCAGGGCGTCGGTGGCGCTGTCGGGTTCCTCGAGGCTGGCGGTGTTCGTCATGGACCCTCATGACACCACGGACGTGCCGCCATTTCCAGCGCGAGAAGAGCCGGGCGGACGGACGCGTGTGAAAAAGTGGTGCCAAAAAGCGGTACCTGGTACAGGCTAATGACGCTCTGGAGGTGGGGGCGTGAGAGCCTTCGTCTGCGAGCGGGTGGGTGGACGTTCCGAATCCCGAAACCAACCATGCCCTGCGTTTCCGTCTTGAGGCCGTGACCGCCGTCAACTGGAATGACCGCGCCTTTGATCAAGAGGACCCCGCGCAGCGCCCTCAGACGGACCGATACCCGCCCTGGACCCACTGCAGCACCATCTGAGCGAAGTCGTCAGATCGGTCCTGGTAGGAGAAGTGGCCGCAACGATCGAAGATCGTCAACTGGCTGCGCTTCAGGCGCTCGTTCAGACGGTGGGCATTGTCGACCTATTGGTGCCAGGCTTTAGAAACTTAGAAAGTGGTGTTAGCTTGTCTGGGAAGGGAAGCGAGAGTGGTTCGAAGGGCGAGGGTCGAGGTCGAGGGCGGTTTGTACCACGTGTACAACCGCGTTGCGAGTGGAGAGCCGATATTCTCTGATCCGGAAGAAGCGGTCGAGTTCATCGAGACAATTCGCGAAACCAAGCAGCGCGATGGATGGACGGTCCTCGCGTGGTGCGTCATGTCAAATCACTACCATCTGTTGGTTCGTACGTCGACGGTACCTCTGTGGCGCGGGATGCACCGCGTCCAGAACCTCTTTAGCAGGAGGTTCAACAAGCGCTACGGAAGGACCGGCGGTCTGTGGCAGAGCCGGTACCAGGCGAAGTACATTGAGGACCAGTCGTACCTTGAACGCCTTGTGGTCTACGTTCACCTGAATCCGCTGAGTGCTGGTGTGGTTGATCATCCGGACGAGTATGTGTTTGGTGGTCATCGGGAAATCAAGCGGCGATTACGAGGCGCGCTGGTGGACATCGATGAGACGCTGTTGTGCTTTGGAACGAACAAGAAAGAAGCACGCCGGTCGTACCTGAGCGCAATGCGGGCAGGTCGGCAAGAAGGTGAAGAGGGGTCGAGGCTCTCGTGGCATCCGTTTCGGGCGGAGAGGGATGAGGCCCTCGAGGTCGACGACACGTCACCCAAGATCGACTACCTTGGCCGAAGTACAGATCTGGAGAGACCGTCGTTGGAATCCGCTGATTTTTTCAAAGCGGTGTGTGAGCTTCTCAAAGTTGATCCGGCGGTGATCGCATCACGAGTCCGAGACAGGGAAACGGCGGCGCGCAGAAAAATGATCGTGACGCTTGGCGCGGAGCGGTGGAGGCAAAGCAGAACAGGGTTGGCGAGGGTGATGCAGAAGAACCCGGATATGGTCAGTTACTGGGCGGGAGAGGGGGCGAAGAGTCGCGTGAATGATCCGGAGTACGCGGCGGCTCTGGATCAATTGGACGAGGCCCTGGCCAGAAAGGTGGCGAAATAAACTGTCAGAGGCAAAGCGCCTTGGTGAAACTTTCTAAGTTTCTAAAGCCTGGCACCAATACCATAGAAGGAGGTCAAAATGAAACGACTGGTGCTTCTGTTGTGTGCCGGACTCCTGGCAGCGTGCGCCGACGATGCGAAGGAAGTTGGCGATCCCTCGGGCAAGATCTCTGCCCCGCCGGCTGCGCAGGACACAACGCCCTTGTGGGCGAGCGTCCCGGAGACGATCTCGCCCGAATGGGGCGCGTTCTTCTCCGAAAAGGGTCAAGGCCGCGAAACGCCGATGCCTGCCCCGGATGACCTCGAGGGTTGGAAAGCCGTGCAGGCCGCCAACGACGAGGCGAAGGAAGCCGCGGCGGACGAAAAGGCCGCAGCGTTTGGCGTGACCTACGAGGAAAGCGAAATCGCCGGCATTCCCGTGGTCGAGGTGACGCCTTCGAAACTTGCCAGCACGGACAAGATCGCAGTCTATACTCACGGTGGCGCATACGTGCTGAACTCGGCCAAGGCCGTGATCGAGTCGGCCATGTTCTTCGCCGCCGAAACCGGTCTGCGCGTCATTGCGGTGGACTACACGCTCGCGCCGCATTCCAAGTGGCAGGAGACGACCGACGAGGTCATCAGTGTCTTCAAGGCGCTGGCCAAGCAGGGCTTCACGGCCGACGACATCGTCCTTTATGGTGACTCCGCAGGCGGTGGCCTCGCGGCGGGTGTCACGCTCAAAATGCGCGACCTCGGTATGGAGATGCCCGCGGCGCTCGTGCTGTGGTCTCCCTGGGCGGATATTTCCGAGACCGGTGACACCTACGTCACGCTCCGCGATGCCGAGCCCTACTACACCTATGAACACGTTCTTGGGCCTTCGGCACTTGCGTACGCTGATGCCGAAGATCACAAGAACCCCTATGTTTCCCCTGTGTACGGCGACTTCAAGCAGGGCTTCCCGCCAACCTTGATCCAAGGGGGTACGAAAGAGATCTTCCTCAGCAACTTCGTCCGTCTCTATCAGGCGCTCGATCAGGCGGGTCAGACGGTGAAGCTCGATATATACGAGGGCATGCCCCACGTGTTCGTGCCGACACTCCCGGAGACCGCTGAGTCGCAGGCTGCTATTGCCAAAGTCCGCGATTGGGTATCCGAACACTTGCTCGACGATTGAGATGATTCCTCGACGAGCTTGATTAAACCGTGATGTCTGTTGATTGTCTCGGCGGCTCGAAAACAGAAGGCTGGCTCGGTCGAGCGGAGTTCTCGAGCAGCTTCTGGCGTGAACGAGTTGGTCCGGCTTCGCTACGCTACGCCGTGGCAGGCTTCGTTCTCGTCCAATGGCCGAGAACGAAGACTGGTGGGCCGCCTGGGACTCGAACCCAGGACCACCGGATTAAAAGTCCGATGCTCTACCAACTGAGCTAACGGCCCAACGGAACGTCAATGTAACTCCCCCGCGCCCGAGGTTCAAGCGGTCGGGTTCTTTTCCATCGCTGCAGCGAAACACCGGGCGATGGGGTGGTCTGCCTCGCGACCATGGTCTCCTCGCGCCGTGGCCCGGTGGACACCAGGACGATGGGGACCCCCACGCATTTCTCCAAGTACTGCAGATACTGGCGGGCCGCTTCCGGCAGCTCGTCCTCGGAGGTGGTGCCGACGGTGTCGGTGTTCCAGCCCGGAACGACCTCGTAACGGGGACGGACCTGGGCCAGGACCTCTGGATCGGCTGGGACGGTGTCGAGCACGGTGCCGTCGGGCAGCTCGTAGGCCACCGCCACCTCGAGGGTTTCGCACTCGTCGAGCACGTCCAGCTTGGTGACGGCCACGGCATCGATGCCCGCGGCCTCCACGGCGTAACGTGCCGCCACGGCGTCGAACCAGCCGCAGCGTCGCGGCCGGCCGGTGGTGGTGCCGAACTCGGCGCCTTGCTCGCGCAGCTTCTCGCCCCGCTCGTCGTCGAGCTCGGTGGGGAAAGGACCGCCGCCGACGCGGGTCACGTAGGCCTTCATGATGCCGATGACGGCCCGAGTATTTGGGCGCGATGCCACAGGCGGCTGCGGCCATGGCCGGCATGCAGGAGGACGACGTGACGAAGGGATAGGTTCCCCACCAGCGGTCCAGCAGAATGCCCTGGGCGCCTTCGAAGAGGATCGGCTGTCCGGCCGCTGCGTGGCGGCGGATTTCGGGGCCCACCTCGCGCACCATGGGTCCGAGCCGTTCGGCGGCGGCGGCGAGCTCGGTGAGGGCCGCATCGAGATCCACCGGTTCGGCGCCAAAGAGGTCCACGAGCTCGTGGTTGTGCTGTTCCATAAGTGCGCGCGCCTCGGCGAGGAATCGGTCGGTCTGCGGCAGAAGATAGCCGCGCAGTCCGCGGCGCTGGGCCGCATCCTGGTAGGCGGGGCCGATGCCGCGGCCGGTGGTGCCGATCTTGCCGCTGCCGCGGGCGCCCTCTCTGGCCCCGTCCAACGCCCGGTGGGTGGGCAGGATGAGGGTGGCTCTGGGAGACAGGAAGACACGTCCGTCGGTCTCCACACCTTCGCCCTTGAGACGGTCGAGCTCGGTGACCAGGAACGACGGATCGATCACCATTCCGGAGGCCAGGTAGCAGACGACGTCCTCGTGGATGATCCCCGATGGCACCAGGTGGAGGGCGAATCGACGGTCGGCGAATCGCACCGTATGTCCGGCGTTGTTGCCGCCGTTGTACCTCACGACCACCGGGTAGCCGGCGGACAACAGGTCCACCACCTTGCCCTTGCCTTCGTCACCCCACTGGCCACCAACGACCATCAGCGCACGTTAGCGTCCAAAGCGACCTCCAGCCCATGATGATAACGCGAAAGTCCCCTTCGCCCAAGGAAGTTGAAAGTTGAAAGTTGAAAGTTATCCCCCACCCGCCGGATTACGAATTCCGGATTACGAAATGCGAAAGTCAATTCCCGGCCCGCCACGATTTCAACCGCAGTGGACGCAGAGACCGCAGAGTCCGGCCGCGGTGAATATTCTGACCTGGCGCTCCAGATCCTCGACGTCCTGCGCTCACGACGACGCGAAACCCCGCCCGTCGACCCGGAGGCATGTCTTGATTCATGGATCAGGGCCAGGTCAAGTGATTCTCTTTGCGTACTTTGCGCCTTAGCGTCGTTGCGTTTCTTACGTTGTTGAAGGAATTGAATCTTCAAGCCGTGGCAAGCGGCATGAGAAACGCGAAGTCGCGAAGAGCAAAGTGCCGCGAAGACGGACAACTGACCTGGCGCGTCTAATTGTCGGCGGGATGCGCTGACGGCCACGCGCGGCCCAGGACGTTAACCCGAAGGCGTGACGCGAAGTGTGAATCAGGGCCAGGTTGAGGGCCTCTCTCTGCGTCTCAGCGGTCTGCTTGGACGGGTGCGGGAGAGAACTCGAAACTCGAAATTCGAAATTCGAAAACCCCCGCCCTCCCGGATGCCGGATACGGGTTGCCGGATCCCCCTACCCGGTCACTCAACCCCCACCCTCCACACTTTCCACACCGCGTGGGGGTCAGGGGGTGAGCACTACCTTCCCAAAGTTCTTGCGGTCCTGGATGTACTGGTGTGCCTCAGCCGCGTGGTCGAAGCTGAAGGTCTGATCCACAACTGGCCGGAATGTGCCGTCGGCCACCAGATCGAGGATGTGAACCATCATGTCGGCGGTCTCCTCGGCCCGGTGCCACAATCGTCCGAGGTTGAAGCCGAAGACCCCGCGGCTTTTCATCATCAGTGAGAAGGGGTTGAATCGCGGGGTCTGCACCAGACCGCGCACGGCGGCGGGGAGGCTCCGCCGGGTCCCGGGAGCGAAGCTCGATGCTCCAAACAAAATGAGACGCCCGAGGTCGTCCAATACCCGGTAGCTCTTGGTGAAGGACTGGCCACCCACCGCATCGAGGACCACGTCCACACCGCGCCCGTCGGTGAGTGACATGATCTCCTTCTCGAAGTCCTGCGTTCGGTAGTCGATGCAATGGCTGACTCCCATGGCGCGGAGTCGGTCGTGCTTGGAGGTTGACGCGGTGCCGATCACCCGACCTCCGAAGTGATGGGTGATCTGCAGGGCAGCAAGACCCACCCCGCCGGCGCAGGCGTGGACCAGCACGGTTTCATCGGGCTGGAGGTTGGCCAGCCGAACCAGCATCCACCAGGCGGTGAGCCAGTTGACCGGGATCGAGGCGGCATCCGAGAAGGAGAGGCCTTCCGGAATCGACCGTGCCTGTCCGGCCGGGACGCAGACCACATCCGAATATCCCCTGAACCTGGTGGCCGAGACCACCCGATCGCCGTCCGCAAATCCTTCGACTTCGTCGCCCACGCCGTCCACGGTGCCTGACACCTCGTAACCGACAACGCACGGCAGTGGCGGTGCGTCCTGGTACAGGCCCATCCGAGAGAGGATATCGGCGAAATTGATGCCCGATGCCTCGACGCGGATCCGAACCTCACCGGGTTGGGGATCGGGATCTGGCGCCTCTCTCAGATCCAGTACGTCGGGCCCACCGTGCCTTGGTATCCATATCTGACGCATTTCTGATCCTCCTCACTCGATACCGCTCGCGGCCGCTTCCGGCCCGAGGTTACTCGATCTGTCTTCCGCGGCCGTGAGCGGTATTGAGCAACCACGACGGCTGAGATTGACATCGGCGTCAAAAAAAGGGCCGGATGGGAGGAGGATCCCATCCGGCGTGATCTGTTGTGAAAGGAGGGTCAGTGCGTCGTCGTTGCTGTCGCTCCGAAGAACTCGGAGATATCGATCTTGGAGTCCCGCAGCTTCTCGGGCGGAACATTGATGTAGTTGTAGCGTCGGCCGTACTTCAGGAGGGTGCGCTCGAGCATTCGGCGACCTCGGTAGAGGCGGGACATCACGGTGCCCACGGGCACCTCGAGGATGTCGGCGATGTCCTTGTAGGAGAAGCCCTCCAGATCGGCCAGAAGCACCACCATCTTGTAGTCGTGGGGCAGCTCGACCAGGGTTTGTCGGACATCATGGTCCATCTCGGTGGAGAGCACCCCGGCCAGCGGATCGGTGGTGGGGTCCTTGGCCTTATCCATCAGCGTCTCTTCGAGGCCCTCCTGGACGTCGTCGAAGTCCACCTTGGGCGGCTGCAGCTTCTTCTTGCGGTAGGAGTTGATGAAGGTGTTCTTCATGATCTTGAAGAGCCACGCCTTGAAGTTCGTGCCCTCGGCGAAACGCTCGTAGTACTTGTAGGCCTTGAGGTAGGTCTCTTGGATAAGGTCTTCGGCGTCTTCCACAGAACGCGTCATCCGGAGGGCGCTTTTGAAGAGCTGATCTCGGTACGGCAAGGTGCCGGAGGTGAAATCCCATTTCCGCGGTTCTGCTGATCTGAGCCATGCTGACCTCCAAGGTTCGAGAATGATACATTCTTGAAACATTGGCTGTCAAGTTTGGTTGTGTATAGCTGGTGTAAAGAACGATGTTTCATCTTAGAAACAGCACGAGGATGTTCTCGAAGATGTTGGTATTTCTCAATTTTCTGCCCTGTCTCCGATGTCGAATTGGGCGACATCACAAGACAGGGCTGAAAATTGAGCTACAGAAACGGCAAGGCCGGGGCCCGTCGGACCCCGGCCGGGAAATATTTTATTTGATTCGATCTAGGCGAGAATCAAGAACGCGATGATCAGCGCGTAGATCACGAGGGACTCAATCAGCGCCAGACCGATGATCATGGTGATACGGATCGGTCCCACCGCTCCGGGGTTGCGGCCGATGGCTTCGCAGGCCGCCGACAGGCCCTTGCCCTGACCCAGGGAGCCGAAAGCCGCTGCGATGCCGATGGCGAAGGCGGCGCCCAGGTACTGCCACGGGTTCTTGCCTGCGGCTTCCGCGGCGTGCTCCTGCGCCATCGCGGGCGCGGCCAGCGCGAGTGTCACCAAGATCACAGCCAGGATTGCAAATCGTCGATTCATACGGTCCTCCTCCGTTTTATTCGGTCGTTGGTCTAGTGTTCTTCCGCACCAACGGCCCCGTTGAGGTACGCCATGGTGAGCATGATGAAAATAAACGCCTGCAGCAGGGCACCAAAGATGCCGAGCCCCATCATCGGCCAGGGCAGAATCAGCGGGAACAGGAAGAAGAAGATTCCGGTCGCGGTGTGCTCGCCGAAGATGTTGCCGAACAGACGGAGAGCCAGAGAGAGGATCCGCGCCAGGTGCGAGATGATCTCGATCGGCACCATGAGCGGTGCCAGCAGAGGCAGCGGACCTGCGAAGTGTTTCAGATATTTGAACAGGCCGTTGTCCTTGATGCCTACCAGGTTGTAGAACAGGAACGCGGTGATGGACAGCGCGAAGGTGGTGTTGGGGTTGGCGGTGGGGGGCTGGACGAAGAAGAACAGCCCGAAGATGTTGCACACGAAGATGAAGACCGCCAGACCGCCGATGAACGGCAGGAAGCGCTTGCCGAAGCCGTGGCCCGACCACGTCGTCGATCAGGCCCTCGAGACCGGACACCAGCAACTCCATCATCTGTTGGCCTTTGCCCGGGTTCTCCACCGACAGACGCCTGCTGATGGGAATCAGGATGGCGGCGATGACGACCACCGCGAGGCCGGCCATGATGACGTGGTCCGGCAGCCAGTATCCGGCCTCGTGGATTCCCATCAGCTCCTGCCAGCGAGCGCTCGAGTCGCCGAATAGGCTCATCAGCAGGGCGTTGATGGGCTTGTAGAGGAATGAAACAGGATGGTGCACGTCAGTCTCCTCCAACCCTTCCCCAGCGAATGCCCTCGATGATGAGGGCCACGACCAGGGCCGAAAATCCAAGTGTCACTGCCACGAAGTCGACGGTCGGTACCAGCAACAGCGCCGCGAACAACCCGCCGAGAAGGGCGAAACGTGCGGCGATGGTCAGCACGGACCGGCCGTCAAACTGCGGTTGACCGGGTTGCAGCACCCGCGACAGAACCGCCTCGAGCCAGCGAAAATTGATGATAGCCACCCCACCCGCCACGGTCAAGCTCAATGCTCCGGGGAGGGATTTTCTCAAGATCAGTTCGCCAATCGCGCCTATCGCCAGGAGCACCCACGTGGTTCGCACCACGCGCCTTCCAAACCACCGGTCCCGTTCCGCCGAGACCGACTCCAGCTCGGAGGAGCGGCGATCCTCAGTCATCGTCGCGATTGTCATCCTCGTCCTCGTCGTCTTCCGGCGGGTAGACCTGGATGGGCCCGAGTTCCGGACGGAGTTGGTCCTCTTCGGATCGGCTGGCCTGGGCGGTGATCCGGAAGAGGTTCACAAAGCCGGCGATGATGCCGAAAAGGCTGAACACGATCGTCAGCCACGGCGCGGTGCCCAGGCTTCCGTCCAACCAGCGGCCGAAGAAGAAGCCGAGCGCGATGGCCACCGGGAACTGAATCCCCACAATCGAGACGTTCAGCCAGGTGCTCGCCGATCGGAAACCGCGGCCCTTGTTCGACCCTTTTTGAGGGTCGCCGGGCAAAGAGCTGTCAGAGCCGTGGTATGCCATGAGCGTCTACCCCATTCCCAGGGCCTGTAGTCCGCCCTTGGCCCAGGTGACAACCGGGCCCGGGAAGATCCCAACCAGCAGGGTGATCACCGCACACACGGCGATCATCACCTCGGTCCACCGGTCGTGGATCAGGGTGGCGGGCTCCGCCTCGCTGCCGTCTTTCATGAACATCTGGACGACGATGCGGAAGTAATAGTAGAGGGACACCGCCGACATGATGACCGCGATCACCGTGAGCCAGACGTAGCCGCCTTCCATGGCGGCGGCGAAAATGTACAGCTTGCCCATGAAACCGGCTGTGGGCGGGATGCCGGCCAGGGCCAGCATGAACCACAACATGAGAGCCGCCGCACCCGGGTGCCTGGCTGCCAGGCCCGCGTAGTCGTCGATGGTTTCACCGGCGTAGCCCTTGGACTCGAGCAAAATCACGACGCCGAAGGCGCCCAGGTTCATGAATCCGTAGACCAGCATGTACATCAGCACGGACCACAGGCCGGTCGCACTGGCGGCCACCAAACCCATCAGGGCGTAGCCCGCGTGGGCGATGGACGAGTAGGCGAGCATTCGTTTGACGTTGTCCTGGGTCAGCGCGGCCACGTTGCCGTAGATCATCGTGGCCGCGGCAGCCACCCACAGGACGACCCGCCAGGTGTCCACCTCGGGCTCAAACGCGATGACGAAGAGCCGCAGGAACATGGCGAAGGCCGCGGCCTTCGGACCCACCGACATGAAAGCCGTGACCGGGGTCGGCGCACCCTCGTAGGCGTCGGGCGTCCAGACGTGGAACGGCACCGCGGCCACCTTGAAGAGCATGCCGAAGGCCACCAGAACGATTCCGAGGAGCAGCGTCAGGTTGTCCTGCGGGACCGCCGTCAGCTGGAGTCGGATGGTCTCGAGATCGAGGCTGCCGGTGGTGCCGTAGATCAGCGAGATCCCGTACAGCAGGACACCGGATGACAGCGCGCCGAGTACGAAGTATTTGACCGCGCCCTCGTTGGACTTGATCTCCAGTTTGAAGTAGCCCACCAGGACATAGACCGAGAGAGCCATCAATTCGAGACCCACATAGAGGCTGGCGAGGTTTGCGCCCGACGCCATGATGAACATGCCGATGGTTGCGAAGAGGATGAGGGACGAGAACTCTCCGCCACCATAGCCCGCTCTCTCCAGATACGAGGCCGACATCAACAGGGCCACCGCCGAGAAGGCAAGGACCAGCAGCTTGACGTAGACCGCGAACTGGTCGACGACCAACATGTCGCCGAGGATCGCCGACGGGCCTACCTCGGGCCGTGCGAAGAGCATCACCAGGACGGCGGTGACGCCCAGTGAGGCCACCGCGGCACCGATAATCGTGCGGACTCCGCGTTGACCGAGAGAGATCCCGGCCAACAGGAGCGCGAAACCGGCGGCCGCCAGGAAGATCTCGGGGATCAGCGGCACGAAGTCTGAAAGCGACATGCGCTACTCCCCGGCGTCCTCGTGATGGTCGTCCGGAACCGCTGCGATGGCCGCCACTTCGGTAGTCGCGGACTGGTCGTCGGGCATCGCCACGGCAACCCGCTCCAGCACGCGGTCGACCGTAGGCGCCATCATCCTCAAGAATGGCTTCGGATAGAGGCCGATCCAGAAGGCCAGGATGATGAGTGGGATCAGGGTCCACTGTTCGCGGAAGTTGAGGTCCGGAAGTTCCTTGTTCTTGTCGTTGGTCAGCTCGCCGAAAAAGACGCGCTGGTACATCCACAGCATGTAGGCCGCGCCGAGCACGATGCCGCTGGCGGCGAACAGGGCCCAAACCCAGGAGTGGTTGAAGGCGCCGATCAAAATCAAGAACTCACCGATGAATCCGTTGAGCGTGGGCAGTCCGATGGACGACAGGGTGATGACCAGGAAGAACGTGGCGTACAACGGCATCACCTTGGCGAGGCCCCCGTACTCGGCGATCATCCGGTTGTGCCGCCGCTCGTAGACGATGCCCACGAGAAGGAAGAGTGCGCCGGTGGAAACACCGTGGTTGAGCATCTGCAGGATCGAGCCCCGCAGTCCGGGTTCGTTGAGGGCGAACATGCCCAGCATGATGAAGCCCATGTGGCTCACCGACGAGTAGGCCACAAGCTTCTTCATGTCCTTCTGCGCCATGGCCACCAACGCGCCGTAGACGATGGCGATGATGGCGAGCACACCGATCCACCCCACCGCTTTCACTGTGGCGTCCGGCAGCAGCGGCATCGAGAGCCTGACAAAACCGTAGGTGCCCATCTTCAGCAGAACACCGGCCAGGATCACGGATCCTGCGGTGGGCGCCTCGACGTGGGCGTCCGGCAACCAGGTGTGGAATGGGAACATCGGGACCTTGATGGCGAAACCCACAAAGAAGGCCAGGAAGACCCAGAACTGGAGACCGGCCGGCAGCATGGGAGCCATCTGGTAGAGAATGGGGATCTCGAAGCTGGGTGCGTTGCCGAGGCCGGCCAGGCCGATAGCGGCCAGGCCCCCCGCGTTGTAAAAGTACAGCGCCAGAATGCCCACCAGCATGAGCAGCGAGCCCACCAGGGTGTAGAGGAAAAACTTGATCGCCGCGTACAGTCTTCTGGGTCCGCCCCAGACCCCGATCAGGAAGTACATGGGGACCAGCATCACCTCCCAGAACACGTAGAACAGGATGAAGTCCAACGCCATGAAGACGCCGAGCATCCCGGTCTGCAGCAGCAGGAGGAAGATGTAGTACTCCTTCTGGCGATCGGTGACGGCCGTGAACGAGGAGTAGACCGAAATGAAACCCAGCAAGGTGGTGAGCAGGATCAGCAGGATCGAAAATCCATCGACCCCGAAGATGTACTGCGCACCTACCGATGGGATCCAGTCCATCTTGGTGGCGAACTGGAACTCGGCCCCGTCGGTCCGGTAGAGAAACCAGAGCGGGATCGAGAGCAGGAAGTCCACCCCCGTGATGACGGTCGCGAACCATTTGATGGCCCGCGAGTTCTCCCGGTTGATAAAGAAGACTGTGACCAGCGCCCCAACCAGTGGGAGATAGCAGATCAGGTTGAGGAGCCAGCCGTAGTGGAAGTCGTATTGCATCCGTCGCTCCCTAGAAACTCACGAGAAACACGACCAGAAGAATGGCCGCGCCAAAAACCATCACCATTGCATATCCTTGGGCGAATCCCACCTGCAATCGGCGGAAGTTGATGCTCGCCACCTCGTAGGTTCTGCCCACCAGGTTGACCGCACCGTCCACGATCCTGAGGTCGAAGATGCCGGACAAAAAACTCCAGCCGACGGTGAAATTGCGGGCCCCGTTCACCAGGCCATCCACCACCCTGGCGTCGAACTCCCAGAGGAGGTCCGCGAGTCTCTTGGTCCCGGCTACAACCGTGGCGTCGTACAACTCATCCACCCAGTACTTGTTGAGCAGCAGTTTGTAGAGGAAGGGGAACCTCTCCGCGAGACGGCGCGGGCGCTCGTAGGCGTCGGTTCCCATGTAGAAGCGGTAAGCCACCCAGATGCCGATGAACGCCGCCGCGAGAGAGAGACCGATCAGCCCCCACTCGAGACCAAGCGGCACGTGGTGCGCCGCGTGCTCGGCCGTGTCGTGGCCACCCCAGTGGATGGGCAGGATCACGGGCTCGAGGAATTGCTCGATTTTGTTGAGTTCCGGGCGCCCGAAGAGCACGCCCGGGAAGCCCATAAAGCCGCCGATGATCGACAGCACGCCCAGAATCTGGAGCGGCAGGGTCATGGTCCAGGGCGACTCGTGGAGGTGATGTTCGGCCTCCTCGCCGCCGCGGAACTCACCGTAGAAGGTCATATACACCAGACGGAACATGTAGAAAGCGGTCAGTACCGCACCCACAACCGCCATTCCCCACAGGAGGTAGTAGAGACCGCCGTACCCGTTCAGATCGCCGTAACCGGCGGCGAAGACCTTGGCCAGAATCTCGTCCTTGGAGAAGAAGCCGGCAAACGGGAAGATGCCGGCGATGGCGATGGTGGCGACAAGGAAGGTCCAGTAGGTGGTGGGCATGTACTTCTTCAAGCCCCCCATCTTGCGCATGTCCTGCTCGCCGCCGCAGGCGTGGATCACCGAGCCCGAACCGAGGAAGAGGCAGGCCTTGAAGAAGGCGTGGGTCACGACGTGGAAGATGGCCGCCACGAACGCTCCCACACCGGCGCCAAGGAACATGTAACCGAGCTGGGACACGGTGGAGTACGCGAGGACCTTCTTGATGTCGTTCTGAACCAGGCCGATGGTGGCGGCGAAGATGGCGGTCAGACCGCCGACGATGGCCACGACCAGCATGGCGGTGGGGCTGATCCGGTAGAACACGTTGCAGCGCACCGCCATGTAGACGCCGGCGGTGACCATGGTGGCGGCGTGGATCAGGGCGGAGACCGGAGTCGGACCGGCCATGGCGTCGGGCAGCCAGACAAAGAGCGGGATCTGGGCCGACTTGCCGATGGCGCCGACAAAGAGCAGCAGGCCGATCACGGTGGCCGCCGAGGCGTAGGACTCGGGGTGAGCGGCGGCTTGGGGGAACATGGAGCCAAACTCCAGGGAGCCGAAGACCGCGAAGCAGGCAAAGATGGCGAGCAGGAAACCCCAGTCGCCGATGCGGTTGACCACGAAGGCCTTCTTGCCGGCCGAAGCGCACCAGTCCTTTTCGAAATAGAAACCGATCAGCAGGTATGAACAGAGACCGACGCCCTCCCAACCGACAAAGAGAACGAGCAGATTGGAGCCCAGCACCAGCACCAGCATGGAGAACATGAACAGATTGAGGTAGCTGAAGTAGCGGGCATAGGCGCGGTCGGACTCGTCGTGCATGTAACCGACGGAGTAGAGGTGAATCAGGAAACCGACAAAGGTCACGAATCCGACCATCACCGAGGACAGCGCGTCGATCTGGAACGACGCGTTGATGACGAGGTCGGCCACGGAACCGTCGAGGAGTCGAAGGGCGCCGCCGTTGACCCACTCAAAGAGGGTTACGACATGGGCGTGGTGGTGGTCGGTGGTCAGATACCACTGGGCGATGGCGGCCCAACCCCACAACCAGGCGAGGCCCGATCCGGCCAGCGCCACGGTCTGGGTCACCGTCTTGGACAGACCGCGCCGGTTGGAGACCAGGCCGTTGAAGGCCGCTCCCAGCAACGGAAGGAGTGGAACGAGCCAGATCGAATCCATGAACGACATCCGCTAGCCCCCCATGGTGTTGGCCTGGTCGAGGGCCACAGTGTCCTTGAGCCGGACGAAAGCGATGATCAGACCGAGGCCGATGGCGGCCTCGGCGGCCGCGATCGTGATGACGAAGATCGCCAGGATCTGGCCGGACAGATCGCCGAGGCGGAAGGAGAATGCGATCAGGTTGATGTTGACCGCGTTGAAAATCAACTCGAGTGACATCAGCACGGTGATGAAGTTACGCCGCATCATGACCCCGACGATGCCGAGGCTGAACAGCACCAGCGACAACATGACGTAGTGGGTGGCGGTGATCATGGGTCCACCTCGCCGCCGCCCGGGCCGTCCAGTGCGACGTCGCGGCGACCGAAGATGATGGCCCCGATCATGGCCACCAGCAGCACCACCGACACCACCTCGAAGGGGACCAGGTAGGTACTGTAGAGGGTGAGCCCGATGGCCTCGGTGTTGCCCACCAGCTGGCCGTCCACCTGCTGGAGTGCGGTGACGTCTCCGGTGCCGCTGGCGAGCACGCCAAAGAGGATGAACAGCGACAAAAGCAGTCCCACAAGGACCCCGCCCACCACCGCCAGCGGGGCCAGTTGCGACAGGTAGGCGCGTTCTGGTGTCAATCCCTTGACGTTGACCAGCATGATCACGAAGAGGAAGAGCACCATGATGCCGCCGGCATAGACCAGGGCCTGGACCGCGGCCAGAAACTCGGCATGGCGCAGGATGAACAGGATGGCCACCATGACGAAACTCAGGAGCAGCGACAGCGCCGAGTGCACCGGGTTCTTGAAGGCCACCACACCCACACCCGCGGCGATGGTGACGGCCGCGATGAGGTAGAAGAAGATCGACTCGAAATTGGATACCAGAAAGTCCATCATCGACTTCCTCTGTTCAGGGTTTTGGGATTGCACCGACAAGGGGAAGATTGCAGATTGCAAATTGCAGATTGCAAATTCCGCCCCCCCACCCACTGAAGGTGGAGGCAATTTGAAATTTGAAATTTGAAATTTGAAATTTCCATGCTTCTCCTCGATATCGTCGCGGACCTAATCAGCCGCATCTTCCGACTTCGGTGGTGGTTTGGGTTTCTTGCCGAGGGGATCCTGGGGATCCTGGCCCTTCTCGGGAGACGGAACTCCGGGATAGGCCAGAACGCCATCCCAATTGAAAAGACGCTGCTTGTCGAAGTAGAGCCCCTCGTTACGTTCGTAGACCGCGCCCTCGTATGTCTTGCTTGTCATCCAGATGGAGCGGGGCTCCGTCGGGCAGGCCTCTTCGCACAGACCGCAGAACATGCACCGCTTCACGTCGATGTCGTAGCGGGTGATGATCTTCTTCTTCTTGTTGGTAACCGGGTCGCGCTCGACCTTGTCCACCAGATAGATGATGTCGATGGGGCAGGCCTTGGCACACAGGGCGCAGTCGATGCAGCGCTCGGAGTCGTAGCCGAACATCCCTCGGAAGCGATCCGACGGCTCCAACCGCTGCTCGGGGTACTGCACCGTCTCCTTGCGGCGGAAGAAGTAGCCGCCGGTCACCCGAAGACCCTTGAAGAGGTCGACGGGGATCAATCTGGAGAAGAACTCCTTGATCATCGACTCATCCCTTCAGCAACAACACGCCCAGGCTCACCAGCACGACGTTGGCCAGCGACAGTGGCAGGAGCCACTTCCAGCCGACGGCCATGAGCTGATCGAAGCGATAGCGTGGGAACGTGGCGCGGAACCACATGTAGACGAAGATGAACGCAAGCACTTTGCCGAGGTACCACAGGAAGGGTGGGATCCAGGAGAACGGAGCCATCTGCCAGAGGCCGGAGAGCAGATTCGGGAAGGGCGGCATCCAGCCACCAAAGAACAGGATGACCGCCACCGACGACACCACCAGCATATTCATGTACTCGGCCAGGAAGAACAGGGCAAACTTCATCCCGGAGTACTCGGTGTGAAAGCCGCCCACCAGCTCCGACTCGGCCTCGGGCAGGTCGAAGGGGTTGCGGTTGGTCTCGGCAACGCCGCAGACGAAGTAGATGCCGAAACCGAGCAGGCCCGGGATCACGAACCAGAGCCCCATGTTCCGCTGGGCCTCGACGATGCCCACCATGGAGAGGGTGCCGGCCATCAGCAGGACCGACACGATGGCAAAGGCCATGGGCACTTCGTAGGACACAAGTTGGGCCGCGGACCGCAGCCCACCCATGAGCGAGAACTTGTTGTTGGAGGACCAGCCGCCGAGGATCAGACCGTAGATGGAGATCGACGCGACGGCCATCAGAAACAGAATGCCGATGTTGATGTCGGCGATAACGGGCTCGATGGGAACACCGCCGATGGTGAAGGTATCGCCGAAGGGGATGACCGCCCACACCAGGAAGGACGGCACGAAGATCAGGATCGGCGCCAGAACGAAGACGAATCGCTCGGCCTTCGTCGGCGTCAGATCCTCTTTGACGAAGAGCTTGAGAACGTCCGCGATGGGCTGGAACAGGCCGCGTGGACCGACTCGGTTGGGGCCGATGCGGGCCTGCATGTAGGCCATGATCTTGCGCTCAGCCAGCGTGAGATAGGCGACGATGAACAACAGCACGCCGAGGATGACGACCGTCTTCGCCAGGGGGATCGCGAGGTAGGTGATCAGGGGATCGTTCACGTTGCCTCCCCGAGAGTGGCGATTCCAAATTGCAGATTGAAGATTGCAAATTCCACAGGCCCACCGGGAAGCGACCGGGGAAATCTGGAATCTGGAATTTGAAATTTGGAATTCATCATCTTGTTCCCCTACCGGTCGATTTCGCCGAGGACGATGTCAAGGGTCGCGATCAGGGCCACCAGATCGGCCACGAAGTGTCCCTTGGCCATCTCCGACAGCGCCTGAAGGTTGATGAATGACGGGGGGCGCACCCGGCACCGATAGGGTTCGGTCCCCTTCTCGGTGGCCACGATGAAATAGCCGAGCTCGCCTTTGGGGGCTTCGACCGATCCGTAAACCATGCCCTCGCGGGAACGGAGAATCTTTGGCGCCTTGGCCATGATGGGACCGTCGGGCAGGTTGTCGAGGCACTGACGGATGATTCGCACCGACTGACGCATCTCCTCCATTCGGACAAGATACCGGTCGTAGGTGTCGCCGTTTCGACCCGTCGGGACGTCGAACTCGACCTCGTCGTAACGATCGTAGGGAAAGACCTTGCGGATATCCCACTCGATGCCCGAGCCTCGCAGCGGCGGCCCCGTGAATCCCCACTCGATGGCGTCCTCGGGGGACACCACGCCGACGTCGATCGTGCGCTTCTTCCAGATCCGGTTGTTGGTGAGCAGCTCCTCGTACTCGTCCACGTGCGCCGGAAAGGCGTCGATGAAGGTCGAGCAGCGGTCGGTCCAGCCCTCGGTAAGCTCGAAGGGCAGCCCACCGATCTTCATCGTGTTCAACGTCAGTCGCGCCCCGCAGTACTCTTCGAAGAGATCGAGGATCACGTCCCGCTCGCGGAAGGTGTAGAAGAACGGCGTCACGGCACCGAGGTCGATGGCGTGCGTGGCGAGCCACAGGAGGTGGGAGGCCAGTCGCTGGAGCTCGGCCAGGATCATCCGGATGTAGGCCGCGCGCGGTGGCACGGTGATGCCCAGCAGCTTCTCCATGGCAACGCAAAAACCCTGGTTGTTGGTCGCCGCCGCCACGTAATCCATGCGATCCGTGTGCGGAAGGCACTGCGGGAAGGTCATGGTCTCGAAGAGCTTTTCGGTGCCGCGATGGAGGTAGCCGATGATCGGTTTGGCTTCCACGATCTTTTCGCCGTCGAGCTTGAGCTGGACCCGAAGGACGCCGTGGGTCGCCGGATGCTGGGGACCGAAGCTGAGCTCCATCTCCTTGACGTCGAACAGGGAGGGGGTGAGGTCAGGCACGGGGCACCTCCCGCCCGGCCGAATTTTGAATTTTGAATTTTGAATTCTGAGTTGGCGCCGTGGTCGGAGGGGACGTGGTGATTCTCATGCCGATCCCTCCTTCCCCTCTGCCGTGTCCGTTTTTGGCGGTGTTTTCGGTTCGGGTTTTTGGATCTCCTCGTCCCGCACCGGGCCGCCGCCGGGCGGGTAGACGTCCGGGTAGATTGCGGCGCCGGTGTCGATGCCTTCCACCGGAAAGTCTTTGCGCAGCGGATGGCCGTTAAAGCCCTCCCATGTCAGGATCCGCTCCAGGTTAGGGTGACCCGCAAACTCAATACCGAACATGTCATAGGTCTCACGTTCGAGCCAGTTGGCCGTCTTCCAAATCCCGGTGACCGAGGCGATGGAAGTCTCCTCGGGAACCGCGGCCAAAAGGCGGAGCCTCTTCGAGTCTTCGAAGCGGTGCATCCAATAAACGACGTCGAAGCGGGCTTCCTCGCGTTCGGGCCAGTCCACCGCGGTGAGGTCCACCAGGAAGCTGTAACCCTGCTCTTCTTTGAGGAAACGGCAGATCTCCACGATGCTCTCGCGGGGAACGGTGAGGGTGACGTCACCGGCGAATCGGCCGGCTGCGAGAACGGCACCATCAATGGTTGCGCCCAGTGCAGCAGCGTCGGGGTCGCCGGTGGCATCCTCGTGCTCGGGGGGCACCGGTTTTTCCTCCCACGGCTGTTTCGGCGTTTCATCCGCCTTGGCCTTGGCGGCCGCCGCCTTGGCCTTGGCCGCGGCAATCTTGGCCGCCTTCTCTTCGTCGCTCAACGCGGGCTTGGCCGGCTTTTCTGCAGCCTCGGCAGGGGCCTCGTTACCAGATTGACTCGCCGATTCGGCGGTGGCCGGATCGGTGTCCGGGCCATCGGTCCCTGGGGCATCTCCCGAGAGATCTTGCGGCTCGCTGGGCGAGGTCTCGGACGGCCCATCCGGAATCTCCGGAGAGGTGTCGGGGGTCGGGTCGTCGCCGGGGGGCGTCTTGTTTGAGTCGCTCATCATGTCCTCACGACGCCCGCCGTCGGGCGATGGTGCGCCGGTCGATCTTTCGCTGCAGTTGCATGAGGCCGTAGATCAGCGCCTCCGGACGGGGCGGACAACCGGGGATGAACACGTCCACCGGGATGATCCGGTCGACGCCCTGAGTGACCGCGTAGGTTCGGTACGGTCCGCCGCAGGTGGCGCACGATCCCATGGCGATGACCCACTTGGGATCGGCCATCTGCTGGTAGAGACGTTTCACCAGCGGCGCCATTTTTTCGGTGACGGTGCCTGAGACGATCATGAGGTCGGCCTGGCGAGGCGTGCCGCGGAAGACCTCGGCCCCGAAGCGCGCCATGTCGAAGCGCGAGTCCAGGGTGGCCATCATCTCGATGGCACAGCAGGCGAGCCCAAATTGCATGGGCCACAACGAACTCCGCCTGGCCCAGTTGAAGAGCTTGTCGTACGAGGTGGTGATGATGTTCTTGTCGAAGCGGTCTTCGATCAGGCCCATTCCAACGCCCCCCTCCGCCATGCATAGACATAGCCAACCAAGAGAATCGCCAGAAAGACGAACATCTCGATGAATCCAAACAACGCCAGCTTGTCGAAAACAACCGCCCACGGGAAGAGGAACACGGTCTCCACGTCGAAGACGACGAAGAGCACCGCGATCAGGTAGTAGCGGATCGAGAACCTGGTGTCGAGGGCGGTGGTCGGTGCATTGATACCGCACTCGTAGGGTTCACCCTTGATGGGGTCGGTGGACCCGGAGCGAATCACCTTTGCCATCAGCAACAGAACAATGGGAAAGGTGATGGCGACCAGGCTGAAGACAAGAATGGGAACGTAGTGCGCCATAGAAAAACCCCCAAAGACAGGGCGGGTCTATTCTAGTGTGCCGGAGCTGCTTGTCAATTATTTCACAAGGCTCGGGTCGTCCATGTGAGACCCCGTGTCGTCTTCGTGTGGATCCGATCGCGTTCGCGTCGTTCGTCGGTTCCCGATGGATGCTTGCCCGCTCTGTGCAAACTCAGTTTCGCAGCCGAAATCGTCAGCGCGGACCCTGGGCGGGCCCCCATTCTCCGATGGCTCGAGACGACGATGTTTCGGCGTGGCGATCGAGGCTTCGATATGCGATGGCTTCCGCGACATGAGCCGAAGAGATCTCGGCCACGCCGGCCAGATCGGCGATGGTCCGGGCAACGCGGAGGATCCGGTGCCAGGCCCGGGCCGACAGGCCGAGGGCCCGGCTGGCCTGCTCGAGCAGTCGGCGACCGTCGCCATCCGGTGTGGCGAACCGACGAATGAGATCCGGGCCCATCTCGCCGTTGCAGCCGCAGGGAGCCCCCGCGAGTCGTTCGGCCTGGAGCGCGCGGGCTGCCCAGACCCGCTCGCTCACAGCTCGTGACGATTCACCAGTGCGGTTTTCGGATAAGGCGCGCCAGGGCACGGCCGGGACCACGACCTGAAGGTCGAT
This sequence comes from uncultured Holophagae bacterium, assembly GCA_963797055.1. Lineage (GTDB taxonomy): Bacteria > Acidobacteriota > Thermoanaerobaculia > Thermoanaerobaculales > Sulfomarinibacteraceae > FEB-10. Next base: position 366,179 of record CAWCOD010000002.1, read on the forward strand.
CCGATCGAGCAGAGGTCCCGACAGCCGTGCCGTGTACCGCATCACGGCGTTCGGCGTACAGGCACATTCGCGCTGTGTATCGCCGAGGTAGCCGCATGGGCATGGGTTGGCGGCGGCAACGAGTTGGAAACCCGCTGGGAAGGTCAGACTGGATCGGGCCCGGGCCACCGTCACCGTACGTTCTTCGAGTGGCTGTCGGAGCCCTTCCAGCGCATCACGCCGGAACTCGGTGAGCTCATCCAGGAACAGCACCCCGTTGTGGGCGAGCGAAACCTCGCCGGGTTGGGGCGAGCTGCCGCCCCCGATCAGGGCGGCCGACGAAACGGTGTGGTGGGGTGCCCGGAAGGGTCGCCACTGGAGGAGGCCAACCGGCCGTGCCACCCGGGTGGACACCGAGTACACGCAGGTGGTCTCCAGCGCCTCCTGGGCCGCCAGTGGCGGCAGGATGCCTGGTAGCCGGCGGGCCAACATGGATTTGCCGCTGCCTGGAGGTCCCATCATCAGCACGTGGTGCCCGCCGGCCGCCGCCACCTCGAGGGCGCGGCGGGCCTGCTCCTGGCCGACCACGTCCGCGAGATCGGGTGGCTGTCCCACGGTGGGATCATGTCCCACAGCCGGTGGAGGGAGAGACTCCTCCGGCAGGGTGCCGTCCCGCAGATAGGCGACCACCTGGGCCAGCGTGCTCGGAGCGACCACGTCAATGCCGGACACCACCTCGGCCTCACCGGCATTGGCCGCCGGTACGACGATCTCGGGGACACCCCGGTCACGGGCTGCCAGCGCGATGGGGAGGACACCGCGGATGGGTTGGAGACACCCTTCCAAGGAGAGTTCGCCGATCAGGAGTCGGCCGTCGAGGCGGTTCGCCGGGAGGTCGCCCGCGGCCGCCAGAAAGGCAGCGGCCATGGGCAGGTCAAGGGTGGCGCCCTCCTTCTTTTCGTCGGCCGGCGCCAGGTTGATGACGACGTTGGCGGGTTCTGCCCGGCGACCCAGGTGGCGGATTGCCGCAAAGATCCGGTCTCGTGCCTCCCGAACCGCCGTGTCCGGCAGGCCGACCACGGTCACCGAGGGCATCTGCGCCCGTATCCGATCCACCTCGACGGTGACGAAGAGTGCGCCCACGCCGCGCGGCGTGGCGGAGAGGGCTTTGGCAAGCATGGGGTTCCCCCTTTGCCCTACTTAAGGTGGCCAAGGTGGAGAATTGGAAAGGTCGGGATTTGTGGTGAAGTGAGTAGTGAATAGTGAATAGCGAATAGTGAGCAGGGAGCAGGGGGCAGCTCCCGTCCACCCAATTCGAAATTCGAAATCCCCTGCCCGCCCGGATCGTGAGGGGGCGATAAGCGGGCGTGCCACTTCTGACAATTCCGGGAGGCTGCCCGTTCGGATCGTGGAAGCCGTGGGGTCCCGAAATTGTCAGGGGTGGCAACCTCGGGGAGCGCGGTGGGGAGAGGGGCGCGCGGAAACCACCGAGGCTAGAATGGGTGGGCGGAGGATCTTCGTTCTTCGTTCGGTAACGGCAACGGTAACGGGCTCGGGCTCGGAATGGCGCTCTTACTAAATCCTCTACACCTTCCACACCGGGTGGGCGGGGGGGGGTGATACAATGCGCGGGACCGTTGAACTTTGGGGGCGTACCGGGTTCGACGGGGGACAAGTCCGGTGGTTGGCAGCGTGTCGAGGTCCACCCGCTCGTACTCAGGGTGGAACAACATAACTGCTAACACAGACTACGCACTGGCTGCTTAGGTAGCCACGTCGTTCCCGAGGCTCCGCCTGTCGGCCTGGGATCGACGTTGTTTGACGGGCTGGGTCGCCGCGACGCCCGAGCGCGGAGATCGAGATTTTTCGGGCTGGCTCTGAGGATTCGGTTGCCCGCTGACCGACCACGGGGCGAGATAAACTAGCGGGCTGCACACGGAGAAGTCGGTCACTGGAGTCCCTCGGACGTGGGTTCAATTCCCACCGCCTCCACCAGGTTTTTTTCATGATTCGAAGATTGACAGTTTGCGCCGTTCTGATCCTCAGCGCTGGATTGGCGGCCACACAGGAGTACCAGGGCTTGGGAGAGCCGGTCGAGTTCCGATTCGGGAACCGGTCGGTGGCCGTGCCGCGGCTCGGGGCTCGTGTGGAGATCATGCCCATCCTGGCGATGGTGGGCGCGGAGGCGGCGTTCTCGCCCGCAGCCGACACCTACGGCGTGAGCTATCGCGATCATTTCATCCAGTTTGCCATCGGACGGAAGTACGTGCTGGTGGACGGTACGCTCAAGGAAGGACCCGATGCGCCCGCGGCCTCACCGGCCGGAGTCGCAACCACGATCCGCTTCCTTGACGAGACCCTGCTCGGTCCCATGGGGTATCACCTGGCGCCGAGCCCCGATGGCTACGACATTCTTCCTGGTGCGCGTTATGCCGATCCGGTTGTCGTCAAGCCCGCGGTGGCCGATTTCGGATCAACATCCACCCTGGTTCTCGCGCTCGACCGCCCGGTGGCGGTGGAGGTGGAGAGCGATCCCGAAGAACTCGTGGTCCGTTTCCCGAAGGCTTCGCCCCAGATCGATCGATCGCTCCCATTCCGATCGACACGCGTTGTCGCGCTCGAGAGCAGAGCTCAAGACCTCGTGGTTCGGCTTAAACCCGGGATCGGGATGATCAACTGGCACACGTTGTCAAAGCCCGATCGCGTGATTCTCGAACTCGGCGCGGTTCAGCCGAAAGCTCCAGTGGCGCCGGTGGAGATGCCACAACGCAGTGGCCCGCGACCAATCGTCATCGATCCGGGGCACGGTGGCAGTGACATCGGCGCCTCCTCCAACGGAGGCGTGGTCGAGAAGGCCCTCGTGCTTCAGATTGCTCGTCGACTGGCCAGTGTCCTGTCCGGGAAGGGCTACCCGGTGAGGGTGACGCGGGACGGTGATGAGAATCGTGCGCTGACGGATCGGACGGCCCTGGCCAACCGGATGGATGCCAGGGTCTTTATTTCGCTCCATGCCAACGCCTCGACGGCTGCCTCAGTGCGCGGTGCCGAGACCTATTACATGAGCCTCGATGACATCGCATCGGATGAACAGGCCGCGGCGACGGCGCGGCTTGAGAATAGCTCCCAACCCGATGGCCGGCGCGCGGGGATCGATCTGATCCTCTGGGATCTGGCCCAGGCCGAAGTGCTCAACGAGAGTGCGAAGTTGGCCTTGGCGGTGCAGGACCGGCTCAACCAGAAGCTCGGTCTGAAGGACCGCGGCGTCAAACAGGCACCGTTCGTGGTGCTGACCGGTGCCTCCATGCCGGCAATCCTGGTGGAGGTCGGATTCCTGTCGAATCCGACCGAGGCGAGCACATTACAGAGCGCCGAACACCAGCAGCAACTCGCCGAGGCGATTGGTGCGGGCATTGACGATTTTGTGCGGTCTCAATGAACACGCGGGTCCTCCTGATTCTGATCGGTGCGCTTGCGGCGGCGTTGGTCCTGGCGTGGCTGCTGCTGGGCGACAGCGAGCCCGAGGTCGTCATCGAGGAGACGGCGCTGCCCATGGATACCGATTCGATACCGACACCGACCCCGGTCCCGGAAGCGAGCATCATCCTCTTGTTCGCCGGCAATGATGGCCTGCTCCACCCGGAGCTGCGCGGAGTGGCTCTGCCGGCGGATGTGTACGAACGAGCCAGCCTCGTGGTCCGCGAGCTCCTCGCCGGTCCCAGCGGAAATCTCCGCCCGGTGGTGCCCTATGACGCTGAGCTCAACGCCCTGTACCTGGACAACGAGGGCAGGGCATTTGTCGACCTCACAACTCCTCCCCAGGGCCTGGAGGGCAGTCACATCGAGCTGATGCTCGCCTATGGCGTCGTGAACTCGGTGCTGGTGAACTGTCCCGAACTGATGGCGGTGCAATTGCTTTTCGGTGGCTCCGAAGTGCCCACGCTGACCGGCCACCTGGACCTGTCTCGGCCGTTGGTGCTCAACAAACGGTTGATCGCCGCTTCATGAGCCTCACGTCTGCTCCCATAGGAGTCTTCGACTCCGGCGTGGGCGGCCTCACCGTGCTGCAGGCGTTACGGGATCGGTTGCCCGAAGAGGACTTCCTCTACCTGGGAGACACCGCCCGGCTGCCGTACGGCTCGAAATCGGCGGCGACGGTGCAGCGGTACGCACTCAACGCGGCGGCCCACCTGACGGGGTTGGGCGTAAAGATGCTGGTGGTGGCCTGCAACACCGCGTCCTCGTACGCTTTGAGAGAGCTGGAATTGTCATCGCCGGTGCCAGTGGTCGGGGTCGTGCGACCCGGGGTGGAGGCGGCGCTGGCCACCGGAGCCCGCCGCATCGGGGTGATCGGCACCGAAGGCACCATCCGCTCAGGGGCCTACCAGGGGACATTGCTGCAGTTGGAACCGAGGATCGTCGTCGAAGCCACGCCATGTCCGCTCTTCGTGCCCCTGGCCGAGGAGGGATGGGGAGATCACCCGGTGACCGACCAGATCGCCGAACACTACCTCCGACCGCTGCTCGGCTGGGGTGCCGAGACGTTGATCCTCGGCTGCACCCACTATCCGATGTTGGTGCCGTCGTTGACTCGAGTAGTGGGCGAGGGTGTCCGCCTGGTTGATTCCGCAACCAGCGTCGCCGAGACCGTGGTGGTGGAACACGGTGCCCTTCTTGGAGGGGGTGGCGGGGAGGTGCACATCCAGCTCACCGATGCCTCGGATCGCTTCCTCCGGATCACGGAAATGGTACTTGGCCGGGAGCCCGAGCACCTCGAGGTCGTGGATATCTCCTAGAGATCCCAGATCTCGGATCCCCCACCCAACCACCCAGGAGCAGGGAGCAAGGAACAAGGAACAGGGAACAGGGAACAGGGAACACCCCCGCCCTCCGCGTCCTCGTCCGTATCCGAGCCCGAGCCCGTTCCCGAGCCCGTTACCGTCGCCGAACAAAGAATGCAACCACCTGCCCACCCGGAGCGAGGAGTGTGCGTTGGGCGGGCGTGCCACTTGTGACATTGTTCGGAGCCGATACCTTGATTCGACCGTTGGACATGAGGCCGAACAATGTCACGGGTGGCAACCTCGGGGAGCGCAATGGGGAGAAGGGCGCGCGGAAATCAGAGACTCGATCGGAACAGGCGGTTGTAGTGCAGCCGTTTCGACTGCAATTCTGGCCTCGATTGGAGGGTCGGATGCAGGCGGGACGCCTGCGCTACAAAGAAGCTCCGGTTGGGAGGGGGATCCAGCATCCAGCATCCGGCATCTCAAATCCGGCTTGGGTCGAGCGCGACGGTCTATACTCACCGCCACGAGGAGAACCCATGAGACCAGACGGCCGCCAACCCGACCAGATTCGCCCACTCGAGATCACCCCCGATTTCATCCGCTACCCTGAGGGCAGCGTGCTGTGGCGGGCGGGCGGCACCGTGGTGCTGTGCAACGTCAGCCACGACGACAAGACACCGTCATTTCTTCGCGGCACGGGGGAGGGCTGGGTGACCGCCGAGTACGCCATGTTGCCGCGAGCCACCGACACCCGTAGCGACCGCCGTCCGAGCGGCCGTTCCAAGGAGATCCAACGTTTGATCGGCCGCGCCCTGCGCGCGTCGGTGGACCGGGGCCTGATGGGTGAGTGCAGCTTGATCGTGGACTGCGATGTACTTCAGGCCGACGGCTCCACCCGCACAGCGAGCATCTCGGGCGGCTGGACCTCTCTGGTTCTGGCCATGGCCAAGCTCTACGAGCAGGGTCTGCTCCGTGACTGGCCGCTGGCCGCCCAGGTGGTGTCGGTGGCGGTCGGGCTGGTGAACGGGGAGGCTCGAGTCGATCCGGATTACGGCGAGGACTTTGACTGCGATGTGGATCTCAACATCGTCTTCACAGCAGATGGCCGGCTGGTGGAGGTGCAGGGAACCGCCGAGGGCGAGCCGTTCTCGCGGTCCCAGCTCGACGAGATCCTCGACGTCGGCTGGGAGGGCGCCAAACAGGTCATGGCCGCTCAACGGGAGATCGTCGGACCGCGTTTGGAAACCCTCGGATTGTCGTTGCCCTCAGGGGGATAAGCCCCGAGCCCCGAATCCCGAGCCCTGGCGCATGTACGATGGGCCCGACTCGGGATGACGGAGGTGCGCGTGGCCAACCCACACGATCGATTCTGCGAGTTGCCCGACGAGATGGCATTTTTCGATTCAGCCGCGGCCGCCGTTCTTCCGGTGCCATATGACCGGACCAGCACCTGGAAAAAAGGCGCCGACCGGGCACCAGCGGCAATTATTGAAGCGTCGCACCACCTCGAGTGGTTCGACCCGGTGGTGGGGGAGGAGGTGTGCCGACGCGGGATCGCCACCCTCGATCCGATCCTCTGCCACGCCGAGCCGGAGACCCTCGCCGATCTGGTGGACGACGGGATCACCGATCTCCTGAGGAGAGGTGTGCTTCCGGTGATGCTCGGTGGCGACCACTCGGTCTCCATCGGGGCCATCCGCGCCGCCGCCCGTGAGGTCGAAGGCCTGTCGGTGCTCCAGATCGACGCCCACTCCGACCTGCGCGACGAATACGGCGGCTCGCGATTCAACCACGGCTGCGTCATGGCCAGAGCCCGAGAGTGGTGCCCCCTCGTCCAGGTCGGCATCCGCGCCTTCGACATCACCGAGCTGCCGTTGCTCGATCCGAAACGCGTGATCTACGGCCACCAGATCAACGGCCCTGGAGCGCAGAGTGACTGGATCGACCGCGCCGTGGACCAACTCGGCAAACGGGTTTACGTGACCATCGACGTCGACGGATTCGACCCGGCGTATGTCCCAGCCACCGGCACGCCCGAGCCCGGCGGGCTCGACTGGTATCAGGTTACCGGCCTGCTCCAGAGGGTCGCAGCCGAACGCGAGGTCGTGGCCTTCGACGCGGTGGAGTTGCTCCCAACCCCCGGCCTGTGGGCGAGCGAGTTCTTGGTGGCAAAACTGGTCTACCGATTCCTCGGCTTGATTCTCACGAGTGGTTCTTGAGTGAGCCGCGAATCTGCCCGGCTGAGGAATTTTGAATTTTGAATTCCGGCCACGCGACGGGGAGGGCGGAAATTCAGAATTCAAAATCGAGAACTGAGAATTCGGATTTTTGTCTTGACGAGCAGTAGGTACGGCCGCTCAAAAATGCCTCACGGCGATGTGTTCCCGGCCATTGCCATGGACTTCCGCCAGGAGATGTAACCCACCGCCGCGAGGTAAAGGAACACGGCATAGAGTCCAGCGGTGAGGTAGAGCCCTTTGAAGACGAACATGCCGACATAGAACACGTCCACCGCGATCCACAGGATCCATGCCTCGAGGATCTTCCGGGTCTGCATCCACTGGCCGATGATGCTGAATGAAGTGAGGGTGGAATCCATAAACGGCAGTGAGGCGTCGGTGAATCGATCCAGGGTGAGCCCGAGAAGGAGACCGGCCACTGCCCCCACCACGTCAGCCCGATCCTCAGTGGCCACGAGGCGAGCGAAACGCCGAGTTTCTTGTGGCCCTCGCCGCCATGGAGCCACGCCCACCAGCCGTAGAGGGCGAGGGCGAAGTAGATGGCCTGCAGACCCATGTCGGCGTAGAGCCGCGCATCAAAGAAAACGACGGCGTACAGGGTGACGCTCACCATCGCCAGCGGCCAGCACCAAATGACCTGGCGGGCGGTCAGATAGACCGCGGCAAGGGTGACCACCACTGCGATGAGTTCGAGAGACCGTCATCGACCGACCTCGAAGGGCCGAGGGTCTTGCCTGAATTGCAGGGAGAATTTTGAATTTTGAATTTTGAATTTTGAATTTGCGTCCATCGCCGGCGGGTGGGCGGTCGACAATTCAAAATTGAGAATTCAAAATTCAACATTCGATCCTCCTGTGTAGTCAGCCAGTAACTCATAATCTGAAGTCCAGCGTCACGACGAAGTTACGGGTCGCGAGCGGGTAGAAATAGGGGATTCCGCCAAAAGTGTTGTTGCCTCCCCCATCCAGGGTGATGTACTGCCAGCTGTAACCGCTGGGATACTGGTCTACCCGATCCAGCAGATTTGTGACAAAGAGCGTGATCTTCGGCCGGCCGAGGGACCGCAGCCGGTTGAGAACGACCGAGGCGCGCAGATCGAGGTTGAAGTACGCGGGCGCGGTGAAGGCAGCGTTGCCCGTGTTATCCAGATAGGACAGATCGACGTAGCGGCCGATCAACTCTAGTCCCCAGGCGCCGGGAGTCCACTGGACCCCCTGGTTGATGATGATCTCCGGCGTCAGCAGCGGCGGCACGTCGAAGAAAGTGACGGGTTCGCTATCCACCCAATTGAAGTCGGAGTCGAAGACATCGAAGTACTGCGTCCACTGGTCGATGCGGTTGTGGCTGAGATTGGTGCTGTTGGTGAGCGCCCAGTTGTCGGCCACAAGCCACCGCAGGTCCACCTCGAGTCCGCGGCGGTAGGAGGAGTCCACATTGCGGCGAAGGGGCAGGCCGATGTCGGACAGCTCGCCGGTGAGGGCGATTTCGCCGTTGAAGTCCATCCAGTAGAGATTCGCCTGCAGCGCCAGTGTGGGGGTGTTGTAGTTCAGGCCCGCCTCGAAGTCCACAACCTCTTCGGGCTCCACAGCCTCCAGATCGTGGGGCACGGTAGCATCGTCCTCGCCGGCGAGCAGGTCGAGCCGGGCCGGTTCGCGGTGGGCCTGTCCCACAGACGCGTAGACGCTGAGGTTCGGGGCAAGGAGCCACCTTGCGCCAATTTTGGGATCGAAGAAGCTCCAGTCCACCGATCCGAGGTCGATGGTTCCGTCGTAGGAGAATTCGGCCCAGCGAAGTTGGACATCGCCAAAGAGAACCCACGGTCCAAGCGTGTACTCCACCTTGACGAAGGCGTTGGCTGTCTGTTTGAGACCGGTGTTGACATAGATCCTGTCACCCTCGATGTCCAGGGTGTGGTCACCGGAGAAGTCGTTGTAGTGCACGCCGCCGGTAAGGGCGAGACGGTCGGTGGTATGGAGGACAGTGGCCATGGCACCGATGAAGTACTGGTCGATGCCGAAGTCGAGCATGGCCCCCTGGGCAACCGGGTCGTCCCATAGGTGGAAGACGCCGTCGGCGCCGTTGTAATAAAGCTGTGCCACCAGGGTCGTGCGGTCGCTCAGGGCGCGGGTGTACTGGAGTTGGGCGAAGTTCTGGCTGAAGTCGTCGCGGTCGTTCTCGGTGAGCGGGTTGTACCGCGGGTTCTCAGCCAGCGTGTCCGGATCCACCGCCAGCCAGGCGAGTTGCGACTGCTCGTTGCCGAAGAAGGAGACGAACTTCAACGACGATTTCTTTCCCTGCCACTGACCATTGAGGAAGAGGGTCGTGTGTTCGGAGCCGGAGTTGTCGCGGTAGCCCTCGGTGGTGGCGTAAGAAACCCGTCCACCAAGGCTGAAACCGTCACCGAAGAGGCCGCTCTGGTAGCCTGCGGAGGCCCTCAGGGTGTCGTAGGAGCCGAAGGCGATTCCGGCGTCACCGCCGCTGAACGGACTCATGGGAACACTGGCGAAGTTGATGGAGCCGCCGTACGACGGTGCCCCCACGGTTGAAGTGCCGACGCCGCGCTGGATCTGGATGCTGTCCACTGCGCGCGTGAAGTCGTGGAAGTTGTTGAAGTAGAGCGCGTGCTCGGCGGGGTCGTTGAGGGGCGCGCCGTCAAAGGTCATGTTGATCCGGGTCTGCTGGATTCCGCGCAGACTGAGGTAAGAGTAATTGGAGCCAATACCGGAGTCGGAGTACCAGGTGACCGACGGTGTGTACTGCAGCAGCTCGGGCACGTCCTGGCCGTAACTCAGCTCTTCGAGCTGCTCCGAGTCCAGGTTGGTTCTGGTCACCGGGGCCAGCTCGCCGGCCCGGATGGCCGACACGGTGATGGAGTCGGAGACCGACATGAGCGGCGACAGCTCGAACCGGAGACCACTGATGTCACCGGTGACGTCGATGGGGTGGTCGACGGCACGATAGGCCGGGTGTTCGGTTCGGATCACGCGCCGTCCGGACTGTAATTGGATGGAAAACTCACCATCCCGATTTGTCGTCGTCGACTCGATCCCATCGGCCGAAATGAAAACGCCTTCCACGGGCGAACCGCCGCGGTCGGTGACCAGACCGGTGATCTGGAAACCCCGGGGGGCGTCGGCGATAGTGGTGCCGGCGGTCATCCAGAGCAGCGCCAACATGAATCCAGTTTTGGCCCATGTCCGCGTCAATCGGATCGACATTCTCGTACTCCTCAGGCACGGGGCGGCCGGCGACACGAGATCGGTACTGAGAGATGATTCTGGCGTCCGCTGCCGTTCCCTACGCCGGTGTGATCCGGATCAGGTTCCAGGGTGTGCTCTCAGGCCGTCTGGCCACCCCTAGGCTTCGCTCACCCTTAATGTGAGGGTGATGGCGAGGAATGTCAACATCAGGGAGCGGGGAGCAGGGAGCAGGGGGACCCCCGCCCACCCAATTCGAAATTCAAAATTTAGAATCGAGAATTCAGACCTCGATGATCGAACCCGTGTGGAAGGGTTGGAGGGTGTCGCCCATGACGCCCTTGAGAACGGAGAACGCCTTGCGGCCCGTGCAGTGCGAGGAGTAGACCCTCCCCGGACCCAAGGCGAGCATCTGCCGACCGATTTCCTCGACGTGGTCACGGCTGGCCGCCATGGTGTTGAAGATCGGCAGCCCGATGAGGTGGAAACCCCCGATGACCGCCCGTATCGGTTCATCGGGCCATTGGGCGGTGGCCGCTTCCACCATGTTCAGGATGCCGTTGTGCGAGCAGCCAGAGAAAACCACCAGCCCATCGTCGCCACGGACCACCATCACCAGCTCGTGGTCGAAAGGATCGGGTAGGAGCCCTCCGTCACTTTGGACGAACAGATGTGAGTTGCCCTCGGGTCGAGTATGGCTCTGAGGAATCCTGGTCAGTAGAAAGAGCCCCGGCGCGATCTCGGTGGTGTCGGTGATGAATTCGAACCGATCCGGAAACCGATCGAACAACGAGAGGTCCAGCCCGATTGGGCGTTTCACCACTACCAGGCCCTTGAAGTAGCGATCCGCGAGATCACCTCGGCGGAGGTAGACCTTCGCCCGGTCGTTCACGGCGAAGAAGCGTTCCAACCCGCCACCATGGTCGAAGTGATGATGAGAAAGAACCGCCGCATCCACCGCGCCGAGATCGATCCCGAGCGTCGCGGCGTTGTCGGCGAATGCACCCGATGTGCCGCTGTCAAAAAGGACCTGGCTCTCGCCGGTGTCCACATGAAGCGACAGCCCAAACTCTGTCACCAGGTCATCGTGGTCTGCAAGTCCATCGTTTTCGATCAGCGTCGTGATGCGCATGATGCCCTCCCGATCGGATCGATCTGGACACAATATGCGGTCGCGCGATGTGACCGTCAACGTGCCGTGGCTCAGGCACGGACCCGAAATTTGCCCCTCCTGACCAAGGACCGGACGATCCGTGACCATTATCCCGAGGCGATCTGGTTCGATTGAAACAGGGGATGGGCCACTGTCGATAGGACTCCTCCCCGGGGGTTCGAGCCCCAGGCGAACCCCCGGGCTACTTCGCCGGGATCGTCGTCGGGTCGCCCGTCAGGTTGTCGATAACGGAACCGTAGACCAGGACACCCGAACCCGCCGTCACCGAGATCTTGGCCGTGCCGGAATCGATGTCGCTCCGGCCGCCGCGGTTGAGGAAGGGCTGGTTTTCCTGCTTGTTGCTGCCGGCAGATACGGTCACCGCGAATGACGTGACCTGGGCGCCGGACCCGTCATACAAGGTCACCGTGACCACGGCCGCCGAGCCGCCGGTGTTGGTGAATCCGATGTTGGATCTAAAGTCCGTGTTTTCCCGCAACATGGTCAACCACACCATCTGGCCGGTCGAGGCGCCGTCTTCCGGCGCGACCCCATCCAGATATTGGCCGAAGGTTCCGTCATTGCTTTGGTTGTAGGTCCGGGAGCCGACGATCACCGGCTGGGTGGCGTCGATCTCCATGGGACCTGATCCGCCCGAACCGAGGAAGCCGACCACGTCGTCGATCAGGGTCTGAGCGCCTCCGGGCAGCGACAGGGAGGCCGTTGATGTACTCCCCCCGCTGCGGTGGTAGCTGATGTCCACGGTGGCCGAGGCGGCGGACGGGTTGAAGACGCCCAACGTGGTGCGCCACTGGCTTCCCTGTGCACCGGAGGCCCTGGCCGCGGTGGCGACCCAGAGGCTGGTGGCGGCGGCGGCACCGCAGTTCTCCGCGGTCTCCCAGCCCATATCCTGAAACAGGCACAGTGAGATCGGGCCCGGATCGTGGATCGCCTCGCCGCGCGAAATCGAGGGGGTCATCAACGAATTTCACGTTGCCTGCAGGGTAGGTGCTCTCGTTGAGGTGGGCATAGCTCGAACCCGGCTCCCAGATGAACGGCGCATACATCCTGGGCCGGACGCCACCGTTGACCGACACCGCTTGCGGGCCGCCCCAAAAGAGATTGTTGCTCTGGAGAATATCGCCGAGGGCTGTGGACGAATTCGGATAATCCATGACGAGGGTTCCGGAGCCGTCTTCCATGAAGGGGTCGTAGCTCACCGGCCAGGTCTGTCCCTGAGACGATACCCCCCACGATCCGACACCGTTGTTCACCTCCGCCGAACCGATAAATCCGAGTCCGTGACAGAGTTCGTGCAGGACCACCGACATGAAGTCCGATTGATTAAACGGAGTGTTGCCATCGGTGCCGAAGTACCAGGCGGGAAAATCGGAATTGAAGGTGGCGAGGATGTCGAAGTCGCCGCCGCCGATGTCCGAACCCCGGACCGCATCAGCCAATGCGTCCACATAAAACGTACCCGGTTCGGGAGCCCCGGGGAAGTCGCGCCAGATGAAGTTGGCGCCCGCGGATCCAAGGACATCTTCGTCAAGCGGTGCCCAGTTGGCCTCGACCCGGATCGTCACCGGCGACACGAAGAGTTCGCTGAGGGCGTCCACCGCGGCCTGGAAGGCAATCTGGGCCTCGGACGAAAACCCGTTATACGTCACCTGGAACGTCGAGGTCTGGACCTTTGGCAAGGGGCTCTCCAACCGGCGGGGCGGGACAAAGGACTTCTCCGTGATACCAGAGTCTCGGATCACCAACGTCGGCCCAGGGCGTGCCGCTTGCTCAGCGCCGTACGCTCCGGGAACTGCGGTTCCGGTGATGACCATTGCTGTTGCGAAGATCATGGCGCGCATTTTTTCCTCCTGGGCTCTGGTGGAATTTATTGAAACTCCCTATCAAGAACCAACGGGAGAAGGCCGTGATTCCGGATGGTTGGGTCGTGGTTTTCCCCCGGTATGCCGGTGCGCGCTGCGGTTGTCAAACAGACCGACATCGACCCCCTCCACTGTTGACACTCGCCGGGACCGAGCCATATACTCACCCTTCGCCCGAAAGGGCGGATCTTTGGCAATATAGAGCGGACTTGAGCGTCGGGGTGTAGCGCAGTCTGGCAGCGCACCTGCCTTGGGCGCAGGGGGTCGGAGGTTCAAATCCTCTCGCCCCGACCAAACCATCGCCCCGAAGGAAAACCTTCCGCCTGTAGCTCAGCAGGATAGAGCAACGGACTTCTAATCCGTAGGTCAGTGGTTCGAGTCCACTCAGGCGGGCCAAAGTACAAGACCGATGTGGTGGGCGTAGCTCAGGTGGTAGAGCACAGGGTTGTGGCCTCTGTGGTCGTGGGTTCAAGTCCCATCGCCCACCCCATTTTTGAAACGACATACAGTGTGCGCCCGTAGCTCAGCTGGATAGAGCGATAGCCTCCGGAGCTATAGGTCATGGGTTCGAATCCCGTCGGGCGTACCAAAATTTTTTCTCGGCTCCGGGCCGAGAAAAAATGTGTCACGGCGTAGTCCGTAGGACGAAGCCGGATTCCCCCCCCCACCCACCCGGACTCAAATACAGGATGCAAGATACAAGATGCAAGATTCCTCCCCCGCCCCGGGTTGACACGGTGATTGACCGACAGACCATCCGGCTGCAATCTGCAATCTGCAATCTGCGTCGGGCTAGCTCTTCTGGGCAGCGGACTCCTCCACGGCCGTGTCGGTGGAGGTGGACGCGGTCGGAGGCTGGGCCGCATCGGGGTTCCAACCGCCGCCCAGGGCGCGGTAGAGCCGTACCAGGTTGCCGACCACGAGACCTCGGCCACCGCCAGTTCATCCTCGCGAACGAGCAGAGTCCGCTGGGTATCGAGGACGTTCTGGAAATCGGTGATCCCCGCGGTGTACTGGGTCAGCACGAGATCGAGGGAGCGCTGGGTGGCGCTCACCGCCTGTGCCAGGCGTTCACGCCGTTGAACCTCTCTGGCGTAGGCGAACAATGCATTTTCGGACCTCTTCGAGGGCCTTGAGGACGGTCCGTTCGTAGTTGGCCAAGAGCTGGTTGGTGCGCGCCTCCTCGGCCCTAATCTGGGAACGGATGCGGCCGCCGGAGAAGATGCTCCAGCGGACCGGCAGACCGATGTTCCAGGTCACGCTGTCACCGGAGGCGAGGTCACCGATGTCCAGAGCCTCCAGACCCAGGAAGCCGGCGAGCGAGAATGTCGGGTAGAGGTCAGCCGTCGCAACCCCGATTCGTGCGGTCTGGGAGGCGAGCTGCCGTTCGGCCTGGCGGACGTCGGGACGTTGACGGAGCAGCTCAGCGGGCAGACCAATGACAACCTCCTCCGGCTCGTGCGGGATTGGGACGTCGGTGTCGAGTTCCACGTGCAACTCACCCGGATTCTCGCCGAGCAAGACCGCGAGGCGGTTGAGCGCCTCATTGAGATCCCGCTCGATCACCGGAATAGTGGAGTAGGTGTTGGCGAGATTGGATTCTGCCTGGGAGACGTCGAGCGCTGATACCAGGCCCGCATCGAATCTGTCCTTGGTGAGCTGGAGCGTGTTCTCCTGAGAATCGACGTTGGCGTGTGCGATCCGCAGCCGTTCCTGTGAGGTTCGCACGTTGAGGTAGGCGAGGGCGGTCTCGGCGTAGAGTGAAACCAGCACGTCGCGGTAGGCCTCAACCGTGGCGTCGGTCGCCGCGTCTGCCGATTCGACCTGGCGGCGAATTCGACCGAAGACATCGATCTCCCAGGAGGCACCAAGACCGGCGGAGAAGAGATCACCCGCTTTCAAACCCTCTTCCGGGGCGAGGTCACCGAGGATGCCGTTGTCGCTCGGCTGCGAACGGGTGGCATCGCCGCTGAATTCCACCTGCGGTTTCCTGACGCTCGCGACGACACCTCGGAGCGCTCGCGCCTCCTCAACCTTCCACATCGCCTCGCGCAGGGTCAAATTGCCGCCGGCCGATCGAAGCACCAGCTCGTTGAGCTGCTCGATCGTCGAAGACCGTCCACCAGGTCTGGAGATTTGCCTCGCCGTCCTCGAGACCCTCGACGGCGGTTGTGTGCCATGTGTCGGGCGTCTGGGTTTCCGGCTGGACGTAGTCCGGTCCGACCGTGCACCCTGCCAGCGTGAGAGCGAATCCTACGGCCATCATCATGGGCAGTCGTTGACGTTCCATGGCTCGCTCCTCAGCTCTCGGATCCGGCTTCGGCCGGTACAGGTTCTGCAGGCGCCTTGGCGCCGCTGAATTTCTCAGACGCGCTCTGGACCACGAAGTAGAGCCACGGGATGACGAAGATGCCGAAAACGGTTGCAAAAGCCATCCCGCCAAAGACCGCGGTTCCGAGAGAAACGCGGCTTGCGGCGCCGGCGCCGGAGGCGAAGAGCAACGGCATGACACCGAGAATGAACGAGAATGCGGTCATCAGGATGGGACGGAATCGGAGCCGTGCAGCTTCGCGAGCCGCTTCAAATGGCGTTTTGCCGCTCTGACGGAGCTGGTTGGCGAATTCGACGATGAGGATCGCGTTCTTTGCCGACAATCCGATCAAGAGGATGAAACCGATCTGGGTGTAGACATTGTTGTCGAGACCGCGGGCCAGGGTCAGGACGGATGCTCCCAAGATTGCGAAGGGCACCGAGAAATATGATCCCGAAGGGCAGGGTCCAGCTCTCGTACTGGGCGGCCAGGAAGAGGTAGACGAAGACGATGGCCAACGCGAAGATCAAACCCGCTGCGCCGCCGGCGGCGAGTTGTTGGTAGGTGACCCCCGTCCATTCGAAGCTCATGGAGGGCGGCAGGGAGTTGCGGGCGATCTCCTGCATGGTCGCGATGGACTGCCCCGAACTGTAGCCGGCCGCAGCGTCACCGGTGATGGAGGCCGAAGGATAGAGGTTGTAACGTGCCTGGACAGCTGGGCCCCACAGTGTCCTGCACGTCGATCAGGGTGGCCAGCGGAATCATCAATCCGCGAGTTGGAGCGGACCTCGAGCTTGGTGATATCGGCCCGTTCCATGCGGAAGGGTTCATCGGCCTGGATCATCACTTTCCATACCCGGCCGAAGAGATTGAAGTCGTTGACATAGGCCGAGCCGAGGTTGGCCTGCAGCGTGTCGAAGATCACGCTGCATGGGCACGTCGAGCCGTTTGGCCTTTTCGCGGTCCACCTCGAGGAAAAGCTGCGGCACACCGGCTCGGAAGGTCGTGTTCATGCTCGTCAGCACTGGATTTTGCCGACCCTGGTCGACCAGGTCGTAGGCCACCTGCTGCAGCAGCTCGAACCCTGAGCCGCCCACATCCTGGACCTCCATCTGAAAGCCACCGGTGGAACCGAGGCCCTGGATCGGTGGCGGCCGGGTGGCGAAGACCACGGCATCTTCGATCTGCGACAAAACGCCTGTTGAGCGAGTCGACGATGGCCTGGATCTGAGTCTCGGGGGTCGAACGCTCGTCCCAGTGTTTGAGGACGACCCAGAACGGCGCCGGCGTTCGAGGACACCACCGAGTCGAGCAGGGAGAATCCGCCGACCGCGATCACGCCGCGAATTCCATCCGTTTGATCGAGAATCGCCGAAATCTCGTCGATGACCTCCTCGGTGCGGCCGAGCGAGGTGGCGTCGGGTAGCTGCGCTGCGACCATGAAGTATCCCTCATCTTCGGAGGGTACGAAGCCGGTGGGCATGGCCGTCATGCCGAAGTAGGTCGGCCACGAGGAGGCCACCGACGATGATCAGCCGTGAAGACGCGAACGGCGCAGGAGCATCTTGACGATCGAGCCAGTATCGAGTGGTGCTGTTGTCGAGTATCCGATTGAAGAGCGCGAAGAAGGCGCTTGTGCGTTCCCTGCGAAGGACGCAGCAGCATGCCGCACAGGGCCGGGCTGAGGGTCAAAGCGTTGATTGAGGAAAAGACCGTGGCGACCGAGATGGTGATGGCGAAGGGACGGTACAACCGGCCGGTGATTCCGGGCATGACGATGGTGGGGACAAAGACCGCCAGCAGCACGAGGGTCGTCGCGACGACTGGTCCGGTGATCTCCATCATGGACTTGGCGGTTGCCTCCTTGGCGTCGAGCCCCTCGGTGTCGATGATCCGTAGGGTGTTCTCGACGACGACGATGGCATCATCGACCACGATGCCGATCACCAGGATGAGGCCGAACATGGTGAGCTGTTGATCGACAGCCCGAGGACCAGCATCACTGCAAAGGTGCCGAGCAGCGACACCGGAATGGTGATCGCCGGCACCAGCGTGGTGCGAAAATCCTGCAGGAAGATAAAAACGGTGAAGACCACCAACAGAATCGCGATAATGAGGGTTGTGACGACCTCCTTGATCGACTGCAGGATGTACTCGGTGGAGTCGTAGAGGATGCGGTACTCGAGGCCCTCGGGGAATTCCTGGGCCGAGTCGTCCATCTCGCCTTGATGCCCTCCGCGATGTCGAGGGCGTTGGCGCCGGGCAGCTGGGTAGATAGCGATGGCGATGCGACGGCGCGCCGTCGAGTTTGGCGAACCACTTGTAGCTCTGGGCGCCGAGCTCGACCCGGGCCACATCGCGGACCCGCACCAGTTGGCCCTGTTCGCCTGGTTTGACGATGATGTTTTCGAATTGCTCCACCGTCTCGCAGACGGCCCAGGGTCGTGATGGAGTACTCGAAAGGCTGGTCTTTGGGCGCCGGCTGGCCGCCGATCTGACCGGCGGCCACCTGGATGTTCTGTTCGCGAAGCGCGTTGATGATCTCGATCGGTGGTCAGGTCACGGGCGCGGAGCATCGGTCGGGATCGATCCAGATCCGCATCCCGAAGTCCTTGGCCCCCATGATCTCGACCTTGCAGACGCCGTCGATCCGGGCCAGTACGTCCTTGATGCGGGTCGTGGTGTAGTTGGAGATGTAGAGCTCGTCGAAGGCGCCGTCGGGTGAGACCAGGTTGATCATCAGGGTGATGTTGGTGGACTGCTTCTCGACCTTGACGCCCTGGCGCTTGACCTCCTCCGGCAGCAACGGCTGGGCCTCGTTGACGCGGTTCTGCACGAGCACAGTGGCCATGTCGACGTCGGTGCCGACCTCGAAGGTGACCGTGATGTTGCAGCTGCCGTCCGCGGCCGATTTCGAAGACATGTAGATCATGTTCTCGACACCGTTGATCTTCTCCTCCATCGGTGCGGTGACGGTCTCCGCGACAACGCCGGCGCCTGCGCCCGGGTAGGAGGTGGTGACCTGGACCGAGGGCGGCGTGATGGCGGGCATGCTCTCGATAGGCAGCAGCGGGATCGAGATGATTCCGACCAGCACGATGACGATCGAGATCACCGACGCGAAGATCGGGCGATAGATGAAGAAGCGGCTGAACATTTGCTACCGTCCCACGGCTTCCTTGGGCGTCACCGGCATTCCCGGCCGTGCGCGCTGCAGACCGACGGTGATGTAGCGCTCGTGAGGCTCCAGGCCGTCGAGCACGACCCGGGTCGTGTCCTCCTGCAGGGGGCCAGGCTCGATGTAGCGACGTTCGACGATGTTGTCATCGCCAACCACCATCACAAAGCGGCCGCCAAGGTCGGTGCCGACGGCGGTCTCCTCGACCAGAACCGCGTTCTCGATCAGTTCGCCGGGGAGCCGAACGTGGACGAAGAAGCCTGGGAAGATCATGGAGTCGGGGTTGGGAAAGATGGCGCGAACCCGGATAGTGCCGGTGGCCGGATCGACGGTGTTGTCCAGTGAGTCGAGCCGCCCTTTCACCTCGAGACCGGTTTCCTTGAGCAACAGAAAGGCCGGTACGTCGTCAATCGTCTCGGGGCCCTGGTGCCCGCCGAACTCCTCGAGGCGCTCCGCGATAAAGCGCTCGGAGACCTCGAAATAGGCATAGATCGGATCGATCTGACGAACCGTGGCGAGAAGCGTCGCTTCTCCGGCACCGACCAGGTTCCCGAGATCCACGAAGTTCCGCGAGACAAGCCCGTCGATTGGTGATTCCACCGTGGTGTATTCGAGCTGGATCTCGGCGTTGGTCAACGTCGCCTGCTCCTCGAGCATGGCCGCCGACGCCTGGTCGCGTTCGGCGCGGGCGCGGGTGACCTCCTGCTGACTGACGGCGTTGGTCTGGACCGCCTGTTCGAGCCGATCGAGGTCGGACTCGGCCCGGCGTAGACCGGCCTCGGCCGCCTCGAGCCCGGCCGCAGCGCGATCGCGCTGCGCCTGGTAAGGCCCGGGCTCAATGACGAAGAGCAGCTTCCCCTTGCGCACGAAGGAGCTTGGGTCGAAGGTCATCCTGTCGAGGTAGCCCTGCACCCGGGCGCGGATGGTGACCATGGTCACTCGGGCAGACGAAGGCGGGCGTCTGGCGTTGATCTCTGGAGGTTCCTGTGCAAGAATCCCCCCACGTCGGTCGGCGGCCGCCGAAACCGACTTCCTCGGGAGGAGATTGCATGGGCAGATTGTGGCCGGAGGTGTGGCTTCGACAGTTGATCATGGGCGTTGCGCTGCTGGTATCAACCCAGCCGGCGCTGTCTCAGACCTGTCTCGAAGCCATCGAACCGCTGCTCGAGGACACGTCGAACGACTGCATCGGACTCCCCTCCAACCCGAAATTCTTCGAGGCATCGACCTTCGACTGGGGCGGGTCGAGCCGCCTTGCAGTCAATACCGGCAACGAGATCAAGTTGTGGACTTTGGATGATCCGAGGGAGCCGACCTTCGCGGCTGCGTCGGCCTTCAATGTTCACAATCAGGGCGACTCCGACTACGATCTCCTGTCCTACTCATTCTGTGACGACTGCCGATTCGGTGTGGCCGCGTTCAAGCTCGGCATCGCGCTGTTTGACCTGGGCACCAGCATGAGCCCTGGATTCGTCGCGGACACGGCCTATATGACCTCGGCCGAACCCTTGGGAGGATTCACTTTTATGGTGGATGACCAGCAGTATCTGCTGGCCAGCCTCCTCCCCGACGACTGTGGCGGAGATGCGACGCTTTATCGAATGGACGGGATCTACGAGGGTCAGTTCGAGGCCATTGGTTGTATCAATATTCCGAACTGGGACCTGAAGATCGTCAACGGTTTCCACGTCAAGGGTGGTGAGCCGTCGGTGCTGTATCTCGGATTTTCAAACCGGCGGGTTTATACCTTCGAGGTCATAACCGGAGGCCAGAACCCGTTCCTGAGGTATGTGAACCATGGCGAAGATGTCCCTTTGGCCAATCTGATGCGCGGCAGGGGCATGGCGGTGGACGAGTCCCACGATCTCGCGGTGGCGGTCGTAAAAATGGGCGAGATGCGGATCTACGACATTGTCGACCCGGCAAACCCGGTCCTGCTCTCGTCCCAGGCGGGGAACTGGGGACTGGCGGCCATCCGCTATCCCTTCGTCTGGGTGGCGGACGGGTCGACCCCGGACAGCTCGGTCACCTGGGACATCACCGATCCGGCGGATCCGCAGCTCCTGGATCCAGGGTTTTGGGATTCAGAACATCCGTGGAACAACCACGGAGAGGGTTGTGAATGGCCGGGTGGCGCGGTCTTCTCCGACGACGCCTCGACGCTCTACTTCCCTCGCTACTCGGTGGTCCAGCTGATCGACGCGGGTTCCTGCGACATCACCCTCATCGGGGACGGCTTCGAGTCAGGCGACACCTCGGGTTGGTCAGCGGTTGTCTGGTAGCCAGCGACCTTACTGAATTTGGTCGCGCCGATCCTCTCACCGCGCTCCCCGAGGTTGCCGAATTCTGAATTTTGAATTCTTAATTCTGAATTTTGAATCCGCGGCCTCAATCGCAGCCGGAAATGCAGCCGGGGCGGCTGCGCTCCAGAGATGCTCCGAGCGGGTGGGGGCAACTCAAAATTCAATATTGAGAATTTAGAATTCGTCCCACCCGGGCGGGTGATTTTCGGTCTTTGGTCGATCGTGGACGTGGGCGGTCGGGGGCCCGATCCCCGATCCCCGATCCCCGAGCCCCCGGCTTACCCCTGCGACCCCGACCACACCGACGCATCACCCGACTCAAAGCCATCGCGAAACAGCAACGCCCCTCCGGGACTGTAGTCCGGCGGCAGATCGGTGCCGTGCACCACACCGAGTGGCTGATAGTCGGCGTACCCGGGGAACACGACGCCAAGGCTGTTGTTGCCCATGCGGCGGATCAGGATTTCCGACAGGACTCGGCGGAAATCGGTGGAGACCGCGAGATCGGCACCGTCGTAGAGCTGGTCGTTGGCGAGGCCAGGCCACGGACCGTGAACGCCGCCGATCGTGTTGCCACCCATCACCATCATGACCCCGCCGTGGCCGTGGTCGGTTCCGCGGTCGGCATTTTGCCGGAGGCGCCGTCCGAACTCGCTTTGGAGAACGATGGTGGTTTTGTTGGTGTAGTCCGTACCGCCGAAGCCTCCGAGATCGTCGTAAAACGCACCCAGACCACCGCCAAGCTCGGCGATGCGGCTACTGAAATAGCCGCCGGAACCGTCGCCCTGACTGTTGTGGGTGTCCCAACCGCCGATATCGATGGTGGCCACGCGGAGGCCGAGCCCGAGTTTGATCATCTGCGCCACCACCTG
Organism: uncultured Holophagae bacterium; assembly: GCA_963797055.1. Lineage (GTDB taxonomy): Bacteria > Acidobacteriota > Thermoanaerobaculia > Thermoanaerobaculales > Sulfomarinibacteraceae > FEB-10. Next base: position 388,079 of record CAWCOD010000002.1, read on the forward strand.
AAGGTGACGGCCGAACGAGGTATTCGGGTAGACGGCGCCGTTGGCGGGTGTGTAGCCACCGGAGGCGTGGATCTCGATGATGTCCATGGCGTCGAGCGCCTGCAGGCTCGAGCTGTGGAGCCAGGTGTCGCCCGCGGAATAGAGGTTTCGCATGGCCAGCCGCTGCGCGTCGCGCCACTCCCACGGCCCGACCTGGAGATTGAAATCACTGGGGTCGGACATGTTGATCGAATCGTGGTCGCCGAGCAATGAGGTGGTCTGGATCGAGCCCACCGACATCGACGGCATGACGATCTCCGGCGGCAGGTTGTAGGCGCTCTGGAAGTGACGCGCCAGCCATCCGGTGGACCCCTGGTTGTTGCCCGGTGTGCCGAGCTCGATGAACGCCTGGGAGTCGAAGTGGCTGCGATTGCCCAGGGGAATCCCAGCCGCATGGACCACCGCGAGACGCCCGGCCTGGTAGACGTCGTGAAGTTGGCCCACCGAGGGGTGGATGCCGAACTGGCCGTCCAGCGGCAGGGCCTCGTTGACGGGGATCTTGATGTCGGGACGAGCGGCCTCGTAGTGGCCGCGGTCGACCCCGTTCACCGGGAAGACCAGGTTCATGGAGTCCATTCCGCCGCGGGCGAAGACGACAATGAGGGTTTCATTGTTGTGCGGCATGTCGGGGTCAGCGAAAAGCAGACTGCCGAATCGGGTGCCGCTCATCCCAGCGATGGCCGCCGAGCAGCCGACAACGAAGTTACGACGTGTGGTCTTTGGCATGGCTTACCTCCACTGGAAGGTCGGCGACATCAGGATGAGACCGACCATCGCCCGCAGGCGATCGCGGGTGTCCTCGTCGGTATCGAGCGGGAGATCGGCGTCGGGGTTGTGGCCCTGGGCCATGAACTGAACGATCTGGATCCGATCGGCCGCGGTCATGGAATATCCGAGAATCCGGTTGATCCAGAAATCGGCGAGCTCGTTCGCTGACCGAACGTTGCCGGGAGTCTGTCCCAGGAGGTCGAGGTAATAGTTGTCATTCGAGTCATGGAAGTCGATTAACCAGTTGGCGAACCGCCAGGTCATGACGCGGGGCGAGGCGCTCTGCCACTTGTCCCTCGTGTCGGGATAGCCGTCGGGCGCGGGCCACCGGTAGATCGGCTGACCGGTATCGTCGTAGCGATAGAAGAAGCTGTTGGTGTCGCTGGCGTCGTACGCGAAGTGGAAGTGTGAGTTGGTTCCCCGCATCGCGCTGATTGCGATCTCGAAGGGGTTCTTGGCTTTTTCCGCCCAGGTTGTGCGGAATTCATCCGAATTCAGGATCGTCCGCATGACCTTCTTGAGCTGCACGTCCGAGTCCAAGTTGTCCATAAACACAGCCGCGGCCAGGTCGATGATCGACTGCGGGGGGTCATCCGAGATCAGCTTCGCACACAGCTTGCGGGCGATGAATCGAGCGGTCCCCGGGTGGCTTGCCAGGGCGTCGAGGACGTCGTGGCCGTCCTTGAGATCCGGCTGGTCCTGGGGTATGAACGTGCCAAGCACGGTCTTCTGGAAACGATCGTGCCACTCCGACCGGTAGAGGAAGGCACCGGTGTTGCCGGTGCTCGAGGAGTTGTCGACGCTCCAGCCCGTAAAGCAGCGGGTGGCTTCGAAGACGTCGGCGTCGACGTAGCCGATGGGCCGGCCTTCGTTGTCCAGCGGAACCTGGCTCTGTTGCATCACTCCCAGGTAGTTCTCGGCGCCCATGGCGTGCAGTTCGAAGAGCTCACGGCAGAAGTTTTCGTTGGGGCCGGCGTTGGACGAGGTGTAGTTGTCGAGGTAGTAGAGCATGGCGGTGTGCTTGGCCATCCCGTCCAGCATGGTGCGAAAGTTGCCGAAGACGTTGGCCCGGATGACATCTCTGTCGTAGGAGGAAAAGACCGGGGCGATCCAGTAGTCGCGGCCGTAGACGTTGAAATGGTTGTGCCAGAAGTTGGCCATCAACTCCTTGAGCTGACGCTTGCTGTAGAGCGCGCGAATGAAGGCGGCGTTGCGGACCTCGTAGTAGGGTCGGTAGCGGTAGCCGTCGCCGGTGACGTAGTTGGCCCAGAGCTGTTCGAGGGTCATGCCCAACGACGCAAAACCGGCCGCGGCCATCCTGGCCTCGGCCTCGGAGTCGTCGATACCGTTCGGATTGAGCTGCTGTTCGACGTATGCGGCGTGTCGCTCGTCACCTGTGGAGCCGAGGGCGTTGAAGGCGCCGATATCGCCCTGACTGGGGCCGTAGCCCATCTTGTTCAGCGCCAGTACCGCGGCGGCCGGTGGAGGCGGTAGGTTCTTTGGTGGTGGAGGCTGCATGCCGTTCGAGGGCGCGGAAGACCGCATGGCGGTAGCGTTTCCTGTGGTTTCTGTTGCGGTCAATTTTTGGACATTGCGTGTCATGTTCATGCGGCTGTGAGCCGATGATTCGCCACGGGAATCCATATTCGGCCCCCTTTCCTCGTCGATTTGTGATCAGACGTTGGACACTGAATGTTACCAGGTCTCAATGTGAGTGTAACCACATGAGAGTCGGCGGACCGTGCTGCGGATCACATTGACGGCGAAAATTGAAGCTGAACGGGAGATCAGCACATGCCCCGGGTCTGGGTCCAGAGGGGTAAAATGGACTGTCGTTGCCCCCGGGGACGGGCACGAGTTTGGAAGGGTCATCCTTGGATATCTTCGATACATACATGGCGGTTCTTGGTTTGGAAATCGAGCCGCCCGGCGAGAGGGCGCTGTCCGCGTTGGTACGGGCCCACCTGACCCGGGTACCGTTCGAAAACGTCTCCAAACTCTTCCTCCATCGAAAAATCGGTGCGACCACGATCCCCGCTCTCGATGACTACCTGGATGGGATATCGCGATTCAACCTTGGTGGCACCTGCTATGCCAATAATGTGTCCCTGTTCCAGCTCATGCGGAACCTGGGTTACGACGTCCGGCTGTGCGGAGCGGATATGTCCAAACCCAACGTTCACGCGGTCATTGTGGTTCGCCTCAACGGCCGCGAATATCTGGTGGACGTGGGGTACGGAGCGCCGTTCTCCTCACCACTGCCCCGAGATCTGGATCGTGACGTCATCGTGGAATTCGGGCGTGATCGCTATGTTCTGCGTCCCCAGGACAGCGAGGGCCGCTCCGCGATGGATCACTATCGTGATGATACGAGGGTCCACGGATATGTCGTGAATCCCAGATCTCGGCCCTTGGACGACTTCATCGACGTCATTCGGGATTCGTACCGCAGGGAAGCGACCTTCATGAATGCGGTGGTTCTGGCGCGGTTCTATCGGGATCGCGTGGTCCGTATTCGAAACCTGTCGATTATCGAGTCCACTCGCGATGGCGAGACCGAAACCCGGTTGTTGGATCGCGATGCCCTGGTTGATGCGGTTCGACGGTTCTTCGGGATTCCAGGCGCGATCGTCAGATTTGCCATCGATGGCCTGGATCGGCTGGTGGAGGTCCAGGACCTGGAGTGAACCGTGGACCGCTCCCGTGCTTCAGCCGACAAAAAAGACCATGGCGAAAAGGGCCACGAAAACGAGTGGGAAGACCCATCTCGAGATCCGATTCAACGACTGGGCGCGAGGCACGCGATCGGTCGTGGCAAAGTTGGTCGTCGTCGCAACCTCGACGAGCACCACCAACAGGAGCAATGTCGAACCGAGCAGAAAATGGTCCATCCGGGTGAGGTAGGACAGCGGCGGCAGCACCTGGCCGAGCAGGAACCGGTAGGCGATCAATGTCAGCATCGAGGTCACGGCGACACTCATCCTCGGTGCCACGAGCGCGGGATCGACCCAGAACACCACGAAGGCCATGAAGACGATGATGGCGACCGACAGGAGGGCCTTGCTGACGTAGAAGCCGAGATACCTCTTGATGTCGAAGTCGGCGGTCAGACCGGCGATGGAGGGCCCGCCGGGAGTCACCGTGTAGGGATCGGAGCGAACCGAAAGATTGCCGACCTGCCAGTCGACGACCGACAAGTTGCTTGACATAAGCGACGTGAGATTCTCCGTTCGCGGCGTGAGCCGCACCTCCTCCGGCGTGTAGCCGGGGACAACGATTCGGAAGCCTATGGTGTGGTGGTCCATGGGGAAATCGTGCAGGTCGAGGCGCGCCGAGAAATCACCGAAGACCCGCTGCCTGTAGGTCACGGTCCCGTCCGCCTGGACGTCGGCGAGCTTGGGAAAGGTCGTCGAGAGTTCTCGTTGATTGATGATCTGGAGCCTCGGGTTCCATATCGACTCGAGCGGTAGTCTCCGCATAGAACCGTCGGCGGACGCCAACCGGGGGTCGTGCCACCGTTGTATGACGAACAGGTCGGCGGTCAAGGACTGTGAGACGCCATCGATGCTGACGACGTCGAGCACGAAAAGGAAAACCTCGACGTCGGTGGGGCCCGATCCGGCCCCCGGGCGGTCGCCGTTTGTGGTGGTCGGCTGGGCCTCCGCCACGATCCCGGACGAAATCGTGATCAGGGCCAACAGACACATTATGAACCGAGCAGTGGTAGTCTTCACTTCGAACGCTCCGTCGTAGCGGTTGTCGATGGCAACCATACAACGTCGGCTTCAATCTCCAAACCATCGGGTGCGGGGAATCCGCAGCGGAACCCAGGTGTGTGGGGTTCTCGGGCCGCGAGGCCGGATATTGACAATGTTGATCAAAATGGAGGAATCAAAGTGATTCGCAAGGTTGCAGGTCTGTGTGTCGTGCTCGCCATGGTCGTAGGATTCTCGGCGCCCGTTGTTGCCGCCGAAAACGCCCCCGTCCTGAGCCGCATCGTGAAATCGGGCGAGCTCCGCGTCGGGATGTCGGGGAGCCAGCCGCCGTTTTCGGTGAAGTCCAAGTCGGGTGAGCTGATCGGCTACGACGTGGATCTGGCCAATTTATTGGCCGCCGCCATGGACGTGGAATTGAAGATCGTCGAAAAGCCCTTCGCCCAGCTGCTGCCGGCCCTCGAAGCCGGTGAAGTGGACGCCGTCATGTCCGGGATGACCATGACCCCCGAGCGCAACCTGAGAGTGGCCTTTGTGGGGCCGTTCATGGTGTCGGGAAAGTCGATCTTGACCAAGTCGTCGACCCTGGCATCCATCCAGGAGGCCGAGGACATCGACCAGTCACAGATCAAATTGGTGGCCCTCGAGGGCTCCACCAGCGAGAGGTTTGTCAAGAAGGTGCTTTCCAAGACCCAGTTCATCCCGGCCAAGGACTATGACCAGGCTGTGGCGGCCGTGATGGACGGCAGCGCCGACGCCATGGTGGCGGATTTCCCGATCTGCGCCCTGACGATGATGAGGCACCCGGATGAGGGTTTTGCGACCTTGTCAGAGCCGCTCACCATCGAGCCCATCGGGATGGCTCTTCCCGCGGGAGACTCCTTGCTGCTCAATATGGTGGAGAACTACTTTGGTGCGCTGGAGGGCATCGGTGTGCTCGACAAGCTCGAGCAGAAGTGGTTCGAGGACGGCTCCTGGCTGATCCAGGTTCCCTGAAACCTCGCATCAAACTGAATCAGCGGCGGCGCCTCGTGGCGCCGCCGTATTTTTTGGACAGTTGTCACCATGCGGTGGAAGTTCTCAATTCTCAATTCTTAATTCTGAATTCCACCCACCCGCCATTGGAGGAGGATGGAGTTCAATACTGAAAACCGAGAATCCAGGGTATGGATTCTGTGCCCTGCAGGCGAGACGCCCGCACCACAAGACGTGAAACGGTAGGATTGTCCAGGGGAGGCGGTATGCGACGAAGACTGGTGCTGGCTGCGCTGCTTGTCGTCCTTCCGTTGGTTTGGGTCGAAGCGGAACAGGCTGACGAGCCGGATCTGACCACGACCGCGGGAGTCGTCGAGACTCTCTACCGCTCGGTGTCGTTCGGTCCGGGCGAGGAACCCGACTGGGACCTGCTCGCATCACTGTTCTTCGACAACTCGGTGCTCGCGCAGCCAGCGCGTGGCAGTCAGGACGTGGAACTCTGGTCTCTGGACCAATTTATCCAGAGCTTCAAGGACGATTTGGTGACCTATGAGATGAGAAAGACCGGATTCTGGGAGCGTGTGACAGGGTCATCGTGCTCGAGCTTTGGACGTGTGGCCAACTGCGACGTGGTTTTCGAGATGCGAACCGACAAAGACAGCCCGCAGCCGCTGGGCAGGGGTGTGGACGCCATCCAGATGGTGAAGACTGGTGGCCGGTGGTGGATTGTCTCCGTCGCCACCGAACACGAACGGCCCGATCGCCCGATACCCAAGGCGCTGATAACGGAGGACGGCATGGATTCTGAAGTTGGCAACCGTGACGGGTGTGACAAACTCGGTTTCGGTCTCTCCGAGTTGGACGAGCACGGCTTGATCGGTCCGCCGGACGGCAAGGTTGCCGTGAGCTACGAGTTCTGCGTTCCCAAGGACGAGAGTGCGGTGGATGAGGTTCGCACCATCGACCCGTCGGTGGCCATTCAGGCGAGCTCGCCGGGCCGGGTCGGCTGCGGTCCTACCCAGGTGCTCTGCATCGGCTCCACCCACCAACCCAGCTTCCGGGAGATCCTCTCTCGGCTCTGCGAGCTGGAGTACATCACCCGAATCGAGCGGGCGTTCTTCGAGTGATCAGGCGCCCTTGGTCGAGAAATCGCCGCACCAGTCCTGGGCATTGGTCACCGGCCAGGCCGCAAGCATGTGCACGCTGTCGGTGACCTCGGGACGGGGGGCGTGGCGGCGGCACTGGCCCTGAAAGCCGTTGTCCTCCATGGGAAGCCAGTAGGAGCATACGGCGCAGGCCCTGGCTTGATCGAGTTGTTCGATGGTCATGTGGCTCTCCCGTGTTGGTGCATGGCCCATCATAACGCTGGTGGGACTTTCAAGCCGCGCCGACTTGTTGTAGGATGTGCTTTCCTTGGAGCACAGCGGTCTCCATGGGCAAAGAACAAACAGTGACCCCATCGTCTAGCCAGGTCTAGGACACCAGCCTTTCACGCTGGCGACACGGGTTCAAATCCCGTTGGGGTCACCATTTTTCTTTTTGGCTCACGGCCAAAAAGAAAAATGCCACGGCGTAGCTCGTAGGGCGAAGCCGGGCAAGGCCTCCTCCCTCCCACCCATTGCGAATTCCGAGTTGCGGATTGCGAATTGTGTTGGGCCTGGCACCCACCTCTTCTTACAAAAAATCTGAGTTTTCCCCCATGACTTTTGGCATGATGAGGCCTATATTCATGTTCAAAGGAACAAGCCATGAAAACTGAGACGCCACTGGCCCACGGTTGCTTCGCCATGTCGTGTTTGCTGGTTCTGAGCTTTCTGGCAAGCCCAGCTCAAGCCCAAACCTCTACCGAGTGGGTTGAAATGCCCGATGGGGTGCGGTTGGTCACGGATATCTGGATGCCTGATGGGGCCGGGCCATGGCCCGTGGTCCTCATCCGAACCCCCTACGATCGCCCCCTTCATCACCTGAACCCCCCGTTGTTCGTCGACAATGGCTACGCCTTCGTGGTCCAGTCGTGCAGAGGAAGGTTCGGTTCCGAGGGTCAGTTTTGGATGTTCCACGACGCTGAAGTTGACGGGCACGCGACCATCGAGTGGATCGCACAGCAGCCGTGGTGCGACGGCAATATCGGCATGGTCGGACAGTCGGGGATGGCCGTGACGCAGTATGCGGTGATGCACGATGCGCCACCGGCCCTGAAGTGTCTGGCGCCGGAACGCGTTACCACGGACGCCTGGGCTGACCTCTACTTCCAGGGCGGCGCGTTTCGTGATGATTTGGCGAATTACGCGTGTAGCGTGTATGGCGAGGCATTCTGCGTTGAAGCCCTGCTCCACCGGCTGCGCGATAGCTGGTGGGATCCACTGAATGGGCTGGTCGATCCGGAGCTGGTGCACGTGCCAATACTTCACGTCAACGGCTGGTACGACACCACACAACAAGGGAGCCTCGACGTCTTCGCTTTTCTGCAACACACCGGTGGCTCCGGGGCCTCGGGCAACCAGTATCTGATCATCGATCCGCTCGATCACAGTTTCACCTTCGGTCTGCTGCCGCTACCACCCAATCCCCGCCCGTGGGGTGATGGATGGTGGTACCCCCAGCACATCCTCGCTTGGATGGACCATTGGCTCAAAGGCGAGCCGTCGGGAGTTGATGAGTGGCCGTCGGCCCAGGTCTACCTGATGGGCGCATGCGAGGAACCGGACAGCCCCGGTTGTCACTGGGTGGACCTGGACGACTGGCCACCGCCTCATCGGGTGGAAGAGTTGTATCTGGCAGCGGATGGAGGTCTGTCTCCGGTCGTGCCGCAGGTCGGGGAGCTCGAGCTGCCGATCGATCCAAATGACCCGGTGCGCACGTGGGGGGGAGCAAATTCCGGCATTATTCAACTAGGCCCCACCGATCAAACTACGGGTCCCTGGCCTCCCGAGTTCCACGACCACATGCTGACCTTCACGACCGAGGTATTGGCTCAGCCGGTGCACGTGATGGGCCAAATTACGGTCCGCGTTTGGATTCGTCCAGACACACCGGACCTGGACCTCAGCGTGCGACTCACCGACGTGTACCCCGACGGCCGGTCCATACTGATCGTCGACGGCATCCAGCGGGCGAGGATGCGCTGTAACGACTTTGAGGAGTGTTTCTTGCCGATAGGCGAGCCTACCGAGATCGAGGTGGACCTCTGGTCCACGGCCATGGTGTTCAATGCGGGCCACCGGATCAGGGTGGCAATCGCCGGAACCAATTGGAATCGCTTCGAGCGGAACTCGAACGACGGTGGCGACCTTAACGATCCAAACTACATCGTGGCGAATCCGGACATATTGTTCGGGCCGGACCACCCCACCTCGATCGAACTGCCGATTCCCTTCGTGCTGCCGTTCTGGGAGGGCTTCGAGGCTGGCGACACCTCGGCGTGGTCGGCGGCGGTGCCGTAGCGGGCTGGTGGTAGCGCCCAGAAAGTGAATAGCGAATAGCGAATAGCAGATCACCCGGGGCCAGCTCTATTCACTATTCACTATTCACTATTTGCTATTCACTCAACCGACAAACTTGTAGCCCACGCGATGCACCGTAATCAGATGCCTTGGATCCGACGGATCATCCTCGATCTTCTTGCGCAGCTTGGCCACGTGGGTGTCCACGGTGCGGGTGAAAGGGATGGTGTCGTAGCCCCAGACGGCGTCGAGCAGCTGTTCGCGGGTGATGACCTCGCCGGGATGCTCGGCGAAGAAGTGCAGAAGCCGGTATTCCCTCGGTGACAGATCGATGGGCTGTCCGTCCTTGGTGGTTTCGTGGCGGTCGAAATTCACCTCCACGTCGGCAAAGGTGATGGAGCCGCAGCGACTCTCCTCCTTGCCGTGACCGCACCGTCGGAGAATCGCCTCCACCCGGGCCATGAGCTCCATAAAGCTGAAGGGTTTGGTGACGTAGTCGTCGGCGCCCAGCTTGAGACCGAGCACTTTGTCGATTTCCTGGCCACGGGCGGTGAGCATGATGATGGGCAGATCCGAACCCTCGCCGCGCAGCTTTTTGCAGACCTCGAGACCGGTCATTTTCGGCAGCATGACGTCCAGGATCATGAGGTCGGGTGAGCCGTCCCGGGCCATGGCCAGACCGGCCTCGCCGTCGCGGGCCAGCTCCACCTCGTAACCTTCGTAGGTGAATCCGTCGCGCAGGGCGACGGCCATGGCCTCATCATCTTCCACCACCAGCACCTTGGCGGTCATCTCACGCACCTCCCGATCCGGGGTTCGATATGGGCAGGTGGATGGTGAAGGTGCTGCCTTCGCCAACCGTGCTGTTCACCGACACCGAGCCGCCGTGGGCCTTGACAATGTGTTGCACCAAAGAAAGACCGAGGCCCGAGCCCTTGACGTCGTGGACCAGACCCGTGCTCACCCGGTGGAATCGTTCAAAGATCCGCTGCTGCTCATCTTTGGGGATGCCGATACCGCGATCGGTGACAGATATCGTGATGTCGTCGTCTTTTCGGTCGAGTCGGATGTCGATGCGGTCGCCCCCGTTGGAGTACTTGACAGCGTTGTCGAGCAGATTGGCCAGCGCGCGATCGATGGCATTGGCGTCCACCGGAATCTCGGGCAGCGGTTCGTCCGGTCCGTGGTAGTCGAGTTCGATGCCGCTGTTGCGCAATCTGATGCCGAAGGTGTTGAGGGTGCCGCCGATGATCTCCTCGATGTCCGCCGGCTCGAACTCGTAGACCTTGCGGCCGGACTCGATGCGGGAAAAATCGAGGATGTTGTTGATCAGCTGGGTGAGGCGGCGGCTTTCGGTCTCGATGTACGTGCCGTATTCCCGCACCTTCTCCTGATCGGTGACCCTGCCGCGGCGCATGAACTCGCCAAAGACCCTGATGGACGACAGGGGGGTGCGCAGTTCGTGCGACACGTTGGAAACGAACTCGTTCTTCATCGCGGACAACTTCATTTCGCGCAAGGCGGTTCTGAGGGTGAGGGCGATGCCGGCGATGAGCACCGCGGCCAGCAGCGCCGACAGGGTGATGTTGTAGGCGAAGTTGGCCCGAGCCCATTTTTCGGGCGTGGCGAAGTCGCCCTGGAGGCTGATCCTCCAGTCGGTGAAGACAAAGGTGGGCGCTCCTTTGACCCGGTCCTTCTTGGGGTCGGTGATGGGGGATGCGGGCAGAACCTGGCGTTTTTGACCGTCGCGCACGCAGACCATGAGCCCGTCCGTCTCGTCGAGCTTGGGGAGGGACATCTTGATTGCCTTGGGCAGCAGCTCCTTCTCGAAAAACGTGTTGTCGACGATGAACCCTGCGAGCCCCACCAGTTTGAAGGCGTCGTCGGTGATGGGGTTGATGATGATCCGGTTCTGCGGGTCATGCTGGTCGACGCTCGGGCTCGCCTTCTCGAACTTCGCCCCCTTCTTGAAATACATCTTCCAAGGTGACATGGCCGCCCACACCGCCAGGGTCTCATCGGAGAATTCTGGAACCGCCATTTCGTTGGTTTCCGGGTCGTAGAACCAGACCGAATCCTTGGCTTTGAAGCTGACGACGAACAGACGCTTGGCTCCGAAGATCTCCTTCTTTTTGAAATGGTGGCCCGCCTTGTAAATGGTGTCCTCTTCCACAGCGTAGGCGGGCAGGTTGAGCGCTCGCTCCGACATCTTCCAATAGAAGTAGTCCACTTCCTTGGCCACGGCCTCCACGTAGTTGTCCAGGGTCGCTTCCCGGGCGATGGCCGAGTTGTGTTCAAGATCGCCGAGCCAGAAAATCTGGAGGGCAAGCAAGACCGCGAGCGGTATCAGTACCGCAGCCACGCCGAGCCACAGCGTGCGGCGTTTGCCGAGCACGCTGCGCTCCACTGCTTTGAGCTCACCGGCGGAGTAGCTATTGGTGTTTTCGTTGCCGAGCACAGGTTTCAGGCCCCCTCGTCGTAAGACCCCTTCACATGGAATATAACGCCTTATCGGGGGTGCGCCCACCGCTTTTGCATCTTGTTCACATCCGCCACAAGCTTTGACACGCCCTTCAGGACATTGACATCTGCTGATCCTACCTTGAGTCCATGTTCGACACGACGAGGCACCGGCCGGGCGAGGTCATATTGCGGCGGGCCGGGTCCGCCGGTGCCTCGGTTTCAACAATGGGGCCGCGACGGGCCCTGGACGCCGCAAGGAGGTCGAAATGAAGAAAGCGTTTCTGATCGTTGGCGTTGCGGTTTTGATCTGTGTGGCCACGATTGCAGTGGCCGGCGACAAGCATTGCACGGGGACCACCCAGGAGTGTCTGGACAAGATGGTGGCCAAGATCCAGCAGAAGGGTTGGCTGGGGGTGGAGACCGAAAAACTCGACAACGGTCGTTGGGAGATCACGAAGGTATATCCCGACAGCCCAGCCCAGCAGGCCGGATTCAAACCGGGCGATGTCTTCCTCTCCATGGACGGAGTGGAGATGACGGCGGCAAACAAGGAAGCCCTGTCCAAGATCAAACACACCCTGGGTCCGGGATCGGACGTGAACTACCTGGTGAAGCGTCAGGGCGGCAAGGTGAAGCTCGCCGCTCATCTCGGCACGGTGCCCGACGCTGTCGTCGCTGAGTGGGTCGGCGAGCATATGGTCGAGAATCACACCACCACCAAGGTGGCGTCGAAATAGAGAAATGACCGCACGCGGGCCGGTCGTCCGGCCCGCGGGCAACCATTTCCACCCATGAGACATCCAAGAGACTGAATGAGGCACTCAGAATGACGTCATACGATTTCGAATTCGCGAGCGCCCTCGGGAGGGCGGACGCCGGCCCCGACATGTGGTCGAAGGTCTTGGTGCCGTTGCTGACCGCGGCGTTGGTGATCGCGTTCGGGCTCGTTCTCGTGGGTGTGACCGCGCAGGATGAGGCGGGTGAACCCCCGTCCTCCCGCCCAGCCGCCGCCTCGGGTTACGTGACGCCCTGATCCACGACCGGCGCGGTCGATTCGATACGGTGATTTCGACGGGCCCATCTCCCAATCGCGCTCCCCGAGGGAGCCCCCTTAGACATTGTTGGGACCTTACGGGACGAGTTTGCCAGCACCTTGATTCCCAACATTGTCAAAGACGGCACACCCGCCCATCGCGACCTTTCACGGACTGGGAGGGTGGGTGGGAACGTTCAACGTTTAACGTGCAACTTTCAACTTCAATGTGCCCGGAGTGGCACTCCCGATCAACGCACTCGCTCCGAGAGGAAGGGTGGGGACTTTCAACTTTCGACTTTGGACTTTCGACCGCCATGGGCGGCGAGCCCGCCTGTCGCACCTATTCTCCCCGGATGGTCCTTTACAACCCCGCCGCCAAACGCCGCTGGAGTTCGATGATCTCGGGGTGGTCGAAGGTGTCGGCGCCCTCCAACTCCGTGAGTCGGTAGAGTTCGATGGCGTCGAGGATGTCGCCCGAGCCGTGCTCGTCGAGGACCCACTGGGCCTGGGCCACCATGGAAATCCAATCCGACAGCCGACACATCTGGTCCACGACCGATCGCATGAGGGCCGGCGCCATGTCGGGCCTTTCCACAAGCCTGGAGATCTTCCGCTGGGTGACGGAAAAAAGTTCGTGGGCGATGGCGGCCGGACCGGTCAGTTGGGGGTGACGGATGGCCTCGATCTCGAATGAAATCTGGTCCAGCCAGGGGCGGTGGAGGGAACGGGCCAGGAAATCCCTGACGACCTGAGCGCAGAGGGTGTTGTGGGTGCCCTCCCAGCTCTCCACCACCATGGCGTCGCGGTAGAGCCGCGGCAGGGGCGAAAAATCGTCGATGGTGCCGTTGCCGCCGAGCACCTCGATGCCGTCCCTCGCATTGGCGGTGCTCGCCACGGCGGTCCAGTATTTGTTGATCATCACGGCAATGCGACGGGCGCCGGCCCGAGCCGCGTTGTCCGGCTCGACCTGGGTTCGATCGCTCATGGCGAGGATACGGAAGGTGGTGGCGAGTCCGGCCAGCGTGCGGAGCTTCATTCGGGCGAGGATCTCCTGGACTGCCGGGTAATCGAGAATGGGGTTTGCAAAAGCCCGCCTTCGGGCAGCAAAGGTCTGGGCCTCGACAAAGGCGCGTCGCATGATGCCGCACGCCGCCACACCGTTGTGGACCCTGGAGGTGTCCAACACGATTCCCACGAGGTTCTTGAAACCCTCATCCAAGGGACCGATGGCCTCGCCCAGGGCACCGTCGAAAGCGATTTCTCCGGTGGCCATGGATCGGGTGCCGAGCTTGATCTTGAGTCGGTTGAGGGTGAATCCGTTGGGACGTCCGTCGATCAGCCTGGGAACGAGGAAAAGGCCGAGACCGCTGGTTCCTTCGGGTGCATCCTGGAGTCGGGCGCTGACCACGAACAGACCCGCGTCCGCCACCGAGCAGAACCACTTCTCGCCGGTGATCCGGTACCGGCCGGACTGTTCAGGATCGGGGGTCGCGACGCACGAGTTGAGGCCCACGTCCGAACCGCCTTGAATCTCGGTGACGAACTGGGCGGCGTGCAGCCGGTTTCGGTAATCAGGGTCCAGCAGCCGGGGGAGGTAGCGGCGACGCTGGTCGTCGCTGCCGACGCGCTGGAGGAGCTTGATGGCTCCCGCCGTGCACGCCACCGGGCAGGCATGTCCCGCCTCGCCGTGCTGATCCAGCAAATAGGCCAATGCTCCGGTTGCCACCTCGTGGCCGGGTTCCGCCAGCAACGACAACACGCCGCTCGACCAGAAGACCTGTCCGACCACGTGATAGGCGGGATGGAAGACCACTTCCTCCACTGCGCGCCCCAAGGCGTCGAACCGGCGCAGGGTGGGTAGGTTCTCATCCCTGTTGGATTCGGCCACGAGGGCATCGAGCTCCGGTCCCGCGGCCTCGGCCACCTGTCGCAGCCGCGCCTCCATGGAAGCGAACTGAGGTCCGAGATGGCGTTCCAGCAGTCGCAGAAAGAAGAGATCGGTGTCGAAGGCGTTGCTGGCGGCGTCGGTCCGCCACAGATCGAGGTCGGCGCGAGCGTCCGTTGAAGGGTCGGAGTGTGCCATGGGGAACCTCCGGCAACGATTGTACGCCCCGGCGAGTCCCGAGTCCTGAGATTCGAATTTCGAATTTCGAATTTCGAATTTCGAATTTTGGAAATGGTGTCAGTTCAGCTGGGCGTCCTCAAAGGCGTCGTCCGTCGGGTTGTGATCGAGGTGTCGGTAGACATCTTCGTAGACCATCATGAACCGGTTGGTTTGGCTCTTCGCCTCGAGGATTCGCTGTTTCCGTTCTGCCGGCAGTTCGAGGATTTGGCATGCCAGCGCGATCAGCTGGGTGTCGCTGACCTCATCGAGCTGAGACGCCAGAGATTCTCTGGTGGATGCATCGGTGTCGAGCAGGGTGGGCAACAAAGACCGGAGTTCCCGTCGGACAGGTTGGATGCCGGCCAGCCGTTGCGCGGAATGTTCTGCGGGATCGTAGTTGACCTTTACATTGCGGTAGGAGGACCCGGTCTCCAACTCCCGCTCGATGCGAAAGCGTTCGAGGCCGAGCAACCAGAGCAAGAACCGTCCGTCGGGCATCTCCTGGTGTTGGGCGATGAAGCCTACACAACCGACCTCCCGGACCTTGGCCAGACCGATGTCGTTGTCGCCGGGGGCGGGCAGCGACTCCACCATGCCGATCACGCGATGACCGGCGATGGCGTCACGAACCATGTCGCGGTATCGCTGTTCGAAAATATGAAGGGGCAGTACCTCGCCCGGCAAGAGGACAACCCCCTGCAGCGGGAAAATGGGAAGCACGTCCGGAACCATGATCGTTCCGGGCGTGGAGTCGTCGAAGTTGTCGGTTTGGATTGGGTGTTCCACCTCGTCCTCCCTTACACGGTATGAGTAACAAAGTGTCGAGCGGTTCCCTTTCACGTTAAATGTTAAACGTCACACGTTAAACGTTACGAACCAAGACATGAACATTTAACGTTTAACATCTAACGTTGAAGGTGTGACCACTGATTCGGCTTTCGTGTCCTACAATTGCGGGCGGAGGTGCGAGTGAGGCTACGTTGGGTGGCGATGATGCTGGTCGCGCTTGGATTCGCAGCTCAAGCTCCGTGTCAATCGGAATCCGACACCGTCGGTGAACGGGCGGGGGGCCTCGAGTTTGTCGACGAGGTGGAGGTCACCGTCGTCAGCGTGGACGTCTATGTTCGCGACGGTAAGGGACGGCCGATTCCCGGCCTCACTGTTGAAGATTTCCGGGTGCTCCAGGACGGCATCGAAATGCCGATCACCAATTTTGTCGAGTTGGATCGCCAGGTCATCGAACACCAACAGGTGAGATCCGCCGTGGACGAGATCCTGCCGCCGCCGCCCACACCAGACGACGATGGGGCGCCCGAAGTGATCGATATCCGGCCGGTCTACGTCATGATCTATGTGGACAACGAGAATCTCGACCCGCTGCAGCGCAACCGCGTTCTCCGCCGGGTCCGCGAGTTCGTCACCGAAAATCTGGTCGGCCCGGTGGAAATGATGGTGGTGAGCTATGAACGTTCGGTCAAAGTCCTCGAGCCATTTACGGATGATCCCCTGGCGATCAATGCATCCCTCAGGAGTCTTACAAAGGTGAGTGGCGGTCGGACCACGAGAGAAAACGATCGACGGGAGATCCAGGAGCAGATCCAGGAAGCGGTGACCAATCTGGAGAGTTCCCAATCCAAGGACGACGTTCGGGCGGTGCAGATGAGATTTCGCCAGCAGATCACCGCCTTTGCCGAGGAGGAGGCCATGAACGTGAACTTCGCCTTGGAAGCACTCAAGGAGGCCATGTCCATCATGTCGGGTCTGGACGGCCGGAAGTCCATCGTCTATGTCTCGAGCGGTCTTTCCATGTCTCCAGGAATAGGCCTGATGCACGAGTACGCCACCGCCTTCCGCGACACCGGGTTCATGGGCCGCCGCGCCAACACCGATAAGACCCGCGCATTTCAGTCTCTGACGTCGGCCGCCAACGCACAGGAGGTGAGTTTTTACACCATCGACGCCAGCGGTCTGAACCCGCTGGAGGGCTATGGCGTGGAGAGCCGATTCGGAGCCTCCGACCCGGCCGCGTCGTCCCTCGGCACGAAGAACTACCAGGACTCCCTGCGGTACATGGCCCAGCACACCGGAGGGCTCGCTGTGGTGAATACCAACGATGTCTCCGGTGGATTGGAACTCATCCGGGACGACCTCTTCAGCTACTATTCGATGGGTTACACCATTTCCAACAGCGGACAGGACCGCGTCCACAAGATCGAGGTCGAACTCCCGGGAAGGTCCGGGTACGACCTCCGCTACCGGCGTCGGTTTGTGGAGAAGTCCCGCGAGACCCAGGTGCAGGACCGTGTGTACAGCTCGCTGATGATCGACATCGACGACAACCCGATGGCGATCGCGCTGCGGCGGGGCCAACCGATGCCCGCGACCGGCGACCGCTGGACCGTGCCCGTGGGATTGGTCTTCCCACTGGAGGCGATCGCGTTGCTTCCCGAGGGCGACGATTTTTTGGGCCGGGTCCAGCTGACCATCGGGGCCCGGGACATGGATGGTCGGACCTCCGAGATGCAGAGTCAGGAACACCTGGTTCGAATCCCGGCGGATCAAATCGAGTCGGCCAGGGATGAACGATTCACGATCGAGCTCCAGTTGTTGCTCCGCGAGGGACAGCATCGTGTTGCCGTGGGACTGTTGGACCAGGTCACCCGGCAGGCAAGCTACGAGCGGATCGTGGTCACCGTCCCATAATGACCAGTCGAAAGTCTCAAGTTAAAAGTTGAAGGTCGGAAGTCAGGAGTCGAGGGGTCCTGCGCCCGGCGATCGCCGACTTTCAACTTTGGACTTTCGACTTTAAACCGGGGAGGGTGGGTGGGGGCTACTCGTGAGACGCCATCACGCGCCAAGCCACGAGCCGTTCGTTCATGGCCCTGATCCGTCGGCACAGCAGTCGGCAGAGAAGAGTCAGAAACTGCACGGCGGCATCGGGATCCATGGAGAGGACCTCTTCGAGCAGCGAGCGACTGACGGAGAACACCGTGCAGCCGAGACGGTGGGATCGGGCGTCGGCCGAACGGGGCTGCTCGTCGATCAGAGCCATCTCGCCGAAGACCTCGCCCCGGCCGAGAATCGACAGACACTCCTCGCCCATTCCCGGGACCATACGGGAGATTCGCACGGAGCCGTCGACGACAATGTACAGGTTGTCTCCCGGCTCGCCCTCGGAGAAGATCACGGCGTTGGGCGGGAAGTGTTCCTCGCGGGAGTAGGTTGCCAGCAGGGTCAGCTCCTGAGCCGACAGCCCCTGCTCGCGAAGGATGTCCAGCTTTTCTTCCTCGGGCAGGTGAATCTGATGTCCCTCGCCGGCTCGGCGCTCGACGCCGAACGGGGCGGACGGCAGGCTGAAGAACTCGCTCATCTGCGCGTTCGCCGAACGGACCTTCTCGGCCAGGGTCTGCCAGAAGCCCCAGAGCAGGCTTACGGCGAGCTGCCTGTTGTTGCGGACCGCCTCCTCCAGCGCCACGACCGGTAGACGGTAGACGACGCCGTCGCCGACTCCCAAGGCGGTGGCCGAACGATCGAGGCGGTCCAGGTAGGAGACCTCCCCAAAGAGTGAGCCGAAACCGAAGGTCGTCAAGACCTGGGTCCCGATGGAGGTTTGGCGCGTCACGTGAACGGTTCCCTCACGCACGATGAACAGGTCTCGGCCCTCCTGGCCTTCGCGAAAGATCACCTCGTTGGGGGAGAAGGGCTGCGCCTCGAGCAACTTGGCGAGCGAAATGAGCTGGTCGTCTGAGAAGTGACGAAACAGCCCCATGGTGCGCAGCTCGTTTGCGCGTTGCAGCAGATTGGTCCGTGACTCGTCCCCGGGGAGGGTGATCGGTGTGGCCGAGTGCGCCCGATGTTCGGAGAACAGCCGGGCGTGACTGAGTGCCAGGTGGTCCGCGGCTTTCTGCAGTGCCGCGGTCCGCGTGTTGATGAGGGCGTCCATTTCACGATGGTCGCGATGGCACAGACGCGCCAGTGTCTCGACCCTCCGGCGTTCCTGTTCGAGCAGCCGATCGGAGCGCCAGGTCGCCAGTAGCATGGCGTCCACGGCATTCTCGAGGGCGTTTTCGAAATCTTCGTTTTCGAGGGCTGCCCGCGAGGTCTCCACAGCAAGTTTGAAGTCCAGCGGGTTGAGGCGTCGTGCCTGGGTGAACTCGTCCAAAGCCGCCTCAGGATCGCCGTTTCGGAGGTAGAGGTAGCCGGCGGCGGTGAAGGCGAGATAGTTGAATGGTGTCCTGAGTTTGGCGAGGTCGATCATCTCCACCGCCCGGTCGAACTCGCCACGGCTCTGGAAGATGTGCGCCATACCGAGGGCGTGCGAGGCTTCGAGGTTGCGCCGCTTGAGCTCTCGGTCGAAGTCCTCGATGCCTTCTTCACCCCGCAGGCGATGGGCTTCTTCGCGAAGACTGGCGCCGCGGGGAGACAGAGCGGCGGCGATTTCCAGGAGCTGCGCCGCCTCGTTTGGCCGCTGGATGGAACGCAGCTTTCTGGCGACTGCAACCAGTCGTTCGATGAGCGAGGGATGGGCGAGGATGGACTCCTTCATCAATTCGTACCGACGTCTCATTCTAGCCCGGTTTCGTCGCCAGATTCCGTGACGAAGGCGACGCGTTTTCTGAGATGGCGGGCTCGGATCGTGCTAGAGATTGAAAAGGGGCGGGAGGCAGAGGGTCGCTCTCCGAGGGTTTTCGAGACGAATTCATGCAACCCTGACGAGTCCACCCCGTACCGTTTGTGGTCGGCAGTTCGGACGGCGGTCGAATGGAACTGTCGTTTTGTTTGTTCATCTCATGGGGTTTACGGTGCGTCCTGCGTGGCCACCGCCCGGCTCTCGGGTCGTGCCGATCCTGGGTTCACGAAAATTGCGGGATATTTGATCTGGCGGAATTTCGACCAAGGATCGACGCAGCGCAATGCCCATCATCGGTGCCACGGTGGAGAGAGACAGATGGATGGCGATTCGCGGCGCTGCGGGGGACCGCGCGACGGCGGGCTAGAATGTGGGGATCATGAGAGGGCTGACAGGTTTCATTCTCGGAATTATTGTGATGGCCATCGCCACCTCCGGCGTGGCCACCGAGATTATCGAGCCGTCGGAGGTTGCGCCGGGCACACGTGGCGTCTGCCTGACCGAAATGGACGGCGGCGAGATGGTGGAGATTCCCCTCACCGTGCTCGGCACCGTGGGTCCATACGCCCCCGACCAGGAACTGGTGCTGATCCGTCTCGAAGACCCTCGCTTCGCCAAGACCGGCATCATCGCCGGCATGAGCGGCTCGCCGGTTTACATCGACGGTCGACTGCTCGGCGCACTGGCCTACGGCTGGGGGTTTTCCCTCGAGCCCATCGGCGGAGTGACGCCGTTTTACAGGATGATGGAGCTTGGGGAGAACCCCGGCAGCCCGGCCTCCGGCGCCACGGTCAGCCGCCCCGAGCTGGTCGACGTGCTGGATGCCTGGCGCGCCGGTCGGCTGGATGAGGTGCTGGTGGAGTGGCTTGCGCCCGAACCCGCCGGTTCCTACCGGAGCCTGCCGCTGGCGATTTCCATGGCCGGTCCCGGGGCGGGCCACACCGCCGGCTGGATCGGCGAGATTTGGGAGCGCATGGGCTGGGTCAGCGGACCTCCGGCAGCCACCGGTTCAAGATCCGACGACCGAGAGCTGCGTCCGGGCGCGATGGTGGCCGGCGTGCTGGTGGACGGAGACGTGACCCTGGGGGCCGGTGGGACCGTCACCGAAGTGCGCGGTGACCAGGTTTGGGCCTTCGGCCACCCGTTTCTCGGCGGGGGGGAGGTGCAGATCCCCATGTCCAGGGCGAGTGTGGTCGCGATCCTCCCGAGCCAGTTGAATTCCTTCAAGTTTTTCACCGTGGGTGGGGCCCTCGGCGCCTTGGAGGCCGACCGTCGATTTGGTGTGTGGGGTCGGCTCGGTGTGGAGGTTCCGATGGTTCCGGTGAGCGTGAGCGTTGATGGACGGAGCTATGCCTTCCGCTCGATCCGGCACGAAAGCCTGCTGCCGTCATTGGTGGGGTACCTCGTGAACTCGAGCCTGGAGGCGCGCGGCCGGACATTCGGCAACCAGACGGTGGTCATGGATCTGGACATCGGGTATGCGGACGGCAACACTGCTCGGCTCGACGAGGTCTTTGTGGGCGGTGATGCCGGGCTGCAGGCAGCGGGCTTGGCGGCTGCCGCCGTCGGCTACCTGGAGAACTCGTTCTTTGCGGTGCCCTCCATTGAACACATCCGGATCGACATGTCCGCCACCGAAGGCCTGGAGGCCACCGAGATCGTCTCGGCAACACCTGAGCGATGGGTCGTGGCTCCCGGCGAGATGCTGCCGGTGCGACTGCGGCTGCGGTCTCATCGCGGCGGCGAATTCTCCAAGACACTGGAGATCGAAATTCCGGAAACGATCTCCGAGGGACGGCTCGATCTGATCGTTGCGGACGGTGCCTCCTGGACGGTTTACGATCTCAACATGCGGCCGCCGAAGTCCGCCTCATTTGCCAACGAAGTGGAGCTCTTCAGCCGGTTGGTGTCGTCGAGGCACATCGTGCTGGCGCTGGAGCACCGTGAGGCCGGAGTGACCATGGCAGGCGGCCCCATTTCCCTCCCTCCGAGTTTGGTGGTGCAGCTTCGATCGGCGCTGGGCGGCAATCTGGAAACGACGGAGTATGCCGTCGTCGGGCGGGTGGAGGAGGAGATGCCCACCGTTGTGTCGGGCGCGGAGCGTTTGCATCTCACGGTGCGGTCGGATGAATGGGAGGTTCGATGAGAGTTTTTCGCTGGCTGACCCCGGTGCTGATCTTGATCTGCAGCACATCCTGGGCGACCGAGACTCGGCGATGGGTCGTCGATACCCCCGATCAGCTGCTCAAGGGTCGGGGCCAGGGCGTCGCCGTCACCGAGGATGGAACGCTCGAGCCGATTCCAGGGTGGGCCGGCGGTCCCTCCGTGGATGAGCCGGTGGTGGCCGCGGGCGCGCGGAGGAAGGATGGATCTCTGATCGTCGGCACCGGCCATCCCGCCCGTCTCTACGAGGTCAAGGGTGACCGCGTGAGCTCTCTGGCCGACGTTCCCGGCGAACAGGTCACCGCGGTGCTGGTCACCCCTGGTGATGAGGTCTACGTGGCGTCGATTTCTCCAGGTGTCCTGTTTCGGCTTGGCAAGGGTGGGCTTGAAGAGGTCGCTCGCCTTGGCGAAGGTGGGATATGGGACCTCGCGTGGTTCGGCGGATCGGTGGTGGTTGCGACCGGCATGCCGGCGTCACTCTACCGGCTGGGCGCACAGGGCATGGAGCGGTGGCTGGAACTGCCGGACGCCCACGCCCGGTCCCTCGCCATTGCTGGAGACTCCCTGATCGTGGGAACGTCAGGGAAGGGGCTCGTCCTGGGGGTCGATCAGGCGGGCAATTTGTCGCTTCTGGCCGACAGCCCATTCACCGAGATTCCCGATCTGGTGGCGACGCCGGACGGATCGATCTGGGCGGTGGCCCTGGTGGGGGAGCCGATCCAGCCTCCGGCCAAGCCCAAGAAGACGAACGGTGACGGCGAGGCGCCGTCGGAGTCGGCCGACCCGATGTCATCTGCGATGGAACTCGATCTGCCCAAGATCAACGGCAACACCGCGACTTCCGAGTTGTTGCGGCTGACTCCGGAGGGGGCGCTGCTGCGCGTCCACAGGTTCGCCAAGCAGGTGGCCTCGTCGGTGGCATGGGACGGATCCGGAGTCTTGGTGGGTACCGGCTACCAGGGTGAAGTCTGGCGATTTCTCTCCGAGGGTGGGGCCCGGTTGACCACCGTCGATGCGGTCCAGGTGGTGGGCATCATCGACCACGGCGAGGCCCTGCTCACCCAGGGGCCCGGTCAGGTCCTGTGGCGGCGCCATGGGACGAATCAGGGTCGCTATCGGATCGACGGTCAGTGGCTGCCCATACCAGTTCGATTTGGCGAGTACGCGGTGACCCCCGCCAGTGACGGGGTGAAGATCCGATTCCGGTCCGGTGCCTCCGAGAAACCGGATGAGAGCTGGCTACCCTGGACCGATTGGCTCTCCGCATCGGGCGGCCAGGTGCCGCTTCCGGCGGCCCGGTCGCTCCAGTGGGAGGTGGAGATCGACGAAGGAGCCACCGTCGAGCGGGTGGTTGTTTCCCTGCGTGAGGTCAACCTGGCGCCGGAAATCAAGGCCCTGACCGTGGAGGAACCCGGTGCTGTCTACCTCGCCGCTCCGCCGCCTTCGGGTCCGGTGATAGATCGTGACCATCCCGACCTCAACGGCATATTCACCGTGATCGAGCCGAATGGAAAGTCAGGGAAGAACTCGACTCAGGGAAAGCGCTACTATCGCTCGGGATTTCGGACGGCAAGCTGGAAGGTCAAGGACCTCAACGACGACGCCCTCCAGGTCCGACTCGACCTGGAAGATGAGGACGGCTTCGTACTGCTGGTGCGGGATGAGCTCGCGGCCGATCAGCTGGGCGTGGACACGACCGCGATTCCCGATGGAACCTACCGGTTTCGTTTGACCGTCACCGATAAACAGACGAATCCGGGGAACGGCCTCGAGGCCCAGCGAAGCAGTCGTTGGTTCGTCGTCGACAACACGCCGCCCGAGGTCACCCTGACCAGGGGCAAGACCGACTGGCAACTGACGGTGGAAGACGCGTCCAGTGCGCTGTCCCGTGTGGAGTGGTCGCGAGATGGCGAGAAGTGGCGTCTTCTCGAGCCGGCGGACGGCGTACTGGATGGCCGCCGAGAGAGTTTCACCTTCCCATTCGGAGAGGGGCGAAATCTCATCGTTGTGCGGGCTGTGGATCTGCACCACAATCGAACGACCACAGGTGCGGTGGAGGAGTGAGGCGGATCATCGGATCCCGGTGGTGGCCGCTGCGCTGATGTGAATTTTCGGCGAGCCGGGGTCAGCCGAGCGGCTCCGGAGCACGGATCCGATCCTCGAGCAGGACGCGGATCGACTCCGGGACGAGACCGGTGACATCGCCGCCGAGGGACACCACTTCGCGGACCAGACGTGACGACAGATAGGAGTACTCCTCCTTTGGCGTCAGAAACACCGTTTCCGCGTTGGGGTAGAGGCGGCGGTTCATCAGGGCCATTTGGAATTCGTACTCGAAGTCGGAGATCGCTCGCATTCCGCGAATGATGATGTTGGCGTCGACCCTCTTGAGGAAGTTGACCAACAGACCGGTGAAGGAGCGTACGACCACGTCGTCCCTGCCGGGGTAGAGCTCTTTGATCATCTCGACGCGCTCCAACGGACTGAAGACCGACTGCTTCTGCGGGTTGTCGAGGATGCCGACGACCACCTGGGGAAAGATCTGAGTCGCCCTGGCAACGATGTCGTAATGACCCAGGTGGAAGGGATCGAAGGATCCGGGGAAGACGGCGACAGGTCGGTGGAGGTTGTTCACGTTGTCAATTCTAGCAAGGCGGCGGTTACAATCCTCCCGATGAAGCTCGTTGTCCTCGGTCCGGGGCATCCATTCCGCGGAGGAATCGCGACCACGACAACCGCCCTGGTTCTCGCGATGCGAGAGCGTGGTCATGTGGTGGATTTTCTGACGCCGATACGTCAGTACCCGAGGTGGCTTTATCCCGGGGGCAGTGGGGGCCGCGACGCCGGGGCCTGCCCGGCAGTCGAGGGTGCCCAGCGAATCATCGACCCTCTGAACCCGGCGGCCTGGCCGAGGGGGCGCCGGGCGGCCCTCGCCGCGGGCGCGGACGTCTGGGCCGTACCCTATTGGACATGGGCGTGGGCGGGATGGTGGAAGTTCCTGCTTGCCGCCGACGGGCCGCCCGTGGTGGGAATTGTTCACAACCCGGTGGATCACGATTCCGGATCTCTGGCCAGGGCTGCGGCATCGGCCGTGTTGTCCCGTTGTCGGGGTCTATTCACCCACGCCGTCGCCCTCGAAAGTCTATTGGCGGCTGATTACCCGGAGGTCCCCATCGCCTCCCATCCCCTGCCGGCGACTTCGGTGGAGGAGTGGCCCGACCGCGACGCGGCCCGGCGCGCCGTGGGGCTGCCCTTGAATCGTCGGGTCGCGGTCTTCGCAGGACTCATCAGACCGTACAAAGGAGTGGATCTCCTGCTCGAGGCCATGGCTTGCCTGCCGGTGGGCAACGATTGGCTGTTGCTGGTGGCCGGCGAGCCTTGGGGGGAGGAGGGTGCCCGGTTGGTGCGGCGGACGATGACGGCCGATCTCCAGGGTCGGGTCAAACTGGACCTCCGATGGCTGAACGAGGCCGAACTCGGGAATGTTCTTGCCGCGGCCGACCTGTTGGTGCTCCCCTACCGGGGAGGCTCGCAGTCGGCCATGGCGCCACTGGCGCTGGCGCGCGGCGTGCCGGTTCTGACCACAAACGTGGGCGGGCTGCCCGAGGTGGTGCGCGACGGCATCAATGGCCGGGTTGTGTCGGCGGGGTCCGTGAGAGAGCTCGCCGATGCACTGATGGCGCTCGACACCGGTTCGTTGAAACAGCTCGCCGCAGGGGCACGGGAAACCAGTGGCCGGCTGACATGGGCGGGATACGCCGAGGCCCTCGAGGGACTCGTGAGAGATGTGCTCGGCCAACCTCGGCAGTAGGTGACCGAAAATTCGGAATTCGGAATGCGAAGCTCGACATCTGAGATCGAGTGAGTAAAAAAACGCCCGCCGGAGCGGCGGGCGTTGGTTGTCAGAGAATAGATCTACCGCGCCAGGCTCCCCACCAGCTTCACGGCCTGCTCGTGGCTCAGCCCCTCGCCGATGGGCAACGACATCACGTCTGACGAGCCCTCGTCGTCGAGCGTAACGTACTCGACCGCGTTCTCGGCGTCCCAGTACATGACCAGCTTGAGTCCGCGGCCGACCTCGACCATGGACGCGTCGAGTGGCAGGTCGGTGTTGACCGGGATCGTGCTGCCGTGCCGCAGGATGATGGTGTGCCGCCGGCGCTCGGTCTCCGGATCGATGGTCACCTCGTGGCCGATTTGAAGGATGTAGAACAGACATTCCTTGAAGTCGGTGGCGAAGACGTGGGGGAACCCGCTTTGCGGATCCGAGAAGAGTTTTGGAGCGGCCAGCGCCGAAGCATCCTCGATGCCGTCGCAGTGGATACCATACGGCAGAAGGTCGCTCAGAATGATTGCGTCATAGGCCTGTGGATCCGCCACACCTTCGTCCGATACCGGAATCGGCAGATAGTAGGCGTCGCCGTCACCCATGATCTGGGTAAAACTCCACCAGGAGACGTGCAGGAAAGTGGATGCCACTTCGATCTCGATGATCTCCTCGTCGTCACCCTCTTCTTCCACGATGTCAACGGCTCGGAAGAGCGTCATCTGGGGGTTGGCCGCGACGAAACCATCGCCGCCCGCCAAATCCACCGGACCGCTCCAACTGTCGTCGACGAGGCTCGCGAATTTGACTGCGTCGTCCTGTTGCCAGACCACAAAGATGCCGTTACTGATGGGATCGACCGCCAGGTTCAGTGCGCTGGTGGCGGCGCCGGCTGTGCCGGGAATCACGTACTCGGCGGTGGTGTCATCCGCCAGGGTGGCTGTGATCACGAGGCCGTTTTCGGCCGCGGCGATGCGGTAGAGATCGCCGTGTCGTGTGAGCGTCATGTCCCCCGCCGCAGCGAATGCGGCGACGGCGACCATGACGGCTGCGATGAGCGCGGTCTTCAAACCCCTCATGATCAGCCTCTCAAATTCACCACGGTGGTGAGGTCGGTGGCGAGGAAAACGTCTATGATTTCCTCGGACACCCCCACCTCCGGGTAGTGGGTGGTGAGCTCGCGCAGGTAGCGGCGAGCGCCGAAGCTGTCTCCCTGCCGCACCGAAACTTCGCTGAGCAGGAACAGGCAGTTCTTCACCACCAGTGGATCGGGAACTTCGAGGGCGAGATCCAGCGCGTTCTCGCCGTGTCGCTGTGCCCGATCCAGGTTGTCGATCAGGAGGTGTCCGTAACACAGATCCTGCAACGTCTGGTGCAGGTAGTGCCGGTCCTCCACGGATTCTAGAATCTCTCTCGCGCGCTCGCAGAGGGCGACGCCCTCTTCGACGCGGTCGGTGCACATGAGTACGTAGCCCATGTTGTCGATCTCTTGGGCTTCCATGATCCGGTGGTAGCCGGACATGCCGCGGTGGGCGGACATGGCCTTCACGTAGCAGGCCTCCGCGTCGGCAAAGTCCGACTCACGAAGGGCCAGGTTGCCGGCCAGGTTGGCCGATCGTGCAGTCAGCTCGGGCTCATCGAGGTCGGACGCGAGGTCCGCGGCGCGATGGGCGTAGCTCGAGGCCCTGGTCAGGTCGTCGTCGAGGTCGTACGCCACCGCCGTGTAATAGGCGGCAAGGAAACGGTTGCGCGGGTTGGCGGAGCTGAGAACGATCCGTTTGAGTCGCGGCAGGTGCTCTTCGGCCCGGTCGATTTCAATGGCAAAGGCCACCGAGTTGCAGAAGGCACGGTCCGCGAGTTCTTGATCGCCGCACTCGCTGGCGAGGGCCTCAGCCTCCAGTGCGAGACGATAGGCCTCCTCGAGGTCGCCTCGTTCGAGGGCCGCCTGCGCCTGCAGCAGCAGGTTCTCGGAGCGTTCCCTCATGAGCCGTTCCCTTCGGTGGAGTGCCTGGCCTGTGTTGCCCTGCGCTCGGCTCGCTCGCGTCGGACCTTGAACTCGACAAACTGCTGCACTTCTTCTCGCGCTTCCGGGCTGAGTTCGCGGAGCAGGTGGAGGAGCTGCATGTCCTCGTGGCTGAGCGGCCGAGACATGGCGTTCGCGGGTTCCGGCTGATCGCCGAAGAAATCCGAAATCTCGAGATCGAAGGCCCCGAGGATTTTGAAGAGATTGTCCAGAGAAACCCGGTACTCGCCCTTCTCCATGCGCGACAGGTCCGACTGCTGGATGCCAATTTGGCGTGCCAGGTCGGCCTGTGTCAGGTCGTGCTCCTTCCGCAACCGGCGAAGCCGGCTGCCGATGACGGCAACCTGAGGTGTGGTGGGCTGAACTGTCCGGGCCACTGTTTGATGTATTCCCTTCCTGTAGTACTATCCCGCGGCGGCATGGACACACCATGCCCCACGTGTTCTTATGTTATGTGGCCATTGCAAGTCAGTCAAGCGCTATATATATGTCGAACCCCAAGCGAGACCGGTATGCGTGAGCGCGGTCACCCGCTCGCATCCCAAGACCCCTGCGAACCCGTTCGGAAGGACGACAATTATCCATGACCCGGCATCTCCAAGCTCCCATTCGGCTTCTGCCGACCCTTGTGAGGCACAGGTTTCTGCTGGGCCAGTTGGCGTGGCGCGCCTTTGCGGCACGTCACGCCGGATCCTATCTGGGATGGCTGTGGACTCCGATCGCGACTCTGATCCAGTTTGCGCTGTTCATGGTGGTGTTCTCCGCGATCATGGAGATCAAGATCGATGGGCTTGGCATCGATCTTGCTCGGCGTCCGCCCGTGGGGTTTGGACTTTTCCTGATCACAGGCCTGGTGCCGTTCCTGGCTCTCAATGACGCCGCTCTGCGAGCGTCGCGGGTGTTTCGCACCCATTCGAGCTTGGTGCAACGGGTGCGCATGCCGGCAGAAGTGCTGGTCGTGGGTGACGTTTTGGGCGCGGTGATGCACCACGCGATCTCGTTCGCGGTGGTGTTCGCGATATGCGTGGTTGGCGGTCACACTGGGTTGATGAATCTGCCGTGGCTGGTTGGTGCCGGCGCGCTCTTCATTCTCTGGATGATCGGACTGGGGCTGGTTTCCAGCGTGCTCGGCGCCGTGCTGCCCGATATCCCCGAGGCACTCGGCCTGGCCATGCAGGTGGTGTTCTACGGAGCGCCCATCGTGTACCCGCTGTCGCTGGTGCCCGATGGTGTTCTGACGTCTTTGGTGAAGGCCAATCCCATGACGCCGCTGGTGGAGGTGGCGCGGACCGGGCTGATCAGTTCGGCGCCGCCCTCGCCAACCAGCCTGATCTGGATGACTTTGGCGGGCCTGCTGCTGGTGGTGGTGGGTTCGGTAGCGCTGGACCGATATCGATATACGATCGCCGACCTGCTGTGACGGGGTGGCGAGGACAAGGGCAGATGATGGAGGAAGCGATGAACAGACTGGCTGTGATTGGATTGACCGCGTTCATGATGGTGGGCGGTTCCATAGCGTGGGCACAAGGCTCCGAACAGACGGCTCCGGCCGACGACACGCCCGGGCAGCAGGAGAAAAAGACCACGGGCGAGTCCGATCTCAGCGACACCGAGACGCTCGAGATGAAGAGGACGACCGGGACGACCTACACCAGCTTTGACGAGCTGGTGGCCGATTGGCTGACGCCGCGCCCGGTGCCGAAGAACATCATCGTTCGCATCGATGACAAATATGCCTACCCCCACGCGGCGGTGTCCTTCAAGATGGAGATCGTCAAGGAAGAGGGCGACATGGTCTGGTTGCGCGGACTGCCGCCGGAGGACCCGGATTCCGCGATCCACGATCTCTGGTTGCGTCGCGAACACGAGGAGATGGCGCAGTCTGCGGCACGCCAATGGGAGGACACCTTTGGATCGGTGGAGTACTACCTGGACTTCGCGGCCGAGATCGTGCCCCCCCCGTTCATGGATGGACTACAGTTTGAACCCATGTTGGATGGGCTACCCACCCGTGGTCTGTGGCAGATGAACTTCGTCGCTGACGACATGAACGGTGACGGAGTTCTGGATCTGGTGTTCCCGCCGACCCGGAAGGGTGGCGGTATGCCGGCGATCCTCCTCGGCACGGGCGGTGGGGCCTTCAGCTACTGGAAGGGAGTTTCCTGGGCAGACAAGGTGCCATTCGACTACGGCGGTGTGGACACCGGTGATTTCGACGGCGACGGTCACCGCGACATCGTGCTCGCCATTCACTTCAAGGGTCAGTATGTGCTCTATGGCGATGGGGAAGGCGGCTTCAAGAAGTCGGTGTTGCTCCCGAGTCCGGACCCCCGCGTGACATCGAGAGCGGTGGCAGTGGCCGATTACAACCGAGATGGACGGGACGACGTGGCGGTCCTGGCGGAGATCGACTACGACATGGGGAACAGCCAGCGCATCGACAACGCCAGCACCCTGTGGATCGCGGTCAACACGCCTAGCGGATGGCAGGTGGCGCGCGACGGATTACCGGGGAGGGTGATCGGCGATGCCATCGAGGCGACCGATGTGGACGGCGACGGCAGACCCGATCTCGTTCTGGCATCCAACGCCACCGACTGGCGTCGGCTGGTCTACTTCAACCCAGGCGGCGGTGAGTGGTCCGGTCCACTGCCGCGCGGTGTGCTGAGCAATACCCAGCATCCGGATGTGGCGGTGGTCACGACAGAAGGGGGGGCGCAGATCTACTCGCCGTTCACCCAGTTCGTGACCACGACCAGCCGGCCCCACACTCGAACCGGTGTCATTAGATACGAGGTCGGCCCGGAGGGTATCCTCGAAGACGGGACTCCATTGTTCTTCGACGACCAACGCTTCGATCCCTGGTTCAGGGTGGCCGCCGGTGATCTCAACGGCGACGGCCGGACCGACATCGTGGCTGGGCGGAAGAGCGGCACCATCGCAGCCTTCGTTCAGGGCGACGCCGGGGACTTCTACCTCGAGGAGAGCCCCGAGTTGACTTCACTTGGCAGGGCCTACGACATCCAGTTGGTGGACCTCGACGGCAACGGCAAGGACGACGTGATTGTCTGCTTCGCCGACGAAAAGGGCGGCAACGGTGGCGTGAAGGTGTGGTTGACGACGAAGAAGGAGGGAGTAGGGAGTAGGGAGCAGGGAGCAGGGAGCAGGGGGAAGACCTGGTCCAACAATCCAGAAGCTCAGCGCCGCGCATCCGCGCGGCGCCTTTTCTCATGGCGGTGCGAGGCACGGGCCCGGGGGTATGGAAGATTCCCTTGATTTCAGCGCGCCCTTCTCCCCATAGCGCTCCCCGAGGTTGCCACCCCTGACAATTTCGGGACCCCACGGCTTCCACGGTTCTGAAGAGCAGCCTCCCGAAATTGTCAGAAGTGGCACGCCCGCCAGACGCGCACTATCGTTTCTGGGGGCGGGAGGGACTTTCAACTTTCAACTTTCGACTCCTTTGGACGGCACGCCCGCCCGGCGCGTCCTCACACTCCGGGTGGGCGGGGGTTGGAAAGGCCAAAATCACACCGTTAAGGGAGTTATGAGCCATTTTGTGACGTAGATTGCTTGACTTGCGGTTTGACCCGCCGCATAATGCCCGAAGGTTGCTTTCGGACCCTCGGCGCCTTGACAGCCTATGGGTCCAGGGCTATACTTTATGCTGTCATGACATATTTCGAAATAAGTCGATGAAAAATCTAAACTTACAGGAGGTGATGCGCAACTCGGAGGGGCCAGAAAGAGACATAGGACGGTAAAGAAACGTCCACATTTCTGTTGTGAGAATTACGAAAAGTATGGAAGGAGTTGAGCATGAAGAAGTTTATGACACTAGCGCTGGTAGGCGCGGTGATGCTTGGCGCTGGCAGCGTTGCGTTTGCAAACGTCTGCGCGTTTGACAACACCCCTGCCGCTACTTTGTTGTACCCGTTTGTGGCGTACAACTATTCTGAGGGTGCCTCGGGTGTGAACACCCTGTTTTCGGTGACCAACACCTCGAGCGAGGCCCAGATCGTCCACGTGACCGTGTGGACCGATTTTTCCGTGGCCATCCTCGACTTCAACATTCTGCTGACCGGTTACGACGTCCAGAGCATGGACATCCGGACCCTCCTGGCCGCTGGTCAGCTCCCCGTGACCCAGATCCAGGCGCACAACACGGATGAGGGCATCTTCGACGATGGCCCCGTGTCGCAGATCAACCAGTACTCGCCTGGCGACCCGATCAACCCGGATGATCCCGAAGCCACCACCGCGCTGTCGCCCAATCGCTGCGCCGTGGGCGACCAGGCCTATCCTGGCCGCTATTCGGATCCGATCCCGGCCAACATCCTCGCCCTGTTCGAGGGCTGGCTGAAGAGCAGCCAGACTGTGCCGCGGTTCCACGACAACTGCAACGATGCACCCTACGTTCCGTCGCCCTCGCCGTGGTTCGAAGCCCGGGACGAGACCGACGACACCTGGATGTACATCACCGCCGATGTGGTGGAGACCTGCAACACCCTCTTCCCGGATGAGGCCGGTTACTTCGCCAACGAGATTCGTTACGACAACGTGCTCATCGGTGACGTGCTGTGGGTGAACAGCGCAGAGCGCTTCTCAGAGGCGAATCCCGCTGTCCATGTCGAGGCGAGCCTGAACCTTCCGTTCATCGCCACCACCAACCCGGCGACCTTCTTCCCGCTGAGCTTCTACGCTCGGTACTCGAACTTCTTCGACACCAGCGACTATCGTGAGCCGCTGCCGACTGCGTGGGCATTCCGGTACCTCGAGGATTCCTCCGTTGGTCTCGAGACCTACATGCGCGTGTGGAAGGGCAGCACCCTCAACAGGATCGTTCCGGACCTCGTCCTCGACGATCCCGATGAGTCCCCGAACGAGATGTGGGCGCTGAACTGCCTCGCCTACACCTACTACGCTTGGGACGAAGAAGAGAACGTTGCCACCACCGTCGTGCCGCCGTGGTCGCAGCCTGGTGGTGAGTTCGTGGTGCTGAACCTGCTCCCGCTCGAGACTCAGGAAGTCTCGGTGTCGCAGTTCAACATTACCGACCCCTATGGCTGGATGCTCTTCGTGTGGCCGCCCTCCAACTGGAGCTTCACCAACCCGCAGACTGCTACCGACTGGTACCAGACCTGGATGGGTGTCAAGGTCGTGAAGACCGGTGACTACTCCGCGTTCATGGAAGGCGCCGTGATGGCCAACTACAACTGCTTCGACAATCAGGTTCTGCCGGACCTCGGCTGGACCGATCCGTACTACTTCGACTGATTCGGTCGAACGATCAACTCAAGGGCGGCCTTCGGGCCGCCCTTTTTTTCTGCTCCTCGCTCTCTCGGTTTTCGGGAGTACCTACTCCGACCGCGGATATGCCCGCCATCGCGACCGCCTTTCACGGTCCGCCTCTTGCGACGTACAACAAGTACGCCTCAGCGTCGGACCGTTCAGGCTGGCCACGCTGACGGACATCTGCGCGGTCTCGCAACGAAACTCCCGAAACCCGAGAGACCTCGTCGCGCTCCTTCTCCGCGTCGACGAGAGAGCAGACGTGGGGTTGGCGTCCGCGGCGTAAGGCATACGCCTCGATCTCTCGCCACTCGAATGGACCGGGAGGCCGGCCATCTCTGTGCCCTCGCGACGAGGACCTCGCCAGACCCCAGGGCTCGTCGCGCTCCTTCTCCGCGTCAACGAGAGAGCAGACCTCGAGTTGGAGTCTGCGGCGTACGACAAGTACGCCTCAGCGTCGGACCGTTCAGGCTGGCCACGCTGACGGACATCTGCGCGGTCTCGCAACGAAACTCCCGAAACCCGGAGACGTCGCGCTCCTTTCCGCCCATGTCGGTGCCAGGCACCGCCGCAGATGTATCGACCTCGTACTCCGACTCGATTTCGACGTTGCCTGGCACCGGCCCGCGCGTTGGCTTCGATGAGCTGATTTGGATGCGCCCACCTCCCAACCGCGCTAGCCGAGGGAGCCCCCTCGTATTCCGAATTCCATGTCGGTGCCAGGCACCGCCGCAGATGTATCGACCTCGTGCTCCGATGCGATTTCGACGTTGCCTGGCACCGGCCCGCGCGTTGGCTTCGATGAGCTGATTTGGATGCGCCCACCTCCCAACCGCGCTCCCCGAGGGAGCCCCCTCGTATTCCGAATTCCATGTCGGTGCCAGGCACCGCCGCAGATGTATCGATCTCGTGCTCCGATGCGATTTCGACGGTGCCTGGCACCGGCCCGCGCGTTCGCGGCGCGTGTGAGGACGGCACGCCCGCCCATCGCGCCCTGCCCCCTCCGGGTGGGTGGGAGGAACGTTCAACGTTTAACTTTCAACTTTTAACGTGGAGTTGACCGGAATGGCACGCCCGCCCATCGCGCCCACCTGGCAGCGTCTATTCTGAACGCTGTCGATGAAGAGGTGCCGCCGCTGGTTGCTGACGCTGTCATCTGTCCCGGATCGCTGTCGCTGCCGCTGCCGCGGGCAGGTTGCCACCCTCGTATTCCGATCTCCATGTCGGTGCCAGGCACCGCCGCAGATGTATCGATCTCGTGCTCCGATGCGATTTCGACGGTGCCTGGCACCGGCCCGCGCGTTCGCGGCGCGTGTGAGGACGGCACGCCCGCCCATCGCGCCCTCCTCCCTCCCGGTGGGCGTGGCCTCTTCGTTCTTCGTTCTTTGCGTTGTGTAACGGGAACGGTAACGGGCTCGGGCTCGGGCTCGGGCGGCCAAAGGATCTCCCTGTTCCTTGTTCCTTGCTCCCGGGTGGGCTGGGGAATCTGAATTGAATCTGCAATCTGCAATCTGCAATTCGTAATGGATGGGTGGGGGCTCGGTCGTCACCATCTTGTCAATCGATTGTGAAATCTGTGGTTGGTCCCTTGACCGGATGCCGCACCTGGTCCAGAATCTGGGTCGGCGAGCCGCTCACCCGCCGGAGGCCGGCGCTGGCCAAGTCCCGAATGTGACCACCGTCACACCGTCCAAGAATAGTCTAAGTATCTGAAAAAAATTACCATAGCGGCTCCCGATCGTGTTGACACTTGCTCTTCACACAGCCTATGATTTAGGCGATGGAGGTGCCCATGTTCCCGTCCCGCGCGTCCTCTACGATGACCATTCTCCGCACCGGCGCACTCGCCGCTGCGGTTTTGGTGCTTTTTGCCGGCGTGACCGCCGCCCAGCCGACACCCGAGTGCCTCCAGGCGCTGGATCCATTGCTCGAGGAGTCAACCAACTGCATCGGTCATCCCACCATTCCGAAGTACTTCGACACCTCCACCTTTCTCTGGGGCGGCCGCACCCAGCTCGCGGTGAACAACGGCAACGAGATCCAGCTGTGGGACATCTCCGACGCAGCCGATCCCGACGAGGGTGACTTTTCGGCCTTCCCGGTGGACAATCAGGGCGATTCCGACTACGACCTGTTGAACCACTCCATCTGCGACGAGTGCCGTTGGGGATTCGCCACCTTCAAGCTCGCCAACGTAATTTTCGATCTCGGTACAAACCCCTCCTTTCCGGACTTCACGACACAGGGGGTCTACCCGACCTCCGCCGAGCCGCTGGGCGGGTTCATCTTCAAGATCGGCAACCAGCAGTACCTGCTCGCCAACTCCATGCCCGACGACTGCGGCGGCGACGCCACGTTGTACAAGGTCAACGGTGTCGACGAGAGTGATATCCAGCAGATCGGCTGTGTGGACGTGCCGGGCTACAACGGCAAGATTCTCAACGGGGCCCAGCTCTTCAAGAACGGCACGCACTACGTCTATCTGGGCATGGGCAACCGTCAGATCTACATCTACGAGGTGCAGGACTTCGGCAGCACCATCAACCTGCAGTTCGCCAGCCAGCCCGCCAACTTCAGGGCCTTTCTGTCGCGAGGCAAGGGCCTGGGCATCGACAAGGCCTCAGAGCTGGCGGTGACCGCATTGGTCAACGACGGCTTCAGGATCTGGGACATCTCGAATCCGGCGGGGCCCGTTCAGCGGGCGCACGTGCCGTTTTCTTCGAACCTCAACGTCAACACGGCGGCCATTCGATATCCCTTCGTGTGGGTGGGTAGGACCCTGGTGGCCGATACCTCGCGGACCTTCAACATCGAGAATCCCTCGAACCCCATCGAGATGGACCCCAACTTCTGGCATCCGGACCACCCGTGGAACAGCCACGTGGAGGAGTGCGAGTGGCCGCAGGGCGCGTCGTTCTCAGACGACGGCACCGTCATGTATTTCGCGCGCTACGCGGTGGTGCAGATGATCGACTTCACGGTCTGCGGAGGGCCGGTGCAGCCGGTTGCGGCGATGAACATCGACCCGATTCCGGCTTTTCCAGGCGATGATGTGACCGTGACTGACACGTCGCTTGGAACCGTTGAACGACGGTCCATCTGGGTCACCAACGGCGCGGATCCCAACAGCACCCTGATATGTCCACCGGGAGGGACCATTCCCGATCTGAGCGTCGATAATCCACAATCGATTCAGTGCGAGATACGTCAGGATCTCCCGGCGAACACCCAACGTTGGGCCCACGTGGCAGTGGATGATGGGAGTGGCGGAGATTTTCAGTGCGGATCCGGTTCGAATCCACTGGATTGCACCGGTCAGCAGATCGCGAATGTGGAGATCGACATCGACCGCGAGCCGCTGGCTTCCATCAGCATCAGCCCGCCGAACCCCATCACCGGGAATCAGATCCAGATGACGGCGACGGCGGAGGGCACTCCGGGAGGACTCGGCGACATCTACGAGTGGCGGGTCTTCAACCCCAGTGGGGGATTCGACGACTACACCGGCCAGACGGTGAACAATGTGCCCTTGGACGAAAGCGGCGATTGGCAGATCAGGCTGACGGTCCACTACCAGCACGATGCGGAGGGCGGCGGGTTGTACGACGCCGTGACCTGGCTCAACCTGGACGGTGTCAGTTCGGTTTCGGCCGACATCAGCGTGCCGCTGAATCCGCTCAACACCGAACCGATCACGTTGGACGGTTCAGGTTCCAACTGGTCCACAGGCGCGAACCTGCAGTGGAACTGGTCGGTGACCGGTCCGACAAACTACGGCGGGTGTCCGAACGCATCCACGTGCACGATCCCTGCGGACACTCTGAGCCCGGGTTTCTACACGGTTGAGCTGACCCTGGTCAACACCAACAACAACGACCAATCGACGGCCAGCGACACCATGAACGTCGCCGACGGATCGATCCAGCTCGACCTGGACATCTCGGACACCACCCCCGACATCGGCCAACAGGTGTTCTTCGACATCACCGGCGTGCCCGGGGACGTGGACGAGGCGAGCTGGAACTATGGCGGCACCGGCTGTCCGGACTTCCCCCAGTACGTGACCTGCGACACGCCGCCGTACTGCGACACCGGGATCCACAAATATGCAACGGCCGGTACCAAAACGGTGACCCTGTCGGTTGTGATCGACGGCAACACCTTTGGTCCCATCAGTCGCAATCTCACCGTGAACTCCACGGGGGATTGTGGCGGTGGCGGCGGTGGCGGTGGTGGCGGCGGGACGTGCACCTACAACATCGCGCCCGACGACGCTGATTTCGACGCCTCGGGCGGCACCGGAGCGGTGATCGTCTCCACCCAGTCGGGCTGCCCCTGGACGGCGGTCTCACAGGTGGGTTGGATCACCATCACGAGCGGGAGTTCCGGATCGGGCAACGGCTCGGTCAGCTTCTCGGTGGATCCGAACTCCAGCACGAACGAGCGAGTCGGAACCATACTTGTGGCGGGCCAAACCTTCACCGTGACCCAGTTCCCTAGTGTGCCAACGGACTTCTCCATCTCCAACTCCTCACCGGACATCGGCGAGGAGGTCATCTTCGCGGTGCCCTCGGGTCTGATCCCGGACAGCTGGGATTTTCAGAGCCCGGATTGCGGCTGGAACCCACCGGTCATGGACTGCAGCGGCGACCCGTCGGCGTGCGAGACCGTCACCCGTACCTTCGCCCAGGCCGGCCTCTATGACGTGACCCTGGAGAGCACGACCGGCACGCGGACCCGGACGGTGTGGGTGCACAACCAGGGCGACTGCGAGGGTGTCTGCTCCTCGAGCGGGCCGCCGGATCCGACCTTTACGGTGACCCCGAACCCGGTCCAGGGCGGCCAGGTAGTGGAGTTCTTCCACTCCGAGGAGCCGGTGATCGTGGAGTGTGAGTACATCGTCGACCCCGTGAGCTTCACGATTCCGGTGTCCGGTGGAGGCGGCTCGATCACCGTGGCGACCCACCCGGATTGCACTTGGTTCGCCTCGGACGACCGGGCTTGGATCACCATCGACTCCGATCCGGTAATGGGCACCGGGCCCACCATCGTCAATTTCCTGGTGGACACCAACGACGACGGCGCGGCCCGGATCGGCCACGTCTTCATCGGCGGCCAGACCGTGGCCATCAACCAGGAGACGGCCGGCGGGGAAGGTGCCGACGGCGGCAACGGTGCGGCGCCGCTCCCGGTGGGGATCACGGTCAGCAATCAGAATCCTCAAATCGGCGAGGTGGTGGAGTTCGACATCACCGGCTACGGCGGCGACGTGGAAGCCCACTGGGACTTCGGCGGCACCGGCTGCAGCCCCTTCAACCAGATCGATACCTGTTTCCCGCTCTACACCAGTTGTCTGGAGACGACCTTCAAGTACGCTTCCGCCGGTCCCAAAAACGCCAGCGTGACGGTCTACGATCCGAACAACGGCACTGAGATCGGTTCGGCAAATATCACCCTGACGGTGCAGGCCACCGGCACCTGCGGCGGTTGCGTCTACAACATCTCCCCGCTGACCGGCGATTTCCCCATCGAGGGAGGTACCGGTGCCGTCAACGTGACCACCAATGCGGGTTGCGCCTGGGATGCCGATCCCTCGCACAACTGGATTGAGATCCTGTCGGGCGAAAGTGGGACCGGGAACGGGACCATCCAGTACAGCGTGGACGCCAACCTCGGTATCCCACGGCAGGGCAACATTCAGGTGGTCAACAAGATCCACACCATCAACCAGGAGGGCACCGGCGGTGGTGGTGGCGGCGGCGGTGGCGGCACCGATGACGCCACCGAGTGGCTGTGGACCATCACTCTCGACGGCGACCCGGTGCTCACCAGCACCGATCCCAACTTCACCCACGCCTTTGGCGCCGCAGGTCTCTACCTGGTGGAGCTCGAGGCGGGCAACTGCGCCGGGTCGGCCAACTCCTCGCAGATCCTCCAGGTCACAGCACCTCCTCCGCCGGACGACTTCCTGGTCCCGGCGGCGGCCCATGCGCCGGGTCTGTATGACACCGTGTGGCGGACCGATCTGAGGATCCTCAATCCGTGTCCCTCCGATGTTGACGTGAGCATCACCTATCTGCCCGAGGGGACCAACAATAACGGCGGCCTGACCTATGGGCTCCACTTCATGCTCGGTCGCAACGCGACCCGGATCTTCGACGACATCGTCGACCAGATTCCGGGCATCGAGGGCGACGACAACACAGGCTCTCTCCGCTTTACCTACGAGGGCGGTCAGGGGTGTACGCCTCTGATCGTGTCGCGGACCTACAACGACACGCCGGAAGGGACCTTCGGTCAATTCGTGCCGGCGGTGCCGGTGCTGCCGCTCAACCAGGAGCGGATCTTCCTGACCGGGCTGGTCCACGACTTCTACTACCGGACCAACATCGGCCTGGCGAACTTCGACGAAAACGATGTGGGCGGGATCATCATCACCGTCTACGACGAGGTCGGTGAACCGCTCGGCGAGCCCATCGAGACCTGGGTGCCGGGCTACTCGACCCGCCAGATCGTTGAGGTCATCGAGCGGGCTGGAATTCTCCATGACGTGAATATCTTCACGGTGGCCATCGACACCAACGGTGCCGATCTGACCACCTACGCGTCGGTGATCGACAACCTCACCGGCGACCCGGTGCTCTACACCGCGGGAGAGGCTGCGAACTCCACCGTGTGGATCCCGGGCGTCGCCCACCTGCCGGGCGCAAACGCGTCACTGTGGCGCTCGGACCTCACGTTCCTCAACCACACCGACGACCTCTTGTCGGCTCGAATCGATTTCGTGCCCGAGGTGCCTCAAGGGGATGACTACTTCGTAGAAGTGCACGGTATCCAGCCGGGAGAGACCTTCTACTTTGTCGACGTCCTCAACACCATCGTGCCCGGTATCGACACCAAGGGCTATTTCGTGGTCAAGGGTCTTGAAGGCTCCCTCGTGCCGCAGTTTGTGGCCAAGACGTACAACCTGGCGCCCGAGGGCGGGACCTTCGGTCAGAATCTCATGGTCTTTGGCGAGTCCGATCTCATCCACATGGGCGAGACCGCCTACATTCCCGGTATCGGAAACTCATCCGATGCCAGCGAGGGATTCCGCACCAACGTCGGTGTCCTCAACACGAGCACCACCCAGGGTGCGGCGATTTCGATCACGGTCTACGACACCGACGGCTCGGTGGTCACGGAGGTACCCGCGGTCACGTTGGCTCCGTCGCAGTTCCTCCAGAACAACATCTTCGACGCCCTGGGGATCGGAGACATGGATGGCGAGGTCTCGGTGGAGATCGGTGTGGTCTCGGGTGGGCCGGTGGCGGCCTACGCGTCGGAGATCGACAACCGGACCCAGGATCCAATCTTGATTCCGGCGGTGGCGATGGAGTCGCCGCAGTAGACCAGATCGCGAATTATCAATCCATGACGGGGTGGCCACGGCCACCCCGTTTTCATTGGCACGCCAGGTCGGCGATCATGCACTTGAACGTTGAAAGTTGAACGTCCCACCCGCCCACCCAATGAGGGAGGACGCGCTGTTTGGAGGTGCCTGGCACCGGAACCCGACAGGCCCGCCTTGTGGCGAGGGCTGGATCAGAGGTAGCCCAGCGCCTCGAGTTGCTCGAGGCGCTCGGGTTCGTCCATGGGGTCGGTGGTGGACTCCCGGTAAGCGGCCACCAGACGCGCCTTGTATTGCTCGAGCGCGCTGATCGCGTCGCGGTGGGATCTTCGGTCCATATCGAGCACGTCGAGCGACTCGATGGGATCCGTCGCCAGATCGAAGGCCATGGGCTCGATGGGTCGGCCGGGCGCCGAGCGTTGCAGCTTGAAGACCATCTCACCGCGTCGGAGGGAGACCCACATGGACTCGGGACGACGATCGGGGAAGAACCCCTTCAGGGCGCTTTGGTCGTATCGTGGGTGATGGATGATGCTCTCGTGGACCAGGGCGGTGTGGGAGAAGGCGTCGAGGCGGGGCGGTGAAGTCCGTCCGAGCAGAGCAGGGGACAGATCGATGCCCGCCGGACCCTCCACCGACGAGACGCCCGCCAGACCGGCCAGGGTTGGAAAGACATCGATGGACCGGCTCGGCCACGACCACCGTCCCGCGGGCAACCTGATGCCGGGCGCTCGGACGATCAGGGGAACCCGCAAGACCTCCGGGGCAAGCTGCCAGCCGTGGGAAAAGGCGAAGTGTGCGTTGTCACGCCATACAAGCTCCCCGTGGTCCGAGGTGAAGGCGATCACGCTGTGCTCGCCGAGTCCGGCGGTATCCACCGCCTCCAGCACGGATCCGAAGAGTCCGTCCAGTCGGTTGACGGAACATCTATAGAGATAGTCCATGGCGGCAACAAAACGTCCGGTCTCGGCGTCGTCGAACCCGAGCTCGTTCAGGGTGGCTCGGGGGCTGCCGCAAAGGTCGAAGCTTGATAGCTCGTTGAACATCAACTCGCGATATCGGTCCAGCTCCTCCGGCTGGAGCCCGGTTGCGAGGAACGCCCCGGGGAGCGTCGCGGCACTCCGCAACTCGGGTGAGAAGAACTGCTCGCTCTCGGTGTACTTCATGTGGGTGGCCGTGAAGTTGGTCACCACCAGCGCCCTGGCTCCGGGATCCGCAGCGAGACGACGGAGCAGGTCGCTGAAAAGGGGGTCCTCGGCCCTCAGCGGGCGTGTCCTCACGTTCTCCTCGGCGACGCCTTGGCCGTAGCCCAGGCGGTGGCTGGCCATGGCGTGACCGCTCCAAAAGTAGACTTCCCAGCCGGCGGCGGCGAAGGTCTCGGTGATCAACTGCACGTCGGCGCCCATACGCCGGGGGTGGTCGAAGATGCCGTGACCGTCAGCCTGAAGACCGCTGAAGATGGAGGCGTACGCTATCCCCGACTGACCCGCCTCGGTGATGTGTCGGTCAAAGACTGCGGATTGTCCGGCAAAACGATCTATGGCTGGAGTGATGCTTGGACCCTGTGAGTAGGGTCCGAGGTGGCCGGTGTGAACCGAGCACGTGGCGTAGAGGATCGCCAGTCTGGGCGGCACGAACCGTGGATCTCGGCGGCTGCATCCCACAAGCCACGGTGGGGCCATCAATGCCCCGGCCGTTCCCCCGAGTAACGCGAGCGCTCTTCGTCGGTCCACCCGTGCATGATACTCGCCCGTCGGGAATCATCAGACCCGACCGGCGGATCCCCCCTCACGCCCGTCAGATGCGACCACCTAAAACTCACAACTGACAATCTGTTTGCGGGCGCGGATTTGGGCTTGGGCACCCGTCCACGACCTCCTCCCCGGAGGGTTGA
This sequence comes from uncultured Holophagae bacterium, assembly GCA_963797055.1. GTDB lineage: Bacteria > Acidobacteriota > Thermoanaerobaculia > Thermoanaerobaculales > Sulfomarinibacteraceae > FEB-10. Next base: position 429,835 of record CAWCOD010000002.1, read on the forward strand.
GGTGGACGAATTTCGCATTTCGCACTTCGAGTTGGGCGGGTGGGGGTTCAGTCCATGCTTCCTTCGATCTCCTCGAGTTGTACGGGATGGAGGAAGAGCGCGGGTTCGTAGAGCCCGCGGAGGGTCAACCGCATTTTGGTGACGCGAACGTGCCCGGTGGGTGCGCCGTTGAGGTCGATTCCGTCGAGCAGCATCTGGACCGGGAGCTGGACCGAAGATCCGAGGGTCGCTCGCTTCAGGATTCGGTAGCGGACACCCTCGGAGCGGACCTGGCGGACCTCTGGTGGAGGAAGGAACTCGATGCCGACAACCTGGTGGTCGGATCGTCGGATGTGGACGTACCAGGTCGTGGTCATGCTCGGAGCCACAAAGAAGGCTTCTGGGAAGCTGACGGCCATTCGCCACACGGCCTCACCCTCGAAGTTGGTTTCCACTGGATTTGAGAGCGTGACGCCGTCCATAGTCAACGAGAAGGGCAGCAGGATCGGAAACAGCCGCTGGTTCAGCGTGCCCTTGGCCATGCGACCTGTCTGGGGCCGGTCGTCGAGTTCGCCGTCACGGGTCGCCCATCCCAGATCGTGGTTACGTGCGACGACAATATTTCCGGGAAGTTCGAGTCGCAGGTCGCTGAGCGATCGGGAATCGACGTAGGCTGTGGCTTGGGAGTTGCGCTGTTTGCCGCTGGAGAGGGTCTCCTCCTGGGACAGAGCCATCTCGATGACTCCAAGTTGGCGGAAAGCCTCCAACCCGCCGGCGGCGTCGAGGGCACCGGCGAGAATCGCCTCGGGGTCTGGCGGGCCGGCCTGTACCGCAGCAGGTCCGACAAACAGGGCGAGGGTCAGCATGGCGGCAACGAATTTCATAAAGATCTCCAATAACTGGCGCCAGAATGGCACCATTTTTCGGTCGTAGCGCATTATAAAGCAAAGCTCATGCCACAAATCACCGCCCACGTTGTGGACATCTCTCGATCGAACCTCGTATGCCGATGTGGATTGTTGTTTCGGGTTCCGCGTTTCGGGTTTTCCACCACCCACCGCAATATCAACTCGGGATTCGGGATTCGGGACTCGGAACCCGTTGCGGCGGGTGTGGACGGAGGTTCGCTTTTCTCGTGGTCTGTTTTTCTTTGATCGGCAACGGCAACGATAACGGGCTCGGGCTCGGCTCGGGTACCGCGTTTCCACCTTTTCCATCCACACTTTCCACACTGGGTGGGCGGTCGGGTGGGTCCACACCTTCCACACCGGACGGGTGGGGGTGTTATTGTGCTGACTGACATGGTTTTGGAGCTCGATCACAGCGCCGTTGAGGTGGCCGACGTCCACAAGTGGTACCGCGTCTATGCGTCGCCCACCGAACGCATCAAACGGGTCCTTGGACGGCCAAGCCGGCATCTGGAATTTCAGGCTCTCGACGGTGTCTCGTTCACCGTTCCGAAGGGGCTGGCCATGGGTGTGATCGGCGAAAACGGCGCCGGCAAGAGCACCCTGTTGAAGCTGATCGCGGGAACCACCATCCCCACCGCCGGCACCGTCGAGGTGCGGGGAGTAGTGGCGGCCATCCTCGAGCTCGGTGCCGCGTTCCACTCGGAATTCAGCGGCCGTGACAACGCCGTCCTCTACGGTGCCCTGATGGGGCTCGAACGGCGGGAGATGGAGGAACGGCTGCCGGCGATCTTCGACTTCGCCGAACTCGGCGACTTCGTCAACCACCCCATCAAGAGCTACTCGACCGGCATGGTGATGCGGTTGGCCTTCGCGGTGGCGACCCACGTGAATGCCGACGTGCTGGTTATTGACGAAGCGCTGGCCGTCGGCGACGGCTATTTCCAGAAGAAGTGCGTCGATCAGATCCGTCACATCCATGAACAGGGCACAACCATCCTCTTCTGTTCCCACTCCATGTACTACGTCACCATGTTCTGCGAACGGGCGTTGTGGCTCGACAGCGGAAGGGTCGCCCGGATCGGGGGGGCCAAGGAGGTGGTCGATGCCTACGAGGAACACCTGCTGATCCGCGACAAACGGAGGATCAGCGGCCGGGAGGATGACGCGAGTCCCCCACCGGTCTCCAAGATCGGCAGGGTTGCGGCCATCCGGTTTCCAGGCCACGATTCGTCCCAGCCCCTCGAGCTGAACCCCGGGGGCGGGCTGGAGGTTGAGATCGAGGTTCAGAGCGCCAGCTCCGAGGAGAAGTTCCACGTGGCGCTCGCGGTGGATACCCTTGACGGTCGTTGCCTGCTGGGAGTATCGACCACCTGGGACGACTGCCGGCCGTTGGTGGGCCAGGAGGACTACCGAGTCCGGCTCAAGATCCCCGAGTTTCCGGTCGCGTCCGGGACCTTCGACGTGTCGGCGTTCCTGCTCGACGAGAGTGGTCTCCACGTCCACGATCAGGCCGTGGTCACCAACGCGATCCGAGTGAACGCTCCGTCCTGGACGCCGTCGCTGCTCGCAGTGCCCCATCAATGGGAGTGGCGTTGACGGCCCGGTCCCGCCTGACCGTCAACTATCTCCTCGAGGACACGGCCCTCTTCGGGGGTGTGAAGGTCCCCCTTCACCACGCCAACCTGCTCCACCGCAGGGGTCACGCGGTAACGGTGGTCAGCCGTGGCGGCCGGCCGGCTTGGTACGAGGTCGAGGCAGCATTCCTCTCAGTGCCGGAATTTACCGATGAAACGGTCCCCCCGGCCGACGTCAACGTTGCCACCTACTGGACGACCATCGGTCCCGTCGAGTCGCTGAGCAAGGGTATCCCGGTGCATTTCTGCCAGGGTTTCGAGGCCAGCTACACCCACAACCGTGAGGACCATGACCGAATCCGGCAAGCCTATGGTCGACCGCTGTCCGGCTTCGCGGTGTCGCCCCACCTCGCGAAGATCGTGACCTCCCGGTTCGGCAGACCGGCACGGCTGGTTCCGCCGGCCCTGGAAAAGATCTGGAGGCCCGGGCGGCGTCAGGACCCCAACCGGAGGCCGAGGGTGCTGGTGCTGCACCCCCTGGAGATCGATTGGAAGGGAGTGGCAACCGCGCTTGAAGCGATCGGCAGGCTGAGGGCAGACGGGCTGGACGTCGAGCTTGTGCGAGTCTCTCAATGGCCCCTGACCGACGCCGAGAGGGACATTCTCGAACCCGATGAGTTTCATTGTCACATCGGTCCCTCGGAAGTTGCCGAAATCATGGCCGGTTGTGACCTGTTGCTGGCGCCATCGTGGGAGCAGGAGGGATTCGGCCTGCCCGTTTTGGAAGCCATGGCCTGTGGTGTGCCGGTTGTGGCATCGCGGATCGCCGCGTTCGAGGGGTTCGCGTCGGGGGCCGCACAGTTGGTGGAAGCCACCGATGCCTCGGCTTTTGCCACCGCAGCGCGCTCGATTCTGTCCGACGATGGGGCGTGGCGGGATCGGCGCCGGGCGGGCCTCGATGTGGCCGAGAGATTTTCGATTCCACAGGTATTGCCCGAAGTGGAAGCTGCCCTGTATTGGGTCGCCGATGAGGGGTGGAGGCGTCACCCTTGAAGGCATCGCTGGTTGTGGTCTGCCATCACTCCTCCGAAGTGATGGCGGAGTGTGTCGCGAGCTTCAAACGGGCCGGCGAAGAGGCTTCGGTGGAGACCGAGGTCGTGGCGGTGGAGCAGTCCGAGGACGAGGAGGAGGAGCGGGCGGTGGCGGCCATGGGGGTGGATCGGATGGTGGTCCGTCCCAACGCCGGCTACGCGGCGGGGCTGAACACCGGTATGAAGGAGGCGGCCGGCGAGGTCGTGTTGCTGGCGAATCCCGATATCCGGTTCGCCGGGGGAAGTTTGGGGCCGCTGCTGGATGCCCTCTGCGGCGGCTACGACGTGGTGGGACCGCAGTTTGTGTGGGATGATGCCGGCGAAATTCTGTTTCCTCCGGCCGAGGATCCGGCGCCGTCCGCAGAGCTCCGGAGAACGATGAGGGCTCGGTGGCAGTGGCGGTGGCGGAGTGATTTGGCTGCGTCGCTCGAGGGGTTGTGGCGGGTGTGGGGTGCGAGCGGACCGGTGGCGGTGCCCAACCTCCGCGGGCCGCTGCTGGTGGTCAACCGGGTGGCGGCCGACGCCTTCGGGCCCTTTGACGAGGACTATTTCCTCTACTACGAGGAGACCGAGTGGTTGTGGCGGGCGCGCCGTTCCGGGGCTCGTTTTGGGCTGGTCGGCAACTCGAGGGTGACCCACCAATGGGGCCACTCCACCGCGCGGCGTGAGGACCGGGATGAGGTCGAGGTGCGGTCCCGGGAGCGGTTCTTCATGCGGAACTACCCGATGGCGTGGCGGTGGGTCTTACGCCGGATTGCCGGACCATGGTCCAACGCCGGGGTCTCCGGTGAAGAGATCCTCAACTTCGACCAGCTGCCGAAGATCTCGGCTGATCTGTGGCTGTTTTCCACCTTTCGCCACCTGGATCCCTCGGTGGGGTGCGTCAATCCGTCGAGTTTGCCCGAGGCTCTTTCGGAAATCACCGCTACCGGCCGGTGGTACGCGCTTGCCGCCAACCGAGGCGAAGGCGGATGGAGCCCCGTCGGAAGCTGGACCTGGGGGAGGGCATGAGCGATCAAGATCTCGTGATCCGGCCTTTTCGACCCGGCGACGAGCGAGCCCTCAACCGCGGCTTCAACGAGGTCTTCCGTTGCGACCGTACGCTCGAGGATTGGAGCTGGAAATTTCCGGTGGAGCCCGACGGCAGGTTCGTCATGTTGGCGGAGCTGGGAGGCGAGGTGGTGGCCCAGTACGCTGGTCTGCCGGTGCGATTCCGGATCGACGACGCTGAGTGGACCGCGACTCAGATCGTGGACGTTTTCGCGACTCGGGCGGCGCGCGGCCCCTTGGGACGACGTGGCGTCTGGGTGCGCACCGTGGACGAGTATTTCGATGTCTTCGGCAGATCGGGCCGAGCCCCGCTCCTGTTCGGATTTCCCGGACGCCGCCATCGACGGCTGGGGATTCTCCAGCTCGGGTACGACTCCATGGATCCGCAGCCCATCAACTACCTGGTGCGGCGCTCGGCAGGTCCGACGGCCGGCGGGCGACACCTCCTCTACCGGGCAGAACTCGGTCGCGACTGGGAACCGAGATTGGACGCTTTGTGGCGGCGGGTGCGTCATCGGTACCCGGTGGCGGTCGTGCGCGATGCTCGTCACGCACTCCGCCGCTTCGCCGGACATCCAACTATTCGGTACCACCGTTTTCTCATCTTTCCCAGATTGTCGTCGGAGCCGGTGGCCTTCGCCGTATTCCGCTCCGACGAAGGGCGATTGCGGTGGGCCGATCTGGTGTGGGACCATCGTCATACCGGAGCCCTCGATCTGCTCGCCCATCTCTCGGGCCGATTGGCGGCTCAGACCGGCTGCGACGCCGAGGAGATGTGGCTCAACGGGGACTCACTCGCCCAAGCCGGACTCACTCGCCGTGGTTTCAAAGTGGAACCCGAACCAGATGATCTGGTGATGGTGGCCAGGGCCTTCGATCCGGAGGTGGATCTGGTAGCCCTGGCCCAGGGCGTGTACCTCACGCTGGGAGATTCGGATCTGGTGTGATGGCCCACCCTCCGGTGGAGTTACGGGCGGAATGTTGAGTTTTGAATTCTCAATTTTGAATTGCGCCCACCCGCCCGGAGATGTTTTTTTGGCGGTGGAATTCAGAATTCAGAATTCAAATTGAGAATTCTCGTGGGCATTCGCAGATCGAGCATGAGCAGGTAACAGGGGGCAGGGAGCGGCAGTCAGTCCGCGGTGGGTGGACACTCGCAGTCTGGGCAGCCGCGGTCGAAGATTACCTTCCAGCTTCCATCGGGCTCCCGTCGCCACACCGAGTTGAAGGTGCCGATCCGACTCCCGTCGGGGGCGAAGATTGGTCCCGAGGTGAGACCGAGGCCGCCGGAGTCGAGCACAGTTGCCGTGTCCGGACGCCACGAAAAGGGTGGCTCGGACCCTTCGTAGAGGGGTTTCCAGGCCGCGGCCACCGCCTCGCTGCCGCGGATTTCGCCGTGCCGTCCGAAAAAGACGGTTTCCGCGGCCAGGAACGAGACAAAGGCCTCGTGGTCGCGATCGGCCATGGTCCGGGCGAAGGCCTCCTCTGTGGCGCGGAGTCCGGCCGCGTGATCCGTGTCTTCTTCCCGGTCGTCACCGAGGGCGATTCCCGGCACGCTCAGCAGGACCGTCAGGGTGGCGGCGATCCACGTGGTAGCGGTCGAATGGCTCATGGTCTTCTCCTCAGACGCTCATTTTACGGACACCTTGCGCCGGGGTTTTTGAGTTTCGTTTTCCGAAATCTCATTCGTGTCAGGGCCCCGGCTTCAGTAAGATCGATGGCGGACGATATTTCTCTCGATGGCCGTACTGTTTTGGACCGTGGTTCCGTTGGCCCTGCTGCACCTCCTGATGTGGCGGAGTGGGCGAGAGCTGTTTCGGTTCCAGCTGATCGTCGATCTGATCCTCGCCGTCGTGGTGGGTCCGGCGCTGGTGATTGGCGGCGATCTCAACCCGGTTCGAGTGCTGGAAGGCTCGCAGCCGTTTAGCGAATGGCAGTTTTCGGACAACACTCGGGACCAACCGACCCAGTCTGATCTGGTGCTCCAGTTCCATCCCTGGTGGGAGGAGGCGGGGCAGCAGCTCGGCGAGGGCCGGCTGCCGTTGGTGAGCGAGCGCCTCGGTGGCGGTATGCCGCTGTTGGCTCACGGCCAGATCGGGTTGTGGGCGCCCGTCATGTTGCCGGTATGGGCCCTGGGTCCCGAGCGTGGAACCACGGTCATGGCGTTCTGGAAGATAGAGTTGGCGGCCCTGGGTGTCTTTCTGATGTTGCGGGTGGGGTGGCGGCTGCGCTGGAACGGGGCAGCCCTGGGAGGGATTCTTTGGGCCGGAGGGGCTTTCCAGGTCGCCTGGCTGCTGGTGCCCTTGAGCTGGGTGGGGGTTGTCGTTCCGTGGCTGTGGTGGGCTACTGCGGCGGTCCTGCGCCGCCGCACGGGGATGGCGGCTGCGGTTGCTCTCGGGCTGGGATTCGGGTGGTTGCTGGGGTGCGGCCTTCACCCCGAGATGGCTGCCATTATTGTGGGCTCATGTCTGATGGCGGGGCTGATCCTCCAGCCGGACCGTTGGCCGCGGCTGGTCCTTGCGCTCGTGGTCGCTTTTCCTGTGACCGTGGTGTTGGCCTGGCCCACACTTGTGTCCATTGGATCGTCGGCCAAGGTCCGGGAAATCCGGGAACAGCGTCCGAACACCAATCGCCTTCCGCCCGGAGTTCGCGGGACCGCCCTCCGGCAGATGCTGGTGCCAACATCCAACGGGCGACCTGATCGGGGCGATTGGCGAGGTCCATACCCCTACGCCGCCGCGGCCACCGGGGTTGGTGGCGTGGCATTGGTGTTGATCGCGGCGGGAGGCATCCGCCGTCGCAATCGACGATTGATGTGGGCGGCGCTGGCCAGTCTCGCCGTGGCGGCGGCCCTCGCCTACAGGGTGCCGCCGCTGGATATTTTATTGGTCCGTCTGCCGCCCATTGACCGCATGACCCTGCCGCGGTTCGCGATCCTGGCGTCCTGGGCGCTGAGCCTGTTGGCAGCCATGTCCTTGGACGGGCTGGGTCGCGGATTGAAACGGTCCCGTGTGTGGCCTCTCGCGGCGGTGGTCCTGGTCGCCGCGGTGGCCGTGACCGGCCGGCCGTGGCAACTCTCGGGCGCCGATACAGTGCTCGTGGGACTCACCATTGCGGCTGCGGCCACGACGGCGTTGGCGCTGTCCAAACGAGGGTTTTTGGTACTCCTTGCTGCGGCGGAGCTGTCCCTGTATGCGGTGGGTGTCAATCCGGTTGCGGCCGCGAGCGACCGGCTGCCTCTGCCGCCATTGATGGCGAAATTGACTGAGCTCATCGCTGAACAGCCCGGGCGGATCCTCGGGCTTGGCGGGGTTGTGCCTCCAAATATGGCGAGCCGATTCGGTATCTGCGACCTGCGGGCCTACGATCCGGTTCGGCCGGCGGACTACGCCGAGATGATGGCCCGTCTTGGGGAGCCGAGGCGGGTTCTCGGCGGACCCATTCAGCGGGCGCCCTCCGGGCTCTGCGGCGGGTGGTCGGTGCGCTTCTTGGTGACGCCGTCCGGTGCTCGGCCGGCCGGCTGGGTCCGTGTGTGGAGTGACCGCTCGGGAGCGATCTGGTTGAACCCCAAGTGGTTGCCGGAGGTGCGTCTGGTGGGCCGCGCCGAGGTTCTATCCGACGAGCGGGGCTGGCTCGCCCTGCTTTCGGATCGTCTGGACCTGGGAGTCGAGGCGGTCCTGCCGCTGGGTGCGCCGCGAGTCTCCGCAACTGAAGTCCAGCTCATGGACGTGACCGCCGACTCGAGTCGAGTGCGGGCGACAGCGCGCTGCGACGGTCCGTGCCTGCTGGTCGTGGCGCGGCCGTGGGACCCCGGATGGCGGGCCCGGGTGGACGGACGGCCGGCCGTGGTGGAACGCGCCAACCTTGCCGGGCTTGGGGTGGTTTCGCCCGCGGGCGAGCACGAGGTCGAGTTGGTCTACCGGCCGTGGTCGTTCCGGTAGGGTCCGGGTTCCGGGTTCCGAGTTTCGGGTCTCCCAACGCCCACCCCGGGGGATTGACTCGGAAATCTGAGCTCTGAAATCCGGCCCCGAACACTGAGACGGGATCGGTAACGAAAACGGGCTCGGGCTCGGGCTCGGACCTCAGAACTCGGAACTCGGAACCCGGAACCCGGAACTACTGTGGGGTGGGCGGGCGGGAGCTCCGATAAATGAGCCTGAGATTCCGGGCATAGATGAACCAACCCGCGCTTTGGCCGAGAATGCCCACGATGTCACGGCGCCAGATGAAGTAGACGAGGAGCATGGAGGCGCCGGCCATACTCATCCACCAGAAGCCCACGGGCACGACCGACCGCCGCGCCCGCTCGCTGGTGACCCATTGCAGAACCATGCGCCCGGTGAACAGGAGCTGTCCCAGCAGGCCGAGAGCGACCCAGGCGATCCCCACAGGGCTGGTGATGTTGAGTAGGCGGTAGAGGAGTGAACGGTGGCGGTGGTCGTTCTCGACGCGGGCAGCCAGTTCGTCCGGACGGACCCGTTCCTCGCCGCCCTCGACCAGCTCGAGGACATACCAGTGGCCGCCGGATCCGTCGGGTTCCAGTCGCACCCTGCGGACGCCCTCCGGAAGCGGTTTGATCTGGAGTCGCATGGATGGGCTGTCGCCGGATTGGGGGTCGGTGTCTTGGGCCACAACGGGAAGAACCGATGCCGTGGCGATCCAGACCACCAGCAGGAGGGTCACCACGCCGCGCCGGTTCTGGTGCCCGTTCAACGGATCTTCCAACGAAAACGACGGTCCTGCATCCAGCGGACTCCGAGGGCGTCCCGCAGGCCATGGAACGCGCGGTCCAGAGTGCCGTACTTGCTTCGACCGGCCGCCCTCGACGTGTGCCGGACCGGAACCTGGCGCACCGTCGCCCCCTCCATCCTGAGCAGGGTCGGGAGGAAGCGGTGCATCCCATTGAAGACGGGAATCGAGCAGATCGCGTCGGCCCGAATAACCTTGATGGGACACCCGGTGTCGACGATGTCCTCACGGGTGAGTACGTTCCTGGTGCCGTTGGCGATCCGCGAGGTCACGCGTTTCCACCAGCTGTCCCGTCGGTTGGTGCGGATGCCCACAACCGCATCGACAGACTCCTCAACGAGAACTCCAATCAGCTTGGGGAGATCCTCTGGATAGGTCTGGAGGTCCGCGTCGAGGATCGCGATCAACTGACCCCCTGCGTTTTGGAAGCCGGCATCCAATGCCGCTGACTGCCCGTTGTTCTGGGTGAAGTGGAACACCCGAAGCCGGGGCTCGGTGGCGGCCAGTTGGTCAAGCCGGTGATCCGACCCGTCGCGTGAGCCGTCGTCCACCGCCACCATCTCCCAGTTCAGGCCGGTTCCATCCAGGGTGGTCCGTATCCTCGAAACCAGCGGCTCGATGTTCTCGAGCTCGTTGAACACCGGCACCACGACGGTGAGGTCGAGGGTCTCCCGCCGGGGATCGCCCACGGGGTCAGATGAGTACGAAGCCAGAGGGCCACTCCTCGGGCCGGGCCGGTTTTTTGAATTCAATTCCTGATTCCCTCCGGCGTCCAGGCCTGAAGTGCCTCGATGTAGCCCTGCTCCTCGTTCTTCCACCTCCGCCAGTCCCAGCCCAGTTCGGAACGGACGATGGGTCTGAGCCGCCGCAGCAGATCGGTCGATTGTGCGGGATTCCACATTCCGATCCGGACTCTTCTGAGTAGCAGATCCTCCAGGTGGAGGACGGCTCCCCACCGCAGGTGGGCGCGGACCTCGGCAGCACAGAGGTCGGAATCGGGCTCGAGGGGCCTCAGTTCGGCGCGGCGTCGGGCGGTGGTGGCGGCGTTCCAGGCCAGCGAGCCGAGCCGCCGTGCCATCCCAGAGACCACTGTTGGATCGATGTCGAGGACTGCCGACATCTGCGCTGCAAGGTCTTTCGGCGCCAGACCAGCAAGAGGAGTCCCCTTGGTGGCGCATGGGCCGGTCTGGTTGGCCCGCTCGTTGGGGAGGCGTTTGACAATGGCGTCCACCGCTTCCTCTGCGGTACTTCTCCAGGTGGTGAGCTTCCCGCCGGACACCGATACGAGGCCCTGTTCGGACCAGATGTCCTCCTCGCGACTCGCGTCGGAGGGGTCGTCCGCGTAGGTGTCCAGGATCGGTCGCAAGCCGGCAAAGGTGCCAAGGATATCTTCTCGCCGCGGAGGGCGTTGGGGGAATGCCGCAGCCGCGGCTCCGAGTAGGTAGTCCACCTCGTCCGCGGTGGGCCGGGGATCATCAAGGCCGCCGTCGTGATAGTGGTCGGTGGTGCCGAGGAGGACGCCTTCGGGGTGGGGAATCAGAAAGACCGGCCGGCCGTCGTCCGGCGACAGCAAGGTCACGGCGGCCCGAATCGGAACCCGTTCCGACGGCAGGATCAGGTGGATCCCCCGGGACGGCCGGATCCGACGGCCCTTCAGCCCGAGACGTTCTCGGACCGCGTCGGTCCAGACTCCGCTGGCGTTGACCACCACGTGGGCCCGCACGCTGTGAGATCGGCCGGTCTCGAGGTCGTTCAGAACGACTCCGGCCACCCGTCCGCCTTTGACGATGGCCTCGGACACCTCGCACCGGGTGAGCACCTGGCTGCCGTATCCGTGGGCGGTGGCGGCGACGGCAAGGGTCAGCCGGGCGTCGTCGGCCATGGCGTCGGTATAGGCGAGGGCCCGGTCGAGATGATCGATGGCCAGACCCGGGGCGAGGTCGGTCAGTTCCTCACGTTCGAGCTGGGCGTGCCGATCGGACCGTCCCGTCAGTCGGTCGTAGACGGCGAGGCCGAAGTCCACCTGCCAGCCGGGGGTTCGGTCGCCGTGATAGGCGGGGTAGAGGAATTGGATCGGCTGGACGAGATGGGGGTCGAGCTGGAGCATCCGGTCCCGCTCCCGGCAGGCCAGCCGAGTGATTCGGAACTGCATTTGTTTGAGGTAGCGGAGCCCGCCGTGGATCAACTTTGACGATCTCGACGAGGTTCCCGATCCTACGTCGCCGCGTTCGACCAATAGGGTTCGGAGCCCCCGCTGAGCCGCGTCCAGTGCGATGCCGCAGCCGCTGATCCCGCCGCCCACGACGATCACGTCGAACTCGTCATCGAGGCTGCGGATGGCAAGGGTCCTCCAGTGCGGGTGGAACATCTCAGGACTCCAAGTGATCGTCGGGATCCAGCAGAACGTGGGGGTTCAGGATGCCGGCAGGGTCGGCGTCCTCGGCGAGCCCGGTCAGGATACGGTGGCCGGCGGCGCCGGTTTCGTGCCGGAACCACGGGGCGTGCCATTGACCCACACCGTGGTGGTGGCTCAGGGTGACCTCCAGGTCGGTCAAACCGTCGTTGGCGGCCCGCTTGATGGCTGACCAGCGGTGGATGGTCTCCTCGGGATTGGCGGCACAGCGGTAGAAGAACGTGAAATAGAGCGAGGCGCCGTCTCGGTAGGGGTGGGAAACGTGGCACAGGACCGGCACCGACTCCCCAACGTTGGCGAGGGCGTTTGTGATGGCGTTTCGGATCCCCTCGCGCACCGTCGGCACCTGGGACCACGGTGCCGAGGTCTCCATGGTGTCTGTGGCCCAGCCCAGATCGAGCAACGACTCGCGAAGGTAGGGGTGCCGGAAGCGTTCGTGCAACCACTTGCCGCCCGGTCCTTTCCCGAGGATCGCACCCCGGTGGTCCCGGATGGTCGCCCGTGCGGTCTGGAGGACCTCGAGCACGTCGTCGCGCTCCCCGCCCGCGCCGTAGAGCATCAGACTCGAGTCGTCACCGAGACCGCGCAGTCCGAGATACCTTGTGACCAGTGGCGCTACGGGGGAGTCGGCGAGACCCACCGCCATGGCGACCTGGGTCTCCGTGGCGTCGGAAAGCCGGATCATGGTCAGAGGCACCCCTCGGTTGACCAAATCTTTGACGACTGCCAGGCCGTGTTCGAGGCTGGGCGCGAGAGCCGCCTCGACCCGCGTCACGGCGGGTCGCCGCCGGACCCGCAGGACCGCGCTCGTGATCACGCCAAACCGGCCCTCGCTGCCGAGAACCACGTGGCGAAGGTCCGGTCCGGCGGCTGAGGCTGGCCGGGCGGGGAGTTGGAGCACGCCGGAGGGGGCCACCATCTCGAGCCCCGCTACCATGTCCTCGATTCTCCCGTATCCGAGAGACTCCTGACCGGAGGAACGGGTGGCAACCCAGCCGCCCACGGTGGACAGCTCCCACGACTGGGGGAAGTGTCCGAGGGTCAGACCATGGGCGTTGAGAGCGGCTTCCGTGGCCGGTCCTGTGGTCCCCGGCCCGAAGGTCGCCAGGCCCGAAATCTCGTCGAGATCCGTCATCCCCGCCATGCGCTCGAGATCCATGGTGCACACCGGGTCGTCGCCGGCAATCACGTTGACCCCGCCGGTGACCGAGGTGCCGCCGCCCCAGGGAACGATGCGAACACCGGCGGCGCTGCACTCCGCGAGGACGGCCGCCACTTCGCCCGAGTCGGTGGGGCGGCAGACGCCATCCGGGAGGGCGGGCACCAGCCCGCATCTGAGTCGGATCACGTCCACGAGACCCTGGCCGCGGCAATGGGCGAGCCGATCCACTGGATCGGTCGAGACGGCCGCGGCGAGTGCGGGGAGCCGTCGTGCCTCGGCGGACGGCGGCGCGGCCGGACCGGCCGGCATGGGGTGTGTCGCCGGTCCGGTGGCGGTTTCGAGCCACTGGATCATCCGTTCCGATGGGGGATAGGACTCGCCCTCGAAGCCCCAGCCGCCGATTCTCCTCCGCCGTTGGTCTGTCATGATGGGGAAGTATAGCTCCCACCCGCTCGCCCACCCACCCCCGCTATGGGGCTATGAGTTCCCCCGCCCGCACGGTGAAGAAGGGGTAAGACCGTGGCACGCCCCGTGCCTTCTCCGTGCCCGATCTCCGAATCCCGAATCCCGAGCATCAGCCGTCGACGAGATCTTCAACGAGAGAAAGCACCCGGCGGACGCCTTCGGCGAAGATCTCCTCCGGAGGAATCAGGCTCAGAACCAGGTGGCCGTCCGACGGCAGGTCGAAGAGAAATCCCGGATGAACCGCTACGCCATGTTCCTCGAGCAGGCGAATGGCCAAATCCTCGTCACCGATCACCGTCGGAACGCGGAGGATGGCGCTCCAGCCGCCCTGAGGGGCCGTCAGGGTCACGGCGGGCGTTTGCGAAACCAGGGACAGGAGGGTGTGGAGATTCGCACGACAGCGGGCGAGGATGGCCTCGCGGATCGCGACGCTGTGCGCCATCAGCTTCGGTGCGGCGAGCGCCGCAGGCGTGCTGACCGACAGGTACGCGTCGGCGATGTACTCGAGTCGCCCGGCCGCCTCCGCGACGTCGTCCTCGGGACCGGAAAGGACGATCCAGGCGACCTTGATTTGGGGGAGCCCGACGCTCTTGGAGAGCCCACCCAGGGTGCAGGTCAGACACGGGGAGGGTCCGGCGAAACTGAATGGGGCGGTGATTCCTGGGTCGAGTGGATAGGGGAGGAATACCTCGTCGGCGACCAGGGCCCACCCCCGGTCGCGACACATCCCGGCCAGGTAGGACGCGTCGTCGGGGTGGACGAATGACCCGGTTGGGTTGTTGGGGTGTACCACGATGACGGCCCTGCATCTGTCGGGGGCGTTGTCGACGGCCGAGCGATCGATACGCCAGTCATCGTCAGCCACCAGTTCGTAGGGCACGAGTTTCACGGCATCGAGCCGGGCGAGCTGATCGAAGAGGGGGTAGGACGGGCGGGGAACCAGCAGTCGGTCTCCGGGGTCGGCCAGCATCTTGAAGAGAAAGCCGTACGCCTCGCTTGTGGACGTCGTCACGAAGACTCGGTCCGGCTCCACGGTCACGTTCCAGGGGCGGTACCCGCTCGCGATGGCTCGTCGGGTGGACAGCGGACCCCGTGAGTCGGGGTCGTAGCGGAGCCCGACCGGGCTTGCGAGTGGACCCAGGATTTCGTTCGGGCCAAGCAGACCGCATCGCGTCGTATTGGATTGGGTGAGGTCGTAGTCCGGCACTCCCAATCGCTTCAGCGCGGCCGCGAGTCGATTCGGGTGCTGGTCTCGTGGTGTGCGGCGCGAAAAATGTGCCATGTTTCGGCATTGTTCCTCAGTCCGCGACGCCCTGCAATAGAATGGCCTTGATGGCCGGTCTTTCAACCCTCCAGCGCCGCGTCCTCGAGGCCAGCGATTGTGAGGTCCGTTGTGATGATCTGACACGGACGCTGTACGCGACCGATGCGTCCATCTACCGGGTCCGTCCGGCCGCTGTGGCCTTCCCGCGGTCGGCCCGTGAGGCCGCGATGGTGATCCAAACGGCGGCCGAGGCCCACATCCCGGTGATCCCAAGGGGTGCCGGGACCGGACTCACCGGCGGCGCACTGGGCGAAGGTCTGGTGGTGGACCTGGCCCGACACTCCCGCCGCATCGATGGATTCGACCTCGAACGCCGGGTCGTTCGGGTGGGAGCCGGCGTGGTGCTGGACCAGTTGAATTCCTTCCTCAGGGACCACGGCTTGTGGTTCGGTCCGGATGTCGCCACTTCTTCCAGGGCCACCCTCGGTGGCATGATCGGCAACAACTCGTCGGGTTCCCACGCCCCGGTTTACGGCACGACGGTGGAACATCTGGAGGCTCTGGAGGTCGTGCTGACCGATGGAACTGTGGCAGTGATCGGCGCGTCTACGGATGGCCTCTCAGGGCTTCGAAACGCAGCGGATGACGTGGTTTCAGCTCACTCGACCGAGATCGTCCGCAGATTTCCCTCGGGGCTCGTGAAGCGTTGGCCGGGCTATGGCTTCGACCAGGCCTTGGAGCATCCCGGCGACCTGACCCGGCTGGTGTGTGGCAGCGAGGGCACTCTGGCGGCGGTCACCTCGGCCGTGCTGCGGGTCGTGCCTCGACCAAAGCGGCGAGGTCTCGGCGTGCTGTTCTTCCAGACCCTCGCCGAGGCGATGACTGCCACGGTCGAGATCCTCGACCTCGAGCCCGCGGCCATCGAACATATCGATCAGATCCTCCTCGAACAGACACGCGGCCAGCGGCCCTTTGACCGGGCTCGTGCCCTGCTCGGGCTCGACGAACAGCCCTGTGAATCACTGTTGCTGGTGGAGTTTTTCCAAGACGTGGACCAGCGGCTGAAAGAACTGGAGGGCCGCTCCATCGGCAGCCGCCGGCTGATGCTCCGCGATCCGGAGGACCAGGAGCTCGTGTGGAGCATCCGGCGTGCCGGTCTATCGCTGCTCACCGGATGCAAGGGCTCCGCCAAACCTACGACATGCATCGAGGACGTCTGTGTCCGGCCGGAGCGTTTGCCGGAGTATGTGGCGGGACTCCGGGAGATTCTCGGGAGGGAGGGGCTCAAGGCCTCGTTTTACGGCCACGCAGCCTCTGGCGAACTCCATGTGCGGCCGGCGCTCGACCTGCACCGGGCGGAGGACCTCATCACATTTCGACGGGTCAGCGACGAGGTTGCCGATCTGTGTCGACGGTTCAAGGGATCCATCGCCGCCGAGCATGGGGTAGGCATTGCCCGAACCGAGTACCTGGAGTCCCAGATCGGGCCGGAGCTGATGGAAGCCAGTCGGGAGATCAAACGCCTCCTCGACCCCGGTGGGATGATGAACCCGGGCAAGATCGTCGGCGACGGGCGATATCAGATCGATGCTGACCTGCGGCTCGGAGCTGGCTCCAACATTGTTCTTCCCTTTGTCGAGATCATGGGCTTCATCCACAAGGACGGGTCTTTTGTCGGCAACCTGGAGCAATGCAACGGCTGTGGCGGATGTCTGAAGGACACGCCCACCATGTGCCCCACCTTTGTGGCCACCGGTGAGGAGCTGGACACCACCAGGGGACGAGCCAACACCATCAGGGCTGTTTTGGACGGCCGTCTGGGTAGGGCACGTCTAACGTCGTCCGAGATGAACCGGGCACTCTCCAGGTGCCTTTCGTGTAAGGCCTGCCGCACGGAGTGTCCTTCCAACGTCGACCTTGCCGCTCTCAAGGCCGAGCTGATCCACGCTCGTCACGGCGTCGAGGGAATCCCTTTCCGTGACCGGGTGATCGCGGCCGCCGATGTCCTTGGGCGTCTCGGTTCCGCCATGCCGTCGGCGGCCAACGCCGTAGTCGGCTGGAAGGCGACACGAGGGTTGCTCGAGAATCTGTTTGGCTTCGACAGGAACCGGCCTCTGCCCGGATGGACTGCGGAGCGGTTCGACCACTGGTTTGCGGCCCGCCAGACAACGGGGACGGGGGCTCGCGGCCGGGTGACCCTGTGGGACGACACCTGGGTCCGCTACCACGAGCCCAACATCGGCCGTGCTGCCGTGACCGTACTCGAAGCGGCCGGCTTCGAGGTGTCGCTCGCCACCGGTCGGCGGTGCTGCGGTCGCCCAGCCACGAGCCGCGGCCTTCTGGACGATGCGAAGCGCCTCGGGCGGCACAATCTGGAGCTCCTCCAACGGTCGTCGGAAAACGGAGAGCCGATCGTATTCCTGGAGCCATCCTGCTACTCCATGTTCGTGGACGAATACCGCCAGTTCGGCCTCCCCGGTGCCGATGAGGTTGCCGGCCGCTGTCGGCTCTTCGAGGATCTGTTGCTCGAGGTCGTCGAGGCCGAACCTGGCGTCCTGCCCCTTCGATCCCACGACGTCGTCGTGGCCATCCAGGGCCACTGTCACGCTGAGGCACTCGGGGACAGCGGGGTGCTGCCGCGTCTGGCGTCGCGGATCCCGGGAGCCGATGCCCGGCTGCTAGCCACCGGTTGCTGCGGCATGGCGGGGGCCTTTGGTGTCCTGCGCCAGACGGCGGACCTCTCACGAGCGGTGGCCGCACCCCTCGTGGGGGCGGTGGAGGCGCTGCCCGACGGTTCTGTTGTTGTTGCCACCGGGACCAGCTGCCGCCATCAGATCGCCGATCTGACCCGGTTCAAACCGGTGCATATGGCCGAGCTGCTCGCCGACCATCTCATGACATAGCCCGGCATAGCCTCGGAATTGTCGACCTCTTGCCGCCAGCCGATTCCGTTGGATGACCCGGAGGTGACCCATCCAATGCCGCGAAGACAAACGATCGCTGCCCCTGATCGCCGTTCCCTGTCGCCGTTCCTGAACACCATTGCTGCCGCTGCGGTTTATGCTCGGGCGTACGCTTCGATTCGCCGACTTCGATGCGCCCATCTCCCAACCGCGCTCCCCGAGGGAGCCACCCCTGACACTTTTCGGGTCCAGAGGTTTTCGAGAGCCTCGATGCAATCAACCCGAAAGTGTCAGAAGTGGCACACCCGCCCATCGCGCCCATCCTCGCTTCGGGCGGGCGGGGCTGTCCACCCCTCGTTGTCATCCTGAGGAGCCGCGTAGCGGCGACGAACGGATCTGGGTGGGGGTGAACAATGGGCGGACCCCACCCGCCCAGGTTCTTCGACTCGGCCCTTCCGGCTTCGCGCTTCGCCGTGACAGGTCGGGCCTCGCTCAGAATGACAAAAAGGGCGTCCCGGTCGGGCGGGGGAATCTGCAATCTGCAATCTGTAATTCGCAATTCGTAATGGGCGGGCGACCTCACAGCCCCATTTCGCGAACCACCACGACCGAATCCCCGTTAGAGGGTATGTCCGGACGATTCTGTACGCTGATGCAGCTAGAATCGTTCCAAGGCTGGAGGATCCATGCAGATTTCCTTTGTTGAACCGCTGTCGCGCGCCTGGGAGAGAATGCGGCAGATTCTGTTTGATCCCTTCGAGTTGGCGAAATGGCTGGTGCTGGGTTTCTCGGCCTGGCTGGCCGGTCTGGCCGGCGGCGGCGGGGGCGGTACAGCCATGAATGGCATTTCCGATGAAATCGACCGCGAGAGTGTCCATGGATCGGAATTCACCGAGGTGGTGGACGTGGTGCGCGACAGCCTGGTCTGGCTGCCGTTGATTCTGCTCGGCGTGTTGGCGGTGATCGCCATCGCGCTCGTCATTCTGTGGGTCAGTTCGAGGGCCAAGTTCATCTTCCTGGACAACGTGGTGCACAACCGCGCGCACGTCGTCGAGCCATGGCACCGATTGAAGGGCGTTGGCGATTCTCTGTTCCTGTGGCGCCTGGGTTTCTTTGCTGCGTTCCTCGGGGTGTTGCTGTTGATAGCGGGCGCGGTCTTCATCCCGGCGGCGACCCTGTCCTTTAGCGATGCGCTGCGTGGACTGTCCTTTGCAGGCATTCTGCTTGGAGTCATGACGGTCGTCGTGCTGGGTATCGTGGCCTTCTTTATCATGCTCCTGCTCGAGAACTTCGTCATTCCCATCATGTATAAATTCGACCTCAAGGCCACGGAGGCGTGGCGGTACTTCCTGCCTTGGCTGAAAGCCGACGGCGGCTGGTTCGTCATCTACTGCCTCCTGGTGCTGGTGGCGGCAGTGGTCATGCAGATGCTGGTGGCCATGCTCTGTCTGTTCACCTGTTGCATCGTCCTTCTGCCCTACGTGGGCACCGTCATCCTGTTGCCGGCATGGGTGCTCTACCGCGCCTACAGCATCGAATTCCTGGCCCAATTCCACCCGGATTTTGATCTCTTCCTTTCGGGTCCCGTGACACCTTCGCCCGTGGATGAGGTGTTGGAGGAGATGCTGGAATCGGACAACGATTGGCCGCTGACCACCGACGAGGAGTGACGCTGCTTCTCGCGGGCGCCCCCCTCGCATTTCGATCTTCGTGTCGGTGCCAGGCACCGCCGCAGATGTTGCGATCTCGCGCTCCGATGCGATTTCGACGGTGCCTGGCACCGGGTGAGCGCGTTCGCATCGATTGGCTGGTTTTGGCGCGCCCTCCCCGCCCCGGGCGGGTGGATTCTGCATCTTGCATCTTGTATCCGGCTGGACGGGAGCTATGGCCTGAGCGCCTCCCAACCATAGGTCCGATATTCCCAATCAACGCGATCCGGTCGCAGGGTGAGAACTCCGAAACCCTCTGGCGTGCCGTGCCATGAACCGCGCCACCACTTGCCCGAAACCGCACCTCCGGTGATGAAGGTCGTATTCCGCCAGCGGATCATCTCGTTCACGTGGAGGTGGCCCTGGAGCACCAGCAGGAGGTTGTGGCCGGCAAAGAGATCAAATATCTCGAGGTTGTTTTCCACAACCCGGTTGGGTTTCGCAGCGGCAGTCCCACCTTCGGTGGCCTGAAACATGGTGGTGAGCAGCGGGATGTGACTCGCCACGATGATCGGGACGTCTCGATCGATATCTGCGAGTTCTTTTGAAAGCCAGGCGAGCTGGGATTCGTCGATCCGACCGCGGTACTTCTCTTCGCCGCCCGTGATCGAAATTGAGTCCAGCAGAAAGAATAAATAGCCGCCGACGGTGAACGATCGGGCGGTTCGGTCGAGACCGAAAGCAGCCCGGAACCGGGCGCGCGGGTCCGGACTCGGCTCGCTCCCGTCTTCGGGCATGACTCCGACCAGGTCGTGGTTGCCGATCACCGGCTCCACCCGCCCATCGAAGGCTCCGTGCATTTCAAGGTAGGCCTTCCATCGCGGTTCCACGGTGGCTGGGGCGGACTGGAACCCGTCCGTGATGAGGTCTCCACCTGCAACCACGAGATCGGCTCGCGCATCGTTGATTGACGTCGCAGCCATTCCCATGGCGCGCGGCGTCTCCCATTCGGTACGGGCGTGAACATCCGTGAAGAAGGCGAGGCGGAAGGCCTCGCCACGCGCTCCCCGCGACGGCCACCAGGCCCGGGCCGGCAGTGCTGCGGCGGTTGCTCCGGCCAGTGCCAGAAATCCTCGCCTGGTAGGCCGGGTGGTGAAAGGACTCATGATGCATTCCCCCTGCGGAGTGATCGGATCCCGAGCCGGAAGTCCAGCGCGACCATGACTGCAGCGGTTATCAGAAGCATTCGACGAAGCCCGCGCTCTGACCACGAGGTGATGATGTGGGAGCCGACCCTGCTGACAAATCGTTGGTCCGGGTCCTGGCTCGTCTCCAGAACCCGTCGCTGCTCTTCGTCAAGGACGAAGCCGGAGTGTCTCAGGGTGTTGCCGTAATAATCTTCGAGAATCCGGTTTTCGCGAAAGGCGCGCGTGGAGTGGTCGGTCCTTGCCGCCGGCCCGACTGCGTTACTCCGGGCCAATCTTGCGTGGTAGTCGCGGCTGAAAATGTGAAGTCGAACCTCGTAGAAGAGGGGATCCTCGAAACCCTGGTGCCCACGAATGAACCGGCTGTGGGAACCGTCCGGATAGCTGTCGACAATTTCGGCGACCTCGACGCCCCGTTGCCGGTCTTCTTCCTCCAACTCCGAGAGCACAAGACGTGACTTGAACTCATCAAGGTCGGAAATTTCGTGTCGGTGGCCGTACTCGGCCATTTCGTTGGCGGGATGGGAAAGAATGCCGAGGCCCGGGATGCGCGCCGAGTACCACGCGACCCGGTCAGGGGTGTTTGCAAGACACAGAAGAAACCCGAGGACTAGGACAGTGGCCAGGCGCAGCACCAGGCGGATGGAAGCGGTGGTCGGACGCTGCCACGGACCCGGGTCGAGGCGCCAGAGTGCGACGGCAGCCATCACGGCGGCAGTCGCGTTGAGGCCAATGTCGCGGAAATCCCAGTACCTCGAGGGGGTGATCCACTGGATGGCTTCGTCCACAACCCCCAGCACTGTCGTGAGCAGCGCTGCCGCTCCGAGCACGGCGACATCAGTGGGTGTTGGTCGAATGGCCCGATAGATCAACGCTGCAAGGATGCCGTACTCCAGAAGGTGGATGGCCTCTTCGGGACGGTCCCTCAGTTGCCATGTCAGCCATCCCGCGGCCATGGCGACGGACCCGAGCCAGGCCATATCTGCGGGGCGGATCGGACGCCCGGTTCGTCTCAATCGAGTAGTGACCACCCAGCACGTCACTCCTACCGCCGCGAGGACGAAGACGGTGATCCAGACCTTGTCAAAGCGCGCCAAGTACCAGCCCTGAAACGTACGGACCAGTGGCACGGTGGCGTAGATCACGGCCACCCATGCGGCGGCAACCGCTGCAGACCGTTGCCGATTCAGAATCCGTGGGTCGTGTGTGCTCGCCAAATCCATCGTGTAGTCCGTAGATACTAACCGAACGACGTCTCGTCGACGTGAACAGAGAATGGCTGGCGTGCCGGCATGGGTTGGGTTACAACTGGAGCGCAGCCTTATCCAGCTCAGGGAGGCTCAGTTGACGAACGACGACCACATCCTGGCCATCGATCACGGGACGCAGAGCGTCCGGGCCCTGTTGTTCGACCTGCGCGGCCGGTTGGTGGCCAAGAACAGGGTCGAGATCGAGCCCTATGTTTCTCCCCGACCGGGATGGGCTGAGCAGGACCCGCTGTATTTTTGGCGTTCGGTATGCGATGCCTGCCAAGGGTTGTGGGAGGCGTCTGATGTCGAAAAATCCTCGGTTGTCGGAGTCGCGCTGACCACGCAGAGGGCGACGATGATCAATGTTGACTGCGATGGCACACCGCTGCGGCCTGCGATCGTCTGGCTGGATCAGCGGCGCACCGATGGCCTGCCGCCGGTGGGCGGCGCCTGGGGCCTCGCGTTTCGTCTGACTGGGATGCGTGAGACCATCGCCTACTTTCAGGCCGAAGCGGACGCCAACTGGATCAAAATCAATCAGCCCGACGTTTGGGGGAAGACACATAAGTACCTTTTTCTTTCTGGGTTTTTGACTCACCGTCTGGTGGGGCGTTTCGTTGACTCGGTGGGCTGTCAGGTGGGCTACGTTCCATTCGATTACAAGAAACTCCGCTGGGCGTCGCCGCGAGACTGGAAATGGCAGGGGGTCCTGGTCGAACCCGAGATGCTGCCCGACCTCGTTCCCCCCGGTGGGATTCTCGGGGAGATCACAGAGCAGGCCTCGGAAGCCACCGGAATTCCCGCCGGTCTGCCGTTGGTTGCCGCGGCCGCCGACAAGGCGTGCGAGGTGATCGGCTCGGGCTGCCTCACCCCCGACATCGGGTGTCTGTCCTACGGAACCGCGGCCAGCATCAACACGACCCACACGAAATATGTGGAGGGGATCCCCATGATCCCGCCCTATCCCGCGGCGGTGCCCGGGTCCTATAGCCTTGAGGTCCAGATCTACCGAGGCTACTGGATGGTGTCGTGGTTCAAGAAGGAATTCGGCCACCGCGAGCAGCTCGTCGCCGACGAGCGCGGCATTCCTCCCGAGGAACTCTTCGACGAACTTATTCGTGAGGTACCGCCTGGATCCATGGGCTTGGTTCTCCAACCTTACTGGTCGCCCGGTCTCAAGGTGCCCGGTCCCGAGGCAAAGGGGGCGATCATCGGATTTGGCGATGTCCACACAAGGTCCCACATCTACCGTGCGATCCTCGAGGGTTTGGCCTACGCACTGCGTGAGGGCGGTGAGCGCTGCCAGCGCCGAAGCGGGGTCGACTTGACCGAGATCCGGGTGGCCGGAGGCGGATCCCAGAGCGATGTCGCGATGCAGATCACCGCAGACATCTTCGGCCTGCCGACGACCCGGCCTCACGTCTACGAGGCATCCGGGCTCGGCGCCGCCATCGACGCGGCGGTCGGTCTCGGCCTGCATCCGGATTTCTCCACCGCAGTTGCCGAGATGACCCATCGCGGTCGTCGGTTTGAACCGGATCCAGAGAGCCGCGCGATCTATGACCAACTCTACAACGAGGTCTACCGCAAGCTCTACGGACGACTGCGTCCGCTGTATGAGCAGATTCGGCGAATTACTGGCTACCCCCGGCCCCCGAGGTGATCGGTGAGTATCCTGGCAAATGAGAAATTGAGGGTTTTGAATTGGTGAAACAGTACGAGAGCCAAATGCTAGTTTCTAATTTCTAATCCCCCATTCCACATCCGGACTTACGTCAACGAACGCAGCAGAAGAACCGCTCCGATGATGACGAGGGCGGCGCTGACGAGTCGGCGAAAGGTGCTTTCGTCGAGGCTGAGATGGACGTGATATCCGACCACAGCTCCCAGCAGGACCGCTGGGAATACGGCCGCCGAGGACCAGATTCTGGGCCATGTAATGAGGTCGAGGGCGGCGTAGGAGGGCACCCGGACCAGGGTCATCAGCATGAAGATGGCCATCAGGTTGCCGCGAAAGACGCTCTTTTCGACTCCGCTGAGTTGGTAATAGAAGATCAATGGCGGGCCGCCGGTGCCAAAGAGCCCGGTGAGAATTCCAGACACCAGTCCAACGGGTGGGGCCGTCCAGGTGGGGAGCCGTCGTGACCGCCATCCTCGGCCGGCCAGGAAGACACTTCCCACGACCACCAGGAGGACTCCAAGGACGGGCAGCAGAATAGATGGGTCGCCGGCGTCGAGGGCCCAGGCTCCAACCGGGATTCCGATCGCGATGCCCGCGAAGAGGGTCAGCACTTGTCGCCAGTCGATCTCACGCCGCGACTCCCACACCACCCAGAGTTCGGCGGGCAGGTTGACGAGCAGGAGCATCACGACCACGTCCCGGATCTCCGGCATGACCAGGGCCAAGGTGCCGACGGCGATGAGACCGGCGCCGAAACCCAGAAGAACGTACACGGCCTCGGCGAGTGCGAGAACCAGGCATGCGACGAGGAACTGAGACAGAGAGTCGAAGACGGTTTCCACAGCCGGCCCAGTGTATCCGCACGAACGAACGAAGTCGCCGTCCTGGGGGCGACGCCCCGCCGAACACCGGGTACACTTCTTCGGTGGCCGACCCGAAGAACCGACTGAACGCCATTGTGAGCCAGAAGATCGAAGTGGCACCCGGTCTCATCGTGCTGCGAGTCGTACCTGACGGCTGGGACCTGCCAAGGTTCTCCCCGGGTCAGTTTGCTGTGCTCGGCCTTCCTCCCGAGGCACAGCGGTGTGCCGGGTCCGGGATCGAGGAACAGACGCCGCGGGCCGGACGTTTGATCCGGCGGGCATACTCCATCGCATCGTCCTCGGTGTCCCGCGAACATCTGGAGTTCTACATCAACCTGGTCCAGTCAGGGTCGTTGACCCCTCGCCTATTCGCCCTGCAGCCCGGGGACCGAGTGTGGATGGGGCCGAAGATCACCGGCAGCTTCACGCTCGATCAGGCACATCCGGACCATCACCTCGTATTGGTGGCCACCGGAACCGGTCTCGCACCCTACATGAGCATGCTGCGCACCATGCTGCCCACCACCGGTGGGCGGCGGGTGGCGGTCCTGCTCGGGGCCCGCCATTCCTGGGATCTGGGATACCATGCCGAGCTCTCCACCATGGAGAGACTGTGCGGGGATTTCCTCTATCTGCCGACGATCAGCCGGCCGGATGAGGAGGTGGTGCCGTGGACGGGTCGAACGGGGCACGTGATGGAGCTGTGGAAAACCGGCGCGGTCCGAGAGAACTGGGGCATGAAACCGACGCCGGAGAACACGAGCGTGTTCCTGTGCGGCAGCCCGGCGATGATCGACGACATGTCCAAGGTGTTCGTCGCCAGGGGATTCCGGGAACACACACGGAACGAGCCCGGTCAGATCTTCGTCGAGCGATATTGGTGACCCCCCACCCGCCCGGATGCCGAGAGTGCCAGATCCACCGCCCCCCGGTGCCTGGCACCGACATGTGGTACCAGATGCGAGGGTAGAAACCTGTCGGCGGCAGCGATTGTGGCCTGGCCCGCATGAGACCACGGGGAGCACGTGGGAGAGATCGGCGAGGATGAAATTCGGTAGGAGTCGAGCCCACGGCGGCGAAGGAGCATGAGTGGAGCAGGACTCGGGCCTGCGAGCGAGAGATCACTCCAAGATCCACGAATTGCGGTCGAGACGCGCTGCGCTCAAGAGACCTCCGGGAGGTTCGGGTTGGAGCCAGAGAGTGGCATCCGGCATCCGACATCTGGTATCCGGGAGGGTGGGGGGTTAGGCCATCTCGAGCAGCGCGTCGACGGTTTTCTCGATGCCCTCCGCCACCTCCGAGATGCTCTGACCCAGCATGTAGGCCGGGGAAGATACGATCTTGCGTTCGCGGTCGACCACAAACTCGGTGACGGGACACTGGACGTGGGTGGCCCCCATGGCTTCGAGGGCTTTGGCGGTGTCGACATCGTTGCCGATGGTAATTTCTGGAGAAACTCCGCCGAGGACCTTAGCGATCAAAGCGGGCGCGATGCACACCGCCGCGATCGGTTTGCCTTGGTCGTGAACCGCGCGCACCAGCGCAGCAACGTCCGGATTGACGACACAGTCGGTGCCGGATACGGCGAAGTCGCAGAGGTTTTTGGCGGCGCCGAAGCCGCCGGGGAGGATGAGCGCATCGATGTCATCGGCTGAGACGGTGGCCACGTCCTGAATATCGCCTCGAGCGATTCGTGCCGATTCCACGAGGATGTTGCGTTCGGCACCTTCCTCCACCTCGCCCGTGAGGTGGTTGACGACGTGCATCTGCGGCCCATCAGGCGCGAAGAAAACCATCTCCGCACCCCGGCGATCGAGCGCCAGCATGGTAATGACGGATTCGTGGATCTCGGCGCCGTCGTAGACGCCGCTGCCGGAAAGAAGTACTCCGACCCTCTTTGCCATGAGTCACCTCCTGTGGTGCGGGCTGATCCGCTGCGACGGTTATTGTAACGCCACCCCGGGGGAAGCGAGATGGTGGCTGGGTGCTCAAAGTGTCGGTCCTGGCACCGGCTGTGTGGCACCGGCTGTGTGGGAGGTCAATCGGCTTCGGAAAGGCCGCGAAGTCGGAGAGCCGCACAGATCAGTTCCACCGCGCCGTCGATTCCAAATGCGCGGGTGTCGACCACCATGTCGTAGAGGGAGGGATCGTCCGGTTGTTCATGGAAGTGGCGATGTATGAATTTGGCCCGGCTGGCGTCGAGGTACTCGAGTTGGGTGGCCGCCTCGACGGGGTCGATGGACTCCACCGCAGAGAGCCGACTCAACCGCTCATGGCGTGGGGCGATCACCCTGACTCTGAGGCCGGCTTCGGCCGGGAGGAGAAGGTGGCCGGCGCGGCCGACAAGGATCGACCTCCCCTCGCAGGCCGCCAGCAACATCACTTTGCCGAGCATGGAGACGTAGGAATCCTGGAAGACGAGGCGCGAATTCAAGAGATTCAGCAGGGTGTCGTTGAACCAGTTGGATCGGGTCTCGTCCACGAGATTCAGCATGTCGGGTGCCAGCTCCAACCTTCGCGCGAGGGAGTCCACCAGATCGCGATCGTAGATTGCCCAGCCGAGCCGCAATCCGATCCGGCGCGCCACTTCCGCTCCACCCGAGCCCGCCTGTCGGGACACGGTGAGAAACGGACCGATCGCCGGGGTTTGTGCAGCGGGCCGACCGGTGGGTGCGGCGTTTCGGGACAGCAGGTCGTGGAGTCGCACCTGGGCGTCGGCGGGTCGTGCCGAGGCCTCATCGAGCCGGCGAATCTGTGGCGTCCTCGCCATGCCGGACCTCCACGTACCTAATCTCTTACTCACAATATGGTGCGCGGGAGGGCTGGAGGCAAGGAGGCGCGCATCTTTAGCGCGCTCCAGTGACGTATCAGCGATGCAGGAAGATCCGCCAATCGACGGGCGACTGCGCGCGTCAGACGCGCCTACAGGAGTTGTTTTCATGCACCGAACCCGGAACGACCGGGTGGGCGGGGGGATCAGTTCTCGGGCAGCGGCTCGGATAACTCGAAGGGGGCGATCCGAGCCTCGAAGGTCTCCCCATCGGGAGTCGTCATGCTGTAGCTGCCTCTCATGGTGCCGAATGGGGTCCCGAGGGGGCAGAAGGAGGTGTATTCGTAAGACTCGCCCGGGTTCAAGATCGGTTGCTCGCCGACCACGCCGGGGCCCGCGACCTCTTCCACCTGGCCGTTGGCGTCGGTGATGATCCAGTGCCTGCTGATCAACTGGACGACATCATCGCCGGTGTTGGAGATACGAATCCGGTAGGCGAAGAACCACCGATTCTGAAGAGGGCGGGATCGTTCCGGCACGAAGCTGGATTTTACCTCGACGCTCACGCCCCGTGTTGTCGCCTGCGAGTTACACATTTTCCTGCCTCTCTCCACCACCAACCGGTGTTCGCCCTGTTGGATTCCCGAATAGACTGGTATCCAGTGATGACAACCAGAATGATGTTTAAACCCCCTGCAGACCTTCGGCATCAGAAGGGATGTGGAAGCACTGGCTGCACCCGTCTCGATCTCGGCCCGGCCCACCGTGAGTGGTGAGACCGGTTTCGCAGATGCGATCGATAGGGCCCGCGACGGCGACGTCGCAGCCTTCGAGCTCCTGTACCGACAGACGGTCGGGAGAATCCACGGGTTGTGTCTCCGGATGTGTGGGGATGTCCACCTCGCCGAGGAGCTGACCCAAGAGTGCTATATCCGGGCCTTTTTGAAACTCGACACCTTTCGAGGCGACAGCCTTTTCACCACCTGGCTTCACCGGGTGGCGATCAACGTCGTCCTCGGCCACTTGCGGTCGTCCGGGCGTCGGCCCGAGCTCGAAGGGGTCGAGGACGAGAACATCGGTTTCCCGGTGGTCGAGAATCTCGATCCGCAGGTCGCCATCGACCTGGAACGAGCCATCTCCGAGCTGCCGCCGCGCGCGCGGACGGTCTTTGTGCTGCACGACGTCGAGGGCTACACCCATCAGGAGGTGGCGGACATGGCCGATATGGCAGTCGGCACCTCCAAGGCTCAACTGAGTCGGGCCCGCAGACTTCTGCGAAAGGTATTGACATCATGAATTGCATCACCGTCAACGAACGTCTTGACGCATATGTGGACGGCGCGCTGACACGGCCGGAGGCGGGGGCTCTGGAACAGCATCTGGCGGGGTGCGAGTCCTGTAACCAGCGGCTGGAAGAGCTGCGCCGGATCCTCGAAATGGCGTTGGAGCTCCCTCGTTCCGTCGAACCCAGAGTTGACCTGTGGCCGGGCATCGCGGGGCGCCTCGACCGTCCGGAAACGGTTGTCATGGGTCGGTTCGGGACTCGATTGAGGCCATGGATGGCGGTCGCGGCGATGGTGGTCCTTTCCGTCACCGCGGTGCTGATCGCCTACACCCTAGGTCGCAGCCAGGCTCAGACGGTGGTGGTCCACCACAGGGCGACGCCGCTGGCCGTCCAGGCGAGCGTGGGAGCGAATTCCATCGAAGCGGTCGCGGTGGAGTTCATTGAAGCTCGTACCGAGCTGCTGGCGGCGTTGGAGCAGCGCCGCGGGTCATTGTCGGACGAAACCCTGGCTGTTGTGAACGACAATCTCGAGGTCATCGATGCGGCCATTCTCCGGATTTCGGCCGCACTCGAGACCGATCCCGACAATCGAATGCTGCGAGGCCAATTGACCTCTGCCTATCAACAACAGATTCAGCTCTTGTGGCGGGCCAACACGCTTCCCGCAGAGATTTAGGAGGATGACATGAAGAGAATCACGATGATCACGGTGGTGGCGCTTCTGCTGGTCGCGCCGGTGTGGGCGCAGCGCGCTGTGAATGAGGTGCGACCCCTCGGTGCAGGCGGGAGCGTTGAGATTTCAAACCTCGCCGGCTCGGTTCAGGTCGTGGGCTGGGGCAACGATCAGGTGGAGATTACCGGCGTCCTCGGCAAGAACGTGGAATCGCTTGAAATTTGGAACGACGACAATCACCTGCAGATCGAGGTCGAGGTGCCTCGCCACGCCGACGATCTCGACACCGAGTTGGTGATCAAGGTACCGGCCACGGCGAACGTCGATGTGGAGACGGTCAGCGCCACCATCGAGCTGGGCGGCGTCTCGGGCGAGGTGGATCTGGAGTCGGTGAGCGGCTGGATTCGGGTGTCCGGGCAGCCGGCCGAACTCTCGGCCGAGTCGGTCAGCGGGAACATCACGGTGTCCAACTCGACCATGTACACCGACGTGGCCACGGTCAGCGGCTCGATTACGGTGGAAAACGGCGCCGGAGAGCTCAACGGGGAGAGCGTGAGCGGCAATATCTCCATTGCGGGCGGCCTCTTCGATGCGGCCGGTTTCGAGACCGTATCGGGCACCGTGACCTACTCCGCGGAGCTCGCCCCCCGGGGACAGTACGACTTTGAAACGGTGAGCGGCACCATTCATCTCGATGTACCGTCGTCGGTTTCGGCCGATTTCGACGTGGAGACATTTTCCGGTGCCATCAACAACGACGTGGGGCCGGAACCTCGCAGCATCAGTCAGTACACTCCCCAGAAGGAGCTGAGTTTCACGGCCGGATCGGGCGGGGCGCAGGTCGACATCTCCACCTTCTCCGGATCGGTCAACATCACGACACGCTGAGGGTCGACGATCCTCAATGGCCTCCGGGGGTGCGGCATGGCCGCACCCTCTTTTCTTTTTTGCACCACTATGGCCACCGGCCCACGCGTTCGCTTCGATTCGCTGACTTCGACCCGCCGCCCATCTCCCCGAGGCGCTCCCCGAGGTTACGCGCGGCCTTCCGGCTCCGCCCTTCGGGCTTCGCCGTGACAAGCCGGCCGCTGTGACCAGCCGTCACCAGCGAGTGGCCAGTGGCCGGGTCACACCCCGCCACAACCCTCCCGGCCCGGGCCACAATCGCTGCCGCCGGCAGGTTGCCACCTCTCACGATCCGGGAGGGAGGGTGGGAACGTTCAACGTTTAACATTCAACGTTCAACGTCTTGACCTTCTACACCTCTCACCTCTTCACCTTCTTCACCTTCTTCACCTTCTTCACCTTCTTCACCAAACGTGCTGATATCATGGTAGGTCCGGAGATCTTATGAGGAAACAGCTCGTGCTGACAGCGTCGGGTAGAGATCGACCGGGGGTTCTCGAGGAGGTCACCAGGATCATCGTCCAGCATGGCGGCAACGTCGAAACGAGTCGGTTTCAGAGGCTCGGCGGCGACTTCGCGCTGATCATGTTCGTGACGGCCCCTGAGGATCGCATCGAAAATCTCCGCGACGTGATCGGCGAACTCCACTTTGTCAAGTTCGATGTCCAGACCAGGCTCAGCGAGGCCACCGAACCGCAGGAGCCGGCGTCATCGACCGAGTGCGCCATCACTGTGCTGGGTGCGGACCATCTCGGGATCATCCATGAGGTCACCCGTTACCTCTCCGAACAGGGCATCAACGTGGAGACCATGACGACCGAGGTCTCCGCAGCCCCCATGAGCGGTACTCCACTGTTCAGCATGTCCGCCGTGGTCCGGGTGCCAGCAAAACTCTCCTTGGATGACCTCGGCGAGGCCCTCGAATATATTGGTGATGAGTTGAGCGTGGATGCCCAGCTCTTTTTGGAGGAGTCCCGCCGCACCTGAGCCGCCGACCGGCGCGTTGACAGTCGACAGTCGACAGTTGCCCCACCCACCCGGAGTGCGAGAGTCTGCCTTTGTAGACGCGCATCTTATGCCCGCTCCGGTGACGTATTCAGATGCAGGAAGATCCGGCATCCGGATGGGCTGGGGGCCTACTCCCCGGTCACCGGTCCCTGCGTCGATTCAGCGGTCTTCGGCTTACGCCGCCGTCGCCGCCGTGGCCGACGTTTCTTCGGGGCTTTTTGAGACTCCGCGGTCTCTTCTCCGTTGTCGGGTGCGGTCTCGGCTGGGGTTGTCTCGACGGTGTCCGCCTTGGCCTTCGCCGGCTCGGCATCTGGATGTTCCGTTGTGGCGGTCGTCTTCTTCTTGTGCCTTCGGCCGCCGCGTCGCCGCCTGCGCGGTTTTTCGCTTTCCGAGGCCGCCGGCTGGTCATCCCTCGAATCTTCGGCGTCGGTCTGGACTTCGGGCTTTTTCTTTCGGGCCGCTCGCTTCCCGCCGCCGCCGGCGAGGTCGGCCACGGAGACCGCAGCGGCCTTCGGCAATGCCGGTTCCCGCGACTCCTCACGGTTGAACCACTCGACATGCTCCTCGGAACGGTGCAGCCTGGTAGCCGCGATGATCTCGATCGTGATGTCGAACTCCTGCTCGAGCGCGGCAAGTTCCTCCCGCCGTTCGTTCTGGATGGCGTCGGCGAGTTCGGGGTGCAGTTCGAACCGCACCCGTTTGAGCCGGCCGGTCACGGCCCTGGTTTCGATGCGCCGCAACAAATTGAGACCCACCAGCTCCGGGCTGGCGATGCTGCCGGTGCCGGTGCAGGTGGGGCAGGGTCGATAGCTGCGAAGTTGGAGCGCCTTCTTGAGGCGCTGTCGGTTGATCTCCAGCAGACCATTGGCCGAGATCCGTGAGACGGTGAATTTGGCCCTGTCGTCCTTCATCGCCTCCCGTTGGGTTCGCTCCACCTCGCGGCGGTTCTTCATGGATCGCATATCGATAAAGTCGACCACCATCAAACCGCCGATATCACGGAGTCTGAGTTGGCGGGCCACCTCTTTGGCCGCCTCGATATTCGTGGTGAACGCGGTGTCCTCCTGGCTCGACCCGCCCTTGGATCGACCCGAGTTGACGTCGATGGCCGTCAGCGCCTCGGTGCCGTCGATCACGATCGAACCGCCGGACGGCAGCTCCACCTTGCGCTGGTAGATCCGATCAATCTGCGGCTCGAGTTCGTATTTGCTGAACAACGGCATCCGTTCGGCGTATCGGGTCAGCTTGGTTTTGGCGCGGGGCATGAAGGTCTGCATGTAGGCGCGGACCTTCTCGTAGGCGTCGTCGTTGTCCACGAGGACTTCGTCAATGCTGGAATCCAACGAGTCCCTGAGCACCTGGAGGATCAGATCCTGATCCGAGTACAACAACTTCGGCCCCTTTCCCTTGGAGGCCTCGGCACGTACCTTTTTCCACAAGCGGAGCAGGGCGCCCAGGTCACGGTTGAGGGCGGTCTTGGGTTGATCGCCGGCGTTGGTCCGCGCGATCACGCCGAATCCTTCCGGCACATCGAGCTGTTCCAGCCGTTCGCGGATGACGCTTCGGGTTTCGCCGTCCTCGAGCTTGCGCGAAACCCCGCGGGTTTCTTCGAAGGGCATCAGCACCAGGTAGCGACCGGCGATGCTGACGTTGCCGGTGAGCAGGGCCCCCTTGGCCGCCACACCGTCGCGCACCACCTGGACCATGACCTGTCGCCCCTTCTCGAGGAGTTGTTCGATGCGAGGCCGTCGTTGGCCCTCCTCATGTTTGCGGTGAGCTCCCGATGAAACGACATCGTCGGCGCGCAGCAGGCCGTGCCTCTCGGCACCAAAATCCACGAACGCGGCGTCGAGACTGGGATGGATGCTGGCCACTGTGCCGCGGTAGATGTTGCCGCGATACAGGCCGGTTTCCGATGTCGACACCTCGTATTGGTCGAGGATACCCTTGTTGATAATCGCCACGCGCACCTCTTCCGGGCGCTGGGCATTGATGAGTAATTTTCTGTGCATGGGTTCTCCGTCAGCAACGGTAGAGCACGGCACCCCAGTTCAAGCCGCTGCCGAGACCCACGAAACAGACAAGGTCTCCGGGTTTCATCCGGCCCTGTTTGCGGGCCTCGTGAAAGGCGATTGGGATGGTGCCGGCGGTTGTGTTGCCGTATTTTTGAATGTTGTTGAAGACTTTCTCGTCGGGCAGGCCAAGGCGTTTTTGGACACCCTCGTTGATGCGCAGATTCGCCTGATGCATGATCAGCAGGTCGAGGTCGTCCACGGTCAGTCCGTTGCGTGCCAGCAGGTCGATGGTGACGCTTGGCATGGCGGTCACCGCCAGAGCATACACCTTTCGCCCCTCGACGATGGGGACAATGTCCCCGTTGTCGATCATGTCGTGGCTTATGTAGGGCCGGAAGGCGCTACCGGAGGCCTTGGTCCACAGCCTCTCCGCCTCGGAGCCGTTGGTGTGAATCAGGATGTCGATGATGCCGCGATCTTCGTCGTCACTGGCCTCAACGACCATCACCCCTGCGCCGTCACCAAAGAGCACGGTTCGGTCGCGAAACTCCGTATTGCGTTGGTAACTCGCTTCAGGGATAGGTCCTTCGGCGTCACCCATGGCCACCGCCCAACTCTGGGGATCCCACGGCTGGAGACAGCTGTGGACCTCGGCGCCGACCACCAACAAACGCCGATGTTGACCCGACCGGATCATGGCGTCGGCGAGTTGGAGTCCGTAAATGAATCCCGCGCATTGCTGGCGGATGTCGAGGCAGGGGACGTGGGCCATTCCCAGCTTGCGTTGCAGGAACGGAGCCGATCCGGGGAAGAAAAAGTCGGGTGTCATGGTGGCGAAGACCAGGTAATCGATGTCTTCGGGTGTCCGGTTGGCGTCTTCGAGAGCCTGCCGGGCGGCGGGGGCCGCGATGTCCGACGTGGCCTCGTCCACGGCGGCGAATCGGCGTTCGGCGATTCCGGTTCGGACCTGAATCCACTCGTCCGTGGTGTCCATGATGCGGGCGAGGTCGTCGTTGGTGACGATCTTGGGCGGCAGGTACATGCCGGTGCCAGTAATAACGGCGCGCATGGGTTCTCCTTTTCCGCACGCACTATAGCTCAGAAGCGCCGCCAAGTCGCTTGTTTTCAATCGGGTACCTGTGAACATCATGCCGCAACGCGGCGAAATTTGTGGCGTTTGAAGGGGGAACGCCCCAGTCCGACTTCAGATCCAGGTGATGTCGACGTAACTGCGGAGTGGATAGTCACGGGCGCGGCGCTCGGGCTGCCATTCCACGTTGTTGTAGGTCCGAAAGACCCGATCCCAGAAATCCAACGAGATGCCGAAGTTGTGGCGCCACATGTTGTCGCGGTGGTGCAAATAGTGGACCGGGCGCGGCAGCCAGAAGACGAGCTCCGGCCGCTCGTGCTGAACCTGGTGGGCGTAGGCGGCGAAGGCGGCATAGGCCAGCGCGCCGAGTGCGAAACCGATGCCGGCCGGTATCGAGAACAGAAAACCTACCCAGAGGATCGCCAGTCCGGGGATGGCGTAGTCCTTGAATTCGCCGAACCAGCCCTGGCCCTCCAGGTTGCGATGGTGTTTTGCGTGGCGCACCTTGAGCACCTTACCGTCGTGCATCCATCGGTGGGCCATGTACTCCACCAGAGAACCCACAAAAACGCAACACACACCGCGCCGAAAATGTGGATGATGCCGGTTGACATCGCGATAACACCTCCTCGGCAGAATCCCGGGTTGGGATGTGCCGTGCCAGTCTAACGAGACATCCTCGGTCGGGGATTCCATTGACGGCCGGATGGCTGACGGGACCTGAAGACCGCTCAATGCACAAAAAACGGCCCTCGGGGACACCCGAGGGCCATGGTGTGAAATGAGGGCCCTTCAGGCTAGCGGTCGCACCGAACCCGGAGCGAGGTCGCCGAGTCGTTCCCGACCCGCGAACCGCGCAGGTCGCCGATGTCGCTGGTGACCTCTGTGTAGGCGCCTTCGAAGTTCAGATTCTGGTAGAGCCGCGCGCGACAGTGCCGGCTGACGCTGATCGAGGTCGTGTGATCGTCGCCGACGCGCGTCTTGCGCAGGTCGGGGACGTCGCTGGTGAAGGTCTCGCTGACTCCGGTGTAATTGAGGTCGCGATGCAGGGTCACTCCATGGGGTTTGGAGCCCCCACTGTCACCCCACTCGTCGCCGCCGCCCCAGTTGTCGCCGCTGCCCCAGCCGCCCCCACCACCGCAGCGCACCTGGAGCGACGTCACGGAGTCGTCGCCCACCTGGCTGCCGCGCAGGTCGCCGATGTCGCTGGTGACCTCGGTATAGGATCCGCGGAAGTCGAGGTCACGATAGAGCCGGGCGGTGCAGCCGCGACCGATGCTCACCGAGGTCGCGTGGTCGTCGCCGAAGCGGGTCTTCCTCATGTCGGGGACGTCGTTGGTGTAGGTCTCGCTGAGCCCGGCAAAGTTGAGGTCGCGGTGCAGCGTCACCCCGCGCTCGTGCGAGCCGCCGCCGCTGCCGCCCCAGTTGTCGCTACCGCTGTGGCTGCCACCGCCCTTGCAGTCGAAGTCGGGCGCGTAGACGATGGACCGGTAGCGGCCGTCGGCGGTGCGGACCGTGACGCACCGGTTGGACCGGGACTCCCGATAGTAGGTGAACGAGCTGCCGCCCGACTTCTCGGTGCGGACGTAGCTGTAGCCGCGCTGCTTCATCTGGTACTCGCCGTCGCCGCCACGGGCGCCGATGAGATCCTGTAAATTGCGAACGGGCTCCTGGGCCGAGGCGACACCGATCATCGCCAAGCCGGCGATGACGATGCCGAAAATTATCCGAAGACTCTTCATCTCCATTCCTCCTCTGCTGAAATTCACTGCGTTGAACGTTGTGGAGAAGGGCCATATTCCCGCATGTGCGTTTGCGCGCGAGACACGCTGTGGTTTCTCCTGCCGGTCGCAGATTCGATGCCGGTGATGGTTGCGGCATAATGGCCGAGAATCGACGGACCGATGCTGGAAAATGCTGGACGAACCGATCGATGTGACAGGAGGCGTGATGACTGCGATCGCAGCTCTATTCGTACACAAACCGCTGAATATCCTGATCGTGGCCGCGGTCTTCGCGGCCGGGTACCTGATTCTCCGGTTCACCGCGGCCGGCGATGGGAGACAGGCTGCAGCCCTGCTGGTCCCGACCATTGGCTGGGGGTTGTACGCCGTGTGGGAGTGGCTGGTGATGACCAAGACCCCGGAGGCGAACATCCGCGTCGACCTGTTGGTCATCTGGCCGGTATTGCTCGTGCTTTCGGTGTGGTTCGCCGTCCGCGCGCTGCGATAGAGGCGTTCCAACGGAGGTACTGATGTACGCACGCCGTGCGGCGGGTGATGGGTTCTTGAGTCTGCCGGTGGTCGAGTCGGTATGAGAAGAAATCTGGGCGTGATCGTTGTTGCAGTCATTCTGTGCGTGGTCGGATGTGATGACCCGACGGATCGCTACACTGCGGCGTCATCAATCAGCCACAATGGATTGGCCAGGACCGGGGAGGCGATCCAGAGCCTGCACGGCCAGTTCGTGATGATTTGGGGATTCGTCGACCACGGCAACCTCTATGGTGACGAAGGCGCAAAAGAGATTCTTGAAGAGTGGTGGAGCGGTGACGGGCCGCGTGGCGAGACCTGGCGTTTCGACCTGAAAGCTCGAGCGGATGATGAAGTGGGCCATTCGTTTTCGGTTCATGTTCCCAACGACCACGGCCGAGACCGTCTTCTGAGGGCGTTTGTTGCGGACGCGCGGGCACGAAAACCAACAAGAGTCTTTTTGAAGGGGAAGCTCTTTAGGTATGATGCGCCGACACATCTCGCTTCCCGCACCGGCCTGTACATGGAACTGCAATCATCGCACGCCATCCTGCTTGAGCCTCCGGCGGAGAGGGAATGACCGACCACCGGACTGGCGCTGAGAGCGAGCCATCAGCATTCACTAGGGATCAGGGGGATCCGCCGATGAGAAAACACCTCGGTCTGACACCGATCGTCGCGCTTCTGCTGTTGTTTGTCTCCTTTGGCTGCAAGCCCTCCCGGACAGTGCCTCACTTCGAAGCGCTGGAGACGTGCTTCGCCCAACCACCGGGGGACCTCGAGGTCGAGTTCGACATGGACTGCGGCTACGTTGTGGTGCCCGAGTTCCACCACAGCGAGAACGGTCGGACGCTGAAGCTGGGTATCACGCGCCTCAACTCGGGTCGCGGGACCGCGAGCTCGCCGCTGTTCATGTTGGCCGGGGGTCCGGGCCAGACGCAGATCAGCCCTGACCTGTTCCGGCTATTCCAGCCCGAACTGCCGGACTCCACTGACGTCAACCTGACGGTCGGCGTTCCCACACTGCTGTTGACCGGCAACCTGGACGTGGCGACCCCCACGTTCCGCAGCCGGATCGTGGCTGACGCCTTGCCGAATGCGACCCTTATCGAGTTCCCCGGCAGAACTCATGTGCAGATCGCGGCCGTCAATCTCTGCGCGGCCCGGGTCATGACCCAGTTCGTCCTCGATCCGGCAGCGCCCCTCGACACGAGCTGCACGGAAGAAAGCCCGTTGTTGGGGTTTGTTCTGTCCGACGGAAGCATGAGCCGAGAAACGGACTGATCCGGCGCAGCGGCGGCGCCGGATTCGGTGTTGCCGCCGACGGTGTTCTCCGTCTCGTTTCGTGTTCGAAAAATGTGTTCAGATGAGGAGGAAGACATGAAACAGACACTTCGAAACGCCTCGTGGTTGGTTGCGATCGTGATGATCCTTTTGGCGGACGGGGTATCCCCGGGCTCTCGAGCGGTTGCCGGCGAGGCGGGGGCGGAGAATCCGCTCGTGGGAACCAGCTGGCGGCTGGTGGAGTTCCAGTCCATGGATGAGGCGGCCGCGACTCGACGTCCGGATGACCCGTGGCTCGTACACCATGCGTCTGAACGCCGACGGCACGGTGAACATGCGCCTCAACTGCAATCGCGCCAACGGGACCTGGACGATCGAACCGAGCGCAGATCCCGCGAACGGCCGCTTCGAGTTCGGTCCGCTCGCGACGACCAAGGCCCTGTGCCCGCCGCCGAGCATGGACGAGCTGATCACAGCACAGGCCGGGTACATCCGGGGCTACCTTTTGAAGGACGGCAGACTCTACCTGAGCCTCATGGCCGACGGCGGCATCTTCGCGTGGGCACCCCATGTGCCTTTCGTGGCGGAGACCGATCCGGACATCGAAGCGGCAATCCTCGAGGGGTCGCCCGATTTCACCCGGGAGATGGTTGAGCATCGGCGAGGTCGGCGCTCGCTACGTCTACAGCCGAATCGACCTCAACGGCGACGGCCGCGACGAGGTTTTCGTCGACATGCTGGGCTCCATTTTCTGCGGTACCGGCGGCTGCAACCTCATGCTCTTCACCGACACCGGTAACGGTTTGTCCCTCGTCAATAACTTCCCCATAAGCCGAACGCCGGTCATCGTGTCGGCCGACCGCACCGGGGGATGGAGCAACATCATCCGGGTCGAGTCCGGGGGCGGCGCGCCGCGGTCGTACGTCACCCATGTCTTTGACGGTGAGCGCTACGTCGAGCATCAACGCACCGCCGCCGAAACGCCGCCGGCCGGTACGCGATGCCTCACAGGCGACGTTTCCTATGACAATGGGGTGCCTCTCGATCCAAGGGACTGACGGGGCCATATCCACTTCAGATCGCTCAACGCCTTCTGGACTCCTGGAGGCGATTGATGCAATGGAAATTCACACCTCCCATCACGGGAATTTTTGAGATTCGCCAAGAGTTGTGCTTGAGTCAAACGGCAAATGGTACGACGACGAGGAATTGCGACCCTTGTGTGAATTCCGGTGTTTCCGGATGCCGACAATCAATATGCTCGGCAAAGGATGCGATGAAATTAATGGAGCTCCAGACTCGAACAACGTCCCTGGAACTGGATTTTCACGGTTCTTGCCGCACAGCTGTTGGGCGGTTGCGGTACCAAGGCGGCTGAGCGGGACGCCGCCGTGGAAAAGGTCCGTGCCGTTCCGCAACCCTTCCGGCAGGATGTGCCCGGCAGACATTCAAGATCAGGAGAACAGAGGCCGAATGGTCATGAGTGAGCGCGTGGCTGGCCTCGAATCCTCGAGCGCTCATCAATGAGGTTGAACATTGGCATGATGCACGAGCAATCTGAGCTTCACTGCGGGAAATGAAAGAGTCTGATGAGAGGATCGAATTGGTATGTGGGAGCGGCCCTTCTGATGTTTGTCCTGGCGGTCACGGGCACCGCCACGGCCCAGCAGGGTACGGATGTCGAGACCTTCACCTGCGAGTCGGACCACGGCCGCCACCATGAGTGTCGCTACAACGCAACCGGTGGGGTGACGGTCCACGTCAAAAGGCAGCTCAGCAGCACGCGCTGCGTTTTCAACGAGAACTGGGGCACCTTCGATGGTGGCGTCTGGGTTGACGGCGGCTGTCGTGCGGAGTTCGTGGTGCGGCGCCCACCGAACGATTACAACCACCGCCCGGTCGGCGGTACGCTCAAGAGCGTGACCTGCGAGTCAGAGCATGACGGCTACAACATGTGTCAGGTGAGCGATATCGACCCCCGGAGTGTGACTCTCGAAAACAAGCACAGCAGCTCGCAGTGCATCCGAGGCACATCGTGGGGCGTGTCCGAAGGGGAGAACGCCCTCCGGGCATCTGGGTCGACCGAGGATGCCGTGCGACGTTCGCCTACGCCACCAGAGTCAGCTCCTACAAACCCTACGGTGGCACTCCCCACGACTTCGAGCTCGACTGCGTGGCCGAGATGTCCGAGTGGAGGCACTGCGAGGTGTCGCAGATGCACATGGCGCGGGTCGAACTGATCTCCAGCAACAGCCAGTGCGACTCCTACAAAGCTTGGGGCACCGACGATACCGGCATCTGGGTGCGCAGCAACTGTATGGGCACGTTCCGCGTCAAGTACCGTCACTGATTGACCTGCTTCAGAACCGCGGGTTCCGACATCGTTGTGACTGGCCCGGCGCCCTCAGCGGCGCCGGGTCGACTTGTTGGTTGGGGGCAATCGCGTTCGGCCGACGGGCAGGAAAACGAGAGCTCGAGGCTTCCTCCGTCGTGCGGTCATGATGCTCAACGGCGGCACGATCTCCTCGGCACCGCGAACTGGCGTTTCGCGGGTTCGGCACCGATCGTGAGGCAACTCGTGAGATTTCATAAACAGGAGCGACAACACCCGTGCCGATGAACACTCCAGATTCGCCACCTCCGCCGTCGGAGAAGAACAGCTTCGAGAAGTTCCTCTCCATCTTCAGCAACGTTCGCGCCGGAGAAGGCGGGACCGTCTTCCTGCTCATTCTGAACGCGTTCATCATGATGGGCCTGTACTACATCCTGAAGCCCGTCCGTGAGGGCCTCATCCTGTCCGGTTTCGGAGCGGTGATCAAGAGCTACTCGAGCGCGACCCAGGCGCTCCTCTTCATTGCCGTCGTGCCGGCGTACGGGGCGTTCGCAGCCCGCGTCAACCGGGTCTGGCTGCTGTCGGGAATGACGCTGTTCTTCATTTCGAATCTCGCGCTCTTCGTCGTCGCTCTCGGGTTGGGGATGAACATCGGCGTGGTCTATTTCATCTGGCTGGGCATCTTCAACTTCATGGTCGTGAGCCAGTTCTGGGCCTTCGCCAACGACGTCTACACCGAAGACCAGGGCAAGCGGCTGTTCCCCGTCGTGGGAATCGGCGCCTCCGCCGGGGCGCTTGCCGGCTCAGTGCTCACCGCGAGCGTCTTCGAGCGGATGAGCAACGCCTCGCTGATGGTGCTCGCGGGCGCGTTGCTCGTCGTGTTCATCCTGCTGATCGTCTGGGTGAATCGCCGGGAGTCGGCAGCCGGCGGCGAGGAGGCCCGGAAGGCCGAGCAAACACTGGGCAAGGAAGACGGCTTCGGGCTCGTGGTGAGGAATCGCTATCTCCTGCTCATCGCCATGCACGTGCTCATTCTCAATCTCGTCAACACGGTCGGAGAGTTCATTCTGGGCAGTCTCTTCGCACAGCACGCGATGGACGTTGTCGGCGCCGGAGAAGCGTTGCGCGAGGATCGGGGCGAGTACATCCGAACCATGTACGGCGCGTTCTTCGGCTGGGTCAACTTCGCCGGTCTGGTGGTCCAGGCGTTTCTCGTCTCGCGATTCATGAAGTACCTGGGTGTCAGGGGATCGCTCTTCGTCGGACCCATCGTGTCGCTGATCACCTACGGTGTCACCGCGGTGCAGCCGGTCCTCACCGCCGTTCGGGAGGTGAAGATCGGAGAGAACGCCATTGACTACTCACTCAACAACACCGTGCGCCAGGCGCTCTTCCTGCCAACGTCGCGTGACGTGAAGTACAAGGCGAAGGCTGCCATCGACACGTTCTTCGCTCGCACCGGCGACGCGCTGCAGGCGGTGGTGGTGTTCGTGGGGACGCATCTCGCCTTCGCCATCCCCGCATTCGCAGTCATCAACGTTGCCATCATCGGGGTATGGCTCGCGGTCGTCGGCGGCATCGTCCGCGAGCACAAAAAGCTCACTACCGAGGATTAGGGCGGTGGGGACTTCCAACGGGGAACAGAGGCTGGCGCGCGGATCGGCCACGATGGTATCGTTTTTCTGGAGGTCTCCGTGGTGACCCACAGGAGAGTAATTCATGTGATGCTCATGGTGGTGATGACCGTGCTTGCCCTGTCCCCGCCCGTACACTGCCAGGCGCAGACGGTGAACGAATCGGGAGACGACCATCGCCAGTGGATCGAGTACTACGATCAACGTTACGGGCTCGACGATCTCTTTGCCAAGAAGACGGACAACCGGGGCGAGGGCTTCGAGGAGCTTTACGGAACGAGGAATTTCCGGGTCATCTTGAAGGGTATCGCCTACCGCGGCGGCGCCAACAACACATGGCACCGCACGGACCGACGGGCCAATGAGAATCCGTTGCCCGACGACGGACTGAACAACCTCTGCCGGGAAGGCTTCGGTCGCGCATACTATCTCTATACGACGAACTTCGAGCAAGCGCCCGGGCTCATGACCTGCCAGTCGCCCCAAAGCTCCGAGCACGAGCTTCGCTATCTCCAGGTCAGCCCGAATGACGAAGAACAAACCTACGG
This sequence comes from uncultured Holophagae bacterium, assembly GCA_963797055.1. Classification (GTDB taxonomy): domain Bacteria; phylum Acidobacteriota; class Thermoanaerobaculia; order Thermoanaerobaculales; family Sulfomarinibacteraceae; genus FEB-10. Next base: position 471,841 of record CAWCOD010000002.1, read on the forward strand.
TGTGCTCGAGGCCATTTACGAGACCATTCGGGACGACCGGAGCGGTCCCATCTACTTACACTGCTGGAACGGCTGGCATGCGTCCGGCCTGATCGCTGCCAAGATTCTCCGCCAGTTCTGCGGCCTGTCTGCCGACGAGGCCATCGCGTACTGGGACCGCAACACGGATGGCAACAACAAAGAAGCCCGCTACGAGAGCATCAGGCGCCGGATTCGCGAGTTCACGCCCTACCCCGAGTTCGCGATCAGCAAGCAGGACGCGGCTTTGATCTGTCCTTGAGTTCCCAGTCCGCAGACCTCACCAACTTCTCGCTGTGAGTTAGAACCTGGCCCTGTCTCGACCGCACGCAGCCTCGCTCTCGGCGGCGTGATCGATCACGATCTGGATGCCCTCGAGGAGAAAGTCCTTCAAGCGTTCGCTTCCGTCGCTGATTCTCTCGAGCGCCTCATCATCGGCGGCGAGGCGCTGCAGCCTGGCGAGCACTTCGGCGTCGAAACGCGACACGTACTTCTTCAGGTCTCGGGCAGCGTGCGTGGAGGACGGACTCTGGCTTTTGAATGCGGCCTCGTTGTCGAGAGAAAAAAGCCGGACGTCCTCGAAGACGACCGCGTCCCCGTCTTGAGCGAACGATGTCGTCGCCGAGCGGAAGAATGCGTTGCCACCCGGGAAGCGGTCTTCGTTACCGATCAGGACATCGACGGCCATCATGTTGCTGAAGTCCCTCGATGCCTGCAGAAGACTGGTGTCGCCGCGATAAGCAACCCGCCGTGCACCCTGGAGCTTGGGGTCGCCGTAGGCCGAGCGCGCCGAGAACTGGAATCCGTCACTCTGGCCGGGCTTCGGGCCCTCACACTGCAATGCACTGACGAGGTCTTGTTTGGCGCGGCTGTCGGTGTCGGTGAAGGTCTCGCGCGTCCAGTAGTACTGCGTGAAGACGCTGTCCCACTCCTTGAGCGCGCATTGCTGGCTGATCATCACATCACCAATGGGGCGGTTGACCTTCCGATAAACGGCGACAGGATAGATGTTGAAGCCGAGCTCGCGACCGAGGCGATAGGCGACCACTGCGCCGTGGTGGTCGGTATTGCCGCTGGTGCACTTGAGGTCGGCGACAATTCTGCCGTCCTTCGCGACGGACCAGTTGGTCGCAGTCGTCCCTCCCAGGCGCTCGAAGACCAGGGACGGATCGTCGAGGTCGAGGTGCTGCAGGTAAATCTCCGCCACTTTGAAATAGGCGTCCGACTCCCGGTCGGTGCCGGGAACCGGGGGGTACACCGACGCGAGTGCCGCCACGGGGACCAGGATTCCCACAATCAAAATCGACACGGCGAAACGCAGGCTCATGATGATGGGCTCCTCCAGCGATGTGCGCGCGGGCCGGACGTCATCGCCGACCCGGATGGGACTCTCATAAACAACTCCAGATCGTGAATAAAATTTCCAGGCCAGGTCGGTAGGCGCCGGGCTTGAGGATCTTGGGACGCCCGATTTCGATCTGCCGGATAACCGTGTCGTCTGTCCATTCTGATCAGGAGGTCCGAGGTTTCCGGCTTCCTAGAGCCGTGCACCCATGGTGTGCCAGTCACCAAGAGCCCAGAGTCCCGGCCATGGGAGCACCGATGATTTTGATCTTGGCCGCACCGGACATGGCAGATACGCGTTGGACGTGGCCTCTGGCTCGACCGAAGGCCCGCTTTTCGTGCGGTCGGAACACGAAGCACAGAATGTCGACGGCGATCGCCACGGCAATCACCGAACTCCCGACCTGACCCCTGAAAAGCTGGATTCCGTTGAACACGATGAACACCGCCTGCAATGCCACGGCGAGCACCCGTGATCGGTTCTCCTGGCGATGTTCGCTCCGGTTGCCGGCTCGGATAGACTGATTTGCCATGAACCGCACAAGCTCTCGCATGACGTCTGACGGCGGCCTCCTTTGGAGGGTCGCGACGCATATCCACCCGTGGCTGGTGCCGTGCCTGTTGGCCTTGGGATCGACGGTGTGGTCCGCAGAGCCGTCCGGAGGTTGCGGCGCCCGACCGCCCGTCGAACCCCCGACCGCCATGGAGGTGGATGGACGCAGCCGAGATTTCATCACCGTGATCCCCGACGACTATGACCCGGATCATCCCCACAATCTCGTGTTTGCCTTCCACGGGCGGACGACACCCAACGTCAAGGTCAGACGCTACCTCGGCATCGAGGGGGCGGCATCGGCCCGGACGATCTTCGTCTACCCCGCCGGGCTGGTCGCCGCGGACGGCAAGTACAGCTGGTACGAGAGGGGCCAGCACGGCGACCGGTTGCGCGACTACGCGTTGTTCGACGCGCTGCTGGAGCTGTTCGCGAACTCCTACTGCATCGACCTCGACAGGGTGTTCGCGGTGGGCCACTCGCTCGGTGGCAGCTTCGCCAACAGCCTGGGCTGCGCCCGGGGCGCGGTGCTCCGGGGCGTCGGGACCGTTGCCGGGAGGATCTGGGAGTCCGAATGCAGCGGACCCGCAGCGGCCATGATCATCCACAACCCGAACGACGATCTGGTTCCGGTGTCACGCGGGTTGCACGCCCGCGACTGGGCCCTCGCCCAGAACGGTCTCGAGCCGCCCGGGCGTGGGTGCGAACCCTCGGCACTCAACTGCGAGTGCTACGGGCCGACGGGCGCGGCCAATCCGGTGGTGTGGTGTCCCCACACCGAGGACACGACGCGTTCGGGGCGGTTCTACCCCCATCTGTGGCCCGCCGAAGCCGGGGCGGCGATCATGGGCTTCCTCGAGTCCCTCCCCTGAGTCAACATCCCCGGGAGTCGCACAAAAAAAGCGGCCAGATCTCTCGACCTGGCCGCTTCGATTCTGATGTGTTTCACGACCTCAGTCGCGGAAGTTCTGGACCTCCATGCGGGCGGCGTCCTTGTTCGAGATGTAGAAGTAGGTCTTGTCCTCGAACTGGAAGTTGGTCTCGCCCTCCGAGCGAGAATAACGGGCGTGCTGCGGATTCATACCTTCGAAGTGGAGCAGCACCTCGTTGTTCGGCTTCCACATCATGCGGAGCACCTGGTCCGGGAACTTGAGCGTGGTCCTGAAGAGGTTGCTGCCCTGGTAGAAATCGGTCACCTCGCAGCGGTAGCTGTAGTTCTCTCCCCGACCATGACGCCGCAGACGGTGTCGAACTCGTCCTTCCGGTCGTACTGCTTGTCGTCGTGGGCGGAGCCTCCGCTCTGGCAATCGAACGCGGGGGCGTAGACGATCGACGCATAGCGTCCGTCAGACGTCCGCACCACCACACACTGGCCGTTCTCGCTCTCCTGCCAGTAGCTGTAGGCGTCGCTGCCGGACTTTTCGGTCCGAATGAAATTGTAGCCGCGCTGCTCCATCTGGTACTCGCCGTCGCGTCCTTTGGCGCCGAGCAGGTCCTGCAGGCCGGGCGCCACGTCCTGGGCGACGGCGGTGCCGATCATGGTCAGCGATCCGAAGATTGTCGAGTGCGATCTTTGTGAATCTCATCGATGGGTTTCTCCTCATCGGTGGGTTGGTATAGCGTGCCAGTAAAACATCCGTCGAGGTGTGTTATTCCACCCCGAAGCAACATCAAGCCCTCCCGACGCGGCGAGTCGGCACGACCGCGACACGTCTCCGGCGAAGGCTCGCGCCTATCCTTCCTGCGCTGGGTGTTGACTCGCCATGACGACGAAGTCCTCGGTGTCGGCGACGTCGGGCGCCGCGGCGTGGTTGGTGATGACCACGGTCGAGCCGGGTGCGAGCACGTCGTACGCCAAATTGGCGAAGCCGAGAGGTACGTGCACGCGGTTGAGATTGGAGCCGCGATCCAGCCGGTCGGTTGCCTGTTCCAGACCCCCCGGAACGTCGGTCCAAACGGCCATCCAGCGGGGGGCCGGTCGGTTGGGGACCCACGGGTTGGGGTGGTCCGAAGTCCCCTCGAGGATGGTGAAGACGCCCTCGGCGAGGGGAATCTCGGGGTTGTCGATGTGGAGCATGGGCGTGGCCGATCTCGACACCGTTGCGGTAGACGTAGGCTTTGCGATCGGCCCCGCTGATCAGCACGCTCACCGGTCCTTCGGGAGAGCGTTCCGGCTCCCATTCGTACTCGTGAAAGGCTGCAGGTACGGCCACGGCGTTGATCCTCGGGATGTACGGTGCGAGCACCATGCCGGGGTGGTTGGCCTCCGCCGGGCCCGAGTGGTCGTCGGCGATGACCACCGTCCCGCCGAGGTGCTCGACCTCGAACAGCAGATGTGAGAATTCGAGGGGCAGGTGGACGCAGCCGTGCGAGTTGGGGTATCCGGGAATGCTGCCGGCGTGGAGGCAGATGCCGGACCAGGTCAGGCGTTGGGTGTAGGGCATCTTCGCCTTGTAGATGCTCGAGACGTGGTCCTTGTCCTTCTGCAGGATGGTGAACACACCGGTCGGGGTTTCGTGGCCGGGCTTTCCGGTGGCCACCGGGCAGTAGCCGATCAGGATGCCGTTGCGATAGACGTAGCAGAACTGTTCGCGTGAGGCTGACCAGTACGACCAGGGGACCCGCAGGGGCCGCCGCCGCGTCCCACACGAACTCGCCGCCCTTGAGGTCCTCGGGTGGGGTGTCGGGCGGCATCTGCTGGGCAAGGAGAGGCGTCGCGCCGAGCAGCAGAATCACTCCAAGGGCCACTGCACGCCGTGCTGCGGTTGTTGTCGTCGTGTGTTTAATTTTCACGGACCTCCAAAGTCCAATATGGGTTTGGTTTCAGTGGGCCACGGTCCCGGCCGGCTGTTCGCGCTCGCGACCAACATCGGTTCCCTATGAAGACGACCCCGCCAGGGCCGGCAAGTCGATAGTCCGGGAACGCGCGTCTCGTGGTCGAAAACACGGAATGTCCGACGGACATTTCCGTACGGCCGGGTCATCGTATACTTTTGCGACGAAAGCGTACGCACCAGTGTGAGGAGGTGACTGCCGTGGCTGAGACCGAGACGAACGCCGCGACTGAGTTTTTCGGCGAGGATTTGATCGGTCTCGCGCTTGGGGTCTTTATCGGGCTGTTTTTCGGAGAACAGGCGGCCGCGCTGCAGCCGGTGGCCGATATCTATATCCGGCTGATGCAGATGACCGTGCTGCCCTACCTGGTGATGGCCTTGGTCATCGGTTTCGGTCAGCTCGACAGCGAGACCGCGAAGCTGCTGGCAATTCGTGGGCGGTGCGTTGCTGCTGCTGGTTTGGGCGCTCACCGCGGCCGTCCTCTGGGTGATGCCTTGGACGTTTCCCGGACTACGAGAGCGCTCGTTCTTCAGCCACGCGTTGGTGGAGCCGCGCGGCCGTTCTCGATCCCGACCTCTACTTCACGGCGAACCCCTTCCACTCGCTGGCCAACGCGGTGGTGCCGGCCATCGTGCTTTTCAGCTCGATGATCGGCATCGGACTGATCGGTATCGACAAATCGCGATCAGCTGCTGTCAACGTTGAGGGTGCTCAACGGGGCGATCGTCCGCATCACCAAGTTCGTCGTCGGCCTGACGCCGATCGGCGTGTTCGCCATCGGCGCGGTGACCGCAGGAACCATGACGCTCGAGACCCTGCAACGAATCGAGGTGTACCTCGTCGACCTTCGCGGCGGCGGCGATCCTGTCTGACCTTCTGGGTGCTGCCGCTGCTGGTGGTCGCCATGACGCCGTTCAGCTACCGCGAGGTCGATTCGGGTCGGCCGGGACGCGATGCTGACAGCGTTCGTGGCCAACAATGCCTTCATCGTACTGCCGCTGCTCATCGATCGCTCGAAGGAGCTTCTGCGAGAGCACGGCTGAAGTGACACCGACAGCGACTCGGCGGCGGACATCCTGATTCCGATCCTGTTCAACTTCCCGAACGCCGGCAGAATGATGACCTGCTGTTCATCCCTTTGCCGCCTGGCTCGCGGGCGAGCCCTCGGGATCGCACAGTACGCGAAGCTGTTGCTGGTGGGAATCTCGAGTTACTTCGCCAAGGCCCAGGTGGCGCTGCCGTTCCTGCTCGATGTCTTCGGTCTGCCCCACGATCTCTTCCAGCTGTACATCCCCACCACGATCATCGGCGGCAAGTTCGATTCGATGGTGACGGCCATGAATCTGCTCGTCTTCGCGCTGCTCGGGGCCGGTGCGATGGCCGGTTCCTCAAGCTGCAGGTTTCGAGGCTGCTGCGCGCGGGGGTTCTGATCGTCGTTGGCATCGCGGTGACGGCGGTGGCGGTCAGGGCGTGCTCGCGGTACGGTGGACACCAGCTACGATCGGGATCGAGGCCCTGCGGCGGATGCACGAGCCGCGCGGTACAGCCGACGCCATCGTGCAACGGGAGTGGAATCCGGTGCACCCGGAGAGCGAAGGGGGACGAGATGCACGCCGACTTGGATCGGATCCGAGCTCGGGGAACCCTGCGCGTGGGGTATGACCCGGACAATCTGCCGTTCAGCTTCTTCAACGTCGACGGTGAACTGGTGGACTCGACGTCGAGCTCGCGATCAAGCTGGCCGATGCGCTCTTGGTGCAGGGCCGAGTTCGTGCCGATGCGTGGGCCGATGTCGCCGAGGCCTTGGATCGAGGGCGAGATCGACGTCATGCCCGGTGTGTGGTACGACCGTTCTGGTTTTCCGCACTCCTGAGTCTTTCGGAACCCTACCTGACGGAGACGGTGGGGGTGATGGTCAGGGACGAGCGACGCACGAGTTGCGACGATCGAAAACCTCCGCGGGCGCGAGCTGAAGATCTGGGGTTCCACTCGACACGCACCAGATCGAGGACGCCATGCGCCACTATTCGGAGGGGCTGATGTGGAGTTCATCGTCAGCTGTGACGGAGCGTGGGCCGTTCTTCGAGGGGGAGCTGCCGGAACTCGACGGCTTCTTGATGCCGGCGGAGAGCGGTGCGGCCTGGTCGCTGATCCACCTCGAGTACACGGTGGTGGTGACAGCCGATCCGGTCGGAGCTGCCTGTGGCCTTCGGTGTGGCGCGTGACGCGGACGAGCTGCTCGGACATCGTCGACGAGTGGTTGTTACGCAACAGCGAGGGCATCTCGCGCGCGCCTACGAGTACTGGATATTGGGACGTGGGGCCGAGACGACCGGACGGCGGTGGTCGATCGAGAGAGACGTGCTGGGATGGGGGAGAGCGGATGCGTGTGATAGTTGCACGATCAAGGGGGCGACGATACTCGGTACAGATAAGTGTCACGTAGGCGAACGGCTTAGATACAGGTGATATAGATATAGCTGCGGAGCGGATAGTAGGGAACGGCGCTCGGCTGCATGCACTTTCTTGTAGGTAGAAAGACTAGATCCAGAAATACAACGAGATGCGAAGTTGTGGCGCACATGTTGTGCGGTGGTGCAAATAGTGGACGGGGCGCGGCAGCCAGAAGACGAGCTCCGACCGCTCGTGCGAATGGTGGGCGTAGGTGGCGAAGGCGGGATAGGAAGCGCGCGAGTGCGAAAGCGATGCCGGCCGGTATCGAGAATAGGAGACCGAAGAGGATCGAAGCCAGGGGATGGCGGAGACCTTGAATTCGCCGAAAGCCTGGCTTCAGGTTGCGATGGTATTGCGTGGCGCAGCTTGAGCATTGCTGTGGTGCATCAGCGGTGGACCAGATACTACATCAGCGAACCGACAATCAGGGCGGTAAGAAGGCTGTCGAGGAGTGGAAAATGTCGAGTGCGGCCATTGATGACGTGTCCTGTGAAATAACGGCCGTCAGTTGTGCGGAGGAGTGTAACGACGAAACTGCCGAGCAATGATCAAGAAAAGGAGGGAGGAACGAGGCTCATTACACGCCGGAGCGTCTTTGTGGTGCAGCTTCCGGCAGCAATACGTGCTTCGATTGACCTTTCGAGTAGGTATGCGCCGCGCTGCAGCGGCAATTACATTGGACGACCACTGCGTGCGCGCTGGTGCTCAACGCACCCGCCGAGGGAGCGACTGGTCGCTCGAGGCCCGAGTGGTGCCGTGTGGTTGTCGTGAAATAACGACGACTGGACGAGGTGTTACAGGCACGAATTCACGGTGGGCTTTGAACAGCTCGAGTCGGTGGTGGGTCGGAATTTCGAGGTCGCCGGGTGTACGAGGCTTGTACGGAGGCAGAGGAGGAGTTCGAGAAAGCTGTGAAGGCGCTGGGTGAGGGGAAAAAGCTCCGCGGACGCCACGTGGAAGGATGCGCGGCATCGACGTCAACCGCAACCTGTTGGAATTCAAAGCGAAGTATCCGTGAGGTAGGCGAGAGAGGCACTCGCCGAATGATCGAAGGTGAACCGTGAAATCGAAACGTTGTGGAAAAGAAAGGAGAGTTTTGACATGTCAGATTTGATGCAACTGGTCTCCCAGGCGTTGGGTGGCGAAACCCTCGAGTCGATGAGCCGGCAGATCGGCGCCGACACCGGATCGACGGCCAAGGCGATCTCGGCCGCGCTTCCGATGCTGCTCGGAGCGCTGGACCGCAACACCAACCAGGCGGGGGGAGCCGATGCGCTGTTCAACGCCGTCCAGAAGGGCCATGACGGCAGCATTCTCGATGATCTCGCCGGCTTCCTTGGCGGAGGCCAGTTCGATGACGGGAACGCCATCCTCGGTCATGTGCTCGGGGGCAACCGGGAACCGGTGGAAAACGGCATCAGCCGGGCCTCCGGCCTCGACCTGAGCAGCGTGGCTCGGCTGCTCCCGATGCTCGCCCCCGTGGTGCTCGGCGCCATTGGGAAGATGCAGCGGCAGGGTGGTTTCGACGCGCACGGGCTTTCGAATGAGCTGTCTGGCGAGCGGCAACGGGTGGCGCAGGCGAATCCCGACGCCATGAGCTCGCTCGAGAGCCTGCTCGACGGCAATCACGACGGCCAGGTCATGGACGACGTCGTGAAGATCGGCTCGAGCCTGCTCGACTCCTTCCTGAAGTCCTGACGCGTCGTCGTGAAGGTCGAGACTGACCAAACATCAGAAACAGAGGAGGTACAACATGGGATTTTTTGATTTTGTGAAAGATGCCGGTGAAAAGCTCTTCGGTGGCGGGGAGCCCTCGGCCACGGAAAAGGCGGAAATGTTGACCAAGACCATCAATGATCTCGGCCTCGACGTCGAGGATCTCAAGGTGATCGTCAACGACGATGAGGCGCATGTGTACGGGATCACGCCATCGCAGGAGCTGCGCGAGAAGATCGTGCTCGCGGCGGGCAACACCGAGGGTATCGCGCGGGTGGACGACCGCATGAAGGTCCGCGCCCCGGCGGCGCCGGAGCCTGTGGAGCCCGCGCAGCCGCCGGCGCAGTTCTACACGGTGGTGAGTGGCGACTCGCTGTCGAGGATCGCGAAGCACTTCTACGGTGACGCCATGAAGTACCCGACCATCTTCGAGGCGAACAAGCCGATGCTGTCGGACCCCGACCGCATCTACCCCGGGCAGGTCCTTCGGATTCCGCCCATCGAGGGTACCGGCAGCTGAAGTTGCGGCTTATGACACACACATTACAGCCCGCCGCCGAGCGGGTAAGGAAAGGGGAATTTAACTATGGACCGAAATGAATTCATCAACAGCGTGAAAGCTCAAATGGACGAGTGGAACGGTGACATCGGCAAGCTCGAGGCGAAGCTCGACAACGCGAGCGACGACACCAAGCAGGAGCTCAAGCACCAGCTCTCCAAGGCGTACAACGCCCGCGACGCCGTCGCCAAGAAGATCAATGATCTCCAGGAGGCCGGTGACGACAGCTGGCACGAGGCGAAAGGCGACGTCGAGAACGCGTGGAACGCGTTCAAGGACTCGGTCAAGCACTTCAAGTCGCAGCTCTAAGCTCGCCGTAACGCACAAATCGATACTGTCCGGCCCGTGCTTCACATCCCGGTGGAGCGCGGGCCGTTTCCGCGTCTTTCGGTCTTGGACCTGCGGCGAGTCGTGAGAATGCGGGCTAGTCCATCAGGAACACGAGAAACGTCGTCGCCCCGGACTGCGGGCGCCTCCCGGCCACCAGCAACCCCGACATGGCTTCGCCGTCACCGATGGTGTAGACAGAGAGCTCGGTCACGGCCGGGTCGTCATAGGCGGCTGCCAGCGCCGCACGGGCGCTTCCCCCATCGTCGACACCGTCGAGCAGCATGGGCACCGACTGCGTTGCGTTCCGATCTTCGATGGATCTCAGCTCGGCGACAATGCCGTGTGTGGTGCCGGTTCCGCGGTCGTACACCCGTCTCCACTGGCCCATCCATGCGTCTTCTCCGTACCTGTCCCACAGCTTCCCGACGAAGGCCCGGTAGACGGTTTTGGCCGACGACTCCAGCTCGTCGCTCGCGCCGATCTGCCGGAAGAAGACGGCGCTGCCGAACGCGGCGTCGCTCGGGGGGCCGTATGCGGCCTCGAGACTCCGAACGTCGTCGGGCCTGGGTGTGGATGGGCCATCGCGGTCGATCGCTGCCATGCTGCTCCTCCTCTGGATGTCTTCCCCATGATGGTACCGCTTCACGCGGCTCCCGGTCCGCCGCAACGGGTGCGACAGTTCAGGGCGGTGATGAAGGCTGCCGAGAAGTGGACAATGTCGTGTGCGGCCATTGATGACGCCTCCCCGGAACCGTGCGACCTCGGGGTCGCTCGAAGCAGTCTAACAACCCAAGCCCGTTGGATAAACAGAGCGCGGTGCGGTGGCACTGTGGGCGCGCACCTTATGCGCGCTCCCGTGACGTATCAGCGATGCAGGAAGATCCGGCTAATCGGCGGGCGACTGCGCGCGTAAGACGCGCGCCTGCGGGAGGTGCCTTGATCCACCGAACCCGAAACGACCGGGTGGCGGATTCACACCTCACACATTGAACCCTGAGCGGGGAGACGGAATCTGCAATTTGCAATTTGCAATCTGCAATTGGGTTGATGGGGGATCCGACCACCCGTGATATCTTCTGGCCCGTGGCGGAAGGGATCCGGATCGAGTTTTCCGAGGTGGCCAAGCGGTTCGATGAACGCGTGGTCTTCCGGTCGGTGTCGGGTGTCGCGGAGCCGGGCCAGGTGCTCGCGGTGACCGGACCCAACGGATCGGGCAAGTCCACCCTGCTGACGATCCTGTGCGGCCTGCTACGGCCCACCCGGGGTGAGGTCCGGTACCTGGACCTCGACGGCGGAGAAGTGGTCGCCCGCGACGATTGGAAACGAGTGCTCGGTGTTGTGGCACCGGCCATGTCGCTTTATGAAGAACTCGATGCCATGGAGAATCTGCAGTTTTTCGAGCGCGTCCGCGGACTTGAGAAGGTGGAGGGTCGCTGCCGGGCATGTCTTCAGGTGGTGGGCCTTGACCCGTCACGGCGGACACCAGTTGGAGGGTATTCAACCGGCATGCACCAACGGTTGAAGATCGCGCAGTCGATGCTTCACGATCCTCAGGTTCTGTTCCTCGACGAACCGGGGTCGAATCTGGATCCGGAGGGTCGGGATTGGTTGGAGGGTTGGGTTCGCGACTCGGTCGCGAGCGGCCGGACCGTGATCCTCGCCACCAACGACCCTCGTGAAATGGAGTGGGGGAGCCACCGTGTGGCGCTGGTTGACTGAGGCCTGGGCCGTCACGGCCAAGGATCTGAGGTCCGAGTTTCGGACTCGGGTCGCGCTGAGCTCGCTCGGGCTGTTCTCACTCACCACCCTGATCGCGGTGGCCTATTCAGTGGGGCCCTTCCGAATCGCCACCGATGACCGCCCATTCCTGCTGGCGGTGTTGCTGTGGATCGTTGTCTTCTTTGCCGCCCTCGCCGGTCTCGATCGGTCCTTCGTCAAGGAGGAGGAGAGCCACACGGCGCCGCTTCTGCGGCTCTCGGCGTCGCCGCTGGTGGTGTGGGCCGGGAAACTCATGTTCAACGTCGTCCTGATTTCCATGTTGTTGGTGGCCCTGGTACCACTGTATTGCGTGCTCATGGGTTACCGCATCGTGTTGCTGGGCTGGTTTGTCGTGTTGCTTGTGGCTGGAGGCTATGCGCTCGCGGCCACCTCCACCATCGTGGCGGCGATCATCGCCCGGGCGGTGGGACGGGGTGCGCTTTTTCCTGTGCTCGCGCTGCCGCTGTTGCTAGCGCTCTTGGTTTTTCTGATCCAGGGCACCACTGCCGTCGCCGAGGGTTCGGTGGAAACCGTTCAGGCCTCCTTGCGGGCCATCGTTTCCCTGGGGGGAGTCATGACGGTGGTGTCGGCGTTTCTCTTTCCGGTCGTTTGGAACGATTGACTCCCCCCGCCCGCCCAATTCGAATTTCGAATTGTGCCGCCCACCCGGCGGGTGGGGGATCTCGTATCTCGTATCGTGTTCCTTGTTCCTTGCTCCCTGGAGGGTGGCGGACTAGCATGCGACAGCGTCTCTGTGTATTGTAGGCGTCGGGGAGTCGTATGAGTTTTCGTGAAATCCTGAAATGGACACTGCTGCTTTGGATGACGGTGGTGATCTGGGCGGCCTTCATGTACGTGCCGCCCGCGGAGAAGTTCATCGGCGAATCCTCACGGATCGTCTTTTTTCACGTACCCACCGCCTGGGTGGCCACCTTGGCATTCCTGGTGTCGTGCGTTGCATCGGTGATGTACCTCAGACGCCGCGATCCCAAGGACGACATCCGGGCATCGGTCAGTGCCGGGCTGGGTCTGCTCTTCGCCGTGCTGGCCACCGTGACCGGGGCGGTCTTCGCGCGGATCATGTGGGGGGCCTACTGGAACTGGGACCCACGGCAGACCTCCATCGTCATCCTGATGCTGATCTACAGCGCCTACTTTGCCCTGCGGGCGGCGATACCCGATCCCGAACGCCGGGCGGCTCTGGCAGCGGTCTACGCCATCCTGGCTTTCGTGACCGTGCCGTTCCTGATATTCGTCGTGCCGCGCATCTATTGGTCCCTCCATCCGGACTCTTTGATCAACACCCGGGGGGCCAATGACTTCGATTCCAGGTACACCCAGGTGCTGATGGCGTCGTTGGCGGGATTTACTGGCTTGTATGTATGGTTATATACTATTGGATGCCGTGTCGAGGCCGTTCGACAACGGCGCCAGCAGGAGGTCCTGTGAACGATCTGCTGGGAATTATGGTGGTGACCCTGATCATCTGGGTTGGTCTTTTTGGATATGTCTACCGGGTGGACCGGAAGGTCCGTCGGTTGGAGGACTCATGAGTGATTCACGACGACAGCGTCGTATTTGGTATGCGGTGGGCGGCGTGATGATTGTTGCCTTTCTCGCCTTCGGGGCGACCTCGTTCAAGAACAACCTGACGCCGTACGTCTCCATCGAGGAGGCGATGCAGCGGTCCGCCAAGGTCCAGGTCAAAGGGGCCTTGGTGCCGGACTCCAGCGAATATGTGGAGGCTTCCGAGCAGCTGCGTTTCGGGTTGGTGGACGAGGATGGCACCACCATGTCCGTGCTCTACAGCGGCGTCAAGCCGGGGAACTTCGAGGAGGCCATCGAGATCGTAGCGGTGGGCAGCTACCGGGACGGCTCCTTTCATGCCGACCAGTTGCTGGTGAAGTGTCCTTCCAAATACCAAGGTCTCGACGAAGGTCCGAGAGAGTACGCCTCCGAAGCCTGATCGGTCGCCGCCCGGCGTGATGAGCCGGCGCCCGTGGGGAGAGTCTGCGTCTCGGAATCCTGAGAGGAGCTTTTATGTACGTTCCAGGAACCCTCCTGTTGTGGTTGGCCTTTTTACTTGGTCTCGCATCGACGGTCGCCTACGCGTTTGTGATCCGTGGCGATGAAAAAGCTCGGAGCTACGCCCGTCAGGCCTACGGTCTGATGACGGCTGCGATCGTGGTCGCATCCGGACTGTTGATGTACCTGCTGGTCACCCACGACTACCGGCTGCATTACGTCTGGGCCTACTCGGACAATCTGTTGCCCCTGAAATATGTGATCTCGTCATTTTGGGGCGGCCAGGAGGGCAGCTTTCTGTTGTGGATCTTCTGGGGAGTCCTGCTGGGATTGCCTCTGATGAAATTCGCCCGAGCGTACGAGTCGCGGGTGATGGTGTTCTACAACCTCACCCTGCTGTCGCTGATCATGCTGCTCCTCAAACAGGACGCCTTCCGTTTTCACTCCGGACTCACTTCCGGCATGATCCCCATGGACGGCCAGGGTCTCAACCCACTGCTTCAGAACCCGTGGATGGTGATCCATCCGCCGATCATGTTCATCGGGTACGCCTCCTTGGCGATCCCGTTTTCCTTTGCCCTGGCCGCGTTGTGGATGAAGCGGTATGACGAGTGGACCAAGGTCTCGCTGCCGTGGGTGTTGCTCTCGGTCGTAACCCTTGGCACCGCCATCATGCTCGGCGGGTATTGGGCCTATGAGACCCTCGGTTGGGGCGGCTACTGGGGCTGGGATCCGGTGGAGAATGCCTCGTTGGTGCCGTGGATCGCCACCGTGGCCCTGACTCATGGCATGTTGCTGCAGCGAAGCAGGAAGAGGTTCAGGCGACTCAACTTGGTATTGGCCATCCTGTCCTACCTGTTGGTGGTCTACGCCACCTTCCTGACCCGATCCGGTGTGCTCGGCGACTTTTCGGTGCACTCCTTTGTCGAGCTGGGCATCACGGGCTGGCTGGTGTTTAACATGTTCTTCTTCCTGGCTGTCTCCCTCGGATTGCTGGCCCTGCGCTGGTCGTCCATCCCCTCCGAGGTGGGTGACGAGCCATTCCTGTCGCGGACCATCTTCTTCGTGGTCGGCATCGTGCTCCTGATCCTGATCGGTGTGATCGTTGGCATCGGCACCTCAGCGCCGCTGATCTCCCGGCTGTGGGGTGAGCCGGCCCAGGTGGGGCCGGATTTCTATAACCGAGTGGGCTACTGGCTGGCGGTGGCATTTGCCGCGTTCCTAGGCACCATCCCGTTCCTGGGTTGGCGGCGGGCGAAGGAGGGCGCGGCGTCCAAGTTCGGCATCGCACTCGCGGTGACCGCGGTCCTGCTGGTCGCGGGCGTCTTCTTCGGCCTCAGCGGCTGGCGTGCGCTTCTCTACGTGGGCGCGGTGCTGTTCTGCATCGTGGCCAACACCTGGGCGCTGGTTGAAAAAGGACGCCAGGGACAGTGGCGCGCCGCCGGCGGCATCCTGGCTCACGTGGGCATGGGTCTGATGATGCTGGCCTTCTTGACCACGGGCTGGCTCGATCGCGAGGCCAAGGTGCGGCTGACACAGGACACGCCGACCGAGGTCCTCGGCTACACCTTGACGTTCAAGGGAATCGAGAAACCCACCCCCCTGGCCCGTGACGCCATGGTGGTTGAGGTGACCGATCCCCGGGGCCGGAACTTCGTGCTCAAGCCTAAGATGTGGGTCAACCAGAAGTCGAATCAGCTGGTTGCCAACCCCGACATCAAGTCATTCCTGACAAAGGACCTCTACGTCGCGCCGGTGGAGTTCGATCCGGCGGAGGAGCCGTCGCCATCGGGCGAGCTCATGCTGACCAAGGACCAACCGACCGGCTTCAAGGACTGGACCCTCACCTTCAAGGGGTTCGACCTGTCACGTCAGAACTCGGTTCCGGGGGCCATCACGGTGGGAGTGGTGGTGGATCTCGAGCGGCCAGGGGCCGAGCTTGCGCGGCTGGAGCCGTCCATGATCTCGGTGAACGATGGGACGGTGCAAACCGTACCGGTGGACATTCCAGGGGTGCCTGGTGGTCAGTTCCGGGCCACCGGCATGAGCGTCGACCAGGGTTTGGTTCGGGTCGAGTTGCTGGGCCTGGGTGGAGGCATCGCCAGGACTGCCGTCATGAACAAGGGCGAGACCCTGGCCTACGATGGACTCGAGATCACCTTTGACGACTTCGATATGTCCGACTTCGATCCGGATGCGGGCAAGATCAACTTCGGGGTGGTGTTCCAGGTCACGAACGGTGACCGGGTTGTGGAGGTCATGCCGACCTTCAAGGGCGGGATGGGCTCTCCGCAGGTGACCCCGGCGGTGATTCCAGGCACCGGCGGCGTGACGCTCAGCATCGGCCGGGTGGACGCCGAGGGCGGCACGGTGCAGCTGCAGGTCTTCGATCCCGACCTTCCGGCGGCGGAGCCGGTTCCGGCGAGCCTGGTGCTTGATGTTTCCACCAAGCCACTGATCGCGTTGGTGTGGATCGGTACCCTGTTGGTGATGATCGGGGTCTTTATGGCTATGGGTCTGCGTCGCCGCGATATCGCGTCGATTCCGCTCGAGGGCTGATTCCCCTCCCGACCGCCCCATTCGGAAGTCGAAATGCGAAATTCAAAAACCCCTGCTTGCGCGGGAGGGTGGGGCGCGATGGGCGCGATGGAAATCGAAGGTCGGTCATTGATCTCAGAGCCTTGATCGCGCCCTGTCCACCATTGCGCTCCCCGTCGAGGATGCCAGGCACGCCGATTCGCCTGAATTTCACGATCGCATCGACGCACAATGGCGAATCGGGATGCCAGGCACCTCCGAGAAACGCGCTCTCTCCAAGCACGATAGGACGCAGCCCCCTGCAGGCTTGGGTCACCTTCTCCATACCCCCATCCAGAATCAAGCATCTAGTATCTGGGTGGGTGGGGGATCTCAATCCTCAGGGGCGGCATCCAGATACGGCAGGAACGGGATCATCGCCATGTTGGGAATGGTCAACAGGAATGTGAGCCCAAAATACATCGGAAAGCCCACGGCCGAGGCGATGAAACCCGAGATCACCCCAGCGAGGGTGCCGGCCACGTTCATCAGCCCGGTGCCGATGGCGAAGTGGGCCGCCTTGAAGCTGGCCTTGGTGGTGCGCATGATGAAGACTGTGAATGCGGCGTTTCCAAACCCGGCGCCAAAGGCCTCTGCGGTGATCAGCGCTGCCACCAGAGAGAAGTCAGCGCGGCCGGCTTCGGGGTTCTCCAGAATGTAGCGGTACTTCAGGGCGAGCAGCATGTAGAGGAAGTTGAGGCTGTTGAGGGCCAGAACGAAGGGCCAGATGCACCGGTTGAGGCCGTATTTCGCGATCAGTCCGCCGCCCAGGATGCTGCCGATGATGGTGGCGACGATGCCGAAGGTGTTGTGGGCGAGTCCGTACTGCGCCAGCGTAATGCCGATGTCCTTGAGAAAGGGATAGGCCATGTTCTGCACCAGGGATTCGCCGATCCGGAAGGTGGCGATGAACGCCAATACCAGGCCGATCCGCGGTCGATCAAGGTAGTCGATAAAGGCCAGGGCGTACTGGGAGTCGGATGCGTAGAGTTTTCTCTTGAGCGCCGGGGCCCGGACCGCCAGGATCGAAAGGGCCACCAATAGCGCGATGATGACCCACATGGGCGCCGAGACCTTGGCCAGCGGACCGGTGACCGAGGCCAAACGCTCCGATCGCAGCGCCGCCCACAGGCCGATGACAGCAGCGGCCGCCGCCACCACGACGGCGAAGACCTTCGGGGTGAGCAGAAACCGGATGAGCTCCGACGCCGGTCGCTTCTGCTGCTCGATGATCGGCAGACGCGTGGTGTGGTAGAGCCACAGGGTCGCCACGATGGCGGCGGCCACGATATAGCCTATGAACCACGAGTAGCGGCCGCACACCCAGGCGATGCCGCCGCCGCCGGTGATCAGGGCCGCCCGGTAGGCGGCCGACTGCCAGCCCACGTAGCGGGCCTGTTTCGTCCGGTCGAGAGCCTCCAGGTAGTAGCCGTCGATGGCAATATCGTGGGTTGCCGAGATGATGGCCAACAGCATGAAGACAGCAGCGCCGGCAATCAGCGGTTGGCTGGTGCCGCTGACAAGGGCGAGCAGGACTGCTCCGGCGACGATGCAGATCTCGGCGGTCAGCAACCAGCGTCGCTTTGTGGAGTAGGTGTCGACAAACGGCGCCCAAAGAAACTTGATGGTCCAGGGTATTCCGAGCAGGGAGGTCAGTCCGATGGCCTGGAGCGACGCGCCGTGGTCCTTGAAATACGCGGTGGACATGAGTCGCACAAGGGCGTAGGGAAATCCCTCGGCGTAGTAGGTGGAAAGGATCCACCACGGGCGCTTCGGCTGCGGGGAGTCGGCGTCGGACATGAAGTCTCATGGTAACCCGCCCGCCCGCCCGCCCGCCCCGCCCATTGCGAATTGCGGATTACGAATTGCAGATTCCACCCACCCGCCCGGCATGGAAGGTGTGGAGACCAACTCTATCCCGAGCCCGAGCCCGAGCCCGTTACCGTCGCCGAACGAAGAACCAAGAACGAAGAACGAAGAACGAAGGGCCCCCACCCGGCCAAATACGAGATACGAGATCCCCCGCCCCCCCGGCATGGAAGGCGTGGAGACCAACTCTATCCCGAGCCCGAGCCCGAGCCCGTTACCGGCTCCGTGCTTGGGACGCGACGGGCGGGCGTGCCGTTCTGGAGCGCATCGGATACGCGCGGGCCGGTGCCAGGCACCGTCGAAATCGCATCGCAGTACGAGGTCGACACATCTGCGGCGGTGCCTGGCACCGACACGGCCACCCGCTGTTGACGGCTGGTCACCGCGCCTACCGGCACCGAGAAACCTCGGAGAGCGCCCAGGGGAGATGGGCGCGATGAAAATCGAAGTTCGATCATTTGTCTTGAATCCTTCGTCGCGCCCTGGCCCTCAGTGCGCTCCCCGTCGAGGATGCCAGGCACGCCGATTCGCCCGAAATTTACGAACACACCGATGCACGATGGCGAATCGGGATGCCAGGCACCTCCGAGGAACGCGCCCACTGCCGTACCGGGTTGGGAGTCGGTCTAACGTTGAATGTCGAACGTATTGATCAGCTCCTCCTCCCGCGCGGTCTCCGCGACGGAGAGGTCTCCCCGCTCGAAGTGCACTCCGAGGTGATTGGAGAACGCGTCGATCAGAGCATCTTCGAGCTGATCGCGTTGCGGTGCGGTGCCGAGCAGCTCGGCAAGAGTGGTGATGGAGGGTCTCAAGAAGCGGTCATCCTCGAGCCCCATTGAACCGGCCTGCAGCTCGCTGTCCCAGTCGAGCAGGATGGCTCCGTGCTGCAGAACGGCGCCGCCGTGGGAGCGCATGGCCGAGCCGATGAGCTTGCGACCCGCCACCACTACCTCGCCACCTGCGGGAGCCTGGAAGCAGGGTACCGTCGATGCCGGGCCGGGGAGCTGGAGGTTGACCTCGCCAGAGGTCAATTCGGCATCGACGCCGAGGGAACGACAGGCGTGCACCAGCGGCTCGCAAATCAACCGGTAGGCCTCCTGGAGGTGGCTGGGGATCAGTCCTTTGCCCAATGGAGCCACCAGGGCGTAGGTGATTTCCAGATGATGAAGAAGGGCGCGTCCGCCGGTGGGCCGACGGATCACGTCGATGCCGTGGCCGGCGCAGAAGCCCAGATCTGCGGCATCAGCTCCCTGGTGACGCCCCAGCGACAAACAGGGCGGCGACCATCCGTAGAGCCGCAGCGCCGGTGCGCCCCTGCCCTCCGACACAGACTCAAGCAACGCCACATCCCGGGCCATGTTGCGGGCGCCGGCGAGGTCGCCGTCCGAGAGCAGACGCCAGGGGTTGGTCATTGAGGATGTATAGCAGACGGAGCGTCAAGAGTCAAGAGCAAAAGTCGAAAGTCAAAGTCGAAAGTCGAGCGAAGTCCCCCCCTGCCCGGGGAGTGGGGGGGCGCACGGGCGGGATCTCGAGCGCACCCCGAACGCGGGACCGGGCCCCCCCCGAGACACGAGAACGAGATCACCCACCCGCGCGGTGAGTGGAAGGGAGGTGGGCGCGAACCTTCTCGCGTCGGCCTTCGGGGGCACGCGTCGAGGGATCCAGCCCAGTTCTGAGTCGCCGGAGGCTGTGAAACGAAGACCACAAAGAACGAGATCCCTTCACCTTCCCTCACTCTCACCTCTCGAGGACTGGCAGGACACGCCCCGCCGCAGGGCGGGTGAACCCGAATCAGGCCGCGTCGCGGCGGCATTCTGGATCTGGCATCCGGTATCCGCGGTGGGGGTTCGACACGAACTCGAGATTCGGGAACGGGAGGAGTGGAACGATCCCGGGCTGCGCTATGTTGATCGGAGCGGAGAAGAAATGACGACCGAGTATGTGATCCGGATGAAAGAGGCGAGCCGGTACTACCACCGCGGCGACGAGGTCGTGCGCGCCCTGGACGGCGTGACCCTCGAGGTCGCGGCCGGCGAGTCGGTGGCTCTTGTGGGTGCCTCTGGGTCGGGCAAGTCGACTCTGCTCAACCTGGTGTCGGCGGTGGACCGGCCTACCGGGGGCCGAGTCGAGGTCTGCGGCGTCGACCTCGCCGCGGCGTCGGAGGCCGAGATGCTCGACCTCCGTCGTCACAGCATCGGGCTGGTCTTTCAGGCATTTCACCTGGTGCCCCATTTAACGGTGACGGAGAATGTCGCGCTCCCGCTCGCCCTCGATGGGCGACGCGACGATGCGCGGGTGGCTTCGCTGCTGGATCGGGTCGGTCTCGGCCACCGCAGCCGTCATTTCCCGTCGGAGCTGTCCGGCGGCGAACAACAGCGGACCGCGCTCGCGCGCGCCCTGGTCCACCGGCCACGGGTCCTGGTGGCCGACGAGCCGACGGGCAATCTTGACTCGAAGACCGGTGCCGCAGTGCTCGAGCTGATCGACGAACTCAAGCGGGAGGAGGGGGCCGCCCTGATCCTCGCCACCCACGACGAGCACGTGGCCGCCTCGTTGGACCGAACCGTCCACCTCCACGACGGAAAGATCGTCGAATGACCTCAGATTTCAGATTTCAAATTTCGAGTTGGCCGGGCCGCACGGGCACAGCCCTCGGTCGAGTGTTTTTGGAACCCCAAACGAATCTGCAATCTGCAATCTGCAATCTGCAATTGATGGGTGGGTGGCCGGGATGGTCCTGAAGACCCTCCTTTGGCGTCCTCTGAAGCGTCGGCCGTGGCGTTTCCTGGTGACGGTCGTGGGCGTTGCCGCCGGGGTCGCGGCGGTCGTGGCCACTGTGGCTGCGAGCCGGGCTGCGGTGCGCGCCTTTTCAGAGGGTGTGGACGAGGTGGCGGGACAGGCCCGGATCGAGATCGGCAGGCCCGGTGGTGTGCCGACCTCCGTGCTCGCCCAGCTCCGCCCGCTTTCGCGCGATGCAGTGATCGTGCCGGTGGTGGAGGAGGTGGCGCTGCTGGTGGAGCTTGGCGACGGCGTGCGGGTGCTGGGTGTCGATCTCCTGGTGGACTCCCAGGTCCGACCCATGCTCGAGGAGGCCGCTGGCGATAAAGTGGTCGAGCTGCTCACGGGCCGGGGCGTCGTGCTGCCTACCGTCCTGGCCTCGGAGCTGGGGGTCGAAGCGGGGGACGCGGTGACCCTGTCGGCTCGCGCCCGAGCCGAGCCACTGACGGTGGTCGCCACCCTCGACGTGGACCGGTTGTCGGCGGTGTGGGAGAGAGTGGTGGTGATGGACGTGGCGCTGGCCATGGAGCTCTTCGGGCGGGGTGACGAAGTGGATCGCATCGAACTTGTACCGCGCCCGGGAGTTTCGGAGGCCGAGCTGCGCCAGGGACTCGAGGGCCGACTTCCGGACGACGTGAACGTTCAGCCACCGTCGCGCCGGCGCGAGACCGCAGAGCAGATGGTGGCCTCGCTGCGATTCAATCTGGTGGCACTGTCCGCGATCTCGGTGCTGGTGGGCGCCGTGCTGGTGGCCACCACCCTGGCCACATCGGTGGTGCAGCGCCGCTACACCGTGGCACTGCTGCGTTCCCTCGGGGCGTCGCGCGGCCAGATTGCCGGCGCAGTGCTCGCCGAGGCTGGAGCGATTGGGCTGCTCGGCGGCGTGCTCGGTACCGCTGCTGGCCTTCTGGGGGCCCGTGCGGCGCTGACCAGCGTTCGGTATTCGGTGACCGCGTTGCTGCGCACAAGTCTCGCCACCGACATCGAGGCGGAGCTGTGGCTGGTAGCCCTCGGTGTCGGTCTAGCACTGGCGGTGTCATTGGCAGCTGCGGTACTGCCGTTGGAGGAGGCGCTGCGGACACCGCCGCTCCAGGGCCTGGTGGATGCCGCCCCTCGCCGGATGCGCCTGCTCTCGCTGGCCTTGCACGGCGCGCTGCTGGCGGCAATGGCCGCCGCGGCCCTCTGGCTCATCGGTCAACCGGCGTGGTGGGGTCTGCCGATCGCCGCCATGGTCGCCTGTCTGGGGGTGATGGCCATGTTGCTGGTCGGAGCGAGCCCGCTGCTGGACCTGCTGGCACGATTCGGCTCCCGGACGGTGGGTCGACTGACCGGCGTGTCGGTTCGGCTCGCGTCGGCGGCGATTTCGGCGAGCCGGCGCCGGGCGGCGTGGGCCGGTGGAGCGGTCTCGGTGTCGGTGGCTTTGGCAGTGGCCATTGTGACCATGGTGGGTTCATTTCGTGGAACCGTCGAACGATGGTCCGAAGAGGGGATGCGGGCCGACGTCTGGATGCGACCGTTGGCCATGGAGCGCGGCGTGCCCACCGGTCAACTGGATCCTGCCATCGTCGACCTGGCGGTCGATTTGTTTGGCGACGAGGCGGTGGATCCCTTTTACGCCATCGACATCAGCTACCGGGGTCGACCGGTGTCGTTCGCGGGGGCGGCCTTCGATGTGGTGGCCCGCCATGGCAGCGTTCCCTTCCCGGGCCGCGACTCGAGCGAGGTCTTCGCGCAAGCCTGGACCGAACGCGGCGCGGTGGTCAACGAGCCCTTCGCCAACCGATTCGGGGTCGTCGAGGGAGATCGGCTGGTTCTCGACCTGCCCGGCGGCCCCTTCGAGACCCACGTGGTCGGCGTGTTCTCCGACTACTCGCGCTCGCACGGTCTGGTGGTGGTGGACCGTTCGCAGTTTCTCGAGAGATTTCCTGGCCGGGGGCCCCTGGATATGGCGCTGTTCCTCCCCGACGATGTCGATGCGTTGGCGGCCCGGGATCGGATGCTGGACGCGGTCAGAGGCCGGTTTCTCATCGAAGCGTTCTCCAACCGCGAGCTCAAGACCGAAGTGCTGGCGGCCTTCGAGAAGACTTTCGCCATCACCACGGCACTTTCCATCGTGGCGGCCGTGGTGGCGGTGGTGGCGGTGTTGACCGTGCTGCTCACCTTGGTGGGGGAGCGCCGACGTGAGCTGGCCACCGTGCGGGCTCTGGGCGCCTCCCGTCGCCAGATCGGCACCATGGTCGTGGCCGAGGCCGGTCTGCTCGCGGTGGCAGCCACCGTCGCCGGCGTTGCGGCGGGCCTGGTCGTGGGCGTGATCCTCGTGGAGGTGGTCAACCTGCAGAGCTTTGGCTGGTCGCTCGATCTCGATCTGCCGTGGTCCGAGGTCCTCCGCATCGCTGGCTGGGTGGCCGTCGCGTGCGTGGCGGCCGGACTGGTGCCGGCGCTGGCCGCGTTGAGGCTCGAGCCGTCGGAGGTGCTCCGTGAAGAGCGTTGAGGGTTCCCACCCGTCCGCGAGGTGGGAAGGTGGGAAGGTGAGAAGGAGAGGTGGGCGCGAACGCGAGTCCCCTGCGTGTTCGGCCTTCGGGGGGCCGCGTCGTCACGAAAGGCGATCCAGTCGCAGTTTTCTGGAGGTCCGGTCAGGGACGCGCTGTGAAAACCAAGACCTTCAATCCGATCGCGTCGCCCTTTCACCTTCTCACCCCCTCACCTTCTCACCTTGTGTCTCGGAGAGACCTGGCGCGCCCGGTCAACGCGCCCTCTGCCGTACCGGGCGAGTGGGGGCGCGCTGGGCGGGCGTGCCGTCCGCACACGCGTCGCGAACGCGGGGACCGGTGCCAGGCACCGTCGAAATCGAATCGGAGCACGAGATCGACACATCTGTGGCGGTGCCTGGCACCGACATGGAGATCGCGAATGCGATGGTGGCGGTACGTTGGCAGATCGATGCTCGCCGTGCTGCTCACGGTCAGCTGCACTACGGCCGTGGCCACGGGTGCGGAGGGGGTCGATTGGGAACGGATCACCGGTCCTCCGGAGATCGATCTTCCACGGGATCACGGGGCGCACCCGGAAGTCCAGACCGAGTGGTGGTATCTCACGGCGAACCTCACGGGCACCGATGGCAACCGGTACGGCGTTCAGGTGACGTTCTTTCGGAGCGGCCTCGACGCCTCGCCGCCGCAGCCGGACTCATCCCCGCTGCGGGCGCGTCAGGCGCTTGCGGCGCATCTGGCGGTGGTGGATGTGGAGCGGGGCGCGTTCCGCCACGCCGAGCGGGTCCGCCGCGCCGACGGCGGATTTGCCGGCTTCGCCACCGACGACCTGGGAGTCTGGCTGGGGGACTGGCAGCTCGAGCGGCGGGCCGACGACACCCTCGTGGCCGCGGCTTCCGACCGGGCGTCAGGAATCGGCGTGGAGCTCGAGTACCGGCCCGCCAAGCCGCTGGTCCGCCAGGGTGTCGACGGTTACTCGCAGAAGGGCTCCGACCCGGGCAACGCCTCGGCTTACCTGAGCTGGACGCGGCTCGAGGTGTCCGGGAGGCTCGTCCTCGACGGGCGCGAGGTGGAGGTCTCCGGTGCCGGCTGGTTCGATCACGAGTGGGGCACGTCCCAGCTCGGTGACGGCGTCGCCGGCTGGGACTGGTTCAGCCTCCGTCTCGACGACGGCTCGGAGCTGATGGTCTACCGGCTGCGCCGGGAGGACGGCTCCCCCGACCCCTATTCCTCCGGCACCCTTGTCCGAACCGACGGAACCACCCGCAGGTTGGCAGTGGACCAGGTGGTGCTGGAACCGACGGGATCATGGATCAGCCCGGAGACCGGTGGGTCGTACCCGTCGGGCTGGCGCATCGGAGTGCCGTCAGAAGGTCTCGACCTGACCGTCGAGCCGCTGCTGCCCTCGGCCGAGCTCGACGGCCGCGCCTCCACCGGGGTTGTCTACTGGGAGGGTCCGGTTGCGGTCACCGGGTCGCACACCGGGGAGGGCTACACCGAGCTCACCGGCTACGCGGGGAGCCTCGCCGGACGGTTCTGAGCCCCGCCCACCCCCGCGCGATCGAAGATCGAAGAACAAAGATCGAAGATCCCGCGCCCACCCGGGATGGGGGCGCAATGGGCGGGCGTGCCGTTCTGGAGCGCATCGGATACGCGCGGGCCCTATCCCGAGCCCGAGCCCGAGCCCGTTACCGGCTCCGTGCCCGGGCCGGATCAAAACGAAGAACAAAGAACAAAGATCCCCCACCCACCCGGATCTTGAAAGGGCGCGATGGGCGGGCGTGCCGTCCTGGAGCGCATCGGATACGCGCGGGCCGGTGCCAGGCACCGTCGAAATCGAATCGGAGCACGAGATCGACACATCTGCGGCGGTGCCTGGCACCGACATGAAGATCGGAATGCGAAGGGTGGCAACCTGCCGCCGGCAGCGGTTGTGGCCGTGGGCGGCGGTCAATTCGCAATTCGCAATTCGGATTGGTGTTGGCGGCCCGGGGGCCTGGTTGGTGCCAATTTGACAACTGCCGTTCCGAGCCCCACATTGATCTCAATAACATCTTCGAGATGAATGGGTAAATTTCAGAAGCGTTGATGGGTCTCGCGTCAGGGGTATGGCTGTGGGGTTGTTTCTGCGATTGATTCCTACAAACAAACGCGCGAGCGACATTGGAGAACGGCGCCTCCCTCGGAGGTGCCTGGCATCCCGATTCGCCGAGGTCGATGAGCGACCTGGCTCGTGGGGGCGAATCGGCGTGCCTGGCACCCTCACGGGAAGCGCGGCGGGAACATCGGCGCGTCGAAAATGACACGTCCTGCCTGCTCCGTCGCGCCAGTTCTCCCTTCGCGCTCCCCGAGGTTACTCGCGGCCGGTGGCCGCGCCCACTGCCGCATCGGGTGGGTGGGCGGCAACTTTCAACTTTCGACTTTTCAACTTCCAACTCGAGAGGGGAGATCATGAAAACGAAACACGTCGTGTTGTTGGCGGCGATTATTGTGTGCTGCTCAGGATTGGCGATGGCCCAGACCGAGTGGGTCGAATACCCGGACAACCCGGTCCTTGGGCCGGGTGATCCGGGGGCGTGGGACTCAGCTTACCGGGAGGTCCTCAACGTCGTGTCCGACGGCTCGATGTATCACCTGTACTTCTGGGGCACCGATGACGAGGACAACATCCCGGCCGCCATCGGCCATGCCACCTCATCAGACGGCGTGACGTGGACCATTGATCCCAACAACCCGGTATTGACCACGGGGGCCGAGGGGGAGTGGGACGAAGGCGGCATCGTTAATTTCGCAGTGATTTACGACAACGCCGAGTTCCACGTGTGGTACGCAGGGTGGATCGACGACTGGAACTCTGGCGTCGGGTATGCCACCTCGCCCGACGGCAGCACGTGGACGAAGTACTCGGGGAACCCGGTCCTCGGCCACGGGTCTGCCGGGTCGTTCGATGAGAGCGGCGTTTTCCCTCGCAGCGTGATTTTCGACGGGGGAACCTACCGGATGTGGTACACGGGAGTGGACGTGCCCGATTTCTTCTTTACGATCGGTTACGCCGAATCCCCCGACGGGATCTCGTGGACAAAGCACCCGGGCCCGGTCCTCGGACCGGGATCGGGTTGGGACTCCTGGGACGTGTGGGGTCCGTCGGTCATCTTTGACGGGTCGATCTACCACATGTGGTACACGGGATCCGAGCTTGTCGAGGGCTGGGTGTTCCCCGGGGGAATCGGCTACGCCGCCTCGGCGGACGGCATCGAGTGGACGAAGTACCCGGACAATCCGGTGTTCGTTTTAGACGAGAGGCTAGTGAGTTATGGGAGTGTCGTGTTTGACGGCTCGGCCTACCGGATGTGGTATATGGATGGGGTCGTCGAGGGACCACCGGCGGAGATCGCGTACGCCACCTCCGACTGTTGCGCCCCCCCGATTTTCCGGCAGACCATCCCAGCGGCGGCGCTGGCATCGGGCGCTCAGGGATCCTTCTACCAGACCGATTTGGACCTCAACAACGCCGGTGACCAGCCGGTGGAGTACGAGTTCTGGTGGCTGCCCCGGGGCGAGACCAACACCGAGCCGACCAGGTCGGAGACCTTCAGCCTCGGTGCGGGCATGAGCGTGCGCTACGCCAATGTGCTGTCCGAGGTCTTCGGCCTTGAGCCCAACTCCTTCGGGGCGCTGTCGATTCTGTCGTCGAGCCCGGATCTGCTGGCCATGAGCCGGACCTACAACAACCCCGAGGGCGAGGACGCGGGCACCTTCGGCCAGGCCATTCCGGCGGTGCCACCGAGCGACTTCATCCAGACCGGCGAGCGACGGAGAATCCTCTTCGCCAGCGAGCACGAGGACCTGCGGTTCAACGTGGGCTGCCAGAGCGGCAGCGGCGAAGGGACCATGATCGTCAACCTCGAGCTCTTCGATGACGAGGGCACGTCGTTGGAGCAGACCATGATGATCCTCAGGGCCTGGGGCAACGACCAGCTCAACCGGATCTTCCAGGACTACATGCCGGTGAACGGCTACGTCGATGTCTGGACCACCTTGCAGAACAAGAGCTTCTACTGCTACGGATCGGTGCTCGACAACGTGACCAGTGATCCGACGACGGTGCTGCCGCAGTGAGCCAGGGAGCAGGGCAGCGCTCCCATCGGAGGCGCGGCGGGCAGTCCCGAGCTCGACCGAGGCCGACCAACGACCTGTCATCGTCGGAGGAGCGAAATCGCGGCGTGCCTGGCACCCTCATGGGAAGCGCGGCGGGAACATCGGCGCGACGAAAATGACACGTCCTGCCTGCTCGCGTCGCTGCCCGTTCTCCCTTCGCGCTCTCCGAGGTTGCCAGGTACGCGCATTGTGCGGCCCCATCGACATCGCCCGGCCGTCGCCAGTTGTTCGCACAATGACGTACCTGGCACGCCCGATCATCGCGCCCACTGCCAGATCCAAGTGGGAGCGCGGCAACTTTCAACTGTCAACTTTCAACTTCCAACCCGAGAGGGGGAGTCATGAACGCGACACGAGTGACGTTATTGGCGGTGATTCTGTGTGCTCATTGTCGCGGTGGCGTCGGCGCAGACCGAGTGGGTTGAAAATCCGGTCGATCCGGTGCTCGGGACGGGTGAGCCGGGGTCCTGGGACTACATCCGACTGCCGGCTGAGGTCGTCCTGGTTGACGGCACCTACCACCTCTTCTTCGGCGGTCAGCCGGAGGGTGACCGATCGCCTATTCGACGCTCTTCAGTTGGGGCACGCGACGTCGTCGGATGGTGTGACCTGGGAGATCGACCCGGCCAACCCGGTTCTGACTCTTGGAGGGGCGGGTGAATGGGACTCCGCGACCCTCCTGCCGGGAGCCATCGTCCACGATGGGAACGGATTTCACCTGTGGTACCACGGGAGCAACCCGACGGAGATACCTACCTCAGCGCGGTCGGTTATGCGACTTCGCCGGATGGCTCAAACTGGGTGAAACACGACGGCAACCCGATCATGGGCGAGGGACTGCCCGGGACCTACGACGACGGAGGTGTGCTGCCTCGCACGGTGATCGTCCGAGACGGACTCTACCAGATGTGGTACACCGCGATTCATCGCTCGGACAACGAGTATGATTGGCGAATCGGCTACGCCGTCTCGGACGACGGTCTGGACTGGACCCGGCACCCTGTCCCGGTGCTGGAACCAGGTGTCGGGTGGGAGCAACTGATCGTCTTTGCTCCTCATGTGAGATTCGAGAGGTCGCAGTACCACATGTGGTATAGCGGCTCCAATGGCGGGACCTTCAATATCGGATATGCTGTCTCGTCAGACGGCATCGAGTGGACCAGGTATTGGGACAACCCCGTCGTGTCCCGAGACCCCTCGATTGCGGCCGAGCTCCCGTTGATTGTCCTCAACCCGGACACCCAGACATACGAGATGTGGTACCGAAACCTGGTCAATCTCAGCATCTACCGAGCCGTGTCGAACTGCTGTGCCACGGTGCATCTGTTGATCATTCCGGCCGCCGCAGTGGCCTCGGGCGCTCAAGGGTGCCTTCTACCAGACCGACGTGGACCTCAACAACGCCGGTGAGCAGCCGGTGGAGTACGAGTTTCTGTGGTTGCCCAGGGGCGAGACCAACACCGACCCGATGACCTCGGAGCCCTTCAGCCTCGGCGCTGGCATGAGCGTTCGGTACGCCAACGTGTTGTCCGAGGTCTTCGGTCTCGAGCCCAACGCCTTCGGTGCCGTCGGCATTCTTGTCCTCGAGCCCGGATCTTCTGGCCATGAGCCGGACCTACAACATACCGAGGGTGACGGATCTGCCGGGACCTTCGGCCAGGCGATTCCGGCCATCCCACCGAGCGACTTCATCCAGACCGGAGAGCGGCGGCGGATCCTGTTCGCCAGCGAGAACGAGGATTTGCGGTTCAACGTGGGCTGTCAGAGCGGCGGTGACGGAACCATGGTGGTCAACCTCGAGCTCTTCGACCACGAGGGCAGCTCGTTGGGGACAGAGATGATGATCCTCAGGGCCTGGGGCAACGACCAGATGAATCGGATCTTCCAGGACTACATGCCGGTGAACGGCTACGTGGACGTGTGGACCACAGACGCCGACAGAAGCTTCTACTGCTACGGCTCGGTGCTGGACAACGTGACCAGCGACCCGACGACGATTTTGCCGCAGTGAACAAGGGAGCAGGGGGCAGGGCGCGTCCCTCGGAGGTGCCTGGCATCCCGATTCGCCGAGGTCGACAAGACCGATTCGTCCCGCTGGAGCGAATCGGCGTGCCTGGCATCCTCACGGGAAGCGCAGTCGGAGAATCGGCGCGTTGAAGTCGGTAGATCGAACCGAATGAGAGGAATTTGTGGTGCGGCCGTCTCGGCTGCAATCACAACGGAACCAAGATCGAAGAACAAAGATCGAAGATCCCCCACCCACCCAGGACCGACGAGAAGATTCGGGGTGGGCGGAGGATCAGTTCTCGATCCGGACGGAAACCGCCTTGGACACCCCGGGCTCCTCCATGGTGATGCCGTAGAGCACATCGGCACGGGCCATGGTGCGCCGATTGTGGGTGATCAGCACGAACTGGGTGTGGTCGGTCATGGCGGCGATCAGATCAGCTAGCCGCTCCACGTTGGCGTCGTCCAGCGGCGCGTCGACCTCGTCGAGGATGCAGAAGGGCGACGGCTTGATGCGGAATAGCGATATGAGCAGCGACAGCGCCGTCAGCGCCTTTTCTCCGCCGGACAGGAGTTGGACCGACTGGGTCTTTTTGCCGGGGGGCTGGGCGGTGATGTCGATGCCGGATTCCAGAGGATTGTCCTCGTCCACCAGTTGGAGGGTGGCGCTGCCACCGCCGAACAGGGTGTTGAAGGTCTCGTGGAAGACCGTGTTCACCTGCTCCAAAGTGGTGACGAAGCGCTCGGTGCAGTAGGCATCGATCTCGCGAATCGTGGCGTCGAGTTTACGCAGCGCCTCGACAAGATCCTTGCGTTGAGTGGATAGGAACTCGGACCGTTGCGTGAGCTCGTCCACCTCCTGGAGGGCGAGCAGATTGACGGGTCCGACCTTGTCGATCCTGAGCCGCAGGTCGTCGATTTTTTCTTGGAGCTGCTCCGGTTCGGCGCCGTCGTCGGGCTCGAGCTGGGCGAGGGCCTCCGGAGTGGTATCGAGATCCGCCGCCGCCGACTCCCTCAGGCGATTCCATTCGGCATCGAGGCGGGTGAGATCCATCTGGACCTCGTGCAACGACTCCCTCGCGCGATCGTGCTCCTCGCGGCGCTGTCGGACCTCCTTGTCGAACCGCTCCACCTGAGCCGCCACCTGGTCGATATTCTCACCAAGCCGCCGTTCCCGGTCGCGGGCCGATGCCAGCATGCCCTGTTCCTCGGCCAATCGGGTCCTCGACGTCACCACTTCCTGCTCGGTTCGGGTCAACTCGCCGGTGAGCCGTTCCACGTCGGCTTCGAGTTTGGCGATGCGCTCGTCCAGTCGTTGGCCTTCGCCCGCCAGCCGGTCGGTTTCGCTGCGGGCGGCCTCGGCTCGCTCTTCGGCCAGTCGTTCCTCGGCCCGCCAACGATCGAGTCGGCGCAGGGCCTCGGCGGTCTCATCGCGGTGCCCGTCGAGACTCGCCGTGGCGTCATCCACCGCCTGTTCGAGCTCGGCCGTTCGAGTTTCGAAAGCACTGACCTCCGACTGGAGAATCTCGCGCCGTTTGGATAGTTCGGCCTGCTGCGTCCTGCTGCGTTCGCTCTCGGCGGCCACCGACTCGAACTCGTTCTTGAGTCGCGACACATCCTGGCCGAGGGATTGCTCGACGGCGGTGGCGCGGCCCCGATCCTGCTCGGCCTGGAGGAGAAGGTTGTCCAGCTCACCGAGTTCGCTGTTTACCTCCACGAGCTGTGATGCTAGCGAACGGTGGAGGGCGGATGCCGTGTTCTCCCGACCTTCCATGGCCGCGATTTCGGCCGCGAGGTGCTGGCGGTCATCGCGCAGGGCGAGCGCACCGTGGACGCGGGCTCCGGCGGTGGGTGGTTCCTGGGTGAGGCCTCGCCAGATGACACCATCCGGCCCGACAAAGATTGCCTGCGGGTGCTGTTCTGCGAGGGATCGCGCGTTCGTCGGACTGGAGCAGATGAATGCCGGGGGAAGGATCCGCGTGATCCAGAGCAGATCCTCGGCCGTGATTCCGGCGTGGTCGAACAGGGACTCGGCGCCTTCTGGTGTCTTGAGGATCGGGGGAGAGGGCGCGTTCGACGTGACGGCCAGTCGGAGTCGCCCGTCGAGATCGGCCACCGCTTTCAGCTGCTTCGTGGACAGGCCCTCACACCGGATCACCGGAAGCTCGAGCCAGTCGGACCACACCCGGTCGAGCAACCCGGTCTGGTCCTTTCTGGGGCTCAGGTAGTCGCTCAGTTGTCCGTCGAGCATGTCCGAGGGAAGGCACTCGGTGAGCTGCTCGGACAGTGCGGAGTGGCGGGCCAGCTCACGTTCGACGCCAGCCAGGCGGTGGCGCAAATTCCACAGTTCCTGCCCCAGACTCTCGGCCTCGTTCCTGGAGGTCCTGGCCTCCTCTTGCAGACCCGTTCGGCGTTCCACGAGACCTCGCCGCCGCAGTTCGAGTTCCTCCACGGCCGCGGTGGCGTGCTGGCTGTCCTCGGCCGCAGCCCGGTATCTGGCGTCGGATTCGGCGAGGCGGCCGTCCAGCGTGGTGCTCTCGTGTTCCAGTTGCTCGAGGGAGTAGCTCAAACGATCCTGTTCACGCTCGAGCTCGCCAAGCAGATTGCGATTTGAAGTGAGCGACGAGATGGCCCGGAGCAGTTCCTGGCGCCGCTGAGTTGCCTGATTCTCGGTCTCCTGGAGCAGACCGCGGGCCGTGGCCTCGGCTTCGGTCGCTTCCTCCACCGTCTTCCGGATGGTGGCCAGCGCCTCTTCCAGGGTCGATTGCCGTTCGGCAGCGTCGTCGATGCGTTCGGAGAGCTCAGCCCGGTTCGAACTCAGCGTGGTGCCGTCGACTCGGGCCCTGGCGACCGACTCTCTGAGGTTGTCGATCAGATCGGCCGACCGCTCCAGGAACGCCTCCATGCGTTCTCGGGAGGTCATGAGGTCGGCGACCTCGGTGCGGGCTCCCTCCACCTCGGTGCGGGTGGTCTCGAGGTTGGCCCGGGCCTGGGTCAGATCCGCCTCGGAGCTGCCGAGGCTGGCGGCGGCAGCCACCACCTCGTTTTCGATCTGGGCTCGATGACGCGAACCCTCCCGACGGGATGTGTCGAGCTCGCGAGACGACAGGATCAGCAGAGTGCGGATGGTGTCCTTGAGCTCGTCCTGGAGGCGCTGGTGGCGCCTTGCCTGGCCGGCCTGCCGTTTCATCTGACGCAGCGACCGGTCCACCTCCGAGATCACATCGTCGAGCCTGATGAGGTTCTGGCGTGTGTGCTCGAGCTTGAGTTCGGCATCGTGCTTGCGCCTCTTGTAGCGTGTGATTCCGGCTGCTTCTTCGATCAGCGCTCGGCGGTCGGTGGGACGAGCCGACAGCACTTGACCCACTCGTCCCTGCTCGATGATCGAGTAGTCGCGGGTGCCCAGCCCAACGGACAGGAGCTCGTCCCGGACGTCCGCCAACCGGGCCGTTCTGCCGTTGAGACGGTACTCCGATGGGCCGGATTTGTAGACACGGCGCCGTATCTCGAGCTCGCCGTCGGTCTCCTTCCAGTGGCCGTCGTCGGAATTGAGGGTGAGAACCACCTCGGCCGCTCCGGCGGGAGACCGGCGCGTCGCGCCGGAAAAAACCACCTCGCCCATCTGTTTGAGGCGGAGAATGGTCGGGCTCTGTTCGCCGAGCACCCACAGGATGGCGTCCACCAGATTGGACTTGCCGCAGCCGTTGGGTCCGATGATGGCCGACACGTCGCTGGGGAAGGCAAGGTCCACCTGATCCGGAAACGACTTGAATCCGGACAATCTGAGCGATTTGAGACGTACACGTGCCATCCGTGCGACAAGGTATCAAAGCGAGACCTCGGTTGAAAGGCCAAAGTCCGGCGAATGTGACCGCGACCGCACGAAACGGCGGATATGCACCCCGTGCGTGCTGAACTGGGGTAAAAAGTCGAAGGTCGAACGTTAGCCCGCACTTCTCACCGAGTGTCTGCTGCGGGCGGCGATCGCGAATCGTGCTCCTCAACGTAGTGCGACTACGCCTGCGTCGCCCGATCCGCTAAAAACCACATCTGACCACCCTCGCCGCCCCGTGACGAAACCCGGTGTGAAGTGCGGGTTAGAATGTTCCCCGCCCACCCGGAACGAAAAAGCGCAACAGGCGGGCGTGCCGTCCTCACGCGCGCCGCGAGCGCGCGGGCCGGTGCCAGGCACCGTCGAAATCGCATCGGAGCATGAGATCGATACATCTGCGGCGGTGCCTGGCACCGACATGGCGATCGGAATATGAGGTGGGCTCACTCGGGGAGCGCCAGGGGGAGATGGGCGCGATGAAGTTCGGTCATCGATCTCATAGCGTTCGTCGCGCCCTGGCCGTCAGTGCGCTCCCCGTCGAGGATGCCAGGCACGCCGATTCGCCTGAAGTTCACGGGCACATCGACGCACGATGGCGAATCGGGATGCCAGGCACCTCCGAGGAACGCGCCCTCTTCCGTTCCGGATGGGCAGGGGATAACGTTTCAACGTTGAACGTCTGCACCCTCCACTCTTTCCGCACCGTCCCCACCGGGCGGGCGGGCGGGCGGGTGGGTGGCGTCCTATGCTACATTTCGGCCATGGGCACAGTCTTCGATCCCGATTCGCTGACGCAGATCGCCGCACTGTTCGGCGAGCGCTATCGTACGGGTACAGTCCGGGCGCTCATGGTGGCCGGTTCCGGACTCACCCTCGATGTCCCAGGCTGGGAGGCAACCGAGGAAGTCGAACTCGCGGATGTCTTCCCCTTCGAGATGCACGAACTCCTTGGTCACCGTCAGACGGTCACCCTGTGGCGGCGGGGCTCGGAGACCATCCTCGCACTCAACGGGCGTTTCCACCTCTACCAGGGGTACACCCCGGAGCAGGTTGTGGCCCCGGTCAGACTCGCCGGATTGCTGGGCGCGGAGGTGATGATCGCCACCAACGCCACGGGCGCCCTCGATCCCGAGCTTCGGGCAGGGTCGCTGGTTGTGGTATCGGACCACATCAACCTGCAGGGGGCCAACCCGCTGGTGGGTGAGTGGGGGCTCGGATTTGGGCCGCAGTTTCCGGACATGAGTGAGTCCTATGATCCCGAACTTCGTCGGCTGGCTGTCGCTGCGGCTGCGGAAAGCGGCTTCGAGGTTCGTGAGGGCGTGTACGCAGCCGTGCTCGGACCGTCCTTCGAGACACCGGCCGAGGTCCGTATGCTCGGCCTCTTGGGTGGGACAGTGGTTGGCATGTCCACCGTGCCGGAGGTGATCGCCGCGAGGCAGATGGGGCTCAGGGTCTTGGTCATCTCACTGGCCACGAATCCGGGGGCGGGGCTGGTGGATAGGCCGTTGACCCACCTCGAGGTCATCGAAGCCGGTGAGGCTGCCAGGGAGAATCTCAAACACCTGCTCGGCCTCCTCGTTCAGAGAATCTTCGATTGACGACGGGTTTTGCGTCGCGAGGGTCGAGTATCGAGTCGACCTCTTCTAAGCGAATCGGTCGAGTGGGGGAATGCACAACTCGTGATGTGTTATTAGGAGTAGGGTGGAGGTAGGGGTGTTTTTAGACGTTTTCCCAACCGGTCCGATTCAGGCCAACTGCGTATTGATTGGTGACGAGAAGGCCGGGGTTCTGGCTGTCATCGACCCGGGCGAGGAGGCCGATCGGATCTGTGACCGCATCGCGGCCAGCGGGCTCGACCCGGTCGTCGTACTCCACACCCACGGCCATGTGGATCATGCCGGCGGCACCGCCGAGTTGATGCGCCGACTGGGGGACGGAGTTCCCGTTGGCCTTCATCCCGAGGAACTCGACCTGTACCGCGGGCTCGCCATGCAAGGGCGTCTCTTCGGTGTCGAGACTGAAACGCCGCCGCAGCCTACCAAGTGGTTGAAACACGGCGACAGAATACCGGTGGGCGGGCTCGAGCTGGAGGTGCGGCACACCCCAGGTCACTCACCAGGTGGAGTGTCATTCGTGGTCCACGGGAACTCGCAACCTATCGTGGTGGTGGGGGATCTGCTTTTCGCCGGGTCCATTGGCCGTACGGACCTGTTCGGCGGGTCGTATCACATTCTCGAGCGGTCAATCAGAGAGCAGATTTACGTGTTGCCGGACGACACCAGAGTGATCAGCGGTCACGGACCGGACACCACCGTCGGCCGCGAGAAGGCCGCAAATCCTTTTGTCAGGGGCTGATCGGTCAAAAAACAGAGGAGTTTGCAGTTTTTTGACGGTCGTCACATTGCATCACGGTCGCAGTCTGGCAGAATGGCTGCGACCGCAGCGGCGAACCGCCGAATCGGCGAACTATCCACAGGACATTCCATTGACCGGGTGGTGCTCGGACGAAGGGAATCCGTCAAATGTCAGTCAATAAAACATTTCGCATGGCAATTGCCGCAATTATGATCGTCGGCGGATTTTCCGGTGGGGACCTCCTCGCAGCGTCCCCGGCCGAGCGAATCTGGTCCCAGGCGCCGGCTTCATCCCTCGATCCCACAGCTGACAGGGCGATCATCCCGTTGAGATTTCAACCGGTCATCCTGGACCGTGCCGCCTTGGATGCCGAGTTGCGTCGAGCGCCAAACGAGATGGCTGAGAATGCCCAGGCCCTTGCCGTGGTGGTGCCTCTGCCCACCCCCGATGGTGGAATCGCGTACTTCAGGGTGGTGTCGTCGCCGATCATGGAGCCCGAGTTGGCCGCCCGGTATCCCCAGATTCAGACCTTCCGCGGCCAGGGGATCGACGATCCCAGCGCCACGGTGAGGATGGACCGCACCCTTCACGGATTCCACGCCATGGTGATGTCCTCCTCCGGGAGCTATTTTGTAGACCCCTACGCCAGGGGAGATGTGGACACCCACATCGTCTACTCCAGGTCCGATCTGGTGAATCCCCACGCAGGGGTCTTCAGCTGCGGCGTACCCTCTGACCAGGAGGGTGGCGGTGGCGAGGGAACCACTGAGGGCATGGAACTCTCAGGCGCATCGCTGAGGAGCTACCGGCTTGCCGTGGCGGCCACCGGGGAGTACACCGCCTTCCATGGTGGGACCGTTCCGGACGGCATGGCGGCCATCGTGACCGCGATCAACCGGGTCAACCAGATCTACGAGCGCGAAGTGGCGATTCGCATGATGTTGGTGGCCAACAATGACCTCGTGGTCTATACCAACGGTGCGAGCGATCCCTACTCCAACTCCAACGGATACGCCATGCTCGGCCAGAATCAGAGCAATCTGGACGCCGTCATCGGCTCCGCCAACTACGACATGGGCCACGTCTTCTCCACCGGTGGTGGTGGCATCGCAAATCTTCGCGCGGTCTGCAACAACAGCTACAAGGCGCAGGGAGTCACCGGATTGCCGAGCCCCGTCGGCGATCCCTTCTACGTGGATTATGTAGCCCACGAGATGGGCCACCAGTGGGGCGCCAACCACACCTTCAATGGTAATGAAGGCGGCGTGTGGTGGCGGCAACCGCAACCCGTCCACGGCCTACGAGCCGGGCAGCGGATCAACCATCATGGCCTATGCCGGCCTCTGCGGCATCCCACAACACCCAGTACTTCAGCGACGACTATTTCCACGGAGCCAGTTTCTCGGAAATCGTCTCCTACAGTACGCGCGGGCGTCGGCAACAGCTGCGCTGCGGAGACAGCCACCGGCAACTCGCCGCCGCTCGTTGAGGCGGGTGACGCATTCACCATCCCGGTGTCGACCCCATTCGCGCTCTGCGGTTCGGCGGTGGACCCAGATGCCGATGTCCTGACCTACGGCTGGGAGGAGTTTGATCTCGGGCCCGCGGGTCATCCCAACACGCCGAGCGGAAACGCGCCGATCTTCAGGAGCTTCGACCCGGTGAACTCGCCAGAGCGGCTCTTTCCGAAGGCGTCCGACATCGTCAACAACGTGCAGACAAAGGGTGAAATCCTGCCGAGCTATGCCCGGAACCTGAACTTCCGATTGACCGCGCGGGACAACTTGTCGGGTGGCGGTGGGGTCGACTTCGACACCACCAGTCTCGCGGTCTCCGATGCCGGCGGCCCGTTCGTGGTGACCTCGCCGGACAGCGCCGTGACCTGGACCGGCGGCACCACCCAAGTCGTGAGTTGGGACGTGGCCGGCACCGACCTGGCGCCCATCAGCTGTGACAGCGTGGATATCGCCCTGTCGCTGGACGGCGGCTGGAACTTCCCGCTGGTCCTGCTCAGCGACACTCCGAATGACGGCTCTCAGGCGGTGATGATGCCCGACCTCCAATCCGCCACGAGTCGCGTCCGGGTGAGCTGCCACGGCAATGTCTTCTTCGATATCTCCAATACCAACTTCACGTTGACCGGCTCGGGCGCCATGTTTTTTCCGAGGGCACCGATGGCTGCGGCGGCGGCTGGGGGGCGTGGACCTCGGTCGTTCAGTAGGGCAAGGCAGTAGGCAGGAGCCCCCGCCCACAAGGGGCGGGGCCGCGACGGGCGGGCGTGCCACTTCTGACACCTTTAAGTTGAAAGTTGAACGTTAAACGTTGAACGTTCCCACCCTCCCTCCCGGATCGTGAGAGGGGGCAACCTGCCGGCGGCAGCGATTGTGGCCTGGGCCGGGAGGGATGTGGCGGGAGTTGATCCGGCCACTGGCCACTCGCTGGTGACGGCTGGTCACCGCGGCCGGCTTGTCACGGCGAAGCCCGAAGGGCGGAGCCGGAAGGCCGCGAGTAACCTCGGGGAGCGCGGTTGGGAGAAGGCGCGTCCCTCGGAGGTGCCTGGCATCCCGATTCGCCAACGTCGACAAACCGACTCGTCCCGTTGGAGCGAATCGGCGTGCCTGGCATCCTCACGGGAAGCGTGGCTGGAGAATCGGCGCGTTGAAATCGGCACCTGAAACCGAACGAGAGGGGCATTGTGGCGGAGCCGTCCCGGCTGGGATTCTGGCCGCGATTGAGCGCGCGATGAGATTCCGCTGATGCTGTCATCCTGAGCGAGCGAAGCGACGGAGGATGTGAGTTGGAGGATCGATCCGCAGGAAAACCGCAGCCTAACCTCAGGCAACTCGGCTTCCGGGGCGCCACCTTTTAGACGAGAGAGTCCAAAAGGAGGAAGTCATGGGTGGAAGACGAGTTGTGGTGGTGTTGGCGATTGGGGTGTGCTGTGCGGGAATCGCAATGGGGCAAACGGACTGGGTCGACAACCCGGACAATCCGGTCATCGAGTCGGGTGAGTCCGGATCGTGGAATGCAGGCGGGAACTGGGGCACGGCCGCCTTCTTTGACGGATCGACCTACCACATGTGGTTCACCGGGGAGGACCAAAACGGGTATTGGTCCGGCGTCGGCCACGCCACCTCACCCGATGGCGTCGAATGGACCATGGATCCGGCCAACCCCGTAGTTTCCGCCGGCGAATCCGGGGAGTGGGACGACTCCTACGTTATTTCGGGGGCGGTGATCCACGACGGGACCCAGTTCCACATGTGGTACTCGGGCTCCGGCGGTGCCGAGGAATCGCTCGGCTACGCCACTTCGCCCGACGGCAGTATGTGGACCAAACACGACGGCAATCCTGTCATGGATGCTGGGGCGTCCGGCACGTGGGACGACTTATGGGTCGGGCCCTCCTCGGTCATTGCAGACGGCGAGAACCTCCAGATGTGGTATTGGGGCTCCAACGGGTCTGTCGGGAGTATCGGGTATGCCGAATCGCCGGACGGGATCGATTGGACCAAGCGCCAGGAGCCGGTCCTCGAACCGCAGGAAATCCCCGGGGGGGCCTGGGACGCGCAGACTCTCTACGGCCCGCTCGTCATTTTCAACCCACTCAACCCACCCATGTACCAGATGTGGTACGGAGGGCACGATTCGGACAACCCCCTTGTCGGCTATGCCTTCTCGAGCGACGGCATCGAGTGGACGCGACACCGTGACAATCCGGTCATCGAAGCCGGCCATCCCGTTGTTCTCTTTGACGGGTCCGACTATCACATGTGGTACGCCTACAAAGATGGTGGCTGGCAAATGTCCTACGCCACCTCTGACTGCTGCCCCGGTGTGGCTGGTCTGACGCACATGCAGACCATCCCGGCTGCGGCGGTGGCCTCGGGCGCCGAGGGGGCCTTCTACCAGACCGACGTAGACCTCAACAACCCCGGTGAGCAGCCGACGGAGTACAAGTTCATGTGGCTTCCCCGCGGTGAAACCAACTCCGACCCCATGGCGTCGGAGTCCTTCAGTCTCGGCGCCGGCATGAGCGTGCGCTATGCCAATGTGCTGTCCGAGGTCTTCGGGCTCGAGCCCAACTCCCTCGGGGCGTTGTCCATTCTGTCATCGAGCCCCGATCTGCTGGCCATGAGCAGGACCTACAACAGTCCCGAGGGCGAGGAGGCGGGCACCTTTGGCCAGGCCATTCCAGCGGTTGCGCCCGTTGATTTCATTACAACCGATGAGAGGCGGAGGATTCTCTTCGCCAGCGAAAACGATGATCTGCGTTTCAACGTGGGCTGCCAAAACGGCGGAGATCTCAGCATGGTGGTCAACCTCGAGCTCTTCGACTCCGAGGGCTCGTCGTTGGAAAGCACAATCATGCTCCTTAGGGCTTGGAGCAACGATCAGTTCAACCGTGTGTTTGGTGATTACCAGCCGGTCAACGGCTATGTCGATGTGTGGACCACAAACGCTGGCAAGAGCTTCTATTGCTACGGATCGGTGCTGGACAACGTGACCAGCGACCCGACGACGATTTTGCCGCAATGATAGCGAGCGAGCAGGGAGCAGGAGGCAGGGAACAGCGCTCACAAACCCGGTGAGATATGCGGGCTAGAGGGCCGACCCCGGGAGATAAACCCTCGGGCCGAATCGAGCCTTCGGAAAGCGGCCGTGACGGCGGCACTCTAACGCCGCGCCTGGTAGGTGGCTGGAGGTCCCATGGCCAGCGTGATCCAATTCCGCACACGACGTTCGCAGGTCGGCGTGGCAACAACGCGCCGGGTTGTGGGTCGTGCGGCGACGCCATACAATGATCCCAGAGTGTCCGTTCAACTTGCGACGATCATCCAGAACGGTGAGCCGTTTCTCATCGGAGAATGGCTTTTGGAGCCGATGCTCAACCGGCTGACGCGGGGCGAGACCACGGTCCAGCTCGAGCTCAAGGCCATGGACGTGCTGCTTTGCCTCGCCGAGCATGCCGGGGAGGTGATGGGCAAGCACGATCTCCTCGATGAGGTGTGGCAGA
Organism: uncultured Holophagae bacterium; assembly: GCA_963797055.1. Lineage (GTDB taxonomy): Bacteria > Acidobacteriota > Thermoanaerobaculia > Thermoanaerobaculales > Sulfomarinibacteraceae > FEB-10. Next base: position 512,515 of record CAWCOD010000002.1, read on the forward strand.
CCGAGTTCGTCTCCGACAACACCCTGCAGCGGAGGATCGCTGAGCTGAGAGAGGCTTTCGGCGACAACGCCTCAAGGCCCTGCTACATCGAGACCATTCGCAAGCGCGGCTACCGCCTGATTGCCGAGGTGGTTGCGGTGACCACGGCCGGCGAGATCGCGATGGCGATCCCCGAGACACCCGTCCCTCCTGACGAGGAGCGCAACCCGTACCCGGGTCTGGCTGCCTTCACCGAGATCGACGCCGACCGATTCTTCGGCCGGACCATCGAGGTCGCGGCTCTGTGGCGCAAAATCACCTCTCGGCGCCTGCTGGCCGTGATCGGTCCTTCGGGCATCGGCAAGAGCTCACTGCTGCGCGCCGGAGTCGCCTCCCGAGCCCCGCCCGGCTGGCGGGTGGTGGTCTTCACCCCGGGCGAAGTGCCGGTGCTGTCGCTGGCACGGGCTTTAGCTCCCGACCACTCCGGCGATCCGGACGCTGTGGCGCGACTGGTGGGTTTCACCGATCCGGACACCGCTTTGGCCGTAATCTCCAGGTGGCGGGGGAACTTCCAGCAAGCGGTTCTCGTGGTCGACCAGTTCGAGGAGCTATTCACTCTCAGCACGCCCGAAGTGCAGACGGGCTTCATCGAACTGCTGCGACGGCTGGTGGACGCTGCCGACGTGCACGTTGTGCTGGTTATGCGGGACGACTTCGTCTATCAATGCCAGCCGTTCTCGCAGATCACACCGATTTTCAAAGACCTGACACCGCTGGGCCCACCCAGCGGCGAGGCTTTGCGGCGGGCCCTCAGGGAGCCGGCGGCGCGGCAGCTCTACCGGTTCGAAAGCGAACGCCTGGTGGACAGAATGGTCGCAGAAGTCGAGGACGAGCGGGGTGCCCTGCCCATGCTCGCCTTTGCCGTGCATCGACTGTGGGAGGAGCGGGATTGCGAGCAGCGGGTCCTCACGGAGGAGGCGTACAACCGCATCGGCGGTGTGTCCGGCGCCCTGGCCCTTCATGCCGAATCGACCCTTGACCGGATCGGCGCGGAGCGGTTGCCCATCGTACGCGAGGTCTTCCGCAATCTGGTCACCGCAGAGGGTACCCGGGCGGTCCGCGTGGTGGGCGAACTTCTGTCCGTCTTCGATGTGGGTGACCGTGAATCCGCCGCCGAGACCCTGGGTGAACTCATCGACGCCCGTCTCTTGACCTCCTTTGAGGGGGAAACGGATGAGATTGTTGACGTTCGGCAGAGCAACCGGGTCGAGATCATCCACGAATCGCTGTTGCGTGCATGGCCGAGACTGGTGCGCTGGCAAACCCGGGACGCAGACGCCGCGCAGCTCCGGGACCAACTTCGCCAGGCGGCGCGTGTATGGCACGAACACGGACGCCACGAAGACAGGTTGTGGATCGGAACCGCGTTTCGAGAGTTCCAGCTGTGGAGGGAGAGCTACCCGGGTGGTTTGACCGAGACCGAAGAAGGCTTTTCCGAAGCGATGAAATTACACGCGAACCGCCGCAGACGCAGACGCCGACTCGCGGCCACGGCGTCATTCGCCATTCTACTGGTTGTTCTCGCTGTCGTCGGCCTGTCCCGTCAGCGGGCGGTCACCGAGGCCAGACGTGCGGAAGCGGCCAAGCTGTTGGCGATTGGCCAGAGCGAGATCGACATCTATCCGACCGCCGCCCTGGCGTGGGCCATGGCCAGTCTCGGGCTGGCTGACACCCAGGAGGGGCGATTGCTGGCGATGCGCGCCATACAAAAAGGTCCTCCGGTATCGGTGTGTCCTCGAGATTCAATTCGGTTGTTGGGTATCGTAGATCTCGCCATCAGCCCGAACGGCACGTGGATCGTCGGCAGCGGAGATCGCCTGGAACTCAGACGCCGTGACGGCAGTGAGCCGATCCTTGTGTCCCACCCAGAAGAGGCGATGGAGTCTGGCCGGACGTACGATGAGGTTCTGGCGGGATTCATTTCCGACGCGGTCTTGCTTACCGAAAAACGAGGGGAACACTACTGGTGGGCGATACCTCAGGTGGAGCGACCCATGCAGCTCCGTCGCGATAGGGGATCACTTGGCGAGGTACAGAGCGACGGGTACTTCAGTTTCTCGAAAGCCGGTGATCAGGTCTCAATCCATCGGTGGCCTTCGGACGGGGGCCCCGGGCGATTGGTGGGGTCCATGGATCCATGGGGTCCAAGTGATATTGACGACACAGGGTCAATGATGGCGTACGCCAGAGAAAATCTCCTTTTCGTGCGGTCACTGGAAGATTGGGACCGTCCGCCGCTGCGGATCGGGGAGCACGAACACTCCGTGCAGTTCGTGGCTTTTCATCCTGACGGAGACAACCTGGCTGTCGCGGACAATTCAGGCGCGGTGAGGCTTTGGTCCATATCCAGCGGCCCGCCACAGCTGTTGCGCTCGATCACTCTCGGTGGTGTCCCTCACGGAACACTCGTTTACAGCCCCACGGGAAGGTGGCTCGCCGGGGCAGACAACGAAAACGGAACACAGCTGTTCGACCTGGCGGCACCCAATGGATCAGCCCCTCTGATGTTGAGAAGGTCGGACGAATCGGCGGTGGTGTCTCTCGACTTTCACCCCGATGAGAACTGGTTGGTCACCGCGAATTTCAACAGTTTTGGGTTCTGGCCTTTAACTCACAGATTCGCCACGGTTCTGGACCAAGCCGGTGGCCGCGTGCAGGACGTGAAGTTCACGCCGAATGGCGAGTGGCTGGTGACGGTGACTGCGGAGAGCCGAGGATCACGACGAGCCGGCCAGCTTTGGGTCTGGCCGATGAAGGAACACAACAACCGGAAACCCAGGGTACTGTTTGAATCTCCCTCGCTCTACGGAGCCGATCTCGGCATCGACCCCATCGGCAGGTACGTCGCGATAGCGACCCAAGAGGGATCGGTGTATCTCGTTCCGCTCGACGGGGGTCCAGCGCGTGAATTTCGCGGGCCCGGGTGGGCGGTAGGAAATCACCTCCTGGCGTTCAGCCCTGATGGTCGGCGGTTCGCTGCCGTGGGCAGGCGTTTTGGCGGTAAGTTCACCATTTGGGTATGGGATGTGGATTCCGACGAGGGGCGGGCTGTTGGCACCGTCGAGGGCTCGTCGGCTTCACTCAGTTTTGTGGATGACAACCGGATCCGCTGGACCGGAAACAGCATTGAAACCGAGGGCAGAGGCGGGGGCGAAAAGATCTTCGATATCGAGAAAGGCCATGTCGAGGTCGTTGCGGAGGGGGGAACCGAACTCAGGCGCGCCGTGAGTTCGGCAGGCGATTTTGTCGTCACGACTGACTGGGTGAGCGGGACCTTCGGCCGGCCAAAGAACGAGATCAACTGGAAGAACCTCGTGAGCGGTGAAACGCGTCGGATCCGATCACATGGCGAAAGTCCCTACGCGATCGCGCTCGATCCGACTGATCGATTGATCGTCTCGGGGAGTTTCGACGACGATCTGATACGGGTTGGTCCGGTGTCCGGCGGCGCACCCCATTTGCTATTTGGCCACGACGACCGGGTCCTGTCAGTGGCAGTCTCCCCGGATGGGCGGTGGATTGCATCGGCCAGCAACGACTCTACGGTTCGACTCTGGCCGATGCCCGACATGTCGAAACCGCCGCTCCACACCCTCCCCCTTAACGAACTCATCACAACGCTGAAGGCGCTCACCAATCTCCGCGTTGTCCGGGACGAAGAAACCTCCACCGGCTGGAAACTCGACGTCGGACCTTTCCCCGGCTGGGAGACGGTTCCGGAGTGGTAGCCGTCTGCCGGCCCAAAGCGAAGTGCGGAATCCTCATCCCCCACCCATCCGCGAGGGGAGAAGGCGCGTCCCTCGGAGGTGCCTGGCATCCCGATTCGCCAACGTCGACAAACCGACTCGTCCCGTTGGAGCGAATCGGCGTGCCTGGCATCCTCACGGGAAGCCCGCTCGGAGAATCTGCGCGTTGAAGTCGGCAGATTGAACCCAACGAGGTGGATTTTGTGGCGCAGGCCTCTGGCCTGCATTCACTCAATCAATCAACGCCAGAATTGCAGGCGGGACGCCTGCGCTACAAAGGCGTTCCGGATGGGCGGTTCTGAACCCTGAACCCTGATCCTAAACTCGGGCTCGGGCTCGGGCTCGGGCTCGCCAGTCCCCCCCTCCACACACTCCACACCGGGGCGGGCAGCCGGGCGGGTCCACACTCTCCACACTTCGACAAAAAAACCGGGGCGCCGAAACGCCCCGGTTCGATGAGTACTCTTTGTGACCCGGAACTACATCTCCCAGCTGTCGAGCATCCGCATGTAGTTGGCCCGTGAGAAGGCCTTGGGGTTGGGGGTGCGGGCCAGGTTCATGGAACCCTGCATCTGGCGGATCGACTCGTAGTCGTGTTCCTTCATCCAGAATTCGATGGCTTCCAGGGTCCGCGCAATGTGCTCCGGCCCGTGGATCAGGAGGGCGGAGACCATCTGGACGGCGTTGGCGCCGGTCATGACGGCTTTGATGACATCCACCGCGTTGTGGGCACCACCGGTGGCGCCCAGCGACAGGTCGAGCTGGCTCGACAGGATGGCCAACCAGCGCAGCCGGAGCCTCAATTCGTCGGCGGTGGACAACCGGAGGTTGGGAACCACGTCCAGGTCCTCGATGTCGATGTCCGGTTGGTAGAACCGGTTGAAGATCACGAGCCCGTCCGCTCCCGCGTCCTGAAGCTTCTTGCCCAGGTTGGGGATTGAGGAGAAGAAGGTGGACAGCTTGACGGCCACCGGGATCTTCACGTCGGCCTTTACCGAACCGACGATATCGATGGTCCGTTGTTCGACCTCGTCGCCCGTCTCGACGGTCTCGATGGGCATGTAATAGACGTTGAGCTCGAGGCCATCGGCGCCCGCGTCTTCCATTTTCTTGGCATAGGAGGTCCAGCCGCCCGGAGTGGTGCCGTTCAACGACCCGAAGACCGGAATGTCGACGGCGGCTTTGACCGCCTCGAGGTGACCGAGGTACTGGTCCGGGCCCACGTGGTAGCCCTCGGGGTTGGGAAGGTAGGACGAGGCTTCGGCGAAGCCGGCTCCCGCCGACTCGATCTCCATCTGGGTCTGCACCGCGGCCAGAATTTCTTCTTCAAAAAGTGACGGCAGCACGATGGCAGAGGCTCCCGCCTCCGCCAGTTCGCGCACCGTATCCACGTTTGTTCCCAGTGGACAGGCACCGACCATGATCGGGTTGGCGAGCTCGAATCCGAGGTAGCTACTTTTGAGATCCATCATGGGCTCCTTTCCGCCCGATCAGTTGGCATCGCCGGAAGTGTCATCCGACCCGAACTGAAGTCCGGCCAGCTGCTTGTAGTAGTCGAATCGGCTCAACGCGGCCTTCTGCGCCTGGGCCAGAAGTTCCTTCGATCGCTCCGGATTGACCTTTTGCAACATCCTGAAGCGGGTTTCGGAGAGCGCGAAGTCCGTGAACGGGACCTTTGGTGCCTTCGAATCCATTTTCAGTGGATTCTCGCCCACCGCCGTACGCCGCGGATCGAAGCGGTAGAGCGGCCAGAAGCCGCACTCCACGGCCGTCTTCTGGTGTTCGAGGCCGTCGCCAAGGTTGAAGCCGTGGGCGATGCAGTGCGAGTAGGCGATGATGATCGACGGGCCGGGGTAGGAGTCGGCCTCGAGAAAGGCTCGAACGGTCTGGTTGTCCTTGTAGCCGAAGGCCACCTGGGCCACGTAGACGTGGCCGTAGGCCATGGCCATCATGCCCAGGTCCTTTCGCTGCACGTCCTTGCCGCCCATGGCGAATTTGGCGGTGGCTCCGAGCGGTGTTGCCTTGGAGGCCTGACCGCCGGTGTTGGAGTAGACGCCGGTGTCGAGTACCAGCAGGTTGACGTCCCGTTTCATGGCGAGCACGTGGTCGAGGCCGCCGTAGCCGATGTCGTACGCCCAGCCGTCACCGCCGACGGCCCACACGCTCTTTCGGACCAGGTAGTCGGCCAGGTGGTCGAGCTCGCGGGCCTCCGGTCGGTCGATTCCGGCCAGCTTGGTGCGCATGGCGGCCACCCGTTCGCGCTGGGTCGCCACACCGGCCTCGTCGTTCTGATCGGCGGTGAGCAGCTCGTCGAGGAACTGGTCGCCGAGCTCGGATGACAGTTGTTTGAGGACGTTCACGGCGCGCTCGCGGGTCTGGTCCACCGCCAGCCGGAAGCCGAGGGAGAACTCGGCGGTGTCTTCGAAGAGGGAGTTGTTCCATGCCGGTCCCCGCCCGTCGGCGTTGACGGCGTAGGGGGTGGTGGGCAGGTTGCCGCCGTAGATCGATGAGCAGCCCGTGGCGTTGCCGATCAGGGTGCGGTCGCCGAAGAGCTGGGTGAGGAGCTTGACGTACGGGGTCTCGCCGCAGCCCTCGCAGGCCCCAGAGTACTCGAAGAGGGGCTGGAAGAACTGCGATCCCTTGACGTCGATCTTGAGCTTGGTGCGATCTACCTCGGGCAACCCGAGGAAGAAGTCGTAATTGACGGCCTCCGGCTCTCTGAGCGGCATCTGAAGGGTCATGTCCAAGGCCTTGTGTTTGGGGTTGGACTTGTCGCGCGCCGGGCAGACCTTGACGCAGAGAGTGCAGCCGGTGCAGTCCTCCGGAGCCACCTGGATGGTGTACTTCGAGCCGACAAAGTCCTTGGCCTTGTAGTCCACCGACTTGAACGTGGGCGGAGCGTCAGCCAGGAGTGACGGATCGTAGACCTTGGCGCGGATCGCGGCGTGGGGGCAGACCAGCGCGCACTTGTTGCACTGGATGCAGAGTTCCTCGTCCCACACCGGGATGTCGATGGCGATGTTGCGCTTCTCCCACTGAGTGGTGGCGGTGGGCCACGTGCCGTCCGGTGGGAAGGCGCTGACCGGCAGCAGATCGCCCTTGCCGGCAATCATCAAGGCCGTGACCTTCTTGACCAGATCGGGGGCCTCGTCCGACACGATGGGCGGTCTGACCTTTGGTGGCGGTGACCGCATCGGGGATCGTTACCTCGTGGAGGTTGGCCAACGTGCCGTCCACGGCGTTGAAGTTGAGCTGGACGATCTCGTCGCCCTTCATGCCGTAGGTCTTCTTAATGGCGTCCTTGATCTTGGCGATCGCCTCGTCCCGCGGCAGGATGCCGGAGATGGCGAAGAAACAGGTCTGCATGATGGTGTTGGTCCGCCGACCCATGCCCGTGTCGCGGGCGACCTGAGTGGCGTCGATGCAGTAGACCTTGAGTCCCTTCTCGATGATCGACTCCTGGACTTCGCGCGGAAACTCGTCCCAGATGGCGTCGGGGCCGTAGGGAGAGTTCACCAGGAAGGTCGCGCCGGGTTGGGCGAACTCGAGCATGTCGAGCTTCTCGACAAAGACCCACTGGTGGCACGCGACGAACTTCGCCTTCCGGATCAGGTAGGTGGAGCGGATCACGTCCGGCCCGAACCGGAGATGCGAAATGGTCACCGCGCCGGCCTTTTTTGAGTCGTAGACGAAGTAACCCTGAGCAAAGTTGTCGGTCTCCTCGCCGATGATCTTGATGGAGTTCTTGTTGGCGCCCACCGTGCCGTCGGCGCCGAGTCCGAAGAACACACCGCGGAAAACGTCGTCCGAGGCGATGGTGAAATCGTCGTCCATCTCCAGCGACAGGTGGCTGACGTCGTCGACGATACCCACCGTGAAGTGGTTTTGGGGACGGTCAGCGGCCAAATTGTCGAAGATGGCCTTGATCATGCAGTCGTTGAACTCCTTGGACGACAGGCCGTAGCGACCGCCCACCACCACCGGGTCCGCCGCGAACGGGCTCGAGCCGTCGGCTCTGGCCTCGACCAGGGCCGTGACCACGTCCATGTAGAGGGGTTCGCCGATGGAACCGGGCTCCTTGGTACGGTCCATGACCGCGATCTTCTTGGTGGTCTTTGGCAGGGCGTCGATGAAGTGTTTGATCGAAAACGGCCGGTAGAGCCGGACCTTGAGCACTCCCACCTTCTCGCCGTGGGCGTTCATCCAATCGACCATCTCGTGGACGGCCTCGGCGCCCGAACCCATGATGATGACCACGTTCTCGGCCTCGGGGTCGCCCACGTAGTCGAAGAGCCTGTACTGGCGGCCGACATGGGCGGCGAAGGCGTCCATAGCGTCGATGACGTGACCGGGGCAGGCGTCGTAGAAGCCGTTGATGGCCTCGCGCGCCTGGAAAAAGGTGTCGGGATTCTGAGCCGTGCCGCGGATCACCGGATGATCCGGAGATAGGGCGCGTTCACGGTGGGCGCGGACCAGATCGTCGTCGATCAGGTGCCGAAGGTCGTCATCCTCGAGGTACTCGATCTTGGACACCTCATGGGAGGTCCTGAAACCGTCGAAGAAGTGCAGGAAGGGGATTCGGCTGCTCAAACTCGCCATTTGGGCGATGCAGGCGAGGTCGTGGGCCTCCTGCACCGAATTGGACGACAGCAGGGCCCAGCCGGTCTGACGGCAGGCGTTGATGTCCGAATGGTCGCCGAAAATGGACAGGGCGTGAGTCGCCAGAGTGCGAGCCGAAACGTGGAACACCGCGGAGGTGAGTTCGCCCGCGATCTTGTACATATTCGGGATCATGAGCAGCAGACCCTGCGACGCGGTGAAGGTCGTGGTCAAAGCTCCGGCCTGCAACGAGCCGTGCACCGCACCGGCGGCGCCTGCCTCCGATTGCATCTCGATCACATCGGGGACCGTTCCCCATATGTTGGTTCTCCCCTGAGCGGACCACTCGTCGGCGAACTCACCCATATTTGACGACGGAGTGATGGGGTAGATTGCGCAGACATCATTTATCCGATGAGCGACGGACGAGGTGGCCTCGTTGCCGTCGATCATGACCATTCGTCTTTGTGCCATGAAAAACCTCCGGGGCGTGCATTCACATGGGGACCCACGTGAACGAATTCACAACGGGTAGCATACTCGCCGTGGAGGGACCTTGCAAGGAGGGTTTGGGCGAGATCCGATCTCGGACCAAGCGCCATTGTGCGGGTGATTCTCGGCTCTTGGGATATCGTGTTACGGACTCCGATTGCCGGGGTCCTATTTGTTGTCGAGTTCTTTCTCGGCTCGGCGCCGGCCAAGCCAGATGTTGATCGGATTGTCCCGCGAAAAGAACGAAACCACGGGTGGCCGGCGACGGCCGATATCGTTCAATATGCGGTGGATCCGACGGTTCTTCGGTTGGATCCTGAGGCCGGCCTTGAGGTGTTCGATGGCGCTGCCCCGGTCATTCCGCTCCAGATAGACCAACGCCAGGTTGGTGTGGTGGTTTGGATCCATGAATTGGCTCTTGAGCGAAATGTTGCAGTACTTGGCGGCCTCGGCGTACCGCCTCTTGACCACGGCGACGCACACTCCGTAGTAGGACGAGGACTTGCTGAGCACCGGTTTATCGCTCACGTCATGGCTTGACAGCTGGGGCAGGCACTCCTCGAAGATCTCCATGGCTTCGGCGAAGCGGTCGTCCTTGGTCAATTCGACCGCTTGGGCGACCTGCTCGTGGAGAAGGTACTTGTTTTCGGAGCTCTCAGTCATGTTTCCACCAGTGTGGCCAGATTGTACCAGCGACATAGAATTCCTCCAACAGCTTGCTGTCGTGGCGGACCCTGCGCCCTGATCTGTCACTCATAAGGTGGTCTTCCAGGCGGAATTGGATACACCGCCTCAGCAGAGGAGGCTCTTTGGGGCCTTCGGCGGATTCAGTTCGCGGCTTCCTTCCACGCCCGGCTATGGCGCTGTACGATCTCGAGAAGACCTCGCCTCACTCCGTCCGAACCGCTCAGCACGTTGCCCGTGGCGAGGTAATCGTCTCCCCCGTCCATATCGGAGATTGAGCCTCCGGCCTCTTCCACCAACACAGCACCCGCGGCAATGTCCCACGGCGAAAGCTGAAACTCGAAGAAACCGTCGACGATGCCGCAGGCGGTGTAGGCCAGATCGAGGGCGGCCGCGCCAGGTCGTCGGATGGCCTTGCAGTCGAGGAACACGTCGCGGAAAATGGCCAGGTAGGGGTCGAGCATGCCATGCGCCTTGAATGGGAAACCGGTGGCGACCATCGCGCCCGAAAGAGATTCCCGGCTCGAGACGCGGCAGCGGACGCCGTTCCACCACGCGCCGATCCCCCGAGCCGCGCGAAACACGTCGCCCTTGACCGGATCAATGATCACCCCTGCTTGGATCCGGTCCTCGGCGGTCACCGCCACCGAAACTGCGAAGTGGGGCATCCCATGAACGAAATTGGTCGTTCCGTCGAGAGGGTCCACGATCCAGGTGGGGTCGGAGCTGGTTCGGGCCGACCACCCGGTCTCTTCGGAGAGGATGTTGTGGCTGGGGAATCGGTGGCCGATGGCGGCCAGAATCGCCGACTCTGACGCCCGGTCCGCGACCGTCACAAGATCGTTGCGGGCCTTTTCCGAGACCTGATCTGAAGTCAGCCTGCGGAAATGGGGCATCAGCTGGTCGGCCCCAGCCTGGGCCACCGCTTCCACCGCGACGAGCAACTCAGGAGTGGGATGGAATTCCAATATTCACCTCAATGTTCATCCTGTTGGAAGGAGCGGGTTTATGGTGCGAATTTTTGACACCGCGGTTGCGGGATTCGACGAGCGATGCGTGCTCATGCTTGATGTCACCTGTCAGACCCTGCAATCTGATCCCGACCTCCGACTGTGTGAGGGACTCCGACTGATCGAGGCCACCCGGACTGCGGTGGCACGACTCGCACCGGCGTCATTGGACGCCTTTGAGGAACAGGTTCTGCCGCAAATGCGGATGATCCTCCTGGAGAGATTCGGAGTCACCGAGCTGCCGGCCCAACCGATCAACTAGCCTCTGCCACCTCGGACCACTCGGGCAGCGAGTGCAGATCCTCCGGTGTCAGGTTCGCCTCCAACTCCACGATGACCTCATCGCCCTCCACCAGGACATATCCGGGGATGAGCGCGGTGCGGCGTTCCCCAACACCCGGTTGGACGCCTTGGAGATCGAGAGTTGCCCGTCGGGAAAGTTTTTCCATCCCGTCGGCACCCCGGACGACGACCAGCACGGTGAGCTGATTCAGCGGTTCCGTCCCCTGGTTCGCCACCTGGACGTCCACGATCAGCGTGGGATCTCCGGCGCCATCGATGCGGCTGGTGGCACCGGCGGGGAAGATCTCGTGCCGCGAACGAAGATAGGCGAGTCGCTGTTCGGGCGTCTCCTCTTCTCCGCAGGAGATCAAGAGGGGCGCCAGCATTCCGACCAGGACGAGGAGCATCGCGAGCCGTTTCATAATTGCCTCCAGAGGGGGGAAGTGTAGCACCGTGGGGATCAGGGAGCAGGGGTCGGCCCCCTCCCTTTGCCCCCAAATTCGGAATTCGAAATTCGGAATTCGGCCCACCCGCCCGGATTCTTCGACTCGCGGCCGCGCCGCTCGCTCAGAATGACAGGGGGTGGGATGAATCCAAATCGTGTATGTTGCGGATCGTGTCAAGGACCACCCGACTCCTGCTGCTCGCGGCCTGTTTGCTGTGGGCGGTGTCGTTTGTTGCCACCAAGGTGGCCTTGGAGGTGGTTCCTCCGCTGACCGTCGTCTCACTCAGGCTGCTGATCGCCGCGACCTGTTTCCTGCCGCTGCTGCTGACCGGCGATCGCAGAAGGCAGCTGGCCAACCCTGTGATTCTGAAACAGCTCTTCGCGCTGAGCCTTTTCGGCGCAGGCCTCCACTACGCCATTCAGACCGTTGGTCTTCAGCTCACCACCGCCTCCAACGCGTCGCTCTACGTGGTTACCGGTCCCATCTCGATCCTCGTTCTGTCGGTTGTGATGCTGGGCGAGCGGCTCACCGTTCGAAAGGTGCTCGGTGTGGGCATCGCCATCGTGGGTGTATTGGTTGTCATGGGCATCGGGACCGTCACCGGTTTCGAACTTCGCGAACATGTCCTCGGCGATCTGATGGTGCTCACCAGTGTGGTCCTGTGGGGTTGTTTCACGGTCTTCGGCAAGAAGCTCACGGATCGACTCGGGGCATTGACGGTGATCGCCTCTGTGACCGTCATCGGAGCGATGTGGATGGCTCCGATCGGCTGGTTGGAGATGCGTTGGAAAGGATTCAACCTGGCGGCGGTTCATGACGAGGGTTGGATCGCGATCGGATTTCTCGGTGCCGGTTGCACCTTCTTCGCGACCCTCCTGTACTTCATGGCTCTCGAGCGCACCGAATCCCAGAAAGTGGGTGTCTACCTGTATACGATCCCACCGATGACGGCTGTCTTCGCAGCGCTCATGCTCGGTGAACGCATCACGATGAATCTGGTGTTGGGGTCGGTGCTTGTAGTGGCGGGCGTTTTTCTCACGGAACGCGGCTGATCGAACCCCACGCTGTTCGGGTGCCGGCGGGATTTTCAAATTTCCAATTTCGAATTCTCGTCCTACCCGTCAGCCGGACAAAATCTCTTCAGGATCCGACTGACGTAGTCCTGGGTCTCGCGATAGGGTGGAATTCCGTCGTATCGTTCCACAGCCGCCGCGCCGGCGTTGTAGGCGGCCAGCGCGAGGGGCAGAGACTCGAAGCGGTCGAGCATGAGCCTGAGGTGGCTCGCGCCGCCCCGGAGATTCTCCGTGGGATCGAAGACATCTCGCACCCGGTGATCGGCCGCGGCGGAGGGCATCAGCTGGGTGAGGCCCATTGCTCCTGCGCGAGACACCGCGTTTGGATCGAAGGCCGATTCGGCTTGGACCAGGGTCGCCAGTAGCCACGGGTGGAGGTTGGCGGTCTTTGCGGCGTCTTCGATGGGCTCCTGGAACGGTACCCACTCGGGAAGCGGTTCGTCCGACCACCTCGGCGAACAATGGACCGACGGCACGGGTTCCGGAGGCGAGGCGACCTCGTCGGCGACGACCCGGTCGATGCGGATGGCCGGAACGACCATCGTACCTCCGTCAACCAGGCGGAGTACGATACGGTCCTCGTCGAGAAAGGCGTCCTCCACTTTGAGGATGCGGCCGTCCACGAAGACCGCGATTTTCGCATCGGCCGAAAGAGCGGTGGACAATCCGATGACCAGGACGACGACAGTGATGAACAGGAATTTCATCGAGCGGGCAGCGGGCAGGAAGCAGGGGGCAGTCGGGGTTGGAGGTGCGGTCGGATTGAACCACCCTCTCCGCTCCCTGCTCCCTGCTCCCTGCTCCCTGGCGACATCAAACATACCGTCCTCTCAAGCCCTGGGGTGTTTTTCATCGTACAGCCGCCGCAGGCGCTCGCGGGCGACGTGGGTGTAGATCTCAGTCGTCGTCAACGAGGAATGACCCAACATCATCTGTACGGACCGTAGGTCGGCTCCGTGCTCCACCAGATGGGTCGCAAAGCTGTGCCGTACCACATGGGGACTCAACTGGGACTGGATTCCGGCGGCCAACCCGTGGTTGCGGAGGATTTTCCAAAATCCTTGGCGAGTCAGCCTTTTGCCTCGGTGGTTGAGAAAGAGTTCCGGCACCCGGTGTCGATCCAACTCTGGACGCGCTCCCGCCAGGTATTTCTCGATCCAGGCCACGGCGCCACCGCCCAGAGGAACAAGCCGTTCCTTGCTGCCCTTGCCCAGCACTCTGACGAATCCCGGATCGAGGCGCACCCGGTCGATGGTCAGCCCCACCAGCTCCGAGACCCTGAGACCGGTGGCGTACAGGGTTTCCAACATGGCCCGGTCTCTCATGCCCAGCGGCGTGTCGGTGTCGGGTGCGGCGAGCAGGCTGTCGATCTCGTCGGGCGTGAGGGCGTGGGGAACGGTGCGCCACAAGCTCGGCGACGAAAGATCGCTGGTGGGGTCGATGGCCAGGACTCCGGTGCGTACCAGGTACTTGTGGAAGCCCCGGATGGAGGACAGGGCGCGGGCCGATGACCGGGCCGACAGACCTGCGTCACGCCGCGATCCGAGATAGCCACGAAGGGCCGCTCGGTCCACGGAATCGACGGCGAGTTTTTCGTCGGCCAGCCAAGCTGTGTATTGACGAATATCCCGGGCGTAGGATTCAACGGTCCTCGGACTCAAGTTCCGCTCCAACGCCAAGTGGGCGATGTAGTCCGCGAGGTGGTCGTCGATGGTGGGTGCCACGGGTCTATGGTAACCGCCGCCCGCCCGGTGTGGAACGGTTGAACGTTCAACGTTCTCCTCCGCCCACCCGCCCAATTGCAGATTGCAGATTGAAAATTGCAGATTCCGTCCCCCCACCCGCCCGGAGGGAGAGGTCGCGATGATCGGACGTGCCGTCCTCGAGAGTCAAAAGTCGAAATTCGAAAGTCCCCGCCCTCCCACCCGAGGAGTGGGCGCAACGGGCGGGCGTGCCGGGTATAACGTTGTGCGGCCAAATGCCCTCGAGCGGTCATCAATCGTCAGGGCCGCACAACGTTAATACCGGGCAACCTCGGGGAGCGCGCTGGGAGAATCGGCGCGATCAATCGAGGCAAAAAGGCAGCCGAGACGGTTGCTCCACAATGTTCTCTTCGTTGGGTTCGATATACCGATTTCACCGCGCCGATTCTCCGGCCGCGCTTCCCGTGAGGATGCCAGGCACGCCGATTCGCTCCAGCGGGCCGAATCGGTTTGTCGACCTCGGCGAATCGGGATGCCAGGCACCTCCGAGGAATGACTTTCTCCCAACGCGCTCCTCGGGGGGGCGGGTGAGTTTCGAAACTCGAAATTCGAAATCAACACCTGGGTCCGTAAAAGCGTATAGCTTATAGCCCGGGTGGGTGAGGAAGCGAGTCCGAGCCCCGAATCCCGAGCCCCGATCGGAGTATCAGCGGACGGAAGAGTCGGAACCCATTGTCCGGGCGGAAGCATCGCCCCCTGAATTTGGTTTGCCCAGGAGGGAGAGCAACGAGTGAATCCGGTCACACCCACGGTTCTGTCACGGTTGGAGCGGCTCCACGAGTCCATTGTGCGGGTAATCCGCGGCAAGTCGGAACTGGTGGACTCGCTGATGGCGGCTCTGATCGCCCGGGGCCACGTTCTGCTCGAAGACGTGCCCGGAGTGGGCAAGACGACCCTCGCCCAGGCCCTCGCGCGTTCGCTGGACCTCGATTTTCATCGCATCCAGTTCACATCCGACACCCTGCCCTCAGACATCATCGGGATCTCGGTCTACCGTCAGAACAGGGGTGACTTCGAGTTCATGCCCGGACCGCTGTTCGCCAACGTGGTACTGGCCGACGAGATCAACCGAGCGGCCCCACGGACCCAATCGGCGTTATTGGAGGCCATGAGCGAGAAGGCCGTGACCGTTGACAAGACCCGTCACGAGCTTGCCGTGCCGTTCCTGGTTGTGGCGACCCAGAATCCTATCGAATCAACCGGCACCTATCCTCTGCCCGAGAGTCAGTTGGACCGATTCCTGATGAGGCTCTCCATGGGTTACCCCGGCCGAGGGGAGGAGCTCGAGTTGCTTCGTACCGGAGGCACCGAGCCGGAGCTCGAGCAGTTGCAGCCTGTGCTCACGGCTGGCGAGGTGTTGGAGCTGCAGCACGAGGTGTCCGACGTCCACGTCAGCGACGAGTTGCGCCGCTACCTGATGGACGTTGTGGAACGAACACGATCGCACGAGGCGCTGGCGTTGGGGGTTTCCACTCGAGGGACTCTCGCGTGGCAGCGATGCGCCCAGGCGCTTGCCCTCGTCAAGGGACGACCGTTCGTGATTCCGGATGACCTGCAGGAGACCTCCGAGGCGGTGTTGGCCCATCGCGTTCTGTTGGCCGATCCCCTTGTGGACGACGGATGGGAGCGGAGTCGACGGGAGCGGGCGGTGATTCGCTCGATTCTGGAGAGCGTTGTCCCGGTGCCCACGGTGATGAAAGCAGCGGGAGTTCGGGAGTCGGGAGCCCGGACTCGGATGGTCTCGAGGACCGTGGTTCGACGGCCCAATGTGCCGAGTCCCGGCTCCCGAGCTCCCGAATCCCGCCTTCCAGAAGACCGCCATGAGCTCGGCTCGACGCCTTCCGAGGGTTTCAGACTCAAGTTGACACGTTGGGGTGGGCTCTTCCTCCTTTCGATGCTTATCCTCGGGTTTGCCGCCGTCAACACAGGCAACAACGCACTGATGGCTCTCTTCGGCCTCGCTCTGGCCAGCTACGCCGTGTCCGGCGTCTGGTCACGGCAGGTCCTGGGCGGAATCGAGGTCCGGGCCGCCGCACCAAGAGAGATTTTTGCGGGCCGCCCGGCAATGGTGGATGTGGAGCTGCGCAACGGATGCCGGCTGTTGCCCGCTTATGGGATCGTGCTGCGTGATCGGTTGGGACGGGTCCTGCTGACCGAAGGGCTTCTGACGGCCTCTGGCGTGAGCCAACACAGCATCGAGCTTCAATTTGCGGACCGGGGTTGGACTGCGATCGGCCCGTGGACGCTCGAGGTCGTTTTGCCGCTCGGTTTTTTTGTCAAGTCGAAGGTCGTGATGGACCGGCGCGAGGTGCTGGTGTACCCAAGGTTGTTGCCGAAGACTGCAATGACATCCGAGGGTCGTGACCGTGGCCGGTACACAGAGAACTTCGATGACCGCGGTCGGGAGGGCGAGGTGGTTCAACTCCGCACCTTCCGCGAGGGCGACGACACCCGACAGATGCACTGGAAGCAGACCGCGCGGCAACAACAGCCGATCGTGACCGACCGCCAGCGGCGTGCTTCCGATCCTGTCTTCTTTGTCGTCGATCCGCGGCTGAGCGACGTCGCCGACCCGGTTCTCAGGGACCGGTTCGAGACCATGCTGTCGGAGGTGGCCACAGGCGTTGTCCGCCGTCTGGAGAGAGGTGCCGAGGTGGGTCTCGTGGTGGGAGATGAAGTATTTCCGCCCGAACGATCGACGCAGCGCGCGGCCCGCCTGCTCCGTCCACTCGCCGAGGTCGAGCCGCGCCGGCCCGATGCTCCTCCGCCGCGCAGGGTGACCGCTCGGTTGTCTCGCCACCACAGCGTCGGGGGTGGAGCGTGACGGCCGGTGCCTTCTATCGGAGGCTGGCGGGGCTGCTCCTGCTGTGGTCCCTTCTCCCTCTGCCTTTCCTGTACATCGTGATGCCACCGTTTTGGATTACGGCCGGGATTGTCGCTCTGGCGTTGATCTTGGTCCCGTCGTGGTCGCCGAAGCTGGAGCCGTGGGCCCTCAATCTGATTGCGGTTCTGATCGTGATCGGGGTTGTGGCCGCGGGCGGGATTCGAGTCGGGCCTCTCCGCCCCCTCGGTCATCTACTGCTCCTGCTGACCGCGGTTCGGGTGAGCCAGATCATCGACCGACGCTCGTTCCTCAAGGCCCTGCCGGCGATCTTCCTGGTGTGGGTTGTTTCCCTGACGTCGTCGACCCACGTGACGGCCCTTGTCTACTTTGCGGTGTCGGCCGTGGTCTGGTGGTGGACGGGCATGGAAATCCAATTGGCCGCAGTGGCGGTGGACGATGGCGTTCCCGCGGCTTCCGTCCGACCGAGGCACGCGCTGGTGGCCGCCGTCGTGGCCCTTGCGCTGGCGGTGCCGGTGTTCGTTTCGGTGCCCAGGCTGCGCTCGCCGTGGCTCGCCGGGAGCGGAGGCGTGCGGAGCGTGACGGGTTTCTCGAGTCGTGTGGAGCTTTCCGGAATCGGCACCATTCAGGAGTCTCAGGAGCGCGTGCTGGTGGTGCGATCGGTCAACGGTGAGCCCATCAGACCGGAATGGATGAGGCTGCGGGCAACCGCCTTCGAGAGGATGACGGTGGAATCCTGGGCGCCGCGGCCTCCGGACCGTTCCGTTCGGCCGCGAAGCGGACTGATATGGCTGACGGAAGGAGACGAGGACATGGGCGACGCCGCCCAGTTGGAGATCGAACTCGACCGGCCGGACGAGTTCCTCTTCCTGCCCGGCGGTGCGATCGCCGTCGATGTTCCCGAGCCCGTTCGAATCGATCCGGCGGGGGGAGTCGTCCTCGTGTCGCCGGGGACCGGACCGCTTCATTACACCGTGTGGGTCTCTCGGACAGCTGTCCAACAACGTCTTGTCCCGCCCCCGAACGGCGGATTGGAGTTCGAGCCGGCCCCGGAGGTGCGCGCCCTGGCCATTCGGATCGCCGCCGGAGCCGCCACCGCCGAAGCCCGCGCTGCGGCCGTGGAAGCGTACCTCCAAAACGAGTACACCTACTCCATGACAGGGTTGGGGAGGATCGGTCCGGATCCGGTGAGTTGGTTCCTTCTCCGATCCAGATCAGGCCACTGCGAGTACTTCGCCGGTGGGATGGCGGTGATGATGGGCGCGCTCGGCGATCCGGCACGAATGGTCGGAGGATACAGCGGTGGCGATCTGTCTCAGACCGGTGATGAGGTGGTGGTTCGCCAGGCCAATGCACATGCCTGGGTTGAGGTCTGGCTGGGACCGCGGCTGGGCTGGGGAGTCTTCGATCCAACTCCGGCCGTCAACCTCCCGCGGCTCAATAAGGTGAATTTGGGAGACCGGTTGCGTTTTGCCTGGGAGAACATCCAGGCGGGTTGGGATAAGTATGTCCTGACCTTCGGTGTTGCGGAGCAGATGCAGTTGCTGACCGCTGCTGGCGATCGTCTGGCGGCGGCGCTGAGTTCGTGGCGCCGGCGGGATACGGCGATCGTTGTCGGAGCGCTGGCCCTGCTCTGGTTGACGTGGCGGGCGGTGAGGTGGTTTTTGCGCCGTACAAGCGGCGGGCGATCCGCGGGCCCCGCGTCTCCGGCATCACGGTCGATACGGCGACTGGTGCGTCGTCTTGAACGTTCAGGCGTCACGGTTCCTGTGGGAGCGACGGTCCGTTGGATCGGCCAGGCCGCGACTCGCCGGTGGCCGTCGGCGTCCCAGCCGGCTGCCGACCTGGTGTGGCTGGCGGAGCGAGAGCTCTACTCAGAAGACGGGTCGGTCTACGGCCCGGTCGAGGTCCGCCGGGTCTGGTCCGACCTGCGCCACGCCATTCGCGACTCTCGCCGAGATTTTTGAATTTTGAATTTTGAATGCTACGACCTTCCAGCCCGACGACCCCCCCCGGGCGGGTGGGGGCATTCAAAATTCAGAATTGAGAATTGAGAATTCAGTTCCGGGGATTCAATTTCAGAAATATCGGGTCGTGTTGTACGTATCTCTTGAGTGAGGCCCGCGTTGCGGGAACGGGCTGCTGCTTGTTCGTCGTTGGGAGGCACTCTATGATGGTGGCCATGCAACCCCTTGTCCGATTTGCTGTGGTGTCGATTTGCCTCTGTGCGCTGGTGCCGGTTGCCAGTGCTGGCGACGTTCTCCACATTCGAGTCGAGGACACCATTCAACCGGCCTCTCAGAACTTCATCGAACGAGCCCTTGCAGAGGCCGAGGCGGCGGACGCGGAGCTCGTCGTCATGGAGCTGGACACGCCGGGCGGGCTGCTGGACTCGACCCGCGAAATTACCAGCGCCATCACCTCGAGCATCGTACCGGTGGTGGTCTTCGTGACTCCGGCGGGAGCGCGGGCCGCATCGGCGGGGTTCTTTATTCTGCTGTCCGCCGATATCGCGGCCATGTCTCCCGGGACCAACACCGGAGCCGCTCACCCGGTGGGAGGTCAAGGCGAGAACCTGCCGGATGATGTTCGGGAAAAGGTGACCAGCGACGCCTCGGCCATGATCAAGTCATTTGCGGAACAGCGGGGCCGAAATGTGGACCTCGCCATCGAGGCGGTGGAAGAGAGTTCCTCGTTCACCGCGGAGCAGGCACTGGAGGATGGGCTCATCGATCTCGTCGCCCACAATGTGGAGGATTTGCTCGATCAGCTGAAAAGTGGTGAGGTCACCCGATTCGACGGAACGACCGAGGTCATGGACCTGGAATCTCCGGTCATCCGGAGGATCGAGCCGACCTTCGCCGACCGGTTGTTCTCGGTGCTGGCCAACCCCAACGTGGCTTACCTCCTGATGGCGCTGGGCGCGCTGGGCTTGTACGTCGAGATCACCCACCCGGGAGGGATTCTCCCGGGGGTCATAGGGGTGGTATTTCTGCTGCTCGGTTTGTACTCGATCTCGGTGCTGCCGATCAGCTGGGCGGGGGTTGCTCTGATCTTCGTCGCCCTTGTCCTGTTTCTGTTGGAGGTCAAGGTCGCCAGTTACGGGCTGCTGACCATCGGCGGACTCATCTGCTTTGTTCTGGGGTCTCTCATGTTGTTTGATTCGCCAATTCCGGACATGCGCGTGTCACTCGGTGTGATCCTGCCAACGGCCATCGTGTTGGCAGCGGTGACGAGTTTTCTGCTGAGCCGCGTCCTGGTGACCCACAGGATGCAACCCATGACCGGGGTCGAGGGCATGGTCGGCAAGATCGGGACCGTACTTGCAGACATCGATCCCATTGGCAAGGTGCTCGTGAACGGTGAGTACTGGGACGCCCGGACCTCCGGTGTGGTGATTCCTGCCGGCGACTCGGTGCGGGTCGTGGCGGTCGGTGACAAACAGATTGATGTCGAGCCCGCGGCTGAAGCGGGTGAAGGGAGCTCATGATGGGATTTATCGGATCGGGTCTCGGGCTTGCGGTCTTCTTCCTGGTCTTCGTGTTCTTCAAGTGGATCAACATCCTCAACGAGTACGAACGCGGCGTGATCTTCCGACTTGGGCGGGTGCTCAAGGAGGCGAAGGGGCCGGGCCTCGTGATCGTCATGTGGCCCATCGATCGCATGGTCAAGGTGAGCCTGCGGACGGTCGTCCACGACATTCCGCCGCAGGACGTGATCACCCGCGACAATGTCTCGGTCAAAGTCAACGCGGTGGTCTATTTTCGGGTCATGAACCCGATCAAGACAGTGGTGGAGGTAGAGAATTATGTCTACGCCACATCTCAGCTCGCCCAGACCACCCTTCGTTCGGTGCTCGGTGAGGTGGAGTTGGACGATCTCCTGACCAAACGTGAGGAACTCAACGTCCGCCTGCAGGAGATCATCGATCAGCACTCCGACCCTTGGGGCGTCAAGGTTTCCATGGTGGAGGTCAAGCACGTCGACCTGCCGCCGGACATGCAGCGGGCGATGGCCAAACAGGCCGAGGCCGAGCGTGAGAAACGCGCCAAGATCATCCACGCCGAAGGTGAATTCGTGGCGTCCCAGAAGCTGGCGGACGCGGCCGACGTCATGGTGGACCACCCGATCGCGCTCCAGTTGCGATATCTCCAGACACTGACCGAGATCTCCACCGAGAACGCATCCACCATCGTCTTCCCCGTGCCGCCAACCATGCTCACGGGACTGTTCGGCACGGGCGACAAGTGAGGGGACCGGTGGTTGGAACACGGCGCCGTTCTCTGAGGGAGGATTGATGGCTCCCTCCTACTACGTGATCGAGCTGACGGCGCGCTGGTTGACCATACTGCTGGTGGCGCTGGCTCTGGTCATGGTGCTCGCCTTCGCCTTTGGCTACGGCGCGGCCTGGTCGGTGCTGGCCGCGCGGGAGGCGGGGCCTCGGGAAGCTGCCGTGGTGGCGGCCACCCCCACCCCGACCCCGGTGGAGGTGGTGATCGAGAGCCCGGCCGAGGAACCCACCCCTCGGGCCGTGCCCACCAAACCGCCCACCGCGACCCCGGTGCCCCCCAAGGCCACGCCGAAACCCAAGCCCACCCAGCCGCCCAAGGAGAAGCTGGACGACTTTTGGGTTCAGGTTCTGGCCTCCGGCAACCAGACCTCGGTGGAGAAGGCGCGCGCGAGATTGGCCGAGTCGGGATTCACCAGGGACCGTCAGCGGGTGGTGACCGCCGCGGGGCCCGGAGGAAATGAGCTCTACAAGCTGCGCGTTGGACCTTTCCCGGATCGTTCATCCGCCGAGCGCGTGGCGGAGCGGATGAAGTCCTCCGAATTTCCAGACGCGTGGGTGGTGGCTCCGTGAGTTTTGGCGGTCAGGTCGGACGATCACAACTTCCAGAGTGGATCCGTGGCCGCAAGATGCGGCTCGGCGAGCTCCACGAGATCAAGCGCCGGATGCGCTCCGGTGGGCTTCACACGGTGTGCGAGGAGGCGCGCTGTCCAAACCGGACGGAGTGCTTCGCCCACGGAACCGCCACATTTTTGATCAACGGCAGAGTCTGCACGCGGAACTGCTCCTACTGCTCCATCGCCCACGGTCGGCCTCAGGCGGTCGACCCGGATGAACCCAGGCAGCTGCTCGAGGCAGTGATCGCCATGGACCTCGACCACGTCGTGATCACCGCGGTGGACCGTGACGATCTGCCCGATGGCGGAGCGGCTGGGTTTGTAGAGTGCATCAACAGGCTCAAGGGCCTCGACCGGCCGCCGAAAATCGAGGTTCTGACGCCCGACTTCAGGGGCGACTTGAACGCCGTTGACCGCATCATCGACTCGGTGCCCGATGTCTACAACCACAACGTGGAAACCGTTCCCAGCCAGTACCGTCGGGTCCGCCGTTCGGGCCGCTACCAATGGGCGTTGGAGGTGCTTCGCCGGGTGACCGAGCGATCCCCTGAGATGCTTCGGAAATCGGGGCTGATGGTCGGACTGGGAGAGACCGAAGACGAGGTGGTTGGTGTGCTGGCGGACCTTGCCGCGGCCGGATGCCAGTTGGTGACCATTGGGCAGTACCTCCAACCGACACCGGAGCAGGTTCCGGTGGAACGGTACTGGCACCCCGATGAGTTCAGCGAGCTCGAGGCCGCCGGTCGGGACCTTGGGCTCGAGGTCTTTGCAGGGCCCTTTGTGCGCTCCTCCTATCGTGCCGAGGAGGCCTTCCTCCGAGTCGTGGGATCGTGAGGTCGGGTCCACCGACAGCTCAAAATCGAGCCTGTCGCTTGTCGGTTCACCAAGGGAGAGCAAGTGAAACGGCTTCTCAGCAAACTCGGGTTGAAATCTGCGGGATTCCGGCGTCGTCACTTTCAACGCCGTGAGGTGTTCAGGTCGGATTACCAGATCCTGTCTTCCAGCCTGCTGCGCCGGCTCGATTTCGAATCCGTCATCGACATCGGTTGCGCCAATGGGTTTCTGGTACTGGCATTTCACGAAGCGGGGAAATCGGTGACGGGAATCGAGCGGTCAGGCGATGTCGTAGAGGTCCTGCCGCCGGCCCTGCTTCCTCTGGTGCAGATCGGTGATTTCAGCGATGCCCAAACCGTTTCCGATCTCGTGTGCTGTGTCGAGGTGGCCGAGCACATCCCGCCGGAGAGGAGTCAGGAGCTGGTACGCAAGGTCTCAGACCTGGCCAGGCAATGGATTTTCTTCACCGCGGCGCCGCCGGGACAGGGAGGGCGCGGACACATCAACTGCCGAGACCACAGCGAGTGGCTCCATTGGTTTGATGGCAGGGGCTGGGTGCTCGAGGAGGAACTGACCACGGCGGTGCGGAGCGATCTGGAACAGGTTGAAAACGCACCCTGGCTGCGGACCAATTGCATGGTCCTTGGCCGTAAGGCGTAAGCCGTTTCCCCGCCCGACCCATAACAGTTCCGGGTTCCGGGTTGACCGCCGCCCGCCCAGAGTTGAGAGTTCAGGCCCTCCCGCCCGGAGCGGCTTTGTGGTGCGGCCGTCTCGGCTGTAATTCTGGCCTTGACTGAATGGGCGAATGCAGGCCGGAGGCCTGCTCCACAATGGCTCTTCTCGTTGGGTTCAATCTACCGACTTCAACGCGCCGATTCTCCGACTGCGCTTCCCGTCGATCCGATTTTGACGGTGCCTGGCACCGGCCCGGGGGTATGGAAAGACCCTCTTGATTTCAGCGCGCCCCTCTCCCCGCAGCGCTCCCCGAGGTTACTCGCGGCCGGTGGCCGCGGTGACCAGCCGTCACCAGCGGGTGGCCGTAAGGCCTCTGATCCTGCGTACAGGATCGGACATGGCCGCCGCACACGGCCACGGCCACAACCGCTGCCGCCGGCAGGTTGCCCCCTTAGACATTATTGGGACCTCACGGGATGAATTTGCCAGCACCTTGGTTCCCAACAATGTCAAAGACGGCACGCCCGCCAGACGCGCCCTCCTCCCTCCGGGTGGGCGGGGGAATCTTTAATCTTTAGTCTGCAATCTGCAATCTGGATGCAATTCGCAATTCGCAATCCGTAATGGACGGGAGGGGGGTTTCCAGAGCCCCCCCACCCTTCGGGCGGGTGGGGGTGTTCAATGCTCCTTGTTCCTTGCTCTTTTTCCGAGGGTGTGTGGGCGGAGAATGCGATACCATGGAAGGTACCCCTCTCGAGGGAAACGATGATGATGGCCGAAGATCGCGTCGCGTGTCAGAACCCGGATCCGGAAAAGCAAGGAACCCGGATTCTACGCTGGAAGTACGAACTGGTGACCGACGCCATCTTCAGCGCTCTGGCCAAACGGCCTGGAGGATTCCCGTTCCGGGATCTCCCGACCTACGTGCGATCCTGCCTCACCCGTGAAGACGCGGAGAGTCTCGGCTCGGTGTCCTGGTACACAACCGTGGTCAAGCTGGACCTGGAAGCGCGGGGCAGGATCGAACGCATACCCGACTCGAAATTGCAGCTGTTACGGGTGGCTGGTGACCAGGGGTTCGCCAGTTAGCCCGCGATTCGCCGCCCGCAGCAGACACTCGGTGAGAAGTGCGGGTTAGGGTCCATCATGCGGAGCCAGATGTCCTCGTCTGAAGATGTCAGTTCAAGTACCCAAGTGACTCGAGCTGTTCCCGCGTTCCGGGATCGAGTCCCACCGACGGTGAGGTCATGGGATCGAGCCGTGGCCGGGTTTCGCGCCACGTTGCGAGTTCCTCTGCCAAGGCCTCGACGGTGGCCGGATGATCCCGTACGACATTATGTTTTTCACCGCTGTCATTCTCGAGGTCGAAGAGCTTGAAATTTGTCCATTTCCCGTTGGCGATCAACTTCCACCGCCGGGAGCGGACGCTGTAGATCTGGGTTCCGTACTGGGAGAAGACCCGCTGGTGCTGATCTTCCTCCGGCGGTTTGAGAAGATCTCGCCCCTCCATGATTCGAGGCGTATCGAGGCCGGCCCAAGCCAAAATCGTCGGAGCGATATCGACCGTACTGACGAGCGCCGGGTCGACCGTGCCGGCGGGCACGTTGGTTCCCCAGATGATGAGCGGGACGTGGATCAGCTCTTCAAATAGCGACCCACGGTGAAGCAGTCCTCCGTGGTCTCCGAATTCCTCGCCGTGGTCGGCGGTGATGATGACCAGAGCGTTATCCAAAAAACCGATGTCGGCGAGATCCTGAAAGAGGAGTCTCAAGGCGTCGTCCGTGTGTCGGATGCCTCGATCGTAGAGCGAAGCGAGACACTCGAAATCCTCGGGGGAGAGCTGGTCTCCGGCGTTGGCCTGGATGGGGACCATTGTTTCGGCAACCGGCTCGATGGAGCACGTGTCAGGGCCGTAAAGGCCATCGTAGGAATCAGGGCTTTCGTAGGGGGAATGGACCTCATAGGTGTGGAACAGGGCAAATACGGGGCACTGTCCGGACATCAACTGCTGAAGGGTCCCGACGAGAGTCTCGGTGCCCTGTTCGACGGTCCTGGGTTGGTCCTCGAAGACGTCGAATCCCCTGGAAAACCCGAACTCGTCACCCATGTAACCACCCCCGGTCACGGCCGCCGTGGCCCATCCGTTGCGGCCGAGGATGTCCTGGAGAGTTTCCACTTCCGCCGGCAACCGGAGGTCCGGGGAGTGGCTGGTTTCGTCTGAAATGCCCACTCGATGGGTTTCCTGGTGGAGAGACGTCAACATTGTGGTGTGGGATGGCGGCGTTCCGTGCGTATTGACGAAGGCGAGAGGGTACCTGGTCCCCTGTGACGCCAATTCGTCCAGAAATGGCGACGTGTCTCGCCCGTATTTCCAGGAACCGAGGTGGTCAGCTCGGAGGGCGTCGATCGAGATGAGCAGGACATTGCGGGGAGAGGGGGGTGTGGATTGCCCATCACAGCCTGCGGAAGCGATGACTGTGGCAAGCGCAATTGCTATCACGGTGATGCGTTGCACAGACACCCTCCAATCGGACTCAGGTAGTTTACCCGATAGCCCTGAAAGGCGGAGTTCGTGACTCGGGGCTCGGATTGGCAGGCGGACTCGTGCACGGGCACGGGCGCGGAGACGGGTCCACGCCGTCCGCACCCGGGCGGGTGGAATCCGCAATTCACAATTCGCAATTCGCAATTCGCAATTCGAAATACGTATTACGTAATACGAAATGGTCGGGTGGGCGGGGGTTATACTCCCCCCCATGCCACGTGGATGGTTCATCACATTCGAGGGCGGTGAGGGCACCGGAAAGAGCACTCAGATCGAACGGCTGGCAGGTCAACTGCGAAGCGCCGGGCGAGAGGTGGTGGTCACCCGGGAGCCGGGTGGGACTCCCATTGCCGAAGCGGTGCGAGTCATACTGCTCGATCCTCGGTTCCAACCGGACGGCGTGGTGGAGGCCTTTCTCTATCAGGCGGCCCGGCGCGACCACGTGGAGACCGTCGTGCGGCCGGCGGTGGAGCGCGGTGCGGTGGTGCTGAGCGATCGATTCGCCGACTCTTCGCTGGTCTACCAGGGACTGGCGCGGGGGGTGGGCTGGGATGAGGTGGAGCGCCTCAACATTCTGGCCACCGGGGGCCTGCAACCGGACCTTACAGTCGTTTTCGATCTCGACCCGCGGATCGGACTGGATCGGGCCCGGGGTCGGAACCTGGGCGGGAGCGGGAGTGAGAGTCGGCTCGACGAGGAGCCTCTGGCCTTCCACGAGCTGGTGCGGGCCGGGTTTCTCGAGCTCGCAGGCCGGTTTCCGGAGCGGGTGCGAGTCATCGACGCCGGCGGTGGTCCGGATGATGTCTTTGGTCGGCTGCTGGCTGCCCTGCCGGAGGGTTTGGCGTGAGCTGGTGGCCGCCCGAGGTGATGGATCGTGAGCGATGGGGCCCATCGGTGGACGACGTCCTCGACCGGGTTGCGCGAGCTCGGCGCAAGGGGCGATTCCCGCAAGCGTTGCTCTTCGCCGGTCCTGCCGGCATGGGTCGTGAGCTGGCCGCCGTGGAGACCGCTGTGATGCTTGCCTGCGCGGACACCGATGCCCCGTGGAGCGAGGGCTCGTGCGCCGACAGGGTTCGGGCCGGTCACCACCCCGATGTCATGGCCGTTCTGCCGCAGGGTGCCGCCAAAAAGATCAAGATTGAACAGATTCGGGAGGTTGTGGACAGCGCCCCGTCACGGCCGTACGAAGGGCGGCGGCGGGTCTGGATTCTTGATGGTGTGGAGACCGGCGGCCTGATTCCGGCCGCGGCGAATGCCTTCCTGAAGGTTCTCGAAGAGCCTCCGGAGCATGTGCGATTCTTGCTCTTGGCGGCCAACCCGACCGCCGTTCTGCCGACGATTCGGTCCCGCTGCCAACAGCTCTCCCTGCCGGGAACGGCGGCCGTCGCCCGCGGACTGGGTTTCGATGTGGCGCCGGGATTGGCCGGACCGGTCCTGGCCGGGCTCGACCTGGACCGCTCCGTGGTCGATGCAAGGCGCGCCCTGCGCGAGGCTTTGGCCGGCGAGGTGCGGGGGCTGGTGCGGCTTCCGCAGCTGGTGCCGGAAGGTATTGCGGGCACCGAGTTCGTCGCCGCGGTGGCCCTCGAGGAGGCGGGAAACGGCACCGATGTGGAGGACGGTTACGAGTTCTCCCGGTTGGCGGCGGATCTCCTGACGGCGGAACGAAGGGTTTTGGCGGTCGGGCTCAACCGCGACCGCCAGCTGCTGGCCACGCTCATGCGGTGGTTCCGCGAGCTTCCCCCGCGCGCATAGGCCGTCTCGATTTCTGCGATTGACTGACCCGGCCGGCGGCGGCTCGCTTCCAGCTTCGCGCTCGGCCCTTCGCCGTGACAGATCGCTCGCCCCGGGAGTTTCCCCGGCGGCGGCGAGCTGTGCTCGCCCCCCGCTCTCGGTGACCCCACCCCTCCGAACACGAGTGTTCGTCGGTGTGGGATCACCTCGATCGGGCGCGGACTGCGTCCGCGCCGCCGAGCATGGTGTGGTGAGTAGCCCCTTCACTCTTTGTTGGGTTTCATCGCGCCAAGCGCCGCCCCTCTCGCCGCGTGTATCACCCGCGCCTGCGTCGGGATGACCAGACGGTCTATCCCTCCTTGTCGCGGGCTCACACTGCACCGAGAGGGACACCTTTGGCGCGATACGCTGTGCTGGGCACATCGGGGCCCAGGTGCTTCCGAGGGGAGGGAGTCGGCCCGTGCTCAGCCAATGACGGCTTCGCACTGAGGCTCGAGTTCGCTTACGGGCTTCTGCTGCGGCCCGCGATGGAGGGCCATCTGGGCCGCATTCGCGAACCATCTGGCCATCCCTCGCGGCCCTCGCGACGAAGCCCTTCGCTCGTCGAGCCGCCGACCATGCTCGATCGTTTTGCCGGTGCCAGGGCCGACACTTTTGGCACTCTTGTCATGTCATGACATAGATCCACGTGACTCAAGCGGTCGTAAGTGTCGGCCCTGGCACCGGGACCTGGCACGGGACCCGACGCGCCCATCTCCCAACCGCGCTCCCCGCGGTTGCCACCCTCGCATTCCGATCTCCATGTCGGTGCCAGGCACCGCCGCAGATGTAGCGACCTCGTACTCCGATTCGATTTCGACGGTGCCTGGCACCGGCCCGCGCGTATTGGATGCGCTCCAGAACAGCACGCCCGCCCATCGCGCCCCTCACTCCTGGTGGGTGGGGGATCTTCGTCCTCCATTCGGTAACGGCAACGATAACGGGCTCGGGCTCGGAGACGGAGTCGGGGTTGGGCCGTATACACTTTCAACACCATCTACAGCGGGCGGGCGGGGAATCTGCAATCTGCAATCTGCAATCTGTAATCTATCGCAATTCGAAATGGGCGGGTGGGGGTTCTCAAAGCCCTATAGCCCGGGCGGGTGGGTGGCGGCTACAATAGCGCCGCACCTGGAGGGCACCCCAATGGGAGAGACATTCGTACCCTGGCTCCTGTTCCTCGTCTACGTCCTGACGATCATCGGCCTGACCTGGTGGAATCGCCGCAAGTCGTCGACGATGAGTGATTTTGCCGTCGGCAGTCGGAGCGTTCCGCCGTTTTTTGTCGGCCTGTCCCTGGCGGCCAATATGACGTCCGTGGCCACCTTCGTGATCAACCCGGGGTTGGTGCACGCGTATGGTTGGGCCGGTGTCATGGGTTATGGGGTTGCGGCGCCGCTGGGGATCTTTCTGGGCCTGATCGTGATGACCAAGAAGTTCCGCCGAGTTGGCGAACAGGTCACCGCTCTGACGATCCCCCAATGGATTGGCGACCGTTACGGCGACCGAAGGCTGACGGTCTTTTTTGCCGTTGTGAGTCTGCTCCAGGTCACCTTCCTGGTGCTCATCGTCACCGCGGTCTCGTTGGTTCTGATGGCGGTGCTCGAACTCCCCATGTTGATCGCTCTCACCATCGTGATCGGATTCACCTTTGCGTACATCTTCTTTGGTGGGGCGAGCGTCCACGTATGGTCCAACAGCGTCCAGGCCATCACCATGGTGGTCGTGGCCGGTCTATTGGTCGCCTCAGGATCCGAGTTCTTCGCCGACGGCGTCGGCGGCTTTTTCGAACGACTGGCAGCGGTGGGGCCGTACTATGCCGATGTCACAAATCCGGACAGCCTCCTGTTCCGTGATCTGTTCGAAGTCCTGGTGGCCAACTTCATTATTGGCATCGCGATCATCATGCAGCCCCACATCATGTCGAAGGCGCTGTATCTGAGGTCGGAACGGGACGTCAATCGCTACCTGATCACGGCCATGGTGGCCGGCACGATCTTCACCTCGGTCTTGCTCGTCGGTCTTTTCGCCCAACTGACCCTCGGTGGCGATATCGCACCCGACCATGTGGTGGCGACCTACATCGCCACCGACTTCGCCCCCGGTTTGCGGGCCCTGATCATGCTGGGTGTCTTGGCGGCGGGCTTCTCGACCCTCGAAGGGGTGATTCTCGCGCTGTCGACCATCTTCGCCAATGATCTCTACGCCCCGTTGGCCGGCTTCGCCGGAGTTGATATCGATCGAATCACCGCCCGTCTTCTGCCGGTGGGTCGGATCTTTCTGGTGGCCCTGGCGCCGATCACCTTCGTGCTGGCCAGGGATCAGATCCTGGATCCTTCTCTGTCGGTGGCGATTTTCGCGCAGAACGGCATATATGGGCTCTTTGCGGCCACCTTCGCCCCGGTGCTGTTCGGCATGTTCAGCCAGCGGGCGACCAAGGGCCTGGCGTTGACCGCCGCGGTGGCGGCGCTGGTGATCCATTTCGGCATGTACTACGGCAAGATCACCATGTACCACAACAACCCGGCGGTACCCGCCGCCACGGCGCTCGTGGTGTCCACGTTGATCATGGCAGTCGGCGTCGCGTTTGCCAGGCCCGCTCAGGCTGAGGAGGGCGTTACACGTTAAACGTTAAAAGTCAGACGTTTAAAGCCGAACGCTCAACGCAGGCTCTCTCGAAGATTCCCTTCGCGAATCCGGGTGGGCGGGCGGAACGTTGAACGTGCAACGTTCAACGTGTAACTCAGGACCCTACCGTCGTCGGATCAATCCATACCGCGTGGCGCAGTCGATCCGGACCTCCAGCGGAGTCGGTACGCGTACGTGGCGTATGTGGCGGCTCTCCCAGATCGAAGGCTGTTGGTCGAGCCAATCCCAATCGATTCGGCCCGAGCCGTCGTGCTCCACGGACATGTAGAGCACCCGGTTGCTGAGCAGGCGATGAAAGAAATGAGTGCCGTGACTGAGCATGGTCGGGGCATCCGGCAGCGTTGCCTCGACGATCACCCGGGCCGCCGAGATCTGGCCCCACGCCACGGGCACGCCGAATCGGTCATCGGTGGTCCCCCATCGACCGAGGCCGATAAAGATCCCTCGTCGGTTCTCCTCCACAAGCCCCCGGTTGACGGCGTCGAGCTCCGACACCATCGCCCGCGTGGAACCCCGATCGAAATTCTGAGGGCGTGTGTAGACGATGTCGGTGAGGTCATCGCGTGACCCGTGACCGAGGCAGTTGTCCGACGCCACAACGATGTCGGAACCCTCGAGATCGACCTCCTCCACCGGTGATCGCTCTCCGGGTGTGAGCATGGGTCGAACCTGAAGGAAGGCCACCTCCATGGGCAGGGCCCGCTTGGGATCGAGATTGACTGCAACCTCGATTTCTGCTTCGCCGTTGAGCGCGTTGCACGAGAGTTCGAGGAGGTTCTCCATCAGTGGGGTGAACGGTATGGACCGAGATTCGAGCAGGGGAGCGAAGGTCAGGACGCGGGGACCCCGACCGCTGATCCCGGACCGAAGCTGGTCGGACGACGCGTCATAGGTCGAGGCGAGGTGGGTCAGGGTGCCGTCGGCCTCGGCGTCGGACAGGCTCTGCCGGAGCAGGCAGGCCGACTCCCGCATCGGGTCAGGTGGCGGTGGATCGCCCACATTGACCGCCCAGAACCTGGTCTGCGTGTACTTGAGCAGGTCGGCGTTGCTCTTGAATGGAGGCGGGGCGAGCGGCCGGTGGGGGCAGTAGCTCCAGATGTGTTCGCCGTCGGAGATGGTCTTTCCGAGACCGAGGGCGAGCGACACGACGCCGTCCTCGCGTTTGTTTCCCGGCACCGGATAGTGATTGTAGGATCTGGCGAGGGCCGACAGGGTCGGATAAAAGCGCTTTCCATATTGGCGGCCCGTGATCTCTTGGAGGACAACGGCCATCTTCTCGTCGTCGTCGCCGAATCCTGCCGCCCTCCGCGACACGACGGCGCTGCTGAAAAACGCCGAGGCCCAGGCGAGCTTGATCGCCCCCGAAAGACGACGGTACCGGGCATCATCGCTTTGCTCGGTATTCGGGATCATCTTCGAGGTGTAGACGCAGGCGAACGCTCGCTGGTGGACTTCCTCGAGATAGCTCGAAGGGCGAACCGCAAGCGGGTTTCGCAGGACGGTGAGCACGCTTCGGAGTTTCTGCCGAATTTCTTCTGACTGATTCGCCCGCTGGAACTCCTTGGCGATCTGATTATCCGAGAGCCCTTCGTGCACCGTGTTCCAGAGGTGGTTTCGGTCCATGAACTCCAGAAAGACATCGACGGCGACCACAACCGCCCGCGGTACCAGCACCGTCACGCCCTCGAACTGGTCTGGATCGAAACGGGAGAGGATCTCCCTTTCGATCTGTAGCAGACCCAAGGCCTTGCCGCCGAGACTTCCGCTTCCCAGCCGAGCGATGGTGTGGTCGGTGCCGAAGGTCTCGGCGTCGAATTCGGGCGTGTCTGAATCCACGGTTGTGTTCATGGATGCAGCCTCGCGCTGCCGGCGCGCCATGTCAATACTCAGTTCATGAAATTCAGGGCTTGACGTGGTCTTCGGGGTGGAATAAATTGAGAAACAGTTGCATTTTCGGGGTAGCGACGATGCGAGACTGTGGATCGTGCCGCGTTCATCGCGGGGGCGGCAGCCGCCCAGGGGTTAGGATGAAATCGATACGAGTTCTGTTCGTCAATGCGGTCAACCCGTATGTGGAGGCCCAGAATCGCTATCCGGCGCTGGGTCTGGGATATCTCATCGCCACCCTCCGGCGGGAGTTCGGTGATCGGGTCCAGATGCAGCTCATCGAGGACGATGTCGAGGAAACCTTGCGCGACATGGCGGCCCGACCTGCTCGCCATTTCATCGGTTTCGCAGAACTTCAACCTCGCCAAGGCCTATGCGTGTTTGGGGCGCGCCGCGGGTGTTCCTGTCGTCGTTGGCGGGTACCACGTCACCGAGCTTCCCAATTCCCTCACCGCTGAAATGGACGTCGGAGTCATTGGTGAAGGCGAGCACGCCATCTGCGAGCTGGTCCAGCTCTTCCTCGACGAGGGCGGACTGCCACAGGACAAGCTGGCGGAGATCGCAGGACTGGTGTTCCGAACCAACGGAGAGACTGTCCTCACTCCGCCGCGAGAGGTCATTGGGAAAAACGGCAAGACCCTCGACGAGCTGCCCATGCCGGACCGATCCATGATGAGGGTCCGACCCCACTCCAACATGCTGACCTCGCGGGGCTGTCCCTACAACTGCACCTTCTGCGCATCGACTCGTTTCTGGCCCAACATCCGCTATTTCTCTCCCGAGGCCATGATCGAGGAGGTCAAACACCTGCGCGACAACTACGGTGTCCGCTACATCACGTTTCACGATGATCTCTTCATCGCCAACGTCAAGCGGCTCGAGGGATTTCACGAGCTGGTGTTGCGCGAGGGTCTGCCCAAACAGGGATTCCGCTTCTCGTGCGCCTCTTCGGCCACCAGGATCACCGATGACATGGCACGGATGCTCAAGGAGATGAACTTCGTGTCGGTCTCCATGGGCCTGGAGTCCGGCAATCAAGAGGTGCTGACCAGACTCAAGGGCCGGGCCTTCAAGGTGGACACCAACGAGAACGCCGTTCGGACCCTCCATTCGCACGGCATCCACCCCCACGCCTCCTTCATCATCGGTGAACCCCAGGAGACCCTGGAACAGATGGAGGAGACCTACCAGTTCATCAAGCGCAACCCGTTGTCGCTGGTGAACATCTACGTGTTGACTCCTCTCCCCGGGACGCCGGTCTGGCACGACGCCAAGGCCAAGGGTCTGGTTTCGGACGATATGGACTGGGACCTCCTCAACATTTCCTTCGAGTTGGATTGGCAGCGGGTCATCCTGGTCTCTGACGTCGTTGACCGTCAGGACCTTCACGGCATGTATCAGCGATTGCGCCGGCTCCGGCTGGTCAAGTACGGCAAGGCGCTGGCCACCCACCCGTTCCAGATGGATCTCGCCGAGTACGGCAGGGCCAAGGCCGTGGAGTGGGCCTACCGGCTGAAGACCGCCGTGACCGCAAGGGGCGGACCCATCAACTCCGGGTTGAAGAAGGTGTCGTAGCCCCCCCGCCCGCCCGACCAATTGCAGATTGCAGATTGCGAATTGCGGATTCCGCCCACCCGCCCGGATCGTGAGAGGTTGTGATGGGCGGGCGTGCCGTCCAAGGGAGTTGAAAGTCCAAAGTCAACAGTTGAATGTCCCCACCCGCCCAACCGAAGCGAAAGGGCGCATTGGTCGGGCGTGCCGTCTTTGACATTGTTGGGAACCAAGGTGCTGGCAAACTCATCCCGTGGGGTCCCAACAATGTCTAAGGGGGCTCCCTCGGGGAGCGCCTCGGGGAGATGGGCGCGACGAAGGAACTGAAATCCATGATTGAACTCGGATTCCTGTCGCGCCCATACGCTCCAGGGAGATTGGCGCGCGGAAACCGACGAACCGAACCGAACGCGCGGGAGTTGTGGTGCGGCCGTCTCGGCTGCATTTTTGGTTTGATT
The DNA here is from genome assembly GCA_963797055.1 of uncultured Holophagae bacterium. GTDB lineage: Bacteria > Acidobacteriota > Thermoanaerobaculia > Thermoanaerobaculales > Sulfomarinibacteraceae > FEB-10. Next base: position 546,765 of record CAWCOD010000002.1, read on the forward strand.
GACCGCACGAAAGCAGGCCAGAAGCCCGCTCCACAGCGATGAATCAACGCCCTCCCGGCTTCGCACCGACGATGAGCCATTTGTGGCGGCTGAGATCGGTTCGGGTGAGGTCGGTCAAGCCGGCGTCGCTCATCCATGAGCGGATCGTGGACTCTGTGTAGGTGTCTCCGAAGGAGCGCATGTTGATAGCAAAAAGAGTGCCGAAGAGGTTCTCGCGTTGCTGCTCGTCGATCCGGAAGTCCACAACCGCGAGCCGACCGCCCGGGGCGAGCGCTTCGGCCGAACGCCGAACCATCTCGGCCGCCCGGAGGTGGCCTCTCCTGGTGCAACACGTTGGCGATCAACACCAGGTCGTAACCGTTGCCGTAGTCGGTGGTCAGGTAGTCGCCCCCGAGAAAGGAGATCCTGCTCCTCGAAGGCCGACCCCTCGAGTTCGAGCGCGGCCAAGGCGGGTGACGGCCGGGGTGTCGAGCACCGTGGCGTGAAGTCGAGGGTTTTCTGACGCACAGGGCTATGGAGTACTGGCCGAACCCGCCGCCCACATCGAGCATGGAGGACACTCCAGTGGTGTCGATGGCTGATGCCGTCCGCCTGGCAATCTCTGCGCCGATGGCTCGCATGGCGGCTCCGAAACGGCGCGCGCTTTCGGGGTCCCTCGCCCCCGACTGCCACGGTTCGCCGTGCAGCCACGGCTCGAGGTTCCGACCCCAGCCGTCGTACATGTCGTGGGAATGCTCGAAAAACGGCGTGATGTCGTTTGGTCCTGCGGTGAAGTGGGGCGCGAGTCCGCCCACGACGCTGTAGGTGTCGCCGTCCGCGGTGAGGAGCCCCATGGCGTGAAGGGATCGGATCAGTTTTCCGGTCGCGTAGGGGTCGAGCTTCAGGTCATCTGCCACCCGATCAGGTGTCGTGGCGGATTCGGCGAGCCGGCGCAGAATGCCCACCCGGCCGGCCACCGTCACCACGCGGTGTTGCGCAAAGGTCCACAAGAGGTCCTGAAGATCTTCGACGGTCATTTCCGCCATCGCTTTTACCTCCGTCCGGTCATATGGTTCACACTACCATCGACCGGTTCGGCGAGCTTTTTCCGCCGGAGCGCCATGTGATGGCGCGATGATCGGAGGTGCCTGGCATCCCGATTCGCCAAGGTCGAAAATAGTACCTTCTCGTTGAGCCGAATCGGCGTGCCTGGCAGCCTCACGGGGAGTCCGCTGAGAATTGGGGCGCGACGAAGCCGCCAAGGCGTCAATGACCGAACATCCGTCCCCTCAGCGCGCCCCTCTCCCCGCAGCGCTCCCCGAGGTTGCCACCCTCGCATTCCGATCTCCATGTCGGTGCCAGGCACCGCCGCAGATGTAGCGACCTCGTGCTCCGATTCGATTTCGACGGTGCCTGGCACCGGCCCGCGCGTATTGGATGCGCTCCAGAACAGCACGCCCGCCCATCGCGCCCTCCTCCGATCCGGGTGGGCGGGGGAATCTGCAATCTGCAATCTGCAATCTGCAATCTGCAATCTGCAATTCGCAATTCGCAATTCGTAATTCGTGTGTGGGTGAGAGGGGTTACGCCAACCCGGCGTCCTGGAGCGAACGGTGCATGGACGCGACGCGGTCGTGGAGCTGGCGGTAGAGCATCATCACCGACGGGTACTCCCGCTCGCCGAGAAAGAACGCGAGGCTGTCTCCATCGGCGTGGAGACATCGGTAGGCGTCAATGATGGAGGTGGCTGAGTCCTTGGGTAGGAGGGGCACGATCCTCTCACTGAGCCACTCGACGGCGTCGTCCACCGCCGCCGAGGGCCGAGGAGCGTCATCGTGGTGGTCGAGCCGCACCGCCTCCACCAGCCCCCGGACCCAGTCCAGTGAGGGCGCCCTGGCGGTGTTGAGTGCCGCGCACACGCGGTCCAGTGTCGCGCCGAGATCCAGCTCCTCCTCGGCGACGACGCCGTCGAGATAGCCTCGAGCGAGGAGGTTTCGGAGCTGTTTGAAGAACAGTGAGCTGCGAAAGACGAGTTCGTTCTTGTCGCCGACCTGGGAGAGCACCGCCAGGAGTTCCTCGTTGAGGATTTCCGCACCCTTCATGAAGCTCGGAAACGGCACGCCGATGGTGTGGTGGAAGTGACCGAGTGCGATGTATCGCTCCCGCAACTGGTCCTCGTCGTCGGACATGGACTCGATGAAGCTGGCGCGCTGGCGCTCCACGAGGTTGCGGATCTGCTCTGAATCCCGAAAGAAGGAGCGGAAGTGGTCGTTGGAGAGTATGCGGTCGTAAAAGGCGTTGAATGCCTTGTCCAGATAGGGGGTGATCTGTTCCAGTGCAGGTCGATTGAAGGCTGGTGTAGGCAGGGTCTGGGGACGCTCCCGGTACCCCTCCACCAGCCCGGGCAGCGACAGCGGCATATCAAAAAGCCGGCCCTGACCGAGGTCGACGCCGATGGTCCGGAGTCGCTCCAGTACCCCCTCTGATTCCACGTGCTCGGCAACAACTTTGAGGTCCAGACTCTTCGCGAGGTTCGCGATCGCCAATACGACCTTGTACGCCTCAGGGGAGTGCTCGATCTCTCGGACCAGCGAGCCATCGAGCTTGAGGTGCGAAATCACCTTTGACACCGCCAAATCGGACACCGTCTTGAGGGATGAATACCCGGTGCCGAAGTCGTCCACAGCAAACTTTATGTCGTGTTGGGTGTGGAGCTCCTGGATGATGTCGAGGTGTTCGACGATCGCCTGCTCGGTCAACTCGAGAACCACGACCATGCCGAGACCCTCGCCGCGCAGCCGGTTCATCGTCGTACTCATGAGATCACGAAAATCAGCCGACAGCAGGGACACAGGAGAGACGTTGATGAAGAGGTGGCCGGTGACCCCAACGACCTCCTGGGCGGCATCGTTCAATCGGGCGAAGACCTGCGAATCCAGCTCGACGATCTCGCCGAGTTGATAGACCGAATCGATGAATTCGGTGGCCGTCATCAGTCCGTCGTCGGTTCGGATCCTGGCGAGGACCTCGACGTTGTACAGATTGCGGGTCGCCAGCTCGATGACCGGTTGGAAATGGACCTCCACAGCGCCTCGGCGCAGGGCATCCATGATCCGACCCGCCTTGGCTTCGCGCTGACGCACCGAGGTGCGCCACTGCCGGTGGTCCATGTCCCCGCGCAGAATGACCGGCTCCAGATGGGACGGGCGAGTCCTGAGCTGGGAGTATCCGAGGATCTTGAGCACCTCGGTGGCGTCGAGGTCGTCATCCCCGGGCACCTCCAGCGAGACCATGGCCACCCGGGGGGCCACCGATCTGCGGTGACGGTTGAGGGCCACCGAGTTGCAGGCTCGTTGCAGGCGGTGGACGATCTCGGACATGGTCTGGGAGTCCGAACTGCCGTGAAGGATGACGAACTGTGCTCCCGCGATCTGGGCGATCCGTGCGTCGGGATCCAACCCCCGGAGCACGACCTCGGTTGTGGCCTGGATCAACTCCTGGAGCACGTCGCCGATGTCGAATCCGTAGATCTGGTTCACCACGGCCAGGTTGGTCAGAATGCCGGCGGTTACCGTGAGACCCTCGGTGCCGATCCGTCGGTCGAGGGAATCCATCAGCTCGGCCTTCCCGGTCACCATCCGATGACCCTCGGAACCGAGCTTCCTGAGGTTTTGAGGGCTCGCGAAACCCTTCTCCACGAGCTCGAGCAGCGCGAGCCGAACCGGCTCGCTCAGACCCGTCCTCGGCATCGAAGAATGGGCTTCAGTCATGACATATTCAATGTACCCGACGGGCTGGAAAACGATGGCGCCGCCGTGTGGCGGGCCATACACGAGGGTGTTTTCTTGGGGTCGAACGTGATGGTCGGTACAATTCGTGCCATGCAGCGGGCCGGAACACGACGGGAGCAGATCACCACGCGATTGCGAGAGTCGGTGGTCGACTTCCAACAGCTTCGGCTTGATTTCGAGCTGACGGTCAGCGCCTTGGAGGAAGACCTGCGCCACGTGGAGCGGAGCGTGCGGCCCCGCGGCGAAAGGCTCGAGATCGAACCCGCGCGGTGCATCGCCTGCGATTTCCGGTTCACCAAACGCGCGCTGCACCCGCCGGGCCGTTGTCCTCAGTGCCGCGAGCACCGCAGTTGCCGGGCCCTGGTTTCGTGTCCGGTGAGCTTCGCACTCTGAGGCGAGGCCACGTCCATCGTGAGTCGTTTCCCATATACCTGGAGGAAGGACTGGTGCGGGCGGGAGTGTCAATGGGGGAGGAGGAGCTGGGGGCTCGGATGGAAAAGTCGAGATGCGAAATTCGAATTCTCCCGCTCGGGCCGTTGGGGAGAGTGTGGCCTCGTGTCAGGTCCAGGAACGAAGATCGAAGAATGAAGACCTCGGGCTCCTGAATCGAAACGAGAAAACCCACTCGACCATATCGACCGCCAATTTCTCATTTCCCATTTCCCCGTGCGGCCTGCCCAACCGGAGTGGCCGTGTGGTGCCGAAATGCGGGAATTCGCGTGGCACGCTCGGGTTGTTTATTAGGGAGTCCCGACCCGAATACGTGATCGAGAGCATCGAGTCTGAAGAAATCGACGACTGGACACTGGCGCGGCGACATCCGGCGAGTAAGAATCTCCCGGGTGCTTTATGTGGATGGGCGTGCGCCTGCGCCGCGCCTGGAGTTTGTCCCATGAGCCTCGCCGCGGGAGCAACGATCGGCCAGTACACGATCGTTAGGTCGCTCGGCTCGGGCGGCATGGGCGAGGTCTTCCGAGCCCAGGACGGACGGCTCGACCGTGAGGTCGCACTCAAGGTCCTGCCGAGAGAGTTCGCCAGCGACGACGAGCGGATGAGCCGTTTCGTGCGCGAAGCGAAGTCGGCGTCGGCTCTCAACCACCCGAACATTCTGACGATCTACGAAATCGGTGAAGCGAGCGGGTACCACTATCTGGCGACCGAACTCGTTGTCGGGCGAACGCTGCGCGAGGTCATCGGGTCCGGCCCGTTGCCGGTGGGAGATTGCGTTGAGATCGCGGCGCAGGTCGCCGCAGCCCTCGCCGCCGCCCACGACGCCGGCATTGTCCACCGCGACATCAAGCCCGAGAACCTCATGGTCCGGGACGACGGCCTGGTCAAGGTGCTCGACTTCGGTCTTGCCAAGTGGCGCGACCCCCAGGCGACCGATGTCTTCGATTCGGAGGGACTGACGCTCGACACGCCTCACACCCGACCCGGCATGCTGCTCGGCACGGTTGCCTACATGTCACCCGAACAGTCGCGCGGCAAACCGGTCGACGGGCGTACCGATCTGTGGAGCCTGGGCGTCGTGCTGTACGAGATGCTGACCGGCCGCCAGCCGTTCGAGGGAGATTCGTCGATCGATGTGCTCGCCGACATCCTCCGCCGTGACCCGCCGCCGCTCACCCTTCGTCGCGAGGAGGCTCCAGCCGAGCTCGCCGCCTTGGTCGGCTGGCTGCTTGCCAAGCGCCCCGCCGATCGTCCGGCATCAGCGCGCGAGCTCCGCTTGCGGCTCGAGGAGGCCCGAGACACGACTTGACATTCCGGCCGCGCTCGAGCGCCCGTTGTCCGCCGCCGGGTCCTTATCCGTGCCGCCGCTCCACTCGAGCAGCTCGCACTCGGGCGTCCGCCACGCGATCGCAGTGCTGCCGTTCCGAAACCTGAGTACGGACCCCGAAAATGAGTACTTCTGCGACGGACTGGCGGAGGAGCTGCTCAACGCGCTGGCGAAGGTTGACGGATTACGGGTGGCGGCACGTACCTCCGCCTTCGCCTTCAAAGGCAAGGAGGACAGCCTCAGCGAGATCGGCCGCGCGCTCGGCGTCACGACGGTCCTCGAAGGGAGCGTCCGCACATCGGGCAACCGCATGCGCATCGCGGTCCAGCTCGCCAACGCCGCTGACGGTTTCCACGTTTGGTCGGAGCGCTACGACCGGGAGATGACCGACATCTTCGACGTTCAGGATGAGATCACCCTGTCGGTGGTGGATGCGCTCAAGATCAGGCTATTCGGCGATGAGAGGGTGGCGGCGCTGAAGCGCGGCACCGAGGACGCCGAGGCCTACCAGCTCTACCTCAAGGGCAGATATAAATGGAACCAGCGAACCGCGGCGTCACTGCGTGAGGCGGTCGAATTCTACCGACGGGCGATCGCGCAGGACCCCGGATACGCGCTCGCATACGCCGGCCTCGCTGAGGCCTACGTACTGTTCGGGTGGCTGAGCGTCGGGCCTCCGCGTGAGAGCATGCCGCTGGCGCGGGCGGCGGCCCTCAGGGCGCTCGAACTCGATGACACCCTGGCCGAGGCGCACGCGGCGCTCGGGGTCTACCTCTCGTTCTTCGCCTGGGACCAACCCGCCTCGGAACGCGCCCTCCGCCGTGCGATCGAGCTCGAGCGGAGCTTTGCGACGGCGCACCACTGGCTAGGAAACATCCCGCTGCTCGCCATGGGACGCTGGGACGAGTCGCTCACCTCGATTCGGAGGGCCGCGGAGCTCGATCCCCTGTCGCCGAGCATCGCCTCGGACCTCGGCGTCACGCTCCTGTTCGCGCGCCGCTATGACGCGGCGATCTCGCAGTTTGAGATCACCCTGGGTCTGGATCCCGAGTTCTACGTCGCTCGTTACCACCTCGGGCAGGCCCTGCACTCGAGCGGTCACCCCGAGCTGGCCGTCACCGAGTATGAATGTTGCCGCGACTCCACCACAGACCCCTGGGTCCAGGCCCTGCTCGGCCGTTCGCTCGCCGCCGCAGGCCATCGCGACGAGGCGGTCCGCCACCGCGACGAGTTGCTTAAGGATGCGACCCGGCGCTACGTCCCCAACGTCGCCCTGGCGATCGCCCACGCCGGGTTGGGTGAAAAAGACGAAGCTTTCCACTGGCTCCAACAAGACCTCACCGAACGTTCTCTCTACCCGCCCTTCTACGCCGTCGACCCGGTCTTCGACGAGCTGCGCGACGACCCCCGTTTCGACGAGCTCGTGCGCCGCGTCGACCAGGCGAGGCTCTGATTGCCGGTGAAGGAGAGCCTGATGATTCCCAAGAACCGCGTTCCGACACATCCTGGAGAGATCCTCCTCAAGGAGTTTTTGATCCCCTTGGGATTCTGCCACGTCAAGTTTGCCGCCCCCATGGGCAGGGGCTGGGTCGCTTAATTCGAAATTCGAAACCCGGAACTACTCGTCGTCGGGTCTCCACCGCACCTTGAGGTTGCGGGCGGCACGGACCTCGTCCACGCGCCGGACCGGGGTGTCGTGGGGCGCGGTCTTGACCAGGGACGGCTGTTCCTGAGCTTCCCGGGCGATGGCCAGCATGGCGTCGCAGAAGGCCTCCACCTCCTCCGGCGGCACGCTCTCGGCGGGCTCGATCATGAGCGCGCCGTGGACGATCAGCGGGAACGACATGGTGGGCGGATGAAAGCCGTAATCCAACAATCGCTTGGCGATGTCGGTGTTGTGGACCTCGTTTTGAACCTGGATCGAGTCGTCGAAGACCACCTCGTGCATCGAGGGCGACTGGTACTTGAGATGGTAGCTCTCGGCCAGTCGATGACGCACCAGGTTGGCGTAGAGCACGGCCACATCGGACATCTCGCGCAGACCGTCGGCACCGAGGCTCTTGATGTAGGTGAGGGCGCGGACCAGGATCAGGAAGCTGCCGGCGAAGCCGCGCATGGCGCCGATGGAGGCTTCGTCCTGCCACAGCATCCTGAATTGGTCGCCGTCCCTGATGACTCTCGGCACCGGGAGGTGCGGCAGGAGAGCCGGGGAGACCGCCACCGGCCCGGCACCGGGACCTCCGCCGCCGTGGGGGGTGGAGAAGGTCTTGTGGAGGTTGATGTGCATGGCGTCGGCGCCCATCAGGCCGGGCAGGGCACGGCCCACGAATGCGTTGAGGTTGGCGCCGTCCAAGTAGATGAAGCCGCCGCGGCCGTGGACCAGCTCCGAGATTTCCAGGATTTTGTGCTCGAAGACTCCGAGCGTGTTGGGAACCGTCAGCATGACAGCCGCCACCTGATCGGTCATCAATCGATCGAGGGCCTCCATATCCACGGTGCCGTCGTCGGCCGACGGGATTTCCACGGCGTCGTAGCCGGCAAAGGCAGCTGTGGCCGGGTTGGTGCCATGGGCCGAGTCGGGGGCCAGGACGATGCGGCGAGACTCTCCCCGCGCCTCGAGGGCTTTCCGGATCATCAGGATGCCGGTGAGTTCACCGTGGGCGCCGGCCGCGGGCTGCAGGGTGACACCGGCCATGCCCGTGATCGTCTTCAGCGCCTCTTCGAGCTCCCACAAAAGGCGCAGGGCGCCCTGAACTTGATCATCGGATTGGAGCGGGTGGATGTCCGCAAAGCCCGGAAAACGGGCGGTCCGTTCGTTGATCCTGGGGTTGTACTTCATGGTGCACGAGCCCAGCGGATAAAGCCCCTCGTCCACGGCGTAGTTGAGTTGGCTCAGCCGGTGGAAATGCTGCACCACTTCGAGCTCACCCAGGTCCGGGATGTCCTTGTCTGGCTGCCTGAGGAGCTCGGCGGGCAGAATGTCGGACGGATCGACGTCGGGAACATCCATGACGGGAAGCAGATGTCCTTGACGTTTGGTCCGGCCCTGATTCCGCTCGAAGAACAAGGGCTCGTTGCGGAGGGCTCGGCGTCTCATGAGACCCTCCCGAGTGCATCGATCAGGGCGTCGATGTCGGCGGCGGAGTTGGTCTCGGTGACCGCGACCAGGATGCCGTCAGGCCAGGATCCTCCCCAGGTGTGTGACGGTACCCCGGCCAGCACGCCATGGACGGCCAACTGCCTGATCGCTTCGGAGCCGTTCACCGGACCGAGGAGCAGAAATTCGTTGAAGGTCGGGCTCGTCGGGTAGGCGATCCGCCATCCATCGCCGATCCGTTGCTTGATGGCCTCGCTTCGGGACAGACACGAGCGAGCGAGATCGCGCAGACCCGATCCGCCAAGGAGCTCGAGCCATACAGTGGCCGCGAGGGCGATGAGACCCTGGTTCGTGCAGATGTTCGACGTCGCCTTGGCTCGCCGGATGTGCTGTTCTCGGGTTGACAGGGTCAGGCAGAACGCGCGGTCACCGGCCTCGTCGATGGATTCTCCCACCAGTCGACCTGGCATCTGTCGCACCAGCTTTTCGCGGCAGGCGAAGAACCCGAGGTGCGGTCCGCCGAATCCTGCAGAGACGCCGAAGGACTGAGCCTCGCCGCAGACCACGTCGAAACCGAAGTGGCCGCCACCGGCGAGCAGACCCAGTGACACCGCCTCGCAGACCACCTGCACCGCCAGCGCGCCCGATTTTTGAGCCGCCTCAGCGATAGCCGGAAGGTCCTCGATGGTCCCCAGGAAACTCGGCGACTGGACCACAACGCAGCAGGCCTCGCTGTTCGCGGCCTCGGCCAGGCGCTGGGGGTCCATCCGTCCGTCATCGCCCGGTGGTACGACCACCGTCTCCAGGCCGACGGCCCCGGTGTAGGTTTCCAGAACCTGGCGGTACATGGGGTGGACGGTCTCGGCGATGACCACTCGATCCCGTTTGCCTTTGAGAACACGGTGTGCGAAGAGCACCGCCTCCACCATGGATGTGGCTCCGTCATAGAGCGAGGCATTCGATACATCGCACCCCGTCAACTGGCAGATCATGGTCTGGAACTCGAAGATGACCTGCAGGGTGCCCTGCGAGATCTCGGGCTGATAGGGGGTGTAGGACGTGAAGAACTCCGCACGGGACAGGACAGCGTCCACCACGCTCGGTTGGATGTGACGGTAGACCCCGGCACCGAGGAAGCACGGGCGCGATCCCATATTAACGTTGGAGCCGGCCATGTCGGCCATGGCCCGACTGACGGTCTCCTCGTCCTGGCTTGCCGCCAGATCCAGGAGATCAACGCAGACCTCGGCAGGAATCGACGAGAACAGAGGTTCGACCGTTTCGAGGCCGAGCTCGTCGAGGATGTGGCGGCGGTCATCGAGGCCGGCGCCGATCCAGGGGTGCATCAGGCGCTCTCCTCCTCGAGCAGCTTCTTGTAGGCTTCAGCGTCGAGCAGGTCGTCGCCCTCGATGGAACCGGTGATCTTCACCAACCAGCCCTCGCCGTAGGGGTCCTCGTTGACCAGATTGGGTTCGTCGGCCAGGCGCTCGTTGACCTCCACCACTTCGCCGGCCACGGGCGCCACGAACTCAGCAACCGCCTTGACCGACTCGAGGGTGCCCAGCTCCTCACCGGCGTCGATGCCGGTGCCGACGTCCGGGAGTTCGACGTAGACAACCTCGCCAAGCTGGTCCTGGGCGTAGTGCGAGATCCCGACCACCACAACCTTGTCCTCGGCGAGCGCCCACTCGTGTGATCTGGCATAGAACAAATTAGCGGGAACGGACATGGAAACCTCCTCCAACCATCAGGTTCAACCTGATCGTCATTTCTTCTTCTTTCTTGAATAAAATGGCAGATCGATCACCCTGGCTCGGACGACACGATTGCGGATCTCGATCAGAAACTCCCGGCCCGTTTCAGCGGCCCCGGTGGGGAGGTAGGCCATGCCCATGGCCTTGCCGAAGGTAGGAAGCTGGGTTCCGGAGGTGACATGGCCCACGGATTCCTGGCCCTCCTCGAGGACGACCGGGCAGCCATGGCGGGCGATGCCCGGATCGAGCAGTTCGAAGCCCACCAAAATCCGAGAGACGCCGTTTTCCTTCTGGCTTGCGAGCACGTCTCGACCGATGAAATCTCCCTTGTCGAGTTTGACGATCCAGCCCAACCCGGCCTCGAGGGGCGTCGTCTCCGCATCAATCTCGTTGCCATAGAGCGCCATGCCGGCCTCGAGCCGCAGGGTGTCCCGGGCGCCCAATCCCGCCGGCTGGAGACCCTTGGGCCGGCCCTGAGCGAGCAACGATCGCCAGACATCGGCCGCGGCGGCCGGCTGCACGTAGATCTCGAATCCGTCCTCTCCGGTATAGCCGGTGCGCGCCACCATTGCCGAGACGCCGGCGACATCGCCGAATCCGAACCGGTAGTACTTGATCTGGCTCAGATCGACTGTGGTCAGCGGCTGCAGGATTTCAGCAGCCAGCGGTCCCTGGATGGCGATCTGGGCCCAATCGTCAGAGCTGTTGACCACCTCGACCCCGCTCTCGAGATCGGCGAGATCGGCCAGGTAACTGAAGTCCTTGTCCACGTTGGCCGCGTTGACCACCAGGAGGAACTCGTCGTCTTTGGTCCGATGGACGAGCATGTCGTCGACAAACGTACCTTCCGGGAACATCAGACCGGTGTACTGGGCCCGACCGACCGCCAACTTGGAGTGGTCGTTGCACGACACGCGCTGGACGAAGTCGAGGGCACGTGGACCACGGATGAAAATCTCGCCCATATGGGAAACATCGAACAGGCCGGCGCGGTTGCGCACCGCATCGTGCTCCTCGGCGAGTGAGGTGTAGTGCACCGGCATCAGGAAACCCGCGAATGGCACCATCCTGCCGCCTGCGGCGACGTGTTCGTCATAGAGCGGGGTCTTCCCGGCATTGGTCGAATCAGTCATCGGACCCGCACCTCCAGATGCCTCACCCGGTGAGACGTCCGTGCTAGCTGCTGCAGGGTAGCATCCCAATCAAGCCGTGAAAAGCAATCGTGAATGGGGGAGAAGCGGTCCTTCGGGCAGCCGTGCTGACCGGGCCCGTGGAGAACTACGAATTGCTCCCGATCAGGCTCTTCAGAAGGCGCCCGATCTTGATGAGTTCGTCCGATGGGGCGTCCACCTGAGACAGTTGGTAGGCCAAACCGTCGTCCAGCGTGTGGAGCTCCCCGGAACGGACCATCTCCAGGAGGCGTTCCAGGGCCGTTCGGCTCGCATCGCTGGTGTTGGGCCTGCCGACCTCCCGTTCGAGGATCGCTCGGGCGAGCGACAGGATTTCATCGCGTTGGTGGGGTTCAACAGGAGTTTGCCCGTCGGCTCCAACGGCATCGATCTTCGGCAGCTCGTCGGATTCCGCCGACAGGTGGGTCTGTGGCTCACGCTCGCGGCGGTTGAGATTCTCCGGGAGTTCGCGCAACTGGCGGCTGAATCGACCGAGCATCAGGTAGAGCTCTTTCTCCGATGCGAAGTTTCCCACAAGCCGGGAGTTTCGATCGAGGTCGAGCGACTCGGACTCCTGGAGCATGATGTTCGCCTGGGCGCCACGTTCCAGGGTGATGGACCGGGCGCGAACGCGCCACGCGGTCAACTCCCCGGCCACGAAACAGGAATCTGCGGCCTGGATCGACACCGCCTCCACCTTGACCTCCGGATCGATTCGAACCGAACCGTTACCCGACTCGATGACCGAGTAGACACCGGAGTTCTGTATCACCAGGTTGCCAGGTGTGCGGATCGACAGCTGGCCGTGCTCGTTGACCGTCACCTCGGTACCGTTGGGGATGATCATTGTCGGGAAGTTCTTGACCTCGTCCACGGCTGACCTCACTTCACGATCGATGGAATCGGGTCGAATGACATGGTTGGGGCCCTGCGCCCACGAACCAGCAGCTGCTCGTGACCGGTCCATTGGTAATTGAGGATAAAGATCCGCGGATCCACCGGGATCGGTTCCTCCGAGTCTTCGTTGGGGACTCGGATCTCATAGTGAAGGTGGGGCGACGTGCTCCAGCCCGTGTTGCCCACCGTGCCGAGTTGCTCTCCCCGCACCAGGTTCTGACCCCGGCGGGTCTGGATTTCCTGGAGGTGGGCGTAGATCGTCAGGTAGCCGCCGGCATGCGACAGCACGACCACGTTGCCGTAGCGCCACCACCCCACGTTCCTGCGCAGCGGAAATCGACCGGCAAAGACCACCCGTCCGGCGCCCGCAGCCAACACCGGAGTGCCTTCGCGCGCGGCGAGGTCGAGACCCGAGTGGAAGTCGGTCTTGTCGGTGAAGGGTGAGACCCTGTTGCCAAAGGGGGAGGTGAGGACGAAACTGCCCACCGGCACCGGACAG
>CAWCOD010000003.1:0-282020 GCA_963797055.1 uncultured Holophagae bacterium
GCTGCTGCGGCCAATGACGCCGGATAACCGCGAACCCAGGTCCGGCTCGATCTTAAGAAGAAGATCACAGTTGTTCGAGGTTGTGGACGGAATTCAACTTTCGCAAGCGGCGGAAAGGGATGCGGAGGGAGGTATTAGATTCGTGCTCCACGCCGGCCTCGATTCCCGAGTTCACAGGGACCGTGGCTGGCGTCTGGAACGAATGGATGAGGAGTCTCCAGCGTCGTTCCTGGGGATCAATGCCACCTCAGATTCGGGGAACGAAGAACTGCCGCTGGAGGTGTGGCGTTTGGTTGCCGGAGGAGGAGGCGACTTCCGAGCCTGTCGTGCTCCGCTACGGCGGCGCATTCATCACGAGCTGGCGCCCAGCGGCGAGGAATATCGGCGAAGCTTACGAGAACCCCGGAATCATCGACGAACGCGGGGTGTTCCTCGCCGGAGCCAGCTACTGGATACCGACCTTTGGCGACGGGTCTGATGACCTTCGAGTTCGAGGTGGGCGGCTCTGGCCGAGCCGTGGGACGTGGTCAGCCAGGGCCGAAGGACGGGCACGAGATGCGGGGACGGCAGCCGGATCACCGTCTGGCGGCTGGATCACCCGACCGAGGAGGTCTACCTCGTCGCCGGGCCCTGGGTCGAGTATTCGGATCGATGCGGGCGAGGTCGAAATTCTGACGTTTCTCCGGGAGGATGACCCGGCGTTGGCGGGCAAGTACCTGGAGGCCACGAAACGCTACTTGAAGCTCTACGAGGCCATGCTGCCGGCCTTCCCGTACCGTTCGTTTGCCTTCGTGGAGAACTTCTGGGAGACCGGATACGGGATGCCGGGCTTCACCTTGCTCGGGTTCACGGATCATTCGATTCCCGTGGATCTTGACGTCGTCCTACCCCCACGAACTGCTGCACAACTGGTGGGGCAACTCGGTCTACGTTGATTTCGACCAGGGCAACTGGTGTGAGGGGCTCACGGCCTACATGGCCGATCAGCTCTTCGCCGAGCAGCGCGGCGATGCTGGCACCTACCGTAGGGCCACGTTGAAGAAGTACTCGGACTTCGTGACCTCCGGCAACGACTTCCCCCTGTCGGACTTCAGCTCGCGGCGCTCGGCTGCTTCGGAGGCGGTGGGCTACGGCAAGAGCCTGATGTTGTACCACATGGTGCGTCGGGCCATCGGCGATGAGCTGTTCCTCGAATCCATGTCGGCCTTTTACAACTACCAATCGATTCGATCGCGCGTCCTTCGATGACATCGCGACCGCCGTCGAGACCACCGCCGGTGGCGATTGGCGGCCTTTCTTCGCCGAGTGGGTCGGTCGGATGGGTGCGCCATCGCTGACCATCGAGGAGGTCGAGGTGACGGCCGGCGCGAATCCCGAGATGCCGTGGATGCTAGACTCCACCTCTCCCAGAGCCAGCCCGAAGCGCCATTCTCATTCACCGTCCCGGTGGCAGTCACCATGGAGGGGCGCGAGGAGGCGGTGGTCGTTGAGACCGGTGTGTGTCAACGGGAATGTGTTGTGGAGGTGCCCTGCGCCGGCCGCCCGCTTCGGATCGATGTAGATCCGGAGTTCGACGTCATGCGGCGGCTGGATCCGCTGGAGGTGCCGCCGGCGCTGTCCACGGTCTTCGGTTCCTCGGATGCCCTCTTTGTTCTGCCTGCCGCGGCGTCGGACGACGAACGAGCTGCCTGGAGCGAGCTCGCCGCGGCGTGGGCGAAACCGGCGGAGCCGAACCTAGTGATGGACACCGACCTCGATGCGGCACCGGAGACCACGGCATGGGTCCTGGGATGGGACAATCTGTGGGCGGAGGAGGTGGTGGATCGGGTGGCGGTCCAGGGTGTTGAACTCCAGGACCGTGACATCCGGCTCGTGGGTCAAGAAGTCGGTCGGGCGGATCACTCGCTGGTGCTCGTGGCGCGCAGCGTCGAAGATCCCGCCGCGGCGGTGGGTTTCATCGCTGCCGATCCGGTGACGGCGATCCCCGGCCTGGGGCGCAAGCTGCCGCACTACACCCGCTACTCGTACCTCGCATTCAAGGGCGACGAGCCGGAAAACGTTGCCAAGGGTATGTGGCAACCCCTGAACTCACCCCTGGTGCGGAATTTGAGCGACGGCGAGATGCCGCCTCTCGTGCTGCCAGCCAGAGCTCCGTTGGCCGAGTTGCCGGCGGTCTTTGATGCCGCGGCAATGCAGAACGAAGTTGCCTGGCTCGCGGACCCTCGGCTCTCCGGCCGGGGGCTCGGATCGGACGGTCTCGCCGAGGCCACCGCCTGGGTCGAGTCCAGATTCCTGGAGCTCGGTCTGCAGCCGGCGGGCGACGACGGCTATCGCCAGAGCTGGACTTGGACTGGGGGCGACCCTGAACGGGAGATGACGCTCACCAACCTCATCGGCCGTATCCCAGGGACGGACTCGGCCCTCGCCGGGCAGCCCGTCGTGATCCTGGCCCACCTCGATCACCTGGGCCTGGGCTGGCCCGATGTTCGTGCCGGAAACGAGGGTGAAATTCACCCCGGTGCCGACGACAACGCATCGGGTGTGGCGGTGCTGCTTGAACTGGCGGCGGCCATGGCCGCGGAACCGCCGCGACCGCGTCCGCTTGTCTTCGCCGTGGTCACCGGCGAGGAGGCGGGTCGGATCGGTTCGCGCCAACTGATGGCGGCCATGACCGGTGACGGATCGCCATTCGCCTGCGTCAACCTCGATTCGGTGGGACGTCTCGCCGACGGCAAGCTCTTCGTCCTCAACGCCGATTCGGCCCGGGAGTGGCGGTTCATCTTTATGGGCGTGGGATACACCACAGGCGCTCCCATAGAGGTCGTGGCCGAACCCCTCGACAGTTCGGACCAAATGAGTTGCATCGAGGTGGGTGTTCCGGCGGTCCAGCTCTTCACCGGTCCCCACACCGACTACCATCGCCCGTCGGACACCGCCGACGCCATCGACGGTCCGGGGATGGCGGTGGTGGCAGAGGCCGCCCACGAGGCCGTGGGCTATCTGGCGGAGCGGACCGAACCCATGACCGTGACCATTTCGGGCATGGCCGGTCCACAGCCCGCACACGGTGGCGAGAGTACTCGCCGGGCAAGTCTTGGAACAATGCCCGATTTTTCGTTCCAGGGACCCGGGGTCATGGTCCAGCAGGTCATGCCGGGCTCGGCGGCCGAGGTGGCTGGAATCGTGGCGGGCGACGTGGTGGTGGCACTCGATGGTCAATCGGTGGAGGATCTCCGCGGCTACTCCGGGTTGCTCAAGGCCCGTGCCCCGGGCGACGAGATTACGGTGACTGTCGTTCGCGACGGGGCCGAGAAGACGGTGAACGCCACCCTTGGCGAACGATAGGGCGGCGACGAGCATTGGCGTGAGAACTGGAAAATGAGGTGTGCGGCGGAACACCCGTGTTGAACATCTCGAGTGCGGTCCACCGTTCGAATTTTGAATTTCGAATTTTGAATTCGGGTGGGTGGGGGAAGGAATGTGCTACCGTTTCGGGCTGTTGCGGCGGATGTGGACGAGACAACGTCTACGGGAGGTCAAATGATCACATTCACTGATGTTGCCAAGCAAAAGGTCCAGGAGTACATCGAACAATCCGAGGCCAAATGTGCGGGGCTGCGGGTCATGGCTGATCGGCAGGGCCGTCATCGCTTCCAGTACAACCTCGCACTGATCGGCGAGGGTGAGGCGTTTGAAAAGGACCTGACCTTCGATCAGGGTGCATTCACGGTCTACATCGACCCGGCCAGTGCCGAAATGCTCGAAGGCACCACTATTGACTTCGTGTCCGACTTCTCCGGGGCGGGCTTCCGCTTCGAGAATCCTCAGGCCGTTGTGACCTGGGAGGATCCTATCGCGCAGCGCGTCCAACAGGTGATCGACGAGAAGGTGACGCCCTCGGTGGCGGGCCATGGCGGCTGGGTCGAACTGCTGGCGGTGGACGGAAAAACCGCGGTCATCCAGTTCGGCGGCGGCTGCCAGGGCTGCGGTATGTCCCAGGTGACCTTGAAGGACGGCATCGAGAAGATCATCCTGGAAGAGATCCCCGAGATCACGAAGGTCGTCGATGACACCGACCACAGCTCCGGAGAGAATCCCTACTACTCGGGGTAGACTCTCAAATTCTCAATTTTTAATTTTTGATTCTGAATTGCCCCCGCCCACCCGGTACTGTGGGGTTTGAGGGGTGGGTGGACGGGAATTCAACATTCAAAATTGAGAATTCAAAATTCAGCGAAAATGGTCAGATCCCCCCACCGTCCGTGAAGGACTCGGATCGATGCCTGGCCTGAGAGATTCGGCTGCCTGGTGGGAGACTTCTGGTGAGCCAGACGTTGCCGCCGATGATCGAGCCGGCTCCGATGGTGACCCTGCCCAGAATCGTGGCACCGGAGTAGATGGTCACGTCGTCTTCGATAATGGGGTGTCGATCGATGCCTTTGATCGGGTTGCCGTCGTCGTCCAGCGGGAAGCTCTTGGCGCCGAGGGTGACGCCTTGGTAGATCCGTACACCGTCACCGATGACGCAGGTCTCACCGATGACCACTCCCGTGCCGTGATCGATGAATACCCTATTTCCGATTTTGGCGCCGGGATGGATGTCGATCCCGGTGCGGCTGTGGGCGTCTTCGTTGATGATCCGGGGGATGAGTGGGACCTCGAGCCCATAGAGTTCGTGCGCGATCCGGTGGTTGGTGAGGGCGAAGACACCTGGGTAGCAGAAGATGGCCTCCGCCGGGCTCGATGCTGCCGGGTCACCTTCGTACGCGGCGAGAGCATCCAACGCGAGCTGTTCGCGGAGTTTTGGCAGGCGCCCGAGGAAGTTGGCCGTGATGCGCCGGGCACGAGAGGCGCAGTGAGCCGGGACCCCTTCACCGGCCGGGCGCGAGCACGCGAAGCAGAGTCCGCGCTGGATTTCATCGGCCATGATCATCGCAACGCGATCCAGGGTCGCGCCCACGTGAAATGACAGGCTCTCGTCGGTGACGTCTCGGTTGCCGTAGTAACCGGGGAAGATCACCGACCGCAGCAGCTCCGTCATGAGCACGATTTCGTCTCGTGACGGCATGTGGTGGCCACGGTAGGTTTTGCGCAGCGGGGTGGCGAGCGAGTCCGCCTGGGCGCGGAGTTCCTCCACAACCCTTGGGAGGGTGTCGCTGATCTCCTGCTGGCTGTTGTGGTCCTCGATGAAGTCGATTGTGGCCATGGTGATGCTCCATTGGAGCAAACAACCGGGGAACGCGAAAAGTTCCGGGCCGGCCGGCCCACCGGGCAACTGGCACCGGGGCAACAGCCCGATGGGAGGGATCGAATTCGTCGTGTGTTGGTGGTTCAGCCGGAAGGCGGCAGGCGGCAGCCGTCAGAAACCGCGACCGGCGGGAGTGGCGACGGAGGATGACCGGGCGGCGGCTCGTTTGCGATCATCCGCGGCCAGGTGGCACGCCTTGTACTTGCGGCCGCTGCCGCACCAGCACCGTTCGTTCCGGCCAATGACCGGGATGGGCTGGGTCTCAGGTCCCGCGATCAACCGCTTGATGGAGTCGAGAATGCTCATTTTCTGTCCTTGGGTGTCGAAATCTGCCAATCAGTGCGCTATTCCACTGTGGGCGGCCGTAACCCTATCAATCGAGGCCTCAATGGTCAACCGCCGTGGTTACACCGCTTCCAGGGATGGACGGAAATTGAAATGCCTGCAGAACGGGAACCTATCGGATGATGCGATCAGGAACTTCGAACTACGAATTACGAATTTCGAATCATGAATCGAGGATCGGTGATTATCGAGTGCTGCGCCAGGGTGTTTTGGGTGTTGAGGGGAAGTCCTCGAGGCCGAGGAGATCCGCGATACGCAGGCCGATGTCGGTGTTGTCCATCACGCCGTTGAATCGCGCGGCTCCGGGCCCAAAGGCGAAGAGAGGCACCCACGATCCGATGTGATTGTCGGAAACCCACCCCACCGTGGCAGTGGCGTTGTCAAAGGGTCCATCCAGGATCGCGACTCCGCCGGTGTCGTGGTCGGCGGTGACGATAACCAATGTGTCGCCGCTCATGTGTGCGAACTCGAGCACCCTCCGAGTGGCCTGATCCAATTCCACCATGCCCGCCACCACACGGTCCAGATCATTGACGTGGGCTCCTTCGTCCGTTTCCTCGCACTCGAGCACGAGGAGGAAGCCCTCTGGATTGCTGTTCAGGATTCCGAGGACATGTTCCGCCGTGTCGGCGAGCAGCGGTCCATGGGCATAGGCGAATCCCGGCCGCGGGGGAAAAAGCGCGACCACCGGGCCCGATGATGCCCAAAGTCCCTCACCGCTTCGAACCACAGTTTTCCCGGCTGTCTGGTCCGATTCGACATTCTCGACCATGTCGATGTAATCGGCCTGTTTCTTTGCCTTGCCGTGGTGGGTGAAGTCCCCGCCAACCAGCACCTCCGCGTCCGACTGCAGAATCTGCTCGAGGATTGACCGAAATTCGTACCTGCTTGGGGAATGACTCAGAAAGGCTGCCGGGGTTGCGTCCACGAGTCCGGAGGTTGTTACCATCCCGGTGGACAGTCCGCGGGCGGCAGCGGCTTCGAAGAGCGTCCGGTTGTCGCTTCCATTCCCGTTTTTGGAGATTGCCTTCCTTCGAGTCTTGATCCCGGTCGCCATGGCGGAGGCCGAAGCTGCGGACCCGGTCACGAGATCGTTGGACGCCCAGGTCCGTACCAGACCGGTGACCGGCGCGGACTCGACGGCCAGACCGCCCCCCGGACCGTTGAGAACCGTGGAAACGGTGCTGAGATGGCCGAGTCCGACACCGTCCCCGATCATCAGCACGACGTTTCGTGGCCTCCCGTCCGATAGAGCCCATTCGACGGAAATCGCCGTTGATTCCGCGTCAACGTCATCGAGGGTTGGTACTGGAAACTCGACGTGAGCGATCCTCTGCGCCGTGATGGCTGTGCCGTCGACCTCGACCTCGAGTCTGGTAAACCGCGAGACGACGAGGGCCGCGACGGCAAACAGAACGACGGCTGCGAGGACAATGGTCGAAACAGATACTCGGCGTGATGCCATGGCGCCTCCAGGGCGGATCTTAGCGCGACCACGGTGTCGAAGTCGCGAATCAATTCCGATTCAACGTTCCTCGAGCCGGTGGAGACCGTCGTCGAGACGCTCGAGCGCAACGTCGATCTCGTCGGCCGATACGTTGAGACACGGTCGGAAGCGCACGGATGTGGGCCACGACGCCAGCGTCGCCAGCCCACCCTCCCACAGCAGGGTTCGCAGCAGATCCCGGTCGGCCGCGCCGGGCAGGGTGAAGGCGCAAAAAAGACCGCGCCCCCGGACATTCGACATTTTTGGGTGACGCTCCGCCAAGATGCGGAGGCCTTCCAAAAAGCGATCGCCCATGGCGGCTGCGTGGTCCACGAGTCCCTCTTCGTCGATGATCTCCAGGTACTTTGCACAACGGACCATGTCCACCAGGTTGCCGCCCCAGGTGGAGTTGATCCGCCCAGGTGTCGAGAAGACGTTGCCCGGTGCCGTGTCGACGCGATCCGACGCCATGATCCCGCAGACCTGGGTCTTTTTGCCAAAGGCGATGATGTCGGGTTCGACGCCGAAGTGCTGGTATCCCCACATCCTTCCGGTGAGTCCCACCCCGGTTTGAACCTCGTCAAATATCAGCAGAGCCTCATGCTCATCCGCCAGACGGCGGAGTTCGGCGAAGAATTCCGGCCGGAAATGGTTGTCTCCGCCCTCACCCTGGATGGGTTCCATGATGATCGCGGCGATCTGATGGCCGCGGGAGTCGAAGGCGTGCTCGATTTCCCGGATTGCCGTCTGTTCGGCTCCGATGGTCTCAGCCACGACCTCTTTGGTGATCGGAAAGCGGAGTTTGGGGTTGGTGACTCGCGGCCAGTCGAAGATGGGGAAGCCCGCGGTCTTGATCGGGTCGGTGTTGGTGAGCGAGAGGGTGTAGCCGCTGCGGCCGTGAAAAGCCTCCCTGAAGTGGATGACATGGGAGCCGTCGATCTGCCGACCGGCCTCTCGGTTCATGCGGTCTTTCCAGTCGAAGGCCGTCTTGAGGGCATTCTCCACGGCCAGGGCGCCGCCGGCGACAAAGAACAGGTGGCGCATGCTCTCAGGCATGGCCAGTTTCGCGAAGGTCTCGACGAAGGCGGCATACTCACCGGTGTAGATGTCCGAGTTCGCCGGGTTGGCCACCGCTGCTCGCGTGAGAGCCTCCATGAAACCTGGGTCGCCGGTGAGCTTCGGGTGGTTGTGTCCTACCGGAAGAGTTGCGAAATATGAGTAGAAATCGAGGATCTCGCGGCCGGTGGCAGCGTCGACGATCCACGAACCGTGCGATCTCTCGAGGTCGATGGCTATATGGAAACCGTCGGCCAGAACGTGCTGGCCGAGCGCAGTGTGGATACGATTTGGATCGATACCATAACTGGACATGGGGGGCCTCCCTCATCATCGGGCTGTTGGTCTGCTGGGTGGAGATCCGCCTGGATGCGGGATCAGCCCTCGGGGGGACCAAAGAGATCGGGACGGTCGTGACTGGGCAGCCGACCGGCGACTGTGCTGCGACTCCGATGGAGACAACAACGGACCATGCCACACCTCCCGTGTGGAGTGTATCTCAATGACCGGGTGTATGACGAGCGCTGGACCATTGCTCGAAAAATCGTCCCGATCGAGAAGATTCTCGACCGATTCTGTGTTGAACTGTGGGGGTCTTCATGGACCCCAGTCGCATCGGAGGCTTTCATATGTATTTCGATCCCATGTACTTCGTGTTCATTATTCCGGGCCTGTTGCTCTCGCTGTGGGCCAGCGCCATGACCAAGCGGAATTTCTCCAAGTATTCCAAGGTGCCGGCCGCATCCGGGCTGACCGGAGCCCAGGCGGCCCAGAGGTTGCTGGACGGTGCGGGCATCGGCAACGTATCGATCAAGCCGGCCCGTGGTCTGCTCACCGATCACTACAATCCGGCGAACAAGAGCCTCAACCTCTCCGAGGGCGTCTACGGTTCGAGGTCCATCGCGGCCATCGGTGTTGCCTGCCACGAGGCGGGTCACGCCATCCAGCACGCCACCGGCTACAAGGCCCTGGGTCTTCGTTCAGCGCTGGTACCCACCGCGAAGATCGGATCCTCGCTCGGCTACTTCGTGATGTTGATTGGTCTGTTTATGTCCTCGACCAACATGGTGATGGTCGGCGCGGTGATGTTCTCAGCTGTGTTGCTCTTTCAGATCGTGACCTTGCCGGTGGAGTTTGACGCGTCGAATCGGGCCAAGGCCCTCGTCACCGAATACGGCATCGTGACTGAACAGGAGCGGCAGGGTGTGGACAAAGTGCTCAATGCGGCGGCCATGACCTATGTTGCGGCCGTGGTCTCGTCGCTGATGACGATGCTCTATTTCCTGTTCCGCGCGGGGTTGTTGGGTGGCAGCCGGGACTGACACCGCAATACTCCCGGGTCAATCGAAGAGGACCGCCGCCTCACCTCGGTCGGCAATCCGTTGTTCGACGAGTTCGAGGATCAGGGTGCGCCTCTGCCAGAGAGCGTTGATCGCCTTCGGGCTGAGCCACGGTTTCATGGCCTTGTCGAGATCAGCCCGCGTGATCGACCGCAGCCCTTGGACCGTGGATCGCCGGAAGCGCGACAGCGTGTCTGGCCTGCGGAGCGTTTGATCGATCCGGAAGGCCCGTGAGGAGTCGATCTTGTAGAGCTTCCAGTTGCCGTCGATCATGATGTTGGAGATGTTGTTGTAATCGGTGTCCCAGGTGAGATGGAGAAACAGTTTGATGTCGTGCATCTGGTTGATGTAGGCCTGGAGATCCGGTGGCGTGAGATTGTCGTTCTTCCGCTCCGTCTCGGTCATGGCGCCATTGAGCCACATACACAGGGAGCCGGTGTCTCTCGACATCCTGCGCTCGACGCAGGGCGGCACCATATCCAGACCGAGGAGCTTGTCGAGCTGGTAGGCGGCGATCTCGTGTTTGTATGTGTCGTAGAGGTTCAGCACCGTCTTGCCGGTGGAAAGAACGACCTTGGTTTGCAGGACGTCGATGTCTTTGAACTGCGCATAGTGGGTCTGGCTGCCGTCGCTCAGCGTGGCCTTTCGCGGCCTGGTGATGCCCCGGGATTCGTACTTTTCTAGGTCCACGACCTTCGCCGACGTGAGAAACACTTCCGCCGCTTCCCCGGCGAGCGGCAGGCCGGTTGGCGGGGTAGACGGCACCGGGACCTGGGCGGCGAATAACAGCAAGACGTGGCAGAGCGCCATCACATCATCTCCTCAACCTCGGTGGAATTCCGCCACCGGTTACGCCGCTCTGGGGCGATCAGTCGTAGAGAACCGCGTCCTCTCCAAAGGCGTCAATTCGTTCTTTGGCGAGCGCGATCAGTCGTTCCCGTCGCGCCCACAGGGCTTTCAGCTGTTTCTTGTCGAGCCACGGACCGAGTCGTGCATTGACCTTGTCTTGTTCAAGGGCTTCGAGGCCGGCCAACACCTTGCGTGAGAAACGGGTCAGGCTCTTTTCCTTGCGAAGGTCCGAGTCGGTGCGGAAGGCCATGGACGAATCGACCTTGTAGATCTTGAAATTGGCGTCCACAAGCATGTTTCTGACGTTGTTGTAGTCGGGGTCCCAAATCAGCTGGACAAACAACCGGATGTTGAACATCTGGTTGTTCCACTCGACTGCGTTGGGTGGCTGGATCTTCTTTTTGATCCGGTCCGACTCGGTCATGGCCTCTTCAACCCACAAGCATAGCGACCCTTTGTGGGATCGGACGGTTCGCTCGACGCAGGGCGGAACCATGTCCATCCCCAACATGACAGCGAGTTCGTAGGCCGCGATTTCGCTCTTGTAGGAGTCCTTGACCCTGGTCAGCATGCGACCGTCGCCGTAGTGGAACTGCATGTGGTAGGTATCTTCGTCCTTGAAGATCGCCCGGAGCGTGCGGCTGCCGTCGGTGAGGGTGACGCGGACGGGATCGGTGATCGCCAACGAGTCGAACTCCTTTGGTTTTCCCTTGACCTCGGCGGTGTTGAGGAACTCCACCGCCGCGTCTCCGGTCAGCGGCAGACCAACGACCTCGTCGCCCGGGGCCACGGCACCGGCCAGACCTATCAAAAATACGATTGGTGTGAACACCATCCACCACCCCCTGTTCTGGAAAGCTCCCTCAAGTGTACGTGTCCCGGGCGGAGGTCGCCAGAACCGTCAGCCAGAAAACTCCTCGGCGTTCGTATAAACGCTCCGAGGTGAGGGACCGTAGACAGGATGAGAGACAACGAATCGCATCGTGACTCTCCTCCTTCCAGCCACCCCGCCGGTACCCCCTCCCGGCGGGGTTGGTTTTTCTGGCCCGGCCGGCCTACGTAGCCGCCGGCCAGGATCGTTTCGGTATACACTGCCTCACCCGAGGGATGTGTCATGCGTATCGCCATCGCCCAGCTTGATTTCACGGTCGGAGCCTTCGACCAGAATTTCGACAAGACACGGTCGGCCGTTCTCGATGCCCGACGTCAGGGTGCAGACCTGGTGGTCTTCTCAGAGCTCGCCACCATCGGCTACCCACCCCACGATCGGCTTGATCGACCGACCTTTGTGGACGCCAACCTCCGCCAGCTCGGCCGCATCGCCGAGCTCTCCGCGGATGGGCCGGGCATCGTGCTCGGCTATGTGGACCGCAACTCTTCCGGGTCGGGCAAACTGCTTCACAACTCCGCCGCCCTGTGCGTCGGGGGCCAGGTGGTGGAGCGGTATCACAAGTGCCTTCTTCCCACCTATGACGTGTTTGACGAGGCGCGTTACTTCGAGCCCGGAGGCGCGGCCCACGTCCTGCATTTCCGGGGCGTACGCCTGGGGGTTTCGGTCTGCGAGGACGTGTGGGCGGATCCGGACCTCGACGGCCGCAGCATCTATCACCGGGATCCGGTGATGGAGCTCGTGGATGGGGGCGCGGACATTCTGATCAACGTGTCGGCAAGCCCGTTCGAACTGGGCAAGGCGGCGCAGCGGCGCGATCTGGTGCGCCGGTATGCGGCCCAGTCAGGGCGCCACTTCGTCTATGTCAACCAGGTGGGCGCCAATGACGAGCTCGTTTTCGACGGCCACTCCATTGTGGTTGACCCTCATGGACGGGTAGTCGTCCGGGCACGTGATTTCTCGGAGGATCTTCTCCTCTACGACGTGCCCACCGATGACGGCGAGGGCGAACTCGGCGAGCTACGGGATGTCGCGGAGTGCGAGGAAGCGCAGGCTCTGAGTGCTCTCGAGCTCGGCCTCCGGGACTATTTGGCAAAGTGCGGCTTCAGTGAGGTGTTGCTCGGCCTGTCTGGAGGGATCGACTCGGCGGTGACGGCGGCCATCGCCGCGCGGGCGATCGGACCGGAGAACGTCCTCGGAGTCGCGCTGCCGACCCGATACTCCTCGGAACTCAGCCATACCGACGCCGAACAGCTCGCCTCCAATCTCGGCATCGAATACCGGGTGATCGCCATCGACGACGTTTTTCAGGCGTACCTGGATGGTCTTGCCCCGTCTTTCAAGGGTCTCGAGGAGGACGTCACAGAGGAGAATATCCAGGCTCGAATCCGGGGCGGTGTGTTGATGGCGCTGTCCAACAAGTTCGGTCGCATGCTGTTGGCCACCGGCAACAAGTCCGAGACGGCTGTGGGGTACGCGACCCTCTACGGTGACATGTGCGGCGGCCTCGCCGTGCTGTCCGACGTTCCGAAGACCCTGGTCTACCGATTGGCTCGGTACCTCAATCGAGGGGGCGAGGTGATCCCGGAATCGATCATCACGAAGGCGCCCACTGCCGAACTCCGACCCGACCAGACCGATCAGGACAGCCTGCCGGCCTACGAGGTCCTCGACCGTGTGGTGGAGGAGTATGTGGAGCGGAACGCGTCGGTGGACGAGATCGTGGCTCTGGGGCTCGACAGAGCCGATGTGGAGCAGGTTGTCGGGCTGATCAACCGTGCCGAGTACAAACGCCGCCAAGCCGCGCCGGGCATCAAGATCACCGCTAAGGCCTTTGGCAGAGGTCGCCGCTACCCCATCGCCGCGGACTACACCGAGGAGTGACGGCGAGCACATAGCGGATAGTGAATAGTGAATAGTGAAGAGACCACCTTCGAATACTCAGGGTGTGGGCCCGAGCCGCAGCCGCCATCTATTCACTATTCACTGTTCACTGTTCACTTCCTGATTCACTTCCTGATTCAATTCTTTCCCCAATCCCCGCCGCGACCTCCTGATCTGAGATAATCCGCCACGACGGAAGGGGTCGGGATGTGCCGGACGGGATGACGGTTTTCTGGGCACGGACCGCCGCGGTGGCGATGGGTGGCGCCCTCGGTGCGGTGGGCAGGTTCTGGATCACCGGCTGGTTCATGAGATTCAGTCGGGGCAGCTTCTTCCCGTGGGGGACCTTTGTGGTCAACATCTCGGGCACCTTTATCCTCGGTCTCTTCCTGGGCGCGATCACGACCGGCCGATTCGCGGTGTCGCCCAATATGCGGGCCTTTTTCGCCATCGGGGTGCTCGGCGCCCTGACAACCTTCTCCACCTTTGCCTACGAAATCCTCGAAGCCGCCCGAGTGGGTGACTACCGGATCGCATTCCTGAACGCCGGCGGCAGCCTGGCCCTGGGTCTCGCCGCCTGCTGGCTGGGATTGACCCTCGGCCAGCGACTCTGACGGAGGAGACCATGTCGGAAGATGGTGTGTTCAAGCTCGTTCGAATCTTCATCGGCGAGGATGATCGGCACGAGGGCAAGCCGCTGTATGAGGCGATTCTCCTCGCCGCACGGAAGGCGGGGTTGCATGGCGCCACCGTGTTGCGCGGGATTGCGGGCTTTGGCGCATCCTCCGTTCTCCACACAACCAGAATCCTACGGATGTCGCACGATCTGCCCATCGTCGTCGAGCTGGTGGACCGCGAGCACCGGATCACACCATTTATCGAGCAGGTGGAGGCCATGCTCGACGAGGCCGACTGCGGCGCTCTCATCACTTCGGAGAAGGCCGAGGTGATCCGCTACGAACCCCGCGGCCGCCGCGGTTGAATCGCCTCGGGAGCCACCCACCCGCCCCACAGCCCCAAGCCCATGATGCCGGCTGGGCGGAGACCCTCCACCCACCCGCGACGGTCAGGGATCCTCCCAAAAAACTGTCATTCTGAGCGAGGCCGAAGGCCGAGTCGAAGGATCTGGGTGGGTGCACCGACAAACCGGCCACCGGGCGCTGAGATTGCAGCCGAGTCGGCCGCACCACAAAGGCCCCCGTCAATGTTGATCACGCCTCGGGCCCGCATTGTGGAGCGGGCGTCCCGCCTGCACTCGTGCGGTCAATCCGGACCAGCAATGCAGCCGAGACGGCTGCTCCACAACGATGCTCCGGGCGGCCGTCGAATCTCGCACCTTGCATCTTGCATCTTGGATCTTGAATCTTGCATCTTGGATCTTGAATCTTGCATCTTGAATCTAGAGGGTGGCGTATGATCCCTGACATGCAATGGAGTGGGTGGTGGTTGCGTTGTGGCTCCCCGATGCGAGGTGACCCGGTGAAACGAACGACACAGATTGCGATCGTATTAATTGTGTTACTGGCCTCATCCGGTCTCCTCAGTGCGGAGAGCCCAGAGCTGACCGTGGTGGACTCGGTGGATCTCGACCGATATCTCGGGACCTGGTACGAGGTGGCGAGCTATCCCGCCTGGTTCCAGAAGAACTGCACCGCGGTGACCGCTGACTACAGCATGAGGGACGACGGACGCATCAAGGTGGTGAACAGCTGCCGGAAGGGCTCGCTCGATGGCAAGCTCAAGCAGTCCACCGGCCGGGCGAAGGTCGTGGACAGCGCAACCAAGGCCAAGCTCAAGGTGTCGTTCTTTGGTCCGTTCTGGGGAGACTACTGGATCATCGACCTCGATCCGGAATACAGATGGGCCGTGGTCGGCGTTCCAAGTCGCAAGTACCTGTGGATTCTGAGCAGGTCACCGGTGATGGACCGGGCCGACTACCAGGGCATCATCGGTCGGCTGCCGGAGGCGGGTTATGACGTGTCACGGCTGCAGATGACGCTGCAACCCGGTGTGGAGCCGGGTGGCTGAGGAGATTGGGTTATGAGAAATACACTTGTCATGGTCGTATGTGCCGCCTTGGCTTGGGGGCTGATTGGACCGGGGACGGCTCGGGCACAGGAAACTCCCAAGTTCGTGGTGGAACTCGAGGCGGGTCCGGTGTGGCAGAGCAGCAACGACGTCCAGATTCCCAACGACGACACCGGAACGCGGTTCTCGTTGGCGGATCTCGTGGGGGAGGGGCCGTGGTTGTCGGCGCGCGCCTACCTCACGTGGAACATCAGCGAGCGCCACGGGATTCGCGCGCTGCTGGCGCCGCTGTCATATACCGAAACCGGCACCTTTGACGAACCGGTGAACTTCGTCGGCGAGACCTACCTTCCCGGAGTCCCCACCGAAGCCACCTACCAGTTCAACTCGTGGCGCTTGACCTACCGCTACCAGTTTCACCGGGGCAACCGATGGAATTGGTGGGTCGGGTTCACCGCCAAGGTGCGAGATGCCAAAATCGAGCTTCGGCAGGGTGACACCTCGAGCATGGACTCCGATGTGGGTTTTGTTCCGCTGCTCCATCTCGCGGCCGATTGGCGATTCGCCGACCGATGGCATCTGCTGCTGGATCTTGACGCATTGGCGGGCGGTCCCGGCCGCGCAGAGGACCTCGGGCTGAAGGTCGGTTTCGATATCAACGATCAGTGGACCCTGACCGCTGGCTACCGGACCGTCGAGGGCGGCGCCGACACGGACGAGGTCTACAACTTCGCCTGGTTTAATTCATTCGTCGTGTCGGGCATCGTCAGGTTTTGACCGAAGCGAACCAACGCCTGCGAGGAATCCTCCTGCTGTGTCTTCAGGACCTCAAGACCCCAGGACCCCGGGACCTCAGAACCCCGGCTTCATCTTCTGCCATTTCTTGGCGATCTTGTCTACCGCCTTCTGCACCTTCTTGATGTTCTTGTCCGGTGACTTGGCGACGGTGACGATCGCCGATCCACGCCAGATCAAGGTCTTCGCCTCGGCGTCCCAGATGTCGATCACCAGGGTGCCCTCCGTGTAGGTGCTGACCCTGGAGGTGGTGTAGGCGCCGCCCCAGTAAGGGTCCCAATACCAGTTGGAAGGATAACCATAACCAAATGACGCGGTGTTGACCTTGAACTGGTCGCGGGTGCTTGTGTGGTAGGTGACCCACAGATCCGGATCAGATTTCACATAGTCGAGGCGACCGCTGGAGAAGTTGTCGATGATGATCGCCTTGATGCGGTCGTGCATCATTTCGTTTGTGCCCGCGAGGGAGGTTTCCGGGGTGTCCTGCCAGCCAAAGGTCTTGAAGGTGGTGAGCCGGGCGGACCGATCGTAATCGATATGGACTTCCTGGGCCGTTGCGAATCCGACACACAGCAAAACGAAGGCGATGGCGAGAAATTTTTTCATGGGATCCTCCCGGTGAATCGGTCGGGTGATAGTAGCACTGATGAAATTCGAAATTCGAAATGGGGAGCTCGAATCTTGAAATCTGGAATCTGGAATCTGGAATCTGGAATCTGGAATTCGGAATGGGGGATCACTCCGGCTCGTCGGTCTCCAGACCGGTGTGTTCTCGGGTGGGGTCCAGTTGGAGGTATTGTGAGAGGTACCGAACGCCGATGTAGAAGGGCACGGTATCGAATGCGGCGACCAGGAACTTGAATGTGTACCCCGTTGCGATGAAGAGCCCCAGCTGCCGGGCCAGCGGCTGCTCCGGATCGATGGGGAGAGCGTGGGCATAGTAGTGGGTGATGAGGATGACGGCCGTTGTGTCCACGAGTTGACTGATCATCGTTGATCCGTTGTTGCGGACCCACAGCATCCGCCCCTTGGTGACCCGCTTCCAGAAATGGAAAACATAGACATCGCAGAATTGGGCTGCCATGTAGGCAAACATCGAAGCGGTGACGGCTCCGAAGGTGAGGGCGCGGATTTCGAAGAACACCGGCAGGCGGCCGGCCGCGTCTCGAAGGAGTTCGCCTGAGGAGGGGTCCACCGCCTCGAACCCGGGCAGAATACCGCCGAGCCACATCACGATGACGACCCAAATGTTGAGCAACAGACCCACGAGGACCACGAAGTTGGCGCGCTTGCGGCCGTAGAATTCTGAAATGAAATCAGTGCACAGAAAGGTGATCGGGTACGGCAAAACGCCCACGGCGATGGCGAATGTCAGTGTGGCTCCCCCGGCCGTTGTGAGTTCGGCGAGCTTGATGAACCGGCTGATGCCCAGGATGTTGAGCATCGCCAGGGTGCCGAGAAAAAGGCCGGCGAGCACCAGAAACACCCGTTCACGCCGTGCGTGCAGGTGAGATGCCTCGACGGGGTGCAGATCATCGTGGGCGTCCGCCATGCCCTCAAGGATAACGAAATGAATTTTGAATTCTCAATTTTTAATTTTGAATTCTCCCCCAGTTCTCGTGGTCAGTTCGTCAGCGGGGCGGGCGGCGGGAATTCAAAACTGAGAATTCAAAATTAAGAAATCACCCATCGAGAGCCTCGAACTCCCTTTCCCAGGCGTGCATTTCGGCGTCGGACAGTCCGAAGTGGTGACCGATCTCATGCAGCAGGGTGAGCTGGATCTGGCGGATCAGAGTCGCTTCGTTCGACGTTGCGGCCATCAGGGGCCCTCGGTAGAGCACGATGACGTCGGGCAGTACATTGCCGTACCAGCCGCCCCGTTGGTCCAGGGGAACCCCGGTATAGAGGCCGAACAGGGTGTTTCTCGCCGGATCGAGGTCCAGGTCCTCGAGTGTGGCCCTGTCGGGTGCCTCATGGACCTGCACGGTGACGTTGCTCATCAACTCCGCGAACCGGTGGGGGAGACGATCCAGCGCCTCGGAGACGAGATGCTCGAACTGTGATCGGGAGACGTGCATGGCGCAGCCAGATGCTATTTGTGAGCCCGCCCCTTGACCAGGTCAACGGCGTTCCAGCCCACCAGAGCTCCGACCACGACTCCGATGATCGGCCCGATGGTCTCGCCCTGGGTCCCGAGGAGCATGGGCCCGTATTTGACGCCGGCTGCACCACCCACCATGGCGAAGATCACCAGGAAGATGATGCGGAGGAACTTGACTGTTTCGAAGTCCATGGACATACGTGGGCTCCCACGGGCGCGTCCGGTCCACCAGCTACGCCCTCGGGGGGATTATAACGCGACGACGGGCGTGCCGGTGTAAAGTTGCACGCGTTGAGTGGGGAGGAAATATGCATCTGATCGGATTGCTGGGAATCCTCGCGTTGTTGGGCATCGCATGGCTCATGTCCTACCATCGGCGATCAGTCAAATTCAGCATCGTGGTCTGGGGCATCGGCTTGCAGGTCCTGTTCGCGGTGATCATCCTGCGCGACGATGCGTGGAGCTTTGCCGGCATGACCGTGTTTGGGCTGCTGATACTGGTCTACCTCCTCCAAACGGACCACTTCCGACTTGGTCGCGGATGGGCCGCCACCGCCGCGCTTGCTGCTGTCGGGCTTGGCATGGGTGCCGTATCCACGTGGCTCATCCCCGCCGCGGTGCCCTACCTGCTCGCCATCGTTGTCGTGGCGATGATGATCAACGGCGGTTTCCGCCTCTTCCAGCCGGCGCAACGCTACCTGGCGGCTCTGGTGGTTATTCTCGGTGTGGCGTTTCTGATTTCGCGTGGTCTACACGGACAACTCATTTTCGATGGTCTGTCGCGGAAGGTCTCGGCCTTTCTCGGGCTCTCCGACTATGGGGCGAAGTTCCTCTTCGGCAACCTCTCCGACCCGCAGTTCTACTTCCCGGGCGCCGATGCGGGTTGGCCCGGTTTCGGATTTCAATTCGCCTTCAAGGTTTTGCCGACCATCCTTTTCTTTGGCGGCTTCATGAGCGTGCTGTACTACCTGGGCATCATGCAGCGGGTGATCGAGGCCATGGCTCGGTTCATGCGTTGGACCATCGGTACAAGTGGCGCTGAGACACTTTCCTGTACCGCCAATATCTTTGTCGGGCAGACCGAGGCGCCGCTGCTGATCAAACCGTTCTTGGACGATATGACCCGGTCCGAACTCCTCACGATCATGGTGGGAGGGTTCGCGACCATCGCCGGCGGAGTGTTGGCGGGCTACATCGCCATGGGAGTGCCCGCGGGGCACCTGATTGCGGCCAGCGTCATGTCGGCTCCGGCGGCCCTCGTGATCGGCAAGATCATCTATCCCGAACTCCAGCAGGCGGATACCGCAGGAGATATCACGATGCCCCCCATCGATGTGGGCGGTAACGTCATTGAGGCTGCCTCGAACGGCATCATCGACGGCCTCAAGCTGGCCGTGAACGTGGGCGCCATGCTGATCGGTTTCATCGCCTTGATCGCAGTGTTGGACACTGCGATGAACTGGTTGGACGGGATCATCGACGGACGGCTCATAGGTGGTGAGTATGTGGCGTACACCTTCGACACCATCTGGTCCCCGATTCGTGGGGAGTACCTCGGGTTCTTTCCCGGCTCGCTCCAGACGCTGTTCGGAACCCTGCTGCGCCCGTTGGCATTTC
Organism: uncultured Holophagae bacterium; assembly: GCA_963797055.1. Lineage (GTDB taxonomy): Bacteria > Acidobacteriota > Thermoanaerobaculia > Thermoanaerobaculales > Sulfomarinibacteraceae > FEB-10. The sequence goes on from CAWCOD010000003.1 coordinate 19,639, forward strand.
TGATGGGTGTTCCGTGGGCGGATTCAGCTGCGGTGGGCAATCTTCTCGGGATCAAACTCTCCCTCAACGAGTTTGTTGCCTACGGAGCTCTTGGATCCTATATCCAGGAGGGTGTCATGTCGGAACGTGCTGTGATCATTTCCACATATGCCCTCTGCGGGTTCGCCAACTTCTCGTCCATTGGGATTCAGATCGGCGGCATTTCGGCGGTGGCGCCGGACCGAAAAAGCGATTTGGCGCAGCTCGGCCTGCGCGCAATGTTCGGTGGTGCTCTGGCCTCGTGGTTGACCGCCTGTATCGCGGGCATGCTGTTGTAGCCCGAGCCCGAGCCCGAGTCCGAGCCCGAGCCCGTTACCGTTATCGGTTTTCCCATCCTCGGAGTCGACGAGGGAGAGCCTCTTGTACATCGAACCGCCGCGCTATGATGACACCCGCATGGAGGTGGTGATGCTCCGACGGACGATTCCAGCTGCGCTACTCATGATGGTGCTGGCTGCAGGTTGCGACCTGCTCAACCCTGCGCGACCAACGCCGCACACCGATACCAATCTGTTCGGTAACCTCATCGAGGTGCAATTGGACGAGGGCGAGACCGAGGCCTGGCGGGTCAGAGTGCGGATAGGACTCCCGAGGGCCTTCGCACGGGCGGAAGCGGGAGACGGGAAGCCGACTCCGGTCGTGGAACAGGGCATGGTTGCCGATATTCTCGTGACCACTGACACAGTGGTTCTCGGAGGCGGCGTACCGGTCTTCATCGAGGACATCACACCCGGGTCGGAGGTTGTCATCGTGCCGGTGCCGGGGAGCACTCGGATGGTCGGGACGTCCAATATCACCGTCGAGGCAAACTACCTCATGGACTTCGATACCTATCGGAGGTGGCAGCTCCCCGCCTTGGCGTTGGACGGCGACGAACTCGCAGCGATTGAGGATCCCTCTCGCATTAACTCGGCCGGGGTCGAGGGCGCGCCGGTGCCGGTCGGTGATGGCCAGACGCTCTACTTCACCTCGCGGTTGCGCGCGCCGGCGGGTGCGGATGGCGCGTGGGTGGGTGCCCGGCGCGACGGGTTGCGCGAGCCCGATCCCGAAAACCCACCGGTTGAGCGGACCTACAGGACGAGTCTCACCGAGGACGGCTGGAGTTTTCCCGAACTCGTTGTGTTTCCAGGCCTGGATGGGATGGCCGTCGTTCGGGTGACGTGGATGAACGGCGACGAGACCGATTGCCTGGTCACGGTGATGGAATCCGACGGGAGTTCGTGGATCGGTCAGTCCGGGCGAGATTCGGTCGAAGAACCATGGGGCGAGCTGCAACGCCTCACCGGGCTCGGGGACGGTGGTCCGCGTGATGCCGTCTTCCTTGCCGGGAGTCGGACCAAATTGGTGTTCACCGACAGTCTGGGAGGCAACCCGAGCACGGATCTGCTGCTGTTGGATCCCGGAGTGGCGGAAGCACCGCAGGTTCTGACCCCGCCCATCACCACCGCGGCCAGCGAGTGGGGCCCGAGGGTCGGCCCGGGCAACGAGCTGTTTTTTGTGCGCGGGGATCGCCAATTCATGGTGGATGGCGGCGCAGTTCGGTCGGTGGCGATCCCGGCCCGGCATCGTGCGGTCATCACCCAGGTGGCGCCCACCAACAATGGCGAATGGGTTTTCCTGTGTATGCCGCACTACACTCCGGTGGAGCTGGACAACGACATATTCGTCGCCCCGTGGATCGGTGAGAATCGACTGGGTGCCCCGGTTCCGGTGGACGACTGGCGGCCGTAGGGGGCTGATTCCCCTACTACCTGAGCGCGAATCGGTGCCTGGAGCGGGCGATGATGCGGTAGAGCGGTTGCCCCAACCACCGTGCGGGCGGCAGGCCGGCCACAGCCGCCAGCCACCGCCAGCGTGGGAGCTCGGCGAGGATTCTCCGCCAGCCTTCGAAACCGCTGGACAAACCACCGTCGGCGTCGTGCACCCACATGGAGCTCTCGGCCTCTGCTCTGGCGACCGGAAGGTCCTCGTCACGAGCGGTCCGGAAATCTCTGAACCTGAGCCCGGTGTTGGCACCTTGTGATTCGCACCAATGTCGAGATTGACGGCAGAGCGGACAGCTCCCGTCATACCAGACGTCGATGGTGCGGGATGGAGACTTCGAATCGACCATTCACCCCGAACAACACGCAGGTTCCTCTGTAGTTTCCAAATCTTGACAATAATTAAGAAAATTCTAAAATACCGATATGTTGAATTGGATAGTGATTTCCATACCGTGGAGTGTGCAGTGAAGAGGGATCGTGTTGACTGTGTGGACCCGGATCGAACCCCCAACGAACTGCTGGCCTTTCGGCGGGCGTTGATGAACAACCGTGACAGGCTCCAGAGGACGTCGTCCCATTATGCGCTCCTGGCCGGTGAGACCAGGCTCAAGATCCTTGTCCTGCTGCGCCACGCCGGCGAGCTCTGTGTCTGCGATTTGGCAACCGTGCTGGATATGACTCCGGCGGCGGTGTCCCAGCACCTCGGGAGACTCCGGGGAGGCGGCCTGGTCCAGGGTCGTCGTGACGGCATGACGACCTTCTACCGGTGCCTTGGAGACACCTGTCCACTTCCCGAGGTGCCGGTCCTGACCGGTGAGGGGGCGTGATGTCGAGGCAAATCACTACGTTGTCGGTACTGGCGGTTCTGATGCTGGGCGCCTGGGCCTCCGTTTGCGCTGCGGATCGTCCGGACACCGTCCGAACGGTCTTCACGGTGGAGGGCATGCACTGCGACGGATGTTCCTCCACCATCACAGGGACATTGGAGCGGATGGAAGGTGTCGTGTCGGCGCAGGCCGACCACGCGGCGGGTTCGGCCGAAGCGGTTTACAACTCCAAAAAGGTCAGGCCGAGCAGCTGAAGGAAGCCATCGAAAAGCTGGGCTACACCGTCACGGCGATGGAAACGACGCCGGCCGAAGACCGTTGACCGCGGGCCGCGCCAGAATCAATAACGTATCGAAAGATAGACCAGGAACCCGCTGTACTTGTGAAAAAATTATTTTGGACCTTACCTTCCCGCCTGGACCGTCACCATCGGCGCCTGCTGGCCGGCGCCTGACTCTGCCAGCGAGAACATCAACTGGATGACGGTCAAGTTCGTTCAACCCGCTCGATTCGTTGCAGCCCGAGGATCCGGAGCGTGCTGGACCGGCGGTATACTCCGTTCATGGTTCGCAGCGTCTTTCGCGACCCCAAGGTTCGTCAGGCTTACGTCTTCACCAAAGTCGCGGTCTTCGCCGCCGCGGCCCTCGCCACCTGGCCGCTGTCGAAGATCGTTGGCCCACAGGCGTGGTGGGGGCTCGGGATCTTCGGTGTCATTCTCGTTGCGGTCAGCGCCGTGGTTCTCGGGACAGGTGGAGGCGACGAAAGACCAGACGAAACCGAGGACTCCGAGGAGGGCGAAGCTGGTGACCCGACGGAGCCGGTGGTGCTGCCCATCGAAGACTCCATCGATCTGCATCCGTTCCCACCGCGAGACATTCCCGAAATCGTCACTGAATACCTGGCCGCAGCTCACGAAGAGGGTTTTCGTGAGGTTCGATTGATCCACGGCCGCGGCATCGGGGTGCAGCGCGAGCGGGTGCGAAGCCTGTTGGCCGACCATCCGCTGGTCCAGGAGTTTCACGACGGGACGCACGATCGCGGCGGTTGGGGTGCCACCATCGCCTATCTGAAGCGCGATTAGTCGATCAGAGCGCTCGGGGGCAGGTGGCCCAGCATGACCATCTTGCGGACAAAGGCCGCCTCGCGTTTCTTGCCGAGTTCGGCCCGCTCCTGGCGCATGCCGGCGAGTTCCCCCTCGAGTTCGGCGCGTTGCTCCTTTTCCGCGGACTCGAGACGTTCACGCACCAGCATGGCGCGGGCCCTCAGCTCACGCATGGCGGCCAGCAGGCTCGCCTCCTCGTTGCTGATGTAGACCTTGGACGAGCAGGACGGCGCATCCTCGTCGTCAGGGAGCTGTGACTGTCCGCCATGGATGGGCAACCGGGTCAGATCGTATTCTTCCACGGACCACAGTCTATCAATGCCCTTCAGCAGGCCGACAAAATCGTTCTATCATCGTAGCGGACGATGGAGCAGGAAATCGATCCGATCGCGTCGGGAGTTCCATACTCCTGCAGGTGGCTGTCGGTTGCCGACGGTGTTGAACTCCAGGTGAGAACATGGAAGCCGGAGCCAGCCGATGGGGCGGACCCGCTGGTCTTCGTGGCCGGCTGGATCTCGGTGATCGAGGGCTGGAGGCCGCTGCTCGAGGTTCTGGCGCCGAATCGACCGCTGCACTACATCGAGACCCGTGAGAAGAGATCCGCGAGGTTTGCCAAAAACCCTTTGGGCCCAGCGGATTTCGAGGTCTCCCGCCTTGCAGACGATCTCTGTGCGGTGGCGGAGGCGCTTGACGTGGACCGTTCACGGACGGTGTGGTTCGGCAGCTCCATGGGTGCCAACGCGATCCTCGAGGCCCTCAAGGGCGAGCGCTTGCCCGCGCGCGGCGCGTTCTTGGTGGGCCCCAACGCCGAGTTCAGGTTCCCGTGGTGGGGGCGACCGTTCGTGAGGCTGCCGGCTGCGGCATACCACCCCGCGAAGCGTTTTGCGCTTTGGTATTTGAGAAATTTCCGGGTGGATGCCAAGGCCGAACCGGACCAGATGCGACGCTATGTGAGGACCCTCAATGCCGCGGATCCTGTGCGGCTCAAGCTGTCGGCCAGGGCCGTGCTCGACTACTCGGTGTGGCCCGAGCTGGACACGGCGATGGCGCCGGTGGCCATCGCCTACGCTTCGAGCGACCTCCTCCACGGCCAGGACGAGGCGTTGGCGATCGTCGAGGGGTTGCCAAACGGCGAGGCGGTGGAGTGTCCCTCCAACACCTACATGCACCGTGCCGATGTCGCTTCCGAGATCGACCAGTTCATCGCTGGCCTCGACTGATCCCCTGAGCAGGGGAGGCCGGGCCCGCGTGTGGTGTTCCCGACGTTATCAGGCCGGCTTTGCCCGTCGTGCGAATGTCACCACGAAGACACACAATGCCACCAGCGCGATGGTGCCGATCACTTCTCCTGTGAGTCCTTCAAAGGCGTGGTCCGACAGGAAGTGAATCGAGTTCTTGGCCGCAGTGGATCCGGTGATCTGTTTGACGATGGCGCTGGCTATGGCATCGAATGCGCCCATGATGGCACCGCCCGCGATCAACCCAGAGGCCACGAGAACCCCTCGATCCATCCTCGCCTTGACGTCGGCTTCGCTGTCGCTTGCGCGTTGCCGCGACACGATCCACGACAAGATGCCGCCGAGAAGCACCGGCGTGTTCAGCTCCATGGGCAGATACATGCCCAGGGCGAAGGCCAGCGGCGGAACCCCGGTCATACGGAGAATGAGGGCGAGCAAAACTCCCAGGCCGAAGAGATACCACTGGAGCGGTGCAGTCTGAGCACCGAAGATCCCGATCAGGATTTCCTTCATGGCCGAAGCCTGGGGAGCCGGGATCGCTGTGGTGCCGAAACCCTGGCCGGGGTCGGCCTGGGACATGACCCACATCATGATGCCGCAGAAGGTTGCCGCCACCGCGGTTCCCACAAACTTGAGCCCGAGCTGTTTGGCCGGTGTGGCGCCGATCCAGTGGCCGACCTTGAGATCCGAGGCGAGGGCTCCGGAGGCCGCCAGTGCGGTGCAGACGACGCCACCCACCATCATGGTGACAAACATACCGTTGCCACCGCTCAGACCGAGCTTGAGCATCACGAAACCGGTGATGATCAGGGTGAGCATGGTCATTCCCGACACCGGGTTGGTCCCGACGATGGCGATGGCCCGTGCCGCCACCGGGGCAAACAGGAAGGCGATGATCATCACCAGGGCTGTGGCCACAGCTGCCGCCCCGAACGACCCGCCGATACCGATGCCGAAGGAGAAGAACAGGAATGCGGCGAGGGCGAAGATCACCAACCCGACGATGGTGAATCTGCCCGGCAGCGAACGTTCGAAGCGCTTCACCTCTTCGACGGCCCGTGTGTCCTGGTGGCTCATGCCGACGATGTTGGCGCCGATGGAACGCACCATGGACGGCAGTGCCGCCAGGATGCCGAGAATTCCGGCGCCGGCGATGCCGCCAACCCCGATAATCCGCACATAGCTGGTAAAGACCTCGGTGATGCTCATGTCGGCGATGGGGATGCTCCCCGGTGGCAGGATGCCCGGTACGTGAACACCGATGGCGTGGACCATGGGTACGAGCACGAAGTACGAGAGAAACGAGCCGGCGCAGATGATGGCGGCGTATCGGATACCGACGATGTAGCCGATGCCGATGATCGCGGCGTTGTTGAGGATCCTCAGGGTCATGAATTGGCGCTCGAGGACCTGCCCGAGTCCAACCGCCCGGAACGTGAGCAGGTCGGCCCACGCGTGAAATGTGGTGGCGAGACCGTCGTAGAGCGGCGCCAACACCGGCCGCGAGCGCGAGGATCTTGGCCTGGCCGCCGGCCCTTTCACCGGACAGCAGGATCTCGGTGGTGGCGGTGCCCTCGGGCCAGGGGAGCTGACCGTGCATTTCGACCATGAAGTGGTACCGAAGGGGAATCAGAAACAGAATGCCGAGGCAGCCGCCGAGGAACGAAACGATGATGACCTGGAGGATGGTTGGTTGGGCGACTCCGGATCCCGGATCTGCGGCCAGCATATAGAGGGCCGGAATGGTGAAACGGCTCCGGCGACCACGTGGGACGAGTTGGCGCCGATGGACTGGATGATGACGTTTTCCAGGATCGTGCTCTTTCGAGAGAACAGCGGAGACAGCCCGATGGCGAGGATGGCGATGGGAATGGCGGCCTCGATGCCCTGGCCGACTCTGAGGGCCAGGTACGCCGCGGCCATGGAGAAGAGCGCGCAGAACAGAGTCCGAGGGTCACCGACCTGGCTGTGACTTCGAAGATGCCGGTCTCGTTAGGGACCACCGGCACGTAAGTCTCGCCTGGTTTCAGCGGGCGTCTGGCGTTCTCCGGCAGACCTTCGATGTTTGACGCGGTTTCGTGTGCCAGGGCGTTCCTCTTCGTGAAGCGATCCGGGAGAGTGTACATGGTCCCTCGGCCGCCCACCCAGAAAGACCAGACGAAACCGAGGACTCCGAGGAGGGCGAAGCTGGTGACCCGACGGAGCCGGTGGTGCTGCCCATCGAAGACTCCATCGATCTGCATCCGTTCCCACCGCGAGACATTCCCGAAATCGTCACTGAATACCTGGCCGCAGCTCACGAAGAGGGTTTTCGTGAGGTTCGATTGATCCACGGCCGCGGCATCGGGGTGCAGCGCGAGCGGGTGCGAAGCCTGTTGGCCGACCATCCGCTGGTCCAGGAGTTTCACGACGGGACGCACGATCGCGGCGGTTGGGGTGCCACCATCGCCTATCTGAAGCGCGATTAGTCGATCAGAGCGCTCGGGGGCAGGTGGCCCAGCATGACCATCTTGCGGACAAAGGCCGCCTCGCGTTTCTTGCCGAGTTCGGCCCGCTCCTGGCGCATGCCGGCGAGTTCCCCCTCGAGTTCGGCGCGTTGCTCCTTTTCCGCGGACTCGAGACGTTCACGCACCAGCATGGCGCGGGCCCTCAGCTCACGCATGGCGGCCAGCAGGCTCGCCTCCTCGTTGCTGATGTAGACCTTGGACGAGCAGGACGGCGCATCCTCGTCGTCAGGGAGCTGTGACTGTCCGCCATGGATGGGCAACCGGGTCAGATCGTATTCTTCCACGGACCACAGTCTATCAATGCTCTTCAGCAGGCCGACAAAATCGTTCTATCATCGTAGCGGACGATGGAACAGGAAATCGATCCGATCGCGTCGGGAGTTCCATACTCCTGCAGGTGGCTGTCGGTTGCCGACGGTGTTGAACTCCAGGTGAGAACATGGAAGCCGGAGCCAGCCGATGGGGCGGACCCGCTGGTCTTCGTGGCCGGCTGGATCTCGGTGATCGAGGGCTGGAGACCGCTGCTCGAGGTTCTGGCGCCGAATCGACCGCTGCACTACATCGAGACCCGTGAGAAGAGATCCGCGAGGTTTGCCAAAAGCCCGTTGGGCCCAGCGGATTTCGAGGTCTCCCGCCTTGCAGACGATCTCTGTGCGGTGGCAGAGGCGCTTGACGTGGACCGTTCACGGACGGTGTGGTTCGGCAGCTCCATGGGTGCCAACGCGATCCTCGAGGCCCTCAAGGGCGAGCGCTTGCCCGCGCGCGGCGCGTTCCTGGTGGGCCCCAACGCCAAGTTCAGGTTCCCGTGGTGGGGGCGACCGTTCGTGAGGCTGCCGGCTGCGGCATACCACCCCGCGAAGCGTTTTGCCCTTTGGTATTTGAGAAATTTCCGGGTGGATGCCAAGGCCGAACCGGACCAGATGCGACGCTATGTGAGGACCCTCAATGCGGCGGATCCTGTGCGGCTCAAGCTGTCGGCCAGGGCCGTGCTCGACTACTCGGTGTGGCCCGAGCTGGACACGGCGATGGCGCCGGTGGCCATCGCCTACGCTTCGAGCGACCTCCTCCACGGCCAGGACGAGGCGTTGGCGATCGTCGAGGGGTTGCCAAACGGCGAGGCGGTGGAGTGTCCCTCCAACACCTACATGCACCGTGCCGATGTCGCTTCCGAGATCGACCAGTTCATCGCTGGCCTCGACTGATCCCCTGAGCAGGGGAGGCCGGGCCCGCGTGTGGTGTTCCCGACGTTATCAGGCCGGCTTTGCCCGTCGTGCGAATGTCACCACGAAGACACACAATGCCACCAGCGCGATGGTGCCGATCATTTCTCCTGTGAGTCCTTCAAAGGCGTGGTCCGACAGGAAGTGAATCGAGTTCTTGGCCGCGGTGGATCCGGTGATCTGTTTGACGATGGCGCTGGCTATGGCATCGAATGCGCCCATGATGGCACCGCCCGCGATCAACCCAGAGGCCACGAGAACCCCTCGATCCATCCTCGCCTTGACGTCGGCTTCGCTGTCGCTTGCGCGTTGCCGCGACACGATCCACGACAAGATGCCGCCGAGAAGCACCGGCGTGTTCAGCTCCATGGGCAGATACATGCCCAGGGCGAAGGCCAGCGGCGGTACTCCGGTCATACGGAGAATGAGGGCGAGCAAAACTCCCAGGCCGAAGAGATACCACTGGAGCGGTGCAGTCTGAGCACCGAAGATCCCGATCAGGATTTCCTTCATGGCCGAAGCCTGGGGAGCCGGGATCGCTGTGGTGCCGAAACCCTGGCCGGGGTCGGCCTGGGACATGACCCACATCATGATGCCGCAGAAGGTTGCCGCCACCGCGGTTCCCACAAACTTGAGCCCGAGCTGTTTGGCCGGTGTGGCGCCGATCCAGTGGCCGACCTTGAGATCCGAGGCGAGGGCTCCGGAGGCCGCCAGTGCGGTGCAGACGACGCCACCCACCATCATGGTGACAAACATACCGTTGCCACCGCTCAGACCGAGCTTGAGCATCACGAAACCGGTGATGATCAGGGTGAGCATGGTCATTCCCGACACCGGGTTGGTCCCGACGATGGCGATGGCCCGTGCCGCCACCGGGGCAAACAGGAAGGCGATGATCATCACCAGGGCTGTGGCCACAGCTGCCGCCCCGAACGACCCGCCGATACCGATGCCGAAGGAGAAGAACAGGAATGCGGCGAGGGCGAAGATCACCAACCCGACGATGGTGAATCTGCCCGGCAGCGAACGTTCGAAGCGCTTCACCTCTTCGACGGCCCGTGTGTCCTGGTGGCTCATGCCGACGATGTTGGCGCCGATGGAACGCACCATGGACGGCAGTGCCGCCAGGATGCCGAGAATTCCGGCGCCGGCGATGCCGCCAACCCCGATAATCCGCACATAGCTGGTAAAGACCTCGGTGATGCTCATGTCGGCGATGGGGATGCTCCCCGGTGGCAGGATGCCCGGTACGTGAACACCGATGGCGTGGACCATGGGTACGAGCACGAAGTACGAGAGAAACGAGCCGGCGCAGATGATGGCGGCGTATCGGATACCGACGATGTAGCCGATGCCTATGATCGCGGCGTTGTTGAGGATCCTCAGGGTCATGAATTGGCGCTCGAGGACCTGCCCCAGTCCAACCGCCCGGAACGTGAGCAGGTCGGCCCACGCGTGAAATGTGGTGGCGAGACCGTCGTAGACGGCGCCAACACCGGCCGCCAGCGCGAGGATCTTGGCCTGGCTGCCGGCCCTTTCACCGGACAGCAGGATCTCGGTGGTGGCGGTCCCCTCGGGCCAGGGGAGCTGACCGTGCATTTCGACCATGAAGTGGTACCGAAGGGGAATCAGAAACAGAATGCCGAGGCAGCCGCCGAGAAACGAAACGATGATGACCTGGAGGATGGTTGGTTGGGCCACCCCGGATCCCGGATCTGCGGCCAACATATAGAGGGCCGGAATGGTGAATACGGCTCCCGCGACCACGTGGGACGAGTTGGCGCCGATGGACTGGATGATTACGTTTTCCAGGATCGTGCTCTTTCGAGAGAACAGCGGAGACAGCCCAATGGCGAGGATGGCGATGGGAATCGCGGCCTCGATGCCCTGGCCGACTCTGAGGGCCAGGTACGCCGCGGCCATGGAGAACAGCGCGCAGAACAGCAGTCCGAGGGTCACCGACCTCGCTGTGACTTCGAAGATGCCGGTCTCGTTCGGGACCACCGGCACGTAAGTCTCGCCTGGTTTCAGCGGGCGTCTGGCGTTCTCCGGCAGACCTTCGATGTTTGACGCGGTTTCGTGTGCCACGGGCGTTCCCCCTTCGTGAAGCGATCCGGGAGAGTGTACATGGTCCCTCCGGCCGCCCACCCAGATGCAAGATTCAAGATTCAAGATGCAAGATGCAAGATGCAAGATCCACGGGTAGCAAGAGTGCAAGATGCAGTCGGCAGTCCTCCCACCCGCTCCGGAGTCTGGAGAGTATCGTGCGACCTAGCGCTTCTTCACTCCCTCCACACTTTCCACACCGGGTGGTTGCGCGCGTCGGGTCCACACCTTCCACACCGGGCGGGCGGATGGGCGGATCAATGAACCGCGATGACCCAGACCCAGTTGACGATGATGACGGCAACGATCCCGATACGAGCCCATCGTGGCAGCGGGTGGCGGACCTCTGGGAGGACACCCGCCATCCGGGCCCAGATGGGAGCGAGCAGACCGCCGATACCGAAGGCGATGACGATGGTGACCATCAGGGGGTTGAAGGCGAGGGCGTCCACCGGGTGTCCGTCCAGGAGAGCCAGGACACCTCTGGTGGCGCCGCACGACGGGCATGGTATGCCGGTAACGTTCCGGAACAGGCACGGCCGAAGGTAGGGCGCGGCCCACATCCAGACCGGTGTCAATAATGCCGTGGCCACGGCGAGGGCTCCCCAGATCCAAGCGAGCTGGTGCTCGCTGGTGGTCATGGGCCGCCGCCATCCGCCGGGACGTCATATCAGTCGGCCAGCGCGGCAATGCCCACAACGGAGAACACGAGGGTCATGCAGGAGCAGCAGAGCAATATGGGAAGGAAGACCGCGAGTGCGGCTTTGCCGTAGGAGCATCTGTGGTAATTGGAGAGGCCGACGATCTGGAGTGCCACGAACCACACCAACGAGATCAGACTTCCGCACAGCGGGCAATGCGTTCGCGAGATCGGCCGTGTGGGCGTAGCAGATCGCCCGGATGGTGCCGTCGAATCCGCCTTTGCCTTCACCGACGATCAACAACATCAGATGCACGATACAGGTGTGGATGGCGATTCCCATGGCGACGAAGAAGGGTGTCATGACCAGGATTCCCACTGCGATGAACACCATCAAGCCGGCGCCGACCGCAAACTCGGCAAGCTTCTCGTCGAGCGAGGGGATGCCGAACGCGAACAGGGGGAACTGGAAGATCGTCCAATAGCCGAGCAGAAACAAGAGTTCGACCCAGGCCATGATCACGGCGTAGAAGAAGGGGCGGCCGAGACCTGCCCTCGAGACGCGTGAAAACGCCTCGTCCGGCCGTGTCAGGAACATCGTGATGGTCTCGAAGAGCCCCGCGAGACCTCCGGTGCCGGGGTCCTCCCAGGGGAGGGCTGCCTGTTCGGCCGTTGCCGGCTGTGGTGCGGGCGGGGGCGCGAAATCTTCCATGGGGCCTCCGGATCGGGATCTGTCGTTCAGGAAGTGTAACGCGCAGACCGGGACAAAGGATCTGTCCTCGATCCAGACGAGCCCGGTAAGAGCCGGAGCGCGCCACCTGAGAACTGCGGACCTGGCACTTATTTGGGAATGGCGGATCCTCGAACCCTGCAACAGGTTGCTGCCGCGGCGCGATCCGTCGAACCCCCACCCGGTCGAAAGGTGAAAGCCCCCACCCGCCCGGATGAGCCTGATGTCTTAACGTTTAACGTCTGACGTGTAACGAGCATCAGTCAGGATGTCAGGCACCTCCCAAAAACGCACCCTCGGGGAGCGCGACTGGGAGATGGGAGCGAACACATCGGCAGGTCGGCGCGATGTTGTGGTGCGGCCGTCTCGGCTGCAATTCTCGCCTTGTTTGATGGCACGAATGCAGGCGGGACGCCCGCTCCACAATGGTGCTCCGGGTGGGTAGGGATCCAACGGAATAGCCGTCGAACGCGCCAAGGTGCTTGCCAGAGGGCGGAGGGTGGACCCGGCGGTCCTCGTGTTCCCGATCTGGGACGTCGAGCGCGAGCCTGCGCCCCGGTCAATCGACGGCCGGATGCAGCATCGGATTCTCAGCCGGCTGCCTGCAAGCCCAGGTGTCGAAGACATATAGCCGACCACAGGTGGCTGGGTCCGGTTCACTCCGGTCTTCTCCGACCACGTAGGCGTAGCGCCCTGACGCCGCCACATCCAGGAAAAGCTGATCAGCCAGTGCGACAGACCCGACCTCGACCGGCGACGACGGCGCCTGCACATTGATCACCCGAAGCTCCTCGAACAGCGAGACGTACGCGTGTTTGCTGTCGACGGCGAACGCGGTGAAGTTGCCCTGCATGGCGACGGACCCCACCTCCACCGGCGACGATGGCGAGCTGACGTCGATCACCCGCAGGGTTGATTGTGCTTCGGGCCATTCCCCTGTTCGAGTCACCACGTAGGCATGGCTCCCGGACACGGCCACGCGTTCGGCGCTTTCGGGCATCTCGAGAAACCCGACCTCGACCGGAGATGACGGCACCATCACGTCGATCACCGTCAGCCTGGGGCCGGCAACGAGATACGCGTAGCTTCCGGACACCACCACATCCACTGCGAAATCCCCGGGGACCCAAGGATCGGGGAGGTAGTGGAAGGAACCGACCTCGACCGGGGACGACGGCTCCAGCACGTCAAATATCTTCAGGCCGACGTACTTGGTGGTATAAGGGGGGTTTAGGCGGTAGGGGTAGCTCGCGACGTAGAGGTAGCTCGCTGACAGCGCGAGGGAGGCTGCTGGGAAATTGCCCAGGCTGAAGTCTGCCGGGAGAACGACGGGCGACGCCGGCGACCTCGCATCGATCACGCAGACGAAGAGACCAAACACTCCACTGCTTTCGTGAATATCGTAGACGACCCCTCCGGACGCCTCGAGGTCGTACCTCTGCCCGGGGACGCCCGGCGGTTCACACAACCCGCTTCCCGACCACAGAGCAACGGGCACCGCGGGCGAGGCCACGTCGACAATGGTCAGGCCCAGCCCCCACTGCCCGAGGTACGCGTAGTCCTCGGATACAGCCATCTGTGGAAATCCCGGCCCCTCGAGCGACATCGATGCGACCAGTGCCGGACACACCTGCGCCGGCACTGCCGTTGCGAGGGCGCAGAGGCACCCAGCGGCCGCGAGGACCACGGTGAGATGGATCGGTCGGTTCGTCGTCATCATCGGTTCCTTCCCGAATTTCGGTTGCCGTCTCTGCTGAATGTGGGCTCGGGGAAGCGGAGAAACATGAGGGAAAGGTACGGAACGGGTACGGATCGACCGGCTTCAATCGTCCGGCCGCCCTCGCCGAGACCCTGACTTTCGACTTTCGACTTTTGACTTTCGACCGGGCGGGGGGCGTGAGGCTACCAGGTAGGAACTGTCTCCCAGCCGGGGAACGGCTCGTGCGCGAGGGTCCAGCCGGTGGGGGACTCGTCGTCGCGGATGACGCGGAGGTTGGTGAGGGTTTTGAGTTTGGCGATGAGTTCGTTGCGGGGCAGGGTGTGGAGCGGAGGTTTGGAGAGGTCCGGCATGGGCCAGATGCGCACCGTGGCGTCCTGACCGCCGGTGGCGATCCAGCGGCCAACGGGGTCGATGGCAACGGCCCAGATCCTCCCCTGGTGGCCGAACAGCAGGTGCGGCTCCTCGCCGCTGGTGGGCCCGACCCGGAGGACGCCCTCCTTGTCTCCGGTGACGACCATGGTCCCCGCTGCGTCCATGGCGATCGCCGACAGCTGGTCGCCGTGGCTCGCGAGGTGAGTTCGGGTTCCGGGTTCGAGATCGAGGAAAACTGCGCGACCCGACGCCATCCACGAGAGATGTGACAGCTCGACAAGACCGATCCGCCGGCCATCATCGCTGACGGCGAACTGGAGGCATTTCCCCTCGAACAGACGGTCGGTCGTGCCGGTGGCGACATCAGAGACATCGAGCCCGGATTCGCATGTAAATGCGACGTGTCGATCATCCAGAAACCGTGGCGCTCCGAACAGGAATCCATCATCTGGCTCGGTCTCGGCGATTTGCTCGTGGGTGTCGGTGCTGAAGACCTGGAGCACGTAGCGATCGTCTACGGTGCGCCCCGTCACCGCTGCCAGGCGACCGTCAGGGCTGTAGGCAAGACCGTAACCAGCCCACAGATCTCCTATTGGGAACCCAGGGTTTCCGTCGAGCGAAATTGCCTTTGCGCCCCAGTTCTCGCCACCGATTATGAGCGTCGCACGATCCGGCGATGCGGCCAGGCCGCGAATCGTCGTCGGTAGCCGGTCCACGACCCGACCGGCGGCCGGCACCTCGCCATCGACGGGAGTCAGCCGCACGATGCCGTCCGAACAGCCGGACGCGAGCCACTGACCTTGAGGTCCAAACGTCACACTCCAGACGGGTTTCTGGTGGCTGCGGATGACCGAAGGGTACGGTCGACCGAACGGCCACACCATCAGGCCCGATGTGTCCGCGGTGGCCAGCCACTTGCCGTTTGGATGGAACGAGTGCCACCAGTCCATTCCGACCTCGCCCCGCCTCAGATCGAGCGGCTCGGCGTCGGCGGGCGCCGCCAGCGACCACAGCCGGGTCCTCTGGTCCGGCGCATTCTTGGCGTAGCGGCGACCCACAGCGTCCCAGCCCCACGAGGGCCTGATTCCGATGCTGAATGTCTCCCCGCTGTGAAAGGTCCGAAGCAATCGCGGCTCACCGTCGGCGAACGAGTACACCCAGACTCTCTCGGTGCCGTCCTTCACGGTGCGGGCAGCGAGACGTGGTCCAACTCCGAAAAACCCGACGGCATCGACGCCTTCAGGGCCCTGGATGACCACCGGCGGCGACGTGGTCGTCAGATCCCAGATCTTCAGCATCCCATCGGAGCTCGACGTGACGACCAGGCGGCCCTCCGGATCAACCGCTACCCGATGGCCGCTGCCATCGTGTCGGCCCAGGACGCGCGGCTCGGACAGGTCATGCGCACCGACCTCATGCACCCATACCGTTTCATTCTCCACGAGGGCAACCCAGCGTCCCGTGCGCAGGTCCATGGCCACTCGGCGAGACCAGCCCACCGGTTCGACGTCGAGAGCGAGCGTTCCGAGGCGCCGGTGCGTACCGTCGAAGTTGAATGCGAAGATCGCGGCTCTCGCGCCGGCCCTGTTCTCCCATACCAGGGCGAGAAACCGATCGCGATTCCAGCTCATGACCCTTTGATTGACGAAGGCAGGGGGAGCGATTTTCACATCGGCGAGCCTGCGGCCATCGGGAATCGACCACAGCACCAGCTGCTGTGGAGAGCCCGATTCCAGCTCCGGCTTGGAGAACAGCACGGTCCCCTCTGGGTTCAAGAAAACATCAACCAGCTCGAACCCGAAGATTTGATCGAGGTCCGTCCTGGAGCCGTCCTTCGCGACGATCCCCACCTGTCTCTGGCTGACCATCTGGATCGATTGAACGAGCCACTCACCGTCGGGGGTGAACTCGGTCGCATGACTTGCGTCCCGGTTGATGACGAAGGCGGTCGGGCCCTCCCACAGCGCCCGCAGGGCGAGGCGGCGGGCCTCGGGGGTGTCGGCGAGCTCGAGGCTGGCGATCGCGTGGGCGAGGGTCGCGGTCGGGTAGTCCTCGAGCCGGAGCTGGCCGAGGGCGAGCAGCTTCGCGGCCTCGGCGCGGCGGGTCTCCTGGACGCTCCGCCGCCACAGTGTGCCCACCACCGCGAGGACGGCCAGCAACACACCGAAGATAGCGGTTGCGGCCATCTTGCGTCGTCGCCGCTGCCCGCTTGCCAGCGAGGTCATAGCGTCCGCAAAGTCCTCCTCGAGATCGGTGAGTCCCCCCGGGTAGTTTTCGTGCCAGACGGAGAACTCTCTGAAAGCCTTCCCAGTCCACAGGTAGTCTGTGGCGCGATCGTGGTCGTCCCACAGCCGCGCGGTCTGCCGGAGCTCGTCCCGTAGCCGAGCACTGTCGGCGTCCTGGGTCTGCCAGCGCACCAGCCGCGGCCACGAGATGAGCAGGGACTCGTGGATGATCTCGACGCGGCGTACCGGCCGCTCCTCCTCACCTTCGACCCGATAGCCGGTGAGCAGCCGGGCGTCGGTCATCTCGCCCAGCACTTCCTCGGCAGAATCACGCTCATCCTCCGGGAACACCGACAGGACGTCTTCAACCTCGCGGACGGCCCGCGTGCCCTCGGCGGTCACCAGGTTGCGGAACAGCTCGCGTACGGTCGGCAGCCGTTCGTACCCAATCCGTTCCAGGGTTGCCTCGGCGTGCTGCGCCAGGGCGCCGGCTACGCCGCCGATCCGTTCGTAGGCTTCCTCGGTGAGCAGCCGTTCCTCGCAGACCCGCTCCTCCCACAGCCGGTGCACCGCAAAGGCCATCAGCGGTAGCGCTCCCCGCTCGCCCTCCACCTCGGCGATCATCCGGTCCACCAGCATTTCGCTCTCGAACCGGTACAGCATCCGCGCCGCCGGTTCCTTCAGCGCGCGCCTCAGGCCTTCCGGGGTGGGCGGGGCGAGCGGCGTCAGGTCCTTGAAGATCGGCGCGATCTGCGGGAACTGCTGGCACCTGTAGAGATAGTCATCCCGCATGACCAGGACCAGGTGGACATCGGCGGCGTCCACCAGCCGGCGCAGCAGCGCGATGAAATTTGCCTGCACGCCGGGCGGGTTGAGGGTGAACAGCTCCTCGAACTGATCGACGACGAGCACCGTTTCCTTGAACTGGCCCCGCCACCTGGAGACCACGGCCAGCGCGGTGTCGGCATCGTCGAATCCCAGCAACCGCGCCATGGCCGCCGGGTCGCCGGCGTGATCCGGCGCCAGCGCCCGCGCCAGCGACAGCGTTGGGGCTTCGCCCGGAGTGAACACCACGACCCGCCAGCCCGGCGGTGCCCGTGTTGCGACCCCGGCCCGCAGCAGCGAGCTCTTGCCCACTCCCGAGGGCCCGATGACCGCCAGCAACCGCCGCGCGCTGATCTTTCGCCACAGCGACACCACCTCGGCCTCGCGGCCGAAGAAGCGGTCGGCGTCGGCTTCGGTGAACGCGGCCAGCCCGGGGTAGGGGTTGCGCTCCTCGTTCGGCGGGAACGCCGACTCGGGGATTGCGCCCGACGATTCCTCGGACGACGTCGCTGGACGGACCTCGGCGATCAACCGGTAGCCGCGCTTACGGATGGTCTCGATAAAGCGGGGATTCTGGGCATCGTCCCCGAGCGCCCGGCGGAGCTCGGCGATCCGGTTCTTGAGGGTCTGGTCGGACACGTACTCGGTCTGCCACACCGCGTCGAGCAATACGTGGTGGGCCACTAGCTCGCCTGCGTGCCCGGAGAGACAGAGCAGCACGTCCATGACCCGCAGCTCGAGCTGGACCGCGGCATCTCCACGGGTAATCCTGTTCAGGGTTGGCTCGACCAGCCATTCGCCGACGAGGAACGGCTTCCCCTCCTGGATGATCGTCGCAACTTGGGTGGACACGCTGTGATGATTGTATGTGCCCGCCGGCCGACCCACAACACCAAGTGACTTCTTCTCCCCAATCCCCGGGCCCTTTGCATGAAAGGGAATGACCTTGCTCATGCCATCAGGAAACCGCTGACCACCGCGACCTGCCTCCGCATACATATTCTGGAGCTTTTGTTTTGGCAAAGAATGAGGAAAAGGTCCGGATAACCTCCTGATCGAAACCTCGTCCGCCTCGGCCGCGACGAGGAGGACCCCGCCGGCCGGACCCTCACCCGCGACCCTCAGAACCGGAGTCGTTCGGCAACCTCGATCCAGAGATTGTTGAAGGCTTTCGCTGCGGGTTGGGACGGCAGGGTCGCAGCAACCGGCGCACGAGTGAGCCCCATCCGCTCCACCACGCTGGCCGTGGGAATGATGGTACGAAGGAACGACTCGTCCTCGAGGCATTGGTCGTGGAGTTCGCGATGGAGGCGCTTGCGTCGATCCACCATCGAGAGGAATGGCATGAGTCTGGTGTGTTTCCGCCCGTTGTCCTGGACGAAGCCGCGGACGAGATCCAATGTTCGCATCGACAGCGTGCTCGGAATCACCGGAGCCATGACGCCGTCCGACGCCGTCACCACCGCCTCGGAGACCAGCGAGACGCTTGGAGGGCAGTCGATGAGCACGACATCGAAGCGATCGGTGAGGGGCTCCAGTCGTTTGAGCAGTGTCTTGCGCGGTTTGGCGGAGGCGTCCAGTTCGAGGTCGAGGTGGCGGAACGAGAAGTCGGCCGGCAGGAGAAAGAGGTTATTGAATTCGGTAGGTCGGGCGTGCCAACCGAGATCGGTGGTGCGATCAACAATGACGCGGGCCCCCCCGTCAAGTTGGGCGGGGATCCTCAGGTAGAAGCTCGCGGCGCCCTGGGGGTCCAGATCCCAGAGCAGGGTCCTCGAGCCCATGGTGGCTGCAGCGTGGGCAACGTTCACTGCGGCAGCGGTCTTGCCGACGCCGCCCTTGATGGTCCACATGGCGACAGTCTTCACGACCTCACGCCTCGGAACCGAAGAGTGACTGGTAACGGGCCTGGGTCTTTGGGCTGATCAGGGCATCGAAGCGCTTTGTGAACGACCGACGTTCGGTCTTCTGGCGCGCGCGGCACTCTGCCGTCATCCGGTCCACGGCCGACAGGGTCGGTGCATCGACCTTTCGGGTCGATGTCAGGTCGCACACGACCGTTCTCAGGCGGTTCTGCTGAACCACCATGTCATTGAATCCGCCGAGGGCGTCCTGGACGGCCTTTAGTTGTCTGATCAATGGACCGACCTTTTGATCGGCCCACAGGCTGCGGAAGAACTCCAGCAGATACCGCAGGTTCTTGGCATCAATTCGAAGTCGGTGCATTGTCCTGACGGGCGGGTCGTCGCCGAGACCTTCGCCGCGTGCGACGATTCGCCGGTACGCCTTCAGGACTGACTTGGAGGCGATCTCGCGGATTGGCCGGAGGGCTTTCGATGAACTGCCCGCCGACGTCGGGTCCTCGAGAAAAGCCCCCCAGTCGCGGATCATGTCTTCAAATCGAGCGGAGCGCAGACATTTGCAGACATTCGTATGTGCCTGGTTGCGAGCGTGCTCGATGACCTGAACAACGGGATCGAGAGATTCTCCAGTCTCGGGGAGCGTCCGCTGGTACTTTCTCACCGCTCTGAGTTGAACGTCCAGATCCCGACATGGCCCGGTGACCTTGCCCAACCACTTGAGGTTCTTGATGAAGGGTTCGGTCTGGTCCTTTGGCAAGACACCCTTGATCTGGGTCACTGCGGCGCGCGTGCGGCGCGACGCGACCCGGAGACCGTGAAGAAACTCGGTGTCCAGGTCCCTCAAGGTCCCGTCCACGTTCGCCACGAGCATCCGAAGCAGATCCAGGAGGATGAACCGCAGCGCCGTCTCCGCCGGCTGATCCGGGTTCAGCGATCCTCTGAATTTCGAACCATAGTCGCCTACGGTTCGTCCTCCGGCGGCTGCGGCGAGTTTTAATAAGTCCAACTGCTCCCTCCCGCGGGGGTGAAGCGATGCCAGACGGTCGACGGTTTGGTTGAAGACAGCCTCGAGGCCAGGCAGCCCGGACACGCGAGCCAGGGACAGCTGGGATCCAGACGGTTTCCCCGAGCGGGCCAGGACCTTCACCCTCTCCAGATGAATGTGGACTCTGCTGTTGCCGTGTCGATCCCTCATACCGGCGACGTGCCGGCGGAGGCGACAGGAGCCCACGTCCATCAGGGCGCGGACTCCAAGGAGAGGGGCGAGTTGGGCTCTGAGGAATCCCTCGGGGAGATCGGCTGCGAAGATCGGATCGACCTGGACGGGCAGGGAGTAGACGGGATCATGGTTTGTAAGAGTCCAGTTCAGGACATGTTTTCCTGAACACGTCTCACGCTCCAGCCGTGACCCCCGGCTGGCGAGACGCCAGTCAAAGGTGTCGAGAAATACCAGCTCGACTGACCGTGCCGGCCCGATGTGGAAGCCAACGCCGAGGATTTCCCGAAAGAGATCCGGGGTCCAGTCGTCAGGGATTTGGATGGTTGCGAACACCGGAAGGTTCTCCACGCCGGGCGGCGTCCGCGTCTCCGGCGTGCTGTGACGGTCTCGCGCGAACGACGGTGCCCTTCACTTCTTGTTTTTCTTACTTGCTTTCTTTGTTACCGCACGCTTCGTCTTCGCGGGCTTCTTGGTCTTGACCTTTTTCTTGCCGGCCTTTTGAGTCTTCGCCTTCTTCTTGGCTCCATCCTTCTTCTCTTTTTTCTTTTTGGAGCCAGGCTTCTTTTTTGGCGACGTCTTCTTGGCTACGCTTTTCGGGGATGCCAGATCTTTCTTCTTCGTTTTCTTCGCCGTTTTCGCCTTCTTTGGCTTCGGCGCAGCGGTCGCCGTGGCACTCCGAGCGAGTTGGTTCGCGGCAGAGTGCACAGCCGCCGCCCGGGCCGGACCGAAACCAGGAACAGCTGCGAGCTTCTCCGGTGACGCCTTTGCGAGGGCGTTCACAGTCCGAATCCCAGCGTTCGCAAGTTGTTCGGCCGTGGTCTCGCCGATGCCCGGCACGTCGGTTATCTTTGGTCGAGCCATACCCACCTCCACGGAGTTAGTGTCGCATCTTGCTCCCTTGCAAATACTTATGAGAGTTTATCATGTATCTGATCGATGAGTCGTGCGATTCATGTCCTTTTGACATCTCTGTCGTAGAATGGGGAGTTCGGAGAAGTTCATGACGGAAGCGCACCTGGAAATCGACGACATCACACCGGAGTCACCGGAGGCATTCGTGAACCGGGAGCTGAGCTGGCTTCAGTTCGCGCACCGTGTCATCGAAATGGCCAGTGACCCGGAGATGCCTCTGCTGGAGAGAGTCAAGTTCGCGGGTATCGTGGGCATGCTCCACGATGAATTCTTCATGAAGCGCATGAGTGGGTTGAAGCGTCAGATCAAGAACGGCGTCAAGAAACTCTCTTTGGATGGACGAACCCCCCAGCAGGAATTCGATGCCTGCCGCGCGGAGATTTTGGTGCAGACCGAGGCGCTCTCCGACTTGTTCCAAAACCAGATTCGACCGGCGCTCACCGAGGCCGGTCTCGCCATTTTGGACTACAAGGACCTCAAGGCTGCGCACCGAAAGGAGCTCAGCCGGTATTTCACGCGAGCGGTTCTGCCGATACTGACTCCGTTGGCCGTTGACGCGGAACACCCGTTTCCCTTCATCAGTAGTCTCGGGCTCAACATTGCCGTGACGCTGAAGGAGAACAAGCGGGAGCGGTTCGTGAGGATCAAGGTGCCTTCGAATCGAAACCGGTGGGTGCCGCTGCACGACGGATCAGGTTTCGTACCGCTCGAACAGGTCATGGCTGCCAATCTTGATGCGCTCTTCCCTCGGGGTAAGTACAAGGCCCACTTCTTTCGGGTGACTCGTGGTGTCATCGGTGAAGAAACAGGTCCTGGGAATGGCAACGGCAATCATCTGAATCCTGTTCCGGGCAGCATCGTGAGCCAGGTGAGCAGCGAATTGAAGGCCCGCAAGTTCGCCGGAACGGTCCGGCTTCAGGTATCGCCCGGTACGCCGAAGAAAAAGATCGGCTGGCTCTCGGATCAGCTCGACCTGGGCCCTGAAGACGTCTATATGACTGAACCATGGATCCGCATGGCCGATCTCCTGAAATTCGATGTGGAGGGTCGGTCCGATCTGCGATATCCGATCCACAAACCCGCCGACCATCCGCGGCTGATTGAGGTCCTGGACGGACCGCCTGGAGAGATCTTCGAGGAGATCCGTCGCGGAGACCTTCTCCTTCACCACCCCTATCACAGCTTCGACACGTCGGTCCTGAGGTTTCTCCAAGAAGCCGTTGTTGATGATTCGGTGCTCGCGATCAAGCTGACCATTTACCGGACGTCAAGAGACTCGCCCATTCTCGAGGCGCTGGCCGAGGCGGCTCGGCGGGGGAAACAGGTTGCCGTGCTGGTGGAGATCACGGCCCGATTCGACGAGGCTCCCAATATCGTTTGGGGTCGGCAACTGGAGGAAGAAGGGGTCCATGTTTCGTACGGCGTCGAAAAGCTCAAGACACACGTCAAGCTGGCAATGGTGGTGCGTGAAGACAGCGATGGGGTTCGAAGATACGTTCACATCGGGACCGGCAACTACCACACTGGTACAGCCCGTATCTATGAGGACTTCGGGATGCTCAGCTGTGACCCCAAATTGAGTTCGGATGTTGCTGCCGTGTTCAACGAGCTGACGGGAGCAACCAGATTTGACGGCTACTCTGAGCTGTTGGTAGCGCCCCGGACGATGCGCGAACGATTCACTGGGCTGATTCGTCGCGAGGCGGAACACGCTGCGGCTGGGCTGCCGTCCGGAATCGCCGCCAAGATGAACCAACTTCAAGATCCGGAGATCATCCGAGAGCTCTATCGAGCGAGCCAGGCCGGCGTGCCGATAAAGCTCAATGTGCGTGGCCTGTGCTGTCTTCGGCCCGGAGTCCCCGGACTCTCAGAATCCATCGAGGTGTTCAGTGTTCTCGGGAGGTTCTTGGAACACGCGCGGTTCTACCGTTTTGAAAATGCCGGTTCTCCCGAGTACTTTATCGGGTCGGCGGATTGGATGAAACGCAACCTGAATCGCCGGGTGGAGACGGTGTCGCCGGTTCGTGATTCCATACTGCAGCGGGAGTTGGATGCCACCCTCAGGGTGTATGAGCTGGACAATAACTCAGTGTGGGACATGTCTTCGGATGGTACCTACGTGCGCCGGGAGCCCGCTGATGGAGAGCCCGTGCGAGCCTCCCAAGATGTGTTTATGTCCGTCGTCACGTCTGACCCCACCGAAAATCGCTGAGTCTTTCCGTCGCGGGGCGTGCTGTGTACTTGATTTGAGTGCTGGCACGACCGGTGTGCCGCCGGATTCGACCCGACGTGCCGCATCCGGCGCGCGGTATTTTTCCCCGCTCTCCCTGCAACCAATTGATGGCGAGTGGGCTGTCATGTGGGCCCGGATCTCGGGAGGTGAGATGGCCAGTATTCTGGTGGTTGACGACAACTCGGATGTGCGGAAGGTCGTTTCGCAGGCCCTCGAGTTTGCGGGCCATGAGGTGGCCATCGCCAAGGATGGCTGGGCAGCCATTATCGGCTTTCGCCGCCGTGGGGCCGACCTCGTCATTATGGACGTTTCGTCCGCCGAACCGGAGTGCCATCGCACGATTTCCGAGATCCGCTCACTTGGTGGTCGCGTCAAGGTCTTGGCCATGTCAGGGGGGCGCGGCACCGTCGCTGATGAGTCTCTGGACTCGTCTTCTGTGCTGGGGGCCGATGGTGTGTTGTCCAAACCGTTTGCCTTGCTCGATCTGCTCGTGGCCGTGGACGGACTGCTCCTCAATTCGGACCGAAGGCGGTTGATCGAGGCGTCATAGCTCGGTTGATACGTGGAAAGCCGAGTGAACGGCGATTCTCGCCCGCATATCTCGGCGAGGCACTCCCGACCCATCTTCCTTGCCCCGGAGTGACGATCGGGCGATAGACCCGCGGCGTCTCGTGCATCAACCCCGGGATGGGCCACGGTGGCCCGACTTGCCATTGGCAGAGCCCCCGTGCTGTTATGGATCGTGTGATGTCCGTGCGATAAAGCTCCGCCGGCGCCCATCGGAAATTTGGCGGCGGCGCGAGTGCCCGAGAAGGAGTCAGCCATGTCAGCACGTATGGTTCGAAAAATACCTTGCGCACGCTCTTGGCCAAGAGGCCGATGGAGTGTATTCGAATCCTTCTCGGTGGCTCGCTGCTGGTTGATCGTCGTGGTTGCGGTTGCGATCTTCGGCGGCGCTGCGTGTTCGACGGGCGACCGGCAATCGGACGATTCCTGGATGCGTGGGTATCTCGACGATCCTGACAGGGTCTGGGCCGCCATTCTTCAGGTGCTGGACGATCTGGGTTACGAGGTCGAAGAAGAGAACCGGATCCAGGGGACGATCCGCGCCGTTGCGGTGGAAGACACGCCCCACAAGGGAGTCGTTCTGAAAATCGATCAGTTATATGCGTACAGACATCGTGAGGGTGCACGTCTTCGCCGGAGTGAGCGGAGGCGGCCAACAGCCGGACCCAAGAAAATTCGATACCGCAGCGGCCGCATTCCTCGACGCTCTGGACATCATGCTGGGAGTCGGGTAGGGCCCAGCCAGGAAACGCGACCGCAGGGCAGAGGACAGGCAGGACCGCTGGGGGATCGGTGGTCCTCAGTGACTGTGGCCGCCTTCTTCTCCGAAGTAGGCCTTTCGGAACGACTGGACGAGTGCTCTGAGGGTGGCAATCTGGGATGGATCGGCGGTCTGCTTCGCCTTCATCGCCGCAACTTGGATCTGATGGAGGATGGCGAGCCGATCGATATAGCTGTTCCACGCTTCGCCTGTCCTCGCCTCGGGCACCTTGATCCTTTGGGCCAGGAAGTACGCGGTGACGATGTCCTGGATCTCCTGAGCGTGGTGTTCCTTGTTGTCGACCCACCGGACAATCTGGTTGAAATTGACGGTCGATTCCTTGCTCAGGGATTGAATCTGGACCATGCTTTTTTCGATGGTCGTGATGTGTTCCTCAATGAGTTCGACTCGAAGCTCATCATCGTAGATGCCGCACGGAATCTGGCAATGTGAGTGAGCGGTTGAGGATGCCACCAGAAAGGCAGCGGCGATCAGGACGGCAGGGGCGAGGCTTCGCATGGGACCTCCAGTCGGTTGACCGTTATTGTTCAGTTGGCCGTTGTTGTTCACCATCATTTCAACAGGGTTCGAAGGTCTTGGTATTCCTTGGATCATGGCCGAACGGCGTGCTGGTCGCCACCCCGGCGAGGCCAACGCAGGTTGGGTGTTGGTCAGGACGCCGTATCGTCGAGATTGACGCTCATGGCTTTCGTCGGGGGGTTGAGGCCGGTCTCTGCGCGCAACACCCGGTTCCGTCCCGTTTGTTTGGCGCGGTAAAGAGCATTGTCCGCCGAAAGCAGAAGCTCGACCGCGTCCTGGGCATCATCTGGAAAGGTCGCGACCCCGCCGCTGACCGAAACTCTGCCGAGCGGTTGGCTACTGCCAAATGGGAACTCGTACCGGGCGATTCTCTGTCGGATATTCTGGGCCGCGCTCACCGCCTGTGCCGGCGTTCTGCCCGGCATGATCAGCAGGAATTCCTCGCCACCGAACCTGCCAAATATATCGTCCGCCCGGACCGAGTCACGAACGAGTTGGGCGAGCAGGCGGAGCGCCTGATCGCCGGCGATGTGGCCGTTCTGATCGTTGTAGGCCTTGAAATGGTCGATGTCGAACAGAAAAACCGAGACTCGCGAGCCGCCCTGGCGTGCGCCGTAGACGAGTTCACTCAAACGGAATTTCAACGCCCTCTTGTTGTAGATATTGGTCAGCTCATCGATGTCCGCTGCCACCTTGACCGTACGGTATGCGGTGAGGTTGTTCCATGTGATCGCCCCCAGCGACGCGATCATCTGCATCATTTCCTTTTCTTGAGGATGGTGCCTTTGGGGTCTCGAGATGGCGATGATGCCGAGGGATTCCGCATCGTGAACCATGGGCGCCACGACGGAGAACACCGCGTCGCTTGAACCTGCGACATGTCTGGGGTTATCCGCCACGGCCTTTTTGTAGTCCTGCCAGTCCATCACCCTCCTGGTCTCGGCTGCATAGCCCAGTTGGCCCTCTCCAATGGGCACCTCCGCACCAACACTCAGGCCGCGTTCGCTGGACGCGAGAGCGGCGACGATCAGTCGATTCCGTCTCTCCGGCTCTGACAAGGTGCTCCGGCGACGGACCAACACCACCGCCTGTTCGGCCCGGAAGATGCGAATCATGGCGTTGAGAAGGACGGGCGGCAACTGACGCACCTCGGTCTGCGTGTTGAGGTCCGCCATGAGTTTCGGGAACTCCTTGATGTAATCGACAACGAATCCGAGGTCTTGTTCCAAGCGGCGCGTCGGTCCGACGAAACCCGTTTGATCCATCTCGTGCGACTCAGGGATTGGCGCCTGGGGCTCCACTTGGCGCAGCTTTATCCACTGGAGGATCACAACCACCAGCAGAATGCCGATCATTGCACCAAGAATAACCTCGGCGATTGCAACTTGTGAAAGGTCCAGTTCAGGCACGTGTCTGGGCCTCAGGTTGAGCTGTTTGAAGGTTCATCTTGCCGCCACATTTCTAATCTCGCCACCCGTCCATATTACCAGTGCGTCGGATCGTTGCATGATCGATTGATCACCAACCTTGCTGATGGGCGATTCACCCAGAGGGATAGTGCGGCCATTGGTCTCAAGCAAGCATTCGAGCCCGGCATTCTTCAATCGACCTCGCCCAGTAATCGCTGTACTTGATACAATCGGTGCTGCACATTGGTGCATTGGGGGGCGTTAGATGGCTGAGCAGGCTCACAATATTGAGTTAGCCGATACCACGAAGCGTGGTGCCTCTGAAGAGGCGATTCAGGCTCACTACGATGTCGGAAACGACTTCTATCGAATTTGGCTCGACGACAGCATGAGCTACTCGGCGGCGATGTGGAACCATGAGACCATCGACCTGAGCGCGGCTCAGACTCGAAAGAGACTTCATCATATTGAATCCGCCGAAGCGCCGGGGAAGAATTCGGTTCTCGATATCGGTTGCGGGTGGGGAGCATGCCTGGATGATCTAGTCACCAACTACGGGGTGCAAAACGCTGTAGGCCTGACGTTGAGTTCCGCCCAGGCGAAATGGGTCAAGAAACACCGTGACAGGAGGATTGTCGTGATTCAGGAAGGTTGGGAGGACTATGAACCTTCCGAGCCCTTCGACGCGATTATCTCAATTGGTGCGTTCGAGCATTTTGTAAGACCGGATTATAACCGAGAAGAGCGGACGGCGATATACAGGAGATTCTTCGCGAAATGCAACAGGCTCCTCAAACCGGGAGGAAAGATGAGCCTCCAGACTCAGGCATACAATATAGGCTGCTATTCGCCGCATAGCCCATTGTCGCGGATCTTCCCAGAATCTGATATGCCAAGACTTCCAGAAATTGTCACAGCATTTGATAATTTCTTTGAGCCTGTCGTAATACGGAATGACCCGTCCGACTACACTCGAACGGTGAAAGCATGGCTGAAAAACCTTCAGACTAATCGCGAGCAGGCAATTTTGGCAGCCGGCGAGGAAGCATACTGCAATTTCGAGCGGTTTCTAATTGCAGGTATAAAAGGGTATGAGAACGCCGTGTTTATGCTGCTTCGAATCACATTACGGAGGCTATGATCGCTGGTATTTCATGGGCGACCGACGACTAGCCGGTTCTCTTCCCTCCGGACAATCCACGACGCCACCACCAGTCGCCGCCTGCGCTGTGTAGCGGATTCGTCCAAACCACCGCCTGCACGACGCCGGTGGCCCAAACCGTTTCGCCGCCATATACTTGGCTCTGGCTGGGTTCATAGCAAGCCGGGCGACTAGCGACCCCCACACCCACGCGGTCGATCACTCCGTCGCGTGTTTATTGAAAGGTGTATTGGTCCGAGCCGTAACCACATGCTGTACCACAATATCTTGGTTTGTGCGATCGCGATTCGAAGATTTCAATTGTGCCGATTAGAGCCGCAAGACAGCGTGTTCGCGTAACCATTTGACTATGAGAATGCATAATCGGGTGGGATCAGCCCTAATCGAAGGTTCGCCAGATTCTAGTGAGCGGGGGAAGAGAATTAAATATCCCATCAGCAACCAAACAAACTCGTTCCCATAATGTACACTTGAGTGTAGATGGAGATTCTGTCTTGCACAACAGCGATAATGCTAACGACTTTCCTTTAACATTCCGGGATGAAACTCTTGACTCCCATCCTGATCCAGTAATGTTGCAGCCCGAAGACGTCGGGCTGGCAACTGATGTAGACGAGGCAAGTCTCGAGATATTTCACGAGGAACTAAGAAATCAGAACTGGAAAGTACTGCTTTGGACCAATCTGCTGTTCAATCCAGCTTTACTTATCTGGTCCTTTTTTGATTATTATCTTGTACCAGAACTCTGGAAATATTTTCTTTTTTTGAGATTAGTGGGTGTCGCATTAAATTTTACAGTTTTAGGAATCATTTCGCGAAAACAATTGCGGAGATTATCTTGGGAGGGTATGTGGTTATTGGTATTTACATTGTGTGCAGTTGTAGCACTCATGTTGCCTCATTCTGGTGATAACTTTACGAGGTATGTTTTCGGTTTTGTGGTAATTATCTTTGGTACAGGCATAGTTCCAATTTGGCGGCCAAGGTGGGGAGTTTCTGTATTGGTAATGTGCGTTGGTTTCGCCGTTGTAATTATGGTGCTGGGTGATCATCCAGGTGTTGAAGACAGAGACATCATTGGGAACGGATTCGTAATTTTGACTGCGATAACATTGAGTTTTGTGTCAACGTACTTTAAATACGATCTAACTAGGCGAGATTTCGTCAGAAGAATGCAGTTATCTACGATAGCAAGAAGAGAGTTTGAAGCAAAAAAGAGTCTGAGCAAAATTTCTGAAGATTTAAAAATAGCACTTGAAAAACTTAAGGAAGTAGACAGGCTAAAGGGGATATTTTTTGCAAATATTTCCCATGAATTACGAACTCCTTTAACGTTAATATTGGCCCCGTTGGACGAACTAAGTCGTGTCACAAACGACGGATATAGCAGACAGCAGATGAGGGTGATTCGCAGGAATGCGGAGAGGCTTTTAGGGTTGATAAATGATCTCTTGGATCTGTCTAGATTGGACGCTGGTGGTTTACGGTTGAACGTGGCCGAGATGGATGTGCGGTCTGTCGTTGCAGGAGTCTACGAAAACAGTTTGCCCTCTGCCTCAGCAAAGGGAATTGAGTTCGCTCTTGATTTGGGAAGGGGGGAGGGCAAAGTCTGGGGGGACGCTCATAGGCTGGAGATCGTTGTAACAAACCTTGTTAGCAATGCAATGAAGTTCACAGGCAAAGGCGGGCGAATTCAGCTTTCAGTGAGCGAGAAGAGTGATGGTGTGAGGGTGGAGGTGGAGGACGACGGCACCGGAATCCCGGAGGAGGATCTTCCACGAGTCTTCGAACGATTTTTCCAAGTCGGAATGGGGGATCGGCGGCAGGGAGGAGGTGTCGGGATCGGATTGGCTTTGGCGAAGGAGCTCGTAGAGCTGCATGGTGGGCGGATCGAAGTTGAGTCTACCGAGGGGGAGTTCACTAGGTTTTCATTCGAGCTGCCATTTGGGCGAGACCACATTCGGCCCGAGGTTGTCGAACGTCGACGTCGGTTCATCGATCCTTCCCCAGAAGGGCGGAGAGTAGATGATATCTCAACGGATGGCCAGATAAGACAGGATGTTGAGGAGGCGCGTCTCGAAGGGGAGAGTGATCCGGCCCCTTATCTGTTCTTTGGAGGCACCCGCCGCCCGCGGGTACTGATTGTTGATGATCACGAAGAGGTTCGCGAGTTCATTAGGTCGCTAATGTTCGATGATTTCGATTTGGATTTCGCCTGTAACGGGAAGGAAGCTCTTGGGATGATAACTCTTGGACCACCGGATCTGGTGGTTTCGGACGTCATGATGCCCGAGATGGATGGAACCGAACTCTGCGCCGTCTTGAAGACGAACCCGAGTTTCCAGAACATCCCGGTGATCCTGCTAACGGCGCGAGTAGGTTCTGAAGCGACGCTGGAGGCGTATGCTCATGGGGCAGACGATTTTGTTGCCAAGCCGTTTCATCCTAGGGTGCTGTTAGCCCGCATTCGTGCGCAGCTTAGGCTTCGTGACCTTGGGTTACAGTTGGCTGAAAGGGAGAAGCTTGCAGCTGTTGGGGCATTGGCCGCTGGTATCCTCCATGAAGTTCGGAACCCGGTGAACGCCATCCTGAATGCATCCCGTGTCTTGGCTGAAGGCGCGATGCCAACAGAGACGGAGCGTCAACTCATCGATGTGATTGGAGATGGAGCTGAGAGGATTCAGGAGATCACCGTTGCGCTTGACGCCCATGCCCGCCCTGCGGAGGCTGGAGAGACCTTAGTGTGCGACATTCGGGAGGGTGTCGATGCGACGTTGAGACTTATTAGGCATCGATTGGATGGGATAGAAGTTTGCCTTGACTACGGCACTGAACGGTTGGCCACATGCGCATCTGGGCCGCTAAACCAGGTGATTCTGAATCTCTTGGACAATTCTCTGAGGGCTGGAGCGAAGAGGATTTGCATATCGCTGTGCGACGCCGCGGACAATATTCGAATTCTAGTTGATGACGATGGTTCTGGTGTATCTCTCAGCAATGTGGATCGGATTTTCGACCCGTTCTTTACCACCATGAATGGCGGGTCCGGAACTGGCCTTGGGCTTTACCTATCGCGTAAGATAGTCGCTGACCAGGGCGGTTCGCTGTGGCATGAGCACCGGCCAGGGGGG
The DNA here is from genome assembly GCA_963797055.1 of uncultured Holophagae bacterium. GTDB lineage: Bacteria > Acidobacteriota > Thermoanaerobaculia > Thermoanaerobaculales > Sulfomarinibacteraceae > FEB-10. Next base: position 50,748 of record CAWCOD010000003.1, read on the forward strand.
GGCGCGCGGTTCATTATTGAGGTTCCTTCGGTGGGCAAGGGCGAGTCATGATCTTCTTCTGCTGCAGCGGGCGCGCATGGGAGCCGACTATTGGAGCGCTGAGGTTGGGTTGAGAGGCAAATATGGCAAAGTCATATGAGAGTCTGATGGGCGCAGTCGGTCGCTCGGTGTTCTATCGGCCTGAACGTCAGCGCGTCCGCGAGCTGCTGTCGCGCGATGCGCGCCCTCGACTCCTGGTTGACGGCGACGAGTACCCTCTGTTCGACCTCTCGATGAACGGTGTTTCGTTCCTTTCGCCTAACGGTGAAAACTGCTGGAAGGTCGGCGATGATTTGGACTTAGCACTAGTGTTACACGGTGACGAAGTCTATCGGGGTGTTGCTCGAATCGCACGAGCCGAGAGAGGTCCTCGAGGGAGTCGAATCGGGGTGGGCTTGTGCACTGGCTTTCTTGATCTTCCCGACATCCTCCGCAGGGATGATGAGAATAGGCTTGAGAGAGACTTGCTTGGCGGACCTGCTGAGTTAAGCGATCGAGTCCCAAAGTCATATCGCCGAGTGATGTCGGATGTGGTCTATTACCTGCAGTTCTATCGAAATTGTCTAGGCGACCACGAGAGCAGGTACAAATCAGGGTTGGGTGGAGTAAAGGGCTGCGATGAGTTGGCTAAACGGGCCTATGAGTCAATTCGCGATTCATGGTGGTCACTTCAGGTAAGAGCGGCTCGAGCCGCTCACGAATGCCTTGTTGATCGAGAAATCCTCTTGGCAGCGAAGGAATACACGGAAGCTCTAGTGACACCGCTTGCGATGGGTGCGCCGTTCGTGAATCGGTCCTATATGAAGCCATTAGGTTATCCGGGTGACTACAAGGTAATGGAGTGGTGTTACGCCAACAACTATGAAGGTGAAGATGTTTTCGGCAGAGTCCTTCATAAGTTTTTTGTAGATCATTACCCTCTGAGTATCGGGGTGCGCACTCGCAAGGACCTAATGGTCGAAATCATCAGTCGGGAACATCAGCGTAAGTTGGCGGAGATGGGTGATGACGCAAGATTTAGGGTTGTGAGCCTTGGCTGTGGGCCTGCTAAGGAGGTCTCTGAGTATATTTCTCGCACGAAGAACTGGCCAGGGAAGTCCGAATGGACTCTAATTGACCAGGAGGAGGAAGCTCTGAGCGTTGCGTACCAGGCGAGCCGTAGGCAAATCGGGAAGTGGCAGTCAAACGCTGATCTTAGTCTCCTGAACCTGTCTTTTGTGCAGATGTTGAGCGAAGGGCTACCTCTTCAAGAGCCTGGGACGAAAGACCTGATCTTCAGTGTGGGATTGTTTGATTATCTCCGCGAGAGTCGCGCTCAGGTGCTCATCCGTGCCATGTTCGATTTGCTTGATGAAGGTGGTCTCATAGTGATAGGCAACGCAGTGGCGCCCAATGAATTTTTTTGGGCCGCGGAGTTCCTTGGCGATTGGACGTTATTGTACCGGACCAAAGAGGAGATGAGAGCGCTGGCAAATTTGGTGCCGGAATCCGCTGAGATTAGCGTCACGACGGAGCCGGCGGGGGCCTACCACTTCCTGCTCGTGCGCAGAATGGGAACCAAATAGAGAAGTCGCTGGCGAATAGAGGCTTTTTGAACTTTTTGTTGGGATATCAGCCCTGCTAGAATCGAGATTATGACCGATACCGTCCTTTATGTGGACGACGACAACGTCAACCTCGTGGTTCTGAAGGCCACGTGTGCCAATGAGTTTGATGTGATCACCGCGTCGGGCGGTCCCGAGGCTCTTGAGATCCTCAAAGAGCGAGAGGTTGCGGTGCTCTTGGTTGATCAGCGGATGCCGGGCATGACGGGTGTGGAGGTCTTCGAGGCGACGCAGGACCTGTACCCGGATACGGTGCGAATTCTGATCACGGCGTATTCGGACCTGTCGGACGCGATCAACGCCATCAACCGCGGTAAAATCAGACGCTACATCCGTAAACCCTGGGAACCTGTCGAGTTGAAGGCAGTCCTCCGTGAGGGCATCGAGAGTTATCAGACCCGGCGCAAGATCATGCAACTCGAGACGCGATTGATCGAGACCGAGAGAACATACGCGCTGGGAGTGGTCGCCGCCGGAGTTGCACACGAGCTGCGCAATCCGCTGGCCGCGATGGTGATGGGTCTTGATCTCGCGCAACTCCGGCTGGATCAAATGGTCAGCGAGTTGGGACCGGGTGTTTTGGTCGAGGATCGCCACGTGGAGACGGTGAAAAGGGTCCGTAAACAGCTTGACGAGGTTTCCTCGGCCGCAGACCAGGTATCCGAAATCACCAAGGGAATGGAGCTGGGACATCGAAGGAGAGATGAAGACGAGGTCGCCGATCTGAAGGAGATTGTCGAGCTGACCATCACTTTCGTGCGGGCGGCACTGCTGAAACAGGCCGAGCTCCGGTTGAGTCTTGAACCGGTTCCTCTCGTCAAAGGATCGCCAAACAGACTCGGTCAAGTTATGACGAATCTCCTGGTCAACGCGATGCAGGCGATGCCGGATCGCCCACGGTCGGACAACGAAATTGTGGTGTCGTTGGGGAACGACGTTGATGCGGGATGGGTGAGGTTGAGCGTATCGGACAACGGGGCCGGCATCTCTGAAGAGGTGGCGTCCCACATCTTCGATCCCTTCTTCACGACCAAGACGCAGGGCGGAACGGGCCTGGGATTGGCGATTTCGAAGAAGATCGTCGAGGAGGCTGACGGCAGGATCGAGGTCTCCAGTCGGCTTGGAGAAGGATCCGTGTTTTCCGTGTACCTTCGGGTCGCTGCGTCGATCTGATTTGCTGTCCGACAAGGTCGTTGAAATACGGCTGAGGGAATTTCATGCCGCAATGCACGGTGGAGCAGCAATTTTGGGGCGAGAAATTCTGTTAGTATTGAGATCGAGACGCTGTAGTAGGAGGATTCATGATCGCGTTGAACGTCGAACCGCCCAAGGGCCAAGCCTTTGATGAGCAATTGGACGGTGGGAGTCATGTGATTGGACGGTCGTCGAGGGCGGATGTCGTCATTCCCGATCGCTCGCTCTCGCGACAGCACGCCCGGCTGCGATTGGATAACGATACCTGGCTCATCGAGGACCTCGGTTCTCGCAACGGGACCCTCGTGAACAGGCAGAAGATCGCCCAACCGACGGCGCTCCGCCCAGGAGATGTGGTTGGGCTCGGGGCGAGCGTCGTGACGGTGAGACGAATCGGGGACGAGGAGGCGTCACCGGCGCCACAATCTGGCGGAATGGGCGATCTCACGATGTTCAAACCGGTTTCGCAGGTCCTCGAGGAATCGAGCGCGGGGACCCCGCCGATCGGTGTCCAGGATGAGAATCGGCTTCGAGGATATGCAGAACGGCTCCGGACCCTCAACGAGGTCCACGAGGCGCTTGGCCGATCGGTCGCGCTTGAAGACCTCCTCGACCTGATCCTCGACCGGGCATTTGATGCACTTGGCCCCGAGGAGGGCGCCGTTTTCCTCAAGAACCGCGAGGGCGGGTATGACTGCGCCGCCAGTCGATCGAATCGCGGGAGTCATCACCGGTGCCTTTACTCCCAGAATCTGATCCGCGAGGTTGCCGAGAAAGGCCTTGCTGCACTCGTTCTGGACGCCGAGATGGATGACAGGTTCAATCAGGCGGCGAGCATTCTCAATGCCGGCGTGAGATCGCTGGTGGCTGCCCCTCTTTTGGATCCTAACGGGCCGTTGGGCATGATGGTGCTCGGTTCCACATTCACCGTCCGTCAGTTCAACGAGGAGGACATGCAGCTCCTTGTGTCGCTCGCAAACGTCGCCGCAATGAGAATCCAGAATCTCCGATTGACCGAGGAAGCAGCGGAACGCAAGCGACTCGAAGCCGAGGTCAGGTTGGCACGCGACATTCAGATGGCACTGCTTCCACAGAAGCTGCCTGATGTGGAGAAATATGAGCTCCACGGGGGGAATCTCCCATCCCGAGGGGTGTCGGGCGATCTGTTCAAGGTCGTCGAGCGGCCACCCGGTGGAGACTGCTTTGTGTTCCTGGCGGACGTCTCGGGCAAGGGTATCGCCGCGTCGCTGTTGACGGCCTCGTTGGAGGCGTTGATTGCCGGCCAGATCGAGCTGGGAGCGTCAACGGACGACAGTTGCGCGCTGGTCTCCCGGCTACTGTTCGACAGAACTCCGCCCGAGAAATATGCGACCGGGTTTCTTGGAGTGCTGGATCCCGAGACCGGCGATTTCAGGTACACCAACGCGGGTCATAACTCGGGTCTCTGGATCCGGAACAACGGCACGACGGAGTGGCTCGAGGCCACGGGTATGCCGCTGGGTATCCTCCCGGGTGGGGACTACACGACCGATGTCATCAGGCTCGATCGGGGGGATGTGTTGGTTCTCTACACCGACGGGATCACGGAGGCAGAGAACCCAGCCGAAGAGGAATTCGGCGAAGAACGTCTCAAAGACGTCTGTTTCCGGCACCGTGAGTTGCCGCTCACCGACCTCGCTGAAACGCTTGAGTCGGAACTGGAGGCATTCGCCGAGGGTGTTCCATTCGCTGACGATCGGACCTTTGTCATGGTGCGCCGTCTCGACTGACCCCGTCGAATGACCCGGCTACAATCGGCTCCAGATGAACCTCGGTGCCGCGTGGCGGCATCCAGGAACCGGAGGTAGTCGATGTTCCGCAAGCCTGGATTCTGGATCGTTTTCCTGTTCGTGACTGCAGCGTGTGTGGTGTTCAGCGTTGCGAACTTTCCTCGAGCGTTCCCAGTCGTGACGCTTGATTTTGAAATGGACAGGGAAGCTGCTCTTCAAGCGGCGCGGGACCTTGATAAGCGATTCCAGTGGGGCCCGAAGGAGTTTCGCCAGGCGGCGTCCTTCGACCTCGATTCTCGCGTCCAGAGTTTTGTGGAATTGGAGGGTGGCGGGAGAGAGGCGTTCAGTCGAATGCTCTCCGATGGGCTCTACTGGCCTTACCGTTGGACCGTTCGCAACTTCGCCGAATTCGAGATCAACGAGACATCGGTATGGTTTTCTCCCGCGGGCCAACCGATCGGCTTCGTCGAGACCATCGCCGAAGAGGTCGAGGGCCCTGCGCTGGAGCCGGCGGTCGCTCGGACCCTGGCCGAACGCGCGGCCATCCGTGATTGGGGCGTCGACTTCGATCAGTTCTCCCTCGTGGAGCAGGCCGATGAAGTGCGGCCGTCGGGCCGAATCGACCACACCTTCGTGTATGAACGTCGTGAGCCGACCATCGGGTCGGAGGGACGATACCGTCTTCGCCTGGTCATGAGCGGCGACCGGTTCACCGAGCTGAGCCATTTTGTGAAAGTCCCCGAGGCGTTTTCTCGTCGGTACGAGGAGATGCGATCCGCCAACAACGGGATCGCCGCCGGGGCAAGCATCGCCGCTGCAGTCTTGTACGTGATCGGCGGGTGTGTGATTGGCCTGTTTCTCTTGCTGAGAAAGCGATGGGTGATTTGGAAACAGCCGATCATGTGGGGGCTCTTCATCGCCTTCCTGCAGGCGCTTGTGTTCGTCAACCAGTGGCCATTGTTGTGGATGGGTTATGACACCGCAATCTCCGCGGCCAACTTCGCCGTGCAACAGCTGGTTCAGGCGGTCCTGGTATTCGTGGGAATGGGAATCCTGCTGACGGTCTCGTTCATGGCGGCGGAGAGCTTGACACGGAGGGCGTTTCCCCGGACCGTACAGCTGTGGAGATCATGGGACGCGGGCGTCGCCGGCACATCGACGGTCGCCGGAATGACCACCGCCGGGTATCTTCTGGTGGGCGTGTTCTTCGCCTACGATGTCGCGCTCTATCTCTTCGCGAACAACGCGCTCGGCTGGTGGAGTCCATCGAGCGCGATGTTCGATCCAAACGTACTCGCCACCTATCTTCCCTGGTTGTCCTCGGTCGCTATTTCGCTCCAGGCGGGATTTTGGGAGGAGTGTCTTTTTCGAGCGATTCCCCTCGCCAGCGCTGCCCTGCTCGGCGAGCGCTTTGGCGGCAGGAAGTGGTGGATCCTGGGAGCTCTGGTCCTCCAAGCCGTCATCTTTGGCGCCGGTCACGCGAACTACCCCGCCCAACCGGCCTATGCCCGGTTGGTGGAACTGATCATTCCGGCCCTTGGATTCGGGGTGATCTACCTCGTGTTTGGTCTGCTGCCCGCCATCGTCCTCCACTTTGCCTTCGACGTCGTGTGGTTCGCACTTCCGTTGTTCGCGGCGTCGACCCCAGGGGTCTGGGTTGACCGGCTCCTCGTCATCGTCCTGACCTTGATTCCATTGTGGGTGGTATTGAATGGACGGCGAAAAACCGGCGAGTGGCGCGCCGTGGACGACCTCATGCGTAATGGGGCTTGGCAGCCACCCGCAGCACCAATCGCTGATGGGTCACCCGAAGAGGTCAAGGTCTCCGTCGGGCTCGGCGTGAAAACGGCGACAGGCCTTGTGGTTGCCGGTTTCATCGGTCTTGTCATATGGATAGCCCTCGACGATCGCAGCAGCAACACGCCGAACCTCGAGGTGGGACGAAGTCGGGCCGTCGCGATTGCTCAGGACGAGATCGACGCCAGGTCGGTGACGTTTCAAGACGACTGGCACGAGCTTTCGAGCGTGATCGGCGCCCCTGGTCTCGAGGACCGGTTTGTGTGGCAGGAGGGAGGGCCCGCGGCCTACGACTCCCTCATGGGAACCTACATCGCGCCGCCAATGTGGATGATCAGGTACGTTTCGTTTGAAGGGGACGTGGTCGAGCGGGCGGAAGAATACAGAGTGTGGGTCGGCCCACAGGGTGACGTCTCGAGGTTCACACACGACCTGCCCGAGTCTCGACCGGGCGACGCCCTGTCCGAGGTCGTCGCGCGCAGGCTCGCCATCTCGACCATCGACGACGAGTTCGGCCTGGATCCGAATTCGCTGCGGGAGGTGTCAGCCGAGCCGGAACGACACCCCGATCGCGTGGACTGGACTCTTGTCTTCGCCGACGATTCCTTCTATCCGGTCGCGGAAGGCGAAGCGAGGATCAGGGTGCGGATCGCCGGGAACGAGGTCGCTGATGTTTCGCGGTACGTGTACGTTCCGGAGGATTGGGAGCGAGAACAGAGGAACCTGCAGAGTCGGGTCCAGCTGGTTCAGATCGTTTGTGTGGTGGCGATGATCCTGATTTTCCTGGCCGGCACCGTGGCCGGGGTGATCCGCTGGAGCAAGGGACAGTTCGCCTCGAAGACCTTCTGGGTCGCGGTGGTCGTCCTCATCGTGCTTGGTGGTGTCGGACTCGTGAACGGGTGGCCGGCAGTCACGGCCGGCTTTTCGAGCGCGCAACCCTACCAGCTCCAGGCGGTCATCGTAATGGCGGGAATACTGCTGGCTCTGATTGCCTCCGCGACCGGGATCGCGATGTCTTTGGGTCTCGTGCACCGCTGGGTTCCGCGGCAGCCGCCAGGCCCGACACCTCTTCAGTTAGCCGGCGGGTGCGGCCTTGGTTTGGCCTTGTCGGGCCTTGGTGTTCTGTTGTCGTTGATTACCCCACGGATGGAGCCCCTTTGGCCTTCGTTTGAAGCTGCCGGGGCGCGATGGCCCTTGCTTGCTGCGGCCCTCGATCCAATCACCGGATGGGTCGCTGGGACCGCTCTGGTTGTGCTTGTCATCAATTTCGTGGACACATTGTCGAGCGGACACAGGCGGTGGCGACCCCTGTTGTTCGTTGCTCTCGCGGGAACTGGCTTTGTGATCGCCGGCGTCGCGGATGTGCCGTCGATCTCAAGGTGGATCACCGCCGGAGTACTGACCGGCGCAGCCCTGATCGCCAGTTACCTGCTCGTCTTAAGGTCCCACGTGGCACTGTTGCCTGTGACGACGGCCGCCATTGGGAGTCTGGCCACCGTGCGCGAGGGTCTGTTTCGCGCCTACCCCGGTGCGCTCCTAGGCTCGATACTGGGTGCGGTTGTGATTGCGGCTGCCGGCGTCCTTTGGTCACGCACGATGACCCGAGACGCCGGTGTGGTTCAGCGCCGGAGCCGGTAAAGGACGTGGTGTGAGTCCCGGCTGAGTTCCTGGAGCCGGCGTGAAGACCACCTCGCCAGGTCGTCCCGGGCTGGTTGACCGATCGGCCAACTGTGCTTTTCAAGGACGGCTTCGGTCCAGCTTTCCGGGCAGCGGTCTCGCCGGAGCAGAATGTAGTCGATGCCCTGCTCACGAACCGCGTCCTCGAGCGCTTGACTCCCCCCGTTCTCCACAAGGCGGAGAAAACTGGGTGGGCCATACGGTGAATCACTGCGGGTCCAACGGTCAAGATAGAAGACTCGGTCCTCACACCATGCCCAGACTCGTGCGTCGGCATCGGAGTTTTCAGCGACCCACCGCGAGGCCGGTCCCACGAGCCCGCGGGCCTCGAGGTAGCGGTTGACGCTGCTGACGCCCAAGAGGTGGTCCGGGACCGCTCGTCCGCCGGGAGCGAACATAAAGTGAAGCGCGATGGGAATCGACACGATGGCCATCAGTCCGACTGAAACGGCTGCGATGGTCCGGTCCTTGGGATTGCCGGGCAATGTGGACATCAGTGCGGGGAGGAAGAGCCACACCAGGAGCATGAGCGGAAGGTAGATTCGCGGCGCGGGCGTGAACCAGGCGAGAGCGACCGAGGAAACCAGGACGGTGTACCAGGGCAACTCCCGACGCCATCGCCAGCCAAATATGAGGACGGCAATGTGCAGCATGGGCCAAAGTGGATGAAGTCGATGGTCTCCGATGGGTTCGGCCGTCGCGTGGTAGAGCCACGGCACCCATCGCCAGAGACCATCCACGTCGGAGTAGTGTGAGATGGCTTCAGCATCTTGTGGTGAGCCGACCCCAAACCCGAGTGGCTCACCGAGTGGGTAGATGGGATCGCCGGTCGCCGCCCAGTTGCGCACCAGCCACGGGGCTGTGAGCACAACCGCCGCTCCTGCGATCGCGAGCACCGCGAACATCGCCTTGCCCGGCCGGCGTCGACCGAGAGCGACGATCCATTCTCCGCACAGCGGGGCGATAAAAATGACTGCCGTGTACTTCATACCCAGGGCTGTGGCCCAGCACAGGGCAGTCCATGCGACATCCGCTGCCCGGTCATCGACAAGCGTTTGCCGGGACAGCCGCCACCCGAGGATCATGAAGAACAGCATCGGCCATTCGACATAACAGATGGATGCGGTGGTCATGACCACCGGTGTCACCAGCAGGAAGACGAGGCTCAGTCGTCTGATCCAGCGTGAGAAGCCGGCCTCTTTCATCCAGCGATTGAGCAGAGCCACCGCCAGAAGTGCGAAGACCAGGGTCACGAATCGGGGAGCACCGAGGCCGGCGACCGCGGACGCCCAGCCCCAGATGAGTTCGGTGTTGCCGGGGAAAAGGAGGTGGAAGTTGTCGATTGGTACCCACCAGTCCCCCTGGAACCCCCACAATTGTGGTGCCACAAGATGATAGGAGAGCTCGTCGCGGGTATCTGGAGGCAGCGAAGCGTGGAGGGTTACGGCGGCCGCAATCATGAGCAGTAGAGTCTCCCACGAGAACAGTGTGGTGGGCTGCCGGTCGGCGCTGCGAAGCTCATTCAGCACCTCGGCACATCCCCTCCTTCCTGAAGCCACGGCCCAGACGACGAGACCAAGCCAGATTGTGGGCGCCAGAATTTGCCAGACCAACGGCTGGTAGGTGCCCGTGGCCAACAAAGGAATACCGATCATGATCAGGGCGATCCACCCCGCAGCCCATGCCACCGCAAGGGTCTCGATAGAGCCACGGTCGAGAAACCGCCGATCGACGAGGCGAGCCACGAGCCAGCCGATGGCCAGAACGGGCACCGAACAATACAGGCCGTTGACGATCCAGAGTGCGAAGCGCAGAAGCCCGGCCACCGGCAGCGCGACGTTCCAGTGTTCGTTCAACCCGATGACGATCAGCCCGAGCGAGACCGCCAACCCGGTCCACAGCATGAGTCGAGATCTATGTACTCGCGGCTCGGTCGGCATTGGGCTCCTCTCTTGAGCTAGTGTACGATGCCGGGCCGTTCGCTGGAATGACCCTCCGGTTGGATGCGTGGATTTAAACCGCCGGATCAAGGCTGCGTAGAATCTTCCCATGAGATGGACCGTCGTGGCGCTGGTGTTCTTGGCAACGGTGCCCTGTTCGTCATCGGACGCGGATGGTCCGCCTGCTGATTTCGGTCGATTGGTCCAGGGTCTTCAGTGCGTATCCGATCCCGACTCAAACGTATTCCCTGTATCTCCCCTCGACGTACGATCCTTCAAAGTCCTGGCCGGTGCTTCTGGTTTTTGATCCACGGGGCCGGTCAGTGGTCGCTGCGGAGCTCTTTCTCGGAGCCGCGGAGGAGTTTGGTTGGATCGTCGTCTCGTCGAACGACACTCGCAGCGACACCGACATGGAGGTCAACCGCCGGGCGGTCAACGCGCTCTGGCCCGAGATCCACAATCGATACCCGATCGATACCCGACGAGTGTATGCGGCGGGTTTCTCTGGCACGGCCTTCCTCGCCCTCAGAATCGGAGCCGAGACGGGCGGGCTGGCTGGGGCTCTTCTGGCCGGAGGGCGCTATTTCGAAGAGCAGGTGGCGGGAGTCGACTTCCCCGTCTTCGGCACGGTTGGGGCTCTGGATTTCAACAACCGCGAGATGCGTATGCTCCACGCCAGTCTGACTGATGATGGGATACGGAACAGGTTGGAGATCTTCGAGGGGGGCCACGCGTGGATGCCCGTGGATCTCGCCCGCAGTGGTGTGGTGTGGATGAACCTCCAGGCGATGCGGGATGGGAGCATGCCGCCTGATGCGGACCTGATCGGGCGAGCGTACCGGGCTGATTTGGATGCCGCGGACGCGATGGCGGCGACGGGCAATCTGCTCGGGGCGTCACGGAAGTTTGACGCAATGGTCTCCGATTACCAAGGTCTGACTGATGTTTCCGAAGCCTCGGGGCGGGCCGCGGCCCTCAACGAGGACCCGCGGCTTCGCAAAAACCGGTCGCAGGAGGAGCGGCTCGATGGCTTCGAGGCTCGATACATCCAGCAAATGCAGGGGGTATTCCGGACTTTTATCGAGACCGATCCGGCCCTGCCGCCGAGCCAACTCGCCCGGCAACTCGATCTCGATGATCTTGCCCGGCGGGCCGACCGTGGAGGGGCCGAAGGTCAGGCTGCGGATCGTCTTCTCTCCACGGTGCTGACGGCGACGTCCTTTTACCTGAGCCGCGACCTCCTGGCCGCCGGTCGGCCGAACCACGCCGCTTCTGTCTTGGCGGTGGCCGCCGAGATCGATCCCCAAAATCCGGTGATCTGGTACAACCGCTCGTGCGCTTTGGCCCGTGCAGGCCGCCAGATGGCGGCGTTGGACGCTCTCGAGACCGCCATCGATAATGGATTCGACGATCTCGACCTGATTTCGGGTGATGGCGATCTCGAGTCGATTCGTGGGAACGACCGGTTATCGCGAGCTGGTCAAACGGATCCAGATGGACCAGAGAGAGCCTCGATGACGATGCGGGCACGCTCGGTGATTTCCGGCCGGGCCGAAACCGGGAGATCACCGGTCGGAATCGGCGTGCCGAATCGTACCCTGAGCGATGTGGGGGATACGAGACGCCCGTTGGGGGGAAGGGCGATTCGAGTACCCCACACACCGACCGGGAGGACCGGCATGCCCGTCTTGAGAGCAAACAAGAATCCGCCGCGTTGAAACGGCAGCAACTCGCCCTCGGGCCCATAGGTCTCTTCCGGAAAGACCAGGAGCGATCGTCTATTCTCGATTCGTTGCTGACTCTGGAACAGTGTCTGGCTGGCGGTGCGGCGATTGAAACGATCCACCGGCATGTGCCCGAGAGTGCGCATGGCCCAGCCTAGTACGGGGATCTTGAATAGACTCTTCTTGGCCCAGAACACGGTCCGCCATTCCGCCGGCAGGACGCTCATCAGGACAGGGATATCCAGGGCCGATTGGTGGTTGACAACCACGACGTATCTGCCGTTCAGATCGACGTCTTCCAAACCATCGGTGTTCACTGTACAGCCCGTCGCCCAGACGCAGACTCTCCCCCAGATTTTCGCCATTCTGAAAACGACGATCCTGAATCTAGGTACGACGGTGATAACCATGGCCGGCAGGGTAAGTCCCACCGTCGCGATGGCTCCGACAATCCATGCAAAGACGGTCCTCGGGAAACTGGGTTGACGGGTCATCGGTCCATTGTAGGCCCTGAAACCCTCAAAGTTGGCCGGTGCCGCCCCAGTCGTCGATGGAGCTGAGGTATTGCTGGTCGTCGTATCTCGTGAGGTCGAAGTGCGGCGCGTAGTCGGGTGGATCGGCACCGGTGATGTGGCACGCGAGGATCTCCGCCGTACCCAATGAGGCCATCATGCCGAAACCGGACAAAGCTCCGTGGAGGTAGGCTCCGTCGCACGGAAGGGGGCATGCCAGAGGGCGATTTTCCCGGGTCTTTGTGTAGTAGCCGCCATCCACGAAGATCGCCGGGAGGTGATCCAGATATGGTGCCAGAGACGGCATGAGCCGGGTCATTCCACGGAGCGCGATCTCGCCGTAATTTGGCGGCGGCTGTATGGGATAGACCTCAGCCACCGGTTCGGAATGATAGGGCCAAAGAATGATCACGTGATCGCGACCCTCGGGACGCATATGGACTCCGGGCGGCATCGGGTCGAGCAACCATCGGGTTTCATCCGAGCCGCCGAGGGCTTCGGCTTCTTCTCGCGACCACGAAAGACGTTGGGGGTCATCCCAGATGAGAAGTGGGAGGTTTCTGGGCACGACGCCCAGATGATCTCGGAAGGACATCTTGACGTGGAGCTCCGAGAACAGCGGCAGCTCCGCTCCGAGCAAGGCGGCGATGGACTGGATCATCGGCCCCGCCGCATTGACGAAGCACCGGGTGGAAATCGTGGTCTCCAGACCTCCGTCCACGACCCGTACTCCTGACACCCCCTTGTCGTCGGTGTCGACGCCGACCACCCGGCCCGAAAACAAAGTTGTGCCGGCCTTCCGCGCCCGCTCCAGTTGTTCCATGCCGAGCTGTTGGCCCGAAAACCACCCACATCGCCGGGTGTGGAGGACGGCTGAGACATCGTCAGCGAGACCGGGGAAGTGTTCATGAATCAGACTTCGATCCAGTATCAGATCCGCGCCATCGGGCGCATCCTCCCAACCCGCAGAATGGTGCCTTTGATAGATAGGGTCCGTAGTCGTTCCGCTGTGAATCCGGAGGGCGCCTGCACCCTGTGCCGATGCCAGCTTGCCGGAGGCCAGGTAAGCTTTGGTGCGGTCTGGGTCCGCCGTGGCGTAGAGGTAGCCCCTCCTGTTGAGCATGAATCGGTTGTCGCATCTCGAGGCGAGCTCCTCGATGAGATCGATGGAACGGTCCATCATCCGGACCATCGCGTCGTCCGGCCCGGGCCACCAGTTGCGGTAGGCCTCGGTCGATTTGTCGCTGGTCAGGGTGAGGGGCGCGCGATCGTCGACCAGGACCACATCGGACAACCCGAAAATCTCGGACAGGAAGTAGGCCGCCGATACCCCACCAATTCCGGCGCCACAGATCACCACATCCGCGGTCGGTGCTGTCATCCCATCTTTCTAGCACATATCGCGCGGAGAGGTCATGGGGATCGCCGAGTGGGCTCAAGAACCGGACGGAGAGGACTTCCGACCAGTATCCGATTTCGCATCCACTTGGGTCGAACGGGACTGCCGCTGTCTAGAAAGGTAATGTCGGACTCCGGTTCACCGTCTCGGTCGAAGTCGACGAGAAAGATGTCGAACCCGACATGAGTGAGCGTGAAGAAATCCTGCATGCCGGTTTCTGGATCCCAGATCAGCAGCAGCAACTCGTCGTCGTTCAGCACGATGATATCCCCGCTCAGAGGGAAACTCGTCCGGGTCGTGAGGTCCCACGTTCCCACGTAGTTGGACCAGGTCGATGGATCGGCGGGATCCTCGACGACCGGACCCTGGCCTGGTTGGAGTACTGCCTCGGCGATGCAGTAGGCGGCCCCAGCGAGTGACTGAAAGGTGTTTGCGAGCACCGCAACCGCAAACCGCCGATCAGGCTCCCAGATCATATAGGCGCCCCAACCCCAGATATTGCCCCCGTGCTGGTGGATTTCGAGGTCGCCGAAGGGCTCCGTGAATATGCCGTAGCCGTATCCCTGGCCGGGCAGAAGCTCGAGGTCAATGTGGGGTTCCTGCATCAGGGTGGACGAGGCGGGTGTGAGAACCTCCCCGCCGCCGTTCATCAGGGTGTCGGCCCAGTGGACCAGGTCACCGGCGGTCGAGAAGGCGTACCCCGCCGGGGCGTAGACCGTGTTGTCGTAGTCGTCGGGCGCATAAATCAGTTCGGCACCTCCTGCAGACGTGAGGTGACCAAAGGTGTAGTTCCCATCGGCCACCACCACTCCCGGGTCGAAGGTCGTCCGGGTCATTCCGGCGGGTCCGAAGACCCGATCGTGCATGTGCTCACGGTAGGGCGTGCCTGAGGCTCTTTCAACCACCAGTCCGGCGAGGTTGTAGTTCGGGTTGGAGTAGTTGAAGAAAACTCCCGGCGGAGCATGGAGGATGACTTCGTCCTGTTCGGCTGCCCAGTCCGCAAGCGCATCGTCCTCCGTCGGTCCCATGGGATCGAAGATAAGATCTGGGTAGCCGGATGAATGGGTGAGAAGGTCGTGGATGCTGATCCGGGACGCCGGATACAGGCCACCGAGTTGGAGTTCGGGCACGTACACGGTCACCGGGTCGTCGAGGAACACGAGGCCCTGCTCGACCTGCTGCATGACAGCCGCTGCTGTGAGCTGTTTGGTGATCGAGCCAATCCGGAAATAGGTGTCCGCGTCGACAGCTCCGCCCTCGGTCCGGTGTTTCAAACCGTATCCTCGTCGGTAGATCAGGTGCCCGTCCAGGGCCACTGCCACCGAGGCTCCAGGGGTTCCAACCTCTGCCATTTCGTCCATAACGCAGCGGTCGAAGGTCTCCTCAAGAGTGAGGCTTTGCGGAAGATGTTTCAGGGTAGGGGACCTCATGACAAAGGGCCCAGGGCCGAGAGCCGGACTCTCGAGAACCCCGATCGAATGTGCCGTTTTGGCGGCCAAGCCGAGGGTCGGCGACGTGGTTGTCGAGTGCTCCGTCGC
Source organism: uncultured Holophagae bacterium (assembly GCA_963797055.1). GTDB lineage: Bacteria > Acidobacteriota > Thermoanaerobaculia > Thermoanaerobaculales > Sulfomarinibacteraceae > FEB-10. The sequence goes on from CAWCOD010000003.1 coordinate 65,941, forward strand.
GATGGCAAAGGGTGTGGCGAGCGCAATTCCGAGAATCAGCAAATGGAGCAATGGTCGCATGACGCCTCCGGTGGTGGCCATGTGATGTAGATACGCACGAACAGGCCCGGCTGTTCCCAGGATCGTACGAGAAGCTCGACTGAATGGCCACCGTCGGCTCGATTTTCGGATCGGAGGCCGGCTGTTGTGGATTGTTGTCGTCCGCTGGGCCAATTGACTGTACCGTATGTGGTACCATCCACTGGTTCGCAATATCATGATTTGGAGTGAGCCGATCGTCGCCATGGTGAGTGGGCCATTGAGGTCTGACACTACAGCTACGATCGCATTGGAAAGGAGAGGTGAAGGTGAAACACATCGTGGGACGGCTGATGGTGGTTGTTGTGGCGGTGGGACTGGTTGGCGCGTGTTCGACGGCACAGCCGAACTACACTGCTGGCTCGATTGACGCCGACCATTGGGTCAAAAAGGTGGATCAGTTCGCGATCGTCGGAGACGGGTCGCTTTCCATGAGCGACAAGTACGACAAGATGCGGAAACTCGACGTCGCTCAAGCTGTGATTGACAGCATGAATCAGACGATCCCTGAAGTCGGTTACGATGGCGCATTCCGGGCCTTCGGCCGTGGCGAGTGCGGAACGTCGGGCAAAACCGTGTTGGTGGTTCCGTTGCAGGAGTACTCCACCGCCGCGTTCGACGGGCCCATCAGCAACTTCGATTGTGCCGGTGGAAACAGCCCCCTGGGATTGGCGATGGATGACATCAGCAGTGATGTCAAGGCCGTTTCCGAGCCCACCTCGTTGGTGATCGTCAGCGACGGGCTCAACATGGGTAAGAAGGAACTCGAGGCTGCCGGTCGGCTGACATCAACATTCGGTGACAATCTTGCTATCTACGCCGTCCAGATCGGTGATGACAAACGCGGCACCAAGGTGCTCAATGGAGTCGTCGATCAGGGTGAAGGCGGTTATGTGATCAGCGCTGACGACCTGACCAGTGCCGCTGCCATGGAGAAGTTCGTTCAGGATGTACTTCTCTATCCGGACGAGGATGGCGATGGCGTGCCCGATCACCTCGATAAGTGTCCTGGAACCCCGAAGGGTGTCAAGGTCGATAGCGTGGGCTGCCCCATCGACAGTGACGGTGACGGCGTTCCGGACTATCTCGACAAGTGCCCGAACACTCCTGCCGGCACCGCGGTGAATGCCGAGGGTTGTCCCCTCGACAGCGATGGCGACGGAGTGCCCGACAACCTCGACAAATGCCCGAATACCCCCAAGGGTATGGCGGTGGATGCCAATGGTTGCCCCGACACCGACGGTGACGGAGTGCCAGACAACCTCGACAAGTGCCCGAACACTCCCCGAGGTGTGCCGGTGAATGCGTCGGGTTGTCCGATGGAAGGCATCACCGTGATGGGCGACGAGTGGACGGTGCGCGGAGAGATTCTGTTCGCCCTCAACAAGTCGAGCCTCACACCCCACGCCGAGGAACTCCTGGACAGGGCTGTGGACTTCCTCATGAGGAACCCGCATTACGTCACGGAGATCCAGGGTCATACCGACAGCACGGGCCCGTTGGCCTGGAACATGACACTGTCCGAGCGCCGTGCCGAATCGGTGAAGGCGTACATGGTCAGCAAGGGCATCCCGGCTGACGCTCTCACAACCAAGGGCTTTGGGCCCAACGAGCCCATTGCACCCAACGACACCGCAGAGAATCGCGCTAAGAACCGGAGAGTCGACTTCAAGCCGATGGCCAAGTAGCGCGAGTCACAATGACACGATGACCCGGCCTTCGGGCCGGGTCTTTTTTATTGAACGGAAGCGTCGAGATCTTCGGTTGAGGCGGATTCTGAGGGGGACTTCGTGTTCCCGTCGGATAGGACCCGACGAACCGTATCGGCGAGGGTGTCGGTTCCAAATGGTTTTTGGAGGAAATCCATGCCGTCCAGTTTCGAGTCGGGTCCGATTGGGACGTCCTGCGCGTATCCCGACATGACCACGGCCCGCATCGACGGCCATCTGGTGCGAAGTTCATGGGCAATCTCGGTTCCAGAGCCGTCCGGCAAGACATAGTCAGTGAGCAAGAGATCAAACGACGGGGTCGGTGGGAGATAGATGGACTCCTCGCGACTGCCGACGGTGGTGACGTTGTATCCCAGAACTCCGAGTATTTCGCGAAGACCTGATCGGACGGCGGGGTCGTCTTCGACAACCAGGATGCGTTGACCCTCTCCTTGTGTTGGCTCCGGACTCGGGACCTCAACTGGGGCTTCCCCGTCTTCAGCTTCCACCGAAGGGAAGGCGATTCGGACGTTCGTGCCCTCGCCGACGCGACTTTCGACATCGATTGTGCCGCCAAGTCGCGTCACGATCCCCTGGACAACGGACAGCCCGAGGCCGGTGCCCTTGCCGGGGTCCTTGGTGGTAAAGAAAGGTTCGAAGAGCTGGTCTCTGATCTCGTCGGGAATCCCCTCGCCGGAGTCGGAGACCTCGATCCATGCCGACTCTGCGTCCCGACCCGTGCTTAAGAAAAGGCGACCGCCCCTGGGCATGGCGTCGCAGGCATTGACGGCAAGGTTCATGACCACCTGCTCGATCTGTCCCCGGTCGGCCAACAGCGGGAGGTCGATGTCGGCCGGAACGAAGACCAGATCGATATTTTCTCTGAGCAGACGGTGGAGGAGTTTTACGGTTCCGTGGACAATATCGTTGAGATCGAGCCGTTCCTGGCGCTCTGTGTCGTGGCGGGAAAACAGGAGGAGTTGTCTGGTGAGTTGGGAGCCCCGGCGGACGTGCTCCTCGAGTTCGGAGAGCTTCGCAAGCGAATCCTCATTGAGATCTTCCTGCTGTCGGAGCAGATCAGCGGTGCCGAGCATCGCCTGCAGCAGGTTGTTGAAGTCGTGGGCCACGCCGCCGGCGAGCCGGCCAACGGCCTCCATCTTGTGGGCTTGCAGGAGCTGCTCCATCATCTGCTTGCGTTCGCTGATGTCCTGTTGGACAGCGATCAGGTGTCCGATACTGCCGCCATCCGATCGGACGGGAGTCACGGTCATCTCCTCGGTGTAGAGCCTTCCGTCCTTGCGGCAATTCACCAGCTCACCCTGCCACACGAGTCCGTCGGACGTCGTGGCGGTGATGTCGTCCACCGGTGCCTGGTCCGATCCCCCCGATTTCAGGCTCCAGAGTGAGGTCCCGATCAATTCGGACGTGGAGTGTCCGGTGAGGCTGGTGAAGGCCGGGTTGACCCACTGGATGACCCCATCGGGATCGGTGATTGCGATGGCATTTGCGGCCGCCGCCAACGCTGTGCTTTGGAGCAGGAGTCGGTCTTCGGAGTGTTTGCGTTCCGAGATATCGACCATCGTGCCCTCGAGGACGGCTGGAGCATCATCCTCGATTTGACGGAGATTCAGGTTCGCGAGCACACAGATGTCGCTACCGTCCAGCCGCCTGAGCATGACCTCCTGATTTCGGAGTTCGCCGTGTGACTCGAGGGATTGGATGAGTCGATCACGATCGTCAGGGTTGCGGTAGAAGTCCGAGGCGTTGTGGGAAAAGACCTCCTCAGAGGAGGAGCAGCCGAGGATTTTGTAGAACGCAGGATTGCACTCGAGGTAATCACCGTCGACAGTGGACCTGAAGACCGCAGCGAGGTTGCGCTCGAACAGGCTTCGGTACCGTTCCTCGCTCTGGCGCAACGCCTCCTCGGAGTTCTTGCGGTCTGTGATTTCGAGAAAGACCACCGTAACCATCCTCGGAGCGGTCTGAAATGCGTGGACCTCGTATGCCCCGTGAATATGATCGTCTTCGTAGTGAATTTGTTCCGTGTGCCAGGGGACACCGTCAACCGCCACACTGCGATAGCGTTCCGGAATCTCGGTTTCGGCGAGCGGCGGAAACGCCTCTTCGATGGTCTTGCCGAGAAAGTCCCTGCAGTCCACACCGAGAATGGAGTTCGCCGACGGATTCGCTCCGGAAAAGATCAGGCGGTCCTCCTCGTCGAGCCGGTACATGAGGAGACCCATGGGTATTGCGTTGACGACGCTCCGGAATCTCTCCTCAGAGAGCTGCAGACGGCTCTCCGTGAGGTTGCGATGGGCGCTGGTCAGCGCCTGAGCCACCTGGTCGGCGACCTCGCCCGCGAATGTGAGCTCATCAGACTGCCAGATCCTCGGCTCTCCGGTGTGCTCGAAACACACCACCCCGACCACCCGACCACGGACCCGTATCGGCGCGTCCAGTAGCGATGTGATGTGCAGAGGAATCAAGTACGGCTCGGCAAGTTCGATGGTCCGTGTATCGGAGCGTGCGTCGTCGGCATCGAGGACGCGATCCGCTTCCAGAGCCTCGAAGTAGGCCGGGAACGCATCGGCTGCCAGCTCGAGGCCGGAGCTGTGTTGGTTACTGTCGGTGGTGAAGAGATCGGAACAGCTGAGAATCACGCGCTCATCGTCATACAGCCAGATGCTGGTCCGTTTCACATCCATGGCGGATGACGCGAGGTCGGTCACCGCCGGGAAGGCGTCATCGAGATGTCCATTCACGACGGCGTCATGGGTCGCGATGGAGACAATGGCCGCTCTTTGGCTCTCGAGGCGACGGGTCCGTAGGATCTTGTCGAGTTCGGCGGTGCGCTGTTCGGTGATGTCCTCGACTTCACCGATGATTTGTTTGGGCAACTCGTCGGCGTCGTCGACGACTGAAAGCGTGATGCGGGCCGAGATCCAGGGACCGTCACTATGACGAGTCCTCACGACGGCGGCCACGGATGGGACCTCCCCGGTGAAGAGCTTGCGTAGGTCCGGAATGAGAGCCGCGAGGTCTTCGCGATGACAACACCTTCGCCACGAAAGCTGCGCCAACTCCTCCGGACTGTATCCCAACATGTTCTGGATCGCGCGATTGGTTCGCACCACACGACCATCGGGGTACCACAGGACCTTCCCGATGGCGGTGTTTTCAAAGGCGGTCCGGAAACGTTCTTCACTCTCCGCAAGGGCCGCCTCCGCCCGTTTTCGACGGGTGACGTCGGTGAAGTTGACCAGCAGGCTGAACGTATCCTTGTCCTGGTGGGCGACCCCACGTGCTTCCATGGCCCGCCAGCTTCCGTCGTTGTTCCGGACCCGAAGCTCGACCGCTTCGGGTCGGTCTGGGTTTTCCAGACTTGCTTCGATGGTGTCCTGAACGGCGGGAAGGTCGTCGTGATGAACCAGGTCGAATGCGTTGGTTTCGATGATGTCGGAAGGGTTGAAACCCAGGACGCCTTGAACCGAAGGACTCACATATCGGATGATTCCTTCGGGAGAGAGAATGCACAGGATGTCGGAGGAGTGTTCGATGAGGGGACGGATGAGGTCTACTTCCCGTTTCCTGGACGGTGATTCGGAAAACGCCCCATGGAGACCTGTGCATACAACGGCTGCGTCGACGCCAATCTCCGGATCGTCGGCGTCCTCGAAGAACCAGCTCACCAACTGGCAGTCACCACCGGGTCCATTGACCAGGAGGTTCCACGGTGCGGAGCGATCCATGGATTCGTTCTCGGCGACGCGTTTTCGGAGTTCCGCAAGACGTTCGCCGTTCAGAAACTCCCACAGGTGACGTCCTTGCAGCTGTTGAATCGACCTCCCCACCGTCTCGGTGAATCTTAGGTTGCAATGGGCGATGACCCCGAGGCGATCGATGACCACGACGGATGCGGCCACCCTGTCGAGAAGACCGGGTTCCATGGAACCTGTGTCGGGATCCAAAGATCCCTCGGGCGCAGTCGACGTGACCGGCATTCAATTCACCTCAATGGAAGGTGTCGTCAGGGTCCCGGAGAAATACGCCTTCTCGCGGGATGCTCAACCGCGCCGGCGCCGCGATGCTGAAGGAGATCTGGAGATGTTGAAATCAAAAGGCACGTCATGGAGTTGAAAATGATGTGCGATAATGTGCGGCCATCATGATGATCGAAAAACGCGGCGGTTGAACCGTCAGAAATTCGGAGCTGAATATGCAAATCTCGAAACGACAGGTGGAAGATGTCGCGATTCTGGACCTGGATGGAAAACTCACCATCGGGACAGGTGATGTGGCTCTGCGAGGAGCGATGCTGGGTGAGATCGATGACGGCCACAAGAAATTCCTGATCAATCTCAAGAACGTGACGGCGATCGACTCGTCGGGACTTGGAGAATTGATCCGATGCCGTGCGACCGCGGCGAGCAATGAAGCAGAGGTCAAACTGCTGAACGTCAACCTCAAGGCGAGGAAGCTGCTGACCATGGCGCGGCTGGTGGGTGTCTTCGACATGTTCGACGACGAGGCCATGGCCGTCGCATCATTCAGCTGATCCACCGCCGGGCCGACTGATCCGCGGACCCGTTTGGCGTCACTCCTGGAGATGGAAAGGGATCCGGACGTCCTCCTCTTCGAGGTCGATCATCAGAACCCACCGTCCCGGCTGTACGCCGCCCGGGACCTGGAATACGAGCGGTCCGACACATCTGCGCTGGGGCGTCAGGTAGATCGCATCCTGACTCAAACCGCGGCTTGGTTGAACGAAGAACCAGCCGCATTCGGGCAGTTGCGTGGTTTCCTCCCAAGGGTCGTTTCCCGCGATCTCCGATTCCAGGAATGCCGATCGAAACTGCGGATAGGACGATCGAAACTCCTCCCTGGAGATCAGCGGGAGGCGGTTGCCGTTGGGATCTCGCACCGAGATGTCGGGCCGGTAAAGTTGGTAAGAACCGTTGCGCGAGATCAACGACATCTGGAGCACGAGCCAGCCTTCGCCGAGATTGCGGGCTGCAAAACGAGTGCTCAAACCGGCGTCGAGCGAATACCCGTCGTAGCTGACGAAGTGAGGGCCCTTCTGCTGGGCACCGTTCGGGTCCGAAACCTGTGAACTGGAGCAGGCGAGTCCAGTGCACGCAGATATCAGGACGAGATTCTGAAGCAGGCGTCCCATGGCGCAGAAGTATATCTTTGTTCTCGGGTGGAGAAGAGCACAACACCCGGTGGCTTCAGAAGATCCGGTACTCCAGGGTCACCAGCGCAGACGTTCGCGACCCGAAGCCCCCCTGGAGGATAAGAACGAAATGCTCGGACAGGCCGGCAACGCCGCCAATCATATAGTTCCAGGGCTCCTGGCCCTCGAGCACCACCTTGTAAGGGACCGCTCCCAAGAACGGCAGGTCGTAGGTCCCCTCGTGGGTCTCCTCGATGTCCTGGTACATGGCTCCGATCCACACCGCGCCTCCGTCGAAGTGAAGCCCGACTTTCGGTGTGACGATCTGGGCTTCGATCGTGGATGTGGCGGCATCGAGGTCAGTGGTGGTGTAGTCGTACGCAACGGCACCAAACCAACTCTTGCCGCCAACGGCAAGGACCAGCCCCGCTCCGTAAACCGTTCCGTCGATATCGATCGACAGGTTGTCCAAGCCGGCGGGAAGGCCAATGTCGAATCCCTGGAGGTTGACCTCGGTGGTGCTGTCGATCTTGCCCACCAGACCGAATACATTGAGAAACGGAAGCAGCCAGTAGTCGACTCGGATGTGTGTGCTGACGGTTCGATTCTCAACTGGCAGATTCTCGAGTGCTGGGCCGTCGAGACCAGGAACGCCCAGCTCCAGGCTCTTGATCTGGTAGGGCTGTTCTTGGTTATAGATGGAAAGACCAAAGCCCAGCTTGTTCGGAATTTCGATCTCGGACAGCTTCGACTGGGGGTGGGCGGTCGGGAGTCCCATCAGGAGAAACAGCATTGCCGCGATCGCGATGCTCTTTGTCACCGAGGTCCCTCCCGCCATTTTGTCGCTTGCGCCCCCATGTCGGACCGACGCTGCCCTGCATAGAGCCCTTGACTCTTCCAAGCATAGTTGTGTGGCACTGTTGAGTCGAGTCCTGGTCGTGCGACCTGGGACGACTCGACGTATCCTCGGCGGGATTTCTCGCGGGATGATGGGTGGCGGCCAAGCATGCAGTCGCAACAACCGAGGATCTGAGGCGTAACTCTATGGGGTGTTCATGTGCGACTCGCATCCAATTTTTCCGATCAGACCGTGCGGCCTCGAGGCTGAGCCATGACCTCTGATCTTCACCGACGGGCAAAGGAAATTTTCCTTGTGGCGTGCGAGGCCTCAGAGGAAGAGCGCGAGGCATTGCTCGCTGCCGAGTGTGGCGATGACAGTGCCCTGAGAAATGAGGTGGATTCCCTGCTCCGGTTTTACGAGGAAGACGACAGCCTTGTCGAGGCGACGCCCTTTGTGAATCTCAACGGCGCTCCGCCCGAGACCATCGGTCACTTTCGCCTGCTGCGTAAGGTGGGTGAGGGTGGGATGGGAGAGGTGTACGAGGCCGAACAGGAGCGACCGGTGCGTCGTCGTGCCGCCATCAAGATCATCAAGTGGGGGATGGACACCAAGGAGGTTGTCGCCCGCTTCGAGTCGGAACGCCAGGCCCTCGCACTGATGGATCATGCCAACGTGGCAAAGGTCTTCGAGGCGGGCGCCACCGAACAGGGGCGGCCCTACTTCGTCATGGAGTTTGTGAAGGGTGTGCCGATCACCGACTATTGCGACACCCATCGGCTGGCGACCGATGAACGGTTGGCCCTCTTTGTGACGGTCTGCGAGGCGGTCCAGCACGCTCATCAGAAGGGCATCATTCACCGCGACATCAAACCGTCCAACATCCTGGTCGCGGTGCAAGACGATCGAGCCGTTCCCAAAATCATCGACTTCGGGGTCGCAAAGGCGACCTCCCAGCGGCTCACCGAGCGGACGGTCTTCACCGAGCTGGGCCAGTGGATCGGGACGCCGGAGTACATGAGCCCGGAACAGGCGGAGATGACCGGCCTGGATATCGATACCCGGACCGATGTCTACTCGCTGGGGATCGTGCTCTACGAGCTTCTGGTCGGCGCTCAACCATTCGACGGTTCGACGCTCCGTGATGCTGGACTCGACGAGATGCGTCGGCGAATTCGTGAGGACGAGCCGCCGCGGCCGTCGACCCGAGTCAGTAGCCTTGGCGTCGGCTCAGACGTCGCGGTGAAGCGACGCCGACCGGATGTCGCCTCTCTGGCAAAGGAACTCCAGGGCGATCTCGACTGGATCGTCATGAAGTCCATCGACAAGGATCGGACCCGGCGATACCCGACGCCAATGGACCTCGCCGACGATGTGCAGCGTCATCTGCGCAACGAACCGGTGGAGGCGAGTCCCCCGAGCGCCGTTTACAGATTTCAGAAGTTCGTTCGACGCAATCGGCTGATCGTGGCTGCGGCTGCGGCGGTGATCATGGTGTTGCTGGCGGGTATCGTGGGCACGACCGTGGGTCTTATAAAGGCCCAACGCGAGGCCGAGGCGGCGCGGCAGGTCGTGCATTTCATGTCGGGCATTTTCTGGGGTATGAACCCCGGCGCCCCATCGCAACAGGCTTCATCGATAGAAGGGGTGTTGGATTCTGGCGCCGCACGAATCGACCGCGAACTCGGGAGGCAGCCTCTCGTCGCGGCGGAATTGAAGACCATCATCGGCCAGGTCTATTCCGGTCTCGGGCACCACAGGAAGGCACGCCCCCTGCTGGAAGACGCCCTTGCGACACGGCTTGAAACCCTCGGTGAAGACCACGAAGAGGTCGCTCGGAGCTTGTTTCTTGTGGCGAACAACCACCTCAACCAAGGCGATCCCGCCGCCGCCAAGCCGCTGCTCGAGAGGGTACTGTCGATCGATGAAGAGCGGTACGGGCCCGACAGCGGGGCAGCGGGTGTCGCGCTGGGTCTGTTGGCAATGGCAGATTGGCGACTCGGCGAGTTCCACCAAGCGCTGGAGACCTGTGACCGGGCCATCGCAAACCTCGAGCACTCGGCGGGACCCGACAGCACCCAGTACGCGGACGCCCTCATATACAAGCTCATCATCTTGAGGGAGTTTGGCGAGCTCGATGCCGCCGAGTCCCTGGGACGACAGGCCCAGGAAATCTACTCCAACGCTCTCGGTGAAGATCATGTTGCGGTGGGAATGGCCATGCTTGAGCGCGGGATCGTTCACGAGCTGAAGGGGGACGGGGAGATCGCCCGCGAACTCCTGGAGCAATCCCTGGCGATCCACCAGGCCGCACTGGGCCCAGATCATCTGAGAGTCTCATTGCCGATGGCCGAGCTGGGCAGAGCGGTCATGATGGAGGGAGATGATGAGGCGGCGAGGCTCCTCCTCGAACGCGCCCTGCAAATCCGAGAGCGTGCTTTGGGCCCGAATCACCCCGATCTCCAGTGGGTCTTGAGACCCTACGGAGCACTGTATCGGCGGATGGGCGATGTCGATCGTGCGTTGGAGATCTTCAACCGAGCCCTCGCGATCAACGAAAGGGCATTTGGCCCGAATCACATCGATGTCGCCCGATCTCTGGGCACCATCGCCTACACGATCTACAAGACTGACCCCGAAGAAGCTCAACGCCTCTACCAGCGAGCGTTGGCGATCCGGCGGTCAACCTACGGCGAAAACCACCGGGAAACCGGGGTTGCTGTGTACGCGTTGGCATGCATTGCCGCGAGACAAGGAGACCGTGAGGCTGCGCTGCGGTTCTTTCGGCAAACCCTCGATACCGGATGGTCGTGGGTTGGAATTCCGGACGATCCCGATCTCGACAGCCTTCGCGGCGACCCCGAGTTCGAAGAGATGATGGCCGAAATGGTGGCGCGCCTCGAGAACGGTTGATCCACTCGGTGGGGCGATTCAGAACATCATGGGAATCGTGGTCGGGTCGTTGGTCGCGTTGTCGATGACCGAGCCATAGGCGATGATCCCTCCACCTGTCGAGACGGTCACCGTGGCATAGCCGCCGTCGATGTCATTCGCTGTCGGCGATCCGCGCGAAGGGTTCCTGGAGCTGGATGCGCTCATATGCCGCCAGAGTTCGCGTGGTCTGTCCGATCTGATGGCCTTCACCGCTGAACAGCCGTACTTTCACGGTCGCCTGGACGTTGCCCGTGTTCAAAAGCCCGATATTCGTGCGGAATGCGTCATTTTGTTGCAGCTGGGGAAGCCATACGGTTGCTCCGGACTCTACGGTGGAACTGCGGGACGTACCGTCGATGAACTGGCCGAAAGTGCCTTCGTCGCCGGTGTTGTAGGTCCGCGAGCTCGCGAGGACCAGAGCGTCGGAAAAGACTTCGAGGCTTCCACCGCCAACCATATCCATCTCGGCCACAACGTCTCGCACGGTGATCTGTTCGCCGTGCTCGAGCTGCATGATCATCGTGTCGGCCCCGCCGTTGTCACCGCGGTACCGGATTTCGGTGGTTGTAGCAGCGCCCGACCGGTTGAGCAGACAGAGGTCGGTCCGCCACAGACTGCCGTGGGCACCGTCGGCGCTTGCCGCCGCCGCGACCCATAGGTCGGTGAATCCCGGATCGAGTTTCATGGGAATCGTGGTCGGGTCATCGGTCAGATTGTCGACCACTGAAGCGTAGGTCACCACGTTTTGACCGAAGAGCACCGAGACAACGGCATAGCCGGAGGCGATGTCGGTGCGGCCCCCCTGAACCCGGAAAGGACGATTGACTTGGATGGTCGTCTCGGGCGGCACCGTCTTGATGAAGTTGGCGATCGGCAGGCTGTCGCCATCGAAGAGCGCGATCTCGACCTCGGCTGGCCTCTTCCAGCCGTTGTGGATGCCGATATTGGTGCGAAAGGCGTCGTTCTCGGCAAGCTGCATGAGCACCAGCCTCATCGCCGGTCTCGAGACCGGCGGCGGGCGTCGAACTGCCGAGAAATTGACCGAAGGTCCCTTCCGGCGCCAGATTGTAGGTTCGCGAGGTGACGGTGAGGGGTTCGGATGAAAAGACTCTGAGTGGATTCGATCCGGTCACACCGAACTCGGACATGACATCTTCGACGGTGCGGTACTCACCCGGAGCCAGTTCCAGCTCCCGGTCAATGAAGCGTGAGGGACGGTAGAGGCGCAGACGGATGGAGTTGGCCAATTCAGACCGATTGAGCAATCCGACGTCGGATCGCCAAACGCTGTCGCCGACGCCATCGGAGCTGGCGACGACTGGGACCCACGCCTCGGTAGGTGCTGCGCCCACAGGCTCGAGCGAGATGCCCACTGACTCCCAGAGGTCGTGATCGGGCCACTGGGTGATCTCCGGGAAGTCGAGGTTCTCGATCAACGGGTCCTGGTTGGTGAACAACACGAAACCGATACCGTCGCTGCGCCACATGGCGAGCGGTGAGAACGCCGCTGCCGCCGCCGGTGTGGGAGCGAAGATCGAGACCGTCGTCGAGATCCGTCAGCCACCCGAGGGTGTGACCGTCAATGAAGTACAGACTCTCGTCGATCCAGCCTGCGGCCGTATCCCGACTCCTCGCACACCGGGAAGGGCAACTCGAACATCTGTTCCAGCGTCTCGGGCGTCAGCAGCCCGCTTGCATTCTCGTCGTCGAAGAGGGCCGGAGAACAACCGTCGCCATATCAGGCGCGGCCATCACCCAGCCGCCGGCCGCGACCGCGTTCTCCATGGGTAGCCCGTATGGGTCACCCTCGTAGCCGTCATAGGTCGACCTCTGTGGGTGCGAGTTCGGATTCGAGGCCGTGGGCCACACGTGCACGCCCGACGCCGACGCCGCGGAAACTATTCTCGAGAACATACTCGGAGTACTCCTGCCCTGTCGTTTGTTCAAGAAGCATGTCGAGCATGATGTAGCCGTAGTTGTTGTAGTCCCAGCCGGTCTCCGAGTCGAAGACGAAGGGATGGCTGACGATGTAGGACATGATCTCCTCGTTTGTTAGCGGTGGACCGGCGCCCACCGCCTCGGCCACTTCATCAGCCACATCGTAGATATTGTCTTCGGAGTACATTCCGCTGGTGTGGGTCAGAAAGTGATCCACCGTGACGTCATCCAGCCGCGGATCAGTCTCCGAGCCAGGCAGGGCCCGGAGATCGAGGATCGAAGCAACCTGGGTGTCATAGCTCACGATTCCCCGTTCCATCAACTGGTGGATGGACACCGAGGTAATGGCCTTGGCCACACTCCCGGTCCTGAACAGCGCGGTTGGCTCGACGGGATCCACATCGGGCTCGCCCCAACTGAAACCACGGGCATAGACCAGCCGCCCGTCCTTGGTGATGGCCGCGGTGGCGTCACGAATGCTGTAGCTCCTGCATCATATCCCGGATCATGTCGTCCACCGCGGAGAGTTCCGGGACCTGTCGGCCGGTGGCGGCGAATCGCCGGCGGTCGGTGACCGCCGGCAGGATTTCGTTGACGATGACGTCAAGAATCGCCCGAACCTGGAAGGCGGCCGCTTGGTCGGTCGATCCGGTGTTCGAATGCACCGCCACGACCAGCTTGAGACTCGGGTACGCAGAAGATGAACTGGCCGCCATGACCCAGCGCCATGTAGATGTCGTGGTCGGTCCCACGGTCGAGCCACCACAGCAGACCGTAGCGCAATCGGTGAGCGGGCCCATTTCGCCGAGTTGAATCAACGGATACGTCGACAGATTGAGCCAGTACTTGGACAGGATCCGTTCCCCATCCCAGATTCCGCCGTCGATGGTGAGAACGCCGATTTTGGCGAGATCGTGGGTTCGGAGGTGGAGGCCGTGTCCACCGGCGTGGTAGCCGCCGGTGAGCTGCCAGCTGCGTTCGGTGATACCCAGGGGACCGAACAGAACCTGGTCGGCAAACTCCATGGTGGTCATGCCGGTGGCTTCGGTGAGCACCACCGACAGCAGATGGCTCGCCGCGGTGTTGTAGAGCCACACCGTTCCCGGTGTCGCCACCACGGGCCTGGATAGGATATCGCCCACGGGATCGACGCTATACATCCAGTCCACCACGGTGTCCTCGTCCCATTCAAAGCCCGCCGTCATGGTCAGGAGGTGCCAGATGAGGATCTCCTGCGCGGCCGGGTCATCGGGCACGAGGTGTTCCGGCAGGTAGTCCACCATCCGGGCCGTCACGCCGTCCTCAATCAGACCCTGTTCGATGGCAATCCCGATGAGCATGGAGGTGACGCTCTTGGTCACCGACCAGGACTGCCGCAATAGCTCCGGCGGGCCGTACCAATGACGCTCCTCGAGGAGGTATCCGTCCCGGACGACGGCCATGGAGCGCACGTACCCCAGGGATTGAGCAGAGTCGAAGGCGGCGTCGAGCGCATCGCCGTCAACGCTCCGTTCCTCCGGAGTCGAACTGGGCAATGGTTCGAAGCTCCATGCCGTTGAGGTGGTCAGGGCGAAGCAACAAAGAGCAGTCGCCGGTAGGATCCAGCGTTTCATGCCAAACCTCCGTGTCCCGCAAGGGGACGATCGATTTCGGGTCCGGTCGGAAAGGATCGTTCGGTGGTACGGGAATGCCACCTGAGTGTTTTCATCGGCGGGACCCCGATGTTCATGTGATTCAGAAGCAAAGTGCGAGGATCGTGAAGACCACGATGATGATCACGCAGGCGATCACGGTCATGGTGCCTTCGCCGGGTGCGCCCTGCGGCGTCTCCCCCAGGATGTGGTGGTGGTTATGTGGTAACACGGCTGCGGTCTCCGTTCAACTGATTCAGCAGGTGCACGGGGAAGGCCGCCACGACACGACCTGACCCTCATAATAGAAAGCGGCGCCGGGTCAGGATTCCCGCAACCATCGCGTCCCCGAAATACGGGACTGACGTGACCTGTGCAATACTCGCTGAACAGGGAGCCACACCGTGGTGGACGACACCAGAATACGTGCGACCGCGATCGTGACGGCCATGACCGAGGCCGGGGTCACCGACAAGGCGACCGCAGAGGAATTGATGCCGCTGGTCTACGACGAGCTCCGCCGATTGGCCAGGGGCTACATGAGTCGGGAGACGCCGGGTCACACGCTGCAACCCACGGCGCTGGTCCACGAGGCCTATCTTCGGCTTGTTGACACATCACAGGTCTCGTGGCAGGGCAGGACACATTTCTTCGCCGTTGGAGCCCGGGTCATGCGCCGGCTGCTCATCGACCATGCGCGGGGACGGGGTCGGCAAAAACGGGGCGGCGAGCTGCACCGGGTCACCTTTTCCGAGGTCCTGCCGCACATGGCGGAGAAAGATCTGGACTTCAACCAGGTGCTGGGACTCAACGATGCCCTCGACCGGCTGGCCGAGCTGGACGAGCGGCAGGCGACGGTCGTCGAGCTTCGGTTCTTCGGGGGTCTCACCGTTCCCGAGGTGGCCCACGTCCTGGGGGTCTCTCAGCGCACTATCGAGGGCGACTGGACCCACGCGCGAGCGTGGTTGAAACGCGAACTCGCCCGCTCCGTAGAGTCGTGAAGCTCAGCGTCTGGATCTTCGCAGATGTCGTATGAATCGCACCGCCGGGCGAAGGAGCTGTTCCTGGCCGCGTGCGAACGGTCGGTGGGGGATCGGTCGGCGTTTCTCGATGAGGCGTGCGGCGGCGACACGGCGCTGCGGAGCGAGGTCGATTCGTTACTCGAATATCACGACGGTGAGGACGCCACATCGCGGCAAGTAGCTGACTCCCATGGCCGCATGGTTGGTGCGGGTATGCCGAAGACCGTCGGCAACTACCGCATCATTCAGCTTGTGGGAGAGGGTGGGATGGGAGAGGTCTACGAGGCCGAGCAGGAGCATCCCGTTCGCCGGCGGGTTGCCCTGAAGCTCATCAAGTGGGGGATGGACACACGCGAGGTGGTCGCCCGGTTCGAGTCCGAACGTCAGGCGCTTGCGCTGATGGATCATCCAAACATCGCACGAGTCTACGAGGCCGGAGCAACCGCCGAGGGCCGCCCCTTCTTCGCCATGGAGTATGTGCGTGGGGTTCCGATCACCGAGTACTGTGACGTCCACCGGCTGTCGATCCCGATGCGGCTCGAGATCTTTGTTGCGGTCTGCGATGCGGTTCAGCACGCCCATCGGCGCGGAGTGATCCACCGCGACATCAAGCCGTCAAATGTAATGGTGACCGTTCAAGACGATCGGCCAGTGCCCAAAGTCATCGATTTTGGGGTGGCCAAGGCCACCTCGCAGCGGCTCACCGAACGGACCGTGTTCACCGAACTCGGCCAGTGGATCGGAACGCCCGAGTACATGAGTCCGGAACAGGCCGAGATGACAGGGTTGGACGTCGATACCAGGACCGACGTGTACTCCCTCGGGGTGGTGCTGTACGAGTTGTTGGCGGGGGCGCAACCGTTCGATTCGACGACCTTGCGCAGCGCTGGGATTTGACGAAATGAGACGGAGAATTCGTGAGGACGAGCCACCCCGGCCGAGCACCAGGGTGAGTAGTCTTGGTGACGATTCGAAAGCGGCGGCGCGGCATCGACGCAGCGACTCCGCCACCCTGGCACGAGACCTCAAGGGTGATCTCGACTGGATCGTAATGAAAGCGCTCGAGAAGGACAGAACAAGGCGCTATGGGTCGCCCGTTGAACTTGCCGCGGACATCGGTCGATACCTGGCGAACGAGCCTGTGGAAGCCAGCCCTCCCAGCACGGCCTATCGGCTGCGGAAGTTCGTGCGAAGAAACCGGATGGTGGTGGCCGCGGGATCGATGGTGATCGCAGCCCTGGTTCTCGGTGTCATCGGCACCACTATCGGCTTGGTACGAGCGAAACACCAGGCTCAGACCGCAAACCAGGTGGCTGGATTCATGGAGGGGATCTTCGCCGATCTCGATCCCACAGCATCCGGCCGCGTCCAGTCTCCCGAGATGATCCTCGACAGCTCGGTGGCGAAGATCGAGCAGGAGCTTGGGGGACAGCCACTGGTTCAGGCGAGACTCATGACCACCATGGGCGTTGTGTATCTCAACCTGGACCAACTCGATCGATCCCGGGAGATGATCGAAAAGGGTCTCGAGATTCGCCGCGCCCAGTTGGATCCGAATCACCAGGACCTGGCTGTGAGCCTGAGCGCCCTGGCGTGGTACCACTATCGAGTCTCCCAGTTCGGGCGTTCCCAGGAACTGTATGAACAGGCCCTCGCCATCCGGGAGCGCGCCTTCGGGCCGTCGGATCCAAGGGTCGCGAACGACGCGAGGCAGCTCGCCCGGGTCCATTGGGTGCAAGGGAATCTCGAGATCGCCGAGAGGCTTTATGGGCGGGCACTGGCCGTGCTTGACGACCAGTCGGGATCCCAGGGCCTCGATCTGGCTTCGACCCTTCACTGGTATGGCATTCTGTTGATCGACCAGGGGGATTTTCGCTCCGCCCAGGAAGTCCTCGAGCGGACGATCGCGATTCGAACACGAATTCTCGGTGCGGATCACCCAGCGGTCGGATGGCCTCTCACCGAACTCGGTCGCGTGCAGCACTACCTCGGGCAGTTCGAGGCGTCAGAGGATACCTTCGAACGGTCGCTCTCGATCTTGGAATCCTCGCTTGGGCAAGATGCGCGGGATGTTGGGTTCCCCGCTCAACGGGTTGGCTGACCTGCTGCGCTCTCAGGGACGGATCGACGAGGCGCTGCCACTCTTCGAGCGCGCGCTCGAGATCCGAGAGGGGCTCCACGGCTCGAACGACATCGAGGTGCTCTGGACACTGCCTGGGTACGGCTGGGCCCTGCTGGAGTCCGGTGAGGTGGAACGGGCCCGCGAGACCTTCGAGCGAGCGCTGGAGATTTCGCGTTCGCTGTTCCCCGATGGACACTTTTTTGAAGGTATGGCCGAGCTGGGCCTCGGGATACACCTTTCTGACTCAGGGCGCG
The DNA here is from genome assembly GCA_963797055.1 of uncultured Holophagae bacterium. GTDB lineage: Bacteria > Acidobacteriota > Thermoanaerobaculia > Thermoanaerobaculales > Sulfomarinibacteraceae > FEB-10. Next base: position 83,640 of record CAWCOD010000003.1, read on the forward strand.
GACGTCGACGGCCGCGCTCATCTTGAACGATCACTGGAGATTGCGGAGGCATTCCTGCCCGACGACCATGTGTGGCTCGGCTGGCCTCTGCTCGAGGTCGGCCTGGCACGCCGCGACGCGGGGGACTGTGAGGGATCGAGGGATCCTCTGGAGCGTGCGGTCGACATCTGGAAGAACTCGCTCGGCCCCGACCACATATACGTCGCCCGCGGTCTGCAGGCAGCTTGCCCACTGGGACGCGACATTGCGGTGACGTCGAACGGGTTGGATCGTTGTTGTCGGAGGCACACGGCGTGGCCGTGCGGTTTGGAGTACCCTCCCATCCGATAGCCATTGACGTCACCGCGGAGTTCGAGCGGTACGAGGCTGGATCCCAGTAGTTACAGACCGAAGTGTATGGCCACGCCGCAGAGTAGGATGGCGAGGCCGGCAAGGGCGTGGGAGTAGCGTTCGAGGCCCCGGGTCGGGAGCCGCTCCAGACCGAATGCCAGCAGCAGCACCACCGCAAGCATCGTCGCGATCGTGACCACGCCGAACACGGTGGCCACGGTCACCACGCCCAGGGTGCTCTCGGCCGCGGCCGGGTACATGAGGATTGGGATCAGCGGTTCGCAGGGTCCGAAGACGAAGATCGTAAACAAGACCCACGGCGTCAGGGACCGGGCAGTGCGTGAATGGTCGTGAGGGTGGACGTGACTCTGTTGATGGGTGTGGTCGTGGATGTGGACGTCACCACCGGCGTGCGCATGGACGTGGCTGTGAGGGCGGTTTCGAATCGCCCGCCGTAGGCCCCACACCATGTAGATGAGACCAAAGGCGATCAAGAGCCACGCGGCGATGTCCCCACGGGCGGACTCGATCCACGCGAGTCGCGACACGGCCACGCCGAGGGCGATACCGATGACGCCGAGAAGCACCGACGAGGCCACATGACCGATTCCGCAGAGTGTTGTGATGACGGCGGTCTTCCACTTGGTCCAGCCGCGGGCGCGGGAGAGGACCACGAAAGGCAGGTAGTGGTCGGGTCCGAGCAGGGTGTGCACCAGGCCGATAGATGCGGCCGTGATGGTGAGAATCACGAGCTCCTGCGACACCGCGCGCCCCCTCTCCATGGCACGAGTAATACGTGCCAAGAATCAGTAATACCACAGATCTCACCGTGGGGTCATGTCCGGCTGCGTCAGAGGTTGATGACTCCGGGTTCGGCAACGCTCACGTCCGATGGAGAGACCGGGGTCACGAAGTTCTGGCCGGTCGTGCCGAAGTTGCTCTTGCTTTCAACACCGGTGGATTGCGGACTCCTGGCTCGCGGCGCCTGGGTGGCGGTGTTCGGTGAAATGAGATCGTTGTTGGTTTCAATCTCGAAGGACGAAGATCCTGCGGCGCAATCCACCGTCGTCCAGCCGCCGCGGACGGTGGTGTTTCCACAGTAGGCCTGCCCCACCGAATTGAAGTTGTTGAGGTACGACAACACCACGTTGCACCTCTCGTTTTGACCGACCCGGGCCGAGCAGGTGCCGGAGAATCGGAAGTTGTTGAAACAACATTGCTTCGATTCGCTTCCCTGGGAGACCTGCCCCGACTGGTATTGGGCCTCGGCCACGATTGCGCCGCCGGCCGCGACGAGGGCCACGATCACTACGGCGAATCGGTGCGAGAAATTGGACGTGATGAGCTGGGACATGGCGGCGCTCCTCGTCTTTCCTGTGGTTGTTGATCGGCAGCAAAGCCCAAGGTATCACGGACGTGATCGTCAAACCAACACCCGGAAACCGCGGTCCGAGGGAGCGTCTCCTGTCCGTGTGGATGGGCGCGGGCTAGACGCCCCCGTTCTCGCCGGGTGGGGTTTCGATCCAAAACCAGCCCCTCAGGTCGCCTTCTGCGAATCCGACAGCCTGATCCGCGGGATATTCAGCCGAGACGGCGGCCATGACATCGTCGTCAATCATTTCGGCAGGACCGTGACACATCTGACACTCAGCCTTCAGTCGAATCGGCAGAAGTGCTCCCAGTTCCCCGCCGGGGCCAACCACATAGGTGGGTTGCTCCACCACATCTCGGACGAAGACCTCTGCCCATTCCGGTGGCAGGTTGTTTGGATTTCGAAGCTTGTGTGAAGTCCTTCCGATCTCGAGGCCGAACTGCCCGGAGATTTGGGCGGCAACGGACGGCGCGATGGTCTTACAGACGCCGATGGCCTGATCGGCCGATCCGCTGTCGAGGGCGGCGGTCAGTTCGCCCATCATCTCCGACGCCAGGGCATTGGTTGCGGACAAGACCAGCTCCTGCTGGGCTTTCTGGGTGTCATTCATATCCGAGGGGGCGATCGCGTGCCAACCCGAAACCGGCGCCTGGACCTCGAGCGGCGTTTCGGGCTCACGAGAGCAGCCGGTGATTGCCAAACTCACAGCAAGACATGCAACGACAAGACGGTTCATTCAGGGCCCCCTTCCGGTCGCTCTGTCGCGACCATACAGTTATGAATATAGGTTCTTGTCGGGTCATGTGCATCCCGGTGTTGTTCGGGAGGTGACCGACATCCGGTTCTCACCCGGCGGCTGGACTCTGTTGTTTCTGGGCCAGCTGAGCGAGGGCCTGTCGGTACGCAATGTAGTACTTGGTGATGTTGCTGACGTACTGGACGGTTTCGCGGCCGATCCTCCTGGCCGCAACGACCTCGACGTTCCCGAACCATCGGTTGGGGTCGAGCCCCTCCGCCGCGGCCTCGGATCGCAATTGTTTGACCCGTCCCGGTCCGGCGTTGTAGGCGGCGAAGGTGAAGAACGCCCGGTCCATCGGGAGGATTTCCGGGTCGTCAAAATATCGATCCTGGATGAACCGTAGGTACTTCGTTCCGGCGTGGATGTTGTTCTCCAGGTTGTTGATGTTGGAAATTCCGACGTTGGGATCGGCGGCGGTTGACGGCAGCATCTGCATCACGCCCACCGCTCCTGCGCCGCTCTTCTTCGACTGGTCAAGCCCCGATTCCTGGTAGGCCAGAGCCGCAAGAAGGAGATGATCAAAGTCGTATTGATCGCCGTACGTCTGGAAATGCTCCACCATGTCCTCGAAGCGTGACCAATCGGTGCCTGCGAGGTTGTTCTTGACCCAAACGTTATCCTTGAAATAGCGGTTGAGGAGCACGTTCCCGAACAGTGTTCCCTTCTTGTGGCCCTTGACGAACGAGTTGATCATGGCCTCGAATTGGGGGCTGTCCTTGCGGATCGCCCACGCGATGTCGCCACCGGTTCGGATCGGTACATCGTATTGGATGACGACGTCGCCGAAAATCTCTGCCCAGAATCGAGCCTTGTGGCTGTCCATGACGATCGCAGGCAGGTGGCCGGCGTTGACCATTTCGATAAGGTCCTCGTCCTCGAGATACTCCTCCGCGGCGACCAACTTCACCGGTGCGAGTCCGCGGCTGGTGAGGTCGTTATTGAGACTCTGGAGACTCTCCCAGTAGCTTGAAGATTGGCGTGCGTGAACCTCCATGCCCGAGAGCTGATCTCTTGAGGTGATGGTCGGGGTTCCGGGTGCCGTGATGACCAACTCCTGAGCCTGGGTGGCGAACGGGGACGAAAAGGCAACGACGGCTTGGCGCTCCGGGGTAATGGTGAGGTTTGCCGCCACAAGGTCTCCGTAGCCGTCCTCCAGCGCCGGCAGCAACTGGTCGCGTCGGACGGGGATGATGACCACGTTGACCTTCAGGTTCTTGCGGCCGAGTTGTTGGTTGAGAAATTTCTCGAACTCCTTGAGCGCCTCGTAGGTCACTCCCCGTTGCGTTGGCCCGTCGAGGAAGTAATTGGTCAAGGAGTACACCACCAGAGCACGGATGACCTCCCGCTCGACCATGCCATCGAGGTCTCCCGTCCACCGATCCAAGGCGCCATCGTCGGTGCCGATCACGCTGACGTGTACCGGGCCGGCGTCGGTCTCCGAGGGCTGGGGTTCGGCCGTCGCCGACGTTTCTTCCGAGGATGGCAGGGTGGTTTCCGCCTGGTCAGCGGCGGAGCCGGCGTTATTGCCGCATCCCGAACAGGCGGCTGCCAGGGCGAGCGTGACGAAAAAGACGACTGTGATCCCGAAACGACGGCTGACGTGTGAGTCCATCATCGGCCTCCTGATGGTGAGGACATTCTATCGGGAGTCGATCCGGGAGTTCACCGATCTGCTCTGAATTGCGAGTCAGTTACCCGGAGTGAAGCTGCCGATGAACCAGGATACGAGACTGACCACCAGGGCGCCGACAATAGCCCACCAGAAGGATGAGACCTCAAAACCTGGGACGACCTTGGAGGCCAGAAAGAACGTGAACCCGTTGACGACCAGGTAGAACAGACCGAGGGTGAGCACTGTGATCGGAAGGGTAAGGATGACGAAAATGGGTCGCACGATGGCGTTGACGAAGCCGAGCACCACCGCCGCGATGGCCAACGCGGTCCACGAGCTCACTTCCACTCCGGGAATGATGTAAGCGGTCACCCACAGGGCGACTGCGATCACCAGCCAATGAAAGAGGAATCGCGTCATTCGGATCTCCTTTCGATGCAGGCGTCGGAGTATAACATCGTGCCTTCGGCCGCCGTGGTCGCCAACCGAAACAGCGGGCACCAGACGCCCGCCGGCCGAGCGCGTGTCAAGGTATGATCGGCGCCGGGAGGAATGCATGAAAGCCTTTCAGATTCAGGAGAATTTCGGCCTCGAAAACCTGAAGTTGACCGAACTGTCGGATCCGGTTCCCGGACCGGGTCAGGTGGTGCTGAAGATGCGGGCGGCCTCGTTGAATTATCGCGACATCATGACCGTCGCCGGCACCTACAATCCACGACAGCCCCTGCCGCTCACACCGTGTTCGGATGGAGTTGGCGTGGTGGCGGAGGTGGGTGAAGGGGTTGCCTCCCTGAGGGTGGGGGACCGAGTGGCCACACTGTTTTCCCAGGGTTGGATGGCTGGTGATCCGACCGCCGATAAACTCCGAGCAACGCTCGGCGGACCCATCAATGGCACGCTCTCCGAGACGGATGGTTCTTCCGGAAGAGGGTGTCATTCGTGTCCCGGACCACCTCACCGACACCGAGGCCGCCACGCTGCCCTGCGCGGCCCTCACCGCGTGGAGCGCCCTGGTGGAGCAGGGCCGGATCACGGCGGGAGACACGGTGCTGGTGCAGGGAACCGGTGGTGTGTCGATTTTTGCGTTGCAGTTCGCCCAGCTCCTCGGCGCTCGCGTGATCGTCACGTCGAGCAATGACGACAAGCTCGTCAAGGCCCGGGGTCTGGGTGCCTGGCAGGAAATCAACTACGTGGATGATCCGGCCTGGGGGAAGACGGCCCGGGCGCTGACCGGCGGCCGCGGGGTGGATCACGTGGTAGAAGTGGGCGGCGCCGGCACCCTCGAACAGTCGCTGCGTGCGGTTCGGGTGGGCGGACGAGTCTCTGTCATTGGGGTACTTTCCGGGGTCATGACGACGCTCAACATCGTGGCTGTTCTCATGCAACACGTCAGCCTTCAGGGCATTCTGGTGGGATCTCGGGAGGGATTTGCGCACATGAACAGGGCCATCGCGCAGCACGAGTTGCGGCCGGTCGTGGATCGTGTTTTTCCGTTCGAGGAAACCGTGGATGCCTTCGAACTCATGAGTTCCGGCGCTCATTTTGGGAAGCTGTGCATCGCCTTCGAGCCGTGAGCATGGCCGCCCACCCCCGCATCGGTGTTGTCGCCTTCGTCGTCGTGGCAACCGCCCTGCTGATCGTGATCTCCACCCTGCCCACTGTCGGGCTCTTCTCCGCCGACTCGGGGCCGAAATACTGGCAGACGGTGGCGTTCGCCGAGGGCAAAGGTCTACCTCGTGTCTTCGAATACCCGGCGAGAACAATCGATCCGGATTTCCGACAAATCCCGGCCTTCACGGCTCCGCTGGATGAAGGCCTGGCCTCCATCTACCCGGTTCTCTTTCCACTGCTCTCGTCGGTTCCCCTCCAGGTGGTGGGCGATCGGGGGATCCGGTGGGTGCCGTGGTTAGCGGGCGTGCTCGCGGCGTGGTGCGTTGGGGTTGCCGCGTCCCGGATTCGAGGGCAAGCTGTGACTGGGTGGGTGGCGGCGTCGGCCCTCGCCGCAACGCCACTGGCGTTTTATTCGGCGACCTTCTGGGAACATTCATTGGCGGCCCTGGTGATCACCGGTGGTTTTCTGTTGGTCCTCGGTCCGGACCAAGACCATTTCCGTGGAATGGGTTCCTGGGTCGTCCTCGGGTTCTTGCTGGGTATGGGGTTCTGGATTCGCACCGAGGTTGTGTTCCTGGCTCCGTTGCTCTTGGCTCCGGTGTTTTTCGACGGTCTTCGGTATGGCGTGGCTCGCACGTCGGCGGCGTCGGTCGCGTGCGTCGCGGGATTGGCCCTGGGAGGTCTGGTCCAGTTCCTCATGCTCGGCAGCTGGGTGCCGCTGCACGTCAGTTACCACGTGGACTCGTCCTTTCGCACCCAACCGTTCTTCGTGTCGCGACTGGAATCGGTGCTGAACTTCATCGCACCCCACTGGTCGTGCGGGCTGGCGACGATTGTCTGGGTCATGGCGCTGACCGTTGTATTGACACGCCGGGGCTCCCGCAATCGATTCGGACTTGTCCTTGGGGTTGTGGCGGTGATCAGCTCCTTGTGGGCTGCCTTCGCTGTGCCCGCCCTCCGATGGGTGGAGGGGGCGCGCCCCACCGAGGCGTTCCCCTTCGCCGCTCCTGCCGCCACCTGGGTCCTGCTGAGCGCTCTGCCGGTCGTGGTGTGGGGCCATGGCCGCGACGCCGGCCGCGATCAGAGACGGTTGTTGTTGGGGTTCGCGGCGGCATGGTTGCCATTCGCGATTTTTCTCTCCCGGGCCATCAGGTCCTTCGAATGGGGTGGGCGGTTGTTCGTCCCAAGCGCTCTGCTGTTGGTGATCGTGATGGGGTCGTTCCCAACCGGGGACCAGCGGTGGCAGCCTCTGCGACGGGGACTGGTGATCGTGGCGTTGGTGGCGGGCCTCGCGGTCCAGGCCCTGGGTCTGGTTCTACTCCGGCACGGAGCCGTCACCCACCATGTGATCAACGATGAGGTGATGAGGTTTTCGGACCCTGGCGAGCCCGTGATTTCCGATGCCTACCTGGTTGGGTTGGTCGCTGAACGAGGATGGTTCAAACGGAAATATTTGTATTGCACCGGGCAGACCGGGTTGACGGACCTGGTGGCGCATTTCAGGCGTCAAAACCTCGAACGCTGGACCTATGCCACGGTGCTGCAAGCCCCTGGAGAGCGACTCGTTCTTGGTGAGACGGTTGTGGGCTCTGACGGTCAGCGTTGGCTGCTGGTAAACCGGCTGCGGCGTTCGGTGGGGAGTCGCACGGTTGAATTGAGGAAGTACCGTCGCGTTGATGCTGTGGCCGAAGGGCCTTCATCTTGAACCGCCGCGTGCCGTCGGGACCGATGGGACGGTGTGCGTCAGGGCGATTTCAGGTAGACTCTTTGTAGGGGGATCTGCGCCTGTGACCGAACAATCAAACGACAGCATGGAGCAACGGGAAGCCCTGCATGAGCTGTCGCAATACCTTTCGGACAACATCGCGCCGATGATTTTTGCCGAATCTGTGGACACCCTATTCGGAATGTCACCCGAACTGATCGCGTCCCAGATCGTCGCCTGGGTCGCCTCGATCCACAACACCAACGCCGACCTGGCAACCGCGGACTACATCTTTCACGCCGCGAAGAAGCTCCATCTTCTTGGTGAGCTCGAGTTGCTGCCCCTGGAACACGTGGCTCAGTTTCTCGAAATCTTGAGGCCTTACCTGATTCAAGCCTGTCCGGAGCAGGATCGCGGCGGCCTGTCCAACGACTTCGACAATCTTCACCTCAGTCAGGGGGCGGAGTCAGGCGGATCCGTCGGGTTCGTCCACCGGGCGGGCGGCCAGGATCTCGCCAGGGGCTCCACGACCCGGTCCCCCGAGGCGACGGGAGGGTCCGCCTCGGAGAGTGAAGCGACGGTGACTCAGGGTCTATTGCAGGGCCTGGGCAAGGTCAATCAGATGCTTGCCCGACTCTCTGTTGGAGGGGCACCTTCGGCATCGCAGGTGGACCTTGAACAGGCCGGAGCTGGAGACGCGGTCCTCCAAACCGGGGGACAGACCATGATCGCGCGGATCGTGACCGAGGCCGCAGAGCACGCGACCAGTCCTTCCGAACTCAACGGCTCCTTCGTCGAGCTGAAGAACCAGGGTCTCCAGATTTCGCCGGACACCATCGTTCGCCTCCTGGCGAGGAATCTCCCCGATTGGGCGCCGCCGCCGGTTGAATCCCCAGGCGCGGTGGAACCGCAGGGTGCCGTGCGCGCCATGCGGCAGATGATCAACATGTCGAAGTCGTCGAACGAGAAATCCCAGCGCTTCATGGATCTCGTCGGCTCTGCATTGGACGAATTCAACAAGGGATCACTCGGTCGAGCGGTGACCATGGTTGATCTCGCGGAACGAATGGCCGAGAGCAACGAAGTGGACGCGGCGACCGTGACGGCCGCACACCGGCGGGCCTACGACGAGATCGACGAACAGGCTTTGCGCCGGTACGTGGAGGACGAGGACAAACACCACCTGCTGCGGCGCGTGATGAGCTTCTTCCCCCATTTCGCCCCGACGGAACTCTTCGCCGAGCTCGAAATGACCGATAACCGGGAACGCCGACGATTTCTCCTGATGGTGCTCAATGCGCTGGGAGAGACCACCCGTGAGGCTGCCCTCGAGGCCCTGGAAGAGGAAGTCAAGGGAGATGTCAGCCATCCGTGGTTTTTCAACCGGAACCTCGTCTACCTGCTGAGGACGACCCGTCGACCGGCTGACGAGCCGGTGGACCGGGAGATTGACGTGCTGGTCCATATGTCGGATCCCGGAGGGGCGCTGCAACTGGTTCGCGAATCGCTGGCGACCCTGGGTCAGATCGAACACGACCGGGCCATCAACGCTCTCGTTGCGCGAGTTTCCGAGTTGGAGGACGCGCTCACGGGCAAGTCCATGTTGCCCCACGATGACGACGAGATCAGGTCATTGCTCGACAGCGTCACGACCATGCTTGCGCGGAGTGACTCGAAGGCGGCGATTCGCTGCGTCGTAACCCACGGATTGAAAAAGGACCCTCAGCTCGGAGATGCGACGACTCGTCTGGCCAAACTGTCCAGCCGAGATCTTTCCGACGACAAGCCGGCGGTGGACCGCATGGTTCGCGCGCTCCGAGCCGAGCTGCCGACAAAGGTGTTGGGCCTGACTGTCATTTCGGGCAAGAAGGCCAAGGGTGTGGAGCGGATGATCAAGGCCCTGTCTGGAACCGACAGCCCGGCGGTCCGGAAGGCCTTCAAGGAGATCACCGAGAATTTCGCGGGCCAGAAATTCGCCGGTGTCGCGGCGAGATCCCTCAGCCAGCTGGGCGCGACCAGTCACGTGGACGAATCGCCGAGCGCCGCCCTCACTGGAGATCTCGAGCTCTTCGGATTGCCGAGCCTGCTGCAGAATCTCTCCGATTCCCAACTCAGCGGCACCCTCAATGTGCTGGACAGTGGTGGCCAGATCGCAGCGACCGTGAAGCTCGCGGCGGGGTACATGGTGAGCACGGAGGTGGGCCCGCTCACGGGCGAGTCCGGCATCTACCAACTGCTGGAGAGGCCGGTTACGGGCCGTTTCATCTTCGTTCGCGAAGAATCCACCGAGCACGCAGATGCGTCGCTGCCGGGAGCCAAACCGGTGGCCCCCATGCTCTTCGAGGGCATCAGACGTTACGACGAGTTCATGCGGGCGGCCTCGCTTGTGCCCGATACCACCAGTTTTACGACCACCGGCCAGAAACCGACCAACGTGGACGATGAGCCAAACACCGATCTGGTCAAAGACGTCTGGCAACGGGCGGCACAGGGTCAGACGCCCAATGCGGTCGAGGCCGCAACTCCGGTGGATAGCTTCCGTGTGCGAAGGCTCTTCGAACACTGGGTGACCGAGGGTTCCCTGGCGCCGCGCGACGGGCAGAACGGGGATTCGCAACCTACCGCTGCATCCTGACGCCGCCGAGTCCGCATTCTCCGACCCCGGGAGCGGGGGACCGTCGCCACCACCTCTCACACGTTGAACAGGAACTCCATGACGTCACCATCCGAGACCTCGTAGTCGCGGCCTACCGTTTTCAGGTGACCTCGCGAGCGGATCTGATGCAGGTCGCCGGTTTCGCAGAGTTCGCCGGCCGCCACCACCTCGGCCCGGATGAACCCTCGTTCCATGTCGGTGTGGATCCGGCCGGCGGCGACTGCCGCAGGGGTGCCGGCCGGGACCTCCCACGCCTGGAGCTTGTCCTTGACGACCGTGTAGAAGGTGATGAGTCCGAGCAGTTCGAAGGCTGATCGGGTGAGTCGGTCCAGACCGAGGCTCGCGATGTTCAATTCCTCCATGAAGAGCCTTCGATCGTCGGGATCCATGGCTGCCAACTCGAACTCGAGATCGGCGTCGAGGCTGACGCAGCTCGAGTGGGTTCGTTCCTGCACAGAGCCGATCCAGGGCGCCCGCCTCACGTTCGCCGGATACGTTCGCCACCAGAAGGACCGGCTTTCCGGTCAAGAGCCCTGCGGTCTTCATCCACCGGCGGTCGTTGGCATCCGGTTCGGCCGCTCGCAGAGGTGTGCCGAGCTCGAGCATCGATCGGTACTGCTCGAATCGGCGTCGTTCCGCTGCGTGATCCTGCGGGTGTGTGCGCCACTCCTTGTCTTTTTTTGCCATCGCCCGCTCGAGAACCTCGAGATCGGCAAGCACGAGCTCGGTTTCAACGACCTCGGCGTCACGGATCGGATCAATATCCGCAAAGATATGGGCCACGTCTGGCGTGTCAAAGCAGCGGACGACGTGTGCGACGGCGTCAACCTGACGGATTTCACCGAGAAACTGGTTGCCGAGGCCCTCGCCGCGGCTGGCGCCTTCCACCAGTCCGGCGATGTCGATGAAGCGAATCGCACAGGGGGTTGTTTTCTGCGGTTGAAGGACCGCCTCCAGGGATTGCAGCCTCGGGTCGGGGACGGGCACGACGCCCACGTTGCTTTCGATGGTCGTGAACGGGTAGTTCGACATCTCGGCATGCCCCGAGGTGAGGGCATTGAAGAGAGTCGACTTACCGACATTTGGCAGCCCGACGATTCCCACTGAAAGCACTCGTAGATTGTAGCGCCTCGCCGGCGAGGTGATCGTCAGTTTTCTGCGGCGATGGTCTGAAGCGCCAGTTCGATCTCGTCCATGGCCCGGTTAACAGCCCGGATGGCCGTGTTGAAGGGTTCCGAACTCTCAAGATCCACGCCGGCCCGTTTGAGCAGCTCGATGGGATCGTCCGATCCGCCGCTCGCCAGGAACTGCAGGTAGCGCTCGGTGGCTCCGGGTTCGCCGGCCAGGACCTTCTCGGCCAACGCGGTGGAGGCCACCATTCCGGTGGCGTATTGATAGACGTAGAAGCCGCGGTAGAAATGGGGGATGAAGGCCCACTCGATGCCGTAGAGTTCGTCGATCTCCATCACGCCGAGATCATGTCCGTGGTAGGTCCGCAGCAGATCGAGATAGATCTCGGAAAGCGACTCTCCGGTCAGTGACTCTCCGGCCTCCGCCCGGCGGTGAACCTCGAGTTCGAACTCGGCGAACATGGTTTGGCGGAACACGGTCTGGCGGAACCGTTCTAGGAAATCACCGAGCACCAGGATCCGCAATCCGGGGTCGGACTGGTTGGCAAGGAGATGTTCCTTGAGGAGCGCCTCATTGAATGTGGACGACACCTCGGCCGCCATGATCGAATAGCCCGAAGTGGGATAGGGCTGGGTGCGATTCGAGAGCCACGAGTGCATGGCGTGGCCCATCTCGTGTGCGGCGGTGGACACGGAGTCGAATGAGTCGTTGTAGTTGAGCAACACCCATGGATGGCCGTCGTACCAGCCTCCCGAGCTGTATGCTCCCCCTCGCTTTCCATCGGCGGGGTAGACATCGATCCAGCGGTCGAGCCCGGTGGCCGCCGTCGCGACGTAGTCCTCTCCGAGCGGCGCAAAGGCCTCCAAGACGATGTTCTTTCCGTCTTCCCAGGGAGTCGTGGCATCGACCTGCGGCAGGATGGAGGCGTAGATGTCCGAGTAGGCGAGTGCATCAAGCCCGAGGATGCGGCGACGAAGATCGAGCATGCGGTACAAGACCGGAAGGTTGGACCGCACATCGCTGATCAAAGTGGTGTAGACATCCACGGGAATGTCATTGCGATCGAGCGAGGCCTCGAGAACACTCTCGTATTCACGGCTCGAGGCGTAGAACCAGTTCTTCTGCACCTCGGCGTTGAGCAGGGTCCCCAGGGTGTTTTCATATTGGGAGTAGATCCCCCAAAAGGTTTTGAAGACCTCGAAGCGGACGTCGCGATCGTCGAATCCGCGATAGGTGACGTAGGCCTGTTTGTCGAGGCGGATCTCTCCGATTCCGAGGAGGTCCACGGTGGGATACGGTATGTCAGAGACCGTGAGCTGTTGGTAGATTTCGGAAAACTTCCCCGAGAACAGGCCCGTCCTGGACAACAGAGCCTCCTGTTCGAATCCGAGCGTGTGCTCGGCCTGCCGCAGTGTTTCCCTCAGGTTGAAGGCGTGAGGTTGCAGCTCGGGATCCTCGGCCAAGAAGGCGTCGATTGTGGCTTGACCGAGACCGACAATCTCGGGATCGATCCAGGAAGAGGCCGTGCGAAGCTCGACACCGACTCGTTGAGTTTCGGCCTTGAGCTGTTGGTCACCGGCGTTGCGCAGGTCCAGGTCCGACGACAAGCCGGCGTAGATGGCCAGTTTGACGTACTCGCGCCGCAGGTCGGACGCCAGGTTCAGGCATTGGGCCATTCGTTGAGCCGATGAGCCAAGCGTCCCACGGCACCCCTCAATGGCGGGGATTCTCCCGCTCACGAGATCGCGGGTTTCGAGAAACGCCGCTTGGTCAGGGTACATCTCGGTGAGGTCCCATGTGGTGCGCGCGGTGTCCTGTGCATCCACGCCCGGTGCGAGCAGAACCATGAGAACGACAAGCGTCAACCCAGCAAACGACCGCGCAACAGACATCGAACCCTCCTTCGATCGGCGAGCCGACCGCCCGCCGGTGGTCGCCTTCGGCCGTTGATTGTACGCCACCATGGCCGACTGCGATGATTGATTAAGAGATATTATCTCAAAAACAGGTACGGTTTGTCGTGGTTCGATGATCGCTAGCAGATGCCCCGAGCTGAATTCGGGGTCGGACGCATCAGCTGCGCCGGTCGAGGGATGATGGAATGTCGGTCGATTTGGTCTTCCAGACCGGTTATGATGCCGAGGGGCACTGAATGACCATTCAGTTACAGGATGCCACGGGCGCTTCTCGCGCGGTGCGGGAATTGCTCGAACAGCTCGATGTCGAGGAGACGCGAGACGGGGTCTTCCTTGGTGCCAGCCAGGATCTCGGCTGGGGCAGGGTCTACGGCGGACAAGTACTGGCACAGGCCCTGGCGGCCGCAGAACGGACGGTGGATTCCTCACGGTTGGCCCATTCGTTGCACGGTTACTTCCTGCGACCGGGTGATCCCAGAATGCCGATCGAATATCTGGTCGAACAAACCCGCGACGGTCGCAGTTTCACGACCCGAAGGGTACGCGCGGAACAGGACGGAAAGCCCATTTTCTTCATGGCGGCCTCGTTCCAGGTTCCCGAGCCGGGCCTGGAACACCAGGACGAGATGCCTGAGGTGCGGGGCCCCGACGGATTGATGTCCTACACCGAGTTAATCAACCGCTTTCAGGAGGTCCTGCCCGAGTCCATGAGTGACTGGGCAATGATGGATTTCCCCATCGAGATGCGGCCGGTTGAAGTGTCCAACCCCATGAGTCCCGAACCGTCCGACCCGGTGCAATACATGTGGTTGCGCGCGGCCTCGGAGCTGCCGGATGACCCGGCCCTTCACAGATGCGTGTTGGCCTATGCATCGGATTTTGTTCTTCTCGACACCGCCCTCCTTCCCCATGGTACGAGCTACTGGCAGGGAAAGCTCCGGACGGCTTCCATCGACCACGCCATGTGGTTCCATCGGGACTTCAAGATGGACGACTGGCTGCTCTACTCCATGGACAGCCCCAGCGCCGCCGGAGCCCGGGGACTGGTCCGCGGTCAGTTCTACGACCTGGATGGCCGGTTGGTGGCGTCGGCGGTGCAGGAGGGTCTCATGCGTCCCGTCGCGAACGGTTGACCGAGGGTCGCCATGAGTGGATCCACCGCAAGTACGGTGACAGGAGAGCTCCGAGGGATACGGGAAGACGGGGTCGTGGTGTTTCGCGGCATACCCTACGCGGCGCCGCCGGCGGGGAGGTTGAGGTGGCGGCCTCCCGAGAGGCCAAAGCCGTGGTTCGGCGTCAGGGAGGCGGTGCGATTCGGCCCGCACGCCCCGCAGTTGGAGTCTCCGTTGGTTCGGCTGGGCCCGATCGGTGTCCGCCGAGGATCCTCGGAGGATTGTCTGAGCCTCAACGTCTTCACTCCGAACCTGGACGATGCCGGGCGCCCGGTGATGGTGTGGATCCACGGTGGGGGCTTCACCATCGGCTCCAGTTCCCAGCCCCTCTACGACGGCGGTGCACTGGCCAAAAGAGGCGATGTGGTCGTGGTCACCCTCAACTACCGCCTCGGGGCTCTGGGATTCCTGCGGTTGACGGACCTCACCGGCGGCCGGATCCCGTCAACGGGAAACGAAGGACTCCTCGACCAGTTGGCCGCACTGAAGTGGGTCCAGGAGAATATCGCTGGGTTCGGGGGTGATCCGGGCAGCGTCACTGTCTTCGGCGAATCGGCCGGTGCCATGAGCCTTGCGGCGCTGCTTGCCCTGCCGGAATCCCGGGGTCTGATGCACCGCGCCATCCTCCAAAGTGGCAGCGCCCACACCGCCCACACCGTGGCAGAGGCCAACCGCGTCGCCGAATCGGTTCTGGAGAAGGCCGGCCTGACCGCCGACCCCGACGGGCTGCTGGCGGCCGACCCGGAAGTCCTCGTCCACGCGGTTGGTGAGCTGAGTCCTCGCTCCATGCGTGCCGAGGGAATTGGCTGGATGCCGCTCCGGCCGGTGATTGACGGCCACCTGATCCGCGAACTACCCATCGATGGGCTGCGAAACGGGCAGGCGCACGGCATTCCCGTGCTCGCCGGTACAACGAGGGACGAGTGGCGTTTCATGCTCATCTCCAACCGGTCGGCAGTGGCGATGGACCATGACGGGTTGCGGCGGCGGCTCTTTCGTGTCCTGCCGGAGGATCTCGTGCCTCCCGTGATCGACCTCTACCGGGACAGGGTGTCCGGTGAGGGGGCCGAACCGAGTCCATCGAATATCTACAGCGAGGTCTTCACCGACCTGGCCTTTCGCGTGCCGTGCGAAAGGCTGCTCGATGCGGTTGCGGACTGCGGCACTGGCGCGTTCAGGTACCTTTTTACCTGGTCCTCACCAGCCGTCGGTGGGATTCTCGGTGCGTGCCATGCCGTTGATCTGGGATTCACCTTCGGAACCAACGCGGTTGATGGAGGCGACCTCTTTTTCGGTGCGGGCAGCGAGGCCGACCGAATCGTGGACCAGATGCAGGGGGCATGGTCTGCTTTCGCGAAGGGTGGCGATCCCAACGCAGTGGGGTGGCCCAATTGGAGCCGCTACGACCGTCGGGCCCGAGCCACCATGGAGATCGGATCCAATCCACGACTGCGAGATGATCATTGGCGTGAGCTGAATGACCTGTGGTCCGAGGTGCCGGACGAGATCCTCCGCCGGTTTTGACAGGCAATTGGAAATTCGAAATTCGGAATTCGGAATTCGAAAACCGGACCGCCCGACCGCCCGCCCATCCGGTGTGGAGAGTGTGGACCGACCGCCCGACTACCCGGTGTGGAAGGTGTGGACCCGGCCGCCCACCCACCCGGTGCGGAAATGTGGAGTCCTTCTCTCTACTGCCGAACTGCTCCCTGACCTGGCTATGATATTGTGATCCGCCGCTCGCCCTGATGGATGAGCCGCTGGAGGCACAATGAGCAAGAAATCAGATTCTGGGTTTGATCGGCGCGATCTCCTGAAGCTTGGCGCGCTCGGCGCCGGAGGGCTGGTCGCTCACTCTCTCGCCGGGCCCGTCGTTCGTGCCCAAACCGGCGGAGCGACGATGATCGGTCACGCCGGCAAACCACTCGATGTGGTCCGGATCGGGTTCGTTGGGGTCGGTCTGATGGGCACGGCCCACGTGGAGAATTTCCTGAAGATCGACGGTGTCGAGATTCGGGCGGTCTGCGACGTGGTGGAGGACCGGGTCTCCAGGGCGCAACAGCTGGTGGTGGATGCCGGCGGGCAGAGGCCTGCGGGCTACTCACGTGGGCCGCGCGACTTCGAACGTCTGTGCGGCCGGGACGACCTGGACCTGGTGTTCACGGCGACTCCTTGGGAGTGGCATGTGCCGGTCTGTGTTGCCGCGATGAACGCCGGCAAACATGCGGCCACGGAGGTCCCGGCGGCGTTGACCGTCGAAGATTGTTGGCGGTTGGTGGAAACCTCGGAGTCTACCCGCCGACACTGCGTGATGATGGAGAACTGCAACTACGACAGGATCGAGATGATGGTGCTCAACATGGTGGCGCAGGGGGTGTTGGGCGAGCTCGTGCACGCCGAGTGCGGCTATCTCCACGACCTGCGGGCCGTGAAGTACGACGCGGAGAACGAGGGGAGATGGCGGCGGGCCCACTCCATGACCTCCAACGGGGACCTGTATCCGACACATGGTCTCGGGCCGGTGGCCCAGTGCCTGGATATCAACCGTGGCAATGCCTTCGAAACCCTCGTGTCCATGGGATCGAAGACCCGTGGTCTCCACCTCTACGCCGAAGAACGATTCGGGCTGGACAGTTCGGCGGCCGCTGAGCGTTTCGTCCTGTCGGATGTGGTGACCACGCTGCTTCGCACCCACCGTGGAGAGACCGTAGTGGTCACCCACGACACAAGCTCTCCGCGTCCCTACAGCAGGGACATCCTGGTGCAGGGCACCAAGGGGATTGTGCGCAAGTACCCGGAACCACTCGTGCACATCGAAGGACGCAGTGAGGCCCACAAGTGGGATCCGATCGATGGTTGGCTGGAAGAGTACGATCACCCGGTGTGGCGGCAGCTGGAAGAAGCCAGCCAGGGAGCGGGCCACGGCGGTATGGATTTCATCGAGGACTACCGGTTGATCGAGGGACTCCGGGCCGGCCGTCCACCGGACATGGATGTCTACGACGCCGCAATGATGAGTGCCGTCGTCGAACTCAGCGGGCGTTCCATAGCCCGTGGCGCCGAGCCGACTCCGTTCCCTGACTTCACCCGCGGAGCGTGGAAGAACTCGAGGGCCCTCCAGGTGATGGAAGCCGGTCACCGGGGATGACGGCCCCGTCCTGGCTCGCCGATCTCCCGTCCCGGTATTGTCGCCATTTTTCGGATGGCGGTCCGGCGATCACGGCGATCGCCCCAGGTCGGGTCAATCTGATCGGCGAGCACACCGACTATAACGACGGCTGGGTCCTGCCGATGGCAATAAACCGTTGCGTCGGGGTGGCAGCGGCGCCACGGACCGATGGCATCCTCCGCGCCCACTCCGTCGTCTTTGGCGAGACGCGAGAGACGGTCATCGACCAACTGGCTCCTCCCGGAGGGGCGGATTGGTTTTCCTACGTGGCCGGTGTGGCGTGGGCCATGACATCTGCGGGCCAGGAAATCCGTGGCGCCGACCTGGTAGTGGACGGCGACGTACCCCTGGGTTCCGGACTGTCCTCGTCCGCTGCCATCGAAATGGCTGTGGCCAGAGGTCTGTGTGCAGTCACAGGGGCGCCCTGGCTGCCGGTGGAAATGGCTCTCCTGGGCCAACGGGTGGAGTCCGAGTTCGTCGGCGTCAAGGGCGGCCTCATGGACCAGTTCACTGCCACAAAGGGGGAAGAGGGGCACGCCCTGTTGTTGGACTGTCGATCCCTGACAACAGAGCTGGTGACGATCCCCGACGAGGCTGTGGTGGTGGTCATGGACACAGGCGCGCCGCGAACGCTTGCCGGCAGCGCCTACAACGATCGCAGCCGGAGCTGCCGGGTTGCCGCAGAAATTCTGCGGCAGGTGGATCCCAATGTTCGCGCTCTCCGGGACGTCGACATCGACCTGCTCACCGCGGGACGGGAGCTGATGGACGACGAAGTGTTTCGGCGCGCGAGCCACGTTGTGCTGGAAAATCGTCGGCCGCTGGCCATGGCCGACGCCCTGAGGCGGGGTGATCTCGAGGAGGCAGGACGCCTGATGGACGAATCACACGGCAGCCTGCGGGATCTATATGAGGTCTCGAGTGCCGAGCTCGATCTTTTTACCGAGCTGGCGAGGAATCACGATGCCTGCCATGGGGCCCGACTCACCGGTGCCGGTTTCGGTGGATGCGCCATCGCGCTGGTGGATGTGGAGGGTCAGGACCACTTCGTCGAGAAGGTCCACGCCGGCTATCGGTCCAGGATCGATCTGCCGAGTTCGGTCTTCGCCTGTCACGCCGCGTCGGGGGCGAAGCTGCTTGAATCCTGAAACTACTAGTACCACAGGTCTTCGGGATAAGCCCCGGTCGAAATCAACTCGGCGATGGTCGCGGCGGCCCTGACCCGATCCTCGGGATAGGTCATTCCGCACCACTGGCCCGAGTCTCGAAGTACCTTCACCCTGGCTCGGCCGGTGCTGATCAAATCCTGAACTGCGGCTGGAAGCAGGAACTCGGTCTTCGCGTGACCAATGGACGTTGCCAGGAATTCACCAAATCCGCGCCGCAGCTCGGCGAAGATTGCAGGGGTGAATCCCCACATGTTCATTGAGACCGGTTCGTTTCCGCGTAGTGTGTGCTCGGACTCCGTCCTGGTCGGTGAAGCGGCCGCCGTCGCCGTCCCGCCACACCTCGAGCACCTCCTCGATGGACTCGAGCCACTCATCACCATCGACACGACAGAGACCCCGAGACACCGAACCGGCGTTGGAGAGGGTCGGACCGATCTCGAATCCCTGGAGAGCAAATATGGGCGGGTCAACGCTCCCAATGGTCGTCAGGAAACCGGCTAGATTCTCGTAGGATTCACGTCCGTAGAAGTCGTCCGCGTTGATCACGGCGAATGGTCCTGCCACCGCGGGTTCAGCCACCAGGACCGCCTGACCGGTGCCCCACGGTTTACCTCGGTCCGCAGGAGGGGTCCAACCGTTCGGCAGGCTGTCGAGGGTTTGGTGCACGTACGACACCTGGAGTCTCCGGCCCACCCGTTTGCCCACGGTTTCACGGAAAAGCGCCTCGGTCTCCGGCCTGACTACGAAGACGACACGATCGAATCCGGCCCTGGCTGCATCGAAGATCGAGTACTCCATCAGGGTCTCGCCGGACGGACCGACTCCGTCGAGCTGCTTCAGACCGCCGTACCGGCTGCCGACGCCAGCCGCAAGGACAACCAGGCTCAGATCCATGTCAGTGCTCTACCTCCGGTATCAGGCTGTTCGGGCGCGATCCTAACATGGGTACGGCCAGACACGTCGAGTCGTCGGGGGAAGGAGCAGGGGGCAAGGAGCAGGGGGCAAGGAGCAAGGAGCAAGGAGCAAGGAACAGGGAGCAAGGAGCAGGGGGTTAGGGCGTTCGGTAGCGGACGACTCCGCCGGAGACGTCTGGCGTAACGAGCCCGCGGTGTTCCAAGTAGCGCAGGTGGCTGGCCGCCTCGCTCACCGCGAACCACTTCTGGACAACAGGGAACTGCGTCCAAGACTCGGCGACGATGTCCCAGGTCATCTGCGAAGCGACCTCGTAAACCGTGCTCTCTCCTTCTCTTAGGACCTCGAGAGCTTCTTCGAGCCGCTGCCGGTGGTGTTGTTTGAGCTCGTCGATTCGACCGCCGCAATCGGTGAACGAACGCCGATGACCGGGGAGGACAAGGTCCACCTCCAGCTGCCCGGTCCTCTCGAGGCTCAACAGGTAGTCACCTAGAGAATCGTCGTCCTCCCGCCACACGGTGATATTCGGTGTGATGTCACCCAGGATGTGGTCGCCTGAGATCAGCAGCTTGTGGTTCGGCTCGTGGAGACAGAGATGACCGGGTGTGTGGCCCGGGGTGGCGACGACCACAAATTCGTAGCTGCCCGCCTTGAGCGTGTCTCCATCTTCGAGGAGGGTGAAGGGCGGGTACTCCCGGGGGCTGTACTTGAAACCGGGGTGCCGCCGCAGTGCTTGCTCGATCTCCTGATGCGAAAAGCCGAATCTCCCCGCTTCCTCCACCAACCGCCCGAGAACGTGGCTTGGATTGTCCACCAACGCCTCGGTCAACTCCGCGTCCGGTCTGTTGAAGTAGACCGTGGACGAGTTCGTCGCGAGCTCCGACACGAGTCCGATGTGGTCGGCGTGGAGGTGAGTGATGAAGAAGTCGGTGGAGGCGAGGTCCACATCGAGCTCGTCGAGGCCGGTCCGAAGGGCCTGTTCGCACTCCGGCCGGAGCATGCCGGTGTCGATCACCAGTGTGCGGTCTGGAGAGGTGACGACGTAGGAGTTGACGGCCTTGAGAGGATTGCCCGGCAGCGGCACCTCGATCACGTGGAGATCAGGGCGAATCTCGTGCAGTCATCTGTCGTGATTCCGGCTCCAACTGGTCCGGCAGCCTCGCTGGACCGATGATTCGTTGGTCGTCGTCCGGTCATTCGAATTGGGAAAAGTCCGGCGGGCGCTTTTCGAAAAAGGCTGCAAAGGCCTCCGTCGCCTCGGGCAGGATGAGACCCTCTCTGAACACGACCCCCTCCCGCGCCATGACATCCATCAGGTTTCCGGCAGGCCTTGCCGGATCAGTGCTTTGGTCCGTCGGACAGCCGCCGGGGGCAGAGCGGTCAGAACCGCAGTACGAGCAGCGACCCGTTGTTCAAGATCTTCGGGCGGCAGGATTTCGTTGACCAGACCCGCCTCGCGGGCTCGTTCCGCGCTGAATGGTTCGCCCAACATGAGCAATTCGGTTGCCAGCTGCAGTCCGGCAGCCCGCGGCAACAGCATGCTCGAGCCCGCCTCCGGGGTCAGCCCGAGACGCGCGAAGGGCAGGGAGAACATGGCCTCGGAGCTCGCGTAGACCAGGTCGCAGTGGAGCAGCATGGTCGTCCCGATCCCCACGGCCAATCCATTGACCGCGGCCATCAGCGGTTTGGGGAAATCGGGCAGTGCCTGGAGGAACCGAAAAACCGGTGCGTTCTCGCCATCTGCTCTGATTGTTTGAAAATCCGCCACATCGTTTCCGGCGGTGAATACCCCGTCCGACGCCCGTCACAACCACAACTCTGACCTCCGGATCCTCTGGCTGCCGATTCCAGTTCCTCGGTCAGTCGTCCGGTACATGGCAAGAGTCAGGGCGTTCTTTCTTCTCGGGACGGTTGATGACGATCGTCCGAACCCGGCCGTCGTCGTCGCCGCGATGTGGTGATGAAGCCGGTGTCGATCATAGTGTCATCCTGTCCGCCGTCAACGATCGGGTCCCGTCTTTTCGGCTTGATCGCCCTGGGTGGCGGAATCGTTGAACCCAATACCCTTGGCGTAGCGCGATTGTAGATCAAGCGTCCGGCCAGTGCGTGCGAACAGCCTGATAAGATCGCGTCGCTCGCATCGGATGAATTGTGACCGACAACGGGGGCGAGATGAAATGATCGACAGCGCGACAGGCGCGAGGCCCGGGGAAGAGCTCGACGCTGGTCGATTGTTGCCGTTTCTCCGGGAGGCGATCCCCGGGCTCGAAGGCGATCTGGAAGTCCTCCAGTTTCCTTCGGGCTTCTCCAATCTGACCTATCTCCTGACGGTCGGTGACAGGGAGATGGTCCTCAGGCGGCCGCCCTTCGGCAGCAAGCCCAAGAGCGGGCACGACATGAAGCGTGAGTTCACGGTTCTGTCCGCCTTGCAGGGGGCGTTCCCGTATTGCCCGGTTCCCATTGCACTGTGCGAAGACGCCTCGGTTCTCGGTGCGTCTTTTTTTGTCATGGAGCGGTTGAGAGGGACCATCGTGCGCAGAGACCTGCCGCAAGGCTTGGAGCTGTCGCCGGACGAGATCGGGACGTTGTTCGACCGAGTCGTTGGCGTCCACGCCGAATTGCACAAGGTGGACCCCGCTCGCGTCGGATTGCAGGATTTCGGTCGCCCGGACGGCTATGCCGGACGTCAGGTCCTTGGCTGGTCGGAACGCTACCGCAGGTCGCGGACGCCGAATGTGCCGGACGGTGAGCGGGTCATGGCGTGGCTTTCATCGGAAGTCCCCGCGGACCCTGACCGGACGAGCCTCATTCACAACGATTTCCGGCTTGACAATCTCGTCCTCGATCCGTCGGATCCTCTCCGAATCGTCGGGGTGCTCGATTGGGAGATGGCGACCCTCGGCGATCCGCTGATGGACCTGGGCGCTTCGCTGGCCTATTGGGTCGAGGCGGGCGATCCGCCGGAGATGCACGTCCTGCGCATGATGCCCACCCACCTGGAGGGGGCTCCGACCCGGCGCGAGGTCGTGGAACGGTACGCGAAGATCAGCGGAAGCGATGTGGGCGCCTTCGACTTCTACTACTGCTATGGGTTGTTTCGGCTGGCGGGCATCATCCAGCAGATCTACTACCGCTCGTACCACGGTCAGACCCAGGACGAGCGATTCCGTCATCTCCACCTGGCGGTTCACGGCCTGATAGGGGCTGCCGAGCACGTGGCCGAGGGAATGGTGCGCATCTGATCCGCGCTCAACCCGGAGGTAGATCCATGGCCGATTCACAACCCCCCAGCGAGCCGATCGGGGTCGAATCCCTCTTTTCTATCCGCAACAAGGTCGCTCTGGTGACTGGTGGTTCCCGGGGGATCGGGCTGATGATCGCCCGCGGATTTGTCGAAGCGGGAGCCAAGGTCTACATCACGTCGCGTTCGGCTGATGTCTGTGACGATGTGGCCGCAGAGCTGTCTCATATTGGAAGCTGTATTGCCCTGCCGATGGATCTCTCCAGTATTGCCGGGTGCGAGGCCACGGCAGCCGAGCTGGCCGGTCGTGAGGAACGGCTGCACATACTTGTCAACAACGCCGGCGCGAGCTGGGGAGAGCCCATCGAGTCCTTCCCGGAGGAGGGTTTCGACAAGGTCATGGATCTCAACGTCAAGTCAGTCTTCTTTCTGACCCGCGAGCTATTGCCGTTGTTGGAGGAAGCCGGCGAAGATGCGGATCCAGCCCGGGTGATCAATATCGGATCGATACAACGGGATCGCGCCACCGTTTCTGCCCAACTTCTCCTACGCCGCGTCGAAGGCTGCGGTACACCACCTAACGCGTACCCTTGCCGTCCATCTGGGCGCGCGCCGTATCACGGTCAACGCCATCGCCCCCGGGCCGTTCGAGAGCAAGATGACCGAGTGGCTGCTCGACAACCACCGGGAAGAGTTCGAGGAGGCGTGCCCATTGGGACGGATCGGATCGCCCTCCGATGTGGCGGGGGCCGCAATCTATCTCGCGTCGCGGGCAGGTTCCTACGTCAATGGCGCCGTCATTCCGGTGGACGGAGGCCTGGTTCTCAAATGATCAACATCACGAGCTCGGGTTTCCCACCAAGTTGCTCTCCGATGGCCGCCCTCCGGCACGGCGAACTTCGATGAGATGCGCGGGCTGCTTGATTGCATAGTTGTATAAATACGCAATTGGTATAGGATGTGGTTGAGCGTATGAGAATGCCATTCACACAGGTCTTGAAGGTCGCTTCGGCGTGCTGCCTCGTACTGGCGGTCACGGTTGGAGGCGCTGCACAGCTGGGCGCGACCGTTCTGTGTGTGGGTGTCGACGGCCACGTGGACGTCGAGTACACCCTCACCGGGTGTTGTTCTTCATCTGCAACCCCGATGAATCAGATGGTTGCGGCAGCGCCGGGGCCGGAAACCGGTTCATGCGGTGCGTGTGTGGATCTCGACATCATCAGCCCGCCGCTCAAAAACGATACGACGCAGCTCTCGCCCGCACGAATCGTTATGGAGTATTCGTTTCACCCATTGCATCTCGGCAGCAATGGCAACCGCGGTTCCGCGGACCTCGACCGCCCCCACTGCCATTCAGAACATCGAGCCCACCACCCAACCGTTGTCCTTCTGATCTAGTTTTCCTCGACATCTCAGGTCACTGTGGGCATTGGTCAATCGACCAGGCTCTCGAAACGACTGTTTCTTTAAGAGCGAGGAGACCTCGATGAAAATCCACCTCCACCCATATCGTGTGTTCGCACCATTCCTTTTGGCATTATTGATCCAGGCTACATTTTGCTTGAGTTTGGGCGCCCAGACAGTTTCTCCACAGCCAGGCGACCATGACCTCCAGATCCGAGGGGATGTGACGCTCGAACAAGCGGTCGCGATGGCTCTTCGTCTCAGCCCGATGATCACGGCACACGAGTACGGCGTTTCGGCCGCTCAGGCACGGCTTGACCAGGCCGGCCTTTACCCAAATCCCGAATTCAACCTCGAGGTCGAGAACTTCGGGGGTCGCGGTGATCTCGAAAGTTTTGATATATCGGAAACCACATTCGGTCTTGACCAACCCATCTTGCTCGGCGGCAAAATCCGGAGCCGCAAGAGGGTTGCTTCCTCGGAGTACGCTCTGGCTGCAAACGATCTCGACGCGGCGCGGCTCGACGTTGTGGCCACAACAACGATCGCGTTCAACAATGTTCTCCTGCACCAGGAGAAGGTGCGGTTGACCGATGAACTTCTGGTTCTGACTCAGAGCTTCGCCGAAACCGTTCGTGCTCGTGTCGAGGCAGGCAAGGTCTCGCCGGTGGACGAAATTCGGGCGCGGGCCGCGGTGGCCAGTGCGCGGGTCGAGGTGGCGAAGGCGACCAGACAGTTGGCCGCGGCTAGAGTTCGTCTTGCGGCGACGTGGGGATCGACCGATTCTGATTTTGATCAGGCCGTCGGAGAAATCCCGACGCCCACGACGTTGCCGGCTCACAGCACTCTCATGGCGATGCTCTCCGGAACCCCGGAGGTTGTTCGTCTGGAGGAGGAAACCCAGCTTGGGGAGAGCATTGTCATTCTCGAAGAATCCCGTGGCGTTCCAGATCTCAGACTGTTCGCTGGACCACGGAAGTTTAACGAACTCGGTGAGTGGGCGTGGGTTGGAGGGGTGTCGATTCCCCTACCGGTCTTTGACCGCAATCAGGGCGCCCGCCGGGCCGCGGAGTTTGACCTCGAACGCACCCGCAGCGAGGTTGAAGCGCAACGAATTGCCCTCGAGAGCACGCTTTCTCAACGGCTGGAGATACTGCGGGCTGTGGGTGGAGAGGTACGGTCGTACGAAAAAGAGATCGTGCCGGCGAGCACCGAGGCCTTTGAAGCCATTTCCATCGGATTCCGCGAAGGGAAGTTCGGTTTCCTCGAGGTGCTCGATGCCCAGCGGACGCTTTCCGAAGCCCGGCTTTTGTACCTCTACAGCTTAGGAAGATACGCGACGGCGTACACCAGACTCGAACGGTCGATCGGCGGCACCATCAGCCGCGAGCATGGGGGCGAGGTCGACCCTGCCACCACTGTCCTAGGAGATGCACAATGACAAAGATCCGACTGACAGACGTCCTCACTCTCATCCTCGGCATTGGTCTCTTTGGAGTGCTGGGTTGCGGCGGCGGGACCACACAACACGAAGATTCCATCGACGGACACGAAGACCCTGGGACGGCACCGTTGGTCCAAATCGACCGGGCCACTGCCGAGGAGCTCGGTATCGAGGTGGCGGTCGCGGGCCCTGGTGAGCTCGAGGTCGTTACCGAACTTCCCGGTGAGGTGCAGGTGAACGGAGACCGCATGGCACATGTTGCGCCCCGGGTTGGCGGGGTGGTTCAACAGGTCCAGGTCAGCCTTGGCGATTCGGTCCGTCGCGGCCAGCTTCTGGCCGTCCTTGAAAGCAGGGAGCTCGCAGACGCCAAGGCGGCGTTTCTTGCGGCAACCGAGCGCTTGAATCTCGCGGTGGCCATCTATCAACGCGAGGAACGGCTTTGGAAGCAACAGGTCTCCTCGGAACAGGATTATCTCGATGCCCGGAAGGGCCGGGCTGAAGGGTCGATCGAGCTGCGTGCCGCCGAGCAGAAGCTCCATGCTCTTGGGGTGCCACAATCCGAGCTCGACCAGTTGCCGGGTCGACACGACGCGACATTCACCGAGTACCGGCTGACCGCCCCCTTTGACGGCACGGTGATCGACCGGCACATCACTATTGGAGAGACTGTTTCGGCGGGGTCACCCGTACTCACGGTCGCCGACCTCGGGACGGTGTGGATCGATCTGTCTGTCTACCAGAAGGACATCGGTTCGGTCCTCAAAGGTCAATCGGTACGCGTCGGCACAACCCACGGTGATGAGGTCGATCTGGTGATCGACTTCGTGCAACCTCTCGTTGGTGAAGACACGCGGACCGCCATGGCACGGGTCATCGCTCCGAACCTGGATGGCATTTGGCATCCAGGCTGTTTTGTCACCGCGAGGGTTACGACCTCCGAATCGGAGGTTCGGGTCGCAGTCCCAGTCTCCGCGGTCATCCGCATGGAGGACGGCGACGAAGTGGTCTTCGTCGAGTCTTTGGGCGGATTCGAGCCGCGGCCGGTGGTCCTCGGACGCCGCACTCGCGAAGAGGTGGAGGTGACCTCAGGACTCGAGCCGGGTGAGCGTTACGTGGCCACCGGAGGTTTCAGCCTCAAGGCAGAGTTGGGCAAGGACGCCTTTGGCGATGGGCACGGGCATTGAGGAGGGGGATCATGGTTGACCGCCTCATGAACGGCGTGCTCTCTCACCGTCTGTTGATAATCGTCCTCGCCGTGCTGGTATTGGCCGCAGGATGGGCGAGCTTTCATCAGCTTCCCGTCGATGCCTTCCCAGATGTCTCGCCCAACCTGGTTCAGGTGTTCACCGTGACCGAGGGCCTCGCGCCCGAGGAGATCGAGAAGTACGTCACCTTCTCGGTGGAGGTGGCGATGAACGGTCTGCCGGGGATATTGGAGATCCGGTCCGTCTCCAACTTCGGCATCTCTGTGGTCAACGTTTACTTCGAGGATGACGTGGACATCTACTTTGCCCGTCAGGTCGTGGGCGAGCGACTCCAGGAGGCGCGTGAACAGATTCCCGAAGGGTTCGGCGACCCGGAGATGGGTCCGATCTCCACCGGAATGGGGCTCATCCTCTTTTATTACCTCGAAGACACCTCTGGCCGCTACACCCTGGAGGAATTGCGGACGATTCAGGACTGGCTCGTGAAGTTCCAGTTGCAGACCGTTCCCGGTGTCACCGAGGTACTCGGAATCGGTGGCTGGGAGAAGCAGTTCCAGGTGGAGATCGAGCCATCCTCCCTTCTCCGTTACGATGTCTCGCTGGCGGCGGTCATCGATGCCATCCGGGCCAACAATCTCAACGTCGGGGCCCAGTTCCTGGAACGAAATTCCGAGGAACTCATCGTGCGTTCTATCGGCCTGGCCACTGGAATACCGGATCTCGAACGGATCGTCATAAAGACCGTGGACGGAACTCCGGTATTTTCGGCGATCTCGCCGAGATCGGCGTTGGCGGGGCGATCCGTCGTGGCCTCCAAACCCGCAATGGAATCCAAGAAGTGGTTGCGGGCCAGGTCATCAAGCTCTTCGGCACCAATTCGTCCACAGTCATTCGTGCCGTGGAGGAGAAGCTCGTGGAGATCAACACGATCCTTCCCAAAGGCATTCGTATCGTGCCGTACTACCAGCAGAAGGGCCTCGTGGACGCCGCGATCCGAACGGTGACGAATGCGTTGTTGATCGGCATTGCCTTGGTCGCCATCGTGTTGTTGGTCTTCATGGGGAGCGTCCGCGCCAGTGTGGTGGTGGCCTTCTCGATCCCTTTCTCAGTGCTGGCGGCGTTCATCGGTATGCGGTACCTCGGACTGTCGGCGAACCTCATGTCCTTTGGAGGATTGGCCATCGCCATCGGCATGATGGTTGACGGGACCATCGTCATGGTCGAGAACATCGACCGTATGCTGTGCGAGGCGGCGCCCGAAGAAGACCGGCTCGGAATCGTAACCCGGGCAAGTACGGAGGTCGCCCGACCGATTCTGTTCGCGATCTCGATCATCGTCATCGTCTTTCTGCCTCTGTTCACGCTGCACGGAGTTGAAGGAAAAACCTTCAGACCACTGGCCTTCACAGTTGCCATGGCCATGTTCGGTTCGCTGATCTACGCGGTTTTTGTGGCGCCTGTGCTGGCGTCGTTGGTCATGCGCCGTCCGAGAAATGACGGCGTCGGCGTCAGCTCCAGGGTCGTCGCAAGCTTGAACCAGCCGTACGAGGCGGCCATCCGATTCCTGGTCCGCCATCGGGGAGCCGCGGTTGCGCTGGCTGCTGTGTTGATCGCCGTCGGGATTCTGATCGTTCCACAGCTCGGTTCGGAGTTCACCCCGTCGCTGATGGAGGGCACCCTGGTGCTTCGTCTGACCATGGCGCCGTCCATCGCACTCACCGAGAGCACTGAGGTCACGATGCGAGTGGAGCGGCAACTCATGGAGCTGCCCGAGGTGGAGTCGGTCGTCAGCCGCATTGGTCGCGGCGAAGTTGGCGCCCACACTGATCCGGTCAACAGCGCCGAGATGTACCTCTTCCTGCAACCAAGGAGTGAGTGGCGGGTCGA
Source organism: uncultured Holophagae bacterium (assembly GCA_963797055.1). Classification (GTDB taxonomy): domain Bacteria; phylum Acidobacteriota; class Thermoanaerobaculia; order Thermoanaerobaculales; family Sulfomarinibacteraceae; genus FEB-10. The sequence continues at coordinate 112,375 of CAWCOD010000003.1, forward strand.
CTCGCAAGCCAAGATTGAGGACCTCATCCGTGAACACCTCGGGGAGATCCCGGGCGTGCTGACGAACTTCACCCAGCCGATCGAGATGACGGTGGATGAACTCCTCGAGGGTGTTCGAGCCGAACTCGCCATCAAGCTGTTTGGTGATGATCTCCATGTGCTGGAGAAGAAGGCCGATGAGATTGCGGCGGTTGTGAGCCGTGTCCGAGGTGCAGCCGATGTCCAGGCAGATCAGATCTCCGGCACACCACAGTTGCTGATCCGGGTCGATCGCGAAGCCGTGGCCCGTTGGGGTCTCAATGTGGAGGAGGTCCAGCGCGTCATTCGAGCTGCAGTTGGTGGCGAAATCGCCGGCCAGGTCTTCGAGGACGTGCGGCGCTTCGACATCCTGGTGCGTTATCCCGAGGCGTACCGGGGCACCCCTGACGCGATCGCTTCGATCCTCGTACCGACGCCCGAGGGGATGACCGTTCCTCTGTCTCAGGTGGTGGAGATGCAGGAAATCATCGGCCCGCGCCAGATCACGCGGGAGAACGGGCAGCGATTCATTACTGTCCAGTGCAACGTGGTGGACCGTGACATCGGCTCATTCGTGGCCGAAAGCCAGACGGCCATCGAACGAGATGTGGAATTGCCTCCTGGTTTTTTGGTGACCTGGGGTGGTCAATTCGAGTTGCAGCAGCAGGCCAACAAGCGTCTCGCGCTGGTGGTGCCGGTGACGCTCCTGTTGATCTTCCTGCTTCTCTACTCGAGCTTCAATTCGCTCAGGAGCACGGCCTTGATCCTGCTCAACATTCCACTGGCCCTGGTCGGAGGGGTGGCGGCCCTGTGGATTTCCGGACAGAACCTCTCGGTGCCGGCGTCGGTCGGTTTGATCGCCCTGTTTGGCATTGCTCTCGAAAATGCCATGGTACTCGTGACCTATCTCAACCAGCTCGTTCGCCAGGGAGTCGACGTCGACGAGGCTTCTGTTCTGGGAGCGATGCAACGGCTTCGCCCAGTGCTTATGACGGCGGCCACCACTGCTCTCGGTCTGGTCCCCCTCATGGTGTCCGCAGGGACCGGCAGCGAGGTGCAGCGGCCGTTGGCAACCGTCGTCATCGGAGGTCTGGTGACCTCTACCGTCTTGACCCTGCTGGTGATGCCCGCGATCTACAAGTGGTTCGCTGAGCCGAGTCCTGAGTCTGCTGTATGAGACCGGAGGCCTCCTTCGGCTGCGCCATCCCCGAGGCTTGAAAAGTCGTGGTGATAGCATGACCTCCAGAACGCTGGAGTTCCAAGGAATATGAATTTTTCGCTGTCGGAAAAGATGCAGACGATTCTCGGGATGATTGCCGGGTTCGTTGCGAATGAGTTGGAGCCCATGGAGGAGGATTTCCTCCGCTACCCATTCGGCTCTCTGCTGCCCGAACTGGAGAAGAAGCGGGCCAAGGTCAAGCAGATGGGCCTGTGGGCTCCTGGTCATCCCGAAGAGCTCGGCGGCATGGGTCTGGACCTGGTCGAGCTCGGGCTGGTTTCGGAAGCGCTCGGGGCCTCACCGCTCGGGCACTTTGTCTTCGGCTGCCAGGCGCCCGACGCGGGCAATATCGAGATCCTCCATCTCTACGGCACGCCGGAACAGAAGGAGCAATGGCTCGGGCCGTTGGTGGCGGGCGAGATCCGGAGCTGTTTCTCCATGACGGAGGTTGAACTGCCCGGGTCCAATCCGGTGATGATGGACACCACCGCGGTCAAGGACGGCGACGACTACGTCATCAACGGACAGAAGTGGTACACCACCTCTGCCGACGGCGCGGTCGTTCGCGGTGGTCATGGCGATCACGAATCCGGAGGCGCCGCCGCACCATCGGGCGAGTATGATCATCGTGCCCACGGACACCCCGGGCTTTGATCTCGTCAGGAACATCAGCGTCATGGGGCACACCGGGGAGGGCTGGGCAAGCCACGCAGAGATCCTCTACCACTCGTGCCGGGTACCTCAGGCCAACCTGCTTGGCGCGGAGGGGCACGGCTTCGCCATCGCCCAGGAGCGTCTCGGTCCGGGCCGGATCCACCACTGCATGCGGTGGATCGGGATCTGCAACCGGGCCTTCGAGCTGATGTGTGATCGAGCCAACACGCGCACCATCGCGCCCGGGAAGGTGCTTGGCGAGCGAGACATCGTGCGCTCGTGGATTGCCGAGAGCGCGGCCGAGATCAGCGCCGCCCGGCTGATGACCCTGCACACGGCGTGGAAGATCGAAGAACTGGGATGGCGGGAGGCGCGGCAGGACATCTCCATGATCAAGTTCACCGTGGCCAACACCATGCAGCGGGTCATCGACCGTGCGCTGCAGGTGCACGGCGGACTGGGGATGACCGACGACACGCCGCTGGCGTTTTTTTATCGCCACGAACGTGCCGCGCGGATCTACGACGGAGCGGATGAGGTGCACAAGATCTCTTTGGCGAAGAGGATTCTTGCCGAGAGACAGTAGGCAGTAGGCAGCAAGATCCTCGGGCCGAATTCTGAATTTTTAGTTCTTAATTCTGAATTTCCCACCCAACTCCTCGGGAGGGTGGGCGGAACGTTTAACGTTTAACGTTCAACTTTGCGACGAGTCGATCGGTTCGAAATGGCAGCTGAAATGCCTCAGCTGCTTTGGCTGAGAGGTGATGCTGTAGCCCCTCAACTTGTCACGGTTCCGCCACACCTCGCCGATGACCTCGATGGTGTAGTCGAAGTGACTCTGGGTGTAGACCCTCCGGGGAAAGGCCAGCCGCACCAACTCGAGTGGTGACGGCTGCTCCCGGCCGTCTTCACCCACACGACCGAACATCACGCTGCCGAGTTCGACGGCTCGAATGCCCCCGGCCAGGTAGAGGGCGTTGACCACGCTGATACCGGGAAAGTGGAGGGGTGGAATCTGAGGTACCAGTCTCTTGGCATCGAGAAAAACCGCGTGGCCACCAGCGGGCTGGACCATGGGAACGCCCAGGTCGTCGAGCTTGTGCACCATGTATTCGACCGTGGCGTGCCGGTAGACCTGGTAGTCGTACTCCACGGCTTCCATGAGGCCGACGGCGATCGCCTCGAGATCCCGACCAGCCAGGCCGCCGTATGTGGGAAAGCCCTCGCGCAGAATCAGCAGGTTTTTGAACCGTTCGGCCCAGTCGTCGTTTCGGGTGACCAGGAAGCCGCCGATATTGGCGAGGCCGTCCTTCTTGCAGCTCATGGTGGCGCCGTCTGATAGCGAGAACATCTCCTGCGAGATTTCGAGCAGGGACCGGCCCCGATAACCCTCTTCCCGCTCGTGGATGAAGTAGGCGTTCTCGGCGAAACGACAGGCGTCGATGATGAGCGGAATCCCATGGTCAGTGAGGATCTTCTTGACCTGACGGATGTTGGCCATGGACACCGGCTGTCCGCCGCCGGTGTTGTTGGTCACGGTGATCATGGCGAAGGGGATCTTGTCCACCCCGTGCTCTGAGATGCACCGGCGAAGCGCGTCCACATCCATATTGCCCTTGAACGGCGATGGCGTGGCGGTGTCATAGGCTTCGGCGCACGGGAGGTTGAGCGCCACCCCGCCGCAGTATTCGATATTCGCCTGGGTGGTATCGAAGTGGCTGTTGTTGGGGATGACGTCACCCGGCTTGACGATGCACTCCGCCAGAATGCCCTCGGCCGCCCTGCCCTGGTGAGTGGGCAGCACGTGGTCGATCCCGGTGATTTCCTGGACGCTCGCCTGAAATCTCTTCCACGAACGGCTGCCGGCGTAGCTCTCGTCGCCGAGCATCATGGCGGCCCACTGCCGGGTGGACATGGCACCGGTTCCGCTGTCGGTCAGAAGATCGATGCAGCAGTCCTCGGCGTCAAGCAGAAACACGTTGTGGTGTGCCGCTTCGAGTGCCCGGACGCGCTCCTCGGGGGTGGTGATCTTGAGCGGTTCGGTGGTCTTGATTCGGAACGGTTCGATGATGGTCTTCACGGTCGACCTCCGATCGTCGTGCCGGAGCTCTCCGGCGTGGCGCACCACTGTAGCGCGCCCCGGGGCGGGAACATAGTCAGGGTTTCTCCGCCTTCGTGAAGAGCCCGGAGCGGCACGCGGTTTCGGGTCCTCAGCCTATCCGGCAGGTTTGGTTTGTTACACTTTCTCCGCTCAGTCTTCTCGGACACTGCCGGTATTTATTTTGGGTTGGGAGGTGTGCAGATGCAATTCACCGACTATCAAAGCGTCTACCACATGTTGCGTGAATCTGCCCAGCGGGTCCCGGAATTGCCGGCCTGCTCCTGGATAGAAGAATCAGGTGACATCCACTCGGTGTCCTACTCGGATTTCCTCGGTCAGGTTCGGTCGGCGGCGAAGAGTCTCGTCGCGCTCGGCATCGAGAAGGGAGACAAGGTCTGCATCCTCTCCTACAGCTGCTACGAATGGGTTCTGATCGACCTTGCGGTCATGTCCATCGGTGCGGTTACGGTGGGCATCTACCAATCGAATCTTCCCAAGGACTGCGGTTACATCATCAACCACTCCGACGCGGTGTTGATCTTCGCCGAGAACGATATGCAACTTGTCGAAGTTGACGGAAATCCGTGACGAAATCCCGCGTATTCAAGAGGTGGTTCTGTACCGGGGTGCCCCGCCGTCGGACGACTGGGTGATGGGTTTCGACGACTTCCTCAGGCGCGGAGCCGACCTGCCCGACGAGGTGATCGACCAGCGAATCGAGGCATTGGCGCCGGATGACGAAGCCGCCATTGTCTACACCTCCGGGACCACCGGTGTGCCGAAGGGTGCGGTCCTTACCCACGACAACATCACCTTTACGGCGCAGTCGGTCTACTTCAGCCTTGAGAGTTTCGACGGGGACGTCTGCCTGTTGTTCCTGCCTCTCGCCCATGTGTTCGCCCGAACCTGCGTCTTCACCGCGATCAGGGCGGATGCCAGCGTGTTCTTCGCGAGGAGCCTGGAGACCGTGGCCGAGGATTTCAGGATCGCTCGACCACACTGGTTTCCCAGCGTGCCCCGGATCTACGAGAAGGTCCACTCCAAGGTCATCGCCGGTGCCGAGGCCAAGGGTGGGGTGGCGCTCAAGATCTTCCGCTGGGCCTGTGGCGTGGGCGCTGAAGTCAGCGCCTTGAAACAACAGCACAAGCCGATCCCCGCCCTGTTGAGCCTCAAATACGGTCTCGCGACCAAGCTGGTGTTCTCCAAGGTCCAGGATGCTCTTGGCGGCCGTGTGCGCTGGTGTATCAGCGGCGCCGCGCCCCTCAACCCGGATATCGGTCGCTTCTTCCACGCCGCGGGTGTGCTCATCGTCGAGGGGATCGGGATGACGGAGAACACCTCCTTCACGAACGTCAACCGGGCCGACAACTATCGATTCGGGTGGGTCGGCCCCACCGGGCCTGGGATCGAGCAGAAGATCGCCGAGGACGGCGAGGTCATGTACCGGGGCCGCAACGTCATGAAGGAGTACTACAAGATGCCCGCGGACACCGCGGCGACTCTGACCCCGGACGGTTGGCAGCACACAGGAGATCTCGGTGAGATCGACGACGAGGGCTTTCTGAAGATCACCGGGCGCAAAAAGGACCTTATCGTGACAGCCGGCGGCAAGAACGTCGCGCCCGCCCCCATCGAGGGGGCGATTGCCACCTCCAAGTACATCAGCCAGGTCTGCGTCATCGGCGATCGGCAAAAGTTCCTCAGCGCCGTCCTGACGCTGGATATGGACAATGTGACCGAGTACGCCCGCGACAACGGCATCTCGTTTGAAGATCCGTCCGAGCTCATGGCCAACCCGATCGTCCACGAATTGATCGAGTCGGTTATCACCGAGAAGAACCAGGATCTCGCCTCCTTCGAGACGATCAAGAAGTTTCGGGTGTTGGACGAATTCACCATCGAGAACGGACTGCTGACACCGACCATGAAGGTGAAGCGAAACGTGGTCATGGAACGATTCGCCGATGTCATAGACGAAATGTACGCCGAAAGATGATTGGTCGATGTCCGGAGTCTCTGCGTTCTGAAATTTTGTCGGTCCTGCGAGTTCTCAATTCTGAATTTTGAGTTCTCAATTCGTGTCTTTCCTCAGACGGGGGATTGCGAGTTACCAGAATTCAAAATGGAGTATTTGAATTTGGATCGCGGTCGCGCGACAATCACCCGCGGCCGACGGTGGCGACGTCGTCGAGACCGCGGTTGTTGATCTGGAGGTGGCCATGTTGCCAAAGGTTTTCTCGACCCGTGTGACCGAGGCTCTGGGGATCGACCATCCTGTGATCCAGGGTGGAATGATGTGGGTTTCTCAGCCGGAGCTGGTGGCGGCGGTGTCCAATGCCGGCGGCCTCGGCATCCTCACTGCGCTCACCTTCGAAACGCCTGAGGGTCTGGAGAAGGCCATCGCCCGAACCCGAGAACTCACCGACAAACCATTCGGTGTCAATCTGACATTTCTGCCGACCCTGGTGCCGAAGGACTACGGCAGCTTGATCGACGTCATGGTAGGTGAGGGAATCGGCATCATCGAAACCGCCGGCCGCAATCCGGAGCCCTACCTGGAGAAGCTCAAGGCGGGTGGGGCCATGGTGATTCACAAATGCACCGCCGTCCGTTTCGCCCTCAAGGCGCAGACAATTGGCTGCGACATGGTGAGCATCGATGGCTGCGAGTGTGCCGGCCATCCCGGTGAAGATGACATTACGTCGCTGATTCTGATTCCCCTCACCGCGGATGCGGTGGACATTCCGATCATCGCATCGGGTGGATTCGCAGATGCGAGGGGGCTGGTGGCTGCGCTCGCCCTCGGTGCGGATGCCATGAATATGGGGACCCGCTTTGTGGCGACTCAGGAATCGCCGGTGCACCCCGGGATCAAGGAGTGGCTCGTCAACGCCACCGAGTTGGACACCATGTATGTCATGCGGTCGCTCCGCAACACCGAGAGGGTGCTCCGCAATTCCACCGCGGAGAAGGTCCTTCAGCTCGAGCAGGAAGGCGCAGGCATCGCGGAGCTCGCTCCCCTTGTCTCCGGCAAGAACGGCCTCAAAATGGTGACCGAGGGCGACACCGAGTGTGGTCTGATGTCGGCCGGTCTCTGCGTTGGATTGGTGCATGACATCCCGACGATCGAAGAGCTCATGGATCGGATCATGAGCGAGGCTCGCGACATCGCTGAGGGCCGGCTGGCCGGTATGATGTCCGCCGCGTCCGCCGGGGTCTGAAGAGATCAGCGAGAACCCGGTTTGATGGGCCGGGGCCGGGATCTGGGCGATCAGAATTCGGTGTCGCGCAGCACCGCGGACAAGGCGAGGTTGGTGACCTGGTCAGCGACCTCACGGTTGTCCAGCGGTCCGGATCCGCGGAACCAGCGAGCGATCCACACCACCATTCCAAGAATGCTGAATGCCGCCACCGAGATGTCCAGATCTCTCAGTCGTCCCTCGCTCTCCAACGCCCCGAGGGTGGCGCGAATCAGATCCACATGGGTCCGCATCCGGTGTTGGACGATGCGACGGTCCTCCGGAGCCAAGGCCTTGGTCTCCTGGGTCACCAGGATGGTGAACGCGCCGTCGCCCTCGTCGGTGACGATCCGAGCGTGGGTGTTGATGATCCGCCGCAGTCGATCCTCGTTTCCCGTGGCCGCGAGAGTTGCCGCCAGAGTGTTCTTCTCGAGAACGTCCAGCGCCACACTCATCACCGAGAAAAGAAGCTCCTGTTTGCTCTTGAAGTGGTAGTAGAGGCCCGGTTTTGTGATCTGGCACCGCTCGGCGATCTGGTTCATGGAGGTCGCGTCGTACCCCTGCTCGAGGAAGACCTTTGCCGCCTGCCTGAGGATCTTCATTTTTCGGTGATTTGACGTCTGCATCGGACAACCCCAGATCCAACGTGGACCGATCAACAACCTACCGTTCAGTAAAACGGCGTCGAGTTCTTCATTCTATCAAAAGAGCTTCCCGGACGCCATGCCGGCCGACCATAAAGTGGACGATCAGGACGTCATCCGCAGCTTGAAGCACATGATCTGAGCAGCATTCATCCAGTTAAAATTCAGAATTCGACATTCCGTTCAGGGTTCGTCCGATACCTTGATGATGAGCTTGCCGTCGTGGGAACCGTCGAAGAGTCGGTTGACGTTCCGGGGAGCAGTCTCGAGGCCGTCGTAGACGTCGACCTTGTACTTCAGCCTGCCTTCTGCGTACCACTGACTCATCTGCTGGATGGCCTCGCCGGCGCGATCCATGTAGTCGATGACGATGAAGCCCTCGACCCGCGCCCGTTGGATCAGGATCATCGGGAAGGCGTAGGGGCCTGGAACCGGCTCGGTGGAGTTGTAACCCGAGATCAAGCCGCAGATGACGATCCGGGCGCGCAGGTTGATCCAGGTCAACTCTGCGTCGAGGATCTCTCCCCCCACGTTTTCGAAAACCACGTCGATGCCGTCCGGGCAGTGTTGGTGGAGTTTGCGGACCACGCTCTCGCTCTTGTAGTTGATGGCGGCGTCAAAGCCGAGTTCCTCTGTCAGCCAGGCGCACTTGGCGTCGGTGCCGGCGATGCCCACCACCCGGCAGCCGATGATCTTGCCGATCTGCCCGACGATGGACCCCACCGCCCCCGCCGCGCCGGAAACGACGAGGGTTTCCCCAGCCTCGGGCTTGCCCACGTCGAGAAGTCCGAAATAGGCCGTCAATCCGACCATTCCGAAGAGGCTCAGATGAGCGGTGAGAGGTAGCGGGCCCTTCGGGATCAGCCGCAGATCGGTGCCGTCTGAAATGCCGTAATCCTGCCAGCCGATGGCGCCGGCAACGATATCGCCCACCGCGAAACCTCCATTCCGCGTCGCTTCAACGACCCCGAGAGTGAGCCCCCGCATGACCGCGCCGATTTCCACAGGTTCCACGTATGACGGGCCCTTCCGCACCCATCCGCGGTTGGCCGGGTCGAGGGAGAGATAGATGTTGCGGACCAGCACCTCGCCGTCCTCGAGAACCCGAACCGGCTCCTCCAACCATTGAAAGTCGGTCTCCTTGATGAGACCCTCGGGTCTGGAATCCAGGCGCCACTGCCGGTTGATTCTATCGGTCATGTTCTTTCCCTTCGCGCGTCGTTGGTTTGGTCGGATCCGCCGTCTGTGCCGAATTCGTCTGTGTTTGTGTGGCAACCCTACACCATCGCGGAGAGTGCTTGGATTCATGAGCCACATATTGGCCGGGGGCCGCCAGCCCCATGGGATGTTGGTACCATCGGTCGATGCGCTACGAGGGAACCGTCTACCGTCCACCTTCCGAAGCTGGTTCGCTCATCATCCAAGCAACCATCGGGTGTCCCCACAACCGCTGCGCCTTCTGCGCGATGTACACCGACAAGGCCTTCAAACGGCGGCCGGTGGACGAGGTCGTGGAGGATTTGGACATGGCCCTCGAAGCGCACGGTCGTGGGGTGCGGACCGTCTTTCTCGCCGACGGCAACACCGCGGCCCTGCCCACGGACGTTCTGGTCACCATCGGTGAAGCTGCCCGGGCGAGGTTTCCGAATCTCGAGCGGATCACGATGTACGGCTCGGCCAAGTTTCTGGTGGCGAAGAGCCGCGAGGAGTGGCAGCGGATCGGTACCGCCGGCATCACGCGAATCCACTCCGGTCTCGAGTCCGGAGATGCCGTCACCCTCGAGCAGATCCACAAGGGGGTGGATCCCGAGGCGGCCGCCCGTTCCTTCAACCACGTCATGGACGCCGGCATCGAACTCTCGGTCTATCTGATGGTCGGTCTGGCCGGGGTCGAGCGTTGGCGGCAGCACGCCGAGGGCTCGGCAGCGGTGCTCAACCTCGCGAGCCCGGATTATGTCCGGCTGCGCACCTTCGTTCCGGCCCTTGGGACCGAGTGGTGCGACCGGTGGCGGCGGGGTGATCTGACCCTGCTCGACGCCCACCAGGCACTGGCGGAGACGCGGCTGCTGGTTGAACGTCTCGAGGGGCCCACCGTGCTGCTGTCCGATCACATCAGCAATTTCCTCGACGTTCACGGGCGGCTCCCCGAGGACAGTCAGATCATGCTCGAGGCCATCGACGAGGCCTTGACCTGGCCGTTGGAGAGCTTTCGGCCGGGCACCGAGAACTTCGTTGGGCTTACGCTGTAACACGCCCCCGCGATTCGTCGGCGACGGTTCCGAATTTCGAATTCCGGATTTGACCCCTGCCCCCTGACCCCTGGATTTGACACAATAGGGCGCTGACCTCCTTTTTTAGAGTTGACGGAGAACCACTCGATGACGGGGCACAGGTCGGATACGGGGCGATGACGGAGCGGCAGATGGCGGGACCGCGGTGAATCTGGGGGAGCTGGTCACAGAGTACCGGACCGAAGGCATCGGTCCACTCATCCTCCAGGAGGTGCGCGAGGTGGTTGGGGCAGTCGTGCGGGGATACGACCCGGTGGTCTACGGCCAGGTGGCGAGCTGGGACCTCGGGCTCGATGACCTGGTTCAGGAGTTTGGGCTCGATGTGCTGGTGGGTCAGGGTCAGCTCGACTACGCCATGGCGGTGGCGTCCGACCGGATTCACTTCCGACGGCTGCTGGCCCGGCAGGCACGGTTTCTGTTGGCCCGGCGCCGGCGCCGAACCATCATCGACAACCTGCTCGATCGTGCCCACAAAAGGGTCGCCTCGTCACCGTTTCGCCTCGTGAACGGCCGCGGAGAGTGGAGTTACACCCTCGAGTGCAAGGAGATCGTCTCTGGACGGGTGAGCGAGGACGGTGCGCGGTCGATCGCCTACAGTCTGAGCGACGTGCCCACCAACCGATGCGAACCCCGCCTCCGGGCTCCGGTTCTTTATAGCGAAGGATCACTCAGCGAGATCCTGGAGAGAATCGCCACGTCCCTCGATTTTGCGGTGGCCGTTTCGGACCTCGACACGGTCTTCGGCCTGATGTTGACATCCTGGGTTCCAACCTTCCTTAAGGATGGTGAGGGAGCCGTGGGTCGGGCGGCGGCCAACGGTCTCGACGCAGAGGAGCTGATGATTGCCCACGAAGTGACTGACTGGATTTTCGGGAGGTGTGGTGACGGGAACCGCGAGTTGCTGCGGCTGAAATTGGACGGCTGCTCGGATCGGGAGATCGGCCAGCGCCTCGGTCTCAGCCGGCCGACCGTGGCCAAGCGGAAACGACATCTCATGGAGGATCTGGAGGTCTCGCTGACAGGTCTCCACGACGGCCTGCGGCGGGCGGTCCTTGATGGTCTCGGCGCAAAGCTGGGCGCGCCGGAACGGGATCTGCATGAATCACACTGAGCACCCTGTGCCGACCTGGGTTGAGGTGGCCGGCCGGAGACTCCGGCGGCGCTCCCGTCTCGATGTGGTGGACGACTGGCCGCGACCGCCCGAGATCGGAGATCTCAGGATCGCCGAACCCATCGACGAGGAATGTGGTGAGCCCCGTGTGGTGGTCGTGCTCGACGTGGATCCCCTCGTGGCCTCGGCGCGGGTTGTTCTGGCGAGCAACGAAGTCGACATGGTCACGACGCGAGACCTGCTGCTGCGCACCGACGATACCGACCTGCCCTTTGATCTGGTGGTCGAGCCCGACCTCGTGGGAGAGCTCTGGTGGATCCAGATCGGCCGCCGGCTTGGCCGATTGCGCGAGCCTTGGATCCACATGCTGCATGAGGCCGTCGGTGGCGCGGTTGGGGCGGCCCGACGGGGACGGTCGGCCGAGGAGTTGGCCTGTGCGGCACGGTCCTTTCGGATCGAGGAGGAAGCAGCGCTGGGTCGGCTCGCTATCCGTGTGGATGACCGGGACGATGCGCACGGTCTTGGTAGGGTTCCGGTGGTCGTCGATCCCGCCCTGCTGGTACGGGATCGCACAGAATCGGCCGAGGCCTTCCTTGCCCGGCTGCTGCTCCTGAGTCGTGCTGTCGGCGCTGCTGAACACGTTCTGATTCCGGAGGGTGGCCTCGATGTGAATCAGTTGATTCGCGTCATCCCCGAGTTGAAAGGGGACCTTCAAGCCGCTCTGAGGCCGATCTTGGAGCGGGGTCTGATCGAGCCGACATCACCGGCGCCGGAGGGCGCCGTGTTCAATCCTGGGCGGGTTCCCGGTCCTCCTGCGGCCGAAGAGGTTTTGGCCGACGAGCTCAGCCGTTCTGGCCGTGGAAGTTGCTCAACGACTCGGCTGCTCACCACCGCGCGCATGTGGACCGACGGTGGATCAACCCGCCGGCCGGCGGTCCTGCATTTTGGGGACCAGCGGCGCGTGCACCTCATCCGCCACAATTTGGAGGCCCTGTTGTGAACCACGACATCCATCACCCGCTTCGATTCTGGGCCCTCCGCGACTTTAAATCGGTGGGCGACGCATCCATCGACCTTGCACCCTTGACCGTCCTGGTTGGCGCGAATTCAGCCGGCAAGAGCACCGTGATTCAATCCATGCTCATGGTGGCCCAGGCGGCGGCGGGTTCCCCGAGCGGTGGTGATTTTCCGCTCAATGGACCACTGGTGGAGCTGGGCGAGTTCGCCGACGTCCAGAGGGCGGGCTGTGGCCGGGGCGCCAGGGTTTCCGTGGCGTGCGCCGTGGTGCCCGACGGTGCCATGGCCTACGCCGGCGGTGCGCCGCTCGGTGCCCCCATCAGCTGGAGCGTCGAACTCGAGGGCGGCCGGAAGATCGAGCCGGGTGGAGCGGTCGTGCGGAGTGTCCAACTCGAGGCCCGGGACGTTGATGGTGGAGGGCTCGTCCTCGCGGCGGACCGACTCAGGCGTCCAGCCGGGAAAAGGGACCGAACCTCCCCGGTTCACCGTCAGTCGGATCCTCTCCCTTTGAGCGGCGCCGTGACCACAACGGATCCCTGTCGTGGCGAGACCCGGTTGAAAACCAGCGGACTCCATCATCGCGGTGGTATCCCGGCGGCCATGTTCACCGAGGCGGACGGGAATCGTGTCCGTGTTGAAGCCTGGGTGAGTCGGGTCCGCGCCGGGCTCTTTGACCAGCCACGGAGAGGTCACACCGCCTGGGATCGCATCCGTGCCGCCGCCGGCGTCGATGGCGGCTCGGCAACTGTTATGAGTGATGATCCCGGGACGATCAGACGGGCGGTCGCCGCCTGCGATCAGCTGGTCGAGACGATCGTTGAAGGTGTGCAGTCTCCCGAGGGAGACGGTTATCCGTCGGGGGCGAGATCCGCCCGGCTGGCGGCAGCCCTCACCGATCTGAGGCGTGAGGCTCGACGTGGGGGATTTGCGGATGTGTTGAAACGTCTGGTCAGTGATGGGAAGTTCGCGGAAGAGATCCGGAACACGGTGGGCGATGGCGAGCCTGTGGCGCGTCCGGCCGTCGACGACCCCGATGCCGGGCCCATCGTCCGGAGGTTGCAGTCTGCGGGTTCGTGGCTGGCCGACTTCATGGCGGGGCGCATCGTTCACCTCGGTCCCCTCCGTCAGGATCCGCAGCACCAGTACCCCGCCGCACAGCCGGGACCGCGGGGATCGGTGGGAGCCAAGGGGGAATTCGCGCTGGCGGTGTTGCACAAAAACGCCCGCCGGACGGTGGTCTGCCCACTCGACGGCGGCGGTGCGGGGCAGGAGATGGCACTCTCGGAGGCCGTCAATTACTGGCTGGAGCAGCTCGGCCTCGGATGCTCGGTGACCACTGTCCAGCGGCCGCGCTTCGGACTGGAACCACGGGTCCGGATGGAGGCGGTCGGTCGCGATCTGGGCATGACCGGGGTGGGTGTGGGCGTCAGCCAGGTTCTGCCGGTACTGGTCCTGTGCCTTGTCGCCGAGCCGGGTTCGGTGGTGCTCCTCGAGCAGCCGGAACTGCACCTTCACCCCGGAATTCAACAGAGGTTGGGAGACTTCCTGCTGGCCTGCGTTGAGAGTGGACGGCAGGTCATCGTGGAGACGCACAGCGATCATCTGGTGACTCGGCTGCGCCGCCGCATCGCGGAAGACGAGACCGACACGCTCTGCCGGTCGATTGCCATTGTTTTTGCCGAACGGGACGGTGGGCTGACCAGACTTCGCGCGCTGGAGCTCAACCGATTCGGCGGGTTGGATGTCTGGCCTTCCGGGTTCTTCGATGCTGGTTCCGGGGATGCTCAGGCCCTCATCGAGGCCGGCATGCGCAAACGGGAGTGATCGGGACTTCCTTGGCCTTTGTGCGAGCGGTGCAACCCTCTCGCGCAGGGCGACAAACGTTCAACGTTAAACCCTCCACACGGGCCGGGTGGGGGAGGTATACAATCTCCCACAGGAGCCGGCAATGTCACAGAGCGAGAAACACAACTGCGAAGACTGCGCCATCCGTAGAAAGGCGGAAGAACGACCACGGTCTCTGGTGGGATGGCTGTGGAGGATTCATACCTTCATCTGTCCAGGCTGGAAGGCCTACCAGCGGTCGTTGGTGGAGGCCGAAACCTCAAAGCCGTGATGCTCCAAGGCGCTTTTTGGGGGACGGCATGAGTGACGGAAGGCCTGGCACCCAGCATGCCAGTCGATCGTGGCCGTTGACGTTTGGGCTGCTCGTTGCTGCGGTGGCGGCATACACGGTTTCGCAGATGGTCTGGCAGCCCGACGGCGGCAATCGGCTGGGTCTCGGGCTGTTCTTCCTCGCCGCATTTGTCCTCGTGGCCGCGGCCATTCATCCCTGGCGACGCCCGCGGTCCTTCGCCAAGCTGGCGCTGTGGTCGCTCCTCGGAATCCCCGTCTTCGCCGTGCTTCACAACGTTTTCTATGCGATCGGCGAAATTGTGGAAGACGTGCCGGTTTTGCCGATGGTCTTCGAATTCTTGCACGTGGCTGCCTTCATCGTGGCCCTCGTGCTCTGTCCCGTAGGTGTGGTGATCGGCGTGGTTGGCTGGATCGTGACCTGGTGGCTCGGGCGACGCGGTGCATATTGTGTGGAGAACGACGACCCCGCACCGCCTGGAACGTCCTGAGCCAGCGGAGAAGCGACCCTCTCATGCAGGGCACTTACTTCCAACGGTTGGTTCATTCGGATTTCCGTGAGATGGACAGTGGTTGAATTCGGAATTCGAAGACCCCGCCCACCCGGAGCGTGAGGGCGCGATAGGCGGGTGTGCCACTTTTGACATTGTTCGGGTCCTCATCGCTGAAAAATCTGAGACTGGGGTCCGAACAATGTCAAGGGTGGCAACCTCGGGGAGCGCTGCGGGGAGAGGGGCGCGACCAAGTCGAGTGACCGAACCTAATGCCCGGGTATTGTGGTGCGGCCGTCTCGGCCGCATTCAACATTGCACAGCGCATCCCCAAGATCTCAATATCGTCGGGTCTGGTGGCCATCAGTGGCCCCGCCACAACTACGGAACTGCGGACCTGGCACTTATTGGGTCCATGCCTTATTGGCATCCGGCATCCGGGTGGGCGGGCGGCCCCTACTCCAACAGCTTGACGACTTCCCTGAAACTCAGGGCGCGATCCATGATCAGCACGTCGTCCATGGCGCCCCCGAAGCGGGCGTCCTCGAATGAACCGATCTCGATGCCGCCCGCGCCGGTGCCGATAAGGGCGCCCAAACGCTCGCGGTGGCCCTGGAGAACGCCGTCGAGGTAGGACACCATGTGTTCACCGTCAAAGGTGAGCACCAACAGTTGCCACTGGTCCAGCACGATCGGATGAAACCCGGAGGCAAAGTCGATGGTCCCTTCGGAGTCGCGGAAGACCCCCCGCACCACACCGCCCTGGATGTCCAGGGTATAGAGGAATCCACCAAAGGACAGGTCGCGTTTGCCGACCACCCATGGCCCGCCGCCCGCTGCCGGGCGAACCCAGGCGGCAAGGGTCATCTCTGTCTCGAGATCGAGAGACGGGGCGTCCTCCACCAGGATCTGGTCTTCGGTGCCGTCGAAGAGCAGGGCGCCACCCGGGGTGCCCCACCTGTCTTCGGTGGCAATGGGATCACCCACGGCCGTGCCGTGGTTGCCGTAGAAGCTCTGGTCGGTGGCGTCTCCGTCCATGGGGTAGTAGGCCACGGTGTGGCCGTCGAGCCCACGCCAGCTCGACCAGCCGGCCAAGGTGCCGAATTCGAGACCGTCGGCCAGGATAGTGTTCGCGGCGGTGGGCGCCATCACTGACACTTGAACAGAGAAGCTCTCACCCGGATCGCCGGGTTCGGTCGAGACGCCGCCCCAGAAGGTGATGGTGTAGCTGCCCGGAGCGCTGGTCGCGGAGAAATCCACCAGGGCGGTGCCGCGATCGTCTTCGTTCATCGCCGCGAGAGGTCCAACCGATAGATAGACTCGCTGGTGTCCTGCGGGGACGGGCGGCAGGCCGGTGATGACGCCGGGGTCGGACGGGTGGATGGTGCAGGAGCCGCTCTCCCCGCCGCTGGCCGACGTCAGGAACGAGGCGCTCTGGATGTCCCATCCGGCTGGAACGTCGCCCGTGAGATAGATGGTTGCGTTGGAAGCGCTTCCGCCGGCGGGCGGAGCCATGAAGATCTGGTACTGCACCTGCTCGCCGTGTTTGACCACGGCGGGGCCGGCGATGAAGCGGATATCGCAGCCGCTGAGGGCGACAACCGAAATAACAGTCATTGCGACTCGAGTCATCAATGGAACTCTCATTGAGGCCTCCCGATGGGGGATAGTCATTCGATCATACCGGATGGGACGGTGACCCAGGTTACCTCAGGACGGTTTATGGTTCAAAATGGGATTGCGACGCTGTTGCAATATCGTGGTTTTCTCTATATGCTTCAAAGATCAACAGATCCGGAGGAATTTCATGAGGTTCGCGCTTCGCCCGCTCGGTATTGTATTCGGTTGTGGCTCTGCTGATGGCCGTCGCCCTTCCGGCGTCGGCTCAGTTTTTGTACTCGGGGGGCAGCTTTTCCCCCACGCTCTACTCGCTGAACCCGGCCTCCGGTGCGACCGTCAATTCGGTGACCGTCGTCGCGGCCGGTTACGTGATCCAACAGGTCAAGGGGCTGGCCGCGGAGCCCACCACCGGTGAGCTTTTCGCCGTTCTCCGTGGATCCGCACCCGGCGAGGGCGCCAATTCGTTCTTTCTTGCCACCGTTCGTCCCGACACCGGTGAAGCCGCCGTGATCGGGGAGTTGGGCGATGCCTTTGCCGGACTCGCCTTCGACGACGGCGGGACCCTGTACGGCGTCACAGGCGATGGGGCCTTCGGGCCGGAGATCCTCTACACGATCAACACCAGTGACGCGACCGTGAGCGGGGTGATGAATCTCGGCAACGGCACTGACGGCGAGGCCATCGCCTTCAACTCGGGTGACGGCTTGATGTACCACCTGTCGGGGTGGGCGTCAGGCCCCGAGGGAGGCACTCAACGATGTCGTGTTCGAGAAGATCGATCTCGGCACAATGGCGATCACCGACATTCCGTTGTCCGGTGATTTCTTTATCAATGGGAACGGTCTCGCCTACGACTCCACACAGGGCGATTTTGTTGTGCGTTGTTGAATGATCCTCCGGTCGAGGGTGACAGGGTGGCAGAATTTGCTCGGATCTCCACCGCCGGCGCGGTGTCGATCATCGGACTCTTGGACGAGTATGCCGGTGGCATGGCGTTTTCGGACTTTGTGCCGGTGGAGTTGATGTCGTTCTCGGTTGAGTAGCACGCTCCATACATGAAAATCTTCAGCCCGGCCGATTGGCCGGGTTTTTTTCACGGCCCGACGTACACGGGGAAACCCCGCGTTCGTGGTGCGTCGCGCAGTTTTGTGCCACCCGGAATCGACCGAGGATCCGAGTCATGTCGTGCACCAATCGGACACGGTTGCCTGATGTCTCGGCCGCGGTCCCAGAGGTCGCCCCGGGATGAGGTAACCTGAAGACCAAGGGTCGTACAGTGGATTTGAGAAAGACGGAATCAGGGTCCGCTCCGGTGGAGCCTCGGAAGTCGCACGG
Source organism: uncultured Holophagae bacterium (assembly GCA_963797055.1). Taxonomy (GTDB): domain Bacteria; phylum Acidobacteriota; class Thermoanaerobaculia; order Thermoanaerobaculales; family Sulfomarinibacteraceae; genus FEB-10. Next base: position 130,248 of record CAWCOD010000003.1, read on the forward strand.
TTTTGTGGATTCGACGTCCTTCGGCCCACGGCGGAGGATGCGGGCCGTCGTGATGGCGATTGCGCTCATCGCGTTCGTGGTGGTGTGGTCGATGTTGCTCGTCCCAACGGGCAAGCCGATTGCAATCGAAGACATCGATTGGCCCGACGTCATCGGCGAAGGCTCCATCGCCTTGCTGGCCGTGGTGTGGCTGCTTGCCGTCAATCGTCTCCGGACACGACCCATGGCTTTCGGGTTCTTTGCCGTTGGTGCGGTGGCGCTTTTTATCGCGGCCGTCCAGGACATGCTTGACGAGTTTCTGGTTTTTCCTCAGACCTACCCGAGCGTCGTCGAGAACATCGGAAAGACCGGAGGATTGCTCTGTGTGACGGCCGGCCTCCTGATCCTCTCCAATGAAAGGAAGCAGGCCGAGGACGCTCTTCGCGACGTCACAAATCGGTACCGGGCACTGAGCATCACCGACAGCCTCAGCAAACTCTTCAACCATGCCTTCTTTTTCGACGAACTCCAGGCCCAGGTGGAAGGCGCCCGCACAAGCGGTGACACCCTGTCGCTGATTCTGCTCGATATTGACGACTTCAAGAGGCTCAACGATCGCTATGGCCATCTCGAGGGTGACAAGGTCATCAGCACCCTCGGCCTGACCATCCGAAGCTGCGTGCGCGGAACCGACGTGGCCTGTCGATACGGGGGCGAGGAGTTCACCATCTTGCTCCCCGATACAGCGCTCGAGGTGGCGGCTCGGGTGGCCGAACGGATCCGGATCGCCTTCTCCTCGGTGGTCTTCGAACCCGATCCGGACACCAGGGTTCGGATCACCGTGAGCCTTGGTGTCGCCGAACTCAGCGGGCGGGAGACCGCCCAACAGTTGCTGCACCGGGCCGACATGGCCATGTTCGAGGCCAAGGAAGCCGGCAAGGACCAGGTCGTCACGACCCCTTGAATTGGAATCGGTGCGAGGGTCCGTCGGAAGAGGTGGGTGGGGTCATCGTCGCAGCGTCAGCCGAGGGTCAACGGCATCCCCGTCGTATCTCACCTCATAGTGGAGATGGTCGCCGCTGGCGTTGCCGCTATGGCCCACGGAACCGATCACGTCGCCGCGTTGTACGCGTTTACCCTTCGCCGCATTGATCTTCTTGAGATGGGCGTATCTGGTCTCCCAGCCGCCACCGTGGTCGATCACCACCAGCCGTCCGAAATTCCTGGATTTCCCGGCAAAGGTCACGCGCGCCATCGGCGGTCGCTCGCACCTTGGTCCCGGATGGTGCCGCAAGATCGATTCCCTGGTGGCTGGATCCCCTCCGCGGCGCCCCGAAATTGGAGGTGACAGTGGCTTTGTTCGACGAGATCGGCCATCCCGACGGTGGATCGATTGCCACCGCATCGGCCGAACTGGAGCACCCGGACAGCGCCGCGGCAGACAGAACGAGTGCTGCTGAGACCAGCAACAGACGCGTGCGGTGCCTGTCGCCGAAGAGTGCCCGAAAAAAGAAGATCCGAACTTCGGATGCGGTCGAACCGATTCCCATGCCCCGATCATAGGCCAGCTCAACAGCCGCTGCTGAACAACCCGCACCCTGACCTGGACACCGGCCTGTTCCCCTCTCCTCACGAGCCCGAGCCCGAGCCCGTTACAGGCGACTGATGCTCGATGCTTGATGAACCACCCTCCTTCCACCCAGTGAGCGGTGAGCAGTGGGTGGAAGGCGCGATGGGCGGGCGTGCCACTTTTGACATTGTTGGGAACTTGATGGCTGAGTTATCTGGGCTCAGGGTCGAGACAATGTCAAGGGTGGCAACCTCGGGGAGCGCGGTGGGGAGAGGGGCGCGCGGAAACCACTGTGGCCACATTGGGAGTGCGAGGGTTTTCGTTCTTGGGGCTATGATCTTCGTTCGGAGACGGGCACGGGGCCACACCCTCCACGCCGGGCGGGGATCCGGTAGCTGGAATCTGGCATCCGTGGGGGTGGGCGGTTCACTCCTCCCCGCGCTTGCCGCGAAGGACCTTCCAGCGAAGCATGCGGGCCGCTTCCTCGAGCAGGTCTGCACCGTCCTCGTCCAGGTTGCGCGCGGTCAGGACGAGGTCCGGGGTGATCTCGGCCCTTGTCCAGTGTTCCGACCCGCGACGCCGGATCCGGGAGCGGTTCCCCGCCGCTTCGGCGAGCTGGGCGAGCAGGGCGGACAACCGTTGACGTCGTCGTGGCGGTGACATCCGAGCCGCGGGTGGCGCGTTGGCGGCGGCATCGGACGTCGTGTTCACCTCCCGAAGTTCGAACTTCGGCGGTCCGGAATCGAGGTCGAGCGTCAAAGCGTCGGAGTCGTCAAAGAGCGAGGAAGCCGGAGCCGGATCATCGTTTGCCTTATGAACCGGATCCACTGGCGCTACTCGGCGCTCGAGCATGTCGAGCCGTTCCATCCGGGGTGCCATCGCGGCGAGGTGGTCGTCCGGTGCGTCCTCGTAGGGCGATGTGTCGAGTTTCTCCCTGCCGGCCACGATGTTGGCCACAGAATCCTCCGACAGGTCGTCGAGCATCTCTTTGATGGTGCTCAGGGTCAGGCTGCCAAGGCGTCCTCGATCCTGCTGGTCCCGGATCATCTTGATAAAGATCAGCCGGTCGAGGTAGGCCTGCGAGTACCTGGTCCGAGGCCCCCGTCGTCCCACTTTTGGGAGCAGGCCCTCCTGGACGTAGTAGGCGATGGTGCGTTTGTCAAAGCCTGTTTCCGCCTCGATCTCGTCCAAAGTGTATGTCGGCCGTCGTTCCATGCGTCGAATCTACCCAACTGTGAAATAACTGTCAAGAACTGTTGACTTATGGTGAGACTGTTGATATACTGTTATTTACAGATGATTACTGTTGATATAGGAGGTGGCCATGGAAGTGACGTCTAAAATCTTGAAAAAGATCACCATAGGGGACTCGGTGACGCACGAGAGTTTGAGGCTCCTGCCGTTGATGGCGGAGGACATGGAGAGTGGTGGCGAGTATCTGACCCTCAAAGAGGCGCTGGAGGGCGGCCTGGCCAGGGTCCGTGAGGTCTCCGAGGGTGGCAGCGTCCCAGAACTGCTCTTCGAGAGCCGGGCCGACCTTCCGGTGCTCATCGTCGATGGCGAAGAACTGGTTGGAGCCAAGCAGAATAGGACCATCAACCTCACGGTCCTGGTTTCTCCCAGGTCCAAGACCCTGATTCCGGTGTCCTGCGTCGAGGCCGGGCGCTGGCGTTACGAGTCGCACGACTTCCAAGTTTCGGAGCGTGCTCACTTCGCGCAGGGCCGGGCTGCGAAGGCGTCCTCGGTGTCAGATTCCATGCGCCAAACCGGGTCTCGGCGGTCGGATCAGGGACGGGTGTGGAGTGATATTTCATACGCCGCCCAGACGCTCTCTGCGCCGTCGCCTACCCAGGCCATGGGCGCCATCTTCGATCGTCACCACACCTCCATCGAGGACTTTGTCCGCGCCTTTGATCCGGTGGACGGACAGGTAGGCGCCCTGTTCGCAGTGGGCGGAAAGATCTCCGGATTCGACCTTTTCGATCACGCGTCCACGCTGTCGGCCATGCTTCCTAAGCTGGTTCGCAGCTACGCCGTCGAGGCTCTCGGCGTCCCATCCAACGGGTGCCGAAGGCCGGGCCGCAAGCGGGCGGCGGCGTTCCTCCGCCGTGTAGCCGAAGCCGAGGTGGAGGGCTACCCGGCGTTGGGGCTGGGCACAGACGTGCGGCTCACCGGACGCGGTGTGGTGGCGGGAGGCTTGGTACACGACGGTCGACTGGTTCACCTCGCGGCCTTCGCCACCTCCGAAGAACCGTCGCACGGGAACGGTGGGAACGGGCGCGGCATGGCTTCGGTGTATTCGAGGAGGAGGTCGGTCCGCAAAAAATGACAGGGTTGCGGGGCTCGGGATTCGGGTCTTGGGACTCGAATTTCGAGTTTCGAATTATTCCGGACATGGTCTCTGCGCCCACACCTTCCCCACCGAGTGGGAGGGGGGGTGAATCATCCGTGCTCTCCACTCAGGGCGGGTGAAGGGTGGGGGAATTTGCAGTCCGCAATTCGCAATTCGGAATGGGTGGCTGGGTGGGGGCTACCTTCTCGCCTCCAGGACCTCCGGCCAGTTCACCATCAGGTTGAGCAAGGTGTCGGCGCGTTGGATGGTGGATGGCACCACCAGGAAGCGCTGGCCGTCGGAGGTCGGATGGTATGACGGACCTCCGGCGGATGGAGCCTGGATGTTGAACAGGGGTTCCACCGCGCCCACCGTAAAAGTGTCGCCACTGGAGGAGACGTCTGCGACCATCAGACGACCGTCCATCTCGGTATAGATGATTTCCTTGCCATCGGCCCGCCAAAAGGCGTAGCCGCCCGAGTCGTTGGAGATCTGCCACCGCCGACCCGGCGTGGGAAAGGTCGTGACATAGACCTCGAAATCGCCGGATTCGTCGGAGTTATATGAGAGCCACTGTCCGTCGGGCGAGACCATTCCAACGCCCTCGCTGAACTCGGTCTGCCGGAACACCGAGGGTTTGGCGTCATTCTCGATGGGCAGCAACCAGATATCGGAGGAGGTTTCGCCGCCGGTGGCCAGCAGCACCAGTGTCTCGCCGTCAGGAGAGATACCGTTTGGAAACACGTCGCGTTCGTCGGCATAGATCAGCTCGACCTCGCCCGCGCCGTCCACGTCCTTGGCGTAAATGCCATAGTTGCCGCCGCGACTCGACGCAAAGTACACCCGTGAACCGTCGGGGGACCACACCGGCCAGGTGTCGTCGGCCGGATCAAAGGTGAATCGGGTCCGCAGGTCACGCTCGATGTCGTAGATCCAGAGATCGGACATGCCAGTCCCCGTGTCGGGGATCTTCGCCACGGCGAACCCGCCGTCGGGCGACAAAACCGCCTGTTCGTAGGGCGCCTGGTCGCCCAGGACGCCGTCCGGCTGGCCGTCGCGCCCCCGCCACTCCAGCGTTGTCGAGGCCTCGGCCTCGCCGCTCTGGTAGGCGATGACGCCCCCGGGTGACGCGGAAAAAACAGCCACCGCAGCTCCCGGGATATGCATGACGCCTTCGGCGATGGGCACAGCCTCGGATCCCAACTCGAGACTGTCGACGTCGAAGGGCTGGGCCATGAGCGTGTTCTCCCGGACAAATAGGAGTCTTCCGGCGGCGTACTCGGCCTGGGTGGAAAGGAGCAACAACTCGCGCGACTCGCCGCCATCGATGGTCGACACGATCACCGAACTCTGGGCGTCGGAGTTGCCGCGGCCCAGGAACAGAAAGTGACGTCCGTCGGGCAGAAATCTCGGGTGCCGGTGGGAGTTGTGATGCGAGCTGTCGATCTCAGTGATGGGGGTGGATTCTCCGCCCGCGGCCGATACCCGGTGGATCGGGTCGGTTGCGTTCGGGGCGAATACGATCACATTTTCCGAACCCCAACTGCCGCCCTTGCCGTTGGAAGCGCTGCACAGCGTCACCGGGGGACCGCCCGAGGTGTCGATCTTCTTGAGGGTGCCGTCGCGTCCGGTGAAGAAACCGATCCAACGCGAGTCCGGTGACCAGAATGGGTACTGCGCGTCCTCTGTGCCGGACAGAACCACCGCGTCGGGTGAGTCGAGGCGACGAACGAACAACATCACCGATCCGTCCTCGCCTTGGGCGGTGAAGGCAAGCCGACTGCCGTCGGGCGACACCGCCACCGGTCCGGGGGAGGCGGGCGCGAGGTTGAAGAGCGAGTCCGTCGGTGGCGGAATGGTGGCTCGTAGCACTTTCTTCGGGGCGCTCGGACGCAACAGCAACGAGGCGACCAACCCGGCGGCCATCAGGGCCACTGCCGCCCAGGGCAGGAGACGCCTCCAGGTGGCGACCGGCTTGGCTTCAACCACCACCGCCCCAGCCGGCGCCTCGAATGCCACCGGGTCCGCCTGGTACTCCTCGAGTGCAATACGTGCGTCACCGATGGCCTGTAAACGCTCGCGGGGTTTTTTCCGCAGAGTGCGTGCAACAAGCTCTCTGATGCGCGGCGGCGTGTCCTCGGGGAGCGCTTCCAGATCGGGCTCGTCCTTGAGAACCGCCGCCAGCACGTGGGACAGGGTCTCACCCTCGAAGAGCTTGTGGCCGGTGAGCATCTCCCACATCACCACTCCAAAGGCCCAGACGTCGGCCCGCTGGTCGGCCGGTGTCCCTGCGGCTTGCTCGGGACTCATGTAGGCGGCCGTCCCCAGGATCACGCCCTCCAGCGTGGCGTGTTTGGTGATGGTGGGCGACATCGACAGGCTGTGGTCGGTGGCGTCGGTTTCCCACGCCTTGGCGAGACCGAAGTCCAGGACCTTGACGGTGCCGTCTGAACGGATTTTGATGTTGGCCGGCTTGAGGTCGCGGTGGACGATGCCCTGGGCGTGGGCGGCCTCCAGAGCTTCGGCGATGCCGAGGGCAATGGTGGTGGCCTCCTCCACCGGAACCGCACCTCGGCTGATCCGTTCGTCCAGACCCTCGCCCTGAACAAGTTCCATGACCAGAAAGTGGAGTTCGGCTCTCTGATCCGTCTCCCCGCCCTCGGCGACCGCGGATTCGAGACCGTAGAGATGGGCAATGTTGGTGTGGTTCAGGCTCGCCAGGACCTTGGCTTCGCGCTCGAATCGCGCGTGCCGGTCGGGGTCTTCGGCGAAATCGGCGGGAAGCACCTTGAGCGCCACCTCGCGTCCGAGCTTGGTGTCGGTGGCCAGCCAGACCTCGCCCATACCGCCCGCTCCGAGCTTGCCGGTGACGCGATACTGCGCAAGCGTTGCGCCGATCATGAGAAATCCGTACGGAGGCCCGCGGGCCTGGTGGTCTGAGCTGCTGCCATGATGTACTCCTCGATTAATTAAGAGAAGAATTCTCAAAAACATTGCAACCATCAAGCGGTGCTCCTGATTCCCTTGTTTTGCCGGGCACGGAAACCGAGACGGAGACGCGCACGGGCACGGGTTGACCCCCTCCACCACCTTCCAAACACTCCACGTTGGAGATGGCCAAAAAAAGGGGGCCGAGGACGGCCCCCTCGATTGGTATCTCGATGACTTAGTGATCGATGCCTCGGATCCAATCCTGCATGGCTCCAGTCGTGCAGCCGAATTTCTCGTGACCGATGCCGAGGTGGAGCTCGTCGATGATCTGCTCGCACGAGCAGCCCGCCGTGTCCTCGATGGTGTATGACCGGTCGAGACCGCGACCACGACCGCGGGGTCGACTGGTGTCGAAGACGCCGTCATCGTCCACCAACGCCCAACGGTTCGTTCCCAGATGGACGGTGGGTACACCCTCCGGGATCACTGTGCCTGGGCAGTAATCAAGCTCGTTGGGCACACCGTCGAGATCGGCATCATTGAGGATGTAGAGAACGACGGCGTCGTGGTCAGACACCCGCATCGGCGTACCCTCGTCGAGGAATAGCGTGCTCGACGCGTCGGCATTGCTTCGGGAATACTCGCTTCCGACAACCCAGGGGCCGATGCCCACCGAGGTCAGCATGAAGTCGAAGGCCTCGGCGCTGCCGTTGAAAATGTAGGAGTAACGTTCCACCTCGGGAATCGCGAACACCTCATTCAGGAGATCAGGCTCGACAACGTTACTCGCGGGGTACAGAGCCCCAAGGGGATCGGGATTGCCCGTGATTTGGCCCATGACATCGACATAACCGTCGGTGAACTGGAATGCGTTGAAGTCACCGGTCACCACAAGTCGGATATCTGGGTTGTCGGTCTGGAGGCCCTGGATGAATTCGGACAACCCCGTTGCCTGCTCATTCCGTTTGACCCGTGGGAAGTCGTCGGTTTCGATTCCTCCCAACGAGCGCAGATGGTTGGCGATGACGGTGATGGGGAAAGGTTCCCCAGCGCCGGCGTATTCGGCTTCGAGCACCAGCGGCGGCCGGTCGTAGGTGGTTCTGACTTCGCCCTCGAAATCAAAGGTGAGGTCTTCGCCGAACTGGTAGAGGTCGAGGACCGTGATCGTGTCGAGGACCAAGAACCCGACGTCGATACCGGAGATGTCGTTGCCCTCGATCAGAAACGGGGTGTAGATGACGCCAGGTTCGTCGGCTGCGATCTGGTCGGCCAACATCTGCAGCGTGACGATGGAGTCGATTTCTTGGACCGCGAGAATGTCCGGCGTGCCGAGTACATCAACGACATGCCAGGAGAGCTTCCCCAAACGAACGGCGAGGTCTGGATCTCCGGCTTCGAGCCGCAAGAGGTTCTGCGACGCGATCGTGAACTCACCGGGCAGTTTGGCGTTCACATGTCGCAGGACATCCGGTTCCGGACCCACCGTCAGGAGGGACGGAAAGACCTCGTAGAGCCCGAATGAGTATCCGAGTGCACCCTGGGTTGCGAAGGTCTGTCCTGTGAACATGGGGACCACCGGAAGCCCGAGGCCACCGGCATCGATCTTGAAGACCTCGGGGTTGCCGTCCCACACTGGGAGGCCGGGCAGACCGGGGAACAAGATTCCGGGCTCGCGGTATGACCGCTCGGATTTTGCCACGACTGGGACGTCGCCAAACCGATCCAACGGACCGGTAGCGATTCCCTCGGCCATCACGAGCATGCCCTCGAACCGCTCGAGTTCCGGCGGCTCGTTGGGGTCTCCCGATGGCAGCGTCTCGTCGATGGTCTGGTGTGCAGGGAGCGGATTGCCCGACGAACCGACGATCAGACTGACGACGTTGCTGATCTCGGTAAGACCGAAGTACTCGGCCACTGTTCCGACCACATCTACCGAATCCCCGACCGCAACCGGCGGAGGGGACCCCGTGAAGACGTAGATACCGTCAGAGGTCAACGGATTACCGTCGCTCCTGGCCTCCGGCGTCTGCATGAAAAAGGCCCTTTCGGCCACTGCTGTCACGGTGTTGTTTGCGGTGGAAACCGCAACGCCTTCGAATGGAGAGGCCGCGCCGCTCCCCTGGATCTCCCAGATTTCGAGCGCGAGGGAAACCACCTCTTCGTTGACGGTGTTGGGAGTGTTGAACGCTTCGCCAAACTCGGGTGATCCGACAAAGCCGGGCAGGCCCTCGCCGTCGAAGTCGTTGCGCATCCAGTCGGCGACGGTGTCGGTGTCGGTGCCATTGGGAATCCGTGAGGCGCCGCCGGGCGTGAAGGACACGCCGTCGAAACCCGGAGTGAGCACGACCGCGGAGTAGGTCCGATCGCTGGATCCGCCGTCAGACACCGCCACATCGTCGACCACGCCTGTCCAGGGCGTCACATCCAGCACGCCGTCGTCGTTGGTGTCGAGATCGTCGCCGGCAGAGCCGGTGAAGCCGTCCACCAACAACAGGGTGATGGTGCCGTTTTCGATTTGGTTGCTGAGGAAACCGGTGTACCAGTAGCCGGCGCCGTCGGTGGTGCCGATGGGGAAGACGCTGTCAATGGTCCCGGCGCCGGTACTGTCGCCCTCGATCTCGAGGATGGTGAAGGCGGAGTAGTCGGCAGAGGGATCACCGAACACCTCGATGAACTCGTAGTCGTCGGTGCCGGTGTGATTTGCCACAAACTCGTTGATGAAGGCCGCTCCGGCGGGGAGATACGCTTGGTTTTCGGTTTCTGGAGTATTCAAGGCCTCGCCGGGAGCCGGTGATCCGACAAAGCCGGGCAGGCCCTCGCCGTCGAAGTCGTTGCGCATCCAGTCGGCGACGGTGTCGGTGTCGGTGCCATTGGGAATCCGTGAGGCGCCACCTGGCGCGAAGGCACCTCCGTCGAAGCCTGCAGTCAAAACCACAGCCGAATAGGTATGGTCACTTGATCCGCCGTCAGACACCGCCACATCGTCGACCACGCCTGTCCAGGGCGTCACATCCAGCACGCCGTCGTCGTTGGTGTCGAGGTCATCGCCTGCCGATCCGGTGAAACCCTCTACCAGCAGCAGGGTGATGGTGCCGTTTTCGATTTGGTTGCTGAGGAAACCGGTGTACCAGTAGCCGGCGCCGTCGGTGGTGCCGATGGGGAAGACGCCGTCAATGGTCCCGGCGCCGGTACTGTCGCCCTCGATCTCGAGGATGGTGAAGGCGGAGTAGTCGGCAGAGGGATCACCGAACACCTCGATGAACTCGTAGTCGTCGGTGCCGGTGTGATTTGCCACAAACTCGTTGATGAAGGCCGCTCCAGCGGGGAGATACGCTTGGTTTTCGGTTTCTGGAGTATTCAAGGCCTCGCCGGGAGCCGGTGATCCGACAAAGCCGGGCAGGCCCTCGCCGTCGAAGTCGTTGCGCATCCAGTCGGCGACGGTGTCGGTGTCGGTGCCATTGGGAATCCGTGAGGCGCCGCCGGGCGTGAAGGACACGCCGTCGAAACCCGGAGTGAGCACGACCGCGGAGTAGGTCCGATCGCTGGATCCGCCGTCAGACACCGCCACATCGTCGGCCACGCCTGTCCATGGCGTCACATCCAGCACGCCGTCGTCGTTGGTGTCGAGGTCATCGCCTGCCGATCCGGTGAAACCCTCTACCAGCAGCAGGGTGATGGTGCCGTTCTCGATCTCGTTGTTGAGGAATCCGGTGAACCAGTAGCCGTCGTCGTCGGTGGTGCCGACGGGGAAGACGCCGTCGATGGTGCCGGCACCGGTGCTGTCACCCTCGATCTCGAGGATGGTGAAGGCGGAGTAGTCAGCGGACGGGTCACCGAATAGCTCGATGAACTCGGTGGTGTCCGTGCCCGTGTGATTCGCTACGAACTCGTTCACCACAGGATCGGCAACCCCTTGGGCTGTTGCGGCAGATGCCCCGATCAGACACACCACGATCGAAACCACTCGCACGAATGTGGTCAGAAACTTCATGAATTCCTCCTTGAGACAGACGATCGACCGTAAGGATTTTTTGACGTACGTGTGATGGTACAAGATACGATTCCAGGTGTCACGGGTGACCCCGACCAGTCCCTCGGGAGAGCGCCTCCCTGCTCAAAGGGCATCTTCCTCTTGTATCCGGGGGGGGGAGCCCCATTGCCCATCGCCGGCCGATGCCTTACCTTGTTGATAGACCGAAGGGAGCCACCCATGGCCGATGTCTACACGCGCTTGGCCCGTGCGCTCGACGCGATGCCCCACGGCTATCCCGCCACCGAGGACGGGGTCGAGCTCGCCATCCTGCGCAAGATCTTCTAGGAAGACGATGCCGCCATGACGCTGCGGCTGAAGCCCATTCCGGAGCCCGTGGCGGTGATCGCCCGACGAGTGCGCCGGCCGGCCGACGAGGTGAAGGCAACACTCGACGCCATGGCCGACCGTGGTCAGATCTTCAAAATGAGGCAGCGTGGTGTCGAGCATTTCGCCATGGCTCCCTTTGTCATCGGTATCTGGGAGTTCCAACTCAACCATCTCGACCGGGAGATGGCCGAGCTCTTCGAGGCCTACGCGCCCAGTTTGCTCACGACCCTCGGTGGTTCGGAGCCCGCCCTCGTGCGGGTGGTTCCGGTGAATCGAAGGATCGATGCCAAGGCCGAGGTGCTGCCGTACGACGATTTGCGGGTGGCGCTCGAAAGTTGCAACGCATTCCGGGTCGCCGAGTGTATCTGCCGCAAGGAGATGGGCCTGCTCGGAAAGACCTGCAGCCACACCATGGAGACCTGTATGTCCTTTGCACGGGACGCGGACGCCTACGAGGGCATGCCGGAGTGGGGCCGGGAGGTAACCCGAGAAGAGGCCCTCGAGCTGCTCGAAAAATGCGAGGAAGAGGGTCTTGTTCACAACACCTACAACGTTCAGCGGGAGCCCTTCTTCGTCTGCAACTGCTGCTCCTGCTGCTGCGGTCTGCTGCGCGCCCTCAACGAGCACGGCGCACCCTATATGATCGCCCGCTCCAACTACGTGTCGGAGATCGATCCGGACAGTTGCACGGTGTGTGGTGTCTGCGACGAGGGCCGCTGTCCGGTTGACGCCATCGGAGAGGGCGACGACGGGTACCAGGTGGACGAAGCGATGTGCATCGGCTGCGGCGTCTGCGCCATCGCCTGCGAGTACGACGCGATCCAACTGGTGGCGCGGCCCGAGGAGGACCGGATCACGCCGCCCAAGAGCATCGTCCATTGGAGCCTCGATCGCACCGACCATCGCAAGGGCAAGGTCAAGGGCGCGGCCATGCGCGGCTGGCTCGCTTGGGAAGGACTCAAGATGGCGGCCCGCCGGCGAGTGCAGAATTAGCGAATAGTGAATGGGGCGCGTTGGCGTCCTGGGTTGGGTGGTTCGGGGCTCGGGGCTCGGGGCTTGTGGTTTCCACTTCCGCGGATACATTACCCGATTCCCGAATTCTTGTGCGCGCACGGTGAAGGACGAATCCGATCAGGTTCGCAGGCCTCTGGGTGGGGGTGGCGGATCACTGACTTCTTTGGGCGGAGGCACCGGCGTCAACCCACGGACGATGGGCGTCGTGCGAAAGCAGCACAGTACCTTCCCTTCATCCGGCCGAGCGGCCGATGGTGCGATGAGAGCGTGCCAACCCTCGGCGTGAAGCTGCTCCCCGACCGGCTGGTACGCCGGCCAACTGCCGCGCCCCGGCGGGGGTGTGGTGAGACCGACCCGCTCCAAACGGTTGGGGGTGGAGAGGTCGGCGACTTTCGGCATCCTCACCCGCCACCGCCACAGGTCTCGCGGCATATGGATGGACGGGCGTAACGCGTACTCGGCAAGCAGTCGGTACCACTCGGCCCATACCGTTTCCGGCGAGTCACCAAGGTAGACCGCCTCCACAATCGACCCCCGTTGCCATCGACCATCGGCGGGGTGGGGTGGGCGGTACCAGACGTCGCCGTCGTGGGGAATGTGGCGCCACCGGGAACCGGTGACCGACGCGGCGTCTACGTCCAGGGGCATCTGCGGGCTAGATCGCCGGTGGCGACTCGAGGGCAGCCACAGTCCGGGACACTCGGCGATACCCCCCTTTACGGATCACGTCGAGAGGTTTTTCATCGTCAAGGGAGGGGTTGGGTTTGCGCAGCCAGACCGCGATATAACCGGGGTCCATCACGCGTGCCAGACGTTCCACTATGGCCGACAGTTCCACCAGGCGCTCGGCGGCTCTGGCCCTTCCGGGCGATCGGGTTCTGGCCAGCCACGCCCGTGCGGTTGATCCCGCGACACCGGTGGCCCGCGCGATGTCGGCGCCGTTCAGGTCGGCGACCTCGTGGACGTAGACGGCTTCTTCGGCAAATGCTGTCGCCATTGGGAGATCCTCTCTCTAGCAATGTAGCTGTAATGTAGCAAATTTGCAACACCATTGTAGCGTACCTTTTTGACCTGCATTCTGGAGCGGGCGCCTCGCCTGCACTCGCTCAATCAATCAGCGGAAGGATTGCAGGCGGGACGCCTACGCTACAATGCCGAATACTGCGGACCCTAAACTCCGTACGTTCAACGTTTAACGTTTAACGTTTAACTTTTGACGTTTAAGGGTCCTACTCCCCATCCAGCTCCCCGAGAAAGTCGAGCAGCCCGGCGAAATAGGCCTCCTCGTCGTCGTAGTTGGAGATGTGGCTTCCGTTTTCACAGATCAGAAGCCGGGAATCAGGCATCAGCTCGTGCATCGCCTCCACGTCCGCCACCCCCATGGTGTCGTAACGGCCGACGATGAGCAGGGTTGGGACCGTGATCCTGGGAAGGTCCGCCATCCGGTCCCAGTCCTTGAATGTGCCGGTGATCTCGAACTCGCTCGGCCCCTGCATGTGGTTGTAGATGGAGTGGTTCAGGTGCTCGAAGGTGTCCAACACCCCTTGCGGCCAGGGGTCGAGCCGGCACAGGTGTTTGGCGTAGAGCTCGCCGAACATGATTTCCTGGTACACGGGGTCTTCGTAATCCCCTGCGGCCTCGTATCCCTCCAGAATCGCGAGTGTCTCCGGGGTCGATCTGGCGCCGGAGTTCGTTCACATACGCCTCATACCGCGGGATGCTGGCCACCATGTTGGAGATCACAAGACCCTTCAGGTGCTCTTGATACTTCAGCGCGTACTCGATGCCGAGCATGCCGCCCCACGACTGGCCGACCAGGACGAAGTCGTCGAGGCCGAGCGCCTGCCGCACGGTCTCCACCTCCTCACGGAAGCGCTCGATGGTCCACAGAGACAGGTCGTCGGGTTGGTCGGAGCGCCACGAACCCAACTGGTCGTAGAGATAGAGTTCGTACCCGGCCTGCGGTAGGTGGTCGGCGAAGTTCTTCAGGTAGTCGTGGCTCGCCACCCGGGCCGCCGTGCAGCAACAGCACCTTGGTGTCGCCGGACCCGACCTTCCGTGTCCAGACCTTGAACTGCCCACCCTCGACAGGGATCATCCGGACACCCTCCTCAACCTGCGTCCGCGGCTCGGCCACCACGTCAACTTCAACAACCTCGGTCTCGGTCGCTCCGCCGCACCCCAGCGCCGCCGCCAGACCACATACGATCAGCCATGAACGGGTCCTCATCACGTCCTCCCAGACTCGATATTGAATTGCCGTCGCAATTCTACACCGTGCCGAACGGGTGACTTGGTTCCCGCGGACTTGGGCGGCCGGATCTGTTTGATTTCTTACTGGGCAAGTGTATGATAAATCCAATGTTTTGAATAATTTATCTTTGCATCTTTGTTCAAATGTCTAACACTCGACTCAGCCGTGGCAGCCGGTTGTGACGGGTGTGTCTCAAAGGAGGTCGTGATGCGATCTGTCATGTGTGTTGCTGTCCTGGTTTTGGTGCTCTTCAGTATCCCCGTTGTCGGCATGGGGCAGGTGGTGGTGGATGAGAGCTTTGATGCCTACCCGGTGGGCTCTCCTCCGGGGGCGCCATGGTGGAACTGGGGAACTGACGGTGTCACGCTGGTGGACGACACCCAGTTCACCGGTCTTTCCGGACACTCGGTCGTGCTGTCCCGGACAGTTTTCCCCGGGGACAGCTTTGCCTTCGGACGACATTTCCCGGCCCAAGGAGGACACGTATTGTTCGAGTACTCGTTCCGAATCACCGGCAACCCGCGCGAGGTGTTGACCGCCTTCGCCGTTGATGACGGAAACGCTGTCGGGCCGTGGGTGACTGTCGGCTATCCCCTCCCGGGGGTCTGGGTCTACAGCGAGAGCCTGGGTTGGCTCGGGGTGCCCCTCGTCATCCTCCCGGATACGTGGAACCGGGTCCGTCTCGACGTAGACGTGACGGCCAATACATACGATGTCTCGGTCTGGCGCGAGGGCGATATGGCCACAGTACACAGCGTGGCCGCCGTGCCCTTTCGCACCGCCGCCGGGGTCGGCCCGCTCACAAACATCCAGTTCGGCGATTTCAACGTCTCCGTAATTCCCGATGCCCACGTGGCGTGGGTCGACGACGTGCTGGTGTTGCCGCTTCTTTTTGCTGACAGCTTCGAAAGCGGTGACACGTCGGTTTGGTCCTCAACTATGCCGTAGGGAGAAGGAGAGCGTGTCTCCAAAACGGACAGCGCCTCGAAGAAAATGCTGTAAAGAAGGCGCATTGGAGTATTGGACTGGGCCTTGAATTCCGGGCCACCGCAACCCACATTCTTTTATGCACCGACAAAGCCACAGCCGGCGAAAGCCGGCGCCGGAAAGCCACGGGTCCTCGCTTCCTCCGTGATGGGCTGGCCGCTCGAAGGACCCAAAGACCGCCGGGCTGCCGAAGGCATGACGAGGTGGAAATTCCTCCATCTCGTGGACCTCAATGGAGGCAGCCATGGCAAAGCTGACGAGAAAGGCCACGATCCACGCGCCAGTCGACAAGGTCTTCGACTTCCTCGAAGACAAGACCCATTTCCCGGAGTTCTGGCCGAGCATGTGTGGAGGTCTCGGACATTCGTGACCTGCCAACCGGCGGCAAGCACTTCCACTGGGCCTACAAGATGGCAGGCATCAGATTCGAGGGAGACAGCGACGAGGTGGAGGTCGTGCCCAACAAGAAGCTTGTATCGAAGAACGAGAAGGGCATCGAGAGCACCATCACCTGGCTCATGGACGAACACGGAGAGGATACCGATCTGACCTTCGAGGTGGATTACAGGATCCCCGTGCCGGTCCTCGGGCGTCTGGCCGAGAAGGTGGTCGTCAGGATGAACGAGAACGAAGCCGATGCCGTGATGTCAAACATCAAAACCCAGATCGAGGCGTGATCATAATCAGCCGGGGACACCAGAGGAGCTTCGACCGACAATGGAATCCCGACCACAGACATGACCTCACCCCACAGGTGCCGGGATCGACCGATAGCCAGCCGATCGGACCGACCCCGGCACCCCTTGTCTTCCCGGACCTGAATTGAAATCCCGACGACCGCCTACCACGAAGTTGATCAAGCCATTTTCTCAGCATCGAAGGGAAACATGACGTGCCTCTTGTCGTATCCGATGGAGAGATACATCGCTTCCATCTCGAACGAAAGGGAGTTGCCGATGAAACCAGTCATTCTCGCGAGTCTGCTGGCGCTGGTGTTGGTTGCGCCGTCGGTATTTGCGGCAGATGAAACCGTCGCCGTATCGGCGGGCAAGCCCGCGCTCATCGTCATGGACGTTCAGAACGCCTACATGCCGCACATGGATGAGGAGGACGTCAAGATCGCGGTGCGGATGATCAACGCCACCATCGCGCTCTTTCGCGAGGCGGGTCTGCCGGTGATCCGGGTCTACCACTCCAGCCCCGAGCGGGGACCGGAGCCCGGCACCGAGCCCTTCCAGTTTCCCGACTCCATCAAGGTCAACGACACCGACCCCATGGTGATCAAGAGCAAGCCCAGCGCCTTCAACGGCACCGACCTCGACCAGGTGCTCCAGGATCTCGGCTGCGATACGGTGTTCCTGAGCGGGCTGAGCGCGGTTGGTTGCGTCCTGGCCACCTACTTCGACGCGGACGGTCGCGACTACCGCACCTTCATGGTCAGAAATGGCCTCATCAGCCACGACGCCAAATTGACCGCCAGCGTCGAAGAGATGACCGGCGCGGTGGGTTATGGCGCCATCGAGTACATGCTGCTCAACGCGCCGAGGTAGAACTCGATTGGGTGTCCATTAGCAGGGACGACGGCTCGCGCCGCCGCATCGTTGCCCTACCACCAGCAGATGGTCATCTCGGTGACGAGGGTCGTCTCCACAACACCCGGCCAATCCACGTCGCCATCGAAAAGGAGCATGGTCGTGCCCTCGTCGTCGGAGACGGCCTCCATCAGCTCTTGGGCGGTCTCGTCGGGCTCGGTCCGATGGGATTGCGGTACGGTCATCATGGCGTTGGCCCTCCTGTCGTCAATGGGGAGTGACGATTCCGGCGATCCCTGGCGCGACCACGGTCCGTTCGACGCTGCCTTCCGCCCGCCACGCTCTTCATCATCCCGCTGGTTGTTCGACTCGGCTGTCGTGCTGGGACCATTCTACCTATAGATGTTCATTTTCTCAATAGTTCAAGTAATGACAGCATGCGAGACCGGACCGCGGCCAGGGAGAGATCCTGAAATTATGGGGACGGTTGTCGCCCGGCGGTATTGAGGCGTCAGCAGCCCTCCGGGTCCTCGGCGAGAATCGTGGCAAGCCGGTCTTCTGCGGCCCGACGATCGCGGAGGTCGATGGAGCCGTGCTCGAGGAGCTGCCGAACCAGATTCTCGGTCTCCTCCCGTTCATCCGAGTTGGGATCCTCGAGTCGCTCCAGCTGGGCGTCGATCACGTCCGCCGCGGGAATACGGGCGACCGCGGCCGCGACCGATGTGCGCAGGACGTCGTCCCCCGCATTGATCAGGTCCAGTAGGGTAACCAGCGCCGCCTGACGGTCCTGGACCTCCGCCGGTGCCACATCGATCTCCGCCAGGAGTCCGGCCGCCAGGAGCTTCGAGTTGGGGTTGCGATCGGCGACGGCGTCGACGAGGTAGGGGACCGCGGGTGTTCCGATGCCGCTCAGAGTGTCCCGGCACGCCGTTCGTACGGTCTCGTCGCCGTCCTTGAGCTGGGCCGCGAGCGCTTTGGCGGCGCGCGGGTCTCCGAAGGAGGCGAGCCCGGCGGCCGCCTGGGCTCGGCAGGATGGGGCCCCGTCCCCGAGCGCGGCGAGGATGGTCCGGAAGCAGAGCTCGTGTGTTGCGTCGTCATCGGTGGCGGTGGCGAGATCGAGCAGCCCCGAGATGGCGCGGTGGCGACAGGTCTCGTGGTCGTTGGTCGCGGCGTTTGAGAGCGGCTCGGCGCAGGCGTCGCCAAGGTCGAGGAGGAGGGCGAGGGCGCGTGCGCCGATGGGTTGGTCGAGACTCGCCGCGAGAGACTCAGCGGCATCGGCGCCGAGACCGCGGAGAGCCCGCTCGGCAGCCTCGTCGACTGGAGGATCCGCATCGCCGAGTGTGGCGACCAGCTGTTTTGAAACGCCGCCACCTCCGAGTCCGACCAGAGCGTCGATGGATGCGACCCGATCTTCGCTCTTGGCGTCCGACCTCAGGATGGCCTCGAGACCTTCCACATCACCGGATTCCGCCAGCTTGTCGACCTTCGGTTTGAACAGGTTTCCGAACAAACCCATCTCATGCCCTCCTCCGGCCGGAGCGACCCGGCCCCGCCACCAGAGGATACCCCGGCCGCCGGGGGGAGATCAGAGCTGGGACTTGAAGTAATTCACCGACTGTTTGAGGGTCTTCCAGAGGTGCTCCGCCTCACCCTCGAGCTTGTCCCAGGATTCATCGCTCGAGGCTTTGAGTTCGGCCAGTTTTTTGAGGGCTGCGTCGCTTCCCTCGCGAGCCTTGGCCAGGTAGGGATCGAGCTTCTCCCTCGCGGGGCCCGTTGCCTCGGCGAGCTTGGCCTCGAGCTGGTCGATGTCGCCGTTCCATTCGTCGAGCTGACGCTTCAGCATTTCGACATATTCTTCTCTGCTTGCCATCTGCCGTCTCCTTTTCTCGGGGTCGCGTGGTCACAATCGAACCGGTGGGCTGCGACCGTCTATGAAGGTGAAGCACAAGAATAGCAGGACGTGACCGGCTGGTCGCCTTGATGACCGAGGTCCGGCGAACGGGTGATTCAGATCAGGATCAACCAGTCGTCGCGGGCGAACGACGGAGTGCGGTTGTGTCGCGCGCGGTCGTTGGCCCAGGCCATGAGATCTGGGTCACGGGCGGCGTCGGTACAGAGTTTGCGGCGGGCGGGTCTGATGCCGACACGGAGCAGGTCGAGCCGGTCGGCGTCCCAGCAGGTCTGGACGGTGGGGTCGGCTTCGGTGTCGCCGCGGGTGTGCAGGGTGCAGGCGTCGATCAGCAGGGCGAGTTGGCCGCTGTCGATGTGGAAGAGCCGGCCCTGGAGAGACGCCCCGAACGCAGCGCCGCGACCGCCGTGCCCCGGATCACGATGGTCGTTCCGGCGGCACGCGTCGTGGAAGAGTGCGAAAAGGGTCACCACCTCTCGGTCGGCGCCGGTCTCGTCGGCGATGCTGAGGCCGTTTTCCAGGACCCTCGCCCAGTGGTTGACGCCGTGGATTCCGGTCCACGACAACAGGTACTGGCCGTGGATGGCCTCGAGGATGTTCTTTATGCGCTCGGTGGTGAACGGGAATTGGATGACGGGCACGGGTTTGATTGTGACACGGAGTCGGTCGCTGGCATTACCAACTCGGGTCGTCCGGTTCGGGGTCACGCGATCCCCGAGTCAGTTCGTCGCGCTGCAGACGCCACTGCGGCAGAAACCGGTCCATGTGCGCGCGGAACTGACCGTCGTGGCGACGTTCGAGAAGGTGGACCATTTCGTGCACCACGATGTACTCGAGACACGACGCGGGTTTCTTTGCCAGTTCCAGATTGAGCCAGATCCGTCGGGCGTCGATGTTGCAGGATCCCCAGCGCGTCTTCATCTTCTTGATGCGCCACTCGGCCACCGTCACCCCCATGGTGGGCTCCCAGGTTGAGATCAGGGGCGGTATCAGCTCTCGCAACCGCTGGCGGTACCACCGATCGAGCACGGCCTCGCGTTTGTCTCGGTCGGTTCCCGGGTGCACCCGCATTTCCAGGGTCGTGCGGTTGAGCAGGTCCACCGCCGGCGGACCGTTGTGTTCGATGACCACCAGCCGATATTCCTGACCGAGGTACAGGTGGCCTTCACCCGTGACCATCTCGAGTCGCGGCGGTGGATCCCGCTCTTGGATGGCCTCCCTATGCCTGCGGATCCAGCGCAGGCGCGAAACGACGGCCAGCCGAAGGGCCTCGTCATCGAGCCGCCGAGGGGCGGTCACCCGCACCCTCCCGTCCGGCGGGTAGATCTTGAAATAGACGTGTTTGACGTTTTTCCGGACGACCTCGATCGGTATTCCTTGAACTTCGATCCGGCTCCGCTTTTCCCGCATTGTCCACATTATGAACGCGATCGCCTGCATTTCCACGTTGGAGATCCGAGGGAGTCGACAACGACGTGCCCCCTGTATTGCTGCCCCGTTCCAACGTCAACTCGTCGATCTTGACGCTCCCCGAGGTCGACCCGCTTGAGGGGTAGCGGAGGGTGCTTTCCTTGGGTGAGTTGAGAGTGCGTCGCGTATACTGAACCGGGATATCAAGAAAACATGAACCTATCACCGGGAACCACGTTGCTGCACTACCGCCTTGTCGAGCCCATCGGCGAGGGTGGAATGGGTGCGGTGTGGCGTGCGGCGGACGAGAAACTCGGCCGCGAGGTGGCGCTGAAGGTCTTGCCCGAGGCGTTTGCCGATGATCCCGAGCGGCGGGCGCGTTTTGAACGCGAAGCCAAGGTCCTGGCTTCGCTGAATCACCCAAACATCGCCACGCTCTACGGTCTGGAACAGGTCGACGGCCACCACATGCTGGTCATGGAGTTGGTGGAAGGGGAGGACCTGGCCGCCAGAGCCAACCGCGGTCCCATGGCGATGGAGGAGGTGTTGCCCATCGCGTTGCAGATCGCCGAGGGGCTCGAGACGGCGCACGAAAGTGGGGTGGTCCACCGCGACCTCAAGCCGGCCAACGTGATGGTTGGCCGTGACGGCACGGTCAAGGTGCTCGACTTCGGCCTCGCCACCGCATGGGAGCCCGGTGACGTCAACGCCGATCTGTCGCACTCGCCAACGGTGACGGCACACATGACACAGGCTGGTGTTGTCTTGGGCACAGCGGCTTACATGAGTCCCGAGCAGGCTCGTGGGCTGCCGCTGGACAAGCGCACCGACATTTGGTCTTTCGGCGTTGTGCTCTACGAAATGTTGAGCGGGGCAAGCTGTTTTGGTGGCCAAACGGTGACCGATATTTTGGCTGCAATCGTCAAGGAACCGCCGGATTGGACCAGAATCCCCCAGCCCGTGCCGTGGCGGGTGCGGGAACTCCTGGAACGGACGCTGAAGAAGGACCCGTACCGGAGAATGCGCGACATAGGCGAGGCACGGCTCGCCATCCAACGAGTCGTCAACGGAGAGGATGGGCCGTTCCCGGAGTCTGGGGAGACCCCAACCGTCGGTCTCGGCGTCCCTCGCCCATCTTGGCTGTGGCTGGCAGCGGCGGTGGCCGTTGGTGGCCTAGGGGTTGCTGCGCTGCTTCACTGGGGGCGCGGCGGAGAGCTCATCCCAGCCTCGACCCGGCTCGCTGCAAGCATCGCCCTGCCCGAGGAACTGCCCTACTACACGCAGGGCGGCCGGCCGGCGCTGTCGCCCGATGGATCGGCATTGGCCTACACCACTCGTCGAGTGGATGGGGTCACCGCCCTTTGTTTGCGGAATCTCGAGAGCGGCGGAGTGCAACAGCTCGATGACAGCCTGCACGCGCTGAGCCCGTTTTGGTCGCCCGACGGCTCCCACCTCGGTTTCTTTGCCGAGGGAAAGCTCAAGACGATGCAGATCTCCACGGGTCTGATCGAGGTGATCGCCGATGCGGCCTTCAATGGGGGCGCAACCTGGAATCATGACGGCATCATCGTCTTCAGCGGCGGCTGGTATTCCCCTCTGCAAAGTGTGCCGAGCAGCGGCGGCGACGTTAAAGCGGTGAGCAACTTCGCGGCCAACGACGCCGCACATCAGGTTCCGCACTTCCTGCCCGATGGCCACCATTTTCTTTTTGCCGCCCGGGAGATAGGCGGCGAGACCCAGGTCCGTGTGGGCTCGCTCGACGGCGGTGAGGGCAAATTTCTGTTTGACTCGCGTTCTGCCGCGTTCTACGCGCAGCCAGGAGTCTTGGTGTGGTGGCAGGACGGAGTGCTCCGTGGCCAGCAATTCGACACAGGAAAACTCGAGCTCACCGGCGAGGTCTTCCGCGTCGCATCCAACGTCTCCCTCGATCCGGGATGGGCGGCGCCACTGGTCTCATTCGCGGACACCGGCATGATGGTCTACCAGCCCGGATCGGGATCCCTGCCCTTCCAGATGACGTGGTTTGATCGCAGCGGGCACGAATTGGGAACCCTGGGCCCGGCGGACAATTTGTACCAGCCGAATCTGTCTCCCGACGGCACGCTCGTCGCGTTGGACATCAGCAACGAGGCGAACTCCGGGGATATTTTCCTGCTCGGTGTTTCCGATGGTTCTGCCACCCAGTTCACCTTCGATCCCGGCGACGATTCCGCCCCGGTGTGGTCGCCCGATTCTTCGGGGATCGTGTTCATGACCAGCCGAAATGGAAACCGAGACCTCTGGCAACGTGGCGTCCACGGTGGGGCAGAAGCGACCCAGTTCTTTGCCGACGAGAGGTACATGTGGCCCACGGACTGGTCGAACGATGGGCGGAATCTTCTGTGCACGATCAGAGACACCCTTGACGCACCCCAGAGTGTCTGGATCTACACAGTAGCGGACGGTACATTTTCTCCGGTTGCGGCGACCCAACACGACGAGTGGGACGGTTGCTTCTCGCCTGACGGCGGGTGGATCGCATACACAACATCGGAGTCCGGGCGTTCCGAGGTCTACGTCAAGTCGAACCCGCCCACCGATGAGCGGTGGCGGGTGTCCAACGAGGGAGGGCGAATGCCGGACTGGGCGGCGGAGGGTGAGCTGTATTTTGCCACTCCGGATGGAACCATCATGTCGGTGGAAGTTGAGACCGAACCGCGCTTTCACGCCGGTCAGCCCCGCGCCCTGTTCTCCACGACGATCAAGGACCACCGGTACCGGCAGTTCAATGCCACCACCGATGGGCAGCGTTTTCTCGTCAATCGAGCCATCGAATTCGAGGACAAGGAACCGCTGGCCTTGCGGCTGGGGTGGGCCGACTCCCGGTAGCCAAAAAATCCGGTTGACATCGGCGGTGGCTCGACGTATTAGTTTGTATGCGAAGGAAGGGAAGGGATGACCTCAGGCAAGAAACCGACCCCCGATTGTTTCACCTTCATGCTGGCCAAAGCCTACCAGCGGGCGCACGGTCATTTCCGCAAATCCCTGGAGCCATATGGACTCACCAACATTCAGCATGCCGTCCTGGAGGGCCTCTGGTATCAGGACGGCCAGACCGCGACCGAACTGGGCGAACTCCTGAGGCTCGACAAGGCGACGCTGTCAGGGGTGCTTGCGCGCATGCAGGAGTCCGGTTGGGTGGATCGCCGAGCCGACCCCGGTGACGGAAGGGTGACGCGGGCCTATCCGAGCGCACGGGCGAACGCCGTCAAGGACGAACTCATCGCCATCAGAGAACGCTCCGACAGGGAGATTCTGAGCCACTACAGCCTGGAGGAACAGCTGTTGTTCAAACGGTTCCTGATGGCTCTGATCAAGGAGTGATCGTGGCCGAAGCCGACAGAAATTCGGTGTCTGACAATGGTTCGTATACCAACGAAAAATGGAGGTTAACCATGCTCTTCAACCCTGCGACCGCTGACTTCGATTCGCTCGATCCGAGATCTCGGGAAATCATGAACGCCACGGTCGAGTTTTTCGAGACGAAGGGTTTGGCCCGGCTCAAGGACGATGGCCACCAGCGTCGTTGGTGTGGTGATTTTCTCGATGTCGTCAAAGACAATCGGATTTTCTCGACGCTGTTGACCCCTCCCGAGCACGCGATCGACGATCCCGATGCTCGTTGGGACACCCAACGGAACTGCGTGCTCAACGAGATCCTCGGTTTCTACGGACTGTCCTACTGGTACGCCTGGCAGGTCACGATCCTCGGCCTTGGCCCCCTGTGGATGGCCGATAAACAGGCGATTAAGGACCGCACAGCCCGCTATTTGCGTGATGGGGGCATCTTCGGTTTTGGTCTGTCGGAGAAGGCACACGGCGCCGACCTCTATTCGAGCGAGATGATGCTCACACCCATGCCCGACGGCACCTTCAAAGCGGACGGTGGCAAGTACTACATCGGCAACGGCAACAAAGCCGCACTGGTCAGCGTCTTCGGCAAGAACTCGGACACCGGCGAGTTTGTTTTCTTTGCGGCCAGGCCGGACCACCCGGACTACGAGTGTGTGAAGAACATCGTGGAGTCCCAGATGTATGTCGCCGAGTTCGCTCTGCGCGCCTACCCGGTTTCCGAGGAGGAGGTGCTCTCGATGGGTCCCGCCGCCTGGGATGCGGCTCTCAATACCGTCAACATAGGCAAGTTCAATCTCGGTTGGGCCTCCATCGGGATCTGCACCCATTCGCTGTATGAAGCGATGAACCATGCCGCCCACCGCGAGCTCTACGGCAAGATGGTCACCGACTTCCCCCACGTTCGACACCTGCTGACCGACGCCACCACGCGCCTCATCGCCATGCGCCTCTTTGCCACCCGTGCCATCGACTATATGCGTGTCGCTTCTCCCGAAGATCGTCGCTATCTGCTCTACAACCCGATGGTCAAGATGAAGGTCACGACCCAGGGTGAAGAGGTTATCAACCATCTCTGGGAGGTCATCGCCGCCAAGGGTTTCGAAAAGGACGTGTATTTCGAAAACGCCGCCGTTGACATCCGCGCTCTGCCAAAGCTCGAGGGGACCGTGCACGTCAACATGGCGTTGATCGTGAAGTTCATGGCCAACTTCCTCTTCAACCCGAAGGAGTACGCCGAGGTTCCGCCGCAGACCGAGGGGCGTCATGACGCCTTTCTGTTCAACCAGGGACCGACCAAGGGTCTGGGCTCAATCCAGTTCCACGATCCCATGTTGGCCTACGGCTCTGTCCAACTGCCCAATGTGGAGATCTTCAAGGGGCAGATCGAAGGCCTCAAGGCGCTTCTGATGGGCTGCCCGCCCGATCTTTCGCAAACGAGGGATATGGACTTCCTGCTGGCAGTGGGCGAGCTCTTCACCCTTGTGGCCTACGGTCAGCTCATTCTCGAGCAGGCAGGAATTCAGGGGGTCGACGACCAGTTGATTGGTCAAATATTCGACTTCATGGTTCGGGATTTTTCGCGCCACGCTCTCGGTCTGTACTCCACCAGTGCGACCACAGCCGAGCAAGCCGAGCACTGCCTGAGGATGATCCGTCGTCCCGATGGCGACGCCGAGCGTTTTGAATCGGTGTGGCGGAACCACGTGATGACCAAGGTCGATGCCTACTCCATGACGCCGTAGTGCCGGGTGTCGCTGCCGTGACTGCAGCCTCCGCGAGCCGGCGCGGTTCGCAGAACGGGCTCGGGTCGTATACTGGGTGGCGGAGACCCGGAAGCGCCATATGAAACGGCGAATGGCAGCGGCTTTGGCAGCCCTGGGATGGTTGGCGGCGATCTCGCTGGCCGAAGAGCCGTACTGTCCCCGGCTCGAGGGGCACTGGGGCTGGGGCGGGACCTACGCGGTGGGCACGGGGGGCGGGCTGGGTCTTTTCGCCAGCGGTGCGACGCTTGTTCTCGTCGACTGGCCGGGAGGGTCGGAGCTCCGCGAGCTCGGTCTTGGCCGGGTTGATGGTTGGCCGACGGATTTCGTCATTTCGGGCACGACCGCCTATGTTTCGGTGCAGTCCTATGGCCTGGAGATCTTTGACCTCGGGACCACCGGAGGCCCCTCTCTTCGCGGTACATGGCGCTCGACTGAGTCCCCCCGCGCGGTGGCGGTCGACTCCGAGCACGCTTTTGTTGCGGACGGAGTCGGGCTGCGAGTGATCGATGTGTCCGAGCCTCGGCAACCGGTCGAGGTTGCGACTCTCGATCTGGACTCTACGGGTGGGGGGTATGACCTCGAAGTGGACGGTCACCACGCCTTCGTGGCGGCTGGGTACGAGTTGGTGGTCGTCGATATCCAGGTGCCGGAGGACCCCTTCGTGGTCGCGCGTATGGCCCTCGACGGATACTATCCGTTGTCGGCACTCGACGACGCGACGGTCTGGTTGGCCGGCGGCGAACCGGATCTTGTGGCGGTGGACGTCAGCGATCCGCTGCTGCCGCGCCGAGTCGGCGGCCTGAACCTGCCGGGCATCGAGTGGGATCTCGATGCCGCCGACGGCCTTGTATACGTGGCCGCCGGGCCGACGGGTCTTCAGGTGATTGATGGTTCCGACCCCAGCCGGGCGGTGTTGACGGGGACCTTGGAGCTGGAAGGGGTCGCAAACGGGGTCTCCGCCATCGCCGGTGGGGCGCTGGTGGCGACGGGCCACAGCGGAGTGGCCGCCGTGGATACGAGGGCGCCGGACCATCCGACATTGCTTGGATCATGGATTCCCCCCACGCCGGAGGTCGAAGCCTGGGACGCGGCCATATCGGGCGGTCATCTGGTGGTCGCCGATCACTCGTATGAGGCGGGTCGGCTGCGGGTCCTGGATGTTTCGAATCCGCGCCGACCGGTGGAGCTGGGTTTTGCGTCCTTGCCCAGCGACGCGGTGGCCGTCGCGGTGGATCACGAATTGGCCATGGTCGGACACGTCAACCTCTACGTCGACATTTTTGTGGACGGGGGCCTGACAACGGTGGACCTGACGGATCCTTTCCACCCCACGGTGTTGGGGACCCACTTCCTCTACGGTAGTGTCTCGGACGTGGCTGCCGAGGGAAGGATGGCCTACGTCGTCAACGACGGCGATCTTGCGATGGTGGACTGCTCAGTGCCGTCGGTCCCCGTCGAGATCGGGAGGTATCAACCGGGCGGCGCCTATTTTCGAGCCGTGGACGTTGATGATGGATTGGCGTATTCGGCCGGAAACTACGGGAAATTGTGTGTGGCCGATGTGGCCGATCCATCCAATCCTGTGGACCTTGGGTGCACCGTGGTGACACTGGAAACGAGTCGGCTGACGGCGGTCGACGTGCGTGATGCGCTTGCCGCGGTCATCGCGGAACATTCAGGCGCGGCTCCCGACACTCTCCTGCTGATCGATGTGAGCGACCCAAACGACCCGATGGTCGTTTCCGAGGTGCCGACGTCGGGCCGCAGCGGTACATTCTCGGTTGCGAACGTCGTGCTCACCGGCGATCTTGCCGTGGTCAGTCTGGGTCTGGACAATGGAATCGGGGTCTTTGACGTTCGGGATCCTCTCAATCCCCAGATGGTCGGTGATCGGACGTCGAAATTCCTCGGATCGCACGGGATGACGGTTGCAGGAGAGCATCTGTTCTTGGCCGGCGGAATCGCGGGAGTCGACGGCTACCGGTTGGGCGGCTGTCGTGCGCCCCGTCGTCCCGCGCGGCGTGCGACGCCCTGACGGATCGCTCGAACGCTCACGGGACAAACCGGGTCTTGGTCGTTCTGAGCGGGGTCGATCAGCCCGCGGGCTCGATGTTGTAGGTGCTCCGGAAGAGGTTGTCCGGATCCCACTTCTTCTTGAGTTCCGCCAGGCGCTCGTAGTTGTCGCCGTAGGCGGCCCGCACCCGATCCGTCTCGTCCGGACCCAGAAGGTTGACGTAGACCCCGCCGGTGGCGTGGCGGGACATGGCCTCGTGGAACGCGTCCGCCCACGCCGAGACCTCGTCGTCCTGGCCCGATTCCATCCAACCGGAGATGATGTGGAAGCCGTAGGTCGCGTCCCGATGGGGGAAGGCCGTCGTCGACGGATCCACCCGGCTCGCCGCCCCGCCCGCGGGATCGAGATACGCGACGGTGAACGGACCGGCCATGCCCGCGGCGTGGGTCATGATCGTTTCGATCACATCGTCGGTGATGCCCGTCAGATAGTGGGCCCGCGAGCCGTAGCGCTGTCCCGCGGGCAGTCCGGCGTCGAAGGCCTCCATCACCGAGGAGTACGACTGGGGACCCACGGCGGAAATGACCGGATCGCCGAGCTCGATCAAAGGCCTCAGTGCGGCCTCTCCATCGGGACCGGCATCGGTGTGGAAGACCACGAAGTCGAGTACGACCTGGCCGTGAAGGTCCTCGGGAAAGGCTTCGATGGGCGGGATCCGGAGGAAGAAGGGGTAGCACTGCAGCTCGTCGGGAGCGTTCGCCATGAACTCGCGGAAGGACCGGAGAAGCTCCGGCGCATCCTCCAGGCGGTGCATGATCTGGCCGGCCAGACACCTCGGGGCCGACCTCGTGGAGACTGAACTCGAAGGCGGTGACGATGCCGAAGTTGCCGCCTCCGCCGCGGATGGCCCAGAAGAGATCCGGGTTCTCGTCGGCGCTGGCGCGGACGATCCGGCCGTCGGCCGTGACCACCTCGACGGACAGGAGGTTGTCGATGGCCATCCCGTGCTTCCGGGTCAGATAACCACTGCCGCCGCCGAGGGTGAACCCGGCGACTCCAACAGTGGAGATCGTCCCGCCGGGGGTGGCGAGACCGTGTTGTTCGGCAACGGGATTGAACTCGCCCCACTTGACGCCGGGCTCCACCCGTGCGGTCTTTGTTTCGGGGTCAATGGAAATGCCCTTCATGGGTCCGAGGTCGATCAGCAGCCCGCCCTCGATGGCGCTGTGCCCTGCGTTGGAGTGGCCGCCTGCCTTGACCGCCAGCGGCAGGCTTCGTGTTCGAGCGAAATCAACCGCCGTCTTGACGTCGTTGTGCATTTTGGCAGCGGACCACGAGCGAAGGACGACGATCGAATCGCCCGTTCCAGATGGCGCGACCCTCGTCGTATCCCTCGTCGCCGGATGTGACGACTTCACCGTTGATGGCTGCGTTGAGTTCTTCGATCGTGATTTCAGTCATCCGATGTTCCCCTTCGGTGGGTTTCAGAATCCAGATCGCCCGTGCAGTGTCTTAGAGCAAGGCTCATGGACTCCGGGAGGGCTGCTTCGATCTCGGCGAATAAACGTCTCCCAGTCGGAAATCCATGGCTCCGATAAACCCGTCCACTTGGCCTGGGTTGCGGGCGCCGCCGATGGCCCAGGTGCCGAGCCCAATGGGCGAAATCTCGAAGCCCGAATTGCCGAGAATTTCCATGTGTGGCTTCCTCCTCTGGTGGTCGGATGCTCTATTGAGAAAAGAAAGCGGGTCTCAAGAATTCCGAAATCGCGGGACCGGAGTGGTGATAATCTAACCGCCCAATAGGTCGATCGACCGATGGGGAGGAGGCCCATGTTTCTGCCCCTGTCCGACGCTCCAAATCCCAAGGGCATTCCCTACGCAACGTGGACGATCATCGCCCTCAATGTCGCCCTCTTCGTCTTCATCAATCTCCCAATGGGTACGCAGCCGGCGGACGTCAGCGACCCGGCCTATGGGGAGTACATGCAGTTCCTTTCGGAGTATGTCGGGGGCGGGGCGGAGTTGGCTCAAGCGGCGACCCAGGTCTCTGCCTATGATCTCTTCGTCTTCAAGCACGGGTACCGGCCGGCGCAGCCGTCGCTGATGGATCTGATGTTCTCCATGTTCCTCCACGGGGGATTCATGCACCTCTTCGGGAACATGCTGTTCCTGTGGATCTATGGCGACAACGTCGAGCGCCGGCTTGGCGTCGTCGTGGTTTGTCGTGTGGTACCTGCTGACCGGGGCGGCGGCGGTCGGGTTCCACGCCGCCTTCTTCTCGTCGTCGGACGTGCCGTTGGTTGGGGCATCGGGGGCGATTTCCGGGGTCCTCGGCTTCTACTTCATCTGGTTTCCCAAGAACACCGTCCGGGTGGCGGTGTTTCTGCCGCCGTTCTTCATGCAGACCTTCCAGATCGCGGCCCGGATCGTGCTTGGCGTTCTACCTCTTCCTCGACAATGTCGTTCCCTTCTGTTCGCGGGTGAGGGTGGGGTGGCGCACGGGGCCCACATCGGCGGTTTCCTGGCCGGCGGCGGTGGCGGCACTGGTGATGAACTGGCGTGAGGTGGCTTCGTAGCCACAGGACATCGGGGCGCCGAAGAAGACTCCGTCGGGAGGGAATGCGGTTCACGAAGCGCTCGCAGCGAGGCGACTATGAGGAGGCCGCTTCCGAGTATCTCGCGCTGCCCCTCAGCGGCGCGCGGCGCGCTGTCGCCCACCGAGGCGGTTCCGTTGGCCCAGTGGCTGCAAAAACAGGATCAGCCGGATGCGGCGTTGACAATGCTGCAGCGGGTCATCCGGAACGCCCCGCAGGGGCGCCCGGACTTGCCGAGGCCTACGCCCAGGCAGGGTTCATTCTCCTTGACGACCGGCACGACGCCGCGGCGGCCTACCAGTACCTGGTGACCGCGCTTCAACAAGGAGTGGGGACCGAGACCGCAGAGGAAATTCGCCGGAGGCTGGCCGCCATCGAGGTGCTTCAGAAGCGGCAGGTCGGGCGGCTGCGCTCCCCCGGTTGGTAGCTCACCCAAACATCTGTCCGCTCAGTCGTACCTCGTCGGCTGCAGTGGATAGCTCAAAGCCCAGGTCAGGACACGAAGAGCTTGTTGGTGGCGAAGCTCGGGTCGCAGGTCAGACGGACACCGAGGCGGCGTAGCCCGCGCTCGTCCCCCGGCGTCGGCAGATGGGTCAGGTGGAGTTCGCACCCCGCCAGCTTGGGCAACTCCTGCATGGCCTCGTGGACCGTGGGGTTGGTGGTGGAGCTGATGCTCAGCGCGATGAGGGTCTCCTCGAGGTTGAGGCTGATGGAGTCGTAGCCGAGGAGGTCTTTGCGCAGCGTACCGATGGACTCGATGACCGCCGGGCTGATGAGGTCGAGGTGATCGGGGATCCCCGCCAAAAACTTGATGGCATTGAGTACCAGGGCGGACGAGGCGTGCATCAGGGGGCTATTGCGTCCGGTGACGATAGCGCCGCTGGGGAGTTCGACGGCGGCGCCCGAGAACACGCCGCGGTGCCCTTTGTCCGCCTTTTCTTCGGCTTTGCCGGCGGTGTTGCGTGCCGGCAGGACCACTGATCGTTCTTCCGGTTTGAGTTCGAACTCCTCCATCAGTTGTTCGATTCGACGCACCGCAGCGCCGTCCTCCACACCAAGGGCCTCGTCGCACGCGTACCGGAAGTACCGCCGCACGATTTCGCGCTTGCCCGCCGCCCGGGCGACATCGTCATCGACGATGGCGAAGCCGGCGCGATTGACCCCCATGTCGGTGGGCGACTGGTACATGGACTCACCGGTGATCTTCTCGAGGATGCGTTTGAGCAGGGGGAATGCCTCGATGTCGCGGTTGTAGTTGACCGCCCGCTCGTCGTAGGCCTCGAGATGGAAGGGGTCGATCATGTTGACGTCGTGGAGCTCCGCGGTGGCGGCCTCATAGGCGGCGTTGACCGGGTGTCGCAACGGCAGGTTCCAGATTGGAAAGGTCTCGAACTTGGCGTAACCGGCCCGCACCCCCCGTTGGTGCTCGTGGTAGACCTGTGACAGACAGGTGCCCATCTTTCCACTGTTGGGTCCGGGAGCGTTGACTACCACCAACGGTGCGTCGGTCTCGATGTAGGGATTTGCGCCGTAGCCCTCGTCGCTCACGACGCGGGAAACGTCGGCGGGGTAGCCGGGAATGGGGCGGTGGATATAGACCGAGATTCCTCGGCGCTCGAGCTTGTTGGCGAAGGTTTCGGCTGCCGGTTGGTCCTCGTAGCGGGTGATCACCACTCCACGGACTTCGAGACCGCGGTCGCGCAGATCGTCGATCAGTTTGAAGGTGTCGGCGTCGTAGGTGATCCCGAAGTCCGCCCGCACCTTGCGGCGATCGATGTCACCCGCGTAGACGCAGAGGATGATCTGGGTTTGGCTGGCGAGTTGCTGGAGGAGACGCATCTTGACGTTGGGGTCGAAGCCGGGCAAGACGCGGGCCGCGTGGTAGTCATAGAGGAGCTTGCCGCCGAATTCCAGGTGCAACTTGCCGCCCATCTGGCGCATGCGGTCGAGAATTGCTTCGCTCTGTTCGGCGAGATACCGCTCGTTGTCGAACGCGACCGCGCCCTTAGATCCAGCTGCCATCGACCCCTCCAATTCGACCATTCCCTGGAACGAACAAGAGAATAGCAGGGCCTTCTCAATCAGAGGGTTCAATGGTCGGAATCGAACTCCGCTTCGAGCTGACGAAAACGGGGGTCATCGCTCAGCCCGGCAGCCCTCGGGTCCAGGCGTATCATGGGCACTGACACCACCAATTTCTGGGGGCCGCGAAGGATGCCCTCGAGGATCTTGATTGCGTTATCGAGGTCTCCGACCTCACCGTAGATACGGGCGAGTTCCAGCTCCAGATATGGGCCGTGGAAGGCGTCGAGCGACGTGGGATAGAGTTCCACGGCCCGGCGGCCGGCGGCAATAGCCTCGTCTCGTCGGCCCAGCCGGGCCAGGACCTGACCCAGCGCCGCGTGGATCCTTGCGTCCTCACTCCGCTGGATCAGGTTCTCCTGAACTGTGAGCAATGCCTGGTCATAGGCCCTTGCCGCTTCATCGTCCTCGCCCATGAGTCGATAGGCGTCTCCCACCAACAAAGCCTTGGGCCAGTGATGGGTGGTGTGTTCGATGGCCGGCCAAGGGAACCCGGAGGCTTCCTCGAGGGCGGCGTTGTAATCCCCCTCGTACACGAGCTGCAGGTATCTGATCCAGGTCTCGAAGGGAGACCCGCCATCGGGCATGGCGTCGATTTCGGTTCGCGCGGCCGCCAGATCTCCAGCCGCCGCCCAAAGCACCAAGACCTTTATGGCGTAGGCCTCTGGCTCGTCAGGCGCGATGGCAATGGAGTCGTCGAGGCGCGCGAGGGCACGGTCCCAGTCACCCATGGCGGCATAGGTCACCCCGAGATCCCACAGGAGCGTGTGGTCCAGAGGCTTGGCGCTTACCGCGCGTTCGGTCGTCCTGGCCGATTCTCTGAACTCACCCATCCGCCGTTGGACCGCGCCGATGGCGATGATCAGATCGGCGTCGTTCGGCAGGCTGTGTTCCACAATCGAGAACTCCGCCAGGGCCTTCACATAATCACGGTGACAGCGGTAGTGGTAGAAACCCATTGCCAGGTGGGCCTCAGGTAGATCCGGGTCGAGCTCCAGCGCCCGGTTGACCGTGTCCAAAACCGTTTGACAGCGCGGTTTGGTCGTGTCGTAGCGCAGGTGGTAGAAGTACGAGTGTTCCTGGGACAGTGCCGCCCACGCCAGGGCGAAGTCTGGATCGAGCTCCACCGCACGCTCAAACAGGCCGATGGTCGCGAGGCGGTGCTCCGGGGAGTAATAGCCGTGAGATCGACTCTCGACACCTCGAAGGTAGGCGCGGTAGGCGTCGAGATTTTCGGTCGGCCGGGTGTTCAGGGCACGGAGGACCGATTCACCAAGCGTGAGATTGAGCTCGCGGATGACCTGCTCGGCAACCCGTGACTGGACGCTGAAAATTTCCTCCAGGGTCTCGTCGAAGCTGGCCGACCACAATTGCTCATCGCGTGAGACATCGATAAGGCTGGGAGTGATGCGGATCCGGCTGGTCTCGCCATCTTCTCCCGACCACCGCACTGTCCCCTCCAAAAGGTAGTCGACCCCGAGATCTTCCGCAATCTGGGGCATGGTCTTCCCGGCTCGATCGTACTGTGTGGCGCTGGTGCGTGAGATCAACCGTAGCCCATCGACCCGAGCCAGCCGGCTGCTGATCTCGGCGGCCATGCCGGAGGCGAAGTAGGCGTCCTCGGGGGCGCCGAGGTTTTCGAAGGGAAAGACCACGATCACATTGTCGGGGCCCGCGGCCGGTGCCGGCGCGATCCCCTCCGGCTGCCGACTCTTCCACAACGAGATGGCCATGGCTGTCATCAACACCATGAGTGCGGCCGTCCCTGCGCCAAACAACCACCGCTTCGCTCCACCGGTGGTGGGGGTGGGTTGGCGGGAAACTGCCGCCGCGGACACCAAGCCCGACGACATCTCCTGGCGCAGGCCGTCCAGATCGTTGGCCAGGTCCCGTGCCGACTGGAGGCGTGTGTTGGGATCCTTCTCCAAACAGCGGCGGATGATCCTGCCGAGGTGGTTGGGCAGCTTCGGGTTGGCGTCGGTTACCGGTGGCGGATCATCGCGCAGGATGGACGACAGGGTGTCAGCCGTACTCCGGCCCCGGAAGGGGTGTTTCCCTGAGGCCATCTCATACATCATGACTCCCAGGGAGAAGATGTCCGATCGCTGATCAACCTCCTCGCCCCGGGCCTGCTCGGGCGACATGTAGGCCGCTGTGCCCACAACCTGGCCGGTCTCAGTCAGGGGCGCCGCCACGGTCTCGGTCTCGGCCGTGTCGTCCACATCGCCCGTCGTCTCCTGCAGCTTGGCGAGGCCGAAATCCAGGATCTTGACGTTGTGGTCGCCGTCGACCATCACGTTGGAGGGTTTCAGATCGCGATGGGTTACGCCCTTTTCGTGGGCGGCCGCCAACGCAGTTGCGACCGGAATCATCAGATCGAGGAAGTTCTCCAGCGACGACCCTGAGGCGTCGAGGAATCCATCGAGGGTTTGACCCTCCATCAGCTCCATTGTCAGGAAACGCGTTCCATCCGCTTCCTCCACCGAGTGGATGGTCACGATATTGGGATGGTTGAGCCGAGCCAGGGATCGGGCCTCGTGCTCGAATCGCGCAAGCCGGGACTCGTCGTCCGACAACTCCGCCGGCAAGACCTTGAGGGCGACGTCTCGGTCGAGCCGGGTGTCGTGAGCCCGATAGACCTCGCCCATACCACCCCGGCCGATGGGTCCGAGGATCTCGTAATGGGCTAGCCGACGTCCTGATTCGAGAGGCATTCAGCGGATTATAGCTCGGGGCTCGGGATTCGGATGCTCGGAGAGGGGGCAGGGTCGCCTGAGCGTCGGGGTTACGGCTATCCTTGGTCACATGATTCAACGGGGGAGTCTCATCGTCCTTGGATTGCTCATCGTGGCAAGCTGGTCAGCAGGGGGGACATGAACAACGGTCTGGCCGATCGACCAACGTCCATTGCGGGATTCCTGGCTCTCGACGCCCGACCGGCGGTGATCGCCCATCGGGGATTTTCGGGAACTCGACCGGAGAACACCCTTGCCGCGGTGAAGGCGGCCATCGAGGTGGGGGCCGACATGGTGGAGGTGGACGTCACGCTCACCTCCGATGGGCAGGTGGTCTGTGTCCACGACGACACCGTGAACCGGACCACCAACGGTTCGGGGCCGGTCACCGGCTACACCCTGGACGAGTTGCGACGGCTGGATGCCGGAGGCTGGTTTTCGCCTGAGTATGCCGGCGAGAAGATCCCGACCATGGCAGAGGTGCTCGAACTCTCCAGGGGCAGAATTCTGGTAAACATCGAAATCAAATCGGAAGTGGTCACCGACCAGGCCGAGGGCGGGATTGCCGAAAAGGTGGTGCGACTGCTCCACGAGCTGAAGATGACGGATCAGGTGATCGTGTCGTCCTTCGACCCCCGAGCGCTGGAGCAGGTGCGAGCCGCCGACCCCGGCTTGGTGACTGCAAGCCTGTTCAACAAGGACATCCACCGCGGTTGGGCGCCCTCGGACGTTGTCAAACCTGTGGACTCAAAGGCCCTCAATATTTCGCAGAAACGAGTGACACCAGCTCTGATGGATCAATGTCGCACGAGCGAAATCCCAGTGGGTGTCTACACCGTCAACAAGAAGCGCAACATGCGCAAAATGATCCGACTTGGCGTTCAGGCCATCTTCACCAATCACCCCGATCAGTTGCTGGAAATCATCCGCGAGGACCCACGCCACCAACCATCATCAGGATGACGCGAGTGCCGCCAGGTCGTCGTCGGTGGCTCGTCGAAATCGAGTGTCACTGATTCGAGATTGCTCACGTCTGAGTATTGCGGAAAGGCCCGTGGGTATTCCGGATGTGGATGCGCAGGAAGACCCGGACTCCGCCCCGAGGGCTTTGGCGGTCGCGCGGCCGTCGCGGCCGGACGTCACCAAAGCGAATTATTGGCCGAGGATCCGGATCAGGAGTCGGTGGTTCCCGGCGCGGGGTCGCTCGTCGATGGCTCGGACATGAATCCCTCACCCATGTTTCCGCCAAGAAACGGACCGAGGAAGCCCTGGATCGCCTGCTCGAGCTGCTCGAAGTCTCCACCGACTCGAGCTCGGTCAACATGCCGTCAACAATGCCGATCGCCATCATCGCCTGCATCGACTTTTGCTGAATCTCCTCGTCTGAGAGCGTGGCGAGCCGCTGTTTTGCATCGGCGATGTTCTGATCCCACTCGGCGGCCATGTCGCTCGGAATCCATCGGCCCTCGACCCGGGTGAATTGCAGATCCTCGGGCTCTTCGTCGGGAGCACTCGCTCGAACGGTGGCTTGATCCCCGTCGCGGGACACGACCTCGATCTTGGTTTTCTTGAGCTTTTGGGTGAAATCACGATCGAACGAGTCGTCGCCGCTCGCTTTCGACGCCTCGGCGGCCCGGTTCATCAGGTCCCGTCCGGTGGTCTGCAGGTAGCTTTCCCAGTTGATGGTCCTCAGGGTCTCGAGCCTGGACACATCGCTGGAGAAGAAACCGTCGAGGACTCCCACCATGGGGTCCCAGCCGTCCTCGATCTGTTCGACGTTTCTCGCCTGCGGACTCGAGGAGGCCGCTGTCGAGGATGATCGTCTTCTTGTCGCGCAGAAGATCGGCGGTTTTGCGGCCGAGACCGAAGGCGGCGTTCCAGACCGTGGGATCCATGCGTGCGGCGTAGCCGTGGGTGAGTTCGGTGATATCCGTCTGATAGGACGGCGGCAGAGCCTGCCAGAGCACCTCGGGGTGACGGTTGGCGATCTCCTGGGCGACGAAGGTGACGGTGCCGTCCGGACTATCGGGGAATCTCGACCGACAACACCGGGGCGGTGACTGCAATCAAAAGGGTGGCCAGAACCGGCACAGCAGATTCGTCGGGAATGGTTTGTTGTTCATGGCAATCCCCCTGTGATGAGATGCAGACATTCTCGCATGTCCGCACGATGCCGTTGCCAATCCGAGCACCGTCATGTCCCCTCCTGCCGGACCATCCCAAGTTCCAAGGATCGAAACGAAGTCCCGGGAAGGCTCGGCGGGGGATGGGTGTCACCCGGATGCGGAGCCGAAGGGATCTCGATCCGGTCCACCGGGGCTGCAGCGTGCAGTGCTCGCGCCGCAGAGCCGATGGTTCCGCGGCGATGGTCGCTGGGGACGACCATCAACGAGGTGGGGAGCGCGTCCTCGAATCGTCGCGCAACTCTGAGCCACTGCTCGGCACTCAGATATCTGTGCATCTCGGTGAGCAGGAGCCGCCACTGCTCCGAGTCGGGTTCGACGGCGTAGAGCAGCGAATCCAGAAGCGACAAAGTTTTTTCGATGGGCGGAACGACGCCAGCACCCCGATCAGATGGGGCCGCTCCAGGATGCACAGATCAAGCGCCCCTGAGATTTCGAGGCGTTGCTCGACCTCCAGTTCGGCGAGAACCGGGAAAAAGGTGGCTTCCTCGTAGTCGAGGTGGTGGACTGGCCGTCCCGAGAGTGCTCGACGGCGGCGGCGAGATCTGAGAGGGTCTCGCGACGGGAGCCGGGCTTCTCGCCGAGGGCGCGATCGAATTGATCAAGCAGTGAGTTCATTGCTCCCTCTTCGTGGTCGTGTTGCCCGATTCCGTCTGCAGTGAAGCTGGTGTTTCCGGTTGCGGCGTCAAGTGCGGGAAACAGAACGAGGTTCTCGAACTTGGCGTGCAGCGAGACGGCGCGGAACAGCAGATAACAGAGATCGCGCGCCTCCTGAAGGGTCTCGTCGTCACGGTCCTCGACTGCGGCGATCGCGTTGGCGCGCGCCGCCAGGTCATTCCACATGCCGCGGAACCCTGAATGGTGCAGGCGTCCGACCTTCATGGGTTTGCCGTACTTGGCGTTGGCAGCGTAAAACTGCCGAAGGGCGTTTCGCTTTGGCGCAATCTGCTGAAACGACTGCCGACTGACGACGCGATCGACCCACCCGTTGAAGTCGTCGTTGTTCAGGAAGATCGTGGGCGCGTGATCGCGAATCTCCACGAGAAAGGGCAGCCGGTGAAGAAAGGGTGCGATGTGGCCGTCGGCCTGGGAGAAGCGATCGCCCTCCAAAAACGGTCCTGGCGTGGCAGCACGGATGGCTTCGACCTCGGCCAGTGTCCGGTCGAGCTTTTCCCGATACTCCCGTTGGACGGATGGCATGCCGGCCATGATGACCTTTCTGATGCAACCGATGAGGGCGTCGAGCCTGGCCAGGGTCTCGGGATCGCTGCGATACGCCTCCCCAGACGGCCCGCTGTGGTCGATAAGGTAGTCGACGACCTCCGATGAGTCCCGCAGCATCTCACCACCGTCGGCGGCGACAAAGACCGGCCAGCCGCCGGCTGGGACCTGTCCCGTATCGCCGCCGGGATGTCCTTGTCGTACACCAGATCTATGGGCGCCGCCATCTCACCGGCTGCGATCAGTACACGATGAGTGAACGGGCAGAGGAAACCATTGCTGAATAGGGTGCCCAGGGTCATGTTGAGCTCCAATCCAAAGAGGTTGCATGGGGGAGGTCACGGGCCGATCCGGGCTGCGGCAGTTCCGCAGCTCGGCGGAGCCTGAGCCGCAGATAGCGGGCGCCGTGGTTGGACGCCACAATCGGCGGGCCTCTCTCCGTTGAACCAGACATCGGTTTTCTGCTGACGACCGCGAATATGATACATGATCTCACCTTCGATGACCTCAATAATCTGTGCTAGTGTCGCCGGCAGGAAACGCGGACTGAAAATTCCAGATTTTGTTGGACACACTAGAGCCGTAGGAGGATGAAATGAAGAAGACCGTGTTGGTGGCGATCGTTGGGATGTTCTTATGGGCGTGCCGGGCGCCTGGGCTCAGGACGACGTCGTTGAAGCCATTTTGGAGGCCTGCGAACCCGAGATCGAGGCCTATTGCAGTCAGGTGACGCCGGGTGATGGTCGGCTGCTCGCCTGTTTCTACGCCCATGGCGACAAGATCTCTCCCCGCTGCGAGTATGCCCTTTATGAAGGAGCCGCCGCCCTCGAGCAGTTTGCGGCCGCTCTGACCCACCTCGCCACCGAGTGCCACGATGATCTCCTGAAGTTCTGCGGCGAGGTCGAGGTCGGCGAAGGACGAGTGGGGACCTGCCCGCTCGAGCACAAGGCGGACGTGACCCAGCCGTGCCGCCAGGCGATGGACGATACGGGGCTGGAAGTCGTCGAAGAAGACTAGCCAGCATTTCTCATCGGGCGAGGGCAAGTTCGGCGTGCCGGGCTTGCTAAACTCGTTGTTTCTGAAATCGCGATGTCCCTCACGGCGGATCATTGAGGGCCCGAATTGGGGGTCAGGATGATGGCCAAGAAAGTGTTGGAGTTCAGC
This sequence comes from uncultured Holophagae bacterium, assembly GCA_963797055.1. Classification (GTDB taxonomy): domain Bacteria; phylum Acidobacteriota; class Thermoanaerobaculia; order Thermoanaerobaculales; family Sulfomarinibacteraceae; genus FEB-10. The sequence goes on from CAWCOD010000003.1 coordinate 169,675, forward strand.
TGTGAGACCCCGGCGGCGCCGGTCCGGACATGGCGGTCTATGCGTTGAGCGGCAATCTGTATGGTTCCTCCCAGGCCTACGGCTTTCAGGATGACGTGAGGCAGAAGATTGCCGGCGGCACGAAGAAGATCGTCATCGACCTCGCCGATGCGGAGAAGATCGACAGCTGCGGCATCGGCATCCTGGCCTCGGTGATGTGGTCTGCATCGGAGGCCGGCGGCGGGATGGTTCTGGTCTCGGTGCCGGAACAGGTGGAAAAGCTGCTCTCCATGGTCATGTTGATCGACCGAATCGACCGCGCGGACTCCTGCGAGGAAGCCATCGCCAAACTCGCACCTCTGTAGGCCACGACGGCGCCGACGGGCAGCCATTGCTCGCCCGTAGAGATCTCTGCCCTCCGGTCTGGGCGCTGTTTCAGTGGCACTCACCCTGAAGGACCGCGAGCCGACGCGGGCGTCGAAGCGACGCCACGAGCAGCTTGTCTGCCGTTTTATCTTCTTATGAGAATAGTTCCCATTATGACTACGGTCACAGACTGTGGGTGGCCGGTGGCGTCACCATGTGCAGGAAGATCCGGCTTCAACAAAGTCAGATTTGTGTTTCTAGGGAGGTGGCCGTGAATTTCATGTCATGTGTGCGTTCGATTGGTGTCGTCACGGGAATCGCGTTCTTTGGAATCCTTGTCGCCCAGGGTTATGACCGCTACAGCATCGACGATGATGCCACCAACTGCAGACAATGCCACGGTGACTTCCGAAGCGACAACTACACCTCGGCGGTGGACGGTCAGAACTGGGGGAATCTCCACAACATCCACCGATCCACCATGCTGAGCGGCGATTGCGATGTCTGCCACATTGGAAACGACGAATTCCCGGTCATGATCGCCCAATCCAATGGCGGTGACGGGTTCGAGCCCGTCTCGTGCATGGGCTGCCACGGCGTCAACCCCACACCAGGCACGCCCAATAACGATTGGTGGGGCGCGGGACTGAGGGCTCACCACACCAACGCCGGTGTCGGGCCCGACTCCAACGGCCTCACCTGCATGTCATGCCACAACGACGACCCATTTCCCCCGCCCGAATCCACCCCTCCCTCCTATTACTTCACCCCCGATCCGGACCACACCAATAAACCAGATGATCCGTGCAACCCAGCCTCGGGCTACCCCGAAAACTTCGCCGGCGCCGTGACAGGCATCGACAACGACGGCGATCTGCTTTACGACGACGCTGATCCCGACTGCGCGGTGGCGACCCCCACGGTGACACCAACCCGCACGCCGTCGTGGACGCCGACCCCGACCCCCACGGCGACACCCGTGATCACCAGCACACCGACCCCTACGCCCACCATCACGCCCACGCCCACACCCAACCCCGACCTCCTCTTTGCAGACGGCTTCGAGTCCGGCGACACCTCGTTCTGGAGCGGCGTGAGCAGCGAGGTACTCTGAACAGAGGGTGGGTCCCACGATGGCGGCCCCGGCTGCGTCGCCAAGATCGCAGGCATCACGCTGTGCCGAGCATACCGCCTCCAATACGGCTGCAACTTCATTTCGGCCATGCCGACCAACCTGCTACGGATACTCGATGCGCAACATCAGAGAAGCTGCGGCTACCGGCCGTAGCCGCGGAACCGATCCAACCGGTACACGTTCAGTCGCAGCCTGCGATCGGGGTGTGTCTGCACGACGATCGGCGTGAGCGCCTGTGCATCGGCGAAGCATGCTCCCAGGGAATCCGCCATTGGTGCGGCCGATATGAAGAGAAAGTTGCGTCCGAGCGCGCCGTTCATATCGGTTACGAGGTCGTAGTGGTTTTTGACCACCCCCGACGGATTCCAGGAGAAGGCCGAGTCCAGCGGTACAGCGCCGTAGTACAGGCATTCGGCCATCAACATTCGATTGTCGACAAGCAGGAGAGGGTCCGAGTGCTCCGCCTCAGCCGCGCGAGCTCCTTGCCCACCTCCGGCCACCCACGGACCCTTTTGAGCAGGTCGAAGCGTGCAGGCACATTCAGGTCGAAGCTGCGGACCACGGGCTCGTAGGATGCGAGGACAATGCCGGCGGCGAGGTGAACCAATACGGTGGCCGTGATCCACCTCTCCTTGTTGAGGCTGAGGAGCCAGGTGGTGACCGCTACGCTCGCCGCCACATAGATCGGCGCCGCCCAGTTGGCATAGGCCCGCGATACAAATGCCTGGCTGCAGATGGCCGCCAGCAGGGGTGCTGTGAACCACAGCAGGAGGTTGAGGCTTTCGTGGCGAGCGAGGCGTCGCCAACCAAAGATCATCACCAGCAAACATACAAAGGGCAGTGGCCCAAAGATCCCGAACTGGGCGAATACGAACTCGGCCAGGCGGCCGGGATGGAGGAGCCCTCCGCTCCAGTGGGCATTGTCCTTGACGTGCAGTATCGAGACGAAACCATGTTCGGCATTCCACAGTAGGTTGGGCAAGAATACGATCAGAGCGAGGGCAAGGGCCAGGTACGGTCCTGGTGATCGCAGCACCGCCCGCCGCCGGGGTGTGATCGCCAGATAGAGCATCATCGAGATCGGGAAGGCCACCGCGGTGTACTTCGAAAGCAGGGCGAAGCCGAGGCCGATCCCGGTGAGAATCCACCAGTACACGGCTCTGTCGGCGCCGGGTTGTGGATCGATAGCACGTACGAAACCGTACAACGCCACCGACCAGAACATGAGCAGGGGTGGGTCAGTGGATATGATGCCGCACGAGTAGCTCACGGCCGGCATAGTCAGGTAGAGAATGCTGCTCCACATACCCGCTCTGCGCCCGCCGAGGCGGCAGCCGATGAAGAAGATCATCAACGCGGTCACAGCATGTGTCAAAGGAGACGCCAGCTTGACGGCAAATTCCCCTTGGCCGGCCACCGCTGTGGTGGCGGCGATCAACCACGCCACCATCGGCGGCTTCGAGTAGTAACCGAACGCGGGCTCGAGGGACCAACTCCAGTACTGAGCCTCATCGCCGAAGAGGGGAAGCAGGTTGAAGCCGAGATAGGCGACGCGGAGAAGAGTGACCACGGCCACCGCGAGGAACACGGTGCGGAATGCAGACTGACCCCAGAGGCCGTCGGTATCGTATTTCACGCGCGAGATCGGATCGGCCCATTATTCTCCGATCCAACGTCTCGGTTGTTTTCGGGCTTATGATAACGAAGACGTGGCTATCACCGAGCGGCGAACGCCGGCCAACCTGTTGTCAACGACCCTGGATAGACACCCGGTGGTGGTGTACGTGCTCTCGGCAGTGGTTGCCTTCGCGGTCGTGCGTTGCATCTGGCGTTTCAGCTTCTACCTCGACGACGTCACGAAACAACGAAAAGGCAAAGCGAGACCATGAGGACCTTTCGCACGAGCAACTCACGCCTACTGGCCATCACCGCGAGAACAGCGCTGGTGGCAGCCCTCATCGTCGCGGCCTGGCAGCTGACCGTGCTCGTCAACCGGGCCGCTCGAGGCGCTTCGGACTTCGGCTTTTATTATCGCGAGGCGGCGCGTATCGAAGCAGTCGGCGGCGAGGTCTATACCAGTCTGGATCCCCAAACGCTCTGGCCCTGCTGCCTTCCTCCGTCCGGGATGGTGTATTTCAGTCTGTTCCAACACCTCAGCCCGGCCGTTGCCGGTGTTGTGTGGGCCCTCGTCAACCTCTCCCTGCTCGGTGTCTGCCTTCGCCGGCCTGGCCGTAACGGTCAGGCGCCTGGAGCACCGGCGGGAGTCTTTTGTCAACAGCTTCGAGTTCGCCGCAGCCGTTCTCCTGGTGGTGGCCAGCGGCAGCCTGCAGACCGGGCAGCTCAGCGTGCTCATCGTGGCGTGCTGGTTGTTGTTCCTGGGCGCCTCTGCACGGGGTAGGCCCATCCTCGCCGGCTCGGCGTTGGCGCTCCCCGCAGCCCTGAAGTTCTACCCCGCTTTGCTGGTGATGGTTCCCCTCCTGATGAGAGCGCGGCGCCAGGTGGTGGCCTTCGCCGTCGCAACCCCACTGCTGCTGATCATCCCCCCGCACTGTATTACGGTCATTCAGACGCCACAGAATTGTGGTCGTCATACTGGCACAACAGTCTTCTGGGGGAAGGGGATATCAACATTGTGCGCTGGCGACTGATTCAAACCGGAGGTACTTCGCAACCAGTCCCTCGACATGGCCATGTTGCGCTACCTAGCAAAACAGGAGTGACTCTGGCTGGTGCGCCGCAGCCCACCTCGATTCTTCGAGCGCTCTGTTCTGGTCGCCGCCAACCTGGTCCGGGCGGTCGTGGTTTTGATCACGGTCCTCGTCGCCTGGTTCTGGCTGAGCAGGTCACGCCGCCCCCGGTGTACGCGGCCTTGATGTTGATGGCCCTCTGGGCAGCCGCGATGTACCTCGTCTTGCAGAGGCCAAAGACAGATATGCGGTCTACACCTCCCCGCGTTCCTCCCCCTGCTCGCGGCGGGCAACGAAGCTCTTGTTGGTGGCAGGCGTCGGCGGGCCATTGTCATCTCCGGTCTGGTTGTCGTCTGCCTGGTGCTGGTGATGGGTGTGCCAACGGTCCTGCAGCAGCTGTCGGTGGGCCTTCTCGGCCCATCCTCCTGTGTGGACCACCAACTGCTCCATGCTGTCGCCGGAGGCGCGATCGGTTCCAGACGCCCCGCCGCCTACTTCTCACGGCCGGGCCTCTCGAGTCCATCTGCCAGATGGCCGTGCCAGAGCTGTCAATCGTCGTCGTGGCACACGATGAGGAGGACAACGTCGTCCCCCTCATCGAGGAGAACGACCCGGCCGATCTCGTGGAGATGCTCAGCGAGGCGCTGCTTGAAACGGACGCCGACCTCATCCAAGCGGACCGCAGCGGTTGTCGGGCAAACTGGCTGCCGCGGCGCTGGGCCAGCTGGGTTGGAAGGAGTTAGCGGCGGTTGCTGCTCAGCGACCCGGTTCGCGACACCGGCTGCGCGACACGCCTGATTCGGCGTCAGACCGCCCTGGACCTCCCCCTGCAGCTGGAGGGTATGCACCGTTCATCCCCGTACTCGTGCGCATGTCGGGGGGAGAGCAGACGAAAGACCGGTGCACCATCGGCCGCGTCGCCATGGGGTTTTGAAATTCGGTATTGGGGTGATTGAGCGCTGCTGGCGCGGGCTACAGGACTGCTTCGCAGTGCGCTTGATGCGGGTTCGCTACCGGGTCGGCGAGCCCCGGCGGTGAGCCGCACCGGGTGGCCGGCAATCATCGGCCTGGTGGTGGTCGTGGTGCGGTACCTGTGGACGACGACCAGATCGACGCTGTGGGATCGCGACAAGCCGCAACGCGACCGCGGCCGTGGAAATGGTCCAGTCGGGTGACCTTCTGGTACCGACGTTTAATAGCGAGCCGCGGCTGCACAAACCGATCCTGATGTACTGGTTGATGGCGCTGTCAGTGAACGTGCTGGGCCAACTGTGCTGGCCGTTCGCTGGGCGCCGCTCGGGATCGCCATCAGCTGCCTGTTGACCGCCTGGATAGCCCGGCGCCTGTACGGCCCCGAGGCGGGCTGGTGGGCCGCCGCCATCTTTGCCACCCAGCCCCTGGTCCTCGTTGTAGGCACCATCGCCAAGGCCGACGCCATCTTGCTGCCCGCCATGCTGGGCGCAACCATGTGTTTCGTTCTGGCCTGGACCAGCGGCCCGAACTGGTGGCAGACGCTGGTTATGGGACTACTGTTGGGAGTCGCCCAGCTCGCCAAGGGCCCGGTCGGGCTGGTCGTACCGCTGCTGTCGATGCTGACCGCCATGTTTTTGGTGCGCAGGGCGATCCCGATCGGCCGGGTTATGGGTGGCGCACCTGGCGGCGGCGGTCATGCTCAGCGTCGGTTTGTTCTGCGCTTGGGGAATCCCTGCCAATCGCCCAACTGGGGGGGCGTTCCTGGAACACGGGATCGGCGTCCAGGTTGCCATCCGTCACCTGATTGAGCCGATCGAGGGTCACTGGCGGGACCGGTCTGAACTACGTGTTAATGCTGCCGTACTACCTATTCGCGCTGCCGTTGGTTTGCCTGCCCTCGGGCGATGCTGCTGCCGGCGTCGCTGCGCGAACTATGGCGGCGGGACGATCGCGGCGCACTCTTGACGGGCATGATCGCTGCACCACTCGTCCTGGTGACCGTAGTGGCAACCAAGCTACCCGCACTACATCCTGCCCCTGATGCCGTGGCTGTCGCTGGCGGCGCGGCGGGGGTATTGACCTCTCCCGCCCCGGCCCCGCGCCCCATGCCGCGGCCGGTACCTGGCTGTACGTACCCCTGATCACCGTGCTGATCACAGCCGCGGGGATGACTCCATGGTTGGTCCCGGGAATGGCCCCTCTGAGGCCGATGGGTCTGGCGACCGCAGGTCTGCTCTCGGTCTTCGCCGGGCTTGCGGTTTCTCTAGTCGCCTGGCGTCGCGGCCGTCACCGGGCTGCGGCCCGCCCCCTGCTTGTCGGCGCCGTACTCTGGCACGGCATGCTGGCCGGGGGTCTCGGCCGCCGGCGTCGGAGCCGTTGCTCAAGGCTCAGCCCGTGCGTCGGGCGCGCGGCCCTGGCCGTTCCCGGAAGCCCGCCGATCGCCAGCTTCGGGGAGCTCGAGCCGAGTGTGCGCTTCTTCCGTCGAGGCGCGTCCGGATTCACATCCTGAGATCGGCCACTGAGGTGCAGAGCTGGGCCATGGAGACCGGCCCCGGCGTGCTCATCGTGCACCGCAAGGACCTACCCGCGCTGGCGGGTCTGGCCGTGCAATCCCTGGACTCGTGTCGGGCCTTCGACCATGTGCACGGCGGCACGATCGAGCTCGAGGTGTTGCACAGGAATCCCGTGGAAGCCGAAGAGTGACAGCCCGGACTCACGAACCGGGAGGCGATTTGTTCAACCCGAGCCAGGGGATCGGGCATGCACAATGAGTCGCGAAAGGTGCAATCTCTGCGGTTCATATTCCACCGAGGTCGTCGGTCAGGTCGCCGTTATCTACTGCCCCTGGAAACGGTGATGTGCACGACCTGCGGGCTCGTATTCAGCAACCCTGTGCCAGACCCGAAAACGTTGGAGCGCTTCTACTCGAGACGCTATCGGTTTCTCTATCAGGGAGTCTCGCACGGTCACCGCCCCGCGGACACATCCGACGACGACGGCGCGCCGCCCGTAAGGCGTTCGACTTCCTGGGCGACCGGTTGCCGACCGGAGGACCGAGCATTCTGGAGATCGGATGCGGATCGGGCGAATTCCTGGCCTTGTGCCGAGAGCGGGAACTCAATGCAGTCGGGATCGAGCCGGGGCGCGACTACGCACGCCACGCGCGCGACAGTCTCGGCCTCACCGTACACACGACGAACCTGGATGCCTACGAGCCCGGCTCTAAGACGGTGGCCCTCGTCGTGATGATGGAGGTGCTCGAGCACCTCGGAGATTCCAGCGCTGCACTCAGCAAGGTCAACCGTATGTGATCGGCGGGCGTTTCGTTACCGTTCCGAATGTGCTCGATACCGAGCTGCCTCCGATCTCCCGGGCCATTTCGCGCACATCTCAACTTCTCGCCCAGGACCCTGGAGATGATGATGCAAAAAGCGGGATTCGAGCCGGTGGATCAAAAAAGGCGGAGCACCGTCAACCTCTTCGAGAAGGTCCGCTCCCCCAGTGACGAGGTGGAAATCGATGGCGACGCGGTAGCTCAGCTGCGCTCCTTCTCGCCGGCCACAGGAAAGAAATACCTTTTCTCGTGGCCATTTACCGTCGGTTCTTGCTCAACTTGCTCAGACTGGCGCGGGATCACGGATAGGAATTTCTTTTCCGGCCCATCGCGCCCCCGGAGGTGATCACCAACACCCCCCGACAACTCCGTCAGAAGCGCAGCACCATGGGGCGAGATCCAAACCCGTCCAGAGCAACTCGCCCACAAGTGGCCCCGTTGAGAGATGTAAGAACAGTTCTTATTGTTATGACTTAGGTCACAGATTGCTCTTGTGGGATGGCGTAATTAGTGGGCGTGAAGATGAGTTTTTTGAAAAGACTGATCGGTGCATTCGGAGTTGGCTATGACTGGAATGCCCTTGATGCGCACGTCGGGAGTCGTCATGGGAATCGAAATACAAGGGATCTGTGGAGCCGAGGCCTACGACCGATATAGGATCGACGATTACGCTACCAACATCAGCCTGACCTTCGGTCTGGGCCATCCATTCGGCGTTCAACCCGAACGCGTTCCAGCTCAGATGAACAACCACGTGACGCAACGCGCCAGCAGCTATCCGAGCTGTCTGGCTCCAATCCCGGTCGATCCGTTGTTCTCCGACGGCTTCGAGTCTGGCGATGTCAACGCCTGGTCATCGAACAATCCATGAACAAACCACCGAACTCCACGAGGAGTGGAACGCAGCCATGAAAATGAACGCGGCGGTGATCGCAGGGAGCATCGGATGCATCGCCCTCATCTCCATCTTGCCCTCCAACGCGCTGGGCTCATCGCCGCTCGCCTGCAGCCCAGGCTCCGGACCGGCACTCTGTTCAAAGCGGGCGCGCCCGACTGGTACATCCAGGAGACGATAACCAAGGCCTCTTTTGCGCGCTTGAATCACTCACTGACCGGCGAGCCAGAGACCGAGTATCTTTTCACTGATTTTAACCGTTGGTCTCAAACAGCTACCGACGGCAGCGGTTTGGTCAGGGCGATCCGCCGCCCTGACCTGGAGCATTGTTCCCGACGGCACCGGCATATACAGGTACGCGGCGAGGCGGACTCACGAGCAATGTCCGCACCCATCTGAACACCATTTACGGCAACGAAACCACATGGCTCGCACTTTTTCAGCAGGTTTTTGACCGATGGGGAGACTGAACAGAATAACCTATGTCTACGAGCCAAACAACAACGGAGCCTCGTTCGTCGCTGCCGACGGCCAGATCGGGGGCCGCGGCGACTGGAATCGGGGGTCATAACATTGACGGTTCTTCCGGCATCCTCGCCTACAACTTCTATTGCAATATTGGAGATATGGTGATCAACCGGGGACTCGTTCTTTTCGAACGTATCCGGAAACTCGATCCGCTTGCGCAACGTGGTCTCCCAGAGCCGGCCATGGGATCGGCCTCCAACACGTCTGTCCCGTTAACCAGACGAAATTGATGAAGCCCTATTCTTCGAGTGCATTCGAGGGTTCGCAGCACGATGACATCCTGGCCTCGAACCGCGGCTATGGTGATTTTTTCAAGCACAACGACGCGCCTGGGTCGTCGACTCGCATCGGCTCGCCTTCGGGGTCAATGACAATCCATGACATCTCCATTGATGACAACCATGACATCGATGACTTCAGCTTCTCAGTTGGTGCCGGAGCGTCCATCAGCGTGACCGTCTCCCCAATCGGATCGACCTATCTGAGCGGTCCTCGGAACTCCAGCGGAGTTGCTCCCCGGGACCCCGTTGAATTCGTTGGCCATTCATGACCTCAACGTTCGCGTCCTGGATGTGGATGGTTCCACAGAGCTGGCATCGTCGGACGCCGTGGCGTGGGACCCCCGAAAACTCTCGAAGACGTTGCCCTGACCAGCGGCAGCGGGACTACTACCTCGAAATTTCCGGTGACACCTCGGATCTGCCGCAGCTCTACGAGTTGGAGCTCGAGGTTGCGAGTGGGACCGTGCCGACAACGACTCCGACACCAACCTCCACGCCAACACCGACACGGAACAACACCCCGGTCCCACCGACACCGACACCGACTCGAACTGCCACCATGACAGCGACTGGAACTCCAGTCCATCCAACACCAACTCCCACCAGAACGACCACGCCGGGTCCGCTGACACCCAATCTGAACTCCCTCTTTGCGGACGGCCTCGAGTCAGGCGACACCTCATTCTGGAGCGGCGTGAGCAGCGAGGCACTCTGAACAGAGGGTGGGTCCTGGGGCGCCGTCAGAAGCGCAGCACCATGGCGGACCAGTGGAAGCCGGCGCCAAAGGTGGTGAGCAGAACCAGGTCCCCCGCGCGCGATTTGACTTGGGACCGGGCCTTGAAAGCGCGAGGATGGAGGCGGAGCCGGTGTTGCCGTACACGTCGACGTTGATGAACATCTTTCGTCGGGAACTTCGAGGGCCTTCTGTACCGCCCGGATGATCCTCATGTTGGCCTGGTGGGGGACGACCAGAGAGAGTCCATTGACGCCGATCTTTGCTCTCTCGAGGACCTCACGGCCCGCCGCGGTCATCCGTTTGACGGCCTCGCGGAAGACCTCTGGCCCTTCATGACGATTTTTTTGTGATCACCGCGTTGGGCGCCGTCAAGGGTAAACGCGATCGGGTGCCGCCCATCTCGAGACCGAGGATCTCCGCCTGAGAACCGTCGGTGCCGGCGGTGAAGGAGAGCATTCGGTGACGTCGCGACCGGGTTCCACGACGGCTGCCCCGCCGCGTCACCGAAGAGTACGCAGGTGGAAGGTCGTGCCAGTTCATCTGTCGGGTGAGCAGTTCCACACCCACCAGAGCACCTCTGCCGTCCTGTGCGGATCGGGACTGGGCGATGTCGAGGGCCAGAACAAAGCCGGCGCACCCGCTGCCGGCCAGATCGTAGGTCGGAACTTCATGTGCGCCGAGCCGGTGCTGCAGGTACGGCGCTGTGTCCGGGATGAGGACCTCCGGGGTGTCTGTGGCGACGATGATCTCATCGATGTCACCGATCTCGAGCCCGGCATCGGCGAGTGCCCGCCAGGCAGCCTCAGCCGCCAGGTCGACCGTGGTCTGGTCCGCCGCCGCGAATCGGCGGGTCTTGATTCCGGTCCGGTCGGTGATCCACTCGTCGGAGGTGTCCAAGTGTTCGGACCACTCATCGTTGGTCATGATCCGGTCGGGCACGTAGGCGCCGAGACCGATGATGCCAGTTTTCAGGTTGGTCATCGCGGTAGTCTATCGCGCTCCGATTCTTGGGGCGATGCTCAAGCCCGATCCAAGGCCGTGGTGATGACGCGAACGTATTTTCTTGCCGAACGGGCGGTACGAACTTCTTGGAGCCCTGGGACAGGTACGGGGATCGGCAGCGCGCTATTTATGGGGGACAAGCCATGTGGGACTACCGTGTGATTCGATCGGTGGATGTGGCAGACAACGAGGAATACTCCATTCGCAAGGTGTACTACGACGATGATGGGAACATTTTGAAATCAGCCGGCGTCCGGCCACACCCGGGGGTCATTCGTTGGACCGTCTTCGTGCGGATCACAAGAGGATGATGGAGGCCACGCTCAAGCCGGCGCTGGACCTGGATCACTTCGATCGACGCAAGGCTGCTCCTCAGCGAAACCCGGTGCTGTCATTTCTATCCCGTTAGGGACCGAATATATCCCCACGACATCGAGCAGAACAAGGGCCCGGTTCCCTCCGGCGAGAGGCCGGAAGAGCGGTGCCAGTGTAGTTTTCTGCTGATCCGATCCTGAATCGGGATTCCGTTAATTCATGAATCGGTAGCTAGAATCTGTAGGCCACGCCCGCCGAAAACATCCAGGCATTTCCGGCTTCCGAGATATCGAAGAGTTCGATCTCGCCGCGGATGGCGAGCTGTCCGAGCCAAACCTGCCCGCCGATGCCATAGACCAGGTCTGAACCGCTCTCGGACTCACGGTCCGTCGCGTCATCAACGCTGCCGCCAAGGTAAAAACCGCTCTTCTTCTTCGCGTAGGCGGTGCGGTCATTCCAATGAAAACCACCAGGCACACAAGAATTGACTTTTTCATTCGTCCTCCTCGCAACCAAACTGACCCGTCATGTGGGTCGGGCGTTATTCATGGTCCGATGATGAAAAAAAACCGCACCAAAGGTGCTATTCCCTCAATTCGGACTACGGCTGGAGCGTTTCGGCATCACAACGGGTGGCCGATGTGGGCGCGGTTTTTCGAGCCTCAGGTATCACCCGTCACACCGACCACCCCCCGGAACGATTCCATCCCGGTTTTGTGTGAGATAGGTCTGGTCGTGTCGATTGATATCCGGTAGATTTGCTTGAGAGACGAGCTTCGGAAAATTGTTCAGGATGGAGCAGAATGATGCGCTGGAGGGCGCGCCGGTTTTTTGCGTTGATCATCGTGATGGTGGCCGGCCTGGGCTGCGGGCCGCAGACCCTCGATGTGTCCAGTCCGGTTGCACTGGGACGATCCCTGGTCAAGCTCCGCGAGCCCTTGTCTGTGGACGAACGGGCACTTTTCGACGAGTCGCTCCAGTATCTCGTAGGTGAGTTTCCTTTTCGGGCAGGATGGATCCGCCGTCCCGTCGCCCGAACGTGTCGTTGAGCGTTATCGCCCGCTCGGAGGTCTCACCGCCGATGCGATCATGTCCACGGCGCAGATGGGACGGCTGAGGGAGGTGAGATCGGCGGTGGAGCGACTGGAAATCGGCCGCGAGGCATCCGAGGCGGCGCGCCTACAGCTTCGATCGTTCGGTTCAGCGAGGTGCAGGTCTACAAGCGGAACCGTGGGTACCTCGAGTGGCCCGTGATACAGATCAAGGCAACAAACGACACCAACCACATGGTCCACCTCGTCCACTTCAGGGCGGCTCTCCTGAACTCCGGTGACGAGATGCCCTGGCTGGTGGAGGAGTCGACCACGTCGTCTTTGACGGTCTCGCGCCTGGCGAGAGGGGCGTGTGGCGCATCGAGCCGAAACAGCGGGAGTGGATCCGGCTCATCGATCCCCACCCGGAGCTCGAGTTCACACTCGAGGCCTTGCGTCTCGAGGCCCTGGCGGAAAGGTCCTCACCGCCGCTAGCTGGGGCTTGGTGGAGGCCCGCCGTCTGGAGCTCTACCAGCAGACCCTTGACCGGATCCAAACCACCGAGAGCCTTGCTCTGGACAGCCCGCCGTACCCGAGACAGCAGAACAGGACCTTCGTTGGACACCTCACGCCAGGCGTCCAACTCAAGCTGAGCCCTGGGGATTCCTAGTTCTCGACGATCGCGGCGTCTTCGATCAGCACCGCGTAGAGATAGCCCGCGCCGAAATCCTTGTCCACCGCAACGGTGCCGGTGGCCGTCACCACGTCTCCAATCCTGGCGGTGGAGGACGAGGTGACAGTGATGTCGTGGGTGCCCGCATCAACGCTGCCGGTGCCGTCCTGGAGATGGATCCAGTTGGTGCCCATGATGTCGCCGTTAAATTTCACCACCTCGCCTCGCACGGTGACGCTGGACCCGGCGAGGGCGGCCTTGTCGGCCCAGATCTTGGCCACGGTCACGCCCCCCGGGGCAGGCTCGACGGAAGGCAGGTCCACGGGATCGTGGGCGGCGGCGGCACCCGTGACCGGCGGATGTCCCGCGGGCATTCCTGCGTTGACCGCCTCACCCTCGCGAGCGATGTTCTGCGCGAAGTAGACGATCGGAAAATCCCGATCCAGGGTGTCGCTGTGGAAGTTCTCCATGGGCATGCCCAGTGGCACCACGACGCGGTCGCCCACGGCCACTGTGAATCGGCCGGCGGCGGCCCAGATCTCGTTACCGTCTTCTTCGACCCGGACGTAGGTGTAGGTGCCCGCATCCATGGTCTCGACGACGCGGCCGGTGAAGGTGTTGCCGGCGTCCGCCTGGGACATTGTCTCCGCGACATTTTGGGGTGTCCCATTATCGGTCGCGTTGGTGTCCGGCTCTGCAGAACAACCGCCCGCAGCTACCAGCGATGCAGTGATAAATACCAGTATCAAATGTGTTGTTTTCATCGTGCATTCTCCTCTGTCTCCGCCCCGTCCTGCGGCGGAGGGCGTTACCTTAACACGACGGTGGTCAACCCCGCAGCGACAACCAAGCAAAGCGTTCTAGGATGATGGTCCAGGGAGTCAACCGGGTCGTGACATTGTTGGGGCGGGAAGACCCCATCACCCATCCGCGTTGAGGTGATGATAAGGAGATGAGGAGATGACCAAAGTTCCCTGTTACGTGGCATTGGTGTCATGGGTTTGGATTGCGACCGTCGCCTGTGGTGGCGCGCCGCAGTCGACGGAGAGTGCTCTAGAACCACAGACTGTGGCGGATCAGCCAAGCAATGCGACTCATGCCGCGGTCGTCGACCACGCCGTGGAGTCGCTGGGTGGCGAACCGGTGGAGCTGGCGTCATTTCGTGGGCAACCAATACTGATCGTCAATACCGCTTCGAAATGCGGTTACACACCACAGTACGAAGGACTGCAGACGCTCCACGAAACGTACGGAGATCAGGGCCTGGTGGTGATTGGTTTTCCGAGCAACGACTTCGGCAAGCAGGAGCCCGGATCGGCCGAAGAGATAGCGACATTCTGTACACGCAATTACGGAGTCAGCTTCCCCATGATGGCCAAGGTCCACACCAAGGGCGACGGGCAGGCGCCGATCTACAAGACGCTGACCGAGGACACCCCAGAAGGTATCCGCGGTGAGGTCCGCTGGAACTTCACCAAGTTCCTGATCGCTCCTGACGGCACCGTCGTCGGCCCGGTTCGAGCCTGACGTGGAACCTCTCGACGAGGAAATCACATCCGCCATCGAGGCTCTGCTGCCCGAGACCCAGCCGGCGGGCTGATCAAGTTCCAACATAAGGCGGCCACGTCGGCAGGGCGCAGAGAGAGAACATCTGTGTCCCCCGGGCCCCCGCCCCATTTCGGGTTTGGCCTGGTGATCAGAGAAATGGGTGGCCTTGTTCTTGGACATTGCGCGGGCTAGGATCTCTCAATGATCATCACGCCGGTCATTGCTGCTCTCATCGCTGTTGCTGCACTCCTCGTTGGCGCCGCAATCGCGTGGATCATTGCCGTTTCGCGTGGGCGGGTGGAGACCGCTCGAATCGAAGCAGAGCTCGGGCAGAAGGCCACCGCGGCGGATGCCCGCGCCGAGGCCGAGACCGAGCGGAGAGTCGCGGTAGAGTCGGACCTCGACGCTGTCACCGAGGCGCGCAACGAACTCGACCGCAGGGTGTCAGTGGCCGAGGTCGAGGTTCGCACCGCCCACGAGCAGATCGAGGAGCAGAAGCGATTTGTCGCGGACTCGAAAAAAGAACTCGAAGATTCCTTCAAGGCCCTGTCGGCAGCCGCCCTGGAGGGCAGCACCAAACAGTTCCTGGAGCTGGCCGAGCAGCGTTGGAAAACCACCCGTGAAGAGGCCGGTGCCGACCTCGAGAAGCGCAAACAGGCCATGGAAACCCTGCTCGCCCGCTGACCGAGAACCTCAACAAGCTCGACGTCAAGACCGGCGAGATGGAGAAGGAGCGCCGGGGCGCCTACGAGGGCCTCAAGGAACACCTCGCACAGCTCCAATCAGCCACAGCTACCCTGCAGGACAAGACCACCACCCTCGCCTCCGCCCTGCGCGGTACCCAGGCGCGGGGCCGCTGGGGTGAGCTCGCCCTGCGCAATATCGCCGAGCTCGCCGGCATGACCGAGCACTGCGACTTCGAGGAACAGACCACCACGAGCGAGGGCGGCAGGCCGGATATGGTGGTCAACCTCCCCGACGGTCGCTATATCGCGGTCGACGCGAAGGTGCCCTGGCCGGCTATCTCAAGGCCGTGGAGGCGTCGGACGAGGAGGGTCGCCAGGCCGGCCTCCGTGAGCACGTCCAGGCCGTGCGGAGCCACATCAAGACCCTCGCCGCCCGTGACTACTCCGCCGGCATCGACGGCGACGTGGACATCGTGGTGCTCTTCCTCCCGGGCGATCCATTTCTCGCCGCCGCGTTCGGCGAGGAGCCCGAACTCCAGGTGGAGGCGCTGCGCTCGCGGGTGTTGCTGGCCACCCCAACGACCCTGGTGGCGCTGCTGCGCACCGTGGCCATCTACTACCAGCAGCGGACGCTGGCCGAGAACGCCCGTGAGATCGCCGACACCGCCCGCGAGCTCTATGACCGCGCCGCCAAGTTCGGCGAGGACCTGGCCAAGACCGGGCGAGGGCTCAAGACCGCGGTGGATGCCTACAACTCCGCCGTTGGCTCCTTCGAGCGGCGGTTTCTCCCCATGGGCCAGAAGCTCGAGAACCTCAAGGTCACCGAGCAGGCCCGGCGGAAGCTGGTTGCTCCCGAACGTTTGGGCGAGGGTCCGCGCGGAACGGCGGTGGACGATCTCGAATAATTCCACCGCGCTGCTCGTGCTAGTATTGCGTCACGCTGAAGAAGAGAATGGTCGCTCAGGGTATGGATTTCGAAGACTCGCTCTACAAGGCGAAATCAGAAGATTACCATAGACGCCCCCCTAAACCCCAGCCCACCCCCCCCCAACCCCCACTCTTCCAACAAAAAAACGATCCGTCAACCCCCCTAAGACCCAGTCAAACTGAAACTCGACCGGTGCCCCGACCAGCACCAAGTGCGTGCTTCTGGACACCTGAAACTGTCGGTTTTGTCCGCCATTGAAACCTGATGACCCTCCGCCGCATAGAGGAGGTGAATCAACCAATGGAGACGATCATGGATTTCAGGCAGACAGCCACTCGAGTCAACGCTGCGGTCACGCGCATCACCGACAGCTTCGGTTTCATCGCTCCGCTGGCGACGCGCATCGTCATCGGCCTTGCATTCTTCCAAGCCGGGACCGGGAAGTTCAGAAACTTCGAAAACGTCATCGGTTTTTTCGACTCGCTGGGGATCCCATTCCCGGCGCTCAACGCTGGCATCGTGGCGTCCATGGAGACGGTGGGCGGCATCATGCTCATCCTTGGACTCTTCACCCGATTCTTCGCAAGCGGTTTGTCCGTCACCATGGTCGTGGCACTGCTCACGGCCGACACCGCCGACTTCCTCGCCGTCCTGGGGCCGTGCTTCGGAGATTTCGCCCACCGACGTGACGGCGTTCACTTTCCTGCTCTTCCTGCTGTGGCTCGTCTTCTATGGCGCCGGAAAGCTGAGTCTGGATACCGTCGTCCGCAGATCTGCTCTCCATCGAACCTGAGGAGACCGGTCAAGCGACTTCGGTGGCTGCCTGAGAGCCGGTAGAAATCGTCCCTGCCATGTAACCACTCTCGGTCAAAGCGGCTTATATCCAACAGCAACTCTTGAGACAAAGACTCAGTCATTGAAACTCGGAACCAAAATACTCCACCGAACCAACGAAAGGAACAAACATGAATACCAAGGTCAAGAAGATGCTGGTCAACGCGGCCATGGCGGGGATGATCGCCGGAGTCGGTGCCATGACGCCCGGGGTCGGACACGCGGCGACCAATAACCACGGAGTCAGCCAGAACAGCTGCAGCGGCAAAGACGGCTGCGGCAGCAAGTCGGGCGACAAGGCCGAAAACTCCGATCGCCACGCCTGCAAGGGCATGAATGGTTGTAAGGGTCAGGGCAACTGTAAATCCGGCGATAACGGTTGTGCCGGCAAGAACTCGTGTAAGGGCAAAGGCGGTTGTGCCTCTGAGGACGCAAAACACGGCTGCAAGGGTCAGAACGACTGCAAGGGCCTCGGTGGCTGCGAATCGGGTGACAACGGATGCGCCGCCAAGAACTCCTGCAAAGGCCAGGGCGGCTGCGCGGTTCCCATCGAGCACGGAGAAGACTCCGCCTGAGAGACGATTTGAACGCGGGCCCCGGGGTTGTTCTCGGGGCCCGCAGCTGGGGCTCGACATTCGAGCGAGCCCTTCCGATGCGGAGAGTTTGCTCGAGCGCACGACCAGGCAACGCGACCCAGAAAGAGGAGGGGCGACCATGAAGGACAACCGCTGGGGATACCCGGATCTCGGGCTCGGGATCGGGCTGCGGACCACCCACTACCGCCACATCCTGTCCGAGGAGCCAGAAATCGGTTTCTTTGAAATTCTCACCGAAAACTACCTCGACACAGGCGGGCGACCGCTCCACATCCTGGATCTGCATCGCCGAACGCTATCCGGTGGTAATGCACGGGGTTTCCATGTCCATCGGGTCCACCGATCCCATCGACTTCGACTATCTCGCCAAGGTCAAGGCTCTGGCCGAGAGAACCGGCGCGCTGTGGGTCTCCGACCATATCTGTTGGACCGGTGTCCTCGGCCGCAACACGCACGATCTACTTGCCGTTGCCCTACACCGAGGAGAGCCTGCGCCACGCTGCGGCTCGCATCAAGGTCGTGCAGGAGGTTCTGGAACGGCCGCTGGTGCTCGAGAATCCGTCCACCTACCTCGAGTTTGCCGACTCCGACATGAAGGAGTGGGAGTTCGTGGCGCGACTGGCCGAGGAGGCGGACTGCGGTCTGCTCTTCGACGTCAACAACGTCTACGTGTCGGCCTTTAATCACGGCTACGACCCGGTGGCCTATATCGACGCTATCCCCGGTGACCGGGTCTGCCAGTACCACCTGGCGGGCCACACCAACAAGGGCACACACATCATCGACACCCACTCCGACCACGTCCTCGATCCTGTGTGGGAACTCTATGGCCACACCATCCGCACCGTCGGCCTGCGCGCCAGCCTGCTCGAATGGGACGCCGACATCCCGCCGTTCGAGGTGGTCCACGAAGAGGTACTCAAGGCGGATCTGTGGCGACAGCAGGAGGTGGCCCATGCCGCATGAAGCTCACACCCAGGAAACCGGTCTCGAAAAACTGCAGCGCTGGATGCAGGAGGTGGTGGTCCACCCCGGCACCGTCGAGGAGGCCATCGCATCGCCCGCGGCCGAGCGGGAGATCCCGTCCAACCGTCTGGCCGATGTGGTGCTGCCGTCTGCGTCCCTGACATCCGCCGAACGAGTCGGGGTCTACCACGGCATGTACCTGATGCGGATGGAGGAGGCGCTCGCCACCGACTATCCGGTGATCCACTACCTTCTCGGTGACGACGGATTTGGCCGACCTCGTGCGGGAGTACGTCCAACCCTACCCCTCGCGGAGTTACACCCTGAACCGGCTCGGCGAGCAGCCTGCCGCAGTTCTTCGCCGAAAGGCCCGACTGGCCGCAGGTCGGGTTGCTCCACGACCTGGCCAGGCTCGAGTTGGCCATGACCGAGGTCTTCGACGAGCAAGAAACCCCCGTTCTTGGGGGAGAGGATCTGGCCGCGGTGCCGCCCGAGGCCTGGGAGCAGGCCCGCCTGAGGCCCATTGCGGCTCTGCGCCTGCTCGAATTCAAGCACGCGGTGATCCCTCATTTGGAGGCGTACCATCGGGACCGGCCCATCCCCAGCCCGCGCCGGCGGGCGACATGGGTCGCCGTCTACCGCCGCGACTACTCGGTGCTGCGGCTCGAGCTGAAACGAGCTGAGTATGAGTTGCTGCGGGCGCTGGTGGACGGCGTGCCTCTGGGCGATGCGCTCGGCTCCGCTGCCGCGGCTCAGAAATCCGTCCGCCAGCAGGCCCGCGTCTTCCGCTGGTTCCGGACCTGGGTCGCCGAGGGATTGTTCGCCGGTATCGACGTCAGAAGCCTCACCGTCTGATCTCTTTTTTGCCGCCGGCCCAGGCCGCGCGCTGCAACACGATCCGGTACCCATCGGGGTCTTCGAAGGTCTTCCCGTTCCTGTCCCAGTACGGATTGAAGGACGTCACCGGGCGAAAGCCCGCAGCCTCGGCCTTCGAGCAGGTGACCGCCCATTCGTCGCTGTGGGGTATGTAGAAAACGAGGAGATTGTCCTCGGTGGGCGCCCGCCCGGCGGTGTGACCAACCTTCCGGGTGAACTCCAGGTGGTAGTCCGCTTCCGGGTGTCCAAGCATCACGCCGTCGAATCCCTCGTGCCCGGTGAACCCGCCGAGAACCTCGAACCCGAGGCCGTCGCGATACATTTGGGCCACCTCCTCGAGGTTGTCGGTGGGGCGGGTGATACGCAGGTGGTAGTTCATCGTGTCATTTGGCGTCGGTCGATTTTGGACTTCGTCTGGTGGTACATTTCGAGATTGTATTGCATCGTGGAACCGGTAGCGCCCGGATGTTGTTATCCCAAGCGGCGAGAATGCTCACGGGCGTTCATCGCAGCGGAAGGGACGGTGCGATTCGTATGACGTCACGAAAACAACCTCGGGTGGTCATCATCGGCGGGGGCTTTGGCGGCCTCAACGCCGCGCTCGATCTGAAGCGGGCGCCGGTGGAAGTGGTGCTCATCGACCGCCGGAACCACCACTTGTTCCAGCCGCTGCTGTACCAGGTGGCCAGCGCCACCCTGAGTCCCGCGGATATCGCCACACCCATCCGCAAGGTGCTCAAGCGGCAGGCCAATGCCGGCGTGGTCATGGCCGAGGCGCAGGCGGTGGACACCGAGCGGGGCCTGGTCATCACCGACCAGGGCGACATCGGCTACGACTACCTGGTGCTTGCCGCCGGCGCCACCCACTCCTACTTCGACAACGACCACTGGGAGAGCCACGCCCCCGGGCTCAAGACCATCGACGACGCCACCGAGATCCGGCGCCGCTTTCTGCTGGCCTTTGAGTCCGCCGAGCTCGAGACCGATCCCGAGGCGCGCCAGTCCGCCCTGACCTTTGTGGTGGTGGGGGCCGGGCCCACCGGCGTCGAACTGGCGGGCGCCCTGGCCGAGATTGCCCACGAGACCATCCCACTCGATTTCCGTATGGTGGACACCACCACCGCCAGGGTCATACTTATCGAAGCGGCAGACCGAGTGCTCCCGGGCATGGACCCCACCTCGTCGGTGCGCGCGGCCGTTGCGCTGACCTCCCTCAACGTGGAGGTCATGCTCGACACCAAGGTAACCCACATCGATGAGTGGGGCGTGCTCATTGGGGAGGACCGGATCGATGCCGCCAACGTCTTCTGGGCGGCCGGGGTCAAGGCGTCGCCGCTCGGCGAGTCCCTCGGTGTGCCCACCGATGGGTCGGGACGGGTCATGGTGGGCGAGGACCTGACCATCCCGGGTCACGACAACGTCTTCGTCATCGGCGATCAGGCCCACGCCGTCGATCCGGCCACCGGAGAAATGGTGCCCGGAGTGGCCCAGGGCGCGATCCAGGGCGGACGCTACGCCGCGAAGATCATCAGGGCGGCGGTCGAGGCGGCGAGCTCGGGCAAGCCCGCGCCGGATCGTCCCCCGTTCCGCTACCGCGACAAGGGATCGCTCGCCACCATCGGCCGCAACAAGGCGGTGGCCGATATCGGAGGATGGCGCTTCGGCGGATTCGTCGCCTGGGCGTTGTGGGCGGTTGTACACGTGATGTTCCTGGTCAGCTTCCGCAACCGTGTTGCCGTGATGTTGGGCTGGGTGTGGAGCTATCTCTTCTTCGATCGCGGCGCGCGCCTGATCACGGGCGACCGGCAGAAGGTCACCGTCAAGACCTCGGTGATGACGCGGGACGGCTCATAAGGAACAGCGCGCACAAGCCACATCGCCGAGCGCCGGGATGGGCCGCAGGTATCGCTCGCGGTCATCGGAACGGGCCGCGTGGGACGGTCGGTCAGGCTTCCATCTCCAGCAGCTTGGTGATCACATCACCAGCGGTGTAGGACGATTGCCCTTCGGGGATGAAGCGCGCGATCTCCAGCAGATCGTCGCCGCAAGTGAGCAGCGGTTTTTCCACCGAACCGTCCTTCTGGACCTGCGCAAGACTGATATTCGACGACAGGGAGTTGCAGATGCACTTGCGCCCGATGGTGTTCGATTCCTCGCCGCCCTTGGCGACATAGGATTCGACGGGTTCGGAGGCGCATCGGTATCCCAGCCTCCCGTCGTCCTTCTGAAAGACTTCCCGAAGATACCCGAGATCGCAGATCCGAACGCGTGACGCGTAAACCTCCGGCTTGGAGAGGGTGCCCTCGAGCTGGGCCACCTTGAAAGGAAATCCGGTTGGTGAGGCAAGCCGGTCCGTGATCACTTGAGCCGTCCCCGCCGTCGCCGTTGCCAGGATGCGTTTCCGATACTCCTCGGCCATCCCGGACTCATCGCAAAGGGCGAACGCTGTCCCGACTTGAATGCCGGTGCCGCCCGCCTCCAGGGCCTCTCGGAGCGTCTCGGCCGATGCGCACCCGCCGGCCAGCCAGAACGGCAGCCCCGTTTTGCGGATTTTCTCGAGATCCACCACGTCCCGTTCACCGTAGATCGGTTCGTCACGATCGTTGACCTGCAGCTGACCGCGTGGTGGTGCGTTGTGACCGCCCGCCGTCGGTCGTTCGATGACAAAGCCGTCCACGGTGCCGTTCGATCTCCGTAACATGGTAGTCGCCAGAACATTTGAGGAAATGATGGGGAGAAAGACAGGGCGGTGAAGGGGCGGATGATCACCTTCCATGAAATCCCGCGGATCGAAGTGGACGGACGTGTCGTCGCCGGCCTGGGCGCCGACGACGTGCAATTTGTAGGACGCGGGTTCGTGTTGGCAAAAGGCGTCGAGGGCGCCGGGGATCAAAATCGGGATTCCCGCACCCATGATCACGTATGAGACGCCGGCCAACATGGCACCGTAGATGGATGGAAGGTGGGGCATCTGGATCTTCTCCAGATAGTTGATGCCGACAGCGCCGTCGTGTCCTTCGCGGGCCAGGAACACCTCCACGAAATTGCCCATGATGCAGAGCTCGTGAAGGCTTTTTGGACTCTTCTGTTTGTGGAAGGGGATGGTTGCGTACGGTTTGTCGTCTGCCTTGCCGTCCGGAATGTAATATTTTTCGACGGCGCGTCTGACCATGTCGCGGAATGGGAATGCCTCCAGAGCTCGGCGGATGTGTCCACCAACGTCCCCGTCCTGGAGTCGCCTGACCAACAGCACCTCGAGGGCGACTCCGGACACCACCCCGAGCTGTCCCAACCTCGACACAGCCCGTGCGAGATGCCAGTTCGAGATTCCGACGCCCATACCTCCCTGAATGATCTTGGGGTAGGTAACTTCCATAGAGCTTGCAGAATATCAGCCGCCCGAACCTTCCGAAAGTCAATCTGCGGCAATGAGACATGCAGACAGGTCTGGGCCGCGCGGACGCGCCGGGCGACCGGTTGCCATTGCAGGGGTTACTCAGAGATCGCTGGTTGAAGAGAGCCAAGACGCAATCACCGGTTACGGGGTAATTGGAGAGCAGGCGTTTGACCGCCGATCGATAAAGGCATCCCTCGACTCAGTGGGCGTCGCGATCCTTGCCGAGGAATTCCAGGATGGTGTTGTCCACCAGCTCGGCCTGGACCAGCGTCAGGTCGTGGCCCGCGTCCGGGATCATCACCGCCTCGATATCGGGCGCCACCTCCTTGAGCCGTTGGATCGCTGCGTGGGCGGGGTAGATCTTTTCGTTCTCGCCGACCAGGAAAAGGGTCGGCACCTCGAGGTCCTGCAGCTGCTCATCGCTCAGGACCGTCTGATCCCTGGATGGCGATTCTTCACGTTCCGCTCCTTGTGGGCGGGCGAGGCACATCATAGCCCCGCACCAGCGGAACAGATGTAACACAGCACCCTGACCCGGGGACGCTTCGGCCCAGAGACGATTTTCTCGTGGTCTTACGGTGGTAGTTCCGAAAAAAACGCAGCTTTCCCTCACCGGTTCCTCAGGGTTTCCTCATTACTAACGCATTGCCTGGATTGATGTTAAAAGCATGAACCAGGCACAAATCCACGGTCGGCAGCGACGCCAAACACCGAAGATCCTCACACGGATAACGGCGATTCTCTGTGCCCTGGCTTTGGGACTCGGGCTGGCTCCCTGGGTCGCGGAAGCAGGGGAGACCCAGCTGCGGCGTCCAGGGGGTCGGCTGGAAAGCGATTGCGGCGGCGACCGGATCGACGGCATCTGTGGCATCACTCTCGATGGGAGCCAGTGCTCCGGTGACCCAGCTGACGCCACCTACGACGCAGACTGTTTCTCCTGTTCCGCCATGAACAGCCCGACACCGGACGCCGTCTGTCGCCCCAAAGATGAGCCGTGCGAGATGAATGAGGTCATCAACAGCATGGGTGCGATGTTTGAATCACAGGAGTTCGACAACGACGGAATGCTGCGGGTGATCCTCGCCTACTGGGACAGCACCTACTGGGATCTGCCGGATCGATGGGGAGCCCACGCCCTCGACGGGTATGTGGTCTACGCGATCGTGCGCAACGCGCTGAAGTACCACCGGGAGTTGGAGTCACTCCCCACCACGAAGATGGCCCTCGAGTGCATGCTCCGGGATCACGCCGACCGGGGCCTCCCCACCGAGGCCGACAATCCCGAGCGATGGTTCCACGGCGGTGAACGCGACTGGAACTCGTGGTCGGAGGATTACATGGGATTCGCCCTCGGTTACGCCGCCGCCGACGCATGGTTCGCCTCGCCCTGGTCCATCGGAGAGTACTTCGATGAGTACTACGACAAGGTCGATGATGCCATCGACCTGGCCTTCAACATCAGCCACGACCACCCCCACACCCTGCGATTCGAGCCCGATGTGGATCCGTCCCACAACGACGGTGAAGAGCACGTCATGCTGCGGAACCACGGTGAGTACAGCCCGGTCTACGCCATGGTCCTCATCAAGCACGTAGGGGACATCAACGACGTCTACCACGCGGCGTCTCTGCCAACGAAGTTCAACTGTTCCAACAAGCCCGCCACCTACGACGATCTCTACCGGTGGGTCGCACGCAAAATCGAACCCAACCCCTATGGGCCCGGATACGTGTTCAGACCAGACGGCTGCCAGCGCCGGGACGGCGTCGTGTCGTACTGTGACGATCGTCCCGACGATCCACCGGGGGACTACGGTGACCAGCGCGAACCCGGCCACTACCCTTTAGAGCGAGTTCTGCCGCACCTCTGCGTCACCGAGCATCTGGAGTACTTCGACCCCGAGTGTGACTGGGTGGGACCCGCCGGCACCGTCCAGGCTGAACACAATTACTACTTCAACTGCGTATTCCCCGACGATCGGTTGACCGTCCCACCCGGGCGTGTTGTGTCGAGGTCGAACGATGTGACCGTGTTGTGAGTCGGCGACTATTCTCAGGCCTCCTGGCGGTCAGTAGATCTCCGATACGGGTCACTTCGGTGACTGACCCGCAAGGGGAAAACCAGCAGCCTTCCGCCGTCGAAGAGTAGAAAACGAATCGGGCCCCGCCAATAGGCAACCTAATGGTTTGTGAGAATTGTGGGTAATGTTGATTCGTATTCTCAATAATGATGTGCACGGGAAGAATTTTTCTCAGAATCGTGTATAACTGACAACACAACGAGCCCTAGGAGTCAAAGGAGGAGGCGATGGAAGGCAACGCGAATCTCTCGACAGCGGCGCATCGACGAACGCTGGGGGACGTCGTGGTGTGGTGTCTTTGCCTTGTTGTGGTGATCGGCCTGCCCACGTCCGGATGGGCACAGCTGAACCGAACACAGCACAACGATGGCTGGATTTTGGCGGCCGCTCACGCGCCCGGGCTGGAAGGATCGATCTGGAGAACCGATCTCTGGGTCCGCGCTCAGACCTACCAAACGGGATCGGTGACGCTCTATTTCTGCAGATCGGATCAGGACAACACTGATGCTGAGGCGTATGAAATCGAGTTTCCTGAAGGCACCAAAATCCTCTATGTCGAGGATGTGGTGGAAGAGGTCCTCGGCGTCGGTGGCGGTTCGTGGGTAGGCGCGATCCACTACGTCTCCGATTACGATGTCCAGGTCTACGCCCGCGTGTACTCCATCTCCGCTGACGGCACCCAGTCCTATGGTCAGGTGATCGAGGGAATCCCGACGTCGGACATGTCCATGCCGAGCGGTGACCCCGACTTCCCCGCCACCAGAGAACACCAGTGGATGTTCGCCCTGAAACACACCGCGGACTCCCGATTCCGGGTGAACATCGGGATGGTGAACCCGACCGCGACCGGCTCGGATTTCGTGGTCAGGTTATACGACAGCACAGGTAATAACCCGCCCGGCGGGGCCGCGTCCGAGACCGTGTACGTTCCCCCATTCTCAATGGTCCAATTGGGTGACCCCTTTGCAGAGGTCAACGGGGGCGAATGGAACGCGTATGTGGTGCGGGTCGGTGCCGGCTCCGAGGGGAGTGGAAATCTGGCCTACGCCTCGGTGGTGGACAACGCCACCAACGACGCCTACTTCGTGCGAGGGGTCAAGCTCTACACTCCGACGGAATAGCTCGCTGCTCTCAAAGGGTTCCTCCGATCAGGCCTCGGTCGCGAGCCGGTCCGTGCACCGGGTTGCTGTCGCCGGTTGGTGGCTGTCGAGACGTACTGGCGGAGCTGGTCACCGCATCGGTCTCGCCCTCCAGCGCGACCTCGCGCCCTACTCCTCCTCGAATCTGACGTCGAGCTGGAATGTCCGGCTGGGGTTGTCCTGATCCCAGCGCGCAAACTCGGCGGTGTTGGTGTACTCGCCCCCTTGATAGGCCAGCTCTCCATACGAGTACAACTCGGTGCGCAGCCAGATTTCGTTGGTGCCGACCAGGCCCGGCGGTAACTGAGCGTCGAAGAATCCGGAGTTGGCCATCCCGTATTCGGGTGGTGGCACCTCCATCAGCAGCTCCCAGTGTTCACCATCGGCGGAGCCGTAGAGGAAGTTGTGGCCGCGGCTGTAGGCCCAGTGGAACGTGGGCATGTTCAGCTTCAGATGGGCTTCGGAGACCGTCTCCTGAAACTCGAATTTGAAGGTAACGACCCCCGGGGGCGTCTCGGCGAGGCTCTCGCCGCCGACCTCCGGCTTCCAGAACCACACCGGCGCGTAGAACCACGTTTCGGCGTTGTCCACAGCCACGATGTGCTGTTGCGCGTGGTTGTCGTCGGGGTTGCCGAAGGCGTAGGTGTAGTCCCAGCCCGGCGTGACCTCGCTGTAGTCGAAGGTCCCGTCGCAGTCCGGAGTGAAAGTGAAGGTGAAGGCCTCGTTCCCGATCTCCAACGTGATCGATCCGCCGACGGGGTAGTGCCGACACAGCAGGGTGTTCCAGAACGCCTCGCCATCCAGCGTGACCGACTCGGATTTGGTCACGGTCGATCCGGTTCCGGTGAAGGCGGTGGTTCCGGTGACGTGGCCCTCGGGATCGACAGTCAGGGCCACCGTCGCGAAGATGGTGTCCACGGGAGGGACCTGGTGGTTCCACTTGAAGTCGTCGAAGGTGAAGGAGGGCAGCCCCGAGATGGTGGTTGCGTCGATGACAACGTCGGCGAAGTACGCTCCGACTCTTCCGCTCACCACGTTGCCGTCGTGGAGCCGGTACTCGTCCCCATAGTCCAGTGCGAAGGAGTTCGGTCCCACTGTCACGATGTCCGGGAAGGCGTCGCGCAGCTCGAGCAGGGCCACCTGCAAACCGGCTGTCTGCAGCAGCTCGATCATCTCCTCGATGTCGAGGTCGTCCGCGACCACCGCGAGGGATCTGAAGAGAAGATGCATCGTCGCGCGTGGGTCCATGGTCGGCTCGAGCGGCTGGGGCAGGATCGCGGCTGCAGGGATGTAGATGGGATCGCCGGTGGAGTTGTCGACGACCGAGGCGTAGGCGGTGATACGAGAGCCCGGTGTCGGGCTGGTGATGAGCGCAAAGCCGTCCGCCACGTCGTCCCCAGTGACCCTTTCGAAGATCCTGTTCTCCTGACGGTGCATGAACGGACCGACGGTCCTCTCGACAGTGCCCAGCAGGATGCCGTTGGATCGGTAGAGATCAATCCGGACCTGGGCCTCCTCACCGGTGCAGTTGAGGTAGCCCAGGTTGGTGCGTGACCCGGACGCCGTTCCCTGGTGATGCGTGAGCTGGGTCATGAGCCCCTGTTCGCCGTGTGCAATCGCTGCTGACGACGGAACCGCACCCACAAACTGACCGTAGGTGCCGCTCGTCGTTTGGTTGTAGGTGCGGCTCGTGGCCACGACCTCGGAGCCGGCCATGGGAGTGATTCGTAGGGCCGCGGTGCCGTCGAAACCGAAGACCGAATCCAGAACGTCACCGAGACGGACGCTGGCGCCAGGAATGACCTGCTGGACGGAGGAGGTGGGCGTTGAGTTGTCCCGCCCGGTCTCCAACAGAGCGATTTCGTAGTGCCCATTCTGGTTCCCTGGGTTGTACAGTTCGACGTCGGTCCGCCAGTCCGTCCCGGCTGCTCCGGATACGTGGGCGGTCGCGGGGATAAGGACCGGCTCCGCGGCGACGTCGGCTGCCGGAATGTAGATCGGGTCCCCCGTCCGGTTGTCAACAACCGACCCATAGGCGAAGAACGCACCGTCGGCGGTGGCCGTGGAAACGTTGGCGAAGCCGTCCTCGACCGGATCTCCGGTCACGGTCGAGAAGATCCGATCGATCTGGCGATACATGTAGGGTTCGAGGTCGACCTGCCGGCTGCCTAGCACGTCACCGTTGCCTGCAAAGAGATCCACCGTCACCGCCAGATCGTTGTCGGTGCAGTTTACGAATCCGACGTTGCTGCGGTATCCGTCATGGGGCCCGCCATAATGTGACAGCTGCACGATGTGCCCCGGTCGTCCGGCCCGAATGGCCTGGCTCGCACCAAGAGCACCGATGAATTGACCGTAGGTTCCCTCGTCGGTCTGATTGAACGTCCGGCTGGTCACGATGAGCCCGTCGTCGGTCTCATCGATTCTCAGCGCCGCGGAACCGGATTCGCCAAACATCCCGTTGACGGCGTCCCGATAGCGGTAGGTCATACCGGGACTGATGACGTAGGCGCGAGTCCTGGGAGTCAGGTTGGCCTGGTCCTTTTCCAGCATGGCCACCTCGATGAACGCCTGGCCGGGACCGAGGTTGAAAATCTGAACGTCACTGCGCCAATCGGTCCCGGCCGCTCCGGAGACGTGGGCGGCGGCCGGGAGATAGAGCGGCAGCTCGGGGTTGCTGACGAGCTTTGTCTCGGATCGGTCGGCTGATGAGTCCATCGGGTCCGCGGCGTCCGCTGCTGTCACTGCGCAGGCCATCAGGGCTGCCATCAACAGGGTCGGCCACGGGCTGGGACAGCGGACACGACACGATGACGGACCTGTTGAGAGCATGGTGGCCTCCACAGTGTTTCGCGTGGTGTGGGTGTTTCTTTGAATTTATGGCCGGACGGGTTGTGAGTCAATAGCCCCTGAGTGGGGGTGACGCCGGCAGCTGCGGGATGGGTCCCGGCAGCTGCCGCCCGACCAGAATTCTGTGCAAGACCGGACGGAGCGTCTCGTGGCTGGAGATTGGGTGTCGGTTACGGAACCGTGGAGGACCACTCTCTGGTGTCGCCGGATTCGAAGCCGTCGTCAAAGACATCGGGATCCACCGGCACATCGATGGTGTAGCTGTAGCTGCCGTTGGTCACCGGATAGACGTTGGCGACAGCGATGATGACCTCGGCGTATCCCACTGCCTCGTTGAACTCGAAGACGCCGTCGTTGGCGTTGTCCAGCGGAACCCACCTCACCAGGGTCGGCATGGCGGGGTCGAGAGCCAGCAAAGCGACCCGAAACTCCCTGGTGTCGATGCCGTCGAAGTGCAGCGTGGGCGCTGCCGTGAGACCGGTGAGACGGATGTAGTCGGCGGCCCAGTTCTGCACCGTGCCCGAACCTGCGGCCGGGAAGGTGTTGTGAGTGCGGAACGCGGAAAACGGCGGTAGGGTGTCGCCATCGTAGCCGTACTGGCCGCTGCTGACAGAGCCGTCGTCGAGAAAGTTGGCTACCGCCCAAACACCGAACACGTCCTCCATGGTGACGTTGTACCCCTGGCCGGTAAGGGCGTTCAGATAGCCGGCCATGCCGTTGCTCGGGTGGTGGACCAGGTCCCAGATGGTTGGTTGGCCGCCGAACTGCTCGTAGGCGTAGAGGGTCCAGAGATAGGTCTGGATGTAGTCGGCCCACTGGCTGCCCCATTCGATCAAGCTGTTGTCCGGGCTTGTGTTGAACCCGGAGATGACGTCGGGGTTGCCGAACAGCCACATGGCCAGTTCGCCCAGACCCTCATCCACCCAGGCGTCCTCGTTGGGGTCCTGGTTGAAGTGGATCATATGCTCGAACTCGTGCGCCGCCACCGCGAGCATGTAGTTGCTGGATGGGTCGCCGCTGTCGGTGGCGAGATAAATGACGTCTGCCTCGTTGCTGGCGAACGATTGGCTGCCGTCGG
Organism: uncultured Holophagae bacterium; assembly: GCA_963797055.1. Taxonomy (GTDB): domain Bacteria; phylum Acidobacteriota; class Thermoanaerobaculia; order Thermoanaerobaculales; family Sulfomarinibacteraceae; genus FEB-10. The sequence continues at coordinate 199,589 of CAWCOD010000003.1, forward strand.
GAAACTGGTCGAAGGACCAAAAGAACCCGTCGGCGGCGATGTCAAACCGGTGGTAGAGGAGAAAGACCCGCTCCAGCCCGTCGAGGGGGTTCGGCGGATCTCCGAAATGGGAGGTGTTGAGGTCCCAGATGCCCTGGCTCGGGAAATTTCCCAGGCTCATGTCCTCGAAGTGGGCCACGATCCGGTCCACGTCGGCCTGGTCGATGGTGACGTTCCACTCGTCATCGTCCACCACGACGTAGTGGTTGTCGCCCATGCCGCGCACCGTGCACGGCTTGAGGGTGGCCTCCGGGAAGCCGCTGAGATCCCAGATATACCAGAGCCAGGTGTCCCCGATTTGCGGGTTTTCGGGGGGAGCGAGCGACTCGGCTTTATTGGGGTGCCAACGCCCCTCGGCTTCGAGCCGGGCGCGGATGACCTCGGGTGGTTCCTCCGGCCGGGGTAGCAGTGGAGCGATGCACCGCGAGGCGTCCGCCACCGCCGGGAGGAGTAATAGGGCGAGCGCGATCAGCGCCGTCGCTTGCAGCCGACTCCGATGTCGTGCGTGGGATGGGTTCATTCCGAGACTCCTTCTCTGCCGAGAATCGTAGCATTCCCTGGACTCACCACCAGAGGGTCGGCAGGTTCTCTGTGTGTGGCGACCGTTACAAATGACATCGTGGAGCCACGTCGGTAAGATCGGGGGCGCCGGACCGCTCCCGTCGGTTGAACCTCGAGAGCGCTGGGGAGACACGACATGGCTGCTTCGCTGACGGAAGACCTCTACGCAAAGCTCGTCAACGACGAGGATGCCCGGGTCTGTCGCGAGATCCCGGACAGTGCCTGCCGCGAGGTGCCGAGGAACTTCTTTCTGCTCATCGGCAGCTATGTCCTGACCAAGCTCGGTGACTCCATCGCCAACCCGAAGACGACCCTGACCTGGATGATGGACGCCATTGGCGCACCGGTGGCGCTCACCGGCCTGCTGGTGCCGGTTCGTGAATCGGGATCGCTCATCCCGCAGTTGATCATCGCCGCAGCAGTCCGCCGCCGGGCGGTTCGAAAGTGGGTGTGGGTCGTTGGCAGCCTCATCCAGTCGGCGGCAGTCCTCGCCATGGGTTTGACCGCCTGGTTTCTGGACGGCGTTGCGGCCGGGGTGGGTGTGGTCGCCGCACTGACGGTGTTCAGCCTGGCGCGCGGCCTGTCGTCGGTGGCGGCCAAGGACGTCCTCGGCAAGACCATCCCGAAGACTCGACGGGGCCGAGTCAACGGATACTCCGCCAGCGTTGCGGGTCTGGCGACGCTCGGCGTCGGGGCCGCGCTCGTCCTGCTCAATGTAGACGATAGCGCCAGGGGGACCTTTCTCGCTCTTCTCGCCGGCGCCGCCGCGCTGTGGCTGGCGGCGGCGGGAATCTACTCGCGTATCGTCGAGCAGCCCGGCGAGACCGAAGGCGGCGGCAACGCTCTGACGGAAGCGATTCGCAAGCTGGCTCTCCTGAAAAACGACACGCCGTTCCGCAACTTCGTGATCGCGCGGTCGTTGCTGCTGTGCTCGGCGTTATCGGCGCCCTACTACGTATTACTCGCGCGCAGGCACAGCGACGGCTTCGGAGGTCAGCTCGGGTTCTTCATCATCGCTGGTGGCCTTGCTGCGAGCCTCAGTGCGCCATTCTGGGGCCGGTTGGCGGACTGGTCGAGCCGGAGGGTGATGGTGGTGGGGGCGATCATTACCAGCGTGCTCGGCTTCCTGGCCGTGGCGGCCGAGGAGTTTCTGCCGAACCTGAGTCGCTCGATCTGGTTTTATCCGACGGTCTTTTTTGTATTGATGGTGGCCCACAGTGGCGTCCGATTGGGTCGCAAGACCTACGTCGTTGATCTTGCCTCCGGAAATCGCCGGACCGACTACGTCGCCGTCAGCAACAGCGTGATCGGTGTGGTCCTGCTGTTTCTCGGCGGCATGGGATCGGTCGCCCAGGTGTTCTCGGTGCCCCTGGTGATCCTGGTTCTGTCGATTCTCGGTCTCGCCGGTGCGGCCATGAGCTGGTCCCTCCCCGAGGTCACCTAGCGGAACCTCTCCACGAACGAGCCACTGAGTCTCGAGAAGCAACGGGTCGGAGCTTTCTGGTGGCTCTGGGCGAGAACCGACTTTGGTGAAACCTGCGACTGGAACCGTGTCGGAATATGGTTTTCAGGCTCCCAAAATAATCGAACGCGCCAAGGATGTTCTGTTCGCACCAAGTGAGTTTTCACCCAGGTGGACTGCTGCCGACCGAATCTGGAGAGTGCGGATCCGCACCGTGAACACAAACAACTCCGCGCTGACGAACCCGAATTCTGCAAGACAAACACCGCCGCCTATTGACACTGGGAGCTCGAGGCACGACATTCTCAGGTAACAGCCATCGACAGACGAGTTTTGGAGGAGCTTCTGGGTCTCGGGGTCTCAGCGGCGCGTTGGGACTGCGTTTCGACGCGTGAACGCCAACGGCAGAACCGAAAGGAGATTCCGATGCAAAAAGCAACCTGTCTCGTCGTTGTGGTGTTGATCCTTCTGGCAGGCCATCTCGCCTACGGAGGAGACAAGGTGGACGGGGCGAAATGCCAAGAGCTCGTCCTCACCTTTCAGCCTGACTCCGTCGACCTGAACCCCAAGGATTGGCTGTATGAGGCATATGTCCCGCTCATTCAGGCCCGCTTTGAGATCGGCTCCGTCGACTCGTGCTGGGCGCAGTCGGTGACGGGATCTTTGGGAGGTATCAGTATCTCGGGAACCTGGGTAGCGTGCGGAAATTCGAATCTGTCGAGGGCGGCTCCCCTCTTTGGGAAGATCACGGCCCGGGGCTTTTCGGGTCCTGATCTCTACGGCAACCCAGGAATCATCATCACCAAGAAAAAAGGCGAAATCTACACCATGAGTTACAGCCTGTCGGTTTACGAGGGGGCCATCCATGAATGGATGGCATTCGGCGGTGTGACCTGGTTCGGCGATGGAACCGACCGCTTCAAACGCACCTACGGATGGGCGTCGGATCGGTCGCCGGCGGTCCCCCCAACCCTTTGGGTGGAATCGGAGGGCTACCTCTGCTTCCCCGCCAGAATCGGGACCGGGGGAGGTGACAAGTAACAACCAGCCGTCGGCGCCGGCAGAACCCGGTGCCGGCGGCCATTGTTTGCCCGTCACGCGCTCTGTCGGCCTCCGCCACGACCTCGGCGAGGCTGCCGAAGAAGTCACTCCTGACCTGCTGCAGATGCAGCGCCTCACGGTGGTCGATGGTCGCCTGGTCCCGTTCCATGAACCTCGTGGGCTATCAGCTCAACCTGTGCCGGATTCGTCGCGAGGGGAGAGAGGCACCGACAGGCTGATCACAGTCCTAAGACAACCACACCGGGCACACATCGTGAGTCTCTGATCGGCGCGGTTTGGTCGAACGCCCTTCCACCGGGACATCGTGTCCTCGCTGGTGGACTCTCGGCACCGAGTGCATTCGCGAATACGACGCGATCGCTGGCATGGGACTTGCCATACCAAAGAGCGTGCGCCGAGGAAGGGGAGCAGTTATGACAAGCAAGAGAATTTCCGTGGTCATCATGCTGCTTGCTGTCGGAGCGTGTTCGACGGCCAACTACCAGTCCCCGCAGTTCGACCAACGGGCGCAGCACCACCAGGTCATCGCCGTGCTGCCCTTCGAAATCATTCTCACAGGGGACCCGCCCCGCAATCTCACGGCACAGCAGATCACCCAGATCGAGGACGGGGAGAGCGTGGCCTTCCAGGAGGCGTACTACTACCGCCTCCTCAGCCAGGCGAGTGTGCACCGGAAACACCCCATCACTGTCACGATCCAGCCGGTCGAGACCACCAACCGTCTCCTCGAGGATGCCGGTATCTCGGTCCGCGATTCGTGGGGATTCTCCGCCAGGGAATTGGCCCGCGTGCTCAGGGTGGATGCGGTGATCAGCACCTCGGTGCGGAAGACCCGCTACCTTTCCGATGGTGAGTCCTTCGGCATCGACGTTGGTCTCCAGGTCGTCAACGAGGTCACCGAAGGAACGCTCGCATCCATTCTGCCGTGGCATCTCGTCACGACCCACGACATCCAGGCCAACAGCGAACTCATCGACGGCCATGACGACACCTTGCTCTGGCAGACGGATCTCGCCCAGGCCACCGATTGGCGGCTTCCCGCCAACCAGGTCATCGCCGGCTTCACGGAAGAACTGGCCAAGCTGTTCCCCTATCGGGGCTGACGACTTCAGGCCCGGCGCCTGCTTCCAGGCTTCAATGACTGTCCATGGTTGAAGGTCCTGGCAGGTGAGAGCTGCGGCGAGTTCGGGAGAACATCGCTGTATCGTGTAGTGAGAGATCCGATGCACGTCGTGCCCCTGTTTATCGCGGAGTGTTTGATTCTCGGCGCCTCGTCGGTGTTCGTCCTGGCCGGTGGGGTCGAGGAACCGTACCGGGTCAGACTGGGATCTGTCGACCCGATTTTCCAGGACGGCCTCCGCGCAGTCGCGTCAGAACGCGGCGAGCCGTTCGTGATCCAATTTGAGCACCCGTTGAGCGCCGTTCAGCGCGCCAGAATGAAAAATGGGGGAGTTGACCTGTTGGGTCGATCCGCCCGATTGATCAGCCCGTCACCCGAGTTAACGGATTCGTCTCTGGAGCGTTGGTTGAGTTGAGACCCGTTTGGGAGAACCGTCGCTCGGGGGGAGTATGACCAGCGCGACATTGGCGGACACCGAGACCACAGGAGGAGCGATTCGGCCCACGAGTGAGGGTGAGAGGATCGTGACCCTCGACGTGCTTCGAGGGTTGGCGATCTTCGGCATCCTCTTCGTCAACATCGGGATTTTCGGTTTTCCGGAAGGGTACTCGGAGATCCACCGGGAGCTCTTTGGCGGAACCGCGGATCGCGTCATTCACTGGGCGACCCAGTTTCTCATTGAAGGCAAGTTCTACTCGCTGTTCTCCGTGTTGTTCGGGATTGGCGTCGCCATCCAGTTCGATCGGGCCCGCCAGACCGGCCGAAAATTCGGCCCGTGGTACGCCCGCCGGCTGCTTGTCCTGCTGGCCATCGGTCTGGTGCACGACGTGTTCATCGTCACAGGCATCATCCTGATGACCTACTCCATCGTCGGGTTCTGGCTCATCCCGTTCCTCAAAAGGCGACCGAAGACCCTTCTCCGGTGGACGGTGGTCATGATTCTCATCCCAGTTGTTGTGGTGTCGGTGTTTATCACCGTGCGAGCCGCCACCGAGGACGATGGGGCTGCAGACTCGACGACAGTTGGAGAGGCAAACGAAGCCGAGGAGGCAGCACAGGAACGCGACGCTTTCGATCAGGAAGTTGCCGTATTCGCCCATGGCAGCTATCTGGAGCAGGTGCGGGTCCGGCTCGCCAAGGTCCCCGAGAGCGTGGCCGTCACCCTCGGCCTCGGAACCTACGTCCTCGGGATGTTCCTTATCGGGGTCATGCTGTGGCGATCGGGGTGGATCACGGATCCGCTCGCGAATCGAGCGCGGATTCAAAAGACGGTCGTTCTGGGGTTGTCGGTGGGGAGCCTGTGCACCGGGGGATATCTCGTCGTTCGGGCGGCGGTCACAAAGATGCCCCCACCGGAGGTGGTCATACCGGCGGTGACCATGCAGTTCATCGGGAACATGGCCCTGTGCCTCGGCTATCTCGGCCTCGTCGTGCTCGCCATGACGACCCGGCGCGGACGCCGATGGCTGATGCCGATGGCGCCTGTGGGCCGAACCGCACTGAGCAACTACATCTTCCAGTCGATGGTCTGCGCCACTATCTTCTACCACCCGGGCCTCGGTCTCTACGGCACCCTAAGCCCGACTGCGGGCCTCGTTGCTCGTTTTCGCCACCTTTGCGGTGCAACTCGTCCTCAGCGCCTGGTGGCTCCGCCGCTTCCGCTTCGGCCCGGTGGAGTGGCTGTGGCGCTCGCTCACCTATGGGCGGAAGTTCCCGATAGTGCGGGACGCGGGGAGCCCTGCGACCAACCCGTCCGTCGCCGGATGACGTGATCCGGTATGGCGTGGCCTTCGCCTGAAAAAGCCCAATCCGTCGAATAGCAATTCCGGCAGTCGGGATTGAGGTCGCCCCGAAGGCGAGAGTGCCGTTGCCGGAGAGAGTCAATGTATTGATTCCGGCCTGGGCCGCCGAATGTCCACTCCTCCGACCTCCGCCACGCGACATAGGAAACCCCCCGTCATTCCGGTCGTATGGACACAGTGATTTATGACATCGTCGCTGTATCGGAATCGTTCCTGATACCAACAGGCTACACCGCGCATCGAGCGCGGAAAGGGGAATCATGAATACCAAGAAGAAGCTCCTCGCCATCGCGTTGTTGCTGGTCTCGGCCTCCACAGCGGGCGCCGAGGACATCGTTGGGCTGCCCCTGCACATGCAGAGACTCGACCCGGGGACCATCAGGCTGTGGATCGGCGACCACATCTCGTCGACCTCGATCGTCGCCTTTGCAACCGAAAAGGGCATCGTCGTCGTGGATACCTTCGGTATCCCAGAGGTCGACATGAGTTTGCGCCAGGTGATAGCGCGCGAGTTGGGTCGCACCGACTTCAAGGTACTGATCAACACCCACGAGCATCGAGACCACACCGGCGGCAACTCGGTCTACGCCGACTGCACCATCATCGGCCACGAACTTGTGGCGCCAGGGATGGAAGCGGCTGCCGCCGACCGCGAGCGGCTGCTCGGGTTGTACCCCGGTTGGATCGCCGACAAGGAATCCGAGCTTGAAAAAGTAGACGGTGACAGCTCCGAGGCGGCGCGGCTGAAAGAGGACCTCATCATCAGACGGCTGACCTATGAGGAGATCAAGGCGGACCGGAAGCCGTTTCCGCCGACCATGACCTTCTCCGACCGCATGACCCTCGACATGGGCGACACGACCTTTGATATGTCCTATATCGGCGGCATGCACACGGCGAGTGACGCCGCCATCTTGATTCCGGAGCGCGGCCTGCTGCTCACCGGCGACACCATGGCCGACGTCTGGCTCACCGACACGCCGGGGTGTCTCGCCAGCTTCAGCGTTCGTGCCGGGATTCCCCACGATTTTCCGCTATGGCTCGCCAATTGGGACCGCCTGCTGGCCTCCAGGGACCTCATCACCCGTGTGTTACCCGCGCACTGGAACGGTGAGCTGTCCATCGAGGGTGCCGAGGCACGGGTCGAGTACGTGAGGGCCCTCTGGGAAGGAGTCTCCGCGGCCGAGGCCGAGGGCAGGACCCTTGAAACAGTGCAGGCCGACTTTGGACTCGATGCCCGCTTCCCCGATCTGGTGGGGAGCCCGGGCTTCGACCCGGTCAGACACTACGGGTCAATCGCGGAGATGTGGACCGTTTTAAGCAATCAGAAATCGGCTGCCCGCGCCATCTACGACGCGCTGGACAAGGGGGCCGATGAGGAGGCCGTTCGCGAGATCCTTGCCGACCGGGGCAGCGCGTCGCCCGCATACTTCTTCGTCGAAGCCGAATTCAACGCCTACGGATATGCCCTTCTGCAGCGAGACGAAGTCGAACAGGCCATCGAGATCTTCAGGATCAATGCCGATCTGTACCCCGACTCCTGGAACGTCTACGACAGCCTGGGCGAGGCGCTTCTGCGCGCCGGCAACACCGACGAGGCCGTGGCCATGTACGAGCGGTCTTTGGTGCTCAATCCTGAAAACACCAACGGCAAGGAGGTTCTGGCCGGGATCCGCAACGCCGCCTGATAAAGTGTCGGCCCTGGCACCGGGGACCCTTTCCATCAGCTGCCGGGCGATCCGGTCGGGTGTGACGGTCCTACTGGGGAAACTGGAAACGGATGTCGTCGATATCAGGATTGAGTTCGACCGTGTCGACGATGATCCTGATGACCTCGGGGCGGCCCTTGACGCGGGTTTCGATGTGGTGTGGGAAGACGATTCCATCCACCTCCCGGAAGTCGGAGAACGTCTCTTCCAGCTCCCGATCCCGCCCGCGGATCGTTTCCGTGACATCGGAGCGGACGATCTGCCGCGACTCGACGTCAATGTAGTCGTAGCGGATCGCACCATCCTTGAGAGTGAGCTTGAGTTTGAATGCCTCCCCGCTGGGAAGCTCCTCACGGCCCTCGAGCTCGACCTGGTGTCCCTTTTCGCGCCAGTTGACGAGAGGGCCCTCGATATCGCGCTCGTCGATCCCCGCCGTCGAGTCGGTATCCGGCGTGACCGCCTGCGGTTCGAAGACCCCTTGCAGAGGAGCCACCTGCCAGCCGATCTCGCCGTCGTGTGCGAAGACGCTTGTCGTCCCCTGGGAGAAGAACTCGAGACGGTAGAGACCGGGGCGTTTCATCTCGCGAACCACCCGCGCAACCCTTCCGCCGCTGGCGGTTGCCGTCCCAATATGCCGGATCGCATCCAGAGCCTGGATTCGTTCCTTGCCCCCGCGGGCGGCGAGATTCGAGTTCACGATCTCGTCGACCGGCGAGGGTGAGGAGCACGCCCCAAAGAGCGCGCAAAGGAGTAGCAGCGTTTTCGCGTACCGCCTCATGGGTTTCTCCACATTCATCGTCACCCCCGCGCCGGCTAACCGGCCGGGTTTCGCGGCCACGGTTTTGACGGATCGGGCCAGTACCGCGGTCCGGCACCCCAACCCCAGTAGATCGAATTGTTGCGCTGCGCCCTCTCGCGTTCCTCTGCCTCCTGCTTTTTCTCCGCCTCTTGCTCGGCCTCGATGGCACGGATCGCGGCATCGTTCTCCCGGCGATCCGCTGCCGCGCTGGCTTGCCGCTCCGACAGGATCGCCTGCCGTTCGCCCGGTGTCATCCACTCGCCCTCGAACTCGACGAAACCACGGGCACGATAGCTTTCCTCCTCGGTGACCCATTGCCCGTTGAGCTGGACCCGACCGAGGGCGCGGTTCGCTTCCTCGTCGTCGGGCAGGATCGCGACCACCCGCGAGTAGGCGTCCCAGGCTTGGCTCGAGAGCATTTGGCCCGATGCCCACCGCGCCAGCTCTCGCCACGCCTCGGCATCCCCGGCGGGGATGCTCTCGGCTCGCATCCGATACTCCTGGAGTGGCGAGGTGCTCTTTTCGATGCGAACAACACTCGACATCCGCGCCGAGGCGTAACCCCCACCGATATCGATCGTCACGGCATCATCCGTCTGCTCGACGATTTCACCGGTGATCTGGCCGCCGCCTCGGAGGTAGACATCGTCGGCAAGGACGGGAACCGCCACCAGAGCAATGATCACGAATGCAGTTTTCAATCCTGCCTCCCTCGCACTGGTCGTCACCGGCGTCCAGCGAGGACGCCGCTTCAGGGACAGGGATGGTGATTCTCTTTCCAACGGATTCCGACTCTAACACGGTGCGGGAGTTCACCAGAAGACAGGCGGACGGGACGTCCCCGACTCACGGAACCACCGTGGACCACGCCCCGGTGTCGCCCGCCTCGAAGCCATTCTCGAAGATCAACCGATTGTCGAAGTAACCCGCCAACTGGTTTTCGAAATAGCCGCCCCAAACCAGCATCTCGCTGCCGGTCCAGACCGCCGTCTGCCAGACCGACGGCGCTGGCACCCCGGTGGGTGAGGTCGGGGCCCACGAATCCTGGATCGGGTCGTAGTGACCGCCGGTGTCCAGCTCATCGAGGCCCGAGGCCGCGCCGCCCCAGATGATCATCTCCGAACCTGTCCATACGGCGGACGGGTAGGCCCGCCCCTCCGGCGCACCGTCGAGAGTGGTCGGCTGCCAGGCGTCCGCCACAGGGTCGTAGCGGCCACCGGTGTTCTGGTAGCTCTGGTCCGCCCAGACGATCATCTCGTCACCGGTCCACACCGCCACGTGAGCGTAGCGAGCGGTCGGACAGCTATCTGTGGATGTGGCTGTCCAGCTGTCGGCAACCGGGTCGTAGCGGCTCCCGGTGTTCGTCGAGATCGTGGGAAATCCGTAATTCGTGCCGCCTCCCCACACGATGGCCTCGGATCCGGTCCACACCATGACGTGGTCGTACCGCGGCCACGGGGCGTCGGTCATGGTGATTCCGGTCCACTCATCGGCGATCGGGTCGTACCGCCCGCCGTCGCCCTGGGGAGACACGGCGTTGCCACCGCCCCAGACGAACATCTCATCACCCGTCCACACCGCCGTGTGATAGGCGCGCGCCGACGGCGCGCCGGCGTCCGATATCGGGCTCCAGGATTGGGTGACTGGATCATACCGTCCGCCGTCGCCGAGATAATCACCGGCGATGCCGCCCCACACGATCATCTCGCCGTCAGCCCAGACGGCGGTGTGCGAACTGCGGGGGGAAGGCGCGTCCACCTGGGACGTGGGACGCCAGGTGTCAGTGGCGGGCTCGTAGGCACCGCCAGTATTGAGCGGGTCGGAGGCTCGGCCGCCCCACACGATCATCTCGTTGCCGGTCCACACCGCGGTGTGGAACTGCCGGTTTTCAAAGGGCAACGACGACACCCACCACTCCCAGTGTTCGGAGTGCTCGCGATGCGACGAGGCGGGCGGAGAGTCCTGGGCGATGAGCTCCTCGAGACGGTCCGCCACCAACGGGGCCACAAGGCACTCCCGGAGCGTGGATGGGTCGTCGCCGAGTAAGGCGAGCATCGCTGCAAGCCGTTGGGGCGCCCTGCTGGCGGCCTTCATCCGCTGGAGTTCGCGATCCAGCGCCGCGGCCACCACCGCCGATCCGTAGCGCTCCGACGCCCGGTCCAACAACACCCCGATTTCGTAGGCCTCGCGCCGCCAGATTTCCACCGGGAAGCGTTGCCCAAAGTCGACGTCGATGTCTCCCATCCTCGCGTGGTCGCGTAGCCTCTCCACCGCGGCGAGACCGGCGGCGCGCTCCTCCACCGTCAGCTCTGTCGCCTCCATGCCGGTCCCCCCGGCCAACATCCCCAGCACGAGCGCAACGACGACTCTTCGGAACATACAGCCCTCCCATCGTGGTGCCTCAGAGACCTGCGACCTACCAACGAGCCCGGACTTCACCCGTTCGCGCGGATATCGAGGTCTCATGAGGTGATGCGACATCGAACCACCGAACCCGAAACCTCAGTTCTTCGCGACGTCCTTTCGAGGGTCCGGTGGCCGGTGGCGGCTGTGTCTTCCATCCTCGGGATCGGCCATCCTAGCGCGCCACGGGATCGGTCACGGTGACGATGCCGAGATACCCGTCCACCGTCAACGTGTCGCCATCGGAAATCGTCGCCGTGGCGTCCGGAACACCGGTCACGCACGGCAGACCGTACTCACGGGCGATGATCGCGCCGTGGATCAGCATCCCGCCCCGTCGCTCCACAACCGCCGACGCGATGGGCACGATGAAGGTCATGTTCGGGTCGACGGCGTCACACACGAGCACCTCGCCCGCTCGAAAGGCGAAGAGGTCGGCCGCGTCGTCGATGATCCGGGCCGGGCCCGTCGCAACTCCAGGTCCCGCCGGTTGGCCGACGAGCTGGCGCGGGCGCGCGCGAAAGCCCTTCTCGACGGGGATGGGCGCCGCCGACGGCGTCGGCTCGACCACCAGGTTGGGGTTCCGCAATGCGGACACCACGGCCTCGTGATCATCGTGCGGGCGCCCGTCGTCCTGGGCCCGGCGGAGCCGAAGGCGGCCCTCCTCCACCGCATCCAGGACCAGGGCCTTGAGCCGGGCCAGGTGGATATTGTCGTCGTCCCGAAGCCGGTAGCTGGTCCTGCCGAGATCGAGGAGCTCGCTGGCCATCGCCTGCTGGTCTGCCGGAACGTGCGCGATGAACGTTTCCGACAGCTGCTCGATGTCGGTCGCGGCGGCGGATTGCGCGACCTTCGCCGAGTCGGCGAGGACGAGCAGGAATCGGACCAGCCGTTCCCGGTCGGCAAAGCAGAGCTGATTTGCAAAGGCGGCCCCGCCGAACTCCCGTTCAAAGGCATCGAGATCGCCTTCGAACGAGCCGGTTCCCCGGTCGCCGGCCTCGAGCCGTGCCCGCAGCGAGGGATCCTCGCGCACGGTTGCCGCCAGTCGGGCGAGCTCGCCGTTGCGGCGCACGCTCAACATGGGGGTCGCGGCGAGCAGGCCCATGAACTCGTGTGGGTCGGCGGGCCGCACGGCGTCGTTGTAGTACTGGCCGAAGAGACGGACCCCGTGGGCCAGCGGGATGAACTCTCGCCAGTAGATATCCACCCACCGGTCGTGGGCCTTCTGACGGCGATCGATCGCGTCGGCCAAACCGTCGTCGTCGAGGCCCGCGAGGTCCCTGTGCGCCAGCTCTTCCGCCTCGCGATCCATCTCCGGCAGGAGCTCGTTTTCTACTTTCTCGCGCAGCGACCTGAGGTTTTCGAGGCTGCGTGACAGGCTCAGGTACCAGGCACGGTTGTCGCCTTCGGCGGCGTTGGAGGTTGTGATGGGACGGGACTGCAGAAGCACCAGCCCGGCCTCCGCTCATCGTCCACTCCACATCCTGCGGCCCTCCGAAGTGGGTCTCGACGACCCGCAACGCGTTGAAGACCATGGCGATTTCTTCGGGATCGAGGGGCGGGGAACCCGCACGATCCGGCGGCACCGGTTCGGCAACGGTCTCCGACCCTCGGACCACCAGCCGTCTCCGTTCGCCCGGTGCCGTGTGGAGCACTACGCGGCCGGTGGACCGGTCGAGGTCCCAATGGTCGGGCTCGATCGTGCCGTCTACCAGGCCCTGATTGAGACCGTAGACCGCCTCGATGACCGCCCACTCCGGTTCGGCCGGGTGGACGCCGAAGCCGATGCCCGAGGTCGTCCCCAGCACCAGCCCTTGAATCACCACCGCCATGGTGCTGGTGTCCACGTCGATCCCGAGCTCGCGGCGGTAGAGCAGAGCGCGATCGGTCCACAGCGAGGCCCACACGCCGCGGATCGCGTCGCTGAGGGCGGCGGCGCCGCGGACCCCGACGAAGGAATCGTGGAGGCCGGCGAATGACGATGCACCCGAGTCCTCGCCCGGAGCCGACGAGCGCACCGCGAGCGGCTGTTCGGAAAGCTCGCGGGATACCAGCCGATCGACGATCGCGTTGACCTCGTCCGGAATTGGCGCCCTGAGAAAGCGATTCCGAATCCGCAGAGCGGCGTCCCAGATCTCCTCCCACCGCATGTCCTCGAAGCTCTTGCGTCCCAGCTCCTGGTGGATCACCGCACGCAGCGAGGCGTTTTCGACGAACAGCTCGTACGCCTCGGTGGTCAGGCACAGCGTGCGCGGCACGGGCTGCCCGGCGCGGTAAAGCGCGGCCAACGCGACCGCCTTGCCGCCAACGCGGAAGCCGTCGTCGTCGGAGATCTCGTCGAGACCAACCAGTAGCTTCATCGATCGATGTGGAGCTCGATCACATGCTGGAATCGATTCACCACCATGTAGACCGAGACGCGGAGTTGAAGCAGGACGCAGCTTGGCGACCGTACGAAGTCCTCGAGGTGGGGGTGCTTGGTGAGGAAGATCCGATCGAACTCAGGTCGGTTGGTGTCGCTGATCTCCTCGACGACGCCAACAGCCGTCGCCGCCGACGCCTCGGTGAAATCGGCCGGCCGGTTGGTCCGGTTGTCCACCAGCATCGAGGCGCGCGCGTCCTGCAGCAGGTTGGCGCGCTTGCGGGTCGAACGGCCGGTGGCGAAGAGGAGGTGCTTGAGGTCGGGTGTCGCCGCGAAACCAACCAGGCTGGTGTAGGGCTCCCCATCGTGATGGGTCCCGAGCACTCCCAACAGCTGGGTGTCGAGCAGCTCGCGGAGAATTTCCATGTGGTTGTGATGCTCGCTCATCTCGTGGTCGCCCTTTGGCGACCATTATAGGGGTCGTGAGGGAGCGACGCTCGGCCATGACCGCGACCACGATCACAAACGATTGAAACGCGCGCCCGGAACCCACGCCGGAGAAGATCAACTATGATTGTCCGGCGATTTCGCCCGTGGAAAATGGAAGGAGATCTGCAATGGACGTGGCTGCCATCATTCAGATTGTCATCGCTCTGGGAATCCTCAACGTGTGGATCTTCCGTTTTGGGAAATCCACCCAGTGGCGAGGGGGCGGGGCGAACAACATGAAGGAGGAGTTCCAGGTCTATGGTCTCCCCGGATGGTCCGTGCAGGTCATTGGCTTCCTCAAGGTCCTGTGCGCCGTAGGCCTCATCGCGGGCATCTGGTTCCCAGCGGTGACACAACCCGCGGCCCTCGTCCTCGCGACCTTGATGCTCGGGGCCATTGCGATGCACGTCAAGGTCAAGGACCCGGCGAAGAAGAGCCTGCCCGCGTTGACCATGCTGATCTTGTGTCTGGTGGTCGCGTTCTTCTGACCCCGACATCACATCGAGGTGTGAGATTGGCGTCGGGAGAAGATCTCTCCCGGCAGCATTCCGGGTTGCTCTATGTGTCGGGTTCGACGTTCTGCTGCTCGAGCCGCTTGCCGATCGCCGCCGCCAGCGGTCCCCAGATCAGGATGAGATGAATGCCCGCGCCGGTGCTCAGCAGAGTCAACACCTGTGCCTTGTTTTCGAGACCACTCATCATCAGCGACGCGCCGATGATGGTGACTCCCCAGATCATGGCGCTGCCAATGATGTACGGGCCCAATATCTGCTTTTTCATACCCCACCTTTGGCGATCGTGTTGTAGATTGTGGCTGTCGTCCGCAGCATTCTTGCATACCGATAGAGTTCAAACCAGGGTGTCTCTTCCGCAATTTTGACGTTCGAGGCTGGGTTGCATTCGATCGCTGCACGGTCGTGCGACGTGATGAGGCGATCTGCGACTGTGATTTCGATCGGGAACCTGACTCCGTTCGATTCGTACCTCCTCCCTGACACTGCCCGGAGCCGAGGAGGAGACCATGATCAAGATCGCGTGCGACACCAGACGAGAGCACTTCCGGCGGATCGCGATGGCCGCCTTCGGCCTGATCTTCATGGGTGTTTCGGCTGGGTGGGCCACCAATCAAAAGGAACCGGAGATCACGGTCACCAAGCTCACCGACACCCTCTACCAGTTGTCCACGGACCAGGGTTCCTACACCACCAACTCGCTCGCCTCGGTGGGGCCGGACGGCGTGCTGCTGGTGGATACCCAGTCCGAAGAGTACGCGGCGGCGCTGAAGGCGGTCGTTGACGGCTTTGGCAACGGCGCACCGAAATTCATCATCAACACCCACCGCCACGTGGAGCATGTGGGAGGTAACGCCGTGTTCGGCGACGAGCCGGTGGTCGTGGCCCATGACCTGGTGAGGAGCAAGCTGCGCAGCGGGAGCTATCTTTTCAACGAATTCCCAGACGCGACCCTGCCCGACATCACCCTGACGGACACCCTCACCATTTACTTCAACGGCGAGGGGATCGAGCTGACCGCGATGGCCGGCAGCCACGACGACAACGAGATCATCGTCCACTTCACGGGCTCCAAGGTTGTGCACCTGAGCTCCCTGGTCAACGGATTCAACTTCCCGTCGGTGGATTCCGACGGTGACGTGTTCATGTTCTCCGAGCTGGTGAGCCGGGCCATCGAAATCCTCCCCAAAGACGTGGTCATCGTCTCCGGCCACAATCAGAACGGCTCGTGGCAGCAGCTCCAGGCCTACGTGGACATGTTGGATGAGACCGGCCGAATCGTCCGCGAGGGCCTGGCTGCCGGCCGCGACGTCGAACAGCTCCAGCAGGACAACGTTCTCGAGCCGTGGGCCTCCTACGCCGGCAGCTACGTCAGCCTCGACAGTTGGATTGCCTCCCTCGCCGACGGCCTACAGGCTGAGACCACAAAGAAGACGGTCTTCGAACCCATGTACTTTGCGCTCCAGGATCAGGGTGTCGCGGCGGCCATCACCCTCTACCGCGACCTCAAGAGCGACCCCTCGGGCGACTTTGAGTTCGGTGAGTACGACCTCCTGGTCATGGGTGACAAGCTCCTCGAGAAGGACCGGCTCGAACCGGCCATCGCCCTCCTCGAGCTCAGCCTCGAGGAGTACCCGGACAGCTCCGCCGGCTACTACACCAACTTCGACCTGGCCAAGGCCCACGAACGTTCCGGCCACCACGAGACGGCCCTCCGCTACTGCGAAGAAGCCCTCGAATTGAGCCCTGACAACGAGAGCATCGCGGCCTACCTCGAGGAGCTCAAGGGCGGCGCATAGCCGGCGCCATCAAAGGGCCGGAGCCGACGGTCTTGACCCTTTGCGGCGAGTGGGGAGGGGAGGGGCTCCGCGAAGAACATTGTCAAAAGTGTCGGCCCTGGCACCGGAGGCCAGCACCGGAGGCCTGAAAGTGTCGGCCCTGGCACCGGAGGCCAGTAGCGAGGCCCTGGCACCGGGCGGGCACCGGCCTCGTCCTTTAACTTCCCAGGACCGACAGTATTGACACGATGCCGTTCCTCGGCTCGCGGTCTCTGCGCCTCGAGTTCCGGGAGGCGAGCTGTCACCCGATCTGACAATCCACCGTTGGAATCGTCTGACTGGGCACGAACGACACATTGGTCAACGGAGTATTCGTCAGATGTATCGGCGTCCGGACCGAGACCTTCGGAGGCTGTTTCGTCCTTGAATACTGGTAGATGATCCGCCCCTCGTCGTTGACGAAGGTGATGATCAGCTCTTTCTCCTTCACGGTGCACAGGGTGAAGCCCGGGTCCGGGCTGGCGAACAGCGTGCCCTCGAAGGGAACCACCTCTCGGGTGAGCGACGCCGAGGTGTTGACGATGTACTCCACATCGGAGCCGGGCACCCGAAGGTGCTGGAAGTTGTGAATGTGGCCGCTCACCTCGGCGTCGACACCGTGCGCATCGAGCAGCGGCTGGAGCCTCTTCTGGAGGTCGGAGCGTTCGCGGGTTTCCTTGGTGGTCCCAGCGTACACAGGGTGGTGGCCCATGACGATCTTCCATGCGGCGTCGGAGGAGCCGAGTGTGGCGTCGATCCAGGCGATCTGCTCGTCCATGGACTGCGCCCCGGCGTCGGGAAACAAGCGCGGATTGTCCCGGTACTTGTCGATGAGCGGCGAGGTGTCGATGAAGAGCAGCAGCACCTCGGCGTTGTCGGGAGTTGGCTCGGTCATCGAGTAGTAGCGGCCCGGCATCTCCCAGCGGCGGCTCACTGTGGCGTAGTCGAGCACGGCCTGCGTGTTGCCACGGTACTCGTGGTTGCCCAACACCGGATGCCACGGGATCATCAACTCGGGGTGCTTGTAGATCCACTCGAAGTTGGTCTGCCATAGCGGATCGTGGACTGATCGGACGCCCCAGAAGTGGTGCGTGTCGCCCAGCGCCGCGATGAACTCGACCCCCGAGATCTCGGCAACCTGGCCCATCATCTCCGCCACCGGTTTCTGGTCGTAGTACCCGTTGCGGCCCAGGTCGGAGGCGATCATGAAGGTGAAGTGATCGTCCAATTTCGCCAGGGCGAGTCCGTCCATCGGGGCGACCGCCGTGCCTCGGTCGGGCGGTTCCCGTTGGAGCAGAGCGAAGGCGAGCACCACAACGATCATCAGCAGAACCGCGACAGCCAGTTTTTCTGGTTTCATCGGACCTCTCACAGAGGAATGTGTCGAATCGTCATCCGGAACGACAATACAACACCACGACGGGTTCCGCGCATCGATGCGCTTTCGAAACGAAACGGCGGATCAGCGTGCTCGGTTGCCGGTTCGTGTGTGTGCGGTTGGTCGTCCTCCGTTGGTGACCCATCGGTGACCCGACCGCCGGCCGTGGTCACCGGCCTCACATTCACTTCACAGGGCCGAGGTGCTCGTCCAACCAGGCGATGGACTCCCGGGCGCGGTCGGTGTTGGGGAAGGAGTGGCTGGACTCGTCGATCACCAGCTTCTTGAGTTCGGGGGGCGTGCCGAGCATGTCGAAGTAGGGGAGCTGCGAGGTTTCATAAGGGAAGAAGAAGTCGTACTTGCCGTTGAGCATGAGGATCGGGATGTTGACCCGCGTGATGAAGGGGAGCTGGTCGACCTCGGGCATGGCGGGTTGGAAGAGGAAGCCGGCGACGACGACAATGGCGGCTTTAATGCGGGGCTCGATCGCCAGCATCATCGGCGCCATGGCCGCACCCCAACTCACCCCCTGAAACGCGAGACGGTCGTGGTCGATGTCGTCGCGGGTCTCGAGGTAGTCCACCGACCGTCTGAAATCCTTGCCCCACATGATGACGTGGTCGCGCCACTTGGCGGTTTCGTTGGGGTAGTCCGACGTCAGGTCGTCGCCGCGCTCGTAGGTGCTCTTGTAGATGGGGATCATCAACGCCCGGCCGCTCTTGGGAACCCACAAGCTGGAACCGAGAGCGAGGTCCTCGCTCGAGCGCCGGTGGATCGCGCCGGAACCTGGGAAGTGGACCACCGTCTGATACGGCGGCTGCCCCTCCTTCGGCAGGAACAGGTAGGCCATCATCCGCTCACCGCCGTAGGCTGCGTCGAAGCTGATCCTCTCGCGGATGTAGTCGTCCTCGACCAGCCGTTCCTCCACCTCGGCGTTGAGGGGGGTGGGATCGTAGCGGTACTGGTTGAGGTACAGGGCGAAGGTCTCGTCGGAGACCTGGGGCTCGTTGCGGAAGTCGCGGAACGGCAACTCGATGGTGTGTGCCAGCCGGTCCATGCCGATATCCGTGCCGAGCTGGCGGATGCAGCGGACCCCGTTGGTGGGGGAGCGATCCCACGCCGACTGGGCGTAGACGTCGTTGAAGGCGTAGACCGGGTCGTCCCAGCCGCCGCCGAGGATCAGGTAGCCGCCGCGGCTGCTCTTGTTCGCGCACCACTCGCGGGCGTTGCCGGCGAGGTCGTAGGCGCCGTAGCGGTGCATGGCGCGGGTGCTGCCGACGGGCAGGATCTCCTCGCCGGCGAGGTTGGCCATCGGCACGATGTCGCCGCTGGCCCAGGTCATGGCGACCCGCTCCCAGTGATAGATGGTGGGCAGGCTCTTGCCGGCGAAGGCCGCGTAGGCCGCCGCCTCGTACCAGCTGATGCCGGTGACCGGCTGTTTGCCGGTGCCGTGTGGGAAGTCGCCCACCTCCCAAGTTGCGGGGCCGGGCTGGCCGGTGGAGTCGGTGAAGTGGGCCATCGCCTCGTCCCAGCTCAGCTCGCGGCCGTCGTCGTCGATGAACGGCTCGCGCCAGTACTCGGAGCTGGTGTATCCGCCCGCGTCGACGAAGCGCTGGAACTCCGTCGTTGGTCACCTCGTACCGGTCGATGAAGAAGTCGCCGGTGTCCTGGGGCGGCAGGTGCTCGACGCCGGGCATGTGGATGCCCTCGGTGTCCTGTCCGGTCTCCATCTGCGGCCCCGACGACGACGCCCAGACCATCTCCGGGGGAACGTCGCCCGCCTCCCGCAGGTGGTAGCCGCGTCCGTCGCTGACGAAAAGCCGGCCCCAATAGAGATCGTCGATGGGCTCATGTCCATCGGCCTCGACCCGCACGCGCAGCACACCGTTGACAAAGGTGACGTCGTCGAGCGGGGTCGTACCGAGCAGCTCCCGCTGGTCGTCCGCAGCCGCGTAGGGCACGGCGAGCACACGCGCGCCGGGCGGGTCCGAGGTGATGGTCACACCGTCCGAGAAGCGATCTCGAAGCTGCTGGAGGACCGGATCGTCCGGGATGATGACTCCGGCCTGGCGGCCGAGCTGGTACGCATGCCACCGACTGAGGTCGCCGTAGCCGGTGGATGCATCCAGGATCCGCTCGATCTCGGGGAGGGCCTGCTGTCGGGCCCAACGCTGCCGGCTCGCCCGGTGGCCGAACCAGACGACCAGCAGGATAATGGCGAGGACCAGCAGGAGCGATGGGATCGCAACCTTCGGTCGCCGGATCAGATCCATGACGCCGGCCGGTTGGGAGGCCGCGCCAGGGACTCCGCTGACTTGGGCCTGGAGCTCGGCAAGGTCCTCCCGCAGCTCGTTCGCCGATGGGTACCGGTCGTCGGGCGACCTCCTCAGACAGCGCGCGATGATCTCTCCGAGCTCGGGTGGCAGCTCGTCGTTGATCTCGACCGCCGGCGTCGGCTCGGCGGTCAGAATCGCCGATAGGGTGGAGACGTTCCGGTCGCGCCGGAACGGGTGCCGGCCGGTGGCCATCTCATAGAGCACGATGCCGAGGGAGAAGACGTCCGAACGATGGTCGACGTCTCGGCCCTCGGCCTGCTCGGGGGACATGTAGGCTATGGTGCCGAGGACCTGGCCGATGGCGGTCCGGTCCTCGATGGACATGGTCGCGTCATCGTCCGATGTTTCCTCGGCCAGCTTGGCGAGACCGAAGTCGAGCACCTTCACGCGGCCGTCTGAGTCGAGCATGATGTTGGAGGGCTTGAGGTCGCGGTGGGTGATGCCCTTGGCGTGGGCGCTGCTCACTGCGTCGACAATTTGACCGCCAAGCTCAAGGAAAGAGGGGAGCGCGAGACCGCCGTCCGGGATGAGATCCGCCAGCGCGTCTCCTTCGACCTGCTCCATGGCGATGAAGTGGACGCCGGCATCCTCCTCGAGGGCGTAGATGGTGACGATGTTGGGGTGCTTGAGGGCGGCGATCGCCGAGGCCTCGCGCTCGAAACGCATCCGGCGTTCCGGACTGCTGGCCAGCTCCTCGGGGAGCACCTTGATGGCGACCTCGCGGCCGAGCTTCTCGTCGACCGCCCGCCAGACGACACCCATCCCGCCTTCGCCGAGCTTGTCCACGATTCGGTAGTGCAGCAGCTTCTCGCCTGGTTCGAGCATGATGTCCCTTCTGGAGCGCAGCCCATTCTACGGGAATGCTGTGTGTAACACGAAGCGAACGGGTCTTATTTTCCTCCCGTGAGTGCCAGGGCCGACACTTTGGACAGTTTGCGGAGACCCTCCATTTCCAACACATAGAATACGTGTCCAAAGTGTCGGCCCTGGCACCGGAGACGGATTGGCTCTCCTGGGTTCAGTTCCTGTACCATTCGAGGCTGGAAGTCCAACAATGCCAGATCTCATCGATACCACCCTGGGCCGCTACCGCATCGTCGAGCAAATCGGCGCCGGCGGAATGGGAGTGGTGTATCGGGCACACGACGAGAGGCTCGATCGCGACGTGGCGATCAAGGTGTTGCCGGAATCGGTGGCGCAGGACCCCGACCGCACCGGCCGCTTTGAACGCGAGGCTCGGGCGGTTGCCAAACTCGACCATCCAAACATCCTCGCGATCCACGATTTCGGGATTGAGCGAGGGGTCACCTACGCCGTCATGGAGCTGCTCGAGGGTGAGTCGCTGCGGGAACTGATCTCGGACGGCGGGCTGACCACGAAAAGGGCGGTCGAGTACGCTGGGTCGATCGCCGAGGGCCTGGCGGCGGCGCATGAAAAGGGCATCGTCCACCGCGACCTCAAGCCCGAGAATGTCCATTTGACCGCTGACGGCCGGGTCAAGATCCTCGACTTTGGCCTGGCGAAGCTCGCGGAGAGAGACCAACAGCCTGGGGCTGGCTCGGATTCAGCCACCCAGCTCCTTCTGACCGAACCGGGAACTGTCATGGGCACCATCGGTTACATGGCGCCGGAGCAGCTTCGGGGCAAGCCGGCCGACGGTCGATCCGACATCTTCGCGTTCGGATGCATGTTGTACGAGATGCTCTCCGGGAACCGTGCTTTTGCGGGCGACACCTCCCACGAGATTGGCGCCGCGATCCTCCAGCAGGACCCTCCTCCCCTCAGCGAAACTGGGACCGACCTCGAGAGGGTGGTCCGGCGGTGCCTCGAGAAGCGACCCGAGGATCGTTTCCAGTCGGCCCGGGACCTCGCCTTCGCGCTCGAGGCAAGCGCGGGCTCCGCTCCGCCAACACACCCCTCCGGCGTCGAACGCCGTTTCCGCCTCGGACACGCCATGGCGGTGGTTTTCGCCGTTATCATTGGGCCCTGGTGGTGCTCCCACCCGAAGGGCTGTGGCAACGTTTTTCCGGCCGGTCCGGCGTGGGTCCGATTCGCTCCATTGCCGTCCTTCCCCTGGAAAACCTCTCCAGCGACCCGGAGCAGGAATTCTTTTCCGACGGAATGACCGAGGCGTTGATCACCAAACTCGCGCAGATCGGGTCGCTCGATGTCATCTCCCGGACATCGGTCATGCTCTACAAAAACTCAGACAAACCGCTGCCCCAGATTGCGCTCGAGCTGGGGGTGGATGCCGTAATCGAGGGATCGGTGACGCGAGGGGAGGACGATGTCCGAATCACGGTCCAGCTCATCGACGGCGCATCCGATCGCCATCTCTGGGCCCGGGAATATCAGAGACCGTTGCGCGACGTCCTGCTCCTCCAGGGCGAGGTGGCCCGCGCGGTGGCCGAGGAGATCAATGTCGCCCTCTCGGCCGAAGAGAAAGACCGCCTTTTCGACGAACGCCAAATTGATCCTGACGCTCACGAGGCCTACCTGAAAGGCATGCACTCCTTTCTCCAGTTCACCGGGGATGGTCTCGTCAGGGGCATCGAGTATTTTGAACACGCCATCGAGCTCGATCCCGGTTATGCCGACGCATACGCCGGCCTCGCCGCTGCTCGCTTGAACTCCACTTATTTTCTGAGTCTCGCGCCCACAGAGGTCGTCCCGCTGGCGCGTCGTGCGCTGAATAAAGCACTCGAGATCGACCCGAACAACGCCGGGGCCGTGCTGACGTCCGCGTGGATCGAGATGACCTATGACTGGGACTGGGTGGCGGCGGATCGGAGCCACCTCCGCGCTCTGGAGCTCGCGCCAAGCCTGAGTTATATCCACAGCAACTACGCTTACATGCTGGCTTCCGTGGGCCGATTCGATGAAGCCTTGGATCACGCTCGGCGGGCCGTGCGCCTCGACCCGCTGTCCCTCCACGCCGGCCAGCAGCTCGGCATGATGCTCTATCTCGCGCGGCGGTACGACGAGTCGATCGAACAACTCGAAAAGACGAAGGAGCTCAATCCGTACTACTGGTTCACCTATCAGCGTCTGGCGCAGGCCTTGCTGGCGATCGGGGACTACGAGCGAGGGATCGAAACCATGCAGCGAGCGATCGAGCTTGCGGGCCCGGACACCCTGAGGCCCGCGAAACACACTCTTGCATGCCTGTACGCTGGTTCCGGGAGGGGTCAGGAAGCGGTCGCGATCCTGGAGGAACTCACGGAACAGGCGAAGTCCAGTTACATTCCTCCCACCGATTTTGCCCAGATCCACACTGCGCTGGGAAACAACGACGAGGCATTCAATTGGCTCGAAAGAGCCGTCGAGGTGCGGGACGCCGACCTGTTCATGATCCAGGCATTTCCCGTCTGGGACCCGCTTCGCGACGACCCCAGGTTCGACGAGCTACTGCGCCGGCTGAATTTTCCAGCGGAGTGACAACCTCGAGGCACCACTCTCGAGTGAGGAGTGAGTGCCAGAGTGAGTGCCAGGGCCGACACTTTCGACACTTTTCGTTTTGGTCTGTGCCAACCGGTGCCAGGGCCGACACTTTCAGGACATCACGGATTACCGCTGCTCGGGAGGGCCCCCCGATAGTTGTCAATAGTGTCGGTCCTGGCACCCTGGGGTGGCACCCTGGGGTTAAAAGTGTCGGCCCTGGCACCGCTGTGGTCTATGCTGCGCGGAAACTGACCATTCGCCGGGACTCCTCGTCGTAGAGACGCAGGCGAAGTGAATGCAGGCTGGCCCGCAGGGTCAGCGGTTCCACGGCCTGGAAGATCTCCTGCTCGCGCTGGCACACCGGGAGGCGGTAGTTGGGGATGGACGGATTGAGGTGGTGGATGTGGTGGAAGCCGATGTTGCCGGAGAACCACTGCAGGATCCGCGGTAGGGCGTAGTAGGAGCTGCCCTGCATGGCCACCGTCACATAGTCGCGTTTGTCGCGGTGTTCCCAATAGACATCCTCGAACTGATGTTGGACGTAGAACAGCCAGATGCCCCACGCCCCGCCGATGGCGAAGATCGGCAGCTGAACCGCCAGCGTGGTGCCGACGCCGATGGTCAGGAACAACCCGCCGAAGATCACGAACAGCGCGAGGTTGGTGATGTGGGTGCTGACCCTGCCTCGAGGCCCGTTCTGTGCGCGCGGGATCCGCTGCTTGATGATGAACGAGTACAGGGGGCCGAGGCCGAGCATCACCACGGGGTTGCGGTAGAGCCGATAGCCGAGGCGATGCAGCGGGCTTGCCTCGCGGTACTCGTCCACCGTCATGGTCCAGACGTCTCCCAGACCGCGCCGATCCAGGTCGCCCGCCGTGGCGTGGTGCCGGGCATGCTCCTTCCGCCAGTCGTGGTAGGGCGTGAAGG
The DNA here is from genome assembly GCA_963797055.1 of uncultured Holophagae bacterium. Taxonomy (GTDB): domain Bacteria; phylum Acidobacteriota; class Thermoanaerobaculia; order Thermoanaerobaculales; family Sulfomarinibacteraceae; genus FEB-10. The sequence continues at coordinate 223,808 of CAWCOD010000003.1, forward strand.
TGAGGAAGCCGGTGAAGTATCCGACAATGTCGTTCGCCTTCCTCGATTTGAAGAACGAGCCGTGGCCGCAGTCGTGGAAGATGATGAACACCCGGACCAGGAAACCGCCGGCCAGGATCATCGTCGGCAGCGCCAGCCAGAAGGAAATTTCGAGCAGCCGGTACGAGACGTACCACAGCGCGATGTATGGGATGACGCTGTTGATCAGTTGCCACACGCTCCTGCGCAGATCCGGGCTCTGGTATGCGGCCACCGCCTGCCGCCACGTCGTCCTCGCTTCGTCGAGGAGGTTCTCCGGAAGGCCCGGAGTACTCCGGCCGGACGTAGACCACGAGTCAGCCATCTTCGACTCCGATCGAGAGGAGTTTTTTGCCATTATCAACCTCAACCCGATTGAGAGCGCCGGCTATTCCTCCCCGGCGATTGGATATGTCACCGAGAGTGAGGCCGCTGCGAACCCTGCTGTGATATGAGTGAGTGGACCGCGCTGGAGGGACAGCTTTGATGAGAACAATCTTCGAGCCCACGACGATCAACGGACTGGATCTTTCGAACCGACTTGTTCGATCGGCCACATGGGAAGGTCTCGGCGATCCCGATGGGGGATCAAATGATCGGCTCGTGGAGGTTTATCGCGAGCTCGCCGAAGGCGGGGTCGGGCTGATCATCACCGGTTACATGGCGGTGCGGGCGGACGGGAGACAGTCCGCGACGCAGCTTCTCGCCGATTCCGACGATCTCATTCCCGGTCTTTCCCGGATCGCTGACACGGTCCATCGCCACGGCGGCAAGGTCGTGGCGCAGATCGTCCATTGCGGCGGGCAGGCCAGCCGGGAGGCCACGGGGCGCGACCCGGTGGCGCCGAGCGCGGTGGCGAGCCCGGGCTATCCGGAGGTGCCTCGCGAGCTGACCGAGGCCGGGATCGAGGACATCATCCGCTGTTTCGCCGGCAGCGCCCGGCGGCTGAAAGAGGCGGGCTACGACGGCGTCCAGCTCCACGGCGCTCACGGCTACCTCCTCGCCCAGTTTCTCTCTCCCGTGCGGAACCAGCGGTTGGATCGGTGGGGTGGGAGCCTCGAGAACCGCACCCGTTTCGCCCGCGAGGTCAACGCCGCAGTTCGGGCGGAGGTGGGTCCGGACTGGCCGGTCATGATCAAGCTCAACGCCAACGACTTCCTCGAGGGTTCCACCACCGAGGACGACGCGGCGGTCCTGGCCGCGGCCCTCGCCGAGGCCGGGATCGACGCCATCGAGGTCTCCGGCGGCACCGGCGGTTCCGGCAAGCTCGGCGCTGCCCGGTCCAAAATCGAGACCGTGGCCGATGAGGCCTACTTTCTACCCCAGGCCGAGGCCATGCGCAGCGCCGCTCCTGGTGTGCCCCTGATGCTCGTCGGTGGCGTCCGTTCGCTCGAGAGGATGGAGGAGATCCTCAAGGCGGGCACCGCGGACTATTTTTCCATGTCGCGGCCGCTCATCCGCGAGCCCGATCTGCCCAAGCGGTGGGCCTCGGGCGATCGCCGCCGTGCCGCCTGCGTGTCGTGCAGCGGCTGCTTCGCCCCGGCGCGGCGCGGCGAGGGCATCCGCTGCGTCCAGGTTGACGGGTGAGCCGACGTGGGTGCCGCGTTCCGCATCGAGTCGGAGTCGCTGAGCCCCCGCGCGATCACAGATACGGCGTCAGCAGCCAGGCGATGGCGTCGCGAGCTCGGGCTGGCAGGGGACGGCTGTCGACCTCTTCGAGCGTGATCTCCTGCGACCGTCGGCGAACGGACTCGAAGTGACGGTCGATGGTGGCGGCGAATTCGCGGTCGTAGATCTCGACCACGAGCTCGAAGTTGAGCCGCAGGCTGCGCGGATCGATGTTCGCCGATCCGACCTGGACATAGTGACGGTCCACCATGAGTAGCTTGGTGTGGACAAAGGGGGGCGGTTGCAGGTAGACGCGCACCCCTCGCTGGAGCAATTCCCACAGCATGTTGCGGCTCGCCCAGTGCATGAAGGGGAGGTTGTTGCGTCCGGGGAGAATCACCGCCACATCCACCCCGCGTAGGGCGGCGCTCTTGAGCGCGCCGACGAGCTCGCGCGGTGGGACGAAGTAGGGGGTCATGATGGCCACCTGCTCGCGCGCCGCCGAGACCGCCAGCAGCAGCACGCTGAGGAGCTTGTCCAGGTCCTCGTCAGGCCCCTCGATGATGGTCCGACACATGGCGGTGCCGGCCTCGCTCTCGTCGGCGGGAATCTCCTCGGGCTCCTGCCGGCTCGCGAACGCCCAGCTGTCGAGAAAGACCTGTTGCAGCTGCCCGACCACCGGGCCCTGAATGCGAAACTGGGCATCCACCACCCGGTCGGGGTTGTCGGTACGGTCGGCGAGGTGCCGGTCGCCGATGTTCATACCGCCGGTAAACGCCAGCCGTCCGTCGGTGATCAGGACCTTGCGGTGGTTGCGAAGGTTGATGTGCAGCATCGGTGGGATGAGCCGCGGCGGGAGGAACCGCGCCACGTTCACACCGCGTTTGGCGAGCAGCCGGCTCACCCGAGGACGCGAGTACAGCTCTCCGACGCCGTCGACGATGACCCGCGTGTCGACGCCACGCGCCGCGGCGCGGGCAAGGGCATCGATGAAGTCGAGACCGGTCCGATTCGTCTCGAAGATGTACGTCGATAGGAAGACGTGCCCGGTCGCGGCATCGATCGCCTGCAGCATGGCCGGAAAGGCCTGCTCGCCGTTGTGCAGCACCTCGATGCGGTTGCCGGCGGTCAGCTCATAGGTCGAGACGGCGCGGGCGATCCCCGCGAGCTCGGAAAACTCGGGGGGAAGATCGGCGTGAGGTGGGGCGGACGTCTCGTCACCTTTGATGGGGACTCTGGAAATCGGCAGCGTCTGCGCCCTCGTTTGAATGCGGTTGATCCCGAACACGAAGTAGAGGAGCGGGCCCGCGACCGGCAGGGCGAGGGAGGTGACGATCCAGCCCAGGGCGGCGCGCGGGTCCCGCTTCCACAGCAGGGCGTGGCCCGCGGCGGCGACGGAGGCCGCCAACGTGGCCACGATCAGGCCGAGCAGCAGAATCGTGTACATCCGGGATGCCCTGTCAGCATTGTTGCATTGTCGACGCCGGGGCGTCTCCGGCTTGGGAAAAGGAAATCGGGGTCGAGTTATCATTCCGGAGGCCGACATCTCGAAGAACGGAGGGCTGCGATGCTCGATCTTCTGCTCGATCCTGGATTCTGGGCGGCGCTTTTCTCGGTCACCCTGGTCCAGATCGCCCTCGGCGCCGACAACCTCATCATCATCACCATCCTGGCCGGCAAGCTGCCGGTCGACCAGCAGACGAGGGCGATCCGCTGGGGCCTGATCATGGCCATGGTGTTCCGGCTGATCCTGCTCGCCCTGGTGAGCTGGGTGCTGCGTTTCGCGGACCATCCGTTCCTCCACATCGACCGTACGGTGCTCGGCATCCACTTCGAGGGGGCGTGGAGCGTCAAGGCAATCGTGTTGGTCGCCGGCGGCCTCTTCCTGATCTGGTCTGGGATCAAGGAGCTGCGCCACAAGATCAAGGGCGTCGAGCACGAGGTCGACAGCGCCACTTCCTTTGGGCGGGTGCTGACGATGATCGTCGGCCTCAACCTGCTGTTCTCGGTGGACTCGATCCTGACCGTGGTCGGCATGACCGACATCTACCTGGTCATGGCGGGCTCGGTGGTGATTTCGGTGGTGTTGATGCTGCTGTTCGCCGAACCCATCGCGCGCTTCATGCGCGCCAACCCGGATTTCGAGATCCTCGGCCTCTTCGTGCTGCTGCTGATCGGCTTCGTGCTCTTCCTCGAGGGCGGACACGTGGCCCACGTGATGGTCAACGGCTCAGAATTCCCGTACATCCCGCAGTGGATCACCATATTCATCCTGTTGTTGATGTTTTCCGTGGACTTCTACCAGAACTGGCTCGAACGCAAACGCGAACAACAGCCGGTGGAGCTCCGCCGGCGGAAGAAATGACCACCTGGTCGAGAATCGAGGTGTGAGATGAAACGTGGACCCCGCTTACCGGAGTTGTCGTGGGAATCGCAGCCGTGCTCTCGCTCGCGCTGGGTTGTGGCGAGCGGGCGCCGACGCCGCCCCCTGGCCTCAACGAGGCGCAGCTCGCCGGCTGGCAGGCCTACGTCGACCTCAAGTGCGAGAGCTGTCACGGCGAAAACCGTGAGGGCAAACGTTCCGGCCCCCCACTGACCGGCCTCGCCGAACACTGGACCGCCGGCGAGGTGGTGCGCTACCTCTCCGACCCGGAAGCTATGGTCAAGGCCAACCCGGTCCTCGCCTACAAGGCCGAGAGGTACGCCACCTCCATGCCGGCGATCTCCGGCAAGGCCCCGGGGTATGCCGACAAGGCGACCCCGGAAACGCTCGCGGCACTGGCGGAGTACGTGCTGGTGGACGTTTCGACCTCCGCTGACTGAGTGGTTTTGCGTGCTCGGTTCTGCAACCGCTCCAGGCCCGGCTCACCGATGAGGACATGGCGATTCTGCAACGCTGGGCAACGGCTGAGGCGGGGGATTGAGTGTGGGCCCGTTGGGTGTTCGTGTTCTCCGCGCAGCGTCAGTCGTTTGACTCCGCCACCCGCCGGATGTCGTCGATGACGCCCGCATCCATCCAATAGACATCATTCACATCCCCGCTCACGCGGAGAAAGAACAGGAATTTCCCGTCAGGTGTGACCACTGGGCTCGTCTCGTTGTGCAGCGAGTTGACGGAGTCCCCCATGTTGACGGCTTGTGTCCACCCATTCTTCGAGTCGTGAAAGCTGATGAAAAGGTCGGAGCGCCCCTTCTCCTCGGGCACCGACCTCGAGAAGATCAGGTAGCTCTCGTCCGGTGCGATGAAGGGACAGAAATTCCCGCAGGTCGCTGTTGACTCCGACTCCGACACTCTCCGGTTCGCTGAACGCTCCGTTTCGCCACCGGGCCACGTAGATGTCCTGCTCACCGCGCACGCCCGGAATCTCGGACGTGAAGTAGAGATCACCCCGGTCGGTGAGCGAAAACTGCCAGTGCGTGGGATGTGCCGTGACGACCTCATCGATCACCTGCGGCGCCGACCAACCCGACACCCCGGTGCGCTCGACAAACCAGATCCGCTCTCGGTTCACCGGGTCGTGCTCGAGGGGCCGCCGGGACAGGTAGTAGAGTCGTCAGGTCGTCGTGCGCGAACATCGGCTCGCGGACGCCGTACTCCGGATCGAAGGGCAATAGCTGGGGCGGCATCCAGCGGTCATCTGTCCGCTGGGAGCAAAAGGTCCGGCCCTTCTCCATTTCCGTCCAGCACGCCATGTCACCGGCTTGGTTGAACACGACCGCGCTGTGAAACCCGGAGGCGGGCTTCACGATCCCGGGGGCGAAGACCTCGGCAGCCTGCATCAGGAGGGGATTGTCCCAGGTACGGTCCCCGAAGCGCCGGGAATTCTCCGGCCCGAATCCAGCCGGCGGTCGACACGACGAGTAGGCTGAGCGCGGATGCCGTCCAGAGCCTCTGGCGGTTCCGGCCGCGGGTTGAAATTCTTGGACCATCGGAATCGGTCCCTCGGTCACGGCTCATGGATATTCACCTCAGATCAACGGCCGAAGCTCGAAACAGATGTCACGGGTCGCTGCCATCTCTTCGCAGGCGAAGACAGGTCTCGCCGCGTCCCTGCATCGCCGTTTTCAGACTCTCCAGTGAGAATTCCGACGCTGGTCTGACCGTCAACAGCGACCAGGATGTCGCCGATGTGGACCTCGGCCTTGTCCGCCGGGGAGTCTTCGACAACGTGGGCGATCGAAAATGACGCCGTGTCGCGTTCCGACACCCTGAACACCAGACCGCTGGCATCCGCGGCGAAAATATCGAATGCCTCCGGCCCGGGATCGAGGAACATCCGACCGCCGCCGTAATCGAAACAGACGTTGAATCGGGACAGCAGGTCGGCACCGAGGATCCCATCGAAAGCTGGTGGATGCCGCGATGCCGGAATCTCCCGTGCAGAGTTGAACGATCGGACGCTCGAGGGTCGAGGCCCCAAGCGATATGGAGCCCAGTCTTCCCAGTGTGCCGAACGCCGGACCGCTGATGCCGAAACCGGTGACGGTCTCGACCACCCGATCACTGGCTTGGATGAGGCGATGGCGTCGAACGAAGGGAGTGTTGAGGAAGCTCTGGCGGACTCCGGTGTCGATCAGGAACCGGCCGGCTCCTGCCGCTCGCCCGTCACCCGCCGTGACAGCGGCTGACACGAAGAGCGTGTTGTCCTTGACCTCCATGGGAACCGCTTCGCCCCGTCCCGCCGGATCGAAATCTTCGGGACGAAAAAAAGTGACGCGTCCTTGGGCGTAGTCGACGCACGTCACGAGCTGTTGGAGCACGTTGCCGCCGAGAATGCCGTCCATCGGGTGACCCCAATACGGCTCCAGTCGTTCGAGCGGTATGGCGGCTACCCTGAGGCCCCGAATCTCGACCCCACCCACCGAGAGGACAACGCCATCGAGGCGGCGGACCCCGAGCTGGCTTTGGCTCGCGCCGTGGATCGTCAAGGCCGATCCAGCCGTCAGACCGAGCTCGGACGCGCGGGTTAGCCCCACCGCGGAGAGGTCCGGTGCCCCGGTGTCGAGAGCGAACTCCAGCGTTTCGCTGCCGTTGACCGCAACCGGGAGGTAGACCACGTTGTTGAATATGGTCGCCGGTACTTCGATGGACGCTCGTCCGTCCGGAAAGGACACGACAGGAGATGCTTGAGGGTCATCGGCCGCCGCCGGGAAGGCCGCGAGCAGGCTCACGAAGATCACGACGGCGATGCGACAGCCGAGCCGCCGGTGCGCGTTGCTTTCCTCATCGCACTCTCACGAGCAGCGATGTGGTGGTGTGATGATTCGACCTCCTCTGGATGCCGATTGTACGAGCCGGCAGACGCCGGGGTTTCCGTTTGTGCGCCAGCGCCACGTGTTGTTCGAAATCATGGGAGTGTGTGGCGGCGCGTCCGGCTCTATCCGACGCTGACCCCCACAATCAGTCCACTGCGGTGAGCCCCTCGGGCGGGATACAGCGATCGTGTCCAGCCGGGGGCTGCCGGACGTCAGCGAACCGGGCCGAGGTAACGATCGAGCCAGTCGAGGGCGGGCCGAATGAACTCCTTGGGGGAGTCCGGCACGTGTCCGCCGTCGAGCAGGACGAGCTGCTTGTCCTCCGGCGGCGCGCCCTGCAGATCGAACATGGGTTGGATTTCGGTCTCCACCGGCGACCAGAAGTCGTTTCGTCCGTTGACCATCAGCACCGGGACGGTGGAGCGTGGCAGGAAGTTGATGGCCAGGGTTTCCGGCGGCCGTCCCGGGGACGGAGGGGCGAGACCGCCGGCGATCAGAATACTGGCGTCGAATCGATCCTCCACCGCTGTGAAGATCGGACCCCACGAGGCGCCGAGGCTCAGCCCGCAGAAGGCCAGCCGGGAGGCGTCGATGTCGTCGCGGGTCTCGAGATAGTCGATCGAGCGTTGCAGATCCTTGCTCGCACGAATGATCAGGTCGCGCTGGTCGTTGTACCCGTGGATCTCGATCTGGCGCTCGTAGGTGCCGGTGTAGATGGGGTACATCAGGGCGCGGCCGCTGCGGATGAGGAAGCTGGCCAAGAACATCCCCGGATTGCGGCTGTGGTCGAGATCCAGCGCCGCCGAGCTGGGGAAGAAGACCACCGTCTGATAGGGCGGCTCAGCGTTCTTCGGCAGGAAGAGATATGCCGGGACGCGCTCGTTGCCGTAGGCCGCGGTGAACGAGACCCGCTCCCGGACCCAGTGCTCCGAGCTTTCGTCCACCGCCTCGATCCGGGCGTCGAGATCGGCCGGGTCATAGGCGAAGCTGCCCTTCACGACCTCGAACACGGCATCATCGACCGGCTCGACGGCGCGAAAGTCGAACACCGTCTTGTCGAGGGCGACCGTGGCCTCGTCGGGGATGGTGTCGGTGGCCCGGATGGTCCGGAAGCCGTTCTTCGGCGACCGGTCGAGCGGATCGATGGCTTCCATGTTGTCGTACATGTAGGGCGGGTCCGACCAGGCCCCGCCGGGGATGTAGCGCGAGTCGCCGCTCGAGTTGAGGCACCACTCGCGGACGTTGCCGGCCATGTCGTAGGTGCCGTACGGTCCGATCCCGCCGTAGCTCCCCACCGGCGCCGGGCCCTGGCCGTCGAAGTTGCTGACCGTGATGATGTCGGCGAACAGCCCCAGATCGGCCGCACGGTACCAGTGGAAGACCGTCGGCAGGCTCGCGCCGGCCCACTCGGCGAAGGCCGAGGCCTCGTACCAGCTCACGCCACCCACCGGGTGGTCGGCGGTTCCCTCCGGGTAGGCGCCGAGCTCCCATCCGGCCGGTCCCGGTTGACCGGTGGTGTCCACGAAACGACCGACGGCCTCTTCAAACGCCAGGGTTCGGCCGTCGACGACGATCGACTCGGTCCAGAACTCAGGATTCTGATACCCGCCCGCGTCCACGAAATCCTTGAAACGCCGATTTGTGACCTCGAATCGGTCGACCCAGAAGGGACCGAGATTCACCGCGTCGGCGGTGCCGAATGACGCGCTTCCGGCTCGAACCCGGACCATGCCGTCGGGCGCCTCACCTTTCGGGGTCAGCTCGGTCACGGACTCCACCGCCGTGTTCAACGTCGTGCCCTCGAAGGTCTCGTACCCCGCCTTGTCGATGCGAAACCGAAATTGGTCGACGGGAAGCAGGGGCTCGATCGGGGTCTGGCCGAGTGAAATCCAGGGCCGGCCGAGGTCCGCGTAGGAGTTGACGAAGACTTCGGCACCGGGCGGCACGGTCTCGATCCGGAAGGGCAGGAAATTGCCCCTCTCCAGCTGGTCGAGCTGGGCGTCTCCGGGGATGATCTCCTTCGTCTGACGAAGAAGCCGCATGGCGCCGTCCCGGTCGCCCTCGTCGAGCAACCGCTGGATCTCCGGCAGCGCCTCGTTGCGGGCCCACCGCTGCTGCTTCGCCCGCCCAGTCCACCAGAAGCCGGCGACTGCCACCGCCACCAGCATGACCGTGGCCGCGACGACCCACGGCCACCGGCTGCGCCGGGGCGACGGCAGCTCGACGGGAGCACTTGGCGTCGAAGCCGCGCTCCGGAGCGCTTCGAGTTGGGCACGGAGTTCGGAGGCGTCGGCCGGGCGATCAGCCGGGTCTTTGGCCAGGCAGCCTTCGATGACCTCGCCGAGGCCCGGGGCCAGCTCCGGCCGCACCTCGGCAATCGACGGCGGAGTCTCGGTCAGGATCGACGAGATCAGCGTCGGGCCGGTGGATCCCTGAAACGGCCTCGTGCCGGTGGCCATCTCGTAGAGGATGACGCCGAGGCTGAAAAGATCCGACGGCGGTCCGGCCGGCTTTCCAGAGAGCTGCTCCGGCGACATGTAGGGCATGGTGCCGACCACGGCGCCGACCTTTGTCTGCACGCCCATCGTCTCGGTCGGCGCGTCCTCTCCCACCGGTTCGAGTTCCCCGTCCGCGCCCTGCACGAGTTTGGCCAGCCCGAAGTCGAGGACCTTGACCTTGTCCTCGTCGGTCACCATCACGTTGGCCGGCTTGAGATCGCGATGGACGATCCCCTTGGCGTGCGCGGCCGCGAGCGCCGAGGTGATGGGAATCGCCAGGGCGAGAAGCTCGCCGGTCGCCAGCCCGTCGTCGGGGATCCGCCGATCGAGGGTCTCGCCCTGCACCAGCTCCATGGCGAGGTAACGTACGCCGTCCGCCTCGCCGATGGCGTGGATGGTGACGATGTTCTCGTGGTTGAGAGCGGCGATGGACTTGGCCTCGCGCTCGAAGCGGGCCCGGCGTTCCGAGTCCTCCGCAACAGCCCGAGGCAACACCTTGATGGCCACGTCGCGTTCGAGGCTGGTGTCGTGAGCCCGGTATACCTCTCCCATCCCGCCGGCGCCGATCGCCCCCCGGATCACGTAGTCGCCGAGTCGTTGTCCAGTTGCGAGATGCATCTCCATATCTGTAATCCGAAATCTGCCAATTCTGTTCCGGCGGGCACCAGGCATTTTCAGCTCCGAATCTCCCGGACCCGGTCGATCCCCACGAAGAGTTGAATGAAGAATGAAGTTGAATGAAGGATAAAGCGGTGGCACCCTTTATGAAACCATCGATCCGGGGGCCAAAGGAGAGTCGCATGAATCGTGGAGAGTTCGAGGTCTTGGAGGGCGGGTGCACCTGCGGCCACGTGCGCTACCGCGTCGATGGGTCTCCGATGTTCGTGCACTGCTGCCACTGTCGCTGGTGCCAGCGTGAGACCGGATCGGCGTTCGTGATCAATGCCCTGGTTGAAGCTGATCGGGTCCGCCTGCTGGCCGGTGAAACGCAGGTCATCGATACGCCGTCGGCGAGCGGCAGAGGGCAGAAGATCCACCGCTGTCCGGTCTGCCGGATCGCGGTGTGGAGTCACTATGCGGGTGCCGGCGAGGCCATTCACTTCCTCCGCGTGGGCACCCTGGATGAGCCGGATCGGATCGCCCCGGACATCCACATCTTCACTTCGTCGAAGCAACCCTGGGTGGAGTTGCCCGACGGCGTTCCGGCTGTTCCCGAATACTACCGCCATGGGGAGCACTGGCCGCCCGAAAGCATCGAGCGATACCGGGCGGCAAAGCGAGGAAGCACGGAGAGCTGAGCCCAACAGCGGCTCCCGCGGCCCGGCCGCCCTCAGTTGACGGAGACCGACAGGCGCGCCGCGACGATCTCGCCCAGTACGGTCTGCAGCTCCCCGACCGAGACCTCGTAGGGCGTGCGGCAGAACTCGCACGTCATCACTGTGGGAGTTCACCCGCTCGGCGTCCCGTAGCAGGCCGCCCACCTCGCGAGCGCCGATCAGCGCGAGGGCCGACAGGACGCGTTCCTTCGTGCAGCCGCAGCGGAAATCCACCGCGGTGGTCTCGACATCGTCGAGCCCGCCCTGGAACAGCGACTCCAGCCACTCCGACGGTCCCCCGCCGGCTTCGGCCAGCGAGCCCAGCTCGTGGACGCGGTCGGTCAGATTGTGGGCTTCTTCGTCGCTCACTCCGGGCAGCAGCTGCAACAGCAACCCGGAAGCCCCCGACACCCCACCGTGTTGTTCCACCGACACGCTCAGGACCACCGCGGCCGGCGACTGCTCGGACTCGGTGAGATACCAGGCCAGGTCCTTGGCAATCTCCCCGGTGAACAGCGGCACCACGCCGTGGTACGGCCGTCCGGAGCCGAGATCCCGGGTCACCAACAGATGACCTTCGCGGCCGACCAGCGTCCCGACGTCGAGACGACCGTCGTGGGTGGGGGCGGCCGTCGCTCCGGGGTTGGCCACGAAGGCGCGCACCCATCCTGCCGGCGACGCGGTGGCGAACATCCGGCCTGCCGGCCCTCCGCCATCCACCTCGAGGGTGAGGATAGGCTCTCGAAGCGTGACCTTCTCGAGGCTGGCGACGAGCAACAGGGCGCCGGTGGCGAGCCGGCCCAGCGCGGTGGTCACCGTCCGCGTTGGCTCGTGGATCCGCTGCAGCTCCTGCACGACCGTCGTCGTGTCGGCCGCCACCGCGCGAACCCGTCCGCCGAGACCGATTCCGCGCACCAGATGATCCCCCATGTCCGACGCCTCCTCTCGCTCCCGCACAACCGGCGCATCGCACCCCAGATTCCAAAGGTGCGGCGCATGACGCGACGGTCGGAAGATGACCGGTCTCCTCCCGTCCCCCGTCAATCTGGGCGAGGGTCATTCAAAATTGAGAATTCAGAATTCAACTCGCCACGACGTATGTGGTGCGACCGTCCCGGCTGCAGCCCAAATGGGGTCAAAGATCAAAGAACGAAAAACGAAGACATGTTGGAGCGGTCACGCGCACTTGTTCTCTTCGGTTTTTGTTCTTCGTTCTTCGATCAGCAATGCAGGCCGGAGGCCTGCGCTACAACCACTGTCATTCTGAGCGAGGGAACACCGCGACCCCTCCTCCCCCGTCATTCTGAGCGAGGCCCGACCTGTCACGGCGGAGCGCGAAGGGCGAAGCCGGAAGCGCCGAGTCGGAGAATCTGGGCGGGGGTCGTGCCCCTTGCTCCTGGTCGGACAGTCGGCGCTCGAGAGACTCGAGCAGCTTGCCGAGAAGCTCCCCGAGGACGCACGCCGACCTGCAGGTGGGGTATGGTGTCAGATGATGGAATCAGCGGACTTTACGTTTCAAACCGAGGACGAGACACGTCTCCATGTGAGCGGCTGGGCGGTTGAGGAGCCCAAGGCCATTGTCCAGGTGCTGCACGGGATGGCCGAGCACGGCGCCCGGTACGCCCGCCTCGCCGAGGCACTCGCCAGCTCGGGTTACACCACCTACGCCCACGACCACCGCGGCCACGGAAAGAGTCTTCTCGGAGGCAGCCCGCCCGGCCACATTGCCGACGACGACAGCTGGAACCGCCTCGTCGAGGACGCCCACGCCGTCAATCGGGAGATTTCGAGGCGCCACCCCGCATTACCGATCATCGTGCTCGGCCACTCCATGGGTTCATTCGTCCTGCAGCAGCTGCTTTTCGAGCACCCGGACGATATGGTCGCTGCGGCGCTCTCCGGATCGAACGGCAAGCCTCCGGCCATCGCGGCGGTGGGCAAGCTGCTGACGCGCATCGAACGGGCGCGCCTCGGCCGGCGCCGTCCGAGTCCCATCATCCAAACCCTCAGCATTCGGCGGGTACAACAAAGCCTTCGCGCGGGCGCGCACCGAGTTCGACTGGCTTTCACGCGACCCCGACGAGGTCGACGCCTACATCGCCGACCCGCTGTGCGGCTTTGCGGTGTCGACCCAGACATGGCTCGACATGTTGAATGCACTGACCCGGATCGCGAGCCCGGACAACGTGGTCAGGATGCCCAAGGAGCTGCCGCTCTACCTCGTCGCCGGCGACCAGGATCCGGTGGGCGAGAACGGCAAGGGCATGAGGAACCTCCACGACGCCTACCGCCGCGCCGGAGTCCGTGACGTTCGGCTCGAGCTCTACCCGGGCGGCCGGCACGAGATACTGAACGAGACCAACCGCGAGCAGGTGATGGCGGACTTCATCACCTGGTGCGACGAAGTGGTCGCGGCCCAGGGCTGACCCTCAGCTCTCGCCGGGTCGGGTGAGCCCGGGTAGGGAGGTACGCAGCATCGTCTCCCCGCCGGCGCACAATCTCGCGCCGGTATCCATCCGATGGTTTGAACAATGTAATCGAGATTGTGTATACTTCTCTGGAAACAACAATAGGTTGAAACAACTCAGGGGCTGGATCCCCCCTCCATGGCGGATGGCCCGAGCCCCGGCGCAAGGAGAGATGCAATGGTCGGTTGGGACAGAGTCGCGCGCACGTCCATGAACTCGCTTTTCGTACACATGACCGTTCTGGTTATTGGCGGCTTTCTGCCGTGCAGCCCTGTCATGGGCCAGGACATCGACGGCATCCTCGCTGCCTCGCCGGTCAGGGTGCAGTCCGACAACCCGGTGCACAATAACAACGCCACGAAGTTTGGTTCCGCCGTCGCCCTGGAAGTCGACCTTTTGGTGGTCGGCGCTCCCTACGAGGACTCTTCCACCAACCCGAATGACCCTGACTCCGGCGCCGTCTACGTCTTCGAGCGCCAGGGGCTCGAATGGGTCCAACGGCAGAGGGTGGCGGCTCCGATCGAAATTCCTTACGAGTGGTTTGGCACATCGGTCGACGTGGCCCTGGGGGATGAGGGCATCGACTTCCTCATCGTTGGTGCTCCAAATTCCCAAAGCGGCCAGGGACGGGCGTATTTCTTCAAGCGCACGAACGGCGGGCAGTGGTTGCATGAAGCCACGGTCACCCACGAGGAACCGGAAGACGGCGACCGTTTCGGTCAGGCTGTGGCCATCGACTACTTCGATCCGCCCTACTCGCCGAGCGACGACCCGGGTTTCTTCGCCGCCGTCGGCTCTCCGATGAACTCCTCGCAGGCCGGCTCCGTGACGATCTTTCAGAGGCTCGGTGGCTCAACCTCGTGGAGCTGGACGCATGATTTCTTCGGGGACCACGCCGATCTTCTCGGCAGCTCGGTGTCCATGGCCGAGCAACTCATCGTGGCCGGTGCCGAGGGTCTCGACGAAGCGTTCTTCAATGCCGGCGGCGCCCGGATCATTACCCAGGGCAATTTCAAGTCGCCTCACTACCACTACGCCGAGGGCAAGTTGCTGATCGCCTCCGATCCTGTTGTCGGCGTCGGGTTGGGGACGGTGGCCGCCACGAGCAACGAACCGGTGAACCACGGCAGCATCGCCGCCCTCGGCGCGCCACTGCACGATGACGGCAACCCCAACACCGGCAAGGTTTATGTCTTCGATCTCAGCTTTGCCGGTGCTGGCACCTCCTACACCGAGGCCGCGGCGATCCAGGCTCCGGGGACGCCGGCCGGCGCCGCGTTCGGCACCTCGGTCGCTGTGTGGGGAACCCTCCTGGCCGCTGGCGCTCCCGGTGTCGGCGCCGACGGCACGGTCTACCTCTACGAGCGAGGCGCGGATTTGTCGGAGTGGAACCTGGCGGGAACGCTTGAACCACCGGACCTGCCGCCGGTTGGCCACTGCCAGGGCGGCACGGCCGTAGCGCTCAAGGAGATCACGGCCGCCGTCGGCTGCCCGGCACCGCAGCTGGACAACCGCGGGGTATTCCTCTGGGTCTCGGGTTCCGTATTCAACGATGGCTTCGAGACCGGCAACACCTTTCGCTGGTCCGGCGGAACCGACAGTTGCCCGCCCTGCACCGAGGACATCGGCTGTCGGGTGGTGGACGGCAACAACATCTTCGTCGTTCCCATGGGTCTCGGCCAGAGCGGTTACGACATCTGCTCGGCCCAGGGCTACCAGTGCACCGGCGTCCCGGTCATGACACCGCCGGAGTCGGCCTGTCTGGCCTTCCACCCTGGCGCCGATGTCTCCTCCGACGCCAACGGCTGGCGGCAGGCGGTGTGGTGCAACGACGATGACGGGCTCGCGTGCGACGGCCGGGTCAGCTGCCACCACTGCCCCGATTGCATCACCACCGGTCTCACCTGCGGGACCTCCAACTCGGTCAATCTCTCCGAGCTCTTCGTCGAGTGCGTTTGCGCACAGTGACGTTCGGATGCTGGATGCTGGCGAATGAGCGGAGGCCTGCCCGTAACGGACCGCATCCGCTGACAGTAAGCCCGTAGGCGTCATCGATCGGGTTGTTTCTGAGGGCGGAGATGGGCTGGAAACGGGGTCCATCAGACTATGGAATTGCGAATGGTAGCCGTACGGATCACTCCATGACCGCCGACCAGTGCGACATGTCGCCCAACTCGAAGTCGTCGGCGAACATCAGGTTGTCGGCGCTCGCTCCGCCGCGCAGAATCTGGAGGCCGGCAAAGCCGTCGGCCAGGTACGCATAGTCGCCCTGAGCCGTCAGATTCCAGGCGTCGCCGGGCAGGAGGATCCGGTCGAGCTCGTGGATGTCGTCCAGATCGCTGACGTCGTACAGCCGCAGGTGCTGCTCTCCGGTCGTCCCCGTCGTGATGTAGGCCATGCCTCCGGAAACGGCCACATCGCCGAAATGGAATACCTCGTAAAAGCTCCCGGCCAGGGTCGGGTTGGCCGGTTCGCTGATGTCCAACACGAGCAGACCCTGGTGGAAGGACGTCACATATGCGTAGTTCCCCTGGATCGAGATGTCCTCGCCCCAATCAACGTGGTAAAAGCCGTCCTCGAACGGATTGAACGGATCGCTGACGTTGATGATGTGAATTCCCACGTCGTAGAACTCGATAGCGAAGAGGTGGTCGTTGGCGTACTCGATTTCGAAAATGTAATGGGTCAAGGTTATCGTGCTGAGCTCCAACGGTGACGTGGGATCCGTCAGGTCGAAAATGTGCAGGTAGTACAGCTGCGTCGCGACCGAGAACCGAGTCACGTACAGGTACTCTCCGTCAGTCGCCAGATCGGCCGCGGTGAAGTCATCGATGGCACCCACCTCGACCGGGTTGGACACATCGCTGACGTCGAACACGCGCAGCGCGGGTGTGTACCAGTCGGTAACGTAAAGATAATCGCCGATGAGCAGGGACTCTCCGGCCGAGCCATTTACGGCACCGTCGGTCCGACCCGCGATCTGCACCGCGTTCGGATCGCTGATATCCGTGATCACGAGGCCGTCGGTGCTCTGGCCGAGGAAGGCGTAGTCCCCTGCGACCATCACCGCGCCGGTCGTGCCCACCGTATCGAAATTGCCGATCAGGACCGGGTCCTGCATATCGCTGATGTCGACCACCTGGAGGCCGGCGGCGTCGCTGGACACGTAGGCGAGGTCGCCGTCCAGCCGCACCCGATATCCGTCAGGCAGAGGCAGAGAAGCGATCTGCTGCGGCTGCTGCGGCGTGGAGACGTCGAACACGAAGAGACCGTCGCGGTTCACCCCCACCACGAAATCCCCTGTCAACGCCACATCGTTCAGACCCTCGGACACGGCCACGCTCCCCACCATGGTGAGGGCCGGGGTGCCGGCATCGAATACCCCCAGGCCTTGATAAAAGCCCGCGTACGCATACTGGTCTCGAGCTTCGACGCAGGTGACGGCCTCGGCGTACGTGTTCTCACCTACTTTGGTGACTGTTCCACTGGGGTTGATGAGAAACCTGGCAAGGCCGGCGCCTGCGACGTAGATGTAGCCGTCCGCGGCGACCACATCATCCGTATCGCGCTCGTAGGTGTAATACCAGAACGGACCTGCCTGCACGCCCAGATCGACAGGATTTGCGGGGTCCGCGATGTTGAAGGCGTGGACCCGGGCCTCGTTGGCGTTGACGTACAGGAAATCACCCGTGATGGACAGCCCATCGGCCGGCTGATCGCTGTCGGTGCCGATGTAGTACACCGGCACACTGCTGAGCAACACCGGGTTCTTCGGGTCTTCAACATCCCAGATCTCGATTCCGGTCCGCCAATCGGCTACGTACAGACGCATGTCCTCAGCGACATACAGCAGGTCGCGAACGTGGCCGCCGGTGTGTAGACCGTCATACGACAGCTGCGGCGCGGATGGATCACTCACGTCCAAGACGAGAATCGCCCCGCCGCTGCCGAGAAAGAGCAGATCGCGATCGGCATCGACGGCCACGGCGCGCGCCCCGGCGTAAGGCCATCCGTCCATACGCTCCAGAGGGATCTCGGCGCCGGCGGTGGCCGAGAACGTCAACGTCAAGACTGCGGCTGCCCACAGTACGTTTTTTCGTGCGAGTGCGAACATGGATGACCTCCCGAAACCTGGTGATTCGAGCATGCGCTGACGCTCCAGTGCGTGTTGGTCGCTATCTGCTGTGGCACTGTGTCTCTCTCATCTCAATATATGTTCGGAAAATCACGATGTCATCATACGGATATAACGATTGCATAACGTTTGGCAGTGGTGAACCGGTGGCCTTGTTTGACCTGAAGGCACCGGGTGTCGGGTCAGGAACAGTGCCGATGCCCCATTCGTGAACCATGAATCCCACCCGGTCAGGCACCGTTCGACATCGAGTGAAGGCGGCAACTCTTGCGGCGCTCTTTCTCGGGTGCTGGGAAAGCCGACGACCATTCCCCAAGGGTTCGTCACCACCGAACCCGTCGCGTCACGCCCCGCGGCGGAACAGGGACCCTATCGGGCGCCGGATGCGCCGAGGCGTTGAAGTTCCTCGAACCAGCCGAGAACCACCTTGGCTTCCGTCGCGAGCGCACCCTCGGTGGTGCCCTGGAACATGACAAATCGCGTTCCGTCGGCCGTGACGTCATAGTCGGGAAAGTTGAAGCCGGGCAGCACGACCCCGCGGATCCCTCCGAGGAAGTTGCCCTCGAAGACGATCTCGGGCCGACTGGCTCGAAAGCTGTTTCCTTCTGTGGCAACACTGACCGACATGATGCCGTCGTCGGTTCGGAAGAAGAGTTCGCGCCCATCCCTCGACCACAGAGCCTGGGTGCCGCCGCCGTCCGAAACCTGCCACTTGCCGCCACCGGGCGGGAAGGAGGCGATAAATATTTCGTGGCGGCCGGTCTCGTTCGAGTTGTAGGCGACCCAGCGGCCGTCGGGTGAGAACGACGGTCCTGATTCGGTAAACGGAGTTCGGGCAAAGACCTCCACCTCCCCGGGGCTGCCGTCCTCGCCGAGGGGCACGATCAAGATATCGGTTTGGCCGCCCTCGCCGGCGGTCTGAATCGCCAGGTGGCGGCCGTCGGGGGACCATGCCTGAGGGGCTGGGAAGGTGTATGCCCCGGGCTCGAGGATCACCTCGGCATCACCGGTGCCATCGGTGCGCTTGCGGAAGATACCGTCGACCCCGTCGACCTCCCCCTCGTAGGCGATCCAGCGGCCGTCGGGCGACCATACCGGATCGGCGTCGTAGGTCTCGCCGAAGGTGATGCGGGTGGCGACGTCCCGCTCCAGGTCGTACACCCAGACATCCCAGTTGGGTTCGCGGAACACCGAGACCGCGAGCCGGCTGCCGTCAGGCGAAAGTCGAGGCGTGCCGTAAATTCCCGGCTCGCTCCACAACACCTCGGTGTTGCCTTTGCGGTCGGCCCACACGATGGGAAAGGCCTCGAGTTCGTTGCCGCCTTCGAGGTAGACCAGCAGCCCGGAGTCCGACACCGCATACTGCGCCGAGCCCTGGCCGGCGTTGGTCTCGAGTCCCTCGAGAACCGGGAACTGCGAGCCGGTGGCCTCGAGTTTCTTGGCATCGAAGGGCAGGGCGAAGAGCGTCTCTTCGTGGATATAGAGAATATGCCCCGTCGGAACGTACCGGGGGTAGTAGCCTCCCCGGTGTACGACCTTGCGCTCTCCTGTTTCGACCACCACGACCTCGATCGCGGCGTCCTCGAACACGAACTGGCCTCCCTTGGTCAGCGAGCTGAAGAGCACCGCTTCGCCCCCGGGCAGCCACTGCGGCCAGCGATGCGACTGCTCCCCGGCCTCCTCGTCGAGCGTGGTCAGCGGTTGCGGGTCGCCACCGGCCGCCGAGATCAGCGATAACGCTGTGAACACCGACCGGCTGAAGGCGATCGTGCCGTCCGGCCCCCATGCCGCCCCGCGGCTTCGATCCACCTCGGTGAGGGTGATCGGCGCGCCACCGCTAGTGGAGATTTTCTTGAGCTCGCCCGGCGTGACGTAGCCCAGCCAGTCCCCTTCAGGCGAGAAGAAGGGGTGGTAGGGACCGGCAGCTCCTTCGCCGGTCGCGAGCACGGTTTCCTGGAACCGGTCCAGCGGCCTGAGAACCAGCGACTGCGTCTGTCCCTCCAGACCGGTGGTGTAGGCGATCTGGCTGCCGTCCCTCGAGACCACGATTCCGGACCCCAGGCGGGAGAACAGACCCTGCTCCGAAACGTTGATTTCGAAGCGCCGCACGATCTCCGGCTTGTCGCCACCACCGAGGAACATGGCTCCGAGCGCGGCACCCAACGCCACGCCGGCGGCGATACCTGCGGCCAACAGCCACGGCGGACGGCGCACCGCCTCCGGCGCCGCGACCTTTTCGGCTTCGGGGTTCTCGATCCATTCCTGAAGGGCGATCCTCGCGTCGCCGATCGACTGCAGTCGACGGTTGGCGTCTTTCTGGAGACACCGCTCGAGCAGGCGACGGATTTGAGCCGGCACCTTCGGGGACAGCTCGTCAAGGTCGGGTTCCTTGTGAACGACCGCACCGATTACATCGGTCGCCGTCTCCCCCGCGAACAACTTCTGACCGGTCAACATCTCGTAGACGATGCAACCGAACGACCAGATATCCGCCCGCCGGTCCACCGGTTTGCCCCGCGCCTGCTCGGGGCTCATGTAGCCCGCCGTGCCGAGGAGCACGCCCAGACCCGTCATCGCATGGGTCAGCGTCGGCGACAGCGACAGGTCGTGATCGACGGCGTCGCCGGACATGGGGTCGCCGACCAGCGCCTTGGCCAAACCGAAGTCCAGCACCTTCACATTGCCGTCCGGCGTGATGTTGACGTTGGCCGGTTTGAGGTCGCGATGGACAACGCCCTTCTCGTGCGCGGACTCAACCGCTTCGGCGATCTGCTTGGCAACGCGGACCACCTCTTCCATGGGCATCGGACCCTGCTTGATCCGCTCCGCCAGGGTCTCGCCCTCCACCAGCTCCATCACCAGGAATCGGTGGCCGTCGACCTCCTCAATGCCGTGGATGCCGGCGATGTTCGGGTGGGACAGCGACGCCAGGACCCGCGCCTCGCGTTCGAAACGAGCGAGCCGCTCCTCGTCCTGAGCGAACGCGTCCGGCAGCATCTTGAGCGCCACCTCGCGGCCGAGCTTGGTGTCCTCGGCGCGCCACACCTCTCCCATCCCGCCCTCGCCGAGCTTTGAAGTCACCTTGTAGTGCGAGACATTGCTACCGATCATGCACACCCCTTCGAGGCCAGTTCGACACTGGCAACGCGACCGGCCGTATTTTTAAAGGTCATACAGCCCTTTATGCAAGACTCTGGAACCCCTGAATATTCCTTGGCGAGGCGCAAGGGGCGCATGGATTTCGGGTGTCAAACTGATCGACTTTGGCAGCAGGGAGGCGATCCTACGGCGCTACCGCCGACCAGGCCGATGTGTCGCCCGACTCGAACGAATCGACGAAGACAATTGCACAGCCCGAAAAGTCGATCATCTGCACCACCGAGTAACGCGCGAGGTACATGACGTAGCCCTCTTCCGAGAACGACGCGCCCTGCGGCCACTCGCAGTCCTCCACGTGGCTGTTCCACGGGTGATCCGGATGCCAGAAGTTGGGGTCCATCTCAAACGGATTCGATGGGTTCTCGATGTTGTAGGTCTTCGAGGCGTCCCTCACCAGCGTTTGGCCCACCCATACGAAGGGGTAGCGGATGGCCGCCGTGTTCACGTTGAAGCTGGCTGTGTGCGGCACGTGCGCCAGCTCAATGGGCCCCGCCGGATTCGAGATGTCCCAGATTCTGAAGCCACCGTTGGACAGGGCCGTCACCGCCAGCTCAGAGACCTTGTCGATGCCCATGCCCTTGCCGCGCGACAGGAATGCCCTGAAGTTGGCGGGTTGGCTCACGAACTGCAGGTTGATGGTGCCGCCGACCTCCTGCACCTCGTAGATGTAGATCTGCCGGTTGCCCATGCCCAGATAGACGTAGTGGATGCCGTCCATGAAGAGCTGGGCGCCGTTGAGGATCACGCCGTCGTAGCCCGGAACGTCCACGCAGCCGATCTCCTGGAAATCGTCCTCATGGATGCCGTTCACGCTGTAGAGCGTGGCGTCGCCGCCGCAGTCTTCGGGCAGGGCGTTGGCGAGCAGGTACTGCTGGTTGCCGACCTTGAACATCAATCCACCCAGGGTTTGTGCGGTGGAAGGGTAGAAATGCTGGGTCCAGAAGGTCGGGAACAACGGATCCGTGCCGAGGTCGAAGATCACGTTGCCGAGCTTGAAGGTGGCGTACCCCCAGCGGCAGTCGTCGCAGATGGAGTGGTTCAAAAGGTCGTAGTCGGAATCGCCCTGGTTGCCGACGCCGAGATCCGAAAGACCGCCCTGGTGAGGATTGGCGGCGTCGGAGATGTCCCAAAGCTGGATCTCGTTGCCGATGTTCACCGCGAGCTGACGGCGGCTGCCCCAGCGAAAGGTGGAGGTATCGAAGAACTTCGGGTTCGTGGGGTGACCCATGCAGCTGTTCGAGGTGTCCTCGAGCAACGGGTCCAGCGATTGCAGGCACTCGGGCGTCGGTTGAGCATCCGCGCTGCCGGTGGAGACTCCGAGCGTTGCTGCCGCCATCAGCAGGAACCCAGCACACCAGCGGACACAAGACATCACCAACAGTGCGACCTTTCCGGACAGGGGTTCCCATCCATCACGCGTCGAGTGAATTATGGCACGCTTGCGCCGAACGACTCCGTCGGATTCTCCGTCGCAGGCGAACCGATGGCCCTCGGGCGACCACGCCGGGTGGGCCTCACAGGCTTCGCCGAAGGTGGCGCGGATGACATGCGGAGGAGTGTTCCAGTGGCCCTTGACACGAGGCAATCCAGAACCCATATTTAACTTTGTTATGCAAAGTACTTTGAATCGAGGTGAACGAAATGACGGATGCTGAGCTGAAACGGATGGAGCGTGCCACCTTCCGGTCGGTGGCGGACTCGGGCCTGTGGGACATTCTGCTCGCGAGCCTGGTGTCGATGTTCGCCATCGCTGGGTTGCTGAGCGGCCGTCTGGGCGACTTCTGGAGTTCGGCGGTATTCCTCCCGTTGTTCGCGGTCATTCTGTTGGGGATTCGTGTTGTCCAGACCCGCGTGATCGAGCCGAGGATCGGCGTCGTCGAGTTTTCGCGACCGCGCCGGCGGCGGCTCACCATGCTGTCGGTGATCATGCTCGTTGTGAATGTTGTCGCCCTCGTCGCCGGGCTTGTGGCCGCCACTCGAGCGCCGTCCTTACAGGGTCCGATCGTCCCGCTCACCATGTCCCTGATGATGTTGGTGGGATTTTCTCTGGCTGCCTTCTTCCTCGAGATTCCGAGGGTGTTCGGCTACGGGTTGCTCCTGGCGGCGGCACCACCGGTCGGGGAGGCCCTGTTTCGCCGCGGCTATGCGTCCCACCACGGCTTTCCGGTCGTCTTTGGGGTGTGTGCGACCGTGATCCTGGTGTGCGGAATCGTCAGATTCGTTCGCTTTCTCCCGCCGCCGCTCGACGTCAATGGACAGGCGGTGGGGGAGGGGGCCGATGAGTGATCGCGGCCAGGGCCCGGAGTTTCGGATCGATGCCGTCATTCACGCTCCTGCCAGACTGCAGATCGTGATGCAGCTGTTCGTTGTCGAAGCGGCGGACGCAACCTTCCTTCTCAGCCGTACCGGCCTCACCTGGGGGAACCTCTCCACCCATATCAGCAAGCTCGAGCAGGCCGGATACGTCGAAGTCGAGAAGACATTTCAGGGGAAAAAGCCGCGAACGATGATTCGGCTCACCGACCGGGGGCGAGAGGCATTCCTGGACTACCGATCCACAATACAGCAGGTCCTTGCTGGCCCTGCCGACGACTGAATCACGAGCGCTTCCAAGACTGGATGCCTTCAGATAGCCTCCCCGCGGCACCGCATCGAAGCGTTGATGATGACGGGCATCATGCAACGACGTTGGTGGCGCGCCCATGGGGCCTCGCATTGCATCAGGACGGACAGGATAGAACCGGCCCGACTGCCACCCGCTCTTCACAATATCCGCCGGCATCCAGGCCTCGACAGATCCCAGATCGCGACCCACATTGTTCAGAGGCTCACAAACCGAACAGAGAGGGGGCCGGATCATGGCCAGCCCGAGACGGCTTGCAGGGTGGATCGTGGTCGTGCTGTGCCTGCCCATCGCGGCCGGTGCCCAGGTGATCGAGCGCATCAGCGTCTCGAGCGCGGGCCTCGGCGGTGGCGGCGAAAGCCGGCTCGCGTGCCGCGAGGCGCCGATCAGCGCCGACGGGCGTTTCGTGGTCTTTGAATCCGACGCGCCGGATCTGGTGCCGGACGACTTCAACGGGGTCACCGACGTCTTCCTCCGCGACCGGGTGCTCGGCACCACCACCCGAATCAGCGTCGACACCGACGGCAACGACGCAAACGGCGCCAGCCTCCGCCCGTGCATCACCCCCGATGGGCGCACCGTCGTCTTCGATTCCGAGGCGAGCGATCTGGTGTCGCACGACGGCAATGGGGTTCCCGACGTCTTCCTCCGCGACCTGATGTTGAACACGACCACCCGGATCAGCGTCGACCGCTATGGCAGCGAGGCGAACGGCGCGAGCCGCATCCCATCCATCAGCGGCGACGGCAGATTCGTGGCCTTTATCTCGGAGGCCACCGACCTGATCGTGGGTGACGGCAACGGGGTCGCCGACATCTACCTCCGCGACCTCGTGCTCGGGTTGAACGAGCGCGTCAGCGTCGACCAGGCGGGCGGCGATCCGGACGCCAACAGCTGGACGCCGAGCATGAGCAGCGACGGCCGCTACGTCGCCTTCCACTCCGGCGCGAACGACCTCGTGCCTGGGGACGGCGGCGTGGTGGACATCTTCGTCCGCGACCGGGTGCTCGAATCCACCGTGCGCGCGACCGTGAGCCACCTCGGCGGCGACCCGGACGGCAACAGCTACGGCGCCAGCATCAGTGCCGACGGTCGCCACGTCAGCTTTTGGTCGCGCGCCACCAACCTCATTCCCGATGACACCAACGACTTCGAGGACACCTACGTCCGCGACCTCGATACGGCAACCACCGAGCGCGTCAGCCTGTGCAGCGACGGCAGCCAGATCCCGGATTTGCCGAGCTGGACGCCAAGCCTGAGCGCGGACGGCCGCTACGTGTCCTTCTTCGCCGACTCGGACCAGCTCGTGCCCGGCGACGGCAACGGCTTCTCCGACGTCTTCGGCCTCGACCGCGCGGCGGACGACCTGCGTTTGCTGACCGTCAACGCGGCGGGCCAGCAGACCGACGGCTTCAACCACAACCCCAAGACCACGCCCGACGGACGACTCCTTCTGTTCCAGTCCACGGCCACCAACCTGGTTGCCGACGACACCAACAACGCCATCGATGTCTTCCTGGCCTACGGTCCGGCAGTTCTCTTCGGCGACGGCTTCGAGGTCGGATCCACCGCCGGCTGGCCGGACACGAACCCGTAGATTCGGCATCGGGTGGCAAGGTGTCGCGGTGTGCCGTGCATCATGACAACGCGACACGTGAGAATCCTCTCTGATATGGACCGGGTGACCTGGCCGCCTCGAGTCGATCCACATCCAGAGTGAGGATTCTGCGTGCCACGCCTGGGCGGGCAAACCGAGTACCAGATCAATCGGCCCAAGCGTGTGTCCCGCGCGAACGACCTATTGCCAAGGCACTCCGCCTGGTCGGCGGCGAACCGGCGGGCGCCCGTTGACGTTTTCGCGCTGCGGATACAATTGAATCCACGGTTTGAAGTTTACGATCAACACCGGTGGGTCTTCGGGCGGCTCTTCGCGAACGGGCAAGGGCTGTGGGACGGTCCTCTTCGGAATCTTCTTCGTGATGGGTGCCATCTTCACCCTCATCATTGTGGCCGAGACCTGGAAACAGGTCGCGCCGTGGTGGTGGGCGGAAACCGACTGCGAGATCCTGGCGTTTGAGGTCGCGGACACCGGCGATGATCAGAATCCCTACCGTGCGGCGGTTCGCTTTCGGTATGAGGTGGACGGTCAGGTCTTCGAGAGCGACCGGTTCGCCATGGGCGATGGAGACACCGCGAGCTTCGATCGAGCCCGGGACAGAGCGGCACGGTATCAGCCCGGGAGTGCCGCGACCTGCCGGGTGAACCCTGACCGCCCCTCGGAGGCGGTGCTCGAGCGACAGCTACCGTGGATCGCGTTCGTGGTTTTCTTTCCCCTGATTTTTGTCGCTATCGGCCTGGGCGGTATCTACGTCATCTGGCGAGGTTCCCGGGAGGATGGCGACGGAGCGGTGGAGTCGATTTCTCAGCACGCCTCGTCCGGCAAGGGCCACAAGGCGACCATCCTCTTCGGCCTGCTCTTCGTGATTGTCGGGGCCGGGATCTTCATCCCCATGACCGTGCTGCCATCAATGAGATTTGCCCGTTCCATGACCTGGGAGGAGACCCCGTGCACCATCGTCGATGGCCGGCTGCGCTCGTGGTCCACCGACGACGGCACCTCCTATCGGGCGGACATTCTGTATACCTACGAACACGGCGGCCACCAGTGGACCTCGAACCGGGCCGCGTTCTTCGGCTTCGTCAACTCGGGTCATGATTCGGCGAGCGCTCTTCTCGACCGCCATCCCGAAGGCTCGGTCGACGTCTGCTGGGTCAACCCCCGGGATCCGTCGGAATCGGTTCTCGAACGGCAGCTCCGCCCATTCCACCTCATCGGGCTGGCGCCGCTGATCTTCATCCTCGCCGGAGGCGCGGTATCACGCTTCGGCTGGAAGAAGCTGCGCGCCGGGAAGATCGGCAGCGAGGTACAGGTCGAGGAGGCCGTGGCGGCGGGGAGTCCGCTGCTGCTCGAACCACAGGTCGGCCCGGTGGGCAAGCTGTTTGGCGCGCTTTTCTTCACCGCGTTCTGGAACGGCATCGTCTCGGTCTTCGTGTGGCAGGCGTTCAAGGCATGGGAACAGGGTCGGCCCGACTGGTTCCTGGTGATCTTTCTGATTCCCTTCGTCCTGGTGGGGATCTTCAGCGCCGGGCTTGTGGGCTACTTTCTTCTGGCCCTCGCCAACCCGCGCCCGCGATTGACCGTGACCTCCGGCAGGCCCCGGCTGGGCGAAACGCTTCGCCTCGACTGGCGGTTCACCGGCAGGAGCAGCCGGCTGGACACACTGAAAATCTACCTCGAAGGACGGGAGGAGGCGACCTACCAGCGGGGCACCGACACCTACACCGATCAGGAGGTTTTCGCGATCCTCGATCTGGTGGACTCGACGGGAGGCTGGGAGATCACCAGAGGAACGGCCGAGGTGGTGATCCCTGAAGACACGATGCACAGCTTCGAGGCGGACTCGAACACGATTGTGTGGGAGATCAAGGTGGAGGGCGCCATAGCCCGTTGGCCCGATGTCGAGCAGAACTTCCCCATCAGAATCCGTCCGCTGCGGATCGAGGGTTCCTGACCGTGCTGACGATCGAGACCACCGACGGCCGCACCTGGTTCAAACCCGGCGAACTCATCGAGGGCAGGGCCTCGTGGTATCTGGACGAGGAGGTGGATGCCATCGAGATCCGTCTCTTCTGGTATACCAGCGGCAAGGGAACGCGGGACGTGGGCGTCGAGCGGAGTCTCCGGATCGATGGACCGGACACCTCGAGCCACCGTGAGTTCAGCTTCCCGGCGCCGGATGGCCCCTACTCGTTTTCGGGCACGCTGATCACCCTGGCGTGGGCGATCGAGCTGGTGCTCCTGCCCTCGGGCGAGACCGAACGACTCGATCTCGGTGTCGGGCCGCGGCCCGTCGAGGTCATCCTGCCATGAGCTCGCCGTGCCTCGCCCAACGGCCGGCGGACAACCCGTTCGCCAGCCACCGGGTCGAAGGCCTGGCGTTCCGGACTGCGGGCTCCAGCCTCGCTGAGCTGGCCTCCCGAGTCGCCGATCTCGGTGGGAGGGTCGCCATTGTGGGCCCCGAGGGCAGCGGCAAGACGACCCTGCTCCACGAGCTGGCGCTCCTCCTGCCCGGGGAGCGGGTCGAGGTGGGCATCCCCGGTAGCTGCCCCGATCCCTGGCGCACCGCCCGCACCCAGCTCCCCCGGCCGGTGAATCGGGACCACGTGGTCTTGGTGGACGGCGCCGAACAGCTCGGGCCGGTGGCGTGGCGGCGGTTCCTTGTGGCGATGCGACCCGCCCGTTGCCTGGTGGCCACGCTGCACCGGCCGGGGCGCCTCCCGACCCTGACCGAATGCCGCACGGACCACAACCTCCTCCGCGAGCTGGTGTCGGAGCTGGCGCCCGCCGCTGCACCGTCACTGGATCTCGCCCACCTCTTCCAACGCCACGACGGCAATATCCGGCTCTGCTTCCGGGAGCTGTACGACGTGTACGCGGGGCGATTCGCGGGGTAGCCAGGAGGCCGCTGGCCGATGAGATTCATCGAGGGGCCGGACCAGGCTCAGGCATCGTGCGGGACCGTGGGGTACCATAGCGACATCTCAAGAGAAGGAGAGAATCATGGCAAACACCACCGGACAGTGTCACTGCGGCGCCATACAGTACGAGGTGAACGGAGATCTCATCGGGGTGATCAACTGTCACTGCAGCGACTGCCGCCGTTGGCACGGCAACTTCGCCGCCTACGCCGTCGCTTTGCTCAGTGATTTCAAGATCACAAAGGGGGCCGACACCCTCAAATGGTACGAGTCCTCTAGCAAGGCGCGGCGAGGGTTCTGCCCACACTGCGGCTCCAGCATCTTCAAGGACAACAAGGACGGGGAGAAGATCGTCCTGTCGGTGGGCGCGCTCAATGCCCCCACCGGACTGGTCCATCTCAAGGACATTTTTGCCGAGTCCAAGGGGGACTGGTACGAACTCTGAGGTTTGAGCTACCGAGTGCGTTGGACTGGAGGTCTTGCCGGCACGTCGTGACGCGAGGGGCCTGGGTCGTCGTCCGACCGCACGGGGGCGCGAGGTTCGTTCGACAACAGAAACCAATAGATATGGGAGGGCAAATGAGCGCGTACATCATCGTCAGCTATGACGTCGTCGATCCTGAGGGCTACAAAGATTACATCCCCGGAGTCGTACCGCTCCTCCAGAAACACGGGGCCGAGATTCTCGTGGCCGACTACGATCCCAGAGGGATCGAGGGCGACGCGCGCGGCGTCTACGTGGTGCTGCGCTTCGAGTCGGAGGAGGCCGCGCTTGGCTGGTACAACGATCCGGCCTACGAGTCAGTGAAGAAGATCCGTCTCGACGCCTCCGACAACACCAACCTGGTCCTCGCCAAGCAGTTCGTGCCACCGGGCGAGTGAGCCCGTTCGGCGTCGGGACGACCCCTGGCTCAACGGGAACCGGGGCCTTGGCAAATCAGTTCGACCGCGGCACCGCCGGAATCAGCACACCGTCGCCGGAGCGATTGTCCACCACCGAGGCCGACGCGAGATAGCGGTCCGGCGACTGGACGATGGCGAATGCGTCATCGACTCCGTCGGGCGCGAGGGAGAGCAGCGGCTGCAGCAGCTGGCTGTATTCAAAGCCATCGAGCTCGACGGTGAAACTGCCGAGCAGCTGGGAGTCCGCGCGGTAGAGACTCACGTCGATCTCGATCGGTTCGGCCTCGAGATTGAGGAAGCCCAAATTGGTGCGAAAACCGCTCGCCGGATCGGCCGACTGGGAGAGCTGGAAGAGCACCCACTGTTCCCTACAGCATGGCGCGTTTTCGGGCGGAACCGCGGTCCTGAACGATCCGTAGCTACCGGACGCGGTGTCGTTGTAGGTCCGGCCCGAGGCCATCAGGGCCTGATCCGATGAGATGCGCAGCGCGCCGGCGGCCTCGACGCCGAAGAACGACCCGACGGTATCGACCAAACGGGTGCACCTGAAGCTCGGGATCGCCTGGCTGACCGTTTGGGGGTTGGGGTTGGCCTGGTCGCGCAGCAGCAGGGCGAGTTCGATGTTGGCTTCGCCATCGCCCAGGTGGCAGATCTCCACATCCGAGCGCCACAGGGTCTGGTTGACGCCGGGGAGGTGGGCCACCCCGGGCAGGTAGAGCGCTCTACCGAGGACCAGCGGCGGCCCCTGGAGCACGGTCACGGTGTGGCTCACGGAGGGGCCGGAGCTGTCGCTGAGCTGGACCTCGTACTCGGCCGGCTGTTGGAAGACGTGGGTCGGGTTGAGGTCCCGGCTCGAGGCGCCGTCGCCGAAGGTCCACAACCTGCCGTCCGATCCCCCCACGGTGAGGTCCCAGAAGCGCACCGGCTGGCCCGACAACGACGGCTCCGGGAACCAGGTGAACTCGGCAACGGTGTCTCCGGCGAGGCTGCACACCGAGCGGGCGATGTAGCCCCGGCCGCCGACCACCACCAGGTCGGTGCCGTTCCAGACCACCCCGCGAAGCGGCGCCCGATCGGCGATGAAGAACGTGCTCCAGGCGGTGCCTTCGGTCGACCAGGCCACCGCGCCGGCGTCGCCGACCGCGACGAAATCCGTTCCGGTGAAGATGACATCGTGCAGGTGGAGGGTGGGGGAGGGCGCCGCGGTCCAGGTGACGCCGTCCGGGCTTGTGTAGACCTCAAGGCCGTCGCCGACGGCCACGAAACGGCCGTTGCCCCAGGCGATGGCATTGCGCTGACCCGAACCGAAGCTGCCGGGGTGCTCCTCCCAGGTCAGACCGTCGCTGCTGGTGAAGGCGGAACCACCCTCGCCGGCGGTGACGAAGATCTGGCCGTCGGTGGCCACCGCGCGCGTCGATTGGCGCTGATCGGTGAACTCGCTCCAGATCCATGTGGCGCCACCGTCCACGCTGACGACGCTCTTGCCGTCCCCAACCGCGACCACCCGGTCCGGGACCGCGGTCACCGCGTCCAGCTCGGAGGGAGGGAAGCCGGTTCCACCGTCGAATTGACCGACATTCCAGGCAACACCATCGGCGCTGTAGAGCAGTGATGGGCCCCCTCCCCAATCGGTGCCGTTGCTGACCGCGACAAAGCCCGAGTCGGTCGCGGTGACGTCCACGGTCGCGACTCCCGGCGTGGTCACCAGCGAGCGGGAGAAGCGGATGCCGTCGGAACTGGTCAAAATCACAGTGGCCGCTTCCAGCCCGCCGTCGCCGCCGACGGCCACCGTGGTGCCGTTGCGGGTTGCCACGGCCTCCAGTGGAACGGTGGTCGGGCCGGACACCAGCACCCAGTCCTGATCGGTGTCGTGGCGGCGAAAGGCGATGCCGCCGCCCTCGCCGACCATGATCGAGAAATTGGACCAGACCGCCAGATCGCGCACCTCGGCCTGGGCCCACGGCACGGTGGATTGGAACTGCCAGGTCACGCCGTCACTGCTGGAGAGAGTGCTGGCATACTGGCGGGCCGTTACGAACTCCTCGCCCGTCCAGATCACGCTGCCCAGATCGTTCTCGCGGAGGTCGTCGATTTCGACCCACTCGCGCCCGTCCTGCGACAGCGCCGAGCCGTGGTTGCCGACCATGACCAGCCTTCGTCCATCGGTGGCGAGGTCCCGGGGGGTCACGTCGAGGAGCCCCTCCGGTGTATGAACCTGCCAATCGAGACCGTCGGGACTGGACAGGGTGACGCCCGTGCCGCCGGCGGCGAGGAACTCGGCGTTGCGCCACACCACCGCCCGCAGGTCCGCGCTGGTGCCCGACTCGGCGCTCTGCCAGATCAGACCGTCGCTGCTGTAGAGCGTCGCGCCTCCCTCACCGACCGCGACCCACGCCCCGCGCCCGGCGACGATCGCGTTCAGGTCCGCTCCGGTCGGCGTGTCCAACGCCTGCCAGCTGAGCCCGTCCGCGCTCTCGATGATCGTGCCGCGCGCCCCCACGGCCACCGCCCGTTCCGCGGACCACGCCACCGCGTTGAGGGTGTCGTCGGTGGGCGAAGGTACCTCTCGCCAGCTCGCCTGGTCGGGGCTGAACAGTACCGCGCCGCCCGCCCCCACGGCGATCAGGCCCGGTTGTCCGCCCGCCACCGCGTTGAGGTCGGTGATCGTCGGTAGCGGGGCGAGACGCTGCCACGCCTCGCAAGTCTGGGCCTCGACCGGCGCGCCGAGCGGTACCTGGGACGCCACAAAAACGATGGCCAAAAGGCAACTGCGTCGTGACATGGCTGATCTCCAGTAGGGCCATCCTAGCCGAAAAACATGAGGTCCGGGGCGGACCGGGAGCCTGCATTGTGGAGCAAGCGTCTCGCTTGCATTCGGGAGATGGGTCGTGGACGGAGTAGCAGCCGGGACGGCCGCACCACAATAGCCCCGCCGGTCAGTCCATCGGTCCCACCGTCACCGAACCCTGGTACAGCGGCCGGCCGTCGTACACGGTCAGCTGGAATGCCCCCGCGGTTGCGCCACGCTCGCCCGGCTGCCCGACCGAGAGAGCGGGTGAGCTTCCGCCTGGGCGATATCACCCGGCCCCGCAACGAACCCGTAAGAGCCCGAAACCGGTAAATTCAAACGACTTTCTAACGTTTCCATCACGATTCCCGATTCTGGTGACCTGTCCGCTCGGATCCGCGTATCCGATATGCAGTGGCCCATGTTCAGCATTGGGAAAACGTTTCTTCGTGACCCGCACCTCGGGTCTTCGAGGAGGAGAGGTTCCGGTGTCAGATCAACCCGAAGTGGGCGGTTCCGGCCACCCGCTTCACCAACCCGGAATGAGGAGGAACACATGAGAAAGTCACACTGGATCGCGCGAATCGTCGTGATCGCCGGATGGACCGCGGCAGCCATGCTGCCGGTCGCCATCCTGGACGCCGCACCAAAAGGCGGAAAGGTGGTGGTCGCTAATCGGGCGTCCGGCGATATCTCCGTCATCTCCGCGAGGACCGGTGACGTCGCGACCTACGCGCTGCCTGAAGGGGATTTCGCCCCGGAACCCATGTATGTCTTCTACTCACCCATCCAAAGCCGTGTCTTCGTCGGTGATCGGGCCAACGACCGGGTGGTGGCCTTTGACGCACGGACATTCGAGGTTGACGGTACGGCCGCGGCCGGGCATGGCGTCTTCCACATGTGGGGCAGCCGCGCCACCGGAGAGCTCTGGGTGAACAACGACATCGACAACACCACGAGTGTCATCGACATGCGGACGCTCGAGACGGTCGCCACCATCCCAACGCCACCGGAACTCGTCGCCATGTCCGGCAAGCCCCACGACGTCATCCTCGACCCGCAGGGATTCTACGGCTACATCACGGTCATCGGTGTCGCAGGCACGGGCGATTATGTGGTCCAG
The DNA here is from genome assembly GCA_963797055.1 of uncultured Holophagae bacterium. Taxonomy (GTDB): domain Bacteria; phylum Acidobacteriota; class Thermoanaerobaculia; order Thermoanaerobaculales; family Sulfomarinibacteraceae; genus FEB-10. The sequence continues at coordinate 256,242 of CAWCOD010000003.1, forward strand.
GTCGATGCGCGGAGCTATGAGATCATCGCGACCGCCATGGTCGGCGACGACCCACACGTGTCCCTCTCCACGGGAAATCCCTATTTGTATGTTGCCTCCCAGGGCGGCGACATCGTCAACGTCCTCGACCGCGACACCCTCACCGGCATCACCGACATTCCACTGCCCGGCGCCCATGGCGTCGGGATGCGCACCAATGGCCGCTACCTCTATGTGACCAATTTGCCCGACGGCGGGACTGATGCGCTATGGGTCATCGATACTCGGAGGAACGAGACGGTGGGCGGCCCGGTGGACGCACCGTACCCGGTGCCGCACAACATCGCGCTGACCCCCAACGGAAGGACGATCTACGTCACCCATTCCGGCGCCACCGCCGACAAGGTTTCGGTGTATCGCACCAGGGGCAAGTCGCCGGTGCCGGTCCCGAGCGGTGAGATCACCGTCGGTTCGAATCCGTTCGGAATCGCCTACGTACCGTAGCCTCTCGAGCTTCGGTCGGGTCGGCGGGATCGCCGTCGACCCGGCCCCTTGTTCAAGCCAGCTCGTCGCCTTCGACGGTGAGAAGTCGGACTCAGACCTCAATTGAGATTGACATGGTAGAGTCGGCCAACCGCCTCACAAAGGGGAGTCGCTCATGGTGAGTAGCGAGTCGGTCTCGAACGGTCATGGGGCAGAGGTTCTCGATCACTGGTCGGCACGCAAGGTTCCGCCGATGGTCCTGCTGTACCTTGCGGCGTTTTAGGCGGCGTGCATCGCCGTCGCATATTTTGTCTTTGACTCCGGCGCCGCCGTCAAGGGCCTGGTGGTCGCCGCGGTGGGAGCCATCGGTGCCGCCACTCCGGGCGTGCTGGAGAAGGTGGGGTATCAGCTGACCGGGTCGGGCATTGAGAAACGGAAGTCCGACCCGAAGAAACCCGGCGAGTTCACGAACGTCTTTCGCTGGGATGAGCTGAGCCACATCGCGCCAACGAGGCACGGATTCAAGTACTTCAAGGTATTGAACGAAACCAATGCCCTCGTCCGGTTCTGGGAAAGACATCTCTCCGACGCATACTCCGGCGAGGTCCACGTGGGAAAGCACGACCTCGACCGGGTCCTGGGGCTCGTCGAGCGCCAACGATTGGCGACTCCGGTCGCTGGTTGAGCATGGCAAGAGACGTTTGTGAGGCGCCGGCCACCCTTTAAACGAAGTCGGCAAAGCGGTGCCTGGCACGTTTATTCCTAGGCAAAGCGGTGCCTGGCACGTTTACCGTTTACCCGGGTGAGAGCGTCGCGGCCGGCACCCATCGAAGGATCGCAGTTGCCGTCGGCGAGACAGCATCGTAGGCTTGATGGACATGCTGCTGCTCGTGCTCTATATCGCGCTCGCCATCGGGGTGTCATTCCTGTGCTCCATCATGGAAGCGGTGCTGCTCAGCGTCACTCCCGGGTTCATGGTCGCGATGGAGCAGCACAGACCGGACGTCGCGAGCAGGCTGCGCAGGTTGAAGGACAACATCGACGAGCCGCTGGCTGCGATTTTGTCGCTCAACACGATCGCGCACACCGGCGGTGCGGCGGGCGCGGGCGCCCAGGCGGCACACGTCTTCGGAGACGCCTGGATCGGCCTGTTCTCCGCCGTCCTCACCCTCGCCATCCTGTTTTTGAGCGAGATCATCCCGAAGACCATCGGCGCCGTGTACTGGAAGCAGCTCACTCCGTCGGTGACGCGGCTGCTCGTCTGGCTCACGGTCGCTCTCAAACCCCTGGTGTGGATGAGCAGCTTGGTCAGCCGGGCGATCTCGGCCAAGCACGACCCGGTCCACGTCAGCCGCGACGAGATCCGCGCCCTCGCCGACCTCGGGGCGCGAAAGGGGGTCCTGGATGAGGGTGAATCGAGAGTGGTCAACGCGCTGCTGCACTCCCGTACGCTGCGCGCCGCCGACATCATGACGCCACGGACCATGATGTTCACCCTGCCCGAGGAGGGGACCGTCGCGGGCGTTGTCGCCGAACATCAGCCGCTGCGCTTCTCGCGGATCCCGATCCACGGCGACTCCATCGACACCCTTCGCGGATTCGTACTCAAGGACGAGATCCTCGAGCGCGCCGCCGGCGGCGAGACGGCCACCCGCCTCGCCGACCTCCGCCGTGAGCTGCTCCTGGTGCCGGCCACGACCCCGTTGCCGCGTCTTCTCGACCTGTTCCTCGAGTCTCGCGAGCACATCGCGGCGGTGCTCGACGAGTTCGGAGGAACCGCCGGTCTGGTGACCCTCGAGGACCTTCTCGAGACCGTGCTCGACCTCGAGATCGTGGACGAGGTCGACAGCGTCGAGGATTTGCGCGCCGCCGCGCGGGAAGATTGGCGACGCCGCGCCCGGCGCCTCGGCCTGCTCGATGACAAAGGGGAATCTCCGGACTCGCAGGGATGAACCTGAGGCGCGCACACCACGCCGTCGGATAGGTGCCGACCTTCAACCTACCTCTCACCGTTGGTGATGGGTCTTGAAGGCTACGGCACCGTCGCCGACCACCCGGCAGTGTCGCCGTACTCGAAGCCGTTGGCGAAAACGATGCCGATCATGCTCATGTGCATGTGAGTGTGATGGAATCTATACCATCCATACCCGTGGTCAACGACCTCGTAGGCCAGCGGAATCGATTCACGCAAAACCTCGTCGATCCAGCCGAGCGTCACGAGCTGGTCCAAGGCAGGTTCGAGAAGCAGGCCGATCTGACCGTCTACGCCGACAACGCGCAGATCGGGGTGCTCGGACAGGTAGGCGATGAACAAGGCTGTCCGCCAGACATCCAAGGCATAGGGATCGTCGATGATGTGGAATTGATCCTCAATGCCGATGTAGGAGTCGCCTACTGGCCGCAGCAGATTGTCCGGTGAGAAGAGCTGAAAATAGGCGGTGTCGATGTCATTACCATTCTCATGCGTTTTGGGCGGATGGCGAAGACTTCCGATATTTGTTCCGGGCGTTGATCCATCCGCCTCGCTCATGTCCCCGAGACCAAGCGGCGCGAAATTGCCGTAGTCCCAATCCGCCGTTTTGCACGCGACCTTGGCCGCGGCGTACTTGATGAGAATGACGGCGTCTCGCCTGAGATAGCTGTAGCTCTGGTCTTCCGCTGTTTCGCCGGGAATGGGGAAATCCCAATACCCCGGGCCTTCATCCGGCTCGAAGGGGATCAGCTCCGTGCAGTAGCCAGTGTCACCGGTGCACGACAAGGGCGGCAGCTCATCGCAGGGGGGCCCCGGAGCGGGCCCTGGGTCCGTGGGCGCATCCACATCCTTCTCCAAGTACCACCTCGCGATGAGGATTCCGGATTGCCAGCCCTCGCCCTCGATCGTCTGACCCGTGATCGTACCGGTCAAACCGAAAACGGCAGGGTTGCCGATCGTAATTGCGTCGCCGACGATTGTCACGGGAAGAGAATCGTGGAAAACCCCAAGAACCGGAACATAGACGTCCGCGGACCCCGAGCCACCAACAACATCGAAGACGATATCGACAATAGCGGAGACGTACTCGTTGGTCGCATCCCACCCGACGCCATACCACTGCCCGTCGAGATCCTGGGCAAAACCGTCGCAGGGGGCCCACAATCCAATGAGAAGCAAGCATATATAGATCGGAGCTTTAGAAGGCATGACACACTCCTGACGGGTGTCTCGTTCACGATTGGCGACTTGTCCCCCACCGCCAGTCAACGGACAGGAAGTTCCTTATGCATACTTCCAGCGTAGCACGGGGTTGAGGGCGGGGATCTAGTTGAGAACGTATAGGTATTTGGCACCCCATCGGGTGTGTCCGTACAGTTAACTGGGGGACCGGTCCCCCAGTGAGCTGCTCGAGGCGCATCGCCAGGGGGTCACCGAAGGCGAATCTCTCAACCTCCAGGTGGTACAGGATTCGGGGTGAGGTCAGAAGGCGAATCTCTCAACCTCCAGGTGGTACAGGATTCGGGGTGAGGTCAGTGCTGTGGGACTAACATGAAAGGTGAATCAATCAAGGCAGGTCAATAGAGGTTGCGCCTAGCGTTGAGGAAACCTAAATTGGGTAACGAACAGCCCAACAAGTGATTTGCCGGCGACTCGCTTTGGGTAGTGATGGTTGGTCTCAGCGAAGCGGCGAGCCAAACTCGGTGAAACGAGGGCTGAAGGCGGGGAGGCACCATCGTGGTTCAGACATACTCGGTCGCCTGTCGACGGGCATTGGTTGTCATGTTCGCATTTTCGGTCCTCGCGATAACCGCCGCTGGTGGATCCGCGTGGGCACAAAACCCACTGCCAATAGATCAGGGCATCATCGATCCACGAGGGCTGGCATGGGATGGCAGTCATTTCTGGTTCATTGGTGGATTAAGCACTGATGACAACGTCCTATTCCAGCTCGACCCACAAAGCGGTGTCATTGAACCTCGGGCGACGTTGCCAAGCCCCGACTTCGGGGACGTACGTGCTATCACGTGGCGGCGATCGGATCAGACCTTCTGGATTGCAGATGACGAAACGCACCTTATTTGGAACATCAGGGTTCGCCCCTCGGCCGCATCCATCACGATCGAGAGTCGATTCGGCGCTCCGGACAGGGACTTCAGAAAAATGGATGTAACGGGTCTCGAGTGGGATGATCGACCGAACAAGGAGGGTCTTTGGGTTTGCACGAGCCAGGGTTTGTGCACGACGATCAGAAAGCTCAACGTCGGTGAACATGTGCAACGTCGGGTCATCACGTCGTTTTATCCTGTGTGTGACCCAAGGGGCCTCACCATCGCAAATGGGAAACTGTGGTCCGTCGCATTCGGGAAACCCCCACACTCGTCGAAACTCCTTTCCTTCAGCCTTTCAGACGACGACGACTGGCGGCCAATGAGAGCATCTCGGAAAGTCGGTTGGGCGGTTGCGGGAGGGTCACCGGTCGGGCTGAGCCGCAGAGACCACCAACTGTGGGTCCTCGATCAGAACGACAGGCTCATTCGCTTTCTCGGGTTGGATTAGTGCTTTGTCGAAGAGCTTCGATGACCTCTGGAGGTTCATCATGAATCGGAGATTCGAACTGAGACGGACCGCCGCCGCCATGTTGGCCGCAGCAATGTTCGTAATCTTCGGAACGTCCGCCGACGCGGGCACGAAATACGCGGTAATCGTTGTCGGCGAGAGCATCGACGACGACGACGTCGGAAATGAAACGCAGCAGGCGTTCGCCTTCTGGAATGGTGGCGTGCTCGCGTATGAAATGTTGCTCGAGAACGGGTTCCAGCGAGAGAACATCTTCGTGCTGTACGGCGACGGTCAGGACTTCAACGGAAGCCACAATGCCATCATGAATCGCAGTTTGGATCTCCCGCACAACATGACTGATATGGAAGCGTCTGCGGATACCGTTCGGGAGACTCTTCAATGTCTCTCGGGCCCCCCCACCGACGGCGCCATTGACTGTGGAACAATCCCCGAGTTGACGGATCAGGACTTTCTGATTCTCTTCTGGACGAGTCACGGATTCGACCCCGCGAATGACTTCGACCCGCCACCCGAATGTCAGTTGTCAGGTGACGTCGCATTTCGCGTCGAAGGATCGGTCGACGTATGTGCAAGCGAGATCGCGTCGTGGTTGTCCGGAATGGACTACCGTCGTCGCGTTCTTGTCTTCACGGCGTGTCGCTCAGGTGGGATCATCCCACACTTCGAGCCGCAAGGATCCAACACCGTTCTCATGCCAGCGTGTTTTGCGGCAGAGGATGACAGCACTGGATTTCCGGATGATCTGATTGGGAGTTGTAGGGTGTATTCAGCCGAACTTCCGCTCGCCGACGGTTCCTTGGTGCCCCAATTTGACTGGACGCACTGGGTCGCTCACGCCCTGCGCGAACTGCGGCCACCACTTGTGACGAGCGACCCGGACGGTGATTCGAACTCCCTGGTTTCTATTGGCGAGGCGAACACATGGGCAAGGGAGCGAGCTGACGATGAGTTCGTTTGGCCCGCACTTTCGCCGATGCCTCCCGGGATCGTCGATCCGAATCATGTCGCGGACTGTCTGTTCATACGTGCGGATATGCCCGGGGCTGATGTCGAAATATTCAGTCGCGACCACCCTCGCGATGACTCCAACGTCCCGTCGAATACTGAACCCTGGTACCACGGTCCGGATCTCTGGGTCAGCACCGACCCGGGCGGTGCAACCGGCCCGGTGAATCCACGGTACGGCGAAACAAACTACGTTTTCGCCACGGTCCACAACATTGGATGTGCAGACGTAAGTGGCGTTACGGTCGATCTCGCATGGAGCTATCCCAGTGGCTGGATGGACAAAAACAGCTGGTTCCCGATAGGTACCGCCGGTCCGGTGTCCATTGCCAAGGGAACGTCGAAGACGCTGAATCCTGTCCCGTGGACGAGTGTGCCGCTGCCGGGCAGCTATTGCCTGCACTCAACACTCCGCCACTCCAACGACGGCCCAGATACCACGAACTGGATTGCCTATAACGACAACAACAAGGTACAGGTGAATATCTCAGTTGTAGGGACGGTTCTTGGCAGCGAATCGTCGGCTTTCTTTTTTATCGAGAACCCGACCCAGGAGATCGAGGTCATTGATCTCGAATTTGACCTCTCGAGAATCCCAGAAGGCGTCGTACTGCGAGTCGAGCTTCCACCGGAAGCTGGAATAATGGGATTGTCGGGTTCGGTCTCCACAGTCAGCCAGGACGGATGGACGGTCCTCGATCTGGCGGCTACTTCGTTACATCATTCGACGCCAGGGGACAGAACCGCTCGTGTTACCGGGATAAGAATGCCCGCCGAGTCACGAATGCGAGCCTTGCTGTCGTTTGGATTGATGGACGCCTCAGCCTCGAGCCAGCCGGTGGAATTCACGTTCAAGCAGCGGCTCGAGGATCAAGACGTTGGGGGAATTCGCTTCGTGCTGGATGTCGTAGCAGACCCCCAGACACTGCTCTGCGAGGTCGCCCGCAACGAGGTGCTTATCTATGGAGAGCTCGCCCACAGGCTGGAACAACCTGTGTTCCAAGATCTCGCCGACCGTATCGAACACCATGGGCAGTTGGTTTGCGGTACGTTAGCCGCTCTTCGACAGGCGTCAATGACAGACGAGGGCGATCGGGAGGCCCTCCTCGGATCCTTGATCAGCGCGTCGGAGGTTTTTGGCGTTCGGTTTAGCGACACTGATCAACGCCTGAGAAACTCGATCGGAATCGGAAATCTGAGTGCCGCGGTTTCCGCCGCTCAGGCGCGACTGATGTACGCCGCAATCGTCCTTAACGAACTTGAAGAGCAGCCCTAAACGAACTCAGCGCGACAAAGGTCTGGCCTTGTGTACTTCGTCCACCGAACTCACGGCTGCGGGACGAAGCGAGGCCCCCCTCCCGAACCGTCGCATTCAGCAGTGCAGAGGTACTCTTTTCCCGAGATTGCCCCGGCACTCCTCGTAAGATTCACACTTTCACCGGGGCCGATGACAAGCGGCAGTTGTTCGTCCCAGAGTTCAGCACACTCCCCCCCGGGCAGTATCGCATCAACGTCGAGGGTATTCTCATACTGGACGATATCGCCCACTTTCAGTTCGACCTTTTCCTCGGGCTTCACAATACAGCCACGCTCGCGCCCTTCCGGCGACCAGACTATTTTGAAGATGTGTTTCGGTGCAGTCATTTCCCCAGATCTTTCTATTTTTTTGACCTTGGTCGTCTTTGGCTGATTCCCGAATTTTTCGCTCATCATGATCTCCCTTCAGTGGTGTCCGCGCCCGAGCCCTGATCGGGCGCCTGGGTTTCGCCGATGAGACGCTGATAGCGCTCGTCGGCCAACAGTTGGGAGAGGCTGGGCCTCCCCTCGAACCAGGCGGCGGGCATCCCCGCCGTCAATGCCTTGCTGACCCACTCCAGTGCCCTGTCTCGCGCACCGAGGTCCTCGTAGGTCTCGGCGATGGCGGCCATCGCCGCTGGATCCTGAGGATCAAGAGCCACGGCGCGGTCCAAAAGCTCCATGCCTGGGTCGTGCTCGCCGAGCATGGCGTAGTACCCGGCGAGATCCGACAGAACCCAATAATCCTCTGCATCTTGTGCTAGCTGAGCCTCGCCGATCTCGATAGCGCGCCGGAATGCATCCTCAGCCCGATCGGGCTGTGCGCTCGAGGCATAGGCGTGGGCGAGTTGACCCCAGACGAGATATTCATCAGGTTTCATGTCGCGCGCGCCTGAGAACATATCCACAGCATCGCCGTATCGCGATGCCTGAAAATGCAGCGTGCCGAGATTCAGGTACGCGTGGAAATTGGGTTGGATTTCTAGAGATCGCTCGAACTCCTCTTGAGCCTCGTCACCGCGACCCAGGTGGTAGTACGCGATTCCGAGATTTGTGTGGGCGATCGCACACATTGGAGCGTGAGCGATGGCGTCCCGAAATGCGCTTGCCGCTGACTTGTATTCTCCCTGGGCCAGATAGTGCTTTCCAAGCTCGATGTGGTCGATGGGGTAGCCCTGCCGGAGATAGATGGCTTCGGTCAAGGCGGCCTTGGCATTGCGCGGACGACCAGCTTGAATAAGGGCCCGAGCGAGATCCACATGAAAGCTCGCATCGGCTGGGACAACCCGTGTTGCCTCGCCGAGTGCCAACACAGCTTCGTCGGGTCGACCTGCGGCCAATTGGAGGCCAGCGATCGCGTCGTTTGCAACCCCTAGTCGCGCGCCCATGGCCACGGCCCGTGTGGCCTCCTGGAGGCCACGGTCGATCCACTGCACGTCTCCAGTGGCTCGGAACTTCTCAAGACAGGCTCGCGCGAGCGCAACGCGGGCACTGGCGAATCCGGGGTCCTTATCTACTGCCCTCTCGAGGTATTCAAGAGCTCGATCGACATCCGTGGAATTCTCGATCCAGTCAAGGGAGCCGAGACCTTGGATATAGGCGTCGTGAGCGGCCACGACGGTCGTGGACTCGGCGGCAATCAGGTCTGTGAGATCTGCAGGTGCGTCCAATTCGAGCATTTTGATCAGTTGAAGCAACGGCCGCTGACGGAGAGCTTCAAGATTGTCCCTCTTAGAAGAGACGCCAGATCGCCGATACGTGCGGCCAGTGGCAGGTTCGAAGATCTTGAGCTCGATATCGAGATCTTCATCTCCGAGATCGACACTCCCACCGATGACAATTGAAGGATTAAACGTGTACCAGAGTTCCTGTTCAGTCTCTGCTAGCCAATTCTGGGCATCTCGATGGCGAACCACCCACATCTGGCCCTCGGAACGTCGCTCGAGCAGCACGAGCCCCGATTCAAGCTGCCGCCGGACACCGTCTGCGAACGCGCGTGTGTCCAGGTCTTCGGTGTCGACATCAAATCGAAGGAGCGCGATGTGTTTACGTTCTGGGAGATCTGGAGCTAACCAAAACGTGGAGGCGGCAAAGGCGAGAACGATCACCAATGCCAGACCGGCGGCTGGCACAGTCAGTTTTCGCCACAGTGGGCTGCGTCGCGCAGGTTGATCGCCGCGCCCGGTTTCGCGCGACTCGGATAGGGCTTGCATCGAATAGGCCACGTCGCGGGAGGACTCGAAGCGGTCCTCGGGGTCCTTGTTGAGACAGCGCGCCACTATTCCATCGATAGCCGGAGGCACGCCGGGTCGGAGCTCGGTGAGCGGAGGTGGGTGATGGTTGAGGATCGCCGACGTGGTGTCGGCACGGGTTTCCCTGCGGAACGGATTGGTGCCGCTCAGCATCTCATACAGCACGCAGCCGAGCGAGAAGATGTCGCTGCGCCCGTCCACGCTCTTCCCGCGCACCTGTTCGGGCGACATGTAGCCGCTGGTGCCGACAACGGCATTGGGTGAGGTCAGCGGGGGCTCGATGGTTTTGGTGGCGGCTTCCGGGTCGGTCGCCGGGATGGTTCGGGCGATCCCGAAATCTAGGATCTTCACGACGCGCGAGGAGGTAATGAATATGTTCTCGGGTTTGATATCGCGGTGGAGGACACCCTCGTGGTGCGCCGCGCCGAGCCCGTTTGCGATCGCAACGCCGATATCGAGAGCATGCTCGATCGGAAGAGGCCTTCCCCCCATCCGCTCTCGAAGGTTGCGGCCCTTGAGATACTCCATGACCGCGTAGGAGATGCCGTCAGCGTTTCCGAAGTCATAGATCTCCACGACGTTCGGGTGCGACAGTTTGGCCACAGCGCGAATCTCGCGGTTGAAGCGCTCGAGCCGGTGAGGATCATCGCTGGCCAGGTCGGGCAGCACCTTGACGGCCACGTCGCGTGACATCGCGGTGTCCCGAGCCCGATACACCGATCCCATGCCACCCACACCGAGCAGGCTGACAATCTCGTACCGGCCGAGGGTTCGCCCGATTAGTTCAGTCATGAATGTCGCTCCGAAAAGCTGGTGGGAGTATACGTCATTTGCGCTGAAGAGTTGAGATCACGTCAGTTATGATTCGCAATAAAGAGAGGATGATATTCGGTACTGACCCGCACGCGGTTGTTGATCCACCCCTTTTGTTAAGGGCATGGCTACGGACGTCATCCCGGATCCTCGAAGGTGCCACACTTCGCATTGCCCCATTCCAGGACGCAAATCCCACCGGACGGTTGAGGATGGCCTGAGCAACACAGCGCTGATGCAAAGTGTGGCACGTATTGAAGTGTCACCTATTTTGTTAGGCTGGCGCTGATCGAAAGGAGTGTCCCATCCCTCCGTCGCGCAGACCTCTGGCTTTCCGACTGGCCTTGGCCGTGGCGGCCACGGTGTTGGCGGTCGCGGTGGGCGAGGTGGGCTTCCGTGCGGCCGTGTCCGTGCTCCAGGAACGGCGGCGGGCTGCGTTCGACCACCCCCTGTTGGTCCCCACCGACGACCCGGTGCTCGAGTACGTCCTGCGACCGGGAGTGACGCGCCACAATTCCATCCCCGGCACGGACGCGAACTGGACGTATTCGCTCAACGCCCTGGGAATGCGAGGTGACGCCCCCGACCCCGGACGTCGCCACGTGGTGATCCTGGGCGACTCCTACGCCTTCGGTTGGGCCGTCGCTGAAGATGCCACCCTACCCCGTCAACTCCAGAGGGAGTTCGACCGGCACTCGATGGCGGACACCGTTCAGGTTCTGAACGCGGGCGTGCCTGGCTACAACACGGAACAACAGGCGCGCTTTCTGGCGACCCGTTGGGCCGCCCTGGATCCGAACGCCATCGTGGTGACCGTCGTCGTCAACGACGGGGAGCCTCAATGGTCCATCCCCAGCAGTCCGCGCCAGCGCTACCGTGACAGCACGATCTGGCTCCTCGCCGAAGCGCGTTGGCGGTTGATCCTGCTGGGTTGGAGCGGGACCTCCTCAGTGAACCTGCATAATACGGACTACTCGCAGTCGTTCCGCGCCGGGTCGAAAAAGGCACAGCGCTTTCGCACCGCGCTCGCCGACATCCTCGGTCGGGCGGCCCGGGAGGACATCCCCGCCTTGGTGGTCATGTGGCCGGACGTTTCCGTTTCCCTGGACGACGCCTATCCCTATCGCGTCATCCATGACATCCTCTCGCAGTGGACCGAGGAACTCAACGCGCCGTTCCTCGATCTCCTGCCAACCCTCGCCGCGGAAGAGACACCCCTCGCCGTTCCGGGCGAAGGTCACCCCAACGCCCAGGCCCACCAACTCGCCGCCGAGGTCATCGCCCGGGAAATGATCTCCCGCTGGCCCGACCTGGGGCGGTGAGACCGGGCCGCCACCGAGGAGCGACCCGACCTCGGAGGGCCGGAGCCGAGACAGGCCTTGCCTACGAGGGCCCGAGCGTGGTTGCACTAGGGTGCCACACTTCGTATTCAGCCTTTGTTGTGGCGGATGATGAGATTGTGGCGTCGAGTTCGTTAATATCTCGGGAGGACGGACGATGTGGCGGCGATCGCGTGTTGCAGAGAAGGAAAGGGGGCGTCATCGTGTCAGACGAAAAACGCAAGGTGCTGCGATGGGAGATCGAGGTCGCGTGATGCCCCGTCACGTCCTGGCCACCGATCAGCAGGAGTGTTTTGACGCCGACGGGCAGACCGTGCCGTGCGCCGGCTCGGGTCAGGACGGGGAGACCCGTACCGGTGCGCCGTGGCCCAGTCCCAGGTTTGAAGAGCTCGGTGGTGTGATCGAGGATCGGATGACCGGGATTCAGTGGTCACGGGACGCGTGCCCCTTCGAATGGGCGCTTGACTGGTGGGAGACACTCGAACGCGTGAAGCGACTCAATCGAGACCATCACCTGGACTGCAGCGACTGGCGCCTGCCGAATCGGCGGGAGCTGTCGAGTCTGGCGTCTTTCCGCGAGAGCAGCCCGGCACTACCAGTGGGTCACCCCTTCGAGGATGTCTTTCTCGGCTGGTACTGGAGCTCGACCACCGCGGCGCGCAACGCCGACTACGCCTGGTGCCTGCAGCTCACTGGGGGCCGGCTGTTTTACGAGCACAAGGACCGGTACGCGTTCGCCTGGCCGTGCCGGGGTACGAGCCGAGTGCTGCCGAGGACCGGTCAGCGTCGCGGCTTCGACACCGAGGGTCGACCGGTGCGCCGGGCGTCCGGTCAGGATGGCGATCCTCCGCTCGGCGTCGAGTGGCCTGAGCCCCGCTTCGAGGCGGCGGGCGACGCGATCCGGGACCGCCTGACGAATCTGATCTGGGCGCGACAGGCGGAGGCGGTGGCCGACCGCACCGATTGGGAGGGCGCGCTCGCGTCGGTGCACGGCGTCGGCGACCGAAAGAGTGGTGAACGACGGTGGCGCCTTCCCACCATCAATGAGCTCGAGAGCCTGGTCGACGCCAGCCGTCACGATCCGGCGCTGCCGAGCCCACATCCGTTTCGCGGTGTTCAAGAGAGCTACTGGTCCTCCACCACGAGCTCCCTCGACCCGGAGTGGGCCATGGTGCTGCACCTCAACCGGGGTGCGATCGGCGTCGGATACAAGCGCGACCGGAGATTCTGGGCGTGGCCGGTGGCGGCGTCATGAGCCAGTCGTTGCTCGAGGTCGGCGCCACGGTGTGGCGGACGGCGGTCGCCGACCGCATCGGCTTTTTGGTCGACGGCGAGGATTACTTCGCGGCCGTGGCCGACGCGGTGTCGCGGGCGCGGGAGTCGGTGCTGATCCTGGCGTGGTCCATCGACAGCAAGGTGCGTCTCTTCCGGGGAGAGGACGACGACGAGCGCCCGCCGGAGCTGGCGGCGTTCCTGTCATGGGCCCTCGGGCGACGGCCGGAGCTCGAGATCCGGGTGCTGTGCTGGGACTTTTCTGCGATCTACACCTTCGAGCGCGAGCTGCTGCAGCGGGCGCGGATGGGCTGGACGACCCACGACCGGCTCCATTTCTCGTTTGACGACAACCACCCGGCGGGGGCCTCGTTGCACGAGAAGATCGTGGTGGTAGACGATCGGGTGGCCTTCGTCGGCGGCTTCGATCTCGGCCGGCGCCGGTGGGACACCTCGAAGCACGCTCCGGAGGACGAGCGGCGGATAACGCCCAGCGGCAACAGCTACCCGCCGTTTCACGACGTCCAGGCCGTGGTCGAGGGCGAGATCGCCGCCGTGCTCGGGGAGCTGGCGCGTGAGCGGTGGCGACGCGCCACCGGGGAGGAGGTGGCGGCGGCGAGCACGCCTGACGATCCGTGGCCGCGCGGGGTCGCCGCGGCGATCCGCGATCTCGAGGTGGGCATCGTGCGGACCCGACCGGAGCATCAAGACCAGGACCCGGTCGTCGAGACGGAGGAGTACCTGCGGCGGCTGATCGGTCGGGCCGAACGGTTCATCTATGCCGAGAACCAGTACCTCACCTCGGACGCCATCGCCGAAGCCCTCGCCGACCGGCTGGCCGGTGACGATCCGCCGGAGGTCGTGCTGGTGACCGCCCGCGAGAACCACGGCTGGCTGGAGCAGGCCGTCATGGGCGGACTCCGGGAGAGCTTTAGGCGGAAGCTGGGTGACGCCGACCACTCGGGCCGGCTGCGGATCTACTACCCCGAGGTGGGCGAGGGTGTCACGCCCAACGTTCACAGCAAGGTGATGGTGGTGGACGACCGCTGGGCTTACGTCGGGTCGGCGAATCTGTCGAACCGGTCGATGGGTTTGGACTCCGAGTGTGGTCTCGCAATCGACTGGGACGGGCGGGACGATGTTGGCCGCGCCCTGCGCGAGCTGAGGATCCGTCTGGTGTCCGAGCACCTGGGCGTCGATCCCGATGAGCTCGCGGCGCGCGAGGCCGAGGCCGGCCCGGTGGCCGCGGTGGAGTCGCTGCGGGGTGGCGCGCGGACCCTCGAGGAGCTCGACACGGACGACCGAGAGCTGACGAGCACGCTCGAACCGGTGGCCCGCCTGGCCGACCCGCATCGGCCGGTCAAGCTGGCGGATCTCGTCGATATGATCCATGAACTCCTCTGACGGAAACGGGAAATCGGCCGCCGACCTGGCGCGGCTGATCGTGCCGGTGGTGGTGGTGATCGGGCTCGCCGCGGCCTGGCAGCTGACGCCGCTCGGTGATCTCGCGCCCGAGGTGCAGGACGCCATCGCCGAGCTGCGCGGGACACCGGCCGCGCCGTTCATCGTGGTCGGAGCCTTCGTGTTGGGCGGGCTCCTGGTGGTGCCGGTGAGCCTGCTGATCGTGGCCGTCGCGGCGACCTTCGGACCGCTGAAGGGAGGACTGTACGCGCTGGTGGGAGCGCTCGCGAGCGCCGCCGTGGTCTTTCTCATCGGCCACGCGGTGGGACGCCAATCCCTCGACAGGGTGCTCGGCGAGCGCGCCCGCCGGGTCGCCGACAGACTCGGGCGGCACGGCGTGCTGGCGGTGGCCCTGGTCCGCAACATTCCGGTGGCACCCTACTCGGTGGTCAATTTGGTGGCCGGCGCGTCGCCGATCCGCTTTCGGGACTTCCTGCTTGGCACTCTTATCGGGCTGCTGCCCGGCGTGGTGGGTCTGTCGCTGATCGGGAGCGGGCTCGGCCGGTTCCTGCAGGAACCCGACGCGCGCTCGCTGATCACCGTGGCGGTTCTGGTGGTGGTCGTGGCGGTGCTCGGCGCCGTCGCCGCCCGCTGGCTCTTGAAACGGCAGTCGCCATGACCCGTGTCGGGACCTACAACGTGCACGGCTTCGTCGGCCGCGACGGACGGCGCGACGTCGAGCGCACTGCACAGGTGATCGGAGAGCTCGACTGCGGGGCGATCGGTCTGCAGGAGGTGGACAGCCGCGGACACTCCTCGTCCCTGGCCGAGCTCGAGGATCAGACCGGGATGCGGGCGGTGCCGGGCATCACCATGTCCACCGAAACTGGCGGCTTCGGCAACGTGCTGCTGACCCGCCTGGTAGTGGGCGAGGTCAAGCGGCACGATCTCAGTGTGCCGGGGCGCGAGCCGCGGGGTGCGGTCGACGTCCTGCTGGAGGCCGATGACGGATCGGTCTTCCGAATGGTGGTCACCCACCTCGGGCTCAGGCTTTCGGAACGGCGACATCAGACCGAGCGGCTGTTGGAGATCCTCGAACGTGGCGGCGATCACCGGCCGGTCGTCGTGGTGGGGGACTTCAACGAGTGGATGCCGGCGTCGTCGGTTCTGGCCCGGTTGCGCGCCACCTTCGGGCGATCGACGGCGCCTCGCACCTTCCCCGCGTCGCGACCCATGCTGCCGCTCGATCGTGTCTGGGTGCGGCCGCCGGAGGCACTGGTCGAGCTGTGGGTCCATCGCAGCGAACTGGCACGGCGGGCGTCAGATCACCTGCCGCTGGTGGCGACGATTGATGTCGAGGGCTCCGGGGGCGCGCAGAGCGTATGACGCCGGGGGTCCGCCCGCGGGGCGATTCATCCTACGGTCACGCTCCGCGGTCAGACAGAAGGTGGGCCACACCCAGTGCCTGTCTTACATCATATGGACAGAAAGGGGGGACTCGACCTCGCCGACAGCAGCAGAACACAGGCGTAGCCAAGGAGGTGGGGAGGGGGGACGATGTTAACCACGGCGACGGCCGGCGTGCGTCCGCCCGCTGAAAGCCGTGCAGGGCGTCGCGAGTGGGGTTGGAGGACGGTGGAAAATTCCGCACCATGAAATTCCCTCGGATAATGGTGGAATTTCATGGTAATATTTCGCCATGATCCCGAGAGATCCGATTGTCGCAGCTCTGGAAGAGGCCCTCGATCGTAGCCGGGTGGTGGTTCTCGTCGGACCGCGGCAGTGCGGAAAAACGACGCTGGCCCGACAGCTGCTCTCAGAGGATTCGGTCAACTACTTCGATCTGGAGGACCCTGCCAGCCTGGTGCGTCTGGACGAACCGATGACGGCCCTCGGTCCTCTCGAGGGTTTGGTGGTCATCGACGAGGTGCAGCGGAGACCCGACCTGTTCCCCGTGCTGCGCGTTCTGGTCGACAGAAAGGACGATCCGGCGAGACTCCTCATCCTTGGGAGTGCATCGGGTGACCTGTTACGGCAGACGTCGGAAAGCCTCGCCGGTCGGATGGAGCGTGTCACCATTGGTGGCTTTACGTTGTTGGAGCTCGGAGCTGACGCGGAGCAGAAGCTGTGGTTCCGCGGCGGATTCCCCTTGTCTTACCTTGCGCAGACGGACTCTGACAGTGCGGCATGGAGGAAGAACTTCATGCAAACCCTGCTGGAAAGGGATCTGCCCCAGTGGGGGGTACGTATGCCGGCAGTGGCGTTGCAACGATTTTGGGCGATGATCGCGCACTACCATGGGCAGATCTGGAACGCGGCGGAGCCAGCACGCGCGTTGGGCGTCAGCGAGTCAACGACCCGCCGTCACTTGGACCTGCTTACCGACGCTTTCATGATTCGCCAGCTCCAGCCCTATCACGTCAACATTCGGAAGCGTCAGGTGAAGGCTCCGAAGATCTACGTGCGCGATACTGGCCTGCTGCATCAGCTTCTCAGGATCGACTCGGCCAAGGCCCTGATGGAGCATCCGAAGGTTGGGGCTTCGTGGGAGGGTTTCGTGATCGAGCAGGTGTTGATGACGGCCGATCATGACGAGGTTTTCTTTTGGCGTACTCACCAGGGTGCGGAGATGGATTTGGTATTGAGCAGGGGCGCTGATCTTCTGGGAGTGGAGTGCAAGCGGACTGACGCGCCGCGAATGACACCCTCAATCCGGGTTGCGATGGAGGACCTGAAGTTGACTGGTGTCGCTGTGATCTACCCGGGTTCGAAGAGGTACTCCATTGCCGATCGCGTGGAGGCGGTGCCGCTTCGCACGTTGAGCAAGGGGGAGCCGATCTTCAATTGAGGGCGGACGACGTCAACCCCACCAAGGTGTTGATTGGGGTCGACCTGAAGGAAAGAGTGGTGCGAAAGGGGGGACTCGAACCCCCATGTGCATAAGCACACTAGATCCTGAATCTAGCGCGTCTACCAATTCCGCCACTTTCGCACGCAGGCGGGAGATGAATGGTAGATCTGGGGTGGGGAACTGTCAAGGAGGCTTCGACGGTGTCGATGAATTTTGAGTTTTCCCCCGCCCGACCAGATACAAGATGCAAGATTCAAGATGCAAGATTCGGTGGCGTCCTGTAATAGGTTGACACTCGAGAAGGAGGTGGGCCTATGGCGGGAAGGACGATGCGATACAGTGAGGCATTCAAGCAGCAGGTAGTGGACGAGCTCGAGGCGGGGCGATTTGGGAGTCCACATGAGGCATCACAGGCCTACGGTGTTGATTCGGGGTCGGTGAAGCGTTGGGCGAGACAGTATGGCAAGGGGCACTTGCTGCGGAAGGTGGTACGAGTGGAGAAGCAAGACGAGCCTGGGGAGGTCAAGCGTTTGAAGGAACGGGTGCGAGGTTTGGAAGCTGCGTTGGCGGATTCGGTGATGGACCAGGCTTTGGATCAGGCGTTTTTCGAGATTCTGTGCGAGCGGATGGGCATCGACGCGGGAGAGTTTAAAAAAAAGCACGCTGGTCAGGCGTCCACCGGGCGAGCAAGAAACTCCAAGGACGACGCGGAGTAAGCATCGAGAGGTTGTGCTGCAAGGTGGGCATGAGCCGGCAGAACTACTACAAGCAGAGGCGGCGGCGAAGACGGAGAGAAGTCGACGAGAGTCTGATTATTGCTCTGGTCAGGCGGGAGCGACAGCAGCAGCCGCGGCTTGGTTGTAGGAAGCTCCATCGGCATTTGCGTCAGCAGTTTCGAGACGCCGGTATCCAGGTCGGCAGAGACCGGATGTTTGAGGTTCTTCGTCATCACGGGATGCTGGTCAGACCGCTGCCGAAGAAACCTCGCACTACGTTTTCGAGACACTCTTTGCCGGTGTATAGGAATCTCATCTCTGAGCTTGAGGCCACGGCTCCAAACCAGATCTGGGTCAGCGACGTGACCTACATCCGGACGTGGGGGGGGTTTGAGTACCTCACTCTGATCATGGACCTGCACTCCCACAAGATCGTCGGCTATCACTGTGGAGAAAGCCTCGACACCAAGACATCCATGAAAGCGTTGAATCAGGCGATTGAGGATCTGCCAGACGACAGGTATCCAATTCACCATTCAGATCGAGGAAGCCAGTACTGCAGCCACAAGTATGTCGAGCGCCTGAATGGTCGCTACTTGCCGGTGAGCATGACCGAGCTGAATCACTGTGCCGAAAACTCAACTGCAGAGAGACTCAACGGCATCCTCAAACAGGAGTACGGCCTCGGAAGAACTTTCCTCAGCCGGCAGCAGGTACGACGCGCTGTCGATGAAGCCGTCTGGCTCTACAACCACCGCCGACCCCATATGACCCTTGATTACCAATATCCTGCCAAGGTCCATGAACTGGCCGCCTGACAAGGCTGGCTCCTTCACACAACTTGATCACTTCTCCACAGCCTGATGAACTACCGCGCGGCCCACCCTCCCGACTGCGGAGTTATGGAAAGCTGGCCCCCTCCCCACCTCCCTACACCTTCCCACAGCCTCCGCAGCCACGACGACGAATAGTGACAACTTTTCGCCAGGACTTGACCACCCGAGGACAGGGAGCAAGGAACAAGGAACAGCCCCCGCCCGGCCATTCATCCCGAGCCCGAGCCCGAGCCCGTTACCGAACGAAGAACAAAGATCGAAGAACGAAGACCCCTGCCCGGCCGGGACGTCTGGGTTACAACGGGAGGAGGATGCAGCCGAGACGGCTGCGCTACAAAGGCCAAAAATGCAGCCGGGACGGCCGCTCCACAATGGCGATGGGATTGCAGCCGAGACGGCTGGGCTACAAAGCGAGGGTTGTAGCGGGGGTCTTTGGACTGCAGGTGGATCGCAGAACGAAGATCGAAGGACGAAGACCCCCGCCCGCCCAGATGGACTCCGAATTACGAATAGCGAATTGTGGGTTGAGAGGAGGCCCGGGTCGCTGTTGACTGTCATTCTGAGGAGCCGGAGGCGACGAAGAATCTGGTGGTGGGGGCAGAAGCGCGTTGGCCCACCCACCCAGATCCCTTCGGTTTGTTTCGCTGTCTCAGGGCAGGCTCTTCGTCGTCGCTTTGCGACTCTTCAGGATGACACATGGAGGAGGCTCCGCGATTCCCCGAGTTGACCGTGCATCGACCACGTTGAGCTATCCTCGGGGTCGGGAGTTCATGGCGTGACATCGAACAGCGAGAAGATGGGTTTCAACGCCACCTGGTCGATGGCGGTCGGCGGCATGGTCGGCGGAGGGATCTTCTCGGTGCTCGGGATGGTCATCGAGGTCGCCGGCGCCTGGACCTGGCTCAGCTTCGTCGCGGCCGGTCTGATCGCGCTCGCAACCGGCATCAGCTACGTTCGGCTGGCGAAGCGGTTCGGTGAGGGCGGTGGCGCCTTCACCTTTCTTCGCGAGCTCGAGCACGAGAGCATGGCGGGAAGTCTCTCGTGGGTGCTCATCCTCGGCTATGTGCTGACCATCTCGGTCTACGGCTTCACCTTCGGTCACTATCTGGATGCGGCGATCGGTCTCGGTGATCCGTTCCCGCGGATCGCGAGCGCGGCCATCATCGTGACCCTGATCGCGGTCAACCTCATCGGCGTCGGCGAGGCGTCATCGGTCGAGATCATCACCGTGTGGGGCAAGCTGGCGGTGTTGGGCGGGCTCGCCATTGCGGGCCTGTGGCACTTCCGACCGGACCGGATCGTCTACCAGGATGCGGCTCCGGGAGGTGTTCCCGGCGCGTTGCTCGGCGCCGCGACGATTTTTATGGCGTACGAGGGATTCCAGCTGCTCACCTACGACTACGACGACATCCGCCGTCCCGACAAGACGCTTCCGGTTGCGATCATCAGCTCGATCGTGGCCGTCATCGGGGTGTACGTGGTGGTGTCGCTCGGCAGCGCCTCGCTGGTGGGGGCGGACGTCCTGGTGGAGCACAAGGAGGTGGCCCTCGCCGAGGTCGGAAAGGCCCTGCTCGGAACGGCCGGGCTGGTGATCGTGTCGATTGCGGCCGCGTTCTCGACCGGGTCGGCGATCAACGCGACCCTGTTCGCCACGGCGAGATTGGCCAAGACCGTCGCGGACGACGGGGAGCTTCCCGGAGCGCTTGCCGCAACCAACAGCCACGGCATTCCGGGCCGCGCTGTGATCCTGATCGGAGCGGCCGGGGCGGTGCTCGCCGTGATCGGCCATCTCGGCTCGCTGGTCGAGGCGGCCAGCCTCGCGTTCCTGTTCACGTTCGCGACCGTCAACGTCCTGGCAGCTCGCAACGCTCGCGGCCCGTCGTGGGTCAGCTGGGCCGGGGCGGCGGGCGCCATCGCAGCCGCTGTCGCCCTGTTGGTCAGGCTCGCGATCCGCGAGCCGATGAGCCTCGGCATCCTGGCGCTGCTGATCCTGGCTGCCATGGTCGGTCGTCCGCTGGTGCTGAAACGGCTGAACAGAGGCTGATTGGGGGCCGGATCCCCCGCCCAGCCGAGCCCGAGCCCGAGCCCGAGCCCGTTACCGTTCCCGAACGAAGAACAAAGATCGAGAAACGAAGAACGAAGACCCCCGCCCGCCCGGGACGACTGGGTTACAACGGGAGGAGGATGCAGGCGGGACGCCTGCGCTACAAAGGCCAAAGATGCTGGTGGGACGGCTGCGCTACAAAGCGGGGGTTGTAGCGCGGGCCTCTGGCCTGCATTTGTGGGTTGGATTGAGGAGAGAGTTGCAGCCGCGATAACCGCACCACAATGGCGAGAGTTGCGGCCGTTACGGCTGGGCGACCAAGGCGAGGGGTGAGGAGGGGAGTGGTAGCGTGGTGGTGACGGGACGGGTTGGTGTATGCCGAAAGTGAAAGTCAACGGGATCGACATCTATTACGAGGAGCACGGGTCGGGTGAGCCGGTTGTGATGATCGGCGGGCTGGGCGCCGACACCACGTTGTGGTCGAAGCAGGTGCCGGCGTTCTCCGAGCGGTTCCGGGTGGTGGTCTTCGACAACCGTGGGTCAGGGCAGTCGGACAAGCCCGACGAGCCGTACTCGATCCCGATGTTCGCGGCCGATACGGTGGGTCTCATGCAGGCCATCGGGATCGAGCGGGCGCACGTGGTGGGGGCGTCGCTGGGCGGGCTGGTGGCGCAGGAGCTGGTGCTGACCCATCCGGAAATGGTGGACCGGCTGGTGCTGGTCTGCACCACCAGCAACGGGCCGAGGAGCGTGCGGCCCTCGCTCTGGTCGTTGATTCCGATCCTATTCAAGCTGCGCCGTACCGGCGACCCCGCGACGGACACGCGGCGGGCCTTCGAGGTCTTCGCCCACCCGCAATGGCTGAAGGACAACCCCGACGAGGTGGAGGAGTACGTGGCCTGGCGGGTGGACCACTCGCAGCCCCGCTACGCCTTCAAGCGGCAGCGGGGGGCGATCAAGGGATTCCACGTCGAGGATCGGCTGGGCACGATCACGGCTCCGACCCAGATCGTGCACGGGGACTCGGACCGGGTGGTGCCGCCCGGCAACGCCCGCGTCCTGGGAGAGCTGATCCCGAACGCGAAGGTGGTGATCCTGAAGGCGTCCGGCCACGCCTGCTCCTTCGATCAGCGGGATCGATTCAACGAGGCGGTTCTGGGCTTCCTGACCGCGCCCCGGGAGGACAAGGGACGGTGAGCGCACCGGCTGAGGATCGCGCGCCGCCGATCGGCATCTTGTCGGCCGGGGTCTATGTCCCGGAGACGGTCATCACGGCGGCGGAGATCGCCGAGCTCTCCGGAATCCCGGAGGACGTGATCGCCCGCAAGATGGGCATCGTCTGCAAGCCGGTGCCCGGTCCCGACGACCACACCAACGCCATGGGTCTGTGGGCGGCGCAGGACGCGCTGAACCGCGCGCGAGTCGAACCGGAGGAGATCGATCTGGTGCTGTGCACCACCGAGGAGTGGAAGGAGTACCCGCTGTGGACCGCGGGCATCAAGCTGGCGCACGACCTGGGCGCGCGCGAGGCCTGGGCGATCGATGTCCAGATGCGCTGCGCCACCACCATGGCCGTGCTCAAGATGGCCAAGGCGATGATGCTCGGCGACCCCGATCTGAACACGGTGCTGATCGCCGGCGGCTACCGCAACGGCGATTGGGTCGACTACACGAACCACCGGGCGCGGTTCCTGTTCAGCCTGGCAGCCGGCGGCGGGGCGATCCTGCTCAAGAAGGGCCACCCGAGGAATCGGCTGTTGGGGTCGGCGGTGATGGTGGACGGCTCGTTCTCCCACGACGTGATCATCCCGGTGGGGGGGACGGTGGAGCCGATCTCGGCCGAGGCGATCACCGAGGGGCGGGCCCGGCTGGACTGCCCGGATCCGGAGGGGATGAAGCAACGGCTGGACGCGGTGTCGATGAAGAACTTTCTCCGGGTGGTGGACACGGCGCTCGAGCGGAGCGGCCTGGGCAGGGGCGACATCGGCTACCTCAACATCCTCCACCTCAAGCCATCGGCCCACCGGTTCATCCTGGGCGAACTCGGCCTGACCGAAGAGCAGTCGTGTCATCTGGCTGAATACGGACACATCGGCCAGCAGGACCAGCCGCTGTCGATCAGACTCGGCCTGGAGTCGGGGCGCCTGCGCGACGGGATGGTGATGGTGATGGTGGCCGCGGGGGTCGGCTACGCTTGGTCGGCGTCGGTGGTGAGATGGGGCTGACGGGGGGTCGAGCGCGGGGGAGGCGTCGATGTATGTGAACAACTGGCTGACCCGCAGGGCGTTCCTGACGCCGGACAAAACCGCCCTGGTCGACACCATCAACGGGGATCGGCGGATCAGCTACCGGGAGTGGAACTGCCGGGTCAATCGCACGGCGAACTATCTGCGGCGGAAGCTGGAGGTTGGCCGGGGCGACCGGGTGGCGGTGCTCGCCATGAACTGCGTCGAGTACCTGGATCTTTGGTTCGCGTGCGGCAAGCTCGGGGCGGTGATCCAGTTGCTGAACTGGCGTTTGACCCCCGGAGAGCTGGCCGATCTGGTGGCGGACGCGTCGCCCGGGGCTCTGGTGTACGGGCCGCAGTTTGCCGGACCCGTGGCCGAGCTGCGCGGGGAAGCGGCCGGTGTCAGACACTTCGTGGCCCTCGGCGATCCTCTGGCGGCGACCGACGGGGTGTTCGCCGAGCGACTGGAGTGCTCCGACAGCGAGCCGCCGGAGGTCGACCTCGACTGGGACGACCCGTGGGCGATCTGCTACACCGGCGGCACCACCGGTTTTCCCAAGGGCGCGGTGCTGACCCACCGGTCGATCACGGCCAACTCGGTCAACACGGTGATGAGCTGGGGGCTGACCGGAGAAGACGTGGCGATTCTCCAGATGCCCATGTTCCACACCGGGGGGTTCAACGTCTTCACGGCGCCGCTGGTCCACGTCGGAGGCACCTCCATCGTGTGCCGGTCCTTCGATCTGGATCAGACCTTTGACCTGATTCGGGACGAGGGGGTGACGCTGCTGGTGGGGGTGCCCACCATGTACATCATGATGCAGCAGCACCCGCGCTGGCAGGAGGCCGACTTCTCCCGGGTGAGGATATGTGGCAGCGGCGGCGCGTCCTGCCCGGAGCCGGTGATCGAACGGTTCAGGGAGCGCGGGGTCGAGCTGTTCACCGGATACGGCTTGACCGAGGCTGGGCCCAATAATTTCTGGATGCCGCCAGATGAGCGGGGCGGTAAACCCGGTGCGGTGGGGTACCCGTTGATGCACGTCGACCTCAAGATCGTAGACGCGGATGGTGGGGACTGCGGTCCCGACGAGGTGGGCGAGCTGCTGATCCGTGGGCCACACGTGTGCGCGGGCTATTGGAACAGACCGGAGGAGAGCGCGGACGCCATCTCGCAGGACGGCTGGCTGCGCACCGGTGACCTGGCGCGACAGGACGCCGACGGCTGCCATTGGATCGTGGGTCGCGAAAAGGACATGATCAAATCCGGCGGCGAAAACGTCTATCCGGCCGAGGTGGAGAGCGTGTTGCACGAGCACCCGGCGGTGGCCGAGGTAGCGCTGATCGGGGTTGCCGACGACACCTGGGGCGAGGTGGGACGCGCCTTCGTGGTGGTGGGGGCGGGTCACGAGCTCACCGACGAGGAGTTGATCGGGTTCTGCGATGGGCGGCTGGCGCGGTTCAAGATCCCGAAGTCGGTGGTGTTCGTGGAGGAGCTGCCGAAGACCGCCGCCGGGAAGATCGATAAAAAGGCGTTGGCGGAGAGGGGCGAGTAGGGGAGATCCACGCCCGCCTGGCCAGATACAAGATGCAAGATTCAAGATGCAAGATCCCCGCCCGCCCATCATCCCGAGCCCGAGCCCGCTTGTCACGGCGTAGCCGCAGGCGAAGCCGGAAGCCCGTTACCGTTCCCGAACGAAAAACAAAGATCAAAGATCGAAGAACGAAGACCCCCGCCCGCCCGGGACGTCTGGGTTACAACGGGAGGAGGATGCAGCCGGGACGGCTGCGCTACAAAGGCCAAAGATGCTGGTCGGACGGCTGCGCTACAAAGGGAGGGTTGTAGCGCGGGCCTCTGGCCTGCATTCGTGGGTTGAACGTTGAAGGTTGAAAGTTAAAAGTTCCCCCGCCCGGCCGGATACGAGATACGAGACTTGTCACGGCGTAGCCGCAGGCGGAGCCGGATCCCCCGCCCGGCCATTCATCCCGAGCCCGAGCCCGCTTGTCACGGCGTAGCCGCAGGCGAAGCCGGAAGCCCGTTGCCGTTCCCGAACGAAGATCGAAGAACGAAGACCCCCGCCCGCCCGGGACGTTTGGGTTACAAGGGGAGGAGGATGCAGCCGAGACGGCTGCGCTACAAAGGGTTTCGAGGGCGGGGGTGGGGGAAATTCAAAATTCAAAACTGAGAATCGAGAATTCCCCAGATATGATCACGGCAAT
The DNA here is from genome assembly GCA_963797055.1 of uncultured Holophagae bacterium. Lineage (GTDB taxonomy): Bacteria > Acidobacteriota > Thermoanaerobaculia > Thermoanaerobaculales > Sulfomarinibacteraceae > FEB-10. Next base: position 281,529 of record CAWCOD010000003.1, read on the forward strand.
GGATGACCAAGAGATTTTTGCGTTTGTGGAGCCGGCGAACATCCTCAAGCTGATCCGGGAGCGGGGGGCGAAGGGGATCACGCTGCGGATGCTGGTGGCGCAGGTGGTGGATGAGACCGGGATTTCGCGGTCGGAGGCGCGGCAGCTGATGCGCGAGGGTCTGCGCAAGCTGGAGCGGGACGGCCAGGTGGTGGTGGGCCGGGGCAAGCGCTATGTGGTGTCCGGCAAGTCGGATCTGGCGTCGGGTGTCTCAGGCCACGCGGCGGGCTTTGGCATGGTGAAGGAGGAGGGGGTTCGGGCGGCGCCGATCAGGATCGATCCGCGTGGGCTCAAGGGTGCAATGGATGGCGACCGGGTGCAGGTGCGGCTGGAGCGGGCGCGCAAGCGGGCGCGGGCCGAGGGGATGCGCGAGGGGGTGGTGGTCCGGATTTTGGAGCGCAGGCTCGAGGAGGTTGTGGGCCGCTGGATCGACGAGCGGGGCAAGCCTTTCCT
>CAWCOD010000004.1:0-292289 GCA_963797055.1 uncultured Holophagae bacterium
TGCCGCCCGTGGCCGGTCTCTACGCGGCCATCATCCCGTTGGTCGTCTTCGCCCTGCTCACCAGCTCGCGTCACCTGGTGACCAGCCCCGATGCCTCCATGGCCGGGCTGGTGGGCGCCGCCCTGGTCGCCTTTGCCGCTCCCGGAGACCCGCAGCGTCTGCAGTACGCCCTGGCCCTGGCCGTGATCTGCGGGCTGGTCTTCTTCGTCTTCTGGTTCTTCCGGCTGGCGTTCCTCGCCAACTTCCTCTCCCATGCCGTGATGGTGGGCTTCATCACCGGTCTCGGGATCGAGGTGTTCACAAACCAGGTGCGGAAGATCCTCGCCGCGCCCCACGTGGCCGACGCGGGGTCGGGGGTGCTGGCGGCGGCGGAACAGCTCCACGGTGCCATGGCGAGCTCGGTGAACACCGAGGGCTACTTCCTCGAACTCGTGGCCCTGTTCGACTCGATTCCCCGCGCCAATCTGTGGTCGGTGGCCATAGGGGTCAGCGCCTTCCTGATCGTCCGGCTGATGAAACGGTACGCACCAAAGATCCCCGGGGCGCTGGTGGCCCTGACACTGCTGACGGTCATCGTCGCGGTCTTCGACCTCGCTGCCAAGGGGGTCGGTGTACTCGGTGCGATTCCCTCGGGCCTCCCGGCGTTGACAGTTCCCGCCATCCCTGCGGCCGATTACCTGCGGCTGCTGCCAAGCGCCCTGGCGATCGTGGCTATCCTCATGTGCGAAGGTCTGCTCGTGGTCCGCAGCTACAGCAGCAAATACGGCTACAAGGCGGACGGCGATCAGATGCTGTTCGCCTGGGGCGCGGCCAACCTCGCCGCCGGCTTCACCGGCTCGTTGGTCACCGGCAACAGCCCCTCCCGGTCGGCGGCGATGGATGGCGCGGGCGCAAAGAGCCAGCTGCCCAGCCTGGTGGCGGCCGGGACGATCACGGTCGTCATGCTCTTCTTCACCGACATGCTGGCGTACCTGCCCAATGCGGCCCTGGCCGGAATCGTGGCCAACGCGGTACTGTCGTTGATCGATGTCCACGAGCTCCGCGAGCTGTGGCGGATGCGCCGTTCGGACTTCTGGATTGCCGCCGTCTGCCTGGTGAGCGTGCTGGCCCTGGGCCCGCTGCGCGCCGTCGCCATCGCCTTCCTTTTGTCCCTCATCGACGTGATCCGGCGGGTGTCCCAACCGGACACATCGGTGCTGCTGGAAGCCCCTGACGGCAGCTATTTCACTCCCGCGGGCGCGGGCGACGATGCCAACTCTTCGGGTCTGGTCATCTACCGTTTCGGCGCCCCGCTCTACTTCGCCAACGCGACCCTCTTTCTCGACGAGATCGAGCAGATCCTCGCAAGCCCCGCCACTCCTGTCCGCTGGTTCGTGCTGGACGCGGAAGCGATGATCGACGTCGACACCACCGGCGCAGAGGTCCTGCGGCAGGCGATCACTATGCTCGCCGACCGCGACGTCACCTTCGCCGTCAGCCGTGCCGATCAGTCCTTCCGCTCATGGATGGAGACATACGAGCTGATGGAGCTGATCGACGAGAACCGTTTCTACCCGACCAACCGCCACGCCGCGGCGGCGTTTCGCGAGAGTACGAAGTGAAGCGAGCCAGTCGCCACATCGCATAGGAAACTGAAGGTCTTCCTGCGCTGAAGTGCGGAATATTTGCCGCAGGAAATGCAGCGAAGGTCTCGCGATATTGTATGATCGGGCCATGAATCTCGTTGAATTGGCGAAGTTCGAACGCTCTGTTGTCGTGGTTGAAGGCCTTCACGACCAATCGAATGAAACCGCCTATTGGCTGACGCGAACAGCCACCGACAGGCTCGCCGCCCTCGAGTTGATGAGGCAGGTTATCTATGGGTACGATCCATCTACCACCCGACTTCAAAGAGTTCTTTCAGTGGTTCCATCGTCACAACGTTGAGTATCTCCTTGTCGGCGGGTATGCGGTCGGCTATCACGGCTACCCCAGAGCGACCATGGATATCGACGTGTGGATTGCTTCGACGCCGGAGAACGCTCGACGAGTCGTGGCAGCACTTGAAGATTTCGGTTTTGGCGGGCAGAAGCTGAGCGAGACCATGTTTCTCGCAGCCGACCAGATCATTCGCATGGGCCTCCCACCGATGCGAATCGAGATCATGACCTCGATCGACGGCGTCGAGTTTGATGATGCGTATCGGCAGCGGGTCGAGGACGAACTCGACGGGGTCACGGTGAAGCTGATCGGCCTGAACCACCTCAAGCTCAACAAGCAAGCCGCAGCTCGGGCAAAAGACCTCGCGGACCTGGAAGAACTGCCGTAGGCGTTTACGGGCCAATCTATAAGCTGGTTTTTCATCAGTACCCCGAGTTGAGACATGAGTCTGCTCGTTCTGTTCATCGCCGCGGTCTTCGTCTGCAGCCTGGTATCGGGGCGGCTCGAGCGCACCGTCGTCACCGCGCCGATCGTCTTCACGGTGCTCGGGATTCTGGCATTCCCGGTGATCCGGTTGGAGCCGGACGGAGCGAAAGGTGGGGAAGTTCTGCTCACTCTCGCCGAACTCGGTCTGGTCCTGCTGCTCTTCACTGACGCCAGCCGCACCAGTTTGCAGGTGCTGAAAGACATTCAGAACCTTCCGTCCCGAATCTTGAGCACCGGGATGCTCTTGACGATCCTCCTTGGTGCGCTGGCAGTCGCTCCGCCTTTAGAAGGTGTAGCTGCCGCCCACCGAGTACATGTAGACGTACTCGGCCCCATCGATGTCGAAGTACTCGACTTCGCCGCGGATTGCGAAGGATCTGATCCTGAACTGGACGCCGATGCCATAGGCGGGATCGGTGCCGCTGTCGGACTCGGAAGCGTCGATGGAGCGCGCGGCGATCTCTGCGTCCCAAGCGATCACGCCGGCCTTGACGAAGATGTCGGCGATGCCCAGGGGCAGCATGCCCATGGCGAAGGCGTCGAACCCATTGACATCGGCCTCGACGGTTCCAAGCTGGTATCCCCGAGGTTATCGTCCGGCGGCACCGAAGTCGACGTAGCTGCCTTCGACGGCGAGGAACGTGAGGATGCGATAACCGACAAATAGTTTGTAGGCCGTGTCCCCACCCGAGAAGTCCATGTCGTCGATGTCGGAAATCTCGATGCCCGACTGGCCGACGCTCGCACCGAGGTAGAAGCCGTTGTCGGCCGCGACGGCCGGCTGGGCGAGCAGGGCGATGATGCCGGCAAGAGCGGCGGAGAGTGCGATTCTCTTCATAGGAACCTCCTGTGGGCCCGAGGCGAGCGCTCGGCGATTGTACCTGCCCCGACGTTAGACGGGTTTTGCGAGGCTGTCACCCCGGAAAACTACGAGGACGGAATCCTGGAGAACAGGTTTCTTGCGACTATGACTGCCGCGTGGTCCATATTCGAGGCCGCCTTCCCCCGTATTTTTTCGAGTTCCCAGGGAGCCGCCGGCCAGCTACCGTGTTACTAATGACAGGAGACATCGAGCGGAAGTGGTGCGAAAGGGGTTTGCAGGCATGGTAGGAACGACCAATTCGACCCGGCGGGGACGAAGGGCTGTCGCGGTGATCGCGATTGCAGCCGTGATTGCCCACATGGGCGGCGCGGGTTTTGTTCAGGCGCGGCAATCCGACCCGGCGGCCGCCGACGAGGTCGCGGCCGGAATCCCGCCCGAACAACTGGAGTCGTTGGTGGCTCCCATCGCGCTCTACCCCGACGCGCTGTTGGCCCAGGTCCTTGTCGCTTCGACCTACCCGCTGGAGATCATGCAGCTCCAGCAGTGGCTCACAAAGAACCCCGACCTCGAAGGTGATGCGTTGGCCGATGCGGTCGCCGAGCAGCCGTGGGACCCGAGCATCCAATCCATGGCGGCGGTCCCCGAGGCGCTCGAACGGCTCGCCAACGACATCCAATGGACCACCGAGCTGGGCAACGCATTTCTCGCCCAGCAGAGCGACGTCATGGATGCCGTCCAGAGCATGCGGCAGAAGGCCCAGGAGAAAGGCGCGCTGGAGTCCAATCAGCAGCAGAAGGTCGAAACCCAGGTCGTCGAGGAAAAGACGGTCATCATTGTCGAATCCGCCGATCCCGAGGTGATCTACGTGCCGTCCTACAATCCGACCTACGTCTACCCCCCGCCCGTCTATCCCTATCCACCCGTTTATTACCCTCCCTATACGCCGGGCGCTGCCTTCGTGACCTTCAGCTTCGGAGTGATGTGGGGCGCAGCGGTTTGGGGTGGTTCGTGTTGCCACTGTGGCTGGGGACACAGCGACATCGACATCAATATCGACAACAATTTCAATCGAAACACCAACATCGACCGGGGCGGTGGCGGCAGCTGGGAGCACAACCCTCAACACCGTGGCGGGACTCCGTACGCGGACAAGGCGACCGCCAGCAAGTACGGTGGATCGGCGCGCGGCGACTCTTTGAGCAGCCGGCAGGCAAGCGCTCGCCAGTCGAGCGCGGGCCAGTCAAGCGCTCAACTCCAAGGTGGCTTTGGCAGCAAAACCGGGAGTGCCGGCGTCTCCAACAGCGCGGCGGGCGGAGCGGGCACCCGGACCGGCAGCGCGGGCGGCACCGACCGTTCCGCAGGCAGCGCCGGGGCCTCCAACCGGTCGGCGAGCACTGGGCCGAGCGCCGCCAGCCGCGGATCCGCCGGTTCGGCGGCAAACCGCGGCGGGAGTGACCAGATCGGCAGCCGCAGCATCCCGTCGAGCAGCGGATCGAGCGCCGGTGGCTTCGGGGGCAGTTCGAGCGGATTCAGCGGAACGAGCGCCCGGTCGGCGAGCTCGCGCGGCGCCTCCAGCATGGGGTCCATGGGGTCCCGGGGCGGCGGCGGACGGGGCGGCGGGGGGCGGAGATGAACACGATGAAATCGTCAAACGGCGATCAGAATTCCATCCAGCGTCGGCTCCGTGTGGCTCGTCTCGGACTCTGCCTTGGGATCGCGGTCGCAGCCGTTCTGCTGCCGGCTGCGGCAGACACCGCGAGTTCTGAAGTCAAACAGAAGACGTTCAAAACACCCGAAAAAGCGGCCGCAGCCTTCATCAACGCATCCGAAAGCTTCGACGTCGCGTCGCTGACCCGGATCCTGGGGCCGGACGGCGTCGACCTGGTGGTCAGCGGCGACCCGGTTCACGACCGCAACCTGAGCCTGGCCTTTGCGGCCCAGGCCGGCGTCAAGACTGAGATTGTCCGAGATCCCGACAACCCGACGGTCGCCATCCTCTCCGTGGGCGCCGAGGACTGGCCGGCGCCCATACCGATCGTCGAGGATGGTGGGCGCTGGAGGTTTGACGTCGAGGCGGGCCGTGAGGAAGTGCTCTACCGCCGCGTCGGAAGAAACGAGCTCGATGCCATCGACGTGTGCCTCGGGTACGTCGAGGCCCAGCACGAGTACGCCCTGGTCAAACACGACGGCGCTCTGGTGAACCAGTATGCGCACCGCATCATCAGCACACCGGGCACGCAGGATGGATTGGCGTGGCAGGCCCCGGACGGGACCTGGCAAGGGCCGGTGGGCGAGGTGATCGCTCGAGTCATTGCCGAGGGCTACGAACTGGAGCCCAGCCCCTTCCACGGCTACTACTTCAAGGTTCTCAAGGGCCAGGGCCCGGCCGCGCCGCTGGGCGAGATGGACTTCGTCGTCGGGGGCGCCATGATCGGCGGCTTTGCGCTCGCCGCCGCTCCGGTGGACTACGGCGAGACCGGAGTGAAGACCTTCATCGTCAGCCACGACGGTGTCGTCTACGAGCAGGACCTCGGGCCGACCACGCTCGATCAGTTCCGCGCCATGGAACGCTACAACCCGGACCCGGAGTGGCACCCGGTCGCCCTGGAGTGACCGGGAGTTGGAGGAGGGTCCGACGCCAGGGGGTGGGGCGCAAGCCGCCGTCGGCGTTTGTATCCTGCCCGCAACCCGTATTTTTACGAGTTCCCAGGACGCAGTCTAAGAGCTAACCTGCCAGCGGTGATCGGAGATCCTCCGCGCAGGCTGCTGGGACCGACGGACCACCCGGCGGCCGATAGTGCAGCTGAAGTCGGGCCTCGGGGATTGCGGGGTCAGGAATCACCAGGAAGAAGGGTGATATGAGGTCACAAGCATTGCTCGCGCTTCTCGCCGTCGGGCTGATGACCCTGGCCGCACCGCAGGCCGTGGCCCAGTCGGGCTCGAATGCCTGGGAGTTCGCCATCGCGCCGTACCTGTTCGCTGCCGGGATGGACGGCTCGATCACCGTCAAGGGCATCGACCAAGACGTGGATTACCCATTCAGCGATGTCATCAGCGATCTCGACTTCGCGGCGATGGTCCACTTCGACATGAGGAACGAACGCTGGGTTCTGTCGTCGGATCTGATCTATGTGGATTTGGAATCGAGCACGGATGTGGCCCTGGGCACTGCAACAGCCACCGTCAAACAGACCCTGTTCGAGGTCGCCGGCGGGTACCGGGTCTCGCCCGTCTTGACCCTGCTCGCGGGCGCGCGCTGGGTGGATCTTGAGGGCGGGATTCGCTACACAGGCGAGGTCATCGGGGAGGACGTCGACGACGGCAAGAGCTGGATCGACCCCTTTGTCGGGGTCGGCCTCATGGCGCCCCTGTCCGAGCGCTGGTGGCTCGGGGCCCGCGGCGATATTGGCGGCTTCGGCGTTGGTTCTGAAATGGCTTGGCAGGCTTACGCCAACATAGGGTTCCGCGCTTCAAAGGTGGTTTCAATCATCCTGGGATATCGTGCCATCGACATGGACTATGAGGACGGCAGCAGACACGACCTCTTCCGCTACGACATGCTTATCTCCGGCCCGCAGATCGGTGTGGCCTTCAGCTTCTGAAACTCGTCGGCAATACGTCTGTTTGGAAAGGAAGCGGTGTATGAGAATCATCAGTGGGATCGCTCTGGCGGCGATGTTGACTCTCCCGGGTCAGACGGGGTGGGCGGATGACCTTACCGGCTCGAACCGGTTCCTGTGCGCCTCCGTCCAGGCCACCGTGTGTTTCGAGGACGGTGAATGCGCCATCGATCTGCCGTGGAACCTCAACATCCCAGATTTCGTCCAGGTCGATCTCGGGGCCAGGCTGCTCAGCACCACCGAGGCCAGCGGCCTCAACCGCGAAACTCCCATCGATCACCTGAGCCGGATGGACGGGACCATCGTCTTCCATGGCTTCGAGATGGGGCGTGCCTTCAGCTGGGTGATCACCGAAGAGACCGGACAGGTCACGGCCGCCATCGCGGCCGAGGGCATTTCGGTTGCTGTCTTCGGCGCATGTACACCGCTCGAAGGCACATCCGAACCTGGCCGCAAGTGAAAGGACACAACACCATGACTGCCAGAATTATGATTGCCGCCATGCTGCTCGCCATCGTCGCCGGGACCGGCATGGCGCAGAACCAACCCGCGCCGCAGAAGTCCCTCGCCGCAGCCATCGACTGTTATGTCTTCCCGAACGAGGGCCAGACTCCCGGGCAGCAGTCCACCGACGAGGCCGTGTGCTACGACTGGGCGGTTCAGAACACCGGCACCGATCCCTTTGCGCTGGAGAAACAGGCCCAACAAGTGGAGCAGCAGACGCAGCAGGCGCAGCAGGAGATCGCCGGCGCCGGAAAAGGTGCGGGTGCGAAGGGAGCGTTGGGTGGCGCCGCGGCCGGGGCGCTGATCGGCGAGATCGCCAGCGACGACGCCGGTCAGGGGGCCGCCTACGGAGCGGCCGCCGGAGCGGTCGTCGCCCGCCGCAAGACCAAGCGTGCCAAGAAGGATGCGAGCCAACAGGTGGAGCAGCAGGGTCAACAGGTCCAGCAGGCGACGGCCGAGCAGATCGAGAACTTCAAGAAGGCTTTCAGCGTGTGCCTCGAGGGCAAGAAGTATTCGGTCAAGTTCTGATTGTCTTTTCTGCAGAGCGATATTTTCAAATTCGACCAACCGCAGGTGCCAGGGCCGACACCTTTGATACCTCAGTCACGAGGAAATCGGTTCCCGATCGATCCTAAGTGTCAAAAGTGTCGGCCCTGGCACCAAGACAAGACAGCGGCTCGTTGAGCCGACCAACAATGGAGGACAGGATGAAGAACAAGAAAACGATTCGGATGACGAAATTGGTGTGTCTTGCCGGCATGGCGTTGATCTTGCTCGCCGGCGCCACGACGGCCCAAGCCCAGGATCGGGAGGAACGCTGGGAGTTCACGCTGGGAACCTCCTACCAGTTCGGCACCAGCCTGGACGGCCAGGGCGGGTCGACGCTGGACACCGACAGCGACTTTGGGTTGTCAATAGGTGGGGCCTACAATTTCACCGATCGGCTTGCCACGAGCCTCGCCTTCCAATGGGCGGGCATCGGCTACGACGGCCAAGTTGTCGAGGATGAGGGCGGGGTGACGGGCGTCTACGGCTCGTACGACTCTTTGGCATTGTCGGCCAATGGGATTTTCTTTCTTACGGAAGGACAGCTCGCGCCCTACGTCGGCGCCGGCATCGGCTGGACGTGGATCGACTCCAACATCCCCGACGGCCTGCCGTCAGGGGGCTGCTGGTGGGACCCGTGGTGGGGCTACGTCTGCTCCTACAACTACCCAACAAAAAAGACGAGCGGCTTTTCCTATCAGGCGACGCTGGGACTCCGCTACACCTTCGACAGCGACAGGACCTTCCTGCAGGGCGGTTACACCAGCCAGTGGATGGATATCGGGGACACCGACGGCACGCCGCGCTTTGATGTCATCAGACTCGAGTTCGGGTGGATATTCTAGGACGGCCGGGCGGGGGAGCAGCCCCCACCCACCCGTCCGGTCGAAGAACAAAGAACGAAGATCGAAGGACCCCGCCCACCCGGGAGCGGGGAACAAGGAGCAAGGAGCACCAGCTCCCGTCCGGAGCGTCTCATCTTGTCATCCTGAGCGAGCGGCCTGTCACGGCGAAGCGCGAAGCCGGAAGCGAGTCGAATGGGTCCTTCGTCGCCTACGGCTGCTCAGGATGACAATGAAGAGCGGACGTTGGATCCCGCATCATTGGCGGCGTCACGCTAGGGCCCGGGTGTTTGTTGTATTCTTTCCGGGGAAGGGTCTGGGCCTTTCAAAGGAGGACAGGATGCAACGTGTGGGGATGTTGAGTGTGTTTGTTGTGCTGGTGTTTATGGGTGCCGTGGCGATCGCCGACACACCGGCGGAGAAGGCTGTCAGGGATCAGGGCGGAAACCCGGGCGGATACACCCAGGACAAAGTGGATCGCTCGGGGGGCGACAACTGCAGCGATGCCCCGACCATCGGCGTCGCGATGTATACCGACTCTGGCGACACCACCGGTTATGTCGATGACTGGGGGCCCAGCGTCAGCGGTTTTGGTCAGGACGGCGAGGATCAGGCGTACGAGATCGTCATCACGATCGCTGGAACCATCGACGTCACCGTGACCCCGGACGATCAGGGCTTCGACCTCTCGTCGTACATCATCGGGGACGCCGACTGCACGACCTACGATGCCACGGTGTTGGCGGGGGCGGACGACGGGTTCAGCGGCGATCCGGAAACCTACTCATTCGCCGCCGCCCCGGGCACCTACTACATCATCGTCGACTCGTATATCCCCGGTGAGGTGGGTCCGTTCACCATCGACGTCGGCAGCAACGTGCCGGTGGAACTGAGGGCGATTTCCGTCGAGTAGCTACTTTTCCATCGACGGCTTCCACTCCTTCCAGACGTTGCCCACAAGTGCGGGCCCTGGTCTGAGTACCGGCTGGCCCGGCATCCAACCGGCGGGAGTGGCTTCGGCGCCGCCGCTGGCTCGGACCAACTGGAAGGCCTGGACCTGGCGGATGGTCTCGGCGATGCGGCGTCCCACCGGCGGGGTCAGCACCTCCATGGCCTGGATCACGCCGTCCGGATCGATGATGAACCGGCCGCGGAGTTCGATGCCCTGGTTCTCGTCGTAAACGCCATAGGCGCGACCGATGTTGCCGGCCTGATCGGAGAGCATGTGGAAGGGGATCCCGCCGTCCACCATCTTGACCAGCTCGTGATCGTTCCACATCTTGTGCACGAAGTGGCTGTCAACGCTGACCGAGAAGACTTCAACGCCCAGGTCCTGGAGCTCGGAATACTTGTCGGCGACCGCCGACACTTCGGTGGCTCAGACGAAGGTGAAATCACCCGGGTAGAAGCACAACAGGACCCACTTGCCGAGGTGATCAGAGAGCTGGACGTTGGTGAATGCGCCATCAAAATACGCCGGGGCGTTGAAATCGGGTGCCTTCTGCCCTACCTGTGCCGCCATCTTCGTCTCCTTCGCGGTTTTGGATTCGGTTGTTTGATGTTGGTCATCGGACGCGGGCTCGCCGAGCACGGCGCCGGTGACCCTGCCACATCCCTTGGGTTCGTCCGCCATGGGACCTCCTTTGTACCGGAGGATCGTATCTGGGCCGAAGGCGCGAAGTCAATTTAACTTCTATTGAAATCAATAACTTGCAAACATGTTCAGATGTGCGATTGTGGATGCTGGGTCCGGTTGCCGTTGCCGTATATCCCGCCCAGCCTCCGGGCGCAAAAAAGCCCGGCCGCTTCAGGAGCGACCGGGCGGGATCGATTCTGTTTTCCGGGTCGATTACTTGCCTTTGCCGGCCAGGATCTTGTCCCACTTTTTGCCGAGTTTGGCGAGGATGTTGTCGACCTGCTGGAGTTGCTTTTCGGGCTTCTTCTTGACGGTCACCGTTCCGGCGCCGCGCCAGACCATCTTCTTTTCGGTTGGTTCGTAGGCGTCGATGATCAGAGTGCCCTCTTCGTAGGTCGAGGCGGTTGTCGTCGCCGTGCCCATGCCACCGGCGCCGTAGCCGTAGCCGCCATAGCCCCAGCCACCCCAGCCCGGGCCGTAGCCGCCATAGCCGAAGCTGGTGGTGTTGTAGACCACATTTTCCTTGGACGTGAAGTGGGACGTGACGTACAGGTCTGGATTGGAGCTCACTTCCTTGAGCCCGCCTTCGGTCAGTTCCTTTTTGATTTTGTCAACGACCCGATCGGCCATCAGCGAGTTGGACGGGTCGGACTCGTCGGTGTCCATGTACTGGAAGGTCTTCACCGAGCTGAAGTCATAGTCGTGCGCGTAATCGATGGTGACGCTCTGGGCGTAGGCCGGCATCGCCGCCAGTCCCAACAGAATCACCAGTCCAAACATCTTCTTCATTTTCCATCTCCTTTTCGATTTCATAACCCGATATCTCAGTCGCGCTAGGTGATAACGTCATTTTGGGGTCGATTATTCTTTTTTTCCGATGATCAGAGAATAGGATAACTCTCCCCGCATGGGCTGACAACAGACAACCCCCAACCTTTTGAAGGGCGGGGGGGGCCTCGACGAAAGAACCTCACACCGGGTGTCAAAAACCCCAGCTTGTCCACAACCAGATTTTGTCGGTGTCGGTGGCCCACTCGTCGGCGCTGTACTGCGCCAGCTTGAGGGCGAACTTTTGTTTCCACGGGGCGGTGTAAACCACATGGGCGTCGAACTCAGAGCCCCATGAGGCGCCGCCCGTGTTCGCCGAGAAATCGTGGTACACCCCCTCGAGATTGAAGCTCCCGAGCTTGGCTTTCACCGACAGGAAGAGATCTTCCAGACCGTTGTCCGGGGTGACGAGGAATTTGTCCGCCCATCCGTTGAAACCGTGGAGCGTGGCCAGCGGCGTAGTGAATTTGCCGTCGCCTGGGTCGCCCCCGAGCACCTCGTACCCCCCTGCCACGGTGACCCTGCCCACGGCCAGACCGAGATCCGCGCGCCAATAACCGGCGTCCACGTGGTACGGGTTGTTGCCGGCATCGCTCTGCTGAGCCAGCTCGAGGCGGTAGCTGAGGCGAGTGTTTTCCGAGAGATTGGCGAGGCCGGCGAAGAAGGCTCCTTGGGTTGAAGTGGACAGACCCCACTGGGATTCGTTGTCGTAGTCGAGTTGGAGAATGTACCCCCGCAGGGTGCCGATCTCGCCGAAGGTGTAGCCCGCCTCCGCGTGGTGGGACGACATGGGCAGTGATGCCCCAGTTACGGTGTGGACGCGACCGAGGTAGGTGTATCCCAGAAAGAGATTGGAGACTCCGTCAAAGGAGGCTTTAACGGCCTCGAAACTCTGGTGATTCTGGCGCCAGCCCACGTTGCCGACGAATCGTGAGTTGTCGATGATCACTTCCTGCAGACCGGCCCGAAATACGAGCCCCTCCACCGGTCTGATACCCAAATACGCCTGATTGAATTCGGTGATCTCCGGGTCGGGGATGACCGGTCGGTTGGTGACTCCGTTCCAGAGCGATCCGGCGCCCAGGTTGTTGTGGCTGTCCGCCATGCCCAGGTCGTGCACGTCCTCGAACTCGGCGAAGACCATCAGACCCTTCCACCATTGGGTGCGGTAGCCGAAGGCGGTCCGCAACGTCGATGCTTGCCCCCTGTCGTCGAAACCGTCCTGGTCCACATCCTCGTATCGGTATCTGAGGTTGAGGGAGAAGGTGCCTTTGGTGATGGCGTCGAGCAGATCGACCTGCTCGTCCTCGGCCGCCGTCGGCGGGGCGCCGACGGTGAAAATCGTGGCCACGAGAACCGTCAAATAAGATAATCGTCTGCTGGTCATTTGGAATCTCCGATGGGGGCTGTTGGGTGCGTCATCAATCAACGAACGAGCTCAGGAACTCCTCCCTGAGGTATTCGTGCATGGCGCGGTCGCGGACCTTCTCCTCGGCCGGCCTCAAATAGCTGAAAGGCTCCGGCGAATCGTTGGCCAGGATCGAGTGGCAAATGGTGCAATCGTCGGAAATCCAGACCCCCTGCTCATCCTGAAGCTGCCGGGTGTGGCAGCGGAAGCAGCCGGGCGCCTCTGTATGTCCCAGAAGGCTCGGGTAGGCGCCCCAGCCGATGTTCATCTCGTGGTGGATGTTGCGTTCGTATAGTTGTTGGAGATGGGCGACAGTGGCGTCGATTTTGCCGAGCCAGGCGGAGGCCTGTTCGGGGTAGTTTCGGCGGTAGAAGGCCTCGAGTCCGGCCCGAATACCATCCTTGCCGGCCTCCAGCGACGGGTAGCCACCGGTCACCGAGGCCAGGGCCTCTCTGCGGACGAAGGGCAGTGAACGGTCGATCCGACCGAGGCGGATCGCCTCATCCACCGCCTTGCCGGGATTCTGATAGATGTGGGTCGCTCGGTTGTGGCAGTCGACGCAGTCCATGGTTCGCGCGTGGCCCGAGTCGCCGGTGTTGGGGGACGGACGGGTGTTTGAGAATCGGTGCCACGTCCCGTCAGGCCGGAGGACCTCGACCCACAGCATCTCCTGTCTCATATCGTCGACGGAGGCGTAGCGGACCTCGACGCCCTCGCCCACGTGCCAGTGGACGCCGGTGGATCCGGCGGAACCGGCGTCGATCTTCAGGTTGAGCGTGGTGTAGCTGGGGGTGGAGATCTCGTCGTTGGCGTATCGGGCCAGGGTCACCAGCCGGTTGCCGTAGAACTTCTCAGGCCAGTGGCATTTTTCGCAGGTCTCACGGGCGGGCCGAAGTTGATGCACCGGCGTGGGGATCGGACGGTCGTACAGATTGAAGGTGGCCGAGACCATCTGCCAGGCGCCGTTGAGTTTGGAGTTGACCAGGGGTCCGATTCCCTCGCCCACGTGGCAGTCCACGCAGGCCACCCGCGCGTGGGGAGAGGCCTGGTAGGTGGTCCATTCCGGGCTCATCACCGAGTGGCAGGCGGTGCCGCAGAATTCTGCCGAGTCCATGAAGTGCAGCATCTTGACGCTGGCGACGCCGAGGATCAGGACGTTGGCGAGGGTCAGGACCGCGACGGTTCGAAAGATGGGTGACCCCGTGACTCCGCCCTGGACGCCGTCGTCGCCGAATCGCTCTTCGATGAGCTGGCGGGCGTTGAGCCCGGTGCGTTTGTGCTGGCGATGCCACGCAATGGGGACGATGGCCAGACCCAGGATGAAGAGGACTGGAAACGCCAGATAGACGATGAGACCAACATAGGCATTGGTGACAAGACCGGCCAACATGGCCAGCTGCATGATCACGAAGCTCACAACGGCGGTGGTGGTCAGCACCACCCCCACTCGACCCAGCGGGTCGAGCGATACCGCGCGGAGGAAGTCGAGGTAGGTTCGGAACATGGTCACTCCTCGACGAAGAACCTCGCGTAGATCTCCTGCATGTCGCCGGATCGGATCTGTTTCTTGAGGTCCGACGTCTGTTCCCTGACCCAACGGTGCATGGGATCGGTGTCCAGCAGGTTGTCGATGTACGCGTCGACATCAGGGTCGTCGAGCTCACGGGCCTCGAGAAGGAGGTTGAAGTAGAAATGCTGCGCGATTTCATAAAACCCGTGCCACCAGGTGTAGTCCGGGCCCATCATGGCGGCGCCGTGGCGGGCGCGACGGCCCTCGTGGTGCCACAGCTCCCAGTAGGTCCACTCGATCTTGTTCGAGAATGAGGCTGGGTTCTCAAGCAGTTCCTTCGAACGCACCAGCTCCATCAACTCGGTTGCCGGGATAGCGAATTTCTCGTTGTACAGCCGCACCGACGCATCGAACTGATAGAAGTGGCCATCGGTGAATGTTTGGGTGTGGCAGGCGGTGCATACGTCCTGCATGTTGGCCCGCTTGGTCTGCCAGTTGTCCTTGTGTTTGGAGATGGGCGGACGTAGGGTCCAGGCGATCCGCTGACCCACGTCGTGAGTGACTTTTTGTTTGGTCGTGGCCGAGATATGGCAGGTGGCGCAGGTTGGGGCCATGGCGTAGTCCACACCTACGACCCAGGAGTCCGACCGAAGGTTCATGAGATCCACGTTGGTGAAATAGGTGTTGCCGTGCTTGGACTCCTCGAAGACCTCCTTCTGCGGGTGATCGGGTCCGAGGTGGCACTTGGAACACGCCTCCGGCTGCCGGGCCTGGGCCTTGGAGAAACTGTGGCGAGTGTGGCACGCGTTGCACGAACCGAGGGAGCCGTCGGGGTTGATCCGGCCGATGCCGGAGTTGGGCCAGCTGTGGCGATCCAGCTTGTTCGGGCTGTCGGGGTCGATCTGGACCTTCGCGCCGTGGCAGCTCTCGCAGCCGATGACCGCCACCGGATCTCCCGCAGCCACGTGGGCCAGGTAGGCGTCTGCCGAGTCGAGAATTTGGCCGGCGCTGGCGTGGTAGGAGTTGGAGACCTCCTTGGCCTCGTTGGGATGACAGCGCCCGCAGTCGGCCGGGGTTACCAGGGTGGCGATGGTGGCGTCGTAGTGCTGGTAGGCGTCCGGATCACGACGATCGGCCTGATGGCAACCAAGACAGGTGACGTTATGAGCCGCATGCTCCGAGTCGAACCACTGTTTGTACAACCCGGCCGTCTTTTCCTTGTGGCAGGTCATACACGCTCCGGCCACCTTGGGATCCTCGGCCGCGCCGGCGGCCATGCTGAACCCGGTGATCAATACAGCTGCCGCAATCAGGTGTCGCATTATTCTCTCCTCGTGTCATGAAATCGAGACTGACTGTACCCGTATTTTCGGGTTCGGGCCAGTCTGAACATCCCAGCCGACCGATTCCTTGACCACGGTCAATGGCCCGCGCCCGGATGGGACGTCTGTGGCGGATGGGGATAGACTCGCTCGATGAATGCGGCGGCGAACCTGCCGATCCTGGCGGTATGTGGTTGGAGCGGTTCGGGGAAGACCACCTTGCTCGAGGTGCTCATCCCTCGTCTGCGGGACCTCGGTCTCCGGGTGGCTGTGATCAAGAGCGACGTCCACGGCATCGAGGTTGATCGGTTGGGCAAGGACTCGGATCGGCTCTTTCGAGCCGGCGCCGGTGTCGTATTGAGATCGCCGACTGAGGGCTTCGCTCGGTGGCACGGGGATGGGGCTCCGGGCCTTCTGACGTCTCTTTATGACCTCGCCGCGCGCTACGACGTCGTCCTGGTCGAGGGTCACAAGAGAACAAGGTTCAAGAAGATCTGGTTGCTCGGTGCAGACGAGTCGGAACCTCCGGAGGACGTCGAGAACATCGTTCGGGTGCTTCCCCGAGATGGGGACCGAATCGGTGTGGCGCTGGCCGAGGTCGAAAGGCACGTGGCAGCGGTGTGTCGTCACAGGAGGATCCTGGGCGGGGTTTTGATCGGGGGTCGGTCGCGCCGCATGGGCCGCGAGAAACAGCTCCTCCAATTCGGTGGCAGGAGCCTCGTGGAGAACGCGGTGGCGGCCCTCGAGGGGCAGGTTGATGATGTGGTTTTGTTGGGTGGTGGAGGACTTCCGTTCGCACTGGTCAAAAGGACCGTTCTGCCTGATCCCCATGGGATCGAAGGACCCATTGGCGGCCTGATCGCCGGACTGAGGTGGTCCCCGTTCGCGGCCTGGGTGATGGTGTCCTGCGATTTGCCGCACCTGACATCGCGGAGCATCAAGTGGCTGCTGGAGCAACGGCATCCCGGAAGATGGGCCGTCTTTCCGACTGGGCCGGCGGGGATTGTGGATCCCTTGTGCGCCGTATACGAGCCCCAGGCGCTGCCGCTGCTCGAGGAACTGGTCCTGTCGGGGTCCTCCGCTCCCAGGGAATTGGCGGTTGATCCCAGAGTCTTCTGCCCGGCGGCGCCCGACGACCTGGTGGACGAATGGCGCGGGGTGAACACTCCGGAAGAGTATGCGGAGGTCTGTGGCGGCGGAGGGGCACCGGAGGTCGAGTGACCGCGTCCTGACCCCGGGACAATGGCTGGCCTATCGGGTCCGTGTATTCTCGAAACCATGTTGACACTGGATCAGGCTCGTTCGGAACTGGCCGACCTCGCATCCCCGCTGCCGCCGGTGGATGCGGATCTCGGCGCGGCCCTCGGTCATCGCCTTGCCGTGCCCCCTCGGTCCGACGTTGCGGTTCCTCCCGGCGATGTCTCCGCCATGGACGGCTACGCCGTGAGGCACGAGGATCTGCTGAGCGGGGAAGCTCTGAGCGTCGTTTTCGAGATCACCGCCGGAAGCGTACCGCCGGCGCTGCCGGAGGGGGTTGCCGCTCGAATTTTCACCGGGGCGGTGCTTCCCGCTGGCGCCGACACCGTGGTGCAGCAGGAGTTGGCCGTGGTCGACGGGGACGGGAGCGGTGAAGCTTGAAGAAGTTGCGCGTGGGGCGCGCCGTGAGGTACCGCGGCGAGGTGATGGACGCGGGACAGGAGTTGCCCGGGTTGGAGACCTCGTTGACGCCGCAGCGGATCGCCGTTATGGCCGCCGGCGGCGCCCACCGGGTCACGGTCTATCCACGGCCCCGGGTGGCGATTGTGATCACGGGCTCTGAGCTGGTGCCCGCGTCGGTTGTCCCGGGGCCCGGTCAGATTCGGAACAGCAACGGCCCCCTGCTCGATGCCCTGGTCCGGTCGGCAGGGTGTGAGCCGCCGCTGGAATTGTCGGCCGGCGATGCTGAAGTCGAACTCACCGACGCCATCGCCAGGTCGTTGGAGGAGGCCGATCTTGTGCTGACCTCCGGCGGGGTTTCGGTTGGAGACTACGATCTCGTGCCGGACGTGGTGCGTGCGCTGGGTGGTGAGATCGTGTTCCACAAGGTGGCGGTGAAGCCGGGCAAACCCATTCTCGCCGCTCGCGCGGGTCGGCGGTGGGTTTTGGGACTGCCCGGCAATCCGGTCTCGGTGTTGGCCGGGTGGCGGATGTTCGGCCTCCCTCTGGCACGGACACTGGGTGGCGACGTTGCCGCCTTCCATGAGGTGCCGCGCGCTCGCGTGTTGCGGGAGGGGGTGGAGATCAAGGGAGGTCGGGTCGAACTCAGACCTGCTGTGATGGATGCCGAGAACGGGGTGCGGGTCATTCCGTGGCAGGGTTCCCACGACCTGCTGGCCGCTGCCGGTGCCGATGCGCTCGCCAGACTCCAAGCCGGGAGGGTGTACCGCGAGGGGGATGAGGTCCCATGCTATCCGCTGGAGCTTGCATGATTTTGGCAACCGTCGTACAAGGGTAGGGAAGTCTCCGATTCGATTGCCCTAAGGTCTCGGCTACGGGCGGTTGAACGGTGGGCGGAGAGATCGATGACCGATCTCTCCGGAGCCCCAAGGGTCCTCGGGGAAACGCGATGGCCTCCCGGCTTGGAAAGGAGACGGAGTGAGGGAACACGGTGCGGTCGGATCGGCCCGTGGCGGAGCACCGGGTGCGGTCCTGCGGCTCTCCACCACTGATCGGTGCAACCTTCGGTGCTGCTACTGCATGCCGGCCGAAGGGGTGCCCAAGATCCGTCACGATGATCTCCTCAGTTTCGAAAAACTGTCCGGCGTTGCTGCGTGGGTTTGCCGCGAGGTTGGCGTCGATCGCGTCAAACTCACCGGGGGGGAGCCCTTTGTTCGTTCCGGTGTCCATGAGCTGATTCGGCGGTTGGTCCGGATCGACGGCGTGCGAGAGATTTCGGCCACGACCAACGGGTCGCTGCTCGGCACGCTGGCTCCGGCCCTTCGACGGGCGGGGCTGACCCGGGTGAACGTCTCCATCGACACCCTCGACCCGGATCGGTACCGTCGGTTGACCCGTGGCGGCCGCGTGGACGATGCCATCACCGGCATCGATCGGGCGGTGGAAGTGGGTTTGTCGCCGGTCAAACTGAATGCGGTCCTCATGGCCAGCGGTTGGCGCGAGGACGTCCCGAGCTTGTTGGACTTTGCCGCAGACCGTGGTCTGGAGATTCGGTTCATCGAGTTGATGCGAACCGGTACCGAAAGCCACTGGGCTGAGCAGGAGTACCTCTCCGCCGAAACGGTGAAGACGTGGCTCGGCAACGATTTGGAGGCTCATCCGCCGAGCAGGTCCCAGTCCCCGGCCCGGCGGAGTCGGTTGCGATGGGGCCGGAGCACGCTGACAGTGAGTTGGATCAGCCCAAGGAGCGAGCCCTTTTGCGATGGCTGCAACCGGCTCCGTATGGACCCCAGGGGGCGTTTGCGGCGGTGCCTGATGGATCCAGCTTCGTTTCCCCTTGCGCGGATGCTGGAGACGATGGCCGATGATGAGGTACGACGGCTGCTGCGGGAGTACCTGGACAAAAAGACCGCCGCACCGGGCATGGACTCGTCGCTGCCCATGGTCTCGGTTGGGGGGTGACTCGTGTCGGAACTGAGCCATATCGGCGAGGACGGATCGTTGCGGATGGTGGATGTGGGAGACAAACGGTCCACAGCCCGCCGAGCAAGAGCCGAAGCCGTTTTGGTCGTCGGTGACGAGATTATGGCTGCCATCGCCGATGGCGTCTCACCGAAAGGGAACCTCTTCGAGGCTGCGCGACTGGCGGGGATCCAGGCGGCCAAGCGAACGGCGGAGTTGATTCCGCTTTGCCACAGCCTGCCCTTGGATGTGGTGTTGGTGGATTTCGAACGCGGCCGGGACCGGATACGGGTGGTGACGACGGCCGCGACCCGCGGTCCCACCGGCGTGGAGATGGAAGCCCTCACCGCAGCTGCTGTCGCGGGGTTGACGCTTTATGACATGCTCAAGGCACTTTCCAAGTCCATGGTCCTCGAGAGTATTCGGTTGCTGGAGAAGAGCGGCGGTCGTTCCGGTGAATACCACGCGGACGAGGACCGAACCGAGTGATGGTGGAGATGCCCAAGGACGGCTGGGTCGTCGCGGTCTGCACATCCCCCGATAAGGGGGACCGGAAGACGCCGGTGGAGATTGCCGAAATGGTGGCGGACCACGGCATCGATGGTGACGCCCACGCCGGGGCCTGGCACCGACAGATCAGTCTTCTGGCGGCCTCCGATATTCAGGAGATGCGCGAACGGGGCCTGGATCTGGCGCCGGGCGCCTTTGGGGAGAACCTGGTGGTTGACGACGTGGATCTCCACCGCCTCGGGATCGGCACGACCATGGCGATCGGCGATAGCGAAATCGAGATCACCCAGATCGGCAAGGTCTGTCACTCGCGGTGCGCAATCTATTTCCAGACCGGTGACTGCATCATGCCGCGAGACGGTATCTTCGCCAGGGTTACGGGTTCCGGCCCCGTCCGACCGGGGGCGTTGGTCCGGGTGATTGGCGAAGTGACGCGGTCGACGCTCCAGGTTGGGTGCGTCACCGTGTCGGATCGTGCCGCGGCGGGCGAAGCGGGCGACACCGCTGGACCGGCCGTCGCCGACCTCGTGCGGCAGGCGTGGGATGCACACCTCGCCTGGATGGGAGTGGTGCCCGACGAAGAGGAGACGATCATCGATCGGCTGAGGAACCTGGCCGGCCGCGGTCTGGATCTGGTCATCACTGTGGGAGGCACCGGCTGCGCCCACCGCGACCGAACTCCGGAGGCCACCCTCTCGGTGATCGACCGCGAGATCCCGGGTCTGGCGGAGGCCATGCGTTTGACATCGGCCGAGATCACCCCCCATGCATGGCTCCAGCGTGGCGTCTGCGGGATTCTGGGTTCCACCGTGGTGGTCAATCTACCGGGCAGCCGTAAGGCCGCGGTGGAAAATCTCGAGTCCATCCTGATTCCGCTGCAACACGCCGTCGACCATGTGCGCGGTTGCGCAAACCACCCCGAAAGCGACCGGGAGCGTGGTACCGCAAAAAGCCTCAATCCCCCTGCTGTCAGGGACTGATCTCCGTCATTCGGGTCATCGACCCCGGGGAGTGGGGTCAGCCGTTTTCGAAACAGACCCATTCCTGGTGGTGTTTGGGTGGGATTGGTATGCTCAGCGGCGTTTGCGGGAGGGCTCGCTCATGATCCGTAGAAACCTGGTTCTGTCTGTTCTCTGGTTGGCCTCTTCGGCGACGGTGGCCGCTTCCGGCGACGAGATTTTCAACTCCCTGTCCTACCGCCTGGTCGGGCCTTTTCGGGGAGGTCGGGTGACGGCAGTGTCGGGTGTGGTCGGTGATCCACAGACCTACTACATGGGGACCACCGGCGGCGGAGTGTGGAAGACCACCGATGCCGGCGGTTCGTGGCACAACGTGAGCGACATGGTGCGGGAACTCGAACCGAGTGCGGAACCCGAGGTGATGGGCGAGGTCGACCCCCTTCTGGCCGCCCACGGTCTGGTCCGGTCGCCGGTGGGAGGATTCCCCGACGGTTTCGGCGATCGGCCCAAGGTCCGCCGCGGGGGCGACACGTTTGGCGCGGGTTCCATCGGGGCCGTGGCGGTGTCACGGTCGGATCACAACGTGGTGTGGGCGGGCACCGGCTCAGCGTGCATCCGGGGAAACGTGTCTCCCGGAAACGGGGTGTACAAGTCCACCGACGCAGGAGACAGCTGGTTTCACATGGGCCTCGATGACGCCGGTCAGATCGGTCGGATTCTGATTCACCCCACCGACCCGGACATCGTCTACGTGGCCGCACTCGGCCACGCCTTTGGACCCAATCCGGAGCGCGGGGTTTATCGGACCACCAACGGCGGTCTGAGCTGGGACAAGGTGCTTTTTGTTTCCGATCATGCGGGAGCGGTGGATATGGCCATGGATCCCAGCAACCCGAGGGTGCTCTTTGCGGCCACCTGGCAGGCGGTGCGGCAACCGTGGACAATGATCTCCGGAGGACCCGGGAGCGGACTCTACCGGTCCAACGATGGCGGCAATACATGGCTGGAACTCAAAAAGGGTTTGCCGAAGGGCGACAAGGGTCGCATCGCGGTGGCGGTTTCGCCGGCGGATCCGAACCGGGTTTGGGCCCTGGTGGAGCACGAGGAGGGCGGGCTCTTTCGATCGGATAATGGTGGCGAGTCCTTCCGTTTGGCAAGCGCCGATCGCGAGCTGCGCCAGCGCGCCTGGTACTACACCCACATCGAGGCTGATCCAGGCAACGCGAACAGTCTTTATGTGATGAACGTGATGTTCTGGCGGTCTGACGACGGCGGGGAGAATTTCCGGCCGATCCGCACACCCCACGGGGACAACCACGCCCTTTGGATCAACCCTGACAACCCGGAGAATCTCATTCAGGGCAACGACGGTGGTGCCAATGTGAGCTTCAACGGCGGTCGCAGCTGGTCCACCCAGGCCAATCAACCCACCGCCGAGATGTACCGGGTGACCGTGGACGATCAGCAGCCCTACTGGCTGTACGGCGGCCAGCAGGACAACTCCGCCGTGGCGATTCCCAGTCGAACCGCGTCCGGGTCCATTGCCCGGCAGCACTGGTATGCACCGGCGGGGTGCGAGTCGGCCTCCATCGCCGTCGACCCGATGAACCCGGATGTGACCTACGGGGGGTGCTACGGCGGCACCATCAGCCGGTATGACCGGCGACTCGGCCGCCAGCAGGAGATCATGGACTGGCCCCAGATGGCCGTGGGCCAACAGGCGGCCGACCTCCGTTATCGATTCCAGTGGAATGCCCCGATCAGAATTTCACCCCACGATCCCACGGTGATCTACCACTGCTCCAACCACGTCCATCGGACCACTGACGAGGGTCAGACCTGGGAGGTCATCAGTCCCGACTTGACTCGCAATGATGCGGAAAAGCAGGGCTACTCCGGCGGTCCGATCACCAGAGACAATACCGGCGTAGAGGTCTACGGAACGATTTTTGCCTTCGAGGAATCGCCCCACAACGCTGGAGTCCTGTGGGCCGGGTCCGATGACGGGGTGGTCCACCTTTCCGAGGATTCAGGTACGAGTTGGCGAGAGATCACCCCCGGAGCCATGCCCGAATGGGCCACGGTGAATGCCATCGAACTGTCGGCCCACGACCCCGGACGCGCCTTTTTGGCGGTGCACCGCTACCGGCTCGACGACTTCGCGCCTTATATCTTCCGGACCGACGACTACGGCGCCACGTGGACATCCCTCACCGACGGTCGCAACGGAATTCCCGCCGACCACTTCGTGCGGGTGGTGCGGGAGGATCCCGAAAGGAAGGGACTTCTGTACGCGGGCACGGAGTTCGGAATCTACGTCTCCTTTGACGACGGCGCCAACTGGCGCTCGCTCCAACTCGACCTTCCCATCACGCCCATTACCGATCTGGCGGTCAAACGCGGCGATCTTGTCGTGGCCACCCAGGGTCGGTCCTACTGGGTCCTGGATGACCTGAGCCCGCTGCGCCAGATGACTCCGGAGGTCGAGGCCGCACGGGTCCACCTCTTCCAGCCCCGACCGGCGGTGCGATGGGCCGATGGCAGCGGAACGGGGGGCCGCGGTGCCGTTGGGAAAAATCCCCCCTTCGGCGCGGTGATCCACTATCTGTTGCCAGAAGGCCAGGACAGCGAGGGGCCGGATGAGGTGATCCTGGAGATCCTCGATGACGACGGAGGGGTGCTCCGGGCGCTGTCGAGCCAGGAGGCCGAGGCTCAGGCGCCGAGCCTGTGGCGGAAATTCTACCCAGAGTTTGACGAACCGAGACTGCTCGACGCCCGGCCCGGGGCCAACCGCTTCGTCTGGAATCTGCGGCTCGGCGACGCCGAGCTGGTGGACGACGCCGTGCTCTGGGGCTCGGCGAACGGCCCGGTGGTGCCTCCCGGAATCTATCGGGCGCGTCTCACGGTGGGGGACTGGATGGACACCGTGAGTTTCGAGGTTGTTGCCGATCCCCGTGTGACCGCCTCGCAGGACGACATGGTGGCACGGTTCGAGTTGTCGCGATCGATCTGGCGGGAGCTGACCCGCAGCCATGAGGCCGTGGCGGTCAGCCGATCCGTGAGGGAACAGGTGATCGACGCGGCGGAGAAGGCCGGCGACGATGCGATCTCGCAGCAGGCCGATGCTCTGGCCACGGCGTTGACCGATATCGAGGACCAACTTCACCAGTCAAAGGCTCGGTCAAGTCAGGACGTGCTCAACTTCCCGTCCCGGCTGGACAACCAGCTGGTCTTTCTGCTCGAGGTGGTGGAGAGCGCCCCTGGACGGCCGACCGAGGGCGCGGTGGAGCGATTCGCCGAGCTGCAAACCGAGTTGGACGGGATTCTGGCCGAGCTGGATGACCTGCTGGACAACGAGGTGACGACCTTCGAGACGGCGTTGGCAGAAGGGGCCGCGCCCCGCATCGTGGCGGATCGGTCCTGACAGCGGAACGAGGGTTCCTACTCGCGCGGCAGCCGTACCTGGCCGTTATGCATCTCATCGATGACCGGCGTCCTGTACCTGTTTCACGCACCCGCGATGGGGCTGAGGGTAATCGGCAGGATGTTCGCAGATCGTGAGCCGCCGGGTCCCGATCGACCTCGAAGTTTCATAAATCTTGAAAATATCAAGAAATTATCGATGATTCGTAATCGTTGTCTAAGATGCGGGCGCAAGGCCTAGCGAATTGGCTTTTTGGAGAAAAAAATGACACCGACCGAACCAAACACCGCGATCATCGAAGCTCTGACCAAGGCGTACAACATGGAGCTGGAGACCGTAACCAACTACATCGCGCTCTCCGTCAACCTCGACGGCGTTCGCGCCAAGCACATCAAGGACGAACTCGCCGCCGACGTGCCCACCGAGCTCGGTCACGCCCAACTTATCGCCAACCGGATCAAAACCATCGGTGGGATTGTGCCGGGCTCGTTGAAGCTGACCCTCGAGCAGGAGGCCCTGCAGCCCCCTGACGACACCACTGACATCGAGTCGGTGATTCGAGGGGTGATATGGGCGGAGGAAGCGGCAATCGCTCAGTATCGCAAGGTGATCGAATTGGCCAGCGGCTCCGATCCGGCGACCGAGGATTTGGCGATCACGGCTTTAGCGGACGAGGAGGAGCACCGGCGGGAATTCATGGGATTCCTCAAGGAACTCGAACACGGCAGGCTGGCCTGACGCGACCAACACGTGGGAGATCGGGCGAGCCGCGGCGAGACCGGTGGTTACTGCGACGCGCGATCGTCGTTTGAGAGGCGGGCCGTAGTGCGGTTGAGGTCGCGCACCCTTCCGGACAGGGTTTGAATGAGCCGAAACGCCAGCGTCGGGTCTTCCGCGACTCGCCTGAGAAGATTCTTCTTGTCAACGGTGAGAGCAAAGACCTCGCCGCGGGCACGGACGGTGGCCGATCTCGGCTCCCGCTCGAATATGGCCATCTCGCCGATGATGCTCCCCGGTCCAAGCACCGCGAGCGAGGTCTCTCTGCCTTCGTGCCGCACGATGACCTCGACCTGGCCTTTCTGAACCACGAACATGTGGTCGCCCGGGTCGCCCTCGCGGCAAAGGTCCTGGCCGTCTTCAAAACGCTTGCCGAGATCACCTTTGGCCAACAGTTCCTCCGATGGTGTCTTTCTTGGTCAGTGGTTCCGCAATGACCAGAGAGAGTGGAAAGTTCAGAATGGATGCCAGATTGGCTGCCACGAACCGGGTCAAGAAACCTGGCAGGAGCGTGTGAAGGAAGATCTCCCGGTAGGTTGCGCTGCCGGTGAACATGTCCCACATGACGGTGCTCATGCGGAGCCGTCGATGGGGGTCGCTCTGCTCGGCGGCGACCATTCGGAGGACCGCTTGACGGGTGAAGCGGTGTTTCTTGATTTGGTCGGTGACGCCGAAAACGAGGCGGCCGAATCTGTTGTCGGACTGGATGGCTCGGCAGGTCGGCGTGAAATTCCGTTCGAAGTCATCGACGCCGACACCGGAAAACACGGCGGTACGGGCGGCGGCTTTTGCGGTGCGATAGGCGGCTCCGATGCCGTCCTTGTAGAGTCGGGTGACCCCGCTGTCTCCAACAAAGACAAGACGATCTCGGAACGGCTTTCTGGCGCCCAGTACATTCATTTTTGGCGAGCAGTTGCAGGCGAAATCGTCCAGCTGTTCCCGTGGAGGGAGGCAGCACTGCACCTCAGGAGATTCCAGGAAGGCGTTGAACACGCCCATGTCGACTCCGTCTCCGAGAAGGCAGACGGTGACACAGTTCTGTTTGGGAATGATGGCGGCGAACTCGATACCGGGAAGATCGGAGAGAAAAACGTGCATCGAATCTCCGAGGCGGTCCTCGATGGCCGCCTCACCGAGATGGTACTCGCGGATGAAGGTCTTGGTGGTCGTCGGTGGCTCGTATTTGACCGGATCGTCCTGGAACAACTTGAGGGTGGGAGAATTCACGCCGGTGGCCACGGCCACCAATTCGTACGCCTCCGGTGGGCCGCCTTTGACGGAGAGATGGGGGAGATCATCGACCCAGTCCACGGCGGTCACCCGCCGACGAACCGGCCGAGCCCCGGCCTCGATGGCGAGCTGCTGAAGGTGGCCGTCGAAGCTGTCCCACGTCTTTAATTGCGGATCGAGCTTGCGCGGACCGGTACCACGGTAGACGGAGGCGATGCGTTTCTCCTGAACCGGGGTGTCGATACGGACCCTCTGTCCGTCGATGTGGAGAACGTACGACTCGATACCGCGCTGCACCACGCTCGGTGGAAGGTTGATGCCGTCGGCGGCCAGATTCTGGACAAGGGTTTCGGAGATGATGCCGCCGCACATGTTGCACGGTGAGCGTGTGTCGTCGATGAAGTCCCGTGGTTCGTAAAGATCCACCTCGAGATTCAGATCCGCGAGCTCCGCCATGGAAAGGAGAAAGTAGGCGAAGAGTGATCCGGCGGGGCCCCCGCCTATGACGGCCACGCGGGAGCCATCAGTGAGTTTGAGGGCCGGGACCTTTCGGTACCGGTTGGAATCGACGAGCCAATCGTCGGATCGGTGCGTTTCACGAGGTTGTGACAAATGCCCGTTCCTTCTTCTTATATTTCCCGCGGGGAGTGCCCCGCTACTGCTCGTCGTAATGGTCTCATCATAGGGGAGGTTATCGATATTTGGAAGTGTTTACATGTGCTCAAGCAATTTTTGATTAAAAATTCAGGAGAGCTGCAGCAGAGCTCAAGACGCCGAGGCGGATCACATACTCCAGCCGTACTTTGCGCAGTCTCGGATCAGCTCCTTGAGAACCTCTTCATCAAGATCTGCCAACCGCTTGAATCTGACGCAGCTTTTCCCGATGTCGGCGCTCGGCAGCCTGTCGTAATACCTCTCCGCCACATAACCATGCTCGTCAGCCGCACAGCAATACATGGAGATGTACCGTTTGTTGTCGGCGATGCCGTTCTTCATCCAGTGGCCCTCGCGTCCGGTGGCATAGGTGCAGTGGTATCGGCCGTATCCCAGCAAGCCGAAATCCATGGTTGGTTCCAGTTCCAGGGCAGTCTCACGTACCAGATCGTGGAGACCTTGGATGTCGTCGCGCCGACTTTCCGCCACCCCTGCTATGTATTCGGCGTAGGTCTTTGCCTTTGATCCACCATGCTTGCCCTATGTCACATTTTCGGACACGAGATCATTCTGGTCACGAAACCCGACGTCTCCGAATCTCGAAAATCTCGAGGCTGCCGCCATCCAAAATGCGCAGGGTGTCGCACTGGAGTCCGGCGGCCGCAGCGATCTCGGAAACACCTCCAAGCCGGTTGAAGTCTCGGAAGGCGCGGAAATGCTCCGGACCGGCAGCGATCTCCGCGATCCGGTTGCGGATGCCGGCGAGATTGAAGGGCAACGGAATTCGAAAATCCACGACGATGACTCGTTTGGCGAGGCGCGCGGCCTCCTTGAGTGCCGGTGTCCTGGCGTCGGTGGGCATCTCGTGGAGCGCCAGCACCATGGTCGCCAGATCGAAGCTGTCATCGGGCCGGTTGGCAAACAGGTTGGCGGCATCACCAGTTTCGATGACGACGTTGGGGACGTGTTCTCGTGTCATTCTTCGCCGGGCGTAATCCGCCATGGCCGGTGACAGCTCGACGCCAACAACCTCGGTGGCCGGATCGGCCATGAGAATTGACAGGTTGCCGGTGCCGCATCCCACGTCCAACACATAGGAGCCGGGCGGGATGTATTCGGCCACGACCCGGTGGAGAGGGGTGAGCATCGGGTCGAGAAAGCGGGCGTAGAGAGACCCGTCGTAGATCTTGCTGCGAAGAGTCCGGGCTTTTCTCATTGATGAAGTTCGGTCGCGCAGTGGGCGAAGAATGGCCGCAAAAGACCGGCGACCGCCTTGGGTTGTTCCACTGTCGTGAGATGGCCGGCGCCGGCGACGGTCTCCAGACGGGCACCCCTGACCGTCTTCGCGATGGCAAGGGCGCATGGTGGTGGCGTCGAGTGATCGTGTTCGCCGACGATGACCAGGGTCGGGCATTCGAGCGGAGCAAGATCGACGGCCGAACGGCCGAAGACCGCTCCCATGGCACGGCCGAGCTGTGGGCGATCAAAATCTCGCACCAGTTGGAGAAAGGGCCCGGTGATGTCGGGGCGATTTCGAATCGTGTGGGGGGAAAACATGCCACGGAGGACTGCCTTCTCCGGCAGGAAACCAAGGTGACGGTAGGCCCACGACAGCACGGCGTATTGAAGACGCTCTCCGTACGGCTGCCGACCCGCATTTGTGTCGAGGAGCGCCAAACCACGCACCCGGTCGGGGAATCGGAGAGCCAGCCGCATGGCGGTCATTCCGCCGGTCGAGAGACCGCAGAGGATCGCCTGGTCGACGGCCTCCCTGTCCAGAATGGCGAGCCAGTCGTGCACCAGATCGTCGAGAGTGAACGGACCGGAGGCGGTGGAGTCCCCGTGACCACGGAGTTCGACGTTGATAAATCGATACTCGTCGCGAAGATCATGGATTACGCCGTCCCACATGGACCGGGTGCAGAAAAGACTGTGCCCCAGAAGGACCGTGGGGCCGCTGCCCACGATGTCGTAGGCGACGGACGCGTTCGGACGTTCGATGATGGGCATGTGTCCCCATACTACCTCGAACCCGGGGCTCGACTCGCCGACTCCATCGGCGTGGGGTATGGTGCCGGTGAGAACTACCGGTTGGAGGAGTTGCGCGATGGACTGGAACCAACGCCTCTCCGGCGGTGCGATTGTGGAGTTGACCGCCGGCGAACTCAACGATCTCCTTGCAGCGGGAGAAGTCGTGCGCGAGGACGACACCAAGATCAGCGGACCGATACGGATCGTGTCGGTGGACGGTGTGGTGGCGGTCCAGGAGCAGACGCCGAAGAATGTCATCCTGATCCGGGCCCTGTCGTCGCTTCAGGACGCACAACGGCTGGTGGAGGAGCGCCTGGACACCTACGATCGGATGTGGGACGGCTGCGGCTGCAAAGTTGACTACTACGGCTGACAGGCTCTCATCGCGTCATGTGTCGGGATTCAGGGAAAGGTGGCCGACCAGCCCTCGGCGTCGCCGCCGTCAAAACCATCGTCGAAGACCACAACGAAACCGCCGTTGAGGACATGCACCACGATGTTGTTGGCGCCATTGAGGTTTTGGTTGCCCACCACGACCTCCGGGAAGCCGTCGTCGTTGAGGTCGCCGGCCGGGTAGATGCTGTAGACCCGGTAACCGGTGGAAAAGGTCCAAATGAAATGCCCGTCCACACCGTTCATCGCGTAGGCGAAGGTGTCGAATGAACCGGCGATGACGTCGACGAATCCGTCACCGTCGAGATCGTCAATGGCCCTGGCGGTCCAGACATCGCCACCGTTGGTGGTGCCGACCGTCGTCTTCCAGACCAGCTCTCCGGTGGCGCCATCGAGGACGATAACCGCGTTCTCCCACGAGCTGACGATCACCTCCGGTACGCCGTCCCCAGTGACGTCGTCGAGGGTGTCCACCGCCATCCCGGGTTCAAAGACGTCCGTGCTCGCCCAGATGGGCGTGCCGGTTGCACCGTTGACGCAGCGAACGTTGGACCCTCCGCCGCCGCTCCAGAGCACGACCAGGGCCTCGTAGATGCCGTCGCCGGTGATGTCCGGGAGGACCCCGCAGGAGTAGACACTGGCCTGGGGATTGTAGGTCCAGAGCAGGTGGCCATTGAAGTTCGAGGTGCCGCCGTCGAGGCAGAGCAGACGGTCCACATCGTCTCCCACCGCCGCGAGCACGTCGTCTGCAAAGTCTCCGTTCACGTCGCCGATGTTGCGCACCGAGTAGACGGCGTCGCCTGCAGGATAGCGCCAAATTACCGTGGCGGGGCCGAGGCTCGTGCCGTCGATGAGGTAGACCGAGTCGTTCTCCGATCCCGTTCCAAACGCGGCCTCGCGCACGAGATCGCCGTTGGGGTTGCTGACTTCAGCGAGCGAGTAGACCCAGCCCGAGTCCGGTTCGGCGTATGTGTCCATGGTCCACAGGATGTCGCCGGCGAATCCGTCCACGTTGTGGGCCGAACGCCCACCCCAGGCGGTTCCCACCAGCAGATTCTGGAAGCCGTTGTCGTCGGAGTCCGAAACCGGCACCACCGATTCCTCGCTGTAGGGTGACCCGTTGGAGACGCCGCTGATGGGCAGGATGCTCCACAGAACCGTGGCCTCTCCCGAACTCGAACCGTCGAGGCAGAAGATATTGTCAGACTGGGATTCGTCGATGGTGGCAATCACCTCGGGTTTGTCGTCGTCGTTGATGTCACCGATGGCCCGTACGCACCGGACATGTTCGACGGCCCGCATGAAAAACAGTCGGTCGGTGACAGAAACGCTTTCCAGACCGCCTCGGCCGGCAACGACCTCGGCCGGACGTTCCGCCCGATCCCGCAGGACCACGGCATCCGAATCGTTGCCCCCGAAATCGGTTGCACCGGCGGCAAACGCGATGAGACCGCAACACACAAGCAGCGAATACAGACTGACTCTCATAGATTGGGGCCTCCTCCTGCCAGTTGGATTATAGCCCTCGACCGATGAGCAGCGCTCCTCGCGGCCCCAAATTAAATGCCCGCTTGAATCGGTCGCGGTGCACGGCCATAATCGGGGCAGCGGAGAGAACTCAGTCAATCCGGAACTGCAGCCCCCATCCGGGGTCGAGGATGATTCATGACAGACGAGGAACGGATCCGACAGCTCGTGCGCCGGGTGGTCTACCGTACGGTGGGCCTCCAGGAAGGGGCTGCGACCTCCTCCGGCCGGAGCCTCGTAACGGCTGCGGATATCCAGGCTGCACCGGCAGGCGGCACCCTGAGAGTTTCGGATGCGCGCTTGGTGACGCCGTTGGCGCGGCAGGCGGCCATGGAACGTAAGGTCCGGATCGTGGAGGATCGACCTGGGGAATCGACAGAGGGTTCGACGATTCCAGCTCGGCGCGAAGCGAAGAAGATCGTGGCCTTGGGAGCCGACCATGGGGGCTATGAACTCAAGGACCTCCTGGTCGAACACGTGGGCCGATTAGGCTACACCGCGATGGACTGTGGCACGAAGGGACCGGAGGCGGTGGACTACCCCGACATCGCTTTGGCGGTGGGCCGTCTTGTTGCTGACGGCCGGGCATGGCGGGGCATTCTGGTGGACGGTGCCGGCATCGGCTCCTGCATGGCGGCGAACAAGGTGCACGGCGTGCGGGCCGCCATGTGCTACGACGAGGCCACGGCGGTCAACAGCCGGGAGCACAACCACGCCAACGTCCTGACCCTGGGCGCCGGGCTCATCGGCCCGAGCCTCGCACGGCAGCTGGTGTCCACCTGGCTCGAAACCCCGGCCGGCGGTGGCCGCCACCAGCGACGGGTGGACAAGATCATGGACCTGGAGAATTGTGCCGGCCGCCGGACCGGGGAGACGGTCCGATGAAATTGGACGATCAGACCCTCGAGCGGATCATCGAGCAGATCACACGACAGGTCTTGGTCTTGCTCCAGGAGCAGGACGATCAGGACGGCGAAGGCGGCCCGCCGCTATCGACGGGAAACTACGTCCACCGCGTACAGCCGGTGGTCAGCGCCGGGGCGGATCGCATCGCGGCGACCCTCGGGGTGGCGCCTACGAACGGTGAACTGAGCCACATGATCGATCACACTCTGCTCAAGGCCGACGCCACCCAGGACGAGATCGCGAGGCTCTGCTACGAAGCCCGCAAACACGACTTCGCCTCGGTCTGCGTCAATCCCTCGTATGTCAAGCTGTGCGCTGAACTCTTAGAAGATACGGACGTCCTGGTGTGCACAGTGGTTGGGTTTCCACTGGGCGCGACCTCCACCGAGGCAAAGACCTTCGAGACCCAGAAGGCGGTGCGCGACGGGGCCACCGAGGTCGATATGGTGATCAACGTGGGTGCGCTCAAGTCGCGCGATTACGAGGTCGTGGAGGGCGACATTGCGAGCATCGCCCGCGCGTGCCACGCCGGTGGAGCGATCCTCAAGGTGATCATCGAAGCGGCCCTGCTCACCGACGAAGAAAAGGTGGCCGCCTGCCAGCTGGCCAAGGTCGCCGGTGCGGATTTCGTCAAAACCTCCACCGGGTTCGGACCCGGCGGCGCGACCCCCGAGGACGTGGCTCTGATGCGCCAGGTCGTGGGCAGCGGGATGGGCGTCAAGGCCGCGGGTGGAATCAAGACCACGGCCGATGCCAAACGGATGATCGAAGCAGGGGCCAGCCGGATCGGCGCCAGCGCGAGTATCAAAATAGTACAGGGAGATCAGTCGTGAGGGAGCCAGCCCATGTCCGTTGACCTGCGATCCTATGTGTACCTGGACAATCTGCAGCCACAGCATGCCGCATACCTCGGCACGGTGGCCAAGGGTTTTCTGCCCCTGCCGGGTGATACCTCGCTGTGGATCGAGATCTCACCAGGGATCGAAATCAACCGGATGACCGACATCGCGCTCAAGGCGACCCGGGTCCGGCCCGGGATGCAGGTGGTGGAGAGGTTGTACGGTCTGCTCGAGGTGCACCACGAAGACCAGGCCGAGGTGCGGGCGGCGGGCGACGCCATTTTGGCGGCGCTCGAGGTCAGCGAGGCCGATCGGATCAAGCCCAAAGTGATATCGAGCCAGATCATTCGGCACGTGGATGCCCATCAGGTGCAGCTGGTGAACCGGATGCGATTCGGTCACATGCTGCTGGCCGGACAAACGCTGTACGTGCTCGAGGTGGAGCCCGCAGGTTATGCGGCGCTGGCTGCAAACGAGGCGGAGAAAGCCGCCAACATCAATATTCTGGACGTTCGGGCCTTCGGGAGCTTCGGGCGCGTGTACCTTGGCGGCGAGGAACGGGACATCATGGCCGGCTATGGTGCGGCCGTCGCCGCCATCGAGGGTGTGGGCGGCCGCGAACAGGGATCCGGTCGGCGAACTTGAATGAGAATCAACGGAGAACGGTCCGTTCAATAACGGGAGGATTCGATGGCTGAAGAGTATGGAGCGACCGAAGCCCTGGGGATGATCGAGACCCGGAGCTACGCGGCAATGGTGGAGGCGGCTGACGCTATGGTCAAGGCGGCCAAGGTGGAGCTGGTCTCCTACGAAAAAACAGGTGGCGGCTATGTCACAGCCGTGGTCCGTGGCGATGTGGCCGCGGTCAAGGCGGCAGTGGAAGCGGGAGCCCGCGGCGCCGAAAAGATCGGCGAGCTGGTTGCGATCCACGTCATTCCGCGGCCGCACGCCAATGTGGACACCGCGTTGCCGCTCGGCCGGCAGGGTGGAGGCACCAAGTCCTCCAAGCGCTGACGCGTTGGACTGGGGAGAACGGAGCCGCCGATGCTGTTGGGACGAGTCGTTGGAACGGTTGTGGCCAGCCGCAAGGAGGCCACCCTCGAGGGCCTGAAGTTTCTGATCCTGAAGCAACTTGATGCTGATGCGTCAGAGACAGGGGGGTACCGGGTGGCGGCCGATGCGGTGGGGGCCGGCGTAGGGGATGTGGTGCTCTACGCCACGGGGAGTTCGGCCCGTCAGACCGAGATGACCGACAAACGACCATGTGACGGGGTGGTCATGGCCATCGTCGACACCCTCGAGGTGGACGGCAAGGTGACCTACGACAAGACCAGGGACGGCTGAGGATGAACCCGGCCGAGATCGATGCGGTCATCGAGCGGGTGATGTCGGAGTTGCGCCAGGGGCAGCGGGTCGGACACGGGCCAAAACCGGAGCCTGGGGCCCCGACGCCGAGCCCGGGGCCAGCGGCCGCGAGTCGGCATGGAGACGCCCTGCACGAGGATGTGGACGTCGCGGTGGCGGCGGCCCGGCAGGCTCACCGCCGACTTCTCGATCTGCCGTTGTCGGTGCGCGAGCGGATGATCGCCCATATCCGGCGCGGCATGCGGGAGAACGCCCAGCCCCTGGCCTGGGAGGCATGGTCAGAGACCGGCATGGGGCGCTATGAGGACAAGGTCGAGAAGGTCCTTCTCAATGCCAACAAGGCACCTGGCACCGAGTTTCTCGACACTGGTGCCTGGAGCGGTGACGGCGGCCTCACGGTGGTTGAGTACGCGCCCTACGGAGTCATAGGTTCGATCATTCCGAGCACCAATCCCATTTCCACCGTGGTGTGTAACGCCATCAGCATGGTGGCGGCGGGCAACGCGGTGGTCTTCAACGCCCACCCAGGTGCTCGGGCCTGCTCGAATCGGACGGTCGGTCTGGTCCACGACGCCATCGTGGAGGCGGGTGGTCCGGCCAATCTGGTGTGTGCCGTGGCCCATCCGACCATCGACACCGCGCAGGGACTGATGGGGCATCCGGATGTGAACCTCCTGGTGGTGACCGGCGGGGCGGGTGTGGTGAAGGCTGCCATGGCCAGTGGCAAACGGGCCATCTGCGCTGGACCTGGTAATCCACCGGTGGTGGTGGACTCCACCGCCGATCTGGAGCAGGCGGGCCGCGACATTGTTCGCGGCGCGTCCTTTGACAACAACATCATCTGCACCGATGAAAAGGAAGTCTTCGCGGTGTCGGCCATAGTCGATGAGCTCAAGAGGGCGATGCGTGCTCACGGCGCCTACGAGATCGATGGCGAGCAGGTAGCGCGGTTGAAGACGAAGATCTTCAATGATCGTCCGGGACCGGGGGAACACGGCAGCATGAACCCGGAGTTCATCGGCAAGAACGCCGCGGTTCTTTTGTCGGCCATCGGCATCGAGGTGGGTGACGAGGTTCGGCTCGTGGTGGCGGAGGTTGGGCCCGATGATCCGCTGATACTGTCCGAGCAGATGATGCCCATACTGCCGATCGCCAGAGTGCGTGACGCCTCGGAGGCCATCGCCCTCGCCAAGGCGGCTGAGCATGGCTTCCGCCATACCGCGGTCATGCACTCCAAGAATCTGGACAATCTGAGCCAAATGGCGCGCGAGATGGACTGCAGTATCTTTGTCAAAAACGGCGTTTCCTACGACGGTCTGGGGTACGGTGGTGAGGGATTCAGCTCGTTTACCATCGCGAGTCCCACGGGCGAGGGGTTGACCAATCCCGTGAGTTTCAGCCGGATCCGGCGCTGCGTGCTCAAGGACAGCTTCAGAATCGTGTAACGAAGGGTGACAGGCACAGCCACATGAATGAACCTGCTCTGGCACTGATCGACTTCGAGAGCATCGCGGCCGGCATCGAGGCAGCCGACGCCATGGTCAAGCGGGCCCAGATCGACCTGCTCAAGGTCGGCACGGTTCAGCCTGGGCGATACCTGGTGCTCATCGGTGGTTCGGTGGCGGACGTGGAGGAGTCGTTTGCCGCCGGACTCGAGGTGGGCGCCGATGCGGTGCTCGACCGGGTCTTTTTACCTCACGTGCACCCCGAAGTGGTGTCGGCGATCGCGGGCGGCCGGGTGCCGGATGTGCGTGACGCCCTGGGCGTCGTGGAGACCGTCACGGTCGCCTCGGTAATTCGGGCGGCGGACGCCGGGGTCAAGGGGGCGGACGTTCGGCTTGTGGAGGTTCGGCTGGCCGATGGTCTCGGCGGCAAGGGCATCGTCCTGTTCTCTGGGTTGGTGGCCGACGTCGAGGCCGCGGTGGAGATCGGTGTGGGCAGTTTGGAGGCACCAAGCCTGCTCGTCCGTCAGGTGGTGATTCCGCAGCTCCACGAGACCCTCTGGGAAAACGTGTCCGACGCGTCTCGATTTTCCGCCAGGGTGCTGGAGAAGCTGTGAAGTTTGGCCGTGTGATCGGGACCGCCGTTGCCAGCCAGCGGTACCAAGGTCTCGAAGGTGTGAAGTTCCTGCTTGTCCAGCCCTTGGACGAGGCTCGAAAACCCACCGGCCCACCGGAGGTGGCCGCAGATGCGACGGCCCAGGCCGGGCCGGGCCACCTCGTATTCATGGTGGCCAGCCGGGAGGCGGCACAGGCCATGCCGGAACTCTTCGTGCCGGTGGATCTGGCCATTACCGGGATCGTGGACGAGGTGGAGATAGAAACCGGCCCCCGACGAAAAAACCCCAGCGCCCGCTGGGATGGCAACGACTGAGATGTACATCGGCAAGGTCATCGGCTCGGTGGTCGCCACCGTGAAAATTTCGCACCTGGAAGGCCGGGCGCTGCTCGTTGTGGACCAGCTCGACCTTCAAGGCGAGGAGACCGGCGCCTACGACATCGCCGTGGACACGGTGCAGGCTGGACCCGGAGATACCGTGCTCGTGCTTGACGAGGGCAATGGCGCCCGTCAGGTGCTCGGGCTCGATCCTGGAGCAATCCGCGCCGTCATCGTGGGGATCGTCGACGAAGTCACCCTTGGTGCTTGAGGAATTTTTAGTTCTTAATTCTCAATTTTGAATTGAGGGCTCATCCGGTTTTCAGCGCGCCCACTCGCTCCGGGCGGGCGGAGAATTGAGAATTCAAAATTTGAACTAAGAACTCAGAGTTTCGCGTTGCGGACGAGTTCCACAAAGCCGTCGGCATCGAGCGAGGCGCCTCCGACGAGTGCCCCGTCGATATCCGGCATGACCATGAAGTCGGCGATATTGGTGGCCGTGACGCTGCCGCCGTAGAGGATCCGGACCGCCCTCGAGATCTCGGCGCCGAATTGGTTTTCCAGCCGGCTCCTGATTGACAACCCCATCACCCGGTTTGCCTCGGCCGGAGTGGCCGCTCGCCCGCTGCCGATGGCCCACACGGGTTCGTAGGCCACGATGCACCGGCCCACACCATCAGCCGAAAGGTCCCCGAGGGCTGCAATGACCTGACGGCTCACAACTCGATCGGTTGCGCCGCTCTCGTTCTGCTCGAGATTCTCACCGACGCACACGATGGGCCGCAGTCCGGCTTCGAGGGCGGCGCGCACCTTCCGGTTGACGGCGTCGTCGGTTTCGGCCAAAGAGTCGGTGGCGCGACGCTCGGAGTGGCCGACAATGACGTATTGGCAGAGCTCGGCGAGCATGGCTGCCGACACCTCGCCGGTGTGCGCACCCGATGACTCCCAGTGCAGATTCTGGGCGCCGATCCCGATGGGGGAGGGGCGAAGCACCTCGGCAAGAGCGGCCAATACCGTGAATGGGGGGCACACCACCACCTCGACGTCGGTGAGGTGACTGAGAGGTGGCCTTACGGCGCGGATCAGGGCCAGCCCCTCGTCGAGACGACCGAGGTTCATCTTCCAGTTGGCGGCGATCAATGGTCGGCGGTTCATGTGAGGTTTAGAAAGCATAGCGGATCGGAAATCAACGCAATCCAAAATTTTGAATTTTTAATTCTAAATTTTGAATGGCCCCCTTCTCGCCTGTATCTGTCTCCGTATCTGTGCTCGGATGGAGGGAGGACGGATTGAGGCAGGGGGGAGTTGGGAGCAGCCACAGCCGTCACCAGCCAGTGGCCACAAGCCAGCCATTCCCCCTTCTGCGACCTGCCTCTCGCCAGGCCTGCGATCCCCATGGCAACGGCCACCCGCCGCTGCCTCCCACAGGTTGCCCCCTTCGCATTTGGGTACCACGTGTCGGTGCCATGCACCGCCGCAGATGTGTCGATCTCGTACTGCGATTCGATTTCGACGGTGCCTGGCAACGGGTGTGCGCGATCGATTCG
This sequence comes from uncultured Holophagae bacterium, assembly GCA_963797055.1. GTDB lineage: Bacteria > Acidobacteriota > Thermoanaerobaculia > Thermoanaerobaculales > Sulfomarinibacteraceae > FEB-10. The sequence continues at coordinate 37,602 of CAWCOD010000004.1, forward strand.
ATATGCAGATTTCAGCGTGCCCTTCTCCCTAACGCGCTTCCCGAGGTTGCCACCCTTGACATTGTTCGAACCCCCGTCTCAGGTCCTTCAGCGATAACGAGCCGAACAATGTCAAAAGTGGCACGCCCGCCCAACGCGCCTGCCTCGCTCCGGGTGGGCGGCGGTCTTCGTTTTTCGTTCTTTGATCTTGAATCGGGTTCGGGTGGGCGGGGGTGTTCCTTGCTCCTTGTTTCTGGGCGGGCGGGAGAAACTGAGAATTCAAAATTCAAAATTGAGAATTGAAGCTATTGCGGACCGGAATTTCCATTGGCGCGTGGTGGCGACGCGGAATGGTCAAGGTGTGGTGGATGTTTTCGCTAAATCGAGATACAATCTCGTTAATAGATTGCACCATCAAGCGAACGATAGAGAGGACCTCTCCAAATGATCGGCTCCACACTCAAGCATTTCCAGATCATCGACGAGCTCGGCAAGGGCGGCATGGGGGAGGTGTGGCGCGCCCACGACTCAAAGCTGGACCGCGAGGTGGCTGTCAAGCTGCTGCCGGAGGCCATGTCCGAAGACCCCGAAAGGCTGGCGCGTTTCGAACGCGAAGCCAAGATGCTCGCGTCGCTCAATCACCCCAACATCGCCGCGATCTTCGGGATCGAAGAGGCCGAGGGCAGGCAACTGCTCATCCTCGAATTGGTGGAGGGGGAGGAACTGGGCGAACACATCGGCAGGGGCGCAATGCCCGTTGACGAGGCATTGGATGTGGCCCACCAGATCGCAGAGGCTCTGGAGGCCGCCCACCAGGAGGGCATTGTCCACCGCGATCTCAAGCCAGCCAACGTCAAACTGACTCCCGGGGGCCGGGTCAAGGTCCTGGATTTTGGACTGGCCAAAGCCTTTGAGCCGACAGCGGACCAGCTTGATCTGACCCGATCACCCACCCTCACGGCGCATATGACGGCGGCCGGAGTTGTGCTCGGCACCGCAGCCTACATGAGTCCGGAACAGGCCCGTGGTATCGAGGTGGACAAGCGAGCCGACATCTGGGCATTCGGCTGCGTGCTCTACGAGATGTTGACCGGGAAGCAGTCTTTTCGGGGTGACACCGTGTCCGATGTCATGGCGTCGATCCTCAAGGAGGAACCGGACCTCGACGCGCTCCCTGCCGGCACCCCACGGCGCTTGCGGCGGCTGCTCGAACGGTGTCTCAATAAGGACCCCCACCAGCGGTTGCACGACATCGCCGACGCTCGCATCGAGATCGAGGAGATCCAGGCCGGGGGCGAGGCGGCGGAGCCCGAGACACGTATCGAGGTTCGCCAGGGTCGTTTTCTTAGAATCTGGCAGCTTCTCGCTGCGGCGTTGCTGCTCTTAGCGTTGGGTCTTGGATGGATGGCCATGGGGCGGGAGTCGGCGCCGCGAGAGGTTTTTCGTGCATTCATCCCAGCGCCGGAGGAGACGGTCTTCGCGCTGGACGCGTCGTCGCCGGGAACGGTGGCGGTGTCACCCGACGGGAACCAGATGGCGTTTTCCGCAATCGACGATGTTGGGGACACTCTGCTCTGGATTCGGCGGATGGGTGACCTTACGGCGCGACCGATCCCAGGGACTGACGGCGCTGCCTATCCCTTCTGGTCCCCGGACAGCCGACACGTCGCGTTTTTCTCGGGAGACGGCAAGCTTCGCAAGATCGATACCGCGGGCGGTCCTCCGGTGACCTTGTGCCCGGCCGAAAACGGCAAGGGTGGTTGGTGGGGCGAAGACGGCCAGGTGCTCTTTACTCCGGCCCACAACACGCCCATCTTCGTGGTGAGTTCGGCCGGTGGCGAACCGAGGCAGGTCACCGAGATTCCCGATGGAGTGGTCGGCCACCGCTTTCCGGTGTGGCTCCCCAACGGCAACTTTCTCTTTCTTTCCCGGTCGACGAGCGGTGACGAGGGCGACCGAATCATGGTCTCCTCCATCGACGAGACCGGACCGGGCCGAGAGGTATTGGCGGCCTCCTCCAACGTGGCTGTGGCCTCGGGCTACATTTTATTCGTGCGCGAGGGAACGCTCATGGCCCAGCCCTTTGATGAGGATTCGGTCACCCTGAGTGGCGAGGCGATTCCGGTGGCGGAGGACGTTCTCTATCTGACCGGCGCCCGCCGTGGTGTGTTTTCCGTGTCCAAGACGGGTCTGCTGAGCTACCAGACCGGGGCGGTGGCCAGGGAGAGCGACCTGGTGTGGGTCGACCGGGAGGGCCGCGAACTCGGCCAGCTCGGCGGGGGAGTGCTCCACCGCGAAGTCCGGTTGTCCCCTGATGGGAGATTCGCCGCCGTGGAAATTCTGGACGATACTTCGGGAGCGAGCGATATCTGGATCTACGATGTCAACCGTGGTCTGAAGACCCGCTTCACCTTCGATCCGGGCATGGATTGGTTCCCGAGTTGGTCCCCCGATGGAAAGCGGTTGGCCTTTTCCACGGAACGAAACGGGAGCTATGACATTTGGATCAACGACGTTGGCGGCTCGACGTCTGAAGAAGCTCTGCTGGAGCACCCGGACGACGGCATGGGTCCCGAATCGTGGTCTCCCGACGGTCAGTGGCTGGTTTTTCTCCGTGTGGTGGGCGGCAGCAACCAGGATATCTGGGCGATGCCGGTGGACGGCGGCGAGCCCGTCCCGCTGGTGGCTACTTCTTTTCGTGAGGTGAATCCGTCGGTGTCCCCTGACGGACGATGGCTGGCCTTCATGTCGGACGAATCTGGACAATTTGAAGTATATGTGACGACTTTCCCGGAACCCGGGCGGAGATGGCAGGTGTCGTCCGCCGGTGGTTCCACCCCCCGATGGCGTGGAGACGGCCGGGAGCTGTTTTTCCGCACTGGCGACGGAATGCTATGGGCGGCCGCAGTAGACGGCACCAGTGACACCCTCACCGTTGGCACGGTCGAAGAGCTCTTTTCGTGGGTCAGACCGCCCGGAATCAGGCCTCCCTACGACGTCAGCAGCGATGGCCAGCGCTTTCTGATCAATCGCGCGGTGAACGAGAACCAGGCCGAACCCCTGGCGGTGGTGCTGAACTGGGACTCCGAATTGGCCGCCGACTCCCGCTGAGACGGGCCGGGGCTATTCCGAATCGCCGACATTGCTGGCGGTGTTCTCGAATTTCGAATTTCGAATTTCGAATTTGAATCGCGCGGGGGGTCTCCGCCCATAGAACAGATCGTCGGCTTTGAGCATGACTCTCCGCGCCCCCCCGGACTGCCGGATGGCCCACCGCACCAGGTTGTGGACCGTGTTGTCCGGGTGGGAGTATGGACAGACCCGCATGCACACGGCGCAGTCGGTGCCGACCACGTTCCAGTAGCGGAAACAGGTGTCGCTGTCGATGGCCCACCGAAGGCCACCGTCAATGGGTTCCCGGTCGTCGTGTGAAATGGCCCCGACCGGGCAGTTGACGGCGCACTTCTTACAGATCGTACAGAAATCGAGCACCGAGGCGTCGTTGCACGGCGGATCGATCTCGAGCGGTACATCGGTGGTGACGACGCCGATGCGCACCCTGGGGCCGAGCCGCGGTGTCATCAGGAGACCCATGCGACCGATCTCTCCCAGACCGGCCTCGCGCGCCACCAACGGAGCGATGACCCGGTAGTTGCCATCGGTGTGCGCCCGTGCCGGCCAGCCACAACGACGGAGCAGGCCAGCGACCTCGACGCCGATGCGGGACAGCTCCACGTACTGGCGCGCTGATTCCAGAACCACCGGCGCTCCCGGAGAGTGGGAGATGGCCTCGTGGTCCATCTCGACCGTGAATGCGATAGCCCATCGATGGTCCAACTCCACCGGTGCGCCCCAGATCCCGGTGCCGCGGCCCACGTGGCTGTATACGTGCTCGGGCCGGAGCCTGCAGATGCCCACATCGGCGGCGCCGAGGTACGCCGTCAGCCCCTTCAGACGTCGGGTCCACTCCGCCGGGGACAGTTCAATGGGTCGCGGTTCAGGCACACCATCGGCCATGGCTCTGAGGGCCTCGCAGATTGCGAAATTGGCGTCTGCGGCTGCGAAGACCACAGGATCGGCAAGCTCGGCCTCGTTGGACAAAAGCCCGGGGAGCGCGCGGGTCCGGTCGTCGCCGGCGCGGTTTTCGGGACGCATGGCGTAGTAGGTCTCGTATTCCGGGGTCCCCGGTCGGAGACGCGCGCGAGCGAACATGATGTCGCGCTCGTCGATCCGACGGGATGGGCGACCGCCGAGGATGATGCTCCGGCCCACCGGCCACAGCCAAACCAAGGCCGTGGCGACCAGCAGACAAGCGACCAGGACCAGAGCTGCGAAACCAGTGGGGCGTGGTGCAAAGGAGGCGACGATGAACACTGTTGCGGCAACCACGGCGGCAACCCAAGCCAGGCCGGCGGCCCGGAAATGTCCTTCCCGAATCGACACCATCCCGAAGGCGCCGAACCCCACTGCGACCATTGAGCCTGCCCCGAGAACCAGGACGATCATCCAGCCAGCCATGTTTTCCAAAGTAGCAGGGATCAACCGGAATTGGAGAGCCGGTGGCCTTCGGGTAAGATCTGGAGGCATTCACCGAGATAAGGGTGGTTGGGCTGATGACGAGATTGAAGACACTGGGGGTGTTCGCCTATGGTGATTCTGAAGTTTGCAGCCGGACTCGCGGCGCTGCTCTTTGTACTGATCGGCCTTTTTGCGGTGATCGGTGGGGTATTGGGCTTTATCCAGCGCGCGCGCCGTGGTCCCACCCAACGAAACGTATGCTTGCCCCAGCCTCCAAAACCGGATGACCAAGCTGACAAAGATTGAGCGCCACGGGCCGGCACGGGATTTTTCAAGCGATCCTTGAGTCCGCTTTTGAATCCAAATCTCAATAACTATATAACTATTGCGATATTTGATCGAATTGGATAAAGTGTCCCGACGGGACGGGGACCGGAGGGCGATTCCCACAGGATCGAGTTCCCGCCCAACGCAGCCTTGTCTTGATAGCCGCAAGCAGAGGTTTTCAATATGAATCGAAAAAGAGCATTTACAACCTGCGGGCTGGTGATCGGAATGATCGTGGTCGGGGCGATGGCGGGCGACGCCGTCGCCGCAGAACGGCACATGTTGGGTGAGTTATTCACCGCCCCCCTGTGATCATCCTGTGCAGCCGCGGGGCCCGCGGTGAGCGACCTCATGACCGATTATCAAGACCTTGTTGTGGTCGAGTACCACGTGAATGATCCACCCTATGCGACCCCTTGGGGGGATGCCCGGGCCAGTGACTTCTACGACATCTGGTCCGGCTTTCTGCCGTGGTTCGCCTTTGACGGACTTTTCAACGCGGGTTTTGACTGGTTGGCCTACGAACCCCAACTCCAGCAACGCCTGGTGGTGCCCACCGACGTCACCCTGACGATCTCGGGTGGGGAGGTCGCGGCCGACACCTACGACATCACCGCGGAGGTCTGCATTGAAGCCGGTGGTGCGGGCAAGACCATGAGGATGTACCTCGTCCAGGTGCTGGACAACTACCCTCCGACGGAATCCTACTACCGAAACTCCTTCATGCAGGCCGCCTCGACCGAGGACGTGACCCTGGCCGCCGGCGAGTGCGCCCAGGTGTCGCGTACGTTCACCCTTGACGCCGACAGTACGGCCCAGATCGAGGATGTCAAAATTGTGGTTTGGGCGCAGGAGCCCCTCGATTTCTACCCTGCGGAGGTGCACCAGGCGATCGAAAGCCTGTTGCCGATCTTCAGCGATGGTTTTGAAACGGGTGACACAACGGGTTGGTCCGGATCGACCCCTTGAATCCGGGAAGGAAGAAGATATGACGAACATGGGATTTGCTCGACGTCCGTCGATCGTGTCGCTGGTGGCCCTCACCGCAGTGGCGGCCCTGATGGCACAGACCGTTGTGGGTGCCGAACGAGTGGTTCTCGGAGAGTATTTCACGCAACCCAATTGAAGCGGATGTACGACCGCGGGGCCCGTGGTCGACACCATCTACGTGAACAATCCCGGCAGTTTCATTCCGGTGGAGTACTGGCGGGGTGGCGCTCCGGCGAAACCCTGGTGCAACTCCCGGGCGGGTTACTACGGCAGTAACTACACGCCGCACCTGATCTATGACGGCATTCTGGACGCCGAGTATTTCTCCAGCCAGTACGTTGCCAAGTTCAACCTCCGGGAACCAGTGCCCACCGATGTGACCCTGGATCTCACCGGTGGACCGACCTATTCGCCGGTCAACTGGGAGTTCACGGTCAACGTCTGCATCGAGGCGGGGGGCACCGGCAGGGACCTGCGGATCTACGTCATTGAGGTCAATGACGACTATCCGCCCTATCCGACGTACTCCCGCAATACCTTCCGTCAGGCGGCAGCCACCGAGGACGTGACGCTGGCGGCGGGGGAGTGTACCGAGGTCGTGCGCAAACTTGATTTCGACGCCATCGCCTTGTTGTACCCGGAGGGGATCAGTATCGTGGCGTGGGCTCAGGAACCGGTGTCGCCGCCTCCGGGTGCAGTAGCCGCGGAGATCTACCAGGCGGCGATCTTCGATGTTGCGGGTCTGCCAGGACTGTTCGCCGGATTTGAAACCGGCGATCTTTCGGAGTGGAGCACCGCCTACCCCTGAGGTCGGTGATGGTCCGACGAATCGGATAGTGTGGCCTGTCGCAGGCGGCGGGGACAAAGGGAGGCACCCATGTCAGATCAACTCTCACGCGCGTGCGCAGTTCGCCGGGCGGTCGGGCTGGTTCTCGCCCTCGTGCTGAGTGCTGGGGCGGCTGTTGCCGGCAACGCGCCGGACTTCAAACTCAAGGACCTCAACGGCAACTGGTTCAGGCTCAACGACCACGTGGGCGAAGTGGTGTATGTGAACTTCTGGGCCACGTGGTGCGTGCCCTGCCGGCGAGAACTCCCGCACCTTCAACAGCTCTCGGACGAGCTGGGGGACAAAGGCTTGCTAGTGGTGGGCGTCAACACCGACTCCGCCCAGAACACGAGCAAGATCAAACCCTACGTCAAGCGGCAGCAGGTGAGCTTCCTGACCGTCCTCGATCCGGACAACAACGTGTTGGATGCCTACAATCCGACCCGCGATCTGCCCTATGCGGTGCTGATCGACCAGCAGGGAAACATCAAGAAGACGTACCAGGGCTATCGAACGGGCGATGAAGAATTCCTAAAGAAGGACATCCTCGATCTCCTGGGCCATACGGAGACCCCAGAATCCTCCACCGAATCGGAGAATTCGACCGGTGAATAGGGTCTGGTTGGCGGCATTGCTGAGTGTCGCCATCGCAGTCCCGGCGGCGGCCCAGGATGAGCCGGCCGACGAGAAGAGCGAGGGCAAGAAACTCACACTCTTTGGCACCATGAACGTTCTGTACGAGAAGAACAACACGGCGGACCTTACGAATTCCGGCGATGAGTACGACAAATTCAAGACGCTGTTGGGTCTCAACCTGAACTGGTCGAAGTTCGGGGCGGGTCTTCAGCTGGAGTACCTCTACTGGTCGGATCAGGAGGCCGTAATTCCCGGGGATCTGGACCGGTTGCGGGATGGCTTCGAGCTCAGAAAATACTGGTTGGATTACACCACGGACCAGTTCAAAGGGCGCCTGGGGACCTTCTTTACGTCCTTCGGTCGCGGACTGACGCTGTATGTGCAGAAGAACGACGTGGTGGGGATTGACGAGCCGATCCAGGGTGCGAATCTCACCGCCGAGGTGGGAGCATTCGAGTTTGAAGCACTGGGCGGTAACGTCACCGATCCTCTGTTGGAGGATTCATTCAACCGGGAATTCGAAGACCTCATCTGGGGCGGTCGGGCGCTGGTCAACCTGCCCTACGATACCTATCTGGGTGCCTCCTATGTGGACGCGACCCTGCAGGCCGTGTTTCCCGGCGAGGATGACGACACGGTGGAGATGTGGGCGGTCGAGGGTGGAGGCTACGGACTCGCCGGCGTTTTGGATGTCTACGGCGAATATGCGGAGATTGACAAGGTGGAGCGTTCCCGGGACAAAGAGGGCTACGGAGGTTATTTTTCGGCTGCAGCCAACATCGGTCAGGTGACCATACTGGGGGAGTACAAGGACTACTGGAATTTCGCCTATCGCTACAACAATCCGCCGACGGCGGGCTCCACAGACGAGTCCTATGAGCACAATGACGTGGTCGGCCCCCGGCTGCTGGTATCCGGTAACATCCTCAAAACAGGAACCCTGCTCACCGCGAGCTATGGCACTTTCGACACCCATAAGAGAGAGGGTTCGGTGGGCGGAGACGAGGGCGATGGACAGAATGAATGGCTGGTTGCGGTGCAGGAGACGACTTCGGTCATCTACCTCGAAGCCTCCTACTTCTACCGGGACTGGACGCAACGCGAGATCATCGAGGAGCACGTCAAGGGTGATCTGCACATCACGGTCTTAGAGGGTCTTGGCGATCTTTCGGTGGGATACGACTTGCGCAAGGAGAACACCGAGTATTTCGGTCGGTCCGACCACCGATCCTATCTGGCCTTCTCGCGGTCACCGTGGGGGACTGTTGGCGTCCGCTACGCCTGGAGCGAAAAGACGTCCCAGGAAAAGGAAGATTTCTGGGGCTTTGACCTTCAGTACCTGCCGAACCGTTCCTTGACATTCGGTCTGTTCCTGGGCAGCGACCCCGGCGGGCTCGTGTGCGCCGGTGGGCAGTGCCGTGAGGAGCCGCCGTTCAAGGGGTTGCGAGCGACGGCGAACTGGCGATTCTGAGAGGACCGTGTGCGGAAGAGACAGTCGATAAGATGTTGTCGTCGCAACAGTAACTACCTTTGGACGATATGCACATAGACTTCCCGAAAATCTGACGCTATCCTGTGGCAGGGCGCCCTTGGCGAGATCGGGTGCTATCCCACAGGGTCAATTGGTCTAGGGAGCACGCCGTAATGAGTGAAGGATGGTTGGCATGAAGAAAACCACGTTGATTCGTCAACTGACCATGATGATGATCGCAGCTGGAGCCTTGTCTGGGCTGGCGACTGGCGGATGGGCTGCCGAGCGGGTCGTACTTGGAGAGTACTTCACGAGCGTGTATTGAAGCGGCTGTTCGGCCACGGGTCCCGTGGTCTCCACGCTCATCGATGAGTACCCGGATCGCTTTGCCGCGGTCGAAATGCACGTGCAGTTCGACGGATTCGAGACACCCTGGGGCGAAGACCGACTGACCCAGTACTACGGCGGTTGGTGCGGATCTGGAATTCCCATCATCATGTACGACGGATTCTGGTTCTGGGACCCACCCGACTACCAGTACGGCCTGGAAGAACGCTTGAACGAACCCACCGACGTCACCATCGAGGTGACGGCAGCCGAGGTCGGGACGGCCGAGTGGGATTTCACCGCTAACGTCTGCATCGAGACCGGTGGTACGAATCGGAGGATGCGCATCTTTGCGGTCCAGACCTTGGATCTTTTTCCAATACCGCCGGACTATTCGCGCAATACACTCCGTCAGGCTTTGCCCGATCGTGACCTGGATCTGGCCGCGGGTGAGTGCACCAACGTCGACTTCACGATTGTGTTCGACAACGAGAGTTGGGACTCACGAGACAACATCAAACTCATCTTTTGGGCGCAGGAGCCCTCCGATGTCGGTCCGGCCTTGGTCTTCCAGGCGGCCCAGGTGGGATGGCCCTTCCCGCAGGGCGGAATGCCTGCGGAGCCGGAATTCCCTCGCGGGTTCGAGCTTGCCTTGCCGCTGTTCGACGGACCGTACAGCGCATGGATTGAAGACGCATCAATGGCTGCGATGACCTCGTCCAGCGATGATCAGGTCCTGGCCACCTACCAGGCCCTCTGCGGCGATACCTCGGGTCTTTTCCCGGTGGATGATCCGCCGACCTCGGAATCACCGTATCCCAGCATCCGATTCGATGACTACGCGTTGCCCATTTTTGCCGCCGGCTCCGGTGTGCAGGATGTCCTGCTGTGCGATTACGACGGGTTTGGCCGTGAGCCGAACGTCAAATGGGGCGTTTCCGGGGAGGGCGGGCCGGTGGAAACACCGTCCTGCTCCGGTACGGTTCGGCCTGCGGGCCCCGACGGTCTCGAGTCTGACGGTGCCATGGTGCTCTTCGATATCGATGACGGGGTGGAGTACGACTTCTGGCAGGCAACGACGATCAGTTCGGGAGAATGCCAGAGCGACGGCGCGGGTCTTCCCGGGTCCTCCGTGCCGCAGTCGGGACAGGTCGATTTCTTCGACGTGGGCGGTCCGGGAGCCAACCCGGCTGGAGTCTGGGGGGCCCGAGCTTCGTCCACTCCGTTGTTGGCTGGAGCGGTCCTCCCCGAAGACGTCGTCGATGGTGAGATCGGCCATGCACTTGCGGTCGGGGTGCCCGGTGTTCGAAACCTCAGCGCCGACCCGGACCTTCCGTTGTCATCCGATGTGGTGTATCCGGCGTCCTTTACTCAGACCGAGCGATACAGCATGAATCCCGACGCTCTCGCGGCCGGCCAGCGGCTGCGGTTGCGATCAACCATCGTGGATAGCGACGGCGGGGCGGTGAATGAAGCCGATCTCGCGCCCATTACCAGGATGGTGCTCGCGGCTCTCCGGAACTACGGCGCCTACGTCGTGGACAGTGCCGATGGGTTGGCCTTCTTCGCCGAGGACATCCACACCGCTGTGCTCGATCTCGACGACGATGAGGTTAACGCGTTGATAGGTGAGCCCGAAGGGACTCCTCTACCGGCAGGCAAGACGAAATGGCAAGCGGTGATGGAGGTTCTCAACCGTGACCTCGCATCAATACCTTTTGCCCACGGCGATTGTGACGGAACATCTTCGGCGGTGGCCACCACCAACTTTGACGTGGTCGAGCCGGCGACGGCGCCTCCGGCCAGTCTTCCAGCGCCGAGGAGGCCCGGAGGGCGGAGGCTGAGCTCCACTCCATAACGACCGGTCTCGTTCGAATGAGGGTTATGGGTTCCGGGGGCTTAGAGCCCGCGGCAGAGGCGCAAAGATCAACGCCCGACCGAAGTCGGGCGTTGGCTGCCGAGTGGATGATCTGGGTTCCGTCGTGTTTTGCCGACTACCAGAGGAGTCCACTGCAGGTCAGACAGATGATGATTCCCAGGACACCGAAGTGGGGGTAGCTGATCATGGCTGCGTCTCCTTTCTGTGTTCTTGTTCTGTCTAAAAGGTGGGTTGCAGCCGGCTCAGAAGAAGTGAGGAAAGTATGAGGGATACCTGAGGATTGTCGGACGAATGAAATCGATCTCTAGCCAAATCGGCGGCCCGAGGCAGCGGGGAAGCCGACCTGAACAGGGGCGGCGGATACTGGGCGGCTACTGGGCCCCGACCGGGGGAAGGTCTGAGCCGTCGGGATCCACAACCTCGACCTCGTAAACGAGCCCCGGGAAGCCAAGGTCGGAAAACCAGTGAACGAGTTCGTTCACCATATCGACCTGGATCACGTAGATTCCGGGCTGGGTGGGAGCTTTGAAGCGGAGTTCGAAGTTCCTCTCGGTTTCCCGGCGCCATGACGCCGAACTCGAGCCCGGCCCTGGCAAGGTCTACGGCCGGACCGTCGGGTGTTCTGAAAATGTCTATGGCGTTTTCGGGCGCGACGTCAAAGGGCCCGATCCGTCGCGCGCCGAGGCGAACACCCGTGGTCTCCAGGTCGGTCATCCGCCACGAAAACGAGCCGTTGTTGACCGCACGCACGGTTGCCCGGATGCGCTCTCCGGGAGAGACCCGCATCGGGATTTCGGACACCAGACTCAACCCGGCGTTGTAGGGCTCGGGACAGTAATATTCCAAGACCCAGACCCTGAAGTCCTCGCTGCCGCCGGCCAAGGCTCGGCGACCGAGGTGGCTTTGATAGCTGTCGAAGAAGAAGTGCAGGGGGCAGGAGTCGCGGTTACAAACATGGCCGTATCGCGGTGACAGGTGAACGAGGGCGTCGTCGAGGTCCCGTCCCTCCAGCAGCAGCTTCACAGCCGCTGCCCATCCCGTGCGGTCCGCGCCGCGGTAACAGTGGATCAGGATGGGTTGATCGGCGGTCTCGAAAAGATGAACGAGTCGGCGGACTTCGTGTTGGGCCGGCCATTCGTCCACACTGAAATGGGTGGATTCGTAGCCCACCCCATTCCGGGCACACACGGCCCGTTGTTCGTCCGGCCACTGTTCGCCCGGTGGTGACCCGCGAAGGCTGATGACGGTTCGGAGGCCGTGTTCTTCGATGGCGTCGCGCAGTTCGTCCGGCTCGAGTTGGCGTGAGCGGAGTACCTCCCCAGGAACGACATATTGGACGCGTGTGGATGTAAGAAACCAGCTCCCCACCACGACCACCAACAGAAGGAAGGCCGCAGGGATCAGCCACATACCGGTCCTGCGGCCGGGCTTTGCGGTAGGTTTCAGAGACCTGGGTGTGTTCGTTTCGGCTTTCATATCGGTACCCGTGTCGGTTTTGGCAGCCGGTTCCGATGAGCAGGAGGCGGCAGCAGAGGATAGTATAAGTGACATGCCGAACCGCGAGCGAATGCGGGATGGATGGCAACAGGCAGCGCGACAGCGCCCTGACACGGTTGATCGGGTTCGGGCGTAGGGTGAGAAGAAGATGGGATGGTCGATGAGTCAACATTCGAGACGGTCGTTGGTAGCCCGGCCCGAAATACTGGCGGTGGCGATTCTCCTGTCGCTGTTGACGTGGATCGGGCACGCGGGTGACGGCGGAGGGGCTCCGGTGGAGGATGCAGCTGCGCCCATTCCAATTGATCGTCTGATGCGCTATGGCGTGTCGTATGCCGGAATCCACTGCGGGACCATGACCCTCCAGAGCTTCGTTGACGAAACCAACGCTGATGATCCGATCTATCACATCGTGATGACAGCGCGCACCTCCAGGTTTTTCGACTCGATCTACAAAGTGCGAACGCGAATCGAGTCCTTCTACAGCTCGAGACGAATGTCCTCGATCCGGTACCACGAGCACTCCGAAGAGAAGAAGAAGGTCAAGGACAAACTCTACGTCGTCGATTTCGCTGATAGTCAGGTCCGGCGGATCGAGGACGGCGAAGAGGAAATCATCCCCATCACCAGCCAACACGTCTATGATCCGCTGTCGTTCCTCTATCGGGTGCGGTTGTTGGTGCGCGAACCCGGGGACCACGTGACCCTCGACATGATGACCACTGGCGGTGATATCGCCACCGTGGCCGAGGTCACTGGTCTCGGCAAAATCTCCACTCCCTTTGGCAAACGAGAGGCGATTGAAGTGGTTCCGCGGCCGGCCGAAGAGGTGATCTTCTCAAGAGAGGGGACCATGAGAGTCTGGTTGTCACACGATGATCAGCGCATTCCCTACCGGGTGGATTTTGAATTGGATTTTGGACGTCTTGTGGCCAAACTGAAGGAGATCGAGGGGGGAGATGAGGACGAGAAATGACATTTGCCACACGAGGTGAGGGGGCCCCTTGATTGTGTCCCGGTCCGTCTCGATTTCCTGAATGTCAACTCCATTCGCCTCCGGTGTCAGAGACTATTCAAACCCACGAAGGTCCCACCGTTCTCCCGGCAGAGGATGCGCATCAGGGTGGCGAACCGGACCCCGGTGTGCTCTCCGGCGCTGGCGATGGAAAAGACGGTCGGAAATCCGATGGCGTGGATCCGGACCGGCCTTTGCCCGCTGGGCCCCGGTTTGTTGATCCGATCGACGGTCGTGACGACGTGGTCGATGGAGCCTCCGCTGAATTCATCGCCGAGTACGTAGATGCTGATCTTCTTGTCAGGTGAGGCAAAGGTCCGGATGGCCGCCGTAATTCCCTCAACTGGACTCGAGTTGGAGAATGCGTTCCAACTCCCCAGCCGTTGGAGAATGGCACGGCGGCGGGCGGGGGTGTCGGGGATCCACTTTCCGGCATATTGACTGTAGAGGTATTGCCCCATGTCGTTCATCACCTGCAGACCTTTGACCTTCGGATAGGCGTCGAGGACCTGGCCCATTTTGCGGATCATCTCCGGCCAGGCATAGTTGAACATACTGCCCGACGTGTCGATGACGAAGATGATGTACTCGCTGTCCACCGGAATCCCAGCCACTGACGCATCGATCGTGGGTCTTCGGTAGCGCTGTTGCTCCTGCAGGCGCTTCATCTCTTCGCTCAATTCCTGTTGGGCCGCAAGGAGACGCCCTTCGACAATCTCCTGGATCTGCGACAGCTGATCGGTGGCGGCGAATTCCCCGCGCATGGTCTCCAGGTCACCCCGGAGCCGCGCGATGCGTTCCCGTTCGTCGGAGAGCTGTTCCTGGCGGCTGAGCAGCCGCCGCTCGAACACCGTGGTTTCTCCGCGTATCTGTTGGAGTTCCTGTTCGAGGGTGACGATCAACCCGTCCAGGTCGAGGCGTGCCTGCTCAAGAGCCACGGGTTCGCCGATCTTGGTCAGCACGAGCAACAGCACGATGGCACCAAAGCCGCAGCTGATGGCGTCCAGAAAGGACAGGCTGAAGGTGAAAATGCCGTCGCGGTCCCTTCTCATGGCCAGTCCTCCGAGATGCCCATAAAGGAACCGCGGCTGGCCATGGCCAGTTTCCAGAACGCCGCAGCGGCCATGGGGTCACCCTCCATCGGAAACAGAATGACATTGATCGGGACGTTTGGAGGTCGAGTCTTCGACGCACGATCGAAGAGCCTGGCGCGCTGCTTCGCGGACACCGTTCCTTTCTTCGCCGGGTTGGCGCCGATGGTGGGGAGACCGTCGGTGAGCAGAATGATGTTGTCGGGTGGCGGTTTCAATTGACCGGCAAGGGCGAAGGCTTTGAACAGGCTGGTCCCCCGTTCCGGGACAACCGCCTTCATCTCCCGCAGGGCGCGTCCGAGCACCTGGCCGTCGGCCCCGTCGAGCCATTGATGATCGGTGCCCTCCAACACCGGCCTGGCCGTGTCGTTGAAGACATAGATCTGGTAGGAGCTGTCACGGGGAATCTGGGTGGCCAGCCAGTCCACGGTGGCTACGGCCTGCTGCCATTTCTCCGCCCTGATCTTCTGCTCGTCCGGTAGATTTCGTCGTCTGATGATGTTGACGATGGTGTCGTCGAGCATGCTCGCCGATGCGTCCACGAGAAACAAAATCCGACGACCGCCCACCTTGAGCCCCGTCAAGTACTGGCGGTCACCGTCACCGATGTATTGACGGGTCCGGTCGCCCGGCGTCTCGTCCGAAGGTGGAGCCGCGGCGGCGAGTCGTTTGGCGTCTTCCTCCATGGTGCGGACGTCGCTCTTGAGACGGTTGAGGTGTTCCCGGCGAGCAAGCGTGCTGTCCTCGAACGTGGCGAGTTCTTCGGAGATCTCGGTGAGGGTCTCGATCATCCGTCGGCTCAATCCCCGTGTAATGGCCTGCTCCTCTTCCACCTCCCGCACCGAGTTGCGGACCTCCACCAAGCGATCGTGACCGATCAGGACCTCTTCCTCGAGGCGGTCGGCTTCGGCGCGCAGGTCGACGGTGACCCGGTCGGCACGAAGTTGAATAGACGCGTTGATCACCATGTAGAGGAGCACCACAGCGCCAAGCCCACAGGTCATGGCGTCGAGGAAGGACATGCCAATGGGATTGATGGTTCGGCGCGCCAACTAATCCTCCACGATGACGGCCAGCAGTTCCTCACCCGGACGCCCGAGAAGGAGTCGGTCGCCGGCCGACAGATCGCTGCGGCCGATGACGGGGGAGCCGTTGAGCAGACTGCCGTAGCTGCTGTGATCGTCGACCACGCTGGCACCGTCCGCCAATTGCACCGGCAATGTGATCGGGAGATTCCGGCGGTGTTACCCGCGACCACAACCGTCCGGCCGCCGGATCCGGGAGCGGTCCCGATGACCAGTGGTTCGTCGGTGACGGGATAGGCGTGGCCCCGATAGACGAGATGGGTGGCGCGTGGGCCGCCACGTGGCGCCTCGGCCGGGGTGCCGACTCTCGGGTCGGGGTCGCCGCCGGTCGCTGAGATCACGGGGAGGCGAGTGCGTCAGTACCATCTCGCCCGGGCCGGACATGATTTGATTTGCGAATTGCAGTGCCCCCCGAGCCGCCGCCGCCCGGTCGAGGATCGTCACGCCCAGGGATGTGGCGCCCGAGAGATCATCCGCTAGCCCGGGGAGGCTCCCGAAACGGTTGGACAATACCAGACGGCCTGCCGGGTCCGGGCTGAGTCGTACGGCCAAACTCATGATGCGTCGCGTCAGGGAGGAGACCGACTCGGTCAGTCCTTTTCGAGTGATCTCCACTCCATAGTCCCGACCGCCGGCAGACATCAGAACCTCGGTCGCGGGCAGAGTTGCAAGGCGGCCGAGCACCTCGGGAAGGCGATCGTAGAGATCCTGTTCCGTCGCGGCGATTTTGAGGGGGTCAAAACGGTTCGCACGGACGAATTGCGCCGCAATGTGCCGGGCCATGGCGTCGCGAAATCCGATCATTCCGATCCCCTCCTCGGATTCGACGTGTTGCCGCACAACCTCGGAATTCACTGACAGGGTGGTGATCACCGTCCGATGGAGCAGAAGGTCCAAATGAAGGACGGTTCCCTCGGGCAGTGCCCTCGCGAGCAACGCCTGCGACGGCAGCGTCCACCAGACCGCGAACCGGGAATTCGGAGACCTCCATGACGCCGAGCAGGAATCCCAACCAACGCCGATCCGAATGCCCGGGAACCGCGATGAGCGTTCCCTCGATCGGTGATGGCAGGTCGGCGCGGATTTCGCGGAGGTGTGCATGAACGAGATCCGCCGTGGTGAGGTGAACCGGGTGGGGCTTCTCCAGGGGTTCGTCGTTGAGCCGCTCCCAGAACCGGTCGTGGATGCGCCTGGGCAGGAGGCGGGCCTGCTCTGCTGCTGCGCGGCCTACGATGGGCGAGGGACCATTGAGAAGGGCGATGCCTGGCGATGGATCGGTGGACGTGCCGTCTGAAGCGACAGCCAGAATCCCGGGGTCCGCGGTCTCGATGGCGACCAGGTTCACGGCAGCTGGATGACGGCCGGACTGACCTGAAGGTGCTGCACCAGTTGTTGGTCGACGTAGGTCTCGGTATCGAGGATCAGCCGTTCCTGTTGAAGTTGGAGTTGGTAGAGCAGGAACATCAACACAATGGAGATCAGCAGCGCGATGAAGGTGGAATTGAAGGCGACTCCGAGACTCTGGGTGACGCCGGCAATGTCGCCCTTCACCGCCTTGTGCGCCTGGCCCAGCGCCTCGCCGATGCCGCGTACCGTTCCGATAAAACCGATGGACGGGATGGCCCACGCGATGTAGCGGACGAGCGAAAGCTCGGAGTCGAGCCTGTCGGCTTCGGTTTCGCAGAGCGTGTGGGCGGTGTCCGAGGCATCCTGGATGTTGCGGGTGGCGCCGAAACGGTTGGAGAGCGGACGACAGCGTTCGCGGGAGCAGGGATCGTTGTTGGGCCTCGGGCAGCGCCTGGATCTGGCGTGCGTACTCCCGTGTGTCCTCGGGCAGGATCCGCATGGCGTCCCCGAGGGGTATCAGATCCGTCTGCAAATCCGACTCTCACGGGCGGTGGCCACCCACTTGTAGCCCATGATGGCCATGGCCCAGAGCATCAGAATGAAACAGGATTCCTGCTCGAAGTCCCTGACGATCACCCAGATGGATCGTTCAGGGACATAGTCGGAGTCGATCTGCATTCGGGCCGTCTGTTCGGCCAAAATGGTGTCGGCCTTGGGGCGAACGATGGTGACGTAGATTCCGTGGACGATGATCGTGGACAGGATCAGAGCGACAAGTTGATAGACGAACTCCACCGGGTAACTTCGTTTCATATGTCCACCGGGAACGAGATGGCGCTGTCGGCAGGAAGTGCCTCGGACGGGACGAAGTCGTCCTCGGAGGGGCCCTCAGTTGCGGCGGGGGCAGGGCCATCGGCGGTGCCCGACACCGCTGTGGCCACCAGCCCGGCCGCCAACACCAGCGCGACAATTAAGATCGCGAATTTTCTTCACGTCATCCTCCCTCAAGGGCCGCCGAATCTCATTGAACCGACCTGGCGACCCGGAAACCCAGGTTTGGAGCTCGGTTCGTCGCCATAGTCACGGTAGCTCAGCCGGATCCGGGTGAGCTGGGCATCCATCCAGCTGGCCCCTCGGATGACATGGTACTCCCCCTGAGCCGGACCGGTGGGGTCCTGTTCGGTACGACCCGTTGATGGCGGATAGATGGTGTAGGGGTCATGGACCCATTCGGCCACATTGCCGCCAAGATCATGAAGGCCGATGGGATTGGCGTCGAAGCGGCCCACCGGCGCGGTCACTGGGAACCCGTCTTCGTAGTCGGGAAGAGCAACTCCGAGGATCCGGCGCCCGGCGGCGTCACCGTAGTTGCCGGCACCCTTGGGGATCGGGAGCGTGTCGCCCCAGACGTATTTTCGCTGGGATGATCCCCCGGCCACTCCGGGCGGCAAATGCCCATTCGGCCTCGGTGGGTAGCCGATAGCCCCTCGGCATCGGGGTGACGGGAGACAAACGTCCCATCCCGTTCAACATAGACCGGAGGAAGGCCCTCCCTCTGGCTGAGCCAGTTGCAATACCGGGCGGCATCCTCCCAGCTGACTCGGACCACGGGTTGATTCGGGCCCCTGAAGGCTCGCGCCGCCGACCACGACCCGAGTCGTGGGCGCTTAGAATTCGAGGAACTGGCGTTGGTCACTTCGTTCACCGCGATAAAATAGGGTCTGGTGATGACGACCTGGCGGAACGACTCGTTGGCCCGCCGTCCGGGCTCGCGGCGGGAGGCGCCCATTTGGACCGAACCGGGACCGACGAGCCGGAGCACTGCGCCTTGGGACGTCGTGATTGAGGCCGGAGGCCCGGCGGATTCCTGTTCCTTTCTCTTCAACGGGACGTTAACGGTCTCCAGCAGGCCGGCCTCGGGGACGACGGTGGTGGAAAAGGTCTCGAAGCCGTCCTTGCGAACCTCGACGGAATGAGCCATTGCGGGCAGGCGAAATCGCTGGCTGGTATTGCCGCGGGCCTCGCCGTCGATAGTGATTTGAGCCCCGCTTGGGGTGACTGTGGATCTCCACCTCGCCGTAGAGGGGCTCCAGACGTCACCTCGAGGTGTTCCGAGGCGCCCGCTGCGATCGTCACCGTTGTAGCCTGGGGTTCGTGGGCCGCCTTGGCGATTTTGATCTGTGGTCGGAGTCGGGCCCAAGGGCGAGATCGGCGGGGGTCTGACCGGCGAATCGACCATCCACCGTGACCGTTGCTCCGGAGGGGAAGCTCGTGACACGGAGTTGCCCCATGGCCCGATCGAGGCGAATGACGGGGTATTCCTGGGGTTCGTCGGCCTCGACCTGCAGATGGCGCTTCGCGGTCTGGTAGCCGGGAAGCCGATCTCGAGTCGGTGGGTGCCGCCTCCGACTTCCGCAACAACCGGTGTCGATCCGACTGGTTCCCATCGATAAGCACTGTTGCGCCGGACGGGTCCGACGTTATGGAAATGGCGGCCCAGGCGGGAACGAGTTCGACGTCTAAGGAATTCTTTTGGCCGGGTTCTGAGATGATCAGAGTCTCCGAATGGACCTGGTGCCGATCCGCTCGGATGACGACCTCGTGAGCTCCCATGGGAAGTTCGATGTCCGCCATGGGCGTCGCCCCGACGATCGTCCCATCGATCTCGATGGCGGCGCCCTTGATGTCGCCGCTGGAGATGGTGACAAGACCCGGCAACGGTTCGAGACCGAACTCGAAGACCTGTCGGGCTTCCCGTGAGACCGTGATGGTATGGGACAGGGCGTGATGGTCCGCCAGCTCTGCCCTCACCACATAATCACCGGGCAGGAGGAGATAGCGGTTTCCAACTTTCGGCGCCAGACCGCCGGAAACGGTTAGTTGATCCGGCTGCGGGTCGATCTGGAACGCGACGGATCGGGCCGTCAGCAGGTACCAGAGTCCGGTGCAGACGACAATCAGCAGAAACCCCGCGAGCCAACTCCAACGGCGGGGACCATCGGGTGACCAGGCGCCATCACGTCTGTTCCGATCCGGGGAATATTCGATCGGAATGACGGTGATGCTCTCCTCGGTGGGTGGCTCGTGGGATGGGATGGTGGCTTGCGGCGGCTGGGTGGGGGAGTCCTCTGCTCGAGACGAGACCAGAAGACGAACGGGAGTCTCGTCGGTGTGTATCGCAATGCTGGCGTTGCCCACCTCCAAACGGTCGCCGGGGTGGAACCATGTCGAGGTGGTGATCGGGATTCCGCTCATCATCACATGGCAGTCGGAATGAGCGGGTTGAACGAAGAGGGCGCCGTCGTCGATGGCGATGAAGGCCGCGGTTTCGTCCACCGGCACCCCGGGCACCCGGATGTCGGAGCCTGGGCCGCCGATGGACAGCGGGAAGTCGTTATCGGAAATCGTGCGAATTCCGTCGAGCCCCTCGATGACCACGGCCGGACTCACACCGCCTCCTCGCAGCGGATCACCACCGGCGGAACCGGGGCGCCGGGCCGAACGGTGAGATAAATCCTGACGTCCCGATAGCCGGGGCGGCTTCCGACAACCGTGTAGGTCCCGGGGCGCAGTTCGAGAGTTTTGTCGGTGAAGAACCCCAGTCTCCCCACCTTGTGGATGACCACATCGGTGACATTGTCAGATCGAAACGGGACCGGAATGAAGGTGGAGTGGGCAGCCACGAGATTATTCAGGCCAACCGTCTGGCGGTCGATATCGGGTCCCCGTGGTTCGATTTCAAGGGCCGTGGCCAGGAGACCTTCGGCATCGGCCAGGGCATCGTCGCTGACGAGTCGTTCTGGATGTTCGAGAACAAAATCGATCTGGCTCGCCAACTCCATCCGGATCGTGCTCCGCCGCTTTCCAGCCACCGCAAATGCCAGGTTGGAATCCAGTGCCAGGACTCGATCGTACAGACCGGCCGCGGTCTGCCACTGCTCTTGGAATTCCGCTTCCTCGGCCTTGCGCTGGAGTTCGGCAAGAAGCTGCCGGCGCTCCACACGGTCCACCCGGCGTAGGGCCTCGCTCACCTCCGGGGCGTCGGGTCGGAGACGTGCCGCTTCGAGAAGGGCGGCACGGGCCTGGGCGAAATCGCCGTGGTCCAGGGCGGAGAGCGCATCGGACATGGCATTGGAAAAGGCGCTACGGGCCACAGCCTGGGATGCGCGATCGGCGCCGGCCCTGGCCGACGCCGAACCCGGATCGAGCCGCAGGGCGGAGCGGTAGTCGGCCGCCGCCGCGGCATGGTCCCCCGACCGCTCGTTGCGACCGCCCCGCTCGAGCAGGGCGACGACCTCGTCGCGGACCTCTGTCCGCTGCAACCCGGCTCGCGCTCGAGGGTTGTCGGGAGCGATGATCAGGGCTACGCCAAAGGCCTCCGCGGCTGCGGTGGTGTCGCCGGATTCCAGCGCGCGATCACCGTCGGACAGGGCTCGAACAAGGATCTCGGGCGACCGTTCGATCAGAAGGCGCAGACCGAGGGCCCCCTCGTTGTACGCCGTTGCCGCCTCCTCGTAGTCGAGAGCGGCGTACATGGCGTCCGCTTCGTCGCCACGGGCTGTGGCGTTGAGAAAGTCCGCCTCGGCCCAGAGCTGCGCGCCGATGGCCTCAGCCGCCTGCCGCCGGCTGGCGTATCGCGCTCGGGATGCGTCGGCGATGGCAGTGGGGTCCGTAGGAATGGTCTTGACCGCCCGAATCGATGGAGTTGGCGTCGGGTGATCGCCCGACCGGCGTTGAGGGTCGTTCCACCATACCCGGCAGGACGAACACGACAAAGGCAAGGATGGAAACCAGCATGGTGAGAGTGGCTGCCGTGGCCCACCATATCCGCGGTTTGGCTTTGGCTGGAGCCCGGGCGTTGTCGGCTCCACCGACCCCACGCGAAATGGGGCCGATGCCCTCGGTCCGGGGGGGTGGCATGATATCAACCCCGGCCGTGGCGGGTCGGTGGCGGGGCGGAGTTGTCCGCGCCGCACCATCGGCAAGAATGGAGTCGAAGACATGGGTCACGGCTGCCATGTCGCGCGGGCGGCGCCCTGGGTCTTTTGCAAGGAGAGACGCGACCAGGTCCCTGAGCTGCGGCGGCACCGGCCAGGTTGCGGTGAGAGGTTGCGGGTCCACGGTTCGGATCTGTTGATCGCTGGGGTTGGGTCCAAGGGGCGGCGACCCAGTGATCACATGGTGGATCAATGCGCCGAAGGAGTAGAGGTCGTCTGCCACGGCTGCAGCAGCCCCGTCCAGTTGCTGCGGGCTCACCGCGGCCCGAGAACCTCCTCCCACCAGCCCGGGATCGGTCTCCCGAGGCCCCACCACGTCGGCGACACCGAAATCGGTGATGTGGGGCCGACCCGATTCGTCGAGCAGGATATTGCTCGGTTTCAGGTCGCGGTGAACAACGCCTTGCTCGTGAACATATTCGAGGGCGCGAGAGATTTCTCGAAATACGCGAACGGTCTCCTCCATGGGACGGCCGACCAGGACACCGGCATCGGTCCCCGGGACATACTCCAACACGAGGAATGGGTGGGATTCGCCGCCGTACAGGCCGAGAGTGCGGACGATGTTGGGGTGGTCGAGACGACGGCCAATTTCGAATTCTCGCCGAAGCAGATCGCGAGTTTGGTTGTTTCCTCCGCCGGGGAGTATTTTCGCCACCCGCACAGCTTGAGTCCGGTTGTCCTCCACCAGCCAGATCTCAGCCATGCCTCCGACCCCGAGGCGCCGCACGGGGTGGAATCGTTCACCGAAATCGGGAGGGGAGGCCACGACCGCAGGTCCTCAATGTTCCGTCCCGGGATCGGGCGTCTGTGGCTTGCGAGCCTCATTGGGATCCACGGGCAGTCCGGTCTCGGTGGTGTAGATATCCCGCAGGAGCGTACGCCAGGTTTCGTACTGCTCCGCCACCGAACCGGTGAGACGCAAGGTCTGCCCCTCGACGTCGATGACGAGCGGCTCGACCTCCGACTCGAAAGAGGCGCCGAGCTCCTGCAGGGCTTCAATGTGGATTCTGGCCTCCTTTGAGGTGGCAAAACCCGCCTGTACGGCTGCCATGCCGCCGAGGACGGCGACATCGCGGATGGCGGCCTCGGCGCCGCTGGACGGTTGGACGAGCACCGCGCCGAGCACGGCGATTGCGCCGAGGATCTTCTGCGTGCGTGCCTTGCGTCGCATCGCCTGGAGGGCGGTCTCCTCCTGGTAGGCGAACTTCCGCCAGTCGTCGTACGGCTGGCTCATCTCGGCATAGAAGTAGGCGTAGTGCTGGTTGAGCACGTCGATGAACATGGCCTCTCGTTCGCGGACCTTGGCGATGCGATCCATCATCGGATCATCTTCGGCCGGCAGACGCTGGACCTCGGTGAAACCTTTGCGGGTCTTGCCGAGGTAACTGGAGTAGACCGCGGGCAGGAGGTCAGCGGCGTATTCCATGGCGGTTACGTGACGAATCTCGGCGATTTCGGAGGAGGATCGATCGGAGAGGGCGAACAAGAGGTCGTTGGAAATCCGGTTGTAGATGCTCTGGAATGGGTCCGCCGCGGAAACCGTTCCGTCGGCGTAGGCCATTGGATCAGCCATGGCCTTGTACTTGCGATCGAGCCAGACCCTTCCCGTGGAGTCACTGGCCATGATGTCGAGAATGAGCCGGGTGCCGGTGGACTGGATGATCGTGCCCGAGACCACGAGGTCGGCGACGGTGGCCGTGGCAGGTACGACCCGGACGGCACCCCAGTGGCCGGTGCCCTGGAGAGTGTCCGCCAACCGGACCGCGAAATACATGGATTCGGATTTTCGGATCTCCGGAAAGACGTCCGGCGGAATCTGTTGTCCGTCCTCGGGAAGACCTGAATTGAAGACCCGAACCATCACGTCCACGAGTTGATTCTCGGGCACCTGAGCCGAGGCTTGGATAAGGGTCACGTCGTCGTCCTGAGACCCATGGGGCGCCGAGGAACAGCCCATGGCGGCGACCAGCAATACCAGTGCGGACGGCACCATCCAGCGAGAGGGCGAGGATGTCATCATCCGTCCTCTCCGGAGCTGGAACCGAGAGCGGCCTTGTAGGCACGGTACTCCTCCCAAAGCCTCTCTCGAAGGTCCGGATCCTCCTCGCTCATCGCTGCCTCGCGGAGCTGACGGGCGATGATGTCGTCGTCGCTGCCGTCACCCACATCTGCCGGTACCCTGCTCTCGGTTGCCGCGTCTTCGGTGTCACCCGGGCCCGCCGCTCCTCCTGTCATTCCGCCGTCGTCCCGCCCTTCAGACGCGCCGCCTGGAGCAGGAGCCCCGTCATCACCCGATTGTCGACCCTCGCCGGCGCCGCCGTCGCCCTCCGCGGCTCCCTGGCTGGCGCCGGACGCTCCACCGGCGTTCTGGAGGGCAGTTTGTTCGTCGAGACGCTCCTGTTCGTCGAGCAGCACACCGTCAAATTCTTCGAGGGCACGATCGAGCTCCCCGTCGAGGTCCGCGGTCTTCTCATCGGCGGTCACACTCACCGGAGGCAGGACGCCGATGGATGGGTCGCTCACAAGGGCTTCGGCCGAAGAATCGGAAGACTCGACCCCCCCATCGGAATCCGGAACGTGCGCGCTGGGGAGACCGGAAGCGCGGTTGCCCGCGGCGCCCGATCCGGATTCGGTCCCGTTCGTCTGCTCTGAATCATAGGAAGGTGGCGCGGACGGTTCCTGCGTGTCATCTTCGGTGGATGGTGTTTCGTCGTTGGGTGATTCGGGGTTGCGGGAATCTACGGATTCGTCGACTTCGTCGGGCTGCTGGCCTTCTGGGGCGGACGGTGGCGGAAGAGTAGGTGGCGTGGGCGGCTGTTGACTGGCACACGCCGCGGTCAGAAGCGCCAGGGCGCACGCAGTAACGATGGTGGAGTGAATCCTCTTCATTTCAATCGACTCGCCGATCGTGGACATCAGTCAGTCCGGTTGGGAGAACCGGATTGGCGGTGGCCGGCATTCCTCTCTGGAGTCGGCCAATCCCAGGGCGATAGTAGCGCAGACTTCTGGGGAGAAATCAGTCGACAGGCGTTGGGGAAGACAAAGGTGGAGAACAGACGTTTCCATCCACCAGAATCTGGCGGTCCCCCGGGTAGATGGCGACGACGGTGTCGCCGGTGATTTCAAGCGCCGAGGGGATGCCACCGTAGACCGTCTCGAGCATCCCCGTGTCAATGAGGAAAACGCGATTTTCGAAGCGCGGTCGGATGCGCTTGGAGGCCTGGGGCGTGTGTCCCACGACCTGACGTGCGACCCCGAGGCCATCGAGGAGGTAGGCCATGATGGGGGTTCCCTGGTCCTCGTTCCAGCGGGCGGTGCCGCGAAACCAGAATGGCCCCTCGGGGCTATTCAGGTACCAGTCGGACCAGCTGATCACGAGACGATCCACCCGCTTCAATCGTTCGATGGGTACGTCGTCCGGATCCAAGGCCGCCACCGCATCCACCTCCCGTTGGGCTTCCCGCGTCAATTCCTGACTGGAGTACCAAGGAAGAGCTAGGCCCTCGGCCACCATATAGCTCGCGAATCTCGTCGAAAGCGGCGATCTCCTCGGCAACCTTGGAGTTGATCTGGGCCACGGACACCCCTTGAAGAAATGGGCCATAGCCCCCATGAATGAAAAGCGTTTCGCCGACCACCACCGCCGTCGGCCGCTTTCGGAGCCAGGCGCCGTAGCGGCCGTTGGGACCAAAGGCCTCGACATACTCGAAAAAACCGAGCGGGTGGATCGCTATCCACTGTTCCCTGGCCTCGACCGAGATTGTGGGGTCGAGACCGAGTTCTGCTGCCCGGCGTTGCCAGAATTCGGTGTAAGCCGCGAAGGCCTGCTCGCGGCGTTCCTCACTGTCAGAATCAACAAATTCGGCGTAGGCGTCCCGATTGACGTCGCGGGTGATGCCGAGCAGATTCATGGTCTCGTGGTTACCGAGCAGGACGTAGACCCGGCCGCCGGAAGCGGGAGCCTCCCGCTGCAACCTCATCAGGAGATCGAAGACCTCCTGGAGGTGAATGCCGCGGTCGAGGAGATCACCGAGTTGGACGAGGGTCGCATCACCACCGGCCCAGCGCAGATCATCGTCCACCAATTCGGCAGCCTGGAGTATGGTTACAAGACCGTCGATGCTGCCGTGCACATCGCCCACGGCGACGGCGCGTCCTTGGGTGGACCCGGTCGCCGAAAGCGTCACGGCGGCAACAAACACAATCGCCGCGGCGAGAAAGACCCGAGTTCTCACGAGATACCGCCTGGTGTGTCCTTCATGGACAGTGTGAGCTGGCGGAAGAGCGCGCGAACGATCTCCACGTTGGTACCGAGGAGATCGAAGAAGTCCTCGGCCTCGATCAGCAGTGCGTGGGTATCGGAGGTCGCTGTGGCGTCGCGCGATCGCACCTGGCTTCGGAGAATGTCGAATGTACCGAGGATGTCACCGGTTGTCAGGCTCACGGTTTCAGATTCCGGCGCTGTCAAGTCGATCCGCCCTTCGACAATGCAATAGAGGGCGTCGGGGGGGTCATTCCGCTGGTAGACCACGCCTCCGGCCTCGAACCAGATCTCGCTGGCGATGGAGGCCAGTTGGAGCACCTGTTCGGCGTTGCAGTTGGCGAATAGATCGACTCCCTGCAGGATCACCACCTTCTCGATCAGAGCCAACTTCTTCATGGGGGATGCTCCTTCGCCCTCTGCCTCCGGCGCGTCATCGGACAACCGTTCCGCTGGCCCTTTAATCAACCGGAGCTTTTGCACCACCCATTCCGATGTCTCCCGGATGATGGGATTGGCAGCATCGCGGGAAAGGTCTACGACAGTCGGATAGTAGGCGCCAATCCTCTCGGTATAGACCGCATGAATGGCGGCGAAGACAACCACTTCGCCGGGGTCATTCTCGGGGTTTGGAACGAGCAGTCGACCCAGGGTCTGTTCCGGTGTCTCGACTTCGATCTGGTAATTCTGAGCGGCCTTCCGGAGCTTTTCCTCGGTGGGAGCGTCATCGATGACCGCGAAGACGTCCCGCCGGACCGAGCCCACCAGAGAGTTGTCGAGATACTCCAGAGCGTTGGCCCGGAGCGCCTGTTGACCGCTGGCGAGGCTGCGGTAGGTGGCCTCGATGTCCCGCGCCGGGTGGATCATCTTGAGCAGACCGAAGATGTTGTCCACCGCGGTGCTCATCCTCTGGGCCAGGACCTGCTGCAGCAGAGTGGGCACACGACCGGCGGTCTGCCATTGCGCGTACGGTCCCTCGAACCGGGTTTCGTGCCGGCTCGAGATCGCCCACAGATCGGCGAGGCATCGCAGGTATTCCGCCACGTCCTTCTTGATGTGACGTGCAACGATGTCGGACTTGATCCGGACCTTGGGATGATGGGTGCGGAGGAAGGCGAGGGCCTCGATGATCTTCTTGCGAATCAGGGGGTCGGAGTTCTGCAGTCCGTCGATCAGGCTGGACACGGCGACCGGCGAATCGATGCGTGCGATGGTCATGGGCACATTCCGGCGGACCCAGATCTGCTCCTCCTCGGCATTCATGAAGAGGACGAGGGCCGAAATTGCAGATTCGCCGTAGGCCACGATGGACTGACGCACCAGGTGTTTGAGTCTCCGGCTGCCCATCAGCGAGATCAGGATCGGGATGTACATGGGATTTGGCTCATCCCGCTCCATCCGCGAACGGACCGCGCTGATAGCCTGGCGAACAACCGTGCGGTCGGAGTCGTAGAGCAGTTGAATCACGGAACCGGCGGCCTGGGGCTCGCGAATCTCGGCCACCGCGCGGGCCGCTTCGAGCCGGATCGCGGGGTCGTCACTGGACACCAGCTCGTTGAGGATATCTTCGGCCCGGCTCACCAGATCCGGATCGGACATGCCGGCCAGCGAGGCGACAGCAGCGGCCCGGATTTTCGGATCCGGATCACTGAGACGCGGAACCATGAACCCGGCCGCGTCCTCACCTTTGAGCACCGCCAAAGCCTGAATCGCCGCCGTCCGGACCTCGATGTCCGCGTCTCCGATGGCGCGTTCGATGAGGGGAACCGCCTCGGTCCTCTTGGCGTTGGCCAGCAGTCCGAGAACCTTGCGGCGCACCAGGGGATCGTCGTGGTGGAGCAGGAGAGGGGGGATAAGGCGTTCCTGGCCGCAGGCCGCGAGCATCTCGAGGCTGTGCACCACTTGGCGGGGATCCAAGCTACCCATGGCTTCCACGAGCGTGGTGATGGTGTTGACGTCGCCGGCCTCGACAACCGGAATTTCGTCCATTCCCCCGGTGCGCAAACCCTCGCGGAACGAATGCACGTACTCTCGACGTGCCAAGACCGTACACCACAGCCAGAGCCCGGTGACAGCCAGGATCGCCCAACTGAGATGCTTGGGTTCCACCTTCCCCAGGGCAACGGGAAGGAGGGCGAGGGCGGTGGCGCCACGGGCAAAACGCTGGACAAAGACATCGATAAAGGCCTTTGCCTGAAGACGGAGCTGCGACGGCACCGGCATGAAAAGGAGTTCCCGGCTCGACTGTTCGACCCCGTGACGGAAACCGTTCTCCGAGAGTTTGAGCAACCAGGCAGCGGTGAGAATCGACAGGCCGATCCCTCCGGTCGCCATGATCATCAGAGCAGATGCGACGGCAACCGACGCGGGCAGAATTCTCAAGCCAAAGGCGACTCCCATGGAGCGGTGGATTCGCTGAGTAAAGAAAATCTGAAACAGGAATCCCAGGATGCCCATCAGGCTGTAGTACTTGCCGAATTCAACGGTGCGTTCATCGCGCTGTACCGTGCGGTCGGTCTCCCACTGTGTGGCATCCTCCACCGCCCATTTGAACTGGACGTCCACCATCTGATTGACCGCCATGGACAGTAGAACGAGCAACGCGATAAGGATCAGCAACCGCGAACTCTTGATCGCCTTGAGACCGCCACGGGCGCTGCGAAGCCGCTCCAGGGGCTCGTCTCGTCTGTTGGGAACCGAGGGCGGGGAACCGCGTCGATCGACCAAAACGACGATGACCACGACCGACAGCGACAGGACCGCGCCCACAAGGAGGGCGTCGTTGGTGGTGGTGCCGGTCTTGTTGGATGCGAGCAACGACGCGATCAAGCCACCCGGTATGGCGCCGAGAAGGCCGCCGGCGGCAACAAAGGCGAAGAGCCGACGCGCCTGACGGGGATCGAATCGATGATTGGCGTAGGACCAGAATTGGCTGACACCGATGCCGAAGGCGACGGTGGTCCACAGGTAGAATGCCATGGCGGTCCATTTGCCGGGGCTTCCGAACAACCAGTAGAACCCGAAAAGCCCGGCAGCCTGGATCACGGCAAAACCGATGATCATGTTGCGCTGCGAATATTTGGCCGTAAACCTGGAGTACATGACGATAACGGGCAGAGAAACCACAGCCACGAGAAGGAATGCGTAGGGGAGTTCTTTGGCTCCCCACGTGTTGATGTAGGACGAATCACGAACGCTCTTCTCGAGGTAATGGACCGTGGCCACCAGGAAGAAGTAGGCGAAGAGCAGCCAGGCTGTGGGGCCCTCGCCCGATCGAATGCCGAAGGCAGCACCCGTTATCAACCGGCGGAGTGGATTTCCCGAGGCGTCAACGCCGTTGGACGGGCGGCCCGGCGTGGCCGCGATCACGGGACGGGACGGGTCGTTGTTCACCGGCGCACGCCCCGTCCGGCACACGCCCAGTCCGGTCTTTTTCGCACGGCGCGGTCGCCAGACGTGGGAAATTTCTCGGTCACAGGGTTGGGATCATTCACTTCGATAACAATAGCCGGTCGTCCGGTAGGACTCAATCGGCGGTACGGGGTTGAGGCGTAGTCACGGTGTTTCCGGTGGTTTCGGAGTCTCGCCGTCGTCCCGCCGCTTTTCTATGAAACCGACCTGGTGTGGCGTTCCGCCTCGACCCTTCATGCTGACGGTTCCGTCAAACGCAGCGCCATCGGCGATGGCAACTCCCGCGGCGGATATGGATCCGGTGACCCGGCAACCCTCCCTGAGCTCCACTGTGCCGGAGACCTCGATGTCGCCGTCGATGCACCCCTCGACCAGGAGGGCCGCTGCTGTTACGTGTCCCGTGATCCGAGCGGTGGATTGGACCCGGATAAGACCACCGGCGTGGAGGTCGCCGTCGAGAGTACCGCCGAAGTTCACGCCGGCGTCGCTGGTGATTTCGCCCCGAATCGTGCCGTCCGCGCCTATGACAACGGTGGCGGGTCCGAACTCGTCGGTGAATCTGCGTCGAACCGGAGTCTTCTCTTTGCTGTCCATCGTAGCGGCATGCTAGCACGCTGGTGGCCAATGCCCGTCCCGTGTCGTGACGGGTTGTCAGTTTTGCATCACCGACAGTTCCACCGGATGGCATAGGGCGCTGTAACTGGTTTCCAACGCTTCCCAGAACCCGGTGAGGGACTCGGCGGTCTGTTCCGGAAGCCCGTCCTGCCATGGCAGTCGGTCGGGTTCGGCTTCCATGAACATGACCTCGGCGCGGAGGGACTCTTTCCATTCCTCGTCACCGTCATCGGTCCAGGCGGCCAGCGCCTCGAGCTGATTGCGCAACATGGGGAGGGTCGTGCGGTTGAGACGACCTCGAATCGCCTCTGCTCGCTGGTCCTGTTGGGCGGGATCGTCCCACCTGTTGGGACTGACGTCTCCTCCCACTACAACGAACGGTGGTCCATCGGACATGGGTTTTTCGAGCCACGATCCGTAGATCAGGGTATAGAGATAGAGGTACTCACCCATCCCCATGCCGGCCTCGAGGAAGGCCTCGTTCCTTGCCGTGGTGTAGGCCACCATCTGGGGTACGACGCCGACTCCTGCGCGGACCGAACGAGCGAAGTCCATCGGGTTGCGACCGTTGCCCTCGCCGCCGCCCTCAGCCACGCTGAGTTGGGCAAGCGTCTCCTCGAGAGCATCGCGCTCGGGACGGGACAGCTCGCGTACCTCGAGGAAGGTTTCGATCCGATCGGCGGCGATGATCCCTGATGGCGGCGGCACGAAATCCGAGACACGGCCAAATTCTTTGGTCACCCGCGCCATGACCTGCTGGGTCTCCTCTGCTTTGCGGATCATTTTCTTGACCCCGAGGTAGCCACTGAAGACCAAAATAACCCCGACGATCATCAGGACGAGACAACCGATCACGCATCCGCTCACCAGTTTCTTTGTTCCTGACTCCATCGGGTCACCTCGCGAGATTCGACAGTTTTCGGTCCAGGTACGAAGGTACACCGTTCATGGTACGAGAACGTAAGAAATGTCACGGCGGTTCGTACCGGTTTGGCGCGGACGCGACGTATGATGGAGGGGGAGGCGTCCCGAACAATGTTAAAAACTGCGATCGGCTGGTGTGTTGCGGGGTGGTTGAGCGTTATGGTTCCGGCCGTGGTTCAGGCGCAGCAGGAGGCTGCGCCTGGTTCTTCCCCGTCCCAGGCCGGTGACGAAACGGCGTGCGTCAACCAACTCCAGATTGCTTTTGGGGCTCTGGAAGCCGGCGATGGTGAGGCTGCGCTGGATCACTACCAGAATGCACTGGAACTGGCAACGAACCGGGAGCTCGAATTTCAGGCCCTCCTGGGTGTGGGATCGGCTCAGGCAGCCCTGGGCCGTTGGGTTAAGGCGGAAGAACCGCTGGAGCGAGCGCGCGATCTCGCGCCGGACAACCCCGCGATCTGGTACACGCTGGGCTCGGTCTACGCGGCGTCGAACAGGGTGGACGCGGCCCTGCGCGCCCTGGAGGAGAGCTGCAGGCTCGATCCAGGCAACGCCAGTGCCCAGTACGACCGGTGCCTGCTGTTGGCTGGAATCGAAGAGCACGGGCAGGCGGCTGTGGCGTGCCGACTCGCAGCCGAAGCGGATCCGGCGATGGAGGCGGCCTGGGTGGGTGAAGGCGTGGCCCAATTTCACAATGGAGCATATGACGCCGCCGAGCAGGCGTTCGTTGAGGCTCTTGAATTGGTGCCAGATGACCCCCGGGCGGTCTATGGTCTTGGGTTGTCGTTGCTGTACCAGGGCGATCTGGAGGGAGCCGTGGCCCAGTACGTCCTCCTGAAGAAGCTGGATCTCGATCTGGCTCGCGATCTGTACGAAAGGACGCTCGATTAAGAGGAGTTGTGTGGATGGGGAGAACGAGGCACGATGGTTGAACACCTGATCGACCGGGAACGACTGGCGGAGCTGCTGCAGGAGAACTCGGAACTCAAGCTCCGGATCGCCGAACTCGAGACGCTTTCGGCGGCCGATGGCGGTGCGGCTTCTGAGCCCAGCGTCGTGGAGGGTGGCTTCGCGGCGGACGCGGATCTCTATCGGCAGCTCTTCAAAAACGCGAGGATCGGCCTGCTGAGGACCCGGCTCGAAGATGGGATGATCCTCGCGTGCAACGATCGCGCCGCTCAGCTGCTGGGTTTCCGGGACCGTGAAGCCATGGGTCAGGACCTCTGTCTGGCCGATTACTATGTGGATATTGAAGATCGTCCGCGCCTGCTGAAGATGCTTGAAGCGGACGGTGTGGTCCGGGGGTACGAGGCTCGGTTCCGCCGGATGGACGGCAACGAAGTCTGGCTGCGTATCTCGGTGGAGTGGAATGAAGATCAGCGCTGGATCGAGGGCATCATCGAGGACGTGACGGATCGAAAGAGGGCGGAAATCGACCTCAGGAACAGCGAAGAACGTCTGCGGGCGATTTTCGAGACGGCACAGGATTATGTCTTCGTCAAGGACCTCCGACTGCGCTACACGCACGTCAATCCGGCGCTGGCGGGGCTTTTTGACACAACCGTCTCCAGCCTGATCGGTATATCAGATGAGCAGCTCTTCGAAGCGGAGGTCGCCGAGAGGGTCCGGCTCGCCGATCAACGAGTGCTGGCCGGTGAGATCGTTGAACAGTCCAACATCTCCAGGGTAAATGGCGTCGAATACGTCTTTCACACGGTCAAGGTACCGCTCAGAGACGCACAGGGCGAGGTGGTCGGCCTGTGCGGCATCGCTCGGGACATCACCGAGCTGAAGCGAGCCGAGAACGTGGAGCGGGTGATGGCGTCCATCCTCCAGGCTGCGGTGTCGGATGTGGACCTGAAGACCCTCATCGCCGGGATCCGAGAGTTGCTCCAGGAGCTGATCAATACCACCAATTTTTACGTGGCGTTATACGATACGCAGACCGAGCGCTACTCGTTTCCCTACTACGCCGATGAGTTCGATAAACTCGAACGCTTCGAACCGGAGCCGCTGCCAAAGAGCCTGACGGACTATGTCCGGCGGACCGGCACGCCGCTCTTCGCCAGCCAGGAGACTTTTCGGGAGTTGGAATCGCGTGGCGAGGTGGGACTGGTGGGGACCGATTCCCAACAGTGGCTGGGGGTGCCTCTCACAACCGATGACGGTGTCTGCGGGGTGGTTGTGGTCCAGAGTTACACCGATGCTGAACTCTACACAACGAAGGACATCGAGTTGCTGAGCTATGCGGGTCGGACGATAACCATCGCGGTGGAACGGAAGCGCATCGAAGAGGAACGACGTGAACTCGCCGCCCGGGTCCTCCGCAGCCAGAAGATGGAAAGCCTCGGTACGTTTGCCGGCGGAATCTCGCACGAATTCAACAATCTCCTGCAGAGCATCCTCGGCAGCAGCAGCCTCGCGGACGAGATGCTGCCGGAGGGAAGCCCGATCCACTCCCAGATTCGGATGATCGAAAGGGCGGCGCATCACGCGGCGGAGTTGACGAGCCAGATGCAGGCGTACGCCGGCAAAGGTCGTTTCATCGTCGAAGACCTGGACCTTTCAGTGGAAGCTGAGGAGGCGGCGAAGTTCCTGCCCGTGGCGTTGGTGAGGGAAGGCGCACTGCACCTGGACCTCGACCGCAACCTTCCGCCCATCTCCGCTGACGCGGCCGAGATCCGACAAATGGTGAGCAGCATTTTGACAAACGCATTTGAGGCGACCAGCGAGACCGGCGGGGGCGTGACTGTCAAGACCTGTGTGGAGCATCGCTCCCGGTCCCAGCTGGGTTCGGCGATTCTGGGCGAGGACCTCCAACCTGGTTCATACGTGGTTCTCGAGGTCTCCGACACCGGGAGCGGGATGGGGCCGGAGACTCTGGCAAAGGTCTTCGACCCGTTCTTTTCCACCAAATTCACCGGGCGGGGACTCGGCATGGCGGCGGTGCTTGGGATCGTCCGCGCGAACGAGGGCGCGATCCGGGTCGAGAGCGACCCGGGGAGCGGTACCGCTGTTCGGGTCTACCTGCCCACCAGCCAGGGAACGCCGAATGGTGCAGCCGAGTCGGCTCCGGCCGAGATCGGGCCCGCCGGTGAGTCCGCCACGATCATGGTCGTGGATGACGACGATGCGATCCGAGACCTGTGCCGCGAGATGCTCGAACAAGCCGGGTTCGAGGTCGTGACCGCCGCCGATGGAGTGATGGCCGTGGAACTCTTTCGCAACGCACCCTCCGCCATTGACGCGGTGGTGCTGGACATGACGATGCCGCGGCTGAGCGGCGCCGAGACCTTTCGCGCGCTGGCCGAGATCCGGTCCGACGTGCCGGTTATCGTCGCCTCGGGTTACAGCGAACAGGACGCTGGGTCCACGTTCCGGGGAGACGGTCCCTCCGCCTACCTCCAGAAACCATTTCGGCTGAAGGAGCTTTTGGCGACGTTGGAGCGCATCGGCGTCAAGGCGTGAGGTTTTTGGGGTATGAGGTGTGGGGGGTCTCGGGCAAATATTTGTGACTGTGGTGTCAGCGCTCCTGAACCATCGCCTCGATCTGATGCAACGCCTGACCGAGCCGATCGGTGACCGGCAGTCGACTCCTGCGGGTACGGTCGTGAAGTTTGACGCTTTCCCAGAGGTCGGCTTCGGGGTCCTCGAGAATATCCGTTCGAAGGGCGATCCCGTGTCGATCGAGGATCGGACCGATGCGGTGCCGGTTGCGCCACAATTTGATCCGGGTGCTCTTGTAGGCGTGCTCCACCACCGCCTTCCGCTTGGAAAAGGAGAAGATGTTCGAAAAGAACATGTTGTAGTCGTCTCGCCTGGGTTCAAAGACCAGGACGTCGCGGTCGGCGTAGCGTTGCTCGTACGCAGCCAGACCCACACCCATACGGGAGTGGATGACGGTGCGGAAGGTCTGCGAGAGCACGGCAGGCAGACCTCGGTCGGCAAGCCGACCCCGTCGCATGATGCCCTTTTCCACCGAACGTATGGTGTCCACCGGGACAATTGGGTTGACGCAGATGACCATGTCGGCGCCCTCGTCCAACGCTACGGAGGCGTGGACGGTCTTCAACAACACGCCATCCACATAGTGCCGCCCGTCGATTTCCACCGGCGGGTAAATCCCCGGCAAGGCGGTACTCGCCTTGACCGCGGTGGAGATGGGAACGTGGTCCAGGCCCGGCTCTCCAAACCGAATGGCGCGCCCCGAATCCAGGTCCGTCGCGACGATAACCAGTTTGCTCGACAGCTTCCGGAAATCGTTGGTTCGACCGGGCCGGTCAAAGATTTTCTCGAGGAACTCGCCAACCGGGTCGTTGTCAAAGATGCCGACGGGGAGCGCGCGGGACAAACGCATGAGCGACTCGGTCAGGGTGACATCGCTGGGGTTCCGTAGGTACACCAGAAGGCTCTCGAGAATGAGGCGAGGGACCTTGACACCGCTCTTGGCGAGCTGTGAAATGGCCGGGGTCAGGAAATTTTCCGGGACAAACGGGTGCTCGCCCGGTTCGGGTTTGACGATGGCCCTGCACAACTGCCCGGTTGTGAGGCCGTTGGCCAGACACGAAGATATGAAGGCACCGGCACTGACGCCAACATAGACGGGAATCCGATTGAAGTCGACACCGTCGAGGACCTCATCCAGAGCGCGAATCGCGCCGATTTCGTAGATGGAACCGGCGGGGCCGCCGCCTGCGAGGGCGAGTCCGATCGTGCTCTGGGTTTGACAATTGTTGATCATGCCGGGGCCTGATGGTCTCTGCGATGTGAATGGACCATTGTCGGCATGAAATCAGTCTCCTGCAGGTTTTTTTTCGCCGCCCCCGGAATTCGAGTCTTTGCGAGATGCCTCGATCTGTTCGAACATCAATGGACGCGAGAGATGTCTCGAGTTCTTCGAGGCGTTCGCGCAGCCTCGCCATCTCCTCTCGCGCGCGTCGAACGGGACCGATCCGGTCGACCGACGCCTGAACGAGTCGATCGACGCTGGTCTGGATCTGTTCCACACCCGATGTGACCGCTTGTTCACCGATCCGGATGAGATCATGGAGCACATCGTTGGGTAGGAGGGAGGTGCCTCGCCGACCCTCTTCCGAGATGATCTGGGTGAGCGTTTGCGGCGTGACGTCATCGGCGGTTTTGTTGTCGATCACGCGGATCTGTTGTCCGCTCCGGATCCAACCGGCGAGTTCCTCGAGGGAGACGTATCGGCTCTCCTCGGTGTCGTAGAGTTTGCGGCTGCCATAACGTTTGATCAGTCGAATCATGGGCAGATCTCCGAATATTTACCGAACCGTGCGCGGTCTCGGTTCGGCTCGAATCTAACGCACTGCGGCAATGCTGTCAAGAGATGTGAACCGTCCAAGGTCGTTTTCGACAGGATCGTGAACGATTGTAAGTCACTGTAATGAATATAAATGGTAACCTTCTGCTTGAGGCGACACGGGGTTGGTCATGTCCTGATGCCGCGGTGCGGCAAAATCTCGAATTGGAGATGGCGGTGATGTTAGATTGAAATCGTGGAAAATCGGATTTACGGCGACCTGCGGGATTTTCTCAGTGACCTCCAGAACATCGAGGAGTTGACTGTTGTCGAAACTCCGGTGAATCGCCACCTCGAGGTGGCGGAAATCCACCGGCGAGTCATCGCTGCCGGTGGCCCGGCCCTCGTATTCACCAACGTCACCGGCGCTGCGTACCCTCTGGTGACGAATCTCTTCGGCACCGCCGGAAGGGCCGAGAGGGCGTTCGGGTCACGCCCTGAATTATTGATCAGACAGATGGTGGACTTTGTTCAGCATATGCCTCCAACGCCCGCGGGAGTGTGGAACGCTCGGGGTCTTTTATTCGGCGCGCTGAAGACCGGATTTCGAAATGTCAGGACGGGTCCGATCCGCAGACGTCTTGACGACCGAGGTGGACCTGGGCGAGCTGCCCGCCATCACCTCCTGGCCGGAGGACGGTGGACCCTTTATCACCTGGCCGCTGGTTTACACCGAACACCCCGAAGAAGGGAGCCACAATCTCGGGGTCTACCGGATGCAGATCCACGGGCCTCAACGCACGGGGATGCACTGGCAGATCGGCAAGGGGGGAGGATTTCATCATTCGGTGGCCGAGGGATACGGTGAGGCGCTGCCGGTTTCGATCTTTCTCGGCGGACCGCCGGCGTTGACCCTGGCGGCGGTGGCCCCGCTGCCGGAGAATGTGCCCGAACTTCTGCTGGCGTCCCTGTTGTCCGGTGAACGGCTCCGCCGGTGTCCGGGCCCGGCCCGCCATCCCCTCATCGCGGATGCCGAGTTCGCACTGGTGGGCCGGGTTTTCACGGACGAGCGGGCGCCCGAAGGACCCTTTGGGGATCACTACGGCTATTACTCTTTAGAGCACCAGTATCCGGTTTTTTATGTCGACTGGTTGGCACGGCGTCGGGATGCGATCTTCCCGGCCACCGTGGTGGGAAAACCGCGGCAGGAGGACTTCTTTATTGGCGACCTGCTGCAGGATCTCCTGTCTCCGATCTTCCCGCTCGTGATGCCCACGGTGATCTCGCTGTGGTCCTACGGCGAGACCGGCTATCACTCGCTCGCCGCCGCCGTCGTCCGCGAGCGGTACCACCGAGAGGCTATGGTCTCCGCCTTCAGGATCCTCGGAGAAGGACAATTGGCGCTGACCAAGTTTCTCCTCCTGACCGACCGTCCGGTGGATCTGAGGGACTTTCGGGCGACCCTGGAGCACGTCTTGGCTCGCACCCGTCCCGAGACGGATCTCTATGTTCTGTCCAACCTCTCGATGGACAGCCTGGATTACACAGGTCCCGAGATCAATCGTGGCTCCAAGGGGGTCTGGATGGGTCTTGGAGAGCCGGTGCGTGACCTGCCGCGTCGGTTCGAGGCGGAGCAACTTCCAGCCGGGGTCGAGGATATTCGGGTTTTCTGCGGTGGCTGTCTCGTGGTGAGCGGCCCCTCCTACCAAGAGGCCCCTGAATTTGGCGCTCGGGTGGCCCGAGAGCCGGTCTTTGAGAATTGGCCTCTGGTGGTGGTGAGCGACGATTGCAACCGGACCGCGAAGAGCACGGTGAATTTCCTGTGGACCACATTCACCCGCTTTGAACCCGCCGCTGATCTGTATGCGGCCGAGGTCGAGGTGGTCAGGCACCATCTGAGCTACACCATGCCGGTGGTCATTGATGCTCGGGTCAAACCCGGGTATCCCGATGAGGTTGTGTGCGATCCGGCGACCGCCGATCTGGTGACTCGTCGCTGGAAGGAGTATTTCCCTGATCGGAAGGTCGAAATGGGCGATTCCGATCGCGGCCACCTCGACTGACGCGGGAACTTGTCCAGCCGGCATTGAAGACGTCGACGTGATAGGCGCTTGGAACCTCGGAGGTTCCATTGCGAATTTCGAATTGCGAATTTCGGATTCCACCCGCCCACCCGAGAGTCGAGGATTAGAAAATCCTCAATCCGTAATTCGTAATCGTGTGGTGTTGGGAAGTTATCGGAGGGTCTTGAGGAACCTCTTCCAGCGGGGAAGATAGCGGTGGTCGGGGTTGACCGATGCGGCAACCGTGGTGGCTCGACCAACGATCTGGTCCCGGCTGACCGGTCCGAAGTGGCGAGAGTCCAGACTGTTGTCGCGGTTGTCGCCCATGACGAAGTAGGTTTTTGGCGGGACGGCGAAGGGGGCGAACGAGGCGTGCCACGGTGACCGGGGCGAAATCATGACAGCGTGGTGGGCGTCTCCGAGCTGCTCCGTTGCGAGGATGGGGAGCTGTTCTTCAAGTTCGAGCCCCGTCACCATTCCCGGCTCTAAAGGGGAGTAGCGCAGCGGATGACCGTTGACTACGAGCGTTCCGTCCAAGACGGCCACAGAGTCACCGGGCAGACCCACAACGCGCTTGACCAGACGTTTGCCGTCGTCGGGTGAGAACAAGACGATGATGTCTCCCCGATCGGGATCACCCCAGCGCATCAACCGCCACGTCGTATACGGAAGCTTGAGGTCATAGGCGAGCTTGTTCACGAGAATCCGGTCGCCCTCGAGAATGGTGGGTTTCATCGAGCCGGTGGGGACGTCGTTCCAATCGGCCACGGCCGAGCGGAAAGAGGTGATGACGATGATGATGACCAGCACCGAGCGCAGCCAATCGCGCCACGCTCTGGCAATTCTCTTTTGTGCGCCCTCCGCCATCGGGGACTCCTTCCGTCGAGGTGAGGTACGGCGAGGGTGGATCGGGAGTTTCACGAAGATTGACCTTGGCGATGCGCCACGGCGAGGAGATTTTTCCCACCCTGTCGCGCAATCCGAATCAATCCGTAATTCGTAATTCGCAATCCGTAATTCGTAATGGGGGGGTGGGCGGCTACGAGTCGCCGGATGGTTTGCTCTGGGGAACGTAGGTCAGTGGAAAGTTGGTGACCTTGTCGCCCGAGGCGCTGATTCGGCCCCGCCCGGGCTTGTCCACCTCGTCGACCCTGATCACCGAATGCAGGGGTATGAAGGTTCGGCGGACACCCTCGAACTCTGTCTTCAGCCGATCCTCAGACGAGTCGATGAGGATCTTGGAGCGTTCGCCGAAGAGGATTTCCTCCACCTCGATGAATCCAAACAACCCGCCCTGGCCCACCTGCCGGGCGAAGATCTCGTAGACCTCGCCTTGGTTGATAAATGTGACGCGATAAATAGGTGAGTCGGCCATGGTCGCTTACCCCATCTGCAGGTGGTGCCGAGACTAGCACAAAATGCGCGGGCGCGACGGAATGCTCATGGAGCGTAGAATCGAACCATTTCCGTGACCGCTTCGGCGCACACGGGGCAGAAGGGTTGGACGCCGCGGCGGAACATGAGGCAGTCGGTTGCCGGGCGGTACAGCCCCTGTGACGCGTAGCCGGCCCCCTCGAAGGCGCCGACTGAGCCGGCATTGGGGGCAGCGGCCAGGAACCCCTTCGACCACTGGGAGGTGTTGCGGGCAAGCTCGTCCCGTTCATTCTGCAGCGCGGAGATCTCCGCGGCGGGAGCCCCGTCACGGGTTGCCTGTGCCAACCGCTCGTTGATCTCACGTCGCATCTCCTGGTCCGCGCTGATTCTCGTATCAAAAGCCGCCTTGTCCCAGGGCGTTGGGAGTGGGGTTCCGGCGGTCACGAGGTGTCGCCATTTGAGCTGGTCGGGATCCATCAAAGCGGTGATATTTGGCCTCGGCCGGTTCTGTGCCGGGCGGATAGAAATCGCTGTACGCAACATCCGAGGTGTAGTACTCATCGGCCAGACCGGCGAAGGAGTGACCGAATTCGTGTAACAGGAGGTATTCGGCCCACTCGCCATGCGCGGTGAAGGTGCAGTATGCGTTGTAGATGCCGCCGCCCCCATAGCGATCGTGATTGACCATGACGACAAGGGTGTCGTAGGGCACCGAGCCCGCGATGTCGCGCAGACGACGGTTCTGTTCGGTGAGCATGTAGCGCTCCGAGCCGAGGGAGTTGAAGGTGACACCGACGCTGGTGCTGCGATACCTGGCCATGGTGGGTTCGTCGGCACCGCTTTCGGCCGACGGCTGCAGAACACCACGGATCGCGATGCGGTCGCTGTTGGAGGCGAAGGGTTCGTGACCCAGCAGGACCGCTGCAAAACGTGCGAGGTCGGCGCGGAAGGTGGGGATCTCATCGGCGCGGTATCCCTCACCAACGATGGCGATGTCGAGGGTTCGATGGGGTTCCCCACCGGGGTGAGCTCGAACGACGATGGCGTCTGGTGCGGCCGGCTCGGTCGCGATATTGATGGAATCCGGATCGACGTCGTGGGAGAGGAGAAATTCGGTCGGCCCATCGACGGGCCGATTCTCGATCACAAGCCGGACCGGGTGGCGGGGAAAGGGGACGAGAACCGTGTTTTGATACGCCTTCATCTCACCATTCAGCGCGGCCTCGCTGGTGCGGTACTCACCGAAATAGCTGTCAAATCCCCGCTCGAAGAGGGTGTCGCCGGTTTCCGGGTCTATGATCTTGACCGCGTGACGTCCGTAGTCAAACCCCCCGACGAGGTTTGCGGTCGGTCCGGCCCAGACACCTTGCCGGATCAAGCGGTCGAGCCCCACCATCTCGGTGGCGCCATTGCCGAACTGAACGAAATCCACCCGCAGGGTCTCGTCCACAAAATGCGCATCAAAGACGGCAGAGTCTTCCGCCCCGACTCCGATGCCCCACACAAGCAGTACGGCTGACAGCCAGGCAAATCGTCGCATGTTTCCTCCGCGGAGATCTTCTCATAACGCCGGCCGACCGGGTAACCCCGGGGGCGAACTGCCGTAGTTTAGGAACATGGAACGGTTGCTGCCGTTGTGTCTGGGGCTCGGCATCGCGGCATTCGGGGCAATCCAAGCCGAGGCTTCGGATCGTCCCGGGGCCGGCAGGTGGGCGCGATGGATCGAGGCCGCGGGCATCGATCCGGCCACCGCCATCGACCCCTTCGCCACCTCGCCGGAGATGGTGGCCTGGGTCGAGGATGTCCTGCGCCCGCACAAGGCCGACGACGACCTGGAACAGATCATCGCCATCCAGCACGCTCTCTTCGATGGTTCCTTTGGTTTCAGCTATGAAGCCGATCTCACTCTGACGGCCGAAGAGGCGTTCGAGCGCCGCCGCGGGAATTGCATGTCATTTACAGTGATGTTCGTGTCACTGGCCCGCACGGCAGGAATCGAGGCCTTCCTGATGACGGTGATGCGGAAGCCCGACGTGGATCGGGAGGGTGATCTCGTGGTGGTCAACCGGCACGTGGTGGCGGCCATGATGAATCAACTGGGAACGGTGGCGATCTTCGACTTCTATATCCGGGACGACGGCCCCCGTATCCAGAGATTGGTGATCGACGACGTCAAGGCGACTGCTATGTACCACACCAACCTCGGGGGAGAGGCCATCCGCGACGGAAGGCTGGACGACGCCTCGGAGCATCTCCGCATTGCCACCGTGCTGGCTCCCGACTGGGCGCCGGGTTGGATCAACCTGGGTGTGGTCCAAAACCGGATGGGCGACAAGGCGGGCGCATTCGAGGCCTATCGGAAGGCGCTCGAGGCCGACCCCCTCGACCCGTCGGCCCTCACCAACATGGCCGCCATCTACCGGGACCAGGGGATGGAGCGGGAGGCGGACATGGCCCTCCGCGCGGCAGCTCACCAGACGACCAATCCCTTCACCCTGATCGCGTTGGCCGATGTGGAGATGATTGACGGAAACGTCCGCGCCGCGCGTAAGTGGCTCAAAAAGGCCAGGAGGTGGTATCCCCGCGAGCCCGAGGTGTACCGAGCGCTGTCCCGTCTCGCGGCACAACGTGGAGACCTTGACGGTTCGGCTCGATACCAGGATCGAGCCATCCGGCTCGAGCACGAAACGTCCGAGACCCAACCCGACTGAAACGGACCAAACTCGTTGCAATCTCGCCGCGGAGGAGTTATCTCTGGAGGTGTGAACACCAAATCTATTCTCGTCTTTGTCCTGGTCGCGGCCACCGCGAGCGGGGCCTTTGCCGCCCTGCGGCCGCCCGCGGTTGCCGGGGCCTTCTACACCGATGACGCGCAGGCGCTTCGTCTCCAGGTGGAGACCTTCCTGGAAAAGGCTGGTGAAGCCCGATCTCCGGTCCGAGCCGCCGTCGCCCCACACGCGGGTTTTATCTACTCCGGACCCACGGCGGCCACCGCTCTGGCCGGGATCGGTGCTGCGAATCC
Source organism: uncultured Holophagae bacterium (assembly GCA_963797055.1). Classification (GTDB taxonomy): domain Bacteria; phylum Acidobacteriota; class Thermoanaerobaculia; order Thermoanaerobaculales; family Sulfomarinibacteraceae; genus FEB-10. The sequence continues at coordinate 80,523 of CAWCOD010000004.1, forward strand.
TGACCGGATTATCCTTCTCGGACCCTCTCACCACATGGCCTTCAGCGGCGGTGCACTTCCGTCGGAGGACGTCACGGCCTTCGCGACGCCGCTGGGCAAGGTTCCCATCGACCGGGCGGCCGTCACCAGGCTTCGAAGGGATCCGGATTTTCAGGGCCCGGCGGTGGCTCATGACCGGGAACACAGCCTGGAGGTGGAATTGCCCTTTCTGCAGATCGTGGCACCGGAGGCCAGAATCGTGCCGGTGCTGGTTGGTGTGAACACCGACCGGGAGACCAGCCGACGGATTGCCCGCGCCCTCGCGGGCCTGCTGGACGAGCGAACGGTGGTCGTCGCGTCCTCGGACTTCACCCACCACGGGGTTCGTTACGGCTACGCTCCGTTTGACGGCCACGAGGACATCGGAGGTGATCTGGTCAGTCTGGGCCGTGCAACCGCCAATCGGCTGGCGGCGGTTGATGCCGACGGATTCTGGTACCAGGTGGAGGTCAGCGGCGACACGGTCTGCGGCCGGCGTCCCCTGGCGGTTTTGATGGAGCTTCTCTCGCACGCGTTTAACGGAGTCGGGTCGGTGGTGGGAGTGACCACCTCGGGCCACGTCACGGGCAGCTTTGATCTTTCGGTGACCTACGCAGCTGTGGTCTACACCGGGGATTGGACGTCGTGGGCGGCCGATCCTGCGTCGCCGGGGCTCGGTGACCTCGACCGCGAACAGGAGGAGGCGTTGCTGGAATTGGCCCGGGCCACGCTGGAGTCGCACCTCGCCCACGATGAGGCCTTGGCGCGGTGGTATGCAACCCACACCGACACGCCGGGCCTCGAGAGCCGGGCCGGAGCCTTCGTGACCCTGCACAACACCGGTCGCCGGGCCAAGCGCGAGGGACGGCTGCGTGCCTGTATGGGTGTCATCGAAGCGCGCCAACCTGCCCTGGATGCGGTGGTGTCCGCCGCGGTCTCCGCTGCCCACGACCCCCGCTTCCCGCCGCTTAAGCTCGACGAACTCGACGAGGTGGAGTTCGAGGTGTCCCTGTTGTCGCCTACCGAGAAGGTCCCCGGCCCCGAGGCCATTCAGGTGGGGACGCACGGGGTGGTGCTGAGCAAGGGAGGGCGGCGGGCGGTCTTTTTGCCCCAGGTGGCGCCGGAACAGGGTTGGGACCGCGAAGAGCTGCTCGACCACCTGGCGCTCAAGGCGGGTCTGCCCGCCGATGCGTGGCGGCACGGAGCTGACCTGGAAGTGTTCACCGCTCAGGTCTTCGGAGAGGGCGAGTGAGCCGGACCTACTCGCGACGCGAGCTGGCGGCGCTCTTGGGTGCCGGAGTGCTCGCGGAAGCAACCGGGGGGTCGGCCCGCACAGCGATGCGACCGGGTGTGGTTGGTGTGGCAGAGCAGCCCCCTGACAGCGAGGACCCTGCGGCTGCGCGCGAGGCTATAAAGGGCGCGATCCGCGGCGCCACGGGGGCGGCCACCGCGGCCACGGGCCTTGCCGAACTCTTCAATTCGTCGGACACGGTGGGTCTGAAGCTCAACTGCCTTGCCGGTCCACGGTTGTCGCCGAGGCCGGTGCTGGTGGAGGCGCTGGTGGACCTGCTCGCCGACGCGGGCCTGTCCCGGCGGCGGATCATCGTCTTCGAGCGCTCGAGCCGGGAGCTGGAACGGGCGGGTTTTTCCATCAGGCGGTCCGGCGGTCGGTACCTCTGCTATGGCACAGACAACGGCTGGGACCGCCAGCCTTCGGTCTCCGGGTCCATCGGCTCCTGCTTCGCGGCCGAGGTCTCCACGACCTGCAGTGCGCTGATCTCTTTCGGTGTCGTAAAGGACCACGATCTCGCGGGAATTTCGGCCGGCATGAAGAACTGGTACGGTGTGATCCACAACCCCAACAAATACCACGACAAGAACTGCGACCCCTACGTCGCGGATGTGATGAAGCACCCCTTCATCGCGGAGAAGCTGCGACTGACGGTGCTCGACGGCGTTCGTGCCCAGTGCCAGGGTGGACCGGCCTTCTTCGGTCCCGGGATATTCCCGCTGGGCCGGGTGGCGGCCAGCACCGATCCCGTGGCGGCGGACCTGTGGGCGTGGCAGGTGATCGAAGCGGAGCGGGCCAGGCGGGGCCTGCCCACTCTCGAGGCCGAGGAGCGAGCGCCCAGCTTCATTACCACGGCGGCTGGGTACGGGCTGGGAGTGGGTGACCCCGAGGCCCTTCGGATGGTGGAGGCATGAAGCTCGACCGACGGCGTCTGGCGGTGCTCGCGGCGGGAGGAGCAGCCGGTGCCCTGCTGCCTTCCTGGGTTGAGGCGGGCGGGCGACCGCAGCCGGGTGATCTGCTCGAGGGCGAGGATCTGCCGGCCCGGGAGGCATCGTGGTACAAGAAACTCGACGGCCGCAAGGTGGAGTGCCAACTCTGTCCCCAGGCGTGCACCGTGGCGGACATGGAACGCGGCACCTGCGGCGTGCGTGAGAACCGGGATGGAACCTATTACACCCTGGTCCATTCGGCGGCGTGCAGCGTCCACGTGGACCCCATCGAAAAGAAGCCGTTCTTCCACGTCATGCCGGGGGAAAACGCCCTGTCGTACGCCACAGCCGGCTGCAACGTGGAGTGCAAATTCTGCCAGAACTGGGAGATCTCGCAGTTCAGGCCCGAGCAGGTGCGTTCCTTCTATCTCCCTCCGGACGCCATAGTTGCCGCTGCCAGGAAATCCGGGGCGGTGCTGACCGCGGCCACCTACTCGGAGCCGGTGATCTTCTGGGAGTACGTCCGGGACGCCGCCGTGGCCGCTGGCAAGGCGGGCCTGAAACCCACGGTGGTGTCCAACGGCTTCATCCAGGAACAGCCCTTGAAGGAAGTGCTGCCCCTCCTGAGCGCCTTCAAGGTGGATTTGAAGGCCTTTACGGAGATCTTCTATGAGGAGCAGGTCCGGGGTCGACTGAAGCCGGTCCTCGAGGCACTGAAGGTCATCCATGGCGCCGGTGTCTGGCTGGAGATCGTGGTTCTGTTGGTGCCGACCCTCAACGATTCCGAGGACGAGATCCGGCGGCTGGCGGCATGGGTTGCCGAGGCCCTGGGCCCCGACGTGCCCGTGCATTTCACCCGCTTTCATCCCACCTACCGCCTGACCAATCTGCCGCCCACGCCGGTGCCGACCCTCGAGCGGGCGTGGCGCGTCGCCAAGGGAGAGGGGTTGAATTTCGTTTACCTCGGCAATCTCCCCGGTCACGAAGCCGAGAACACATATTGTCCCGGTTGTGGAAAGATCGTGATTCGGCGGATGGGTTTTCGAATCCTCGAGAACCGGTTGAAGAACGGCCACTGCGCAGGTTGCGAGCGAGCCATTCCTGGCGTGTGGTCGTGACCGCCCGCCGCATCGGCGGACTACCCGTCACGGGCCTTCTGAGCCTGTTCGTCCTGTATGTCGTCTGGGGAAGCACCTACCTCGCCATTCGGGTCGCGGTGCGGGAAGGCTCGGGCTGGGGTCCGTTCTGGATGGGGGCCTCGCGCGTCCTGGTGGCGGCGGTCGTGCTCTTCCTGATCAATTCCCTGCGCGGGGTTCGGCTGCGTCCCACGGGGCTTGAATGGGGGATCCTCATCGTGACCGGACTGCTGCTGTGGGTGGGTGGCAACGGTGCGGTGATCTGGGCGGAGCAGCGGGTGGATTCGGGTCTGGCGGCCCTCATCATCGGGACGATGCCGATTTGGGTGGCCTTGATGGAGGCCGCGATCGATCGACGACCGCCGACTCCGCTCCTGGTGGGATCGCTGATTGTCGGCTTTGCGGGTCTGGTCGTGTTGACCGTTCCGCTGCGTGCAGACGGCGTCTCCGGTGATGTACTTGGCATCGCGGTCGTGGTTTTTGCGGCGATCAGTTGGGGATTGGGTTCGATCATCCTCAATCGTCGCCCCGTGAAGCTCGATCTCCTGGTGGTTTCGGGATGGCAGCAGCTGGTGGGCGCGGCCGGTTTTGTGACGCTTGCATTGGCGGTGGGGGAGACCCGCCCCGACCCCACTCCCGACGGCTGGGCGGCATGGGCCTACCTGGTGGTCTTCGGATCGCTCGTGGCCTACTCGTGCTTCGTGTACGCCGTCAAGGTTCTTCCCACCACCGTCCTCATGACCTATGCCTACGTCAATCCTGTAATTGCTGTCGTCCTCGGCTGGCTGATTCTCTCTGAACCGATCACCGGCTACACCCTGGTGGGAATGGTGCTGATTATCGCTGGAGTACTGGGGGTCTTCAGGGACAAGTCACGACGATTCGCAGGGACACCATGAGGAATTTTTGATTTTGAATTCTCAATTTTGAATTCCCGCCCACCCGCCGAAATATTTACGGGGAGCGAGGGGAATTGAGAATTCAAATTTCAAAATTGAGAATTGTGAACCTTCTCCGTCAGATCCCGAGTCCCGAGCTCCCCACCCACCGAGGTTACTGCACAGTGTTGGACCAGCCCGATGTGTCTCCAGACTCGAAGCCATCTTCGAAGGGCAGACCCGGGATGAGATCGAAGGTGGCCGTACAGTTTCGGTCGCCATCCATGGTGACGGCGCCGTCGCTGCAGTCGGGTTCGCCCGACCAGCCCACAAAGAGCGAATCGGGATCTGGATCTTCAAAGAGATCCACCACGGTGGCCAGGGGATAGGCCTCGGTGCAGTCCGTCCCGCAGTCGATGCCGGCGGGGTCGCTGGTGACCGTGCCCCCTCCGGTCCCGGCCAAGGTCACGGTCAGCGTGGGCTCCAACGGGCTGCCTATGGTGTTGAAGACCTCGTTGGTGACGATGGACTCGTTGATGTCGAAGACGATCGTGCCGCGGTTCGTAATCACCGTGCCGTCCACGAGATTCGCTTTCGAATTGGCCGACAGGCTGATGTGGCCCTGACCACGACCGGTACCGTCCTCCGGCGGCAGGAACCCGGCAAAGGCGTCCTCCGGCAGCTCACCGGTGACCGGGTCGAGGGTGCGGAAGGTGACGTCCAGACAGCCGGTGCCGAGGTCGAACTCGGTGATGATGTCCACCCACCAGTCCTTTGTTTCGCCCGGGCGGTAGTCCGGGATGGTGACCCGGGTATCAAAGAGCGGCTCGCCACTGTCATTGCCGACGATGACGTCGCCGAACGCAACGTCCTCAAGGGTGACCGATGTCAAATCCACATCGTGGTCGAGACAGTCGGTGACAAAGACCTCCTGTGCCGGTACTGCGGCTGCGGGGAGGTTTTCGAAATAAACGACATAATCCAGCCGGTCACCGGCATCGATGAAGTGCTCAGCGCCAATCCCGGCAGGGCCGATCTTTTCGTTGGGATCGACCGCTGCCACCACTGGTGAGAAGGTGGCGTGTCGTGGAATCTGGGTGGCGCCGCCCGTGGACGGATCCGGGGGAGGGGGATCATCGCAGCTGCCCAGACAACAAAACGATGGTGGATCCGGGAATACTAGGCCGCGCACTGAGATCGCCTCTGTGGGGTTGTCAAAGCCCACCAAAGGTGCGGCCAGCCCCACGGGTTCGGAAGTCGACCAGGACATACCGTTCCACGACGACCAGAAGAGTTTCCAGTCATTGAATGACTCTGGATCGTCGGGATCAGCCTGGCTCCAGAGCACTGCGGGAAATCCGCCCTGGTAGTACACCAGTGGGCGATAGGCGATGGGTGGAGTGGCAATGACTTCGGGAGTGGACCACGCGGATCCGGACCAGATGGCGCCGTAAAGTGACCAGCCGCCGTCATCGGCCTGGTTCAGCCAGGTGGCCGCGATTTGACTGGACGGTCCACGGGCCAGAGAGGGTTGTTCGTCTCGGCCTGCAATGTCGGCGAGACGGGTGGGTGATGACCATGTGCTTCCGTTGTGGAGGGCGAACCAGATGTCAGCCAACTCCGTGGCTGCGACGATATCCTCCACAGGGCTGGTATTGAAATCAAGGCCTGCGTTGGAGGCTTCGGACCAGACGGCCATGGCGTTTCCGTTCGAGTCGAATTCAACAGAAGGATCTTTGATGAACCCGGGAACCGGGGTGATGGGTTCAGCAGTTGCCCAGCTCGCGCCGGAGTAGCTCGATGTCCAAACTCTGGTGCCAAGATCCTGGGGCTGCTCTGCCTTTGCCCAAGCCACGAGGACATCGCCGGCGCTGCTTTTCGCAACCGAGGGTGGTCCATCAATGAAAAGGTCAGCTGAGATATCGCCGAGCACGGGATTGCCCTCGTACGTCGTACCAGTTCCCACAAAGGCGTTCTTGACGAACTCAATCCGCCAGGTCACCGGATATGGGTCATCCAAGAGGGTTCCGTTCGAACCGCTCAATACCATGCGGTCGCCGAAAAAAATCGTCTCCCCATCGATCGGCTGAGGGACGGGTTCGCAGGATGGGTGAGGTGGACACCACGACCCATATTGAAGGCAGTACTCTTCATATACGGCCCCAAATAGCATTTCAGGCTTGCCGAGAAACCTGACGCATTCGCCGCTGAATTTGATTCCGTAGTCGGGGCGACGACTCGTCCAGTAGGATGTCGCGGTGCCCGTGACCGTTCCCTCTAGCCCGAAAATGAACTGAACTTTCCCTTCGATGACTGCACCGAATCCCACGTCGAGGGTGCCCTCACTTGCGACGGGACTCGGGAAATTCGAGTGCCAGATCAGATCACCGCTCATGGTGGCTTGGATGCCCATCGATAGAGTCGCCAAACCGAGCGGTATATCCGCTGCCACCAGAGGCAGGTTGAACACGGGGGGAGAGAAATCGAGTCCGACATTTTGGGCACTCATTCTTGAATCGCCGAGGAGGTATTTGCATTCGCAGGGCTCGGTATTGAATTTAAAGGCGAAGTCAAGTTTGCCGATGAAACTCGCGACCGAGCCGAGTGGTATTTTGACGTCCCACTTGGGAGTCAATAATGGGTCGCAACTTTCTAACGCTTCACACCCGGTGCCGATGACCCGCCAGCCCCATGGCCCGCCAAGAATTGGGATTTTTGGTGGGAACTCCTTGATGATACCCAAGGGGGTCGAGTTGCAGAAGTCCCAGTCTCCCGGAAGAAGGGAGGCCCAATTCGGGTCGAGGGTCGATCTGTCGGTTGTAACGCCAGACAAACCGACGGATTGGTAGTAGAGATCCGTGTCGTCGTCGATTGAGTAGTCCCGCTGCAGCCAGAGAACCACGGGCATCGATGCCGTGTCCGTGAACACGTCGACTGAAAAATCATCGGCAAGGTCAGAGGTCAGCGCCTCGGGCTCGCTCCATTCAATGCTCTCCGATAAAAGGCGGCCCACCGACCACTCGATTGTGCTCTCCAACCCGCTGGTCTCCCAGGCGGCAAACAGACCGGGTGTCATCCCGCCGTCCAGAAGCGCGTCGTCGTAAACAATGGCAGGATTGGATCCATCGGCGTCGGGAATGGGGCCTGAGTGAGTCCATACACCGCCGGTATTGATGGCCCACCAGATCTCGGTTCCCTCTTTCCACAGCAGGTACTGGGTGCCGCTTGGGTCCGCGGTCATGGCCGGGGTGTGTTGCGGCAGCGCAAATTCGGACAGTTCCACCGGTTCGTACGGGTGCCCCACGAGCTGAACACCGGTCACGTCAGCTCCGATGACGTCGACCTGCATGACGGGATCGATGTAGTAGCCCTCGATCCAGATCTCATAGCTGCCGTCCGGCACCTCGTTGAATACGAACCGGCCTGGTGGTGTGTACGTGGTGTCCGTTTCCTTGACGACCGTGCCGTCGAGGCTGCGGAGACGCAATGTAACGCCCGGGAGCAGCTCATTGGTCGTCGCGAGCCGGAGCTCACCGGCGATGGCGGCGTCGGGCTCACCGGCTGCCTGAAGCACTTCGAGATCGATCAGGCCCGACGGATCGTGGGTCGGGAAGCCCCAAGATCCGGCTCGCGCCGCGTTGTCCCTGAGGACCTGGAGATACTCGCTCCAGGTCGTCCCGAGGCGGGCGATCAGATCGGGCCACAAGGCGTCCCACACGCCCGGATCCATATCTGGCGGGCGCATGCCGTCCTTGAGGCTGGGCCAGTCGATGGGTTCGTCGGTGTCCGGGGTTTCGAGGAGTTCGAATTCCGCATCGCTGCCGAGGTTCGGCGCGATGAAGTAGATGGGCACCCGCATGGATTCGCCAGCGCGCAGGACATCGGGATTCGCAGAGCCGCCGATGCCCAGGACCTCGACGCTGTGCCCGTCGATGTTTTCGTGGTCCAGCGAGACATCGACATTGGCACGAACTGTGAACAGGGGAGCCGGCATGTCGGCATCTCCGGTATTGGCGTACTCCAGCCAGACCACGTAGCGGCGCAAAGCCCGCAGCCCCTCGGGTGCGACCAGGTGCGCCTCCAGGTTGGGACCGGTGCCGGCGACGATCTCGAATGCGTCCGGGAGCGTCACATCGGTCATGTCGGGCCAGGTCACGGTGACGTCGTATGTACCGACGGGAGAGCCGGTGAGATCAAAATGTGCCAGAACCTCGGAGTCGGATCCCACGGAGACCTCCGATGCGTTGATCGTGACCGGTCCGGACAGAGAGACCTGCGCGGGGTCGGAGAATCTCAATCCGGTGATCTCCAACCGCACCTCGCCGGCGTTGCCCGCGGTCCGTGGCGACAGATCACTGAGGTGGCGATCGACGTAGCGTGCTGTGAGGGTGTAGGCGCCGCCATTCACTCCCACGTCGACCCCGTAAATCGACAAGGTGTAGACGGCCGCGGCCGTCGGCGAGATCAACAGCTCGTAGGTCCCGTTGGGCGTCAGCGTGGCACTGGAAAGGGTCGAGGCGCCGAGTTGACCGTTGAGGAGGAGGGAGTTGGCTCCCGCGCCGGGTTGGAGCTCGATCAACAGGCCATGATCGGCATCAGGTTCCACGGAGTAATAGTGAATTCCCCCCGGAGGGACGGTACTCTCCGCAGGGTCGTCGATGAGAAGGGGGGTGACGACGTTCTCCCACTTTCCCGTATGGCGGGCATTCTGTTGGAACATGGGCCATGAGGTGTCGGCGAGGCCGTCGCTGCTGGAGTAGAGGGCGTAGAATGAGGGCTGGCCTCCGCCAAAAATTGTCCCGTCGGGACCGATCGCAGGTGAGCTGTAATTGAAACAAGAACCTTCGTGTCGCCATTGCCGCGTACCGTCTGGATTGACCGCTGTTAAGAAGTGATTATCCGATCCCACGTAGATCGTTCCGTCCGAGCCGACGGCCGGCGTGGAGAGGGCCGACCCTCCAAGCGAATGATTCCACAGGAAACTTCCATCGGGACTGATGGCAAGAAGTCCACTTCCCGAGGACCCGATGTAAATTGTCCCATCGGGTCCGATGACGGGAGAAGAGTAGATATTGCCGGGGAGTCGAATCTCCAACGAAGGGTCCCGTTGGGATTCATGGCGAAGACGCGGGATCGTCTAACGGCCCGCCCACGGCGTAGATGGCGCCGTCAGGTCCAATGGCCGGTGAGGAGTTGATCCACTGGGCGTTTCCCTCGACGTCCATCTGATAGCTCCAGGCGGGGCTACCGTCGGGATTGAAAGCGTCGAGAATCCTGGCATCGGCGACCACGTAAATGGTGCCGTTCGGGCCGATCGACGGCGACGACGTAATCCAGGCCGATGCCTCGGTGGACCATCTGACCGTGCCGTCAGGGTTAAAGGCAAAGAGATTGTGCACGCCTTCGTCGGTTGAAGTGAGGTAGATCGTTCCGTTGGCAGCAATCGCAGGCGTCCATTGGAAATCTTGGTTATCCGGGCCGGTCCAAGACCAGTGAAGCGTGCCGTCTGGACGGATGCAATAGAAGTTGTCCTCGTCGTCAACGATGTACACCGTTCCGTCCGATGCGACTGCCGGCGCTGTCGTGGTGAAACCGTCCTGCGCCTCAAACTGCCACTTGAGACCCCCATCGGGGTAGAGGGCCCACAGGTAGCGGTAGCGATCCGCCACGTAAATCGTGCCGTCACGGGCGATGGCCGGAGCCGAGTCCAGCTCCCAGGTGTTGGGCGGGCTAAAGACCCACTTCACGGTTCCCGGCTCTTGGGCGAGACTCACCGACCCGGCAAACAGAACAACAAGAACCGCGGCGCAGCACAGCTTTGGCATGTGGACCATTTCAGCGTCCCTTCGTATAGGAATCGAGGGAGGGATAGGAATCTTGGGGTTGCAGAACACGCTGGTCAACAGCCCCACCGGAGCCCGCCGGTGAGGGGGCCCGAAGACGAACTCGCGGACGTGCATGAGCAATCATCGCGCTATAGAGGTCGCAGCTGCTGAGCTGATCTCTCTTCGGGTTGTGATTCTTGGAAAACGACTATACCGCGGAGATAGGGGCTTGGCAACACATCAAAGGGCTGCGGGTTGCTCGATCCTGGCTGGCTGGAGCGCCTCGAGATTCTCAAATTCTCAGTTTTGGGTTCTTAGTTTTGAATTCCCGCCCACCCGCCCAAAACAAGGGGAGCGAGGGGGAATTGAGAATTCAAAATTCAAAATTGAGAATTAAGAACTGAGAATTCTCTCCGTCAGACCCCAACTACCGAGCCGTTTACTCTCCGATGATCTTGACCATCACCCTCTTCGGGTCGGCGGCCGTCAAACTCGCCGTAGAAGATCTGCTCCCAGGGGCCGAGGTCGAGCCCGCCGGCGGTGACGGCCACCACCACCTCGCGACCCATGATCTGGCGTTTGTGATGGGCGTCGGCGTTGTCTTCACCGGTTCGGTTGTGGTGGTAGCGTTCGGGCGAGGGGTCAAAGGGTGCGAGCTCCTCGAGCCACTTCTTGTAGTCGCGGTGGAGGCCCGACTCGTCGTCGTTGATGAAGACCGAAGCGGTGATGTGCATGGCGTTCACCAGGCACAGCCCCTCCTGAATCCCGGAGTCGCGGATCTCGGCCGCCACATCGCGGGTGATATTGATGAAGCCCATGCGTTCGGGGACCTGCATGACCAGGTGTTTGGTGTGGCTTTTCATCATGTGTCTCCCATTGTCACGGCTGGTGATTCAGTTTGACGTCGATCCACTTACACAGGACCCTCACCGCACGATCCGCCGAGCGAAAGACCGGCAGCCCTCCGCCGGACAGCTGATCGGCCAACGGGTCGAATCGAACACCGGAATCCACCACGGCAACCAGGGGGACTTCCGAACCGGCGGCTACTGCGGGCAACTGCTGGGCGATGGACTCTGGATCTTCGATGGACTCGTTGTGCCCGTCACCCGGCGGGAGGGTCTGCATGGCTGGTGTCAGGGGTACGATGCCGGCGACCACCGCGTCCACCGCGCCGTCTTCGAGGATCTGGGTCACCAACCGGGCAAAGGCGGCGTCGGTGGCCATGGGCGTGACGTCGAAGGGGTTCTTGACGTCCACCAGACCATCGAGCCTGAACTCCGCCAGACTCAGACCGAGGGTTTCCTCGGTCCGGCCGCCGAGTCGCACCAGTTGCAGTTCCGAGTGGTTGCGTTTGATGGAATCAGCCATCCCCACCGACTCGTAACCGGCGTTGGAAACCGCCATCAACCGATTACCGCGGACGATCTTCCCGCGGAGGTGGACCGAGAGCCGGAGGAGGTCGGAGAACTCGTTGAAGTCGTCGGCCACCAGCGCGCCCGCTTGGCGGAGCGCGGTGGCACAAACGGCGTAGTCGCCCGCCACCGATGCGGTGTGGCCGGCGGTGGCCGATCGACCCTCTGAGGTCCGGCCCGCCTTGTAGAACACCACGTCCTTGCCCATGGAAACGGTTTCGCGGACCGCACGGGTAAAGGCGAGGCCGTCGCCGGGTTGAAAGCCCTCCATGTAGATCGCAAAGACTTCGATGGCGGGATCTTCTTTGATGTAGGCCAGCAGATCCGAGGCGGTGAGGTCGATCTGGTTGCCGATGCTGAGCGCGTAGGCTGGATCGAGCCAGGGCATCCGGCTCAGATTGGAGATCACGAAGGCCCCGGACTGGGAGATGAAGCACACCTTGCGGGGGTGATCGCCGCGGGATTTGGCGAGCTTGGTCTCCGGGATGAACATGGTGTCGTAACGGCCGGGGTGGGAAATCACACCCAGCGAGTTTCCACCCAGGAATACCGGTCCGCCGTCGCCCTCGAGGTGGGCCGAACGGATCTTCTCCTTGAGGCTCCGCTCGATCTCCTGGCTGCCCTCCTTCTCCCCGAGTCCGCCTGGGATCAAAATGACCGCGTTGGCCCGATTCTGCTCGATGAGTTCGGTTACTACCGCGGGTACCTGGGGAGCGCTCACCGCCACAACGAAGAGATCGACCTTGTGGGGAAGATCGGTGATGGACGAGACGCAGGAGACGCCGTCGATGGACTCCACACCATCACGGATGATGTATGCGTTTTTGGCTGAAAAACCGGCGCCGAGGATGTTGCGCAGGATGATCCGTCCCATGTTCGCCGACTTCTCGGACACGCCGATCACGGCAACTGAGGAGGGTCGCAGCAAATTCGCGATCTTCCCGGCTGGTCGATCCGGGATCGACGGCGACGCTTGGACGAAGCTGCACATGCCATCAATGGGGGCAAGCCGCCCTCCGGAGATCGCGAAAGGGTTGACCTCGAGCTCCAGGATGTGGAATGGAGCCGACGGGTTCACCTCGGAGAAGTGGTTGGCCACGTCGATGAAGGCCTGGAAACACTCCTCGAGAACCGAGTCTTCCACCAGTCGCTTCGAGCCCCGCATCCCACCAGAGAGACGCTGGTAGGACAGAGTGCTCTTGAAGAGCTCGAGGAATTGCGGCCCGTCGACCGTACCGGTGGGCGCGATGGCCACTGCAGCGCCGGACCGGGTTGTACGGGCGAGGATTTCCATCTCCACTCCGCCGAGGCCGGCGGAGATAATGGGGCCGAATTCCGCGGTGGCCCGGATGCCCACGAAGAGCTCGGTGGCAAAACCCTTGGCGTCGGACTCCACATAGCTGCACAGGAGGGTGCCAACGGTGCGGTCGGCGATGCGCTTGCGCAGCCCCTCGGCCTGGAGTCCGGTCAGGGCCGTCGGCCGTTCGCCGGAATCGCCGGCGAGCCAGTTTCCGTAGGCTTCGGGGACCTCTCTCCGCATCAGTTCGTAGGCCGCTTCCACCGCCCCGGCCTCACGGGCCACGATCCGCACGCCGTGGGCCTCGGTTTTGTGGATGATGTCGGGGGACACCACCTTGAGCACCACCAGATCGCTCGAAATGTCCTCGAGGTCGCCACGGGTGGGTCGCTCTCCGGAGGGGATGAGCCGGCACGTGGGGGCGGCCTCCGCGCCGGTGCTGGTGAGGAGCTCGTAGCACTCGTGCTCGAACAGACTGTCGCGCCCCTGCTCGTGGGCCGCGGAGAGGATCTGGTGGACGTGGTCGAGATCGACGGATGGCATTGGGTTCCCCCTGACACTCTGGAGGGTTGATCTTCTGTTCGACGGATCGACTCAGGCCGTGGCCGCGACCTCGTCGCAAGGAACGGTTCCGCTCCGGGCCAAAACCCCGTCCAGGGCCGCGGCGTCCGCAACGTAGGCTGCAATCCACGCCGCTGCGAGTTCGGGGTCGATGGTCTCCGGTTCGATTCGTTGAACGAGATTGATGGCCTTCGCAGCCGGCATTCCACCATCCACCAGGGCGCGGAAGAAGAGCCCTGCCGCCCGGCCGAATCGGAAGGCACGCTTGTTGACGTCGACGATCTTTTCGCCCTTGCGCTGAAACAACATTTCCACGAAACGGAGGAGGGCCTCCTCGGTGAAGTCCAACCGCGACGATGCGGCGCCCACCACCGCCATATTCTGCGCCCGGAGGTTCCCGGCCGCCTTGGCCAACAGCCCGCTGTCCACCATGATGAGGTTCTCAAAGCCCGAAAGATCACCGACGAGGTCGTCGATGTCGGGATAGTCCGGGATGTTGACGTACGGCGTCACGCTGGTGACGACACAGCCATCGGGTGAAAGATAGTGCCAGTATCGCATCACTTCGAGGGGCTCGATGCTGAGCACCATGTCGGCCCGCCCGGTGGGGATGAGGTCCGAATAGATCGGACCGTCGGAATACCGGAGGTGCGACTGAACAGCGCCGCCCCGCTGGGCCATGCCGTGGACCTCGGCCTGTTTGAATGCAAAACCAGCGTCCAGAGCGGCGTTGTCGATGACGAAGGCAATGGACAGAATGCCCTGTCCGCCGACACCGGCGAGGATGATGTTTTTCTCCATCCGATTCTCCTAGCTCGCCCTGGATTTCAGGGCTTCGAGGCAGCTCCGCCGGGCGATGATGACGCTGGTGCCTTCGTGGGCGAGCTCTTCGCGCATCACCTGGACGTTGGCGTCGTGGTTCTTCGGCGTCGGCACGATGATCCGCATGTGTTCGGGTTCGATACCCGATCCCACGATGATCTGATCGAGGGCATCACCAGTGGACATGGAGCGTTGGGTGCCGGTCATGCCCACGGTGCTGTTGTCGAGCACGATCACGTTCAAATTGACGCCCTGCTGTACCGCAGACAAAAGCGGAGTGATGCCGCCGTGGGAGAAGGTGCTGTCGCCGATGGCGGCCACGGCCGGAGTGTAACCGGCGTGGGCCGCTCCCGCGGCCATGCCGATGCTCGCGCCCATGGCCACACAGGAGTGGACCGCTTCCAGTGGGGGCAGAGCGGCAAGGGTGTAGCAGCCGATGTCGGAAAAGACCTGCGGGCTGTCGAAGGCGCTCAGAGCCTCGTTGAGGGCCTTGAAGGTGTCAGTGTGGGGGCAACCCTTGCACAGCGCCGGGGGACGGTTGGCAAGCTGGTTGGAGGGGGCGTGGGCGCGGGGGTGCTCGGGCAATCCGAGGGCCGCACGGACCAGATCGGGGTTGAGCTCACCCGCGCGGGGCAGCTCGCCGGTCATCCGGCCCCGCACCCTGACGCCCGACAGACCGAAGAGCCCACGGACCGTTGTTTCCACGATGGGATACCCGTCCTCTAGAATGAGAAGCTCGTCCACATGATCCACCAGCTGCCGGATCAGACCTGCCGGGATCGGATACTGCGCCAGGCTCAGCACCGATTGGTCGTGATCGAGACCCGCATTCTCGAGATAGTAGTTGGAGGCGATGCCGCAGGTGATGACGCCCTTGGGACCGCGGAGCTCCAGCCGGTTGTGGGCGCTCTCTTCGGCCAGGCGCAGCAGCTCGGGCTGTTTTTCGGTGAGGTGCTGATATTGGACGCGAGCGTTTGAGGGCAGCAGGGTCCACTTGCGGATGTCCTTGGCGGGCTCCATTGCGTTTTGAGCCATTGGGTCCTTGACGACGACGCCGGACCGGCTGTGCGCGATCCGGGTGACAAGCCGGACCATCACCGGCAGCGAGAGGTCCTCCGACATCTGGAAGGCCTCGAACATCATGTCGTAGCAGTCCTGCTGATCGCGCGGCTCGAAGCAGGGGATCAGCGCGAATTGTGCGTAGTAACGGCTGTCCTGCTCGTTCTGCGACGAGTGCATTCCCGGGTCGTCGGCGATGGCCAGGACCAGTCCACCGTTGGTGCCCGTGACCGCCGAGTTCATGAAGGCGTCGGCGGCAACGTTGAGCCCGACGTGTTTCATGCACACCAGGGCGCGTTTGCCGGCCCAGCTCATGCCGAGGGCCTCCTCGTAGGCGACCTTCTCGTTGGTGCTCCAGAACGCGTGGACGTCGGCGGCTTTCTTGGTGCGCCGCTCGACGAATTCGAAAATCTCGGTGGAGGGCGTTCCGGGGTAGGCATACACACCGCTGAGACCGGCGTGTATGGCCCCCAAACCCACCGCCTCGTCACCGAGCAGAATCTCCTTCTTCATTCGCTGCCCTCCTTCGTTCGGCATTCTATGTCTTCCGGGGTCGACGGGCCAGTCCGCAGCGAAGTTAAAACGTGAGGTTCATCCGGATTTCCGTGAGATGGGCAGTGGTTGGATGAGAAATGAGAAATTTTCGTTGCGCCGACTCTGACGATTTTGGAAAAGCAGTATCAGCGGTGGGGGTCCTTCGATGCGCCCCGGGTTTTCGTCGCGCTTCCCGTGAGGATGCCAGGCACGCCGATTCGGCCCGGCGAGACGAATCGGCCGGCCGGCGTTGGCGAATCGGGATGCCAGGCACCTCCGAGAGACGCGCCCTCAGGGAGTATGGTCGGGAGATGGGCGCGTCCAAATCAAATCATCGAAGCCAACGCGCTCACCCGGTGCCTGGCACCGACATGGAGATCGGAACGCAAGGGCGGGAAACCGGAATCCGGTGAAGATGGCAGCATCGGACCAGGCATTCCATCGCGTTGACGCGAGGCTCCTTGTGGAACCAACCGGTCGCTGGGATAATCCCCGCCATGGCCGAGACACGACGAATTCTGCTGACCAACGACGATGGCTACACCTCGGAGGGGATCCAGGTCCTGGCGGACACCCTGGACGCCCTGGCCGAAGTCTGGGTGGTGGCGCCCAACAGCGAGCAGTCGGGCGTGTCCCACGCCCTGACCCTGGACCGGCCATTGCGGGTGGAGCGGCTGGGCACCCGGAGATTCGCGGTGGACGGCACCCCCACCGACTGCGTCACCCTGGCGATCTCCAACCTGATGGCCTCCTCGCCGCCCGACCTGGTGGTATCCGGCGTGAACTTCGGTGGCAACATGGGCGTGGACGTCCACTACTCCGGCACGGTTTCGGCGGCCTTCGAGGGCGTCATCCTGGGTTATCCGGCGCTGGCGGTCTCGCAGCAGCGGGGCGAGGGCTTCGAGTTTCACATGGCATCCGCCTACGCCCGCAGGCTCGCCCGTTGGATCCTGGAAAACGGTCTGCCGCCGGATACGCTGCTCAACGTCAATGTTCCTGTTGGAGAACCAAAGGGTGTCAAGCTGACGCGACTCGGGGTTCGACGCTATACCGAGGGTGTGATCGAACAGACCGATCCACGCGGCCGGACGATTTACTGGATCGGAGGCGGCGAGCCCATCTGGGAGGCCATTCCGTCCACCGACTTTCACGAGGTGGCGGCGGGTTTCGTTTCGGTGACTCCGCTCCATCTCGACATGACCGGGTTCCGATTCCTCGACACCCTGATGGAGGAACGGCCGGCGTGGATTTCGGCTGACATTCCGGGCGTGAGCCGGTGACCGCTCAGGACGCCCAGGCGTACCGGCGACAGCGGATGGTCGAGTCTCTGCGACGGGGCGGGGTTACAGACGAACGGGTCCTATCCTCAATGTCCGAAGTCCCGCGTCACCTCTTCGTGCCCGAACCCTACCGTCACCAGGCGTACTCGGAGGATGTGTCCGTCAACATCGGCAACGGTCAGACGATCTCGCAACCGCGGATGGTTGCCCTGATGACCGAGGCGGCAGAGGTGGGCCCGGATGACCGGGTATTGGAGATCGGTACCGGCTCGGGTTACCAGGCCGCAGTGCTGGCCGGCTTGTGCAGGTTCGTCTTCACGGTGGAGCGGATTCCGGCGCTGGCGAGGGCGGCAAAGGAGCGGCTCGATCGATTGAAATTGGAGAACGTGAGCGTCAAGGTCATGGACGGCACGTTGGGCTGGAGCGCCCAGGCGCCCTACGACGCGATCCTCGTCACCGCCGCGGCGCCCGAAATTCCGGAACTGCTCATGGCCCAACTCAACGACGGCGGACGGCTGGTGATCCCGGTGGGCTCCCGTGAAACGCAGGTCGTGTGGGTGGCCCAACGCCGGGGCGACCGCACCCGGGTCAACAAGCTCAAGAATGCCTGCTTTGTCCCCCTGATCGGGCGGCACGGTTGGGAAGAGGAGACGGGATGAAGGACAGGATCTTCGAGTGGATCGATCAGATCGCGGCGTCGCCCCACCCGGGGTGGTGGTTGTTTGCGTTGGCTTTTGCCGAGAGTTCGTTCTTTCCCATCCCACCGGACGTGCTGCTGATCACGTTGGGGGTGGCCACGCCGGAGCGGGCGATCTGGTACGGCGTGGTGTGCTCGTTGGGGAGCATTCTCGGTGGGATTTTCGGCTACGGCATCGGGCTTTGGGGCGGCCGGCCCCTGATCTACAAGATGTTCAGCGAAACCAAGATCCACGCGGTGGAGCGGCTTTTCGACAAGTACAACGCCTGGGCCACCGGTATCGCGGGTCTGACGCCCATTCCCTACAAGGTCTTCACCATCTCGGGCGGCGCATTCAAAATCAACTTCAAGATCTTCCTGTTGGCCTCCATGGTGTCGCGTTCGCTGCGGTTCATGACCGAGGGGGTTCTGCTTGCCCTGTTTGGAGAGTCTATCCGGGACTTCCTCTACAACCAGTTCAACTGGCTATCCATCGCCTTCGTGGTCCTTCTGATCGGCGGGTTCTGGGCCATCCACCATTTCGGCCGTCGCGCCCACGCGGCCGAGCACGACACAAACGATGGCTGAGGCAATCCATCGGCGCAGGTACCGGGTACGCGGTCTGGTCCAGGGTGTGGGATTTCGGGCCTTCGTCTGGCGCCAGGTGCAGCGGTTGCAGGTCGCCGGCTGGGTCCGCAACCGGTTCGACGGCACCGTGGAAGTGTTGGCCGACGGCACCCTCGGCGACCACGAGCAGATGTACGCCATCCTCGAGAAAGGGCCGAGTCTGTCCCGGGTGGATGGCGTGGACGTGGCCCCGGAGGAACGTGAACACGAGGATCTGATGGGCTTCGCGGTGGTGCCCGACGCATGATCCGCCTTCTGGCTCCGACGGACGATGGGACCGATGGGCCCCTGCTGACCGTCGCACAGGCGGCGGTGTCCGACGGGGCGCCCGAGCCGTCCTGGATCGCGGTGGAGGATGACCGAGGCGAATGGATCCGCCACGCCGCGGCGACCGAACCCGTCGACCGGGCACGGGCCGTGGTGGCTGTCCAAACAGAGGCCGCCCTGGTCGCGGCGGTTCGGCTGGGCGTTGGCGGCGCCATGTGGCTCCCGCCGTCCACCCAGGGTGCGGCCACAGCCTTCCGGGCCGCCTCCGAGGCGGCCCCCAACCGCGGACATCCCAGCGCCTGGCTGGCGGATCTCGCGACGGGTTGGGATGGTGATCTTCTGGCCGTGTCATGGGTCAATCGGCCCTTCTGGCGCTGCCAGCTGGGTGAGCCCTTCATGGCGGGTCTGTTGGTGGATTTGGCCGACGAACTCGGAGTTCTGCCAGCCCTGCTGCCGTGGCCCGCGCTCCTGATGTCGCCGCGGCCTGAGAGAGATATTCACAGCGCCTGGGAACTCGTCACAGCGCGAACGCCATGCGTAACAGAGGGGCTGGAAGTGATTGGGTGCGCTGCCCGGGAGGGTCACTGCGGGGTCGTCACCACCGCCATGCAATCCCTGGTAGCTCACGTGAGCGAGGAATCCGAAAGGGAGTCCGTGGTCTTCCCGCGGCCGGTCTATGGGCTCCCCAGCGGCCAGTTGGCCGGGTGGTGGGCGCCCTTCGAGCCGGCGGAGCCGGCGCCGGAGCGGGGTTGGTTGGCCACGCCCCACAGCGTGTCCGAGGCCGGGTTCAGATGGCGCCTCGAGGACGGGGCCGGCGCCTCACGATGGGCTGATGACGTCTACGATCTCGGCGCCGCGGAGGATGCGGCGCGGATACCGGGTTGGGTCGCGTTGTCCGTGGGAGCCGGACGGCCCGCGGGATTGTTGGTGGAACGGCTGGCCGGTGCGGCCGAGAAGACCGGAAGACCGTTGTGGGTGCCGAACGTTGATGCCCATAGGCTCCAGTTCCTGCTCCGGCAGCCGGATGTGCTGTGGGTGGACGGTCCGGCGGTGCCCGACGACCCCGCAACCGGCCGCTGACAAGAGCTGCGATTCAGGGCCTGGCCGAAGACCAACTCAACAGATCGCCGAGGTCGAACCCGTCAACAAAGACCGGGCCTGCCGGCAGTCCCTGCAGCACGAAGGTCTCGCCGTCGTCGTCGGGGTTCGGATCGCCCTCATCGAGGCTGTGGAAGGCAATGGAGTCAATGGAAAAACGCTCGCTCAGGATGTTACCGAGGCGGATTCTCACCGTGCCGCCGCCGTTGATTTCATCCATGAGCGGCTGCCCATCGGCCACGGAGAGCATCAGGATCGGCACATCGATGTTGCCGGCGTTGGAGCCGCCATCCATATCCATGACGCAATATTCGCTGCTGGACCCGTCGTCGCACTGACCATCGTTGACGACGATCACCGCGGAGGCTCCGGCCGCCTGTGCATTGTCGGCCTTGTCGAAGTACGAACAACCGCCGGAACTCACCAGGGCGACCCTGCCGGGGACAAAGCCCTGGAGCGGTAGACAACCGAGGCCCCCATCGCTGGCGATCTGCAGGTCGGCCACCAGCGGTGGATCCACCTGCCAGAGGCGGGGCCCGAAACAGTCGATGAGACGGCTGCAACCGTCCACAAGGTCGCGGCAATTGAGGCCGGAGCCGAACCGACTCGATTCGTGGGCATCCGTGTGGGTGGCGGCCGTGGTGGCCGGAGAGAACCTCGAGCCCGCAGAGGGGCCGGTCACGATCTCCATCTGGCCGGTCTTCACGCCTTCGGCTGGAATCGGCAGTTCGAAGGTCCAGGTGCTCGACGCACCAGATACCAGACCGGATACTGGAATCGGGTCGGGCTCGCCGACCCAATCGGGGCCCTGGACCTGAAATCTCAGACGATCGCAGCTCACGTCGTCCAGGAAGAGGAGCGGCCAGTTCCCCAGCGGATCGTCGGTGGTGGAGATTGGGTAGCCGAGCGCGTCCAACACGGCCGCCGAATTCTGGAGGTCGTCGAGGACTTCGTCGGTCATTTCCGTCCACCCGGCCGGCAGACCGAAGGGGATCTCCACGTTGATAAGGGTGTCCAGAGTGTCGTCGGGCCCGGTGTTGCCGTAGGTCACCCACAGGCTGGTCGCCTCGCCGGCCGGCGGTTCGGCGGTGCCCGTCATGGATGACGCCAGATCGGCGTTGCCGACTCCCGATTGGAACACGGAGTGTTGAAGGTCTCCTAACTGGATCGCACCGGATCGCGGAGGATTCGGATTCTCAGCCACCATGTAACTCACAGAGTCGGAGCCGGAGCCGTCGCCCGAATCGGTGATGGTGATCCAGGGGTCTGGTGCCGCGACCGCCCAGACGCAGTCGGTTTGGGTCTCCACCGCAAAGGTTCCGGCGCCGCCCTCTGCGGAGAAGGAACCTTCCACCGGGTTGACGGCGAAGGTGCAGCCGTCGCAGGTGCCGTTGTCCTGGACCGTCAACTCGAAGGCCGCCGAGCCCACGAAATCTCCACTGTCGGGGTCGGTGAGCTCCACGGATACGGACTTGAGCCCCGAAGTGGAGTACTTGAAGGCCATGGACAGGCAGTTGGTGTAGGTCGGGTAACAGATCTCCTCCTGGTTGAACGGATCGCAGCCCGGTCCGCCGAAGTTCCAGGCGGCCACCACATCGTTTGGGTAGCCCAGGATATCGAAGGTCACGACCTCGCCGATGTCGGGCGAGGAGGGCGAAACCTGGATGTCCACGTGGCCGTCGAGCACGTCCATGGTCCCTTGAACGCGTGGATTGATCGCCGTTGTCGGTGTTGGTCAGGGTCAGGGTCACGGTGTGGAGACCGGGATTCAGGGTTTCAGGCGGGATGGTGCAGGTCTCGTCATCGGGGCACCCGTTGTAGTTGGTTGCCCCGGTCACCTGCCACAGCCAGGAGAGGTTGACCCCGGCGGTGTGGTTCGAGCCCGAGCCGTCGAGGATGATGGGTTCGGTGTTGACCGGATTCACAGGTAGGTCGAGGGCCGCGGCCACCGAGGTCACGGTGACGGACTTGAATCCTTTGGCCTGATAGGGGAGGCCGTCGTCCGGGTCTTCATGTTCGTAGTCCACCGTGAATCGGATCAGGTAGTCGCCGCTCTCGGCGAGAGGGAGACTCCAGTCTTCGTTGCCGCCCGTCCCCACAGGAACCGTCCCCCGCCAGGCCTTCCATGCGAATGGATCGGCAGCGGGGTTGCCCTCGTAGGCGCCGAAGAGGTTGACGGTGTCACCGGTGATGGGATTGACCGGGTCCATGGTGATGAAGGCTTCGGGGCTGCGGTCGATGGTGATCTTCCGGCTGGCGATCTGGATTGCCGGGCAGTCCAGCGGATCGGTGCCGGCGCCGCACGGAAAGTCGGCGTTGTCCGCCGCCACATGCGCCCAGCGCTCCATGTCGGCGGCCAGGTCCTTGCGGATCCAGCAATCGATGGACACCGGGTGGTCGGCGCGAAGTTCGGGTGGGTCATCGCCGCAGATCACCGGCCCCGCCGGGTCGTTGCTGTTGGTGACCCATATGGCCCGCCGTTCCACAGTGGGCAGCGAGCCGTCGGTCACGGTCACGTTCTCGCCGGGGAATGGATCGACGACGGGAAGGGTGACGAGCGCGGTGGGTTGGAGCGGTCCGGCGCACAGCGTGAAGTCCACCATCTGCACCACCGAATACCGGGCGATATACATGGTCATGCCGTCGGGCGAGAAGGACGCCCCCTGGGGCCACTCGCACTCCTCGTTGTGGCTGTTCCAATATTGGTCAGGATGCCAGAAGTTCGGATCCACAGCTTCGGGGTTTGCAGGGTCCTTGATGTTGTAGGTTTTGGAGCTATCCGGATCCAAACTGCGCCCCACCCAGACAAAGGGGTAGGTGATGGCGGCCAGGTTGAAGTCTCCCGGGATGTAAGCGAGTTCGGTCGGACTGCCTGGCGAGGAGATGTCCCAGATCCTGAGGCCGTTATTGGCCATGGTGGTGGCCGCCAGATCACGGACTCGATCCACCGCCATGCCCTTGCCCCGCGCCAGATAGGCCAGCATGGAGTCGTTGCCGGTGTACTGGAGGTTGATGCCGTTGCCCTGCGGCACCGCCTCGTAGACGTAGATCCGTCGGTTCTCGAAGCCGAGGTAGAGCCAGTGGTTGCCGTCCTTCTCGATGTGGAATCCGTTGAGGATCTTGCCGTTGTAACCGGGCACGTCGACACAGCCGATGGCGGTGAAGTCGCTGGGGTTGGTGCCGTCAAACCGGTAGATCGTAGCGTCCCCGCCACAGTCGCCCGGAAGGTACTTGGCCAGTAGGTACTGCTGGCTGCCGATCTTGAACGTGAACGCTCCCCGCGGGTCGTCGGTGCCGGTCTCGTAGAACCGGTGGAGCTGAAAATCGGGTTCCACCGGGTCGGTGCCGAGACCGAAGAGCACGTGGCCGAGTTTATAGGTGGCTACGCCCCACTGGCAGTCGTCGCAGATGGAGTGGTTCACCAGATCGTAGTCCGAGTCGCCCTGGTTGTTCACGCCGAAACCCGAATCGTCGCCTTCCACTGGATTCTGCGGGTTGCCGATGTCCCAGATCTGGAGGTTGTTGCCGGTGTTGACCGCGATCTGGGGATGTCCACGCCACTGGAATCGGGACACCTCGAAGAACTTGAAGTTGGTCTCGAGACCGAGACACGCATCTGGCCCTGAGGACGTGTCGTGGAGCAGGGGTTCCAGGCTTTCGAGGCACACCGGTGGCGGCCCCTGGGCCGGGACGGACACGGCACCAGCCAACATGAGAAGGACCACCGCGGACGCACGACTCGCAAGACCAGACCACAAACTGTTCACTGCGTGAACCTCCTCTGCTCGGAGCACCCCATCCACTATCGATTATTTGTACCCTGGGCGGCGAATTCAATGCAATTGACGTGGAATTGACGTTTCACCGGTGTTTTCCGAACCCGGGAGTGACTGTGGTCACGTGGCGCGTCCACAGCCCCCGCACGCAGGACGCAATGCTCAGTTCTCAATTTTGAATTTTGAATCGCACCCACCCACCCGGAAGGTGAGGGGCACGACGCAAGGGCGTGCCGTCCTCGAGCGCATTGCGAACGCGCTCACCCGGTGCCAGGCACCGTCGAGATCGCATCGGATCACGAGATCGATACATCTGCGGCGGTGCCTGGCACCGACATGCTCGCCCGCGGAAGTTGGGTCCGCGGACCGATTACTTTCTTTCATCAAATATTGATTATTTGAATGAATACGCAATCTCAAATCAGATATACTTGTCGGGAACCGAGAACCACAATAATGGCGGGAGGGACACCATGACGACCGCG
This sequence comes from uncultured Holophagae bacterium, assembly GCA_963797055.1. GTDB lineage: Bacteria > Acidobacteriota > Thermoanaerobaculia > Thermoanaerobaculales > Sulfomarinibacteraceae > FEB-10. The sequence continues at coordinate 104,497 of CAWCOD010000004.1, forward strand.
AGATCGCTCGTATTCCTGATGGCGATAGCTCTGCTGATGGTTGCGCCGGTCCAGGCACAGGTGGCGCTGCTCTTCGACAACGGTCCGATGGATCACGTCAGCGGATTTGAGATGACCCAGTGGACCGAGGCAGACGATTTCGAGCTGAGCTTTGCGGCGGAGGCCACCCGGGTGGACATGGGAATGCTCGATATCACCTGCACCTTCCCCGCCAACTGGGACGGCATCCTCCGATGGTGGATCCTGGCCGATGATGGGCGGTTCTCCCGGGGCTGTGGTGGCCACTGGGATTTCGACGGATGTGTCCATTTACCCTGACCAGGATGACTGCCCTGGGGGCTGGGCCTGGTATGTCCAGTCCTTCCCACTGGGCCAGCAGGTCCATCTCGCTGCAGGGGTGCGTTACTGGCTCGCCGTTCACATGGCGGGAGACTGGTCGTTGGACCGGAACATCTACTGGGCCACGACGACCGCGGGGCTCTTCTCTGACGCCGCTTATCAGCTGGAGGGAACCGGCGCTTGGGACGGTGAATTTTGGATGGCACTACTCCTTCATGATCCTGGCGCTACGGCGATGACCACGAAATCTTCGTCGACGAATTCGAGTCGGGGGACGAGTCCATCTGGTCCGGTTTCGTGTGAAAAGACTGCCTACGGTGAGAGGTCTCACCGACCGGCGAGCAGGGGGCAGGGGACAGGTCTGAAGTTCGAAGTTGAAGGTTAAACGTTACAAGTTGAAAATTGAAGGTGCAAAGTTCCCCCGTCCGCACGGGGTACTTTGTAGTGCAGGCGTCTCGCCTGCACGGTCCGCAGAAATTCTGAGTTTTGAATGTTGAATTCTGAATTGCCCCCACCCACCCGATATTGGTGGGGGAGGGTGATCGTGGCCCCTGACTCCTCGGAGCAGTTCCCGGGCAGCGACGCGCCCTGGTCGAGGTTGGCGGCGATGATGGTGTTGCGGAGAGTCAGGGCGACGGCAGCGGATCCTTCCAGCCGTTGAACTGAAATTCCACCCCCAAAAACCTTGGCACCGTTGTCACATATGGTGGTGTCCTCCACCGTAACCATTGTGTTGTCGACGGTTCCGACCAGTTCGATTCCACCACCCCGGCCAGAGTAGAGATCGTTTGTCGCAGCGCCCATCGCCTGGTTGCCGCTGATGGTGCTGTTGGAGATTGTGGCGGTCCCGTCAACCACCAAAATCCCGGCGCCGGATCCGCCCACGTCTTCCGCCGTTTCGCTGGTATTGCCGCTGACGGTGCAGCGATCAACGACCCCGACGTCGGACCACAAAATCACGCCACCCCCGGCGTGGCCGGCATGGTTTCCTGTGATCGTGGTCTCCCTCAACAAGGCCTCAGCCTCAGCATTGATTCCACCGCCTAATGCTACGGCGCTGTTCGCGGCCACCGTACTGCCAAGGACCTCAAGGACCGCATGCCGGTTTGGATTCCTGACGCACTGGATCCCCCCTCCTTCCCCGTTGGAGACGTTTTCAGTGACCAGCGTTCTTTTGAGACTGAGGGACGTATCACCCCACTCGGCGGAACTGCAGAGGCCTCCGCCGTGATTCCCGACGTTGTTGATGACCACACTGTCGGTCAACGTCATGGCGCCCCCCGAACCATTGTGAGCTCCACCTCCGCACTGGCTTATGTTTTCGGTCAGAGTCGTCCGCTCGAGCCGCACCGTGCCGTAGTTGAGAATAGCGCCACCGAAGTGGCCCGCGCCGGGGTCGCCGTGGCGAAGCGTGAGGTCGACCAAACTCAGGTTTCCAAAGACGTTCACAAGGATGAATCTGAAAAATGGCGCAGTCACGAGACGGTTGATGGTCGAACCGTTGCCCTCAATGAGGATTTCCGACGCCACAGTCGGCAGACCATTCGGACCGTTTCCAAAACTGTGCACTTGGGTGAGTAAGTAGGTCGAAGCCGGCGCGAGCTCGATCACATCCGCGCCGCTCCCGGCGGAGCAATCTAAGTGGGTCGCAGCATCGACGTTGGCGTTGTCAATAGCCTCGATGAGCGAGCATGCGCCGTCGTCAGCAACCGCTGGATCGGTTGTGTCGACAACGATGGTGGCACCCCACACTGCACTGGTGGTCAGGAGAGCGACGGCAAGCACGAACATCCACAAACCTCTCATAATCCACTTCCTCCCTTCCGGTTGGTATTGATGAAAAAGAAGCTTCAGCGGTATTCCTGTCATCACGCGAAAAATGGGCATGCGCTCTTCATGCCGCCGATCGACGACCTCGACACCGTGAGGCTGGCCGTCACCTCCTCCCCCTTTCCTTTTGATTGATGTTCCCTTTTAATTTGGGTCGTGGCCGGCGAAATGTCATGAGGGAAATGTGCTGATTTTGTGAGTTTTAATTTACTCGGTAAAGCATTCTGGAGCAGCCGTCCCGGCTGCAATCGATCGAGTAATCGTGTCCGGCTCCGCCCTTCGGGCTTCGCCGTGACAAGCCGGCCGCGGTGACCAGCCGTCACCAGCGAGCGGCCGTATGGCCTCTTATTCTGCGTACAGGATTGGACATGGTCGCAGCACACGGCCAGATGCACAACCGCTGCCGCCGGCAGGTTGCCTGTCCTCGCATTCCGATCTCCATGTCGGTGCCGGGCACCGGCCCGCGCGATCGATTCGATATGCAGATTTCAGCGTACCCTTTTCCCGAACGCGCTACCCGAGGTTGCCACCCTTGACATTGTTCGAACCCAAGTCTCAGGTCCTTCAGCGATCACGACCCGAACAATGTCAAAAGTGGCACGCCCGCCCATCGCGCCCTTTCATCACGATCCGGGAGGGTGGGTGGGAACGTTTAACGTGTAACGTGTAACTTCCAACTCAAAGGTACCCGGAGTGGCACGCCCGCCCATCGCATCCTTTCATCACGATCCGGGAGGGTGGGGTGGGAACGTTTAACGTTCCAACATTCAACATTTAACGTTCTTCGATCAACTACGGCACCGCTGCCGACCACGCGGTGGTGTCGCCGGACTCAAAGCCGTCCTCGAACATGGGAGCGTTCTGGAAGCAATACAGGGAATACTCGCCGGAGCATGGCTGCTCCGACCACGTATCCCAGCTTCCCTCCGTCCAGAAGATATTCGTGTCGGTCGGGTCCCCGACCCTGCCATCGCCCGACGAATTCTGAAGCCAGTTGCCGCAATGGTCTGGGGAAATCACGCACGCTTGGCCGCCGATCCAGGTTCCGGTCCAGGCTGTGGCGAATCCGATATTCGTGTTGGTGGGGGCAGGCGCGCCCGTCTCGGTCTGGTTGATGGCATTGATGAGGCAGTCCGTGTCGTTTGTACAGGCGCACACATCCTCCAGTCGGACCGCCACCGGAGAGCCGTCGTACAGTCGGTACCCATCCGGGTCGTCATACACCCGTTCCCACGCCGCGACGGTGCCGGCTTCGGTGGACAACCAGGCCGCGTAGGTTCCAGGGAGATTGCCAGCAGCCGCCTGATTGCAGATGGCATCGGCACCTTCCAGCCCGCCGAGATTGCCATCGTGCAACGTGGACGTCACGAAGACATACGATGGGTCGCCGGCCGTCGCCGGAGTGCTGATAACCAGAAGGAACAGAGTCAGAGTCAATGACCAATATCCAACGCGCATGACCTTCTCCTCCCGCGTGCCGGCACTGCGACCAGCCGAACCTGCCAAAACTCCTCGTTCGTCGTGTGTTTCCTTTAATACAACATAGGTCCCGACTTCCCAAATGTCATGGGGTGAGAATTCTCAATTTTGAGTTTTGAATTTTGAATTCCCCCACCCACCCCGATGACGGCGGGGGAGGGGGAAATTCAACATTCAGAATTGAGAACTGAGAAATCAACCTCCGAGGATTGCGGTCCGCAAGCGACACCCGTTGGCCCCGACCACCTCGTTGTGGCCCAGACCCACCACCTCGAGCCCCCAGACCCTAGCCTCTAGGCCCTTCCCCAATCGACACACCGCGCAACGCGGCGTGCTGTCAACACGCATCCTCGTGCTTCCGGCGGGCACATCATGGATGAGGTTGGGTGTCCTTTACATTCAATGATGTTTTTGGTAAGAACGAACGCTATGATCACAATTTATAAAACGATATTGAGATCGCTTAGCTATGTAGAACGGGGGTTGGCTTTGTTTTTCCTCAACGTTGGCAGGTATTCGCTGAAATTTTCAATCGTGGTCGCGCTGCTGATTTTCGCCGGGGCCTGCCAAGGACACGGCACGAACGAATCAAAGCCTGGCTATTTGCCCATCGACCTGACCACCATAGACGTGAAGGTCGTGCCACATGGCGGTTCGACATATATTTGTACGCTCAGTCAGACCGAGTTTGTTGTAGGAAGTTGCAGGACGTTTCAGTGGCAGGATTGCTCGGAGTCGTCGGTGTGTTGGCCTGATATTCAGTACATCCGTCCCGAATACCACACTGACGGTTCGGCTCAATGGTGCGGTGGTTTCGACGACTGGCATGTGTGCACAGTAGAGGCTGCGGGACATTCAGAGATGGCCGCGATCAAGTTTGCCCACGGGGTGCGTTGTCAAGAGAAGGACACAGGTGAGTGGCGCGAAATTCTCTGGCAAGACCTGAATTATGTCGAGGTTCAATGGTGAAGAAGCTCGGGTTGATTGTTGGCAATTGAATTCGAGCATCACGTAGGCAAACGGTGCGGCCTACGGGTGCTCGTGCCGACGTCCGTCGGATCACGTGTCCAGATCGCTCAGCCGGTGCAACACACGGGAAGCCTGCGATTCACCCATATTGACGAATGGCGGACCCACCCCACGACAGCGCCACGTGGCAAGAACAGTCTTTGGGGTGTGTAAGTGCTCGGCTGCCTGGCCGGTGGTGAACATGAGCAGGTGTGGCGGCACGTCGCTGTGTAGTCTGCGTCGTGGCTGTGCAATCCGAGCCATTGTGGTACGGCCGTCCCGGCTGCAAACCACAGGCAGAATTCTGAATTTTGAGTTTTGAATTCTTAATTCCCCCCACAACCCCCCCCGCACGGAGGGGGAGGGCGGGAATATTGAATTCAAACACATGTCGGTGCCAGGCACCGCCGCAGAATTGAGAACTCGTACTCCGATTCGATTTCGACGGTGCCTGGCACCGGCCCGCGCGATCGATTCGATATGCAGATTTCGGCGTGCCCTTCTCCCCAAAGCACTCCCCGAGGTTGCCACCCTTGACACTTTGGGACCTCACGGATGGTCAATCCCTCGTCACCAGGGTCCAAGAATGTCAAAGCGGCACGCCCGCCCATCGCGCACTATCGTTCCTGGGGGCGGGTGGGACTTTCGACTTGCGACTTTGGACTTTCAACTCCCTTGGATGGCACGCCCGCCCATCGCGCCCGCCTCGATCCGGGAGGGTGGGTGGGAACGTTTAACGTTAAACGTTTGGCTCATCCGGATTTCCGTGAGATGGACAGTGTTTGAATTCCAAATTCCGAATTCCGAATTCGAGATGTTCTATCGCAGCCGACCTCGTGTGCAGTTCTGGAGCCTACCAGCGACAGCATCCAGAATGGCTGGTGCAGGAGCCCCAATCAGGACTCTGGGTTAAGTAGGCGCCATGTCATGGCGCGGACCTCATCAAAGCCCTTCATCGCATCACAGGCCCCGGTTCGACTGATCGCCCCGGCGTGAACCAAGAGCGTCAGGTGAGACTCGACCTCCTTGGCTGAAGCGTAGGCGATTCTCCAGTGGTTCGATCGGTCCCGTCCAACCCGGCCGTGCCCTTCGGCGATGTTGGCCGGGACCGAGCTTGCCGACCGGATCGCCTGATCGGCAATGGACTTCAGAGGAGCGGGAACCCTCATGACGAGCTTGATTGCCATGCCTGCTGCTTCAAGGGCTTTCTCATGGCAACGAGGTTGGTTTTGTGACGGCTTTGGACATGGACACCTCCGGGTCGTTCATGCCGTTTCCCACAAGCCGGTGAGGCAGCCGATGTCAAGGGTGCGGAGCACCGGGGCCCAGGCCCGGCCTGCCCTTGACCTCGGCTGCCCACCGGCTATTCACTCCGCTGAACGACCCGGAGGTGACCAATCCAATGCCGCCAAGGCAACTGATCGCTGATCGCTGTCCTCCCTGCCGCTGTCGCGGATCGCTGCCGCTGTACGCTGAACGCCGTCGCTGCCGCTGAATCCGGGCACGGGCACCCGGCTTCGCCTCGGGCTACGCCGTGGCAAGCGGAAACGGATACTCAGACACCCCACCTCACGTTTTCCCGGATGAACCAAACGTTTAACTTTCAACTTCAAGGCGCCTGGAGTGGCACGCCCGCCGATCGCGGTCGCCTCGCTCCGGGGGGGGGGGGGCGGGCGGGGGAGGGCGGAATTCAAAATTGAGAATTGAAAATTCAAATTTGGGTGGTGTGCATCCCAATTGACACACCACGCCCACCGGCATAGCATCATCTCCCCACGCGGGGCTATAGCTCAGGTGGATAGAGCAGTGGTTTCCTAAACCATTGGTCGCAGGTTCGAGTCCTGCGAGCCCCGCCAGTCACTTTCTCGGACGCCGCCCACTCTCCAAAAAAAAGACTGAACCTCACAGGCCTTCGCCACCCTGGTTCCGACACCTCGTGGAAGGTCCGGGCCAGGGGTCTCCGCCAGCCAACAACTCATAATTCGCTATGGGCGCCGGCCGGGGGCTGGAGGGAAATCAGCACAATTTCGGCACCTTTTCTTCATGTCTTTTTGACGTGCGCGACCTATATTGAAAGAAAACACGCAAGGGGAGGTGACAAGGCCGGTGCGGAGGAGACGTGGTCTCCACCGATGGCGTCGCGATCGTCAACAACTCAGTTCAACATTGGAGGTCGAAATGACAGCTCGCAACGTGGTTCGCGTTCTTTCAGTCCTTGCCTGCGCGGCACTGATGATCGTCCCGGCGTTCGCCGGAGACGACGAAGGGCTTGGCAAGGGCAACAACGGCCAGGGCGTGTGCGATCTCGACGGCGCCTGGTACGGAGTGACGCCCTATTGGGGCCTGACCTGGACCGCCATCTACGATTCCGACTCGCACTGGACCGGATCCGTGTCGTTGAGTTTCATCGGCGGCGATCCCACCCTGGGTGGCTTTTTCTCCGACGTGGCGTCGTTGTCCGAAACCATCGGGACGTGGGTGCGGACCGGGAAGAGATCGTTCGACTACACGATGGTCCACTACGGCCTCTCTGCGGGCGGCCAAGACCCGCCGCTCAATACGCAACAACCGATTTTCCTCCTGAAGAACACCGGTAGTTTCGTCGTCACGGGAGACTGCGATCAGCTCGAAATCACCAACACCAGCCTGGAATTCTACGACCCGATGCAGGATCCCTTTGTCGAGGATGGATGGATGTGTATGGCGGACGGGAACCCTTCGATTCGCCCACCGCATCCCGGTTCAAGCTCCGTGCGAGCCCCCACCTCGAGTGACGACGGTTTCTCTCGAGTGGGGAAACGGGGCCGGTCATCCGGCCCCGCCGTCTTTCGGTTTCGCAGCGGACGGATTAATGGTCTTGGATTCCACCGAATCTTGCCCACCGATCCGGCGGTCAGCCCTGTAGGCGTTCCGCCCTCCGGCGCAGTTCGCGGGCTTCGTGGGCGAGCAGGGGGTTGGTTTCGGCGGCGCGGTCGAGGAAGCCGAGGGCCTGTCCTGCCAACCGGCGGCGTTGGTTCGGGTCCGTGCTGGATTCCGCCTGGATCAGGAGCAACGCCGCGTCGGTGACCATGGCGTTGGCGAGGGCGGGATTCAGTTCCAGGGCCCTGGCGGTGAGATCACGCCCGGCACGAATCACCCGGGTGGGGTCGCGTCCCGTTGCAAGGAGCCACGCGGCTCGCCAGCGGTGGACCTCGGCCGCGGTCTGGTACGCAGGCGCGTTCTTGGGATTGACGGTGAGCGCCCGGTTCACCGCTTCGGTGGCGGCCCGGAAGAAGGGCTCCGGCGAGGTCTCTTGACGCATCGCCCACCGGGCGGCGAGCAGTTCCACGGACGCGCGTTCGATGTAGGCCCAAGAGATCTCGGGATTGATGGACAGGGCCCGTTGCAGGTTGGTTCGGCCCTCGGTGATCCACGGGCCCGGGTTCATGTCGAGTTCCATGAGGTAGAGGGCCTTGGTGCGATAGGTGAGGCCCCGATTGGCGTAGGCGTAGGCATAGTTCGGATTGAGAGTCGTGGCGGCCGTCAGGGCATCCAGGGCCTCGTCCAGAGACCGCTGCGGGTCGAGGCCTTTCTTGAGTTCGTAGTAGCCCCGTCGCCAAAGCGCGATGCCCTTGTTGTTGAACGCGTTGGCGTACTCCGGATTGAGGGCGATGGCGCGGTCGAAGCTCTGAATGGCCTCTTCAAGCGCGTCGCGGGGGTCGAGCCCGACGCTGAGTTCGTACCGCCCGATGCGTTCCCACGCGTAGCCCAACTCGTCGTGGGCAAGCACCATCCCGGGGTCGTTCTCGGTGGCGGCTCTGAAACTCGCGATGGATCGATCGAGCGTGGGCCGGGGGTCCCTGCCCTGATCCAGTTCCCGAACCCCCGTGACCAGAAGGGCGCCCCCAAGCTTGTGGTGCGCCGGTGCGTTGTTGGGATCGATCTGGATCGCCCTTCGCGCCGATTCGATGGCCCGTTCGAGATAGGGAGAGGGGTCCTCGCCCCGGTCGTTCAGCACGTCTGCCCATTTCCAGTTGAGCCAGGACAGGATCTCGTGCGCCGCCGCCCGATCGGGATTGACGCCCAGCGACCTGTCGCACGACTCAAGGGCGTTTTCAAACGTCGTCGACGCCGGGTTGCCGCGACCCACCTCGGTCTCCAGAACCTGAACCCACCGAGCGCAGTCCGCTGTGTGAATGGTGGCGTCCGATCTCGCGATATCAGCTGCGGTTTGGTAGGCCGCGCCCGCCAAAGAGAAATCAGCAAGGGCCGCGTCATACTCTCCTCTGAAGCGGTTTTCAGCCCCCAACTGAAGGTAGATGTCGCCCTCGAGCTTTTTCGCCTCATAGAGCCAGTCGGCCTCCTCGAAGGCGGCCCGGGCCTTCGCCAACGCCTCGTCGTACCTCTTTTCGTAAAAGGCGATCAAACCCTCGGCGTAGGCGGCCGTTTCCGGCTGCGTGGTGCCGCTGAGCCGGAGATAGCTGAGGGCCGGCTCGCGAAACTCGGCTTCAATCTCCCGGCGAAAGGCGTCACGCAGGGTCGTATCGTCGAACTGGTAGACCTGCTGGAGCTGGGACTCGTAGAGCTTGCCGAGCACCATGCCCAGGGCATATGAAACGGCGGGCGTGCGGTAGCCGGATTCCTCGGCCAACCGGAGGTGGTGGAGCGCCTGGTCGTAGGACTGAAGTGCGAGATAGCCGCGACCCAGGGCGTAATGGCCCGGACCGAAGGCGAGTCCACCAAGCTGGGAGGTCTGGTCCTCGAGTTGATCCATCCGCCGTGCGATCCGATCCTCTTCCTGGCGGCTGTCGTGGACGGGCATCATGGCTGCGATCCGGGCGAGTTGATCGATTTCGTTCGCCTGAACCAGTAGATCCTGGGTGATGATCGCCTGCCGTCCGGCCTTGAGGTTTGTGTTCACCGCGTAGCCGATGACCACCGCAAAGGCCACCAGAGCTGCAGCCGCTGCGGCGGCGAGCCCCTTGTGTTTTCGGAGCTTCTTGCCGAGTTTGTACCCCAGCGTGGTGGGTCGCGCGGTGATCGCCTCGCCTGCGAGATAACGACGGAGATCTTCCGAGATGGTCCTCGCCGTGGGATACCGGCGGTCGGGCTCCTTTTCAAGGCACTTCAGGGTGATGGTCTCGAGATCCACCGGCACCTCCTGCCGGATGCGGTGGGGTGGTATGGGTTCACGGTCGGTGATGCCCGCCAGGATCTCGGGATAGCCGCCTTCATACGGCGCCCGGTCGGTGAGAAACCAGTACATCGTGGCGCCCAGGCTGTAGACGTCGGTGCGACGGTCGAGGGCGTGGACGTCTCCCCGGACCTGTTCGGGAGCGGCGAAGGCGGGCGTCCCGAGCACCATGCCCGAGATGGTCACGTCGCGGCCCTCCGCCTCGCGGGCGATTCCAAAGTCCACGACGTAGGGTCGCCAACCGCCCTCGTCGTTGCGTTCCACCAGGATGTTCGCCGGCTTGATGTCGCGGTGGATCAGACCGGCCTGGTGGGCCGCGTGGAGGGCGTCGGCCACGTCCACCATGATCTCTGCCTTCTCGCGGATGGAGAGCAGATCGCTGATCTCTTTGAGCGACCCCCCGGCGATGTACTGCATTGCGATGTAGGGGTGTCCCTCAACCTCGCCGACCTCGTAGACCTGGCAGACATTCTCGTGGTCGATGCGGGCCTGGACGCGCGCCTCCCGCAGGAAACGGTGAACGATCTCGGGGGTGTCCCGGCGCAGGAACTTGAGAGCCACGAAACGTCCCAGACCGTGGATCCCTGGCCTTGAAGACGTCGCCCATGCCGCCACGGCCGATAAAGTCCACGATGTCGTAACGATCCCACTTCTTGACCGGCGGCGCGTCGAAGCTGTCGCTGAAGGTGTCGTCTTCGATGCCCGCCCAGGTCGGCGCGTGATCCGAGGGCAGGCCGAGTTCGCGGGCCAGTCCGGCCAGGGTGTGCGGGTCAAGGACCCCGGTGTGGGAGAGGGCTTCCACCACCGGTGGCGGTGGGGTGCCGTCTGCGGTCTGGGTGACCTCCCGCCGGGTTTGGTCGATAGCGGTATCCGCGTCGGTGTCGTTGATCAGACCCCGTTCCACCGCGAGCCTGAGGATCTCGGCGGCGTTCTCGTCGAATGCCGCCCGCTCCCGCAGGAGTTCATCGGCGGAGCGTGACATGCTCCCTCATGGCCAACCCCGCGAGACACGGTCTCGGGCCATGTCCGGCCAATACGGTCATTTGTCCACGACGGTGGTGCTGATGATGTCGTCGAGCTTGGGGAATTGTTCCTTAAGGTAGGTATTGCCTTCACGGATGATGTTGGCCTGGGATGGGCCGCGGCCCTTGGGTGCGCCCTCCCCGTATCCCGAGTACAGACCGTCCACCACCGACATCCCCTCGACAACCTTCCCGAATGGTGCGAACTTGCCGTACTGACGCAGGTGGCTGTTGTCGCCGTAGTTGATAAAGAACTGAGTGGTGCGCGAGTTGGGACTTCCCTTCGCCGCGAAGGTGACCATCCCACGAGTGTTTTCCTTGCGGATCGGATCGTCCGGAATCGGCACCCTGGACCACGCCGCCTGCACCTTGGGGTCGCCGTTCATGCCCACCTGGGCCATAAATCCGTCGATCACGCGGAAGAAGGCGTTGTTGTCGTAGTAGCCGATCGTCACGAGATTGTAGAAGCGGTCCGCGCCGTTGGGCGCCCACTCGCGGTGGACCTCGATCACGAAGTCGCCACTGGTGGTCTCCACTTTGACTTTGAACGTATCCGGCGCCTGGGCGTCGGCGAGGGACGGATTGAGGAGCGCGGGGTTGGGCTCCGCGGCCGGTCCGAGCGCGGTGACGGCCAGGAACACAACGACTGTGAGAGGCATCAGGTTCCAAAAAACGCTTCGACGACCAATCATGAGGAACCTCCTTGGCTGATGGTGAATGTAGCATGCCAGGAAATTATCGCGGGGTCGGTGGGTTGTTGTTTGTGAGTGTTCAAAATGAGGAGGAGCCAATGAGTCAAGTCGGGACTGGAAATCGGAGACCACGCGCCCGCATTCAATCTGCCGGATCAGGACGGTGTCGAGGTCTCCCTTGCCGGGTACGCGGGAAATTGGGTGGTGCTGTATTTCTACCCGCGGGACGACACACCCGGCTGCACCACCGAGGCCTGCGAGTTCACCGAGGGTATCGAGAGCTTCCGGGACCTGGACGCGGCGGTGCTGGGCTGCAGCCCCGACTCGCCGGAGAAGCACCGGAAGTTCATCGAGAAGTACGGTCTTGCGGTGCGCCTGCTCAGCGATCCAGACCACCTCGCCATGGAGCCCTACGGAGCATGGGGAGAGAAAAACATGTACGGCAAGGTCACCGTGGGTGTGATTCGGTCGACCTTCATCATCGATCCCGAGGGTCGCATCGCGCACCGTTGGAAGCGCGTGAAGGCCAAGGGCCACGCAGCCAAGGTAAGCGAAAGACTTGCGGCGTTGAAAAAGGTGTGACGCTCATTTTGCTGCGCTTCGCTCCGCAAAATGAGTTCGTACTTGTCTGAACTCAAGTCACGGAGCGAAGCGGAGTGAATTGAGCGTCAGCAGATCCTCGGGAGATCACTGCCGGAGAGCAGATCGAGAGGCCTCTGACCTCCCGAGACGGCGTTGAGCACCAACGGCACTTCTCCCGTCCGTCGCTCGCTCACCCGGCCGATGATGGCCGCTCCAGCTCCCGAGGGGTGGCTCTGGAAGGCCGCCAACGCCGCCGCGGCGTGATCCTCCGCGAACCCAGGCGAGCACCCGACCCTCACACGCCAAACTGAGCACTTCGAGACCGAGAACCTCACATACCGCCCGAACCTCACGTCTGACGGGGATCTCGGTTTCGTGGAGGGTCAGCCTCAGCTTTGTGCGTTCGGCGGTTTCGTGGCACACGGTGAGGACACCCCCGCGCGTGGGGTCGTGGAGCGAGTGGACCTCGACTCCGGCTTCGAACACGGTCTCGATGAGTGCGTTCTCGCATCCGCAGTCCGACCGAAGTCCGTCGCTCTTCAGATCGTGCCTGCTGGCCATGATGGTGGCACCGTGATCGCCGATGGGACCGGAAACCAGCACGGCGTCGCCGGGACGGATACGGTGATCGCCCACATCCCTGCCGGGCGGGACGACGCCGAGGCCGGCCGTCACGGCGTAGATACCGTCGCCCTTGCCCCGGGGCACCACCTTGGTGTCGCCGGCGACGATCTGGATGCCGGCCTCCTTCGCGGCGCGAGCCGCCCCGGCCGCACAGGTGGCGATCAGTTCACCCGATGCCCCCTCCTCGAGAATCAGCGCCCAGGTGAGCCACAGCGGACGCGCGCCGACCATGGCCACATCGTTGACGGTTCCGGCGACGCTGAGGTAGCCGAGGTCGCCGCCAGGGAAAATCGGCGGATCCACCACAAACCCGTCGGTGGACATTGCCGGGCGACCGGGGGGCAGTTCGGGCAGCACTGCGGCGTCGGTCAAGGTCGCCAGGTACGGGATTGATGAGGGCCGGAACAAAGGCGTCCCGCACCAGATCCTGGGTGAGACGTCCGCCGGAGCCGTGCGCCAGCAGCAATGTCGGTGGAATGCGTGAACTCATGTCATCGCTCCACCCAACGTTCGTGGCGGAACCAGGCCGAGCACGTCCCCTCGCTCGAAACCATGCACGCGCCCACCGGAGTGTCCGGAGAACAGCCCGAGTCGAAAAGAGGACACTCGGGAGGATCGATGACCCCGCGCAGCACGTCGCCGCACCGGCACCCCACGGGTTCGACCGGGGGGGGCACCTCCACCGCGATGCGGGAAGCGTCGCGATGGATCCACTCGGGGCGCAGGGCGAGCCCGGACGCGGGAATTTCGCCAAAACCGCGCCAATCATCTGCTGCGGGTTCGAAGAAACGTTCCACCAGTTCGTAGGCGGCGGTATTCCCCTCCGGCGACACCACCCGGCTGTAGAGATTCTTGGTCTCGGCGCGGCCATCGATGTTCTGTTCCAACAATTCGAGCACACCGCGGAGGACATCGGTGGGGGAGAATCCAACGACCGCGCCGGGCACGCCATGGGTTTCGGCGAGGAAGCGAAAGACCTCCCAGCCGGTGAGCACCGACACGTGACCCGGGAGAAGGAACCCGTCCACGCTGAGATCGGGATCCTCCACCAGAGCCACCATGGCCGGCGGGATGACCTTGTTGCCGGGGAGGATCAGAAAATTGGCGATCTCGAGCTGCTCGGCTTCGGCCATGGCTGCAGCGAAGGTGGGGACCGTGGTCTCGAATCCCACCGCCAGAAAAATGACCCGCTTGTCAGGGTTCTCTTTTGCAATAGCCACGGCATCCCGGGGGGAGTAAACGATCCGGATGTCGAGCCCTTCGGCCCGGGCCTGTTCGAGGGAAATGGTACTCGACGGCACCCGCATGAGATCCCCGAATGTGCAGAGTACGGTGTCGGGCAGCCGCGCCAAAGCCAGAGCGCGATCGAGGAAACCAACCGGCGTGACACACACGGGACAGCCGGGGCCCGAGACCAATCGGATGCCGGGCGGCATCATCCGCCGGAGGCCGGCTCCGGCGACGGTGTGGGTGTGGGTGCCGCAGACCTCCATGATCGTGGCCTCTCGGCCCAGCCTCGTGGCGGCGTCCTCGATCTGCCGGACGAGACCCGAGACCGCCCTCCTGTCGCTGAGGAGTTTTTCGTCGTTCACAGATCGACCATCGCGTCGGCGTACTCGCGTAACAGTTCCAGGGTCTGAGCGGCCTCCTCCTCGTTGACGGCGCCGATGGCATAGCCGGCGTGGACGAGCAGGTGCTGTCCCACCTCGGCCTCGGGCAGGAGCATCAACGAGATCTCACGGCGAATGCCGTCGAGCTCGACGACACCGCTCATTTCGTCCCGCTCGGTCAGAAGCATCGGGATGGCAAGACACATCTACAAGCCCTCCTATGTCCAGGGATCGGCGGAATCCTCGGCGCTCGATGATACCTCACCGCTCGCCGACGGGGGATGCAGTCACCTCCACACCCCGGGCTGCAGCAACGGCGGCGAGAACGGCCTGGCCGTACGACAGGCCTCCGTCGCCGGGCGGCACCGCCGTGGCCACGAGCGGTTCGAAACCGGCCGCTGGCGAGGCCGCCGGCAAGCCCGCCGCGAAGCAGACGGTTGGCCATGCAGCCGCCGCCGACGGCCACCACGCCGATGCCTGCGCCCACTTCGCGGGTGAGATCCACCGCGAGCCGGCAGAACGTCTGATGGAACGACGCGGCAACGTGAGGAGGCGGGTCTCCAGCTGCAAGACGACGGGCGGCCTCGGCCAGAAGACGGCGTGACGGCAGCCGGGGTGTCGAAGCGTCCAGGTCGAGGTCCATCTTCCAGGTTGCGGCCTCAGCCGGCCATTGAGCGGCGAGGGACTCCAGGTGGACCGCGGCCTCGCCCTCCCAGTCATTGCAGGTGATCTCGCCAATCAGAGCGCCGGCCGCTTCAAAGAGCCGCCCCGCACCTGAGGCCATCGGCCACGTACCCGACCTCGCCAATCGCGCGACCTCGCGTACGTGGTCCCGGCCCACGTTGGGAAAGACCGGGAGGCCTTCGAGTGCATCGTCAACCTCTGCGCCGACGAGAGCGGCCACCGCCACCCGCCACGGCTCGCGAACGGCTCGTTCTCCGCCCACCAGGGGCAACGGCTGCAGATGACCGGCGCGGTCCCACGAGAGGTCGCCGCGCAATCTGATCCACTCCCCGCCCCATGCCGTGCCGTCCGGGCCCCAGCCGGTCCCGTCCAGACTGATGGCGAGTACTTCCCCGTTGTGATCGGGGAAGCGGCCGAACTCGGCCAGTACCGCCGCCGCATGTGCCAGATGATGCTGGACCGTGACCATCCGTCCGCCCCGCTCCCGGACGAGTTCGGCGGCCATCCACGAGCTGGGATAGTCGGGATGGGCGTCGGCGACGATGGTGGTGGGTTCCACTTGAAGAAAGTCTTCCAGCCCCGCGATCACCTCACGATGGAAGAGCCGGGCCGGCTCCGAGTCCAGATCTCCCACGTGCTGCGACAAGAATGCCTGGTCTTTGTCGGCAAGGCAGGCCGTGATCTGGAGATGTCCGCCCACGGCGAGCAGCGGTTCGGGCGTCGGCTCGGGCAGTGGCAGGGGATCGGGAACCCAACCGCGGGCCCGGCGCAGGACGACCGGCCCGTCGCGAGTGGAGCGCACGACCGAATCGTCAACCCGGCGCACCACATCGCGATCGTGAACCAGGAAGACGTCGGCGAGGTTTCCGAGTCGTTCGAGAGCCTCCCGGTTGGACCGGCAGATCGGTTCCTCGGACAGATTTGCCGACGTCATCACGAGGGGAGGCATTTCCGGATCCGCGAAGAGCTCCACATGGAGAGGTGTGGTGGTGACGAGGACACCGAGGTCGTCGATCCCCGGGGCCACCGCGTCGGCGAGGGGGTTGGGACGTCGGCGCGGCGCGAGGACCACCGGAGCCCTGTGCGAGACAAGCAACTGGTGATCGGCGTCGGTGAGGTGAACCAGCCCGTCGGCCTCGGCGGGATCTCGAACCATCACGGCGAAGGGCTTTGTCGGCCTCCTCTTGCGAGCTCGCAGGGTCGCAACCGGGGTAAGCTGATCCGCGCGGCAGGCGAGTTGGAAACCGCCGATGCCCTTGACCGCCAGCACGTCACCGGCGAGCAGAGTTCGACGCGCTCCATCCACGGCATCGGCGTCGCTCGCCAGGATCTCGCCGGCGGCGTCGAGCAGCGAGAGTCGAGGACCACAGGATGGACAGCACACGGGTTCGGCGTGGAATCTGCGGTTGGAGGGATCGGTGTATTCGGCGAGACAGGCGTCGCAAAGGGGGAAACAGGCCATGGCCGTCTCGGGACGGTCGTAGGGCAGCCGCCGGACGATGGAGAACCTCGGGCCGCAGTTGGTGCACGTGGTGAAACTGTAGCGATGACGGCGATCGTCGGGGTCGTCCATTTCGCGCCGGCAGTCGCCGCACAACGATGCATCCGGCGGAACCAGGGCGCCGGCCCGTCTGCCCCGGGTCGACTCCCGTACCTCGAAAAGGGTGGCGTGCTCGACGACCACCTCCGTCATGGCCACGTGATCGATTCGGGCGAGTGGCGGCAGGGCGGCGGCCAAACGTTCGGGGAAGATGCCGACCGTGGACTCATCACCCTCGATCTCGGCGGTGGCGCCCTGGGGATCGTTGATGATCCACCCAACCAGTCCCATGCTGGTGGCGATGCGGTGCACGGTGGGCCGAAAACCGACGCCCTGCACGGCGCCTCTCCAACGGACCCGAAGGCGGACTCGCTTCCCTGTCACAGTCGAAATGATCCCAGATTTCAGATTGCAGATTCCAGATTGCAGATTCCGCCCGCCCGCCCTTGATGTGAACGCGGGAGAATCGAACCAATGTGTCGATGTGCAATCTGCAATGTGCAATCAGCAATTTGGAAATGCGGACGTCCCGTCATCCTACCCCTCTCGCTTGGCAGCGAGTCTTCCGGTCAACAGCGCGCACCAGGCGTCGATGCCCTCGCCGGTGGTGGAGGAGACCTCGACAATGGTTCCCGCGGGGTTCAGCGAGGTCAGCTGCTCCCGCACGGCATCGAGGTCGAACGGGAGGTGGGGGAGGAGGTCGATCTTGCTGACCACGGTGACCTCGGCTCGGGCAAAGATGGCGGGGTATTTGAAGGGTTTGTCGTCGCCCTCGGTCACCGACAGAACGGCTACCTTGAAATCTTCACCGAGATCGTAGGTTGTGGGACAGATCAGATTGCCCACGTTCTCGATAAAGAGAATGTCGGTGGGAAGAAGCTGGGTTTCGGCGAGGGCGTTCTCCACCTGGCGGGCGTCAAGATGACAGGCGCCGCCGGTGAGAATTTGATGTGCTGCGACACCCAATGCGCGAATGCGATCAGCGTCCCGCTCGGTGGCCACGTCGCCTTCGATCACCGCGCACCGCAGGTTGGCTTTGAGCCGGCCCACGGTGGCCTCGAGGAGGGTCGTTTTCCCCGACCCGGGAGACGAGATCAGGTTCACCACCAACGTGCCGCTGTCGGCGAATCCGCGTCTGAGAATGTCAGCGCGTTCTTCGCTGGCGGCCAGCGCTCTCCTCTTGACCGTCACCACCTGTTTCATGGGCCCTCCCCAATCACGCGTCGTGGACCTCGGAGATCCGGTTCTCAACCTCGTCGGTGGCGATGGTGACCGCCAGCACATCAAGCTCATCGCCGCCGCTCACCGCGAGCGGTTGGCCACAGTCGGGACAGATTCTCAGCCATGAACCCTCGGAACGGTCCTTGTCCTGGTCGCACTGCGAGCAGAATTGCCGAGCCGGATGCCATTCCACGACGAGACGCGCCCCGACATCCGGGCCCTCGGCGACCACGGCCTCCCATGCATAGGTCAGAAGGTCGGGTTCCACCGCGGCCAGCTCGCCGATGGCCATGCGCACCGAGTCGATCCTGCCGCCGCCCTGCTCGGCCACGACCTCCCGGCAGACCCGGTGAATCTCCAATGCAATACCCATCTCGTGCACCCGATCAGTATGGCAGAACCCCGCACGGCCGGGGTATGAGTGCGCCGTGCACCCGTGCCCGTCTCCGTTCCGTGCCCGACAACCGATCGCAGCAATGGACCGACGGGGTTGTCGGAGACGGACGACGTTCACGGGTGAAGCCAGTGACACGTCCGCTGACCCAAACCGCCGAGCCGCTGAATTGCGGAACTCGAAACTCGTAACGGGTTACGGCGGGCGGGTTACAATAACTATCAGCTATGGCACTTCCTCGTCTCATCGTGACAGGCGCTTCGGGTTTTATTGGCCGGCGATTGTTGGAGGGCTTGAAAGAGCGCTATCAGATCGTCGGAATGGCGAGGCGATCGCAGGTGCGGAGCGGGGCCCCCTTCCACGAGAATATTGCGTGGTATCAGGTGGACATCGGCGACCGTGAGTCCACCAGGACCGCATTCCAGTTCATTCGTGACACGGGCGGAGCCGATCTTGTGGTTCACCTCGCCGCTCATTACGACTTCACCGGCGAAGATCACCCGGAGTACTGGCGCACCAACGTGGACGGCTTGCGCAACGTGCTCGACGAGTGTGTGGATCTGGACCTGGATCGTTTTGTTTTCGCGTCATCTGTGGCGGCGTGCAATTTCCCGCCGAAGGGAGAGAAGCTGACCGAGGACAGTCCGCCGGACGGCGAGCACATCTACGCCGTGACCAAGAGGATAGGGGAGGAGATGTTGGCCGAGTACGACGAGACGGTGCCGTCGTGCATCGTCCGATTCGCGGCCATGTTCTCCGATTGGTGTGAGTACGCACCGCTTTATATCTTCTTCACCACCTGGCTGTCCAAGGCCTGGAATTCGCGCATCCTCGGCGGGCGAGGAGAGTCGGCCGTCCCCTATCTCCACATTCGAGAGATCCCGAGCTTTTTCTGGAGACTGTTCCAGCACCTTCCGGATGTGAAACAGCGGGAGGTGGTGATCTGCAGCCCGAACGACACCGTGAATCACCGCGAACTCTTCGAGATGGTTCAGAAAAACACCCGCGGTCGCCCGGTGCGACCATTCTGCATGCCGGCCCCCCTTGCGCGGGTCGGCGTATGGGGCCGTGACCTGCTCGGCCGGCTGCTCGGCAACCGACCTTTCGAGCGCTCGTGGATGGTGCGGTACATCGACTGGGACCTGGCGGTGGATGCGAGCCGTACTCATGAAAAGCTGAACTGGGCGCCCCGTGAGCGTCTCCAAATTCGGCGTCGTGTCCCGTTCATGATCGAGAACGAGAAGACCGATCCGGTGGAGTGGCATCGCCGCAACCAGGCGGCCCTCAAGGATGTCCGTCTACGCACCAACCTGAGGATCCACAGACTTCTCGAGAAGCACCACGACGAAATCAGGGGCCGTTTCATCGAGGAATTGCTGGGGCCGGACGGAGCGGCGCGTTTTCCCAGTTACCAGAGCGTCCCGAAGGAGATCCTGGAGTGGCGTTTCACGGTGGCGCTGCGGCACCTCCTCAACGCGGTTCGAACCAGCGAGAAGGGTCTCTTTACCGCATACTGTAGGGATCTGGCGGAGAAGAGAGTGGCGGAGCACTTCGACGGTGAGGAGGTCTGCGACGCGTTGGAGAGCCTCAATCGGGAGTGCATCGCCGTGCTGAGTGCCGATCCCGAGGCGGAAGGTCTGGATGAGGCTCTCGGGAATTACCTCACAATGACCGTGCAATTCGGATGCGATCAGGTCATGGAGATCTACGACGAGCTCGGCGGCGACGTCGTAGTGGAGTGAGCCTGCGACTCCCTGACCTCCAGGCGGGCAAGGGAAGTTGAACCCTTGGTTCGTTCCTCCGGGAAAACGTGAGGTGGGGCTTCTGGGTGACCGTCTCCGTGCGTAAAACAGCGACGGCAATCAGGGACAGCGTCCGTGATCGGCGGCTGCGTCAGCGATCAGGGGCCGCGGCAGTGTTCAGCTGATTGATCCGGATCGCGGTCGCTCATCACCGATGCTGCCATCTGCCCCGGACACCGGTTGCCGTCCCTGTCCCGGCCGCTGCCGACCGCAGGTTGCCACTCTCGCATTCGGGTACCGCATGGCGGTGCCAGGCACCGCCGCAGATGGTAACGATCTCGTGCTCCGATTCGATTTCGACGGTGCCTGGCACCGGCCCGGGGTATGGAAAGACCCCTCTTGACTTCGACGCGCCCATCTCCCCGTTGCGCTCCCCGCGGTTACTCGCGGCCGGTGGCCGCGGTGACCAGCCGTCACCAGCGGGTGGCCAGTGGCCGGGGGAAAACCCGGAACCCGGAACTCGGAACCCGGATTTCAGCGCGCCCATCTCCCGACCGCGCTCCCCGAGGTTGCCCGGTACACATTTGTGCGGCCTCGACCACACGAGGATCTGACCGGCAACGACCCGCACAAATGTGTACCCGGCACGCCCGACCAGCGCGCCCACCTCGTTCCGGGTGGGCGGGTGGGAACGTTTAACGTGTAACGTTTAACGTTCAACTTCAATGCGCCCGAGGACGGCACACCCGCCCATCGCGACCTTTCACGATCCGGGAGGGTGGGAGGGAACCTTCAACGTTTAACGTTTAACTTTCAACTCCGGTCAACGGCACGCCCGCCTAAGGCACTCTCCTCGCTCCGGGTGGGTGGGAGGGACGTTCAACGTTCAACGTTGGGTCGCTGCATACTGCTCACTGCCTCCTAAACACGGCGATGCACCCACCACACGAAAACGGCCATCAGGCCATCGCCGAGACCCGAGACGGGCACTGCCCACGGCAGGGGATCCACCTGAGTACACACCAGCAGGAACACCAGGGCGAAGCCCTTGGCCATGAGCAGGATCTTGATGCCACCGTATGAGAAATACTCAATCAGGTAGGCGACGGCCAAAACCAGGTGGAAGGCGCCGGCCTGCCGGCCAAAGAAAATGGGATCGATGCCCTCCCAACCTCCGAACTGCATCAGCCAGTTGGGCGCGAACATGAAGACCACGCCGATGATCGCACTGTGGAGGGCGACCAGGATGATCAGAAGGGTTTCGGGGCCTTGGTCAGCTTCATCGATCACTCCCACCAGATGTCCGGGTCCAGGGGTTCGGTTCTGTCGGGTCGGCGTTCCACCGAGGCGGTCGAGTTCCGGACAACCGCCGCGATGACTCCCGGCACTGCCGCCCGAACCGTGTCCCCAGGCGGGCGACGTTGCCGATGCCTCCCGGAACCACCCCGATGAGGATCACCTCGTCCGGAGCCGAATCGGTGAGCTCGCACGCCATCAGCGTCTCTCGAAGGCCGGGCTGATGGGGATTGGTGCGGTCGGGGATAGGGGCCGTCAGAAGTTGGTCCTTGTCATAGCGGTGCAGAGAGCCCGGTGGCCCGTCGGCGGTCACCGTGTCCACGACGATCACCGCGGTGGCGCCGTCGAGATAGGGCGCGAAATCGAGGCCGGGGGTGCCCACATCTTGGATCTCCACGTTTTCCGGCAATTCGTACTCGGATTCCAGGACGCGAACCGCGTATGGTCCGAGACCGTCGTCCTCCACCAGGATGTTGCCCACGCCTAGAATCCGGATCATGTTTCCATATGGATCATTGTCCCAGAGCCGGGTTCGGTCTGCCACGTGGCTGCGACCTTCACCGGCTTAAAAGAAAACGGGGGCCAGGGGAAGGCCCCTAGCCCCCGAAGGTTATGGCCTTTGCCTGTCGATCAGAGCGCCTTCACCTTC
Source organism: uncultured Holophagae bacterium (assembly GCA_963797055.1). Classification (GTDB taxonomy): domain Bacteria; phylum Acidobacteriota; class Thermoanaerobaculia; order Thermoanaerobaculales; family Sulfomarinibacteraceae; genus FEB-10. The sequence continues at coordinate 126,382 of CAWCOD010000004.1, forward strand.
GAGACCTCTTTCCCTTCGGGATCGAGGGTGTGGATGGCACAGGCCAGACACGGGTCGAAGGAGTGGATGGTGCGGAGCACCTCCAACGGGCGCTCCGGATCGGCCACCGGGTTGCCCACCAGGGAGGCCTCGTACGGCCCCAAGGCGTCGTTCTCGTCACGCGGTCCGGCGTTCCAGGTGGACGGCACCACGCACTGGTAGTTCTTGATCTTGCCGTCCTCGATGACGACCCAGTGGGACAGAACCCCACGTGGAGCCTCGTGGAAACCGAAGCCCTGTTGGATGCCTGACGGGTACTCCCACGGTGTGAAGATCTCGGTATCGCCGGAGGCGATATTCGCCGACCAGGAGATCCCAGTGTTTCAGGGCCTGCTCGGCGAGCACCGCGCAGCGCACCGCCCGGGCCGCGTGACGGCCGAGGGTGGAATGGAGCACGGCCGGGCCGAGGTTGGCGCCGGCGATGCTGCCCGCAGTCTTGAGCATCCAGGTACCCCAGCGGACCGTTGGCTCGTGCCCAGATGCGAGGCCCACCAACACCTGCGACAGCGGACCGACCTGCATGGGCTGTCCCTCGAAGCGAGGCGATTTCACCCAGGAGTACTTCCCCTGGTAATCGAATTCGCTGTAGGCCGGGACGGTGTCCTCCTCCCAGGGATGGCGGCTCCAATCGCCGTCATACCAGGAGTGGGCGATGCCCTCCTTGACGTTGTCGCGGAAATAGGGATCGTCAAAGGACTCGATCGTTTGACGGAGCCGAGGTCGCCGTTCATGATCGTGCCGCCGGGCAGGTCGAACTCGGTGCCCGCGGAGTTGAGCGGCATGTCCGGAACGGCCAGGTAGTTGGTGACGCCGGCGCCGTAGCTCAGCCACGGTGCGTACATGGCGCCGATGGCGGCCACGTCCGGCAGGTAGACCTGCTCGACGAAGGTCTTCACTTCGACCAGGAGCTCCTTGATCATGTAGAGCTTGTCCATGTTGAGCGTGGCCTGGTTGTCCAGGTTGATCGCGTTGGCGACTCCGCCCACAGCCAGGTTTTGGATATTGGGTGTTTTGGAGCCAAGGATGGCCACCGCCTTGAGGGCCTTCTTCTGATATTCCAGCGCCTGCAGGTAGTGGTGGACCGCCAGCAGGTTGACGTCCGGCGGCAACTTCATGGCCGGGTGGCCCCAATAGCCGTTGGTGAAGATGCCGAGCTGACCCTTGGAGACGAAGTCGTTGAGCTTATCTTTGACGGCCTGCAGCTCGGCGGCGCTGTTGTGCGGCCACGGCGACAGGAGTTGGCGAGGATCGCCGCTTTCACCGGGTTGCCTTTGAGGGCCGAAACCACGTCCACCCAGTCGAGAGCCGACAGGTGATAGAAGTGCACGATGTGATCGTGCAGCGCGTGCGCCGCGATGATGATGTTACGGATCAGCTGCGCGTTGAGTGGAACTTCGATATTCAGCGCGTTCTCGACCGCCCGGACCGACGCAATGGCGTGCACGGTGGTGCACACGCCGCAAATCCGCTGGGTATAGATCCACGCGTCGCGCGGATCCCGACCTTCGAGGATCTTCTCGATCCCCCGCCACATCTGGCCGGAGGACCAGGAGTTCTGTACTTTGCCTCGATCCACCTCGACATCGATGCGCAAATGGCCCTCGATGCGGGTGATCGGGTCGACTGTGATCATTCTGCCCATCTCGACCCCCTCCTACTTCGCCGCTTCCACGGCGGACGCGCCACCGAGGATCGGGTATTTTTTGACGATGAATATATAAAGCGCGATCTCGAGCGCGATGACGCCCAGCGTGATCAGCAACTCGGGCAGGTTCGGGAAGTAATTCCAGTTGGGCCCCGGATTGAAGGCCGTCAGATACGCGTCGAATCGGTACATCGCACCGGCCAATATCAGCAGCATGGACCCCGTCAGAAGGGTGCTGAAGGTTCTGCTGCGGGTGAACATGACGATCGGCGCGACGAACAGAGCGATCTCAATCCAGAACACTACGCTGTAGAAACCCGAGGTGAACATCATCCCGGTCTTGCCGCTAAGGATAATGTCCCCGAACCGAAGCGCCAAATAGAGGATATTGACGACGATCATGACGCCGGCGAGCGACTGCAGCATGGAAGTTTCGCGCTCACGCTTGAAGACCGCGCTGGACAATCGCCGACTCCCAGACCACCACGCCATAGCCCATGCCGATGCAAGAGATCAGGAAGAGCAGCGGGATCCAAGGTGTGTACCACAGCCCATGGAGCTTGTGTCCTCCCAAGAGCATGAGGGTTCCCAGCGATGATTGGTGCATGGTCGGCAGTAGCAAGCCGAGGGCGATGATGAAGATCAAGGCCTTGTCCATGAAGGCCAGGCCCCAATTGGAGAAGCTCCTGAGGAAACCACTGCTGCTTTCGCTCCACTTCTCCATGAAGGCGGGTGAGAGCTCGATCCAGAGGACCACCATGTAGGCCATGACGCACAACGCGACCTCGAGCAGTGCCGAGTTCCAGTTGTATTTGCCCACGTCCGGGAACCCACCCAGTGGAATCCGCCAGACGCCCCACGGCCGGCCCACGTCGATCACGATGGCCAGCGCCGCCATGGAGTAGCCAAGGGCGCTGGTGAGGATGGCCGGTCGCACCACGGGGTGGTACTTCCCCTTGTTGAGAATGTAGGCGAGGATCGCGATGGCGTAGCCGCCACACCCGAGGGCGGTGCCGGTGACCACGTCGAAGGCGATCCAGATGCCCCACGGATAGCCGTCGGTGAGGGCGGAGACCGCACCGATCCCGGCGGCGAATCGATAAACCAGGATCACGCCCCACAGCCCGAGGAAGGCCAGGAGCCATTTGTAGGATTTTGTGAGAATCGGGCCGCCGACCGGGGTTGCGCCTGATGCGTGTGCCATCATGCACCCCCTTCTTTCTCGTCCTTACGCCGATTCCGCCAGAGGACGGCACCGAGCACGGCATACAACGCCACCGGGGCGATGAATCCCTTGTAGATGCCGTGCTGGATGGAACGCGCCTCCGCAGCCGATCCCTTGATCCCGAGATCCGGCAATCCGAGATTCCCGAAGTCCACATCGGCGAGATAGAGCACCTGGGTGCCGCCGCCGTCGTGTTCACCGAAGATCTTCGGGTCACCCTGCGGCCAGTAGCGATCGGGATGGGCGGCGATGCGCTGTTTCGCATCCGCCATGAGTTCCTCGTAGGTGCCGAATATGACGGCCTCTTTCGGACACGCCTGGCAGCAACCAGGTTCTTTTCCCGCCTGAATCATGTGCAGGCAGAGCTCGCACTTGACGATCAACGGGTTGTTGGACTCCCACTGGAACTTGGGAATGTTGTACGGACAGGCCACCTGGCAGTAGCGGCATCCGATGCAGCGGTTGATGTCCCAGGTGACGATACCGTACTCACGCTTCTTGAATGCGCCGATCATGCAGGCGTTGACGCATCCGGGATCCAGGCAATGCATGCACTGGGCCTTCATGTACGACACCACTTCGCCATCGACCTCGTACTTCTTGATAATGTTCTTGGTGTCGCCACTGAGGTCGTTTGGTGGGTCGTAGAGGTTGCCCGGCATGTCGTTTGCCGTCTTGCACGCCGTGACACAGGCGCGGCAGCCGATGCAGCGGGTTGCGTCGTAAAGCATCCCCACCGCATCTGGCGGCGCCTGGGGCTGATCCGACGCCTTGGCGGGGCTCGCCCCCACCGCTGTGCCGGCGCCCGCAACGGCGAGCCCCTTCAACAGTGTGCGGCGATCCATGCTCATCTCACTCCTCCTCCTGCTCACCGAGCTTTTTGGAGGCCATGAAACCCGCACCGATCACTGCACCACCCACCAGACCGGCGACACCCGCCCAGGCCGCGGTCGGTCCCGTGCGATGATCCGGATAGATCGGGGGAATCGCGTTTGGCGGGAGTTTGGCTTCATCGTGTAGCGGTTTGTGGAATGCCACGCCCTGCTCGGTACAGCCAAAGCACGGATGCCCGATGCCGATAGGCCAGCAGTCGGGGATCTCGTTGAAATCCAAGGTCGAGCAGTTGGCGTGGGTCTCCGGGCCCTTGCAGCCCAGAGCGTACAGGCAATAACCGAGACGATGTCCCTCGTCTCCGTACTGGCGAGCGAACCGGCCGGCGTCGAAATGGGCTCGACGGGGGCAGTGTTCGTGAATGGTCCGGCCGTATGCGAAGAGCGGCCGATTCTTGTCGTCCAATGCGGGCAGCGTTCCCATGCTCACGAATTGGAGCACGGTGCCCAGGAAATTGTAGGGATTGGCCGGACACCCGGGGATGCTGACCACCGGAGTGTCGGGAAGGATGTCCTTGGCACCCACGGCGCCGGTGGGGTTGGGATCGGCCGAGGGGATTCCCCCCCACGACGCGCACGATCCGATGGCGATCACCGCCGCCGCCTTGCCTCCCACGTCCTGCAGGATGTCGATGGCGGTCCGACCTGCGATCTGGCAGTAGATGCCATCATCCTTGGTCGGGATGGCGCCCTCGACCACACAGACGTACTGGCCCTCGTTGTCGGCCACAGCCGCGTGCAACACATCTTCGATCTGATGTCCGGCAGCTGCGAACAGGGTTTCGTGGTAATCCAGCGACACCAGGTCGAGAATCAACTCGCCGATGCCGGGGTAGGACGTGCGCAACAGCGACTCCGTGCACCCCGTGCACTCCTGGAAGTGCAGCCAGATGACCACTGGTTTCAGGCCCGCCTCAGCAGCCTCCGCCCACCTCCGACCCACCGACGCCGGCAGGCCGACCGCGGCAGCGGCCATCATGCAGACCTTCATGAAGTCCCTCCGGTCAACCCCGTGTGCAGGGGGACCTTCCGGACCACTCAACGGGTGTTCCGTTCGACCCATGGCAACCTCCTCCCTCTTGGCACCCTAATGGTGTTTTTTCTGCTGTTGCAAAGGATATGGGGAGCAGGGGGAGAGTGTCAATACAAAATAAGGAACATAATAAATTATCTCAAGATGTAATACCGTATGGTATAGAGTTTCAGTCGCAAGTTATAGTCGGAGAAAAGGGGCAGCAAACTGGCTGGCAATGATTCAAATCCGGACGCCTGAAACAAGCCGGCGAGTCCGTCGTGAGCGATGGCGGTGACAGCACGAAAAACCCGATTCCAAAACACTGTTCAGGGTCGCCGGCAGGTGGTGTTCCAGGCGCACAGGATCTCTCCAACCAGATTGTCGACCGCCCGGTCGGCCGTGATGCTGAGGGTCGGACGTTGGGTGATGGACTCCGGAACGACTCCCCAGAGAGTGAATTGGACACCATTGAGTTCGGGAAGCCCGTGGAGCAGCCACCTCAGGGATTCTGAAACGGAAAGGAGATGGACCGAGGAATGCCGGTCCGGGAGGCTCAGCAGCCGGTCGTGGGAAAACCGCAGCACCGCACCGGGAGGTCGCTGGACGTCGATGGCGTCCACCAGCCAGATCGAGGGTTCTCTCCGCCAGATCTCCGGCAGGCGGGAGATGTCGGAACCCACCTCCGCTGCTCGAAGACCGATCGGCAACCTTTTGGCCCGGAGTCGTTCGACGACGACGTGACCGATGCCGTCATCCCCCATGAGGGGATTGCCGAGACCGGCCACGAGGCACTCAGATGGCGCCACGGGTCACGTGAACCGAACAGGAGATGCAAGGGTCGTAAGCCCGGACCACCATTTCGAGACCCAGTTTGAGTTGGATGTCGCCCCCGGCATCGGAACCGAGGAGGCCTTGGGCGGCCCGACGCAGGTCCAATTCGGTGTTTGCCAGGTTTTGGGACGTGGGGGTGACCACGTTGGCCGCAACGACGGTTCCGGCGTCATCGAGTTCGAATTCGTGGAAAAGGGTCCCCCGAGGGACTTCAACGGCGGCGATGCCGCGTCCCGCACGGACCTCGTAGTCCGCAGTCTCGAAGCCGATCTCATCCATCGCGATCAGGGCGTCGCAAATCTCAATCGCGGTCTCGAGGGCATGAACGATCTCCACCAGCTGCGCCCAGTTGTTGAATAGGACGTTGTTTGAAGGGCCGTCTGGAAAGAGCGCGTTGCAGGCCTCGCGGGCCCTTCCCTGGAGATGGGCGCCCCACAGGTGGAGGCGGGCGAGAGCGCCCACCATGTAGGTTTCTCCGGACTCGAGCGCCGCGTGCTTGGCGTGGGAATGATCGACGGTGAACTCGCGGGCCACTCGCCGATATTCGGCGATGGGGAACTCGTCTCCGCTGGAGGTGCAGATCGATGTGCCCCGAAATCCGTAATCGCCTCGGGCGGGCTTCAGCGCGACGTAGACCCGCTCGCCCGTGGCCCACGTCGGGATGGCCACAGACAGCGCAAGTTCGACGAATTCGAGGGCGGATTGCAGACCGACGGTCATGTCCTCACGGAGGCGTTCAAGATCGGAGTGGGCCGGCAACGATCCGAAACCGCCCACCACGGCGTTGACCGGATGTACCGCCCGTCCGCCCACCAGCGTCTGAATTCGATTTCCCAGCTGTTTGAGACGCAGCGCAGACGTCACCTCCGTGGGCAGCGTCCCGGCCATCTCCATCACCGATCCGTAGCCTAGAAAATCGGGCAGCGCAAGGGCGAAGACGTGGAGAGCGTGGCTCTCCACGGCCGCGCCGCGCAGCATGAGTCCCCGCAACAATCGCGTCCGATCCGAGACCTGGACGCCGAGCGCGTTCTCGAGAGCCTCGAGAGCCGCCACGGTGTGGTCGGCCGAGCAGATGGCACAGACCCTGGTGATGATCCCCTGAACCTCCAGGAAGCCCCTGCCGACGAGCAGCGTCTCGTAGTAGCGGCTTCCCTCGTGGATGTCCATTTCAACGGCCGATACCGTGTCGCCGGACAGCCGGACGTGGATCCCGCCGTGGCCCTCCACCCGTCCCAGGTGGGGGATCGTGACGGTTCGTGTCTCAGTCACCATCGGCCACCTCACTCTCGAGCCCGAGCCGCATCCACACCGGGGCGGAGAAAATGCGCATCCGATCGCCGACCTCGATCCAGGACAGTCCGCGGTCCGAGAACATGGTCGCGTTGGCATCGTAATTCGGCTCTTCCAGGGGGCCCCGACATCCAGAGCATGCCACCCCGAGGGAGGGACACCTGGCCCCGCAGCCGGCACGGGTCATGGCGCCGCAACATACCTCGTGATCGTCGAGCACCCGACACGGGTTCTCTCGAATCTTGCACTCCCAACACACGGGGACCGGCGGAAACTCGGGCACGGTGCCGATCTGCAACGATGCCACCAATCGAAGGAACTCCTCGCGTTCGATGGGGCAGCCCGGGAGTTGGACATCGAACGAGACGAAGTCAGTGGCCGGTCGGGCCTCGATGGTGTCGACGGCGTCGGCTCCGGCATGAAAGACCTCTGCCGGCAGCAGCTCCCGCGGGAGGTTGTTCCGCATGGCTGGCAGGCCGCCCCACACGGCACAGGTTCCCAGGGCCACCAGGGTCGTGCATCGCTCTCGGATTCGTTTCAGGTCCTCGAGGTCGCGCCGGGTGGCCACCACGCCTTCCACAAATCCAATGTCCAGTGGCGCCTCGTGGTCATTGTCGGACTTGGCCATGACCCAATCGACGATTTCGAGTTCGGACGCGAGCCGGATGAGCTGATCCTCGCAATTGAGAATCTGAAGTTGATCACCGGCGCATCCCGTCAACCCGAATATCCCCACCCGCGGCCTCGAGCTTCCGGTCATGACCTGCCCTCCACCCGGCGGTTATCCTCAGCGACGCCCCACCGTTCAGGTCTGGGACCACGCTTCCACGCGATCTGGAATTCGCAATCCGCAATTCGCAATCCGCAATCCCTCATGGGTGGATCAGCTCCGGGAGATTGATGGCGTCCCAATAGGTAAAGACCGGTCCGTGGAGGCAGGTGTAGGTGTAGCCGACGGCGCAGTGACCGCACTTCCCGATCCCGCATTCCATCCGCCGCTCGAGGCTGAGAAATATCCGGTCCTTGCCAAACCCCTTTTTCACAAGCCGGTCGAGAACGAAGCTGTAGAAGACCGGAGGTCCGCAGCAAACCGCATGGGTTCGGTGGGCGTCCACCTCGAGGCGGTCCACAAGTTCGGTGACGAAACCCACCTCTCCCTCCCAGGGCTGTTCGTTTGTGGAGTCCACCGACAACAGCACCTCGGCGTCTCCCCGTGTCGAGACCGAGGAGAGTTCGTCGGCGAACAAAACCGCGTCGGGGTTGCGACTGCCGTAGAGCAGGGTGATCTTCCCGAATCGGTGTCTCAGGTCAACGAGGTATTGGAGGAGGCCGCGCAGGGGAACCATCCCGAGTCCTCCAGCCACGAGAACGACGTCGCAGTCGCGGAACCGATCCACCGGGAAACCGTTGCCCAGTGGACCACGAATACCCACCGCGTCGCCCTCGGAGATGTGGTCGAAGAGATATCCGGTGAGGCTGCCGGCACGGCGAATCGCCAACTCGAATGCCCCGCCTCGGGTGGGTGACGACGGCAGAGAGAACGGTGCCTCGCCGACCCCCATCACCGACAGTTCTACAAACTGGCCCGGAAGAAAATCAAACGAGCGAGCGAGCTCGGGATCTTCAAACCTGAGCCTGTACAGCCGAGTATCCGGACCGAGCGGACGGATATCGAGAATCCTGGCCGGCACTGGAAGGTAGGGGTTGGCACTGGTGAGGGTCGTCAGCGCCGCCGCAGACTGCCTGGGTGGGTGGGGAATCTTGTCGCTCACAACTCACCTCGGACCCTGGAGAAGACCTCCACCACGTTGATCCCGGTGGGACAGTTGTCTATGCACCTGCCGCAGCCGACGCACGACGGCATGCCGAACTCACGCACGAAGGCCTCCTGTTTGTGGTAGTACCGGGTGCGGACGCGGTCGGCCCTGTCGCTTCGGAAGTTGTGGCCGCCCGCGACCGTGGCGTAATCGCGAAAGAGGCACGAGTCCCATGTCCGACGGCGGCGCGCCATCCCGTTGTCAACGACTTCGTCGGCCATATTGAAGCACGCGCAGGTCGGACAGACCGTCGAACACGAACCGCAACAGAGGCACTTGGCGCCGATTTCATCCCACACTGGGTCTTCGCGACTGAGTTCGAGGATGTGGGGGAGATCCTCGGTGTTCACCGCGAGTTGGAAGGCCCGGCTGCGGCGCCGTGCACGGAGCAGATAGTCCGTCGTGTCCTGCGCTGTGGCCGGGGAGAAGAGTCCGGCGTTGGCGCGGACGATGTCGTCACCCTTCGAAGAACCCACCGCCACCATGAAGCGATCCTCGAGAGGGGTCAAAAAGAGGTCGAATCCGTCGTCGGCGGTGGAGGTGTTCATGGACGCACAGAAGCACTTGTCATCAGGCCAGCAACCGTATCCAACCACTATGAGTCGTTGCCGATTGGCGAGGTAGTAGGGGTCGGCGTACCCGCCCACGAACTGAAGATCCAGAATCTTGAGCGCGTGGATATCACAGGCGTGCACCCCGAACAACACTTGATCGCCGCGACTGTTGTCACCTGGGTCTTTGGGCATCTCGCCGGGCGCCGCCTCGAGCATCACGAACGAGGGTTCGAGGAGGAGCTTCTTGAAGGGCAAGGCTGTGCGGAGGGCATCCGGTCTGACCAGCGAAACGTCGCCGATGGCCTCGAGTCTGAATGCCTTCCGGCCATTGGAGACGGGGGCCCACAGCGTACCCCAGCCCTTGAGCGCCTCGAGAAACTGGGGCAAGTTTCGAGTGGGCATCTGCAGTGTCTGCACGCCGCGGTCTCCTTTGACAACTCGTGAAATTCATCACAAGTGTCTGCTACTAATGTAGAGCGCAGTTGGCGGGTTTTCAATAAGAATCTATGACGGTCGATCGGCATGTTTCCATGACCGCCGACCGAAAGTGCAGAAACGAGTCGAAATCTTCGTCGTTGCCGCCCCGGCCGTGAACTCATTCGTGGTTCTGGGCCCAGGAGTCGACCTCGAACTCCTCGGCGGACGGACACGTCACGGCGAGGACCGTGGCCGTCCCGATGAACAGAATCGCGCTGACCGCGACCACCCACGAGGGGATGAAATTCCCCACATGGAGCCGAGAATAAAGGGTCGTGAACGAGTCCGCTCGCTCGGGATGGATGAGGAGTTTTACGATCCACGCTGCGGTCAAGAAGTAGATCAGAAGCAGGTAGTTTCGGCGGAGGCGAACCCGAATGGCCTTAAGCCACGAGATCTTGAAATGGAGATTTCGCAGGTCGGCCGCCAATAACTCACGCCAATCGCTGTTTGGCTCATCTGCCGGTTGAAGTACCCGGGCAAAAAAACCCGACTCAAGGAGGTAGATCCGCCACTTGCTGTGATGGAGATGTCGGTATCGACGTCCCTCGATCAGGAGCGACATCCCGATGAGCCCAAGACCCAGAAGCAGGGTGTAGTGCGGGACATCGGCGGCTCCCAGCGTAAAGGTCGTCAGGGCGGTGGCGAGAAGGATGGCCCAGTTGATGGTGACGTCCAGGCGCTGTCGCCAGACCGTGAGCCGATTCATCTCACCGCGGTAGAGATGAGCCACCGACGTGGCAAAGGAGGTCGGGTATTCCACGTGTTCCGGAGATTCAGAGGGAGCCATCACATCGGAGGGTAACACGATGTCGGCCCAAGGAGGTGGCGGTTGGATGGCAACCTGAGCCGGGCGAATCACTGATGGGCGATACCCTCATGTGCTGGCGATCGGAGTAGGTTTGTACTAATATTCACATGTTCTGAGTTGGCCGCGCGCGCCCCGTCGCGTTCGGCCGTCAAGAGGAGGAAGCAGCGACAGCCGGGAACGGTTGTCGCAAAATCTTATTTTCGCTTGAGGAGGAGGACCAAGTGAGCAACACGACCATCATGTACCTCGTTCCGATCGTGGCGATTCTCGCCCTGGTCTACGCGGCGATCCGCGCGGCGTGGGTGAAGAAACAGGATGAAGGCACGGAACGCATGAAGAGGATCGGCGGATGGGTCGCCGACGGCGCCATGGCGTTCCTGGCCCGCGAGTACCGCGTGCTGGCCATCTTCGTGGTCGCCGTCGCAATCATTCTCGGCGTGTCCAACGCGGCCGTCGGTGCGGAGCAGAACACCAACGCCTTGATTGCGGTTTCGTTCATTCTCGGGGCGTTCTGTTCGGCTCTGGCGGGCTACATCGGCATGAAGACGGCCACCGCATCGAACACCCGAACCGCTGCCGCTGCCAGGACCGGCCTGAACTCGGCCCTGCAAGTTGCCTTCACGGGTGGTTCGGTGATGGGTCTCGCCGTCGTCGGCCTCGCACTGCTTGGTCTGGGAACCCTGATTATCGTCTACACCCGGATGTACCCGGCTGCTGCCGAGGGGGGCGCCGCTACCATGCTGGTGCTCAACATCCTCTCCGGTTTTTCGCTCGGTGCCTCATCCATCGCGCTCTTTGCCCGTGTCGGTGGTGGGATCTACACCAAGGCGGCGGACGTGGGAGCCGATCTCGTGGGCAAGGTTGAGGCCGGAATTCCCGAGGACCACCCCCTCAACCCGGCGACCATCGCCGACAACGTGGGCGACAACGTGGGCGATGTGGCCGGCATGGGTGCCGATCTTTTCGAGTCCTATGTCGGCGCCATCATCTCGTCGATGATTCTCGGTGCCGCGTGGTACACCGGGCTCGAGGCCGCGGAAGCGGGAACCGGTATGAACGCGGTCTTTCTGCCGCTGCTTGTGGCCATCATCGGCCTGGTCGCGTCGATTCTCGGTTTCTTCCTGGTCCGTACCAAGGAAGGCGGAGATCCGCAGAAGGGTCTCAACCGGGGCACGTTCGGCGCCGGCATTCTGATGGTGGTCGGCACAATCTTCGCCATCAAACAGATGATTCCGGCCGCGGGAATCACGGTCACCGGCATGACCGGTGAGGCGCACACCTACTCCTGGCTCAGCATCAGCGGGGCCGTGGTCGCCGGTCTGGTTGCCGGCACCCTGGTGGGTATGATCACCGAGTGGTACACGGCCACTTTCCGGAAGCCGGTCGAGTCCATCGTCGAGGCGTCTAAAACCGGTGCGGCAACAACGGTCATTCAGGGCATCGCGGTGGGGATGAACTCCACAACCTTCCCGATCCTGGTGATCGGTGTGGCGATCATTCTGGCGTTCAGCTTCGCCGGTCTGTACGGCATTGCCATGGCGGCGCTGGGAATGTTGTCCACCATCGCCATCCAACTGGCAACGGACGCCTATGGCCCCATCGCCGACAACGCCGGCGGGATCGCCGAGATGGCCCGTCTGGGCCGCGACATCCGTGCCCGGACCGACAAACTCGACGCGGTTGGCAACACCACCGCCGCCATCGGCAAGGGCTTCGCCATTGGATCGGCCGCGCTCACAGCCCTCGCGCTGACCGCCGCTTTCCTGACAAAGATGCAGGGCAGGGTGGAAATCGACGCCGCCGACCCCTACGTCCTGGTCGGTCTGCTCATCGGCTGTATGCTGCCCTTCCGGTTCTCGGCCATGGCCATGGTGGCTGTGGGTCAGGCCGCCCAGGACATGATTCAGGAGGTCCGGCGGCAGTTCAAGGACATCCCCGAGTTGAGGCCGGCACTCATTGCGGCTCAGCACGCCGAGTCCGAAGAACGCGAACCCACCGCCGAAGAGGAGGCGATCATCGAGGCCGCCGACGGCAAGGCCGACTACTCCCACTGCGTGTCCATCGCAACCGACGCAGCCATCAGAAAGATGATCGCGCCTGGCCTCATGGCGGTGATCGTGCCGGTCATCGTCGGGCTGTACAACGTCAACATGCTTGGCGGCCTGCTGGTGGGCGTGACCATCTCCGGTGTCTGCCTGGCCATCTTCCAGTCCAACGCCGGTGGAGCGTGGGACAACTCCAAGAAACAGGTCAAGGAGCAGGGCCACGAAGTGTGGGGCGACGACTACGACGAGATGCACAAGGCGACCGTCACCGGCGACACCGTGGGCGATCCCTTCAAGGACACCTCGGGTCCGTCGCTCAACATCCTGATCAAGCTGATCTCGGTGGTGGCCATGATCATCGCACCGATTCTGTACGCGGTGCATTTCGGATAGTCCGAATCGTCAACAGAACCCATAATGGCCCCGGGATTCCCCGGGGTCTTTTTTTGGTTCATCCCGACCTCTCCGACGCGATAAGTGGGCCTGCTCATCCGGGCCCGGCGCCTTGCGCCGCATCCCTGCTAGAATCAGCCCGAATTGTCGATTCAACCTGCGACACGGATGGGGAGTCTGATGACCGATACGATTTGGCGGTGGACGCTCGGCGATGGACCGCTTGTGGCGACGGCGATCCACGATGGGCACGAGGTGCGCCCGGAATTGCTCCCCTACATGGCGATCTCGGAGACCGACCGGCTCCGGGAGGAGGACCCATTCACGGCGGATTGGATGCCGATGGCGCCGACCCAAATCGTGGGGTTGCGGTCGCGGTTCGAGGTGGATCTCAACCGGCCGCGGGACAAGGCTGTGTACCTGAAGCCCGAGGACGCCTGGGGGCTGAGGTCTGGAACGGGGCCTCCCGAGAGCGCAGGCTGCCGAATCGCTGCCGGAGTACGACATGTTCTACAACGCCCTCGGTGAGCTGTACCGCGACCTCGAGCGGCGCCATGGCCGATTCGTGGTCTTCGACCTCCACACCTACAATCACCGTCGGCGACGGTCCCGAGGGCCCCGTCGCGGACCCGCTGGAAAACCCACAGGTCAACATCGGAACCGGAACCATGTCACGACCGCGGAACGTGGGCCCCGCTGATCGACAGGTTCATCACTGACCTTTCGAGCTGTCCGATTTCCGGGCGGACACCTCGACGTGCGCGAGAACGTCAAGTTCCAAGGCGGGAACGCGGCCGCTGGACCCACGAGACCTTCCCGGAGGCCGCCTGTGTCCTGTCGGTCGAGTTCAAGAAGTTCTTCATGGACGAGTGGACCGGCGAGCCCGATGAGGGTTTGCTCGGGGCGGTAGGTGCAGCGCTGCGTTCCACCGTTCCCGGGGTTCTCGACGAGCTCGAGAGGATGAAGTGACCCCGTCCAGCAGCCGCAGCCCGTCGGTCATCACGCAGCGGACGATCACGGCGGTGGTCCAGCGGGTCGACGACGGCAAGCGCGTCCGCCGGCAACTCCCGGTCTGGGGTCGCCTCTCCGTTGACCGGCAGCTGCCGTTTCTAGTCGTCTACCGCCGACCGGTGCGCGCCGCGGATGAGGGAACCGAGCGGCTTGTGACCAGCGAGCCCTCGTACATGACCTGTTCCGGCTTGAAGGTTCTTCAGCCTGGGATTGCGTCGCTTGTTCGCAGTCTGGCTGAAGCCGGGACCCAGCAGTTCGGCGCCTTTCTGCTGCTCGAGGTGTGGGCCGGTCACGCGGCGACGCTCGAAGGTCGCGTCACCACCGCCGATCTGCGACCGGGGTTTGTCGTGCACGCACAGAAGGGATCAGCCGATCCACGCATGACCGACGTCTTCGAGGCTTCGCTGAGTCGTCTCCGGATCGATGGCCGCCGGGCTGTAGTGAGTTCCAAGACCCACCCGCGGTGCGCTCCCAAGCGGATGAGCCCGCTGATGACGCCATCCTCGGCGTCAGGGATCGGCTGCCAGGTCTTCGGTCTCGAGGTCGACCCGATCTACCGTGATCCGGAGACGGGGGAGCTCTTCCCTCGGGTGCTCCGCTTGCTGCGCCGAAATCTGTCCGTGGCGCTGCGGCGGGCGATGTTCGAATTCGTCAACACGCATACGACTCACCGGCCGGCCCATTTCCACGCCCTGGGCCGAAGCGCGGTGGTCAAGGCGGTGTGGGATGTGGACCGCCAGTTGGCGGACATTTCTGATGGTTTTGATTTCCTGCTCCTCGTGACACCGGTCAACGGCGAGCAGGCCTGGCACCAGTTCCGCCGCAGACGGTTCGAGCGCACCCCGGATTTTCATTATCGCCCGGTGCCCACCGAGCCGTTGGTGCTCAAACGCCAACTCTACCGGTCACCCATCGAGAGGATCGAGGATCCTGCTTTGACGGTCGTGTTCAGGGAGAAGCTCGAGGAACTCGAACGGCAGATCAACATGCTCAGGGATAGGAATACCCCGCGGTTTCTCCCGGGTAGTCTGCAGCAGCACGGCGGGGTCGAACAGCCACTGCTGGCGGCGGCGCTGGAGATCCTCAGCGCCATCGCTCCCAAAAGCCGGGATTCGCGTTCCGGCCGACGGCTGTCCGCAACCGAGTTTGCCGACCGCGCACGAATCGAGATCGGAAGGCTCAAGGAGCAGATGCCCGGGCTCGAAGCCAGAGTGGAGATCCGCCCCGATGTCACGGGTCTGATGGTGTCGCAGGGCAATCTGCTCGTCAGCTCTCGGAGCAAAATCCCGGAGTCGAGAGTGGAGGCGTTGATCCAGCACGAAGTCGGCACCCATGTCCTGACCTATCACAACGGAAGGGCGCAGCGCATGCGGCTACTATCCTCCGGCTTCGCCGGTTATGACGCTCTGCAGGAAGGTCTGGCGGTGCTCGCGGAGTACCTCGTTGGAGGGCTGAGCCGGCCCCGTCTGCGTTTGCTTGCCGCTCGTGTGGTGGCGGCGGACCATCTGATCAACGGTGCGAGCTTCGTCGAGACCTTCAGGTCTCTCCACGACGACTACGGTTTTGCCGCCCGCACCGCCTTTGTCGTCACCATGCGCATCTATCGATCTGGCGGTCTCACCAAGGATGTGGTGTACTTGCGGGGATTGCAGCAGATATTGGAATTCGTCAGCACAGGCAACGCCCTCGATCCTCTATTTGTCGGAAAGATTGCCGTGCAACACATCCCGATCGTCCGCGAATTGCAGTGGCGGAAGGTCCTCGATCCCGTACCGCTCACACCGAGCTACCTCGCGACAGAAGGTGCTTCCAGTCGGTTGAAAGCACTCCACGGCGAGCCGTCGCTCATGAAACTTGTACAAGGAGCACACGATGAAGATAGGTTTTCTTGTCAATGATGTTGCCACCGAAAAGGCGGGGTTCACCACCATTCGCCTGGCCTGCGAGGCGGTCAACCAGGGGCACGACGTGTTTCTTTTTGGAGTGGGCGATCTCGCCTATGACTCGGACGAATTCGTCAGGGCGCGAGCCAAGTCGGTGTCCCGAGACCTCGTACAAATCCAACGAGACCTTCTACAAAGACCTCCAGAGTCGGCGGGCAGTGAGCTCCCGGATCACCGTCGACGATCTTGACGTGCTCATGCTCCGCAACGTCCCGTCCGACGATTTCCTGAGCCGTCCGTGGGCCACCACGGCCGCCACCGAGTTCGGGCGGGTGGCCATGCGCCACGGTGTGATCGTGCTCAACGATCCCAACGGTCTGGCCAAGGCATCGTCCAAGATCTACCTGCAGCTCTTTCCCGAGGAGGTTCGGCCGAAGACTCTGATCACGCGTGACAATCGCGAGATCAAGGCGTTCGCGAAGGAGTTGGGGACCGTCGTGCTCAAGCCCCTTCAGGGTTCCGGCGGCGCCAGCGTCTTTCTGGTGCGCAAGGACGACCTGCCCAACATCAACCAGATGATCGACGCCGTGTCGCGGGACGGATTTGTCATCGCCCAGGAGTATCTGCCTGCCGCCCAGGAGGGCGACACTCGGCTGTTCATGATGAATGGACAGCCTCTTCGGGTGAAGGGGAAATACGCCGCCTTCCGGCGGGTCCGGACCGGTGACGATATGCGGAGCAACATCCACGCCGGCGGTAAGCTCGCCGCGGCAGAGGTCTCAGAGGAAGCCTTGGGGCTGGCGGAGATGGTCCGCCCCAAGCTCGTCCAGGACGGGATGTTCCTGATCGGTCTCGACGTCGTTGGCGACAAGCTGATGGAGATCAACGTCTTCAGCCCCGGCGGACTGGGAAGCGCACAGAAGCTCACACGGGTGAACTTCTGCAGGGAAGTTATCGCGGCCATGCAGCGCAAGGTCGACTACATGAAGTTCTACGGCCGGAACTTCGGCAGCGTGGAGATGAACACGTTGTAACCACCAGTTGATCACCTACTCTCCATCTTCGGGCTCGTCATGCGGGACCGGCTCGACCCTGAGCCGTGCCACCCGCCGCTGAGACACGTCGATCACCGTGACGCGGTGCAAACCAATCACCAGCTCGTCGCCCATCTCGGGAAGACGTTTGAGGAGTGATACCACGTGTCCGCCGATGGTGTCGTCCTCGCCGCCGTCCCCCAACCCGAGCAACTCGGCGGCTTCGGGAAACGGCAGGTTCCCAGGAAGCTCCAACACGTGGGGAGCGGGTCGGCTGATCTCGGATTCTTCATCGTCAAATTCGTCCTGGATCGGGCCGACGATCTCCTCGAGCGCGTCCTCGAGGAACGCCATGCCAATGGCCGTGCCGTGATCGTCCAAGACGATCGCGGATTGGGCTCTCTCCCGTTGGAGTTCGACGATCATGCGGCCAAGCGGCTGGGTGTCGGGGATGTATACCGGCTGTCTCGCGATCTTCACCAGGTCCACAGGCTCATTCGTGGTGAGCACAGCCATCACGTTCTTCGTATGGACGATGCCGACCACCGAGTCGAGGTCTTCCTTGCACAGGGGAAAGCGCGTGTGACCGCTTTCCCGAATGATGGTGAGGTTCTCGGACAACGGCCGCCCCACCGACAACCACACCACCTCCAGTCTCGGAACGAGAATGTGACGTGCCTGCAGGTTGACGAAACCGAGGATGTTTTCGGCGAACTGTCTCTGACGGGCGGAAATCGCGCCGGCATGGGCCGAAGATGCGAGGATCGCTCGAAGTTCCTCGGAGTTGAAGGTTGCCTCGTGCTGCTCGGAGGCGGTGATTCCCACCAGGCGGAGCATGGAGTTTGAGAGATTGTTGATGCCCCAGATCAACGGTTGAAGATTCGAGTGAAGAGGTGCAGGGGCCGGGCGACGCGAGACTCGCGGTTTCGGCCCGTTGGATAGCCCAGATCTTGGGGGCCTGCTCGCCCAGCGTGATGTGGAGGGTGGTCACGATGGCGAGGGCGATGGCGAGGGCGACAACGTGGAGCAATGGTCCCTGCGTCACCGGCCATCCCACCGCGTGGGCCCCAGCCACCAGCAGCCGGGCGATCGCCGGCTCAGCGAGCCAGCCCAGGATCAGGCTGGACACGGTGATGCCGAACTGGCAGGCGGACAGGTAGAAGTCGAGATGATCGAGGATATTATTGGTGGCCCGGGCGCTCCTGTTGCCGCTGTCGGCCAGTGCCTGGATTCGGGATCGCCGGACCTTGACCAGTGCGAATTCGGCCGCGACGAAGAAGCCGTTGAGCAGGACAAAGAACAACGTGGCTCCAAGACGCACGGTGACCGGAAAAATCTCGATCGGCGAGCCTGAATTGCATCGTCTTTCCTCCGTGAGACAATTGTAATTCGAAATCCCACATCCTGAAAGGAAAATCCAATGTGGTACACACCCTGGATCGAGGTGATTCGCAGCTCGCTGGCTGGCGCCGTGAGCTCACCTGCCGACGGTAGCGGGGGCGCTGCTGCTGATTCTGGTTGGTTGGGTCGCGGCCCGGCTGGTTCGTCGGTGGGCTTCTGCGGCAACTTCACGTCTGCTGAAAGAATCGAGTCGACGGCGGCGATTCGGAGCGCAATCGCTGCCAGCGGCGCCGTGACGCTCGCGCCGGTTCTCGTGGGCATGCTGGTTTTTTGGGTCATCTTCCTCGGCTTCGCGGCCGCTGCCGTAGAAATGGCCGGACTGCCCGTGGTTACAGAGCTGATCGGGCGCCTTGCAGCATACGTGCCGAGCCTGATCGCGGCCGCGGCTTTGCTCCTCGTCGGGATCGTGATTGCACGGTCGGCCAAAACAGCCGTGACACGCGCCGCTCGGAATGCCAGGATCACCCAGAGTTCCGCCCTCGGCTCGGTGGTTTACGGACTCATCGTGGTCATCGCGATTGTGGTTGCCTTGGAGCAGCTTGGTGTCAACGGCAGGGTATTGGAGCTGACAATCGCCGTGACGGTGGGCTCCGCACTTGCCGCAGTCGCCCTGGCCTTCGGTTTCGGTGCCCAGGGATCGGTGGCGAACATGATCGCTGCTCGGTATGCCGCGAAGCTCTGTCGAGTCGGTCAATCCATCAGGATCGATGGCGTCGAGGGCATTGTGATGGAGATCGTCCCGACGGCGGTCATCCTGGAGACGATGGACGGCACGGTCGCAGTACCCGCCGTCAAATTCCAGGAATCCACGGTAGTGCTGCCGCGAGGAAGGCCTGAGATGGATGCCACCCTCCTCCTGGCCATCCGCTTCGCCATCGATCATCCCCTGGCGGCGGCGAGACGATTGGAAACCGTCGAATCCACCAAGTGCGGTCATCTACTGTCACAGTTGACGCCCGGCCAGGGAGCCGCTGTCCTCTGCCATATGGCGCCCGCCAAGGCGGCCAAGGTACTGGCGAGCGTGGACCGAGACCAGTGGGTCAATCCCTCGTACCCCTGTTTCCGACCCGATCGTCGGTCGCAGTTCTCCAGAAGATGGACCGAAGTGAACCGTGCCCGCGTTCTCGAATCGCTCGCCGCTGGGGTGGCCGGACGAATTTCCCGGCTGTTGCGATACCCCGAAGGGTCGGTCGGAGCAATCATGGACCCTCCATCGCTCCGTGCCGTTGGATATGAAGGCGAAGATGTCTGTGAGCGCGCATCGGACCACCGCCTGCCATATGTGTATCTGGTTGATGTGAGCAGCGTTTGGGGGGCGTGGTCCACCGCCAAGATCTCTCGGTTGCAGCGCCGGAGAGGCAGCGGTGTCATCGATCGCCACCACCAGGTCGTTCGGGTCCCCGCAGGGGCGCCGGCGGCCGCGGTACGGGGCCACGAATCGTGGCGCGAGTTCGAGGCCCTGCCCGTGGTCGATGGGGGAGAGAGTCTACGTGGGAGTGCTCCGCCACAAGGACCTTCGAGGGGGTCTTGAAGCCCTGGATTCATGCGTGTCGGCACGGCCGCCCCTGGCCGACCCTCCTGGATCTTGGTGAAGTGTACTGGACGGGTCTGTCGTCATTGATCGATGCCCTGGCCAAGGCGCGAACGACATCCGGATCAAGGAGAGATCGATGCAGGATGACCCATACCCGCGGCATCCAGTTTGGCCCACACCTACCTGCGGGCCTTCCCGGATGAGGCGGCGGTGGTTTTGGATGGGTTGCCGGTGAAGATATTGCCGCTGTCATTGAACAAGGGGATGAGGGATCGCCACCGCCATCCTGGATCGGCTTCGACCGGACCTCGCTGCGGATGTTCTCGCCGTGCTATCGCCCTCCCACCGGCGCGAGCGCTCAATCGCATCTCGACGCCATCCGTTCTGCAAACCTCCTGTCGCGATTGACCGAAGACCTCCGGGAGTCGGTCCTTGGCGGATGCTGACCCGGCGGTGGGGCGCGAGATTCGGGAGCTGTTGAGTTATCCGCCGGAGTCGGCGGGATCGATGATGGATCCGCGAGTGATGGTATCCACCCGGGAGGAGACTGCCCAGGAGGCCCTCGAACGCCTGCGTCGAATGCGGGACCGACGGGTCAACAGCCTTTACGTGGTGGATCGCCAGGGCGTGTACCTGGGTCGAGTGATCCTCCAGGAAATCGCCATTGCCGACCCGGATCAGGCGCTCGGGACCCTGATTACGGATCCTCCGGTTTCGGTTCTGGCCACCGCGTCAAAGTCAGAGGTGGTCGAGATCCTCGAGGGTCACCGGCTGTTGGCCCTGCCGGTGGTGGATATGGAGGGACGCCTGATCGGTTTGATCCGAAACGAGACTCTGGTGGAGGCGGTGGAGGAGGAAGCGACGGTCGACATCCAGACCATGGTGGGCGCCAGTCGTGACGAGAGGGCGCTGTCGCCGGTCCGATTCGCCGTCAGGAAGCGGCTTCCCTGGCTTCAGGTGAATCTGCTGACCGCATTTCTCGCGTCCTTCGTGGTCGGTCTCTTCGAGGACACCATCGCCAAATTTACGGCGCTGGCCGTGTTGCTGCCGGTGGTCGCAGGCCAGTCCGGTAATACGGGAGCCCAGGCTTTGGCCGTGACGATGAGGGGTCTTGCTCTGCGGGAAATTCGGGTCCGTCATGCCCTCAGGGTCGCAGTCAAGGAATCGCTCGTGGGTGCGATCAATGGTATTGCCGTTGCACTGGTGACGAGCGCGGCGGTCTATGGCTGGAGCCGGTCCTTGGGGCTGGCGGCGGTGATCGGTGTCTCGATGGTCTTTTCGATGATGATTGCCGGTCTGGCCGGTTCGGTCATTCCCATTTTTCTGACGGTTGCCGGCCAGGATCCGGCCCAAGCATCCTCCATCATATTGACCACCGTGACGGACGTGTTCGGGTTTCTGAGCTTCCTTGGGCTCGCCACACTCGCCGCCGGCGTCCTTTGAACCGGGTATCAGACAGAGCGAAATAACGGGCGCCGCGCACGGACCCACACGCCACGAGGACCGCCAGAGTTGGCGGGCCGTCAACTCGGATCGTCAGTGAGGACCCGCACGTCGAGCGGGCTCAGGTTGTCGAGGTGGACATCCCGCTGCGGGAAGGCGATCACGATGTCGTCCTGGCGGAACAGTTCGTCGACGCGGTACCGGACATCGCTCAACGTGCGGCGGCGGTCCATGTGCTTCTGCATCTTGATCCAGAACAGCGCGCAGAAGCCGAGCGAGTTGTCCCCGAAATCGTCGAACAGGACCATCGGCTCTGGAGGAGACACGGTCTTCGGGTGTTCTGCGATGGCCTGCAGGAGCAGCTCTTCGACCCGTTTCGTCGGCGATCCGTACGCGACGCCCACGCTCAAGCTGATCCTCACGAGATTGTCTTCGTGGGTCCAGTTGATCACGTTTTTCTCGAGGAAGGCGCTGTTCGGGATGATGATGTGGAAGTTGTCGGAGTTCTTCACTTCAGTGCTTCGGGCACCGATGTTCTCCACCCGGCCGAAGGTCTCTCCCACCTCGATGAGGTCGCCGACCTTTATCGGCCGTTCGACGAGGATGATGAGGCCGCTAATGAAGTTGTTCAGAATGTTCTGGCTGCCAAATCCGATACCGATGGCGAGCGCGCCGCCGGCGAGAGTGAACACCGTCAGGGGAATCTCAGCCACCCAGAGTGCGAACAGTCCGAGCCCAAGCATTACGCCGTAGAACGAGAGGGTCTCGAACGCCGCTGCCGCTCCAGGTTCCATCCCGATGCCCTTGAAGAGCCGATTGGCGATCCGACGGGTGACGAATCGAGCGATCGGAAGGCCCAAAACCAGGACGAGAAGGGCGATGAGCACCTTCCCGACGGTCAGAGGGCGACCATCCACCGAGAGGATCTGGTAGTTCCAGATTTCCATCACCCGGTGCATCAGTTCCGCGAGACGGCCCCGCAGCTCTCCGTCGGGAATCAGGAATATCCCCGATGCAAACCGTGCGATGGGGTGTGTCGTGGTCCTCACGTCGAATCCCCGCGACCCATGACATCACCGGCCGGCACATTCGGGCCGTCCACCACGGTGATCGGAAACGGATCGGTGACGCTGCCGGCGTAAAGCGTCCGATGGGGGAATGGGATCTCGATGCCCTCCCGGTCGAGCGCCTCCTTGATCTGGATATGGATCGTGTTCTTGAGTCTGGTAGAAGCCGTCCTTGCGAGTCCAGACGCCGAAACGCATCATCAACGCGGAGTCCCCGAATCCCTCGAAATAGAATTGCGGGCGCGGTTCGTCGAGGCACTCCGGATTGGCGTCGGCCACGGCGAACAGTACATCCCTCACCCGTTCGATGTTCTCCTTGTAGGCGACACCCAGCACCACGTCGATTCTGCGGATCGGGAAGAAGGTCAGGTTGGTGAGCTGGTCCTTGATGATGTTCTCGTTTGGAATCCTGACCAACGAGTTGTCGAAGGTCCGGATCTTCACCGACAACAGATCGATGGAGAGCACCTCGCCAACCACCTCTCCGATGCGGAGGTAGTCGCCGACGCCAAAGGGGTGCTCGGCCATGAGGAAGAGCCCGCTGATCAGATTTGATGCCGACGTCTGAGAGGCGAACCCGATGGCCACGGTGAGGATCCCCGCGGCGCCAAGCAGGAAACCGAGGTTGATGCCGATCTGGTCGAGGGCGGAGAGGACCACGAGAGACCCGACGATGTAGAAGACCAGCCGCCTGGCCAACATCGTCTGTTGTGGACCCGCTCTGCTCCCGATAAGCTTTCCGGTGCCGCGCGCCAGTAGCCTGGCGAGGATGAGACCGACCACGAGGGTCGCCCCCGCGCGGGCCACCGCCAAGAACTGCTCCGGTGACAACAGCCCCTCTGGACCCAGCAAGGAGGACCAATCCATCCATCACCTCCAGGGAATCAGGCCGCTGAACGCGCTGGTGAGCAATCCTCGCTCTCCCACCGTTCTCGGACCATGGATCAAGGTGGCATCGGCTGCCTGCGGCGGCGGACCGGAACCGAGGCGCACCGTGGCATCCCCCTCGTCCTGGTCGCGTTCGAGGGTGACTTTTTCGGTCCAGAGCTGGCCGTCCACCGTCCCGTAGACCGACATCACCGGCATCGGGATCTTGACCCGTGCAAAGGAGAGGTGGGTTTCGGCCCGGTTGACGATGTGGACCATGGAGAATACCCGATGGGGCCTGACCGGCAGGCTTTCGAGCCGGAGCCGCGCATTGGTGCGAACGGCATAGCACAGCTCACCGCGCATGGTGTCCGGACCGAACCAGGTGTCGGAGGGCCGTTGCAGCGGAGTCTCCATGACGGTAACAGGAGGGTCACCGATCGCCACCTCCAGCCATGCCGGTGTGCTCACATACAGCGTGATCTCCTCCCGGCTCGGAAGGAGCAGCGGCGACTCCGCGCTGAACACCACCGGCCGATCGCCAAGAAGTGGAAGGAGAGAAATCTCGGCCGGACTCCTCGAATAGCCGTAACGGTGCAGCTCGCTGTTGGGCGGGCTCCCCCCTGACGGCGCCGGTATCTCCACCGCGCTGACCTCGGCCGATCCGTCAGAGCCCCCCCGGCTGGCAATTTGCCATTCATCAGCGGCTCGCAAGGCCCAGAGGGTGAAGGGGCCGACGGTCCAGAGCCCAGCTGAATCCTGATCCACCTCGAAGCTCCCGAACCAGGACTTCCCGGCCGATCCGATGGCCTCCGGCATCACAGCCATCCCTTCCGCGGAAGAAGAAGAGCAGGCCGCCGGCGACTGCCAACATCACCAGTAGGGCGGCGGGATAGCCCAAATACCAGCCGAGCTCGGGCATGTTGAAAGGGCTCTCGGCCGAATCGAAGTTCATTCCGTAGAGCCCGGCAATGAACGAACAGCGGGATGAAGATCGTGGCGATGATCGTGAGCACCTTCATGACCTCGTTCATGCGGTTGGACACGCTGGACATATAGAGGTCGGTGAGCGACGACAGCATCTCGCGATATGTCTCGATGATGTCGATGGCGTGGGCGGCATGGTCGGCCACATCGCGCAGGTAGAGCCGAGTGTCGTCCTGAAAAGACGCCGTCTTCTTCGCGGACCGTGGTGGTGATCATCTCGCGGAGCGGCCACACCGACTTGCGCAACCTGAGGACATCACGCTTCAGGCGGTGGACGCTGTTGAGCTGGTCTTGCGTCGGATCGTCCAACATCGGTTCCTCGAGATCTTCGAACGAATCTCCGATCTGCTGCAGGACCGAAAACAGATGATCCACGACGAACATCAAGGAGAGCGTATGCGAGATATCCGGGCCCGCCTCCGCGAATCCGCGGCCGCCCGGCCTCGAGCCGTCTCCGGATGGGATCGAAGATCGGGTCGGGCCGTTCGCGCACCGAGAGGAGTCCGTTCGGACAGAATCGCGAGACTGATCTGTTCTTGCCGAGCGATGTATCGGGATTGAAAACAAATGCTCGGCAACCAGGAAGAACGTGTCGCCGTACAACTCCATCTTCGGTCGCTGGCCGAGATTGATCATGTCTTCCACCAGGAGAGGATGCAGGCCGAATTTCTCGCTGACCGCCGCGATGGTGTGGACGTGGTGGCCCTCGATATCCAACCACCAGAATCGGTCCGGCGGCGGGACGGGGAGGTCTGCAACCGAGTCGACCCGGATCTCCTCGAAGTGCCCCAGGTCATAGATCGTCATGGTCAGGCGGACCGGCGCATCGGAGGGATGGGACTCGGGCACGGACCCCGGAGCCGTTCCGGGCGAGGGCAGTCGTCTGAGAAGTCGCATCGGTGTCGCCTCCGTCGTTGTGTGCGATTGTACCCTTGAGAGTGTGGAATGTGTGGACGGTGTGGCAGGTGAGAGGAGGTTCCGCGGGTGCGACGGGCGAGCGTGTCACTTCGGGCACCTTCAAGTTGAAAGTTACCGTTCGCCGTTGAACGTTCCCACCCTTCCTCCCGGGACGAGGGCGAGCACGTATGGCGGGCGTGCCGTCCTCACGCGCGCCACGAACGCGCTCACCCGTTGCCCGGCACCGTCGAAACCGATTCGCAGTAGGAGGTCGACACATTCGCGGCGGTGTCTGGCACCGACATCAGAACAGGTCGGGACGCCTGATGCGTATAGCATATGACCCGGGAGGCCCATGAACATCGACCACTCCGATTTGGCCCGACACTGGACGCTCGACCCGGACGTGGTTTTCCTCAACCACGGCTCCTTCGGCGCGTGCCCCCTCCCTGTGCTCGATGCCCAGCGACGGCTGCGCGAACGGATGGAACGCCAACCGGTGCAGTTCTTCGTGCGCGACTACGAGGAGCTCACGACGTCGGCGCGCGAGGCCCTGGCGGACTTCGTCGGGGCGGCGGCTCAAGACGTGGTCTTTGTAAACAACGCGACCACTGGAGTGAACGCGGTGCTGCGCTCGCTCGATTTGGGGCCTGGCGATGAACTGCTGACCACGAATCACGAGTACAACGCGTGCCGCAACGCCCTCGAGTTCGTCGCGGGCAGGGCCGGAGCGCGGGTCGTCGTGGTCGATATCCCCTTTCCCATGACCTCTCCCCGACACGTGATCGAGTCCGTCGTGGAAAGAGTGACTTCTCGGACCAGGCTCGCTCTGCTCGACCACATCACCAGCCAGACCGGCCTCGTTCTGCCCATAGTGGAACTGGTTCGCGAACTGGAGAATCGCGGTGTTGACATGCTTGTGGACGGTGCCCACGCCCCGGGGATGCTCGACCTGGACCTATCGGAGACTCGGCGCGGCCTACTACACCGGGCAATTGCCACAAATGGCTGTGCGCCCCGAAGGGTGCGGGCTTTCTCCACGTCCGGAGTGACAAACAGGCCGAAATCCGACCCACCGTGATCAGCCACGGCGCGAATTCGCCCACGAACCGACCGATCGCGATTCGTCGAGGAGTTCGACTGGGTCGGGACCGACGATCCCAGCGCCGTTTTATGCGTCGGCGAGGCGATCCGGTTCATGGGCGGTCTGCGTGCCCGGAGGATGGGCGGAGGTCAGAAAACAGCAATCGGAATCTCGTTCTTGAGGGGCGACGCCTGGTCGTGTGAGACCCTCGGCATCGACCCTCCGTGCCCTGACGAGATGATCGGTTCGTTGGCCGCGATCCCGTTGTCACCCGGATCCCCGGAACCCCCCACTTCCGCGCTCTACGCCGATCCGCTCCAGGAGAGGTTGTTGCGAGGGTGGGGGATCGAGGTCCCCATCATTCCCTGGCCGGCGCCACCCGAACGCCTGATCAGAATTTCTGCCCAGCTCTACAATCGCATCGAAAACTACGAGTTCCTCGCTTCAGCGCTGAAGAACATCTTCAACGATGAAGAGCCCGGTGTTCCGAGTTCCGAGGAGACCCCCAACCAAGAAGGGTAGAGAGGGCGCGAGTTCAGGCCTCAGAACTGAGGACATGCCGAAATGCAGGCAGGAGACCGGTCAGGGGCTGGGCGCCTCAGGAACTCCATCCGGCTCGGGGATCTCCAGAGGAGGCTGGTCCTCGTCCGTTTCTCGGGAAACCACATGGATCGTCCTCTGCGGCAGCGCGAACTCGATGCCCTCCTCGCGGAATGCCTTGTCGATGGCCATCTGGACTTCGTCCCTGACCTGCAAACCCTTGCCGAAGTCCACCACGAATCGGAGTTCCAATTCAAGTGAGTCCTCCCCGAACTCCAGCAACAGGGTGTGGGCCGGCGGCTCGTCGAGGACGTCCGGGTGGTTGGCGCCGATTTCGGTCACCATGGTCTTCACCCGTTCGACGTCGCCGCCGTAGGCGATGCGGATGGGAATCTCGATGCGGCGTTTTGAATCGGACAGCGTCCAATTCACCAGCTTGGTCGTGATGAACTCTTTGTTGGGAACGATCATCTCGCTGCGATCCAACAGGGTGATGGTGGTGGCGCGGATCTGGATCCGGGTCACCCGTCCCATGAGGTTGCCCACGGTGACCATGTCGCCCACACGCACCGGTCGCTCGATGAGAAGGATCAGACCGGAGACGAAGTTGGCGACGATTTCCTGGAGTCCGAAACCGAGCCCGAACGTGAGCGCCGCCGCGAGCCACTGTACCTTTGACCAGGTTACTCCCAGCACCCTGAATACGATGGTCACACCGATGATGGTGACGGTGTACCGGAGCAACGTGGCGAGCGCCACCCGGACGCCACTGTCGAGGTTTGTGCGGCGGCTCAGAAACAGTTCGAAGAGGGATGGCAGGTTCTGTACGAGCACCAGCGTGATCAAAGCCGCCAGAATCGCCTGGAGAACTTCCCAGAGCGTGAGCTGCGTCTGTTCGGTCACATCTGGTTGTGCCGCTTGGGCCTCGGTCGGGTCTGGGATGGGCGCCGTGGGATCAATCGGGGCCTGCTCGGCGGTGGGTTCGACTCGGTCACTCGATGGACGCGAATCGGTGATCAGACCGGCTGACATCGCCGCGAGGCGTTCCTCGTCGGTGACCTCCACGAGTTCGACCGTAGGCAGTAGTTGGACCCGTTTCAATATTTGGAGCAGGGGAAATGCGTCGGACCAGATCGATGACAGGCCCACCGCCATGACGACGATGATTGAAAAACGAAACAGCCGGCTCATCTGGACCGTGCTCGCCTCTCGTTCGGCGGCAGCTCGGAGAGCCGAAGACTGGTCTTCGAAGGTCTCCGAATCCTGGGAATTGCGGCAGAGCCACCACCGATGAACCAGGCCACCGGCGACCAGGACGACGAGGGAGAGCAGCAGGGTCCGCTCCATCTGATAAGCGAGGAGGAGCCCGGTGATGTAATAACCGAAAGCGGCAAGAAGGGCGGGCACGATGGTGGCCAGAAGGATCACGGGATAGGCGACGAGGAACGCCGTGGGAAATGCATATTGCGCCCATCGCTGTGACCACGGGATCTGTCGTGCCGCCTCCGAGTCGCTCCTCTCGGGACGGAGCTGGGCGAGGATCGAGACACCGAGAACGATCAGACCGATCACGAAGGCCGCCCGCCCCAAAGAGTTGTTGTATATCTGCAGTTGTTCCGGGCTGTTGAGCCTGATACCGGCGAACGCCAGGTCGATCGCGACAAAAATGAGCGGCAGAGCAATGACCTCGGGCCAGATCAAACCACGGTGCAGCGATCGGGTGATCTTCGAGGGCCAACCGAAATGAGACTCGGCAAGACCGTGCGGAGCAAAGAGCTGGCGCGCGCCTTCGAGCAGCAAGGTTGTGGCCGATATCAAGCGAAGCGCTTGGGCGGTGGAATGGAAATAGCCGCCGCCCCCCCCGCGGTACAAAGCTCCGCCGGCAAGATACAACACGAGCGGCACCGGCAGGGCCAGGGCCGCGGTCCAGACGACGGCTTCGAGGGTGTAGCGAAAGGAATCGGTGGAGGGGTCGGCAACTCGCTCGGAAATGACCTCGAGCCGCTTCTTGAAGCGGCGTCTGAAGACGATGACGCCCACCAGCAGGACGAGGGCGAGCACATTCCCGCGAGTGAGGGAGACCATTTCTTTTGCAGATTCGGAAAAGACCTCTCGGCGTGCGGCCGAGGTGGTGAACCAGGTGAGGGCCTCCGCCATATCCGCCGGGCGGGGGACGATCGGTCGGGGAACACTCCGAGACCACAGCAGGTGCGAATAGAGAAACTTCTCCACCGCTAACATACGGTCTCTGAAAAGAGTCGAAAGGCTGCGGTATTCGACGAGCTGATTCGAGTAGCGGCCGTACTCCAAGATCAGCTCGTCAAGAAGGTCGCGGCGGAGAGTGAACAGGTTGCGGGCGTTGTGCCACTCAGGACTTTCGAGGACCGCTGACTCACTCAACCGGTACTCACTCAGAGTCTGACGGGTGATCGCTGGGAGGTTGGCGCGTAATTCCTCGAAAGTGATCAACTGGTGTTGGACCTCCGGGATCTCCTGGTTGAGTTGATCGATGACGGCGGTGATGGCCGCAATGTCGGGCAGGTCATCGGGAACATCGGGCCACCACCGGCTGATGCTGCCGCGATGACCGAAGGCCTCGAACTTGCGGCGGGTGAGTTCCACGATGCGGTTGATTTCCGCCAAATGTTTGCGGGTCGTCAACAATGCCGTGACCGTGTGTTCGGACCGGTCCACCACGCCGTCCTCACCCCACAGTCCGGTGGCGAGGGCCTTGGTGTCGGTGGCAACAGGTTCCAACCCAGGGTCTTCGACCACAGCGGCTTTGGCCGCAGCCAACACCGCTTCGAGCGATTCGTCCGCTGCGCGTTGGCGGAGTTGATTCGACACGTCCTCCAACAGTGCGACCTTTTCCTCCGAAGCGATCACCTTTTGTTGGGCGAGATCGACTTCCAGGGGAATCAGGGCGCCACGATCCTCGAGAAGGACCAACGAATTTCGCAGTTGAGCGATGGCGGCCATGGTGGACTCTCGACGGGCGAAGATTTCGATCCGTGCCGCCTCCTCGAGGGCATCCGGCAGGTCCTCCTGATCCAGGACCCGAACATCACCGCTGAGCGCTTCGTGCTGCTGGTCCAGCTTGCCGAGCTGTCCCGCGATATCGGCCAGTCTCCTGGAACGGTCCTCCGAGCGTTGGATGGCCTCTTGGAGTGCTGCGCGATGGGCGGCCAATCGAGAGCGCTCTCGGGTGAGTGCGGCGTGAGCACGGTCGGCGGTCAAACTGTCGGCATCGTCCAGCTGCACTGGTGGAGTCGGACGAGAGAGCCGCTCCCGTAGCGCATCGGCGGCGCGTCGAATCATCTCTCGATTCTCATCGAAGGCTGCCGCGGCACGGCGGGCCTCTTCGGCCTGCTCGAGCGATGCGATGGCGGAGTCGTAGAGTTCGATGATTCGACCACGAAGATCCTCGTCGAGAGAGGCGTCGTCGGCGATCTCGGTCTTGACCGTCCGAATCTCATCGATATCGAGTTGCGGGTCTTGGTCGCCAAGCTCTTCGGCTCCAACCCAAGGCAGAAGCAATAGCAGCACGATCGCGAAGATGTAGATGCGGAACTTCATCTGGCCACGTTACCTTGGCCATGTCCGGAGGTCGAGTTCCGGGCGCCGTGACACCCAGAGCGGACTCACCGTGAAGATCAATCGCACAGGGTCGCGCGCGTCCGGCGTTCGGGTTACGATGGATATGGAATAGAACCGATCGCGATAGGTACCGATGAGAACCGAACGAATACCACAACCCCGCAGATCTCGCCTGAAATCACCGTTTCTGACTCTCGCAAGCTCGGTCGGGCTGCGGCTGGCTCTTCTGGTCACGGTCGCGGTTCTCTCAGGGGGTTGCACGAGTCACTCTCGGATCCCGGCCAACTCCGCAGCTCATCTGGCAGCCCCTTCAGCAACGGACAGGACCTCAGATCCGGCGTTCCAATATCCCAAAGCTCAGATTCCGTTCGAAAACCACACCGTGGGACAGGGGGCGACTCGGAACTACACCGAACGAGAGATCACAATTCCGTCGCTGGGTGTGTCCCCACAGGGCGACCGCGTGTTGAGAGGTCGATACTTCCGAAGTGTTGAACCCGGGCCGCGCCCGCTGGTGATTGTGTTGCCAATCTACGCGAGATTCACATACCCATCCGAGAAGGTCGGCGGCTTTGTCCAGCGTCACAGTGACGGTGCCGTCCATGTGTTCGAAGTGGACGGAAAGAACTTTCTGATCAACTGGTACTCAACGGCCGACACCAATGACGAAGACATTTTCCTTGACCTGTTTCGCCAGGGCGCAGAAGCGGAGCGGCTTGTCATTACCGACCTGCGCCGGTTGATCGATTGGGCTGAGCAACAACCCGAGATCGACGGCAGTCGCGTGGCGATCGTGGGCTTCAGCCGAAGCGCCATCGTCGCCGGCACACTGGCCACCCAGGAGCCACGGCTGGCGGCCACTGTCCTGGTTGTGGGCGGGGCCCATCCCCACACCATCATCGCTCGCTGCGGCGGCAAGCGCACCTCGGCCGTGCAGAAGAACGCCGAGCGCAACTTCGGCTGGAGTCCGGACGAACTGGAAGATCGGCTGAAACCTATTTTCAGCGTGGTGGACGCCGCCAACTACCCGGGCCGCGTGGATCCGCGCACCGTCCTGATGATCGAGGCCGCCAAGGACAGCTGCATCACCGAGCCGTCCCGAAAGGCACTCTTTGAAGCCATGGGCCGGCCCGAACTGATCACCCTCAACTACGGTCACAGGAAAGCCTTCCTCTCCATGACCTCGTTGGGCGGCAACTGGATGTGCGATCGAATCGTCGAGTTCCTGGATAAGCGGCTCGAGCAGGACTGACCACCCTTCCCTCCCGCCCAGGTACAAGATTCAAGATACAAGTCGCAAGATTCAAGACCCCCGTCCCGACCACCCAGATACGAGATGCGGGATACCAGATCCCCCCGGCCGAGGCGCGCCGGGTGGGTGGGGGATCTTGCATCTTGGATCTTGCATCTTGGGTCTTCCAGCGGTGGATGTGGCACAATGTTCCCCCTTGGTCCAAGGACAATGAACTGACGTGATGATCTTCATTCAACTCGCGATACTGCTCGCCTGCATCGTGATCGGCGCCCGCCTCGGCGGGATTGCCCTGGGTACGGTGTCCGGGATCGGCCTGGCTATCTTCGTGTTCGGATTCGGAATGCCGCCGGGCAGCCCACCCGCGACCGTCCTCGGTATGATCCTGGCGGTCATCACGGCGCTTTCGATGATGGAGGCCGCCGGAGGACTCGACTTCCTCGTGGAGACCGCCGAGGGTGTGCTGCGCCGCAACCCGAGCCGGATCACCTTCCTCGCCCCGTTCGTCACATATGCGCTGATCTTTGCCGCCGGAACCCAGCACGTGATTTACGCACTGTTGCCGGTGATCGCCGAGGTGGCCCGCAAAGCTGGAGTCCGACCGGAACGGCCACTGTCCATGAGCGTCATAGCGGCCCAGCACGGATTGATCGCCTCACCAGTGTCCGCGGTAACGGTGGCCCTGGTTGCCTCGCTCGCCGGTCTTGATGTGGGGCTGCCGCAGATCATGATGGTGACGATTCCGGCGACCCTGATCGGGGTCTTCGTCGGCACCCTCTCCGTGGCGTGGAAAGGGAAGGCCCTGGCCGACGACCCCGAGTACCAACGTCGAATCGCCGAAGGGCTGGTCAAACCATCGGAAACCAAGCCTCCGCTGACGGGCACAGCGCGCAAGAAGGCGGTGGGATCGTGCGCGGTCTTTCTCTCTGCAGTGGCGGTGGTCGTGTTGATCGGCTTGGTCCCGAACCTCCGACCGCTGTATGAGACGGTGGCCGACGGTGTGGCGACCACCGGCAGGGTGGCCATGGGCCCGGCCATCATGATCATCATGCTGGCCGCAGCGGGGATCATCACTCTGGCTTTCAAGGCCAGCCCGGCCGACGCGGTGAAGGGAAGCCTGATGCGGGGCGGTCTCGTGGCGATCATCTCGATCCTGGGTGTGTCGTGGATGGGATCCTCGTTCTTCGTGGCGAACCAGGACACAATCGTGGGCACCATCTCGTCGGTGATCGGCGCCCACCCGTGGGTCTTTGCATTCGGACTTTTCGTCTTGAGTATTCTGCTCTTCAGCCAGGCGGCCACGGTGGTGATCCTCGCGCCGGTGGGTGTCGCCCTGGGTCTGCCCACCCATCTCATGGTGGGCGTCTATCCGGCGGTGAACGGAAACTTCTTCCTGCCCACCTACGGCACCGTGCTGGCGGCGGTCTCCTTTGACCAAACCGGCACGACCAAGATCGGGAAGTACCTGCTGAATCACAGCTTCATGATTCCTGGGCTGGTGACCACGGTGACCGCCACCGTTGTCGCACTGTTGCTGAGCTCGGTGCTGATCGGATGACGGCACCGATTTAGTTTTTGGAGGACCTGATGCGCAAAACCGTACTGTTCACAATCCTGCTTTCAATCCTCGCGTTCCTGGCCGCCGGGACGGCGAACTCACAACAGGCCGCCGCCGGCCCGCAGGACGTTCGGATCGAGCACGACCTCCTTGGCGAAAAGGCCGTGCCGGTCGATGCTTACTACGGCGTCCAGACGGCCCGCGCGCTGGAAAACTTTCAGATCTCGGGCCGCACCATCAGCGACTACCCGTCGCTGGTCAACGGTTGGGCGGCAGTCAAGATGGCGGCGGCCATGGCCAATGCCGACGTCGGCAAGATGGACGCTGAGACCCGCGACGCGATCCTCGAAGCCGGAGAGGCGATCCTTGATGGGAGGTACCACGACCAATTCCTGGTCGACCCCTATCAGGGTGGGGCAGGCACCTCCACCAACATGAACGCCAATGAGGTGATGGCCAATGTGGCGCTCGAGCTGACCGGGCATCCCCTCGGCGATTACGAAGTCGTGGAGCCGCACGACGACCTCAACATGTCCCAGTCCACCAACGACTCGTACCCCACGGCGCTCAAGGTGGCCATCTTGATGGAGAACGACGCCGTAGCGCGCGAGGCCGAGCTTCTCGCGGCGGCTCTCCGCTCGAAGGGCAACGAATTTTTCGATGTATTGAAAATGGGGCGGACCGAGATGCAGGATGCCGTGCCCATGACGGTGGGCCAGGAGTTCCACGCTTTCGCGTCGGCGCTGGAGAGCGAGATCGCCTTCCTGCGGATGGCTGAACAGCCTCTGCTGTCCATCAATATGGGAGCCACCGCCATAGGGACGGGCATCAACGCCCCGGAGGGTTATGCCGAAAAGGTCCCTGGCCACCTCGCCGCCATCACCGGCAAGCCATTCGTCATGGCCGGCGACCTGATTGCAGCCACCTGGGATCAACACGCCTTTGTGGTTGAATCCGGAGCACTCAAGAGTATGGCGGTCAAGCTGTCGAAGATTGCCAGCGATCTGATTCTTCTTTCGTCCGGACCGCGCGCCGGCCTCGGCGAGATCAACCTACCGGCCATGCAGCCGGGATCGTCCATCATGCCGGGCAAGGTCAACCCGGTGATCGCCGAGCTGATGAACCTGGTGGCATTCAGGGTCATCGGCAACGATCTCGCGGTCACCTTGAGCGGCCGAAATGGCCAGCTCCAGCTCAACGCCTATGAGCCGTTGGAGGCCATCGCCATCCTCGAGTCGCAGATGCTGCTGACCAACACCATGAAGACGTTCCGGGAGAAATGTGTCGCTGGAATCACCGTCAATCAGGACACCCTGGATGGCTACATTGAACGCACGGTGGGAATCGTCACCGCCCTCAACCCGGTCATCGGTTACGACGCCGCCACCGAGCTGGCCAAGGAGGCCTACGCCACCGACAAGGGGATTTTGGAGTTGATTCGCGAGAAGAACATCCTGACCGAGGAAGAGATCGGCGAACTGCTGGACGCAGGCGAGCTCACCGGTCTCGATCCCGAGGATTATCGATAGGAATTGACAATGATGTGGAGGAGCGTGATGAAGACAAGAACAAGCGTGTTGGCAATTGTGCTGGTGATGCTCGCCGCCGTCGGGGCGTGGGCGGACCATCATTTAGAAAAACCCAATGTTGTCATCCTGGCCACCGGCGGCACCATCGCCGGTTCGGCCGAGACCCAGACCCAGGCGGGCTACACCTCGGGGCAGGTGGGGGTGGACATCCTGATCGACGCCGTGCCGCAGATCAAGGATCTGGCCGACGTCACCGGCGAACAGATCGCCAATGTGGGCAGCCAGGACATGTCCGACGCCATCTGGCTCAAGCTCGCCAAACGGATCAACGAGCTGGCGGCGGATCCGGAGGTGGACGGCATCGTCATCACCCACGGCACCGACACCATCGAGGAGACCGGTTACTTCCTCAACCTGGCGGTCAAGACCGACAAACCGGTGGTCATGACCGCAGCCATGCGGCCGTCCACCGCCTTGTCGGCGGACGGTCCGCTCAACATCTTCAACGCGGTGGCGGTGGCCGCTGACCCCGAGGCCAAAGGCCGGGGCGTGATGATCGTTGCCAACGACGACATCCACGGTTCCCGGGGGATCACAAAAACCAGCACCACCGACGTCCAGACCTTCATGTCGCCCGAGCGCGGCCTCATCGGGGTCACCCTGTACGGCGTCAACCGGTTCTTCCGTTATCCCTACACGTTGCACACCACGGAGAGTGAATTCTCGGTAGAGGAGGTCGATGCGCTGCCACGGGTGGACGTCATCTACGTCACCGCCGACGTCTCGCCGGACCTCATGGACAACGCCGTCGCCAACGGCGCCAAGGGCCTCGTCACCGCCGGCGTGGGCAACGGCAACATGACCGGTCCCGCCCTGGAAGCCGTCAAACGAGCCGTGGCCAAAGGTGTCGTGGTGGTGCGGTCAAGCCGCGTTCCCAGCGGTTCGGTGGGGCGAAATGTGGAGGTCAACGACGACGAGGTCGGATCGGTAGCCTCGGGCGAGCTCAACCCGGCCAAGGCCCGGGTGCTGCTCAAACTGGCCCTGCTGAAAACCAAAGACGCGGCCACGATTCAGAACTACTTCGATCGGTATTGATGGGGGTGAAGATGCGAAACACGATTTTGGTTCTCATGCTCGTTATTCTTTGTGGCACGGCCGTCCCGGGGTAGAGCCAGAGCGCGTCGAAGCTCGGTGAATTGGTGATCGATGAAGGTCCAGTGGCGGAGGGCGAAGCCGATCTGGACACCGACAAAAAGGTCAAGAGGAAACCCACCGCCGAAATCTACGGGTTTGTCCAGACCGATGTGGGCTACAACTTCGGCCGCATCGATCCCAACTGGTTCGACGTGGTCAGACCCTCCAAACTGCCGGCATACGAAAACCAGTTTGGCGAGGACGGTGACGCCTACTTCAGCGTTCGCCAGACCCGATTCGGGATCAAGTCATGGCTGCCTGCCGGAAATGAAGACGTCAAGGCGATCTTCGAGTGGGAGCTCTTCGGGGTGGGCGCCGACGAGGGTCAGACCACAATCCGGCTGCGCCACGCCTACGGTCAATACAAGAAGTTCGGGGCCGGCCAGTACTGGAGCCCGTTCATGGACATCGACGTCTTCCCCAATTCGCAGGAGTACTGGGGTCCCACCGGAATGGCCTTCTTCCGAAACGTGCAGGTGCGATACATGCCCATGATGGGAAAGAACCACCTCGCCATCGCCTTGGAACGACCCGGCGCCAGTGGGGACGCAGGGAAATACGATGACATCATCGAGCAGCGAGGGCTCAAGGCACGTTTCCCATTGCCCGACCTGTCGGCCGAGTACCGGCGCACCGGTAACTGGGGATACGTGGAGGTTGCTGGAATCCTGAGGAACATCGAGTGGGACGATCTGAACGACGATGAGTATGATCTGTCCGGCAGCGCCACCGGATGGGGCATCAATCTCAGTACCAACCTCAACCTCGGCCCCGGCACCATCAAGGCTTCCCTGCTCTACGGTGAGGGCATCGAGAACTACATGAACGACTCCACCTCCGACGTTGCGGTGGTGGAGAACCCCGGCAGCTCCACTCAACCACTGACCGGCGAGCTGATCCCGGTGTGGGGAGTGGTTCTGTTCTACGACGCCTATTGGAACGACAACTGGACCAGCACTGTCGGCTTTTCGTTGCTCTCCCTCGACTACGACGGCACGGCGGCAAATCCCGACACCTACGTGGACGGAAAGTACGCGCTGGTCAACCTCCAGTACCACCCGGTGGACAAGGTCATGTACGGCGTGGAGCTGCAATACGGTTCGCGTGAGAACTTTTCCGATGGCTGGACATACGATGATTTCCGGATCCAATTCTCTTTCCGATACAAGTACTCCTTCTGGCTTGGAGGCAAATGATGCTTCGCAGATCTCTGTGTTTTGGAATCGTGTTCATGGCGGCGACGATGTTGGCGGCGCCCGCGGTCGCCGGTGACAGCGCTCCGTCGCCCGCCCAGATTGAAGCCGCCCTGGACGCGGCCTACGCCAAGTACAAAGGGCTTCAGGAGGGCGCCAACGCCGACTACATCCCGGCCCTCGCCAAGGTGGACCCCAACGTGTGGGGTATCGCGCTGGTGACCACTGACGGCAAGGTCTACACCAAGGGCGATGTCGCCACCGAGGTTTCGATCCAGTCCATCTCCAAGGTCTTCACCATGGCCAAGGTGATGGAGGAATCCGGGCCCATGTCCATCTACGACAACATGGGCGTGGACGCCACCGGACAGGTCTTCAACGCCATCGAGCCCATCGAGATGTTCAAGGGCGCCGAGATGAATGCCATGGTGAATCCCGGCGCCATCACCGCCACCAGCATGGTGAAAGGCACCTCCTACGACGAGATTTGGGGCTCGATCCTGAGTTACTACGAGGACTTCGCCGGGCGAAAGCTGGTTGTGCTCGAGGACGTCTACGAGTCGGAAGCGGCCACCAACCAGCGAAACCAGGCGCTGGCCGAGCTGATGTTTGCCTACGGCAGAATCAAGGACGACCCAAAACAAGCCACCGACATCTACACCCGGCAATGCTCGGTTGGCGTCAACGCCAAGGACCTCGCGATGATGGCGGCGACCCTGGCCAACGGCGGCACCAATCCGGTCACCGGGAAGGTCTTGATGAACGATGAGAATGTGCCCGAGGTGCTGGCGGTGATGGCTACAGCGGGTCTCTATGACGATGCGGGCAAGTGGCTGTTCAAGACTGGATTGCCGGCCAAGAGCGGCGTCGGTGGGGGCATCCTCGCCGTGGCACCCGGGCTCTTCGGCATCGCAGCCATTTCACCCCCGTTGGACGAGGCGGGCAACAGCGTTCGCGCACAGAAGGCCATCGCGGACATCGTGGAGGCGTTGGACGCCAATCCGTACCACGTTGAACCCAAGTAGGTTCTGAGTCACAATTCGACGAGAATGCCGTATTTCATTGCACTGAGCGAGCTCCACACGCTGATCGTGGGATTGGTCGCCCTCGGTGTGGGGGCGACCGTCACCTACAAGGTCCCCTTCGTCAAACGGCTCGGACTCCCGATTTCGGTGACCGGCGGCGTTCTGGTCGCGCTGGTGGTGGCCATTATTAGGAACCGGACCGGTGTGGAGGTCGAGTTCGCCACCCACACCAGGGATGCGCTGCTCCTGGTTTTCTTCACCACGGTCGGACTGTCGGCCAAGCTCTCGGCCCTCAAAGCGGGTGGAAAGAAGCTGGCGATCCTGTGTGGCGTCACCGTCGGTCTCCTGGTGGCGCAGAATGTGATCGGGATCGGGATTGCGCTGATCCGGGGCGCTTACCCCTTCTACGGGTTGCTGATCGGAAGTCTCTCCTTTGTGGGCGGTCCGGGGACCGCTATCGCCTGGGCCATGGAGGGGGAGGCCATGGGTCTGCCCTTCACCACCGAGGTGGCCCTGGGCTCGGCCACCCTGGCCACCCTCGCCGGTGCCCTGGTGGCACCCATGCTCACCGGCTTGCTGATTCGTCGACGAGGCCTGCATTCATCGGGTGAGGACACGGGAGTCCCGTGGATAGCGGAGGACCACGATCACGAGATCGCGGAGGAATTCCGGCAGAAATACATCGCCGTTTCGCTGCTTCTGATCCTGGTGGCGGTGGCGGTGGGCGATTGGCTCAACGACTGGGCCGTCTCGCACAACGTGATGTTGCCCGGATTCTTGACAGCCATGTTGGCGGGAGTTCTGATCTCCAACGTGGCCGACCTTCTCGGTAAGGACATCTCCTTCGAACCGGTGGAGCGAGGGGGCGCGATGGCCCTCCAGATCTTTCTTACTCTGAGTCTCATGGGTCTTCAGGTCTGGGTCATCCGGCCCATCATGGGGCCCCTGCTCCTCAATGTGGGCCTCCAGGTCGTACTGTCGGGGGTGGTGGCGCTGGTCATCCTCTATCGGTTGTTGGGTTCGGATTACGACGCGGCTGTGACGGCCGGGGGATTCATGGGCTTTGGTATGGCCTCGCTGCCCGTGGCCTTCGCCACCATGGACGAGGTCACCTCCCGGACCGGACCCTCGGCCCAGGCCTTTCTGCTCATCACCCTCGCGGCATCATTCTTTGTGGACCTCGCCAATGCGGTGGTGACAAAGACGTTCATGCTGTTGCCGATGTTTGGCTGACCCCCGCCCCCGCCCACCCAGATTCAAGATTCAAGATGCAAGATCCACCGCCCACCCGGAACGTGTCGCGTGGGTGGGGTATGAGCATCTTTTATCTTGCGACTTGCGTCTGAGAGGGGTGGGGGTGGGGGGATCAAGGCGCCACGGGGGCGTAGACATACACCTCGTGGATCTCACGATCGTAGCCCGGATAGAAGCCACTCGGCATCCCGAGCACGATGCGAGCGCCGCGATTGGATAGAACCACAAACTCTCCGGACGCGCGGTCAAAACTGAGGCCCTCGACCTCACCCGCACGGTGAAAATCGACAAACTCCAGGGCATGTTCCACGAAGCCCGCCGTTCCGTCGGGAGTGGCTTGTATCCGCCACAAATTGTCGGCCCGGTCCAGATCCGCGTCACCATCGTCGGCGGTGATGTACAGATCCCCGTCGAAATAGCCGATTCCCTGCTGCCACTGAGGAACGGGTCGAAGGTGGAGCTTGCCGCGATACTCACCGGTCGCGAGATCGTAACGGTAGACATACCTACCGTTGACCCAGTCGGTCATCCAGACGAGTCCATGGTCGGGGTCGACTACGACCGCGCTCACCTCCACCTGCCCCGACGCCGGCTCCCAATCGAAGGAACGCAGGTACTCGAGCGATTCGGCGTCGTAGATGGCGATCTGGATATCCCGCCCCTGACCGTCGTCGAACCACTCGATTCCGGCGTAGACCTCGCCTTCGTAGACGTCGATATCGCCGATGTGGTTGGCGGGTTTGCCCAGATCGGCCAGAGCCTCCTCGTTGGCCAGCAGCAGCTCGCCGCCTTTGGAATAACGGTACAGCGCGGTGGACCCGCTGACCCAATAGTCTGCGCCGTCGGTGGCCACTCCCTGCCGCCCGGCCACCTCGAAGACCCGTCGGAGTTCGAAGCCAGCGCCGTTCTCCGACGACTGAACGGGCATCTGGTGAGTTGAAGGCCCGCACGCCGCCGTCAACAGGGCTACTGCCACAATCCACATGAGGGCTCGGGCCAGGGGAGAGTTCATCGTCCGCACCTCCTACCGA
Source organism: uncultured Holophagae bacterium (assembly GCA_963797055.1). Classification (GTDB taxonomy): domain Bacteria; phylum Acidobacteriota; class Thermoanaerobaculia; order Thermoanaerobaculales; family Sulfomarinibacteraceae; genus FEB-10. The sequence goes on from CAWCOD010000004.1 coordinate 166,795, forward strand.
TGGCATCACGGTACCAGGCCACCGACCACCCGCGGCAAGATTCAAGATGGAAGATGCTAGATGCAGGATTCCCCGTCCGCCCGAATCGGAGGGGAGACGATTGCCGATATGTGCCGACCTGCCGAGACCAACCGGTCTCGTTGCGACCCTTATGTATGAAAGGTAGGCCGATTTCGACGGCCCGTCAGTGCGAGGCGGAAATGAGCTACAAGGACCTCAAGATCTGGCAGATGGCCAGGGGACTTACTGTAGACGTTCTCCGTATGACGATGTGCGCCCTCCCAAAACACGAATTGTACGAGGAGGGGCTGCAAATCCGCCGTGCTATCAAGTCAACACGGTCAATTATCTTCGAAGGCTATGGCCGGCGCCATTACAAGAGCGAGTTCGTTCGGTATTTAGTCATTGCACATGGGTCGTGCGATGAGGCGAAAGACCACCTGGAAATTCTCCGCGAAACCGGTCCGTTGTCAGATCAATCGATGTTTGACGACCTTGCTTTACGAATTCAGGTACTCAGCAAAACTGTCGGCGGCTTCATCAACTCCGTGGAAGAACAGCACCTCTCATTTCGCGATCGATAACCGGGTTCTTTCAAGTTATCTGTGGGCCTCTGCCCTCATCTTGCATCTTGTACCTTGGTTCCTGCATCTGGTTGGTTGGGTGGGTGGAGGATCTCATCGGTGCCCTGCCCGAAGCGCTCGACGTTCTCCATATACATAGGTATTTCCATTTCCAGGCGTTGAACGGAATCAGGGGACATGATTTGAACGATGCCGGACCATGGGTTTGGGGCCCCCGGGGTGAACACCACCACCCGACCATCCTGCAGTCGTTCGATCTCCAATCCTATTCGTTCCGAGAAACCGAAGTCGGCCATCACCGGTTTGAGCTTGTACCGCTCGTCGTCGCGCAGTCCGCTGAGCATGCCCTTGACGATCACATAGCCTGGGACCTTGGTCAGCACCTTGGATTCGAGATTGTCCACGGTTGCCCGAATCACTGTGCGCCGGGCGAGCAGTCCCGCGATGAAGCAGATGACCACAATGGCAAGCACCGCGATGATATTGGCCAGCGCCACCCCTCCCACCGACTCGACGGGAAGCAACCCGGCCATGGGCTCGGCCACCATCATCATCAACTGGGCCGCCTTGGTGAGGATCACCACCAGGAAAACGATGGGCACAAGGAACACCAGACCACCAATCACCGTGGTCTTGAGGAATTTGACGCCGCCGCGTTCTTTTGAACTCATGCCTGCCCCCCGGTTGTTCGCATTCCCGTGACAGATTGGTTGAACCCTGGCCGAAGGATACACCTGTCGCAACCGGGAGGAACAGCTCCAGCCTAGGCCAGTCATCGCGTCAGGGACAAGGTTCTTGGCCCGACGCCCGCCCGGGACGTGCCGGGTGGGTCGGGGTGCTCCAACTGGTCGGGTCTACGGCCCGCGGTTGGTATTTTGGAGGAACTCGTCCAGCGAGATGACGTCGGCATAGGTGCCATCGAGAGAGGCCAGGGTGGAAGCGTGCACCTGGGCGGCTGGAACGGTGTTTCCACCAAACTCCAAATCGCGGGTGGCACAAGCATCAGCAACCACCGTCACGTCATAGCCCAGATCGGCAGCGGCGCGGGTCGCGGCTTCGAGGCACATGTGTGTCTGCATGCCGACAATCACCAGTTTGTCGGTCTTTTGTGACCGCAACCTGTCCAGCAGATCGGTGTCCCTGAAGGCGTTGGCGTGGTGCTTGCCGACAATGGTCTCACCGGCAGCAGGAGCCACTTCCGGACGGATACGGTAGGCGCTGGGTTTCACATCCTGACCCGGCTCCTCGGTGCCCTCGGGGAGATGCTGGATGTGGATGATGGGCCAGCCATTGGCTCGGAACCTGGAGAGGACCTGCCCCGCCGCATCGGCCGCCTCGACGCTGCCCGTCAGCGGGATGGCGCCACCCTCGAAGTAAAACTCCTGGATATCGATGATCAGCAATGCGGGTCGTTCATCTTGGTTGGCTGTTTCTGACGCCCAGGCGGGGGAGGTCAGGAGAGCCATCGCCATAATCACCGTTCGAACGCATCTCAAAGCAAAAACCATTCACCGACCCTCCCGTCGGAACCGTACCACGGAGCCGTCCCCCACCTGGCCCCTCCAAAGAAACAACCCCTTACCGGGCGGGCGGTGGATCCGGCTCCGCCTGCGGCTACGCCGTGACAAGTCTTGGATCTTGAATCTTGCATCTTGAATCTGGCCGGGCGGGTGGACCGGAGGCGTTGTATAATCCCCGCCGACTTCGCACCACATGAAACCCGGCTTCGCAAAAGGAGATGACCCAATGCCGTCACGAGCATTTGCCCCCGTACGCCCCACTCGTTTCCATTCCCCCTCGATCGTGAGTCTTCTGGGAGTCATTCTGGTTGTTGGTATCGCGACGACCGGTGTCGCGCAGATCACACCCTCAAAAGAATCTCTGTCGGACCTCTACCCGGGCAAGGCTTACTCGCCCTATGCCCAACGGAGCTTTCCCGACCGAGTCTTTTGGGGGGACACTCATCTTCACACCGGTCTTTCGGTGGATGCCGGTCTATTTGGTGCAACCCTCGGGCTCGACGAAGCCTACCGCTTCGCCCGCGGCGAGCAGGTGATGGCCTCCAGCGGGCAACCGGTCCGACTCGGCCGCCCGCTCGACTGGCTGGTGATCGCCGACCACTCGGATGCCATGGGTTTTTTCAACGATCTTGCGGCGGGTGATCCGGACATCCTCAAATTCGACCAGGCCAAGCCGTGGTACGACGGTCTGCAGGCCGGCGGTGAAGCCTCGGCTGCAGCCGCACTCGATCTGATCGCCACGTTTTCTCAGGGTAAGATCGACCCGGAGATGCTGGCCGAGTACTCGCCGGGCGGGAGGACCTACGCGTCGATCTGGGAGAAGGTGATCGATGCGGCCGAGCGTTTCAACGAACCTGGGCGATTCACAGCCTTTATCGGATTTGAGTGGACCTCTCTGGTCGCAGGCAACAATTTGCACCGGAATGTCATCTTTCGAGAAGGGGCCGAAAAGGCCGGCCAGGTCGTGCCCTATACAACTCAGGCGCCGGTGGGTTCCACTGATCCACTCGATCTGTATGAATATCTCGAGAACTACGAGGCAAAGACCGGCGGTTCGGCGCTCGCGCTCGCCCACAACGGCAATCTGTCGAACGGGATCATGTTCCCCGTCGACGCCCAATACACCGGTCGCAAGCTCGACCAGAATTATGTCGAGTCGCGAGCCCGCTGGGAGCCGATGTACGAGGTCACCCAGATCAAGGGCGATGGCGAGGCCCATCCGGTGCTCTCGCCTGACGACAAATTTGCCGACTACGAAACCTGGGACGCCGGCAATCTTGACCTCTCCGAGGCCAAGACCGACGATATGCTGCAGTACGAATACGCCAGGGAGGCGCTCAAGAACGGACTCTTGCTCGAGAAGCGTCTCGGCACAAACCCTTACAAATTCGGCCTCATCGGCTCCACCGACAGCCACACGGCGCTGTCCGCCGTCGAGGAGGAGAATTTCTTTGGCAAGGCGACCAACGCCGAACCCTCGCCGACGCGTATGGAGCACCCGTTCACCAAGACCGAAAACGGAGTCTTCGAGGGATATGAGCTCGTGGCCTCGGGCTATACCGGCGTCTGGGCTCAGGAGAACACCCGCGCGGCGATCTGGGACGCCATGGAGCGCAAGGAGGTCTACGGCACCACCGGCCCGCGCATTCTGGTTCGCTTCTTCGGCGGCTGGGAATTCACGCCGGAGGACCTCAACAGCCGCCAGCCCGCGTTCCGGGGCTATGAAAAGGGTGTGCCCATGGGCGGTGACCTCCGCGGCAGCGGCGACGCGCCGACCTTCATGGTCTATGCGCTCCGTGATGTCATCGGTGCCAATCTGGACCGCATTCAGATCGTCAAGGGATGGCTGGACGCACAAGGGCGAAACACACGAAAAGGTCTACGACGTGGCCTGGTCCGTCGGACGCGAACCGGACGCCAACGGGGCCCTGCCGCCGGTGGGCAACACGGTGGACATCGCGGCGGCGAACTGGAGCAACTCCATCGGCGCCTCCGAGCTCGGCTCGGTCTGGACCGATCCCGATTTCGATCCGAAGGAGAGCGCGTTCTACTACGCCCGTGTGCTCGAGATCCCGACACCGCGCTGGGTGGTGTACGACGCCTTCCGATACGGAATCGAAATTCCCGATGGGGCCGAGACGATTCACCAGGAGCGCGCCTACACCGCGCCGATCTGGTACACGCCCTGAGGCCGGCCACCCACCCGCACAGAGGAGCGCGGCACAAGGAACACCACCTCCCACCCATTACGACCCGGGCGGGGGGCCTTGTACCTTGGATCACTGCTGTCCAAAACAGATCCACGGATGACCTTGCCGACCTGAAAACACGCGGGTTACGGGTTGGTTTTTGGCTTTTCCGAGGAAAGGTCTCCCAATACGAGATGATGAAATCCTGGGCACGGGCGACAGCGGCAGCAATCAGTGGGCAGCGACAGGAAACAGCGACAGCCTGCCGGGGCAGTGACCAGGTTCAGCGGCAGCGCATAGTCACCTCCGGGTCGTTCAACAGAGGGAGTAACCCGCGGGCGGCCGATGTCAAGGGCAAGCAGGGTGCGGGGCACCCTTGACATCGGCCGCCCACAGGCATTGAGGCAAGGGCATGAACGACCCGGAGGTGACCATGTCCAACGCCGCCACGAACACCAACCTCGAATTGGCTGCCTGAGACCCTGTCTTGGACAAGGGTGACCTTGGATCTTGCATCTTGGATCTTGCATCCGGGTGGGCGGTGGGTGGTAGGGTAGACACATGACCTCTGGAGCCATGGGCGTTCTCATCGGGACGGATCTCGATGTGGCGCTACAGCTCAGATGGGCCGTGCAGCTGGCCGAGGCGCGGAAATTCGATCTGGTGGTCTATCAGGTCGTAGAAAACCGGGAGAACCAGACGGTCGACATCCCGTTGGACTCCGATCAAGCGGGGAAAGCGGCACCTCTGATTGATCAGATGGTGGCGATGATCGAGGGGTCCCCGATTCTCTGTGCCGGCGATCCCGATGAACCCGCCCACGTCAACGACGTCCACCAAGATTCGTTGGCTCTCCATGTCAGCCTGAAGCAGATCCAATGCTCGAGTCTGAGGTCGCTCCGGGATCAACTGCTCGCAGGAGTGATCAAAAACAAGCTCAAGCTCTTCACCGTCGCCCACCGGAGCCTCGACACCACGAACCCCGATCTCACCAATGAGCGCCGCATGTTTCTACGTTATGTCCCCTGCGAGGTGGTGTTCTGCTTCGGTCTCGATGAGGACAACGATCTGTCGCGGATTCTGGTGGCCGTTGCCAGTGGACCGCATGCCGACGCTGCGATTCATCTTGCCCGCGATCTGGCGGCCGAACCCGGAGAGACCTTGACCGCGGTTCGCGTGAATCCGCAGATCGGCCCGGACGCCGAGTGGGTCGGGGCGAGAAGGCTCGATTCCACTCTCAGGAAGACCCTGAGCGGCGACGTGAAGGAGATCAAACGCCGGGTGGTCGTGGACGACCAGATCCCCCGTGGCATTCGCCAGGTATGGAAGGACGGAGAGTTTGATCTGGTGGTGCTGGGCGCTTCACGGACCGGTATGTTGGGCGGCCAGATCAGTGGTGGGGTCGGCGCGAAGGTCTTCAAGGGCGAGCCACGTCTTGCGGTGGCCATCGTCAGCTCCGCTTCCCCCATACGAAACCGTGTCCTTGGTGTCGTCGAAGGCATCACCGAGCGCCTGGTGCCGCAGATGGACCGGGAGGACCGGATATCGCTGGTGGATCGCGTCCAGTCCAGTTCCAACTGGGATGTGGACTTCGTCGTGCTCATGGTCCTGTCCACCGTGATTGCCGCCATCGGCCTCATTCAAGACTCGGCGGCGGTGGTCATTGGAGCCATGCTGGTGGCGCCCCTGATGACGCCATTGCTGGGACTGGGTCTGTCTCTGGTGCAGGGGAATCCGGTCCTTGCAAAGATCTCCTTTCGCGCCATCGCCATGGGGCTGGCGGTCACGCTGTTTGTGGCGTTTCTCGTCGGACTGGGCACGCCGGGGTTTGACGAGCCGACCCGCGAGATGCTGGGTCGGGGAGGGCCCAGCGTGCTCGACCTGGTGGTGGCATTCGCCTCGGGTCTGGCCGCCGCGTATGCCATGTCTCGTCCCGGTCTGCTCGCCGCGCTGCCCGGGGTCGCCATTGCCGCAGCCCTGGTTCCCCCCATCGCGACGTCCGGCCTCGCATTGGCCATCGGAGATTTCGTCCTCGCCTTCAACGCGTTGCTCCTCTTTGTGATCAACATGGTGACCATTGTTCTGGCCTCCATGACCAGTCTCTGGGCGGTGGGAATCCGCAACATCGACAAGGTGTCGCGCTGGACCATGACCGCCGCGAGCGGGCTCCTGATCGCGGTCATGGTGTTGGGTGTTTATCTCAGCGTCGAACCGAAGCTCGCACCACCCGCGAGCAAGGTGCCGCCTGATCTGATGCAAGCCATCGAGGCCCAGCTTGGAACCGAGTACCGGCTGGATGGACTCGCGCTGGCCTATGACGAGCTCGGAGCCCAGCTCAATGTACGAATCTCCGGGCCGTATCTGGCACCGGAAGCGCTCGCCGATGACATTCGAACCCTGGCGCGCAAACATCTCTCGCGCCCGATCCGCGTCCGTTTGGTGACCCAGGTCCGAGCCCGGCCCTGACCACCCAACCACCCACCCAGATCCAAGCCGCAAGATGCAAGATGCAAGGTTCCCCTACCGCCCGGATAGGCGCTTGAATCTTGGATCTTGGATCTTTTGACGTGAATCTTGGATCTTGGATCTTGTGACTTGAATCTTGTACCTGGGTGGGTGGGGGACAAAAAAATCCCCCGCCCGGGAGCGGGGGATCGGCAATCGCCGGGATGAAATAAGATCAGCCGTTTTGGCTCTGATAGAACCCCATCAGGATCTTGGCCACCTCGGGGCGGGCGAACTCGGGCGGCAGGTCCTCGCCCTTGGAGAGCATCTCGCGCACCTTGGTGCCGGAAAGAAAGACGAAGCTCTCCTTCTTGTGACCTTCGGGGGCCTCGCGCATCATGATGACTTTGCCAAGCTCGCGTGAGTACGCGGTGTGGTCGGCCTCGAAAATGTTGATATCAAGGGCGCCATCGGGCACGTCGTCGTGGAAGATGGCCTGGGCGTCGAAGGGGCCGTAGTAGTCGCCCACACCGGCATGGTCACGGCCGACGATGAGGTGTGTGGCGCCCATGTTCTGCCGGAACACGGCGTGGAGCACGGCCTCGCGGGGTCCGGCATAGAGCATGTCGTAGCCGTAGCCGGTGATCTCCACCGAGTTGGGCGGGAAGTAGAGTTCGGCCATCTTTCGGATGGCGGCGTCGCGGACGTCGGCGGGGATGTCGCCAGGCTTGAGCTTACCGAGGAGCATGTGGATCACGGCGCCGTCGGCGTTCTCGCGCTCCATGGCCATACGGACCAGCTCTTCGTGAGCCCGGTGCATGGGATTACGGGTCTGGAAGGCCACAACCTTGCTCCAGCCGTTCTTCTCGATGAGCTCGCGGATCTCCATCGCGGTCCGGAAGGTCTCGGGGAAATCCCTTGCAAAATACGAGTAGTTGAGGACCTCTATGGGACCGGAGATAAAGGTCTTCCCGACGGTGTTGAAGGCTTTGACGCCGGGGTGGTCCATGTCGTCCGTGCGGTAGATCTTGTCGGTCATGAAGGCCATCTGCTCGTCGGTGGCGGTCTCCACCTTGTCGACGGTTTGGATGGCGAGGACGGGGTTGCCGCCCACGTTGGGATCCTTGAGGGCGATCCGCATCCCGGGTTCGATGCCGGTTGCGTCCTCGACCACGTTCACGATCGGGACCGGGAAGAACACGCCATCTGTGGTGAACATCTTCTCGGAGGTGGACAGCGCGTCTGCCAGATCCATGAAACCGGTGAGGGGGTTGAAGTAGCCAGAGCCCATCATCACCGCATTGGCGGCGGCGGCGGAGCACACGACGATGGAGGGGAGACTCGCGGCTTCGGCCTCGAGGGCCGCACGTTTGGCGTCGTCGGCCACGTACAGCGGGTTGAGGGTGTCGGATCCGTGCGGTTTAATCATCTCTTCTTCTCCTTGGTTGGTTTCACTGCCCCGTGGGGCGTCCTTTTCCGTTCCACTATTGTTCGGATGTCGTCATTCGCTCGTGAGCCATGGCCAACGTGCGGTAGAGAATGTGTGCGAATTTCGAATACGGAACGCTGAGAAACAAGGTCAACACGATGCTCAGGTGGAGGACATAGATCGCGCACGCAACCACCGGTGGAATACCGACAAATCGGAAGACCTCGGTGAGGACACCGGTGAGAATGACACCGATCACCACATAGAGGAAAAATCGATCCGAAGAGGTCGTGTTGCCGACCAGTTTGTCGCCCGTGTGTAGTCGATTGACGTAGAGCAAGAGACCGCCGACCACCAGAGCGATCGCGGAGAAGTTGCCCAGCCATTTCACCCAATGGTCGAGGGGTAAGGGATACATGTGGAGGCCGTACATATAAATCACCAGGATGCCTGACGTCACGGCCGCACCCACAAAACCCCACATGACGAGAAAGTGACCCCAACGACGTTTGGGCACACCGTTGTCACATGAGGAGAATTTCTTGTGGGTCGCGATGTCCATGAAGACCCCCGGCAGGGTTCCGATCAGGGTGCCGCTCCGTCGGGTGCCGCTTCCGATGAGACCCCAGAATTTTCGGCCGCTCAACCATAACGCTGCCAGTACCAATATCGTGACCGTGGTATAGACAGCGTAGATCAGGACATGGGGAACGAACTCCTCATAGTGGAAGCGACCCTCGAGCGCGGGAAGGTCCCCGTTCACTTCAGGGATCGCGAGCCCGGTCGTCACTCCGAGCAGCACAATCCAGAACAGAAGCGGCACGAACACGAGGGCGGGCCACGAGGCCTTGATATTCCCGTTCAGACGCCCCATGATCCGGGGCACCGACAGTCTCTCGACGGTCATGGCCCTGACCACGGCCATCACGTCGCCCGGGTTGACCTCACGAGGGCAACGCACAGAACAATCGTTGCACTGATGGCAGAGCCACGGCCCGGGATCGGCGATGATCTGATCTTCGAGACCCCACTGCGCCATCAATACCTGCCGGCGAGGAAATGGCGCGTTCGCAGGTGCAAGTTCGCAGACGCTCGAACAGGTCGCGCACTGATAGCACTTGGCCGCGCTGCTTCCGCCGCGTCGAACCAATGTTTCGCGAAATTCTGTCGACGAATGAACGACCGGTATCGAGGCCATGACCTTCCTCCTAGAATCCCTTCAATGGATTTGGACCCATTTCGTCGAGTTCTTCAGCGAATTCGTCGAGGATCTTCGGAATGCGCCCGAACTCGTCATGCGAAAGCTCGACCAATTTCACCCGTTCGGACTCGAGAGCGAGCCGCTCCAGGGTCTCACCGACGTTGTCGAGTCTCGTGTTCGCGAGCTCCGATCCGCGGACGTAGTGGCACTGATAGTCATCACCATATTTGCAGCCGATCAAAATGACGCCGTCGACACCTCTCGAAAGCGACTCGGCAAGCCAGATGATGTTCAACGACCCAAGACAACGGATCGGAATGATCCGCACCCAGGGATTCCATTTCCCACCGTTTGCGGCCGCGTTTTCGAGGGCTGGGAGTGCATCGTTTTCGCACATCAGTGCGAGAATGCGGGGTTTCTCCTCGTAGTCCTCCGGTACCTCCATGGCCTTGATCATCTCCGCCACCTGGTGGACCGAGTAGTCCGGGAAGCTAATGATCCGCTCAGGGCAGGCCCCCATGCAGATGCCGCAGCGGCGACACCGTAAGGTGAAGAGTTCCGGGGTTCCCTTCTCGTCTTCGTTGAGGGTGCCGAACGGGCACTCCTCGGTGCAGCGCTTACACTGGGTGCATCGTTGAAGGAAGAAGTCAGGATACCCGACATCGCCGGCCCGCGGATGCACCGCCTCGCCACGCTTCGTCATCTCGATGCACTGAACGGCCTTGAGAGCGGCGCCAAATCCGTCTTCGCCGGCCTGGGCCGACTCCATCGGCGCATGCACCGTCCCCGCGGCATAGATTCCGGTGCGGCGAGTCTCATACGGAAAACAGATGAAGTGGGAATCCGGGAAGTCTGTACTTGAGTGCCGGGAGATCGGGGCCTTGGCGGTAGGTCAGGTGGAGGATCTCGGTGCCCTCATGGTGGGCCAGCGCGTCGGCTCGCGCCGAAGATGTCTCCCTGACCTGAGAGCTTTCAGAGGTTTCGGCTTGATGGCGGGAATCGTGAAGTTCACGGATCAGTTCTCCGTCCGCCGCAACCGGAACCATACCGACCGCGAGGACGATCAGGTCGGTATCGATCTGCCACATTGTCGCCGAGCAGACTGTTTTCAAGCTGGATCGAAAGCTTCCCATTCGCCTGGACCCCGCTCACATCGCCACGGGTGATCATGACGCCGGTCTTCTCCTGGGTTGCCAGGTAGAAGTGTTCCATCAGGCCCGCGGCGCGCATGTCCTTGTGGATGATGGCGGTTTCGATGGAGGGGTCGATCGCGTTGATTTCCTGAACCTGACGCAATGTGTTGACACAGCACTCGGAAGAGCAATAGACGAGGTGTTCGGGATCACGTGAACCGGCACACTGGATAAAGCTGATGCGCTTTGGCGTCCGGCCGTCGGACGGACACGCGACACTTCCGTCGGTCAACATCGTTTCGAATTCTTGCGCGGTCACCACATCGGCCGATGCGCCGTAACCGAGATGACTGAGTTTGGCTGCGTCGTAGGGGACGGCGCCGGTGGCCTGCACGATGGCCCCGACCGTCATCTCGAGACCCGTCGAACCGTTCAGCTCCACACTGAACTCTCCCGGCTGACCGTCGATCTTGACGATGTTCGTCGACGTCAGGACCTTGATCTGTTCGGTCGCCTTGACCTTCTCCACGAGGCCTGGAATCGGGTTTTCCCCTGGGGCGTCGTAGGGCGGCTCTTCCGGAACGATGGACTTCTGGCTGGCGAGAAGCCCGCCGATCTCGTCGGACGATTCCACCAGCACCACGGGGTGTCCCATGCCTGCGGCCGCGATCGCAGCCTCGAGTCCCGCACGTCCGCTGCCGACAACCAAGACGGTGTCGCTGACTTCCGGTTGCAGAGGATCGAACGGCTTCATCCCTTTGAGGCGGGCGAGGCCCATCCGCACCTGGTCCTGCGCCAGCATCGTGATGTCCTCTTCTTCACAGTCCTCGACCCCGGCCAACGGCCAGGCACAGTGATCGCGTACGGCGGTACGAAACATCACCAAACCGTCGTCTGTCAGAGACGCGAACTCCTGTGCTTTGGCACGTTCGGAACATGCCGCGACAAGGATTCCGTCGAGTTCGTTTTCGCTCACCGACTTCTTGATGGCTTCGAGCCCTTCGGCGGCACACAGACAGTCATGGGTGAGCGTGGAGGAACATCCGTGTTCATCGGCGGCCTCGATCACCGCGTCCACATCTACGGCTTCACCAATACCGCAACCGGTACACAGAAATACACCGAGTTTGTCCATCACGACCTCCTTCCGGCGGCCATCAGTGCCCGTGCCGCAGCTCCAGTCGCGTCGCGAACCGACGATGCAACGTCCTCGGGTCGGCGGGCGACACCGGCGACCGTAATACCGCTCTCAACGTCGTCGAGAAGGAAGCCGTCGTCATCTTTCCGAGAAAAGAGGGCCAGGTCCTCATCGCGCGCGGCCGGCATCATGCCGGTAGCCAGGACGACGAGGTCGGCTTCGGCCTCGATCAGTGTGTTTTCGGCCACATCCTCGACGTGGAGCGTGAGACGTCCGTTCGCTTGTTGGATTTTGCCCACTTTTCCCTTCACCAGATCCACACCCTCGATTTCCGATACTCTGAGCAGCACGTCCTCGTTGCGCCCCGGTGTTCGGCGATCGATGTAGTACATCGTGACCTCGGCGTCGGGTAATTGGTCCTTGACGTAGGTCGCCTGTTTGAGGCTTGCCAGACAGCAAATTCCGGAACAGTAGGGGAGGTGGTTCAGGTCGCGCGAACCCGCGCACTGAACAAAGGCCACCTTTGCAGGCGGCTCGCCGTTGGAGGGGCGGAGGATTTTTCCACCGGTCGGTCCGGCCGGGGACGCCAAACGCTCCATCTGAACGTTGGCGATGACGTCGTCGAATGACCCACCCAGGTCCTCGAGTTTTTCGAGCGGATAGGGATTCCATCCCGTCGCCATCACAACCGCTCCGACCTCGATGGTTTCGGAAGTCTCGGCCGCATCGAGATCGATGGCGTCGTAGCCGCACGACGCCGCGATCTTCTCGGCCTCGTCGTCGGGCACGGATTGACGGTCGAAGAAGAACCGTTTCGGCCACGCGTTCAGATGGGGGAGGCGGATCGCCTTCACCTTCGCCATGTCGAGGTTGAAGGAGTCTTCGACCTCAGTGGTACAGGCCTTTTCGCAGTCGCCGCAGACAGTGCACCTGTCGTTCACCCAGGCCGGATCGGAGGTCACCGTGATCTTCCAACCGCCTTCGGACTGCTCGGCGGCTGTGACCTGTGAAGAGGTGAGCACCCGGATGCGAGGGTTACGCTCGATACGGCGGATGTTGATCTCCATCCCGCACGTCGGCGGACACATCTTCGGAAAGTAGTTGAAGCTGCGGATCACGCGACCCCCGATATACGGTTGGCGTTCCACGAGGACCACTTCGGCTCCGGCTTCGGCCGCCTCGAGTGCAGCGCTGATCCCAGCGATGCCGGCTCCGATGACGAGAAGCGGTTTGGTGTCTTTCATGCCTTCACTCCGTAATTGATGTGGATTGTTCACGCGCCTTCATCGTCGGCTCGGCGAACATGGCGAATCGAAGCCAGCGAAAGGCGAAGCGGAGCAACGCTTCGTCGTCGCTGGAGATTTGCTCCGCGAGGCCCGGCTCCAGCTCAAATCGGTCGAGGAACGACGACTCGAAGATGAAGGAACGAAAGGTATCGAGGTCATAACAGGCCATGTGGAACATCTCGATCCTCTTCGGATCGAGCTGTCGCCGGCCGCCGATGAACCAGGGGTGGGTCACCAGGTCCCGAAACCCGGATTCGAGGGTGTCTCTGGCGGCGATCTGCTGGTCCGTCATCCATTCGCGCGCGGTCCATTGCCTCGCGTCGGGTTGCTGCCGGCCCTTGCAGTGGTCGTCTTCGAAGACGAAGAACACCGGTTCCGGCTCCTCGCCCGCTCGGGCGGGTGGAATCGCCATGCCCAGGGGATACATCCGACACGCCCAGGGCCGAGCCTCATAGACCGTACAACCCTCTTGGGCCACAAACGGGCAGCGTTTCGACTCATCGTCGTTCATCTTCAGCAAAACGATGGGGAGTTGCAGGTCCTTTGAGATCGGGTTGATGGTGTGGGTCTCGAGAAAATCATGGGTGTGCATGTCGAGCCGCCGCGCGAGACAGAGCACATCGTAGGGTGTCAGAACGATGTTGACGTCCGCGCAGCAGGCGTTGAAGCAGGGCACGCCGGGATGGCAGGTAAAGGGGAATGATTGATCTTCGGAGAGTTGCTGTTTGCCCTCGAGGATCTCCGGGAGGGCGTCTTCGGCTCGGTTCATTCAGAGCTCCCTTGGTGGTTATCCGACGGTTCGCCGTCGGGCGTGAGGCTTGTATCTTGAGGTGGGTCGAGGATGCGGTCGAGCAGGGCGGTCTTTGACCAGACGCCCAATGGTGATGCATGACCTGTCGTTGGGTCGATGCGATACCGGTAGGATGCCCTGGCCGCATAGTGCTCCTCCATGTGCTTCCATCCACGCACGAAATAAGGGCACTCGTCGTTAAAACACGCCAGCTGGAACTCTCCCTCCCAGCCGGTGTTGTCGGGGAGCTCGAAGCGGATCAATGATTGATCGCAGTGGGGGCAGGTGGGTCGTTCCATTGTCTCTTTTCAATGAGGTAAAAAACGGCACCGGGCGCCGAAGCGCCCGGTGCCAGGGTGGTTAGAAATCAGCCCCCGAGGAGTTCGTGGTCCGCATCATCCCCGAAAAGTCGGATGATCGGGCGTTTGAACATTTCCCATTCCTCGGTGACGGGGTCCATCTTGCAGTTGACGAAACAATGCCACTTGTCATTGTCCAGCTTGGGGAAGTCAGCGCGGAAGTAGTATCCCGGCCAACGTGTCTCCTCGCGGTACAGGATGGTCCGAACGTGGGCTTCGGCCTGGTACATGCGATGGACGTTCTCCCAGCACCGCATGAGCTCGTGCAGGTCCGACGCGCCCAGATGAACGGCGTCCTCCTTGAGTGTGCCGAGAAGCTCCAGGCCTCTCTCGCACAGGAACTTGGAGGTCGTGAACTGTGAGCCCACACCACCGGCGTACTCGTCCATGAGCTTCTGCAAGCGGAACATGAACATCTTCGGAATGATGTAGTTCGGGTTCACATCCGTCTGCGAGGTGAAGTCCTTGTGCTCGGCGAATGTGGCGAGCGGCTTCAGCGTCGCAGCCTTCAGCTCTTCGATGAGGCCCGCATCCACCGTCGGCATCGGCGGGTTCTCGTTCACCAGGTAGCGGATCGCGGCCTTACCGGCGATCCTGCCCTCGGCGTGGGAACCGGAGGAGAACTTGTGCGACGAAGCACCGGTGGCGTCACCGGCCGCGAACAGACCCTTGGTCGTGCACATGTTCTCGTAGCCCCAGAAGTACTCCTCGGGTGAGAGGTCTTCCGGACCGCTGACCCAGGCGCCGGAGGCACCGGAGTGGGAACCGATGAAGTACGGCTCGGCAGCCGCGATCTCGGAGGACTTCTCTTCCGGCTGGACGTCACTGGCAGCCCACAGAATGGCCTGCGAGATGGTCATGTCGAGGAAGTCTTCCCAGGCCTCGCTCTCGAGTTCCTTCATCTTCTTCTTGTAGGCCTTCGGATCGTCGGAGAACTTGTCGGCGATCTTCTGGATCGCCTCTTCCGTCCGCATGTAGATCGGGCCCTTGCCCTCCATCACGTCGAGCATACCAAGCCAGTTTCTGAGGTTGGCCGGGATCGGCTTGACGTGGCCGTAGGGCTTCCAGTTGTCGAGTTCGGGGCGCCGCTCGACCATGTACTCGCCACCGAAGGCGTTGGTCGCGCGAGACTTGAAGAGCAGGAACCAGGCGCCCACAGGACCGTAGGCATCCTTGAAGCGCACCGGGATGAAACGCACTTCCTGGCAGGTCATCTCGGAGCCGGCCTTGAGGGTGAAGTACGCGGACGAACCCGAGTTCCACGGCGGGTACCAGGCGCGGCCGAGGCCCTCTCCGGTGGAGCGAGGCTTGAAGACATGCACCGCACCGCCCATGGCGACGAACACGGCTCGTGCTTTGAACACGTAGAACTTGTTCTCGCGCACCGAGAATCCATACGCGCCCTTGCACTCGCCGCCTTCCATGATCGGGCCGACGATGAAGATGCGCTCGTAGATGTTTTCGGTACCGAGCTCGTTCTTGGCGGCCTCGGCCACGATGACCTTGTAGGACTCGCCGTTGATCATAAGCTGCCAACGACCCTCGTGCACATAACCGCCGCCCTCGGCTTTCCAGATGGGGAGGCCCCACTGCTCGAAAAGATGGACCGAGGAGTCCACGTGACGGGCGATGGAGGCGACGAGATCGTCGCGAGCGACGCCCATGAGGTCGTTCTTGACGTAGTCGACGTAATTCTTGATTGTGTTTTCGCCGTCCTTCAGACCAACGTACTGGTTGATGGCCGACAGCCCCATGGCCACGGCGCCGGAGCGATCCACAGCCGCCTTGTCGACGAGGGTGACCTTGAGGCCTTTCTTTTTGGCCCAGTAGGCCGCTTCGACGGCCGCGCCGCAAGAGGCCATGCCGCCGCCAAGGATGAGAAGATCAGTTTCCACCTGGACAGTTTCAAAATTTTCCATGATCCCCTCCCTACTTCATCCACACAGGACAGCCGAGCGAGTCCGGCTCGGTTGACAGCACCGGACCCTCGAGATCGGGGTCGGTGTTGAATCCACCGTTGGGGACAGCCTCGCCTTCTGGCGTGGTACGGATGGGGAACTTGAAGCGCTTGACCTGTCCGCTGCGGAACTTCACGGTCCACATGATGGAGTCGGTGGAGCGCAGAGGCACGACCGACGCGCCCATGGGAACGAAGTCCGCGTAACCGCGCACGTCCACCGCCTGCGTCGGGCAGATCTTCACGCAGTTGTAGCACTCCCAGCACATTTCGGGTTCACGGTTGTACGCCTTCATCGATTCCTTGTCGAGCACCATCAAATCGTTGGGACAGATGTGTTGGCAGGCTGTCTTGTCCAGCGCCTTGCATCCGTCGCACTTTTCCACATTCACAAAACTCGGCATAAACCTCGTCCTCCTTTCAGATCTCACACATTTTTTGTTGTTTGACCCGCGACATGGTCGGTACTCCATTCATAGACCCTGATCGACGAAGCAATTCTTGTGCCCAGATTCACAAGGCGGTGGTTCTTCGTGCCGAAAATATCCTCGAAATTGAACCTTTCAAGGCACTTAGAACTCGAAGGGGATTGAAGTAGGGGAGGAGACTGCTGACATATGATGAGGATGAGTATCAGGCAGATCAGATGAACCGATCTGGCTTCGGGAACGCGATTCGAGGGCAAGTAACTTTAAATGAACGAGATGACTCGCGATCTGGGAAAATATGTTTTAAATGTGAAAACTTTCACTTATAGAAATACGAGTAACTTACGACATATTTCCATCGTTGCTCGTTACGATTTGGTGACACCATTCCAAGACCCACGCAGAAGTCCAGTGTTTTCAGCGAATCGCTCAAATGGCAGGGTGTTACTGCGGGGGAACGGTTCCCAGCTGGAAACGACAATTCCACGCGTACTCGTGACGAGATGGGCGGAAAATGACCGAGATCCGCTGCTCGTGAGCAGATAACCTGGCATCGATCGTGCGAGAGCCGGTCTCCGTCCGCAGAAGGTCGGACAGACACCACAAGGGAGGCATCATGAAACTCATCCTGTTGGGCCCCCCCGGCGCGGGGAAAGGGACCCAGGCCCAGTCGATCTCGGAAACCTACGACATCCCTCAAATCTCCACCGGAGACATGTTGCGTGCAGCGGTCGCCGCCGGCACCGAGCTTGGGCTCAAGGCCAAAGCTGTAATGGACGCCGGCGGACTCGTTGCCGACGAGATCATCATCGGTCTGGTCAAGGAGCGGATTCAGGCCGAAGACTGCGCCAACGGCTTTCTGTTCGATGGATTCCCCAGAACATTGGCCCAGGCTGAAGCCTTGAAGACCGCAGGGATCGAGATCGACGGGGTAGTCGAGATCGTGGTCCCCGACGACGACATCGTCAAACGTCTTTCGGGTCGAAGGTCTCATCCCGCTTCCGGCAGGGTCTACCACGTCCTCTTCAACCCGCCGAAGGTCGAGGGCGTAGATGACCTTACCGGCGAGCCCCTCATCCAACGCGACGACGACACAGAGGACACCATCCGAAACCGGTTGGGAAACTACCACGCCCAGACAGAGGTCCTGTCGTCGTTCTACGGGTCGCTGGAGGGAACCGATCTGATCCAGGTGGATGGCACCCAGTCCATCGACGGAGTCAAAGCGTCCATAACCGAGGAGCTCGCGAAGCTGGGTTGACGAGGGTTCCGGGTTTTCGCCAAGGTTGTTGTGCAGAGGAAATTCTCGATTTTGAATTCTAAATTTTGAATTCCCCCCGCCCCCCCAAGAGTCGGGAGGGCGGGGGATCATTCAAACCTCAAAATTCAGGAATCGGTTGGCTGCGGAGCCTCCTCGAGGAGTTTTCGCAACGCTTCTGGGTCGGTGGTGGGTTGTTTGCACGCGAAATCGCGGCACACGTAGGCGGCAGGCTTGCCCTCCACTGAAGAGTGGTGTTCTGCGAACGGGGCCAGTGAGCGGATCCTCCTGCCCCCCTCGCCATCAGGCACAAGCAACAGCGCAGTGTCGGGGAGATACTCGGCGCGAACCACGTCGAGCAGCGCCACCGTGCCGGGATCGCTCGGGGAACCGGCGATGACGATTTCAAGGGACGGACCAGCGGCAGCCTGAATTCCAGCAACCAGGTGGCTGTGGGCTGACGGCGCTTGCCGCAGCTCGTGCGAGAACGCGGTCGCCACGGCATCGGCTCGATCGCTGAACGAAGTGCGACCGGTGAGCCGACCGAGCCTCACGAGGTTGTTCATGGCGACGGAGTTTCCCGACGGCATGGCTCCGTCGTAGGACTCCTTGGGACGCACGAGGAGCTTCTCCGAACGGCCGGACGTGAGGAAGTAACCCCCTCCGATTCCATCCCAGAAAAGCGTGTCCGTTTCCTTTTGGAGTTGGATCGCGCGTTCCAGGTAGGTCGGATCGAGGGTGGCGTCGTACAGTTCGAGACACGCCCAGGTCAGGAACGCGTAGTCGTCGAGAAACGCATCGACCGCGGCTTCGCCGTCACGGTATCGATGAAACAGCCGCCCGTCCGGAGTCCTCATCGCCGACAGAACGAAGTCCACCGATGTTGCGGCGGCTTCGACGTAGCCGGGCTCGCCCAACACCCTCCCGGCGCGCGCCATGGCCGCCGCCATCAGTCCGTTCCAGTCGGCCAGGATCTTGTCGTCCTTCAGCGGATGAACGCGGCCCTCACGGTTCTCAAAGAGGGTCTTTCGGACCGTTTCAACTCGGCCGTCGAGAGCGCTGCGATTGATCTCCAACCGCGCGGTCGCATCGTCGAAGTCCTCCTGCAGGTGCAGGATGTTGCTGCCGTTTGTCCGTTGGGTGGCTTCGTCGAGATAGTTGCCCTCGGAACTGGCATTCCACAGGTCAATGGCAAAGGCGGAGTCCTTCTCCCCGAGCACTTCGCGCATTTCGTCCACCGTCCACAGGTAGAAGAGCCCCTCTTCGCCCTCGCTGTCCGCATCCTCGGCCGAGTAGAAAGCTCCTTCCGGCGACGTCATGTCGCGCCGCACGTAGGTCAGAATCTCATGAGCGGTGCGTTCGTGTTCCACCGATCCGGTCGCTTGTGCGGCGTCTGTGTAGGCCAGCACCAGCATCGCCTGGTCGTACAGCATCTTCTCGAAATGGGGCACCAACCACTCCGAGTCGGTGGAATATCGGTGAAAGCCGAATCCCACGTGGTCGAAGATGCCGCCAAGTCGCATGGCTTCTAGGGTCTGTTCAGTCATCTGGAGGGCAGCGGGGTCTCCGATTCGCGCCCAATAATTCAGTAAGAAGAGCAGATTGTGCGGCGACGGAAACTTCGGTCGCTCGCCAAACCCACCTCGAGGAGCGTCATATCGGGCAGCAAGCTGTTCGTAGGCAGCGTCGACCACGCTGGTCGGGACTTCGCCCGGCCGGTTCCTGTTTGCAGTGTCCAGCCGTCCGACGATCTGGTCGGCCGATTCCAGGAGTTTGTCCCGGTCCGACTGCCAGAACTGCTGCACCCGCGGCACCAGATCAACCATGCCCATGCGGCCGTACCGGCTCTGTTTGGGGATGTAGGTGGCGGCGAAGAATGGTTTCTTGTCCGGAGTCATGATGATGGAAAGTGGCCAGCCACCGCTGCCGGTGAGCATCTGACACACGGTCATGTAGACCTGGTCGATGTCGGGTCGTTCTTCGCGATCGACCTTAATGTTGACGAAGGCCTCGTTCATCAGGGCGGCCACGATGGGATCCTCGAAGGACTCGTGCTCCATGACATGGCACCAATGGCAGGTGGCATATCCAATGGACAGAAAAATGGGTTTGTCTTCCTTGGCGGCCTTCTCGAAGGCCTCGTCTCCCCACGGATACCAGTCGACGGGGTTGGATGCGTGCTGCAGCAGGTATGGACTTTTTTCGGCGGCGAGTCTGTTGGTGGTCACGGATTCTTCTCCTGATGTTGGGGCTGGCGCTGACGCCTCGGTTGGGAGGATGGCGACGAGGATCGTGATCACGAGAATCGATGTCTTGAGCACCGCAGGGAACAACGAGGAGAAATGAACCGGGATTCCGGAAACGGAGACGGAGACGGAGAAAGGAAGACAGTCGCGCCCGAATTATGGATAATAGCCGGATGCACCAAGGAGGGCGCAGATGAACGCCGAGACCTACAGCGAGCGAAGGCGGATTCTCCGGGAGGCCGTCCCGGACGGGGACATCCTGATCTTGGGCAACGACTACGCCTCCCGAAACTACGTCGACAATGTCTATCCCTTTCGCCAGGATTCCAGCTTCCTCTATTTCGGCGGGGTCAACCGACCTGATCTGGCTCTGGTGATCGGGTCTGATGGTCGATCCACACTCTACGGACCACGGACAGGCTCCGACGACCTGGTCTGGTTCGGTCCCCACGCGAGCCTCGAGGAACTCGCCGAGGAGGTGGGATGCGACCGCCGGGGCACCCGCCAGGAGCTGGCCGCCCGGTTGGCCGGTTCGGGGCAAGGCGGACACCGCGTGCACTTTCTGCCGCCATACCGTGGAGATCGCACCCTCAAGCTCGCGAAGCTGATCAACCTGCCCGCGGAACAGATTGCCAGCATGGTCTCCAACGAACTGGTGGATGCCGTGATTCGCCAGCGATCGGTGAAGACCCGGGCGGAAGTGGAAGAGATCGAGGCCGCGCTGGCAGTGACATCGTTGATGTACGCATCGGCCATGGCGGCGACGGAACCTGGAATCACAGAGGCCCAAGTGGCCGCCGAACTCCAGGGTCCCGCGATCGCGAACAACCGTCAGACCGCATTTCCGCCCATCGTCACCGTTCGAGGCGAGGTTCTGCACAACGAAAGCTACGTCAACACCCTCGACGCCGGAGACATGTTACTCATTGACTCCGGGGCGGAGTCTCCGGCCTTCTACGCTTCGGACATCACTCGGACCATTCCAGTCAACGGCCGGTTCGAACCGGACCAGAGAGACATCTACGAGGTCGTGCTGGCGGCACAACTGGCAGCAATTTCGGTGGCGTCGCCCCAGGTCACAAACCAAGAGGTTCACCTGACGGCCGCGCGGACGATCGCATCCGGACTCAACGATATGGGTCTGATGCGCGGCGATGTGGATGATGCCGTTGAGGCGGGAGCTCATGCCCTGTTCTTCCCCCACGGGATCGGTCACATGATGGGGCTGGATGTGCACGACATGGAAGACCTGGGCGACCGGGTCGGCTATGCCGATGGCGAACGGCGTTCAACCCAATTCGGCCTCAACGCACTGCGACTCGCCCGTCGCCTCGAACCGGGGTTCGTCATCACGATCGAGCCGGGGATCTATTTCATCCCCGCTCTCATCGACCGATGGCGCACCGAGGGACGGCACGCGGACTTTATCCGCTTTGATCGACTGAGGGCGTTCAGGAATTTCGGCGGAGTACGGATCGAGGACGACCTGCTGATTACCGAGACCGGTTCGCGGGTACTCGGTCCGGTCATCCCCAAGTCCATGGAGGACGTGGAGGAAGCCGTTCGTCCGCTCAAGTAGGCCTGGTTTCGGTCTTGAGCGCGGTCGTCTCACCTATTTCGTAGCGAGGGCGGCGAAGCGCCCCCAGATGTTGCGATTTTCGCAAAAATCAGAATTCAAAACTGAGAATTCAGCGACCCGTCACCAATCGGGGAGGGGCTTCTTCAGCCACGTGTGAACGATGGTGTCTCGCTGACGTCGGAGCTCCTCATCGGGCACCGGGATTCCCTTGGCTTTGGTTTCCACTCGCTTGTAGACCGAAGCGAGTACGATCACCGCCGCCGACGGCAGGATGATGAACATCACGTCAGCTGGCCCCAGCGCACCGCGGAACATACCCACGAAATAGATTGCGGGACCTGCGGTGAGCAACACGACCTGGACCAGAGCGGCGTACATCTGGCGCCCCACCACCGTCTTCATGCGTTCGATGTCATTGGTGGAGGAGATGACCGGCGTGCTATCCACGAACGCCTTGAGCTCCCGGCCAAACCACCACGCGTTGACCAGCGCCAGGGCAGGGAAGAGAAGCACGAGGAAGATGTACGTCGATCGCATGGTGTTGCTTTCAATCATAGACCCGTTTGGGAAATTCGAAATGCGATATTCGACCATATATTCGGGGGGAGCCGGCCTCGATTGCACATCTCAAAACCTATGCCCCCCGTCAGTAATCGAAGAACCGCTTCACCTCGGCGGCCGGGTCCTCCCGGAGGAGGGACGCGGGGTCGTCGTCGGTCCACTCCGAGGGGAGCAGTCGGGCGTAGCGTGGGTCCTGGAAGCGTTGACCGATGAGGGTGATCACACCTCGATCGTCATCGGAACGAAAAATTCGGCCCGCAGCCTGGACGACCCGGGTGAGTCCCGGAATCAGGTATGCGTAGCCGAATCCGTGGCCGTAATACTCCTGGTAATAGGCCTTCAACAGCTCACGCTCGGTGTTGTACTGCGGCAGTCCGGGCGAGACCACGATGACCTGCGACAGCATCTGTCCGGGGTAATCCACGCCCTCGGCGAAGATCCCGCCAAGCACCGCAAGCACCAGGTGGGATTCGCCGTTGGACAGAGCATCGAGGATCTCTCGCTGACTGGCGTCGGTGGAACCGGGCTGCTGCACCAACACACGATGGGACATGGGCCCGAGACGATCGTTCACGGACTCGAGAAAACGGTAACTCGGAAAGAGCGTGAGTACGTTGCAATCGCGATGGGACAGCTCGCTGATCCAGTACGCGATGCGGTCGTAGTGGGCGGCCCGTCGGCGGTAGGTCGTATCCACATCCGGGATGCACAAGACCAGCCGATTCTCGGCCGGAAAGGGCGACGGCAATGACAACTCGTCGGTTCGATGGGCATCGAATCCGAGCAGATCGCGATAGAAATCGAAGGGTTCCAGGGTGGCCGACATGGCCACCACACCCGCGCTCTCCTCCAGGGTGCGCCCCACCAGGCGGGACGCGTCGAGACAACACACTTTCATCCGTTCACGCCCGTCCGAGAATCGAGTCGCCAATGGCACGAATTCGTCACCACCGTACGACAGGACCCGGTTGAAGCGCAGCAGGGTGAGGAACACCTCCATGACGGGGTCGTCGACCATCCACAGGTCGTTCTCACGCTTGTAAAGGAAGTAGCTCAGGAGGGCACCGTCAAAGGCGAGCCGGAGGTCGGCCAGACGATCGGCAGGGATCACCGCTGGACGGTCCCCGGTTGCGCCGTCCTCCAACGCGTTACCAACCACCTCGGTGACGGTGGCGGCGAGTTCGTCCACCAGCGACCGCAGGCTCGTGAATACCGAGTTGTCACGGCTGGACAGGTAGAGTCGGGCAGATTCCAACAGATCGGTGTCGAGCTCCGGGGAGTAGTAGCCCCGACTTCGGTCCACCAGGTTGTGGGCCTCGTCGATGATCAGAATGGCGTCCTTGAGGGCGCCCTTGTGGAGTACAGCCGCGAGACCGATGTCGGGATCGAAGACATAGTTGTAGTCACAGACCACGAGGTTTGTTTCCGGCAGGAGGTCCAGGCTGACCTCGAACGGGCAGACCTCGTGTTGTTGGGCGATGTCGAAGATCCGGTCGGGATCGAGATGGTCGTCATCGTCCAGCAGGTTCTTCAACAACTGAGTGCGCGCCAGCTTGACGCCGTACTCCCGAGCATAGGGGCAGAACTCCTCGTGGCAGATGATCTCGGTATTGGCGCACATCTTGGCCTTGGCCCGGAGCTGCAGACTGCGGAACAGTCCCATCTGCATGTTCCGGGCGGTCTCCACCGCGATCTTCTGCTGCAGGGTTTTTGCGGTCAGGAAGATCACCCTCTGACCCCGCGATAACGCCGTCCGCATGGCCTGATGGAGCACCGCGGCGGTCTTGCCGCAGCCGGTGGGCGCCCGAAGCAGCAGGTGCCGGCACTCTTTTAACGCCTCCTCAACGGATTCCCCGATGGCGAGTTGCACCGGGCGCGGCTCCGGGTGGGGGAAGAGGAATCGAATCGGCCGCTTCACGCAGCTGCTGAAGTCGTTCGATCCGGCGCCTCTCCACGGCCACCAGGCGGCGAATCTGTCCCGACAGCCACGATTTCGTGAGTTCGAGCGTCCCACTCAACATCTTCAGCCTGCACCTCACCGCTGACCACATCCACCAGCAGCAACCGGCACTCCATGGGATATCTGTCCGCGGCGAGGGCCAGGGCGTAGAGACGGACCTGGCGACGATAGCGTTCCAGACGTTCCTCGAGGTAGAGGTTGTGCAGATCGACGGCGAAATGGAGGGTCTTGATCTCGTCCACTCGCACCGGCACGCCGTCGTCGTACACCACTCCATCCGCGCGACCGGCAATTCGCAGCCGCCAGCCGTCGATGGATAGTTCGGCGTCCAGCGGGACTTCGGGTCGATAGCCGGATTCCGATTCCACCATTTCCTGCTGGATCCGCCGGTGGAGTTCCTGACCGATCCACATCCTGGTCAGGCCGCTGCCGCCGAGACCGATGGCGCGCTGATCCGGTTCCCCGACCAGGTCGCTGACACTGGCGGTGATGGTCTGCTCTCGCAGGTCGATGGACGCGGCCAAGGAGCTAGGGCCCGTCGGGAGGCCGCCTGCCGGCCTCCCCAATCCCGCGCCGCGACCGCACCCAATACATCAGGGCGATACCCGCAGCGACTCCAGCCAAGGTG
Organism: uncultured Holophagae bacterium; assembly: GCA_963797055.1. GTDB lineage: Bacteria > Acidobacteriota > Thermoanaerobaculia > Thermoanaerobaculales > Sulfomarinibacteraceae > FEB-10. Next base: position 191,486 of record CAWCOD010000004.1, read on the forward strand.
AAGAGAACGGCAGCTCCGTGACGCGACGACCAGCGGTCACTCCACCGTGGTTTGTAACGAACGCCGTCGGGAAATTGCACGCTTTCAATGATCCGGTCGAAGACTTCCGAGCTCCTGTCCATCGAGGCGACCCGGTCGTAGCAGTGGACGATGAACAGCCCGCGTTCGGTGAGAAAACTCGCAGTGCGAACGCCGGTGAGCCCCTCGATGGAGAGATCGAGGGTACTGTCCACGAGGAGGACCTTTCGGTCCGCGTCAAATGCCAGTCCGTCCAGCTGGACACTCTCGACAAACGGACCCTGGCCACCATCGGAGAAACCGCCAGAGGACGCCTCGACCTCGGAAACCGACGGCAGACGGAGAAACTGACCGTAGGGTATACGCCCGCTCTCCCGAATCTGAATCAGGACCTGGGGAAGGTCAAAACCCATGTCGGACACCGCCGGGCGAAACCCGTATTGGTAGGTCTCGGCGCTGCGGCCGCCGCTGGTCTCGGCGGCACGAATTGCAAAGAAATCAAGTAGCTCGGGAGAGATCTCGGTCCAATCTACCGGAACCTCCAGGCTGGCATGTCCTTCGTAGACCGTCACCATACGCCAGGCTTCGGTGCAGAACGCTGCGTGCGGGAGCACAAGCAGCACAACGGTCAGAAAGGCCCTCACCGCGCCACGATACCATCGCTTACCGCTCATCCGGTGATCCGGCGAATTGCGGTGAGGTACACTTCTCGAGGAAAACGACCGATTTGAAAAATTTTGACGGGGTAGGCGATGGAGAGTTCTGGGAACAGCGAGAACCAGCGCGCCGGTGGGCGACCGGGGGCCGATTTCATTTTGGCCATCGAGTCGGTGGGCGAACTCTACACGGGTCTGGCCCCGAGGTTGTCCACCGACGGACTCTACATCGAGACCGATCAACCGGTGCCTCCCGATGTAGAGGTTGGTTTCACCGTCACGTTGCCCGACGGCGTCGTCGTGATTCGGGGGGTCGGGCGGGTGATGTGGGTGCGACCTCCGGAATCGGCGGGCGACCCCACCGGGTTGGCGATCCGTTTTTCCGATGTGGATCCCGATGCGCGGGAGACCCTCGACGCCGTCATCGACGCCCATCTCGCCAGCGGAGGCATTCTCTTCGATCTCGATGGAGGTGAGCTCGGCGGCGAGACATTCCCCACCGACAGCCTGGACACGACGATCACTGACTCTCACGGTCCCCGGTGGATCCGCGAGGTGGACGGCCAAGCCGCAACAGCGTCATCCTCCGACGCCGAAAAGGCGACGGATGCTGGGGAGCTGCAGGTTGGCGAACTGCAATTCGAAGAAGCGATCTCCGGATTTTCCGGCGGTCAGGAGACAGGCGCCGCCGCCGATGACCGGTTCCTCGATGACGCCATCGCCGCCGCCGTGGGACTCACAACCGAAAACAACCACCGCGGCGGGGGCCCCTTCCAAGCGGGATCGGACACCACACCCCCCTCGGCGGCACCCGAACACGTCATTCCTGATGTACTGGATCAGTGGAGGCGAGAGCTGGAGATCGCCGGGCAAGGACCGCTGCCGACGGCACCCGCTACCGAGCCTCCCGACGACGCCAAGGCGTGGGAGTCTCTGTTGCCATTCGAGCCCGATAAGGACGCCGATCTCGGTCCTCCGGCACCGTGGACCGCACCAGAACGGACCACGACCTCCGCTCGGTGGGACGGGGACGACGACCCACGGCCGGGGCGCTGGTGGATGATCGCCATGGCCGTCATGGCGGTGGTGGTTGTCGGCGTCGCTCTTGCGATCTGGTTTCGAGAGGGCTCCGAAAATGCCACGACCCCTCCACCGCAGGTGACGGTCGTGGAAGAGGTGGCGGTGGCGCCTCTCGATGAGGCCTTGGAATCGGCGGCGGATCCAGAGGTTCGTTCCGATCTCGAAAGCGCCCGGGATCCGCTGCCGGAACCCGTGCCGTCCGAGCCGGCTCCGACGGCGTCGATCGTGGAGTCCATCACCTGGCAGGCGAACGCCGGACAAACCAGGGTGGTAATTCGCGCCAACGAAGTCCTGCAGCCAGGCGCAGTGGACGCCATCCGTCTCGAAGACCCACCCCGGGTCCTGGTTCGGGTCCGCGGCATCGATGAGCCGTTCACTCCTCACCGCTTCGAGGTCACCTCGCCCGAGATCACGGCGATCCGCGTCGGTTATCACCCGGAACTCCGCCCGGTGGCGGTGTACGTCGTCCTCGACCTGGCATCCGACGAGGTGCTGTCAGACGGTGCACTGTCGGTGACGAGAAATCAGGCTGTGGTGACGGTGCGCACCGGCTCGTGACACCGAGCCGGGCGGCCTCGTGGCAGGCCCTGCGGACATCCCCACGAACCGGGAATGGCACGGCGCGAATTGATTGCTGCTTCGCTGCGTCAACCTGAACTCTGAAAGAGACCGGTCGGTGCTCCGGAGGGATCGGCGATGACCGCCGCACTTCCCACGTCGGGAATGTCTACCGGCAGCACCCAGAAGGTCCCCCCCAACTGCTGCACGCGGTTGGCCGCCTTCGTCAGGTCCGTGACCCGGACGTAGGGGATCCAGACCGGGCAGGGGAGGGAGGCGACCCGGTGTCCGGCCAGACCTGCCACGTCCCGTGTGCCATCGTTGAATACGGTGTATTGGCCGTAGGATCCCATGGGACGTTCATCCGCAGCCCATCCAAAAGTGGCGCCGTAGTATGCGACACAGCGGGGGTGGTCCGGAGCATGGAGCTCGTTCCAACAGATTTCGCCGTGTTGGGTTTCCTCCGGTGGGAGGGAAGCTTCGGAATTTCGCTGGAGAGGGGCATAGTTACCGCCCGACGGGTCCCGCAGCACGGCGATTCTGCCGATCTGGGGAATTTCGATGGGCGCAACCGCCTGGACTCCGCCTGCGCCTTCGGAGGCTGCCACGACGTTGTCCAAGTTCTCAACGGCCACGTATCCCAACCAATGGGACGCCACCTCGCGGTCCGGATCCAGAGCGACAAAACCACCCATGGCGCGTTCCGCGGCATGGAAGACGCGGTAGCTCCCCTTGCTTCGAGCCGTGTCGACGACCTGTATGGACCAGCCGAAGAGCCCGACAAAAAAATCGATGGCAGACTCGATATCGGTGGTGATCAGATCGTGCCAGACAAATCGACCATAGGGTTGTTGCATGGTGGCCTCCCGACACATATCCCGCCCTACAGCAGCAACCAACCTTCGACAAGGTCAATTCCTGTGGTACAAGGGTCGAGATGAGCCGCCTTCGATGCATTTTTGTGTCCGACCTTCATGGGCGGGAGGACCGATACCGGAAGCTGATGGAGGTTGTCATTGCGGAAGCACCGGACCTCGTCCTGTTGGGCGGGGATCTCCTGCCTTTTGAACGACACCGTCCGACCAGCGGTTTCATCCAGGATGTTCTGCGACCCACGTGTGCCGCCATCCGCGATCGACTTGCCCCACCACCACCTCGCGTGGGGGTAATTCTGGGCAACGACGATCCCCGGAATCGTGAGCAGCAGCTGATTGAAGGGGAGCGGGAAGACCTTTGGACCTATCTCCATAACCGCACCCTGAACATCCGCGGAACAGTCTTCAGTGGATACTCGTATGTGCCTCCAACGCCCTTTGCCCTGAAGGATTGGGAACGGTATGACGTGTCCCGGTACGTCGATCCCGGTTGTGTTTCGCCCGAGGAGGGCCAACGAACCGTTCCGGCCCTCGCCGATGAGGTGCGGAGCCGGACGATTCACGATGACCTGACGTTGATGACCCACGGTCGCGACATGGCTCGATCGGTGTTCCTCTTCCACTCCCCGCCCTATGGCAGCCTGCTCGACCGAGCCGCGTTGGACGGCAAGAGCGTGGACCACGCACCATTGGACGTCCACGTTGGATCGGTGGCCATCGTCCGATTCATCATCGAGCAGCAGCCTCTGCTCACCCTCCACGGTCATATTCACGAATCACCCCGCCTGACCGGCTCGTGGCGACAGAAAATGGGACGCACCCATTGCTTCAGCGCGGCACACGACGGGCCGGAGCTCGCCGTCGTCCGATTCGATCTCGAAGACTTGGATGCGGCCACCCGAGAGCTGATATGACCGGATCGCAGAATTCCTCAGACAGTAGGTTCTTCGTGCGGCGGCCCGGTGGGGATCTCGAGCGCCGGATCGGTCACGGCTCCGATCTTGACCGCAAAACTGGTCCGCCGGGCGATGTCCTCGTCGGTCACGATGTGGACATCGAGCAGGCGGCGGCTGCGGTAGCCGGTGCGTAGATAGTTCACCTCGCCCAGGCACAGACTCCACCCATCCAGCCAACCCTCGAGTGCCTGTCGTTGTTCGTCGGTCCCCTGGAAGTGGACGATCACATCGATGTCGGACGACGGACCCGCGTTGGCGTTCTTTGTGCTGCCGATGACGTAGAACGCGCGAACCCCGAACCGTTCGGCATCCACTTCCTGGGCGATTTTCTCCACCATTCGCATCCGCCAGCGCCAGAACTCCTCTGATCGTTCCGAGCGCGTTCCGTCGGTTTGAGCGGGGGCTCGATCCCGGTCTTCATCGGATGAGGCGAGAAGTCCCACCGCTTCGTCAAGGTCGGCGTTCATCAGCACTCGCAGAATTCTCCCGTTGGCCGCCATGGGCACGTCAATCACGTGGACCACGGCTTCGAGGTGGGAGAATTCGGGGACCATCTCGGAAAAGAGGTTGTGCGACCGCAGCAGGAACCTATGGTTGAGCGAACCTCCGACGTCATCGGGGTAGAGCGGGATGTAGCGGATCGCGGATTCCACCAGATCCTGGAAAAAGTGGGTTCCAAAGCTGAGATCTGGCACGTAACTGCCCTTTTGACGTGCGATTTCCAGCAGCGCAGCCGTGTTGTTGATGTCTGAATAGCTCACGTTGACACCGAGCCGGACATCCCCGCGGCTTCCCCAGCGACCGGGGCCCATCAGGATGAACTTTCGTTTCGGAAGCAGCTTGTTCAGTCGGCTGACCGCCTGACCCACCGCCAACAGGTCGGCTCGTTCGGAAAGTTCACCGTAGGCGTCCGGGTCGACGTAGACGATGTGGGTGATATCGGGGACATGGCCGTTTGAAACATACCTTCCGGCGGAGAACACCAATTCTTCAGCCGGAATGTCTCTCGGAATGGGTGCGGGAGCGTCTTCGGCCGTAAAGCTCTGCGGCCGGCACTGGAGAAGATAGAAATCTTCTCCGTCGAAGGCAAACTCGATGTCGACGGGGCATTCCAGCCCGTCTTCGAGGATCTTCAACATGTTGCCGATCCGCTGGACGAAGGCACCGCCGCTGATCAGGCCATTGAAATCCGCCACGAGCTGGTCACGTTGAGTATCCAACAGAAGCGGCACCGGACGATGGAGCGTCTCGTCCTTCAAGACCGAAAAGACCTTGCCGAGGGCCGGGTAGTCCGTGCCGCAACGGCGGAGCAGATCGGTCAACTCCAAGGTTTCGAGAGTATTTTCTGCCAGATTGATGACGTCGATCTGGGCGGGGGAGTAACGCACGATTTCGTCGATGGTGGTGTTGACCCGCAGATTCGGTTGGCCCGGAACCGCCAGGACCGGATAGTCATTGCTCAACCGATCCACAGCCCTGGTGCCAAGACCCGGCACCAATCGAATCAAACCGTCCTCCCGCCGAATGCGGGGGGACCAGCGAAATTCGTTGTTTGAAAAGGCGACTCCGGCCACGGCGGGGAAGAAGTACTCTCCCACTTTTCGGCCGACGACCTCCTGGATGAGGATCGCCATCTCCTCGTGGAAGTCGAGCAGCCCCTTTTCCCAGCGATAGGCGATGGGATCCGGACCGAAGACCGAAGCGTACACCTCGGTGATGGCGTCCAGGAGGGCGCGGAGCCGATCGTCCTTGCTCCCCTGGTTGGCAAGAAAGAGGCTCTTGTACTTGCCCGAGAACGCCGACCCGTGGCGGTCCTCCAACAAACTCGACGAGCGGACGATAATGGGCGAGTCACTCACCTCGTCAAGGAGCATGGATAGTCCACGCACGATATCGGGAGGAAAACGCGAGCTCTTGAAGAGCTGCACGATATTCGGGTACTCGTGACGGACCTGCTCGATCTCGCGGTATTTCTGCTGGAGGACCTCTTCGAGGTTGTTGTATTCGATGAAGTTCATGATCTCTTCGGAGGCGACATACCAGCTCTTCGGAATCTTGATGTCGCCGACCGGACGATCGGTGTCGGCATTGTGTTCGAGAATATGTTCCGCCAGAAACAGACCGGAGGTCTTGCCACCCAGCTTGCCGTGACTGTCTGACGACAGGATGACCCGATCCAACAGGGCCATGAAATCGCTGGTCTGCAGGTACCGCTTGGCAATAGTGATGAGATCAAGCTGCTCGGTGAGAAACCGCCGGATCAGTGAGACATTCAGTCCATCCATCGTGGACTGGGACAGCTCGGCTCCGTCGGCCACCAGATGGTGGAAGCGGTCGAGGCCCTGAGAAACATCGCTCAGCGTGGATCTTGGATTGTTGAGGACCTTTGGCAGAAAGCTTGCCTTGTCCTCCACGATCCACGCCTGGATGAGATTGAAGACCTCATCGTGTCCCAATTCCGCCGACGCGAGTTCGAAGGGTCGACCGCTGAGCAGGGGAGCCTCGTTGACCCCGCGGACGGGACCGGGAATATTGACCTCACCGGTCAGATCATCATCCGGCGTTGGGTTGCCATACATTTCGTCCAGGATCGCCTGGGCACCCTCCACTCCCATCCAACACAGGTGGTTGACCATCTTGGTTCCGACTCTCAGATATAGCTGCCGATCCGACCGTCGCAGAACGTCCACCGGGCCTCGCCACCGGTCGGCACCACCGCCCCCGACTCCTTCGCTGGCATTTGTCAGTTGCTGGCGGATGGAGCTGAGACGTTGGTAGAGGATGAAATGCCCGATCCGCTCGGCGATGGTCCTTATCAGGCGCTCCTCCTCCTTGAGAAACGGTCCCTGGTCTTCGCGCGGGCGTTCCTCGAGATAGCAGAGCTGCAGGGTTCCGGCGACGTCGTCCTGGACCATGACGTCCGCGGTCAGCATCCACCGCGTCAGCTGAAAATCCGGCGACTGCACGATACGGTCACCGAGTTCGATGCGGACCCGGCAGATGTCCGGGTACTGCCAGCCCGGCGGAATCGCGTCCACAACCGTCTGCAGGGCTTCCTCCACCGGAAGCTCGAGCCGGGCGAGAACCTGTTCCACCTCGTAGAGGCAGTTGAGCTCCTTGGCACGTTCCTGGAGGGAGGCCAGGAGCTTCTCTTCGGGACGATCAGTCTCAACCATGGCGTGTGATCACTCCTCGGCCGCTGGATCCGTCTACCCTGATGTCGAGCGGATCGTCGAGGCGAATGTGGCGAATCCAGTCCGATTCGGTCTCGGCGGGCCGGGAATCCAACCAGGCCCAATCTATGGTGCTGCGACCGTGGTGCTCCACCGCGAAACACAGGACCTGGAAGCTCAGTACGTTGTGGAAGAAATGGGAGCCCTGGCTGAGATCAGGATCCACTTCAGGGGTGGTGGCCTCCACGATAACCCGGGCGCCGCTGATCTGACCCCACGCCACCGGAACCCCCAGACGCTCGTCGGAGGTTCCCCAACGCCCGAAGCCGATCAGAACATACGGGCGTCCCTCGTCAAGCAGGCGTCGGTTGATGCCCTCGATCTCTTTCGCCATTTTGAGAGTGGCCTTTGGATCGAAGCCCTCGGGCCGGACGTACACGATGTCACACACGTCATCGAGATGGGCGTGCCCCAGGACTTTGGTGGAGGCAACTACCACGCCATCGCGCTCCAGATCCGACTCTTCGACCGTGGCACCCTCTCCGCTCACTTTCATCGGGCGCACCTGGAGAAATCCCACCCGAGCGGGCAGCAGATCCGATGGATCGAGCCTCACGGCAAACTCGATTTCCACGTCACTCTCCATGATGTCTTTTGAGCAGTCGAGAAGGGCCGAGAACAGATCGGCGAACGGCAACCACCGGGAGGTCAAGAGCGGGGCGAAGGTCAGAGCGCGAGCGCCGGCGCCGCTGATCCCCGGATAGAGTCGATCGGAGGCGGGGTCATAGGTGGAAACCAGGTGCTTGAGCACGCCGTCTGACTCCGCTTCCTCGAGCCCGGCCGTCACGAGATACTCTGTCTCACGAATGGGATCGGGAAGAGGGGGGTCTCCCATGTTCACCGCCCAGAAAGCTCGCTGCGTATTCTTCAGGAGGTCCCCCACATCGTTGAATGGCGGTGGAGCCGCCGGTGCCGCGGGCGAAAATCCCCAGGAAAGACCACCGTCCACGATGGTCTTGCCGAGCCCGAGCGCCAGATAGATCACGCCCTCGGACGCCCGGGCGCCACCGGTGGGGTAGAAGTTGTGGGACCGGCCGACGCCGGAAACAGCAGGGTAGAACCGTTCATTTGAGGTGCCCCCGATCACCTCTTGGATGATGACGGCCATGGCCTCGTCCAGCGGGTTTCGACCGATGGCGCGGAAATAGTCCTTCGCGGCCGAAAAGTAGGTCGAGGCGTACACAAACTTGACCGCCTCCGCCAGCCTCCGAAATCGGGCGTCTTCCTCGATCTCGTTGTTCGGGATCATCTTGGTGGCGTAGACCCCGGCGAACGGGTGGTCCAGGGCATCTTCGAGCAGACTGGAGGAACGCACGGCCAATGGCGTGTGGAACTGGGCGATGACCGCCCGAAGGTCGCCCACCAGCTCCGCCGGCAGCTCGGCCCGCTGGAAGGCGTGCGCAACGCGGTCGTCAGGCAGATCATCGCCGGCGAGACGAGCGAGATCGTTGCGGGCGACAAAAGCGCGGAACACATCCGTACCGATGACGGTGAGGGTCGGCACGGTCACGGTCACAAAGGAGAAATCTTTGGCGTCGATCTTCGGCAGGATACGATCGTGGATGAGCTTCAATCCTGACGCCTTGCCACCGATTCCCCCGCTTCCGATCCGTGAAAAGGTCAGTCCATTCTCGCTGAAGTTCCGATCGAAACGCGGGATCTCTTCGAGGGCCTTTTCCATTCATCATCCAGAGTGCGGTCATGGAGTTGCTTGTCAAGGGAGAGGATTCTGCGGCAGGGGATTCGAAGTTCTCCTCCGCCACCGAGGCGTGCGGGTCCTCGAGGCCCAAATTTCGAGTTTCGAATTTTGAATTCAACACTCCGTGCTTCCCGGCGGAGCGTCCGGTGCGACTCCAATTCGCAATTCTCAATTCGTAATTCGTAATCGGCAGTGGTTGTGGGGGTTAAACCCATCCGCGCTCGCGGCACAGGGTTGCCACCCGGTCGATGGCGATCACCAGTGACGCATCGCGCATGGACAAATTCTTGCCCCGACTCAGGTCCGACACCGCGACAAAGGCCGAGGTCAACTGACGGTCGAGCTTCGAGAGGATCTCGTCGAGCCGCCAATAGTAGTTCGAGTTGTTCTGGACCTGCTCGAAGTACGAGCAGATGACGCCACCGGCGTTGCCGAGAATATCCGGAATGATGAAGATCTCGCGATCCAACAGGAGCGGATCCGCTTCCGGCGTCGTCGGCCGGTTAGCGCCCTCGGCGAGCACCCGGACCGAGGGGGCGATCCGAACCACGTCTTCGGCGGTGATCTGATGCTCCATTGCCGCGGGGACCAGGATCTCAACCGGTTGTTCCAGCCATGCCGACCCCTCCAGCACCTCATACCCGAGACCACGGGCCCTCTCGGGATCGACCTCGCCCATCCGACTGGTCACCGACCGCAATTCGTCCAAATCAACGCCGTCAGGCTTGTGAAAAGCGAAGGCACCGCCCTCCCTCTGATTCCACGAGGAAACGCTCATCACCCGCCCGCCGATCTGGTGATACAGCTCGATAAAATGCTGGGCGACGTTGCCGAATCCCTGGACCGAAGCGGTCGTGTTACCCGGCTCGAGGGAGAGCACTTTGAGCGCTTCGCGGACCAGGTACACGAGGCCGTATCCCGTGGCCTCCGGCCGACCTCGCGACCCCCCCGCTCCGAGGGTCTTGCCGGTGATGGCGCCGGGGGAGTGCTCACCGAGCACGGTCTCGTACTCGTCGAGCATCCACGTCATATGCTGGGCGGTGGTCATGATGTCGCGAGACGGAATGTCGCGGGCCGGACCGAAGAGACGGCTCGACCGACGTATAAAGGCCCGACACAGCCTTTCCTGCTCGTTGACCGAGAGGCCGTGGGGATCGCAGGCCACTCCCCCCATGCTGCCGCCGAGCGGCACGTCCACCAGGGCCGTCTTCCAGGTCATCCACATGGCCAGGGCGCGAATGGTGTCGATGGACTCCATAGGGTGGAAGCGAACCCCGCCCCAAGACGGGCCTCGGACGTCGTTGTGCTGCACCCGGTGGCCTTCGTAGATCTCGATCCCCCCGTCGTCCATCCGTAGCGGCATCTGGAACCGGTGCTCGTGCATGGGTTGACGGAGAAGCCGGCGAGTGGGCACTTCCAGACCCATCAGCTCGGCCAGTCGATCGAACTGTTCCTGGGCCACGGCAAAGTCGTTGAAGGCCTGGTCGCTGGTCACGGCAATCCTCCCGATTTCGATCATGGCACAGCCAGTGGGGGAGAGGAACCACGAACAGCGCTTGAGGGATCTTATCCGGGAGTCGAAAGTCAAAAGTTGAAAGTTGAACGTTAAACGTTGCAATGTTCCCTCCCACCCACCCGGAGCGAGGTGAGCGCGATGGGCGGGCGTGCCGTCTCTGATGATTTTGGGTTGACGCCGAACAGGCTGCGTGTCGCGACAAGTCCCATACATCGTCAGAGGGGGCTCCCTCGGGGAGCGCCTCGGGTAAGTGGGCGCGTCCAAGTCAGTGCATCGAAGCGAACGCGCGGGCCGGTGCCAGGCACCGTCGAAATCGAGTCGTAGTACGAGGTCGACACATCTGCGGCGGTGCCTGGCACCGACATGGAGATCGGAATGCAAGGGCGGGCAACCCGTATCCGGGGCAGATGACAGCATCGGTGATGAGCGGCCGCAATCCGGGACAATCCCGGCCGATCACTGCCGTGGCCCCTGATGACTGTCGCTGCTCGCTGTCCCCAGCCGCTGTCCCTGAACGCAGTAGCTGCATCTCGGGCGCGGGCACGGAGACGGGCACGCAGACACCCCACCTGACGCTCTCCCGGATATACCGAATCCTCAATTTCACCCGCCCGAAAGGCGGGGCGGGCCGATCCAAAGGAGTTGAAAGTTGAAAGTTGAAAGTCCCCCACCCACCCGGAGCGGCAGGGCGCGATGGGCGGGCGTGCCACTTTTGACATTGTTCGAGTCCTCATCGCTGAAAAATCTGAGACTGGGGTCCGAACAATGTCAAGGGTGGCAACCTCGGGGGTGCTTCGGGGAGAGGGGCGCGCGGAAATCAAGAGGATCTTCCCATACGTCCGGGCCAGTGCCAGGCACCTCCGATGAACACGCCGTCCCCGCTCCCGGATGGGCGGGGGATCCAGCATCCAGGATCCAGCATCCAGGATCAAGAAAAACGGCGGCCCGGAGGCCGCCGTGCGCAGTGAATCGGTGGGTCGATCGCTAGACCAGGCCCTGATCAATCATGGCGTCGGCCACCTTGACGAAGCCTGCAATGTTGGCGCCGATCACATAGTTGCCGGGTTGGTCGTACTCGGCAGCCGTTGTGACGCACGCGGTGTGGATCCGGTTCATGATGTCGCGAAGTCGGTTGTCCACCTCCTCGCTGGTCCAGGCCAGACGCATGCTGTTCTGCGACATCTCGAGCCCGGATACAGCCACGCCGCCGGCGTTGGCCGCCTTGCCGGGGCCGTAGAGAATCTTCTGGTCCACGAAGTACTCCACCGCATCCGGAGTGGACGGCATGTTGGCGCCCTCGGAGACGCAGAAACAACCGTTCCCCACCAGCGTCTTGGCATCGTCGCCGTCGAGCTCGTTCTGGGTCGCGCAGGGCAACGCGATGTCGCAAGGCACACCCCAGATCCCCGTGCCCTCGTGATACTCCACGTTGTTGAATTTCTCGGCGAGTTCGTAGACCCGGCCGCGGCGGACGTTCTTGAGATCCATGACCTCGGCCCACATGTCCTTGTTCAAACCATCGGAGAAATGCACGAAGCCGGACGAATCGGAGAGGGTCACCACCTTGGCGCCCAGCTCGAGACACTTCTCCGCGGCGTACTGGGCCACGTTGCCAGAACCGGAGATGGAGACCCGCTTATCCTCGAAACTGTCGTCCCGCGTTCCCAGCATGTCCACGGCGAAATAGACACAACCATAACCCGTGGCCTCGGGCCGGATCAGACTGCCGCCCCAACTGAGTCCCTTGCCGGTCAGCACCCCTTCGAAACGGTTGCGAACCCTCTTGTACTGGCCAAAGAGGTAGCCGATCTCGCGGCCGCCAACGCCGATGTCGCCGGCGGGCACGTCGGTGTCGGCTCCGATGTGCCGGCACAGCTCGGTCATGAAACTCTGGCAGAAACGCATGACCTCGCTGTCGGTCTTACCTTTCGGGTCGAAGTCGGAACCGCCCTTGCCGCCACCCATGGGAAGGGTCGTGAGGGAGTTTTTAAAAATCTGTTCGAAACCGAGGAACTTGAGCACGCCCAGATTGACCGTGGGGTGGAACCTCAGCCCGCCTTTGTAGGGACCCAACGCCGAGTTGAACTCGACCCGAAATCCCCTGTTGACCTGTACCTCGCCACGGTCATCGGCCCACGGGACCCGGAAAAGGATGACCCGCTCCGGTTCGACGATCCGCTCGAGGATCCGGTGGTCAAGGTACTTCGGGTGTTTCTCGAGTACCGGAATCAGAGACTCCACCACCTCCTGGACTGCCTGATGAAACTCCGGCTCCGCCTGGTTCTTGGCCACCAAATCTCTCATGAATTGGTCCGCGAACAATCTTTTCGACTGGCCTCATGGTTTGTTCAACCTCCTGTGTAAATTCTGTTCACAATATCACCCGACGCGTTGCGGGCCTACGGCTTACCAGATGGGTATGGAGGGAGCGCGAATCCGCCCCCAAAACCGGAAGTATCAGCAGAGCGGGAAATTGCCTCGATTGCACGGGCTGCCATCATCGCCCGAGAGAATAGCCCGGAGGCCGGGCGAACGCAAGGGAGCCGTGGAAAACCGATTATCTCAAGTCGACCGGGGCCCTGTCGGGGCGATCAGCTGCCTTCGCCCTCCACGATGATGCCGCGTCCGGAAGCGCCGTCCACGAGGATGTGAGCCGCCTGCGGCAACCGAAGGTGACGGATGCAGCCATCCAGCGCGGTCTCTACCGGTTCGATGGCATCGAACCAGTCCCAATTCACCACTCCCTGTTGTTGGTGTTCGTGAGCCGCAAAGAAAGCCACGCCGAAGCACGTGAGATTGTGGAAAAAATGGGATCCCAGCGACGGCTCGACTTGGAGGTCCTGAAAATCGGTTTCCACGATCGCCCGAGCGGTGGAGATTTGAGGCCAGGTCACCGGGATGCCCAGCCAGGGATCGCGCGAACCCCAGCGGCCGGGGCCGATGAGCACCGAGTGCCGACCCTCTTCACGGAGTTTTCGATTGAAGGTCTCGATGATGGCGGCCGCCTGCGCGGTGGTGGAGCGATCGAACCGTCCGGGATGGATCAAGAGGATGTCTGAGATCGTCTCGCGACGGCCATGACCCAGCGCCACTTCGGATCGTACCAGTGCCCTCTCGATAGTCTCGGGATCAAGATGCACCTCCACATTCATGTCCTCCACCACCAGTGGCCGGAGTTGCAGGACGCTGAAGGTCTGAACGCGTCCCAGGCCCGGTTTGAGATCAGCCGCAAACTCGATCTCCACCGGGCTTGCAAGACCCTCCGCGCAGGCCGGGAGAAGTCGGGTCAGGATCTCCGGGAGAGGGAGGGTTCTCCCCTTGAGCACCGGGGCGAAGGTGATCAGCGGAGTGCCCACCTCGCTGAAACCGCTGGAAATTCGATCGTCACTCCGACGGTAGGTCGAGACGATGGCATTGGCGGAGCCGTCGGAGATGGCATCGGTGGCGTCAAGATGCACCAGGTTTGCGTCATGCTCCAGGTTGGGTATCACGTCGTCCCGTGACATATCGAGGGCGTAGAAGCGTCGCTGAGCATTTCGCAGGATGTCGGGCACGCTGGAAAACTGGGGCAGCACCTGGGGCGAGGAAGGCGAAAAACGGAGCGCCTCAAAACCCTCGACCACGCTCTTCCCGAGACCCAACGCGATCTGGGCAATCCCGTCCTCGGACCGCATATTGCCGAAGGGATAGAAGTTGTAAGACGAGGCCACCCCCGAGATCGTTGGATAGAAGTGGTTGCCCCAACGCCGACCCACCAGTCGCTGGATCAGCACCGCCATGACCTCCTCCTCGACCCGATAGGGCGTGGTCTCGATATAGGCCCTCGAGTGACGAAAGTAAGTGGAGGCGTAGACGGTCTTTACAGCCTCCAGCAGCTGGGCCAGCCGCACGTCCAACGAGGGATGGCTGTTGGGCAGCATGATGGTGGCGTACACACCCGCAAAGGGCTGATAGACCGAATCCTCGAGGATACTGGAGGAACGGACCGCGATGGGATCGTTGTTGGCTTCGAGAAATTCCCCGAGTTGGCCTCGGATCAAGGTGTGGAATCGCCCGCTCCGGAACTCATCGAGGATCTCGGTGTCGGCCAGCACGTCGGCTTCGAGAGCCAGCCGCCGCAGATCGTTCTGGTCGAGAAACTCCTCGAAGACGTCGGAGGCGAGCACCACGGTCTGGGGCACCGAGATCTCGGCGTTCGGAACATCCAGTTCGCCGCTGGCGAGCAGCTTGTGCATGAAGGCCAGACCTCGACCCTTGCCCCCGAGAGAACCGGTGCCGATCCTCGCGAAGGCTACGAATCGATCGTAGGTCTCGCCGTGGAAATCGGTGATGACGTGCCGCTGGATCTGTCGTAGATAGGTGGTGATGGTCTCGATCAGATACTGTCTCAGTTCATCCGCCGAGGCGAATTCCGAGACCTTTCGCGGCCTCAACATGGAGGCGAGTTCGAACTCGGTGCGGGCCTTGAGCCAGGCCGAGAAGTGGTTTCGGCTCGCGTGATACACGAGAGATTGGTCGGGCACGGTGGCCAGTTGTTCGAGCATCTCGCGCAGATCTGCCGCGCGCACAATGGGACTGTCGTCCGGAAACCTGAACACGAAATCACCAAATCCGAAGTGATCGAGGATATAGCTCCGAAGGTCCTCGAGAAGGGTGGCCGAATTCTTCCACAGGAACTCGGCGCCCGCCTCCACAGCGTCGTCCATGTGAGTCCGGTCCGCCGACTGTAGGAGGATCGGCGTGTCTTCGTTACTCTCCAGAATCATCCGGGCCAATTGGATACCGGCGGAATGATCCAGGATGCCGTCGCGCGGGAACGACACGTCGGAGATAACACCCAGCACGTTGCGTTGGTATCGGGTGTAGAAATCCCAGGCCTCCTCGAAGGTTTGGGCGAGCAATATCTTCGGTCTTGCTCGAATTCGCAACAACCGGTGGGACAGGTTGAGTCCTTCGGACATGAGGCGGCTCGTCTGGGTGGTGACCTCGGTGTAGATGTGAGGAAGATATGCGGAATAGGCGCGAACCTCGTCCTCAACCACGATGATCGCCTGAACTCCACCTTCCAGGATGTCGTGGTCGGCGTTCTGGCGATCCTCCACCTGTTTGATCATTGCCAGCAGGGCACGCACATTGCCCTGCCACAGAAAGACCCAATCCACCGCACCCGAGGACCGCAGATCCTCCAGCCACGGCAGCTCCCAGGCATGAGCGGCAACAAGCCCAACCGGGAGATCGGCGTGGATTTCCTTGAGCCGGGCGACAAATTCTTCCAGTTCGGTGTCGGCCAGCCGGGGGGTCGTGATGACCATGTCGAATTTGCGGCTCGCCACCAACTCGCACGCCTCGGCTCCCGAAGAGGCGCGGGTGAATCGTGGGGCATACCTGAGGTTGAGGTCCAGGTTCCGGTACTCCTCGAAGACCAACTCGGTCAGTTGTCCGTCTTCCTCCAGGACGAAGGCGTCGTAGGGGGAGGCAACCAGGAGTATCTCGATGATGCGGTTTTTCATCAACGCCGAGAATTCCTCGGTCTGCATTCCGTACCGGCTCGCGAGTTCCAACGTTTCGGTCATTTCTCCGAGGGTACCAGACGCCGGGCTTGTTCTTCGCCAACCCAAGGCGGGGAAATTCTGAATTTTGAACTCTCGATTTTGAATTGACCCCCACCCACCCGGTTTGGGAGCGGCTGGGGGAAATCAATATTCTTTCTTGAACTCAGAATTTTCCTCTCCGAGCAGGGTGGACAAAGACCGAATTCGGAATTCGAACCCCACCCACCCAGTATTGGGAGGGCGGGTGGAACTCAAAATTCAGAATTGAAAATTAAAAAATTGAAAATTCAGAACTGGCGGCCGTCAATCGATCCAGGTCGTGACGAATATGTTGGTTTCGCCCGGGTTCGAGTTGTGCCGGTTCGAGCAGAAGACGAAGGTCTCGCCATCGGGCGCGAACATGGGAAAGCCGTCGAATCCGCCCGAGAAGGTGATCTGCTCGAGCCCGCTGCCGTCGAGATCAACCATCCATAGATCGAACTCGCGACCGCTGGGATCGCCAGCGTTTGTGGAGAATATGATCTGCTCGCCCGAAGGATGGAAGAAGGGCGCAAATGCCGCCGCTCCCAGCTCCGTGATCTGTCTCTTGTTCGAACCATCCGCATCCATGACCCACACCTCAAGCAGCCGGGGCCGAATCAGACCCGCCTCGAGCAGGGATGTGTAGTCCTCGATCTCCGAAGGGTCCTCGGGGTGGTTGGCGCGATAGACGATCTTGGCGCCGTCCGGGGAGAAGAAAGGACCCCCGTCATAGCCGATCTCATCGGTCAGTCGTCGCACATTCGATCCGTCGATATCCATGGTGTAAATGTCCAGGTCGCCGTCCCTGGTGGATGTGAAGACGATGGAGTCGCCCTTGGGAGACACGGTGGCCTCGGCGTCGTAGCCAGGTGTGGTGGTCAGGGGGACCACTTCTGTGCCGTCGGCGTTGGCGCGAAAGATGTCGTAGTCGGCATAGAGTGGCCACACGTATCCGTGGCTGTGATCAGGCACCGGCGGGCACTCCGGGGCTCCAAGATGGGTCGAGGAGTAGACGATCTGCTCGTCGCCCGGCAAAAAATAGGCGCAGGTCGTTCTGCCGGTACCGGTGGAGACCAACTGCCGATCCGACCCGTCAATACCGACGGTGAAGATCTGATCGCAGGCGTAGGGCGGGCTGGTGGACTGGAAGATCAGCCGCGACCCGTCGAAGGAGAAGTAGGCTTCCGCGTTCTCGCCGCCGTCGGTGAGCATCACGAGCTCCGACAGATGGACCTCCCTGGGATCGGGCTGATAGGTCCTGGGCAACGTATTTTCGGTCTGTGCCGAGGATTCGGGCGCGTCTTCCTGGCCGGAGTTCGTTTCCGACGCCGGGCCGCAGCCGACTGCAACGACGAGAGCGACGAAACCAAGCGAGCTGACAAATTTGAGATTCAATTCAACCTCCACGGCGCGACATGGTCTCATAAGGTCATGGACCTGTCCATACCGCTGCGTCACCCCCGCGTCAAACGTTGATGTTTGGCTCATCCGGGAAAACGTGGGGTTGGCTTTCGCCGTGTACGTCTCCGTCTCCACTTGCCACGGCGCAGCCAGAGGCGAAGCCGGGTGCCCGTGCCCGGATTCAGGCGGCAGCGGCAGCGTTCAGGTACAGCGGCAGGAAACCGCGATCAGCGACAGCGATCAGTTGCCTTGGTGGCATTGGATTGGACACCTCCGGGTCGTTCAGCGGAGTGAATAGCCGGTGGGCAGCCGAAGTCAAGGGCAGGCCGGGCCTGGATCCCGGTGCTCCGCACCCTTGACATCGACTCCTTCTTTCGAATTCAACCACTGTCCATCTCACGGAATCCCGGATGAACCGAATTTTCACATTCAACGTTGTGAAGGCCCTTGAGGATCCCAACATCCAACGTTCAACGTGTAACGATCAACCTAACCCTCCAACGCCAAAAGGAGGGGTTGTTCAAGGGCTTCGGCGATCCAGCGCAGAAAACGGGCCGCTTCGGCGCCGTCCACCAGACGGTGATCGTAGCTCAGTGACAACGGCAGAATGAGACGGGGCTCGAAGGCTCCGCCAACCCATCGCGGTTCCACCAGACCCCGCGACACGCCGAGGATGGCAACCTCGGGCCAGTTCACGATCGGTGAGAATCCGGTGCCACCGATACCGCCCAGATTCGAGATGGAGAAGCTGCCGCCCTGCATTTCCTCCGGCCGGAGCCTTCGGTCCCGTGCCCTTGACGCCAGATCATCCAATTCAACCGAGATCTCGGTCATGTTCTTCGTGTCCGCATCGCGGATGACCGGCACCAGCAAACCACGGTCGGTATCCACGGCAACGCCGACGTGGACGTAGTCCTTGTGGATCACCTCGTGGTGTTCCATGTCGATGCTCGAATTCAGGGTGGGGAAGACCTTGAGCGCGGAGGCCACCACCTTGACCAGCATGGAAGTGATCGTCAATTTTCCGCCCGCGGTCTCGACCCGGGCCCGGTACTGTTTGCGCACCTCGTCGAGGCGAGTGATATCGGCCCAGTCGTTGTTGGTCACCTGCGGAACCTGAGCCCAAGCACGGGCCATGTTGCGCGCGGTCACCTGGCGGATCTTGGTCATGGGTTCCGAACGTACGGGGCCCCACGCAGCGAAGTCCGGTAACTTCGGCCGGGAGACGCGGTCCTCGCCCGCCCTCAGCTCCGCCATGGTTCGCGCGGCGTGAGCCTTGACGTCATCGATGGAAATCCGCCCGCCCGGTCCCGAACCCCTCACCTTCGCGATGTCGGCTCCAATCTCACGGGCAAAACGACGGACAGTGGGGGCCGCGGGAACCAGGACGCTCGGGCTTTCCGCGACACTCCACATGGGCGCGAGCTGCTCCTGACTCTGGACAGCTACGGCAGGCGCAGGGACAGGATCCGACGACGAGACGTCCTCACCGGCTTCCTCCGATTCTCGATTCGCCAGTGCACCGGCCCGGTCGGAAACGGCGACCGCCTGTTCGGCGCCGGCCGACGGGAGGATGTCGACGATTGGATCGCCCGTATGGAGGGCGTCACCAACCTTGACGTGGATTTCGGTCACCGTGCCCGCGACGGTCGATGGCACCTCCACGGCGGCCTTCTCGGTCTCCACCTCCATCACCGGTTGATCCAGCTCCACCGCCGCGCCGATTTCCAGGTGAACAGCGATCACATCGACGCTCTCCACCCCCTCACCCAACTCGGGGACGACCATCGTCCGAGCCGCGGGTTGTTTCTCCATGGAAGCCGCGGCCTCGTGTTCCGCGCTCGGCCCCTCGTCCGGGCCAGGAGATTTCGCGCCCTCCGTCTCGGCCGAGTCTCCCTCAGGCTGCTCCTCGGTCGGCTGCCCCTCCGTTGCGACCTCAACGGTGAGGATGGGAGCTCCCGCGGCCAGGGTGTCGCCAACCGAGACGTGGATCTCGGTGATCCGACCGGAAGAATCGGCGGGCACTTCCACCGAGGCCTTCTCGGTTTCCACTTCGATGATTGACTGTTCCAGGGCGATCGTCTCGCCGACCTCCACCAGTACCTTGATCACGTCCACCGAATCCACGTCTTCGCCGAGTTCGGGCACCGTCAGTGTTGTCGCCATTTCAAACCCCTCACACCGTCACCGGGTTTGGCGCGTCAGAATCGATTCCGAAGTCAGAAATTGCCGAGCGGACAACCTCCGGTTCGACCAGTCCTTCCTTGGCCAGCTCCCGCAGCGTCGCCACCACGATGTGAGCGGCGTCGACTTCGAAAAAACGTCGCAGGGTCGCCCGACTTTCGGACCGTCCGAATCCGTCGGTACCGAGGGCGACGGGCGTCTTCGGAAACCAGCTCCCGATGGAGTGGGAGAGCGCCTTGACATAGTCGGACGCCACAACATAGACGCCCTCCGTCTCTTCGAGACACTGTCGGACCCAGGGTTTACGCTGGTCGCTGTCGAGATTCAAGCGATTGTGACGGTCGCACGCCGTTCCGTCCATGTACAGTTCCTTGAAACTGGTGATGCTCCAAACATCAGCCGCGACATCGTAGCGCTCGGCGAGGATTTCCTGGGCCGCCAGAGCCTGGTTCAAAATGGCGCCGCTGCCGAAGAGGTTTGCCCGCAGCACGCTGTCGATGGTCGCCCTTCGATAGCGGTACATCCCGCGCAAAATGCCCTCCTCCACGCCGTCCGGCATCACCGGCATGGGGTATGGCTCGTTCTCGACCGTGATGTAGTAGAAGATGTCCTCCTGGTCGGTGTACATGCGCCGGATTCCGTCCCGGATGATCACCGACAACTCGTACGCGAACGCCGGATCATAGGCCTTGATGTTGGGCACCGGGTAGGCCAGGAGATGCGAGTTCCCATCCTGATGTTGGAGACCCTCGCCGTTCAACGTGGTTCGACCGGCCGTTCCTCCGATCATGAATCCGCGGGCGCGCATGTCCCCTGCCGCCCAGATCAGATCACCGATCCGCTGAAATCCGAACATAGAGTAGAAAACGAAGAATGGAATCGTGTTGATGCCGTGGGTGGCGTGGGCGGTACCACCGGCAATGAACGATGACATGGAACCAGCCTCGGTGATGCCCTCCTCGAGCAGCTGTCCGTCCTTGGCTTCGTGGTAGTAGAGGAGGGTGTTGGCGTCCACCGGCTCGTAGAGCTGACCTGTGTGGGAGTAGATCCCGATCTGCCGGAACAGCGACTCCATGCCGAAGGTGCGACCCTCGTCGGGGATGATGGGGACCAACAATTTCCCGATCTGACGGTCCTTGAGCAGCTTGGTCAGCATCCTGACAAAGGCCATCGTCGTGGAAATCTCTCGGCCGTCCGAGCCTTCCTTGAACTCCTCGAAGATCTCGTCGGAAATTGGTGGCAGTGGATCGCATCGGACGCCGCGGGTGGGCACCGGTCCACCCAGTTCCGACCGGCGTTCCTGAAGGTAGATCAACTCCGGGCTGCTTTCCGATGGCCGGTAGAAGGTGGCGTTCTCGGCCTCTTCGTCGGACAATGGAATGCCAAACCGGGTCCGGAACTCGAGCAGCTCGTCCTGGTCGAGCTTTTTCTGCTGATGGGTGATGTTGCGACCTTCACCGGCCTCGCCGAGACCGTAGCCCTTGATGGTGCGGGCGAGGATAACGGTTGGAGATCCCTCGTGTTCCACGGCGGCCTTGTAGGCGTTGTAGACCTTCTGCGGATCGTGGCCGCCCAGGCGCAGACGACGAATCTGTTCGTCGGAGAGGTGCTCCACCATGGCCTTGAGTCTCGGATCGGTGCCGAAGAAATGCTCCCGAATGTAGGCCCCCGAGGAGATCGAATATTTCTGGCTCTCTCCGTCCACGACCTCGTTCATCCGCCGCACCAAAAGTCCGTCGGTGTCGGCTGCAATCAAGGGATCCCAGTCCGATCCCCAGATCACCTTGATGGCATTCCACCCGGCGCCCCGGAAGGCCGCTTCCAACTCCTGGATGATCTTGCCGTTGCCGCGAACCGGCCCATCGAGCCGCTGCAGATTGCAGTTAATGACAAAAATCAGATTGTCCAGTTTGGCCCGCGCGGCAAGGGTGATGGCCCCGAGGGATTCCGGTTCGTCCATCTCACCATCACCCAGAAACGCCCAGACCTTGTGGTTTGACGCCGGGTGGAGGCCCCGGTCTTCCAGGTAGTGATTGAAGCGCGCCTGGTAGATGGCCATGATCGGTGCAAGGCCCATGGAAACGGTTGGAAACTCCCAGAATGACGGCATCAACCACGGGTGGGGGTAGGAGGAGAGTCCACCGCCCATTCCACCCCTGAGTTCCCGGCGGAAGTTCAGGAGGTGTTGCTCATCGATACGCCCCTCGAGGAAGGCCCGTCCGTAGACGCCGGGGGCGGAATGCCCCTGAAAATAGACCTGATCGCCGTCGAAATGTTCGCTCTTGCCGTGCAGGAAGTGGTTGAACGCGACTTCGTAAAGGGTTGCGGCCGAGGCATAGGTAGAGATGTGGCCACCGATACCGGGCTCCTCGAAGTTGGCCCGCACCACCATGGCCATGGCATTCCAACGGATGAGGCTCTTGATCCGTCGTTCGATCTCGCGGCTTCCCGGGTAAGGAACCTCCTGGGCGGGAGAGATTGTGTTGATGTGGGGAGTGTTGGCCGAGAAGGGAATCTCGACCCCGGATCTCCGAGAGTAGATCTGGAGATCCTGCAAGAGTCGTCTCACACGTTCCGGTCCCTCGTGTTGGAGGACCCAGGCCAGGGAATCTATCCACTCCTGGGTTTCCACTGCCTCGACGTCCGCTCGCTCAGTCTTTTCCGTGGGATCCGCAGCCATTCGTACCTCACTCCGGGTCATCCGGGGACCCTGCAATCACTCGGCTATCGAAGGAAGATAACAACCGATGGTCGCACTCTGTTTCCGCAATGTGAAGAGAATTGAAACACGGGAGACGGTCGGACGTCACCGCTGCGGTGGCATCGACCAAAGCCCGTTCGGGGTTGCGAGAGTGACTGGTGGAATGAGCAGCCGGGAAAAATCAGCCGCGCGATTCGTCCTGCGCGACCTCCATCCGATCGTGCAGGATCTTCTTGAGGTGGTTCTCCTCCTTGACCGTGCGGGCGAGCAGCTCGTCCGCTTGTTCAACCGGCAATGGCGGGGAAATGTACATGCCCTGAGCCCGGTCCACACCGAGTTCTTTGAGGGCGTCGTATTGGGAGCGGGTCTCCACACCTTCGGCGACGGTCTGTTTGCCGAGATTGCTCGCGAGAGTCCTGATGGTCTTCACGATCTGCGAGTTTTCCTCGTCGGCCAGCATGCGAGAAACGAAGGAGTAGTCAATCTTGAGGGTGTCCACCTTGAACCGCCGGAGGTACGCCAGTGACGAATAGCCGGTGCCGAAGTCGTCGATGCTGATCCGGATGTCGAGCGAACGCAGCTGCTCGAGCATTTCTGCTGCGTACTGGGCGTTTTCCATCAGGACGCTCTCGGTGACCTCGAGGGTGAGGCTGCGACCGTACAGTCCGGTTTTGCGGAGGATGTGATCGATCTGGGTCACCAGGTCCGGCCGCATGAACTGGGTCCCGGAAACGTTGACGGCCACGTTGAGTGGCGGGTTGTGGCGATAGGTGTTCTGCCAAACCCGCAGCTGCTTGCACGCGTCCTCGGCGACAAAGCGATCGATCTGGATGATGGCGCCCATCTCCTCGGCAACCTGGATGAACTCGGCGGGGAGCAGGAGCCCGCGCTCGGGATGCTCCCATCGAACCAGCACCTCGAAGCCGGTGATTCTGCCGACGGTGATGGAGACGATGGGCTGGTAATAGACCCGAAATTCCTCGCGAGCGATGGCCCGTCTGAGATCCGTCTCCAGCTTCAGGGTCCGCACGACCCGGGCGTGCATTTCCTCATCGAAGACCGCGAAGTTGTTGCGGCCCCGGGCCTTGGCGCGGTACATGGCGGTATCGGAATCCCGGAGCAGGTCCTCAGGCTTCTCGTAGGTCGGCTTCCACACCGCAATCCCGATGCTGACGGTAGAGAACACTTCGACGCCATCGATCTCAAACGGCACGCCAAAGGCGTCATGGATCCTTTCGGCCGCAACCGTGGCGCCGCGAACGTCGTTGATGTCCTCGACGATGATGACGAATTCGTCACCGCCGAACCGCGCCACGGTGTCCGAGGGACGACAGGCCGCCTGGACCCGTTCGCCGATGGCCTTGAGCAGACGGTCGCCGGTGAGATGACCGAGACTGTCGTTTACATTCTTGAATCGGTCCACATCGAAAAAGAGCACGGCAAAAGGGCGACTGGGCTCCCGAACGGCGCGGGCGAAGGCGTTCCTCAGCCGGTCCACGAGGACCGTTCGGTTCGGCAGCTTGGTGAGCGGATCGTGCAACCCGCCGACCCGCGTTTCACCGTCGTCGTCTTCGGTATCTCCGACGTCGATCTGGCGGCCCACTATCCGGTGGACAGACCCGGCGTCGTCGCGGAGCATTTCGGCTCGAGTCAACATCCACCGGTAGTCGCCGTCCCTGTGGCGGATCCGGTAACGGTGTTCGAGAGGCGTCATGCTTCCCGCCAAATTGGCGTCGATCAGGTTTTTGAGACGTTCCCGGTCATCGGGATGGACCAGATCAAACCAGTGGTCCGGGCTGTTGCCGATCTCGTCTTCCACATACCCCAGCATTTCCTTCCATCGGGGCGAGTAGTACACGATGTTGCGTCCCACGTCCCAGTCCCAGATGCCGTCGTCCTTTCCCCCGCAGGCGAGCACGAATCGGTCGAGGGATGAGCGCAACAGTCGATTCGACTCCACGAGTTCGTGGGAGGCGCTCACCCTTCGGCCCAGGAAGCGCAGTCGAGTTTCGATGTCCTTCGAGGAGGCGGGAATGGCGAGGTAGTCGTTACAACCGATTTCAAGTGCCTCTTCCACGGTTGTACCGTCGTCATTCGGCAACAGCGCCAGAATCGGCGGTCTCCCGCTCGCCGCCGTGAGACTCTCGGAAATGATCTCCTTCCGGTTGGCGACGGGCAGGCGCCAATCGAGGACCATGATGGTGGGAGTTGCCGATCGCATCGACTCTCGAGCACCCTCGGGATCGGGAGCCGAACTGAAGCTGTGGCCCATGGCCCGAACCACTTCGCCGACGGCATCGGCGAGCTCCCGATCGCCGGTGACCATGAAGACGTTCCAGTGTTCCGGGCCGTCGGCCCTCTCCTGGGTCGGCGCGGGTCCAGCAGGCATCAGCTTGCGCCACCACCCAAAAATGCCAGAGCCGCTCATGGGCCTCCTCGGCGCCGGCGGGCCAGAATGGAATTGGGTGTGTATGACATGGACAAGGCTGTCAATTCTCCCGTTCTCCGTCTGTCAACGCTTGAGACAAACATACCATTGACCGATGCAGGTGAGCAAAGGGACTGGGGAGCTCATAGTATTCGTTCCGCAACCAAAACAGTGAACGCAGAGTAGACTGTTTTCGTGACTCGAATCCGAAAGAGCCTCCTCATCTTCCTGGCCGTCGCACTGTCCCTGGTTTGTGCGGGGGCCGTGGTGATCCATCTGCCGGTGGTGCAAGAGGCCGTCTGGAATCGGGTGATCGACGCCATCCACGGCAGCTCCGGGTGGCGGATCACCGCCGACGCCGTGCATTTGCGGATGTGGCCGGCGCGATTCGAGGCGAAGGGAATTTCGGTTGGAACCGGCGGACCGCCCGCGATTCACATCGACCGGTTGGAGATGAGTTTCCGTTGGCGCACGATCTCCAGACGGCCACACGGCCTGGACAGTGTGGAAATCGAAGGACTGCGGGTGGATCTGCGGCGTTTCCAACCCCCGAAATCCTCGAATCCGCGGGATCCCTCCACAACGGCCGACGCGTGGAATGCGGTTGAAGTGGGCGAGTTGAGTGTGACCGACGGAGCCTTGGTGGGAACCGACGGGCTCCCGGTCGGGGTTCGGCTCAGCGGCCTCACCGCCGGCGGCACCCTGAAAGACGGCCAGGCCCGTCTCGAGGCCACGACGGACGTTCTGAGTCTCGACAAAGATGGTCGAATAATGGACCTGGGCCCCCTCATCATCAAGGTCCACGGCGGGCCGGACGGCGGGTGGGTGGACTCCCTCGATCTCGCGGGCGATGCGATCACCGTCCACGCTGCGGCCGACGTCTCCATCACACCGCCGCGATCAGCACAGGCCCTGTTGACATCTTCGGTGGATCTCGCTCGGCTGGTGCCCTGGTGGGATCCAACGCTCGCTGCGCAAGCCGCACCCCGGGGGCGATTGGAACTCGAGGGTCGGGCGACGTTTGATGACCGGAGCGGTCTCGAATTCGAACTGGAGCACTCGGGATCCACGATCACTATCGGTGAACTCGTGGTGGACACTTTGGGAGTGACCCATCGCGACCGGCACACCCATGTGTGGGCGGACTTTGGAGGCCAGGGTCGTCTCGAGATTGATGCCGCTCCCGACGGACCCGTCCGCTTCAGTGCAGACCTCGACGATCTACCGTTGGACGCGACCTTGCGGTTGTTGGATCACCCGCTGCTCGCCCACCTGCCTCGAGGGTTGGACCTCTCCAGCCGAATGACCGCGGAGGTTCGGCTGCCCCTTTCGGCAGATTCTCTGTCCGCCAACGGGTGGCTGCGGACCTCGTGGCCGCAGGGTGAAATCGAGCTTTCCGGGAGCGGGACGTCCGATCGTTGGGACGTGGATGAGCTGCGCCTCGCCATACCCGGTGCCACCGCCAAGGCCAGCGGCTCGGGTCGGACCGACCGCATCTCCACAAACCTGGAGATCGATGCCCACGATCCGGCCGCGCTTTTTGAATACCTTGATCGGTGGCGGCCGGAGCTCGGCGATCTCGGTGTCGGCGGCGGCCCCTTTCATGTCTCGGCCGCCGTAAAGGGCACGGTGACCGAACCGACGGCCACCGGCTCGTTTCAGTGGCGCGCCCCTGAAGTGGCGCCATACAGCCTCACCGAGATCCAAGGGACATTCGCCGGAGGTGCCGAGTCACTCGACTGGAGGGTCGTTGCCACTGCCGCTCCCGGCGCCCATGCCTCCGCAGAGGCGATGACCCAATGGAGCGGGCTTCGCACGACCGGTCTGTGGACTGTCGATGTCCAGAATGTGGGCGCCCTCCCTATCGAACTGACAGGGGCATTGAGCAACCTGCGGGCACTCGTCGAGGGGGGCGGTCGTTTCGCGTGGGCGCCAAACAACTGGCTGGTTGACGGGGTTCTCGACGCCCGTGAAGTCGGCACCGAGGACTGGCACCTCGACACGGCCGGAGCCGCATTTGAAGCCACACCGGAACGCCTTGTCCTGGAGGAGCTGCGGCTCACCGCCGGTGCCGGGTTTGTCCGAGCCACCGGGTCACTGACACCGCCGGACGTCGGCGGACGTCTGGACGCGAACCTGAATTTCGAACAGATCGCCATCGAAGAGTTCGGAGCTCCGGTAGCCGGTACCGTTTCCGGAAACCTCAACCTCAGCGGCTCGCCGGCAGCGCCCGAAGGCGTGGGAATGATGGCCTGGAATCCACCGGAGGTCACCGAGCTCGCGGCCCCGTTGATCGTCACGGTTCGACTGACCGAGGGCGTTGCGGAGGTCGATGTCTCGGGATGGGAAACCGCGGCCGGTCCCGTTTCGGGAAGGGCGACACTGCCGGTTGGCGACATGCCCCGGCCCGAATGGCTTTGGCCCGGGGCGCCCGGGGGTCCGCTCAGGGTTCATCTCGACGGACTCGGAATGCGTTCGGCCCCAGTACTTGCAGCGTTGGGTCGAGAACCTCTGGCCGTGCAGGCGAGCGGTGACCTGTCGGTGGACCTGCAGTGGGATCCTGCCGATCCCAACCATCCACTTCTTCAGGCGGAGGTGGGAGACCTTGCCGTCACCGGACCCAATGTCAGAATGACCGCCCAACAAAAACTCCGACTCCGGGTAGGCGACGGGCGCATCGAGCTGGAGCCGCTGAGGCTCCAGGGGCCTCTCAATCGGATGGACATCGGTGGTGTTTACGAGATGGAGACCACCCGTCTGGTGGGCGGTCTCGAGATGGTGGCCGACGCCTCATTCCTCGAACTGCTTCCGTATCCGGTGCAGGCCACCGGCTCCATGACCGTCAGGGCAGGGGTGGACGGACCACTGGACACCGCCGCCGCCACGGTCGAGGTGGATCACAGCGGCGGCACCATCGTTCTCCGGGAGCCCGCCGCCCGAATCACTGACCTCCGGCTCCACGCCACGATGGTCGACGGGATTCTATGGATCGACGACGGAGAAGCGGGGGTCAACCGGGGCCGGGTTTTGATAGGCGGTGGTTGGGACCCCGCGAGCGGACAGGGCGTGGTCTTCGAAATCGACGAGGTCACGGCTCTCCTGACGTCTGGCATCGTGACCAACTGGAGCGGCACCATCGCGA
This sequence comes from uncultured Holophagae bacterium, assembly GCA_963797055.1. Lineage (GTDB taxonomy): Bacteria > Acidobacteriota > Thermoanaerobaculia > Thermoanaerobaculales > Sulfomarinibacteraceae > FEB-10. The sequence continues at coordinate 219,506 of CAWCOD010000004.1, forward strand.
TTGAACCCACTCCTGGATTCACCGCTCTGGTTGTGGGCGATCTCGACTTGAACGCCGGACTGTGGGAGCGGACCTTCGATTTGACCGGCGCGTTCCTGGGATCTTCGGTGGTCGAAACTGAGGGTCCGGAGATTCTGTCCGACATCGCCCTCGACCTCCAGGTCCGCGGTTACAGCGGGGTCCGTGTGGACAACAACCTCGGCCATTTCGACGCCACCTGGGGACTGATGGAGATCAGCGGAACCGCCGCCCGGCCCACGATCACCGGGGGTCTTCGGCTGGCGCCTGGCGGAACCGTCAACCTGCCTGGTCAGACGGTCACCATCCGCACCGCGCAAGTGGACTTCACCGGAAATCCGGACACGGATCCGGTCATCGAAATCATCCCGGAATCCCTCGACGCCGCCACCCTTTTCGGCGACGGGGGGAGCTCCTCGGTGGACACTCGCGCGATGGCCACCGAGAGTCTGGCTCGGGGCCTGGGATCGGCGCTGGGATTCGAGAACACCACTCTCCAACCGGCCGAGATCGCCTTCGAGACCCAGACCGACGCGAGTGCGGCCTTCACCGCCGGGACCCGGCTGTCGCGGACGGTGGCCCTGTTCTTCACCACCGATCTCAGTGATGTCCAGAACCAGACCACACTCCTTCAGCTTTGGAATTTGCGAGGTCTGAGGGGCCTCGCCCTTCAGGGCTACACGAAGACCGCGGATGACGAAATTGGCGTCAACGCCATCGAACGTTACCGCTGGGGTGGAACCAAGCCCACCGACGACAAGCCGGTGATCCAGAAGATCAAGATGGAAGGCGACTGGCCTTTAGGAACCCGGCGGCTGCGGAGAGCCACCGGGCTCCGCAAGGGCGAGCCTTTTGATTCATTCCTGCTCTTCGTCGCCGGTCTCAACCTCGAAGCGGAACTGGCGTCGGCCGGGTACCCAAGGGCCAGGGTCCACGGCGAGGCGGAAGGCGACGAGCGGCTGCCCGCCCTGATCTTCACCGTGGATCCCGGCGAGAAACAGGATTTCAACTTCACCGGGGCTGTTCCGCCCGCCAAGGTTCAACAAGTCGCCATCGGCCAGTATCTGCCGAAACCCCATGAGACCAAAGCTCTGGAAGAGATGCGGCGAACCGTCGCGTTCCACTTCATGAGCGAAGGCTACCCCGACACCCGGGTGACGGTGGAGCGGGAGGTTGATGTCATCGTCATCCACAGCGAACTGGGCGAGGCAATGAAGCTTGCGGGACCGGTGGTGGAAGGGGTGCCCGAGGATATCTCACGGAGCCTCCAGGACTACCTGGGGTCGCCGGTCGAGCTCGCCAGGATTTCCCGCGATCCAGGGCGGGCCGCCGTCGTGGTGGATCGGCTGCTGGCCATGGAGGGGTTCCCCGACGCACATCTCGAGGACGTCTGGGTCGACGCCGAGGGCGAGGTTCACCTGGTCCATCTCCGGATCATCCCGGGAGAGCCGGTCATTCTCGGCGGTGTGGTGGTCGATGGGGACGATCCGCTCGGCATCGCAACCGACGGAATCCCCGGCCTCGTGTCGGGTGTTCCCGTGGATCGCGGCGATATCGATCGGGCTCTCGGCAGGGTGCGGTCCCGCTACCGCGCCGCTGGATACTCGGAGATCGTGGTCGACTCTCAGTTCTCCGAGACCGACGGCGGAGAGCTGGTTCTGACGGTGAATCTCGATCCGGGGCGCCAGCGCACCCTGCGCCAGGTGCACGTCACCGGGCTGAGGCATATCCGGGAGTCGGTGATCCTCAACGGACTCGAGGTGGAGCCGGAGGATACGGTGACCCCGGAAGGCGTGGATCAGAGCGCTATCGATACAGCCTTTTTCGCCCCTGTGGATCAGGCCAGCCTGCGCACGATCGAGGCGGGACCGAACCAGGTGGATCTCGAGATCGACATCACCGAAAAACCACGATGGACCGTCGAGGCCGGGGCCGGTTGGAGCACCGAACGGGGCGCCCGGCTGCAGTTCGGATTCAGGGACGAGGGTCTTCTCGGCCGCGGTGCCGGCGTCAGCCTTCGTGGACAGTGGGAGCAGACACAACAAAGTGCGACCCTCTACCTGTCGCTGCCGCCTCTTCCAGGAGGGCGTTGGTCGTCGGTGGCCAATATCGGCTGGTATGACGGAGATTCCAGAGAGAATCGGGAGCGATTTACCGAGCAACGCATCGGCGGCGGTGCGGAAACCACCTATTCGATCGGCCGGTCCATGTCGGTTCGGGGATACCTCCAGTTCACCGAGACCGAACAGGATGTGAAGGACCCGGAAGACGACCCATTTGACTTCTTCCCGATCACCACTCGGGAGGCGATATTGGGCACTCAGCTGAGGATCGATCGATTGGACAATCCTTTCGATCCACGATCCGGGTGGTTGACGGCGATGGATCTCAGCCACAACACCCCCGAGCTCGGTTCGGACTTCGATGACCTCAGAATGGTCTTGACGGGTTCGTCCGCCCTCGCTCCGTTGGCCGGCTGGACCTGGGCGCAGACACTGCGGCTCGGTGCCGCTACGGCCTTTGGCGAGTCGCGGCTGGCGTCGGTCCGCAGATTCTATGCTGGCGGCCAGGCCTCGGTCCGTGGCTTTGATCTGGACTCCATCGGTCCCTATGAGATCGACAACGACGGCAACCCGAACCCCACGGGCGGCGGTGCCCTGCTCGTGTTGAACGAGGAACTCAGGGTGCCGGTCTGGAGATCACTCCGTTTGGCCGTGTTTGCGGACGTGGGTCAGGTCTGGGAGACTTGGAGCGACGCCTCATTCGAATTTTCTGTGGGCGCCGGGTTCGGTTTTCGGTTTTCGACCCCTGTGGGTCCCCTCTGGGCCGACGTGGCATGGCCGGTGGCCAACCCCAACGTCAGTTCGCCGGGGCCAAAGTACTACGTCGGTATCGGCACGCCCTTCTAAATCCGGTCTTCTCACCAGGGATCTCCTTCGGACGACGAACGGCAACCATCTGTCGTGCCTTTCGCGAATCGTGCTCCTCAACGTAGTTCAGCCACGCCTTCGTCGCCCGGCGTGCCAAAATCCAAAAATCGAAAGCCCTTCGCCGCCCTCGCCACGAAACCTCGTGAGAAGACTGGGCTAACCCTGGTAGCCCGAGAGCAGGACCCTGGCGGTGTCCGCGTCGGGAGAGCCCGGCGCGAGCAGGAGAAACTGTTCGAGATCCTCCGCCATTTTGTCGTTGCGGCCGAGCTTGGACCACACCACTCCTCGAAAGAAGAACGCCGGCGCAAACCGGTCGTCGGCCCCAATAACGGCGTCAAAGGCTGCCTTCGCCGCATCCCAATTCTTGTCCAGGATGTAACTGATTCCGAGCTGAAGGTTGACCATCCGTGGGTCGAATCCCTGAGTAGCCGCCGCGTTCAACGCTTGACGAGCTCCACCGGAGTCCTTCAACTGCACACGGGCGGCGCCCAGGTAGAACTGGGACCTGGCGTCCTTTGGATTCGCCGTGATCTTCGCCTTGGCGCGGTCTCTGGCCGCCCTCCATGCGTCGTCCGCAGCGTCGTGCTTCTTCTGTACCTTCAGGACAACGCCGCGGTAGTAGGGGGCGGCGGGATTAGCAGGGTCCAGGGTGGCGGCGCTGGCCAGCAGATCCGACGCCTCCGGGAGCTTCTTCTGGTTAAATTTCAGCCCGCCAAGGGCGGTCTCATAGGCCGAGGTTCCAGCGTACTTCGCCTGGGCGCTGTTGAGGATTTGTTCCGCCGCAGCGGTGCGCCACGCCGCCAATTCGATGAGGACCCGATCCATCACCGCAGTCGATTGATCGGACACGGTGGTGTCCACGGTCATCCTCGTGCCGCCGTGCCGCGGTTTGACCGGGACGGTTTCCTGTGACCAAAGGCAAAAAGCGAACCCAATTGCCATCGTCGCGCCAAACAGAACGTGAAATTTTCGCGGCATCTGGACCTCCAACAGCGGTCAGTTCGCATCATTGTGGCACAGGTCCCGCCCACCACCAATTGCTGGATTTCGACGACGATACCCGTTAGGCTGCGCCTCCAATGGCACACACCCCATGATTCCCTCGGATCGGCGCCGCACGATTCTTAATCTCGCCCTCCCGATCATCGGCGGCATGGCGTCACAGAATGTCCTCAACCTGGTGGACACCGCGATGGTAGGGGTGCTTGGAGCCGCGCCTCTGGCCGCGGTGGGCATGGGCAGCTTCGCCAACTTCATGGCCGCAGCCTTCATCATGGGTCTGTCGGCGGGGGTTCAGGCCATGGCCGCGCGACGGATAGGGGAGGGACGGGACCACGAGGCCGCCGTCCCCCTCAACGGCGGGCTCATGTTGGCCGTCATCATCGGAGTGCCCTGGTCCGTACTCCTCGTCCTCAAGGCGCCGGACCTCTTCCCTTTCCTGGTGGATGATCCCGAGGTTGTCGCCCAGGGTGTGCCCTACCTCCAAGCCAGGCTCGTGGCCATGACGGCTCTGGGGATGAACTTCGCGTTTCGTGGCTATTGGAACGGCGTCAGTCTTTCCAAGGTGTACATGCGAACCCTCATCGTCATGCACGCCATCAATCTCATCCTCAACTGGCTCCTGATCTTTGGACACTTCGGTTTCCCCGAGATGGGTTGCGCCGGGGCTGGTGTGGGCTCGGCCATAGCCACCGCAGCCGGCGCTTTGATGTACGTTTTTCAAGGTCTGAAAATCGCCAGACCCAACGGTTTCCTGGCCGGTCTCCCCAATCGCCAGACCATCCTCACGATGCTCCGGCTGTCGGTTCCGGCCGGCATCCAACAATTCTTCTTTGCCGCCGGGATGACGGCGTTCTTTTGGATTCTCGGCGGAATCGGGACCAACGAACTGGCGGCGTCAAACGTCCTCGTCCAATTGCTCCTGGTGGCGATCCTCCCCGGCCTCGGGTTTGGTATGGCTTCCGCTTCGCTTGTGGGGAAGGCGCTCGGTCAGGGAGATCCGGAGGACGCCTACCGCTGGGGCTGGGATGTCGTCACCATCGCCGTGGCCCTGGTCGGCGCCATCTCGAGCATCGGCCTGATCTTCCCCGACCTCTTGCTGGGACTCTTCCTGCACGATCAGATCACCCTTTCCCTTGCCCGACTCCCCCTGCGAATCCTGGCGGCATCCATGGCTCTGGACACCGTCGGGATGGTCCTCATGAACTCCCTTCTCGGGGCGGGCGCCGCTCGTCGGACCATGATCGTGACGGTGTCCCTGCAGTGGCTGCTCTTCTTGCCCTCCGCCTGGGTCATCGGCCCTCGACTCGGCGGTGGGATGACCGCGGTGTGGATCGCACACGTGACCTATCGGATAGCGCAGAGTGGTGTTTTCGTCGCCATGTGGCGAGGCCGAAGGTGGGCGGACATCAAGGTCTGAGGTTGCCGACGCGCCCTCTTGCCGCACTGTGGCTTTTTCGAGGATTGGGAGGGGTGGTACCCTCCATCGGGGCCGAGGGCCACCCCTGCACCGCTGTGGCGGCTCACCCGCACCTCCCGACTCCCATGAGAAAGGTCTGGTCAGATGCAATTCGACAACGTCTCTATCCTGTCCGTCGAACACGTGGATGCACCAAACGTGTTGACGTCCGAAGCCATCGAGGCGCAACTGGCTCCGACAATCTCGAGGCTCGGCGTCCGTCCCGACCTCCTCCGGCAACTGTCGGGAATCGTGCAGCGACGACTCTGGGATCCGGGCACGACGCCGAGTCAGCCCGCCGCTCTGGCCGGGGAAAAGGCGATTGAATCGGCGGGCATTGACCGCGCGATGGTGGGAGTTCTGGTCAACACGTCGGTGTCTCGGGACTATCTCGAACCCTCCACCGCCTGCGCTGTCCACCACGGCTTGAGCCTGCCGGACACCTGCCTCAATTTCGACGTCAGCAACGCGTGCCTGGGGTTCATCAACGGTATGGATGTGGTGGGCAACATGATCGAACGCGGCCAGGTGGAATACGGGATGGTCGTTGATGCCGAAAGCAGCCGGACGCTCATCGAAAACACGATTCCGTTGATGCTCGATGACGCCATGGACGAGGCCACTTTCCGAGAGAACTTCGCCAGCTTGACGCTAGGATCGGGGGCGGCCGCCATGGTTCTCGCCCGATCCGATCTCGCACCAAATGGGCACCGTTACCTCGGCGGCGTAACGCTGGCTGACGCCAGCGCCTGTCGACTGTGCTGCGGCAGCATGGAACACATGGTGACCGATACCCAGGCCCTCACCATAGCCGGCCTTCAATTGGCGGCCAGGACATGGAAACTCGCCGAATCCCGCTTGGGCTGGACGCTGAATACTCACGACCACTACGTCCAGCACCAGGTCAGCAAGGGTCACGCCGAGAAGATCGTCGGCATGCTCGGGCTCGACATGGACAAGGTCTACCGCCTCTATCCCGAGTACGGCAATATTGGACCGGCCGGTATCGCGATCGTCCTGGCCAAGCTTGGAGACGAGGACATTGCCGCGACCGGTGACCGGATTGCCCTGATGGGCATCGGAAGCGGCATCAACTGCACCATGGCTGAGATCATCTGGTGACGCTAGAATTTTGAATGTTGAATTCTTGATTTTGAATTCCCTCCGCCCTCCCAATCCGTCCGGGTGGGTGGCGGATCATTCAAAATTAAAAATTGAGAATTGAGAATTCTCTTATGAAGTCTATCCCTCGCGAACTGTACCCCTTCGACGGCGCGTACCTCGATCTGGGTGGACACCGGATGCACTACCTCGATGAAGGTCTCGGTTCCCCGGTCCTTTGCGTACACGGCAACCCGACCTGGTCCTTCTACTATCGTGATCTGGTGCTCGGCCTGCGCAACGAGCACCGGGTCGTGGTGCCGGATCACATCGGCTGCGGACTGTCCGACGCGCCGGCCGACGAGGCCTATGACTACACCCTGGCGCGACGCATCGATGACCTCGAGGCTTTGGTGGATCGTCTCGACCTCGGACCATTGGATCTTGTGGTCCACGACTGGGGCGGCGCCATCGGGATGGGTTGGGCCGCCCGGCATCCGGACATGGTGCGGCGTCTGGTCATCCTCAACACCGCCGCCTTCCATCTCCCCGCCGCCAAAACCATGCCCTGGCAGCTCAGCCTGGTCCGCGACACCGGCGTAGGGGCTGTGATGGTTCGTGGCCTCAACGCCTTTGCCCGTGGCGCGACCCACCTGGCCTGCACCCGCAGAAATTTACCCAAGGCCGTGAGGAACGCCTACTGCGCCCCGTACGACAGCTGGCGCCGGAGGATCGCCACGCTGCGCTTTGTCCAGGATATTCCGCTGAAGCCGTCCGACCCTGCCTACGACACCATCAGCAGCATCCAGGTGGCGTTGCCACAGTTCGCAGACCGGCCGATTCTGATCTGTTGGGGTCTGAAGGATTTTGTCTTTGACCACCATTTTCTCACCCGGTGGCGGGCGATCTACCCCGAGGCCGAGGTGCACGAGTATCCGGACTGTGGTCACTACATCCTCGAGGACGCCGGCGACGAGATCATCCCGCTCATCGGGCGATTCCTGTTGGACGCGCCGGTGACCGATCGCAACGAATTCGCCCAAACGACCCCATGATGGAGCCGACCACATTGTGAGCACGCCGTCGAACATCGCCTCGTACCTGCCGCGGATGGCCTCCGAACGGCCCCATGCCACGGCCATTGCCTGTCCCGCCGGCCGGGACTCGGCGGGTCGCCTGGCATACACCCAATTGACGTACAGCGAGCTCGACGCCACCTCCGACCACATCGCTCGCGGGCTTGCGGGCCGGGGCATCGGGCGTGGGGTCCGGACGGTTCTCATGGTGCGGCCTGGGCTTGACCTTTTTTCCTTGGTCTTCGCCATGTTCAAGGTAGGCGCGGTCCCTGTGCTGATCGATCCCGGTATCGGACGGCGTTATCTCAAGCAGTGTATTGCCAACGCTGAACCGGGGGCATTCATCGGAGTGCCCGCAGCGCACCTCGCTCGGACGCTCTTCGGTTGGGGGCGATCGACCATCGATCGACTGGTGACGGTTGGCCGACAGGTGCCGTGGGGCGGACCGAATCTCCAGACCGTGGAGAATGAGGGCCGTCGCTCCGGATCACTGGAAACGGCGGACGTGGCCGCGGACGAGATGGCTGCCATCGTCTTCACCTCGGGATCCACCGGACCGCCAAAAGGGGTCATCTATCGCCACGGCAACTTTCTGGCCCAGGTGGAGGCGATCCGCGCACTCTTCGATCTCCGGCCCGGTGAAGTTGACCTTCCCACCTTCCCGCTCTTCGCGCTCTTCGACCCTGCACTGGGGATGACCACGATCATTCCGGACATGGACCCGACCCGTCCGGCGCAGGTAGATCCCCGGAGGATCATCGAACCTATCGAGCATTTCGGCATCACCATGATGTTCGGATCGCCGGCCCTGTTGGACACGGTGGGACGGTACGGAGAACGGCACGACGTCCGCCTGCCCACGCTCAAGCGAGTGCTGTCGGCCGGGGCGCCGGTCTCGGCGCAGGTCATCGAACGTTTTTCCAGGATGTTGCCGGCGGACGCCAGGATTCTGACGCCCTACGGTGCCTCGGAGGCCTTGCCGGTGGCGGTGATCTCGAGCCGGGAGATTCTAGAGGAGACCGCGGCCCGAACCGAGCAGGGGGCGGGGGTCTGCGTCGGCCGTCCGGTGCCCAGTATCGAGCTGAAAGTGGTCGAGGTCTCCGATGAGGAGATCACGGACTGGGATCCGTCGCTGGTCGTACCCAGGGGAGAGATCGGCGAGATCGTCGTCAAGGGTCCACAGGTGACCGGGGCGTACTACAACGCCGATCGGCACAACCGGCTCGGCAAAATCAAGGACCTGGACGGCTCGATTCGGCACCGTATGGGTGACCTCGGCTACCTCGACGATGACGGAAGGCTATGGTTTGTGGGTCGCAAGTCGCAACGGGTCATCGTGGGTGGGCAAACCCTGTACACGGTTCCCTGCGAAGCGGTTTTCAACACCCACCCGGCTGTTTTTCGCAGCGCTCTGGTGGGCGTCGGTGAGGGCAACGACACGCGGCCGGTGCTCTGCGTGGAGTTGGAAAACGACGCGGCCGGGGACCGTGAGACCATCGCCGCGGAGCTGCTTGCCATCGGCGCTCGGTTCGAACACACCCAGGGGATCGAATCCGTTCTCTTCCATCCCAGCTTCCCGGTGGACATTCGGCACAACGCCAAGATCGGCCGGGGACAGCTGGCCGACTGGGCCTCCAAAAAGCTGAGGGTGTGATGGGTCGGTTTCGAATTCCGGTTTCCGGGCTCCGACTTCCCCCAGCCCATCCAGACTCGAGCAGCCGGCGGGGGCGGGCGGATTTCAAAATTCAAAATTCAAAATTCAAGGCTAAACACTGGGTCCAGTCTTGTGCTCAGATTGGGAACCTCCCATGAAGGCCTTGGTCACCGGCGGGGGAGGCTTCCTGGGCGGCGCGATAGTCCGTCGACTGTTGGCTCAGGGACACCAGGTCCGGGCTCTCCAACGGGGCGTGTATCCGGAATTGGAACAGCTTGGTGTGGAGACGATCCGGGGCGATATCGGCGATTCGGAGACGGTGGAGCGTTCGGTGGAGGGGTGCGACACGGTCTTCCACGTCGCGGCCAAGGTCCGGATGTGGGGCCCGTACGACGATTTCCACGCCGTCAACGTGGTCGGTACCGACAACGTGCTTGCCGCCATGGCCCGTCAAGGAGCCGAGCGGCTCATCTACACCAGCACGCCGAGCGTCGTACACCGCGGTGACAGCATCGAGGGGGGCGATGAGTCCCTGAAATATCCCGACGATTTCGAGTCACCCTATCCCAGATCCAAGGCCAGGGCCGAGGCCAAAGTGCTCGCCGCCAACAGTCCGTCACTGGCCACGGTCGCCATTCGTCCACATCTCATCTGGGGCCCCGGCGACACCAATCTCGTGCCGCAGATCATCGCACGGGCACGGGCCGGTCGACTCCGGTTCGTCGGTGATGGACTCAACCTCGTGGACACAGTCTTTGTGGACAACGCGGTGGATGCCCACCTCCAGGCGGCGCACGCGCTGGTCCCGGGAGCGGCATGCGCGGGCCGGCCATATTTCGTCTCCAACGGTGATCCGCGCCCCATCAAGGACATCGTCAACGGAATTCTCGGCGCGGCAGGTCTTCCGGCCGAGCATCGCTCGGTCCCGCTCGCGGTCGCGATTGCCGGCGGCAGGGCCATGGAGGTCGCCCATCGGGTCTTTCGGCTCCGGGGAGAGCCGGCCATGACCCGATTTATCGCGCGCAACCTGGCAACCGCCCACTGGTACGACATCTCAGCCGCCCGAAGGGACCTGGGGTACGAGCCGCGCGTCTCCATCGATGAAGGCTTCACCCTGCTGGCAGAGTGGTTCCACGGCCAGGCAGAGCCCTCCGTCTCCGGCCTCTGACGGCGTCGGTGGGCGGACACCGGAAAATCCCGATCCCCGGCCCACAAATGCGACGGGCAGTGGTATGCTGCCCAGCGTGACGGTGCTCGTGCAATTTTTCACTTGAATGGCCGGCGAGGAATAGAATCCGGTCCGGCGGCTAGAAAGGAGTCTGCGATGCTCAACAAGATTGGTGTCATTGGCGGTGGTTATATTGGCGGTGTTCTGGTCCAGGAGATCGCCCAGCGTCGGCTCGCCCGCGAGGTGGGGCTGGTGGATCCCGCGCCCTTCGTAAATCCCGACGATTCGCCGGAGCGGCAGGAAGTTGTGGCCAAACAATCGGTGTCCAAGGGGAAGTGCCTCGACATCGCAGAAGGTCTGCCCACTATCCGCAGCGACGTCCGGTGCGTGGGTTCGAAGGATTACTCGGCCCTCATCGGTGCCGAACTCGTCATCAACACCGCCGGCGTACCGCGCAAGGCGCGTCCGGACGGTACCTTCCCGAGCCGCGAGGAGTTGCTGACCATCAATCTCAAGGTGACCAAGCAGGTCGCCGAAGGCATCAAGCAGAATTGCCCGGATGCCACCATCATCTCCATCGCCAACCCGCTCGACGCCATCGTCTACACCCTTGACAAGGCGTTGTCTCCGGCTAAGAACAAGCTCATGGGCATGGCCGGTCAGCTCGACTCCGGCCGCTATTGCTACTTCGTTGCCGAAGCTGCCAACGTGTCGGTGGAGAACGTCAACGCGATGGTGCTCGGCGGCCACGGCGACACGATGGTTCCTGTCCGCAGCACGTGCCTGGTGGCAGGCATCCCGGTTACCAAGTTCCTCAGCGAGGAGACCCTCCAAGCCATCGAGGCTCGCACCCGAAAGGCGGGCGGGGAAGTGGTCGGTCTGCTGGGCTTTGGTTCGGCGTTTGTGTCGCCGGCGTGGGCCGCGCTCGAAATGGCGGAGTCAATCATCTACGACAAACGCAAGATCATCCCGGTCTGCGCCAAGCTGGAGGGCGAGTACGGTGTGAACGGTCTCTTCGTCGGCGTGCCGGCAATCGTCGGCAAGAACGGCGTCGAGAAGGTCATCGAGCTCGATCTGACCGACGGTGAGAAGGAAGCGCTGGGCGTGTCCGTGAACGCCGTGAGCAAGACCTGCGCCGAGGCCGACGAGCTGCTGACCAAGATCTGACGACTCTGAGTTCGTTCAATCACCCCCGGCTCGGCCGGGGGTTTTTTGTGCCTCCCCAACACACCTCATTGGCCGCTGACCTCGTCTGCGTCCCTTGACGGGAAGCAAACAACTTCTGTGGCGGGTTCTGTAGACTGTGCGCTCGTGCGGAGGTGGCTGATGACTCGTGGTATCCAACGGATCGCGATCAACACCGGAGGTGGCGACGCGCCGGGCCTCAACGCGGTGATTCGATCCATCGTGCTGTCCTCGTTGCGGAGGGGTTGGGAGGTTCTGGGCATCCACAAGGGCTACGAGGGTTTGTTGGATACCTCCAAAATCATCCAATTGGACCGAGATTCGGTCCGCGGCATCACTCACATCGGCGGGACCATCCTGGGCACGACCAACAAGGGCAACCCATTTGAATATCCAACCAAGATGCCCGGTGGCGAACTGGCCCTTGTTGATCGCTCTGACGACGTTGTCGATGCATTCAAAAGACTCCGCATCGACGGCCTGATCGCCATCGGAGGCGACGGGTCGATGAAGATCGCCTCACAGTTCGCCGCCAAGGGGTTGCCCATCGTGGGAGTCCCAAAGACCATCGACAACGATCTGTCCGGAACGGTCGCGACCTTTGGTTTCGACACCGCGGTCACCGTTGCCACCGAAGCCATCGATCGGCTGCATTCCACCGCCCAGGCGCACGAGCGCGTGATGGTGGTGGAGGTGATGGGAAGGTACGCCGGCTGGATCGCCCTCCACTCCGGCGTCGCTGCAACCGCCGACGTCATTTTGATCCCCGAGATCCCCTTTGATATGGAATCGGTCTGCGACAAGATCAACGACCGAGAGGCCCGTGGCCGCCGATTCAGCATCGTCGTGGTCGCCGAGGGAGCCACTCCCGTCGGTGGTGAGATGGTGGTAAAGAACCATGAAATGGGACGGGAGGTGCAGCTCGGTGGTATCGCCGAGCACGTGGCCAAGGGAATTGAGCAGGGGACTGAAAAGGAGACCCGTACCGTGGTTCTCGGCCATATCCAGCGGGGTGGCACGCCCACCACCAGGGACCGGTTGTTGGCCCTTCGGTTTGGCGCCGCCGCGGTGCGTCTTGTGGCGGAGGGGAGGTTCAATCACATGGTCGCTCTGGATCCACCGGACGTTCGCGCAGTCCCCCTGGAGGTTGCGACTCGCCGCATGAAGACGGTTCCTCTAAACTCCGACACCGTCCTCACCGCGCGTGATCTGGGCATCTCCTTCGGCGACACCACCGACTGAGCGCCCATCAAACAACAGCCCTCAACCACGGTCCACGACAGCGATCTGATTGTCGTATCGCCCTGCAAATGATATATTTAGAGACCAAATGATAGTCTCGGCATGGCACGATGGAGGAGGCGGCTACGGTATCCGGGTACCGGAAGACAAGATCAGTTTGTACTTCCGTCCGGAATGGTCCCAGGTCGTCCTCCATCTCCCGGGTGAATCGGAGAAGTTGCAGATCCCCCTCAGCGAGAGTTTCTGGGGGAGCGCACCCGAAATCCGGTCGTCGCGGCTCAGGACCTTCTTTGAACGCAACGGGTTGATCCCGTGGGCCAAGAACCGGCCGCCACATTTTCAGTTGGAACCCCTGGGGAATGGGGAGTTCCGCCTGGGATGGCTCGAACGCCCGGAGGGTCAGGCCTCGTTACCCTTGGGCGACTGACGGCGGCACTTCGATCGCCTGGCCCGGGCCAGAATCGGATCGACTCAGTCCGACGCTCCCTCGGATGACATCCTGAAGGCCAAGGCACGCCGTTGGCTGATCCCCTGCCGCCACAATGGGATGAAGGCACCGAGGTCGCGCAACGAATCGTCGAGCCCTCGAGCGTGCTGGATCAATCGTCCGCTCACCGATGCACTGACGACCTCGGCGTGGGGCGATTCTGCCTGCCCACCGTCCAGACGCGCCTGGGCGAAAGCCAGAGCGTTGATGGACTGGCGACCGGACTCGTAGAGTTCGAGCAGGACGCGGCAGGTGATAGGGATCTCGCTGGCGTGGTGGCTCAGGAGGTCGAGCTCGGTGAGTCGAATCGCCTTCAGGCTCAGGATCTTCCGGATGTTGTCGGTGAAATCGACCGACAGGAACCTGAGGTAGGACTCGATGGGAGCCCATTCCTGAGCTTCGGGCACCCGCTGGCGACCGACGAGCTGCTCGAAGAATGGGGGAAAGAGACGCCGTCTCTCGTTTTCAACATGCCGGAAATCGTCGTCGAAGGTGATCACCGAGGTGTAGAGCCACTCGGACTCCTCCACATCCCTCGGAAATTCCCTCGAGAGATAGTAGTCGGCGTCGAATCGACCCCTGGGGTCGCTGGCCATGAGACTCCCAAAGCTGTCCTGGAGAAAGGCGTGGAGTTGCCCAACCGCGACGCACAGAAACCGCCGGAGGTCATCGTGCTGCTGCTGTGGGGGTTCTTCCGGGAGATCGCTGACTTGAGCAAGCAGGGTCAATTCCAGATGGGCGAGGTTCGCCGCCACGGCTTCTCGGGCATGCTCCAACTCGGGAACGGCCGACGGAAATTCGATGATCGGCACCAGGTCACGACGAATGGCCTCCGCCACCTTCCGCACCACCGACCAGATGGCCAAAAGCCGTTTCGGCGAGCTGTGGAGGATGGCGGTGTTGCTCTCCTGAACCCCGCTGAGCCGACGCAGGGATCCCAAGAGCGCGCGGAGTCTGGGATTCTGCCACCGATCACGCTCGATGCGCCACGCTTCTTCAGACACGCCCTTCGGCAGCGTAACTCGGTGAAAATCCGGGTCCTTCGAGTCCAGATTGGAACGATTGAAAGGCATGCCCACCATCCGTTGAGCCCCTCTTCGGAGCGAACTTCTCAAGGAAGTACCGTGAGGTGCCCTGTCTGATCCACCCCAGGTTGATCAATCTTCCGCGTCGGGCGAATCGACGATCAACGCGAAACCCTCGGCGCGCCACGCCAAAACACCACCCTTGAGGCCGTAGTAACTTTCAAATTCCAAATCCCTCAGGGTCTGCATGGCCCGTGTTGTTCGGCGTCCGGAGCGATCCACAATCAGCAGTACACGATCACGGGGCAGTTGATCGACCCTGTCGTACAGCGATCGCAGCGGCACGAGGTGGGATCCCGCGAGGTGTCCCTGGTGGAATTCCTCCGGCTCCCGAACATCCACGACCATCGATTGTTCGTCCGACACCAACTCGCGAAACTCGGGGGCCGGAAGGAACCGCGTGGCGTCCAGGCTTTGGTGGGGGAGGACAGGGAGGTGGTCCGACGACGGGTCCTTTTCAATGGACTGGCACTCGGCAAAAACCCGGTGCTCGCAGCCGTATACGCAGACCACGGGATCCACCACCCGGTCAAAGAGGAATTCGATCGCCCCCTCCTGCGGAAGGATGTGGTCCATGGCAAGAGTCTCGGGTATGAAACCCGACTGTTCCATGAACTCCAGTACGGGCCGCCGCGGTCGAACCAAAAAGACATCGCCGCCGAATGTGCGGTAGGTGTTGACCACGGCCTCGAGCATCTCAATGCCGCTGAGATCGATGATATCCACCCCGTGCATCCGGAGCACCAGCACGATCTGGCCCGGGTTTTCCTCGAGATTTCCCCTGAGCTCGTCCTCGATGTGGTAGACCGCACCGAAGAACAGCGGGCCGCGGATGTTCATGACCCCCACCTGGGGGCAGACCGGTGCTTCCGGCCGGTAGACGAGGTGACGGTACACCTCGTCCGGAACCACGGGGTAGACTCTGGGCAGACTCGAACGAATGACGAAGAACGCGAGAGAAGCCATCACCCCGGCCAGCACTGCAAAGTCCAGGGGCAGGGTGAGGGTTGCAAGGAAGGTCAGCAACATGAGCCCGAACTCGGAACGGGAGGTCCTCATCGCCCTGCGCGTCCCTTCGCGGTCGATCATGGACCAGGCCACAACCAGCAGAATGGCCGCTATGGCCGGCTTGGGTATGTACCTGGCGTAGGGCGCGAAGGCGAGCATGCCGATGAGGATCGTCAGCCCCGTGATGACCCCGGTCATGCGGGTTCTGGCCCCGACCTGCTGGGCCAGAGACGACCGGGTGAACGATCCGGAGCAGGGGTAGCCGGAGAACAACCCCGCCGCCAAATTTGCCAGACCCTGACCGAAGAACTCCTGGTTGCTGTCCAGTCTGTCCTTTGTGCGTTTGGCCAGCGTCTGGGCGGATGCCACCGCTTCCACGAGCCCGAGCGCGGTCACCGCAAGGGAGCCGACAACCAGCGCCCGGATCGTCGCCAGATCCGGGAGATCGTGGACCGACCCGAAGCTCAAGGGCGGCAGAGACCGTGGAATCGCGCCCACCACCTCTACACCTTTTCCCTCGAGCCCGAAAACGTAGACCGCGACACCGGCTGCCGCCACCGCCAGCAGGGCGGACGGCACCCTCGGTCCGAGAGTACGGAGCGCCAGCAGGAGCGCCAGGGTCGCCAGACCGAGCACCAGGCTCGGGATGTGGGTCTGGCCCAGTTCCGAGATGATCAGAATCACGTTGTGGTAGAGCTCGGGTTCGGCGGGGACGTAGACCCGAAGCAGATTCCTCATCTGGCCGACCACGATGTGGATCGCGGCTCCCGCGGTAAAGCCCAACAACACCGACCGGGAGGCGAGAGTGACCAACGCTCCGAACCGGAGCAGCGCGAGCAGAATTTCCGCCCCGCCGACGATCAGTGCGAGGGTTGCTGCTGCGATGATGAACGCCGGTGAGCCCGGCTCTGCCACGGTGAGCAGGATGGGCAGAACGAGCAGGGACACGGCGTTGACGGGACCGGTTGCGAGGAATCGAGATGAACCCCAGAGCGAACCGATCACGGCCGCCACAACAGCGGCGTAGAGGCCTGTCTGGGCGGGCAATTCCACAATGGATGCATAGGCGATGGCCTGCGGAATAGCCACGGCGGCCACCGTCATTCCGGCCACCAGGTCGGGTGTCAGGTTGCCGCGGTCGTAGGTACGAAACAGCTTGACCGGGCGGAGGATGTAATCGCGGAGACCCTCGGCGTGGCGGAAGGTCGCAGCGCTCTCGGAGTCGGGTAGTTCGTTGATGATTTTCAAGGCACCCAGCCTATGTGGCGGCCGGGAGATCTGTCAACAACGGTGCGCCCTAACCTTCCAACTCGGTCAGTCATCGCTTCACGATCTTGCCCGGACTATCGACGTCGAGCGTAAACCTGGGTGACATGCCGGATGGTCCCGTGACCCGGGGTGGTGCGGGTGGCGACGCCGACACCGAAATGGGTTGTCTCCGGGCTGAGAATCGCCGCCCTGTGTCCAGGGCTTCGCATGAGACTCTCCTGGGCTTCGGCCAGGGTTGGCGCCATGGCGATGTTCTCCATCGCCAGCGACGCCGTATAGTCCGCCCTTCTGAGCCTGTCCATGATCGTACCGGTAGTTGGCGACACGTGTGCGAAGAAGGCGTTGCCTGACATGTCCGTGCTGTGGCCGCGGGCGACACGGGCCAGGTCCGGGTCCCAAGAAAGGTCGGGCAATCCGAATCTCTGTCGGTCGGCTTGGACCAACCCAGCCGCGAATTTCTCCGCCTCCTCGGCCGAACGAATCCAGGTCTCGTCGGCCACCGGCCGACCGACCCACCGACTCGGAGCCGGACGGCCCACCTGGACCGGGAAGAGGGCGAGCACCTGAGGACCCGCGGAACTGTGACCGATCAATTCGACCCAGACCTCACCGACTCGGTCGCCCACGGCGATGGAGGCGACCCCCCAGGATGCACCGAGACCGGGTCTTGAAGTCCGAACCTCGCCGCTCGGGGCGGTGACTGCAATGACGGCACCGTTGAATCCCTCTTCGAGCTGGAACTGGAGAACCACCGATGTGCCCGGATCCGCCGACGACTGGACGTCCTTCATCTCGATCCGGCGCTCGACCAGCACACCGAACCACCGGGTCGCATATGGCGGCGGCGCATCGGCACGGGCAAACCCTACGTGACTGTAGTCTCCGTCGTTTAGAATTTTGCGCAGGTGTTCGAAAAGCACATCGCGACCGCTGTCACTGGTCAGGACCGTGGTGACCGCAGCGGACGGATCGGGGCAGCCGGCCCAGTGCAGGGCAAACTCCGTGAAGCCCAGAGGCGGATTCCCGGCTAATTCGGGTGGCAGACTGTGGTGGGCCGACGCAGCCCGCTCAAGACATTCGGAGACGGCCAAGGCTGGAAACCGACCGACAATTTCCCGAGCGAGGAAGCCCTCAGACTTCCTTTGCGTGCCGATGGTTGCGGCCGGATTCCCAGGCAGTACGATGGAGTAGAGACCGTCGACTGATGCGGTCGGGACCGGTCTCACCGACGATGGATCAGGATCGGGTGGGGGAGGCTGGAAGTCGCGGCAGCCGCACACCGCTGATGCAACCAGGAAGAGCGAAAGGAACCGTACAACGCCAGCGCCACGAAACATGCGTTCATTAAACCATGCCCGCCGTCGTGACGACGGTGGCACAATGGGCGTGGGAGGGTCAGCCATGCGCATCGCCCTGGTCCAGCAGCACGCAACCAGCGATCGAGCGGAGAATCTCCGCCGCGGTGTCGATGCATTCCGGTCCGCCGCCCGCCAGGGGGCGGACCTCGTGTGTTTCTCTGAGCTCGCTTTCGAACCCTTCTATCCCCAGCGACCCGCTCCAGGCAACGTCCGAGATCTGGCCGAGCCCGTTCCCGGGCCCACCACCGATCTCTTGTGCACCGCCGCGCGGGAGCTCGGTGTGGTGGTGCTGCCCAATCTCTTCGAGAGGGCGGGAGAACTCTGCTACGACTGTTCCCCGGTGATCGATGCCGACGGCCGCCTCCTCGGACGGACGCGAATGGTCCACATCACAGACTACGAATGTTTCCACGAACGCGGCTACTACGCCCCCGGCGACACCGGCGCCCCGGTCTTCGACACCGCGGCCGGCAGGATCGGGATCGCCGTCTGCTACGACCGCCACTATCCCGAGTACATGCGTGCGCTGGCCCTGGCCGGGGCTGAGATCGTTGTTGTTCCCCAGGCCGGCGCCGTGGGCGAATGGCCCGATGGGCTCTACGAGGCCGAGATGCAGGTGGCGGCTTTCCAAAACGGCTATTTCGTCGCGCTGTGCAACCGGGTTGGCGCCGAGGATCGGCTCGCTTTCGCCGGCGAGAGCTTCGTGTGTGCCCCCGATGGAAGGGTTCTGGCACGGGCCCCTCAGGGAGAGGATCACATCCTGATGGCCGACCTCGATCCCAGCGAGGCGAGTCAATCCCACGCTCGGAAGCTGTTTCTCGCCGATCGCCGTCCAGAACTCTACGAACAATGGCTGACCAGTAAAGAGAGTTCTACTGGCGTTCCGACGGCCGGGGACCCACATTACCCTGAGGAGACTTGAATCATGGATAGAGAAATCGGCAGTCTGGAACCGTCCGAGGCCTTGCCGCTCACCGGTTATACGATCCTTGTGGCGGATGATGATGAGGACGTCCGGACCTTCTTATTGACCGTGCTGGCCGACGCGGGTGCCCAGATCTGCGAGGCCGCCGATGGTGACGAGGCCCTCGAGGTCGCCGTCCGCGAACAACCGGATCTGATCACCCTGGACCTCTCCATGCCGGGCAAGGACGGCGTCCAGACCCTGTGCGAACTCCGGGAGAACCCCGCTTTGAGGGAGACACCGGTGTGTGTGGTCACCGGACACCCCGAGTTTCGCAAGGTGATCTACGATCGCCCCACCCGGCCACCCGAGGGGTTCATGAACAAACCCGTCGATCCCGACGAATTGGTGCGGTCGGTCCGCCGGATCCTCGGGCTCAAGCGACGTCGCGAGGATCGCACCAGGACGACCTGAACCCCCGCGCTGAATCTCGGAAGCCAATTCTAAATTTTGAATTCTCAATTCTGAATTCCGCCACCCACCCAGCATTCCCCCTGATGGGCCGTGAAGTTCAAAATTCAAAATTGAGAATTGAGACTATAAAAAATTCTATCTGAGCGTTACTGCGCCACGGGTTGACCCGCCATGTCGACGAACTCGGGAGCCGGGAAGCCGTGCTCCTCCAACTGGGGAATCACGGTTTCGGCGTCACCCACCAACACGATGGCGAGGGAGTCCCAGCCGTAGAGCCCGGAACGAGCCAGGGCGTTCGCATCTTCGAGATCCACCTTGTCCAGGCTCGAATAGACGGTGGCAACATCATCCAACGGCCGACCATTGGCGGCCAACGAAACCAGGGTGGACGCCATGGACGATGTGCTTTCTGCGGTGTTGGTGAGGTCATAACGGACGGTGCTCAGCGACTTCGCCAACTCATCGGCGGTGATATCGCCGCCCGAAAGCCCGTCAAACTCTTTTTTGAACTCGGACAGCGCAGCCCCTGTGAACTCGCCCTGCACCGCCGAGTAGGCAAAGAGCTCGTACTGGCTGCCTCGCTGATAAAACGTGCTGTTGGCGCCATAGGTGTAGCCGTGCTCCTCGCGGAGATTGCGCATCAGGCGGCTGGTAAAGGTGGAGCCGAAGAGGCTGTTGACACAACTGCGGGTTGCGCGATCCAAGGTATCGTCCGGTCCCGGGACAGGGCGCATGAGATAGATCACGGTCTGCGGCGCCCCAGGGCGGTCCACAATCACGATACGACCCGCTGTGCCCTTCAGCGCCGGCGGAATCGCGGTTGTGGCATCGACCCCGGACCAGGTCGCGAAACGCTGTTCGAGGGCGGTTTTCAAGGTTGCCCCGTCCACGTCACCGACGAAGACGAATTGCGCCGAATTCGGGTTGAGGAGGCGGGGGAAGACCTCGCGGACATCACCAATCTCGATGGAGTCCACTGTGGATTCGACTCCGCTGGTGGGACGTCCTCTGGGATCATCATCGCCGTAGACCACCGACCGTCCCGTAAGGAAGGCAACGGCGTTGGGATTCTGCGTCCTCGCGCGGATCCCCTCGATGGCCAGGTCCCGTTCCCGCTCGAGATCGTCGATCTCGAGATTCGGCCTGAGGACCGCGTCGGCAAAAAGGTCGAGGGTCGGATCCAGACGGGAGGTGAGACCGCGCACGTTGACCACGAGGTTGTGCCAGCTCACCGAGGTCCACACGTCACCACCCAAGGAGGCCACCGCATTGGCGTATTCGGCGACCGAGCGGCCACCTGCACCGGCGGTGAGCATGGTGGCGGTCAGCGAGGCCAGGCCGGCCCGATCGGCGCCCACAAGCCGCTCTCCGCCATCGACGATCAGAGCGCCGCTGAAAAGGCCGCTGCCAGGACGGCTCACCAGCGCCACCTCGATCCCGTTGTCCAGGGTGAATGTCTCGGGGACCGGCGGGCGGTAGGTGGCCATCGGGAGAGTTTCGGGTCGTACATCGAGGTCGGCGCCGTCCACGACGGCCTCCTCCGGCAGAATCCGGAGATCGAGACGACCGGTGGTCAAGACGTTTCCGGTCCAAAGCTGGACGTCCTCGGCAGACGCCAGGGTCCATCGATCCAGGTCCCGCTGGAAGGAGTCGGGCTCACCGTAGTAATAGCGATATTCGTTGAGGCTGTCCGCCCGATAGATCAGGTTTTCCATCGACCTCAGGAATGACGCCTCTTGCGACGCCTTGACCCGCTGGAGTTCGCCGGCGGTGGGTCCGTCGCCTTTCAGGTCGTCGATGACCTCGAGGACACCGCGCTTGATCTGTTCGAGGTCGCCACCTTCCGCAGCCGTGACTTCGATGAAGAAGAGGGAGCCCAGCCCTTCGGAGGCCTGATAGGCTTCCACGCTGCTTGCAACCCGCTCTTTGGTGACCAGACGCTGGTGGAGTCTGCTCGATGGTCCATCGGCCAGAATGCTGGCGACGAGGTCCATCTCGGCGTCGCCGGGTGCGTGGAAGGCCGGCGACGGCCACACCAGATAGAGCCGTGGAGATTCCACCCTGTCGGTTTCCACAAGACGGATCTCACCGTCCAGGATCACCGGCTCAGCCGTGCGGCGCTCGGGCATGGATCGGGTTGCAACCGCGCCGAAAGTCGTGGCGATGAGGTCCTTCACCGCCACCGGATCGAAATCACCGGCCACGACGAGGCTGGCGTTGCCGGGGACGTAGAAGGCATCGAAAAATGCGGTCACATCGTCGAGGGAAGCGGCTTCGAGATGCTCGGGTTCGCCGATCCCTGAAAGGTGATAGGGGTGGTTCTCCGGATAGATTGCCTTCGGGATGATCAGATAGGCCTTGGCGTAGGGAGAGTTCTCGTAGTTCTGCCGCCGTTCGTTGAGCACCACATCCCGCTGAAGATCGACCTTCTCCTCGGTCATGGCCTCGCCAAGACCGTCGAGCCGGTCGGCATCAAGCCACAACAGGGTGGGCAGCAGCGACGACGGTCCCCAGATCAGATAATTTGTGCGATCGGACCCGGTGGAGGCGTTGTTTGCGCCGCCGCCGGCCTCCATCATGTCATCGTATCCGCTTCCGGGAACCCGCACGGTGCCCATGAACATGAGATGTTCGAAGAGATGGGCAAAGCCGCTGCGACCGGGCGGATCGTCCTTTGACCCGACGTAGAACCATGTATTTACGGTCACCTGCGGCAGGGTGTGGTCCTCGTGGAGGATCACGGTCATCCCATTGGGCAGGGTGTAGAGCTCGTAGGGGACCTCGAGTGCGAGCAACGGCGAGGCCATCAGCAGTGCGAGCAGGGCGAAGACGGAGGCGAATCGGGTCAGATGGGACATGGGTTCTCCTTAACGGCGCACAGCCACAGAATGCAGCCGCAAACCTTTGCCGTGAGTACGTCAACCGGCGCCCGGAGTTTAGCGGATCTGTGGCGTTTCCTCGCTCGGCCGACCGACCACAGGGCGGGGCTGCGGGTCATCGAACCTTAATCTGTGCGCCGTGAACCTCCGCCAACGATCAACGGTCGCTGCGTCCCCCGGGATGAGCCTTCCCGAGGTGCGGCGAATGGGGGATCCGGCAAGGACCAGGGCCACCGGAACGCTTCTGACCGACCCGGCGGCGTTGGTGACAACGCAGTCGTAGTCGCCCAGATCGCCGAATCCCGCGGCGCTGACGGTGAGCGTTGCCTCGCGGCTGCCGGTGATACGGTGATCATCGGCCAGGACCACCGTGTCGCGGCGCCACTGGTAGCTCGTGTCGGTTTCGGATTCCACGATCACCGAGAACGACACTTGTCCGTTGAAGGGGACCTCGGAGGCCGTCGGCTGGAGAACCAGCACCGGGGGAACCCTGGCGGTGTGGACCACCGATGGGAATGGCGCGTCGCCGAATCGCGGACCTTCCGTGCGTGCCATCCGGACGTACAGGTGAACCGTCTGTGATGGGTAGCTCGGTGGGATGAACGCGGATCTGAGCGTGCCGTCAAACACGATCGAGTCGCCGGGATGGACCGGCTCGGTGCCGGCAAAGGGCTCCACCTCGTGACCCCAACCCGGCAGGTCCACATCGAAGATCAGGGTGTAGCCGTCTGCTTCCGTCCAGGTCGTCGTACCGGTGTTGAGAATTTCGAACCGCAGCGCCACGGTTTCCCTCGAACCGATGAAGGCCGGCAGGCCATGAATGGTGATCTCGGCGCCATCCACCGGTGTGTTTTGAATAAACGCCGCATAGGCGTGGTAGGCGAGCTTCGGTTCGAGTCCAGGAGGCGGATTGAGGATGCCCCACGACAGGTCGGGGTTGTTGCTCGGGTCGGTCATCTCGTAAAAAAAGATCCGGTCGAGCCACGTGTGGCCGCGATCCTCGCCAAACCAGTCGGCCAACAAATCGTCGTAAAAATTCTCCTGGCCGACCTCGCCGTAGCGGCCGCTCTCCACCCCGGTTTCGGTCAGCCACACCGGTCGATGGCCCCATCCCGCATCTTCGAGAACCGATCGCACCGAGGGGGGGTCCCACGGGTAGTCGCCACCTTCAGTCAGTTTTTCGGTCACATTTCCGGCACTGCCGTCGGAGGGGTAGGCATGGTGGGTCACCACATCCAACATATCTCCGGCTTGGGAAACGACGTCGTCCAGCCAGTCGTCCCAGTCGCCGCTGTTCAGGTGGGCGAGGTCGGGTCCGGCCACCAAAGCGTCGGGGTCCGCGGTGCGTACCGCGTCGATTCCGGGGATCAGAATCTCGTTCAGATACGCCCAGCGACTGCCCTCCCAGAAATGATCCAGGTTGGGCTCGTTCCAGAAGCCCCAGGCGTCAATCCGTCCACGATAGCGTTTCGCGGCCAGATAGCAGAATGCCTTCCACTCGTCCGGATTGTCGGGCACGCCGCTGAACTCCGAACCCGATGTCGCCCATGACGGCGTCCCGACAACGGAGGCATAGATTCTCAACCCTCTGGCTTGAAGACCTTCGATCAGCGTATCGTAGATCGCCCATTCAAACCGATCGCGCTCGATCTCGACGAATGCCCAGACAAAATCAATACGGACCCAGCCAATACCTGCATCCACGGTGCTGTCCATGATCGGGTCGGTGGGGATGTGGGCGTTGACTCCGGATGTGGAGGCTCGGGACTCGGTCGCAGGGGCAATCATCCCCGCCGCCAAGGCGATCGAGGCCAACAGGTGCGGAATCGAGATCCGGTGCGTCATCCCCATATACAACGCGAATTGTACCCGCAGGAATCCGTCCCACCAAGATCAGTCCGCCGGAGGGTCCGAGGGAATCTGATAGCTCCCGTCCAGACGGTCCAGCATTTCCTGGTATCGGCGGTCGAGTTCGGTGCGCTCACGATCCGCGTCCTCAGGGGACAGCCCACCCCGCCGCAGACGTTCGTCAACGAGGGCGAGACGGGCGGCGAGCCACGCATCGGGATCGAAGTTGTAGGTCACGGCGTCAAGGTACCACTCCGGATTCCCAAAGGGTGCCGAACCGTCACCTGGCCAACCGCGCCAGATTCTGCCAGAAACGCAGATTCCGCGGCGGATCGTTCCTCGCGCCCAACATGCCGAGATCGGAGAGCACCACCACCGTGCCTGCGCCATGTTCCACCACTGCCAGAACGGGCAAGCCGGCTACCGAAGCCAGCACCTCTGCCGATCCTGCATCGAACGCCATGGCGTTGCCCGAGATGAAGTACAAGAGGGTCACGTCGTCGACGAGGGGATGGTCACCGCTGGTGATGACCCGATCGCTGGTAATAATATGATCGCCGTATTCGATGCCGAATCTATCGGCCAGAGCGTTTGCGTCCGACCAATCCTCGTTCTCGTCATAGGCGAGATTGGCGTACTTCAAGCGGTGGGCGCTGTTGGTCAGCACCAGCACGCCACCCGCGGTTACGAAGTCCTCCAGAGCATCGATCTCCTCTCCGGTCCATTCCTCGTCGTAGAGAGTCGTGTCGATCTCCGGGGTGGGGTAGTCATGGACTGGAAGCGCAACCACCAGATCCGTGTTCTCCAGAGCCGTCGAGGTGACGGCCTGGCCGTAAGGCACCATGTCCACATCGAAACCCTCCCACGCCAGGGTCATCCCGAATTGGGTGAGACCGGCCGGCGACATGTGCACACCTTCGGTGTGGCTGCCCACGAAAAGGGCGCGACGGGTGGGATTCGGCGCGACTCTGAGATCAGGATCATCCACTGCGGTATTGACCGCGGCGGCGACGAGGATCGTCGCCATGTCTTCGAAGGCCTGACCTTCAAGACGGGCCAGAGGCATGTCGTCATAAGGATCGTGGAGGTGATTGGCAAAGTGGACCTCTTCCCCTTCGAAGGGGTTCATGAAGATCATGTTGATGTTCGGCACGTCGTAACCGGCAAAGCTCGAATTGTCCGATACCAGGTAGGGGAGGTCGGCAACCTCCGTCTCGATGCCCCGCGCGGAGGCCAGATCGTTGAGATACTCCGGCCACGGGATACTGGCATCGCCCTGCCGGTTGTAGGACCAGGTCTCGAGCCAGATCTGGTTCGTGATCCCCTCCAGCGGATGACCGAGGCAGTCCATCTGCAGCATGGCAATGGCGCGATCCAGGATTTCGCTGCTGTTGGCGGTGAAGTTGGAGGAGCCGTAGAGCCCCCGTTCGTGACTGCCAAACCAGGCGAGGTAGAGGTCCACCGGCGGCACCAGCCGCGCACGATCCAGGGCTCGTGCCACCTGAACCAGCGCGGCCGACCCGCTGCCGTTGTCAAACGCACCAGGTGTGTTCGGGGAGTCGATATGGGCTCCAAGGATGACCGCCCTGGTGGAATCCAGACCCGGAATGCGAGCCACCAGATACTCGGATTCACCCGGTGCGAAGAGATCCACGTCCCAGGTGACGCGCATTTCATCCACATCTTCAAGGTCGTTCCAATCGTCGATCCCGAATTCCTCCAGGTCCTCCATGCGGAGGCTCAAGACCGGGATGTCGGTTTCGATATCCACCCATGTGTAGGCGCTGAGGTCGCCGGCGAATGCTCCGTGACTCTGTCCACGCCTATTGGAGTAGGTGGTGACCATGACCACCGCCGCCGGCCGTTTCTCCATCAGGACCCACGCCCGGGTGACCGACTCGTTGGTCCCCAGGAGCGAGCGATCGATGACCGCATAGTCCACCACGGCCACACGGCCCGCCAGTTGTTGCGGGGTCAGGGCATAGATTTCGTCGGCGGTACGGATAAAGATCGGGTCGGCATCAACGACCACCGGGTCGCGCTGCCGATCGTTGAACTCACCGTCCGAGTCGAATCGCCGAGCGAGATCGACGACGTCCCGGTGGCCGGGGGCTCCGTCCGCCGGCGCCTTGAAGCTCGAACTTCCACGCCGGAGGGTCACGGTGGTCTCCCAGAACTCCACGCCGGTGAAGGTCCGAAACGGGGTTCGCTCGGTGGTCAGCCCCACCGAATTGAGAAAACCAAGCTCACCGAGCTTTCGTTCGGCCCAGGCGATGGCATCGCTTTCCCCAACGGTTGTGGAGTGACGCCAACCCAGGTGGGGGCGTATGGACGTGAGCTGTTCCAGCAGTTCCAGAAGATCTTCGCTGGTGACGAAGCCGTAGGGATCGGCATCGAGCGTCTGCCTTCCGCCAGGCCGTCGGGGAGGTGACACTGTCTTCAGAAGAGGAGATTCGATCGTATGGACCTCGGATCGGTCTCCAATCATATCGGCGCTGGTGCCCTGGGCAAACACCGTTGGCCCACTGCTCAGCGACACGAAAACCACGAACCACGTTGTCAACAACCTGGCTATCGCCATGGCAGCCCCCTCCGGATCATAGTAGACATACCGAATTCGGACGCCGAGGTTTCACCGAACGCACGGCACCGGCATGCCCCTCTGTTGAGTAATGCGACGTTATTGGGGTTGACCCGCACTGTCACGAGGTCCTGGGGTCTTGGGGCTCGGCCTCGGTGTTGGAAGACGGTTTGTGGTGCGGCCGTCTCAGCTGCACAGGAGATTTGAATTTTGAATTGCCTCCACCCACCCGAAAACAACCGCGGTGGCGTGGAGTACGTAGAGACCGGCCGCAAGAAGTCATCTGACCTGGCGGCCCACCAGATCGCCAACTGGCAGGACAGACGGCTCTGCGGTTCAGCTGGGCGGGCGGCGGTGCGACAATAGCCCCCATGGCACCGCAAGATCGCACCGCCATCGAACGTGCGTTGGAAGCCCTGGCACGGACGTGGAACCGCCTCGATCCCGGGATCCTCGATCCCTTGGTCGCACCCGATGTCCGGTACGAGTCGTTCGACACCGATCTTCTCCTCGAAGGCAAGACGGCTGTGCTGGATCACGTCGCCCGCAAGGTCGAGCTGATCGAGATGGTGGGCGAGGACGCGCGAATGCGGGTCCAACTCGGGTCGGTTCCCGGTCCCGGGGGCACGAGCCGTCCCTGTCTGATCTCTTCCCAGGGCGACGTGGAGCACGCTGCATTATTTTTTGTCACTGTGGAACCTGATGGACTCATCAACCGGATCGTGCTCTCCACCCTTGACCCCGACCCCCGCACCGCCGAGACAACGGGGATCTTCCCAGCCTGACCACGACAAGAGGTCTTGGGACTCTCTGCGCTATGACTGCATGTCCGTTTGTGGAGCGGCCGGCTCGGCTGCATCTCCCGCCTGGGGTCACCGCACGAATGCAGGCCGGAGGCCCGCACCACAATAGCCGCATGTTCGGCTCGATAGCCCGGCTTCGGCGCGCCCCTTCTCCAGATGCGCTCCCAGAGGTTGCTGACACTTTCGGGACCCAAGGACAACGACCCTGAAGGCGAACACTCCCGAGAGTGTCGGAAGTGGCACGCCCGATCAACGCACCATCTCGCTCCGGGTGGGCGGGGGCCCTCATAGCCCCAAAGCCCGGGTGGGTTGGGCGACGGCTCTGCTAGTCTCGCCCCATGGCCGAATACTGGGACCGGATCACGTCGCCGATCTGTGATCTCACGGTGGTGGTGGATGCCAACGGCGTGGTGTTGCGGATCCTCCTCGTGGATGATGAGAGCTTGCCGGATCCAGGCGGTGCCGAGCGGCACCCCGTCCGCTGCGAAGAGGTGACACGGCAGCTCTCCGAATACCTCGCCGGCCGGAGGCGCTCCTTCAGCCTCTCGGTGGACCCCGGCGGAACCGACTTCCAGCGCAGGGTTTGGGCGGCGGTTGGGGAGATCCCCTACGGCCGTACGTCCACCTACGGTGCCGTGGCCGAGCGCCTCGGCGATCCGAAGACGGTGCGGGCCGTGGGACGCGCCAACGGCGCCAACCCCATTCCCATCGTCATTCCCTGCCACAGGGTTGTGGGTGCCGACGGAAACCTGGTGGGATATGGCGGTGGGTTGCCGCTGAAATCCGCGCTGCTCGAACTCGAGGGTGCGCGCCTCCCGGGCGACACGCAACGGCGTTTCGAATTCTGACCCGTCGTGATCAGAGCAGTTCCTCAGTCGGTGGGGTCATCTCCGCCGTATCCGGCCAGAGCAGCCCGCATCTCGTCCTGGAAAGCCTGGATGATGGAGTCGGGATCCGGGATCAGTCCCGCATCGCTCGCCACGCCCACCCGGACCTCACCGGCATAGCTGAGGATGCTCACACCAAGACCCAGGCGTGCAGACTGGGGAACCCAGAACATCATGCCGCTCAGAGGAGAGCCGGCGAGGTAGATCTGTTCCCGAGGACCGGGGACATTGGTCATGACCGCGGTGGCTTTGGAACCAAAGAACTGGACCGCCGCGCTCTCCACCTCCGGGCCCGTCATCCCCAGCCCGTTGAGGATCGCGTAGGTCACGATGGCCTCCGACGAGTCTTTGATCCCGTCCATTCTTTCCTTGAGGACCTGGAGCCTGTCCCAGCGATCGGGAACTCCCACCGGCAGCGCAAGGAATACCAAGCCAAACTTGTTGCCGAGCGCGTCCATCTCGTCTTCCGGTCGCAGATTGACCGGGATCACCGCCCGGATGTCGAGATCTTCCTCCACCACGCCGACCCTGCGCAACAGATACCGGCGGAGCGCGCCGGTGACTCCGGAGAGCAGGACGTCGTTGATGGTAGCGTTTTTGTCCTTGCCGAGCTTTTTGACATCCTCCAGAGGCAGGATCTCGGACCAGGCGCAGCGTTTGGTCGTGCCGAGCGGACCCTTAAAGGGCGTATCCGCGTCCCGGGGAGTCGTGGCGAGCCGGCTTACGATGGCCGCCATCTGACCGCCGTCACGGAGGTATTCCAGCAGTTTCGCCGGATTCGAGATGGCCTCCATTCCACCTTCGATCAACGGTCCGGTGGCCTTCCGCACCGATCGCACGGCGTCATTGACCACCTCGGGCAACCAGTATCCCTCGCCGAGGGGCTGGCTCCGGCGTCGTTTCCTCCGGACGACCGGCGAGCCGGAGGGGGTATCGTCGGTCATGCCCAGCAGGACGCGGATCAAGGCGATACCGTCGGCGATGCAGTGGTGGATCCGCATGGCCACCGCGGAGCCACCCTGATAATTCTCGATGTACTGCATTTGCCAGAGCGGTTTGGTGTAGTCCAGGGGTGTGCTCATGAGATCCGACATCATCTCCTGGAGCTCGGCCTTGCCGCCCGGATCCGGCAGGGCGACCCGCTGGAGGTGGGACCTGAGTGTGAAATGCTCGTCCTCGACCCATCTCGGGTGACCGATGGGTGAGTTGATGCCGGCTACCCGCTGCCTGAAGCGGTCGTAATAGAGAAAGCGGTCTTCCACCAATTCCTTGAGTTGACCAAAGTCGAGCGGCTCCGGGAAAGACATGACCCCGGTGATGGTCATCAGGTTGGTGCGATCCTCCATCCGAAGCCAGGCTGCGTCCACATTGGACATCGGCTCGCCGTTTCGACCCGGGATGATTGAGGGGAACTTCACCACATCGCTGCTCCTGGTTTGGGGAATCACTTTAGCAGAGACCGCCCCAGCCTACCCAGATATACGACGCGAGATACGAGATACGAGGTGCGAGATTTCGGACCCGGGCGGTCGGCGGACGACCCACCGCCACCGGATAAATGGGAGCAGTTCCTTGTTCCTTGCTCCTGGGTGTGCGGGGGGCCTCTTCACGCGTAGAGTTCGAGAAACCGCCGCATGATACCGTCCGCCTCCACCGACGGTCGAAGCGTGCGGATGATCTCGAGAAATGCCTCCCGGTCGGGCACGTAACTGTCCACGTAGACCTCCAACCGCTCCCGGAGCCGGTCTTCGTTCATCTCGCTGTGAAACTGGGTGCCGTAAACCGGCTTGCCCGTGAGACGGATCGCCTGGTTCGGGCAGAGATCGGACCCAGCCAGGTCAACCCACCCGGGGCCGAGATCGGCCACCCGGTCCTTGTGGCCCAGCTGAACATAAAACCTCTCAGGGAATCCATCGAAAATGGGATCGGTTCGCCCGGCTGCCGTCAGCTGGATCGGAATGGAACCAATCTCGGACCGGTCGGCGTCCTCGATCACCGAACCACCGGTGACGGCGGCGAGGAACTGGTGGCCCCAGCAACTCCCGAATACCGGTCGATCGCGGTCAATGAGTTCGAGCACCACGTCGGTGAGCGCCGGCGTGAAGACGTGATTCTCGGTCACCGAATAGGCACCTGCGCCGCCGATGATGACGGCATGAGCGTTCTCCACGTCGCTCCAGCGGATGACCGGATCATCCACCAGATTGAAAAAGTCCATTTGCCCACGGGCGACACGACAACGCTCGATGAAACAGCCCTGTTCCTGACGCAGGGGCACACGATCCTCTCGAACCTGGAGGAGGACGATACGGAGCTGGGTGCGCGGTGTGGCCATGATGGGTCAATCCCCGATCTGTGCCGCCGACGGATCGCCGTCGTTGGAAAGGAGACCACCATTCCGGTGCATTGCGTGCAATTCGGTGAATCCGCCCACGAAGATTCCTCTCACGAAAATCATCGGCACGGTCGGCCAACCTCCGTTCTCTCTGGACACCCGGCTCCGGAGTTCCGGTTTTTCGTCCACCGGGATGTCCTCAAAGTCAATGTCCAATCGGCGCAGCAGCCAGCGTGCGGCGACGCAATATCCACACCACTTCTTAGTGTAGATGCGCACCGCGGGTTTTCTGTCGGTCGTGTCATCAGCCATACCCAGGACACAACGGGTCGTAGTTGACGAATATTCGCCCGGTCGCCGATGGGCTCATGCCCGTCACCCTCAACCCTGCCAGCCGTCCTTCCATTGACGTACCGCGGCAAAGACCTCAACTTCGTCGGTGAGGCTCTGCCCGGCGTGGCGCTCGGCGGCATCAATGACCCCCGGCTCGACACAACGCAGGAACACATTGGTGCCCATTTCCAGTGCGAGGGTCGAGGGGACGGTGGGGCGCCCGTCACCTCTCTGTCGTTGCGCGTGTTCGAGACGGGTGAGAAGAGCTGCGTTCTTCGACTCAACCTCGAGGCCGAATCGCAGATTCGAAACCGTGTACTCGTGAGCGCAGTACACCTTGGTGTCCGGCGGCAACGCTGTCAGCCGCGACAGCGACGTCACCATCTGGTTCGGCGTGCCCTCGAAGAGCCGTCCGCAGCCCCCGGCAAAGAGGGTGTCCCCGCAGAAAACGAACCCCTCCCCGGCATACGCCACATGTCCGGCAGTGTGTCCCGGCACGTCGATGACATCGAGCACCACATCGATCTCGTCAATCTGCACACAGTCGCCCCCGGCAACCGGCCGCGAGACGGTAGGAATCCTCTCGCCGGCCGGACCGTAGACCGGAACCTCCTCCCGTGCCAGCAGAGCGCCCACGCCCGCGGTGTGATCGGCGTGGTGGTGGGTGATGAGGATGGCTGCCAGGCTGAGTCCGCGCTCATCCAGGGCCCGGATCACCGGTTCGGCGTCGCCCGGGTCCACCACCACGACTATGGACCGGGTTCCCGACGTGAGGACCCAGACGTAGTTGTCGCTCAATACCTCGACGGGCCAGATTTGATTCATGCTGCATTTTGACCGCGGAGCCAGCCCGGGTCAATGTCGATCCGCGAATACAAACTCGATTTGAAACGTTCTCCGCGCTAGGATGCCCGCTATGAGCACACGTTATCTTCTGGTGGCCGATCCGGTGGCAGACCTCAATCCCGAGTTCGATCTCGGAGTCTGTGTCGCCACCGAACTCATCGCACGTGGTATCGCCGTGGACTACCTCGACCTGCTCGCAAGCGACGTCGATCTGCCCAGCGAGAGCTATCTCTCCAGCCTTCCGGTGCGCGAGATCCTGTCGTCGGATGCCCACAGCGATCCGTTCTGGGTCCTTGGCCATCCTCGGCAGGCTAATATTCGCGACTACCGTGTGGTTCTGCAGCGCAAGGACCCCCCGGTGGACGACACCTTCCGCGCCTACTGCCGCCATTTCGAACGGGCACCCGAGTCCATCGTGCAGATCAACCGTCCTCCAAGCACCTACCAGCTCTCCGAACACACGGTCATCCAAAGGTACCCTGAATATGCTGCCAGGACCTTTGTCTGCAGCAGCTTCGAGGATATGGTGGCCGCCGTGCGCCGGATGCCGGGAGAGGCGGTTCTCAAGCCCAAGAGCACCTATTGCGGGATCGGTGTCAGCTTCGTCGCCAACGATGCTCCCGAGAACGGACTCCGGGGCTATTGGGAGCAGTGGCGTCCCGAAGTCATCGTTCAACAGTATCTCGAGGCCATCGAGGACAGCGGCGACCTGAGGATCCTCACCATCAACGACCGGGTGCTCGGATCGGTTCTGCGGGTGCCCGCCGAGGGTTCCCGGCTGGCGAATCTCCACCAGGGTGCGCTCGCCGAGGTTCTCGAACCCACGCCCCGTCAAATCGAGGCCTGTCGCGACGTCGCGGCCGACCTCAACCCCATGGGCCTCTACCTGCTGGGTCTCGACTTCATTGGCGAGCATCTGACCGAGGTCAACTTCACGTCACCCACGACTATCGTCCAGATCAACCAGGTCAACGGCATCCGCGCCGACGTCGAATTGGTGGACGAGCTGGAACGCATGTGGCGCACGAGGGTCGCGACCAATGAGTGAACGAGCGAGTCGTAACCGGGTCATCTGCGGCGGCCGTGAGGTGCCGGAGGGCTGGGTGGTGGTGGGCGTGTACCACAACGACGCCTGCAGCGGCGACGGCGATAACGCCTTGATCATCAAACGGCCCGGACGTCGCGAACTGATCTGTTCCGCTTCGCCGGTTCCCCCCGGCTATACCCGGATCAAGACCACCCACTCCGAAAACTGTCCCGGCGACGGCGACAACGCCCTTGTCATCGAGAGGTTGTAGTGCAGCCGTCTCGGCTGCACGGGGGATTGGAATTCTCGACTCTGAATTCTCAATTCTGAATTGCCCCCACCCACCTGGGTGGAGCGCCATTGTGGAGCAGCCGTCTCGGGAGCAATTTCGGCCTCGATCATGTCGGTGCCAGGCACCGGCCCGCGCGCTCGCATTGCGCGGAAAGATGGCACGCCCGCCCATCGCGACGTCACGCGATCCAGGCGGTTGGGGGTGTTCCTTGTTCCTTTGTTTCCGGATGGGTGGGCAGGCCCGGATCTACCCAGCCGGGCTAGAAGCGCGGCCGGTCAGGTGTCGGTCGACGAACATCTCCAGTCTCACCCGGTCCGAGGCATTGAAGGAGACAAACCGAACACCGATGCCCTGGACCATCTCCCGTTGCGGGTCGGTAGTCCGGGTGATTTCGGCGGTACCGCGGATGGGGTTGGGGTCATCCGGCACCATCATCTCGAATTCGAAGCTGGTCCCCACGGGAAACTGGGTGACGCCGCGGAGCAGCATACCCGACGCCGAGAGATTCTGAATCTGCGCCATCAACCGCAGAGGCCGACCCTCAGAAAAAAGTTGAATATTCGCCGGCATCCTGATGGGCACCCTTGGCGCCGGGGTGGCCAGTTCCTCAACAGCCGAGACCAGCTTCGTGTCGAGTTCGCTGATCGCGACCACCCGGTTGGCACCCTTGCCCACCAGCGCATTGGCTGCTCCCGAAAACTCGTTTTCGGTGATCAGCACGAGCCCGCTGCGATGACATGCCGCGCCCTCGGCCCGTGCCATCTCGAGAAAACGCTTTAACGCGGTGGCAGAGACCGGGAAACCGATGATGATGACGTCGAACGCCGTCACCTGGACCAGATCCAGGGTCGTACTGTCCCAGTGGGCAAAGTGAAGGGCCAGCGTCGTTTGGCGCAAAAGCTCCGCCACCCGACGGTGGGTCGCGTCATCGACGCGAGTCACCAAGACCTGTTTGGCATTTCCGGCGGCCATCCCTCTGATTATAGCGGGATTCTCGATAAACCCGGGTACTCGGGTGCTGTTTCTCCCGTCATTCTCCCATTCAGCGCACCACCGCAGGAATGTAAATCGGATCGCCGCTGACTTCGTCCACCACCGAGATGTGGGCCAGATAGGAGGCCTCCAGATCATCGCTCGTGAGGGTCGCCCACGCCGTCCCGGTGTAGCCGATCTGCTGCCCGAGCAGACGCGGCATCTGGACGAACGCGCCGGCCGGCACCTCGATCTGAAGCTCGCCCAGCGTCTCACCCCGGTCGTCAAAAACCGTTGCCGTCACCGTGATGTCGCTGTCCGACAACGACGTCAGGCCGAGGTTGGTGCGGAATCCGTCGGAATTGAGGCCGGCCAGTACCGCGATCTCCCCGTCGGAAATCAGCGCGTCGCCGGTGACAGCCGGCACAAACTGGCCGTAGGTACCCTCGGCGGCGTCGTTGTAGGTGCGGCTGTTGGCCGCGAGCCCCGGTCCGGATGCCTCAATCTCGAGCCAGCCTGAACCCGTCCCGCCAAAGGCTTCACGCACCACATCCTCAAGCAGGTGGGCGCTCTGCTCCAAAACGGTGAAGGTCTCAGAGCTTTCGGCATCGTGCGAATGCAGTGTTACGGTCACCTCGGTCATGACATCGCTCAGATTCACCAATGCCACATCGGTCCGCCACATGGTCTGCCCGGCCCCGGGATTCGACGCCACCACAGGAATCACAAGGGTCTCGTTCGATCCATCTACCGCCACCGGCAACACCAGAGTCGGGTCGTGCGATCCGTCGTCCACCACCGATCCGTAGGCCGCGAACCGGGCTTCCGGCGAGGTCGTGCTGAGCAGGGCATAGCCACCCCGCACCGTTGCCGAGGTCAGAACCCCGACCACCTCGTTGTGCTGCTGATAGGCACCAGGTTCGACGACCAGCGTATCTGTTCCGATGGAGCTTCCATCGGCGGCGAAGAGTTCGTAGGAGATCTCGAGTTCATCGTCTGAATAGTTGTAGGCGCCCAGGTTGGTGTGGAAGCCGTTGTTGCCGGCAAGCCCCGGCAGGACATAGGTATTCGCCCCGGTCAGAGCCTCGGCAGCGGAAATCGCCGGGATGTACTGGCCAAAGGTGCCCTCGGACTCGCCGGAATAGGTCCGCGACGCACCCACGAGGCCGGTACCGGTCGCAGCTACGGCGATTCCGCCGGCGCCCCGGTTTCCGGTGGCTCGAACAATATCAGCCACCGAGCGCTGGGAATGCGGCGGAAGACTGAGTGTCAGATCAGTGCCCGCTCGGGTGGTTTCAGGCCTGAATCCCAGATCCACCATCATTTCCTCGGCGGTGGGGTTGAGTATGAAGGCCTGTGACGACCAACGCGCGCCGCCGAGACCGGCGGCACTGGCGGCTGCCGGGAAGGACCAACTCTCCAGCGCCTCGCCGTCGGTCAGATTGTAGGCGCTCACCGGGACCACCGCGCGGGGCAGCGACGGGTCGTTCGAATCGACGCGAAGCGAACCCCTCAGATCACC
Source organism: uncultured Holophagae bacterium (assembly GCA_963797055.1). Taxonomy (GTDB): domain Bacteria; phylum Acidobacteriota; class Thermoanaerobaculia; order Thermoanaerobaculales; family Sulfomarinibacteraceae; genus FEB-10. The sequence continues at coordinate 255,248 of CAWCOD010000004.1, forward strand.
GACCGTTTGCGTCGACGAGACGATCTGGAAGGTAGCCGAAGAACCCGGAGGGAGCATGGCAGGCAAGGTCAATACGTCTTCGGCGAACTCGAAGTCACCCTCCAAATCGAGGCCGGACACGTTGAGTTCCTCGGTGCCGCCATTCGCGAGGGTCACCCAAGCCTGGCCGTCGCCTGCCGACATGCCGAGATTGATCGGCGCGGGGCTGATTTCGAGCCGAGGAGCACCAACCGACGTGCCGGTCACGGTCACCACGTGTTCGGGGTTGTTGGGATCGTTGGAGAACAGGGTCAGGGCGGCCGAGTGCTGGCCCAGATCCTTCGGCTCGAAGCGCACGAAGACGCTCACGGTGCTGCCGCCATCAACGGAAGCCGGAACGACACTGGCCAAACGGAACGGGCCGCCGCTGAGCTGGGTCGCCAGGGTCAGGGGAGTTGCTCCGTAATTGCGGATGGAAAACGAGGTTTCACCCACACCGCCCACGGGGACGGAGGGGACGTTGATCTGGCTCGTCGCCACCAGTCTCGGATCTTCAAAGGCCGCGCTCCGGCCCTCCACGGTGAAGTACGCATAGCCCCCCGGATAGGAGGGATCGTTGCTGAAAACTGCACCATATTCCCGCTGATTTCCGGATGAACTCGACCGGAAGTCGATGTCCATATCCACCGATTCGCCGGGCTCCAGCGCGATGGGGAATTCGGTTGGAGAGACGATTCGGAAGGGCGCCGACCCGCTCATGGCGGCGCCATCGATCACCAGGGTCGAGCCGCCGGTGTTGGTCAGCGGGACCGTGAGGGTTGAAGTGTTGCCGGAGTGCACCGGGTCGGCCACCAGATCCGGAAAATCCGGGCCGAAGTCAAGATCGGGCTGGGAGGCAGGACTGAGGTGAGCGAGTATCACGTGATCGGGATCCAGTTCCACCGCGGTGGGGGAGGAGGACACCGAAACGTCCAATGTCTGCTCGGCCTCGGCCTCGATCATCACCCGGTGGGTTTCGGTGCCTGAACTGGTGGTCACCTCAACGTCCATTGGCGTCCTGAAGTATGGAGCGTTCGAGTGCTTTTGAGTGATGGTCAACCGTACCGCCGGGCCTGACACGGTCTCCCACTCATACTGAATTCGGGGACGGTTCTTGCCATAGACCCACTGGTCGAAGAACCAGTTCAGATCCTCACCGGCAGCGTCCTCCATGATGGCCAGAAGCTCCACCGTCGTGGCCGAATCCTCGGCGAAGGCGTCGCGATAGCTGAGCAGCCCCTCGAAGAAGGCATCGTCTCCCATGACAAAACGGAGCATCCTGAGCACGAGCCCGCCCTTGTCGTAAACCGTGTTGGAAAAAGCGACCTCATTGTCGTAGAGGGGACCCTTGAAGAATTGAAGCCCGTCCGCGTCTGCAGCGTACTGGAGAAGGGCGTCATGGCCATGGTAGTCCTCGGCCCAGATAAATTCCGAGTAGGTAGCGAAGCTCTCGTTGAGCCACAGCTCACGCCAGTCGTCGCAGGTCACAAAATCGCCCCACCACTGATGGCCCAGCTCGTGCACGTTGAGCCACTCCATCCAGGGGTCTCCGAAGAAGTTACCAATGGTCGTCAGCGTCTGATGCTCCATACCGCCGCCGAAGTTGGCGGTGAGATTGCCGTACTTCTCCTCGACGAAGGGGTACTCGTCAAATCGAGAGGCGAGCACCGAGATCATCTCAGGGGTGATGGCGAGATCGATTTCGCCAGCGTCGGCGATCTCCGGGTACATATAGGCCACCACCGGCATGGTGCCGCCGTCCATGGCGTCGTAGGTCCATTCACGGTAGGCGTAATCGGACAGGTTCATCACCACCAGATAGGTCGCGACCTGGTATTGGGACTCCCAGCGGGTCGTGGCCGTACCGTCGCCGTTGTCCATCCGGTCCACTTCCAGACCGTTGGCAGCAACCGTCAGGGTCGCCGGTGCGGTGACCGTGAGGTTGACGGTGGCCTTGTCATCGGGGCGATCGTTGCTCGGAAACCACACCCGTGCTCCAAAGGGCTCGGCAAAGGTGAAGATCGCAGGCGAACCGCCCGAGTGGGAGGACCAGTTGATGCCGTCACCAAATCGATTCGCGTGTCCGCCATAGGGAATCATCAGCCGCACCCTTTCGCCGGCCGCGAGAGGCTGGGGGAGTGCGAACGAAAGCACGTCATTCGCGTGCTCGAAGGCCAGCGATCGTGGCGAGTCCGATGGGTAGGCTTCGTCGGCCAATAGGATCACCGCCAACACCCGAAGCCCGAGGTCCACATCGAGCTCGACCACCGACAGGCCTTCGGTCGCGGCCGCCACCTCCACCACCGCGGTGCCCGACATCACGCGCCGGCTCAGGTCGAGGGCCAGATCGAGCTCGTAGTGGATCACGTCGATGGGTGAAGGGTCGGGAACCGGCGCCCAGTTCTTGGTATCGAGCTGATGGAGGGCCAGGGCCCGCTCCATACTCGCCCTTTTTGCCTCGATCTCGCCAGAGTGGCGGTCTGCAGCGGCCGGCAACGGCACGTCAGCGGTCGTCTGATCGGCATTCACGAAAACGGCGGAAAGGGCGAGCATCAATGCGAGACAGGAGATGGCAGAGCGATTCATAGGTCCTCCAGGGCCAAGGATTGTACAGCTTTCAAGCCATGTCGGCACGCCGACATCCACCGGCTATCTGCAACTAGGGTGTAAACAGCAGCAAACAGGAATTGTTTCGGAGAGTGTCGCCGTGCCCCGAATACTCCACCTATTCCTTGGGATCACTCAATATGGCCGATTCCGCCAGGTAGATCAGCTCGTGATGGGACCCCACCTGAAGATCGTCCGGTGGGTTGATCGTGTCCGAGCCGGACGCCCGATTCGCGGACGCCGATGGCCAGGGCGCCGGTCTGGTGTTTGACCGCGCCGGCAACAGTGCAGAAGTCACCCGGCAGGGCAACGTCTTCGGGTATGGCGCCGACGTAGATGTTCACCGACCGCGCCGCCGCCACGCTTGACAAGATGGCCGCCGTTCCCGGCTGAGCCACCGAGTGGGCGAGCAGCGAGAAACCCAGATGGGTCGTCTCGATGACCTCGTCGGCACCGGCGGACAGGGCGTGTTCTACATTTTCGGTATCGAGGATTTCGGCCACCACGTGCAAGGGCCGGATCCGCTGCGCGGCGACCCCGCTCCGGTCCAGGTGTGATCGAATGGTAAAAATGGTCAGGATCGAACGGGCATCGGCCTGCTGCGGAACGACCTCGCGAGAGCCCACCACGATGGCCGAGTCGGCGTGGGAGATCCGCACCTTGTCCAGTTCACTCTCTTTGGTGGGATCACCGCTGACCCAGGCAAACTCCGGCGGGATCCCCATTGGACGTTCGCCCTCGGCGAAAAGGACGATCTTCGAGTGGGTGGTGTCGATCTCGTCTAAGAGACAGCCGAGCAGCATGCTCGATCCCGGATCGTAGCCGCAGACGACGACGTGGTTGGCGTAGGCACTCATGCGGAACTGCTCCTCCCGAATGGTCAAGACGGCACGCAGCAGGGTCTGGCTGACGATGCCCGCAAACAGGGCCAGGGTGAACATGCCGGTGACCATCATGATCCCGCCCACCACCCGGCCCATGGGACGAATCGGTGTGATGTCGCCGTAGCCGACGGTGGTCATGGTCACCAACGCCCACCAGAGCCCGTCGCCCAGGTCACCGATCTGGGGATTGTGCTGAGCCCCTTGGTGCGGCCCCTCGATGAGGTACATGGTCAGTCCACCAAGACAGGTGGCGGTGGCCACCATCAAAAGGGCGAAGAGAAACAACAACCGGTTGTCCGCAAAGGCGTTGAACAGGCCCCTGAACGGATACGAATAACGAAAGACCTTGCTGGTGCGAACCAGCCGCAGCAGCCGCACCGCCCGCAGTCCACGGAGTGCCGGGTAGAGCGCCAGCACGGTCAGGAGATCCACCAGCATCATCGGGGTCAGCATGTAGTGGATTCGGCCGGTGATGTTGGGGATGATCTGGCGGGAATAGCGGTGTTTGAAAATCCCGACCTGGGGAGGTCTGTAGGACAGAACCCGCAGCACCAACTCGATGGCGAAGATGATTAACACCAGGTAGTCCGCCCGCCGCACCACATCGTGGAGGGGATCGTCCGGCTCCATGGCAAGGTCGGCGGCAAAGAGCAGGATCGAGAATGCGACCAAGATCCCGATGGCGGTCTGGACGACGCGGTAGACCCGGGTCTCGGGGCTGTGGAAGGCGTCGTGGATGAAGTCGGCCAAGCGTTTCACGGTGGGAGGACTTTAGCATTGAAGGAAGACATGGGATCCGCCGCCCACCCAGATGCTGGATGCTGGATGCTGGATGCTGGATGCTGGATGCTGGATGCTGGCAAATGATCGGGCCCCCCAGCTCGAGGTCACCCCGGGTGGACTGGGTTGTCCCTTCTTATGTCATCCTGAGGAGCCGCAGGCGACGAAGGATCTGGGCGGGTGGGCCGTCATCCCGAGGGATCGTCCCGGAGGGGTAACAGTCAAGGGATGCAGCCGGGACGGCTGCGCTACAACGGCCTTCCGGCTGAGTGGGGGCTGCTTCTTGTTCCTTGCTCCCTGCTCCTTGCTCCCGGGCGGGCAGGGGGAACCGAAGCCTGAACCCCGAAGGCGACAACGGTAACGGGCTCGGGCTCGGGCTCGGGAATAGAATTGACCCCTGCTCCTTGCTCCCCGGGCGGGCGGGGGATCCGGCTCCGCCTGCGGCTACGCCGTGACACGTCTCGCATCTTGCATCTTGAATCTTGCATCTTGAATCTCGCATCATCTTGTCTCCACCGTCTCCCTGCGTCACACTGTGCCCATGACGTCCGATCCTCCCGCCCCACCCATCGACCTGCGCCAAGAGGAGCCCCTGGCGCCGATGACAACCCTGGAGTTGGGAGGCGCGGCCCAGTGGTTCACGGTCGCCGAAGATGACAACACGCTTGTGGACGCGCTGAATTGGGCCGCACGTCGCGAGCTTCCGGTCACCGTCCTGGGTGGCGGCAGCAACGTGGTTGTGGCGGATGAGGGCATCCAAGGCCTGGTGGTACAGATCGCGACCCGGGGCGTGGAGGTCCGGCGCGATGGCGACGACGCCGTGATGACGGTGGCGGCGGGGGAGGATTGGGACGGGATTGTGGCATTGGCGGTGGAACAACACCTGGCCGGTCTTGAGTGTCTGTCCGGCATCCCCGGCACCGCCGGTGCCACCCCAATCCAGAATGTTGGGGCCTACGGCGCGGAGGTGGGCGAGGTCCTGGAGTCGGTCCGGCTTCTGGATCGGGGAACGACCGAAGTCCACCACGCCGGCCCCGCAGACCTCTGTCTCGGCTACCGCTCCAGCCGACTGCGCCGGGAGCCCGGCCGATTCATCGTGCTTTCGGTGAGCTTCCGACTGGCCGTCGGCGGTGCCCCGCTGGTTCGCTATCCCGAGGTGGCCCGCCTGCTCGATTCCCGGTCTTCCCAACCAAGCCTCGCTCAGGTCCGCGAGGCGGTGATAGAACTGCGCCGCTCCAAGTCCATGGTGATCGATCCCGACGACCCCAACCGCCGAAGCGCCGGTTCGTTCTTCAAGAACCCAATCCTGACGCAGGCGGCTGTTGACGAGTTCATGCTCCGCGTCAGCCAGACCGGCCTCACCGAGGATCCGCCGCTCTATCCGACGGCCGACGGAGTCAAAATTCCTGCGGCCTGGCTGATCGAAAAGGCCGGATTCGAGAAGGGCCTTCGCACGGGGAACGTGGGGCTGTCCTCACGACACAGCCTCGCCTTGGTCAACTGTGGGGACGGCAGCACCGCAGAGTTGCTTGCGCTTGCCCGCGAGATCCAAGACGGCGTCAAAGAGCGCTTTGGTGTGAGGCTCGAACCCGAACCGGTCTTCCTCGGGTTCGACACAACCAACCCGCTCCACGACGCTTCCGAATTTTTAATTCTCAGTTCTTAATTCTGAATTGCCGGCCACCCGGCGCGCCCTGTATCGAGGTGGGTGGGGGAACCTTCAACGTTGAACGTACGGCTCATCCGGGAAAACGTGGGGTTGGCTTTCGCCGTCTGCGTCTCCGTGCGAAAAACAGCGACGGCAATTAGGTACAGCGTCCGTAATCGGCGGCTGCGGCAGCGATCAGGGGCCGCGGCGGTGTTGTTCAGCGGCGACTGCCCCGGATCGCGGTCGCTGATCACCGTTGCTGCCATCTGCCCCGGACACCGGTTGCTGCCCCGGTCCCGGCCGCTGCCGACTGCCGGTTGCCACGCTCGTCTCCGGGTACCGCATGGCGGTGCCAGGCACCGCAGCAGATGTATCGATCTCGTGCTCCGATTCGATTTCGACGGTGCCTGGCACCGGCCCTGGGGTATGGAAAGACCCCCTTGATTTCGACGCACCCATCTCCCGACCGCGCTCCCCGGGGGCGCGTCTCTCGGAGGTGCCTGGCATTCCGATTCGTCTCGCTGAGGCGAATCGGCGTGCCTAGCATCCTCACGGGAAGCGCGACGAAGAACCGGGGCGCAACGAAGGACCCCCATCGCTGATGCTGCTTTCCCAAAATCGTCAAAGACGGCACGCCCGCCCATCGCAACCTCTCACGATCCGGGAGGGTGGGCGGAATCCGCAATCCGAAATTCGAAATTCGAAATGGGTGGGAGGGGGTCAATTCAAAATTAAAAATTCAAAACTAAAAATTCAGTCCGCGGAGTATGTGACTTCGAGCCGCCTCGCCTTGCGCACCGCCAGAACAAGAAACACCGCGATGGACACCAGCAGACCGAGGACGGCGAGCCACGGCGCCACCGGCTGCGCCAGCATGGCCAATGGGCCCATTACCGGGGGCACCGGCAGCAGCGAGCCCAGATAATGCACGATGCTGAGTGCCTTGAGCGCCGGCGGCAGGAACGGTGTGGCCACCTCCCAGCCGAGAAACAGCACGGCCGGGACCATGGGGTTTTTGAAGTAGAGCCCGGCCAGCAGAAAAAGGGCGCCGTAGGCGGCACAGGCCAACGCCACGACGCCGAGATAACCGGCGAGCTGCGCAATCCCCGAATCCGACAACAGGTGCCGCAGCCCGGCCGATCCGTGGGCGACGTAGAACAGCACGTAAACGACCGTCGTAGCGCTGAGCAGCAGGATCCAGGTCGACGCCAACCCGCCCAGGTACTTGCCCACAACCAGAACCCTTCGGCGGACCGGTGCCATGAGGCTGTAGTGGAGGCTACGTTCGAGGATTTCGCCGCGGAAGAGTTTGACGAAGAGCACCGCGCAGGAGAAAAAGACGATGAACCGGAGATAGAAGAAGTAGAACATCTGGGCGAAGTCCGCCGTGGTGTGGGCGATGTCGGCCCGCCGCGCCTCGGGCATGAAAATGCCGCGGAGCAGCGCGAGCGACAACGGCATGCCCACCAGCAGCAGAACCGGCAACACCCGCCGGCTGAAGATCGATCGCGCCACCTCGGTCCGGGCGATGACGATCGCCTGACGACGCCGCAGACCCCAGGTGGTCCCGCCGCTCACGTCGTTCCTCCCGGCTGGCCAATGAGATAGTCGTAGACCGCGTGCACGGTCTCGTCCGCCGGCATCACGGTCTCCACGTTCACTCCAGATTCGAGGATCACCCCTGTGAGACCGGCGAAGAAGGCGCGTGCATCCTCGGTACGCACCATCAGCCCCTCACCGTCCTCGAGGATGCGCACGTCCACCACATGTTCGAACTCGAAGAGCTTGCCGGCGACCGCATGGGGGCGATCGCAGCGAATCAGCACCTGGATCGGCTGGCCCTTGATCTCGGCCCGGACCTCGCGAATGCCGCCCTCGGCCACCACGGTTCCACCGTGGATCATCACCACCGCGTCGGAGATCAGATCCACCTCGTGCAGGATGTGGCTGGAGACGATCACGTACCGCCCCTCGTCGGCCACCTCGCGGAAGAGCTGGATCATCTCAGCGCGTCCCATGGGGTCGAGACCGTTGAGCGGCTCGTCGAGCACCATGACCCTGGGGCGGTGGCACAAGGCCTGCGCCAGCTTGATCCGCTGCCGCATCCCCTTGGAGTAGCCGGCGATCCTGCGGCGGGCGGCGTCGGTGAGACCAACCTGCTCCAAAACCTCCCAGGCCCTGGCATCGGCTTGGCCGCGATCCATACCGTGGAGCAGCAGGGTCTGGCGCAGGAAGCTCGAACCGGTCGCACCAGCCGGGAATGAGTCGTACTGCGTGCAGTAGCCCACCGCCCGGAAGAGCTCTTCGGGCCGGTCGGGCGGGATGCCCAGCACCGAGATCTCACCCTTCGTCGGCCACAGCAACCCGGTCATCAGATGCATCAGGGTGCTCTTGCCCGACCCGTTGGGTCCCACCAACCCGGTGAGCCCCGGTTTGATCTCGAGGTTGACCCGATTGACACCGAGAACCTCTCCATAGAACTTCGACACGCCGCGGAAAATGACCCTCTCCTCGCTCACCGGACGACCTCGTGGGCGCGGAGTTTTCGGTTGAGCAGCCAGATGCTGATCAGGGCCACCGAACCGAGGGTGATCCAGTTCGCCAGCACCGGCAGATCGCTGCGGGTGGGCGCGCCGAAGAGGTGCAGCACCACGCTGGCGATGGCTCGGGTCAGGTGGAAGAGATCGCCAAACGCGGTGCCGGTGATCCCGTTGAGGGCCTCGGAGAAACCGCTGAGGATGAAGATCAGAGCGAACAACGTGCCCACCGCCGCGGGTTTGAATCGCACCCAGGCCGAAATCGCGAGGGCCAGCAGCGAGATCACCAGGATCCATACCAGGTGCCCCACCAGGTAGGCCGCGGCGATCCGCCAGTGCTCAGCCCCCCAACCACCGCCCTCCTCATAGGCCTGGAGTGCGAAGATCGCCATCCCCATCATCCAGGTGGGCGGCGACACCAGGAGGAACAGGACCGCCATTTTCCCGAGCACATAGTCCACCCGGTTGACGGGTCTGCTGAAGTACAGCGGAAGGGCGTTATTGGCCAGGTCTGGGGCCACCAGTCCCGGTGCCAGGATGACCATGACAAAGAACGCCGGCAGAGCCTGCCACATGAACAGGTACTGGAAGAACGACATGGTCAGGCCGCCCATGAGTTCCTCGGTGAGACCGATCTGCTCGAGCAGGCCGAGGTTGTGGCTGAGATACACGAGAAAGAGGCCGGCCACCGACGGCAGGAAACAGGCCGCGTAGAAGGCGGTGAAAATCCTCGACTGAAAGGCCTCGCCAAGGCCGTACTTGGTGATCACCAGGAACCGTGTCCGGACGGGTGTCAACTCGCCGGTGTAACGGCGCCAGGAGCGCTCATACACCGCCATTGTCGTCCTCCATGGCGCGCAGGAAGATGTCCTGCAGGCTGTCCCGCTTGCAGTCCAGCCGGCGGATGACCGCACTGTGCCGGTCAGCTTCCTCGTAGATGGACCGCACCGTCATCTCCGACGGCATGACCATTTTGAAACGCCGGTCGTCCTGGATACCCATATCGCAGCCGGCGGCCGATAGGGCCGACGTGAACTCGGGACGGGGTCCTTCCAACTCGATCTCCACGAAGGAACGGTTGGCCCGACGCTCCTGTTCCAGATCGCAGCACGCCGCCATGCGGCCGTTCTTCAGGATAATGACCTCGTCGCACACCGCCTCCACGTCGCCCAGGAGATGTGAGGACAGCAGGATGTGGGTCTCGCCCCGGTCACGGATCTCACCCACCAGATCCAACATGCGCTTCCGTGCCGGCGGGTCCAGGCCGTTAGTGGGTTCGTCCAACATCAGCAGCCGAGGACCGTGGACCAGTGCCTGAGCCAGCTTCACCATCTGTTTCATACCGGTGGAGAACGTCCCGACCTTACGGTATCTGGCCTCACCCAGACCGACGTAGAACAGGGCTTCGTGGGACCGTTCGAGGGCGGATTCGGCCGGGAGACCGCTCAGCTCCGCCAAATAGCGAACAAAGTGGATGGCGGTGAGGTTGGCGATGAAACTATCGTTCTCCGGCATATAGCCGATTTCGGATCGGACCTCCTTGCCGTTGCCGGAGATTCTCCGACCGAGGACTTTGGCCTGCCCTGCCGACGGTTCAAAGAAATCGAGCAGGGTCCGCAGCAGAGTGGTCTTGCCAGCTCCGTTCGGTCCAAGCAAACCAATGGAGCGACCGGTGAGCCGTGCGTCCAGCTCCACCAGAATCGACCGACCACCGAGCTGGACGGACAGACCGTCCAGCTCGATGACCGGCGCCAGAGATTTTTCCGCAGTGCTCATCCCGCCGATGATAACGCTTCGGCGGTCTGTCTGGTTCCGTGAGATTGCTGGAGCATCTCCGACAGTCCGAGGATCGGCAACGACGACAGCAGGCTCTCACCGGTGCCGTTGGCCAATACACTGTCGTCTCCGGCATAGGCGCACCACAGACCCGGCTCCCTGCCGTGGTCCAGCAACACGCCCGCATCCGGCGGCAGCTGACTCATCAGCTCTTCGGGCAGCGAGTCCATGAGGACGCCCAGATTCCGCCAGACCACCACCGAACAATCGGCATAGCCGTTGTCCGGCATCAGCTCCTGGAAGGCCGCGCTGCGGGGCAGGGTGAGTCCGGAGGAGCGGAACTGAAGTGCCTGTTCGATGGTCGCGGCCGAAGGTGCCATTACCAGGTATCCGTCCACCGTCAGGTAGAGCAGCTCGTAGCCTGTCTCGTCGTGCCGAATCACGCGGTAGGCGCGGCCGCCGATGTTGGATTCGGCAACCGTCAGCCCAGGTCGGCCGGCTTCGATCATCTGCCGATTAATTTCTGCCACCGCCGTCTCGATGGTCTGTTGCAGGGTCTCCGGATCGTAGACCTCCAAGACCAGCTTCCACGAAGGCGTGGGCACCACCGGGCCGTCCACCGCGAAGGCTCCTTCGCCTCCCAGCGGCGCGGCCAGATCCTCGCGGAAGTCGATGCCCAAAACTCTCTGCATCTCGTCAAACTCCGCCATGGCTTCGGGATCGGTGTCGGACACGATCTGGAGCAGGTCATCGAACATATCTGCGGCATCCATCGTCACCGCCGCCACCGCCAGACTGGCCTGGGGCGACACGAAATCGAGGCAGCCCATGGGCGCGGGCTCGGCCAACCAGGCGGTGGCCCCGCGACGCGGACCCGAGAAGTAGAGGCCCGCCTCGAGGTCTCTTCGATCGCCCTCGCGCGAGTAGCCAAAGATCAGGGTGCTTGCGTCCAGCAGGCCCAACCGTTCCATCATCAAGGCTTCGGACCCGGACGAGACGGAGGTGGCCTGATCCATGATTGCCGCCACGTCGACGCCGATCACCCATGACACGCCCTCCGCGTAGGACTGGGCCAGCCGGTCGTGGAGTTCGGTGCCGCCGAAGGAGTTCGAAGCCGAAGAGTTGATCCGATCAACCGCGGCCGCCAGATCCTCCAACCGACCCGCCGCCACTGCCAAGTCTCCCTCGGTCCAGAGCAGCATCTGGGCGTCGTCTACGGCCGCCGATCGGGGATCTTCCACCATCATGAATGCCGGCCCCGATCCGTCGGGAGCAGCCAGCGCGGCGTGCTCTGCGACCAATGACCTGAATCCAGCGGGGTCATCAAGCTCGGCGAGCACCACCGGGAGAACATCTCCACTGAAGCCCCCGATTGGCACGGCCACCACCACCTCGTCTCCCACGGCATCGCCGAAGGCCTGGAGGCGATCCAGGACCATGTCCACCTGCCGGTCAACCCCGGTGTCCACCACGTTGGCCTGCCACCAGTCGCGCAGCACCGGACTCGACGCCACTCTGTCATCAACGATGGCTCTCGCCTCGTCCATCCCTTCGGCCAGGTTGGGGACGGCGATGTAGACCGCGGTGTCTTCCGGAACGAGGTCAAGGAGACGGGTGGAACGTCGGAGTGTGGTCGGCTCTATGGCATTCGCAACCTCCCGGTGGAGACTGGTCAGCTCGCGCAACAGGACGAGGTGCTCCTCGGAGTTATCGCTCCATGCGATCTGGTCCGAAATGGCCACCGTACGCAGCCGTTCGTTGGTCGTGATCTGCTGTCCGGGATTGAGGAGCTCTCGTCCTTTAGCCTGCCGCACCTCAACTTCACCCTCGATGACCGACACGCGGGAGCCCTTGAAACCATGGTCCACCGCAAAGACGGTCCCCTTGACCGCCACAACGCAGTCATCGGTGGCCACCCGGAGGCGGCCGCCGTGCTGCTCAGCCGCGCGAACGATGAGGTTTCCCCGGTGGAGGCGGATAGTGGTTCCTCGCATGGCGCCACGCAGCTCGATCTCGCTACGGGGAGCCAGCTCCACCACCGACCCGTCGGCGAGGACCAGCTCGCTGCCGTTGTCCTTGCCCGTGCGCAGGAGTTGCCCGGAACCCACGACCTCTCCACTTGCCAGGATCTGCGTGTTCTTGGGGTGGACCAGCTGGAGCTCGCCCCCGTCCGCGGCGACGGTTGCCGTGAGCTGGTGGTCGGCGACCATGTTGCCCACCACTCCGAGGCCAGCCAGCCCGAGACCGAGCGCCACCACCGCGGCAGCGGCCAGACGGAGCCAACGAGGAACACTTCGGCTTCCCGCCACCGACGGATGCGCCGCCGCAGGGCTCACGCCGCCGCGGGCTTCGAGAAGGGCCCGGCGACAACTGACACACTGCCGAGTGTGGTCGGAAACCAACAGGGCCCGCCCCTCCGGCAGGCTGCCGTCGACGAGGGCTGGAATCAACGCCTGGTAGTCCGCACAACCCGACAGTGAATGATCCAACTCCTGGGATATGGCGGTCCACGCCCGGTCTGAAGCCTGTCGAACGGCCTCGTCGGAGAGGCTATCCGTCCGGATGGACTCGGTCAATTCCTCGAGCGGATCTGGTTTGGTGTATTCGTCGTTCATCGTGTCCCTCCGAGAAACGAGCCGAGCTCGTCCATCAGTCGTGTCCGGATGCGGTGGAGCGTGACCGCCACAGTGCCGGGGGTGGTGTCGAAAATCGTCGCAATCTCGGTATTGTCGAGTCCCTCGAAGTAGCGCAGCGTGAACATCTCCGCGTGGCGTCGGCTGAGCCCAGCCACGAGCTGCCGGAGTCTGGCCAGAACCTCCGCGCTGTAGTGCAGCCGCTCCGGCCCGGGTGTGGAATCCACCACCGCCGGCCCATCGGGCTCGATGGCGCTGGCCGCCCGGATCGACCGCGACTGGAGCACATCCAGTGCCGCGTTGGTCGCCGCACGCCTGAGGTAGCCCACGGCACCGAGTGAGAGATCGGGTGGGTCCTCCCGGCGGGCGAGGCGGATGAACACGGTCTGCAAAACGTCTTCGGCGTCGGCGGCGTTTCCGGTGACGCGGTAGGCGGTCTGCAAAACGACGCGGGAGTGTTCCCGGTAGATCGGTTCGATCCAATGACCGGGTGCTGTGTCTGCATGGGCGAGCGCGACGTCCACGAATCCCTCCTCGGGTCTGTCTTCATCCATAGGAACGACTCCTCGCGCCATTGATTAACAGATGACCAACGGTTGCGTGCGCAACCACCATAACTTGATGTGTGGAAAGTGTGGAGGGTGTGGAAGGTATGGAGGGGGGATTTCGGTTCCCGAGCCCGAGCCCGCTCGTCACGACGTAGCCAGAGGCGGAGCCGGAAGCCCGAGCCCGTTCCCGTTATCGGATCCAGGAGTTCAGAGTTCAGATCCGCCCGCCCACCCGAGGTATGGGGTGCGCGGTATGGGGTTTGAGATTCCCCGCCCGGCCGGGGCGCCCTCTCAGCCACCGGGACGGCGGGACGGAACCTTCAACGTTTGGTTCATCCGGGAAAACGTGAGGTGGGGTTTCTGCGTGACCGTCTCCGTGCGCGAAACAGCGACGGCAATCAGGGACAGCGTCCGTGATCGGCGGCTGCGTCAGCGATCAGGGGCCGCGGCAGTGTTCAGCGGCGATTGATCCGGATCGCGGTCGCTCATCACCGATGCTGCCATCTGCCCCGGACACCGGTTGCTGTCCCTGTCCCGGCCGCTGCCGACCGCCCGTGACGCTGATTGCTGGCGCAGACGCTGACGCCGGAATCCGGGCCCTTGCGTTTGCTTCGATTCACTGACTTCGACGCGCCCATCTCCCAACCGCGCTCCCCGAGGGAGCCCCCTCTGACGATATTTGGGACTCGTCGCAACAAGCAGACTGCTCGACCTCAACCCAAAATCGTCAGAGACGGCACGCCCGATCTATCGCGCCCACTCGCTCCGGGTGGGCGGCGGTCTTCGTTTTTCGTTCTTTGATCTTGAATCGGGTTCGGGTGGGTGGGGGTGTTCCTTGCTCCTTGTTCCTTGTTCCTGTGGAGGCGGGTGGGGGGAGCGCTTGAAACAACACACGGCGCCGTGAGATAGTGCAATCCAGACCGAGTCGCAAGAGGAGCTTATGGAAAATTATGTCGTCGAGCTGGACGCTGACCATCCGGGATTCCATGACCCAGACTACCGGCTACGGCGCGACGAAATCGCGCGGCTCGCACCTCCCATTGCGGCCACCGCCGCCCCCGAGATTGTGGCGTACACGGATGTGGAGCGGGACACCTGGGCTACGGTGTTCGACAGGCTCACGGCGCTGTATCCAAGCCGCGCCTGCGAATCGTTCAACGACGTGGTCGGAGACCTCGGTTATACGGGGGACGAGATACCACAGCTCGCCCATGTGAGTGCCTTCCTCACCGAACGCACCGGATTTCGCCTCCAGCCGGTGGCCGGTCTGGTCTCCGCGCGAGAGTTTCTCGGGAAGCTCGCCCAACGGACCTTTTGCTCGACGCAGTACATTCGGCACCACAGCCAGCCGTTCTACACCCCCGAACCGGACATCGTCCACGAGCTCATGGGCCACGCTCCCATGCTTGCCATTCCCGAATTCGCCAACTTATCCCAGAAGATCGGCGAGGGTTCGCTGACGGCCACCGACGCCCAGATCGAGCAGCTGGCAACCCTGTACTGGTTCACCATCGAGTATGGCGTATTGCGGACCCCCTCGGGCTATCGCGCGTACGGCGCCGGTCTTCTGTCGAGCTTCGGCGAGCTGGACCACGCGCTGAGCGGCGACGTGGAGATCCGCAGGTTCGACCCGTTGCGCGCCAAGGACACAAGCTATCCCATCACCACCTACCAACCGCTTCTGTGGTGGGTCGGGTCCATCGGCGAGGCCTTCGAGAAGATCGACGATTTCGTCAAGAGCATGTAGCTCGGGACTCGGTGTTTGGAGCCCTGGCGGACGGGACTGTCCTCTGCCGTAGCCAGATGCTTGTATCGCAGGCGTCCCGCCTGCTCACGAGATCAGAATTCTGAGTTTTGAGTTTCTAATTGCCCCCACCCAACCAAGACAACCGCAGAAGCGCAGAGAACGCCGAACCCTGAATGGCCCCACGTCGCGGGTGGGCGAGCCCGAGAGGCAGCGGCAGTTTTCAGCGACAGCGGCTGGGAATAGCGAGCAGCGACAGCCATGTCGGTGCCAGGCACCGCCGCAGATGTGTCGACCTCGTACTACGACTCGATTTCGACGGTGCCTGGCACCGGCCCGCGCGTTCGCTTCGATGCACTGACTTCGACGCGCCCATCTCCCCGTCGCGCTCCCCGAGGGCGCGTCTCTCGGAGGTGCCTGGCATCCCGATTCGCCAACGCCGGCCGTCCGATTCGTCTCGCTGGGGCGAATCGGCGTGCCTGGCATCCTCACGGGGAGCGCGACGAAGAACCGGGGCGCAGCGAAGGACCCCCATCGCTGATGCTGCTTTTCCAAATTCGTCGACGACGGCACGCCCGACCATCGCGCCTTCTCGCTCCGGGTGGGCGGGTGTTTTCGTTCTTCGTTCTTCGGGCTTGGTTCTTCGTTCGGTAACCGGAACGGTAACGGGCTCGGGCTCGGGCGGCCGAAGGATCTCCCTGCTCCTTGTTCCTTGTTCCGTGCTCCCGCGCGGGCGGGGGATCCGGCTCCGCCTGCGGCTACGCCGTGACAAGTCTCGTATCTTGCATCTTGCATCTTGAATCTTGAATCTTGAATCTTGAATCTTGAATCTGGGTGAGCGGGCGGGGGTTCAAACGTCGAAGAACGACCCCAGCTTCGACGTGTCGAGAAAGACCTCACCGTCTGAAACCTGCACCGGGAGGGCCTTGAGGTGGGAACCCTCGCAGGGTCCGCCCACGCACAGTCCGTCCTCGGGACGGTAACGGGCGCCGTGGGAATTGCACACCAGATACCGACCCGCCGGATCCCAGAGTTCGTTCGGATCCCGGTCGTCCAGGGGCATGGGCAGGTGGCGGCACTCGTTCTTGTACGCCCGCACCTCGTCCGAACGGATCTTGACGAGAACGCCTTCCTCTTCAAACGGGCCTTCCTGGTATGTGAACTTGAGCCCCTTGGAAGGGATGTCTTCGAGTCGTGCGATCATCTTCATCATTTCTGCCCCGCAATGAGGTGTACCGTCGAGCCGGAGGGATGATAGCGGATCCGCCGGCAAGCTCCGCATCAGCGCCGGCCGGACACCTGTCATACAATGTGCTATCCGGAGGACCGTGTTGAGGCGAGACCACACGATGTCGGTGGTGATCCCGACCTTGAACGAGCAGAGGACGTTGGTGGAATGCCTGGACTCGGTGGGGGAGGGCCGCGGTCTCGAGATCGTAGTCAGCGACGGCGGCAGCCGGGACAGTACCCTGGAGATCGCCCGTGCCAGGGAGGGGGTCCAGATCGTCGAAGGGTCGCCCGGTCGCGGGCCACAGCTTAACCGGGGAGCCGCTGCCGGCGGCGGAGAGATGCTCCTCTTCCTCCATGCCGACTGCCGGCTGCCCGCGAGCTGGCGATCCATGGTTGAGAACGCTTTGTTAGACGAGGCGACGTCGCTCGCCTGCTTTCGATTGCTGACCGAACCCACCCACGCCACCGGCCCGTTCCGACGGGCCTGGCTCCGAATCTTGGATCTGAGGTCCATGGGCCTCGGGCTTCCCTACGGCGATCAGGGCTTCGCCCTGCGCCGGGGAGTCTTCGACGCGTTGGGAGGGTTCCCCGATATTCCGCTCATGGAAGACGTGGGACTGGCGAGGGCCAGCCGCCGCCGCGGCAGGGTCAAACGTCTGCCCGGGAGCATCCGGACCACGGCCCGCCGTGTCGAAGGTCGTCCCGTTTGGAGCTGGCTGATGTTCGCGACCTTTCCCAGCCTCTACCGTCTGGGAGTTTCGCCACATCGGTTGGCGCGGTGGTATGGAACGGTTCGTTGAACTGCGTCGTGGTCTTCGGGCGCGAACCTCAGGCCGGCAGGGTCAAGACCCGGCTGGCCCGTGGCATCGGCGACCAGGCGGCCGCGGCGGTGTATGGCGAGCTGCTCGCGGACACCCTGTGGGCAGCTCGGGCCACCAACGAGGAGGTCATTCTCTCCCTGGCCGATGCCCCGACCGGCGATTGGCGAGCTCCCGATGGCGCCGCGATCGAGGTCCAATCGGGCGAAGATCTCGGCCTCCGGCTCGACAATAGCTTCACACGGCGGTTCGGGGACGGGTACGATCGGGTGGTGATCATCGGATCGGATTGCCCAGCGCTCGGCCCGCACCACATCGTCGAAGCCTTTGAGCGGTTGGCGGATTTTCCCGTGGTGCTCGGGCCCGCCGCCGACGGCGGCTATTGGCTCATCGGCCAACGCGATCCAGGACAGCTCGACCTGTCCGGAATACCCTGGTCGTCGCCCACGACTCTGGCCGCCACCAGGCAACGGCTGCGCGACCTGGAAATCCCGTGCCACGAGCTCTCCGTCATGCGGGATATCGATGACCCCGATGATCTGGCGTGGGCACTGGCGGCCCCCGCGGTGGATCGCGATCTCGCCCATCGGCTGAGACTCGCGGCGGCCGCCGAAGAACGAGGATCTCGGTGACCGCCGCCCGTTGGCCCATTGCACCTCTTCGGCTGCCCGACCGCTGGCATCTCCTGGCGGAGCTGCCCACCGGCCACCAGACCCAGGTCTGGGTGGCCGAGGACCGTCAGCTCGGCGAACAGGTGGTGCTCAAGATTTTTCCGCCCTGGGCCGATCCCAAGGTGCGCGCCCGAGCACTCACCGAGGTTCGGCTCGGTCTCCTCCTCCAGCACCCAAACCTCGTCCAACTCCACGAGGTCCTCGAGTTGAAGGGGCACCTGATGGCGGTGATGGAATTTGTCCCGGGCGGCGATCTTGCGAAGGTCGTGGCCTTTGCAAAGGCCCAACCCACCCGACGGGTGGTGGAGTGGATCGGGCAAGCCCTCGACGTGCTGTCCTTCCTCCACGATCAGCACGTCATCCACCGCGACATCAAGCCGTCGAATCTCCTCCTCACCAGGGACGAGGACATCAAGCTCGCGGACCTCGGCCTGGCCGGCAACCTCGACCGATTGGACGATCCCGAGGGAGGAACGGTGGGGGTCGGAACTCCAGGCTACATGGCGCCCGAGCACGCCGCCGGTGGCGACCCGGCGCCGGCGTGGGATCTCTACAGCCTCGGCGTCACCGTCCGGCAGTTGCTCACCGGTGAGCGGCCCATCGCAGAGGACGCCACCCACCAGCTGCCCGCAGATTGTCCTCTGTGGCTGCGCCAGTTCACCGAACGTCTCTTAGCCCCCGACCCTCTCGACCGCTGGCCCACCGCCCGCGAGGCGCTGGCGGTCTTCGAGGCGCAGCGCACCGCGTAGCGGACGAAAGAGTCGGGTGACCGACGCGGCACCACCACGTGAGGACGCCCAACCTAAGATTTGATGTGGATCTTCTGCCCCAGCTTGATCAGTTTCTCGCTGTCCGCTTCGGCCGCCTCTTCCGTGGTCGGCTCCGGTTCCTCGGTGCCCCTCGCCACCGCCACCCGATGCCGGATCCATGCGACCACACTGACCACGGCACTGGCGCCGACAACGGCCCAGAGCCGGGCCGGTGAAGCCATCAGCAGAGCCATGCCGAGCAAGGGCGCGAGAAGAAGCGGGCCGATCATGAAGTAGTGGGGGACCGGAGGTCCGGTGCGGGCTGCGAAGGCGAAGAGCAACGCAAGGATCAGCGTCGCAATCAAGAATGGCAGGTAGGTCTGCACGCCGGCGGCGCCATCAAGCAGGAGGGGGGGGGCCACGAACTTCGAGCTGGCTCCGAGAGCGGTCAGAGCGAAGATCGAACCCACCGCTCTCGCCCCCCGAGTTCCGGGGACGACTTCGGTCAGACGAGCCTGACCGATCCAGGCGACCAGACCCCCGGCGATCACGACCATCACACCAAGCAGAGCCGGCCACCACCACGCTGCAGCCGCAATGTCGGTGGCACCGGGGATGTACTTCCTGGAGACGAAGAGAACCGCAACCATGAAGAACCTGCCGAACAGGAAGAGGGCACCGCCCACCGCGGTCCTCAAGAAAACCTCCCTCAGCCCCCCGGGATTCCATTTCACCTGCGACGCCCAGGCCAACGCGAGGACAATGAGCAGGAGCTCGATGGCGAGGCTCAGCCATTGCTGATCTCTACGATCTCGGGCTGAAACGACGGTGTCCAGGGTCTCGACCCGGAGATACAGGGTGGCATCCACAGGGCTTCCCTGGACCACCTCTCCCGGCTGAAAATAGTCACCGTGGATCGTCCACATGTGGGCATCGTCGACCTTGGCCGACTCACCGACGGTCACGACCAACAGATTGACGGCTCCGAGAGCCCGGGCCAGCCGGTCGATGAGTTCGGACTCGAGTTCACCGCCATCGAAGGCCGCCAGATCTTCAGGGCTGAGAGCGGCAACCAGAGCACGCCGACCATAGGGCATGGACCCGCCGCTGCGGAAGAATTCGTCGAAAGCTACGACCTCGAGACGCCGATCGGTGGGAGAGCTTCGGAAGACGATATGAGGGTGATTGAAGGTGTCGAGTTGATCGACGACCTTGCGGGCGGCGATCATTACCGCCGCCACATCGGGATCGTTGAAGAGCTGCTCGGTGATCACCAACCCTTCGTCGGCGAGAAGTGACGGCACCACGAGTCGGGCCAGGGGATAGACACCGTAGAACCGGTCGTCGTAGAGCTCGGTGAGAAGCCCGAGGTCCTCTGCCACCGCCTCGATTTCGAGAGTCAGTTGAGCAGCATCAGCAGGGGAGAGATCGGTTTCAGCCAACCTGTCTCGTGCGGTGTCGAGTAGAGCCGCAGCTTCACCAAAACACCGACTCGCACCCGACTCAACCACGCCCAAACGAACCAACGCATCTGCGCGAGCGACGAGATCGCGGATCTGGGCAGCATCGTCATCGGCAAAGGCGACTCCAATCTGGAGTCCGAACAGCAACACAAGAGCGGCTGCGCGAAACCGATTCATGTTCCCCTCTCGATCTCTAGGTGGACTACTGTACAGGAGCCGTCAGCCGCGCGAGACGCACGCCAAGCTTGAACCAGGACGACTCTCCTTGGATCGAACCGGGACTCGATCAGAACTTCGGTGGCAGTGGTGGTTTGGGTCTGCCCAGCAGTGCGCGACCATAGAAAAAGGGACGGACTGTCCGATCCCTGCTCATTGCATCAAAAAACGCCCGCCCGGCGGACCGGGCGGGCGGGTGCAAGGTGCCCAGCGATCACTTTAGCGTGATCGTGACCTCATCGATCGAGCCGGTGAATTCGCTGCCGGCGCGGTCGTAGATGTCGGAGACCGTGGTCTCCATGTCGTTTCCGACCCCCGCACCCTCGTCGGCCGAGAAGATCGAAAACTCGGTGGCCGCGATCGTGCCCGAGCCGACGGCCTTACCGTCGATGTAGAGCGTCGCGGTTCCGCCCGCGCCCGGTGTGTCCCCGCCATCGTAGGCAAAGTCCATCTTGACGGTGCTCTTGCCCTTGGGCAGCTTGGTGTCTGCTTTGACGTCGGTGACATCGATGCCAACGTAGTTGTAGGTATAGACCGGCGTGCCGTCCTTGACGTGGAGGCTCCAGCCGCCGAAGCGTCCACCCTGGGCCACGATGACGCCGTTGGCCGGCGTGTCGCCGGACTCGATTTCCGCGACGATCTCGAACGACGTGTTCTTGACGTTGATGAAGTCGTTCTCGAGCAGACCGGTCATCCCCTCGTAGAGAGTCAGGGTGGTCCGCCCATACATGAGATCGGGCCGACCCGCCAGCTTGGGATTGAAGAGTTCCTGACGCCGGTCGTCGAGGGGTAGCACCTTATATTTGACAGCCTCATGGAGGAAGACCTGCTGCAGCTTCGCGAGAATCTCAGGGTGCTCCTTCGCGAGGTCAGTGGACATGCTGAAGTCCTCCGCGACGTGGTAGAGCTCCCAGGTGTCCTCGGGGAAACGGTTTTCGACCTTGCCCCACGGTTTGATGTGGACGGTTCCGGCGAACCAGCCGTCGAAATAAATGCCGCGGTTGCCGAACATCTCGAAGTACTGGATCGTGTGCTGGTCGGGAGCCTGGGGATAGTCCCAGGTATAAACCATGCTCGTGCCCTCGATCGGGCGCTGCGGAACTCCGTTGACGACTCGCGGCTCCGGCAGTCCGGCGGCCTCGAGGATAGTCGGTACGACGTCGATGACGTGATGCCACTGGCTGCGGATCTCGCCCTTGCCCTCGATGCGTTCCGGCCAGTGAACGACCATGGCGTTGCGGGTGCCGCCGTAGTTGGAAGCCACCTGCTTGGTCCAGGTGAACGGCGAATCGAAGCACACCGCCCAGCCGGCCGCCATGTGCGGATAGGTGGTCGGGCCGCCCCACGCGTCGTAGTACTCCATCATGAAGTCGAGGTCCGAGCCCTTGGCCACGCCGTTGAAATAGGTCATCTCGTTGTAGAGACCGACCATTCCCCCCTCGGCGCTGGTGCCGTTGTCGCCGGCGATGTAGAAGATCAGCGTGTTGTCGAGCTCACCCATGTCCTCGATGGCCTGGATAACGCGACCCGTCTCGTGGTCCGTCATCTCGAGAAAGGCGGCGAAGACCTCGGCCTGGCGTGCGAAGAGCTTCTGCTCCTTGGCTGAAAGATCCTTCCAGTCCTTGATGTCCTCGGGTTTGGCCGCCAGCTTGGTGTCGGCCGGGATCACCCCGAGATTCTTCTGCTGCTCGAAAATGCGTTCGCGGATCACATCCCAGCCTTCGTCGAACTTGCCCTTCCAGTTGTCGATGTAGGACTGGGGCACGTGGTGCGGAGCATGGACCGCGCCCGGTGCGAAGTAGACGAAGAAGGGTTTCTCCGGAGTGAGCGCCTGCTGGAAACGGATCCACTCGATGGATTTTGTCGCCATGTCGTTCATGAAGTGGTAGTCGGGATCGTCTGGTGCCTCGACGCGGTTCTGGTTGTGAAAGATCCCGGGTGCCCACTGGTTGGTCTCACCGCCGAGGAAGCCGTAGAACTCGTCAAAGCCTTGGAGATTCGGCCAACGATCGAACGGCCCTGATGGGCTGATCTCCCACACCGCGGTCTCGTGCCACTTGCCGAAAGCCGCCGTCGAGTAGCCGTTGAGACGGAGCATCTGGCCGATGCTGGCCACGTCGTTTGGCAGCATGCCGGTGGCGCCGGGGAAGGCGGTCGCGACCTCGGTGATCTTCGCCTGGTTGGCCGAATGGTGGTTGCGGCCCGTCTTGAGAGCTTGACGGGTGGGCGAACACAAAGCCGTGGTGTGGAATTGGGTGTACATCAGTCCCTGGCTGGCGAGCTTGTCGAAATGGGGCGTCTCGAGGACGCTGCCGGTGGCGCTGGTGCCGCCGAAGCCTAGGTCATCGATGAGGATGACCACCACGTTTGGTGCACCCTTGGGCGGCTTGACCTCGAAGACCGGCGGAGCCTTGGCGTCGCGCGCATCCAGCGTCGTGATGGGCGGATACCAGGGTGCTTTGACGGGAAGTTCGGTGCGGTCGATCCCGGCCTTGACCTGCGCCTCCTGGGCCGTGGCGACCGTCGTGCCGAGGCCGGCTATCGCTACTCCGGCGAACAGCAAAATGAACAGAGTCTTCGTCTTCATACCTCTTCTCCTTTTCTCATTGCAGTCGACAACTACGATCTGGTGTGTGGAACAGGGTACATGTTTGGGTGCGACGCGTCACGGCTTCGCCCTGCGAAGTAATTCCGCCGTCGTGGTGACGGTCGGGTTTTTCTGCCCGGACGAGTTGCATGCGAGCATTATTCAACCCGGATGCCGAGCGCGAATCCCCCGAAACGAGGGGGAAAAGGGGGAGAAAGCAGGATTCAAGATCCAGGATTCAGGATTCATCGCACACAAGCCTTGACAACCCGTGAGATGGTGCGATGGTCTCGCTGTACCCTGCACCCTGCAACCTGGGTAGGGTGGGTTTGAGCCCACCATCAGAGTCATTCTCTCGGGTGGGTGGCCCTTACTCAACCCAAGCCCGTTAGCTCAAGGCGCGTGGCGCACACGGGGATTCCACGTATTTTCGATTCTGAAACTCCCGGTCTTTTCGTCATAGAAAAAGGCGATCCGCATCGCGAACCGCCCCGGTGGTGAATTTGTGGATTGAGGGTTGTGGAGATTTTCCCTTTGTCCCGCGGTTCATTTCATGGACTGGATATTGACGCCGAAGAAGAGCTGGAATTGCGGCTGACCGGCGTCGCCGCTGCTCAGGATGGTGAACTGCGGCTCAAAGTACGCATTGATGACTTTCTTGCCTGCCTTCACAACTTTACCGACCCCCATTCCGACCGGCACCGTCCAACTGTCCGCCTCGAGATTGAATACCCAGACTCCTGTTGAACGCAGATACCAGCCCTTGCCCATCTGGATCATGCCGAAGGGCTGCACTGCGGCGAGGTTGCTCGCGCCGTCGCCGGCAACATCAGTCTGGTAGGTCACGAGGCCACCCCATTGGATCAGGCTGGACCTGGCATCGAAGAGGACCATGGCTGCTCCGAGATCCCAGGTGTCGTTCCCTGGAACATCCCCGGTGCCTGTGGGAAACGCCGCCAACGGGCCCGCGCCGAAAGTGATGTCTGGATTTTTCATCTTGAACAGATAGGCCGCAAAGGCGTTGATCGAGCCGAGGCCGGACGATGTGCCGTTTGGGGTCGGCACCCGGTTCACCGGCAACGAGGCACGCAGCAGCCAGTTGCCCTTGAACAGCTTGAAGGGCTGGGCATAACGGATCCACAACGTGTTGGCCGTATCATCCGTTTCGTCGAGCTCAGAAATATAGTAATTCTGAATATTGAGGGTCGTGAAACTCGCCAGCGGATTGTTCGCCTGTTTCATGGCCTCCGTATCACTCTCCTGGCCATGTACCGAACCGCAGAGCACAACAACGAAAAGCACCACCAATACACAAGCCGCGCGTTCTGCCTTAATCATCCTGTGCTCCTCTCCCAGTCAGGGGAATTGAACTCTGATCGAGTTTCGATCCTCATGCCACTTCATAGTAGGGCCGTTCGAGCGGGCCCACATCCCTCGTTATGAGGGAAAAACGGGGGGGTACAGGTTTCAGGATGCAGGATTCAGGTGATAGGGAACTAGTAGGGGTTAGTTCGGATAAGCCATCGCAGTGAGGCGGCGAACCAAGCTCTTGATAAACGACTGAAGCTCGGTCGCGCTCACGCCTCCAGGCGGCGTGGCGTCGTCGCCGATCTCGATCTGCGACAGTACCCATGCGAGCTGGGCGGCGGTCAGCCCTGCGTCCTTTTTCGCCGCGAGGGGCAGGTGTTCCTCGATGCTCAGGCCTTCTCGGTCCAGAGCACGGACATCGACGAGATCTCTCAGCTCCGCGCGAGAGAGAAGTGTGCAAAGTTTGTTTGCCATGATCTCTCGGGTTGAATCGATACGGATTCCGTGGATCTCGATCTTCTCTTTGTCGATTTGAGGGGTGAGATCGCGGGCAAGATCCACAACCAGTGACTCGGTGCCTCTCTTGAGCAGGAACCGTCTGAAATCTGATGACGTTCTCAATCGCTCGACGTCAATGTTGCGAGCCCGGGCGATCTCCACGAGCGCCTGCTCGCCCTCGTCCATGAGGTCTTCATTGGTAAAGAGATCGAGGTCGAGGGTGGTCCGGTGCCGGAGATGGAAGCCCACCAAAGCGGCGCCGCCTGTCAGAAAGAACCCCCCCTGCCGCTCGAAAAAGGCGGTCAGTATCTCCTGCTGGAAGCTATCGAGCCCAGTCAACCTTCAGTCGTCCTTGCTTTTCCCAGGCTTCGAACAGAAACTCCCAGAACGGCCGACGTTTCCCGAGGTGCAGCGACAGCGCCTTCCAGTCTTGGGCAACGGATTCCGGGGTTGTGAAGCTCCAGACCTCGGTGTCACGAGCCTCTCGGAGGATCTTTCCCATCAACCGCGTTCGCTCGGGCTGGGAGCTTCGGCGAAGACGGTCCCGCAGTTCCGCGACGGTCATTGGTTCATCCCAGAGGAAATACGGCACCGAGGCCGGATCGTCCAGCGCGGAGGACAGCGGTTTGGACCGCTTCGACAAGGGCTGATTGCTCTGGGTAGCCACGACTTCAGCCTAACATGAATAGCGATCGACTTCGTGACACCATCGGTCCCTCCTTTGGTGTCAACTTTTTCCAGGACGACACGGGGCTGATCACCGTCGCTGGTTGCCGTCGCTGATCGCTGACGAACGTCCCTGATTGCTGTCGCTGGAGACTGACGCTGGGTTTGGTTCCGGGTTCCGAGTTCCGGGTAGTAGGTGGGAGGGAGTGGGCAGAGGGGAGGGGTTCAAACCCAAGACACAAAGAGCAGGGGCGGGGATCGGTCCGATCCCCGCCCCGGAAGATGATTTCGGCTACTCGATCAGCTCAAAGTCGTTGAGCACCCAGGTCTTCTCGATGTAGCCTTCGGTCGGGCCGTAGAAACGGAAGACTACGAAGAAACCCTTCGAAGGATCAGTCTTGATCCAGTTCTTCTCGTGCCCCTTCGGCGCCTTCGGTCCGAAGTAGACATCGACCGAACCGTCGGGATTCACCTCGGGGTCTCGCGTGCTGCTGACGGTGATGTTGCCTCCCGAGTCGAGCAGGCTGCGGCTCAGGGGATCGTACGCCGTCACCGCCCAGAAGCGTTTGACGGGCGGGTTGGCCGGCACTCGGAGCCGGTAGTTCTTGTCGCCGAAGAGGTAGGTGCCGTTTTTGTCCCGGAGCGCGGTGAGGTAGGAGGTGCCCACGCCCGGCGTGGTGGAGAGCAGACTCGGCGAGACGCAGATGGCCTGGTAGAGCCAGAGGGTCCTGGCGTCGATGTCGCTGTAGCCGTTCACCATGAACTCGGTGTTGCGGATGAACATCTTCTCCCAGTGGCGGTCGGGCCAGTAGTGGATCTCCGGGTCTCTCGAGGCGTAGAGGATGGCCCGCGACATGGCGACGCCCTGTTTCGCGGCCTGGTCGAAGATGCGCTGCATCCGCACATCCGGATTGAAGGGCTTGCCCTTCTCGATGCCGAGCGTGGCCAGTCGACCGAGGAGTTCTTTGTCGAAGAGCTCGGTGGGCTCGTACTGGATGATCTCGTCAAGCATCTCGAAGGCGGAACCGTCTTCCGGTGCCAGGGTGTTGGCGCCCATCCCGGACGTGTTGACGGCTTTGTTCCCCCGAGGTCCGGTGGCCAACGGATAGACCTTGAGACGCTCCTTGAACCACGCGACGGCCTGATCGCCGTTGCCGACGGCCCCGAAGCCACGCATCATCGCCCAGATCCGGTAGCTCGGCGAGTGGAAGGTGAAGTACCCGGTTGGTTCGCTGCCTTCGTAGCCGGGCGGAAGGAAGAGGTACTTTCCACCCTTGCCCTGATCAGGCCCGGTCGGACCGAAATCCGTGAGGTACTTGAAGTTGGCGTCGTTGGCGTTGCCGAACATTCCGGGTGGGATCTCGACCACCGTGGGGCCGTCGACCTTGAGGTCGATCGTGGCAACGGCGTAGACAGTGACGTCGTTGCCGGTCAGGTAGTTCTCGCTGGGGTGCATGAAATCGGCCATCACGCCGATGTCCGAAGGGGTCCCGAAACCGAAGTCCCGGATCTGCGCCTTGAGGATGCCGTAGATCGAAAGCGCAGAGTAGAAATCCATGTAGGCCTGGGTGGCGCGCTGCAGATCCATCTCGTCGTAGATGAGCTGCACTGACTCCTCGGTCGGGAATGCCCCGCCCTCGAACCTCAGGGTGCCGAAGTCGGTGCGGATCTTGTCCGGCGCCGGCTCGAAGTCCGTGTTGGTCTGTTTCTCGCCGGCTGTCTTGAAGAGGTTTCGATCCTCTCCTGTCTGCGCGTCAACCGGTGTCTGGCCTGCGACCAGCACGACCGCGAGCGCGATCATCGTGAGCATTTTTAACTTCATGGTGTGTCTTCCTTTCCTGTCGATGGTCTGAGTGACCGCGTCCAGATCACAGGGCGCAGGCCTCCCGCTTCCGGCCTTGCCGTGGCGGCGAACCGGGCGGGAAAACGGATCCTGCATCCTGTATCTGCGATCGGCCGCCTACTCAACCAACTCGATCTCGCTCGGCCGCCAACTGCGGTCATACCAGACCTGCGTCGGACCGTAGATCCGCCACAACATGTTCCAGCCCTTGCTGGAGTCGGTCTGGATCCAGTTCACGTTTCCGTCCGGCTTCTTCGGGCCTATGAAAACGTCGTAGGAACCATCGGCGTTCTTCACTACAGCCGGATCGCTGCTGGTAACTCCCGGGTAGGGGTTGTCGGTCTGCAGCAAGGAGCGGGTCTGGTTATCGTAGACGGTGATGTCCCAGAACCGCTTGGCAGGAACATTGGGCGGGATGTGGATCTTATACGTCTTGCTGCCATCCAGCGCCTTGCCCTCGGAGTCGCGCATGCCAATCACGTACTGTGATCCCGCGCCGACCGGTGGTTTAACCATCGCCGGGGTGATCCCGGTGGCGTAGAAGTGGAAGCGAACCCTCGAGTTGATCAGGCTGACGCCGTCGTTGTTGAACTCGTAGCTGCCGCCGGCAAAACCTATCTCCCAGCTCTTGCTGCCGGGCCAGATGACGACGTTCTCGTCGCGGTTGCGAAAGAGGATTGTGCGCTGGGCCGCGGTGCCCACCGCGGCCGCCTCGGCCAGGATCTTCTGCATGCGGGCGTCGGGCTCAAAGGGCGTGCCCTTCTTGATGCCGATCGAGGCCAGCAGCCCGAGAATCTCCGGGTCCTCAGCCGAATTGGGCTCTTCCTGAACGGTGATGTTGACCTCTTCGTAGAAGGTGGCGTCCTGGGCGTGCAGCGTGTTGAAATCCTGCATCGCCGTATTGACCCACTTGACCTCCTTGGGCGCGCTGCCCAGGGGGTAGAGGCGAAAGTGTTCCTTCATGTTCTTGACCACTGGATCGGGATCGAAGTCCGTCATGAAACCGCGCATGGCCAGCCAATGGCCGTAGGTCCTAGACTCTTTGACGATGTAGCCGTCGGGGATCGAACCTTCATAGTCCGGCGGCACGAGCAGGTACTTGCCGCCCTTGCCCTTGTCATCGCCCGCGTTGCCGAAATCGCAGACATAGTGGAACCAAGCGTCGTCGATGATTCCCAGCACGTTGGGTGGCGTCTCCATGACCATTGGACCGTCCTTCAGGTCGATCCACATGAAGGTGTAGACCACCGTGGTGTTCCCGGTCAGGAGCAGGCCCTTGGAGTCCAGCCGACCGTCCCAGTAGATCATGGTCTCGTTGTCCGGTCCCCACTTCTGAATGCCCTTGCGGAATCCCTGCAGAGAGGCCGCAGGGGTGGTCATGATCATGACCTCGACGGCGCGCGAGAAGTCCATGAAGTCCCAGATCTTTTCCGAAGTCTCCGCGGTGGGGAAGCCGTCGGTGAACTCGAGGGTGCCAAGGCGGGTCTCGGAGCGGTCAGGTGTGATGACGTTGGCCGGGATTTCAGTGCTGTACTTCATCGCGGCCCCCTGGGCCCCGGCCGTGGTGGCCAGACCGAACGCCACAAGCGCGACAAGGATGAATGTCAGGGATTTCGTTTTCATGATCCGTTCTCCTTTTCAAATGTTGCGATCCGGTTATTCCACGAGTTCGATCTCACCCGGCCGCCAGGTCTGGTCGATCCAGGGCTGTTCGGGTCCATAGATACGCAGGGCAATGAACCAGCTTTTTCCGGGAATGGTCTGCAGCCAGTTACCTTCCATGCCTTCCGGGGCTTTTGGAGAAAAGTAAATATCCATCGAACCGTCGGGATTGGTTTTGATGCCTTCATCCTGACTTCCAAGGGTTGGGAACTGCTGATCGGTCTGCAGTTGGGAACGGGTCTGGGTGTCATACATGGTGATGGCCCAGAAATCCTTGGCTGGCGGATTCGGCGGTACGTGGAGTTTATAGGTCTTGGAACCGTCAAATATGTCGCCATTTGAATCGAGCACTCCCATGGAGTAATCGGAGCCTTTTCCAGCAACGGTCATCGCCATGGCAGGGGAAACACAAATGTAGCCGAAGTGGAAGAGCGCTCGCGGATCCAGGCGATAGGCGCCGTTGCGAGTAAAGGTCGTATCCTTGTCAGCGTAGGCGGTGACCCAGGCTTTGCTGTCCTTGTAGGTCAGATTGCCGGGGTCACGCGGGAAATAGCTGATCGCGCGGGCAGCACCATTGGCAATGGCAGCGGCATCGGTCAAAATCTCCTTCATCCGTGCATCTGGATTAAAAGGCTTTCCTTTTTCAATACCGATAGCGGCCATCATGCCTTTGGCTTCCGGTCCGAGATAATCGTCAGGTTCTCCCTGAATCAGGGCATGCAGTTTTTCAAATGCCGTGTAATCATTCGGCAGAATCATATGCATTTTCTTGCCAGACACATTGATAAATTCCATGGCCGGAGGATTGGCTTTTGTGGACAGGGGATAGACCTTCAGGGTATTCCGGATATTCTTGGAAGCGGCTGGAACGGCTTCTGCTATCGGCATGCTCTTGTCGAGATAGCCGCGCATGAAGACCCATACACCACTGGTCTTGGAAGGCACGACATAATAACCGGTCGGTACCTTGCCTTTGTAGCCAGGAGGCAGTACCAGAAACTTGCCGCCTTTGCCTTTATCCGGTCCGGCAACACCGAGATCGGTCATGTACTGAAAGGCCATGTCATCCAGAATGCCGAGCATTCCGGGTGGTAGGTCGATAACGGTCGGACCGTCCTTGAATAGGTCCAGAAAGCCGACAGCATACATGGTGGAGGTGTTGCCGGTCAGCAGAACCGTCGTGGAATCCATCAGGCTGTCCCAGATGCAGATTTTATTGGAGGTGTCTGCGCCGACCGCCGCTTGCCCTTCGCGAAGGGCATTGACGGACAGGGCTGGAATAGAGTTTATATAGACATTCACGGCCCGCGATTGATCGAGATAGTCGTAGACGGTCTCCACGGTTTTGTCCGTGGGCACACCATCAAAGTACTTGAGAGTGCCGATGGAGGTCTCCACCGAGTCGGCGGCTGTGAACGACGCCGGGATGTCGGTGGTCATCTTCATCGTGGGCGGGGCCGCGCGGTCGGCCTTCGCGGCCGGTGTGGCGGTCTCGGTCGGTCCCTGGTTGCAGGCAAGACTTCCGCCTGCCAGCAAAACGACCAGCCCGATAATCAACAGGTTGCTTCGGTCTCTCATTGTTGTCCTCCACATTTTCACGGATATTCCATTGGGGTTTGCAGTTTGGTCAGAGCCGGCGCCCTCCTCGATCCGGAGGATCGGCAGGTGCAGTTCGTACAGTGTCTCCAGGATTCCGTTGAGTTGGGCCTGGTCGCGGAGCAGCCCCACCAACTCAGTGTGCGAGGATCCACTCGGGCTGGTGGTGACGGTGATCGTCATGCCCGCGAGGCGGGGGCTCCAGTCCTGGCTGAGCTCCCCCTTGAGAACGATCCGGTAGGTGGCCGGTGCGCCGAAGTCTATGTCGTTGATGTTGTCGTTCTTCGTCATCGCTGGCCACCTCTGATTCATTCTGGCGAGTCGTCTTCCTGCGCCGTGATAGTTCCAACCAGCGCCAGACGGCGGGCAAGTCCCAACACCGTGAGCCATATCCGCGTTCGTCATATTCGTTCTCAATCGAGAACGAGCCTTTGCCATGTCTGAAGTATGGGGTCTTCACCTGGTGCTGGAATCCCTCGAATCGAGCTAGAAACAAGGGGGAAATGAGGGGGTTGACAAGCAATACCACTGCCAGACGGGTCGGGGCTCTTCCAATGACATTGCTCACCGACGCGCCAACGCAGCGAGATGGACCATGGAGGTGGGCTGAAGCCCACCCTACGAGCCCAGGCAAATCCGGGTCCGATGAGGGTGGGTCTTGGCCCGCCTTCAGTTTCTGCCGAATAGGTGGACGGATACGATCGCCGGAAAATCGGCGCCTTCGATTTGAGCGGTAATCCTCCGCTCGAAATCGGCAGTCTGCTCGGGCGTGTTGATTACAGCAATTGTCCCGCGTTACCCGAGAGGGTTCAAAACGAACAAATCAACCGGCCGGTGCCCGCTCTCGTCGTCGCGCGTGAAACGCCTCGAAGTTGGCCTGATCCCATGCTTGCTGGAGCCTATTGGCGAGCTCGATGGATTGGTGCTTGTGCACTCCGGGCGGGAAGCTCGGTCTTGTCGTACGGGCCGCCAGCTTCCAGACTGCCCTGATGGCGTCAAATAATCTCGGATCGCCAGGATCGTGCCAGGTATTGCCTTCCATCTCGCTAATGTCTCGATATTTTTTGACCGGCATCATTCGTCCTCGAATCCGAAGCGCGCGCGCAGGCGCTCTGCGTCTCCCCAATCCTGCGGGCGCACTGTCGACTTTTTCATACGGTACAGGGTTTCCGGCGTTACGACGGACACCTCGAGCCCGTCAAAGTCAACTCGCTCGGACTCCAGATCCTCGAACCCGTAGGCCTCACCGAGGCGCGTGAGGATGTCGATGTGAAATGTGCCGTCAGGTGGAACGTACTGAACAGCAGGGTAATCTCCGAGCAGATCGTCGGCGGTGATTTCCTCGAGGTGGGGGTCATCGAACACCATCTTCAGAGCCGTCTTGAGCCGATTGATGTTCTCCCTTTCTGGGGCGACGAAGACATCAAGATCGAGCGTGGCTCTCGCTAATCCCTGGAGATTCATCGCGACGGCGCCGAAGATAACGTACCGGACGCCCTCACGCTCAAAAGCCGCCAGCACCTCATGTGTTCGCTCGTAATCCATCAGTATTCCTCAACAGAGTGTAACCGAATCGCCGTTTTGACAGGTCTGCAGGCTTGCTTGCGAATCCGGGTCACGGGCCGCGTTGCGGCGAAGTCACCTTCCCTGCATTCATGTGTCAACGGCGTTTCAAGAGTCCGTTCTGGATCGCTGCGGCCACGGCCTGGCGGCGGTTGCCGGCGCCGAGCTTGCCGTAGATGCTCTTGAGGTGGTAGCTCACGGTGTGTGTCGAGACGCAGAGTCGGCTCGCGATCTCCTTGTTCTGGAGCCGTTCCGCCAGCAACTCGAGGACGTCGAGCTCGCGATTCGTCAGTTGGTCGGGTGTGGCTGAGCTGCTTCCGACCGACAACGCGCCCTGCTGGGCAAGCGGGGCGGTTGCCGGGGCGGTCACGGGGCGGCTTTGAAATGCGGCAAGCACCCGCCGGATGAAGTCGGCTTCTTCGCCCAGCTGGGGTTGGCGATCAAGCATTTCGGCCATCGTTGGTCCGGCCTCGACAAACGGTCGAGCCCAGCCGTGCGGCGCTGCCAGCTTTATCGACTCTCGAAGGGCCTGGAGACCCTTGTCATTGTGTCCCTGTTTCTCGAAAGCCAGCGACAACAAGACAGCCGTCTCGATTGTCTGATTCGTGAAATGGCGGGGCTCGGCTATCTGCCGGACGGCGCGAAGCAGGTCGATCGCTTGGTTCAGGCTCGTTCTGGTGCCGGCTGCAATCAGAACCCTTGCCCGGGTGATTGCCGGCACCTCCAACCAGATATACAGCTCCATCGGTGCCGGTGCCTCGTGGGCAGACCGCGCCCACGTGACCGCCGACGTCTCATCTCCCCGCAACAGGGCGAGTCGCGCCCGGCAGGAGCTGGCCACAGGTAGAAGAACCGGGTCTCGAAGGTCGAGGGCGAAGTCCTGCAGACGCTCCAGAGCCTCTTCGGATTCATCGGGCCGTTCCATGAGTTGCTGGGTGAGGGCCTGGCCGGCGAGTGCATCAATCGCGCTCCTCCTGTGCAGGATATAACGTTGCCGGGCTGCGTCAGCGAAGTTCCGGGACGCCTGCTCCAGGTCGAAAACCTGCAGGTCAGCCCACGCTTCGATGTACGTGCCTATGGCTTCGGTGTAAGCAATACCGCTCGTTCCTGCGACTGATCTAAGACGCCGGGCCTCGATCTTCACGCGATCGAGATCGCCCGCAGTCTGGGAGATGAAGGCAATCCCCGCGATCAGGCGCGAAACGTAGATGCTCTCGGACGATCCGGCTTCCCGAATTCGGTCCTCGAGCGCGCGAAGCGCCAGGTCATGCTCACCGAGCATGCTTCGTGCCAGATTGAGAAACATTTCGAGGTGCCCTCGGATCAGCCGACGCTCTCCGGCCAGATGCCTGGAAGCCTCTTCGCAGAGCTGCACGCTCCTCTCTCCGTCGCCGAGGAAAAAATGAAGGGATCCCGAGAGGGTCTGCAACTCTCCCAACAAGCTCTCCTCGTTTGCGAGGAGCGGGGAGGTTTTTTCCAGGAGAGGCGGAAGCTCGACCAGTTGAAACCGGTGGAGGGCGACCCAGGCACGGGCGAGTAGGAGCCCCGGCCGCTGCTGGACGAGGTCTTCCGGGAGCAGGTCGACCCACCGCTCGATGACATACCACCTGTCGGTGTCGAGCTCGGCGCGCCGATGCCGCTCGACGAGGTACGCCGCCCGCTCCGGGTCCTCGGCCGCCAGCGCGTGCTTGACCGCCTCGTCGATCAGGCCCCCGGTCTCGAACCACGTCACGGCCCCCAGGTGCAGTGCCTTGATCTGCTCTTCGGAAAACCCCTCGTGCAACTCCCGCTGCAGCAGCTCCTGGAAGAGGTGGTGATACCGGAACCACTCGCCGGTGTCGTCGAGGGCGATGGCGAAGAGGTTGTTGCGCTGGATCAGGTCGAGGAACTCCCTGGCTGTAAAGTTCCGAGATACCGATGCCGGATCTGAGAAACACACCGCATCGAGCAGCGACAGGCAAAACCGGTTGAGGATGGAGGATTTCAGCAAAAAGTCCCGGACCTCTGGTGACAGCCCGGACAGCGCTTCCCGCACGAGGTACTCCCGAGCATGTGGGAGGCCTCCGCGGAGGCCTCCCAAAAGGGTTTCCGGATCCAAGGCCCTGCCCAGGGCCAGGGTGACCAGACGCAGACCCGCCGCCCACCCCTCCACCTGTTCCTGCAGGTTGGCCAGCGACCGGTCACTCACCGAACCCACCGTCGAGGTGGACAGGAACTCAACGGTCTCCCACCCGGTGAACCGGAGATCCTCGAGACGAACCTCGGCGACCAGATTGGCGGCCAGCAGGCTCGCCAGCGACAACGGCGGGTCGCGACGCGTGACCAGCACGAGGCGGGCCGTTTTCGACGGGTGCTCGAGCAGTCGGCCCATGAGATCGTGCACCGACGATGTCATGTTGATCCGGTGGTAGTCGTCGAGCACGATCACCAGCGGCCCGTCCATGGCCTCGAGGTCGTTGAGCAGGTTTCCCGCGAGCACCAACGGAGGAGGCAGCTCCGGCGCACTCAGAAGATCTTCGGTGGTCCGGCAGGCGCCGGGGACGACGGTGTGGATGGCCGCCACCAGATACTGAAGAAAGAGCCTGAGGTCGCTCTCGTCACTGTCGAGAGAGAGCCACACCACCGGGTGTACACAACGGTCGGCCCACTGGGCGACGAGCACGCTCTTGCCGTAGCCGGCGGGTGCCGAAACCAGGGTCAAGGGCACCTCGAAGGCCCGGTTCATTAACCGCAAAAGCCGATCCCGGCCCACCACATCGAACGGCACCGACGGTCGGTGCAGCTTGGTGCGGATCAGCGGTACGGATTCGGGTTGAGGAGCCAAACTACGTTCCTGCGTGGCTGGTGTCGGGACCTACCATGAGCCTACTGTAAATGATTCCCATTGGGGATGGGGACAGACCCACATAGGGGGGCTGCTAAGATCGCACGAGATGACGAAATCGGTGCCAGATATCGTGCTGATCTCCGACAGGATCGCTTCGAACCAACTGGCCGAACTCGTCGACAGGTTCTTCACCGACATGGTCAAGTACGTGGTCGACGTGGAGCGGGGGATCGCGGCGGTGGGAGGAGAGCTACATGCCGACGCGGAGCAACTGCTCCTGGAGGCCGGGAGCCGGCAGGAGGATCTCTGGGGGGCCAACTACTATCCGGACCGCGACCCTGATGACTGTATAGAGTTCACGTCACTCATCAACATCCGGCCGGCGCAGGGGAACCCGAGCATGGAGATCGAGGACGACGATGTCCGCAATCACGTCCGCAGCCTGACGTATCAGCTGATCGGGGGTGGGGAGCCGCTCCCATGACACAGCACGCGGGTCTGACCACCGAACGGTGGGAGCGGTTCACGCACCCTCAGCGAGTCCTGATGATCGCCAACGAGATGAACCGTGCCAGCCGTCTGATGGGATACGGCGACGCCGTTGGTCGCCGGCTTGCGTATGAGCGGGTCCTGCGCCTGGTGGATCTCACGATTGCAGTGGCCGAACGGCGGCCGGTGCGGCGCGAGCTGCTCCGCTGGCGCGACCTGGTGGCCCGTCTGTACATCGAGGAGGCCGCTCAGCCTGACGCCCACCGGGCGGCGTTGCGGGCTCTGCTCCAGCAAACTCCCGCCTCGGCCGAGCAGATCAGCTATCTCGCGTGCTGATGAGTGGCGCGGAACTCATCCGCCGGCCCCGCCAGTGATCAGGATCATCGCCACGGTCGGAGCAGGCGTCTCTCATGGTGCTGATCCTGCTCGTGCCAGTCAGAACCGGAAGGCGACGCCGAGCTCGGCTCCGGCCATGGTCAAGCTGCTCACCTCGCTGCCGCTCCCCTGGTCGAAATCGAGATAGCGATAGTCTAGGAAGAGGCTGCCCCACTTGAAGTCGTAGCCGATGCCGGCCATGCCCTGCCAGGTGAAGTCGGAATCGCCGGCGCCGACGTCCAGGTGATAGGGCACGAACCAGTGGTCCGACAGCCCGAGATGGCCCCGGACGCCGACGATCCCGTTCCACACCCGCGCCGACGAGGACAGCGACCCGTCGGCGTCGATTGGGCCCGAGGCCCTCAATGCCAGGGTCGAGTCGGCGGAGAAATACCGAGCACCCACCAGGATCCCGAGCGTCGAACGCCGGCTCCGCGTCACCTCGTAGGCACCGCCGAAGTTCATGATCCACGCTTTGAGGTCAAGCTCGGCTTGGAGGGTGAGTCCGGATTCGCTGTCGAGCACGGCCTCCTCGCTCGCCGCCTCCTTGAGGTAGATGACGTCGGCCAGGATCGACCACTTGCCGTGGTTGGCGGCGAATGCGGCCATGGCGGTGAATTGCAGGTTGTCGAGCAATGTCCCGGGATCGACCTCGATCGAGTCGCCGATTTCGGGGATCTCGTAGGTGAGCTTGCCCTCGATGGTCGGCAGCCAGCCGTAGATGGCGAGGTCGAATTCCCAACCGTCCTGTGCCGAAGCGTTCGGCACCCCTACGGTCGTCATCGCGATCGTTATCAGGGTCGGTAGAATCACGGCTTTCAGAAGTCCTTTGATCATCGTGTCCACCTTCTCTCGATGCGCGCCGGTCCGCGGTGCCGTTCTCGACTCTGACCGGTTCAACATGGTTGTGTCGGAATCAGTGAGGGGCGGTTCGTGCCTCGAACCGCCCCTCCGTCATATTTCGATTCGACTACTCCACCAGCTCGAGCTCGCTCGGCCGCCAGCTCTTGTCGATCCAGGGTTCGAGCGGTCCGTAGGCCCGCAGGATGATGAACCAGCTCTTACCCGGAATGGTCTGGATCCAGTTGCTCTCTTGACCCTTGGGCGCTTTCGGAGCGAACCAGATGTCGTAGGAGCCGTCGGTGTTCTGCTCCACGTCCCCGCTGAGACTGTTCACGCCGGCAAACTTCTGATCGGTTTGCATCATGGAGCGGGTCTGGGTGTCGTATATGGTCACCGACCAGTTGTCCTTGACCGGCACGTTGGGCGGCAGGTGCAACCTGTAGGTCTTGGCGCCGTCGAGCGG
>CAWCOD010000005.1:0-489849 GCA_963797055.1 uncultured Holophagae bacterium
GATCACAGTTCGATTTTGAGGCAGCTCGATCACTTCGGTTCACTCGAAGTTAGTGTCAATCCGCAACAAATGAAGAGACATCGTACATTTCGGAGCGCAGGAGATACCTTTCGAGGCGGTTCGGGGCTCCTGGCAAGAACGCAAAACGGGTTGACCATGGGTGCCAATTGTCTAGATCTTTGACATGGTTGCAACCCATTTGTGTACAATTAGATAAAATTCCATAAAGGCCCGCACGAGTGAGAGATGCTGAATCTATGCACCCGAAACGGGAAGGGCCTCGGCCTTACGTGGGTTGTTGGCGTTATGACTGAAACCATGAATTTATAGGCAGGAGGGATTGTTGATGTCGAAAATGGACCGAGAGGCGCCATACAACGAATGGCTCTGGCTCGGGGGCCTCTTGGGTGCCTGCCACGCCTTGGCTGAGCTTGTTGTTCTGCTTTGGTACGGTGCCGAATTCAAGGTGATCGGCGTAGCAATTTTGACAGTTTCATACACCCTCGTGGGTGTGCTGGTGGGCCTTGGAGTTGATGTGGTCGTCACGATAACCCGCCTAATTTCGTCTCAGATGGGATTTAGGACCGGCCAGTCTTTTTGGAGACAACCGCTGGTTGGACTCACCGCGACCTATGCAGTCGTTGGTTGCCTAATATTGGTTGAGGGTGGTATTGCCTGGCCGGCGGTATCAGCGATTTTCGGTGTATGGCTCACGGCTGGCTGGATTGTGCTCGTGGCAGGAAGACGAGACATCGGATGGGTGGCATTGCTACTCATCCTATGCGGGCTAACTCTTTCGGTTTCGGCGTTGGTGCTATTCCAAAACGAATTCGGAAATGTTGCAGATGACAAGGTCAAGAGCTTTGGTCTGGGTCTCCTCGTGATGGCCATAGCCCCTCTGCTGCTCGGAACGGTGATCAGGCGCAAGAGTACAGCAGTTGGCGGAGAGTATGCCAGGCCTTTCCTGACGACTTTGGTGGCGGTTGTCGCCATCCATTTAGTCGGGTTGAACCAGCTGGCACCACATTGGAAAGTGCGAGAGGAGCCGCTCCAAACCGATGTCCGACCCGCAGAGGGGGCGCCGAACATTGTGATCGTGGTTCTCGATACGGTGCGATCGGACCATCTCGGTTTGTTCGGGTATCAGCGTGACACCATGCCGCTGCTCGCAGAATTTGCGCGAGATTGTGCCGTCGTCACGGAAATCACTGCGACCGCGCCGGGTTCTCTGCCGTCACACGGGTCGATGTTTACCGGCATGTATTCCTCGAAGCACGGTGGCCACAAGGCCTTCGTGGACGACCCTGACCCCCCTCCTTATGGGTACTTCATGCGAAGCGACGTGCCAACGCTGGCCGAGTGGCTCACTGCAACCGGGTATCGCACCGGCGGGATCTCGGGCAACTACGGAGTTCTGAGCTCGTACGGGCTGGGGCGAGGTTTTGAGCACTTCGACGCCGAATCGGGAGCTGCCCACCTGTCCCGACGATTGCCTTGGGTCTGGAGGTTCAATTTGCGGGGACTAACGGTCGCGACAGCCCTGCGGCGCGTCATTCCGGATGTCCTCATTCGCAAGACGGTTTTTCTAAATAGCTCCATTCCCCCGTACCGGCGAGCAAATATGATCAACGATCGTGCATTGGAGTGGCTGGCCGGCGGTAACAACCGGCCTTTCTTTCTTTTTCTCAACTATTTTGACGCCCACCAACCCTACTTGCCTATCCCAGAGCTGGATCAGAGGTTCGCTTCAAGACCCGAGGGGCTGGCTTGGACGGGTTTCCCATACGAGGCTCACCGGTCCGTGCTCCGCGGTTCCGGTACCTTTGGCGGCGACGAGCTCCATTTTCTGGAAGCCCAGTACGACGCCGAACTCGTGTTTGTGGATCGCGAGTTGTCTCGGATGCTGCGTCGGCTCAAAGAGTCGGGAGATTACGACGACAGCCTGATCATCGTCACGAGCGATCACGGAGAGGCATTTATGGAGCACGGGTTCCTTGGCCACAGCGGCACGCTATACGATCCGCAGATCTCAGTGCCACTTCTCATCAAGCTCCCGCAGACCGGTTGGGAAGCTCCTGCGCCGTTAACGACGGCACACCTCCAATTCGTTGACTTTTTCCCCACGATAATGGCTGGTCTAGGTTACGAAGTGCCGCCTGCAATGCAAGGGGCAGTATGGGCGGCAGGGCGTGGACATGCGCTGTCCGAGAATTTCTGGCATTTCAGAACGTATGAGAGGCTACGACGAGAGTTATTTGCGGTACGGATAGGCGATTGGAAGTGGATTCACTCCACAGAGGGTACGCAGGAAGCGTATGATCTTTCGTTGGATCCTGCCGAGATGAAAAATCTCCTGGGAAACCACAGGGATCTTGAAGAGGCGGCAAGAGCGATCCACATGCGGCGCAACGAGGTTATGGTTGAGCCACAGGACGACGTGGAGGACGCAACGACAATTGAACGGTTGCGTTCTCTCGGATATGTCGAGTAGGTCAGCGTTCAAGGCGTCAATTCCTGAGGTCGTTCGCTCAATGCTCGTCTGATCTTCGAGGACGTTCTCCAAGGACGTTCCATCGACCCGAGTGGCTCGGGCGACTGGCGTGCGATTCGGACCGCATCCGGATCTGTGTGTGCCCGTGGCGCAAAATGAGGCTGTGGGCCTGGTATGGCCGCGATAGATACAATGACGACGACGATTGGTGGTCCCGTACCGGGCTCGGCGTCGCCGTCAACGACTTCGGCAACATCGGATTCGCCTTCGCCGGTTATGGCGTGTAGACCTCGGATCTTTGATCTCTACAAACTACCACGCCGGAATCGACTCAGGGACGAGGTGATTTCGTGGGGCCGTGTGTCTTGATTGGAGCCAATCAACGAGACGGCGCGAATAAATTAGACGTGTCAATAGCAATTATCAGCTCGAGGTGCGCTAATTTGGAGTAGGGGAGGTCGGTTGAACAAGTTGGTTCGGAGGATTGTGTTCGGTCTGCAGCGGAGAACGCGTGTTGTTCGTAGCCGTTACTTCGACCGATTTGTCTTCATTCACATCAATAAGACGGGCGGCAGCAGTATAGAGCGTGCTCTCAACCTTCCTCTGGAACATCGCACGGCGCTCCAGAAAATAGAGGAACTGGGACGTAAAGAATGGGACTCCAGGTTTACCTTCGCCTTTGTTCGAAATCCATGGGACAAAGTGGTATCCCACTACCACTATCGCGTTCGAACCAACCAGACGAAACTAGGGGAAAACCCAATCGGTTTCAAGGAATGGGTGCAATTAACCTACGGCGAACAAGATCCTGTGTTCTATGACAATCCCGTCATGTTCATGCCGCAGGCCAACTGGGTCGTCGATGAGATTGGACAAGTTGCAGTCAATTTCGTTGGCCGTTTTGAGAATCTAAGTAGGGATTTTGAGTACGCATGCCAAAGGCTGGGGAGAACGGTAGAGCTTCCGCACGTCAAGGCTTCGAGGCACAAACCCTTCACTGAGTATTTCGATGAATCCACTCGACAAATCGTGGCAACGTGGTTCGCGGAGGACATCGAGAATTTCGGATACGAATTCTGGTCTGCGGCCGACACCAAGTGACAAGGGGTGTCGTCATGCCCTGCAAAATGGGTCGTTTTTGGATGTCGGTCTCGGGGTTTTTTGGACTCTGAACGGTACTGACGGCCCAAACGGCTCGGCTTCCCAGGTTCAATTCTTTTCCTCGTACAAAAGGAACTCGTTGTGCTTAGTTTGAGCTAGTATCGATACCACTCCGCTTTGAACGGCCCGTCCACCGGCACTCCGATGTAGTCGGCCTGCTCCGGCGACAGCGTGGTCAATTTCGCGCCGAGCTTGTCGAGGTGCAGTCGCGCCACTTCCTCGTCGAGCTTCTTCGACAGCGTGGTCACTCCGATGGAGTGTTCGTTCTGCCACAGATCGATCTGGGCCAGCACCTGGTTGGTGAACGAGTTGGACATGACGAAGCTGGGGTGGCCGGTGGCGCAGCCCAGATTCACCAACCGGCCCTCGGCGAGCAGGAAGATGGCGTGGTCGTCCGGAAAGGTGTACTTGTCCACCTGAGGCTTGATGTTGAGCTTGGTCACGCCAGGCATCTCGTCGAGGGCGTCGACCTGGATCTCGTTGTCGAAGTGGCCGATGTTGCAGACGATGGCCTGGTCTTTCATCCGGCTCATGTGGTCGGCGGTGATGATGTCGCGGTTGCCGGTGGTGGTGACGTAGATGTCGGCGTGGGGGAGGGCGTCTTCCACCGTGACCACCCTATAGCCGGCCATGCACGCCTGCAGGGCGCAGATCGGGTCGATCTCGGTGACCCAGATTTGGGCGCGGTGGGCCCGAAGCACCTCGGCGGAACCCTTGCCCACGTCGCCAAATCCGCAGACCAAGGCGACCTTTCCGGCGACCATCACGTCGGTGGCGCGTTTGATCCCGTCCACCAGCGATTCACGGCAGCCGTAGACATTGTCGAACTTGGACTTGGTCACCGAGTCGTTGACGTTGATGGCGGGGATCAGCAACTCGCCCTTTTCGGCCATCTGGTAGAGGCGGTGGACTCCGGTTGTGGTTTCTTCGGAGACGCCCTTGAGGCCCTCGACGACCCCGCGCCAAAAACCCGGTGCGACACCCTGCGTCTCCTGGAGGATTCGGTTGACGATCGCCAGCTCCTTGTTGTCGGTGGGTGCAGTGAGGATCGAGGGATCCCGTTCACCCGAAATGCCTTGATGGACCATCAACGTGGCGTCACCGCCGTCATCCACGATGAGGTTCGGACCTTGACTGTCGGGCCAGGTGAGAGCCTGTTTGGTGCACCACCAGTACTCCT
The DNA here is from genome assembly GCA_963797055.1 of uncultured Holophagae bacterium. Taxonomy (GTDB): domain Bacteria; phylum Acidobacteriota; class Thermoanaerobaculia; order Thermoanaerobaculales; family Sulfomarinibacteraceae; genus FEB-10. The sequence continues at coordinate 4,833 of CAWCOD010000005.1, forward strand.
CGAGTGATTCGCCCTTCCAGGCGAAGACCGGAATGCCGGCCGCGGCGATGGCGGCCGCCGCGTGATCCTGAGTTGAAAAAATATTGCAGGAGGCCCACCGGACGTCGGCGCCCAGCTCCACGAGTGTCTCTATGAGCACCGCGGTCTGAATCGTCATGTGCAGCGAGCCGGCGACTCGGGCACCGGCCAGAGGTTTCATCGGACCGTATTTCGCTCGGGTCGCCATCAGACCGGGCATTTCCTTCTCGGCGATGTCGATCTCCCGACGTCCCCAGTCCGCCAATCCGATGTCCTTGACCTTGAAATCAGAAGCCGTTGTTGTCATGAATCGCTCCCTTCATCAGCCCATAACGCGGGAGGGCCGCGGAGGATTCTACCGAAGTCCGAGACGATGTGATGGCTTTGCGGGCATAACTTCGTGCCTTCGGCGGTTTATCAGTGAAATACGAAGCTTGCGGCGTGCTCCTTAACTTGAGACGCCGTCGTCGGAGAGGACCGTTGAACTGCCATTTTTTATGCCAATCTGGCGTATAATGTTCAAAAGAGGTCGCATTTTCGCTATAATGTCGATCCTTGAGAGATAATCTTGTTGGGGAGATTGTGGACAATGGGTGAGGTGTCTCAAAAATGGGTTGTGGTGCGCACCAAGCCGCGGCAGGAGAAGACCGCGGTACACCACCTCGCCCAGCGCCAGGTGACCCCATACTGTCCGATGTTTCTCCAACCGCCCTGGCACCCACGAGCGCCGCGCGGACCGGTGCCGCTTTTTACCAGCTATATTTTCGTGCGGTGCAACCTCTCGGAACAGTTGAACGCGGTGCGATATTGTCCGGGCGTTCTGGCTCCGGTGGCTTTTGGCGGTGATGTGGCGATTGTTGACCAGGGTCTCATCGACGTACTCAGGGCCCGCGAGGCATCCCGGGGTTACGCGTTGCCGTCAGAACAGGAAGAGGGCATTCCAAACGGTGCCGTCGTTCGTCTCATGAGCGGCCCTTTCGAGGGGATCGAGGGCGTTTTCACCGGATTTTTGCGCGGCGGCCAGCGTGCGACGGTCTTGCTGGAGTTGCTGCGGGGTCGCCACGAGGTGGAAGTGGATTACAACTCGCTCGCGCTCGTGCGAGCGGGCTAGGGCGCAGCGCCTCAGGGCGCCTGGCGCTTAAAACATTAAGGATCAATAGGTTGCACATGCAATCAACCTGCGGTAGCTATGTTTATAATGCTGATTTTTGAGTTCTTAATTTTGAATTGCCGCCGCCCGATACGGTGTAGAGAATGAGCTCCAACATTCCTTGGACGATCCGATGTGCCCCGACGGTGCCACCGGAATCCTTCGGCCACGCGTCGTCTCCTCTGGCCTGGGGTGTACCGAGTTGGACAGTCGGAGATCGCAGCGGGGGAGGGGGAATTCAAAATTCAAAATTCAAAATTGAGAATTCAATCGTTCGACCGTGCGTTCGACTTTTCATGAAATCCGAGGCATTGAATGACCGGAAATGACCACTTGCCTGTTTTGGTGACCGGAGCGGCCGGTTTTATCGGCTTCCACCTGTCGAAGCGCCTGCTCGACGAGGGGCGCACGGTGATCGGTCTCGACAATATGAACGACTACTATGACGTCACTCTGAAGGAGGCCCGGCTCGCCCAGCTCCGCGAGCGTGACCGATTCGAGTTCGTCAAGCTGGACCTGTCGAATCGGCTCGGGATGGAAAGCCTGTTCAACGCGAACTCCTTCAGCTGCGTGGTCAACCTCGCCGCCCAGGCCGGGGTTCGCTACTCCATCGAGAACCCTCTCGCTTACATCGATTCGAACGTGGTGGGATTCGCCAATATCCTCGAGGGCTGCCGCCACCGCGGGGTGCCGCACCTCGTCTACGCCTCGTCAAGTTCGGTCTACGGCGCCAATACCGCGATGCCGTTTTCGGTGCACAACAACGTGGACCACCCGCTGTCGTTGTACGCCGCGTCCAAAAAGGCCAACGAACTCATGGCCCACACCTACTCGCACCTCTACGGTCTGCCGACGACGGGTCTGCGCTTCTTCACCGTCTACGGTCCCTGGGGCAGGCCGGACATGGCGCTGTTCAAATTCACCCGCAACATCCTCGCGGGAGAGCCCATCGACGTCTTCAACTACGGCAAGCACCGCCGCGACTTCACCTACATCGACGACATCATCGAGGGCGTTGTGCGGGTCATGGCCAGAGTGCCTCAGCCGGACGACGATTGGGACTCGGAGCAGCCGGATCCGGGCACCAGCGCCGCGCCGTGGCGGGTCTACAACATCGGCAACAACAAGCCTGTGGAACTGATGCGGTACATCGAGGTGATCGAGGAGCGTCTCGGCCGGACCGCCGAGAAAAACCTACTGCCACTGCAACCCGGGGACGTCCCGGATACCTACGCCGATGTGAAGGCGCTCGTGGACGACGTGGGCTACCACCCAGATACCTCGATTGAAGTCGGCATCGGGAAGTTCATTGATTGGTACCGCGATTATTACGAAGTTGCAGGTTAAACGTTAAACGTTAAATGTTGGTTCTTCAACGGTTAAGTTAAATATCGAAGATTGGTATGATGTCCAATAGTTGCCATATGAGTGACGACAGACTCCTTCTTTCGGGTGAAGGAGGCGGGGGTCATGTCTACAGTTCGGAGGTTCGAAGATCTGGACGCGTGGATATCTGCGAGGCAACTGTGTCGAGCAGTCTATCGAGTCTCGAAGAATGGGCGACTCGCTGCGGATTATGGTCTGGCAAAGCAGATCCGGCGTGCTGCAGTTTCGGTTATGTCAAACATCGCCGAGGGCTTCGAGAGCCGGACAACGCCGATGTTCATCGAGTTCCTCGGTCGCGCCAAGGGATCCGCTGGTGAGGTTCGAGCCCAGCTCTACGTGGCCCTCGACGCCGGTTACATTTCGCACGAGCAGTTCGGTGAGCTATCGATTGATGCGACCAACACGAGTCGCTGTATCAGCGGTCTCATGAAATACCTCGAAAAGAACAGGAAGCTCTACCCCTTCAGAGTATCGAACTAAGCACCGAAATTGAGCCACGCGAATTCCAGTGCCGGGACACCACACTCAGGTCACTTCAGACGCACCAACCGATTTCCAACGTTTAACGTGTAACGTTCAACTATTAACTCCCCACCCGCAACACTGACGACTCAACCAAGGAATCGCAAATGAACGAAGTTGCCCAAAATCTCCTCGACCGCATAGACAACCACGACGCCGAGGTCGGCATCATCGGAATGGGCTATGTCGGGCTTGCCGCTTGCCCTGGCCTTTGCGGAAAAAGGCTTCAAAGTCCTCGGGTTCGATGTCGACGACACCAAAGTGGAGGCGCTCAAGCGGGGCGAGAGCTACATCAAGCACCTCAACCCCGATCGCGTGGCGAAAGCCGTTGATTCGGACCGGTTGTGGGCGACGTCGGATTTCACCCGAATCGGCGATCCTGATGCGATCCTGATCTGCGTTCCAACGCCGTTGACCCCTCAGCGCGAGCCCGACATGACCTACGTTCGCCGGGCGGCGTACCAGATCCGAGAGTATCTGCGGAGGGGTCAGCTCATCATTCTCGAGTCCACGACCTACCCGGGCACGACCGATGAACTCATTCTTCCCATTCTCGAGGGATCCCGGGAGGATCGGACTCAGGGCGAAGTCAGAATTGAAGGTTCAGAATTCAGAATTGGCCGAGACTTCTTTCTGGCGTTCTCCCCCGAGCGCGAAGATCCGGGCAACGCGACCTTCGGCACCACGAATACTCCAAAGGTCGTCGGCGGAGTGGACGAAGTGTCGGGTGACCTCGCCCAGGCCCTTTACGACCAGATCATGGACCGTACTGTTCGCGTCTCTTCGGCCCGCGCCGCCGAGGCCACCAAACTCATGGAGAACATCTTCCGGTCGGTGAACATCGCGCTGGTCAACGAGCTCAAGATGATCTGGGACCGGATGGACATCGACGTCTGGGAGGTGCTCGACGCCGCCGAGACCAAGCCCTTCGGATTCATGAGGTTCAACCCCGGCCCCGGCCTCGGAGGACACTGCATTCCCATCGATCCGTTCTACCTGGCGTGGAAGGCTCGTGAACACGGCGTGACAACAAAGTTCATCGAGGTCGCCGGTGAAGTGAACATCCAGACCCCGGAGTACGTCATCGAGAAGTTGGTCCATGCGCTGAACGACCGACGCAAACCGGTCAGGGATTCCAAGATCCTCGTGCTTGGTCTTGCCTACAAGAAAGACATCGACGATCCGCGGGAGAGTCCGTCCTTCGAGATCATCGAGGCCCTGCTCCAGCTCGGCGCCGACGTCAGCTACCACGACCCGTTGATTCCAACCGCGCCCAGTATGAGGAGCTGGCCGGACCTTCCCCCCATGCACTCGATCGATCTGGACACCGACCTCGGGCGTTTCGATGCCGCGGTGCTCGTCACCGACCACTCCGACGTGGACTACGACGCCCTCGCCGACGAGCTCGATCTCATCGTCGATACCCGCGGCATCTATCGCGCGCCACGACCAAACGTCGTGAAGGCGTGACTGTGATTTCGAATTTCGAATTGCAGATTGCAGATTGCAGATTGCAGATTGACATGATTGGTTTGTTTGGGACGATTGGTACATCTGAATATCATGGTTGAGATCAAGAGGTTTGAAGATCTTGAAGTTTGGCAAGCGGCCCGAAAGCTGACGAACATGATCTATGACGTTTCTGATGAAGGGCAGTTCGCTCGAGATTTCGGACTTCGCGACCAGATTCGCAGGGCTTCCGTGTCGGTCATGTCGAATATTGCGGAAGGGTTTGAAAGTCACACAACCAAACTGTTTATGAACTACCTGGGTCGAGCGAAAGGGTCAGCTGGTGAGGTAAGATCGCAGCTCTACGTAGCTCTCGACAGAGGATATGTCGATCGAGGTCCTTTTGAGGAATTGGCACGGCAGGCGTTAAATCTGAGTCGGCAAATCAGTGGATTTGCTGGATATCTCAAACACGCTGAAACGAAGTTCAAGATTCGCGAAAATCTCCCCTACTGCGACGAAAACTACGGTCTATCCTCAAGAGAACTTGAACGAAGTTGACAGACGCGGAAAAACCTCGAACCCAATCTGCAATTTGCAATCTGTAATCTGCAATCGACGATGAGCACGCAGATCAATTATTCGTCGAGAGAAATGGACCTGAAGTGACCAATAACGATCCGGCAATCAATGTGGAGACCCCGCTATGACCGAAAACTACCAAGGACCCTATCCCAACCCATACCCGCCACAGAGCCCGGGCCCGGTGCCGCCGTGGCCGCAGCCGCCCATGGCGTGGGCGGAGGAGGCGGAATCCGAAATCAACGTCATGGACTACGTCCGCCTCATCTGGTCGCGGAAGTGGATCGTGCTCGGGGTGGCGGTCGTGGTCGTGTTGCTGGGTACGGCCTGGGCGCTGACTCAGAAGAAGATGTACCGTGCCGAGACCAAGATCACCATCTATCCGGCGCCTCAGCTCACCCAGAATCAGCTCGACATGGCCATGAGCTGGTGGCAGATGGACCGGTTCATCTCCGATCAGATGGAGATCCTGCAGACTCGGAAAATGGCCGAGCGGGTGGTGGAGAGGGTGGGTCTGAATCAGCACCCGGAGTTCGCCGGCGGCGATGCCGTCGGAGCACTCCTGAGCCGCATCTCGGTCGAACCCGTTCGAGACTCCTTTGTGGTTCAGGTGTCGATGGTGGGCTACGAACCCGAGACCACGGCCGAATGGCTCAACCTCTATGTGGACGAGTACATCTCGGCCAACATCGAGTCGAGCATCGGACGGACCCAGGAGATCTACAGCGTCATCCAGGACCGGCTTGCGCCTCTCCGCAAGAGGGTCAAACAGTCCGAGGAAGACCTCATGGCGTTTCGTGAGCGCGACACCGAAATGCTCTTCGCCGACGAGGACAAGAACGTCATCTCGGAGCAGATCGAAACCCTGACCACGGAGTACGCTTCGGCCAAGGCCGAGCGGATCCGGCTCGAGACGCGGCTCAACGCGGTGGATGCTCTGTCGGCGACGAATCTGGCCGAAACCAGCTTCCCGGCGGTGCTGACCGACGTCACCATCCAGGGTCTGTTGCAGCAGAAGGCCGCCCTCGAGGTGGAGCTCACCGAGAAGCTCCGGTCCATGAAGGAGGGCCACCCGCAGGTGCAGCAGCTGCGGTCGTCCATCGCCGCGGTCAACGGACGCATCTACGAGCAGATCCAGACCATCAAGACCTCGCTCAGGACCGAGTACGACATGGTGCGGCGGCGGGAAGGATCCCTCTACTCGAATATCCAGCAGCTCAAGGGGGAGTCCATCGGTCTGTCCAAGCAGACGCTCGAGTACCGCGGACTCGAAGAGGAGTACCGGCAGAACAAGGCCTTTCTGGAAGACATGTTGGCCCGGTCCAAAGAGGCCGACATCTCCGGGACGACCGCGGTCAACAACATCAACGTGATCGAGCCGGCGCGACCGCCCGGCGGACCGTTCAAACCCAACGTCAAGCAAGCGGCAACGTTGTCCACAGTCCTTGGCCTGCTGCTCGGGGTGGGTCTGGTGCTCATGCTCGATTTCCTCGATCACACCGTGCGCACCCCCGAGCAGGTCGAGCGTTACCTGGGTTTGGAAACCCTCACCGTGCTGCCCAAGTTCACCGAGGATGCAACTCGGGCCATGCGCGAGGCCTTCCAGTCGCTGCGCACGGCCGTGATCCTGTCGGCGCGCGGAACCGGCAGCCATGTCATGCAGGTGACCTCGGCGGTGCCGTCCGAGGGCAAGACCACCGTGGCCTGGAATCTCTCCAAGGTGCTGGCTACAGGTGGGGCCAAGGTGCTGTTGATCGACGCGGACCTCAGAAAGCCCAGGATCCACCGCCTGATCAACGCCAAGAACGTCCGCGGCCTGACCTCGGTTGTGCTTGGTGAACGAGGCCTTGACGAGGTGATCCACCAGCTGCCCGATATCCCCAACCTGCACATCGTCACCTCGGGTCCGCTGCCGCCCAACCCGCCGGAGCTCTTCGGAAAGGGGACCTTCCTCAGGATGCTGGCCGGGGCCCGCGAGAACTACGATTGGGTCATCTTGGATACTCCTCCGGTCACCTCGGTCACGGATCCGGTGATGGCGTCGCGAACCGTGGACATGCTGCTGCTGGTGGTGCAGTACGGCGGCGCCCGCCGCGAACTCGCACGAGAAGCCGTCCGGTTGTTGTCACGAACCGGCGTTCGGATCTCCGGCGCAGTCCTCAACCAGGTGGACATGGACAAGGACCACTACTACTACTCGGGCTATTACTCCTACTATCACTACGGTGAAGAACCGTCCAAGAGCTCCGGAAAGAGGAAGAGCAAGGCGAAAGCGAGCTGAATCGTCGAAAATTCACGCGGGCCTAACGATGTGGCGTGTGGTCGTCTTGCCGAGATGAACACGGCCTCCTCAGCGGGATCTGACAGGGCTGTTTTCCGACGGCGGTCGGGATTGACAGCTTGAATCTCGCTGGAACATCCGCGGTGAGACATTTAAAGATCCTATCAATTGATATTTGCATCAAGTCGACGTTCTTGTGGTTGTCTGATGGTGCCGAGCAACGACAGATCAAGAAAGGCAGCTCAAAAGATGATCACAAAATGAACACGGTGAACCTGGAGTTCGGTTGATTCCATCTCAAAGTCGCCCTGAGTCAATCGGGGCGAAGAGTGCAGTTGGGTTTGCGTGGTTGGGCGGAAGCCGGGTCGTATCACAGCTCATACACCTGGGGATAAGGGTGATCCTCGCGCGACTGCTGCTTCCCGCGGATTTTGGGACGGTCGCCGGTGCACTTGTATTTGTTTCCTTCACCCGTCTCTTCGTGGACCTGGGTGTAGGTTCGGCATTGGTTTGGGATCCTGAAGTTGATTCCACCAGCCGGTCGACAGCCTTTTGGTTTAATTGCATTCTGGGCTTGACGACCTTTGTTTTGTTGTTTCTTTCAGCCCCGTTGGCTGGCGTTTTCTTTCGAAACCCGGAGGTTACGCCGGTATTGAGGGTTCTTTCCATAGGTGTCGTGCTGTCAATCCCTCAGATGACGATGGCCTCGCTGCTTCAGCGAGATATGGAGTTTCGTACCTTGGGGTCGACGAGGATCCTGGCCGCTGTACTGAGTGGCTGTGTGGGGGTTCTGGTAGCGGTGGCAGGTGGGGGTGTCTGGGCATTGGTTGTCGAGTCGCTTTCCAGGGCTGCAACCTCGTCCATACTCCTCGTCTTGGCGGCTGGGTGGCTGCCAAGAGCTGTCTTTGACCGAGATTCGCTGCGACGCCTGTGGTCATTTGGCCGTCACATGACAGTGTCGAATTTATTGAACTATGGCATCAGGAATATTGACAACCTGTTGGTTGGCAGGTTCCTTGGCGCAACGTCGCTCGGGTTTTACTCATTCGGTTATCAGGGGGTGACGCTTCCCCTGCAGTATCTGACCCGACCTTTAGCCAATGTGCTTTTTCCAGCTCTCATCAAGATGCGAGACGACAGTGAGCGACTCATAAACGCCTACTTGACTTCTGTGGGTGCCGTAATTGTGTTCGCATGGCCTGTCTGTGGCTTGGTGGCGTTGCTCGCCCCAAGCCTTGTGCCGCCGGTTTTTGGTGAAAAGTGGATTCCAGGTGTGCCGGTGTTCATGATCCTGGCGATGGCGGCTCCGGTTCAGGTTACGCGTGTGGTGAATCACCAACTCCTGAAGGCTCTGGGAAAGCCCCGAGGGATCGTCTTTCAGCATGCTGTTGAGTTCATTCTGGTGCTTGCTGGCGTCTGGTTCGGACTAAAAAACGGCGTCGTGGGGGTGGCGATCGGCGTCCTGATAGCAATGCTACTGAGCGTGCCGATTCACTCTCTGATCCTATCGCGGCTCTCCGGTGTTCCCTTGGCAAAATTGGTTTCCCCTCTCCTGCGGGGAACCGCCATCTTGACTGTGATCGCCGCACCCATGCTCCTTCTAAAATTCTCGGGAAACCTGCCTCTGGACCAGATGTGGCCGATGTTGGGGTTTACGGCGGTGGGTGCGGTTGTCTGGTTTTTCCTGTCGACGCAGGTCTTCCCAGAGGTGTGGAAAAGAGTCGCGACAGTTTTAAGCCAGTTCATCCACTCGAAATCAAGATACAGACATCAGTGAGTGGTTGAAGTGAAAGTCCCCAATGCCGCCGGGTTCGAAGCCCTGGTTTTAGTCCTATGGCCATGCCGTCAAGGCCTGGATTGGCTCAACCAAACAATCGGCTCTCCATGTGAAGCGCTTTGGCAACTCTGCGAGACCAGAGCGACCTGTTCATCACTGAGGTGCGGGACACCGAACGACGTATTTCTGACGAATGTGATTCCATTTTTCTTGACACGATACGGCATGTGTCGAGATCTGAAGAGCTTTCAATGGGCTGACCGCGCCCTATGACCCTTCAATTGGAGTAGAAATGATGGTAGAAACACCTCCAAGTTTCATCGTAGTTGGGGCCATGAAGTCCGGCACCACTTCATTGTACAAGTGGTTATCTGGACATTCAGGTTGTTGTTTTTGTCGACTCAAAGAACCCCACTTCTTCTCCATAAATTGGGATCGTGGAATCGATTGGTATCGTGGACTATTTTCAGAATGCCCAAATCAACAAATTTCAGGCGAGGCGTCGCAAAGCTACACCGACCCTAGCTGGTGCGATGAGGCGGCAGACAGAATTTCTCAGGTGGTTCCGGATACAAAAATCATGTATATCCTCAGAAATCCCATAGCGCGATCACGGTCCCAGTACCGCCATGAGGTGAGAGCGTCTCGCGAGCGGCGGGAGTATTTGACAGCGATTGCGGACGGGTCGAGCGGATACCTGCAAAGAAGTATGTACTGGTCCTGCCTGAATCCGTTTGTTGAGAGATTCGATAGAAGTCGTCGTCGGATCCTGGTTCTTAGGTTTGAAGACCTGGTATCGGATTCGGATGAAACGTGGGTTGAGCTTTTGAATTTCCTCGGTCTTCCGGTGGAAAGACGTTGTCATCATGTGCACCGTCGAACCGAGACAGTGCCTGGGAGGGGAAAAATTTTGCCACGCCTGAACGCGTTGGGTTCGAAGAAAATCACCAGATATGTGCCCAATTCCATCAAGGATCTGATCCCACCGTGTTCCTAGATAGTGGCCGGCGGTACGGGATGTTGATGGAGTATTCTAAAGCAGAGGTTTCAAAGGGGTTGCAGGATCCGGTTTGGGAGGATGTCACCAAACTCGAAAAATGGCTGGGCGTCAGCCAGTTATGGAGCCGGTAAGAGATTCATGACCAAACATGGGAAGAAGATCCACCATCATCATGGAGTTCTAGGTCGATAGGGTCCCCGTGATTTTTCGTCAAATACGTCCTCGATGAACAGGATTTTCGGAGGGGAATTCCTACGTTCGAAAGAGCCTCTTTTTTTGAAGCAATAAATTGATCTGTGATTGTCATGAATTTGGTCGTAAATAGAGAAGTAAACCGTAAGTATTTTTGTGACGTGGTTGAGGTAGTCAAAATGCGGAAAACTTTGATTTGGCAACGAACCGAAATGTCGCAAGTCGGTGTGAAATAGAACGAGACGCGATTAGACATGAATATTTTGCACTGTATCGATACGATGGCGAGTGGCGGAGCGGAAATACAGATGGCAAGAAATGTCTCAAATATTGAAGGAAAAAATTTCAGAAATATTGTATGTATTTTCCACGGTCCAGAAACCGAAGCGGCAATTCTAAAGAGAACAGTATTCCTGTCATTAATCTCGATTTAACTGAAAATATATTAGGAGCTTGGTCGGGATGTCTTGAAGTCCGAAGAGTCATCAAGGACAAGAAGATTGACCTAGTCCATACCGACGGTTTTTGGGGAAATCTCGTGGGGAGGTTTTCTGCAAAGACCTTGAGAGTCCCGGTGGTGTCCACCTGTGGGAATACGGTGAGTCTGAAAGATCGATTTCGTGCAAGTCCGAGTGTCCTTCGATGGAAGCTGAGGCTGGTGTGGTTGTACTCCGCCTTCACGGCAAGACATTTTGTCGACCGCCATGTTGCGATTTCAGAAGCGGTCAAGGAGTCGCTGGTCCATCACTGGAGGGTCGCGGAGGATCGGATTGAGGTCGTCTACCGTGGAGTGTCCTTGTACGAAATTCCCCGCGAAAATGGGTCGTCGAGAGAGGTGGACGATCTCGGTCAGTTTGGGTTTGAGGGCGGATCTCCTTTCTTGGTGACGGTGGGGAGGCTGGTGCCGCAGAAGGGACATGACCGGTTACTTGATGCGATGGGGATCTTGGCGAGGCATTACCCCGAATTTCGACTGTTGATTATCGGCGAAGGGAGGGAACGCCTCTCTCTTGAAAAGAAGTACGAGAATCTAGGCTTAGGAGACAACGTCTCCCTGGTAGGCCATCGTGAGGACGTAGGACGGTTTTTGGTCGAAGCTGACGTCTTCGTGTTTTCGTCTTACTACGAAGGATTCGGCACAGCTGTGGTAGAGGCGATGGCGGCGGGCCTGCCAGTGGTGGCCTTTCCTAATGGCCCGGCGGAGGAAATCGTGGTTGACGGAGAGACCGGAATTCTCGTCGAAGATGGAACTCCGGCAGCCATGGCAGAAGCGATCTCGAAAATCATCGGGGATCCGGAGCTAGGGAAACAGATGGGTTGCAAAGGGGAAAGACGAGCGTCCTTGATGTTCGACTCGAATTCCGTCGCTGACCAGATGGCAAGGGTCTTCGTGTCGGTCCTAGGGAAAAGGGGGAGGGCGGCGTGACGGAAACGGGAATTTCTCCAGCAAGAGCCGGGGTCGCTCGTTTGGATTTTGTTGTGGTTGGTGCCGCAAGGTGCGGCACGACCTCACTTTTCGAGTATCTTCGCAAACATCCCGAAATCCTCATGCCAGAGTCGAAGGAGGTTCCTTTTTTTTCCAATGAGACTGTCTTTGGGGAAGGCTTCGAAAGCTATTTTAAGGGGGTGTTTCCAGACTGCAGCGGTAGTACTCTTCTGGGTACGGTCACCCCGCAATACATGGAAAACCCGGTGGTCCCAGCGCGGATGGCCTCGCATTTCCCAGAGCTGAAGCTGGTGGCCATTCTGCGCAATCCGGTTGATCGTGCCTACTCCGCGTATCAACTAATGAGGCGGAAGGGCTGGGAGGAACGTTGCTTCGAAGAAGTCGTGGAGGCGCAGCTGGAACAGAATGCCCTCCAGGTGGCCCGAGAGCTGAACCCCACCGGCTCGGAGGTGCGGGACTGCGTTCTGGTGAACGGTGAGTACGGGCGGATTCTCGATGGGTACTTGAGTCATTTCCCGACGCAGAAACCTATATATCTGTTTTCTTGAAGACCTCAAAACCAATCCAGATCCAGTGTTCGATCACATATTGCGTCATATTGGCGTTGACACGGACTTTCGCCCTGACAGTCTCGGAAGAGCGTTTCACAAAGGAGGAGATCAGCTGAGATTTCCGGTCCTCGTTGATTGGATGTCGAGGATTCCAGGAATGCGGGGACTTTGGCGAGCCATTCCGAAGCAGAGGAGGATGAGGGTTCTTCACGTCTTCAACACACAATTCAATATCAGGAAGTCGGAGGCGGTCCCTTTTGATGACTTCACACGGAGAAGGCTCGCCAAGTTCTACGTCGACGATGTCGCGAAACTGACAGACGTCGCAGGTGTCACTCCGCCATGGCCAGAGTTCAAGTCAGCGAACGCGACCAACTCATCCTGAGTCGTTATGGAAAGGCCACTGGTCTCCATCGTCATCCCGGCGTACAACAGCGAGCAATCCCTTCCGCGGACTCTCGCCTCGGTGCTCGAGTCGTGTGAGGCGGAATCGGAGATTATCGTCGTTGACGATTGTTCCCGATTGCCCGTGGCAGGCTGGTTGCCCAGTTCGATGGAGGGAAAGGCGCGGATCATTCGGCATTCCGTCAACCGAGGCCCCGGCGCGGCGCGCAACACGGGGATCGGTGCCGCACGTGGAAAGTGGATCGCGTTCGTCGACGCCGACGATGTCATACGCGCTGGACGCTTCGAGGAGATGATCGACCGCGCAGGGGGATTAGGGGTTGACGTCATCGCAGACGACCTGGAAATTTGTATTGAGGGTGACCAAAGAACAACCAGCCTGTTCGAGAGTCGGGGACTGAAGCTGCCTGAGGGGGCGATTGAAGTATCTGCCGAGGATTTTGTCGGATTTGATCTTGGGTTGCTCAAGCCGATCGTGCGATCTGACGCGTTGTTGAGGACTGGCATACGATTTAGCGAGGACTTCCGCGCGGGGGAGGACTTTCACTTTATGTTGAATCTGATTTTGCAGGGTGTTCGGATGGGCATCATCAAGGATGCCTTCTATGTGTACACCAAACCCTCGCTGGCCCAACGTGAAAAAACCCTTCACAACTTTCGTGAGAGCTTGAGGGCAACTGACTCTCTCATCTACAACGCGGCAGCAGGAGGCTCGACCCGGGTGAATCAGGCCCTCAAACTGAGACGGAGTCGTATCAGGGATGTGATCGCCTACAACGAATTCCGGTTCGCTCTTTCGAACCGAAGTCCTGCCATTGCGATCAGGTCCCTGGTGTGCAGGCCAACTCTTCTGAAGCCCCCGTTCGCGCGATTTACCAAGCGACTCCATTGATCAAAGACAATAGTGGACGTTTGCGATTCCATCGTGACACCATCCAATAACTGACCACTGGTTGTTTCGTCCGGATTGAACGGTTGATAGGCGGACGTAAATTGAATCGACAATAGATGAAAATCCTCCAAGCCGTCAGTAGTGATCAGCGTCGAGGAGCGGAAGTGTTTGCGGGTGAGTTGTCGGATAGCCTTCGGGTTCGAGGGCACGACGTGCGGGTGGCCTCATTGAGGACATCTTCCTCGACCCCCAGGCTGACCGTTGATATGTCGTTTGGCGGCAACCACAGCGGCGTCCGCGGTTTCATTCAACCCGCGGGTTGGCTCAAGAAGCAAATCCGCTCGATGGATGCTGACGTGCTCCAAGCAAATGGCGGCTCGTCCGTCAAGTACGGTGCCATAGCAGCGTGGATCGACCCGCATCGTTCATGGAAATTGGTTTATCGAAATATTGGAGACTTGCGAGTCTGGCTCTCGTCGCCCTCGAAAAGGCTGTTCTACAAGGTGGCTGTTTGGCCGAAGATAGACGGTGTAGTGTGCGTGAGCCGTCAGGCGAGAGATGGTCTGCGCGCTGTGTACGGTGAACATGGTCCTCCGGTCGAGGTCATTTTTCAGGGTGTCGACGAGGCTGGATTGAGGCCGCGGTTGACGCGTCCAGAGGTGCGCCGGGCGTTGGCGACCTCTGATGATGAGATTGCTGTGGTCTGGGTCGGAGCCCTGAGCAGCGAGAAGGGACCGGACCGCGCCTTGCGGGTACTGTCCGAGGTGAGTCGAGGCGGGAAACCCGCTGTCCTCTGGATGGTTGGTGCTGGGCCGCTGAGCGAGGAGTTAAAAAATATCGCACGAGACCTCGACGTTGCAGACTCGGTGCGGTGGGTTGGTTCTGTGGACGATGTGGGAGCGTATCTGCACGCGGCAGACATCTTCCTGCTGACGAGTGACACCGAGGGCATCCCGGGGGCGCTGCTCGAAGCAATGACAGTGGGGTTGCCGAGCATCGTCACCGACGTGGGGGGAATCTCTGAGGTTCTGGATGACGGCACGACCGGGTTCTTGACCCTCCCGGATGACGAGGAGGCCATGGTCGATCGGTTGTCACATCTGACGTCGGATGGGAAGCTTCGCGGACGAGTGGGGGCTGCTGCCCGGATCGCCGCTCTCAAGCGTTTCAACATGGACACCTGCGCCGAGGAGTACGAAGCCTTCTATCGGTCAATCCTCGACCGCTGGGCCAACGGTCAGACTGCGAGGCAAATCGGTTGCTGAAGAGCGCACCATCTGACTCCCAGGGCGGGGGGTTGGAGGTTTTCCACCTGATCAAGGGATTGGGTCGGGGTGGGGCGGAGATGCTCCTGCCATCACTGATCCGGAGTGGCGGAGCGGAGCTTCAAATATTCGGTCGGGTACTTCCTTCCCTGGAAGGATGCACTGGTGCCCGAGCTGCAGGGCATGGGTGTTCAGGTCGAACGATTCACAGCCCGTGGTCCGGCTGGGATGATCGCCCGGGTGCCCGGCATCGCACGATTTCTTCGGCGAAACCGCGTTGATCTCGTCCACGCCCATTTGCCGCTGGCCGGGGTGGTGGGGCGGCTGGCTGGCCGGATCGCCGGCGTGCCGGTCGTCTACACCGAGCACAACCTCCAGGAACGCTATCACCCATTGACGAGAGGGTTGAACTCCAAAACCTGGAGCCTGCAGAGCGCTGTCGTGGCGGTGTCAGGCGAGGTGGAGGAGTCCGCGAGACGGCGGAACGGCTCGGTGGTGCCGATTCACGTGGTTCGGAACGGGATCGAAATTCCCCCGGTCGACAGCAGTCGCATCCTCCGGAAGAGGTGTCCGCGGCGAATTGGGGATCATGCCCGACACTCCGGTGGTGGGCACCGTTGCCGTGTTCCGGACGCAGAAGCGACTGGATCGTTGGCTCGAAGCGGCCGCCGCGGTCAGACAGAGTGTGCCGGACGTGCACTTCCTGCTGGTTGGAGACGGCCCGGTCCGCCCCGAGCTCGAACGGCTGGCCGGCTCGCTTGGAATTTCCGACAGAGTGCACTTCGCCGGGCTCACGGACGATGTTCCTCCCTACCTCGCCGCCATGGACATCTATCTCATGTCCTCCGAGTTCGAGGGCCTGCCGTTGGCCCTCCTGGAGGCCATGGCCGCCGGTCTCCCGGTTGCGGCCACCGCGGTCGGTGGCATCCCGGAGGTGATCGATAGCGATGCCGCAGGGATGCTGGTGGAGCCGGGCGACGTCGCCGGCCTCGCCGCGGCGACGGTTCGGCTGCTCGAGGACCGCGCGGTCGCCGGTTCGATCGGAGCAACCGGCCGTGAGCTGGTGGAGGAGAAATTCGGGGTCGAGCGGATGGCGCGCGAGCTCGAGGATCATGTACCTCGAGGTGGCGGGCCCGTCACGGGTCGGGTGATATGGAGATACGGCGCGTGACGCCGGATGACGAAGAGGCCGTTCTGGACCTGGTCGGCAGGGTCCTGACCACCGCATCGATCCCCAGGACCCCGGAGTTCTGGAGGTGGAAGCACGTGGATGGACCCTTCGGACCCTCACCCGGCCTTTTCGCCGAGGAAGACGGGAGGATCATCGGGCTTCGGATGTTCCTGAGCTGGCGATGGACCTCGAACGCGAACGTCCACCGGGCGGTCCGGGCGGTGGACACCATTACCGCCCCCGAGGCGCGGGGCCGAGGGGTATTCACCCAGCTGACGCTGGATCTGGTCGAACAGATGAGAAACGAGGGCGTGTCCTTCGTCTTCAACACCCCCAACGAGCAGAGTCGTCCCGGCTACCTCAAGATGGGGTGGAGCGACGTCGCGCGGGTGCCGGTGTCGATTCGGCCGATGCGGCCGGTCGGCCATGGTGCGCAAGAAGCTCGTGGGTGCCGACGAGCCGGGCGAGGTGGCGGCCCCCGCACCACCCGGAACCGATCCTGTTGACGATCTGTGCGCCGAACCGGAACTTCCTGCATTTCTCGACGGGCTCCACGAAGGTGAATCGAGGTACCACACCGAGCGAACGGTGGAGTACCTCCGATGGCGCTACGGCGCCATCCCGGGAATCGACTACCGGGCCCGGAGCCGGATCGAGGGCGGAGCGGGGGCGGTGGTGGTCTACCGTCACCGGGTTCGGGGACGAATGAGCGAACTCTCCTTTGCCGAGGTGTTGGTTAGCCCGGGCAGTAGAGGCGCCCGATTGGGCGCACGGCTTCTGCGTGAGGTGATGCGCGACTCTCCGGCGGACTACGCGGCGGCGTGTGCGGCAAAGGGGACCGGGGAGCGAGCAGCCCTCGTTCGTGCGGGGTTCCTGCCCATCGGTCTGCCGGGGCCGCGGTTCACCGTGAATCCGCTTGCAGGAGTCGCTGGATCCCCGATCCGTCTGGCGTGGTCCTCATGGCGGACGTCGGTTGGTGATCTCGAGCTGTTCTGATTTGAGAAATTAGAAGATGACGTACAACATCCTCGCGTTCTTGATGCTCTCGATTCTGGCCCTGGTGCTTGCCGGCGCCGCTGGGCGGAGGATTCGATGGGTGTCGCCACGACTCCTCATGGCGGCGGTTCTGTTGCGGATCGTCGGCTCCACCGCCAGGTACGAGGTGATGGAGCGTTTTTATCGCGGAGTCGGTGATGCGGTCGACTACTACCGCAATGGACTCGGCTTTGCGGAACACGTCTGGGCGTTCGACTCGGCGTCCTATCACCCGATGTCTGGTTCGCGCGGTCGTTGGTGGGGAACGCAGTTTCTGAGGAACATCTCCGGCCTCGCGGTGTCGGTGGTCGGGCCGAGCCTGAGAGCGGAGTTCTTACTCTTTTCCCTTGTTTCATTCTGCCGGCCTCTTCGCTTTTGCGCTCGCGTTATCGGCGCATGTACCCCGGGCCCAGTGCCCAGAGATACGCAGCATTGTTGTGGCTGTGGCCGACGCTGTGGTTCTGGCCGTCGAGCGTGGGTAAGGAAGCCGTCGTCATTTTCGGTATGGGGGTCGCCGTTCTGGGTTTCGTGGGGCGCAAAGGGCGTCCAACGTGGTGGCTGATGGCCATTGGAACCGGTCTCGTGTTCTGCATTCGACCACACATGGCCCTTGTGGTTGCTCTGTCCGCAGCGGCGGCGACGTGGCTCAGTTCTGGCGGGGCTTGACCGCGAGACGGGTGGTCGAGGTCATCAGTGGCGGTCGTCATTGCGGTGGTGGCGTTCCAGGCCATGCTGGCGCAGTTCGGTCTTGGGGACGCGGACCTCGAGGGCATGCAGGAATTCGCCGAGTTCAGGGCGTCACAGTCACTAAAAGGTGGAAGCAACATCGGGGGTACCGGACTCACCGGGGCCGGCATCCCAATGGCCGTCATCAACGTCTGGTTCCGGCCGTTTCTGTGGGAGGCGCACAACCCCATGGCGGCGGTGGCGGCCATGGAGATGGTGCTCTTCTGGTACCTGGTGTGGAGGAATCGCCGTGGTCTGAAACCCGTCCTCAAGAACTGGAGGAGATCGCGGCTCATCGCCTTCGCCATACCTTTTCTGGTGCTCTTCACCTTCATGATCGGTCTCGTGATGGGGAATATGGGTCTTCTGGCCCGACAGCGGACGCCGATCTTCCCCTTTGCGTTCATGGTGATCGCCGCCGGTACGGCGGCGGTCCCGGTCCGGCGCCGGGTGGCTCGCCATTGGGCGGCCCGGTCCCCGGCCGGTGTCGCCCCACCCGGCGGAGCCGGCAATGATCGGGCTCCATCCGAAGAGTGGTGCGCGCGGTCCAGCCGATGGTCCCGGAGTCGTCGGCTGGAGGAGTGGTGCTCTGCTACCACCTGGTGGATGCCGGTACCGCATCCCCGGTGGACATTCCGGACGTCGCTCTTCCGTGATCACATGGAGACGTTGGCCGAGGTCGCCCATGTCGTGACGCTTGACGGACTGGTGGCTGGGCTTTCCGGTGGAGGATCGGCGGCCAAGACCCGGGTGGTCATCACCTTCGACGACGCCTTCAAGAACTTTTTCACCACGGCCTGGCCGGTGATGCGCGGGCTCGGACTGCCCGTGACCCTCTATGTGCCGGTTGGGTTCGTGAACGGGGAGTCGCCGAGCCCCATGACCGGAGGGGAAGATCTGGAAGCGGCCACCTGGGAGGAGTTGAGGGAGGGCGTGGCGAGCGGTCTGCTCACCATCGGCTCGCACTCCTGGACCCACCCCGACATTCGGGCCCTGGATCGGTCGTCGGCGGAGAGGGAGCTGGGCGATTCGCGGCGTGTGCTCGAGGATCGTCTCGGGACTCCGGTGACCTCGTTCTGCTACCCGCGCGGCATGTGGGATCAGCGTCGGAAGGGATGGTCGCGCAGTACTACGACACCGCGGTTGTCGGCGGGGGGATCCGGGTGACGCGGAAGAACTACTCGTCCGCTGCGGATTCCCAGGATCCCCATACGACGCGACGCCCAACAGGAGCGTGGAGGCCATGCTGCGGTCGCGGGTGTGGCTCGAGGAGTGGCTGGCCGATCGGGCCCGGCGGATGCTGCGGTGATGTCCACATCGGGTCAATGCGACGTGCCGAGGCTTCTGGTCACCGTGACCCATCCCATCACGGCTCGTTTTCTGATGGCCGGCCAGTTGGACCACCTTCGCGACGCGGGATTCGAGGTGGCGGTGGCGAGCGCGCCCGGCGACGATCTGGACCTGGTGGCCGAGCGAGAGGGGGTGCAGGTCATCGCCGTGCCCATGGCTCGGGAGATGTCACCAATCGCCGATGCGTCGTCCCTGGCGCGAATGCTCTCACAGGTGCGCCGGTTTCGACCACAGATCGTCAATGCCGGAACGCCGAAAGCCGGCCTGCTCGGGCATGATCGCGGCCCGGCTGGCAGGCGTTCCGGTGCGGATCTACACCCTGCGGGGGCTGAGGTTGGAAACGGCGACCGGAACAGCCCGCCGTGTGCTGACCATGACCGAAAAGGTGGCGTGCGGCTGTGCCCACCACGTGGTGTGCGTGAGCGACAGCTTGAGGAGTCGCGCCATCGACCTCGGGTTGGTCCCGGAGTCCAAGGCGCTGGTTCTGGGTTCGGGATCGTCGAACGGCGTCGATGCCGATCGCTTTCGACCCCGGCAGCCGCACGAGCAAGCTGAGATTCGCGCTGAACTCGGTATCCCCGATCGTGCGCCGGTTGTGGGTTTTGTCGGCCGTTTCACCCGTGACAAGGGAATCGCCGATCTCGCGGACGCCTTTTTCGGAAAGGTCGTCGAGCGATTCCCCGACGCCCGACTCCTGTTGATCGGAGATTTTGAGGAGGGCGATCCGGTGGCGCCCGAGGTGCGTCAGCGACTGGAGGACGACCGCCGCGTCGTTCGCCCCGGGTTCGTGTCCGACACCGCGCCCTACTACGGCGCCATGGATGTTCTGGCGTTCCCGTCGTATCGTGAGGGCTTCCCGAATGCGCCTCTGGAAGCGGCTTCCAGCGCCGTCCCGGTGGCCGGGTACGCCGCAACCGGCACCGTGGACGCGGTGGTGACCGGTCGCACCGGAACCCTTGTCCCCATTCGGGATCGACAGGGCCTGGCGAACGCGCTCCTCAGCTACCTCGACGACCCGGCGCTGCGGCGAGCGCACGGCGGGAACGGACGGGAGCGGGTCGAGGGCGAATTCCGACGCGAGATCGTGTGGCAGAATTGGATCGACTTCTATCGCGGGGCACACGGCAGGGGCTAGACTGAGACGTCATGTATCGGGCCTTTGGTAAACGACTGTTGGATCTGATGCTGGTGGTTCCCGGCCTCGTGGTGCTCGGACCGGTGTTGCTCCTGATCGCCGCCGGAGTGCGCCGATACATGGGTTCTCCGGTTCTGTTCCGTCAGATCAGACCGGGTCTTCGGGGAGAGCCCTTCGAGATCCGGAAGTTCCGAACCATGACCGACGAGCGGGACGACCAATGGCGAGCTCTTGCCCGACGCGGAACGCCTGACGCCGTTGGGGAGCTTCCTGAGGCGCACCAGTCTCGACGAGCTGCCGGAGCTCCTGAACGTGCTGACGGGCGACATGAGTCTGGTGGGGCCGAGGCCTCTCATCATGAGTTATCTGGACCGCTACACTCCTGAGCAGGCGCGTCGCAACGAGGTGGTGCCGGGTGTCACGGGTTGGGCCCAGGTCAACGGCCGCAATGCGTTGTCCTGGGAGCAGAAGTTCGCGTACGACGTTTGGTACGTGGATCATCTCAGCCTCTGGCTGGACCTGAAGATCCTGGCCATGACCGTGTGGCAGGTCTTTGCCGGGCACGGCGTCAGCGCCGAGGGTCACGCCACCATGCCGGAGTTCATGGGATCAGAGCGATCAAGAAGACGACGTAACTGAATTACCAGATGTGGTGGATGAATAGCATGCGAATATGTGCGCCTATATCTGCCGTCTTTTTGTGCAGAAAAGGAGGACGACGATGAAGATCGGCAAAGACGTCACGATTCACTCGTCGGTGAAGATCATCCATCCCGAGAAGATCACGATGGGAGATGCGGTCATCGTGGATGATTTCGTGCTGCTTTTCGGAGGGAAGTGCTGCACGATCGGGAGCTTTATCCATATCGCGGCTTTTTCGAGCATCGGCGGTGGTGGCGAGCTGGTGATGGAGGATTTCTCTGGTCTATCCATGGGGGTTCGACTGTACACCGGGAATGAGGACTATTCTGGGAGAGAGCTTTACAAACCCGACACTGCCGGCTCCCTATCGAAGCCGATTCGGTCATTCGTTCATATCGAGAAGTTCGCAGTGGTGGGTGCGAATAGCGTGATCCTGCCCGGGTGTGACGATCGGTGAAGGTGCTGTGGTTGGAGCGAATTCTCTGATCGTAAAAGACTGTAAACCATGGACGGTTTATCTCGGAAATCCCGCTCGACCAGTTCGTGAAAGACCGAGTGAAAAGCTGATCAAAATGGAAACACGATTGAGGAAAGAAATTTACGATTCAGATGGTAAATATATTCCGAGAGCCGAGAGAGAATCTTGATGTTGAAGAAGAGAATGGCGCAGGGAAATATGAGAAGAATTGAGTTCGTTTGGAGTGTGTCCAACGAGTGTCAATCGCCGTTCGGAGTGTCGAGCCAAGGGAGGTGGTCGTGACGGTGAAGGGTCGTCTCGTGGTTCTGGGCGCCGGAGGGCACGGCAAGGTGCTGGTGAGCGCCGCCCAGGAGGAGGGCTGGCGGGTGATCGCGGTTCTCGACGATGACCCGTCGCTGAAGGGTCAGGATGTTCTCGGAACCGAGATCATTGGGGGAGTGGACCTTCTCGACGGCCTGGAATTCGACGGGGTGGTTATTGGTGTGGGCGCCAACAGGGCACGGCAGGCGTTTGCCGAACGGATTCGGACGAATTGGACGACCGTGATCCACCCTTCGGCGGTGGTCCACCCTGATGCGGAAATAGGCGTGGGCACCGTGATCTTCGCCGGGGCCATCGTCCAGCCCGGCTCGGTGATCGGTGACCACGTGATCCTCAACACCGGCGCGTCGGTGGACCATGACTGCACGCATCGGCAGCTTCGCCCACGTGGCGCCTGGTTGCGCCCTGGCGGGACACGTGACCGTTGGCGAGGGCGCCTTCGTGGGAATCGGCTCCACCGCCATACCGGGCGCCGTGATCGGAGCATGGGCCACGGTTGGCGCTGGAGCTTCGGTCGTGCAACCTGTGGAGGACGGCATGACCGTTGTGGGCGTCCCAGCCCATCCGGTGTATCGGACCTGAGTGATGGGTCGTATCTACCTCTCACCGCCGCACATGGGGGGCGAAGAGCTGGACCTGGTCCGGGAGACCTTCGAGTCCAACTGGATCGCCCCGCTGGGTCCCCAGGTGGACGCATTCGAGCGGGAGTTCGCCGACACGGTGCAGGTGCCCCACGCCGCGGCCCTGTCGTCGGGAACCGCCGGACTGCACCTGGCCCTGGAGCTGATCGGGGGTGGGCCGGGACGACACCGTGGTGTGCCCGACGCTGACCTTCTCGGCCACGGCCAACGCGATCACCTACGTGGGTGCCGAGCCCGGTTTTCGTGGACTCGAATGCCGCGACCTGGAATCTCGATCCGGAGTTGCTCCGTGAGGAGTTCGAAACGGCGGCGCGGTCGGGAACGCAACACGCGGCGGTGATCGCGGTGGATCTCTACGGCCAGTGCGCGGACTACGGTCGGATCGTCGAAGTCTGTGCCGAGTACGACGTTCCGCTGATCGAGGACGCGGCAGAGGGGCTCGGCGCGACGTGTGACGGGCGCCCGGCCGGCGGATTCGGCCGTTGCGGGGTGTTTTCCTTCAACGGCAACAAGATCATCACCACCTCCGGCGGCGGAATGCTGGTGTCGGATGACGAAGAGTTGGTGGCCAGGGCTCGGTACCTGGCGACCCAGGCCCGCGACCCCGCGCCCCACTACCAGCACTCGGCCATCGGCTACAACTACCGGATGAGCAATGTGCTGGCGGCCATCGGGAGGGGTCAACTCCGGGTGCTCGACGATCGGGTCACCGCCCGGCGAGCCAACTTCGATCACTATCGTCGCGCGCTCGCCGATCTGCCGGGGGTGGAGTTCATGCCCGAGGCGCCGTACGGCCGGTGTACCCGATGGCTCACGTGTCTGACCATCGATCCCGGCACGGCGGGCGTGACTCGTGAAGATGTCCGACTCGCTCTCGAGGCGGAGGACATCGAAGCGCGGCCGGTGTGGAAACCGATGCATTTGCAGCCGGTGTTTCAAGGGTGTCGCGTGCGCGGAGGAGAGGTCGCTGCGGAGCTCTTCGGAAATGGTCTGTGCCTCCCCAGTGGTTCGAGCCTGACCGTCGACGACCGAGAGCGTGTGATTCGGATCTTCCGAAGCCGATTCGGAGACTGAGCGATGGGATCACAACGGAAGAAAACCTCACGCCATACCTACGACCAACGGACGGGCGATCAGGACCCGAGACACCACGTTCCCTGGGAACGCCTCCTCAGTCGTCCGTTCCAGTATGTGATGGATCTTCTGCGTTCTGACTCTCGCCTTCGTCGTGGCCTACCAGCTCCGCTTCGAGTTTCAGATCCCCGAATTCTACAGTCGCGCCATCCCGGTCCAGCTGCCGCTGGTGGTGCTCTTCCAGTTTGCCGCGCTGAATCTTGTGGGGGTCTACTCCTTCGTCTGGCGCTACGTGGGCATGTCCGAAATCAAGCCGTTCCTCAAGGCTGCGGTCTGGTCGGTGCTGCCGATCCTCGTGCTCCGTCTCCTGCTCCCCGAACACCTCGGCCTGCTGCGCATGCCCATCTCCGTGATCGTGACGGACACGATCTTCGGGTTCGGAGGGGTCCTGGGGCTCCGGGTCATTCGCCGGAGCCTGTACGAGCGATACGAGCGCAAGCTCCACGAGGAGAACGGGAGTGGCGAGAACGTGCCGGTGTTGCTCGTGGGCGCGGGGAGGGCCGGGCAATTGGCGGCCAAAGAGATTCAGGGCCGCGGGGACATGAATGTCGACATCGTGGGCTTTGTTGACGACGCAAAAAACAAGCAGGACACCGTCATCCAGGGCGTCCGCGTCCTCGGCATGACCCACGATCTCCCTCGTTTGGTGACCGAGCACCACATCGACCACGTGGTCATCACCATCGTCAAGGCCTCGAGAGCCCAGATCCGGCGTATCGTGCAGATCTGTGAGCAGATCCCGGTCAAGGCTCGGATCATCCCCGGGTTGTACGAGATCCTGTCGGGCGACGTCGAGATCAGTCGTCTCCAGGACCTCCAGATCGAGGACCTGCTGGGCCGCGACCAGGTCCACCTCGACGAAAAGGGGGTCCGGGAGTTTCTCGCGGGAAAGACGGTCATGATCACAGGAGCCGGTGGTTCCATCGGCTCGGAATTGGCCCGCCAGGCGGCACGGTTCGGTGTCGGGACCCTGCTGTTGGTGGAGCGGGCCGAGTTCGCGCTCTTCGACATCGATCGGGAGCTGCGCGAGGCCCGGCCCGATCTGTCCATCGTGCCGCTCGTGGCCAACGTCTCGAACGAGGCGCGTATGCGGCCCCTTTTCGAAGCCTATCGGCCGGCGGTGGTGGTGCACGCGGCGGCACACAAACACGTGCCGATGATGGAGTCCAACCCAAGCGAGGCGGTGAGCAACAACATTCTCGCGACGCGGCTTCTTGGCGAGCTCGCCGGTGAGTTCGAGGCCGAGGCCTTTATCCAGATCTCCACCGACAAGGCGGTCAACCCGACATCGGTGATGGGTGCTTCGAAAAGGGTCGCAGAGTTGGTGGTCCAGGACCTCAATCCGCGCTACAGCACCCAATTCGTGTCGGTCCGTTTCGGCAACGTCCTGGGGTCGGCGGGCTCGGTGATCCCCATCTTCAAGGAGCAGATCCTCAAGGGCGGACCGGTGACCGTGACCGATCCGGAGATGACCCGCTACTTCATGACGATTCCGGAGGCGGCACAGCTTGTGCTCGAGGCCGGGGCCATCGGCCAGGGTGGCGAGATCTTCGTGCTCGACATGGGCGAGCCGGTCCGCATTCTCGATATGGCCAACGAGATGATCAGACTCTTCAACCTCAGACCGAACGAGGACATCGAGGTCGTCTTCACCGGGGTCCGTCCGGGAGAGAAGCTCTTCGAGGAACTTGCCGCTCTGGACGAGAACCACACCAGAACCCGACACCCTAAGATCTATGTCGGCACGATCAACACCTACCCGGATCGTCAGGTTCGAGAGGCCCTGGAGAAATTCGAGGAGTTGGGCATCTTCGGCAGGGAGAAGGAACTGAGGCGATTTTTCAATGAGTTCCTGCCGGAGGCCACAATCACCGAGTAGGTCCGGGCCAATTCTCTCGTAGACAACCCACGCAGCGTTCGTCGCTGCGTTTTTTTCTGTGTGATGCCGTATCTGACCCGGCTGTTGCGTATCCACCGCCCTGGCCCGACGACCGGCCCGTGGGTCGTCGAATCAACCCGATGGGAAACGTCAGCGAAGGGACCGGAACAGACGGCTGACCCTCGTGCGGAGGCCGGAAAGAGGGGAAACCGGGAGACCGAGCCATTTGGTGATCCCGAGCTCCAAGGCTGTGTCGTATGGCGACTTCTTCCGGTCGAGCCGCCGGGCCATGGCAGGGGTGTCGTTCCAGGTACCGTCCTTGTTGGCGGCATATGCCGCGCCGCAGAACAGGACGGTCTCCACATCGGATGGATCCTGCGAACAATCTGATGTCCGGGCGGCCACGAAATCCGGGGTGGGAATTCTCACCGTTCGCCCGCTCATCTCCACCTCGCCCGTCTTCTGCTCGAGAAGCCCGAAGAGCGACCCCGCGCTTCCCCAGCGCACGCCGCGGTGACCCGGCAGGGCTTCGAAATAGGTGTCCTCTTCTGTCGGATCAACCATCGGCACCAGCAGGGCGCCCTCGGCCGAGACCAGATCCCACCGACCGAACACCGCCCTTCCGGCGGAGGATGGACTGAGCACGACGACCGGGACACCGCTCTTTGCCACCTCGGTGGCGATGTCCCCGTGCAGGAGGGCCGTTGCGTGTTCTAAAGATGCTGCGGCGCCCCGGCATTGGGACAGGTTCACGTTGCCGGGGATGTCCCACCCGGCGGCATCATGGATCTCTCTGACCAGGTGCCATGCGATGCCGCGAAGAAAGGTCGGAGTGGCCGAGTCCTCCTCGAAGAGACGTGCGATGTGCAGGGCGCGGGAGACGTCCGGGCCCTCGGGCGCATGCCGCCGATGCCAAAGCTCGATGGTCGTCTGAATCGTGCCGATGCTCGCCGCCATGGGGGCATGATAGCTCGATGGTCAGAGATGGGGTAGCCCGAGCGTGATCCGGAATTCCAGTCGCCGGCGCGAACGATGGGATTTCGATGTCCAACCCGCGAGTGGTAGGCTTCGATGGTGGGTACCCCAGTGCAATTTGATCCCCCCTCCGTGGAGCTGAGTGCCGAGCTGAACTGGGTGCTGGCGCGGGCCTTCGGCCCGTTGGATGTGACGTGCGATGCCCGGCTGGATGGGAACGGACTGATCGATGGGGCGAAACGGCTGGCGTTGGCGGCGCGGATCGGGGCACGAATTCCACCCGAGGTCCTCGCGACGGAGGTGGGCGAGGACGTCGCCGCGGGGTTGCAGCAGGCCTACGGTGACGCGGCGGCCCTCGATCTCGCCTCCGCGGGCCTGTGTCGTCAGATCGCAGCACTGGGAAACGCCATCGAAACACCGGTCATCGCGTTGAAGGGTGCGGCCCTGCGGGAGTCCGGTATCACTGCCGCGGGTTCACGGCAGGCGTGTGACGTGGATGTGGTGACCCTCGAGTCGCGGCTCGACGACCTGCACCAGGCCGTTGTGTCGGAGGGATACCGGGTGTCTGATATGCGGTCCGCCGAACATGAACTCGACGCCCTCTTCCATCCGTCCGGGTTGATGATCGAGATCCACCGGTATGTCAGAGGCGTTCGAGTCGTGGAAGGTCGATCCGCAACCGCGGATGATCTGCTCGACAACGACCTGTGTCGAAGCCGTGGAGACGATGGGAGTGGGCTGCTGGTGCCCGATCCCCACGTCGTGCTCGCCCATCTCCTGGTCCACGGCATCGCCCAACACGGCAATGCGCCATGGTCGTACCCGCTGCTGCGGTTGGTGGGGGATGTGCAGGACATGGGGTTGGACCGAGCAGGTTGGTCGACCTTCCTCGAGAGGGGTTGGCCGTGGATCGCTCGGGATGTGAGTCGTGCGGAAGCCACTGCCGTGTGGGAGATCGGGTGCCGGCTCGGGATGGGGGAGTCACCCGACGCGGTCATCGCCGGCAATGACCCGTGCGGTCTGGTGCTGGCCCACATGGTGGCGGGCACGTTGGATGAGGAGTATCAGCGATCACTGCGGATCGCGCATCTGGCGCGGCCGGTGGCCGGGACCACCGTCGGCCGAACCCTCGTAAGAAAAGTGATGACGAATCTCTGGCTGCGGCGCGGTGAGATCGACCAGATCTACGGGCCTCAACCCAATGCGGGCCGGTATCTGGCGATGCGCCTGTGGCGGCCTGTGGATCTCGCGCTGCAGGCCGCGGGATCACTTCGGGCACGGTCGGCGATCAAAAAACGGAGCAATCGGTAGCGATAAATAATTCGCAATTCGCAATTCGCAATTCGCAATGGAAGACCCTTGGAAACGCCTGTGTTGAGGCTGCGATCAGCACCGATGCGTGACAGCGAAAGTGTTCATTGAAAATGCAAAGGTTGACGGATGTCACAAACTCCCCCAGTATTGTGTGGTCTGATGGTGTGGAGGAATGGGAGGGCGCACCGTGAGCGAGCTGCATCTCAGTGATCTTGCAGCGGATCTGGAGAGCTATATGGCCGAGCTGTCCGCCCGTCGGGCGTCCGCCTGCAGGGTGGGGCCGGAGAATCCCTTTGACGGCCGCGACACTCCGGATCTCTTCACCATTCTGTCCGAGCCGTGGAGCGACACCGAGGTCGAGGAGTTCCTCGAGCTCGTGAAGGTGCCGGAAACCCTGTAGCCTCATTCCCGGGAAAAAAAGTTGAACGAGCCCCGATCATCGGGGCTGTTTTCTGTAGAGGACACCAAGCAGTTACACGTTACACGTTTAACTTTCAACTTCCTCCCGTTTCCATCTGCTCCCTCCACGCCCTGGCGTAGCGCCCATTCCGCGCCAGGAGTTTCTGATGGTTGCCCGACTCCACGATGCGTCCCTCGTCCAAAACGTGGATGATGTCGGCGCGCATGGCGGTGGTGAGGCGGTGCGAGATGATGATGGCGGTGCGGCCCTCGGCCACCAGGCGAAATCGCCGAGTCCATTCGATTTCGGACCACGAGTCCATCGCGCTGGTGGGTTCGTCGAGCAGGATCACCGGCGCCTCCCGAACAGCCGCACGGGCCAGGGCGATCCTCTGCCATTCGCCCACCGACAACTCGGTTCCGCCGGTGAACCAGCTGCCGAGCAGGGTATCGAGCCCGTTGGGCAGTCGCCCTATGATGGCGTCGGCGCCGGCCAACGACACGGCATCGTCGAGACAAGCGCTCGACGCGTTGTTGCCCACTGAGCCCAGCTCGATATTGCGCCGGACGGTCTCCGAGTAGTGCATGGGTTGCTGGAACAGGACGGTGACCAACCGCCGCGCCTCGGCCAGACCCATGTGTTTGAGGTCGCGCCCGCCGATTTCGATGAATCCCTCCTCGGGATCGTAGAGTCGGCACAACAGCTTGAAGAGGGTGCTCTTGCCGGCGCCGTTGACTCCGAGCAGGGCGGCGATCTGGCCCGGCGCAACCTCCAGGTCGAAACCATCGAAGACGAGCCGATCCGAGCTGGGGTACCGGAAGGTCAGGTCGCGGAAAACAACACCTGGAGGCGACTCGGTCGGCTGCGGCTGTGGCTCGTCGGGATCCGAGATCTCCGGTTCCACGTCAAGAAATTCGAAGAGGTTTTCCAGGAACATGATGTTCGTGACGACCTGGCCGACGGTGGCAAGCAGGGTCCGCATGAGTTTCTGGCCCTGGTTGAACGCCTGGAAAAACATGGCCAGGCTGCCGAGAGTTGCGGCGCCGCGCAGCGTGCGTACCAGCATCCACGCCACCGCGGCGCCCATCACCACGAGGGCGGATGCCCCGGCCGCCATCTCGGCGAGGGCCTGAGAACGGGCGAGATCAATCTGTTCACCCCTGAGCCGCCGCCGGAGGTCGCGGAAGCGGGATGAGAACGTGCCGGCGAGGTCGAAGAGACGGATTTCGGGTGCCGGGTCCCGGTTGGTGAGGAGCCAGTCATAGTAATAGGAGCGCCGAATGTCGGATGTCGCGCCCACTCGCCAGCGGTGCTGCCGAATCGCGAACCGCAGCACCACCATGAAAACCGGAACCGCGCTCAGGACAAGGGCCAACGGCACCCACCAGCCGAATTGGAAGAGTACTCCCGCCATTGCCACCAGGGTGATGCCGTTTTGGAGCAGACTGCCCAGACCCTCCACCAGCGCGACGGGACGGCCGTAGGCGTCAATGCGCGCCCGGTGGAGCTGATCGTGGTATTTCGGAGTCTCGTAGTACGCCAGATCCACCGCGGTGGCCCGGTTGTGAATGAGTTTGGACAGGTGATCCGCCACGAGTTCCGACTGGGCGGTCCGCACCCACCGGGTCGCGGCCTGTAGGAGATCGGAAACAAGCATCAGGGCAGCCATGAGCAGGGCGAGCAGCAGCGGCTGTCGGATAGCGGCCCAGCTCCCACCGGCATCCACCGCCGCCACGAGACTGTCCACCAGGAACTTCGTAAGCGCGACGATGGCCACCGGCAAAATGCCCTGGACAACCAGGAGAAGGACCCAGGCCACCGTCCACGCCCCGCCGGCCTCCCACACCAGACGGAGCGCCCGTGGGATATGGGGAAGCTGAGCGCGGACCTTGTTCAGCTTGGAGGTGAGTTCGCCGCCTTCGGGCATGGCCGGAGGGTATCAGAGTCGAGAGGCGAGCGATTCCGGTGCGCGCGCCTCATTGCAGAGAGTATTGAGGGTGATCTCGGGTTCCTCCAGCATGTCGCGCCCGAGCCGGACGTCGAATCCCCGACAACTCTCGGCGAGAGTGGCCAGCACCGACAAAGCTCCTGCTCGTGCTCGGGGGTACCTTGGCGACAGGGTCAGTAGCGAGGCCGAAGATACAAGGGCCACCAGGGCCTCCTGTGTGGACAACGGTCGGATTCTG
The DNA here is from genome assembly GCA_963797055.1 of uncultured Holophagae bacterium. Lineage (GTDB taxonomy): Bacteria > Acidobacteriota > Thermoanaerobaculia > Thermoanaerobaculales > Sulfomarinibacteraceae > FEB-10. The sequence continues at coordinate 35,137 of CAWCOD010000005.1, forward strand.
CTGGCGCGCAAGCGACGGTCGATCCCCAGCTGCCACAGTTGGTCCGGAATCAGTTCCGCGGCGAGGTTGTCGGGACACGACAGGCGATCGAGATAATGAGCGTCAACACCCTCGGTGGTCTTGCTTCTCAGCCCATCGGGCAACACCGCCAGGGTGGCGTCCCGGAAGCTGAAGTACGCCCTGAAAGGACCAAGCTGGACTCGGCCGTCGCATGGGCCCGCGAGGACGGAATCGTCCGACGCGACCCGCCCTCCGGATCGGATGGCGGCGGCGGTGATCGTTGATTTTCCGGCCCCGCTCCCGCCCACTCCAAGAACGGTATCGCGGCCGATCTGGAATGCTACTGCGTGGAGGCAGATCACACCGAGCCGACCCAGGGCGAGACCCATGGCGGTCTCCATGAGATCGGGGGACGGGCCGTCTTCCAGCCCAGCGGTCGGGGTCCATTCCACTTGGATGATCGGAGATTCCCGGGTCAGCCGGATCAGGCCGGTCGGGAATTGGAGCTCATCGCCTCCACGGATCACGCGGTGTAGCGGGTGGACGGATCCAACGCGGGGTGGACTTGGAAGGGGACGACTGGTGGCTTGCGCACGTTGGACGGCCAGCACGGCCGTACGCGGACCCGCAGGGTCCGCCGGGGCATGAACCACGGAGGTTTCCCACAATCGGGCCAGACGGTCGGCCTGAGCCGCGGTCAGTCCACGAACTCTGACCGGGGTCCGGGGGCGTGTCCCGGTGAACCGGAAGTCGACGACCGTGGATTCAGCCCTCTGCGTCACCGGAATCCTCGTTGAAAGGTTGTTTGCGGGACGATTGCCATCTCTGTCGAACGCGATTATTGAGATCAAAGCTCATCAGCCGATGCGATGGTCGGCTGGCGCTTCCGCATTCTGGAATCAGGGCGTTCTACTTTCCGCTGCTGCCAAGACCGCCGCTGCCAAGCTTCGTTCTGCCACCCGACGGATTGTCAGGATTGTCGTCCACGGTCAAGGCATGAACGATGGAGGCAATTCGGCGCACCGTGACGGTTGGACGCTGATAGGAGCGCAGAATATGGCTGCGATCCGTGTCGTGTGTGCACTGCTGAGACATTCTGTCGACTTTCATGATGACGAACTCCGGCCCAATCGTTAGGAACACTGTTCGACTGAGTTGTCTGAACCGTTAATGTAACATACTGCACTCAAGAAGTGCAACTTCTTTCCCTTATGTAAACCTCAGCAACGTTCAAAAGCATGACGTTGAAAAGCGTTGCTTCGTCGTGATCACGGATCCGAGACACCTGTTGCATCCAATCGGGGTCAACGATTTTCTGTCCCACGAGATTCCACGAAGACATTTCGGATTCAGCGACGACCTTGCGCGCGGTTGCTTGAAAAACGGGGCCATAGCCCGTCTTGTCCAGTCGATCAAGAACCGCTGGAGGCGCCAGACCCGCTCCCGCCAGTCGCAGAAGGTGTTTGTTGCGGATGCCGTGGGTGAGAGCCCGGCCCGGAACCCTCAGAGAGAATTCGATGACGTCGAGATCCATGAAGGGGCATCGGCGCTCCACGCCATATCTGGCCATGACCTGCTCGCCGCTTTCGAACTCATGCCAATTCTGAGTGAGGATCAGTTTGCGGAGCAGGGAGCGGCGCGACCGACTTCGGCGTTGTCGTCCGTCGAGTGCTGCGATTCGTCCGTCGAAATCGACGAACGGCCGTTTCCGCTCGGGGTGGAGCCATTCCAACGGCCCGGGAGATGTGGAAGTGAAACGGACGCGGCGCAAAACGGGTTGAATGAGGTGGCTGTGAATGAACCGGAATCGCGTCTGCCCGGGAACAAGCTGAAATCTGAAGAGGTCACGGACGAGTTCGAATAGATTTCCGGAGAGAAGGTCGTCGGCCAGGTAGGAGGTGGTACCCCCGAGCCACTCGTCGGCGCCTTCGCCGACGAGATCGATGCGGCGACCGTCTCGAGAAAGCCGCCGGGCGTGTTGTTCTGCGTAGGGCAACCCGCCGGAGTGGAGACCATCCACTTCGGCCGCGAGTCGCGCGACGTCGGGCCGGAGGTCGTCGGTTCTGAAGTCCATCAGCACGCCGTCCGTGCCGGTGAAACGATGGGTTTCCAGAATCCGGTCGGTTTCGTCGCACGCCAGACCCGGAAAGACGTGGGAGTAGGCTCGGCCCTGCGCCGCCACCGGATCGCCCCCTCGGATGCGTCGAGCCACCAAACCCCACAGAACCGTGGAGTCGATACCACCGCTGAGACTGACCGCGAACGGAACATCCTCGAGGCATCGGTCCAAGGCACGATCGAGGAGAGCTTCGAGTTCGGCGACGAGTTCAGCCACGTCGTATCGTCGTCCACCCTCTGCCGGGGGCTTCCAAAAAGCCTCGCTGCGCGCCTCGGATCCGTCCGCCTCGGCCGGGAATTCGACGGCTGTGTTTGGTTGCAGGCGGGCAACCTGTCGTACAAGCGTCAGACACGGATCTTCGTGCTCGATGAGCATCTCCTGGACAAGCCCGTCCACATCGATCTCCGGACTGATTTCGGCCCCCGAAATCACCTGTCGGACCTCGGTGGCGATAAACCTGCGGTCGCCGGTTGAACCGTGGAAGAGTGGACGGTGGCCGATGACGTCGCGAACCGCGAGCAGGGTGCGCAGCCTGCGGTCGTAGATGAGCATGGAGAATTCTCCGCGGAGCTTCGAGAAGAGGGCTCGGCCGAGATCCTCATAGGCCACGGCGACCCGGGCGGCATGGGAGGCATCGTCGGGGAATGACCAGTGGTGGCTCGAAGCGAGCTCGGCCCAGTTGCCGATGAACCCGTGAACGGCCACCGTCCAGTTCCCTGCGGTGGCAAGCGACGCGTCCCCATTGTTGGCCTGGATCCCAAGGGCCACGCCGTGTTCGATATGGTGTTCGGGGGCACCGCGATAGGGAGACCGGCGTCAGCATCCGGTGAAGCCGCAACGGCAGCTCGGGGTCCCCGCTTTCACCGATGATTGCTACAATCGCGCCCATGCCGTAAGGCAAGTATATGGAAGTACGAACAGGATCAGCCACGCTTTCGTGACCCCGGAGATGTCGTTCTCTTTTTGAGGGCGCTGCCTCTGGCTCGGCGCGCCCAGAGGGTGGGAGGGACTCCGTTGCCGGAGGTTGTGGCCGCCATGGGCGGGGTGGCTGGACGGGAGAAGGAGGCCCGGCGGGTGCAGGTCGCGGCCGGCCGGGCATGCTCGGCGTACGGTCGGCTCTTCGGCGGACTCGACTCGTGTTTGACCCGTTCGTTGGTGGCTGGCGCCATGTTGTCGGAGGCGCACGACGTCGTCCTGCACGTAGGGTTCCGGCCCGGCTCGGACGATGTGCCCGTGGATGGCCACGCGTGGCTGACGGTGGACGGGGCGCGTCTGGACGCGATTCCCCCGGACGATCTGGACCGTCCATACGCCGGGGTCCTTGAGATTCCCTTCGGGGTGCAGAGAAGGAGCGGAGGATGAGCAGGATCGAGGAGCTGTCACGGTTGTTGGCATCGGACGAGGAATTCACGCAACAGAAATTGTCCGATTCGAACCGGAGTGATCCTGGACGTGGACTCTCTCCAGGTCTTTTCCCTCAATCCCACCGGGCAGTTCCTGGTGGATTGTCTGCGGCAGGGTGTGACCACCGAAAGCGGTTTGGTGGAGCGACTGGTGGGCGAGTTTGACGTCGGGGAGGCAACGGCGAAGGAGGACGTCGCCGGCTTCCTGGGGGAGCTTGAGACGTACTTGATCGAAAAGCGGATCAAAAAGGGCTGAGAGGCCCATTGCGAATATTCGAAATTCGGAATTCGACCCTACCCAACCCCCTCTATTCACTATTCACTATTGACTATTTGCTTTTCCAAACGAGCGCTTGACGCCCCGGTGACCTCGGGAGACGATAAAGACGAGATGACCGATCAATCGTCGAAGGTGCCGCTGCCGCCCTCCAAAACATCGTGGGTCGGGCTGCTGATCGGCCTGGTCGTCGGCCTGATGGTGGTGTTGCGCATCCTGGCGCCGTTCGTGGGTGTGATATTCATCGCGCTGGTAGCAGCGGGGCTGCTCCACCAACCCTACGTCAAGCTGACCCGGCTGTTCAACGGGCGGAGACGACTGGCCGCTCTGGCCATTTGCGTGGCGCTGGTCGTGGCACTGATGGTCCCGCTGTTCTTTACCGCAATCGAGGTTTCGCAGGAGACGCTGGATTTCTACGAAATTTCGACGTCGCAGCTCACCGAACGGAGTCTGCTCGACGCCATCGAGGCGAATCGGGGCGCCCTGGACAGGGTCAACCAGCTCCTCGCTCCCTTGGGCGCATACTTGACACCGGAAGACGTGGTGGCGCGGATCGCTGCGGCCGGGGCCGGTCTGGGCGGCTTCTTCTACAAACAGGGGGTGTCGCTCGCCACCGGTTTGGCCCGATTCGTGATCGGGTTCCTCGTGTGGGTGATCGTTCTCTTCTACCTGCTGGTGTATGGGCCTGCGGTGCGTGCCTGGTTCCGGGACACCGTGCCGTTGCAGGCAGACGAGCAGGAGCTCCTCCGGCACCGCTTCATGGACATGGCCTCTTCGCTGGTGGTCGGCAACGGAGCGGCGGCCATCATCCAGGGCGTGGCGGGCGGGATGATATTTGCCCTTCTCGACCTTCCCGGCCCGGTGTTGTGGGGGGTCGTGATGGGGCTTTTGGCGTTCATCCCGGTGGTGGGGATTTCATTGGTCTTCATGCCGGTGTGGGCCGTGCTCATGCTCGCCGGCCAGACGGGTCGAGCGTTTGCGTTGCTGATCCCGCTCGCGGTCCTGGCTGCGGTGGTGGAGTACTGGCTCAAGCCGGTGCTGGTGGGCCGTCGGGCGCAGCTTCCCACGTTGTTGGTCTTCTTCTCGTTGTTGGGAGGCTTCGACGCATTCGGGGCGGTCGGATTACTGATTGGACCGTTGATGATGACCGTGTTCCTCACCCTTGTGTCCATCTATCGGCGAGTATTACCGTCCCTTCGCGCGTGGTGGGCCAGATGCCGGTGTCGGCCCGGCCTCGATCGAATAAGGAGCGAGGACCACCGAAGACGGTCAGCACGAACCTGGGGCTCCTTGACGAGGTGCACTCCGGGCTCGGCCACGGATTCGGACTGGTGCAATCTCCGTGTGCTTCAGCCGATTTTTAGCAGCCGCCAAGCGGCTTACGGCTGCGGTTTCAGGCCAACGGCTAAGGTTCCGGCCTGGTGGCCGACCGGCCGGTCCGGGCTCTTCATGTGGACCTTACCCTCGAAGGTGGCGCCGTCGGCAATCCGAATCCGTGGCGCGGTGATGTTCCCCTCGACTGTCGCGGACGTTTCCAGTTGGATGGTCTCACCGGCAAGGATGTCGCCTCGCACGGTCCCCGCCACCACCACAGTGCGGGCCGCGAGGTTGCCTTCCACCACGCCTTGTGCGGCAACCTTGAGGTGTCCTGTGCCATCGACTGCGCCTTTGAGTTCGCCCTCGATTTCGACGTCGCTGGAGCCTGTGATGGTGCCCTCGATACGGTTTCCACGGGCAATCACGGTATTGCCGGCAGAAGGAGTCTGGCCAGCCTCCTGCTGACTCCCGGACGGCGTCGATGCGGGATGTTTGGAGTGAGAATTACGTTCGTCTCGGCCGAAGATGCCCATGCTTGAGAACCTCGCGAGTGGGGTCATGATCTGGAGCGGGCAACGGGATTCGAACCCGCGACTCTCAGCTTGGGAAGCTGATACTCTACCAACTGAGTTATGCCCGCCCGCGCGGAGCGTCACTCTAGCACTTATTCCACAATGGGACAATCTCGCCATGCCTGCCTTCAGCGATGCGGTATCAATGTCTGGCGTGGAATTTGCATTCGCAATTGCCCGAGGAGACAGGAATGCGGCAACGAGGATTTACTCTCATAGAGCTCTGATCGTGGTGGCGATCATCGGGATCGTGGCGGCGATCGCCATCCCGAATCTGCTCAACTCCATCCAGCGGGCTCGGCAAAAACGGACCATGTCCGGCATGCGTGGGATCTCCGAGGGCATCGAAATCTACCAGCAGGACCACGGCGCCTACCCCGAATACGCTGACGTGCCGGTGTCTGCCCTGGCGGGCGATCTCGCGCTCTACGTCAGGCCATTCGACCCCAAGGATGGCTGGAATCGAACCTTCTGGTATGCCGCGAGCGGCGACTACTACACTTTAATTTCCTATGGCAGCGACGGTCAGGACGATGGTGCCCACCCGTTGGGCGAGACCGGCAGATTCGAATGCGACATCCTCTTTTCATCCGGGGTCTTTGTCCAATGGCCGGACGGGGTCCAGCAGCAGTGACGGACAGGGATCGGGGATGACGTAGAGGGTCACCCATGGTGGCCAAATGACGCATTGCGAAAGTCGGGCTGCGAATTCCGGATTGCAGATTTCATATTGCAGATTGCATATCCCCCCGCCCACCTGGGAAGGTTGCGCTGATCGGGCGTGACAACCTTGACGACGTTGTAGCCAGGTCGAATTTTGAATTCTCAATTTTTAATGTTGATTTCCTCCCTCTCCCAACCAGAGGACCGGGGGGACGGGTGGGAATTCAAAATTTAGAATTCTCGATCCAGCGTTCAACGTGTAACGTTGAACGTCAAAACCTCATCCAAAAAGCCATGGAATTGCGGGTGCGGGTACACTTCCCGCATCATGACGACCTTGAACCATTTCTCCCGTCAGCTCCCGAATTTTTTGGAGGAGTTGCGGACGATCGTGGAAATGGACTCGCCCACCGGTGACGTAATCGTGCGCCCAGCGGGTCGCCGCCGTGTTGCAGGGTTGGTTCTCCGAGGTGGCATCGGTTGAATCCGAACCGATCAGCGGCTACGGACCGATGATCAGGGTGCGTCGACCGGGGACGGGGACAAAGGTTTTCCTGTCGGCCCACTACGACACGGTTTGGTCGGTGGGTCGTGGGCGGAGCCCTGGGTCGAGCGGGATGGCAGGATCTACGGCCCCGGGGTCTACGACATGAAGGCGGGCCTGCTGTTCATTCTCTTTGCCTTGCGGTGGCTCCGCCAAACCGATCGCGATGCTCCCGATCTCGAGATTCTGCTCAATCCCGACGAAGAGATGGGTTCCATGGGTTCGCGGGCCAGCATCGAGGAGGCCGCAGCCCTCGCCGACTTCGCTCTCGTGCTGGAGCCGGCCAGCCCGGCGGCCACCTCAAGCTGGAGCGCAAGGGTTCCGGTGAGTACGTCGTCGAGGTGAAGGGTCATCCGGCTCATCAGGGCGTCCAGCCCGAGGCTGGTGTCAACGCGATCATCGAGGCCTCTCATCAGATATCTCGCCATGCTCGAACTTCAGGATCTCGCGCGAGGAACCACGGTTGGTCCGAATATCATCGCCGGGGGCACGGTGAGCAACACGGTGGCCTCCGCGGCGAAAATCACGGTGGATGTGCGGGCCTGGACCCGAGACGAACAGCGACGGCTGGATCGTGGGCTGCGCGAACTCGCTCCCAATCTCGCCGGGGCCGAGATCACCCTCCGCGGCGGTTGGAACCGCCCCCCGATGGAGTCGTCCCCGGCCTCCGTTGAGCTCTTCCTGCGGACCCGGCAGATTGGGCTGGACCTCGGACTGGATCTCCAACGGGTGGCGTGGGGGGGTCTTCGGATGCCAATCTCGCTGCGGCTGTGGGCGTGCCCACGATGGATGGCTTCGGCCCGGTGGGCAACGGCGCCCACCAGTTCAGCGAACACATCGTGGCCGACCAGTTCCCGGTTCGGCTGGCGTTGTTCTCGGAACTGGTCGCGTCGCTGGCGATACCGCCCGAGGATTGGCTCAGCCAGGCCGCACAGCGCGGCTTCCGCCACAGAGGCCACGAGAACAGTTGATCGCGCCCCCCAAGCTGGTCTCCTCAGGGGTGGGAGATATCGTCGTCGAATTGCAGATTGCGGATTGCAGATTGGGTGGGGTGGAGGGGGGTTAATCTTCGCCGGGCCACGCTGGGATTTGGACCGTGAACACAGATCCCTCGTCGTGTTCGCTGCGCACCGAGATCTTGCCTCCCATGGCGTCCACGAGTTTGCGGCAGACCGCAAGCCCAGACCGGAGCCATCCTTCCGTCGGTCGGGATGGAGCCGGACAAACTCGTCGAAAACCTCGGCGACTCGATCGGCCGGAATCCCGATCCCCGTGTCGCTCACCGAGATCTCGAATCGAATCACCGTCACGTTCGGTGCGAAGTGTCACCGATCCTCCAGCCGGGGTGTTCTTGAGGCTGTTGTCGATCAGGTTGCGTACGATCTGCTGGAGTCGTCCCTCGTCGGCCCGTGCCGACGCCGGGGAAACGGCCTCCAAACGGAGCTCGATCTCAGCTCGTTCGGCGAGTGGCCGCATCTCCTCGATGACCGTGGCCAGCGCCGGCGTGATTTCAACGCGTTCGATCTGCAGCCGGACGCGACCGGTCTCGAGAGCCGCGAGATCCACCATGTCGAGAACCAGGCGACGGAGCCTGAGTACGCTCTCATGGCAGATCTCGATATACGACACTTGCTCGTCCGACAGACCCGGAGCCAACTCGTTGAGCAGGGTTTCCAAATAGACCTGTAGGACCGTCAATGGGGTCTTGAGTTCATGGGCGGAGGACGAGAAGAACAGCGTTCTCCGGGCCGCCAGATGTTCGATCCGGTGCTGCATCTCCGCCAGCTGATCCTCCAATTGCCGATGGTCGCGTGCAGCATCGCGTGATCGGCTCTCGACGCCTCGGGCGCATCGATTTCGGCCGAGTCATCGTTCAGCTGTCCGGAGGGACGCGATTCCACTGAGGTCAGCGCGACGAGGGCGTGCGGTGGAAGATGGTGGTCCTGAGAGCAGGTCACCCGAACCGGGATCCTGTGACCGTCAATCAGAATGATCTGTGGCCGGGCACTCACCTGGCTGTTGCCGGTCAGCATCTCGATCAGCCACCCGTTTGTCTGATCCTCCGGGTCTTTGATCACGTGAACGAGTGGCCTGCCCGACGCGGCGTTGATGGCGTTGACGATGGCGCTGTCCCGGCCGCCGTGGATCGCGCAGATCCGACCGTCGGGCAGGACCTCGAACACGGCGTCCGAGATCTCGGCGGCGAGCCGGCACCATCCGCTCTCGATTCGACGTCCGACCTCGTGTTCGAGGACGGTGCGTTCAACCACTCGGCACAGTTCTCCTGCGGGGTCATCACTGGCCATGGCCTGGATGACGTCGTGTTCGAGCTTTGCGCGCACCGAGTCCGGGAGAGACTCCGGAGCCGGTGCTGTGGGGCGTGTTACCATCTCGTCGCGCCTCGTGGTGTTCCGAGTATACGGCGGCACGGAGCGGATTTCGTCGCCGCGTCTTCGTGGCGCCATGGAGTCGAAGCGTCGACGCAGCGCGCCTGCACAGGACGACGGCGGGTGATGGAGGTTCGGACGACCACTGCGAGACGCTCCTCTGCCCATTTCTTCGCCCGCGAGCTGCGCTTCGGGCTGTTCTTGGTGTTGGGCATGGTGCCTGCGTCGTGGTTCTTCGCGCGGCGGGTGAGGGAGACGCACCGTCGCGGATCGAGATCGAGTTCGAGCCTTATGGCAACCTCCGATGGGACCGCGGCCGACAACCGGTCCTCAAGGTGACTCCCCGCCGCGGCGACGGCTGGATTTCCCTGGCTCAGAAATTCTGGGTCAGCTCCGGTGTGGTGACCGATCTCCGAGCCGCCAACCCCGGCCTGTCTCATCCCATGCAGGATCGCCCCGTGAGAGTTCCGGTGGAGATCCTGAAAGGTGATCTTCGTCTGGAGGCCGTGAAGCGGCTGTTCCGGTTGACCGTCGGGTCTCCGATGGGTGGGAACACTGGGTGCTCGACCCATTTGACGACGGTGAGGAGAGCTGGGAGTGGCTCGCCGACGTGTTCACCGGCAACACGGCGAAGTCCCGTGCTCTCAGGAATCGAACCCGGGATTGCCGGACGAGGATCTGGAGCGGGGCCGGCCGATGGTGATCCCCACAGGGTTGCTGTTGCCGGCGTTTCGGGACGTCCCAGCACCGGTGCCGACGCCGAAACCGTCGATCGCTGGTTGGCGGGAACAGGTGCCGGCTGAGGACGGGCTGCCGCTGAGCTACGGCGAGGACGATCTCGGGCCCTTCGCCCAGTATCGCCTCCAGCGAGGTGAGGCTCTCTACTCAGCGGTGGTCGTGCGATTCACCGGACAGCTCATCGCCAAAGAGGTCAACGCCACCGCCCTTGAAATCGCCGAGCGCTCGGGGATCGACGATGTGACATCGATTCCGGTGGGCTATCCGGTGCGCATCCCCCTTGACTTGCTGGTGCCCAAGTACCTGCCGACCAATCACCCCGACGTCAGGCGTGGGAGGCGGAGCGTCGGGAATTGGCGGGCTTTCTCGAGGTGATCCAGGCCACCGATCTATCCGGTGTCCAGGTCGTCATCGACGCCGGTCATCGTGGTGTCGACAGCGGAGCGTCGGTGGCAGGGCTGTGGGAAGCGACCTACGTCTACGACATCGGGTGCAGGATTCGTCGAAATCTCGAGCAACACACCAGGGCCACGGTCTGGATGACCCGAAAGGACGGCGATCTCGGCTTTCAGGTGCCCGACAGGGGACACCCTGACGAGGACCGAAACCAGTACCTGCTGACCCACCCGCAATACCGTCTCCAGGAACACGGTCCTGGGGGTCCACCTCCGGTGGTATCTGACCAACGACATCATCCTCAACCGAGTCGAGCGGCGAAGGTTCCGCGCTCGAAGACGGTTTTTCTGTCGGTCCACGCCGACTCGCTCCACCCAAGCGTTCGTGGAGCGATGGGTCGACGTGCCCTCCAGGTATCTTCGGCCCAACAGCTACACCGTGCGACGTCAGGACATCAGGGCGTATGCGGAGTACAAGGCCACCCGACGGTGCGTCTGGGGGCGGAGTACAAGGCCAGGGTCGAAGCGTCGTCGCGCCACATGGCGGGCAAGATCGTGGCCAGTCTCGACCGCAACGGGCTTGCGGTCCACGATGACGACCCCGTGCGGGGCCGAATTCTGCGGGGCCGCCGCAGTTGGGTGCCGGCGGTCCTTCGCTACACCGCCGCTCAGAACGCTCTGCTGCTTGAAAGCCTGCAACCTCGCGAACCCCTTGGATCGGGAGCTGTTGGTGGACGAAGATTGGCGGGAGAACTTCTCGCGGGCGGTGGTCGAAGGGATGGCCGAGGCGTTCAATACCCAGAAGTGACCCGCCACCCGACAATTTGCGAATTACGAATTACGAATTGCAGATTGCAGATTACAAATTACAAATTACAGATTGCAGATTGCGGATTCCCCCGCCCACCCGGATCGTGAAAGGTCGCGATGGGCGGGCGCGCCACTTCTGACACTCTCGGGTTGATCGCGTCGAGGGTCTCCAAACTGTTGAGTCCCGAAAGTGTCAGGGGTGGCAACCACGGGGAGCGCCTCAGGGAGATGGCCGCGGCGAAGTCAGCAGATCGAATCGAACACATGGGCCGGTGCCAGGCACCGTCGAAATTGGAACGGTAGAAGGAGATCGACACATCTGCGGCGGTGCCTGGCACCGACATGTGGGGAGCGCCCCGGAGGTGGGCGCGATGGGTGACGGAATTCGATCATTGGCCGCAGTGCCTTCGTCGCTACCCGGTTCTCATCGCACGTCCCGTCCCACAAAGGCGTTCCGGGCGGGCGGGGGTCCTCATAGCCCCATAGCCCCATAGCCCCATAGCGACGAAGGGAGGGGAAAATCAGTCCCCGATCTTGATCGGGTCACCGAGGTGCGAGAAGGAGAAACTCGAGAAGATGTGGTGGCCGTTGAAATCGAGGACCCTTACATCTTCCCCGTGCTCCAAGTCGGACGCAATGACGTCGAATGGGAGACCGCAGTCCGGCGGACGATGTCCAACGGCACCTCGTAAGCGATGAATTTCAAAATCCCCTGGTGCCCGAGTTTGTCCACCAGCCGCTCGTCGGTGAGCGCCGGGTAGGTGGTCAGAATGAGGATGGGGCCGGTTCCGGAAAAAACGATGTATGACGATCCGCACCCCCGCGATAAATTGGAATTCTCGTCCAAGTGTAACCGGTTTCGGTCGGCGCGGAATAGGGCGGCGAACAGCCCGCGCCAGCCCAGCATGCGGAGACCGGCACTTCAGTCAGGCGACCGTGACCTAATCGACCTCCCTTGGCCAGCGGAAGGTGTCACCGGTTTCGAAGTCGTCGATAAAGGTGACCTGTTGGCCGTAAAAAGCAAAGACTGCCCCCTCGTCGGTCTGGCCGCCGTCATAGTAAAAGCTGCCGATCGCCAGATCGTCAAAGCCGTCGTCATTGATGTCGCCGGCGGCGGTCAGGGTGCGGCTGAACACGGCGCTGTCCTGCTCGCCCTCGATCATCACATTTGCATAATAGGGCGTGCCCCACCGGGGCAGACCTGTGGTGTTGCCATACCAAATGGTGGCAAGTCCACTGTTGATGGACCCGCCCTGCCCGTCCCAATTCTGCGCGCCGATTACGATGTCGTCCAGACCATCGCCGTTGAAATCGCCCGCGGTGGCGATATGCCCCCCGACACAGTCCGCCTCATATAGGCCTGTGGCCACCCAGTCGGCGTTGTCCGGCGTGCCGTTGGGCCCCAGCCCGTCGGCCGCTCCGTAGAACAAACAGGACGATACCGTCGGCGTTGTAGAACGCTGTCATATGCCCACGTGCCGACGATGAGGTCGTCATAGCCGTCGCCGTTGACATCCCCCGCGGTCCCCATGTCGGAGTTGTCGCCAGGTCCGGTCAAATAGGCCTCTGCCTGATCGGATTCGGCTATCCAGTCGGCTGATGCACTGGACGTGTTGGGGCCGAGACCCGCTGCAGATCCGTACCAGAGAAACAGGACACCTTCATCGGTCTGGCCCATGTCGTACGCGCGGGCCCCGACCAAGATGTCGTCATAACCGTCTCCGTTGACATCGCCTGCGGTGCCAACGCGGATTCCGAAGTAGGATCCCTCCTGGTCCGATTCGACGACCCAGTCGGCGTTGGCAGGTGTGCCCTCGGGTCGTGAGCCGTCGGGGTCGAGACCATTTGCCGATCCGTAGAACACCATGGCATGCTCGAAACCGTACGTGTCCGTGTAGTCGTCTCCACCGACGATGATGTCGTCATAGCCGTCGCCGTTGACATCGCCGGCCGTGTCCATGCCCCAGCCCAGGTGCGCCCACTGAAAACCCGCGGCGTGGCACCACCAGTCGTGTGTCGGATCGAGGGCGCCATCCCCCCCGTAGTACACGAATACCGCCCCCTCATCGTAAAACAAGGGGTTTGGCTGATCCCAGTTCATCATCCCGACCATCACATCGTCGTACCCGTCGCCGTTGACATCACCCGCGCCCGCCACCTGAAAACCGAAGAACCCGTGCAACTGGACCGTGGGCGGGTTGAGGGTCACATCCGGGGTCGCGCCGTAGCCGCTGTCTCCGCCGTAGAAGACCCACGCGATACCAGCGTTCTCGGCGCCGTTGTCGTAGAACCGCGCGCCGACGATCAGATCGTCGTATCCGTCGCCGTTGACATCGCCCGCCGCTGCGATGGACTCCGATGCCTGGGCGCCTGCCTGATTGCTTTCAAAGATCCAGAATGCATCCGACGCGTTCATTTCGTATCCAGCCGCGCCGGCGGTGCACGTCATCCCGACGACAGCCGCGCACACGATTCCCACCGGAAGAAACAACCTGCTGTTCATGGGCCCGTCTCCCTTCCCCGTTGATTGCCTCGTGCCAACGCCCTCATAAGACTCGCACCGAGCCTGAGAGGAAACGTCGCACCCTGCCAAGTTCCATAATTGAGCAAATACTCATATGGCTTTTCTCAATTTCGAGATCTTATGCACGACATGTTACAGGATGTGGTTGTCAGGTCAATAGGGATTGATGGACCCCGGCATCATTGAGGAGGGTCGGCCGACCCGTTGAGGGCGTCAGACCCGCGTCGAGCCCTGAATGAGGCTCCAGAGGTCGAGGTTGCAGCTCTCGAAGAGCTCCGGCAGGCGATGGATGGGCAGACCGACCACCGTGTGGGGTGAGCCGTCGATGCCGGCCACCAACAGCCCCCCTCGGCCCTGGACGGCGTAGGCCCCGGCCTTATCCATTGGTTCCGGTGTCGCCGAATACCAGTCGATCATGGCTTCGGACAGCGGGTGGAAGCTGACGGCGGTTGTGTCCACCAGAGCCTCGCATCGACCATCGTGCGCCAGGGCAACGGCTGTGTGGACGTGGTGGGTCTGACCGGAGAGCAGGCGCAGCATACGGATCGCATCGGCCCGGTCCACTGGCTTGCCCAGTGCCTGGTCATCGATCTCCACCACCGTGTCCGAACCCAGGACCGGCAAGTCGTCTTCGGCGGCCACGGCGGTTGCCTTGTCGCGGGCGGCGCGGAGAGCGAAGTCAGCGGGGCTTTCGTCCTCGCGGCGCACCTCTTCGATATCGGCTGGGCGGACCAGGTGGGCGAGACCGATCAGGTCGAGCAGCTGACGGCGGCGCGGAGACGCGCTGGCAAGAATGATCTTCGGTTCTTCATTCATCGATGGGTAGTATAGCGGCGTAGCCGATTACCGATTACAGATTACAGATTGCGATTGCGAATTGAAATTGTGAACTCGGCGGTTGGGGGTCTTCGTTCTTCGATCGGGCATGGACTCGGACGCGGACTCGGAGTGCCGCGCCCTCCACACCTTCCACATTTCCACACCGGGTGGGTGGGGGTATTCGAATTTCGAATTTCCAATCTCGAATTTTCCTACGCGCCTCTTATTCGCGCGGCACACCGCCCAAGAACCGGGCCATGTCCTCGGGCACCGGGCAATGTACCGTCAATTTCTCGCCGGTCTGGGGGTGTGGGAGTGTCAGCCTGGCCGCGTGGAGCAGCGGGCGGTGGATCTCGGGGTTGGTCGAGCACCGTAGAGTCGGTCGCCCACGACCGGATGACCAAGGTAGGCCAGGTGGACGCGGACCTGGTGGGTTCGGCCGGTGATCAAACGACACTCCACCAGGGAGGTGCCTGACGGGTGGCGGTCGATCACCACGACCCGAGTATGTGCCGGGTCACCGTCTTCCGCGACGCGAAAACGCCATCGGTGGTTCCGGTCGCGTGCGATGGGTCGTTCCACCAGGAACTCGTCATCGGGTGGGTCGCCCTCCACGACGGCCAGGTACCTGCGGTCCACCCGGCCCGCCGCCCAGGCGCGGGTCAGAGGCCGCAGGGACTGGGGGTTGCGTGCAAAGAGCACCGCACCGCTGGTGAGCCTGTCGATGCGGTGGACAAGCCTGACAAAGGGCCGCTGGCCCTCCCTCAGCGCAAGTCCGAGAAGCACCATTTGATCCAGGGCCAGTTCGCGGGAGTCCGTCTCTGCAGGTTGGGACAGCAGCCCGGCCGGTTTGTTGACCACCACGAGCCATCGATCCTCGAACAGAATCTCGGGCATGGTGAGATCGGGGGTCGCGGGGACCCCGAGTTCTTCGCATGGCAACAGCACATCCACCACATCACCGGTCTCCAGCGATTTCGACTGAACCCGAACGGCGCCGCCATTGCGCCACACCCCACCGGACCCCACGAGCCGACGTGCGGCCCTGCGGGACATGTTGGTGGAACCGGCGAGGAAGATGTCGAGGCGCTCACCATCCTGGTCGGGCCGAACCACGAGACGGGTGGATCCGGAGTCCACGGCGCTGGTCAGGACCCGCTCGGCGTGTGGACCGAGGGGAGGATGCAGTGGGCGACGGTTCCTTCGCCGGGGGTGCTCTCGATCTCGATTCGACCACCCAGAGCGTGGGCGAATTTGGCTGCGACCGATAGTCCGAGCCCGGGCCGTCCCGCGTGCTGCGGGTAGAAGGGCAGGAAGATCTGTCCCAGACGTCGTCCGCGATGCCCTCGCCCCGGTCACTCACAGACAGCCGAATCGTGTCCGGTGTCGGACGATCGATGCTCACGTCCACAGGGTGCGGCGGGGCGGTGTGTTCGATGGCGTTGGTCAGCAGTCGTTCGACGATGACACGGATCGCGTCCGGATCGCTCACGACTTCGGCGGCCCCGGATCCGGGATCGAACCCCACCTCCGCCGGCTCGCCGAATTCCCTGGCGGGCGGCTTCGACGGTGTTTTCCACGACGGCGGCGAGATCCGCGGCGCGGATATTCAACTTCGGCTCACGTCCGAGCAACAGCATTTCCTCGAGGTTGTCTTCCAGTCGCTTCAACTGTTTCTGAATCATGTGGGCCGAGCGGGCGATCGACTCATCGCCGCCTGCCTTGAGACTGAGAGCTTCGGACTGCACGAGGGCGGCGAAAATCGGATTGCGGAGGGCGTGCGCGATCTGGTTGACCAACCATTCCTGGTCGACGGTCGAGTCGGAAGACGACGTGCTGACGATGATCGCCACGACGCTACAGCTCGGGTCTGGTGACGCTGGTTGCAGGAAGGGCGCGGTTGCGCGCCCAGGATCGGATCGCCTTGAGCTGGTCCTCCATGGTCTTGGACAGCGGGATGATCTTCCCGATGGCCGACAGCATGTCGTTCTGGGTGACGGTGGTGTCGTTGGCGATGGCGGTGATCCTCGCCGCCTTGACCCCCTGCTCGATCTCGGCGCCGTTCCAGGTTCGAGTGGCGGAGGCGAGCAGGATCAGGTCGAATGACGTCGGATCGAGGCCGTTGCGCATCATGTGGATGCTCAGGATCTCCTTGCGTTCCTCGTCGTTCGGCAGATCGACGAAGAAGACCTGATCGAATCGGCCCTTGCGGATGATTTCGGCCGGCAGCAGGTTAATGCGGTTGGCGGTGGCGGCCACGAAGACGTCGGCCCGGTGTTCCTGCATCCAGGTCAGGAACGTGGAGAAGATCCGGGTCAGGGAGCCGGTCTGGCCCTCGTGGTAGCCGGCAATGCCCATCTCGATCTCGTCGATCCACAGCACGGCCGGTGCCACCGACTCGACGGCCTCCAGTGCGCGGTTGAAAACCCACTCCGCAGATCCCGGGACACCAGCAAAGACCAGGTTCATGTCGAGTCGAAACAGCGGCAGGTTCCATTCGCGCGCGATGACCTTTACCGCCAGGCTCTTGCCGCAGCCGGAGATACCCATCAGGAGGACGCCCTTGGGCACCGGCAGGTCCTCTTGCGGGCCTCCGGGGTGAAGAGCGAGGAACGCTCGTGGACCCATGCCTTGAGCTGGTCGAGCCCGCCGAGCTGTTCCAGGCTTTCGTCGGGCGGCACGAACTCCAGGATGCCCTCCTTGCGGGTGACCTGTTCTTTTTCGTCAAGCACCAGCTTGAAGAACTCGTCATCGATCTCGCCATGGCGGTCCAGCAGCCGACGCAGAAGATGCTCGACTTCGGTCAGGCTCATGCCCTTGAGCGTTCCCACCAGTCGTTCCACATCTCCGTCGGAGAGCTCTTGGACTTCGCCATGGTGCGCACCGTCTGCTCGAGCTCGCTGGAATCCGGAAACATGGACACAACGACGTAGCTCAGAGGCTTGAGGGTTTCGGGCAGCATGGCGTCGGGTTTGAGCAGGAACAGGAAACGTCCGCTGTTGCGGACCTTCATGGCGGTGTCTCGCAGACGCCGGAGTAGCCGGCGATCGTCGAGGTACTCGCCCATGTCCTTGAGCAGGTAGATGCCGCGCGGGGCCTCGTCCGCGATCCACGCCAACGCCTCCATGGGATCCGTGAGATCGGAGGTGCCGTCCATGGCGAATCCGTCGACGCAGTTCCACACCGTGACTGGCAGCGGATCCGGTTTTGCCGCCGCGGCGAATCGACCGAGCAATCGCTCGAGACGTTCCTCCTCGAGGCTCACCAACACGGTCAGAGGATAGGCGGACGCGAGGGCGGTCCGAATCTGTTCAAGGGTGGTTTGCATGGCGTCTCCATTGTATTACGGAGTGAATGACGGCAAGTGATTAGTCAATAGTAAATAGTGAATAGTCAGTAAGATTGGGCGAGCGATTCTATTCACTATTTATTGTTCACTTTTCATGTTTTCTACGAGCTGCGTGATCCGCCCTGGCGGAAGGACCGGCCGAGACGCCGGGCAACGCGGACGGTTGTGGGCTGCCACCGCGGCCAACTTCTGGCCAGAAAAACGGACGAAACAACCGCAACCAGTGCGACCGCCAACCACACACCCGCGACCCTGCCGGTGGCGGTGGTGGCCTCGAGCCGCGCGAGATCGCCGGCCAGCCACCAGCCCAGACCGGACCAGGCCAACAGGTGAACCGAGAGCGCGATCAGATCCCATGCGAGGAAACGGCGCCAGGACACTCCCGCCACGCCGCAGCCGGCGATCCAGGCGCCGCGGCCAAGGGGAAGGACCCGGGCGGGCACGAACCCGGCCATCGCCGCAGGCGACCCTGTCAGGCGCGCAGCAACCGACGCCAGTTGGTTCGATATCCGGGGAAACCGGGCCAACCGTGGCCGCAGCCAACGACCGGCGAGATACAGCGCCTGGTCGGTGGCCAGGTGGCTGAGCCCCGCAGCGCCCAGCAGCACAACGGCCTCGGCGGGTGATCCGGCACGGGCGGCCAGAACACCGACCGCCACCATGAACAGCTCTTCGGGAATGACGTGGCCAACCGCCCGGATCACGGGCGGTAGAACAAGCGCCAACAGCAGGGCATGGGGCTCGAGCCAGGCGAGGAACTGGGCGAGGTGGCTCTCCACGACTTCAGAGTATACCTGACATGGCTTATTTGATGAAAAACAGTGGAGGAACCGAGCTTGAATTCTCAATTTTCAATTGTGAATTCTCAATGACCGCATCGGTAGGCATCCGGTCCACCCGGGCGGGTGGAGGAATTCAAAATTCAAAATTCAAAATTAAGAATTCTGATTGTGACCGTCCAGCTCTCCACTCACGAATCGATGGGGTGCCAGCAGCGGACATGTCGTTCGTTGTGAATCGAGATGAGAGCCGGTTCCTCACGGCAGGCGGGGGAGGCGCCGCGGCAGCTTGAGGCGTATCGACAGGCACCCTCTGGCCAGTTCTCGTGGTGTGGCGACTGGAGGGAGGGTGGGCGCCAGCTGGGATCGAGGAGGGGAGTCGCGGCCACCAGGGCCCGGGTGTACGGGTGGGCCGGCCGGTCGAGAATCTGTGTGACAGGTCCCTGCTCGACGATCGCACCCTGGAGAAGAACGGCCACACGGTCGCAGATTTCACCCACCACCCTCAGATCGTGCGAGACGAAGACCATGGTCAACCCGTAACGGTGTCGTAGTTCGCTCAACAGCCTCAGAATCTGACAACGGATCGACACGTCGAGGAAAGACACCGGCTCGTCGAGGATCAGAAGATCGGGCTCGAGCGCCACCGCACGGGCAATGGCGATGCGCTGCCGTTCGCCCCCCGAGAATGCGCTCGGGAACCGTCCGGAGGCGTCCTCCGGCAAACCCACGAGGGCCAGGAGCTCGGCCACGCGGATGCGCCGTTGTGCGGCCGTGCCGTTGCCAAAGGCCACCAGCGGTTCGGACACGATGGTGCCCACCGTCAGCCGAGGATCGAGGGACGCCAGCGGGTCTTGGAATACCGCCTGAAATCGCCTTCTCAGCGGACGTACCCGGCGCGGCGTCATGGTCGAGATGGGCCGGCCGTCAAAATACACGGATCCGGCATCGGGTTTCTCCAGAGCCAGCATGAGTCTCGCCAGTGTCGACTTGCCGGCACCGGAGGATCCGACGATGCCGAAGGCCTCTCCGGCCCGAACCCGGAGGTCGATGTGGTCCACGGCACGGATCATCTGATTCGACCCGCCCGGTGTCGGGTAGTCGCGGCAGAGCCCCACGGTTTCGAGCAGCGCTTCAGACATGTGTGGTCCCACATTCCCCACAGGCAGCCATGCCGCGCACCGTAACCGGACAGCGCACCGCGCGATAATCGTCCACCAGGGCCAACGACGGCTGGTGAGTCAGACACGGGGGTTCGGCGATCGGGCACCGAGCGGCGAATCGGCACCCCCGGGACGCATCGGCCTGACCCTGGCTCGGTTGCGATTGCCGCTGGTGGCCACCCTTGTTGACGGCGTCGAGGAGCTGCCGTGTGTAGGGGTGGAGCGGTTGACCGAAGAGCTCTCCAGTCGGGGCATGCTCGATGATCTGCCCTGCATACATGACGGCAACCCGATCCACCAATCCGGAAACCACCGCCAGATCGTGGCTGATCAGCAGCAACGCCATGTCATCACCGGTCAGTTTGCGAAGCAGTTCGAGGATCTGCGCCTGCGTCAAAACGTCGAGGGCCGTGGTCGGCTCGTCCGCAATCAGCAAGCGGGGAGCACCGGCCAGGGCCAGTGCAATCATCACCCGCTGAAGCTGGCCCCCGGAGAGTTGGTGCGGATATCGAGCGCCGATATGGCCCGCGTCCTCGAGGGCCACGGCGTCGAGGAGCCGTTGGGTCTCGATCCGAGCCTGTCGGCGGTTGAGTCGACGATGGGACGCTGCCGTCTCGGCGATCTGAAAACCCACCGTGAGTACGGGGTTGAGGGCTGCTGATGCCTCCTGGAAGACAAGCCCGATGGTTCCACCACGGATCTCCCGCAGGCGATCCTCGTCGGCGTCGGCCAGATCGAGGCCGTCCACCGTGATGCGCCCAGACCGGATCCTGCCCGACCCGGAGACCAGGCCCAGGGTGGCCAGGGCAAGAACGCTTTTTCCGCTGCCCGATTCGCCCACCAGGGCCATCCGTTCCGACGTCGCCACATCCAGCGAGAGGTCATCGACGACACGCCGCCAGCCGCCGTTCGGAGTCGGGAAGTCCACCGCCAGATCGCGGATTGAAAGAATCGGCTCAGGGTGCATGACGGAAATGTCCGAGTCGGACATGCTCGTCCGGGTACACCAGGCCGAGGGGCGAGACTGCCGGCGGTCTTTGCCAACAATGAGCAACAATATCGGCCCGGTCGAGGCGGCCGTTGCCGTCGTCCTCCACCAGTACGGTGAAGTGGCTCCCGTCCACCAGGAGGTCGCCAGCCAGAACGTCATCACCCCATCGCAGGGGTCTGTTGCTCCCCATGGCGTCGCCAAAGGACAGGGTGACATCGCCCAGAGGTTGCAGGCTCGAGTCCGGGATGACCGAACGGCCCGAAACAGCGACCGCGGCGAAACTGCGGGACGAGGTCAGGAGGCGCCGGTCCACCGCCTCGCTGAAGGTGCTGCCGAACGCGATCTCTGCGATCTCGTCCTGGAGACGTGGGTCATCCGGATCGGTTTCCCAACCGGGGAGGTTGAAGAGCTCTCCCAGCGTCGCGTCGAGGGGGGCGGGTACCGATGCCGCGATCAAGATCGCAGGGTAGTCGGGATCGAGGATGCGGTCGGCCCCACGGGATGACATGGTCTGTACGGCCTGGACGTTGCTGCGATCCGGCTGGAGCACATCCACCTTGACATAGAGGCGAAGAGTCCCAATGTCAACCCAGAGTTGGTCGGGCTGTGGCCCCAGACCGTCGTCGTGATGAACCTCCGGCGGCGAGACGGCGCTCAGGCCCTGGCCCATTTCCGGCGCCAGAAACGGTCGGTATCGAAGTCGTTTGGCCGCATTGTCAGGTGCGACGAGGCCACCGATGTTGGTGCTCTCCACGGTAAACCAGAAGGCTCTCACCGTGCGGTCGTTCTCGGGCCACTCCTCCGACCTGAGGTGATCCACGATCCGGCCGTCGATTTCCAGCCGTTCGACCGGCGCCAGCCACTGCCGCCGCCCACCGGGGTATTGGAGTTCGAGGGCCGCCGCCACCCGCACGGGATCGGTGGGCCCCGACCTCCGCGGGCCGGTGCGAAACACCGGGTCCGAATCGCTGGCGGTGACGATGCGTACGTTCACCAGCACGGGTCTTCGCACGTCGCGAACCTTCCAGTAGATCAACGGCGCCGCGACCAGCGCGACCAGTGCGGCGAGGATCAGAATGATGAGCTTGTTCTCGGAAGCCACGGATCGATTGTAACGGTGCCGGATCGATGAAAGGAGTGAAATGCGGTCACAGCTCATCCGGAGCGAGGGGGCGTGTTGATCGGGCGTGCCGTCTGAGAGCTCATCCCGGAAGCGCGGGCCGGTGCCAGGCACCGTCGAAATCGTAATGGAGCACGAGATAGCGGCATTTGCGGCGGTGCCTGGCACCGCCATGTAGAATCGACCACTACGATGGAAGCTCCCCTGAATATTCTGATCGTCGCGACCAAACCACCGTGGCCGCCGGTGGATGGCGGCAGGGTAGTCATGCTCCAGACCATCGACGCGTTGGCGGCAGCCGGTCACCGCGTGACGGTGGTGAGCCCATCCGATCCCGGCGTCGACGACGACGAGGTGCGACGACAGTTGTCTGACAGGTGCCGGTCTGTACTCGTCCCTGACCGGCCCCGCAGCGTGTGGCGTGTACTCGCGACCTCCATACTCGGTCGTCGTCCGGTGACCGTGGTCCGGCACGAGCTCGAGGGGGTCCGACGTCGGGTGACCGGGTTGGTGGCCGAGGAGCGCTTCGATGTGGTGCAGGCCGAGCAGGTGCAGGCCATACCTCAGGCCCAACCGGCAATCGCGCGCCGTATCCCGCTGGTCTTCCGGGCCCACAACGTGGAGAGCGCGTTGTGGACCTTCGCTGCGGCATTCGGACGTCCGCTGACGGCGGGTCTCCTCCGACGGGAGGCCAGGCGTCTCACGTTGTGGGAGCAAAAGGCGGTCCAGCAGGCTGCGGCGACGGTGGTGTTGACCGACGTCGATCTGGCTCCCTTACGACGGACTGCGGGCAACGGGCCGTTGATCGAGAAGGTCCCGGTGCCCTATCCCGAGGATCTGTCAGCCGGAGAGATGCCGCTGGAGGGTCATCCGGCGGTTGTCACCCTGGCGAGCCAGACGTGGCTTCCAAGCAGAGAGACGGCTCGACAGGTGGCCGAAGTTTGGTGGCCGGTGGTTCGCGAGCGTTTGCCCGACGCCGTCCTCCACGTCTTCGGTGGCGGCCCCGAGAGTGATGAGTGCAACGGCGTGCGCCTCCACCCACCACCGGAGGAGAGTGTTCAAGCATTCGCCGCCGGTGCGATTGTGGCGATCCCGACCCGCCACCCCACGGGTGTGCCGGTGAAGGGGCTGGAAGCCTGGTCGAGAGGTCTGCCGCTGGTGGTGTCCTCAGAGACGGCGCGCGCCCTGGAGGGTGCTGACGGGGTCGATCTGTTGGTGGCCGACGGTCCCGAAGCGTTCGCGGCGAAGCTGGCGGAGCTGGCCGATGACGCCGAGCTGTGGGGTCGCCTGGTGGCTGGTGGCAGAAGACGGCTGCTCTCGCACCATGATCCGAAACTCATCGCAGAGCAGCTCACCGAACTTTATAGGCGAGTGAGGTCTCGGTCTTGAATTTTGAATTTTGATTTCCGCCCCCCACCCGGTGCGCGCGATGATCGGGCGTGCCTTTCGAGCGGGTTCCGAACGCGCTCACCCGGTGCCAGGCACCGTCGAAATCGCAGCGAAGCACGAGATCGGTTCATTTGCGGCGGTGCCTGGCACCGACATGGAGGATTCAGAGTTCCAGGTCCTTCAGGGCGGCGAGGCCCGCTTCGAACGCACGGGTGTCCCTTTCCCACGTGGCCGGGCGGAGCGAGCCGAGAAAGGTGCCGTAGAGCCTTCGACCGAACAGCCGGAGCCTCGCACCGGAGGCGAGCGCCGACATCGCTTTGCGGGCGGCTTCCGGTCCCCCGCGCCAGCCGGCGAACCGCACCAGATCGGCCCACATGAACTCCGGATGATATGGGGCGGCGGAGCCGGCGGTGGCGGTGATGGTGGCCCCGTGATGGTGGATCACCTCGAACGAAGGGATGACCTCCACGTGCCAACCCGCTTCCCGGGCTGCGGCGCAGAGGTGGAGGTCCTGACAATAGAATCGATAGTCCTCGTCCAGCGGGCCGACGGCCTGCCAGACCTCGCGGCGGACCGCCATGGCGGCGCCCGACACCCAGTCCACCTCCGATCCGGCGGCTCGCCCCGGGGGTTTGATCATCCGATATCCGGGGATTTTGCCGAGCAGCGCGGGCAGGCCGGAGGCAGTTGCAAAAAGCCACACGGGTGTGGGTTCCCGTCCGGCGCTCCACTGCGGAGAACCGTCCGGATAGCGGAGTTGGGCGCCGGCCACGCCGAGTCGGGGCTCGCGGGCAAACGCGGCCCGGACAGCGGCCACAGCTCGCGAGGAGACCTCGGTGTCGCTGTTGAGGAGCAGCAGGACCTCGCCCGTGGCCTCGGCCAGACCGCGGTTGCTGGTCCGCGAGAATCCTGATCGCCTCGGATTGACCAGCACCCGGACCTGGGGAAACCGCTGGGCGATGGCCTCAGCGGTCTGGTCGGTAGACGCGTCGTCGACCACGATGACCTCGAGGTCGGTGGCCGAGCGGAGCACCGAACCGAGGCAACGCAGCGTCATATCGCGTGTTGAGTGGGTGGGAATCACGATGGAGAGAGGCATCGACATAACAGGTGGACCATTGTAGCTCGGGGCTCGGGATTCGAATTTCGAATTTCGAATTTCGAATTTTGAATTCTACGAACCCCACCTCCACACCCTCTACGCTTTCTAAACCTCCTGCACCTTCTTTACCCTCCACACCGGGAGGTTGGGAGGGGGTTCCCGTGCTAGACTCCCGCCGATGTCCACACCCGCCGTACCGGTTCTGCGCAATTCAGCCAGGCAGACCCTGAATCCCATCCTCGAGGTTCGCGACCTATTCGCCAATTGGAACCTCATCGCGAACCTGGTGCGACGTGACCTGACGGTGCGCTACAAGCGGTCCGTCATCGGCTTCTTCTGGACCATGCTGAACCCGCTCCTGTTGATGATCATCCTCACCGTGGTCTTCTCCACCGTTTTCCGGTTCGAGGGGATCAAGAACTACCCGACCTATTTCCTCTCGGCGTACCTGGTCTTCGGGTTCTTTTCCCAGACCACCGTGCAGTCCATGACCTCCCTGGGTTTTCACGGGTCGTTGATGAAGCGGGTGCGGGTGCCCAAGTCCATCTTCGCGGTGTCCACCACCATATCGGGGCTGATCAATCTCTGTCTGGCCTATGTCCCGCTTTTCCTCATCATGATCGTCACCGGGGCGCCGATACGGCCCACGGTGCTCTTCCTGCCCATCAGCTTCCTGATCATCGCCGCCTTCACCCTCGGGGTCTCCCTGATGCTGTCGGCGCTCGCGGTCTATTTCGACGACGTGTCCCACATGTACCAGGTGGCCACCGTCGGGCTGATGTACATGACCCCGATCATCTATCCCATCTCCATCGTGCCCTACCGCTGGCTGTGGCTCATTCGCATCAATCCCCTCACCCAACTCTTCAAGCTGGCGCGCGATCCGGTCTATAGCGGCACCCTGCCCGGAGCCCATGTGATCATGGCTTCGGTGGGCGCTGCCTCGATCGCGCTGGTGGTGGGTTGGTTGGTCTTTCACCGGCTCGCCCGCGGCTTCTACCTGCATCTGTGATGAACGCAACCGCCATTGAATTCTGCGATGTTTCGCTGCGCTACCGGCTGCTGGCCGAGCGGGGGATCGTGACCCTCAAGGAGTGGATGATCCGCAGGTTGACGTCGCAGATGACCTACCAGGAGCTGTCGGCTCTGTCACATGTCAGCTTCACGGTGGAACCGGGCAGAACCTTCGGCATCATCGGGCACAACGGCGCCGGCAAGTCGACCCTGCTGCGGATTGCCGGCGGGATTCTCGCGCCCACCGAGGGTGAGGCCATCATTCGGGGTCGACTCGCGCCGATCATCGAGCTCGGGCTCGGTTTCGAGGGCGAACTCTCGGGCCGGGAGAATATTTATTTCAACGGCGCCCTGCTCGGCCGATCGAGGGTCGAAATGCATGAGCGCGTCGATGACATTGTCGAGTTCTCGGAGCTCGGTGACTTCATCGAGCAGCCGATACGGACCTATTCGAGCGGCATGGTGGCACGCCTTGCCTTTGCCATTGCAACGACCGTGGATGCCCACATCCTGTTACTCGATGAGGTGATGTCGGTGGGTGACGAGCGCTTCCGTCTGAAGTGCCAGCAACGGATCGGAGCCTTTCGGGACGCCGGCATCACCATCCTGGTGGTGTCGCACGATCTCGATGCCATCGAGCGTTTGTGTGACGACGTCATGTGGCTGGAACACGGTGCGATGAAGGCCCTCGGTCCGGCCCATGAAGTGGTCGGCGCCTATCGGTCTTCGGTGGAACGGCACGCCGAGGGCTCGGGGGTGGGCGGAACCGTCACACCCGCCGGGTCATGAGTCGTCAGCCCTGCATTTCGGTCGTCATCCCGACCAGGAACCGCCGTCGGGTGCTTGCGGAAACCCTCGAAGCCCTCGATGCGCAGCGCTCCCTGCCGGGGCCCCTCGAGGTCATTGTCGCGGTGGACGGGTCATCGGACGACACACTGGAATGGCTGGCCACGGCGCGGTTCTCGGGCTTTGGACTCGAGGTGCTTGCACTCGACGCGGGTGGTCCGGCGCGTGCACGGAATCGCGGCGTCGATCGGGCCCGGGCCAACCGCGTGCTTCTCCTGGGAGACGACACCAGTCCGGAGCCGGATACCCTGGCCGCCCACCTCGAGGCCGCGGGTGACCGTGAGGTGGCGGTCCAGGGTCTGATCCACTGGGATCCGTCCCGGCCCGTCACCGAAGTCATGGAGTTTCTGGCACCTGAAGGTCCGCAGTTCTACTTCAAGGGCCTGGAGGATGGGGTCGAGATACCGTATACCGCTGTGCTCGGCTCGAATCTGTCGGCGCCGGCGGAGTGGCTTCGCGCCGAGCCCTTCGACGAAGGTTTCACCGACGCCTGCTTTGAAGACACCGAGATGGCTTGGCGGTGGCGACGGCGGGGCTGGGTAACGGTCTTCGCACCACGGGCGCGCTGTCTCCATCGTCACCTCTACGACACCATCGACCCCTTTGTCGAGCGGCAAATGCGGGCGGGGCTGTGGGCCCGGCGGGCGGTTGCGATCCACCCGGGAATGCTGGCCCGGGTGGCGTTGCAGCCCATGGCCTTCGCCGCCGTCTCGGCCCTCCGGTTGGTCTCGAGGCGCCGGCAGAGGGATCGCTGGGACCTGCAGTGCCGTCTCGCCTTTGCCCGCGGTTTCTTCTTCGGCAGATCCCCATAACCCGGGACTCGGCACGCGGGGCTCGGGACTCGTAATTTGTAATTTGTAATTTGAAATTTGTAATCCGTAATGGCCGGGTCGGGTGGGGGTTATTGGACGTACCCGAGAGCCCGGAGTTGATCGAGCACCTCGATATCGGCCTGGGGAGCGGTAGGCGCTGTATCTTGAGCGCCGCCCTCCCACCAGAGTATGAAGCCGGTTGCCGGTGGAGCAGATGGATTGTCCACCTCCCGCCAGCCTTCAGCGGCAAGTTCGAAGGCCGCGGGCGTGTCCAGTTCGTCGAGATCGAACCACCGGGCCAGCGGGAGGGCCTTGCGCCCGTCGCCGAGAACCATGTGGAGGTTGACGCCGGCTCGATTCCGGTCCGGGGAGTCCAGCAACAGCACCAACTCCTCGCCCTGCGGTACCTCGAAAGTGGGTGGTACGTCGTTCCTCCAGCGGACGTTGGCGTCTCCCGCGGAGGCGCTCTTGAGCCGGTCGTGGGCTGCGAGGGCCCCGCGGAGCCTGCCCTTCATGAGATCGGAGGAGCTGTTTCGGATGATCAAACGGACGCCCCGTTGTTGATCGACCAGGGCGGCCCTGGTCCGTTCCATGAGTTCGGTGGTCTCGGCCGCACCGGCCGAAAGGTCGGTGGTCTCCTTTGGATCACGGCGCAGATCGATCAGCCGCTGACGGCCGTACAACTGCTCCCATGCGGTGTCGTTGAAGGTGTATTTGAGACGACTGTCCAACCTGAGGGCGAGCCCGCGGTTTGACGAGGCGGCATAGGTCCAGGCTGCCGCAGGGACCCGTGACGGTTCGCCAGCCATCAGATGGAGCAATGACAGGCCGTCTGACGACGCCGGGGCGGGCGCACCAGTGGCCTCAATGATCGTTGGCGCGAGATCCACCAGCCGGACTTGTCGGGAAACACGGCGCCCCGCTCCGACGTGTCCCGGAAGCCGGATGATCAAGGGCACCAGTGTGTTGTAGTCCTCGAGGTAGGAGTGGCCGGCCCGGTCGTCTTCGCCGAGGGCCTCGCCATGATCCGAGGTGATCACCACCACCGTATTGGCGGCCAGTCCCAGCTCCTCGAGCCGGTCGAGCAGCTGCCCGACCGCATCATCGGCGTAGGCGACCGCACTGTCGTACATCAGGCTCACGAGTTCCTTCTCAGAGGGGTTCAGGGGACTCTGCCACCGGTCGTCCCCGGGTCGTTGCGCCACGAAGTAGTCCCCCGGCGCGCGCAGCCCGTGCCACCCGTGAGACTCCATTGAGATGCGGCTTTTCGGGAGGGTGCCGAGGTCTCGACCGGCGAGCTGGTCGAACCAGGGCTGGCGCCGGCGGTGAGGAAAGTGGATTTCGTAGGTGTGGAAGAAAAGGAAGAACGGCCGGCCCCGCTGATGCTCCAGCCAGGCCAGCGCGTCGGATAGACCGGTCGCGAGTTCGGCCTTGGAATCGTCGTCCTTCCAGTAGCGGAAGGTGTCGAAGCCCCGGTCCAATCCGAACTGCGGTCTGAGGTAGCCTCCGCCGGTGATCGCCGCGGTGGAGTAACCGGCCCCGCGAAGCTGCTCGGCCAGCAGATCGAGGTCGGCGGGCACGCGGCGGTAATGGTTGACGCCGTGGCGCACAGCGTCGAGTCCGGTGAACATGGATACGTGCGACGGGAGCGTCCAGGGTGAGGTTGCCACCACCGTCTCGAAGACCGTGGCCTCGTTCGCCGCCCATCGGTCGATGCGGGGACTGGTCGACCGACGCCAGCCGTAGCTCGACAGATGGTCGGCACGAAGGGTGTCCAGGCAGACAAGGAGAACGTTCGGGAGATCGGGGGGCGGTCCTCCGATGATCTCCGGGTTGGACCACATGGGCAGGCCGTGGACCGCCCGGTATCCCTCTCCGCTTTGGGTTACCAGCCGAAGTGTGATCTGCTGGTCCTCGAATTCATCGAGCCGGACTGTGGCGTCGTGCCACCGCGCAGCCTCGCCGAGACGGGGATCGAGTTTGGCGAAGAAGACGCGCTGGGGTCTGTCGCCGGCCCTTTCGGCGAAGACCTCGAACCGCACCGACTCGGTGATGCCGTGCTGGAGGGCATAGCCGAATTGGAGTAGGGCTCCGGCTGGGACACGAAGTTCTCGCTCGTGGTCCCGGCCCGGCGGAGCCAGAAGGACGGTGCGCGATTCGCGGTCCAGGTCGACTCTCCAGGCCGTTTCGACGGCATCCGCTAACCGGTCGGATCTGGGCAACCGCCGTGTCCCCACGACGGTGGCGATGCCCACCGGAGCGCCGGCCGCAGCGATGGGCTCGAGACGGATCCTGGAAATTCGTCCGGTCCACTTCGGGTGTGGATGGAGGTCGAAGACAAAGGTCTTCAGGTTGTCGCCCACCGTCTGGCCGCTTTCGATGACCACGGATCTGTCGTCTGAGAACCACCCGAAGGGGCCGGCCCACCGGAGGGCCACGTCTCCGGCGTGAAGGCCGGCGATGGTCACCGAGATCTGGTCCAGTGAGGTTGCGTCCATCGCCAGGTCGCGGTCCATCCGTGGCTCGTCGCCGGACGGAAGCAACCGAAGCCGTCCGCCCTCCACCGGTTCACCGTGGAGGTCGTGCAGCCGCCACGACCGTCGATCATCGGCGTCCGCGAAGGTCCACCGAAAGACCTCCTCCGACTCGTAGAGATCATCGGACTGCAGATCTTCGATCGAGGCGTGATCGATCCACCGGAGGACAATGGCGCCGGTGATTGGCGAGATCTCGGTGTCGGCGCACGCGGCGAGCCCGATGGAGAGCAGGGAGAGACAGATCAGGGAGCCGTTGCGCATGTGGGATTCTATCTCGCCCGGGCTGATCCCGCGCCCCATCGAGAGGACGGGTGACGCCGATATTGCCATGTGCATTTTCGAATTTCGAATTTCGAATTTCGCATTCGGTGAATCTCCTCGTGTACCCTGTGATCGTGGATCGCGACGACAAGGTGCCGGCTGCCACGCAACATCGCCAGGCAGAGCTGCAACAGCTCCGCGAGACGGTAGAGGATCTCAAAGCGCAGATCCGAGATCTCGAGGATCAGCTGACCGCGGTCCTGAAGGCCCGTGATGGGGATCGACCTGCGGTGCCTGCTTCGGGGCCGTCCGAAGAGCCTGTGGCTCCGGGATCGCCACCCGTTCGAGGGCCGACCGCCGCGCTGAAGCGCACGGCCAAGCGGGCGATCCGAGGATCCCTCGGGGTGGCGCGTCTGGTGTGGGGTGCCGCGGATCCGGCGCAGCGCCACGTCGTGGCGGTCCGATACGACGCCGAGCCGGCACAAACGCTGCCTCAGATGACCGTGGTCGTGGAAGGAACCGAGATTCCAACCGGTCTCGTGCAGCAGACCCTCGAAGATCTCGAGGTCGCGCTCTGGGACCGAACAGAGGGAACTCTCGCGTCCCTGACCCTCGACGGCGTCGAGACGGCCCGGGCGACCGTCAGGGACCGGGACGACATGCTATCGGCCATCGGTGGTGACTACATCATGACGTTTTCGCCAGCGGGCCCGCCGCTGTCGGCCTCGCTCATGGAGCGTCTCCAGTGGCTCGTGGCCTCCGAACGTCCCCACTACGTCCGTGTCGTCGCCGGTGGAGACGATGGGGACGCCGTTTTGGATGGCTGTCACCTACTGTGTTCCAGGGATGTCTGGGACCCGGAGTCGAGCCCGGCCCTGGCTCGTCTGGCCGAGGTCGCGCAAACCAGTCCCATGCTGGGTCTCACGGTCGGAATCGCGGACGGACTCGATGCCGTTGTGCCCAGGCTCGGTTCGCTCGGTCCGGGGAGTCACGGCGTGGTCTGCCGGACCGGCCGCTTCGATGTCTGGGCCGAAAACCGCACGGGCCCGGTGGAACACCGGGTCCGAACGCTTGCAGAACACCCGGCGCGCGTCGCGGAGGGGGATGATCGTCCCACCGTGATCATGGTCGCCGCCGCGCCCCTGGAGGCCGGTTATGACCAGTTGGCGGCCGGAGTCGTGGCCGGTCTGGCCGACGACGTTCGGTTGGTGGTTGTCACGACCGCAGCCGACCACGGCTTGGCCCTTCGTCGAGCCGCCCAGATCGAACGGGCGGGCACATTGGTCTTCGAATTGGGTTCCGTCCTCGTTCCGTCGGTCTGGCCGTCGGCGGTGGGCCGGCTGGTGAACCGGTTCGAGCCGTCCACCGTGCTCGTGCTGGGCTCCGACCACCGTCTCAGTGCCACCTGGGCAGCGTGGGAAGATCGCGGAACCCGTATCGTGCACCTCGGTGGGAGCGGCGCGGGGACGACCGGGCTGCCTCAGGGATGGCCCCCTGTGGAGGTGCCCGAGGATATTCCGCCGCAGCGTCTCCTCGAGGTTCGAGCGGAGTTGGGCGTTCCGGTGGATCGGTTCCTCGTCGTGACGGCGGTTGATTTCGTGCTACGAACGCGGCCCGAGGACGTGGTGACGGTGGCCGACCGGCTTCGGGACGAACAGGGTCTTGAATTCCTGCTGGTGGGCGAGGGACCGCTGGAAGGGCATCTTGTGGACCTGATGCGCTATCTCGGACGAGTCAACGTCCGGCTGCGTCGCCCCCGCCACAGCCTGCACGAGTTGGTCGCGGCGGCTGATCTGGTGTTCGATCCTTCGGAAGACGCGGTCGTGAGACCGGCCGTGGTCGCTGCGGCGGCGGTTGGCACACCGGTAGTGACCACCCCGGGTGGCGGTGTCGCGACGTTGTTTCCCAACCCAGGTACGGCCGGATTGATCGTTCAGGAGGTGGGCGATTCCAAGGCGCTGGCGGACGCGATCCTGGAGGTTCGACGCCGTGGGTGGACGGCCATCGACCCCGAGCCGGTGCGAGAGGACATCCGGCGGCTGGCCTCGGTTGGCCTCGACGGTCTCCGAAGGGCGGTTCTGGGTCCCCTGTCCGCCGCCGACGGGAGCTGAATCGTGGGGGCGCCGTTGATTTCGGTGGTCGTGCCCACCTTCAACCGGCTGGAAACGCTGGGAATCGTGCTCGATGCCTGGGAAATCCAGGAACCCGAAAGTCTGAATTTCGAAGTGGTGGTCATCGATGACGGCTCCGAGGACGGCACGGCCAAGATGTTGGCTGACCGCGTTGGGCGGCGCTACCGATTGCTGGCGATGTCGCAGGCAAATGCCGGTCCGGCGGCGGCGCGGAATCTGGCGATCCAGGTCGCTTCGGGAGACATCGTGCTGTTTTCCGGTGACGACATCGAGCCCCATCCGCGATTGCTGGCCGAACATGCGGCCGGTCATGAGTCCGCGGACGATCCGTGCACCGCGATCCTCGGATTGACCCGTTGGCCCGATGGGTACGAGCAGACCGCGACCATGCGTCACATTGACGGCGTCGGTGCTCAACAGTTCAGTTACCACTACTTCTCCGACGGGTCCGAGTACGACTTCAGACATTTCTACACGTCGAACGTCTCGCTGAGGAGGTCGCTGCTCGACCGAGAGGCCGGTGGATTCTGCACTGATTTTCCGTCGGCGGCGTTCGAGGACGCCGAGTTCGCCTACCGGCTCGCCGGACATGGCATGCGAATACGGTACCGGGCCGCCGCCGTGGCCTATCACCACCACCGGTATGAGGTGGGTGCCTTTTTTGATCGGCAAACACGTTGCGGTGAAATGGCGGCGGTCCTCTTGCGCAAACAGCCGGCGCTCAAGAAGTGGCTCGGAGTGACGCCGCTGGAGTGGCGGCGGCTGGAGGTCGTGGAGAAAACCGCCCGCTCGCGTGACGAGGTGCAGGTTGCGTCTGACCTCGAACGCTGGGAGCACAGAGCGCTCAACCTGGCTGGGGTCTTCGATCGCCCCGCGCCGGAGGCGGTGGATGCGTTGCTGTACCCGCTGTTCGCGTACGGCTACGCGGCGGGTTTGTCGGATGCTCTGTTCGACGACGACTGCTCGCGGTGGGTCAAGACCGCCGAGTTTCTCCGGTTGGTGCCCCAGGGAGTGCGGGAACTCGAGCGGAGGACCGCCCTGGCCGGGATCCCGGTTCCCCGCTCTGACGCGGTCCCACTCGCGAGGTTGGGCCTGTTGTGATGGGTCGATGGTGAGGAGTTGGTAGTTGCTCGCGGCTGAAGGCCGCGGCGACTCCCCGGGAATTCGAATTGCGTATTGCGAATTTCACCTCCCACCCAGTCCCATGATCTCCTCCGAATTCCGACTCCCGAGTTCCGAATCCCGAAACTGAGATCTTTGACAATGCGTTCACAATCGGCGAGTCGAGGTGTGATCTAAGCTACTTCTTCTCAAACGTGTCCGAAATACAGTGGTTCTGGGGACTTTGAGTACAAGAGCCGGAGTCCGGCCGACTTTCTCTGGAGGCATCTGTTGATTTGGAGGACACTGTCAGCGGCGGTCGTGGTCTTTGCCATGGCGCTTCCCGCCTCGGCGCAGGCGATCATCGAGGTGCCGACGGGGGTTGCGACCCTCAGTCAGGCACTGAGCCAGGTGCCGGACGGGGGGATCATCGTATTGGCGGCGGGAAGCTATCAATCGCCGTCGGGCGGGTTCATCATCTCCAACCCGAATCGGAGTTTCACCGTTCGTGCGGCCAGCGGCGCCTCGGTGACGCTGACCGGCGGGGGTTCCAGCCCGGTGCTCCGGTTCATCAACTCGGCTCCTGATCCTCAGGCCACCGTGATCTTCGAGAACCTGGTATTCGCAAACGGCCGGTCGGCGCTCAATGGAGCCGCCGGTGGCGTCACCCTCGAAGCCGCATCAGCGACCTTCAGGAACTGTCTCTTCCGCGACAACACTTCGGTGGCGTCGATCACCGGCGGTGGCGGCACCGCCGTGTTCATCGATTCCGTGGCCCACTTCACCGACTGCGAGTGGCGGGACAACACCGCCGACAACGAGGGGGCGGGTCTTCGGGTTGGCGAGGGCTCGAAGGCCTATGTTCATCGGGGCCTGTTCACCGACAATCGGGCGAACCTGTCCGGACACCGACCCTCCGCCGCCGGAGGCGGCATCCACATCACCAACTCCGAGGTGTGGGTGACAAACAGTCGATTCGACGGCAACCAGACCGGTTATGCAGGCGGAGCCATCTACGTCCTCGGCACGTGGCAGTCGCCCTTCACAACACCGCGGGCCGAGCTGGTCGTCGCCAACTGCACTTTCGTCGACAACGAGGCAACTCCTCACTTTGCGGTCACTCCACCGGCACCGACCGAGGGTGGAGCCATTCACTCCGAGGACCAGGCCAGAGTCGAGATCATCAATTCCAGGTTCGTCGCCAATCAAGCCGATCTTGGGGGTGGTGTGAGCTCTTACCGGAGTGAGGTCGGCGTATCGAGCTCGGTTTTCCTCGGCAACCGTGCCGTGGGGGTTGGAGCCAGCACCGGTTTCGGCGGGGCGTTCAAGATCACCTCCGACGACAGCCACCTGGACGGACCGAACTACCCGAACGGTAGCCTCGTCCTCGAGGATTCCTTTGTCCAGTGTCGATATGGATCCACCACCACCGCGGCCCAGGTTGCCGCCGGCCTGTTCGCCAAGGGTGACGTGTGCCGCAACTACGGCAACGGCGGGTGTGACGAGCTCGGGACCGATGCTGCGAATCGCTGTGTGGTGGATGTTGACAACGTGGTCTTTGCAGACTGTGATGTGGACCAGGGCGGGGTGGCAAATCAGGGCCTTGGTGGAGCGATGAGCGTCGCACTGACCTCTCTTACCCTGACCGACTCGTTGGTCGTAGCCTCCAACGCCACCGGGAACGGTGCATCGGGGGGTGGCTTGCGAGTCGTCATCGAGTCGGACGCCGTGGTGGATCGCACGACCCTTGCCGGAAACACCGCCGTGCAATTCGGAGCTGCGGTCTTTGCCCAGGGGACGGCGATCGATTTCTCCGACTGCCAGTTCTTCGACAACGAGATCAGCCCGGGGGTGAACGAGTCCGAGGTTTCGAGCTTTGGAGCGGCTTTTTTTGTTGCACCCCTGGAAAATTGGGGCGTTGACCAGTTGGATTTTCCGGTCACAGGAGTTGTGGACAACTCGATTCTCAGCCGCAACGTGGGCATGCCGATATTTGACGACGATCGGAACCCCCAACCCATCAACGCCGTGCGGTACAACAACAACGATTTTCACAACACGACCTTCGGTTCGAAGGTCTATCGCCACAACACGGCTCAATCCAAGACGCCTGCGGAACTTAACGCGCTGGTGATCTCCCACAGCGGTGTCGACAAGGGGACCGGCAACAGTTGGCTGTCCAACCCTCCCGAACTCGGTGCCCTCCGCGCCGTTCCACACCGGATTCTCAACGTCACCGCGGTCGGCGACCCGGAGTCTGTGACCAGGTCATACGTTGGCTATGCCTGGGACGGCGGAAATGCGACCCTCGATGGATCGCCTGTGAGCGGTGGTTATGGATGGGGACCCACCTCCGCGGGGACCCACAACCTGTGGGTGCAGGGCACCCAATTCCAGGCAACCGTCGGTGTCGGTCCGACGCCGGCGGTGAGTTTCACCGCGACGCCGGAGATTTCCACACCGGGTCAGCCGGTCACGCTGTCGTGGTCGCTGGTATCGGGGACCTTCGTAGATGTCGAGATCGATCACGGTTTGAACCCGAGTGGCACGGCGTCCGGGCAGCTTGTCGTGACGCCGTCGGTCACGACCACCTACTCACTGCACATGCTCACCGAGGAGGGCGGAGCGACCGCAACGGCCACGGTCTGTATCAACTGCGAGAGCCCGCTGTTCTCCGATGGATTCGAGTCGGGTGATATTTCCGTCTGGTCTACCGCGGTGGTCGACTAGAAAGTCAGTAAATAGTGAATAGTGAATAGTGAATAGTGGATAACCGGGGCCACTGGGGGACACCTGAGTTCCCGACGCCGCAACGGCAGTGGAGCCCGGTTTTGTCCGCAGAGGCGGAAAGCACCGGTCGGCCGCGGAATCCACGCGTCACACTCCTGTCCCGGGTTTTCCCTGAACAACGCGGCCCGGAAGGGACTGTGCAGTGGCCCAGATACGGGCACCGAGCCGTCCGCCGACAAAGCAAGTGACTTCTTCTTCGATCAGGTCCGGCTTTGTGCGTACACAATCCTGAACAGCAGCGTAAGCTTTGACGTGATCTTGGCGAACAAGATGTACCGCTGCAAGGGCAAGACGAGGCAGGTACAACCGGTCGTCGTCCTTACAGGCGCTTTCTGCAGCTTCCATCGCGGTGTCCAGTTGGCCCTGCGCCAACAGCGCCAGCGCGAGCACCGCCCCCCATACCGAACGCCGGCTGTCTGCGGGACTGCAGTTGATGCCTTCGGTCAGGTGCCTAGCTGCGGCTTCGTAGTCGCCCGTGATCATCAGAGCGGACCCGAGTGCCGTCTTCGCCTGCCCGTTCTGCGGATCCAGCTCGATCGCCTTGTTCAATATCGGGATGGCGCGGTCCACCTGTCCGATATCGGCAAGGGCACACCCGACCAGGCTCAGGATCGTGGCATCCTGGCTCTCCAACTCGAGTGCCCGTTCTGCCGCCGCGATGGCGGCTGGCACAATGGTGTCATCGTCTCGTAGAAGCCCGACCCGATGCCCGAGAGCCTTGAGCAAGGCAAGATACGCGTGCGACAACGCAAGGTCCGGTTCCTGTTCGATAGCCCTTTCAATCATCTCGGTGGCTTCAACAAAGGTCGTTTGGTGCCACCCTTTCAAGCTGAGTAGCGCGATGGCCTGCAACAGATTGGCGCGGGAACTGGGCCCGCCGCTGGCCGTCTGCATTTCGACCACGATGGCCTGCACCAACCGAGGCTCGATTCGACGGGTCATTTTGTGGAGTAGGATTTCTTGTTCGCCTGCGCCGGTCGCGGTCTCGAACCGTTGAGCCCAGAATTGGAGGCCGTCCCGCGTCTCGGTGAGGGCCGCGTCGGCCTCCAGGACCCCCCCGTTTCGTTGCAGGCGGACATCCAGAATGTGGGTGACACCAAACCGTGATCGCAATTCACGGGGATCCATCGGATGATCCGCTTGGGGAAACGAAGACGCGATCCGCAGCAACGGTATGCGCGTCAGTATGGATCCGGTGCGGACACGCAAGACCCGGGACAATCGATCGAGATCCGCATCGCCCATGGTATCAAAAGGGCGGACGTAGATTGCGGGCTGCATCGCGATGTCATGAATGGGCGGCCTCGGTTCAAACGCCGCTGTCTCGGCGGTTTCAACCGGCACCACGAATTGAATGCCGCGCCCCCGAATCGTCCGAATATATTTCTGATCCTTGCCGGTATCGCCCAACGCCTTGCGTGCCGATTTTATGGCGGTCGAAATGGTGCTTTCAGACACGATTCGCCCGTTCCAGACGGATTCAACCAGATGATCGCGGCTCAACACCACACCTGGCTGTTCGAGCAGAAGCGTGATCAGATCGAAAACGAGCGGCTCCACGGGGACAACTACTGGGCCGCGGCGCAACTCGAGCGCCCCGGTGTCCAGGGTGAAATCGCCAAAACTAAAGATCTTGGCCATTCGGCCCTCCGGTCGCCCCAGTGCCGTCCCTGATCACCACGTGATCCACACGTAGTCCCCACTCCGACTTCAAGCTAGAAGATACCGCCAATAGTAACGTGATCGTGTCAGCCGGGTTATTCCACCACGGCGATTAACAACAGAAGGGACAGTGAAATGCCGTTAGTAGATATTCATGTCATCGAGGGAGTATTCAGTGCTGAGGAGAAGCGAAACATGATCAGCAAGGTCACCGACACGATGGTCGCCATCGAAGGCGAGGCCATGCGCGGCGTGACCTGGGTGCGCATTCATGACGTGCCCAGTGGACAGTGGGGTATCGGTGGCAAGGCCCTGAACACGGACGATGTCAATACGCTGCGGGCGAGCGGCTGAGGCCCCGGGGCTTGGGCTGGCCGGGACGGCAGGTGGCCGACCTGCCTCCTGGCCAGCGTTGCGTGAAGAAATTGTCCTCGCCGTTTGCCTCAAACGGTCGTGGGAGCGGCGCGGATTTCGAGGGTTTCGGCATCGTTCAGCCGGTTCTTTGAGGATCCTTGCCCGCAAATGGGCGCTGACCTGCCTGTGCCGCTTAAGAGGGGGATGTCATGAGCTCACCTGGTTTTGATGAACTGCACGACCTGATCATCGTCGGCGGCGGAATCGGCGGGATCGTCAGCCTCAAATATGCAAAGGACGCGGGCCTTGACGTCGTCCTGCTGGAGAAGGGGAATTCCGTTGGCGGGCTGTGGCGTGACCTTCCCGCCTGGCAGGATCTTCAGATCCGCAAAGAGGACTGGACGCTGGGTGATCTGCCTATCGCGGGCGAGGACCAGGCCAGCGTTCTTGAAAACATCCGTGCGTGGGTCGAGCGCTTCGAGCTCGCCCCCTCGATCCGGCTGGACACTCGGGTGAGGTCGGCCCGACCTGTCGGTGGGGGATGGGAGATCCGTGCCGACGGTTACACGGTCACGTCGCGATATCTCATCGTCGCAACCGGCGGTCACAACAGGCCCGTCATTCCCGAGATCGACCGAGCCCTTCCGACGTTGACGGAATATCACTCCTCAGCGCTTCGGGAGCCTGGCGAGCTCACGGGTAAAGACGTTGTCGTCGTTGGCGGAGGAGCCTCGGCATTCGACCTCCTCGATCTTTGCTTCGAATGGGAAGCTCGCAGCGTCACCTGGGTCTATCGATCGCTCAAGTGGATGCTCCCGTCGCTGCGGGCAAAACACCACGCGACGAGCTTGCGCGCACTCGCGAGGATGCAGATGCTCGGCACCTCGGTCGCGACGATGAACAAGCGGGCCAACCTGAACCTACTCGCTCGCTACAGGAAGGCCGGTCTCGAGGAGCTGACACCCGACAGACCGATCGACCTTGCGCATCAGATGCTCATCCCGGGCCGCCGGGTTATGGTCGCGAACTTGGGGAAGATCACGCGCCATCGTGGCGAGATCGTGCGCATCGAGGGTGACACGGTACGGCTCTCCACGGGGCGGTCATGTCGCGCCGATCTGGTGCTGTGGGGCACAGGGTATGAGACAGACTTGAGCTATTTGGAAGCAGGAGAACTGTCTCGGCTCACGCGTCTCGAGGCCATCGGCCGGCGCTGTGGCGCTTACTTTCTCGCCCTGGATGCGCCGAACCTCTTCATTCTCGCTCCAGGAGTCCTGGAGACGGTCACCTCGACACCATGGGCCTATGCCCACGCTGCGAAATCGATCATGTCTCACATCCGCGGCAAGGCGGTGTTTGACTCGGTGCCGGCGCTCAATCACCCAAACTATTTCGATCTCGTTCGCTTTTTTTCCAAGCGCGATCGAACCAACTATCCTCGATTGCGGTGGTTTCTCAAGTACCTCAATCTCGCGTTCCGCCAACCCGCTGATCGGCCGATGCCCATTCCGTGAGGACCTCGCCAGCAACCTGCCCGGTCACCGCGGGCTGCCGACCAATAACATCCCCGGTTCTTGGGGCTCGGCCGCACAATCTCAAACCTCGTGACCTCAAGACCACGGGCGGGTGGGGGTCTCTGCGGACCGGAAGATCTACAATCGGCGGCGATGGTGAACGGAAGATTTTCCGGGCTCAGGTTCGGGGCGTTGTGGACCTGGGGGATGGTGCTGCAGCTGCTGTGGTGGTTTCCGTGGCACCTCAGGGTCATCAAGACCGGTCTCGACAACTCATTCCGCTATGCTCAGAACGAACTTTTTGCCCGGGGGGGGCAGTTCGGCACCGAGATTCTGGTCAATTACGGACCCTACGGATTCCTCAAGAACGACCTCTACCACCCGGACACGGTCCACTTGCTGCTCGCCGCCCGCGTGGTGCTGTTCGTGGTCTTTGCGGCTCTGGCGGCAAGGGCATCGACCCGTCTCGGGCTGACGTTCGTGCGGGCAGGCATCTGGATCGCCCTCCTTGTGGCGGTGGTCCGATTTGGCGAGCCGTTCTTCCTGACCCTCGGTCTGCTCTCGTTCCTGGTCTTCTGGTTGGCCGGCGGCGACGAGGAGAGGATCATCTGGTCGCCTGCGGCTCTCGTGCTCGCCGTGGCGAGTCTGATGCAGTTCACCTACGCCCTGGCCAGTATCGGACTGATCGGGGCGATCGTGCTCACGGTGGCGATCGAGTGGGCGGTTGCAAGCCCACTGGGTCGGGCGAGGTGGGGGTGGGCGCCGCTGGTGGAGGCGGTCGTGTGGCCGGCCCTGTTCGGCCTCGGGGTGCTCTTCTTATGGGTTGCGGCTCATCAGGAGGTGACGACCCTGACGAACTTCATCACCACCCGCCTGCAATTGACCGCAGGTTACAACACAAGCCTCGCGCTCCCTGGTCCAATCTGGCAGGTCATCATGTTTGGCGTTGCCGCCGTCATCTTCTGGTGCGTCTTCGTAGCGCAGGAGCTGCGGCGGTCAGGCGCTCTCGCCATTCCGGCGGGCCTGGTTTTGGGCATGCTGCTGCTGCTCGCCCACAAGCACTCCTTTGTGCGTCACGATGCCGCTCACAACACCTACGGCGCCTTTGAAGGACTCTGTTTGGTGGTGGTCTTCGGGCCCCTCATGCTGCGTCGCGCCGACGTCGGCACCTGGCGACCGAATCGGGCGGTGGCGATTGCTGCCGCGCTGCTGCTGACTCTGGCGAGCGCCCTGCTGATCACATACGACCGCGAGCACTGGTACGGGGCTCGGTTCTTCCGCCATCTCGATCTCGTGGCGACGGCGAAGAGAATCAAGATTGCGGTCACCACTCCGGACTTTGTCCGATTTCGCCACACGAGGGCCATGGCCAGAATTCGAAAAGCGGAACCGCTCCCCCGGCTCGACGGGTCGGTTGACGTCTATCCGTGGGAGATGTCGTTGGCCTATGCCCACGGATTCCAACTCCGTTCGCGGCCGACCCTCCAGAGCATCCAGGCAACCGATTCCGCCCTTGCTGGACTCAATTCGCGGCACATCACGTGGCCTGACGGTCCGGATCATCTGCTCTTCGGGGTGAAGACCATCGACCACCACTTTCCGTCCATGGACGATGGCATCTCGTGGCCGGGGATCCTCGCCGGGTACAGACTCCGTTCGGAAGGGCGGCTGCACCTGGTTCTCGACAAGGCGTCGCGCCAACGACGTCTGGTCTGGGGCGAACCCGTCACCAACGAATTGGAGTTCGGTCAGCGATTCGCGGTGAATCACGGGCGCGACCGGATGTTGTGGATACGGGTTGTTTCGCATCGAACCGGGGCCGGACGGGCAGCCACGGCGGTCTTCAGAGCACCGGTCCTTTACCTTCGGGTCGAACTCGCCAACGGCACCGAACGGTGGTACCGGATCCTGCCGGGTATGGCCCAGGCGGGCTTCCTCCTGTCACCGTTGGTGGACGACACGAGGGCCTTTGCGTTCCTGCTCGACGGGAGCTGGCCCCAACGGCTTGACCAACACCGGATTCGGAGTCTGTCGTTCGCCTCCGAGTTTGGCGAAGACTGGTACTGGAAGCCGACGATCCAGGTCGAACTGCAAGAGCTGCACTTTGAGTGAATTCTCAATTCTTGATTCTTGATTCTCAATTCCCACCACTCTCCCCCGAGACCGAACGGATGGTTGGGGCAATTTGCGAATTCTCAAGCCTGGTTTCTCCCCAACCTCTCCCGAGACTATCGGGGCGGGTGGGGGTAATTCAAAATTCAAAATTCAAAATTGAGAATTCCCTGATCCCATCAGGGTAACTTCGACAGGGTTTCCGCCGCCGCGGTGCGGAAGGGGTGTTGGGGATCGAGCAGAGCGTCGTAGGAGGCTGGCGGACGAGGACCACCGCCCCGCAGGCTCAACATCTGAGCGAGCAGGGTCTCAGCTCCGAAACGGGGCAGGGAACGCCACATCCGGATCTCGAGATCGTCGGGGTCCAGGCCGCGATCTGCCGCGCGCCGGCAGGTAGTGACGGCGTGGCGAATGGTCGTCCACATGATTTCGAAGCGCATTTCACCCTTGGATCGATCCGCGCCCTCGCGGATCGTGTTGTCCCCGTGGACGCGGTAACGGACAAGGGGGGCGGGGACCAAAATAAAGCGTCCGTGGTGGCACGCGGACAAAATGAAATCCCAGTCGTGGGTGTAGCGCAGCGGGAGGAAGTCCAACCCGGCGTCGTCGAGCAGCGACTCGGCGGAAGGCCACGTTGGAGGTGGTGGACACGAAGTTGGTTTCCAGCAGGGCAAGTTCGAGATCACCGAGGTCCGACAGCAATCGGGCCGCCGGTTGGGGCCGGCCAGGGGGGCATGTTGGCCCAGCCCTCCTTGATGCCGAGAGCGGCGTCGTCGGCGTCCACCACCTCGATCCAGGAGGCCGCCAGGACGACCTCGGGATGTTCGCGGAAATTTTCTACCAAGCGCCGAATTCGGTCCCGGTGGTAGCTGTCGTCCGAGTTGAGTACGAACAGCAGCTCGCCCCTGGCCAGCGACAGACCGACGTTGAGCGCCGCGTGGGCGCCGCGATTCTCCTGGCGTCGGATCCTGACCCGAGGTTCGGCACGATATGGCCGCAGGATTTCGAGGGTGTCGTCGGTGGAGCCGTCGTCAACGATCACCAGCTCGAGGTCGGCGAAGGACGAGTTCAACACGCTGTCCACCGCCCGTTCGATGAACCGGCCGTGGTTGTAAGAAGGAATTACGACGCTGACAACCGGGGACGACATACTGAAGAAACCTTAGCAGAGGAAGATGACGGGTTTTGAATTCTCAATTTTCAATTCTCAATTCTTAGTTCCCTCCCACCCACCCGGAGCGAGATGGGCGCGACGGGCGGGCGTGCCATTCCGGGCGTCTCCACGTTAAAAGTTGAAAGTTAAAAGTTGAAAGTTGAAAGTTCCCTCCCACCCACCCGGGTCGTGAAAGGGCGCGTTGATCGGGCGTGCCGTCTTTAACAATGTTGGGGCTCGCCAACTGAGTCATTCAGCCCTCTGGGTCCCAACATTGTTAAAGGGGGCAACCTGCCGGCGGCAGCGGTTGTGGCCGTGGCCGTGTGCGGCGGCCATGTCCGATCCTGTACGCAGGATCAGAGGCCTTACGGCCACCCGCTGGTGACGGCTGGTCACCGCGGCCACCGGCCGCGAGTAACCTCGGGTAGCGCTGTGGGGAGATGGGCGCGGTGCAGGGAGCCGGAAACATCGATTGTAGCCGGCTTGGGGAGCCTTGGTCGCGCCCCGGTTCTTCGTCGCGCTTCCCGTGAGGATGCCAGGCACGCCGATTCGCCCCAGCGAGACGAATCGGCTGGCCGGCGTTGGCGAATCGGGATGCCAGGCACCTCCGAGAGACGCGCCCTCGGGGAGCGCCTCGGGGAGATGGGCGGCTCGAAGTCAGCGAATCGAACCGACCGCGAGAGCCCGGATTGCCGTCGCGGTCCCCAGCCGCTGTCCCTGAACGCTGCCGCTGCATCTCGGGCTCGCCTCGGGCGACGCCGTGGCAAGCGGAGACGGGCGCCCAGACACCTCACCTCACCCTTTCCCGGATACACCTGACGTTCAACGTGGAAAGCTCATCCCCAACCCCGCTCGGATGTTGGTATGCCGTCCGGGAAGATAACCGCCTCGTACTCCCGCACGTAGCGGTCGAGACCGAAGCGCGCCTTGACCCGTTGGAGGGCTTTTTCACCTTCTGCTGCGCGGCGGTGGTCGTCGATGAGACTCTCGATCGCGGTCTCGAGGGCGCCAAGATCGCCCGGAGGCCCGGAGACCAGTCCGCCGCCTCGCTCCAGCAGCATGGGAATGTCGCCCACTGCGGTGGCGACGCACGGAACCCGTCGGGCCATGCCCTCGAGCAGAAAGACCGGAAGGCCCTCGTACTGAGACGGCAGCAGGCAGATGTCCACCGCGTCCATCAGCGTGTGGGTGTCGTGCCGGAGCGGTAGCCGGGTGAGGTTGTGGTGGGGTTGACGTTGGATCTCTCGATCGACGGCGCCGTCCATGGGGCCGCCACCCACCAACAGGAAGTGGACGTTTCGATCGACCATTCGTCTGGCGAGCCGGATGACGTCCAGCGGTCTTTTCTGGGGGTGCATTCTGGCGAACGTACCGACCACCACCGCCTCCGCCGGGATGCCCAACTCGCGCCGCCGCGCCCGCTTGCGACGTTCCACCTCCGGGGGTGGGGGAGGCTCGGGGATCTCCACCGCGTGATGGATGGTGGCGATCCGGTCGGCGGGTACCGCCCACTCGGAGGTGAGTGCCTCGGAGATCCGTCCGTTGACCGCGATGTGGCAATCGACGGCCCCGATCAACTCCTGGGTGGTCCGCTTGATCCACGCCCCCCTGTGGTTGTAGATCTGGTTGAGGATCCTCAGGTCCGGAAACTCGGTCTTGAGCCGGGCTGCGCGGTCGTAGAAAGCCACGGTGCCGTTCCAGCTCACCAGGGTCTGGACCGACCAGCGGCGGATCAGATGCCGAAGCCCGTCGAAATGTGCCTCCCGAGGCAGCCAGTCGCCCAGGGAATAGACGTGAGGTGTGAGATCTCGGCACACATCCAGGGTCTGGCCGAGGGACGCGAGATGGGGTTCGAGGGTCACCACCAGCAGCCGGTAGCTGTGGCTGAGGCCCCATAGCAGATCGTAGAGCAGGCGTTCGGCGCCGCCAACCGCCAGGAAGGGGAGGAGGAAGAGGGCCGTCGGAGGGCCCGGCTCGGCGGGAAGAGATGCGAGGCCCCGGGCGATCGAGCGGATCTCGCTGGTGATCGGGGAACGGCG
The DNA here is from genome assembly GCA_963797055.1 of uncultured Holophagae bacterium. GTDB lineage: Bacteria > Acidobacteriota > Thermoanaerobaculia > Thermoanaerobaculales > Sulfomarinibacteraceae > FEB-10. Next base: position 79,925 of record CAWCOD010000005.1, read on the forward strand.
AGAGTCGTCCCACCGGAGCCCATAAGGACCCGAGCGGACAACCGGAAGATCGAGAGTCCCGGTGCCGTGAAGGTGTGATGGGGAGCAGATGTGACTGACGGCTCTCGCCATCACCGGCCGTTGGCCCTGGCGATCCGTGGCCGGTCGCCGGAGCAGGATGTGAGATGTTGGATCCGACGGCGTTCGGCTGTGGATCACACCCGAAGGACCGTACCGACCGACGGCCGGAGGCGACCATCCGGCGATCACCTGGTCGAGGTCCTCCGCGACGGCGGCCAGTACCATGGACTCCACGTGGGTTGCCGGAAAGTCGGTCAGGTCCCCGGACGGCATCAACAGGAACGGCGTGGGTTGATTCGGGTCGGTGGTGATGGAGGTTTCGGTCTGTCTCGAACAGAACTGCGCCACCATGGACGAGTCGGTGTCCGGCGCGACCAGACCGACCAGGGGGATGGGTTCGGTCCGGGTGGAGGCCGACGGCCGACCGATGACTCTGGGATTCTGAGCGCCACCCAGGACCCTCCGCAGCCGGTGGACCGAGATGGAAGCTGTCCGCCTGAGGCCGCGGAGAGGTCGCCGGAACACCTGGCTGTGCTGCCAGAATATGGCTTCGAGCCGCCGTCTCAGCGGCTGCGGACTCATACAGCCCGCCCCATGAGCGCACGGTGATACGCGGCGGCGCAATTCACCGGGTCGAATTGGCCGCCGGCGTCGGTGGCGTGTCTGGCCAGCTCCGCCCACTCGTCGGCCTCGGCAAGCTGCCGCACCCCGGCTTCGAGGGCCGCGACGTCTCCGGGTCGATCCACCACGATGCCCGCTCCGGTCCGACGCAGGACCTCACCCATATCGCCCACGTCGGTTCCCAGAAAGGGCCGCCCGGCCTGGAGACATTCGAGCATGAAGACTGGTAGGCCCTCGAAATCCGACACCAGGCACCCCACATCGGCCGCCACGATCAGCTCCGGGATGTCCGCGCGAAATGGAAGCCTCCGAATCCGTGCTCCAGCGCCTGTGATGGCCCGGTCCACCTGGTCTTCGAGTTCACCGCCGCCAGCCACCAGGAACTGGACGTGCTCCAAGTCCCGGACCCTGCGCGCCAGCTCCACAAGATCCAGCGGGCGCTTCTGTGGGTGCATCCGGGCCGCGGTGAAGAAGACCACATCGCCGGGGTCGATGCCCATCTCGTTGCGGATCCGGTGCCGGGTCCGGGCGCGTTCGGATGGCGGAGGGAAGGCGTCGGACGACCTGCCGCACGGCCAGATCACGGGCGTTCGTTCTGCCGGCCATCCCCGGTCGCCGGTGAGCACTTCGGCGATTCGGTGGTTCTCGGCAACGCAGAGGTCGACGCATTCAAGAAGATCCGGTGTGTAGCGGTCGATGTAGCCCACCCGGTGGTCGTAGAGGTGGTCGATGATGCGGAGGTCGGGCCGGTCGACCTTCAGTCGCGGCGCGAAGTCGTAGAACAGGGTTGTGGAGTTGGCGTTGTAGACGACCTCCGCACCCAGAGAGTCGATGAGGCCGACGAGCATGCCGTACATGGCCGCCGGGTGCACCAGATCCCCCAGACAGTAGATCCTGTCGGTGATGCCGCGAAAATCGTCGCGGCGGTCACCCAATTCCGGACGGTGCGGGGCGAGGGTCGCGATGGCGAAGCGGCACCGGTCGGACAGCTCCCGCATCGTTTCGAAGAGCGTGTGTTCGGCTCCGCCGCGGGCCAAAAAAGGCACCGTCACCAAAACCGTCGGTCTGTCGGAACGGAGAGGCACGCGGCCGAGCAATGAGGCATCGCGGACGGCCACCTCCAGGATCGGCCCGAGCTTCTCGGTGGAGTGGTAGGGGCCTCGGCGGGTATCGGTGAAGGTGGCGGCCTCTCGTTCGATGGCTCCCGCCCCCGCCGGTCCGATGCTCTTCACCAGCAGGTGATCGCGGGTCGGTCGGACGGTATCGGAGGAGGCGTCGTATCGCCAGGCGCCGGAGGAGAACAGCGCGTAGGGCCGGGCCGGCGCCAAGCCTGCGGCTGCCGGTTCGGCGATGGGTTCGGCCGGTGCATGGGCCACGCCTTCGCAGACAACCACGGCATCCACGGCCTCCGCGGCCGCCACCAGGAGGCAGCTCTCGAGATGGCTCGGAGGCACGTCCGGTAGGCCTCCGGGGGCCGCGAACCACGCAGCCGGAGTGGTTTCCCGATCGCTTTCATCGGGACCCGCCCGCCACACCACCGAGCCGTCAGGGTCGATTCCGACGGCTCGCAGTTCGGGCAATGTCTGGCGACGACACCAGGCTGCCGCGTCGTCGCGTTGCACACGTGAAGGTAGTTGCAGTTCGACGAATGGAGGCGGGGGGCAGAGGGATCGAAGACCCAGGTGAGCTCGCCTGCCGGTCCGCCGCGGCGGAGCTCCCGCCGGTAGCGTCGGTTGCGGGTGAGGTTCCGCAGCCGGTGGGCCAGCGCCGACGCGGTGCGTCGGGCCGAAGAGCGTCGAGTTGTCACCGGCCGGCTCGTCCCAGTTTTTGCTGTACCCAACGGAGGAGCCGCACCGGTTGTTTGGCCTCGAATGCGGCGCTCCACTGGCGCCACATCTCGAGTTCCTGCCGGGTGGACGCCAGTTCGTCCACATGGGCGTCCAGTTCACGCTTGGTTCCCTCCAGGTGTTCCTGGGCGACGCGGAGATCACCTCTGACGCGACGCTCGGCTTCGCGGGACTCGCCAAGCTGATGGTTGAGTTCGTGCCGGCGGGCGGCGCTGGATTCCTCGAGTGCGGCGAGTTGGCGCTTGAGATCGTCGACCTGCCCGTTGAGCCGCTCGATCTGGGTCCTGAGGCGGCTGAAGGGCAGACGGGTGACGACCTCCGAACTGACCCTCGAACACGACCCGAGCCACTGGTAGTCTTGGGCCAGGACAGCCGGGTCACGACCGGTGACCAGATGCTGAAGTTCCACCTCCGACACGCGGAGGCGATCAAGCATCTGTTGACTGATGTCCAACTCACAGAGATCACCGAGATACGACGCGAGGCGATCCACAGTGGTGTCGTCGGGCCAGAGGTGATCCACCCCGGTTTGGATGATCTCCTTTGCAAAGAGCCACAGAGCCCGCGCCATCACGAGTTGTGCTGCGACTCCGTTGCTCGCCTGCCACTCGCGATCGATGAAGTGGAGTCCGTCGTCACCAATCACGAAATTCGACAGGGCCACATCGAGATACTCGGGAGGAAGACGCGGACCGTCGGCGGGCGACAGGAATGGATGGGATTCCGGTTCGGCTCCGGTGCTCTGCACCAACTGCTGGTCGAGGAACCACCTCCAGGAGCACAACGCATCCTTGAGCGACACCCGGTCGCCGCGGTGACACGCATCCAGGGCCAGTTGCTCGATGGTCTGTCCGCGAACGTAGACCTCGTCCTTTGTGGGATCCTGGAGCAGCCAACCCGAGGTTTCCTCCGTCTCGTCCGGATCACCGCCTGGGAGGGGACGGATGACGAGTCCGCAGTCGGTGCCGCGCACATCAAAGGCCCGCCGCCAGCGCCGGCGACGGTCGTCACCGGCCCGCCAGGCCAAAATCGCCTCATCCGGTACGACTCCAGGACGATCATCTCCGGCCCATGCCAGGACGAGAAAAGAGTTCGCAATCTCCGGGCCGAGCCCGGCTTCCACCAGGACCCGGTGCGCACGGCGATCGTCGCAGAGCTGGGCCCGGGACTCCGGGCTGTCTCCAACCGGTTGTCTGACCAACTGGTCTACGAGATCCGCCGCCCCGGGGGCCGTATAGATTGACTCTGCCAGGATCGCCGTTGGGAGCTTGTAGTCGGGAAAGGGGAAGAACCACGCCTGGTTGTAAAGGCCCGCCGAGTCCAGCATTCCGCGCAGGGTATGGCGCGAAAACGTCCTGACTCCCGGTGAGCCCGGATATCCTTCGACGCCGATCCACGGCATCCCGAGATGGTCTTCGTCGTATCCGAGAAGGTACTTGATGCCGATGGCGTTTTCGATGGCCAGCAGAAGGGCGCCCCCGGGTCGTACAAGGTCCGCTGCCCTGCGGAGGAACTGCTGATGGTCTGTGGCGTGACCGGCGTCCGAGGCCGCGTACTCCAGGACCCCGACAAGACAGACGAGGTCAAACCCCTCTGCATCTTCGAAACTCTCGAGAGGACCGCTCACGACCTCGATGTTCTCGAGGTCTCGGCAGCGGGCGGCTGCGGCGCGAGCGCGGTCGAGATGGCCCTCCAGCGCGGTCACCGAAGCTCCTGATTCGCCGAGCGCCCGCGACAGGACACCTGTGCCTGCGCCAACCTCGAGGACTCGAAGTTCGCGGCCGAGCTGCAGTGGGCGGATCAGGTTGGCCCGTTGCCGGGAGAGGTGGTACCGCGAAGGCCAGTCGGTGATCTCACGGGCGAGTTCGTCAGAGTCGGACGAGCAGTCGGTGGCGGTCGACAGAATGTCGAGCATCCGGCCTTCCGATCCGTCGCGGTACGTCACATGCCCGTCGAGGACGCGAATACCGGTCAGTTCGTCACGGGCCATGGGTTGCTCCTCGGGCCGCAAACGTTCTCGATCGTCCGGGTTGTTGGCTGGTTGTCCATCGCCGGGATTATAGCCTGCGTATTGCCGGCCCCTGACCGCCCATTACGAATTGCAGATTACAGATTGCAGATTGCAGATTGCAGATTGCAGATTTCAGATTGCGGTCTTTCGCTCGCTCACGTGGGGGGACTTCGGGAAGCGCGAGGAAATTAGAAGAGGTGGTTGCCGGTCCAGAGAAAGAAGGGGCGGAGCAGGCCGTGGAGACTGTGGCCGCGGGTCATGAGGTCGGGCGGTGTGGGCGCGGCCTCGGCATCGGAGCCCTCGGGCCCTCGCCGCCGGCGCATATCGGCGATCATGGCCCCGATGGTGTAGCGGACGCCGAGCTGTTTCCAGGCCCGACCCTCTTGCCTGGCCGCAACGACCAGCTGCAGTGGCGCTGCCGGAGGATTCCAGTGGACCGCCGCGTCCCAGCGCGGCAGTATCAACAGCCCATTGGCCCGGGCCTGCCGCTGCCAGTGGCGCCCCACCAGGGTCGTCCCCGCGAATGGAAAACGCTCCCAGACGCGACGTTGGATGGCGGCGTTGACCAACGAGAACGCGAACCCCCCCATACGCTCTCGCCAGGTCCGGGTTTCTGCTGTGAAAAACGGGTCGTAGGGCGGCCCTCCCGGTCGCAGCTGGGCGTGCAACCCACCCTGCACCGCCGCCGGCGCGTCGGGGCTTTCGAATGCGCGGGCGATGGACTCGAGCCACGTGGATTCGGCCGGCACGGCGTCCTCGGCGAGAAAGACCAGGACCTCGCCGCGAGCGGTGCGGGCGCCCAAATTCGCTGCGGATCCGGCGGCCATATTCGGGTTGTCGGCCCTCGCGATCACCACCCCGTGTCGCGCCAAGAGCGCGTGGTCGACGCGGTCCCCCCGGTGGTCGACGGCGACGATCTCCATCGCCCGGTCCGTCTGTTGACGAGCCAACCCGTCCAGACACCGCTGGAGGTGGCCGCCGCCGCGGCGTACCGAGATGACGATGGACACCTCGGGTCGGTTTTCCGGGACGGATGCGGGAGGATCTTCCTCGACCTCCACCGTCGACTTCATGGGCACGAGCTCCGACAGGGCCCGATGGAGGTCTTCCCCAATCCGGCGCCAGGCGTACCGGTCGGTGACGAGCTTTCGACCGTTGGCCGCGAGGGAGGCCGCGGTGCCGTCGTGGGCCCCCAAGATGTCCGTGATGGCATCCGCCATCGATGAGGCGTCGTCTGCGATGAGCAGGTCCCGGCCCGGTCGGCAGTCAATCCCCTCGGCTCCAATGGTGGTCGAGGCAACGGGAAGACCGCTGGCCATGGCCTCGAGGATCTTGAGGCGGGTTCCCGAGCCCGCTCGGATCGGGACGGCGAGGATCCGATGGGATTGGTAGAGCGGCGCCAGATCGGGGACCTCGCCCACAACTCGGATGCCGTTTGCTCCGTCCAGATCGAGGATCCTCCGCGGGGGACGCGCTCCGGCAACGGTAAGTCGGGCCGAGGGCAGGCGATCCAAGACCCGGGGCCAGATCTCCGAAACGAGGAAATCGAACGCGTCCTGGTTGGGCAGATGGGGGAAGCTGCCCACGAAGAGGGCATTCTGGCGTGGGTTTTCCGGGGACGGAGGATGGAAGTGGTCGGTGTCAACGCCGTTGGGGATGACCCTTATCCGGCGCCGGCCGTCGAGCAGCAGCGAAGCCAGCGTGTCGCCGTCGGTGGCCGACATGACGTGGATCTGATCGGCGGCCCGGCACGCCGCCAACTCGAAGTGATACCGTCGCAGCCAGTCGAGCGACCCGCTGCCGAGCACCTCACCGGCATCGTAGCGGTGTTCCATTCCCAGCGACCGCTGCCTGGCGTGGGACCGGAAGCTGAGGTCGTGCTCCACCAGGATCACCCGCGCCCGTTCGTACGGCCCGACGAAAAGACCCATTTCGGTGTATTCGAGCATGACCACGTCGATGAGGTGGGCATCGACCAGAGCGGCGATCCGTTCCGCGACCACATCGGACGCAAACCGGCCGACCGATGGCGGGAGCAGTCGCCACGGATCGCGACCGGTGTCGTCCTCAGGGTATTTCTGAAAGAAAACCCGTCGGCAACAGGGCTCGAGCGCGGCGCGTTGTTCAGGGTCGTCGGTCCCACCGCCAAAGATGAGCACCGAGACCTCGGCGGAACGGGACAGCTCGCGGATCAGATTGAAGATCCTGACCGCCCCACCGTGAATCAGTGGATGGATTGAGTAGGGGGACACGACGAGAACCCGGGGACGGGCGGCGTCGTTTGCGGCGGCGGTCGGGTCGAGGCCACCATCGCCTGAGCCACGAAGTCGGCCGTGGATGGTCCGGATGGCCGAGCTGGCCGCCAGATAGCCGCCGCCCAGGAGCGACTTCATGGCTGCCAGTCGTCCGACCGGGACGGCCGGGGTCGCGCGAGCCTGCAGCCGGCGGCCGGACTCAGGGTCCCCCCAGAACTCGCAGCTCGCCTGTGTCGCCAACGTCTGCGATCAACATGAACGGAGGCCTGCCGTCGATGGACCGCAGCTGGCCCCCCCGCCACCGTCCGGTGGTGCCGATCTGCAGCTCGCAGCCGGTCACGTCGACACCTTTGCCCCCTTCGGTCGAGGTCCTCACCCGCACTCTGCAGGGCGAGTAGAGCAGGACCCTGACATAGGTGTCATCGGGTACTTTCAGGTTGAACTTCTCTTCCTCTGTCCGGCTGAGGTCGAGCTCCACCTCCGACTGGCTCACCTTGAATCTCGTCATTCGCTGGATGTCCTCAACGGTGACACTGGAATCCGTGGAAACCAGGTCGAGGTTTGCGATGCCCGACCCGAAGAACTTCGATGAGTGCACTTTCGCCGTGACCGTATCCAGGGCCTGGCGAATCTCGGCTTCGGAGTCCTCTCGCAGGGCCAGGACCAACGGCCCCTGGAGGTCTTCGGCGGTGATTCGGGCGCCGGCGGCGCCGGTCAGATCGAGGCTGCCGCGGGTGGACTCGGCGAAACCGTCGCCACCCTCGAACTCGGCCTTGACGTTTCCTCGTACGCCGTCCACCGTCAGATCGGAGTTGACCCCATTGAATGCGACCTGGGCCAGCGAGCTTTCGCGGATCTCGATATTGGCATCGGTGGCGGTGATAGTGGCCGAGCCCTCCCAGTGGTCGGCGGAAACCCGTCCCTCGCGGCTGTCGCCCCGGATGGCGCCGTTGCCGTCACGCAGGTCCAGCCCGCCGCGGGTGAGTTTGAACTCCACATTGCCGATGAGCCGTTCGACCACGGTTTCGCTGTCTTCGGAGATCAAGTTCATCGAACCCTCGTGCCCGCGGACGGTGAGAGTGCTCCATTCCAGCTCGGCCGTAATAGTTCCGAATCCCTCCTCGGCGTGGACCGCCGTGTTGGTCGCCCTGACGGTGGTGGACGGTGTTCTGAACAGGGCCGCCTCTGAATCCGTCAACTCGAAGGTATTGGTCGGGGCGGTGCTGCCACGACCGCCTGGGACGGCGTCCGGCTCTCCGTCGGCTGGCTCCTCTTCGGGCGGCTTCCCTTCACCCCGCACCGTCAGCGAAACACCACGGCCGGTGACGTTGACCCCTTGGGACGGGTCGAGGACGAGCTCCACCACCGCGGTGGTGACTGGAGCTCCTTCGGGGAGGGGGAGGCGGGTGATCCGCACCGTTCCACCAGTCTGTGCGACCTGGAATGCGGCGGGGTCGCCCGTTGAACCCGGGGCGTCGACGGCGCGGATCAGCGGCTGAGCGTCCGTCTGACTGACCACCTCGATCCGGCAGTCGAAGAGGTCCAGGTGGACGGCGGTGACCGGCAGTTCGAGCTCGAAGGGGGCGGTGTCCTGGGCGCCGGCCGACGAGGTGATCGCCAGCACGGCACACCAGATGATGACGAGGCGGAACATGCTCTTCATGGCTGGGATATTAGCGCACCACGAATTCGGAACTCGGAACCCGGAACTCGCGATTCGAAAATTCGGAATGAGAAATTTGCAATCTGCAATCTGCAATCTGCAATCTGTAATCTGCAATTTGTAATTTGTAATCTGCAATTTGCATCTGATCCATCGACGCCAGGGCATGAGGTGGAGCCCTGGGAAGCGTACAATCGACCTCCAGATGGTCTCAACCCCCTTTGCCACGGTGGTGGTTTGCACCCGGAATCGGTCGACGCTGCTGCAACACGCCTGCGGCGCGGTCCTCGGGATTGATCCGCCCGAGGGAGGCTGGGAGTTGTTGATCGTGGACAACTGTTCCACCGACGATACGCTCGAGGTGGCGGAATCGGTGCGGCAGCGGGCGCCGGAACTCGTCCGGGTGGTGGAGCACCCCACCATCGGTCTGTCCAGCGCCAGAAACCGCGGCATCGCTGAAGCTCGCGGTGAGATCGTGGCCTTCGTCGACGATGATGCCTACCCGGCAGACCAGTGGTTGAACGCTCTCGCCGAGGCCCTTTCGGTGCCGGACGTCCTGTGCGCCGGTGGACCGGTCGAACCCATCTTCGAGGGGAACCTTCCGGACTGGTTTCTCGGCCGCTACCTGCCGTACCTGACGGTCTGGGATCCGGGACCGGAACCGCTCGTCCTCCGCTACAACGAATACCCGAGGGGGGCAAACATGGCCTTCCGGCGGGACGCCTTTACGGCGTTTGGAGACTTCAGTACGCAGCTCGGGCGCACAGCGGAAAGCCTGTTGTCCTGCGAGGAGACCGAGCTCTGCCTCCGCTTCGAACGGGGTGGATACCGGATCGTCTACGTCCCCGCCGCGAGGGTTCGTCACACCACGCCGGTGGACCGGCTTGATCCGGCATGGATAAAGCGGCGGTTTGAGGCCCAGGGCCGGTCGGAGGCCATCGTCCACTGGATCCATGGCGGAGGACGGGCTTTGGTTCAGGGCATGTCCACCCACCGGCGTCGAGCCGGCGAGGCCGCCAGAAACCGCGACGGCGGGGGCGATCTCTACCTGCGCTGTCAGCGCATGGCTGCTCGCGGGTATCTGAAGGGGATGCTCACCGCTCCCCTCACCGTGCGGCGTTACAGACCTCCGGCATCGGACGTGACGCTGGCGCCGTGGCCGGAGCCCAGAATTTGACATGTGAAATGAGAAATTAGAAATGTGAGATTGATATGAGAGCTGGTGGAGCGTTGCCACATCCCCGGCGAATCCCCATTCCTCATTTCTGATTTCTCACCTCACATTTGAGACGTTTCTACAGGCTCACGTCGTCGACGTGGTTGTTGCCCCACCACAGGTTGAGCGGCCGAACCCAGGGAAAGAGCAGCTCAGCGGAGGTGTGGACACGACCGCGGACCACGCCCTTCAACAGAGTGAAGTACATACCGGGTTTGAGCATGTCCCGGATGGCGTCCCACATGGAGTAATCGATGCCGAGACTGCGCCAGCCGAAGCCTTCGCTTCGGCAACGACGGATCAGCGACCGGAGGTCGTAGTCGTGGGTGTGGAAGACCGCGGCGTCCGGCCGGTCGACGATCTCATAACCCATTCCCATGACCTCGCGCTGCCACTTCTTATCCTCCATGATCTGGGCCCATCCGAAGGGGTAGCGATCCCAGATTTCACGTGGCATGGCGCAGTTGACGGTTGAAAAGCCGATGCCGTAGGTCTTCATCCAACGGGTCGTCTCGCGGGTGAAATAAAAGCGGTCACCGCAGGACTCCCAATAGAATCGCTGATCGGGATCCGGGACCTCGAGAATGCCTCCCTGGACGGCCGCCACAGCGTCGGCGCCACCTGACAGCGGGTCGGTGATGCGCTGCAGCCAGTATTGGTCGACCGGCACCGCGTCCTGGTTCAGGAAGACCAGCAACCTCCCCTTTGAGTTGCGGGCCGCCAGGTCGCGGGTGAGCCCGTGGTTGAAGCGCTTCTTGTCGATGCGCACGATTCGTGCCCGGTATCGCTCCATGACCTCGAGGTCTTCCGCAGGGGAGCCGGAATCCACGCAGACCACCTCGGTGGAAAGCTCGGTCTGTTGGTTTCCGATGGCGTCGAGGCAACGGGCCAGGTCGTCGCCGCCTGCCAGGGTCGGTATCAGGATCGAGACATCGGGTGGTTCGGTGCCGGGCGGCGACGGGTCGAGGATCTCGAGGACACCGTCGTCGCCGCCCCGCTTGAGCGGATGGACATCGGCCAGGAGTTCCTCGATAGCACTGCCGCAACCGTTCCGCCACCAGCCGCCAGTCGTAGTGTTCCCTCACCAGCTCGATGCCCGCCTGCGACAGACGCTGGCAGAGCACGTCGTCGGTGAGGACCCGTTCGACGGCATCGGCAAAGGGGACGGCGCCGTCGGCGGTCAGTAGATGATGACCGTCCTGGTACTCGATCCCCTCGGCGCCCAGAGTCGTAGTCACCACGGGCAGGCCCGCAGCGCAGGCCTCGAGGATCTTCAGCCGGGTGCCGGAGCCGGCGCGGATAGGGGCCACCATCACCCGATGCTGATGGTAGGCGGGCCTCAAATCGGGAACTTCACCGAGGACGGTGATTCCGTCGGCACCGTCGAACCGCAACACCCGATCCGAGGGATTGGCCCCGACCACCGTCAGGCGCGCACCCGGACAACGCAGCCGGATCAAGGGCCAGACATCGGTGACGAAGTACTCCAGGGCATCCACGTTCGGCAGGTTCTGGAAATTGCCCACGTAGAGAACGTCGAGTCGGGTCGGGCCGTTTGCCGGGGGAGCGTAGAAGTCGGCGTCGACGCCGTTGGGCAGGACCCGGAGACGGGCCGCTCCGTCCGGCATGAAACGAGCGAGGAAGCGCGCGTCGTCGGCGGACATGGTGTGGACCTGGTCGGCCTCCTCGTCCCACCTCAGCTCGTATCGCTGGAGGCGACGGGCGTCGGCCCGGCTCGAGCCGAAGGCCGAGCCTTCGGGGAATCGGTGATGGAATCCCAGCCTGCGCCGCCGGTCGAAGGAGCGGAAAGCGATGTCGTGCTCGGTGAGGATGACCGGGACCCCCCGCGGAACAGCGCTCACATACTGGCCGAGTTCGGTGTACTCCAGTTGCACCACATCGATCTGGAAACCGACCACGATATCGATGATCTTGGCTCGCGCCTGGGCGGATTCGAAGAGCAGAGCGCTTGGAGGTTCGAGGCCGAATCGGTCTCGCGTGATCGACGGAATCCAGTGATGAAAGTCCACCCGCGCACAGTACGGCTCCAGGGCGGCTCGCTGTTTGGGATCCTCGCCATCCCTGCTGAAGATCAACAGATAGAGCTCGCATTGATCCGCCAGTTGTTTCACCAGGTTGTAGAGCCGAACCGCACCGCCGTGGTGTGGCGGGTGGATGGAGTACGGCATGACGATCAGTACTCGTGGTTTGCGGAGAGGGTCGTCCCGCGTGGGTGGAGTCGGGGGTTGTATGGAGACCGGCTCCCGGTGTCGGCGAGCGTGGAAACGCGCCGCCATCGTGGACGCCGCCAGGAAGGGGCGTCCGGCGAGGCGCAGAGACACCCGTCCGGCCGCGCCGATCAACTCGAGTCCTTTGCGTATGGGCCAGATCACGACCTTCCCGACGAGGACCCATGCCAGCCAAACGGGCCACGCCGGCGACCATTTGATCTTGGCAAGGCGGTTTTTCGAGTTCTGCCACTCGCCGTAGTAGCCGTCGCGCTCGAACTCCAGACGCGAGATCCGCTCGAGGAGCTCCTCCCTGGAGGCCTCGATATGCCCGGTTGCAGACCTCGGAACGACGGGTGGGGATGTGCTCTTATCGGTCACAGCAACAATGACCCCCCGGGCAAAGGTGGCGGACGATGGTTCATCTGATGTACCCCAACTGGCGGAGCTGCTCGATGGTCTCTTCGTCGAGTGGTGTTTCCGGGACCGACCGGTCCGGCTGCTGGTCCGCGACCCGCGCCTCCCACCCGCGGAGGAGATCCACCATCACCGTCGCGATGCCGGCGTCATCCGCCGAGACGTCGTGCTGCTCGAGGGGATCGACTCGGAGGTTGTAGAGCTCTTTGCGATCATTTTTCCTGGTGTACAGAAGGTGGTAGTCCCCAAAGGCCACCGCGCGCCGGTGGCCGAAGAACGGTGACTCCGAGAAGGCGACGTGGCTCAGGTCGTTCGGTTGCCCGAGGACCAGCGGCACCAGGCTGGATCCCTGGACCGCGGGAGGTACGGATGTGCCCTGCAATTCGAGCAGGGTGGGCATGAGATCCAAGGCTTCCACGACCTCCGGAATCCGACGTGCCAGCCGGCCCCCCGGAAGGCGGATCATGAGTGGAATGTGGGTGACGGTGGCGTAGAGCTTCTCGTGCAGCACCGAGCCGTGCTCCTGAAACTCCTCGCCGTGGTCCGAGATGAAGACCACGGTGGCGCGCTTGTCGAGACCGAGCTCGCGGACGACCCGCCAGAACTCGCCGAACCAGGTGTCCACCGCGCGGATCTCACCGTCATAGAGCGCCATGGCATAGGCGAGGTCGTTGTCGGGCAAGGTCAACAGGGTGTCGGTGTACTTGGAAAGTCGGATCTCTTCCATCAGGTCCGTGGTTGGCTCGAAACCCGGTGTCGGGTCGGGGACGCCCTCCATGAACATCGAATCGTAGGGAGGCTTGGGCGCATATGGTGTGTGGGTGTCGTAGGTGTGGATGAAGAGCAGAAAGTCCTCGTCGGCGTGTTCGCGCAGCCAGTGGATGGCCCTCGGACCGTTGACCTCGAGACCGCCGCCCCTGCCGTCCTCATAGAGTTCGAAGCCCTGGCCGAAACCGAAGATCGCGCGCAGGTAGCCGCCGTCGTGGAAGCCTGCGGTGCGCAACCCGTGGCCAAGAAGGGCCTCCGCCAGGGTCACCACCTCGTCTGGAATCCGGTCTTCGTCATAGACCATTCCGTGGGAGGACGGATAGAGACCGCTGAGGATGGAGGCCTGGGAGGGGGGGGTGTTTGGAGCTTGGCTGAAGGCGTGTTCGAAGAACAGCGTTTGCGCGGCGAAGGCATCGATGTTGGGACTGGTGTCGCGGTGGTAGCCGTAGCAGCCCAGATGATCGGCCCGGAGGGTGTCCACATCCACGATGATGACCGGGTGAGGGGTGGATGGTATGGGATCCGCTGGGGAACAGCCGATCAGCGTCGCCGCCACGAGCGCGATGGCACCGAAGGACGTCGGACGGCCGAAACGACGGGTGGAGATCATCCTCACTCCAGGTATCCGATCGCTCGGAGTTTCGCGGCCTCCTCGTCGGTCAGAAGATCGGTGGCCGGCTGGGTGGACGCGGCGAGGGTCGCGGCCAGTTGTTGGTTGGCGGAGACGATCTCCAGGATCCTGGCTTCGAGATCGGCAACCCGCTCCGGATGGCGGTCGGCGACGTCCGTCTGTTCGGCTGGGTCCGACCCGCGGTCATACAGCTCGGAACGCCCTGTTCCCAGATGGTGGATCAGCGTGAATCCGCCGGATCGGAGAGCAAAACGCTCGCGGTCCAGTTTGTCCCTTCCGAAGGCCTCAGTAGAACCAGCTTTTCCGCCGTCGATGACCGGGAGCAGGCTGTCTCCCTGGACGTGTTCGGGACAGGGGGCGCCGGCGGCGTCGAGCAGAGTCGGCAGTATGTCGATGGTCTGGACGATGTTCTCGATTCGAGTTCCGGCCGCAAGACCGTTTGGGAGCTTGATCATCAGCGGGATTGCGAGGTTCTCCACGTAGGGCTGGATGTGGATGAAGAGACCGTGTTCCCGAAACTCCTCTCCGTGGTCGGACATGATGACGACCAGCGCGTCGTCCCAGAGACCCCGTTCGGTCAGGCCCTGAACAAGATCGCCGATCTGGCGGTCGAGATAGGACACGCCTCGCGAGTACAGGAGGGCGATACGATCGATGGTCGCCCCATCCAGGTAGCGGTCGTTCCGGTCTGCGGCCAGCAGAAATTCGGTGGCGCAGTTGCCTTCTTCGTCGCAAAACTCGAGACTTTGGGGCTCGATGCCGGTGACAGCGAGGTCTTCCGGTGGGGCGTAGTACGGCAGGGTGTTGGTTTCCACGTTGTGGAAGTCGGAGTGGGGATCGATGTAGTGGACAAAGAGGAACAGTGGCTGGTCCGAATCCTGTCGCTGGTCAACGAGTTCGAACGCCCGTTGGTTGACGCGGTCGGCGTATACCAGGCCGTAGGGCAGCCGCTGATAGAGGTCGAAGCCGCGGCCGAACCCGAACTCGCCCTTCATCCAGAGGTTGGTGACCACACCGATGGTGTGGTAGCCGGCGTCGTGGAGGATTGTGGACAGCGTCGGCACGCCGTCGGCGAGCCGTGATTTCTTGCGGTCGACCCCGTGGACATCCGGGTACAGACCGGTGAATACCGACATATGGGAGGGAAGCGTGAAGGGAATCTGTGCCCACGCGTCGTCAAAGACGACCGTCTCGTGAGACAGACTGTCGAGATTGGGCGTCTCGACCAAAGGACCCTTGTTCCATAGCCCTACGGCATCGCGGCGCAGGGTGTCCAGCGAGATCACGATGATGTTCGGCGGCGTATCTGCTGGCGGCGGGCCCGAACAGGCAATCAGGGTCGTCGCGGCCAGGGCAAGGGCTGCGACGAGCCCGTCTCTCCCCTGGCGAATTGTCTGAGTGAGATCCCGTTCCACGGCGCCTCCGACGGCCATTGTCCGCCACCGCCACGATGCGGTCAAACCGAGTATTCGAGTGGCGCGTGATTGCATTCCTCGTGGTGATAATATGCAGCCTGGCCCTGAAACCATGGGAATTACTGCATCTTTCACGAGACGATGGTTGCTGTCGGTGCCGTTGGCCATTGCAGTGGTCGGCTGCAGTGGACCCGGTGGCGACGTCAGGTCGGTGGTCTTCCGCCTGATCGATGAGGATCCGCAGGGTCACTTCGATCGCACGTCCATGGTGTCCACCGATACCGTGGCCCGGTGGGATTTCCGGGACAGCGGGGATCTCGAAGGTTGGGAGTTCGATCTCGGACCCGACGAGATCTCCGTCGTCGCCGGAGTCGGACTCGTCCTTCGGCCACAACGGCAGTTTCTGACCATGGCGAGGGAGGTCGATCTCGACGCGGCCGAGGTGGATGCCCTCGAACTCCGCATCAAGGGTCTTCCGAGACACCCTGTGACGCTGGAATGGGCCGGGCGGGGCGAGTCGTTTTCGGGCGACCGGAAGATCACCCTGGAACAGGGGCGAGGGCCTCCTGGGAGCTTCCTGGATCACCGAATCGTCACCGCCGGCCACCCATTGTGGCGCGGGACGATCACTCGTCTTCGGTTCTCTCTGGCCCTGCCCAAGGCCAAGCGAGCCACGGTGGATCACATCGTGGCGCTGACGGAATCGGTTTCGGGGGAGAGCCTGGCGGCGGCGGTTGGCAGTTCGTGGAAGGTGAGTTTGGACAACGACGTCCGCAACGGAATGCTGGCCTGGCCGGGTCAGCCCATCCGGAGCCGGGTCACCGTGCCGCCAGGGGCCGCGCTGTGGCTCTCCTATGGACTGCAAGCGCGGGTCGTGGAATCGGTCAGGTTTTCAGTGACGGCCGAAAGGTCGGATGGGTCCCGTATTCCGATGATGGAAGAATCCGTCACCGGGGGAGTCGAGCAGTGGCACGATGCGGTCATCGATTTGACCGAATTGGCCGGAGAAACGGTGGTCCTGGAGTTTGCGACCGAGTGGAACGGCGCCTTCGATCCGGAATCGGGCTTCGGGGTTTGGGGCAACCCGGAGGTGGTCGCCGATTCCGATACCATTCGGCCCAACGTCGTCCTGATCTCCGTGGACACCCTGCGGGCCGACCACCTCTCACTCTATGGCTACCCCCGGAAGACGTCACCACACATCGACGCATGGGCCCGCACAGGCGGAATCGTGTTCGACAGTGTCGTGGCTTCGGCGCCGTGGACTCTGCCGTCGCACGTGTCGCTGTTCACGGCGCTGGATGCGCCGCGTCACGGCGTCAACCACAACAGTCCGGCTCCCACCTCGCTGACGATGTTGGCCGAGCCCCTCAGGCGCGCCGGTTACGCCACCTTGGCTGTGACCGGTGGAGGATTCGTAAACCCCTCGTTCGGATTCTCCCAAGGGTTCGATCAATACTGGTCGTACGGTGTGCAGATGGGCTACGAAGACGAACTCGAGGAGGAGATCGCCCTGGCCTGCGACCAATTGGAGCGATTCGCCCGGCGGCCGTTCTTCCTCTTTTTCCACACCTACGAGGTGCACAACCCCTTCCGTCCACGCCAACCCTATTTCGGCGGGCTGTCGGACCACCCGGACGACGTCATGGTCGATGTGGAGAATCTGCCGGATTCGGCCGACGACGGATACCTCGATCATCGGCGTCTTGTTCTCCAGCAAAACGGCAAGACCGTCCGGCCGCTTGGTGACGACGAGTTCGGCCTGGCAGTGGATCTTTATGATGCGGGGATCGCCCACACCGACGCCATGGTGGCCGGGCTGTTCCGCCGGCTCGAGCACCTCGGTATCACGGGCCGCACCCTGGTGATCCTGACCTCGGACCACGGCGAGCTCTTTGGTGAGCACGGTGTGGTCAATCACGTCAGCCTGTACGAGGGGAACCTGCTGGTTCCTCTCATCATCATGGATCCGACGCGCCGGGAATTCCGGCGAGTGGCCGATCAGGTGCGGCTGATCGACGTCGCACCCACGGTGTTGGATATGATTGGACTCGATCCGTTGGTCGATGTGGACGGGGTGTCGCTGGTGCCCCTCCTGGACGGTGATGGGCTGCCCGACGACGCACATCTCGCCTGGAGCTATGCCGCCGCATCCAACTACGGGTTGTCGTTGCGGGATGGTGGGCTCCGAAAGTACGTGGTGCGCAATGACCCTTGGCCCCACGGCGAGATATCGGAACGGCTTTTTGACCTCGAACGAGATCCGGACGAGATCAACGGCCTGACGCCGCCGAACTCCGATCTCGAGCCCTATGACCGCCGGATGCGGCAGCTCATGGAGGAGGTCATGCCGGGGGTCAGAGTCCGGCTCGCCGGGGAAATGACCGGTACCATCCGCTCGGAGAAGCTCTTCGCTCAGAGGGTCAAAACGCTGCGCCCTGGGACCGGCCGTCTCCGGTACGGACCGCGCAAAGAAGCCCATTTCGATGTCGCATCCGGCGGGGTCCAGAATCTGCTCCTCGAGGATGTGGGCCGGGAGCTGACGATCACCCTGGAGTCGAATCAACCGGGAGGTCGCCCGGTGGATGTGGTGGTGGATGTCGCCGATTTGACCGGTGTCGCCCTGATCACCAGGAATCGAACCGGATGGGAGTTGCGGGTCGGAGATCATCCGGCCCCCGAGGGCGTTTCGGTGTGGTGGCATGGGCCCTCACACGGGCCCGGGCCGGATGACTCGACCGTCGACGATACGCTCCGTCGGCAGCTCGAAGCTCTTGGTTATGTGGACTGATCCAGCCCTTCGACTGACGGGTCTGGCCGCGCTGGTGGTGCTCGCCGGATGCGGCCGGGCGTCGGAGCCGGTTCCCGGTTTGAGGTGGATCGGTGTGGATCCCCAGCAAACCCTCGCCAGGTCTTCATTCGTCTCCACCGAGACCGTCGTCGACGTCACGCCTTCGGATCCCGACGAAGACCAATGGCAGCCCTGGGGCGATGTGGCGGTGAAATTCAAAGGTGGCGAGGCCGTTCTCGAGATGGACGGGCGGTGGGGCGGGCTCAGCCGCGAGGTGGACCTGGATGCCGCCACCGTGGATGCCTTTGAGGTTTCGGCACGGGGCGCCCGCCGTGTGATGATGGACTGGGCTGGTCCGGGCGGTGTCTTTTCTCCCCAACGGCGTGTGGAGGTGCGGATTTCGCCGCACACTCCCGCGACCTCAGCGCCAATTCGGATTCAGATGTCAGGTCATCCCGATTGGAGCGGCCGGATACGGGCGCTGCGGATCAGCGCGGTTTGCGCCCCCAACAAGACGACCGTCGCCTTCAAATCGGTGCGAGGGATCGCGGAGCGCGTCAACCACGATCGCCTCGCGACGATGGCCACGCAGCCGTGGAAGGTGGAGGTCGACCACGATGTCCGCAACGCGGTGGTCGGTGTCCAAGGTGCACCGGTTGTGCGCGAGTTCGAGGTCCCGAGGGGCGGCGTGTTCCGCTTCGGGGTGGGCGTGGAACCTCGACAGACGAAGGCGGTGACCTTTGTGATCGCTGTGGACGCCGGTGCGGGAGAAGAGCGGGAGATATTCCGTCAGCGGATCGGGGAGGGGGGAGGAGGCGTCTGGCACGACAACGAGGTCGACCTGGGCGATTTTTCCGGAACCACGATTCGATTGGCGTTGAAGGTGGAGTGGGACGGGTTGGACCCACGGCTCGGCCTTCCGGCGTGGTCGAACCCGGAGGTTGTGATACCCATGCCGGTACGATCGCCCAATGTGGTGGTGATCTCCATCGACACCCTGCGGGCGGATCGGCTCTCCCTCTACGGCTACGACCGAAATACAACTCCCGGGTTGGATCGTTGGGCCAACACGTCGGCCGTGGTTTTTGAAAACGCCGTGGTGCAGGCGCCCTGGACCTTGCCGTCGCACGTCTCGCTCTTCACCGGGCTCGAGCCCTTTCACCACGGGGTGAATTTCCGGGAGAAGGCCCCGCCGTCCCTGGAAATGCTCGCCGAATACATGCGCCGGCAGGGTCACGCCACCGTTGCCATCACCGGCGGTGGCTTTGTTCATCCGAGTTTTGGGTTCAGCCAGGGCTTCGACAGTTATCGCTATTGGGCTGCCCGTTACCGGTCCGAACGGGAAATGGAAGACGGGATTGACCGTGCCGTCACCTGGCTCGACCGAAACGGTGATCGACCCTTTTTCTTGTTCTTCCATACCTTCGAGGTTCATGGACCATATCGGGTTCGCCAGCCGTACTACGATGAACTGCGAGGGGCGGCCCCAGAGGCCCCCGACGGGGTCGTGCGCGTCATGGACGGCCCGGCCTCGGCCGCTGACGGATTTCGCCGTGCGCCCGGGTTTTTCACGCTGGAATCCCCGGAGGGCTCGGACCATCGGGCGCGGTTGGACGAGGACGCGCTGCCCATGGTCTCACTGCTGTATGACAGCCAGGTGGCCTATATGGACCACCACATCGGTCGCCTCCTGGCGGCTCTCGAATCGTGTGGTCCGACCACTGTCGTGTTCACCTCGGATCATGGCGAGAACATCGGAGAGCGGGGTGACGCCGGCCACGGGCCGCTTGATGACGCCAACGTGATGGTTCCGTTGATCGTGGCCTGGGCGGACGGCCGCGGCGCCGGGGACAGGGTGCAGGCGCAGGTCCGATCCATCGACATCGCTCCGACTCTTCTGGAAACCTTCGGGATCACTCCAGCGGCGTTGATGGACGGCCTCTCGTTGCTGCCCGCCGTGGCCGAACCCGGCCGATTTCACGACCTTCCCGCGTGGTCCTACAACCCTGCCATGAATCTCGGTATCGCCGTCCGGCTCGACGGCCGGCGCAAGTACCGCTTCAACGACACGGCGTGGGACCCGGCGTATGGCCATGAGGCCTGGGTCGACCTCGATGACGACCCGTTGGAGGCTTCCGCCGAGGGCGTTCCATGGCAAAATTCCGGTGAGACGAGGCAATGGACCGCCGAAGCTCTGGACGGGGCGGTGGGTTGGCGTCTGCGGTTCAGCAACCGGGGTTCGGAGGTGTTTTCGGCGCGGCTGCGCAGCGAAGCGCTACAACCGGCCAAGGTCAAGCGGTTGCCCGGCGGGGCAGGCTCGGTTGAATGGCGGGGTCACGGCCGGGCGATGGTGATGGTCGACCCGGGTCGCGACCTGACGCTCAGCCTGCTTGCGGCCGGGTCGCCATCGGTCGTGGTTGCAGCGAGCGGCTTCGCTGAGGGTGAATTGGCGCCGTCCGAGAGCGCACTCCCAGTCCGGCTGGCGCTCACTCCCGGGGGCTGGAGAGACGACGAGGACACCCTCTCACAGGCGGAGGTGAAGGTAAAACTGTGGCGGGTGGGGCATGAAGGGTCCGGCAGTGCACCCGCGGACGTGGATCCTGAGTTGCGCGAGCGGCTCGAGGCCCTCGGGTACATTCAGTGAAACCGCTCAGGAGACTGCAGACACTTGTCTGGATCGTGGCGCTGACGGGCTTCGGTTGTGTCGTGGATCCCGACGTCGATACCGCGGCAGAGGACACGGCGTCTTCCACCATCCAATTTCGCGAGATTGCCGCGACCGCCGGGTTGGCCCAGGGTGGTCCGTCCTACGGCGCGGCGGCAGCCGATTTCGATCGTGACGGACGGCCGGACCTGGCGGTCAGCAGGCACGGTTCGGTGGCGCTCTTCAAAAATTCTGGTGGAGGGGAGTTTTTCGAGGTCAGCGAAATAGGCGACGATTCCAGGGGCGATACCCACGGACTGTCCTGGGTGGACCTGGACCGCGACGGGTGGCTCGACCTTTACGTTTCCGTTGGCGCGGCCAGAGGATTCGGCCGTGGACCCAACATGCTCTACCGAAACCGTCAGGACGGAGGACTCGCGCGGGTCACAGACCTGCCCGAAGTCCTCGCGGATCCCATGGGCCGCGGCCGGTGTGTCTGCCCGGCGGACGTGACGGGCGATGGAACGGTGGATCTCATGATCCTCAACGCGCCCCAGCAAGGCCGGCCTCACCGGTTGGCGACCATGCAGGACGATGGGTGGATCGATGGCGCCGCCGTCGTGGGGTTGGTCGGGATCGAGGCGGAGTGTGTCCACGTGGTCACCGCCGGGGGTTCAGCCAGGGACCTGGTGGTGGCGTACGGTTCGGGCCGGGACAGCGGCCGGATCTTCCGACGCACCGCCGAAGGCGTGTTGCTGGACGTTACGACTGCGATCGGCGTCCCGATCGCGGGCCCCAACGTGATGGCCGTGGCCTCCGGTGACATGGACAATGACGGTGATCTCGATCTCTACCTCGTTCGGGGACTGGGAATCCCGCGCGAGGTGCGGGCTGCAGATGGCGCCATCGACTTCCGTCTCGTCACGGCGGAGGTCGGCAATCAACGGGGATTCGTGTTTCGGGCGTCTGGCCGGATCGACCTGGACATCGAAATCGCCGGCCGGAGGCGCCCGGATATGGTCTGGTTGGGACGAGAGCGGGTTCCGGTCGCAGAACTCCCGTGGCGGGGAGACCCCGACGATCCGGTGCTCGATGGTCCGCCCACCTTCGATGATCAGAGCGATCGCGGTGTTTTCATCTGGCGCGATGGAGAGAACCTCGTGCTGCTGTTCGTCGGCGACGGACGCCGTTTTCGCGCCGCCGCAGGTCGCGTGAGCGGCGAGCCGGGGGTGGAACTTTCTGAGGAACTTCAAGAACCGGCGCGGCTGCCCCCGAGCCCGAATGTCTTGCTCGAAAACCGCGGTGGGACGTTCGTGGATGTGACCGTTGCTTCGGGGGTGGGAGATCCGCTGTCAGGGCGCGACGCCGTCTTTGCCGATGTGGACAACGACGGTGATCTCGATCTCTACGTCGTCAACGGCGGCACCGCCTTCGTCAATCAACCCGACCGGCTCTTCCGCAACGATGGAGGAGGTCGATTCACGGACATCACCGTCACGGCCGGAGTCGAGGGCCCGGTCACGGGAAGGGGGACCTCGGCGCTGGCCTTTGATGCCGATGGTGACGGCGCCCTGGACCTCTTCGCCACCAACGGTGACGGCCCGGCCCCGGGCAATGACGGTCCCTGGACCCTGCTCCGCAACCAATCTCGGGCGGGCCGGTGGGCCGAGGTCGATCTGGTGGGTTCGGAGGCGAATCCCACCGCCATGGGCGCTCGCCTTTGGGCGACGGTCGGAGGCCGGGTGCTCGTCATGGAGCGGTCCGCCACAACCGGTCGATTCTCCACCGGGGTGCTGCCGTTCCACATCGGTCTCGGGGGCGCCCAAGAGGCGTCTATCGAAGTCCTGTGGCCATCCGGTCGGCGCCAGAGCGCTGCAGTGCGGGCGGGACAACGTCTCGTCATCGAGGAAAGCCCCTAACCTGCACTTCTCACCGAGTGTCTGCTGCGGGCGGCGAATCGCGGCCATCTGTCGTGCTTTTCGCGAATCGTGCTCCTCAACGTAGTGCGACTACGCCTGCGTCGCCCGATCCGCTAAAGACCCAACATCTGACCACCCTTCGCCGCCCTCGTGACGAAACCTAACCCGCCCTCCACGCGCAATCTGCAATCTGAAATTTGCAATCTGAAATGTCGGGCACAAAAAAGGCGGCGCCGGAGCGCCGCCTGAAATTATCGATGGCCTTCGACTCAACGGGTCGAGGTGAAGGTGTCGAAGTAGTAGCTGCCGTCAGAGTTGCCCTGGTTCCCGTTGGACATCCACACGGCGCCGAACCATGACTCATCGATGGTCTGGCCGTCGTTGTCCATGTTGAGGAACTCTTTCTTGAGGCTGCCGTTCTTGTAGATCCTGAGAGCGCCGTTGCTCATGCCCGGATCGGACGCGGTCCACTCGAAGCGGAACTCCTGCGCGCCGACCGTGCCACAGGGGATCGGGGTGGAGTTGTCGCCGCAAATTTTCACTGGGGCCTGCCAGGTCTGGAAGGAACCGTTGTCCTCACGCGCGTTGGTCTGGATGGTCCAGTACTGGCCGTTGCCGGTCTTGCGCAGATAGACAAAGAAGAAGTTGCGTGCGGGAGCCTCGGTCTTGCGAATGTTGCCGATCACGAACTCACCGGTGGGCGGCATGGTGAGGTTTCCGGGGTAGATGTAAAAGCTGAAGTTGTAGGTGGTTTCCGCGTTGGGATGGCTGCTCACGACATAGACGTCGTTGCCGTTGCTCGCGCCGTCGATCACGACCTCGAGGCCGCAGGGGCCGGGCTGACCGTCGCCGGAGCAGTTGACGCCGGGTTGCGCCACCGAGCCCGGGAGGGCTGCCGCGGAGGTTACCAGGAGCTCATTGGCGGCCATTGCGGGCATCGCGCCGATGAGCACCGCGCCGAGTACCAGAGCTGAAATCTTGAAAGTCCTTGTCATTTTTGTCCCCTTTCGTTATCTCGAGATTCGTAGAATCGGCTTCATCATTGCATGCGGTGGCTGAAAGAACCACCCTTCCTCTAGCTAGGACGCAAAAAAGTACCCTAGGTAACGGAAAAAGATAGAAAAATCAGACCTCGCCTCGGCTCATCGCAACCGCGGCGCGGTGGGTGAGTTTCTGGTTGTGTCGGTGAGGGCGTCGGCCCGTCAGGTTGACCGCCGCTTCCGGGCGCGGAATGACCCGATGATGAAATACAGGCCTGCAGCGACAACTACCACCGGCCACCAGTCGTGGAAGAACCAGTCGAAGTCCACCAGCCCGAAGTTGTCCAACAACAGCATGCCGCCGCCGGCGAGCAGAAAGACCCCGAACATCATAGTTCCTTCGCCGGCACCCGAGTCAGGGGACGGCGCTCGTTCGCCGCCTCGATTGATGATCTGGGCCTCGCGGAACGAGTCGAACATGCCGAAGAACCAGAGGAAGATGCAGACAAAGATGAACGGCCACCAGCGACCACTGAGAAAAATGGCAAGCACGAAGCTGGAGAACAGCATGGCTGACCGGTGGTAGGTCTCGGTGTAGAGGTGGCCCAGGCCCGGGAGAATAAATGAGAGGAGCGCTGCCAACGGAGGCGACTTGACCTGGTCGGTGCCCGGTGTCGGTGCCGACCGGCGGGTGGGCTCGCCTGGTTCGGACGGAATCGGTGGGACCTGGGGGACAGCCGGTGGCGGAGGATCGGATGGAAGCGGCGGCATGGGCCGGCCATTCTCGTCAGGGGTGTATTGATCGGTCATGTGTTCTCTCCCTGCTCCTCGGCGGAGTCTTTCTCCAAGTGATCGGCATCCGCGTGGTCTGTTCGTATGAAGTTCTCGATGGCGTCTATCGACCGCCCGGTCCACTGCCATGCCCGCCACAGCATGACCTTGATTTCGCCGCGACCGTGTTCGGCGGCCTGGTTGACCTCGGAGGTGACCGTTTCGGTCACCCGCTGAACCACCGGGCTGCGGGCGATCGACACCGGGTTGCCGATCAGCAGCGACGCGAGAACCGCCATCAGATAGGCGGCCGCTGTCACGGCGCGGCGGCTGATGATGGGGCGCTGAAAAATACGGTCTCGAACCCCGATGCAGCGTTGCACGAACCCCTGCGGCGGCTCCATGGCCTGGCCCACCTGGTGCATCAGGGTGAGGTCGTTCCATGCGCGGGTGCATGATTCGCAGCTTTCCAGGTGTGACAGCAGTCGTTCGAGGTTGTACTGGCTGATCTCTCGGTCCACCGCCTGGAACAGCAGGCCCAACCAACGACGGCACGCTGACGCGCTGAGATCGCCTTCGAGGTAGGGCGGCGGCTCCAAGTGGCCGAGATCCGGGATGGTCTGCGCGATCAGATCAACGGTCTGGCGCAACTGGGCGCACTCCTCGCAGGCTTCCAGATGGTCGTCCACCTGACGCCGCATCTCTTCCGGCAAGGTGCCCTCCGCGTGATCGGCGAGGAGATCGCGGACGTCGTCACAGGAGAACATCACGCACCCTCCTCAGCAACCCTGGAGGGAGGGACGGCGCGGATCTGCAGCCGTCTCCTGACCGCGGTGGCCAGTTCGAGCCGTGCTCTGTTCAGCCGGCTCTTGACCGTGCCCAGCGGAAGGTCGAGGCCTTCCGCGATCTCGTGATAACTCATGCCGGAGAAGTCCCGCATCAGGATGAGGGTGGCAAGTTCCTCGGGAAGTTGGTGCAAAGCCGTGGCGACGAGCCGCAACCGCTGCCGGTGAACACTGTGTTCGTGGGGGTCGTCCGAGGCGGGCAGCCGATCGATGATCTCCGGGTCCAGCCACGCGGCGGAGCGTTCTCGACGGCTCCTCCGGTGGGCGTCGATCAGGAGATTCCTGGCAACGCGCCAGGCCCATGCCATGAAATTGGATCCGGGCCGGTAGCGGTGGAGGTTCTCCCACAGCTTGAAGTAGACCTCTTGAGTCAACTCCTCGGCCTCCGCCGCCGACGGCGCGTAACTGGCGCACAGGCGGTAGATCGGTCGCAGCGTGGTGCTGACGAGTGCGGACCATGCGTCTTCGTCCCCCTCGCGGCATCGCTCAACAGTGGCTTCGAGGTTCTGCGGTTCCATCTTTCAATTCCGTCTAACGGTAAGGTACCCCAAAAAGTTCGAAATATCCGGGTCGCACCGCAGGTTTCCGAGGGAAACGACCCGGATTGGATTGCCCCGCCACCTGAGGCGATCATGCGCCGTGATTCTCTGAGACCGACACGGAGACAACAATGACATCGTTCCGCGCGAAAAAGACCTGACCATGTTGGATTGGCCGACGGGAGACCTGGACGAGCGTGTCCAAGCGGCGATCGAGGAGGTACGTCCAGCGATCCTGAAGGACGGTGGAGATTTGCATCTCGTTCGGATTGAAGGAGATGTGGTTGTGGTTCACCTGACAGGGGCATGTCGCGGTTGCCCGATGGCGCCTTCCACTCTCGCCGACTTCGTGGCCGAGCGGATCAAACTCTACGCGCCAGAGATCGAGCGAGTCGTGGCTGAGTGAAAATGGGTCGAACCGGATCCCGGCGCCGGTCGGGCCGTTGTGACGAATCAGTGGAGCCGGTGGCCGTGGTGTCGGCAAGCCGCGCAGATTCCCAGAAATTCAATCCTCTGTTCGGCGACCTCGCATCCGACGAGTTCCTTGAGGGATCGCCAATCGTGGTCTAGGGTGCTGTGCACATCGCTGATGGCGCCGCAATCGGTGCAGATGAAATGGGCATGAGGTGAGGTGTTCCCATCGTAATGGGCTCGTCGGTCGATTCCGTAGATTTCGCGGACCAACCCCTCATCCTTCAACACCGAGAGGTTGCGATACACGGTCCCCAGGGAGATATTCGGCAGGGTGGCCCGGACCTTTTCGAAGACCCAGTCCGCCGTCGGGTGATTCAATGTCCCCTTGACGGTTTCGTAGACCACACGTCGCTGACGGGTTTCTCGAGTTCGGGTTCGCTGTTTCATGACTTTCCCCCTGCCGCGACCATTCGAGGTCAGTCAATTTTTACCACAGGATGTTTATCAAGTCGAGGTTGATTCTCGTTTTGCCTCGCAACGTTCCTTTTTATGGATGGAGATCGTCGCAATACACGGTAGGCATTGGATATCAGGAATGCTTGTTAATATGTTCAAATTTGACGAAGAGGGCTGATGTCGAAGACGATGCGCGAGATGGACCCCTCACAACGGCCGCGGGAACGGCTGCTTGAATTCGGGCCCGGTGTGCTCTCAGACGCCGAGTTGATCGCGGTGTTGATGCGCTCCGGACGGCGAGGCCACGGTGCCGTGGACGAGGCCCATCAACTACTGCACGACACCGGTGGCCTGATCCACGTGGCCAGGCTTGATGTGCGGGAAATCACTCGCCGGAAGGGGATGGGACCGGCCAAGGCCGCCACGTTGGTCGCGGCCATCGAACTCGGACAGCGGGTCCTCAGGGACCGTCTCCGGGATGGTCGCCGGCTTGTCTCGCCCGATGCAGCGGGCGAGTTCCTGGTCAGTCGGCTCGCGAAGGAGCGACGGGAGGTCTTCGGAATCCTCAGCCTCGACGGTCGGCACCGGTTCCTCGGGTGCAATGAGTTGACTCGGGGCACCCGGACCCAGGCCCCGGTCGATCCGGCGGAGGTCTTTCGGCGGGCGCTGTTGGATGATGCCGCCGGCATGGTTGCATTCCACAATCATCCATCCGGTGATCTGGAGCCGAGCAGGGACGACATCGGTCTGACGCGCAGATTGGTGGAGGGGGGGGCCGTGCTCGGAGTGCCCGTCCACGACCACCTGATCGTCGCCGGCGGACGTTGGTTGTCACTCCGCTCGATCCGACCCCGCCTTTTTCAACCGCCTGTATCGAACGTTGAACGTCAAGGGCGAATGGGGGAAATGTTCATCCGGGATTGACAAGCTGGGCGACGGTCGGCACGATACGGGGGAGCGGCCAACGGTCGCCCGAGGAGGACGCGATGAGAAAGATTTCTGCAGCGGTAGGGATGGTGATGATCGTGGCGGTTGCGGTGGTCAGCGCCGAGACGGCCAGCTTCGGGGACGGTGTCTCGCTGACCGACCCGGTGGCCATCTCGACCCTGTTGTCCGATCCCGACACCTATGTGGGTCAAAAAGTCAGAATCGACGGTGTGATCACCGGTGTGTGTAAGAAGCGGGGATGTTGGATGCAGGTGACCGATCCGGAGACCGGGCAAGGTGTCCGGATCAAGGTCGACGACGGGGTTATGGTCTTCCCGTACGAATCGATGGGCCACAAGGCCTCCGCCGAGGGCATCTTCGAGGCCATCGAATTGACCCCGGAGCAGGTCTCGGCTCGAGCGGAGAATGCGGGCCACAGCCACGCGGCCGACGGCACCTGCGAAAAGGGCACGGGGGCCAAGACCGGTTGCGACGCGCCGGTCCACGAGGATACGATCTATCTCATCCACGGAACCGGGGCCGTCATCCAATCCTGACGCCATGCGTCTGAAAAAGCTGGTCATCGCCACCCACCGCGATGTGGGCTACCTCCTGGCGGGTATGACGGTTCTCTACGCCATTTCGGGCGTTGCGGTGAACCATATCGACGACTGGAATCCGAACTACGTGCTCCGGTCAGAAGAAACCTCCATCGGGGAACTGGCCGACGGGTCGCGGTGGGAAACAGCCGGAGAGGTTCTGGAACGGATGAACATCGGTGAGGACCCCCGCGAGGTCGTGCGGATGTCGCCCGATCAGTTGAAGATCTTCCTCGAGGGCCGGACCCTGACGGTTTCGCTGCCCGACGGTGCGGTCCAGGACGAGGTCTTCCGCCGCAGGTATGTCTTTTTCGAAACCAACTACCTCCACCTCAATCGTGGCAAGGGGATCTGGACGTGGATTGCCGACGTCTACGCGGTGGGTCTCGCCCTGCTGGCATGCACCGGGATATTCATCATCACCGGCAAGAAAGGCCTTGGTGGACGAGGCCTGGTGCTGCTGATCATCGGGTTGGCGATCCCGTTGGCATACCTCGTGTGGAAGCTCTAGAAAATTCGAAATTCGAAAAGTGAATTACCGTGCCCCAAGTGCCGGCGTGACCGATGGCGTGACGGCTGACCGGCTTGACCCAGGTTGAGTTTCGCCGGTTTGACTCGCCCAGAAGTGACGAATCTGTGACGCGTCATTTGACCTCGATCAAGGTCCGAATCGGACGTCGGGTCCATAGTGAATCCGTGAAGAACGGAGCTGTTTCCAGAGTCCTGCCGGCGCGGCGAATCATCCAGTGGATCACCACGGTGGTCGTCGTGCTGATTGGTGTCCGGTTCACGATGTGGGTGGTGCCCCATTTGGACGGGCGTTGGCCCGGGGTGTCCCGGCCGCCGGGCGTTGAGGCCTTTCTGCCCATCGACGGCATGCTCGCTACCAGACATTTCTGCTGTCGGGTGTGGTGGATTCGATCCATCCCGCGGGCCTTGCCATTTTCCTGGGCATCTGCCTGATGTCGGTTGTGGTTGCCAAATCCTTTTGCTCACACCTCTGTCCGGTGGGCCTGGTATCGGAACTGCTCGGTCGTCTGGGAGTGCGGCTGACGGGAAAGAACATCGCGCCGCCCAAGTGGCTCGACATTCCGCTGCGAGGACTGAAGTTCCTGTTGCTCGGCTTCTTCGTCTGGGCGGTGTGGTTCACCATGGATGGGCCGGATGTCGCCGCCTTTTTATCGAGTCCCTACAACAAAGTCGTTGGGGCAAAGATGTGGCTCTTCTTTGCCGAACCGACACGGTTGACTCTGTCGGTTCTCGGGGTGTTGGTCGTTGGATCGGTCTTCATCCGGGACCTCTGGTGCCGCTACTTGTGCCCCTACGGCGCGTTGTTGGGGGTTCTGGGGTTGATCGCTCCGCTGAAAGTCACCCGCGACGCGGAGAAATGCACCGACTGCCACGGCTGCACCCATGCGTGCCCGGCTCGGTTGCCGGTTCACGGCATGGGCCGGGTGCGGTCCATCGAGTGCACCAGTTGCCAGGACTGCGTCGTGGCCTGCCCCGTGGAGGGTTGCCTGTCGGTGCGGCCGCCCACTCGAAGGTTGCGCGACCGATGGCTGCGACCGGTGACCGCCGCGCTGGTGGCGGTGATCCTCTACCTCGGCGTGGTGGCTGGGTTTCGTGCCGCGGGCCACTGGCACACGAGTGTCACCGAATCGGAATTCCACGAACGACTCCAGAACCTCGATGGTCCCGGCTACGGCCATCCCGGACGGTAGACCCGGAATTTGGAATTCGAAACCCCGAATGTCCAGTGGTTGAAGGTTGGGTTCATCCGGATTCCGTGGATGCGATCGAAGTCATGCCCGAGCCACGCGCGGGGGTGCCAGGAGCGAGTGTACGAGGTCGACACATCTGCGGCGGTGCTGGCACCGACGGATCGGATACGAGGGGGCTCCTCGGGGAGCGGGTCGGGAGATGCGTCGAAGTCAGATCGAGCGAAGCGGCCCTCGAGGATAGGGGAGTGCGATGAGCGCCCTGGGTCCCATATCGTCGGAGACGGCACGCCCGCCAATTCGCGCCCCATCGGGTGGGGAAATAATTCGCAATTCGCAATGGATGGGTGGCGGATCCAGCATCCAGGATCAAGCATCGAGCATCCGGCGGCTGGGCGGGGGGCTACCCGTCGATCCACTCCGCGAGGGCCCGCAGGCGACCGACGTCGAGCACCCGGACCCCCTTCTGGTCGCTGTCCAGGATGCCATCCTCCTCGAGTCGGCGGAGGGTTCTGGACAACACCTCGGGAGCGGTCCCACACTGGGCCGCGATCAGGTGCTTGGGCTCGGCCAGTTCGATGAGGTCGCCATCGAAGATCTCGGCGACCGCACCCCTGCCAAGGAGGTAGACGGCGAGCCGTTCCTCCACCCGCCGCTGGGTCAGCAGCTCGAGGTTGGCGGCCAACTTGCGGGTCCATACCGAAACCGAAGCCAGCATGGCCAGGCCCAGTTCGGGCTCCGACCGGATCAGCTCCGTCAGTCGCCGTCTGGCCAGCGCCCATACACGGCAGTGCTCCACCGCCACCGCGGAGGCCGGATAGGTGCCGGTCCCGAAGAGCGCGGCCTCGGCGAAGGACTCTCCTGGCCGGACCAGGTGGAGCAGCATTTCCTTGCCCCGCGGCGAGTACTTGACGAGCTTGAGCCGACCCTCGAGGACGCCGAACATGGATTCGGCCGGATCATCCTCGTGGAAGAGAATCTCGCCCTTGACGAGCTGACGAAATCCTCCGGCTCCAATCACGTTGACCTGCTGATCACTGGAGAGGTGCCGTATCAGAGGAATCCGACGAAGAGTCTCGGATTCAGAAATCACGAAGGGAATTATAGCGGGGGAGGAGAATCACAAGCCGGGGATCATCTGGATTCGTTGAATCTGGAGAATTCCCGCCTTGGTAAGCGATTCCAGATTTTCGAATGCCAGCGGCACGAGGTCAGCCTCCGGGATGCCGTTGTTCGCCATCTGCGAGCCGCGCAGGAGACCGAGGCCGCAGGCCGCGGCGCTGCTCCGTCCGCTCTGGCTCATGTGCCGCGCCAGATCGAGGAGTGAGTGCCAGCGATCGACAGGAAGATTGGGCTGCGGCGAGAGGGGATAGATGACGTAACCGACCCGCGTCTTCAGGCCGGCCTGTTCCAGCAGTTCCGAATCTCGGGCCGAAGTGAGGAAGCGCTGGGCCACCACGAACGCACGCTGGGGGTCGACATCGCGGAGGACGGCGAGGTGCTCCCAGTCGGAGATCAGCGCCGGGATGTCCGAATCGCGCAGCACCTCCGCCAGCAGTGAGTTGACATGCTCGTTGATGGTTCGGCTCGAGCCGTCGAGGTGCGGCGCCTCGCGCCCGACGCTGGGCTCGAGTCGGACCACGTACAGCCCGATGAAGGCGTTGGGCTGGCCCTCGGGGGCTTCGGTGCCCCACACCATGGCCCGCCGCTGGGCGAGACGCAGCTCATAAGGCATGAATGTCTCCATGAATCCCATGTCGACCACGGCCAACGGGGGCGACGACGGAGGGCTTTCCACGGCTGACATATGAAAATCGTCGCAGACCGGCCCGGCGCCGTCAATGAGCCAAGTCATCCAGGCAGTGGGTACGCCGGATCCGCTTTGGAGTATCGACTGCTGGACTCGTATCTCGGGTCTCGTGACTCGGATGACTTCGTTGGTCGTGCGGTGAAATCAATCGAGTCCCGAGTCCCGAATCGGTGTCCGAATTTCGAATTCTGCCCTGCTTTTCCTACTTCGTCCGCAGCACGTTGAGAGCCGAACCCGCCTTGAACCACTCCACCTGGTCATCGTTCAGGGTGTGGTTCAGCTGAATCCGGTCCTCGCTGTCGTCAGCATGACGGATGATCGCGGTCAGCTGGTGCCCCGGCGCGAGATCTTCGATGCCTCTCAACGAGATCCGGTCATTAGCCCGGATCTTGTCGTAGTCCGCTGGGTTGGCGAAGGTCAGGGGCAGCATGCCCTGTTTCTTCAGGTTGGTCTCGTGAATCCGGGCGAAGGACCGCGTGATCACGGCGACTCCGCCGAGGTGCCTCGGTTGCATTGCGGCGTGTTCGCGAGACGAGCCCTCGCCGTAGTTCTCGTCACCTACGGCCACCCAGCGGATTCCGCGTTCCTTGTAGGAGCGGGCCAGTTCCGGAAGCGGGCGAACCTCGCCGGTTTCGATATCGACGCCCTGACCGGGTTGTTCGGCAAAGGCGTTGATGGCCCCCAGAAACAGGTTGTCAGAGATGTTGTCGAGGTGACCCCGGAAACGAAGCCAGGGGCCCGCCTGCGAGATGTGATCGGTGGTGCACTTGCCGTCGGCCTTCATCAGCACGGCGAGGCCCTCGAAATCGTTCTCCTGCCATTTCGTGAACGGCTCGAGGAGTTGCAGGCGTTTTGAGTCCTCCCGAACCTCGACCTTGACCGCCGAACGGTCTGCCGGAGGTGCGACGTAGCCCTCGGCTTTGAAAATGAAGCCGTTGGCCGGAATCTCGGGGGCCGGCTTCGGGGGATCGAGGACAAATGGCCCCTCCAGTACCCATCACGGTGTCGGTGAGGGGGTTGAACGAAAGCCTCCCGGCCAAAGCATAAGCGATGACGATTTCGGGGCTGGAAATGAAGGAGTTCGTCTGCGGGTTGCCGTCGTTTCGTTTGGCGAAGTTCCGGTTGAACGACGAAATGATCGAGTTGACGTCGCCGTCTGAGATGTCATCCCGTTTCCACTGGCCGATGCAGGGACCGCAGGCGTTGGCAAGCACGGTGGCGCCCAGTTTCGACAGGATCTCCATCTGCCCGTCCCGCTCGATGGTGGCCTCGATCTGCTCGGAGCCCGGCGTCACCCAGACCGTTGATTTGAGGGAGGCGCCGTGGTCCAGCGCCTGCTGCGCCACGTCGGCCGCGCGGGTGATGTCCTCGTAGGAGGAGTTGGTGCACGACCCGATCAATCCGGCGGTCAGCCGTGTCGGGATATCCGTTGGCAGCGACGTCGGCGGCCATCCGCGAGACCGGGCGCGCGAGATCCGGAGTGAAAGGCCCGGTGATGTGTGGCTCGAGGGTATCGAGATCGATCTCGATCACCTCCTGATAGAAGGACGCCGGATCCGCGATGACCTCGGCATCCGCCTGAATCAGGTCGCGGTTGGCCTCCGCCAGAGTCGCGATACGAGCTCTGTTGGTGGCGTCGAGGTAGGTCTTGATGCGCATGATCGTAGGGAAAGATGGAGGTCGTGGCGCCGAGCTCGGCGCCCATGTTGGTGATGGTGCCCTTCCCGGTGGCCGAGATCGACTCGACGCCCGGGCCGAAGTACTCGATGATCCTGTTGGTGCCGCCCTTGACGGTGAGGATATCGAGCAGCTTGATGATGACGTCCTTGGGCGAGGTCCATCCCTCGAGCGAGCCCTTGAGGTGGACTCCGACGATGTTGGGCTGCAGCACCTCCCAGTTGAATCCGGCCATCACGTCCACCGCATCGGCGCCGCCGACGCCGACTGCGATCATTCCGAGGCCGCCTGCGTTCGGGGTGTGGGAGTCGGTTCCGATCATCATACCGCCGGGGAAGGCGTAGTTCTCGAGGACCACCTGGTGGATGATGCCCGAACCCGGCTTCCAGAATCCAACGCCGTATCTGGCCGAAGCCGACTGCAGGAAGTCGTAGACCTCGCGGTTGAGATCGATGGCCGCCTCCACGTCCTGCTCGGCTCCCGACCTGGCCAGGATCAGGTGGTCACAATGCACGGTGCTGGGAACAGCGGTGGTGTCACGGCCCGACAACATGAACTGCAGCAGAGCCATCTGGGCCGTGGCGTCCTGCATGGCGACGCGATCGGGCTGGAGTTGGATATAGGAGGTGCCGGGCTCCAGAATCTTCATTCTCTGGGTCGGCCAGGTGTCCGAAGAGCACCTTTTCGGCGAGCGTGAGCGGCCGGCCAAGCCGTTTGCGGACGATCTCCGAGACGGCGCCGGCTTGTGTCGTAGACGTTCTGGACCATATCCGGGGTGGTTTCGATGGCTGGCATGGTGACTCCTTCTCAGACGCGCCGGGTCGCGGGGAATGCCGCGGCGAGCGTCAATGGCGGTCGATATTGTAGCAACCCTTGAAGAGCCCGTAGTCGAAAGTTGAAGGTGGAAAGTTAAAAGGGGGCAACAATCAGCCCCGGCGCAAGGGATGGGCGGGACAACCTTCAACTTTCAACTTTCAACATTCAACTCTAAACTCTGGTCATGCCGCGTTTCGTTTGTG
The DNA here is from genome assembly GCA_963797055.1 of uncultured Holophagae bacterium. Classification (GTDB taxonomy): domain Bacteria; phylum Acidobacteriota; class Thermoanaerobaculia; order Thermoanaerobaculales; family Sulfomarinibacteraceae; genus FEB-10. The sequence continues at coordinate 114,166 of CAWCOD010000005.1, forward strand.
ACGCCATGCTCGGCTCTCATGGCCCGCTGGCTCAGGTTTTTTGGATTCGACACGGAGTTCTGCGGCCCCGAACTCGACGACCGGGAGGTGGCGGGAGCAGGCGGACTCCGAAGGCCGGTGGCTGTTGACCCGTGACCGGGAACTCGCGTCCGTGGGGCCGCGCACCATGTTCGTCCGGTCGGAGGATCTGAACGATCAACTGGTGGAGACATTCAGGCGCCTGGGTCTTCGGCCGGAGGGCGGACCTGGCGGCGTCGCGTTGCGGCGAATGCAACGGAGTCCTCGGGCCAGCACATCCAGAGGAGGTCCGGGAACAGGTCCCTCCGTATGTTTGGAAGACCGCGGAGCGCTTTCGGCGATGCACCGGATGCGGCCGGGTCTACTGGCCCGGGACCCACACGCTGAAGATTCTCGACACCATGGCCGCGGTGGTTGGCCGGCTTGATCCGTCGTGAAAGCTGGAATGACGATGGCCTCGGGATCGGGCCTCTGGACCGCGGTACTATGACGCCATGACAGAGCCGACCCGTGACCCGATGGACGAGCTGGAAGAGATGTTCTGGGGCACCGATTCGCCGATCGTGACCTGCTCCGTCAGGCGGTACGGCACGGTTCAGCGGCCGCGGCCCTCACCGAGGGCTCCTACCAGCGTCTTGAATTCCTCGGCGACGCCGTCCTCAACCATGCGCTCGGGGAGCTTCTCTTTGATCGTTTCCGGATGCCGACCAAGGCGAGTTGACCCGCATGCGCGCCCACCTGGCTCAAGCCAAGGCCCTGTCCCGCCTGGGCGCTCTGATCGGGTTGGACCGTTTCATCGAGCTCGGGCCGAGTGAGGAGGCGAACCGGGGATGGGAACGCTACGCCCTCATCGAGGATGTCTTCGAGGCGGTCATTGGCGCCTTGGTCGTGGACGGCGGCTGGGAGGTCGCACGGCGCTTTGTGGCCGAGCAGTTCGAAGAAGAGATGGAAGAACTCGATGAAAGGACGTTGGCCCTCGCCAACCCCAAAACCACCCTCCAGGAGGGCGCTCAGGCTCGGGGTCTCCCATTGCCCGAGTACCGCGAAATCGGAGTGAACGGTCCCGATCACGAGCGTCAGTGGGTCTTCGATGTGGTGTGGGACGGTGAAGTGATCGCCCGCGGTGAGGGACGAACCAAGCGCGGCGCCCAGCAGCGGGCCGCCCGGAGAGCGCTTGTGCGTCTCGGACTTGTACCCGAGAAGCCGTAAGGAACTCCCACCCGCCCACGCATTTCGAATTGCGAATTTTGAAATTGTGGGATGTCGTTTTTTTGGGATCGATTGTGCTCGCCCGCATATCTCACCAGCTTCGTACTGCGGCCGACGATGCGCAGCGCCCAGCGGTGCTTTCTCACCTCGGGGTGCTCGACGTACTGTCAAGTACGACTCCGCTCCCCTCGGATCGCAAACCCCACTCGGCACCACCCCTCGTCGTCCTCGCGACGAAACCCGGTGAGATATGCGGGCTAGATGGCCGGGTTCCCGTCGAGCCGACCAGTGCTGCAATCCGCAATTCGCAATTCGCAATATGCAATCCGCAATTTCCGAGGTGGACATTACCAGAAGTCAGTGCGAAGGTCCTCCCTGCTGATTTACCATGTCGCAGATGACCGATCACCCTCTCCACGAACGGGCACGACGGGCTCCGGAGGAGCCTGGCGTCTACCGGTTCAAAGACCGCAGGGGGAAGGACATCTACGTCGGCAAGGCGCGAAATCTGCGTCGGCGGGTGCTGTCCTATTTCGGCAGGTCCGACCTTGCCGAGCGGACCCAGGCCATGCTCGATCTGGCGGCGGGTCTGGACTACACGGTGACCGCCAGCGAGGTCGAGGCCTTCATTCTCGAGAACACCCTGATCAAGCGACTCCGGCCGCGGTTCAACGTGTTGCTTCGCGATGACAAGACCTATCCCTACATTAAGCTCACCACCGGCGAAAAATGGCCCCGTGTGGCGCACACTCGGCGGGTCAAGAATGACGGTCACAGCTACTTCGGTCCGTTCATGGGCCAGCAGATGGCGCGGCGTCTGATGGATCTTGCCAGAACGCATTTCCAGGTCCGAACCTGTCAGATTGATATTGACGCCGGTCTGCCGCGGCCGTGCCTGTACTACCACATGAAGGCCTGTCTGGGTCCATGCGTGGAGGGCCTGACCACGGTCGATGACTACCAGAACGCTGTCGAGGAGATTCGGCTGTTTCTGTCGGGCCGTCACCGCGAGCTGCTGGGCCGGCTCGACGCGAGCATGTGGCGTGCATCCGAGAGGGAGGACTTCGAGCTCGCTGGGAGGTATCGCGATCTAATGGTCGTGGTGCGGCGATTGGACCAGCGCCAGGACGTGGAACTCCCGGGTCGGGGCGACGCCGACGTTATTGCGGCAATAGGGGATGGGGAAAACGCCTCGGTGGTTGTTCTTCCGTATCGAAACGGCAAGCTCGTGGACAAGAGGGAGTTTCACTTCGAAGGCGTCGGGGACGTCCCGGTGGCGGAGATCGTGGTGTCATTCGCCGCTCAATTCTACGAGACCAATCCCGCCGTTCCACCGGTTGTCGAGACCGCGCCGTCGTTGGATGAGGATGATGCCGATCTGCTGCGTTCGTACCTCGCTCACCGCAGAGGCCGAAAAGTGGAGGTGGCATCACCCAAGCGCGGGCCGCGGGCGCGACGGGTGGCTCTGGCGAGGGACAATGCCAGGGCGGCATTCGAGCTCCGATTCCGGGCCACGCTGTCCCAGAGCCAGCACCTCGAACGCAGGCTCGGTGAGGCCCTCGCTCTCCCCGGCCCGGTGCGAACACTCGAGTGTTTCGACATATCGCACAGCGGGGGCAAGCAGACCACCGCGTCATGCGTTGTCTGGCATGGCGGTCGAATGGACCGCCGGAGGTACCGGAGCTTCAACATCCGCGACGTGGAGGGTGTGGATGATTTTGGGGCCATCGCCGAGGCGGTGACCCGGCGCTACCGGCGGTTACGCGACGAGGACAGCGAAATGCCCGATCTCGTGCTGATCGATGGCGGGGTCGGCCAGCTCAATGCCGCCATGGCCGCGCTCGATGCGCTGTCCATCGAGCTTTCCATCGCCGCAATCGCCAAGCGCGAGGAACTGATCTGGCTGCCCGGGGCGGCAGATCCGCTGCGGCTGGGCCACTCGGACCCGGCCCACCTCGTCCTGCGTCGAGCCCGGGACGAGGCGCACCGGTTTGCGGTCAGCAGGCACCGCGGACGGCGGCGAAAAACGACACTGTCCACCACGTTGCTCGCTGTGCCGGGAATCGGGCCCGGTCGATCGCGGGCGCTGCTCAAGCGTTTCGGTTCGGTGAAGGCGGTGCAGACGGCAACTGTGGAGGAACTGCAGCGTGCGCTCGGCCCCCGTCTCGGTCGTCACGTCTGGCAGCATCTTCACGCCGGTGAAACCGCAGTTAAACGTTGAACGTTAAACGTTTAACCTGTGACGTTTAACGCGTAACGTATACTCTTTAGCCGTGTACGTATCCGAGACCTTCGTGAGCATCCAGGGCGAGGGGTTGCTGGCCGGCACACCGTCGTTCTTCATCCGTACATCGGGGTGCAACCTGCGCTGCCGATGGTGCGACACGCCCTACACATCCTGGCTCCCCGAGGGCGAACGGGTGGCCATCGAGGCCCTGGTTGCCAAAGCCCGTGCCGGACCGGTGTCCCATGTGGTGGTTACCGGCGGCGAGCCGCTTTTGCAGCGTGAGATAGGTGAGCTGACCCGGGCACTGGCAGCGGCCGGTCTCCACGTGACGGTGGAGACCGCCGGGACTGTGGACCCGGTCTTTCAATGCGATCTGTTGTCGGTTTCGCCGAAGACCTCCAATTCCGATCCCCAGGGCAAGTGGCGCCGGCGGCACCGGCTCGTCCGCCGCGACCTCGAACCCCTGCGGCGATTGCTGGCGCGATTCGAGGAATTCCAATTGAAGTTCGTGGTCGTTGACGGTGACGACCTGCCCGAAATCCAGAAAATTCTGCGAGCCCTCGGCGGCATTCCCCCCGACCGGGTGGTCTTGATGCCCGAAGGCCGCAGCTCTGCCGAACTCGTGGGCCGCGCCGTCGAGGTCGCCGCCTTGTGTATCAAGCACGGCTTTCGCTACACTCCGCGACTGCAGTTCGACCTCTTCGGAGGAGGTCGGGGAGTCTGAATCATCATGGGCTATTACCGCATTGCGAAGACTTTTGAGGTGGAGTACGGCCACAGGCTGTGCAAGCACCCGGAAAAGTGTCGTTTCCCGCACGGCCACAGCCTGCGGATCGAGATCGTCGTTCGAGGCCGACGGCTCGACGACAACGATATGGTGTGCGACTACAAGGCGCTCAAGGTCCTGGTGGGTGGAGTCGTGGATCGTCTCGACCACGCCATGGCGCTCAACTCGTCGGACCCTCACCTGGAATCGCTCCAGGCGGTGGGCGACCGCGTCCTGTTGTTCGACGACCAGGATCCCACTACGGAGGTTCTTGTGCGCTGGATCTTCCACGAGGTCGCGTCCAGGTTGAGCCACGGCGGCTCGGTCCAGTCCGACGGGGGTGCCAAATACCGAATCCCTGCCGATCTCGAGTTGGAACGGGTCAGGGTCTGGGAGACCCGAACCTCCTGGGCCGAATACGTTGGAGATGAGTAGCCGGTGAAATTGCAGACTGCAGATTCCAGATTGCGGCTCTCGAATTCCGAATTTCCGGTTCCGAATTTCTCATTCCTGATGTGATCCATGACTGAAGCCCCGCTCGTTCCTCCGTCGTCCGTGGCGTCTTGGCTCGACGAGCTGCCGCAGCCCGTTGCCGTCACCGGCGGTACCGGCTTTGTGGGTTCGCACCTTGTGGACACCCTGTGCGCCGCCGGTGTGCGGCCCAGGGTTCTCGTTCGCAACCCCTCGTCACCGCGGTGGATCGGCGATCGTCCGGTGGAGTGGGTGCCGGGCTCGCTGGACGACGTGGACGCGCTGGGGAATCTGGTCCGTGGGTCGAAGACCGTATTCCATGTGGCTGGAGTCGTGACCGCCGACGGCGCGGCTGACTTTGACCGGGGTAATCGGGACGGTACGGCGCGACTGGTGGACGCAGTTCGTTCATTGGCGCTGGCCGCCCGTCTCGTTCACGTGTCTTCATTGGCGGCGGTGGGTCCGGCGCCGACACCGGAGGGGGTGGGACCCGAGGCCGAGCCGACGCCGGTGTCGGATTACGGGCGGTCGAAGCTGGCCGCCGAGAGGAAGGTACAGGCCATCGGAGACGACTCGTGGTGGACCATCGTGCGGCCTCCGGCGATCTATGGCCCCCGCGATACCGACATGTACGAGCTGTTCAAGATGGTCAATGGGGGGTGGGCCACCATTCCCACCGGTGAACACTGGCTCACCGTGGCCTATGTGGCAGACGTCGTGCGGTGCATTCTGGCCGCAGCCGTCGCCGAGGACAGTGGGCGGGTCTATCATTTGGGCGAACCGGGTCCCTATCGGCTGGAATCGGTCTTGGGTCGGATCGCCGACGCCGGAGGACGCCGGGTTCGCATGATCAGGGTACCTTCCGTTGCGGTGGATCTCGTGGCCCGGCTCGCGGTTCCACTGCGTCGAACGGGTCTGTGGCGGACCGCTTTGACCCGGGACAAGGCCAGAGAGGCCCGAGAAGCGTGTTGGACGGCCAGGACGGTAGACTCGCTGGCGGCGCTGGCGGTGGGAGACCAGGTTTCGTTATGCTCTGGCGCCGGTGAGACCTGGTCGTGGTACCGCAGAAACGGGTGGCTGAAGTGACAGCGATGTTCATCCGATGAAGAAACCGGGTTAACATGACAGCCGATTTCCGGAGGGTGTGCGTGGACGTCTTTCAGAAGTGTTTTGATTTCAAGGGCGCCGAGACGGTGCGCGGGCTCGGTCTGTACACCTATTTTCGGATGATCGCGTCGGGCCAGGATCCTGTGGTGACCATGGATGGCCAACAGGTCGTCATGCTGGGCTCCAACAACTACCTGGGGCTGACCAACCATCCGGAGGTCAAGGAGGCCGCCGCCAATGCCCTGGCCAAATACGGCACCGGCACTGCGGGCTCGAGATTCCTCAACGGGACGTTGGACATTCACGTTGAACTCGAAGACCGACTCGCCGAATTCATGAACCGGGAGGCGGCGCTGACCTTCTCCACCGGTTTCCAGGTCAACCTCGGGGTGATCTCCAGCCTGATCGACCGCAATGACGTGGTGATCCTCGACAATCTGGACCACGCGTGCATCCTGGACGGCGCCCGGTTGTCCTTCGGACGTGTCCTCAAGTACCAGCACAACGACATGGACTCGCTCGAGGAACGGTTGCGCAGCGTGGGACCGGATAAGGCGCCCATGATCGTGGTTGACGGCGTGTTTTCCATGGAGGGTGATGTCGCCGACCTCCCGAACATCGTGGAGCTCAAGCGCCGTTACGGCGCACGGCTGATGGTGGACGACGCCCACGGGGTCGGGGTGATGGGCGCAAACGGCCGTGGTACCGCCGAGCACTTCGGGGTCGAGGACGATGCGGATCTGGTGATGGGGACCTTCTCCAAGTCTCTGGCGGCGGTGGGCGGATTCGTGGTGGGCGATCGGTCTGTGATCGACTGGATCAAACACCACGCGAGGTCCCTGATGTTCTCGGCGGCGCCGCCACCGGCGTCGGTGGCGACGGTCATCAAGGCGCTGGAGATCATTGCTCGGGAGCCGGAGCGCCGCGAGAGGCTCTGGGATCACACCAGGTACATGAAACGCGAATTCGCGAACCTAGGCTTTGACACCGGCGACTCGGCTTCACCCGTGATTCCCCTGGTCGTCGGCGAGGATCTCACGGCTTTCAAAATGACCGTCAGGCTGCAGGAGGAGGGCGTGTTCGTCAATCCGGTGATCACGCCGGCGGTGCCGCCCAACCGAGCCCTGATCAGGACCTCCTACATGGCCACGCATACCAGAGAGCATCTCGACCGTGCTTTGGAGGCCTGTGCCAAGGTGGGGCGGGAACTCGGGGTCATTCCGTGACCGTTCGGATCGTGTCCGGCCGTCGGGACCTTTCCGATTTCATCAACTTCCCCTGGAAGATCTATGGCGATGATCCCAACTGGATCGCGCCCCTCAAGGCCGCGGTGCGCGCCCTGCTCGATCGCGAAAAACACCCGTTCTACGGCGACGGACGCGAGGCCGACATCGAGCTCTTCCTCGCCCACGATGATGGAAGAGTCGTCGGACGAATCGCGGCCATCATCAATCATGCCCACAACCGGGCTCACGGCGAGCGGGCCGGTTTCTTCGGTTTCTTCGAGTGCGAAGACCGGCCGGACGTGGCTCGCGATGTGTTGGCGGCCGCTGAGAATTGGGTCCGGGAGCGTGGCGCCGAGGTCGTGCGCGGTCCCGTGAACCCGTCCACCAACTACGAGTGTGGGCTCTTGGTGGAGGGCTTCGAACGCCCGCCGGTGCTCATGATGGCGTACAACCCGCGTTATTACACCGATCTCATCGAGGGGGCGGGCTACACCAAGGCCAAGGATCTGTGGGCCTATTTTTCGCCGGTCCATGGCACCAGTCTCGAGCGCCTCGAACGGCTCGCCGACCGAACGCGACGCAGGAACCCGGGGCTGGTCACCCGGGGAGCGAACATGAAGGACTTCACCGGCGAGGTGCGGCTTGCCAAGTCGATCTACAACTCGGCATGGGAGGACAACTGGGGTTTCGTGCCGGTCTCCGACGGAGAATTCGACTGGCTCGCCAAAGAGCTCAAACCGGTGGTGCTCCCCGAGCTCGTCCGCTTCGCCTTTGTGGACGGTGAGGCCGTTGGCGTGCTGCTGTGCGTGCCGGACTGGAACCCGGTGATGGGCGACCTGGACGGCTCGCCCTTCCGCCACCCGCTGCGGACACTCAAGCACGTCCTGTATTCCAAAGCCGAGAATATGGAAGGGCTGCGTTTGATTCTGCTCGGGGTCAAACCAGGCTTCCGCGATCGCGGGATCGAGGCGGTGCTGCTCGGTGAAGGCCTTCGGGTTTCTATCGACACCGGCTACCAGTGGTGCGAGTACTCATGGATCCTCGAGGACAACGAACTCACCAAACGGGCGGTCCGGCTCATGGGCGGCGAGGTTTACAAGGTCTACCGGGTGTACGAGAAAACTCTCTGACGTCTCGCCCAGCCACCCGATTCACCATGTCGGTGCTAGCCCACACTTCTCACCGGGTTCGGTCCTTAGTCGCAGAGTGACTCGGGCGGGTCGTTGGGGTTGCCGGAGGCCTTGAGGAAGCGTTTGACGAGGCCGTTGACGAATACCGTGATCTGGCGATCCGTGGTGACCTTGTCGGGCAGGGGAATCTGCGCCGCCGCCAATAGTTGGTGACCGCCGCCAAAACCCTTCCGGCCACCCAGATTTCGCGCCACCTTGCCGGCGTCACCGTCCCGGTCCATGGTGCGCAGGCTGAGATGGATCCAACGATCGATGACGCCGACGCACATGGACCAGTTGATGTCCTCGATGCGCAGCAGCAGGTCGGCGGCCTCGGCCACCATCTCTGGTGATTCCAGCGGGCCGAGGAAGGAGACGACACGGTCGCCGTAGATGGTGGCGTTGTCGATGGCGCGGCGCAGCTTGGAGAAGTAGCCGCGCGGCAGCGGCGCCGACACGACCCGCCCTAGAGCCCGAGCGTTGGCTTTGGGGTAGAGGGCGAGAAAGGCCTCGACGTCGGCCCTCGTGCTCTCCCGCCCCAAGTCCTGGGTGTCCGACTTGATGCCGTAGACCAGCGCCGTGGCCAGCCGGGTCGGGACGTCGATTCCCGCGGCATCGAGGTACTGATAGATGATCGTCGCAGTGGCGCCGTAGCGGCTGCGGATGTCGGTGAAACGTGCCGACCGGGTTTCCCGCCGGATGGGATGATGGTCGATCACCACGTCGAGCCGGATGCTGGGGTCGAAATTGACGTTTCCGGCGCCGGGCTGGGCATCGACCATTCCCAGACGGTCGAATCGATCGAGATCGAGGTCCTCCAGGGCCCGGACGTTGAGACCCAGGTATGCGATCAGTGCCTGGTTTTCGGCGCGGCCCACTGTCCCCGAGTGGGCCACCGAGCACGAAATCCCGTGCAATTCGTTGGCAATCTCACGCAGGCCGGCGGCCGCTCCGATGGCATCCGGATCTGGATTGTCCTGCATGACGATCAGCATGGTTTTCGCTCCCTCGAGCACCGCCGAGAGCTTGGCCAATCGATCTGCTGATGTGTTGTTTGTCGCCATCGAAATCTCCGATCCGGGTAAGTATAGCTTCGCGCACGGGATTGAGAATTGCAGATTGCAGATTGCAGATTGCAGATTGCAGATTGCGGATTCTCCCATCTACCCGGAGCGCGGTGGGCGCGATAGGCGGGCGTGCCGTCTTTGATGGTTTTGGAAAAACAGTATCAGCGGCGGGGGTCCTTCGTTGCGCCCCGGTTCTTCGTCGCGCTTCCCGTGAGGATGCCAGGCACGCCGATTCGCCCCAGCGAGACGAATCGGCTGGCCGGCGTTGGCGAATCGGGATGCCAGGCACCTCCGAGAGACGCGCCCTCGGAGAGCGCCTCGGGGAGATGGGCGCCTCGAAATGAGTCAATCGAAGCGAACGCGGGGTCCCGCTGCCGTGGCCCCTGATGACTGTCGCTGCTCGCTGTTTGCAGCCGCTGTCCCTGAACGCTGCCGATGCATCTCGGGAACGGGCACCCAGACACCCCCACCTCACGCTTTCACGATTGAACCCAACCTCTAACCGTGGACTTTCGACTCTGTTGGGTGGCACGTCCGTCCGTCGCGCCCAAGCGCTCCAGGGGGGTGGGGGATCGAGCATCCAGCATCTCGCATCGAGAATCCAGGATCGATTGCTGGTAACGATAACGGTAGCGGGCTCGGGCTCGGGCTCGGGCTCGGGCTCGGACGCGGAGACAACTTTACGCCTTCCATACCGGTTGGGTGGGGACGACAACCTTCAACCTGCCCCTTGGGTGGGTGGGGGAGCTAGCCCCTAGCCCCTATTCTCCGAGCGTGAGATCCACTCGATTCTCCGGCCCCTCCCAGACGCTCACCGACAGCAGCCGAGCGTCGAGATCCCTGACGGCTGGTTCGAGCCACCCCGCGATCACCTCGGCCAGTCGTTCGGCGGACGGGGTCGGAGTGCCGATCTCCGGGTGCGTGTTGAGTTCGGTGCGGTCAAGGTCGTTCTTGACACCGGCCAACAGTTCGTGGACCGCGTGAAAATCCACTGCGTATCCTTCGGGGTGCAGCCGGTCGGTGCCGACACGGATGGCCACGCGCCATTGGTGCGTGTGCGGTTCTTCGGGTTCACCGAGATAGCTGGTCAGGGCGTGGCGTGCCTCGAACTCGGTCGACGAATGGACCACCCAACGGGCCACTATTCGCCCCCGCCGGTCCCGGCGGCCGTGGCATCTCCAGTCGATTGGAACCCACGCCCGGCTGACTGCCGCGGTCGGAGCACGAGTCGCTCACGGACCACTCTGATGAGCCGGATCCGTTCATCGTCGAGTCCGAGGGCGGACAGCAGCCTTTTTACCGAGACCACCGGACCGTCGCTCTCGCGTTGGTTGAGTTCGATCCGCAGCTCGCCGGAGGGCAGGATTTCCCACAGGCTGATTCCGTCACCGAGCGGCTCGGGCAGTTCGGTGGAGGACTCCGGCCACGGCCTCTCATCGAGCTGGGGTAGGCGGTACCGCGCTGCCGCCACCATCTTGCCGAGAGAGGGGGCGCCGGGCACCAAATCCCTGGCGTCGAGAAGGTCCATGCCGGTGGGAAGGAGCCGCGCCATGGTCGTGAGGTGGCTCTGTCGCACCGGAGCGGTGCAGTCCACGTCGAAGACCTCGCTCAGGCCCTCGTGGCCCACCGGCAGGGCGGGTCCCATGGACACCCGGATATGTGGGTTGAAGCCTTCGGTGTATCGAACGGGTACCCCCGCTCCGCGCAGGGCCCGTTCGAGTGCGTCCATGACCTGGCGGTGGGACAGAAACCGGGCGTCTCCGGTCTTCGAAAACGTCAACCGGTAGCGTCGGTAGACCGGCGGCTGCGACAACTGTCGGGCCGGTCGCGGGATCCGGGGCTCGGGCCGCAAACGGTAGGCGGCCGCCTTGGGCTGCTGGTCCGAAGGCAGCGGATCCCCCACGATCGGGAGGGTTTCCGCGGCGAGCTGTGTGTCCTCGCCGTTTCCCGGAATGCCACACTGGAAGCAGTGACCCCACTTGCAGTCCTCGGTGGCCTTCTCGTTCCCGGCGCGGCGCCATTCGGCTTTGAGGTAGTTCTTGCGAACCCCGGCGTCGATGATGTCCCACGGCAGAGTGGCCGAGAGGTCGCGGCTGTCGAGCTGAGCCTCGAGGTCGACTCCGGTCTCTCGCACCGCCTGTCGCCAGGCTCCGAGGTCGAGGTGATCCGACCAGCCGTCGAAGACCGCGCCCAGGTCGTGTGCCCGTTCGATGGTGTCCGACAGAGTCCTGTCGCCACGGGACAACAGCGCCTCAAGGGCCGACTCGTCGGGCTCGCTCCACTGCAATCGGGCCCCACGGATCCTGCGGAACCGGTCCTTGAGCAGACCGATTCGGCGCAGCATTTCGTCAACCGGTACGAAGGGCTGCCACTGAAACGGCGTCCATGCCTTGGGTACAAAGCAGCCGACCGAGACCTTGACCTCGATGCGCCTGTCGCTGACGCGACGGCCGGTCCGGACCAGATCCTCGGCGAGCCTGGCCAGCTCCTCCAGGTCCTCATCGGTTTCGGTGGGCAGACCGATCATGGCGTAGACCTTGATCAGCTGCCATCCCTTGGCAAAGGCGGCCTCGGCTGCCTGGAGCATGTCGGCGTTGGTGAAGGTCTTGTTGATCACTCGTCGGAGCCGGTCGGAGCCGGTTTCGGGTGCGAAGGTGAATCCCGAGCGGCGCACCCTGGATACAGCCTCCGCCAGTCCCACCGAGAAAGCATCCGCCCGCAGGCTCGGCAGGCTGATGGAGACCCGCCGGTCCTGAAGCTGTTCGGACAGGGTGTATACCAGCGGTTCCACCTGTGAATAATCAGCGGTAGACAGGCTGAGCAGCCCGATTTCCTCGAATCCGGATTCTGCGACCTGACGCTTCATCCGCTCCACCACCACGTCGGGATCGTGCTCGCGCACCGGCCGGTACCAATAACCCGCCTGGCAGAAGCGGCAACCTTGAGTGCAGCCGCGCATGATCTCCATGCCGAGACGGTCCTGGATGACCTCGGCGAAGGGAACGATGGGGACTTCCGGCTGATCCGCGGGGTCGAGTTCGTCCACCCAGACCCGTTGCACCGGAAGGGGAGCGGACGGGTGGAGCGTCTCCCACCGGGCGGGTTCGTCGGCCTTGGCTCGGTGCCAACGGTACAGCGTGGGCACATAGACACCCGGGACCGTCGCGAGACGTTGCAGCGTCGCCGAGCGGTCGAGGTCCTCCGCCCGCGATTCTTTGATCGCGTCGAGCATCTGATCCAGCGAAGCCTCGGCATCGCCGATCAGAATCGCGTCAAAGAAGTCGGCCACGGGTTCCGGGTTGGCCGTGCACGGACCGCCGCCCACCACCAGGGGTTCGTCCTGGCCACGATCTGACGCCCGCCGTGTGATGCCGGCCAGGTCCAGGAGGTATGGCACGTTGATGTAGTTGAGCTCGCTCTGGAGCGAGACGCCGACCACGTGGAAGTCCCGTACCGGGCGGTAGCTCTCCAGGGAGTACAGCGGTGTCTTTCTCTCGCGCAGGGCCTCGGCCATGTCAGGCATGGGGGCAAAGCTCCGCTCAGCCAGCGCATCCGGACGGCGGTTGATCAGGTGGTACAGGATCCGCGTGCCCTGGTGAGACATGCCGATCTCGTAGGCGTCGGGAAAGGTGAGAGCTACCCGAACGTCCATATCGTGCCAATTTTTCCGCGTCAGATTCCGCTCGAGGCCCAGATACCTGCTCGGTTTCTGAACCATCGGCAAGATCTCGTCCAGCACCGCCCGGATCTCGGTCGGCGACGGAGAATCGGTCATACAAACCTCCACCCCAATTCGTTGGGGTTCTGTACCTTACACGAAGCCGATTGGTTGCCGAAGATATTCCAAGCACAGGAGTTGTCGAAGATGTCGGTGGAGGGCGAAAGGTGGATCGACATCAGGCGGAGAACGGCGCGAACACAAGAGGTCATAATTTGTCGAGCCCGAGCACCGGGACCTTAAGTGTCGGCCCTGAGCACCGGGCCAGAATGCAGCCGAGCCGGCTGCGCTGCAACCATCGCGCCCTTCTCGCTTCGCGCTCTCCGAGCGTTCGGTCTACCAAGTTTCAGGCGTCAGTCTCCAGAGTGCTACCCGAGGTTGCCCCCGTAACAATGTTGCCCAAAGGGCTCAAGAGACTCAGTGGCGAGCTCCAACCGTGTTAAGACGGACACGTCCGCGGATCGCGCTCCACAATCCACCGGTCGGAGGGGGTTGTTCCTTGTTCCTTGCTGCGGGTCGGGCAGGGGCTCTGCACTCGTCTCGGATGCGGGTGGGCACTTTCGTCCACACCTTCCACACTCTCCACAAAAAAACAGGGAGAGCCGTGAGGCCCTCCCGCTGATTGCGTCGTGCATCGCTGAGCCTGTTACGCCACCATCTCCTGGGCCACCGGCGGTTCTTCCAGTTCTGCCACCGCCTTGGACAACCGTTTCAGGGCTCGGCCCCGGAGCGGCCCGATGGAACCGATGGGGCGATTCAGAAGGTCGGCCACCTCCTGGTAGCTCAGACCCTGGATGTAGATCAGGGCCAGCAGCTTACGGTCGCCGGGTTTGAGCAGCTGTAACCCACGTGCGATGAGTTCGCGAACGTCGTCCCTGTCCTCGGGTTCGTAGAGCTCGAGATTCTCCAGGTACCGTTCCGCCAGGGTCCGTTCTCGGATCAATCGACGAATGCGTTTCTTGGCCTGGTTGATGGCGGTGCCGAGCAGCCAGGTACGGACGTTCCGGATCTCTGCGGCCTTGATGACCAGCTGGAGCATGACCTCCTGGAACAGATCCTCGGCGTCCTCCTCGGTGAGTCGGAACCAGCGCAGGAATACCGAGAACAGCATGGCCCGGTAGGACGTCGCAAGCATCTCGAAGGCCCCCTGATCGCCGGCTGCGAATGACATCAGGAGTTCCTGTCCCTGGGCGTCGCTGAGGCGTTGACCCCGGGTCGGCTTGGTGGGCCGCTCTTCAACCTCGGTGCCGAGATCCGTGAGGATGCGCTCCAGCGCTTCGAGGGAAAGGGGCTTGGCGAGCATTTCGTAGACGCCCGCTTCGGTGGCCTCATCCTCGATCTCGCTCAGGTCCTGGCCGGAGAACAGGACGACTCTGGCGCTCGGGTCGGTTTTGCGCGCCGTGCGGGCCACATCGAGCCCCTCGGTGCCCAGCTTGAGTCGCAAGTCCGTCAACACCAGAGCAAACGTCCCGTTCTTGAGATTGGATTTGGCCTCGGCGAGCGTGGCGACCGGCGTGACGTCGGCTCCCTGCTCCTCGAGGAGCAGTCCCACCGACTCTCGGATGGCGGGATCGTCGTCGACTAACAGTACCGTTGGGTTTGTCGTGTCCTTGTCGTGCATCGTGGCCTCCCAACGGAGTTTTATCGCAGGATCCGTGCCAACTTTCTGGACACGGAGAGAAGACGTTAACTATCTTTCTTCCAATACTTTGAATTTTTAATGTCTTTGGCATTTCCCTTCGCTGAAGTGTCCATGTTCAAAATTTGAACACAGGTATGGCCGCGATCCAGTCTCGATTCGTGGTGTACACTGCCAACCATGAAGCTCGTATTCTTCGGTACTCCTGAGTTCGCGGTGCCCTCCTTTGAGCGACTGGTGGCCAGTTCGCACGAAATCGTGGCGGTGGTGACCAAGCCGGACCGGCCCGTTGGCCGCCACCAGATCGTGACCTCGCCGCCGGTCGCCGAGCGTGCCGTGGACGAGGGGATTGACCTTTGGCAGCCGAAGTCGCTGAAGGGCGACGCGGCGATCGGCAGGTTTCGCGAAATCGACGCCGACGTCGCGGTGGTGGTGGCCTACGGGAAATTGATTCCTGCGGGGCTTTTGACGGTGCCGGTGCACGGCTTCATCAACCTCCACCCCAGTCTGCTGCCCCGCCACCGCGGACCGTCCCCGATCCAGTGGTCGCTGGTCTGCGGTGACCGGAACACCGGGGTGACCACGATGTTGTTGGACGAGGGCATGGACACCGGTCCCCTCCTGCTCCAGCGCAGGGTGGAGATCGAGCGCAACGAAACCGCCGAACACCTGGCTCCCCGGCTTGCCGAGACCGGGGCGGACCTGGTTGTCGAGACCGTTGATCGGCTCGAGGCGGGCACGGTGACGCCCAAACCCCAGCCGGAGGACGGAGCCAACGTCACCCCGATGCTGCGCCGGAGCTTCGCCAAGGTGAACTGGACCATGCCGGCCCGCCAGCTGGTCAACCGTCTCCGGGGATTCACACCGTGGCCCGGTTTGTACACCAAATTCAGGGGCGGGCGTCTCAAGATTTTCGGGCTCGAGGAGGTGGTGCCGTCCCCTCCGGGCGACGAGGAGCCGGGGGTCACCATCACAGCGGAGCCATCCGGGATCGTTGTCCGATGCGGCCGGGGAACGGCGGCGCGGATCACCGAGATGCAGCGGGAAGGACGACGGCGGATGCCTGCCGATGCCTTCCTCATCGGAGAGCGGGTGACCCGGGGTGAACAGTTCGGCTGACCGCCAACTGGCGGCCAGGTGGTTGGTCCGCGTCGCCGACGGCGCCTACTCATCACGATTGCTGGCCGGGACACCCGGTGCTGCCGTCAGAACCCGGGTCCTGGGGGTGCTGCGTTGGCAAAGGCCCATCGACACCGCCCTGGCCACCGAGGTTCGTCGGCCCTTCGAAAAGCTCGACCCCGAGGTGCGGTCCGTGCTTCGTCTCGGTCTCTTCGAAGCGGCGGTGCTCGGTGTTCCGGCGGCGGTGGCGACGGACGCCGCGGTCCACCTCGTGCGCCGTCTCGGTCTGGGGTCGGCGTCGGGTTTGGTCAACGCGGTCTTGCGCCGCGCCATACCCGGCTGGACTCGCATCTTAGAAGAGGGCACACCGGATCTTCGGTTGTCGCACCCCGAGTGGCTCTACCGTCGGTGGTTTCTCTCCTTCGGTGCCGAGGCGGCCGAGGATGCGATGGCCGCCGACCAGGAACCCGCCGGGCTCTGGGCATGGGGGACCGAGAACCCCGCTGGAAACCTCCCAGGAGGGACGCCTGACGCGGTGGTGCCCCACCCGTGGTGTCCCGGCGCCTGGTCCGTGCCGGGTGATGCGGCTCGGGTGATCGATGCGGCCAGGGCAGGCAGCGCCTACATCCAGGACCCGAGTTCGCAAATTGTCGCCCATGTCGCTGCGGGACTTTGGCACGGCGGCGCCGCCGTTGACCTGTGTGCCGCTCCGGGCGGCAAGACCGCGCTGTGGAGCCATCTTATCGGCGGCGCGCCCATCGCCGCCTTTGATCGCCGTTTGTCGCGGGTTCGTCTCATGGGACCGCTGTTGGAGAGGATGGCGACTGGTTCGGTCGCGGTCGCCGACGCGACCCAACCTCCACTCGTACCCGCCGCCTGGCACCTCGTTCTGGTGGATGCCCCCTGCTCCGGGACGGGGACGCTGCGTCGTCACCCGGAGATCAAGTGGCGGTTGCGTGACGAGGACATCGTCGGTCTGGCGGAGATTCAGGCGCGGATCGTCGCTGGCGCCTTGGATCTCCTGGCGGATGGAGGAGTCCTCCTCTACAGCACGTGCTCGGTGGAGCCGGAGGAGAACGAGGGCCATTTCGATCCCATGCCGGGAAATGTGGAAATGGTGGACCTGACGAAGGTACTCCCCGGTGGTTGCCCATGGATCCCCACATCGGCCGGAGGGGTTCGGATCCTGCCCAGCCCCCTCGGCGACGGATTCACCCTCCACGCCGTCCGTCGCACGGCCTGAATGAAGGCCACTGCACACCGCCTGAATTTTCAGTTTTAATTTTCGGTTCATCCGGGAAAGCGTGAGGTGGGGTTTCTGCGTGCCCGTCTCCGTGCGCGAAACAGCGACGGCAATCAGGGACAGCGTCCGTGATCGGCGGCTGCGTCAGCGATCAGGGGCCGCGGCAGTGTTCAGCGGCGATTGCCCCGGATTGCGGTCGCTGATCACCGTTGCTGCCATCTGCCCCGGACACCGGTTGCTGTCCCTGTCCCGGCCGCTGCCAACTGCCGCTGATCGCTGTCCCCTGGGAGCGCATCGTGATCCCCTCCGGGTCGTTCGCTGGGAGGGAATCGTCGATCTGTTTCCGGATGTCAAGGGCAAGACAAGTCGTCAGACGACCCTTGACATCCGGAAACAGATCGACGTCGAAGGAGTTCCATGAACGACCCGGAGGTGATCATGATCGACGCGTGCCAAGGCAACCAACTCATCGTCTACGGCAAGGCCATCGAAGCTGCCGGGGAAGCCATCTCCCTCGTCAAACGAGTACCGGCGCCCGTCAAGAGCCTCGCCGATCAAGTGATCAGATCGGCGTCATCGGTTCCCGCCAATATTGCAGAAGGACACGGCCGAACGGGCCGGGATCGGCTCCATCACTGGCGAATCGCCTACGGCTCCGCGAAAGAGGTCGACTGCCATCTTCGCCTCCTGCTTCACGCCGGAGCGATCGACTCCACTCGCGCGAGCGCTTCGCTACAGCTCTTCGATCAAGTCCGTGCCATGACCTGGCGATTGCTCAATCCAAGTTCCTGATTGGGGCTCCTCGCACCAGTCATTCTGGATGCTGTCGTTGAAGTGGCGAACCCACACGGCTCATAGCCTGCCTCTCAATGGAATCCGGAACTGCACACGAAGTCGGTGCGATGGAATATTCGAATTTCGAATTCCGCATTTCGAATTGAACCACTGTCCATCTCACGGAAAACCGGATGAACCTAATTCCCAATTCTTAATGATTTAACCGGCGTCGGCTGAAGAAAGTTTCGACGAGGACAGAGAGAGAGGCTGTCGTTCCAAGGATGCCCGATCGTTGAAACACTGGGCGGGCGGGGGAATTCAAAACTCAGAATTCAAAACTGCGAATTCAGAGTTCGGATCCCATTTCCTCAATCTCCGCTTCGATCCGCTCCCACTCTGCCATCAGCTGCTCCACCTCCGACCGGAGGGATTTTTGCTCGTGCTGGAGTGACTGGACGGTGTCCTCTGAAGTGGTATCAAAGAAGCCCTGTTGGCAAAATTGGGCGTCGATCTGGCTGATCCGCGCCTCGGCCTCCTCGATCCCCGCTGTGATCACGTCCCGCCGCAGCGCGAGGTCGCGCCGTCGCCGCTCGCCGGCCTTCGACTCCGAGTCGTTTCTCGGTGGCCGCCTGTTGTCTTTCTTACGATCCCGTCTCTTGCGCAGAACCACCTGATCGGCATCCAGATGGTCGTCCCCGCACGACGCCAGATACTCATCGTAGGAGCCGATGTAGTCGTTGATTCCGCCGTCGGTGATTTCGACGATTCGGCTCGCCAACTTGGACACAAACCATCGGTCATGGGAGACGAAGATCAGGGTGCCGTCGTAACGCTTCAGGGCTTGGACAAGAGCTTCGATGGACTCGAGGTCGAGGTGGTTGGTGGGCTCGTCGAGAACCATGACGTTGGGTTGCTCGACGGTCAGGCGGGCGAAGACCAGCCGAGCCGCTTCGCCCCCCGAGATGTTGGCCACTTTCTTCTCCGCCTCATCGCCGGAAAACAGAACCTTGCCCAGCTCTCCTCGGACGAATCCCGTGGTCTGCCCGACACAGGCGTCGCCGAGCCATGCCTCCACCGTGGCATCGGTGCCCTCCAGTTGATCCCTGTGGTCCTGTGCGAAGTAACCCACGTGGGCCTCGTGGCCCCAGGCCGTCTCGCCGCTGTCGGCGTGGAGTTCACCGGTGGCGATTTTGAGCAGGGTGGATTTCCCGATGCCGTTGGGCCCGATGATGGCCAGTCGGTCACCACGGCGCACGTTCAGGGTGACATCCCGCAACACCTGGTTGTCTCCGAAGGCCTTCGAGATCGTCTCCAGTTCGAGGACCTGTTTCCCGCTCGGTCTTCGCTGGGAGAACCGGAAGACCGGGTACCGCCTCGAGGACGGCGGCAGCGGTTCGATGACCAGCCGCTCCATCTGCTTGATTTTGCTCTGAGCCTGGCGGGCCTTGGTGTTTTTCGCCCTGAAGCGGTCGACAAATGCCTGGTGTTGATCGATCTGCTTTTCGCGCCGGGCGATCTCGGCCTCTCGGCGCTCCCGCTCCGTGCGTTTGGCCTGGGCGAACGCGTTGTAGTTCCCGGTGTAGAGGCTCACCGTCCGGTAGTCGATATCCAGGATGTGGGTCGCCACGTTGTCGAGGAAACGGTGGTCGTGAGAGATCACAACGGCGGTGCCCTGATAGCCGTTGAGAAACTTCTCGAGCCATCTGATGGACAGGATATCGAGATGGTTGGTTGGCTCGTCCAGCAGAAGACATTGAGGGTCCGCAGCGAGCACCTGGGCCAGCAGGACCCTCAGCTTGAAGCCACCGGACAGGGTGGACAGGGGCTGATGGTGGATTTCGGTCGGGATGCCCAGACCCTCGAGAATTTCGCCGCACCGGGCTTCAAAGGAGTACCCGTCGTGGCTCGTGATGACGTCCTCGAGCTCGGAGTAACGGTCGGCATCAAAGGTCTCGTCGGCCTGGGCGAGCAGCTTCTCCTTGGCGTGGATGGCGGTCCACAGCTCGTCGTGTCCCATCATGGCCACCTGGATGATGGAGACCTCCTCGAATCGGAAGTGGTCCTGCTCCAGAGTGCCCATCCGAAGTCTTTTGGGTCGAGACACAGTGCCCAGAGTTGGCTCGTCCTCGCCGGCGAGAATCCTGAGCAGGGTGGTCTTTCCGGATCCGTTGGCGCCCACCAGACCGTATCGGCATCCTGGGTTGAGCTGGAAGCCGGCCTCCTCGAAGAGGACCTGGGCACCGAAGCCCTTGCTGAGGTTCGACACGGAGATCATGGCGGCAGAGCTTAGCGGGTGCGGGCGCTGTTGTGAAGGGCGGGCGAGGTCAGTTCTCGCCTTCACCCGCGTCGATCCAACGACCGGTGCCGCCGCGAGTCGCAATTTCGGTCAGGCTCGCGAAGGTGTTGGAATAGAATTCGAGGCCGGTGTCCCGCTCCGGCCAGTAGACCCAGCCGGACTCCTGCGATCCACGGGACCATTGAAGAAGGGGCAGGTTGGGGATGGCAATCCGGCCGGTGTGGGGCCGTTCGACCGCCTCTCCCTCGCCCTGTTCGAGGTCGGCCTCCGGGGCGAACCGACCATCCGCGTTGGCTTCGTACCACTGGTAACGAACCCTGTCGCCCAGTTGGGAGGTCGCGTGGAGGTCGACGGCGACGACGTGCCCGTCATGCCGGATCACCACGAAGCGGTCGTAGGGTACGCCGACTGCGCTTGGTTTGACGGCGAGCCGGTCGGCGGAGGGCCGGTCGAGTCGATCTTCATCCACACTCCTCCAACACGACGAGGCTCCGAGGGCGAGGGCGACCAACAGTGTCATGTGTGTGATTCGGACCATGTTCAGACTCTAGCAATACCCGATTGAAGGGGCGACGAGGCCATCGGCTCGGGGTAAGATGTTCTCGATCGATCCGGAGAGGAGGCATTCATGCGAACAACGGTGCTTATGGCGGCGGTCGTGATGTTCCTTGCGGCGGGACCCCTGGTGGCAGGCGAGGGCGATGCAGTGGTGGGGCTCTGGGCTACCGACCCGGACAACGAGGACGGTCAGGCCCACGTGGAGATCTTCGAGAAGGACGGCAAATATTTCGGCAAGCTGGTGTGGCTCGAGGAGCCCGTATACCCGGCGGATGACGACGGGGGGATGGCCGGCAAACCCAAGGTCGACCGCGAAAATCCGGACGCGAACCTGAGGGATCGGCCGATCCAGGGCCTGCAGATCATGTCCGATTTCGATTATGCCGGAGACAACAAGTACAAGAAGGGCACCATTTACGCGCCGGACGAGGGCAAGACCTACAAGTGCAAGCTGGCGATTGACGAGGACGGCAACCTGAAGGTGCGTGGTTATATCGGGTTGGCGATGATTGGTCGCACCGAGATCTGGACACCCGTCAAAGGAGACAAGTGACGGCGCGGTGATCCCACTCGTTCCGCGTTTTGAACCGAGAGTGTGGCAGAGACCGTTGCGGAGTTGATCGAATCAACCCGTAATCGGAGATTGGATTGTTAAGAAGGCATCATGGGTATCGAAGGCACGCTCGAGACCATGGCCCTGAGCGACATTTTTCAGTGGCTGGCCAACGGTCGCTACACGGGCACGTTGTTGGTCTCCAGCGGCGAAGTCGTCAAATCGATCTTCTTCCGCGAGGGTGAGATCGTCTCGTGCAACTCCACCAATCCCAAGGAGTTTCTGGGCCATTTCCTGGTCAGTCACGGCTTCATCGGCGAGGACGAATTGGCAGCTGCCGTCGGGGAGCAGGAAAGGAGCGGTGATCTCCTCGGTAATGTCCTTGTGGAACAAGGAGCGATCACCTCCGCCGACCTCGAACGGATGCTCGCGCTCAAAGCGGAGGAATCCATCTTTGAACTGTTCCAGTGGGACGAGGGCCGATTCCGGTTTGTGGCGGACGAACTCCCGGCCTACACGATGGTCCCCATCTCGCTGAACGTGACGTCTCTCACGATGGAGGGCATCCGGCGCCTCGACGAGTGGAACAGGATCCGCGAGATCATCCCTTCACCCCAGAGCGTTCCGGTGGCGGTGGGCGACCTTCTCGACGGTGAAGTCGACGAGGCCCGGAGGACGATTCTGGAGATGGTGGATGATGATCGCACGGTGGACGAGATCGGACTCCAAACCCACTCCAGCGAATACCACGTATGCGAGATTCTCTTTCAGAAAGCCCAGAAGGGTCTTCTGAAAATCGTTCGGCCGCGGATGTTGGACCCGGACATGGCGGTGGCGGTTCCGTCCACTAGCGCCGACGGTCTGGTGGCCGAAGCCAGGGCCCAGGTCGGGAACCGAGAGTATGAACAGGCCGTGCGCAGAATGCGCGCCGCCACCAGCCTCGAACCAAACAACGACAATGTCGTACGTGAGATCCGAGCCATGGAGTCGGAGATCCGGGCCGAGCTCGAAGGTCGCGGAGTTGAGGCGGCGGGGATTCCGGTGCTGAAGGCATCGCTCCAGGACATGCAGACCATGGAATTTTCACCCCAGGAAGCGTTTCTCCTGTCGCGCATCACCGGTACAACAGATATCGGCTCGATCCTCAAAATTTCACCGCTGCCCGAGCTGGAAGCTCTTGTGGTCTTCTGGAAACTGCTCGACGGTGACCTGATCGACATCAGTTTCAGCTGAAGCCACGCCCTCTTCCCCTTGCCATCAAAATCTGCAATCTGCAATCTGCAATCTGCAATCTGTAATCCGCAATCTGTAATCCGCTATTCAGCGACCACATGCGTCAGACGCCTGTCTGCACGCGCCGCGGTAGACTGTGGTGCCCCGCGGGGCAGGGGAGGGTTCATGGGCCGGCTGATCGACCGGGAACGCTTGGCGCGCGCCAAGAAGGCAAAGAAGGCGCGGATGGAGGATATCCGCGTGGAGGGGCGAAATTCCTTCCTCAAAATGCCCTACGTGGAGATCACTCTGGACTCCATCGGCCGGAGGGCAGGCGTCAAAAACGGCATCGCCTCCATGTATTTTCGGAGCAGGGAGGAACTTTTCCTGGAGCTGCTGCGGGACGAGCTGGACAATTGGTATCTCGAGATCGAGAAGGCGCTGTCCTCTCAGCCGGCTCGTCTGTCGGATCAGAAGCTGGCCCGCCTCCTGGCTACAACCCTGGCGGAGCGATCGTCGCTGACCCGATTTCTGTCCCTCGCGCCCGTGGCCCTCGAACAGAATATGGAGATCATGGAGGCCTACCGTTACCATCGATGGCAGCGCGACCGTATGGTGGAGATCGGTCGCGAGCTGGAACGACGGAGCAAGGGTCTGGGACCGGGTGACGGGCTCCGCCTGCTCCACCGGATCCAGCTGATGGCATCGGGCTTTCAGGCGTACGCCGATCCGCGGGGCAGCCTGGCGGTCAACCTCATCGATCCGGATTTCGAGGATTTTCGCATCAGCATGGAAGCCGAGGTCGCCCGCGAGGTCGAGCAGTTCCTGGCCGGTGCTGGAACGGACTGACCGCCGTCGAGCCCGGCGGCGGCACGCGCGTTCGCATCGATCACCGGATTTTTGGACGCGTCCTTCTCCCCGACGCGCTCCCCCATGCCGGTGCCAGGCACCGCCGCAAGATGTGGCCGACCTCGCTGCTCACAGGATCGCGATTTCGACGGTGCCTGGCACCGGCCCGGCGGGTTGCGAAAGATCCCGCTCGATTGGTCAGGCACGCCCGTCATACCCCAAAGCGGCTCCTGCCGAGGTTGCTCGACCACCTGGACGGACTTTCGGCGCACCCCACGGTTGTCCACGACATTCTTGGACCTATGAGCAGCCTGTTCCCGACAATGTCAGAAGCGGCACGCCCGCCCATCGCGCGCTCTCACGATCCGGAACGGAGGGCAGGAACGTTTAACGTTTAACGTGTAACGTTTAACTCCAACTTAAGGACGGCACGCCCGCTCAATGCACCCTCCTCGCTCCGGGTGGGCGGGGGAATCTGCAATTGCTCGCAATCTGCAATCCGTAATGGGCGGGTGGCGGACGGTTCAACATTCAACTTCCTCCTTGGCATCCAGCATCGATTGCCGGTAACGGGTGCGGGCCCGGGGTCGGGCTCGTTATTCCCGCGGCAGTGGGACTTCTGAGCCGTCTATCGGCTGGGTTGACAAGGGTCTTCGCAGGACATATGTTGTTTTTAGTATTCTGAGAATCCGACAAAATTTTGAGAAAGGATACTTTTTTTTTGTCGGTATTTTGAGTTTGAGTATTCAAAACGGGTCTCACAACGCGTCGCTTCCGGGAAACAGGGACAGCTGAAGACGAGGGGTTCCCCAGCGTTCCCGGCAACGCAGTCGCACGACGGTGCAACGGAGGAATCCGATGAGACCCTGGTCAGTTTGGTTCACGTTTCTTATTGTTATCCTCATCACCAATACACTTGCGTCCGGAGGCGTGGTTCTCGAACAGACACCCGGGTCCACTGGTGCGGTTCGGGTGATGTTCGTCGCTCAAGGGCCCGATGCCACCCTGGTGGACGTCGCAACGGGGCATCAGGTTGACCCACCCTCACTTGTAGACTCGACGGCTGGTGTTGGTGGGACCATCACCTGGCAGGTCGCGAGGGATTCTGAAGATCGCCTAGGCAATCGCCACGCGGTGTACCGCCAACGGTACGTACCGCCCGATGGCGTTTTGCGACGCCTGTTCCCCAACGGAATCCGAATGCGGGGCGGCGAGCTCGGATTCCACTACGACACAAATGGAACGCTGACAGCGGTCCTTGGGGCATTCTTTTCGGATATCGAATCCGTGGGCACCATTGGCTTTGGGTCGTTGGAAGAAGCTCGCACATCGGCTCGAGAGGCATTGGCAATCGCGGGATACGAACTCCCAACTGACCTTCAGCTGCCGGCCGCGGTCCTGAGACGACTCCTACTCCATTCGGAGGTCGAATTCGCCTCGAACGGTAGCGGCAGGGGATTTCAACCCGTATGGGTTTTGCCGTTCGTTACGAGTGAGAGCGGGGGTGTGTGGGCAGCGCTATCCGGGGAAACAGGGGATCTCCTGGCGCACTGGAACCGGAGCCCGTCGTACGACTGTGAGCCTTCGAGCTTCGTTAACCTGCCCGCAAAGGGTGTGCCTCAAAACCAAACCGGATGGGAGGGGCAGCCTTTCGATCCGAACATCGCGCCGAGAGATCTCTGGGCCACTGAGATTGTGGGTCAGAAAATCGTTCCTGGGGGGTCAAGCTTCTCCTACCATGGGCATC
Organism: uncultured Holophagae bacterium; assembly: GCA_963797055.1. Classification (GTDB taxonomy): domain Bacteria; phylum Acidobacteriota; class Thermoanaerobaculia; order Thermoanaerobaculales; family Sulfomarinibacteraceae; genus FEB-10. The sequence continues at coordinate 139,137 of CAWCOD010000005.1, forward strand.
GCGCGGGTGACGGAGGGATTCCGGACATTCAGGTGTTCCAGGGCTCATACCACCGCTGTAACGATGATGGAACACTTCTTTTTGCCGAATTGGTCCGGCTCAACGCTTCCACCGACTCCCATTGCGAAGGGCTCCCGTGTTATGTCGATTCCGCCTCACCGGACGTACCGGGCAGCAGTGCCGGCGATGCACTCTGGAAGACCTATCAGACCATGCAGGTCTTCGATTGGCTCGGGTTCTACGGGTTTGACGACATGGGGACCACCGCCAAGATTACCGTGGGCGCTGTGGGTGCGCCTGATTTTGCGGCCTTCAATCTTGACCACAACGAAAATCGTGGCTGGTACAACGGTGTATTCATATCTCAGAAAGACAATCTCGACTTCGAGCTCTCATCATGTCTCGACGTCATAGCCCACGAGTGGGGCCATGGCACGATCTACGAGCGAGTTTCCGAATGGGACTACGGTGTCTGGCAGGAGGCCGTTTTCCACGAGGCGTGGGCCGATGTGATTTCTTACATTGTCGAATGGTTCGCGGAACCCGAGTGGCAATCGGGCGATCCTCTGGTCGAGCGGGCCGACTGGAAGAGTGGTGAGGATCGTCGGTCAGATGGGTCTGATCCTGGGCGATGGGTCGACGTGGACGACGGTGACCCCGACCCGTCGGGTTGTTGCGGAGGATATCTCTCGTTTCACGCTCAGGACCCTACCGGCCCGTATCCCGATCACCCGGCGTGGGAAGGCAATCGTCTCTCGGTTGCACTCTATCTGACCTCGGAGGGTGGGCAGAACCCGGTGTGCGCCAATAATTGGCTCAGCGGATGCGAGATAGTCGTTACCCCAATCGACATCGCCGTGGCCGGGCCTGCGTTCTTCCGGGCCCTCACCGTGTACGTCAACGGCTCCCACGGTTGGGACGATTTCGCAGATTTGGTGAAGATTGCGGCAAAGGACCTGTATACCCAATCTTGGCCGGGTCACTGCCAGGATGCGCTGTTCGAGCAGCAGTCCATCGGAGAGGCCTTTACAGCGATAGGCCATCCCGGATCAGGGAATTTCTATTGCGTATGTGTGACCGAGCCAGGCTGCAACCCGGATCCGGATTGACGACGATGAATGGGATAATACATCCATGACGCTGCGGTTTCGTCTCTGTGTTCTGACCGTGCTTGTGGTCTGGCCTGTGCTGGTGCAATCTGAGGCGCCGTCTCGTTCCGACTTGGCAGACGAGCTTTTGATCACCCGCCGGACGTATTTCAATCCTGTGGGAGAACGGTTCGGGGGGATCTGGTTGCTCGATCCCGAGGAGCTCAGATACCTCCGAGTGAGACCCTTCCTTCCGACCTTTGACACCAACCGCCAGATTCCACATGGGTATTGGGGGCAGGACGCCTCTCTGGCCGCTCATGGGGATGTACTCAGCTTCCAGACGTGGCCCGGTGTCATGGATTTCGATGTCTATTCATGGCGTCTCATCCGCCGGGTCCCGGCGGCGTCGGACCCGGGGGAGGTGGGCTGGGCGATTCAGGGACCGATGCTCGATCTCGACGACGCGTTCGAGCTGGGGCTTGAAGAGGGGACCTTCGGAAACGGGCGTTGCGTCGTCATATTCCAGGCAAGTGGTAATGATTGGGGGGGGAGGTCGTGCGAGGCATGGCCGTATCCCGACACCCCGGATACGACAACAACCTGGGGCACGGACTCGGTGGTGTTGCTCAAGCATCCCGTGGCCGAACAGCACCTGGTGGAGCTGTTCGCGGAGCTCGACCTGCTCGACTGGCCGTCGTATCCGATCGGCGCGACCCCTTGTCTGAGCGCTGACTTCCGCCGAAGGGGGTTCTGGCGCTGCCGGCCAGACGGCGCCGCCTTCTATGACATCGACGGTGGCGGGCTGTCAGGCCCCAGCCTGGATGTGGATCTGACCATTCCACCCTTCGACAGAGAGGACGTGGTGGTCGACCGTCTCGTCTATCACGAGCCGTCGGACCTCCTGTACGGGCTCGGGGGCGAGGTGATCAGCGGAGGAATTCGAAATGACATGTTCTTGTTTTCGTTGGACCCGGAATCGGGGCACGGTGAGCTGCTCGGCGAGTGGCACCGCGCCGAGTACATCGAGCTGGGCGCACCGAACGCCCTGAGTGTGCTCGGGCCCGCGCCGAGCACGAGCGAGACGCTCGTTCCAATCGTGGCCGACACCCCGGGCTCCAACGGCACCCAATGGACCACCGAGCTGTGGTTTTTCAACCCCTCTTATGAGGCCATGGATGTGACGGTGCGGAGGGTGGCCTGTCCCACCACGAGCAGGTCGTTCACCCTGGCCCCTCACGGGAGCCTCGCGGTCCGGGATGTCCTCGCCTGGGTCGGGGGCGGCGCGCCTGAACATGACGGACTGGTTGTGACTTCGGGCCACCGATGGGGTGAGCAGCTCGCAGTCTCGGGCCGAATCTCGACTCCGGCAACTGATTCGGGGGGACGATACGGTCACGCCATTCAGGGGCTGCCGGGAAGGATCGGGTACTCCAACCACACTCAATACAAAGCGTATGACCCGGAGCTCCATTGGGTCAAGTCGACCTTGCTGCGGCCGTCACAACTGTCGCTTGACAGACGGATTCCGGGGCGCTTTCGTTTCAACCTTGGCGTGGTCAACGACGGCGACGAGCCGCTTACCATCTCTCTCATATGGGGGTATGCCGATGAACCCGAGTACTGGCTCCGCGACTTGAGGCCGGAGGGTGCCGAACAGGAACTCACGGTCGCGCCGCACGATGTGCAGATCGTTCAGATCCCGTCGCTGTTCCCGGAGGAAATTCAGACCGGCTGGCCGCCCCGCCTGGCCGTACTGGGGGACCGCCCCGCCGCGGTGTGGATGTCCATGATCGACAATCTCACCGGGGACGCGACTTTCGTGCCGTTTACGAACTACACCCTGGAAAACGACAACACCGAGGATCGCCTGGTGCTGCCGGTGGTCGCGCACCTTCAGGGTGAGAACGGAACACGATGGACGACGGATCTCTTCGGCTTCGAGTGTTACACAGGAGCGTGGAACGCACCGGCCTGGAAGGACGAACCCTTTGCCGTGTACTATCCTGGCGATCCGGACGGTGATTGCGGTGGGAGTGCGGCGTCTGGTTCCGGAATCGCGACCTATCTCGACGGCGAGATCGGCATGCCGCTGACGGACTGGATCGAAACCATGAGTGAAGTGTGGTACGACCCAACTCCCGAGGAAGCGGAGCGGGGGTGGCGTACGATCTTCCCGGACGTGATCCGGCTGTTTCCGGGATGCGAGGATGAGACGGCGTCGAAGGGTGCTCTGGAGATCGCAACCGGGTCGTGGTTCTCGGGCTTTTCGCGGACCTACACCACGCGCCCGGACGGTGGAACCTACGGCGGCATGCTGCCGCTGTACCCACCAGGCGGTTGGCCTACCCAGCACTTCGGCGGGCTCGAGGTGAAGCCCGAGCAGCGGATCAACGTGGGCCTGTACAACGGAAACGCAGAACACGCCATCACCCACGAACTCCGGCTGTACGCTGCCGATGGGACGTTGGCTGCCACCCGCCGCATCGTGATCCACCCACACCGGCTCGTCCAGCGTCCCTTGGAACGGATTATGGGGCTCGAGGAGGGCGCGCTGGACGACGGGCTGTACGGGCTGTCGGTGATTCCCCTCGACGACCCCGAGCTGGGGGTGGAGGGTCGGAGCTGGGCGTACGTGTCGCTTGTCGACAACATCACCAACGATCCGGTGAATCTCTGGTGAGGGGCCGGTCAGCGCGTCCGTGTTCCACGGGCCATGTTGTGGTGCAGGCGTCCCGCCTGCAGGCGCGCGTTTGATTGAGGCCGGAATTGCAGCCGGGACGGCTGCGCCACAATGGCGCCGATTCTCCGTGCGCGCTCGGATCGCCGCGCCTGGCGCCGGCTGCGCGTATGGAACGATTCTCTTGATTTCGTCGCGCCCATCTCCCCGTGGCGCTTCCCGAGGTTACTCGCGGCCGGTGGCCGCGGTGACCAGCCGTCACCAGCGGGTGGCCGTAAGGCCTCCGATCCTGCGCACAGGATCGGACATGGCCGCCGCACACGGCCACGGCCACAACCGCTGCCGCCGGCAGGTTGCCACCATTGCATTCCGATCTCCATGTCGGTGCCAGGCACCGCCGCAGATGTATCGACCTCGCAATACGACTCGATTTCGACGGTGCCTGGCACCGGGTGAGCGCGTTGGCTTCGACGACCTGATTGGACGCGCCCTCTCCCCGTCGCGCTCCCCGCGGTTGCCCCCTTAGACATTGCTGGGACCTCACGGGAACGTTTGCCAGCAACGTTTAACCTCCAACAATGTCAAAGACGGCACGCCCGCTCAACGCGCTCTCCTCCGCTCCGGGTCGGGAATCTGGTGAAGCAATCTGCAATTCGCAATTCGCAATGGGCGTGGGCGGGGGCCGATTGACACAAATTCTCACTCCGTGTATGCTCCCGCGACCTCGAATGGAGGTGAGGATCATGGCTGGAAAAGGACATCGGGTTCAGGTCAAGCTCAAGAGTTCCGAGAGCCCGCACATCTATTACGTGAAGAAAAACAAGCAGAATACGCCGGATCGGCTCGAGCTGAAGAAGTACGATCCCGTGGTTCGCAAGCACGTGACCTACAAAGAGTCGCGCTGAGTTTACGGTTCAACCCGAACGATCAACGCCCGGGCTATCCCGGGCGTTTTTTTGTCGAAATCGTAATTCTCCGATTAATTTGGGTTCAGAAGGTGACCTCCCACTCCGATGATTCTTGTGAGTCAGCATTCAATTACTGAACTCAAATTTCGGAGTGACTACTTTCGGCGCTTCTTCTTTCTTCGCGCGGGGATCTTTGCCCTGGCTGCGGAGCTTTTCCTCGCGGGCGGCGAGCAGTTCGACGGCCCGATCCAGGGTCACCGACTCCGGATCGGTTCCCTTGGGAACCGTGGCATTGACGGTTCCATCGGTGACATAGGGTCCGTAGCGGCCGGTCTTCACCTGGATGGTATCTCCCGACGTCGGGTGTTTGCCGAGATCGGCGATGACCGAAGCTGCGGCTTGCCTGCCGCGCCCCTTGGGCTGCTTGAGAATCTCCACGGCCCCGTCCACGGTGAGGTTTTCGAGGGTCTCGTGGTCCTTGATGCTGCGGTTCTCACCGGCGCAGGTCACATAGGGGCCGTACCGACCCACCGCGGCGATGATGGGCTCTCCGCTTTCCGGATGGGGTCCGATTTCGCGTGGATATGACAGCAGTTTGAGTCCTTCTTCGAGGGTGAGGGCGTCCGGCTCCATACCGGGCCAGAGGCTGGCCATCCGGGGTTTTTCTTTGCCCGCACCGCCGTTATCACCAAGCTGCACGTAGGGGCCGTAGCGACCACTCTTGAGGTTGATCGGGAGACCTGTGGCCGGATCGTCGCCCAGCAGTCTGCCGCCCGAACTGGCATCAACGATCAACTTCAACGCGGCGTCCACGGTCAGCTCGTCGGGCGGCATCTGGTCGGGGACCGAGGCGCGACGGTCGGTGTCGCCGGACTGGACGTAGGGTCCGTAGCGGCCGATCCGAACCGCGACCTCGTCGCCGCTCTCGTCGGTTCCGATGATGATCCGAGACGCGTCGCGTGCGGCCACCTCTTCGCCGGCCTCGTTGATCAATCCGTGGAGGCCCTCGCTCATGATCCGCCGCCGACCGGGTTCGTCGGTTCCGAAGTAGAAGTCGTTGAGCCACGGTTCTGGCTCGCGTTCGCCGCTGGCGATGGTGTCGAGTTCGTCCTCCATCCGGGCGGTGAAGTCATAATCCACAAGGTCGGGGAGTTGGCGTTCGAGGAGCCTGGTGACGGCAAAAGCCGTGAAGGTCGGTATCAGCGCCTGACCCTTGCGCCAGACGTAGCCGCGATCCTGGATGGTCTGGATGATGGTGGCATAGGTGGACGGCCGGCCGATGCCTCGAGCCTCGAGCTCCTTGACGAGGCTTGCCTCGGTGTAGCGAGGTGAAGGCTGGGTGGTCCGTACCGTGGATTCGATCTGCGTCGCGTCCAATTTCTGCTCGGTCGAGAGCTTGGGAAGCATCTTCTCCTGATCGGCCATTTCGGCCCGAGGATCGTCCGAACCCTCCACATAAGCTCTGAAGAACCCGGGGAAGGTCACGACCTTGCCCGATGCGCTGAACAATGCGGGGCCGTGCTCTCCGGCGTCGGCGCGGACATTCACCGTGGTGCGGAGACCGGTGGCGTCCCTCATCTGGGAGGCGAGCGTTCTTTTCCAAATCAACTCATAGAGCCGGTATTGGTCGGGCTCGAGCTCTCCCTTGAGACTCTGCGGCGTCCGGAAGCTCTCGCCGGCGGGGCGGATGGCTTCGTGGGCCTCTTGGGCGCTCTTGGACTTGGACCGGTAGACGCGCGGGGCGTCGGGCAGATACTCCTGGCCGTAGAGCTGAGAGACCTGGGACCTGGCGGCGCGGATCGCCTCGCTCGACAGGGTCAGCGAGTCGGTGCGCATGTAGGTGATGTAGCCGTTTTCGTACAAGCGCTGGGCGGTGCGCATGGTGCGCTGCGCGTTGAACCTGAGCTTGCGGCCCGCCTCCTGCTGCAGGGTGGAGGTCATGAACGGGGGATAGGGACGGCTGACGTATGGCTTCTCGACAACATCGACAACCTCGAACGGAACCCCCTCGAGGGCGGACGCCACCGCCGAACCGGTGGCCTCGTCGAGCACCCGTGCCGATCCCTTGACCGCACCGGTCTCCGGATCGAAGTTTTTGCTGGTCGCGATCTTGTGGTCGGCCAGTTCGGTCAGGCGTGCGGTGAACTGGGGTTCGTTCTCCCGGCCCGTGACGAGTTCGGCCTCCACCACGGCGAAGGAGGACTCCACAAAACGCATGCGGGCCGCCTCGCGCGCCACGATCAGCCGTGTCGCCACGGACTGGACCCGGCCGGCCGACAACTTTGGACGCACCTTGCGCCACAGAATCGGCGACACCTCGTAGCCCACCAGGCGATCGAGGATCCGGCGGGTTTCCTGGGCGGCCACCAGCCGTTGGTCAATGGCGCGCGGCTCGGCGAGCGCATGCTCGATGGCCGCCCTGGTGATTTCGTGGAAGACCAGTCGCTTGACGGGAATTTTGGGGTTGAGGACCTCAACCAGATGCCAGGCGATGGCCTCTCCTTCGCGGTCTTCGTCAGTGGCCAGGTAGAGTTCGGTGGCGTCCTTGAGCTTCTTCTTCAGGATGTCCACCTGCTTCTTCTTGCCTTTGGGTACGACGTAGATCGGAACGAACCCGTGTTCCACATCGACTCCGAGGCGAGCCCATGACTCCTTTTTGTACTTGGTTGGAATCTCCGCAGCGGTGGACGGAAGGTCTCGGATATGACCGATGGAGGACTCCACCGCGTAGTCCGAACCCAGAAATCTGGAAATGGTCCGCGCCTTGGCGGGCGACTCGACGATAATCAGTGGTTTCGCCATAGGGGTCATAGGGTATGCCGGGTCCGCGGCGGATTGTCAAGCGCCGGTCCGGTGTTATCATCTGCCGGATCGCGAGGAGGAACCGACGATGGGACCATGGCTCGTTGACGTTCAGACGAAGGAAGGGATCGAAAAATGGCTCGGTGGCGAACCGCCGACGCCCTACCAGCCCGTGGTCATGGTCGTGCGTGGCGATACGGACCTCATCCGCGAGTTCATACCCAATGCTCTGGATGCTGCCAAGCTCGACGAACAACGAGTCGTTGTGTGGGTGAAAGACCCGTCGGTATTGGACGATGAACGGATCTGGGGTCTATTCGCCGACGACCACGACGCGGTGGCTTCGGTGCTCAACGAGGACCACGAACTCGCCGCCCGTGTCTATGCCGGGCGTATCGAGGTGAGCGACGCCGCTTTCGCGTTCGACGTCGCCCAGGGGCGCTGACGGCGCCGGAGGATCAATGCCGGAACCACCGAAGAAATACGACCATCTGGCCGTCGAGGAGAAATGGCGGCAGTGTTGGGACGATTGGGGGATCTACCGATGGGATCCCACGGTGTCGCGGGAAGAGACATTTGTCGTCGACACTCCGCCGCCCACCGTTTCGGGTTCATTGCACGTGGGTCACGTCTTCTCCTACACCCACCAAGATCTGCTGGTGCGTTACCAGCGGATGACAGGCAAGAACATCGCCTACCCCATGGGGTGGGATGACAACGGGCTGCCCACCGAGCGCCGAGTACAGAACTACCTCGGCATCCGCTGCAACCCCCACCTGCCCTACGACCCCGAATGGAAACCCACCATCGGTGGGCGGGCGAAAAATGAAATCGAAGAGGTCTCGCGGCAGAATTTCATCGAAGCCTGTGCCCTGGTCACCGCAGAGGACGAGAAGGCCTTCGAACACCTCTGGCGGCGTTTGGGCCTGTCCATCGACTGGAGCGAACCCTACGCCACGATCGACGACCACTGCCGACGGGTGTCGCAGCTGTCTTTTCTGGATTTGGTGGACCGGGACATGGTTTACCAGATGGAGTCTCCCACCATGTGGGATGTGGACTTCCGCACCGCGGTGGCTCAGGCCGAGGTGGAGGACCGCAGCCGCCAGGGCTTGTTCTATGACATCCGATTCGGCATTGAGGGCGGCGGCGAGCTGCTCATCGCCACCACGAGGCCCGAATTGTTGGCTGCCTGTATCGCGGTGGTGGCCCACCCGGACGACGAGCGCTACAAGCCGCTGTTCGGTAAAAAGGCCATTACCCCGCTCTTTGGCGCCCCGGTGCCGATCCTGGCTGCCGAACACGCCGAGCCGGAAAAGGGCACAGGCATCCTCATGGTCTGCACCTTCGGCGACGTGATGGACGTGGAGTGGTGGAAGCAGTCGGGTCTGCCGGTGAAACAGCTGCTCGGCCGCGACGGCCGGATTCAGCCGGTAACTTTCGGCGAGGCGCCCTTTGACTCGGTGGACCCGACGGCAGCCCAGACGGCCTACGACCAGCTCGCGGGCCTCAACGCCAAGCAGGCCAAGCGGCGAACCGCGGAGCTTCTCGCCGAAGCGGGGAGCCTGCATGGCTCCGACCAGCCCGCCCTGGCGGGAGAGCCGCAGCAGGTGGAGCAGATCGTCAAGTTCTACGAGAAGGGCGATCGGCCGCTCGAATTCGTTCCCACCCGCCAGTGGTTTATCAAGGTCCTGGAATTCAAGGACCAGCTGCTCGCACAAGGCGACAAGATCACCTGGCACCCGGCCCACATGAAGAACCGATACACCAACTGGGTCGAAGGTCTGAACCAGGACTGGTGCATCTCGCGGCAGCGCTTCTTCGGCGTGCCGTTCCCGGTGTGGTACCCGGTTTTGGAAAACGGCGAACCCGACTTCGCCAATCCGATATATGCCGATCCGGCGAGACTGCCGGTGGATCCCGAAGTGGTGACCGCTCCGGGCTACTCCGAAGATCGGAGAAATACCCCGGGAGGTTTCACCGCCGATCCCGACGTCATGGACACCTGGGCAACCTCGTCGCTGACCCCCCAAATCCAGTCCCATTGGGGGGTGGACCCGGAGCGCCACGAGAGCCTCTTCCCCATGGATGTCCGCCCCCAGGCCCACGACATCATCAGGACCTGGGCCTTCTACACCATCGTCAAGGCGTGGGCCCATGAGAATGAGGTGCCCTGGCACCACGTTGTCCTGTCGGGCTGGATCCTGGACCCGGACCGCAAGAAGATGTCCAAATCCAAGGGAAATGTCGTGACCCCCGAGGACATCATCGACGACTTCACCGCCGATGGCGTCCGCTACTGGGCCGCCCGGGCCCGGCTCGGCACCGACACCGCCTATGACCCCGGGGTCTTCAAGGTGGGCAAGCGGCTCGTGACCAAAACCTTCAACGCCAGCCGGTTTGTCCTGATGCAACTGGACAGGGTGGTGGGCGACGGCGAGATTCCGGGACCCGAGCACATCTCCGAGCCCCTCGACGTGGCGCTTGTCCAGCGGATGCGTGGCGTCATCGAACAATCGAGCCGGGCGCTGGACGGCTTTGACTACGCAGCGGCCCTTCAGGTCATTGAGGAGGCCTTCTGGTCCTTCTGCGACAACTACCTCGAGTTGGTCAAGCTCCGTTCCTACTCGGAGGAGGACAGCCCGGAGAGGCAGTCCGCCGTGGCCGCCCTGGCGTGGGGTCTGCGAACCTTCCTCCGCCTGCTGGCGCCGTTCCTGCCCTACGTGACCGAAGAGGTCTGGTCGTGGCGCTTCGCGGGCGAGGGCCGGGATCGTAGCGTTCACACCGCGGCGTGGCCCACTCTCGAGGAGATCGAGATGGTGCCCGAACCCGATGCCCACGGCACCTTTGACGCTGCAGTGGAGGTGCTGGCCAAGATTCGAGGCACAAAGACCAAGGCACAGAAGAGCCTGCGCTGGCCGGTTGAGCGGCTCGAGGTGACGGGCGCGGAGTCGAACCGGTTGGCCCTTGCTCCGGTGTTGGACGATGTCCTGCGGGCCGGAAACGTGGTGGCCGCTGGGGTGGTTCAATCCGACGGCCCGAGTCCCGAGGGCGAGAAATTTCTCGTCACCGTGGTGCTCGCCGACCAGATGGAGAAGTAGCAATCACGGCCGGCGGAAAGCGAAACATCGACGAATGCGCCGTGGTAGCCTGCCGCCTAGTGAGGATGGACTCACACCAAGGAGGAGCGCTGCGATGAATACAACACTCGCCCGAATTCGTCTCTCCGTCGTGCTGCTGGCACTGGTCGCGATCACGGTCGGAGGCGGCTGCGCAGGCCGTGGCGCAGGATGCGCCTCAGGCCGCGGCCGATGTCCCTGAAACGACTCAGGAAGCCGCGCAAGAGGCGGCCGAAGCTGCCCCACAGGCCGCGACGCCCCAGGCCACGCCGCTGCCGCAACAGGCTCAGGCCCAGCGGATCTTCCGCGGGGAGTGGACGGTGGTTGTCAATGGCAAGGCCGAGGCCAATGGCGTTCTCGAGCTGATCTTCGAGCCCAACGGGGGCGAGGCCAAGTCGGTGCGGTCCAACGTGACCGCCAAGACCAAGGACAAGAAGATCTGCCAGGACCTCGCGAACCAACTCGCCTTCACCGTGGGCAGCGACTACAAGGTCAAGCAGAACGGCAACAAGGTCAAGGTGTCGGCCAAGAACAAAAAGGCCGCACCGTTCTGGCTCGGCGTGGGCAATCAGTCGCTGACCGGCGTGTCGGTGGGGATTCAGAAGTAGGTTCTTCAACCCACCTGAAGGCGTGCTACACATAACTCGTTAAACGTTAAACGTTAACGTTAAACGTTATACGTTAAACGTCGAACGCCCCAAACCGCACGCAAGGAGCGGGACAGGCGCGACGATCGGGCGTGCCACTTCTGACAATTTCGGGTGGTCAGACCTCGCGAGGTCCTACCCCACGGGATCCCGAATATTGCCAGGGGTGGCAACCGCGGGCAGCGCACTGAGAAAATCGGCGCGACGTTGTAGCGCAGGCGTCTCGCCTGCAAATCTCGCCATGAATTGAGCGCGCGAACTGCAGCCGAGACGGCCGCACCACAATGGCTCGTTCGGGTCGAAAACCCGATTTCTACGCGCCCATATCCCCGACGCGCTTACCGAGGTTGCCATCCTTCGGTTTCCGATCTCCATGTCGGTGCCAGGCACCGCCGCAGATGTTCCGATTTCGTGTTCCGGTGCGATTTCGACGGTGCCTGGCACCGGCCCGCGCGTTTGGTACTCGCTCGAGGACGGCACGCCCGATCAACGCGGCTTCCTCGCCCAGGGAGGGGGGCGGGAACTTTCGACTTTGGACTTTCGACTCTTGTCGACGGCACGGCCGCCCATCGCGCCCACACCGGTCCGGGCGGGTGGGAGGGCACTTTCAACGTTTAACTTTTAACTTTCAACGTGAAGATGCCCACGTTGGCACGCCCGCCCGTCGCGCCGACTCGATTCCGGGTGGGTGGGGGAATCTGCAATCTGCAATCTGCACTTCGCAATTCGCAATTCGCAATTCGTAATTCGTAATTTGCAATGGGCGGGTGGTCGGGGGTTGAGTTACAATCCCTCCCAAGGTTCCTGATACCGAAACTCAAGAAAGTCTTCCTGCGGAGGTGATCCCGTGGCGTACGACGCTCTCAGGCTCTACCGGATGATGCTCACCAGCCGGCGGCTGGAGGAGGAATTGACCCGGCTCTGGCGGGACGGTCTGATCTCGGCCGAGATGCACACCGGGATAGGGGAGGAGGGCATTGTCGCCGGGGTGGCGGATCATCTGTCGGACGGTGACGCCGTGGCCTCCGATCACCGGTCCACCCCGCCCTTCGTGATGCGCGGAGTGGATCTGGCCGCCATCGTCGCCGAGTGTCTCGGGTCGGAGGCGGGGCTCGGACGCGGTCTTGGCGGTCACATGCATCTGATGTCCAGGAACCACCTGATGGCCGCCTCCGGCATCGTCGGTTGCTCGGGACCGACAGCCTGCGGATTTGCGCTGGCCCATCAGCAGCTACGCCCCGACCGGGTGGCGGTGGCCTTCTTCGGCGAGGGCGCTATGAATCAAGGCATGCTTTTGGAGAGCCTGAATCTGGCCGGCTGCTGGCGGCTGCCGGTGGTCTTTGTCTGCAAGGACAACGGTATGGCCATCACGACGCCGTCCGAACACGTGACCTCGGGCAACCTGCCCGACCGCGTGCGCGGCTTTGGAATTCCCGCTGTGGAGGTGGACGGCTCCGATGTGGAGGCGGTGTGGCAGGTCGCCGGCGAGGCGATCCTCCGCGCCCGGCGCGGTGGAGGGCCCGGTTACATCCACGCCTCATGTGTGCGACCCGACGGGCACTTCCTTGGCGACCCACTTCTCCGCATCGTGCGCTCTCCGGTGTCCGAGCTGAAGGACAAGGTCGGGCCTCTGGCCCGAGCGGTGATCGGCGCCCGAGGGGCAAGCGTGGGGGGGAGAGTGGGCAGCCTGGCCGGAATCACCGGCATGCTGGCCCGGTCGGCCGGGATGCGCGGTCGGGATCCGGTTCAAAAGCTGAGGACATCCCTGAGCGCCTCGGCCGACGAGGTATCGCGGGTCGATTCGGAGGTGCAGACTGCGGTGATGAAGGCGGTGGATGCCGCCCTCACCGGCCTCGAGGCGGTGCCGGCATGAGAGAGCTCAGCTTTGCCGAAGCCATCGAGGACGCCCTGGCCCAAGCCATGGCCGCCGACGAACGAATCGTGGTCTTTGGTGAGGATGCTGCCGGGCTGCGGATGAATCTTTTCGCCCGGTTCGGTGAGATGAGGGTGCGGCCTGCACCCATCAGCGAGGCGGCGTTTCTGGGCGCCGCCGTGGGTGCGGCCATGGCCGGACTCCGCCCGGTGGTGGAGATCATGCTCATCGACTTCATCGCCGTGGCGGTGGACGCCCTGGTCAACCAGGCGGCCAAGCTCGAGACATTCTCGGGCGGGCGGTGGACCGCGCCCATGGTGGTCCGGGCCACATGCGGCGGCGGCTATGGGGACGGCGGCCAGCACGAACAGACGCTGTGGGCGTGGTTGGCCCACATCCCTGGTCTCAAGGTCGTTGTTCCGTCGACTCCGGCCGACGCCGGTGGGTTGCTCTTGGGGGCCATCGAGGACGAGGGACCGGTGGTCTTCCTCGAGCACAAGCTGCTCGCCGCGGACTGGCTCGACTACCTCGGATCGGGTGGCCGCGACACGGTCAGTTACGACATTCCCGAGGCAGGAGCGCAGGGGCCGGTCCCAGATAGGTGGGAGCCGTTGCCACTGGGCAAGGCCGTGGTCAGGCGCGAAGGAGACGACATTGCGATGGTGAGTCTCGGAGTGGGCGTCCATCGCGCCCTGGAGGCCGCTGAGAGGCTCGCAGTCCAGTTGGGGGCCCAGGCCACGGTGATCGACCTGCGCGGCGTCCAGCCCCTGGATCGGCGAGCGGTGTGCGACTCAGTGAAGAACACTGGGCGTCTGCTGGTGGTGGACGAGGACTATCGTGATTTTGGCCTCTCGGGCGAGCTTGCCGCCACTGTCATGGAGGCTGGCATTGGCGCTCGATACGCCAGGGTGTGTGTCGACGACACCATCCCCTTCGACCGTCGCCGGGAAGAGCAAGCGCTGCCCAGTGTCGATCGGATCATGGAGGCGGCCGATCAGTTACTTTCTGGGTAGGGCCGAAGAACGAAGAACGAAGAACTCATTGTGGCGGTGCCAGGCACCGGCCCGGGGGTATGGCAAGATCCCCTTGATTTCAGCGCGCCCCTCTCCCCAAAGCACTCCCCGAGGTTGCCCCCTTAGACATTGTTGGGACCTCACGGGATGAATTTGCCAGCACCTTGGTTCCCAACAATGTCAAAGACGGCACGCCCGCCAATCGCGCCCTTTCATCACGATCCGGGAGGGTGGGTGGGAACGTTTAACGTTTAACGTGTAACTTTCAACTTCAAGGCGCCCGGAGTGGCACGCCCGCCCACCTCGCCCACGCCCCGGGGTGGGCGGGGTTGCAATCTGCAATCTGTAATCTGCAATCTGCAATCTGCAATCTGCAATTCGCAATGGGTGGGTGGGAGAGTTTGGGCTAGGGAAGGACCTCCAACGGTGCCGGCATGATGTTCCAGGTGAAACCGGAGAGACCTTCGGGGTGGGTGTAGAGCGTTTCCTTCATGGGTTCGCCGTCGATCCACAGATAGCGGTTGATCTCGCCGTCGTCGTCGTTGGCCACATACAGTTCGTCAACGCCGTCGCCGTCGAGGTCGGTGAGCAGAGCGGCGTGCTCGAAGCCCGACGAGTTGCGGTCGATGGAGGTCTTGGACCAAGGAGCGCCGGCGGCGCCGGGCCTCAGGAGCCACAGCCCGCTCTTGTGGGCCGCCGCGACCATCTCCAGATTTCCGTCGCCGTCCACATCGCCGGCGGTGAGGAATCGGCAGAGCTTGTCATCGAGGGTGGCGATGACGGTGCCAGCTGTGGGGTCGGTGTCGGCGTCGAAACGCACGATCTCCACGTTGCCGCCGGCCACGGCCTCCACCGAAACATAGAGCTCGTCGGTGCCGTCACCGTCCACGTCGGCCACCAGGATCTCCTTGGCGTGACGATCGCCAAGGTCGGCCACCACCACACGGCCTTCCCCGGCAGCGGGCACGTACCGCACCACCGATCCCGGTTGGGGGGTCCCGTCGAGTTTGTTGGGCAGGCTGGGGGTGGCATAGATCTCGATGACCCCATCTCCGTCAAGGTCGCCAACCTCGATCTCGTGGACGAAGGTATTGGGATCGGCATCCAGTTCCATCACTTCGTAGGTGCCGTCGCCGGAGGGACGGACCGTCGCCACCACGCCCTGGTCGTGGGTCGCCACCGCCAGTGTGGCGGAGCCGTCACCGTAGATATCGGCGACTTCCACGTCCCGCATGCGGCTGAATTTTCCGCCGAAGTCCTTCTCCCACAGCGTCATGGACTCTGTGGGAGAACGCCACAGCTTGAGTGCGGCCTTGGTGCCGCCGGCGGTCAGAATGGAGGCCTGGCCCGGGGCGGGGGAATAGACCATGGCCTTGTGGAAGACATTGCTGTCGGGGTCGGAGATGGAGTTCCACTGCCACCCGGTTCCGTCGTTGGTGAGGATGCCGAGCTGTGCGGGCTGCGGCACCGGTTTGCCGTCAGGGCCGGTCTCGAGCACCGCGAGGCCAAGCAGCAGGCCGTTGGCGAGCGGGTCCGGCGGCGGCTCCGCCGGAGCGCAGGACAACAATAGGGCGAAAATGGGGACCATGGCGAGGGCGGTAACGAAACGGCGCATCGTGATTCTCTCCAGTCGGGTGTTAGCGATCCGCCTTGGCGGATCGGCGGTATCCTACACCACCCGCCCGCCCGGGGGCAGTGGGCGGGGAGCAGAGAGCCGCCCCCACCCGCCCGGAAACCGAGCCTCGGGACTCGGGACTCGCGGCTCGGATGAACCCGTCGCCTTTGCGCTGCCCACATCCAAATTTCGACGGTGCCAGATACCGGGTGAGCGCGTTTGCCTCGACTTGCTGACTTCGACGCGCCCATCTCCCAACCACGCTCCCCGAGGGAGCCACCCCTGACACTGTTCGGGCCCCGAGGATTTTGTGGGCCTCGACGGGATAACCCCGAAAGTGTCAGAAGTGGCACACCCGCCCGTCGCGTCTACACCCCCCACACTCCCGTGCATGCTAGACTCCCGCCGTCGAGCGCGAGGAGGTTGCAGAGATGAAACATCGATCGATCGTGTGGGGAGCGTCAGTCGCGTTGTGTGTCGTCGCCACGGCATTGACCATCGGGTGTGGTGGTGGGGGAGACGCGGAGGATACCGGGGCTGAGACCTCCGGGCCGCACGCGATCATCGTCATCGCGGTTGACGGTTTGAGGGCGGACAGCCTTGGCGCGTTCGGTGGCGACATCGCAACCCCGAACTTTGACGCCCTGGCCGCGCAATCGGCCCATTTTCAGTGGGCCTTCGCCCAGGCGGCGGAGCCCGCGGTCTCTTTTGCCGCTCTGATGACCGGCCTGTATCCGACCACCAGCGGGATGGTGGCATCCGGGGATCGAGTTCCTGACGAGGCCACGACCCTCGCCGAAGCCCTGTCATCTGCGGGCTATTCAACCGCCGCGTTCATCGAAGGCGAACCGGGGGGTGACGACTTTGGTCTCGCCCAGGGATTCGACACCTTCGCGCTCAGCTCGGTGCCGGGCGCCGAGGCCTCCGGCTGGTTGTCCGGTCATGCCGACGGCCCGTTCCTGGTGGTGCTCAGGGGTTGGTCGGTGGGGCTCGATTTTTTGCCCGAGACCGTGGGAGCCGAAGCCCCAGAGGGCTTTTTCGATAGGTTGCAACAGGTTTTGGCGTCAGACTTCACCGACCAGCCGCTGGCTTTCGAGCCCGCGGACCTGGACTATGTCACAGCGCTGTATGCCCAACGGGTTCGCAATGCAGACGCGGCCCTGGGCGAGTTGATGGCTGATCTCGAGGAACTCGGGTTGACCGATCGCGCCACCCTTGTGGTGTCCGGAACCGCCGGTCTCGACCTCGAACAGCATGGGCCGCGGGGATCGCTTTCACTGCATTCCACCGTGACCAGGGTGCCGCTGTTCATCCGAATGCCCGGGGCCCATGGTGCCGGATCGGTGTCCAAGATCGTCGAGCTCATCGACGTCATGCCGACCCTTCTCGATCTCTCCGAGGTTGCCGTGCCCCAGGGCGTGCAGGGTGCGAGCTTGGTACCAATCGTCGGCGGCTCGGGAAGGCCCCCCTACATCGCGTTCTCCGAGTCGCCCCACGCGGGCGGCCAGCGGGCGGTGGCTATGGGCGGCATGAGGATGCTGACCTCCGTGGAGGGCGGGAACGTGCTGTTGTATGACATCGGCGCCGACCCGAGTGAGCTCCTGGACATCGCCGCTGGCGCGTCCGACCGCGTCGAGGTGCTGCAACGCCATCTCGAGGCCTGGAGCAAGATGGTGTCGGTTTCGTCGCTCGATCCCGAGCTCCGCACCGAGGAGGAGTTGGACGACGAGACGCTGGAGCAGTTGAAGAGTCTCGGGTATATCCAGTAGGAAGAAACCAGTGGGCGCGTATGGCGCCACGGTGCAGCTCGGAAGCGGGGCTCGTGGCTCGGTTCTCGTGACTCGGATGAGTCGGACGCCGGTGCGCTAGGTCAATCCGAGTCCCGGGTCCCGAGTCCCGAACTTAGGTGGCCTCGCCGCCGAAGATCGATGACCCCACCATCTGCGAAGGCTTGTCCACGCCGAACCATTCCAGGATGGTCACCGGCAGATCAAGGATCGACGGCGCGTTCTTGGCGACCTTTTGGTTGGAGAACAGCGTGCCGGGGACCATCTGGAACGCCATGGAGTGGTCGCCGGACCAGGCCCAGGGGTTGAGGTTGATGATCTCTGACCCTGTGGAACCCATGAAGGACTGGGACGAGTTGCGGTAGCCCGGGGTGTAGCCCACCAGCAGCTCAGGCATCATTGGGGTCATCTCGCCGGTGTAGAGTTCATCGCGCGAGTAGACCTTGGCCACGGGGCGAGTGCCGGTCGAGGGATCCGAAATCGACTCCAACTCCCGGCGCAGCCTGGCCATCATCGGCCCCGTTTTTTCAGGTTCGACAATGCCCTGCGCCTCACGTCCCTTGAGATTCAGATACAGGCCGTTGAAGCCCATTCCGTAGGCCGCTGTCCGGCTCCAGTCGATATCGAAGACCGAGGTCTCCTCCTTCTTCTCCGCACCGGGTTTCAGCGTGAGCCAGCCGTTGTCCCTCAACCAGGAGTTGAGGTGGAATTGGCGGCCGAACTGGGCGAATCCGTGGTCGGAACAGATCAGCAGCAGGGTATCGTCATCCACCGCCGGCAGCACCTTGCCCACCAGCTCGTCCATGCGCTGGTACATGTCCAGAATGTAGCCCGAAAACCTCGGGTCACCCTCGGAGTGCAGCGGATGGGTGGGATCCATGTTGCGCCACAGCATGTGGGCGTCCTGGTCTGTGGAGGAGACGTAGAAGAAGAACAACCCCTCCTTGAACCGCGACCACTGGTAGTCGAAGAGACGCATTCGCTCGTCGAGGACGAGTTCTGCCTGCTTGACGTACTCTTCGTCGTTGATGATGCGGTAGTCGAAGGCCTTGGTGTCGCAGGGTAGGCCCTTGGTCCAGAATGCGCCGATGTCGCGGGCGATCTCGGCGCCGAACTCGGCGGGGTAGGTGACGGGTCCCGCCTGGTTGGCCGGGTCGATATTGATGGGCGTGATGTAGAGCTGGAAGGTCGGGCGGACCTGCTTGACGAGGAATCGGGCTATGCCCGAGACCGTGCCGATCACCGGCAACAGCTCGAAGTCGAGCTGGACCCACTCCGAGTACTCGCCCTTTCTCAAGAGTACGCTGCGGCCCTGGATGTCGAGACGCACGGCGTCGTCCTGGTCGGGATCCAGATAGACCTTGAATGGCACCTTTGTGGCGTTGACATAGGGATCCCGGCTGTCGTCTTTTGGCGTCCGCAGTGAGTTCATGGGACCGAGCAGATCGGCGCTCACCGCGTTGTCGGCCACATCCACATAGTGCACCGTGCCACCCGAGACACCGGGGTAGTCCTCGAAGGGGTCCGAGGTGTAGTAGCTGAACAGACCGTAGGCATCGGTGAGGTCGGGGGTTCCCATCCCGGAGATCGCCTTGGTGGCGGACTCCTCCACCGGGTAGTTGGTGGGGATCTTGGAAATCCACGATGGAATGCCGCGCTCGGTCAGATAGGACCAGAAGGGTGTGCCCTTCCTCAGGTTGACCGGACCGCCGCCCTTGATCGGCATATGGATGTCGCCGATCTTGAAGGTGATCTCGGGGTCGCGGTTTTCGAAAATTGAGAAGACGGGCAGGTAGGTCTCGGGGTCGCGGGTAATGAAGTCGGCGATGCCGTGACTGCCCGGTGTGGTCCCGGTGATGAAGCTGGACCACGCCACCGGGCTGAGGGCCGGCATGGTGGTGCCGAGCTTCATGAAGGACCCCATCTCGGCGAGCTTTTTGAAGTTGGGTGCCCTTCCCATGTCGATGAGTGCCCGGATCAGGTTGGGATCCATGCCGTCGAGACCGAGGACGATCACCTTTTTGTGGGTGGTGGATCCACCACCGCAGGCTGCAGGGGGAAGAGAAAGACCTGCAGCCGCAGCCGCACCGGCGGTCATCTTGACGAAGTCGCGGCGGTCCAGGCCGCCCGCGCTCAAAATTCTGCGTGTCACCTGAATGCTCCCTCATGCCGGGAGGTCCGGCATTGGCGTCACTGTTACGACGCGCGCGAACCGCATGATATTCCCGGGGGTTTCAGAAATGCAACGGAGGGAATTTGAAATGAGGATGGAATGAGACATGAGAAATGAGAAATGAGAAATGAGAAATTGCACCAAACACCCGGAATCCGGGCCCTCGTACTCGCTCCGATTCACTGACTTCGGCGCGCCTGTCTCCCCAAGGCGCTACCCGAGGTTACTCGCGGCCGGTGGCCGCGGTGACCAGCCGTCACCAGCGGGTGGCCGTATGGCCGCTGATCCCACTTTCAGGATCGAAACGGGCCGCCGCACCCGGCCACGGCCACAACCGCTGCCGCCGGCAGGTTGCCACCCTCGCATTCGGGTACCGCATGGCGGTGCCAGGCACCGCCGCAGATGTTGCGATCTCGTGCTCCGATGCGATTTCGACGGTGCCTGGCACCGGGGGAACGCGTTCGGGGTGCGCTCAGAAGTGGCACGCCCGCCCATCGCGCCCAACACCGGTCCGGGCGGGTGGGGGAACGTTCAACGTTCAACTTTTAACGTTCAACTTTCATCTTCCTCCCTGGAGCCGATGCTCCACCTACGGCGCGTTCGCCCATCGCACCCGTCCACACCCTCCACACCTGCGTTAGAATGACCCGGATCGCCCGGGTGGCGATCGTCAATTTTTTGGAGCCCCAATATGGCGAGTGAGAAGAAGAAGGACAGATATCGAGAGACCCTGCAGCTGCCGAAGACTCCCTTCAGTATGCGGGCGGGTCTACTCCGCAAGGAGCCCGAGCTGCAGGCTCGGTGGGCCGAAATGGACCTCTACAGGCGGGTTTTGGACGCACCCCATCCCGAGGGACCGTTCGTCTTCCACGATGGACCGCCCTATGCCAACGGCACGATCCACATGGGCCACCTCTTGAACAAGATTCTCAAAGACCTGGTTGTGCGATCGCGCACGATGATGGGTCACGAGGTGCGATTCGTGCCCGGGTGGGACTGTCACGGTCTGCCCATCGAGCACAAGGTGATGAAGGAGATGGGCGCCGAAGGCGCTGGCCTTGGCACGATGGAAATTCGCCACCGGTGCCGCGACTACGCGCTCCATTACCAGAAGGTCCAGGCCGAGCAGATGATCCGCCTCGGAACCCTCGCCGACTACGACGATCCGTATCTCACCATGCAGCCGCGATACGAGGGAGCGGTGCTCGATGTCTTTGCAGCCCTGGTGGGCAAAGGACTGGTCTACCGCGATCTCAAACCGGTCCACTGGTCGATCGAGAACCGGACGGCGCTCGCCGAGGCCGAACTCGAGTACTACGATCGCGAGGACTCGAGCGTGTTCGTCCTTTTCGATCTGGTGGATTCCCAGGCTTTGCCGTCGTCGCTCAACGCCCCAGCGGGCGAGGAAGCGGCGTTGATGATCTGGACCACGACGCCCTGGACCCTGCCGGCCAACATGGCCGTGGCGGTGGGGGCCAAAGCCGAATATGCGCTGGTTCGATTCCAGCACGAGGGCCGACCTCGCCTGGCCGTCGTGGCGGACGATCTTCGGTCGGCAGTCATCGACGGCGATGCCGAGGTGCTCGGCCTCTGCACTGGACGCGAGCTGGCCCAAGCTGGAGTCCGCTACCGCCATCCGTTTATTGACCGGGATGGTCCGGTGGTACTTGCCGACTACGTGACACTGGACGACGGCACCGGGTTGGTCCACACCGCGCCGGGACACGGTGCGGAGGACTACGAAACCGGTCTTCGGGAGGGTATCGAGATCTATTGTCCGGTGCTCGAAGACGGGACCTTCGACGACACCGTCCCCGATTGGATCCGTGGCAAGGACGTGTGGCAGGCCAATCCTCTGGTGGTCGACTATCTGGCAAAATCGGGCCACCTCTATCGGCACGAAAGGTACACCCACAGCTACCCCCACGACTGGCGCGGCAAGACACCGACCATCTTCAGAGCCACCGAACAGTGGTTCATCGCGGTGGACCGCCCCTTCGGCGACGAGGAGTCCAGCCTGCGCCAGCGCGCGCTGACCGCCGCGGAAAGCGACATTGAGTTTGTTCCCGATTGGGGTCAGAAGAGGATGCGCGGCATGCTGGAGTCGCGGCCGGACTGGTGCATCAGCCGACAGCGCTCGTGGGGCCTCCCGATCCCGGCATTCCTGTCGCCGGAGGGTGGAGTCCTGCTGACCGAAGCCACGGTGCGCGCTGTGGCCGAATTCGTGCGCGAGCACGGCTCGGACGCATGGTTCAGGGAGGAGGCGCCCGCAATCCTGAGCCATTACGATCCAGCCTCCGACGATCAGGCCCCCGAGTGGATCCAGCAGGGTGGAGCAGTCGCCGTGGCGGCCCTGACCAAGGGCAGCGACATTTTCGATGTCTGGTTCGAGTCGGGATCGTCGTGGAACGCGGTCATGCGCGAACGCGGAATCGGCTACCCGTGCGATCTCTACCTCGAAGGGTCCGATCAGCATCGAGGCTGGTTCCAGGTCTCGCTGCTCCCGGCTCTGGGGATGACCGGCAGCTCGCCCTACCGCGAGGTTCTGACCCACGGCTTCATCGTTACCGCCCAGGGTCAGAAGATGTCCAAGAGCGTGGGCAACGCCATCGAGGTGGAGGACCTCCTCAAGCAACACGGCGCGGACATCTGTCGCTGGTGGACCGCCTCGCTCAACTACACCAACGACATCAAGGTGGACTGGGAGTTCTTCCGGGTGGCGTCGGACGAGTACCGGAAGATCCGCAACACGATCCGGTTCATGCTTGGCAATCTGGCGGATTTCGATCCGGATCGCGACCGTCTTGACTTCAGCGACGACGACGCGACCTCGGTGGACGCCTGGGCCCTGCAACAGCTCTCGGCGTTGACCGAAGAGGTGGCAGGCGGCTACCGGACTTACCGGTTCAAACGGGTCGCCGAGGCGCTCTTCAATTTCTGTAACGACACCATGAGCGCCGTCTATCTCGCGGCGGTCAAGGACCGGCTCTACTGCGACGCCGGGAACTCTCGGCGGCGGCGCCGCACCCAGACCGCGCTCTACGAGATCGCCAACGCCCTGATCCGGATGATGGCGCCGATCCTGGTCCACACCGCGGACGAGGCGTGGATGGCGTTGGAAGGCGGTGACGGCGAGCCGTTGGACGGCAGTGTTCACCTGGAGCTGTTCCCGAGGAGCATTGATGTGGCCGCGGATGATCGTTGGAACGAGGCCATGACCCTCCGCGCGGAGGTGCTCAAACAGCTCGAATTGGCAAAAGAAGCCCAGGGAATCAACAATCCTCTCGACGCTGGAGTGGTGGCGTTGGTGGCGCCGGAAACGGCGACGCGACTTGAGGACTTCGAGCACGAGCTCGCCGACCTGGCCGGGGTCAGCAGGTTCCGCCTGGAACCCGGTAAAGCCATGGATGTGACCATCGCCGACCTTCGAGAAGAGCCGCGCTGCGAGCGTTCATGGAAGCGAGACGGTACGGTTCGCGAGCGGTCGGACGGCGGCGTACTGTCGGATCGTGACGCGGCGGTGGTTGGAGTGGAATGAGCGTTTTCTGGCGTGCGGTGGCCTCGCCAATCCGCTTTTACAAGCGGTTCATCTCACCGTGGATGCCGCCGGCGTGCCGATTCGAACCCACCTGCTCGGTCTATGCGGCGGAGGCCATCGAAGAGCACGGGTTGTTCGGGGTATGGCTGGCCGTGAAACGCATTCTGAAATGTCATCCCTTCCATCCCGGCGGACACGATCCGGTTCCCCCTGTGCGGCCCCCAGACTTCTCGCGTTAGATGTTCAACGTTTGGCTCATCCGGGAAAACGTGGGGTTGGCTTTCGCCGTCTCAGTCTCCGCTTGCCACGGCGTAGCCCGAGGCGAAGCCGGGTGCCCGTGCCCGATTGGCAGTGGCAGCGTTCAGGGACAGCGGCAGGGAACGGCGATCAGCGACAGCGATCAGCGGCAGGTTCACCCTCGCATTCGGGTAACGCATGGCGGTGCCAGGCACCACCGCAGATGTTGCGATTTCGCGCTCCGATTCGATTTCGACGGTGCCTGGCACCGGGTGAGCGCGTTCGCATTGCGCGGAAAGATGCCACGCTCGCCTATCGCGCCCTCACGGTCCGGGTGGGCGGGGTTTTCGAATTCCGAATTCAACCACTGTCCATCTCACGGAAATCCAAATAAACCAGACGTTTAACGTTTAACGGTAAACATCTAACGTTCAACGTTGGACGGTACACCTTTCTGCACTTTTCGCACTTTGCACACTCTCCACACCAAAATCAGTACAATGAAAAGACAAGGGTCCAATTGGACATGGTTGGAGATATGACAACGGCACACGAGCAGTACATCCGCCGCCTGGCGGATGAAGTCAGGAGAACCTGGCGCCGGATGGACACCATCTGGCCGGCCACGGATTTTGCCGGTCTGGTACTGCTCGTGATCGACGCCGGCGGGATGCGGGTGATCCGGACCGACGGCGCAGTGGAGTACGCCCCGTTGTCGGACTTCGATCAGCGAGCGCTGGTGAGCGGTCGGTTCGGCAATTTTGGATTTACCCACCACCGGGGCGCCCACGCGCCCTGGATCGAAATCCCTGTGGTTGATCTCCGAAGCCAACCGCACGATCGGGAGTATCGCTCCTTCCCGCGGTCGACATACGCTTTTGCTTTGATGACCCACGAGTCCTTTCATCACTACCGTCAGGACGGTTGGCGCGACCTCGGAGCGGTGGTTTCGCGAATCGAGCGCTATCCACAGGATGTGGAGGCCAGAAGGCACCGAGTGGAGACGTGGAGGGCGTTGCGTCGCGCCCTGCTCGAACCCGATCGCCAGGCCGGGTACCTCAGCGCGGCGGCCTGGTGGTTCCAGGAGTGGAAGCTCCGATTTCCCGACGAGGTGGCGCTGGTCCTCGACTCAGATGTGCGGGAGGCCACGGCCCAATACGTCGATGAAGCCGCAACGGTCCGGGCGGCCCTCGGGTCCGGCGCCACAGCCGATGCCGTCGATCGCGGATATCGCAGGATGGTGGCCAAGGACCTGGATCCGTCGGAGGTCTACAACGGCTCGGCAGACTCCGAGGCGTACCATGCGGGCTCCATCGCCTGCATGCTTCTCGAACGATTTGCCCACCCCACCTGGCAGCGCGACGCCGAAGATGGGGTGCCCCCGTTGGAGTCGCTCCTGGGAACGCGGCTCGGCAGGCCTCAGCCGCCTTCGGATGTGGTTGATGCGCTTATCGAGGCGCGGGTGGCTCCGCGCCAACGCCGCATCCGGTCCCCGATGCAGGAACTGATGGCAGAGCTGAAAACGCCAGGTGCCCGTTTCGTGGTCTTCGAGGGGTTGCCGGCTACCGACGGCTCCTTCCACAGCGAGGGGGTTTTCCGCGTCGATGGATACGACGGCGTGGTGTTCATGCCCTCTCTCTCCGGTCGGTACCCGTTGGTCGACGGGCACGTGACCCTCGATGGCGCTCCGGTCCTGACCGGGGTATCCGACGCCACCTGCGGTCTGTCCGAGGTTGCCCTGGCGCTGCCGGTCCCGGACGAAGCGACCCTCAGCGGCGGCCGGCTGACCTTTCGGACCTCCAAGGTGGATGTGGACGTGGAAATCGAGGCCGTCGAGCACGACCGGACTGGACGGGCCTTTCTTTGCGTGCCGTCGGCGCTTTCGCTGGCCGGTCGCTGAGGGCTGTTCCGCACAACTACCGCGCGTTTGATTCAATTCGCTGACTTCATCGCGCTCCTCTCCCCGTGGCGCTACCCGAGGGCGCCACCCTTTTCCGCGACGCGCCCGACGGCATGGCGGTGCCAGGCACCGCCGCAGATGTTGCGATCTCGTGCTCCGATTCGATTTCGACGGTGCCTGGCACCTGGTGAGCACGTTGGCTTCGATGACCTGATTTGGACGCGCCCATTTCCCCAACGCGCTTCCCGTGAGGATGCCAGGCACGCCGCTTCGCCCCGCCGACACGGGTCGTGCGTCGACCTCGGCGAAGCGGGATGCCAGGCACCTCCGAGCGCCGCGCCCGCCCATCGCGCCCTCTCACGATCCGGAAGGTAGAGTGGGAACGTTCAACGTTTAACGTGTAACTTTCAACTTCAAGGCGCCCGGAGTGGCACGCCCGATCATCGCGACCTTTCACGATCCGGGTGGGTGGGGGAATCTGCAATCTGCAATCTGCAATCTGCAATTTGCAATCTGCAATCTGTAATCTGCAATTTGCGATTTGCAATCTGTAATTCGCAATTCGCAATTGCGCAATTCGCAATGGGCGGGCGGGAGATCTCATAGCCCCATAGCCCCAGGCGGGCGAGTGGCCCTCCCCTGCGGGCGGTGCCCACGATTGTCGCATTCCAACATGAAGGGCACCGATCGCGCGAACCCTCGCAGGAGGGAAGCGTAGATAGGGGTGCAGCTTCGCCACTCAAAGGAGCCACAATGCACAAAACCTCTCGGCTCGCTGTGACGCTTGCGGTCGCTTTTTTGGTTTCTGGAACCATCGTGTCGGCGCAGTCGGATGCACCGGGAACGATTCAGGGTCAGGTGATCGACCAGGACAGTCGTCCTCTGGCATCAGCCCTGGTGCTGGTCGTCGGCACCGGAATCGAGTCCCTCACCGATGCCGGCGGAAGCTATATTCTGACGGGAGTTCCTCCCGGCAGTCATACCGTTGAAGCTCGTGCAGGTGGATTCTCCATAGACACTCGGGAGGAGGTACAGGTCAGCCCCGCCGGGAACACCGGGTTGGATTTCCAACTGGTCGCCCTCGAGGTGCCGCTCAAAGAGATCGTGGTGACCTCGAGCGTGTCCATCTTGCAGGAGCAATCGGCGCCGTCCGTCTTCCTCGACCGACAGGAGATCAACGAGTTGCCCCACTTTGGCGACGACCCCTACCGTGCCATCGCGGTGATGCCCGGCGTATCCGGGGGAGATATCTCCGCCAAGTTCGTCGTCCGCGGCGGTTTTCACAGTGAGTTGTTGGTGCGCATGGACGACGTCGAGCTCTTCGAGCCATTCCATCTGAAGGACTTCCAGGGCGTGTTCAGCATCATCGACCCGGAGATGCTCGGCGGTGTCGACCTCGTCCCAGGCGGCTTTACCGCCGAGTACGGCGACCGGATGACCGGGGTCCTCGACATGTCAAGCGCAACGCCGACCGACACTCTCTTCAGCCTCGGCATCAGCTTTACCAACGCCTGGTTCAACACCAGTGGCACCTTTGCCGAGGGTCGAGGCCGTTGGCTCGGATCGTTGCGTCGCGGCTACCTGGACATCATCCTCGGGATCGTGAGCGACGGCGAGGACGATGACCCACCTGATCCGCGGTATTGGGATGCCTTCGGCTCGCTGAGCTACGACCTCAGCACCAGCCACTCACTGGCTTTCCAATTGCTGGCGGCGGACGACACCCTGCTCTTCGAGGAAGAGGATTTCGACGAGTTCACCGACGTCGAAACCGGTTACGGCAGCCAGTACCTTTGGCTCTCTCACCAGGGCATCTTCGGTCCTCGGACCTTTGCCAACTCCTCCCTCTACATGGGACGGATAACGGTCGACAGGGACATGTTCTATGAGGAGGTCATTGGGGATGAGCAGGTTCGGATCTACGACCGACGGGAAATGGACCTCTACGGCATTCGTTCGGACTGGCAGCACGAGATCGGCACCCGAAACTACTTCCGTTGGGGTGTCGAACTGCGCAGCTACGAGACGGCGTACAACTATCACAATGACTCTCGGATCGAGGATCCAATCGACGACCCGAGGTTCGAGCCAGGAACCAGGATTTACTCCTTTGAGGATACCTATCAGGGTGAGTGGTACTCGGTCTACGCCTCGGACCGGATCCGACTCGGGAGCCGGTTCACGACAGAGGTCGGTCTGCGATACGACCGGTTGACCTTGACCGACGAGGATTATGTGAGCCCGAGGGTCAACCTGCTCTACAACGTGTCGGACAGGGGCGTCCTGAGATTCGGCTGGGGGTACTTCTACCAGTCGCAGCGGCCGTACGAACTCAACGTCCAGTTCGACGAGACCCAGTTCTATCCTTCGGAGAAGGCCGAGCACTTCGTTGTCGGCTTCGAGGGAGACCTGGGATCGAGGTACTCGCTGCGGGTTGATGCCTACTTGAGGGACGTGAGCGACCCGCAGCCGAGATGGGAGACCCTCTTCGATCCCTTCCACCCGGTGCCCGAAGTGGCCAACGATCTGGTCCGGCTCGCTCCTACGTCGGCGTCGGGGAACGGCGTTGAGGTCTTTTTCTCGTCCCGTCTGGGCGGCGCCTTCGACTGGTGGGCCAGCTACGTGTGGTCCTCCATCGAAGACGAGATTGTGGTGAATACTCCGAGGTACGTGGACCAGACCCACGCATTCACCGGGAGCGCGAGCTGGCGGCCGGGGCCAAAATGGTCACTCACGGCGGTCTGGACCTACCACACCGGATGGCCGACCACCGCAGTCTCCGCCCGGCTGGTTTCGATTCCTGGAGGGGGTCTCGAGTTGAATTACGATGTGGGGCCCTTCTACCAGGAACGTCTGGACGACTACCACCGCCTGGATTTCCGTGCGAGCCGCACATCGCGTCTCGGCAGAGGTCAACTCACGCTCTTCATCGACGTGCAGAATCTCTATAACCGCGAGAATCAGCGTGGCTTCGCGGTCGCAGACCCCGATTACAACTACGACCCATCCACCGGCGGTTACGACATCACCTTCCCGGAGGAGTATTGGCTGCCGATCATTCCGTCGTTCGGTATCAGCTACGAGTTCTGAGAACCCGCTGGCTGTCGCTCAGAATGCTCCCGCCGGGCCCGGGCCCGAGCGTTCTGAGTTGAGGGGACCTGTGTTTATTACGCGTGCAGTGCAGTAAGATCAGTCGTAGAGCAACCACAATGTCAGGTCTCGTGGGTCAAAGCTTGAGCCATTACCGCATCGTCGAGAAGATCGGCGAGGGCGGGATGGGCGAGGTGTACCGCGCCCACGACGAACGACTCGATCGAGATGTGGCCATCAAGGTGTTGCCCGAGGAGTTGGCTGAAGATGCCGGGCGACTGGAGAGATTCGAACGCGAGGCCCGGGCGGCCGCCGCCCTCGACCACCCGAATATTCTCGCAGTGCACGAGCTCGGGACCCACCGTGGTCGTCCGTTCATCGTCACCGAATTGCTCGAGGGGCGAACGGTGCGCGAGGCGATTGATCTGGGGGAGTTGGCCGATCGAGATGTCATCGAACTGGGATCACAGATTGCGAAGGGGCTGGCCGCTGCTCACGGCAGGGGCATCGTGCACCGCGACATCAAACCGTCGAATGTGTTTATCTCGTCGGACGGAACCGCCAAGATCCTGGATTTCGGGCTGGCGAAGCTGGCGGTAACGGCCTCCCTGCCGGATGACGCCAATGAGGCTCCCACCGAGGAAATGAGGACCGCGGTTGGGACCGTCCTCGGCACCGCTGGCTATATGTCTCCGGAGCAGGTTCGCGGCCTGCCCGCCGACCATCGATCGGATGTCTTTTCTCTCGGTGTGGTGCTCTATGAGATGTTCACCGGCCTCAGTCCGTTCCGGCGGGTGAACCCGGCAGATACCGCGTCGGCGGTGCTGACCGAGGATCCGCCGCCGATTTCGAAAGCCGCCTCGCAGGCGACGCCAGCGTTCGATGGAGTGATTCGAAGGTGTTTGCAGAAGCGGCCCCAGGATCGCTTCCAGTCCGCCGAAGAGGTCGGCGGGGCGCTGCGGGCCCTGGTGGCCGCGCCCTCCGGATCGCCAAGGTCCGAGAGTCCGTCTCGGCCTGCAACGAGGGCCCTTAGAACCATCACAGTGGTGCTTGCCGTAGCCATCGTTTGCACCCTGCTGTATGTGGGGTATCGAGCGTTGCTGGATGACGGTGATGGCGACATCGGCAAGGCGGAGGTGCCGCGGATTGTCGTGCTGCCGTTCGATAACCTCGGCCCGACTGAAGACGCCTTCTTTGCCGACGGAGTGACCGAGGAAATCACCGGTCGGTTGGCCATGGTCAGCGGGTTGCAGATCATCTCGCGAACCACAGCGCGACGGTACGCGAACACCGATAAGAGCACGTCGGAGATCGGCAAAGAGCTGGGCGTTGCCTATCTGCTCGAGGGAGCGGTCCGGTGGGCGCGAATGGCCGATGGTTCGCAGCGGGTGCGGATCACACCCCAGTTGATCCGGGTGGCCGACGACAGCCACCTGTGGGCCCAGCGGTACGACCGCGAGCTCGACGACATGTTTCGAGTACAGTCGGAGATTGCCGAACAGGTCGCAGCCCAGCTCGGCGTGACGCTCCTCGATTCCGAGCGACAGGTCATGAAAGAACAACCAACCGACAACCTCGATGCGTACCAGGCCTACATCCGGGGACGTTGGCTCGCCGCCCAGCCGCATTTCACCTACGCACTGTGGCCAAAGATGTTCGAGAGCTTTGAACGGGCCGTGGAACTCGATCCGAATTTCGCACTGGCCCATGCCGAGATCGCGCGGTCCCACGCCGAGCTGCGCTACTACGCCTATGACTTCTCGAGGGAGAGGTTGGAGTTGGCAACCAACGCCGCCCAACGCGCTGTGGATTTGGCTCCTTTGGACCCGCGGGTCCATCTGGCGTTGGCGCAGTTCTACCTGTTGGCCGGCCGGGATACCGAGAGTGCCGCAACCGAGATCGAGTTGGCGCGGCGAAGTCTCGGAGATACCAACACCGAGGTACTGAAGGCGGAGATCTTTCTTCGCGAGCTCGATGGGCGTTTTGACGAGGCGCTCGACCTGGCCGATGAAGCCATGAGGCAGGACCCCCTGGATCCGTATGTTCCCTCCGAGGCCATCTTCGACAGCTGGGGCAATCGGGACTATGCGAGGGCGATCAGGTACGCAGACACGGCCTTCGAGCTGGCACCCGATTCCTTCTGGCCGTCCCTCGGAAAGCAGTGGGTGTACTTGAGTTGGAAGGGGGATCTCCAGTCATCGCGGCATGCTCTCGAGGGTTTATCGCACGATGGAAACGCCTGGATCCAATGGACCTGGTACTGGCAGGAGATCTTCGAAGGCCGCTTCGCGGATGCGCTGCATCGGTTCGACGCCGACCGGGGGGATTGGTTGCGCACGAAGTTCGGTCACCGGCCAAGCTCGTTCATGCGGGCGACGGTCCTCGAATTCATGGGTCGACACGAAGAGGCCCTGGTCGAATGGCGATCGGCTCGGGACATGATCGATCGGGCCCTCGAGCAGGATCCCGACAACTACCTGCTGCACGCATCGTCCGGCATCACCCACGCCGCCCTTGGCAATCATGACCAAGCGATCGAGGCGGGGCGGCGAGCCATGGAGATCCTTCCCGTCTCCATGGACGCCCGGTATGGTCTGGTTTGCGAGGTGGACATGGCCCGGATCTACACGATGCTGGGAGAGTCGGACCTGGCCCTGGATCAGCTCGACCGGCTGTTGACCATTCCATCATGGGTTTCGGTGGCCTGGATCGAGATCAATCCGTTGTGGGACCCCCTGCGAGACGATCCGAAATTCGTGGAGATGCTCGAACGGCACGCCCCGGCCCTGGAGTGATTTTCTGCAGCCACCCACCCTTCGACTTCGTGCGGGTTAGGGGGATTCTTGACCGCGCGATACGATTGAAGGCGATATGAGCAATGTCGGTCAGAAATTGGGCCACTACCGCATCGCCAAAAAGCTGGGCGAGGGCGGGATGGGCGAAGTTTACCGGGCCCACGACGAGCGGCACGGCCGCGATGTGGCCATCAGGGTATTACCCACACGGTACGCCGATGACCAGGAACGCCTCCAACGCCTCGAGCGAGAAGCGCGGGCGGCGGCGGCTCTCGACCACCCGAACGTGGTCGCGGTCCACGGTGTGGGAATCCACGGCGGCCGACCGTGCGTCGTCACCGACCTCGTCGAAGGCCGGACGGTGCGAGAGGCGGTGGCGGGCGGCACGTTGACGAATCGACAGGTTATCGACATCGGGTCGCAGATCGCCTCGGGTCTCGCGGCGATCCACGACGCCGGGGTGATCCAGCTCGGCCTGGATCCCTCGAGCGTGGTCATCACCAACGACGGAATCGTCAAGCTGTTTGGCGTTGGTTCCTCCGAGCCCGAGGCGCGCGGCGAGTACGCTTCGCCGGAAGCTATTCGGGATGGATCCGGAGACCAGAGGTCCGATATCTTCACACTGGGGACTCTTCTCTACGAGATGCTGACCGGTCTGAGTCCATTCCGTAGGGTCACGCCGGAAGAGAGTGAGGAGGCTATCCTCACCGAGGATCCCCCGCTGGTGTCGCACAATACATCGAGAGTGACTCCAGCCTTTGACGGGGTGATTCGGCGCTGTCTGCACAAGCGCCCCGAGGACCGTTTCCAGTCTGCCCACAGCGTGAACTCGGCTCTGCAGGCCTTGGTGACCGTCCCGGAAGGCCCAGCTCGTACTCGACGTCTGCCCCGCGTCGCGTCCATCGTGTTGGCTGCGATTCCCGCCATTGTGATCGCGGTCGTGGCCTTCGGGCTGCTTTACATGGGATACCGGGCGATGCTTGACCGCGGCCCAATACCTCAAAAAACAGCCGTTCGGGTCGCTGTGATCCCATTCGGGACAGTGAGCGGGTCCGGATACAGTGAAACCTCGCAGAGGGTCTCCGACGACGTTTCGAGTCGGCTCGCCGAGGCAACGGGACTGGTCCTGGTGAATCCGGATGTGGGGGAGGGGGGGGTCGACCTCGAAACTGCCCTGCTCTCGGGCCAGGTGAAGAGCGCCGAATTCTATCTCCGTGGTTTTGTGGTGCAGGCGGTGGATGAGAATGGGGTCCAAAGACTTCGGGTCAGCTCACAGCTCTTCAAATCAGACCAGACGAGCGCAATTTCGACCAGGAGCTTTGATTATCAGGAGGATGATCTGGAGAATCTGTCGGCGGAAATCGCCGAATACGTCGCGACGGAGATCCGGGATCTGACATCCGAAGGCGCCAACCCGCCCGGCTGATCACGGAAGCTGCCCTGACCCCTAGTCCCTAGTCCCGTAGTCCCTCCTCAGTGTGTCCGCTTGATCGCCACCAGGCTCACATCGTCCGCGGGCGGTGCAAAAGCCACCATGGCCTCGTGGATTGCGGAGACGATGTCTTTCGCGGGAAGGTCCTTGACCCGGCGTACCGTCTTCTGGAGCTCGTCGGGGACGAAGTCACCGTCGCCGTCAGAGTGTTCGAAGAGCCCGTCGGTGGCCAGGAGGAGGATGTCGCCCGGCGCCATGAGGTTGACCTCGTTCACGGTGTATTTCTTCTTGTAGACCAGTGGCTCGTTGTCCAGGCGCTCGTCCACTTCGGTTTCGGTGGGGAACATGCCCACCGGGAAGGTGGTGGTGAGCCGCGACGGATCGATGTTGACGAAACAGTCAAATTCAGAGGAGAAGATCATGGGTTTGGGGTGGCCCGCCGAGATGAAACGGAAGGTGCCGTCCTCGGAGATCTCGCCATAGATCATGGTCAGGTATTTGGTGACGGCCGACGACCTGTGGAATCGCGTGTTGAGGATCTCGAAGAGTTTGGCGGTGACGTGGCCATTAATTTTCCAGTTCGTACAGAACCCCTGTCAAAAAGGCCTGGTGGAGCATCGCGGTCAGCAATGCGTCCGTGGTGCTGTGACCGCTGGCGTCGGCAAGCAAAACGCCAATCCGATTTCGGAGATTTTTCAAACGCTCAGCGCGAGCCGTATCACCGCCTCGAGCGGCGCACTCGGCGAGGTGGTCGAGATCGTACCGATCGACAAAGTCCACAAAGACGACGTGATCACCACCGTCAACTCCGTTGAGCGGGAATGACTCGCCAAAGATGTCCACCTTGTCCATGGTGAACTGGCTCGGGATCGAGCGCACGTGGTCCATGATGGCCTGGAAGTTGGCCAATTCCCGCTCAAGGGCGTTCAGCCTATTCTGAAGATCCTGGGTATCGGGCATGTGTCCCTCCTGCGAGAGAATCCGGGACGACGGGCAGGGCCCAGAGTCGCCGTCATCACGTGCAACAAACGGTCACCTCGATGGTCTATTCCCGGTCCGCAACCCCTGATGGGGAGTTTGAGCCTCGATCGGTCGGGGAGTGTAGACTTCAACCACCAACGACGCAAGGCTCTCTGCAGGTAGGGGAGACCATGGACTCTCGTCGAGTCAGATTGGAGCTGAACAATGCGACTGTCCTGTTACATCATTGTGCTGGCTATTTCGTGTCCATTTGTCTTCGCTGATGCGGAAAAATTTCCGCAGAAACAGTCGACATATTCTGAAAGTTTGTCCGAGTTTATTTCATTAAAAGGAAACCATCGTTCTGATCCGATAGAATCGTTTGTTATTCTCCAATCTGTGACGATCGATAGTGGAGAAAGTGGATTGGATGAAGGTCGAGGTGTTTCCATCGGACCGGATGACAATCTCTATATTACAGGCTATGTAACCCGCGCTGGTAATGGTAGAGATATATGGCTCGCAAAATATGATCTAGACCTTGGATATATCGACAGTATTGTCATCAATGGTCCGGCGAACGGAGACGATGAAGGTTATACGATGGCCTTTGATGATGATGGTTTTCTCTATGTCGTTGGCTATATGACGGAGGTTGGAGAATACCACGACATCTGGCTTGGCAAATTCAATCTGGATTTGGTTTTCCAAAATCAATGGACACCTCAACGGATCAGAAAACAACTCGGATGATGGATATGGAATTCTCTATGATGAAGTTACTGAGAATCTTTACATTGCCGGAACATTGAGGGAGACTGGGCAGGGAGCGAACATATTTCTCGCCATAATTGATACGAATCTTAATCTGGTTGACAGTATGACAATGAGCGGCCAAAACGACGATACGGACAAGGCGAGATTTATGGTGTTCGACGATACAAGGCATCTTTTTGTGAGTGGATCCATGTCACAGGTTGGGACAAACTACGATATTTGGGTTGGAAAATTTACGGAAGATCTGACATTTGTGGATAACGTTGTTGTGGCAGGTCCCACAACCGATGAAGACAAGGGCTACGGAATCGTTTTTGACCCAGCGGGCACCATCTTTGTAACCGGAACCATGATCGAACCCAACGAGAGCTACAACATTTGGATGGCTGCCTACGATACGGACTTGAATCCCTTGGACTCCTACACGATCAATGGCCCTGTGGACGGGGAGGACGTGGCCTACCTGATGACGATGGACTCGGGTGGACGGTTGTTTCACACCGGCGTGTTCAGCGAGCCGGAGGGCGGCGCCAATATCTGGATCGCGAGATTTGACTCGGACATGGAGCTGGAAGCGTGGGTCACCCTCGACGGTCCCGCCGGAGGATACGACACGGGGGTGTGCCTGACCAACGGGCTCGACAATGACCTCTATGTTTCAGCCGCTGTGAGCGATCCGGTGGAGGGATTCAACATCTGGATCGGACACTTCGACGTGTCGGAACTCTTCACCGACGGTTTCGAATCGGGCGACATGGCGGGGTGGACCGCCACGGAACCCTAGGTCAACAGGTATCCGGAGTGTGTGTTCGGGAGTTATCCAACCGCACACCGGACGGCGGTTCACCGACCGCTCAGGCATCTGTCGCTCCGAATAGCGCGCCCTGCCGTCCGCTCCGCTGGTGTTCAATACATCGGTGGCGATACGCAGGATTTCACGGACGCCTTCGACTCGGCCCAGGTTGTTGCTCCACCCATGATGTCTGAGGGCATAGCGGCATATCCCGGCGCCCCGCACGAGCTTTGGATTTTCCCATTGCGACACCCCACATCAGCCCATAGTGACCCGCATTTCGCAGGCGGAGCGCCGGTGGCGGTGCCGGCAATCCACGGGGTTGTGACCGTGGTCACGAGACATTGAGAATTTGTCGCATTACATTTTCTGACAGAAGCGTCTGATCCAACAACTCGCTGCGCCGGCCCTTCTTGCCTTCCCGTTTCCCGGCGTTGGTGCAGCGGTTTCCGCGCCGGTCTGATTGGGCGCCGGCGACAGAAAGGTGGGCACCATGCAACCGTCGAAAAACACTTGGGGAATCGTGCTCGCAGGAGGCGACGGCCGTCGGCTCCACGCTCTTTCGATGGACGATCGTGGCACCGTGATTCCAAAGCAGTTCTGTTCGTTCCGAGGCGGCGATTCTCTCTTTCGAACCACGGTCGAACGTCTGTCGGGACACGTGGATCGTCGTCGCATCGTGGTTGTTGTCGCGGCGGCCCATCGACGGTGGTGGCAACGAGAGGTGGAGGATCTCGCCCCTGAAAACGTGATCGTCCAGCCGTGTGGCCGGGGTACCGCCTGCGGTGTGCTGCTGCCGCTGATTCACATCGGATACCGTGATCCCGACGCCCGGATCATCGTGATTCCCTCCGACCACTATATCGAAGACGAAGAGACCTATTCGTGGGCCCTCATGGAGGCTACGGCGCACGCAAAGGCCCGCCCTGAACTGTTGGTCCTGCTCGGAATGGAGCCCGAGGCGCCGACCTCGGACTATGGCTGGATCACACCGTCGGAGAAACCCGACGGCGAGCTGCGGGTGGTCAGGGCCTTTGTGGAGAAGCCGGACTCAACATCGGCTCAGGCGCTCATGGAGAGCGGTGCTCTGTGGAGCAGCTTCACCTTCGTGACGTCGGCCGACACGTTGCTGGATCAGTTCAAACGCACCCTGCCGTGGCTGGTGGAGCGCTTCTCCGTGGCCCTCGCCGTTGAAAGCTGGAAAAGGCGGCATGAGGTCTTGCCCCGTCTGTACGACAAATTGCCAACGGTCGATTTCTCCAGCCAGGTGTTGCAGGAGTCCGATCAGACGGTGCATGTTCTCCCCGTCCCGCCGTGCGGCTGGACCGACTTGGGCACTCCGGAACGGGTCGCAGAATGCCTTGCGCGAGCACGTGATTGTCCGGCGATCGATGCCGAGCCCGCGCGCAAGCCTTGGCCCGCGGTGGACCTGGCCAACCGAATCGAAACCTTCGCCGATGGGCACGGCGCGACCCTTTTGACCGGAACCGAGCCACCGGGCGGTGTAAAACGGTCGCAGGACACGGTCTGAGCAGAGTGCCCGGATGCGTCGAAGCGCGGGCCCGACTCCAGGTCGCGGCTAGCCCCGTGGTCGGGGAGTCGCTCGAGGGCGCTCCCCGATCTCGAGTCGGTCCCTTACCACCCGAGATTCCGGAATTTGATCGGCGGCATTCTCGATTTCCTGGGTGAGCAGGGCACCCAGGGCCCATACCGTCTGTCTGCCCTCACTTCAGCCGTCATCACAGCACCAGTTGGTTGATGGGGTGAAATAGCGGGTAACCGATATCCGTTCTCATCAATGAGGTCAGAGTGACAGCGAATTGTTGGTCCTGGAGGAGGTGTAATGGAATTGCGCACTGAACTCCCAGAGGAAGTTGTCGGCTGGGTCGGTGACGCGGCTCGTCGATTCGAGGTGACGCGGTCGGAGCTCATTCAACGGGCTTTGGAACACTATTTGGGTCACATTGATGCGGTCAAAGCCGAATTCGAGCAACGCCAGATTGACCGCGAATCGGGGGTCGACTGGAGCAAGGCAAAGGAGACTCTACGGAAGGCTCATTGCCGGTACGATCACTGCCCGTATGCGGAAGACTGTCCGGCAGATGTGTGTCCCTTGTAGCCGGCGTCAGACATGGGCCTGCAACCCGTCGACGTGACGGCGGAGATTCTCCGACGTCGGATCATCAAGGGGCGTGCAGCCTACCCGTGGCCCTGCGGGCTCCGGGCGGCTCGTGGCGGATGATGGTCCCTTCGTGGATGACGAGACGGGGCTGTCGGAGATCGTCCAGCGCGCCCTGGAGCAATACCTGGGCAGCATGGCGCAAGTCCAGGCCACGTACGATCAAAGTCGCCAAATTCGAGGTGCGGATGCCACACCGCAAAGGCCTGACACCCACCACAAGAAGGCCGACTGCCCGTACCAAGAATGCCCCTTTGAGGATGCCTGCCCGGGCGAGTCATGCCCTCTGTGGGGTGGTGACTTCGAGGCTGGCATTTGGTGAACACGCCACCTCGATTCCGTTTTCTCAAGGGACGCATCGGCTGAACGGATGACCCGAAGACCGGCCGCCCGACGGGGCCGATTGACAAGCGCGGGTTCGAGACACACATTAAAGGATACAAACCCAACTTAAGAAAAGGGGAGGTAGGTATGGTCGCCCCAACGGCTTTGGTTTGCCCTGCCCGGTTTCTGTCAGGCGTCATCTGGGTGGTGATGGTCGGTGTGTTCATCGGGTCCGGTACCGCCGGCGCTGCTGACCTCGTGCTCCATCTGCCAATGGATGACGGCACGGGGTCCGCGATGGCGATCGACGCATCCGGCAACGGGCACGACGGCACGCTCGTCAACATGGATCCCTCCACGGACTGGGTGAGTGGTCGGGCCGGCCTCGCCCTCGACTTTGATGGAATAAATGACTACGTGAGCGTTCCCGATCACGCAGACCTCGACTTTGGCACGGGCGATTTCTCCGTCGCCCTCTGGGTTTTCAAGCGCAGCCCGACTGCCAACTACTTCAACAACTACGGCGTCAGCAAGTGGAGCACGGCGGCCACTCCCGGCATCAACGAGTGGTGCCTCCTCGTGGGCAGCGGGTACGCCACCGGAGATACTCCGGCGTTCACGATCGAAATCGGTACGACGCGATACAAGGTGGTCGATCCGCAGGAGATCTCTCTCAACGAGTGGCATCACGTGGTGGGAGTGAGAAAAGGTCAAACCACCTCGCTCTATGTTGATGGTGTTCTGGTGGACGTGAACGACACGCTGCCGGCCGGAGGCGCGATCAACAACGTGGGCAGCGAGCTTCGTGTAGCTGTCAACCAACCCGTCGCCCCAATTTTCTACACTGACGCAATCTTCGACGATCTGCAGATCTACGGCTTCGCCCTGGACGGCGGTGGCGTGGCGGTGGGCGACACCGCGGGTGGCGACATCGCGTTTCTCTATGCCAATCCCGGAATGGCGGTGACGATCTTCTTCGACGACTTCGAGTCGGGCGATACCTCGTTGTGGTCGGCGTTGGTGCCGTAGCAGCAGCCTGCAAAATTCGGCACCAGGTCCGAGGATCCGAGGAAGACCCGGGAGTGCGACGCGACGCGAAAGAACTGGTGAGACGCGACAGCCCGGGACGGATCGGCCGTCCGTTCGACTGCAGCGCCTCAACCTCCCAAGATCCTAGGACCTCGTATCGGATTTCCGGGGGAAACGATCCCGATCAGGGAATGCTCAAAATCAATCAACTGAGGTTGACATTCATGCCGTTTGGACCCAGATTGGAGTATTGATCCATAAATTGCGAGTTTGATTTGCGCCCGGCGAGGTGTGGGGGCAGAGCCGCAGGGGCAATGGTCTACGCCCGGACCTTCGTCACGATTGATTTCTGGGTCTCGAGGGAGGAGTCGCAATCATGAACCGAACAGCTTTCTTGGGTGTTCTGCTGATGCTCATCGCCAGTGTGTCCGTCGTCGATGCCGGAGCCCTGCCGGAAGGCGAGATCGAGCTCGTGGTTGATTTTGATGGCGCAGCCGGTGAGTTTCCCGAGGGGGTGGCCGTCGACAAGAAGGGTAATGTCTTCGTGTCCATGTCGCATCTGGGAGAGGTGTGGAGGTTCCCACCCCGCGGTGACGCATCCGTTGTGTGCCACATCGATCTCGACAACAGCTTCTTCAATTTCGGCGTTGTCGGTCTCGCGGTCGATGCGCAGGGAAACGTCTACGCGGCAGTGGCCTCGTTGGATCCCGCTACCCAAGGGATCTATCGGATCGGCCGGAGAGGGGAGGGTTGCGAACGGATTGCCGGAACAGAGGATCTGGGTTTCGCGGACGGCTTGGCCTTCACCGACGGTCTGGCGTTTGACAAGAGGGAAAACCTGTATGTGACCGAGGCGGACGAAGGCGCCATCTACCGCATCGACCGGCGCGGCAACATCGAGCTCTGGCTACAGCACCCGCTCCTCGAGGGCACCGGTTCGAGCTATGGATTCGTTCGAATTGGGGCCAACGGCATTCAGTACTGGAAGAGGAGCCTGATCGTCGCCAACTCCGAGAAGTACCTCATCGTTCGTGTGCCAATCCGTCCGAACGGTAGCGCAGGAGAGCCCGAGGTTCTGTACGACGCCTTCGACCCGGCCTCCGGGTTCTTCGAGTTTTTCCCGGACGGGATCGCGTTGGACGTTTTCGGAAATGTCTATGTGGCTGATCCCGTGCTCTCGCAGATCGTGTTCGTTGCGGCAGACGGAACCTTGGCCGTGCCCTTGACCACCGCCGAGACGATTCTCGACAATCCCACGAGCCTGGCCTTTGGCACCGGAAAGGGCGACCGAAAGAACGTGTTCATAGCAAACTTCGATCTTCTCACGCCGGAGGTGGAGGCAGCATACGGCGTACCGGTCAATTACGACGGCCCATCGCTGGCCAAGGTAGGCACCGGACGACCCGGCAACCCGCTGCCCTGAGGCGTTCACGCCGAGGTGAGGCTCCGTCGGAATCTGGCGGGCTAGGGTCGAAGACGACCCCGTGCCCTGCGGGGTGCGGGCGGCTCGTGGCGGATGATGGTCCCTTCGTGGATGACGAGACGGGGCTGTTGGAGAGCGTGCAGATCGGCGAGAGGATCGCCCTCCACGACGAGGATGTCCGCCAGCATGCCGGCGGCGAGGGTACCAAGTAGATTTTGACGGCGACAGACGATTGCGGCGTCGGATGTGGCGGCGACGATGATCTGCATGGGTGTCATCCCGGCAAACTCCATCCACTCGATCTCCGGCATGGGCATGCCGACGGTTACGCCAGGCAGGAAGCCCGCGTCGTTGCCCAGTGCCACCCTGCCGCCGGCGGCCACGAAACGCCGCAGGTTGTCGAACATCTGGGTGCCGTTGCCGCCAAAGACGGCCAGGGTGGGAACCCAGCCCACGTCTGAATCCACCATGCGTTGGATGACGTCGTCGGGCACGTAGTCCAGAGCCATGTGGGCGATGTCGTCGACACCGGCGTCGAGCGCGCTTTCGAGGTCCCGTTCCAGGTTGATGTGAACCGTCACCGGGATATCACGAGCGTGCGCGGTGTCGACAATGGCGGTGGCAAGCTCCACCGACAGGACCTCCTCGACGCCCGACTCGATGACGATCTTGATGACGTCCGCACCGCGATCGATGAGGTCGTTGATTTCGAACTCGACCTCTTCCACCGAGTCCACCGTCAACGCGGAGAAGTTTGCGCCGGCGATGGGATATCCGCCCGGACAGGTGACCAGCGGACCCGCAGCGAGAATCCGTGCGTTGAGCGGATCATCGCTGAGGAAATCCCGGAGGACGTCCCATTGAACGTTGACCCGGGCCCCGAGGTCACGCACGGTGGTCACCCCGGCCGTGGCCCACGCCTGCAGGTTGTCGCGCCGATAGCTGTTATGGACGTGGGTATTGATGAAGCCCGGTAGGATGGTGGTTCCGGGCAGATCGAAGTGGCGGGCTGTCGATGGAAAATCGTGATCATCGGCTGGCCCGGCCATCATGATGTGGCGATCCCAGACGACCACGACAGCATCCTCCACCGGCTCAGCCCCGGTGCCGTCGATCAACCGCCCGCTGAGAACGTAGAGAGGCGTCTCGGGGAGATGCCAGTCCGTGATGTCGACGTCCTCCACACTCTCGCCATCCTCCACAATGACGTCCAAAAGAGCGTGGCCGCCACAGCCAGGATCCACAGCACACTCGGTGAATCCCCCCATACGATCGAAGGAGGGTGACCAGGCGTAGGCGTGGTAGGTGCCTTCGGGCAGGGTGGCCGAGTAGGTGGTCTGCCCGGGCTCGAGTGGAACCACCATGACCACGTCGGTCACGGTGTTCACCAGCATGAGGTCGAGGGCGGGGTGATCACCCGGAGGCGGCAGGATGTGTCCGCTGACCGAGCCCGACCCGGTCGGAAGAGGAGCGGCTGGCACGGGACCGGCATCCGTGGCCGGCACGTGGAGAATGCTGGAAATCGCTCCAGCAACGATCAATGTTGCGCTCAGGGGCCGGGGGAAGGTGAGCAAAGTACTGTCCTTTCTACGGCGATCGACGACCGGACGGCGCGCGCGGGGCGATGCCGGTGCCCACGCACGGGACGTCGAGAAAATAGGAAATCGTGTCCTCGACCTCACTCTGAGAAGGCGTCTGACCCAAAAACGATTCGATGAAGTGCCAATAGTGGGCGTACGCGGCGTCAAAGGTCACGTCCTCGAAGAGGTGGGACACATCGCCTGATCCCGTGGTCTGGATATCCAACATCTGTATGGGTGTGTTGCACGTGGGATCGAAATCGTAAATGTCGAAGTATTTGATTCCCGGGTGATCGTATGTGCGGAAGTACGCACGCAGGTTTTTGGTATCGAACACCAAGCTCCACTGGGTGGTATTCGGATAGCCGCACGTCGCTTCGCCTCGGATCTGGAAGAGGGTGTCGAACGCGTGCCCAACAGCCGAATCGTCATCGGTGGACCTGAAGTCCAGGACACGTTCCGCAGCAATCCGAAACCGCTCGATGCTGCAGTTGGGCGGCGGGAACCAACCCAGACTGAAAACCTCCCAGTCGCGGATCGAATCGGCGTAGGTCGAGTTGGTCAAGACGCTGACCGGCAGGTCGTCACCCAGATACACGATCTCTTCCCCGTCGATGTACTCGAACACCGCGCTGTCACCGTTTCGGTCGGCGACGTGATAGTGGTCGATGGTTACGATTCTGAAGCCCTCTGCCGCGGCCAGCACCTCATCCACGGTGGCGCAGGTGTCGAGCATGTACTGCACCCACTGACCGTCTTCGAGCGGCGGTCGATGGTCGGGCGGAGGTCCCTCGGCCTCGGGGATCCCCATCATGCTGATGACCAGGCCCTTTTCATTCATCCCGGTCCAGACATGGCCGAGGTGAACAAAACTGAAGTTGACGCTGGCGTATCTCGAGACCCAGTGGGCTCTCTGCCCCGTGGTGCTCACACCCCTGCCGTCCGTCTCAACACCGCGTTTGTTGATCAGGATCAGACCGCCCGTGGAGTAGTTGTTGTCGAGGTTCTTCCCGAACACGGAATGCCCGTTGTTGACGA
Organism: uncultured Holophagae bacterium; assembly: GCA_963797055.1. GTDB lineage: Bacteria > Acidobacteriota > Thermoanaerobaculia > Thermoanaerobaculales > Sulfomarinibacteraceae > FEB-10. The sequence continues at coordinate 181,937 of CAWCOD010000005.1, forward strand.
GGTTGATGGACGAACAGTCGTCTGCCGCGCAGAGTCCGCGCGTTTTCTTCACCCGATTCGCTTCCGCCGTGGGAGCCGGCCGTCGCGACGACGGCGCACACCGACAACAATGCGACTCGAGAGAGCCTCGAAGCTGTGGTCACTGATGAGCCTCCGTTAAATGGAGCCGTAACGGAGCCGCCCACGTATCCACGAGCCGGCGGGGCCCATGGCCCTTCTATCCAAGCAAGCGACAAACAAGAGAAAATCGCGCGACGGGCCAGTGGCGGAGCCTTGAGTGGGTCTTCTGAATCACGAATTTCGAATTTCGAATTTTTCACCCCAAATCGGCAACCTTGGGTGACCGGTCGGCCGCTGAAAAACCGCGGTTCATAGGCGGTAATGTGGCCGCTGCCTGCGTCCAACCGCAAAGATCCTGCACATTCCCGTCGTGACAAATCCGCTGTCCGAGGTCTACAGTGGTGACGAAATCAACCACAGCAGCGAAAATGAGACGAGTGTTTTTCTAGATGTGAAGGAGGGTCGGTCATGGGCAACGCGTATGGGATCAAGGCTGAGTTGGGTTTTTGTTCCGGTGATGATTGTCCCCGGAGCCATGATCATGGCCGAGGATCCTCCGTCGACCCGGGATCAGGCGATTCAGGAGGCCGAACCGGCAGCGGCGGCGCCGGTGCGCCACCTTCGGCCTTCACCCTTGATATCCCGCCCCCACCGGCCGGCAGTTGGGGCATCGTATCCGAGGGCGACGGCGGCGGAGGGATCTTCCGAGACACCGACTCGGAGGCCGAGGCGTGGCTGGGGTCGGAAGGAATCGGCGTGCATGGCTTCGGTATGCAGGCAGGAGGCTTTTTCCAGGACACCGACAACACCGGGTACGCCTACGTCGGCTACCTCGGCTGGGGCATCGGCGGGTATGGCATTTCCGCCGGCGGCTACTTCGAGGACAGCGACGGATCCGGGCTCGCGTGGGTGGGCAAGAACAACCTGGGCATCGAAGCGCATGGCAACACGGCGGGCGGCTACTTCGTGAACAGCGGCGGAACCGGACTCGCTTGGGTGGGCGGTAACTACTGGGGCATCGAAGCCCATGGCAATGGCGGCGGCTACTTCGTCGACAGCGACGGACCCGCGTTTGCGGCCGTGGGCCACGGCGATTTCGGTATCGAAGGGCACGGCCCTGATGCGGGCGGCTACTTCGGGGACAGCACCGGATCCGGGCACGCGTAAGTGGGCCACGCCGACTGGGGCATCGAGGCGCATGGCACTGAGGGGGGCGGCTACTTCAACGACAGCGACGGAACTGGGCACGCCTACGTGGGCTACGGCGACGTGGGCATCGATGCTTCGGGCAGCGGCGCCGGTGGGATCTTCCAGAACACGCTCTCGGACGAAGCGGCGTGGCTGGCGACGGGGGGAGGGTATGGCGTCCACGGATTCGGCCTGGAGGCAGGGGGCCGTTTCGAAAACACGCACGGAACCGGGTGGGCGAATGTGGCCGGCGACGTGTGGGGCATCGAAGCACGCGGGCGAAACCGCGGGCGGCTACTTCAGAGATCTCACCGGAACCGGTGTCGCGTACGTGGGCCACGGCGACTAGGGTATCGAAGCGCATGGCACTGAAGCGGGCGGCTACTTCGAGGACAGCGACGGAACCGGGTTCGCCACGTGGGGGCCATGGCGACTGGGCATCGAGGCGTGGGCGACTGAGGCGGGTGGCAACTTCAGGGACACCAGACTGGTACCGGGTCGGCGTCGGTGGGCCACGCCGACTATGGCATCGAAGCGTCGTGGCAGATCATGCGGGCGGCTATCTTCGAGGACAGCCGACGGAACCTCGTGCGCGTACGTGGCACAGTAGGCTATGGCATCAGAGCAGGTGGCGATCTGTGCAGGCGGCAGTCTTCGGGGGCCATCAACGGATACCGGGTCGCGTTCGTGGCCAGGGGCGACAGGGCATCAGAGCGTTTGGCGACGAGGCGGGCGGCTACTTCAATGACAGCGACGGAACCGGCTACGCCAATGTCGGATACGGTGACCGCGGTATCGAGGCCTTCGGCGACGGCGCAGGCGGCCACTTCGAAGACCTGGACGAAGGGACCTACTCCAACGTCGCCATCAGCACCTACAGCATTGAAGGCAACGGCACCAAGGCCTTTGTCCAGAACCACCCCTATGATCGAGATTCGGTGATCGTCTACGCCGCGCCCGAGGGCGACGAGGTGGCGACCTACACCCGGGGGACGGCGAGGCTCGTCGATGGCGAGGCGACGGTGCCGCTGGGCGAGACCTTCAAGTGGGTGACCAATCCCGATCATCGGCTTGACGGCCCATCTCACGCCAGTTGGCGACTCCTGCGTGCTGTACGTCGTCGAGCAGGCGACCAACGAGATCACCGTGCGCAGCGACGGCGGCAATCCGACTGCGCTTTTCGACTTCCTCGTCTACGGCCTGCGGATCGGCTTCGAGGAGATGAGCATCGTGCAGGAGAAGGAGCAGGAGTCGTACATCCCCTCCATGGCCGACCACCGTCAGCTCTACCAGCGACGCCCCGATCTATGAGTTACAACTCGCTGGAACGCTTCAAGGTCATGCGCCGCGTAGCCGGGCTCGAAGGATGAGCTTGATCTGAGTCGTGCCCAGGCCCTCCGCAACGCCGTCGTCGAGTTCGATCCCGCGATCCATGAGATGTCACGGCCACCTGAGTTCGAAGAGATGCCCGGGGAAGATGCCACCGGGAGATCTGAAAGCCACGAGGGTCGGGCGCAGGGTCGCCAACGCGACAACCAGGTCCGAGTGATCGACGACGGACCACAGGCCGTTGTTCATTCCGGTCTCAGCGCTGCGATCCCGGTTGATGACGAGGGCAACGTCTACGCCAACTCATTCCGACCCTCGTCCCAGGATCTTGCCAGCCTGTTGGAGGTGTCCGAGACCGTCGAGCCGGGGGACGTGCTCGTCATCGACAGGGACAATCCGGGCATGATGCGCCGGGCCTTCGAGGGAAGCGATACCGGGGTCATCGGTGTCGTGGCGAGCAACGCAGGTGTCGTGTTGGGGACGGATCCGCCGTCCTCCGGTGTCTCCGGCGAGAGCAAAACCGTCCTCAACATCGCAACGTGCGGCGGTCGCCCTGGCCGGTGTGGTGAGCTGCAAGGTGGACGCCGACTACGGCGCGGTCTGGCCCGGTGATCTTCTCGTGACCTCGCCGACACCCAGGTCATGCCATGCGAACCGATGCGCCGCTTCCGGGAACCATGCTGGGCAAGGCCCTCGAACCGCTGGCGGAAGGGACCGGCGCCATCAGGGTATTGGTGATGCTCCGATGAGGTTTCCCGCTGGATTCATCTGCGTGGTTCTTTGTGTCTTCTGCGCTTCGAGTGCCCTCGCGGACGTGTGCACGGTGCCGTCCGCGCCGCACCCGACCATCCAGGCCGCCGTGGATGATTCCGCGTGCACCGAGATTGTGTTGGTGGCCCAGGTCATTGCTGAATCGGTGGCTGTCTCTCGCAGCCTCCTGCTGCGAGGTGGTTCGAGCGCCACGACTGAGATTCTGGGCCAGGTGACGGTCACAGGGGTCACCACCGAGGTCACCCTGCAGGACCTGAAGCTGGATGCCAGTGGGTGCTCCTCGGTGGCGCTCGATGTGACGGACGGCGCTCAGGTCACGAGCCTGCAGGACGTCGTGGTTGTCATCGCGACTGAGGGCCCGTGTCCGATCTTCGCCAGTGGCTTTGAATCGGGAAACACCCTTGGGTGGTCGAACGCTGTGCCGTAACCCTGCATCTCCGACCCGTCGCCTGGTCGCCTCCGGGGGGATGGTTGGTGATGCTCACAGGGCCCCCGTTGCGCTGGAAGACGGGAGAGTCTCTGCCTTTCCCGGGCGGAGTTCTCGGCCGCGCGATGCGTATCGGAGCGGCCCGGCTTCGCTGCTCCGCAGCTACGCCGTGGCATTTGTTTTCTTGGCTTGAGCCAAGAAAACAAATGGCGCGCCGGGCGTGATTCGAACACGCAACCACCGGATCCGAAGTCCGGTGCTCTATCCATTGAGCCACCGGCGCGTCGTGAGGATTCTATCGTATCGACGGCGCTTGTGGATCGGCTGCCGGATATTCTGTGATTGCGGATTTCGAATTCCATCCGCCCGCCCGGGAATTCGATGGTTGACCCATAATCTGCAATTTGCAATTTGCAATTTGCAATTCGTAGTGGGTGTGCCGGGGGGTGGGTAGAATATTCGGGTGATCACGGTAGACCACATCCACCAGGCGCTCGATGGATACCGACCGCAGCTGCTGCCCTACAGCGAAGACATGAAGTGGGCCGGTGTGGCTGCGGTGGTGCGGGACGGCGTCGGCGGTGCGGAACTGCTGTTTATCCGACGCGCCGAGGACGACCACGATCCATGGTCGGGCCACATGGCCTTCCCCGGTGGCCGGATGGACCCAGGGGACGAGACGGTTGTTGCGGCGGCGGTGCGCGAGACCCGTGAGGAAATCTCGCTTGACCTCGAGACGGAGGGCCGCCGCATAGGGCGGCTGTCGGACGTGGCGGCTGTCAGCCGAGGCCGTCCGCTTTCGTTGGTGATCGTTCCTCACGTTTTCGAGGTCCGCGGGAGCCCGGAATTCGAGCCGAACTACGAGGTGGCCGAGGTGCTGTGGGTTTCGTTGGACTATCTCGCCGACTACGACAATCGATCGACCGTCGATTGGAAGCTGGGCAGCATGACGATCCCACTGCCCTGTTACCGTTACCACGACCGGGTGATCTGGGGGCTGACCTTCGGAATGGTGGATGAGTTGTTGGGACTCGTCGCAGCCCATCAGGACCGGTAGCTATCAGCTGGTTCACCAAAACCAGAATCTTCAGTTCGGTTCATCCGGGGAAGCGCATGGCGGTGCCAGGCACCGCCGCAGATGTTGCGATTTCGTGCTCCGATTCGATTTCGACGGTGCCTGGCACCGGTCCGGGGGTATGGAAAGATTCCCTTGACTTCGACGCGCCCCTTTCCCAACCGCGCTCTCCGAGGGAGCCCCCTCTGACGATATTTGGGACTCGTCGCGGCACGCAATCTGTTCGACCTCAACCCACAATCGTCAGAGACGGCACGCCCGCCCATCGCGCCCTCACGCGCTCTGGGTGGGCGGGGGCAATTTCACATTTCTCATTCCGCATTTCGAATTCAACCACTGTCCATCTCACGGAAATCCGGATGAGCCCTCAGTTCTTAGGCTTGAGTTCCCTCCCTCCCTGGTTTTTCCCGGGGGGCCGGGGGAATTGAGAATTCAAAATTCAAAATTGAGAATTCAATATTCCAGGTTCGGGTGAGCGATGGCGCGACCGTGGTAGCCTTTTTGTAGTGATTCAATCCAAGAAGGGGGTACGAGATGCGTCTTGACATCAAGGCATTCGCGTTGGCCTGCGGCATCATGTGGGGGTTGGCGGTTCTCGTCGGAACACTCTGGTTGATCGTATCGGGGTCTGGCGGGACGGTGGTGCGATACCTCGACAAGTTCTACATCGGCTACAGCTTTTCGGTGATCGGCGCGTTCATTGGTGCCATCTGGGGCTTCGTCGACGGTTTCATCGGAGGCGCGATCTTCGCGTGGCTCTACAACAAGCTCGCGAAGGTGGCCTGATACCGAGGACACGGCTCCCAGAGCGTACTGGCTTCAAGAGTCGAAGGTCTAAGGTCCAAAGTCTAAGGTCGGGGCAAGATTCCATCATCGTTTTCGGGAGGGTGGGGGACTTTCAACTTTCAACTTTCGACTGTCGGGTGGGTGGGGAAATTTAAAATTGAGAATTAAGAACTCAGAATTCTCTGATCAATGCGCCTCGTCCCAGTTCCTGCCCATCCCCACGTCCACGACGATGGGGACGTCGAGGGTCAACGCGCTTTCCATCTCGTGACGCACCATGGCGGTGACGTCGTCGGCGCGGTCCTCGTCGACCTCGAAGACCAGCTCGTCGTGGACCTGGAGCAGCATCAGTTGACCTGCAAACTCGTCGCGAAGCCGCTGATCGATGACGATCATCGCTTTCTTGATGAGGTCGGCGGCGCTGCCCTGGACCGGTGTGTTGATGGCGACCCTCTCGGCGGCGGCCCGCGCGGCGAAATTGCCGCTGGCCAGATCGGGCACCGGGCGGCGTCTGCCGAGGAGGGTCTCCACGTAGCCCTTCTCCCGCGCCTCTCGAGGGTCCGCTGGCGGTACTCCTCGATCTCGGGGAAGCGTTCCTTGTAGCGCGCGATGTACTCGCCCGCCTCGGGCCTCGAGATGCGGAGTTGTTGCGCCAGACCAAAGGCGCTCTGGCCGTAGACGATGCCGAAGTTCACCGCCTTGGCGATGGTGCGCATCTGGCGCGTGATCTCGTCGGGCGCGGCATCGAAGAGGCTGGCTGCGGTCTCGGTGTGGATGTCGGCGCCGGCTGAGAAGGCATCGGCAAATCCACCGCTGCCGCCGCACAGATGGGCCAGGATCCGCAGCTCCACCTGCGAATAGTCGGCGGACAGGAAAAGCCTGACCTGGCGGAGCGATGAAGGCCTGGCGAATCCGCCGGCCCTGCTCGGTGCGCACCGGGATGTTCTGCAGGTTGGGATCGGTGGAGGAAAGCCGACCGGTGGCGGCGGTGGTCTGGGAGTAGTGGGTATGGATGCGGCCGTCGTCTGGGTTGATCAGGGTGGGCAGCGGGTCGACATAGGTGTTTTTGAGCTTGACCAGGGAGCGGTAATCGAGGATGGCGCGGGGCAGCGGGTGCTGCAGACGCCAGCTCGGTGAGGACCGACTCGTCGGTGGAGGGCCCGGTCTTGGTTTTCTTGACCACCGGCAGCGCCGAGCCGTTCGAAGAGCAATTCGCGCAGCTCCTTTACCGAGCCGATCTTGAACTCCTCGCCGGCGAGATCCCAGCAGGCCAACTCGGCGGTGGCGATCTCTTTGGCGAGCTCCTCCGACAGCTCCGCGAGAAGGTCGGTATCCACCGCGATTCCGGCCAACTCCATCCGCGCGAGGACCGGGATCAAGGGCAGTTCGAGGGTGCGATAGAGCTCATCGAGTCCCTCTTCCACGAGCAACGGCCCCAGCCGCTGGTCGAGGAGCCAGGTGACGTGGGCATCCTCAGCGGCATAGTCGCGTGCCGGCTCGAGGGGCACATCGGCGAAGGTCTGGCCCTTGGCAACGGTGTCGGCGAAGGTGATCATTCGGTGTTCGAGGTGGACCAGAGCGAGGTCGTCGAGTTTGTGCGATCGCCGGTCCGGTGACAGTAGGTAGTCGGCGAGCAGGGTGTCGCCGTCGATGCCCTCGATCTTCACGCCGTGCCGGAACAGGATCTTGAAGTCGTACTTGAGGTTCTGTCCGGTCTTGCCGATGGGTCGGATCGGTGAGGATGGGACCGAGCGCCTCTTTCACCGGCTCCCACTCCATTTGAGGTTCGAGGACGGCGTGGGCGACGGGGACGTACCACGCCTCGTGGTCGTCGCAGCAGAACGACAGGCCGACCAGATCGGCGGTCATGGAGTCGAGGGACGTTGTCTCCGTGTCGAGAGCAAAGCGCTGGGCCTTGGAGAGCTTTTCGCGCAGCTCCTCGATTTCTTGCGTCGTCTGTCACGAGACGGTAGCCGCTGCGGTCCACACCGGCCATCTCGCCGCCGAACGATCGCAGCAGGCCCCGGAACTCGAGTTCGCCAAAGAGCTCGCGGGCACGGTCTTCGGGCGGCGGGAAGTTGAGGGCGAGGTCCTCGATGGACACGTCCACGGGGGCGTCGGTGCGGATGGTGGCCAGGTCGCGAGACAGGTAGGCGCTGTCTCGGTCGGCCTGAAGCTTCTTTTTGACGCCGGGGGGGGTGATCTCCTCGATGTGGTCGTAGATCTCGTCAAGCCCTCGGTATACGGCGAGCAGGTTTTTGACCCCCTTTTCGCCGATGCCCTTGACCCCCGGGATATTGTCCGACGAGTCGCCCCATATGCCGAGGGCGTCCGGCACCAACTCCGGCGGACAGCCAAACTTCTCCTCGACCTCGGCGAACGAGATCGTCCTATCCTTCATGGAGTCGTACATCGACACGTGGTCGGTTACGAGCTGCATGAGGTCTTTGTCGGAGCTGATCAACACCACATCGAGTTCGTCCTCGTGGCGTTTAGCAAGGGTTCCCATGACGTCGTCCGCCTCGAAGTCGTCGATGCACAGATAGGGGATGTCGAAGGCCTCGGCCACCCTCTTGAAGTGGGGCATCTGGGCTCTGAGGGCGTCCGGCATGTCCGGTCGGGTGCCCTTGTAATCTGCAAACTCCCGCTCTCGGAACGAGCCGCCCTTGGGATCCCAGGTGATGGCGAGGTGGTCGGGCTTGTGGTCGCGGATCAGCTTGAGGAGCATGTTGGTGAAGCCGAAGAGGGCGTTTGTGGGCAGGCCCTGTGAGTTCGACATCCCGCCGATTGCGTAAAAGGCCCGAAACGCCATGTTCGGTCCGTCGATGAGGTAGAGGGTCTTGCGTGCGGGTTTTTCAGTCATGTGAGCCAGTTTAAACGGTGTACGGGAATCGAGGGGGTTGGAGAATTCGAAATTCGAAATTCGAAAACCCCCACCCATCCGGGGACAAGGAGCAAGGAACACCCCCCGCCCGCCCCGGTTCCAAGATGCAAGATGCAAGATCCAACCCCCGTTCCAGAACAGTTCCGAGATTCGAGTTCCGGGTTCCGAGTTTGGACTTGCCCCGCTCGGGGCACCGATACAAGGGGGAAAGGTGAGGAGGTGAGAAGGCGGAAGGACGGCACGATCGGATTGACGGGTTTGGGTGTCGCTGCATTCTCCCGACTTGACCGCCAGAAACGCTGGGTTGAATTCGGACCTCATCGGGCGCAGCGTGACGACGCGACTCCCCTAAGTTCTAGGGCGCAGAGGGATCGGATGGGCGCCCACCTCTCCTTCTCACCTTCTCACCTTCTCACCTTCTCACCTCCCTATCGGACGGTAGTGCTCACTGCCGAGGAGAACCGGGACTCGGGGCTCGGAGACCGGTTTGCCGTTCCAAGACCATCAATCCATCCGATTCCCGATCCCCGAGCTCCGATTCCCATCTGCCTTTCACCAGACCGAACTATGGTTGCTCCCTGCCCCCTGCTCCCTGCTCCCTGCCTACTGCCTACTGCCTGCTTCCTCATGCTAACCTGCGGTCGACCGGGAGGGTTATGAAGTCTCATCTCATCGTGGTCGTTCTGTGCCTTGTCGCCATGGTTGCCGGTGGCCAGGAGGCGCTGCAGGTGCCGCGGAGTTACCTCGCAGGCATCGTTGACGATGATCCGAATCCACTGCCCCGTCATCTGGCCGAAGCGGAGCGGGCGCTCCCAATCCCGCTCCCCGAGAGCTGGCCCGAGCTCGCGCCGCCCACCGGGACGGTTTCGACTCCGGCCGAGTATGCCGAAAACGACGGGTCTCTTGATCCGGTGGGGGTCCTTCAACTCGGTGCTCACCGAGATGACCGTTGGAATCACAACCGGTGATCCCGATGCGGTGGTCCACATCCTGGTTTCCGGCGGGTCCCAGCAGGCGAGCGCCACATCGGTGCTGCAGGGGGCGGGGGCCGACCTGGATCAGGTGGATTTCATCACCTACTCCTCCAACTCGGTCTGGATCAGGGATTACGGTCCGAGGTTCATCGAAAACGATGGCAATCGGGCCATCGTGGACCATGTCTACAACCGGCCGCGACCGCTTGACAATGCCTTCCCCGACTTCCTGGCGGCACTTTGGGGTGAACCGGCCTACGACATCCCCCTGGTGCACGGCGGGGGGAACTTCCACCTCTTCGCCGACCGGGACGCATTTATGTCGGATCTGATCCTCGATGAGAATCCCGGGCTGACCGAACAGGACGTCATCGACTATTACGCCAGCTACGAGAATGTGTCGCTCACCATCATGCCCGGCTTTCCCACCTGGTTCGATTCCACCCAGCACATCGACATGTGGATGCTGCCAATTTCGGACCGCGAGGTGATCATCGGCCAGTACGAGCCGTCGGATGGCCAGCCCTATACCATCACCGAGGACGCCGTTGCCGATCTCCAGGCGAGGGGATACACAGTTCACAGAACGCCGGGCTGGAACTCGGGCGGCACCCACTACACCTACACCAACGCGGTGGTGTTCAACGAGTTGGTCTTCATTTCCGAGTTTTCGGGTTATGCGGTCCAGAATGCCCAGGCGATGGCTGTCTTCGAGGCGGCCTTCCCCGACCACCAGGTGATCCCGGTGGACTGCTCGGATATCATCCACTCCGCCGGGGCCATCCACTGCGTGGTCATGCATGTGCCCGAGATCGGGCTGATGCCGTTCGAAGACGGCTTCGAGTCCGGCGATCTCTCCGGCTGGACTGTAACGTTCCGTTGATTGGTATCATTTCGAATTTTGAATTTTGAATTTCGAATTCAAAAAATGGACCCACAGCCACGGCGTACGTTAAACGTTCAACGTTAAACGTTACACGTTTGGCTCTTGACCCTTTGCCACAAACCCAGCCCCTGACGTTCAACGTTTAACGTGTAACGTTCAACGTGTAACGACGTGCTCAGCGTTGTACGTGGTGCCGGTCGCCGGTCATGTAGCCGCTCGAGGGAGGCGACGGCCTGCCGCCATTCCTCGCCGGTGATCCGTCGTCGAAGCTCCGGGAAGTCGGGAGTCGTCGCCGCCAGATGTGCGGGGTGGTACTGAGCCAGAAGCGACACGGCCACATCCGGTGACAACTCGGTTGCCACCCATTGGAGGCTATCCTCGATTCCAGCGAGGCCATCGGGAAGCACCAGCATCCGGATCAAGAGGCCGCGCAGGAGGGCGCCGTCCGGGGCGAGGATCCAGTCGTCCCCGACCTGGCGGTGCATTTCGGCGAGAGCCGCCCGCGCCCTGGCGGGATAGTCCTCGACTCCCGACAGGCGGCAGCCGGTTGCGGGGTCCGCGTACTTGAGATCGGGCATGTAGATATCCACGATCCCGTCCAACATCCGCAGCGTGTCCACCGAGTCGTAGCCGTTCGAGTTGTAGACGATGGGCAGGGCCAGGCCCCGGCTGGTGGCGATCTCCAACGCGCGCACGAGCTGCGGCACCTGGTGGCTGGGCGAGACCCAGTTGATGTTGTGGGCGCCGCGATCCTGCAGCTCGAGAAAGATGGCGGCGAGGGTCTCGGACCGGATCTCGTGTCCCACGAAGTCGGACGGCCGCTGCGAGATGTCGTGGTTTTGGCAGAAGACGCAGCACAGGTTGCAGTTGGCGAGAAAGACCGTCCCGGAACCTCGGCGGCCCGAGATCACCGGCTCCTCGCCGAAGTGGAGGTTACAGGACGCCACCACGGCCTCGACGCCTGTGGCGCAGCTGCCAAGCTCGGCACGACGGTCGACGCGACACCCGCGGGGACAGACCGCACAATCAGTGAGCATGGCGTCGAGCTGTCGCACGCGCTGGGTCAGCACCCCGCCGCGGTGCAGCCGAACGAAGCCCGCCCGAAATGGGAGTGACGGTTCTTCGGAATTCATGCCGGACAGGGTACGTCCCTTCCCGTATTTCGGGCAACCATGGTCGCCAACCCGCTCACTCAATCCGGACGGGCGAGAGTTTCGAGACGGCCACCCCGCCAGAGGTAGGCGGGCATGCCGGGATACGCCGTCCACAGCGCCGAGTTGTCCCCGAGATCACGGGCGAAGATCAGGTCGTGGCGGCGGGGTCCGGTCATCATGCGGGACGCCATGGCCCAGTCTTGCCAGTCGTCATCGCCGAACAGGATCAGACCCCGTGCGACACCGGCATCGGCCACGGCCCGCTCGAGGGATGCGTCGACGCCGTTGTATCCGGTGTAGAGGCGGAGGCGTTCGGGCAGAGTTACGGCGGTGGAGCCGGCAAGTACGGCGAACAAGAGGGCGGCGGCGATCCAGGTGATTGCGGTTCCGCCAGGCTCGGCCGGACATTTTTCGCTCCGGTCTCCTCCCGGGGCGATGCGGGCGAGCTCCTGGAAGCCCCGGGCGGTGAGCAAAAAGAGCGCGGCGAAGGCGTCAAAGTAATAGCGGGGGCCGAATCCGTGGAGACCGTGGGCCTGGGTGCCCACATGGACCGCCATCAGGCAGAGGAACCAACCGGCCAACAGGATGTCCGATTTGGTGTATCGACGCAGCAGGAAGGGCACCATCGTCAGGGCCAACGGCAGGGCGAGGATCAGCCAACCGCCGGAAAGACCCCAACCCCACCCATGGAGCGCCGGGAGGGTGGAGGCAAAAATGGCGTCCAGATTCTGGATTCCGAAGGGCACATTGGCCAGGGAGTACATGGATCCCCGGGCAAATGTGTAGGGCAGTGAGAGTGGGCTACCGGTGATGATGAGGTTCCCGATCAACAGCGGCACGGTGCCGGCGACGCCCCCGGTGATCACGGCGGCCAACCTCGCCCGAGATGATTGCCCGCGGTGGGAATTTCGGCAGTCCATCAGCAGCTGGATGCCGCACGGGACGGCCGCCGCGAGGGCGGACAGTGGCCGAATTCCGAAGGCCAAACCGAGGAGGATGCCGCCGGCCAGCGCGAGGCCGATGCCTTGTCGCCGCCTCGAGCGCTGGAGCAGGACAAGAAAGCCGAGAACGAGGGTTGCGCTGCCGGCATGGGACAGGTGGGAGCCGAAAATCACCCGCGCCATGGGCGACAGGACACCTAGGCACGCCGCCGCACAACCCACCCGTTGGTCGTAGAGCGTGTTCCCGAGCCACCAGAGCAGCATGACGTAGAGGCCGCCGAGCAACGGAGCCACCGTCCAGGCCGCACCCGCCGCGAGCCCCGTGGCCAGCATCGCCGGCCAGCCGAAGGGATAGTGGGCGATCCAATGGCCGTCGACCACATAGGTGAAGGGGACGTCGAGGTGTTGTTGGATGGCGGAAACCGGTGGCACGAGTCTACCGTCGAGCAGCCACCGCGCCTGGAGAAGATAGACCACGGAGTCGGGCAGGTGGGGGAGGCGCTCCAGGATTTCCTCGGCAAACCAGAGCGAACAGAAAGTGGCGGTGGCCGCCAGACCGGCGGGGATGATTGTGGCGCGGAGGCCAGTGGTCAGTGGCGGATCCGGGTGACTGGGGCGGGTGTGTCCTCCCGACCCCGGACAGTCCGAGAAAGAGCGCGATGAGCAGGGCCGCCACTGCCGCCGATTTGAGCGCGAGTGCGATTGCCGCGGCAAGGTCCCGTGCCGGTTGGGGATCGAGGCTGGTGACCGCGATCGGCACCCATCCTTCATCCCAGATGAAGATGTCGTTGTTGATCAGACCGCGCCGGAAGCTGACGGAAATCGTGGGCTTCCCCAGAAGTCTCACGATGAGGTGTTGGTGGATGCGGCCGGTGAACACCGTGGATATTTCAAAGGGTCCGGAGAGGGCAACGGGGTGGTCGAACACGGATCCATGTGCCGATTGATTATCGATCTCCCAGTCGGCAACCGGCGCCGCCGACCCGGGAGGCAGGCGAAAGGGTGACGGTAGATCGACGATCTCCGGAGGAGACGCGCCCCGGCGGATCTCCAGCGACCGGCCGCCGGTTGGGAAAACCGACGCCCAGGTCCAGATCTCGATGCGATCCACCGACTCGATGGCCACGGGTGCGGTCAGCACCGAGTCCGCAACGATGACGCGAAGGGTGTTTCCCGAGCTGAAGATCTCCAGGCTGGTGCTGCGGTCCATGGCCCGTGCGGCCGTCCAAAGCGCCGCAGCCGCGACGATCCACAGGAGGATGCGCCCGATTCTGGCATCGCGGTGGCTGGCCCCTGCTCGGCTCATGGGTTCATGATACGCGGTAGACCTTTTGGCGATCTCGCAGTTGGGGAATGGGATAGGATGATCGGCACGATCGACTCCAGAGGGAGTCAAAGAGGACCAGGGGAATGAGTATGGTGTCGAGGGCGACTTTCGCGCTGGTGGTTGGTGTCTTGTGGGCGGGTTTTGTCATGGCCCAGACGCAGCCGCCGCCGTTTGGCGACCGGCGTGGCGGCGAGGAGGACCGGATCCGACAACGGATCGAGTGGTTCGTCCAAACAAGAGGACTCGATCGGGTGTCGAGGGCGGATCGATTGCGCAGCGAGGCTGTGCTTGCGGTCAAGGCGGTTCGAGACGCGGACTCCGGCCGACGGTCGCCACCATGGACACCGCTGGGCCCGAACTCGATGACCATGTTGGATTGGCGGATTGAGGACGTTTCGGGCCGGGTTTCAGCCTTGGCGGTCCATCCCGAAGATGAGGACATCATCTATCTTGGTTCGGCCTCCGGCGGGCTCTGGAAGACCATCGACGGTGGCGGCTCATGGTCGCCGATCTTTGACGACGTAGGAACGCTGACCATCGGCAGCGTGGTGATCGATCCGTCCTCTCCGGACACGTTGTGGGTGGGCACCGGTGAGCAGGGGCAGAGCTGCTGGTCGTACTTCGGGATGGGGCTTTTCCGCTCCACCGACGGGGGCGAGTCGTTCGAACCGGTCAATGGATCGGATTCTCAAACCCTGGACCTGTCTTTCATTACCGGCATCGTCGTCCATCCCGATCGTCCCGGGAACATCGTCGTGGGGGGTGAGACCTGGTGCGATGACGGTGCCTTTCTCTACGGTGGGCTCTATCGGTCCACCGACGGGGGGACCTCGTGGCAGCGGGAGATTTCGGGCGCCGTCACCGACGTGATCATGGACCCCAGCAGGCCCGACACGCTCTACAGTGCGGTAGGTCGGTGGTCGAATAACGTCAACGGCGTCTACCGCAGTACCGATGCGGGCGCGACGTGGACCAGACTCGAGGGCGGTCTGCCGTTCGGCGCTCAAGTGGGTCGGACCCGGCTCGCCATGGCGCCTAATGACAGCGCGACGATCTACGCCTTGATGAACCACGAATCAGGGGTGGAGTTGTACCGTTCCACCGACGGTGGCGACACGTGGGTTCTCACCAACCCCGACGCCTGCGACGGTCAATGCTGGTACAACCTGTGCCTTGCGGTGCACCCGCTCGATGCCACGCGACTTCTGCTGGGCGCGGTCCGCTTCTACGCTTCCCTCAACGCCGGGACCACGCTTGCTCCGCTGATCGACTTCTGGGGCCCCGGTCAGACGGTCCACCAGGACATTCACGTGCTGGTCTATTCACGGTTGGATCCAAACCGGTTTTGGGTTGCGGGCGACGGCGGTATCTGGCGATCCGACGACGGTGGTGTCAATTTCGAAAACCTCAACGCAAACTTGAACCTCACCCAGTATTACGACATCGCGGTCCATCCTTCAGATGCTTCGACTGTCTTTGGTGGTTCGCAGGACAACTCCTCGTCGGCCACCATGGGCGATATCAAATGGGACGTCACAGTGGTCACCGGAGATGGGTTCATCAACGTGGTGGACTCCGAAGATCCGCAGATCGTTCTTCAAACCTCGTACCCGTACGAGGGGTACCCTTCGCTCTTCCAGTCCATTTCAGGGGGGATCCCCAACAGCTTTCAGTGGTTGTGGCTCACCGGTGTCACGCAGTACGAACCGTGGCCGTGGGTGACGCCCCTTGCGTCGTTGGCTTCGGGGAGCGGCAACAACCATCTGTTGCTCGGATCGGACCACGTCTATCGGTCATCCACCGCCCACCCCAGCCAATGGACAAAGGTCTCGGGTGATCTCACCGGAACCAACGGAAGCCTGAGCGTGCTGCTGCCGGTGGCCAACCAGGACACGGTCATGGTCTACGCAGGGACCGGAAACGGCAAGATCCACAGAACCGACGACGTCCTGGCGGCCGCCCCCGAATGGGTCGATGTGACGGGCAACTACCCCGGAGACACGGTCACCGACATCGCCGTGGATCCCCAAGATCCGCTCGTCGTGCTGGTCACCCGCGGCCAATTCGACGCCAGTCGTCTCTACCGGTCCTCAACCGGCGGCACCGCGTGGCAGGCGGTTGGCGCCGGGTTGCCAAACGTGCCTGCCAACACCGTGGTGGTGGATCCGACGGACGGACGCCGGGTATTTGTTGGGACCGACGTGGGTGTGTTTGTCAGCACGGACCGAGGATTGAGCTTTGAGCCGATTGTGGATGGCCTGCCCTTGGGTTTGGTTGTGACAGACTTGGAGGTGGACGGCGATCCCCACGTTTTGACGGCGGGAACCTATGGTCGCGGCGCGTGGCAGCTCGAGCTCCGACCAATCGATCTCTTGGACGACGGCTTCGAGTCGGGGGATCTCTCCGCCTGGACGACCAGCTATCCGTGAATTTTTAATTCTCAATTTTGAATTTTGGATTTCCACCCTCCCCCCGTTTGATCCGGGCGGGTGGGGGCATAATTTAAAATTGAGATTTCAGAATTAAAAATTTGTCGTCAAGGACGACCGGTTAGTTCCCCTGCTCGGAATCATCGACGAAATCGACCCGCTCGATCTGGTGGAGCATGTAGAGGAGGCGCAGAATCTGCTCCTCGTCCTTCTCCCGTTTGATCAGGTCGGCCGGTGTGGGCTGCTCGAGCTGGATTGCCCGCAGCAGTCGTTGCTGACGACCCGAAAGTTGGAGATCGGATGGGAGGTCGTTGCCGGTGGCGATCAGGCGGTGACGGAGCTGGGCCTCCAACTCCCGCCGGATGACCACCAGCGGCACCCTGTCCTGGACGCCCTCGTGGATGAGGGTGAAGGTCCTCAGATTCAGGGGCATTCCGGGCTCCGGCGGGAGCACGCCGCGATAGTAGGCGTAGGTGCCTCCGGTCCACGAGAAGACCTCCAGGATCCGGTCGCGGATCTGATCGGCCAGGTACCGGTACATTGAGTTTGGCGACAGGGCCTTCATGGCCAGGGTGGCCTCCATGAAGCGCAGCCCGTGTTTGGCCGCCCGATCGAGAACGGCGCCGTGTTGCTCTCTGGTGAGGGCGCCCCTCGCCACGAGGTACTCACCAAAGAACTCTCGTTCCACATTCGAAACCGCAAAGGTCGGCTCGCCGTCCTCGAAAAAAATCGTCTTGCGCACCGGATCGCGAATGAGATCGAGCTGGCCCGTCTCCCGGGCTTCTCGCAGGCGCTTGAAGAGCCGGGCCACCGGCAGGTGGAGCAAATCGCCGTCCATGTCGGGTCTGGGTGCGACGTCCCGGGCCCCCTGGGGGCCCACCGGGACCTTGGGGACCCCGGGAAGATTGAGGGCCAAAGGGTTCCCTCGGTCCGGCGGCGTGACCTGTTGTTCGGTGGAATCCGGTGAGGTCGCCGAGCTCGCCTGGTGCATGACCTCGTCTCGCGACATCTGCTCCGCCTGCAGCTCGCTCTCTCGTTCGGCTTCGATCTCGTTGGCGTAAAGATGTTCCATGAACATCCTGAGTTCCACGTCGGACATGGGTCGGCTGGCGTCGTCGACGCTCCGGAGAAGGTCCTCACGAAAGGCATTGGCGTCCGGATAGCGGTGGGCCGGGTCCGCAGCCAGAACCCGTTCCAGAACCCGCTGGATCGGCTCGGGTAGGTTTGCGATCCGGCTCCGGTCGAATCCGCCCTGCCGGATGTCGAGCAGCATGGCCATGTCGTTGGGAGCCTCTCGAAAAGGGGCCATGGTCAGCATCTCGGCGAGGACCACGCCGAGGGAGTAGGTGTCGCTGCGGCCGTCCACCCGGGCGCCGGCCGCTCCCTCCGGGCTGATGTACCGCACCTTGCCCTTAATCACGCCGAGCTCGGTGTGTTCTTCGCGGTTCTTGGCGCGTGCGATGCCGAAGTCCGTGAGCTTGACCTCGCCCGAGTAGGAAATCAGGATGTTGCGAGGGCTCACGTCTCGATGAACAATCTCCTGCGGCTGGCCGTCAAGCGAGCGGAATTCATGGGCGTAGTGCAACCCGGCGCAGGTCTCGGCGATGACCCGAGTGGCGAGGCGCCACGGGCAACGCTGTTGTTGGGAGACCAGCCGTTGGACAACGCGGAAGAGGTCGCGGCCCGCCACGTACTCCATGGCGATGTAGGGCATCCCGTCTTCCTCGCCGAGATCGTAGATCTGGACCACGTTGGGGTGCATCAACCTGGACGCGATCTTGGCTTCGTCGGTGAACATGCGCAGGAATCGTTTGCGCTCGAGCAGATGGGGGTGGATCCGTTTGATCGCAATGGTTTTTGTAAAACCCCGGATGCCCACCAGCTTGGCACGATACACATCGGCCATGCCGCCGGTGGAGATCTTGTCCAGAAGAAGGTATTTCCCGAATCTTTTCATTCAATGCCGCCCATCTGGGCCCTCGGGAGCCAAGTCTAGCCGGTATTGGCCACGAGGTCGAGGCGCTCAGATGATCCAGATCACGGTACCATGAGGCATTGGAGGGGTTTGTCGTGGCATATGGACGAATCGTGGTTGCCGCCGCACTACAGCGCTATCTGGACATGACGCCCATCGCGATTCGAATTCGTGATCTGGGTCGTGTGATCGCCGTCGCACACGGTGCGCCGATTCACCTGTTGTCGGTGGATGCGCCCGTCGACTTGCTTCCCGGCGTCGAGACCACTGCGGAGAAACTCGAGCGCTACGCTGACCCACTTCGCTCGCAAGGACTCGAGGTCGAAACCGAACTCCGGCAGGGGCGTCCGAGCCGTGCCATCGAGGAATACGTGCGTGATGTGGACGCCGATCTGCTCATCATGGGCAGTCACAGCAAGCGCGGTCCGATTGATGTCGGACTGGGAAGCACGGCCTCGGCGATTTCGCGCGAGCTGGCGGCAACGGTTCTTCTGGTTCGACCCACTGAGATCGAGCAGGAACAGGCCCAGGAGCTCATGATTCCCAAGTACCCGCTGGTCTTTCCCTATGGATAAACCGAGAACTGTCTGCAGAATGCGGAGCAACGGACCCGGCGAGGAGGCATGGTGACCACCCACGACCTCGGCTACTTCCGCGTGGTGATTGAAATGGCGCTCGAGGAACCGATGGACATTGTGGACGACGACGGGGGTGACTCGCCGGGTCGGGCCAACGGCTACTACCAGGCATTCAGCGTGACCGCTGAGAGCTTCTCCCAGGCTGTCGCTTTCGTCGAGGAAGCCCTCGCTGACCTCGTCACCGAGGAGCCGGAGATCGCCGGGTGGCTGGTACAAGTCGAGGTGGATACCTGGTCCGAACCGTCGGTGGATCCCGCTGATGAGTTTCTTCAGGATCCTCGGGAAGGCGGCGTGCACTTCATTTCGGATCGCGGGTTCTTTCTCGCGATGGAGGAAGAGGCAGGGACCTGAGGTCTTGAAACCGCAAACCCCCACACGGCCCTCGTGACGAAGTCCTTCGCTCCTCGTGCCGTCGACCACCAGCGAGGTGAGAAGGTGAGAAGGTGAGAAGGAGAGGTGGGCGGGGGCTCCGACTTCGCGTTTCGCTACGCTGTGACACGTCTCCCATCTTGAATCTTGCATCTTGCATCTTGCATCTTGGATCTTGGATCTCTGGATCTTAGATCGGGTGGGTGGGCGCCCGTTTGCTAGAGTACGTGGCTGAGGATTCTGATGGTCATTCTCCGGTCTGTGGTGTTTCTGATGCTCGCCGCGCTGGTCGCCCCGGTAACGGCTCGAGCCGAAGCCGATGTGCAGCTGATCAGTCAGGGGCGTGCGGTGGACATGGAACGGCATCTGGTGCCCGGAAAATTCGTGGTCTTCGATTTCTACGCCGATTGGTGTGCTCCGTGCCGGATCCTGACGCCGCGGCTGGAGAGCCTCGCCGCCCAGCATCCGGACCGCCTGGCCCTCCGCAAGGTCGACGTCATCAACTGGGACAGCCCGGTGGCGCGTCAGATGAGGATTCCGGCTCTGCCCTATCTCGTGCTCTTCGACCCCGACGGTCAGCAGTTGGAGGCAGGAGATGCGAACCGGGTGCTTCACATCCTCGGCAACGAACTCGGCGGGGGAGATCATCGGGTGCGTTCGGCGGGATCGGGGGTGCCCACATGGGTGTGGGTCACGTTGTCGGCGCTGCTCGTGGGCGGGAGTCTGGCCATCTGGGCACGAGGCCGAGGATCGGAGGCCCCGGCCGACCCGCCGGCCGAACGTCCCACTCGGGATGTGGCCGACGTCGGGCAGCCGAGAATCTGGTTCGTCATGATGGGTGAACGTCTGGACGGGCCGTTTTCCATGACTGACCTGGGTGATTTCAGGCGATCCGGCGAGCTGGGGACTGGTACCCGCATCCGGCGCAGGGGCGACATCGAGTGGCGTTCGCTCGACGACGAACTGGGCGCCGGCTGAACTCGAGAGTTGGCCGGTCGTGAATCGTCGTGATGCCCCCGGTTTCCGCTGGTTTCGCCTGACGTGGATTGGGCCGGGGTTGGCGGTGGCGGCAACGGGCGTGGGCGCCGGCGACCTCCTGGCAGCCATGCTCGCAGGAGCCGGTTTTTCCGCCACTCTGCTGTGGGTGATCATCGTCGGCGCAGCCCTGAAATTCACCCTCAACGAGGGCGTGGCGCGCTGGCAGGCAGCCACGGGTACGACCCTATTGGAGGGATGGTGTCTGCATTTGGGGTCATGGTTTACCGGCGGTTTTTTGGCCTACCTCGTGCTTTGGTCCTTTATCGTCGCCGGAGGCTTGATGAGCGCGTGCGGCGTCGCGGCTCACGCCCTGGCGCCGATGGTGGGCATCAAGACCTGGGCCGTCTCGCAGTCCCTGCTCGCGGCCACCCTCGTGCTGGTGGGAGGATACGGCCTTTTCGAGCGGGTCATGAAGCTGCTGATCGGGATCATGGTACTGACCCTGCTGTTCAGCGTTGTGATGGTGGCGCCGGATCTGATGTCGATGTTACGTGGTCTGGTGCCGACTCTGCCACCGGGCTCCGCCGCCGCGACCTTGAGCCTTATGGGAGGTGTGGGCGGCAGCGTGACCTTGTTGTCCTACGGATATTGGATCCGCGAGAAAGGCTGGGCAGGGGTTGGGGCCATGGAGAGGATTCGCGTGGATCTCGGTTTGGGCTATGCGCTGACCGGGGTGTTCGGCATCGCCATGCTGCTGCTCGCGGCAACCGCCTTGGCCGGGGCGGGAGGCATGCCCGCCGGCAGCCAGGGCTTGGTGGTGTGCGCCGACGCGATCCGGGACTCGACGGGACAGAGGTTGGGGCCGGCTGCCGGTCAGGCCGTTCGACTCATCTTCCTGGTGGGCGTTTGGGGGGCTGTGTTCACCAGCACCCTGGGCGTATGGCAGGGAGTGCCGTACCTGTTCGCGGATTTTCTCGGCATCCTCCGCGGCCGCGGGACCGAGCCGGTGGATACCTCTGGCTGGACCTATCGCGGCTACCTGCTCTTTCTGGCGGTTCCACCCCTTGTGTTGGTGTTTTTCGGTCGACCGATCTGGGTCATTACGGTCTATACCTTGACCAGCGGCTTGTTCATGCCCGTGCTTGCGGCCGCCCTGCTGTGGCTGAACTCGCGGAAACGCCTGGTGGGAGATCTTCGCAACGGCCGCCTCGTCACCGCGGCCTTGCTGCTGGCGTTGGTTCTGTTTGGAGCCATCGCCGTGAGGACCGCGATTGATCTGTTCTGATATCCCTTCGCCCGCCGAACCAGCGACTGTCCGCCCGGTCGAAAGCCCAAAGTCGAAAGTTGAAAGTCCCCACCCTCCCGTTGCGAGGGGGCGCGAAAAGCGGGCGTGCCGTCTTCGGGCGCATTGCGAACGCGCTCACCCGGTGCCAGGCACCGTCGAAATCAAATCGTAGTACGAGGTCGACACATCTGCAGCGGTGCCTGGCACCGACACGAATTTCGAATTGGACCGCTACCCGCCCTGACGCAACAGGAGGATCGGTCCCTCGCCGCGGAGGACAAAATCGTCCATCGAGTCCAGCAGGGTGTCGAGCTCGATGCCGATGACCCGCCTCGGGTAGGGCGCCACCATCGTGCGTGTCTGTTGGGCGATCTGGCGAGCGCCGCGCACCTTGCGTGCCTGCCGGGCAACCACGGCAGTGACCGCGTTGGACAGTCCCTGATAGAGACGTTTGTGGGCATCGGTGGCTTCGAGCCACAAGTCCTCAGCCACCTCCTGTGCTTCGTCGTAACGGCCTTGGTTCAGCAACAGCTCGAGGCGGAGCAGCTGGCGGCGGTCATCTTCGGCAAGATGTCCGCGATCTTCGGGAATCGATGCCGGATCCATAATGGTCATCATCGCGGTGATTCTACGTGATCGGCCGTTTGGAGGGAACGCAGTCGAGGACGGGCTGGTTACCCTTGGTGCATAACATTACCGTGGGTTTCCTCGTATGTTCTTGCGCGGCCCTGACGGCCATTGGGTGATTGATCGGATGTGGAGGGTTGGTTGGCTCATCGTGTTCTGACTGTGTTGGCGAGCGCCCTTGTGATCCTGTGGGTGGGGAATGTGGCGGGTCAAGAAGCGACAGCGATTCCCGAGCCCGTGGCGGTCGTTGATGCGCCGGTTGTTTCAGAGGTAGTTGTCGAGGGCTCGGAGGAGCCGCTGCCGGTATTCGTGGGCGAAGTGGATGTCAGCCTGATCGGTCTGTACGTCAGCGTTGTGGATTCCAAGGGGCGACCAGTCGCCGGGCTCACCAAGGACGACTTCGAGGTCTTCGAGGGTGGTGATCCGGTGACCATCACCAACTTCGAGGCGATTGATCGCCAGGAACTCAAAGCACTGGACATTGACGGCGCCAAGCCTGCGCAGGGTGAAAGTCCGGAGGGTCGTTCCGTCGTCATTCTGTTCGACAGCCCGAGTCTCGAGCGTAAGACGCGGAAACGGGTCATCAAGGCGCTCCGAGAGTTTATTGCAGAGGGTCTGCGGCGGGGCGACCAGTACATGATCGCGGTCAACACCGGCCAGCTCGAAATCGTAAGGCCATTTTCCACCGACGAGGTGGCCCTCCACGCCGCGCTCCAGGTGGTTGCCGACAGCCCGTGCGGCGGTGATTCGAGGAAACAGAGCAATCGTTATCTCAAGCGAAATATATATGGCGAGAACATTTATGACGCCCCAATGATGCCGGGGACGGCGAATCCCAGTCTTGCCGCGTCGGCGATCATGAGGGCCAACAGACTGTTGGCCGGGATCGAGAGCATGCGGCGGATCGAATACGAGCGGATCAATCAGGCCCTGAGTGTGACCGACGAGATGTTGCGGGCGATGGCGGGAATCGAGGGTCGCAAGACGGTCGTTTGGATTGGTGAAGATCTCGCGATTCAACCCGGGTACGACGTCTATGCGGTGTGGTACAGCAGGGTGCAGCCCCTGGCGGCTGTGATGCCGGTGGATCAGCCCCATATCTGGGGCTCTCAGCTGCAACTCGATCGCCAGTTCGCCACGGTCGCCGCCAACGCACAGGCGGCGGGGGCCACGATCTACGTTGTCGACGCCAGCGACCGCGATCGAGAGATGGCGACGGCAGATTTCTCACCATCGAATGCAACGTCCTTGTTGATGGCCGAGTCGGGCGGTTCAGCCTGGACACCCGGCGTCGATTTTGCCGCGGTTCGAAACCTCACCGAGGGTGGCGAGTTCATGGCGGTGGCCACGGGGGGCGCGGCCTTCGGAAACACCAGGAACATCCCGAGTATCCTGGATACCCTGGCGGACTACGTGTCCACCTACTACTACATCGGGTATCGCAGGGAGGGACCGCCGGACGGCAGGCGCCACAACATCAACGTCAAGGCAAAGGGTCAGGGAATGCGAGTCCGTCACCACGAACAGGTTTTGGACAAGACGGCACCGCAGAAGTTGGCGGACCTTGCGATGTCGAGGCTTCGACTGAACCTCGGCGACAACGGGCTCGACCTGGCGGTTCAACTCAACGAACCCGAACAGTTGGACGGCAAGACCTTCGTGCTCCCGATACAGCTCACCATGCCAGTGGACAAACTGGTGCTTCTGCCCGATTCGGACAACCACATCGGCCAGATCCTGGTGGCGGTGGCGGTGCTCGACGATGACGGGCGGACCGCTCCGGTCCGACTCATCCGGCTGCGCCTGACCATCCCGTCGGAGCGGTACAACGAAGGCGCGATCGCCAGTCAACCGATCCGTTTGAAGCTCGGCGAAAAAACCCAGCGGATCTCGATCGGTGTTCGCGACGAGGTGTCCGGTTTGGAGGCATCGCTGGCAATTCCCGTCGCGGATCTCCAGCTCTGATCTGGCTACATCCCGAGCCGCTTCCGAGTCAGCGCCTCGAGCCCACCGGCCAGCACCAGATCCTGGGCGGCGGGGCCGAGGGGTGACAGTCGAAACTCCTCGCCACGCCAGGTGGCCACCGAGCTGCGAAAATCCACCGACAGATCGCCGGCAGGGATGGTCTTCGACCCGTCCTCCGCTTCCTTCTGAAACGCCGTTCGGATCGCCTGTGACAGGGCCGGGCTCTCGAGGCAGATAAAGGCGTTGTTGAAGGCGTTCCGCAAGTAGGTTTGGGAAAAGCTGGCGGCGATGACCATGCGAATGCCCCGGTACTTCAGCGCGGTGGCGGCCTGCTCGCGGGAGGAGCCGGTGCCGAAGTTGCGACCGGCGATGATGATGTCCCCGTCGTCGGCGATCTCTTGAAAGTCGGGATCGTAGTTGGCCATGGCGAACCCCGCCATCTGCTCCGGCGTGAGATCGTCCCGGTACGTCACATCCTTGCCGTAGACGCCGTCGGTGTTCAGGTTGTCCACGGGCAGCAACAGGGCGCGACCGTGCAGTTGTTCTGGAAATCCCTCGCGGATGTCGACAGATCGGGCGGGGGACGTCCATCCGAGATCGGTGAAACTGTAATCGGGGACAGAGTCTCCGAGGTCAACCGGTCCGGTGATGCGTCCGGCGATGGCCGAGGCGGCCACAACCGCCGGGCTCGCCAGATAGGCCTTGGCGTCTCGGGAACCCATGCGGCCCTTGAAATTGCGGTTGGTAGCCGAAATGCCCACCTCGCCAGCTTCGAGAAGACCCACACCGAGTCCGATGCAGGCACCGCAGCCCGGCGGCAACGTCTTCGCCCCGGCATCCACGAGTGTCTGCCAAACACCCTTGGCCTCCGCCTCCCGCTGGACCTCCGCCGACGCGGCGGCGACATAGAGCTCGACGCCGTCGGCGACGCGGTGGCCGCGCAACACCTCTGCCGCCTCGAAGAGGTCGTCGAAGCGGGAGTTCACGCAGGACAACAAATAGGCCTTGTTCACCGCCACAGGCTCGGCGTCGAAGACGGCCACGGGGCGGGCTACCGCCACCGAGTCGGGACCCGCCACATGGGGCGAGACCCGGCCGAGGTCGAGGTGGATCTCGGCGGCGTACTCGGCTCCGTCATCGGGCGTCGGTGGGTGCTCGTCCCAACCCGCGATGTGGTCGCGGGAGAGTCGCTCCGGGAAGCCCTTCGACGCCAGCCTCGCCTCCCGTTCGCGGAGGTACATGCAGTGACGTCGTCGTAGGGGAACCATCCCACAAGCGCACCCCATTCGGTGGTCATGTTGGCGACGGTCATTCGCTCAGAGATCGACAGCGTGCCGATCCCCGGGCCGTGGAACTCCACCGCGGCGTTGAGCACCTCTCCGGAGGAGTAGAGACTGCACAGGGTGATGATCACGTCCTTGCCCACCACACCGCCCCGTAGCCGCCCCTCGAGAACCACCTTCACCGACCGCGGGACCTGCCACCAGGTGGTGCCGGTGGCCCAGATCGCGGCGGCGTCGGTGCGCACGACCGGCGTGCCCACGGCCGCCAGCGCGCCGTACATGTTGGAATGGGAGTCCGAGGCCACCACCAAGCTACCTGGGTGAACGAAGCCATTCTCCACCATCAGTTGGTGCCCGATTCCGGCTCCCGCCGGGTGAAAGACGATGCCCTGATCGCGGGCAAAGGCCTCGATGGCACCGTACTTGGCGAGGTTGGCGTCGGTGGTGTCCTGGACGTTGTGGTCCAGGGCGAAGATGGGCTGGGCGGGATCCGCCACCCGGACGGCGCCGATGGCCCTGAACTTGGGCAGGATGGCACCGGTGTTGTCGTGGGTCATCACATGGAATGGACGGATGGTGACCATGTCGCCGGCGCGGACCTCCTGCCCGGGTGTCAGATCGACCGCGTGGGACTGAGCGATTTTTTCGGTGATGGTCTGCGGCATTTACAATTCCCTCCGGGAGATTCCAGATTCCAAATATCCACCCACCCGCCCGGCCCAAATTTCAGATTTCAGTTTATTCCGGAATACAGGGTGGGAGGGGGAATCTGCAATCTGCAATTTGCAACCAAGAACCTGCAATTGTCAGCACCCAATTCAAAATCCAGAATTCAACATTCAAAACTACGAGGTCACAACAAGCTGTCCCATGAACTCACGGACGTCGTCGTACTCCTCGGTGCGGGCGATGGCGGCCTGCATTCGGAGCACGTCCCCAGGTGTGGCGATGCCCTCGGCCAGGGCCGCGAACTTGCCGGCGATCTCGGCGTCGGTGAGCGGATTTCGGGGGTCGCCCTTGGGGTAGTCGAGCTGGGTGGAGAGGCTCCGGCCGTCGGTCGTCGCGATCTCCACCCGCACCCTCTGCAGCTCTGGAAACACGGCCTCGATCTCGGGATCGGCAATCACCTTCACCTTGTCCAGCTGGGCGCGGATTCTGGGGTCCATGATCTTGGCGTCGGTGAATTGAAGGGGGGTCACCTGACGCTCCGCCACGGCCGCTGCGATGACGTACGGCAGCGAGTGGTCGGCGGTCTCCTTGGTGCGCGGATCGTACTTCGACGGGTCGGCCAGGATGTCCGCTGCGCGAGCCAGTGAATGGATGGTCACGGTGGCGATCTCGTCGGGATCGAGGTCGTTGTCGATCACCAGATCCAGGGTGGCTGAGATGGGGGCGTGGGTGAGGGCCTCGGTGGGGAAGAACTTCATGCCGCACTGCAGGATCCGCCAGGAATCGCCGAGGCCGTCGGTGAGGATGTGGAATTGCCAGTCGGTGTCAAAAACGTGACTGAAACCCTCCTTGCCGTCGAGGACGTGCTCGGGTCCTGTGTAACCCTGTTCTGCGAGCAGCGCAGCCAGGACGCCGGACTGGGTGGCCATGGGATCCACCGTGTTTTTCATCATCGTGAGTTTGCCCGCCGTTACCGACCCGGTGGTGCAGTGCCGCGAAGCCGATATTCCGATGGCGTGCTGGATTTGCTCGGCGTCGAGGCCGAGCATGCGTCCCGCTGCGATGGGGGAGGCCACGGCGGTCAGGGTCGCGTGGTGCCAGCCGATCTCCCGGACTCCGGGGTGGGAGACTTCACACAGTCGCTGCTCAAACTCATAGGCCAGCGCGGTGCCAAGGATGAGGTCACGTGCCGAACCCCCCGCCCTCTCGGCGGCTGCCATGGCAGCCGGGATGATGTCCGATGGGTGGGAAGGGTCCTGCTTCCAGTAGATGTCGTTATAGTCCATGACGCGGATCATCAGCGCGTTCAGCAGTGACGCCGACACGGGATCCCACCGTTCGCCTGTGACCAGCACGGTGGCGTCGCCGGAACCGGCAACCTCCGTCAGCACCCTCCTGGCAAGGGCGACATCGTGCTGCTGGGCTCCGCCCAGAGCACAGCCCACGGAGTCCATCAGATACCGCTTGACCTCGTTGACGACATTCGGCGGCAGATCCTCGAATCTCGTCGCTGCGGCCCACTCGGCCATGGTTCGGGTCACGTTGGGCATAGATTCCTCCATTGCGTGGTGATCCCCCGTCGGCGCGAGGGCGGGGAGATTGTATCTCATACCCCCGCCCCATCCGGTGTGGAAAATCTGGGCCCGTCCCCCGACCCACCGGGTTGGCAGAGGAAACCAATTGCCCTGATGCCGTCATGGCCCCATAGCCGGCGCGGGCGGGTGGGTGGGTGGGTATATCATTCGGTACGGAGGAATCAATGAACAGAGGCTTGTCCGCCGCCTGTATCGCCGTGGGTTCGGAGTTGCTCGGCGACAACCGCGTCGACACCAATTCGCTGAAGGTCACGCAGGGTCTGGCGGGGTACGGCGTTCCGGTTTTGGAGAAGCGGGTGATCGGCGATTCGGTGGAGCGATTGTCCGAGTCCATCGGCGAGCTTCTCGATCGGGTGGACGTACTGGTTGTCACCGGAGGACTCGGTCCAACGCGCGATGACGTCACCCGGGAGGCGGCTGCAGACGCCCTGGGTCGGGAATTGGTGTACAACCCGGAGGTGGAGGATTGGGTGCGATCCCGGTATGAGGATCTGGGGAGGCCCATGCCCGAGCTGTGCCGGAAGATGGCTCATGTCATCCGCGGGGCGTCGGTGTTGCCGAACCCCAGGGGCGCCGCTCCCGGTCAGATGATCTCCACCCGAAACCGTCTGCTGGTCCTGCTGCCCGGAGTGCCGTGGGAGATGGAGGTCATGCTCGAGCGCGAGGTGCTACCCGAGGTCGCGACGCGCAGTCCCGGCATTCGCGTCCATCAGCGGACCGTGTTGTTGGGGGGGGTCTTCGAATCGGCCGTGGAAGAGCGCCTGGACTCGTTCTACGAGCGCTTCGGGCGAGAGCATCTCTCGGTGCTTGCGAGCTGTGGCGTGGTTCGACTGGTGCTCACCCTGGCCGGCGCTGATGCCGCGGTGGAGATGCGATTCTCCGAGATGGAGTCTGTGCTGCGGGAAACGCTCAGAACCGATGTGGCGGGCGTTGATGTGGGTGGTCTCGAGGAAGCGGTGCTGACCCGTCTGTCGGCGGCCTCTCAGACCCTCGCCGCTGCGGAGTCGTGCACCGGCGGCCTGCTGGCGGCCAGGATCACCGACGTACCCGGGGCCTCCGATGTCTTTCTTGGTGGCGTCGTGACCTATTCCAATCAGGCCAAGGAGGACTTCGTCGATGTGCCCCGCGCCCTCCTCATCGACAATGGCGCTGTCTCTGAGCCGGTGGCGCGGGCCATGGCGACCGGAGTTCGGGCGCGGTTTGGATCGGACTGGGGACTGGGCATCACAGGGATTGCCGGGCCATCGGGTGGAACCGAAGACAAACCGGTGGGGCTGGTGCACTGGGCGGTGGCGGGACCGGTGGACACGTTTTCGGAACACCGTGTCTTCCCGGGCGACCGTGCCGCTGTGCGATCGTGGAGTGTGAATTTGTCGTTGGATCTTCTGCGGCGCCGGATGGACCTGGTGAACTTGGAATGACGGAGTCCCTCCGTGCATTCGTGGCTCTCGAGATTCCCGACCGGGTCAAGGTCGAGATTCGGCGGGCCCGGGAGCCGATTCAAGCCGAGATGCCCCGCGCCCGCTGGGTGAAGATCGCGAGCCAACACCTGACGCTGAAGTTCCTGGGAGAGACCCCGAGAGCGACGATCGACGGACTCGCGACCGAACTCGCGCCTGTCCTGGCCGGTCTGGGGGCCGTCCGCGTCACTCTGGCGGGCTCGGGTTTTTTCCCGTCTGAGAAACGACCCCGGGTCGCTTGGCTGGGGGGGACGGCTGACGGCATCGACCCCGTTGTCGAGGCAGTGGAGAACGTGGCGGAGGGTCACGGATTTCCACGGGAACGCAGGGCGTGGGCGCTGCACCTGACGCAGGCCAGGCTCGATCGGCCGTGGCCCCCGGAGGCGGTGGCCGGCTTTATAAAATGGGGCCGGACCGTGGTGCTTGGAGAATTTGTGGCCCGCGACGTGGTGCTGTTCTCCAGTCGTCTCCAGCCGGGGGGCGCCGTGTACACTGCGTTGGAGAGGATGTCATTGGCATGATCTGGGAACTGGCTCTGGTCATCGCAGCCTATCTTCTGGGTGGGATCCCGTCCGCCTTGTTCGTAGTCTGGATCGCCACCGGCAAGGATGTCCGACAGGAGGGGTCGGGCAACGTGGGAGCAACCAACGCGACCCGGATCGGCGGTCTGGCGGTGGGCGCCGTCGTGACCCTGCTCGACGTGCTCAAGGGCGCCGTGCCCATGTGGCTCATGTCGGTGTTGAATCCGGCCAGCGGCTGGATTGCGGCGGTTCTGGTGGCGGTGGTGGTGGGCCATTGCTACCCGATCTGGCTCAGGTTCCACGGCGGCAAGGGCGTGGCGTCGGCATTCGGCGCCTACCTCGTTCTGGCGCCGTGGGCGGCGGCTGTGGCCCTTGGAGTGTGGGTTGTGGTGTTGGCGGTGGGGCGGAGGGTTTCGTTGGCGTCGGTGGTGGCCACCGCCGTCTTTCCGGTTTCGCTGGCGCTCATGTATCACCCATCTCCAACGATCCTGGCGGCGGTCAGTGGGGTGTCGACTCTGATCATCTTCCGCCACCGGTCCAATATTCGCCGTCTGATCGACGGCACCGAGCCGACGATCGGCGGCCGGGAGGAGTGATGAGAATCAGCGTCATGGGAGCGGGATCGTGGGGTACGGCTCTGGCGCACCAAATTGGCCGGCGAGGCCACGACGTCAGGCTCTGGGCGCGGGAACAGGAAGTCGCCGACGGTATCAACCGGAATCATCGGAATCCTCTGTTTCAGAGCGACATGGACGTCAATCGGGCGGTCGTGGCTGATACGGACGTGGTTGCGGTCGGGGAGTTTTCCCAGGTGTGGGTGTGGGTAGTTCCGGTCCAATTCAGCCGGGCGGTCATGAAGGACCTTCGTGCTGTTGCCGGGAGCGACGTCGTGGTGGTGTCTTCGTCCAAGGGAATCGAGACCGACACTCTGCGGCGAATGGACGAGGTGGCCCGGGATGTCATGGGCATTCCGGGTGAGCGGTTCTGTTGTCTCTCGGGACCAACGTTTGCCCGCGAAGTCCTCCGCGGAGATCCGTCGGCCGCGGTGCTGGCGTGCCCGGACATCGAACAGGCCACCCGGCTCCAGGGTGAGTTTTCCGACCATCATCTGCGGCTCTACGCCGGGTCGGACCTCGTGGGAGTGGAATTGGCCGGAGCGTTGAAGAACATCATCGCCATTGCCGCCGGGATGATCGACGGGCTGGGCTTCGGGGCCAACACCCAGGCGGCGCTCATGACCCGTGGGCTGCACGAGATCACACGCCTCGGGGTGAGCCTCGGGGCGGATGTCACCACCTTCCGCGGTCTCGCCGGGATGGGCGACCTCGTGCTCACCTGCACCGGGGGCCTGTCGCGCAACCGTCAGGTGGGGCAGCGACTCGGCCGGGGGGAGGAGCTCGGCGAGATCCTCGACTCCATGCGTGAGGTTGTCGAGGGCGTGCGGACCGCGCCCGCCGCCGCCACACTGGCCCAACAACAGGGCGTGGACATGCCCATCACCGACGCGGTGGCCGCAATCCTCCGTGGGGAGATCGATCCTCGCAGCGCTCTCAAGGAACTGATGCTCCGGGACCTGAAAGTCGAAACCCACCTGTAGCGCCAGTCCACCTACCCCATTGCGAATTGCGAATTGCGAATTTCAGATTACAGATTGCAGATTGCAGATTCCGCCCGCCCACCCGGAGGGAGGAGGGTGCGTCTGGCGGGCGTGCGACTTTTGACATTGTTCGGATTCTCATCGCCGAAGGTACTGAGACAGGGGTCCGAACAATGTCAAGGGTGGCAACCTCGGGGAGCGCGTTAGGGAGAGGGCCACGCTGAAATCTACATGTCGAATCGAACGCGCTCACCCTGTGCCTGGCACCCACATGGAATTTCGAATTCAAAATTCGTCACGGCTGGGCGGGTCGACCTCATACCTCATGACCCAAACTCCGGGGGTGGGGGGGCTATCCCGAGTTGTACTCGTTCTTGGGAACCCGCATGCCCGGTATGAGAAGCCGTTCGGCAACCACCGTGATCGCCTTGGGCTCTTCGGGACAGGCCTGTTCGCACAGGCCGCAGCCGGTGCAGGCACCCGACCCGATCAGCGGCCGGCCGCCGATGATCATGATCGCGCGGTCGGGATATGGGCACGTCCGATAGCAGTGGTCGCAGTGCTGGCCTTTGAAGGTGACGCAGCGTCTGGGATCGACCTTGGCGATTCCGATCCGCACCCGTTCGGGCCCTCCGGAAAAGACCAGGGCTCCGTCGGGGCACGCGGTGATGCAGGGCAGATCGTCGCACAGCACACAGGCCGTCATCGACGGCGAGATGGCGGGGACTTCGCAGGCTCCGCCAATTTCCATCATGAAGATCGCCTTGGGTGGACACACTTCAGCGCAGTCGGCGCAGCCGGTGCACGCCTCGAGGAACGCCTCGTCCGGCGCCAGGGCTCCCGGTGGTCGGAGGACCGTCCCGGAGTCCGGACCTCTCGGCGCCGCCGACCGGAATTCACTGAGGAATCCGAACAACAGTTCTCGCCGGGAACGGCGCCGATCCATCGATCAGTCTCCGGCGCCCGGTGGGAGCGCCACCTCGTCCCATGACTGAGTGTCGCTGGTGGACATGATCTCGGTGGCTTCCACCGCGCTGCGCACGAGGGCCTCCACATCCAGCGCCTGCTCGGCCCTCGCCAATTCGTCGGCCCTCGACTTCGTGGCCGGGTTGTCGGGCATCAGAAAGGAGCAGCAATCCTGGTGGGGTTCGATGGAGATGTCGAAGGTGCCAATAGCGCGAGCCCGCGAGATGATCTCCTGTTTGTCGAAGCCGATCAGTGGTCTCAGAACCGGCATGTCGGTCACCGCCTCCACAGCCGCCAGATTTTCGATGGTCTGGGAGGCCACTTGACCAAGCGCCTCACCGGTCACCAGGGCGCGGCTGCCGAATCTACGGCTCAGAACCTCTGCGATGCGGAGCATGAAACGGCGGTAGAGGAGTACGCGGTACTCCTCCGGGCAACGCGCAACGATCAGCTCCTGAATGGACACCAACGGCACCGACGCGATTCGCGCGGAGTGCTGGTACCGATTGAGGATCCAGATCATCCGGTGGACCTTCTCGATGCTGGCCGGGTTGGTCCTCGGCACCGAATGGAAGTGGATGAAGTCGAGCCGCATTCCCCGTCTGAGCATGGCCCACGCGGCCACCGGTGAGTCGATACCGCCGGACAGCAGACTGGCGGCGCGACCGCCAACCCCCACCGGCAACCCACCGGGCCCCGGCACGCCACGGGTCCAGAGATAGAGCCCCCTGTCATCCACCAGGATGCTCACTGTTAGCCCCGGTCTGCGCAGATTCACCGGCCACCCGGTGCGCTGCTGGACAAAGGTGCCGATCTCGCGCTCGACCTCGGGTGACGTCAACGGGAATCGTTTGTTCGACCTGGTGCATCGGACCGCGAAGGTATCCGTTTCCAAAGATTCGAGTCTGGGGCTCAGGGCCTTCTTGAGATCGTCAAGGGTGTGGCCGGTAAACTGGACAGGTCGAATGGACTTCAGTCCGAAAACAGTCACAAGCCGCCGAGCAGCGTCCTCGAAGATCACTTCTTCGGAAAAGGTAATCAGCACTCGCCAGGCCGGACGTTGGATCGCCTCGACCGGCAGATCGGCCAGTGCGGTCCGGATGTTGTCGGTGAGCTGCCGCTCGAACCACGGGCGGTTACCGCCCTTGAGGCTGATCTCGTTGGTACTGGCGAGGATCATGGTCACCCGGTCCATAGCCCCAGACTTTAACATTCGATGAGATCGTGGCAGATTGCAGATTGCAGATTGCAGATTGCAGATTCCCCCGCCCACCCGGAGGGAGGAAGGCGCGATGGGCGGGCGTGCCGTCTTTGACAATGTTGGAGGTTGAGAGTTACACGGTCGTAGAACGTCCCGACATTGTCAAAGGGGGCAACCTCGGGGAGCGCGTGGGGAGAGGGGCGCGACGAAATCGGCTGATCGTGCCAAAGATCTTCTGAAGAGCGGCCGCACCGCGGTCCCCGACCCGGGCAGGGTGGGGGACATTCAAATCTGCAAATCTGAAAATTCAATAGCCGGGTGGGCTGGAGGGTAGGTGTCAGGGTGAGATCCAGATCGGACGCGGCGAAAAGCTGAGCACGAAGATGACCAGTGCCAACCAGCCGACCCATTTCCGCCGGTCATCCAGCGGGCGATGCTCGTCGAGCACCCTTGGATGACGGGGCCCGAGGACCATGATGATCACCGACCAGACCCACCAGCCCGGCCACAGGAATCCGAGGCGACCAGCGCCGCCACCAGTGGCCACGCCGCGATCTGGTGGAAACGTCCGAATAAAGCGTAGGTCACGTGACCCCCATCGAGCTGAAAGAACGGGAGCATGTTCAGGGCCGTCACGAAGAGGCCGAACCAAGCCGCCCACGCCGTTGGGTGGAGCATGATGTCCTCACCGACGCCGAGTTCACCAAAAAACAGGACTCTGGCGACGAATCTGAAGAGGATCGGCTCGCCGAAATAGACCGCTGTGGAGTCGGGTACCGCCTGCACGCCGGAGGCGGCCACTCCGAGAACGAGGAATGGCAGCAGGGTGACGAAACCGGCAATCGGTCCCGACGCGCCAACATCCATCAGTTGACGGCGACTGCGGATGGGGTCCTTGATGCGGATCACGGCGCCAAGAGTGCCCGGGCTGAAGAGCAGCGGAACCGGCATGGGTAGAAAGTAGGGAGGCGTGGCGCGAAGACCGTGCCGCCTGGCCGCGAAGTAGTGGCCGAGTTCGTGGGCGAGCAAGATCGTCATCAGGGGTAGGGAGAATTTGAGGCCTTCCACGACCAGTCGAGGATCGGTGACCCGATCCAAGAGATCGGGGCTCGGGAGCCAACCGTAGTAGAGACCACCGCAGAAGGTGGAGGATGCCAGGGTCAGCGCGAAAAGGAGCCCGTGCAGCCACCACCGGGGTGGACGGGGCGGCGGTGGTTCGTGGAGTTCGAATGGAAGGGGAATCTCG
The DNA here is from genome assembly GCA_963797055.1 of uncultured Holophagae bacterium. Lineage (GTDB taxonomy): Bacteria > Acidobacteriota > Thermoanaerobaculia > Thermoanaerobaculales > Sulfomarinibacteraceae > FEB-10. The sequence goes on from CAWCOD010000005.1 coordinate 216,543, forward strand.
TCCGCCGTCCGAACCGTGGAATGTGGCGGACGAGAATTCGCCCCGGCGGGGTCACCGCCGGGGCGATTGGGTTGTGTGAGATTGTCGCGGTCCACGCCTACTGCATATTGCGCAGTGACTTACCAGGCTTGAAGCGGATGGTTTTGCCGGGAGGAATCTCGACTTCGTGGCCGGTCTTTGGGTTGCGGCCGATGCCACGCTTGCGGTCCTTTACAAGAAAAACGCCGAATCCCCGAAGCTCGATGCGGTCACCCCTGAGAAGGGCCTCTTTCATGCCCTCGAAGAGAGCGTTGACCGCCTCGGTGGCCTTTGGTTTTGGGAGGTCGGCGGCCTCCATGACCCTTTCGACGAGATCCGATTTGATCATCCCCTAACTCCTTCCCACGACAGGATCAGAAAACATAGCCTCAAGTCCTACCTGTGTCAAGGGATTGCCGACGCAGCCGCCGGACCCCACCGTCCCAGGCCAGGATGAACTAGAACGGAACATCGTCCACGTCGTCGGGATACCCCTGGGAAACGGACCCGTAGTCGCTCCGCGAACCGCCCGAATCGCCCTGGCGCGAGCCGAGCATTTCCATAGTCGACGCGTGGATTTCGGTGAAGTATTTCTTTTGGCCATCCTGCTCGTATGTTCGGGTCCGAATCGATCCCTCGATATACAGCTGCTTGCCTTTGGTGACGTAGCGATCGCAGATCTCGGCCAGCTTTCCCCAGGTCACGATGTTGTGCCACTCGGTCCTGGGGTTGCCGTCCTCGTCCTTGGATCGTTTGTCGGTCGTGGCCAGTGAGAACTTGCAGAGGTGAGTTCCGCTCGGCAGTGATTTCATCTCCGGGTCACGGCCGACGTTGCCCACGAGGATGACTTTGTTGATGCCCATGAGTTGTCTCCTTGCCCGCGTGGACGGGGGAACGACGATCTTAACATGGCGCGCGTCGACGGATGATACCGCCCTCCCGCCCTCCCATTTCGAAAGTCGAATTCGAAGTACCCTACCCATCCGGAAGGCACCTCGCCCTTTTGCCCCAGATCGAGCGGGGACAATCCGCAATTCGCAATTCGCAATTCGCAATCCGTAATTCATAGTTGGCGGGAGCCGTATTGCCTCACGATCGCCATACGGCAGCCCTATCCGCCCGAAGTGCTGGTGGTACTCTTCGAGGGATGAGTCAGGAGCGCCGGATCGTCAGACACGCGTCGAGGATGGCCGTGGTCACTCTGTTCTGCCGGGTGACCGGCTATCTCCGCGACAAGGCGCTGTTTTCGGTGGTCGGCGCTGGGTTTTTGTACGACGCCTACCGCACCGCCAATCGCATTCCGAACGCGTTTCGGGGCCTGTTCGCCGAGGGGACCCTGCATGCCGCCTTCGTGCCCACACTGGCTCAGATGGTGGCGCGGGACGAAAGGTCCGAGGAGTCGCGTGAGCTCTTCCGAGGGCTCTTGGCCGTGCTGATCCTGGTCGTCGGACTCGTCGTCGCGCTGGGAATCGTGCTGTCGCCGTGGCTGGTGGCGCTGTATGCGAAGGGCTTTTCCGCGACCCCGGGCAAACTGGAGACGACGGTTCTGATGAACCGGATCATGTTCCCCTATCTGCTCCTGATTTCATTGGCGGCGCTGCTCCAGGCGGTGCTCAACAGCCACGAGCGCTTTCTGTTGGCGGCCTCCACACCGATGTTCTTCAACCTCACGGTCGCCGGGGTCGCCTGGGCGGTGGTGCCGCGGGTCAAAGACCCCGCACCGGTGCTGGCGGTGGCGGTGCTGGCCGGCGGTGTTCTCCAATTCGCGGTCCAGGCGCCGGCTGTCCGCCGCCTCGGTTACCGGCTGACGCCCCTGTGGAAGGGAATCCGTGACCCGGCGGTCCACCGGGTGCTCCTGCTGATGTTGCCCGGGATCCCGGTGCTCGGCATCAACCAGTTCAACCAGCTGATCTCCAACCGGTTCGCGTCGTTTTTCGATGGCGGGGTCAGCTACACCTACGGCGCCTACCGTGTCACCGAACTGGTGTTCGGCGCCATCGTGGTGCAACTCACCACGGTCCTGCTTCCGGTGTTGTCGAAGGAACTCAAGGAACGCCCCGATCGTGCGCCGGTGACTCTGCTCAATACCATGTCTCTGGTCAGCTTCGTGACTCTGCCCGCCGCCGTGGTCATGGCCGCACTTTCGGGACCGATCATCGGCCTGCTCTTTGGAGGCGGCCGTTTCAACTCACAGGATGTGGCGATCACTGGAGCGACGCTCTTTGCCTATGCGTTTTCGCTGGTGGGAACCGGGCACGTCAAGGTCATGGCCAGCGCCTTCTTCGCCCAAAAGAACACCAGGACGCCCATGTGGGGGAGCCTGGTGGCGTTGATCATCTTCACCACGGCGTGTTGGCTTTTTGTGAAGCCGCTTGGGGTTCCCGGGCTCGGCTGGGCGAATACCGTGGCCATGACGGTGTTTGGCGTGTTCCTGACCGTGCTGTACGCAGTGACGTATGGATTCGAGGGCGCAAACCTCTGGCCGACGGTGGTCGCGGTTGTCCGGCAAGTCGTCGCCGCAGCGGTGATCGGGGTGGGGCTGGTCTGGGTCGCCCCGCGACTCGGCGTCATCGACCACACGAGTCTCAACGGCGCCTTCCGACTGTTGGCTGTGCTGCTTCCAGCGGGGTTGGCCTACGTGGCGTTGGTGACGGCCCTCGGTGGTCGCGAACTGGCCACGGTCGCGGCCACGTTCAACGGGGGAGGAGAGGAGTGAAGCTGGTGATCCAGCGAACGTCCCGAGCAGAGGTGCGCGTGGACGGGGAAACCGTGGGTCGGATCGGCGTGGGGCTGGTCGTCCTTGTGGGGCTCGAACGGGGCGATACCGAGGTCCAACTCGAAAGCGCGGCGCGCAGGTTGGCGACACTGAGGGTCTTCGAGGATGACGACGGCAGGATGAACCGCGGGCTCGACGAGGTCGGTGGCGCGGTGCTCGCGGTTTCACAATTCACTCTCGCAGCGTCGATCCGCAAGGGACGGCGTCCCGGATTCGACCGGGCCATGCCGAGTGGACAGGCAGAACCGCTCTTTGGCCTCTTCATCGAGAAACTGCGGGCGCACGGTCTATCGGTGGAGACCGGGGTCTTTGGTGCGATGATGGAGGTGGACCTGGTCAACGACGGGCCGGTCACGCTCCTGTGGCAGGATCCACCCACCGACCACCCGAGAGTCGAGAGTTGAAGGTTGAAAGTTGAAAGTTGGGTTCATCCGGGAAAGCGTGAGGTGGGGGTGTCTGCCCGTCCGTCCCCGCTTGCCACGGCGTAAGCCGTTGCGAATCCGGGTGTCCGGGCCCGAGAGGCAGCGTTCAGCGACAGCGGCTGGGTGCAGCGAGCAGGGACAGTCATCAGGGGCAGCGATCAGTTGCTTCCGCGGCATGGAATGGGTCACCTCCGGGTCGTTCCATGGGATGAATAGCCGGTGGCCAGCCGATGTCAAGGGCAAGCCGGGCCAGAGGCCCGCTGGCGCTGGTTGCTGACGCTGCCATCTGTCCCGGATCGCTGTCGCTGCCGCTGGCATCGGTATGCGGGCCCCCGCGTTCGCTTCGATTGACTCATTTCGAGGCGCCCATCTCCCCGAGGCGCTCTCCGAGGTTGCCGCCTTTGACAATGTTGGGACTTCTGAGGCCGAGTGAATCAGCTGAATGGACCCAACATTGTCAAAGACGGCACGCCCGCCATACCCGCCCACCGCGCTCCGGGTGGGCGGAGAAATCTGCAATCTGCAATTCGCAATTTGCAATTCGTAATGGACGGGCGGGGGTCTATGACTGGCCGTTGACGTCCTGCCAGGCCTCCCACATCCCGTCGGCATCGGGCATGTACTCCATCACAGCCTGGATTTGGTCGTCGGCCGTGATGGCCTCGCGATAGCCGGCCTCCAGCCCGAGGACGGCATTCAGGATCTCCACATGGATGCCCCGGGCCACATCGCCCGTGGCGAGCTCATCGCCGCGGACCACGTTGAGTTCGTCATCGGTCATGATCTCCTCGTCCACGACCCACTGAAAGAACCCGTCGAGGGTCTCCTGGGTGGGTTCAAAGGCGAGGGCGTACGCTTCCTGCTCGCCCTCAGGGACCTCCTGCAGCAGCTCCACGCCATACCTGAAGAACGCCGTCGCGCCGTAAAGCCGGGCCACCTCCTCGGACAGGAAGCGACCGGTGATCTCCACGTCGGGCGTGATGCCACCCCCGCCCAGCACCGTGCGGCCGGCGTCGGTCTCGAAGATCTCGGCGTCCTGGTCCTCGGGTCCGGTGCCGTTGCGATGGGTGATGTAGTCGATGAAGGAGTCATAGTCGCGCTGGATGCTGCGTCCGGCCGGTGTGTAGTATCGGGCCGTGGTCAGGGCCAGACCCGTATCGCGCACTGTGTACACGGTCTGCACGAGCCCTTTGCCCCAGGTCACCTCGCCCAGCACGATCCCGCGGTCATGATCCTGAACCGCCCCGGCGACGATCTCCGAGGCTGATGCCGAGCCCTCGTTGACCAGGATGATCAGAGGGCCCTTGAACGGCTCGCCCCGTCCGGGGGCGCGCAATGTGGAGTTGTTTTCGGGCGTGCGACCCCGCGTCGACACCACGAGCTGGCCTTCATTCAGGAACGTGTCGGAGACCCCCACCGCGGCGTCCAACGGGCCACCCGGGTTATTGCGGAGATCCAGTACCAACTTGGTCATGCCCTGGAGTTCGAGCGCCTCGATCGCGTCGAGAATCTCTCGCACACTCGTATTGGTGAATTCTGAGAGCCGGATATAACCCACCTCAGGTCCGAGCAAGAATGCGAACCGGACCGAGTCCTGGGGTATTCGTGCTCGGGTGATCTCCACGTCGAAGGTCTCTGACAGTCCCGGTCGTAGAATGGTCAGCAACACCGGGGATCCCTCCGGGCCCCGAACCGTGTCCACAACCTCGTCGAGGGTTCGTTCTTCGGTTTCAATGCCGTCCACCGCTGTGATGACGTCGCCGGTTCGCAGGCCCATCTGAGCGGCCGGTGTCCCGGCCATCGGGGCGATCACGGTGACCTTCCCGTCGCGTCTGGAAATGATGATGCCGATACCGAAGAAGGACCCTTCCTGGCGTGACCGCATTCGTTGAAACGAGCGTGGATCGAGGTAGTTGGAATGGGGATCCAGGACCTCGAGCATGCCGTGGATTCCGTCGTAGATGATGTCCTCGGCGTTGGTCTCCTCCGGCAGCCAGTCCATGAGGTCGTTGACGATGCGGGATGTCCGCAGCACGACTTCGGACTCGCCTTCGGGCACGGCGCGCTCTCCGAAGATGACACCGGCCGTCATACCCGCGATGACGATTCCGATGGCGATAAAAGCGATCTGCGGTGGCCGCAAGGATGAGTTTTTCAATTTTGACGGCTCCTGTCCGTTCATCACTTGGAGAACTGTATCGGAGTCACGATATAATCCCAAGTCATTCGGGACCCAGACCGACCTCTCGACGGAATTCGTCATATACTGAACGCGGAGGTGCCGGTGTTTGGTCCCCTGGGCATGCCCGAAATCATCCTCATCTTCGTGGTGGCGTTGCTCTTGTTCGGTCCACGGAAGATGCCGCAGATCGGTCGCTCGGTCGGTCGGGCGCTTGGTGAATTCCGGAGAGCCTCCAACGATTTCAAGCGAACCATCGAGGACGAGGTTGCAACCGAGGAAATCCGCGACGTCGAACGGGACCTGAAGGAGATCCGGGCGGTGGGCCGGGACGTCCTCAAGGACACCACCGGAATCGGGGATGCCACCGCGACCCCGAGCGGCGCGCCGGACACCAAGGAGCAGGAGTCGAAGTGACGTCGGCTGATCCTGAGCTGACGGGACGCGGTGAGGAGGGTGAAGAACTCCCGCGGATGACGCTGCTCGACCACCTGGACGAGCTCCGACGCAGAATCACCCACTCGGTTGTGGCACTGCTCGTGGCCTTCATGGTCTGCTGGTATTTCTCGCCACTGATCTTCTCGTGGCTCGAACGGCCCATCATGGACGCGTTGCCCGAGGGAGATCAGCTGGCATTCACCGATCTCGCCGGCCCGTTCATGCTCTACATCAAGGTCGCCCTCCTGGCCGCTGTGTTCGTCTGTGCGCCGTTTCTGCTGTTCCAGGTCTGGTTGTTCATCCGTCCGGGGTTGTACAAGAAGGAGCGGCGGCTGGCCGTGCCGTTCGTGGTTTTCACCAGTGCCTTCTTCGTCCTCGGTGGATATTTCGGCTACAGGATCGCGTTCCCCATGGTGGTCCGCTTCCTGCTTGGTGTCGGTGAGAACTTCAAACAGGTCGTCACCATCCAGGCCTACTTCTCCATGATGACCAAGATATTGCTCGGGCTCGGGCTGGTCTTCGAAATGCCGATGCTGATCTTCTTCCTGGCGCGGCTCGGGATCGTCTCGGCGCGAGACCTCATCAAGTGGTTCCGATGGGCGGTTCTCTGCATTTTCGTGGTGGCGGCCATCATTACCCCAACGCCCGATGTGGCCACGCAGACCGTCTTCGCCGTGCCCATGATCCTTCTCTACCTGCTCGGAGTGGTCGTGGCGGCCATCTTCGGTACCAAAAAGGACGAGGAGTAAATCCAATCACGATGACCGAGTCCAACAACGACGATTCCTGGGAAGCCTCCTGGGAGGTTGAGTTTCCGGCGACAAACCGAGAGGAACTGCTGCTCGCGATGGTGGTCCGCGATCTGCTCCACGGCGCGTCATTCGACGTCGAAGCTGCGGCCCCACGGGGCGGTGACCTCGCTTTGGATTACGCTGCGGGCGACGAGATCGACGGCCAAGGATATATCCTGCTGGTGACGGTGGACGTGACCGGACCGCGAGAGCACGAGACGGTTCAGGAGGTCACGGAACAACTGTTGGAGCAATTGGTGGACGAGGCCGAGGAGTTGGTGGGTCAAAGGCAACCCCTTGGTACGGCACCACTCGACGAGGTGGTCTTCAGGGCGATTCCGGAAGAGGAAGAACGTTGGGATCTGGTTGTGGCCGATTGGCTTGCTCCGGACGGCGCCGCAGTGCCCTTCGGATTCCGGCCGTTTGAGGGGAAAAGCGGCGATCCGTGGCCGGCAAATCGTGATTTGGATTCCCATGGCCGGATCGTGGCGGTTCCCTTTGCTGGCCAACTCCATCTCTTCGCCATTCCCGCTCCGGTGGCCGACACCGAGGATGATCCGGCACCGGGGGCGCTTCCTGTTCTGCCTTGATCTCCGATCGAGCGAGGCATCTTGGTTCGTTGTCCTTCGATCTTCGATCAGCCGACCTGCTTGCTCCACCCGACAAAGCTGTGTATACTTCGCGCCCTTGGGGGGCGGTGTGAGTCGTCTCCCTATTTCCTTGGAGGCAATCGAGATGGACCTCATCCGAGAAGTGACGTCCGAGTATTTGAAGACCGACATCCCGGAATTTCGTTCCGGTGATAACGTGAAGGTCCACGTTCGCCTCAAAGAGGGCGAGAAGGAACGCATCCAGATCTTCGAGGGTCTGGTGATCGCCCGCAAGCATGGCGGCGTTTCGGAGACATTCACCGTTCGCAAGATTTCGTCCGGCATCGGCGTGGAGCGGACTTTTCCGCTACATTCGCCGTCCATCGCCAAGGTCGAGGTCTCGAGGCGTGGCCGGGTGCGACGGGCCAAGCTCTACTACATCCGGGGGCTGCGCGGCAAGGCGGCACGGATCAAAGAGCGCGCCAGGGTGAATTAGCCCGAACGTCTGCTGTCGATGCGGCGGAACGCCCTGGGATCCAAAGACCGAAACATCCTCAAGAGTGCCGCGCGAGTCGTCGGAGTGGACGAGGTGGGACGTGGCTGCCTTGCCGGGCCGGTCGTCGTGTGCGGCGTAGCTTTCGAGCAGATCCCTGCAAATCCCCTGATCCAGGACTCGAAGATCCTCACCGCACGCCAGCGGGAGCGGGCTGCGGAATGGACCGTCGAAAACTGCCGTGATTGGCTGGTGTTGGAAGTGTGGCCCGAGGTGATCGACAGAATCAACATCCTCGAAGCGGTACGTCTGGCCATGCGGGCGGTGGTCACCGTCCTCGCGGAGTCTGGCACGGTGGCGGTCATCGACCAGGTCGATCTGGGGCCTATGGAGTGCCCGGTCCTGGCGCAGCCGAAGGCCGATGCCGTTTTTTTCAGTGTCGCCGCCGCCTCGGTGGTGGCAAAGGTCCACCGGGATCGCCTGATGGTGGACCTGTCCAGAAACCACCCACTTTGGGGCTGGCCGACAAACAAGGGATATGGCACCGTCCGAACACCGCGAAAGCCCTTGAAAAGCACGGCCCCAGTTACATCCACCGCACGTCCTTCCGGTGGTCTCCTGTGCTACCATGAAGTGGCCCTTGAGGGCGATGGGAGAGGTATGGCCGCACGACGGGACAAGATCCTGAAAGATGCCGAAAAACTTGTCCAGAAGGGCAAGATAGATCAGGCGATCAAAGAGTACGAGAAGGTCCTTAAACAGACTCCAGCCGACGCGAACACCATCAACAAGGTCGGAGATCTATACGGCCGGATCGGACAGGTCGATCGCGCGATCGAGCTGTACGAACGCATCGCCGAGCATTTCACCCAGGACGGATTCACCACCAAGGCCATTGCCATCCTCAAGAAGATCAACCGACTGGATCCACAGCGGCTGGACATTTTCGACAAACTCGCTGAGCTCTACATCCAACAGGGCCTGGTGGTCGAGGCCAAGAATCAGTATCAGATTCTCGCCGATTGGTATTCGAAGGCCGGTGACCACGAACGGGCTGTGGACACCCACCGCAAGCTGGTTCAACTGGATCCTGGCAATCACATGGCCCACCTCCGGCTGGCGGATCTTCTCATTCAAAAGGGAGAGGCCGAACTGGCGATCGAGGTCTATGACCGTTTGGGGCGCGTGCTGCTCGAGCGCAAGAAACTCGACGAGGCCGAACGGTTGTACCGTCATGCCCTCGAGCAGCAGCCGCCTCAGGGCGAATTCGCGGTGCCGCTGTGCGATGCCCTGCTGGAATCCGGGAGGGATGCCACCGCTCGCGAATTCCTCGACGCGGCATTCGCGATCTCGCCAAACTCCTACGCCCTCCAGTCGCTCAAGGTCAGAACCCACCTCCGCTTCGGCGAGGCTGACGAGGCGTTGGACCTCGCCAACGAGGTCGTCCAAACACGTCCCGAAGACCCCTTGGCCCGCACCCTTCTCGGCAGGGCGTTGCTGCAGATCGACAGACATGCGGAGGCGCTGGAGACCCTCGCGCCGGCTGGCGAAGACCTGGTCAAGAGCGGCGAGTTCGCGGCTGCCCAGGGAGTTGCGGACGAGTTGAGGGAGGTCTTTCCGGAGGACCGGCGGGTCCTCATCCTGACCGTCCGCGCCTATCGCCACACGGCCGATCAAGAGAAGTTGCACGAGTTGATCATGCAGCTTGCGGATTCCCATTTCGAAGCGGGCGAGGAGGATCAGGCGCAGCGTCTCTACATGGATGTCCTTCGCGCCGACGGCAGCCATGATGCGGCCCGAAAACGACTCGCCGAACTGCAGCAGGTGGATCCCAATAAGGTCACGATCGCGCCGGACGACAGTGAAGACGACGTCCCCGAGATCGTCGAGGTCGATGCGCCAGAGATCACCGAAGTGGCGCCCGCGGCCGACGGCGACTTCCAACCGGAGGAGCGTCTCAACGAGGCCAAGGTCTTCGCCAAATACGGTCTGTTGGATAAGGCAGTAGCCCATCTCGAGGAGATCCTCGATCACTTACCGGATCATATGGAAGCGCGTCAGAGTCTCATCGATCTCAACCTGGATCGCGGCGCTTCCGAGGCTGCACACGAGGCGGCTATTCCGCTTTATAAACACTACGCCGAGGTCGACAACAAGGAGGCCTTGGCCAGGCTGGTGTCGTTGATCCCCGCACTCGCTGGTGGCGCGGCCCAGACGACGACCGATCTCGAAGACGAGGTGATCATCCTCGACCTCGACGACGAAATCGGGCCGTTGGCAGAGGTCGTGGAGGCCGCCGCCGATGGAGTCGCTGAGGACGCGGCGTTGGTCATCGACCTCGACGCCGTGGGTGTGGAGACGCACCAGGAGCCTGAGCCGGATACGATCGAGTCAGCCGAGCCGCATGTGGAACCCGAGGAGGTCGCGGCGGCCGAATCCGACGAACCGATTCCCTTCCAAACCGATCTCGATCAACTTGATCTTTTCATCGAACAGGACCTCCACCAAGATGCCATTCGTCTCTTGGGTCAACTCGAGAGCGACTACCCCGGGCACCCGGAGGTCATGGATCGCCGGACCCAGCTGAAAGCGAAGGGCGTCCTCCTGGAAGAGGTGGTCGCGGTGGTCAGCCAGGGCCCGGAAGAGCTCTTTGCCGACGAGGAAGAGTCCTTTATCGATTTGGCGAAAGAGCTGGAGGAGGAACTGGCCGAGGAAGAAGCCATGGTCGAAGAGGCCACCGGCCAGGGCAAGGAAGAGGCCATCCTCGAAGAGGTCTTTCGCGAGTTCCAAAAGGGCGTACAGGAACAACTTTCCGAAGAGGATTCGGATACCCATTTCAACCTCGGCATCGCCTACAAGGAGATGGGGCTTCTGCCCGAGGCGATCCGAGAGTTCCAGGTGTCGTCCCGGAATCCGGAACTTTTTGTCGAGTGCTGTTCCATGATCGGCGTCTGTTTCATGGAGCAGGGGATGTGGACTCAGGCGGCCGAGTGGTATGAAAAGGCCCTGGGAGCCCCGAACCTCGCGCCGGAGGCGGAGCTGGCCCTGCGATATGATCTGGCGTCGTCCTTCGAGTCCGCCGGTGAACTGGAGCGGGCGGTGGACGTCTACCAGGAGGTCGTTGCGCTCAACCCGGGATACCGGGATGTTTCCAGCCGGCTCGACCAGTTGGCCGAGAGCGGCTGATCGTCCACCCTCTCCCCCAGTAAATAGAAAATTTGAATAGTAGATTAGGGGATTCATCTCTCCAGCAGGGGGGTGGCGTTCCGTACGTAACCCCGGCCCTCCGCCCACTATTCACCATTCACCCTTCCCATTCACTATGTGCCCCCGCCTCCTGCCTCTCTGCCCCCTGCCCCCTGCCCCCTGTTATCTGTACCGGGTGACTCCAATGCGGGGACAGACATCATCGAGCGGGCACCCGGTGCATCGCGGCGACGTGGGGTGACAGCGATTCTGTCCGAATGTCACCAGCAGGTCGTTGATCGGGATCCAAAGGTCGCGTGGCAGCACGTCTTTCAGGGCCCCCTCCGTGGCGTCGGGGGAGTTGGTGGTGACCAGTCCCAAACGGTTCGAGATGCGGTGGACGTGGGTGTCGACGCAGATCGCCGGAATGCGGAATCCGAGACCGAGCACCAGATTGGCCGTCTTTCGTCCGACGCCGGGCAAGGCCAGGAGGTCGGGTTCCGACTCGGGTACGTCGCCGAGGTGCCGGTCGCAGATGATCTGACCGATGGCGCGCAGTTGCCGTGCTTTGGTGTTGTAGAAGCCGGCCGGATAGATCGCCTCCGCAATGGTGCGTTCGGGGAGTGCCGCGAGCTCCGCCGGACCAGGGGCGAGCTTCAGCAAGCGACGGCTGGCGTGATGGGTGACCTCGTCCTTGGTCCGCAACGAGATGACGCACGAGACGAGCAGCCGAAAAGGCGAGCGGGCTTTTTGCTGGACCTCGACCAAAGTGGTGGGCCGGCAGGTCGTGCGAAACCCCTCCAGCCTCGAGACCAGATCACGGACTGCATCCTCGTTCCATGAGGCGGAACCTTCGTTCACGTTGGGCTCCCCGGCGGATCGTCTCCCGGTTCAGCCACCACAAACCAATCCACGAGATGGTGCCGGTCGGCATCTCCTTCGGGCGGCGCCCAGGCTGCAAAATCCTTGTCCGAGACCGGGCTGTAGGGACCGGGTTTGAGCTCGAACAACACGGTCTCGGGCTCCAGTGCCGTGACCGTGTGCCAGGAGCCACCGGCAACTTCCACAGCGATCTCGGGTCCTTCGGGCGAGATTTCGGAACGCTGGGCCACCCGTCCCCGACGATCGAATTCGAGGACAGCGGCTCGGCCGGAGATCCCCACAAAAACCTCCCACCGCGGCGGATCGGTGTGGCGGTGGGGGCGGACGTAGCTGCCGGGTTCCATGATGTTGAAGAAACGCTGGATGGGGTCATCCAGGCTGGGGTGGAGGTTGTGGTTGATCCGTCCCCGCTCGTGGCCTGCCGCCTGGATGGAAAGGGCGGCGAGAAATTCCGCTGAAACCGTCTTCATGGACCAGTCATACCAGATCCGGACGGGGGATGCCCATCGAGGCTGAATCTCATTTGACGGGTTCCTGAACGCGAGGTAACCTTGCCAGCCGCAAGGAGGGATCATGGCACCCAAAGGCACCCATGTCTTCACCTCGGAATCGGTCACCGAGGGTCATCCGGACAAGATCGCGGATCAGATTTCGGACGCTGTCCTGGATGCGGTTCTCACTGATGATCCCAACGGCCGAGTGGCCTGTGAGACCCTGGTGACCACGGGTCTGGCCTTCATTGCCGGCGAGATCAGTACCACAACCTATGTTGATTTTCCGGCTCTGGTACGGGAGACCATTCGCGAGATCGGATACACCCGCGCGAAGTTCGGATTCGATTCTGAAACCTGCGCCGTGATCTCGTCTATCGATCCTCAGTCACCGGACATCGCGCTGGGTGTGAACACCGGCGGTGCCGGCGACCAGGGTCTGATGTTCGGTTACGCCACCAACGAGACCGACGAGTTGATGCCGATGCCGGTGATGCTCGCCCACAAGCTCACCATGCGGCTCTCCGAGGCCCGAAGACAGGGCACCATCGACTGGCTGCGTCCGGACGGCAAGAGCCAGGTTTCGGTGGAGTACGAAGGGCCAATGCCCCGCCGCATCGAGGCGATCGTGATTTCGTGCCAGCACGCCGACGAAGTGGAGACCGATGAGCTCCGGGCAGTGGTGCGAGAGGAGATCATCGACAAGGTATTGCCCCAGGAATTGATCGATGAGGCAACCAAGATCTACATCAACCCAACCGGGAGATTCGTGATCGGGGGACCCCAGGGTGACTGCGGTCTGACCGGGCGCAAGATCATCGTCGATACCTACGGTGGTGTGGGCTCCCACGGCGGTGGCGCATTCTCCGGCAAGGACCCCTCGAAGGTCGATCGTTCGGCCTCGTACATGGCGCGGCATGTGGCGAAGAACATCGTCGCGGCCGAGCTTGCGGATCGGGTGGAGGTTCAACTCGCCTACGCCATCGGCGTGGTGGATCCGGTTTCCGTGATGGTCGACTCCTTCGGCACCGGGCGGGTTGCGGATGAGACGATCACCAAGGCCGTCCGTGAGGTATTCCCGCTGTCGCCCGAACGGCATCATCGAGGACCTCGATCTCCTGCGGCCGATCTTCAAGAAGACGGCGGCGTTTGGACACTTCGGCCGGATGGACCCGGATTTTACGTGGGAACGGACCCATCGGGTCGCTGACTTGCGGTCCGCCAGCGGCGTTTGAACGCGGGGACCGCGCGAAGGACATCGGTTTGGCTTCAATGGTCTCCAGGGTGCTCGGCGAACCGGGTTCGCTGCAGCGTCAGTATTCGCTTGCCACTGCCTTGTTCGCGGTGATGGTGCTGGCGATCATTTTGCTCTACGGTCATTTCATCGCGCAGTCATTATCCCGGAGGTACCTGGAGGACGTGTTGATCACCGGCCGCGAGGAGGCGGAACGGATCGCTGATGACCTGGGTGGCGAAAGCGCCACCGAGCTTCTCGATGTGGTGGAACGGCGGCGAGAGATTCTCAGGCGAACCCTCGAGGGTCTTCCCCAGCGGGAAATCTACGAGACCGTAGAGGTTCGCGATGCCAACGGCGAGGTCAGGTACTCGTCTCAGTTCCGCGCCACCGAGGACCTTCCCGACGAAGTCGCCACCGACTTCGAACTCGGTGGGACGTTGTCGGACCAGGAGGTCACCGAAACCGAGAACAGCTATCAGTTGGTGGTTCCACTCGGCGACGTCGGGGAGGTGGTGGTCAGCGTCTCGAAGGCGCGGGTGGCAGAGCGGGTCGGCCGCCTGCGCACCGAACTCCTGTCCCGAACCGTGGCGGCCGCCGTTCTGACGGTTTTGACGCTGGTGGTGGCTTTTGTGTTGGTGTGGCATCTGATCCAGAGGACCAGACGGCTCGAAGTCAGAAACCGCGAGGCGCAGGAACTTGCCGCGTTAGGGACCCTTGCCGCCAACCTGGCCCATGAAATCCGAAATCCCCTGAACTCCATCAATCTGAATCTCGAGTTGCTCGAGGAGGATGTGGAGGGTCAGGTTGACGGAATTGCCGCGTCTTTGGCGACGACCCGTCGCGAGGTTGGCCGGCTGGCCCGACTGGTGAGCGACTTTCTCTCCTATGCGCGACCCTCCGAACTCGATCTGGAGGAGGTTCGCGTGATCGCGGTCTTCGAAGAAGTCCTCGCATTCCTGCGCGCGGAGGCGGCCAGCCTGGGTGTTCATCTCCGGCTCGCTCCGGATATGTGAAGATGACACCATAGTGACCGATGACGGGCAGCTTCGCCAGGTTCTGCTCAACCTCGTTCTCAACGCCGTCCAGGCGGTGGCGGGGCTGGAAGCGGACCGGAGAGTGGTGGAATTGAAATCGGTTCGAACACAATCGGGATGGATCGACCTGGTAGTGCGTGACCGGGGTGACGGGGTGCCCGAGGAGGAGTCTGCCACGGGTGCGGGCCGCGTTCTACACACGCGACGCGGAGGCACGGGCCTGGGTCTGGCCATCGCAGAACGATTTGTGACCTCCCAGGGGGGGCGAATCGACCTGGTGAACCTGGAACCGTGTGGCTTCGAAGCCCGGGTCGTCTTGCCGGACGACCCGCGCGATGTCAAGATGAGCGAGTGACGGCCCCGAGTCGGCTGTCGATACGGAGGTTTGAATGTCGACACCTTCAAGGTGGTGTAGGGTTGTTGATCGCAATGATACTGGCCGCATTGCCGGCCGCGGCGTCGTGGCAGGCTGCGGAACTGATCTACATACCGGCGGTGGCCCAGACCGAGGGTGTAGGGACAAGTGAATGGCGGACCGACCTCTACATCACCAACATGGACGATGTGGACATCGACGTCGCCATGGTCTATTTGCCGTCCGGGCTGATCGACAACGGCTCCCGGGTGTCCGACCGGAGCACCTGGCTCGGTCCCAGGGAAGACCAGGGATTCGGCTGGGTCAACGAAGAACTGGCCGACATCCCGCCCAACGGCACGGTGGTTTTGCGCGACGTGGTTGGGGAGTACTGGGTCGAACAGGCGGGCCTCAACGGTCTCGGAGCGATGATCGTCTTCGCCTACGAGGCCGGCACGCTCGAGGATGACGGATCACGAGTCGACGCCCTCGCCATCGCCAATGCGAGGATCTTCAACGACACGACCTTCTGGCTTCCCAACCCCGACGGCCACGGTTTCATCGAACAGCCCGCGACCTTTGGTCAATCCATGCCTGGAGTCGCTTGGTACAACCTCGCAGATCCGGCCGCGGTGACCGACGAGGTGGATTACTCATACATGGTTCTGGTCGCAGGCGAACAAACTCCCGGCTATCGGTTCAATCTCGGGGTGCTCAACGGGTCCGATCCGCAAACCACGATCACGATCGCGATTCAGCCCTTTCAGCCGAACGGTGAACCGTATCTGGATGAGAATGACAACCAGTTGATCACCATTCAGACCGTACCGCCGTTGGCTCACCTCCAATTCTTCCGCATCTTCAACGCAGCGTGGGGTCTCGAGATGGTCGAAGGCTCTATGGTCAAGGTGTCCTTCTTGGCGTGGGCGTCGAACAGCCCCGACCCGGTGCCAGCGTTCGTCACGTATGGATCGTTGGTCGACGATGTTTCCGGTGATCCGACCACGATCATGGGTTCATTCGCGATGCCGTACGATGTGGACTGCGTGTGGCCCGACGGGGGGGAGGGGGCAGGGACCCTGGTCGCGCCGGACCGTAGGGCGAGATATCCCTTGGAATTCCCGCCAAGATGACTCCGGACTTCGCGAACAAATTGACATGGTTTGCGCCTGTGGTAGCATCTGCCGAACGACGCGGCCGGGCGTCCGACCGTGAAAGAAAGGGAGAACAGTTCCATGGCAGATGTTGACGACAAACTCGAAGACAACGTAGCAGGTAAGTACTACGTCGACTCCAGCTGCATCGACTGCGATGTGTGCCGTACTACCGCCCCCAACAACTTCGCCGCCAACGAAGACGAGGGCTATTCCTACGTGAGCAAACAGCCCGAGAACGACGACGAGATCGCTCAGGTCGACGAAGCCATCGAGAGCTGTCCCGTTGAGGCCATCGGCGACGACGGATAGCACGAGCCCCTGACGCGATACCGACGGCCGGCGCACTTCGCCGGCCGTTTTTCTTGAACAAAGAACGAAAAACGAAGATCAAAGACCCACCCACACCGGGTGGCTGGGTATCCCGCCCCGCTCATCTTGGATCTTGCATTTTGTATCTGGGTGGGTGGGCGGGGGCTCTGCTATCATCCGCCCGCTACAGGGAGGCTTTCATGCGCGTTCTCTCGGGCGTCCAGCCGTCTGGTGCGCTGCACATTGGAAACTACTTCGGCGCCATCCGCCAGTTTATCGAGCTCCAACAAGAGCACGAGTGCTACTACTTTATCGCCGACCTTCACGCCCTCACCACGGTTCACGACGCCGAACTCATGTCCAGACTGGTGCACGACGTGGCCGCGGGCTTTCTGGCCCTCGGACTCGATCCCGAGCGCAGCGTGCTTTACCGGCAATCGGATCTGCCGGAGATCCCGGAGCTGACCTGGTACCTGTCCACCGTCACCTCCATGGGCTTGCTCCAGCGGTGCCATTCATTCAAGGACAAAGTCGCCCAGGGCGTGATCCCCAATCACGGGCTTTTCGCCTACCCGGTGCTCATGGCCGCGGACATCTTGATCGTCCGCTCGGACCTGGTGCCGGTTGGAAGGGACCAGAAACAGCATCTCGAGGTCACCCGGGACATCGCGCTGTCGTTCCACGCCACCTACGGCAAGGAGGTCTTCACCCTGCCCGAACCGATCATCAAGGATGAGGTGGCCGTTGTTCCAGGCCTCGATGGCCGCAAGATGAGCAAGTCATACGGCAACACCGTAGAACTCTTCGGTCCGGAGAAGGCGGTCCGCAAGGGAATCATGTCCATTACCACCGATTCGACGCCGGTTGAGAAACCCAAACCCAAGAAGGACAGCGGACTGTATGAATTGCTCAAGCTCTTTGCCCCGGCCGGGGAGAGGGAGTGGGTGGAGCGGGCCTTCGACGAGGGCGGCACCGGTTACGGCGACATGAAGAAGCGGCTATTCGAATTCTACATGGACACCTTCGGGATTGCCCGCCAGCGGTTCGAAGAACTCCAGGCCGACCCCGTCGAGGTCGAGAGGATCCTCACGGATGGCGCGGCCACGGCCCGCGAGACCGCGGCGCCTCTGATGGACGACGTGCGGGCCGCTGTTGGCATTCGCTAAACCGTTAGAGGTCCAACGATAAACGTTGAACATATGACGTTTAACGTGTTCGTTGTACCGCGGCGAGCATGGCCGCTTTGGGTGGCAGCCGGGTCGTGAAGGCCGCGAACTGGGCAAAGCCCTGGTGGGCCAGCATGCCGCGGCCGTCGACGAAAGTCACTCCCGCGTCCTGAGCCACCAACTCGAGCGGCGTCGGTTGATCGGCGTAGACCATGTCGACCACGGCGGCGGCGCGGGCCACCTCATCGGCCGGGAACGGACTCTCGCCGTCGGGGTCCGAGCCCAAGGGCGTGGCGTTGACCAGGATGGCATCTTCCGGGACCGGGCCGCAGCTGCGGGCCGGCTTGACGCCGATGGCCCCGGCCACCTTCGCGGTGTGGCCATCGTCACGACCGCGAATGGCGGCTTCGGCCCCGGCCAGGTGAAGCCCCACCGCTGCGGCACGGCCGGCGCCTCCCGTTCCCTGGACCACGGCTGCCCGGCCTTCTGGATCGACCCCCGCCGCCATTAATGAACTCACAACGCCATCGGCGTCGGTGGTGTCAGCCGCCAACATAGAGGCGCGGAGCACCAGGGTGTTGGACGAACCGCAGCGCTCCACACGGGGCGCCCGGAGCGTGGCCGCGGCAGCAGCCGCATCCTTGTAGGGCGTGGTCACGGCCCATCCCGAAGCGGGCAATCCAACGCGGTCAAACAGGGTCTCACCGGCAGGTGCGAAGAGCAGAGGAAGTTCCTCGATGTCCGGCACACTCACCGGTATAAAGAGATAGGGGAGGTCCAGTTCGCGAAATCCGGCTGCGTGCATCACCGGGCTCAGGCTCGAGGTGACGTCCCGGCCCACGATGCCGAAAAGGCGCTGCGGAGGGGCTTCGAGGTGACCGGCGATGGCCGTCATCCTGGCAAGCGGCATTTGGCCCGGGGCCGCCGCGGCATTCTCGCGCCAGGCCGCGAAGGTGATGGGCGAGCCGAGCAACGGCCCGATGATCCTGGTGGGCATGCCCACGACGCCCATGGCGAAGGCGATGATCCTGCGCCTGTTCCTGCCGGCGGCTGGGAAGAGACTGAGCACGGCCTCCACGTCGGCCAGACGGTTGGCGGTGGGGACGATCTTGAGGTGGCCTGCGGAGCTGGCCGCCATGGCCGTCGCCAGCTCGAGAAGATCGTGCGGCGTCCCCGCGGGATCGTGCCACGACATCACCATCTGCTCCGGGGCGATGCCGAGTCGCTGTGCAGCCTCCCGGTCGCGGGCAAATTCCACGTCGATCAGCGCCGCGCCGGAGTCTCGTGCCGAGGCGAGAATGGCGGCCCGTGTTTCTGGATCCACTGCCCCCGATCCGCCCTCGGTCTCCGACCTGTAGGTGATCAGCACCGGCAGCGGGCAGGCTGCCACAGCCGTCCGGAGATCCAGATCGGGCAGGAGGTCGGCCCGGATCTCCACAACGGACGCCCCCTCCGGCGGACTGGCAAGGGCAGCGAGCGGATCGTCGGCCACCTCGGGTGTCAGGGTCACGATGGGTTCCATGGGCGCAGAGTAGCAGCCCCCACCCGTTCATTACGAATTACGAATTGCGAATTTTTACGAATTGCGGACTTTGGGTTGCAGATTGCAGATTGTCGCCACCGAGGACTTTGATATCGAAAGTTGAAACGGGGTGCTTGGGCGGGGCAAAAAAATTGGCTCCGGGGCAGGAGCCAAAAAAGGAGGAGTGTGATGAAGGTCGTTGTTGATGGTCCGGCGTTGACGCCGGTACTCGTGCCTTCAAGGGTGTATACGGTTGCAGGGGCGGATTGGTTACAGAAC
Source organism: uncultured Holophagae bacterium (assembly GCA_963797055.1). GTDB lineage: Bacteria > Acidobacteriota > Thermoanaerobaculia > Thermoanaerobaculales > Sulfomarinibacteraceae > FEB-10. The sequence continues at coordinate 235,868 of CAWCOD010000005.1, forward strand.
AGGGTATGGAAGGTATGGCAAGTGTGGAGGGTGTGGAAATTGTCAAAGATGAACGTTGAACGTTACACGTTAAACGTTTGCCCCCCCCCAAAAAAAACACCTCAACCGAAGCAAGGGGGCGGGATGGGCGGGCGTGCCGTCCTCACGCGCTCCGAGAACGCGCTCACCCGGTGCCAGGCACCGTCGAACTCGCATCGGAGTACGAGATCTATACATCTGCGGCGGTGCCTGGCACCGACATGGAGATCGGAATACGAGGGTGGCTCCCTCGGGGAGCGCGGTTGGGAGATAGGCGCGTCGAAATCAGCGAATCGAAGCGCGGCCACGGGCTGCATGGGCTGGGATCCTTGAGGTTGATCCTCCAGTGTTTCCTGACACCAGTTTCAGCGGTCCGGGGCCCGGCTCCGGACTCGAACGCTTTTGATGAGCGCCACCGACATCACCACCGAAGCGATGCCCAACGCGATGGTGACCACCACGCGGTATGTGGGCGCTGGGGTCGTCAGAACCAGCCGGAGGTACTCGACAAAAAGACCGCAGGCAAGGGCGGTGACGACCCATTGTGGCCACAACGGTACGCCCAAAAGACTCCATCTGCCCATCTTTGACCCCCAGGAGAACGGCTCCAGCATTTCATCGAGTTACGTGGGACGCGACCGAGGGGTTGCATCGCGCCGGTCCCTTTCAACCCCGTAACTTGAAACTTCCAAACCTGAACCATCCGCTCGGGCACGGAGACGGAGACGGGCGTGGAGACGGGTTCAGGTTCCGCGAACTGAGGGTCTCAATCTGTTGGGGGTGGCTCGAACGCCGGAATCCCAGTCAAATAGTGGCCCAGCACCAGGGTGTGGATGTCGTGCGTTCCCTCGTAGGTGACGACGGTTTCCAGGTTCATGAGGTGCCGCATGATGGGGTACTCGTTGACGATGCCGTTGGCGCCGTGAATCTCGCGCGCGGTCCTGGCGCACTCGCGGGCGACCCAGACGTTGTTGCGTTTGGCCAGCGAGACCGCCTCGTGGCCGGCCCGGCCGCCTTCCTTGAGACGGCCGAGTTGGAGCACCAGCAGCTGGCCCTTGACGATCTCGGAGTACATGTCGGCCAGCTTCTGCTGTTGGATCTGGTGGGCCGCGATGGGTTGCCCCGAAAACTGGATCCGGCTGGTGGCGTAGTCCAGCGCCGCGGAGAAGGTGGCCATGGCTGAACCGAGGGCGCCCCAGGCGATGCCGTAGCGGGCCTGGTTGAGGCACATGAGTGCGTTCTTGAGCCCGGTGGTGCCGGGAAGAACGTTCTCCGCCGGGATCCGGCAGTCCTCAAAGACCAGTTGCGAGGTGACCGAGGCCCGCAGCGAGTACTTGCCCTTGTGCTCCACGGTAGAGAAGCCGGGGCGGCCGGCCTCCACGAGAAAGCCGCGGATCCCGTCGGGAGTTCTGGCCCACACCACCGCCACATCGGCGATGGAGCCGTTGGTGATCCACGCCTTCTCGCCGTTGAGCAGCCATCCGTCGCCATCGGGTTCGGCGCGGGTCCGCATGCCGCCCGGGTTGGAGCCGAAGTCGGGTTCGGTGAGCCCGAAGCAGCCCACCGCCTCACCGCCGGCCAGGGCCGGGATCCAGCGATCCCGTTGTGCGTCGCTGCCCCACTGGAGGATTGGGAACATCACCAGACTGGTCTGTACCGAGACAAAGGACCGAAGGGCCGAGTCGCCGCGCTCGAGTTCCTGGTTGATCAGGCCGTAAGCGACGGGCCCCAGCCCCGGCAGGTCATAGGCATCGTACGGCGCGCCGAGAAGGTCGAGTGAGGCCATCTCGGACACCAATTCCCGGGGGAAGACACAGTCCCAGGCCCACTGTTCGATGTGCGGCAGAATGCGCTGCTCGACCCAATTTCGGACCGCGTCGCGGACCCGGCGTTCGTCTTCGGTCAGCAGATCGTCAACGTGGTACAGATCGAAGTTGTCATAGCGTCGCATGAACTCTCCCTCGGTATGCCCAACGAGCACCGGTGGCGTCAGATTTCGTCAGCCGGGCCGATCGAGGTAACATCAGTCTGTGGAACGATTCTGGACCGCGGCCGGAGGATGGTACCACGCTGTTCTGCTGGCGGTTCTGCCCTGGTGCGCGGCACTGCGGCCGCAGTGGGCGCCGGCGGTCGCAGGATTGCTGGTGGTGCTCGTTCTCATTACCGGGCGTCCGCGCTGTGAAGGCCCCTGGCCATGGACGGCGGTTGCAGCGTCGTCACTGGTTCTCATCGTCACGCACGGCGACTGGGACACAGCCGCCGGCTGGTTGTTGGTGGCCGCTGTGGTGGCCGGGCTCACCTGGATCGGTTCGAAGCGGTCGTGGCTGGACACGAGGGCCGCGTTACTGGTGGGACTCACGGCGTGGGCCGTGGCCTTCGTGGTCAAACCCGATCTGCTGATCCACGGTGGGAGTTGGCTGGCACCTGCGGTTCTGCTGGCTGCAGCCCGGCAGGCAGTCATCGCCACGGTGGGGTGGCGCGCCGTTGGAGGAGTCTTGCAGCCGCCGAGCCGAGAGGTCCGCGGCACGCTCAGCCTGCGGTCGGTGGTGGCCACCGGCCCTGACGGATTACCCAAGACCGTACCCCTCGACCTCGAACTTCGCGCCGGCCGATCGCTGGCGGTGCTCTGCGACTCGGTCGACGATGGCGAGGCTCTCCTCGCCGTCTTTTCGGGCCGCCGTCCATCGGCGGCGGGGTCGGTGGCGGTGGACGGGACGGCTCTCAAACCCGGTGATCGGCTGGTGGCGGTGGTGGCTCTGGGCGAGCCCTTTGTGGCGGGCGACCTGGAAATGAACCTCTCGGTACTGTGCGACGAGTTCCCCGACCGCGACACCATTGTCGCCGTGGTGGACGCCTGTTCCTTGGCCGAGGCCGTGGATCATCTGGGAGGAGGTGCCATGGCGGTGGATGGGGCCCCGCTCACCACCCCGGAACGACTTCACGTGGTCGCGGCGCGGATTCTCCCGTCGAACTACCGGGTGATGGTCGTGCTCGATCCCATGCCGTGGTCCAATGCGGTTCGCGGCGAGCTCTGGAGATCCACTGTTGTCCGTGCCTCCGTGGGACGGACCGCGGTGTGGATTACGGCGGATCGCGGCCTGGCGGAACGGGCCGATGACGTGGTGGCCTTCCGAAACGGAGCCCTCCGTGCGTTGGATCGCACCGTCGGGCACGGCATGTAGTGTAGGATACACAGACAGAACGAGCCTCGGAAGGTGTTGGAGGGGATGCAGTTATGGGCCAGTACATGGGGGGATCGGCACCCGCGATGGCGAGGCAGATCTGTGACGGATACATTCTACTGTCGCCGGTCATCCTGAAGCGCTTGGACGTCAGTCAGATGGAACAGCTGCAATTCGAGATGGACAAACGTCTCCGCGAGACCCGCGGCGAGGCGATGGACCTCGAGGACCAGGAGGGGTTGCAGCAGCGAAATCGGAGGCTCTCCCGAATCGAAGGCGGGCTGCGTACCCTCCGCCACGCGATGCAGCAGAAGCGCATGGGCCGTCTGTGATTCGGCCCTCCAGCTGCGGCAGCGGCTGGGAGGCGCTTCGCGGAGACCCCCTGCCTTGGCTGTTGGATGAGCATCGACCGAACCTCCACTGGCGGGTTCTCGTGGAGCTGGTTGGCCGGCCGGTGGACAGCCCGGCGGTGCGTCGAGCCCGGGGAGGTGCCAGCGCGGCGCAGCCCGTGGCAACCCTTCTCGAGGATCTCCAGCCCGACGGAACGTGGGCGACGGCCATCAGCCCATGGCGACGTTACGGTGGTCCGGGATGGCGGTTTGTCACCGCCGTCTCCTGGGGTGCCGACCCGACCGATCCCAGGCTCGGGACCGCGGCACAGAGGTTTCTGGAGGAGTCATCGGGCGAGGGGGGATTCTCGACCAGCCAAGGCCGGCAACCGTCACCATTGGTGACAGCTCGTTTTGTGCAGGCTCTGGCGGCGATCGGATTCGGCCATCACCTCAGGGTCCAGGAAGCGCTGGCCTGGTTCGAGGAGGAGTCTTCGGCGTGGCCGGAGCGCGGGTCTGTTCGGGCGGTGGTGGCTGCTGCGCTGCTCGAGGCCGTGGCCACGATCGAGCCGCGGCGTCGCCGCCTGCAGCGGCGTCTCCTCGACGCTCTGGAGTCCGCGGTTCGGGGCCACGGCAGGGCATTCTCTTCACTGGGATTCCCGAACCTAGGCCGGACCGATTTGGGAGAGATATTCGCTGCGCTGGCCCTCGGCGGGACGCCCTATGCGCGATGGATGGAGGCGCCGCTGACGCGTTTGCAGCGGCTCCAGCAGGACGGTGGACGTTGGCCCCGAAACCACCCGCGCCCGGTCTCGCTGCCGATCCCGGCCGCGTGCCGAGGACACCGTGGTGATCTCTGCCGATGGCTCACGTTCGAGCCGTGGTCGCCATGAATTCCTATGCCGCAGACGCCGGGCTGCCCAGGTTCTTCCCACAGAAACCGGAATAGGGTCTGAGGCTGGAAGTTACGAGTTTGACGTTAAACGTTAGGTTCATCCGGGATTCCGTGAGATGGACAGTGGTTGAATTCGGAATTTGAAGACCCCGCCCACCCGGAGCGTGAGGGCGCGATAGGCGGGTGTGCCACTTTTGACATTGTTCGGGTCCTCATCGCTGAAAAATCTGAGACTGGGGTCCGAACAATGTCAAGGGTGGCAACCTCGGGAAGCGCGTGGGGAAAATCGGCGCGACGGCGCTGTGCAGTGGATTCAGTCGCGAACCTGAAAGTACTTGGAGGACCTGCGGAAAGCATTTAGTGCCGGGAGGGCTCGACGTCAAGGGGTAGTTGCGGGTCGGGTCCAGAAACCGTGGTGGTGATCCTCAGGATGGCGCCGATCAGGAGCGCAGCGCCCACCCACTGCCACCCGCCGAGCACCGAGCCGTTGATGAGGTAGTCGAAGACTACGGCCGACAGCGGAAGACAGAGTTCGCAGATTGCGGCCACGCTGGCCTTGACCCGGGTGAGCCCGTAGTAATACAGAAAGAGGGCCCCGCTGCCGGTGGTCAGCGAAATCACCAGGACAATCATCCATTCTTTTGGCGTGACCTCTGCGAAGGGCAGACCCGCGCCGCTGACGAGGGTATAGCCGAGGGCCATCACCGCGGTCATGCCGTAGCGGCCGAAGGTGGCATCCTTGAAGTCGAGCGATCCGAGCAGCTGCTTGCCAAAGACGGTGGCCGAACCGAAGGCCGCCGCTGCGATCAGGGCCAGGGTTGCCGCCGTGACTGTGCCGTCGCCGGCTGTCACGTCGGGCAGCGCAAGCCCGAAGGCCAGCAGGTAGGCTCCACCGAACGCGACGGCGGCCCAGCCGAGGAAACGCCAGGTGTGATCCGTTCCCTCAAAAGCACCGCCGCGAGTGAAATCGCGAACAGTGGCTGCAGCTTCTGCAACAGAACCACAACGCTGAGCTGGTCGAAGTTCACCAGGAAGAGCGCTTTGACGATGGCCAGGGTGCCCACCAGGCCACCGGTGAGGGAGACCAACGCGAGGACCCACCATCCTCGCCGCTCCATTGCGCCCTGAGGGCCCGCCAGCTTCGTCTCATGAGCGGCAGCATGATGGCGAAGGGCACTGCGTGCAGAAGGAAAACCACGAACGGGACCGGCAGGCTGATGGAGCCGCGGGGTCAAGACAACCCCGTCGAGACCCCAGGCGATGGCGGACAGACAGATCAGCAGTCCGCCCAGGGTTTGGAACGGTTGGTTGGCTGTGTCAACGGCAGAGGCCCCGCCGGCTCACAGCTCGACGCCAAGGGGGCCCTTCAGTGCCACCGCGATCACCATGGTGAGCAGGAAAAAGACCACCATCCAGGCGTAGGAGTTCCGGACGCTCCAGCCGCCCAGTGAGACCGTGCCCTCGGGGTACCCCAGGTTGATTTCCTTGATCGAGGTGTCGGTAGCCAGCGGTGCCTCGGATGGCCATTCCAGCTGGCCGAAAAATGGACCGGTCGGGACGGGTGGGGGAGAGACGAACGATGGAGTCGGTGACCGTCAGTGTCTTGCCGATGACTTCTTCGCCGAGGTGAAACTCGAGCTCGTAGTCGCCCCAGTTCTCGGCGGCGATTTGCCAACTGAACTCGCCCAGCTCCGGAACCCAGACCGCTGGAGTGATGGCGTGCAGGCCATCCGGCAGTTCGAGCTTCAACGGGCGGACGTTCACCGTCCCAACGGTCGCGCCAGTCGGAGTCCATGACCGTCGTCAACATGGCCTCGCCCCCAGGTTCGATGCCGCTGAATCCGTAGAAGCTGTGGAGCTGGACCATGACCAGCACCAGCGGAGGCAGGATGAAAATCATGGGAATCAGGGCCAGACCCTGGTAGTGCACCACGTGACGGAGGATTTCACCCTGGGCCCTGATGATCGCCCGGATGTCGTCGTTGAAGAGCCTGATCTCGAACAGGCAAGCGTGGATCTTGGACTTGACCGCCGAGATCCGTTCCTGGTTCGAGGTCTTTTTGAAGACCCAGAGGGCGAACAGGGACACGGGTATCGACCAGACCACGATTCCCACCAGCGCCGGCAGCCCGCGAAGGGCGCCTGGAGCAGGTCGAAGATGGGACGAAGCAGCGAGTTGATGGTGGACATCAGACCGCTCTACGACATATAGTCCGAGGCCCTTGAGCCGTTTCTTGATCTCTTCCTCGTCCTCCGCATCCTCGAGCAGGGCGAGCTCTTTTTCGAGGGCGTGCGTGATGAACTCCTCGGGCGAGGAGTAGCCGGCGATCTCGGCGTACTTCCGGATCCGATCGACGATGGATTTTTCGAGTTTGACCTTGGTGTATGAAAACATCTCAGATTCCTCTCGTTGTCACGATGTCGCCCCGGTGGCGGGCGCGGGCCGTGGTCTGCCGTGGCCCATGTTCCTTTCGTGTTGTACATGCCGTCTCCCACACTCCGGTGTTCACGCCGCTCCTTTGAACCGGTTGATATCGAAGATCGGGCGGCCGTCCATGTGGGGGGCGGGCGCCACTCCGAACAGAGTCAGCGCCGTCGGCGCGAGATCCACGATGTGGGGGTCCTCGGCGTCGATGGGATGGCTCGACAACACGATGCCCGGCACGATCCGCGGGTCCACGATATGGTCGCCGCTCCACGCCTTGACGTTGTCCTCGAAGACCGGACCGGCGACCACGCCGGCCGCGCAGCCCCAGGAGATGCGGTAGCCGTGGTTGTATCCGATGAGCAGGTCGGGTGCGTTGCCCTTGTACGGACCCCGGTAGAGGGTGTCGGTGTCCCAGATCTGGTTGATGGCCACCGTCTCCTCCTCCGCGTCCATCGACCCACTCAGTTTGGAGATCAGCTCCTGCTTCAGCGCGGCGGCCTCCTCGCCCGGTTGGACGATCCCGTGGTTCTCGCGACCGGCGAGGTTGAGGAAGATCCCGACCAGGCCAACCGCATAGGCTCGGGTCTTGGACCAGTCCACCGACTGCAGCCACTCCTCCGACCCGTCGGCTCCCTCCTTGAGGGTGAGATAACCCTCTGAGAGGAGCCAGGCGTTGAGGTTGACGCCCCGACGGAACGAGGTGCAGCCGTGGTCCGACAGCACCACCAGGACATCATCGTCGCCAAGCCGGTCCATGACCCGACCGACGATGGCGTCGTTCTTGCGGTACTGGTCCTCGATGGCATACCGGTACTCCGGGTTGTCGACGCCGCGAGCCGCCGGGTGGCCGTCCTCACGATACCGCCAGTACATATGGTTGACCCGATCGGCAGCGTCGAAGACGGTCACCATGGCGCCCGAGCGCAGCCGGTCCAGCGCGGCATGGAACATCTTCTCCCGCTCGCCGTCGATGTCCGACGTCTGGGTCCAGAAGGTCCGGTCGTCGGTGATCTTCTCATTGAGGGCCCACGTGTCCTCGGCCAGCCCGAGAGTCGCGTAGGGGCCGAGCTTCTTACTCAGGTAGGACGAGTAGTAGGAGGGATGGGAAATCGGCATTGCCGGTTTTTCGGGCTGGATGTTGATGGGAGAGACATAGAGTGAGACATGTTCGTCCATCTCGGTGATCATGATGACGGCAGATGCCGTTAACCTTGATCTTGGCGATGGCGGGGAACTCGAGGGTCACCCAGTCGCTGAGTTCGCCGGTCTCAAGCTCGAGTCTCCTCGCCACCCGCAGTCACCTTGGCGCGACCCGCCGTTCGGTCGAGTTCCATGGCGAGTGGCAGCTCCATGGAGGGACTGGCGTCCAGAAACGAGTTCTCCGGACCTTGGATGGTGCCGCTGAAGCGATCGGCGCCGTCCGGCGTCAGATCGAATCGCAGGCCGCCCTCCTGGAAGGCGGCTGGTATCCGGCCGGGTGGTGAAGAACAGGAAGGTGCCCTGGGTCCCGAGCAGGTCGGGGATGCACATGGCGCCGAGCTGGGCGCCGTAGAACTTGTCGGGAGGAAAGGTAATCGGCACCCGGATGATGGTGCTCCAGATGTTGTGCTCGCCGAGGATCGTCCACCACGGCTTGGATTTCCTGAGCAGCCGGATGTCGGGCTTGGACAGCGGGATCCGCAGCTTGCCGATCTTCAACGTCCGATCAACCGATCCGATATGGGCCGAAGACAGCCGCGGCAGATAGGTTCGGGGATCGCGGTCGAGAAAGTCGAAGATGTTGTGGCGTCCGGGGTTTGTGCCGGTGGAGAAACTCGACCAGGCCACCGGTGTCAGCGAGGGATAGGTGGTGCGCAGCCTCCGATACCCGCCTTTGGCGGCCAGCTTCGAGAAGTTGGGCAGCTCGCCGGCCGCCATCATGCTCTCGGTGATGGCGGCATCCTGACCGTCGAAACCGACAAAGATCAGCCGTTTGACGAGGGGTTTGCTCTTGCGACGATGGCGGATCATCCGCCACAGGGTGCGAAAGGGCCACGCCAGCAAGGCGAATCCGGCCACCAACGTCGTGCCGAACAGCACTGCAAAGGAGCCGAGCACGGCGAAACCCGCGCCCGGGCCGATGTAGGCCTCGGCCGGCGATGGCCAGGACGCCAGTGCCGCCAACGCCAGCCGACGCCACGACGGCGCGTTCTGTGACCATGTTTGATTTCGCTCTCCACCCGTTTCCCTCCGGCGTGTTGACCGTGCGAGTGGGTGTCCAGCGACCCCATCCTCGGACGTCTCATATTTAACCGTATGGCGGCTCTGAGATTTCCTTCTGCCACGACAGCTGGCCGCCGGCCGTGTAGTATATGGATCGGCCGCCGAGCATGGCAAGGCGGCTCGTTCATACTCGAGTCCGTAACTGTCGGGAACAAGAAGATTTCAAGCCGCCCGAACGCGGGTTCCCGAACGGAGATGAACAGGATGTCGATTTTTTCGGATGTGTTGCGGCGATTGAAGTATGGCCGGCCGGTGGTCGTGGTCTCGGGGCTGCCGAGATCAGGAACCTCCATGGCCATGAAGATGCTCGAGGCGGGTGGTCTCGATGTGGTGACCGACAAGGTCGGACCCCGGACGAGGACAACCCAAAGGGTTACTACGAGGACGAGAGGGTCAAGGACCTCGCTGAGATGGACGACAAGGAGTGGTTGCGGGATGCGCGGGGCAAGGTGATCAAGATCGTGTCCTTGTTGCTGCAGTACCTCCCCGACACCAACTTCTACAAGGTCGTCTTCATGCGGCGACATCTGCAAGAAGTGCTGGCCTCCCAGGCGAAAATGCTCGATCGGCGAGGGGAAGCGTCGGAGACCTCGGACGAAGAGATGCTGCAGATGTACGGCGGCCACCTCGACAAGATCCAGTTCCAGCTGCGGTTCAGGGACTATTTCGACGTCTTGTACGTGGACTTCCGTGATGCCCTCGAGGACCCTGTGCGCGAGGCAAAGAGAATCAACAATTTCCTCGGGGGCGGTCTGGACGAGGGAAAGATGGTGGAGGTCGTGGATCCGGAGCTGTACCGCAATCGGATTGCCGAACTCAGTGAATAGTGAGTGGTGAATAGCGAATAGTGAATAGAAGTGGAGCGCTTGGTTGCCAAGAACGACTGCAGCTCGTAGACGCTGCAGACGATTCCTATTCACTATTTACATTCTCTTGATGAGTCCCTGGTAATCGCCAGGTGGCGGTGTGCTGGAAGATCAACCGGGTCTCGATGCGGTCCACCTCGCCTCGCGTTGTGAACGAGTCCAGCGCCAGATCGCGGAGGTGCTGGGTGTCGCGCACCGCAACGTGCACCAGGAAATCGTCCGCTCCGGCCACATGGTAGATCTGGAGCACCTCGGGGAGGGTCAGGACGTAGTCGATGAACGAGTCCACCAGGTCCCTCGAGTGTTCGGCCATGCGGACGCCGATCATGGCCTCGGTGGCCACCTCGAAGGCATCCAGATCGATATCGGCGTGAAAGCCGTGGATGATGTCCAGAGTGCGGAGTCTCCGGACCCTCTCGAGACAGGTGGAGGGTGCCAGCCCCACCAGTTCGGCGAGGGCCTTGTTGGAGATTCGCGCATTGGCGCGGAGGGCGGCCACGATGGCCACGTCAAAACGGTCGAGGTCGGTTCCGGAGCGCATGGCCGAATGATATTCGAATGAACATCCTAAAGTCCACCGATTGAGTGAGAAAATTCGAAAATCGAAATTTGAAATTCGAATGCCCGTTTTGGCCAAGGTTGTTTCAGCGCGCCCTTCTCCTCACCGCGCTACCCGAGGTTGCCCCTTGACAATGTCGGGACTCCAAGAGCCGGGCGACTCAGCCGTAGAGCCCCAACATTGTCAAAGAGGGCACGCCCGATCATCGCGGCCAAACGCTCTGGATCGTTGGGGGCAATAACCCGATGGCCCCTAGGCCCTAGCTCCATCCGACGGGCTTCAGCGCCAGAGCATCGGCGTGGCGTGCGAGCGCTGTTCGTGCGGCCTCTCTGGTGGTCGGCGTGTCGGGTTCTTCTATGTGGAGGGACAGCACGTGGAGCCGTCCGGCCGCTCGGTCGGCCTTGAGGTCGAATCGGGCCACAAACTGATCGCCGGCGAGCACCGGCAGGCAGTAATAGCCGTAGATCCGTTGCTCAGCGGGTTTGAAGATCTCCAGAACCTGGTGGAATCCGAACAGGGCTTCGACCCTCTGGCGGTCCCACAGGAGCGGGATCGAAGGGTGACAGCAGGATCCCCCGATCGCGCCGGGGACGGACGCGTTCCAGACGATCTGCCAGTTCCAGATCCTCGCCGCGAATCCAGCCGAGATGTTCCCGCCGTCCTCCGGCACCACCTTGCACTTCCGGATGCGGCCCGACGCCTCCAGGGTCGCGAGCGCGTTTTTGATCTGCCCCTGACGCCGAGCTAGGCGCCAGGTTTGGGTCAGGGTGCCGGTGGTGGCCCATCCGTGGCCCTCGAGGGCCAATATCAGCAGGTTTTTGATGGCCTCCGACTCGGGCACCGGGTCGGAGCGCCAGCGCTCTGGAATCACCCGATCGGCGAGGTCGTAGGATCTCTGGAAGGAGCGGCGCTCTCGGATGGCGAGCTCGCCGGAGGACCACAGTGCGGTGGCGACCTTTTTTGCAACCTTGAGGTCCCACCAGCCTTGGCTCCCGCTCCCCTCCATGTCCACCGACCGCAGCGGCCCCTCGTCCCGGATACGCTTCACAAGCCTGTCCGCCACGCCTGGGTTCCGCCCGACGATGTCTCCCCACCATGGGTGGTGCCGAAACTCCCGCCTGCGAAAGTCAAAGATCGGGTAGAGATCCATGGGCAGCCAGCTCGCCTCGTGGCCCCAGTACTCGAAGAGCGGTTCGCCGGGACGGAGCAGCTCCTCGCCGAGTGCGGGGTCCATCCCGTCGATGCGCGACATCAGGACGATGGCGTGGCTGCGGGCCCCGGCCACCGATACGGTGTCGAGCTGGAGGTAGCCGAAGCGTTCAATGACCCTCTGGGCCGCCGTTCTGGCGCGGGCGCCGCGACCGGCGGCCCTGACGGGCATCCCGGTCCACTCGGGTTTGAGCAGACCGCCCCGCGCCAGCGCCAGTCGCCGCGCCGCCCTGACCGACAGGGTGTCCATTGGATGATGATCTCATGTCGTTGGGGAGGGAGCAGGGAGCAGGCCCCGCCCACCCATTACGAATTACGAATTACGAATTGCAGATTGCAGATTGCAGGTTGCAGATTCCCGCCCACCGGAGCGAGGTTGCGGGCGTGCAGAATTCGCGAGGATGTGCGAGATGCAGAGTCCTCCGCCCACCCGGAGAGAGGAGGGCGCGTCTGGCGGGCGTGCCACTTTTGACATTGTTCGGAGGTTTCGATGCAGCCGAAGGTACCCGAGGACAGGGAGTCCGAACAATGTCGAAGGGTGTGGCAACCTCGGGTCGGCGCGTTAGGGAGAGTGGCCAGCGCTGAAATCTACGATGTCGGATCGAACGCGCTCACCCGGTGCCAGGCACCGACATGGTGGGCCTTCCGGGCGGGTGGGGGATCTCGGATCTTCACCCGATCAGGAGATGTCTCGATACTTCTCCAGCTTGGGACTGTCGCTGTCGATCTTGGGCAGCCCGTCCGTGCAGCGGAACCACGGCACCCGGTGGTCGTGGAAGACGTGGGCTTGCGGTTCGCGGTCGATGGGGTCGTCGATGGCCGCGAGCACGACGTGGATCTCGCCCGGCGACAGGCTCGAGGTGTAGAACAGCGTGGTGCCACAGATCGAGCAGAATCCCCGCCGGCTCTGTTCCGAGGAGTCGTACCAGGTGAGTGCGTCCTCGCCCGCGGTGAAGGTAAACCGGTCATCCGCAGCCCCGACCCAGGTGACAAACGCGGCCCCGTGCGCGCCACGGCAGTAGCGGCAGTGACAGTGGGCGCAGAACAGCGTCGGCCCCTCGATTGAAAATCGGACGGCTCCGCAGAGACATTGACCGTGGTAGGCGCTCATGACTCGGACCTCCCTGGGTGTTCTTGCACCATGGTAGGCGGGTATGTCGTCGGAGGGAATTGAAAATGTGAAATGAGAAATGAGAAATGAAGGAAGTGAAAATTCGAACACCCCCACCCGCCCGGAGCGTGAGGGCGCGATAGGCGGGCGTGCCACTTCTGACACTTTCGGGAGGATGGGCGGCGATGCCGTCGGTGCCGTCCGGTCCCGAATAGTGTCAGGGGTGGCAACCACGGGGAGCGCGGTCGGGAGAGGGGCGCGCGGAATCGACAGATCGAATCGAACGACAGGACCCCCGTGGATCGGCCGTCCCGGCTGCAATCTCCGAGTTGTTGGATCCCACGATTGCAGGCGGGACGCCTGCTCCACAATGCAGGCCCCAGGCTGCGCTACAACGCCGTGCCGGGCGGGTGGGCGGAACGTTTAACGTTCAACGTTCAACGTTTACACCCTCCACACCTTCCACACTGGGCTGAGGGGAGCTAGCTCCTCACCCCCGGCAGATAGAAACAGACCACCTTGGGTTCGGTCATCTCCTGCAGCGAGAACCGGATCCCCTCCTTGCCGAGCCCCGAATTCTTGACACCGCCGAAGGGCATGGAGTCCAGCCGGTAGTCGGTGGAATCGTTGATGATCACGCTGCCGGAGTCGAGGCCCTCAGCCATCCGGTGGCAGACGGTCACATCGGAAGAGAACCCTGCCGAGTGGAGACCGAAATCCACGCTGTTCGCCTTGGCGATGGCCTCGTCGAGTTCGTCCACCACATAGAGGTTGACGGCGGGCCCGAAGACCTCGTCGTGGTGGATGGTGGCGTTCTCAGGGACATTTTCCAGCACGGTGGGCTCCATCAGCGCTCCGGTACGGTTGCCACCGGTCAGGATGGTGGCCCCGAGATCCCGGGCCTCCTCCACCCAGCGCTGGACGCGCTCGGCCTCGCCTTCGGTGATCATGGGACCCATGTTGGTCGCCTCGTCCATCTTGTCGCCGATGACGTAGTTCTTGGTGCGCTCGACGAAGAGGTCGCGGAAACGGTCGTAGACGTCCCGTTGGACATAGATGCGCTGGACCCCGATGCAATTCTGACCGGCGGCCCAGAAGGCACCGCTCACACAGGTCTCGGCGGCCCACTCGATGTCGGCGTCGGACCAGACGACGACCGGAGAGTTGGAACCCAGCTCCATGCCGATCTTCTTCAGGCCTGAACGGTTGGAGATGTGCTCGCCAGCCTCCAACCCGCCGGTGAACGAGACCATGCGCACTCTCCTGTCGGACACCAGGCTGTCGCCAAGAACAGCGCCGTGACCGGTGATGCACTGCAGCACACCGGCCGGCAGCCCGGCCTGCATAAAGGCATCGGTCAGCTTGAGTGCCGACAGCGGGGTCACCGTGGCCGGCTTGAGGATGACGGCGTTGCCGCCCGCGATGGCCGGTCCGAGCTTGTGGGCGACCAGGTTGAGGGGGTCGTTGAAGGGGGTGATGGCGAGCACCACGCCGATCGGTACGCGCTCGAAATATCCGCGCCGCGCTTCGCCGCCCGGGAAGCTATCGAAGGGGATGGTCTCGCCGGTCAGGCGCTTGGCCTCCTCGCCGGAGATGGTCAGGGTGTTGACCGTACGTCGCGCCTCGCCCCGCGCTTCGTTGATGGTCTTTGAACCCTCGCGGGCGATGGTGCGGGCGAATTCCTCCAGATTGTCGGCGACGATGGCCGCGGTCTCGAGCAGAATCTGCGATCGCTCATGGGTGGTCAATCTCCGTGCGGTCTCACGGGCCGCATCGGCGGTGGCGAGCGCGGTCTGCACGTCCTCGGCGGTGGCCGACGGCACGGTGTCGATGACGGAGTTGTCGAACGGGTCGCGAACATCGATCGTCTCATCGCGGTCGACCCAGGTGTCGCCGAGCAGCATCTTCATGACTGCCTCCAGATGGTCAGGAGATCGTTGAGCAGGGAGAAACCGGTTTCCACACGGCCTGCCCCGGGGCCGACGATGGTCACGTCGCCCAGAGTGTCGGTTGTAATGGTCATGGCGTTTGTGGCGCCGCCGACCCCGGCCAGAGGATGGGAGAGATCCATCAGCTGGGGTGAGACGGATCCGTGAATCTGTTCGCCGTCGCGCCACACCCGGCCGATGAGTTTGAACCGCTTGCCATCGACCCGCGCCGCTGCGATGTCGTCGGGCGTGATCTCGGTGATGCCGGTGCACGGACTGTCGGACGGGGCCAGTTCGCCGCCGAAGACGGTGTTGGCGAGGATCGTGACCTTGGCCAATGCATCCCAGCCGAGCACGTCCGCATCGGGCACCGCTTCGGCGTAACCCAGCTCCTGCGCCTGTGCGAGGGCGGCCGCATAGTCCATTCCGCCCTCCATCTCGGTCAGGATGTAGTTTGTGGTTCCGTTGAGAATTCCCTTCATCTCGCTGATGTCCGCCCCGGCGAGGGTTTCCCGGATCAGGTTGAGCAGGGGAGTTCCGGCCATCACGGTGCCCTCGTAGAGGAACTGGACGCCGCGGTCGGATGCCAGATTCGCAAGTTCCGAGGAGTGGAGGGCCACCGGACCCTTGTTGGTGGTGGTGACGTGCATGCCCCGTTCGAGGGCGGCGCGGATGTGGTCGGTGGCTGGCTGGCCGGTCTCGATGTCAGTGTAGGTGGCCTCGAGCATGACGTCGGCGTCGGCCTCGGCGATCATGGTCGGGGCGTCCCAGTCGCGACCGACGCCGGGCCAATCGGACAGCGACTCGCCGCGATCGACGCGGGCCAGAGCCTCGGCGAGATCGAGACCGTCGGGATTGTAGGCGCTACCCTTGAGCATGTCGGCGATGCCGACCACGGTCCAATCAAGCTCGTACATGGTTCGGAGTTCGTCTTTCTTGTCGAGTAGGAGATCGGACAGGCCCTGTCCGACCGTTCCAAAACCGATGAACAGCAGTTTCATTGCAGCCTCCTAGATTTTCGCCAGTGCCTGATCGAGGTCGGCGATGGTGTCGTCCGGGTGCTCTGCGCCGACGCACAGCCTCACCATGGTGGGGGAGATCCCGGCGAGCTTGCGCCCCTCCTCGCCCTGTTGCTGGTGGGTGGAGATCGCCGGGATGGTTGCGACCGATTTGATGCGTCCCAGATCGGTGGCGCGATAGGTTCGTAGGAGTCCGTCGAAGAAGCGGCGAGCGTCGACGGCATTGCCCTTGATGTCAAAGGACATCAGGTGCCCGAAGGCGGGTGTTCCGTCGTCCACCACGTGCATGTGGCGGGTCGCGAGATCGTGCAACGGGTGGTGGGGGAGACCCAGATAGTCCACTTTCTCTACCCGAGGATGCTGCGACAGGAATTCGGCCACCGCCATGGTGTTCGCCGACATCTGGGCCACCTTGAGCCGCAGGGTGCGGACCTCGTTGAGGAGATAGTGGGCGGTGGCCGGACCCATGCACGGCCCGGAGTCGCGGAACGGCCACAGCTTCATCCACAGGGCGTAGTCGGCCCGTTGCTCGTCGTCAAGATGTTTGGAGATCAGGTCATGGCGGGCGATGATGCCACCGGCGATGGCGTCGCCGCCGGCCCCCGCCGTCTTGGACAGGGAGTGGACCACGATGTCGGCGCCGTACGCCAGCGGTCGCATCAGCGCCGGAGTCGCGATGGTGGCATCGACGATCAGTGGAATGTCATGAGCGTGCGCGAGAGCCGCGATGGCGGCGATGTCGAAACAGGCCTGTTGGGGATTTGACGGCATCTCCGCATAGAGAAACCGCGTGTTGTCGTCGATCAGCGGTCCCCAGGCTTCGATCCGCCACGGTTCGGTCACCCAGCGTACGTTGGCGCCACGCTCGGCCATCCGCAGATTGAAGAGTTGGAAGGTGCCGCCGTAGACCTGAGCGGCCGACACGAAGTTGATCGGTTCTTCGCCGGCCGTGCGCTTCGCCAGCAGCGGCTCGGTGGCCTGCTTGATGGCGGCCATGCCCGACGACGTGCACAGCCCGGTGGCGTCAGTGTCACAGCCGTAAGACTCGAGCAAGGCGAGGGTCTCCTCCAGGTAGAACACGCTCGGGTTGTGGATTCGCGAGTAGCACCACGTTGGGATTTGATAGGAGAGCGCTGCCTCCATCTCATCCGAGTCGCGGTAGGCCTGGGAGGTCGAGGCGAAGATGGGTTCGATGATGCCGCCCTGTCCGCCGGCAAACGCCTCCTCCATGCTGTACATGCCGTGCACCGCGATGGTGTCGAATTTGAGCCGGCGGACCCGTGCTCGGTGCGCCGCCCGTGCGGCCATGGCTTCGCGCGCCTGCTCGATATACCTTTCGACTCCTGATGACGTGGTCGTGGCCATAGGACCTCCCTCATGGTATGGGGCCGTCTGATGCCCCTGTTCGGTCAGTGTGAGGCACTTTTTAAACCACCAGAGGTGCCACGATCAACTCCCCGAAATTTATTCGAATGTCCAGGATTGGTGGGGCCAAATCCGGAGATTATTCTGTATTTCGCGCTCAGGTCGCCGATAATACTCTTGCGATCTATTTTCATGTGGCTTTTTCGACAACGGTGTTCTTCGCACACCGCCGATCCATGATCAGATACAATACGACGCTGCCGAAGGGAGAACAGATTTGAACCATCTCAACCCAGCCTATGGGGGGACTCTGGTTGATTTGATGGCCGACGCGGCGGCGCGGATCGACCTCCAAAATGCCTCGAAGGATTGGCCGTCGCTGGATCTCGGACCTCGCGAACTCAGCGATCTCGAACTGCTCATGGGCGGTGGCTTTTCTCCGCTCACCGGATTCCTGGGGCGGTCGGACTTCGACGCGGTGTGCTCATCCATGCGGCTGGCCGACGGGACATTGTGGCCCCTGCCCATCACTCTCGGTATCGGAGGTGATCTTGCCGAGAGCCTCGCCGCCGGGCAGAAGGTGGCGCTGCGTGATCCCGAAGGCGTCATGTTGGCGGTCCTTACGGTGGACGGAGTTTTCAAACCGGACCGCTCCGCCGAGGCCGCGGCCCTGTTCGGCACCTCGTCCGCGGATGATCCGAGGGTGGAGGCCTTTCTCCGCCACCAATCCCGATGGGCGGTGGCCGGCCCGGTGGTGGGCGTCCAGCCTCCCGTTCACTATGATTTCAGGGAGCTTCGACTGACGCCCGCGGAGCTGCGTCACAAGTTCGCTCAGCTTGGCTGGCGCCGGGTTCTGGCCTACCAGACCCACCAGACCATGCACCGCGCACACCAGACCCTGACCCAGGATGCGGCCGGGGCTTTGGGCGCGAATCTGCTGATTCACCCGGCGGTGGGCCATGATCTTGCGGGGGACGCGGACCACTACACCAGGGTCCGCTGTTACCAGGCGCTGCTGCCTCATTTCCCCATGGACATGGCGCGGCTGTCCCTGCTGCCGATCACCAGCCGGGGAGCAGGGCCCAGGGAAGCGGTGCTCCACGGAATCGTGAACCGGAATTTCGGGGCGACCCATTTCATGGTGGAACCTGGAAAGGGCGGTTCGATCCTCGAGTCCGGCGGCGCCCCAGCCTACGATTCAGAGGAGGCTCGCCGGCTGGTGGAAGAGCACGCTGACGAACTGGGCATCGAGATGATCGAGCGGCCCATGGTGGGCTACCTCTCCAGCGCCAGGGCCTATGTTCCGTTGAACCGGGCGCCGGACAGGAAGGAGTTGATCACGGTATCCGGAGCCGAAATTCGAAAGCGCCTCGCTGCTGGGCGGGAGCTGCCCGAGTGGTTCACTTTTCCCGGCGTGGAACGGGAGCTCCGCCGCCGCCACGCCCCACGCAGCCGGCAGGGCTTCACAGTCTTCATGTCCGGTCTGTCGGGTTCGGGAAAATCGACCCTGGCAAACGCCTTGCGAGTCAAGTTGTTGGAGATCGGAGGTCGTTCGGTGGCTTTGCTCGATGGCGACATCGTGCGCAAGAACCTGTCGTCCGAGCTCGGTTTTTCAAAGGAACATCGCGATCTCAATATCCTTCGAATAGGATTCGTCGCGGCCGAGATCACCCGCGCCGGCGGGGTTGCCATCTGCGCGCCCATCGCACCCTATCGGGTGGTGCGGCAGCAGGTGCGAAAGGCAGTGGAACCGTGGGGCGGGTTCATCCTCGTCCACGTCTCCACGCCGCTCGATGTGTGTGAGGGTCGAGACCGCAAGGGGATGTACGCCAAGGCCCGGGCTGGAGTGATCAAGGAGTTCACGGGCATTTCCGATCCCTACGAGGAACCGTCCGGAGCCGAGGTCGTCATCGATACGTCCACGGTCACCCCCGAGGAGGGCGCTCGTGAGATCCTGCTCTACCTCGAACGCGAGGGCTTTGTCAGTGCCGAGGGTGCGGATTGACCAGATTCCGAATTTCAAATTTCCGAATTTCGAATTGGGTTCAAACTCTGACCGTGTGACCGCCACCTTCCAGCGCCTCGATGGCTTGGTCAAGCACGGTGCCGCGCACCAGCAGGTAGTCGGTTTCGTACGTGGAAAGGGCGAAGACCGAAACTCCGGCGTCAGCCAGCGCGTGGGTCAGCGACGCCAGCACGCCCACCATTTCAAATTCCAGGGGTCCGTCCACTCGCAGGCAGCGCCATCCTCGTTCGAACTTTGCCCCGGCAGGTGCCACCGCCTCCTCGCAGACGACGGAGATCTCCGTCTCGGTGAAGGTGATGGACATGAAGTCGCCGCTGGGGTCCCAGTCTACGAGGCCGTCCTCGGGATCCAGTCGGCAGATCGCCAGGCGTTCCGGAAGCACTTCCAATTCGAGGCTGAGGCCGTGATTTTGTTCCATGACGCAATGGTAACGGATGGGAGATTCCCACGACGTCGAGCCATTGCAGATTGCAGATTGCAGATTGCAGATTGTGGAATCCCCTGCCCGCCCGGAGTAGGAGGGGATGCGATGGGCGCGCGTGCCGTTCCAGGGAGTGGAAAGCCGAGGGATGAGAGTTGAAGGACTCTGCCAGGCCGCGGGTCCCTCCGTGCAGCCTCAAGCCCGCAGCAACCTTGGAGCTCAGAACCCCTTTCAAAAGGCGGAGGATCTCGCACCTCGCATCTCGTACCTGGGTGAGAGGGTGGCGGTTCCGGTACACTCTCCAGTCGTGAAGACGGTTCGTCACGCCAGCGCCGCGGCCTGGACCACGGGTATTGCACTGGGGCTTCTGATCGGGTGTGGTGGCTCGCCCGAAAAACCGGCCCCGAACGAGGTGCCCATGGATCCTCGGCCGGTTCTTTCCGACCTTGTGGCACAGCGGGGTTCGGCGGAGGTGGTGCGCCCGACGTGGTTCGTGGAACCGGGGAACCCGGAATTTCGCAGTTTCCTGCATGAGGGATGGGCCCGGCCGGAGGTCCATGGGGAATCCGGACGGACCTTCGCGTGGGCCGCCGCTCAACGGGTCCGCTTCGAGATGGTGAGCTTGGATCAGGGGGCGGCCATCGTTTCCGTCACTGGCTGGCCGCTGCGCTGGCGGGGCTCGCCGTCCCAGACTCTCGAGGTGGTCGTCAACGGCGAGAGTCTGGGGTCGAGTCGTTTTCGACGGGGCCGCAACGAGATCGACTTTGACATTCCGTCGGGAGTCCTGACGCCAGGGGTCAACGACTTTGAACTGGTGTTCGGATATGCCAGGTCGCCGGCCGAGGTCATCGAGGGGGCCACCGATGAGAGGACACTGGCCGCCGCCATCGAGAAGATCGAGGTCCGTCACTTCGGTGCCTCTGATCCCATGACCGGGTCCGGGGAGCCGGTGCTCGATGGCTCTCGGCTTCTCCTGCCTTCGAACACCGCCGTGACCTACCGGTTGGTGCCGTCGGGTGACGTGGCCCTGGACATCGAGGCCTCCTTGCCGGAAGCGTCGGAGGAAGGCCAGAGGCGCATCGTGGCGTGGCTGAAACCCCTCGGTGACCCCCACCGAATCGTTCTCGACCGACCGCTCGGCGGGCAGGGATTGAGGAGCCGGATCCAATTGGACGAGTTCAGCGGACGCCTGCTCGAGATCGGGATTGGCGCCGTGGGGGGTGGCATTGCTGTGGACCGAGTCGAGTTGGTGGGTGGCGGGCGGGTCGACCCTCTCAGCAACCTGCTCATCATCGTGATGGACACCCTGAGGGCGGATTACGTCGGCGCCTACGGAGGCGACGTGGCGACGCCGACCATCGACCGGCTGGCCGACGACGGCGTCCTCTTCGAGCGGGCCTATTCCCATATCCCGATCACCGGACCCAGCCACTCGAGCCTGTTCACGTCCCTGTTGCCCTTCGAGCATGGCGTGCACAACAACGGCCAGATCCTGGACAAATCGTGGCGAACCCTTGCGGAGACGCTGCAGGACAGCGGTTGGCACACCGCGGCTGCGGTGAGCCTCGGCGTCCTCAAGAGGGAGTTCGGTTACCGCAGGGGTTTTGGGGTCTACCTCGATACCTTCGGCCGGGACTGGATGAAGGATGCCGGCGAGGTGACCGACGAGGTTGTCGAGATGGTGGAGGAGGGATTGTCTTCTCCGTATTTTCTGTTTGTCCACTACTCCGATCCCCACGAACCCTACACGCCGCCTAATCTGGAGTACCCGATCGCGGATCTCGAGCTTGGCGGTCACAAGGTCGCGGAACTCCGCGCCGATGGTCGGGGAAACCGGATTCGGGTCACCGTCGAGCCTGGTCGCCAGAAGCTGCGCTTTTCTCCCCGAGTGCCGTCTCGACGGCTGTTTCGGGTGGACACTCTGCGCGTGATCGGCAAGGGGGTGGAGGTGGAAGGTGACCGCGGCTGGGATGTGGCGCTACACGAACGCCGAAGCGCTGCGACCTACACCTCTCGACTCCCAGCCAGCCTGGAACTCGTCAATGACGGTGTCGAGCCGAAGGAGGTGGCGCTCGACTTTACCTTCAAGGAGTGGTTGAAAATCTCCGAGGTCAAGGAGCGATACCGGCAGGAGGTGGAGTTTGCCGACGGCCAGATCGGGCGGCTGCTGGACGAGCTGGAATCCGGAGGACTGCTCGAGAACACACTCGTGGTCTTCACTTCGGACCACGGTGAGGGTCTGGGACAGCACAACCACCTCGCTCACATCCACCAGGTCTACGACACGCTGATCCGGATTCCCCTGATCCTCAAGCTGCCGGGCGGCGAACCCAAGGGCCTGCGGGTGACCGATCGGGTCTCCCTGGTGGACGTGTTCCCGACCCTGGCTGAAATACTGGGCGTCGAACCCCCGTCACCAATCAGCGGTCGGAGTATGGTGCCGCCGATGTACGGCGAGAGTGCGGCGGCGAGGCCGATCATTGCCGAGACCTACCGAACCGAGGCGTTCACCAACAAAAAAGCCTACATTTCCGGCCGTTACAAGTTCATCCACTCCTGGTCGGACGAACGGGAGTGGGAGGAACTCTATGATCTCGAGGCGGATCCCGACGAACTCGTGGATCTGAGGAATACATATCCGGAGGTCGCGGATCGTCTGCGGACCGAGCTCGAGGAGCGTCTCCTGGAAGTTGCCCACGGCAGGGCCGACTCGGCCGAGCTGTCGCAGCAGGAGCTGGACCGGCTGCAGGCCCTCGGTTACGTCCACTGAGATCATGGTGGCCGGCAACCCCACCCCAAACCATCGCGATTCCTGCAGGTGGTTGGATCGCGCGCTGGCTCTCGTGGCATTGATCGCAGCAATCGCCGGCTGCGCTCCGCAGGTGATCCATGAGCCCAAACCGGGGGACGACCTTCATCTCGACCTGCCCGTATTGGACTCCGAGGCGTGGGTCGAAAGGTACCTGCCCGACCGGTCGTCGGGCGGATTCAACCTCATGTTGTATCAACGGCGTATCCCGTTGCTCACCGACATGAACGGCCGAATCGTCCACAGCTGGCCGTTGGTTCGGGTGACGGCCCGGGCTCGGCTCGGCGTCGACTCCCGTTTGCTCGTGATCGGCATCGACAACGCCGTCAAAATCTATGATTGGGAGGGACGACTGCTGTGGCGTTTCACCCCGGTGGTGGACGGGGATATCCCTCATCACGACGTGATCCGGCTGGCAAACGGCAACGTGCTGGTGCTCGCCCAGGAGAGGAGCACCAAGCTCGACTACCTGCTCGAGGTCGATGGGGGCGGCGAGGTGGTCTGGGAGTGGCGCTTCGGCGATCATCTCGATGCCGCGTTTCCGGATCGCGACCGCCGCCACCCGGATCCAACCCACGTCAACTCGGTGCACGAGGTCGGCCCCAATCCGTGGTTTACTGCCGGGGACCAGCGATTTCGTCCCGGCAACATTCTGCTCAGCGCCCGCACCCTGGACGCCATCCTGGTGGTTGACCGGCGCTCGGGCGAGATCGTCTGGACCTTCGATCGCGGCCTCGACCGACAACACGAGGCCGTCATGGTGCCCGAGGGTCGTCCCGGAGAGGGCCGGATCCTGGTCTTCAACAATGGTTTGAGGAATCGGTTCGGTTACAGGAGGAGCTCGGTCGTGGCGGTCGACCCGGTTCGACGATCGATTCCGTGGGTCTACCGCGGCCTGTTCTTCTACTCCTCCCTCGCCGGTAGCCAGTACTCCTTGCCCGACGGCAACGTACTGGTGACTTCGAGCCACGGCGGGCGGGTCTTCGAGGTGACGCCCGATCAGGAAATGGTCTGGCAGTTCATCCCGCCGTGGGATCCCATGCGAGTCGAACGATACCCCGCAAACCACTGCAGGCGGCTCCGCACTCTGGACACCCCGCTGGAGCGGGAAGTCCCGCCGCAGCGGCGGTGGCCGTATATTTCCCAAGAACTGCACACCTTTGCGGTGTCCGGCGAGTACCGCCACCAGGAGGTGGCCGGGCGCCGACGCCAGATGGTCAAGGACCCGAACTCGTGCCGCCAGATGGTCTTACCGGCCTCGCCTGCGCTGGCGCTGGGCTTCGGCATCGACCCCAAGGCACCGGGTGTGGAGGGGGTGCAGGCGAGATTCACCGTCACCCTGGAGCGGCTGGACACCGGCGAACGACGAAAGTTGCTGAACGACACGGTTTCGGCGGACGATCACGGAGCTGTGGCGGCAGCCGTGGATTCCGGTGGAGGGGCTCGATTTCAGGACCGTGCGGTTGTGTCTCGAACTGGAGACTCCCAACGGCAACGGAAGCGCCCCCAACCGTCCGGCCGCGGTGATCGAGAACCCCCGCTTTTACGCCGGCGACCAGCCGGTCCTGCCGCGCAAGCGCACCGACCCTCAATTGTCGAGAAGAGGAGCGGAAGGTTCGCGAGGAGCAGCTCCGCGCCATCGGGTACATTCAGTAGGCAGAAGGCAGAAGGCAGAAGGCAGAAGGAGGCTGAAGGCAGAAGGCAGCAGGGAGCGGGGAGCAGGGAGCAGGAAGCAACCCTCGCCCTCCAATTCAGAATTCAGAATTCACAATCCGGATGTGGGGGTGGGGGACGGCGATTACTCGACGTACCCCAGGGCCTCGAGCATCTTGCGATCTTCCTCGGTGATCTCGGAGGATTCCTCCGATGGTGCGAGGGTGCTGGGCGTGATGAGGCGGTGGTTGAGGAGCATCCCCATCCCGGCGAAGAGGGCCGGGTTGTCAAACCGTATGTTCTCCGTTTCTCCCGGGTCCTCTGCAAGATCGAAGAGAGCGCCGTGACCGGGACCGTTCAACAGCAGCTTCCAGCGACGGGTCCGGAGCCCCAGTAGAGGAGGCTTGTCGGTGTTTGCGGCAACAAAATAGCGCGTGTCATGCAGCCTGGTGTCACCCTCGTTGCGGAGGAGATTGACGCCCTCCAGGGGCAAGGAGGGCTGAATCGACGCGGTGGCGAGCAGGGTCGGTACGATGTCGGCAAGGGTGACGAGGCGGTCGGTGTCGACCTGAGAGGTGTCCATCCAAGCCGGTATTCGGAGGACGAACGGCACGTGCAGCATCTCGTCGAATACGGTGCTGTTGTGGGTCATTCGTCCGTGCTCCAGGAAGGCCTCACCGTGATCAGAGGTGATCAGCACCACAGTGTCAGGCCATCGCTCGCGTCCGCGAAGCGCATCGAGCAGCTGCCCAACTGCGTGGTCGGCTGCCAGAAGATTGCCGTCGTACAACCCGATGACGTGCTCGAGGCACTCCTCGTCAACGGGAACGGCGCCGGACTCGATGTGGTCAAGGGTGATGTTCCGCCCGTTGCATGGTCCGGAGTAATCGGGGTCGGTGAAGCGGTCGAATCGAGCGGCAGGGGCGTAGGGACCGTGAGGCGGGATGTAGTGGACCTGGAGGTGGAATGGTGTCGCGTCCCCTATGGTTCCGAGCCATTCAATGACCTCTTGCGTCACGTAGTGGGGATTGCGGGCCGTGCCGCGGGGGACGTCCCTCCACATCTCGAAAAACTCGTCGTAGCCCTGGTCGAATCCCTTGGCGGCCGAGTTGTTTGGTGTGGTTGTGAATGCGGCGGTCCGGTAACCGGCGGTCTGCAGGGACTCGGCCATCGTCTCTGCGACGGGGGACAGCACATCGGTTCGTGAGACGACGCCGTGATCGAGGAACGATAGCCCGGTGATCATGGTGGGCACCGAGCACAGCGTGTAGGGCGCCAATGCGAAGGCGTTGAGGAAGACCAGGGACTGCTCGGCGAATCGGTCGATTTCCGGGGTGGTCTGCCGTGGGTAGCCGGCGTGGGAGAAATGGTCGGATCTGGCGGCATCGAGGGTGATGAGCACGATGTCGGGCTCACGAGAGGCCGCTGCGTTGGGCTGGGCTACCATCGGTGCGGAATCGGCGATATGTCTCGCGGGAGTTGGGAGAATGGGCGACAACGCAAGTTGCGTGTTCGCGGGCAATGACGATACCTCGAAGGTGGCCAGGACGACGTCGCCCGTTGCGTTGGAATCGATGGGGATGAACCAACGACGGGCTCCGTTGCGGCGAAAGCCACCGACCTCGTGTGTGGCCCGGCTGACGAAGCGTCCGTCGAGAGATCTCAAGGTCGAGGTTATCGTTGTCCTCTTTTGGATCCCGTTACCGCGCAGTTCGACGCCGAGTTCGAAGTCGGTCGTGCCGCGCGGAGCTTCGGTCGAAACCACCAACGTCCCCGGTCGATCAATGACGAACCGGCCCATTGCCGTGTCGAAGACCTGACTGTCTTTCGCAGCGTCTCCTCCCGCGTTATTCCAACCCGAGTGATCCAGCTGGATTGACTTGACTCCGCCCGCCAGAAGCCTGCGATCGGCACCCCGGCCGGCCTTTTCGGGCGAGGATCGGTGGGCGAACGTCAACGAGAGAGTATTGAGCCCGACCTGGAGCACGCCCGCAGGAACTTCGATCTCATGATTGCGCCACGATCGTGTCAGGTTCACCGTGCCGATTGACAGACCATTCAGGGCAACAGCCATCTCCTGGTCGACTTCTTCAGGGAGCCCATTGAAGGCCTCGGCGCGGATCGTCAACCGATCCCACTCGGCGGAGAGAAGGTGGATTGTCACCTGGGCGCGGTCACTGATGACCCATGTGCCCCACGACTCGAGCGCACCCCACCCGGATCCGAGGGTGCAGGGCGACAGCGGACGGCGCCAGATCTCGGACCACGGAGATTGATCCGCCATCATGCTGCAGAGAACCGACCCTGGTGGACCAGGATCCGAAGGGATGAAGTAGTGATCGGGAATGGATACATCGCCGGGCCCGGGGCTCGCGGGAGGCGGCGAGCCGCAACCGAGAGTCAACGCCGTGAGCAGAGTCAGGGCCGCCGCGGCGACGGAGGATGAGGAGAATACTGCCATTTTGGTCGCGGAGTCCGTTCGGAAAACGGCGGTCCGGCGAGGAGAGTATATCGCGGGTGTCGTTACGACTGATCGGATTCCGTGGCGGTCAACTCCAACCCCCGGGACATTGCATAGATCTCGAAATTCAAAATTCAAAATTCGGAATTACGCGAGGGGGAGGGTCAGTTCGAAAGTCGCTCCCTGGCCGTCGCCGTCCACCAGTCGAAGGTCACCGTCTTGGGCGACGGCCAGCGATCGAGCCAGGGCCAGGCCGAGACCGAGACCGGCCGGGGCATTGGGATCTGTTGGGCGGTCAAAGGGACGGAACAGCCCGTGGCGGGCACGACGGCCGATGCCGGGCCCGTTGTCCGACACGGTGATCCGTGCGCCGTCCCGGCCGGTCGCCAACCGAATGGCGACCCGCCGGTCCGCCGTGGAACGGCTGTACTTCTCCGCGTTGTCGAGCAGGTTCACGAGGATCTGGCTGAGAGCATCGCGGTCAAACCTCACCGGCGGGAGATCCTCGTCGACGTGGACATCCACAGCCATGCCGGCGTCCTCGAGGGCCGGCCGAACCCGGGCGACACATGCCGCAACCGCCTCGCCGAGATCGCCGTCCACGGGGCTGGCCAGCGGCGCGCCCTGCTCCAACCGTGACAGATCGAGCATGTTGGATACCACCCGACCGAGGCGCTGCGTCTCCGGCAGGATCCGAGCCGCATATGTGGGCCAGCGGTCCGGATCTCCCAGCCCCTCGGCCAACATCTCACCGTGCAGTCGCAACGAGGTCAGCGGGGTCTTGAGTTCGTGTGCGGCCGCTGCTGCAAATCTCGCCCGCTGATGTGCCAGGCGATCGGTTTGAGCGACGATTGCAACCACAGCGAGAGCGGCCAAAAGGGCCCCTGTGGAGGTGAAGCCGAAAGCTCGGCGAAACTGCCGCACGATCTCTCGACCCTCAGACTGGGCCGTGAGCAGGGCCGTAGCTGCGTCGACGCCGAGTTGCCACTCGGTGTCGGCGACAGGGACCGAAACGACCCCGATCGCCGCTGGCACGGCCGGCGTGAACGAGGCTTGAGAGCCGAGCCATTCGCCGACCCCGTCTGCGCCCACCACAAAACCCTGGACCAATAGACCATTTGGTGTTGTGACCTGTCTGAGGGCGGCCAGGGAAGGCCCGGCGCCCAGCACGATGGTGTGCCAAACCAGCGGTCCAACCCGGATCACCACATCGCCATCCGCCTGGCCGCCGCGTGTGCTGGGACGCGAGCCCGTGTCCGATGTCCGTCCGGTCAACTCGGCGTAGACCGCGTCGGCGAGCGAGATTTGCTCCCACGTGTCGTGGTCGAGCGCAATCAGCTGATCACCATCATCGAGGTCGGTGGCGCCGGCGGACCCGGGCGTACCCATACCCGCGACAACAAACCCGTTCTGGAGCTCGGTCAGGACCTGACAGAAGTGGCTAAATCCCTCGTCGGTGCTGAGTTCGGGAAAGCGCTCGCTCACGGTGGGGACGCTCACCGAACCCATTTCATCGATCTGGAAGTGGGCCCAGATCAGCGGATCCGATGCGCCTTGGGCGAGGGGAGAGGTGGTCACCGCGAGTCCCTGGGCGGCACCCCGCGGATCATGATAGAGGTTCTGATAGTGGTAGAAGGGCCGTGCCGACTCCCTGATACGCATGAACTCGAGCCGCTCCCCGAGCCGTTCGGCGCCCACCGTTACCTGTGCTTCCAAGTCCTTGATCGCTCGGTCCACCCTCTCGCGCGCCTGTCTGGCTGCCTCCCGCGACCCGGTGATGTACCAGGCGACGGTGGGTGCCAGGACGGCAACCGCCACGAGCACCGAAGCCACCATCGTCCGGCGGCTGCCGAGCCAATCGAGCGTGCCCCTACGCGTCATCGGACTGGCCCCAGGCGTATCCCGTCCCGGTGACGGTGACCACGATTTCGGGGTTGGCCGGATCTCGCTCGATCTTCTGGCGGAGCTTGGCAATGGTCATATCCACCGTCCGGGTCTGCAGATCGCCGCTTGCACCCCAGATCTTCTCCAGCAGCTCGGCCCGACTGACGGCTCGGCTTTGATGGCGGTGGAGCCAGCGCAGGATGCCTACCTCGCGGGGAGTCAGACTGACGGTCTCGTGGTCGCGGTGGGCCGTGTGCCGGCCGAGATCGATGCGGCAGCTTGCGATGGTTCATGATCTCCTCGGTTGCCGGTTGACGGTCGGTTCGGCGGGCGAAGGCCTCGACCCGTGCCAGCAATTCACGGACGCCGAAGGGTTTGGCGACGTAGTCGTCGGCACCCGCCGAAAGCCCGGCAACCTTGTCGTCCTCGGCGCCCCGTGCGGTCAGCATCAGCACGTGAAGGTCCGGTCTCGCGACGCGAAGTCTGCGGCAGACTTCCAGCCCGTCCAGACCCGGCAACATGAGGTCGAGAATCACGAGATCGAAGGAACCGTGGGTGCCCATGTCGAGCCCTGAAGGACCATCAGGAGCAACCTCGACCTGATGGCCGGCGGCCTTCAACAGGTCATGAAGACCCTCTCGAAGCGTTCGTTCGTCCTCCACAACAAGAACCTTCATGGGATGACAGGATATCGAAGTCAAACCGGACATGCTGTCAATATCGTGTAAATCGAGCACCGAATTTTCAATTCTTAATTCTTAATTTTGAATGATATACGCGTGTCGTTCAGAAACACCGGGAATCGTGGCGGGGTTTCACGGTTCGGACTCGCGGTGTCCGCAGGGCAACGGCGAGAGTGGGAGTGAACTCAACATTCAAAATTCAAAATTGAGAATTCGAACCGGTATGACCGATAATACCCACCGCGACCCAAGGCGTCGCTCGAGGAATTGAACTTGGACAACATCCGGACCTTTTGCATCATCGCCCACATCGACCACGGCAAGTCGACCCTTGCCGACCGGCTGATCCAGTTTTGCGGCGG
Source organism: uncultured Holophagae bacterium (assembly GCA_963797055.1). GTDB lineage: Bacteria > Acidobacteriota > Thermoanaerobaculia > Thermoanaerobaculales > Sulfomarinibacteraceae > FEB-10. Next base: position 265,338 of record CAWCOD010000005.1, read on the forward strand.
GGTCGAGGAACGCGACTTCCGCAACCAGATTCTCGACAGCATGGACATCGAGCGCGAGCGGGGCATCACCATCAAGTCCAACACGGTGACCCTGAACTACACCGCGCGCGACGGCCGGACCTATCTGCTCAATTTGATCGACACCCCGGGACACGTGGATTTCTCCCACGAGGTCCGGCGTTCGCTCATGTCCTGTGAGGGCGCTCTCCTGCTGGTGGACGCTTCGCAGGGAGTCGAAGCGCAGACCGTGGCGAATATGTATCTGGCGCTCGAGTACGATCTTGAAATTGTGCCGGTGATCAACAAGATCGATCTGCCCTCGGCTGATATCGAGCGTGTCAAGGAGGAGATCGAAGAAGACCTCGGGCTCAACCCCGACGACGCGGTCCTGTGCTCGGCCAAGGATGGGACCGGTATCGAGGATGTACTCGAGGCCATCGTCAAACGCCTGCCGTCACCGGCTGGTGATCCCGACGCTCCCCTGCAGGCTCTGATCTTCGATGCCCAGTACGACCCCTACCGCGGTGCGGTGCTGCTGGTGCGGAGTGATGGAAGGCACGCTTCTCCCCAAGCAGCGAATCCGGCTGATGCACACCCAACGTGAGTATGACGTGGAGGAGCTGGGATTGCTTCAGCTCAAGCGGGTGGCCACATCAGAGCTTTCAGCGGGGGCGGTGGGCTACGTCATCGCGGGGGTGAAGTCGGTGTCGGACATCGCCGTCGGCGACACCCTCACCGATGCTGATCGACCGGCGGCCGAACCCATCCCGGGCTACCGAGAAGCAAAACCGGTGGTCTTCTCATCGATCTACCCCATGTCCAACGACGAGTACCAGGATCTGGCCAAGGCCCTCGAAAAGCTCAAGCTCAACGACGCCTCACTGATCTATGAGAAGGACTCATCATCCGCTCTGGGCTTCGGCTTCCGGTGCGGCTTCCTCGGCCTGCTCCACCTGGAGGTCGTCCAGGAGCGATTGCTGCGGGAGTACGATCTGTCGCTCATCCTGTCGGCGCCGTCGGTGCGCTACCGGATCACCCTGGCCGACGGGTCGGTGCGTTGGGTGGACAACCCCACGGAGTACCCGGATCCGGGTTCCATCGAGTGTGCCGAGGAGCCCTTCATCAAGGCGTCAGTGATGATGCCGGAGCGATACGTGGGTCCGGTGATGGAGCTCTGCCGGGAGCGGCGCGGCGCCAACACCACCTTCCACTATCTGGCGGTGGGCCGGGTGGAGTTGATCTCCGAGATGCCCCTGGCGGACGTTCTCTTCGACTTTTACGATCGACTCAAGTCGGTGACTCAGGGATACGGCTCCTTCGACTACGAGATGCTGGACTACCGCGAGACCGAACTGGTCAAGGTGGACATCCTGGTCAACGGCGAGAGCGTGGACGCCCTGTCCCAGTTGGTGCACGTAGACAAGGCTCGTCCTCGGGCGCTGCACTATTGCGAACGGCTGGCCGATACCATTCCCAGGGCCCAATACAAGATCGCGATCCAGGGGGCGATCGGCGGCAACATCATCGCCCGGACCACGATCAACGCCTACCGAAAGGACGTCACCGCCAAGTGCTACGGGGGTGACATCTCCCGAAAACGCAAGCTGCTGGAGAAGCAGAAAAAGGGTAAGAAGAGGATGAAGATTGTGGGCAATGTAGAGATTCCGCAGTCGGCCTTCGTCGCGGTCCTCAAGACGGACAAGGACTGACGGTTGATTGCGGAATTTTGAATTACTCCCTGCCTGAGGACCGTCAATCGAGTTCATTGGCTTCATTCAGGCAATTCGCAATTCGCAATTCGCAATTCGCGAACAAACCATGACCCCGAAGCACGATACTGCCGCAGGCCTCTACATCCACGTTCCCTTCTGCGCCTCGGTCTGTCCGTACTGCGACTTCGCGGTCACCATCGCAGGGCCTGACCGGAGAACGAACTACTTGAGCGGCGTCCCGGCGGAGGGCGCCTTGCGGCGCGACCTGAACCTCGTCTTCGACACCGTCTACCTCGGCGGCGGCACGCCGTCGAGGCTGACCGGCGGCCAGCTCCACGGGCTGCTGCAGGGTGTCCGAGGTCTCTCGATGTCGTGCCCGTCCCGCGGGTGTACCTCGAGGCCAACCCGGAGGACGTGACCGATGACGCCGTGGCGGCCTGGAGGTCGCTCGGAGTGGATACGGTGAGCCTGGGCGTCCAGTCCTTCGACGACGACATTCTCCGCTACCTGGGAAGAAACCACACCGCCGATCAGTCGCGCTTGGCGTTGGATCTGCTCCAAGGCGTTGGTTTTTCCACCGTCTCAATCGATCTGATCTATGGCGTGGAGGGCCAGACCGCCGAGACCTGGAAAAGGCAGCTGGATGAGGCCGCCACTCTGGGAGTGGACCATCTCTCGTGCTACCAGCTGACCTTTCACTCCGGGACGATCTTCGGCCGTCGGTTGGCGTCCGGCCGATCTTACGAGCTCCCCCGAGACGCTCAGGCCGAGTTCTTCCTTCTGACCCATCTGGTTCTTGCAGACAACGGCTTCGACGGCTACGAGGTGTCGAGCTTCGCGTCCGCTCCGGAACACCGATCCGTCCACAACCGGAAGTACTGGAGCCATGAGCCGTACCTCGGATTGGGGCCGTCGGCCCACTCCTTTGTCGGACGCCGCCGATGGTGGAATCGACGCAAGCTGCGGCTTTGGCAGCGCGACGTGGACAACGGCCGGCTTCCGGAGGGCGGCGCCGAGGACCTGACCGATGCCGACCTGGCGCTGGAGTCCGTAATGCTCGGCCTGCGGACACGAGATGGTGTGGACCTGGAGCGCCTCCGTCATCAATTCGGTCTGGACCTCGTGGCGACCAACCGTCCGGCGGTGGACAGGTTCTGCGAGGACGGCCATCTCGAGCTCGAAGCTGGAATGCTGCGGCCAACCCTCACCGGAATGGCCATAGCTGACACCCTCGCCCGTTCGCTCGACGTGTCAACGATCGATCGCTCGTCGTCGCAGACTTGAACGAGCCATGACGAAACGTCTCATCAACCCTGAGCTCGACGAACTTGTTCGTCAAATGAACCGGAACTCCGATCAGGACGCCCCCTTGGTAGCTGAGGATCCTGCGGCGCGGGAACTGGACCCGCCGAGTATTCGTGATGTGCGGGGCGACGAGCCGCTGGAGCTGCTCCTGGTGAAAATGGTCCAACGGAAAGCCAGCGATCTGTTGTTGATTCCGGGGGCGCCGCCGGTTCTGCGTATCAACGGGGAACTCGCCGCCACAGCCGATCCGGCGGTGGACGGCGACGGCGTAGATGCTGTTGGCCCCTCACCTCGGCGCACGTTTCGCTCGGTTGCTGATCATATCCGTTCGTCGATGACCGAGCGCAGTAGGGCCACAGTGCGGGGGACGACGACGCTGCGATCGAAATTGCGCAGCACGTGTTCGCGGGCCGACACCCCCATGCCACGCCGGAGATCTGCGTCGTCCAGCAGCCGTTGGAGATGCTCGTACCACTGCCCTGCCGACGTTGCCAGAAATCCGTCACGTCCGTGCCGCACAACGTCGCGGTTGACTCCGATATCGGTGGCCACGGAGGGCAAGCCGGCGGCCTTGTACTGCAGCAGCTTGAAGGCGCACTTGCCGCGCGCCCAGGCATCCTCGGCCAACGGCATCAGACCAACATCCGCGGTTTCGATGTGCCGTGTCTCGGTCTCGGAGGACCACGGGATGCGTTCGATGGGAATCTCGTCCCATTCCGGGAACTGGGACGAGATCACTCGAAGGCTGAGCCCCGGATACTCGGAGCTGAGTCGGGCGATGGCCGGCCGGATCATCTCGAGGTAGGCGACATTCTCGGGCATCCCCACCCAGACCAACACGCGCCCCGTGCGTCGGCCGCGTCCTGTGGGGTCGTAGGTCGAGCACTCCACCGGTGTCGGAACCACCTCGATCCGCCGCGCCCACGGCCTGGATCGCTCGGCGAGCGTGCTGTTGCAGGCAATGACCAGGTCCGACAGGCTGCACACCTGAGCGAATTTGTTCCACCGAAGGACGGAGGAGCCGGGTTCCATACCGAGCGCGCGGGGTCGTCGAAGGTAGATGGCGTCGTCAAAATCGAAGACGACCCGTCGCGCCCACCTCCGGACCAGGTGGGCCTCGCCGACGGCGAGCTTGAGCTTGGCGAGGACCAGAAGGTCGCAGGTCGCCAGTTGCTGACGACGTTCGATCACCCGGCGAAAATACCGGCCGCTGGGAATCGGATCCACGGTGCAGGCCACCCCGACGTCCTCGAGGATGGGCACGGTGGGTCGGAGCCGATGTCGAAACGACGGAGCGTCCGGGTTTCCGGTCCAGAACACGACCGTCTGAGGCGCGGGTGAGTCGGGCATGATCTCAAACGCTACCACGAACGGGGGGCGCCCACCTGCCGTGAGATCCCTGGGCAGCCACGGCTGATATGATCCATGGATGCAGGAGGATGGTCGGGAACCGGACGAGACGGAGGTGCGGTGGTTCGGGTTTCGTGCCGAACTGGCAGTCGGTCTGAGGGATCGGGTCGATATTGAAGAACTGGGCCGGATCGTGGACCCGTCGTCCGCCGAATCTACAGTCCACTGGGGCCGGAACTACCTCTACGCCGCCGACCTCCAGACCACCGAAGGGCCCGTTCGGGTGGTGGTCAAGCAGTTCAAGAACCAGGGTTGGCGAAGGGTCATCGAACGACGGCTGCGCGGCAGCAAGGCCGAACGGAGCTGGAGAGGTGCGGCCGCCATCACGGCCGCCGGGATTCCGACGCCCGAACCGCTGGTGTTGGTGGAGTCGGAGGCTCCCGATGGACCTTCATTTTTTGTGACCCGGTTGGTCGAGCCGGCCCACGAAGTCCGGCATTTCTTCCGACGCCTCCAGGGAGATCCGTCGGCGGGAGCGTTCCCGGTTGTGGAGCCCGTGGAGTTTTTCACCGAGCTGGGTCGGTTCGTTCGTCGACTGCACGATGCCGGGATTTGGCATCGGGATCTGTCTATGGGCAACGTGCTGGCTGGTTCCGACGACCCTGGGGACCTCGATTTCTTCCTGCTCGACTGCAACCGGGCCCGGTGGGGTCGGCGGATGGGGGTGGTGCGTCGATGCCGCGATAGTTGCAGGTTTCCCATTGTCGAGCCGCTTCACCAGGATGCCTTTCTGGCCGGGTACTGGGGGGAGAAACCGTCGCGGATCGCCTTTCGCAGGTGGTTCTGGGCTGCGAGCGTTCGCGGATACCTGTTGAAGCACGCGATCAAGAACCGTCTCAAGGTGTTGAGACCGGGTCGGCGACACGCCCACGGCGGCAGCCATCATCCACATCTTCCGCAGATCGAGACGGATGCGTCGGCCCGTGACAAATCGGTGTGGGATCGATTGTCGGATCAGCCGCACCAGCACGCCGGCAGATGGGAGAAACGTTGGATCCGGCTGGCGGACGCGCCGGATCACCTCCGTGACCTCGGGGTGGTGGCGGCTACAGCACCGGCGGCGTTTCGCAGATACCGTCGGCTCCGGGAGGGACTGCACTCCAATCCCACGCCGTTTGGCGGGGCGGGTGTCTGCCTCAGACCGTGGCCCGAAGATCCGGAGGCCCACCTCGCTGCGGTGGAAGAACTCGGCATACGGCGGGTCCTGCTCCGGCTCCACCCTTGGGACGGGAACCACGACGCAGAGGAAAACCTCGCCGGCGAGCTTCATGCGCGGGGGTACGAGATCTCCTTTGCTTTACCCCAGAACCGAGAGCTTGTCCGAGACCGTGAGCGGTGGCGAGCGGCGGTGGAGGAGTTGGCCCAACGATTCACACCGTTCGGATGTCACTTTCAGGTGGGTCAAGCCCCAAACCGTAGTAAGTGGGGGGTCTGGACCCGCGGCGAGTTCATGGACCTCTACGTGGACGCCGCGCGGATCCTGCGCCGGTACGATGGCGTCGAGGTGATGGGTCCCGCCGTGATCGACTTCGAGTTCCAGGTCACCCTGGCGCTGGCCAACCGCCGCTGTCCCGGGTTGGTCTTTGATCCCCTGTCCAGCCTGCTCTATGTGGACCGCCGGGGAGCTCCCGAGAATCGCCAGATGGGTCTGGACACGGTGGACAAGGTGTTGATGCTGCGGGCCATTGCAGAAACTGGCCGAAACTGTTCGGAGCGGCTGTGGATTACCGAGGTGAACTGGCCGTTGTGGGAGGGTCCCCATTCTCCGGCCGGAAAGACCGTGTCGGTTGACGAAAAGCGCCAGGCGGACTACCTGGTTCGGTATTTTCTGCTGGTCCTGGGCACTGGGCTCGTGGAGAGGGTCTATTGGTGGCGGCTGGTGGCTCGGGGGTATGGCCTGATCGCTCCCGATGCGGACGACCGGCTGCGCCGCCGGCCGTCCTTCTATTCTCTTCAGACCCTGAACCAACGTCTCGATGGATCGGTCTTCCTCGGCCCTCTCCCCGCGCACGATGGGGTCCATCTTTATGTATTCGAACGAGAGGGAAAGCAACAGGTCGTGGGATGGGCGGTGGCGGCCGGGCAGACGGGCGATCTTCCGGAGGTGCCTGCTCGCGCGTTTGACCGCGCCGGTCACGAGATCGAGGCGCCGTCCGGTCCACGCGTAAGGCTGGGTCCGTCGCCGGTGTATTTTGAGCTAGGGGCTGAGGGGCTAGGGGCTAGGGGCTAGGGGCTAGACTCCGCCCGCAACCATTTCAAAATTGAGAATTTAGAACTCAACATTCCCATGGCAGCATGGTAGGATCCGCTGTGAGCGCTCCGCCCGGTGGGGCGGATTTTTCGCAATATGGAGTCACCGGATCAACCCGATCGTCCGGGACCATTATTTGGAGGTCCCAACCCACGCGCGCAGCAGTCGCGGCGGGGGTCGTCCCGTTTTGCCGGTATGGTGTTCTCGGTGTTGGCGCCAATCATCGTGCTGCTATTCCGTAGCTTGTGGGCCAGCTACAGGTTTCGGGTCTCGGGCGAGGAACCGGTGCGAAAACTGGTGGTCGATGGTCAGCCCCTGATCCTGACGTCCTGGCACGAGAGCGTCTTCGTGATGGCGTGGTACACCCTTCGCCTGACCCGCATGGGGGCCAACGTAACCTACCTCGTGAGTCCGTCCCGAGACGGCGACCTCGTGGTACGGGTCCTCGACGTGATCGGGGCCAATGTGGTGCGCGGTTCGGCGACTCGAAGCGGCGTCAAGGCTCTGCACGGTATCTACCGTGCCATCCGGCGCGACAACGGGTCGCCGCTCCTGCTGTCGGACGGACCGCAAGGTCCCGCGCACTACTGCAAGGCGGGTTCGATTGTGTTGGGGCGACTCTCCGGTGCGAGAATCCTCCCCATCGGGAGTTGGCCCCAGCGCTCGTTTCGGCTGCGCACCTGGGATCGGCTGTTTGTTCCACTGCCAACAAGCAGAGTGGCGGTGGTTTTGGGAGAGCCCTACAAGGTTGCCGGTGAGATGGACAGCGAGGCCATCGAAGACGAGCGCCTGATGCTGGAAAAACAGCTCAATGAGCTGACCGAGCGGGCCCGAATCGAGGCCGGCGGTCGGTGAGAAATTCTCGTCGGCATCGAAATGTTGCACGATGCGGCGCGACGCCAAACAAAGGAGAACGACGTGGCATCAGAAGTTCAGAATCTCGACGACCTGCAGCTTGACACCAACACCCTCTTCAAAGAGGAAACCTTCACCGACCTCAAAGTGGGTACGATCCGTCGACTGACCCCGGTGACTTTGGACGGTAGCCCCGATGCGGGTCGCGAGGCGGTGTTCATTGCCCAGACCCAGATCATGTCCAACATGGGACCTCTGCCCGTGCAGTACGAGATCGATGCGTCGAACATGGCCGAGGCGATCCAAGGGTACCCAGCAGCCATCAAGGCCGGCATCGATCAGCTCATGGACGACGCGAAGGAGCTGCAGCGGCGTGAGATGTCCAAGATCGTGACGCCCGACGCCGCCACCACTTCGAAGATCATAACGGGGAAGTAGTATCAACCCTCCCGCCCCGTGAGCAGAGAGCAGGGGGCGGCCACCGCCCACCCAATTCGGAATTCGAAATTCGAATACTCCGCCCATCCGGAGCGAAAGGGCGCGATGGGCGGGCGTGCCACTTCTGACACTTTCGGGATTCTCCGCACTGAAGGCTGCGAAGGTCAATGGTCCCGAACAGTGTCAGGGGTGGCTCCCTCGGGGAGTGCGGTTGGGAGATGGGCGCCTCGAAATCGGGTTTTCGACCCGAACGGGCCATTGTGGCGCGGCCGTCCCGGCTGCATTCGCCGCGTCGAGTCCAATCCGACCCGCCGAAGAAGGCCAGGTCGTTGGGTCTGGTACTCGTCGGTGGTTCAAGCGCAACTGCGGAACTGTGGACCTGGCAGGTGTAGCCCGAGTTTCTCCCCCCGCCATTCTGAGCGAGGCCTGCGGGGCCGAGCCGAAGGATCTGGGTGGGGGCTATTTCTTCCCCACAACCTCGGCCACGGCATCGATCTCGGGAGCGATGGGCTCGGGGATGGCGACGGAACCCGTGGCGGCCGGGATGTCCTTCAGTCCGGTGCCGGTGATGAGCAGAACCACACGCTCCTCGTGGCGGATCACACCCTTGGCCAAACCCAGATCGAGGCCGGCCAGGGCGGCGGCCCCGGCGGGCTCGGCAAAGACGCCGGTCGTGCGGGCGAGTCGATTGATGGCGGCCACGATGAGATCGTCGTCCACCGAGATCCCCGCACCGCCGCAGGCTCTGATCTTGGCCAAGGCCAGCCGCGCGTTGCGGGGCACCTCGACGGTCAGCGAGTCGGCGACGCTGGCCGCATCGTCAATGCGTTCGACGGTTTCGGCTCCCGCGGCCAAGGCGCGGACGATGGCGTCAGAACCCGACGGTTGGACGGCCAGCAGCCGAGGTACGCGGCGAAGCAGACCGGCCCGGACGAGATCTTCGAAGCCCTTGGCCAAACCGCTGATGATGACTCCGTCCCCGGTGGGCACGACCACCACGTCGGGCGGGCGGTCCGGGAGCTGGTGCGCGATCTCGAGGGCGACGGTCTTCTTGCCCTCGATGGTGAAGGGGTTGAGAGCCGTGTTGCGGTTGTACCAACCGAAGCGGTCGCAGGCTTCCCTGCACAGCTCGAAGGCAAGGTCGTAACTGCCGGCGATCCGGATCACGTGGGCACCGTGGACCAGCATCTGGACGAGCTTGGCGCGCGGTGCCGTTGCCGGAACGAAGACAACGGTCTCGACCCCTGCCGCGGCCGTCACCGCTGCCAGCGCGGTGGCCGCATTTCCGGTGGACGCCGTGGCAATGGTCCCGTGGCCGGCCTCCAGCGCCTTGGCCACCACAAGCAGTGACGCACGGTCCTTGGTGGAGCCGGAGGGATTGCGGGTGTCGTCCTTGAGCCAGAGGTCGGGCATTCCAAGCTCTTCGCGGAGGCGATGGACCTCGAGCAACGGCGTGTCTCCCACCGCGAGCGGTGGGATTTGATGCCCCGAAATCAGCGGCCAAAACGCCTCCAGGAATCCGGGGTCCGACGGCCGGGCGGAGGGCCACTCCGACGGCAGCGTGGCGAGCACCACCTCGAGCACGCCGCGGATCTCGCCTCCGGCCTGCTGCTTCGCAGAACACACCGGGCAGGTGTACTGCACCTGGTCCTTGGCGTAGCTGGACCCGCATTCGCTACACCGGAAGCTGAAGTCAGCCATGACGTCCTTATTCTAACGAGTGAATAGTGAATAGCGAATAGATCCGTCGCCCAGCCGCCCGCACGACCCGGATGCAAGATCCAAGATTCAAGATGCAAGATGCAAGATGCAAGATCCCCCGCCCGCCCGGCATGGAAGGAGTGGAGACCCACTCTATCCCGAGCCCGAGCCCGAGCCCGTTACCGTCGCCGAACGAAGAACGAAGAACGAAGAACGAAGAACGAAGGGCCCCCACCCGGCCAGATGCGAGATGTGAGACTCCCCGCCGATTCGGAGGGTCTTTGTAGCGCAGGCGTCCCGCCTGCAATTCTATCTTCGATCAGATCTCGCGATTGCAGGCCAGAGACCTACTCTACAATGGCTCTTCTTTTCCGGTTCGATCTGCCGATTTCGTGGCGCCCATTTCCTGACCGCACTCCCCGAGGGAGCCACCCCTGACACTGTTCGGGACTCAGGGATGTGGAGAGCCTCTATGGGATCAACCGGACAGTGTCAGAAGTGGCACGCCCGCCCGACGCGCCCCCCGACTCCGGGTAGGCGGGGGCGTCAGTAACTCGCCAAGGGCCCGATCTCCGCTTCGACGGCGTCGATGATCACATGGTCCTGCACCGCCTCCAGCATGGCGTTGTGGTCGGGGTAGAGGGGACGGTCCTCGTCGAGAAACTCCACCCGACGACGGACCTCGGCCTTGGCGGCGAGGGTACCGCGGCCGGGAGTGAAGTCGCGAAAGTCCAGGGCCTGTGCCGCGGCCATCATCTCGATGCCCAGCACGCCGCAGGCGATGTCCAGGATCTGGCGGGTCTTGAGGGCCGAGTTCATGCCCATGGAGACGAAGTCCTCCTGGTCGGCGGCCGCCGGGATGGACTGGATAAAGGCCGGGGCCGAGAGGATCTTTTGTTCCACGACCTGCGTGTCGGCGGTGTACTGGCTCAGCATCAGACCGGAGAACATGCCCGCACCCTTGGTGAGAAAGGGCGGCAGACCGGCGGAGAGCGCAGGGTTGGTGAGACGGTTGAGGCGGCGCTCCGACAGCACACAGACCATGGCCACGGCCGCGCCCAGGCTGTCCAGCGGCATACTCACCGGCGTGCCCTGAAAGTTCGCGCCGGTGAGAACGTCCCCGTCGTCGGGGAGAAAGACCGGGTTGTCTCCCACCCCGTTGGCCTCGATCTCCAGCTGCTCGCGGGTCCAGCGGAGCTGGTCGCGGGCCGCGCCGATGACCTGGGGCGTGGAGCGCATGCTGTAGGCGTCTTGAACCCGGACCGGATACTTGCCGCTGATCAGATCGGACCCGTGGATGACCCGCCGGATGTTGGCCGCCGACGTCACGGCGCCGCGGAAGCCGCGCAGCTTGTGCAGGCGGTTGTCGTAGGGCTTGAGATTGGCGAGCAGAGCTTCGAGGGTCATGGCGGCGGCGATTTCGGCCTGTTTGAGCCGCCGTTCGGTGTCAAAGGCGGTAAGGCACCCGATGCCGTTGGTGAGGTTGGAGCCGTTGATGATGGCGAGCCCGTCCCGCACCTCGAGTCCGGGGACCGCGATCTCGGCCCGATGCATGGCGTCGGCGCCGGGCAGCCGGTCTCCCTCGAAAAACGCTTCGCCCTCGCCCATCATCAGGAGTGCGATTTGGCTCATGGGTGCCAGGTCGCCGCAGGCGCCCACCGAGCCCTTCTCGCAGACCATTGGCGTGACCCCGCGGTTGAGCATGGCCACAAGGGTCTCCACGATCTCGGGACGGCAGGCCGAGTGGCCCTTGGCGATGACGTTGATCCTGAGCAGCATGGCCGCGCGCACGTGGTCGATGGGAGCCGGCTCCCCAATGCCGGCGGCATGGTTGTAGATCAGGTAACGCTGGAACTGGCGGACCTGGTCGTCGTCGAGCACGACTTCGGAGAACTCGCCGATGCCGGTGTTGACTCCGTACATGATCTCGCCCGCGGCGACCCGCTGTTCGAGAAAGGCCCGACACTTTGTAATCTTCGCCATGGCGTCGGGATGAAGCTCCACCAATGCGCCGCGGCGCGCCACGGCCTGCACGTGTTCGATAGTCAAGCCCTCGCCGGTGATGGTGATCGGCATCTACGCCTCCTGGATACGAGCGATTCTCGCACGGCACTCGCGTGTGACGCAGCTACCGCAGCACGGAAAGGCGTCGTCAAAGTCGTGCATGTCCGCCGGCCCCGCCACCAGCACGCCGGAGATGGACTTGATCGGTGCCATCAGACAGCTCGGGTTGAGCGTGATGCCGACGTCCTCGGGCGCGAGGGCGGAAAACAAACGACGTTGGCCGGTGACGTGCCAGCCGCAGTAGCCCGGGCTGTAGGCAAGGACCGCTGATGAGTGGCGGTCATTGTCTGCCGAGAAGGACCGCTCGAGCAGGCCAACGAGGCGCTCGGCGCCTTCCGATGCGGCGCCGTCGAGCATCACCGCCAGCGCGAGATCTCCTTCGTCGAATAGCCTCTGAATCTCGGCCGAGAGCGGCTCGCCCAACGTGCCGGCGAACAGGGCCAGGCCCGTCGCCCGAGGGTAGATCAGTTCGAGCGGTGTTTCCGGATCGTTGCGGCCTTCCCCCGGGTAGATCTCCCGGAAGACCTCAGGGGCCACGTCTTCCGTGACGGCGCGGGGTCGGGAGAGGGCCATGAAGGTCTCGAGAGCTTGAGGCACCAACTCGGACACCCGGTCCGGAAGGACTTTCCCCGGGGGGATCCCCTGAGTACGAAGGACCTCCCCGGGCGAGGGCATGATGTCCTCGGGCGCGAACTCCAGGCGCCGTCTCACAGGGTCTGATCCGGAAGCCGGTTCATGCCCCATCGCCCGGCCTCGGCGGCCATGAGATCGTGGAGATCGGAGCGCACAGACTCGGGCAGCGATGACGGCTGGGACGAAGCCACGATGCGCTCGACCTCGTCGCGGGCGCGCTGTCCCAGGGTCCGGGAGCCGTCCGCCTCCCACCGCGAGCGGTTCGCCCGATCGATGACCGGGCCTGGAAATGTGATCTCGTCCCGAAGGTGGCGCAGGGTGTGGTCGGCGATGAGCAGGTGTTTCTCGCGGAGCAGTTCCTCGAGAAGCGGCGCTGCCGGGAAATCCTCGCGCGGTTCGAATCCGGCGACGAGCCGCTGGGTCATGGCGCAGATCTCGTTGTCCACAACCAACTTCTCGAGGCTGAGACAGCTTTCGAAGTCCAGCATTCCGGGGCCGGACACCGAGTTGATTCCAACCAGCGCAGCCAGCATGGCCCCCATGCCCGTCTCGAGACCCGCCTGGGCATCCAGGCACTTGGCGTCCGACAAGGAGATGTAGCCCTGGGTGGGTAGACCGAGGTGTGAGCCGATCTGGCTGTAGGCGGCGGTCACCATCATGGTTTCGATGGCTCCCATGGGAGTCGTCTCGAAGCGGATGTCGAAGATGGCCGGCGAACCGCCGTAGAGCATGGGCGCGCCAGGGTGGGTGAGCTGGCTGATCACGATACCGCTCAGGGTTTCGGCGGTGTGTTGTACGAGGGTGCCAACCAGCGTCACCGGCGCCATGAAGCCCGACAGCGGCATGGCGATGAATTCCACTGGGATCCCCCATTTGGCGCAGTCCACAACGTTCTGGCTGGTGACGTCGCTCCATTTCACCGGCGAGGTCGGGCAGCAGGAGAAGACCGTCAGGGGTTTGGTCTGCAGCTCGTCGCGCCCGCCCCGGACGGCGAGTTGGAGATCGCGCATGATTTCGAAGGCTGAAATGGTAAAGGCGCCGGTGACGACCGGCTTGGAACAGTGGAGCAACGACAGATAGAGGCGGTAGCTGTCCGAGATCATCTCGGGCACGTCAGACGGAATCATGGCGGTGCTCTGCGACGCGATGTTGTCCAGACCCGCCACCAGCCGGGCGTAGCGCACGTAGTCGGTGGTCACCGGTGGGCGGACCCCATCGGTGTCGGAGTCGAGGATCGTGATGGCCGCGGAACCGGGGGTGAAGTACACCTTGTCGCCGGCGAAGTGGTGGGTCTCGACCCCGGCCACGTCAAAGAGACGGAATTCCGATGGCGAAGTCTTCAAAGCGTCATCGAGAATGGCGTCGGTCAGCTTCGCCCGGGAGCAATCGAGGTCCACCTCGGCGCCGTGTCCGCTGAGCATCTCCAGCACGCCCGGGTTGTGGATCTCGACACCGATGGTACACAGAATCTCTCGGGCTTCCGTGATGATCCGGTCGACGAGTGTGTCATCCAGCAACTTCAGTTTCGGTCGCATGACGCTCCTCCTCAGGGAGCATGGCGCAGCAGCTGAACTGCTCCCTGCCCCCTGCTCCCTGCTCGCTCTTCCATCACTCCCCGTCCCCCATAGTCAACGCCATCAGCGCCTTTTGTACATGGAGCCGGTTCTCGGCCTCGTCATAGACCACCGACTGGGGCCCGTCGATGACCTCGTCGGTGACCTCGCGGCCGCGGTCGGCCGGCAGCGGGTGCATGTAGATGAGGTGCTCCTTGCCGAGAGCCATCTGCTCGGTGCCGCAGCGCCAGCTCGGATATTTCTCGATCAGGGCCAGCCCTTCCGGGACGTCCCGGGTGGTCAGCAGCGGACCCCACGACTTGGGCACCACGGCGTCGGCGTCATCGAAGGCGTCCTCGAAACGATGGCTGATCTCGAAACTCCCACCGCCGGCCTCAGCGTTGGCCCGCGCCTGTTCCTCGATCTCGGGGATGAGCCGGAACTCGGGCGGGTAGGCGAGGGTGACGTCGATCCCGAAGCGGGGCAGCATCAGAATCAGGCTCTGCGGCACCGACAGTGGTCGAACGTAATTGGGCGCCGAGGTCCACGCTACACCCACCTTGAGGTCTCGAGTTTTACCGAATTTTTCCCTGATGGTCATGGCGTCGGCCAGGATCTGACAGGGGTGGTAGAGGTCGCACTGCATGCTCAGCACCGGGACCGAGGCCTCGTCCGCCACCTCCCGGATATAGGCGTTACCCTCGCCAAAGGCGCAATGGCGGATCGCGATGCCTTCCCCATAGCGCGACAGCACGTTGGCCGTGTCCCGGGCGTTCTCGCCATGGCTGATCTGCATCTTGTCCGGCGACAGGAAGATGGCGTGGCCGCCGAGTTGGGTCATGCCGGTCTCAAACGAGTTGCGGGTCCGGGTGGAGGCGTCGAAGAAGATCATGTAGAGGGTCTTCGCGGAGAGCCAGGGTGTCTGCCGACCCTCGAGCCGATCAACTTTGAGGCTCTGGGCGAGATCGAGCAGGGTCGTCAGCTCGTCGACCGACCAATCTTGGGTGGTGATGAGGTCTTTGCCTCGGAGTTTGGTATCGATCATTGTCTCTGTCCTTTGTGCTCAATTCTCCGGCTCAAAATCGTTGACGCCTTCGAAACCCGAATCGACCCAGAGATTTCGAGCCGGAGAATTGAGAAATAGCACGGTTTGGTTTTCACTTGAACTCCCGAACCAAGGCCTCCGGGATAAGGCTGTAGATTGCAGCCGCGGTGACGAGATCATCCACCGCGACGTGCTCCTCGGTGGTGTGGGCCAGTTCTTCGCGGCCCGGCGCGAAACCCACCGTGGGGATTCCCAACCGGCCCATGGTGGCCACACCGTTGGTGGAAAACCACCAGCGTGAGACTGTGGGTGGTCGCTCCAGAATCTCGGTTGCGGCCGCCACGACCCCCTGAACCAAAGGGTGGTCTTCCCCCAGGACCCAGGTGGGGAAGTACTTGTCCTGGGTGACCGTGGCGCCGTTCCAACCGGTGCCCTCGTACTGGAGCAGCTCCACCTCGGCGTCGCCGATGTGCGGCAGATGGCGGAGCTCTGCCATGGCCGTCTCCACCGTCTCTCCAACCGTCAGCCGACGGTCAAGGGTGATTCGGGCGGAGTCCGGGACCGCGTTGAGCGACGGCGTGGTGCACTGAATGTGTGAGGCGATGACCGAGCCGGAGCCCAGGAAGTCGTCGTGGGCGAGGCGTGTGTTGAGCTCCGCCACGTCGGCCAAAATAGGAGCCATGGCGTACAGCGCGTTGACACCGCGGTGGGCGTGGGCGCCGTGGGCCGAGACCCCCCGGGTGGTGATCGTGGCCTCGAGACGGCCCCTGTGGCCGCGGTAGACGTCGAGGTCGGTGGGTTCGCCGAGAATCACGACGTCGGGGCGGATGCCGTGCTGTTCCACGAGGTGCAGCATGCAGGCGCCGTCGCACTCCTCCTCCATCACCGATGCACTCAGATACACGGAGACGCCATCGGGAACCCCCCGATCGGCGAGGATCTTGGCGCCGTAGGCCATGGCGGCGATGGCCGGCAACTCGTCCACCGCACCGCGACCCCAGATCAGACCGTCCTCGAAGCGTCCCTCGAACGGATCGAAGGGCCACGCCCGCGGATCGCCGACGCCGACGCAGTCGATGTGGCCGTCCATGAGGATCTTGAGGGGACCGGTGCCGATGCGGCCGACCACGGTGCCGAGACCGTCGATGAAGACCTCGTCGAAGCCGAGCTTCTGGTACTCCCGGTGGACTCGCTCGCAACGCTCTTTTTCGGTGCGGCTCTCGGCGGGGATGGCGATCATCTCCCGGAGAAAGCTGACAATTTCAGACTCGTACCCGCGTGCCGCTTCGATTGTTTCAGGGCCCCGGGGACCATCCATCAATGTCCTCCCAGCGCCGGGCGGCCTTCACCCGGTTCGCGTTGTGTACTATACGACGGACTCCGACCACTCGGGAGGTTTATCCGGTGTCGACACACAGTCCGAAACAGGTCCTGGAAAACACGGTCCAGCGGTGTCGGGAGCGGGACATCATCGTCCCGACCTTCGACGAGATGGTCCACCCAGAGAATATCCCCGACGGCATCAGGAACGAGCTCCGCGGAATCGGCCTCTGGGACCTCCATCCGCGCAACCTCTTTCGGATCACATGGAAGAACGAACCGGTCTCGGCCGGCGGGGCCTTTGGCGACGTCAATTTTCTTGATCTGCCTCCCGAACTCACCGGGGTGCCCGCCAGGATCGTCGTGCTGCTCGGAAAGTACTTTCCCACGGGCGCCCACAAGGTGGGGGCGACCTTTGCGCCGCTGGTCGAGCGGCTGGTTGCGGGGGCCTTCGACCCCACGACACAGAAAGCGCTCTGGCCCTCCACCGGCAACTACTGCCGCGGAGGGGCCTACGATGCCCACCTCTTGGCCTGTCCGTCAATCGCGGTGCTGCCCGAGGGCATGTCGAAGGAGCGCTTCCAGTGGCTCGAAACGCTCGGTTCCGAGATCTACGCCACACCGGGGTCGGAGAGCAACGTCAAGGAGGTCTACGACAAGACGATTCAGCTGGCGGCGGAGCGCCCCGACGAGATCGTGGTCCTCAACCAGTTCGAGGAGTTCGGCAACGCGCTGTGGCACTACGTGTGCACCGGGCGCGCCATGGAGGAGGTCTTCCGGCACATCGCCGGCGCCGAGGAACGGTTGGCGGCGGTGTGTCTGACCCAGGGTTCGGCGGGCACGCTCGGCAGCGCCGAATACCTGAAGGAGAGATTTCCCACCGTCAAAGTGGTCGCAGGTGAGGCGCTCCAGTGTCCGACCCTGCTCCACACCGGGCATGGCGAACACCGTATCGAGGGCATCGGAGACAAGCACGTGCCCTGGATCCACAACCTGCGCAATACCGACGTGGTGGTGGGGATCGACGACGAGGCCTGCATGGACCTGATGCGGACCTTCAACGAGCCCGCGGGCCGGTTGTATCTGAAGGGTCGCGGCGTGGATCCCGAACTGGTGGATCGGCTGGACGTGCTCGGCATTTCCTCCATCGCCAATCTGCTGATTGCGGTCAAGACGGCCAAGTACTTCGAGCTGACTGACCGCGACGTGTTGTTTACGGTGGCCACCGATTCCATGGAACTGTACGGCTCCCGAATCGAGGAGGAGCGCGAACTCCACGGAACCTACTCGGATCGGGACGCTGCGGTTCACCACGAACGGTATCTGCTCGGCGCGGGGCTTGACCACGTGCTGGAGACGTCCTACTGGGACCGCAAACGGATGCACAACCTCAAGTACTTCACCTGGGTCGAACAGCTGGGCAAGCCGGTGGAAGAACTCGATGCCCAGTGGGAAGACCCGGATTACTGGACCTCCAAGTGGCACACGTGGCGTCAGCTCGACGAACAGATCCGGGAGTTCAACGCGCGCACCGGGTTGCTGAAGGCGTATCGCTAGCCAGGAACCCCATGTCGGTGCCAGGCACCGTGGCAGATGTGTCGATCTCGTGCTCCGATTCGATTTCGACGTCCTCTGGCACGGCGCGTTTGCTCCGATCCGCTGATTTCAGCGCCCCCATCTCCCCGTGGACCACCCCGCGGTTGCCACCCCTGACAATATTCGGGCCCAGGCGACGACGCTGCATGTGGGCGGGTGACCCGAAATTGTCAGAAGTGGCACGCCCGCCCATCGCGCCCCCCCACCCACCCGGGCGGGAGGGGGAATCTGCAATCTGCAATCTGCAATCTTCAATTCGCAATTCGCAATTCGCAATTCGCAATTCGAAATGGTCGGCGGAGGGAATCTCGTATCTCGTATCCGTCAGGGCGGGGGATCCCATAGCCCATAGCCCCATAGCCAGGTCGGGCGGAGGTGTTCGTTGGCCCTTGTTCCGGGTGAGCAAGCCCGGCCCGCCGTCACACGAACTCGAGCAACTCCAACGAATGCGCTCCAGCGTGGTCGCCGTGAGTTTTCACCTCGCCACCGGGCGAGCACACGAATGTCGCGTACTCGCCGACGGTGCGGGAGAAGTAGACCCGGTGCTTTTCACCTCTGTAGTGCATGTCGATGCCGCACAGGTCGCGATCCACGTAACTGATCAAGCTTGCGTGGCAGAGGGGACAGTAGAAATCCCAGATCTCACCGGATTCGAGGGCAACGCCCGGCGGCATGTACGCCTTGTAGTTTCCGGGCTCGGGGTGGAATCCCATCAGGACCCGATCCGTGCCGTGGGCAGCCACCAGGACGATGGTCTCGTCCGGATTCAGCATGGCCGAGCAGTACGGGCAGGAATATGTCCAACGCATGTGATCCCCTTTCCGGCGGTTTCGCACAGTGTTCTTCTGAATCACGTGGGGTTGCTGTGAACAATATGGGTCACGAGACCGGGAAATGCAGCCCCGTGGAGGGAGAATTTCGGCGTTGGTGGGCAAACTGAATGTCCTTCAAGGACCGGGCGTCGATTCAATCTCCTGGTGAAGCTGCGAAATCAGCATGATCTGGAAGAGCCGGCCGATGACCACGGCCTTGACCAGACCCGACGTCTCATGGGACGTGGCGGGTTCCAGCAGAGTCTCGATGAGGCTTCGGCGTTGACCCGGCGAGAGTTCGGGGTTCCGCATGGAGCTCCACCACCACAGCTCGTCATAGAGCTCCCAGGCGGCCTTCCGGTGCACCGATTCGAGCTCTCCCTCCCAGGCCCGGACATGCTGCCGGGTGGCGAGCACCATCAGACCTTCAGTGAGAGCGCCGGAGAGGATGCCCATGGCCAGGGCCTCTGAATCGCCGGCTTCGGCGAGTCGCTCCAAGATAACGCCGCTGATGGCCGAGATATCCAGCTTCGAGGCCAGGTGGCTGTAGTCGCGGCTCGAGATGCCCGTCCGGATCCGGTCCAGATAGTCGTGGAAGGAGCCGATGAGGCGCAGGGCGGGGGCGTCGGGAGGAACCCCCTCTCCGAGCAGGTCGCCCCGAAGCCTCCACAGGCCGGCCGGAGACGGCTCTGAGACGACCAGGGCCACGGTTTCATCCAGGGACATGAACCGCCAGTATAGACCGGGTGACGTGTGGGTTGCGGGTATGATCGCGCGATGGCCGAGACCGAGTCTTCCGCGGGCGTCTTCCGACCGCTGACCTATGGGCGGGTCATGGCGCTGGCGACCCCGATCATCCTCGCCAACCTCGCCGTGCCGCTGCTGGGAATCGTGGACACTGCTGTGATTGGTCACCTCGGCCGGGCTGCGCCGTTGGCGGCCATCGCCATCGGCAGCCAGATCTTCAATTTCCTGTACTGGAGTATGGGCTTTCTGCGGATGGGTACCACCGGTCTCAGCGCCCAGGCCGACGGCGCCGGCAACGACGCCGAGGTGCGGGCCGTCCTCATCCGTTCGTTGTTGCTTGCGACCACAATCGGCGTCCTTCTTGTGGTTGGACAGCGCCCCATCGCCCTAGCGGCGGCATGGGCCTTCGAAACCGGCCCGAATGTGGCGGCCATGGCCAGGGAATACTTCGAGATTCGAATTTGGGGTGCCCCTGCGACCATGGTGACATATGTGGCGTTGGGCTGGTTCATCGGTCTGCGGCAGACTCGGATCGTGCTCCTTCTCCAGGTCATTCTCAACGGCCTCAACATCGTGCTCGACGTGCTCTTCGTGGTGGGTCTGGGTTGGGGTGTTCGCGGCGTGGCGGTGGGGACCCTGATCTCCGAGTGGTCCGCGGCCCTGCTCGCCCTCGGCCTGATCGCGTGGCGGCTGCGCCGCCGCCGGCCCCACCGGACCGCAGCAGCATCCCTGACTTCCAGGATCTTCGATCCGAAGGCCGTGGTCGCCACCATCGACGTCAATCGGGATATCTTTGTTCGGACCGTCCTGCTGATCGCAGCCTTCGCATGGTTCACCCGCCAGGGCGCGAAATCCGGCGAGGTGGTTCTCGCCGCCAATCACGTGTTGCTCCAGTTTCTCGCCTTCTCGGCCTTTTTTCTCGACGGGTTTGCATTCTCCACCGAGGCGCTGGTGGGCCAGGCGGTGGGGGCTGAGAGTCGCATTCGACTGAATCGAGCGGTTCGATTGACCACCGTGCTCGGGCTGGCGACGGCGGCGGTCACGGCGGTGGTCTTCGCCCTGGCCGGACCACACATCATCGATGGTCTCACCACGGCCGATGAAGTGCGGACAACCGCCCGCACCTTTCTTCCGTACGCGGTGATCCACCCGTTGCTCGGGCTCTGGTGTTTTCAGCTCGATGGGATCTTCATCGGCGCCACCCGGACCGCCGACATGCGCGACTCCATGATCGTCTCGTTCGTCGTCTATTTGGTCGTCTGGTGGTTGCTGTGGGTTCCGCTGGGCAACCACGGGCTCTGGATCGCTTTCCTGCTCTTCTTCGCCGCACGCGGCGTCACCCTCGGGTTGCGGTATCCCGCCTTGGCGGAGTCGGTTTCGTCGGCGACGTAGCGGAGGGCGGCAGGGGGCCGATCAGGGGACTCGGGTGCCGGGCGAACGGGAGCTGCTCGACAGGATTTTCATGTACTCATCCGTGAGCCACTCGAGCTGACGCTTCCAGTCGTCGTCGGGCTCGCGTTCGCCCACCAGGGACGCCCTCGCGGTGACGTCGAAATCGGCGGCGCGTCCGCCGGCGTCCGGACTTGGCGATCCCTTGATGTCCACGTTGAGATCCACCGGCGTGCCTTCCACGTCAAACCGGCCCGCGACGACCCCCATGGCCTGGTTGGACACGGTGATTCTCCCACCGAGCTCGATGATGGCGTTTTCGGCTTCCATGAAGAGTTGGCTTTTGTGGGCGTAGAAATGTTCGGTCTGTCCGACAGACGAACCGGACGACGCACAGCCGAGGGATAGGACGACCAGCAGAACCAGCGCGAGACGAGACATTGTTCCTCCCCGATTCATACCCATCATACGGGGTACACTCCTTCGGGGTTGACCCTCGTGCTGAAGGCAAGGAGGCAGCAGTGGACAAAAACGTGACTCTCGATCTCGAGTACCAGCAGCATCAGGGGGTCATCTCGGCCTTTCTGGCCCCCACCGGGGACGGCGGATTCGTGCTGCTGGAAAGCGGACCGGCCAGCACTCTCGATGCCCTCGAACGTAGCGTCGAAGCGGCCGGCTTTGGGCTTGAACAGCTCAGGGCGATCCTGCTGACCCATGTCCACCTCGACCACGCAGCCGCCGCAGGGACCCTGGCTCGTCGCACCGGATGCGAGGTCTGGGTCCACCCGGACGGCGCCCACCACATGGCCCATCCCGAGGACAAACTGCTGCCATCGGCCCGGCGTCTGTACGGTGAGATGTTGGAGCCTCTGTTTGGAGCCATGGAAGGGGTCCCCAGCGGCCTCGTTCGACTCGTCGAGGATGGGGCGACGTTGGGCTTCGGCGAACTCGAGGTCACCGGCTGGTTCACACCCGGTCACGCCCGCCATCACGTGGTGTGGCAGGTGGGTGGTGATGTGATCACCGGCGACGTGGGCGGCGTGAGGCTTCCGGGCTCTGATCACGTGCTGCCGCCCATGCCGCCGCCGGACATCGACGTGGAGGACTGGCTCCGCAGCCTGGATCTGGTGCGAAGTCTCTCTCCCGAGAGGCTGCTGGTGACCCATTTTGGTGCCTGGGATGATCCGGAATTCCACCTCGACCAACTCGAGGAACGCCTCGTTCGTTGGACAGAAATCACCGAGGGGGTGGTGGCGGAGGAAGCCGACGGCACGGAGCTGGCGCGGCGGTTGAAAACTCTGGACGACGCCGAGATGGACGCTTCAGGAGTCGACGAGGATCTGCGGCAGAGCTACCGCCTGTTGTGCCCCATGAAGGAAAACAGCTCTGGCTTGCTCAGGTATGTGGCGAAGAAGGGAGCAGGCGGTGGGCAGTAAGCAGTGAGCAGTTCGAAGTCGGCAGTGAGAAGTCAGCAGTCGGCGGTTGGCAGTGGGCTTCCCATGTCATCCTGAGCGAGCGACGTGTCACGGCAAATCGCGGAGCGCGTAGCCGGAAGCGAGTCGAAGGTTCCGGGTGGGGGATCCAGCATCCAGCATCCAATATCCAGTATCCAGTATCGGGTGGGGAGGGTGGCGCGAATGCTACGATAAGCCCGTACAGGAGGCTTCCATGGCGAAAGCGCGCACCTTGGTTGTTGGAGTCGGGTGTCTTTTGGTTCTGTTGGCAGGAGTCATGATCATCCTGGTGGCCCTCGGCCTCAGCACTCCTGGCCTGTCCAAGGAATCCGTGCTGTCGGTCCACATTTCCGGACCGGTGCCGGAAATCGTGGCAGACGACCCGTTCTCCGGTCTTGGTGGTGTGCGGCCGGTGAGCCTTCGGGACCTCCACGAAGCGTTGGCTCGTGCGGCCGGTGACGACCGCATCGTGGGTGTTCGACTGCGACTGGACGGTGGGCCGGGAGGCTTCGCCGCCGCGCAAGAGATTCGCGGTCTGCTCCAGGACGTGGGTCGCGCCGGCAAATGGACGGCCGCCTACTTCGACACCGCCGGCGAGTTTCAACCGGGCAACCAGGTTTACTGGCTGGCTTCGGCATGCGACGAGATCTCCATGAACCCGGCCGGCGACGTCAACCTGATCGGCATTGCCGCCCGGACGCCCTTTATCCGGGGGACCTTCGACAAACTGGGGATCCAGCCCGAGTTTCCGGGACGGGGCGACTACAAGACGGCCCGGTTCATGTACACCAACACCCAGTACACGCCGGCACACCGGGAAATGATGGACTGGCTGGTCGGGTCGCTGATGGACCAGATGGTCGACGGCATCGCGGGAGCCCGAGGCATGACGCCCGGGGAGGTGCTGCAGATCGTCGACTCGGCACCGTTGTTGGGTCAGGATGCCGTCGAGGCTGGGCTGGTGGATCGCATGGAGGACTGGACCGAGTTTTCCGAGCGGGTCGCCGACAAGACCTCGAAGAAGGCCGAAGTGGTCGGAGTCCGGTCGTATTTGAAGCGCACTGGAACGTCGGTCGGTGCGCCGAAGATCGCAGTGGTCACCGGTGTCGGGACGATCGTCCGGGGCGCCAGTGGCAAGAGCTTCAATCCCATTTTCGGCGGGGACATGATGGGATCCGAGACCATCGCGAAAGCGTTCCGTGACGCCCGCTCGAGTCGTGGAGTGAAGGCCGTCATCTTCCGGGTCGATTCCGGCGGTGGCAGCGCGGTAGCCTCCGAGGTCATCCGCCAGGAAATGGTGCGCACCGCGGAGCAGATGCCGGTTGTGGTCTCCATGTCCAACGCGGCCGCTTCGGGCGGTTATTGGATATCCTGTGGCGCTCAGAAGGTGATCGCGGATCCCGGGACCATTACCGGTTCCATCGGTGTCTTCGCCGGCCACATGAATGCCGACGTGTTCTGGCGGGAAAAACTGGGCGTGACCTTCGGTCGCACCGACGCCGGCCGAAACGCCAATTTTTACGGTGAGCTAGAAAACTGGACCGATGACCAGCGGGCGATCGTCGAACGAATGTTGGATCGCATCTACAACGATTTTCTCGAGCGGGTCGCGGCGTCGCGCGGCATGTCCGAGGACGATGTTGATGCCATTGGGCGTGGCCGAGTGTGGACAGGAGAGCAGGCTCTCGAGCGGGGCCTGATCGACCAGATCGGTGGATTCACCGACGCGGTGGCTGTGGCCAAGGAGTTGGCCGGCATCGATTCGGAGGCCGAGGTCGAATTCGTGGACCTCCCGAGGGTGCGGCCGTGGTGGCAGGAGCTGGTCCGGCCGGCGGACGATGAGGTGGCCATGCGCGCGCTCCTGGAAGATCTGGAGCGGGCCTGGGAAACCGGCGTGCTGGTTGCACCAGGCGCGGTGTGGATGGCGCCTGTGTACGTCGAGTAGGTGGGGACCAGGGAGCAGGGAGTACAGAGCAGGGAGCGACCCCGCCCACCCGTTGTCGCTGCGGTAGTTTCCGCGCGCCCCTCTTTCCACCGCGCTCCCCGAGGTGACTCGCGGCCTTCCAGCTCCGCCCTTCGGGCTTCGCCATTCCAGGACCTTGGTTGACACCTCCGGACGTGCATGGTGCCATGGCCGAGGTGATCACCCCGGAGTCCTCTCGAGTTGTCGTAGCCCGCGGTCCACGGGCGGCGGAGGCCGAACTCCTCCGCTTGGTGCGTGAGCTGGCGCCCCAAACGCCGGAACAGCTCGGCGAGCCACTCCGGATCGTCGTGCCGTCGGCCAGTCTCCGCCGCCACGTTGTGGCGCGGCTGGCGGAAGATGCAGGCCGGGCGTTGGCCGGAGTCACGGTCCAGACCCTGTCTGCTGCGGCTCAGGACGTGGTCGGTCGGATTGGCGATGAAGATCTTCCGGCCGGTGAGTTGACGTCAATCGTGGTGCGGCGGCTGGCCGCGGTCGATCCGGTCCTGGGTTCGGCCCTTGCCGGGCTCGACGACGGCTATGGCATCGTTGAGGCGGCGGTCCGCGATCTCCTGGACGCCGGCTTCGGGCCCGAGCACGCCACCGCGGTTGCTGAGAAGCTGCGTGATCTCGACAATCAGGTGACGGCTGACCGTCTGTTGCGCGTGGCCGGAGTGGTGAAGGTGGCCGCCGAGGTGGCGGTGGAACTCGCCGCGCTCGGTCGTCGGCGGATCGAACAGATGCCGCAGCGCGCCGCCGAGTTGTTGCGGATTCATGGGCCGGCACTTCTACCGTCCCGTGCAGTGGTGATTCACGGATTCGCAGACGCCACCGGTGTGGCCACTGACTTTATCCAGACTCTGATGGCCGTCATTGGTGGGGCCGTGATCATCGACCGACCGCCGGATCCCGCCTCCATCCACCACGAAGACGCCGGTGTGGTCTTCCTCGATCGTTTGAACGCCCATCTCGGCGCGCTGGAGCGGATAGACGCCGGTGTGGAACCAAAGCCACCGGAGATTGCTCTTTTCTGCGCCCCCTCGGCAGAGGCGGAGGCGCGGCAGGTGGCCCATCGGGTGCAGGCTCTCGTGGAGAGTGGCGTGCGTCCCGAGGCCATTGGGGTCGTGGCCAGGGAACTCGAGAGCGAGGCCGTTGCCCTCCGGCGTCATTTCGGGCGGCTGGGGATTCCGTTCTCGGGATCATCAGGGGGCATCCTGGTAGGAGGTGCCCCATGGCGCAGAGCGCGCAGGCTCTCGGAGATGCTGTGCCATGGCACCGAACTGCCGGCTGAACTTTGGTTGGAAGCGCTCGACGGCCGCGGGACGATACCCACCCTCGGACTCGCTCTTCGGACCCTTGGCGTGGTTTCCCTCGCCGATGCCGCTGAGCTTTCCAGGACGCTGGACCCCACGTCGTCGGTGACCCTGCCGTTCCCGGACGCCGAGGAGGGCGAAGCCCGCCGTGGGCGGAGAATCAAGGGCTCGGAGGTGCTGCAGCTGGCCGATCGGGCCTGGGCGCTGAGTGAAGTGCTGACCGATTGGCCGGTGAGCGCGCCGACTGCCGAGCACATGGTCTACCTTGGGCGGGTTTTTGACGCTCTTGGGTGGTCTCAGGATTCCGGGACTGCTGACCCGCTGGTCGTCGCCTTGGATCGATTTGCGGCTGAGATGCCGGTGGAGTTGATGCTCGACAGGGGGGAGTTCGTGGAGGCGGCCCGCAGGCGGTTGGCGGAAGTTGGCCTGGAGGCCGTAGGTGGTGCGGGTGGCGGGGTCCAACTGTTGTCGGCCATGGAGGCCCGGGGACGGACGTTCGATCATCTGTTCTTGATCGCTCTCAATCGCGGCCGATTCCCGAGGATCGTCCAGGAGGATGCACTGCTCCCTGACACCGTCCGCGGCCATCTTGCCACAGAGGTGTTGCCCGAGTTTCCGATCAAGGCGCGCGGGCTCGACGAGGAGCGCTACCTCTTTGCACAGCTGGCGGCCTCGGCGGAATATCTCACGTTGTCCTGGCGGGCCACCGATGACGGATCTCGGGTGGCGCCGTCTCCATTCGTCGACCGGTTGCGGAGGGAGTTGGGAATCGAGCATTCGGTCTGTCCCGCCACTCTCGGTGAGGCGGATGGGCTGGTGCCCAGGCCAGCCTTCGAACACGCCATCATCGCAGCGAACGGATACAGCCGCGAGAGTCTGATTTCGGTGCTTGCCGAGACACTCCTGGAAAGCGCAGGCCGCGCCGGTATCGAGGTGTCCGAGCCCATGGAGTGGGCGGCCTCTCGAATCGATCTCCTGGGAGCCATCGACCCACTCCAGCTCTCCGATGGCCCCGGGCCGTGGGCGGGTCTCGTGGGCGACGCGGTGGACCGTCCGGGCGGGGCGTTGCCGTCGGTCACTGGGCTCGAGGACGTGGCCCGCTGCCCATGGCGAGCCTTCGTCGGGCGGCGGCTGGGGATCTCCGAAATGCCCGATCCCCGCCTCGGGCTGCCCGACACTCGTGGGCTGTTGTTGGGCAGTGTGGTCCACGAAGTGCTGCAGCGGGTCGTGGAGGAGATCGTGGGTCGCACGCGCGCTTCCTTAGCGGAGCTGGGTGGGGTTGATGGCCAGACGATCCCGTGGCCGGATGAGCGGCGGTTGAATGAGATGGTCACGACCGCTGCCCACATCGTCGCGGTCCGCAATGGGCTCGCGGCCTCTGGCGTAACCCCGTTGCTGGCGGCTCAGGCTCGGCCGATCCTGGATGTCGCGAGGTCAGTGGATTGGTCGGCCGGGATGGCGCGGGGTGTGGTGGCGGCCGAGGTCAATGGTGAGGCTACGGTAGACGGCACGATCACGGTTCGGTTTCGGGCCGACCGGGTCGATCGAGACGGCGACGGTATGGTCCTGGTGGATTACAAATCGGGAAAACCACTTTCCAAGGCTGTGAAGACAAGCACCCGAAGGACGCATTTGTTGGCAGAGGTGGCCAGAGGGAGGACTCTGCAGGCCGTCGCCTATGCCCTGGGGACTCCACCTCCGCTTCGTGGTGAGGGGCGCTATCTCGCGCTGCGTCCGGAAATCGGCGATGCGCCTGAGGAAGCGCGGAGCGCCACCGTGGCGTCCGATGATGACGAGATCTCGGCGGCGTTCGGGCATGCTGTGGACACCATCGTCAGAGGTTGGCGCGCCGGCGGGCTGACACCGCGGGTCGAGGAGGCCCACAAGCCCGGCAAGGTGCCTGCCGCATGTGGCTGGTGCCCAATGGCTCAGGCCTGCCTCCGTTCGGACACCGGCTACCGCCAGCGACTTGTGCGATGGATGGACGGGGAGGAGGAGACCGGATCAGAGGCGGAACGCGCGGCCCGAGACCTGTGGTGGCTCGGTGTCGAACGGCCGGATGGGGGAGGGTCGTGACGAACAGCCAGGATCTCGCGCTCGCCGCCGATCTGGAGGCCAGGGAGCTGGCCCAGACCGAGTTCGATCGGCCGCTGGTCATCGAGGCCGGTGCCGGAACCGGCAAGACGGCCCTCCTTGTGGCCCGTGTGGTGGCCTGGTGCGTGGGACCGGGCTGGGCAAGACATGCCGACCGGAAAGAACCTGGGTCGGTGGCACGGAAAGTGTTGGAACGAGTGGTCGCAATAACGTTCACCGAGGCAGCGGCCGCCGAGATGGCCGAACGTGTGGCCCAGGCGTTTTCGGATCTCGCGGTGGGAACGGTGCCGGTGGGCGTGGATCGGTCGCTGCTCGACGTGGAGGATGATGAGGAGCTTGCCGCCCGCGCCGCCGCCTTGGCTGATGAGGTTCACCGTCTCCAAGCCCAGACCATCCACTCGTGGTGTCATCATCTGTTGCGCTCCTTTCCCCTGGAGGCCGGAGTTCACCCCCGATTCGAGATCGACTCGGACGGCACACGGCTGGAGGAGGTGGTGGTGGAAGCGGTGTCGGACGGCCTGCGCAGGCTGTCCGAGGGCTCCGATGCGACGGATTGGGAAACCCTGGCTGCGGCTGGGGTCATGCCCGTGGATCTGGCTGAAGCGGTCCAGGCACTGGTGTCGGCGGGTGTGCCGGCCGAGGCTCTCCATGAGGACCCATTGGGCCCTGTTGCCATGGCGGTGGTGCTGGCCGATCTGCGCCAGGCTCTTGATGGGATGGCAGTCGCCGGTCTGGGGACTCTAGCGGAAGCAGGATCGAAGACGGGGCGTATCGGAACGGCCCTCATTCGCCTCCAGCAGGACCTCGCCGCGGCTACGGCCGAGGATCCGGTTATGGCGGCCCGGGCTCTGGATCGGCTGGAGAACGAGGTTCGGGAGCGATTGAGGGATTGGTCGAACGGCAAGCTCACCAAGACCGAGGAGAGTCTCGTGGCCTCCACAGCCGCTCTGGCCGAGTCCTCGGCCGCCCTCTTGCCCCTGCTCACCGGTTTAAAGGGATTTTCGCCGGTGCAGCTCGGCGCAGCTCGGCGAGTGCTCGTGGATCTTGTCGGAACCGTGACCAATCACATGGCCCGTTCGGGCACGACCACCTTTGATGATCTGCTGCGGCTCGCGGCACATGTGCTTGAGTCCTCGGACGGTGTCCGTGACGAGATCCGGGCTGACATGGATCAGCTGATGGTGGATGAGTTTCAGGACACCGACGCCACCCAGTGCCAAATGGTGCGGTCGCTGGCGTTGGCCGGAGGCGGAATCCAACCCGGGCTGTTCATTGTCGGTGACCCAAAACAGTCTATCTACGGTTGGCGGCGGGCCGATCTTGCGGCCTACGACCAATTCAAAGGAGAGGTGGAGGAGGCTGGCGGACGTGTCAGGCCGTTGGTCCGAAACTTCAGATCGACGCAGGTGATCCTCGACGAGGTCACCCGGCTGGTGGAGCCGGTGATGGTGAAGGGGGAGGGGATCCAGCCGGAGTTCCAACATCTGGAAGCCACCGATGATCGACGAACCGATCCAGGGTTCACGGAGGGTCACTGGGGGCCGGTGGAACACTGGGTTGCCCGGCCGGCGGCTGGGGAGGGCAGCGGCCTGGAGTCCAAGGTCAAGGTCGACGACGCCATCAACATCGAGGCGACAGCGGTGGCGGATGACATTCGCAGGCTTCTGGACGACGGAGGCGTGCAGGCGAAGGACGTGGCCATCCTGGTCCGCAGTACCACCTCACTGGAGGCCGTTCTGGACGCGTTGCGATCAGCGGGAGTGCCCTTCGAGGTGGCTCGTGAACGCCAGTATTACCAGCGGCGTGAGGTGGTAGAAACGGCGGCCCTAGTGCGCTCGGTCATCGACCCGGCCGACCAACTCGCCCTGCTCACCATGCTGCGATCCGACGTGGTGGGGGTTCCGGACGCCGCGCTGGCGCCGTTGTGGGACGCCGGGCTGCCTGGAATCATGGCCAGGATCGACGATTGGGATGGAGATGCCATCCCTGAACTCGAGGCCTGCATCGAAGGCGCTGTAGGTGCGATTCCGGGTGATCTTCCCGGGATCGGTGAGCTGCCGCGCTGGCCGGTGGCGCTGCGGGTCGCCGCACGAACGGTAGGGTTGCTTCGGCGGGCGATTCACGAGCGACCTCCGGACGTCTTTGTTGAGAGTTTGCGTTCACTATGGTTGAACGAATCCACCGCCTCGGCGCGTTTCCTCGGGCGCTTCCGGCGGGCTCGGCTGGAACGCTTCTTCACCGAGCTCGAGTCGAGCTTGGCGGCGGACGACGGCAGCCTGGCTTCGGTGGCAAGGTTGTTGCGTCGGGCGGTGGACGAGGGACGGGAGCCCCGGGTCCCTGGTGATCCCGACGTTGCGGCCGACGCGGTGCACGTGATGACGATCCACAGTGCCAAGGGGCTCGACTTCGAACACGTCTACCTGTGTCAGATCCAGAAGGGCGACCCCGGTGGATTCGCCGGTTCCAGCGTGGATCTCCGGCCGAAGGGTGATGGTCTCGAATATCGCCTCTTCGGCTGGCCCACGCCCGGCTTCGGCGCGGCCGACCAGCTCCGGAAGGAGCGGGAGCGGGCCGAGCGGGTGCGCCTGCTCTATGTGGCCACCACGAGGGCCAAGAACCGTCTGGTGGTATCTGGCCGATGGCAATCGGACGGAGAGCCTATCTCGGCCGAGGAGGCGGGCAGTTTCGAGGACCTGGTGGCCCACCGGTTGACTCCCGACGACCTCGAGGACCAGGCGCGCGCGGGGGACTGGAGGAGGCCCGAAAGCGGCCGGCCGGTCCAGTGGGTGTTGCCGGCCCTCGACCCGGACCACGGTGGTGGTTCGAGCGATGCCTCCCCGGCCCGTCGGTCCTACGACCTGGGTCGAGTGCGCCGGGAGTCCGCACTGCTTGCAACCCGGCGCACCGAGGCTGAGGAGCGGTCCGCACTTCCCATTTCTGTGGCGGCCTCGTCGCTGGCCCATGGCCGGTCGATGGTCCCGACGGGTGCTGACGACGGGTCCGCGGGCCAGGCCGCTGCGGCAGCGGGGACTGCGGTTCACCGACTGCTGGAGCTGGTTGACCTCGAGGGCGACCTCATGGCGCAGATCGGGGAGCGCCGAAAAGAAGTCATGGACTGGGCGGCGGCAGGAGCTGGAGGCGCGTCCGACCTCGCTCGACGACGGGCGGCGGAGGTGGTGGACGGGATGATCGAGGGTCGATGTCTGGCCACACTCGCCGGGTTGGCGAGCGACGTCGTCGCCCGGGAACTGCCCCTGCTGGTGCCTGCAGGCCAGGGCGACCCCGCGGTGTCGGCGATCCTCGGCGTCGCGGACCTGGTTTACCGCCGCAACGGCCGCCTGGTGGTGGCCGACTACAAGACCGACGCCGTGACCGGAGACGAGATCACGGCGCGTGCCGAAATCTACCGCCCCAGCTGGAACTCTATGCCCGAGCCGTGGGCGAGGCGCTCGACCTCGACGAACCGCCACTCACGGAGATTTGGTTTCTCAGCGCTGATCGGATCGTGAGCTGTCGCCGACCGCTGACCGAGCTGCGTTCCCAAGCCGGAGTCAGCCCGTACCAGTCGCCTGGCGGCTCCTTGCTGCCGACCATCGGTCCTCCTCACGGGCGTCCCCCGAAGCCGACTCGACATTGAGAACCCGAATATGTTCATTCGCGTACTGCCAGTAGAGCGCGCATCCTCAGAGACAGCAATCGCACGCATTTTTGGCGGAATGTTGGACACTTGGCGGTGCCAAACGTCATCACGGCTCAGTGAATCGAATTTGATGTCGTGCCTCAGTCTTGTTCTGGACTCGCAGAGGCTGGCCCGTTCTCGAGCATGAAGGATTCGGGCGTATCAACAGTGAACCCGTCAAGTTTGCCCGGTTCGATCGGTCGACAGTCACACGGGAGAACCCAGACAGGCGCTCGAAGAATTCCTCGTATTCGATCGTCCAATCAGTGGCATTTCGAGGTCATACATTCGATCGTCTCCTTTCATTGGTCAGGATATTTCGATTGCCGTTGTCAGTGCTTGACAACAATGCGACTGGTATCGAGGGTCCGCGAGCAGGCCTCGCAGCGACGGCCGGTTCTGGAAGCGGGTCGGTGGAACACCTAGGCAAAGGCCCGCGCCACCCACATCAGCGCCTGCTTCGCGATCGTCCAAGGTCCTCGAACGCCTCGGCGATTTCGGCGACGAGTCTGCGGGTCGGTCGTGCCGATGTCGATGGCCGAGGCGAGGGTGTCGAGGCCGGCTTGCCGTGTTCGCCCAGGGCGGCGTGATAGCCCGCCAAACTGATGAGTAGTTGAGGGTCATCGCCGGGTAGAGCTCCGCCACTCCGTCCTCGGCCAGCTCGACGGCGCGGCGGAGCGGGTCTTGCGCTCGCTCGGTGTCACCGGCGTTCTTGTAGGCGAACCCCAGGTTGCCCCAAACCCACGAGTTCGTGTCGTCCATGGCCAGGGCTCGTTCGAACATCTCGGCCGCATCCGCGAATCGGGACTCCTCGAAGTAGATCGCGCCGAGGTTGGCCAGGGCGATGTAGTTGTCCTCGGGCAGGACACGGAGTGCGGTCTCGAACGCCTCCCGGGCGTCGTCGGTGCGACCCTGAGCGAGATACACACCGCCCAAATTGAGGTAGCCGGCATCGTGGTCCGGAGCGAGCTCGATGACTCTGCGATATTGGTTGGCCGCGGCGTCGTAACGCCCCTGGATCTGATAGAGCTCGGCCAGCCAATGGTGGTCCGGCCAGTAGCCGGGCCGCAGATAGACGACGCGCTGCAACTCCCGGTCGGCATCGTCGAAGCGGCCGGCCGATTGGAGAGAACGGCCAAGCCGAAAGTGGGCCTCCGGATTCCCGGGAGCGAGCTCCGCCGCCCTCGAGTAGGCATCGATGGCGGCGCCGAGATCGCCGGCGCGACGGTGGAGCTGGCCCATCACGAGGTAGGCGTCCACCGGCGGCTGTTCACCACTCAGTGCCCTCTGGGCTTCCGCCAAACCTCTGTCGAGCCACATTCCGTTGCCGGTGAGACGCTGGGCCTTGAGACAGGCACGGGCAAGCTCGATGCGGGCGGGCAGATAGGTCGGGTCGGCGGCGATCGCCCCCTCGAGGATTTCCAACCCATCCACGACCTCGATTTCATCGTCCGCCAGGACTGCGGCACCGGTTCCGGTCAGGTAGCCCCCGAATGCGTCGGTGACGTTGGTCTGAAATCGGGCGAGACGGTCTATCGTGGCCTGATCCAGATTTTCGCCGAGCATTTCCGCGGTTTGGATGATGGGCTCGATTTGAAGAGCCGACACGTTTCCCACATCCTCCTCGATGGAGGCGTGTCCCATCTTTCGACCTGTAGCGGGATCCACCGCCCACAGCTCGAGCAGGAGCTTGTTGCCGTCGCGCCGCAATCGGCCGGTGACGCCTACGTTCACTGACAGGACCTTGGCCTGTTCACCCAGCCGGGCCGGGTCCCGCCCCTCGGCCGCGTGAGGGGGGACCACCCATGCCAGCGTGGGTGAAGATTCCTGAACCAGCTCCAATCCTGCCGCCACCAGCTCGGTCAATCCGGCGGCGGTCTTCTCGAGGAGTTCGTCACCGGAGGACTCGAAACGCGTGACAGTCACGCCCATGGGTTGCGGGAGGGGCACCGGGATGAGCTTGTAGAGCTGCACGCCTACCGCCGTCACCAGTGCGATCGCGAGTATGGCAATGGCGAGCCATCGGCCCACATGGCGGGGTTTGGGCTCGGCGAGCTGGGCCGGAGGTAGGGCCGTGGTACTCGTCTCGGAAAGGGCGCGCAGGGCATAGGCCACGTCCCGCGCAGACTCGAAGCGGTTGTCCGGGTCCTTTTTCAGACAGCGGTGGACGATGAATTCGACGGCCGGGGGCAGTCCTTCGCAGTGTGACGACAGGGGTTCGGGTTCCTCGGTGAGGATGGCGGTGAGGGTGTCGGCCTTGGTG
The DNA here is from genome assembly GCA_963797055.1 of uncultured Holophagae bacterium. Taxonomy (GTDB): domain Bacteria; phylum Acidobacteriota; class Thermoanaerobaculia; order Thermoanaerobaculales; family Sulfomarinibacteraceae; genus FEB-10. Next base: position 298,932 of record CAWCOD010000005.1, read on the forward strand.
TCTCGCCGGAAGGGGTGGCGGCCGCCGAAGAGCTCGTAGAGCACGCAGCCCAAGGAAAAAATATCGCTGCGGCAGTCCAGCGCCAGTCCCCGAGCCTGCTCCGGCGACATGTAGCCCGAGGTGCCCACCACGGTGCCGTCCTCGGTGATCTCGGAGAAGAGGGTGGCGGTCTCGACGTCGGGCCCATGTTCGGTGCGGACCGGGCGGGCCAAGCCGAAGTCCAGGATCTTCACCTTGCCGTCGGTGGTGATGAAGATGTTCTCGGGCTTGATGTCGCGGTGGATGACACCGTGGCCGTGGGCGGCCCCCAGCCCCTCGCAGACCGAGGTAGCGATCTCCAGGGCCTGATGAATACTGACCGAGCGATGGTGGGTCCACTCTCGGAGGTTGCGGCCCTCGAGGAGCTCCATGACGGCGTAGGTGATGCCGTCCGTGGTGCCGAAGTCATGAATGTCGAGGATGTTGGGGTGGGAGACGCCGGCAATGGTGCGGGCCTCGCGGGCAAAACGATCCTGGGCGGCCTTGGAACCGAGCACGTTGTCGCCCAGCACCTTGATGGCCACCTCGCGGCCAAGCTCGGTGTCCCGGGCTCGGTAGACGGCGCCCATGCCGCCGGCCCCTACGAGATCGACGATCTCGTAGCGGTCAAGCGTGCGACCGATCAATTGAGCCATCTGTGAATTCCGATTGTCTCGATCATGATAGCGCAACAGGACGCCGGTCAGAGAGATTTGTGAGGGAATGAGGTGGTTTTGGTTGACAATGGCGGGTCCCAGACCCACGTTTGAACTGTCTCCCGATCCAAATATCAGGGGGGCCAGGGCTGCCGTTTCGCGCGTGTCGGGCCGCCCAGTGGCGAAATCACCAAAGGGGGCGCGACATGGCGACAATGTCCACCGGGACAAGCGGATCGGTACCCAGCAAGGCGCTCATCATCGCGTGCGCGCTCATCCTCGCGGCGGTTGTCATCGTTAAGTGCGATCCGCCGTGGCCACCACCTCCCAACGACTACCTCAAGCTCAAGAGCCCGGCAGACGTTGACAAGGCAACGTTCGGCCACGAGGACCAGCCAACCTGCGCCTATGCCACGGCGGCCAACATGCTCGCCGGAGCCGGCTACGGGGGCAGCGGCCCAATCCAGGCGCGCGCTGAAAAGATCTATGGTGATTTGGCGGAATATGCGTGTGAGGACCCGGGCACTGTGGATGAGAATTGCTCTTGGGGCCATATCGACGCCGTGCTCGGCTGGTGGGTCGAAAACCACGGTCTCAACGAGAACCCTCCGAATCCCTATACGGTCATCACAAAGCATGGCCTCGAGACGGACTGTTTTCTTTGGCGGCATCAGGATGGCCCGACGCATATTGGCGATCTTCTCCGAGGATGTGCGTTTATCGGGATGAGCATATTCCCCGAAGGCACGGGTCAAGACAATTGCGGCACGAGGCACTCCATCACCGTGTGGGGTGACGACAGAATCGAATTAAAATCCACGCTCATCGTCGAGGCGTCGTCGTTGAAGGTGGCCGACTCGGACGTCGACGAGGGAGGAGATCTGCAGAACTACAAGGTCAACGAAAAGCAGGGCTCCGTATTGATGGATAAACCCCCGTTTTGGTCGATCGACTATCCCAACACATCGGGTAGTCCGGTTTTCATCCGCGGGTTCGTGACCCTGTCCGAGGCGTTCAATCTGGTGCCGGGTGTGCTCCCCTTGTACTGGGTCACCTCGTACCAAATCACGCAACCTCTGGCCATCGCCGCGACAGGGATCCGGTACCAGGTCGCCACTGCCGGGGGTGAAGAGATCATGTGGTGGAACGCGACCCTCGACCCGCCCATCGGCTACGTCGATTTGGAGATGAACGACGACTTCAACATGTTGACGGTGGTGTGGGCTTTTGAGGACCCGGTGGCCCAGGGCGTCAGGGTCACCATCACCACCGAGCTGTCCGTCCCGGAGAACGTGAGGTTGTTCCACGGCGAACCTCTGTGGACGTACGCGGGCCACACGGGTGAACGTGCCGGGCCTGGGATCGGTTGGGGTCGGGAGCCGTTTCGACTGGGAGAGACTCCGTGGACCGAGCCTGACGTCACGGGCGGTTTCGTCATCGGCGGCCTCGAGATCGTGCGGTCAACCGAGCACGTTCCTCGAGCAACCATGGCCGTCGCGGCTGATGAGCCGATGGCAGAATTGCGGCTGTTGGCTCAGTACCCGTACTCCAACGATCCCACCCGACACGACGTGTTCTTCTGGGGCGATGATGCCGCGATGTCCTTGACGCGGGCCCGGTTCGGGCATTCCTACGGGTACCTGTCACCGTCGGCGTTGTGGCGGTTTCAGGACTGGACCGCCGAATTCTGGAGGGACGAGACCTTCGTCCTCGACGACGCGGGAGGCACGGCTGAAATCAGGTGGCCCGAACTGCGGGGGTATCCCAGGGGTGAGGACTACGTCCGATCTGGTGGCCACACCGTCACACCCATCGGAGTGGTCGCCACGCCGACTCCGACTCCCTGAGCGCTCTGCGGAGTCGGTGAAGTGGGAAAGGGGAGCCGGTGCGGGACCGTTCGCCCCTCTCCATACCTTCCAGACCGGCCACACTCTCCACACTGGTTGGGCGGGGAACAAAAAAGCCCGGCGTTGCCGCCGGGCTGTTGTTATCTTCGGGATGCGGAATTCTAGCTCAGGGGTTCTGCGTCCATCAGGTTCTTCATGGTGATGCCGATCTCGGCCGGAGTGGCGGCCACTGCGATACCTGCGTCTTCGAGCGCCGCGATCTTGTCGGCCGCGGTGCCCTTACCGCCCGAGATGATAGCGCCGGCGTGGCCCATGCGGCGTCCGGGGGGAGCGGTCTGACCGGCGATAAAGGCCACCACCGGCTTGGTCACGAACTCCTTGACGAACTCCGCGGCGTCCTCTTCGGCGCTGCCGCCGATCTCGCCGATCATGACGATGCCCTTGGTCTGGTTGTCCTCTTCGAAGGCTTCCAGACAGTCGATGAAGTTGGTGCCCGGCAGGGCGTCGCCGCCGATACCGAGACAGGTGGATTGGCCCAGACCGAGCCCGGTGAGCTGTCCCACGGCCTCGTAGGTCAGGGTTCCGGAGCGTGAAACCACACCGATGGGTCCCGGAATGGAGATGTGCCCCGGCATGATGCCCAGTTTGCACTCCCCCGGCGTGATGATTCCCGGGCAGTTGCCGCCGATCATCCGAGTGGGCAGGCCCTGAAGGATGCGCTGCACCCGGACCATGTCGCGGGCCGGGATCCCCTCGGTGATGCACACCACCACTTCGAGACCGGCGTCGGCAGCCTCGAGGACGGCATCGGCCGCAAAGGGCGGCGGTACAAAGATCAACGAGGCGTTGGCGCCGGTTGCGTCGACGGCGTCGATGACAGTGTTGAAAACAGGCACACCGTCAACGTCTTGTCCGAATTTGCCCGGGGTGACGCCGGCGACGATCTGGGTGCCGTACTCGCGGCACTTCTCGGCGTGAAAGCGACCCTCTTTGCCGGTGAGTCCCTGGACGACGACCTTGGTTTCGGAGTTGACCCAGATACTCATGACGTCCTCCCGACCGCGTTCACGACCTTTTCGGCCGCGTCCGCCATGCCCTCACCGACGATCAGGTCGAGGCCGGACTCGGCGAGCACTCGCCGGCCCTCCTCAACGTTGGTGCCCTCCAGGCGCACCACCAGGGGTACGCTGAGTTTGACCTCCTCGGCCGCCGCCACCACCCCGCGCGCCACCATGTCGCAGCGCACGATGCCGCCGAAAATGTTCACCAGCACGCCCTGCACACTTGGGTCCGAGAGCAAGATCCGGAAGGCCGCGGCCACCCGTTCCTGGGAGGCGTCGCCGCCCACGTCCAGGAAGTTGGCCGGCTCGCCGCCGTAGTGCTTGATGATGTCCATGGTGGCCATGGCGAGGCCGGCGCCGTTGACCATGCAGCCGATGTTGCCGTCGAGCTTGATGTAGTTGAGGTCGTACTTGGAGGCCTCCACCTCGAGCGGCTCCTCCTCGTCCAGGTCGCGCATCTCCGCCAGGTCCTTGTGGCGGTACATGGCGGCGTCGTCGAAGCTCGCCTTGGCGTCGAGTGCGACGACCCGACCGTCGGTGGTGGTGACCATGGGGTTGATCTCGAAGAGTGAGGCGTCGGTGTCGGCGTAGGCCTTTGCCAGCGCGTGCATGAACTTGACCCCAGCCTTGAATGCATCGCCCTCGAGTCCGAGCCCGAATGCCAACTGTCGGCTCAGATAGGGGTGGAGCCCCACATCCGGGTCGAAGTGGGCCTTGAGGATGGCGTCCGGGTTTTCCGCCGCCACTTCCTCGATGGACATGCCGCCGAACTTGGACGCCATCATCACCGGGAAGCCCTCGGATCGGTCGAGCACGATCCCCAGGTAGAGCTCGCGATCGATGGGCAGCGCCTCCTCGACGAGCACCCTGCGGACCAGCCGGCCCTCGGGACCGGTTTGCTTGGTCACCAGAGTCATGCCCAGGATCTGTTTGGCGTATTCGACGGCCTCGTCCGGATTCGCGGCCAGCTTGACGCCGCCACCCTTGCCGCGACCACCGGCGTGGATCTGCGCCTTCACGACGACCTTGCCGCCGAGCTCTTCGGCGGCGGCCTTGGCCTCGCTGGCGTCGGTGATCAGGATGCCCTTGGGCACCGCCACACCGTAGCGGGCGAGGACCTCCTTGCCCTGATACTCGTGGACCTTCATATTGCCTCCTCTGTAGGCTTGGACTCGATGAGACGAGTCGGTCGGTATTGTGCACCTTCTTTCACAAGGGGGCAAGGGTAAACCCCGCCCATCCGGTCAGCCTTTGGCGGTCGGCCGTTCACCCCCCATCCGCGTGCCCGATCGAAGAACACAGAACGAAGGCCTCAGCAGAAAAACAGCGATGCTACGGACTTGAAAATGAGTCTCATAAAGACTTTTGAATTTGTGATAGTGTTCATGTCCAAGGAATAGACAACGTGGTCTCGCGAAACGCCATCATTGGAGGTTTGCTATGTCATACGCGAAAACGCGAAAGGGCTGGGTAGGGGGTTTCGTTGCGGTTTTGGGCACAGTCGTGATCCTGGCGCTGCCAGGGGCGTCATTCGGCGGTGATTTTTCAATGCTCTTGGAATCCAACGCCGATGGGTCGGGAGGAGACGAGGTGTACGAGGCCGGCTATGCGACCGTGGAGGATTTCGTCGCGAACCTCCCGTTCGCACAAGGTTTCACCCTGGTGAATCCTGCACCGGCCTTCAGCATCAGGGGGCACGCCTACGGCGACAGTCGGCACCATTTGCTCTATGAAACCGACGACGACTCGTCGGGAGGATCCGAGGTCTGGATTGGCAGTTTCCCTTCGGTGGCCGATATCTACTCCAACCACTGGCCGGCCGGAGAATACACCGCCATCAACGTCAACCCGCTCTGGTCGGTGGGCGGCTTCGCCTATGACGGCACCCAGTACCACGTTCTCCTCGAGACAAACGACGACGCATCAGGCGGGGCCGAGATCTTCATCATGAGCTACAACTCGCTGGCCGATGTGTTCACCAACACTCAGGCGAGCGCCACCTACAGCCAGATGGACATTACCGATACGTTCAGCATCGTCGGGTTCACGTTCGACGGAGGTCAGTACCACCTCGTTTTCGAAACCGACGACGATGCAGGCTCGGGTGACGAGGTGTGGGTCAGCAGCTTTGGCTCGTTCGCCGAATTGATGGCGGGAGGCTTTGGCGTGCTACAGGCCTCTCAGCTCAATGTGTCCTCGAGCTTCAGCATCGCCGGGTTCGAGGGCAGGGTGCCGCTCTTCGAAGACGGTTTCGACTGGGGCTCTGCCACCGACTGGTCGCAGTAGGGCTCGCCGCGCGGAGTTGCCGCTACCCGGGCGGTTCCGCAGCGCCGTGTTCCGGAAGCAGCCGATTGAGCCGTCTGACTCGATTGAGCCTCCGGATGATCTTCTTCGGATTTCGGAAGCTGTACTGCTCGACTTCCACGGCGAGGTCGTCTTCGGGGCTGAACACCGCGTGCATGGCGGCGATCCGGCCATTGCCCTCGAATGCGAGGTAGGCGTCCGGACCCTCTTTCACGACCTTGATCCACGAGACCGAAGGGAGGATTCGGGCGAGAGTCTCACAGGTCAGCTCCCCGTGTTCAACCAACTCGTCCTTGTGGTCCTCCAGCATCTCGATCCGACGTTTGGTGGCCTGGATGGCGTTTTCGCGTTCGAGAGTGTGGATCTGGTGGAGCGCGAAGAGGGGGACGCTGGTGATCTCCTTGCGGGTCTTCTTGCGGTGGATATCGAGAACGGCCTTGGACATTACAATGTCCTTGAAATCGATGTCCTCGAGTTCCGATGTCTTTCCCAGAAGATACCGGCCGAGTTTTCTTGCTTCTCGCAGGGGATTCATGGGGCGCCATTGTAGCTGGGTTATGGTCCGTGCCTGGCGACCACATGCGACAATGCGCACGCTGGGCCGGTCGCGCGTGGAGGGGAGACAGGGTGGTCTTGAACAGAATCGTGTTGGTGGTTGTCATCGCCGTGGTGGGTGTGGTGCAGATCGCGGCTGGGACTCCGCCTGTCGTGGACGGCCACTCACACGAGGGGCTGAGCTGGAGAGACGGATCCATCGATACGTCGGGCATGAGCGGTCTGGCCGCTCGTGGCATCCAGGTCGTTGTTTTTGGCCTGCCCGTGGATCGTAGCCCGACCGCCGACATCGAAGAGAGAATCAGAGGCGATGTGGACTGGCTTCGACAGGCCTCGACGGTAGCCGCCGATTTTGCGGTGGTCGACGATCCCGGTGTGTTGCTCTCCGGTGTTCCCGATGACGGAGTTCAGGTCGTTTTCGCCATCGAGTGGTTCAAAACGGTCTTTGGACCCGACCCGGCCGTGGTGGGCCGCTATCGCGACCTCGGCGTTCGGGTGATTGGGCTCGTGGAGGATGACCCGGATGGACTGTTCCATGCCGGAGACGGATCCGAGACGCTGAGCCCGTATGGGAGGCAGATCATACACGCGATGAACGAGGCTGAGATCGTCATTGACATCACCCACCTGAGCCACCTACAGATGCTCCAGGTCATCGCCTATTCCCGGGTTCCGGTGGTTGCGTCGCACTCCAATGCCCAGGCGGTGACCCCCGGGCGGAGCAATCTCCCGGATGAAGTGATCGAGGCCTTGGCCGAACACGGCGGGGCGGTGTGGGTTTCGTTCAACTCGGCGGCTCTAGTGGGTGATGGCGGCGAGGACGTGGACGCCGTCGACCGACTCATTGACCACATCGACTACCTTGTGGAGCGGCTCGGGGCCCATCACGTCGGCATCGGGACCGACCTCCAAGCCGGCGGCAAGTACGTGCCAGCTGCCCTCAACACCAATGACAGCTTCGCTGCAATCGGTCGGCGCCTGGAAGAACGCGGGTACCCGGCCGACGTCGTCGATGAAATCCTCGGCGAAAACGTTCTTCGGGCGCTTGGGCGGCTTCCCTGACTTCACCACGCAAGGTGTTGTGTTGGACTCGACCGACGACAACCGTGCGTGAAGGGGTTCGAATTTCGAGAATCTTCGAAACGACTGTCCCGGATCGCGATTGGTTATTTCTTACGTGTAATGATCTCAGCGTCGAAGCTGGGCTGGGTCCAGAGTTCGTTGAAGGGGTCGACCACCTCGATCAGACCGGCAAGGGCCGCGTCAATCAGACCGTCGCCCGGACCAGCCAGAATATTCGCGCATGGAATGCAGTGGGGGGCGAGGGCGACATACCGGAAGTCGCTCTTTCGGGCGGCCAGGATTGAGTTCAACCCGCCGATCAGAGCCTCGATGTCGTACCAGTCACCGAGGTTGCGGAGTCCGATGCGAAAGGCCGCGCCCTTCGCGTAGACGATGAGTTCATGTGGTTCGGCGAGGGCCTGTCGGGCGGCTTCGCGGAGCCGGGCGACCTGTTCCCCGTCGATGTTGCCGGTTGCGTCTTCATCCACAAAATAGGTGACAGAGATGCCGTCCACCGACGTGGAAACACTGCGGTTGCCGGACCCCATGGACACCTCCTCGAGGGAGGGCCAACGCTCCGCGATCATCAGGTCGTCGAGAGTGGGGGAAACGAGGTCGACGAGCTGGTAGGCAAGGGGAGCATGCTCGCAGTAGCGCACGGGACACGAGGGGTTGAATCGCAGCAGTCGTCTATTCCTCTCGAGGATCTCGGATGTCAAGATGTCCGCCCGCTCGCCCTCCGACGGGGGCGGAGGAGCGGCAGCCAGCAATCCAATGGACGTCAGCTCGGTTTCAAGCTGGCCCTCTTCTGGAAAGCGCAATAACGTCGTGGCGTATCTGTTGATGGTGGACGACATGCCCCACCCGCGGCGCTCGTCGTCCCGGACCAGGGCCACTGCACGAGCACGATCGAGCCCGGCGAGTTCGCGAATGCAGTCGGCCTCCCGATATCTGATTTCGCGCCCATTTACGCAGCGCTCGAGGGCGCGGGCTGTGCCCTCCGGATCGTCGCGGTGATTTTCGACCCAGTCCACGAGGTTCAAACAGCCGGCCTCGTACCGGGTCGCAAGATCGTCCCAGGGTTGATCCACTCGCGGAAGGTCAGCGCATTGGGCGTCCTGAGTGTTGTATGTCCACTTCGGTTCGTCGGCGAGCGACCGGCCCAATTCGGCCGCGACCCGTTCCAATCGGTCCTCGCCGATGACCGATTCGCAGCCCCGGCGGGCGGCTTCGAGGAAGAGATTCCGGGTGGCCGGGGTTTCGGCGGTGTCGGCCGCGATGTCCAGCGCCCAGCCGCAGAAACCGGCCGAGGAACATCCATCGATCAATCCCAGGTAGACCCGCGTTGTCTCATCCGACTTGTCGCCGCTGTCAATCTGCCGCACGCCTATGAGAAAACGCGACCGTGCGTCCACGTCTCCACGGCAGACCCTGGCGTAGAGATCGGGTTGGAAGGGGAAACGCCAGCGGGAGGGGAAGAGCTCGGCGTTGGACGGTGGTGAGGAGTCGACGCAGTCCTCGAGGGGGCCCGAGAAACACGGCCCCGGTCCGCCCGTCCTCTTCGCGGTCTGAGTAGGACCGTAGACAAATGGATCTGGGTTGGTGTGGGAACAGCCGACCGCGGCAACGATGGCGGCCACGGCAGCAAACCGCAGGGCTGATGTGACATTCAACATGGGCTTTTCTCCTTTTGAATGTACACCACCCCTTTGCGTGCTAATCTCCGAAAATATTCGACCGGCGGTTTTCGTCGTCGGAGGACTGAATCGTTCATGACCACAGAGTCGCCACATTCTCCCAATCACGGCCTCGACGGCAAACCGGCGCCTTCACCGGCGCGAATTCGCCTGCTGTTGGTGGTGCTGTGTCTCATCTGGGGCAGCACCTGGATCGTGATCAAGGGCGGGCTGCGCGACCTGCCGCCGTTCACCTCGGCGGGGATCCGGTTTGCCATCGCGGCGACCATCATGGTCGCAGTGGCTGCGCTGTTCAGTCGCCGGGAGGGTGGGACAGCTCCTCCGATGTGGCTTGTCCTCGTGCAGGGGACGTTGAACTTCGCCATATCCTACGGTCTGGTCTACCACGCGGAGACCGTATTGCCCTCAGGACTCGTGTGTCTGCTGTGGGGCGTATATCCAATGCTCCAGGCGTTTTCTGGTCACCATTTCCTCAAGGGTGAACGGCTGCGACGCGGTCAGTGGCTCGGATTCGGTGTGGCGATGGCCGGGCTCATCCTGCTTTTTCGGACCGATCTCCAGGGCTTCGGCAGCGATGGGGTGCCAACCGCCCTGTTGCTGCTCCTCAGCCCGATTTCGGTCACGGTGGGAACGACCCTGGTCAAAAAGTACGGGGGTGGGGTGAGCTCGACTCTGCTCAATCGGAACGGGATGTTTGTCTCGGCGGGGTTGTTGCTGGCCACGGCGTTGGTCCTCGAGCGGGGGGCTCCCGTGGACTGGACCGTGCCGGCCATTGGGAGCGTCCTCTATCTTGCCCTGGTGGGCACGGTGCTCTCCTTCAGTCTGTACTTCTGGTTGCTCCGCTACGCGCCGGCCCACCAGCTCAGCCTGATCGCATACGTCACACCCGTCATCGCGCTGATTCTCGGGTGGGCGGTGGGCGCGGAACCCATCACCGTGTTCACTCTGGTAGGGGCGGCAATGATCATCGGGGGAGTCGTCCTGGTGGCCCGACATCCCCAGCCGAATCCCTGACCCGGGAATTCCGGAGGTCGTCTCGATCGAACCGGTGGGACTGATGGAAACTCTCGGTATCCAGGTCTTCCGCCTTCGCGCGGGCAGTGAGTCAGAGGTCTCACCATCGAAGTTGGTACGGGTCTGATCGCCGAAAACCCGCTGTGAAACAAAAGCACGGCGGGGACAGTACTTCCCCCACCTCGTCCGCGGAGGGCAGAACCGTGAAATTCCATGACCTCGATCGACGTGATTTCCTGGCCACGGGGACCCGATTAGGTGTCGCTCTTTGCGGCGCATGTCTGTGGTCTGGCACGCCTGGCTTCGCCGACATCGACAAAACGCAACGACAACCGCCCCTGGACCCAAAGAAGCTGAACTTCTGCGGTTACACCTGTCGGGGCGACTGCAAGTTCAAGCTCGGGACCCTCGAGGACGACGTCGAGCTGAAAAAACAGGCCTTTGAAGAATGGAAGATCGAAGAACGGTTCGGCATCGCCTTTGATCAGGAAACGGCCATCTGCTGGGGCTGCAAGGCACCACACAGACCGGACGGCGTGGTGGTGACCAATTGTGACGTCAGGGCATGTGTTCAGGACAAGAAGCTCGATTGCTGTATCGAGTGCTCCGAGTTGACCGACTGCAATCGAGACCTGTGGCGTCGGTTCCCCGACTTCAAAGCCCAGGTCATCGAAATGCGAACCCGATACCTCGCCCAAACCTGACGCGGCCATTTGGGACGACGAGCGGGTACTATTCTGACCCGACAATCAAAATTCGTTCACGAGGAGTGTGTTGATCCATGGAAGACAACGTGACAGCGGAAGAAACCACACCCGAGACGTTGGGCCGGAGGATCTTCGAGGTCCTGTTTCTCAAGCGACTCAGCATCGCGATCATCGCCATCGGGTTGCTGGTTGCCATAGGATCGTTGCCCAACGTTGGGGTCTTTATTGGCTGGGGTTTCCTTCTGATCGCGTTGCTGCTTTGTGTTCGCCAGGGCAGTTTCGCCGAAATTGGATTCGCCCGGCCGGAGAGTTGGCCAAAAACCCTGGCCCTCGGCCTTGGTCTGGCAGTGGTTCTCCAGACGGCCTTCGTGGTCGTGATCGATCCGCTGGTGGAGCGGCTGACCGGTTCCGCGGTGGATATCAGCATGCTCGATCCCATGCGGGGCAATCTCGTCAATTTCATCATCATGCTGATCATCGGATGGGTGGTCGGCGGGTTTCTGGAGGAGATGCTTTTTCGGGGCTACCTTCTCAAGCGTTTGAAGATCGTGTTCGGAGACGGTCCGATCGCCGTGGCTATTGCCACTCTTCTGCCCGCCGTTGCGTTCGGTCTCGCCCATAGCTATCAGGGGCCGGCTGGGATGATCAGCACCGGGCTCATGGGCCTGATGCTCGGCGTGATCTTCGTCTGGAATGGATACAACCTCTGGCTGCCCATATTGGTCCACGGTTTTGTCGACATGGTGGGATTGACGCTCATCTACCTCGATGTGGACAGATGGCTGAGTCACTTGATCTTCTGATCACCCAGGCAGACCCTAGAATTTCGAATTTCGAATTTCGAATTCAGCCCTGGTAACCCTCGGCCGTCACGCCGGTACCTCGGCTGAGCTCGTCGAGGCATTGCCGCGCCTCGTCCAACTCGATCTCTGAAGCCGGCATGTAGGCCACCAGCCATGCCGCCGTCGTATGGGGCTGGACCGCGACCCGAACGTTTCCGGTGATGGGTGTGTCCAGCGGGCCGTCCTCGTCGAAGAGAACCGGTTTGTTCTCCAGGTTGAAGGGGCCGCGGAGAGATTCGTAGGCTTCGCCTGCTCGGCCGGATCGCCATGTCATTGGACTGCCGAAGCTCCCCTCCGCCATCACGCAGCACGGCACCGCCAGTTCTGCCGACAGGCAGTTGTTGAGATCCACAAGCGGGTGGATCACGGGCAGCGGGTCGCCCTTGACCAGCCGGCGCAGCAGTGCCTCGGAAGCGGGCCGGTAGCGGGTGGGGTCGCAACCCGCGTCGCGGAACAGCCGGCGCAGCGCGGACGCCGTGGGGTGAGCGCCGATGGCCGCGGTATCTGCGAAGCGCTCGAGAGCGCGGTTCGCGACCTGTTCCCGAAGCTCGGCAAGAGTCTGAGGCTCGTCGGCCTCGATTGCCAGCCGCGCCCAGAAGAGACGCCAGCCTTCGAGGTCCATGCGGACTGCGAAGGGAATGCTGTTCATGGGGTCGGATTCTAGCGCGGGTCGAGGTCTATGCAAGGCAGTAGGCAGTAAGCAGTATGCACTGGGCAGGGGGCAGGGGGCAGTGCCGCTCGTTCTCATCGGTTCCGGGTTGGTCCCTGGCACCTGACCGCGCGTTCGGTACGACTCGCTGTTTTCGAACCGCCCATCTCCCAACCGCGCTCCCCGAGGGAGCCACCCCTGACACTTTCGGTACTCGAGGATGTCGAGTGCCTCGATGCGATCAACCCGAAAGTGTCAGAAGTGGCGCGCCCGCCCATCGCGCCATTCTGAGCTCCGGGTGGACGGGTGGCAACTCAACATTCAACATTCAACTTTCAACTTTCAACTTTCGACTACGTCACAACCAGATCCTCGAAGAGCTCCTTGTTAATGGCCTTGTCATATGCTGCACGGGCCGTGATCTTGCCCTCCTCGTAAAGCTCTCGGATCGCGGCATCCATCTCGATCATGCCGCTCTTGGCGCCGGTTTGAATGGCCGATGTGATCTGGTTCGTGTTGCCCTCCCGGATCATGTTGCCGATGGCCGGGGTGCAGAACAGGATCTCCACCGCGGCGATCCGGCCACCGGTCGCCCGAGGAAGAAGCTGTTGCGCGATCACCGCCCGCAGCGATTCACCGAGAATGTTGCGGACGCCTTCCTGCTCGCCGGCCGGAAACACGCCGATGATCCGATCCACGGTCTTGACCGCGTTGTTTGTGTGCAGCGTGCCGAAGACGACGGTGCCCCGTTCGGCGGCGCTGAGCGCCATCGACACCGTCTCGAGATCACGCATCTCTCCCACCAGGATGGTATCGGGGTCCTCCCGGCCGGCAGCCTTCAGCGCTTCAGAAAAACCGGTGGCATGATTGCCCACCTCCCGCTGGTGGATGAGGCATCGCTTGTTGGGGTGGACGAATTCGATGGGGTCCTCGATGGTGATCAGGTGCCGGCTGCGAGATTCGTTGATGAGGTCGACAATGGCCGCCAGTGTGGTGGACTTGCCCGACCCGGTGGGGCCGGTGACGACCACCAGGCCGGTCTGGAGCTCGGCTACCTTCCGCACCTGGGGCGGCAGCCCGAGCTGGTCGATGGTCATGGTCTTGGTGGGAATGACCCGAAAGACTGCCGCCGATCCCCGTTGCTGCCGAAAGAGATTGACGCGGAACCTGGCCAAATCCGGCACCTCGTAGGCGAAGTCGGCATCGCCGGTGGCTTCGAACTCCTGCCAACGCTCCGGCGGCGAGATTGGCTGCAGCATCTGTTTGAAGTCGCCTTCCTGGACCATCCGGTAGCGGATCTGTTCCATGGCGCCGGTCACCCGAAGCATCGGAGGCCTGCCCACCGCAAAGTGCAAATCAGATGCTCCGCGGTCGTTCATCAGCCGAAGAAACCGATCGATGCGATAACTCATGTCATTCATAGAACCGCCCTCGAATCGAGGAACTCCTGCGAAACGAAACCCTCGAAATCGTCCCGGTTTGAGGCGTGCATGTAGGCGCATTCAGCGGTGATCTTGCCGCGCTCCATCAATTCGCGGAGCGAGTCGTCGAACGTCCGCATGCCGTGGGCCTTACCGATCTGCATGGCCGACGGCAGCTGATAGGTCTTGTCGTCGATGATGAGGTTGGACACCGACATGGAACCGACCAGAACCTCGAAACAGGCCAGCCGTTTCCTCGTTCCCTCCACCGGCAAAAGGCGCTGGGCGATGACGTACTTCAGTGACTCGGCAAGAGCCGCACGCACCTGGGGCTGTTCGTCATGGGGAAAGCTCGAGATGACCCGGTCAATCGCTTTGGGGGCGGTGGTGGAACTCAGGGTCCCGAGCACAAGGTGGCCGGTTTCGGCGGCGGTGAGCGCCAGCGACACCGTCTCGTTGTCCCGCAGGTCACCGATGACGATGACGTCCGGGTTTTCTCTCAGGGCGGCTCGCAGGGCGCGGGCGTATGAACGCGTGTCCGACCCGATCTCCCGCTGGTTGATCAGACAGTTCTTGAACGGGTGGATGAACTCGACAGGGTCCTCGAGGGTGATGATGTGGTGCTGCCGCGTTTCGTTGAGCAGGTTGACCATGGCGGCGAGAGTGGTGGACTTGCCGCTTCCGGAGGGTCCGCACACAAGCACCAGGCCCTGGTGGTAGGAGGCGATGCTCGAGAGGTGACCGGGCAATCCAACCTCGCTGATGGTGGGCGGTTGCTCGGGGATCACCCGAAAGACCGCGTTGTAGCCCTTGTGATCGAGAAAAACGTTGGTGCGATAGCGTCCGGCACCGGAAACGTTGTGGCAGAAGTCGAGCTGTTTCTCCTCCTCGAGGCGCGCCCACTGGTCGTCGGTCAGGATTTCGCGGATCATGCCTGCCACCTTCTGCGCGTCGTAGGCCTCCTCCTGGGCCATGATCAACTCACCACCAAAGCGCATTGATGGTGGACAGCTGGTCGACAGGTGGAAGTCTGATCCTCCCTGATTGCGGGTGGAGGCGAGCAGCGTGTTGAGCCGGGGTTGGCCTTCGTCGGTCTGGGCTTTTCGGATTTCGGTACGCAGCATTTCCAGATCTTGGAGTGACGCCTGTTTTTTGTGCGCAACCTCCTCCGCGATTTCCAGGGCACGGGCGCGGACGCTTCGATGGGGATCCGACTTGGCGACCCGATGGAGAGCCTCGAGGATCTTCGGGTGGTCGAAGTTGGGCAGGGCCAGCAAGACCTCGATCCGGATCTCGGGTGCCGTGTCGTTGAGCAGCTTCGACAACGGGGCCAGAGACTTTGGGTCGCCAATTCGGCCGAGGGCTTCCACCGCCGCCCACCGGGTCTCCGGGTCTTGAAGCGAGGCGATCAGGGCGTCAACCGCTCGCGGGTCCTTGAATTGACCGAGGGTGTCGGCGGCACAGACCCGCAGCCACCAGTCGTCGTCGGACAGCAGCTCGATGGTGGCCGGGATGATTCGGGGGTCCTCGAAAGCGCCAACCACCGCCAGGGCGAGAGCGCGTACCTCCTCGTCGGGATCGGTGAGAAGCTCGATGGTGGGTTCGACCAGATCGTCGCCAAACTCCTTCATGGAGTCCAAGGCTCGGTCTCGGGCCCATCCGGCCAGTGTCTTTGAGAACTGAAGGTACCGTTTGACGAGTTCGTGGCGGTCGTCCATTTCGAGCAGGATCTTGATGACCGCAGTCCGGATACTGGCCTCGCCTGAAGCCATCAGAGGCAGCAGCCGGTCGACAAAATCGACTCCCCGGTCCCGCGCGATCCGGGTCAGAGCCGCGATGAGGTGCTGCTGGGTGTCGTAGTCGACGTTGGCCAGCTGGTCGACGATCCGGTCCACCGCTTGTTCCGGCGCTTTGTCGGCCAGAATCTTGAGCGCGGTGGCGCGGATCTCCGGATCGAGGTCAACGGCGGCCCTTTCCCATCGTGGGAGAACCTGGGGCGATATTTCGGCCGTGGCGAGCTGTTTGAGGAAGGGCTGACGTTTGGACGCGTCGTCCTCCGTTTCGAACAGTTGCCACAGCAGGGGAGCCAATCCGACGGTGACCGGTGCATGGGTCACCAGCCTCAGGGCGGCCTCCCGGACCTGCTCGCGATCTGAGGCGACCAGTTTCGCGAGGTGGGACTCGATCCCGGGGATCCGGAGGGAAACGAGAACGGCGGCGCCGGCCTTCAGTGGTGCCTCGGATTTGTCGCGGGCCTCTGCGATGAACCGGTCCACCGTGCCGGTGTTCCGGTGAGGTTTCAGGATCTCCCTGCAGGCCTCACGAAGGGCGCGATCCGGACGGAAGGCCATCCATATCACGTCCCGTGGTTTCAGGTTGACCGCCTTGAGCAGAACCTCGAGCATCTGGTCCCGTTCGTCGGTGGAATACCCACCTTTGGCCAGCTGCTTCAGGCATTCGCTCGCGTCGGATTTGAAAAACTGCAGCGCCATTTTTCACCACCGCTCTCGATCGAAGATGCGAAACACCGTCCTCTGCCGACCGCGATGCTCGATACACAGGTACCGAGAATTTTTGGTGAGAAGTACACGGGATCCGGGTAGGAGCCGGTGTCTCTGCAAGATTGTGTGTCGGTATTCGGGAATCGGGAATTGTCCGTTCCGCCGTTCGAAGGGTTGATCCGGCCCCCGGTTCACGATCCCCGGTTTTATTCACTGTCTGCTATTCGCCCTTCGCCTAGCCCGCAGCAGACACTCGGTGAGAAGTGCGGGCTAGAAAGCGTCAGCCCAGCGACAGCCCGAGGTAGCGGAAGGCGTCGGCGCAGTTGGGACAGCGGCGTGCGTGGCGGCGCCACTTGCGGACGTAGCGCGACTTGGGCGGCGACAACGCGAGGATGGCGGGATCGACATGACCACCACCGGCCGCTCGTTGCGGCAGGCGGCGATGGCTGATGACGAAACGCTGGTCGATCATCTTGGCCACGAGCTTGTCGAGGCCCAGACGTCCACCCTTCTGTGTCACTGCCGTCTCCACGCGATGCGCCTCCGTTTGTCCACCCTAGTGTACGACGGACAACCGCGATGGATACACACCGGCCCTCACAAAGCGACCGCAATCAGTCGCTCCGCGTCCGGTCCGAAGGCATTGCCCTCGAGATCGCCGTAGAATGTCCCCTCGCCGAATCCGGCTAAAGCGAGAAGGTCCTTCAACTCACGGGCGGAGTAGATGGTGTGATGGAATTCGAGAGTCGTCGCCAAACCATCGCGGATGACGGTCAACTGATTCTGAATTCGACTCCAGTCTTCGTAGATCTCTCCTATCGGAACCAGCCGGGCTGGGCGCCCTGCTCCCGGGCGTGACGAATGAGGGCGCCGAGGCGCGTCCGTTCCCGTTCGAGTCGGCGGACCAGCACCGTGCGACGCCCCCGAGCCGCTGTGATCTTGGCCTGCCGTCGCGCCGCTCCGTCTCGGCCGTGGGCGGCCGAGGCTTTGATCGCCTCGATCTGTGCGTCCAGCAGCAGGATATCTCCCTGGATTTTGGCCAGCTGGTCCTTCTGCCTCAAGACCTTCTCGCGCCACTCCTCCTCGGTCCGCTTGGGACTGGACCCACTCTGCCGGGGGTGGGACGGGCCGTGGGGGGCGACAACCGATTCCGAGGAAAACCAACGGTGAGCAAGCCATCGGATGCAAGTTGTCGCACCAACTCAGTGGTGATCACCGGCGGCTCATCGCGCGCTGGGCCGAGGGAGGCTCGGTCGATGTCGATCCGCGACGCGTAATCACTGAGCCGTGTCCCATCTCCCGGCTGCTGTGCCCGTGGAGTCGGAGTGGCCGGCGGCCGGTCGGTGGCATGCGCGGCTGAAGGGCTAAAGGGAGAGAGAGGGCGAGAATTGGATACCAGATGGTGGGTCCCGTTGTCTTCATGAACATCCTCCGCGTGCTGTGGTGCAGCAGCGGGACGGGACCAATCGATTTTATCACCGCCGGCGGGCGCCCCGGGATCAGGGTTCATCGACGAACTCCCGATAAGCGCGGGCAAGGTCTTCTGCCACCGCGTCGATGATCCGTTCGCCGGCTTCGGCCGAGGCCAGCTGGGGATGGGAGCCCATTCGGCCGTCCGGATAACGCCGTCTGAAATCCACCGGTCCGAAGAGACGGGATCGTGGGTGCGACCTCGGTGTCGATGGCAACCTCCTTGATGTGGTCTGGCCAAGCCGCGGAGGCCACGGAGACCTCGCTGGCCGTGGCGTGGTCGCCGTCACGATCTCCGAACAGCTCCGCGCTCAGACGAAGGGCTGACGGCATGTCCCACCATTGAACCGCGAGGCAGCGGAGTTCGTCGCCACCGGTCGATGATCCGAGGCGCATCGGTGTAGACCTCGAAAATGGCCGCGTCGAGGGATGCCGTATTGCCGCCGTGTCCGTTGACGACGAAGACCCTGCGGAAGCCATGTCGCGCCAGCGACAGGACCACATCCCGCACCACGGCCACGAGCGTCGATGGTCGGAGGGTGATGGATCCCGGGAAGGCCATGTGGTGTTCGGACATGCCCACCGACAGAGTTGGGCACACCGCTGCCGCGGTCAGCTCCCCGGTTCGCCACGCCAGGGTTTCCGCGCAGATGGCATCGGTTCCAATGACTCCAGATGGGCCGTGCTGCTCGGTTGCGCCGATGGGTACGATCACCCCGACGGAGTCCTCCAAATAACGTTCAACTTCGGGCCAGGACATGAGCTGTAGTCGCATGACCGCCTCCTCCGGGCATCGGGCTTGGTGTCGCTTCGACCCCGCAACAACCCTAGCGCAGCCCGATTCGTGGCAAAGGGACACGTGTCATGTGGCCCTACAACCCGTGCTGACAAGAAATGGGTACGGGGGTTGGTCGTTTTACGAATAGAAACTCAATAAAATAAGTAGTTTATAAAAATTTCGAGGATTGGCACGCGCCGTGCAATCAGACAGTGTAGGTGTCGAATCCGCACGCGAGGGTTTCGGTCCTGTCCAATATTTGAGGTCGATGTCTCAACGATCCTCGCAGAATGTACATAGAACAAGAAATGGAGGGCGTTACGATGTCTTGGTCAATCAGAACGGTGCAAAAAACGAAGATTCTGTGGGTGGGAATGGTTCTGGTACTGCTCCTGGCTCCGGTCACAGCTGTGGCGGACGAGATCAGCATCGAGGTGGCGCCGCGGACGTTGAACATCGACAGCGACGGCCAGGTGGTCACGGTTCACACCGACATCGCCTACTGGGAGGTGGATGTCTCCTCGGTCTTTCTCAACGGAGTGCTCATCAGTTCCTGGAAGGCTGACAACCGCGGCAACTTCGTGGCGAAGTTCCTCATGGACGAGATCAAGACCCTCGATGGGCTCGTCATCGACGGTTACAACACGCTCACCCTGTTGGGTGCGACCGTTGACGGGACCTCATTTGTTGGTTCGCAGGAGATCATGGTGATCGAGGTCTCCGGATCGGATGGCGATCCCGGTTCATCGAGACGCTGACCGAGCTGGGCTCCGCAGACTGCCGTGCCCGGCCCCACGCGAGGGGGTCGGGCCGCTTCCTCCAGACGGTCAGGTGGTGCGCGCCCGTCGGGAGTGCGTCGCGCCGTGACCGGATGCCGGCCAGAATGAGACGTCTCACCAGACGAGCTCGGCCATGGTGCAATTGATGCCGCTGCCGATGCCCATGAGAGCAATTCGGTCCCCGCTCTTCAAGGCGTCGTCCTCGACCAGCTTTGACAGCGCGATGGGAACGCCAGCGGGACCGATGTTGCCGTGATCGGGATACAGTCGGAAGACCCTTCGAAGATCGATGCCCAGGGTGCGGGCGAACTTTTCAGTATGGGCTTTGCCCACCTGGTGGATGACGAAGTGATCGAGATCTTCAATGGTCCAATCCAGGGCTTGGCGGGCCAGTTCCCAGGTCTTCAGACCGAGTTCGAGGCCGTGATGAAAAAGCTTTTTGGTGTCGGTGATCATCTGGTCGACCTGGGCGGTGCACAGCCTGCAGTGTTCGGTGGCGGCTAACGTGACGCCCCCCAGGAACCGGTGCTCCTTTGCGGTGCCGGTGGCACGAGCGAGGATCATCGCGACGGCTCCGGAACCAAGGGTCAGCGTGGCGAAGTTGTTGCGAAAAGTCGCCCAGGTGGTTTCGGGCTTCAACAGCCGCTTGATCGTCTCGAGGACGGCAAAGTGGGTGTTTTCGCAGTTGACGACCATCCCGAAATCGGTCTGACCGCTTTCGATCACGTTCGCCACCATCTCCATACCGTTGATAAAACCGAGGCAGGCGTTGCCCACGTCAAAGTTGACGCAGTCTTCAGACAGATCGAGCTTCTGGTGAATGATGCTGGCGGTAGAGGGGTCCACACAGTCGCGGCACACCGAGGTGTTGACGATGATCCCGAGATCGGAGCGGTCAATGTGGGCTGCCTCGATCGTCTTCTCCGCGACCATGGCTGCGCCGTCCGACGGCAGAAACTCCGGGTCGAACATCCGGCGTGATTCGATCCCCGAGAGTTTTTTGAGCAGCCCGGGCGAGACACCAAAACGTCGGAGTGCTGGGGCGAGCCGGCTCTCGAGATCCTCGGAGGACACCTGCTGGGGTGCTTCTACGTGGTTCACGGCGAGCAGTTGTACGTTTGAGTACCGCACTGATCCTCCAACCCGATTTCGGCATTGCCCACATTGCGTGGTGGGACAACATCAAGGACCGGAGCCTAGCACCGGGACATCCGTCGAGAAAGCCGCGGTGCAGCAAGAAATTGTGCGCGGTGATTTTCAGACGGGTCAGAACGGCCAGAACACAGGAATGAACAATGTTGCGAGCAACCAGAACACCAGATTCAACGGCGCACCGAATCGGGCGTAGTCCAGGAATCGGTATTCACCGGCGGCGTAGACCATCAGGTTGGTCTGATAGCCCATGGGGGTCATAAACGCTGCGGATCCGGCAAACGCCACCGCAAAGACGAAGGGCTTCCAGTCCGTCCCGAGGGCGGGGCCGAGGCTGAGTGCGATCGGGGTGACGATGATCACCGCAGCGCTGTTGGAAACGAGTTGGGTCAGCACTGTCGTGGCAACATAGACGAGCGACAGCACGACATAGGGAGCGATGTCTGGAGGGGCCCACGCACTCGTGGCCAGCAGTCCTCGAGCCAGGAAGTCCGCTGCACCGGTGGAGGTGACGGCGTAGCCCACGGGGACGAACGCCGCGATCAAGAAGACCACCGACCAGTCGACGGCTCGGTAGGCCTCTACCGGGGTCAGTACTCCGAAGAGCAGGAGAATTACCGCGCTGATGAAGGTGCCGGCGGCGATGTCCACGACGCCAAAGGCAGCCAGCGCCACCGCCAGTGGAAGCAGTACAAGCACGAGCCACCAGTAGGGGTCCCGTTGGAGATGGACGTCGTGCTCGCTGAGCACCACGAGGTCGCCGGTCTCTTCGAGGTCGGAGATGCGTTCGCGCGGCACCAGGATCAGCAATGCATCGCCGAACCGGAGGACCACCTCGGAGACCCGCCGGCGGAGGGTTCCGCCAATTCTGCTCACCGCGAGCACGAATCCACCCAGGTGATAGTGGAAATCGAGCTCCTTCAGGTTACGGCCGATCATGTTGCTGCCCGGTCGAACCCAGGCCTCAACAAGGGCCTGGCCACCGGCCGAAAGCTCCGCGTCATTGAGCTTGACGTCGGGCAGCAGGGCGAGGTTCTGCTCCCGCCGCAGCCTGAGAATGTCCTCGAGCGACCCCTGGATGATCAGCCGGTCCCCAGACCGCAGCGACATGGCGTCCACATCATCCACGTGGGTCTCGGCAGGCCCCCTGATGACCTCGAGGACGGTTACGCTGTACTGCTCGTTGATGTGGGCGTTGGCCAGGGTGGTGCCCACAAGCTTGGATCCATCGTCCAGGATGACCTCGGTGAGGAAATCGGCAACGTGGTACTTCTCGGTCAAAGCGCCGGTGGCGGCTCGGTCCGGCAGCAGATACCTGGCCGCCGGGATGACATAGAGCAACCCGACCACCAGAAAAATCGTTCCCATGGCCGTGAAGTCGAAGACGCCCAGACCGGGCAGCCCGGCCTCCTCCACCACCGCGCTGACCAGCAGATTGGTCGAGGTCCCGATTAAAGTGAGCGTACCGCCAAAGATGGACGCGAAGGACAGGGGCATGAGCGCCTTGCTCGGGCTGAGTTTGATTCTCCGGCAGAGCTTCATGACCAGGGGAATGGAGATCGCCACCACTGCCGTGTTATTGAGGAAGCCGGATCCCACCGCCACCAGGACGAGCAGCACGATGACCATGGCGATCGGTCGATTCGTGGCCCGCTGGCCGATCCGGTCGGCCACGGTTTCCAGCAAACCGGTCTTGATCAGTGCGCGGCTGAGAACGAAGAGACTGCCGATGGTGACCACAGCCTTGCTGCTGAACCCGGAGATCGCGGTGTCGATGCCGATGATGCCGGTGGCCAGCAGCACGGCTAGAAGACCGAGGGCCGTGACCTCGATGGGGAAGGTTTCCTTGACGAAAGCCACAAAGGCCAGGCCCAAGAGGACCAGCATGAAGAGCATCTCTAACGACATGGATGATCTTTCCCCACTGCAGGCCATTGTAGTCGGGCGCGGTCCTTGCGGGTGGATCTCCTGTCCTGAATGGACGTTCCACGATCCCGGATCAATCGACTCGTCCTACCGGGCCTGGAGCCACGTGGGCAGCAGCGAATACGGGTCGAAATCGCCGCTGGAGTCGTAATCGACGCCATGCTCGGCCAGCAGTGTCTGCAGGCTGCCGTCCTTGAATGCGTCAAAGGTATCGGAGCAGC
The DNA here is from genome assembly GCA_963797055.1 of uncultured Holophagae bacterium. Taxonomy (GTDB): domain Bacteria; phylum Acidobacteriota; class Thermoanaerobaculia; order Thermoanaerobaculales; family Sulfomarinibacteraceae; genus FEB-10. The sequence continues at coordinate 321,592 of CAWCOD010000005.1, forward strand.
CCCCGATGTGTTGTCCGCCGACGAATATCTGAGGGATCGTTTTGGTCCCGAACCGCGACTCGAGGGCGGTTCTGATCTGTCCGCCCCAGTTCCCTTCCTGATTTTCGGCGGAGTCGAGGTCAATGGACCGGTACGGGATCCCAACTGTGGCGAACATCTTACGCATCGACCAGCAGAACTCGCACCACTCGAAGGCAAACATCACGACCGGCTGTTCGGGGTCGGTGAGCGCCTCGGTGACGAAGGCTTCCGCCTCGGCAGTGACGGGTTGTTGCTCGGTGGATTCGCCCGTGGGCGCGGCCGGTGGGGGAGCGTCGAATCGATAGTTTGGCGTTGATCTTGAAATCTCCATCTCGTCAGCGGTCATGTCCTCAGCGATGTCGTAGAACAATGGTGTCGACATGTAACGTTCGCCGGTGTCGGGCAGCATGCACAGGATGGTGCTGCCGCTCGGCGCGGATTCGGCGACCTTCAGCGCGCCGGCAAAGGTGGCGCCCCCCGAGATCCCGGTGAAGATCCCTTCGGTTGATGCGAGCGCTTGCGACAGCTTGAGGGCCTGTCCGCCATCGACAGCCACGAAATCGTCTGCCCACCCGTGGGCCACGACGTCCTCGGCGAGCTTTGGGATGAAATCTGGTGTCCATCCCTGCATGACGTGCGTGCGGAAGGAAGGATGACTCTCGCTGGGCGATCCGTCGGCTGCGCGCGCCTGAGGGATGCGGCTCGCCAAGATCCGTGAGTTGTCGGGCTCGCACACGACGACCCTGGTGCCCGGACTCCGGTCTTTGAGTACCCTGGCGACACCCTTCAACGTGCCGCCGGTGCCGAATCCGGTCACCCAATAATCCAGCCCTTTGCCCTCGAAGTCCCGCAGGATCTCCACGGCGGTGGTCCGGGAGTGAACGTCGGCATTGGCCTCGTTCTCGAATTGTCGACACAGAAACCAGCCGTGGGCCTCGGCAAGCTCCTCGGCCTTGCGAAGCATGCCGGTGCCTTTCTCCGAAGCCGGAGTGAGGATGACCTTGGCCCCCAGAAAACGCAGAATCTTCCGTCTTTCGACGCTGAAATTCTCGGCCATCGCCACCACCAGGGGATAGCCTTTCTGGGCGCACACCATGGCCAGCCCGATGCCGGTGTTGCCGCTGGTCGCTTCCACCACGGTCTGGCCCGGGGACAGCAGACCCTTCTCCTCGGCGTCCTCGATCACGCCAAGGGCCAGGCGGTCCTTGACCGAACCCATTGGGTTGAAAGCCTCCAGTTTGACGAAGAGATTGATGCCTTCGGGGGCGAGTGCGTTGATCCTGACCACCGGGGTGTTGCCGATGGTCTCGAGAATGCTGTTGTAGGTCGGGCTCATCCGTTGCTCCACTTCTGTGGTGTGCGTTCGGTAGTAATGTTGAGAGAGCGTATCATTTTTTCTGATATTCAGATACATCGCTACAGGCCAGCTAGCCGCTACTGGTGGCTTTGGTCATCAATCAGGGGTGTGCCTGTTCATTGGCAGAAACAGACCATCGCTGAAATCAAAAAGAAGAAGGCCGCGCCGGATTGGCGCGGCCTTGGAGCAGGCACAGGAGCCGGCGGACGGGAGGGAGTGGACCCTGACCGCCGATTCCCAGGGGCCGTTGTCAGTCGTGCATTGAGCCCCCCTGGCCGCCCACACGCCGGCCTCGTGGCCCACCACACTCGGCCAGCACATCGCCGAACTCGTCGTAGACCACGCCGCGCTCGGGATCCGACGCGAGGACCTCCGCCATCACGTCCGCATCCAGGTACTGGGCTTCGTATGCTCCGCCGTTCTTGTCGAGGACCTTGACGAATGCCCTCATGTGATTGCGCGAGCCGGCAGCCAGGTTCTCAGCGATCAAAGCGATATCGAGGTTGTCTGTGGTTTGGATGAGATCGTAGAGGTCCGCCAGATCCATGTCCTCGATGGTGGCGCCCACGATCAGGGCATCCACCAGCGACTGTTGGCCCTGGGCCACGAGGGTGCTGAAGAGGGCGCCGATGTCGGGATTTGTGAACACGCCGATGGGGTTGTTCTGAGCGGGATCGGTGAGTCCGTACCGAACGATCAGAAGGTCGACGAGGCCCATGTGGTGGTCCTCCGAGCGTGCGATATTGGTGAAGATCGCGGCGCCGTAGTTCAGCGATAAAGTGAGATAGACGTCCCGTGCCAGCTTCTCCTCCTCCTTGAGGAAGATGATGGCCGCGGTCTCGTCGGGGTTGAGCTCTTCAGGAACCAGCAGGTCGAAGCGCTCGATGAGGGCGCCTTGGCAACCGCTGCTGCCCGATCCTGTGCCGGGGCCGTTGCCCGGAATATCTCCGGGCCCACCGCCGCCGCCGTTACCACCGCCGTTATCGCCACCATTTCCGCCACCGTTGCCGCCGCCGTTACCGCCGCCGCTGCCGTCGCAGGTTCCGTCGCCATTGCCTCCGCCCTGGGCCACCGCTGCCGGGACACATCCGAGCGCCAAGATGATTGCTACTGTCAAGATCCTTCGAATCAACATGCTGCCTCCTTTGTGGTTCGCGGCCGGGCCGCGTCGGTCACCGATGGGTATCAGCAAGGACGGTGCCACATCCTCCGTCCCCGCCGCATCGCTCGATGGCGCGGTAGCTTGGCTATAAAATGTATGAATTTATTAGGTTTGTATTGAGCTCAGTGGCGATCAGGCGAGCGGGCATCGTGCGGCGGGGGCGAGTCGTGGGGACATGGTAGGCGTGTCCCTTCGCCACGGCCTTCGGTATCGCACAAGGAGATGAGCTGGTCGGGACGTCGGCAAAACATTGCGCCGGGAGTCAGACCTCGACCGACGGTCCAGATTGAGCCAGCAGGCTTGCGATGGGACGGAGGTCCATCCACCACTGATGCCTGGGCCGTTGGACCTCCGGATCCACCTGTCGGCGGAGCATCTCGAGGTCGGAGAATTCAATCCGACCGTTGCACAGACCCACCGCCGTTGCGCCGTCGGTTCCCGCTTCGGCTTCGTCGATGAGGCGTTCCACGCAGCGCTTTGCGAGCCGGGTGGCCAAGATGCGGTCAAAGGGTGTCGGATTGCCTCCCTGCTGCAGGTGGCCGAGGATCGCCTGCCGCACGTCGAAGAGTTCGCCACCCTCCTCCTCGAAGAGCGACACCATGAACTGCGTGTTGTAGCAGGGGTTTGCATTCTCGTTACGGATCATCAGACCGAGGCGTTTTCCGTCACGGAAGCCTCGCGCGAGATCGTCCACATCCGTTTGCAGGTCCGCGATGGTGACGCCCTCCTCGTTGAGGTAGACCCGCTCCGCGCCGCTGGCGATGCCGGCCATCAGAGCGAGGTAGCCGCAGTACCGGCCCATGACCTCCACAACAAAGCAGCGGCGGGAGGCAACCGCCGACTGCTTGATCTTGTCCACCGCATCGACAATGGCGTTCAACGCAGTGTCGGCGCCCACCGAGAGCTCGGAGCCCGGGAGGTTGTTGTTGATAGTCGCCGGCAGGCAGACGATGGGGAGGTTGAAAGCCGGGAAGGCCCCCCGTTTGAGAACCAGGCGCAAACAGGCGTCGTATCCCGACCACCCGCCGATCATAAGCAGACCGTCGATTTCGAGGTCTTCGATGTTCCGGGCGATGGCGTAGAAGTCCTTGCCGCGGGGGATGATCCGGTTGATCCCGAGTTCGCAACCGCCGGCAGTGGTCCAGCCGCGGACGCTCATCCAGCCCAACTCCTGGACGTCGCCGTCCATGAGGCCCTGAAAGCCGCGGCGAACACCGAGCACCTGGTGGCCCTCGTCGAGGGTCAACCGCACCGCGGCGCGGGTTGCGTTGTTCATGCCCGGGGCGGGTCCGCCCGAGGAGAGCACCGCCAACCGCAGCCGCCGGCGTTCCGGAACCGACGGATTGGGCAGGGAGCGCAGCAGTGTCTGTACGGTGTCGATGTTGTCCGAGAAACTGCCTCCTTGTAATTGGAGGGCCTCGTTGGGTCGGTTGTTTCTGACGGCCGCGGTGAGCTCGTGGGTGGCTTCGACGCACTCGGCGAGCGGCTGTCGGGTGACGCGGTTATGGCGGACGCCCACGAGCATGGGCGGTGTGTCCGGCCGCGCGTCAAGGAGGTCATGAACCGCCGCATGCCCCACCAGCGTTCCCATCAGACGATCGTAGGCCGACGGCGCGCCGCCACGTTGGACGTGGCCGAGGATCGTGACCCGGACCTCCTCCTCCATCTGCTCTTCGAGGGTCTGTTTGACGTGGTCGACGGTGATGGGTCGGCCGTCGCTGTCGACGGCGCCCTCGGCAACGATGACGATGCTGTCGCGTCGTCCGGCGGCACGTCCTGCCTTGAGCCGGCGGGGCAGAATGGTTTCCCAGGAGTCCCCGGTAGGCGGGGCTTCCGGGATCAGCAGGGCATCGGCGCCGGTGGCAAGCGCACTCATCAGAGCGAGGTAGCCGCAGTGGCGTCCCATGACCTCCACCACGAAGGTGCGTTGGTGGCTGGCCGCGGTGGCGCTGATGCCGTCCACCGCCTCGGCGATCCGGTGGAGGGCGGTATCCGCGCCGATGGTCATGTCGGTACCGACCATATCGTTGTCGATGGACGCGCCGATCCCCGCCAGAGCCAGATACGGAAATCGCTCGGCGAGTTCAGGGCCGATTCGTTGGGTGGCCAGGAGCTCGGCACACAGGTCGGACCACTCCCGGTGGAGCAGGTCGGCAGCGGTGAGACTGCCGTCGCCACCCATCACCATGAGGCGGTTGATTCCGTGCTCGAGGAGGTTCTGAACCGCCTGCAGGCGGCCGGACCGGGACCGAAACTCGGCCGACCGAGCGGTGCCGATGACCGTTCCTCCCATGTGCATGATGCCGCCCACGTCATCCCATGTCATGGACCTGAAGGCGTCACCTCCGGTCACCAACCCACGAAATCCTTCGCGGATCGCCACCGCATCCATGCCCGCCTCGAGGGCGGTTCGGACCGCAGCGCGCAGTGCGGCGTTCATACCAGGGGCGTCACCCCCGCTGGTGAGAATGCCGAGTCGTGGTCTTTCGTGATCGATGGGTTTCATATCGGGTTCCGCCAGTCTGGGCGCACGAGCGGGTATTCTAACCCGAGAACCTCGGGATGCCACCCGGGCGACGCGGAGTGGGCGGGGATTGGTGCTGGAGGGGCAGATGAGCTTCACGAGCGGTGAGACCTTGGGAACTGAAATTCCCCGGATGGTGGGGCGAATGATGGCGGCGGCGCTCGCGTTTGGTGCCTCTGGTCCGGTGATGGCCACGGAAGGGAGCCTCCAGGTCGGGATGGCGACCGAACCGACGTTTGTCATGTCGGTTCTCAGGTTGGCGGTTGTCGTGTGGGCGATGATGCTCCTGGTCGTCGGTGGCACGACGCCGCGGGCGGTGGTCGGGACTTTCCTGATGCTGGTGGGTTTTGGCGCTGGGTTTTTCTTCGTGGCCGCTGTTTCCATACCCCTGGTCCTGGCCTCCGCGTGGATGGTGATGGCGGTGGGGCTGGGCCTGCATGTCGTGGCGCCGCGACTGGTCATGGCCGTGGCCATGTTCTGGCCATTTCCGGCGTTGTACGGGGCCCAACTGTTTTTCAGCGGTTCCTTCGACCGCAATATTCCGCTTTTCGTCGGCCTGATGCTGATCGGAGTCGCGCTGGGAGCGGTTTTCCCGCGCCGCAGCCTGGTGTTGCTGTCCGTGGCTCTGGGAACCGTGCTCCTGTTTTCCGCCGGCCCGTTGGAGGCGAGCTTCGCGAAGATCCTGGTCACCACCGCCGTCGGCGTTCTGTGGCAGTCCCTGGTCCTCAAGGCATGGGGTGACCCGAGGTGGGCGTTCGGCCGGCGACAGCCAGCGCGCCGGGACGTCTGGTTCTCCTCGATGCGCTGGGCCGCGGTGGTATTGGTGGCCGGCGTCGTGTTGGTGGTTCTCACCGCGCCGAGCTACGACGCCGACGGAGTGATCCACCGGGAGCGCATGGACGTGATGGCGGTTTCGGGTGCACTGGCTCGACCAGGACTCGTGATCGGCAAGCTGAACAACTACTACCTTTCCGATCGGTGTGTGCCGGTGGCGTTGGTGGGGGAGAGGGCGGGTCCGTTGATGCGCCTGGCCATTCCGGTCGTAGGTCGAGATCTCTCCGGTGTGGTGCGCGGTATGCGGGCGGTCAAGTCCGACGCCGAACTCTCCACGATGCGCCGGGCGGCCGACATCACGTCGGCGGCGTTTACGGATATTCATCCACTGATCCGGGTCGGGGTATCCGAGGTCGACATCGATCGGGCCATCAGGGAGTCGTTCGCGCGCCACGGCGCGACCGGGATCGCATTTCCCGGGATCGTCGGTTCTGGTGCCAACGCGGTGCTGCCGCACTACCAGAGAAACGATGCCGTGATGACGGACGGCCTGGTTGTGATCGACATCGGAAGCGCCGTGGACGGATACGCCAGCGACATGACCAGGACGTTCTCGGTGACCGGTAGCTATGGCGACGCGGAACGTTTGCTCATAGAGACGGTGATTTCGGCCGGTGATGCCGCCCGTGCAGCGCTCGCTCCCGGCGTCACCATGAAACAGGTTGATCAAGCCTCGCGAAGGGTGATTGCGGACGCCGGATTCGGGGAGTTTTACCCCCACTGGGTCGGGCACCACGTGGGTCTGAATGTGCACGACCCTGGTCGAAATCCGCTGGAACCGGGCATGGTGGTGACCATCGAGCCCGGGATCTACATTCCCGAGGGTGCCGACGTCGATCCCGCGTACTGGAATCTGGGTGTCCGAATTGAAGACAGCTACGTGGTGACCGAAACCGGCTGGGAGGAAATCACCAGCTATCCCAGGCGGCCCTATTGAAGAGGAGGGGCGAGGGACTAGGGGCTAGGGGCTAGGGACGAGGGATACGCTACCGGCGGCGGGCGACGAAGATCGTGTGGAACGGCCCCTTCGCGGTGCCCCGCGCGCGGACCTGTTCGACCCGGGTGTCAAAGGACTGTCCGGTCAGCAGGCGCAGGAATTCGGGCGCGGGGTCTGCGGACCACACGCCGAGAACGCCACGGGGCCGAAGACAGCGATGAATCGCGGCGAGGCCGGTTGGACCGTACAGACTCTCGTTTCGATCCACCGTGAAGGCGGACGGTCCGTTGTCAACGTCGAGCAGTACCGCGTCGAAGGACCGCGGGCCGTGGGCGATGACCTCGGCCACGTCGCCGACCACCAGATCCACCCGCGAATCATCCAGGGGCATGCCCGCCAAGTGACCCAGCATCTCTCGATTCCACCGCACGACTGCGGCGAGGATCTCCACAACGACAACGTGTGACACCGCCGGTCTGTAGTCCAGAGCGGCGCGCAGCGTAAAACCCATGCCGAGCCCGCCCACGAGGATTCGGAGGCTGCCCTCGTGGTTGATCTCCGACAGCACGAGCCGAGCCAGTGCCTCTTCCGATCCGTGGGCCCTGCTCGACATCAGTTCGAGTCCGTCGACGCGAATGCTGTAGACGTCGTCGCGCTTGACCAGGAGGATCTCCGCATCGTCGGGTGTCTTCCCACGATCGATGATTGCCTGCGGTTTCAAATTCTCTATCCGCCTGTGCCGCTGAAACCGGTCAGCGGGTTGAGAAAAGCCGGTGCACCGGGATCACGGACGGCATATCCTCACACAGGGCGAGGTAGTCGTACCAGTCGCTCGAACCGAGTACGAACTCGGCGTCACCGGTCGCCTCGTCCACCCTCGACAAGTAGGTCAAGAATATCCCCCGAAGGTCGTCAATGTCAGGCTCCTCGCCAAAGCACGGATCCCAGGTGATGGAGTCTGGATCCACTTGAACCTCGACCCGTCCGGGCGTGCTGAGCGTTCCCACACCGAGCTGCGACAGGCTCCACTGCGAGAGCGAGAACGACTGCACCTGTCGGTTGACCGACGCCAGCATCGCACCGTCCGCTCCAAAAGTCGTGATGATCACATCGAGCGGGAAGATCGAGAAATTGACAACCCCCACGTTGGAGCGCACCGATTCGTCGGATCTGGCGCCCGGGAGGTTCGAGGAGCCGGGCGCAACCACCAATCCGAGGACGCCCGACGGCACGGTCTGACCGTAGGTGGCGTTTGGGTTCGCGTTGTTGAAGACTCGGCCTGCGACGGTGAGCAAGAACGGATCTTCGTCGGAGCCTTCCGCCTCGCCAAAGACCACCAGAAATCCCTTTGTGTTGCCCTCGGATGAGAACCATTCCCCCAGCACGTCGTTTGAGGTCAGGGTCTCGCCGGGGTCGAGGTCGAACTGGTGGCTCGGTCCCAACAGGGGAATGTTGAACTGATTCTCCCTGAAAAAGAGCGCCGTGACCTCAGCCCTCTCCCGCCCGATGTTCGAGACCGATAGCGAACTCATCCAATCGGTTCCGGCCGCGCCGGAGAGCTTGGCCATGACCGGAAGGACCTGGACCGGCAGCGCGATCTGGGCGGCGGATGGCAACGCGAAAGCGACCCCAATGACCATGGCAATTGCGGTTTTTCGGTTCATGACTGAGTACCTCCCTGCAAATCGAACCGGATTGGTATGGTGTCGGCCGCTTTCATACGCCATCGGTCATTCAGTTGTTTTGCTTTTCTCGATCATACCACCCGATGGACCAACTACTCGATGCCGTGCAGCAGGAAAACCACCAGGTCCTTGACCTCTTGCTCACCCGCCTGTCGCACTCCCGGCATATCCACGTCGTAGATTGAGGTGAGCTCCCTCAGCCGAGGATTGTCCTCGAGCCGGGCCTGAGGATCCTCGAGGAAACCGGCCAAGGATTCAGCCTGCCAGTGATTGGCGATATCCGCCAGCGACGGCCCGATAGGGGTGCCCGCACCGTTGTCGCCGTGACAGGCCGAACACTCCTCGGCCTCCCACACCAACCGACCGCGAGCCACCGCGTCGCGATCCACGGCCGGCCCGATCCAGCCGGGCCGGCATCCGACAAACACAAGCGCAGGGATGAGATACATGATGTAACAGGGCTTTTTCATTGCGATCAGCGTAACACGACGGAAACTGATCCGGACCTGGAACGGTTCAGGCCAATCCGATTTCGGAATTGTCTGATATCCTCCGCTGCCATGGATGTTAAGACGCGCAACCGCTTGATCATCGGAACGATCGTCCTGGTTGCCGGTGCGGTCATCGGCTACCAGATGTACTACAGCCAGACACCGCCACGGCACGCCGATCATGACCACGCCATTTCCAAACTGAACGCAGGCGGGTTTCTGTGGATCGAGGGTGTGGACGGCAAGCGCCGCAACATTGTGGGCCGTCCCGGCAAGGTCCTGGTGCTCCACTGGTTCGATCCCACGGCGCCCAGCTCGGCGGAGCAGACCGCAGCCGGTCGTTTTGCCGCCACCGCCGCAGCGGACCCGGATGTGGAGGTTGTATTCATCGCCCTCGCGCCATCTTGGGAGGGACTCGAGGAGTGGGCACGGAACGCCGGCGTCCCCACCGAGTCCCTCTACCTGGACGTGAAGGGCAAGACCGCCAACCTGTGCGGGGTGCGGCGCCTGCCCGAGACGCTGATCTACGACCCGGCCGGCTTTATGGCCCACCAGGCTCGAGGACCCATCAGTTGGACCAACGCCGGGATCGGCGCCCATATCCAACGGGCCAAGTCCGGCGTGAGCGAGATCCACTAGCCCGCGCTTCTCACCGGGTTTCGTCTTGGCGACCGCCGGCTGCTGAACGGGGACAATCGCCGAACGGCAGGAATGTTGGCGGTGGCTGCGGTGTATTCATTAAAGAGGTGAATCATGGCAAATGTTTGCATCACGGGGGCGAATCGTGGCATCGGACTCGAGTTGGTTCGACAGTACCGAAAACGCGGCGATGACGTGATCGCAGTGTGCCGGTCGGGCTCAGCCGAACTCGAGAAGGATGGCGCCGAGGTGTTGACCGGCTTCGACGTCACCGACTCCGGCACGACGACACAGCTGGCCGAGAAGCTGGCCGGGCGTCGGATCGATGTGCTGATCAACAACGCCGGGATCCTGTCGAACGAGTCGCTTGACGATCTGGATTTTGATCGTATGCGGCGTCAGTTCGAGGTCAACAGCCTTGGGCCGTTGAGGGTCACCGCCGCCCTGCGGAACAACCTCGGACGCGGCTCCAAGGTCGCCATCATTACCAGCCGGATGGGTTCTATAGAGGACAACACGTCGGGCGGCCGCTACGGCTACCGAATGTCCAAGGCCGCGGTGAACATGGCCGGACGATCGCTGGCCCGAGACCTCGAGAACGACGGTGTGGCGGTGGCGGTCCTCCATCCGGGCTTCGTGCGCACCGACATGACCGACCACCAGGGGCTGGTGGATGCTCCGGAATCGGCGGCCGGCCTGATGGCCCGCATCGACCAGCTCTCGCTGCAGACTTCGGGTTCGTTCTGGCACGCCAACGGCGAGGAACTGCCCTGGTAGTCGCCGTCGCAGGAATTGGCGGCAGAGGCCGAATTTGAATTCTCAATTTTGATTTTTGAATTTTGAATTATCCCACTCCCACCCACTTTTTTTGGGGGGGGGTGCCAGGGAATTCAAAAATCAAAATTGAGAATTCAGAATTCGCCCAGTTCATGGGTTCGTGCCAAACTCGGCCTCAGCGCAGAAGCTCCAGTCGACCTCTCCAGTGAAGGCCTGGAACTCGATGAGGCGTCCTTCGGGGTCTCGCGAGAAGAAGTTGTAGATGGGGTACCGCGGGTTGTCCCGCGGCGGGTCGAGTGCGGTCGCTTGAAACCTCTCGAACATACGGTCGACACCGGAGCGGTTGGTGTAGACGAAGGTGATGATGCCGCAGGTCTCGGCCTGCTCCCGCTGGCAGAAACCGAAGAGGAACTGACCGTGCCGGAAGATCCGGCAGTCGTTCTGGTCCATCCACAGCTCCGCGCCCACGCGCTCGGTGTAGAAGTTTGTGAGCTCATCCAAGATCAGGGTCTTGAAAAATACAACGCCGGTCATGGGTGCCTCCTCGTGGTGGGGTTTGGCGTCACAGCCGGTGAGCGTCAAGACCACGAGTGCGGCGACCGCAAGAGGTCGTGTCACGGTCTGGTGCCCAGTTTTTCGGCAAGAAATGACGCCGCCGTGGACTCGGCCCAAAAGCGGGGTGCCAGAGGTGTTCCGGACACGAAGCCCACATGACCGCCGGTGGAGGTGAAGACAGCCTCGAGGTGGGGATTCTCGGCCACCTCGCAGCGGGGTAGTGCTTCGGGCGGCTGGAACGGATCATCTTCCGCATGGATGAGCAGAGTCGGTATCCGAATGGCTGGAAGGTACGGTTTGCTCGACGCCCGCTGGTAGTAATCGGCTGAGTTGAGAAAGTCGTGCAGCGGCGCGGTGCCCAGGTCGTCAAAGGCGCGCAGCGTGCGCACCCGGAGCAACCGGTCCAGATCGACTTCGTCGCGGAGGATTTCGCCCTTCAGCCTCAGTTTGCGTCGCAGGCGCCTGAGGAAATAGCGCTGATACAGGGTGCCCAAGCCACGCTCGATGGTGTCGATGCCGGCGGTGAGGTCAAAGGGCACCGAGATGGCTGCGGCGGCGTCCACCTCGTGTTTCGTCCGATGGTTGAGACCGCACTCTCCGAGATGTTTCAGCAGGACGTTCCCGCCCATGGAGAAACCCACTCCACCGATCTTCCTGGACGGCCATCGAGAGCGCATGACGCCGATGACGTGGGCCGCGTCTGCGGTATCTCCCGAGTGATAGAAGCGGGGGAGACGATTCATTTCTCCGCTGCAGGAGCGGAAGTTGAGAGTCACCGAGGCGAGCCCGAGTCGGGCCATGGCTCGCACCATTTCATGGACATAATCCGAAGCAGCCGACCCTTCCAAGCCGTGCAGCACGATGACAATCGGCGCATCTTCGGACGGGCGGACACCGGCAGCCTCGGCAGTCCAATCCAGGTCGAGGAAGTCGCCGTCGGCAAGTTCGAGACGCTCGCGCTCGATCTCCACCCCTCCACGGCCTCGCAGGAGCCGAGCCCCGACCGCCTGGAGATGGGGTCCGGGTAGCCACCAGGCGGGTTTGAACGGCGTGGTCTCAGTCATGGCGCAGAATCATAGCCGGTCCCACCCGCCCGACCGGTCGAAGAACGAAGAACTTACCCACCAGAAGCAAGAAGGCGCGATGATCGGGCGAGCCACTTCTGGAGCGCATCCAATACGCGCGGGCCGGTGCCAGGCACCGTCGAAATCGAATCGGAGCACGAGATCGACACATCTGCGGCGGTGCCTGGCACCGACATCAGCGCACGGATCAATGGAGCCCCAGCCAATGATCGACAACCTAATCAAGTCGTTTGCGGAACCGCAACATGGCCGCGGCCATGGTAACGGTGAAGAAGGCGACCAGCGGCAAGATTTCCCGGCTGACGTCGGCCAGGGTGGCGCCGCGCAGGACGATGCCTCGCACCATTCGGACAAAATGGGTCAGGGGCAAGACCTCGGCGATGTTCTGGGCTGCCGGCGGCATGCCCTCGAAGGGAAACATGAAGCCCGAAAGCAGAATCGAAGGCAGGAAAAAGAAAAATGTCATCTGCATCGCTTGGAACTGGTTCTTCGCCGCGGTGGAGATCAGCAGGCCCAGGGACAGCGTGGCGGTGATGAAGATCGCCGAGGCTGCGTAGAGGTCCAGAAGAGAGCCGCGGATCGGCACCTGGAACAGCGCCACACCGAGGATCAGGATCACGGTCACCTGGATGAGGCCGATCAGCGTATAGGGGATGATCTTCCCGATCATCAGCTCGGAGCGTCGAACCGGGGTGGTAATGAGCAGCTCGAGGGTGCCTCGCTCCCGTTCGCGGACGATGGCGACGGCCGTAAACAGAGCCATGGTAAGGGTCAGGATGACGCCGATCAGACCCGGCACAATTTGTAGTTGCGACCTTCGCTCCGGGTTATAGAAGGCGCGAATCTCGAAGGCCGGCGGTTCCAGTCGTTGTGGCGCTTGCCGCAACCCGTCCGAAAGACGGAGTTCGACCAGCCCCTGAGCCGCTCCGAGCAGGACCGGGTCGGACGCGTCCACCAAGAGCTGGGCCGCCGGTCGATCCCAGGTGGCGAGCCGCCGTTCGAAGTCGGGAGGGATCAGGATGCCTATCGAAATTCGACCCTCTCGTAGCAGATCCTCGAGCTGTTCCGCGGTGGCCACGCGGGCCACGACGTCCGCCACTTGGGACGCTTCCACAGCGGCCACCAACTCACGGGCGCGGCGGGTACCGGCCTGGTCGGCGACGCCGGCCGAGAGATGTCGAACGTCCGTGTTGATGGCGTAACCGAAAAGCAGGAGTTGGAGGGCGGGAATGCCGATGATCATGCCGAAGGTGAGACGGTCGCGGCGCAGTTGGACAATCTCCTTGGCGGCGATGGCGAGGGTGCGCGACAGGAAGTTTTTCATTGGGTCGCCGCCACGAAGACATCCTCGAGGCTGGGGTTGACCCGCTGCACTCGACCATGAATATTCGCGGATTGCAGACGCCCCTCGACCAGGGCCACCGGATCGTCAACCGTTGGATTCACCAACGCGCGGACTCTGGTGCCGAGTTGAGCGGCGCTGAAGACCTCCTCCATGGTGGTCAGCGCGGCGCGGCAGGACACGGGTTCTTCGGTGTCCACCTCGAGTACCACGTACCCGATGTCCCGCATGAGTTCGCCGGGTGGCCCGTCCGCGACCTTGCGGCCCTCGTCCAGGATGGCGAGCCGGTGGCAACGCTCGGCCTCGTCCATGAAATGAGTTGACACCAAGATGGTGGTTTCCTCCGCGGCAAGCTCGTAGAGCGAGTCCCAGAAATTTCGTCTGGTCTCCGGATCCACCGCGCTGGTGGGTTCATCCAGCAGCAGGAGTTCGGGGCGGTGGAGGGTCGCTGCAGCCAGCGCCAGTCGTTGTTTTTGGCCACCGCTGAGGGTTCCCGCAAGTTGGTCTCTGAACCCGTCGAGGTCGTAACGGGCACAATTTGCGTCCACCCGCCGGCTGAGCTCCGGCCCCGGTATGGTGTAGATCCGACCGATGAAACGCAGGTTTTGGATCACCGAAAGGTCCTGGTACAGGGAGAACTTCTGGGTCATGTAGCCAATGTGGTGACGCAGGGCTTCCGCGTCGCCCGGAAGGCCGTAACCGAGTACCGTGGCGGTGCCCTCGGAGGGTACGAGCAGACCGCACAACATGCGGATGGTCGTGGTCTTGCCGGACCCGTTCGGTCCCAAAAACCCGTAGATCTTACCCACCGGCACGTCGAGGGCCACGTGATCGACTGCCGTCAGCGATCCGAAACGCCGGGTCAACCCGGTGGTCGTGATGGCATACTCGTTCAGAAATCCACCTCGACCGGGATTCCCGTGGGAAGATTCGCCGCATCCGTTTCAGTAAGGTCGATCTCGGCCACATAGGCCAGCCGGCCGCGGTCGCGCTCGGTGAGGGCGAAATAGGGCGTAAAGGCGGCCTCGGACGAGACCATGCGGACGCGACCCGCGAAGGGTCGGTCGATCCCCTCCACGGCCACGGTCACGACGTCGCCGGCGCTGACAGACGGCCGGATCTCCATGGGAATGTAGACCCTCGCGTATGGTGCATCGTTGGCAAGCATGACGACAACCGTTGCGCCGACGGGCGGTTCATCGCCCATCTTGAACGGCAGAGCGTCGATGCGTCCGTCGCGGGGTGCGAGGATCGTCAAGCGCTCGAGCTGGATCGCGATCTCGATGTTCTCGGCTTCGCGGAGGGCGAGTTCAGCCCGCGCCTGATCGAGTTCCTCCACGGTGGCGCCGTTGAGGAGGCGTTCCAGGTTTGCTCGGGCCGCGTCTCGGCGTGCTTCGGCCGCCGCGAAGGAGGCCTGAGCACTGTCCAACGCCGATTGCGGCTCCACACCGTCCGCAACCAGCGATCGAGCCCGATCCAGATCGGGTTGGCTACGAACCAGTTCGGCGCGTGCCTCTTCGAGACGGGCTCGGGCTTCGTCGACCTCCTCTGATCGAGCGCCCCGAACGACCTCTCGGAATCGCGCCGCGGCAACGTCACGGGCAGCGTAGGTGGCTTCGAGGCGCGCTCGGGTGCGTCGCGCGTCGAGCCTAGCCAGGACATCTCCGCGGCCGACCTCGTCCCCCTCGACCACCAGAATCTCCAGAATTGGTTCCTGTTGCTCGGCGCGGAGTTCGATTCGGTCCCTTTCCAGGGTACCCACAGCCACTGGAGGGCCGGCGTTGTCGCAGCCGGAGGCCGCCACGAGCGCGACCGCGGCGATCGTCATGAAATGGGCGGCCAGAACGGAACAGATCGGTTGCCGGGCAGTATAGCGGGGACCCGGTCGGACCGGCGGTCTGTCCGCCAAAGACTGAGCGACGATGCGATAGACCTCGGGGCAGAAAGCCGAGCCCGAGGTGCGTCGTGGAGACCTCCACATGCTCCACGATCCGGGCTGGACTCGGTCGATACACGCCCGCCAGTCAACGACCAGATCCGTGCGTGTGATAAATTGCGGTGACGGCACGCGGATCGGAATGTCCTTTCTCGTCCTCGACGGTGGCTTCGACGGCGTCGAGATCGTATCCGGCTCGGCGGTAGGACACAGCCGTGGCCGTGTACTTGGGGCCTCCGACAACCGGTGATCCATAGGTGATGACATCGGCCACAAGATCGGGTCGCTCGCCGCGCGGCCTCGCGGCTGAGGTATCCGCCGAGACTCCATCCGACCAGGTGGACGCTCCTGCCCGCAGCTTGCTGCGGTCGGCGCGGCGACGCGCGGTCACCAGAGGAATCAATTCGGGCACATTGCCGCGATTTCGTGCCCAATCCCCACCCGATGCACGTCGTAGCCGATGGCCTTGAGGAAACGGCGGAGGACGCGGTCGATCCATCTCCCGCCCCAAACCAGGGACCACCAGAACCGGCGATCCGTCGCCGCGCGGGCAAGACGAAAAAGGCCGGCGCATGGATCACGAGCCGGCCCAACTGTCCGACGCCAGAATTTCGCGCACCAACCGCCGACCCTGAGCGGCGGTGGCTGACGGGAACGAGAGCTGTTTCAATCACTGGATTCGCGAAGTCTCGGCGGTAGGCCGCCCCTCGGTAGAATCAACGCAGCGAGGCGTCCAGGACTTTCATCTGGGTGAAACTGCGGCGATTCGACGGGATTGTACGGCGACTGCGCGCAATATGACGGGGCCGAAAGGCCTCCACGTTGGATCGAGGATGGGAAAAGTCTGCGGTGGCGTGCCTGTGGCTGCGGGAGTATCCTGTTGGGCAATCGGAGGGAGGAACCCATGGAAGACAGCACGATCATGATCGTCGGTGCGGTGCGGACGCCCATCGGCGCGATCGGCGGGGGTTTGAGTCAGCTCCAGGCGTTGGACCTCGCCAGCCGGTGACCATGAGGGCCTTATTGGGCGCGACCGGTGACAGATCCGTCCGACATCGACTACACGACGGTGGGATGGGTCGCCCAGGACGCTCGTTCGCCCAACCTGGCGAAGACCGCGGCTGAACTGGCCGGTGTCCCGTCGACACGTCCCGGCACGACGTTTCACGAGAACTGTGCCTCGGGCGCCGCGGCCATCCACAGCATGGCCCGAAGGATCAAACTCGGGGAGATGAGCTTCGGAATCGCCGGCGGGGTGGAGTCCATGAGCAATATTCCGCGCTACCTCTACTCCGGGCGTTTGAAGGGTCAGCTCTACGGAGATTTCGATCTCGTGGACGGGCTGTTCAGCGCCCTCACCGATAGCTTCGTCGGTGACGGCGAGCTCATGGGTCTGCTCACCGAGCGTCTGGTGGAGAAGTACGGCGTCAGCCGCGA
The DNA here is from genome assembly GCA_963797055.1 of uncultured Holophagae bacterium. Classification (GTDB taxonomy): domain Bacteria; phylum Acidobacteriota; class Thermoanaerobaculia; order Thermoanaerobaculales; family Sulfomarinibacteraceae; genus FEB-10. The sequence continues at coordinate 338,374 of CAWCOD010000005.1, forward strand.
GGAACAGGACCAGGTGGCGCTGGCCAGTCATCAAAATGCCCTCAAGACCTGGGAAGAAGGTCTCTTCGACGGCTATGTGGTGCCGGTTGAGATCCCGCAGCGCAGGGGCGATCCGAAGGTCGTCGCACGGGACGAGGGACCGAGGGAGATCACTCCCGAGCAACTGGCCGGGGCCAGGCCGTATTTCAAGAAAGACGGTACGATCACCACGGTCAACTCGTCGAGTGTCAACGACGGAGCCGCCATGGTCCTGGTGGCCAGCGAACGGCGCGCCAAAGAGCTTGATCTCGAGCCCCTCGCCGAGCTGCGGGCTTTCCACAACGTCGGCGTACCCAGGGAGCTCATGGGGGAGGGAGCCTTCAAGGTCATTCCTCCGCTGCTGGACAAGGCCGACGTCGCCATGGATGAGGTCGACTACTTCGAACTCAACGAGGCCTTTGGTGCCGTTGTGGCTGCCGCCTACAAGGATCTGCCTGACCTGCCGAGGGAACGCACAAATCAATGGGGGAGTGGGATCGCCCTCGGCCACCCGGTGGGTGCCACCGGTGCCCGTCAGGTCGTGGACATGGTCCACCAGCTCCGTCGCCGTGGCGGCACCACCGGGGTCACCAGTCGTTGCGTGGGCGGCGGGATGGGCAGCGGCGAGGTGCTCGTCTCCAGGTGATTGTCTTCAACCAACGGCGCCAACACAGGCTTGCCACTGAAACCCGCGATGCGGTCGAAGGCATGGGTTGATGGATCTGCCGGTCTTCGGACTGTTCGCCGAAAACGACGAGGGATCTGCTTTCCGACTTTTCAAAGACCCGATTCGGGTGATCGTCGCGACCTCGGCGTCGGAGGTACTTCCAGCGCTCCGTGAGGTTGAGTCGGCGGTGGACAGCGGACTTCACGCCGCCGGTTTCATCACCTACGAGGCGGCACCCGGCCTCGATCCAGCTCTGGTGACCTGTGATCCCGGGGATCGTCCCCTCCTCAGCTTCGGCCTGTTTCGCGGTTCTTGCGTGATTGATCGGCTCCAAATGGAGGCGGTCGCGGCGGGGGGAGTCACCGATCGGCCGCGGCGAGAGATCGAGTGGGAACCCGCGATCTCCCAGGCGTCGTACACGCGATGCATAGATACGATCAAAGAGCACCTTCGTCTTGGGGATACATATCAGGTAAATTTCACGTTCAAATTATCAAATAATCACGATAAAGAATTACGAAATTTGCTCTTCGTTAAAATTCAAAATAATTGTGCCAAATATTTTAGCTTTTTGTTTTTTAAAAATTTCGAATATTTTTCATTTTCTCCAGAACTTTTTTTTAAATTAAATGGACAACTGTTTGTCATCTTGTCCTATGAAAGGAACAGCCCGCCGAGGACTCACGATCGATCAGGATGAAGAGAAAGCTGAGATTTTGCGAAGTTCCGTAAAAAACCGAGCTGAAAACCTGATGATTCTCGATATGATTCGAAATGACATGGGGAAGGTCGCCGAGGCGGGCACGGTGAAGGTGCCGGCGCTGTTCGAGGTGGAGACCCACCCGACGGTGCTGCAGATGACCTCCACCGTGGAGTGCCGGACCTTGGCGGGGTTCGCAGAGATCGTGGCTGCTCTTTTTCCGTGTGCCTCGGTCACCGGAGCGCCGAAGGTCCGGACGATGCAGATCATCAATCAACTGGAGAGCACGCCCAGGGGACTGTACACGGGCACCATGGGGTATCTGCTGCCGGACCGACGCGCCCGATTCAACGTCGCGATCCGGACGGTGGAGCTCGACCGTAGCACCGGATCTGCCGAGTATGGCGTAGGGAGCGGTGTCGTGTGGGACTCGAACGCTGAAGACGAGTACCGCGAATGCCTTTTGAAGGCTGAAGTGTTGATCGCCGACGATCCGGACTTCGAACTCCTGGAAACCATGTTGTGGGATCCGGACCAGGGCTACTTCTTGTTGAATGGTCATCTCAGGCGGTTGGACCGGTCAGCGGCCTATTTCCGTTTCCCCTTGCAGGTCAATGATCTTCGGCGCCAACTCCAGTGCATGGAATTCGCCGAGCCGCGCATGGCTCATAAGGTCCGTATTCTTGTGAGTCGAAACCGCGGATGGAGAGTCGAGTCCCATCCCCTGGCAGCCGGTTTTAGGGACGAGTCCCGTGTGGTGGGGCTGGCGCGGCGGCCGGTGGTGTCGACCGATGTGTTTCTCCACCACAAGACGACCCACCGCCGTGTCTATGAAGAGGCCAGGAAAGGCCAACCCTATGATGACGTCATTTTGTTCAACGAACGTGGTGAAATAACCGAGAGCACTGTCGCAAATATCGTAATAAAGAGAGAATCGAGGTTTGTAACACCTCCATTAAAATCTGGACTATTAAACGGTGTATTTCGCCAGCATTTAATGAACTGTGGTATTATCATTGAAGATCTTATATTTGTGAATGAACTCTCTCAGAAAACGGAAATTTACCTTATCAATTCTGTACAAAAATGGATGCCGGTTGAACTGGAAAAGATTGGATCTCGCGGTTGCCCGATGTAACGGTGGTATCTGTCCTCCAATGGAACAGATTGGGGAGATTTGGAGCAGGATCGCGGGTGCATTGTGCTAACCTTGAACCGAGAACCGGAGAGCGGTCATTCAGGGAGTCCGCGTGTTTTGTGCGTCTGGTGGACAAATTCAGAGGTGGTTGCCCATCGGTGCGGTGTGGGCTGTCTTGACAGTTTCCCTTGCCGCGGCTTCGTTCGCCGGAGCCGATATCGTGGTGACGACCGACATCGATGAGCTGAACAGCGACGGCGATTGCTCTCTCCGCGAAGCTGTTCAGGCGGCAAACCACGACATCGCGGTGGACGCTTGTTTTGCCGGAATTGCCGGTCAGGTGGACATCATTCGTATTCCACGTGGCATCTACTCTCTGACCATCCGGGGGCTCCCGGACGACGCGAATATCGCCGGGGACATCGATATCTTCTCCGATGTGGTGATCGCAGGTGATCCGGCTGGTGGGACAGTTATCGACGGGACTGTTGCGTCGGTTGGTGACCAGATCTTCGATGTCCTTGCTGGAACGGCGGAGTTCGTCGATCTGACGGTTACGGGAGCACAACCCAACTTTAACGGCCAGTCGATCATCCAGGTCGCGGAAGATGCCCAACTCGTCATGCGCCGTTGCACGGTCACCGAGAACCATGGGACATCTGGGAGCTTTGGCATCCTGGTCCACGGGCGGCTCGAGGTTTTTGATTCCGTAATCTCCGACAACGTTGCGGCGGCCGGAGCAGGAATATTCTGTCTTGCCGCAGGACACGTGGAATTGACCCGCACGGTGATATCGGGCAACAGCGCCGTTTTTTCCGGTGGGGCCATCGACTGTAGTGGGGCGTCATATTTGGCTCTCCGGGGATGCGTGGTGACGGGAAACTCGACGTCACCGGGAGGGACGGGTGCGGGGATTATCACCGCAGATCACACTGAGATTGTAGGCACAACGATCGCGGACAACAGTTCCGGTTTTGGTGGTGGTTTGTGGGTTCAGGACGACTGGGTTTCGATAGTTTCGTCCACAGTCTCCGGAAACAGCGCGAGTCCCGGTGGGGCGCTGCTGATCGGTTCGCCAAATTCCGCTGGGTACGGGCGTTCGATCGTGACCCTCGAAAACGTGACGATTGCGAACAACCACGCCGGATTGGCGGGGCAGGATAGGTCGATCACAATTCTGGAGAACGAGGCTCTTGTGTGGCTGACCTCATGTACCATCTGCAATAACTCCGGGGGTATCGAGACCATCGAGGGAGCCGAGATCTTGATGGGATCGACGATCGTCGCTTCCAATGGAGCGATGAACTGCGCACTGGACCCGCTGTCGCGGCTGACTTCTTTCGGCGACAATCTCGAGGACGGTGTGTCCTGTGGCTTTGATCATCCCACCGATCTGGTGGGGGTGGATCCAATGCTCGGCTCGCTGGAAGATGGCAATTTCGAGCCGGCAACCCTGGTGCCTCTGATCGGTAGCCCGGCCATCGACTCAGCGACCGCCGCGCCCCTGCCGTCCCACGATCAAAGGGGCGTGCCCCGCCCGTTCGACGGGGACGGGGACCAGGTGGCGGTGTCGGATCGCGGTTCGGTGGAGTTTCGGCCCGGCGTCATCTTCTTCGACGGCTTCGAGGTCGGCGCAGGTTGGAGATGGACGGCGCCCTGAGACGCTGATACACCCCGGGAGTCAGGTGGTGTTGGCCACCATCCCTATACGCCGAAATCCCGTTTTTGGGGACCAGGGCGGTCCGGTTTGTCTGGCGTTTTGGCTTTCGTTGCGCAGATCGCGGCTGGTTTCAGAAGGCGACACCGTCTCTGGCTGGTGGAGATGCTGCGGGGCGATGTATCCTCTTGGCGAACGGGAGAGGGGCGGTGGGCGGAGGCCTTGCCCCCACGGCCAAGGCCCGTTCGCGACCAAGCTATGAGGATACGAATAACCACCAGGGAGACGGAGTTTTGAACATCATTATCATTCTCAACGATGCGCCCTACGGATCGGAACGCACCTTTCAAGGCCTTCGGATGGCCGACGCCCTACTCAAGCTGGAGGAAGATCTGGAGCTGACCCTCTACCTCTCCAACGACGCCGTGTTGTGCGCCAAAACGGGGCAGCAGACGCCGGATGGTTACTACAACGTGGAGAGGATGCTCAAACCGATCATCCGCCGCGGCACCGTGCTGGTCTGCCGCACCTGCGCTGAGGCCCGGGGTCTGGCTGCGGACGATCTGATGGACGGGGTGCGAATCGTCACCCTGGGTGAGGGCGCGGAGATGGTCCTCGAGGCGGACAAGAGCCTGGTCTATTGAGTTCCGGTCCCTCGCCATGGCGAGGAATCCGCTGTAAGATACCAGCCGAAATCTGAAAATTTCGGTGAACCGGAAGGCGATGTTGCTGCCGGTTCCACCACACTGGAGGATCCCATGCGCCGTGTATTGACTGTGTCTGCTCTGATCGCCGTGATCGCGCTTGCCGTGCCCTTCGCCAAAGCCGGCGATGGTCTGACCATGACATCCAAGGTCACCGCCGCCATGGGTGGGGCCTCGACATCGACCCAGTACATCACCTCGGACAAAATTCGGATTTCCGACGGAGAGACCGACATGATTGTCGACCTCAAGGCCGGAAAGATGATTCAGATCGACCACAAGAAGAAGAAGTACTTCGAAATCACCTTCGAGGAGATGCGGCAGCACTTCCAACAGATGGAGCAGATGATCGCGAGCACCCCAATGATGGAAAAGATGATGGGTGGCAAGTTGTCGGAGGTCGAAGTGGAGAAGACCTCGGAAACTCGCGAGATCCTGGGCTACCAGTGCACGAAGTACGTCCTCAACATGGGTGGCAGCTTCAGTGAGACCCTGTGGGTGACACCGGATCTCGAGATGCCTTTGGAGTATTACGATGCCAGCAAGATGATGTACGCCTCCATGGGACCGATGGCGGCGCGATTCGAGAAGATGCTCGAGTCCATCAAGGAGATCGAGGGCTTTCCATTAGCTACCGATGTGGACATCAAAGTGATGGGGAAAGACGCCTCATCGTCTTCGGAGGTCACCGACATCAAGGAAGGTCCCATTTCGCCCGATGTATTCGCGGTTCCGACGGGTTACAAAAAGAAGAAGTCACCGTACGAGCAGTAGTCCTCCAATCTGTCGGATCGAGTGAATTCCGAGCGTCCTGTCATAGGGTCAGGTCGTCGGAGTGCGGCAAGCATTCCTCACACCTTGATAACAAGAACTGTTATTATTTTGCTGTCTGGGTGATGAAGGAGAAAACCATGGCATTGCTCCTACCCAAAGAAAAGAGACGACGCTCCTACATCGAGCGTCGGCCGTATACCATCCTGGAGTGTCCGTTCAACGGGCACCAGGTCTCGTGGTGCATGCACCTCTGCGAACCCGTGGATGGACACGGTCATTGCGGCAGGTTGGCGACCCATCACATGGTCGGCCGGACGCAGGTCGCAATCCTGGAGTATGGCGCTTGCTGCGAGAGCCGATAGATTCGAAGATCGGCGTCGGTCGATTCCCCCTGATCGAGGGAACAGCGGTTGTTGAAACCGCCGCTTGCCCATGGATCTGCTAGGGTGGAGAGCAAGGAGGTCGGATTGGCACGGAAGAGTGGATCCTACAAGTTCGAGAAGCGTCAGAAAGAACTCAAGAAGCAGAAGAAGCGCCAAGAGAAGCTGCTGCGCAAGCAGAAGGGGGACGACGATCTCGAGGAGAACGGCGAGAGCGCAGCCTCCGAGGTGAAACCGCCCGATCAATTCTGACCCCAGTTGTTCGTCGCGCGGTCTCCGAAGCCACCGGGGCAATCTCCCCTGCTGATAACCCCCTGACCTCAATCTGAAGGTGAGATGCGCCCAGAAACCGACAGAGTTGCCGGTGAATCGGATTGTTCGCCCGCCAGCCGGGCCAGGGATTGGGGTTTGAGATTGACCGTTCGTGCGATACCCGCGACCAGACGCCCGCGTTCGAAGTTGAGGCGGTAGAGGTCAAAATCGCCCAGCCCGAATGTCACCTCGCTCTCCGGAAACCGTTCGAGATAAACCGAACGTCCGATGGAGTGCCCCTCCGTCCCACGATCCAGTAACTCGGCGGTGCCATTGAATCGCACCCGTGGGATCTGTCCGGGCGACAGCGCGCCGTCATCCGCTCCCTGGATCAGGGCCGCAAACACGGCTCCATTCCTTCAGTTCTTTCCCGTGGGGGGCGAGTCGCGACACGTGGATCAGAGCGGATCCCAGTTCGGCCTCTGCGGCAAACGGCACCATCCCGATGGCCGGTATCCCATGTTGGTCCACAACCGCCAACGACAGCACGCGGCGCCCGGTGAGCAGATTGAACAGCAGGTCAGCGTCGTCGGTTTTCATGATCTCAGTGTACTCAGAAATGCTTGCGCAGCCACTGTGCACGTTCCATTCGACCGCTGATCCGGTCCACCTGGCGCGGATAGCCTTCGCTCGTGCATCCCGGGTGCCACAATGATGGCCGGGAGAGACCGGCCGCGAGTTGGGCCGATTGACCCTGGGTCAGGTCAATGGCGGAGACTCCGAAGAAATGTTTTGAGGCGGACTCGGCACCGTACACCCCCGGGCCGAACTGAACCACATTGAGGTAGAGTTCCAGGATTCGCCGTTTGTTGAGGTGATGTTCGATCTGCCAGGTCATGAGGGCCTCTCGGATCTTGCGGCCAAAGGTCCTTGATGGCGACAGCCAGAGGTTCTTGGCGAGTTGTTGGGTAATGGTCGAGGCGCCCCGGAGGCGTTTCCCCTCCATGGCGTCGCGAGCGGCGGTCGCTATCTCGGTTGTGTCGAAGCCGTTGTGGCTGAAAAAGTTGATGTCTTCCGCGACAACCACCGCCAGCTTGAGTTCGGCAGAGATCTCATCATATGGGACCGGCTGCCAGCGAACGACGGCGCCGTTGGCAAGGTCCCGCTCGATGAAAGCGGTTGTCGCGGGATCGAGACGATCCAGCCGTGCGGCCTCCGAAGCCCCCGAGAGTCGGTAGGCTGAAATGGCGGTGGCCAAGCCCAGAATTGCGAGCGCCAAGGCCCCGTACCGAAGAACCGCACGACGTCGCCGTTTCGCCAACACGTCTCCAACTTATAACATCGCGAAGGTCATGGGGTCTGGGGGAGAGGCCGGTTCAAGGGAATTCGTCGCCGGCACCGAAGAAATTGACACTCTCGTACAATTCCGCGTGTTCGCCGAAGCTATTCACACCCCCGGGCCCGCACACGAAGGTCGCGTGTTCTCCGGCCACCCGTGAGAAATCGACTCTGACCTTGGTGCCGTCGGGCTCGCGGCGCAGGATTTCCACCAACTTCGTGTTGAGGGTCGACGTCAGGTCGGTGTGGCAGACCGGGCATTGGAAATCGTTGATCGTTCCCGGCTCGATCGGGAAGGATTCCGCGAGCACCGTTGCGTAGTCTCCGAGGTCCGGGCTGAGCAGGAGCAGCCCTCGATTGGACCCGTTTTCGATCACGAAAATGACCTTGGTTCCCGGGTTGAGCAGGCTCGTGCAGTGTGGGCAGAAGTACGAAGGTCTCATGGGTCGCTCTCCATGGAGCCACTGTACATGAAGATGAATTCGAAATTCGAAATTGAAACTCGGAACCTCTGAAGGGTGGGTGGGAGTACAATTCGCCGGCCGTGAGATTGTCCCTCGCATCCATTCCTCGTGACCTGCGCAACGCCCTGTTCGCGACGCTGTTCTTTGGAGCGGCGAGTGGGATCTTCATGGCGACCCTCAATAACTACCTGTCTGATGTTCACGGGCTCGGAGCTTCGGCGCGTGGTTGGCTCGAGTTACCTCGAGAGCTCCCAGGATTCTTGATCATGTTCATCGCGGGGGCACTGCTGACGTATCTGTCCGAGAGCCAGATGGCCTCGTTGGCCATGGTGCTGACAGCGGCGGGTGCCATAGGGCTCGGATTCCTGTCGCCAACGACAGCCGCAGTCGTGCTGTTCGTGACGATCTGGTCGCTGGGAGACCACGTCATCTTTGCGGTTGAGGGTCCCATCGGATTGAAGCTGGCCCGGCACGGAAAAGAGGGCAGACGGCTGGGTCAGTTCGGTGGTGCCCGCAACCTGGGGACGATTCTCGGGGTCGGTCTGGTATTTATTCTGGCCAAGGTACTGGGTGACCGGTACGACGTGTTCTACGGTCTCGCCGCAGCTTTCGCCATCCTCGCAGGGATTTTCTACGGCACCTTGAGGTTATGGCGGGATAGTGTCCGCTCGAAGAGGTTGGTATTCAAAAAGCGCTACAGGCTGTTCTATGTCATCAGCGCCCTGTTCGGAATCCGAAAGCAGATCTTCCTGGTCTTCGGGGCATGGCTCCTGGTGCACGTGCACGGCGTACCCGTAAGCACGATTGCGCTGTTGTACTTCATCGCTTCGACTCTCGGGGTCGTCATGCGACCGCTTCTTGGCGAGGTGATCGACTGGCTGGGTGAGCGGACCGTGCTTGCCGTGGACGAGCTGTTGCTGTTGGCCGTCTGTTTGACCTATGCCTTTTCCAGCGAGATCCTCCCAACGCCGTACGATTTGTGGCTCCTATACGGGGCCTATGTGCTGGATTCGATACTCTTCGCTCTGCGGGTGGCCCGGACCACCTACTTGGGGAAGATCGCCGAAGACCCGGCGGATATCACGCCCACGATTGCCACCGGAATCACAATCGACCACGCTGTGGCGATGTCCCTTCCGGTGCTGTCGGGCTATATCTGGGAGGCTTTCGGTTTTCAGTGGGTCTTCATCCTGGCCGCAGCAATCGCCGTGGTCGGCTTCTTCGTGTGCCTCCAGATCCGGGTACCCGACATCCCCCCGATCTCTGACGCTCTCTGATCAGAGTTACACGTTGAACGTTAAACGTTAAACGTTAAACGTTCCTCCCACCCACCCGGACGGGTTCCCCAACTTTCAACGTGTAACATTTAACGTGTAACGCCTACCTCACGTCACCATCACGGAATCCGGCTCGGGTGATGGACCTCCCACGCCCGATTTCCTGAATCGACCTTGACCGCGCCACCGCCAGGTTGCGTGGTGAATTGAAGAACGTAACTGGAGTCGATCAACTCGCCCACATAATCGAGCGTGAGCTCGAGCATACCGGCGTTGGCCAGGAAGTAACTTCGGCCGCCACTGGTCGTAGCCAACTTCACGAGGTTTGATCGCGTGCGCGATGGAAAGCCGGTGTCGCTCAGCCCAACCACGAATATCGGAATCCCCGCCGTGGTCGCTACGGAAGTTGCTTCCTTCCAGGCTGCCTTGGTGGAGGTGTCGCCACCGTCGGTGACCACGATCAGAAACGAGCGGCCACGCCGGCCGTGGAAGGCCCGGGCGGAGTCTTTGAGAATTTCACTCAGGTTTGTCTGGTCTCCAGTGGAGGCCGATGCGAGAGCCTTGGAGATCACCTCCGGGGTGCCACCCCACGGCACGACCGTGGAGCCGTCAACACCGGTGGTGACGAGCGAGATCTCACCCTTGCCGCTGGTCGTTCGCAGGGCGAGTTTTTCGAGTCGACGCACCACGTTGTCGAGGACGTCGCGCGAGGCCTGCGAGACACCCACGGCCAACCCGAGGTTGAGGGGAACCGCCTCCCCCTCGCCGATGCGTTGGATGGCCGTGTCGTTGCCCGCGATCTTGAGGCTGAATGCGGTCGTTCCAAGACCGGTCACCGGTCGGTTGCGCTCGGTCACCATCACGGTGAGGTCGGTGGAACCAGCGGGCGTGGGCCATTCGGTTGACGGCTGGGTCGACGCGGGCGGCGGTTCGGGGGCGGCGGTGGGTTCTTCGATTCTGGGCTCTGGGCTCGGCGTCCGAGACTCGGGTTCGACGGTTGCAGCCGCGGCCGTGGGGCGGAGCCGGCGGCGATGGTCTCGGTTGGGCCATCAGGGCTCTCCGGCGCTGGGGAATCCGGTTCGGTCATGGTCTCGGTCTCGGGTGGCTCCGGTTCTGTGGATTTGGTCGCTGCTGCGTCCACCGCGACAGCACCCGCCGCCGCGGCAGCGACCGTGCTCGCTGCCGCCTGCCCGGAATCCTGCTCGGTTTCCTGGGGTGGTGGTTCGGAGAGCTCTGCTGTGGCGAGAGGTAAATCCTCTCCGGTGGTCGGTAGCGCCGATGTGTCTACTGTTGCGGTCGCGGCCGCAGCGCCCGTTGGGGGGACCACAGGAGCGACGTCCGAGCGATCTTCAGGTCCGGGCTCGGCTGTGGTGACCGTCGTTTCCGGTTCGGGCGTGAGTTCGATCGCGGGTGGCTCCGGTTCTGTGGATTTGGTCGCTGCTGCGCCCACCGCGACAGTACCCACCGCCGCGGCAGCGATCCTGCCCTCTGGAGACGGATCAATACCCTGGTTGGTCTCCTGAGGAGCTGATTCGGAGAGTTCTACCGCGGAGACTGGTTGCTCTTCTCCGGCCAGCGGTGCAGGGTCGTCTGCCGCCGCCGTGGCGGCCGCAGCCGCGGTTGCCGAGACGATCTCGAGATCGGGTTGACTCTCCACCGCGGTGTTTTGCATGTCGGGGATGGTGATCTTCTGGATCCACACCCCGGTGCCTCGGCGCTTTTCACCCTCGATTTCGATCTGGAGTTCGTACACACCGGGCGGCCAATCCACCTCAATGCGGGCCTGCCCGCCCTCATCCAGGTCCACAGCCCTCGCGAGCCGGTCGATCCGCTCTCCTCGTTGACGAAGTTCGCCCTGGATCCAGGCGTCGGTGCCGATCTTGGAGCGGTCCTCCGGCGCCACTTGGACCGTGATCGCCATGGTTGTGCGGTCTCCGGAGGCTCGGACCGGTTCGACCTCCACCCGCATGGCGACGGGCGCGGCGGCCATAGCGGTGAATCCTGATAGGAGCACGGCAGCGGCGAGTCGATTTTTCACGGGTTCCTCCAGAGATATTGTGGCACGAGCCGGCGTCCTGCGCTCGAATCCCAAGGCTCATGACGTGGTACGTTGATCCATCAATTGGGGTTCAGTGGCCAGAATATGGGAGTGGATTCATCGGCCCATATATGCTGAGCGCCAGGTTGGAAGTTGCGATGGACAGTTTGGACCTCAAGTGGGGCCAAATGGAGTCGCATCGGAGTGGACATTGAACCAAACCGAAAACTCACCCTCGAGCGGGCCCCTAGTCCGGCGCGTTGGGCGTCTCGCGGGGTCTTTGGGGTGGGTGGGTGTGGCGGCGTACGGGGGCACGATCCTCCTGCTGCTCTTGGTGGTTGTCGCGCGGTTGGCGTGGCACATCCCGGTGGGCGATCTGACCCGGGATCCTGCGACTGTCGCCGGCACCCATCCCTTTGTGGGCTGGCTGTCAAATGTGGGCGTTCTCGGATGGTGCGCTACCGCTTCCATCTGCCTCTTCACCGCGTCCGTTCTGCGGCGTCGAGACCACCGGCCGGATACCGCTCGATTCCTGCTGGCGGCGGGACTCTTCACTCTGCTGATGTTGATCGATGACCAGTTTTTGCTGCACGACGAGGTCTTTCCAAAATACCTGGGGGTGTCTGAGACCCTTTGGTATCTTTTTTACGCTGTCGCTTTCGCCGGGCTGATCGTGGTTTTTCATGAACAGATTCAACGGTCCAACTATGGACTTCTGTGTGTGTCGGTGGCCTGCCTGGGACTTTCTGTGGCCTTCGATGTTGTGTCGGGCTTCACCTGGGTGACGGGTCTCTTCCTGCTCGAAGACGGGTTTAAACTGCTTGGGATTGTCGGCTGGGCGCTGTACTTCGGTTCCGTCTGCTACCGCAGTCTTGCGGAAGAGGGCTGAGTCCTGGTGGACGGGCCGGGTTATGATCGAGGTCGGAGGCAGTGAGGGATGACGCAGCCGCTCGGTTCAGAAGACGACCGATTCACGGCTCAGGACGTGGTTCGGGTTGATGAACTGCGGCCGGCCGACACCGAGAGCCCCTGCCTCCGGCCGTTGGGACTGTGCGAGCTCGGAGGCTGTTGCGATGCCTGCTGGTACAGCCCTGACCATCCGAGATTTCAGAATCGTCGGGAGGACTGACCCGCAGTCGGACCGAGGACGTGGTTTTTTCAGCCTACGGCTCTGCCACGTTGAATGTGTCGCAGGCATTGAGATCACCGGTCTCCAGCCCGCGGCGGAACCACCGCTGTCGCTGCTCAGATGATCCATGGGTGAATGAGTCTGGGACCACCGACCCCTGGGTCCGCCTTTGAATCCGATCATCGCCGATGGCCGCCGCCGCGTTGAGGCCCTCAACGATGTCACCCTCCTCGAGAATGCCACGGCTCCGATCGGCATGGTAGGCCCAGATGCCCGCGAAGCAGTCGGCCTGCAGTTCGAGTCGTACCGACAGCTCGTTTGCCTTGACCTTGCTGCTGCGGCGTTGCGCAGTCTGCACCTCGTTGCTGATGCCGAGGAGGTTCTGGACGTGGTGACCCACTTCATGGGCGATGACGTAGGCCTGAGCGAAATCGCCGGGCGCCTGGAACTGGGTTCGCAGATCATCGTAGAAGCTGAGGTCGATATAGAGCTTGCGGTCGAGGGGACAGTAGAAGGGTCCGGTTGCGGACTGCCCGGGACCGCATGCCGTCTGCGTATAGCCGTTGAAGAGGACCAACACGGGTTCCTGATAGCTCACACCGGCCGAGGCGAAGAGTGCGTTCCACGTGTCCTCGGTGTCGGCGAGAACCACCGATACGAAGTCAGCGAGTGTGTCGTCCGATAACGAGGTCATCGGAGCGCCGGGACCCGAGGGTTGGATGATGGTGGGCCCGGAGTCTGGGGACGGCGTCAGGATTCGGAACACGATATAGATCAACCCGACCATCAACAACAGTCCCAGACACGACATGCCCCCGGTTTTCGCGCTGCCCCCTCCCATCCCCCTTGGGATCCCCACTCTCATTCCGGGGGGAAGACCCGCTCTTTGACGTGGCATGCCCATTCTCGGGATCCTCGGAAACCCGATTCTCATGCCGCGCGGCCGACCCGCGCTCTGGCCCCTGCGATCCTCGACGTTTCGGCTCCTGCGTCCACCCTGCCACTTCATGGGCGCTCCCTTCGGGATTGTCCGATCGATCCTCTGTCCGCGCAAAGCGTGCCCGTGTTTATAGCAGGGTGGGCGGTTGTCGATCAATGGAAGGGCTGAACGGAACCCGGGAGGGATCTCGGGACAGGGTTGGTGCCCGCACTTGACACAGCAGGAATGTCCCACCTACCTTCCAAAAGTGTGCTCCTGGAGGCTTCCCATGCTGAATCTCACGAGTCTGGTCGCCATTACGGCATCGGTCGCGGTCGTTGCGGGTGTCGGCTGCAACCGGCAAGAGGTGGCGGGCGTTTCCCCTCCGGCCGCAACGACGGCCCAAGACGTCTCCTCGGAGGCGTCCACCTTGCCGACTCCCTTCACCGCAGAACAGATCAGGGACGAGTGGATCGTCGGATTCGAGGTCGTCATGCGAAGAATTGGTCCTGACGGCGAGTCTCTGGAACGGTGGCGGGTCGTGGAGGCCGACCCCGAGACCGTGAGTATCGAGGGCGCGGTGATTGACGGGCTGGGTCAACCCATCGATGAACCTCAGGTCGGTCGGAGCGGGTGGTCCGAGCTGCGCGACCACGCCAAGTTTCCGGTGGATCGGGGAACGCGGATGCGAGAGAGACGACAGACTGCACTGGGCGAACTGGAGGGATGGCTGTACGTGGTGGAAGACGTGGAGGGCGGGGGAGCAACACACTTCTTTTTTGCAGACTCACTCCCCGGGGCTCCGGTGGAGGTCGAGGCCGTAATAGGGGGTGAAGCGTTTACCGTGCTCGAACAGATCGAACGGTTTCGGCCGGAGTCGGCCGACCAGGGTTGACGGGGCCCGCATGCCGCAATATCCACACCTCGATCCGACGCCGCAGCGCCTGGGCGGTTCCGTCTTCACCGAGCTTGCGTCTCGCATCGAGACCTTGACCGGGGAGGTCTACCCGTTGCATGTGGGAGACGCCTGGATGGAGCCGGATCCTTGCATGGACTGGCGGAGCCTGGACGACACCGTCCGGCCGAGGCCCCACCGATACAGCGACCCTGGGGGCCTCGCCGCCCTCTTGGAGCGATTGGTGGACAAGGTTCGATCAATAAATGGACTTCGGGTGACCGGCCCCAAGGACGTGCTCGTGACCGCCGGTGCCACCGGCGCGCTGACCGCCACAAGTATGGCCACCGTGACGCCCGGCGACGAGGTCCTTCTCCTGGCGCCATACTGGCCGCTGATTCGGGGGATCGTGATCGATGCGGGAGGGGTCCCGGTGGAGGTGCCGGTCCTCACCAAGGACGTCGATGGTCATACGCTCGTCGAGGCCCTCGAAGCTCGCAGGAATGACCGGACTGTGGCCCTCTACATCAGCACGCCGTCGAATCCCACCGGGAAGGTGCTTTCTCGAGAGTCACTGGCCGCGGTCGCGGAGTTCGCCCGCACCCACGGCCTCTGGATCTGGTCAGACGAGGTTTACGAGGACTACGCCTACGACGCGCACCATCACAGCATCGGTTCCATGGCTCCCGAGCGCACCGCCACCATTTTCTCGTTCTCCAAAGCATACGGCTTGGCGGGCTATCGCTGCGGTTACCTGGCTGGTCCCACCGAGCTCATCGCCGCCGCACGTCGGCTGGCGGCCCACCTCTGGTACTCGGTTCCGACACCCTCCCAGCTGCTGGGTGTGGCAGCGATCGAGGGTGGGGCGGGTTGGATCGAACGGGCTCGAAGGTCCTATCGCGCGACCGGAGACGAGGCGGCGGACCGGCTCGGCCATTACAGACCCGAGGGTGGCCACTTTTTATTCATCGACGTCGCCGATCAACTCGATGACCGAGGGCTCAAGGGATTCCTCGAGGATTGTCTCGATCACAATCTGGTCCTGGCCCCCGGCACGAGCTTCGGCCCGAGCTACACGACATGGGTCCGGCTGTGTTTCGTCTGCGAACCGCCCGATGTCGTGCTCCGCGGCGTCGATCGGCTCGCCCGCCGTCTTGAAGCCGCCACGTGATCGGGGCGAGCAGTCGATGGCGGGCAGTTGACAGCATGTCGGTGCCAGGCACCGCCGCAGATGTGTCGATCTCGTGCTCCGATTCGATTTCGACGGTGCCTGGCACCGGCCGACGCGTTCGGTTCGATTCCCTGATTTCAACGCGCCCATCTCCCAACCGAGCTCCCCGCGGGAGCCCGGTACACACTTGTGCGGTACCTGACGGCTGTCAGACTCTCGGTGGCCCCGGATCGCACAAGCATGTACCCGGCACGCCCGCCATAGGCGCCCACTCACGATCCGGGAGGAAGGGTGGGAACGTTCAACGTTCAACGTTGAACGTGTAACTCGCAACTTGAAGGTGCCAGGAGTGGCACGCCCGATCATCGGGCCCCCTCCCGATCCGGGTGGGTGGGGGAATCTGGAATCTGCAATCTGCAATCTGCAATCTGCAATTCGCAACTCGCAATTCGCAATTCGCAACTCGCAACTCGCAATGGGCGGGCGGGGGATCTTGCATCTTGGAACCGTGATGGCCCCCTGTCGCGTGCCTCTGTACGATGTCCACAGGAGGTCCCGGTGACCCCACAGCTGATTGTGTTCGTTCTGCTCGGTGTGCTGACTGGAATCGGAGCGGCCTTTTCCGGGCTCGGTGGTGGTTTCCTCATGGTCCCGCTGATGCTGCTCATGGGGTTTTCCGCCCAGAAGGCAGTCGGCACCTCGTTCCTGGGCATTTTCATCATCTCGGTGTCAGCCCTGGCAGCCCACAACAAATTGGCCAACGTGGACTGGAAGATGGGGCTGCTGCTGGGGATCGGCGGCGTGATCGGCGCCCAAATCGGGGCCCGACTGGTAGAGCACGTGTCCACAGCCCAGTTCAAGAAGATCTTCGCGGTGATCTTGGTGGCCCTCGCGGCCTACCTGTTTTTCAAGAAGTAGGGGGTTGTGATGTCGGATCAGTACGAGACCTCGGTCCCGGGAGTGACACTCCGATTCGCCACCGCGGCCGACACGGCCACGATCTTCACTTTCATCCGCGACCTGGCGGAGTACGAGAAGATGTCGGACGACGTCGTGGCGGACGAAGCGACCCTCCGTCGATCGCTCTTCGAAGGCCGGCCGGTGGCCGAGGTGGTTCTGGCCGAGGATCGAGGAACCCCGGTTGGGTTCGCCCTGTTCTTCCACAACTTCTCCACCTTCCTCGGGCGGCCGGGGATCTACCTCGAGGACCTGTTTGTTCGCCCGGCGCAGCGGGGGAGGGGGATCGGCAAGGCCATGCTCGTCTTTCTCGCCGGCCTGACGGTGGAGCGCGGCGGCGGCCGGCTGGAATGGTCGGTGCTCGACTGGAACACGCCGGCGATCGGTTTTTACGAAAATCTCGGTGCCAAGGCGATGGATGGGTGGACGGTTTTCAGGCTCGACGGTGACGCCCTCGAGGCGTTGGCGCGCGAATGGTGAACCGAGACACACGATCCTCCGCCCGTTTCGGGATTGCGAATTGCGAATTGAGGATTGCGAATTGACCCGCCCACCCGGAGCATTGTTGTAGCGCGGGCGTCCCGCCTGTTCCACGATGGTGTTTTCGGTACAACAAGGTGATTTCGGCGCGCCCATCTCCCCGAAGCGCTCCCCGAGGTTGCCCCCTTTAACAATGTTGGGACCCAAAGGGCTGAATGCCTCAGTTGGCGAGCCCCAACATTGTTAAAGGCGGCACGCCCGATCAACGCGCCCTCCTCGCAATCGGGAGGGTGGGTGGCAACGTTCAACGTTTAACGTTCAACTTTCAACAACGGCAGAAATCGCCCATCGCGCGAATGCAGGCGAGACGCCTGCCCCATGTCGGTGCCAGGCACCGCCGCAGAATGTGTCGATCTCGTGCTCCGATGCGATTTCGACGGTGCCTGGCACCGGCCCGCGCGTTCGGGACGTGCTCAAAGGCGGCACGCCCGCCCATCGCGCCCCCACGTTCCGGGCGGGTGGGAACTCAACTTTCAACTTTCAACGTTTAACGTTCAACGACGGCAGAACCGCCTATCGCGCGAATGCGGCCGAGGCGGCCGCTCCGCAAAGGTGTTGGTGGAGAGCTGGATGTCGATTGATCTACAATGCGGTTGGGTGTCTCAATTTCTTTTGAATGATCTCTCAGACAGCCGAGGAGGATTGGTGAGCGAGCTGTTGTTGGTTCTGGACGTCGGCAACACCAACACCGTGGTGGGGCTGTTCGAGGGCGATGAACTCCGTTCGCATTGGCGGCTGACCACCCAGACTGATCGAACGGCCGATGAAGTGGGTCTGTGGCTGCGGCAGCTGATGGATTGGGAGGGCGTTGCCGTGTCGGATCTGGTGGGGGTGGCGGTTGGTTCGGTGGTCCCGCCCATGGACCCGCGTCTTCGTGCCGGCATCATTCGTTACTTGGATGTCACTCCGTTTTTCGTCGAGCCGGGGATCAAGACCGGGATGCCGTTGAGGGTCGAGGCCCCACAGGAGCTGGGGGCCGACCGTTTGTGCGACGCGGTCGCCGCCTTCGAACTCTTCGGCGGACCGTGCGTTGTCATCGACTTCGGCACGGCGGTGACCTGGGAGGTCGTGTCCGACGCCGGCGAGTACCTCGGCGGAGTGATTGCGCCGGGCCCCGGCGTCACCGCAGACGCGCTGTCTTCCAAGACGGCAAAGCTGCCTCGGGTGGCGCTGGCGCCACCACCGCGGGTCATCGGCAAGGGCACAGTTGACAGCATCCAGTCCGGGCTGTTCTACGGCTACCTGGGCTTGGTGGAAGGCATCACCCGGAGGGTCCTCGGGGAGCTTGGCGAGGCAACGGTGGTGGCGACCGGTGGATTCGCCGAAGATATTTCCCAGTACACCGAGGTCATTCACAGGGTCGAACCCGACCTGACGCTGTACGGGCTTCGGATCTTGTGGTCAAGAAATAGGGAGAGAGGCGAGTGACGACGCTTCCCCAGGACGGAGAAACACGGGACAGTATCCGCGACAAGGTCGAGGAAAAGCTCCGTCCACTGACCCTGCCCAACTTCATCACCTTGTTCAGAATGGCGATCGCTCCGTTCTTCGTGCTCGCGGTCAACGACAACGACTTCCAACTGGCACTGTGGATCTTCGTCGTTGCCGGCGCCACCGACGCCGTCGATGGGTGGTTGGCGCGAAAATTAAACTCCGAGTCGGTGATCGGGGCGTACCTCGATCCCGTTGCGGATAAGCTGCTCCTGACGGTTGCCTACGTGGCGTTGACGATCCCCCAGGGCCAGGCAGTGGTGATTCCGCTGTGGCTCGCAATCCTGGCCCTGTTCAGGGATTTTCTGATCATGTTGGTGGCGCTCATCCTCTATGTGGTGGAGGGGATCCAACGATTTCCCCCATCGGTGTTGGGCAAGGCCACGACCTTCATGCACGTGGCCACGGTGGGATTGGTGTTGCTTGCCAATCTCCTTCACGTTCCCGCGGTCGCTCTCACGTCCTGCTTTTACACCAGCTTCGGGCTGGTTATCTTGTCCGGATTCAACTACCTCTACCGGGCCAGCAAGGCGATCGAAGCCAAACGCCAGCAGGATGAGTTGGCCGGAGAGTCTCCGGCTGAATAGGAACCCAGGCGCTCCTACGAGTCGAAACTCTCCGGTGGTTCGAACGTAGGCATGACGCCTTCCAGCACCCGCACGACGTCACGAGCGATGGTCTTCTCCTCGTTCGTGGGAACGACGAGGGCCTTGACGCGCGACCCATCGGCTGAGAACTCGCCCTCCTGGCCGACCAGGTCGGCATTGCGCTTGGTGTCGAAATCCAGACCCATGTATTCCATGCCGGTGAGAGCCAATTCCCGGACCTCTGGAGAGTTCTCTCCAATGCCGCCGGTCATGAAGACCGCGTCTGCTCCGCCCATGGCCGCGGTGTAGGCACCGATGTACTTCTTCACCCTGTAGCAGAACATCCTGAACGCCACATCGGCCCGCTTGCGGCCACGCTCGCGGGCATCCAGCACCTCGCGCATGTCCGACGACACGCCGGACACGCCGTATAACCCGGAGTGCTTGTTCAGCATGGTGTTGACCTGGTGCAGAGTGAGCTCTTCCATGGCCATCAGCCAGGGAATGATTGCGGGGTCCATGTCACCCGATCGGGTTCCCATCAGCAACCCCTCGAGCGGCGTGAACCCCATGGAGGTGTCGATGCTTCGCCCGTGGTCGATGGCGGCCGCGGAGCAGCCGTTGCCGAGGTGGACGGTCACGATGCGCTTCTCGTTGCGGTTCCAGCCGAGCAGCTGACAGCCCCTGAAGGCTACGTAGCGGTGGGAGGTGCCGTGGAAGCCGTAGCGCCGCAATGCGTGCTTGGTATAGAGCTGGAATGGGATGCCGTACAGATAGGCGTGTCCCGGCATGGTTTGGTGGAATGCGGTGTCGAAGACGGCGACGTGGGGCACATCTGGGAGGGCCGCACGGGCCGCTTGGTAGCCGCGAAGGTTGGCCGGGTTATGGAGCGGGGCCAGCACCGAGCAGGCGTCGATTTTCGCGACGACCTCGGGTGTTATCAGCACCGACGAGGCGAACTCCTCGCCGCCGTGCACCACCCGGTGGCCCACCGCCTCGATTTCGGTCACGGAGTCGAGCACACCGTGTTCCGGATCGGTGAGAATGCCGATAGCCCACCCGATGGCCGCCCGGTGTTCGAGAATCTCGCGGTAGTCCTGATACGGAGCACGCTCGGGGACCTTGAGCGTGAGCCGCGAGTCGGCAAGACCGATCTTCTCGACCTGGCCAGCTGCGAGGGTCAGGTCTCGGTCGGCATCCATCCGTTCGAGGTCGGTCTCGATGACCTGGAACTTGACGGAGGAGGAGCCGCTATTGAGGACGAGGATCTTCATGGTCGTCTCCGGTGAATTCTCAGGTCAGGCCGGGCCGGTCATCGGGCAGACGGTCCGTCCGGTGGCCATGGGCGTCGTAGGTGAAGAAGCCCCGACCAGTCTTGGTGCCCAGCAGGCCGGCCCTGGTGAGCCGCTTGAGCAGCGGACAGGGCCGGAACCTGGGTTCGCCGTTTTCGTCGTAGATGTGTTGCATCCAGTTGAGCACACGGTCGAGCCCGGTGCGGTCTGCCCACTCGAGGGGGCCCGTCCGAAAGTCGAATCCGAGTTTGAGGGCGAGGTCCACTTCGGCCGCATCGGCCACACCCTCCATGACCACGTGCATCGCTTCGTTGATCAGGGGCAGCAACACCCGCGTGGTGACAAACCCGGGCATCTCGAAGACCTTGATCGGGACCTTGTCAAGGAGTCGCGCGAACTCGACGGCCCGGTCGTACGCCTCGTCCGATGTCAGTTGACCGCGAACCACCTCCACAACCCTTGTCGTGGTCACCGGGTAGAGGAAGTGCATGCCCAGAATCCGATCGGGGTGGGTGTTGTCCGACGCCAACTCGGTAATCGACAGAGTCGAGGTGTTGATGACGATGGGGTTGCCCGGCGCCATACGCCGATCGAGCTCGCGCAGGATCTGGCGCTTCTGACCGTAGTCCTCCTGCACTGTTTCAATGGCGAGGTCCGCATCCGCGGTGGCGTCGAATGTCGTCACCCATCGGATTCGGGAGAGGATGGCCCGTTTCTCGGACTCGGTCAGGCCGAAGCGCTCGATCTCGTGGTCGAGTGCGCCCTCGAGTTCCGCCCGGGCGGATTCGAGTGCTTCGGACGAGACCTCCTTGAGCGACACGTTGAGTCCAGCCTGGGCGACCTTTGTGGCAATGGAGCGGCCCATCATGCCGCCCCCGACGATGGCGATGTTACGCAGTTCCCAGCTCATCCGCGCAGTGTAACAGAAGTAATGGGGAGGGTTATGGTCTCCGTGAGCGGAGGTTGAGGAGCGGGCACGACTCCGTTATCATGAGCCCGTGAGACGTGTTCTCGTGATGCTGTTGTTGTGTCTGGCGGCCGTTGCCGTACCGAGTGAGGCGGCGGAGACCGGGCAGCGGACAGATTTCCCGAATTTCACCCTGTCGACTCTCGACGGTTCGGGCTCGGTGGAGATCGAGAGTTTCCGCGGACGGCCAGTCCTACTCACCTTTTGGGCGAGCTGGTGTGGTCCGTGCAGGGTCGAGCTCCCGGAGCTGGCGGCACTGTACCGCGAGCTGGCTGGAGAGGGCTTTGTGCTGCTCACCGTAAATGTGGACAACTCGCCCCGGATCGCCGAACGCTACCTCGGCCAACTCGGTCTCAAGATCCCGGTCTACCGTATGGATCAGCGCGATATCGTGGCCCTCAACATCACAGGGCTGCCCACCAACATTTTGATCGATCGCAATGGTTCGGTGGCCATGGCGACCGCCGGCTATACGGAGACGATGCCCGATACCATCCGTCGTCTGATTGAGGAGATGGGTGACGGGCCGACCGAGAGCGGTCACCGAATGGGCCAATGACACGCCGTTCTCCCCTGCGACGGGGCGCCGGAGGTCTGCGACGAACGATGGTGGTCATCGGACTTGCGGTGCTCTGTGTCGGCTGGACCTCCGAGACCGTGGAGTACGTGGCCTGGTCAGCGGTTGAGTTTTTTCCGGGAGACCTCCAACGCCAGATCCGCCGCCATGAAAACCGCTACAACGCGGGGATCAAACGTGGTCTTGAAGCACCGCCTTCATGGCGGGCTGCGAGTCCAGGCAACCTGGACGCGGCGCTCCAGGACCAGGTCCAACGGTGTGCCCAGGCCCTCAATCAGCCGGTACCCCTGGAGGATTTCGTCGAGGAAATCGGTGTGCTGGCGGTGCGGGTGCTGGACGCATCGGACCCGCTGGCGGTCTCCCATGATGATCCCCGGGAGGCGAGTTACTCCGCGGCCTATCAGGCGTATGTGGACTCGGTGCGGAAGCGGGTCCGTCTGGTCTACTACGGCCAGGACCATGAACTGATTTACTCACGGCAGGTGGATGCCTCGGTGAGCGCTGCGCTCGAGCGGAGTCGGACCCTCTATCCCCATGTCGGCACGGAGTTTTTCAGGACCGGCACCATGCGGGACTGGAGGAGCTTCGACGACCGTTCGGTGGCCTTTGGTGTCGCCGCGATCTCGCTGTCCCGGGGCCTGACCGATCTCGCAAACTTCGTATCCTTCGTCTGGCGGTCGGGTGGCGGCCAGGTGCCGACGCCACGGCCGACTCCGCTCGGCCACGTGGGACCCACCGTGACCCTTTCATTGGATGGTGGTTTTTCGGACCGCGAGATGCGCGATCGGGGAACTCCCGCCATGCCAAAGGGGTCGTTGACGCTGCCACCGCCCTGATCCCCCGTCCACCTGGGAGCAAGGAACAAGGAACAGGGAACACCCCCGCCCGCCCGTGGCGAATTGCGTATTACGGATTGCGAATTGCAGATTGCAGATTGCAGATTGCAGATTCCCCCACCCACCCGGAGCGAGGTGGGCGCGATGGACGGGCGTGCCACTCCGGGAACCTTCAAGTTGAGAGTTACACGTTAAACGTTGAACGTTGAACGTTCCCACCCTTCCTCCCGGATCGTGAGTGGGCGCCTATGGCGGGCGTGCCGGGTACATGCTTGTGCGGTCCGGGGCCACCGAGAGTCTGACAGCCGTCAGGTACCGCGCAAGTGTGTACCGGGCTCCCGCGGGGAGCGCGGTCGGGATATGGGCGCGTTGAAATCAGGGAATCGAACCGAACGCGTGGGCCGGTGCCTGGCACCGACTTCTCTAGGGAAAGGTCCTCGACCACGCCGCGGTGTCGCCAAGGTCGAAATCGTCGCTGAAGATCAAATCGATGGTGGCAATGACCGTGTGGTTGATGGTGTCGATCACCGAGATCGTGCCGTCGCCGAGGTTGTACACGTAGGCTCTGGCTGCAGCCTCGTGAACAGTGAGAGTGAGCGGTTGGGCGCCGACGGGGATGGCTCCCGGCAGCACGGTGTTGGTGCCGATGTCGATCACGGAGACCGTGCCGTCGCCCTCGTTCGTAACAAACGCTTTCGCACGGGCAATGTCCAACCCGATCCACTGCGGAATATCACCAACATTCAGCGTATCAATTACAGTATTACTCGTGGTGTCAATGACTGTAATGGAGTCGTTTTCGAGTTGCGTTACATACAGCTGATCTTCGTCCTCGAACATGGCAATACCATGGGGAGAATTCGTCAATGGAATCGTCATCTCGACCGTGTTGTTTGTCGTATTTATGACGATGATACCGTCGACAAAATCGGTCGCATAGGCCCGGTTTGTACTCGGGTTCACGGCAATATTCTGAAGCTGGGTGCCGATGGCGAAAGTGTCTGTTTCACTGTTGGTATCCGCATCGATGACATGGAGGTGTGTGCCTGGCGTTCCGTTGCTGAAGTCCAAAGCGTAGACCGTGTGGGTCACGGGATCTGCGTCGATGGCAGCAACCGGGTGGTCAAGAACGATCGTGTCCGCGACCCGATGGTTCGTCGTATCGATGACGGTGATGGTCCCATCGGTGAGATCTGCAACGTAGGCACGATTGAGCGACTCGATGACGACGATTTCTGCGGGGTTTGTTCCGGTATTTAGAAACGATATAACCTCGTGCGTATCGACATCAATGACTACGATCGTGCCATCGAGTATCTTCGAAACATATACGAACGAAGTGTCCGGGCAAACTTGTTCAGATTGTCCCGTTGGTTGATCCAGAGAAAATGACAATATTGGAAGGGTGAGTCCGATGAAAATTATCGAACAGGTGATTGGACGCATGACTCCATCCCGTCGTTGATTGCCGGCGTTTGGTCTTGCTTCGTTCTAGGTTAATGGGTGTCGTCTGGAAGTCAAGTGAGTCGCCGTGGAACACATCGGGAGGGTCTACAATACTCGGGCTCGAGAATGGGAGAACCAGGTGGATAGCCGGAGGGGAAGATTGTGAAGAACTCGGCCATGACCCTGGTCATCGCGCTCGTCGTTGGTTCCGGCGTTGGGTGCTGCACCTGTACCGGTGACGTGCCCGCGGTCCCTCCTCCAGACCAAGCGGCGGCATTCGAAATCCACGGCGACACCGCCCGGATGTACGGTGTCATCGACCACACCACACCCGACCGGGTCCATGAGTTGGTGACCGATCATCCTGAGGTGAAGACCATCGTAATGATCGACGTGCCGGGGTCGGATGACGATCCGGCCAATCTGCGGTCCGCGCGGATGGTGAGGGCTGCCGGGCTTCGCACGGAGATCCCTTCCGACGCGGTGGTGGCCTCGGGTGGGGTCGACTTTTTTTTGGCCGGACAGGAGCGGTGGATCGGGCAGTGCGCCAAGCTTGGGGTGCACTCGTGGGACGAGGATGGTGAGGATGGGGCGTTGTTACTCGGCAACGAGGTCCCGAGAGATCACGAGATCCACCGGATGTTCGTCGACTATTACGCTGAGATGGGGATCCCGGCCGAGTTCTACTGGTTCACGCTCGACGCGGCGCCACCGGACAGAATCCACTGGATGAGCGACGAGGAGATTCTGCGCTACCAGATGGCCACCGGAGAATCTCGGTGAGAGAAGCGATTCGGCAGGCCCACGAGCGGATCCGGCCCCACATCCGTCGGACCGAGTGTGACCGCTCCCAGTCGCTGAGCGACGCCTCGGGAGCCGAGGTCTTTCTCAAGCTCGAAAATCGGCAGCTGAGTGGGTCATTCAAGCTCCGAGGCGTGGCCAACAAGCTGTTGGCCCTGACCGAGGAAGAGCGAGGGCGTACGCTCGTGGCCGCGTCCACCGGGAACCATGGCGCTGCCTTTGCGCACGTCGTCACGGAGTTCGGTCTTGACGGGCTGCTCTTCCTGCCGAAGAACACCGCGGCGACCAAGTTGAAGGCCATCGAGGCATCCGGCATCTCCTTCGAGTTGTTGGGGGATGACTGTATCGAGACCGAGAACCACGCGTCGCGTTACGCCACCGACAATGACTGTGTGTGGGTGTCGCCCTACAACGACCCGCTGGTGGTCGCGGGACAGGGCACCACCGCCATTGAGATCCTTGACCAGGTCGATGGCCTCCACCGTGTCCTGGCGCCGGTGGGTGGAGGAGGGCTGATTTCCGGGATCGGGGCCTTCACGAAGGCGGTCGCGCCTGAGGTGGAGGTGATCGGCTGCCAGCCGACCGCCTCTGCGGTCATGTACGAGTCGGTCAAGGCCGGCAGGATCATCACCATGGAAAGTCAGCCGACACTGTCGGATGCCACCGCCGGCGGGATCGAGGAGGGGTCCATCACCTTCGACCTCTGCCGCAGGTACGTCGATGACTACGTGCTGATTGACGAAGATGAGATCGCGAACGCCATCCGATTCACCCACGACAACGAAGGCATGGTCATCGAGGGTGGCGCTGCCCTACCGGTGGCGGCTGTTCTCCGTCGGCCATCCACGCTGAGAAACAAAAGGGTCGTGCTTGTCATCACCGGGGCGAAGATCGACGACGATGTGCTGGAGAGAATCCTGTCATGAGTCGGATCGTCACGCTCGACGAAATCAGCCGCGTGCTGCCAGGGATCGATGTTGTTCGCCTGATGGAGGACGGGTTTGTCGAGTATTCGCGGGGACGGGTGGTGGTGCCGCCGGTGGGCGAGCTGCTCTTCGACGACCCGCCCGGAGACGTTCACATCAAGTATGGCTACATCAGGGGTGACGACCATTTTGTGATCAAGATCGCGAGCGGCTTTTATCACAACCCTCAGATCGGTCTGTCTTCGAGCCAGGGGTTGATGCTGGTCTTTTCAAGCCGAACCGGGGAACTGGAGGCGGTGCTGCTCGACAACGGACACCTCACCAATGTCCGTACTGCCGCCGCCGGTGCCGTGGCAGCCAAACACCTCGCCCCCAACGAGGTGCGAGGCATCGGCATCCTCGGTGCAGGGATCCAGGCCGAACTTCAATTGCGGTATGTTCAAACTGTCAGACCCTGCCGCAGATGTCTGTTCTGGACCCCGGAGTCCGCCGAAATCGAACCGTTCAAGAGTCGTCTTGCCGACTCTAATCTGATCGTTGAGGCAGCGTCGGAACCCGGTCAACTGGCTGCTGAGTGCAACCTGATCATCACGGCAACCCCGTCAACATCACCGTTGCTGACGGCCGCCGACATCGTACCGGGCAGCCATATCACCGCCATTGGCTCGGACACAGCGGAGAAGATCGAGCTCGATCCGGCCATTCTCGGAGCCGCTGATTTGGTGGTGGTGGACAGCCTCAACCAGAGCGAAAGCCGCGGCGAAGTCTATCGTGCGGTTGCGGCAGGCGCCCTCGACCGCGATAGAGTATGCGAACTCGGTGAGGTGATCTCCCGATCCACAGGGGGACGTGCCAGCGAATCCCAGAACACGGTCTGCGATCTCACCGGGGTCGCGGTCCAGGACATCCAGATCGCCAAGGCGGTCGTGAGTGAAATCAACGGCGGGGGATGACCATGAAGTTTCCGATTTTCGAGCTGGAACGGGTGCAGTCCATCTATGAAAACACCGTCGAATTCAATCTCACCGAAAGTGGATTCCATCCCTTCACCCTGACCGAACTACTCACCCCAGAACAGCTCGAACGGCTGCAGAACACGGTCCTCGGCTATGGCCAGACCAACGGTTCGCCCGCGGTCCGCGAGCGGATCGCTGCGCTCTACCCGGGGCTCGGGGCCGACAATATTTTGGTGACCAACGGTTCCTCGGAGGCGAACTTCGTTGCGTGCCACACCTTGCTCGAGCCCGGTGACGAGGTTGTGATGATGGTACCCAACTACATGCAGATCTGGGGCATCGCCGAGGAGATGGGGGTGGTGCCGGTGGCCTTCCACCTGCGTGAGGACAACGGTTGGTCACCGGATCTCGATGAGCTGCGCCGGGCGGTCAACCACAGAACTCGGATGATCACCGTCTGCAACCCCTCGAACCCCACCGGCTACACCCTCACAAAGGAGGAGATGCGCGAAATCGTGGTCATCGCAGAGAGGGTGGGTGCGTGGGTCCACGCCGATGAGGTCTACCGCGGCGCCGAGCTCGACGGGGTGGAAACCCCGAGCTTCATCGGTCTCGGTGAACGGGTGATGGTCAACGGGGGGCTTTCAAAGGCCTACGCCCTGCCGGGACTCCGGTTGGGTTGGCTGGCGGGACCGGTCGAGACCATCGCCACCTCGTGGGCCTACCACGACTACACCTCCATCACCGCGGGGATCCTCAGTCATACCATCGGCGAGATGGCCCTGTCGCCCGAACTCCGGCCGAGGATCCTCGAACGCAACCGGGCCATGTTGCGGCAGAATCTCGGGCACACGATCGACTGGGTCGAGAGCATGAACCCCCACCTCCAATTCACCCCACCCAAGGCGGGCGGGATGGCCTTCATGCGGTACGACTACCCGATCAACTCCACCGAGCTTGCGGACTGGCTGAGGACCGAGCAGAGTGTCTTTATCCTCGCCGGCGACACCTACGGAATGGACGGGTTCTTCCGGATCGGCATCGGTGCCGAGGAAGCGGCGCTCAGGGCCGGGCTCGCGAGGGTGCGCGAAGCACTGGTGGAGAGGTTCAGCACCGCGTAGCGTCCTATTGTCAAAGGGACCCGAGAATTGGAAATCAGGCTTCGAGAATCGGAAGAATGGAGCGTTCTGGTGCCCGCTCCATCCGATTCCCGAGCCCCGATTCCCGAGCCCCGCAAGCTTCCTACTCCGCCTCGAACCCGATCTTCGTGTGCGACCCGTCGCAGTACGGCTTGTTGTCCGAGGCACCGCAGCGACACAGCGCGGTGTTCTTGGTGCGGTCTACGGCTCGACCGGTGCCTGCCATGATCTCGAGCGGGCCTGACACCAGGAGAGGTCCGTTGGGCGCCGCCTTGATTTCCAACAGTCCGTCGCGCTTTTCTAGGGTCGCGAGTTCCGCGGCGCTCGCCGGCTCACCTGTGGCGGCAAATCCGGTGGCGGTGTGGGTGCCGTCGCAGTAGGGCTTGTTCTTCGATGCACCACAACGGCACAGGGTCAAGCGGTAACCGGCGGGCTCCCCGTCAAGCCGGAGGTCGGCGTGGAAGGCGAGCGGCCCGTCCTCCCTGATCTTGACCCGATTGACGTGAGGCGGCTTCTCCGCGAGTTTGGCGTCCTTTGGACGGTACTGGATGGCACCCGAGGGGCAGTTGTGGGCGAGGGCCGCGATGTCCTCTGGCGACGCCTCATTGGGCTGGATCCAGTCTCCGGGCGCGTTGGCCACAAAGACTTTTGGCAGGCTCGTCACGCATTCCCGTGCATGGATGCACAGTGCGTCGTCAAAAGTGATCTCGATTTCTTTGCCCTCGTACGTTTTTCGGCTCATAGGTCACCCCTTGTACGTGTTGATCGATTTCTCCTACCAGGTCTCTTTGAAAGGTCGGAGATCCAGTTCGAAGGTCCATGCATTCCTGGGTTGGCGGTGAAGCCACAGCATAGTGGCCGCAATGCTCTTGGGATCGATGAGTCCATCTTCGCCCTTTGCCGCCGCCATGTCGGGCATGTTCTCGTGCACTCGTGGCACGTCGATGATGCCGTCGATGACGAGGTGGGCCACATGGATGCCGCCGGGTCCGAGCTCCTTGGCCATGCTCTGGGCCACCGCCCGCAGCCCGTGTTTACCGGCGGCAAATGCCGCGAAGTTGGCATTGGCCTTCACCGCTGCCGTGGCGCCAGTGAATACGATGGTTCCCTCCTTCTGGGGAATCATGCGGCGGGCGGCTTCGCGCCCCACCAGAAAACCGCCATAGGAGGACGCTTGCCACATCTCCTCGAACGCTCGAGCGTCGAGTTCGAGGATCGATCCCATGACAAATCCCGCCGCATTGAACAGGGTGAAACGCGGCGGCCCGAAACGATCCTCGGCCAGACCGAACAGATTGACCACCTGCTTCTCGTTCGACGCGTCCGCACCAACGGCCAACGCGGCCCCGCCGGCGCTCTCGATCTCGGCCACGAGTGGGGCAAGGGCATCGGCGTTCCTCCTGACCAAGACGACAGGGTAGCCCTCGCTCGCCAGCATCCTCGCCACCTCGGTGCCGGTTCCGGTCCCGGCTCCGACAACAACCGCACAACCCGATTCCGTCATTGGCACCAACCTTTGATTCCATGTCTTTCGCTGTTTGCGAGAACGACTTCCGCTGAGCCGTCTATTCCCGGTGGTCCGGCTCCCCAGCACCTGTGTCGAACCGAATGACTACCTGTCAGTCGTGTTTCAGGAAGGTGCCGTCTCGGTATTCGGCAAACGCCTGTTGCAGTTCAGCTTGGGTATTCATGACGATGGGTCCTTGCCAGGCGATGGGTTCCTTGAGGGGAGCTCCAGAGACCAGCAGGAAGCGGATCCCCAGCTCGCCCGCATCGACGACGATCTCGTTGCCGTTATCGAAGACAACCAGGGAGCGGTTTGTGACGGCATCGGAGGCCCCGTTGGGTGTCGGTCCGATGCTGCCGGTCTTCATCGGCTGTGGTTCGGATGCATTGCAGAAGGTGCCGGATCCGGCAAACACGTACGCGAAGGCGTTGCGAGTGGTCGCGACAGGAAGGTTCTTCCTGGTCAGCGGTGGAACCCAGACGTCGAGGTACTGGGGGTCGGCCGCGATCCCGTCCACCGGACCCGTGGCACCCCAAAAATCGCCGCAGATGATGCGAACCTTGGTCTCGTCATCGTCGGTGACCTCTGGGATGTCCGCCGACTTCACATCCTGATAACGGGGAGAGGTCATTTTCAGGGAGGATGGGAGATTGGCCCACAGTTGGAAGCCGTGCATTCGGCCCTGCGAGTCCCCGCGCGGCATCTCTTGATGGATGATCCCAGAGCCCGCGGTCATCCACTGAACGTCGCCCGCTGTGAGGCTGCCGGAATTCCCCAGACTGTCGCCGTGATCCACGGTGCCTGCGAGGACGTAGGTGATGGTCTCGATACCGCGGTGGGGGTGCCACGGAAAGCCGGCGACGTAGTCCTCCGGCAGGTCGTTGCGAAAATCGTCGAACAGGAGGAAGGGATCGAAATCGGTGGTATTCCCGAATCCGAACGCCCGTCGCAGGTGGACTCCAGCCCCTTCGATAACGGGATTTGGTGCACTGATTCGCTTGATCGGTCGAACGGACATGAGACCTCCTCGAGCGGGCATGGTGAAAGCGCACTCCTTTTTGGCAACGGACAGCCCGAATACCGCATTCCCGGCTGTCCTGGACGGCCGCGAGGGGCCGAACGTCATGTCCTTGCGCACGCCCGCTCTCCCGTCAACTGGGATCAGGCCTCGAGATGAACGAGACGGAGATTGTGGCTGAGGTCGACTTGGTGTATGAATGCGCAGTGCGGTGGACCACACTGAAAAGGAGTTCCCATGGATCCGGTCCAACCTGGAATCACAGCCCCGGTGCCGAAGATGGCGCGACACTTGTTTTTCTCTCTGTTGCCCGAGGTTGACCCCTCGGAGGTCCTCGCGGAGCTCGGATTCATGACCGACGGCCTGGCTACGGTGGTGGGGATTGGATCGTCGGTTCCCGCGGTTCTCGGAACCGACGTCATTGGCCTGCGTACATTTCCCTCGCGAAGCGGCCCGGGTATTGACGTGCCCTCGACCCCCGGCGCCCTCTGGTGCTGGTTGCGGGGCGAAGATCGCGGAGAGTTGGTGCATCGGTCGCGGAAAGTGAAAGAGGTTGTGTCGTCCGCTTTCCTGTTGGATGACGCAGTCGACACATTTGTCTACAGGGATAGTCGCGATCTGACGGGTTACGAGGACGGCACCGAAAATCCCGAAGGGGAAGATGCTTTGGCGGCGGCCATTGTGCGCGGGGCGGGCCCGGGTCTGGACGGCGGGAGTTTTGTGGCCGTCCAGACGTGGCTGCACGATCTCGACCATTTCGAGGCCATGTCGCAGGATACCCGCGACCACACCATCGGGCGGCGTCTGTCGGACAACCAGGAGCTGGACGATGCCCCGAAGTCCGCCCACGTCAAACGGACGGCCCAGGAGAGCTTCGATCCCGAGGCCTTTGTCCTGCGCCGATCCATGCCGTGGGCGGATGCTGGCGGGGAGGGTCTCGTCTTCGTAGCATTCGGCCGAAGTCTTGACGCTTTCGAAGCTATTTTGAATCGGATGGTCGGCGCCGAGGACGGCGTCACCGACGCGCTGTTCACCATCACCCGGCCTCTGACCGGCAGTTTCTACTGGTGTCCGCCGGTGGCGGATGGGGGTCTCGATCTGAGTGCCCTCGGACTTTGAGGAGTGGCCGCCCACGGTTGACGACCCGACCATCCGCGTCCTCCCGTGGACACGGCCACAGCCCCGCCAGACGATTCAGCCGGGATAGGATGGGCTCCGTCATGGGGAGGGATCATGAGTGAGGCGATGGGGGAAACACGGATCGATGGTGAGGAGGTCTTCGCCGGACGCGTGGTGCGGCTCGAGGTGGATCGGATCCGTATGCCGGACGGTGGCGAGAGCGTTCGCGAGGTGGTCCGACACCGGGGGGCGGCCGTGGTGTTGCCGATCCTCGACGACGGGCGGGTGGTCCTGGTCCGCCAGTTTCGATATCCGGTGGGGGAGACGCTGCTTGAGCTGCCGGCCGGGACGTTGGAACCGGGTGAGGATCCCATGGCCTGCGCGGCCAGAGAGCTGACCGAAGAGACCGGCTACGCCGCGAGGTCGGTTACCCCGCTTGGGCGATTCTATGCCGCACCCGGATACACCGACGAGAGCCTCCAGGCGGTTCTCGCCACCGGCCTCGAGCTCACCGGTGACGCCGAGCCCGATCCGGATGAGATCATCGAAGTGGAGGTTGTTGCGGCGGACGAACTTTTCAGGCGCATCGAAACAGGGGAGATTCGCGATTCGAAAACCCTGGCCACCGTCTTGCTGGCTCGGTTGCATGGAGTTTTCGAATCGCCACCCACGGCCCGGCACGGTGTCATTTCGAGCGAGGAATCCAGAGGGTGACACGTGGAAAAATCCCATGAATCAGGGAGCGGGGTGACCACGCTGATACGTCTCTCCAAAGACCCGCGGAGGGTCTTCGACTCGGCCTTGAGCCGCGCTCAGAATGACATGAGTCCATATGTTGCCACATGATACGATGGCGTGTGTACGAATGAGACATTTGAGCTCGTGAATTCGGACGGTTCTGGAGGTCGATGCGTACCGCGTCGTTGTGCTCGTATTTGGGAGTCCTTTGGGTCGTATGATGACGATGTTCGAGTCGACCGCAAAACCGCCAGGGGAGGTTTCGAGGGGACCACGAGGAGCGTGGCCATACCTTCTGTTGGCGCTGCCTTTGGTCTGCATGGTCCTTCTCACCAACCTCGATTTTCGTCTTATCGGTGACGAGGGTCGATATCACCTCAGGGCCATCGACATCTTCGCGACCGAGAACCTGCTGGAGGCCGTTGCCGACTATCCATCCGCCTCGACGCCACTGCCCTATGTACTGTGGGCCGGTTTTGGTCGTGTCTTCGGCTTCGAAGTGTGGAAACTCCGCCTGTTGAACGCGCTGGTTACCTACGCGGCGGCCGTGTTGTTCTACCGGCTCGCGAAGCGGCAGGGTCTACCTTACCCGCTGGTGTGTGCAGGTTTTCTGCTGCTCACGCCCTATGTCTTCTTTCACGGTTTCACGGTCTATACCGTCAGTTTCGGTTTGCTGTTCGGGGTCTGGGCACTGCACTACTATCTGTTGGAGCCATCACGAGAAAGCGACCTCTTCAGAGGTGGGGTTCTGGCTACTCTGGCGGTTTATTCCCGCCAGTACTATCTCTTTCTGCCGGTCGGGATGTTGCTCTGCGAGCTTGGAAACACAGATTGGTCCGATCTGGTCGGGACGATACGTCGCCGGTACAAGCGTTGGGTGCTGCTGACCATCCCGCTGGTCGCCTTCGCACCGCTCGCGTTGTATTGGCACGGACTGACGCCCCCCCAACTCCAACAGGGGCACTTCGTTGTTCTCGTGCTGCAACACCTCAACTTCTTACCCGTCTTTGTTGGGTTTTACTTTCTACCGGCCCTGTTCGATTCCCGGACGCTGGAACTTTGGAAAAATCGTCGCATGGCATTTTTGACGATTGCGATCCTGCTCCCCGTCTTCATCGGTTTCCCGATCGTGCACCTCGAGACAGCTGCCGAGGTCGGGGCTGGGGGCGGGATCATCCCGCACGGATTCGATATCGTGGCGGAAAAGGCAGGGCGACCCATTGCGGCTGTTGGTTGGTTTGGGCTCTGGCTGTTAGGTGTATGGATCATCTTGGCCGAAATCAGTAGTCGACCTTGGAGCCGTGCGAAGTCCACGCTGGTGGGAATGATGACGGCCTTTATGCTTCTTGTGATGATGACTCCGTACGTCTTTGAGCGGTACTACACGGCCACGATTCCGCTCCTGATCCTTCTTCTGTATCGTTCGGCCCGCGATCCGAGGCTGCTCTGGGGGTGGCTGGTGTTCCTCGCGGTCGTGTGCATAGGGTTTTCGTACTGGCAGATAGAACTGAAGTCGATGGAACCGTGGGGGATCGTGGAACAGGACTGGTTCCAAGTCATCAAGGATCTACCCGATTAGACCACCCGACTTCAGTGCGCGCCGGTTCGAAAGGGATGAAGTCTGGGGGCGTGGACGATCTGCCACTTGACAATCGCCATCGGGTGGATGGGTGGAGGCCTACGCCCGCCGCTTGGCGCTGGCGGGGAAGCGGTAGCGAGGCACCTCGCCTCCCCGAATACCACCGTTTTCCTTGACCGGACAGAGTTCGTCACGGCGTGTCGTGAGGTCCTCGATGACGGCCGTCCGAAAAGCCTTCATGTCGTCGGTCCCCCCGAGTTCGGCCTTGTATAGCGGAATGTCCACCAACTCGATGCGCGCGCGTACCTGTCGAGCCGGACGCGGTACCAGCTCACCCGGGGCTTGGACGTGGTGGAGACCTCCGGAGTAGACGACGATCATCTGGCCCTCGTCCACTGCATCCAGGACATCGGCGACCCCCCCGCGAATGGTCATGGGCCGACCTTCGGAGTCCAGGCCGTCCTTACGCATCATCCGACCCTCCGGGAGAAGCATGATCAGGGCCTCGTGGTCGATCTTGTTGAGGACCTTGTCCCAGGTGTGGTCACGCTGACGGGTAACGACCACCACGTGGCGCGCCAGAAAGCTGAAAAAAAGGCCGATCTTCCGACGCATGGTCTTTTCCGCCACGGGCAGCACGCCGTGCCGGGCAAACCGCCAGAGCAGTGCGTCGGGGGCATAGCCGGCCAGAAGCGGCTCATACAGGCTGGTGTGATTCAGGATCACGAGCAGCCTGACCTTTTCCCAACGGCCATCGGGCGGGATGCCGATCCACTCGCCACGGAAGCGCCAGAAGAAGCGGCTCAACCACTTGACCTGGGTGAGCACGAGGTAGGCGAGGATCGATCTCAGCATGATCTCGGGTCGGGCCACCTCCCTGGGCCTGAACAAGAATAACTCAGCGCGATCGCCCTCGCGCCGGTGTCCTGCGCTCCTGGAATTGCCGGCGAGTCAGTCGAGAGAGAGTCGAGAGTTGACAGTTGACAGTCGACAGGTGACAGCCCCCATCCGCCAAAGTGGCAGGCTGCAGGGAGCAGGGACTGCTCCTTGTTCCTTGCTCCTTGTCCCCGGGCGGGCGGGGGATCTTGAATCTTGGATCTTGGATCTTGAATCTTGAATCCGGGTGGGCGGGTGGGGGTTATTGTCCCGGTCGAAAGACGAGCGCGCCGAGCGTTCGGGTCAGCACGATGCCGTACATCGCCGGGCCATAGTGACGCAGCATGTAGAGATCGAACTCGAGCTTTTCCACGTGTTCCTCGGGAAGTTCGCAGTAGGGCAGGTGGACCTGCGCCCAACCTGTGAGACCCGGACGGACCGAATACCTGAAGGCGTAGAAGGGGATTTCACGTTCGAGCTTCTCGGCCACATCAGCACGTTCGGGGCGCGGCCCGACGAGGCTCATGTCGCCGCGGAGTACGTTGATGAGTTGGGGGAGTTCGTCGATCCGCCATCGTCGCAGAAAGCGGCCCACCGGGATGATCCGGCTGTCGTTGGGTTTGGCGAATGTGGGGCCGGTGGCATCCGCGTCGCGGGCCATGGTGCGCAGCTTAAAAAGCGTGAACGGCTTGGCGAATCGGCCAAGGCGGACCTGGCGATAGAATATCGGGTTGCCATCGGTGAGGAATATCGCCAGGGCGGCGACGAGCAGAACCGGAGAGGTCAGCAGCAGCAGAACCGTGGAAATGCTCAGGTCGAAGAAACGCTGGAGGTGATGAAAGGGCGAGGTGGCGATGGATGAAAAATCACCGGTGGCGATGAACCATCGGGAGTCCACCTGACGCACCGGAATCCGACCGGTGAGAGCAGCATAGGCTCCGGCGGCATCCATCACCGGAGTGCCGCGGAAGTTGAGGGCCGCCAGCCGATCAACGGTGGGGTCGTGGGCGAGGGTCGCGACGACCACCAGATCCGCATCGCCCAGGGCCTCGGCAATGTTCTCTGGGGTTGATGTTTCAGACGGCGTGGGGAGGTGTTGTGCGATCACGAACGGCGCGTTGGGACGTCGCTTTAATTCCTCCTCCAGAGCTCCAACGATGGGGCCTGAGCCGATCACCAGAGCCCGCCGGGGCTGCGGTCGGGCCGCCACGGCGAGCCAAAGGAATCGAATGGCGGCTTCGAGCGGCAGGGCGAGGACGAGAGTCAGGGCCAGCAGGCCGCGCCCGAATCGCCAGCCGGGCGACATGTAGACCCCGAGGGCCATGGCCGTGGCCATGGAAACGGCGAGGGCGGCCATCCGCACCAGGAGATAGTCCTTGGTGCGCCAGCTCGCCTGGCGATAGAGGTCGAATGTCGTCGCCAGACCGAGTTGAGCGAGCAGAAAATAGACCAGGAACCACGGGTGTCGGAGGATTTCACCGAGCTCGTCCTGGAAGAGGCTGGGACCAAAACGAATCCAGATGGCGGCCAGACCGGCAGCCAACAAGATCACGGCATCCGCCGCTGCGAGCAGCAGTGCGGTGCGCCAGTCGTTCCCACCTACCCGTTGCACTGCAGGCATTGTGGCGGGTTTGGAGGTGCTGTCAACTTCAGACCGAATGGAGGTGGTCGTTTGATGACTCAGAGGTTGATTCCGGAGTCCCGAATCTCCTACGAAATAACTGTTCAATTCAACCCAGAAAGAGCTTGTCACTTTTCTTCACAAGCTCTATACTCTTCGCCGTGAAGATCCCCCCGCCCCCGACCACACACATCAAAGACCTGACAGTGCGGACGTATGGCAGGTTCCTTGCGCGTCGCGTTGTCTCGAGAAAAGGAGATTGTCAATGAAGATGAAAGAAGTCCTGCGTCAAAAAATCGAGGAGCATCGGCCGCGCACGGTCCGACTGCTCAAGGATTACGGCGACACCGAAATCAGCAAGGTCACGATCGCGCAGGCGATTGGTGGCGCACGCGGTGTTCGGTGCCTGGTCACCGACGTGTCCTATCTGGACCCGTTCGAGGGCATCCGTTTCCGCGGCCGGACGATTCCGGAGACCTTCGAGGCTCTGCCCAAGGTACCTGGCAAAGAGTACCCCTACGTCGAGAGCTTCTTCTACTACATGATGACCAGCGAAATCCCCACCATGGAGGAGACGCTGGAGGTCGTGGAGGAATTCAAGAAGCGTCGCAACCTGCCGGACTACGTCAAGGGCATCATGCGCGCCATGCCCAAGGACACCCATCCGATGACGATGTTCTCCGCAGGTATTCTCGCCATGCAGCGTGAGTCTGTGTTCGTCGAGAAGTACAACGAAGGTATGAGCAAGTTCGACTACTGGGAGCCCACGCTCGAAGACGTGCTCAACCTGCTGCCCAAACTGCCGTCGCTGGCCGCTTTCATCTATCGCCTGAAATACAAGGACGACGATCAGATCGCGGACAACCCCGAGCTCGACATGGGCGGCAACTTTGCCCACCAGATGGGCATCGAAGCCCCTTACGACGACGTGGCGCGGATGTACTTCATCCTCCACTCGGATCACGAATCGGGCAATGTCTCGGCCCACACCACCCACCTCGTGGCATCCGCCCTGTCGGATGCGTACTACTCACTGTCCGCCGGGATCAACGGTCTCGCGGGTCCGCTCCACGGCCTCGCCAACCAGGAGGTGCTGAGCTGGACCATGAAGTTCATGGACGGTCTCGAGGGCAAGGAGCCCACCGAAGAGGTCATCAAGGAGGCCCTGTGGGCGACCCTCAACAGCGGTCAGGTGATCCCGGGCTACGGCCACGCGGTGCTCCGCAAGACCGACCCGCGCTACACCTCGCAGCGTGAGTTCTGTTTGAAGAACCTCCCGGACTACCCCCTGTTCAAGGTCATCTCCATGATCTACCAGGTGGCTCCCGGCGTGCTCGAGGAGCAGGGTAAGGCCAAGAACCCGTGGCCCAATGTGGACGCGCAGTCCGGTGTCATCCAGTGGTATTACGGCCTTACCGAGTGGGATTTCTACACCGTCCTCTTCGGTATCGGCCGCGCCATCGGCGTGCTCACCAACATCACCTGGGACCGTGCCCTCGGCTACCCCATCGAGCGGCCGAAGTCGGTCACGACGGATATGCTGGAAGAGGCGGCGGGCATCAAGTAATCCCCTGCTGAATACAGAATCCAGGGCGCCCTTCGGGGCGCCCTTTTTCGTGAGGTGAGAAGGAGGAAAGGAGGGAAGGTGGCGCCGCAGCCACCGGCGCTCTGAGCGGACGAGTCAAAATTCAGAATTGAGAATTCAAGATTGAGAATTCGGACCAAAGGGTCGGATGCCTACTCCCCGTTGCCGATGGAAGCTTTCATTTTGGCAAGGTAGGCGGTGGCAAGCCGTTCTGGTTTCTCGACACCAACAGCCTTCGCGCATTGGACGACAAAGCCGCGCACGTACACCTCCGCCGGCAGATCAGGAAACTCTTCGTTCTCGAGGGTTTCCAGGAGGGAGGTCCGGATCTTTGTCTCCTCGGCGAGGTTGAGGGTGGACAGGCCCCGTGCCAGACGATGGTGGCGGAGGTGACCGCCGGGTTCTTTGTCAATGTCGGGCGGCGGGCCGGCGGGTGCTTCGACCGCCGGTTCGATTTTGCCTTGAGTGTCCGAATGAACGCTCGAGGAGTGAAGGACTCTGAGGTAGGCGTCCTCCAGCTGTTCGAGCAACCACTGACGTTCATCCTCGTCGTAGAGCGAGTAGGACGCGAGAGTACCGGGCGAGTACAGCTCGCACCTGTGACGGTAGGCCCGGTCGATCTGTTCTCGGCTGGCGCCGGGCTCGAGGTCGAGCAGTTCCCAGTCCGTCGCTCGTGGATCATCGGCCATGGGACACCTCGCCGGCCGTCACCAGAATGTCAGCCATCAGGCGGATCGACATGACGAAGGAGCTGTCGTGATAGTGCTCCGACGCCGGGCGCCGTTCCCGGACCGATCGGGCGAGCAGTTGATCCTCCTCGAGTTG
Source organism: uncultured Holophagae bacterium (assembly GCA_963797055.1). GTDB lineage: Bacteria > Acidobacteriota > Thermoanaerobaculia > Thermoanaerobaculales > Sulfomarinibacteraceae > FEB-10. Next base: position 377,278 of record CAWCOD010000005.1, read on the forward strand.
ACCGATGCAGCGGATGTTCCGCCCAAAATAGTCCCTGCACGCCGTACTCATGTCGTTTCCAAGCTGGCGATGATCCGACCGGGACACCCGATTGACGACCAGGAAGGGTTCGAACCGGTCAGCCTCGACGGCCAGCGCTTTGCCGATCTCCGGGTCCTTCTCGGCCACCCGGAGGATGAGGTCACGAGGAGACCGGATGGAGCGACTCCCGCGTTCGTCCATGGCGCGACTGACTGCGGCTCGGACGCGGTCTCTGGGTTCGGTCCGGCGTAGCTTGCGAAAAAACGCGGCCTTCAGAAAGTGGTAGGCGTTCTCGATGGAGGTCGCCTCCGGGATCACCACCAGCATGCCGTGGCGGGCCGCCAGAAAAAAGTCGAGGACATTGAACGAGGACCCCGCCCCGAGGTCGAGAATGACATGATCCACCGGAAGACCGCGGACGTGACGCAGAAGTCGTTCCTTCTGAGCGGAGTTGAGGTTTGCCATCTCCACCAGAGCGCGGGCGCCGCTGATGAGCCAGAGGTCTTCGGTTTGGGTCTCGATCATGATCTCGTCGAGGTGTTCCACACGTCGGGCGACAAACTCGGAAAGTGTCCTCGCCGGACTTGGGATACCGAGCAGTGTGTGGAGGTTCGCGCCTCCAAGGTCGGCATCCACCACGGCGACCCGGCGGCCCGCTTGGGCCACCGCCACCGCCAAATTGACGGCGATCGCCGATTTGCCGACGCCACCCTTTCCCCCCCCTATCGCCCAGATCGACGGGGCGGGTGGCACGGTCGGCGACGGATTGGTTCGGTGACTCATCCAAATCTCCGGGAGCTGAATCCTGGGAGGTGGGTGCATTGCAGCGGCGGGCGGCGGGGCGACCGATCGTCATCGGAGGCCATCGTACCACTGGCCGGCGGCTCCGGACCTCGTGTCGCCGATGGCACTCCGGTCGAAATGCGAAATTCGGAATTCGAATAGCCCCCACCCAGCCGGCGATCCGTAGACCCCATTGCGCCACAGCCCCATGGCCGGGCGGACGGCCTGGCATCTGTTTTGCTTTAGAATCTACCGGTTCGAACCCGTTGGGGGGTTTCATGCGAATACAGACACGTCTCTTCTTTGGCACAGCGATGCTCGTGCTCGCGCTCGTGGCGGCGCAGTGGTGGCTCCACGTGAGACAGCTTCGCGCCATCGAGGAAGAACTGGGTGCGGTTGCGGCCACGGTTGGCAGGGGATTGCTCAGTCATCGCATCGATTTCGCCGATGCCGCCATCGGTCCAACACCCACCGGATGGTGCCACCGCAGTCTGGGTGGCCAGTGACGGCGAAAGTAGGCGTGGCGGCCGGTCCACCGGGCCACATCCTCGAGGACTGCGACACCGAAGAGATACATGTGTTGGCCATCCCGGACGGGACGCCTGCAAACGCGGAACGAAGGATCGAAGGCTTCACTACCTCCATCGAAACCAAAAATGGGCGCACAGAGACCATCGAGCACCGAGTCATCGTTGACCTTCACTCCGATGGGGGCGGTACCCGGGTCCGAAGACGATGCCCGGATCGAGGCCGACGTGGAAGTACCTGGGATCCGTGCCCTCTGACCCAGGATAATGAACGCACGGTGGAGCTTCGAGTCGTGCAGTTGAATTCGCCGTCGGAACGTTTCCTCGTGGTGCGCGATGGCGACGATGAACGGCGTATTCCCATCCCGGTGAGCCCGACCCAGGACATCGTGCGCGGCACCATGAGGCAGGGACTCCTGGTCAGTGGCGGCTTGCTCCTGCTCGGTCTGGTGGCGTCGGGAGTCATGGCGACGCGGCTGACACAGCCGCTCCGCAAACTGGCCGAGGGAGCCGAGGCCGTGGCCGACGGCGAACTGGGGGTGCAGGTCTCCGAGACCGCGGTGGGAGAGGTCGGGGAGCTGCAGCGGTCGTTCAACAAGATGTCCAGCCGGCTGGCAACTTTGGAGTCCGAACGTGAGGAGTGGCGAAGCCGAGAACACCTCGCCCAGCTGGGCGATCTTTCCAGAGGGCTTGCTCATACGGTTCGTAATCCACTGAATACATTGGGTTTAGCTGTTGAGGAACTTGCAGGGGACCACGGAGACGGAGACCCGCTGGTCCACACCGCCCGACACCAGATCCGACGTATCGACCGTTGGCTGCGGTCGTTTCTGGCCCTGGGAGCGGGGGACGCCTCCGCTATGGAGGTCGCCGACCTCGGCGCGATCGTTGACGAGGTCGCATTGGAGGCCATCCAGGCCGGGGCCCGGATCACTCTCGATCTGCTGAAGAGAGGCTCGGCGTTCTGGTGGTCCCCACCGCCGTTCGTTCGGCGGTGGCCAATATCCTGGACAATGCTGCGGAGGCTTCGGGGGACGAAGGGTCCGTCGTGGTTGGTCTGTGGCGTGACGGCGGCGACGCCGTCGTGTCGATCCGGGATCGTGGTCCGGGATTGCCCCCCGAGGTCCGTGAAAAACTGTACGCTCCCCACGTGACGACCAGAATCGGTGGCTCGGGTATGGGCCTGTTTTTGGCCCGTCAGTTGGTGGTGGGCATGCACGGTGGGTCATTGACACTTGCGGATCGCGATGGTGGCGGTACGATCGCCGAGATCCGGCTGCCGCTGGTGGGAGAGGACAGCGAGGACGATCGTGGCTGAGGCCGATTCCAGGATCTTGGTGGTTGAGGACGAGGCGGACCAACGCCGGCTGATTGTCGGGATCCTCGAGCGTGAGGGTTTTTCCGTCGGCTCGGCAGGTTCGGCCGATGAAGCGTCGGTGAGCCTGGCCGACGAACCTCCTGACCTTATTCTCTGCGATTGGCGGATGCCGGGGAGGGATGGAGGGGAACTGCTCGCGGAGGTTCGCCAGGCGCGGACTGGACACGGCCTTCATCGTGATGACCGCCTACGGTTCCATCGCTCACGCCGTGGAGGCTGTACAGAGGGGGGCCGACGACTACCTGTCCAAGCCTTTCGAAAGGGAGGCGCTGCTGCTGGCGGTGCGCCGGGTGTTGCGGACGAGGCGGCTGGAGACGGAGAACCGCAGGTTGCGGGAGGTGCCCAGAGACGAGGACCGATTCGGTGAGATCATCGGCCGGTCTCCGGTGATGCAGCGGCTCTACCGGACCATCGAGAAGGTGGCGGCCACCGACGCCACGGTGCTGATCACGGGGGAGTCCGGGACCGGCAAGGAGCTGGTTGCGCGCACCCTGCATCGGGCGAGCCGAAGGGCTGGACAGCCCTTTGTCGCGGTCAATTGCGCTGCGATCCCGGAGACCCTCATCGAGAGCGAGCTCTTCGGCCACGAGCGCGGAGCCTTCACCGGAGCCCATCGGCGACGGCCGGGACGATTCGAGGAGGCTAACGGCGGAACCCTGTTCCTGGACGAGATCGCCTCCATGCCCATGCCGCTGCAGGCAACCTTACTGCGGGTGCTTCAGGAGAAGCGGGTCACACGGCTCGGTGGCAGCGGGGAGGTGGAGGTGGACGCCCGGGTCGTGGCGGCTTCCAATCAGGACCTCCCTGAACTGGCGGCTTCGGGTGGCTTTCGGGAGGATCTCTACTACCGACTCAACGTCGTGCCCGTGGCCCTGCCTCCGCTTCGCGAACGCCGGGAGGATATCCCCCTGCTGGTCTCCCGATTTGTCGAGGAAGCCGCAGCGGAGCACGATGTGGAGGCGCGAACCCTGGACACTGCCATCCTCCGGCGTCTGATGGAGTACGGCTGGCCCGGCAACGTCAGGGAGCTGGCCAACGTTGTGGAACGCATGGTTCTGTTGGGAGAGGACGGACTGGCTGATCCAGCCGACCTGCCCCCGGAGATTCGCGAGCCCGAGATCTCTCAGGGTTGCCCGTTTCGTCTGCCGGGGAGCGGGCTCCAGTGGGACGCCGTGGAGACGGGGCTGCTGCGCCAAGCGTTGGACCGGGCAGGAGGCAATCGTGCCGCGGCTGCCCGATTGCTGGGAATGGGCTACAAAACCTTCCTCTACCGGCTTGAGAAGTACGGAATCGGCGAGACCGACGACGAGGGTTGACGTTCCCCAATTCGGCAGATGGATTCCCCATATGGGGAGATTCCGGGTTCCGGGTTGGTCCGAGCCCGAGCCCCAGCCCGTTACCGTTGCCGTTAGCCATGGAAGTCACAGCGAAGGCAATCAGGGACAGCGTCCGCGAACGGCGGCTGCGGCAACGATCAGGGGCCGCGGCAGTAATCGGCTGGGATTGTCCCGTATTGCGGTCGCGCATCGCCGATGCTGCCATTTGCTCCGGACGCCGGTCGCTTTCCCTGGCCCGGCCGCTACCGCCGGCAGGTTGCCACCCTCGCATTCCGATCTCCATGTCGGTGCCAGGCACCGCCGCAGATGTGTCGACCTCGCAATACGACTCGATTTCGACGGTGCCAGGCACCGGGTGAGCGCGTTGGCTTCGATGACCTGACCTCGACGCGCCCATCTCCCAATCGCGCTCCCCGAGGGAGCCCCCTCTGACGATCATTGGGACTCGTCGCGGCCCGCGGCCTGTTCGACCTCAACCCAAAATCGTCAGAGACGGCACGCCCGCCTGTCGCGCCTATCTCGCTCCGGGCGGGTAGGGGTTACAACCCACAACCCGGGTGGACGGGTGACCTGGCACAATGCTTGCTGTAGACCTGTGATGGACGGCCACTTTTGGCCGGAACCGAACACGACGGAGGGAAAAATGAAACAGCTGTCCTGGTTGTACTGGATCGTGGCTGCAGCAATCGTCTTGGTGGGTGGAGCGGCGTTGGCGTTCGCCGACAGCGACGGCGAGGTCAAGAAGATGGTCAAGGTCAACGTCAACGGCGACGTGGATTCCCTTGGCCTCGACGACCTGGCCGATGGTGAAACTCGAGAGTTCGACGCTGGGGACCACACCGTGACCGTGACCCGCAACGGAAACGATCTCGAGGTCCTGCTCGACGGTGAAGAAATTGGCGGTCATGTGCTCCCCGGCTCCGAAAGAATGATTTGGGTCGGTGAGGACGGGCTCCCGGAGGGGCACGCCGAGGGTCTGGGCCGCCAGGTCATCGTGATGAAGGACGGAGGAGAGGGTGACATGGTCACCCAGACCGTGACCATTCACACGGACTGCGATGACGGGGAGATCGACTGCGAAACCGTCGACGTGGATGTGATGGCGCATCCCCACGCTGTGTATTTCGCCGGCGACGACGGGGACCACCCGATGATCATCAAGACCCACGGCATGCACGACGGCATGGTGAGGTATCGCTGTGAGGAGACCGGTTCCGTCCTGCTCGTGGGTGAGGAGGACGCTCTGTCGGACACCTACATTTGCCCGGCCACCGGCTGCGTCATGGAGAAGGTCACCGAGCCCGAAATGAGGGTGATCAAGCTTGAGCACCGGGTCGAAGTCGAGGACGACGACACCGAGTAGGACCGCATTATCTCGCGAGCACGAGCCACCCTTCGGGGTGGCTTTAATTTGTTGGGGGAGCCGGGAGGACCCCACTGCCTGCGAGGGCCCCGACCACATGACTGAATTCTCGGTTCTTGGTTCTCAGTTCTCAATTTTCAGCGGCGCGGGATGATACTTTCTACTGACGGCCGTCCCGGGCGGGCGGGAGGGAATTCAAAATTGAGAATTCAAAATTCAAAAATCCACGGTGAGAGGTGAGGTGAAAATGGACCTGAACGACAAGACGGTTTTGATCACAGGGGCCTCGAGCGGCATCGGCAGGGCCTGCGCCGCTAATTTTGCCCAATCTGGTTGCAGGCTGCTGCTCATGGCACGCAGGCGAGATCGCCTTGAATCGCTTTCGGAAGATCTCCGGTCGCGTTTCGGCACCGAGGTGGAGGTCGGAACGGTTGACGTCAGGGACCGGCAACGTGTGTTGACCTGGTTGGCGGGTTTGCCCGAAGCGTGGCAGGACATCGATGTCCTGATCAATAACGCGGGCCTGGCCCGTGGTCTGGCGTCAGTCCAGGAGGGTGATGTGGAGGATTGGGAGGAGATGATCGACACCAACCTCAAGGGGCTGCTGTACATCACCCGTGCCGTTCTGCCCGGGATGGTGGCGCGAAACTCCGGCCACGTCATCAACATCGGCTCCATTGCGGGCCACGAAACCTACCCCAACGGCAACGTCTACTGCGCCACCAAACACGCGGTGGCCGCGTTGAATCGGGGCATGGGCATCGACACCCTGGGCACCGGCGTCCGTGTGTCTTCAGTGGATCCGGGAATGGTGGAAACCGAATTCTCCAACGTGCGATTCCGCGGCGACAATGAGCGAGCCGACGCCGTCTATAAGGGCCTCGAGCCGCTCCGTGCCGAGGACGTCGCCGACGCGGTGCTGTTCTGCGCCACCAGGCCGCCCCACGCCAATGTGCGGGAGATGATTCTCATGCCGACGGCGCAGGCCGCGGCGATTCAGATTCACCGGGAATCCTGAATTTTCAATTTTGAATTTTCAATTTTGAATTGCCCCCGTCCGCCGCGCGGTCCAGAGTCCCAGGTTGAACGTTCAACGTTGAACGTTCAACGTTTCCACCCACCCTCCCGGTGGTTGAGAGTGCGCGATGGGCGGGCGTGCCGTCTCTGACGATTTTGGGTTGAGGTCGAACAGTCTGCTTGTTGCGACGAGTCCCAAATATCGTCAGAGGGGGCTCCCTCGGGGAGCGCGGTTGGGAGATGGGCGCGTCGAAGTCAGTGAATCGAAGCGAACCAGTGACAGCTTGATCCGAGTCCCAAATCCCGAGTCCCGAGTCGCGTGCACGGACGCGGGAGGGCGCGGAGGCACTGCTCCCTGCCTACTGCCTACTGCCTACTGCCTGACCCATGCCATTGCCGCACCGCGTCGATCCGGTAGAATACCGCCATGAAAATCATCACCAAGAGCATTATCGACGGCATGGAAATCGGGGGCCCGGGCTCCATCGTGTCCATCAACCCTGCAACCGAGGAGGAAGTGGGTACAGCCTCATCGCTCGACGCTGAAGGCGCCGAGCTCGCGGTGCAGGCAGCCACGTCGGCCTTTCCGGGTTGGGCAGCCACCCCGGTTGAGGAGCGCGAGGCGATCCTCGGTCGTTGGCTCGAGATCATGGTGGAGGAGGCCGACGAGGTCACCAGGCTCATGTCCGCCGAGATGGGCAAACCCTTGTCCGAGGCCACCCTGGTCGATGTGGTACCGGCGTGCTCGACCCTCGAATACTGGCAGCGGACCGCCCATCAGGAGCTTGCTTTCCGGCCCGTAGCCCCCGAACTCCTGCTGGCCTCACACTGGGATGCCGGCTACCGTTTTGATCCCCTGGGCGTGCTGACCATCATCACTCCCTGGAACTACCCGGTGGCCATCCCCATGTGGGAACTTGTGCCGGCGTTGGTGGCGGGCAACACGGTTGTCATGAAACCGGCGTCGGATACGGTGTTGACCGGCCTGCTGCTGGCCGACCAGGCACGGCGTGCGGGAATGCCCCCGGGCGTTTTCAACGCGGTGGCTCTGCCTGGGAGAGCCACCGACGTACTCCTCGACCACCCCGACGTGGCCAAAGTGCTCTTTACCGGCTCGGTGGAGGTGGGCCGCCACGTGGCCCGCCGCTGTGCCGAACGGATCCTGCCGGCTCAGCTCGAGCTGGGCGGTAAGGATGCGGCCGTGGTGGCCGCCGATGCGCCTCTCGAACGAACGGCCTCCGGTCTCGTGTGGGGCGGGTTCATGAACACCGGTCAGTCCTGCGCCTCGGTGGAACGGGTCTACGTGGTCGAGGACCTCTATGATCGCCTGGTGTCCAAGATGGTGGCGTTGACCAGGACGCTCCGGGTGGGCGATCCGACGCTGCCCGACACCGATCTCGGACCGCTGGCCAACAGCGGCCAGCGGGCGGAGGTCGCTGCCCAGGTCAACGAGGCGCTGGCCCGCGGTGCCCGAGCGTTGACCGGGGGGGAGCAGCCCGACGGACCTGGTTACTTCTACCCGCCGACGATTCTGGTGGACGTCACCGACGACATGAAGGTGATGCACGAGGAGACCTTCGGCCCGGTCATCCCCATCGTCAAGGTAAAGGATGTGGATGAGGGTATCCGGCGAGCGAACGACTCACAGTTCGGCCTGGCAGCCTCGGGGTGGACCATGTCGAAAAAGCTGGCCGAGCGATTCCAACGTGAGCTGGACGCAGGAGCGGTTGGTATCAACGAGCACGGAATCGTCGCGGCCGGCGAGGTGACAGCGAGCTGGGGCGGTCGCCGCGACAGCGGTATCGGCCGCGCCCACGGTCCCTTCGGTCTGCACGAATTGGTCAACATCAAGTACGTGTTTGCTGACGACGGTGCCGGGACAGCCTCCGCGTGGCACTATCCCTATGACGAGGATTTCTCCAAGTTCATCAAGGCATCGGTGCCCATGCTCTTCCGCCAGGGGTTCGCGCGCTACGAGACCCTCAACGACATGGCCTCGACCCGGCGGTTCAGCGAGCGGGTGCGAAAGATCGAGTTGCTGAAGAACTTCAAGAAGCTCATCTGACGCGATTGGTGCAGCGGCCGACGATTCTGGATTGCTCAATTCTCGAATTTTGAATCCAGGTGCGATCGGCGTCGGGCGGCAGTGGACCGAATTCAAAATCGAGAATTGAGAACAACCACTCGAATTTTGATTCTTCGTCCCGTCGATCAAGCCCTCACACTAATTCGAAGGTATGCCTTCGACAAGTACCACCTGGTAGCGGGTGTGCGGGAAGGGATGGATCTCGGGCATGGTGGCAAACAACCAGCCGCGGTAGGGTTCGGCGCCCTCTTCAGCGATCACGACTTTCATCGCGGGATTCGTGGGTTCGGCGGAGGTGCTCGTGATCCCGTTGTCGTCCATGACGAAGGCGGGGACAAAGGTCTCGGCGGTGAGAGTGAGCCCGCTGTCTCCGAGCTCAACCGTCGATCCGAGATCGACGTCGATGGTATTCGTCAGACCGGTGGTCACATCCACCAGACGGATGACGGCACCAGCCCACTGTGAACGAATCTCATCCGGCAGGTTGACCTCCCGGTTGATGCCCATGGAGTGATCGGCGCCGCCGCCGGCCGCGGCCATGGCCTTGGCGTGGACATCGTCGTCGGGCATTCCTTCCAGGACGGGAGTGATGTCGGCGGCTTCGCTCTGATCTGCCGGTCGGTCGGTGCCGCCACCGCAGGCGGCGAGCCCGATCGTGAGGGTCACGACCGTGCACAGGGTGAGTTTTCGATGCATGGGTGGGGTTCCTCCGTGGACTCCGCGTTTGGTGCCCCCGGGCTCGATAACGGCCCGAGAGCCCTGGTACCATACCGCATTGCGTCGCTGTAGCAAGCACTCTGAGGAGGCCCAATGTTCGCTGACCTGATCTTCGCCATGCGCGACCTCGTATGGGACTGGCCCAAGGCGCTGCCCCTTCTGGTGGTCATTCTGGTGGGTACCGGACTGATCACCAGCCTGCGCCTCGCCTTCATCCAGGTCCGCTATTTCATGCATGGAATTCGGGTCATCCGGGGAGAGTACGACGATCCCGAGCACGACGGAGACCTCTCCCATTTTCAGGCGCTGACCACTGCGCTGTCGGCCACCGTGGGCATCGGCAACATCGCGGGGGTGGCCACCGCCATCCACTACGGTGGGCCGGGAGCGCTGTTTTGGATGTGGGTGACCGCGGTCTTCGGCATGGCCCTCAAATTCACCGAGTGCACCCTGTCCATGAAGTACCGCACCATTCTCCCGGGCGGTGCCGCGGCCGGGGGGCCGATGTACTCCATCGAGCGAGGGCTGGGCTCCAAGTGGAAGGCGCTAGCGGTGGCGTTCGCAGTCTTCACTGTGATCTCTTCCTTCGGCTCCGGCAACGCGGTCCAGTCCTTCACCGTCGCCGACCAGCTTCGCCAGGATCTGGGTGTGCCGACGTGGGTCACGGGCCTGGTGTTGTCGACCCTGGTGGCGGCGGTCATCCTGGGGGGCATCCGCCGGATCGGCCGGGTCACCTCGAAGCTGGTGCCGTTCATGGCCGCCATCTACGTGAGCACCGCGGCGGTGGTGCTCATCATGCATGCGGCCGAGGTGCCGCGCACATTGGCCCTGATCGTCGGTTCGGCCTTCGAGCCCGCGGCACAGATCGGTGGATTTGCCGGCGGGACCTTCATTTTCATGCTCACGTGGGGCATCAAACGCGGCTTGTTTTCCAACGAGTCGGGCCAGGGCTCGGCACCAATCGCCCACGCCGCGGCCAAGACCGACGAGCCCATCCGCGAGGGCGTGGTGGCCATGATCGGGCCGTTTATCGACACCCTCATCATCTGCACCATGACCGGACTGGTCATTTTGATCACCGGGGTCTGGGAGCAAAAGCAGGAACAACAGGTGTTGGTGAACGAGCAGGCCGACATCTCGGCGATCACCGCTGGTTCGCAGGTCCACGTGGACGGTGTCTTGGCGGACCAGGAGCTTGCCCGGGGCCGCTATCGAGTGGAGGACGGCGTGCCGTCGGGATTCGTCCCGGTACGAAACCACTCGGTGGTCGATCAACCAATTCTGATGATCACTTCGGACCCGGTGTTGCAACGGGATCTCGCTCCCTACCACGGCTGGGTGGAGTTCCCGGAGGACAGCGTTGGAAAGCTCCACACGGCGCGACCGGTTCGCGACGACGGCGAGTTCATCGAGGGCAGTTTGGTGCTGCGCGGTAACGCCATGCAGAACGGGTCGCCGCTCACCGCCTGGGCCTTCCAACAGGGGCTCGGACGCCTCGCGGGCGGCTACGGCCATCTGCTGGTGACCTTTGCAGTCTTTCTCTTCGGTCTGTCCACGGCCATCAGTTGGTCGTATTACGGCGACCGGTCGGTCCTCTACCTGGCCGGGCCGAGGTGGGTAGTGCCCTACCGGATCGTGTTCAGCGGCGTCGTGTTCCTGGGCGCGGTGAACTCGCTGGAGGTGGTGTGGGCCTTCGGTGATGTGGCGCTTGGGCTGATGACCTTGCCCAATCTGTTGTCGATCCTGCTCCTCACCGGCAGGGTCAAGCGCTGGACGAGGGAGTACGTGGCCGAGGGTAAGCTGGAACCGCCAAAGATCGAGCACTGATCGCTCAGCCGGCGGTGGCCACAGCTTGGTCGGCGAGGATGGGTGGCAATATGGTGACGCGAACGGACAATGTTGCTAGTACGTGTACATTTGTCGCGATGAACCATCAGGCGGAACCTGGAAGGCGATCGCCGTGAAACTCAAGGAGGAGAACATGAAACGGTCCTGGACGCGTGCAGCGGTGGTGGCCTGCGTCGGAATACTCGTGGTTTTCGATTCTGGGCTGCGGCAAGAAGGAGGCGGAGGAAGTCGCCGTCGTCGATGAGGAGACGGTGGTCGTCACCGAAGACGAGGTCGTAGTAGTTGAAGAGGAAGAGGTGGTCGCGGGAGACACGGCGCCGGAGGCCACCGCCGAACAGCATGAGTGGAAGAACATGAAGCAAGAGGCCAAGGCGGCCAAGATCGATGAGACCGCCGACGAGGCACTCCAGAAGCTGTTTTCCGAACACCCAAAGGCCAAGTCCCTTGCTGCAAACTCCTACGGGTGGGCGGTCTTCGACAACCTGAAGCTCGCCTTTGGGATCTCCGGTGGCGGTGGCAACGGGGTGGCGGTGAACAGGAGCACCGGCAAGCGCACTTATATGAAAATGGCAACCGGTGGCGTCGGCCTGGGTCTCGGGGTCAACAAATACCAGGTGGTCTTTTTGATGGAGGACTCAACGACCTTCAACAACTTTGTTGAAAAGGGCTGGCAGGCGGACGCTGGAGCCACTGCTTCAGCCGGCAAAGCGGCCGCCGAGGCGAAGACCGATTTCGTCAACGGCCTCGCCATCTACCAGCTGACCGAAAAGGGTCTGATGCTCAACGCCGACATCGCCGGCACAAAGTACTGGAAGAACAAGAAGCTCAATCCGTAGCCGAGCCCGATACCTGGTCCGGCGAATTGCCGATCGACGGCGACCACATCATCAGGGTGTTCATGAATGCGTAACGAGGCTCGACGCGGCAAGGCTGGCCACTACTCGATGAATTTTTCCATCGAGGACTCTGAGGACTGATCACCACCGGGGCGGACGTCCGTAATCCGGATGTCCATCTCGAACTCTCGTTTTATGAGAACTATTTTTGCCAGGCCCGTGGTGAAAAGTCGCTGGACGTGCACCAGTTGGCCGAGCCGTTCGAATTCTATCCGCATTGCGAACTCGGTCGTGGGTTTCGGCGGCTCGACCGCCTCAATTTCCATCCACAGCGGGTCCAAGGTCTCGAAGTGCCAGGCGACGGTTCCGGCGGCCATACCGTCGCCCTTCCGGTGGTTGGGTTGTGGTTCGAAATCCACGAGGACGCTATCGCCCTCCCGACGGAGAGAACTGAATTGGTAGCGGTCCGCGGTTTCTCCAAAGGGATCGACGAAGTCTTCGTCCCCTTCGTCGGCGTTATCCTCTGATTCGGTCTCCTCGACCATGAGTTTGTCCACCTTGCCGCGATTGGCTGCGGTGACGTCTTTCCCGTCTTTCACCATACGGATCAGAAGGTGGTTTACTGAACCGTCACCATGACGGGTGGTCTCCACCACCATTTCCATGTCGTGCCTGGCTTTGCCGTTCGGCTTCTGGATCACTGTCGTGAGGGTGAAAACAAAGCTGCCGACGAAGTTCTGGCTGTCCGTGAGCATTTCGGCCGCATCAATCCGCTCCGCCACCTCGGGTGGAAGTCCATTGGAAGCAGCCATTGATGCCACGAGTAACAGCGATGCCGTCAGAATTTCCATTCGCGTCACGATGCCAATTCTACTCAGTCGGAGCCAGGCACCGCCGCAGATGTTGCGATCTCGTGCTGCGATTCGATTTCGACGGTGCCTGGCACTGGTCTACGCGTTCGGTTCGATTCCCTGATTTAGGCGCGCCCATCTCCCCAAGGCCCTCCCCGAGGGTGCCACCCCTGACACTTTCGGGACTCCCAGACGCTGAATACCCCCACACAATGGTCCCGAAAGTGTCAGAAATGGTACGCCCGCAAATCGCGCCCACCTCGCTCCGGCTGGGCGGGGGATCTTGCATCTTGCATCTTGGATCTGGGTGGGCGGTGGAACCTTCAACGTGTAACGTGCAACGTGGAACGGGTGGCGGCTCTTACCTCTGACACTGTGTGCAGAACGGTGTCGATCGTCCGCCGATGCGAGCTTCGCGGAGTTGGGTGGCACAGCGGGAGCACGGTTGCCCGGCACGCCCGTATGCCTGGAGTCTGACCGCGAAGTAGCCGAAGTTCCCCTCGGGGGCGGAGAAGTCACGGATCGTGGTCCCGCCCTGTTCGATGGCTTCGCGCAGGACCTCCTGGATTTCATGGACCAGCCGATCGAGCCGGGTCATGGCGATTCTGGCACCACGCCGGGACGGCCGGATACCGGCCCGCCACAGCGACTCCACGGCGTAGATGTTGCCCACCCCGGCCACCAGTCGCTGGTCCAACAGAAGCGATTTAATCGGCGAGTTCCGGGTGTGGAGCAGGGGAGGAAGGACGCTGATCGTCTCCGGCGAGAGGGGCTCCATTCCGAGGTTGGACAGCGATGAGTCAGCGGCTTCGGCTCCTGGTTCGAGCCAATCGGCGAAACCAAATCGCCTGGGATCGACCAGTCGGATTTCGGCTCCAGAATCCAGCTGCAGTATCAGGTGGGTATGGGGAGCGTGGGGGGCATCCGGTTCGGACAACATCATCCGCCCCGACATGCCGAGGTGGACCAGCAGGCTGCCGGTTGGATCGGTGTCGAGCAGCAGGTATTTGCCTCGGCGACGGATGGCCGTGATTCTGCGGTTGTCCAGGTCGCGGCTCAGCCGGGGAACGTCGAGCGGCCGCCTCATCTGAACTGACCGGCCATCAACGCTGGTGACGACGCGCCCGACGGCGAAGCGTTCCAGCGCTCGCCGAACCGTCTCGACCTCGGGAAGCTCCGGCAGGGTCCTAGCCCTCGGCGAAGACGGCTTGGAGCATGGCCAACAAGACCTGCGGGGTGAATGGGGCCAGCGGCCCGGCCATATCGCTCACCGAACGGAAGCCCCACATCGCCCCACTGCCGTCCCGTTTGGGAATGAGGTACAGGGTCCTGTCGATCATCATGGGCAGCGGGTGGGATGCTTCGATCTCGATCTGGCCGAGGGCCGACATGAGGGTGTTCCCGGTTGGGTCAAAAAGCAGCATGTTCGAACCGCGGGTGATCCTCACCCGTTGATCGTGGATCTTGAGCGACCGGTTGGGAAAGGCGGGTGAGGTGAAGACCTCGTACTCGTCCTCCAAAGCCACCTTGAGTTCGGGAATCTGGTCGACGACTTTCTGGATGTCGGACACGAGCCCCGCGATCGCTCGCTCGAACCGACGAGCCGTCTTCTCGAACTCCATTTCCTCGGTCTCCGGGGAGTTGGGCGCCTGATTTCAGGATCGCGCTGCGCAGAGATTTGATGGTGAGTTGGTCCGACATTTTTGCCTCCGAATCGATTGAAATCCTCAGGGTTCGATACATCCTACCGCATCGCGGCGGGCGCGGGCCCCACCCGCACCCTGAGTCGAAAGTCGAAAGTCGAAAGTCGAAAGTTCCCCCGCCCACCCGAGCTCAGGTTGTGGGTTGTGGCCTCCAACCACCGGTTGGCTGAGAGGGCGCGATAGGCGGGCGTGCCGTCTTTAACATTGTTGGGATCCAAGGGTCTGGGGAATCCACCCTGTTGAGGTCCCAACAATGTTAAAGGGGGCTCCCTCGGGGAGTGCTTCGGGGAGATGGGCGCGACGAAATCAGTGAATCGAAGCGAACGCGTGGGCCCGGATGCCGGCGCCAGCGTCCGCGACAGCAACCGGCGTCCGGAGCAGATGGCGGCATCGGTGAACAGCGGCGGTAATCCGGGGCAACCCGGCTGATCACTGTCGCGGCCTCTGATCGCGTCCGCTGTCCCTGATTGCCGTCGCCGCCGCTGTCATCGCTAACGGTAACGGTAACGGGCTGGGGCTCGGGCTCGGACCAACCCGGAACAGCAAACGTCAGTGGGTGAACCGCACCCCGCGAATCCGGTTGAGCGCGGCCATGACCTCGTGGAGACGGGGCAGCGCGTGGTCTCCATCCGGCCGACCGTTCAACTCCTCCCATCGGCCGTCCTCGAGTTTGGCCAGCAGCGCCTCGATGGCCGGGATCGGGTGGGTGGAGTTACCACCGGCCGATGCCAGGCGGGCCAGTATCCAGCCGGTGGCGCGAATCTGTGAGGGATCAGCGATCTGCTCCACGGCCCTGAGGTCCACATCGTCTCGGCCAAAGATGAGCGTGTCGCATCCGCGAGCCTGGATCTTCACCCGGCCCGGTTTACGTTCGGGCCGGAGAGATGCCGGTTCCAGAGTTCGTGGTTGCGGGGGACGAAGGTCGCATTCTCGCTCCTCCGTCCGGCCGGTGGGGTGCAGTCGAGCGACGTCGGAGGCACGTTCGGTCACGTCCAACGGCCGATAGGCGTCCATCTGGAGCACGGTATCCGCGTGTTCAAAATAGTCGCCCGAACCACCCATGACCAGGATTGTGGACACGCCGAGCCGGTCGCGGAGCTCACCGATACGGTCGACAAACGGGGTGATGGGCTCCGAGGTCCTGGCCACCAGCTCCTGCATCCGGCGGTCACGAATCATGAAGTTTGTCGCCGATGTGTCCTCGTCCAGCAGCAGTGCCGACGACCCCGACTCCAGAGCCTCCACCAGAGCCGCCGCCTGGCTGGTGGAACCCGAAGCCAGTTCGGTGGAGAACGACGTGGTGGACGTGCCGCGTGGCAGGTTGTGGATGAACGGTGAGATGTCCACCGAGGCCACCGATCGACCGTCCTCCGCCCGGATCTTGGCGGCCGACGGATCGGTCACAACCAACTCCCGTCCGTCGCCCGGAATGTGGTCCCAGACGCCGTTCTCGATGGCCTTGAGGAGAGTGGACTTGCCGTGAAAGCCGCCACCCACGATGAGGGTGACACCGGCCGGGATCCCGAGTCCCGTCACCTCCCCGGCGTTCGGGCTTACGAGACTGACCTCGAGTGAGTTTGGAGCGGCAAAGGGGACCGCGTCTGTCAGAGGGCGGTCATCTATTCCGGACCGTCGAGGGAGGCTCGATCCGTTACCCACAAAGGCCACCAGGCCACGTTCTGAGAGCGCCGTCCTCAGGGCGGTCTGATCCTCCACCGTCGCGCAATGGAGATGGAGGGATTCCAGGTCCAACAGGCGGCTCAGAGTGGCTCGTTGGACGACACTCGGCAGGATGTCGCAGAGCAGGGACCGGGCCTTCCGACCGAGGATCCGCCGGCCGGCCGCCGGCAGGTCGATGGTGAATCTGAGCTCCACACAATCATCGGTGATCACGCAGGCGCTGCGGTCGAGCACCGTCTGGCGCCCGGCGTCGATGGCCAGGTCTTGATGGGAGCGTGCCGCATCCGAAAAAGCCCTGACAATAAAATCGCGGGTCGCCCGTTGGCGGGGACCGGGTGTCAATGCCGAACTTGGAAGATCCGCGACCGCCAGCGGAACCCGGGCCCGCATCCTGGAGGGAGCGGCGTAGGGATCCCCCTGGACGTGATCGACGCGCAGCTCGAAGGAGGGATGTTGAAAGGTCCCACCCTGAATTCCCTTGTACGCCTTGTAGCCGCGCCCGTCGAGACGGACCAGCGATTCAGCCAGCTGTTCCATCAGGTGGCCGCTGACGGTCCCCGGCGCAGGACGAGCTCGACCGGGCAGTGATCCGATCCCATGATGTGTGGGTGGATGCGTGCATCCACGACCCGATCCACCAGATCCTCCGAGATGAAGAAGTAGTCGATACGCCAACCCACGTTGCGTTCACGTACGCCCTTGCGATTGCTCCACCAGGTGTAGTGCCCGGTCTGGCCCGGGTGGAGCTTGCGAAAGATGTCCACGTATCCGTGATCCACGAGCCGGCTCAGCCAGGTCCGCTCTTCGGGTAGAAAGCCGGTGTTCTTGCGGTTGGACTTTGGGTTGGCCAGGTCGATCTCCTCGTGGGCCGTGTTGACGTCGCCGCACACCACTACGCTGCGACCCGCCCGCCGCTGGGCCTGGGCATGTTGCAGGACGGCTTCGGAAAATGCCAGCTTGTACGGCACTCGACCGAGGTCGTTGCCCCCGTTGGGGAAATACCCGTTGTAGAGCAGGAAGTCGCCATAGTCGGCGATGATGAGCCGCCCTTCATCGTCGAACCGAGGCTCGTCGAGACCTCCGAGAACCACAGAGCGGGGCTGGATCTGTGTGTACAGGGCGACACCGGAGTATCCCTTGCGTTCGGCGGGGTGGAAGTGGGCTTCGTAGCCGTCGGGGCAGCGAATCTCGTCGTCGAGCTGCTCGGGCAGGGCGCGGACTTCCTGGAGGCCGAGGACGTCGGGTCTGTCCTCGGCCAACCACTGATGGAAGCCCTTACGGCTGCACGCCCGAAGACCGTTGACGTTCCACGAGAGGAGCCGAATCTCACTCATTCTCTTCCTTCCCCATCAATATCGTCTTGGCGGTGTCGAAAGAGGCGATTTTGAAGCCGAGGGTCTCCGCTGTGCGGTGCTCCCGATCGGTGTTGTGGCCCCAGCCTGCGAGAACCGGTCGGACCCCCAGCGGGGCCACCCGCCTCAGATGGTTGACCTTGTCGTCCACAAATGTGATGTCATCGAAATCTGCACCAAGTCGCCGGGCCAGCTCCGTGAGGTGTTCGGTCTTCTGGACTCCGGTCTCCTTGTCCAACCGAAGCTCCGGAGCAAACAGGCCATCCACACCGAAGCGTTCCAACAACAGGGCCAGCGAGCTCGAGTCCTTGGCGGTGGCGATGGCCAACTCGACCTCGCCGGCGATCTCGCGGAGTAAACGCGTGAAGCGAGGGTAGTCGTGGTGGAGCCCGAGCCAGGCTTCGGGCGCCTCGGAACGCAGCGCGGCCCGCGAGTCATAGAATCCATCGTGGAACGACCCGAGCCATGATGGTTCCAACGAGGCGTACAGGGCGTCATAGGCCTCCTGGTCCGCCACCTCCACCTGGAGGTCCATGGCGAGAAGGGCCACCCCGAAGTCTTCGGCGCGGTTGCCCAGGGGCACCAGTGATTCGAAACGCAGGAAATCGGGGTCGGTGACGATGGCGGGTTCCGACCACGGCCACGCGCCGAGGCGGACGCGAATGCGATCAACCAGGCGGGAGTCCGGCATGACCTCACCGTAGGTGTGGACCGCGGTCGCAAAGGTCTCCCTGACGCTGTCGCAGAGCACTCCGTCGAAGTCGAGGGCGATGACGCGCATGACGTTGGAGTCTAGCGTAGTCGAGGGAGCAGGGAGCAGGGAGCAGGGAGCAGGGAGTAGGGAGTAGGGAGCAGGGGGCAGGGGACAGGGAGTGGGTCTATTCACTATTTACTATTCACCTATACTATTCGCGTGATCCAGGCTCGATCCGTGACGCGCAGTTTCCCGGGTAGGGGAGAGGTGCTGCGAGGGGTGGACCTCTCTGTGGGTGAGGGAGAGTTCGTGACCCTGGTGGGCCGCTCCGGGTCGGGGAAGACCACCCTGCTCAATATCATCGGTGGGCTGGATTCGGGTTACGAGGGTACGGTCAAAATCGACGCAACCGATTTGCAGAGCCTCAACGATCGTGCCCTGAGTGTCCTTCGCGGATCCTCCATCGGTTTTGTATTTCAGGCCTATCATCTCCTCGACCACCTGACGGTGGCCGAGAACGCCGCGCTGCCGTCGCTGTTCCAACCCGCCGCGAATGCCATGAGCCGCGACCTCCTGTACGATCGGGTGGATCAGGTGCTATCGGCAGTAGGCATGGGATGGCGAGCCAAGGACCGGCCGTCGACGTTGTCCGGGGGCGAGCGTCAGCGTGTGGCCATCGCCAGGGCATTGCTGCTGGGGCCGAGACTGCTGTTATGCGACGAACCGACCGGCAATCTCGATCCCCACACCGGCACCGAGGTCGTTGCCCTGCTTCGGAGGATCTACGAGGACGACGGGGTCACCGTCGTGGTGGCGACCCACGACGAAGCTATCTCCCGATCGGCCGACCGCGTGCTCGAACTGCGTCGCGGCAGGCTGGACGACTGGGGTGGGCCGGTGAGGGCTGAAACATGATCCTCCGGCGATTGGCCCGCCTTGTGGCGCTCGACTTCCGCCGCAGCTGGCGCCGGTTGGCGGCGGCCGGTATCGGTGTTGCCATGGGCGTGACCGCGCTGGTGTTTCTGGTGGGTCTTGCCCTAGGCTTGAAGTCCACGCTCCTCGACGATGTCCTACC
Source organism: uncultured Holophagae bacterium (assembly GCA_963797055.1). Classification (GTDB taxonomy): domain Bacteria; phylum Acidobacteriota; class Thermoanaerobaculia; order Thermoanaerobaculales; family Sulfomarinibacteraceae; genus FEB-10. Next base: position 396,546 of record CAWCOD010000005.1, read on the forward strand.
GCTGGACCGTCTCGAGGTGGCGGCGGAAGCGACGAATCTGGATCTGCTGGGATTCAGGTTTGGATTGGGTTCCGACACGCTGGACGATGAGGTGATTGCACGCCTTGGCGCTCTGCCGGGAGTCGCCGGGGTTTACCCGAAAATGAAGCTCACCGTGCCCGTTGTGGCCTCCGGCGGGAGCTCGCTGCTTGGGTCGGGAGTGCAGACCGACCTCGTCGCCGACGGAATCGCGGCCGAGTTGGTGTTCGACGAGGTGGGAGACGCCTTCCATTTTGAGGGTGTGGAGACGGGGAAGGCGTGTGGATCGGATCGAGAGTGCGGTGATGGGGCCTACTGCGCGGGCGGAGGCGCCGGTGGCATCCACAGTTGCCGGCGGTATGTGCCGGTGCTGGTCTCCCCCCATCTCGTTGAGCTGTACAACGGTTCCTTCCGCCGGGCCTACCGGCTGCCTCAGATCGACCCGGAGGCGGCCATCGGATTCACGTTCGAAATGGCGTTTGGCGCATCCACGCTGCGGTCACCCGGGCGCAAGCCTCCACAGCGAGAGAGGATGCGGCTCGTGGGCTTCTCCGATCGAGCGATAAGCCTCGGCGTGACGCTGCCGCTGGACTTCGTGCGGGATGTCAACGTGGCCTTTGGATCGGCACGAGCGGCGGGTGCCTATCATTCGGCCATCGTGCGGCTCGAAGAACCGCGAAATGCGCCGGCTGTGCTGGCGGCCGCGGAGGAGATGGGCCTCGTCGTCACCGACCGGGGCGCCCGTCGGGCCGCCCACATGATGGGGCTCTTGGTGGCGATCCTGACCGTTGTGGGTGGCGCCGTGCTGGTTGTGGCCGCAGCCAGCGTGGCTCACGCCACCTATATCACGGTGTCGAGTCGAAGGCGGGAAATCGCCGTGCTGCGGGTGCTCGGCGCCAGTCGCCGGCAGGTCCGCGGCCTGTTCCTCACCGAGGCCGCTTTGGTAGGCGCCGTCGCCGGTGCGTTTGGTGTGGCGATCGCCATGGGTGCCGCTGCTGCGATCGACATCATGGGACGCCGTTGGGTTCCGGACTTTCCATTCAAGCCCGACTCCTTCTTCCAGTTCGGGCCGTGGCTGCTTGCCGGAGGACTGGTGCTGGGCATTTCGGCCTGCGTCCTCGGCGCGGCATGGCCGACGCTGGCGGCCACAGCCACCGATCCGGCGGAGGCGTTGACCGAGCCCTGAGGACCTTCATCCATGTCGGTGCCAGGCACTGCGGCAGAAGTACCGATCTCGTGCTCCAATTCGGTTTCGACGGTGCCTGGCACCGGCCCGCTCGTTCGGTTCGATCACCCGATTTCGACGCGCCCCTCTCCCCACAGCGCTTCCCGAGGTTGCCACCCTTGACATTGTTCGGACCCCTGTTTCAGGTCCTTCGGCGATGAGGATCCGAACAATGTCAAAAGTGGCACGCCCGTAAAACGCGCCTTTCTTACCTGGGTGGGCGGGTGGTGTTCCCTGCTCCCCGCTCCGGGCGGGCGGGAGATATGCTACAACCTCCCCATGAGAACGAATCACGTCTTCAGCTTTTTGATCGATCGCGATTCTGCCGAGCGCGTGTTCCAGGAGGTTTCGGTGCGGGATATGGTCATGGCGGTGCTGGCGACCGTGCCACCGATGCCCGCCTGGAATGGGTGCCTGGTGTACGAGGGGCTATCGCCGGACGCGGAACCTAATACGACCTGCATCGGTACCGCCGGCGGAGCGTCCGACGATGTGCAGGGCGTCCTCGTGGCGGCGTTTGAACGGCTCGGCGTCGCCGTGCCAAAGGTCTATGAGGGTGGGCCCGATGTGGAGGAGGCCATCGCCCGGGTGCGCGACGGACAGTGGGCCGTTCCCTGAGTTCATCTCTCCAGACAATGGAGGTCCGCCGGCCGCGGCAGCGGACGGATCTGCGGCTCAGTCGTTGGCGCGCGCCGCCAGCAGCGTCTCGACGGTCTCGTGGAGCTTGGCGAAATCGGGCGGTTTGGTCATGAACGCCTCCACCTCGACCCAATTCTTCTCCAGTCGCGATCTGGTCTCGAACATCCTGTCCACTCCGGTGAGGATGACGATTGGGATGTGCGCCGTGCGATCGCTCTTCTTGAACATGGCTGCCAAATCGTAACCCTCGGACAGGTAGGTCATCATCACGTCGAGGATGATCAGGTTCGGAAGCTGGTCGGCCACCACCGCCACTGCCTCTTCGCCATTGTGGGCGGTCAGTACGGTGTAGCGCTGTTCGAGCACAGCCTTGAGAGCGTCGACCAGGACCGCGTCGTCATCGACTAAAAGAATGGTGGGACGTTCCATAGCTCTCCCCGAAATCACTCAGGCGTTCACAGTATAGCCGGAATCGCGTGGTGGTGGAGGCGGTACGGACCGAGGTCCGTCGATCAGTCCGCGGGATCATCCGGAAGGAAATTCCACCGTCGGACGTAGATCTCGGTCCCGGGTTCTGAGACCCGTACCCGAACTTTGAAGTCCTCGTCCAGGTCAGCCGGAGGGACGAGTGTGAGCTGGTAGGACCCAGCGAGCATGTTACCGAGTTTGTGGGTCGCCGCCTCGGGGAAGAGGTGGGTCTTGATGTAGAGACCGCCGGTGTCATCGGTGAGCTTCAACAGGCCTTCTTCAAGGGTGTGGTAGTCCGCATCGGTGATGTCAAGCGCGAACACGTTGACCCTGGCCTCGGCGAGAATGCGCAGGGCCTCGATGTACTCCCGGTCCATGGTGACCGCACCCGCCTTGCCCTGGTACCTGCCGATGCCCCAACCGAAGAGAATGACGGTTTTCGGACCTGCGATCGGTGCGAGGGCATGGCCGAGCGTCGCGAGAGCCTCGCTGAGATTGTCCGCCGTTCGCGCGCGTTGGAAATCCAGATGCTCGGCCACCGAGAAACCCGGCACCTGGCCGCGGACCTGTTTGTCGCTAAAGAGCTCGGGGACGGTCAGGATTTCCTCCAGCATGTCGTGTCGGTTGGTGAAGTCGGAGTGCAATTGGAGGTGTGAACCGAAGACGGCCACCGCCACCAGATCATCGCTGCCGAGGTCCTTGGCGAGTTCCACGGCCGGGTCGGACATTCGGTAGAGGCCCCGAAGTCGAGCCAGTTGGAAGTCCTTTTGGAACAGCATCACGATCAGTCTTCTGTTTGAGGGACTTCTTTCCGGTTTGCGGGTCGGGTCTTCCGTGTCGGTGGGAGCGGTCCCGAGCGCCGGTCCTCCGGAGATCCAGTCCACGGCCTCGACCTCCACCGGGCTGCCGTCGATAAAGACCCGGAAGTCATCTGGAGCGAGCCCGACAACCGCCGTACCGTTGTAGTGAACCACCCGGACGTCGATCAGCACCCGGCGGACCTCGATGCGGGTTCCAAAGGCAGGGTCCTGGCTGTGGGCCGTTCCACCGCCCACCACACACAGTGCGAGCCCGATGGTGGAAATGGCCGCGCGCATCATCATCGACATCGTCTCAACCGGGGCCTACCACGCGTCACGTCTGGGGTCGGTGGCGAGTTCGCCCAGGAGCACGTCCACCGCGCGCCGGAGTTGGGTATCCTCGGTCGCCGAGCGGTCCTCGGAAGGGGGCTGCTCCACCACCACGTCCGGAATGGCGCCGTTGAGCTCCATGTTGAGACCCGAATCCGCCACGTACCACCCGCGCAAGGGAAGCCTGACGTGGGCTCCGTTGATCAGGGTGGTTCCTCCGGTGGAAATGACCGCGCCGAAGGTGGGCATCCCCACCAGCTTGCCCCGACCCAGGGATTTAAAAGCGTGCGAGAAGATCTCGGCGTTGGAATAGGAGTCCTCGTTGCAGAGCGTCACGGCGGGCCGGGTCCATGCCGACGTCGGAAGCCTTTCGGCGGTGGGGTAGGCGCGCTGGTCTGGGTCTGAATCGCGGGGGATGGTGTAGGCATGTCGTTGCACCATCAGCACGGTCATGAGGAAGTCGGTGGTCCAGCCGCCGCCGTTGGATCTGACGTCGATCACCAGGCCGTCTTTGCCGTCCGCCGCCGCAAAAAGGCTGCGCTCGAGTTCCTCGAAGGATGGCATGTCCATGCCCTCGATGTGAACGTAGCCGAGCCGTCCGTTGGAGTACTGTTCGGTGAGACGCCGTCTTTGCCGCACCCACTCCTGGTAGCGCAACTGAGACTGTGCCCGCGACAAAATCGGAATGACGGTCACCGTGCGCTGCACACCGTCGGACCCGGCCACCCGCACCGGAACCCGCAGGCCCGCGGTGTCGACAAAGAGCTCGTAGATATTGGTGGTGGATTCGACCTGGCGGCCGTTGACCGCGAGGATGCGCTCTCCGGCCACAAGGTTGACGTCATGACGCGCCGCCGGTGAGTCGGGCAGAACCTCCCGGACCAGCAGCCCCGGCTCCCCAGCCGCCGGGTCGTAGAAGGCGCCGATGAACCCGGTGGTTTCACCACCCGAGTCGTTGGCCGGATAGTAGCCCATGTGCGAGGCGTTGAGCTCTCCCAGCATCAGATTGACGATCGCACCGAAGTCTTCTTGGGACGAGGCCTCGATCGCCCACGGCCGGTAGGTGTCCAGCTGCGCTGGCCAGTCGACGCCGTGGAAATTGGGGTCGTAGAACCAGGTGTTCAGGGCGGACCACGCCTCGTCGATCACGACTCGGCGTTCGTCCCGGGTCTCCACTTCATAGCGGGCGGTGAAGGGCACCGGGTCGCCCGATTCCCCGTCGAGACCCACCCGCCCGATGGTGCCTTTGCCGTCGAGGAAGAAGACGGTCTTCCCTGTGGCGTCAAACTGGAGGTCGTCGGGGCTCGTGTCACCCGTGGTGAGCCGTTTCAACTCTTCTCCGTCCCACCGTACCTTGTAGAGGTCCCGTTCCTCATCCCGTTCCGCCGTGAACACCACGGTCTTGCCGTCGGGGCTCACCAGGGGCATGTCCTCGTCACCGAGCAGGCTGGTGATGGCGGCGGCCCGCTCCCAGAGGCGATCGAACTCGATCGCGACCGTCGGAAGTTCTATGGACGGTTCTTCCTCCTCGTTCTTTGATTCTTCGTCGTCCTTGTCATCGCCCTCGGAGGATGCATCATCGTCGTCGGCCTTGAACGACTTGAGCCACTCCGCCGGCGTCTTCTCGTTGTCGGCCCGGGTCAACCAAACGCCCCACACATCTGTGGTGTCGCCGTGCCGATCGGTCAACCACACCAGCCGTTTGCCGTCGGGAGACCACCGCGGCGAGCGGTCGAAATCGGGGTGACGGCTCACGTTGTACGGTGTGCCGCCGTCGGCCGGTGCGATCCACACCTCGGCGTTGGAGTTCATGTCTTCCACCGAGTACGCGATCCACCGACCGTCGGGAGACCAGCGGTAGTCGGGAGTGTCCCAGTGCTCCAGGATGGCGGTTTGGTTCCCACCGTCTGCTTCGACCACGACGATGTCACCCTTGCCTCGCGTAAAGGCGATACGCCCACCGTCAGGTGACCACCGCGGATCCGTGGCGCCCCTTGGCGGTGAGGCTATTTTGTTGATTTCGAAGTCAAAAGACTCTATCCAGGGCACTTCCGCGTCCGCGGGTCGGGCAGTATAGAGGGACCGAATGCCGTCTCGGGCGGACACAAACAGCAGCGTCTTCCCGTCCGGTGACCACGTGGGGTCCTGTTCGCGTTGGGAAGTCATGGTGACCCGAACGGTTGCGGGAGCGGCGATCTCCTGGTCCTCCTTGGAGGTGATCTCGCTAACGAAGACGTCGCCGTGGACGATGAATGCGGCAAGTTTTCCGTCCGGGTGGACCGCGAGATCGCTTGCGCCGCTGGTGTCGGTTCTACGCTGAATCGGGTTGACAACCAGGTCCGGCGGGACGTCGATGTGAAGACGGGACGGCTCACCGCCGCCGGAAGGAACTGTCCAGATGGCGTCCTCGAATTCGAAGGCGACCAGTCGGCCGTTGCCCGAGACCCTGGGCCAGCGGACGGCGGTGCCGTCGAAGGAGGTGAGTTGGGTGATCTCTCCCGATGCCGTGGACAGGGTGAAGAGATTCTTGCGGCCGGCGCGAGACGAGAGGAACAGGATTTTGCCGTCGTTGATCCACGACGGACGGTCGTCGTCGCCTTCGAAGGTGGTCAACTGCCGGTATTCTCCGTCTTCGGTGCGAAGCCAGAGATCGCGATTGGCCGACCCGATGTAGCCGCGCCGATACCACCTCGTGGTGCCTCGGACAAAGGCGAGTGAACGGCCATTGGGAGCGTAGGTCCCGGACTCGCCGAAGGCGTCCTGCACCAGGGACGGGGTGCCTCCGGCCACCGGAACGGCGAACAGTTGCGGGTACCAGCGCACGCCCTCTGCCCGGCGCGAATAAAACACCAGGGCCGATCCGTCGGGCGTAAAGTCGCAGGGGATGTCGGTGACAGAGGCATATGTCAGACGGCGGGGAGGATCATCGCCGTCCAGACTCATGACGAAGATGTCGGAACTGCCGTGGCGGTCGGAGGCAAAGGCCAGCATGCGGCCGTCGCGTGACCAGACGGGGGAGCTTTCGGCGGCGGGATGGGCGGTGATTCGGCGGGCGTCGCCCCCCGACGCGGGGACCAGCCAGAGGTCGCCCTGCCATGAGAAAGCGATCTGCGATCCGTCGGGAGATGGTGCGGGATGACGCGGCAGCGACGCCTCCATGGCCGTGGCGGGGCGAGATATTGCGATCAGCAGCAGAGCCCATAGAATTCTTCGTGACATGGAACAACCTCCAACTCCCAGTGAGTACGCACCCGTCCGGCGACGGTTTAGCCCGCACTTCTCACCGAGTGTCTGCTGCGGGCGGCGAATCGCGGCCATCTGTCGTGCTTTTCGCGAATCGTGCTCCTCAACGTAGTGCGACTACGCCTGCGTCGCCCGATCCGCTAAAAACCCAACATCTGACCACCCTTCGCCGCCCTCGTGACGAAACCCGGTGAGAAGTGCGGGTTAGGCCCGGGCACAGCAAACCCTAGCAAAACCGCGTTCCCCCGGGGCCCGCGGGACCCGGTCCGAGGCCTGTGTTAGGCTGTGGCCTGTTGCCGAATTTCACGAAAACCACATCATTGTCGAGGCCGCTGGAACGATGACGAAATCACACAGCCGTGCATGGATGCCGAGGGTGGGATGGCTGGTTGTGGCGGCCCTCCTCGCGTTCTTCGTGTGGGGATTGAACCGCCGGGCCAGCCTCGAGATCCGCGGACAGGAAGCCGTCCAGATGCTCTTCGTACCTTCGGTCGAGCAGGGCACACTGGTCCGGCGAGGTGACGAGTTGGCACGGTTTATCCGGGCGGATTCCGGACTGGTGTTGAAATCTCAGGTGCCCACCTCCTACGCCGCGGTGATCCAGGCTCTGGGAGCGGGTCAGGCAGATGTCGCGTGGATCCCGGCATTTGCCTACGTGCTCGCCAATGCCAGATACGGCGCCGAGGCACGGCTCCAGGTGGTGCGATCGGTGGACCAGTACGCCATCGTCGTGACCCGGAACGGTGAGGGGGAGCCGACCGTCCTGGAACAACTGGTGGATCGTAGGATCGCGATACCGGTCACGATTCGCGGCCAACTGCGCGCCATGGTCGTAGGGGCTCTCGACGACTTGGCGCCCGGATGGGTCGAGGTGCCCACGGCGGACGACACCGACGCGGTGCGGCAGTTGGTGGAACGCAGAGACGGCGTGGATGCAGCGATCAGCCGCTACGTCTTCTCCGGCCCCAACGACCTCGTGGGAGATGGCCGCAAGACACTCGAGTACGACAGACCCGGCACCCTCCGTGAGACCCAAATCATCCACTCCACCGAGCAGGCCGCGCCCGAACTGTCAAGTGTGTACTACGGATGTGTGATGACCCGTGCCGACTCCGGCCTGAGGCGGATCGAGGACCTCGAGGGACAGAGTTTCGCGTATTCGGACGAGACCTCCACCTCGGGCCACATCTTCCCCCGAGCCCTGCTGCAGCGGGAAGGCGTCAGCCTCGGACACGTGCTCTTCGCGGGTGGACACCCCAACGTGGTGCAGGCTGTTTTTGACGGCAAGGTCGCCGGAGGTGCCACCTTTTATTCGCCGCCATCCGCGGCCAACGAGCGGGACGGCACCATGGTGGGTGACGCCAGGTTTCTCATCGTGAAGAACATGCAGACGATGGAAGAGAGGCTTTCCTACCTGGAGCAGGTGCGCATCATCGCCCTCACCGATCCCATCCCGAACGACGTGTGTTGTGTCCGACGCGGCTTCCCGGATTCGGTGTGGCGACGGTTCGAAGAGTCTTTGGGACGTTTCCTCGAGACACCGGACGGGCAGGGAGCCTACTACGATCTGGTGGCCGGAGTCGCTGCCGCGCCCTGCACGGACGCCGACTTCGACGACTTCCGCAACGCGTTGAGGCGGTCCGGGGTCAGCGCCTCCAAGCTTCTCGATGCGGCGGAAGAAAAGCTGAATCGCCGCAAGGCCGCCGCTGGAGAAGGACCTTGAGTCCGATTGCGGTTCGCATCGAAGATCTCGGCATGACCTTTCCGGGAGGGGTTCGGGCACTGGACGGAGTGTCGTTGGAGGTCCACGAGGGCGAGTTCCTGGCGGTGCTCGGGCTGTCCGGGTCGGGCAAGACCACCCTGCTGCGCTGCATCAATCGGTTGCTCGATCCCACCGATGGGCGGATCTGGATTTTCGACAAGGAGGTGACCGCCCTCAAGGGTGCCGAGTTGCGAGCGTTGCGCCGTCAGGTGGCCATGATTTTCCAGCAGTTCAACCTGGTGAAAAGGCAGACAGTCCTGACCAACGTTCTCTCGGGCGCCCTCGGTCGAAGCGCATTGCTTCCGAGCATGGTCCTGTCCTTTCCCGCCGAGGAGCGCGCAGCGGCCGTTGCGGCTCTCGACCGAGTGGGCCTGAGTGGCCGTGATTCGAGCCGCGCCGACACCCTCTCGGGAGGGCAGCAGCAGCGAGTGGCCATCGCCCGAGCGCTGATGCAGGAACCGCGGCTGATCCTGGCCGACGAACCCGTTGCCTCGCTCGATCCGGCGCTGCGACACTCGGTGATGCGCCACATCGAAGCCCTGAACCGTGAGGAGGGCCTGACCGTGCTGTGTTCCCTCCATGACATCGATCTCGTGGAGCGCTATGCGACCCGAATGGTGGCCCTCCGCGACGGCCGGGTGGTCTGGGAGGGTGCGCCACAGCAGTTTGATCAGTCCACATTCAGGGAGATCTACGGCGAAGAGGCGGAGCCCGCTTCGAACACGGGGTTCTGATGGGTCACGACGCCTTGACCTCCGGTTGGAAGAAGGGCATTGCTCGTGCCCAGGGCATCGCCATCGACTGCACCCTGATCACCGTCGTGTTGTTGATGGTGGAGTTCCTCCTGCTCGCCTTTTCCGGCCGCCGGGGCCCCACCGGCATCCTGCTCACCGCGGAGCGGACCCTCGAACTTCTCCACTACGGCTGGGCCGTGCTCGGCGGGCTGGTTCTCGCCGTCGGATGGGACCTGTTCTCCGGGACCATCGGAGCGTCACCCGGCGGCACCCTGGTGCGCGGCGTCCCTGAATGGGAACAGGACCTGCCGTGGACGAAGACCCTACGTGGCTGGTTCGCGGCTGTGTTTATCGAGCTCACCTTTTTTACCGGGTGGTTGATCACTGAACTCGAATTGGTGACCCTTCTGACCAAGGGTGGCAAGGCGGCCGACATCGTACGGGGGCTCATGCACCCCTCGGCGAGCGTGCTACACGAAGGGCTGATCCTGCTGGTCCAGACGATCTTTTTGGCCTTCATGGCAACGGCCTTCGCCATCCCGGTGGCATTTGTGCTGGCCTTCCCCTCGGCTCGTAACCTGACCCGCGGCAGCGCCCCAGCCCGGCTGGCATATGCCGTTTCGCGCACCGCGATGAACTTCGTTCGCGCCGTGGAACCCCTGGTGTGGGCCCTCATTTTTATCTCCTGGGTCGGGATCGGCCCGTTCGCTGGAGTGCTTGCTCTTTGGGTTCACTCGGTCGCAGCGCTGACAAAGCTCTACTCGGAGCAGATAGAAAGCATCGACCCGGGACCCATGGACGCCATCACCGCGACCGGCGCCGGGACCCTGCAGGTGCTGCGCTACGGCGTCGTACCCCAGGTCATTCCACCGTTCCTCTCCTTCACCATCTACCGGTGGGACATCAATGTCCGGATGTCCACCATCATCGGCTTCGTGGGCGGTGGCGGCATCGGCTACATCCTCAAGCCGCGGGTGGATCTGGGCGAGTGGGGCGAGGTGGGGACCCTCGTGCTGCTGATCGCCGGCACCGTGTGGGTCATGGATATCCTGTCGGCGAAAATCCGCGAGAGAATTGTTTAAGCCGAGACACCGTTGTAGCGCAGCCGTCTCGGCTGCATTTCGTCGGCTCCTCGTTCGCTCCGACAGCCCAACGTCGCGCCAATTTTCCGAAGGTGGTCCCCAAGGTTACTCGCGGCCGGTGGCCGCGGTGACCAGCCGTCACCAGCGGGTGGCCGTATGGCCGCTGATCCCATTCTCAGGATCGGAAAGGGCCGCCGCGCCAGGCCACGGCCACAACCGCTGGCGCCGGCAGGTTGCCCCCCTGACGCTTTCGGGACCGAAGGGCAACGAAACCTGAAGGCGAACACTCCCGAGATTGTCAGAAGTGGCACGCCCGCCTATCGCGCCCTCACGTTGCCGGGATCTCATCCCCCATACCCCACACCACAAGCCCCGTGGAGTGATAGATTGGCACGGTTCGGGAGGACCCATGGACAGAGTGACTGGAACCATCGTCATTATTCTCGGTCTGGCCCTGGCTGGAACCGTCTCGGCCGAGTCGCCCGAACAGTCGATGACCCCGGCGCCGGCCTGTACCTATACGGTCAGCGCCCCCGGCCCGTCGACCATCTTCAATACGGGGACTGCGGGTACCATCCAGTGGTTCAAGTCCGGAATCTGCAGCGACCGAGTGGATCTCGACCTCTGGCGTGAGGGCGAAAGGGTCACGACCATCTCGAACAACGAGAGCAACAATGGCGTGTTCAGTTGGGTTGTCCCGACGTCGTTGAGGACCGCCCTGGAGTACGAAGTCCGGATTCGTGATCGGGACGACCTGGCCTCCGACGGTTATTCGGCGGAGTTCACAATCCTCAACTCGCAGTATTGTGGCTATCGAATCAACGAGCCGGCCGCCGGCGATACGTGGACCATCGACGTGGTCGAGACCATTCGTTGGGGCCGGGCTGGGACCTGCACGTCGCCGGTGGACCTGCACCTGCTCTACAACGGATTGCAGGTGGTGGAGATCGCCAGCGGTATCACCGACTTCGGATCGACGACGTGGAAGGTTCCGGACGAACTCGCCCCGGGAAGCGGTTATTCCGTGAGAATCCGCGATTCCAACGACCGGAACTCCTACGACGTGTCGGACCGGTTCACTATTTCCGAGGGTGCACCACCGTGTTCCTACGGCGTGACCAGTCCAGAGGCGGGCGATGTCTGGCACATGGGCGACGAGGAGACCGTGGCCTGGAGTCGATCCGGTGGGTGCGGTTCTCAGGTGGATCTGGATCTCCTGTTGTCCGGTGACATGGTCGCAGCCATCTCTGAGGGATCGTCGGACTCGGGGTCGTATGTGTGGACGATTCCCGCCGACCTTGCACCGGCGGATGACTACTCGATTCGGGTCCGGGACCACGAGAACGATTCCGTGTTTGACGTGTCCGACGCCTTCGAAATCGCGGAGCCGCTGCCCACAGATCGGGTCTACTGGATCGAAGTGGCGGCCCGTCTATCCGGCCAGGCGGGCAGTCTATGGCGCACCGATCTGGTGATCAAGAACCTGTCCGGCATCGACGCGGACGTATCGATTCGGCTGCGGGGTTCCGGCGGAGGGACTCTCGAATCGGTGATCTCGGCGGGGGGACAGGGAGCCTTCGAGGATATCCTCGGGCTGATGGACAAGGATGGCAAGGGCTGGCTCGAAATTTCCTCATCGCAGCCGATTCTCGCGTCGGCCCGCATCTACAACCTCAGCGATACTGGCACCTTTGGTCAGTACGTGGAGGGCTATCCTGAAGGTGGCGGACTCCTCGAAGGCGAAACCGGCTACCTGCTCCAACTGCGGCAGTCCGAAGACGACTACCGGACGAACTTCATCTTCACCAATCCAACCGCCGACGATGTCGCGGTGCAAGTGACCCTGTACGACGCGGTGGGGTCGATCCTCACAAACTACCGCCTCGATCTCGATCCTCGATCGCTTCTACAGGATCTCGAACCCTTCGAAGCTCGGGCCGAGCGCCCCAATCTCGGCTGGGGTTTTGCCGAGGTTCAGGTGATCGAAGGCTCTTCGCTTTTGATTTCGGCTTCCGTTGTGGATTCGAGAACCAACGACGCCACGACGGTGTTGGTGAAGAGGGAAGATCAGTAGGCAGTGAGCAGTGAGCAGTGAGCAGTGAGCAGTAAGCAGTGGGTTGTGAGCAGCAGGAAATTTCTGGATTTCGAAATTTGGAATTCGAAATGCAAAAGCCCACGCTCACCTAATCGTGAATTCGAAATGCGAATTCTCAAACCGGACTGGGAAAATTTCGTGTACCATGTCCGACAACGGCACCGCCGCCGAGGGTGGTGCCGAACGCAAGTCAATTTTTGGAGGATGTGATGAGATTTCGTTGGATGTTTGTGTTGGTCATAGTGGTGGCAGTCGCCGGGCTCGGTTGTTCAAAGGCCGACGTCAAGGACTCCGCCAACAAGGCCGGTGAAGCCGTGGAGGACGCGGCCCACAAGACCGCAGATGCCGTGGATGACACCATGGATGCGGCCGGCGACATGGCCGACGACGCGGCCGATGCGGCCAAGGAAGGTTACGAGGACGCCAAGGACGCCGTCGAAGACGCCGCAGGCGATGCGGCCGATGCGGCCAAGGAAGGTTACGAGGACGCCAAGGATGCGGTCGAAGACGCCGCAGACGATGCGGCCAAGAAGGTGAAGGGCGACCACTGATCGGGTTTTCCGGTCGGGGTCCTCATCCCGCGTTCAGGGGCGGCCGTCGCGGCTGCCCCGTTTTTTGTTCGCCTCTGCTAGGCTCGTTTGGATCGAACTGGAGAGACACGACGGCGCCGTTCTTGGCCGAGGGTTGAATCCGCTGAAAAGGACTGCGCCGTGGGAAGGCCGGCATGCCCCTGGAACCTCTGGTCGACAGCGCGGGACCCGTCACTCGCTTCCTTCGCACTGTGCGTGCCGTACCGGTGGTCGTGTTCGGCTTTGTCACCCTTCTCCTGCTCAACGGCCTGCAGACTCTCAGCCTCATCCTTATTCCCTTCTCCCGGCCGGCGTTCCGCCGATTCAACCGGTGGTGTGCCGAGACCTGGTGGGGCGGGTGCGTGGTCGGGAGCAGGGTCGTGCTGGGCGCCCAACTCGTGCTCACAGGCGATGACCTGCCCGCGGCGGAGAACGCCCTTCTCGTGGTCAACCACCAACAGATGCCCGACATCCTCGCTCTGATGACCCTGGCGCGATCGAGGCAGCGCCTTGGCGACCTCAAGTTCTTCGTCAAACACGCGTTGAAGTGGGTGCCCGGTCTGGGTTGGGGCATGCAGTTCCTGGGATGCCCCTTCCTGCGGCGGGACTGGACCTCGGATCGAGAACTCATCCTCAGGACCTTCGATGCCATCGTCGGTGAGCAGATTCCAGTATGGCTGGTGTCGTTCGTGGAGGGGACGCGGTCGACGCCAAAGAAAATTCGAACCAGTGCGGCGTGGGCGGAGGATCGGGGGATCGAGCCCTTCCATCACGTTCTGGTGCCCAGGAGCAAGGGGTTCGTAGCCACCGTCGACGGCCTGCGCAATCACCTGGACGCGGTGTACGACATCACCATCGGCTACGAGAACGGGATTCCGAGCTTGTGGCAATTCATCCTCGGTTGCGTGAAACGCATCCACGTCCACGCCGAGCGATTTCCTATGGCCAGCCTACCGACCTCGGACGAGGCACTGCGGGACTGGTTGTTTGATCGATTCCGCGCCAAGGATAAACTTCTGGATCACTTCTACGCCACCGGGAGCTTCCCCGAGGGTTGAGTTGGCAGTCGGCAGTTGCCCCGCCCGCCCAGATCCGCGGTGAGAAGTGCGGGATATACTTCCACTCCATGAAGAGAGCTCTCCTGTGCTGCGTCGTTGTCCTTCTCATCGCGTGCGCCGGCCCCGCTCCCGAAGTGGACCCCGACTACAACGCCGAGATCGAGTCCTGGCGCGCCAGTCGCCTCGATCGTTTGACCTCAGACACCGGTTGGTTGACCGTGGTGGGTCTCTATTGGCTGGAGCCTGGGATCCATCGGTTCGGCGCGGATCCGGACAACGAGATTCCGCTCGCCGTGCCCGACATCCCGGCCTTCGCCGGGACCATCGAGGTGGGCGCCGACGGCTCGGTCGTGGCCCGTGCCGTCAATGGATGCGACCTGCGGGTCAACTCCGAGCCGGTTGTTGAATCGAGTTTGAAGACCGACGTGCCGGGACCGCCTGACGTGGTGGAAATCGGTCGGGCCAACTTCTATATCATCGAGCGCGGCGGCAAGCTGGCCGCCCGGGTCAAGGATCCACAGGCACCAACCAGGGCCACATTTGTCGGCATCGATCACTTTCCCCTAGATCCGCAGTTCAGGCTTGTGGCGACGCTGGAACCATACGATTTCCCGCGAGAGGTCAAGATCCCGACCGTTGTCGGCACGCCGGCGACCATGCTTGCTCCCGGCCTGCTTCGGTTCTCCCTGGACGGTGAAGAACTGAGGTTGGAGCCGTATATTTCGTCGCCGGAGGATGCGAGTTATTTCCTCATCTTCCGAGATCTGACCTCGGGCCACACGACCTACGGCGCGGGCCGTTTCCTGTCGGCCGACACCGTTGGCCCTGACGGAACCACGGTGCTGGACTTCAACCTTGCCTACAATCCCCCGTGTGCCTTCACGCCCTATGCAACCTGTCCGCTGCCCACGCCACAAAATTCGCTTTCGGTGGCGGTGGAGGCCGGGGAGAGGTACGACGGAGAGAAGCACTGAGAAAATTCGAAATTCGAAATTCGGAATTCGGAATTCGGAATTCGGAATGTGATCTTTGCACTCTCCACACTTCCAAACCGGGCGGGTGTGGGGACTACGAATGAACCGCCCGTTTGTCCACCGCCAGCGCCGCCTCGCGAACCACCTCGGAGAGGGTGGGGTGGGCGTGGCAAGTGCGGGCCAGGTCCTCGGCCGACGCGTTGAATTCCATGGCTACAACCGCCTCGGCGATGAGCTCGGATGTCCGTGGCCCGACCATATGGACACCGAGGATCTCGTCGGTCTCCTTGTGGGCCAGGATCTTGACCATTCCGTCGAGCAGACCAAGGCTCTTGGCGCGACCGTTGGCGCGGAACATGAACCGACCGGCATTGAATGGAGTCCCGGCCTCCTTGAGTTCGGCCTCGGTGCGGCCCACCATGGCCAGTTCGGGCTCGGTGTAGACCACGTTGGGGATGGTGTCGTAATTGACGTGGCCAGGAAGGCCGGCGATGATCTCGGCCGCGGCCAGACCCTCGTCCTCGGCCTTGTGGGCCAGCATGGGCCCGCGTACCAGATCGCCGATGGCGAAGATCCCGTCGGCGTTGGTGCGGAAATGGTCGTCGATGGCGACCCGGCCGTGGTCATCGAGGGCCACCCCGACGTCCTCGAGCCCTGTTCCCTCGGTCACCGGCCGCCGACCCACCGCCACCAGGACCTTGTCGCAGCGGATCTCTTCGGTCTCGCCGTCCTTGTTCTCCACTGTGACCTTGACGCTTTTCTTTGCCGGCTTGGCGGCCACGACCTTGGACGACAGCCGAAACTCCATCCCCTGGGACGCCAGCGCCCGTTGGAGAGCCGAGGACATCTGCTTGTCGGCAAACGGGGTGATGGTGGGCAACATCTCCACCACCGTGACCTTGGATCCGAGGCGCATCCAAACGCTGCCCATCTCCAGACCCACCGCCCCGGCTCCGATCACCAGTAACCGGGACGGCACCTCGGAAAAGGACAACGCCTCGGTGGAGGACACGATGAGACTGCCGTCAAACGGCATGAAGGGCAGTTCCACGGCTTCCGAACCCATTGCGAGGCAAATGTTCTTGGCTTCGAGTTCTTGGTCCTTGTTGTTCGACATGACGGTGACCCGGCTCGGCGCTGTGATAACGCCCCTGCCGGTGAAAACGCTGATTTTGTTCTTCTTCATCAGCATGGCCACGCCATCGGTCAGTTCTTGGACAATACGACCCTTGCGGGCCATCATCTGCGGCAGGTTGAGGCCCACGTTGTCCACGTCGATACCGTGATCGGCAAACTGGTGATTGGTCGCGGAGTACAGTTCGCTGGATTCGAGCAGGGCCTTGGATGGGATGCAGCCGATGTTGAGGCAGGTCCCGCCGAGGGTGGAGCGCTTCTCCACCAGGGCCGTCTTGAGTCCGAGCTGCGCAGCCCGAATGGCACAGACATAACCGCCGGGACCGGAACCGATGACAACGAGATCGAAGGTCTCCATGGCGTCACACCTCCAGCATCATGCGCTCGGGGTTCTCGATGCACTCCACGATGCGCTTGAGAAAGGTCACCGACTCCCTGCCGTCGATGAGCCGGTGGTCATAGGATACGGCCAGGTACATCATGGGTCGGATGACGATTTCGTCCTCCACCACAACGGGGCGCTTGGTGATGGCGTGCATGCCCAGAATTGCGCTCCCCGGAGGATTGAGGATCGGTGTGGACATCATGGAACCAAAGACGCCGCCGTTGGAGATGGTGAAAATCGCTCCGGTGAGCTCTGACAGTTCGAGCTTGCGCTCCTGTGCGCGGGTCGCCAGATCGGCGATGGCGAGTTCGATCTCCGCCATGCTGAGCCGGTCGGCGTTGCGGATCACCGGCACCACCAATCCTTTTTCGGTGCTGACCGCGATGCCGATGTCGTAGTAGTGGTTGGTGACGACCTGGTCTCCGTCGATGAATCCGTTGACGTTGGGCAGGGCCTTGAGCGCATCGATGGATGCCTTGACAAAGAAGGACATAAAACCGAGGCCGACGCCGTGGCGTTTCTTGAAACTCTCCTTGTATTGAGACCGGAGGGTCATGATGCCGCTGAGGTCCGCCTCGTTGAAGGTCGTGAGGATGGCGGCCTGCTGCTGGACTTCGACGAGCCGTTCGGCGATGCGTTGTCGCATGGGCGACATGGGTTTTCGCGTTTGGCGTTCCCAGAGGATCGGGGTGGGCTGCTCCGGAGCGAGGGTGCCTGTGGTCGGTTCGGTCTCGGGGGCGGTGTCGGCACTTCTCTTCATGAAACGCAGCACGTCGGTCTTGGTGATGCGTCCGCCGCGCCCGGTTCCCTCGATGGCCGATGGATCGAGGTGATGTTCGAGCACCAGCCGTTGCACCGCTGGGGACAGACCGCGGACGGTGTCGAGCTTGGCAGCCGCCTGAGGTGCTCCCGCCGGTGGACTGAGAGGTGGATCAGCGGGTTTCGGCGGGGCCGAGGGTTCGCTTTCCGGCGCCGGTTCGGACTTCGGCTCGGACTCGGGCTCCGACGTCTTCGGTTGGGGCGTGGTCGGCGCCGTCGAGGGTGCCACGGTGTCGTCGATGGTTGCCACCACCTGGCCCACCTCCACGGTTTCGCCCTCCTTGACCAGGATTTTGAGCTGGCCGGCTTCTTCGGCGTTGACGGTCATGGTGATCTTGTCGGTCTCGAGGACCAGGAGTGGCTCGTCGCGCGCAACAACGTCACCGTCCGACTTGGACCACTCGGCAAGGAATCCCTCGGTGATGGACTCGCCGACCTCTGGGATCTTCACTTCGATGGGCATGATCTACCTCGAATTCATGGCCCGGTCGCTCCGGGACCGCCTCGTTCTTTGATGCCATTATCGTGGCGCGCTTGGCGCACGCCTGGGTACTCTACTCGAAACGAGCTGGGTGAACACGGTCGACGGTCCATCAGCCTGTGAGAGCCTCCGCGACGATTTCGGCCTGCTGCTGCCGATGGATCCTGGCCGAGCCGGTGGCCGGGCTGGCGCTGGGCCCACGGCCAACGTAGCGGATTCTTCTGTCCGGCATGACGTCGCGCAGGCGAGCGAGCATGAAAAGCCATCCGCCGCGGTTTTCAGTCTCCTCCTGGACCCAGATGATCTCCTCGGCACCGGTGTAGGGCTCGACCACCGAATTGAAGAGCTCTTCGTTGAAGGGGTAGAATTGTTCGACGCGGACGATGGCGACGTCGTTCACGCCGGCTTCTTCCCGGCCGGCGAGCAGGTCGTAGAACAACTTTCCGCTGCACAGGAGCAGTCGCCGCGGTGTGCCCTTCGGAGGCTGGGGATCTTCGAGGACCTCGCGGAAGTGTCCCGATACCATTTCTGAAACCGGCGACATGGCCCCCTTGAAACGCAGCAGGCTTTTTGGCGCCATGACGATCAGAGGTCGTCGAATATTCCGTTTCAACTGGCGCCGGATGGCGTGGAAGTACTGGGCTGGAGTGGTGAGGTTGCAGACCTGGATATTGTCCTCGGCGCAGGCCGCGAGGTAGCGTTCGAGATAGGCATTGGAGTGTTCGGGGCCCTGACCCTCGTAGCCGTGCGGCAGCAGCATGACCAGACCACTGCCCCGCTGCCACTTGTCGAGGGCGGCGGCGATGAACTGATCGATGATCACCTGGGCGCCGTTGGCGAAATCACCGAACTGAGCCTCCCAGAGCACCAGCATGTTGGGCTCCACCAGCGAGTAGCCGTAGTCGAACCCGAGCACCGCGGCCTCGGACAGCATGCTGTTGTACACGCAGAGCCGGGCCTGGCCTTCACGGATGTGATTGAGGGGGACGTAGACCTCCTGGGTCTTGGTGTCGAACCATGCGGCGTGGCGCTGAGAAAATGTGCCCCGAATAGAGTCTTGACCGCTGAGCCGTACCGGCAAGTCTTCGTCGAGCAGGGTACCGAAGGCAAGCAACTCGGCCGTCGACCAGTCCACTGACTTCTTCTTTTTTACGGCCGCGAACTGCTCGTTCAGCCGGCGTTGGACCTTTCGGTTCAAGTGGAACCCATCGGGAACCGTTGTCATGGCCACGGCCACCTCGACCAGTTTCTTGTGTTTGACGCCGGTCGGGGTGGGTTCGAAGGTGTAGGGGTTGTTGAGCCCTGACCAGAGTCCGGTGAACGCGTGGTCCAAGTCGCCAGGCAGAGGGCAGGTCTCCTTGACCTCCTTGAACGCATCGTAGAGCCGATCGGTGAACTCGTTCGACAGGCGGGCGCTGGCGTCCAGTGTCAGCACGTGTTCCTGCACCAACCGCGCCTGGTAGATCTCCCGAACCGAAGGGTGGGTTTTGATGTTCTGGTACATCAGCGGCTGGGTGAATGCGGGCTCGTCGCCTTCGTTGTGGCCGTGCTTGCGGTAGCAGAGCATGTCGATGACGACGTCTCGGCTGAATTCCTGGCGGAAGCGGAGCGCGAGATCGACCACGTAACACACCGCCTCGGGGTCGTCGCCGTTGACGTGGAAGATGGGCGCTTCCACCAGTTTGGCGATGTCGGTGGGGTAGCGGGATGAGCGGGCCTCGCCCGGCAGGGTGGTGAAGCCGATCTGGTTGTTGACCACGATGTGGACTGTGCCACCGGTCCGGTAACCCTTGAGCTGTGAGAGGTTCAACGTCTCGGCCACCAGCCCCTGACCGGCAAAGGCGGCGTCACCGTGGATCAGCAGAGGCAAGACCTTGCGCCGCAATTCCGTGTCGTCACGGCGCCGCTGTTTGGCCCGGGTCCGCCCCTCCACCACCGGGTCGACGGCTTCGAGGTGGCTGGGGTTGGCGGTGAGCGAGAGGTGGATGGTGGCACCTTGCATCGTCACGTAGTCCGACGAGTATCCGCGATGGTATTTGACGTCGCCGTCGCCGCCGACCGGGTCCGGCGCCAAATTGTCCTCGAACTCGTGGAAGATCATGGTGTAGGGCTTGCGCAGGATATTGGCCAGGACGTTGAGCCGGCCGCGGTGCGCCATGCCCATGACGACCTCGTCGGCGCCCGTCTCTCCAGCGGTCTCCATGTACTGGTGGAGTGCCGGGATGAGAGAGTCCCCACCCTCCAGAGAAAACCTCTTCTGACCCATATATCTGCTGTGGGTGAAGGACTCGAAGAGTTCCGCGTCGATGAGTTGTTTGAGGATTTCGGTTTTGCGCTCGGGTGGGAACTCGGGTCGACTGCGGATCGGTTCCATCTCCTGTTGCAACCATCGGCGCACGTGGATGTCCTGGACGTGGAGGTATTCCACCCCCACTTTGCGGCAGTAGGTATCGCGCAGGATCTCGATGATCTCCCGCAGCGTGATCCGCTGAGGCCCTCCGAGGTGGCCGGTGTCGAAGACCTGGTCGAGGTTGTCCTCTTCGAGACCGAAGAACTCGAGTTCGAGGTAGGGATGGGTCTTGGGGTTCTCTTCCAGCGGGTTCACCTGCGCGATGAGGTGTCCCACGTTACGGTACGCATAGATCAGGCTGGCCACCCGCGACTGGACGTTGGCCCGGTCGGCGGCGACACAGTCCCGCGGACACATGGCGAGATCGAAGCCGGTGAAGAACAGCCGCCACTCCTCGGACACCGACGATGGATCGCTCTGCCAAATCTCGTACATCTCATCGACATAGTCGGCGCTGGACAGCACCGACAGCGAGGGGGGCTTCGGACCTGGAGACGATTCAGAGGCCACCTTGCGTATGCTCCTTGTGTTCATGATTTCGCCGCGGATCAGCGCCATTTATGCAACGCACCGCGGACCGCGGTCATTTCCCGCGAGTCTCTCCAAAACTGTATGGTATCGCAATCGGATACGGAAGCACGATCCGCCCGCCCACCCATTACGAATTGCAGATTGCAGATTGCAGATTGCAGATTGCAGATTGCAGATTCCCCCGCCCACCCGGAACGCCCTTCTTGTCATTCTGAGCGGGTGGGGTCCGCGTCTCTCAATTGCCCCCGCCCAGATCCTTCGACTCACTTCCGGCTTCGCGCTCCGCGCTTCGCCGTGACAGGTCGCCGTTGCCATGGGGATCGCAGGCCTGGCGGGAGCCAGGCCTGCGAGGGGGACGGCTGGCTTACGGCCACTCGCTGGTGACGACTGGTCACCCTGCGGCCGTAGGCCGCGAGTAACAGCGGGGAGTGCGGTGGGCAGAGGGGCGCGCGGAAACAACCGTGGCGGTCGGATGGTGGGCAGGGGTCGTCGATCGATGTGGAGATTCTTGATCACTTCAACGTCGACATGGCCCTGAATCGGCTCCAAACCTCTGGAGCGATTTCGCGCGCCTTCTCGGCGGTGGCCTCGAGGTCCACCGTGACCAGCTCGAAGTCCTTCATCAGGATCCGTCCGCGGGCGATGGTGTGCCGAATAGGCGCCTCGGCGGCGCCGTAGACGAGGTGGCCGAAAAGGTTATCCGGGTTGATGGGGGTCGGTGGGGGCGCGTCGATCACGGCGATGTCCGCGGGCGCCCCCTCGGCGATCTTACCGAGCAGCGGCTCGTCAAAGAGAAGAGCGGAGGTGGCGGCATTGGCGGCCAGCAGTTGCGGTTGGACCTCGAACCCGACGCGAGGGTCGCCGAGAGCGGCGCGCTGCCCGAGAAAGGCCGCCCGAAGGGCCCGCGCCACGGAGGAGGCCATGCCGTCGGTGCCGAGGCCCACCGTGCATCCGGCGCGGGCGGCGGCCACCAGGTCCAGTCTGCCGACGCCGTTGTTGGCGTTGGACTCGGGATTGTGGATGACCACGGCGCCGGCTTCGGCCACCGCGGCGAGATTCTCCGCTTTGAGATGGATACAGTGGGCCAGCAGGGCCCGTTCATCGAGCAGCCCGGCGTCAGCGAGGCGGTCCACGGGTCCCGCGCCATACAACGCGTTCGAGACTCTGACGTCGATCAGATCTTCGGCCACGTGAATGTGGCAACCGGCGCCCGGCGGCCGAAGTCGGGCTGTGGCCTCGAGGGTGGCGTCGGCAACCGTGAAACTGGCGTGCAGGCCCATGGTGCCGCGGATCCTCGGATGGTCGATGTGGCGGGCACAGAAGTCAGCGTTTTCCTCCACTCCCGCCATGGCCTCCTCCGGCCCGTTGCGGTCCGATGCCTCGTAGCACAGGAGGCTCGAGAGACCTGCGGACTCGACCTCCGTCGCGATGGTGTCGAGGCTGCCCGCGATGAAGTTCGGGGACGCGTGGTGGTCAAACACCGTGGTGCACCCGCAACGGATGCACTCGGCAAGGGTCAGTCGGGCTGAAATTTTGACAGCCGTCTCGTCCAGCGCCCGGTCGAGCCGCCACCACAGTCCCTCCAGGATTTCGCCGAAGCCGTCGGGTTTGACGCCCGGGTCCAGACCGCGGGCCAGCGCCGAGTAGAAGTGGTGATGGAGATTGACAAAGCCAGGAACGATGAGTCCGCCGGCCGCGTCGAGGAGCGACGCCCGGGGGTAGCGCTCGAGGAGCGCCGTCGGCCGATCCAGCGCCCGGATGCGACCGTCCTCCCACGCGATGGCCGCGTCGTTGATGACCCTCGGGTCGGCCCACCCGTTGACAACGGTGCCGTTGGTGAGGATCGTGGTCATGGTTCTCCCCTCAGGGCGCCTGGTCGGACAAAGGCACCGTATCCGGCGGGCGCGAAGACCTCGGATCCGTCCGGCCTGCGCTGGTAGACGCATTTCCCGCGCACGTAGGTGGCCCGAACCCGTCCCGTCAATTTGCGGCCCTCGAGAGGGGTGTAGCGATTGAGATTATGCAGACCGTCGGCCCGTACCGTCCACGTCTCGCGGTCGTCCAGCACCACGAAGTCGGCGTCGAAACCCGGCTTGAGCGCGCCCTTTCGGTGTTCGATCCCCAAAAAACGGGCCGGCTCCGAGGCCGTGACCTCCACCATCCGTTCGAGAGAAATTCGGCCCCGGCACACACCTTCGGAGTGCAGGTAGGGGAGCAGGAGCTCCACCCCGGGGACACCGCCGTAGTCGGTCCAAATCGAACCGGTGCGCTTTTCGTCGGGCCACTGGCCTGGCGCGTGGTCGGTTGTCACGAAGGACAGCTCTCCGTCGGCAAGCCCACGCCACAGCCGGTCCCGGTCGGATGCCTCCTTCACTACCGGGGCGGTCTTGAGCACCGATCCCAACCGTTCCAGGTCCAGCCGGTCGAACTCGAGGAAGTGGGGGCAGGTTTCGGCAGATATGGGGAGACCCTCCCGTCGGGCCGCGGCGATCCGGTCCAGCGCTTCACCGGAACCCAGGTGGACGATGTGCACCCGAGCGCCGGAGGATCGACAGAGCTCCACCACTTTCTCGACGGCGGCGATTTCTGCCGCCGCGGGTCTGGAGTCGGCGTACGCCGCTGGGGAATCTTCCCCGCTTTTCATGATCTGACGGGTGAGGGTGGTGACGGTCTCCGCGTCCTCGGCGTGGACGCCCACTGGAACCCCAAGCCGGCGCGAACGCGCAAGCACCGCCGCGAGCTGTTCGGAATCGAGGTGGTGGAAGGTGTCCATCCCCGAGAGGGTATAGACTTTGATGGCGGCGACGCCGGCTTCTGCCAGATCATCGAGCCGGTCGCCCCAATCGGGTCGTTGCATGACGTTGGCCGACACCCCTCCCCACAGCATGAAATCAACGTGAGCTTTTGGCGAAATCGTCCGCAACTTGATGTCGAGAGCACCCGAATCGGTGATCGGCGGGAGCGAGGTGCAGGGCATGTCCACTACGCACGTGACCCCGCCAGCTGCCGCGGCGCAGGTACCGCTGGCGAAATCCTCCCGATGGGTGAATCCGGGGTCATCGAAGTGGACGTGGCCGTCGATGACCCCGGGCAGAACGAGACCGCCTTCCAGATCGATCCACTCCTCGCCTTCGGCCGCGGTTTCGAGCCCGATGGAGGGAAGCCCCACGATCAGGCCGTCCTCCGCGATGAGCTCACTGGGCGACGTCTGGTTGCCGCCCGCAGGGATCCGTAGGTTGAGGAATCGTGTGCGCATAATTGTCGATTCGACCGCCACCTATTGTATAGGGAATGCCTATGCCGTCCGCCGCCTACCCCCGGAATCTGGGTGGGTGGGGGCTATCCGGCGGACGTGGGAATCCACGGCGCCGAGTCTCGGAGGCCGAGGAACAGCGCGTAGAGGGTGGCGCACTGGCGCAGACTGACCGATTCGGATGGCGGAGAGTCGTCGCGGCCGGAGGCCTGGATGATATCGAAAGTAGACGGATCCAGCTCGACCTCCACCGTGGGAGACTGGTAGTGGAGAGTCGCGTCGATGACGAGTTCGTGCCGGCAACCGGCGAACACACCCTCGATGTGCCACTTGCCGCCGTCCCGTGTCAACCTGAACGCGTTTCCGGACTGCTTTGCGAAGCCTTTATTTTCGAGGAATATCCGCGGCTTGTCGGCAAATGGCCGCCCGGAGGTTGGGCAGAAAGTGGTGCAGTTGCCGCACTCGTTGCACAACTCGTTGAGCACGGCAACCTGATACACCTGGTCGACGGAGAACGGTTCTCGGGCCACGATCTCGGCGCGACCGTTTTCCCAGGCGAGGACAGGCAGTTCGACGTGGAGCTCTTCGGTCTGGTAGGTGAAGATCGCCCGATTGGGACACACCGACTCGCACGTGGAACATACGACGTCGCAGTCGAGGCAGCGGCCGGCCTCGGTCTGCGCCTGGGCCTCCGAGTAGGTTTCCACCATCTCCGAAAACGGGTTGTCCGGGTCGAAGGGAAGGACGGGTACCGCGGTCCTGAATTGACGGTGAGAACGGCGCCGCAGCGTGTCGGCGAGATCCAGATGGCCGCGAGTGCCGGTGACAGGTTCTACCGGCACACCCTCTCGGGCGGCGATGGCTTCGGCGATACGCCGCCCGTCTCCACAGGCCTTGACGATGGTGGACGGTCCGCGACCTACCAAGTCGCCACCGGCGTACACCGCGGGCACGGAGGTCTCCATGGTGAACTTGTCGACCTCCACATACCCGTACGAGTTGACCAGAACCTCCTCGTCGCGGAAGAGACCGAGGTCGGGCTGCTGGCCAATGGCCACCACGAGCGTGTCGAGAGGGATCTCGTGGTCAGAACCCCACATCACGATAGGACGTTGGCGGCCGGTGACATCGGGCGCGCCGAGCATGGTGTTTTTCGCGCTCAACGAGGTGATTCGGTCGGCGTCGGTCACAATCATCTGCGGGCACGGTGAGCTCGCGAACATCGATGCCCTCAGGCTTGGAGGGCTTCGATCTCCTCGGCCTGCGCCGGCATGTCGGCCACCATGCGGCGATAGATGATCTCCACCCGTTGGGCGCCCAACCGGCGGGCTGTGCGAGCACAGTCCACCGCCACGTCGCCCCCGCCGATGACGCCAACGGTGCCCTTCAGGTCCATGAACTGGCCCGATCGGGCGGCTCTCAGGAAGACCAGGCCGTCCCATACGCCGGCGGCATCCTCGCCGGGGATCTCCAACCGGGTGCCGATCTGGGCGCCGGCGGCTGCCACGGTGTATCGAAAACCCCGCTGCCGGAGGTCCGCCAAAGTGAGGTCGGTGCCGACGGACTGGCCGAAGAGGACTTCCACGCCCGAGGCGGCCACCTCATCCAGATCGCGATCTACAACCTCGGAGGCGGCCCGGAATCCGGGGATCGTCCCGCTGACCAT
This sequence comes from uncultured Holophagae bacterium, assembly GCA_963797055.1. Taxonomy (GTDB): domain Bacteria; phylum Acidobacteriota; class Thermoanaerobaculia; order Thermoanaerobaculales; family Sulfomarinibacteraceae; genus FEB-10. The sequence continues at coordinate 422,162 of CAWCOD010000005.1, forward strand.
CCCACCCGATGCGGGACGTGCTTCAAAAATGGTGACTTCAAAACCGAATCGACGCAAAAACTTGGCGGCGGAAAGCCCGCACGGACCGGCGCCAATGATGGCGATTTTGACCGGATTGGATGATGGCGCATCCACGGGGTTGGATCTCCGGCCGTTGTCGATCACGTATCGCTTGATTTCACGAATCGCCAGGGGGTCGTCAAGGTGGGTCCGCACGCATGGCCGTTCGCACGGGTGGTCGCAAGCTCTGCCCAGGATCGCCGGCAGAGGGTTATCCTGTCGAATCACTTCCGCAGCCCGGTCCACGTCTCCCATCCGGACGAGCCGCATGTACTCCGGTACCTGCTGGTTCACCGCGCAACGGTCGGTGCAGGGAGCGGAAATACAGTCGAAGAGTCCCAGTTCCCGGTTGGTCTTCGTGTCGGTCCGGTCGAATCGGTCGCGGGCCAGCTGAGGATCGAAGAACAGACTGTCCGCGTACTGTGAGAGATTACCGCGGGCGGCATCGAGGAGGTGCTCTCCGGAACTCTCTGCTCCCCCGGGGAAGCCGGCGGTCTTGAGAATCAGATCATCGAGGTCGGGCGCGCCAACAAGGTCGAGTGCGCCCTTGATCTCTTCGAGGTACTGCCTCAGCCTGAGGTACCCGCCGGGACGGAGCAGGTCCGAGCAGGTGGTCACCGGACAGAGCCCGGCGGAGAGCAGGTTGGAGGCGTTGAACGCGTCGGCTCCAGCCGCAAAGGAGATCCGGAGACGTCCTTGAAATGCATCGGATAGTCGTCGGGCCAGGCGGACACCGATGGCGTGCAGCGGCCGCCCGGAGAGGTACATTTTCCCCTGGTCGATGTCGAAGACATCGCGGTGGTTGATGACCTCCAGGGTGTTGCAGACCTTGACCGCGAAGATGACACCGCACCGGCGCGCCGTTCTCTCCAACTCACCGATGATGTCGGTGGCCTCAGCGAACGTCGGGTCGTGGTCGAACGCCTCGTCCGGTATGGTGATGTCGGTGTATCCCAACCGCTCGTGCAACAGGAAGGACAGTTCGTCGGATCCCAGGAGCGTCGGGTTGAGTTTGATCGTAGTGTGGAGACCCCATCGTTCCATGAGATGAGTTGCGATCTGGACGATCTCTTCGGGCGGACAGCCGTGCATTGTGGATACGGTGACCCCGCCGGCCATGCGGCCCGGCACCTCCACCTCGGCCACCTCTGGAAAGACCGTCGCGACCGTCGGAACGATGCGGCTGATCTCGGCGGAAGAGTCGAGGCAACGGTCCAGGAACCGCTGCATGTTGCCCTGCCGGATGCCATTCAGGTCATAGCCCACGCTCACATCGAACAGCACTCCCGGGCGGGCATCCGGAAAGTCGAAGTGGCGGTGAAGCGCATGCACGAGCACCCACGCCTTGAGGTACTCGTCGAACGACTCCGAAAGGCTCAGCTCCTGGGACCACTCGACGTTGTAACCCTCGTCCTGCATGTCGATGCAGGGTTTGGGGACCTCGATGTTGTCCAGCGTTTGGACTGTCTTGAGCTCCATGACTCGAGCTCCGCAGAGCCACGCGGAAACGATGTTGCCGGTCAATTGGGTGTGCGGGCCGGCCGCGACCCCGATGGGGGTGTCGAGGTCTCGTTCATGCCAGTGCAGTTTGAATGGGTCATCTGACGACGGTTGGATGACGAGATCTCTCGGGATCCCGAGGATCGTCCCCCGGGCCCTGAGCTCATCTCCGATCCAGGAGACCAGTCGTTCCGTCGTCAGTGGTGTGAATTGATCTGTCACGAATTCCTCGGGCTCGCGTTGCCAACGAGAATATCATCGCGACTCCAGCTGTCGCCTGGTATCCTCGATCGGCCTCCAGCGGGAGAATAGCCCATGGCCAATCGGCAAACAGTTGATTCCACCGGCTGCGCCGGCATGCTCCGCGCCGCCTCGCGGGTCGTAGCGCTTACCGGGGCCGGCATCTCCACCTCCGCCGGTGTCCCCGACTTTCGTGGTCCGGAAGGGTTGTATATCACCGGGAAATACGATCCCGAAGCCACCTTCGAGGTTTCCGGCTTCCTCCGAGATCCGACGCCATTTTTTGCTTTCACGAGAGACGTCCTGGGATTGGTCGGGGATCTCCGCCCGACCTTTACCCACCGGTTTCTGGCCGACCTCGAAGCCGGCGGGACGCTGCGGACGGTGGTGACACAGAACATCGATCCCCTCCACCAGAGGTCCGGCTCCAAGAATGTGATCCCGGTCCACGGTGGATACTGGACGAGCCATTGCATGGCCTGTGGAGGGCTGTTTTCGCTGGACGAGTTGACGGCCCTGCTCGACCGTGACGAGGTTCCGAAATGCGGCTGCGGCGGCGTGGTCAAGCCCGACGTGGTGCTTTTTGGTGAACCGGTGCACGCCATGGATGAGGCGATCGCTGCGGTGGGGGAGGCTGACCTGATGTTGGTCCTCGGTTCGTCGCTGTCCGTTTATCCGGCCGGCTGGCTGCCCGAGGCCGCACGGTGTCCCGTGGTGGTCGTCAACCTTGGCCCCGTCGACCTCGCTCCGGGTCCAGACCGCTACTTCGTCGAAGCCGAGCTCGATGGATTTTTCAGGGAAGTCGCTCTTGAGCTAGAGAAAAGCAAATAGCGAATAGCAAATAGACCGCCCACCCTCCCGGGTGGTTTCTCGTGTGGGAATACCCGGAAGGGAAGACGGTCAACTATTCTCTATTCTCTTCACTATTCACTTGTTCGGTCTTGGCACCCCGACGAGATTTCGGCACCGACGAGCGAGCGGCGGGCGCATCGGTCATCGGGAGCGACCGGCGCCAGACACCGTCGAAGGCATGGAGGGCCGAGGCGACCGCGCCTGCGGTGGGGACGAGTCCGATCTCGCCGACCCCCTTGGCGCCGAAGCCACCCACCGGGTCGGGAACCTCGATCAGAATGACGTCGATCGGGGGTGTGTGGGCGGCTCCGATAATGCCCAGGTCGCGAAGCTTGAGAGAGTTCGGGACACCGCCGGTGCACGAGAAGTCCTCGGACAGAGCGTAGCCGAGACCCATGTGGACGCCGCCTTCGATCTGACCGGCGCAGGCCAGCGGGTTGATCGCGTGGCCTACGTCGTGGGCGGCGATGATCTTGCGAATCCCTCCCGTCTCGTCAAGGAGTACCACCTGGGTGGCATACCCGAAGGCCATATGGGTGACCGGGTCTTCGACATCGGTGCCCGGCGGCACGGTGAAGTCCACGATGTACTCGCCAGAGTATTCCTTGCCGGCCAGCTCCAACGGTGAACAGCGCTCCAGCTCGCGGCCGAGGTCGGTGGCGGCGCGTTTGGCTGCCATTGTGGCCAGCGCGGTGGCTCGGGACGCCGTGGTCATGCCGCACTCCACCGCAAGGTCACTGGCCGCGCGAACTCCCATCAGTTCGACGTCGAGGCCGGTCTCCTGCGCCACAACCTGACGCAGGATCGTGAACAGGCCCTGACCCATTTCGGTGTAGCCGGTGAGGATATCGAGCCTCCCGTCCTCCAGCACCCGCAGCCGGACCCGTCCGATGTCGGCCATTCCGTTGCCGATTCCGGTGTTCTTGATGCCGCACGCGATACCGGCGAAGTCGGCGGTCTTGTAGGCGCCCCGCACGGCCTCGAGGGTCTGGCGGATGCCGCAGCCTTCGTTGAGGCGCTGGCCTGTGGCAAAGACCTCCCCGGCCTCGAGGACGTTTCTTTCGCGAATGTCGTACCCGTCGATGCCCACCCGGGCGGCGAGCCGGTCCAGCATGCCCTCCATGGCGAAGGCGGCCTGATTGGCCCCGAAGCCGCGCATGGCGCCGCACGGCGGGTTGTTCGTGTAGATGGTTCGGGCCTCCACGTCCACGTTGGGCACCCGGTAGGGACCGCAGGCGTGGCCCGCGGCTCGCTCAAGGACCTTGGCGCCAACCGAGGCGTAGGCGCCGGTGTCGCCGAGGATCCGCGAGTGTACGGCGGTGAGTCGGCCCTCGGCGTCCGCACCCACCGTGTAGCTCAAGGTGAGAGGATGTCGTTTTGGGTGCATCCTCAGCGACTGCTCCCGGGTCAGAACGAGTCGGACCGGGCGGTCCGTGAGTACCGCTGCCAGGGCAGCGTGACCCTGGATGGAGAGATCCTCCTTGCCGCCGAAGGCTCCGCCGTTGGTGACGAGCTCGACCTCCACCTCGTCGAGCTCGATCCCGAGCAGGGCGGCGATCTGGCGTTGGTCGTCGTGTACTCCCTGCCCCTGGGAGTAGATCTTCACCGGTGCCCCCGGCACCGCCAGACAGGCCTCGGGTTCGAGGAAGGCGTGCTCGATGCGCTGGGTCGTGAAGGTCTCCTCCACGACGTGCTCGGACGCCGCTAGGGCCGCAGTCGCGTCCCCACGGGAGTATGCGCAGATATCCAGAAGATTGCCGTGATCGTGGATCTGGGGAGCGTTGGGTCTGAGGGCCGCCGCCGGGTCGGTCACAGGCTCGAGGATGTCGAAACCAACCTTGACGGCCCCGGCGGCGTGGCGGGCCGCGAACTGGGTCTCGGCCACGACAACCGCGAGCACATCTCCCACGTAGCGGGTAATTTCGCCCTCTGCGATCATCAGCGGCCAGTCGTGGACGATGAGACCGAGGTGGCGTGTGCCGGGGATATCCGCCGCCGTGAGAACACGATGCACGTCAGCTCGGGAGAGGGCCGGCTCCACATCGATATGGAGGACCCGAGCCCTGGGATGATCCGATAGCACGACGGCGGCGTGGAGCATGCCATCCACCGCCATGTCGGCGACGTAGGGCTTGTCCCCAAGGGCGTGCTCTTCGCCGCGATACCGACTCGACGAGGATCCGACGCCGGACGAGCTCGGATTCGAGGCCGGGTCGCGGGCCAGGCCGTAGTCCTCGCCGAAGAAGTGCGATCGGCGAGGAGATCCCTCGGGGAGGGTGCCGTGATTCCAGGCGGCTCCGGCGGTCTGGATCGCGTCCACGATCCGGTTGTACCCCGTGCAGCGGCAGAGATGGCCGCCCAGGGCCCGCACCACCCGGTCGCGGTCCCCGGTGAGGCCCTTCTCGATGAGGTGGGCTGTCCGGGCCGAGATTCCGGGGGTGCAGAAACCGCACTGGACCGCTCCTTCGACCACGAACGCGCGGGCGATGACCTGGCGCATTTCGTCGGGGAGGCCTTCGAGGGTGGTGACATCGCGGCCTTCGACCTGTTGGGGAGCGAGCAGGCAGGCCAGCGCGGGTTTGCGGTCGAGCAGGAAGGTACAGCAGCCGCAGAAACCCTGGGGCGCGCAACCGTCCTTGACGGTGGTGATTCCACAACGCTCGCGCAGCACCTCCAGAAAATGCATGCCCTCGTCGTAGTCGACTCGTGTTTCCGTGCCGTTGAGGGTGAATTGGACTGTGGGCATGGTTGAGCTCCCCGACCATGATAGGACGGACGGGAAATTCGAAATTCGAAAATCGAATTCAACGGGGTTTTTCGTGAACCGTTGCAACCCTTTCCCCGTTTCTCCCATCCAAAGGAGCGATGACACAAGAACTCGCCAACTGGCCGGATTTCAAGTCGGCAAACCATCAGTCCATTGGAAGGAGACACGACATGTTGAGGAGAATGACCATCGCCGCTGTATTCACCATTGTCATAGGCGCTGCCCTGGCGGTTGCCGCAGAGGTGCCATACGAGGAGCACTTCGATCAGAGCTTCCCGCTGACGGCCAACGGCTCGGTGAGCCTGGAGAATGTCAACGGTGATGTGACCATCGACGTCTGGAACCACGACGAGGTGCAGGTACAGGCGGTCAAAAGGGCGAGTTCACCCGAACTCCTGGCTGCGCTGAAAATCGACATCGACGCCACCAGCTCCCGGCTGGAGGTGGAGACCAAATACCCGAGAAACAGCAGTGGCGGCCGGATGTCGGTGGAGTACACTCTCATGATCCCGGTGGGTGCATCGGTGGATTCGGTAGAACTGGTCAACGGTAACCTCCGCATTTCCGGTGTCCAGGGCGGGACCGACATCGAGTGCGTCAACGGCAGCATCGATGCTCGCCAACTTGCGGGCCCGATCTCTATCGAGTCGGTGAATGGTTCCACCGATCTGTGGTTGGACAACACCTGGGGCGAGAATTCGGTGTCGCTCGAGGCCGTGAACGGCAGCGTCGATGTGTACCTGGCTCCGGGCGCCAACGTGGAGGTCGACGCCGAGACCGTCAACGGGAAAATCAGCAACGATTTGGGCTTCGAAGTGCATAAGGGCAAGTATGTGGGTTCGAGCATGCGTGGCGCCGTCGGCAGCGGCGGCGGCAGCGTGTCTATCGAGACCGTCAACGGCAGCATCTCGGTGCACGGTGGCTAGCACCTGATAGATCAGCACACCAGACGCCCCCGAAATCGGGGGCGTTCTTTGTTTTTCATGCTTCGGTCTTGATTCTGGAGCGATTGCAGCCGAGACGGCTGCGCTACAACGCCGTCCCGGGTGGGAGGGGCTACTCCCCTAGTCCCCGACCCCCGGGCCCTTGACCTGATGCATCTCCCGGATGATCTCCGCCGCGATGGAGATCGCGATCTCCTCCGGCGTATGGCTGCCGATGGAAAGACCCACCGGGGCGGAAATGGAGTCGAGGAAGGTTCGAGGCACGCCGTCGCTCCGCATTCGGCCGAATAGCCGCTGCACCTTGCTGGCGCTGCCGAGCAGTCCGAGGTAGCGCAGCTTCAAACCGACAAGTGCCCGAAGCGCCTCCTCGTCGTTGGCGTGGCCGTAGGTCATGACCACCACCCACGACCGATCTCCCTGGTCGATGTGCTCCGCCAAATCGGCGTAGGGGACCACATCGAGCCTGTGGGCGAAGGAATTCGCCGCCATGGTGGGAAGATCGGCCCGGTCATCGAACACGATGATTTTGAATGGGAGCGTGGCCATCACCCGCGACAGTGCGAAGGCGCAGTGTCCGCCGCCCACGATGGTGAGGGTGTGGATCAGACCAATGGTAATGGCGAAGCGCCATCCGTCCGAGTCGGTGGAAAAGGTGGTGGGACCAGAGGAACCGGGTGTGAAATTGATGCCCTCATGTGACAGAAGCAGAACCCCGGCGCGGTGTTTCGACAGGGTCTCGACGATCGCTTCGATGGCTGGGAGAGAGCCCGGCTGAAGGGCCATGATCACCATGGTGTGGCGGCCGGAGCAGAGTGACCCCGAGGCCTCCGGTGTGTGTTCCACATCCACCATTTCGGGCGGGCCGGAGAAAGCCTGCGCCTGCCCGATGATCTCGTGTTCTGCGACTCCACCGCCAACGGTGCCGACGACGCCGGTGTCGGAAACGACCAGGGCTGCTCCGGTGGTCCCCGGCACCGACCCTTCGTGGTCCACCACCATCACCAGCACCGCTCGGTCTCCGCGACGCACCGCGTCCAACGCATGTTGCCACATCTCGATCATGGAGGCATTCTAACGAAGAACGAAGAACGAAGAACAGAGATCCCCGCCCATCCGGACCGGGGATGGGCGCGATGAAACCTATTTCGCCGGATACAAGGCCAACAGCACCCGCTCGGGCGTCATGGGGGCGTGGAAGAAGGCGGGCAGTTCGGGACGAAAAGCGCGCATGGCGTCGAGGAGCGCGAAGTAGGTCCCGATGCCGTACATGAGCGGCGGCTCGCCGATGGCCTTTGACTGGAGTACGGACTTGGGGTTGTCGGCGTCCTCCAGGAAGACGCTCTCGATCTCGGGAGTGGCCATGATGTCGGGGATCTTGTAGTTGGTGAGGTTGCCCGACGTGACGTGCCCGTCGGCGAAGAGCAGCTCCTCGCAGGTCATCCAGCCGATGCCCTGCATCAGCCCGCCCTCGACTTGGCCGAGATCGACCAGCGGATTGAGGCTGCGCCCGGCGTCGTGGACGATGCGCACCCGGTCGACGGTGTAGATGCCTCGCAGACAGTCCACCGTCACCTCGATCGCCGCCGTGCCGAAAACGTGGTAGGCAAAAGGTCGACCCTGCTCGGTGTCGCGGTCGTAGTGGATCTCCGGCGTCGCGTAGTGGGCCTGGGCGGAGAGGCTGATGCGGCGAACATAGGCCTCCCAGACCAGCCGTCTCCAGTCGAGATCGGTGGCGGAGCCGTCCACGTGAATCAGCTCGTTCTCCACCGTGACCCGGGACGGCGTGGTGTCCAGCATGTCGGCGGCCACCGCGGCGAGCCGGTCGGACAGGGTCGTGCAGGCGAGCTCGGCGGCACGACCGTTCATATCCGCACCGCTCGACGCCGCGGTGGGGGAGGTGTTGGCGACCCGGGTGGTGTTGGTGCTCTCGATATGAACGCGTCCGAGGTCGATACCCAGGGTGAGGGCGGCGATCCCGGCGATCTTGGTGTTCACCCCTTGGCCCATCTCCACCGCGGCGGTGGAAAGGCCGACGCTGCCGTCGGTGTAGACGTGGACCAGGGCCGACGCCTGGTTGAGGAACGTGGAGGTGAACGAGATGCCGAAGCACACCGGCATCATGGCCATCCCCTTTTTCACCAGGACACTCTTCCGATTGAAGGCGCCGACGGCGGTTCGCGCCTCGGCGACGTCGTAGCGCTGCTCCGTCTCGAAGAACGAGCGTCGTGCTTGAGATCGCTCGACGGCCATGCCGTAGGGAAAATTATCACCCTCATCCAGTAGGTTTGCGCGTTGAATCTGGAGTCGGTCCACCCCCAAGGCGTCGGCCGCTCTGGTGATGGCCGATTCCATGACGAACATCGCCTGAGGGGCCCCAAAACCACGAAACGCCGTGAACGGAGGCAGGTTTGTCCTGCAGGAGTGGCCGGTGATCCGCACATTAGGGATGAAGTAGCTGTTCGTGGCGTGGAACAGACTCCGCTCCAAAATGGCGGGAGAAAGATCAGCCGCGGCGCCCGCATTTTGATAGAAGGTGACCTCGTAGGCCAGGATCTTGCCGGCCGCGTCCAGACCGATCCGGTAATCCGACGAATAGGGGTGACGCTTGCCGGTGACCGCCATGTCCTCCTCGCGGCTGAGCACGATCTTCACCGGCCGTCCGGTATGCCGGGCGGCGAGGGCCGCCAGGACGGCCCAGGGCGTGGCCTGGTCCTCCTTGCCGCCGAAGGCACCGCCGAGCCGGACCACATCCACCTCCACAGCATTCATGGGCAGACCGAGAACCCTCGCTGCGATGCGCTGCACCGCGGTGGGTGCCTGAGTTGCCGAATACAGCTGAACGCGGTCGTTCTCCTGCGGGATGGCCAGCGCCGACTGGGTCTCGAAGTAGACGTGCTCCTGGCCGCCCGATTCGACGCGCCCATGGACGACGTGGCTGCAGCAGGGCCACGCAGCGTCGAGATCACCAGCTTCCAGCGTTCGTGAGGCGGTGATCAGTTGCCCCTTGGCGTGGGCTTCCCGGGGATCGAAAATTCCGGGGAGTTCGTCCACCCGAATCTTCACAACCTCGGCGGCTCGTCGTGCGCCCGCCAGGGTTTCGGCCACAACCAACGCCACCGGCTGACCCACGAAGTGGACCTCGCCGTCGGCCAGCAACGGCTCATCTTGAATGATGCCGCCGATCTGGTTTTCACCGGGGATGTCACGGGCGGTGAGAACCGCAACGACGCCATCGGTGCTGCGGGCGTCCTCGGCATCGACGACCAGGCTGTTTCCGTGGGGCACCGGCGAGAGGACCGCCACCCCGTGCAGCAGTCCTGACGGTTCGGGCAGATCCCCGATGAAGCGGGCCTCGCCACGGGTGTGCGCGGGGGTGTCCAGATGCTTCACGCGGAGGCCTCCGTTACCAAACCGTCCTCGATGCCGCACAGCTCGTGGAAATGGGCGAGCACGAGCTGGCCCAGAAGCAGTCGCTTGTAGTCGGCCGAGCCGCGCACATCGGTGATGGGGGAGACCTCGGTCATGGCCATGGCTGCTGCTTCCCGCGCGGTGGATGCGCTGGCGTCCCGGCCACGCAGCCACTCCTCGGTGTGCACGAGTCGCATGGGAATGGCCGCCACCCCGCCTGCGGACAGGAGGGCTGCGGCGATGCGATCCCCCTCGATCCTCAGCCACGCCGCCGAGTTCACGCTGGCGATGTCGAGATAGGTCCTCTTTGAGACCTTTTCGAAGTTGAATCGGCCACGGTTTCGAGTTTCGGGGAAGCGCAGGGCCTCGATGATCTCGCCATCGGCCAGATCGAGGGTCTTGTAGCCGAGGAAGAAGTCCCGGAGCGGTAGAGTGCGGTGGTTCCCGCCAGTCGGAGAGGACCAGCTCGGCATCCAGCGCGAGCAACATGATGGTCATGTCGCCGATGGGCGAGGCATTGACGATGTTGCCGGCGATAGTCGCCCGATTTCGGATTGGTTGCGAGCAGATCAGATCCACGAATGGTGAGAGGTCGCCGAGGATCTCCCGCAGCACGGGCGAGAGCTTCAGGTCCTCGGCGGTGGTGGTGGCCGTCAGGTTGACGAAGCCGTCCTCGATCCAGATGCGAGGCTCGATCTCGCGCAACAGGAGTCGTGGGGTGGTGCCCTCGATGGTGTGGAGCCGTTGGACATAAAGGTCGCTGCCGCCGGCCACCAATGGGCCGCGGGGGTCGGATGGGGGACCGTCGTCGACCAGCTCGGCGAGGCGAGTTGCGACTTCGCCGAAAAACGGCGGCAGAACGCCCGCCTCGATCAGGATCCCGATGCGGTCTCCGCCGGCCGCGACCTTGGGTTGGAGAACATCGATCAGGTGGTCCATGGCCCTTCGGATGGACGCATAGCCGGTGCAGCGACAGAGGTTGCCGGCGAGCGCGATCATCGCGCTGTCGCGGGAGTAGGTCGTGGCGGTGAGCAGGTAGCCGGTCATGGCGACCACAAAGCCCGGGGTGCAGAATCCGCACTGGCTTGCGCCCTCGTCCACAACGATCTGGTGGACCGGGCCCAGGGAGGTTCCGGCCAGGCCTTCCACCGTCACCAGGTGGCGTCCGGCCACGTCGCCCAGGGGCAGCAGACACGAAGTCAGCTCCTGGTACCGAACGACGGCGTTGTCGTGTCGGGTGCCCACAAGTACCAGACAGGCGCCGCAGTCGCCCTCGCGGCAGGCGTGTTTGGTGCCCTTGAGTTGTTGGTGTTCCCGGACAAAGTCCAGCACCGCCATCCCCGGTGGAGCTTTAGTCTCCACGGTCTGGTCGTTGAGCAGGAATCGGATCGTCGGCATCTGGTGCATTGACGATAGCGCGGAGGCCAGTGGTGATCAAGGGAGAAGGGGCAGCTCCCGCCCGCCCGGATTGGTGTGGGCGCGATGATCGGGCGTGCCATTCTCACGCGCACCGCGAACTCGCGGGCCGGTGCCAGGCACCGTCGAAATCGAATCGGAGCACGAGATCGACACATCTGCGGCGGTGCCTGGCACCGACATGGTGGTCTTTCTGAACCCGAAAGTGCTTGTCGCGCAGTCTTCTCGCCTGCAATGGGGTGGTTGATCGGGGCGCGAGTTGCAGCCGAGACGGCCGCTCCACAAGGGAGCCGAGACGGCTGCGCTACAACGCCGTTCCGGGTGGGTGGGGGATCGAACGTCGAGCATCGGGGTAGAGAGCGGTGGATACACTTCGTATCAATCCGAGACTGGCTCATCGCGAAAAACTGGCCAAATTCCGCGACAGGACATATATTGATATCCAAGTCAATGAAATTCAGATCCCAATTCGGATGAATTGACGGAGGAGGTCGCCGTGGGTCGAAGAACAGCCGTGATCGTTTTCGTGTTATTGGTCGGATTGTCGGTTGGACATGGCTGGGCTGGGGACGGCGGGTTCAACGGCCTGCCGTTGGGCATCGATCTGCCAAACCCAGTGATGGTGCGATTACGGCTGGGTGCGCATCGCCGATGACGATGGCCTCGAGCCGCAGACATTCACCATCGAGGCGTGGATCCACCCTCTCGGGTAAGGGTTATGCCCACACCGACAACCCGGAGCGCCAATCGTCGCAAGGCCACGAAGAGGTGCGGTCGGCGCTTATGCCTTTTCCTGGTCCATGATGGTGGGCTCCCCGGACAGACTGGGTTTGCCAACAGCGGCAAGTATGCCTAGTGGGCGTCGACTCCGAAATTTACGCTTTCCGGAACGGCACTGTGGTCCCTTGGCACGATACCCATGGGCACTCGGGCCACGTGGCCATGACCTTTGACGGGACCTGGCTCCGGCATCTTCATCGACGGCCAGTTGGATACCAAGTCCAGACGGATTCGCTGTGGTGGATTATGGGGACCAGGACGTTTGATCGGCGCGGTGAACTTCCGGGCGGGTGGGTCTACCGATTCGACGGCATCATCGACGAGGTGCGGATCTGGGACCACGCGCGGGACGAGGGCGAGATTGCGGGCCAGATGAACTGTGCACTCTCCGGTGACGAGCCGGGCCTGTTGGCCTACTACAGCTTCAACATGGGCGACGCCCCGACGACAGCGGCCAAGGCCATGATGGGTTGATCGAGGGTGCGGCCGACTATGTCGAGTTGCACCAGGACTGCATGATTCACTTCGATGGTTTCGACAGCGGGGACACAGGGGGTTGGAACTGAGGGGCTGGAATCCCACCCACTCGCCCTGATCCCAGATGCCGGATCCGCCGCCCACCCGGATCGCGAGAGGGCGCGCTGATCGGGCGTGCCACTTCTGACATTGTTTGGTTGAACAGCCGATCGGTTGGAGTTTTGTACCTCAGGCCGAACAATGTCAGGGGTGGCAACCTCGGGGAACGCGAAGGGAGCAAGACACGTCCCTCGGAGGTGCCTGGCATCCCGATTCGCCACGACCCACGAGTGGACCTGTGTCGTCGGGTCGAATCGGCGTGCCTGGCATCCTCACGGGAAGGGCGACCGCAGCATCGGTGCGACGAAGAACCACGATCGGTGCGGAAACCCGCTCCCCAGCCGGTGCCAGGGCCGACACTTTCGGCTCTCTCGCAATGAACGAATCGAAAGTGTCGGCCCTGGCACCGGGATGAATTGCAGCCGAGACGGCTGCGCTACAACGCCGTTCCGGGTGGGTGGGGGGACGAGTACCTAGCTCCTAGCCTCTAGATCCTCTCAATTTCCACCTGAATCATCGCGAGGCGCTGGCAAGATTTCGCGACAGGGTTTATATTTATATCCAAGTCAATGAAATTCATATCCCGACTCGGATGAATTGACGGAGGAGGTTGCCGTGGGTCGAAGAACAGCCGTGATCGTGTTCGCATGTGTGATCGCAATGTCAGGTGGGGTGGTGATGGCAGGGGATGGTGGGTTCAACGGCCTGCCGTTGGGCATGGAATTGTCAAACACCAGTGATGTGGATTACGGCTGGGTGCGAATCGCCGATGACGACGGCCTCGAGTCGCAGACCTTCACCATCGAGGCGTGGATCCACCCTCTCGGGAACGGTTATGCCCACACCGACAACCCTGGAGCGCCAATCGTTGGCAAGGCCGACGAAGGGGTGGGTGGCGCGCATGCCGGGTCCTGGTCCATGTGGTGGGCTCCCCCCACAACGGGTGCAAACAGCGGCAAGATCCTGGTGGGCGTCTCTCCGAAATTATTCGTTTCCGGAACGTGCCTGTGGTCCCTTGGCACGATACCCATGGGCACTTCTGGCCACGTGGCCATGACCTTCGACGGGACCTGGCTCCGGCTGTTCATAAACGGCCAGCTGGATAACATTGTCCAGACGGATTCGTCCGTGGTTGATTACGGAGACGAGGACGTGTTTATCGGAGCAGTGAACTTCACGGGCGGGTGGGTCTACCGATTCGACGGCATCATCGACGAGGTGCGGATCTGGGACCACGCCCGGACCGAGGGAGAGATCGCTGGCCAGATGAGCTGTGCGCTGACGGCACCGAGCCCGGGCTGCTGGCCTACTACAGCTTCAACATGGGCGACGCCCGCGACGACAGCGGTCACGGCCATGACGGGTTGATCGAGGGTGCGGCGGATTACGTGGAGTTCTCCCAGGACTGCATGATTCACTTCGATGGGTTTGACGGGGGCGAACCGGGGGTTGGAACTGAGGCAGTAGGCAGTAGGCAGTAGCCCTGCCACAAGAAATTCGATTTTCGGAATTCGAAAACCCCACCCAACCGGATCGGTGTGGGCGCGATGATCGGGCGTGCCACTTCTGACATTGTTTGGTTGAACAGCCGATCGGTTGGAGTTTCGCACCTCAGGCCGAACAATGTCAGGGGTGGCAACCTCGGGGAGCGCGAAGGGAGCAAGACACGTCCCTTGGAGGTGCCTGGCATCCCGATTCGCCAAGGTCGACGAATCGACTCGTCCCGTTCAGGCGAATCGGCGTGCCTGGCATCCTCACGGGAAGGGCGACCGCAGCATCGGTGCGACGAAGAACCAAGATCGGTGCGAAAACCTGCTCCCCAGCCGGTGCTAGGGCCGACACTTTCGGCTCTCTCGCAATGAACGTTAACCGAAAGTGTCGGCCCTGGCAACCGGGAGGCGATTGCAGCCGAGACAGCTGCGACAACGCTTTACGAGTCGTAGGTGTCGGCCCTGAGCACCGAGCGTCTAGCCCCTGGATCCTCTCAATCCTCACCTGAATCATCGCGAAGTTGTGGCCAAATTCCGCGACAGGGCATATATTGGTGTCTAAGTCAATGAAATTTGGAATCCGGTTTGGATGAAATGATAGAGGAGGTTGCCGTGGGTCGAAGAATAGCCGTGATCGTGTTCGTATGTGTGATCGCAATGTCAGGTGGGGTGGTGATGGGCAGGGGATGGTGGGTTCAACGGCCTGCCGTTGGGCATCGATCTGCCGAATACCAGCGACGTGGACTACGGGTATGTTCGCATCGCCGACCATGACGAGCCTCGAGCCGCAGACCTTCACCATCGAGGCGTGGATCCACCCCCTCGGCAACGGCTTACGGCAACACCAGATAATGCGGGCGACATGCATCGTCAGCAAGCCCATGAAGGGACGGGTGGGAGCTACCTGGGTTCGTGGTTCATGTACTGGGCGCCTCCCACGACGGTGGCAACAGCGGGAAGATCTACGTGTCTCGTCAACCATGAGCTGCTGGTGTCTGGGACAAACACGTGGTCTGTCAGTACCGTGCCCATCGGCACCTCTGGGCATGTCGCGATGACCTTTGACGGCACCTGGCTTCGAGTCTTCATCAATGGCGAGGAGGATGAGTCCAGCGCGGTCCAGGCATCCTCGTCGGTCGTGGATTATGGAGATCAAGACGTACTGATCGGTGCGTCGAATTTCATCCACCCGTGGCTTTACCGCTTCGACGGCATCATCGACGAGGTGCGGATCTGGGACCATGCGCGGATCCGAGGGGGAGATCGCCGGCCAGATGAACTGCGCACTGTCGGGTGACGAGCCGGGCCTGCTGGCCTACTACAGCTTCAACATGGGCGACGCCACCGACGACAGCGGTCACGGCCACGATGGATTGATCGAGGGTGCGGCGGATTATGTGGACTTCTCCCAGGACTGCATGATCCTGTTCGACGGCTTCGACGACGGGACCGCTTCGGAGGTGTGGAATTGAGGTCAGTAATCCCACCCGCCCGCCCGGATCGCGAGAGGGCGCGCTGATCGGGCGTGCCACTTCTGACATTGTTCGGTTGAACAGGCGATCGGTTGGAGTTTCGTACCTCAGGCCGAACAATGTCAGGGGTGGCAACCTCGGGGAACGCGAAGGGAGCAAGACGCGTCCCTCGGAGGTGCCTGGCATCCCGATTCGCCAAGGTCGACGAATCGACTCGTCCCGTTCAGGCGAATCGGCGTGCCTGGCATCCTCACGGGAAGGGCGACCGCAGCATCGGTGCGACGAAGAACCAAGATCGGTGCGAAAACCTGTTCCCCAGCCGGTGCCAGGGCCGACACTTTCGGCTCTCTCGCAATGAAGTTACCGGGAAGGGGCGATTCAACGAACCGAAAGTGTCGGCCCTGGCACCGGGATGAAATGCAGCCGGGACGGCTGCGCTACAACGCAGAGGATTCGATGCGGCCTGCCCAATTCACCGTGCCGATCCTGTCGACACCCTGCCCGAGGTTGCCCGGTATGACGTTGTGCGGCTCCCGCGGCGTGGGACCTTTCGTTGACAGGGGCCGCACAACGTCAAACCCGGCACGCCCGATCACCGCGCCCCCCTCGCTCCGAGCGGTCGGGGCCCCCTTAGCCCCTCTGGCCGGAACGCTCTACTGCAGATTGATCGCCACCGCGATGGCGATGAAGATCGCGGCCAGCGCGAGCAGCTGCAGCAGCAGTGGCACCATGAACCGCAGCCAGCGGTCGTAGGGCACCTTTGCGAGACCCAACGACGCCATCAGGATTCCCGAGGTGGGGATGACGGTGTTGGAAAAGCCGTCGCCGCAGGTGAAGGCGAAGACCGCGGTCTGCCGGGTCAGGCCGAGGACATCTGAAAGCGGCGCCATGAGCGGCATGGTGACCGCGGCCTGACCCGATCCGGACGGGATGAAGAAATTGAGGAAACTCTGGACCACCAGCATGCCTTCGGCGGCCACGTAGCGCGGCACGTGCTGGAGCACCGAGGCGGCGGCGAAGATCATGGTGTCCAGGATCTGGCCGTCGGTGAGCACCACGGTGATGGCGCGGGCAAACCCCACGACCAGCGCAGCCACGGTCATCTCCTCCATGCCGCGGACCGCGGCGCGAGTGGCTTTGTCGAGCGGCAGACGGCAGATGGCGGTGGCCACCAGACCCATGAGCAGAAAGCCGCCGGCCATCTGGGGCAGCCACCAACCCATCTCCTGGACGGCGTAGAGGATGAAGACGAAGATCGCGGCGCACGCGATCAGGGTGGCGATGTGAGCCCGTGTCAAGGCGGGGGGTTCCACGTCCTCCACGGCCATTTCCACCTCGTCGCCGGCCATCAGCGAAGCCGACGGGTCGCGGCGGATCTTGGCGCCATAGCGGAGCATATAGACCAGGGTCACCGCAAGGGCACAAACAAAGAAGACCAGCCGGAAACCGATGGCGCTGTTGAGAGGGACGCCGGCGATGCCCTGCGCGATGTTGACCGTAAAGGGGTTGGTGGTGGCTGCGGCGAAGCCCACCTGTCCGGCCACGTAGACCAGGGCCAGACCATAGATGCGATCGACGCCGATCTCGCGGGCGACGATGAGAAAGATGGGAACCAGCGGGAATGTATTCCTCGCCCATGCCGAGGGTGGATCCTCCAATCGCGATCAGGGTCATCAGCACGATGGTGAGAAGCTGCCACGAGCCACGGAGCCGCTCCAACACCGCATGGAGGAAGGCGGGGATGGTGCCTGTCGCCTGGAGAATCCCGAAGACACCGCCGATGATGAAGATGAAGAAGATGATGTCCGCCGCTTCAATCATCCCCCTGGGAATCGCGCTCAGGAACCCTTCGAGGCTCTCCGGACTGGCGTATCCGTCGACGGGGTCTTGAACGACAAGGCCTTTAGCGGACACGTGTTTCGGAATCGTCTCGTAGGTGCCGGCGAGCAGCACGGTTCGTTCGCTACCCCCCACCTCCTTTGTCTCGCGGTCGAACTCACCCGACGGAACCACGAAGGTCAGCAGGCTGCAGAAAAAGACGACGCCCGTCAGCAGGGTGAAGACATGCGGGACCCGTAATCGACGCATGGGTGAATTCAAGATATTCGTCTCTTCTCTGAATTTCGGCTCTGAAATGCCGGCTCCGCCGTCAGCTCAGTCCCCGGCTGAAAAGCGATTTCAGAGCCGAAAATCAGAGCAATTCCCAAATGCATAATGCGCTCTACCGATCGGACGGCATGACGTCGGTGGCCTCGCCGAGGACCCGGTTGATGTGCGCGAAGGCCTCGAGGGCGTGGTCGCGGTGGCGATTGGCGATCTCGGCGGCGAGGGCGTTGAAAAGAACGGTCACCGCGGCCACGGCATTCGTGAACATGACGTTGTCGCTCTTCACTGCGAAGGCCCAGCGGGCCAACCCGGCCGCCGGTGCGGTGAGCCGGTCGCAGATCGCCACCGTGCGGGCCCCCTTGTCATCGGCGTCCGAAATCAGGTGGAGAGATTGTCTGGAGTAGGGAGGGAATGAAAAGACCACGACCACGTCGCCCGGTTTGACGGCGACCAGCTGCTCACGAGGCGATGTGAACCGCGGCGACAAACAGGTGGCGCGGAGACCGATCTGGGTCAGGGTGTAGGCCGCCAGCTCGGCGAGGTGCGCCGAGATACCCATGCCGAAGGTGTAGGTGAACTGGGATGCGAAGAGCGCATCGGCGACCCGGGAGAAGGTCTCCCGGTCGGTGGCCTCCACGGTCTTCTCGATGTTGCGGATCTCCAGCGCGGCCACCGAGTCCAGCACGTCCTCGTGCAGCACCTCTGAATCCTCGTTGGAATCGGAGGACCCCAGCCGGTTCTGGAGCAGCTCCACCAACTCCATCTTGAGTTCGCCGAATCCCGAAAACCCGATCCGCTGGGCGAACCGAACGATGGTGGCTTCGGATGCGCCGGTGCGCCGGGCCAACTCCGGAATCGAGAGAAAGGGGACCGTCTGGACGTGTTCGAGCAGATAGTCGGCGATGGCGCGTTGTTGGGGGGGAAGATCGGTGGCCGATCTCGTGATCAGCTCTCGCAGTTCCATCTCGGTGGTGATGTCGGGCATCTCATCCTCCGCGACCCAATCTCGAAACTTCGATCCATCATATCCGTTCTTCGAATGACGGTTGACACGACGCGGTGCCGAACCTATCTTTACATTATGATATGGGTTCTTTCATTGTGATTGTCAAATGAAAATTTTATTTCATAGCGGAAGGAGGCTGGTCATGAGGCGCTCTGTTCTGTCGATTACATTGGTTCTTTTCGTGGTGGTTCTGTTGCCGGCGGGCGACCTCGGGGCCCAGGCCACATCGGGCAGCATAAGGGGCGTTGTGACCGACCCCACCGGCGCGCCCATGCCGGGGGTGACCGTGGTGGCCAACTCCGATGCCTTGGTGGCTGGCCAGAAGTCGGCCATCACGGGCGGCAACGGCACCTATCGCTTCCCATCGCTGCCGGTGGGTGACTATGTGGTGGAAGCCCACATGCCGGGTTTCCAGTCGATCCAGCGCGACGACATCCGGATCAGCCTGGGTGTGGACATCGAGCTCAATCTGCAACTCGGTGACGTCACCATCTCCGACGAGATCGTGGTGGTGGCGGACACGGTGCAAGTCAGCACGGTGGACAACAGCGTGTCGTTCAACGTGGATCAGGACTTCATTCAGCGGCAGCCGTTGCGGCGCGATCCGACCGATCTGATGAACTACGCGCCGGGCATCCAGAACGGCCAGGCCTACGGTCGCCCCCGATTCCTACCAGAACGCCTACAACATGGATGGCGTGGACGTTTCCGACCCGGGTTTCGGCTCGCAGTGGATCCTGCCCTCCATGGAGTGGGTGCAGGAGGTCCAGGTGGAGGGTCTGGGCGCTGACGCCGAGTACGGCGGCTTCACCGGCGCGGTGGTGAATCTGGTGACCAAGTCGGGCGGCAACACCTTCCGCGGCGACCTCCGGGCCTACTACTCCGGCGGCGGGCTCAACTCCGAGAACGCGCCCGAAGGCGCCGAGGGTGTGGAGACCCTGGAGTCGGACGTCGACGTCAGCCTCAGCCTGGGTGGTCCCGTTATCAAGGACAACCTCTGGTACTTCGTCTCGGGCAACTGGCGGCAGACCGCCATCGACCCCTTCTACACCGCCGGTGCGCCCACCAACGACCGGGCGCAGGACGAACGGACCTGGACCCGTGTGCTGGGCAAGCTCACCTGGCAGCTCAACGAGTCCAATCAGCTGCTTGGTCTGGTGGATGTGGACGACGTGGTCAACGAATACCGCGGCGTCGGCGATTTCACCCTGGCCAGCGGCGCGGAAAAGCAGGAATCGCCCAACCTGGCCTACAACCTGAGCTGGGAGTCGTTGGTCAACAACTACAACTTCCTCAACGTCAAACTCACCGGCTACGACGGCTCGGACGACCGGCTGCCCTACAACGGGGACGCACCGGGCCGCGAGGATTTTGATTCCAGCTTCCTGTGGGACAACAAGGTTTATACCGAGCTCAAGGATGTGAGCCGGATGGCCTTTGACGCCTCGTGGAGCCTATTCGCCGACGGTCTCCTGACCAGCAACGACTCGCACAACTTCAAGTTCGGCGGCGCCTACGAAAAGCTCAACAACGACGAGAATTCGACGCGCAACGGCGGCTTCTCCTACTACGACGACTCCTACTACTGCGACTCGCTGGACCAGTACTTCGACGACCCCTTCTGCGGGGTCTGGTCCTCGGATTGGGGCAACGAGATCTTCCTTTTCGCCAAAATGGACGGCCTCCACCTCTACGCCCAGGATTCGTGGAAGACCGGCCGGGTGACGGTCAACGCCGGTATTCGCTACTCCAAGTACGTGGGCAACTTCGACGATCCGGTGTCGGCACCCACCTCGGGCGGCAGCGACGTCTACGACGTGGACATGTGGGCGCCGCGGCTCGGCTTCGTGTGGGACCTGACCGGTGAGGGCAAGACCGTGGTCAAGTTCCACTACGGCCAGTACTACGAGGGCATG
Organism: uncultured Holophagae bacterium; assembly: GCA_963797055.1. Taxonomy (GTDB): domain Bacteria; phylum Acidobacteriota; class Thermoanaerobaculia; order Thermoanaerobaculales; family Sulfomarinibacteraceae; genus FEB-10. The sequence goes on from CAWCOD010000005.1 coordinate 442,695, forward strand.
GCCGTGACCTTCTTCGACCGGGAGATGTCCGGGGCGGCCTTCACCGACTGGATCTACCTCGACTACAACTTCGACACCGGCGAGTTCGACATTCCGGTTGGTGGTCAGCCCGCCGACCAGGCGCGGATGGACCCGGGGATCAAACACCCCTACGTGGAGCAGTTCGTGGCCACACTGGAACACCAGCTCGGCAACGACTACATCGTCGGGCTGGACTACATTCACCGCGAGAACAAGAATATCTCGGGCATGGTCACGGCCAATACTGCGGACTACGACCCGCTGATCGCTCCCGACAACCCGCTCACCGGCAACGGGCTGCCCTTCTTCGAACTGCTGGAGGAGCCCGACTTCCTGCTCACCAATCCCGACGGGGCCGAGCGGACCTACGACTCGGTCGTACTTCGGATGCAGAAGCGCTACTCGGGCGGCTGGGCGCTGGACGGCTCGCTGGTGTGGTCCGACCTCACCGGGAACTCTGACTACGGATTCTCCGGATACGTGGATGAATTCGAGGATGCCAACGGCCTGGTCAACGCAAACGGCACCCTGCCCTTCAACTCCGAGTGGGTCTTCAAGGTCGCGGGTTCGGTGGATCTGCCGTGGGAGATCCTGCTCTCCGGCTTCTACCAGTACCGAACCGGTGAGTACTGGACGCCCTATGTGCGGGTCAACGGGCTCTACTTCAACGACCGGTCCGAAGTCAAGATGACCGATCGCGGCTCCGAGCAGTACGACGACCGCCAAGTGCTCGACCTCAGGCTGCAGAAGGACTTCAGCTTCGGCACCGACATGGTCTTCGGCATCTTCGTCGCTGCCTTCAATGTACTCGACGGCGACAAGGTCACCTCGGTGTCTCAGCGATGGGGAGACTACGACTACGATTACACGAATCACCCCGAAGGCAGCGGTTGGTTCGAACGCAGCGGCTACAAGGCGCCGCTGGCGATTCAACCTCCGCGCACCATCCGCATCGGCGCCAAGTTCTCCTGGTAAGCTCAACCCATCGGGGCGGCCTTCGGGCCGCCCCGGATATTCCAGGGAGATGGTGATATGAGGCGCGTGATGCTGGCCCTTCTCGCAGGCTGTGCCGTCGCCGCGGCGGCGGCTTCCGACGAGCCGGTCCGAGGCGGCCACCTGGTGCTCAACGGTGGGGGATCCAAGCCGGCCGAGGTGATGGAGAAGTTCATTGAACTCGCAGGCGGCATCGAGGCGGACATCGTGGTCTTCCCCACGGCGTCTGAGGAAAGCGACACCGGCGACTATTACCAGGGAGTATTCGAAGGCTACGGTTGCAGCAACGTCTGGGTCGCCAAAATTCACGATCGTGAAACGGCCCTGGAAGGGGATTTGGCGGCCCGGGTGGAGGCGGCGGACGGGATCTGGTTCTCGGGCGGCGACCAACGGCGAATTACTCGTGTCTTGATCGGGACTCCGGTAGGTGAGGCGGTGGAGACCGCCTTCGCCCGCGGTGGCGTGGTTGGCGGCACCTCCGCCGGGACCGCCTGCCAGAGCGGGTTGATGATCACCGGCGACGGCGACTTCACGGTGATCGCGGCCGACAACGTGGAGCTTTGGGATGGTCTGGGTTTCTTCAAGGGTGTGATCGTGGACCAGCACTTCGTGGCCAGGAGCCGGCACAATCGGCTGATCTCGGTGGTGCTCGAGCACCCCGAACTACTCGGCGTGGGAGTGGACGAAGCGACGGCGGTCTGGGTGCGGCCCGACGGCAGCTTCCGGGTGCTTGGCGAGGGTTGGGTGATGGTCTTCGACGCCGCGGGCGCCGAGGTCACCACCGGAACACGGCGCGACGGCGGCACTGCACTCGGTGCACGGGGCCTCGCCACCCATGTGTTGCTGCCCGGTAATGTTTTTGATGTCTCCAGCCGTCAGGTTGTGGAGGAGGACCCATGGACCGACCAGTGAAGCGTGGGCACGCTGTGCCCGATGAGGTCTTCGAAGGGTCGGTGCAACTCCTGATGGACCTGTGCGCCATTTCGTCGGCCAGTGACGACATCGATGGTCTGGAACGGATGGCGGCAAGGTTGTCTGCCGCTCTGGAGCCCTGTGGCCTGTCGCCGGAGGTTGTGTATGAGCCCGGTGTCGACGGCCGCGACTATCCCGTGCTCGTGGCCCGGGGGCCGGAGACTTCAGACGGGTACCTGCTGGCCCTCGGACACCTCGACACAGTCCTTCCCGGAGTTCCACCGGAACGTTCAAACGGACGTCTTGCCGGAACGGGGGCCCTGGACATGAAGGGCGGACTGGCCGCCTTTGTGGGTGCGCTGGACGTTTTTGCTGGATCCAAGAGTGACGACGTCCCACGCGACCTCGTGTTCGTCGGTGTGCCCGACGAAGAGGTGGGTGGTCCCATTTCCGAACAGGCGGTGCGCGTCTGGGGAGAACGTGCGCGGGCCGTCCTCGTGCTCGAGCCCGGCGCGTTGAGACCGGGTGGTGGCGAGACGCTGGTCACGGGCCGAAGGGGGCTGACCGTATGGCGCCTCGAGGCACGGGGTCGTGCGGCTCACTCCGGACTGGCCTACTGGCAGGGCCGATCGGCCCTGGCCGCCGCAGCCACCTGGTGCGGAGCGGTACAACGGATGTCGGAGCAGGATCGGGGTCCGATCGTCAACGTGGGTCGGATCGTCGGCGGCGACAGCGAGTTCGTCCAGGACCTGGGTGAGGAACACCACTTCGTCGGCACCTCGCAACGGCTCAACGTGATCCCCGACCGGTGCATCGCCGAGGGCGAGGTTCGTTTTCTCGACACCGCGGACCGCGACCGGATGCTCGATCAGATGCGGGAGATCGCGGGCCAGCTGGCCACCGGATGGGGTGTGGAGATGGAGCTCGTGGAGATGGAGCAGCTGCCGCCGGTGGATCCCCGGGGCTCAGGGGGAAAGCTCGCCCAGCGGCTGGTGGGTTTCGCCGCAAGAAACGGCTGGACCCTCGAACTCGAAGACGACCGCGGCGGTGTGTCGTTCCCGAACTTCCTGCCCGACCCGTCGGCGGTCACGGTGCTGGACGGGCTGGGGCCGTGCGGCGCCGGGATGCACACCCGCGAGGAGTACGTGGATCTGCTGTCGCTGCGCCGCCGAATCGGCCTGATCGCTGAAGCCATCCGGCTGGTCGCCGAATAGAATGAAGAACAAAGAACAAAGAAACAAGAACTCAGGACCCCCGCCCGCCCGGATCGGGAGTGTGCGCGATGAGCGGGCGTGCCACTTCTGACATTGTTCGGATCTTCGTCGCTGGAGGTTCCGAAACAGGGGTCCGAACAATGTCAAGGGTGGCAACCGCGGGGAGCGCGGTCGGGAGATGGGCGCGATCGAAATCAGAGAACGCGACCGATCTTCGTAACGCAGCCGTCTTTGTGGAGCAGGCGTCCCGCCTGCAATTCTCGCCTCGATTGATCGCGCGTTTGCAGGCCAGAGGCCTGCACCACAATAAATATCCGGATGGTTCGGGTTCGGGTTCTTCGATCTCAGTTCTTCGATCTTCGATCGATCAGAGTTCCCTGAGCGCCGTGGCTATGGGCATCCGGGCGGCCCTCAGAGCCGGCAGGAGGCCTCCGACGAGCCCCATCAAGAGGGCGAACACCATCCCGGCAACCAGCAGCCCGGGAGTCACGCGGAATGCGAATGCCAGATGTGAGAAGGTCTGCCAGTTGATGGTGCCGGTGGTGAAGCCGTTGAGCGGCAACGCGGCCAGACAGCCGAGCACCCCGCCGATGCCGGCGATCAACAGCGACTCGGCCAGGAATGACGTCACCACGCTGCCGCCACCGAATCCCAGCGCGCGCATGGTGGCGATCTCTCGTGATCGGGCGGAGACCGCCGAGTACATGGTGTTGAGGGCGCCGAACACGGCACCGATTCCCATCACCACGGCGACCAGGAAGCCGAGGACCCGGATCAGCGTGCTCACGACGGTTGATTGTTTGGCGTAGTAGGCCTGCTCGCCTTCCACCTGGACGGTGAGCCGGGGATCGGAGGTCAGTCGGTCCTTGAATTTTCCGAACATGTCGCCCGACTTCAGACGTACCGTCAGAGAACTGAATATGTTCTCGGGTCGCTTGAAAGTCTGGCTCAAGACATTGGCGTCGCACCACAGTTCGGAGTCGAATGCGCTGCCTCCGGCATCCATAATCCCCACCACGGTCCACGTTTGGCCACCGATATCGATGGTGGCACCCAGGTCAAAACCTCTGTAGATCTTTGCGGCGTTTTTCCCAACGACCATTTCAGCCAGACCGGGTTTGAAAAACCTGCCTTCGACGACCTCGATCGATGGTCGAACCCCAAGGACTCCGAGCGACAGACCGCGAATCTGCACGTTGGCATCGGTCCCGGTTTTGGCCAGAGGAAAGGCGCCAATGACGACCAATTCAGGACTGGCCAGCGGGGTGCTTGATCCGTCTCGCGCCACCTCCTCGGAATCGGCGATGATTCTCGCTTGGTCGAGGGTCACCGCGCTCACCATTTCAGAATCGGCGCCCGAGCGAAGGATGATGGCGTTTTGGGGCGAGCCGGACGCGACCAGGGTTGCCTGAAAACCCCGCGCCATGGCGAGCATGGCCACAAACACGCCCACCGTGCCGGCGATGCCCAGGATCGACACGACGGTGGTGGACCACCTGGCGGCCACACTGCGCACGTTGTAGGAGAAGGGGATGGCCATCACACCCTCCGCAGCGCGTCGACGATGTTCAACCGCATGGCATCCATGGCCGGAATCGCGCCGGCGACCAGACCCACAAACAGGGCCACGGCCAGGCCGATCACGAGCTTGTCCGTTCCCAGATAAAAGACCGGCAGCATCCCCTTGGTGGGATCACCGCCCAGGGTGAAGAGTTTGGCGAGACCGAGGCCGAGTGCACCGCCCACCACCGCCAGCAGCAGGGCCTCGGCCATGACCAGGAGCAATACCCCGGTGTCGCTGACGCCGAGGGTCTTGAGCACGCCGAGCTCGGGGGTGCGCTCGCGCACCGCCATGGCCATAGTTGTGCCGGTCACCAGCAGCAGGGTAAACATGACGACACCACCGATGGACAGCACGATCAGCCTTATGTTTCCAATCTGTTTGGCAAAGCCCGCTGCAAAGTCCTTCTCGGTCTCGGTGGACGTCTCCCAGGTGGAGTTGGCAAAACGGTCGTCGATGGTCTTTGCGACGGTGACCGCGTTGTCCGGATCGTCGATCTGGACGGTGTACCAGCCCACCGTGCCCTTGCCGTAGCTTCGGCTCTCATCCAGATATTCCCAGTGGAACCAGAACTGGGAGGTGTCGGCCTCGTCCTGGATGCCGTCGTAGATGGCGCGCAGGTTGAACTCCCAGTTGCCGGGCCAGATCGTCCCCTGGATGGGAATCCGGTCGCCCACCTCCCAACCGAATCGTTCGGCGGTGACGCGACCGACGACGGCGCCCTGTCGGTCATCGAGAAAGGCCTGCCATTGATCGTCGGGCATGACGAACTCCGAGAAGACCGTTCGATAGGTTTTGGTGTCGATGGCGAATTGGGCAAAGAAATTCTTCGGGTCCTGGTACACGCCGCCAAACCAGCTGGCGTGTGTGGCCTCCGACACGTGGTCGATCTGCCGCATCCGCTGCTGGTAGGAAAGCGGCAGCGGCATGATGAGCGAAACCTTGTTGCGGACGATCAGGCGATCTGCGCCCGCCACGTTGACCCCCATATTGAGGGCGGTGTCGATGGTGACCAGCAGACCGAAGAGGAAGAGCGCCACCGCGATGGAGCCCACGGTGAGCAGAGTACGGGTCTTCTTCCTCTTGAGATTTCTCAGAACGAAGGGCAGCCACTTCATGACGCGGCCTCCCGGACGCCCTCCACCAGGACTCCCTTCTCCAGATGGAGGACCACGTCGGCCCGCTCCGCCGCGCGCGGGTCGTGGGTGACCATGAGGATGGTCTTGCCGTGGTCCGTGTTGAGTTCGGTCAGCAGGTCCATGATCTCGTCCGCGGATTTTCGGTCGAGGTCACCGGTGGGCTCGTCGCACAGCAGAAACGTCGGGTCGGTGACGATGGCGCGGGCGATGGCCACCCGCTGCTCCTGACCTCCCGAAAGCTGCCTCGGAAAGTGGTTCATCCGGTCGGACAGACCCACCAGGGTCAGCGCGGTCTCCACATTTTGCCGTCGTCTGGATTTCGAGAGTTTGGTGAGCAGAAGGGGCAGTTCGACGTTCTGTGCCGCGGTGAGCACGGGGATCAGGTTGTACATCTGGAAGATGAAGCCCACGTGGCGGGCGCGCCACGACGAGAGCTTTTTCCGCGACATGTGGGTGATCTCGTCGCCGTCCACGGTCACGGTCCCCGATGTGGGAACATCGATGCCGCCGAGCAGGTTGAGCAGGGTGGTCTTTCCCGACCCAGATGGCCCCATGAAAGCCACGAACTCACCCGGTGCCACGTCCAAATTGAGACCTTGAAGCACATCGATGGTCTCGCTGCCCCTTTGGTACTTTTTGTTCAGATTTCGAACCCGGATCTGGCTGCCGGGGACCTCGCTGCCGTCCACACTGACCATCATGTTGCCTCTCCTTGCTCAGCTTTCGGCCCGAGCCGCTTGACCGTCTTCGAGATCTTCTCGTCCGTTGACGACCACCTGTTCGCCCGGCGTCACGCCGGCCATGATCTCCACCCCGCTGTCCACCGATCGGCCCACACTCACCGCTCGTCGCTCCAGCCGCTCTCCGGCGAGAATGAAGACCACCGAGCGCCCGGCATCCTGCCGGATCGCGCCGGCCGGGACCAGGGCCACGGCCGCCGGTGTGTCCGTTTGAGCGGGACGGATCTCGAGGAACGCCACCTTGACCCCCATGTCGGGCAGGATCCGCGGATCGAGCTGGTCGAATGTGAGCCGCACCTTGACGGTGGCCTTCTGCCGGTCGGCGGTGGGGATCACCGTCCGAACGGAGGCCGGGATGTGCCAGTCCGGGTAGGCGTCGAGCACCGCGTCGGCGGGCTGGCCCGGGAAAACGTTGGCGATGTAGGACTCGTTGACGTCCACCTCGATCTCAAGCGAGCTCATGTCAACAATCGTGGAGATGCCGGTGCGGGTGAATCCGCCGCCCGCCGAAACCGGGGAGACCATCTCGCCGGGTTGGGCGTCCTTTGACACCGCCACCCCGGCGAAGGGCGCGCGGATCGTGTAGTTCTCGAGGTCCTGAGCCGATACGGCCAACTGGGCCTCAGCTGATGCGAGGTTTTGCCGCGCCACCTCGAGCCGCGCGGTGAGGGCGTCCACCGCGGCTGTGGCGGAGTCAAGATCCTGTTGGCTCGCAACGCCCTTGGCGCCGAGGTCGAGGGTGCGTCTGAGAGTTCTCTTGGCATCGGCCAGGTTGACCTCGATTTCCTCCATCGATGCCCGAGTGACATCGCGCTCGGCGCGGATCGCCTCGTAGCGGCGTCGGGCATCGGAGTCGTCGAGCTGGGCGAGCACCTGGCCCTCTTCCACGATCATGCCTTCATCCACCAGGACTTCGGTGACCTTTCCGGTGATCTTTGACGACACGGTAGCCTTGCGACGGGGTTCCACATAGCCCGAGGCGTTGAGCACGGTGGTCGAACCGCCGGCGGCCGCGGGACGGACCGCGGCCACCTCGACGGAGATGGGTCCACCGCGCCGGATGAAGAAGACAGTGGCGGCGGCGATCGCCACCAAAACAACGGCTGCAATCAACAGCATCCGCTTGCCGCCGGAGTCTCTGTCGCGGGCTTCGCTGTCGATTTTCAGATCCGACAGGCTTGGTTTCGGGTTTCCGTCATTGTTCGATGCCATGATGTCCTTCCAGGCGTGAGAACGCAACGAGGTGGCTGTTGCTTCCAGCGGCCGGTTGTCGTTGCTTGGACTGGGATGTTATCACCCGCCCTCCCGCCCCGCCGGATCCAAGATGCAAGGTGCAAGATCCTCCACCCACCCTGAGCGCAGGGAGCACGGGGCGGTCCTTTGCCGTCCGGAGCGGAAGGGCACGATGGGCGGGCGTGCCGTCTCTGACGGTTTTTGGAAAGCAGTATCAGCGGTGGGGGTCCTTCGATGCGCCCCGGTTCTTCGTCGCGCTTCCCGTGAGGATGCCAGGCACGCCGATTCGCCCCAGCGAGACGAATCGGCTGGCCGGCTTTGGCGAATCGGGATGCCAGGCACCTCCGAGAGACGCGCCCGCGGGGAGCGCGGTTGGGAGATGGGCGCGTTGAAATCGGCACATCGAAGCGTACGCGCGGGCTGGTGCCAGGCACCGTCGAAATCGCATCGGAGCACGAGATCGACACATCTGTGACGGTGCCTGGCACCGACATGTGCGGAGATTCTCCGATCCTGGGTGGGAGGAGGATCCGCAATTCGCAATTCGTAATTCGCAATGGGGTGGGAGGGCGGGCGGGGGGTCAATGAAAATCATGGCTCCCCATGGGCGCCTCGGCTTTCAATGCTTCAAACGAGCGCGCCTTGATGGAGATGGTGCCGTCCCTCTTCTGCAGGGTGCCGTGGATGAGCAGCAGGGGAGAGTTCACGATCAACTGCCGATTGGCGCGGAAGAGATCGGGCCGGATGATGGCCTGAGCGGTGCCGGTCTCGTCCTCCACGGTGAAGAAGGTGAAGCCCTTGGCGGTGCCGGGCCGCTGCCGGACGATCACCGCACCGGCGGCCTGCACCATCTCGCCATCCCGTCTTTTCTCGAGCTCGGCCAGGGGCACCACGCCCCGCGCCTGGAGGTCCGCCCGAAGGTAGGCCATCAGGTGGGGACCGGTGGTGAGGTTGAGCCCGGAATAGTCGGCGATGGTCTCGTCGAGGGGGGTCATCTCGGGCAGCGGCGAGGTGGGTTCGGGCGGGAGATTGGCGAGCAGGGGGCCGCGGCGGCCGGCCACCTCGGCCACCTGCCAGAGGGCCTGCCGACGGGTCAGACCCAGCGAGGCGAGGGCGCCGACGTGGGCCAGTCGGGAGAGCTGCTCCTCCGACAGGTTACAGCGCTGGGCGAGGTCGGCGGTGTTCGCGAAGGGGGACCGAAGCCGCTCGGTCTCGATGCGCTCGCCGGTCGCCTGACGGAGCCCGTGCACCCAGCGGAGACCGATCCGGAAGCCGCCCGATTCCCAGCTGCAGCGCCAGCCGGAGCGGTTGATGTCTACCGGATGGACCTCAATGCCGTGGCGCTGGGCGTCCTTGACCAGGGTGGCCGGGTGGTAGAAGCCCATGGGCCAGGCGTTGAGCAGGCTGGCGTAGAAGGCGGCCGGGTGGTGGCACTTGAGAAAGGCCGAGGCGTAAACGATGAGGGCGAAGCTGGCGGAGTGGGACTCGGGAAAGCCGTAGAGTGCGAAGGATGTGATGGCGCGGACGATCTCCTCCTGGGCGGCGCCGGTGATGCCCTTCTCGGCCATCCCGGAGCGGAGTCTCTTCTCGATGCCCTTCATCCGCTCGGTGGAGCGTTTGAAGCCCATGGCGCGGCGCAGCTCCTCGGCCTCGCCGCCGGAAAAACCCGCGGCCACCATGGCGATGCGCAGCAGCTGCTCCTGGAACAGAGGGACCCCCAGGGTCCGCTTCAAAACCGGCTCGAGGCTGGGGTGGGGGTAGGTCACCTTCTGACGGCCCTGACGGCGTTCGAGATAGGGGTTGGTCATATTGCCGCTGATGGGTCCGGGACGGATGATGGCCACCTGCACCACCAGATCGTAGAAGTGCTTCGGCCGGTTGCGCGGCAGCGAGGCCATCTGGGCCCGGCTCTCGATCTGGAAGACACCGGTGGTATCGGCGCGTCGGATCATCCTGTAGGTGGCCTCGTCGCCGGGTGGCAGGTGGGCGAGATCGATCTCCACCCCCTCGTGGGTATGGATCATCGGGATCGCCTCCTCCAGCGCGGCCAGCATGCCGAGGCCCAGCAAATCCACCTTGATGAGACCGAGATCGGCGCAGTCGTCCTTGTCCCACTGGATGATGGTGCGGTTGTCCATGGCGGCGGGCTCCAGCGGCACCACCTCGTCGAGCCGGCCCTGGGCGATCACCATGCCGCCGGAGTGCTGGCCCAGGTGGCGCGGCAGGTGGTGGATCCTCCACCACAGCCGTTTGAAGTGCTCGGCACGGCGGGAGGAGGGATCGAGCCCGGCGGTGGCCAGCTCGGCGTCCAGCGTCCGTGCCCCCTCGCGAATCTCGGCTGAGGCGTGGCGGCCGAGCTGCTTGGAGATCCGGCCCACCTGTTCCAGCGAGAAGCCGAGGACCTTGCCCACCTCTCGCGCCGCCGAACGGTCGCGGTAGGTGATGACGTTGGCGGTCATGGCGGCGCCGTGCGGGCCGTAGCGGCGGAAGACGTACTGGATCACCTTCTCCCGTTGGTCGCCCGAAGGCAGGTCGAGATCGATGTCGGGCCACTCGCCCCGCTCCTCGGACAGGAAGCGCTCGAACAGGAGTTCCATCTTCACCGGGTCCACCGCGGTGATGGACAGCGCGTAGCAGACCGCGCTGTTGGCCGCGGAGCCGCGGCCCTGGGCCAATATGTTTTCGCGCTGGCAGAAGCGGACGATGTCCCAGACGATCAGGAAGTAGCCAGCCAAATCCAGCTTCTCGATCAGGTCGAGCTCCTTGGCGATCTGGGCCTGGGCACGGGCGGTGAGCGGCCGGAAACGGGCGCGGGCGCCGTTCCATGTCACCTGGCGGAGGTAGGACGCCGGGGTCTCGCCGGGTGGCAGCGGGTAGTCGGGAAAACGGTAGCCCAGGTCCGACAGGGTGAAGTTCAGCCGGTCGGCAAGCTCGGCTGCGGCGGTCACCGCCCGGGGGCGATCGTTGAACATCAGGGCCATCTCGCGAGCCGATTTGAGATGTCGTTCCCGCTGAGCCTCCAGCAGCCGGCCTGCCGTGTCCAGGGTGACGCCCTCGCGGATACAGGCCAGGACATCGGCGAGCTCCTTGTCTTTGGGAGTCGCGTAGCGGACGCCCCCGGTGGCCACCACCGGCAACCGGAGCCGCGCGGCGAGGTCGATCAGCGCCCGGTTGCGGTGCTCCTCGATCCCGCAGGTGGTGGCGTTGCAGTTCCACGTGGAGCCGGCCCGGGAAGAGCCCGTGGAGTTGTTCGAGTTCCCTCCGTGCCGCGTCCAGACCACGCAGCGCGAGCCGCTGGGCGACGACCCCTTCGGCAGCCGCCGGTCAGACAGTGCAGGCCGTCGGTGTGGGCGGCCACCTGGTGCCAGGAGGCGCGGGCCTTGCCCTTGGGGCTGTCCCGCGCGGCTGAGGTGATCAGACGACACAGGTTCCGGTAGCCGCGCTGATTCTCGGCCAGCAGGGTCAATCGCGGCAAGGGCGTGCCCGGGTGGGGGAGGGTCGGGCACCAGACCCAATGGACCCGGCAATTGCGAATTGCGAATTGCGAATTGCGAATTTCCACCCACCCGTCCCGGTTGAATTGCGATTGCGACGATTGCAGGTTGCAACGTTGGGTGTCTCCGGCAGTCTCGCTCCCCGGGTGGGTGGGGGCAATTTGGAATCTGGAATTTGGAATCTGGAATGTTTCATCGAGGACGATTTCCGCGCCGACGAGCGGTTTGATTCCCGCTTCCGTTGGCCGCCTTCCAGAATCGGGGCGCGCCGGACAGACCGTTGCGGTCCACCAACGCCACCGCCGGCAGGTCGAGGGCCGCCGCCCGTTCCACCAGATCCTCGGGCTGGTTGGCGCCTTCGAGGAAGGAGAAGGCCGACGAACAATGGAGTTCTGCATAACGCACTCGTTTTCTCCAATTCCGTTCCCGCTCCCTTTGGATGTATCCATAGAGCTCACAGCCTCCGGCTGGCACCTCCAACCGATTGGCCGGGGGAGCGGGAGCGGAATTGGAGCTACAAAAAAGTATAGGCATAAATAAAACATAAATAAAGAAAAACTTGACAACGAGAAAATTAGTACTAAATTATTAGTATGACGCGTCAGAAGAGTGGCCGCTTGACCGATCTCGAACTGGAGGTCATGCACGTGGTGTGGGAGCTGGAATGCGGTACGGTTCGCCAGGTCTACGAGGTGCTCCTCGAACGCCGGCAGATCGCCTACACCACCGTCATGACGATGATGAACATTCTGGAGGAAAAAGGGTATCTCACAAGGAACAAGGAGGGTCGGGCGTACGTCTATGTCCCGGTCCAGCCAAAGTCCGAGGTGATCTCATCCATGGTGGAAGACTTTGTCACCCGCGTTTTCGACGGCTCGGCCCGGCCGCTCTTGGCCGGTCTGGTCAAGGACAAACAGTTGTCGAAACGGGACCTCGAGGAAATCGCCCGGCTCATAGAGGAGACCGACGACTGATGACCATTGAAAACCTGATCAGCTACGTGATCCAGGCTTCGGTGGTGCTGGTGGTCGGACTGCTCGCGCCGCGGCTCCTCCGTCTGAGGTCTCCAGGATGGACGCTGCGTTACTGGCAGGTGCTGTTGGCGGCGGTGCTCTTGTTGCCGATGATTCAGCCGTGGCGAGTCATCAACGAAGGTGCGGCGGCCGTCGAGGCGGTGGGCTCGGGTGTGGTGGGCAAAGTGACATCCTCTGTTTCCAGCACAACTGGATGGACTCTGTTTGAGTGGGGTCTGTTGGTGGTGGCTACGGTTGCGGTGGTGCGGCTGGTGTGGCTGGTGGTGGGACTTCATGTGCTCGGAGACTACCGGCGGCAGGCTCGGCCCATGATCCAACTGCCGGAAGGGGTGGACGAACTGAAGAGGGGGAGCACCACCGGCGCGGACTTCTTCGTGTCGGAGAACGTGCCGGTCCCGGTCACCTTTGGCTGGAAGCGTCCGACGATCCTGGTCCCCAGCGGTTTTGAAAACCTCCCGCAAGGGCAGCAGCTGGGCGTAGCCTGCCACGAATTGCTCCACGTGGAGCGGCGAGACTGGCCCATCCTGGTGTCGGAGCAGATCCTCCGTGCCCTGCTGTGGTTCCACCCCGCGGTTCACATCCTGCTGGGACGGATCGCACTCAGTCGTGAGCAGGTCATCGATCGTGAGGTGGTGAGAAAAACCGGCCTCAGGAGGCAGTACCTGGATGCCCTGTGGACCATGGCCCGCGCCAGCGAAGGTCGTGCCTTGGCGCCAGCTCTTTTCCTCCTCAACCGGAGTGATCTCTTCGAACGGGTCACTCTGCTGGCCGAGGAGGCTCATATGTCGATAAATCGAATCATCGTCGTTGCGATAGCGGCAGTGGTTGCGGTCGTGGCCGCGGGCGCGTCCGCCGCGTCGTTGTTCCCTTTCACAAAGGCCGAGGCGGTGGCCTCGTCACCTCTGTCAGGGGATCGAGCCGTTGCTGCGGAGGACCCAGACGAGGAGGTCCGACACCCGATACGGTACGTGGAAGATGGCGAACTGACAGCGCCCAAGGTGATCCACAAAGTAAATCCCGTCTATCCCGAGGAGGCGCGCAAGGAAAAAATTCAGGGTGAGGTGGTGTGCGAATCCATCATCAAAGCGTCCGGAGAGGTCTTCGATCCAAAGATCGTTTCCTCGGCCCACGAAGTGTTGGAGCAGCCCACCATCGACGCGCTCGAGCAGTGGACCTTCGAGCCGGCCAGGGACGCCGACGGCAACGCCGTGGATGTCCTGTATGAGATCACTATCAGATATCGGCTGCAGTGAGAAATTTGAAATGAGAAATGGACCCTCGCCGAGCAGCGGGGGTTTTTTCTCCCCGGCCCACTCGCCCGGGAGCAAGGAACAAGGAGCAAGGGGCCCGACCGCCCCATCCTGTCATTCTTCGACTCGCTTCCGGCTCCGCGCCTCGCCCTACTGGATTGCCGTCTCACTGCTCGGAGGCGGCGCAGCAAGGATGGGATGGCCGGGCTGGACTCTCCCGGTTGGTCGTCTTGGAGCCGGCTGGCAGCGGTCCAGGATGCCGTCACCATCGGTGTCCAATTCGGCCCCGGAAGCGATTTCACAGGAATCCGGAATGTCGTCACGGTCGCAGTCACGAATCCCGGCTCGGAGATCTTCATCATCCGGAATGCCGTTTTGGTTGCAGTCGCGTGGGCCGATGCGCACGTGGTAGATGTCCTGCTCGCCGTTGTAGGTCGCCGCGAATACAAGGGCGGCGCCAAGGGTGTCGGAGCGAAGGTGGATGTAGTCTCCGAGCCGGCGGCGCTCGGCGGGCCAGCCAAGGTGGCTGTCAAACTCGGGCGCCACGATGATCGGAGGCGACCAGGTCGTCCCTTGGTCGTCAGACGACGAGTACATGACCCTGGTTCGCCAGGGCTCGTCGAGGAACGGTGAGTCGTACCAGACCGCGTCGAGTCTGCCGACGGGCGCCACGTCCAAAGTGCCGAACCACTGCCAGCCTGTCGAGGCGGAGGCGTTGACCACCGTCGGTTCAGACCACGTTGAGCCGCCGTCGTAGGACCGTATCAGGTGAACGTCGAGCGGATCTGTGCCGGAAGGAACGACCGATGCGAGCAGGTAAACCGGGGCAGGCAACGGCCCCACTGGTTGGCCGACCGCGACCCATGGCATTCCAGCGAGGCCTTCTGGGTTCGGGTCCTTGAGAAAGCCGAAAAACCCTCCCAGGTCGACCTCGGCGACGGTAAACGTGGGAGTCACGGAAGGGTCGCGCGCGTCGTTGGATCTCGCGACCGCAAAGGTCCCGATGTCGACGATGCCTGACACGTAGACCTCGCCGTCGGGTCCGACTGCCATGGTCCCCAGTGCGGGAGCCGGATCGATCTCGATCGCCTCCCCAAAGGTCGCGCCCGCGTCGGTGGACCGCGCGAACGAGCTGATTCCGCAGCACGAGAAGCTGCTGTCCCAGGCCACATACACATGGCCGCGCTGACCATCGATCGCAAGCCACGGCTTGTCTCCACCCAGCGCGGGAATCGCGGGCCCCCAACTCATCCCGCCGTCGTCAGATACGTGGAGCCGACACGACAGGTATCCCTCCTCGAGCCCGAGTAGGTAGAAGCGGCCGTCGTCGTCGGCGGCGAGCACCGGATCCGACGAGAACAGTCCGGGATCGACCGCGCCGTGGAACGTCCACGACCTGCCGCCATCGACGCTGGTGGCCCAACCCGCGGTTCGGAGTACACCTTCGACGTCGTCGAACTGTCGCCAGACCGCAACCATCCGGTCGGGAGCGCGCGGGTCGACGGCGAGTGTCGGCTCGTTGGCCGCATCGCCGAGGATATTCTCCGACCCGGCTGCAACGTTCACCTGAACCGGCGCCTCGATGGGGATTTCGCCGGTTGACGATGCGGCGGTAGCGACGAGGACACTCAAAGACACGGCGCAGACGATGCCGCCCGCGTTCGTCATGGCACCAACCTCCGGGTCGGGTGGAGCGGTGCGGGCAGAGGTATGCGGCAGTTCCGGCAGACGAACGCGAAGTCCTGGTCGGTCGGGTCACCGTTATATGGGACGCCGTCGCCAGGCAGGTTGGCGACCGTCACCGTGACGAGCGCCACCTCTCCGGGCGCGGCGATATGGATGTTCTCGAGGTTGTTGAGCCGATCGGGCTGTCCCCCTGGAACCGACCATCCGCCCTCAGTCCAGTTTCCGAGATACGCTGGTTCCCGATGTCTCCACGATGAGGTCGAGGTCGTTGACAAGAATGGGATCGGCTCCGGCCGCCGCGGCATCGTCGGTCCAGGCGAGGGTGATGCGAAGCGGCATCGACGGGTCCGCGACGACCACTTCTTGCTGCCAGGCGCTTCCGCTGTCGCGCAACACCTGGGTCTGATCCTGGATCCACAATGGATCCTGCGACGAGACCATCCGACCGAGGTTCGCGAGGCCCCAGCCGAAGTCGAAGTTCGGCACCGGCGGGCCCTGTTCGAGCGGCACGGCTGCGTTGACCACCAGGGCGCGCGCGGCGGCCGGGCTCGGCGCCGGGGGGAGCCGGGTTGCACGCCACCACTGAGTGGCGACCGCGAGCATCCCCGACACGTGGGGTGCCGCCGCGCTGGTGCCCTCGAAGGACATGTAGAGCCCGTCGGTGTCCGGGACCTCGTAGATCGGTCCGTAAAATCCCCCGAGTCGGTGCTCCGCGGCCCCGACACCCCGGCCCGGAGCCACGACGTTCGGGAACATCCTCCCGTCGGTCGTCGGGCCGCGGCTGGAGTACTCGACCACGGTGTGGAGGTTTCCGGAGATCCGCCAGTTTTCGATGGCGCCGACGGTGATCAGGTTCTTTGCTTCCTTGGGCGCCGGGATCGTCGATGGATCGGGACCCTGATTACCGGCATTGAAGACGAGGATGTAGGGCTCTGCGACGTCGGGCGTATCGAAGTTGCCGTCGCGAACCATCAGATCGTGGATCCTTTCACTGATCTGGTAGCCGTGGGCGATGCCTTCCTGGCTGTTCCAACTGTTGTTCGAGCCGACCGAGCCGGCCAAAATCCCGTCCCGGCTGAGGATCTGCCAGCCACCCACCGGTGGCCACGGTACGTCTACGTCGCAGAGCGCATTCTGGCTCAGGAGTCGTGCGCCGGGCGCGACGCCGAGACCCCAGAGAAAGCCGTCCGGATCGGTGAACCCGCCCGCAGCGGTTCCGAGGACGATGCTCGCCACCGGGGTGCCGTGGCCGGCGAAACCAGGGTCGTCACCCGGGAGCTCGGTCTCGCAGCCGGGGTAGGAGATCCCCTCAAGACCGACGAGGTCGGGGTGGAGCGGATCGACGCCTGAATCCACTACCGCCCACAGCACGCCGTCGCCGTCGTAGCCTGCACCATCAAGCCACGATCGATAGCCGGGGAGGGGCTGTCCCCCGTCGAGCGCGCCGGATACGACGACACTGGACATTTCTCCGCCGAATATGGGTGTTCCGGGGGCCGGTTCAACCCAGACCACTCCGTCCTCTGCCATCAGGGCAGGTATTCGGTCGGCGTCGCAGCGGACGACGGCAAGCCACAGCCGGCCGTCCGGCTGGGCGGGGTGGGCGCGTTGAAAAACGCCGCCGAGGGACGCGATCAGAGCCGGCAGGTCAGCCGCACCGGTCTGCGGAACGTGAAGCACCATCAGGTCCACTTCGCCGCTCGCCGGCTCGATGACTGGCCTTCGTTTGGCCGCCAGGGGGACCGCACCGTGCCAGCGAACAAACCGGTTTTCGTCGAGACGTGTGGCGGCTTCGCTCGCCGGCCCCTCCGCCCATACCAGGTAGGCATTGTGTGGAACGTAGGCCAGGACCTGTAATCCCTGCTGCTCGAGCCGGTCCCGCCAGCCATCGCGGACCGGGCCGGTCAGCTGGACCAATTGGAGCCGGCGAGAGCGGTCACCTGCCGATTTTGCGGCAGCGTCGGAAGCGGGGTCACCATGGTAGCCCCCGAGGTGAATCTGGCGGCGGCTCCAGTCGTTTTCGTGGTCTGGAGTGAGGACCGGATCTCCGCGGTTGCCGCCGATGCGAACCCCGTCGGGTTGGACGGGGTCTGTATCGGCGGGCGCCGGGGTCGATCCTGTAACGGGAGACCAGAACACGGCGACGGCTGTTGCGGTGACCAGGACGAGGACGATGTGGCGGCGACCGGGAGGAATGGGCACCTGAAACTCCCCCGTTTCGTTTTGCTTTCTCCGTAATATACGCGGTTTCGAGAAAGCCGTTCGTAATGGAGAGTGACTGCGGTCACGCCGACCGCCGCCCACCTGGCGGTTTGAGGTATGAGGTTTGGGGTTTGGAGTCCCCCTCCCACCCGGATCGGAAGCGGGCGCGATGATCGGGCGTGCCGTCTTTGACATTGTTGGGACATAAGGTGCTGGAGAAACCACTTTGTGGAGTCCCAACAATGTCAAAGGGGGCAACCTCGGGGAGGGCGGTGTGAGCATCGGCGCGACGAAACTAGAAGGGGCGATCCGTTTGGGTGGGGGAGGATCTGGCACGACGCCCAATGGGCGAGACAATTTTGAGTTTTGAATTCTCAATTTTGAATTGCCATCCTCCCGTACAGTTGAATTGCAGATTGCAGATTTCAGATTGCAAATTGGCTTGTCGTGGCGGTTGCGGTTCTCGTGATGTTCCTTCCGGGAGGGTGGGGGCAATTTGGAATCTGAAATTTGGAATCTGCAATTTTCATCGAGAACGATTTCCGTGCCGACGATCGGCTTGATCTTGGCCTCCTTGGCCGCCTTCCAGAACCGGAGCTGCCGGTGACGGCGAGCTGTCAACTACCAACTGCTCACTGGGAGTGTCGGCGGCTAGTCATACATCCCATCCGCGAACCAGTCGCCGGTGGTGGCATCGCGAAAGATGCGATAGAGCCCGCCGCCGGAGAGCTCCACGTCCCAGTAGGCACGGTCCACGGGTTCGTGACTCCACCAGCCCTCCTCCAATGACCACGGCCCAGCCGCCACCCGCACCAGACCCTGGATGCGAGGCGTCGCCCCGGTCACCGAGGCCACCGACACCAATCGAAAATGAGTTAAACGTTGAACGTTACACGTTAAACGTTGTGAGTCCTGTATCGTCTCGCTTTCCGGGGTCGGAGGGGGCAATTTTGAATTTTGAATTTTGAATTTTGAGTTTTCGCCGCCCCGGGAGGGTGGTGACAATTTGCAATTTGCAATTTGCAATTTGTAGTCATCATTGGGTGGGGGGGTTCTTTGTTCCTCGGTGATGACCTCGAGGGGCACCGGCGGCCGGAGGACGCGAACCACCAGGAGGCCGCGGCCCCGTCCCGGCGGCCGTCGCAGTTTGGGTGGGGGCGGTGGGTGGAAGGGGGCGACCTCGAAACGCTCCGGGCGGTGACCGTCCACGGTGCGTGGCGAACCCACGCGGTCGGGTCCGATGCGGGCCGCCAACCGGGCCAGGGTGGCGGCGAGTTTGTCGGGGTGGATCTCCGGAGCACCGAAGAGGGTCAGCTGGCCTCGCCGCGGCCGGTCGGGGTGGACGAGGCAGCAGAAGGCCACCACCGGGGCGCGCGGCGGTCGTGACTCCAGGTCGAGCCGGATCAACGTCAGCACCGCGTCCATGTCTCGCGTGGGGGCCGGCAGACGGATGGTGCGGTGGTCGGCGCCGTCCGGCTCCAGATCCAACTCCAGTTCGAGAAGAGCACAGGCCAGGTCCTGACGTTCGAGCCGCCGGCGCACCCGGTCGAGACTCTGGCCCATGGCGTAGAGCAGGGGCTCGGTGGTGACGACGGCCCACTCCAACTCCATGGCCTCGCTCAGGATCGGGGGGAGGTGGTGGGGCACCAGTGGTCCGGGATCGACGCCGCTGGCTGACTCGTGGGCGTGGGCGCCCGGCTCGCCGAGCCGGCTCGCCACCCGGTCGGCGGGCAGGCGTGCAAGGTCGCCGATGACGCTCAGACCCCAGCGGTGGAAGGTGGCCGCCAGCCGCCGTTCGAGTTGGAGATGATGGAGGGGCAGGGGAGCCAGAAACCGTTCCTCCTCGCCCGGTGGAACAATGGTTGGCGACGTGGGCAGATGAGCGGCGATGCGGGCGGCGAGCTTGTTGCCGGCGATGCCGATCCGGATCGGAAGGTCCAGCGACTCTGCCGCCATCACCGCCGCCTGGCCGAGATCTCGCTCGCCCGACGCACTGGGGTAGAGGCTCTCCATGCCGCTCACGTCGGCGTAGATCAGGTCGTCCCCCGCGTCTTCCACCGTAGGCGACAGACTCCACGCGGCCTCGAGCAGAGCCTCGTGGGCCGACCTCTCACATCCCGAATCCCGTCCCCGGGCAATCAACGTCGGCAGGATGCTCCGCGCCTGCGCCAGGGTCACGCCGCTGCGGACACCGGCCTGACGCGCCGGTTTAGAGGCGGCCGCAACCCGGGCGGCCGAGCCGTTGCCTTCGCACACGGCCACCGCCTCGCCGGCGAGCTCGGGTTCGGAACGCAGCCGCGCGGCCAGGGGGAAAAGGGGGATGAGGAGACAAGCGACACGGGTCATTGAGGGTGAGTAGGTGGGAAGGGGGGAAGGTGGGAAGGGGAGAAGGGGAGAAGGGAGAACATCCGGTCCCTCACCGAATTCGGAATTCGGAATTCGGATTCAACCCTCTGCCCGCCCGGGAGCAGGGAGCAAGGGAACAGCCCCTCTTCTCGGCGAATTCGAAATGAGAAATGAGAAATGTTGGAATGTGAAATGCCCACCCGCCCGCCACAGTCCGGGTTGGGGGCGGGTTGGGTGCCTCCGCCCGCCCCTGCTGATTCGAAGAACAAAGAACCTCTGCCCGGGCCAGAAGCCGGATGCTGGATGCTGGATGCTTGCATCCACCGCCCGCCCGGAGGAGCACCGACACAAGGTGAGAAGGTCGAGGGGGTGAGAAGGGGAAAGGGCGACACGATCGGATTGATGGGCTGAGCAATCACCGCGCGTTCCTGATTGGACCGCCAGAGAACCGCGGCTGGATTGCAGCTGCGTGACGACTCGGCTCCACGAAGGCCGTAAACGCAGAGGGCTCGGTATACGCGACCACCTCTCCCTCTCACCTATCTCGCATCTATGACTGCACGCGACTTCCTCGTTACAGCGAGAACGCGAGGACCATAAAACAAAAGGTGATGATCAACAGACCGGCGGCCGACGTGCCGATCTGGATGGCTTCAGAGTGCTTCCACATGGCGAACCTCCTCAGATTTCGAACGTTTTTCGGTGACCGGTTCGATCACCGCTTCGGGCAGGGTGAAGAAAGCGGGGGCCGACTCGTGGGGCCGTCGGCCGCGCCGCCTCGCGACGTCCAGCTGGGAGGCCAGGCCCTGCAGCAGACGGGGTGTGCCCGGGGCGCCGCTCCAACGCCCCCGTCCCCAGCCGGCCGTTACCACGGCCGCGGCGGCACAGCCGCTCAGACGGTAGGGAGAGCCCACCAGCACCACCGCACGGTGGGCGATGGAACCACGGGCGAGCCGCAGCCAGGCCGCTAGGGGGGCCCGGCCGCGCACCGGCGGCAGGCCGAGGTCCACCGCCACCAGAGGGAACCCCGTGTTCACCAGCAGCTCGGCGGCCGCAAGAGTGTCGGACAAGACCTCCGGGCGCAGCCACAGAAGCCGCTCGAGGTCGAGGCCGAGGGCTGCCGCCGACTGCGGATCGAGCTGTCCGCCCTGGTCTACCAGAGCCACGGCCTCACCGGTGTCGGTGATTGTTTTCAGAGCGGCCAGGAGGGCGGCGAAGCGGCCGCATGACCCGCGGCCCACCAATTCCACCAGGGAGCCGCTGGGAAGACCTCCCGCAAGCAGGTGATCAAGAGCTTCGACCGACGTAGCCACGGGCTCCTCGCGAAGACGGCCGCGCCGGGCACGGGCCAGCTCCGAGCCCCGGATCACCGATCGTTGCACCTCGTCCGGCAGGGCATCGCGAACTGCCCGGGCATGTTGGCGTTCAACCGGTACGTATGTCGTGGCCATGGGCAGCCTCCGTGGTTTCGAGTGCGCATAAAACAGTATAGGTGTAAATGAAGTGTAAATCAAGTTTCAGGGAACTTACAGATTTCGAATTTCGAATTTCGAATTTCGAATTGTGTGGGTGGGAGGGAGGTATCGTTCCTCAGGTGTCGTGGAACCCCTGAGGAGGACGACGCGTCGTCAAAGCCCCGTGTTATAATTGCGGGACGCACGTAAGTGCTGTGATGGAGGGGGTTAGCAGCTTCATGGCTGGACACTCGAACGGCGGCAGGACGACGGTGCGCAGGAGTTGTTGAGTGTCCATCAGCGGTAACCTCAAGACAATGCCCTTTCCCGACCTGCTGCAGTGGGTCGCGGCCAGCCGCAAGACCGGCACCCTCGCCCTGGAAGGCGATCCCTACAAGAAGAAGATCTACTTTCGCGACGGACTGGTGGTGGCCGCATCCTCCGAGAGCCCAAAGGAGTTCTTTGGCTACTACCTCGTAGGCTGGGGGTACGTGGGCGAGGACGAGTTGCAGGAACTGCTCGACATGCAGGAGACCCACGGCACGCTGATGGGCGAACTCCTGGTGATCGTCGGTCGTCTGAATCGTGAGGACCTGATCCACGTCCTCCAGGTGAAAACCGAAGAAACGATTTTTGAAATATTTCTGTGGGAGGAAGGTGATTTCCGTTTCTTGGAGAACATCCTCCCGGCCAAGAAGTTCCAACCACTCAACATGCCGGTGGACATGCTGATCCTGGAGGGGGTCCGGCGCACCGACGAGTGGATGCGGTGCCGCGACAGCATTCCTGGCGCGCAGTGGATTCCAAAGGTCATTCGGGCGGTTGACGTGGCCGAGCTCGGTCCGACCGAACTGTCGATTTTGCGTGAGATCACCGGCAGGAACAGCATCGAGGAAATTGCGCTGACGTGCCGGCTCGCGCTGTTCCACGTGCTGCTCTTTGTCTTCCAGGGTCTATCCCATGGGCTCTTCGAACTCCTGCCTCCCGTGGGCGATGAGGTCACGATTCCCGGTTTTTCGGAGGTGTCCTGGAGAACGCTCATTCGCCATGCCGAGAAAGAGGTGGACTCTGGAGAGCTGCTCAAGGGCTACCAGCGGATCGTTGGATTGCGGGACAAGTACAACGACCGCCGGGCCGTTTCTGAACAGGCCGCCCTGGTGGAGAAGAAAATCAAATCCAAGCTCCAGGATCGAGAACTGGTGGCCGACTCGGTGCCCGAACTCATGGTCTCCTCATCTCAGCTGACGAGCCAGGAATTTAGCCCTCAGGAGGGTTTTCTGCTGTCTCGGATCAACGGGTCCTACTCCATCGGAGAGATCCTCAAGACGGTTCCGGGGTCGCCAATGATCAACCTTCTCATGCTGGATCAGCTGATCCGCAGGGAGATCGTGCGCCTGAAGGTCCGGGGTTCGGACACGGACGTGACGATCGGTCGCGTCGAGGGCTGATCGCACGCGCATCCACCCGGATTCCGGGTCCCCGATTTTGGATACCGGATCCCCCACCGCCCTTTGCCTTTTCCGAGCCCGAGCCCGAGCCCGTTCCCGTTTCCGAACGAAGAACGAAGATCGAAGAACGAAGATCGAATGTCCCCCAACCGCCCAGAACGAGGTGGGCGCGATGGCCGGGCGTGCCATTCCGGACACCTTCACGTTGAAAGTTGAACGTTGAAAGTTCGCCCCCACCCATCCGGGTCGTGAAAGGGCGCGATGGGCGGGCGTGCCGTCTTTGAGCACGTCCCGAACGCGCGGGCCGGTGCCAGGCACCGTCGAAATCGAGTCGTAGTACGAGGTCGACACATCTGCGGCGGTGCCTGGCACCGACATTCCCCTCTGGCGACGCCGTGGCAAGCGGAGATGGACGCGCAGACACCCCACCTCACTCCTGATCGGGAAGGGAGAACGGGAATTTAATACTGCGACTGAGTATTAAATACGATTGATCGCTCTCGAAGCGATAGACACCACCCCGAAGAAGACCATAACCAGGAGGAAAAACGATGCCCAAACACATCCTTCCCAATCTGCCCTACGCCTTTGACGCCCTTGAGCCCTATATCGACGCGCAGACCATGGAGATCCACCATGACAAGCACCACGCGGCGTATGTGGCAAATCTCAACGCGGCGCTCGACAAGCACCCCAACCTCTTCGAAGTCTCCGTCGAGGACCTGCTGAGTGATCTCTCCGCCATCCCGGAGGAGATCCGCACGGCCGTGCGTAACAACGGTGGCGGCCACGCAAACCACAGCTTCTTCTGGCCCTTGATGAGCGGCAGCGGCGGCGGCGATCCCGTGGGCGAACTGGCCAGCGCCATTCACACGACCTTCGGGTCTTTTGACGCCTTCAAAGAGGAGTTCGGAACCGCGGCCAAGACCCGCTTCGGATCGGGCTGGGCCTGGTTGTCTCTGACCCAGGGCGGTGGCCTCAAGGTCACATCTACGCCCAACCAGGACACTCCGATCTCCGACGGCTTGAAGCCGGTCCTGGGCCTCGACGTCTGGGAGCACGCGTATTACCTCAAGTACCAGAATCGCCGTCCCGACTACGTGGGAGCGTTCTGGAATGTGGTCAACTGGGAGCAGGCCGAAGCGAACTTCCAGTCTGCCCGCGGATAAGAGATTCAAACCAGCACAGGTCCATGGCGGGACCCCGCAAACCACCCGCGGTCTTCGGACCGCGGGTATTTCTATTGCGTGAGGAAGTAGGCGCGCATCTTCATGCGCGCTCCCGTGACGTATCAGAGACGCAGGAAGATCCGGCTCGCATCGTACTTCGATTCACCGGCCGCGGTCCGGTTCCGGACAGAAGTCAAAGTCGTCAAAGCCCCGAGCCTGCTCGCGACGGTTCAGCGGGTCCGAGATCGGCGGCAGAACGCCAAGCGCCACCAACTGGGGCCGATATTCATAACGGACCCGAAGATGGGCCGATGGATTGGATTCAAGGTCCAGATGGACCTTTCGGACGGGGTTGTCCACCTGTCGCCCGATACCGGTGGCGGCGAGGTCGTCGGACGGTTTGCCGGATTCGGACTGAAGCCGGCGCTCTGCCGCTGAGGGCGCGGCGGCTCCTGCCGACAGCTTGGATTGCCGCTTGGGTTCGTCGGAGTCGGCGACCTCCTGCCGAGCCACCCGTTCTCGAAAGACGACGGCTTCGATGACGCCGAGGTTCGAGGTTTTGCCAAGCCAGGCGCCGTACGACGCGTCTTCGGTGGTGAAGAAGAATTTGCGGGCGTGCTGCTGGTTGGTCTGCCAACCCTCGATGACCACAGTCTCATAGGGTCCGATCACCCACTTTGCGGCCTGCAGGGCGGTGGTCGTCTTGGCGTCGATGGAGTTGAGACCGTCTACAGCAAGGGCCACCGCGATCCGTCGGCCGGTGGTGTTGCGCAGCCGGACGGCATACTCGGCGTTCTGGTGCGCCTCGATATAGGTTGCACCTCGGGAGTGATATTCATCAAGGGGTGAGCCGTCCACCAAAATCTCCATGGCGATGCCCGCGTCGGTCGATGCGTGGCTGGGAGCGGTGACGAGGGGGATGAAGGCGAAGATCAGGATGAAGATGGAGAATCTGACGACGTGTGCTATTCGCTGAGTGGCCATGGGGGGCCTCCTTTCGGTGCGACCGTTGGTCGGTCGCCGATGAGTGAGAGGTCGAAACGGTCGTCGAGTTCCATCGAAAGCCGGCACCCACGCGAAATGAGATGCGCTGACGACCTGTTGCACAGATCGATATGTTGAAGAAGATCATCGATGCACTTGGTTTGAAAGCCCCGGACTCGGTGGCGCAGGACGATTACGAGTCCGCCGCTGTGCGGTCGGTGGCCGAGCGCCTTGATGGGCTCGATCCCGATCGCGCGAGGCTCGTGGCCGCGCTGGCCATGGTGCTGGCGCGAGCAGCCCGCGCGGACCTCGATACCAGCAGCCGCGAGATTGCCCTGATCGCCTCCATCCTCCAGCACCACGCCGGACTGACCGCCGAGCAGGCGGACCTGGTGACTGAGATGGTGAGCCACCGCAACCAGCTCTTTGGGGTCACCGAGGATTACATTGCGACGCGTGAGTTCAAGAGTCGTGCCACCGAGCGCGAGCTCGACTGCATCCTCAAATGTCTGTTCGCCGTCTGTGCCGCCGACGACTCCATCTCCCTGGTCGAGGAGGAAGAAGTGCGACAGGTGGCCAGCGAGCTCGGCTTTACCCACGAGGAGTACGTCGACGCTCGCAGCGCCTTTCGCGAGCAGCGCGAAGTTTTGCGGGGGCTGGGGAACAGGGACTAGGCCACTCCCGCCCGCCCGGATTCCGGGTCCCGGATGCCGGATACCGGATCCCCCACCCAACCACCCAGACGTAAGGAACAAGGAACAGGGAACAAGGAGCACCCCCACCCACCCGGAGCGAGGTGGGCGCGATGGCGGGCGTGCCATTCCGGGCATCTCCACGTTAAAAGTTGAAAGTTAAACGTTGAACGTTCCTACCCACCCATCCGGATCGGTAGTAGGCGCGATGGGCGGGCGTGCCGTCTTTGACAATGTTGGGGCCATTCAGCTGATTCACTCGGCCTCAGAAGTCCCAACATTGTCAAAGGGGGCAACCTCGGAGAGCGCCTCGGGGAGATGGCGCGTCGAAGTCAGTGAATCGAAGCGAACGCGGGGGCCCACAGCCGCTGTCCCCAGTCGCTGTCCCTGAACGCTGCCGCTGCATCCCGGGCACGGGCAGCCGGCTTCGCCGTGGCAAGCGGAGAGGGGCACCCAGACACCCCACCTCATGCTTTCCCGGATGAACCAAGCGTTGATACCTTCCACACGTTCCATGCCTTTCACACCGGGTGGGCGGGTGGGTTACCATCAATGCCCCATGCCGAAGATCCCCGCCCCCTTGGACCGCATCGTTCGCTTCGGACTCGTCGGTATTGTCGTTTTCGGCGTCAGCCTGGGACTCACGGCGTTGTTGCACGAGGTCCTCGGTTTGTCGGAGGAACTGGCCTTCGGGATCACGCTGGTCGTGGTCCTCGTCGGAGGCTTCACCGCCAACCGACACCTGGTCTTTGACGCATCGGATGGTGATGCCCGCCGACAGGGGGCGCACTACGCGGTCGCAGCGCTCACGTTCCGCGGCCTTCAGTACCTCAGTTTTCTCGCCCTTCACACCGGGCTCGGCATGCCGTACGTCCCGGCGATCATCATTGTGCTTGGGTTCTGGTTCCTCATCAAATATGTGTACTACGGCGAGCGGGTGTTCAAGGCGGGTCGGCCAGATCCAGCGACGGGGCGTCGATAACTGAGCGTTGAACGTCGAACGTTTAACGCTCAGCGATTTCACCGAGCAACAACGTGTCGGTGCGCTTCAGGGGACGCAGCTCCTCTGCCAGAAAACGCTCGATGACGAGACGTTCCGGGGGCGTGGCGTCGGCCCAGTAATCGGGTTTGGATCGGAGGCCGCCGTAGAAGTCCATCTCCGAGGTGTTGACCAACACGTGGGTCGCGCCGAGCTCGGAAACGCGGGCAGCCAACTCCGCCGGGTCGGTGCAGCCTCGGGCGAGGTCCACGAGCCACGGTGTGCGGTACGGGTCCTCCACCAGCACCGTGCGTTCGATGTAGGTGCTGCGGGGCTCACCCACAAGCAGGACCACCGCGTCGGTGGGCAATTTCTCATTGATCGTCCGGATCACCGGGCCGTAGCTCACCCATCGGTCGCGGAAGGCCTCGTCCGGGAGCTGACCGGTGACGACTGCGACACGGTCGAGCTGGAAGTCGCTGGCCAGGGCCATGAGATTCCAGCCGAAGACCCCCAGCAGGAGGACCGCGAACACCGAACCGATCAGTCGGCTCCGCGTCCCCGAAACCAGGGCCGCGGCGGCCGTACCGGCGAGGGCTGCGGCCGGCACCAGCACGGGGAGCAGGAATCGGGCGTAGTGGACGGTGGCTCCCCACGCGAGGGTCCCGACCACAGCGGCGACCCACAGGGCGAACGCGGATCGATTGCGTAGTCCGGGCAGGATCAGGGCCACCGGCAGCAGGATCAGCCAGTGCGGCCCGAGCCGGCCACCGGACTTCAGTGGATGGAAGGTCCGGACGATGGGAGCGGTCACGGTTCGAACGATGGGGCTCGATGGGGTGGCCACATCGAACTCGGTGGCGTCGAGCTCGCGCGCCAGATCACGCTCGCACGGGGGACCGCCAAGGACGGACTGGAGGTAGGGGTAAACCGGATTGCCGGTCCATACCGTGTTCCGGGCAAGCCAAGGAGCCAGAGCCAAGACCGCGGCCAGTGCGAAGGCCACAGGAGTGCCGACGCGGCGTGGTCGTAAAGCCCCGGACAGCACGATAGCAGCGAGACCCACCGGGAGGGCAACCGTGGCCAGAGCCAGGTACTTGGCGGCTGCGGCGCAGCCCGCGAGTGCCCCGGCGAGCGCGCCGGCACGCCACGGCCGGCGGCGGATGTCGTCCGACAGGAGCACAACCAACGCGACCCCGGCCCACGCTGCCACCGCGAGGTCGGAAATGGCATAGCCTGCGACCTCGAGCGTCACCGGGGCCAACGCGAAACAGGCTGCTGACCAAGCTGCGGCACGCGGCCCGCCCAGGCATTCACCCAGGGTGCCCGCCGCGAGCACCGCCAGCGCTCCCATCCACCAATGGATTGCTGCCGCCCCCCACGGGCCGATGGTCGCCAGGGCCGCCGTGTAGAGAACACCATGGGAAGACGGGTAATAGGAAAAGAAGTGGCGCGGGAACTCCACGAAACCGCCGGCGCCAAGCCATCGGGCGGGAAAGGCGAGGTGGTAGTTGAGTGCGTCGAACATCACCGGTGGAGTGGTAAGGACTGCCGCGGTGAGGACCCCCGCGGTCACCAGGAGAATGCCCGGACCGGAGGCCAGTGCGATGGCGGGCAGCCGGGGCCGGACACGCGAAGCGACCAGGAGCCGGAGTCCTTCCACGGCCGCGAGTCCCAGAACCAGTCGGACAGAGAGCGTTCCGAGGAGACCCGCGGTTGCGGCAAGGGCACCCACGAAGGAAAACGTCGCTGCGCCGGTGCCGAGCACGACCTCGAGTCGCGGGCGGTGGTCGGCGCCGAGGAAGGCACGAAGTACCCAAATGCCCGTGCCGAGGCAGGCCAGGGACCACGCCGCCAGCCACAGAACCGGCATGATCAGCCTGAGGATGGTCTCCAGACCCGCCGCGTCTCGGTACAGCCAGAGCACAAGGCGCTGCCAACAGAGCGGCCACCAGGGCCGTGGGCTGCGAAACGGAGGGAGATTCGGTCGGGTTCTGGCACTCATTGGAGTATAGCTGGGGCACGGAATTCGACCACCAAGAGGTGCCAGGCCCAACACAACTTCGAATTTTCCCGGAAACGATATCGGGGTGGTGTTGGGCCTGGCACCCACAACGCTCCGATTTGATTCCGCGATTGCAGGCGAGACGCCTGCACCACAATGCCGGTGCGGGCGGGTCGGAAAATTGCAGGAAGAGCTTGTGGTCGTCGAGTGAATGCGACACAATCGCAGTTGATAGTCACGAATCGGGTTTCCTAAAATCCACCACGCGACGGAGGTTTTGCAATGCGAGTGAGGCGATTGTCAGTCATTTTGATTCTCTTTTGTGCTCCTGTAATGGCTTTTGCTCAGCAAGTCGATGACACCCACCTGTTCCCCGGAGCGGCGCGCCTGCCCGGTCAACCGCCGAGTCAATGGGTTTCCGATCTAACGGTCAACAACCTCCAAGACTTCGAGGTTATTGTGGGCCTGCTCTTCTTCCCGGAAAGAACCGCCCACGGGATCGAGGACATCGTTATCCCTCCGGCACAACGATTCACCCTGGGTCCCCGTGAAACTCGTGTTTTCGGGGATGTGCTGGGGACGGTAATGGGACTTGAAAACGCGAAGGGACTCCTGCTCGTAACCTGCAATCCGGACATCCTTCTGATCGATCCGCCGGGCGACGACGATCTGGCCATCGTTGCGACCATGCGCACGTACGATGTCAGCAGTCCGGTAGGAACATACGGCCAGACGATCCCGGCGAACTTCATAGTCGTCAACTCTTCGGAACAGCCATCATTCATCACCGGAGCCGTCAACGACGGCGACTTCCGTTCCAACCTAGGAATTTTCAACCAATCCCTGGAAGAGGTGACGATCCACTTCCGAATCATGAGGACCGGCGGGGCCATTGTCGCCCAGGGCACAAAGACGCTTGGGTCACTGTGGATCCAGCAATGGTCCTTTAATAGCCTGGGGGTCGGTTCTGTCCAAGGACCCCTCACCGTTGACCTCTGGTTGGATCCGGAGGACGTGGGTTCCCCTTGTATGGATCTGGTTCAGGGCGGCGTCGCCTTCCTTGCCTACGTCTCCAAGGTGGATTCGAGGACCCAGGACGCCGAGTTCATCTACGCGGCGCCGGCCTGGGTTGCCGAATTCGAGTGCGACAATTAGCCTGCTTTTCTCACCGGGTCACCGCGGCCGGCTTGCCACGGCGAAGCCTTACACCTAAACCGTTCCCGAGAAAACCGGTTTTTCGCCGGGTGCAGCCAGGTACGCATCAAAGGGCATGCACACGTTGCGCAGGAAGAAGCGGCCGCGGGGGGTGACGCGCAGGGACCGGTCCGTGATCTCGACCAGACCGTCGTCAACCATCGGGGCGAGTTCGGCCAGGGCATCGGCGAAGTGGACGGCCGGATCGACGCCGAATTGTCGTTGGACGGCATCGAAGTCCAGGCTCAAGGTGCAGATGATGCCGCGGATGACGCTGCCGCGCAGTTCGTCCTCGGCGGTTCGGCGGATGCCACGGTCCACCGGCAGCCGTCCGTCGTTCACAGCCCGCTGATATCGGGCCAGATTCTTGTTGTTGGCGGCGTAGGCACCGGCCAGCTCGCCGATGGCGGTGACGCCGACCCCTATCTGGTCCGACGCGGGCATCACGGTGTAACCCATGAAGTTGCGGTGGAGCCGGCCCTCGTCCAGCGCCAGAGCGAGTTCGTCGTCGGGTCGCGCGAAGTGATCGAAGCCCACGAAACGGTAGCCCGCGACCGCGAACTCCTCGGCGGCGCCGACGAAAATCCGGAACTTGTCCCACCCCCTGGGCATGGCGTCCTCGTCGAGTTGACGCTGGTGGGGTTTGATCCACGGCACGTGGGCGTAGGAGAAACAGGCGACGCGGTCCGGGGCGAGTTCGTTGATCACGGTGTGCACCGACTCCCGAAAACTCTCCTCGGTCTGCCGAGGCAGGCCGTAGATGAGATCCAGGTTGATCGACGCGAAGCCGAGCCGGCGAGCACTCTCCACCAGCTCCCGAGTGCGTTCGATGGGCTGTGGCCGCGCCACCGCCTCCTGGACCTCGGGATCGACGTCCTGGACGCCCATGGACAGCCGGTTAAATCCCAGCTCTCGGAGGGTCGCGAGGTGCTCGTCGGTGGTCACGCCGGGGTCGGCCTCGAGGGCGATCTCGGCGTCCTCGGCGAATTCGAACCTATCGCTGATGGCAGCCGCAAGCCGGCGACACTGCGCCGGGGTGAGGTAGGTGGGGGTGCCGCCTCCCCAGTGGAGCTGGTTGAGCTTTCGCCGGTCGCCGAGGACGTCACCGAGCAGATCGAGTTCGCGCTCCATCGATCCCAGGTATTCGATCTCGGGGCCGCGGTGGGGGGAGATCACCACGTTGCAGCCGCAATAGGTGCAGTGGGCCTCGCAGAAGGGGATGTGGAGGTACATGGAAAGAGGTTCGTCAGGGCGACCGGCCGCGTCGGCCAGGTGTTCGCGATAACGTGCCTCGTCGAATGCCTCGTTGAAATGCGGTGCGGTGGGGTAGGAGGTGTACCGCGGGCCGGGCCGGTCGTACCGCGCCAACAACTCCCGAGTCACCCCGGTCACATCGAAGTCCCGGTATTGGGTCATGCCATGGCCGCCCCGGCCGAACGAAGAACGAAGAACGACGAACGAAGAATGAACGAACCAACTCCGCGGGCCCAAGCGGGGGGTCGGGTCGGGTTCTTTGTTCTTCGTTCTTTGTTCTTCGATCTACTCATATCGGTATTCCTGAACGGTGCGGGCAAAGGTCTCGACCGAAGAAACCGGGATATCGGGCGTGACGCCGTGGCCGAGGTTGGCGATGTACCCGGTGCGGGGCGCCCGCTCCAGCATGTCGAGGGTTCTGCGCCGGATTTCGTCCTTCGGGCCCATCAGCACTCCCGGATCCAGATTGCCCTGGACGGCGTGGTTTTCCAAAACAACGCCGGCTCGGGCGAGATCCGCCCGCCAGTCGAGCCCGATGACCTCGCACGGCATATCGGGCAGGTCGTGCAACAGGTGGGAGCCGCCGTTGGCGAAGTAGATTCTCGGCACGTCCAGGTCGTCGAGCTGCTCCAACAATCGACGGGCGGGCCGTAACGCCCATCGCCGTGCGTCGTCGGCGCCCAGAGCTCCGACCCATGAGTCGAAGAGCTGCACCGCCTGCGCGCCGTGGGTCACCTGGGTCCGAAGGTAGCTCGCCATTGCGTCGGCCAGCCGATCCACCAGCTCGTCGAAAATCTCAGGGTGGTTGAGCGCCATCGACTTTACGTGGGTGAATGCTCTCGAGGTGGTGCCCTCCACGAGATAGGTGGCCAGGGTCCACGGCGCGCCGCAGAATCCGATCAGCGCGGTGTCGTCATCCAGAGCGTCACGGACCCGCTGGAGGGCGGAATCCAGAAATTCTGTGCCGGACCACGGTTCGGGGATCCGGATCCGTTGCACGTCCTCGGGCGTGCGGACCGGATTATGGATATGCGGTGCGGGTGTGAACGTCAGTTCCGCGCCCATGGGGACGAGGGGGGTCAGGATGTCGGAGAAAATGATCGCGGCGTCGAAGCCGAAACGCCGAATCGGCTGCAGGGTGACCTCGGCGGCGATCTCCGGTGTGCGGCACATGGTGAGGAAGTCGCCCGCCCGCTGGCGCACCTCCCGGTACTCGGGAAGATAGCGTCCCGCCTGACGCATCACCCAAACCGGCGGCCGGTCCACAGCCTCACCGCTGCAAGCCTTGAGAAAGCGGTTCACGAGTCGTGCCCCCAATTCGGTGGGTTGTCTATGGCGGATTCCCGTCCCCCCACCCGTTGCGGATTCCGAATTCCGTCACCCGCCCGATGCAGACGGGTCGTTGGGGTCGCCAATTCGCAATTCGCAATTCGCAATTCACAATTCGGATTCATGCGATCGCTCCAAGCGCATCGCGGAAGGCGGCGATCGTCTCATCGATGTCCTCTTCGGTATGCGCGAGTGAGACGAACATGACCTCATAGGCCGATGGAGCGAGGTAGATACCGCGGTCGAGCAGCGCGCTGTGCAGGCGGGCGTACCGGTCGGCCGCCTCGGGGGCGATGCACTCATACGTTGTGGGGGCCTCTCCCTCCTGGAGTGACAACCACAGGATCGAACCCTGACGCACCACCGACCAGCTCAATCCGGCTTCTTCGAATGCCGTGACAAAGCCGTGCTGCAGCCGATGGCCCAATGCCTCCAGGCGATCGTATGCGGCCCCGTCGTCCGCAAGCAGGTGGTTCAGGGTTGCGGATCCGGCCGCCATGGCCACCGGGTTTCCCGACAGCGTTCCGGCCTGATAGACCGGACCCAGCGGCGCGAGCTGCTCCATGGTGGTCCGCCGGCCGCCGTAGGCACCCACCGGCATTCCGCCGCCGATGACCTTGCCGTAGGTGGAGAGGTCGGGTTCGATGTCGTAAAGCCCCGCTGCCCCTTCCGGACCGATGCGGAACCCGGTGATGACCTCGTCCATGATCAGCATGGCGCCGTGACGGTTGCACTGGTCACGGAGCAATCCCATGAACGCGGGCGGTTGGATGAGCAGGCCGGCGTTTGCCGGGACTCCCTCGATGATGACCGCCGCGATGTCGTGGCCGCGTTCCGCCATAACCGAGCGAAAGCCCTTTTCATCGTTGAGTTGGAGCACGATGGTGTGGGCGGCGAAGCTGGACGGAACACCGGCTGAGGACGGGGTCCCGAATGTCGCGAGACCGGACCCGGCGGAGACCAGCAGGTGGTCGGCGTGGCCGTGGTAACAGCCCGAGAACTTGATGACCGCGTCGCGCCCGGTGACGCCGCGGGCCAGACGGACCGCGGACATCACCGCCTCGGTTCCGGAGGACACAAAACGCACCATCTCCAAGTGGGGGATGGAGTTGGTGACCAACTCGGCGAGCTCCACTTCCTCGGCGCAGGGCGCGCCGTAGGTCAGACCCTTGGCCGCGGTGCGGGAAACGGCCTCTACGACATCGGGATGGGCGTGACCGAGGATCAGTGGGCCCCACGATCCGACGTAGTCGATAAATTTCCTGCCATCGGCATCGGTGAACCGGGCACCCGATGCCGAGGCGTAGAAGAGCGGCCCGCCTCCCACCGAGGCAAAGGCACGGACCGGCGAGTTCACACCGGCCGGCATGACCCGCCGTGCGCGCTCGAAGAGCGCCGCCGATTTCGAGCCCGCGCTCACAGCCAGCCCTCGGCCAACGCCAGGCGTCCGTGGTAGGTGATCAGGATGTCGGCCCCGGCCCGGCGGAAGGCGTGGAGATTCTCCATCACAAGCGCGGCCTCGTCGATCCAGCCACGCTCGGCCGCGGCCTTGACCATGGAGTACTCCCCGGACACGTTGTAGATGGCGAGGGGCTGGGTGAAGGCCTCGCGCAGGTCGCGCACCACGTCCAGGTAGGCCAGGGCGGGTTTGACCATGAGGATGTCGGCGCCCTCCTCGACGTCCAACTCGGCCTCGAGCATGGCCTCGCGCCGATTGCGGACGTCCATCTGATGTGAGCGGCGGTCGCCCGAGGATGGGGCCGAGTGGGCGGCCTCGCGAAACGGACCGTAATAGGCGGAGGCGTACTTCACCGAATAGGACATGATCGCCACATCCTCAAGCCGTTCCTCGTCGAGGGCCCGGCGGATCGATCCCACCCGACCGTCCATCATGTCCGATGGAGCCACCACGTCGGCACCGGCCCGGGCGTGGGCGAGCGCCATCCTGTCCAATAGAGGCAGCGTGGCGTCGTTGTCGATCCTCTCGTCGATCACCACGCCGCAGTGGCCGTGATCCGTGTAGGCGCAGAGGCAGACGTCGGTCATCACCACGAGCTCATCGCCGAACTCGCGCTTGAGCGCGCGTACGGCATCGGCCACCAGGGCGTCATCAGCCCATGCGGCGCGTCCGTCCGGAGCCTTCTCGGAGTCGTTCGGGACACCGAAGAGCAGGACCGACCGGATTCCGAGTTCGAGGTCGGACCCCACCGTGGCCACCAGGCGATCCACCGATTGGTGCTCGATGCCGGGCATGGCGCCGATGGGTTCCGCCACACCGTCGCCGGGCACGACGAAGTGGGGTTGTACCAACATATTGGAATCGATTCTCGATTCGGCGACGAGGTCGCGCATCACGGGGTGGTGTCGCAGTCGTCGGGGTCGGGTGATCAGCTCTGACATAGTTCCTCCGCCAGTGAGAACATGGTTGGTTTGGGTGGAATGGTGCACTCGATGCCCAACCCTGCGGCAGCGTCCCTGGTTGTGGGTCCCAGGGCCCAGTGTTGCAGTGGCAGCGGTTTACCGCCCACAGCGTCAAGGTAGAGTCGGGCCGCCCGTGGCGAAGTCAGGATCACGGCCTCGAGGTTCGGTCCCAGGGGCGGGAGCTCTCTCGGCGGGGTTTTCCGCATGGAGTAGATCACCACCGGATGAACCGGGTGCCCGGCGTCTTCCAAAGCCTTTGGCAGTTCGCGCCGCCGCTCCTGCCCACAGGCGAACACCACAGGGCATCCCGGGTCGAGTCGCTCGATGAGCTGTTTGGCCAGACCGGCGCCGCTACCGGGGCCGACGTGATCCACGCCCAGTCCGGCTTCGGCCGCGGCCTCGGCGGTGGCGTCACCCACCACCGCGATGGAACAGTCGAGGAGGCGTTTGGCGCCGTGGTGACGGGCCAGCCGAACCAGCCGTTGCGGAGCCCGCGGTGAGGACATGACGAGCCAGGGAGTGATGTCAGGTTGGGCGAGGAGCGAGAGGATCGTTCGCCAGCCGTCGCCATCGTCCAACTCTTCAATCCGCAGCACTGGATAGGGTCTGACCGTGATTCCTGCGGGATCGAGCAGCCGCTGGAACTCGACGCAATCCGCAGGATGTCGTGTCACGAGAACCGCACGGCTCATGGGCTGGGCTCCTCGGGCATGGCGAGTCTGAGCGCGGCGTGGCACGCCGCGGCGACGGTCTCGGGATCGTCCGCGGTGGCGGCGACGCGTGCCACCTCGGCGTGGCTGATCTTCTCGTCAACCCGGCCCAGGGCCGCGTGCAGGCGAATCGCGCCGTCGTGATCGGTGGCCAGACAGCCGAGTGGAAGGTGGCACCCGCCTCCCAGCAGTCGGAGGAGGTTCCGTTCGGCATTCACGGCGCGCGCCGCCTTCCGATCGTGCAACGCAGTCAGCGGCTCGACCGTGGGATCGGCGTCGCGGGTCTCGATGGCAAGCGCTCCCTGACCCGGAGCCGGGAGCATGGCCTCCGGAGGCAGCTCGACGTGATCCAGGCCGGTGAGGTCGAGGCCAAGGCGTCGGACGCCGGCGGATGCCAGCAGGATGGCGTCGTATTGCCCCTCTCTCAGCTTGCGAATCCTGGTGGGAACATTGCCGCGGAGTGCCTCGAGCCGGAGGTCCGGGCGCAACACCAGCGCCTGGGCCGCACGGCGGAGGGACGAGGTGCCGAGCGTCGCGCCCGGCGGCAGACCCAGGGGATCATCGGGACGGGTCTCCATAGAATCCGCCGGGGCGAGCAGCAGATCGCCGGGGGATCCCCGTTCCGGGATGGCAGCCAGCGTGAGCCCGTCGGGCTCGTCGGTGGGCAGGTCCTTGAGCGAGTGGACTACGAGGTCGATGCGTTCATCCAGCAGCGCGTCCTGGAGTTCCTTCGTAAAGAACCCTTTTCCCTCCATTTTGTGGAAGGCCACATCCTGGATCCGGTCACCGCTGGTCTTGATGATCTCGATGACGCACTCCAGACCGAGTTCCGACCGGATTCGGTCTCGGATGCGATGAGCCTGCCACAGTGCAAGATCCGACCCGCGGGTCCCGAGGCGGAGGGCGGGGGATGTGTTCATAGGGATTGATCTTTCTCGTCGTTTTCGTCGGCCGTACCGTCCATCCCGCGCATGAAGTTGCCGATGACGGCGCTCGAGTGGTTCCACGCGGCACGCTTGAGCCCCTTCAGCGGAACCTGGACCATGCGCCTGGCCATGCCTCTGACCATCCGCTCCACAGCCTTCCGGTCCTCTTCTCCGAGGTGGGAAAGGTCCTTGTTGAGGGCATGATCCACGGCCCGACGGGCCACCTCGTTGAAGGACTGGTTCAGTTCTCGAGCCACCGGCGACAGCTCGCGGTCGAAGAGATGGCGCCGCAGGGTCTCGAGTTGGTGCTCCACGAGCCCCTCGCAGCGGGTCATCTCGGCGAGCCTGAGTGTTCGGTTGGACTCCGCCTCGTCGCGCATCTGCTCGATGCCATGCAACATGACGCCGTCCATTGTGCGCACCTCGGGGTCGATGTTGGCCGGCATGGCCAGATCCACCAAAAGGAGTGGTGCATCATCGGCGATGGACGAGCGGATCGCCTCCACCTGGGACCGGCCGAAGATCGGTTCCTCGGCCGAGGTTACGGCCGCCACCAATCCCACGGCCGGAGGATCATCCTGGACCTGAGACAAGGAGGTGTTGTCGGCCGCGGGGTCGTCGGCGACCAGGGCCTCCGCCCGCTCGGGGTGCCGGTTTGCCACGATGACCGGTCTCGACGGATCACCGCTGCGAACCAGCCGGAGGGTCTGACCAGCCATTTCTCCGGCGCCGAGGATGAGCACGGGATCGGAGGATTTTTCGAGGTGGTCGTGGATCGTGCGCTCCACCAGCGTGACCAGCGACACCGGCCGTCGGGTGAGCTCGGTCTCGGTGCGGATCCGCTTGGCGAGGTGGAATGACTCGTGAAAGGTCTGATCCAGGACTCCGCCGAGGAGCCCGAGGTTGTGCGCAGTCTCGTGCGCCCCCTTGGTCTGTCCCATAATCTGTGCCTCGCCGACCATCATGGAGTCCAGCGCCGAGGTGACCCGGAAAAGGTGGCGGACCGCTGCGCGGCCGAAATGCACGTAGAGTTGGTCCTCATCCGGGAGCTGACAGGCGCCGTCGGTCAGGTCCGCCAGGCTGCGGCGGAGATGGAAGAGCAGCGGGTTGGAGTGGATCCTGGTTTCCGCGCGGAAGTAGAACTCGATCCGATTGCAGGTCCCGAGGTAAACCAGTTCGGAGAAACCTGCGAGCTTGGCCAGCTCGACGAGGTTCTCACCACGGAAGTCCGCCGGAAGCGCCGCCCGGGCGAGCTCTTCCACGGTCGTGGTCCGGTAGCTGGTTCCAACGACCCCGATGTTGTCCACTGTCCTCGGCCTCCAGCGTGTGATGATACGCGAGAGTTGGGTGAGATTCAGCCGCAAACGGTCATGCTGGAGTAATTTATCCGTGGAGAATGTGGAAGATCTGTCATCAACGAGATGCGCTGACCGGCTGAGCCGAGGCTCGGGACGGGGGGGATTGCTACAATCGGCGCTGCTCTCCGCTCTTCGCCGCACTCCGGTCGGTCTGGGCAGGAATCCGCGAAGGGATGGACTGATCGAGGGTCGATAGCCGTTATCCGTACGACGAAAGGGGCAGGGATTCGCCATGAATCGAATCGCTGGATTCTACTCGACGACCGTGGGCAAAAAGGTCTTGATGGCCTTAACGGGCATCATCCTGGTGCTCTACGTGATCGGCCACATGCTGGGCAATATGCAGATCTACATGGGTGCGGAGCGGATTAACGCCTACGCGGAACTCCTGCACTCCCAGCTGGCCTTCTTGTGGACAGCGAGGATTGTGCTCCTGTTCTGTGTCCTGGTGCACATCGTCGCGGCGGTCCAGCTGTGGGCGCGCAACCGTGCGAGCCGTCCGGTGAGGTACAAGAAATTCCGGCCTCCGGAGATCGACTATGCGGCTCGGACCATGGTGTGGAGCGGTCCGATCCTGGCCTTCTTCATCATTTACCACATCCTGCACTTCACCACCGGTCAGGTGCACGGTGATTACCTCCATCTGGACCCGTTTCACAATGTGACCTCGGCGTTCTCGGTGTGGTGGGTCGCCCTGATCTACATCTTCGCCAACCTGTTGCTTGCCTTCCATCTCTACCACGGTGTGTGGAGCCTGTTCCAGAGCATGGGATGGGACCACCCCAAATGGGGTCCGTGGCGACGCACGCTCGCCCTCCTGATCGCGGTGGTGGTGGGGGTGGGGAACATTTCCATACCGCTGGCGGTGCTCGCCGGCGTGGTGCATCCGTAGGGGAGGTGGGGTGATGAAACTCGACGCACGCATCCCGTCAGGACCGCTCGCCGACAAGTGGACCGATCTGCTCGAACCACATCAAGCTGGTCAGCCCGGCCAACAAGAGGAAACACACGATCATCGTCGTCGGCACCGGTTTGGCCGGTGGCGCGGCGGCCGCCAGCCTTGGCGAACTGGGATACAACGTCAAGGCGTTCTGTTACCAGGACAGCTCGCGGCGCGCCCATTCCATCGCCGCCCAGGGCGGCATCAACGCGGCGAAGAACTACCAGAACGACGGCGACACCACCTACCGGCTGTTCTACGACACCATCAAAGGCGGCGATTTCCGCGGACGCGAGGCGAACACCTACCGGTTGGCCGAGCTGTCCATGGCGATCATCGACCAGGCGGTGGCGCAAGGTGTGCCTTTCGCCCGCGAGTACAGCGGCTATCTCGCCAATCGCTCCTTCGGTGGAGCCCAGGTCTCACGTACCTTCTACGCGAGGGGGCAGACCGGTCAGCAGCTGCTGTTGGGAGCCTACTCCTCTCTCATGGCCCAGGTGGCCGCGGGCACGGTTGACCTCTATCCGCGGGCCGAAATGCTG
This sequence comes from uncultured Holophagae bacterium, assembly GCA_963797055.1. Lineage (GTDB taxonomy): Bacteria > Acidobacteriota > Thermoanaerobaculia > Thermoanaerobaculales > Sulfomarinibacteraceae > FEB-10. The sequence continues at coordinate 481,925 of CAWCOD010000005.1, forward strand.
GATCTGATCGTCGCCGACGGCCAGGCGCGCGGGCATCGTGGTGCGGGACATGGTCACCGGTGACGTCCAGAGCCACATTGGCGACGCCGTGCTGCTGTGCACCGGCGGCTACTCCAACGTGTTCTTCCTCTCCACCAACGCCAAGGGGTGCAACGCCACCGCTGCTTGGAGAGCCCACCGGCGGGGAGCTGGCTTCGCGAATCCGTGCTACACGCAGATCCATCCCACCTGCATTCCCCAGTCCGGGGATTACCAGTCGAAATTGACGCTGATGAGCGAGTCGTTGCGCAACGACGGCCGTGTGTGGGTACCGATAAAGGCCGGAGACGACCGCACCGCCTCCCAGATTCCGGAATCGGAGCGAGATTACTATCTGGAACGCCTGTATCCCGCCTATGGCAACCTGGCGCCTCGCGACATCTCGTCGCGGGCGGCCAAGCGTGTCTGCGACGAGGGCCGCGGGGTCGGCTCCACCAAGCGGGGTGTCTACCTCGACTTCGCCGACGCCATCAAACGACTCGGCGTGGACGTCATCCGCGATCGCTACGGCAATCTCTTCGAAATGTATGAAAAGATCACCGGCGAAGATCCCTACCAGGTTCCGATGCGGATCTACCCGGCGCCCCACTACACCATGGGTGGTCTGTGGGTGGACTACTACCTGATGAGCAACATCCCGGGTCTGTTCGTGCTCGGAGAGGCGAACTTCTCCGACCACGGCGCCAACCGGCTGGGTGCATCCGCCCTCATGCAGGGTCTGGCGGACGGGTATTTCGTGGCGCCGTACACCGTTGGTGAGTACCTCGCGGGCCGCCAATTCGAGGTCGTCGATCATCGGCATCACGCCGTTCGCGACGCCATCAACAATGTGCAGCGGATCGAGGAGAAGCTCCTGTCGATCAATGGTTCGCGTACCGTTGACTCCATGCACCGCGAGCTGGGGTTGCTCATGCTCGACAGGTGCGGAATGTCGCGGACACGGGAAGGCCTCGAGGAGGCCATCGGTCTGATTCGCGTCCTGCGCGAGGAGTTCTGGACCAACATCCGGGTGCCCGGTGATGAGGACGAGGTCAACCAGGAGTTGGAGAAGGCCGGCCGGGTCGCCGACTACTTCGAGCTGGCGGAGCTGATGTGTATCGACGCACTTCGGCGAGAGGAGTCCTGCGGCGGTCACTTCCGGGAGGAGTACCAGACCGCCGAGGGCGAGGCCCTCCGAAACGACGAGGAATTCTGCAACGTGGCTGTCTGGGAGCACACCGGAAACCCGAGCCAGCCGCATCGGCATACCGAAGAGCTCGAGTTCGAAAACGTCGAGCTGGCGACGAGGAGCTACAAATGAAGCTGACGCTCCACATTTGGCGACAGAAGGGTCCGAAGGATGAGGGATGGTTTGCGACCTACGAACTCGAGGACGTGGACACCCACATGTCCTTTCTCGAGATGCTGGATGTGCTCAATCAGGAACTGATCGAGAGTGGCGAAGAGCCGGTCACCTTTGATCACGACTGTCGCGAGGGCATCTGCGGTTCCTGCGGGTTTGTCATCAACGGCGTGCCCCACGGCGGTCAGAAGGGGAGCACGGTCTGCCAGCTCCATATGCGGCATTTCTCAGACGGCGACGAGCTCTTTTTGGAGCCGTGGCGGGCGAAGGCCTTCCCGGTGCTCAAGGACCTCATGGTCGATCGCAGCGCCTTTGACCGGGTCATGCAGGCGGGCGGCTTTATCTCGGCTCGGGTGGGGTCGGCACAGGACGCCAACGGCACGCTGATCCCCAAGGATCAGGCTGAAATGGCCATGGACTTTGCGGAGTGCATCGGCTGCGGTGCCTGCGTCGCCACCTGCCCCAACAGCGCAGCCATGCTCTTCGTCAGCGCGAAGATCGCCCACCTGGGCCTGCTGCCGCAGGGACAGCCTGAGCGGGAGCGCAGGGCCCTTGGCATGGTTCAGGCCATGGAGAAGGAAGCATTTGGCGCCTGTACAAACTTCCGGTCTTGCGAAGCGGTGTGTCCCAAGGAAATCTCGGTGGCGGGTATCGCGCGCATGAACAAGGATTGGCGTCGGGCCATGCTGTGGGGCAGCGGTTCGGCGAGCGGCAAGAAAAAGTAACGACGGCGGATTGTACAATCGGTTCATGGCCAAACAACCACCGCGTCGTTCACCTGGCACCAAACGCTCCAAGAAGAAGAAGGGCTATACCGTCGGCGAGTGGTTCATGGTTGCCCTCGGTCTCGCGCTGTTGGTGATGGTCGTCGGGATCATCGCGACCTCCGTCCTCGGAGGGTGACACCAGACCCCGATTTTGAATTCTCAAATCTGAATTTTGAATTGACCGGCTCGGGCCTCGTTGGTGACGCTTGTGTGCGGTCGAGCCTATTGTCTCCGAGAAACCGGATGTGTCGGAGAACCCGGATGCCCAGTTTATGCCGCGGTGTGTCAAAAGGGCATGGCTGAGCGCCTCGTTGGCATAGTTCTCGCTTAAATGGTTATTTGATTAAAGCGTAATAGATTATGGCGAGACCGCCCGGGATCCCTGTTCCCCGGGGCGGTCGCTAAGGTAGGCTAAATGGTGGGATGTTGGTGGGACGTTGTGAAATGGGGGCAAACCGAGGTTCGCCCGTGCAAGGTGGGGCCGCTTCCAGTCCTTGAAGTCCCGATGAACTCCTCGTAAACTGACGAACAGGGAATATAGGACTTGAAAAGCATGGCACACACAGATAAAGCAAATCCCATGCCATGCTTCAAAACGGAATGACATCGGAAATGTTACGTATTGGTTTCCATGGCGACACGCTATGACGTTCGCTGTTACCTGACGACCACGGAGGCAGATGATGAATGACGGATTGGAACGGGCCGAGGAACGGCGCAACTTTCTGGAAGATATTGCGGCGAAGATCCCTGGTTTCAAGAGCTACGTCGACCGCGAACTCCGCCGCGAGGTGGACAAGATGCAGCGCGACTGGTTGGCGGAGCAGTTGGACCTGGGCCGCCAGGCGCTCAACGGAAAGGTCCGCGATTGGAGTCGATCCGGCAATCTGGCCAATTTGGATCTTGCTTCGAGCATCGACAAGAACCTGGACAAGATGGCCAATCGCATCCGCCACGCGGACTACGGCTACACCGGGTTCTTCGACGCGGTGAAGATCAGAGAGGCGGAGCTCGACCGAATCTATGCCTTCGACCTTGCACTGATCGAAACAGCGGGCAATCTTCGGGCTCGCATCGAGAGTCTCCCGGGCACCGCCGCCGAGCCTGATCTTCGGAGCCTGCTGGAAGCCGTGGCGGCTGCCGATCGCAGCTTTGACGACCGAGCCACGATCTACGAAGACGTGACCCAGAAGGGAGGCCAGTGATGGCCCAGACGTTGGAAGTGATTGAACACCACGATCCCACCGGACAGGAGATCGTCTACCGGTTCCCGCCCGAGGGCAGCGCCGAGATCAAGATGGGCGCCCAATTGGTCGTCCACGAATCGCAGGAAGCGGTGCTCTACCGGGATGGCAAGGCGCTCGATGTCTTCGGCCCAGGCCGCCACACCCTCTCGACCCAGAACATCCCGTTGCTGACCAAGATGCTGGCGATCCCATTCGGCGGCACCTCGCCGTTCCGGGTGGCGGTTGTCTTTGTCAACAAACGCACCTTCATCGATCAGAAGTGGGGCACCAGGGAGCCGGTCGTTTTCCGCGACGCCGAACTCGGGATGATCCGGTTGAGGGCGTTCGGAACCTACGCCTACCGGATCGCCGACAGCCAGCTCTTCGTCAACACCGTGGTGGGCTCGCAGGGTCTGTTTTCCACCGACCAGTTGCAGGACTTCTATCGCGACATCATCGTGTCCCGGCTCAACGATCTCCTCGGCGAGACCCTGGACACGATCTTCGACCTGCCCAAGTACTACGACGAACTCGGGACCGCCGCCAAGGCGCGGTTGTTCGAGGACTTCGCAAAGTACGGCGTGGACCTCACCGACTTCTACGTCAACTCCATCACTCCGCCCGACGAAGTACAGGAGAAGTTCGACGAGCGGGCCGCCATGGGCGCGGTGGGCGACATGAACACCTACATGCAGTTCAAGGCCGCCCAGGCCATTCAGGACGCGGCACAGGGCGGCGGTGGCGAGGGTGGCGGCGGCCAGGCCGGCGCGGGCATGGGCCTGGGTCTTGGTGCCGGGTTCGGCGCCATGATGCCAGGGATGATCGCCGGAGCCATGCAACAGGCACAACAGGGAGGTGGAGCGCCTGCAGCAGGAGCGTCCGGCGGAGCCGCCGCCGCAGCGTCCGGCGGGAGCTTCTGCACCGATTGTGGGACGGCGGTGCCTCAGGGTGCCAAGTTCTGTCCGGGTTGCGGGGCCCAACAGGCGGCGAGCGGTTGCTCCGGCTGTGGCCAGCCGGTTCCCGAAGGCGCCAAGTTCTGCCCCAACTGCGGGACCAAGCAGGGAGCTTAACGGGTGGAGGTCGGCTGCACCCAATGCGGGGCCAGCCTGACCGTTGGACCGACCGAGCGATTGCTGCAATGTCCATATTGCGACACTGCTTTGGTCGTCGACGGATCAGGCACCCTGTTCCACGAAGTCATGGTGCCGACCATCAGACCCGAGGACATTGCCGCCCATCTCCGGAGGTTTCTGGGCGGGCGTGACACGGTGGCGAATCTGGACCGCAACGCCCAGCTGTCCGAACCCGTGCTGGAGTACTTTCCGTTCTGGGCGTTCACGGTCGCCGGACCGGCGGGTGAGAAAGTCGTTCTGGAGCCCGCCGCACCGTCCAGCCTCCAGGGCCTTCAGGGACTGACCCTGCCTCCCGGGAACTCGAAACCGATGGCGCCGGAGATCACCGGGGGCGCCGCGGTCATCGAACCCGAAGTTCCCGTCGAGACCGCCCGTGAGTGGCTCAACACCAAGGCGGGGGCCGAGGTCCCGGTCCGTCGTTCCGTGCTCTACCACCTGCCCCTCTATCGCACGCCGTACTCCTACAAGGGGACGACCTACCGGGCGGCGGTGGACGGTGTCACCGGAAAAGTCTTCCCCGCTGATTTCCCGGCCAAAGCAGAGACGCCGTACATTCTGGTTGCGGGGCTCGCCCTGGCGGTATTCAGCATCGAGGGTCTTCTGATCTCCAACGTGTTGACCAAGTTGGTGGTCTACACCGTCTCGGCGCTGCCGATTCTCGGCATCGCGTGGCTGACCAGCAAGAAAGTCTGATTGGATCACGGATTGCAAATTACAGATTACAGATTACAGATTGATGATCTCCGGACATTTTGTCGAATTGTCGAATCTGGAATTTGCAATTTGAAATTTGCAATCACCTCAGCTTTCCTGCGGGGATTTCAGCTGTGAACAAGCCGGGCGATCGTGCGGGTGGCAAACCCAAGGTCCTGGCGGGGCTGACGTGTGCCTCCTGCGGTGGCACGGTGGATGTCCAGGAGGGCTTCACCAACGTGGCGTGCAGGTTCTGCGGGACGCCGCTGGCGTTGGTTGGCGAGCGTGGAGAGGCGCAGTTCATGGTCCTCAACGAGATCGATCAGGCCGAGGCAAGCCGCGTCCTGCGCCGGTGGTTCAAACGCGGCATACGCAAGGCGCCGGCTTTAAAAAAGGAGGCCCGATTCGAGGAAGCCTTCCTGGCCTTCTTCCCCTTTGTCCGCATTCGGTTTGACGTGGTCGGTTGGATCCTCGGATTCCGCGAGCGGCGCCGCAAACGCGGCAACCGCTGGGTGACCACCCGAGACCCCGTTGAGCACCAGATCGAACGGCCGGTGGACCACACCATGGCGTCGGCCGACATGGCCGAGTTCGGTGTCCACCGAATCAACCTCGCCGGCGACCGACTCGTGCCGCTGGATGGCGAGGTACTGCGGCGGCGTGGCATGGTCTTTCGTCCCGCCAAGGCCGCCGACGATGTGGGGCAGCAGTTGACCAGCGCCGCACTACAGCGAATGGCGCAGGATGGTGGCGTCGATCACGTCACCTTCTCCTGGTTCGAGGCCATCAGACGCCGCATGGCGGTGGTCTACTACCCGCTCTGGGTGATCCGCTACAGCTTTCGCGGCCAGACCTACCAGGCGCTCGTCGATGCCGAGGACGGCAGCTTGGCCTACGGCAAGGCCCCGGGTAACCACCTTTTCCGCGCGGTGTCACTGGTAGGGGCCTGCGCAGGTGCCTCGTTCGTCGTGACCACCTTTTTGCAGAACGCCGGATGGGTCCTGCGCTCCGACGACGGCCTCATGGGCTTGGGCATGATGGGCCTGGCTGTTGCGGGCTTTGTGGCCTGGGGCTACCGCCAGTTCCGCCGCGGCGGCGTGGTGGAAGAAGGAACCGGCCTTGCCGACGACGCCAAGGAATCCGGCCTGACGGACACGATTCAGGCCTACATGAAGGACTTCACGTGAACCTTCACCTCGTCGCCCTCGACTGTCCGGCGTGCGGCTCCGCCATGAGCGGAGGCGGCAACGACGTGATCTTTTTCTGCTCCCACTGCGGGTCGGCGGCCCTGTTGGAAATAAATGGTCTCGAAATCATGGAGTCCACCGCGCTGCTGCCCAGTCCGGGCCGCCAGGCCAAGGTCTGGAAGCCGGCGTGGCTCATCAAAGCCGAGGTGAGCGTGGACGAGAGGGTCCGGCACGGCGGTCGGCGGTCCGACGGGTGGCGGGGCGAGAAAACCTTCGTGGTGCCGGCCTTTCCAATCCCACTGGTGGACCTGGTGATGCTGGCCCGCGCCCTCTCCGAAGCGGCAGGCGGGGTGGGGGAGGTCCCCCGCGAACCCATACGGGGCGGGACCCTGGCTTACGAAGACGCTCTGGTGTTGGCGCGTCACATGGTGGTCGGTGACGAGGCGCGCAAGCCTGACAAACTGGCCTCGGTGGAGGTAGAGATCACCGAAAAATCTCATCGCCTGGCCGCCATTCCCTTTGAGGAGGCCGGCGATGGACGGCTCAAGTGCGCCATCACGGGCGTCGTCGTCTCACCGGTCGTGGATTGAGGACGACGTTCAGGTCGTCAGAGACCCATGCAGATACGAACGCAGCAACACATTGGAAATGATAGGCCGCACGCAACCGATTACGGCACAATCGGCTCCATCCGGAGAGGTCACCGGCCTCGAAGTCGTCCGCAAAAATTTCGAGAGAAATTTCTATCAGAATGTCGTCATAGGCGATGGCCGCCGGGGCCACAGGATTGAGGGAGCCGTAAAACGCGGCGATCGGGCAGAATGGCTTGAGTTCAACACCGGGAGACCGCAGTACCGGGGGTCGTCGTCGAATCCATTCATCTCGTCGTCGATCGTGGCGCAGTACTCCTCGGCTGCCGGTTGGATATCCAAACGTACCCGAAACGGCGAAAGCGCAGAATAGAACCCAACCAAAGTGTTCGACTGTTGGTCGCGGATTTCTCCGGAACCGAGGAACTTGAGGCGGGCGCCAACGGCGTCGTCGGCGGAGGCCGTCTGCACGAAATATCCGTCGAGCAGGCGATCCGCCGCAACAGTGGCCTCACACCGTACCGTGCCTGAACTGACTTCGGGGAAGATCCAGTTGACCGTCACATATTCGGCATTCGGAGAATCCACAACCACCGGCTGATCAAACAGTCCGAACGCCGATGCCTGCACCGTGATGGAAGTGCCGGGGGATTCGAAAAAGAGCGGTGGGTTGGTCCGGACCTCCGATTGCAGGTGGCAGGCCGATCACATCAGAGTTGAAGTTGGTGTTTACCGGCAGCTCGACTGCGCCGGCGACCGCCGACAACATTACGAACAGGAGCGAACTCAGGCAGAGGCACGTCTTCATGCGGAAAGACCTCCTTTTCGCACGTAGCGAGTTTCAACACAAGAGAACGTACCCCAATTATAGATGCGTTTTTATTCCCATTACGAGCACATGGGGAGGCGCTCCTCCCATGGACCCATGGCGTGTTGGTGGATTCAGAC
>CAWCOD010000006.1:0-789595 GCA_963797055.1 uncultured Holophagae bacterium
CATCTTCGTGGTGTTGGCGCTGTAACTCCCACCCGCCAACCCGTTCCGAATTGCGAATTCCGAATTGCGAATTGCGAATTGCGCACACCCGATTGTCATCCCGAGCGAGCAAAGCGAGTCGAAGGATCCGGGCGGAGGCACGACCGATGCGATGTCCGCCCACCCAGATGATTCGAATCGACCCGTCCGGAGTCGTCCTCCGGGCTCCACTGTGACGAGTCGGGTCTCGCTCAGATTGACGGCAATTAGGGGCTTTGTCGCGCAGCCGTCCCGGCTGCAATTCTCGCAATCATCTTATTGAGCGAGTGCGGGCTGGAAGCCTGCGCGCTGGTGTTGGCGATCACAGCAATAGTCAATATTTAATGTATACTGATTCTCAAGATACATTTTGAAGACATAGATCTACGGGCCGCTGGGGTGGCGTGGCCAGAACGGGAAGCCACTCCAAGAGCGCAAAGCGAGACACGCGTGATTCCCAGCGGTATGGGAGACCACGGGACGACCGGCCATGGTGGTCGGTGCGATCCGCCGAGCGTGAACTGGGTTGCGGATCGGCGGGACGACGATCAGTCCTGAACCCAGAGGGAGGTAGTGTGGAGATGGGAACACGAAGGAACGACCTGAATCGAGCCCCGATTTTTGGGCTCGTGGTGTATTTGATGCTGACTCTGATGCCCGCATCCGGGCTGCTGGCGGCGGAAGACGAGTCGTTTTCCAGCGAAGCGGCGCTCATGCGCGAGGCTGCCCGGCGGGCCGGCGTTCCGGAGCACGAGTTGCCGTTTGAAACCCCGGAGGAGTCCCGTCGCAACAAGGCGACGCGTGAAGTATGGGAGCAGAAGACCACATCCGCTGTTCGGCACGTTCTTACAGCATTGGATCGAGAGGGCATCCTTGCCGCCGCGAAGCGACACGAGGCTCCGCGATTCTCCACGGCAACGGTAGCGGTTGACTACGCCGCCAGATTGCTGGTGGAGTGCAAGGTCAGCAGCGTGACTCCGTTTGACGGGGATTTCTTCGCATCGATCGGCGGGTTGCTGGTGGACCGGGCTTTCGGCTACGGACTCTTGGTTGCCTGGATTCCGGCAGAACAGATTCCAGTGTTTGCCGGTCGCGACGACGTCCTGCAGGTCCGGCACATCGAACCGGCCTATACGGACATTGGTGCAATTCTGACTGAAGGAGACGGAATTCACAACGCTGACGATGCTCGCGCCGCATTAAGTGTCGACGGCACAGGTCAGCTCGTTGGAGTCATCTCGGACGGGGTCTCCAATTACACCGCGGCCCAAGGCTCAAATGATCTTCCTCCAGACGCTCCGGCGTCTCCCGGGATCACGATCCCAGCCGGCTGCACGGGCTCTGGAGACGAAGGTACGGCCATGTTGGAAATCGTGTGGGACCTGGCGCCGGGCGCGGATCTCGCCTTCTGCACCGGATTTCCGGGAACCACCGGGATGGTCAACGCCATCAATACCCTATCCGGTCTGGCCGGAATGACGATTATCACCGACGACCTTCCCCACCCGCAGGAGCCGGTCTTCGAGGACGGTCCGATCGCCCAGGCCAAGCAGGCGGCCGAGGCGCTCGGCATTTTCTATACCGCCTCGGCCGGCAACCGGGGCAACCAGCACTACGAGGGGGCTTTTAACGGCACCAACGCCGACGTGGTGATTGGCGGCAACACATACGACTACCCCCACGATTTCGGTGGTGGGGACTATCAGATGGCGGTGACCTCGAGAAACTGCAACGCCGTCAACTGCAGCAATACCGTCTATCTCCAATGGGCTGAACTCTGGGGGTCGGCCGCCATTGATCTTGACCTGTATATCTTGGACACTTCGGGCAACGTGCTGGCAAGTTCCACTGATACTCAGGCGGGTTCCGGGGATCCGGCCGAGACGGTGTCCTTCTCGGTGCCCCCTCTAAGCGCGGTGAGAATCCTCATCGACTATGTGGGTGGTGGTGCCCCGCCGACGGTTTTCCTCGATCTTCGCAGCTTCAACGTCACCGGCTGGGAGTACCTCATTCGAGCGGGCAGCATCAACGGCGCGTCGCGACAGCCCGAGGTCTATGCGGCGGGCGCCGCGAACTGGAACGCGCCGGCCACCATCAACGGATTCAGCAGCCGTGGGCCGATCCGTCGCTATTTCCCCTCCTTCGTGACGCGGATGAAGCCGGACGGAACGGCGGTCGATGGCGTGTCCGTCACCGGCGCTGGTTGCTTTGCCTGCCCCAATCCCTGTCCGCCGATCCCGGGGGCGGGCTGCAACTTCAGTGGAACCTCGGCGTCCACCCCTCACGTGGCCGGGCTGGCTGCGCTCTTGCTCGAGAATCAGTCGAGCCTGACTCCCACAGAGGTGGCCGACGTATTCAATTCCACAGCGGTGGACATCGACGCCCCCGGGCAGGACAACAACTCTGGCTGGGGCCGGCTCGACGTCTTTGCGGCGATCTGCTCGTTCGACGAGACTGAACCGGAGATGACCTGTCCTGCGGATATTTTGGTGGAGTGTCAGGGCGACGAAGGGATCCCGGCAAGCGAGCTCGCCGCGTTCCTTGGCGGCGCCGAAGCTGAAGACGAGTGCACCGACGATCCCGAGATCACCACCGATGCTCCGGACTTCTTCCCCCTGGGTGACACCGTGGTGGAGTTCACCGCCACCGACGACAATGGAAACGAGGGCACGTGTACGGCGACCGTGACCGTCGAGGACACGACCCCACCGGACGTCTTTCCTCCCGATCCAATTTCCCTGGAATGCAACGGTCCGGGCGGAGTCGATGTGACCGATCCCGTTGTCCAGGCATGGTTGGACGAGGCCACGGCCGAGGATGCCTGCTACGGCGCTATTCCCGACGTGAACAACGACGCGCCGGCCCTTTTCCCCTCCAGCTGCCCCCCGGGCACCGAAACCACGGTGACATTCGACGCCACCGACGGTGCCGGGAACATGGGGTCAGCCCAATCCTCGGTGACCGTCCAGGACACCACCGAACCGACGGTGAGTTGTCAAACAGCCGTGGACACGCTCTGGCCGCCAAATCACAAGATGGTGGACGTGGGGCTGATTTTTGCTGCCTCCGATGTTTGCGATACCAACTCGCTGGCGGTCGAGATCACCGTCACCAGTGACGAGGATCCCCTGAACGCGGGCGGCGCCGGAGGACAAAACCACTGTCCTGATGCGGTGGTCGATGGAGACACCGTCCTGCTGCGGGCCGAACGGTCCGGGTCTGGCGATGGACGAGTCTACGAGATCACAGTCAGCGCCACCGACAACTGCGGCAACGTGGGGGTCTGTTCGACGTCGGTCGGCGTTCCAAAGAGTCGGAAGCCGGGTTCCTCGCCGAACGACTCCGGACAGGGTTTCGATGCCGAAACGTGCGAGCCCTTCGGAATGACGAGCGCCTTCGAATAACGGATAGTCCCTGATGGCGGGGGAGGGCTCCGGCCCTCCCCCGTCTCGGAGGGCCAGGAAAATCCTGGATCGGTGAGCCAAACACCCAGATGAAGGCCGCTTTGGCATAGGCCTCTGGCCTGCAATCGCGCTGCGATTCGAGGCGAGAATTGCAGCCGGGGCGGCTGCGCTACAAAGACCCTCCGGGCGGGCGGGGGGATACAATAATCCCATGCCTCCGTTCGGCACCGATCCGGTGCCCGCCGTGCTCGCCGCTCCCATCGCCATCGCGCTCCTGTTGGGGATGTCGCTGGCGGGGTATCGACTGGTGCCGATGCGTCTCCACCCGCGACGTGCCGAGCTGCGGATTCCACTGGCGGGTTCGGTAGGTGTCACGGCGGTCGGGTGGGTGACCTGGGTCGTCGGCGCACTGATCGGCACCACCGCCGCGCTGGTGGTAGCCGGCCTGCTGATGGCGAGCGGTCTGACCGTGGCGAGGGCCTGGTTTCGGGACCTGCGGACGGTCTGCCGGCACCTGGCGGCGTTGATCCGCTGCCACCCCGTCATCACCCTTTTCGGCTTTGGCACAGTCGCCCTCGCCGTACCCCACCTGCTGTTGCCGGTTGTGGATTCGGACGGTCTGCGCTACCACCTGGCGTTGGCCAAACTCTACCTGCTGGACGGCGAGATCTCGTTCTACCCGTGGGATGTCCATGCGGCGTTTCCCCAGACCATCGAGGCGGTCTACATGCTCGGTCTGGGTGTCGCCGGCGGTGAGGTGGCCAAGTTCCTCCATTTCGGGGCGTTCCTGGGCTCGCTGGTCGTGCTGATGCTCTTTGTCCACCGCGGTCCATCGACCCGCCGCGCTGCGGTCTGCGCGCCATGGTTCTTTGCCGCCTCGCCGGCGGTATTGACCGCAGCCGGCGCGGCGTTCGTCGATCTCTTCGTGGTCTTCCACGTGGCGGTTGCGGCGTTGTTGGCGCGTTCAAGGGCTCACCCCGTGCTGGTAGGTCTGGCCCTGGCCGGTGCCGCCTCCACAAAGTGGTCGGCGGCACCCGCGGTGGCGGGAATCGCGCTCCTGTTGTGGTGGCGGAGCCGGTTCCGGTGGCGCACCTTCGCGGCCATCGCCCTACCCATCATTCTTGCGGTACTGCCGTACATGGTGCGCAATCTGGTGGCCACTGGTGATCCGGTCTTTCCCATGGGCGTGGGTCTGGTCAAGGGGCATGTGCCGGGCATCGAGGAGGACCGGCATGTGTACGTCACCCAGATTCACCGTGACATCCCGGGGCCGCTCGGCATCCCGTGGGGGGCGTCGGTGGCTGAGGTTCAGGGCGACGAGGTTGCGGGTTGGCACCTATTGTTGGGGCTCCTCGCCCTGCCGCTGCTCATCCGACGGCCCGGCGGAACTGAACTGCTGGCCATCGCGGTGCCCTATTTGGCGGTGGGTCTGGCCTACCACCCATCGGTCCGTCTGGCCATGCCCCTATTGTGGGCGCTCGCCGCCTCCTCGGCCTGGGTGGTGGCCCGGGTCTGCGGGCGGTTCACCGCGCCGGTGGGTCTGCTGCTGGTGCTCCCGGCCCTGATCACCTCCTGGGCCAATCTGGGATCTCACGGTCGGCCCATGGATGTCCTCACGGGGCGTGTGACGGTCGAGGAAGCGTTGCAGTCCGCCGTACCAGGCAGGGCTGCGGCGCTGTTGGTGAACGAGCAGCCCGGGGGCGGAAAGGTCATGGCGCTCGATTTCCCGGCGCCGTATTTCTTCTCGCGGCCATGGATCGTCGAGGGCATCAACAACCGGCCGGCCCTCTATCAGTGGCTCGAGGCCGGGGATGACCCAGGGACCATCCTTGGCCGTCTCCAACAACATGAGGTGCGCTATCTGGTCATCACGCCGGGCTACGGTGGGGGCAGTCCTTTCAGCCTTGTGGCGGTGGGGGAGACTCCAGGCCAGCGTGCGGTCATGGCCCAACTGCGTTCTCGACTCGAGCTCATCGGCACGGTGGACAGCGTTGATGTCTATCGCGTTCCGGGCAGTGGGCAGTAAACAGGCGGTAGGAGCCGTGAGTCCACCCAGGTGCTGAACGTTGGAGGTTACACGTTAGGTTCATCCGGGAAAGCGTGAGGTGGGGTGTCTGCGTTTCCGTCTCCTTGCGATGCCCGAGATGCAGCGGCAGCGTTCAGCGACAGCGGCTGGGAACAGTGAGCAGCGACAGGGATCAGGGGCATTTGGGATTGCCCCGGATTGCGGCCGCTCATCACCGATGCTGCCATCTGCCCCGGACACCGGTTGTTGTCCCTGTCCCGGCCGCTGCCGACTGCCGCTGGTCGACGCGCCCCTCTCCCAACCGAACTCCGGGTGGGTGGTTGGTTTCGTTCCTTGTTCGGCAACGGTAACGGGCTCGGGAACGGGCTCGGGCTCGGATACGGACGATAACGCGGAGGGCGGGTGTGTTCCCTGTTCCTTGTTCCTTGCTCCCAGGTGGTTGGATGGGGAACTCGGAATCCGGGCCCTCGTGCTCGCTCCGATTCACTGACTTCGGCGCGCCTGTCTCCCCAGGGCGCTCCCCGAGGTTACTCGCGGCCGGTGGCCGCGGTGACCAGCCGTCACCAGCGGGTGGCCGTAAGGCCTCTGATCCTGCGTACAGGATCGGACATGGCCGCCGCACACGGCCACGGCCACAACCGCTGCTGCCGGCAGGTTGCCACTCTCGCATTCCGATCTCCATGTCGGTGCCTGGCATCCTCACGGGAAGCGTGACGAAGAACCGGAGCGCAACGAAAGACCCCCACCGCTGATGCTGCTTTTCCAAAATCGTCAGAGACGGCACGCCCGCCCATCGTGCCCTCCTGGCACCGGCCATTCTGGATTCTGTCGCTGGGAGGCTCCAGAACTGCACACGAGGTGGCTGAGATAGAACATTCCGAATTCCGAATTCAACCACTGTCCATCTCACGGAATCCCTGATGATCCCAACTTTTTACGTTCAACCTTCAAGGTTTAACGTTGACCACCTCTGCACTCTCTTCACCTTCTTCACGTAAGCAGTTCCCCGTGGGCGGTAGGCGGCCGCCCGCGTCCTTCCAATTCAAAATTCAAAATCCGAAATTGAGAATTCGATTTTCCGCAGAAAATCGAATCCGCACATTTTCCTCATCTTTTCCTCACTTTTTTCAACCCGCAGGACCGAGGTTCTAGGGGAGCACAACGAAGAACGCAGAGATCGGAGTTGTTCGTAGGGCACAGGCAGGACCAAAGGCCCATTCCTCCTCCATTCTTCGTCAGGCCCGCTGTGGGACCGTCCGATGGAACGAGACCCACATCGGTCGCCCCCGGCGGGCCACTTTTTTTTCGATCGAAGATCAAAGAACGAAAAACGAAGAGCCTCCTTGCATCCAATTCGAAATTCGAAATTCGGAATTCGCAATGGGAGGGTGGGTGGGAATTTCCGACATTGAACACCACGTCGAACTTCATCCGCACAATTCCGGCACCTTTTCTTCACCTTTTCTCAGACCGGCGGCGCCACATTGTGGCCAATACACATCGAAAGGGGAGTGTCATGGGAAAGAAACGACTGTGGGCCGTTGTGGTGATGTTGCTTGCGGTGCCGGGCTTCGCGGTGGCCCAGACCGAATGGGTCGATTATGAAGACAACCCGGTGGTGGAGGCCCCGGACCCCGACATCTGGAACCAGCGGTACGTCAGCGAAGTCATCGAGGTGGACGGAATCTACCACATGTATTTCGGTAGCCAACCGGTGGGAGCCCCGTCCAACCTCCATTTTGAAATCAGTCACGCCACTTCGACGGACGGATTGGCATGGACCATGGACCCGACAAATCCGGTTGTTTCGGAAGGTGTCGATGGAGAATGGGATGATTCCGGGATCTTCGGTACAGCCGTGATTCACGATGGCTCGGGTTTCCACATGTGGTTCGGGGGCAGCGATGGTCAGGTCACGCGGGTGGGCTACGCAACCTCGCCGGACGGCTCGGTTTGGACCAAATACGACGGCAACCCCGTCATGGATGTGGGCCCGCACGGGTCCTTCGATGACGATTGGGTGCTACCGGGAACGGTGATCGTCCAGGGAGGGCTGTACCAGATGTGGTACTGGTCGGCCCACGACACCGGACCCGGCGGCGAGGTGGATTGGGCGGTGGGCTACGCCGAGTCCGCCGACGGTCTGGCCTGGACGAGACACCCGACTCCGGTGCTCGAGCACGGCGTTGGATGGGAGAGTTGGCAGACCTACGCACCGTCAGTCCATTTTGATGGCTCGACCTATCTCATGTGGTACACGGGGACAGACGGAGCCGCCAACTTCGGCATCGGTTATGCGGTGTCCGATGACGGTATCGAGTGGGCCAAACACCTGGACAACCCGGTACTCGGTTATGACGAGCACAACACCCTGCACCCCGTGGTGCTCTATGACATCGATGATGGCCTCTATCAGATGTGGTACACGGGGTTCGATGAAGGGTCGGAGTTCGAATTTAACAACGCGACGTCCGGGTGTTGTGCGGCGCTGGCATACCTGTCGGTCATGCCGGCCGCAGCCTACGCGGCGGGCGCCGAGGGGTCCTTCTACCTCACCGATCTGGACCTCAGCAACGCCGGCGACACGGCCGCAGAGTATCGGTTCACCTGGCTACCGCGGGGAGAGACCAACGCCAACCAGGTGCCATCGGGGTCCTTCACCCTCGGTCCGGGGATGAGCGTCCGCTACGAAAACGTGCTCCACGGGGTCTTCGGCCTGGAACCGGACGCCTTTGGCGCGCTGGCCATCGGGTCGAACAGTGGCGATCTGCTCGCTATGGGCCGGATTTACAATCGGCCGGACGACGGTGCCTCCGGGACCTTCGGTCAGGCCATGCCCGCAGTCCCGTCCGGCGACTTCATCGAGTTCGGAGAACGGCGGCGGATCGTCTTCGGGACCGAGCACGCCGAGCTGCGGACCAACATCGGCTGCCAGAACATGAGGAACAGCTCCACCCTCGTCAATCTGGAGCTCTTTGCCGCGGACGGTACCTCTCTCGAGGTCAAGACGATGCTGCTCCGTAACTTGAGCAACGACCAGTTCTTTAGGGTGTTCAGCGATTACCAACCCATGACCGGCGCGGTGGACGTGTGGACTGAGGCTCCCAACGGGAGTTTCTACTGCTACGGCTCGGTGCTGGACAACACGACCAGCGACCCGACCACGATATTGCCGCAATGACGATGAGGCCGGGCCGGCGCTGCCGGCCCATGGCCGATCGAACCGAACAGCCGTTGTGGCGCGGGCGTCTCGCCTGCATTCGGGACTTGAATCGATGGGCCTCGGTTGGGTGTAGAGAATGAGTGAAATCATCCGATTTCCAAAACGCGGTCACGGTCGAGGGCCTCCAGCGGGCCGGATCATTGCACAGGGAGCACGTGCGGCCTACAATAGTCCCAACGTGTCACAAGAAATTGCGACGATCATCGAGCGCGGCTCGCCGTTTCGATTGGGCGAGTGGACGGTGGAGCCGAGCCTCAACCGGCTGACCAACGGCGAGGGCTCGGTCCAGCTCGAGTTCAAGGCAATGGACGTGCTGCTCTGTCTGGCCGAGCGGGCCGGCGAGCTGGTGACTCGGAATGAGCTCCACGATGCGGTCTGGCAGACCGAGTTCGTGGCCGACAACACCCTGGTCAAGCGCATCGCCCAACTGCGCGAGGCCTTGGGCGACGACGCGAGGAGCCCGACCTATATCGAGACGATCCCGAAGCGTGGTTACCGGTTGATTTCCGGGGTCGACGCACTTGGTCGTCGCCATGGTGGAAGTGTTCTGGAGCGGGAATATGCTCCAGAAACACCCGATGACGAAATCTGTCCCTACCCGGGTCTGGCGCCATTCACTGTGGCCGATGCCGACAACTTCTTCGGCCGTGAGGCCGAGATCAAGGCGCTGTGGCGGAAGATCACGAACCGTCGGCTGCTGGCGGTGATCGGGCCCTCGGGTGTGGGCAAGTCTTCGCTCATCCGGGCGGGGGTTATCGCCGGCGCCCCCGAGGGCTGGCGCGCGGTGGTGTGCCAGCCCGGCGAGGCACCCTTTGTGGCTCTGGCCCAGGCCCTGGCGCCGGACTTCGCCGGCCAGGTGGACGAGGTCCAGCAGCTGCTTCGCTTTGGCGATCCGGATATCGCGCTGGCCATGGTGTCCCGGTGGCGCGGCCGTTGGGATCGGGCCCTGATCGTGGTGGACCAGTTCGAGGAGTTGTTTACCCTCAACCCACACGAGACCCAGCAACGGTTCATCGAGCTGCTGCGGCGGCTGGTGGATGCCGCCGACGTCAACCTGCTGCTGGTGATGCGTGACGACTTCCTGTTCGAGTGTCACCCCCACCGGAAGCTGGCGCCCATTTTCAGGGACATCACACCGCTGGGCCCGCCTGCCGGGGCCGAGTTGAAGCGGGCGGTGATCGAGCCCGCGGCTCGCCAGCGTTTCGCCTTCGACAGCGAACTATTGGTGGACGAGATGGTGGCCGAGGTGGAGGAGGAGCGCGGAGCCCTGCCGTTGCTCGCCTTCGCCGTGGCTCAGATGTGGCGACACCGCGACCTCGAACATCGGTTATTGACCAGCGAGGCGTACCAACAGATCGGCGGGGTGGCCGGCGCCCTGGCCCAGCACGCGGAAGCGACCCTGGAGGCGATCGGAATCGAGCGCCAGGCGGTGGTCAGGGAACTGTTCCGGAACCTGGTGACGGCACAGGGCACACGAGCCAACCGCGACGTGGTGGAACTCCTGTCGGTTTTTGATTCTGACGCGCGTGGTGATGCGGCTCACGTATTGCGAGCCCTGATCGACGCCCGTCTACTCACCGCCTTTGACGAAGCCGCCGAAGGTGGTGGCAACGGCGACCTCGCCTCACATCGGGTCGAAATCGTCCACGAGTCGCTGATCACCTCCTGGCCGCGGCTGGTGCGCTGGCAGACCCAGGACGCCGACGCCGCCCAGATCCGCGACCAGCTGCGTCAATCCGCGACGCTTTGGGACGAGAGGGATCGGCCGACCGACCTGTTGTGGACGGGGACCTCCTTCCGCGAGTTCCAGCTCTGGAGGGAGAGGTATCCGGGGGGGTTGTCCGTCACGGAGCAGGCATTCGCCGAGGCGATGACGCTTCTCGCCGGGCGCCGCCGTCGTCGCCGGAGGTTCGCATTCGGGATCGTTGTGGCGGCGGTTGTCGTGGTGGCGGTTGTCGTCACAGGTCTGTGGCAGAGATCGGAGCGTTTCGCACGGCGCGCGGAGGCGAACGCCCTGTATCGACAGGGACAGTCCATGGTCGACAAGTACCCCCACGGAGCCCTGGGGGCGGCCTTGACGAGTCTCGAACTGGTGGATGACGAAGATGTGCGGGAGTTTGCCATCCAGGCGCTGCAACGGGGTCCAAAGGGCCGCATCGTGTGGACCGACTCGCCCCCGCCGGTCGGCGCCGACTTCAGCCAGGACGGGCGCTGGCTCGCGGTGGGGTACTCGGACGGCACCGTCCGGCTTTGGCCGAAATCGGGCGGTGATCCGAAGGTCTGGGTGGCCCACGACGGCGCGGCGATCGTGTGTTTTACGCCGGATTCGAACTCACTGTTTACCGTGAGTCTGAGAGACGACACCGCGACGCTGTGGTCCGTGCCGGGCGGCGTGGCGTTGCGGTCAGCCGAGGTCCCTGACGGTCTCCGTCGGATCGGTCTTGATCCATCCCGATTGGGCTCGCTCCGTGGTCTTCTCAGGGTTGTCCCATCGGCCGAGTCGGCTCCGCCCGACGGTGTCGCTTGGGAGCTCGACCTGCGGGCGCTGAATCTGTTTCTGGATTTGCAGGAGACCGGAGAGGCAATGTCCGGGGCGCTTGACCCGTCTGGTAGCCATTTCGTCTTCAGCAGGGATCGCTCGCTATTCACCCTGGACCTTGACGAGAGTCCGTTGTCTCCTCCCCGGCTGGTGGGCCGCAGCGGTGCCCCCCTCGAACAGGTGGCGTTCCATCCTGACGGCGAGCGTGTGGCCGCGGTGGACAGCGAGGGCCGCGCACTGATGTGGTCCATCTCCGGCGATTCGACATCCCCCGTTCGGGTGTGGCGTGGCGATCGGGAATCCACATTCTGGACTTTGAGATTTGACCCGATCGGAAAGCTGTTGTTCGCAAACGACGAATCGGGCAATACCACGATCTGGGGCATGGAGGATCCGCCTGACGCCGATCCCATGCGGACCATCACTAGCATGTCGCGGACCACCGGGCTGGCGTTCACACCTGACGGCCGGTGGTCGGCTCTGGTGGGCGCCAACGGTCTCGGGGTGTACCCCTTTGATCGTGACCGTTACGGGTGGGTCATGAGGGGTCACACGGCCCCCGTGGAGGAGGTGCGATTCGGCCCGGACGGCGAATGGCTGGTGTCTGCGTCGCTCGATGGGACCGTGCGTCTGTGGACGCTGGACCCCGACGATTCATACCAGAGCAGGATCCTGTGCGTCCTGGATCGACCCGTGAGGGAGCATCTCCGGCTGGGAGTCTCGCCCGATGGCTCGTTCGTCGTTGTCACCACTACGTCCGGCCCGGTCCGCGTGGTTCCGCTTGACGGCTCCCCACAGCACGAGTTGCCTGGACTCGAGGGAGGAGCGACCGCGGTGGCAGTGGCTCCCGACAGCAGGAGGGTCGCGGTTGCCGCCGGAGGTCTGTTGTCGAACGGCCCTGCGACGATTCTGATCTGGGAACTCGAGCCTGGTCAGCCTGAACCGGTGGATATCAGCGTTCCGGGACCGGTTTGGCAGTTGCAGTTCACCGACGAGGGTCATCTCCTGGCTGCGGTGGGGGACGGAACGCTCCGAAGATTCGTCGGAACCGATGGTCAGTATCAGGTGGTAGCCAATAACGTGTTTCGATTTGCAGCCAGTGCTCGGGGAGATACGGTGGTGGCGCTGTCGGCGCTCGATCCGGCTGTGGGCGCTGCTGCGGCCATCTACCGCGCGGATACGCGGACGAAAACCACGCTCGACCGTCATGGCTGGCAACTCTGGGCGGTGGCGATGCACTCGGGGGGTGACCTGTTTGTGACAGGCAGCAGAGACCGCATCGTCCGTGTCGGTGATGTGTCAACAGACGGGGCTCACTTGCTGTTCGGGCACGATGGGATGATCCTGGCCGTCGCCGTATCGCCGGATGGTCAGTGGGTCGCCTCGGGATCCCGAGACACGACGGTGCGCCTGTGGCGAGTCCCCACCGGCACCCCGGTTCAGACCCTTCCCCATCGTGAGTTTCTCGATCGGATGTGGCAGTCCTGCTCCTACCGCTACCAGAGAGATCCCGAAAGGCCAGGGACGTTCAGAATGGAGCCTCGGCCATTTTCGGGATGGCAGGATCCGCCGCCCATCCGGTAAGCCGTGAGCCGTCTGCAGTGAGCAGCGGGCAGGGTTCGGTGAACAGCTGGGATTTCCCCGGATTGCGGTCGTTGCTCACCGATGCTGCCATCTGCCCCGGACACCGGTTGTTGTCCCTGTCCCGGCCGCTGCCGACTGCCGCTGGTCGACGCGCCCCTCTCCCAACCGCACTCCGGGTGGGTGGTTGGTTTCGTTCCTTGTTCGGCAACGGTAACGGGCTCGGGAACGGGCTCGGGCTCGGATACGGACGATAACGCGGAGGGCGGGTGTGTTCCCTGTTCCTTGTTCCTTGCTCCCAGGTGGTTGGATGGGGAACTCGGAATCCGGGCCCTCGTGCTCGCTCCGATTCACTGACTTCGGCGCGCCTGTCTCCCCGGGCGCTACCCGAGGTTACTCGCGGCCGGTGGCCGCGGTGACCAGCCGTCACCAGCGGGTGGCCGTAAGGCCTCTGATCCTGCGTACAGGATCGGACATGGCCGCCGCACACGGCCACGGCCACAACCGCTGCCGCCGGCAGGTTGCCACTCTCGCATTCTGATCTCCATGTCGGTGCCTGGCATCCTCACGGGAAGCGTGACGAAGAACCGGAGCGCAACGAAAGACCCCCACCGCTGATGCTGCTTTTCCAAAATCGTCAGAGACGGCACGCCCGCCCATCGTGCCCTCCTGGCACCGGCCATTCTGGATGCTGTCGCTGGGAGGCTCCAGAACTGCACACGAGGTGGCTGAGATAGAACATTCCGAATTCCGAATTCAACCACTGTCCATCTCACGGAATCCCTGATGATCCCAACTTTTTACGTTCAACCTTCAAGGTTTAACGTTGACCACCTCTGCACTCTCTTCACCTTCTTCACGTAAGCAGTTCCCAGTGGGCGGTAGGCGGCCGCCCACGTCCTTCCAATTCAAAATTCAAAATCCGAAATTGAGAATTCGATTTTCCGCAGAAAATCGAATCCGCACATTTTCCTCATCTTTTCCTCATCTTTTTTCAACCCGCGGGACCGACATTCAAGGGGAGCGCAACGAAGAAGGCAGAAATCGGAGTTCTTTGCAGGGCACAGGCAGGACCAAACGCCCATTCCTCCTCCATTCTTCGTTCGGCCCGCTGTGGGACGCGCCCGGTGGTACGAGACCCACATCGGTCGCCCCCGGCGGGCCACCTTTTTGTCTCCTGGTATCCGGCGTTGGTGGACGCCGTTGCTGTTAAGGCTGTCACGGAATGGACCGTGGGCCGACTCTCAAGGGAAGGGAGACAAGCCATGAGTCATCGAACGATACCTGTTGTGTTGGGGGCGTTGGGTCTGGTCGCGGTATCCACAACCGCGTGGGGTTCGACGATCTACGTGAATTCGGATCTGCTCGAACCGACGCGGCAAGGCCAGTGCACGCTGGTCGGGGCGATGGAAAACGCGAACGCGGACGCCGCTGTCCACAGCGGATGCACCGCCGGGGACGGGGCCGACGTCATCGTGCTCGAACGCGCCAAGGAATACGTGCTCGACCGGTATGACAATTTCGACAACGGAGTCAACGGATTGCCCGCGGTCGTGGGCGAGTTGGTGATCAACGGAAACGGATCGGTGATCTCGCGCTCGGACGGCGTTGAGGCCTTTCGGATATTTTACGTGCCTGCTGGATCGAAGCTCGTGCTCAACGATCTCAGCATTCACAACGGGCGGCTCGATGCGCCACTTCGCGGCGGCGGGATCTACAACTCCGGCGGTGAGGTTTTCCTCAATAACTGTGCTGTGTATGGCAATCGAGTCGAAGAAAAGTGTGGCGGCATCTTGAATCAATACGGCACCATGACGCTGGTGGATTCGCGCGTCAAAAACAACGAGGCGGGTATCGACGGTGGCGGAGTGTGCAACTGGTTCGGCAATCTGATGATGTTTGGCAGCGAGGTTGACGGAAACACATCGGGTGCCGATGGCGGCGGAATCTTCAATGTTGGCCGGGCGGATGGACTCGGAAACGTCTTTCTGAGCGAAACCGATGTGACCAACAACCGCGCCTTCGGGGCCGGCGCCGGCATCTGTCAACAACCGGTTGGTTCTGCCTCGGATTTGATGACGACTCTCACAGTTGTGCGGAGCACCATTAGCGGAAACGTGGCCGAAAGTGTGGGTGGCGGCGTTGATGTCACCGGTTCCAGCCACGACCTGATCACGTCGAGGGTCGAGGTGCGCGACAGCACCCTCAGCGGCAACCAGGGCAGTTTTGGCGCTGGGATCTTCGCGTGGTACGGAACTGATCTGACGGTGAGCGGGACCTCCGTCCTGGACAATTATGCGATGAACGGCAGCGGCGGAGGGGTCTTCGTCGGAGACGGATCACGGCTGATGCTGGCGCGCAGCACGCTTGCTGACAACAGTGCCGGGGGATCGGGGGAGTTCGAGGGCTACGGCGGCGCACTTGCCGTCACGGACAGCGTGGCCGAGGTTCGGCTCTGTACCCTCAGCGGCAACGAGGCCCAGACCAGGGACGGAGCGGCCATCTGGGTGAGCTCCGGGGTCGGTGTCGATGGTCAGAACACCGCAGTGAAGATCCGCGGGAGCACGATTTTCCAAAACCAGGCGCAGAGGGTTGGAGCCGGCATCAAGGCGGATCGGATGTTCGGTGAAGCCTCTGTGGAGGTCGCTGTTTTGAACTCTATCCTGGCCCAAAATTCAGTGTTTCGCTTGGGTGATAATGCGGCAATTCTCTCGACGTTTGGCAACTGCTCCTGGGCCAATGGAGCTGTGATCACGTCCGACGGCTACAACGCCGTGGATGAGGGGACCTGCCGGTTCTCAGCGGCGGGCGACCGGGTCGTCGACGACGTCATGCTCTTCGATCTGGCGGACAACGGTGGCCAAACGCCGACCCATCTGCCCAGGAGCGGCAGCCCTGTGGTGGATACCGGAGGTTCCGATGGATCAGTGACCTGCACCGATCAGAGGGGATACCTGCGGAACGCGGACGGTGACCTCGACGGCGTGTGCTTGTGCGACACCGGCGCGGTGGAGGCGAGGTCTCAACCAATGACCGTGCCCCACGACGGTGAACCCGGCGGACCGGAAATGCCCGGGCTGGACGACTGATAGAGATCATAAACATCGGTCGGCACCGTGGCCGACTCAGATGGGCCCGCCGGGCTCGAGCCCTCCCACCGGCGGGCCGTTTTACTACCCCCACCCGCCACCGCTATGGGGCTATAAGGCTATGGGGTCCCCCCGCCCGCCCCTTCATCCCGAGCCCGAGCCCGAGCCCGTTACCGTTTCCGAACGAAGAACGAAACCACCCACCCACCCGGAGCGTGGTCGGGAGATTGGCGCGTCCAAATCAGGTCATCGAAGCCAACGCGCGGGCCGGTGCCAGGCACCGTCGAAATCGAGTCGTAGTGCGAGGTCGACACATCTGCGGCGGTGCCTGGCACCGACATGCTGCATCTCGCGCCCGGGCACCCTTCTTCCCCTCGGGCTACGCCGTGGCACGCGGAGACGGGCGCCCAGACACCCCACCTCACGCTTTCCCGGATGAACCTAACGTTTAACTTTTAACGTGTAACGAGTTATGGGCTCGGGCGGGACTCTACTGCTCACTGCCCACTGCCCGCTGGCCCTGCCGCCACCACTCGATCCACGCCTCGCGGGACATGACTCCGCGGTGGTGGAAGAAGATCAACCGAGCAGCCTGTCGCAGGACTGGGTTGCCCAGGAGGTGGTTGTAAAGGGCGTTGGCGGGCACCCGGTCCGCGGTCCGCCGGAGCCACCGTTTGAAGCGGTAGGAGGGGACGCGATGGCGCAGCACCCTGTGGGGGAGGGGACCGCCGTCGATCAGATGATCGGCCACGGCGACACCGGCCTGCCGGCCCCACTCGATGGCGGTGTGGATGCCGCCGGCGGTGAGCGGCGACACCCAGCCGGCGGCGTCTCCCACCAGCAGGCTGCGGCGGTCTCCTATCCTCCGCAGTGGACCGCCCACCGGGATCCTGCCGGCTCGATGGCCGATCACAGTCATGTCGCTGATGTCGAATACTCTTGCCACGGTGGCCATCAGTCGGTCGAGGTCGGGGCGGTGGGGATTTCGGCAGGCAAGCCCCACCTGGTAGCAGGAGGTTCCGGGGACAACCCATGCGATGTAGCCGGGAGCAAGCTCACTGTCGAGGAAGACATGGAGGCGGTCGTCATCAACCCCGCCGAGACCGATGCACTCGATCTCGAGACCCACCAGATAGCGACGGTTGGCGTCCAGGCCCCGGGCCCGAGCCACCCGTGATCGGGCACCGTCGGCCCCCACCAGGTAGTCGCATCTGAAGCCGTGTCCGGTGAGCCACAGCGATCCATCCTGCAGCTCCTCGGCGCCGGCGAAGGGCACGTCCCACCGGATTTCCACCCCGTGCCGTGCCGCCTCCCGCGCCCACCAACTCATCAGATCAGAGGTCTCGGTGGCGAGGAAATAGTAGCCCGCCCGTTCGAGGTCAATCCAACGCATGGAGGGCGCGTAGAGGCGCACCCCGTGGATCTTCTTGGTGAGACTCCTGGGCACGTCCCAGGCGTCGGCGGCCTCCTTGACTAGAATGCCGGTCGTACGGACCCGGTGGCCGGGGCCCGACTGGGCCTCGATGACCGTGGTTTCAACTCCGCGTGCCGCGGCGGCGCGGGCGCAGGCCAACCCGGCGAATCCCGCACCCACCACCACCAATTGCCGTTTTCCGTCCCGCATGTCGGCCTCCCCACCACAATTTCAGCGAATGGTGGAGGCGGGCCGCGGGCCGAATTGAGGCAATTCGGGGGCGTGACCGCGCCCGGATCGGGATGGGGTTGTCGTCGAAGTTCATCGCGGCGGACGAGCGGCGAGGATCACGGCGGGCAACGCCGCCAACTGCAGAAGCGCCAGGCCGATGGCAGTGGCGGTCATCCCGGCCCAGGGCAGGACCAGGACGCCGATCACCAGCGCGGCCGCTGCGGCGCCGATCTCGTCGGCGGCGAATGCAATTCCGGCTCCGCTCTGCGTTTCCGACCCGCCCGCAAGATCCGCCAGGCCCGGGAAGGCTGCGCCGGTGAGCAGACCACCGGCGGCGAGCAGGGTCGGTACCACGAGGACCGGGAGATCAAAGGCCACGGAGGTGGCCAGGATCAGAGACATCAACGAGCCGGCGAGAACGACCCACGGCAGCCACCGTGAGGGCCGAGCCCACCTGGATCCAGCAATGGATCCGGTGGCGAGCCCCACCATAAAGGCCGCCGAGAGGGCTCCCACCTCGGCGTAGACGGAACCGCGGGTGGACTGCCACACCGCTAACAGCAGCAGCCACCACCCCATGGATGTGGCGCCCACAACCATGGCGATGGCGATGGGTGCGGGCCGCCGTCGAAGGGCCGTGGCGAGGAGAGCGGCGACGAGGATGCCCAGAGCCAGCGCAAGGGGGACTGGAGGACGGCGTTCCAAGATTCTGGATACGCCCAACAGGAACGGCTGGGCCCGAGCCTCAACCATTCCTGCGGCCAGCAACACCGCGCGGGGGTGATTCCTCGTGTTGACCGGGGCATCCGATTGGCTGATCACCGCCTCGAGGTCGGCGGCTCGGCCGGGGTCCACCAGGAGGTCCAGCATCTCCGGTGCGAACGCCGGGTCGATCAGGCCCCGGTCACGCCACCGAATTGCAAGTGTGGCGGGGTCGGTCGTGATGGCCGCGGCCGGTCCTCCCGCCACCAGCAGGACCTGCTCGCCGGGAACTGCGACGACCTGCGGGAAGACCTCTCGCAGGGTGGCGACCATGACCTCCAGCAGACGTCCGGCCGAACCCCCCAGGTAGGTGTCGGGGAGTTGCAGGCGAACCACGAGAATGCCGTCTTCGGCCATTCGATCGCGGCAAAGCGAGAAGAACTCGACCGTGCGCGTCCGGTTCTGACGGATGGTGATGGGATTCCCGTCTCGAAGAACGATCACATCCCATGGGCCGGCGGTGGCCAGCGCCCGGATCGGATCGGTGGTGCGAAGTTCGATCCGCGGGTCCTCGAGGACCTGCTGGAGCTCACCGCCGTACCACGTCGGCAGCGCAGCAGCGAGCTGCGGGTCGTCCTCCACCACAAGGAACGTTGACGCCGGGTGACGGGCCATGGTGGCGATGGATCCGTCGGCCATACAGCCCACGGCGACGACTCGGTCCGGGGCAGGGTGGAGGAGCATCACGAGGTGAGCCGCGGGGACCGTGGAGAACGGGTCGGGATAGGAGGCGGCGAGTCGGCCATCGGCGTAGAGAACATAGGGCGGTCCGGCGGCCAGTTCCAACCGTTGCTGCCTGGTCTCCCGCCAGCGAGAGAGCGTTCCGGGGTGACCAGCCCAGGTCCACGAGGCCGCTGCGAGAGTGTCGCCGGCGAAACCGGCCGCGACGACCAGGCCGAGGACCGCGGCCGATGCGAGAACCTTGTGATTCGGAAGCAGGGCGAATGGCGCCGCCACCGCTGCGGTGAGGCACAGCGCAGCCGCGGTGCCCAGGGGGGCTATCGTGAAGCTGAGAGCCAGTCCACCGACGATGGCCCCCACCGCCTCGAGGCCGTAGGCGGTGCCGGCACCACCGGAGATGAGCCGCCCGCTGAAGATCGGAAAGGCGAGACCGCCGGCGCAAGCCGGCGGAACCACGGCGGCGGCCCACAACCAGGTCGCATGCCAGCTGGCTATGGTTTCTCCGGGTGCGGCGCCCAGGAGGGCGGGCGCGGCGCGCAGCAGGACCACGCCTACGGCGACGAGCAGGACCGTGACGAAAGGCAGTGCCGAGACGACCGATCCCCAGCCCAGCCGGACGCCCATCCGAGAGCCGCCAGCCATGCCCGCCAGCCAGAGAGCCATAACCGTGCCCCACGCCAACTCGGAGCCTCCCGTGGCAGCCATGGCCTCGCGTAACAGCAGTGCCTGGCCGATGCCGGCGACGACGCCGAGAATGACGAGACCGGTTCGGGGATCCTGGGTGGATGGTCGAGGTGTCACGGACACCATTATGGACGGGGGGAAGTCGAAATTCGAAATTCGAAAATCGCATGTCGGTGCCAGGCACCGCCGCAGATGTGTCGACCTCGTACTGCGACCCGATTTCGACGGTGCCTGGCACCGGCCCGGGGGTATGGAAAGATCCCCTTGATTTCAGCGCGCCCCTCTCCCTGCAGCGCTTCTCGCGGTGACTCGCGGCCTTCCGGCTCCGCCCTTCGGGCTTCGCCGTGACAAGCCGGCCGCGGTGACCAGCCGTCACCAACGAGTGGCCGTAAGCCAGCCGTCCCCCTCCCCGGCCTGGCTCTCGCCGGGCCTACGATCCCCATGGCAACGGCCACCTATCGCTGGCGCCGGCAGGTTGCCACCCTTGCATCCCGATCTCCATGTCCGAAACCCGGAACCCGGAACCCGGAACCCGGAACCGAACGGCTACGCCAGATCCTCGAGCATGGCGGCGACGTGCTTGTAGAACTTTTGAACCGACGAGATCTGGACTTTCTCCTCGGGGGAGTGGGCGTTGTGGATCTCGGGACCGATGGACACCACGTCCAGCCCAGGGACCTTCTCGATCAGCAGCCCGCATTCCAGACCCGCGTGAATCGCCTTCACGGCGGGTGCGTCGCCGAATAGCCTTTCGTAGATCTCCACGCTCTTTTTGACGATGGGGGAGGACGGGTTTGGCTTCCATCCCGGATAGGCGTCGTCACTGTGGATCTTCGCTCCCACAGATTCGAAGATCGATGTGACCTGCCGCTGGACCGCGAACATGGCCGGCATGACCGACGATCGGTGGGATGTGACGATCTTCGCCCGGTCGTCCGATGTTTCCACAACCGCCAGGTTGCTCGACGTTTCAACCAGCCCCGGTACGTCTCTGGACATGGTGAGGACACCGTGGGGCAGGCTGTCGAGGGTGCGAAGCAGTCGGTCGCGCGCGTGGACGTTGAGGACCTGCTGGGAGTCGTCAGAGTCATCCAATTCGGTGACGGCCACTTCCAACTGGGGATCGGTGGCCCCAAACTCCTCGACGAAGTCTTGCCGGCACTGGCTGACCACCTGGCCGAATCGATCCAGGTCGCCCTTGAGCACTCGGCAAACGGCGTTCGTCTCTCGGGGAATGGCGTTGTGCTTGGATCCGCCTTGGATGGAGACCAGGTCCACTTCGAGCCCGGCCTCGAGTGCGGCCAACAGGGTGCGGGTGGCGAGCTTGATGGCGTTGCCCCGGTTCTCGATGATGTTGAGACCGGAATGGCCGCCACGGAGGCCCCGGACGTCGAGTCGGACCGGCACCGAGTTGAGCAGCGCACGGCGTCTCGACAATTTGACGATGCCGTCCGTGTCCACACCGCCGGCACAGCCGATATAGACCGCTCCGTCTTCCTCGGTGTCAAGGTTGAGCATGATCCGTCCGCTGACGATGTCGGCATCCAACTGCTTGGCGCCGGTGAGGCCGGTCTCCTCGTCGATGGTGCAAAGAAGTTCGAGCGGTCCGTGAACGACGTCCGCGTCCTCGGCGATGGCCATGGCCGTGGCCACTCCGATACCGTTATCCGCCCCCAGGGTGGTTCCGCGAGCTACGACCCAGTCATCCTCGACGTCCACTTCGATTCCCTGGGTCATGAAATCGTGGTCCACATCCGAGTTCTTCTCGCAGACCATATCCAAATGACCCTGGAGGATCACGGTTGGAGCGTTCTCGTGACCTGGGGTGGCCGGAACGCGAATCACTAGGTTTCCGGTGTCGTCGCTGAGGACCTTGAAGCCGTGGTTGGCCGCCCATTTTCTCGTGTGTTCGACGATCCTCTCCTCGTGCTTTGATGGTCGGGGGATTCGTCGGATGTCGTCGAAGTTCTTCCAGAGGAGTTTGGGCTCCAGATTTTCCAAAGGACTGCTCATGTTGGTGCTCCTTGAGGGGACTCTCGACCGTTGGCCGGGTCAGTATCTTAACCCGATCCGCTTCCGGTCCGCATTGGTTCCAAGCGGGCCGCCGGTCATCGGGCTGGGTGATCGTTACAACAGCATGGATCGCAGAATCTCGATCCCGGTGAGCGCGCCCCCCACCCGCAACCCGTCCACCATGGCGGTGATCGCCAACACCCGGTCGTCGCCCGACAGCCGCGGGAGAGAAAGCGCGATGAGGTCGGAGTCGGTGGAGGCATCCAGGAGGAGTGGCAGAGTGGGTTCGGCGAATCGGTCATCGTCCCGGATGGTCTCGTAGAGTTCGTGTTCCGACCCCGGTTGCGCGAAAACGAGACCGAGGTGCGCGACGTTGCCGTGGAATCGGCCTGCATAGGTTCTTGTGCAGGCCACAGAAAGCTCCGGGTGGAGGATTGCGGCGTCGCGGCTGAGGTCGTCATCGTGCCCCGCCACGGCAGTAAAGGCGAGCACCTGTTCGTCGATCAACTCTGTCACGCCCGAACCATGAAGGCGTTGGGCGCCCTGCCGGGCCAACTGCTCCACACGGTCGCGGCCACCCATGGAGACCGGGTCCACTGCGGCCACCGTGGCGCTTTTAGGCTCGAAGTGCCGGAGACAGCGTGTCAGTTGATACAGGACAACGAGGGCCGGGTGGGCCACGCGAAGGTGTCGATCGGTGGGGTCTGCGGGTGGCCCCGCTGCGGGGACCATCAGGTCCACGAGTCTGGTGGATGTACCGAGGGCCACCACCGGAGTGGACGGGTTCGCGTCGAGGAATTCCTGGACGATGGCTCCTCGCGGTGACTCGCAATCACCGGCGATCAGCAGAGCGTCAACGTCGGCCAGCTGGGCCGGGTCGTCCAGGGGTGGCACGAGGCCCGGTTCCCCACCCACCTCCGCGATCTGATGTTCGTCGTCGGTTTCTGTATGGCAGTAGCTCACGGACGCGGAGAGGGGGCCGGCGTGTTCGAGGAGCTGGATGGCCTCGCGGCCGAACAGGGTCAGGGGATCAACGATCTTGATTGTCGCCATGGCGGCTCCGTTCAGAATCCGGCGGTGGTCCGCTTTCTGCGCGCGGTTTGGGGCGGGTGCGCCCGGTGATGACGGCAAAAGGGGCAGAGAGAATGTAGATCGCGGCCAGCACCGACAATACATGAGGTGTGAGGGTGGCCAGGGACACGACGATGGCGAGGATGAAGATGGTCGTAACGGGCCACCGGCGGCGCATGTCCACGTCCTTGAACGAGCGGTAGGGCAGGTTCGAGACCATGAGCAGGGCCAGGGCGAGCACGAAACAGGCAACCACCGGGATGAAAAGCGGGTGCTGCACCGGCGTTGGGGAGACCAGCACGAACAGAGCGATCGCCCCGGCCCCCGCCGGGCTCGGGAGACCCACGAAATCCAACGAGGCGTGCGATCCCGTGGAGAAACGGGCAAGCCGGATGGCTCCGGCCACCAGGAACAGGAAGGCCACCGCCGTCCCGGGTCGGGGAACCTGCCACAGGCCCCAATGGAACACCAGCAACGAGGGGGCCACGCCAAATGAAATGACGTCGGCCAGGGAGTCGAAGACCTCGCCGAAGGCGGTGCTGGCGCCGGTCATTCTGGCGATCCTACCGTCCAGAATGTCGAGCACGATGGCGACCAGGATGAGCAGGGCGGACCGTTCCATGTGACCCCTGCTGGATTCCACGACGGAATAGAAGCCGCAGAAGATATTCCCCACCGTAAACAGCGAGGGAATGATGTAGATCCCCCTGCGGATCCGGGGAGAGCTCTTGCGCCGAATCAGCTTTGGGGCTCTCATCGAACCGCGAACCGTGCCAGCCCGGTTTCGCCCGCGCGCACGCGGTCGCCCCTATTGACGAGGAGTTGGGCATCTTCCGGCATGAAAACGTCCACCCGCGAGCCAAAGCGTATGAGCCCGATCCGATCGCCCCGTCGCACACCATCTCCGGGCTGATGGTCGAAGACGATGCGTCGGGCGATCAACCCGGCGATCTGTTTCATGGCAACCACCCCAGCGGGTCCGTCCCAGGTCGACAGATTCTGCTCGTTGAAGAGCGAGGCCTTGTCTTTGTAGGCGGCGAACGTTCGACCCGGGTTGTACTCATAATCGGTCAGGGTGCCGTCGATCGGAGCCCGGTTGACGTGCACGTTGAAGACCGACATAAAGACGCTCACCTGGATTGGCAGACCGGCGGGTGCTGCACCGCCGGGGGCGGGACCCGCCACGATGACCTTGCCGTCCGCCGGCGAGCAAACCACGCTGTCGTCCAGAGAGCACGTCCGCTTGGGATTGCGGAAGAAGAAGATGACGAACAGGGTGACGCCAAACAGGATGAGGGCCGCCGCCTGCCATCCGAGAGCGGCTGCGCCCAGGGCCAGACACAGGGGAACAAGGACGAAGGGCCAGCCTTCGGGTGCGATCATCTGCGTATTCGACCAGTGGCTCTACCCCGCGGTACGCCGCAGGGATTCCATCTGGTCCTTGAGGTGCAGTTTGAGTTTCTTGAGACGCTTGGCTTCGAGCTCTTCGTCGGGCGTCAACCACGCCTTCTTGTTGAGTTCTTCGAGCCGTTTTTCGTGACTCTGGTGCTCGACTTGAAGCTGTTGGTAGGAGAGACCGTCTCGCTCAATCTGCTGATGGTCTGATGCCATCCCTTTCCTCCCTTGTATTGGACAACCATCCTATCATTGGAGGTCTCGTGGCTCAATGGCGGGGTGCGTTCCAGGAATGCAGCCGAGACGGCCGCTCCACAATCACCGGGTGGTCCCTTCGATTCACCGATTTCATCGCGCCCTTCTCCCAAATGCGCTCCCCGAGGGCCCGTCTCTCGGAGGTGCCTGGCATCCCGATTCGCCAACGCCGGCCAGCCAATTCGTCTCGCTGGGGCGAATCGGCGTGCCTGGCATCCTCACGGGAAGCGCGACCAAAAACCGGGCCGCACCGAAGGACCCCCGCCGCTGATACTGCTTTTCCAAAATCGTCAGAGACGGCACACCCGCCATACGCGCCCACCTCGCTCCGGGTGGGTGGGAGGGAACTTTCAACGTTTAACGTTCGACTTTTTACGTGGAGATGCCCGAAATGGCACGCCCGCCCATCGCGCCCTCCTCCCTCCCGGTGGGCGTGGCCTCTTCGTTCTTCGTTCTGCGTTGTGTAACGGGAACGGTAACGGGCTCGGGCTCGGGCGGCCAAAGGATCTCCCTGTTCCTTGTTCCTTGCTCCCGGGTGGGCGGGGGAATCTGCAATCTGCAATCTGCAATCTGCAATCTGCAATTCGTAATGGGTGGGTGGGGGGCGTCAGTAGTACGGCCGATACCCCAGATCCTCGTCCTCGATGGGACCCTTCTGCCGGAGTTCGTCGATACCGACGATGGCCTCTTCCCGAGTCACGAACACCATCTCGTGTTCGCGGCTCATGATGATGGCCTCTTTGGGACAGGCGTCCACGCAGTAACCGCAGAACACGCAGCGCAGGAGATCGATCTCGTAAACGGCGGGTAGCTTCTCCCACTCCACCGTCGCCTCCGGGTCCTCCTCCGCCACGATATGGATGCACTCGGCCGGGCACGCGGTTTCGCACATGTAGCAGGCCACGCAGCGCAGTGAGCCGTCGTCCTTGGTAGTGAGGATGTGCTTCCCCCGGAGCCGTTCGGAGTACTGTCGCTTGGTCTCGGGATACTGGATCGTGGCGATGTCCTTCTGGCCGAAAAGATTGCGCAGGAAGTGGCGCAGGGTGACGCCGAGCCCCTTGAAAATGGGGATCAGATACGTGCGCTCAGCGAGAGTCTCGGGTGGACGATCGACGTTTACCGTTGGGACACTGCTCATCGGTCGAGTTCTCCGGCAATGATGTTGAGGCTGCTCTGGATGGCGATGGCGTCGGGCACCAAATGGCCTTCGAGAATGTGAGGGAACGCCTGGTAGATGGCGAAGCACGGTGGCCGGACCTTGATGCGATAGGGTTTGCCGCCACCGTCGGACTCAATGTAGTAGCCGAGTTCGCCGTTTGCCCCCTCGGTGCAGGAGTAGGCGTGGCCCGCGGGGACCTTGATGCCCTCGTAGATCAGCTTGAAGTGCCAGATCAGGGCTTCCATCTCGGTGAAAACCTTTTCCTTGGGCGGCAGGGCAACGCGGTGGTTGTCGGTGATCACCGGGCCGTCCGGCAGGTTGGTGAGCGCCTGATCGACGATGCGCAAACTCTGGCGCATCTCCTCGATCCGGACCAGATAGCGAGCGTAGGTGTCGCCGGTGGTGGCAATCGGAACCTCGAAATCGTATTGCTCATAGCCGTGGTACGGGATGGCCTTGCGGACGTCGTAGGGCACTCCGGAGGCCCGCAGACACGGACCGGTCCAGCCCCAGGCGACGGCCTCCTCGGCCGAAACGGTCCCCACGTTCTCGGCGCGGTCGCGGAAGATCTTATTGGCCGTGACCAGTTTCTCCACGTCGTCGATGAACTTGGGGATGTCGGCCAGGAGCTTCCGGACGTTGTCGTTGAAATCCGCCGGCACGTCGTGCGCCAGCCCGCCGATCCTGGCGTAGGACACGGTCAGCCGGCCTCCGGCACAGGATTCAAGGAGGCCGTAGATCTCTTCCCTGATCTGGAAGAAATACCAGAAGTTCGTGAGCGCCCCGATGTCCACAAGCATGGCGCCCAGACAGACCGCGTGGTCCATGATCCTGGACAGCTCGGAGAGGATGACGTGGATCGCCTGGGCGCGGGGTGGCGCCTCGATCCCGAGCATCTTCTCCACCGCCAGGGCATAGCCCGCGCCGTTGATGTGGCTCGAGCAGTAGTTGAGGCGATCGGTGTAGGGGATCACCTGGCTCCAGCCGTGGGTCTCCGACATCTTCTCGAAGCACCGGTGCAGGTAACCGATCTCGCACTCGGCCTTGACGATCTCTTCGCCGTCGAGGCGAGCGATGGTTCGCAGGGTGCCATGGGTGGCGGGGTGGGACGGCCCGATGTTGAGGACTTGGGTCTCGAAATCGAGGTTGCCCTCGGGGGTGTCCCCGACCCACTTTGGCACCATGGTTTCGTTTTCGGTCAACAGCCAGCGCTGGGCCGGATCGTAGTCCTTGCGGAGGGGATGGCCGACAAAGGCCTCGTGGGTGAGGATGCGCTTGAGGTTGGGGTGGCCGTCGAAGCGGATGCCCATCATGTCGTAGGCTTCCCGTTCAAACCAGTCGGCGGCCTTGAAGACACCGTAGGCCGAGGGTACAACCGGGTCGTCCTCGGAGACGGGAACCCGGACCCGCACCCGCTCTTCGGAGTCGAGTCCGGCCAGGTGGTAGACGACCTCGAAGCGGGCGTCACGGTCGGGATAGTCCACGGCGCAGATGTCGGCCAGGAGATTGCAGCGCGTGGCGTCGTCGTCCCGTAGGGTCTTCAGGACGTCAAGCAAACGGCTGCGATCAACCGTCAGTTCGGTGTGCCCGTCGGCACAGCTCGTGATGCCCTCGCCCGCCCCCTCGGGCAGCCGGTCAGACAGAGGATGCAGCCGTGTCGGAGCTTCGGGACTTGAGACGGTCATATTGAGTCTCTCCGTTCTGGATCATTTCCTGGAGCTTCAAAATCCCATGCATCAGGGCCTCTGGTGTGGGTGGACACCCCGGCACGTACACGTCCACCGGGATGAACTCGTCTACCCCTTGGACGACGTGATAGGCACGGTAGAAGCCCCCGGTGCAGGCGCACGCACCCATGGAGACGACGTACTTGGGCTCGGCCATCTGGTCATAGACGCGCTTGACCACGGGGGCCATCTTGTCGGTGATCGTCCCGGCGACGATCATCAGGTCGGCCTGTCGGGGCGAAAACCTGACGACCTCGGCACCGAAGCGGGCCAGGTCGTAGTGGGACGACACCACCGACATGAATTCAATGGCGCAACACGCCGTCCCGAACGGCAGCGGCCAGAGGCTGTTCTTCCGCACCCAACCCAGCATCGTCTCGACGCGGGTCGTGAGCAGTGTGGAGCTTCCATCGGGTTGGCGCATGCTTT
Organism: uncultured Holophagae bacterium; assembly: GCA_963797055.1. Classification (GTDB taxonomy): domain Bacteria; phylum Acidobacteriota; class Thermoanaerobaculia; order Thermoanaerobaculales; family Sulfomarinibacteraceae; genus FEB-10. The sequence goes on from CAWCOD010000006.1 coordinate 27,702, forward strand.
CCCCTCCGTCGAAGAATCCTATAGCGTAACGCACCGGCGGTCGCCGTTACTCCCTCGGGTACGACCTTCACCGCCCGCGGATTATACGGGTTTTCGAGCCGAGTGCGAGCCCCATTTGACTCGAGTGTTCTCTGTTTTTCGCCTGAGCTTCTCGTGAGCGTCGATTCAGGAGAAACAGAGTACTGAGGCTTCTCAACGACGAGGCGATGTTGCCTCGGCGCTTCAGAAGTTCCAGGAAAAGCCCAACGAAAACTCGAAACCGGACAGGTCGAGAGTGCCCGCGCCGGAGAAGTCCCCTCCCAGCTCCGTTTCGGACCAGCGGTAACGTCCCTCGCCAAAGAAGGACCACCGGAAGCCGATGGGGACGTCGAGACCGGCGAGACCGAATCCCTGCCAGGTCCACCCAGAATCGCGGTAATCGGAATACACAATGGGAAGCGAGGACTGGCCGAAGTCGATGAACGAACCGCTCTCTGAGAGACGGTAGTTCAACAGACCCAGTCCGAGCCCTCCGTAGGGCCTGACCTTCCAACCACGTTCGCCGAACCGGTAAGAATAGGCCACCGACATGTCCCAGGTGTCCAAGGATGTGGTGTGGCGGATATCCTGGCCGTCGGCGTCCACCCAGTCGCGGTAGGCTTGGGTGGTGTCACCGCCGTAGAACGTGGCGCCGAAGAGCAGCCCGGAATGCATGGACATTCGCCACAGGTAGTCGAATCCAAAGCTGACGTCCTGAAAATCCCCCGCCGAACCGGTGAAGGTGGTGAAGATCTCGTCCCAGTATTCGGAATCCGCCTGCGGTTCAAAGAGTCCAATACGGAAGCGGAACGAACCGAAGTCGCCCGGTTGCCAGTTTCCCTGGGCCTGGGCCGAAGCTGCGGTGGAGATGATGGCCAGCGTGCAGAAGAACACGGTGATGTGAATGGGACGTCGCATCGGATCCTCCTTGCTCTCTGACGCAGCGACCTGCAACACCGGTGCCAATGCCGGATCGCGGAGCGGCACCCTTGAAAACACTCTGATTCCGGAAGTCATTTGGCAGCGAGTGACCTCGGTAGGTGACGGTGGTGGCTCAATGCTGCGGCACTCGGTCTCGCAGCTCCATCGGATGACGAAAGGGTGTGGGAACACGTGGAGCCGGATCGCACCAAACTCGAGGTCAGTCCGGGTTAGAATGGCTTTTTCTCGGAACGATCACGACACGGAGGTGAACCGGTGAAGATCCCGTCTCTCATTTTGAAGCAGCTGTATACCATGGGCAGCCTCGAGAATATTCCAGGCGGCGCGCAGTTCGGACTCAAGAACAGACTCAGTGACACGACGCTGATAGCCATATCTGGCATCTCCATCGACGGTACGGCCGTTCCGCTGGATACCGTCCGGCTGGAGGTGGGGGGCGAGACCTTGTCGCCGGGCGAGGTCACCGCGGACCAACCGGTGGATTTTCCACTGCGCAAGATGATGACCGTCAAGCTCAACGATGTGACCCTGGAAATCGGCAAACACGCGATCGGGATTGACTTTGAAGCCGGACAGTTCGGCAAATTGTCGTTCGAAGTCAAGGACGCCATCAGGGAACACGAGGAACGGCGGGAAACTGTTCCCTACGACAAGGAAGACAACCTCAACCCCGAGATCATCGCCAAGCGTCAGCGCTTTATCGAGTCGGCATGTGGCGTGACCTTGGAGCATATCCCTCAGCACTCCTTCAATCCCGAGATGCTGGCGGGCAATATCGAGAATTTCACCGGAGTCGCGCAGATCCCAATCGGATTCGCGGGGCCCATCCAGATCAACGGCGAGCATGCGGACGGCGAATTTCTGATTCCGATGGCCACCACCGAAGGAACCCTGGTGGCGTCCTACAACCGTGGAATGAAGGTGCTCAACCTTTCCGGAGGTGTGACCTGCACGGTGTCGGACGACCGCATGCAACGGGCGCCGGTCTTCGTCTTTGATTCCGCCCGAGAGGCACGCGCGTTCAGAGACTGGGTCAACGAGAATATCGACGGCATCCGCCAGGCAGCCGAAGCCACTTCGTCGGTGGCGAAGTTGCTCGATATCGACACCTTCCTGTCCAACAAATTCGCCTATCTGAGGTTCAACTATTTCACAGGTGATGCAGCGGGCCAGAACATGGTGGGCCGAGCCACGTTCGCCGCCTGCTCCTGGATGCTCGACCGGTTGGACACGGTGCGGGCCTTCTATCTCGAGTCAAATCTCGCCACCGATAAAAAGCACTCGCAGATCAATATGATGCGAACCCGTGGCAAGCGGGTCACGGCCGAGGCGGTGGTGAAGCGAGAGGTGCTGGTCCAACACATGCGGGTGGAACCCGAGAGTTTGACCTACCACATGCAGATCGCGAACGTGGGCGCGTTCCTGTCCGGTGCCAACAACAACGGGGCGCACTCGCCCAACGGCATCACCGCCATGTTTATCGCCACCGGTCAGGATGTGGCCAACGTAGCCGAGTCGTCGTCGGGGATCCTGTACACCGAGATCACGCCCGAAAAAGACCTGTACATGTCGCTCACCATCCCATCCCTCATCGTGGCCACATATGGCGGCGGCACCGGGCTGGCCACCCAACGCGAGTGTCTCGAGGTGCTCGGGTGCCGGGGTAAGAACAAGGTGAAGAAGCTGGCGGAGATCATCGCCGGCGTGGCTCTGGCGGGAGAGGTTTCCTTGGGTGCCGCCATCTCCTCGCTGGACTGGGTCTCGTCCCACGAGCGCTACGGGCGCAATCGCTGATCGGGTGACGCGGGGGCTGTCCAACGTGGAGGAGACGCCAACTGTCGCCGAAGAGGGAGCCCCGCCACGCGGGTCCGACCGCCGGAGAATCAAGCGCAGAGGGGTTGCCAGGGTGCCGGATCTGGCGCGCCGTGGGCGGACCACGATGCGTCACTTCATTCTGTTGTTTCTCGGCGGTTACTCGGCGTGGGTGGAGGAGAAGAGAAGCCGCGGTGCCCGCGGATTGGTCTTCCGGTTCCAGGCGGCCATGGCTTGGACCTGCCGACGATTCATCGATCCAGAGATCGCGGCGATGCCCTTTCCCGCCCAGCTCAGACGCCGCCTGGAGATCCTCGGTCCGACCTACATCAAGCTCGGTCAGGTCCTCAGCCTGCGGCTCGACGTCCTGCCCGAGGTGGTAACCGCCGAGCTGCGAGGTTTGTTGAGCGACCTTCCGCCGGTCCCGGTGGAGGCCATTACCGTGGTCATCGAGAATGACCTGCAGTTGCCGATTGATGAGATCTTCGCAGAATTCGAGCCAGTCCCCCTCGGTTCGGCGTCCATAGCCCAGAGCCATCGTGCCGTCACCTACGCCGGTGACACCGTCATCGTCAAGGTGGTCAAGCCGGGAATTCGCGAGCTACTCTATCGCGACACCGATCTGCTCCAAATTGTTGGCTTCGCGCTCCAGATGATCATCCCACGCTATCAGCCACGCAAGGTCATCGACGAATTCTGCGACTACACCCTGCGCGAGATGGACATGGTCCGCGAGGCGGAAAATGCCGAGAACTTCCAGGCCAATTTCGTGGACATGGAGGATATTGTCTTCCCGGCGATCTTCCACCAGTATTCCGGGTCGCAGGTCCTCTGCATGGAGTATCTCGAGGGCGTGGAGCCGAGTCCCGAGGTCGCCGAGACGCTGAGCCTCGAGGAACGACGGCACCTTGTGGACCTCGGCGCCACGGCCATCATCCGAATGCTGTATGAGGACGGTTTCTTCCATGCCGACCTCCATCCCGGCAATCTGCTCATTTTGCCTGAGGGGCGGATCGGTTTTATCGACCTCGGCATGGTGGGGCAGCTGGATCCGGCGCTGAGGCACAGCTTGTTAAACCTCTTCCACAATCTGGTGGCGGAGAACTTCGACGCCGCGGCGCGCCACCTCTCGGAGGTCTCGCAGGCCGAACCGGGCGCCGACTTTGTGGGCTTTCGACGGGCGGTCAAAGAACTCTTCCGAAAGTGGCGCCGTGATGCGACCTTCGAGGATTTCTCGCTGGCCCTGATGATCCTCGAGGCGACCCGGCTGGGCGCTCGATATGATCTCTACTTCCCGGTGGAGATGGTGCTCATGGTCAAGGCCCTGGTCACCTACGAGGGCGTGGGCTACCTGCTGGACAACGAGTTCAACGTGGCCGAGGTTTCGGCCCGTCAGATGAGGCGGATCTACCGTCAGCAGTACTCGCCCAAACAGCTGTTCAAAAACGCTCAGCTGATGGCCCCGGAGCTGCTGGACGCCGTGGGTCGGCTGCCCGCCCTGGTGAGCGAGACCTCGAGATTTCTGGAACAGCGGACCCGTCGCGAGCCGGATTCTCCGCTCCGTGGGATCCGGGCAACCCTCTTTGGTGGGTTCTGCTTGGTGTCGGGGTCCTTGTTGGCGGCCTTCGACGGGCCCTGGCCGGTGTGGGTGGCGTTGTTGACGTTGGGCATCCTGCTCTCCCTCCGTCGCGGAAACTGAAGGCCCGCGCGTTCGCTTCGATACGCTGATTTCGACGCGCCCATCTCCCCGTGGCCCTCCCCGCGGTTACTCGCGGCCGGTGGCCGCGGTGACCAGCCGTCACCAGCGGGTGGCCGTAAGGCCGATGATCGTACTTCCAGGATCGGGAATGGCCGCCGCGCACGGCCACGGCCACAACCGCTGCCGCCGGCGGGTTGCCCCCTTTCTCGCGTTCCGATCTTCATGTCGGTGCCAGGCACCGCCGCAGATGTATCGACCTCGTAATTCGATTCGATTTCGACGGTGCCTGGCACCGGGTGAGCGCGTTCGCAATGCGCCCGAGGACGGGCCGCCCGCCCATTGCGCCCTTCTCGCCCTGGGAGGAAGGGCGGGGACATTCAACTTTCAACTTTTAGCTTTGGACTCCCCTGGACGGCACGCCCGCCCATCGCGTCCGGCCTGCCTTGTCGGGGTGGGTGGGGGATCCAGCATCGAGGATCGAGCATCGGGTGGGCGGCGGATTTCATAGCATCATAGCCCCATAGCGAGGATGGGCGGGGGTTCTGCCATCTTGCCCGCGAGTTGGTGTATCTTTAAAGGTCGAGGCAACATGGACAATTCAACGTCAGGCTTCTACCTGTCCAGCGGCCGGAGAGATCGACGCAGCCGATCGGGCTGTCTGATCGTCAGCGGAGTGTTGGCCATTGTCGCCCTGATCGCAGTCTTCGAGATCATGCGTGGTGACGAGCCCGCGGTTCCGCCGACGCCCACCCCAACGCCCCTGGCGCCGACGGCCGCGGTCACGCCGTCGGCGACGGCCACTCCGGTTGAGTTCTCCACAGATGTCGTCGTCCTTGCCCCGACCATCACCCCTACACCGTGGATTCCGGCGGCCGCTCAGCCGCCGCAGCGACGGCAGCCCTCGGCGACTCCTTCGGCTTCCGAGTGCATCAGAGCCAGCTGGGATGCCCATCAGTCGCTGGCGGCGTGGGGCAACGTGCTTGTGAATATCAATGCCACCAACACGTGCCGTCGGGTTCTCCAACCCACCGACGTGTGGTTCCGGGTGACGGGTTATCGGGACGGTGACCTCATCCAGACGGCTCAGGGGAGCCCGTTCGAGGAGATCTACCCCGGCCGCAGCACGCAGTTCGGCATCGGTTTGCCGGGTTCCATAGATTGGTATGACGAGATCTCGGTCGAGGTCAATGATTGATCGGCGGCTTTGCCGGCTCGCTATGAGGCTTTGTTTCACGGCTCGTTGAGCCCCATAGCCCCAAAGCGCCCCATAGCCCCCTATCTTCGCCGATGTAGGATAACTGTCCGGGAGGACGTCCATGACCGACCACACGCTGACGTCGGAGGAATTGGTCCAGCTCATCCAAAGGGTTTTCGAGCCACGGCCAGACGAGCGGGGGGTTGCGATCCTCGTCGACCTGCCGGGAGACAACTTGCCGGACGACGAGGATTGGTTGGCCCGAAGAAAGCTGGCTGCAGGTTGGGTGAAGATCCTGCAGGACGCATCAAACGACCATGGTTTCTCGGTTGATCTCTATTGCTATCCGAACGTCACGACCAACAACGCCGATCTGCCTCTGACGGCCTTCGCCACCGATCCCGAGGCGCTCCCCAGATCCGCGGCCGGTCTCCCGGTGGATCGCGCCATTTTATTCGAGACGGTCCTCGCCGGCCATCCCATGGCGCTTGCGCCGACCGAGCTGTCGGCCACCGCACCACTCAAGATGATGGCTCCTCGGCTGGGTTTTCGGGCCGCCACAATGCCCGGATTCTCGCCGGCCATGATCCCCGCACTTCGGTTGGACTACGGGGAGGTCAATCGACGAGTCTGGTGGCTCAAGGAGATCCTCGATCGCGCCGTCCGGTGCGACATCGAGTTTGAGGTCGATCGAATCCGAGAATATGGGGCTGGTCCTCGATCTCCGCCATCGCACCGCACATGCTTCGGGAGGGCTCCTGCCCACTCCAGGGACAGCCGGGAACCTCCCATCGGGCGAGGCGTACATCGTGCCTTACGAGGGCGAAATCGAAGGCGACCCAACGGCGACAGCCGGGAGACTGCCGATCCAGTTTGGCGACGACGTGGTGGTGTTTCGGATCGAAGACAACAGGGCGGTGGACGTCCTGTCCGCGGGGCCCGCCTCGGACGAAGCACTGTCGGGGCTGGTCGCCGAACCGGCGTCGGGCAACGTGGCCGAGTTAGGTCTCGGTGTGCTTTCGGACTTCGGGCTCGAACCCATTGGAGAGGTACTGCTTGACGAGAAGCTCGGTCTCCACATTGCTTTCGGCCGGAGTGAGCATTTTGGCGGCCAGGTGGGTCCCCGGCAGTTCAGCCGCCCCGAAGCCGTGGTTCACCAGGATCACGTCTACCTGCCCGAGCTGCAACCTCGTGTCATGCCCACGCTGGTCACCCTGAGCTTTGACGACGGCTCCCAGTCTGTGCTGATGCGAGATGGTCGGTACGTCGTGGATTTTGACGGTACGCCGTAGGGCAGTGAACCCAGCCGAGGCCGACCGATGAAAACTAAAAAGATTGCGAAATGCCGCCTTCCGGGGTGTTTTGCGGCGGGATCGACCCGCCAAAATCCACCCATCAACCGAGTACGGCTCCCAATACGAGGGCAGCCAGGAACACGGCTCCCACAGCAATCGGGAAAATGACGTGGTATGAGGTCCCACCCGCATCGGCGCGGCTCTCTCCTGGATTCACCGGCTCCTCCTCGTGGTTTCCTTGCGGGCGCCAAACCGGCGCCTGCGAGGCCCGCTCCCCCTGTTGGTCGTATCCTAGATCAGAATCATCGATTCGCAAAATGCTCATCGGCTGATTCCCTTTGTGCGTCCGTCTTGGAGCTTCCATGCGAGCCCTCCCTTGACCATTAGGGGGTCTTCCGATGACCGGCCTTCGACCGCGGTGGGGAAATCCGGTGACGAAATGCGGCAAGACCGAGGCAACCGCCATCGGTTTGCCAGACGTCGCACCGATGGAACGGGTGGTTCGGGCTATTGACGCAGTGCGGCATCACGACTACCCTGAGACCCGCTTCCGATCGGGAGCGCCACGGAGGTGACCATGCGCTGGGTCGTATTCAATCAGAAGGGTGGAGTGGGCAAGTCCACGATCGTCTGCAACCTGGCCGCGGTGAGCGCCCGCGAGGGACGACGGACACTTGTCGTGGACCTCGATCCGCAAGGCTGTGCCAGCCACCACCTGCTGGGGTCTGACGCCGACGAGGCGAAACCCACCCTGGGTGACTTTTTCGAACAGTCTCTCGGATTTCGGCTGCTCAAAGGCTCAGCGGCATCCTATGTCCATCACACCCGGTTCGAAAACCTCCACGTCATGCCGGCCTCGACGGATCTGGAAGCTCCTCCAGCCAAAATTGGAGGCCAAGTACAAGATCTACAAGCTTCGAGACGCGCTCCGCGACCTCGACGGATACGACGCCGTCTACATGGATACACCCCCCGCGTTCAACATCTTCACTCTGTCGGCTCTGATCGCCGCCGATAGGGTTCTGGTTCCCTTCGATTGTGATGATTTCTCACGCCGCGCCCTCTACAGCCTCCTCGATACGGTGAACGAGGTTCGGGAGGATCACAACTCGGGCCTCAAGGTGGCTGGAATCGTCATCAATCAGTTTCAAGAACGCGCCCGGCTGCCGCGACGGGTTGTGGAGGAGCTGCGCGAAGAGGGGCTGCCGGTTCTCGATCCCCACATCTCGGCGTCGGTCAAGGTCAAGGAGTCCCACGAGGCTTCCAAACCCCTGCCGTTCCTCGTGCCGAAACACAAGCTCACCGGCCAGTTCGAAGAGCTGTATCAGGCCGTGGAATCTGCGAGGTTCGGAAACTAGCTGCCAACGCGCAACCCCGCGTCGCCCGGGTCCAAGATGCAGAGATCCAAGCCAGCGCGCGCGTTCCTTCGATTGCTGAACGGAGGCGCCGAGGTCCGGCGCGATGACCGGGCGCTGAACCGATTCCGAGCGCATGCCCGTAGAGATGCAGCGGTGCCGGTGCCAGGCACCGCCGCAGATGTATCGATCGTCGTACTGGGACTTTGAGTTTCGAAGGTCGGCCCTGGCACCGACGCGTGGTACCCAAACGCGACCTCGTGGGGGCAACCGTGCCGCGCGCGGCAGGCCGCCGTGTCTGTGTTCTCTGTGTGATCTGTGGCCTTACCGGGTCAGTGGAAGTATCATCAGCGAGCACGACGGTTTGCCCGCTGGTCACTGCCGCTGGTCATCTGTTCCGGCCCCGATTCCGGCCGCTGCCCCTGTAACTGTCCGGGACGCTGGAAAGACGGTCGCGTTGAACGAGCAGCGCCGGGCTCGGGCACTGCCTCACTCCCTACTTACCCCCGGCGGCCTTGTCCTTGAACCAATCAGCAGTCACCTGAATGCCCTCGGCGAGGGGCGTGGACACGGACACGCCGAGCTCTGATTCCAGCAGGGCCGAGGAGATCGACGACCGGAGCTGCTCGCCGGCGGCGCCGGGGCCGTGGATGGCGTCGGGTCCGCAGTCGGCGGCGCGGTGGATCGCGGCAAACAGGGTGTTGACGTCGGTCTCGACCCCGGTGCCCACGTTGTAGGTGTGGAATCCGTCCCGGCCGATGGCGGCGAGATTGGCCCGCACGACGTCCTTGACAAAGACGTAGTCGCGGGTCTGCCGGCCATCGCCGTTGATCACCGGCTGTGTGTTCGCCAACAGGCGGTGAAGGAAGATCGCCACCACACCGGCCTCGCCATGGGGGTTCTGGCGAGGGCCATAGACGTTGGCGTAGCGCAGACAGGTGGCGTCGAGACCGTACTCGTGGTTGTAGTAGTAGAGGTACCGTTCGCTGGCGAGCTTGGCGACGCCGTAGGGAGATACGGGGCGCGCCGGATGGGTTTCGTCGGCTGGATGGACGTCTTGCTCGCCGTAGATGGCGCCTCCGGTAGAGGCGAAGATGACCTGGCGCACGGCGCCATGACGGGAGGCCTCCAGCAGGTTGAGGAGCCCGAGGATATTCACGTCGGCGTCGAACGCCGGGTCTTTGACCGATCTGCGGACGTCCATCTGGGCGGCGTGATGGACGATGATCTCCACGTCGTTGTCGATGATGGCTGCGGCGGCATCCGGGCTGCGCACATCGACGACTTCGAGCCGGGCGCTTTCCGGGACGTTGTTCTTGCTGCCGCTGGACAGGTCGTCCAGAATGATGACCTGGTGTCCCTCGGCGACCAGGGCATCGGCGACGTGGCTGCCGATAAACCCGGCGCCGCCGGTGACGCAGATGGTGGAACCCATGACGACTGACCCCCTCGATGTGGATGTGCTGTTGAGAATCCCTGCTCTCGGACGGGGATTCTATCAGCGACCCACGGTGGAGGTGGCGCGGGCGCTGCTCGGTAAAGGTGGTCGTGCGTCAGAATTGCGAGGGCGTTGCAGCCGTGCGCCTCACCGAGGTCGAGGCCTATCTGGGCGCCGAGGACCCAGCCTGTCACACCTTCGGAGGACGGAGGACGCCGCGCACCGAGACCATGTGGGGGAGGCCGGTCGTGCCTATGTCTATCTGATCTACGGGCTGCACCACTGTCTCAATCTGGTGACGGTGGGGGAGGGATGTGGCGAGGCAATCCTTCTGCGCGCCGGCGTGCCCGTCTGGGGCGCCGATCTGATGCGATCACGACGTGGCGCGCAGGTTCCGGACGGTTCCCTCACCGACGGCCCCGGCAAGCTGTGCCAGGCCCTTGCGGTCACACGGGCCGAGAACGGTCTGGATCTGTGCCGGCCGGGAGGGGGGCTGTGGTTGTGCGACGACGGGTGCCGAATTGGGGAAGAGCAGTTTGAACGCGGTTCACGAATCGGGGTCGACTACGCCGGCGAAGCCGCTGGCTGGCCTCTTCGGTACGTCTGGGTTGGCCCGCAGAAGGCCGGAGCCGTCAGGCGCCGGTGATCTCGTCCAACAGGGCGAGGAGTTTGTCCGGATCGATGGGCTTCTCGACGTAACCATTCGGGTTGTAGTTCTTGAAGCGATCCAGAAACGCGCCGAAATCCTGTTTCAGTGACTCCTGGATACCGGTGACGAGCACGACGGGCACCGTCTTGAGCTCCGGGTCCTTGCGAAAGCCGATGAGCGTGCTCAGACCGCCGCGTTCGGGCATCATCACGTCCAAGAGGATCACGTCGGGTTTTTTCTGGCGGGCCAAGGCCAGTCCATCGTCGCCGCTGTTTGCGGTCTGGACCTGCCATCCATGATCCGTGAGCAGCGCCTCGTGGTAGGTCGTGATGTCAGGTTCATCATCGATAATAAGAGCGAACTTGCCAGCCATGATGCCTCCCTCGCGGTTCACATCGGACAACGCGATGTCGGGTCCAACCATAGCATCGTGAGAATCTCGTATCAATGATTGATCAACAATCAAATGAGATTGAGAATTCATCGAAATAGACTAACTCATAGTTGACAAGTATGAATTATCAAAATATCGTGGGTCCATTATGAGACTTACCACGAGAGCTCGTTACGCACTCCGCCTGATGTTGGATGTGGCACGCAACGGCGAAGAGGGTTCTCCGGTCAGTCTGGCATCGGTTTCAGAGCGAACAGGGATCTCGCGGGGCTACCTCGAACAGCTGGCCCTTGCCCTCCGCAACAATCGTCTGGTTCGTGGCGTTGCAGGACGCCACGGTGGCTATCGTCTGTCCGAAGTGCCATCGAAAATCACCGTCGGTCAGATCGTGGAAGCCTCAATCGGACCGATCTGCCTGGTGGACTGTCTCGAAGATCCCATGACCTGCCCACGTGCCGAATTCTGCGAATGCAGAATTGTGTATGCACTCATCAACGAGCGAATTTCCGAGGTCCTCCAGGAGTACACCCTGGCGGACCTGCTGGATCCCAGCTGGGTGCGCCCGAACAACGCACCGGGGGAGGATCATCTCTTGCGGCCGGGTCCCTTCCCGGAGCCCGACGCCGTGGAGGCTGTTCGGGATTCAAAAAGCGTGGCCCCCTCTGGGCGGGTGACGAAACACGATTGACGGAGGAATCGGGAAATGTTGGAGCGAACGGTGGGAAACGCGGTGATGCACCTGGTCAGGGGCGACATCAGCGAGCTCGAGGTCGATGCTTTCGTCCATGACATCACGGAGGACGTCAAGCTCGGATCGGGTTTTGGCAGTGCGATTCAGCAGCGTGGTGGGATCGTCATCCAGAAGGAACTGGATGAGTTCGGTCACCTTCCGGTTGGCGAGGCCGTCGTCACGCAGGCCGGGATCCTCAAGGCCGAATACATCATCCACGTTAATGGACCCAAGTTCCGTGAGGAGGACGAGGAGGGCAAGCTGCGCCGGACGGTTCAGTCGAGCCTCGCCAGGGCCGAAGAAAAGGGCGTCAAGAAGCTTGCCCTGCCGCCCATCGGCACCGGGGTCTACCAAGTGCCGATGGATCTCTGCGCGCGGGTCATGGTGGACACCGTAGCCGCCCACCTTGAAAACGGCAGCACCCTTGACGAGGTGTTCTTCGTCGTGCAGGACACACGCGAATTCAATCCGTTCGAGGCCAGATTTCAGGAGGGGGTGTGAAATGCCGCATGAACCCAGCAATTTGTTGTACGCCGCCGAGGTGATCCACTGGATTGCCCTGGCCGTGATGGCGGTGATCTACACCCTCCGCCTGAGGTGGTTGTTCAGCTTCAAAGCAGGTAAGGACAAGTCGGCGCCGGGAAATCCGGGGCAGTCCAATGCCAAGGCCGGGGCACGGCACTCGCTGTTCAACGTCTTCATGCCGTGGGGGATGGAGAGCACCCGGAAGAACCTTTCCTTCTATGTGACATTTGTCCTCTTCCACCTGGGAGTGGTGGCCGGTATCGGACTCGCCTTTTTGAGCACAGTGGCCCAGGGCTTCCTCCGGCACCCGGTTGTATTCTGGGTGACCGAGGCCCTTCTGATGGCGGCGTTCCTCATCGGCGTCTACCGCATCTTCAGACGGATCTTCAAGCCGGTGATGCGTCTCATCAGCACTCCCGACGACTACTTCTCGTTGGCCATGCTGACGACCTGGTTCGGGCTCGGCGTCATCACCGAGGCCTACATCTACGGCGTCCCGGCAGTCCAGAACGAACTGATCCTGGTGGCATATTTGCTGCTCACCAGTTTCTTCCTGCTCTATGTGCCGTTTTCGAAGATCTCGCACTATCTCTACTACCCGTTCACCCGCATCTGGATCGGGCGCGCGCTCGGCCACCGCGGCAGCTACCCGGTCAACAAGTAAGGGGAGGGGACCGTGTCCAACAAACCTAAGACCCATAAGATCAAAATGATGGAAGAACAGCTGGCGAAAAAGCTCAGTCGCCAGGTTGTCGGCTCCCTGGTGGGGTGTGTTCACTGCGGTATGTGTAATGACGCGTGCCACTACGTGCTCAGCCATCCCGATGATCCCACCATGACGCCGTCCTACAAGGCCGACCAGGTGCGCAAGCTCTTCAAGGCCAACCACGACTGGACCGGCAGCGTGTTTCCATGGTGGGTGGGCGCCGACAAGGTCCCTCTCAACGACGACGATCTCGAAAAGCTGAAGGACATCGCCTTCGGCACCTGTACCAACTGCCGCAGGTGCACGATCAACTGTCCAATGGGGGTGGACACCGCGACGCTGAATCGCATCATGCGGGGGCTCTTGAGCCATGTCGGTGTGATGCCCGAAGGCGTCCGGGTCGTGTCGAAGGACCAGTGGGAGATCGGCAACCAGATGGGTGTGCTCAAGGAGGATTACCTGGACACCATCGAGTGGATGTCCGAGGAACTCGAGGAGGATCTGGGCCACGACAAGGCCACCATCCCAATCGACCGCAAGGGCGCCAAGATCACCTACGCCATCAACCCCCGCGAGGTGAAGTACGACCCCCGCACCATCAAGAAGGCCGCCCTGATTTTTTACGCCGCCGGCGAGGACTGGACAATGGCCACCGAGGGTTGGGACCAGACCAACTTCGGGTTGTTTTCCGGTGACGACGGGCTTGGCGGCGTGTGCGGCCAGAGGGTTTACGAGCAGGTGGAGAATATCGGCTCCGAGAAATTGGTGATCTCCGAGTGCGGCCACGGCTTCCGTTCCACCCGCCATGAGGCGGTCAACTGGTCCGGATTCCCGGTGAACTTCGTCATGGAAAGCTCGGTCAACACCATGCTGCGGTACATCAAGGAAGGCCGCATCAAGGTCGACAAGTCCAAGAACTCCGAACCGGTCACCTACCACGACTCGTGCAACCTCGCCCGAAGCTGCGGCATCTATGAGGAGCCCCGCGAGCTGCTCGAACTGGTGGTAGAGGATTTCCGCGAAATGTATCCGAACAGGACCGAGAACTTCTGCTGCACCGGCGGCGGCGGCGCCATGTCCATGTCCGAGTACACACCGCGCAGGCTCTCCTCCGGCGCCATCAAGGCCAAACAGATCGCCGACACCGGCGCCACGGTCGTTGCGACCTCCTGTCACAACTGCGTGGACGGTCTGAGTGACGTCATCAAACATTACGAGCTCGGCTGCAAGGTCGAACAGCTGGTGGATCTGGTGGCCAATGCTCTGGTCTTCGACGACCCCGCCAAACAGAAGGCTGCGGAGTATGCCGCGGAGGCCGCGGTGGCTTCGGTCCTGGAAGGTCAACCGCTCAGCGGGCGCAAGATCCTGGTCGTCGACGACGAGGAGGACATCCGAGAGTTTCTGACCACCCTGTATGAGGATGCCGGGGCGACGGTCGTCGCGGCGGCCGATGGCGACGAGGGCTTGGCCATGGCCAAGTTCGAGCGGCCGGACCTGATCAGCCTCGACCTTTCAATGCCCAACAAGGACGGTGTGGAGACCTTCTACGAACTCCGCAGGACCCCCGAGACCGAGAACATCCCGGTCTGTGTCGTCACCGGCCACCCCGAGTTCCGCGAGGTGGTCTACGAGCGTACGGCGACCCCGCCAGAGGGTTATCTCGAAAAACCGGTGAACGAGGACAAGCTGATCGCCTACGTTCAGCACATCATTGAAACCCACGAGGAGAAGACCAACTGACCACAGCTCGATTCCGACCGGGACCCGCGAGGTCCTCTCCTCGCAGGCCTGGCCGGTGAGGGGGAAAACCCATGGCGTCGACGCCTGACAAGAAGACACGCCCCGATGCCGAGCCCGAGACCGGCGGCCGTTATCGCGAATACTGGGAGGAGATGCCCTGCTACCTGTCGGTTCACGACCGCGACTTCAGGATCATCGACGGCAATCGACGATTCCGCAGGGACTTCGGGGAGAGCATCGGCGAGTTCTGCTACAGCGTCTACAAGGGTCGCGACGAGGTCTGCCCGAATTGTCCCGTGGAGGCGACCTTTGTCGATGGCAAAAGCCATGGGTCCGAGCAGCTGCTGACGACCCGCGACGGCCAACCGACGCCCGTCATGGTTCACACAACTCCCATCAAGGACGACAGCGGTGATGTGGTCGCCGTGATGGAGATGCACACCGACATCCACGAGGTGAAACGTCTCCAGGACGAGCTCGAACGAACCCACGCCCGGTTGTCCCAACTCTTCGAGGAGGTGCCCTGCTTCATCACGGTCCAGGGTCCGGATCGGGTCATTCGTCACGCGAATCGAAAATTCAGGGAGACCTTTGGCATCGATGCGGTGGGCAAGACCTGCTTCGACATGTACAAAAACCGCGACGAGCAGTGCCTTGTCTGCCCGTCACAGGCTACCTTCGAGTCCGGGATCTCCCAACACCACGAGGAGGTTCTGATCGCCGCCAACGGCGACAAGCTCAACGCGCTGTGCACCACGGCGCCGCTCAAGAATGCCGAGGGTGAGGTCGAGGCGGTGATGGAGATGTGCGTCGACATCACCGAGATGCGTGAGCTGCAGGACCAGCTCACCTCGATAGGCCTGCTTGTGGGGTCCATCTCGCACGGCATCAAGGGCCTGCTCACCGGACTCGACGGCGGCATCTACATGGTGAACTCGGGGTTTGAAAAGGACAAACCCGAGCGGGTCAAAAAGGGCTGGGACATGGTCCAGCGCAACGTCGGGCGGATCCGAAGCATGGTGCTGGACATCCTCTACTACGCCAAGGACCGCGAGTTGACCGTGCAGGACGTGGATCTGGCGGCTCTGGTTGCCGAGACCTGTGATCAACTTCGCAAGAAGGCAAGCGACCTCGACATCGATCTCCAGGTTGTTGTGGCCGACGATGTGGGAAGCTTCCCGGGGGATGCCCAGGCCATGCGGGCCATGCTCCTCAACCTGTTGGAAAACTCGCTCGACGCCTGTCGGTCGGATCGCCAGAAGGACAGCCATACCATCCGATTCGCGGCCCGACGAGCGGCTCCGTGGATGGTGATCGAAGTCGAAGACAACGGAATCGGAATGGACCGTGAGACCCGACAGAAGGCGTTCTCGTTGTTCTTCTCGTCCAAGGGTCTGAAGGGCACTGGGCTCGGTCTTTTCATCTCCAACAAAATCGTGGACAAACACGGCGGCGACATCACAGTTGATTCGGAGCCGGGGCGGGGCACCCGATTCGTGATCCGGCTGCCCTTGGACGCCAAACCGAGCGTGCGGCCGGAGGGGGCCTGAACCGTGTCGGGACCGCGGGTTCTCGTTGTGGACGATGATCCGGACATCCAGGATTACTTCGGTTTCCTCCTCGAGGACAACGGTTATCTGGTCAAGTCCGCCGAGAACGCGGAGATCGCCCTTCAGGTGATCGACGACTTCGCGCCCGATGCGGTGTTGATCGACGTGATGATGCCGGGCCGTTCGGGCCTCGATCTGTTGGTGACCCTCCGACAGGACTCTCGGTGGACAGACACCCCGGTGCTGATGATTACCGGCAACGACAAGGTCCTCGAGGACGAATGCCACTCCTACCTCGTTTCCCGCGGCGATGTCCGTTGCCCCGAGGCGGTGCTCGCCAAACCCATCGATCGCGACGTCATGCTCGCCACTTTGGGCAAGCTTTGTCCGACCAACGCATCCGGTTGAAGCGAAGGCGAGAACCCGGTGAGATATGCGGGATCATCACCTGCGCGATTGTCTGACGAGATTCCAGATTTCAAATTGAAAAATTCCAAATTCCACCACCCACCCGGTTCACTGTGGGTGGATGGGTGAATCTGCAATTTGCAATCTGCAATCTGCAATCTGTAATTCGCAATTCGTAATTCGTAATGCCTAGGTACCGGCCACCCGTTCGATCATCTTATGGAGGATCCTGCTCCGATCGGAGTCATTCAGTTCGAGGGGGGGAGCCAAGGCAGGCCAGGCTAAAGCGAGCAGCACGATGGGCGCGGCCAGTTCGAGGAACAGGGTGGCGAGTTCGGGCGACGGCCTGGGAGTGTCGGGCGCTCCCACCCTGGCCCTGAGTTCCTCCACCGCAGAACGAAGGGTGGGTTCCAGGGCCTCCACCGCAAGCGTTCCCCCGTCCACTAGGTCCCGCATCAGAAGGCGTGTGGCCACCCGATCTTCGTCCAGCCGCCGGAAGATGGCGTGCATGACTTCCCCAAGTTCTGGCGGCGGTCCATGCTCGGTTTCTTCTGCCGGTTTACGGATCCAGGCCAGACGTTCGGCCGCCTGTCGGAGAACTGCTCGGTAGAGCTGCCGTTTGCCGCCGAAGTGGTAGGACACCGCCCCGGGGTTGGCGCGAGCAAGGTTGCAGATGTCGCGCACCGAGGCCCCCACATACCCTGCGTCGGCAAAGAGCTGAGAGGCGGCGACAATCAGGCGGTCACGGGTGTCCAAAGTCATACATCCGTTTGTATCAAATTAGGAGTACGGCGTCAAGGCTCTCTGACGATCCGGCGGCCCTTCAGGGGTGGAATCTGGGAGGGAGTTGAACCACGAACCGCGGTTCAGCGGTAGTATCCCTGGTGTCAACCATGGGCATCGAGGAGTAAAGACGTTAAATAGCCTGTTCTCAATAAGTTAAAATATTAAATTAAGAAACAATCGATTGTATGAATCTCATGCAATCGGGTTGACTTCGTTGATCGGCTTGCCTAGCATCGACACACAGGATGGGACAGTCTGAAAGATCCGTGATTGCCGCCGTACCGGCGCGGTGGGGCTCGACCCGTTTTCCGGGTAAGGCACTTGCATTGCTCCATGGCGAGCCCATGATCGCGCATGTGGTGCGGCGGGCGTCTATGGCGCGGCTGGTGGACGCGGTGGTCGTGGCCACCGATGACCAACGCATCGCCGAGGCGGCGGTGGCGGCGGGCGCCGAGGCGGTGATCACGGGTGAGTGTGCTTCCGGTACCGACAGAATCGCTGAGGCCGTGCTGGTCCGCGACGACTGGGAGATCGTGGTCAACGTCCAGGGCGACGAACCCATGATCGCCCCGGAGAACATCGACGCCCTGGTCACCGGGCTCCAGCGCAACACCGGCTGCGGACTCGCGACCCTCTGCGTGCCTCTCGGACCCGATCGTGTCGATGATCCCAATGCGGTCAAGGTGGTTCGAACACGCGAACGACGAGCACTCTACTTTTCGCGATCGGCGATTCCCTTTCCAAGGGACGATGAAGAGGCCGCTGGCCTGTGGCGGCTTCATCTCGGGATCTACGCCTTCCGGCGGGAGACGTTGCGGCGCTTTGTCGCGTTGGCACCGTCGCCTCTGGAGCGTGCGGAGAGTCTCGAACAGCTGCGAGCGCTGGAAAACGGGATTGAGATTTTGGTCTTTGACGCGCCCCGAGCGGCCATTGGCGTGGATACGCCGGAGGATTTGGAGCGAGTGGAAGAAATGATGGACAGAAACAACCGCTGACAGGGGAGGACAGATGGCGACCAAATATGTGTTTACGACCGGTGGCGTGGTTTCGGGCTTGGGCAAGGGGATCTCCTCGGCGTCCCTGGCCGCTCTGATGGAAGCCCACGGGTACTCGGTGACCTTGCTCAAGGTCGATCCCTACGTCAATGTGGATCCGGGGACCATGTCTCCGTTTCAACACGGCGAGGTCTTCGTCACCGAT
The DNA here is from genome assembly GCA_963797055.1 of uncultured Holophagae bacterium. Taxonomy (GTDB): domain Bacteria; phylum Acidobacteriota; class Thermoanaerobaculia; order Thermoanaerobaculales; family Sulfomarinibacteraceae; genus FEB-10. Next base: position 46,144 of record CAWCOD010000006.1, read on the forward strand.
GACGGCGCCGAGACCGATCTGGACCTGGGACACTACGAGCGGTTCACAACCACCACCATGGGCAAGGCGAACAACTTCACGACCGGCAAGATCTACTCGACCGTGATCGAAAAGGAACGCCGGGGAGACTATCTGGGCAAGACGGTCCAGGTCATCCCGCATATCACCGACGAGATCAAGGAAGGCATCCTCGCCCTGGGCGGCGATGTGGACTTCGTGATCGTCGAAATCGGCGGCACGGTGGGTGACATCGAGTCCCTCCCCTTTCTCGAGGCCATCCGTCAATTCCGCAGAGAAGCCGGTCGCGGCAACGTCCTCAACATCCACCTCACCCTGGTGCCCTACATCAAGGGATCGGACGAACTCAAGACCAAACCGACCCAGCACTCTGTCAAGGGTCTGCTCCAGATCGGGATCCAGCCCGACATTCTGCTGGCGAGGGTGGACCGGCCGCTGCCCCCAGACCTCCGCGAGAAGATCGCGCTGTTCTGTAACGTGGAGAAGCGGGCGGTGATCCCGGCGCAGGATGCCGATACCATCTACGAAGTACCGCTCAAGCTCGCCGCCGAGGGCCTTGACGAGATCGTTCTGGAGATGCTCAACCTCCCGAAGGGGCAGCGGGACCTCAGTCGGTGGCGAGATGTGGTGGAATCCATCAAGAACGTCAAGGACGAGGTGTCCATAGGAATCGTCGGCAAGTACGTTGACCTCGCCGATTCCTACAAGTCGCTCAACGAGGCGCTCGGCCATGGTGGTCAGGCCAACGGCGTCAAGGTGAATCTGGTGTTCATCGATGCCGAAACCCTCGAGGGCTCCGGTTATCCCGAACAGCTCTTCGAGGTGGATGCGATCCTGGTCCCGGGCGGATTCGGGAAACGGGGAATCGAGGGCATGATCCGCGCCATCGAGTTCGCTCGAGGACGGAAGATCCCGTTTTTCGGAATCTGTCTCGGCCTTCAGACCGCTATGGTGGAGTTCGCGAGAAACGTCTGCGGTCTGTCGGGGGCCCACTCCACCGAGTTCGTCGCCCAGCCGCCGTACAAGGTGATCTACAAAATGCGCGAACTGGTGGGCGTGGACCAAATGGGCGGCACCATGCGTCTCGGCAAGTACCCCTGCCGACTCAAACCCGGATCGCTGGCGTGGGAAATGTACAGTGCCGACGAGATCTGGGAGCGCCACCGCCATCGATATGAGGTGAACCCCGAGTACGTACCGCTCTTCGAAGAGAAGGGCCTAGTGGTCAGCGGTAAATCACCGGATCGGATCTTCGTCGAGGTTGTGGAGCTGCCGGACCATCCCTGGTTCCTGGCCTGCCAGTTTCACCCCGAGTTCAAGTCCCGTCCCTACAACCCGCACCCCATCTTCCGTTCCTTCATCGAGGCCGCAGTGGAGTACCGCAAGACGCGTGTTGGCGATGACGAGGAGCTAGAAGCCGCTGATACCGAGGACATCGCTGAGGTGGATGCGGAGGTCGAGGCCGGTGACGCGGCGGTTGAGCTCGAAGAGGGTGGTTCGGAGACGGTGCTCGAGGCGTAGGCTTAGAGAACGAAGAGCGAAGAACAAAGAACGAAGACGCGGCACTCTTGGTGGGCCCAATGTGGCAGAGGGTATGGGTTCTTCGTTTTTGGTTCTTCGGTCTTCGATCGGGCGCGGGGTGCTTCACCCCGTGCCCCACTCCCTTGCTACACTGTTCCCGATGATCGATGTCCCCTTCGAAATCGCGCCCGGGTTGGAGATTGGCGGCGGTCGCCGTCCGGTCTACATCGCCGGGCCGTGCGTCGTGGAGTCCGAGACGATGGTGCTCGAACTTGCCGCGCAATTGAAGGACGTCGCGGAGAAGCACGGAATTCCGCTGATCTTCAAAAGCTCCTTCGACAAGGCCAATCGGTCCTCCCTGGGGTCCTTCCGAGGTCCTGGTCTCGGCGAGGGTCTTCGGATCTTGGCCCGGGTCACAGAGGACACCGGACTGCCGGTGTTGACCGACGTCCATGAGGCGAACCAGGCCGCGCCCTCGTCGGAGGTGGCGGCGGTGCTCCAGGTTCCCGCCTTTCTCTGCCGACAGACGGATCTCCTGCTGGCTTGCGGAGCGAGCGGGGTTTCGGTGAACATCAAGAAAGGCCAGTTCATGGCCCCCGAGGACATGGCCAATGCGGTGGATAAGGTCGCGTCCACGGGCAACACCCGGGTGACCGTCACCGAGCGCGGCTCCAGCTTCGGCTACCACAACCTCGTGGTGGACATGCGATCCATGCCCATGATTCGGGGCTTCGCTCCCGTGGTCTTCGATATCACGCATTCGCTTCAGCTTCCCGGCGGTCTGGGACACGCCACCGGAGGGGCCCGTGAGTTTCATCCCCATCTGGCGAGAGCCGCGGCTGGTGCGGGGGTCGATGGGTTTTTTGTCGAGGTCCATCCCGATCCAATCAACGCTCGGTCCGATGCCTCGACCCAGATTGACCTGGCCGAATTCGACACCCTGGTGGGCCAGCTGGAGGCGGTCTCGAAGGCCGTTCGGGAGACAACGTCGTGACCTTGGATATCGCTCGCCAGGTTCTCGAGACCGAGGCCGACGCGATCCGCCGACTGGTGGATGGCCTGGGGCCTGATTTCGAGAAGGCCATGGATATGGTGGCCGATTGCGAGGGTCGGGTGGTGTGGACCGGAATGGGCAAATCCGGCATCATCTGTCACAAGCTGGCGGCGACCATGCGGTCAACCGGCACACCGGCGTTGCACCTCCACCCGGCCGAGGCGATCCACGGCGATTTGGGAATGGTCACGCCGAGCGATCTGGTCATAGCGGTATCCCACTCCGGAACCACCGAGGAGATTCTGAGGCTCGTTGAATTTCTGAAACGGCAGGGCGTTCCGCTCATCGCCTTCACCTCGCAGCCGGATTCGCCGCTCGCGCAGGCGGCCGACCTCCATCTCGACCTCGGCGTGCGCCGTGAGGCCTGTCCGCTCAATCTCGCGCCGACCGCGTCCACCACGGCCTCGTTGGCCCTGGGCGATGCCCTCGCCATGTCCGTGGCGGCCCGCAAGGGTTTCGGTGAGGAGGACTTTGCACGGCTTCACCCCGGGGGCAAGCTCGGCAAGAAGTTCCTCAAGGTGGCGGACCTCATGCACAAGGGGCCGGATATCCCGGCGGTTGTGCGCGACACCGCCATGAAGGACGTGATCTACGAGATGAGCCGTAAGGGGCTTGGTCTGGCCATCGTGTTGGACGACAACCGCCTGCTGGGTGTGATCACCGACGGAGATCTCAGACGGCTGATGGAGCGAGAGACCGACTTTCTGACTCTGACCGCCGATGAGGTGATGCACGCAGGAGGAGTTTGTATCCCGTCTGACGAACTCGCCACAGCGGCGCTCAAGTTGCTCGAGGAACGTAGGATCACGTCGCTGGTGGCGTGCGATGGCGACGGCCATGTGGAAGGTGTGCTCCACGTTCACGATCTGTGGGGCGTCGGACTCTTCTGACGTCAGGCACGTAATACTAGTGGGTGAATTCTCAATTCTAAATTTTTGATTTTGAATTGTCCCCCTCCCGCCCGGATGGTCTTGGGGGCGGGAAGGTGGGAACTGAGAATTCAAAATTGAGAATTCAAAATTCATGCTGTGAGGAGTTCCAGTGAAGCTGACAATCCTGACCACAGGCGGAACCATCGACAAGACCTACGACGAGTACGCGGGAAACCTGCACAACGTGCGCACCAATCTGGACGAGATTCTCGGAACTCTGAAACTGCCGGACCTCTTCATCCGTCACGTGCAGGTGATGCACAAGGACTCTCTCGAGCTCACCGATGAGGACCGCGAGGTTATTCTGCGATTCGTCCGGGAGGCCATTCCGAGTTCGGACGCCGTCATCGTGGTCCACGGCACCGACACCCTCTCCGTCACCGGTGACTTCCTGCACGACCAGATCGCCGATCCGGGCATCCCGATCATCCTGACTGGAGCCATGCGTCCCTACGAGTTCCGCGATTCGGACGCGCTCCAAAACGTGACCGAGTCCCTGATGGCGGCCCGCCTGCTCTCACCGGGGGTCTACGCGGTGCTCCACAACCGCGTGCTGGAGTTCCCGGGAGTCGTCAAGGACCGCAAAGCGGGCGAATTCCGGTGCGTAGACTCCGTATCCGAATAGAATTCATGATCCGCAATCCGCAATTCGCAAATCGCAATCCGCAATGGGCGGGGGTCAATGCGAATCCTGTTCGACCCGCTCCAGAGCCTGGGTGGGACCGAGGGCCACCAGAGTATCTCCCGCCTCGATGAGTTCATCGGGACCGGGATTGAAGGTCGATGTCTCGCCGCGCTTGAGGGCCACCACGATGATCCCGTAGCGTTGTCTGACCCCGGCGCCGGCCAGGGTCTTCCCGGCCAGCTCCGATTGTGGATGCACGACGATCTCGGCGAGTTCGAGCTCCACGGATGTGCCGGACAGCGAGGCTTCGATGAAGTCCATCACCGTTGGCTTCACTGCGGTGAACGCGAGCCGCATTCCTCCGAGCCGGTAGGGATTGATGACCTGGTTGGCGCCGGCGAGCCGGAGGCGCTCTTCGGACTCTTCCTCCACCGCGCGGGCGATGATGGTGATCGTCGGGGTTGAGCTGGCGGGCGAGCAGGATCGAGAACACGTTGTGGGCGTCATCGGCGAGGCAGGCGAGAAAGGTCTTGGCCGTCTCCACGTGGGCCTCGCGCAGAATCCTTTCCTCGGTGGCGTCACCGTGGACGAAGGGGATCTGTTCGGCGGCGAGAAGGCGGCAGGAGTCCTCTTCCTTTTCCACTACCACGAACGGGACCTTGCGCTCCTGGAGGACCTCGGCCACCGCGCGTCCCATCCTGCCGTAGCCGCACACCACGATGTGGTTTTTGAGCTTCTCCAGCATTTTCTGGTCCCTTCGTAATCCAATCAGGTCTCGCAGGTCGGCCTGGAGAACCAGCCGACCGAACTCCGAGGCGATCAACAGAATGACCCCGACTCCGGCGAATGCCAGCAGGATGGTGAAGACCTGGCCCCTCGGATGACAACGGGAACGCCTCTCGGAAACCCACCGTGGTCACCGTAATGGCCGTCATGTAGAGCGAGCTCACCAGACCCTGGTCCTCGATGATCATGTAACCCACGGTTCCGGCGGCGAGCACGCCCATCCCGGCGAGCACCGATCGTCGTAACGCCTGAAGTCTGGTCATCGGCACGGGTTCATCCTACCTCGGCCGATGGGTCCACGACTACTTCTGATACCATCCCGGCCGGAGGCGTCATGGTCGAAGCAGAGGGTCGGAACTACCGGTTTGACGGTGTCGAGGCGATCACACCCGACGTGCTCGAGACCTTTCCCTACGAGTACGCCGGCCGGAACGCGATGGTGGAGATTTCCACCGACGAGTTCAGCGCCGTCTGCCCGTTCTCCGGGCTGCCGGACTTCGCGACCCTGACGGTTCGCTATCTACCGTCAAGCGAGTGCATCGAACTCAAGTCGCTCAAGTACTACCTGACCAGCTACCGCAACGTGGGGATCTACCAGGAGCACGCGGTCAACAGGATCCTCGATGATCTGGTGGCCTGCTGCGCCCCCAAGTGGATGGAGGTCGTGCTCGACTACCGGCTGCGGGGTGGAATTCATACGGTGGTCACGGTTTCCCATGGTGAGGATGCTCGTTAATCGTTAAACGTTAAACGTTGAACGTTAAGCGTTGAACGTTAAGCGTTGAACGTTAAGCGTTGAACGGTTGACTCGTCGCTGGTGGGGTTCGTGGAGCCGTCAGAGTGTAGATTGCGGTGGCCATGATGATGATTGCGCCCCCGAAGGCGGCCCAAGGTGTCGGTTTCTCGCCGTGGAAGATGAACGCCCACACCGGGTTCAGTACCGGCTCGAGAAGCAGTAGGAGCGAGACCTCGAGGGCCGAAACCCGTCGAACCCCGCGGGTGAGAAAGACGTAGGCGACGCCGATCTGGAAGACGCCGAGAAAGGCCACCAGGGCCCAGTCTGTGGTGGTGGAGGAGGTCACGGGCAGGGCGAAAGGGAGAGCCACCACGAAGGCCAGCGCGTTGCCCCACGCCACCGCCGCCGCCGATTCGTCTCGCTCCGAGCCCGAGGTGCGGCCGAGCCAGCGCAGGCCCATGATGGTGAGCGCCCAGCTGAAACCGGCGCACCCGGCCAGGAGATTGCCGAGGACCGGCTCCGCCGCGGTCGCTGAAACCGACTGCTCGCCGGTGAAGAAAAACGCCATTCCAACGGCGAGAGTGGCCGCGAAGACCAGGTCTCGGCGGCGGATCTTCTCGCCAAGGAGGAGCGGCCCGAGGAGCATGATGTAGAGCGGCGCCGTGCTCTGGAGGAAGATGGTGTTGGCCGCAGTCGTCAGTTTGTTTCCGAGGACGTACAGGATCATTGTCGCCGCATAAGTGGTGGCTACAGGGAGCAGCCGCGGCGACCACGCACGACGGGTGCCGGGGAGCAAGACGAAGATGGCCACAGCGGCGATGCCCGACCGAAATGCAGCGACCTGCCATCCGGTCAGGGCGCAGGCCTTGACGGCTGCTCCGCCGGTTGAGAAGAGCAGGGCCGCCAAGAGGACCAGCATGCGGTCCGACGATCTCGGGAGTGTGTTGTTGGTCGTCATTACGGTGAGCCCACGCGGTCCGCGCCGCGGCTGCCCAGCATCATACGGTAGAAGGGTGTTGCCTGGAGTTCCACCCGGCCCTGTGTTAGGATTCGCCCGATGCACGGGGTGTGTCCACACACGAAACGACCCTTCCCACGCGGGAGGGTATTTTTTTGGCCGCGCCGGCTGGGGGCATTATGACCATCGACGAGGTATCACGCAGCGGTCTGGTGCAGATCATGGACGAACAGGGTATGGAGTTCACCATCGCGAGGATGGCCGCCGAGATCGTCGAGCGTGACGGGGGCGACATCATGCTCGTCGGTATCCACACTCGCGGCATACCGCTCGCCGACAGGCTGGCGGCGCGAATTTCGGAAACAACAGGGTCCGAAATTACCGTTGGACGACTCGACATCACTCTCTACCGAGACGATGTGGGCCCCTGGCGTCCGGCGCACAAGCAGCCGGTGCTCAAGGACACGGTGCTGCCGAAGTCCATCGACAATCGCATCGTCTACCTGGTGGACGACGTGCTTTATACAGGCCGGACCATTCGCGCTGCGTTGGGAACCATGATCGATTACGGTCGGACCCGCGCGGTGCGTCTCGCGGTGTTGGTGGACCGTGGCCATCGCGAGCTCCCGATCGCGGCGGATGTGGTCGGCAGGAAGGTGGAGACGTCGCGATCCGAGGACGTGCAGGTCCACCTGCGTGAGGTGGATGGCGACGATGGTGTATGGATCGGAGCGGGAGAGGAGGCGGAAGATGGCCATTGAGTCCGCCGAGGCGCTGACCCGGAAGGACGTGGTCGGCATTGCACCGCTGGTACCCGGCGAGATCCAGCTGATCCTGGACACGGCCGGCGAACTTCTCGAGGTCGCCCGGCGGCCGATCAAGAAGGTCCCGGCCCTACGTGGTGCGACCGTGGTCAACCTCTTCATGGAGGCGTCGACTCGGACCCGGTTCTCCTTCGAGGTCGCAGAGAAACGTCTGTCAGCAGACACTCTCAATTTCTCGGCCTCGAGTTCGTCGGTGTCCAAGGGTGAAACTCTGGTGGACACCGCCCGGAATCTGATGGCAATGGCACCCGACTACATCGTGATCCGCCATCCCAACGTGGGGGCTCCCCATCGGTTGGCGGAGGTGGTGCCGGCATCCATCATCAATGCCGGTGACGGTATCAACGAGCATCCCACCCAGGCCCTGTTGGACGCCTTCACCATGCGCCAGCATTTTGGTCGGTTGGAGGGGCTCAGGGTGGTGATCGCCGGCGATATCCGGCACTCCAGGGTGGCGCGCTCCAACGCTTTTCTGCTCAATAAGATGGGCGCCGAAGTCCGGTTCGCGGCACCGGCGTCGCTGCTGCCGGCCGAGGTCGAGGAACTTGGAGTCGAAACCTATCTCCGGCTCGAACCGGCGCTGGATGGCGCGGACGTGGTGATGATGCTCAGGATTCAATTGGAACGACAGGGAGGGGTCAACTTCCCGTCGCTTCGTGAGTACTACGACTTCTTCGCGCTCACCGAGGAACGGCTCGCGCTGGCCGCGCCGCACGCCGTGGTGATGCACCCGGGACCCATGAACCGGGGCGTGGAGATCGATAGCCTGGTGGCGGACGGCGAACGTTCGTTGATCCTGGACCAGGTGACCAACGGGGTGGCGGTCCGCATGGCCATCCTCTATCTCCTTGCGGGAGGACGCGGTGAGCCGACTGCTGATTCGTAATGGGCGGGTGGTCGATCCCTCACAGGGCATCGACCAGGACATGGACGTGTTGCTCGTCGATGGACTGGTGGAGGCCGTGGGAGGGCGGTTGGACGCTTCCGACGACACGACGGTGTTCGAGGCGTCCGGGCACGTGGTCGCGCCGGGCTTCATAGACCTCGCCGCCCACCTCCGCGAGCCGGGGTACGAACACAAGGAGACGATCGCAACCGGATGCAGGGCCGCGGTGGCCGGAGGGTTCACCGCGGTGTGCTGCACGGCGGACACCGACCCGGTCAACGACGATCCGTCGGTGACTCGGTTCATCTGTGAACGAGCCGAAGACGTGGATCTCGCGCGGGTCTTCCCTCTTGGTGCGGTGACGCGAAACCTCAACGGTGAAGAACTCGCCGAGATCGGCGAAATGGCCCGTGAGGGAGTCGTGGCGGTGGGCGACGCCGGACGACCGATCACCAGCTCGCTGTTGATGCGCCGGGCGCTGGAGTATGTGCGGAGTTTCGATATTCCGGTGGTGGCCCACCCCGAAGATCCGGGTCTGTCGGATCGTGGGCTCATGCACGAAGGTGCGGTGTCGACGCGAATCGGCCTCCGCGGCATGCCGTCGGCCGCCGAAGAAGTGGTGATCGCCCGTGATCTCGCGCTGGCGAGGGCCACCAACGGCCGGTTGCACATCCGGCACGTGTCCACGGCGGCGGGGTTCACCCTGATTCGCGCCGCAAAGGACGACGGACTTCGCGTGACCTGCGATGTCGCGCCACACAATTTCTGTCTCACCGACCGGGACCTGGCGAACGCCACCTATGACCCGAACTGGAAGACCAATCCGCCGCTACGGTCGGCCGAGGATGTTGAAGCGGTCAAGCAGGCTTTGCGCGACGGCACCGTTGATGCCATCGTTTCCGACCACCAGCCCCATCACCGGGACGACAAGGAACTCGACTTTTCCGAGGCGCCGTTCGGTATTGTCGGACTTGAAACCGCCGTCAGTCTGGCCATCGACCGGCTGCTGCACGGTAAGGTCCTGGATATGGGCAAGTTGGTGCAGCGGATGTCCACCGGACCGGCCGCAGCCTTCGACCTGCCGGGAGGATCGCTCAAACCGGGCGAACCGGGGGATGTGACAATCCTAGACCTCGAGCGTCGGGTCACGGTGGATCCCGCCCGGTTCCGGTCGAAGTCCAGCAATACCCCATTCGGCGGCTGGGAGCTGTGCGGCGCGCCGGTGGCGACCATCGTCGGCGGCCGCATCGTCTGGCGCGCCGATAGCGAAGGCTGATCGCCGCGTCTCGGTGGACGCGCAATTCACCTCGAAGACTCGGTGAATTGCGAAACTCTCCATTGAACTCGAAAAGCAGGGCGGTGGAATGGGGGGCAGCTTTTCGAACCTCCACCACCATCTCGATTCTGTGTCGCTCCGTTGTGCTATCCTTCAGCCTCGCGCGTCCGAAAGCGCAACCCCCGAGGTGTGACGAGGCCTACCATGAGTGATTCCAACCATCTCAACGAATTCGAAGAAGCTCTGCGTGACAGCCTGGCGGCGGAAACCGCCAAGGTGGGTGATGTCGTCAAAGGCACCATCGCCGCCATCCACGGCGACGTGGCCCTGGTGGACATCAGCGGTAAGTCGGAGGCTGTTCTCCCCCGCGACGAACTGGACGAGCTCGGCACGGGCGATCCGGTGGAGGTCGTCGTCGTTTCGGTCGGTGACGAGGTGCTGGTGTCGCGCCGTCTCGCCATTGAAGCCCAGTTGAAGGAGAAATTGTCCGCCGCGGTGGCATCCGGCGAGCCCGTCGAGGGCAAGGTCGTGGGCCGTCGCAAGGGCGGCTTCGACGTGACGGTCGCCGGTGTGCGCGGTTTTTGCCCGCAGTCTCAGATCTCGGACCGTCGGGTGGATGATCTGGACAGCCACCTCGGGCGAGACCTACACCTTCAAGGTGCTCGAGTACGATCCCGACGACCGCAAGCTGGTGGTTTCACGGGCCGCGCTCCTGCGGCAGGAGCAAGAGAAGCTGGCCGAAGAGGCGTGGTCGCGACTCGCCGTCGGCGACGAGGCCGAGGGACGCGTCAGGTCGCTGACCGATTTCGGAGCCTTTGTCGATCTCGGTGGAGTGGACGGTCTGGTCCACGTGACCGAAATCTCCCATGCCCGCGTCAACAGTCCGTCGGACGTGCTTTCCACCGGTGACGAGATCACGGTCAAGATCCTCGAGTTGGACCGGGAAAAGAACCGGATCTCGCTCAGCATCAAACAGCTCCAACCCGACCCATGGGCCAGCGTGGAGGAGCGATTCCCGGCCGGCGGGGCCTTTTCCGGCCGCGTCGTGCGGCGGGCCGACTTCGGCGCCTTCGTGGAGCTCGAACCCGGGCTCGACGGACTGCTGCATGTCAGTCAGTTGTCACCGGGTGTGGAGCTCAGCGCTCCCGAACTCGAGGTCGGGCAGACCGTGACCGGATGGGTGCGCGAGGTGGATACGGCAAACAACCGGATCGGTCTCACCATGCGGCGACCGCCGGATCGCGACCCCTGGGAGCGGGTCGAAATGCGCTACCAAGAGGGCCAGTCGGTGGAAGGCACCATCGAGAACGTCGCCGACTTTGGTGTTTTTGTAGAGCTCGAACCGGGGCTGAGCGCGCTGATCCCCATGTCCGAGCTGGGCATCGGCCGTGACGAAGATCCCACCGCGATCTTCAAACCCGGCCAGCCGGTCACCACCAAGGTGCTGTCCATCGACGAGGGCCGGCAGCGGATGAGCCTGTCGGTGAAGGCCTTCAAGCGGGATCAGGAGCGGGCCGAGTACGCCGGACACATGGACGCCGGTTCGGACGAACCCACCGTGACCGGCTTTGGCGCTGCTCTCATGAATGCCCTGGAGAAGAAGAAGAAATAAGCGAAAGACCGGAGACGAACAAGCCCCGCCGGTTGGCGGGGCTTTCTGTATTCGGCTCAATCCGCAACCGCAACTCGCAATTCGCAATTCGTAATGGGAGGGTGGGGGTTGGGGGGTGGAGGCGACGCCCGGATTCGAACCGGGGGATAAGGGCTTTGCAGGCCCCTGCCTTACCACTTGGCCACGTCGCCTCAACAGGGATGGCGATTCTAGATCACGGGCCCCTGACGGTCAAGATCGACGGCGACGGGTCGCCTGTAAGAGCATGGAGGAAATTCGAAATTCGCAATTCGCAATGGGCGGGAGGGGGGGTGTGGTGTGGAGCGGGAGACGGGATTTGAACCCGCGACGTCGACCTTGGCAAGGTCGCACTCTACCGCTGAGTTACTCCCGCTCAACGGGATCGATAATCTAGCAACCAACCGACGCTTGTGTCAACTATTGGCGAGTGCCAGGGCCAAATATTCATGACACTTCGACGCGCCGATGTCCTCAAGGCGCTCCCCGAGGTTGCCCCTTCGCATTTGGGTACCACGTGTCGGTGCCAGGCACCGTCGAAATCGAATCGCAGTTCGAGGTCGATACATCTGCGGCGGTGCCTGGCACCGGGTGAGCGCGTTTGCAGCGCGCTCGAATGGGCACGCCCGATCAGCACGTCCACGCTTTCCGGGTGGGTGGGGGGAGGCAATCTGCAGTCTGCAATCTGCAATCTGCGATTTGCGATGGGCGGCGGCTACATCGAAATCTCGGGGCCCTTACCTTCCTCCTCGCTGGCTCGCGAGGCGTCCCAGATCACATAGAGGGCAAGGCCGCAGAACAGAAACATCCCGAGCCAGTTGCCAAAGCTGCCGAAGTTCGAGAAGGACCAGACCGTGGCTCCTCGGAGATCAGCAATCCAGCTGATGACGCCGTCGGCGACTCCAGCTAGCGCCCCGCCGGCGATCAGACCGGATGCGATGAGGGTTCCACGGTTGTTGCGGGCACGGCGCGCCTCCTCGGACGGTGCCGTACGGCGCACGTACTCGGCCACCAGGGCGCCGAACAGAATCGGGGTGTTGAGCTCGATCGGCAGGTACATGCCCAGGGCGAAGGCGAGCGCCGACACACCGAGCATCTCCACGATGAGCGCGATCACAGCGCCAACGCCGTAGAGCAGCCATGGCGCTTCGGCCGAGGACATGACGCTCTGGATCACCGCTGCCATGGCATTGGCCTGGGGTGCGGGCATGGGGTTGGGGTGAGCCGCCGAGACCACGTAGCCCTTGGTGGAGGCGAAGAGCATGATAGCTCCGGTGACCGTAATGGATGCCACCGCTGCGGCGAGAATGTTGGACCACTGGATCCTTCGCGGTGTGGCGCCCAGCCAGTAGCTGACCTTGAATTCGGTGACCAGGGAGCCGGTCATGGATAGGGCCGTGCACACGACGCCGCCGATGAGGAGGGTGGCGAGCATTCCCTCGGGGCCCGACAGACCGAGTTTGGCCAACACCACTGCCGACACGATCAAAGTGGTGAGGGTCATTCCCGATATGGGGGTGACCGAGATCATGGCCACGGCCCAGGCCGACACGGCGGCGAACAAAAAGGACACGGTGAGGGTGAGGATCAGTGCGTAGGTGGCGAGTTTGGTGGCCTCGGGGTTTGAAGCGAGCACCGAGAACCGGAAGTAGAGCCAGATGGCAAGGGCGATGGCTGCGGTCATCACCGCGACCCAGCCCATGGAAATGTCGGAGTCGGTGCGATGGTCCTCGGTCTTGAGTCCTCCGGATACCATCTTCCTTATCTCGGTGAAGGCCTTGCCCAGCGCCTGCACCATCACCGGCGACATCTTGACGATGGAAATGATCCCGGCCATGAAAATGCCGCCGATGCCTATGAAGCGGACGTACTCGAAGAACAGGTCTTCCGCGCCCATTTCGGCGATGGGTGCAGTGCCGCCGCCGATCACTCCCGGGACATTGGCTCCGACCCAGCCCACCAGTGGGATGAGCACGAAATATGCGAGGAAGGACCCCGCGCATATGATGGATGCGTAGCGGACCCCGATGATGTAGCCCAAGCCGAGCACGGCGGCGGAGGTATTGAGGGCGAAGACTGCCTTCACCTTGTGCGTGAGGGTGTCGAGGGCGCCCACCAACGAGGTGGTGAAAACGTCGCGCCACGCACCGAAGGTCAACGCGATGAAGTCGAAGGCGAAGCCGACCCCCATGGCCGACACCAGCACCTTGGCCTGCTGCCCCCCCCGTTCCCCGGTCATCAGAATCTCGGTGATGGCCGTTCCCTCGGGGAAGGGGAGCTGACCGTGCATCTCGGCCACGAAGTACCGCCGGAACGGGATCATGAAGACCACCCCGAGGCAGGCACCGAGGAAGGGCACGATGAAGATCTGGAAGAAGGAGGTCCGATCCTGGAGGCCGAGCACGAAGATCGCCGGCATGGTGAAGACCGAGCCTCCCACCAGAATGCCGGAGGTCGCACCGATGGACAGGATGTTGACGTTTTCCAGCAGTGTGGACTTGCGGGCCAGCAGCGCGGAGAAGCCGATGGCGAGGATCGAGATGGGGATCGCCGACTCGATGCCCTGCCCGAGCTTGAGCGCGATGTAGGCCGCTGCGGCCGAGAACAGCACCGCCATGGCGAGGCCGAAGAGCACCGACCGGATGGTGATCTCGAGCACCCCGCGTTCTTCCGGAATGACCGGGGTGTAGACCTCGCCCGGTTTCAACTCGCGGTAGGCGTTCTCGGGCAGGCTCTTGCGATCGTCGCTCATTTGGCCTCTTCCTCCAAAGTGGTCGACATTCTACACGGGCGGTGGAGAGCTGAGTCCCCCCGTGCCCGTCTCCGTGCCCGTGCCCGTCTCCGTGTCCGAACGAAGAACGAAGACCCCCGCCCACCCGAGCCCGCTCCTAGAGCCCGTATCATTCCCGTTACCGAGTCCGGCGACAGGGGCAACCATCAGCGTCCGCGACGATTCCGCCCGCCGTTGTGTCCAATATCACGATTGAAAGAGGCTTCGTTAGAACGTTCGCTGTTTCCTTGGAAACCACAGGGTCAGCACGATCAGGACCAGAGCGGAGGCCGCGAGGCCGAAAAAGATCGGATCGACCGGCGTCATGCCCTCGACAATGTTGAGCGCGACCGTTGTCGTGCCGCCGATGGCGATGCTCCAGAACGCGGCGATCCCGCTGACACGTTTCCAAAACAGAGCCCCCAGCGTTGGAAAGAACAACCCGGAAACCATGAAGGAGTAGGCGAGGAGAATCGAGTCGATTACCTGCGGTACGTACAGCGCGAAAAGGACCGACCCGAATCCGACGGTCAGAGTCAGGACTCGCGAAAGAGCCAGGAGGCTTTTCTCGGACGAAGCGGGCGCGAGACGCCGTCCGACAATGTCGTCGACGAGATTGGCGACGCTGGCCAGCAGACAGGAATCGGCGGTCGACATGATGGCGGCGAAATAGGCCGCAAGCAGGAGGCCGGTAGCACCGACCGGGAGGACGTCCCGGATCAGAAGCGGCAGCCCCATCTCGGGATCGGATGCGGGAAACAGGACGCGGGCGAACATCCCGAGAATGGAGCCCATGAACGCCATGGCCGGGTACTCCAACAATCCCGCGAAGAACCAGGCGCGCCGGGCGGTCGCGACATCGCGCGACGCGTGGATTCGCTGAAACAGCGTCATCGCGATGAACCAGATTGGCACGATCGTCACCATCCACGTGACGAATTGCAACGCCGAGACGTTGGTCAGCGAGAAGTACTCGGCGGGCAGGGCGGCGCGGAGCCCTTCAAAACCGCCGACCGCCTTGAACCCGAGCGGAATGCCCAGACCGATCAAACCGACAAACAGGATGGCCCATTGGACGGTGTCGGTGTAGACGACGGCCTGCAATCCGCCGAGAGCCGTGTAGACGACGATCACAACCGACATGAGGAGCACCGCAGTCGTGAGGTCGAACTCGAACGCCGCCGCCGCGAGTTTGCCGCCGGCCAGAAGCTGCGAGCCGGTGAATCCTGCATAGCCGATGGCCGAGACAAGGGCCGCGACAAGGCGCGTCGGCTCACCAAAACGGTGGGCCAGAAAATCTGGAAAGGACCGGTGGGCGTGGGTCTCGCCGATCGCCCGCACCCTCGGAATGAGGAACACCGCGGCAAGCCATGCACCCAGCAGTCCCGAAAACAGGAGCCACGAGGCCGACAGGCCCATGACAAAACCGAGACCGCCGAGGCCGATGGAAAAACCGCCCCCGACGTCGGTCGCAACCACGGAGAGCCCGATGTGCCTCGCCGTCATATTGCGGCCGCCGACGAAGTACTCGTCGAGCCCGGTCTGGCGTCGCTGGAAGAACAGGCCGACTCCGAGCATCGCCGCGAAGTAGACTCCTATGATCAGGAAATCCAGAATGTGCAAGGGTCGCTGGCTCGCCGGTCAGCTGGAGGGCTTCAGGACCATCGAGAGGTCCCGTCCCGACAACCGGTCGGGCGGCGGATTTTCGACCGCAGCCACCAGCGCCAGCTTGCGGGTCGCCCGTTTGAGGATCTCGTACCCGTTTTCAGGGCGGCGCAGCTCGCGCATGCGGAACATGATAGTCAGCTTCACGTGGTACCCGGTCTTGAGGAACTTGTTGGCGCGGCGGACCTTGGTTTCAAAATCGTGGTCGCCGATGTTGGGCCGAAACTTGACCTCTTTGACCTCGACCGTGTGCTGTTTGCGCTTGGCGTCCTTGGCCTTTTTGTCCCGATTGAAGATGAAACGGCCATAGTCCATGATCTTGCAGACCGGCGGCCGCGCGTTCGGCGCGATCTCCACCAGGTCTTTGCCCTGGTCGGCGGCCACGATCCTCGCCTCGTCGACGGCGAGAACACCGACCTGCTCGCCGTCACTGTCGACGACCCGGACCGGAGTGTAGTGGATGTTTTCGTTGATGCGATGCTCCGCCTGCGGCGGGGGCTCACGGAACAACTTCTTGCGCCCTCTGATAGAAGACCTCCTTCCGGAGTGTTGAACTCATCGACCGGTAATCGTTGACCACACACTCCTGCGTGGGTCGATCGCGTCCTGTGGCGGCCCTCCGGAATCAGCGACGACCAGTTAATTATTTCGTATGCAAATTACCTGGGACGTGCCGAAAAATCAAATCAAGGAGCATTGTGAGTGAACCGGGCTCCCTCCGGACTGCAATTCCGAATACAATCAGCGTCGGAGAGAGCCATGAATGAGCCGAGAAATAGCAAGGCGTCGCGAATCGAATCTGCAATGACGAACGAAGTGATGTCGGCGCTGCGCCGGATCATCCGGGCAATCGATCTCCACTCGCGGGCCTTGGTGCAGCGCTTTGGCCTCACCGGCCCGCAGTTGGTGGTGCTCAAAGAGCTGTTGTCCGAGGCGCCGAGGCCGGTCAACGAGATCGCGAGCGCAGTCAACTTGAGCCAGGCGACAGTCACTGGGATTCTCGACCGGCTCGAGAAGAAGCAAATGATCGCAAGGGTTCGGAGCACCGTGGATCGTCGCAAGGTCTTGGTGTCGCCGACAGCGACCGCCGAGGCCGCTCTTGCCAACGCACCGCCGCTGCTTCAGGAACACTTCACATCGTCGTTCGCCAACCTCCCCGACTGGCAACAGAGCCAGATCCTGTCTTCGCTCCAGAGGATTGTCTCGCTGATGGAGGCGGGGGACGTCGAGGCGGGACCGATCCTGACCACCGGCCCGTTGGACGCCTCGCCGGAATCGACCGGCGAATACCTCGAGACGGTGGCGGACCCGGTCGGAGAGGCCTGATCGATTTGGCCTCCGGTCGGGCGCGATCGTGTCATTTGTCCAAAATCCAATTCGATGCTAATATTTAGTATGCGATGGAAATAGGGCGAAGCACCGTGACGACCCAACCATCCGACACCGCTCGCTGCTGACCCAGCAGACTGGATCGGAACCAGACGAAAGGTTGTGCATATGACACCCCTCTCGGCCGAAGGCGTATCTCCAGCCCGACAACCGGGCTTTGCATCGCGGTCGATCTGGCGCGATGTACCAATGGACGACTGGAACGACTGGCACTGGCAGATGCGTCATCGAATCACCACCGCCGAGGAAATGGCCCGGGTGGTGCCGATGACCCCGAATGAGCAGCGGACCATTGAACGCGCCTTGGAGCGTTTCCGGTTTGCCGTGCCTCCCTATTACGCCTCTCTCATCGATCCCGACGATCCGACCTGCCCAATCCGCCAGCAGGCGGTGCCTGGCGAGGGCGAACTGCTGGTCGGGGACTTCGATATCGAAGATCCTCTCAACGAAGAGGGCGACTCGGTCGCGCCGGGAATGACCCACCGCTATCCGGATAGGGTGCTGTGGGTCGTCATGCACGAGTGTGCGATGCTGTGCCGCCACTGTACCCGGAAGCGAAAAGTCGGTGGACGGCCGGAGGCAATCACCGACAGCCAGCTCAGTGACGGTATCGCCTATCTCCGGTCGCATCCCGAGATCCGGGACGTGCTGCTGTCGGGCGGCGACCCGTTCCTGCTGTCGGACGAGAGAATCGAGCACGTTCTTGGGCGGATACGCAACGAGGCGCCTTCCGTCGAGGTGATCCGCATCGGGACGAGGATTCCGGTCACCATGCCGCAGCGGGTGACGCCGGAGTTGGTCCGTGTGCTGCAGCGCCAGCACCCGATCTACGTCAATACCCACTTCACGGTGCCTCGGGAATTCACACCGGAGTCGGAAAAGGCCCTCGCGTTGATGGCAGATGCCGGGATCCCGCTCGGAAATCAGACCGTGCTCCTGCGCGGGGTCAACGATTGCTGGGCGTTGATGCGAAAGTTGATGTACAAGCTGACGGCCAACCGGGTGCGTCCCTACTACATCTACCAGTGCGATCTCGCGGAAGGCCTCGAACACTTCCGAACGACGATCGCCAAGGGCGTTGAAATCATGGAGCACCTGCGGGGACATATCTCGGGACTCGCGGTGCCGACTTTCGTTGTCGATGCTCCCGGGGGGGGAGGCAAAATTCCGGTTCACCCGAACTATGTGGTGTCGCAGCACGAGCACAAGGTCATTCTGCGCAACTTCGAGGGCCGGATTGTCGCCTACGAAGAGCCCCGCGAATACACCGGAATGTGCAGTGAGGGAACCCCATGTTCGTACTGCAGGGAGGTGTTGCGCGAAGGGAGCGAAACCGGCGGTGTCGCCGGTCTTTTCGACGACAATCCGGAGAATATCGCCTTGGTGCCGGCAGGTGCGGACGAGGAAAAGGCCGAGATCGAGAATCGCCTGTCTTCCGGGGGGTCTGCGTGAGTCTTACCGACGGGCTCGCCACCAGCACAACCAATGTGCCGAGCTATGTGTCCGGTGACGGCTTCGAAGCCAGGGTTCTTTTCAGTCCGCTCAATCAGCGAATCCAGGTGCTGGCCTACGAAGCGCATCATACCGAGGCGCTCGTGAAGAGCCTAGGCAACACCGCCCGGGAAGCCAATTTCGGCAAGGTCTTCCTCAAAGCGCCGACGCACGAAAGGGCCAGATTCGAAGAAGCCGGAATGGTTGCGGAGGCCACCATCAACGGCTATTTCGCCGGCCAGCCGGCGGTGGTGATGTCCCTCTTTCTCGATGAGGACCGTCTGCATCGCCCCCAGGCCGAGGAAGAAGGGGCCATTCTTGCCTCGATCCGTTCAAAACCCAAGCCGGCACTCCCGCCGGCGATGCCGGCAGGCCACACCATCTCTCTGGCTACAACCACAGACGCCGACGATCTAGCCGGATTGTACGGCCGGGTCTTTGCGAGTTACCCGTTCCCCATCACCGATCCCAACTATCTCATCTCAACGATGGAGACCCATGTGGTCTACCGCATTGTCCGCAACTCCGCGGGGAAGCTCGTCGCGGCGGCCTCGGCCGAGATCGACCTGGAGCACCACAACGCGGAGATGACCGACTTCGCGACCCTGCCCGAAACCCGTGGGCTCGGTCTGGCCCAATACCTCCTGTCGGCCCTGGAACGCAACATGACACAACGCGGGATCGGCAACCTCTACACCATCGCCCGCGCCCGATCGGCAGGCATGAACAGGGTGTTCTTCAACTGCGGATACAGCTGGACGGGAACCCTGGCCAACAACTGCCACATTGCCGGTGGGTTCGAAGACATGCACATCTGGTGCAAAAACGCCGCCGTCTACTGAGTACATGTTCGCCGAATACGCCATCGGTTGCTGGCTGCAATCCTGTTATCCGGGGGGTTGTCTCGCCCCCCTCAATCGAGTGACAATCGGCGACAGGGAGGCCAGGCATGGAGACGCAGAACGCAACACTCCTCTTTGAAGAAGGGCTCCCACGGTCACCGGTCGAGATCGATCCGACCGAGATCGAGAGCCGCGTGATCGAGTTTCTCGAGCTCTATGCCGATGAACCCCTGGTGGACGCGAGCTTCAAAACGATCGTCGGCGAGGGAGACGGCGAGTCCAGATTTGCCCGGCTCCTCGGAGCAACGCGGTATGGCGGCAACCCACGTGGGTTTTTCAGTGACACCCTCGCTCAGTTGAAACGACCCGGTGGCGGGGAGCCGACCCGCGTCATCATCGGCGGAGTCGAGCTTCCCACCCAATTGGTCCTCGCCATCCTCGAGGTGCTCATACCCGGCGATGAGATCTTCAACGTCAAGACGGTGCGTCGCCTCGAACGCCTGACCAACACCAAGGTTCCCGATCGGGAACGCGAAAAAATTCAGACGGTTCTCGATCTCTATCCGGTCAGGTTGTCGAGCCACATCATTCGTCAGATGAGGCTTTCACCGAACGTGGCGTACCAGTACATGCCCTTTGCCGGAGAGTTGGATGAGCAGGGCCTCGATCACACATGGGTCGGCCAGTTTCACCGGGGCGTCATCGAGCAGATGTACCGCAATCGCGTCATCTTCGTCCTGAACATGAGCTGCCCGGTCTACTGCAGATTCTGTTTTCGCAAACACAAGGAGTGCCGGACCCAGAAGGCGCCGACACAAAAGCACGTCGATCTCGGCGTCACCTACATCAAGGAGTGTCCTGAGATCAAGGAGATCGTCCTGACCGGTGGCGATCCGTTCGTCAATCGACCGACATTGACTCGCGCCATCGATCGCCTCGGCAGCATCGCGCACGTCGAGACCCTGCGGCTGGCGACTCGTTCGCTTTCCTTCCATCCAGCGCTGTTCTTCGCCAACGACGGGTTCTGGCTGAACTACCTCACTCGGAAGCAGATCGAGTTCCGGCAAAAGGGCAAGCGCATCGAGGTCGCCACCCACTTCATCCACCCGGACGAGGTTTCGGTTCAAAGCCTCGAAGCCATATCGGAGCTCGTGAGTAGCGGCGTGCCGGTATATGTCCAGACTCCGCTTCTGGGTGGCTGCAACGAATCAGGCGAAGTGATGAGCGAACTCTTCGCCGCTCTGCGCGGTGCGGGCGCAGAGATGCATTACATCTTCATGCCATGCAGCCCGATCCACGGCAATGCGCGATACGTGGTGCCGCTCTCAAAAGGGATCGAGGCCGCCGCCTTCCTGAGGGGCCATCTCTCAGACCGTGCGATTCCCCACCTCTGCACCGCCACGGCCATCGGAAAGATCGACTGGGGGACCAACGGATGGGTCGTCGGCCAGGATGATGACGATCCGCGCTATCTCTGGCTTCGGACGCCATACACCTTGGATTACATCGAGTCCTTCGCTCCGATCCTCGATCTGTCGAACGTCGCACGGGTCAAAAATGAGGGTACGTTGGATGCGCGAATGATGGTCGAAGCCGGTGACCGAGAGGACCTCGTGGGTCCCTGCAACGTGCAGGGTCTTGGTCGCCGCCGCGTCGAACCCCCCCGGCTGAGTGAGGATGAGGCAACTCGGCGCCTTGCCGATCTCCAGCTGGCCCGAGCGGACTCCCGACCTCATCGCTCGATTGTGAGCACGGGTTCCAAACTGCTCCACCGTCCACACATGACCCGTGTCGAACTCGACTGCGAAACCCCCGATGACGAGCTGACGAAGAGCCTCCGCCTCCTCTCCGGCGACCGGCGCATCACCGACGTGGTCCTCTTTTCTTCACGTGACCCACTTCAATCCCTGCACCGGGTCGGGTACCTCATCGAAGAGCTGCGCGCCATTTCCCACGTCAATGCGGTACGAATCCGGAGCCAGGAACTCGCCTCGGGGTCCTTTGTTCTGTCGGAAGGAAAACTGAAGAAGCTGGGTTCGTGGAACAGGCTCACCGTGGTGCGCCCGTTGCGGCTGGAGGTGGAGATTCAGCTCCTCCACTCCAGCGAACTCGGAGGAGAGCACGAACATGTTTCGAGGTCGCTGCTTCGACGCGGCATCACGATGTACAACAGCACCCCGCTGCTCAGTTCGATCAACGACGACCCGGAAGAGATCGCGCGGCTCACCGGCGGCTGCCGGCGCATCGGCATCGAGTTCCACCACCTGGATGTGGCGGGATCACCAATCCAGCTCGATTGGAACCAATCTCGACCCCTGCAGATCGGCAGAATTTTTGAGATCGCCGACCACCTGCGCCTGGCTGGCAGCGGCCGCGAGCTTCCGAAGTTCATTGTCCACACCGCGTTGGGTGAGGTCGACTTTGGTCTCACCGGGGAGATCCTCGCGGGAGATGAAGAAAAGGGGTCGCTCAGGGTACGGCTGCTCCCCTACGACGGCGATTACTATCGAAGCATGAATCCGAGATTTCGATTCCCCAAGGGAACCGAGATCGACGAAGACGGCCATCCCATCGTCGAGGTCGGCGGACTGACCGTCTGAAATCCGACGGAGACGGCCGTAGCAGATCACTCCAACCCGAGGTGTGCGATTCTCGTGGATGAGATGTGCCAGGGTCTTGGTGTTCCGGCGGTTGCGAAAACACTTTGCAGCCCTTGGTTGTTTTTCGCAACCGCCCAGACTGTAACAGCTTGGCGCAGATCGCCGCCGAGAATCGCTCATCTTAGGTCATCGATAGCCCGGGTCAGGCGGCCCCGTCGAGCTCGGCCGGTTCGCCCTGCGGCACGAGGACGACACCCCTCATGAGTGCGATTTCGCAGTTGGGTCGTTTCGGCTTGAACACTGATGAGTACCAAGGACCCAACAAACTGGACAAACCTCGCAGGTGAACGCGAATTTGATGTGGCGAATGCAGCCGGGAAGGCTGCGCTACAGCCAACGCGCCCGAAACATCCTGGGGGGTGGGGGCCCTGTCAACTGTCAACCGGCGACTCTCGACTGGTGGCGTCACAAACGGACGTCACCCTCGATCACAGTGCCGTCGGCGATGGTGGCAGGGTCGTCGGCGACGATGTGGACATCGCCGCGCATGATCACCTCCCGTCCGAATGTCACATCGCCCTCCACCTCGAGGCTGTGGCAGTCCAGGAGCGACGGTGGGCCGCAGGGGAATCTCGCTTCGAATGTGTCGATGAACTTGAAGAACGACCCGTCGAGGGTCACCACAGGTGGTTCGGTGCGGGAGGAGTGAAGCACGATCCGGCTGTCTTTGGTGAGAGTGAATGCGTCGGACCGGACGCCCAGCAAATCGTTGCTGTTCTTGACCGGCGAAAACCGCCGGCGGGGTACACGAATTGCGGCGGCGCGGTCAAACAGCGACAGGGCCGAACCCATGGCGGTCTCGAGCTGGATGACGGCGGGAGAAGACGGGTCGCGCGGATCGAGAGTCTTGTGGTTGACGATGGTACCGAGAGGAATGACGCCGTCATGGTCGTCGATGAGTTTGCGGATCGACGGCAGGTGGATCCAGACGTTGTTGGTGTTGAAATAGTGGTAGAGGTCGATGTCCTGGAATTGGGATTTTTCGTCAGGTGGGCATTGGGCCGATTCGCGGAGCGCCAGCCGTCCATCCTCGAGACGGCAGAGGTGGCCGCCCTTGCGGTCGGCGGCGGTACGGTGGGCGGCCTCCATCATGAAGGGCAATTCGTTGGCGACCATGTAGCCGAGAATCGCCGGATCCAGAACGGCGCCCAGGTTGTCCGCGTTGGAGGCGAAGGCGAACTCGAAACCACGATCCAGCAAACGGTCGAGCATTCCCGAAGTATCGAGGGCGGTGTAGAGGTCGCCGTGTCCGGGAGGGCACCATTCGAGTTCGGGGTCCGACGGACAGGTGGCGGGCAGACCGTCGTCGGCACGCACCTTGGGCACCCGATGTTGCAGGAAGCCGAGCGGAAGATCGTCGACGGCGAGGTCCGGGTAGCGCTCGAGATGACGCGCGGAGTCCTCCGCAGTACGGAAGCTGTTCATGAAGAGCAACGGCACCCTCGAACCGGTGGTGTGGCGCAACGAAATGGTCTGACACGCGATGACGTCAAGGAAACAGAGTCCGTCCTTGACATCCAGGAGCGACTTCGCACGGTCCAGACCCATGCCGGTGCCGAGCCCGCCGTTGAGCTTGATCACCACCACCCGGTCCAGGGCCGCAATCCCTTCGTCCAATACGTCAGCCATCGACTCTGCGTCGGGGAGGTCAGAGATGGGCCGGATCATGTCCCGTCCAAGGGTGCCGGTGCCGCCTCGGGATAGCTCGCCGAGGTGATGACAGAAGGTTTTGATGGCGGCGGCGGGAAGCCCCTGGGACCGCATTCGTTGGACGTAGGATTGGACCCAATCATGGGTCGGATCGAGATTCATCTGCACCTCCAGAGCACGGTTTGCAATAATACAAGGGTGGGTGTTCGTTCGTTGATCATCGTGGTTGCCATTTTGGTGATGGTGTGGCCCGCCGTTGCGGGTGCGGCTGCTCCGTCAGCTTCGCAGGCCGTGTCGGATTCCGTCGACATCAGAGAGATCATCCGTGAGGTGAGTACGGAGCTCGGCGTCGACCCGCGACTCGTGGACGCCCTGGTCCGCGTGGAGTCCTCCTACAACCCTCGCGCCGTCAGCCACAAGGGCGCCCAGGGGTTGATGCAGCTCATGCCGGCCACGGCCGATCGGCTGGATGTGGACAACCCCTTCGATCCGGAGCAGAACGTGCGCGGCGGCGTCCGCGAACTCGACCGCCTGATCGACCGATACTCGGGCAACCTCCAACTCGCTCTCGCCGCCTATAACGCCGGCGAGGGCGCGGTGGAGAAGTACCGCGGAATTCCGCCGTATCGAGAAACCCGGGATTATGTGGCCAGGATCATGTCGTTGTATACCGGAAAGCCCTATCGGGTCTCAGGCGGACGGCTGATATCGCCGGTCAAGATGGTGCGGGATGACGACGGGCAGACGGTGATCACCAACACCTCTTCATCCGGAATTGGCGGCCGCACCCTGGCCATTTCGCGATCGGCGGGATCGCAGGGTACACTTCGCGGGGGCTTCGGGTCCCAATAGAATCGAACAACCCACAGAGGGTCGGCGGTCGTAGCGATCCGCAGGTCGATCCTCCGGGCCGAGGTGGAGATGACGTCTCATCCGTTGAACAGACCGGGACTTGCGCGGGCCCACCTCCTGTTTGGGGTGGTCGCTCTCGCCGTCTTTTGCTTGACCGGCTGCTCGTCGGTGGTGTCCTCCGCCACCGGGGGACTCGCCAACAGCGTCGCCGAGGCGCTGGTCAACCAGAACGACCCAGAGACCGTGCGTCAGGCGGCGCCGGCCTACCTGGTGCTGATCGACGGCTTGATCGCCGACAATCCGGACAACCCAGATGTGCTGCTCGCCGGCGCCGAGCTCTACTCGAGCTATGCGGCGGCCTTCGTGGAGGACCCCGAACGCGCCAAGCGACTGTCGCTCAAGGGACGCGACTACGGTTGGCGTGGTGTGTGCAGACACTCCAAATTTATGTGCGGAAGCTGGACCGCCCCGTACGAGGACTTCGAGGCGGTGGTGGCGCGCCTCGGCGCGAAAGACGTTGAAGCCGCCTTCATCGCGGCGTCGGCGTGGACCACCTGGATCCGCGCCAACCGTGACGACTGGACCGCCATTGCCGACAAGGCCCGAGTCGACGCCATGATCCGGCGGGTGGTGGAACTCGACCCCGAATTCCGATACGGTTCGGCATATATGTACCTCGGGGCCCTGGAGTCGCTGCTCCCTGCGGCTCTCGGCGGTCATCCCGAAGTGGGACGGCAGTATTTCGAGACAGCTATCGAGATCTCGGATGGGCGCAATCTCATGGCCAAGACCTTGCTCGCCAGCGAGTACGCGCGTCTCATGTTTGACCGTGAGCTGCACGACAAGCTCTGCCGCGAGGTCATCGAAGCGGATCCGGAGGAGCCGGGACTGACGCTGGCCAATACCCTGGCTCAGGAGGAGGCCCTCGTTCTCCTGGCCGACTCGCAGGACTATTTTGGAGATTAGAGCATGAAGATCATTCGTCCGGTCCTCGTGACCGTCATGGCATGTGCGTGCGCGGTTCCGGCCGTCGCCCAGCAGGTTCAGCTCAAGATAGC
The DNA here is from genome assembly GCA_963797055.1 of uncultured Holophagae bacterium. Classification (GTDB taxonomy): domain Bacteria; phylum Acidobacteriota; class Thermoanaerobaculia; order Thermoanaerobaculales; family Sulfomarinibacteraceae; genus FEB-10. Next base: position 71,767 of record CAWCOD010000006.1, read on the forward strand.
CACCCTCGCTCCCGAAGGTTCGACCTGGATGAACGCTGCCCACCAGGCCGCCGAGGAGATCGCCGATCGGACGTCCGGTCGGGTGAAGTTCCGGTTCTACCCGGGCGGAACCATGGGCTCCGACCTGGCGGTGCTGCGCAAGATCCGCATCGGACAGCTCCAGGGTGGGGCGGTCCTCGCGGGCAGCCTGTCCGCGGTGGAACCCAACGCCGAACTCTATAACCTTCCTCTCTTGTTTCGCACCTACGGCGAGGTGGATGCGGTCCGCAAGGATTTCGACCGGCAGCTCATCGATATGATCGAGGCCAAGGGGTTCGTGGTCTTCGGTTTCGTGGAGACCGGATTCGTCTATCTCATGTCCTCCGAGCCGAACCGCACCTTCGATGACCTCGCTGGACGCAAGATCTGGATGCCCGAGGGAGATTCCATTTCGAAGGCCATTGCAGACGCCTCTGGTCTGTCGCCGGTGCCGCTCTCGGTGGCCGACGTGATGACGGGTCTGCAGACGGGTCTGGTGGACACGGTGGCCGCACCACCGGTGGCCGCCATAGCGTTGCAGTGGTTTACTCGAGCGAAGTACATCACCGACCTGCCGGTCACGTACATCTATGGCGTGATGGTGGTCAACGCGAAGTCGTTCGCGAAGATCTCGCCGGAGGACCAAGCGGTGGTGCGCGAGGTCATGGGGCTGGCCATGACGACCCTCGATGCCCAGGCCCGGAGCGACAACGCCGAAGCCAAGCTGGCGTTGGAGAAACAGGGCGTTCAGATAGTGGAACCGACGCCCGAAACCAGGGAGCGGTGGTACGAGATGGCGTCGGAAGCCACCGGATCGCTCATGGAGAGCGAGGCTTATGATCCAGCATTGATCAAGGGGATCGAGGGAGCGCTCGATGCCTACCGGGCCGAGCACGGAGAGGACCGGTCCGGCCTGTGAGCCAGGAGCCCGCCGACGCGGCCACGGGCCATCGCATCCTCCGCGTCGTGGAGGCGTTGGAAGACGGGTTGCTGGTTCTGATTCTGGCCGGCATGGTGGTGCTGGCTGCGGCCCAGATCGGGGCGCGGAATCTGATGGGCGGCGGGATTTTGTGGGCTGACCCGGCCCTGAGGGTCATGGTGCTGTGGGTCGGTCTTATCGGTGCCATGGTTGCCACCCGGTATGACAAACAGATCTCGGTGGACGCCGTTTCGAGGTTTCTGCCCGACCGCTGGAAGGCCATCGTCCGGGTTGTGACCGATCTCTTCACCTCGGCCGTGTCCGCCGCAGTGGCGTGGAATGCCTGGCGGCTGGTACAGGATGATCGAGCGGCGGGCACAACGCTCTTCGCCTCGGTTCCCTTGTGGGTGTGCGAGTTGATCCTGCCGGCTGCTTTGTCGGTGATTGCCCTGCGTTACCTGGTGTACGCCGTCCGCCACCTGAAGCAGGCCTGGAGCGGGGGAGTGGACGCGTGATCCTCACCGGTCTCGCGCTGATCCTCCTGGCGGTGCTCGGCGCACCGCTTTTCGCGGTGATCGCCGCCAGCGCGCTGATCGGATTCGCCCGCAGTGGCGTGGATCCCATGATCGTTCCCATGGAGATGTACCGTATCGCCGAGACTCCGGTGCTGCTGGCCATTCCACTGTTCACCTTCGCCGGCTATCTGGTGGGAGAGAGCGAGGCGCCGCGGCGCTTGGTGCGGGTCACCAACGCCCTCTTCGGCTGGCTTCCGGGCGGTTTGGCCGTGGTCGCGCTGGTCGCGTGCGCGTTGTTTACCGCATTCACCGGAGCCTCTGGGGTCACTATCGTGGCGCTTGGCGCACTGCTCTATCCGGCGCTCCGCGACGCCGGCTATTCGGAAAAATTCAACCTCGGTCTGATCACGACCTCCGGCAGCCTCGGTCTGCTCTTCGCTCCATCTCTACCCCTGATCCTCTTCGGCATCGTCGCGGAGGAGCCCATCGACAAGCTGTTCATCGCCGGCATCATGCCTGGTCTGCTGATGCTTGCCCTGTTGGCCCTTTGGAGCTTCCGCGCCGGCCGCGAAGCCCGCACGGCGTCGGAACTGCCGACGTCGTTCAGCGTGAAGGAGGCCACCGCGGCGATCCGGGAAGCCATATGGGAGGTCCCTCTCCCAATCATCGTTCTGGGTGGGGTCTACAGCGGCATCTTCGCGGTGTCGGAGGCCGCGGCGGTGACCGTGGTCTACGTCTTCATCGTCGAGGTTCTGATCTACCGGGAGATTTCGTGGCAGCGCCTGCCCGGGATCATGCGCGAGTCCATGGTCATGGTGGGCGGGATCCTAATCATCCTGGGTGCTTCGCTGGCGTCCACAAACTACATGATTGATGCGGAGGTGCCGACAAAGCTCTTCGAAATTGTCACCGCCCACGTGTCGAGCAAATTGACATTCCTGATCCTCCTCAATCTGTTCCTGCTGGTGCTCGGCACCATGCTCGACATTTTCTCGGCCCTGGTCATCGTCGTGCCGCTGATCCTCCCGCTCGCCGTGGGTTTCGGAGTAGATCCCATCCACCTCGGAATTATCTTCCTGGCCAATATGCAGATCGGCTACTGCACGCCGCCGGTGGGGATGAACCTCTTCATCGCCAGCTACCGGTTCGACAGGCCGGTGGTGCTGCTCTATCGGGCCACCCTTCCATTTTTGGCCATCCTGCTGATCTGCGTGCTGGCCATTACCTACCTGCCGTGGTTGTCACTCGCCTTCGTGCGCTGAGACGCGTCGCAGCGACCGGGACCGCGGCCCTTGGGTTCGTTCTGGTCTGGGGTTGCGCCACCGCTCGAGGTCCGGACCAATCGCCGGCGCTGACGGGCCCGATGACGATGATCCCCGACGATCAGTGGCCTGCCATTCTGGACGACCTGGAGGTTTCGAGCTTTGCCGAAGCCTGCCGGCACGGGTTGGAGTATCTGGAGGCCGTTCCGGGCGAGATGGTCTTCAGCTTCGGCTCCGAGGACAGGACAGCGTCAGAGCTGGTTGTCGGCCTGCTGCGGGCGGCCGAGATCATGGAGGAGACTGGCGACGGTGACGCGCTCGTTGGCGCGCTACAGGCGGAATTCGACCTTTTTCAATCCAACGGCCGGGACGGTCTGGGGGAGGTTCTGATCACGGGCTATTTCGAGCCGCTGTTGCAGGCGAGCCGAGAGCTCGAACCGCCGTTCTCGTACCCGGTCTACGGCATCCCCGACGATCTGATCACGGTGAATTTGGACGCCTTCGGAGTGGATATCGACCGGGGGAAGCTGGTGGGGCGGGTGGAGGGACGGGAACTGGTGCCGTACCCCGAACGCTCTGCCATCGATTTTGGTGACGGTCTTGCGGCACAGGTCGAGGTTCTGGGGTATCTCGACGACCCCGTGACGGCGTTCTTCCTCCAGGTCCAGGGTTCGGGCACCCTCATCTTCCCCGACGGAGAGCGGGTCCGGGCGGGTTACGCATCGGGTAACGGTCAACCCTACCGTTCCATCGGCCGATTACTGTTGGACGAGGGATCGATGACGGTGGACGAGATGTCCATGCAGTCCATCCACGCCTACCTCGAGGACCACCCGGATCAGCTCGAGCGGATTCTGTCCCACAACCCGAGCTACGTCTTCTTTCGGCCGTTGCCGGCGACCGGAGGGCCGCTTGGCTGCTTTGGTGTCCCGGTGACCGCGGGCCGGTCCATCGCAGTCGATCGCCGGTTGTTTCCGGCGCCCACGGTGGCCTTCATCCGGGGCCGGATCCCGAGCGCCAACGGCGGCGACCACCGATTCCAAAGACTGGTGGTGATCGGGGACACCGGCGGAGCCATTACGGGTCCGGGCCGGGTCGACCTGTTCTTTGGCGCCGGAGACGAAGCCGGCGAACTGGCCGGTCGCACCAAGCACCTCGGCGAGCTCTTTATCCTTCTGCCGAAGAAGGGGACGAAGTAGCGGTCCAGCTTGGCCTGGTTTTTGCGCAATTCACTGCGTGAATTGCGTTTCATTCGTTCTTTTTGAACTCAAGTCGCGAAGCGGATTGAGCCTCGCTTCACGCGTGGAAGTACTTCACATATTGCTTCAGCCTGAACTTGCCGTCGTCCTCGAGGCTGACGAAGCGGGCGCCGATACCCTGCATGCCCTCACGGTATGGGTCGGTGCGGCGCACCACCTCGGCGCGGCCCTCGACGGGCCGTGGTTCGGAAGGGAGACGAAAGGCGAAGTCGAAGGTCGTTCCCGGCTGAAAAAGGTCGTCGCCCTGGAGCAGCAAGCCTGTGCGTGACACGTTGACGGTCTGAAACAGGGACCGCTCCTGCTGATCGTTGCCATTGACGTCGGCAAAGACCATGGACCTCAACCTTGCCCGAGGCGCAACGTTGAGCAGATCACCCACCGCCTGCCACATCCGTGACTCGGTCCAGTGCAGACCCACGGCGCGATTGGCTCCGAGGGAGAGCAGGGTTTGGGCTGCCTCGAGGAAGCCGGGTCTGGCCACCAGCAGGACGCCGGCGTCATGGCTGGCTGAACCATCGGCGCGGAGCGCGTACAGCAATTGGTGGATGTCCATTTCGGGAAGTGGGTACGCCACGACAAGGAGATTGAAGGTGGTGCCCATGACGAGGTCGAGAACGATTTCAGACGGGCTCACAAGGTGGACGTCGAAGCCGGCCCGCTGGAGCATGGGCGCGAATCTCTCGAAGCCGCCGGTGGCGGCCCCTACGAGCAGGACGTGGCGCGGTGCGGTTTTTTCGCTCATCAATCTTCGATTCGTGGGTCTGGGCCTCGCGTGTTTGATGTCGCCCATCTCCCCATGGACAGGTACCACGAAATCTCTTCGAAGATACGCCTCGTCTTTGACATTCCGGTGGGTTTGGTGATGTGGGTCCGGTGGCCCCCCACCGGCCGGGAGCAAGGAACAAGGAACAAGGAGCAAGGAACACCACCCGCCCAACCGACACGAGTAGGCGCGTCGATCGGGTTCGCCACTTTTGACATTGTTGGGAACCTGATTGATGAATAATCTGGGCTTTGGGCCCAAACAATGTCAAGGGTGGCAACCGCGGGAGGAGCGACGGGGAAAAGGGCGCGATGAAATCAAGAGGGTCTTTTCATACGTCCAGGGCCGTGCAGGCACCGTCGAAATCGAATCGTAGAACGAGTTCGACACATCTGTGGTGGTGCCTGGCACCGACATGAAGATCGGAACGCGAGAAGGGTGGCAGCCTGCCGGCGGCAGCGATAGGTGGCCGTTGCTCGGGCTCGAGATGTCGTTTTCTCCACACCTTCCACACCGGGCGATTGGTTTGGATGATCCAGCATCGAGCATCCAGCATCGGGAGTGGGTGGGGGCTCCCCTGTGTTAGCATCGCGGCAGTAGCGGGACAGCGGCGTAATCCCAGCCTCCGTTCGAAAGGACGCCGATGAGCGAAGCCCAGAATTCCGTGACAGCCGACGGACGGCTCAGACCGAGGGTGACCGGGGTCGTGACGTCGTTCAACGAAGAACACAACATCGCGGACTGTATTGAGTCGCTGCTGTGGTGTGACGAGATCATCCTCGTGGATTCGTTCTCGACCGATACGACGCCCGAGATCGCTTCGACCTATGACAAGGTCAGCCTGTATCAGCGCGAATACTACGGCGCCGGGGCGCAGAAGAACTGGGCCCTGAAGCGGGTCACCGGAGATTGGGTCTTTCTGCTCGATGCGGACGAACGCTGTACGCCCGAGTTGCGTCAGGAGGTCGAGGATCTTCTCCACCGGGGGCCGGAGGCGGCCGCCTACACCATCAATCGAGATGTCTTCTTTTTAGGCAAACGGATCAGATTTTCGGGCTGGCAGCGCGACCGGGTGGCCAGGTTATTCAAGCGGGGTACGGCCTACTACGAAAACCGGCGGGTGCATTCCCTACTCCACACAACCGGACCGGCGCCTATTCTCAAGAACTCCATGGAACATTACATGGTGGACCGGAGCTTTGACGAGTACGCTTTCCGGTTGGCCAAGTACGGCTATTGGGGAGCCGCCCAGTGTTGGCGTGACGGTGAGCGTTGCGGAGCGCTCCAGGTCGCCCTCCGACCGGCGTGGCGGTTTATTCGTACATATTTCCTTCAACTGGGGATTTTGGACGGGGGGCGCGGGCTGGTGTTCTGCCTACTGCAGGCATACAGCACGTACATGAAATTCGCGATCCTGTGGGGTTGGCGGTTGAACCAGGCCCGAGGCATCGAACCCACGTTGCCCGATTTCGACGATGACTCCTCGACATGGGAAGGTCTTCAGGAGCTCGATGAAGAGGACAGCGAGTCCGGCGTTACGGATTCGTAGCCGCGGAAGGCTGGAGGTGGTCTCCGTCATGCAGCCCCTGTTACGGTGGTGGGGAGAATCCACGTCGTGAAAGAGTTCTTTAGACGATTCGCTCCCTACTTCAAGGACTACATTCCGCGCTTCATCCAGGCGGGGATCGGCGTGGTATTTGTGGCCGTCACAACCGGAGCGGTCACCTGGCTCATCGAGGACGTTCTCGACGACATATTCATAAACCAGGACAAACGGGCCCTGATGGTGCTCCCGCCCACCATCATCGTGCTCTACTTTTTCCAGAGCATCGGGCGCTACACCCAGACCTACCAGTTGGCGTGGATCGGTCAGGACATCGTACGTCGCATTCGGGACCGGCTGCTCGACCACGTCCTGTCGTTCGATATCGCATTTTTTAACTCGTTTCGCGGCGGCGAACTGATTTCCCGGATCACCAATGACGTCAACCGAATTCGTTACGCGGTCTCCAACTCGGTGTCGGTGGTCGCCCGGGAGAGTCTGGTGATCGTGGCGTTGATCTGCGTCGCAGTGTGGAAGAGTCCCCGGCTCGCCTTCTGGGGTCTGGTGGTGCTCCCCGCAGCCGCCTACCCGCTCATTTTGTTGGCTCGGCGAATTCGTAATCTGGCCCACAGGTCACAGGAGAAGGATGCCGACATCACGGCCCGTCTGACCGAGATTTTCAACAACATGGAGATCATCAAGGCGCACAACTCGGAGAACTTCGAGTCGGGTCGCTTCCAGGCCGACAACCTGGAATTCAGGCGGATCAACATGAAGGGGGTTCGCGCCCGCGAACTCACCAGCCCGATGATGGAGTTTCTCGGCTCCATCGCGGTGGCGCTGGTGATCTGGTTCGGCGGGACCCTGGTCATCGAAGGCCAGATGACCCCGGGCCGATTCACCTCGTTCGCTGCCGCGCTGTTCCTGCTTTACACACCGATCAAGAGAATTTCGGTGACCTATTCGGGCCTTTATGAAGCGGTGGCGGCGTCGGACCGGATCTTCAACATGCTGGAACTGGAACCGGACATCGTCAGCGGGACACGGACCCTGGACGGGCCGGTCGTGCGGCTGGAATTCGATCGGGTGGGTCTCGATTACGACCAGACGGAGGCCTTGAGGGACGTGGCGCTCGTGGTGGAGCGGGGCGACACGGTGGCCCTGGTCGGTGACAGCGGCGGTGGCAAGACCTCGTTGGTCAACCTGGTGCTGCGTCTTTACGACGCCTCCATCGGGAGGGTGTTGGTGAACGATGTCGATGTTCGGGAGCTTGACCTGAAAGCACTCCGAGACAGGATCGGCATCGTCACCCAGCGTGTTTACATCTTCAACGACACGGTGGCGGCCAACGTGGCTTACGGGTCCGGATTGGATCTCGATCGGGTGCGAAGTGCGCTCGAGCAGGCTGGCGCATGGGATTTCGTTTCCAGTCTGTCGGGAGGGGTGGAGGCGGTGCTGGACGAGTTCGGCACCAATCTCTCGGGCGGCCAGCGCCAGCGTCTGGCCATCGCGCGGGCGCTGTACAAGGACCCCGATATCCTGATTCTGGACGAGGCGACGAGCGCGTTGGACAACCGCACCGAGGCCGCCATTCAGGATAGCCTGCGGGACATTGCCCGTGACAAGATCACCCTCATCATCGCCCATCGACTGACCACCGTGGATCTCGCTGATAGGATTTTTGTCCTTGCCGGAGGACGAATAGTCGGGGAGGGCACCAAGAACGAGCTGATGCGGGACAACGCCGAGTACCGGAGGCTCGCCACAGCCACCGCCGACCAGCCGTCCGAACCCGGAACCCGGAACCCCTAGGGAGCGTCCCACGCGAGGCTACGTCCCCTGGCCGAGACGAGACCGCAGATGGTGGCGAAGAGAACGAGCGGCAGCTGCTTGTGGAGATAGGGGTCGCCGAGGGAACCAACCAGGTAGACGATGGCGAGGCTGATCGCCACGTGTCGGTCGTGAGCATCGGCGTAAGGCCCGGCAACCAGGGCAATCATGATGAGCAACAGGAGCGATAGGCCCACGAGCCCGGTCTCGGTGACCGATTGCAGGTACTGATTGTGGAGGTGTGGAAACCAGCCCACATGGGGCTTCAGGTCGGGGTAGCGGTCGTCCAGAAGCTCTTGGAAACGGTTCATGTTGGCACCGGCGCCGGTGCCCAGGAGAGGCCGCTCCTTCACCATTTCCCGGGCGACGATGTAGCCTGCAATCCTCTTGCCCTGATTGGAGTCGTAGCGTCCGCTGGTGACCGCGGTTCTGATTTCCTCGATTCCGGAGTCGACCCGCTTCTGGAATGGCTGGATGACGGCGTAGGCCGAAGCGAAGACGACCACAGCGCCGATCAGGACGGAAACGGCCAGTCGTGGCGCCCGTGCCCCGATGATCACCCACACGATCACCGGCGCGGCCACGATAAAGGCCAACTGGCCGCTGCGGCCGATGTTGATCAGGAGACCACCAACGAGGAACACAAGCAGCGCGATCCACAGCGCGAGCCGGCGGGTGGAATGCGTTCCCTCGAGGATCCGGCAGAGCGCGATCGCCGCGGCCACAGCCAGCACCATGCTGTAATCCAGGTGCGACATACTGGGCGAGGGGTTGCCCGGGAAGGCGTCGCGAAAGCGCACAAGCCCTGCGAAGATGGCGAACGAAACGGCAACCGACAGGGCGGATCCGGCGAGGAAGGCGGTCTCTGCCCTGCCGCGAAAACGCGACCGAAGAGAGGTGACCAGAATGGGCAACAGCAGGAAGTTGTAATACTTGGCGATATAATCGAATCCCTCGGCTGGGTCGCTCGACCAGAGCAGGGAGAGTAGATTGAATCCGATGAACCCGCCGACTGCGAGGCTGAGCCAGTGCCGCCTTAAGACCGCGAGCTTTTCGGGAAGCCGCCCCTCAATGAACCACAAGAGCATTACAAGGACCGCAGCGGTAGAGACCCACTTGCGGTAGAGCGGAATGCTGAACATGAGGACCACCACCAGCACGTTCAGGTAGAGGTTGATTCGGTCGCGGGTATGGGCGTGCATCGTTGGTGGCGGATGATAGCAGACGGCTCCGCCCGCCCGCCCTGTGCAGAAGGTGTAGAAGGTGCAGAAGGTGTGGATCCCTTCACCTCGCACCCATTACGAATTACAGATTACAGATTACAGATTGCAGATTGCAGATTGCAGATTGCGTCCCGCCACCCAACCAGAGCGCGGGTACGAGCTGACCGGGCGTGCCACTTCCCGAAGGTGTCAGGGGTGGCAACTGCGGGAAGCGCCATGGGGAGATCGGCGCGTCAAAGTCAGGGGATCGGACCGAACGCGCTGGAGTTGTGGTGCGGCCGCCTCGGCTGCAATCGGTTGCCGGAGGGTGGAGAGCCCACGGCACCGCGGAGGTCGCCACGAAAGGCCCTGGTCCCTTTCCCTGATCGGTGTCGCGGACTTTGACTGCTGCTCCTGCTTTCCTGCCCCCCGCCCACTCGATTCGGGGCGGGTGGGGGCTACGGCATGGTGTCGATGTACGCCAGGATATCCCCAACCGTGTTCAGCTTTGCGGCCTGCTCGTCCGAGATCTCGGTCTCGAGGGCGTCTTCAAGTTCGACCAGCAGCTCCAGGGCCCGCGCCGAATCGAGACTGAGGTCCGCGACCAGCTCCATCTCGGGTGTGAGGGCCGCTGATTCGACCTTGCTAACCTTGGCGACAACCGCGAGGGCGGTGTTCTTCTTGTCCATTGCATCCGTCTCCTTGGCGCTTCTTGCGGCCTGACCCGGAATTGAAAGTCGTCACAGTCGCTCGAGGGTGCCGTCGAGGTACTTTTTTCGGAGCTCCCCCCGCTGCATTTTGCCACTCGTGGTGCGGGGGATGCGACCCCTTCGAACGAAGACCAGGTCCGCCACCGGGAGTCCCATGGTACGGCCTATTTGGATCTTGATGTCGCGGCCGATCGCCTCGAGCCGATCGAAATCGGCCTCGGCCACCTCAACCACCACAACCGCCTCTTCGCCCTGGGCACTGCGGGCCACCGAGAAGGCGGCCGATCTCATCAGACCGCCGCCGCCGGTCACCGTGTCTGCCAGCCTTTCGATCTCGTCGGGCATGATGTTGTGCCCGTGGACGATCAAGAGATCCTTGGTCCGGCCGGTAATGTAGAGTTCGCGATCCTGGATGAAGCCGAGGTCGCCGGTGGCGAACCAGCCGTCCGTCAATGTGGCTTTCGTGGCTTCCGGGTCGTTGTAGTAGCCGAGGAACACTCCCGGGCCCTTGATACAGATCTCGCCTATGGAACCCTCCGCAAGCCGCGAACCATCGGTTGCACGAATCTCGACTCTGGTGTCGCGGATCGGTTCGCCATTACTGACCACGTCGGTCATGGCGAAACCTCCGTCCACGCCGGTTGGCGCGGGTACGCTTCTCACTCCCTGGCCCTTCAGATCGAAGGTCACCGCCAGGGTGCCCTCGGCCAGGCCGTAGCATGGTTGGAAGGTCTCAGGACGGAAGCCGAAGGGTTCGAACTTCTCGACGAAGGCATCCACCGTCTCCCGCCGAATCATCTCGGCGCCGGTATTTGCGCTCTTCCAGTTTCCGAGGTCCATACCTTCCAACTGGGAGGGGCGGATTCTCTCCACACAGAGCTGGTATCCGAAATTGGGGGAGGGCGCGAAGCACAGACCATGGGAGCCGAGGTGGTCGAGCCAGAGTTTGGGACGGGCGAGGAAGGTCGGCGGACGGAGCAGCCAGCTGTCGAGTCCGGTGAGGATGGGGAGCATGAGACAGCCGATGAGTCCCATGTCGTGGTAGAGCGGCAACCATGACACCATGCACTGGGCCCAGTGATGGGCCGGTTCGCCGTGGGGGGCGCCGATGGCCTCGCAGCTGGCCAGCGGATTGTGAATGGTGCCCCGGTGGGAGATCATCACCGCCCTGGGCAGTCCAGTCGACCCGCTGGTGAGCTGCAAGAAGGCGACGTCGCCACCATCGCTGGTGGCGTCCGAAAACTGGACTGCCCGGTTGGTTGTTCGGAGTCGTTCGAGAGTGATGACACCGCGGTCGGCGAAGGCGTAACCGAGATCCTTGGCCTGCTGATGGAAGGCCTCGCTGGCCACGACGAACCGGGCTCCGATGAAACCCATCACCTTCTCGACCTTGCCGAACTGGCTCTCGGCTGCTGCCATTGCGCCAGCGCCGGAGCTGGCCACCGGCCAGGCACCTCGCATCAGGAGACCAAACCAGCTCTCCATCCACTCCCAGGATGTGGGTTGGGCCACCAGCACCGGTTCGTTGGCCTCGACACCTAAAGCAGCGAACCGAGCCGCCGCATCGGTGGCGAGCCGGAAGAGATCGGCGTAGCTTCTGCGGTCTACGTTGCGGCCACGGCCATCAAAGATCGCCACCCCGCGGTCGGGGAAGTCGGTGGCCGCTCGACGGAGTGCCTCGCGGAGATTTGTGGGCTGGTTGGCAAGGATGTCGCTCACGACTTCACCTCTTTGCCCGCCAACTATGGCACGGCTCCCTCCACGAGGGGAGGGAGCCGTGAGTTTCTTTGATTGAAGAGATCGAATTTCAAATTACAGATTACAGATTGCAAATTGCCCCCAACCCGCCCTGATCGGAGTTGGAATCTGACCGGGAGGGTTGGAGGGGGGACGTCTAACGTTCAACGTTCAACGTGTAACCCTTACGCCAGACGTGTCCGGTTACGCTTGTGCGACGGCCTCGGCCTTCTGGGCTTCCATCTGGGCTTTGACTTCTTCCATGTCAAGCTCCTTGACCTTGCCGATGAGCTCGTCGAGGCTTTCGGCCGGCAGCATTCCGGGCTGGCCGAAGATTGGGATTTGGTCCCGGAACACAACCAGGGTGGGGATGGAGCGGATCTGGAACATGGCGGCCAGGTCAGGCTGTTCCTCGGTGTTGACCGAGGCAAAGGCCACCCCGTCGTGCTTCTCCGACGCCGTCTCGAAGATCGGCTTGAAGGCCTGGCATGGACCGCACCACTCGGCCCAGAAGTCGATAACGACGATGTCGTTGTCGGTGATTGTGCTTTCGAGGTTTTCCGTATTCAGGGTTGTCACTGCCATTGCATGGCTCCTTTTTTGTTTTTGATTATGATTCGCCTCATAACCATGTAAGCATAATATATGATATGAGTCGACTCTTGTCAAGCATTGGATGAAAATGGGTGGGAAGGTGGAAAAGGGGGAAGTTGGGGAGGAGGGGCGTTGATCGGTCGTGCCGGGTCAATTTGAGGTCGAAAGTTGAACGTTAAACGTTAAACGTTGAATGTTCCCACCCTCCCTTCCGGATCGGGAGAGGGCGCGTATGGCGGGCGTGCCGTCTTTAACAATGTCGGGGCTCGCCAACTGAGTCATTCAGCCATTTGGGTCCCAACATTGTTAAAGGGGGCAACCTCGGGTAGCGCGGTGGGGAAATGGGCGCGGTGAGGGGCCGGAGGCTCGATTGTGGCCGGCTTGGGGACTTGGTCGCGCCCCGGTTCTCCGTCGCGCTTCCCGTGAGGATGCCAGGCACGCCGATTCGCCCCAGCGAGACGAATCGGCTGGCCGGCGTTGGCGAATCGGGATGCCAGGCACCTCCGAGAGACGCCTTATAGTGATATCTAGGGATAAGGTGAAATAAGAAAACTCGGAGAGACCGGAAAGAACAATCTGAAGGGCGGGTCAAAGGTAGGCTCAACCGACAACCATGCACCAGGCAAAGGTAACGGTAAAGGAGAAGAAGATAACGCTGGACGTAAAACGGGCAATAAAGGAGGTGTTGACGTTGAAGAACGTCTCAGTGAACTGCTAACGTCCGACACCTTCCAATCTTCGCGTAACAAACATCAAACCGTCGGCGGTGAGAGAGGGGATCTCCAAGACATCGACGAGCATGTCGAGCATCGTCGAATAAAGGTCAAGGGCTTGGTCGACGAAGAGATCGAGGCACGAAAGGCGAGAGAAGATAGAAAAAAGAAATAAAAAGAAGAAGAGAAATAAGATGATGGAAAAAGAAAAGATAAAAGGTAAGAAAAAAAAAAAAGGGTAAAAGGTAAGGTAGTAAAAGACTGATGAGAGAGAGAAGAAAGAAAAGATTAAAGTGGTGGTTTAAAAGAAAGAGTAAGAGTAATATACATAGAAGGAAGTGAAGGAGGAGAACAAGAGGTAAAGATGGAGGTACTAGTAGGGAATAAAAGAAAGGTAGATGGTAAAGAGGAAGGTGAAGTAAGAGGAAAATAGATAGATGACTGTGTAGATGGGAGTGGAGGTAGAGTAGAAAAACAAGAGATAGGTGAGAAATAAGCTGAAGTAATAGGTGGAGTGGGAAAGCTGGATCAGTAGGCACTACTCTCAGAGTACAATGGCCTCCTCCGTATGTAACGCAGGGGATGAACTGAACAAAGGTAGCACGAGCGGGCAGCGAGAGATAGTTGCTTTCACGGAGCAGGTTGTACGTAAGACTGGTAAAGAGCACGATTAAGGTTGTGGGTGTGATAAGCAGGGAAGCAGCGCAGTAGAACGAGAAGACGGTGTAGAGGATGTACTGGAAAACGTAGGCTCTCAAGAGCAGGAGAGGGTGAACGACTCGCCTGTCGGATCACTGTTGTTCGAGTGCTAGAGCAGCTCGATAAAGTATCTCTGCGGGCACATCACTAGAACAGTGCACCTCGAGGTAGGTGCGCGAGTTGGTAAAGGCAGCGACGGCCACGTGAGAAGCGGACACGACGTACACCGGACCTAACAGGACTCTAAGGCGGATAAAAGGGCAAGCGGTTCAGCGGTGATCGCCACGGGTCGCAGGTGAGGTAGTACACCACCGAGGCGTAGGCGAAGAACGCGACTACTGGAGTAGAGGTGGTGAGCACCGCATAACAGTCGAACAACGTCGTCGCTCGTGGCTCGCTCGAAGACCCGGTTGATCTGCTCGTACTCGTACGGCAGCAGGGTTCGATTGAGCGTTCCAAGCAGTTCGCCCTCTGCGGTGATAGAGCCGGATCCTGACCCGCACCTCGGTATCGCTGATGTTCACCAGACCGAGGTTTGTGCGGGCGCCGCCATCGGTGGCGGTGCTTTGGGAGAGCTGGATCAGGCGACCCTGGTCGTCGTCTCGGATAGCTGTGTCCCGAAGGGGAGAGTGGGGCGATTCGAAATTCGAAATTCGAAATTGTGATTGGCAACCTCGGGGAGCGCCTCGGGGAGATGGGCGCGTCGAAATCAGTGAATCGACGCAAACGCCCGTGCCCGGATTCCGGCGCCAGCGGCAGCGACAGCGTTCAGGGACAGGGACCAGGGACGGTGACCAGGGCAGCGATCGGGGCGGCGACCAGCGGCCGCGTTTTGAGTGGGCGCGATGGGCGGGGGCCTCAATTCACCCCACCGTCCTCCTCGTCCTCCCCATCGCCCGGGTCCTCGAGAAACGCGGGGAGCTGGTATCTGGCGCCGCCGGGCAGCTCGTCGAGCCCGTCCGGTTCGTGGACCTCGGTCACGGTCAGTCGTTCGAAGACCTCGTCGGGCAGCTCGAGCACGAAGCGGGACGGATCCACCACGACGTCGACCCGATACCGGTCCCGGGCGATCTCGGGGTGGACCAGGTAGAGGAGGTCCTTGGCCCTGGTGGCGGCCACATAGAACAGCCGGCGCTCCTCCTCCTCGTCCTCGGCCCGGACCGACGGGAACCTCCCCTCGGAGAGCCAGATGACGAAGACCGCCTTCCATTCGAGCCCCTTGGCCTGGTGGGTGGTGGACAGGGTGAGGACCTCGTCCGAGCGGCCGCCGGTGGCGTCCTCGCCCGAGAGGTCGTTGAGCAGGGTGATCTCGCCCAGGAAGGTGTTGAGATCGGGGTATCCGTCGGCAAACAGAGCGAGTTGTTCCAGGTCCTCGAGCCGTGAACCGGCGTTTTCCAGGTTGGCCCGAGCCCAATCCCGGTAGAAGCGTTCCACCACCAACCGCAGGGCCTCTCCGGGCTGTTCCGAATAACGCTCGGCCTGAAGATCCGCCACCAGCAGCTGGAACTCGGCCAGGGCGCTGCGGGCCGGGCCCCTCAACCCCAGCGAACCCTCGTCCACCTCGGCCAGCCGTTTGAGCGAGTCGGCGCCCGAAATCCGGTCCCAAAGCCGTCCCGCCAACCGCGGTCCGAACCCGGTCCGGAGCTTGACGGCGCGGACGAAGGCCACCTCGTCCCGTGGGTTGTCCACGATGCGCAGGTGGACCAGGCAGTCTTTGATGTGCCGCTGCTCGAAGAACCTGAGGCCCGACCGGACGCGGAACGGTATGTTGCGGCGAGTCAGCTCCACCTGGAGATCCAGCGAGTGCGAGTGGTTGCGGTACAGCACCGCCATGTGCTCGAGATCGACGCTCTCCTCACGGAGTTCCAACAACCGCTCGGCGACCCAGCTCGCCTGCCGTTCGGGCGACGGCACCGACACCACGGCCGGCATCTCACCCCCGGTACGCACGGCGCGCAACTCCTTTGCAAACTGGTTCTGGTTGTGGGCGATGGATGCGTTCGCCAGGGCGAGGACGGCCGGCGTCGATCGGTAGTTGGTCTCGAGCCGGAAGATCTCACACTCCGGATGACGTTCAGGGAATCCGATGATGTTGGCGAATTCAGCGCCGCGGAAGCCGTAGATGGACTGGGCGTCATCGCCCACCACCATCACGTTCTTGGCGGGCCCCAGCATGCCATCGATGATGTCGGCCTGGAGCCGGTTGGTGTCCTGGTACTCGTCCACGAGGATGTGTTCGAACCGGTCGACAAGCTCGCGACGGGTCTGCGGTTGTTTCAGCAGCAGCAACAACCAATTGAGCAGAAGGTCGTCGAAATCCATGGCGTCGGCCTGCCGCTTCCGCTCCAGGTATCGGCGATAAATGGCGGCGATAGCCTCGGCCTGATCCAGATACTGAGGAGCCCGGTCGAGTAGCACGGCCTCGAGTTCCCGGCCGGTGTTGATCACGAGGCTGTACATATCCACCAACAGCCGTGGCCGGGGAGAGCGCCGCTTGGGCAATTCGGGGCTGAGATCAGCGAGGGCCTGTCCCATGAGGTCGGTGGCGTCCTCTCGGTCGAGAATCGAGAAGCGCTGGGTGTAGCCCAGAACTGTGGCGTAGCGTCGGAGAATACGGTGGCCTGCGGAATGAAAGGTGCCGCCGGTCACTCTTCCTCTCCGCCCTCCACCAGCCGTTCAACCCGTTCCAACATCTCCCGGGCCGCCTTATTGGTGAAGGTGAGCAGCATGATTCTCGACGGAGGCACGCCGTCCTCGATCAGCCGACACGCCCGGTAGACGAGGGTTCGGGTCTTGCCTGTGCCGGCGCCGGCAAGCGCCAGCATGGGTCCTCCCGGGTGCATGACGACCCGCAGCTGCTCGGGGTTGAGATCGGCTTGATAATCGACGCGGTATACCCGGTTTGGAGAGCCCGGCACCATCTGGTCGGTCATGGCAGGCTGGGTACGCCGAGCACGCAGCGGTCAAAGGTCGGCTGAGACGTTGATGCCGTACAGCATCAGCGTCGAGTGCAACCTGGCGCCGGATTCCTGGAGGGATTGAATGGCTCCACCAAAGGAAGCGGGCACCCGAATCAGAGGATTCGGTGCGCCGTCGGCCAGGGCCAGCTGCAGCGCCCAGCCGAGGGCGCAGAGTGCGGCATCGCGGGAGGATCCTGCCACCGGGCCCACCTGATCCGACGATCCGTAGCCGTAGCCGGCGATCCTGTCCCCCTGGCGTACGAAGGCCGCGTTGTAGGAACGCTCTTTGAGCCAGTAGGTGTGGTCAACTTCACGGGTGATACCGCGGGTGACTCGATCGATGCGGTCCATGTCCGCCTGGCCCCTTCGGTCGAAGAGATCCGAGGTGGCGTTTCGGCCTGAGAAGAGACCCGCCAGGGCTTCGGCCAGGGGGAGGGCGGCCGCGCGGCCGATATGGAATTGATAGACGGGAGTCAGCGGTTTGAAGCTGTACCGCAACAGAAGACTCTGAATCACCGGTTCGCAGGGGACCAGAGCGAGGTACTCGCGAGCCCCCGAACGGTCGCCGTAGAGCAGGGTCTTCTTCAACAGAAGTTCTCCGGCACCCTTGCCCTGATGCTGAGGCAGAACCCACAGCTCCGACAGAAAGCATTGGCGAGAACGGATGAAGGCGGCCGCGAAACCCAGAGTCTCGTCGGATTCCACCGCGGTGAAGAACCCGTCCGGATCGTGGTCCATCAAGTGACGGAGATTTGGATCGACCTCCATGTCGAGGTCCAGGATCGCCGGCCGGGTCTGATAGGCGGTGATCTCGGTGGCCACCGAGTCCCTCAGCAATGCGATGCCTGGGAGCTCTTCGCGGTGGGTGCGTCGCGCCTTGACCTTGGCCATTACAATATCCTGCCTGGCGGTGGAGTGTAACAGAGCGCACCCGGGCTCGTGGGGCATGTCGGTGTTACACTTCCGGGATGCCGAAGACCATCGCGATTGACGTGCCACACGACGTCACATTCGAGTCCAACCAAGACCACTGGCTCAACGAAATCCGAATCCTCGAGGCCCAACGCGAGGCCATCGCCTCGGGGGGCGGAGAACGGGCCGCCGAACGCCAACGCGCGAAGGGAAAGATGCTGGCCCGGGAGCGGGTGGAGGCGCTCATCGACCCTGGCTCCGCCTTCCTCGAACTGGGCACCTTCGCCGCTTGGGAGATCTACCAGGAATGGGGTGGCGCGCCTGCGGCTGGCGTTGTTGTCGGGCTGGCCGAGGTGAGCGGTCGCGAGTGCGTTGTGGTCTCCAACGATGCGACGGTCAAAGCGGGCGCGTGGTTCCCGCTCACCTGCAAGAAGATCCTCCGCGCCCAGGAGATCGCCATGGAGAACCGGCTGCCCATCATCTATCTGGTGGATTCGGCCGGGGTATTCCTCCCCATGCAGGATGAGATCTTCCCCGATCGTGAACACTTCGGTCGGGTCTTCTATAACAACGCGCGGATGTCCGCCGAGGGGGTCTATCAGATTTCGGCCATCATGGGCTCGTGTGTGGCAGGTGGTGCCTACCTGCCGATCATGTCCGATGAGGCGCTCATCGTGGAGGGCACCGGCACGATCTTCCTCGCCGGGGCACACCTGGTGCAGGCGGCAATCGGCGAGAAGATGGACAACCAGGCACTCGGTGGGGCCGAGGTCCAGGTGGACATCTCGGGAGTGGTGGACGACCGTTTCCCCACCGATCGAGAGGCCATCGACCATATCCGGGCGCGTATCGGTGAGCTGGCGCGGCGACCCACGGCGCCCTTTGACCGAATCGAGCCCGTACCTCCGCTCGTGGATCCCGACGAGCTGCTCGGGATCTTCCCCATTGACAGGTCTCGCCCATACGACATGAGAGCCGTACTGGGGCGGATCCTCGATGGTTCCGAGTTCGCCGAGTACAAGGCGACCTATGGCCGTACGCTCATCTGCGGCACTGGCCGGATCGACGGATGGGCGGTGGGCATCGTGGCCAATCAGCGGCAGGTGGTGCACCGCAAGCGTGGCCTTGGGGCTGGAGACCGGGAAATGCAGATCGGTGGCGTCATCTACTCCGACGCCGCCGACAAGGCCGCCCGGTTCGTGGAACTCATGAATCAGAAGGGTGTGCCGCTGCTCTTCCTCCAGGACGTCACAGGGTTCATGGTCGGTTCGAAGTCGGAGCGTGAAGGGATCATCAAGGATGGTGCCAAATTGGTGAACGTCGTGGCCAATTCGGTGGTCCCGAAAATCACGATTTTCGCCGGTAATTCTTTTGGTGCTGGAAATTATGCCATGTGCGGTCGGGCCTACGATGCTCGTTTCTTCTACGCTTGGCCATCCGCCGCCATTTCCGTTATGGGTGGGCAGCAGGCATCGGAGACCCTGTTGGCGATCCAGCTGAAGAATCGGGGAGAAGATGTGTCTGACGAGGAGCGGCGGGCGCTCCTGAGCGAGATCCAGGCGCGCTACACCGCTGCCATGGACCCGCGGTACGCAGCGGCACGGCTGTGGGTGGACGAGATCATCGATCCGCGTCAGACCCGTCATGTCGTCTCCCGCAGCCTGGAAGCGGCGGCGCACCAGCGGAAATCCCACCGTTCAAGGTGGGTGTGCTGCAGACGTGAGGGACCGGAGTCGCCGATTCGGCGAGAAGATTGGTGAATAACCTCAACCCGAGCGGCTCGACTCCGTATCCTATGGTGGAGCCGCGGAAGGTAACTCGCGGCATGGGTGTTGCAAATTTATGGACGGGAACCCGACGATGTCTTTCTCAACGGTCGTCTGTCCCGTCTGAAGCGAGACTGAATTTGTGGCGTCGGGCACGGGATGAGGGACCGCCAACCGGCGGGTCCACAGGGGTGACTGGGATTGGCGAACAGAATCACGAAACGCTGGCGGCGAGCTGGATCCACGATGAGGAGCCTTGTGTTCGTTGGGTCTGGTCGCGACCTTCGTTGCCGGAGCTTTCGCGGCTGATATCGTCTTGGCGGACGACGGGCAGAAGGACGCCAAGCGAACCGTCAAGGATCTTCCAGAACCCTGGCGCATGTGGATCGAAGACGAGGTCTATCCGCTGATCACAAAGGAACAGAAAAGGGCCTTCGTGGCCCTCGAGACCGAGGCCCAGCGCAAGGCCTTTGCCGAGCGGCTGTGGATCCTCTGGGGACGCCAAACCGGGTTCGGTTCCGCCTTTCGGAACATGTATCAGGACCGGCTCACCTTCGCGAGGATTGAATTCGGAGACACATTCCAGGACAGGGCCCGTGTGCTGCTCATCCACGGACCACCTTCCCTCAGACTGGTGTCGCGGTGCCCGGAGTTCTTCAATCCGTTGGAGATCTGGGCCTGGCCGTACATCGAAGGCCTGGGCGAAAGCGTGGTCGCTGTGTTTTACCAGACCGGCGGCATGGGCAACTACCGGATGTGGTACGGCAACGATGGGCGTCGGGCGCTCCAGGTCACGATGATGAGTGCCGAGTCGCGTGGCTATTCTCTCGGAACGAGCCGTTTCGATACACCACGGTACCGATGCCCCGACGGCGACGCATTGATGAATCTTATCGCTACAGCCGAGATGTGGGCGCGCGACCCGTCCTACCTGCAGGCCATGACCGAGTTCCAACCGACCCGGACTCAAGGCCCCAAGGAAGAGTCGGCATCGAATCGGTTTATGGACTTCTCTGCGCTGGTCGACAAGAAGGCCGAGCCTCTCCCGTTTTCGGTTTCCGATGAGTCCTGGGGCTCCCGCGGAGGCCTGGTGGAGATGGCGTTCTCGGTGGACGTCGCGGAAGAGGACCTTGGTTCCACCCCGGTTGGCGATGTGGATGTCGTCCAACTCGACGTGGTCGGGGAGATTTCCCGTCAAGCCCAGATGGTGGACCGCTTCCGCTATGTTTTCTCGGTGCCGGCCACCGACGAGGGGCTCGGACTGCGCTTCGAACGGTTCATCCGTCCGGGCGACTACACCCTGCGGCTGAAGATCGAGGACGTCCACTCCAATCGGGCGAGCGTGGCGGAGCACGAATTCTCGGCCACCGCCGTGGCAAACGGCGAGCCCCCACAAAGCGCCACCGACGCGATGGCGGCTGCCTCTGCTGCCATGGAGGCCGAAAGCGCAGCCGAACCGTTGGAACAGCCGCTTCTCAAACTCGTGGGACCGGAGGGCGAGGCCATCGCCGGTGTCCGGAGATTCGAGGCGGTGACACTGCCCGAGATTCAGAGGGTTCAGTTCGTGGTGAACGACGAGGTCGTCATGACCAAGAACCGACCGCCATTCGACGTGGATCTCGACCTCGGCCCTCTGCCCAAGCTGACCACCGTCATGGCCATCGGGTACGACCAAGAGGGGACGGAGTTGATCCGCGACCGGATTTCCCTCAACGTGGGCAGAGAGAGGTTCTACCTGCGGTTGAACCCGTTGTCGCAAGGTGACGCACGCGACGGCAAGTTCAGAGTCTCGGTGGACCTCAATATCCCAACCGAAATAGAACTCGAGCGTCTCGAACTCTTCTGGAATGACGTCCCGCTCGCGACCATCGAAGAGCCGCCGTACGAGACCTGGGTGGAGCTCGAGGGTGGCTCGGATTTCGGGTATCTCAGGGCGGTGGCGATCATGGCTGACGGCACCATGGCCGAGGACATCCAGTTCGTCAATGCACCCGAGTTCGGCACCATTGTCGACGTGACCGCTGTGGAGCTTCCGATCACGGTCCTTGACCGCGACAGTCAAGCGGTTGAAAACCTCCGGATGGAGGATTTCAAGGTCTTCGAAGATGATGTGAAGCAGATCATCTCGCACTTCTCGCTCCACCAGGACCTCCCGGTTCGACTCGGCATCGTTGTGGACACCTCCGGGTCGATGGAGCGGACGCTGCCCACGGTGCAGCGGGTCGTGATGGGCTTTCTTCGTGATCTTTTGCGACCCCAGGATCGTGCCTTTATCGAGACCTTTTCAGACCAGCCAGAGCTGTTGGCCCCGTTCACCGCTGACTTCAAGACTCTCGAAAACGCCATGCTGGCACTCTTCGCCGATCGCGCCACGGCCTTGTATGACTCGGTCATCATGGGTCTGTTTCAGTTCTCGGGCGTGCGTGGGCGCAAGGCGATGGTGGTGCTCACCGACGGAGAGGACACGGCATCGAAGCACGACTTCGAAGACGTCGTGGGCTACGCGCAGCGGGCCGGTGTGACGATCTACACCGTCGGCATCGACCTGCCGGTGAGCAAGGTGTCCGCGCGGTGGCAGCTCAACAAACTGGCCCAGATCACCGGCGGTCGGGCGTTCTTTGTTTCCGATGACACCGAACTCGAGCGAATCTACTCGGAGATCGACCGCGAGCTTCGCACCCAGTATCTCGTGGCCTACACCTCCAGTTCCAAGAAACCGGCGGACGAACTTCGGAAGATCAAAGTCGAGGTCGATCGGAAGAAGGTGCGGGTGCGGACCATTTCCGGCTATTATCCTGGTGGGATCTAATGGCCGGCCACGACGTCGGGAATTCAATCAGGTGGGGGGTCGTCACGTGCGATTCGTAAACCAGTCGCTCATCGCAGCCGTCATCGGCTGTGGGTTTTTGTTCGGCGCCGGGCCGGTCTGGGCCGGAGATTCGGCGAAGGGCCGGGCCGCCGACGAGATGAAATGGGGATACAAGGCCGCCAAACGTGGTTACTGGCTTGAGGCCCTGGACCGGTTCGAAAAGGCCGACAGGCTGACGCCCAACCAGGCGAGAATCCTCAACAATATCGCGGTGGCGCTTGAGGCGTCCGGTCAGTTCGAGGAGGCCATGGTTGCCTACAAGAGCGCACTCGACGTGGCCCCGAACGACAAGGTGTTGAGAAGGAACTTCTGCCCGGTTCAACGAGTTCTACGACACTCAGTTCAGGCCCGACGAGAAGACCGCGGAAGACGCCGGTGATGTGGATGACGTCAAGATTGTCCCACTCGATGAGGCCGAGGAGGACGACGATGCGTAGCCGGGCGTGGTTGCTCGTGGCTCTGCTGTTGACGATGTCTGCATTGGCAATGGCCGGAACCAAGGAATTGCGCATCAATCTGTTCATCGAGCCGGAGCTCGACCTCGATGGATCGGAGAAGATCTACATTGGACCTGTTCTCATCGAACCTCGCCAGAACGAGGAAGCCAGTTCCATGGATTTGGAGGCAAGCCGCGAGTTTGACGACTTTCTCCGCAAGATCCTCAGACGCAGGACCCGGCTCGATGTGATTCCAACCGTGGATGTCGCGGTTCCGACGCAAAACCCTCAGGAGCTGGCCGAAAATATTGATTTCTGGGTGGAGTTGGGTAAGACCACCGACGCGGACTACATCGTTGCCGCAGCCATCGACGTCAAAGTCCTTGATCGCGCGGGTTACAACACCGAAGAGTACGTTTCGCCCACCGACGGCAAAACCTACTTTCGGCAGGTTTTGGTCGAGGAGACCGGGTACAACTTCGACATTTTGATGATGATTTTCGACGGCGACACCGGCGAACAGGTGTTGAGCGAGCAGATCACCGACTTTAAGGAACGCTCGGAGCGCAAGCTCGAGCAACATGAGGATATGTTTTCCGATCTGTACAACCTGGAGAACCGGTTGCTCGGTGTCTTCGTGCCGCGCGGCGTCGTGACCAAGCGCATCCTCTTCACGGATTGATGGTGGGCATGACCGACGTGAGGCAGCGTTTGTGCTGGACTTCTGAGGCCGGTTACCCGATGACGGGGCGATGTCAGGCCGGACCGATGAACAACGGACCATCCGCGGATCTTGGCCGGAGGTGACAATGAAGATTTGGGGGCGCCTGCTCATTCTGGTTCTGCTGGTGGCGACGCCGGCAGCCGCTCAGTACCGGTGGATCGGTGGCAAGAACAAGGTGCGCTACGACGAGTTCAAGTGGCAGACCTACGAGACACCGCATTTCGTCATCTCGTTCTACGACCGGGACGAGCCGAGGCTCGAGGAGGTCGCTTCGTTCGCCGAGAGCGCTTACGACGATTTGGCACGCAAACTCAACTTCCAGATCCTCAAGCCGGTCCCGATGATGATCTACGCGACCCACGGCGAGTTCGAGCAGACAAACCTCATGCCGGGGTTCGTGCCCGAGGGTGTGGGCGCCTTTGCGACCCCGGTCCGTAACCGAATGGTGCTGCCGGTGGATCTGCCCGATCGCGAGCTGCAGGCGCTGATCCAGCATGAGCTCACCCATATTTTCCAGTACGAGATCCTGTTTCAGGGTCGGAGGGGGCGTGCCATCTACGCTCGGCCACCGCTGTGGTTCATGGAGGGCATGGCGTCGTACTTCGCTGACGATGAGAACTCGATGGACGAGATGTATGTCCGCGACGCCGTCCTTTCCGACATGGTGCCTCCCATTACCCAGCTGCCGAATGGATTTCTGGCCTACCGGTTTGGCCACAAGGTCTTCGAGTTCGTCGAGGAGGAATGGGGGGAGGATGGTGTCCGCGACTTCGTGTTCGCCTTTCGAGGCGTGGCGGGCGGCGGTATCGCCAAGCCCATCGGCCAGGTCTTCAACATGGACGTCGAGGAGTTCGACGGTCGGTGGAAGGCGTGGCTGAACAACAAATACGAGCCGTTCGCCGATCGTGGAACCCCCCGCGAGTTCGGCAGACCGTTTCAGGTGGAGGGCACCGCCGGCCGGGGCAATCAGTCGTCACCGGCGCTGTCCCCGTCTCAAGATTTGGTTGCCGCTTTTTCCACCTACAAGAACGATGTGGACGTGGTCCTTTTTGGTGTCCCGGACCGGAAGCTGTACAAGAACCTCACCAAGGGATACACCATCAAGTACGAGTATCTGATTGCTCAGGGTTTCACCGTCGCTCCGGGGAACGGCGGGGATCTTGCATTCTCACCGGACGGTGATCGAGTTGCGGTCTTTGCCCGCACGGGGCGTTCCCGGTCCCTGTTGCTGCTGAATACCCACAAGGGCGGTATCGCCAAACGCTACGACATACCGTTGCCCATCGATCAACCCATCGAGCCCGCGTATTCACCTGACGGGCGCACCATCGCATTCCGGGCTATTCAAAACGGACAGTGGGACATCTATCTGCTTGATTTGGAGTCCGGCGACATCACCAATTTCACGAATGACGAGTGGTCCGATTCATCACCGGTCTTTCGACCCCACGAACCTCACATGGTCTACACGTCGCAGATCGGCGAGTACGGGAAACTCGTGGGGATTTCGCTCGAGGATCCCTCGGAGCGTACCCAGCTGACCTTCGGTAAGGGCGACGACTCGGGCGCCACATTTTCCGATGACGGCAAACAGCTCTTCTTCTCCTCCGATCGCCAGGATGGAATTTTCGACATCTACAAGCTGGATGTGGAGACGCGGGAACTCGAGCGCATCACCTATGTCTTTGGAGCAGCCATCAATCCCGTGGCCGCCGACACTCTCGAGGGTCAGCGGGTGGGATTTCAGGCCTATCACCGGGGCACCTGGAACCTCTTCTCAGCCGACGCCAGCCAGGGCGAAAAGGTCGGTGTGGAGAGCGACCCCCTAGAGGAGTTTCAGGCCGAGGCCTTTCTGCCGGCGGTGAGCATCACGGTGGATCCCGAGGATGCCAAGAAGGTCACCAAGCGCAAGCTCTTTATCGACAACGCCACCGCAAACCTCGGCTTTGATGCCTACGGCAACTTTTTGTCCAACACCTATATCTCGCTGACCGACCAGTACGGCGACCGCAATTTATTTATCTACTTCAGCACCATCGACCTGTTTTCCAATTTCCAGGCCGGGTACGTCAACCGGGACAAGCGGATGGCGTGGGGTGCGACCGTCTACGACAATCGGAGCTTCTACGCAGTCGGTTACGATCCGATCCGCGACCAATTCACCGATCGCCAGGAGACCTACCGTACTTCCGGAGCGACTTTCGATGTGATCTACCCCCTGTCCCGCTACTATCGGGTCGAGGGGAACCTGGGTTATTTTTCCCGATCGGCCCAGCTGCCGGTGGCCGGACCCGGGGGCCAGATCTCGTTCCAATCCTACGACCAACAGGCGCCGGTCATCAGCGGCGCCATCGTGGGAGACACGACCCTGTGGGCATCCTACGGGCCCCATCAAGGCTCTCGCTTCGACGTCAGACTGAGCTATGCCCACGATATGGATGACGGAGGCGCCCTCACCCAGCAGATCGTGGCCGACTACCGCAAGTACTTCGCGCTGTCCAGGCGCAACGAAATCGCGTTCCGATTCTGGGGTGGCTATGCCGAAGGCAACACTCCGACCATCTTCGCCTTTGGCGGAAACGACACCCTGCGCGGCTTCCCGGTGCGCTCGATTCCGGGAAACCACGCCGCCTTCATGAATCTGGAATGGCGGTTTCCATTGATCGATCGCATGGATCTGGCCTTCATGAGCATCGGCAGGATCAGGGGCCGGCTGTTCATGGACGTGGGCTACTCGTGTTTTGCGGGCGACGACCAGGACTACAACTGGTACGGCCAGCCGGGCTGCACTTTCATGGGTGAAAAGGAAGTTCTGGATCCCATCACCGGTGAGCCGGTCACCATCGGTAAGAGCGGCCGGCTGACCGATGGGGTGGCCTCCTACGGTTTCGGTATTTCGGTCAACCTGTTCGGATTGCCGTTCCATTGGAATTGGACCCGGAGGTGGAACTTCAGCGAGGACCTCGGGGGAACCGAGGTCGACTTCTGGATTGGCTGGGAGTTCTAGTCCGCCTGGCGGCGGTTCCGTGTTCCGCGTTGGCCTTCTTCAGAGGAGACGCAAAAAACCCGGGACTCGGGGCTCGGGACTTGTTCACAGCAACGGGCTCGGGCCGCTCCCGCCCCCGGCCCCCTTGGCTCACTTCCCGGGGTAATACCCTCGGATGGTATGCACCTCCAGACCCGGTTGGTCCACTTCGACCTCGATGGCGCGGAATTCCTCGGGCGGTCTGTCGGAGGGGGAGGGGAACCAGATCAAGTACTGGGACCGCAGCAGTTCGGCAATGCGATCGTAGACAGCCGGAAGGTTTTCCACGTCTTTGACGAAGAATGCCTCGCCACCGGTTTCTGCGGCGAGTTCCTTGAGCACACCACGGGCTGAGAAGTCGAGCTTTCCGAGACCGAGTCCAATGGGAAAAATCGGCACTCGCATGGTGTGGGCAAAGCGTTCCGCCACCTTCCAGTCTGTTCGTGATGTGGTGTCCTCGCCGTCGGTCAGCAGGACCACGGCCTGGCGACCACGCCGCCCCCTGAACTGCTCCAACGAGCGAACCACCGCGTCGTGCAGGGAGGTCCCGCCGTCGGGCGTGAAACGTTCCATGCGGCCCTTGACCTTGCGAATCTCATCGGTCCAGCTCACCTCGACCTCGGCGTCCCACGCGAAGCGGATCAGGACGATCTCGTCCTCGTCTTCGAGCAGCGCCTCGGTGAAGCCGCGGACCGCCCGTTTGACGTCGGGAAAGACCTCCACCATGGAGCCCGAGGTGTCCACGGCCAGAGCCAGCGACAGCGGCAGGTCGGCGGTGGTGCCGAATCCCTCGGCTCGAACCTCCTGTCCGTCCTCGAAGACCGTGAAATTGTCGATGGTCAGCCCGGTGACCGGGACGTCGTTCGTGTCGAGCACCACGATGGGCAGCTCCACGAGCTCCACTCTGACCGTTCCCACAAAGCCGGTTCCGCCTTCGAGAGTCATCACCATGTCGCCTCGTTTGCCCTCGTGATCCGTCACGTCGGCGGAGAGAATCGTGGCCTGGGCGAGCTTGGCCACGTCCACCTCCGCAACGCAAGGGCACTCGACCCAGCGGGCCACCATATCGGCATCGACGCTCAGGGTGACCTGCTCGATGTCCTCGGCGCCCGTAACCGAGACGGTGATCTTGCGTTTGCCGTTCTGAATCGTCTCCTCCGGCGCCAGCAACAGTTGAATCCCGATCTGTCCGGTGGGGCTGTTGAGCACCACCGCGTCTTCTCCGAGGAAATTCCCCTGAGCATCCAGCGCCACCGCGCGGATGTTTGTGCGACGAATGATGTCGCCCAGCGGCACAGATACCGTCCATGGCGGCCTGTTGCGCCGGCCCAGGGTCTTGTCCTCGTGAAAGAACTCGACACTGCGAGTGTTCTCCGGTGCCTCCACCTCCAGCTGGAGGGCGCCGATCCCCCCGATGTTGGGCGGTGGCATGAAACGGACCCCGCCGCGGTCGGGTGGCGAGATCGCCAAGGCCACCGCGTCAGGTGCGGCTCCTTCGGGAGCGACAAAAGCCTCGGTTGTCTCGGGAATCTCGATGTCGCCGATCCACACTCCCGAAACGTCGCCGTCCAGCGCCGCCAATGTGACTCGGAGTTCGTACGAACCAACCGGCCACTCCCGGTACAGCATGACCGATCCATCCCCCTCGAGGAGGACGACCGCTGCATGACGGTCAACGATGTCCCCGTCATCGACGAGCGTGAGCACCACGCGGACTCTCTCGCCGACCCGATCACGGTCCTCCGGCGCGACAGCCGCCACAACCCCGACCACGGTGCCCTCACTGCCTCGGCCCAACGCCTCGGTCTCTGCGATCAGGGCCAGGCCGCGCTCTCCCTCGTCGTCGTCGGCGGTGACGACCATCGCCAAGGAGAGCAACACGAGCACGGCGATCAACAGCCAGTGGATTTTCATCTTCGCTCCTTGTCCGTCACGCGGGAAACCGCTGCGCACAGACCACCATTCCCTCGAATAGACGTCCGGGCCGCGGTTGTCGATATTTACGCAGACAACGGCCATAGGTTGAGATCACTCATGGATCGGGCGCCTCGAGCCATGGGACGATCAGCGGGCCGCGGCCATCGATGTCGTCGAGCATCGACCGTATCTGGTCGGCACGAGCGTCCGCCGGCAGGTGCGCCAATACCAGGATGTCGCACGGCAGGTCCGGGTGGATCTGGAGCCAGTCCTGGATGTGTGCGTGGCCGCCGAGTCGGGCCGCCACCCGGGTCCCATCGGCGACAAAGCTGCAGTCCACCACGGCCAGTCGGGCGTCCAGCAACGAGGGGTCCGCCTGGAATGGCAGGACGGTGCCGTCGCCGGCGAACACGAAGTCGGGCCGGGGCGATCGATTCGCCCCGATCGCCCAACCCACGGAGGGTACCGAATGGTGGACCTCAAACGCTCGCGCCCACCCGTCACCGGCAAGGTCCACGCGATCTCCCGACCGCACCGGTATCAGGACCTGGTCAAGGTCCACCCGTCTCCGAACGCCTTCCAGTTCCGGCCAGATCCGAAGGGCCTCGAGCAGCGGATCTCGCCGTTCGGCCGGAATGAAAACTCTCGTGGGCGCTCCCTGGTAGTGGCGAGTGTGGGCGGACAGCCACGCCACCAGACCCGCCACGTGATCTGAGTGGCAGTGGGTCAGAAGCACGGATCTCCTGGGCTGCGAGCAAAGCCGAACAGCGCCCCATGTCCACCGCCGCTCCATGGGCCGCGACGACGAAGGCTGTGGCGAGGGCCGACAACGAGGTGCCGACGAGTTCGAGACCGGGGCGCCGGAGGCGAAGCTCGCTCGACGCCGAGTCCGCGGACTCGGGAAAGTCGATCCTGGGCCCGGGGGTCAAGGGTCCACCGTGACGAGGGTCGAGGCCAGGATCTGGAGTGGGTTCGAACGTACGTATCTCACCTCGAATGTCCCCGGCTTGAAGGGTGCGGCCAGCGAAAGCGGGTTTCCAGTGGTTGTGTAGGACCAGTCGAGCTTGCGGCCGGGCCGGCTGTCTCTGGGCGCGATGGTGATGAAGTCGTCCGACCGGTCGGGGCCGGTCCACTGCACATCGAACCTGGTTCCGGCCTTGACGCGGGACGGCGCTGACAGCGAGACCGGTGGAGAATCGACGATCAAAGACGGCACGGCGCAAAACGTGGTTGTCGGTCCCTCTCACGTAGCGGATTTCGTAGTCCCCCGCTTCCTGCGGAGCGACGAGCTGTGCAGGGCTGCCCTGCTCGGCCAGGTGGAGATTGAGGTAGACCCCGGAATCAGCCCCGGCTGCGGCAAGCGAGATGTAGTCCGCCTCGGCCGCAGGTCCCTCCCAATCCACCTCAAACGGACGGCCCACCCAAACCGATTCGGGAGAGGAGAGAACGATCCGGACGTCGGAAACGACGATCGGGGCGCGGGCCAGAATCGCGGCCGGACTGGCCGGTGAGGTAACGGATTTCCCATTCGCCCTCGTCGGCCGGGGCGACGAGGGTCACCGGACTGCCGTGGTTGGTGGACACGCACGCCGCGAACCGTGTGGGACCCGAACCGATGCGACTGATCGTCAGATTGTCCCCGGGGTTGTCGGGCCCGGTCCAGGAGACCGGGATCTCCTCAAGGGTGCCGATCTCGGTAGGGGCGGTCAGCGCTGCACTTGCGGCGAGGGTCTCCACTTCGGTGCGAGCGATGACGCGGCTCAGGTTCTCCTCGAGGGTCTCGTTGAAACGGATCTCCATGACTCCCTGCTCCTCGGGCAGTTTGATCCAGGCTCCGGTCTCACCAGGTTCAAAGGCCTCCCGATACTGCCAATGTCCGTCGGGCTGGCCGGCAGTGGCCACGGAAATCCAGCCGGACGCCGGTGGCGCGCCGGTCGCAGCGAGGAAGATCTCCGCCCCCGCCGTGGGCCACTCCGGTGCCACCTCGAGTGAAACCACGGTTTGGGGCTCGAGCGTCAGGTGGATATCCTTCTTCCGGCCGGCCTGTATCCGCAACCCGCGCACCTCGACCATTCCGCAGAATGTGCCCTCTGCCTGCAAGGCGTAGGTGCCCGGGGGGAGGGTTGCCGACACCACATCGCCGACCAATTCGGTCTCGATCTCCTGCTGGGTGATCGTGTGAACCAGGCGGGCAGCTATGAGGCCGGCGAAGCTCGACGTCGTGATCCGAATTTCGCCGTCGGCCGGAGACTCGTCGGTCAGGTCCTCCACCGCCCAGCGGAGGGCTTCGAGGAGCGACTCCGCAGAGGTGGCGTTGCGGGTCGGCGCCACAGCGCCAAAGCGTTCGGCGGCGTCACTGGAGAGTGCCAGACCGATGATCCTCAGTTCGACACCGCCGGAGACTGCCTCGACGACGGCGTCAGGATTGCCGTTGCAGTCGTCCTCGCCGGAGGTCAGAACGATGATCCGTCGAAGGTCATCTCCGGTGCCCAGGTCACCCGCCGCCGCCCCCACCCCGAACAGTAACGGCCTCAATCCGGTGGGGCGGACCCTGAGAAGGGCGTGGTGCCAGGCGTCGTCCACGACCGGTCCCAGCGGGATTTCGGTGCGGCTGTCCCGGCAGCTGGACAGATCGTAGAAGAAATTCGCACCGCCGATTGTGCGCAGCTCGACGGGGAGGTCCGGCGGGAGCTCCAGTACCCACGAATCCAGCACGCTTCGGGCAGCTACGAATGCCGGGGTGCCGTCCTTGAGAGAGTTCCATGAACCCACGGAGAGATCGAGCACAACTGCGAGCCGGTCTTCGCCATGGGCGCCGGAAGCTACGACGATTGCCAGCAGAAGGGTTGCGACCCTGAGCATCGGTCGATCTTAACCCGGACGATTCAGTTGGTTGTACATGACGGGGTATCTGACGTTGAATATGGGGACACAGTTTCAATAACGAGAGGCCGACCATGAGACGAGCCGCTGTGTATGTAATTGCCTGTGCGCTACTGTGCTTGAGCGGCGTAGCGGAGGCGCAGATCGTGTCGCCGTTCCACCTGTTGCCGGTCGTGGCCAAGGTGTCCGGTGCTGCTGGGACGGATTGGATGACGTCGGTGAACATCTCGAACGTCTCGAGTGGGGGCGTGAGCGTGACCGCCACCTTCTACCGTGAAGACACCAACAATACGTCGCTTGCGGGGGCGAGCAACACCTTCAACATGGCTGCCGGCCAGACCATGTCCGTGAACCACGTTTTGGGCTCCTGGTTTCCTGGGCAGGGCAACACCAAGGGGATTCTGATGCTGATGGCCGAACCGGTGGGTGGCGGTGACGGCGAGATCGCCTTTGGCCAGAATGACTGGACCGCTTCTGTATTCGACTGCGACGTCGATCCGGGTGATCCTTGCCTCAAGTCGGCGATTGGGCTGGCCTGACGCCTTTTCCAATCCAACTCAAATAGAAAACGGGCCCGCGGAATTCCGCGAGCCCGTTTGTCGTCGCGACGTTGGCAAAAAGGCTAGAGGTCCTTGATCGCTTCGATCAATTCGACGATCGCCTTCTTGCCGTCGTTGAAGAACATGAGCGTGTTGTCGTTGGCGAACAGGGGGTTGGGGATTCCGGCAAAACCCGGGCTCAGGCTGCGCTTGATCACCACCACTGTCCGCGCCTTGTCCACGTCGATGATCGGCATCCCGGCGATCGGGCTGGACGGGTCGGTGCGGGCCACCGGGTTGACCACGTCGTTGGCGCCAAGAACGATCGCCACGTCCACCTGTGCCATGGTGGGGTTGATGTCATCCATTTCAATGAGCTCTTCGTAGGGCACGTCGGCCTCGGCCAAGAGCACATTCATGTGGCCCGGCATGCGACCGGCCACGGGGTGGATGGCGTACTCCACCTTCGCCCCGAGACCTTCGAGCAGGTTCGCGAAGTCGCGCACGGCATGCTGCGCCTGGGCCACCGCCATGCCGTAACCGGGGACGATGACCACCCGTTCGGCGGTCTCCAGGATCATGGCGATTTCTTCCGCCGAGGTGGCTTTGACGGTCGTGTAGACCTCGTCGGCGTCCGGGGTGTCGGCGGTGGGTCCCATGGTGCCGAAGAGCACGTTGGCCAGCGATCGGTTCATGGCCTTGCACATGATCTTGGTGAGGATGAGCCCGGAAGCTCCCACCAGGGAACCGGCGATGATCAACACGGTGTTGTTGATGACGAAGCCGGTGGCGCATGCCGCCAAACCCGAGTAGGAGTTCAACAGCGCAATGACCACCGGCATGTCCGCGCCGCCGATGGACATGGTGAGGACCACTCCGAGGACGCCCGCGACGCCCACCAGACACCCAGTAGAGCATGCTGTTTGAAGGGTTCATGACAACCATGACGCCGAGGATGACCGATGCGACGGTGACCACCAGTTTGAGGGCGTCCATGCCCGGGAAGCGGTCCTTCTTGAGCAGCAACAGACCGGCAATCACCAGACCCGATGCCATGAACGAGACGGTGAGCACGTTGATGCCCTGGGAGATGCCGTAGGCGATGGTGCCGGCGGCCACGGCGAGCGAAAATCCGTACTTGACGATCTTCTGCCACGGGTACAGCTTCCACTTCACGCACAGGAATTCGGCCAGCTTGCCGAAGGCCACATAGGACCCAAAGAACGTCACCGAGCCGATGATGCCGGAGAGTACGGTGGCGACCTTGGTCTGCATGTCGCCACCGGCCACGTCGCCGCCGTTGACTGCGGAGAAGGTCGCGATGAGCGCGGAGCCCGCCACCAGGACCGAGGCTCCACCACCGAAGCCGTTGAACAGCCCGACCATCTCGGGCATGGAGGTCATCTTGACCCTCAGGGCGGCAACTCCGCCGATCAGAGACCCGATGCCGATGCCGAGGATGATGTAGGTCCAATCGAACCGTCCGCTGACAAGGGTGGCGACGATGGCCAGCACCATGCCCAAGAACCCGAGGAAGTTGCCTCGGACCGCGGTCCGGGGGTGGGCGAGCATCTTGAGGTCCAAGATGAACAGGATGGCTGCAATGAGGTAGGCGATATTGACGATGTTCTGGTTGATCATTGTGTGCCTCCGCCCCTACTTCTTCTGGAACATCTTCAACATGCGGTGGGTCACGAGAAACCCCCCGACCACGTTGATGGAGGCGAAGATGACGGCCACAAAGGCCATCAGAGTTGCCAATTCGTTGTATTGCGGGTCGGTCTTCAGAACCCCGGCCAGAATCAAGGCGCCGACGATGGTGATGCCCGAGATGGCATTGGACCCCGACATCAGAGGGGTATGAAGAGTCGGCGGCACCTTGGTGATGATCTCGAAGCCGACGAAGATGGCCAGCACGAAGACTGTGAGCAGCGTGACAAGATCGGTCATGACGATGTCCCCCCTTCGGTTGGCGTGCCCATGGCCTCGAGAACCATGGTGTTCACCACCTTGCCGTCCTTGGTGATCAGGGTGCCCACCGTGATCTCGTCCTCGAGGTCCATCTTCAGCTCACCTTCATCGAGAAGATGGGTCAGGAAGGTCACGATGTTCTTGGCGTACATCTGACTCGCGTGGAAGGGGATCGAGGTGGGAATGTTGAGCGGACCGAGGATGATCACACCATTGTGATTGACGACCTCGCCCGGTTTGGTGAGCTCGCAGTTGCCGCCGCGCTCGGCGGCCAGGTCAACGATGACGGAACCGGTGTGCATCCCGTTCACCATTTCCTCGGTGATCAGGATGGGGGCTTTCTTGCCCGGCACCGCGGCGGTGGTGATCACCACGTCGCTGGCGGCGACAACCTCGAGCATCATCTCCCGCTGTCTTGCGGTAGAAGTCCTCACCGAGGGCTTTGGCGTAGCCGCCGGCGTCCTCGGACTCGCCGGTCTCGAGTTCCATCTCGACGAACTTCCCGCCCAGGCTCTCCACCTGTTCCTTGACGGCGGGGCGGACGTCGTAGGCATGGACCACGCCACCGAGCTTCTTCGCCGTGGCGATGGCCTGAAGGCCGGCCACACCGGCACCGACGATGAAGACCTTGGCCGGCGAGATCGTGCCCGCGGCGGTCATCATCATCGGGAACATCTGCGGCAGGTTGTCCGCCGCGAGAACCACCGCCTTGTAACCGGCGATCGTGGCCATGGATGACAACACGTCCATGCTCTGCGCCCGGGTGATTCGCGGCATCATCTCCATGGAAAACAGAGTGATGCCCTTCTCCGCCGCCGCCCGGTTGGCGTCGTACGCGGTGAGGGGATCGCACATTCCGATCACAACCTGACCGGTGCGCATGGCGTCGAGATCGGCCTGGCCGGCGTCAGGGTTAGCGCCCGGAGGGCGGACCATGACAACCACGTCGGCCTTGTCGAAGACCTCGGCGCGGCCGCCGGCGATTTTCGCGCCCTTCGCGGTGTAGTCCTCATTTAGAAATCCCGCGGCGACCCCTGCACCCGATTCGATGAGCACCTCGGGTCCAGCCCGCAGGAGCTGTGGGAGTACGCTGGGGACCAGGGCCACCCGGCGTTCGCCCGGAAACGACTCCTTGACGACTCCAACAATCATCTTGAACTCTCCTCCTCCTGGATTGCGATTCGAACCTGCTCGCCGTCGCCGGCGAGCTCGGAAATTCACGTGCTGGAGTATACCCCGATCTCGAGTGGGGGCAAGGGAGTGTTCTCGTGTCAAAATTGAGAAACAGTCGCTAACAATGTGTTCGTGTTGATTATTCGGCTGCCGTCCGATTTCCGCGCCTGGTGTTCGAGCGCGCGAAAGGACCTCCTGCGGTGGGTCGCATCCGATACCGATCCGCATTGACGACTCTGACGTGTCCTCTTGCCACCCCCCTTCCTCCCCTTCTCACCCGGGAGGGTGGGGGAGGTTGACCACACACTCGACACCGCCCTCGGCGCGGTTGTTGAGTTGAATTCGGCCGCCGTAGCCGTCGACGATGGCCTTGACGATGGCGAGACCCAAGCCGGTGTGGCCGTCGTCGTCGTTCTCGGGCCGATAGGAGAAGAACCGAGAGAAGATTCGACTTCGGTGCGCTTCGGGGATGCCCGGGCCGTCATCGGAGACGACGATCTCAACCCCATCTCCGATGTTCTGGACATGAACGTTGATCTCTCCTCCCGGAGGTGAGAACGAGACGGCATTGGCCAGCAGATTCTCGAAGACCTGGGTCAATCGGTCCGCCGAACCCGACACCACGGCCTGGGTTTCACCGGCCTCGAGTCGAAGGATCGGTCCGGTTCCTTCGGTTCGGATCCGGAAGCTCTCCACCAGACCGGAGAGGATCTCCAACAGGTCACTGGCTCCCTGGCCTCGTCGTCGAGATGAGCGTCGATGGTGGAGACCTCGCGCGCCTCGGTGAGCAGTCGCTCCATGCGGGCCACGTCGCGCTGGATCATCCCCAGGAACCGTCGACGCTGTTCTTCCTCATCCACTTCGAGGGCCATGTCGGCAGCGGTGCGAATGGAGGCCAACGGGTTTTTGAACTCGTGGGACACGTCGGCCGCAAAAGACTCGGTCTGGACCAGATGTTCTTCGAGCCGGTGGGTGAGCTCGGCCAGCGCGCGTTCGAGGTCCCCGATCTCGTCGGTCCGGTTGCTCGGTTCGAACCCGCCGGTGAGGCGGCCTCGGCGATCCAGGATCTCTTCGGCGCGATGGCGAAGCCGTGCGATGGGGCGGGCGATGGTCGTGGCCACAACCAACGTGAGGGCGACCGCCGCTGCGAGACTCAAGAGAAAGACCCTGAAGACGTCCAGCCGAACCGCGTAGAGGGCGTTCATGATGCGGTTCGTGGATTGGGACACCACCGCCGCCCCATCCACCGCTCCCTCGATACGGATTGGGATCGCGATGTACAGCATGACGGTCCTCGGCGGGCCGGGAAGGACCCGGGTGGCCGCGCCGTACCGACCGTCGAGCGCCGCCTTGACCTCCGGGCCCCGCAGGGCGCCCTGGACGCCGTCGATCTTCGGGTCGTCGGTCACGTCACCACCGAGCAGCTTCCGAGTCGATCCGAACGGGCAGCGAGCCGATCCGGTAGAGCACGCTCTCCTGGGGACCGGTGGCGGAGATGGTGCCGGTGGATCGGTCCGGATCGGATTCCCGACGCGGGCCGAGGGTCGCAGAGTCCGCAAGGACCTCTCCTGCCCGATCCACCACCCTGAGCCGTGCCAGATGGCGCTGGCCCAGTTGGACCAGGATGCGTCGAGCGTGGTCGGCATCCACGTCGCCGGAGGCTTCGATGGCGGCGGCCAGCAGCCGCCCCTCCTGTGCCATGGTGCGCTCCTGAGCCTCGAGCAGGTGATCCTCGTAGGTTCCCAGAAAGAGGATGCCCGCGGCCGGCAGAAAGACCAGAAGGACATTGAATGCCAGCAGGCGAACCGGGAGCCGGGAGAGGGTGTGTGTCAATCCGTCCATCATCGGCCGCAGTGGGGCTCGCCGCCCGGCGGCTGCACCGCACCACACCGCTCGTGTGTCCGGTTCACGATGGATCCCGTTCGGCATATCGATAGCCGAGGCCATAGACGGTGTCGATTCGATCAAAAGTGGTGTCCACCGCCGCGAATTTTTTTCGAATCCGTTTGATGTGGGAGTCGATGGTGCGGTCCGACACATAGGTGTCGTGGGGATAGCCCTCTTCCATGAGCTGCTGCCTTGTCTTGACAAAGCCGGGATGACGGGCCAGGGCTCGCAGAATCATGAACTCGGTGACCGTCAAAGGAATCACGATGTCGTTCCAGCGAGCGGTGTAGCGGAGGAGATCGAGTTCCAGCGATCCCGCCTCGAGGAGGTCCTCCGGCATCGGAGCCGGGATCCCGCATGAGAGCGAGCCTGCGGAACAGGACCTTGACTGCGGGCAATCAGCTCGCGCATGGAAAAGGGTTTGCAAAGGTAGTCGTCGGCGCCGAGCTCGAGCCCGAGCACGCGGTCGAACTCCTCGTCGCGGGATGTCAGGAAGATGATCGGAGTCGTCTCCGACGTGGAGCGGATGCGACGACACAGTTCGAGCCCGTCCATGCGCGGCATGATGATGTCCAGCACCACCAGGTCCGGGAGTTGCATGCTGGAAGGCGTCCCAGGCGGTCTGGCCGTCGGCGTAGGTCGCCACCTGGTAGCCTTCGCGTTTGAGGGCGAAGGCCACGTTGTCCCGGATGTTCTGCTCGTCCTCGACGATCGCGATGGTGCCGTCCACGGTTGGCCTCCAGATCTTGATCGAGCGTAACTCCCATTGATCGTGAGGACAAGGTTCGAGTCGCTGCCAGGCACCGCCGCAGATGTAATGCTCCTCTCATTGGGTTCAATCTACCGAATTTCGAAGCGCCGATTCTCCGACCGCTCTCCCCGTGAGGATGCCAGGCACGCCGATTCGCTCAAACGGTACGAATCGGTTTGTCGACCTTGGCGAATCGGGATGCCAGGCACCTCCGAGAGACGCATATTTCTCCCCACGTGCTCCCCGAGGGAGCCACCCCGGACACTTTCCGGACCATTGACCCACACTGTCCGCGGCGCGGAGAATCCCGAAATTGTCAGAAGTGGCACGCCCGCCCGACGCGCTCCCTCACTCCGGGCGGGCGGGGCCCTCGTTCCTTGTACTTTGTTCCTTGTTCCTTGTTCCTTGTTCCTTGTTCCTTGTTCCGGGATGGTGGGGGATCTCATAGCCCCATAGCCAGAGTGGGTGGTCGAGACAAAAAAGGGCGCCGCGTGGCGGCGCCCGAATAAGAGAGGATGGTCAGGGTGTTGGTTCGTTACTTCTTGGCGGTTGCCGTCTTTGTGGCGGTCGTGGTCTTCTTGGCTGCGGCAGCAGGCTTCTTCGCGGTCGTGGTCTTCTTGGCTGCGGCAGCAGGCTTCTTCGCAGTCGTGGCCTTCTTGGCAGGGGTCGATTTCGGTTTGGTGGCCTGATTCGTGCGCAGTTTGTCGACGCTCACGGTCAACTGCTCGACCTTGGTGGTGAGTTCTTCGATCTCGCCCTTGGTGGGGATGCCCATGCGGTGGATCACCGCAGTCACCTGGTCGTCCATGGTGCGTTCCAGGGTGTCCCAATAGCTCTCCGCCACGGTCTTCATGCCGGCCACGGTGCCCTGGGCGGTGGTCTTGGCCTTCTTGACCTCCTTGATGCCCTGTGTCTCCACTCCTTCGCCCTTTTCGACCAGACCCTTGAAGAGCTTGCCGCCCTCTTCCTCGGCCATGGCGAATGCGCCCAGTCCGGCGAGCCAAATCTTGTGGGCCGAATCCATGAGATCGTTCTGAATCACTTTTGCCTTCTTCTTTGCCATCATTTTCCGGTTCCTTCCTGCCGCGTCGCGGCCAGTGGTTTGCGATTCTGAAGCGTTTTTTGCCGCTCTGCGGCATTGCTTCTTTGGAGAATATAACGCGCTGCGGCATGAGTGTCAAGATATTTATGCCGCTTTGCGGCAAAAATATCATAAACCTATGTATTCTCTGAATTAAATCCCGGTTCTGCGCAATAATCCGGCGCTTTTCAAAGCTGTTCGATGGCAATACGGGACGGGAATTTGCCGCGTAGCGGCAGACTCTCCTCGCCCGCTGGTCGTCGCAAGGTCGGTGCCTGGCACCGGCCCGCCCGTTCGAATTTCGAATTTCGAATTTCGAATTCTACATCGCCACCTCGGGTGGCTCTACTCCCACCCGTCGGGGAAGCTTGTGTCCACCTGAATCGCCGAGTTCACCAGTTCCTTCGCGGCCTTGGCATAGGGCAACAGGGCGAAGAGACTGCCCTTGGCGAGTTTCAGCTTGCCGCCCATGAGTCCGACGATGGGGTCGGTTTTGCCGGCGAGGACGGACTTCCAGTTTTTCGGGTTGGCCTTGATTTGATAGGGCACACCATCGAGCTCCGCGGCCGTGGCCGCCTTGGCCCCTCGACAGTCGCCATGCCAGAGATCGGCGACCACGATGCGTTCCTGTGGTATGCCCATGTCTCCGTCGGGAGTCATGACCATGGCGATGGCTCCCTCCCATTTGCTGGCGGCCTGCTTGTAGGCGTCGTTGGCGTTGATGGTGTCGTTCCATTCGCGGGCCCAGTCCTCGGTGAAGATTTCGGCAGCCATCCGCTCCTCCATTTGGTTTGGTCGTATCGCCGCCAAGGATAACCGACGTCCGGTCGAAAGTCAGTAGTCGGGAGTCAATCGTTCAACATTCAACGTGTGACTATTGACGTTCGACTGTCGACTTTCGATTCTGGATTACTTTGTCCGGGCTTCCCGAGCGCGCCTCACGGCCTGGGAACGATACCGGCCCACGTAGTCGCGGAATGGCTCGGTCACCGCCCTGGGGACCGGCATGTACACCAGACTTCCGGGAGCTTCCTGGGTGGCGTCAAACACCCAGTTGGCCACCTGATTCACTTTGACGCGGGCGATGTCGCGCGGCCCCAGTGCGTGAGCGAGATAGAGGGGCAGGAGCATCCGGGCCTCTTCTTCATCCAGGGCCACCGACCAAGGACGGGGCGCTTCAGTCAATGAAAATCGACCCTCTTTGAGTTGTGGCGGGTTGCGGATGGCGTGGTGAAAAATGCGTTCGAACGCCGTTGCCATCAGACGTGAGTTGATGCAGCGGAAGGCCGGCGCGAGGATCAGGTGCTTGTGCTCCGGGGCGCCTTCGCCAATCTGATCGAGGGTGTCGTCGATTCCATCCTTGAAGTGCATCAGATCGGTGGCCAACCGGCCGTCGGCGCTCCGCAACCGGAGCGGGAAACACCAGAAAGGGATCAGATCGTGTCGGTCGTCGCTCGGTGGAGAGAGATGGAGGTAGTCGATGTGCTGCTTCGTGTGACCTTCGACCCGGCAGACCCGGTGGCAGTTGGTGCAGAAGTGTAGGACGGCGTCCGGGTCGAACGGGTACTCGTGGCCGCAGGTTGGGCACTCCATGGGGACAAAACGCAGGCCCGATCCAGGACTCCGAGCCTCGGTGGGAAGATCTTCCAGGGCCGTGTCATCAATGGAAGGCGAGCGGCCGGCAACCGAGGCCGCCGCGCAGTCGATCAGCAGACTCTCGTGGATGCCCTGACCTGTTGTGTCAACGATCCACCACGGGCGCCAGATCACGGCGGAAATTTCGTGGGTGAAACTGCCTCCAAGTCGGATCACATCCAGGTCGCGCACCAGCTGCTTGCGGTCGAGGTCGCCAAAGGCGTGGAGGAGGTCGTCTTCCCCGAGGTCGAGCGGTAGGGTCTTGACCGACTCCGGGCAGTGGGCCGCGGGTTCCAGCGCACGCAAATAACTCAACTTGCCCATTTTCGGAAGATCGATGCCGGTGGTGGCCTGGGTGGCCGCCTCGATGGTTCGAATGGCAAACCGAAGGTCCTTGTCTTGACTTCGCTTGTCACGACCGAAGGCAACCTGGAAAAGGGTCCCCACGCCGTGGCGGTAGGGAGCGAGGAAGCGCTGCCGGGCACGAATCTGAAGGGATCTTGCGAGTTTGTTCCGGTACGCGTCAGCTTTGCGGCTGGCCAACGCCTCGGCCGCCGCCACAGCCGCCTCACCCTCCGGGCGGCTGACGAGGCTTCCGTTGGGTGCGGCTTCGGTGGCGCCGGCTTCCAGAGGGGCCACGGCGCGCCGGTAGAGCTCGAGGTAGTGGAGATAACGATAGTGGTCGAGGACAACCTCCAATAGATCAGCCTCGTTGGACACCTTCTCCGGCAGAGTCACGTACAGGGTGTCGTCGTGGCCCACCACCAGGTGTTTGGAGTCGCAGAAGCTGCAGCGGGCCATGTGGGAAAGCACCGGCACGTCCACCGCGGCTCCGCACTCGGTGCAGGGAATGGCGATGGAGTAGCCTGCTTCGCCTTCCGAACCGTTGGAATCCGATCGGGCGAGTCCGAGGTACGGGATCGACCCAACCGACGGTTGGGTGGAGGACTTCGGTCCGGTGTCATTGCGCACCACCTCCGCGAGTGGGCCTGAGCTGGCCAGGACGATGGGGTTCAAGGGGGTGTAGAACGAAGCCCAAACACCGGCGATGATTGCGATGGGGATCAGCATCGCGGCGCTCGAGACCCCTCCAGCCACCAACAGGCTGGCCTGGGCGAAGAGTACGCCGAGGACGACCTCGAGGGTTGGCCTTCCCATGGCGGCCAACCCGGCGCCGGGCGCAAGAGCGTTGAGGACGATGGCGGCGATCGGCCGGTCGAGCCTGCCCCTGAAGATGACACCGGCGGCCACCGCCGCCGCGGGCGGCGCCAGCAGAGTCAATAAAAACCAACCGGCGGTCACAACAGATCCTCCACCTTTACAGTTCCACGAGCGAGCCGTTTGAGAAGGGGAACCACGATCTGGGTCTCGGCAACATCGAGCATGGGGTCGGCAAGGGCCCCTTCCAACAGTACGGATAGGGCGAGAAATCCTTCCTCGTCCAGGGATCCCGATCGGAGCACCGCGCGGCATGCGTCGTAGTCCAGGCCCCGCGGAATGCCCCCATCCAACATTCGTTGTACGAGGCGGCGGTAGACCGCCAACTCCGATGGTTGGCCGCTGGCGTCCGACATTGGGACAATGATATCTGGTGCGTGAAGACAATATTGGGAGGCCAAACGACCATGGACATGCGAGACAAGAAATTTGTGGTGACCGGTGGCGGCAGCGGTATCGGTTTCGAGACAGCGCGGATGCTGGCTGCGGCCGGCGCCGAGGTGGGCGTGGTCGGCCGGCGGAGCGACGTGCTCGACCAAGCTGTGGCCTCCATCGGTGGTACGACCTGGTCCATGGCGTGCGATGTGTCCTCAGAGGACGATGTCTCGCGGCTCGCCGAAGCGGTCAAGGCGCGCTGGGGTGGCCTCGACGGGCTCGTCAACAACGCCGGAGTCGCGCCCATGGCCACCCTCGACGACACCGATCTTCAGATGTGGGAACGGGTTTTTGCCATCAATACCCGTGGACCCTACCTGACATGCAGGCATCTCGGTCCGATGCTCAAGGAGGGGCGTTCACCATCGGTGGTCAGCGTGTCGTCGTCGCTGGCGGTGCGAGCGATCCCCGGGATGGCCGCTTACAACGCTTCGAAGGCGGCGCTGAATCAGCTCACCAAATCGCTGGCGCTGGAATGGGCGCCGGTGGTGCGGGTCAACGCGGTCATGCCGGCGGTCGTGGACACGCCGATCCACGGCGGCCGAGGGATGGACTCCGCGCAGGTCCAGCAGATGGCTCGGATCCACCCGATGCAACGCATCGGCCAGCCCGCCGACGTGGCGTCGTTGATCATGTACCTCTTGTCGGACGCGGCGTCGTGGATGACCGGCGCGATCCTGCCCATCGATGGTGGCATGACGGCAGCGTGATTGAAATCTCATTTTTTGATTTTGAGTTTTGAATTTTGAATTGAATGCGGGTTCGGGAGTTCGGACTACGCCCCGGGTTTATCGGGGTGGACGGGAATTCAGAGTTGAGAATTCAACATTCAGAATCCCGTTCACTCGATGGGTTTCTCGGGTCGGAGAATCTCGATGTCGCGCGCGGATGTATCGGTGAGCGTGAGCCTGACACGCCAC
This sequence comes from uncultured Holophagae bacterium, assembly GCA_963797055.1. Classification (GTDB taxonomy): domain Bacteria; phylum Acidobacteriota; class Thermoanaerobaculia; order Thermoanaerobaculales; family Sulfomarinibacteraceae; genus FEB-10. Next base: position 114,634 of record CAWCOD010000006.1, read on the forward strand.
ATGCGGGCGTCTGGCGGAATCCAGTTGGCGAGTGTGTTCTTCGGCCACTCCACGGCCACCACGGCCTCGGGGTCGGACAGGATATCGTCCAGACCCAGTTCGCGCAGGTCGGCGACGGTGTCACCCACTCGGTAGAGGTCAACGTGGTGAAGACAGCGGATCGCGTCCAACGCGCAGGGATAGCTCTGGATCAGCACGAATGTGGGCGAGGAGACGTCTTTACCGTCACCACCGAGCCCTTCGACGAGACCGCGCGTCAGAGTGGTCTTGCCGGCGGCGAGATCGCCCTCCAAAAGGATGACGTCGCCGGCTGCAAGGGCTGCGGCCAGGCTCCTCCCGACGTCTACGGTGGTCTCGGGCGAATTGCTGCGCCGAGTCTCGCCCATGGTCACGGATCGACGAGCTCTTGCCAGGCCGCTGCCACGAGTTCTGATTGGACCGTGGCCGGGGTCGCAGCCGGGTAGACGTCGCCGCCGAGTTCGCCAGCCCGTCCGTGGAGCCAAACACCGACGATGGCGGCCCGGACCGGCTCCAGTCCCTGGGCCATGAGCCCTGCCACCGTGCCGGTCAGCACGTCACCGGAACCACCCGAGGCCAGGTGAGCGTCGCCGGTGGGGTTGATCCACGTCTCGCCATCTGGAGCCGCAATAATCGACCGGTACCCCTTGGCCACCACCACGCAGCCGGATCGTTGGGCCGCCTCTCTGGCCGCGCCGACGCGGTCGGCCACAACCTCAGCATTCAAACGGCCCAATAGTCGTGCCAGCTCGCCCGGGTGGGGCGTGAGGACCCCAGGCTCTGACCTGTGGGCGAGCCGCTCGGGCTTGCCGGCCAGGAGATTGATGGCGTCAGCGTCGAGGAGCAGCGGGCCCGACCATTCGTCGAGCAGCCAATCGAGGGTTATGGCCGCGCCCTCGGCGGTGCCCATTCCGGGTCCGACCGCTATGGCCGTGGCTCGCGCCAATAGTGGCTCGAGTCCATCGGGCACGGCGATTCCTCCCTCGGCGTCAGCGGCCAGCCCGTGGGTCATGGCCTCGAGACAGGCGCCGTCCACAACCGGCACCAGAGGCTCCGGTACGGCCATGGTCACCAGCCCCGAACCCACGACCACCGCCGATCGGGCGGCCATCGCCACGGCGCCGCCCCGGCCCGCAGCACCGGCGACGAGCAAGAGGTGACCAAAGCCCCCCTTGTGGCCGTCGTCGGGCCGGATCGGGAGCAACAGCGCCACGTCGTAAGGCTCGACCCAACGCATGCTGCACTGCTGCTCCAGGGTTCCTGGCGGGATGCCGATATCCACAACCGCAACCTCGCCGCATCGCAAACACGCCGGGGGCAGCACATGGCAGGTCTTGAGCGCCGCGAAGGTCACGGTGAGATCTGCATCGATGGATGGTCCGGGGACGTCGGCCGACGAACCGTTGAGGCCGGTGGGCACGTCCACCGCGATGACTGCGGAGCCGAGGTCATTGACTCGTTCAACGATGGCTGCGAAGCGACCGGCCAAGGGGCGGTCGCTGCCGGTTCCGAGCATTGCATCCACCACGACGTCCGGGGGGTGGGGGAGGAGAGCGGCATCGAGCGCCTCGAGGGTGTCGTCCTCGACGATGGTGACGTCGACCCCGAAGGCACGTGCCAGTCGGAGATTGATTGCGGAATCCGGGCTCAGGCGATCTTCGGTGCCAAAGAGAAGGACCCGAACGTCGTGGCCGCCGTTGACCAGATGTCGAGCAGCGGCCAGCCCATCGCCGCCGTTGTTGCCCGGACCGCAGAGGACGAGCACGGAAGTCGCGTCGGGATACTCCTCTCTCAGCGCATCCACCACACCGGTGGCCGCGTTCTCCATCAACACGATGCCGGGAACACCGAGATTCTCGATAGTGTGCCGGTCGGCTTGCCGCATGGTCTCGTTATCGAGCACCGGGAGCATGTCAGCCTCCTTGGGGGTCCGATTGTACTCCTGACGACGGCGCCGGTTCCTGTCTCGGCAGAAGGACGTCGAAGGGCGCGCCGAGAAGATAGCTGAAGGCGACCTCGTAGTTCTGATCGATGGCTTGCCGCATTTCCGGGGTGTAACGTGACTCGTAGACCGACCGGGGCGCCGTCCGGACAATGATCATGCCGATCTCACGGTGGCGGATTTCGTCGAGGAAAGGCGTCTGGTCCCAACGCCCCCTTTGGGCGAGCTGGGACATGATAAACGGGCGAATGTGGACCCGTTTACCGGCACCCACCACCGCGGCCGCATCATCCGACACCACCGGACCGTCCACCGCTGCGACGGCCTCGACGAGTCGGTTGTGCACCGGAACCATGGCACGGGCGGTTTGATGCGCCCGCCATTGGTCGATCAATGAAGCCGCAGCGGTCAGAGCAAAGCTCGCAGCCAGCAGAGCGGCGATGGCCATCCGCACCGGACGCTTGCGATCGAAGAACTCCACTGGAAACTCGCAGGCGGCGAGCAGAGCGATGGCTGCCACCGGTTCCAGAAAGTGGTTGAGGCTTGCCCCGAGACGGCCCACAGCCATGGCGACTCCCGCCGAGGTGAAGGCGTAGACCGCAGGCAGGGACCAGCGCCGACGCCATACGACGACGCTCAGCAGAACCACCAACATCCCCACCACCAGGGGATTTGTCAGCGTGAATCGGTGGTACATGGCAAGGACGCGGCTCCAGGAGAAGGGGTGGTCGTTTGCCACCGCCACGTGGAGCAAAAAAAGCCCGCCCGTTCGCCATTGGAGGAGGAGGACGGCGGTTCCCACCGCTCCGGCGTAGACGGCGGCAAAGGCCATTGCCCGTCGCCAGTTGACGAACATCAACCAGCAGCCGGCGGCCACCGGCGCCGCAATCGAACTTTGTTTGGTGAGCAGCGACGCGGCCAGCAGCAGCGCCGCGGGAAGCCACCACCGCCGGTTGTCCACCGTCAGCAAAGCGATGCCTGCGATGGCAAGTAACAGTGCAGGCTCGTCCGGCCGGATCACCAGCGACCAGGGCCATTGAATGGGATGGAGCAGATAGAGCAGGCCAACCGCGAGGGCGACCCAGCCGGTGCGGGGCCAGCCGGTGAGAACGACGATCAGGGCGATACCGATGACGGACACGAGGCTCAACAAGCGCCCGGCGGTAAAGCCGTCCACACCTCCCCGAATCAGCGCTGCCATCGCGTACATGGCCGCCGGGGCGTACATGTTGATCGCGTAGGGCGCGACGCTCGGATCCTCGTACAGGGCTTCTCCGGCGGCGATTCGAAGAGCGTCGTCGACGATATAGCCATCCAGGTAGTTGATCTGGGCTGGCATCGAAGTCGCGAGACGGAGCGAATCGGTGATCAGCCAGCCGACTGCCACAGCGAGGGGGATCAAGACCGCTGCTATGGCAAGCGTACGGAGGCGGTGATCGCGGCCAGATGATTGCGGCACACCTCAGCGTAGCAGACGGGCGCAGGGGTGGAAATCTCCCTCAGCGAGCCGCGCAGGACCCGCGAGATTTGGAGGGAGACGGTGCAAGGTGTATTTTAGAGGTACGCTTAGAGAGACCCAAGTGGGCACGGAGGTGCTGCGATGCACATCAATGACATTCTGAAGGTCGCGGTCGAACGCAAGGCGTCCGACGTGCACCTCAAAGTCGGAGCCCACCCGGTGCTCCGGATCGACGGCCGATTGCAGGTGATGTCCGAATTCAAGAGGATGATGCAGGAGGACACCATTGCCATGGCGTTCTCCATGATGTCATCGCGCCAAAAAGAGCGCTTCAAGCAGCAGCTCGAAATCGACATCGCCTATTCGGTTCCGGGTCTCGGGAGATTCCGTTGCAACATCTTCCAGCAGCGCGGTTCGGTGGGTCTGGTGCTTCGGCTGATTCCGTCCCGCATTCAGACCTTCAAGGAACTCATGCTGCCGCCGGTTCTCGAGCGGATATCCGAGGAACAGCGCGGTCTGGTGCTGGTCACCGGAACCACCGGTTCGGGTAAGTCCACCACCCTGGCCTCAATGATCGACTTCATCAACGCTCGCCGCATCGAACACATCATGACCATCGAGGACCCCATCGAGTTCCTCCACCGCGACAAGAAGTCCATCATCAACCAACGCGAGGTGGACGTGGACACCCGCGGCTTTTCGGTCGCCCTGCGCTCGGCCCTCCGCCAGGACCCCGACGTGATTCTGGTGGGCGAGATGCGTGATTACGAGACCATCGAAACGGCGCTGCTGGCGGCCGAGACCGGCCACCTGGTGCTGTCCACCCTCCATACCCTCGATGCCACCGAGACCATCAACCGGATCATCTCGGTCTTTCCGCCGCACCAGCAGAAGCAGATTCGAATCCAGCTCTCCGCCGTACTCAAGGCGATCGTCTCCATGCGGCTGTTGCCCCGTGCCGATGGCCTGGGCCGGGTTCCGGCCATCGAAGTGTTGATCAGCACCGCGTACATCCGTGACTGCGTGGAGAACAAGGAAAAGACCAAGCTGATCCGCGACGCCATCAACCAGGGCACCAGTCAGTACGGTATGCAGACCTTCGACCAGTCGCTCTACCTGCTGTACAAGAACGGGTTGATCACGCTGGAGGAGGCGCTTCGCCGCGCCACCAACCCAGACGAATTCAAACTCAAGATCCAAGGCATTCAGTCCACCTCGGACGTGTCCCGCGAGGAGATGGACGGCGTGCTGGAACTTGGCGTGGACGCTTCGGTGGATCCGTTCGCCGAGGAGTCGCCCTTCGAGTTTGGCCAGTCGGAGTAATCCCACCCCCCCCCATCCGAATGCAAGATTCCCCTCCCCCTCGGGAGGGGATTTTTTTCGGACTGAATCCTGGGATCGGAGACGGGCAAGGGATGTACGCTCTCCACACCTTCCACACTCTTCCACACCTTCCACAACGGGTAGGCGGGTGGACGCAATTCGCAATTCGAAATGGGTGGGCGGTCGGGGCTACGTGGCATACTTGATCGCTATGGGTGATCCCGTCTATGCCGCCGCCCTCAAGGTCTTGGCCCGCCGCGACCACTTCGAGGCGGAAGTCTCGGCAAAACTCCGCCGCAAGGGGTTTGATGCCGAGCTGATCGTGTCCGCCCTCGATCGATGCCGGGAACTCGATCTGGTGGACGACCACCGTCTCGCGTGCCGGTTCGCCGAGGTCCGTTCCGAGAACAATGGTTGGGGACCGCGCCGCATCTGCGCCGAACTCAGACGGCGTGGTGTGGACCGAAACACCGCCGACGAGGTCTCTCGGCTCGACGCGAAGCGACTGCGGGTCGCCCTGGCCACCGCCCTGCGACGGAGCGAGATCCGGGCGCCGGAGGGGTGGTGGCGGCTATCGGACCGGCGAGCCCGGATGGTAAGCTCCCTCATCGCGCGGGGCTTTGAAGCCGACGACGCCATCGCCGCCGTGAGTCAGCTGGCGGCTTCCCGGGAGAAGGACGACCATGCGACCGATGACCAGTAAGGAGATCCGCACGAGCTTCTTGGAGTACTTCGCCTCCAACGAGCATCAGATTGTCCCGTCCTCGTCGCTGCTGCCGGCCGGCGACAGCACGCTGCTGTTTGCCAACGCGGGGATGAACCAGTTCAAGGACGTCTTCGCGGGCCGTGAGAAGCGTTCGTACACCCGGGCCTGCTCGTCTCAGAAGTGCGTCCGCGCGGGCGGCAAGCACAATGATCTGGAAAACGTCGGGTATACCGCCCGCCATCATACGTTCTTCGAGATGTTGGGGAACTTCTCCTTTGGCGACTATTTCAAGCGGGAAGCCATCCGATTCGCCTGGGAATTGATGGTCGACGTCTACCAGCTACCCCTGGATCGCCTGTGGTTCACGGTCTACACCGACGACGACGAGGCGGCCCGGTTGTGGGAAGAGATTGGAGCGCCAGCCGAGAGAATCCTCCGCTTCGGTGAATCCGAGAACTACTGGTCCATGGGCGAGACCGGACCGTGCGGACCGTGTTCGGAGATCCACTACGACCGCGGACCCGATCCTCTCGCACCCGGGCGTGCCGAGCTGGTCAACGGCCCGGCCGACGATGTGGTGGAGATCTGGAATCTGGTTTTTATGCAATACGACCGCGATGCGGCGGGAGAACTTCACCCCCTGCCGAGGCCCTCCATCGACACCGGCGCCGGCCTCGAACGGTTGGCAGCGGTGCTGCAAGGCGCGGAATCCAACTACGAGACCGACCTCTTCGTACCCATCATCGAAGCGGTGGCGGATCTGGCGGACCGGCCGTACGATCCGCGCAGCGAACTGGGGCCGGCCTACCGGGTGATCGCGGATCATCTGCGGGCGGCCACATTCCTGATGACCGACGGCGTGGTGCCCTCCAATGAGGGCCGCGGGTACGTCCTGCGGCGGATCATCAGACGAGCGCTGCGCTACGGCCGCAAACTCGGGCTCGATGGCGCCTTTCTCCACACGCTCCAGCCGGTGGTGGTGGACCTCATGGGAGACGTGTATCCCGAGCTTGTGGAACGTCGGGAGGTGGTTTCCACCCAGCTCCGGCAGGAGGAACAGAGGTTCGCGCGGACCCTGAACGTGGGTACCGATGTGGCTCAGCGTGAGCTCGAACGTCTCAAGCGCTCCGGCAAGGAGTTGGTTCCCGGGGATGTCATTTTCGATCTCTACCAGACCCACGGCATCCCGTCGGAGCTGCTCGAGGAGTTTGCCCAAGAGGAAGGTCTGGCCCTGGATCATGAGGGGTTTCAGGGTGCCCTGGCCGAGGAACGGCAGCGAGGCCAGGCGTCCTGGAAGGGCGATCTGATGGCTCAGTTCCGGTCCGAACACGAGGATCTGGTCGACGATGGGATTCGGTCGGAGTTCTCCGGCTATGACGACCTCCAGGGAACCTCCAGGGTGCTGGCGCTCATCGGCACCGATGGTCTGGAGGACGAACTCGATGCCGGCGACGGTGGCGAGGTGGTGCTGGACTCGACGCCGTTCTATGCCGAATCCGGAGGCCAGGTGGGTGACCGCGGTGTGCTGCGATGGGAGGGCGGCCGTGCGCGAGTGCTGGATACCCAGCGGCCCATCGAGGGGTTGATCATCCACCGCATCGATGTGGAAGAGGGAGCGCTTGAAAAAAACGCCAAGGTCGAAGCCGCGGTGGATCGCGGTCCCCGAGTCGACACCCAACGCAACCACACGGCCACCCACCTCCTGCACGCGGCGCTGCGCAGCGTCCTCGGCGAGGCCGCCCAGCAGGCCGGCTCGCTGGTGGAACCGGACCGTCTCCGATTCGACTTTTCATGGGGTGAACCCGTCACCGGAGATCAGCTGCGCGAGATCGAGCGGCTGGTCAACGAAGAGGTGGTTCGGAATCATCCGGTGAGCAAGGACGTCATGGCCATCGACGACGCTCGCCAACGGGGCGCCATGGCTCTGTTTGGTGAGAAATACGGTGACACGGTGCGAGTGGTGACGGTTGGCGATGGCGATTTTTCGGTGGAACTCTGCGGTGGCTGCCACGTGGATCGCACCGGCGACATCGGGTTGGTTTCCATCGTCTCCGAACGCGGCGTGGCCGCTGGTGTGCGGCGGATCGAGGCCGTCACCGGGCGGGGCGCCATCGAACGGCTGCAGGAACGCGACCGGCTGGTGAACGATCTGGCGGGTCATTATCAGGCGTCCTTCGAGCAGCTGCCCGAGCTGCTGAGCAAGAGGGATTCACGGATGGTGGAGCTCGAGGCCGAGGTGCGCCAGCTCAAACACCAACTGGCGTCGGGGGATGCTGGAGCCAGCGAAATTCGTCATGAGATGGACGGATTCACTCTGTTGGCCCGCCGGGTGCCCGAGATGGCGTCGGCCGAGCTGCGCAACCTTGCAGACACCCTGCGCCAGAAGCTCGGCACTGGTGTCGTGGTGCTTGGCATGGAGTCGGGCGGCAAGGCGACCCTGCTGGCCGCCGTCACCGATGACCTGACTGATCGGGTCAATGCCGGCGACGTGGTCCGCGAGCTCGCTCCCATCGTCGGCGGCCGCGGCGGTGGACGGCCCAATCTGGCTCAAGCCGGCGGATCCGATGTGGATCAGATCGACGCGGCTTTGGAGAAGGCCCCTGAGGTCGTCGAGCAGCTCGTGGGCGGGTAACGCAGATCTAGGAGCCAGAGAGCAACACCCCGCCCGCCCGGGGGTGGGGCGCGATAGACGGAGTGTGCCACTTCGGGCACCTTTACGTTGAAGGTTACACGTTTAACGTTGAACGTTCCCGCCCTGCCCGCCCGGGGCGAGAGGGCGCGATAGACGGGCGTGCCACTTCGGGCACCTTTACGTTGAAGGTTGCACGTTAAACGTTGAACGTTCCCGCCCTCCCACCCGGGGCGAGAGGGCGCGATAGACGGGTGTGCCACTTCTGACACTTTCGGGTTGATCGCGTCGGGGCTCTCCAGATTGTTGAGTCCCGAACAGTGTCAGGGGTGGCAACCGCGGGGAGCGCGACAGGGAAAGGGCGCATCGAAGTCAGAGGGTCGATCCTACGAGGGGCTTTAATACGCAGCGTCCCGCCTGCAATCAGAGGTCGAAAAACAAAGGACGCAGATTGAAAACCCCCGCCCGCCCCGAACCAGGAGATCAAGGCCGGTGTTGGGGTTCTTCGTTCCTTGTGCTTTGTTCTTCGATCCGACGTCAGCTCTTGGTCACCACGAATCTGGTCGTATGCTCGGACATCTTCACCGGCTCGATCTCCTCGGCCGGGATATCAGAAACTCGGCCACCGAGGACACCACTCGTGAGTACCAGACGGTTGCGGTGACCTGGACATCGCCGGTCGGCATGGTTTCAGGGAGCTTCCAAGTGAAGGTCTCGTTGACCGCCTTCAGCGGAGCCAGACGGTAGTCGGGTCCGAAGGCCGCGGTGTTCCACTGCGCCACGGTCATGCGTCCCTCGGGATCGAGGTAGGGGAGGCGGAATATTCGGTCGCCGTCGGGCACGTTGCCGTCGCGGGCCAGACCTTTGAAGTCCTCCAGTTCCTGGATGTCGCCGATGTCCTGGTAGGCCAGGGCGTCGGCTGATGCGATGGTGAGTTCTTCGCCTTCAAAGCCCTTTGGATCAACAGCCAGGTGATAGCTCGTTCCGACCGAGTCGGTGGCCACCACGTCGAGCCACACCACACGCTCTTCGGCTGAGCCCGACGGGATGAAATGACCGGCCTTGGCGTTGACCACGGTAGCCGTGAGTACGAGCTGTCGGCCGGGTTTGACCTCGAGCTCCGACGGGTGAATCCGGACCTCCACCGCGCCGCTCAGTTTTCCGGTGTCGTGGGCGCCGTGGAAGAGGTGCTGGCGGACGTCGGGGTGATCGGCACCGCCCATGTCGGGCGCGCTGTTTCCTGCCGCCGGCGGCATGTGGCAGTCCTGGCAGACGATGCCGGCCGCGGCTTGGGGGCTTTCCTTCCATTCGAGGTGGGTGGCCTTGACCCACAGACCCCACGGGTCCTTCTCGTTGTGGCACGTGCCGCAATATTCGGCGGTGCCGAGGAAGTCATTGACCGCGATCTCATGGCCCGGGCTCTCGACGCCCGTCCGGGTGCCCTGCTTGGCCTCGCCCGGCTCGACCATGAAGTTGAAGTTGAATGGGATATCGCCCTCGAAGCCGACGATGGAGTGGCAGAGGTCGCAGGACACGCCCTCGTTGGCTCTGGTGTTTTCTGCCGGTCTCTTCGGTGGGATATCACCGGCAAGGAACGCCAAAGGCGCGTGGCAGCCGTTGCAGCCGGCTTTGACTCCGGCCACCTTCTCAACCTTCAGAGCGTGGGGCAGCGCCAGTTCGAAGTACTCGATCTCGTCCCAGTGGTGGGTGTAGGACTGGGACATCATGGCCTGGTGGTGTTGGCGCGCTATGTCCACATGGCACTCGGCGCAGACTTCGTCGGGTTCGAAATCGTCGTACGTCAGGGTCCCCAGGGCGGCGTCTCCGGCCTTGCCGGAGGCCCAGGCGATGGTCAGTGCACCCAGGAGCACGAGCGGAATGATGATCCAGCGGGTCTTCATGATGCCCTCCTCATCCTGTCGGGTTGACCGTACGCGTCGGTGGGGCCGATGTCAATTTGACCGATTGCCCAAAAGTGCAAGAGAATCAGTATGATACGTGGTCGCAGAAAGGAGGAGTAGCGAATAGTGAATTCCGCCCGCCCCCCCTGGAGCGTAGGGGCGCGGCGAATTTCGGGGATCGAAAGGGACGCTCGGGAATTGTGGCGCGGCCGTCTCGGCTGCGTTCGTCACCTCAACTCCACTCCTCCCCGCCGTAAAGGCCATGATCTTCGGACCCGGAACCGACCCGTGCGACCATGGGAACATCCACCCGGTTGCCAAAACGCTCACAGGGCGGGTGGGGCCTACGCAGTCGCGGCTGTGGTCGCCAGTTGGTGGCGCGTGGCGGCTTGCCACTGTCGCAGGGCACGGCGGGCGGCGCGACGCGCGCTCCAAAGGGCCCGTCGGGGCGCGTCGCCGGCGGTCAGGCGGGTGCGGACCTCTTCCAACCGGACGATGGCGTCCTCGCAGAGCTGTTCCACGGGAGCGAGATGCTCCCGCAGGGCCGCGCGGGCGCGGTCGTCCAGTTCCCTCAGCCTGGCGTCCAGGTCTTTGCGGGCCTGCTCGAACCTGCGGCTCAACGTGACGTCCGGGGGTACGCGCCGGAGGCTGCGTGCCAGGCCGAGGCGAGACAGGCTCCAGATCGTCCACTTGGTCAGGTCAACGTTGTACCAGAGGGGCCCGTTCCGATAGTCCGCCTGAAAGGTGTGGTGGTAGTTGTGGTAGCCCTCGCCAAAGGTGAACAACGACAGGATCCAGTTGTCCCTCGCGGTGTGACCCCTGGACCACGGCTGGCTGCCCCACATGTGGGCGGCCGAGTTGATGAGCCAGGTGAAGTGGTGGAGCAGGAGACTTCTCAAGAGAAGGGCAAAGACGAACATGCCCAGCAAGTGACCGGTGAGGAGACCGAGACCGACGGTGAGAGCCAGATTGACCCCGATGGCGATGGCGAGGTAGTTGCGGTGCTGCCACGCGCAGATGGGGTCCTTCCACAGATCGGGCACGTTGGACAGATCATCGTGCTTCGGGCCCTTGGTCAGCAACCATCCCATGTGGGAGTGCCAGAATCCCGCGGTCGCGTTGTAGGGATCATTGTCCGTATCCACATGACGGTGGTGGAAGCGGTGATGGGCGGACCAGGTGATGATGCTGGCCTCCCAGGCGGCGGCCCCGAACAGGGCGAAGAACATCCGCACCGGCGCCGACGCCGAGTAGGCGCGGTGCGAGAACAGGCGATGGTAGCCGGCGGTGATGGAAAGGCCTGTCACCAACCAGAGCAGCGCACAGGCTGCGATCTCCATCCAGGTCAGGCCGTGGGTGACGGCATACCACGGGACGGTCACGACGGTGAGCAGCGTCCACACCGAAAAGAAGACCACGTTGGTCCAGATGATCTCAGGACGATTCGTGGTGTCGGTCACTTGGGGCTAACGACCTGACGGGCGCGTTGCTCGCGGAGCATGCGCATGTGGTCGTACTCGGCTTTCTTGAGCCCCTCGAAGAGTTCGATGACCTGGGGATCGCTGGCGTACTCCAGGGCTTCGCCGTAGTAGTCCCCGGCCCGCCGCTCCGCGTCAAGGGCGAGCTCGAAAGCCTGGTCCAGCGTCACGGCAGCGCTGATGGCGTCGTACGCCGGTTGTTCCACCTCCCACGCCGCGTTATCAGAATGGCGGGGTGGGGCGTCTGCGAACAGCGCCCTGCGCCGTGAGGTCAGCTGCTCCCGGTGTTTGGCTTCGAACCCGGCCATTTTTTTGAAGAACTTGGCGGCCTCCTCGTTGCCGTCGGCGCCAAGCCAAGTGGCGAGCTGTTCGTAGTTGTCTTCGGCCTCTTGTTCGACCTGGATCGCGATGTCCAGGACATCCTGGGCGTCAAGACGTGAGAAGTCGACCTGGAGTCCCATGCGTTCCTCCACATACTGAAATTTTGGTTCGAAAACGGCGAGAAACCCGCTTCCGATCAACCGTCACTTTGTCCAAACCGCCATGAGCTGTCAAGCCTGGGTGGCGGCCAGCCGCGGATGTTGTCGGTGTTGATGCAACCGTTTCCAAAAAATATGGGTATAATCTACCAACGAGATCGGCCACTCGCGGGGTGTGGTTCTCGCGACGGGCGTTTTTTTATCTCGGGGAGGAATTATGCTGCGACGAGTTTCCACTATTTTGGGTATCGCCGCCCTTATTGCTGCCGGTGCCTTTGCGGCCAACACAGGTCGTATCACGGGTCACTGTGTGAGCGATGGGGAGGCACTTCCGGGCGTGACGGTTCAGATCGAGTCCGCCATTCTCATCGGCGGCCCGCAGGTCGCCATCTCCGGCGCAGAAGGCGAGTTCAGTTTCAATCTGCTGGCTGTGGGGAACTACACCGTGTCCGCCACGTTGCCGGGGTTCAAACCGGCCTCGGGTCAGGTTCGAGTGTCGGCGGATGCCACGGCGACCGTGGACTTCGTCATGGTCCCTGAAAGCTTCGGTGATGAGATCCAGGTCCTGGCCACCGTGCCGGTGGTCGACACATCGCAGGTCAACACCCGTCAGATCTGGGACGAGGACTACCTTCAGAAGGGCCTCGTGGGAACCGCCAACCGCGGCTACCAGAGCGTCCTCGGTCAAGCGGCGGGCGTCACCGGGGGATCCAACCCCAACGTCTTCGGTTCCACCGAGGGTGAGAATGCCTATCTGATCGACGGCATGAACACCACCGACACCGTGGTCGGCACCTGGTCCACCATGTTCAACATGGACTCGGTGCAGGAGATGAACTTCCAGACCGGTGGCTACGAGGCCGAGTTCGGCCAGGCCACCGGCGGCATCGTCAACCTGGTCACCAAGTCGGGCGGTAATGACTTCTCGGGTTCGTTCGATGCGCGCTACCGAGGCGAGAACATGACCGAGAACGGCGACTACTTCGACAAGGACGAACAGAAGTACTCGAATCAGCAGTATTCGGTGACCCTGGGCGGGCCGTTCCTGCGGGACAAGCTGTGGTTCTTCACGTCGTTCCAGTACATCGATAGTTCATCGCAGGGCGCATTCGCCTACTTCCCCTACGAGTGGACGGGATATCAGTTCCTCGGCAAGGCGACCTGGCAGGCCTCCAACTCTTCCCGCTTGGTCGGGAAGTTCTCCACCGATCCGGCCGAGATCCCCGGCGTCAACTCGAGCCTGTACAATCTCCCGTCGGCAAGGGCGACCCAGGAGCAGGGCGGCCAGATCTGGCAGTTCGAGCTCAACTCGGTGCTATCCGAGTCTTGGCTCCTCAACGCCCAGCTTGGAACCGCCTCCAACTACCTCAAGGGGTACTCAACCGACGTGCCTGACACGGTCAGCGGCCACTTCAACCAGGACACGCTGCTGAGTTCCAACGCCTACTACCGTTACGACGACGACCAGAGGCCCCGTGACGAAGCCCGGGTGAACGCGACCTTCTTCGCCGACAACCTGGCCGGCTCGCACGAGTTCAAGGGTGGCCTCGAATACACCAAGGTGGGCCAGGACAGCATCTTCTACTATGCCGGCGGCGGGCGGCTGTATGACAACAACGGCAACCAGGGCCCGGCGTGGCCCAACCCCATCGATCTCAACAACGACGGCTACTTCAACGACTACATCGAAGTGAAGATCCCCGAAGAGACCGTGAAGGATCCGGTGGACACTTCGGGCGATATCTACACCTTCTTCATCCAGGATTCCTGGCGGATCCACCCCAATATCACCTTGAAGCCCGGCATCCGCCTGGACCGGTCGATTCTGCACAACGCTCTCGACGCCGAGATCGCCAACATGGACCGCTGGCAGCCGCGGTTGGGTGCTGCCTGGGACATTTTCGGCACCTCGAAGCACGTGGTCCGCGGTTCCATCGGGCGGTTCATGGATCCCACCACGCTGATGATTCCCGGTTTCGCATCGGGGGTGCCGCTGGAGAGCTACATCGAGTTTACGACGCTCGAGAAATACTGCAACAGCTCCTTCGGTCGGATCTGCACCATCGAAGATCTGCCCGGCAGCCTTCGGGATCTCGCATTCGAGTGGACCAACTGGGACGGTCAGGAATACACCCTGATCGGGGATCGGGAGGAAACACTTTCACAGCCGGCCGAGACCCTGGACACGGCGGGCCTCGGAAACCTCCAAGCCCCGTACGTGGATGAGTTGATCCTCGCCTACGAATGGCAGGTCGCGCCACAGATGGGGCTCACGTTCACCTACGTCAACAAGGAAGGTGGCCAACTGATCGAGGACACCTGCAGCGGCAACACCTGGGCATGGGGTGACGGCGAGGTGCCGAGCCTCGATGACCCCACCACGTGGACGTTGTCGGCCGAGTGTGACGGTTGGGTTATCACCAACATGCCGACGTACGAGCGGACCTATGAAGCCGGCATCGTTCAGTTCGAGGCGCGGAAGAGCTGGGGCAACTTGATTCTCAGCTACACCCACGCCGAGTCACAGGGCAACAACGAGAGCGGTCCGAGGCACTACGCCTACGGTGCGGGCGACTACTATCCGGTCAACTTCTACAACCACTACGGCTATCTGACCGACAACCGCGACCACCGGATCAAGCTCAACGGCTATTTCACACTGCCGCACCGGTGGACCGTCGGCTTTGACACATTCTGGTCGTCTCCGGGTTACGAGACCATCACCTCGAGCTGTCAGGCATTCCAGGACGCACCGGGCAAACGGTCGACCTCGGATCAGATCACGGCGCTGGGTATCGACCCCGCCACGCTCGCCTACTGCCAGTCTCCCGACGGTTTCGCCTTCGGCAGCAACTACGACATCTACCACACGCCGCGCGGCGAGTATCAGACCAAGAGCGTGTGGATGTTCGATCTCCAGATCATGAAGGGCTTCAAGGTCGGCCCCACCGAGATCGAGGGCATTCTCACCATCTACAACCTCTTCGGGAACGAATTCGACAGGAGTTTCAACACCACGGCTTTCCGGCAAGACACCGAACAGGACCCGACCACCGGCCAACCCGTCGATCTGGTCTACCAGGACGACGATCCCGGCGCTCCGTATTACGACGAGTACTACGGCGCGGACAGCTCTCCGGTGCTGGTGCCCATCGGCGCCCCCACCTCCTACTGGAATCCGCGGCGATACGAGATCGGATTCCGCATCGAGTTCTAGGAATCCGAATGACATGATCAATTGGGCCCGCGCTTCGGCGCGGGCTTTTTTTGTCCACCCGCCCACCCCGATGCGAATCGAGATACGAGAATCGAGATTTCTCCACCCACCCGGAGCGAGTGGGCGCGTGTGGCGGGCGTGCCGTCTTTGACATTGTTGGGACCCAAGGTGTTGGGCTGTCGATCTCGTGGGGTCCCAACAATGTCACAGGGGGCAACCTCGGGGAGCGCCATGGGGAGATGGGCGCGATGGGGAGACGGATGCCCGATCGCCGACGCCTTGGAGCCTTCGACGCGCGCTGGATCTCATCGCGCTCCCCGTCGAGGATGCCAGGCACCGATTCGCCTCAACTGCTGCAGATGTCAGTGCGCATTGACGAATCGGGAGCCAGGCACCTCCGAGGGACGCGTCCTCGGGGAGCGCCATGGGGAGATGGGCGCGTCGAAATCAGTACACGGAAGCGACCGCCCGGGCCGGTGCCTGGCACCGACATTTGGGCGGGATGGTGGATAATGCGGCGTGATCAATACACCCTTGTCCATGCGGCTCTGGCGGGAGAACGCCGACCTGGCGCAGGCGTGTCTTCAACACCCCTTCGTCCAGGGGCTGGCCGACGGATCGCTGCCGCCGGAGGTTTTCGCTCGCTACGTGGCTCAGGACGTTTTCTATCTGGAGGGTTTCTTCAGGGCCTACGCCCTTGCCGCGGCCCTTTGCGAGGGTCGCCACGACGCTGCGGTGATCTTTCATCGGCTCATGGGAGGCGTTCTCGAGGAGTTGGAGATGCACGCAGGACATGCTGCCCGCCTCGGCATTGACCCTGAGGGCGTCGCGCCCTTGCCGACGACGGCGGCCTATGTGGACCTGCTGCTCGACACCGCCCGGAAGGGTGGGCTCGGGGAGATCATCGCGGTGATGACGCCGTGCATGAGGCTGTACGCCTATCTGGGTTGCGCACTGGCGGCGCAACGGACGGAGAACCATACCTACGGTGAGTGGATCGACGCCTATTCCAACGAGGAGATGGAGCGACTCGCCGCCGAACTCGAAGAGCTGTTGGATGAGTTCGCGGAGGACTCAACCCGGGTCCATGAACTGTACCGCCGCGCGATGGAGTACGAGCTCGAGTTCTTTTCAGCGTCACTCGGGGACCGCACCGCGTGAAGATCGGGTCGCTGATCCCGAGGTGCACGCAGCGGGTGCTTGTCATCGGATAGGAATGAAAATTCGGGTGATGAGTTCGCTCTCCGGGGTCTGACCTGGGTCACTCACGAATTGTTCCCACTCGGGTCCGGCCTGCTCGAGGCCGTATACCATGCGAAAGGCGTGGGCCTTGGCGTAGGTTGACGACAGCCCGGCGTAGGGTCCCACGTGTTCGGCCACCACCGTGGGGCCGCCCGGTGTCTGTCCGATCCTCACCGGGGCATCGGGGCCCGGGTGGGTCGTAGGCGAGGCCGCCACCGGAATCCCGGCGAAGAAGGACCATCCCTCTGAGTCGTCCCAGGCCTTGGTGATCGCCAGCGGCATGCCGGCCGCCTCGAGGTCGTTGTTTCTCATGAAAGTCGTCACCGCGGTGAAGGCCGACCCAAGGGCCTGTCCAATGGCCTCGTGATCGGAGGACGCCTGACCCGAGGTGACGGCAATCGGGATCGGCTCCAATTCGTGGATCCCTATGGCGAGGTCTGACCAATCTTCGTTCGGGAGGTCCTCGGCGACAGCCTTGAGGCCGGCGAGCCCCTGCTCGAAGTACGGCCCCATCATGCGGTCGAACACGAGGCCGTAGTACCGGCTCACGATGTTCTTCCCGAGGTCCGTTTGGAGGGACCACGTGACCCGTGTCCCGTCATCGACGGATTCGAGGGCGAAGCTGGACTCGGCCAGGCCCTCGTCGCCGAAGTCAAACGCGGTTTTCACCAGAGAAAAGGGCTCTGACAGGGTGATTTCCTCGCTGCCTGTTCCCAACTGAGGGTCGTTACTGGACCACGACATTCTGGCGCCGACGCCCATGGCCGGTCCATCGATCACCCATTCCGCCTGGGGATCGATACCGTGCCATGGCGACCACTCGTGGGTCCGGCTGAAGCTGTTGCCGAGAGCGAACACTGTGGCCTGTGGGGCGCTGACGGTGATTGATCGTTCCACGCGGGCTGTATCCGGCAGGAAGAGACCGACGACGGCGAGGACGGCGGTCAGACCGATCAGACCGAGCAGGATGACGGTGAGCGCCTTGGTTAGTTTTTCCACCTGTTTCTCCCCGGTTCTCTCGTGGAGCCCCCACTACTCCGTCGACAGTCGAATTCAGCTGGGGGACATAGAGAATGATGGGGGAGAATATCATAGGGTTGGCCCACTGCTTTGAAGCGATCGCCCGTGATCGCCGCGGCCGGGCCCGGGAGGCGCGATGGTCCAGGTCCGCGATCTCAAGCTCAGCCTCAGGGTGTTCATGCGTAGCTATCCATGGCGGGTCATCGACCCGGTGCCTGCGTCCGGGCTCGCGCGGCCGGTCTCCTCGAGTCGAGTGGCGGTCGTCTCATCAGCGGGTTTGGTGGTGCCCGGAGAACCACCATTCGATCCCGAAGTACGCGGTGGCGATTACAGCTACCGCATCATTCCGGCGGACGTGGAGGTTCAGAGTCTCGAGGAACACCACCGAAGCGATGCCTTCGACCATTCCGGAATCGAGGCCGATCGCAATCTGGCCGTGCCCCTCGATCGGCTCCGCGAGATGGCGGCGAAAGGTCAAATCGGGTCGGTGGCGCCGCGCCACATTTCGCTGATGGGGTCGATTACGGCTCCGGGGCGTCTGGTCAAGCGGACCCTCCCACAGGTCGCGGATGTGCTGTGTGCGGATCGCGTGGACGTGGCGCTGATGATTCCCGTCTGACCCACATGTCACCAGACGGTCGGTCTGGCCCAAGCGGAGATAGAGAGACGGGGAATCCCCACGGCATCGATCACCATGTTGCCCGAGATCACTCGTAGGATTCGTGTGCCGAGGGCGCTCGACGTGCCTTATCCGCTCGGCTTTCCACTGGGAGCCGCCGACGATTCGGTCGAACAGCGTCGCGTCCTGCTGGCCCTGCTCGCCCTGCTTGGGCGGGACGACGTGCCGTTGATGGAGGAGCTGCCGTCGACGTGAACAGCGGCTGCGCCGATCCATCCCGGTGCCAGGGCCGACACTTTCGAACCATCCCGGTGCCATCCCGGTGCCAGGGCCGACACTTTCGACCCTTTGCGGTACGTCGAGGGTCATTCTCCATCAACGTGTCAAATAACTGTCGGCCCTGGCACCGCGGGGAGAGGTTACCGGGGGGAAGGTGGTGTAGCCAACATCTGGTGGCGTGCCTCGTATAGTCATCAGGAATCTACCGGGCTGAAAAGGGGTGAAGCATGAATCACCGTGCGATTGGAGTCGCGGCCGCGGCGGTCGTTTTTCTTCTGCCGGCGTGCAGCTACCATCGTGCGTACGTGGATTACACGGACTACACGGAGACCGTGTCCATCCAGCAACGGTCCTGGGATGGAGAGCTGCTCGGTCCAATCCGTGCCGGTGAAGCTGGAGCCATTTGGGAGAAGTGCACCGATGTCGCCCGCGGCTCGATCTGGGTGCTGATGGACGATGCCCGCAAGATGGGTGGCAACGCCATTGGAGATGTGCGGTGGATCCCTCAGAATCCCAAACACACGACCGGCGACCCGAGTTGCAAAAAAAAGTGGGGTTGGTTTCTGCTCTGGCCGGCGTTGGTGACTCCAGCATTCCAGTCGGCGCGGGTTGACGCCAACGCCTACCGAGTGACGGGTTCACCACAGCAGTCAGGGCTCTACGTGATCCCGGAGGACGCTCGGCAGCAGGCGGTTCTGGTGGAACGCATTCTTCATGACACGCTGTCAGTCGCCCGTGACCTCTGAGACTTCGAAGGTTGTTCAAACACCGGTGGTTGAGCCGTCCCGTTCGCGGTAATCTCGAACGGCGACGGGAGGTTTTTATGGCACGAAGGATCGGGATTATATACTGCCAGCGGATCCAGGACACGAGCTGCGTGGGGTGCGCCAAGTGCTATAAGGCAGCCAACGAAAAGACCTTTGAGTTCGAGGCCGTCGATGACGACATCCAGGTGGTGTTCAAGACTGGCTGTGGCGACTGCCCGGGACTCGTGCTGCCGCGCCTCGACCTCCAGAAAGTGGTCCTCGACAGTCTGGACACCGGCTTTGACGCGATCTTTTTTGGAACCTGCGTCAAAAAGGCGGTCGCGTTGATGAATTGCCCCATGAACATCGAGGGTATTTCGGCAAAGATCGAGGAGAAGTTCGGTGTGCCGGTAACCGTTGGAACTCACGACTACTGAGAATTTTTGATTTTGAGTTCTTTATTTTGAATTCCAGCCCCGCCCCCGGTCTTCCCGGGTGGGTTGGGGGACAATTCGCAATTCGAAATTCTCTCCCAAACCCCCGAGCAATCGGGTGGGCGGGGGCCAATCAAAAATTCAAAATTTAGAATTCAGAATTTTGAACTTGAGCTGTGCTCGCTCCTGGTGAGCGCGACGAGGCGTTCCTCGATATAGGGAAAGAACGGATTGTGTCGGAGCCTCATGAACAGCTCGATGGGGACGTTCAGCAGCCGGCGCTCTCCCCGCGGCTCCACACTGCCGAGCGGAACCCCCCACGGCGGCAGGGTGTCCGGCGCCTGTCCATAAATGGGGTCGTCGGGCGCGAAGGGCAGTGAGATGTGAGACATGGAGTAGACCTCCAATGGCCACTCCAGATCCAGCAACCTCACCGATGCGCGACCGGGCCCGGGCGGCCTTCGACGTTCCGCCACCAACCGTGACGTGCGATCGGCGTTGGTGATGACCGTGAGGGTGAAGTCGATCCCGGACTCTCGGTCCAATCGTGTCAGCAGATCGGCGGGATCGATGGCAAAGAAGTCCGCCATATAGGCTACCCGATTCAGATCGAAGACAACGAGTTCGTTCTCGCTTCCGACAAGTTTGAGGTAGAGATCGTCAATGACGGATTGGGTGAGCACCGTGGCGTCGGCGATCGACTGAAATGTGAGGATGGGCGGCAGCGCGTCGACCTTCCCGGTGCGGACGATTCGATCGAGAGCATCGCGCACGTCGCCGATCAGACGATGGGTCTGGTACCCCGCGTTGTTCGGGAATGAGTTGTATTTGAAGGGGTCGTGCTCCGGATAGATCGTGTGCCACGCGAGCTTGGCGAAGGGTGGGAACAGACTCAGCGGACGGTGCCACCGGGCGATGGCGGCGGCTCGGGTGACTCCAAGGGCCGGCGACAGCAGAACCAGCTGCTGCGGCGGGCGGAGAGGTGCATCACGCGGGGACTCCAGCGTCTTCAATGCGTAGTCCAGAGCCAGAGTCCCGCCATTGGAGTAGCCGACGATCCAGAAGGGTTGCTCGGGGGACAGCTGGCGGTTCACATGAGCAGCTCCGATCCGGGTGGCGGCGATCCAGTCTTCTCTGGTACTCCGCCCGATCGCGGATGGCAGCGTGCCGTGACCCGGAAGTCTGAGACCAAGCACGTAGAAGCCCCGGTCGTGAAGAACCTGTCCGACCCTCCTCAGGGTGTAGGGCGAGTCGGTCAAGCCGTGCAACAGAAGGGCGCCGCCCCGGATCAGGGGCGGCCGCATCTCGAAGCTCCGATTCCAGTTCACCGGGAAGGTGGATGGGTTGTTTCGGCCGCGCGGCTCGTAGCGGCACAGCGGAAAGGAGCTGTCCGGAATCCAGTGCGCCGCCAGTGCCTCCTCCGCCTCGGTGAAGACCGCGTCTTCGGTCTCGAGGTAGGACTCCATGTCGGTGGCCCGGGGGGAGGGCTGGACATGGAAGTCTCTATTGAGGGTGATGGTGTGCCAGGGCTGCAGATCGGGCATGCGTCGGGCGGTGAGGACCCATACCAGGTAGATTGCCGCAGTGGCGGCCGCTGCAACGGCCAGGAGGACGAGGGCCGGACCTGGAATCGTCAGCCTCCAATCTGTGGAGCATCCCATGCTACCACCGGGCGGCCCTCCCTGATCCGACTCTCTCCAGCCGTCAGCGACGTGACGTGGTGGGCCGAGCGGGTTAGGATGGTGGACGCACGAACTGAATCATCAAGTGGGCGACGGGGGTGGGTGGGAACGACGATCCAGGGGGGAGAACAAGGTGGCTTTAGCTGGCAAGCTGGAGGATGTACAGCCCGCTGAGATCCTCCATTTCCTGGCGATGTCGGAAAAGACGGGCAAGCTCTCGTTCACGACCGGCACGCAGGAAGGGCTGATCGTCTTCAGAAATGGGAAGATCATCTACGCCGCGTCGAGTTCGTTGCGTGAGACCTTCGGCAGCATCACGCTCAATCTGGGGATCGTGACCCAGGGGGACCTCGAGTCCGCGCTGCTCCAGCAGCACCGGTCCGGTGAGGACAAGCGCCTCGGAGAGATTCTGGTTGAGGCCGGCGCCCTGGCGCCGGCGGATCTCCAGCGGGTTCTGCACCACCAGGTGATCCAGGTCCTGCGTGAGATGTTCGGTTGGGATCGCGGCTTTTTCCGCTTTCGGAACCTGGACTTGGATGAATTCGGCGATGTGGAAGTGGATTACCGAGATCTCATCGTCGCCACGCCGCTGGACGCCCGAAGTGTGGCCCTGGATGCCGCTCGCCGCCATGACGAGGACAGCCGGCAGCGCGTCGACACGGATGACGCCGGCCGACTGATCGAGTCCGACGATGAAGACATGAGGACCCCGGAACACGCATCGGTGGAGGACTTGATGGGCGCGGTGGTTGCGCCGTCGGTCACCGCCGAGATCGTACGGGCCATATTCGACGTCGCGGCCAAGGTATTCTCACGCGGCGTCGTGTTCGCCGTTCACAGCCAGAGCGTCCGCGGGATGGCACAGTTCGGTCTCGCGGAAGGGGATGATCCGCCGAGTCAACGTATCCGCGGGTTATGGCTGCCGTTGGACGAACCTTCGGTCATCGCGCAGGTTGCCTCTTCACAGGCCCCGTTTCGCGGGAAGCCCGATCGGAACCGTTGGAACGAAACCCTGTTCCAGGACTTGGGTGGTGATTGGCCCGACGAGGCGGTGGCGTTGCCCGTTGTGGTGGGTGGGCGGACCGTGCTGGTCTTCTTCGGTGACAACGAGCCCGACGATTTGCCGGTGGGCTCCGTCTCCGATCTCGAGAAGCTCCTTGACGCGGTGTCCCAGGATCTCGCGCGCAGCGTCGAGTCGAGTTGATTATTGCGTGACAGTGACCTGGACCACGGAACCCCAGGGGAACCGGGGGTAGCGTCATAGGTGGGCGAGAAGTGATCCGCGACGAGGAGGGCTCCATGTGGAAAAAGGAAGAGACGGAGGGGGGCGGAATGTCTGCAACCAATCAACCAGGCCCGGTGGCTGGTGAGAAGACGCGACCGAAGGACGCAGCTGGTGCCCGAGAATCGGCCACCATCGGTCCATCCATCAACATCAAGGGTGACGTGACCGGAGATGAGGACCTCATGATCCAGGGACGGATCGAGGGTACTGTGACCCTCAAGCAACACAATGTGGTCGTTGGTCCGGAAGGTCAGGTGAGGGCGAGCATCCACGGTCGATCGGTCACGGTGGAGGGGACCGTTGTCGGTGACCTGCGCGGTGAAGAGCAGGTCGTATTGCGGAAGGCTGCCAGCGTGGAGGGGAACATCCAGGCGCCCAGGGTCACCCTCGAGGATGGTGCCAGCTTCAAGGGAGGCATCGATATGGGAGACACGCGCGGGGCACAACCGAAGTCGGTTCCCGCAAAGGTCCCGCCGTCCCTCGATGACAAACTCGACCTGCCAAAGTCCAACCAGGCGGGTCCACGGTAGACGTGATCCGATTCAAAGGGCGGGAGGACGTCCGAACCGACACAGGAGATGACCCGGAGTCACAGTCTGACGATCCGGTCGAACACGGTTCGCCCGGATTGAAGAAGATCCTCACGGCGCTGGCAGGAGAAACCGTCGCGCGGATCCTCGACCTCGGGCCTGCGATACCATCGAATATCTCAACTTTGTCCGACTTTGCCAGTCACATACGGGTGTGCGATGCAGCGAATGACCTGTGCGCGCCCATCGCCGAGGATGATGACTGGACCGCGATTTCCCGGGCGGCCGTCCTCCTGCCGGTTGAAACCGGGGACTTCAATCTGGTCCTGGCGTGGGACATTCTCAACTATCTGAGGAAAGATGTGTCTGCAGCTGTGGTGGATCGACTGCGACAGCGCTGCCGACCAGGGGCGAGGATTTTTGCTCTGATCCACGAAGGGCCCACGATGCCGGCCAAACCGCAGACGTTTGAAATCCGGGGGAACGATCGGCTGGCCTACCGGTCGTCGACCCTCCAGCAACTGCCGAGTCCGAAGCTTCCACCGGCCGAGGTGGAGCGGAGGCTCGAGGGTTTTCGAATCGAGGCGTCCTTCGTCCTCCAGCACGGAATTCGGGAGTATCTTGCGATCCGTGTGTGATGGAGATCACATTCTGTGATAATCTGACGCGGACAGAGATTGTGATCGCGGAGGACATTGGTGTCCATGGGTGTCCAAAATCGGGGCCCTTTGTGTACTGATGAGTGTGGCAATGCACGAATACCGTCAGTGGGTGTGCAGGTCGTGTTCGAAGTACCGCGCCCAAACCGTCGCTCAGAAACGGCGACGGCTGGGGATTCCGGACGCCGAGTCTTGGGCCAGCATCACCGGACCACCGGCACAGGCCGTGGGTTGATCGGCCAATGACGCGCCTGAGAGACGAGGGTGTCGCCATCGACCGGGAGTGCGGGGCCGGGACCGGATGAACCTCCTGCCACCGATCCTGCTCGTCGATGACAACGCGGACGACCGCGAGCTCGCGTCGCTGGTGCTCAACGGTGCATTCGGTGATGTGACCGTGGAACAGATCTCGGACGCGGCCGAGCTGACACGGGCTCTGGCCGCTCATCGATTCGGTCTGGTGATCACCGAACTCGAACTCGGCTGGATTGACGGCACCGAGGTGGTCCGCCTGGTCCGGGAGCTCAAGCCGGACTGCGCCGTGGTGCTCTTCACTCGGGTGCTCACCCCCGAGGTCGTGGACGACGCCATTCGGCTTGGTGTGGACGCCTTTATTCCAAAACAGAGCAAGGGCTACACCAAGCTGGCGTATGCCGTTCGCTCGGCCCTCTACCGCGCCCGGCGGAGGGCGATGGAGACCGCACGAGAGGCGCCCTACCGAAAGGTGTTCGAGGACATGCCGGTGGGCGTCTTCGTGGCGACGAGTGATGGTGAGATTTTAGAAGCGAATCCGACGATGGCGAAGATCCTGGCATTCGAATCACCCGGAGGAACTCACCCGGCGTTCACTGCGTCACTTTTTCGTGGACGACGTCGTCGCTGAAAAATGGCGAAGCACCCTCGAACAGGCAGGCACCGTGGAGGGATTCGAGGCCGAGCTGCGCAAGGCGGATGGCGAGCCGGTCACGGTGCGGTTCCGAACCTCCTTTGTCGAGGGTGAGGTGGCTCAATCGCGCCAACTCTTGGGTATGCTGGAGGTGGTGACGGAACCTCAGGGCATCGCAACTGTGCAGGCTGCCGAGGCCACCGCAGAGTCGCAGGACGAATTGGAACAGATGGCGTACGTTGTTTCTCACGATCTCCAACAGCCTCTCAATGTGGTCGGCCGGTTCCTCGACCTGCTTGCCGACAGGGATGGGTCGGCCTTGAGTTCCCAGGGTCGGGAGTTTCTCGACCATGCCATGGATGGCGCCGCGAATCTGCAGCGAATGATGGATGCCGTATTGCGGTACGCGCGGGTCAACGCCAAAGAACAGCAGCTCGATATCGTGGACCTCAACCGGGTTCGCGAGAGAGTCCTGGAGAACCTCGAGCAGGAGATCGCCGAAGCAGGAGCCGATGTGGTGTCCGACGAGTTGCCGCACATCATCGCCGACGAAATACAGATGGAGCAGCTCTTTCAGAATCTGATTTCCAATGCGATCAAATTTCGCGGAACCGAACAGCCGCGGATCGACATCTCGGTGGAGGAGAAGCCCGACGAGTGGACTCTGACATTCAAAGACAACGGAATCGGGATCGAGGGAGGCGCTGCGGATCGGATCTTCCTCATGTTCCAGCGCCTGCACACCCAGGAGGAATATCCGGGCACCGGGATCGGCCTGGCGGTGTGCAAACGTATCCTGACGCGCCACGGTGGTCGGATCTGGATGGAATCCGAACAGGGTGAAGGGACCACCTTCTTTGTCGTTCTGCCGAAGCGCACGGTGAGCGTTCCGCGGGGGACGTCGTGAGGCGGCTGAGCGGCGATCGACCCATTCGCATCCTGATGGTCGAAGACAGCCCGCACGACGCTGCGCTGGTACGCAGTGTGCTCGGCAGTCAAACGGGTCTGGAAACCGACCTGGTCCACCGCGATCGTCTCGAGGCAGGAATCGAGTACCTCGAGCACGGGACCGTGGATATCGTGCTGCTTGACTTCTCATTGCCGGACAGTAAGGGACTCGACACCTTCAGAAGAGTGAATACCGAACACCCCGAGGTGCCCGTCATCGTCTTGACGAGTCTCGAGGACGACGCGGTGGCCGTTCAGGCGGTGGCGGAAGGCGCGCAGGATTATCTGGCCAAGAGGTATCTGGACGGTCGGTTGTTGACGCGCTCCATCCGCTACGCGCTCGAGAGGCACCGTAGCGAGGATGCCCTGAGGGAGAGCGAGGAGCGCTACGCACTGGCCATCCGAGGCGCGAACGACGGCCTGTGGGACTGGAATCTGGCGACCGGTCATCTCTATCTTTCACCACGATGGAAGATGATGCTGGGCTACGGCATCTACGACGTCGGTGATCGGGTCGATGATTGGTTCAACAAGGTCCACCCGGATGATGTGGACGAGCTGAGGTCGGCCATCAAAGCCCATTTCGAGAGCGATGACAAGCACTTCGAATACGAACACCGCATGATCACCCGGTCCGGTGAGACACGCTGGATGCTCACCCGAGGGGTCGCTGTTCGTGACGAGGACGGCAAGGCCATCCGAATGGCCGGATCGCTCACCGATGTGACGGCGCGCAAACTGGCCGAACAACAGCTCGTGTACGACGCATTCCACGACGGACTCACGGGTCTGGCGAACCGCGCCCTCTTCGTCGACCGTTTAAGCGTGATCCTCGCGGCGACGGCGCAGGCAACCCGGTCTGCGGTTCGCGGTGATGTTCCTCGATCTGGACCGATTCAAGAACATCAACGACAGTCTGGGACACACAACCGGAGATCGTCTGCTCCAGAACATCGCCAAACGCATCGAAAAAACCCTTCGCCCGGGAGATACCATCGCCCGGCTCGGAGGCGACGAGTTTGCGATTCTGTTGAGCCACGTGGAAGACCTCGGCGACGCCATCCACGTCGCCGAGCGGATTCAGGAGATCATTTCGTCGTCCACCAACATCGGCGGAAATGAGGTCTATGTGACCTCGAGCATCGGGATCGCGCTTTCCAGCGAACAGACACGAGGTCCCGAGGACATCCTGCGCGACGCCGACATCGCCATGTACCGAGCGAAAGCCGCGGGGCGAAACCGTTACGAAATCTTCGACCAGGAGATGCACCGCCACGCTGTCCGGCTCCTCGCTCTGGAGACTGAACTTCGGCGGGCCATCGAGTGCGACGATTTCGTCATGCACTACCAGCCCATCGTTGCTCTGGATACCGGCTCGATCGCAGGATTTGAAGGTCTGGTCCGGTGGAACCATCCCGAGAGGGGGTTGATCGCGCCTGGTCAATTCATAGGCCTGGCCGAAGAGACCGGGCTGATCGTCCCGTTGTGCTGGTTCACCCTCCGGGAGTGCTGCGGGCAGGCCAGGCGCTGGCAGCAGATGTTCCCGAAGAATCCACCGTTGTTCATCAGCGTCAACGTGTCGGGGAAGCTCTTTATGCAGCCGGATGCGGTGGAGCGGTTGGTGGCGATTCTCGAGCAGACGGGCCTTCCCCCGGAGAGTCTGCGGCTCGAGGTGACCGAGAACGTGGTTGTCGATCACGGCGATGAGGTGATGACCAAACTGACGAAGCTGCGGGCGTTGGGGGTCGAGCTGAGCATCGACGATTTTGGGACAGGCTACTCCTCGCTCAGCTATCTCCAACGCTTCCAGTACGACACCCTGAAGATCGACCGCTCCTTCGTCAGCGCCATGGGCGTGGCCCGGGATTCGCGAAACATCGTAAAGACCATCCTCAATCTCGCGGATGATCTCGGCATCGGTGTCGTCGCAGAAGGAATCGAGACCGAGGAACAGGCCATCAGACTCCGGCAGATGGACTGCCCGCTGGGCCAGGGATTCTGGTTCGCCAGGCCGCTGAACCATCTTGCCGCGACGGATCTCATTGCCTCTCCCCCGAGCTGGTACGGCAGCCCGCTCGGACCTCCAGGATTGCCTCAGTAGCTCAACGCTGAGCTCCTTCAATCTCCGGCAGAGATGGGCGCCAATCCGCGCAACGTCTCTTCCCAGCGGCGGAATCGCTGAATCACGCCCATTCCGATTCTCCCCGAGCCCGAGGCACCGGGCGGTGTTTGGCCCTGGCGAGTTCCGCAGTAATTGCGCGGATCCAGAAGGGGAGGGTCTGCGATGAGACAACGAGGAGCCCGTGCGGCGTCATGGCTGTGCTTCCTGTGGTCGTGGCGGTCGTTACCGGTGTGCTCCGGCCGCGGCGGACGGGGACTGGCTCACGTTGGAGGACATTTTTGGGAGCGATCGATTCCACGACACCTCACCGGCGTCTGTTCTGTGGCTGCCGGACGGCAGTGGATTTTTGTATCGGGACACCAGAGACGGGACGACGGGCTTGTATATCTTCGACGTGGCGGCGCGTCAGGAACGTCGAGTGGTGGAGTGGGGCCGCAAACTCGGTGAACTCAAACAACAGCGTTGGGGGTACCAGCCACCCGCCATGGACGACGTCAATACCCACCCGGGTCTCGGGAGCGCGCCGGTGGTCAGCCCCGACGGCAGGTACTACCTGTCGGTTGCCGCCGGTGACCTCGTGGCCATGGATTTGACCACGGGAACGGGCCGTTTCCTGACCAATGACCCTGACGTGGAGAGGTTTCCAGCCTTCAGCCCGGACGGAACCCGGGTGGCGTTTGCTCGCGATGGCGATCTCTACTGGGTCGACGTATCCACTGGAGAGGAACGACGGCTGACCGATCGTGGGGACGAAGCGGCCCTGTTGAACGGGGTCACCGATTGGGTCTACGAGGAGGAACTCGGGGTCGAGCGTTCATTCTGGTGGTCCCCGGATGGCTCGCAAATCCTGATGGTCCAATACGACACCTCCGGGATTCCACCGTTTCCAATCACCGATGACATGGAGATGACCCCACCGGTGGAGTGGCAACGGTACCCGAGAGCCGGCGGGGTCAACTCGTCGGTTCGTCTCGGCGTGGTTCCGGTGGATGGCGGCCCGGTTCGTTGGATCCCCACCGGCGTCGCCGACGGCTACATCGCCCGCGCAGGCTGGCTTCCCGATGGGTCCGCCGTCTGGTTTCAGACCCTGAATCGGGACCAGACCCGGCTCGAGCTCCGCCAGGCCACGTTGGGGGAGGGGTTGTCCCGGGTGCTCGTGGCCATCGAAGCTCCGGACTGGGTCAACGTTCGCGACGATCTGTTCTTTGTCAATGGTGGGAAGTTCGTGTGGTCGTCGGAGCGTGACGGCTGGCGCCACCTGTACCTCCACGGTCCGGACGGCCGGTTGATTCGTCGACTCACCCACGGTGAGTGGCAGGTCGAGAAGGCCTATGGATTGGATGACAGCGGCCAACGGGTGATCTACCGCGCCAACGCCGAGGACTACCGGGAACGGCATCTCTACAGCGTGCCTCTCGCCGGTGGTGATCCCGTTCTGCTGGTCCCGGCCGCTGGGACCCACTCGGCGTTCCTGTCACCCGATGGACGGTTTTTCGTCGATCGTTTCTCAAACGTGACGACACCGCCGAGGCTGGACCTCTACACCACTGACGGTCGCAAAGTGGCCGCCGTGGACGACGGGTCAATCCCGGCGCTGACGGGGGTGGAGTTCGAACCGCCCGAATTCGGTTCGATCACCGCCGACAGCGGCGACACCCTGTATACCTGGATGTTTCGTCCACCGGATTTCGATCCCGCGAAGAAATACCCGGTGCTGGTCTATGTTTACGGCGGGCCGGGAAACCAGATGGTCGTCAACCGGTGGGGGAGCACCCGGTTTCTCTTCATGCAGTATCTGGCGCGGAAAGGGCTGGTGGTCTTCTGCCTCGACAACCGAGGATCGTGGGGTCGCGGTCACGCCTTCGAATCGTGGATCCACCGGCGATTCGGCGAGGTGGAGTTGGCCGATCAGTTGACGGGCGTGGAGTACCTCAAGAGCCAGCCGTGGGTGGATGGGGAGCGGATGGGAGTCTACGGCGGGAGTTATGGTGGGTTCATGACGTTGATGGCGATGAACAAGGCCTCCGACCACTTCAAGGCCGGCATCGCCTACGCCCCGGTCACCGATTGGCGGCTCTATGACTCCATCTATACCGAACGGTATATGGACACCCCTGCGGACAACCCCGATGGGTATCGGAAGAGTTCGCCAGTGAACTTCGCGGCCGGTCTCGAGGGTGAGCTTCTCATCTGTCACGGCGCACATGGACAACAACGTCCATCTTCAGAATACGATCCAGATGGCCGAACAGTACGTCAGGGCGGGCAAGCTCTTCGACCTCATGATCTACCCGCGGGTCCGCCACGGGATCCGGGTCTCGGGCAGCCGTCTCCACTTCCACACCTTGAAGGCCGATTTCCTCATCGGCAATCTGGTGGAAGGTGCATTCTGAGGGGTTGAGGATATTCTCCGCACAGGTGGTTGACAGGGGGTTGTTTGAGTGTATGCTCCGCGCCAATCTGGAAATTTGTCGATCTGAAATCTAGGGGACCCAGTGAGGAGAAAGCAGATGAGTCGTATGAAGTTGTCATTCGTCGCGGCCGTTGCCGCATTCGTCGCGTTGGCGAATATCGCCAATGCGACCGACTTGACCTTGCACGCAGTGCAATATCCGACGAACAGCGGAGTGAAGCTCGGATTTTCAGCCACCGCCCAGGCTCCGGCGGCCGAACTCGGGGCCAAGGTCAATCTGAAGGAGGGCGAAGCTCTGGTCGATCTGTCCTGGTCTGATCTCAAGCCCGCGCTGCTGTTCGGCGGAGATGTCAGCTGCTACGTGTTGTGGGCGGTCACACCGGGCGGATTCGCCAAAAACCTCGGTGAGGTTCCCAGCGGCTCCCCCAAGGGCAGCGCACAGTACAGCACCGGCCTCAAGAGTTTCGCGTTGATGGTGACCGCCGAAGTCTACACCCAGCAGTGGAAACCGTCGGGGCTCGCCATGTTCTTCAACAACGCGCCGGAGAAGAAGAAGATCGCCGCGACCTCCTTTGCGTATTCAGATCTTCGGCCCCGATCCTGATCATGACCTGGCATCGATCCGCTCCGTGGCGTGGGACGATTCCCGTCCGGTGGAGCTTGTCCAGGCCGAGCGAGCCCTGGACTTCGCCGACAGCATCGATGCCGAAAAATACGCTCCCGGAATGGTCCAGGACGCCAGGCTGCTCTATGCCCAGGCCTCCAACCTTGTGACAAGCGCTCCGCCGCAGGTCGGATGGCCTCGATTTTGCGCGTCGGTCGTTTGGTGTCTCGAGTAATGCGATTGGAAAGTCCGAACGCATGATCGAACAAGAACGCCTCGATGCGGAAATTGCCAGTCGAAGCGCCGAGATCGAAACCATGGAAGCGCGGGCCGCTGAGGCGGAGGCTTCGCTTCAGGAGGCGGCTGCCGAGCAGCAGCGGATGGAGTCCGCCATGTTGGCGCTGCGTACCGAACAGGCTGCCCTGACCGCAGCCATGGTGTCCATGCGCGCCGAGAAGGAGGAACTCTCCGGGCGGTTGGTCGGCGCCTTGTCCCAGGTGGCCGAAACACAGAGCACCGCCCGTGGAACGATCGTCAACCTACCCGACATCCTCTTCGACCTGAACGAATCGACGCTCAAATACGATGCGAAGCTGGTCATAGCCAAGCTGGCAGGCATCCTGCTCATCATGCAGGACCTCAACCTCCGGGTGGAGGGGCACACCGATTCGAGCGGAGGGTATGACTACAACATGCGGCTCTCCGAGGCGCGCGCCCGGTCGGTTTTCGATTTCCTTGCCGCTCAGGGAATCGACCCGGCGCGAATGGTGGTCAAGGGCTACGGCCCGGATCGGCCGATTGCTGACAACGCGACCAGCGAGGGGCGCAGCCGCAACCGAAGGGTGGAGATCGTCATCGCAGAGGGCACGGTCGCCGAGGCCCCATAGTTCGTGGAACCGATCCCCGGGTCGGCCCACGGGGGGTCGATTGTGGTGTGGGGGGCCGCGGGCCTTTCGAATTTCGAATTCCGAATTCGTCCTCTCGGCCCTCTGCTCCACCGCTCCACTGTCTCCCCGGCTAGCGGCCGCATCCTGTCTCACCGGGTTTCGTGCACGACAGTGCCGCGATTCGCCGCCCGCAGCAGACACTCGGTGAGAAGTGCGGGCTAGGGCCCCCAGAGCTCCTCGAGCCGTTGGTCCCGACCGCAGCTGAAACGGTAGTACTTGTAACGAATCGGGTTTTTCTTGTAGTAGTCCTGATGATACTCCTCGGCAGGGTAAAAGGGGCCGGCCTCGGTGATCTCAGTGACGATAGGCCCCTGGAACGGTTTGGTCTGTTCGAGCCGCTGTCTGGATTCCTCCGCGGCGGCTCGCTGAGAGTCATCGTGGTAGAAGATGCCGCTGCGGTACTGCGAGCCCCGATCGCAGAATTGGCGGTCCGCAGCGGTGGGATCGATGTTGCGCCAAAAGACGTCAAGCAGTCGTTCGTAGTTCACCCGCGTCGGGTCGTAGACGATCTGGATCGCTTCGGTGTGGCCGGTTCCGCCGGCGGAGACCTCTTTGTAGGTGGGACTGACGGTCTTCCCGCCGGTATAGCCCGAGGTGGTTGATAGCACCCCGTCGAGCTTGTCGAACGGAGGTTCCATACACCAGAAACAGCCGCCCGCAAAGGTGGCGACGGCCCGATCTCCCGGAGGGTCCGCAGCGACGGACGGCATACAGACCAAGAGGGCCAACAGGCCGAAGAGTGCGCGAGATCGAGATCCTCATGGTCACCTCCAAGGTCCAGTAGTGTCCGGTGGGCTGGCGGTTACAGCAACCGACGGGTCGTTGGTTCTTCCTCACCACCCGGTGACGGCTTCATAGATCGACCGGAACGGCAATTTGGTGGAAACCAAGGTGTCGGGGGTCGGCGCGCGGTTCATCGAGCTGATCTCCGGCGCGGTGCCGGTGGAGCTTCTCGCCATCACCGTCGAGTAGGCAACGGGAAAACAAGCTCGGACGGGGAACCCTCAGTCGATTTGAAGATCCTGAGCGTCGGTCTCGAGTTCGGCGGTGCAGCGGTCGACGTACTTCGCAAGCACGGGGATCCAGCCCGTCTCGTAGCCCTTCCGTATCGACGGCGGCCTGATCGCCGAGGACTTCCCAGCCGCGCTGTTCGAGTTCCACCAGTGTGCCCTGGCCTTTTGGGGTGAACCGCAGCTCGACCTCCTGGGCCGTGTGCTCTGCGCGTCCGGGATGCCAGCTGAAGACCATGTAGGTCGGCGGATCCCACGTCGTCACCGTCCCCCAGAGGCGGATGGTGCCGTCGTCCAAGGTCTCGAAGATCCGTCCACCTTCGGCCCCTTCGAAGACGCATCCGGTGACCCGCCCACTGTCGATGGAGTGGGTCGCGAGGGGCCACCAGCTGTCCATGGACTCGGTGAAGATTCGGAAGGCCCGGTCAGGGGGTACCGAGACCTCGATGGAGTGGCGAATCGGTGGCAGAGAGTTTTTCATCTGCCGTCCTTCGGTTCCCCGAGGCCGGGGATGATCCTCTCCAACGGATTGACCCGAATGGCTGGGGCCTTGTAGTCCTGCGGCAGCGCGTCGTCGGGGATCGCCATTCGATTGCCATCCCGAAGGGCAGAGTAGTGGGGCGACATGATCTCCACCCCCGCCCCGTTGAAGGCGTCCTGGATGTTGGCGTGGAGTCGCGAATAGATGTCCGGCATCTTGTTCGGCGTACTCGTGTATCCGTTGAGCTCGTAGCTGACATAGAAATCGTCGAGGGAGGTCTGCAGCACGTAGGGTTCCGGATCCTCCTCGACACCCTCGGTGGCGTGCGCAGCGCTCAGCAGCAGTTCGTGCACCTGCTGCCACGGCACGTCGTATCCGATGGACACTGTGGTGTGGAGAATCAACCCGCGGGCCTTGGCGAGTTCCGAGTAGTTGATGATGTGGTTGGCCATCACCATGGCGTTGGGAACCGCGACGATGACGTTCTTCGGGGTCTTGATCTTTGTAACGAACGTCGTGCGCTTGATGACAGTACCCTCGGTGTCGGCCATCCGCACCCAGTCTCCCGCCTGGAAGGCGCGCATGTAGGTGCTCACTGTGCCGGCCACCACGTTGGCCACCACGCCGCTCGAACCGAGCGAGACCAGGGCCCCGAGGAAGATGGACACGCCCCTGAAGGCCGGTGAGGACGCTCCGGGAAGCAGTGGAATGACCGCCACCGCGGCAAGAGCGATCAGCAGGAACCGGACGATTTTGAAGGTGGGCTCCGCCCAGTCAGGGTAGAACTTTCGGATCTTGATCCGTTCGGTCTCGATACCCTTGAACACCAAACTCGCCAACCGGATCATGTAGTACGCGAAGACCAGGATCACGATGATCTGGAAAAGATTGGGAAGGTAAGCGAGGATTGCACTTCCTGCGGATTGCATCACTCCCAGGGCGTACGACACGACCGCTGCAGCGATGTGTTCGGTCTTTGGGAACAGGGCGATGACGACGGTGAGGTAGATGAAGACCATGCAGCCCGGAAATGAGACAGGACATGGCGCGAAGGAGACCGCTCAGCAGGTTCGCGATCTCGTGCGCCGAGAGCAGCTCCTGCTTCTGGAACTGGATGGCACGCACGCGGGTGTCCTTCCAGGTGTCGAATCGGGCCGTCACTCTTCCGACCAAGAACCTCTTGACGCGAAGCAGCGCAAACAGGGCTGCGGTGGCCATCACATGCGGCCAGAGCCGACAGGACCCATCCCGAAAGGCCCAGGTTGTTCCACCAGACGGAAAAAGACTCACGGATTTCGGAAAACGGCATCTTCAGCAACTCCTGACGTCTAACCCGCACTTCTCACCGAGTGTCTGCTGCGGGCGGCGAATCGCGGCCATCTGTCGTGCTTTTCGCGAAACGTGCTCCTCAACGTAGTGCGACTACGCCTGCGTCGCCCGATCCGCCAATAAACCCAACATCTGACCACCCTTCGCCGCCCTCGTGACGAAACCCGGTGAGAAGTGCGGGCTAAGCGGTTCCAACGAAACTAGTTGGACGTGGAGCGGGTGTCAAGACCGCCGCCAGACCATATGGAAATTGAAGACATCGAGCAGGTACTCAGTCGAATTCGTGGTCCACTGCCTCGGTGATGAACCGCACGAAATCCGAACTCGAGCGGCAGGTCTCGGCGTAACGCTCGAGAAACCCCGCTGAAGTGGCCTCTTTGAGAGTAAAGCTCCGGGAACAGATGAAGTCCTTGCGTTTGAGGTCGTCGATGAGCGGATGGTCGGGGTCGAAGCCGCGTGGGGCCCGTTTCAGGCTGTCTCCTCCAAGGGCAAGCCCCCGGGCGCTCGTCCCGGCGACGATCTCGGTCCATTTCTCGGGCTGGTCAGTGATCGCCCCGCGAATCTGGGCGAGGGCCGGGCCAGGGGGGTGCCACAAGCCTGCCCCAGCGAAGATCTCGTTCGGGGAGAGGTGGAGATAGAAGCACGGAGTGTGGGCGTCTTTGCCCTCCTGATGGCGAAACTGGGCCGCTGCGTGGGTCTTGTACGGTTTCTTGTCCTTTGAAAAGCGGACGTCGCGGTAGATCCTGAACATGGAACCACCCGAGGGGCGTGGGTCGGCCACAAATCGGGGACTGACTTCGGCAAGGGGCTCGGCGAAATCCGAGATGAAGCGGAGCAGAGGTTCCTGGACATCGCGCCGGTAGCGGTCCTTGTTGGTCTGAAACCACTCGCGGTTGTTGTTGCTTTCGAGTTCGGTCAGGAAATCAAAGAATGCGGGTCCGAAGTGGGCCTGACGCGCCATGGTTGCCTCCCGTAACGAAGCGGAGGCCGCTGGGATTGAAATCCTCTCCTGCCTACGCCCCGTATAGATCAAACACCTTGGGCGCCGCCAACAATCCGAGACACACCAGAATCACCAGGCTCGGACTGGCCATCCCTCCGGGAATCGAGAAGACGGGGGCGGCCGACTTGAGACCACCGAACCACGAGATCAGCTCCGGCAGGATGCCGCGAAGGAGCATGAGGGTCACCAGGGCGCCAGCGACTACCGACACTCTCTGAACCAGGGTGATGGCGCTGGTGGCTCGTTGGGACTGGGTTTCCCGCTGTTTTAGATTTGCTCGCCACCACAGGTACTCAGGGTCTGGAAGGGGCCCCGCGTCTTGGAATTCTGCTGCACCCCTGTTCATGAAGCCGGCGACCAGGACAAGTTCAACGCAGTCCGGACACTCCAAGGCATGGATTCTCAGCTCGTCGGTGAACGACCCGGTCGACACGGCGGCCAAGGACCTCGGATTCGCGGTGACAGGTGGTGTCGATCATGGCGCCAATCCCTTCGATTTCATGACGCCGGCCATCCGTTTGCGTGCCCGAAAGAGAAGCGGACGAATGCTGTCGGTCTTCAGGCCGAGCGCCTCTGCGATCTCCTTGTGGCTCATTCCTTCCACATAGGCGAGCCACAGCAGTTCGCGTTCACGGGGTTTGAGCTCCCTGAGAGACTGAACCAGATCGGATCGTGCCGCAATTCGGTCGCCGTGGTCGTCGTCTCCGGTAGGCATCTCGGGAATCTCTGCGGTCTCCGGCCGACGACGACGATAGTGGTCTTTGAGGAGGTTGGCCGCGATGCGGAAGAGGTAGTTTCGGCGGTGTTCCTCGTCGTTGGCCTGAAACTGAGATCGGATGAGCCGGAAGTAGGCTTCCTGAAGCAGGTCGTCGGCCAGAGCGGGATTGCCGCAGGCACCGATCAGATAGGCGCGCAGCGGGCGCGCGGTCTTGTTGTAGAAGAGCCGAAAGCTCTGTTCATCCATGTCTGAGGTGCGCTCGATCCGGCGCGGCCATGGGATTGGGCAGCAGGGCGGCGGAGAGAGCCGCCCCGCCGGTCTTCGATCGATGTCCAATCGATGAGAATCACCGATCCACACCCCGGTTACGCCCGGTCGTCGGCCATGGATCCGCCGCCGTTGATGACTCCCCAGGATTTGGAGAGGTAGTAGGCGACGCCGGCCGAAAGCAGGAATCCGACGCCCAGCGCGACACCGAGAGTTCCGATGAGGACGAATCCCTCCTTGAGCCTCGGCAATCTGGTTTCTGAGGAACATGAAGGCAGTGCCGCCGGTCAACAAGACGAGACCGGTCTGGATCGAGCCCAGGATCTTCCCCCGCGGGTCTGCTTTCTCGGCGGTTGCCGATATCAGGAATTGTTGTCCGGCATCGCCTTGGAGGTACTCCATGAGTTCCTGGGTGTTGCTGAACTTCTCCAGTAATTTGGTCTGAAGATCGTACTGGTACTTCATGAGCTTGCCGCGTTGCCGGGTATCCAAACCAAGCTTGAGCATCCAGCCCAGTACCACCATGATGGCGACCGATCCGATCATTGGAGCAAGAACTTCCATGTGCTGTCCTCCGTCGAGGGTGAATCCCTCGTGTCACGGGTACAACGCAGTACGGAATCTGAGTTGTTAACAGGAATCTTTCAGGAGGATGCGGCTACTCCTCTACGACCTTTGCCCCGCGGACCTCGCCACGGACCTCGCCACCGTCCGAAAGGTGGACCACCACCCCCTTGCGACCGCGCACCACGATGTCGCCTTCGACCACGGAGCCGCCCGTGATGCGGATCCGTGGTGGTGCCGAACCCTTGCCGTCCTTGAGGATCACGTCGTCGCCGACCACGCTTCCGTCGGCCATCTCCAGGTCGCCGTTGGTCAGCTTGACATCGCCATCGACCCGGGAGCTTGTGAGCTCGATGGTGCCGTTGACGGTGCCGACCGAGTCCGAGATCCTGCCTCCGGATCCCACGGTGATGCCGCCGTTGACGGTGGCCAGATCGCCGTCCACAAGGACGTTCTTGCCCAGGGTGATCCGGCCGTTGACCGTGGCGAGGCTGCCGACGCGCGAGCCGTCGCCGACGGTGATCCGGCCGTTGACGGTCTGGCAGTCGCCATTGACATCGCAACCGGACCCGATCCGGATGCTGCCGTTGACCGTTGTACGGTCGCCGTCGATGGATTCTCCGTCGGCGACGTTGATGGACTGGTTGACCCGGACGCCGCAACCGGCAAGGCTCATTCCGATGATCAGCACGGTTGTGATGGTCTGCGAAACTCTCATGAACAATCTCCCACGGCTAGTACAACGACAGAACCCCGTGCGGGTTCTCAAAAAGCGACGACCGTCGTCGGCGATCAGCGCAGTCCGTCGATGATGTAGAGCTTGGACAGCAGGCGTTTATACGAGTAGACATAGGATTCCCGTCCGGCGTGAGCCACACAAAGTCGATTGGACCGATCCGGTCTCCGGATTTCACTCTTTACGCGCTCCTTTGGAAGAGATTGTAGATCATCGTCATCTTTGGCCTTGCCTTGGTCGAATGTGGACTCCTCGCGTCGGGAATTGAAATTCAGCCCGCGTCCGGCGTTTCATCCCGGGTTTCGGCGAGAAACCGGCGGCAGCCCTCCATGGCCGAGGCAAAGCCCTCGAGGTCACCCATGGCCACGAACGCCTGCCAGTCGTCCACGGCGTCATGGAGGAGTTCCGCGATGAGTGGAGTGAATTCGCCCAGCGACTGGATTTCGAAGTAGAGCCTTGGGTTTTCTCCCACGACCTCGCGGGAGGTTTTCATCTGCTTGCCGAATGTCACCCCGGCCACGTCACCGAGTTCGGCCGCTGTGATGCCCGACTGCTGAACCGCGCGGGAGTACACCAGGTTGATCAGGTGGCTCATCCCGAGAACCAGAGCCCATTCGCCGGTCGTGCTCCTCCACCGGCAGGTCCACCAGTCGCGCGCTGGTCTCCTCGAAGAGGCCGCGCACAACGGCGACATCCTCCGGCGCGCCATCGGTGCAGAACACGATGGTTCGATCGGACAACATGCGCACATGTCCGCCGAACATGGGGTGGAAGGAAACCACCCGGACACCCGTCGAACGCAGCTCGTGTTTGACGTGCTCCAGGTGGCCCTTGAGGCTGCACATTTCGGCGATGACTCCCCGCGGTCGGTGCGTCGCGCAGCTCCTCGAGAACCTCGGTGCAGGCACTCATTGGGACGCAGACCAGAACCAGATCCACCTCTGAGCGAGACGGCGAGGGAAGACTCCTCCTCTCCGACGCAGCAGTCTCCGGGTGCAGGATCGATAGATCCTGACGCGATGGCCCTGACCTAGCAGGAAGCGGGCGATCCACCGCCCCATGCCACCCTTGCCACCCACCACCAGGGTGTCGAGGGCGTCACCCCGATAGGCCGTGTCCCGTGCGGTCGCCTGCTCCTCGACGGCCTTTTCGATGAGCAGCATCGCGAGGTCGCGGCCAAGGCCGGGTTCGAGCCCGAGGAAGGCGCTGGCCTCCTCGAATCGGCGGTGGACCTGGGCCTCCACCTCGTAGTTGCGGAGAGGGATGGCCAGCTGGTCCTTGAGTTCGCCGATCTGACGGGCGAGTTCGAGACGCTCACACACCAGGTGGAGAATGCGGCGGTCCAAAGCCTCGATGTCACGCCGGTGTTGCTCGAAGACCGAGCGGGGGTCGGTGGCGGGTTGATCGTTTCCGGACATGAAAACCTCCCACGGAAACCCGCGGGAGTCGAAGGGTCGGGACACCCGCCGACTCCGGCGGGCCCCGAAATCATGAGTCAGACAGGGATCCGCCGTGGCTTGGGGTAGCGGTAATAGCTTGTGAAGGCCACGAGGAGATCCCGTCTCGCCATGGGTTCATCATAGCTCAGGTTTGGCAGTGAGCAGTGAGCGGAGGGCCGTGAGTTGAGACTCGGAATGCGGGGCTCGGGACTCGGGACTGTAGTGGGGTGGGTGGGCTATGGCATTTCACACTTCACATTTCACATTCCAGTGGGCTTCGTCGTCCCGGCCTGCTGCCGTCGTCGGTCTATACTCGTTCTTCCTCAAAAGGACTCGGCGCCCCAGGGCCTAGCCCGAAGGAGAATCGAATGCAGGCCATCTACGATTGGTTCGACCAGTTCGCTGCCGATCCCGGCGCCTACCGTGTGCTTATCGCGGTGGGCACGATCCTGGTCGCGGGTCTGGCGTGGGTGTTTTTTCACCGGCTGATGACGGTGGTCATCCGACGGACCTCCACGACGTTGGACGACCAGATTCTGTCCGCGCTGCGGCTGCCGGTGGTGTATTCGATCCTGCTCGGCGGTCTGGCGTTGCTGGCGAAGGACATGGGACTGCCCGGGATCGTCGAGTACCTGGTCATGGGCATGCTCATCTCCATCATCGCGCTGATCTGGACCGTGGCGGCCATGCGCATCGGCAGGGTGTTCCTCGGGGTGATCAGCGAAAACGTGGACCACATCACGTGGATCGAACCCAAGACACTGCCTCTCTTCGACATGTTGCTGACGGTTGCGGTGGTGGGCGGTTTCCTCTACTTCTTCTGTGTCGCGTGGAAGATCCCCCTGACCTCGTGGATCACCTCCGCCGGAATCGTCGGTATCGCGGTTGGTTTTGCGGCAAAAGACACTCTCGCGAACCTGTTTTCCGGGGTGTTTATCGTGGCGGACTCGCCCTACCAGGTGGGCGATTACGTGGTGCTTGATAACAGGATTCGTGGTGTGGTGATGGAGATCGGCATGCGGTCGACCCGACTTTTGACCAGGGACGACATCGAGGTCACCGTACCGAACGCGGTGATCGGAAATGCCCAGATCGTCAACGAAACCGGTGGCCCGCACGAGAAAATGCGGGTTCGGGTCAAGGTGTCGGTGGCCTACGGCAGCGACGTCGACACGGTCCGCGAGGCACTGCTTTCCGGCGTGAGGGGAGTCGAGCACGTGTGTGATTCCCCGGCTCCACGGGTTCGCTTCCGCGAGTTCGGGGATTCCGGCCT
The DNA here is from genome assembly GCA_963797055.1 of uncultured Holophagae bacterium. Lineage (GTDB taxonomy): Bacteria > Acidobacteriota > Thermoanaerobaculia > Thermoanaerobaculales > Sulfomarinibacteraceae > FEB-10. Next base: position 155,022 of record CAWCOD010000006.1, read on the forward strand.
GCTCTTCGAACTGCTGGCATGGATCGATGAGCCCGTGTATCGGGGTCGGGTGCTGGACGAACTCAATACCCGCGTCTACCGGGCCTTCAGCGAGGCCGGCATCGAAATTCCATACTCCAAATACGACATTTACATCAAGGAGAGTCCGCGGGTCGGGTCAACCTCGTAATCGCCACGTCGTATCATCCTCGGGCCCGATCTCCATACACGGGCGGCGGGTGGCGCAACGGTCGAGCCCTCCGGGAAGGAAGAGACTGGACGATGAAGATCAGACGACCATTCGTTGTGTGTGCATTGTTGTCGATCGCTCCCCTGTGGGTGTCGGCATCTGAGACCGAACAAGGAGTCAGTTCGACGCCGGGGACCGGAGTCCTCGTCGCGGCCGAGGCGGATGCCGAAAACGCGAGTTTCTTCGCGCCGCCAGGATCGAAGAACTGGTTCTTCGGAGGTGGGGTTGGTCTGGGATTTGGAGACGTGGACTACCTCGAGTTGGCTCCCATGGCGGGCCTCTGGCTCAGTCCAAAGGCCAGTGTGGGCACCACCCTGATCTACCGGTATCGGCGCGATAGCCGTCCTGCAGACACGATCTCCACTAGCGACTATGGCGGTTCGATCTTCGGGCGATACATCGTGTGGGATCCGTTGTTCCTCCATGCCGAGGTGGAGTACCTCAACTACGAGTACCTCAACTACGATCTCTCCACCGATAGGGACGGCTACACCAGCGTCTTTCTCGGCGCTGGGGCGGCCATGCCCATGGGCCGAAATGCGTCGTTTTTTGCGACCGCTCTTTACAACGTGGCGTACGACAGCGACGAGCGAAGCCCCTACGGCAGCCCGTGGGTGGTCCGGGTTGGGGTTGGATTCGGCTTCTGAGTCGATGATTCCAAATACTCGAGCACGGAACTGAACCCGTACCAGGAAGCCTGGGGCATCCGGATCGGCAACGGAGTCGGTCTGTAGAACCGAATCGGGTCGGCCCTGGATCCAAACCCCCGTCAGACGCGTTCCACTCTTTGAATGACCGCCTGTGACGCAACCCAAAGCCGTTCGCGACGTACGTCACGGTGAGCTGTGAATCCATGGGACCTGGTCCGGGTCGGTTTGGCAATCGTGAACCGGACCAACCAGACAACGGGAGTTGGAATACATGACCAAGAAGCGTGTGCTGTTGAGCCTGCTGGTGTTGGTGATTGGGGCGGTGATCGTGGTGACGGCCCTCGGCCGAAATCGGGGAGAAGAGGGCGTTGCTGTCGAGGTCGCTTCCGTGGGCAGGAAAACCGTCATTCAGACGGTGAATGCCACCGGGAAGATCCAACCCATGGTCCAGGTCAAGATCTCCGCAGATGTCAGCGCGAAGATCACGCGGTTGGGCGTTGACGAGGGAGATTGGGTGGAGAAGGGCGCCTTTCTGGTGGAACTCGACCGGGAGCGCTATGTCGCCCAGGTGGAGTCCCAAGCGGCCAATCTCTCGGCGCGCGGAAGCCCAGGCCAACCTTGCTCGGGAAAACATGATCAAGGCCGAGAAGGACTACGACCGGAGCCGTCAGCTCTTCGAGAAGAATCTGGAGAGCCAGGCCACTCTCGACACCGTCTACGCCATGGCTGAGGTTGAGAAGGCTCGCCATCAGTCCGCTTTGGACCAGGTGGAGCAGGCCAAGGCAGCCCTGCGGCAGTCCCGGGACGCGCTGTCGAAGACGACCATCTATGCGCCCATGGCGGGCACGATCTCCAAGCTCAACAAGGAGGTTGGAGAGATCGCCCTCGGTTCGCAATTCCAGGAAGACGTGATCATGGAGGTCTCGAACCTCCAGGGCATGGAGGCGTTGGTTGACGTGGATGAGAACGACATCGTCCTCGTCTCCATAGGCGACGAGGCCACCGTCGAGGTGGACGCCCTCCCCAACGTCAAATTCAAGGGAGCGGTCACCGAGATCGCCAACAGCGCGAAGACCCTGGGTCAAGGCTCCGCCGATCAGAAGACCGAGTTCGAGGTCAAGATCGCCATTCTGGATCCCGGCACCGAGTTGAGACCGGGGATGACGGCCTCGGCCGACGTGATCACCGACGTTCGCGAGGGCTGTCTCGGGGTCCCCATCCAAAGCGTTACCGTGCGAACGGTGGACCAGCTCGGTGTCGGGTCGTTGGACCGCGAAACCGAAGAACCGGCTCCGCGATTCACACCCGACGACGACGGATTCGTGGAGATCGTGTGGGTCGTGGAGGACGGGTCCGCGGTGGCCCGCCAGGTGGAGACCGGCATTCAGTCGGACACCCACATCGAGGTCGTCGGAGGAATCGAGGAAGCCGAACAGGTCGTGGTGGGGAGCTATCGGGCCATCAGCCGCGACCTCCAGGACGGAACGCTGGTGCGCGTAGGTGGCCCTGCGGCCGAGCAACAGGAGGGATAAACATGGGTCTCGATCTTCAAAACGTGACCAAAACCTACGAGATGAACAGCATCGGTGTGGACGCCCTTCGTGGTGTTTCCATGAGTCTCGGGAAGAGCGACTACGTGGCCATCATGGGTCCCTCGGGTTCGGGCAAGTCGACCCTCATGAACATCATTGGTTGTCTCGATGTGCCCACCACGGGCCGATACTTCATTGACGGCAAAGACGTGAGCACCCTTGGTGAAGATCAATTGGCGGAGGTCCGCAACACCAAGATCGGTTTCGTATTTCAGACCTTCAACCTGCTGCCCAGGGCGGATGTCTTCCACAACGTGGAGTTGCCCTTGATCTACCGTGGTCTGAGACCGTCCAGACGTCGCGAGATGGCCATGCAAGCCATCGAGTCGGTTGGCCTCATCGATCGGGTCAAGCACAAACCCACCGAGCTGTCGGGCGGTCAACGTCAGCGGGTCGCCATCGCCAGGGCGCTCGCCACATCACCGTCCATCATCCTGGCCGACGAGCCCACGGGAAACCTCGACACCGTCACCGGTACCGAGATCATGGCGATCTTCGATGACCTGCAACGGCGGGGCAACGCGATCCTGCTGGTCACCCACGAAGAGGACGTGGCCCGCCACGCCCATCGCATCGTCCGCCTCAGAGACGGAGTCATTGAGTCGGACACAGCCCAACGAGAGGCTGCATGAGCGCCGTTCACCAGACCTTCGAGGCGGTGCGAATCGCCCTGGCGGCGCTCAAGGCCAACAAGGCGCGGGGGGTGCTGACGACCCTCGGCATCATCATCGGGATTGTGGCAGTGGTCACCACCATGACTGCGGCCAACGGTCTGGCCAATTCATTCAAGGAAAGCGCCTCCATCATCGGTGCCGACGTGCTCTACATCTCCCATCACCCGTGGATCGTCACCGGCAATTTCTTCCAGTTCCGCAATCGGCCCCGGCTCTCTCTGAAGGACAGCGAGAAGCTTGAGGAGAGGTTGCGCAGCGCCGTGGCGGTGAATCCCACCGCCGAAACCGCCCGCAGCATCAAGTTCCAGTCCGACACCAGAGACAACATCAGGATCATCGGGACCACTCACAAACACATGCTGATGTCGAGCGCGGTGCCCGAGGTGGGCAGGTTCTTCTCGGCCCAGGACGTGCAGTCCAGGCGTCGGGTCTGCGTGATCGGCAAGACCATCCATGAGCAGCTCTTTCGGGACATTGATCCCATCAATAAAAAGCTCAAGGTGGGGCGCTACGATTTTCGCATCATCGGCGTTATGGAAAAACAGGGCAGCGCGGGGTTTTTCGGCGGCCCGGACTTCGATTCCCAGGTCTTCGTTCCCATCTCTACATTTGCCAGGGTGTTCGGCAGCCGGAATCGGGACTTCGACATCGGGGTCAAGGCTCCGCCCAATATTGCTCTTGCCGACTACGAGTATGAGGTCATCGGTGAGATGCGGAAGATCCGCAAGTTGTCGCCGTCCGAGCCCGACAACTTCTCCATCAACAAGATGGAATCGCTGATGGACGCCTTCAACAACGTGATGGGGGTTGTGGTCCTCATTGGACTCGCCATCACCGGGGTGTCGCTCTTCGTTGGCGGCGTCGGTGTCATGAACATCATGTTCGTGTCGGTCACCGAACGCACGAAGGAAATTGGAATCCGCAAGGCCATCGGTGCCAAACGGCGGGCGATCCTGACCCAGTTCCTGTTCGAGTCCTCGGCGATATGCCTGCTCGGTGGGGCCGTGGGAGTGGCGGTGTCCTTTGGTGTGGCGGCTTTGATCGACAAGATGCTCATGCCCGCCAGTGTTTCGCCTGCAATCGTCGTCACCGCTCTGCTGGTGTCGCTGGCGGTGGGTATGTTTGCCGGGATCGTGCCGGCGTGGAGGGCCTCAAAGCTCAACCCCATCGACGCCCTCCGCTATGAATGACGAAGGAGCCGGGATGCGCGCATTTTACTGCCTGCTGCCCACTGCCTACTGCCCTGGCCGGGTGGGGGAACCATGATCTGGGTCGAAGGATTCAAAATGGCTATGGCCGCCATCAGCACCCACAAGCTGAGGTCCGCCTTGACCCTTGTGGGCATCATCGCCGGGGTGGCGGCGATCATCGCGGTCATGACCGGTGTGTCGGTGATTCAAAACCAGATGGAGACCGAACTGAGCGTGCTCGGGTCCAGGGTGTTCCAGGTCCAAAAATGGCCGCCCAACGGATTTCAGAACCAGGAACGAGACTGGCGCAAGATCCAACGCTACCCTGCCTTGACCCTGCACCACGCCAACCTGATCCGCGAAAAGGTCCCCTCGGTGGACCTGGTGGGCGCCGAGATGTGGATGTTCAGCGTCCGCGCCTCATACCGCGGGACCACCACGGAACCGGTCAATATGATCTGCGGTGGGACCCCCGAGTACCCCGAAAACAACACCCATTGGGTGGGCCTCGGCCGGAATATCTCCAACGAGGACGTGAGGGTCGCCAGGCGGGTCGTGGTCATCGGCCACAGCATTGCCGAGACTCTTTTTCCATTCTCTGATCCCATCGGCAAGGTCATGAAGGTGGATGGCCGAAAATTCACCGTCCAGGGCGTCTTCGAGGAGCGCAAGTCGGCCCTGGGCGGCAACTTCGACAACTACGTTCTGATGCCCATCACCGCCGCCCAGAAGATCTACGGCACCCGTGACAATGACGGGAACGAGCGGTCACTCAATATCACGGTTCGGTCGACCAGGGCGGACAACGTCCAGGACGCGCTGGAAGAGACCCGGGCGGTGCTGCGGGCGGACCGGGGGGTCGACCCGAGGGATGAGGACAACTTCTTCTTCTTCACCTCGGACAGCCAGATCAAGGCCTTCAACCAGGCCACCGCCAACTTAAAGGCGGGCGCGTTCATCCTCGGCATCATTGCCCTGATCGTCGCCGGTATCGGGATCATGAACATCATGCTGGTGTCGGTCACCGAGCGGACCCGAGAGATCGGGATCCGCAAGGCCCTGGGAGCGCAGCGCAGCGCGATCCTCGCCCAGTTCCTGCTCGAGGCCATCGTACTCTGCAACATCGGCGGTGTCATCGGAGTGGCCGTTGGGTTCGGGCTCGGCAATCTTGTTACCGCCTTCACCGACTTCTCGGTCCACGTCCCCATGGAGTGGGCCATTCGCGGCCTGTTGTTCTGCACCGTCGTCGGTCTTATCTTTGGGATGTGGCCTGCAATTCGCGCCTCCAAAATGGTGCCCATCGAGGCGTTGAGCTACGAGTAGGGAAGTCGAAAGTCGAAAGTCGAGAGTCGAAAGTTGAACGTTAAACGTTGAACGTTGAACGTTCCCACCCACCCTCCCGGGTCGTTAAGGGTCGCGGTGGGCGGGCGTGCCGTCCTTACGCGCGCCGCGAACGCGCTCACCCGGTGCCAGGCACCGTCGAAATCGCATCGGAGCACGAGATCGATACATCTGCGGCGGTGCCTGGCACCGACATGGAGATCGGAATACGAGGGTGGCAACCTCGGGGAGCGCCTCGGGGAGATGGGAGCGTCGAAGTCAGCGAATCGCACCGCACGCCCGTGCCCGGAATCCAGCGCCAGCGACGGCGTTCAGGGACGGCGACAGCGGAAGGGGCGAATCCGGGCCTGCGACCAGTGGCCGCGTTTGCCGGAGCCGGAAGACCATGGCTGAATGGCGCGCCAGGCACCGACTCGGAACCCGGAACTCGGGACTCGGAACCCCCTCGACGAAACAGCCGAGATAAACTGAACCCATGAGGTGCATTCTTCTCGTCGTCTGTCTCACATTCTGCGGCGCGGGGTGTGCGTCCAATACCTCCCAGGATGATCTCGACGCCCAGCGGTGGGCCCAGGAGATTCGTGTTCTCGAACCGACGAGGTGGGCGACCGCCCGTACGACGTCCTCGCCGAGCTGGATGAGCGTGTCCGCATCGGGGCGATGGGGGAGGAGGATGCCATCTCCCAGGCCGAGCGCTCCATGCGCCTGCGGGCGGCCAAGGTGGATGCCGACGCGGTGGTGATGTCCGGCTGCCGCAGGCTCTCCGGCCGCGAGGACTTCGAAGCCAGCTCGACCCCCACCATGCGCTGCGTCGGCTATGCCATTCGTTGGCTCACGTACTGATGTTGCACACCTGAATTGTCCTCCGCAGCGACGAAATATCAACGGATTTTGCGACCGAGATGCAAGAAAAAGCCCGGTGGATGGAGGATATTGCAGTCATTTTGAACATATCGGAGTCTTGACAGCTCGTGCCGCTGGGAGTAATTTTATGTCACAACGTGTCAGTTTGCGGAGGCCTATTTTGAGGTTGATCGCGGACTCTTGCGGCTCAATTGTCGACGAGGAGGTCAGTGATGAAGAGATAAGGATTGGTTGCGTGTTCCACGGGCGTGACGATGGTGTTGGCGGTCGGGGTGGCCTTCGCGATGGGTGTTCTGTCGCTGCCTACGGATCCTGTGACAGCAGGCCACGGGACCTGGAATGCAGGCTCCGACAGCACGATCGACATCACCTTGAGCGAGGTTCCGCCAGGGTACGACGTGACCAACGGCACCTACCCGGGATGGTGTGCGGAAGACAATTTCAGGACGATTTCGACGGTCCCGTGTATTCTTCTGGACAGCACCGATCACGAACCGCTCTTGGGCGTGCAACTGGGACAATGGCAACTGGGACTTGGTCAACTACTTGCTGAACCACCAGAACGGGACCATCGAAGACGTTCAATACGCTATATGGGTCCTCCTCGGACCCTGGAGCCAGACGTTCCCCTGGACGGACGAAGCGCAGGCCATGGTCGACGATGCCTGGCTGAACGGTGAAGGCTTCGTACCAGGCCCGGGCGAAGTTGTCGCGGTCATCCTGTGCGTCGACGGTCCATCAGGACCCGACTCGTTCCAGGACACTCTGATCGAGGTCGAGGTGCCGCGCGGTGGCCAAGGCTGCACCCCGGGCTATTGGAAGCAGCCGCACCACCTCTTCGCGTGGGAACCCACGGAGTACACTCCCACCGACCTTTACGACGTCGTGTTCGGGGTGACCGCCAGCCAGGAAGACCTCGAGTTGCTCCAGGCCCTGTGGACGGGAGGCGGCCAGGAAAGGGCGCTGTACCGTCACGCAACCGCCGCCCTGCTGAACGCGGCCAGCCCCGACGTGGATTACTACTACACGATCGGTGAGGTCATGCAGACGGTCGAGGACGCCTACAATTCCGGGAACTTCAACTATTTCAAAAACATGTTGAAGGACGCCAACCAGTCCGGATGCCCGCTGGGTAACGACGGCCGCAGGTAAACCAGGGCAGGAAACGACGCTAGACCGGGAGAGAGAAGAACTCGCCGCCGGTTCTGAGCAGCCGTCGAGGCGAAAACAGAAACAGAATGAACAGCCCCCTCCGCGAGGAGGGGGCTTTTGAGATGGAGTTCTTTGCCGTCAGTCCGCGGTCGACCTTGGGCTTCAGCCAACACGCCAGCGCAGGCAGCAGGACGATGGCGCCGACCATGTTGAGCAGGAACATGAAGGTCAGGAGGATCCCCATGTCGGCCTGGAACTTGAGCGGCGAGAAGATCCAAGTGGCCACTCCCACCGCCAGGGTGATCGCTGTAAACACGACTCCAGTTCCGGTGATATTGAGGGTGATGCGATAGGCGTCGTGGAGGGACTTGCCTTCCGCCTGGACATTCCGAAGTCGGCTGTATATGTAGATGCCGTAGTCGACGCCGATGCCGACGCCAAGGGCCACGACGGGCAAGGTCGACGTCTTGAGTCCGATCTCGAGCATCGCCATCAAGGCGTAGGCCAGAAGCGACACCAGCATCAGTGGGATGACGATGCACAGGGTCCCCCTGAGGGATCGGAAGGTGATCAGGCACAACACGATGATCGCCGCGAAGACCCACATCAGCATGGGGAACTGGGCGGCTGAAACCGTCTCGTTTGTGGCGGCCATGACACCCACGTTTCCGGTGGCGAGCCGGAACTCCAGTTCGTCTGTCCCGAACTCGGCCTGGAAGGCCTTGACCTCTGCGACGATCCGATTGATGGTCTCGGCCTTGTGGTCGACGGTGTAGATGTAGACCGGCATGACGCTGCACTCGGCATTCAGCAGCCCGGTACTGGTGTCGATATAGGTGACCGACTGGGCCATGGTCGAGGTGTTTCGTGGCAGGGTTCGCCATTTCAGACTGCCTTCGTTCCAACCTGCGTTGACCACCTTTGCGACTCCACCGATTCCGAAGACGGACTGCACCCCCGGTACGTTGCGCATGCGCCACTCGAATCGGTCGATGAGGGTCATGATGTCGTGTTCGGTGCAGGCCTCGGGGTGGGTCTCGGTGATGGCCGTGATGACGTCGACACCGATGGAGAAGTGGCTGGTGATGACGTCGGTGTCGATATTGTAAGTTGAGTTGGCCCTCAGCTCGGGTACTCCTGAATGCAAGTCGCCGATCTTGATCTGGTTCGCCTTCCAGCCACCGACGATGAACAGAACCCCTGCCACGGCAATGATCGCTGCCGCGGTCCGCGGTTCGGTCACTCCGGAGAGTTTTGCCCAGAACCGATCGAGCTGTTGTTGGCGCTTGTGGAGTTTTGCCAGGTACCGTTCATCGAGATGAACGTAGGACAACAACACCGGCACCAGCACCAAATTGGTCAGGATGATGGCGGCGATTCCAAGACTGGCGGTGATGGCCATTTCCTGGATCATGCGGATCTTGATCAGCATGATCGTGATGAACCCGATGCCGTCACTGGCGAGAGCGATGGCTCCGGGCACGATCAATTTTCGGAGGCCGGGTCGAGCTGCAGACATGCTGTCGGACCCGGCGTAGACCTCGGCACGAAAGGCACTCACCATCTGGACGCTATGGCTGACCCCGATGGCGAAGATCAGGAATGGCACCAGAATCGACATGGGGTCGATCCCGAAGCCGAGCAGGGTCAGCAATCCCAGCTGCCAGATGACCGCGATGAGCGAGCATCCGATCACTATGACGGTGAGCTTGAAACTCTGGGAGTAGAGGTAGACGAAGACGACTGTGATCAGGAAGGCGACCAGGAAGAACAGCACGACCCGCGACGCGCCGGCAGCGATGTCACCGATGACTTTGGCGAAGCCGATGATGTGGTAGTCAAATTCAGCCCCCACCTCGCTGTTCTTGTACTTTCCACGGATTGCCTCGAGCTGAGCGGCAACGTCCAAATAGTCCAACCGCTCACCGGTGTTGGGATTGACCTCCAACAGATTTGCGGCAACGATCGCAGCCGAGAAGTCGTTTGACACCAGTCGACCCATATAGTTGGACTTGAGCACGTTTTCGCGGACCTTTGCGAGGCCCTCCGGGGTGGGTTCGTAGTCTTCAGGAACGACGTTGCCGCCCGCGATTCCGTCCTCCACCACTTCGGTAAACCGAACGTTGGGGGTAAACAGGGACATGACCCGCCCGCGGTCCACACCGGGGATGAAAAAGACGTCGTCAGTGACGTCCTGCAATATCTGAAAGTACTCGGGGGTGAAGATGTCGCCATTTGGATTTCGGATCGCAATGACCACACGGTTGGCTCCGCCGAAGGCATCGCGGTACTCGAGGTAGGTCTTCATGTAGGGGTGCTCGAGGGGCAGCAGTTTTGCGAAGCCTGCGTCGATCTTGAGGTGCGACGCCTGGTAGACCATGAACACCGTCATCACAATGAAGAACGCAATCAACAGCCGTCGGTGGCCGAAGATGAAACTTTCTACGAAATTGGTCATTGCGCCGCTCTCCTTTCCCGATCAGTCTGACACCTGGGCCAGGTCGCTGAACGACATCGCCCGGACCCCGAACTCGCCCACCAACACCAATGAACCATCCCGTGTCTCCACCACCGCCGAGATGCCACGGCGATTGGACTGCTGATGAAGCCCGAAGGTGTGTCCGCCGTCGGTTGAAACGAGCACGGTGCCACCGAGCCCCGAGATGAGGATCGTGCCGTCCGAAAGACGAATGCCGTTGGTCAGCATGGCCACGGTTCCGGTGTCGATCTCGGTCCAGCTCTCGCCGGCGTCGTCGGACCTGAAGAGGTGGCCACGTAGCCCGAAGAATAGAACGGCGTCGTCATCAAGGGGGAGCACGCCAAAGAACGAGCCCTCGTAGGGTGAGGGGAGCACCTTCCACGTGGCGCCGGCGTCGTCGGAGCGGTACATCATCCCGGCTTCTGCAGCCAGATAGAGCCGGCCGCTGGCGGCTCGGGCAATCTCGTGAAGGTGAAAGTCGTCGTCGCCGATCGGCTCGAATGTCCAGGTGCGTCCGCTGTCCGAGGTGACGAAGAAACTGCCGTACGCGCCGATGGCGAAGCCGTTCTCGGCATCCGAAAACCAGACATCGAAGAAAGGCGCTTCTTCCTCGGGCGCCCAGTTGACGAGGTTCCACGTGACGCCGCCGTCGGTTGTACGAAGGATTGCCGAGTCGTGCCCCACCGCCCATCCGAGGTCTCGGTCATGGAAATACACGGCGGTCAACCCCGCCCGGGTCGGGGATTGGGATTGTTCCCAGGTTGCGCCGCCGTCGGATGACAGCAGGATATGACCCCTTTCGCCCACCGCCACCAGTGCTCCGTCAGTGGTGGCGACGTCGAGGGTGAGAGCCTTTGTGGCGAGCGGTGCCATGACGGCAGCCTGCGGCTGGGCTTCATCCTGTGCGATCGATGAGTTCCCTCCGCCGACCGCGATGAGGACGACCAGGCCGGTCAGGATCAAGGGGGCTACCCGAGACGAGAATCGTCTGTTCATGAACCCGTGAGTCGCTCGGGCGAAGCAATGGCTTGATGGTTGTCTTTCCATCTCGGGATCTCCCGTCATCGTCGTGACATCAAAGGAAGAGGGCGGGCGTGCGATCATCGCACGCCCGCTCAACCACCGGTGTCTCAGCGTACGCCCGTCCGGCGAAGGGCCGCCGGCGTGTAGTCGTCGAGGGTGCGTTTGATGTTGAAGTTGTAGGCCTCATACTCGCTGTTGAGGCCGATGGCGAGATAACGACCGGCCTGGAGGTCGGTGTGGACCTCGAGAGCGGTCCACACACTGGGAACGTTGTAGTAGGTGATGGCGTGGCCTTCGGACACCCGCCACAGCTGGTCGCGATTGTCATAGGCGTCCACGACGACGATCTGCCAGCTATCCTCGTCGATGTAGAACACCCGCCGTTTGTAGATATGACGGGCGCCTTCCTTGAGGGTCGCGTCCACCACCCAGACCCGGTGGAGTTCGTAACGCGGGAATTCCTGGTTGATGTGCAGCGGCCACAGGATGTCCTTGAATTTCACTTCCGGGTCTTGCAGCTTGTACGAGTTGTAGGGAACGTAGATCTCCTGTTTGCCGACCAGTTTCCAGTCGTAACGGTCCACAGCACCGTTGAACATGTCGAACTGGTCCGAGGTGCGCATGGAGTCGGCCGCCGTGCCCGGATTGTCGTAGGCCACGTTCGGCGCCCGGCGAACCCGGCGTTGTCCCGGGTTGTAAAGCCAGGCGTTGCGGTGTTCCTTGACCTGGTTGAGGGTTTCACCCACGAGCAGGACGCCCCCGGCCAGGCGTGCCGGTGCCCGCACCGCCTGTTTGAAGAACAGGATCTTGTTGGCGAGGTCGGCTTCGGTCATGCCCTCCATGCTGTACTGCATGTAGAACTCGTCGTAGAACTCCACCAGGGTGTAGCTGCCGCCACGGGTCGGGGCAGCCTGACCGATGCGACGGGACGCGCCGTCGGCCCGGTAACGAAGCAAATGGTTCCAGATGGCCTGGACACCCTCCTTGGGAATGGGGAAGGGGATACCGTTGATGGCGCCGGTGACGCCGTACCCGTTCTCCACCAATTGCGCGGTTCCTGCGATTTCCTTGGTCTTGTCGTAGATCCGCTGCGGGAAGGCCGCGCTCCGGCGGGTGGGGTAGACCTTCATCATGTAGCTGTCGGGGTAGGTCGTCAGCAGAGCCTTCTGTCCCACCGTGAGCTTGTCGGCGTACTGGTCCATGTTGGCCGCGGTGATGGTGAAGAGGACCTCGTCGTCGGCGAATGGATCGACAAAATGCTTGCCCGGCTCATACCCTGCGGGAGGAGTCGTGATGCCGCCGGTCCAGGCCGGGATGGTACCTTCGGCGTTGCCCGCCTTCACGGCACCCATGGGTGTCAGTTCGGTGCCGAGTTTGGCGATCTCTTCCGGTGACAGCTGGGCCCACACCGGTGTCGCGACAAAGGCCGCGAGCACCAGCGCGCAGCCGAGAGTGATCATAGTGTTCGTGCGCATTGTCATGCCTCCCTTCCCCTAGAACGAGAACTTGACGAAACCGCCGAGGAAATCGCGGTCGTTGATGAGGTTGTACCGGCTCGCTCCGCTATAGCTGGTGTAGCTGAGATCGATCTCCCAGCGATTCTGGTAGCTGGTGCCGATGCCGATTGTGAAAGCGGTGCGGCCGTCGATGAAGTTGCCGCCAGGACCCGGGGTTATGCCGTCCACGTCCTGCTGCCAGGCGAATTTCGGTGCCAGCGACCAAGCGCCGATGGCGTTGTTGTAGGTCAGCTTGCCCGCCAGTCTATAACCCCACGACGTGGGATCGGCGAAGTGCTCCGCCTTTTCATAGGGCTTGCCCGCGTGGGCGCCACCCGGCAGTTCCTGGATCGGATTGCCGCTGGTGTAGGTGCCCGGTCCCTCGTAGCGCAGCTCATCCTTGCTTGGCATCCCCGAGACGTGGGTGACTGCCGGCTCGAAAACCAGCACGCCCTGGTCGGCGCCGAGAATCCTCGACCAGATCTTGGTGAGGGTGAATTGGAATTGGAAGGCATCGTGCAGCCGGTAGCCGTTGATCTCCGTGGAGAAATCGACGCCGCCGGGCGCCACCTGGTTGGTGGCCGCAAGTCCCGCCGAGATCGGCGACAGAGCGGCGAAAAGCAGCTCCACGTCATCCATCAAGTAGGGCGCGTCCTGGCGATAGGACGCCTCGCCCTGGAAGGCGATGCCCGATCTGCCCAGCTGTGCGTTCCAGCTGACACCGAAGAGCTTGATGTCCTCTGGGTAGGCGACGTAGTAGGACGCCGTGGCGGCGAAGGCGTCGGTGCCCGCGAGGGTGGCCGTCTGACCGGCGATCGCGTCGACGGTGGGATCGACACCGGGAGGCACGGCGAAGTAGTTGTAGGTCCCCAGGGCGGCGGCCGCGCCCGCCGCACTGGCCGCCATGGCCCCCTCCACCGTCCCGGAGATGCCGTTAATGGTGGGCAGACGGCTGTGGTAGTTGATGAAGTAGAAGCCGAACTCGGTGCCGCCGAGGCTGGGCACGAACCACCTCAGGGCGAGACCGTACTGGCCACCGTCGTCGGGATCGCGGTCTGGCGACCGGGGGACCCCCATAAGGGGATGATCCGTTGGCCCCGTGTACCATGGCCACGGCGATTCTCCGGTGTCCGGAGTGGTGGCGAAACCGATGAAGACGGTTTCGCCGCCCCTACCAGCGAAGTCGTTGGTGGAAAAGTAGGTTCCCGGAGGATCAATGACTGTCTCTTCCCACTCGAACTGATAGTAGGCCTCGACTGAAAGTTGGGAACTGAGGTCGAAGGAACCCCACAGCATGCCCACCGGTCGGTAGGCCTCGCGCAGTTCGGCTCCCGGCACCCGCAGGGCGGAAACATCCACCGGGTTGGTAATGCCGATGCCGCCCTGGATGAAGGTGCTCTCACCCCAGTTGAGGACCTGACGACCGAGCCGGAGTTGGCCTCCTCCGTTGCCCAGCGGGAACCGCCACCAGGCGTAGGCGTCGAGCAGCTCGACCCGGCTGCCGGCCCAGTCGAGGGCTTCGTCGGTCAGCTCGGTTCGTTCGCAGCAGTCCTTCATCAAGGCAAAATCATAAAACGCGCTGCCTCGGGCGAAAAACCCAAAGTCGTGTTGGCCGGCCTGGGTGGCGAAGTCGAGATCCACAGTGGCCTTCAAGGCGTTGCTCACCAGGGAGCTTTTGTCGAAGTTGAGGTTGCCGTCGTCGCCGTTGACCGACCACGCCGTGCCCCCCTCGAATGGGCTGATGATGCTCAAGTCCCGTTCCTGCATTCGGTAGCGGGCGCCCCACGAGAGAGTGGTGTCAAGGTTGAGGCGATACTTGCCGCTGGACGGCCCGAGGTCGATCGCCCCGGCCGGCACTGCAGACAGGACCAGGACCGCGGCGAGGGCCATCAAGACCACGTCACGTCCCCTCGGGATCAGACTGAATTCCGACATCGTTCTCATCTCCTCCCTCCAATCTTCAAGACCGTTGATGCTGATGGGAAACACGGAGTGCCCGACACGCCCAAAATGTGGCTGCGGCCGGGTGATCGACTGTTGGGTTGGCGAGGGGTGGGCCGAAGGCGGGAGCGCGCGGCCCCATTTCAGGGCACTGACCTGTACAAGCCAGGACCAGTTGCAACGCCGTCCCCCCTTCCCAGATCGATGACATCGACGAACTCTGACTCAATGGCTTCCGTGAGCATAGCATGAGAATCTACGAATTTGATGGTCTGTCCGATAACCGCAAGCGATTCTGAGACTGCCTTCATGCATGCTTTCCGGCGGGCCCACGGGACCGGTCCAGAATTGGAGCGTTTCCTTTCGATCAGCCTCCCAGGTCGGTGGCGTGCCGGGCCAGGAAGGCGATGATATCGGCGGACTCGTGCATGGGTTTGGATCCCACCACAAGACAGGGAGCCCGGTGGGTCCCCACGAGGACCTCCAATTCGTCTTGCCTGCCCGCGTCCTCGGTGACGTTGTAGACCTTGACCTGGTCCTCCCAACCGAGGTTTTTGAGGGCGGCCAGCGTGTTGGTGGAGAACATGCAGCGGCTCTTGACGAAGAGGAGGATGTCGTCCGGCAATCCGGTTGCCGGTGCGAAGGGCGTCAGGGTCTCTTCGTAGGCGTCGTTCATGGCCTCGCAGAGCCTGGCGAGCTCGGCGATATCGCGGCGACCACCGGGACCCACCGAGGAGGCGTGGCGCACCACACCCGATGCGGTGATCAGGACCGTGGAACGGTCGGTGATGCCTGCGTCCTCGAGGTACATCCCGTAGGAGGCGGCAACGGCCCCTTTGGGCTGAAAGTCCGAGAGCAGTGGGAAGGACACACCGCCCAGGCTCGCGGCCCAATTGGCGTGGCAGTAGATCGAGTCGATGCTGACACCCAGAACCTGGGTGTTGGCGGCGAGAAAGCGGTCTTGGAGCGCCTCCACGCCGGGAACCTCGCTGCTTCACGTGGGGGTGAAGTCGAGGGGGTAGAAGAGCAGCATCACGTGCCGCCGCCCGGCAAACCGGTCGAGAGAGATATCTCGTCCGAAGTGGTCTTTGAGTGTGAATCCGGGTGCGTGCTCTCCAGCCTCGATCATCGCGAACCTCCTGTGGGGCGAGGGTAGCATTCCCTCGAAGGGAGCAGCCCCCAACCTGCCATTACGAACTACGAATTACGAATTACGAATTACGAATTTTAGATTGCAGATTGCAGATTGCAGATTGCCTCGGCCTGCCGGTGAGCAGGAAGCACAGGCAGCAGCGGGCAGGCACGAGCTGTCAATTTCAAGCCCCCAACCCTGACGCGATGATTCTCGCGATAGACTCCTGATGAGGTTGGAACAATGGACGATCAGGGAGACACGGAGGTTGTCATCGGCAAATCGGATGTGGCGATACTGAGCGGTGGACCACATCTGAGAATCGGTTGCGTCGTCTTTGCCGTCGCCTCGTTGCTCCTGTTGTGCGCGCCGATGGACGCGTCGGCACAGGCGGGCTGTGACCTCGAACGGGTCGGTGGCGGTGTCGACATCACCATTGATTCCATCACCGGGGATCTCGTGGTGGCGGGGCCCGGCCTGCGCCTTTTTCGTTCCACGGACGGCGGCCTGAGGTACAGCCACCGATGGCTCGACGTCGAAGGCTCATGGCCGAGCGTCGTGTTTCAGGATGGACTGCTTTTCCTGGCCGCGGGCCGGTGGGGGACCCCGAGCGAGGTTTTTGTCCTACGTTCCATCGATGGCGGTCAGACCTTCATGGAGCCCGTTGTGGCCTACTCCTCGACAACCAACCTCGTGGTGGATCCCGAGGTGGTGGTTCTGCAAAACGGCGACGTGTTGTTGTTTGTCACGGAGATCGCAACCGGCAAGGGAGGTCCGGGGTACTTTGCCGTTCGTCTTCTCAGATCCACCGATGGGGGCGACAGTTGGCTGCTGGTGTCGGATGTGGTCACCGGTCCTCCCGACGTCAAGATCGAGGATCCCAAGGCCATCGAGCTGCCCGGAGGGGATCTCCTGCTCGCTTATGAGTACGAGATTGAGGATCTGGCCGCGTCGCGCATCGAGCAGGTGCGATCGCGGGACTCCGGGCTGACCTGGGAACCCCCCACGGTGATTTGGGATGACGTGCCGGGATCGGACGATGAACCCGGTGGCTATCAACAGGTGGCGCCTGGCGAGATCTGGTTCCTTGCATCAACCGACGAGGACGTTGTTGAGGGCTACACCGAGGCCGTGGTCAAGCGCAAGGTCTCGATCGATGGAGGAATCACCTGGCGGGACAAACTCACTCTGATATCGGTGCCCGACCAGATCGTGTTCGGGAGCAGCATGAAGCCCTCCGGCCACCTGGCCCTGGCAACGGTGCGGTACTACACCACGACGCCGAGAACCCTGAGTGTCTATCACGTGGATCCTGAGGTGCCGGGCGCGTGGGCCTGCGCTCCATTGGTCTTTGTGGATGGTTGGGACGGTGGAACGATCAATCGCTGGTCCGGCACGGCTGCCGGTCCAGCGCGTGGAAAAACCGGTATCGGCCCGCCCTGAACGGTTCAGGACTCGCCTGGGAACAGCCCCGATTCGCCGGCTGAATGTATCCCATGAAACGGCTTCCATGAGGAAGTCGTTGATACGGCCGTCGCATCAACCGAAATCGACTCCCAGGTCGTCCAGGTCATCCATGTTGCTGATCACGCTTCCAACGGCCTCGGGATCCATGGTGCCCGCGATGTTCACCAATACGACCTCTCCATCCTCGTCGAAGACCATGGCCGCCAGGCCTTGGATCATGCCGTCGCCCTCGATTGCGAGGACGTAGACCGTGTCTTCGTCGTCCCGGACGGTCACCATGCGATACCAGCCCGCCTGTTCGAGCTTGGCGGCGGCGGCGTCAATGGTTGCTCGGATCGCGGCCGGGTCGGCGTTTTGGACCGTCCCCACCTTGACTCGAACCCTTCGTATGCCGTTGAGCAGTTCGTTGAATTTCTCGTCCTGCCCGGCTGCGGAAGCCGCCGCCTTGATCATGGAGTCCCGGAGGTCCACATCGACTTCCACCTCGCCGGGTGCGAAGACCTCCAGCTCCTCGAGTGCGAAATATCCGGGAAACTGGTCAACGGTTTGAGCTGAACCGGCCAGCGCGACCAGGACGAGACTCAGAACGATCAAAGATGTGCGAATTGCTCTCATATCATTCCCCCTTGTTTGGGTGTTGGATCCGGGATTGGAGACGCCAGCGGTTGCTGAGCCGAGCCGATTGCGAATTCAAACGACCGTGAGATGCCTCGGACAGCCCTGCCCAGGACCCTTTCCTTCAGCACTCCATCCATGAGTTCGTTTTCGGCCCGGCGGGTGGCGTTGGCGATCAGGGCGAAGGCGAGCTTTGCCTCGGTTTGCGTCCGATCGGCGGACGCGGAGTCTACGGCGGGTTGTTCCGGCGGTGCCTCGGGTCGCAGCAACACAACCGATGCCGCAACCGCAATCACCGCAGCAGCCGTCAGGGCTGCCACCAAACGGCGGTGAATCCTCCAGCCGATGGGCACGGTGGCGGATCCAAGATGGACCTCCGGTCTAGCCTCGCCGGCGCGAACAATGAGGTCGATCGGCGTGTCGAACTGCGGCAGGCGGTCGAATTCTCGGCGGATCTCGGAAGCGAGATCGAGCTCAGCCGCACAATTCTTGCAGTGGTCGGTGTGGGCGGTGATTCCGGTAACGACGGTTTCGTCCAATTCACCGTCAACGTAAGGATCCAGGAGGTCGAGGACCTGTCTGCAGGTGATTCCGTCAGACGACTGTGGTGCCATGATAGGCCTCCTTCAGGTCTTCCCGGAGGGCGCGGCGGCCCCGGTGGAGGGTCACCCGCACCGTGGCCTCGGTCAGATCCAGTACGTCCGAGATCTCGCGATAGGACAGCCCGTTGATCTCGCGCAGGATGATGGCGCTGCGTTGGGGCTCCCCCAGCGAGCCGATGGCCTTCACGAGCCGGCGTCCGAGCTCGCCTGATCCGGCGAGTATCTCGGGATCGGGAGTCCGCGACGCAACGTGTTTCATGGAGTTTTGGGGTGTTTCGTCAACGAGCACCCGTCGTCGACTGCGGTGCGATCTGAGTCTGTCGTAACACGCATTTCGCGTGACGCGCAGCAGCCATCCACCGAGGCGTTCGGGTTCCACCGACCCGATGTTGTCCCACAACCGGACGAGCACCTCCTGGGTCGCGTCTTCCGCCTCCTCCCTGTTGGACAACAGGTATCTGGCGTAGGTAAAAACCTTCCGCTGGTGCCGTTGGACGGCCGAGTCGAAGTCATCGCGCATCATCCCCTTGAACATGACGGATCTCGAGGGAGAAAGTTACACGTTAGATGCGAGATGCAGGATTCGAGATTCGAAATGCGAAGCCCCCGCCCGCCCGGAGCACGAGGGACAGGCGTGCCGTCTTGAACATTGTTGGGATTCAAGGGATTGGGAAATCCATCGAGTTGAGGTCCCAACAATGTTCAAGGGGGCAACCTCGGGTAGCACCTTGGGGAGACAGGCGCGTCCAAAACAGGTCATCGAAGCCAACGCGCTCACCCGGTGCCAGGCACCGTCGAAATCGAGTCGTAGTACGAGGTCGACACATCTGCGGCGGTGCCTGGCACCGACATGGAGATCGGAATGCGAGGGTGGCAACCTGCCGGCGTCAGCGGCCGGGACTGCGACAGCAACCGGTGTCCGGGGCAGATGGCAGCATCGGTGATGAACGGCCGCCATTCGGGCAACCCCAACAGCCCCAGATCACTGCCCCTGCTCGCTGTTCCCGCTGTCCCTGAACGCTGTCGCTGTATCTCGGGCATCGTCAAGGAGACGGAAACGCAGACACCCCGCCTCACGCTTTTTCGGATGAACCAAGAGATAAGGGTTAAATGCTGAAGACATCGCAACAGAGCACGACAACGCAACATATGGGGCGGTGCCTGAAACCGATTCCACCGATTCAGTGGGTGGGGGATCTTGCATCTTGGATCCGGGCGGGCGGGCGGTTACTGGACCGAGAAGGAAATCGTGATCATGTAGTGCACCGGAACGGGGTCGCCCTCGAGGGTGGCTGGCCTGAAACGCCAGGACCTGACGGCTTCGACCGCTGACTCGGTGAGACCCGAGGGCAGACCCTTGAGGACCCTGATGTTGGTGACATTGCCAGTGATGTCGATGATGGTCTGCAGAATGACCACCCCCTGGATCCGGGACATCCTCGCCTCTTCGGTGTAGACGGGGTCGGGGGCGGAGATCTTCTCGGGGGCTTTGACGTTGCCGGAGATCTGGTAGACAGAGACCGAAGGGCCCGGCGGAGCATTGGGGATTGCCGCCACGTCGCCGATACTCACTTCGGGAAAGTCCATATCCGGTCCGTCGACAGCATCCTCGAACAGGGGCTCGGGATCATCTGGGGTCGGGTCGGGAATGGGGATTTTCTTGGCCTTGGGTTTGGCGACGGGTTGGCTGCGTTTCGGTGGCGCCTTGGGCGGCGAGAAACGTATCTGTTTGACAACATACAGTTTTGGCGACGAACCGATGGTCCGGGCTTTGGTTTTATAGGAGGGGAATACGATCAGAAAGACCATAAGATGGAGGATGACGCCGAAGATCAGACCGAGCCGGAGCGCTCGCCGGTTGACGGGCTTTTCCTGCTCGGCAAGCTCAAGCACTACGGGATCCAGCGAGTTGACGCTTCGGTGCCAACTCTTGGTCCGATCCTCGAGGAGTCTTGATCGTCCGATCTTCATTTCATCTATCCCACTCACTGTACGGCACGGGTCCCGCCCCGGTTACAAGGGAAACCGCGGCGTTGCGGTGTTCTCTTCCCCGAGTGCTGGTGGCGCAGGTGGCGGTGGAGACCTCGTGGTCGACCCAAGACGTCGTATGATATGCGAGGACCGAGTCTCCGTCTCCTGGCGATGGGCTCCGGAACCGGAATCGAGGAACAGGTGGATCACGAATCGCCGCGACTCATTGAGACCATTCGAGCCGGCATCATCGGCGATGACCGTGCCATTGAGGGCCCTTTCGGGCCGAGGAGGGTCACATACGCGGACTATACGGCGTCCGGGCGATCGTTGGCGTTCATCGAGGACTTCATCCGGGACGAGGTGATTCCGTTGTACGCCAACACCCACACAGAGACTTCCACAACCGGCCTGCAGACCACCGCCTTTCGGGAGGACGCCAGGCAGATCATCCATCGGTCGTTGGGCTGCACGGCTGAAGACGTGGTGATTTTCTGCGGGTCCGGAGCCACGGGCGCCATAAACAAACTGATCGACGTCCTCAATCTGCGTCTTCCGGCGGACCTGGATCGCCGGTTCGATCTGTCGGGGCTCATCCCACCATCACAGCGTCCTGTCGTCTTCATCGGTCCTTACGAGCACCATTCCAACGAGATCTCCTGGCGGGAGACCATCGCTGATGTGGTGGTGATCGCTGAAGACCACGACGGCCGCATCGATCAGAAGCACCTGGAAGGCGAATTGGCAGCGTATTGTGATCGTCCCTTGAAGATCGGCAGCTTTTCGGCCGCGTCCAACGTCACCGGTATCGTTTCTGATTCCGCGGGAATCACCGAACTTCTGCACCGACACGGCGCCCTGGCGTTTTGGGACTTTGCTGCCGCCGCGCCCTATGTGACGATCGAAATGAACCCTCCCGGGGCGCCCGATGCTGCGAAAGATGCGGTCTTCATTTCACCCCATAAGTTCATCGGCGGTCCCGGAACTCCCGGTGTGCTGGTGGTCAAACGTCGTCTGCTGACCAACCGGGTGCCCACAGTACCCGGGGGTGGGACGGTGAGCTACGTGAGTGAGGACGATCACAGCTACATCACGGACCCGACCCATCGCGAAGAGGGAGGGACCCCGGCGATCATCGAGTCGATCCGTGCCGGACTGGTCTTCCAGCTCAAGGCTGCGGTGGGGGAGGGGCAGATCGAGGGGCTCGAGCGGTCCTTCATCGAAAGGGCAGTGGCCGGCTGGTCCACCAACCCGAGGATCAAGATCCTCGGCAACCCGAAAGCGCCGCGCCTATCCATCGTCTCGTTTCTTGTTCGTCACGGAGACCTCTATCTCCACCATAACTTCGTGGTGGCCCTACTCAACGACCTCTTCGGGATCCAGGCCCGCGGTGGATGTTCCTGCGCGGGACCGTACGGCCACCGGTTGCTTGGCATCGGCTTCGACCAGTCGAGCCGTTTTCGGCAGGCCATCAACTCCGGCTGTGAGGGTGTCAAACCGGGATGGGTAAGAGTGAACTTCAACTATTTCATCTCGGAGGAGGTCTTCGACTTTGTTCTGAAGGCCGTCCACCTCGTGGCCGATCGCGGTTGGAAGCTCATGCCCTACTACCGATTCGAGCCCGAGTCCGGACTGTGGAAACACCGGCTGAAGGAGCGCCGTGTCGGTCTGAGGCTGGACGACGTGGACTATGGAACCGGCGCCATGGAGTACCGTTCAATCCACATGACCGAGCCCGAGAGTGCATTCCAGGACTATCTCGATCGGGCGGAGGAAATCATCGCTGCGGCGGAGAAGGACCTTTGCAGGGAAGGTGAGGGTAGGACCCTCGACCAGGGCTTGGAGAGTTTGCGCTGGTTCCCGCTTGCGGGAGAGGCGCCCGGGCCCCTCGCCGCTTCTAAAACCGCCGCCCGAGGCGGAATAGAGGGAGGCCATGATGTCGAAGAACCGTCCAACGCGGCCGCTTGTTCGGGTGGAGGATCGTCCCGAGGAGGCCGCCTTCAGCCACCCGCTGAACCCGAAGTCCGAAATGCACTACGTCACGCTGGGGGACGCGGCCGGTCTCCAGCGCATGGGCGTGCATCTGATCCGCCTGGCTCCCGGCAAGGAGTCCGCCGTGTACCACACTCACACCAGCGAGGAGGAGTGGCTGTTTATCCTCGCCGGCCGAGGTGCGGCCGAGATCGACGGTGGGGAATACCCCGTGGCTCCCGGAGATTTCATGGGTTTCCCAACACCTTCGGTCGGTCACCACCTCCGCAACACCGGCGACAATGATCTCGTCTATCTGGTGGGAGGCGAACGCAAGGATATGGAGATCGCCGAGTTCCCACATCTCAAGAAGATCGTGATTCGGTCCGGGGAAACCGCGGACATGGTGGATGCAGAGCACGTCCAACGGTTCTGGCCGCCCGAGGATCCACCGGGCGAAGAGGCCTGAATTCGATCGGGATCGAAGAACAAAGAACAAAGAACCAAGAACGAAATCCGCGCCGGGTTCAGCGTTCGCGGCTGACGCCAAACTCCTTATCGTTGCGATGGCAGAGCCGTTCAGATGGGTCGGTTTCAGCCCGCCCGGACCTCGAATCGGTCTTGAAGACGTAGCATGTATCACAGCCGGGTGTCGGGCTCGTATGCACACTGGTGAGGGGTTCATTGTGCGGCGATCGGTTGTTATGACCTTTGCGGTGGTCTGTGGCGTGGCGTTTTCTGGTGAGGCTTTGGGACCGGCCGACGCGCCGCCATTGCCGCCGCCGGATCCGGACATCTACACCATCGTTACCGTCGATACTGCGCAGGAGCTGGCTGACGCCTGCTGGAACCTGGCCAGCGACACCGCCCTCCTGATCGCGCCGGGAACCTACGATCTCGCGTCGGTGAGCTTCCCGAATGGGCAGGACGGGCGATTGACCGTCGGCCGTTTTGGTGCGCCTGTGATCTCCAATATCCAGATCCGCGGGGCCACGGGCGATCCGGACGACGTGGTGATTCTCGGTGGCGGAATGAGCGATCCCGTCGTGCCATTCGGCTTCCAGGTCTTCACCGCCACCGATGTTCTTATCGCCGACCTTTCCATCGGTGGCGTCTACTACCACACCATCGCGATCCAGAATGACCAGGGCGCCCAACGGGTTCGGCTGTACCACTGCCGCTTGTTTGATGCCGGTGAGCAGATCGTCAAGGGAAACCGAGGCAACAACCCCGGGGCCGAGGATGTCGTCATCGAGTTCTGCGATGTTTTTCTTAGCGAGGGAGCCATCGAGCATCCCGACCTGGGTTACTGCTACACCAACGCAATCGATGCCATCGGCGGCCACAGGTGGGTCGTCCGCGACAACCTCATTCGAGGCATCTACTGCCAGAATGGAGACCTGGCGGGACCGGCGGTCCTGATGTGGCAGGGCTCCACCGACACGATCGTGGAGCGAAACACCTTCCTCGACTGCTCCCGCGGAGTCTCTCTCGGGCTGGCGAACTCCGAGGACCATTCGGGGGGCATGGTGCGCAACAACTTCATCCGTTGGAACCCGGACGCCAACTACGCCGTGGACGTGCCCATTTACACCACGTCGCCGGGCTCGAACGTCATCCACAACTCCATCATCACCCACGGATTGTACGGCGCGGCGGTGGAGGTGCGGTTTTCCGGCGCCACCGGGGTCGAGGTCCGGGGCAACCTGATGGATCGCCCCGTGGTGGCGCGGGACGGCGCGTCTCCGCTGATGGCGGATAATCTGATCAATGCCCAGCCGGATTGGTTCGTCGACGAGACCGTGGGCGATCTCCACCTACTGCCGTCCGCCGCGGCCGCCGTCGATCAACTGGATCGAGCGGCCGATTGCGTCGATGACTTCGATGGCCAGCCCCGGCCGTCGGGGCCGACAACCGCGGACATCGGCGCCGACGAGATCGAAGGGCCGCTCCTTGTCGACGGATTCGAGTCGGGGGACACCTCAAGGTGGAGCGACGTCTCCGGCGAATCGTCGTCGATGGAGTCGGACTGTGGGGGTAGGCGGAGTTGATCGGGAGCGCCAGGCCACGATGCCCGGTCGGGTGTCGGTCACGCCCGCTACCCATAGGCTGAAGGGTTGTTCATCCTCGGTGAGCTCCTCGATGAGCCCGATCTCGCTCCGGTGGCACACCGATACCTCGCGGGGGGCACGGTTCCGCCGGGCGGGAGACAACTCGCCGACCGCTTCAGAGAGACGGTGAGAGGGACGGCCACGATCTGATGGGTATCCCGTCCGTTGTTTTGATGGTTGATCACACGTTCACAAATTACGACGACGACCTGAGAATGTACAACGTGAATAGGCAAGGTTATAGTGATATCCAGTGAACCTGAGATGAAGCCGGAGCCGCACCTCTACTTCGCAGAGTCACCGGCCGAGACTTCGCCGACACGTAGAGGAGGGAGTGAATCATGCGTCCATCCGTCCGTAAGCTCAGTCTTGTATTTCTGGCCGTGGCGGCCATGGCAATCCCAGCTGCCGCCGATGACCCGCCGGTCACCACCACGCGCGATGCGCAGGGCATCTGGTACATCGAGGGCGGTTCGCTCTACGATGTCTTTGAGGCCATGGGCTATGCGGTGGCGACGGACCGGCTGTTTCAGTTGGACTTCACGCGCCGCCAGGGCACCGGCACCCTTTCCGAAGCTCTCGGTCCCGACTACGTTTCAACCGACGTCTTCCTGCGAACCGTCGGCTACTCGGACGACGAGCTGGAAGTGCAGTTCGCCGCTCTCTCCGAAGACTCACAGACGGCCATCCAGGCCTACGTGGACGGCATCAACCGGCGCATCACCGAAATTCAGAGCGACTGGCATTTGATGCCCTACGAGTACTGGATCGCCAGCTTCTACTACTTCGTCATGGAAAATCTGGGTTTCAACTTCCTTCCGGAACCATGGGAGATCAACGATGTCCTGCGCTGGATGATGTTGTTCCAGCGGGGCTTCGATCCCGAAGGGATGCCCAACGCGGCGACCGGACAGCTCGGCAATCTCGAGCTATTCCAGACCTGGGCCGCGGTGTACCCGTCCGATTACCTGGCGATGTTTTCCGACGTGCGCTGGCTCAACGACCCGTCGGCACTGACCATGATTCCCCCTGAGACCGAGGCCGAGTCCGTCGACGGTCCTCAGCTACCGACCATCTCTGGCGACAGGTACCCCGATGTGAGTGAGGCGACCAGGGAAATCCAGTCCGTGGTCGATACCTACAGACGGCAAATGGAGGATCTCGACATCCTGCCCAAGATGGGGAGCTACGCCTGGACGATCTCGGGTGAAAAGACGGCCTCCGGCAACCCCATTCTCTACTCGGGACCGCAGATGGGGTTCTCGGCTCCGGCCGTCATCTGCGAGGGATCGGTCCGCGGAGGCGGATTTGAGGTCTCCGGCATGCACGTTCCCGGGATTCCCGGTATCGCCATAGGGCGCACGCCGCACCACGCGTGGTCGATGCAGGTGGGTCACGCCCACACCGCCGATTTCTTCCTCGACCCGCCTCAGGCCGTCTTCCTCGATCGGTGGGAGACCATCGACATCGCGGGAGCGGATTCCATCACCGTCCCGATATTCCACACCTCGCACGGGCCGGTCATCAACCCCCTGCCGTTCAATCCCGAAGATCCTCCCGAGTTCGTCGTCTCCTGGGCCTATGCGAACCGCGACCACGAGCTCAGAATGGTGGAGTTGCTGATCGATGTCGCTCGAGCCCAGGCCATCGAGGACTTCGACGCCGCGATCGAGATGGGCGGCGTCAGCATGCACACCTGCTACGCCGACCGCGACGGCAACATCGCCTACTGGATGTCGGGTTGGGATCCGGTTCGCGCCGAGGGCGTCGATCCGCGATTCCCGCAGATGGGCGACGGAACCCAGGAATGGACCGGAGAACGGCGTCCGCGAGCCCACGACTCGAACACGGCTCAGGGCTACTACGGCGGTTGGAACAACAAATCGCAACTCGACTACGGCAGCGGGCCCAACTCCACCTACTATGGGCCTGGCCACCGTGCACAGGTCATCGACGATTATCTGTCAACCCATGACAATCTGACGTTCGAGGAGGTCCGCGACCTCGCTCTCAACATTGCCACAACCCACTCATTCATGTCCGGTAGCGGCGGCGGCAACACCTGGGCATTCGTGGCGGACGACTTCACAGCGGCGGTGGCGGCCAACCCGACGGATGACCGCAATGCGGCCATCGCCATGCTCGAGGCCTGGGACGGCCACTACGTCGCCGGCGGGCCGGAGGCATGGCGTGTCGGGCCCGATGCGGCGGACGCCTGGGTCCTGCAGGACGCCTGGATCAAGGAAGCCCTGCGCCTGACCTTCGAGGATGAGTTTGCCGCCTCGGGGTTCGACTGGAACCAACAGTCGAAGGACATTCTCTTCAACGTTTTGATCCGCGCCCTCCAGGGCACCGACGCGCCGCTGCCCACCTTCTACGACTGGTTCCAGGACAAGCTGAACTCCGGCAAACCGACCACCAGCGACGGCATCATCCTGCTGGCTCTCGACAACGTCATTGCCGACATGGGGCTCGGCCAGTACGACCAGGAGCGGGGCGTGATCACGTTCGGCCACCAAGTCCTTGCCGGGCTCCTCGATCCAATCCTTGGCAGCAACTTCGGCGAAATGCACACGATTCCGTTCTCGGCCCGTTCCACATATGCCCAAGTCGTGGAATTCGGTGAAGACGGCCCGATCCGTATCGAGAGCATGTTCCCGATGGGTGAGTCAGGCCAGTGCTCGTTCAACGGGACCTTTTTCCCGGACCTCGACGAGAACTTCGCGACCATGTGTCCGGTCTACGATCCCTTCATGCCGCGCCCGTTTCCGGTCTTCGACTAGAACGCGGCCTTCACCATCAACCTCGCCCCGCTCTTCGGAGCGGGGCTTTTCTTTGTGCGAATTCCCGGATCGAACGGACGCCATCGGACGCCGTCGATACGCTGGATCGAACAGCTGATTGCGTCAACGACTTCGATGGCGTCGTCAGGCCAGCATCACCGTCAACCGTGGATCTAGGGGCCGACGAACTCGAAGCCCCGGTCTTCGCCGACGACTTCGAATCGGGCGATTGGTCTCGGTGGAGCGATGGGGTGGAAACCCTACCGGGGCGTGGCGGTCGAGGTTGAGGTCTCGTTCGTCAGCCGGCGCTTCCGCCGCGCGAATCGTCCACGAGCCCCTCCCACCTGCTGATGGGCTGGTCGTCTTCGGTCAACTCATCGATGAGCTCGATCTCGCTCTCGTAGGACCCGTGGTCTGGGTCGACCGCGCGCAATCTTCTCTCGGATTCGACGGTCCACACCACGGCCTGGTGATGATCACCGTTGAGATAGAACGGTCCCCCGAGGGGCTGCCAGCCCTGCGAAATCCTGTTCTGGACCTCGTCGACGAGGAGATCGAGCGACTTGGCATCGACCATGTCATACCTCATTATTCGACTCATGAGACCCCCGGAATGGACCCACAGCTTCCACGCTATTGACCAATTATAGGACAGTTTGAGGCAGGTGCAAAATCTGCCGGATCACAGGACCCACGCGTAGCCGATCTTGGCAAACACCGATCTCGAGGCGCCGGTGAGGCCGTAATCCTGTGTTCCGAGGGATTCCTCGGTGTAACCCAGGAACAACACGGTCCTGGGATTGATCGTGTAGGAGAAGAGAAACTGACCAAAGAGCTCGCGATACTCCGAGTCCCGATCGTCGGTGTAGAGGTCGGTGTTGAAGTCATACGCCACATGCTGGAGGATGGCCCGGATAAAGGTGCGGGAACTGAAGTGCCAGGCGACAAGGATCTGGCCGATGTTGGCTTCATACAGCCATCCCTGGTCGACATTCATGTCCTCGTGGGTGTACATGCCCTCGAACTGGAGGTGTTTTCCAAATCGATACTGCAGACCACCGTCAAGGTTGATCTTGTCGCCAGCTCTCGTGTTCACGTAGTCCACCTGCCCCCCTGCTTGAAAGTTGAGCCAGACGTGGCTGTGGCCGTTGGGATTGAGGCAGGCGTGGAGAAGAAGGCGTCCAAAATCGAACTCCTGGCCGCCGTAGCCTTCGCGGTGGCGGCTCGGCCGTACGACGGAGTGGGACTGGAGCGGGCCGGTGGCGGTGAACTGCACCGCGGCCTCGTCGTTGAGAAGGTTTCCCCGCTGATCCTCGGTGTGGGCCAGCTTGGCCTTGAGGTCGAGCATTGAGTACCAGCTGGTGTCGGTGGCGTTCCAGGTGTATCCGACGCCGGCCTCACCATGACGGTAGTCGACCTGGGGCATGAATCCGAGATCGGCCCGGAAATCGGCGCCCACATCGGTGAACTCCGCCCACCACGACAGGCTGCGGGTGTCGTGGGAGTAGAGGAGTTCGATCGCGGTGTCGTCAAAGGAGCCTGTGGTCTGATCGAACTCGTCGGCCACTTCATCGGGGTACTGTGTGCTCGAGCCCATGACCTGGGCGATGACACGGTCGGTGGCGGAGAGTCTGAAGTCGCCGTCCACCGCGGCGACCCGGTTGAAATAGTTCTCGCCCTCGCGGTCGGTGATCAGTCCGCCGAGGGTGTACTTGTTCCCGATGTCGTATTTGTAACGGAGGACCGTGGAGGTGTTGTCCATGGCCAGTGAAGTGCTGTCTGAAGTCTGGCTTCCTGGGAAGACCAGGTTGGTGACCTGGTCCGAGACCACGTAGGCCCCGGTGGTGTGGGGGCCTTCCTTCCCCGACAACTTGAGACCCCAGGCGGGATCCCGCATCATCCGGGTGTAGACCACATCGAACGGCGTCTCGAAGAAGTCGGCACCCTCCATAAAGAAAGGCCGTTTTTCTGGAAAGAAGAGCGCAAACGGCTGGTTGACCTCGAGCTGGCGCGCGTCTGCTTCCACCTGCGAGAAGTCCGGGTTGAATGTGCCGCTCAAGGTCAGGTTTGGGGTGAAGCCCCAGCGCGCCGTGAGCCCGAGCTCAACTTCGGACTCGGTGGTCGTCCAGGGGCCGTCGGGAAGGTCGTCGCGGAGGTCGGTTCGAACCCCGGTCAGGGTGGGTGCGATCTCGAGGTTCTTCCCCGGAGACACCGCCTCGAAACCCTCGATCTTGATGGCCTGGCACAAATAGCAGTTGTTGCTCCGATCGCGCGGGAAGGCTCCCAGGTGGTGCCTCACGTTGCGGGGATAGCTGCGAACTGCATCGAAGCCCCACTGTTGGGGGCCGTCCCGGCGCTGGAATCGAAGGGTCGAGAAGGGGATCTTTATTTCGGCCGACCATCCCCACTCAGTGATCCGGGCCGCCGACTGCCAGATGCCGTCCCACACAGTTTCTCCGCCGGGCCAGCTCTCGATGTTGTCCATCTGAACGCCCAGCGGATTAACGGCAAGAAAGTAGTTGCGACGTTCGTCGTTGAAGGTGTCGAACACCACCCCGACCCAGTCATCGGACCACGCGCTGTCTCGGTTGGAAAGATGGGCACGGATTGCGGCTGGATCGGGATCGTGGGCACGGAACCCCACATAAAGGTGGGATCGGCTGTGAAATACATAGACTTCAGTTCTTACCGGGGCCGGGATGTTCTCTCCAGGGTCGACCTCGTAGCCAATCTCGATGGCCCAGGCGGAGGCCCACACCTCCTCATCGAGAAGACCGTCCACACTATGTCGGCCTCGATCCCCGGAATGGTGTCCACGGCGGCGCGGTCGTCGGTGTTTGAATCACCGGCGAACAGAGACGGGACAAGGGCGAGAAACGCGAACAACACAAACGACTTTCGGCAACCGGCGGGCTCCCGAGATGGTCTGAGCGGTGGTGGTTGGTTCTTCGATCTGCGACTCGCAATCACGCGACATTCATTGCATCTACGGTATTGTCTCAGTTTTGTTCTGGGTTTTTGATGTTGAGGTTCAACGAGACGTGAGAACCGCCACATGGCGGGGACGAATGCGGGACAATGGGCGGGTGGACGTTGCAGTGGCTGTAGATCACTAATGCCAATTGCGGGGCCGAGGCCCTGGTGGGCGGCGGGTTCGGCACGGCCGCCGTGTCCTCTGGGAACGCCGTGGCTCCTGGGCGGGACCGGCATCGATGGCGGTCCGGCCTGCTGACGATTGCCGTGCGTCAGGTGTTGTTGCTGACCGAGGTTTGTGGCCTTTCCCGCCTCCATCTGGGACCAGGACGAGGCCTATCTCGGTCTCGCGGTCGTCGACTTCGACCCGGTGAACAATCGGCCCCACCCCCCGTGGTTTCCCGCCTGGGTGGCCGCCGGCCGGTTGGTGTCCCCGCTGTTCGCGGAACCGGCGGAAGGACTCAGGGTTCTGAGTGGCCTCATCAGTGTATGGACGGTCTTCCCTTTGACCGCACTGTTTGGGATCTGGATGCGGCGCGAAATTGCGCTGGCTTCGGCGCTCCTCTACCTTTGTCTTCCGGGTCCGTGGTTTCTCTCCGGGCGTGCCTTCAGCGATTCCCCGGCGACCTTCCTGCTGGTGCTGACGGCCGCCTGGTGGCTGAGGCCGTGTCCCGCCCGATCCGAACTGATGTGCGGCTCGCTTGCAGGGGGATTGTGTCTTCTGGTGCGTCCTCAGTTGGTGTTTCCGGTGTTCGGTCTCCTGGTCTGGCGTCTGGTCACGTCACGCGGAGGTCAGCGTCGTCTCCGCGTGGCGGGCCCCCTGCTGGCGGTGGTCGCGATCGGATTCGTTGGGCTGGTGGTGGCTGCCGGCGGGGTTGCTCCTCTTGCAGACGCGTACCGTGTCCACGTTGACTATCAGATGGGGGGATTGGATGGGGCGCGGTTCACCGCCCGTGATTCCGCGCTGGCCCGCGCGTTGATCCTCCCGGAACTGGCGGCGGCCTGGCTGCTTTTGGCGAGCGTTGGTTTTGCGTCGTGGGTTAGAAACCGTGATGTTGTGGGTTCCCCTCTGGCGCTGCTGATCGGAATGATCGGCCCCCTGGTCACTACGGTCGTGTTTTTCTCAAACCCGGAAATTACGCGATACGCCCTGCCGTTGCTCGCCCTGACGTGTGGTCCGGTGGTACTGGGGATTGCCGTCCTGTCCGGTCGGTTGACACCGGTGCTGGCTGGTCTGGTCATTACCGCTTCGCTGGTGATGGGCGTGCCGCAGGCTATCGCCTACCGGTCCGGACTCTCCCCGGTCGTGGCTGCCTTGATATGGGCCGATGAGCGGGCAGTTCAGACGGGAAGCACGATTGTCGTCGAGCGGACGCTGTGGTCGTTTGCCAACTATCTGGAAGCGTCAGAACGACTTCGATCCGAAGTCGTTGCGGACTTCAGCATTGAGATCGGCGCTGTTGATGCCCCCGACCCCCATGCCACCGTGGCTGTCTTTCCCGGGCGCCGGGCCGGCTTCGTCAAAGCTTCCGAGCATCGTGAGGACTTCAGCTGCAAAATCGGGTGGCTCCAACGGCTCGAGGGAGACCGGTTCCTCGACGTGACTGTGGAGGCCGGGGCCGATGTGGAGGCCGGGACCACCCTCTGGTGAACACGAAACGGGTGTCGCCGACGTCGCTACTCGAGGGCGTTCAGCATGGATTGAGCGCGCTGCAACGACTGCGGGCTGTCGGTGTGGAGTAGCACCTCCCGGAGATAATGCCGCGCCTTGTCCACGTCCCCGGTCTGCGCGTAGTAGGTGGCCAGCGCGAAGTGGGCGGGCTCGAAGAGCGATCCGCTGGCTAGCGCCGAGGCTTGGGTGAGATAGTCCAACGCGCGATGGTGATCACCCGTTCGAAAGAGATAGACCCCGTAGTTGAAGTTCACCTCGGGGTCGAACGGGTACGCGGTGATCGCTCGTTCAAACACGTCACGACTGACCGGGTCCCCCTGTCGATCGAGGACAGCTCCGAGGCGAATCAGCGCCTGGCGGTGTTTGGGCTCGATGGAGAGGGCCGCCTCGAAGTGCCTCCGGGCGCCGTCCAGGTCTCCTTGTTCGGTGTCCACGATGCCGACCGCGACGAGAGCTTCGGCATCGGCGGGATCTCTGGCCAGTACCTCTTCGAGGAAGGCTCTGGCCCGGTCGAAGTCTGACAATGACAGATGGTAAAGCCCCGCCTGATAGAGCACGTCGGCGTCTCGGAAGTCCTCGAGGACCTCATCGAAAAGGCGGCCAACCTCGTCACGGTTTTGCAGCTGGCCGTGGATGTTGATCAACAGCAGCCGGGCGTCCTTGTGGCTTGGGTTTTCTTTGGCGATCTGACGGCACAGGGTGGCGGCCTCCTCATACCTCTTGGCTCGCAGTAAACTCAGAACCTCGTTGTGTTTGAAGTAGGCCGCCATGCTCTCGCGTGGGATAGGGAGCTCTTCGAGGTTTGGCAGGTCATCCGCCGCCGGAAGGTCCTGACCGCCCATGTAGCCCAGGGAGCGCAGCATGTCCAACGCCTGGCGGTCCAACTCCAAATTCTGCCGGTCCGGTCGTCCCGCCTTGAGTTCGGCGGTGACATCGACCAATCGGTCGGCCATCCTCCGCCTGAGGTCCGGGTCGTCCACGGAGTTCGCCTCGGCGAAGTCGACCGTGAGGTCATAAAGTTCGTCGTCCGGGCCCTTGATGTATTTCCAGCCGCCTTCGACGATGCCGGTCAGAACCCCCCACCCGTAGTGAAAATAGGGGTAGAAGGTTTCGAAGTAGAGCGCGCGATCGGCTGCGATCGTCACCCCGGCATCTTCGTCGATACTCGTCCAGAGTGACTGTCCCTGAATGGACTTCCCGGCTGGACCGGCGTCGAAGCCGAGCACCTCCAAGACGGTGGGGAGAATATCCACCGTGGAGACCGGCGTGGAGACCTCGGCGGCCTGCTCGAGCCAGGGTATGGAGACCACCAACGGAACCCTGATCGTGGAGTTGTAGACCAGCAGGGCGTGGGTCAACTCGCCATGGTCCATCAGGCTTTCGCCGTGGTCGGCCACGAGGATCACCGCCGTGTCGTCGGCAAGTCCGGCGTCCGCCAGGGCGTCGAGAACCGTTCCAATGCTGTCGTCCATGTAAGCGATCTCGGCGTCGTACGGCTCGTCGGGATAGATGTCGGCAAAGCCGGCCCCGGCCTCCCAGGGCCAGTGTGGGTCGTAGAAGTGCACCCATGCAAAGAACGGCCCGTCGGTGCGTTGGTCGAGCCAGAGTTCGAATTCCCGGGAGACAACCTCGCCCTTTCGGCTGGCGACGCCGACGGTGTGCAGATTTGTGATGAAGACGCTGCCCGGTGGCGCCTCCATGACATCGCTGAAGTAGTCGAAGCCGCGTCCGAAGCCGAATTGGGCCTTGACCGGGTAGGCCGCCACGAACCCGGCGGTCTGGAAACCCTGTGCCCTGAGGATCTCAGGCATCCACGGAATCTCCGCGGGGATCGCAGAGACCGAGTTGTCCCTCACCTGATGGAACGGCGGATAGGTGCCGGACAAGATGGATGCGTGAGACGGCCCGGTGATGGGGGCGGTGGCGAAGGCGCGGGTGAAGAGGGTGCCAGCGGCTGCGACCCGGTCGATATTGGGTGTGGCCACGCCGTCGTAGCCGTAGCAGCCCAGGCGGTCGGCCCGCGTCGTGTCCATGGTGATGAGGACGACGTTCTTCGGCGTCGTTGATCGAACCGGTGCACATGCCGTGAGGATGACCGGCAGCAGTAGGGCGTAGATTCGGTGCTTCACCGAAAAGCTACCTGCCTTCTTCCGCGCCGTCGATCGCCAGCGATGCCACGATTCGAAAGTCGTACTCCTCGAGGACCTGTTCCCTGATGGCGTTGACGATCCGCTGCTGCTCGAGTTGCACGTAACGTTGACGGATGGCCGCCATGTCCGCCGTGGGATCCATGGGCCGCCGTTCTTCCATGGCGTGGACCGCCACCACATAAAGACCGCTCTCCGACTTGACGGGGTCGGAGACGCCGGGCTCCTCCATGGCGAGCACCGTGCGCTGGAACTTCGGCCCAATCCGTGCTGCGTCCCGCGGGCCCATCAAGCCGGCGTTGACACAAATTGCCCCCTCAGCGGAGCACCGCTCGGCAAGAGCCGGGCTATTGAATCCCTCGCGAAGGGCTGTCTCCCTGAGCCCCTCGATCTCGAGCTGGCTCTGGAAGGGATCCGCCTCGTTGTAGGGGACGAAGATATAGCTGATATCGAATCGCTGGGGGAGGGAGAACTTGGGTTGGTTGTCTTCGAAAAACTCAACGACCTGGTCCTCTTCCACGCCCTTTGTCCACGCATCGAGTCGATCCGCGAGGGCGGATGAGGCCCGCCTGGCCTGCTCGTTGAGCTGCCAGCGATCGACGAAGTTGGGCTCCTGGTCGAGACCCTGGTCCACCGCATCCAGATACATCAGTTTGAAGTGGATCAGGTTGTCGACCATTTCTCGCCGCGCCCGAGGGTTCTGGTGCAGATTGGCTGCGCCGAAAGGCGTCGCCGAAGCGAGCATGTGGTCGAGTTCGGCTCGGGTCATGCTCTCCTCCCCGACGCGGATCACCACGGCGTCGGCGGGTAGGCCGTTTTCGTCGCTGAGGTCCTCGACCCCGTATCGTTGGGCCAACTCCTCGAAGAGTGCTTCCCGCTCCACCTCATTCTTCCGGCCGACAATCCCTGCCACAATCTGCCCCTTGACCTCCTCGAAGGGGAGGACCCTGGCGTCCTGGCGGTCGAGAACACGGACGATATGTGACCCTGAATCGATTCGAATCACCGCCGGAGGAGAGTTTGCGGGGACCCTGAAAATCTGTTCCTCGAAAGTCTCTTCCAGCCGACCGAAGAACACCGGACCCACGATGCCGGCGTTTTGTCGACTGCCGGATTCCGAGTACCGAGCCACCAATTCGTCGAAGGGCTTCCCCGCCTCGGCCTCGGCCAGGACCCGTTGTTCGAGCGAGCGAAGCTCGGCGGGGTCGTGGCGGTCGGCTCGGAGGAAGACGTGCTGGAAACGGATGCTCTCGGGCAGGGTGAACCGGGATTCCAGGCGTTCCTCGTAGACCGCGCGAGCCTCTTCCTCGGTCACCTCGTGGCTGCGTTTGCCGGTGCGTTGCCGGTAATAGTCCACCAGATAGCGGGCCCGGGGGGTGACGTTGAATCCGTCGTCCATCGGGAGTGCCGGCCCAGTGCTCTCGACGGCCAGGATACGGGTGGTGGCGAATTCTCGGAGCAGCTCCCGCATGCCCTCCTCGGCCGGGATCTCGGCGTCGGAGCGGATCCTCCGTACGTCCAGAGACTGGAGGTACGTGTCAAATTCGGCGCGGGTGATGACCCCGCCGTCGTAGGTGCCGATGGCGTCCTCGTGCGACCCGTCGCAACCGGCAATGACCAGGATCACGACGAGGGCGGTACATACCGGAAACAGCTTCGGCCAATGTCGGTGGTGCAAGGGTTTCCTCCACATGGCGGCGTCCAAGGTGGCTGAGAGAAACTCAGGCCCCTGATGGGGCCTGAGTGCGTGGTCCGGTGTGATCAGGGCTCGGGGCCCCGCAAAACTCTACTCGACGGAGAAGCGCATCAGCTCCACTGGCACGGTGTCGTCCACAGCGACGCGAACGGTGGCCGCGGAAGTGGTGGCGTACTGGTCACCGCAATTTCCGGTGGCGTGCAGCTGCCAGGGGCCGCCGCCCGCCGCGGTCGGCGAACCGCCGGCGGTGTCGATGCACTCGAAGGGCTCCACGGGAGGTGCCGTCCAGCCCACTGCCGATCCCTGGAGTCCACCCTCAACGTAGGAGCTGTTGAACATCCCGGCCCAGAAATTTCCGGAGTTGATGATCACCGCCGAGCCTGCGGTGAAGTTGACCGGCAGCCAGGTGCCCACCGAACCGGTGAGGTTGAACCTCTCGGCCGCCACGTTGACGGTGGGACCGACGCCGGTGAAGATCCGGACGCCATCGATCACGCCAACCGCGCCGGTAGTGGCCGCGCCGTCAAGCTGTCCCGGGTTGACCTCGACGGTCATGATGCCGAAGGGGTACCAGGACGGATCGGGTTTGAACATGTTGCTCATATAAAACAGGCCGTTCCAGGTGTAGGTGCCGGCCGGTCCAGCAAAGAAGTAGTCCAGGGTATAAACTGTTTCGCTGCCCTCCATGGGCGTGGTGTCCAGATTGGGCATGTCCACCCGGGCGCCGCGGACGTTGTCGGACGCGTATGCGATTCCACCGACGACGGCCAGCAGGGCCACAACAACAAACGCTCTTCTCATGACAGATCCTCCCCTTTCCTTCACTGATCAAAAGCTATCAGCCTTGGCAGCACCGGTCAAGGGTTTGGGGTCTTCATGGACGACGATCTTCCCCAGAATCTGATCCATGGTGTTCGGTTTGGCTCGCTACCACGGATCCGTTTGATGGTTGGGGTCTTTCCGTGTCTCCCCAGGGGCTGAGCCTGCCCTTTCCGGGTTTGGGAGTGGAGGGGACCGAGGTCTGAGAATCGGGAGGTGCATCCCAAGAACTTCGTGAAACCCGTCCCGCCTTTTGAGAGTAACTCATGCAAACGAACTGCCGGACACCGCTTCGGGGCGTCCGAGCCATGAACAGATAAAGTGGGGAACCCCATGGAGATCAAAGCATCATGTGTTGTCGGGACAATGATCCTCGCGTGCTCGGTGTTTGCCGCGGACGGCTCCGAAGTCGTAGAGGTGGCCGTGGATTCCGAACGCTGGCAACTCGCCGGCGGGCGAGTGGTGGAACACCTCGGACGGCCTGCTCTGGCCGGTGGAGCCACCCTGACCGACGTGGAATTTCTTAATGGGTCCATCGAGGTGGACGTGGCTGTCACAGGAGCGACTTCCTACCCGGGGATCGATTTCAGAATCACACCCGACGGGGATGGGGAGAGCATCTACTTGCGACCCCACCGAATCGCCCGATATGGAGACGGGGTCCAGTACACACCCAAGTTCAACTCCGTGTCGTGTTGGCAGCTCTACAACGGTCACGGGGCCACCGCCGGTTTGGACATCCCTGCGGGCGAGTGGTTGACCCTGCGGCTCGAGGTGGTGGGTGATCGGGCGCGGGTGTTTGTGGGCGACTCGGAGCGCCCGATTCTCGTCGTCGACGATCTGAAAGGGGATTTCTCAGCTGGTTCAGTTGGTGTGCGCGGTCCTGCGGACGGTTCCGCGTTCTTCTCCAACTTCCAGTACTCCCTTGATCCGCCGGAGGACTTCGGGGTCGAACCGTGGCGGGACAGCCCACCGGGAGTCATTACTGACTGGCAGGTGTCCGAGCCCCTGTCCTCCGAGGTGGCCGACGCCGACGAACTGCCCTCTGAAGAGGTCCTTGAGGCGGTGACGTGGTCGCCGGTGGTGGTGGAATCGTCCGGACTGGTCAATTTGTCGCGCGATGTTCCGCGCAGCGGGCCCACACCGGATTCGGTTTTCGTCCGGACAACGATCCGAACCGATCACGCGGGGCCACGGCCCCTCGATATCGGGTACAGCGACCACGCCACGGTGTATCTCAACGGCCGGCCGGTCTTCACGGGACGCAGCGCCTATCGCGAACGGGATGCTTCGTTCCTCGGGATCCTCGGGCCCTTCGATACGATCTACCTCCCCCTGGTGGAGGGTGACAACGAATTGGTGGTGAAGGTCAGCGAGGTCTTCGGCGGGTGGGGTCTTCTGGCTCGGTGGCATGACGCAATCCAATTGGCTCCGGGCGTCGTGGAGCGCTGGAAAACTCCTGCGGATCTGCGGATTCCAGAATCGGTGACGTGGGACCCCAAGCGGAAGGTGTTCTACGTCTCGAACTACGACGGCTACAACCCGAGCCGGACCGAGCCACTGCAGTCCATTGCGCGGATATCGGCGGATGGCTCAGAGGTCGAGGTCGACTGGCTCACCGGTTTTTTTAACCCCGTTGGGGTGGCCGTGGACGGTGACCGCTTGTGGGTCGTGGAACGCACCGGTCTTGTCGAGGTGGACCTCGACGAAGCCGGCGTCGTAGGGCGGATCGAGGTTCCGGAGGTCGGAATGCCGAACGACGTGGCGGTGGACGGCGCTGGTGGTGTCTGGGTTTCGGACATGCGCGGCAATCGAATCTACCAGCTGACCGACGGCGCGCTCGAGGTCTGGCTTGAGGGCGCGGCCATCGAGAAACCCAACGGCATCCACGTTTTGAATGATGAGCTGCTGATCGGGGTCAACGGCGACCAGAGCGTCAAGGCCGCCAATCTCGACACCGGCGCGATTCGGACGGTGGCCAAGCTGGGCGAGGGCATTATCGACGGTGTTCAGGCGGACGGTGACGGCAACATCATCGTGTCCCACTGGGAAGGTCGGGTCGTCCGAATCGCGCCGGACGGCACTGTGACCAAGATTTTGGATACCTCGGTGGTGAGTGAACAGACAGCCGATATCGAGTATGTCCCCGATCTCGACCTCCTGGTTGTACCGAACTTTCTCGGCAACCGGGTCACGGCGTACGAAGTCAGCCCCTAGGGATCTTCCGGACGCTGCGGATCCTGGTGGTCTGGAGCCCGTCTTCGAACTCCAGGAAAAGACCCGGAGCGGCGATGTGCTGGGTGAAAACGGCGCGGCCGCCGGCGGTACAGCCCTGGACTTCGACCCGAGACTGACCCCGTCCCTCGCGCTCGAACCAACCGCCGCTGACGAGGAATGACCCGTCGCCGCAGGCCGTCAGGGAATAGACCGAGTTTTTGGTGGAAACGATCACCCGGTCACCGGGCGAGAGGTCCCGCCGGCGCACCCCGCCGATCTTCTCGGCCGCGTCGGCCAGCCCGTCGATGGGGATGGCTTTCTTCTGTCGGTGGATGCCGCTGTCGGTGTCGTTCATTTCTCGTGCTCTGTTATACGTCTGTATTAGTTTACCTGTTACATGTCGGACCGGATATTGCGAGATTTCTGTTGGACCGGCATCCAGCGCCGAGGGAATCGGCGATGCGGTAGCGGGCGAGGGTGGTGCCGATCAGCTCCCACCCCCTGGGACATCCTGAGAGAATGGCCGAAGTGGCCCGTCCTCACGAAACGTCGCTGTTTTCTCCTTGGATTTCGCAAGGATGGGCGCGAACTCCGGCAGAGATCGAAGTGGAGCCATGAACGGACAGTAGTCGTGAATAAACGGATAGGGGTAGAAGCCCTGGTCCACCGCGATCCCGAGGACCTCGAGAGCGCGGCGGGTGTCGCCGGCCATGGCGTAGGACTCGGACAGATGAAACTTGGTGTGGGCGTCGAGGGGTGCGAGGTCGACGTCGGCGAGCTTTTTGAGCGCGGCTTCCTGTCGGCCCTCCAATGCGTCGACCAGCGAGACGAGTTGCCTGCCGTAGGGGTTCTCGGACCAATGATCGTTGAAGAACTCCGCGTGGCGTCTGGCTTCCTCGATCCGGCCCAAGGTGGCGTAGGTGTAGCCGATCGCCCACTGACTGAGGAAGTTCTGTGGGTCGAGCTCCACACCACGCTCCAGTGCCGCCAGCCCCTCTTCCGGCCGGTCGACGAACCAGTAGGCCGCGCCCAGGATCATCCAGGAGATGGAAGCGAGTGGATCGCACGCCACCATGCGCTTGCCGGCGTCCAGACCCTGCTCCGGTTGCCCGGCGGCCATGTAGCTCGCGCTCAGGTAGAGGAATGCCTCGGCGTCATTCGAATTTCCTTCGAGCGCCCGATTGCAGTGCCACACCGCTTGTTGGAGCCGGCCACTCTCGTACCCAATGGAGCCAAGAAGTGCGTGGGCCTGGGGAAGATTGGGACTCTCTTCGAGCAGGGCCAGGGCCCGAGCTTCCACCTCGTTTAATTGACTCAGATCGTGGCTGCTGCCAGCCTTGATCCGTGTCACTGTGGTGAGGGCCTTGAGGGCCACGAGCGGGGGCGTCTCGCCCTCGATGTTGATGGCCTGTGACAGCAACTTCTCGGCTCGCTCGAGAGCGGTCGTCTCGAATCGTCGGATCTCCTGGCGTGCCTGCAGATAGAGCTCGAAGGCTCGCACGTCGGCGATGGGCCGCTCGGCCAGCCGTCGATTCTCATCCGAGGTGAGCGTGACATCGAGGGCGTGGACGATTTCCCTTGAGACGCGCTCCTGCACTTCGAAGACGTCGTCGACGGTGCCGCTGTACTTCTCCGACCACAACGGGGTGTCATTCTCGGCATCGACAAGCTGTGCGGTGATGCGGAGGCTTGATCCGGCCTTGCGCACGCTGCCTTCGAGGATGTACCGCACCCCGAGTTCACGGCCGATGGTGGGCAGGTCCTTGTCCGTGCCCTTGAAGAGCATGGCCGAGGTCCGCGAGATGACGGAGAGTGCGTTGATGCCCGCCAGATCGGCGATCAGCTCCTCGGTCAGCCCGTCCGAAAAGTACTCATTCTCGGGATCGTCGCTGCGGTTGACAAAGGGCAGAACGGCGATCCCGGGTCGATCGTCGTCTGAGCCTGACTCCAGGACCGCCCCTTCCATGACCTCTCCGGATTCGAATTCCAGCCCCGCTTTTCGGAGACCATCCATGAGATGGTCGACCAGCTCCGGCTGAAACCACTTTCCCAACAGCTCGCGACCTGATCGAGGGAAATCAGGCTTCTGATTCAATAGATCACCGAGGGCTTTGCGCGCGGGCTCGAGGTCGCCGAGCTGGCTGTGTGCTGCGGCCAGGATGAGGTGGATCCAAAAGACATCAGGAGAATTGGCCTTGACGGCCTCGTCCACGGCCGCTGGATAATTCCCCTTGCGGTACTCGTTGACGCCGAGGGGCGCCCTGTACCAGCCGGGGTGATGGGGGTTGAGTCCCATCGCCCGCCGGATCAAGGCGCATCCGCGCTCCCATTCGCCCGAAAAGGTGATGATGAAAAAAGCCTCGTTGCTGCCGTCGAGCGGGTTGAGCTCCATGGACCGCTCGGCGGCGCTCCGACACTCCGCGATCTGCTTGCGGAAGAACAGAACGACTGCCAGAACCTGCTGTGCGAAATGACTGGCTGGCGCGATGTCCACGGCGCGTCGGGCGGCCTCGAGCGCCCGGTCGAGCGAATTGGGTCGGGGGTTGAAGTCATGGGCAAACTCGTGCGCGTAGACCCACGCCAGCATGGCCCAACAGTCGGCATTGGACGGCGCGTGTTCCACGGCCTGCTCCAACGCATCGCGCGCCTGGGCATGCTCTTCCGGCGTCAGCCGGAAGTGATAGCCGAAGCCGCGCATGAGCGCTTCGTAGGATGTGAGTTCGTCAAGAGGTCGACTCCGAACCGCCTCGCTGATGGCCCGTGCGAGCACGCCAAAGTGGTCGGCGCAGGTGGAGACGATGCGCGGCACGAGGTCGTCTTGCAGCGCGAAGAGCTCATCCGGGATGAAGTCCCGATCGTAGGCTTGGGCCCAGAGATGGGCGCCGGAGACCGTGTCGACAAGCTGCACCGCAATCCGTAGTTTGGTCCCCGCCCGGCGCAGACTCCCGTCCATCACATAGCGAGCACCGAGTTCCTCGCCGACCGTGCGCACGCCCGACTTCGCGTCGGCATACCGCGACGTGGCGCTGCGCGAAATGACCCGCAAATAGGAGAAACGCGACAAGCCGGTCACGATATCCTCGCTCAGCCCATCGGCCAGCGCCTCGAGATCGTCATCACTGCCGGTGAATTTGAACGGCAGAACCGCGACCCAGAAGCCCTCGTCGGTCCGTGCCTCTCCTGAAGCGGGCAACGAGGAGGCATCG
The DNA here is from genome assembly GCA_963797055.1 of uncultured Holophagae bacterium. Taxonomy (GTDB): domain Bacteria; phylum Acidobacteriota; class Thermoanaerobaculia; order Thermoanaerobaculales; family Sulfomarinibacteraceae; genus FEB-10. Next base: position 197,035 of record CAWCOD010000006.1, read on the forward strand.
ACCGAGGCTGATGGCTGCTGGGACCCGGATGCCAGAGTCATATCGAGACCGGCCTTCTGGAGACCATCGATGAGGTGTTCCACGAAATCCGAGTCCCACCACTTTTCGAACTCCTGGCGGGCGATGTCGGCGAAATCGGGGCGCAGATCGAGCAGCCTCTTCAGGGCCTTGCCAGCCGCCTCGCGATCGCCGAGTTGCCCGCGGGCGATCGCAATCGCAGCGTGTTGACCCCAGTGGTCGGGCAGATTCACTTTCTGTGCGATGGCGAGAGCGGCAGGGTAGTCGCGTTCGCGGTAGGCTTGGAAGAAGTCGGCATACCAGTACCATCCGGGATGATTCGGATTGAGCCGTTTCGCGCGTCCCGCGAGGTCGAGGCCTCGCTCCGAGTCGCCCGAATAGGTCAACAGCTCGCCGAGGAACGCGATCGAGTTGCCGTCCATTGGGTTGAGTTCGGCCGCGCGAGCCGCAGCGTTGCGAAATGCCTCGAACTCCTTTTGGAAGAAGAGCACCTGGGCGAGACTGAAATGGGCCAGGTGATTGGAGGGTCCGGTCGCCACCGCGCGTCGCGCGGCCGCAGCCCCGGTCGCCAGGGAGTCAGGCAATAAACCGAAACCCTGGCCGTATTCCTGCGCGCACAACAGAGCCAGCATGGCCCAGGCTTCGGTATAGGCCGGCGCCCGTTTCACCGCCAACTCGAGAGCCGACCGCGCGGCGGCCAGCTCTTCGGGGGTCACCCGTTCGAAGTAGACGAAGCTGCGCAACACCGCTTCGTAGGGGCTCAACTCCTCGGGATCGCGTCCCTGGACCGCCTGGCTCATGCTCCGTGGGAGAACCCCATGGATATCGGCCACCGTCGAGACGACCCGGGGCACCAGGTCGTCCTGCAGCGCGAACAGATCTTCGGGATCGAGATCGCGATCGTAGGCCTCCGCCCAGAGATGCGCGCCGGAGTCCGTGTCAACCAGCTGCACCGCCAAGCGCAGCTTCTTCCCCGCTTTGCGCAAGTTCCCTTCCATCACGTATCGCGCGCCCAGCTCCTCGCCGACCGCGCGCACGTCGACCCCCTCGCTCGCGTATCTGCGCGTCGAACTGCGCGAGATGACCCGCAGGTAGGAAAAGCGCGACAGGCCGGTGACGATATCCTCGGTCAACCCTTCGGCCAATGCAGCGAGGTCGGTGTCGGTCCCGGTGAACGTGAACGGCACCACCGCGACCCAGAATCCCTCATCCTGCCGGGCCACGCCCGATTCGGCCGGGGCCGACAACGGTTCTCCGGACGGACCGGCGGCTGGCAAGGGTGACGGATCGGCCGGGATCGAGCCCGACTCCCGGCGAACGGTCCTGAGCTCGTTGAAGACGTCCCGGGCGGTCTGGTAGCGGTCGCGGGGGTCCTTTTCGAGACAACGACCGATGACCCGGCCCAAGTGGTTTGGGAGATCGCGCCGTTTTTCCACCACCGGCGCCGGTTGGTCCCTGAGGATTGCCGACATGAGACCGGGCGAGCTTTTCCCCGCGAACGGGCGGTTTCCGGTCGCCATCTCATACATCAGAACGCCCAGGGAAAAGATATCGGTGCGGTGGTCCACCGCCTGCCCCTCCACCTGCTCCGGCGACATGTATGGCATGGTTCCAACCACCGTTCCGATCCCGGTCAGGGCTTCGGTGGGGAGTTCGTCGGTATCAGCCTCATCCCGGGGGGCTGAGAGCTTGGCGAGCCCGAAGTCCAGCACCTTGACCCGCCGGTCGTCAGTGACCATGACGTTCGATGGTTTGAGGTCGCGGTGGATCACTCCTCTGTCGTGCGCCGAGGCCAGCGCTTCGGCTATGGGAGTCGCCATGTCCAGAAACCGGTTGAGATCCATCCCGCGATCCGAGATGAAATGATCGAGGGTGCGTCCCTCGATGAGCTCCATAGTGAGGAAGCGAACGCCCTCGGCCTCCTCCACCGAGTGGATGGTGACGATGCTCGGGTGGTTGAGGGCCGCGACGGCCCGTGCCTCGCGCTCGAACCGCTCGATTCGATCGGGATGCTCGCCGTGTTCCTGGCTGGCAGTACCTTGAGCGCCACCTCGCGACCGAGCCGGGTGTCCTCGGCCCGCCACACCTCGCCCATGCCGCCTTTCCCGAGGCTTGCGGTGATGCGGTAGTGGTCGAGCGTCGTGCCGATCATCTTGATTCGAGCTCCTGTTGCCATCCTTGGACGAGGACCAACGACCTCTCGTCGGTTTCCGTCACTATGCGGTTGAGCAGAAAAATTTCGCCATCGGGGAACACATCAAAACTGTGATCGCCAGACCGGAGAATCACCCGAAAAAGAGGTGCCGGTCTGCCAAAAACGGGCTTCCCACCGGTCCAGGTGACCGGGACCGCCGTCATTTCTGAATCGGCCGAGTAATAAAAGAGCTCGCCGCCGTCACGGCTCCAGACCGGCGTCCTCCGCCGCCTCCGGAGATCACGTAACGTTCGTCTCCGTCGGGGAAGCTCCTTACGTGAATCTCGCTCACGCCGGACTCTTCCGATCCGTAGGCCACCCATCCGCCATCCGGCGAAAACCGTCCCTCGCGTTCTGGGTAGGGCTCGTCGAGCCACGGCCGCACATCGCCGGTTTCCAGCTCGAGCAACCACAGGTCGACGTCGTCCTCCGACTCGAGGCCGTAGAGCAAGAACCGACCCCCAGGATCGATGTCGTCGGGCTCGGAGTTGAGATCGTTTGACGTGACGGCTCGTTCCGGCTTCGCTCCAGCGACATCACGAACATAGATGTCGGGAACGCGTCGGAAAAACACCTCGCTGTCGTCGGGGTGCCAGACCGGTCGGGATTCATCGGTAGGACCGGCCGCGAGACGGGTTCGCGTCCCGCGTTCGAGATCGAGGACCCACACGTCACCCTGAGTCTTTTGAATGTCGGTGATGTCGACCGCGACTCGTCGCCCGTCGTGCGAAACCGCCGGCGAGTAGTATTCTGCAAGGGGCCCAATGACCGAAAGCTGACGCCCCGACCGATCCACCGTCACAAGCTGCGTATCACCGAATTCGCCCGTCCCACGCTGATAGACCATAGTCCCCGACTGCGATAATGAATACCCGCCGGAAAACGAATACGAAGACCAGCCGACATCGGCCAGACGAACGCTTTCTGAACCGACTTCGAGCCGTTCCGCGTCGAAGGGATAGGCTTTGAGGCTCCCTTCTTCCCAGAAGAGCAGCCAATCCGGCTCCAGCAGCTCGACCCGCGACATCGTTCGAGTCAACAACACCGGCCGTGGATCGCCTGCCAGCGCGGCCGCGTAGGTGCCGGACCTCGGACCTCCGAGATCCTGCAGTACGAAAAGGTAGTGGGTCCCACCCGGGAGAATGCGCGGCCAGGCGTACCACGAGGAGAGCAAACCCGGGAAGGGAACGGGCAACTGCCGCACTTCGCCACCGTCAGCTGCAACCAAACGTGGCGGTGAATTGTAGTCACCGACAAAAATGATCCTGCCGTCATCCGCCCACGAAGCCCCGAGCGGATTCGGCGCTTCGGCTAAGACCTCAACCGTCGCGTCCTCCAGATCGATTTTCTTGAGCTTGCCGTCGGCAAAAAAACCGAGGGATCGACCATCTGGTGACCAGAAGGGCATCTGCGCCCCGAGCGTGTCGTCGAGCCGGCGAGCGTCGGCGTTGTCGAGTGAGCGCACAAAGACGAAGCTCGGCCCGTGGGGCTCGCGTGCTGGAAACGCCACCTGGCGGCCGTCGTTCGACATGGCTGGAGGACCAACGTTGAAGTCAAAGGAAAAACCCTCTGGTGCGGAGAGGTTGGAAACCACTCTTTTGGGAGAGGTCGACTCCGAGCCGCCGAACCAGCCCGAAACACCCGCAGCGGCCAGCAACACTCCGACAATCGGACCGGCAATCGCCGCAATCCACAGAAGAGCCGGCCGAATGGACGAACCCGTGTGTCCGCTCCGCTGGGGCTGCGGCTCGGACGGTTCCCGAAGCTCGAGGCCCGCATCACCCATGTCCCGCAAGCGGCGGTCGGGGTCTCTCGCGAGACACCTGCGGAGGAGGCGTTCGACGGCAGGAGGAGTGGACTCGGGGAGCTCTTCCCACGGGATTTCGGCGCGCAACACCGCGGCGAGCACATCGGACACCGTCTCGCCCTCGAAGAGTTTCCGGCTGATCAGCATCTCCCACAGCACGACGCCGAAGGCCCAATTGTCGGCCCTGCGATCGACCTTCTTGCCCCGCGCCTGCTCGGGGCTCATGTAGGCGGCGGTGCCCAAGATGACCCCCTCCACCGTGGCGTGCCGGGTGAGGGTGGGGGAGAGTGACAGCGAGCCGTCGCTACTCTCGTCCTCCCAGGCTTTGGCGAGTCCAAAATCAAGCACCTTGACCGTGCCGCCCTCGGTGAGCGTGATGTTGGCCGGTTTGAGATCGCGGTGGACGATCCCCGCCTCATGTGCAGCTTCAAGCGCTTGAGAAATCTGCAGCGCGATCGGAACCGCCTCGTCGATGGGGATGGGGCCCCGAGCGATCCGCTCGGAGAGGTCTTCGCCCTCCACCAACTCCATCACCAAAAACGTGGTTCTTCCGGCGCCCGTCTCCGTGCCGGTGCCCGAAGAAACAACCGATTCCAACCCATACAGATGCGCGATGTTCGGGTGATTCAGCGATGCCAGCACCCTGGCCTCTCGGTCGAAGCGCGCCATCCGGTCGGGATCCCGGGCAAACTCCTCCGGCAGGACCTTGAGCGCCACCTCACGGCCGAGCTTTTCGTCGGTGGCGCGCCACACCTCACCCATGCCGCCCTTGCCCAGCGAGGCGGTGATCCGGTAATGGGCGAGGGTTGTGCCGATCATGGCAGTACCTCATCGAGCCGCTCCCATTCACGCCTAGCGCGCTCCAGCACCCGTTTGAAACGCTCGTCGCCGCGGATGTTGTCCAGGTACCGGTCGTGTTCGGAAAGGAAGGGGTAGTTGATCATGCCCTGGTCGATCGCCAGGGCGAGCCAATGCAGCGCCTCGTCCGTGGCACCCACCGAGGCGTGGGCACTCGCCAGAGCCCAGGGCACCTCCGCATCCCACTCAGCAACCTGTCGATACTTGCCATCGGCCAGCCGCAGGACCTCGGCGCGATCCTCCCGCCAGGCCGCTCGACACAGCCCCGACCACCACGTGCCGACGTCCGAATCGGGTTCGGCGTCCACCGCCTCGGTCAACTCCTCCGCCTCGTCCAATCGCCCGGCGTAGCCCAGGGCCATGGCGTAGTTCGCGCGCCACACCGGGGTGACCGGGTCGAGCTCGAACATGCGACGCGCGGCGTTCACCGCCTCGGAGAACCGGCCTGCGAACAACGGCACCATGGCGCGCATCAGCAGGCTCATCGGGTTGAGCGGATCGATTTCGACCAACCGCTTGGCTAAAGGTTCCGCAGCCTCGGGCTTGCCACCCAGCCAGCCAAGCGAGTGAGTATAGAGCTGAAGCGCCACGATCTCGTTTGGGAAGCTCTGCAGCACGCGCCGCAAGCTCTTCCCGCAGCCATGAATGTGTCCGCGGGCCATCTGAGTCTGCGCGCGCACCAGATACCCGCGCGGCGACCCGGGTTCGAGCGTGAAGATATTCTCCACACATTCTTCCGCTTTTCCGATGAACTCCTCTTCGCGTCCGACGGCGGCGCCGATGTTCACGTACTGGAAATAGGCCTCGCCGAGGCCTTGGTAGATCAGGGCATTGTCGCCGACCAAACGGAGCGCCGCCTCGAGATGGTTGATCGCCAGATCGAGGCTCCCGGGCATGAAGCTCCAGATCTCGGTCCGCGCGCGAAGATAGCTTTCCTGGGCGCGGACGTCGTCGATCGGCCGCTCGGCCAGCTGCGCGGCCTCGTGCGGTGTGAGTTTGACCTCGAGGGCGTCCACGATCGACCGCGATACGCGTTCCTGGATATCGAAGACGTCGTCCAACGTGCCCTCGTACTTGTGGGACCAGAGTTGGCTGTCGCCCGCCGCGTCCACCAGCCGCGTCGTGATCCGCAGGTCGTTCGCCGCGCGTCGGACGCTGCCTTCGAGCACGTACCGGCAGTCGAGATCCCGACCGATGGCCGCCAGGCCACGCCCATCGTCCTTGAGGCGCATGGCCGAAGACCGGGAGATCACGCGCAGCGCCCGGACCTGCGAAAGATCGGTAATGATCTCGTCGGTGAGCCCGTCCGAGAAGTACTCGGTGTCTGGATCCGGGCTCAGATTGGCGAAGGGGAGGACGACGATTGATTTCTCGGCGACCTCGGTTGTTTCAACCGGAGGATTCTCAACCGTTGGGGAGGGCGACGGGGGGAGACCGAGGCGTTCGAGCAGCGCGTCCCACCTGGGGTCCGCCCGCAGCGGATCGAATGGGGGCAAGCCGACGAAGTAGAGGAACGGCTGCGATTCCTCCTCGGCGCGATCGAGGACCTTCCAGGCGCCCTCCATGTCTCCGAGGGCGGCGAGAATCCAGGCCTCGGAGACCGCCGTCGGGGCGGGGGCCGAACGAGATCGCAGCTCTTCGAGAACCGCCTCGGCCCGGTCGCGTTTCCCGGAAGCAGCCAACCCCCACCCGAAGAACACCGAGAACGAAGGGTCCCCTCCGAGAAAGCCGAACCGCTGCCTGCAGCTCTTTGAGGCCTTCGTCGAATTCGCCCGTCGCTACGTTGGCGATCCCTGAGCAATACTGAGCGAGAGAGTTGTCGCTCTCGAAAGTCATCGCCTGACCGGCGGGCTCTATGCCCTTCCACGGGAGGCCCATCGCCAGGTAACTGCACGCCGTCATGGCATATGGATACGGGGCCAACGGATCGAGTTCGCACGCCGTCGCGAAGGCGCTCTCCGCTTCGTCACGACGTTGATGAACACTGAGAAGGAAACCGAGCCAACAGTGGGCTTGGACGAAGGCCGGCCGGAGCTCGATGGCCCGCCGAAGCGCCGCCTCCGAGTCTCGCCACCTCGCCTCGCAGAACGCGATCATCCCCTCGACGTAGGACCCTTCCGGGGATTCGCCCTGGAGATTCAGAGCGGTAGCCAGCGCGTCCTTGGCCGTCTGATAGCCCGCGCGACTCGGGATCAGACTGTAGACGGCCGCAAGGACGGTGACCTCCGCCCTGCCGACCCACGAGGGACCATGCGAGGGATCGAGGGCGAGGGCCTGTTCGTAGCACCTCAAGGCGTTGGCGTGATCGTTCTTGGAGTAGCGGAAATGCCGCGCCTTGAGATAATTCCGGTAGCCCTCGAGGTTTCCGACCTTGTCTCGCTCCCGCACCTTCCGCTCGCCCGGGGCCAACCGCGAGGTCACCGCCTTGACAACTCCAGCGGCAATCTCATCCTGGACGGCGAAGACGTCCGCCGCCTCGCGGTCGTAGCGCTCGGACCACAGCTGATAGCCGCTCTCCACCTCGGTCAGCTGCGCGGTCACTCGCAACCGGCTGCCCGCCATCCGCACACTGCCCTCAAGAACCTGCCCTACCGACAGGGCGCGTCCGATCGCCTTCAGGTCGTTGCTTTGCTCGACCGCCCGGAACGCCGAGGTTCGCGAGGCGACCTTGATGCCCTCGACGTGAACCAGGGCATTCATGATCTCCTCGGCCATGCCTTCGCAGAAGTAGTCCTGGTCCTTGGCCGGGCTCATGTCGGCGAAGGGCAACACGGCGATTCCGATGGAGTCCGATTTTCCGGGAACTGGCAACCCATCGATCGGCCTCGATTCCAGTGCTCCGTCGGCCGTCCGGTCTGCATCCAGACCGGCCTTGCGCAGCCCATCCAGAATGTGTTCGACGAAGTCCTCGGGATGGCCCCACTTGAGGAACTCGTCTCGCACGGCCTCGAGATCGTAGCCGAAGGTGTCGCGCAGCGTTTCGATGGATGTGCGAGCCTCGTCCGGCCGACCGAGCTGCCCACACGCGGCAGCGAAGTTGATATGGGTGTAGGGGAACTTGGGCCAGTTGATGGCTTTGACCACCGAACAGGCTTCCTCGTACTCTTCGCGCGCGTAGTGGTGGTAGAAATTGACGAACGGGTACCACTCGGGGTGGTGTGGGTTGAGGGCACAGGCCTGGGTTCCGAGCTGGGCTCCGCGCTCCCTCTGCCCCGAGTTCCCGAAACACAGCCCCATGTAGGCGATGGCGTAGGAGTTCTTCGGGTTGAGCGCCATCGCCCTGGTGGCTGCGGCCTCAAACGCCGCCAGGTCGCCGAGAAAAAAGTGCCCTCCGGCCAGATTGAGCCAGCCCGCCTGGGTGGTCGGGTCGAGATCGACGGCCCGCTGCGCCATCTGCAACGAACGCCCGATCGGATCCTCCAGAAGATTGAACCCGAAGGCGAACTCGTTGGCGTAGGTGTTCGCGAGCCAGGCGTGGGCTTCCGAGTTGTCCGGGTGCAGATCGATCATCTTCTCGAGCCCGTCGCGAATCGCGGCGTGCTCCTCGGGCGGATGGATGACCTGTATGAAGCAGACCGCCCGCATGATCCAATCGTCGACGGTCATCTCGTCATCGTCCATGGCGCGAAGCTCGGCGGCAACCAACCGCGCCATCACACCCGAGTAGTCGCCCACCGTTGCGACGACCCGGTCGGTCAGATCGTCCTGCAGCTCGAAAAGGCTCGCGCCCTCGATCCGGCGGTCGTAGGCTTCCGACCAGACGTGGGCACCCGTCTCGACCTCCACGAGCTGCACGCTGAGGCGCAGCTCGGAACCGGCGCTTCTCAGCCCGCCGCGCAGGATGTAGCGCACACCACGGCCAAGAAACGTCGTTCCGGAATCTTCACCCACTCCAAGCTGTGCACCGTCGATGATCGTGAGGTAGGGAAAGCGGGCGAGACCGCTCGTGATGTCTTCCGCAAGACCTTCGGCGAGCGCCGCGAGTCCCGCGTCGGAGGCGGGCGAACGAAACGGCGCAACCGCAATGGCGCGATCGCTGCCCGGTCGGAGGCGGCTGCCCGAGGATGCGATCGCGGGGCGTCGGACGGGCACGACTCGGGGGATCACGGAAGCGACCGGATCCCTGGATGCTTCCCGCTTCAGCGCCCTGAGCTCATTGAAGACATCACGAGCGGTCTGGTAGCGGTCGCGGCGGTTCTTCTCCAGACAGCGGGAAATGATCCGGCCGAGGTGATTGCGGGAGATCGTCGCGGCATTTCCACCACCGGGGCCGGCGCGTCCTTGAGGATCGACGACATGAGACCCGGCGAGCTTTCGCCCTGGAATGGGCGCTCTCCGGTCGCCATCTCATAGAACAGGACACCCGAGCGAGAAGATATCGGTCCGGTGGTCGACGATCTTGCCCTCCACCTGCTCGGGCGACATGTAGGGCACCGTTCCCACGATCGTGCCGACACCGGTGAGGGCCTCGGTGGGGAGTTCGTAGGAATCGGAGGCTCGTCCCGGGCGCCTGGAGCTTGGCGAGCCCGAAGTCCAGCACCTTGACCCGGCCGTCGCCGTCGACCATGACGTTCGAGGGTTTGAGGTCGCGGTGGATCGACGCTCTTGTCGTGGGCGGCGGATATCGCTTCGGCCAGCGGTGTCGCCAACTCGAAAAATGTCTCGGCGTCGAATCCATGCTCGGGGATCATCGAGTCGAGGGTTTGCCCATCCACGAGTTCCATCGTCAAGAACCGGATGCCCCCGGCGTCCTCCACCGAAAAGATGGTGACGATGTGGGGGTGGTTGAGCGACGCCACGGCCCGAGCCTCGCGCTCGAAACGGTCGAGCCGCTCGGTGTCGTCCGCAAACTCGGCAGGCAGCACCTTGAGCGCCACCTCGCGGCCGAGCTTCTCATCCTCGGCCCGCCACACTTCTCCCATCCCACCGGCGCCAAGAGCCGAGGTAATGCGGTAGTGGGCGAGGGTCGTGCCGATCACAACGCGCCTCCTCCGGTGACGGTCGCGAGCCACACATCCGCCTGGTGCTCTTCCTGCAAAAAGAAAATCTCTCTGCCGTCCTCGCGAGGCTCCGGCTTGCTGTACACCTCTCCGCGTCCCGGCTCGAGGAGCAGGCTCTCCTTGCCGGTCACGATATCGGCCAGATACAGCGCACCATCGCGGGAAAAGGCGATCTTCGATGTATTGCGCAGCCATTTGCCGAGCTGAATCGAGGCACTGGAGCCCGAGATGCCGGCCATCACCGTCCGGTAGCTGCGATCCTGGAAGTCCCACGCCACAACGTGTTCCGCGGGGCTGCCATCGGGCTTGACCGCGAATCCGAGAAGAAAACGACCGTCAAGCGACCAGGCCGAACCCGACAGCACCGTTCCGTCGCCGATGGGTGGCAACTCTTCGGTGGGCCGGGTGGGCAAATCCCCCCGGAGATCGAAAATCGCGGTTCCTTGATTCCCAAGTTGGGTGGTGATTCGCGTCCCGTCGGGTGACCACACGCCGAAATCGGCCCAGATGTCCGTCGTGGTCAGTTGTTGAAGGCCACTCCCGTCAGGGCGAATCGACCACAGCTCGTACTTTCCGTAGCGATCCGAGTAGAACGCGATCCGCGACCCATCGGGCGACCACTGGACCCCGCGATCCCGGGAGGGGTCGTCGGTCAACCGCCTCACCTCCAAACCGTCGCGACTGATGACCCAGATGTCCTCCTGGCCGTCGGTGGTCGCAACGGCGGTCCACGCCCCGTCGGGCGACGGGCTCACACCCTGATACGAGCGATTGCCCCGCGTGATGGATTCGGGCGCACCGGTGGTCCGTCCGGACGCCGGATCCACGCCGACCACCGAGAGATTCGCGCGCCGGTCGAGGCTCGTGAAAACGAAGCTGGCACCATCAGCCGCAAAGTTCGTTTGACCGCTCCATCGTGACGGTGTCGTGATGGGTTCGGGAGGACCCAAAACCTCGCCGGTGGACTGGTCGATCGGAACCCGCCAGAGGTTGAGACCGCCGCCTCGATCGCTTGAAAAGTAGAGGAAGGAGCCGTCCGGCGACCACACCGGGTTCCAGTCGACGGGCGCATCCGAGGTCACCGGCACCACGCCGGTGCCGTCGATGCCAACCGTCCAGATGTCGCGTTGCCCGGTGCCAATCGGTAGACCCCAATACGCGACCCGCTGCCCGTCCGGCGATACCGAAGGTTGAACGCCGTCCTCGACCTCTGCCAGTTGCCGGATGGCACGTGTCGCGATATTGACCGCCCACAGCGGGCTATCGATGGCCCGGGAGAGGGGGTTTTCGGTGACGCTCTCGGTCGAAAACACGAGCTCAGACCCTTCGGGAGTCCAGGCGGGGTTGAAGCCGTGATCGGTCACGCGGATGACCGACTCGCCGGTGGCGCCCATGATGAAGAGGCCGCCACCATTTCGCTCCGACCGGAAGGCGATCTTTTCTCCATCCGGCGAAAAGGCCGGCTGCATGTCGGCTTCTCCCGATCCTGCCGTGAGGTTGATCGGATTCCCGCCGCTCGTTCGCATCAGGTAGATGTCCCAATCGCCATCGGTATCGCTCGCGTACGCCACAAACCGGCCGTCGGGGGACAGGGTCGGCTGAACCTCGAGACCGGAGAACTGGGTAACAGGGCGAAAGGAAAGAACCGGGACAGTTGCAGGTGATTCGCCCTGTACGGACCACCACAGCGCCGAGATCAAGAGGCCGGCTGCAAGTCCCGCGGTGACGCCGCCCGCAACACGCCATCGCATCGATCCGCGGGACGGAGTTGCTTCCTCCTCCTCTTCGGCAGCACCCGGGGACAATAGATCCTCGAGGTCCAACCTTCCGTCGGCAATATCGTGCAGCCGCCGACGCGGGTCGCGCTGGAGACAGCGGTGCAGCAGCTCGACGAGTCGGCGTGGGGTCGCCGCAGGGAGAGACCGCCAATCGGGTTCGTCTTTGAGCACCGCAGCCAGGGTCTCGGAGGCGGTCTCTTCGGCGAATAACTTTGCGCCGGTGAGCATCTCCCACAGGACGACGCCAAACGCCCAGATGTCCGCCCGGCGGTCCACCTTCTTGCCTTTGGCCTGTTCCGGACTCATGTAGGCGGCGGTGCCGAGAATCACCCCCTCGACCGTGGCGTGACGGGTCAGGGTGGGGGAGAGGGAGAGGCTCGAGTCACCGCCTTCTTCCTCCCACGCCTTGGCGAGGCCGAAGTCGAGCACCTTGACCACACCGTCATCGGTGAGCTTGATGTTGGCGGGCTTGAGGTCGCGGTGGACGATGCCCTGCTCGTGCGCCGCCTCCAACGCCTCGGCGATCTGCAGCGCAATGGGAATTGCTTCGTCGACTGCTATCCGTCCCCGGGCGATACGCTCGGAAAGATCCTCACCCTCCACCAGCTCCATGACGAGGAAATGTACCGCCCGCCCGCCCGATGCAGGATGCTGGATGCTGGATGCTGGACCCCCTCCGCCCCCCCTGTCATCCTGAGCGAGCGGCGCGCAGCCGGCAGTCGAAGGTCTGGGTGGGGAACCCCCGTTCGCTCTGCGGTCCACCCCCCAGAATCCTCGAGTCGGCCTCAGCCTCCCAGGATGACATCGGGGCTTGCTCCACAGTCTCCAGACCGTACAGGTGAGCGATGTTCGGGTGGTTCAGGCTGGCCAGGACCCTGGCCTCCCGCTCGAACCGCGCGTACCGGTCGGGATCCGACGCGAACTCCTCCGGCAGCACCTTGAGCGCCACCTCGCGACCGAGCTTCTCATCGGTGGCCCGCCACACTTCTCCCATCCCGCCCTTGCCGAGCGAGGCGGTGATTCGATAGTGAGCGAAGGTCGTGCCGATCAAGGTCACTCCGAGTCGAGCTGCTTGGCCCAGTTGAGCGCGACTTCGATCTGGGCGGCGGATTCGCCGCGGCGCTCGAATTCTACAAAGACGAAGCGGTCGCCGGAAGGTGCAACATCCCAGTTGACGGACGGCGCCGTAGACGTCACAAAACCCCCGCTCAAGTTGTCGAGCACCACCTCGGGCGGCCCGGCAACAAAGGTGTCCCCGGGCGCCACGTCAACCGCCATCAACGGTCGTTTCGGCGAGCCGATGTCGATGTAGAAGAGGCGGCGGCCGTCGCGGGACCACCGCGGATATCCACCAAGGTCGGGAGAGACCTGCCACTTGCCGGCTCCCTCGAGCGGTCGTACGAAGACGGACGACGAACCGGAACCCGGCGAGGAGTAGGCGAGCCACCTCCCGTCCGGAGAGATCGCGGGACCGCTGGCCTTGTCCTCGAACAGCACGGGCTCCTTGCCCGTGGCGAAGAGGTAGATGTCGTTCGTCTGGCCCAGCCGCGTCACGGCGAGGACGCCGCCGTCGGGAGATACTGACTCGGGGAAAAGGGCCGTCGCGTCTCCGCGGAACAGCCGCTCCCCGGCGGAGCTGCCGTCCGCAGCCTTTGCCTCGATGGCGACCTCATCGGAGTAGCTGAGGAATGCAATCCGGTCGCCGTCGGGGTACCACAGCGGATAGAGGCTGTTGCCGGTGAAGGTCAGCCGGTTGAGGCTGTTCGAGGCGAGGGAGTATACCCAGACGTCACCGGTGACGCCGGAATACCCCTCGCCGACCGTGAACGCCAGCCTGGTACCGTCGGGCGAGAAACGCGGTTGGAAGAACCCCCGCGGCGAAAGCGGCAGACGTTCGGCCCGGCCGCTGGTGTCGACCACCGTCATCATGGTGTCCGCCGCGGTCACCGCTCCGGCCAACCACGCGATATTGCCGTTGTCCGCGATTGTGAAGTAACCGGCACCACTGGACGGGTCGCCGCCCACGTCCTCGATTACCGGCACGGCCTCGCCCACCGCCTCGAGACGTTCCGGATCGAAGCGGACGCTGAACAGATCGCCTCTGCGGGCGAAGACGATCCGATCGCGGCCGACAAATCGGGCCATGTTGGCGCCTTCGATGATGTTCCGTCGGGTGCCGGTGTCGGACGAGTAGACCGCGATGAACGCCTCGTCGTAGTTGTTCGGGCTGTCGGTGTCGCCAACGGTGAACAGTATGATCTCACCGTCCGGCGTCGCGTCTGGAAAGCGGAACGTGCGTTCACCGCTGTCGTCGTCGATTCCGACCACCTCTTCGGCAGGACCGCCAGTGTCGGCCACCCGCCAGATGCCGCTGGCATACTCGGGAGAGTAGACGATCGTTCCGTCGGGAAGCCAGACGCCGCCACGGGGATTGGGTGCGTCGGCAACGGTGACCACCGAACCGCCGGACACCGACGTCCGCTTGAGCTTGCCGTCGGCAAAAAAGGCGATCGACGAACCGTCCGGAGAAAAGAACATCTCACCCGCGCCCTCCGTGCCGTCGAGCCGGAAGACCTCGTTGCGGTCGAGCTCGCGGAGAGCTATCACATCGCGGGCGATGTCGGTGGCGGTGGTTGTCATGGCCAGCGTGCGACCATCCGGAGAAAAAGCGAGGATCGGCTGGTCGATGAACGACAGCCTCTGATTTTCACCGAGGCCGAGGGTGAACCGGGTCAGCGGGGGGCCGACCGTCGGGGCTGGCCGAAGCCACAACGCTGCCGCGGCCGCCAATGCGATGACGGCGATGGCCCAAGCCAGTCGCTCGCGGCCGCGGCGAGTGGTCCGGACCGACGGCGCTGGCAGAGCGGGTTCGGCATTCGAATAATCCGCCGCTTCGACCAGATCGAGACGTGCATCACCGATCCACTGCAGGCGGTTTTTTGGTTCGCGTTGGAAGCATCGAGACAGGAGACGTTTGATAGAAGCCGGTGTCTCCCCCGGGAGGGCCGAAAGGTCCGGCTCGCGGGTGAGCACCGCCGCCAGGACGTCGGTGACCGTCTCGCCGTCGAAGAGTCTTTGGCCGGTGAGCATCTCCCACAGCACCACGCCATAGGCCCAGATATCGGCTCTACGGTCCACCTTTTTGCCCCGTGCCTGCTCGGGAGACATGTAGGCCGCGGTGCCGAGTATGACGCCCTCCACCGTGGCGTGGCGGGTGAGAGTGGGGGAGAGTGAGAGGCTGGAGTCGCCGCGCTCGTCCTCCCACGCCTTGGCGAGGCCGAAGTCGAGCACCTTGACGACACCTTCGCTGGTGAGCTTGATGTTGGCCGGTTTCAGATCGCGGTGGACGATGCCCTGCTCGTGGGCGGCCTCGAGGGCCTCGGCGATCTGGAGTGCGATAGGGATCGCCTCGTCGATCGGGACCGCGCCGCGTTGGATGCGTTCTGAGAGCTCCTCGCCCTCCACCAACTCCATGACAAGGAAGTGAACCACCCGCCCGCCCGATGCCGGATGCCGGATGCTGGATGCTGGACCTGTCGCGGCGGAGCCGGCAGGCGAAGCCGGATCCCCCTCCCACCCAGTCTCTTCCCCCGAATCCCGAGTCCCGGATTCCGAATCGGCTTCGACCGTCTCGAGACCGTACAGGTGAGCGATGTTTGGGTGGTTCAGGCTGGCCAGGACCCTGGCCTCACGTTCGAAACGGGCGAGGCGCTCCGGATCGGCCGCAAAATCCTCCGGCAGCACCTTGAGCGCCACCTCCCGCCCAAGTTTGGTGTCCTCGGCCCGCCACACCTCGCCCATCCCGCCGGCGCCGAGCGAGGCGGAAATGCGGTAGTGGGCGAGAGTCGTGCCGATCATCGTCGTCTCGACGCCTCGAGCCAGTTCACCACGACCTCGATGTTTGGCGCGCCGCCGTTGGACGTGGCTTCCATGGTGAGGATCCGATCGCCGTTGGGCGACAGATCCCATTGATGAGCATTGGCCGGTTGAATCATGGTTTCGATGAGTCTCTCGGCCTCCCCTATGAGCAGCCCGCCGTCCCGGGCCTCGACCCGCACCGCGACCAATCCACCGTCGGGCGCGTGGTAGATGATCTCGGAACCGCCTCCGGACCACCGCGGCGCATTCCCGCCGCTGGTGGAGATCTGCCACTTTCTTCCGCGTTGGGGGAATGCGGTGACATAGACCTCGGGGGAGCCGGACTCATCCGATGAGTAGGCGAGCCACCTGCCGTCTGGAGAAAACATGCCCATGACCTCGTTGAAGTTGCTGTTGATAAATGGGACCGCCTCGCGCTCATCGGAGAGCGGTAGCAGCCAGAGGTCGTACCCGGTGGTGGCACCTCCGCCATAAAAGCACAGGGATTCGCCGTCTGGCGACACAGAGCTCGGGTACATCTCGGCGTTTGATTCGAGGATGACCTCGCCCTGACCCGAACCGCCAATCTCCTTTTGCACCAGCACCCAGACACCGTCCCTCTGAGAGGAGTAGATGAGGGCCTTACCATCGGGTGTTGGTGTCAACCCGAACTCATAGCCCGGCTCAAATGTGAATCTGGTGAAAAGATCTCGGCGCAGATCGACCACCCAGATGTCGCTGCTCCCGGCCCCTTCCATCTCCACGGCAATCGCCGCCAGCTCACCGCCGGGAATCAGGTGCACCTCGTCATAGGGTCTTGGTTCGCCGATGGTGCCGAGCTCGTTGCCCTCCCGGTCCCTCCACACGATGCTGTAATTGCCGCCATCACCTTCTCCGGATTGATAGGCCAGAATCCCGTTTTGCGACGCCGAGTACACGCCAGCGACGGTGCCCGGCTGCAGGAGGGTCACGTGCTCAACGATTGGGAAGGAGTCGCCCGTAAACTCGAGCGTGTCGACGGCGAACGGTCGCGCCATGAGAGTCCTGTCGCGGGCGAAGAGAATGTGGCCCGACGCGAACTCGACACCCGCCGGAGCTCTGAAGAGCTGCCGGTTGACCGAGCCGTCAAGCGACCCGATCATGACCGCCTGACCTTCGGACGTGCCCAGCGCGGTCCGGGCCATGTAGAGGAAGTGATTCCCGTCTGGCAGAAACCGCGGGTGCCGGTGGGAGTTGTCCTTCCGCTCGGTGTCCAACTCGGTGACCGGGGTTGACTCCCCCCCGGAATCGGAGACCCGGTGCAACCCGGTGTTGTAGGAAGGCGCAAAGACAATGACACCGTCGGTGCCCCAACTTCCGCCCTTCCCTTCCGGCGCATCGCACACGATCATGGGCGGGCCGCCGACCGCTTCGACAGCGCGCAGTTTGCCGACAGCGAAGAAACCGATTCGTCGCGAGTCTGGCGACCAGAACGGGTACTGCGCGCCCGTCGTCCCGGGCAATGGACGCGCATGGATTTCGTCGAGTGCGCGGACCCACAACTGGATGATCCCGTCGTTGGTCCGCCCCGTGTACACAAGCATGCTCCCGTCGGGGGAAACTCTCACCGGCCCCGGATTGTCCGGCGCGAGGTGGAATCGGCCGTCCGGGGGAGGTGGTGTTTCGAACCGGATAACCGCCTGCTGGGGGATCTTCTGATTGATCAGGAGAAAGCCGAGGATGAGCGCCGCGACCGCTGTCAGACCGGCTGCAGCCCACGGGAGACGCCGGCGCCACGGTCGCTGATTTGTGGACTCGACCACCGGCACCCCCGAAAAAACCATTTCGTCGGGTTGCGTCAGCACAACGCGAGCTTCTCCGATGTCGCGCAACCGAGTGTTGGGATCGCGGTCGAGACAGCGCGCGAGCAGCCGCCGGAGAGCCGCCGGGGTGGCCACCGGTATGGCGTCGAGGTTGGGTGCGTCCTTGAGCACGGCGGCCATGACGTCCGACAGGGTCTCGCCCTCAAAGAGCTTGCGGCCGGTGAGCATCTCCCACATCACGACGCCGAAGGCCCAGATGTCGGCTCTGCGGTCCACCTTCTTGCCCCGCGCCTGCTCGGGTGACATGTAGGCGGCGGTGCCCAGGATGACGCCCTCGACGGTGGCGTGGCGGGTGAGGGTGGGGGAGAGGGACAGGCTGGAGTCGCCGCCTTCTTCCTCCCATGCCTTGGCGAGACCGAAATCGAGCACCTTGACCGCGCCGTCCTCTGTGAGTTTGATGTTCGCCGGTTTGAGATCGCGGTGGACGATGCCCTGCTCGTGCGCCGCCTCCAGCGCCTCGGCGATCTGAACGGCGATTGGGATCGCTTCGTCGACGGGAACCGGCCCTCGCACGATCCGCTCTGACAGGTCCTCGCCCTCCACCAGCTCCATGACGAGGAAGTGGATCGCCTGCCCGTCCGATGCCGGATGCTGGATGCTGGATGCCGGGTCCCCCTCCCGACCGATGCTGGATGCTGGATGCTGGATGCGGGACCTGTCGCGGCGGAGCCGGCAGGCGAAGCCGGATCCCCCTCCCACCCAGTCTTTTCTCGCGAATCCCGAGTCCCGGATTCCGAATCGGCTTCGACCGTCTCCAGACCGTACAGGTGAGCGATGTTCGGATGGTTCAGACTTGCCAGCACCTTGGCCTCTCGTTCGAATCGGGCATAGCGATCCGGATCGTTCGCAAACTCCTCCGGCAGCACCTTGAGCGCTACCTCCCGCCCAAGTTTGGTGTCCTCGGCCCGCCACACCTCTCCCATTCCGCCCTCTCCGAGCTTGGCGGTGATTCGATAGTGAGCGAGAGTCGTGCCGATCATCGCCGCACTACTCCAGACCCAGGCTGTCGAACCACCCGATGACGACTCTCAGGTCGGCGTTGCCCAGGCCCTCGTCGTCGGGTCGGACCATCAGGAAGCTGGAGCCGTCGCGCGATACGTCGTAGCTGTGAACGTCATCACTGATCAGCGACGGCCGCAGGTACGGATCGTCGAACAGCGCTTCGGGCCGGCCGAACACCAGGCCCACGTCTTCGCGAACCGGCACCGCCATCATCGACGTCTCTGTGCGGAAGAAAAGCTCCCGTCCGTCGCGGGACCACAGAGGTTCCTGACCGCCTCCGCTCGACACCTGGACCTTGCCGCCGGGGCCCGGGTAGGGTCGAACGTAGACCTCCCAATGTCCCGATTCGTCCGATCCGTAGGCGATCCACCGCCCGTCCGGGGAAAATGCCGGGTACCGCTCCAAGAACCGGGTTTCGAGGAACGGTTTCGGATCGGGACTGATGTCCGTGTCGAGTACCCAGATGTCGTAGTTTCTGTCAGCTCCGATGGCGCTGAGCGCCAGCCGTCGACCGTCACCGGTCCATGACGCTGCCCTCAGCGAGATCGGCGCGTCTGCCACCAGAGTCGGGGCTCCCGTGCCGTCAGCCGGCACCCGAAAGAGGATGCGGCTGGTGTCGTCGTCTCCGGCATAGATCACCGAGCGGCCGTCCACGTCCCACAGAGGGTCGTGAGTGTCGTCGTCGAATGTGATCCGGGTGAGCGTCTCCCGGGTGAGATCGTAGGTCCAGAGGCTGCAGTCGGGAGTCATCACTCGACGCAACAGAATCCGCCGCCCGTCCGGTGACACACGGGGTTCAGCCCACGATGAAAGCTCCTCGACCACCTGCTCGGCGGCGCCATTTCGGTCCACTCTGACAACCGCTCGTCCGCCGGCCAGCATGCTGTCGTTATCGAGCGGAGTGTAGATGAGGGCGCCGGTTCTGGACACCGCGAAGCGGCCGCCCTGGCGGGGACCGGAGCCGACCCCTTGGAGCACCACGGTGGGTTCGCCGGTCACATCCGCGCGCTCCGGATCGAAGCGGTAGGCCACCACGTCGCGCTGCAGGTACCTGTACACCAGGAGGTGATCGTGATCGAGCAGCGTCGGTGTGGCGGCGTCCTCGACGACCGGTTTGGACTGGCCGGTCGCCAGAGAGTAGGCCCATACGCTCCAGCCGTCCCCGTAATCGTTGGTGAAAAGCACCCATGGGGACGATGGAACCAACATCGGCTCGTGGTGGATCAACTCGCCCGGCGCGGGTGTGGTGAGGATCGTGGCCTCACCTCCGGATTCAGCTATCTTTCCGAGACCGGTCCAGATGCTGCCGTCGACCACGGCGCCGCTGACGATCAGGAACCCATCGGGGTGCCAGGCCCCTGTGTTGAAGGATCCCCTGGTCTTGACACCCGGGAGCTGCGTCGGCGTTCCACCGGTCGTTTGGACTTTCCACAATCCATCGCCCACGGGGTCGAAGAAGGCCACCCACTTTCCGTCGGGAGAGAAGAAGGGGTTTTCGGCCTGGTGCGTCCCAGGGACGGATAATGGCTCGAAGTTGTCCAGAGAACGAAGCTGCAGGGACGCGGAGTCGTCGTCCGGGGAATAGGCCACCCATTGCCCGTCGGGCGAAATCGCTGAGTTCGAGAACCGGTTGAAAGCGGCTTGGGAGATTTCGACGTGAAGTGGCGCTCCGGTTGTCGGTTGAGGCCCAAGCAGAGCCCAGCCGATCGCCGCACCGGCAGCGATGATCCCGATCAGACCGACCATCAGACCGACCCGACCGGATCTCGCCGCCGCCCTTGTGCCGGCCGGCGAGTCTTCGAGTTCCCCCTCGGAAAGCTCGAGCCGCGCATCCCCGATCCACTGCAGGCGGTTCTTCGGTTCGCGCTGATAGCATCGGGACAGGAGGCGTTCGATAGATGCCGGTGTCTCCGGCGGGAGGGCAGAGAGGTCCGGCTCACGGGTGAGCACCGCCGCCAGGACGTCGGTGACCGTCTCGCCCTCGAAGAGCTTGCGGCCGGTCAGCATTTCCCACATCACGACGCCGAAGGCCCAGATATCGGCGCGGCGGTCCACCTTCTTGCCCCGCGCCTGCTCGGGAGACATGTAGGCCGCGGTGCCGAGGATGACGCCCTCCATCGTGGCGTGGCGGGTCATGGTAGGGGACATGGAGATGCTGGAGTCGCCGCCGTCGCTCTCCCACGCCTTGGCGAGCCCGAAATCGAGCACCTTGACCGTGCCGTCCTCGGTGAGCTTGATGTTCGCCGGCTTGAGATCGCGGTGGACGATGCCCTGCTCGTGTGCCGCCTCGAGCGCTTCCGCGATCTGCAACGCGATGGGAATCGCTTCGTCAACCGGAATCGGCCCCGCGGGCTATGCGCTCCGAAAGATCCTCGCCCTCCACCAGCTCCATGACGAGGAAGTGGACCACCCGCCCGCCCGATGCTGGGTGCTGGATGCTGGATGCTGGATCCGCCTCCCGCCCCCCCTTGTCATCCTGAGCGAGCGGCGCGACAGCGCCGTGAGTCGAAGGATCTGGGTGGGGGGAAGACCCCGGTTCGCTCTGCGGCCCACCCCGCAGATCCTTCGGTCGGCCTTCAGCCTCCCTCAGGATGACATTAGGTGGGCATTCCACAGTTTCCAACCCGTACAAGTGCGCGATGTTCGGGTGATTCAGCGAGGCAAGGACCCGGGCCTCGCGCTCGAAGCGGGCGAAGCGGTCTGGATCTGATGCGAACTCCTCGGGCAGGACCTTGAGCGCCACCTCTCGGCCGAGCTTGGAATCAGTGGCTCGCCACACTTCTCCCATCCCGCCGGCGCCGAGCGAGGCGGTCACCCGATAGTGGCCGAGGGTCGCGCCGATCATCGCTGGGCTTCGATGGCCTGCGGCCAGTTCACCACCACGGTGATCGGCTGCGGGTCCTGGTTCTCTTCGGGTTCCACGAGCAGGAAGCGTTGCCCGTCACTGGTGACGTCCCACGACCTTCCCTGGCTCACCTTGTGCTGGAAAAGTTGCTCCGGCTCTGAAAACGCCAGACCGTCGCCGCGCGGCTCGACGCCGATGCCCACCAGGGTCCCGGTCATATCTTCGTAGATGATCTCGCGGCCGTCCCCCCGCCAACGCGGCCAGCCGCCGCCGCCGGTCGACACCTGCCACTTACGGCCGGGACCGGGGAAGGGTGCGACGTAGACCTCCCACTCGTCGGACTCGTTCGAGCCGTAGACGACCCAACGACCGTCGGGTGAGAACCTCGCGCCGTACTCGACGAACTCCGACGACTGCCATGGGCTCGGATCGTCGACCGCGGTCACCGTGACCGTTGCGAGGTCGATGTTGAGGGGCGTTTCTTGGACCCGCCGGGACAGCATTAGGATTTCGCTCCCCGGATGCCAGGCGGCGGGCCAGACCGGATTCTCGAACGTTGCCAGCGGCTCGCCCTCTCCCGAGCCGCCGATCGCCTTCCGGCTCAGGGTGCTCCCGTCGCCTTCGTAGGTTGCCCAGGTGAGCTGGCTCCCGTCGGGTGAGAACACCGGGTCGTTGTCCTCGGCCGGATCGAAGGTGAAGCGCGTTCTCAGCCGGCGGTCGAGCTCGACGATCCACAGGTCCAGGTTGTCGCCGTCATCATCACGGATCCGCACCGCAGCGGTGTCACCGGTGGGTGAGAGCTCAACGGTGTCCCAGAAACGGGCCGGCTCGCCGATCGCCTCCAGGGTCTTGCCTTCGCGATCACGCCAACGCAGCACCTGGTCCCAGGACAGGGTTCCGCTCTGGAAGGCCAGTACGCCCGTCTCGGAAGCGGAGAATACGCCCTGAGCGGTTGCGGTGGACATGACCGCCACGCTGTCCGCGACGGGGACCGGATCGCCCTTGAATTCCAGGCTGACCGGATCGAATGGTTGAGCCATGAGAGTGTTTTCCATCAGGTACAAGAGGTGGCCCGAGGCGAACTCCGCCGCGGCCGGCGAGCGAACCAGGAGCCGATCGTCACCATTCTCCAAGGAGGCGGCCATGATCGCCTGGCCCTCCTGTGCCCCCTCGGGGAATCGAGCCAGGTACAGGAAGCGCTTGCCGTCCGGCAGCCACCGGGGATGTCGATGGGAGTCGTCGCCGCGCTCCGAGTCAAACGTGGTCACGGCCGCAGGCTCTCCGCCAAGCTGTGAAACCCGGTGGATCGAATCGTAGGGCCCGGGCGCGAACAGGATGACGCCATCTGGTCCCCACGACCCGCCCTTGCCGTCTGGCGCATCGCACAGAGTGAGCGGCTGGCCGCCCGAGGCGTTGACCTTTTTGAGCTTGCCGCCCGCAAAGAAACCGATCGACTGGGAGTCCGGTGACCAGAAAGGATACTGGGCGTCGTCGGTGCCCGACAGGGGTCGGGCCACCACCTCGTCCAGCTCCCTGATGAAAATTCGCACCGTACCGTCGGTGTCCCACGCGGAGAACGCCAGCGCCGTCCCGTCTGGTGAGACCACAGCGGGACCGGGTCGTGTGGAGTCGAGCTGGAATCCCCGACCCTCGGGAGCAGGGACCTGGAAGCGAATGGTGGCTGATTCCTCCGCACCCCGAAACAGAGCCGCTCCACCCATCAGTCCGAGGGCGAGCGCGGCCGCGGTCGCCAGCGCCGCAGGTACCCATCGTCTGGCGGATGACGGTTCGGCCGTTGCAACCTCGTGACCGAGCGCGGGCTCGTTATGGAAGGCCTCTGGATCAGCGGAGTACTCCTCGAGCAGGATCCTGGCGTCGCCGATGGATTGCAGCCGCTGCCTGGGTTTCTTGCGCAGGCACCGCTCGACCAGTTCTCGAAGACGGGCTGGTACGCTCGCCGGGAGTGCGTCAAGGTCCGGTTCGTCCTTGAGCACCGAGGCGAGGACGTGGGAGACGGTTTCTCCCTCGAAGAGTTTATGACCCGTGAGCATCTCCCAAAGCACCACACCGAAGGCCCAAATGTCGGCCCTCCGGTCCGCGGCGATCCCGGCCGCCTGTTCCGGCGCCATGTAGGCGGCGGTTCCGAGGATCACGCCCGCGGCCGTGGCATGGGCCGTCAGGGTCGGAGACAGGGAGAGACTCTGGTCGTTGTGTTCGGCGTCCCACGCCTTGGCGAGACCGAAGTCGAGGACCTTGACCGCGCCGTCCCCGGTAATCTTGATGTTGGCGGGTTTGAGGTCACGATGGACGATGCCCTGTTCGTGCGCCGCTTCGAGCGCCTCGGTCATCTGCCGCGCCATGGCGATGGCCTCGTCGAGAGGGAGAGCCCCCCTGGAAATGCGATCCGACAGATCCTCGCCCTCCACCAACTCCATGACAAGGAAATTGATCGGCTCTGTCCCCGTCTTTGTGTCCGAAACGCTTTCCAGCGCGTAGAGATGTGCGATGTTCGGGTGGTTGAGCGACGCCAGCACCTTGGCCTCACGCTCGAAGCGGGCGAAGCGGTCTGGATCTGATGCGAACTCCTCGGGCAGCACCTTGAGCGCCACCTCTCGACCGAGCTTGGAATCAGTGGCTCGCCAAACCTCTCCCATGCCCCCCGCTCCGAGGGGTCCTGTGACCTCGTACTGCCCAATGCGTGTTCCGGGTTTCAACATAGTATCGCGACCGAGATTGTATCTCGATTTTGTGATGTAACCAATACCCAGTGCGCTTGATTCCGAGAATCTCAGAGGAAAAATCCGAGAATCTTAGGGTTGGCGGCGTTCTGCCGGTCGGCGGGGAACCTGGGGCTGGATCGTGGTGGTCCAGTGGAGTTGGATGCCGCGAATCACGGGAGACACGGTTGGATCGATGGAACTCAGTTCGAGGCGGTATTGGAGGTAACCCGGACCGTCGAAGATGACCGGCAAAGAGGTGCCGGGATTCATGCTTCGCCACGACCCCATGGCATCGTGGTCGTGGCCGACGCGAACAAGGACCTCGACCTCGGTCCCGTCCGGAAGGTCTGCGTCCAGATCGCAGTCCATAGCCACGATATCCCCGGGGATCACGAGAGGACTCGATTCGAGCCATCCTTCGTGGCCGAACTCGGCCACCTTCCACCATTTCACATCGGTCCCGCCGCTTGCGCCCGCGGTCACATCCGGGGATCCGTTTCCGTCCAGATCGGCCACGACCAGTGGCCAGGCATTTGGGAGGCCTGTCCCGATGGTGTATTGGGGCCAGCTCACCGGGTCTCCGCCGTCATTGCGCCACCACACGACCAGATGCATGCGGTCCGACGTGGCCACCACGTCAATACGGTTGTCGCCATCCAAGTCCGTCGCCTGCACTTCCAGAGCGCCGATGAAGGTGCCCCCAACAAGCTCGCGGGTCCACTGGATCGGACTTCCGCCCTGATTGCGCCACAGCGCCAAGCGGCTGGCGCCGTAACCTGCGCCGACCACGTCCAGGTCTCCGTCCATGTCCATATCTTGGGCGACGGCGTGATGGGCCTGAGTGAAACCCACAGCGATTGTGTGCTTTGTCCAGTCGATTGGCGAGCCGCCGTCGTTGCGCCACCATGCGATTTCGTTGTCCTCGAGAGCGGCGCCGAGGATGTCCACTCGGCCGTCAAGGTCGATGTCCACAGGAACCGCCGACCTTGCCCCACCGAAATTCTGATCGACGATCTGCATGGTCCATTCGATGGGTGTTCCGCCGTCGTTCCGCCACCACACGATGGTGCCGGGGACCGCGGCCGCTCCGATGACATCGAAGTCTCCGTCGCTGTCAACGTCCGCCGTATCGACCCAATGGGCGTTGGTGAACCCGGTGCCGATGACGTATTTCGTCCACGCGGCTCCAAAGCCGTAGTTCTGCCACCAGGCGAACTCACCGGAATTCCATGCGCATCCGATCAGGTCCACGGCGCCATCACCGTCGAGGTCGCGACCGTTGACCGAGGCTGCTGCTGGAAAGAAATCGTCCACATTGTGGAATAACCACTCCGAGGGATGATCGCCCAGGTTCTCCATCCAGACCACGTCGTTGCCGCCAAATGCCGCCACCGCGATGTCGAGGTCGAGGTCGTGGTCGATATCGGCCACCGCCAAGCCGGCCGGTCTGTTGAATGCTGTGTAAACCGCGTGTTCGTGAGCCTGTTGGAGGGGCCGGCCTGACAGAGTGAGCTGGCCTGTGTTCGCGAGCCAGGCGATCCCTTCGGACGCCTCGAAGGCCCCGGCCCAGGAAGGAGATGGTGACTGCTGCACTGGTCCTCGGGACCAGTCGGTCTGTTCAGCGACGGCCATCGGGCCGTCAGCCGCCGCCACCGATACCCAGCACAGCAGCCAAGCCCCAAAGACCGTCGACCGACGAATCAGGGCCATTGCGCCGAAATAGATGATTTCTCCTTGGCTGTTTGGCGAAGCGCGCATGTGGGACCCCCCGCTCCGGGCTGCGTTTGGTGCGAAAATACGATGGTAGACGGGTTGAGTTTCAAGACCTCGAGCGAGCCAGGGTTCGGAGAATGTCGGATTGTGACCTCAATGTGACGATCAGTACTTGACCGGAAGTGGGTAAAAAGGGGACATTAGAAGAACCGAACGCTGCGCGGGGACCGGGAAGATGGAGTCTAAACAGCCAAAGCAATGAGTGGGGGATCGATTCAACGCCGTATCGTAATCATGAGCGTCATCCCCGTCCTGTTGGCGGGGATCGCCGCCGTAGTGGGGATCCACCTGTTTTTCCCCGACGCTCCGTCAGACGTGAAGGGTTGGGCCGTGGTGATTGGCTGCGCAGCGGTCGTTCTCACCCTGTTGCTCGCCCTGTGGTTTGCGCGGCGCGCGACGCAACCTCTCGACAGGCTTTTCGATACGGTGAATCGCCTCGGCCGCGGCGAGCTCGATGCGCGCCACGTCATGCGCGGTCCTCAGGAGGTGGATCAGCTGGGCCAGATGATCAACCTGATCGCGGATCAGCTGGAGTTCGCTCGGGACGAGCTGGCCCGCGAAAAGAAGGACGTCACTCAACGGGTGACGGGTCGAACTCGGGAGCTCCAACAGGCCAACCGTTTGCTTATGGACATCGCGAACCGCGATACGCTCACCGGCTTGGCCAACCGACGCCGCCTCGAGTTGGAGCTGGAACGACACATTTCGCTGTCAAAACGAACCGGTGTGCCCCTTGCGGTGGTCATGATGGACCTGGACAAGTTCAAGCAATACAACGACACCGCGGGCCACCTCGCCGGCGACACGCTGCTTCAGAACGTCGCTCACAATCTTCGCGGCAGGGCCCGGTCCACCGACATCGTGGTTCGGTGGGGTGGTGATGAGTTCTGCATTCTGGTGCCGGGCACCAGCCAGGAGGGTGCGGTGGCCGCTGCCGAGGGCTTTGTGGATGCGGTCGTCAAAGCAGCGGAGACCTCGCCTTTGCCGGAGGGGACGCAGTTGGTGGGAGCCAGTGCCGGCGTCGCCTGCTATCCGGGCGACGGTGATGACGGTACGGCGCTGATCTCCCGCGCCGACGAGGCGCTCTACCATGCCAAGGAAACCGGTCGCGGCCGAGTCGTCAGGCTGCCACCGGCGTAACGGACCGATCAGCCCGCTACGGTGAATCCGGTGTAGGGTCGGCTCGTGATTGTCACGGAGCCACGCGCCGGGTTGGTCTGCGGGGAGCGGGCAATCCCGATTCGAGTCCGCCGAATTGGATATCGTGAACGACTGGTGACGCGGCGGACGCCCCCCGATTCAAGTGGATCCGGTATTGGAGATATCGAGAGCCGCCCGGGAAGACCCCGGCGAGGGACCCGGGCTCCAGCGCGATCCAGGGTCCCATGAAGGAGGGGTCTGAGGAGGCTCTCCCCTCGACTCGGATCTCGGCGTCGTCGGGAATCTCCGTGGTCCAGTGGCAGTGTGTCCACTCCATGGGGCCCGCGCAGTCGAGGATTGAAGAGTTGATCGTTCCCTCTTCTACCGATTCTGAGATCCGCCACCATCCAAGGGAGCCGAGGCTCCACGACGAAGCCAGGAGGTCCGCCGCTCCGTCTCCATCGACGTCGGCCACGTGGACCGAACTCGACTCACCAAACGGCCGATCAATGACCCGTACCAGCCAGTCTGTACCGTCACCGTCCCTGTTTTCCCACCACACCACGCCACCACTGGTGGACCAGCCGGAGGCTGCGATGTCCATATCGTCGTCGCCGTCAAGGTCGGAGGGATATACCGACACCGCGCCTGAGAGTGGGCCGGGCAGGGGGTTCTTTTGCCATTGGATCGGATCGTCGCCGCTGTTTCGCCACCACGCCACCTCACGACGGTCCATGGCAGCCCCGACGACATCCAGACGCCCGTCGCTGTCCATGTCGGCCAGACGAACCCAGTGCGCGCCAGTGAAACCGGTGGCAATGGTCTGTTCGGTCCAGTGCGGAGGCGAGCCTCCGTCCGAACTCCACCAGGCAAGGCTCTCGCCAAGCCACGCCACCGACACCACATCCAGGTCTCCGTCTCCGTCCATATCGCCCGTGTCGACCTTGGTTGGGTAGTCAAAAGCAGTGGCGATGACGAGACGGGTCCACTGGGTGGGCTCGCCACCGTCGTTGCGCCACCACAGGACCAGGTCGTCCTCGTAGCTGACACCCACGATGTCCTGGTCACCGTCGCCGTCCAGGTCGGTGCCAAGGACGTCGTGGGCGCCGGGAACGTGTGTGTCCACATCATGGCGGGTCCATGTGATTGGAGTTCCGCCGCCGTTGTGCCACCACGCCACTTCACCGCCCACATCCGAACCGGCTATGACGTCAGGCAGACCGTCGCCGTCGATGTCGGCGACCGACACGGCCAGGGCCCGCTCGAAGCCACCCTCGATGGTTTGGCGCGTCCACCCTGGAGGTCGGGCGCCGTCGTTGAGAAAGAGTTCGACGCGATCATCCCAGTACGAAATTCCAAGGACGTCCGAATCGCCGTCGAGATCCACATCAGCAGCGTAGACTTTGATGGCGCCGTCCAGGTCGTCGCCAAAGAGGTGACCGACAGGTTCGGGGATCGGCGATGAGGAGAGCACGAGGCGGCCGCCAAAAGTCCGCCATGCCACTCCATCGGAGGACTCGAAGCTGTCGGACCAGGTGGCCACCGGTCCAGGTACGCCGCCGCCGGCCGACCAGTCCGTTTGTATCTCGAGTCGATCAGCGGCGATTCCAACGGTGGCCACCATGAGAGAGACAAGAAAGGGTGCGAGGTGGCGCATGAATTCCTCCGGTTTCGAATCGATGGCACAAGCCGAGATGATGACTCTCCGCGATCGGAAGATGATACGACCGGTGACCAGCCGGGTTTCATCAGAAGTGATGCAGCAACCCGGCAAGGAGTTTGGACGTATCTCTATGTGGATGGACTACTTCGAAGCACTTCACAACGGCGGCTGGTTGAACGACCCCACCGACCGGGTCCAGGTGGTTGCCGTTCACGAATCGGGCTGCCCGGGTGGAACCGACTGTCGGTGTATCCCGCGGCTCGGACTGCGGCCCGCCGGCAACCCTCCGGTCGAGTGTCGGCGGTCGAATGTGGTGGCCGGCCCTGGGTGGCTCGGTATGGATGCCGCTCGGGTTGGATGAGACCTCATCAGTTTGACCTCTTTGGGGGCGTCCCCGATACATGACGCATTGCACATCAGCCCCCCCGTTGTGTTATGACGGAGGGTGCAGTCGTCACGGAATGTCCCCGGTCGTGTCCAAACACGGAATGGAGCCTCCATGTTGAATCGTGTGTCGTGTCTCGTGATAACCCTGGCGATTGTTCCGCCCGGGTTCTCTTGGGCGGCGTCGCCCGCTGACGTTCAGTCGTACGAGATTCGCCTCGGAGCCGTGACCATGGAGCCACCGGAAGGTGTGGAACTTTCGGGATTCGGTCATGCAGAGCCGTTCGTGATCCAGTTCCACGATGTCGTGAATCGGGAAACGCGCCGCTCGCTGGAATCGGCAGGTGTCGATTTTCTCCGATCTCTCGGAGGATCAGCTTATGTCGCATCCTGTGATCGTCCCTGTGGAGAAGCCATACGATCGGAGTCGAATGTTCGGGCGGCCATTGCGGTTGAACCAGCAATGAAGCGGTCGCGGGTCTTCGACACCGACCCGGAACTCCGGGCCTGGACCGCGTCGTCATCGCCGATCTCGCTCCACGTCCGATTTCTCGACCATGTGTCCTTCGAGAATGCCGTGGGCCTCGTGTCGGCGGTTGGCGCACGACCGAC
This sequence comes from uncultured Holophagae bacterium, assembly GCA_963797055.1. GTDB lineage: Bacteria > Acidobacteriota > Thermoanaerobaculia > Thermoanaerobaculales > Sulfomarinibacteraceae > FEB-10. Next base: position 226,549 of record CAWCOD010000006.1, read on the forward strand.
TGCAACGGACTTCAGCTTGCTCCACTCGATGACGGTGGACGCCACCTGGCCGGTTCTCCGATCGATCCTGGATCTTCGTGAGGTCATCAGCGTTGACCCGGCGTTGCCCCACCCGGCGCCCGCTGCGGTGGACTCGGCACACCGGGTTCGTGCCGACCAGGTGAGACGCCAGCCGAGATTCTTCGACGTTTACGGATCGGGCCAGCGAATCGGGATCTGGGACTGGTTCAGCCAGCCTCACATGGAGTTCGAGGACCGCATTATCGTCGACGAGGTGCGGTGGGACGAATGGGGACACGGAGTCCTGGTGTCCGGGCCGGCGGCGGCGGCTGGTTTGGAACAACCCCTGGCCCTTGGGATGGCCCCTGGAGCCGAGCTGATCTGGCACTCCTACGATTCCGCGGACAACTGGATCGACATGGAGAGAGTGCATGACGAGCTCGGCATGTCGATCGTCAACAACTCCTGGAGCATCCATCCCGGTTGGTTCTTCGATCGCCTTGACGGCCACCCTTCGTGGCACGGTGGCCTCTGGGCATACGGCTATTACCACGACTGGACCGAATCTGCGGACCAGGTCGCGTTCGATACGGATCTGCTGATCGTGTTTGCTGCGGGCAACGAGGTCGAAGTGGATTACCTGGGTCCCCACACCCACGGCAACATCTACGGGAACGACGGACACACCATGATCGAGGACCTTCATCCGCCGAACCCCGTGTACACATCGATGGCAGGACCGTCCGTGGGCAAGAACCTGATCACAGTGGGGGGCACAACAAAAGAAGACGATCTGGTCTGGTTTTCATCCCGCGGCCCGACCCTCGATGGGAGGGTCAAACCTGATGTCATGGCGCCCGCAATCGACATTGTGACCACCTCTCCCGACGGCGGCTACACCTATTCCGGAGGAACCTCACTCGCGGCGCCCACGGTGTGCGGGGTTGCGGCTCTGCTTCGTGATCTCCACGAGCAGGTGCATGACTTCGAGATCTCATCGGTTGCGCTCAAGAACCTCCTGATCCATTCCGCTCGGGATCTCGGTCTGCCCGGTCCCGACTACACCCACGGCCACGGTTTGGTGGACGCGGAGTTGGCGGCTCGGATCGTGCGCGACGCTGTCTTTTCGGCCGATGAGTTTGGCAGGCCAAGGTCACCGACCGGCCGCCGGATTCCGCTCGAAGGCTCGGCGGCGTCGGCCGATCCCGCCGACAATCCGGGCGGTGTCGGAAAGGTGGCTGCTCTGATGGTGGAGGATGGCATCGAGCACGGCGGGCTCCGGATCTACCAATTTCCAGTGGGATCCGCCACCGACCTCAGGGCAACCTTGGTGTGGCACGATCCACCGGCGGATGCATCCTGGTGAATGATCTGGACATCAGGTTGGAGAGCCCGGAAGGAGAGGTGATCCTGCCGTGGGTGCTGGATCCGATCAGACCGGCCGATGGTGCGACCAGGGGCGTCAACCGCAGGGATAATGTGGAGTCGGTGGTGGTCGAGGAAGCCGAGCCGGGGTGGTGGACAGTGATCGTGGACGCCAACTCAGTGCCGATGGGTCCGCAACGGTTTTCGCTGATCGTCTCGGGATCGGGGGGGAACATCGCCGTCGGAGAGGCTCGAAACCGGCCAGATCGAGCTGTTGGAGTTTTGGGCCACCGCGAGCCTGGATGACGAGAGCGAACCGGTCCCGAATACCGCCTTCGCGGCGGGTGATCGACTCAACTTCTACGGCAGGATTGCCTTGGTGGACAACCCGGTTTACGAGCATTTCAACGGCTTTGTCTCCATGGGCGGTGGGATCTACGACGCGGACGGCGAGACCGTGGTCATGGCCACGAATGGGACCCATCAGTGGGAAGATTTCGAGGCTGGTGGGGTCCTGGACACCGGTTGGATCGTCCCCGAGGAACTCGCGGCAGGCTCGTACACCTGCCGGCTGTGGCTGCGTCTCGCCAACGGGAGCTCTTCCGAATTGGAAGTCCCCATATCGGTTCAGTAACGCTACGATCACACCATGGACCAGCCACACCGCTGACGGGATGCGGATCCTCTACCTGACCGATCGACTGAGCGTCCGTGGAGGCGCCGATCTCCATCTCCGGCAGGTCATGGAGTGGGCGGCGGCGGCCGACAACCGAGTGACGCTGGCTTGTGGACGAATTGACGAGGGCGCGGAGGCACCCAAAGGGGTGGCCGTTATCCAGCTTCGAGGGCTGGCCACCGCGGTGGAATCTACCAGCCGTCTTGGGAGTTTGGATCAACTCTTGGCCGATGCGGACGTGGTCCATCTGCAAAACGTCATGAATCCCGAGGTGCTCCGGGTCGCCGCCACCACTGGGCGGGCCATCGTCACCGTCCAGGATCATCGGGTCTTCTGCCCGGGAATGGGCAAGACCCTTCCGGGAGGGAGAATCTGCGAGACGATCATGGCGGACCGTCCGTGCACCGAATGCCTGCCGGATCTCGACTACCGTTCGCGAATGCTCCGGCTCACCCGGTCCCGGCGCGACGCCCTCGCCGGCAGTCGGCTCGTCGTGCTGTCGCGATGGATGGCAGAGCGGCTCGCCGAGGTTGGGCTCGGGCAGGCCCGTGTGATTCCACCCTGGGTCGAACCGGGTCCCGCGGCGGACGGGGCGCGGCACGGGTTGCTCATGGCCGGTCGGCTTGTGGCTCACAAGGGTGTGGAGGACGGCTGGCGGGCGTGGAGGGAGTGCGGTTGCGGCGAGCCCCTCATGGTGGCCGGCGTCGGCCCGCTTCAGACCCGGCTGGAAGGCGCCGAGATGCTCGGTTGGTTGTCTTCGGCCGAACTGCGCCGCGCCATGCGGCGGGTTCGGGCCGTTGTCTTCCCGAGTTTCTGGCAGGAACCATTTGGCATGGTCGGAATCGAGGCTCTGGCTGAATCCACGCCGGTGATCGCAGCGGTCACAGGTGGGGCGGTGGAGTGGGCTGGTGCTGGTTGCCTGCGCGTGCCGCCTGGGAATGTGGCCGCCATGGCTGAGGCCATTGGTAGGATCTTCGGTGAACCGGACCTGGCTGATCGCCTCGGCCGGGAGGGGCGCGCTTTTGTTGCCGACCGATTCGCGCGCCGAACAGCGGAAACTGATCTCGGCAACCTCTACGAAAAAACCGGGGGCGTTGCCGTTGTTCCGGACCCGCCGTCGAGCTAAAGTGAAGTGGGCTTCGGTGAACGAAGGAGGGGGAACATGAGGCAACGAGTTGGGTTACACGGCTGCGGCCATCTGTGTGGCGTTGCTTTTTGGATGTGGACCCGCCGGGGTTCCGGAGCCACCGGCGGACGAGCACGCGCGGCAGGCGTCGGTGGCTCCGGATCCGCTGCCACCCACCGTCGAGGCCTTTGCGTGGGATTGTGACGACGGCACGGCTGTGGTTTCGGAGTACGACGGCGATGCCGACGAGATGTGGCTTTTTCTGCCCGCCGAAACTGTCAAGCTGTCCCACCTTGAGGCCGCATCCGGAGCGAAGTTCGGCAACGATACGGTCGTCTTCTGGAACAAGGGTGAGGAGGCCCTGTTGGAGGTCGATGGTGCCAGCCGGAAGTGTTCGATCAACCGGTTTCGGTCGAATTTGGAGAGCATCAAACTGTCGGGCGGAGATTTTTGGGCCACGGGGAACGAGCCCGGCTGGAGCCTCGTCATCTACCCTGAGTGGATGGTGTTCACCACGGGCTATGGCGAGGAGCGTCACGAGGTCGTGATCACCGATCGCAGTGAGGACCCCTCGACGCAGCCCTATGTCTTCCGTGGTTCGGCTGCGGATCAGGCCCTTGTTGTCGGGCTGCGCGGTGGGCCGTGCTTCGATTCCATGAGTGGGGAGGAGTTTGAAACCGTCGTGGAGATCGATCTCGGCGAGCAGCATTTCTCGGGATGCGGAATGGCACTGCACTGAGGCGGTCGCCGGCGATGATTTCCCAGTTGCGCGCCATCCCGTCGATCGCGGCCGTCGCCGCGGTATTCGCCGTCGCCTGCGGAAGGTCCGAGGCGCCGCTGCCGCCGACCGTGCCCCCGCCAGTTTCCGAAACCACCGTCGCGACAACGGCTGACGCACCGCCGCCGCCATCCTCGACGGCTGCCCTCCCGGTCCTCAAGACGATTTCAGGAGAGGTCTTCTATCGCGAACGCCTCATGCTGCCGTCCGATGCCGAGCTAACAGTGACATTGGTTCGGCTTGGCGGTTCGGGCGGTACAGTGATCGCGAAGTCAACCGTCAGACCCAGGCAGCAGGTACCCATACCATTCGAGCTGGAGTATGGGACGGCGGACATCAACCGCGGCGCGTCCTATGGCCTCGAAGTGGAAATCACCCGACGTGATGAAGTAGTTTTTGTCCTGCCCGAACCGGTTCCGGTGATCACCGGCGGAGCGCCCGAAACCGGTCTCAAACTGCTCCTGAGGCGAAATTCCTGAAGCCCTACAGTTGATTTCCGGGGCCGGAGTGGGTGCCAGGAAACAGGCGCCGGCGGATTGGATCAGCCTCCAAATGTTTGCCAGATAGCGAGCCACAACGGCATGGTCACCATGCACGCTGCGTAGCAGAGCAACATCAGACTGCCCACCTTCTGCTCGTCTCCGCCGTAGGTGCGGACTTGGAGGACCAGCCCCGATGCCGGCGCGGCTGCGGCCTCGAGGATGAGGAACTTGGCGAGCAGGTCATCGACGGCACCGAGGCCCGTCGCGTGCACCAGGAGTATGGTTGCCGCCGGGAGCAACCCGAGCTTGATGGCGAGGACTCGGACAGCGTCCCACAGATAGGGCCGGAGCCGGAATGAAACTCCTCCCAGAATCGCGCCGAGCACCACGGTCGCAACTGGAACGGCGGCTTGCCCGACGAGATCCACGGCGTCGACGACGACGCCGGGTATGAATCGATCAAAGTTGGTGAGGGCAAGAGTAACCGCCATCAGGTTGGCTACCAGTGGCGGTGTGATCAAACCCCTCCAGCCGCCAATCCGGTCGCCGTTTGTAATCAGGAATTTGCCGAGGCTCCACAAAAGTGCGTTGAAGCCGAGAATAAAGAGGAAGCAGTACAGGGCAAAGCGATCAAATCGATCCGGGTAGATGGCCAGCCCAACCGGCAGGATCAGGTAGCCCGCGTTCTGCATGCTGGCCAGGGCGAGCATGTTGCGCTTTTCTGGAAGCTCACGGGCAAAGGCGATGGCGGCGGGCGCGAGTCCGAGCATGGGCATCAGTACGCCGGCGATGGGCAGGGCCCACCATAGCTCCAGTGCCCGTGGCTCGAAGTTCTCCACCACCTTGGAGAAGATCATGCAGGGCAGGAAGAGCACGACTGTGGCGGTGGACAGGCTGGTGACCATGGTGTCGGTCAGAACACCGCGGCGCACCAAGACGCCGGCCGCAAGGACCACCACAAAGACCTTCAGAATCGCGAGCCAGGCGCCGCCAAACGCTGCCAGAAATTCGGTCACCACACCCCCTTCATGGACGGTGCATTGTAGCGAAGGAACCGGATCATCGGGCCAGTCTTTCGAGCAGCAGGCCCCGGGCGATCTGGGCGCGGCGGAAACTCGACAGTCGGAAGAACTCGTCGGGGGTGCACCCCCTGGAGGGATGTTCAACACGACCGACGAGATGCCCGGTCCACCCTGCTGGCTGTACTCCATCAGAGTCAAGAGCGTGGAGGATTCGGTGGCGAAAGTGAAAGAGCTCGGTGGCAAGGCGCTGAACGGGCCGACGGAGGTCCCGGGTGGCGACCCGATCGCCCAGTGCTTGGACCCCCACGGTGCCGCGTTCGCCGTGCTCTCATCGGGTGAAAAGGCGTGACGCCAGGTTTGTTTGAACCTCCGGACTCGGACTGAGGTGAGGGGGTGGATTGGATTGTAGACGTCGGGCCAACGACTCCCGTAGAATGGGCATGAACACAATAAGCGTCTCGAATTCGTTGCCGGAGGACTGGTTCGTGGATCAGAGATGGAGCGAGGGCTCCTTCACGGTTGGGGACTGGTTGGTGGAACCGACCCTCGGAACGATCAGCCGTACAGGGTCACGCATCCGTCTCGAGCCCAAGGTTATGGAGGTGTTGCTCTGTCTGTCCATGCGGGCGGGTGCGCTGGTCTCCAAGAGGGAGCTCACCGACTGCGTGTGGCAGGTGGAGTTCATTTCCGACAATCGACTGACCCGTGCGATCGCGGATCTGCGCCAGGCGCTGGGCGACGATGCCGCAATGCCGCGGTACGTGGAGACGATTCCGACCCGCGGCTATCGGCTGGCTGCGGAGGTGACCGGTCTCCCGGTGGAGGACCCCGCCCGCGAAGATGTCAGCCGATTCAAACTCGAAGCTGCCGATCGGTCGTACTCCCTCAAAGAGGGCGAGAGTGTCATCGGCCGAGGCACCGAGGCCGAAATACGAATCGATTCAGAGTGGGCGTCGCGACGGCATGCCCAGGTCGTCGTGTCTGGCCAGGATGTCACGATCGAGGATTTGGGGAGCAAGAACGGCACCTTTGTCCGCGGCGTGCGGGTGGAGGGTGTCGTTGAGTTGCGCGATGGCGACGAGATCGGCATCGGGCGGGGGGTGACGGTCTTGCGTCTCGTCACCGTTTTGGGGACAACCCGCACCGAGATCTGACGGTCGACGAAATTCCGGACAACACAATCCACACCACCGGAGAACTCGGCGGTACAATTGTCGCCATGCCGGCAAACCTCACCGCCCAGTTCCGCACCGCGGATTCCAAGTTCCGGGCCGCCAAGACGATCGAAGACCGGCGGGCCGCACTGGAAGAAATGCTGTCGACCATTCCAAAACACAAGGGCACCGAGAAAATGCAGGCGGACATCAAGCGTCGCCTGGCACGGCTCCGACAGGAGTCGGAACGACGACAATCGCCGAAGTCACATGCGGTCCACGTGGAACTGGAGGGCGCCGCCCAGGTCGCTCTGATCGGGCCACCGAACTCGGGCAAGTCGGCGCTGCTGGCTGCATTGACCCACGCCAGGCCGACAATCGCCGACTATCCCTTCTCCACCACCGCCCCCCAGCCCGGCATGATGCAATTCGAGGATGTGCAGATCCAACTGGTCGACCTTCCTCCAATCACCTCCGAACACATGGACCCGTGGATGCCCAATGTGCTGCAAGGAGCTGATGCCGCGTTACTGTTGGCGGACGCCTCCACGCCCGGGACCCTGGAGGGGATCGAGACGATCCGCGACCGGCTCGAATCGTTCCATCTGCCCTTGGTGGGTGCGCTTCCCTCCGACGCTGATCCCGGCGTGATGCCGCTGCCGACCATTCTTGTGTTGGCAAAGGCCGACGTGGTTCCGGAGGCCGACCTCCAGGTCCTGGAGGAACTCTACGGCGATGTTTTTCCAACCGTGCGGTTGAGCGGGCCGTCCCGGATCGGTCACCAACGGCTCAAGTTGGAATTATGGAGGATGCTCCAGCTGGTTCGAATCCGCACCAAACCACCCGGCAAGCAGCCCGACCGGGGAGCGCCCTTCGTCCTTCACAGCGGTTCAACCGTGCTGGATCTGGCGGAGCGGATCCATGGCGACGTGGCCGGCAGGCTCGCCTACGCCAAGGTCTGGGGAGGGAAGATCGAGGGCCAAAAGGTGTCGCGCGACTTTGAACTCCGCGATCGCGACGTGGTCGAGTTGGCGACCTGAGTTCAGTCGCTCTCCAAAAAGAACTGGATCGTGGTTACGACCCGAATCGACTTGAATTCGGGAGAAAATTTGTCGCGGTCCTGGATGGAAAAATAGCCCTGTTGTGCGTTGCGGATGCCGCCCACCCGGCTGCCCGAGTCCTCGGCGAATTGTTCGGCCGCTCGGCGGGCGTCACGGGTGGCCTCGGCGATCATCTCCGGTTTGATGGCGTCGAGGTCGGTGAAGAGGTACTGGGTCTGGTACTCGTAGCTTCGAATCAGCGCGACACCCCGTTTGACCAGAGCCCCCGATAGAGCCATGGCGGACCGAGCCTCGTCGATTTGTTCGGTCCGGACGGTGACTGTCGCCTCCGCGACGTAACGGTCCAGCTTTCCCTGCTGCGCAGTCATGCCCTGGGCTTGACGGTCGGTGACCCGTGGCGCGGAGAAACTGATCTCCTCGGCCGTGAACCGCGCTCCGAGAAAGGACTGGATCTTGGCTGCACCGTCGTCGAGCCGCTGCTGGAGGGTATCCAGGTCGTCTGCGGTTACGGTATAGACGATGGGCCACAGCACGAGATTGGCCGGGGCCTCCCGCTCTGAGAGTCCCTTGACGGTCACGTAGCGATCCGACGACCGGGCTTTCATCAGACCGTGGCCGATGAAATACCCACCGAGGGCCATGCCAATGGCGATCAGCAGACCGAGCACAGTGAATTGCGAGCTGCGATTTTCCAAGGGTCGCCTCCGTCGTGATTGCCTGAGATTCTAGAAGGACTGCAAATCCTGTCAATGGCGCAACCGGTGGGGCCGAGGAGGAATTCCTGCACGAGACGCGGTGAGATGTGCAGCCTCGGCTCGTTTCACCATCTTCGCAGCCAGCTCTCATTCCAACCCATGTCCGGCTGCTGCATCTCGGCGTAGAGTCCGAGCATCTGGGCGCGAAGTTCTGCGACGAGTTCGGGGTGTTGGGTCGCCACGTCGTGCCGCTCGCCCGGGTCGGTTTCAAGATCGTAGAGTTCAAAACGAATCAGCTTGGCGCTGCGGATCAGGGCCTGGTCGCCGGGCCGCATGGTGGCCGAGTTCTTGCGCAGGATCTCTGGTCCATCCCAATAGCCTGCGAGCTTCCAACGGCCGTCGCGGAGGACCGCTCTCGGCCCGCCCCACGATTTGTAGTGATGCCAGAACAACGATGTGGTCCGGTTGACGTGGCCCCCCTCGAGGACCGGCGTCAGGCTGGTTCCGTCGAGGGCGATGGAATCGGGAACCGGCACACCGGCAAGGTCGCACACGGTGGGCAGGAGGTCGATGGCGCTGACCAATTCGTCGGAGACGACCCCGGCATCCACGTGCCCTGGCCACGACACGATGAACGGGACCCGAATGCCGCCCTCCCAGAGTTGCAGTTTGCGGCCCTTGAACGGCCCGGCGGATCCGTAGGATCTCTGCGCTTGCGGGTGTCGATTCATCATTTCGGGACCGTTGTCGCTGGTGAAAAGGACCAGTGTGTCAGCCTCCAAATTCCTTGACGCCAACGCGCTCGTCAGGCGGCCCACCGCGACATCGAGATTGGTGACGTTGGCGAAATACTCGGCCTCATTCCGGTTCTGTGTCGCCGGGTAACTGTCCACCAGGTCTGGTGGAGAAGCGATGGCCTCGTGGGGCTCGTGATAGGCGAGAACCAGCAGGAATGGCTGTGACGGGTCGTTACGTCCGTCGAGCCAGTGGACGGCCTCATCGGTCACCAGTTGGCAGGCGTATCCGTCCAGCGGCCCGGCTTCGGTGCCGTTACGGGAGAAGTTGAAGGGGTCCAGGTGGGTCGACATGGCAAATCCCGCGGTGGCGAACCAGTGATCGAATCCGTGGTCGTCGGGCTGTGGCTGGTCGGTGTCGAGGCCGCCATTGAGATGCCACTTGCCGACGAAACAGGTGTCATACCCGGCCTGTCGCAACAGGGTCGCCACGGATGTCTCCGCGAGGGTCAGGTGGACATCGCTGCCCGGCGGGATCCAATCGTAAATGCCGGTTCGGCTCGGAATTCTGCCGGTGAGAAGACCGGCGCGGGCGGGCGAACACACGGGAGCAGCCGCGTAGCCGTCGGTGAATCGTATGCCGGTGGCGGCCAGGCGGTCGATATTCGGCGTGCGGATCATCGGGTGGCCATAACTTCCCAGGTCACCCCAGCCGAGATCGTCGGCCACGATCACCACGAAATTCGGTCTTTGTGCGCCGAGTCCGGGATTCGCGGCGAGCAAAAGGCTGGCGAGAAGCGGAAACATCGCGTGTTTCACCGTAGGCCTCCGATGATCGGGAGTCTAACAGGATAGAATTCATGACCGTGGGAAGAGGGAACTGGTGTCGGGGTCGGCCCATTGTGGCGGTGACGGTCGCGGTGCTCTGCGCTGGGCTGACCGCCTGCAGCGGTTCATCGACCAATGAACCGCAGTCGACACCACCGAACATCCTGCGACCGTATCGGGGATTCGACAGCTGGATAAGCTTCAACGGCCGCGAACCGTGGCGGCGCCTGGCCGCCGAGATCAGGGCTGGGGAATGAGGCGTCCACGGGGGGGAGGGGCAACGGCCTCACCGGCGGTGAATCGTTGAACGAGCAGATCTGAGAATTCCGGTCCGTCATCCACGACCACCTTGGCGCCCACAAAGCCGCTGTAGAGGTCGGCTCCCGTCGCGAGGAAGTCCAAAGTTGTCACCGAGTAGTTGACCTCCGGATCGAGAGGACGCCCATCGATCTCCACCCCGAGGACTCTTTCTCCCACGGGCTTGTCGAGGTCATACCTGACCTTGAGGCCCGACACCTGCAACACCCCCCGTTCGAGACTGAAGCTCTGCTCCAGCACATCTTTTAACTGTTCGGCGGTCATCTCCAGGACGAAAACCCGGTCGGTGAATGGAAAGGCGTCGAGGAGCTGTTCGCGGGTGACGGTTCCTGCGGGAAGGTCGGCCCTCAGGCCTCCCGAGTGGACGAACGCGATATCGGTGGCCCCGTAATCCCGGAGCACGTCGGCAAACAGATTCCCGAGATCGGACTCCTCGTTGTAGCGGCGGGTGATCCGACCCGTCGTCCGGCCCACGACCTCGTTGGTCTCCGGGTACCGAGCGCGATACGCGGCCAACTTGGCGGCCACGGTCGGGTGAGGTGGCAGCTCGGAGCTGTTGACGAGCAGTAGCCGGCCGTTGTGGGCCACGACCTCGTTTGCGGCCACATCCACCGTCAGCTCGAGGATGCCAAGCCGGGTCCCCTGACCGTAGGTCTGGCAGATCAGAGTGCCGGTCTCGGGATGGACAAACGGGGTCTCCTGTCCGGCGTCGGCGTGACCGCCGATGAGGACGTCGATGCCCTTGATCGCTCCCGCGAAACGAATATCGGCCTCGATATCACGTTGGACCGTGGCATCGGCCTCGTCATCGGTCTGCATTGGGGCTGTCTTCCCCTGATGGGTGAGCAGCACGACGAGGTCTACGTCGGGCCGCAGCTTGGCCACCAAAGGCCGGGCAGAGGCAATGGGATCACGCACCTCGAGACCGGCCAGGTGGGGTGGGTAAAGGGCGGTGGCGGCATCGGTTCCGAAGATGCCGATGACGCCGAGGCGAACCCCGTCGCGCTCCAGGATCGTGTAGGGCTGGGCGAATCCAATGTCGGTCCCCTCGTAGAAGAGGTTTGCCGCCAGCACCGGGAAGGGTGCCCGCTGCATGGCGTCGCGCAGCACCCACCAGCCGTACTCGAACTCGTGATTGCCGATGCACATGGCGTCGTATCCCATGGTGATCATCAGCTCGAAGGGCAGCTCGCCCCGGGTGAGCTTGGCCAGGGTCCCGGTGAAGATGTCGCCGGCGTCGAGCAGAAAGGAGGTGGACGCGAGCCGGCGCTGCTGTTCGATCAACGTCGCCAACTGCGCGATGCCGCCGACGCGATCCACGTCGTCCCGCCAGTACGCGGGGATCGGATCATAGGCGCTTTCAAAGTCGTTCGTGTAGAGCAGAGTGACCTCGCGCAGAGATTCACCCTCAGGCGGCTGAATCTCGGAGGCGTGGCCCGGGATGACATTTGCGGCCATTGCGAGCAGGATCCAGACGGACCACCGTGTCAATCGATGTTTCATTCCGGAATCATACGACGTCTACGGTGATTGTCATGGGTTGAGGGCCATGCCGGAGGGCGTGGACTGTGATAGGCTCTCGCGCCGCGGGCCGCGCCGATCCGGCGCTCACCCGCCAACCAACCACTCACTGTACCGTCGGGAGACACCCATGGAAGTCGGAATCCTGGGTCTTGCCGGGAGCGGCAAGACCACGCTCTTCAGCCTGTTGACGGCCAACGCCGATGCTCTGATCGGCGGCGGTCGTCGAGATCAGGCAGCGGTCGGAATGGGACGGGTTCCCGACGGCCGGCTCGACCAATTGAGCGAGATGTACTCGCCGCGCAAGACCACTCCGGCGGCGGTCAGGTATGTCGACGTTCCGGGTCTCAAGGGCGATCGCCAGCAGGACGCGAGCCTGAACATCCCTGAGCTCCGCACCATGGATGCGCTGATGGTGGTGCTGCGCGGATTCGACGATGAGGCGGTACCGCACCCGCTCGGCTCCGTCGACCCGTTTCGTGATCTCGAGCGGATTGAAGAGGAGTTCGTGCTCCAAGACCAGCTGGTGGTGGAGCGCAGAATCGAGCGATTGCGCAGCGATCTCGCCAGGCGCAAGGACGCCGCACTGGCCGCCGAGCTGGAGTTGCTCGAACGATGTCTACCGATCCTCGAAGAGGGCCGGCCGTTGCGGCACAAGGAATGGACCGCAACGGACAGCGTGCGTCTGCGCGGATTCACCTTTCTGTCGCTCAAACCGGTGCTGGCCGTTGTCAATGTGGACGAGAGCGCCATCGGCGAGGACCCCTTTGCCGACCCGCGATGGTCCGCCTGGCTCGAAGGCAATGGGACGGGCTGCACCAGCGTCTGCGCCACCCTCGAACAGGAAATTTCCCAGCTCGACACCGACGATGCAGCGGCCTTCATGGCCGATCTCGGAATCGCGGATCGGGCCTTGGACCGGGTGGCTCGAGAATCCTACCGGCTGCTCGGTTTGATCAGCTTCTTCACGGTTGGAGAGGACGAGTGCCGGGCGTGGTCAATCCCGCTGGATACCCCTGCCGTGGAAGCCGCGGCATCCATCCATTCGGACATCTCCAGGGGCTTTATCCGGGCGGAGGTCGTGCCCCACGAGGAACTGTTGTTCATCGGTTCGCTGGCCGGATGCCGGGAGAAGGGCACCCTCCGGTTGGAAGGGAAGACCTACCCGGTGAAGGATGGCGACGTCGTCCACTACCGCTTTAACGTCTGACGGCGTCGGGGCGTCACCATCTCTTCGATGTCGGTGATCACAACGTGCCCGCCCTGTCGGCAGAGAGTCTGGTCCGCCTACCTCGTTCCAGCTGGGCGCGGGACTCCCAGACCTCTACGGGCTTCGTTGGCTCCAGTAGGTAGTGGGAGATTCCCCATTCGCTGCCGTTGTTGTAGCTGAAGAGTTCTGCACAGGCCATGAAGAACATCCGCCATCTTCCGAACCAGCGGTCCGCGTCGTCGCCATAGACGGCCTCGAAGATCGTCATCACCGAGCCCTTCTCCGCATCCAACGTGCGCAGCCACGCTTCCAAGGTGCGGCTGTAGTGCCGTCCGTTGACCTTCCAGTGCCGGGTGACCTCGAGATCCGTGGAGAGGTGGAAGGGGAGATCGTTGGACGGCATGATACCGCCAGTGAAGAAATGGCGTGCCATCCAGTCCCCTGATCCGTGGTCCTCGTAAGAGTACGCAAGATCGCGATGGGCGAACACGTGGAGAAAGAAGGCACCATGGGGCTCGAGCCACGACGCGACGCGGTTGAACAGCACCGGCCAGTTCCTCATGTGTTCGAACATCTCCACGGAGAAAATTCGGTGAAACTGGCGTTCCGGTGCGAAATTTTGCATGTCCGCCGTGATGACCTCGACGTTTCGGAGACTCTCGACACGACAGCGGTCGAGGATGAACTGGCCTTGAAGGCGGGAGTTTGACACCGCGAGCACTCTGCATCTGGGCTTGTGACGGGCGATCCAGAGGCTCATTGAGCCCCAACCGCATCCGAGATCGAGCACGTTCATGCCGTCCTCGATGCCCGCCCTTTCACAACTGATTCGCAGCATTCGTTCTTCTGCGCTTCGAAGGTCGTCGCCCTCACTCCAGAGACAGGATGAGTACTTCAGTGCAGGGCCAAGAACCGTCTGGAAGAACTCGGCAGGAAGCTCGTAGTGCTGCGCATTTGCCCTGTCCTGAGCCACCGCGACCTGACTGGAACGCATCTCGGTGACGAACCGTGCCACGCGAGCCGCAGGGTCGCCGGCCTGTTGGCTGCGTTCGTCCCTGAGTCTTCGGGCCAGCAATCTGCGGATGCCGAATCGTATGGCTCTATCGGGCAGCAACCGACGTTCGGCGAGATCGATCACGGGCTGCATGGCCAGCCTCAGATCCCCGAATCGCCCGTGCGCTGCAGAACGAACTGGAGGTTGCCGATCTTGCGGTGGGCAAAAGCCGCTTCACAGCTGGCGAGGTAGAAGCGCCACATCCTGATGAACCGCTCGTCAAAGCCCAGAGCGCGGACTGTGTCCACCTGTCCCTCGAACCGGCGACGCCAGCGTCCCAGGGTGGTGGCATAGTGGGGACCGATGTCTTCGGCGCGACTGATGATAAATGGTGTGGTTCGGGCCACCGCCGCCTGGATCGCGCCCAACGATGGCAGATGGCCGCCTGGGAAGATATGTTTGCGGATCCAGTCGGTTCCCCGGCGGTACCGATCGTAGATCTGGTCCGGGATCGTGATGGTCTGAAACGCGACCCTGCCGCCGGCGGCGAGGTGACGGTGGCAAGCGGCAAAGTAGTCACTCAGGTGGCGGTGTCCCACCGCCTCGAGCATCTCGATGGATACGATCGCGTCGAAGGTGCCGGACAGATCCCGGTAGTCCATGACGCGAATGTCCACAACGTCATCCACGCCTGCTCGCCGCATGCGTTCGCGGGCGAATCGAGCCTGTTCCTCCGACAGTGTGACGCCGGTGACACGGCATCCGAGTTCGGTCGCGGCGATTTCGGCAAAGCCTCCCCAGCCGCAGCCGATCTCAAGCACGTGGTTGCCGGGAACAAGGCCCGCCAGCCGCGCCATGCGGAGGTTCTTGGTGCGTTGAGCGTGGGCGAGGCTGACCTCGGGAGAATCGAAGATCCCGGCGGAGTAGGTCATGGAATCGTCGAGGAAGGTCGCGTAGAGGCTGTTGCTGAGATCATAGTGTGCGCGGATGTTTCGCCTCGCCTGGCGCCGTGTGTTGTCGCGGCCACGGTGACGCAGGAGATCGCGCCAGCGGCCAAAGATCCCGACGATGGGCGATGCCTCGATCCGGTCCTCGTTCGTGAGAAAGAGTTTGGAAAGTGCGACCAGGTCCTTGGAATTCCAGTCGCCGTCAACATACGATTCGCCTGCACCGATGTCGCCCGCGGCGAGCAAACGCCGGAAAAAGCGCCAGCGATGAACAGTGATCTCCGCCGTGGAATCCTTCGCGGGATTGCCCAGATCCATCATCGATCCGTCAGGGAGATGCATCCGGAGCAATCCCTCGATGTTGGACAGGCTCCGCAGAACGAGTCGGGCGGCGGATGGCAGTCCGGGACGATGATCATGCTGCCTCGTGGTTGCCGGTGGAGTTGCGAGGACTGGCCAGGTTTGGATGGTCGTCTGTGACGTGGGCAGTGATTGCCCCTGGTTTCGAACCATGACGTGTCCTCCATGTGCCGGGTGGCGGACTTGGCTTTTTGTAGAAGCGGGCTCCCTTGATCCACAGCAGGAGGGCCTGGAAATGGATGTGTCCCAGAGTGAGCAGCCCGGTGAGTGGATGTCGGCCAATTGTGGCTGCCAATGACGCCGTTGTGAAGGGTCGACGGGTCGCTGTGATGGTTGCATCGAACGATCGCCCACCATCGCGCTCGAGGCTGATGTGCACCAGGAGGTCCCCGCTGGGTGGGGGCAAGGTGAATCGATACGTCCCTGAGACGGGGTTGAACGGCGAGACGTGGAAGACCTTCGTCTCCTGGTGGCGTACAACGCCCTGGATGGGATCGGCGGGCAGGAGGTAGCAGTAGGTCTCGCCGAAGGTGTTGTTGACCTCTGCGACGACGCAGCGGAGAGCCTCCGAACTGTCGTGACAGTAGAAGAACGAAACCGGGTTGAAGACGTGTCCGAAGGTGCGAAGTTGGGTCAGCAAAAGAATTCTGCCCAGGTCGAAGTGGACTCCATTGAGACGCAGCCACTCCGCGAGTTTTGCGCGTACCGGGCGTCTGTCGAAACCCATATGATCCCGATCGTCGAAGCCGATCACATTGAATGCGTTGTGTGAAAGAAACGGGACCTGTTCGGCGAGATCGACGATTTCGGCGAGGTCCAGCAAGGCATACCAAACCGGGAGACGAAAGGCGTGGCGCGATACGCGCGATCGCCTGTGCCGCAGGTGGCCGGCGTAGAGGGCGGAATGAGCCATCAGAACGGGACCCCGAGATCATCAGCGACAGCGATCGCCGAATTGAGCCCGTCCTCGTGGAAACCGTTGCCAAAGTACGCCCCACAGAAGTGCGTGCGACGCTGGCCGTTGAGCCGCGGCAGATCGGACTGCGTCGCCACGCTTTCCCGCGTGTAGATCGGATGGGTGTACGTCATGCAGCGAATGGTCTTCGCCTGGGCCGGTTCGTGGGGCGGGTTGAGCGTGACCAGGAACTGGGTCTCATCCTCCAGCCGCTGCAGTCGGTTGAGGTGATAGGTCACGCAGGTTGAATGTTGCGGTCCCGTTCCACCGGGAAGGAGATAGTTCCACGAGGCCCACGCCGAGCGCCGACGCGGCAGCAGCGAGGTGTCGGTGTGGAGCCACGTACGGTTGCGGGAGTAGGTCCAACGACCCAGTGTTTCTCGTTCGTCATCGGCCGGTTCGTTCAGGAGACCGAGAGCCTGATCGGCGTGGGTGGCGATCACGACATGATCAAACCGTGCAACCCCTCCGTCCTCAAAGTGCAGCTCCACATCGGAATGCCGGCGGACAATGGTGGAGATCCGCGCTTCGAGGTGGATGCGACCCTCCAGGGTGGCGGCGATCTTGTGCACGTAGGCATGGCTGCCGCCGGAGACCGTGCGCCATTCGGGTTGGCCGGTCAACTGCAGGAGGCCGTGGTTTGCAAGAAATTTCAGGAGCGCGTCGCGGGGGTAACTGGATGCCAGGCGGGTGCCGGAAGACCATATGGCGGCGGTCATGGGCAGGAGATAGTAGTTGACGAAGGTTTCGCTGAAGCGCTCGGTCCTCAAGAAGTCCCCGATGGTGTGACTCGGGTCCCCGGGTCCGGCGAGGATCGCCCTGCCGCGACGGCCAAACCTGACGATGTCCGCGAGCATGCGAACAAAAGCCAGCGAGACCAGGTTGGATGGCTGCGACAGAAGCCCCCGCACACTATGGACGGCATACTCGAGATCGGGGTCCGGGCAGCTCACCGAAAAGGACATGGCGCTGGGTTGGGTGGCCACCCCCAGGCGTTCAAAGAGCCGTGTGAGGTTGGGGTAGGTGTCGTGGTTGAATACGATGAAACCGGTGTCGAGGGCAAGCTCATCCGGGCCGTGCGGGTGGACGACCGTATGGGTATGCCCTCCCAGGCGACCCCGTTTCTCGAAAAGGTGAACCTGATGTTTTCGGCGAAGCAGCCAGGCGGCTGCCAAGCCCGAGATGCCGCTTCCGATCACCGCGATCTTCATGAGACCGCGACCGGCGCGAGATGGGCGGCGGAGCAGCGGGGACCGTTTGGCTGGGGCATATCGGGAGGGGGAACGCGCCGGGAGGTTCTGTCATTTCAAGGTGGAAATCAAAAAAAAAGAGGATATTGCGGAGAAACGAGATTTTGCCGTAGGGGAGGTGCGCTGGCGCCGCTCGCCGAAGACGTTCTGCGAGGTGCGGGGAATGGGACCTCGACTTGAAACCTTGTGACAGTAGAGATGCGACATCAGACGATGCGAAAAGGGGTATCCGGCATGAAACAATCCGTGCGTAATTGCCGAGTCGGGGCCGCTCTAGCGTTGGCGCTCGTTTTCGTTCTCGTCCTCGGCCCGGCCACCGGCGGTGCCTCCGAGGGACTTCGCGAGTGGAGCATTGTCGGCCATGCGCGACACCCCGACACCGGTCGGCTTTTGTATACCGAGATCCACCGGCAGCAGGTGGGGTCCGAGTCGGACCAGGTTCAGACCGCGACCTACTTGGATCCAGACGGCCAGGTGATCGCGCAGCGAACCGTTCGTTTTGAAGGAGAGGGTACGACTCCGTCGTTCACGATCGAGGACCTGAGGCGAAATGGCGAGCAGGGCGTCCGGGTCGAAGGCGATGAGCTCGTCGCGTTCCGGAAACGCCCGGGAAAAGAAAGGTCGGAGGAACGGCGGGTGGCGCGCGAGCCCACACTCATCACCGGGCCGGGGCTCGATCGGTTGGTGACGGCGTCGTGGCCGCAGCTGGTGGCCGGCGAGACCGTGGTGGCGGACATGCTGGTGCCGGAGCGGTTGCGGACGATCCGGTTCGAGATGTTGTTGAGCGAGGAGGGCAGCCTGTGGGGCGAGCCTGTGGTGACGTTCCGGATGCGGTTCACCAATCCGCTGATTCGATTGGTTGCGGGGCCGATCGACGTCACCTACCACCGTGACTTTCGAGTCGTCATGCGGTATGCGGGCATGTCAAATATCAAGGGCCCGGACGGCGGCAACTACCGGACCGTAATCGAATTTCCTCTCCACGAACGAACCGACTGGTGGGGGGGCTCGGAACGAGAGGATAATTCGAATGAAGCGCGATGAAATGCTCTTCGCCGTGGCGCTGGTGGTGGGCTGTGTCGTATTGGCTCTCAGCAACCTGCCGTTCTCGGTTGGTCTGGCCACGGCGGCGGCGGCATTTTCCATACTCTGGTTGGTGAGCCTGGCGGTGGCCGACGCCAGCATCGTGGACATCTTCTGGGGTCCGGGCTTCGTGCTGGTTGGCTGGACGTACTTCGGTGTATCCGAACCGCGCGCCGTTGTCGGTCTCCTGGTGTGTGTTCTGGTGACAATCTGGGGCCTCCGCCTTGCGGTCCACATCGGTGTGAGAAACGCGGGCAGGGGAGAGGACTTCCGCTACCGTCAGTGGCGCGAAGCCAGCGGCCGCGCGTTCTGGTGGGTCTCGTTTCTCAAGGTCTTCATGCTCCAGGCATTGGTGCTGTGGGTCGCGTCCTCGCC
Organism: uncultured Holophagae bacterium; assembly: GCA_963797055.1. Taxonomy (GTDB): domain Bacteria; phylum Acidobacteriota; class Thermoanaerobaculia; order Thermoanaerobaculales; family Sulfomarinibacteraceae; genus FEB-10. Next base: position 245,483 of record CAWCOD010000006.1, read on the forward strand.
CCTGCTGGTGGCTCAATCCGGGAGCGCGGAGGGATGGAAAATCCTGGTCCTGGCCGTGGGTCTGCTGTTTTGGATGATCGGGTTCGGCTTCGAGACTCTGGCGGACTGGCAGTTGATGCGGTTCAAGGCCGATCCCGCGAATCGGGGACGGGTTCTGGACAGCGGATTGTGGAGTCTGAGCCGCCATCCAAATTATTTTGGCGAGGCTGTGCTGTGGTGGGGGATTGGCCTGATCGCGGCGTCCGTGGGTGGGGCGCTGGCCCTGCTCGGACCGTTCTTCCTCACCTTTACCCTGCTCCGGGTTTCCGGCGTGGCGCTGCTTGATCGCGAGTTGGTGACTCGTCGTCCGGGGTACGAGGCCTACATCAGATCCACACCGGCATTTTTTCCGATTCGCATTCGGCGGAAAGATTTTCGACAGAAGTGACCGGGGAGCCCTGGATCCGATGTCAGGGGGAAGGCGGCACCTTGAGCAGGAGAGGACCCATGTCGTCGCGCAACTTGACCCTGATCCTCAGTGATCTCCTCGACGGTGAAACCCTCGATATAATCGCCGACCCGGACCTCGAGGCCGTTGATTTCGGCGAATCTGTCGGTGGTTGAGACCATGATGTAGTCGAGTGAAAGTGTGGCGTAGCCCAGGTCCGCGTCCACCAGGAACACTCGCTCGCCGGAAGTTCTCGTCTGCCGTGTGACAGGCGTCGGGGCAGCTTCGGCGGTCTCCACCTCAAGGTCCTGCACGGCGACGATTGTGGGCATGGCGCCCCGGGAGTCTGCGGCTTCGGTTTCGCGATCTGGAGTCCCGTCGCTTTCGGCTGTCCGACCTGGGTCGGATTGGGAATCGATGGGGTGCTCGTCGTTCCAACCGGGCATCGATGATAGTGTCGTCTCAGCCTCGGACACAGAAGATCCTGCTGTCTTCCTGCCGGCGGAATCGGCCTGTAAGGTGGTCTCACCGGGCGTCTGTCGGAGCGCCCACCAAAGGACGCCGCCGATGATGATGGCGGTAGCCACGGTGACGACGATTCCCAAGACCACCCCGGCACCGAGGCCGCTCTTCCGCCCGCGTCCGGTGAGACCTCCGGGGAAGACTACCCCCGGATCATCCTGGTGCGAGGCCTCGCGGCGGGCCTTGCGGAGCGCCTCGTGGATCAGGCTCATTGGCCCGCACCTTCGAGATCCCGAATGGCCCTCCGGATCTGCCACCACCCGAGGTGATCGCGTTCGTCCACGTATCCCGCCAGGAGCGCTTTGTCGCACACCGCGTTGATCAGTCGCGGCACCCCTTTTGAATACCGGTGGATTGTGCGGAGCGCCCGGGGGCTGAAGGTCGGTCTGCCGGTGGCTCCCGCCACCTTCAGGCGGTGCAGGATATAGTCCTCGGTTTCCCCCCTGCTGATGGGTCCCAGGTGGTATCGAACGGTGATGCGTTGGCGGAGTTGCCGCAGCGTGCTGACGTCGAGCATTTCTCTCAGCTCTGGCTGTCCCACGAGGACGATCTGGAGCAGTTTGCGGTCCTCGGTTTCCAGGTTGGACAGCAGGCGGACCTCCTCGAGGAGTTCGGCGGACATGTCTTGAGCCTCGTCGAGGATGAGAACCACATCCTCTCCGGCATGCGCCCGTTCCAGGAGAAAGTCGTTGAGCCGTTGGAGCAGCCGGACCCTATCGTTGCCGCGTCCGTCGAGGTGAAGCTCGGTGAGCACCGATCGCAGCAGTTGGACACCGGTCATCACGGGGTTGAGGATGAGCGCAGTGGCGTATCCGCCGCCGGTTTCGTCGAGCACTGCAAGCACCGCTCGGCACAAGGTACTTTTCCCCGCTCCCACTTCCCCGGTGATCTGAATGAACCCCTTGCGTTGTGCGATGCCGAACATGATGTACTCGAACGCCTCCCGGTGGCGTTTGCTGAAGAACAGGTACCGGGGGTCCGGCGTGATGTTGAACGGCGAGGCCGACAGGCCGTAGTAGGTTTCGTACATGGTGTGCTCGATGCCGCCGGTTATGACGACGGTCCCCGATTCTACAGGGCGCCGGGCCTGAGGGGAACCACTCAGGTTCAATCTCGGTGGCGTTGCGTTTTCTTATGACTCTCTTGCATTTGTGGAGAATGCAGTTATAGTCTGCGATCTTGACGGCCGCCATGGGGGCGGCGAGGGTAAAGGCGGACCGCAAAAACGCCTGAGACTGACCTGGGAGCGGGCGCAGATCAGCGCGGAGCTCGAAGAGAGATGGAGATATGGCGAAGAAACTGTTTGTTGGAAACCTGAGTTGGAACACCGGCGACGACGGCTTGTATGAGGCGTTCTCGCAGTTTGGTGAAGTCACCGAAGCCAAAGTGATCCTCGATCGAGAGACCGGCCGCTCCCGTGGCTTTGGTTTTGTCACCTACGCGACCGAAGAAGCCGGGGACGACGCGATTTCGGGCATGGACGGCCAGGATCTCGACGGCCGCGCCATTCGCGTCAACGAAGCGCAAGAGCGTCGCAATTCATCCGGCGGTGGTGGCTACCGTCCCAGTTGGTAGCCCCCGGCGGCGCACGACCGCAGGCATTTTGACCCCCTCCCCGTGGAGGGGGTTTTCTATTCGACCAAGCGCCGGCCGGTGACGATCCGATACCCCGCGACGTCCAGGTCCCGTCCTGTGACATGGTCCCGCTCGGCCGAAGGGACAAGAGAGAGCTTCCACTGGTACAGTCCCGAGAAGTACTCGCTCAGCCGGGTGGTCAGTTTGTCGAACGCGCCGCTCATTTCGTAGCGGACGGCCTTCTCCTCGCTGTCCCAAACCGTGACGGATAACGCTCGCGAGTGGACCGAAACGCCCTCGACAAGAAAGACGGCCATGCACCCGGGGGTGGCCAGGAGCGCCGGCACGGCTTCTTCGTTGTAGCGGTCGCGAAGCTCGTCGAATCGTCCGGGCTCGACCCTGACCGCGACGATGCGGAGGAAGAGGTGGGGCAATTCGGCGTCGTCAATTTCTCCGCTTTCGGTGGCGATCTCCACCGGGAAGGCCTCGACCTCGGGTTCCTGCAGTCGGGGGCCATCCTCCCCTCCGTGGTCTCCTGTGAGTTGGACGCGCCACTCGGAGGACTCCGCGAGAAAATCGTCGCTCTCGTCGAGGAGTTCGTCGTAGAGTCCGCTGTTCTCGTATTCCTCGGCGCGTTTCTGGCTGCTCCAGAGGGTCAACGACACGCACTCGTTGTCTCCCTCGGTGGGCTGCAGGAGACTCACGAACAGGCAACCTCTGGTGCCCTGGAGCGCTGGAATGACGCGGCTGTCGTAATATTTCCGGAGGTCGTTGAATCGACCCTCCTTGAGTATCAGTCGAACAAAACGCATATACATGATTTTCCGTCCCTTACTGCCTGTGCTGCGCCCAACGCGCCAGGATTCGCCCATTTCCCAATATGGGGTCAAGCATCGTCTGATGTCATCCCCTGGATGCGAAGATCGCCGGTGGTCTGCGTGGTCGATCATGAGTCTGGGAGCTCCGCGGTCCAGTCAAAGACCACTCTCAATGACTGCGGCCCCAACGGTTGGGTGATCGCCAGGATCTTCTCACCCCCTGGTGACGGAGAGTACGGGTAGGACATCGGCGAGATGTTGGCCTCCACAAGGGATTTCGCCGCGCCGATAGAAATCGTGCCGTCACCGAGATCTACCGGAACCGCCATCACCTGATTGGTGAAGGACATGAAGAAAAGCTCTCGGCCATTGGAGTTCCAGTTGGCGAATATGCCGCCCTCGGTGGACACCCGCCACCTTCTTCCCGGCCCGGGGAACGGCGTCACGTAGATCTCCTGGCGACCCGACTCATCGGATGTGAACGCCATCCACCGTCCGTCCGGTGAAAATACTCCGTTGGTCTCGTTGAACTGTGATTGGAGAAACGGAATGGGCTCGCCGCTGTCGAGCGGCAGGATCCATTGGTCCCAAGCAGTCTCTGGCGATTGCGAGTCAAATCCGATCATCCGGCCGTCCGGTGACCAGCTGGTCGGGTATGTGTCCAGCTCGGATTCCAATACGAGCTGGGCCGGGGCGCCGCCGATTTCCTTGACGAAGATGTCGGCAGTCCCTCCACCACGACGGGCGAAGGCAATTTTCTTGCTGTCCGGGGACCATATGATCTGTTGTTCGTCCCCCGGATCCGAGGTGAGGCGGCTGATCACATTGCGCTCGATCTCGACGAGCCAGATATCGGCGGTGCCCGCAACCTGGTCCTCCATTGAAACAAGGGCCATGGATCCGTCCGGTGAGACCCAGACTTCGCCGTAGTCGGCCTGCTCTCCGACCGTGGCGCCCTGATTACCGTCGCGATCAAACCAGGTGAGAAACCCTCCGAGCCCCCCGCCAGAAGGCTGGTAGGCGAGGACATCGGAAGACGACGCGGAGAAGATCGCGACCACGGCCCCGGGAATCGCCAGCACATCCGGACCGACCGGGACGGCTGCGCCGGTGAATTCGAGAGTGTCGGGGTCAAAAGGACGACTCATCAGGGTTCTTTCGCGCATGAAGAGCAGTCGCCCCGCCGCGAACTCCGCCGCCGCGGTGGATCTGACGACGACCGTCTCCGGGCCGCCGTCGAGTGATGCCGCGACCACGGCGTGCCCAGCCTGTTCGGCACTCCCGTCGGCCCGAGCGAGGTAGATGAAGCGGCGGCCGTCGGGCAGGAACCTGGGGTGCCGGTGGGAGTTATCTCCGCGATCTGAGTCCATTTTTGTCAGTTCGACAGGCTCGCCACCGGACTCGGAAACGAGCATGAGCGGGGTCGCGGGGCCCGGAGCGAAAATAATGTCGCCCGAGGAGTTCCAACTTCCGCCCTTGCCGTTGGGGGCGTCGCAGAGGGTGATGGGCGGTCCGCCGGCTGCGTCGATCTTTTTGAGCTTCCCGTCGGCAAAGAACCCGATCGATGTGGAGTCCGGCGACCAGAATGGGTACTGCGCCTCGTCGGCGCCGGTCATTACGGTTGCCTCGACGGTGTCAAACTGCCTCAGGTACAGGTGGATCTTGCCGACCGCGTCGCGCGCCGAAAAGGCGATGCTGCGGCCATCGGGAGAAAGCACGATCGGTCCCGGGTTGGCCGCCTCCAAGTGGTAGGTGGTTCCTTCAGGTGCCGCCAGATCGAAGCGGATGACCCGTGGTTCGGCAGGAGAGTCCGGGTCTGACCGAGTGACGGCGAAGATCGCTGCTGCAAGGAGGATCAGAACCAGCGGAAGAGCCCAGGGCCAGATCCGGCGTGAAGGGGCCGTTTCGACCGCGCCCGAAGCAATCGCCTGGAAGGCCGAAGGATCTGCCAGATAATCCTCGAGCATCACGCGAGCGTCGCCGATGGATTGGAGACGCCGGCGCGGCTTTTTTCTCAAGCAGTGTTCGATGAGGTCTCGCAGCCTGGGCGGAGTGTCCGACGGAAGGGCGTCGAGATCGGGGACGTCCTTGAGGACCGACGCCAAAACGTGAGACACGGTTTCGCCCTCGAAGAGCTTCTGACCCGTGAGCATCTCCCACAGCACCACGCCGAACGCCCAGATATCGGCTCGTTGGTCCGCGGCAACCCCGGCGGCCTGTTCGGGCGCCATGTAGGCGGCCGTCCCCAGAATGACTCCCGCGGCCGTTGCGTGGGCTGTCAGAGTGGGCGACATGGAGAGGCTCTGATCGCCACCCTCCCCATCCCATGCCTTGGCCAGACCGAAGTCGAGCACCTTGACCGCACCATCAGGCCTCAGCTTGATGTTGGCCGGCTTGAGGTCGCGGTGGACGATACCTTGCTCATGGGCCGCCTCGAGGGCCTCCGCGATCTGGAGGGCCATGGGGATGGCTTCGTTCACCGGAACCGGACCTCGACTGACGCGTTCGGAGAGATCCTCGCCTTGAACGAGCTCCATCACCAGGAACGTGGTCAGCTCATCCGTGCCCGTGGCCGAAGCCGACTCCAACCCATAGAGGTGCGCGATGTTCGGGTGGTTGAGGCTCGCAAGCACCTTGGCCTCGCGGTCGAATCGTGCACATCGATCGGGGTCTGAAGCCACGTCGTCGGGCAGCACCTTGAGGGCCACCTCCCGACCGAGCTTCGTGTCCTCGGCCAGCCAAACTTCACCCATCCCGCCTACGCCCAGCCTGTCGGTGATGTGGTAGTGCCCGATCGTCAAGCCTGTGGAAAAAGTCATGTGGTCATCCCTGGCCTCCCTGTGCCCCGAGGAGGGACGTCCATTTTCTCCAGGAGCGCTTGATAACGAGGCTCGTCAGCCAGTTCAGGGAGGAAGTAGTCGGGGATCACGGGCATGTACATGGCATCGGGCGAGTGGTCCGCCACCGATTGCTCGAGCGCGTCGAGAACCTGTTCCATGGTCCCGATGGCGGTGTACAGCTCGGCGTAACAGGCGGGGTCGACATATTGCTCCGCGGCCATATCGTCGAGTTCGCGAAGCGCCTCCTCGGCGCGTTCGGCCTCGCCGCAGACCGCGTAGGTGTAGCCCAACCACGACCGCGCGAGCGGGGTGCTGCCGCCGTGCAGCTGCGCCTCGGCCTCCGCGGCAGTCTCGAGCGCCTGGGCGCACTGGTCGCTGTCGGCGAGGGTCTTGGCGAGCTTGATGTATCCCCAGGTCCAGTTGGGGTTGAGGTCGAGGGCGCGCACGGAATTCGGCGGCCGCTCGGTCATAGTCGTGGATCCCCATCAAAGCGAAAGGCGACCATGTGGAAGGCTGCGCTTGGCGAAAGCGGATCAAGCTCCTTGGCGATCGTCGGCCTGCACGATGGCCTCCTCGAACCGCCCCATCGCCGCCAGGAAGTCGGCGTACGATCAATACGCGCGAAGTCGCTGCCGGGGTTGAGCCTCGATGGCGCGTTTGAGATCGGCTTCCGCGCCCTCCCAATCCCAGTCGAAGAGGTATCTTGATCTGGGCCGACACGGCGTGCGCTTCCGCGAGATTGGCGATCGATCTCGAGGGCCGGTCTCGCACGGCATCCTGTGACTTTTCGAGGGCCTCGGCACGACCCATGATGCTGTGGGAGGCGAGTGGATGACGTAGGCATCGGCCGAGGTTGGCGTAGGCGAGGGCGATAGTCAGGGTCTAGGTCGATGGCCTGCTGGAAGTAGTCGACCGCCTTGTTCATCTCCCGTCGACTGAACCGATGCATCAACTGCCGACCCTGCGAGATAGAGCCGGTGGGCTTCGGGATCGACGTCATAACGACGGGCGAGCATGTTCGACGGCATCGTCGGCGAACTCGATCTTCAAGGTCTCGGCAAGCGTGCTCGCGAGTTCTTTCTCGATGGCCAGGAGGTCACCGTCTGGTCGTGATCGAAACGGCCGCCCCAGAGCTGGCGGTTGTCGGAGACGTCGACCAGCTCGGCGCTGACCGCAAGCTGGTCGCCGCGCTGCGACCAAGCCGACCCATCAGACGAGCGCCTGGACGCCGAGCTTGTGGCCGATGCTCTGCGGATCTTCCGTCGCTGTCCTTGAAGGTGAAGGACGGACCGGCTGGATATGACCTTGAGATCTGGCAGATCTGAGACAGCGTGTTGATCAGGCTCTCGGTGAGTCCGTCGCAGAGGTACTCGGCGTCGGCATCGCCGGCTATCGTTTTCGAAGGGCAGCACAGCGATCGAGGTCGATGGCATGCTTCCTGCGGTCGCAAGAAAACCGATCCCGACCATTATGGCCGCTACCGACAGCCAACGGCGGCGAGGGCTCCGAGGATCAGTCGACGGCTGCGGGTGGGTGACCGTTGGGGGAGTTGTGATCACGCGCGGACGCCGGTCTCGCTGTCACGACGCAGGGTCTTCGAGATCAACCGCGAGGTCGCGGGCGCTCTGATAGCGACGGTCGGGATCTTTTTCGAGGCACTTGCGGATGATCCGCTCCAGCTCGTCTGGGATGTCGGAGTTGATGGTCCTGACGGGTTCCGGCTGGTCGCGGGTGATCTTGGTTATGGTTTCGGTGGGAGTCTCGCCCTGGAACGGGCGGCGACCCGTGGCGAGCTCGTAAAGAACGACGCCGATGGAAAAGATGTCGCTGCGGAAATCGACGGCCTTGCCCAGGGCCTGTTCGGGGCTCATGTAGGTCACGGTGCCCATGACGAGACCGGGTTGGGTCATGGTTTGGGTGACGGCTTCGTCGTCCAGGAAGTCGCCCAGTTCCTGGCGGAGCTTGGCGAGCCCGAAATCAAGCACCTTGACCTGTCCGCGGGGTGTGATCATGATGTTGGCCGGCTTGATGTCGCGGTGGGTGATCCCGGCCTCGTGGGCGTCGGCTAGGGCGTCGGCCAGCTGGGTTCCGATCCGCGCGACCTCTTTGGTGTCGACGCCGGACGCGCCGATCTTCGAAGTGAGGTCCGGTACCTTCCACGTGCTCCATGGCGATGAAGAGGGTTCCGCCGTCTTCGCCCACCTGGTAGATGTGGGTGATATTGGGGTGTTTGAGGGCGGAGGCGGCCCTGGCTTCGGACAGGAAGCGTCTGCGGCGTCCTTCATCGCGGGAGAACTCATCCGGGAGAACCTTGAGAGCGATGGTCCGGCCGAGGCTTGAGTCCTCGGCCAGATAGACCACGCCCATCCCGCCCTCGCCCAGGGTGTCGATGACGCGGAAGGTGCCGACTGTCTCACCAATCACGGGGTGTCTCCGGTATCGCAGTTCATGGGCGGTCCAGATTGGCCGTCCAATTGAGCACGAGGGGCATGGAATCGAGCCGGGTGTCGGTCGCACGCCAGACCTGTCCCATACCGCCCTCGCCGAGCGGCGCGATGATCTCGAACGTCCCGAGTCGGGTCCCCTGCTGCACTCTCTTTCAACTCCTCTGATAATGAAAATGTATCTCAATTCAGGATACAGATATTCCGGGTTGGAAACAAGCGGTTGTTCGGCGGCGTAGTATGGAGCAGGAAACGGCATCGACCGTGGAAGCTGGAGGTCGTCGTGAGGAACAAGCTGGCGGTGGCGGGGTTGATTTGTTTTTCTCTGTGTGTGGCCGCGGGTGTGACGGCTGAGACCTACTGGATTGCTTCGGCCGCCCATGGACCGGGGGCCCAGGGAACGCTCTGGCGAACCGACGTCAGCCTGCTCAACGGGTGCGACTTCGACGTGACGGTCGAACTCACCCTGCATACCCCAACCGAGGCGTTCAGTTCCCAGTTCGAGGTTCTCTCCGGGAGGCAGCAGATCTTCGAAGATGTGGTCGCCCAGCTCACCGATCAAACGGCCAGCGGCGCCCTCGAAATCGAGGTCAGCTCCGAGGTGATGGTCACATCGAGGACCTACAACACATCCGATGCCGGGACCTTCGGCCAGGCTTTCGAAGGAGTCCGTGCCGAGGACGGGTTTGAAGCGGACGACGTGGTCTTTCTCCAGCAGTTGAGAGAGGACGGCGAGTTTCGCACCAACATCGGACTCTTGAATACGGGGAGTACCATCGCCGCGGCGACGATTGTGGTGTTCGACCGCACCGGCGACCAGGTGGGTCAGTTCCAGTTGGCGGTTCCAGCCGGCCGAGTTGCGCAGGAGAACCGACCGATCCGGGATCTGTTCAACCGAACGGACGTTGTCGGCGGATATGCCGAGGTGACTGTCACCTACGGCTCGGGGGTCCACCCATATGCCTCGGTGGTGGACAACCGGACCGGAGACCCGACGACCATTGGACCCAAGCTGGCGACCCTGTGCCGGCCGGATATCCTGGCGTATCTCGGATCCATCGATGGCATGACGGTCGTGGAGCGGCCCAGCGGCTTTCCGAACTCCAGGTTGTTCGAACTCCACTACCTCCAACCGGTGGACCACGGTGATCCGAACGGTCCGAAGTTTTCGCAGTACATGACCCTGATTCATCGGTCCTACGACGACCCGGTGATTCTCAACACTCAGGGCTACGAGCTGTGGTTGGGCCAGACGGAACTGACCGCACGGCTCCTCTGCAACCAGTTGGCCGTTGAACACAGATTTTTCGGACAGTCGATGCCCGACGAGCTGGACTGGTCGCTGTTGACAATCGAACAGGCGGCGGCCGACCACCACCGGATCGTCGAGGCGCTGCAACCGATCTATGGCGAGGCCTGGATCAACACCGGCTACAGCAAGGGCGGTATGACCGCGGTGTACCACCGGAGGTTCTATCCCGATGACGTGGATGCCACGGTGGCCTACGTGGCCCCGATCTCGTTCGGGGTGCCAGACGAGGGGTATCTGGACTTTCTGGCCAACGTCGGCACTCCCGAATGCAACGAGGACCTGTGGGCGATCCAGCGGGAGGCGCTGATCCGTCGTCAGGCCATGCTCGACCTGCTGGCGACACGGAATCTGTCCTTTGAACGCATTGGGGGCATCGAGCGGGGCTTCGAATCAATCGTTGTCGAGATCCCCTTCACCTTCTGGCAGTACGCCGGTCAGAACTACTGCTCCCATGTTCCCGAGACCACCGCGAGCGACCAGACCATCTTCAATTTCATCGACAACTTCGTGGGCTGGGACTACGCGTCGGACCCGATTTGGGAGTACTTCGAGGCCTACTACTACCAGGCCCACTCCGAACTCGGATACCCGGCGGTGGCCAGGGGCCACATCGACGATCTGCTCCAGACCGACGCGCCTGATCCAGAGGAAGGTGTGATTCCCGAAGGAGCGACGGCGGTCTACGATCCCACCGCGATGCCTGACATCGCCGATTGGCTCGCCACCGAGGGAGAGCGGGTGATGTTCATCTACGGCGAATTCGACCCGTGGACCGGAGGCGCGTTCGAACTCGGTGGTGCCTCGGACTGCGTATCTCTTCGTCGATCCTGGGGGCACCCATGGCGCGAGCATCGGCTCGTTGGATACCGATGATCGCGCAGAGGCCTTTGAGATCATTGCCCGTTGGGCCGGCACAGAGCCGACCAAGGCCTGTATATGGAATCTGTCTCAGATCTTCACCCACCGTGGCGGCGGTCGATTCCGACCCAAGCCGTGGTTGGGAATTGAGGCACGGAGCAGCATTAGCGTGAGGGACAGAGCGTGTTGCGGTAGGATCGATCCGTGAACAACGATGGTCCCGATACGGGGAAGACTGCCGAGAGGTCCCCAGCGAGCGATGACCCGGAGATGACCAGCTCGGTCGTCATTGAAATCTTTGTCTCGCCGGATTGCCCCAACTGTGCCCATGCCGTTCGGGCGGCGACGCAGTTGGCCGCTTCAAACGAGCACGTGCGGGTGACGCTGATCGATGTGACCGAGTTTCCGCAGCGGGCCGCCGACATCGGCGTGCGCTCGGTGCCCCTCATGATCGTCAACGGTGAATTCTCCTTGGTGGGCGCCATCTCGGCCGAACAGCTGGCCGAGGCGATCACGGCAGCTGCCGGCGCGGGCGATGCGGGCATCTTTCGCTCGCTGATCGACGCGGGGAGATTTGGGGCCGCCGCCCGGATGTTGCTGGATGACCGTGGCCGGGAGGCCTTCCTGGACCAATGGCGGACGAGCGCTCTTGAGAACCGGATTGGTCTGGTCCTCACCGCCGAGGTGGCACTTGACAAGGACCCGCGTGGCCTCGATGCCCTGGTTTCCCATCTTGTGAAGGGGCTCGCCACCGATGATGCAGCTCGCCGGGGAGACACCGCCGACCTGTTGGGTATGATCGGCCATCCGGCCGCTCGACCCGCCCTCGAAGGGTTGCTCGACGATCCCGTGGCTGACGTGGCCGAGATCGCGTCGGAAGCCCTCGAGAGCCTCCTGACGGACGACCCACAGGAATGAGCGGAGGGGCCGTCGGAATGTTGCTCCACTGACGGCGAAAACACCTCCAATCCAACGGCTGAAGCAGGCTTGACCCGGCAGGTTGGCGGAAGGCGGGGTCGCTACGACATCGGTGTTCCGTCGCGCGGATTCCAGTCAGACTTGGAAAAATCATGGGCGTCGAGGCGTTCGTACATAGGACGGTGGGGGTTTTGCCCTGCGAGTCCTGTTTGTGAGGCCACGATGCTGCCGATGACATTCGACCGACATGTACTGACCAGCCCGCTGCTGGACTATGACGATTCCTCCGGGAGATTGATGAAAGTCCTCCGCGCGATCGTCGAAAGACGGGTGCTCCCCTCATTTGCCAACGATGAGACCATGGACCGGGTTCGGCTGGCCCGAGCGTCGGAGCGTTACAGTCTTACTCGCATGGAAGAGCCGGCAGGTCATCTTGAGCTCGTGAGCGTCCTGGTGGCCCGGGAGGGACGTTGGACGGTCCATATTCACGAACGCGTGTTTGACTATTTTGCCTTTGGACTGCCGCTCGATCCGTCCCGCGCTTTCGACTCTCCGACTCGAGAGGCCCGCAAGGTGCTGGCTCTCGCGGAGTTCTTGCTTCGGCACCAATTCGAGCGCATCGTCTGGCCCGAGCGTGGAGGGGTCGAGGTTCTCGAGTCCGACTGTCGATATGTCCTCGAGTGCCGGGAATCCGAACCTGCCCTGCACACCGCGTTGACCGAGGCCCTGGCCGACAGCTTGAACGGCCTCCGAACCGGCGGCTTCGTGGAGTTGATCCGACGTTATGAGAGTGGCGAGGATTTTTCGCAGCATGCGGCCGGCATGATCGAGAACCATGTGCCCAAACTCGTGACTTTGCCGGAATCGGTCCTCACTGGGGCTTTTCAGGCCCTGGGAGCTTCGGAGAAGGAACTGCTTTTGGACGCCTGCCATCGCCAGGCGCAAGATCATTCGCTGACGGTTGCCACGCGAGCGCTACAACTTGAGAAGCTCGTGGCTCTGTTCGCCCATCAGCGTCGCGAGGATGTGGATGAACTTCGCCGCTTGTTCAACGGTTTCTTGGATCGGTGGCCGGCTGAGGAGTTTCTCCGCGAGATTGATGTGGAACCATCGCTGGTGGATTCCGAACTGCCGGATGCGCTATTCGAGCGTTTTGTCCAGAGGCTCGCGACACGGACCTCGGTCGGTCCCGAAGACGTTGTCGACGGTGCGCCTCCACCCGCCACGGAGCCTCTGCTCGACAGTCCCGTCCTCAGCAATGAACGGCCAAAACCCACCGGTTCCTTGCGAGATCGTGTCGAAGCGGCCCGTCTGGACCCGATGGTGCCGAGATCGGTGTTGCGCGCGATCGATAACAACTTCGAAAATATTGATGGGCACTCCAAAGCCAAGTACACCGAGTTCATCGAGACGCTTCTTGCGTTGCCCTGGGGCGAAATTCGGCCCATCGAGGTCGGGCCCCGCGAGTTCACGGCCGGCCTGGAGGACAGTCATTTCGGTCTGGCGGCGGCCAAGGAGCTGGTGGCGGATTTCTTCGCGAATCTGATATGGCGATATCGCAGTTTCGAGGAGAAGCACGCTGCGGATTGGCACCGAACCGGGAGCGTTTTCCTTTTTGTCGGTCCTCCCGGTGTTGGAAAGACATCACTCGCGATCTCAATCGCCCGCAACCTCGGCATCCCGTTCCACAAAGTATCCCTTGGTGGAATGCGCGACGAGTCTGCACTGCGCGGTCATGGATTTACCTATGAGGGATCCAAGCCGGGTGCGGTGGTTCAGGGTCTGATCAAGATGGCCGCGATGAACGGAATGTTCATTTTCGACGAGGCCGACAAGACCGAGCCCCTGGCCATCGCCACACTGCTTGAGATTCTCGACCCGGAACAGAACCACCTGTTCCACGACAAATACACGCAGACAACGGTCGACATCGATCTTTCCAACTGTCACTTCATCCTGACCGCCAACACGCTGGATACGGTCCCCGAACCGGTCGTTGATCGCTGTCAGGTCGTGCATCTGGGCCGATACAGCGTAGAAGAAAAGGTGGAGATCGCTCGCCGGCACATTCTTCCCCGCCTCCGCAGGGTCCACGACATCGCGGAGGAAGCGGTCGATTTCGAACCGGACCACGGTGGTGAGCACCTCCGATTTCTCATCCAGAATTACACCCAGGAAGCCGGGGTGCGTCAGCTCGAACTGGTGCTGAGGACCCTGTTGCTTCGGCTCCAGCGGCGCAATCTCTTCGAGGAAGGTGCCGACCGAGTCGTGATCACTCGCCGGCTGATCAAGCAGAGTCTGAAGGAGCCGGACCAACACGTATCCATCAACTCTGAGGATCGCGTGGGCGAGGTGATGGCGCTGGGAGTCAACTCCGAGCGCGGCGTCGGTGGAGTGATCCCGGTCCAGGCGACCCGGGTGCCATCGATGCGTGGCAATGACGGATCGGCCGTCAGCATGGTCCACGCGACCGGGAATCTCGAGAAGGTGATGGACGAGAGCCGAAGAGTGGCGATGACCGCCATCCTGCACTGCGCCGATCGGCTCGATCTGGATCCGGCAGAGATTGACGCGCCGATTCACCTGCATTTCATGGGCGGATCGACCCGAAAGGACGGCCCGTCGGCGGGGGCGGCCATCGGGTTGGCGGTGGCCTCGCTGCTCACCGGTCAGGCGGTTCGCCGGGACGTCGCCGTGACTGGGGAAATCGACACCCACGGCAGAATCACCGGTGTGGGCGGACTGGACGTCAAGTTGGAAACTGCGATCAACGCCGGGTGCAAGACACTGATCATTCCCGTTGACAATCTTTCTGGTTCCGGGGGCATCGAGCGGCTTCCGAATGCGGTACGACGAGAGCTGTTGGTGGTCGATTTCGATTCCTGGGCCTCCGGTCGGAATTCCTACGATCACCAACGCCACGTACTGCAAGTGGTGCCCGTTGCGCACATCATGGAGGCATTCGAGGTTGCCCGGGTGGATCGAGCGGAGCTCGATGCCCTGACCGCGGCGTGTATCGACCATGCGCGAATCCATAACGCGTCCCGCCCTGTCGGACAGAGTTGTCCGCTCATCATGCTTGTCAAGGACCCAGGGGAGCTCGGTGAAGGGCACTTTCGCGAGGAACTGTGTTCGCGGTGTGCGGGCTGTCAGGTCCTGATCCCCGAGGTCTTGGATTCACCGCCGATCGACGTCCCCGGGACATCAGGCGCAGCCTCGTTGTCGCGGATCGACGCTGGACCCGCAGGTCTCCGTCGTGCTCTCAGCGACACGGCTGACGACATCGTCGGCGCTGAGGACATCGTCGTCGTAGCCCCATACTTCGCGTTACTAAAAGCCGATATAGCGGGTGTCGAGCATCATCGGACCATCCGGATGTTCGCCAACAACTACGAACATCACGGCCTCAAGCTGAAGGGCGCGAAACCGTGGGTTCATCGGGTCGTTTGCCGCATGTCCCACCTCGGCCCCGAGGCGTTGGAGAGCTTTCCGCTGCTGACACGGCAGGACGGCATTTGGATGGTCGATCTGGGCCGCGTGCCGGAAAAATATCGCCTTGATCCGGGACGGTGCGAGGAGATTCTGGCGGCCTGTCTGGAGCCCTGGCTCGAGGTCATTGACGGCGGTGTCCCGGTTGATCGCTGAGGCGGTGGCTCCTCAATGGCTGTGGGGAATCTCGGCGCCCTCGTTGGAGTTCCCTCTCTCGAGGAGCCATTGAACGCCGCACGACGTATTCTCATCGAGTTCGCCCACCCCGCGATCCGCAGATCCCGGGTGAATCGACGTCTGGTCGATGCGGTCCGAGGTTTGGCCGACGTCACCGTCAACGACCTGTACGAGACCTACCCCGACTTCGATATCGACGTCCGAAGGGAGCAGTCCCTGCTCGAGGCGCACGACGTGGTGGTCCTGCAACACCCCTTCTACTGGTATTCCACACCCGCGATTCTCAAGGAGTGGCAGGATCTGGTGCTGCAACATGGCTGGGCATATGGTCGGGATGGCCGGGCCCTGCGAGGGAAGATCATGATGAGCGCCATCACGGCAGGGGGAGGGGAGGACAGCTATCGGCGGTCCGGGACCAATCACTTTACGATCAGGGAGTTGCTCGCGCCCATCGAACAGACCGCCGCGCTGTGCGGAATGGACTACCTGCGCCCCTTCGTCGTGTACGGCACGCACGATCTGGCCGTGACTCAGATCGAGAGCATCGCCCGAGAATATCGCCTCACCATCACGGCGCTCCGGGGCGGAGAGATCGATCCGGCGCGGTTCACCCACCCGTCACCCCCCGTGGTCGATTCCGACCCACCTGAGCGAGGTTGATCACCGATGCACGGAGAGGGGTTCTTCTACCAGGCGTTCGTTTACCTCGCCGCCGCAGTGCTGTCGGTTCCCCTGGCCAAGCGTTTGGGGCTGGGTTCCGTGCTGGGTTATCTCATCGCCGGAATCGTCATCGGTCCGTTCGGACTCGCCCTCGTTGGTGAAGAGGGCCAGGATGTCCTGCACTTCGCCGAATTCGGCGTGGTCATGATGTTGTTTCTCATCGGGCTGGAGCTTCAGCCGTCACTGCTGTGGCGCATGCGGATCTCGATCCTCGGTCTCGGGGGTCTGCAGGTCGGGATCACCGCTCTGGTGATCGCCGCGGCGAGTTTGGGGATCGGGTTGGACTGGCGGAGTTCACTGGCGATCGGCTTGGTCCTTTCGCTGTCGTCCACCGCAATTGTGCTCCAGACACTTCAGGAACGGGATCTCATGAAGACCGCCGGTGGCAAGAGTTCGTTTTCGGTTCTGCTGTTCCAGGACATCGCTGTGATCCCCATGCTGGCGCTGCTTCCGTTGTTGGCCCATGGCGCAGGCATGTCGTCTGGAGGCCACGGCGGTGGAGGACACGGAACGACCTGGGTGGAGGGACTGCCGGGGTGGGGAGCCGCGCTGGCGGTGGCCGCAGCGGTGGCGGTGATCGTGATCGGCGGAAAATATCTCGTTCGGCCGGCCTTTCGATTCATCGCCCGGGCCCACGTCCCCGAGATCTTCACCGCCGCGGCGCTGCTCCTCGTCATCGGTATCGCGTTGCTCATGTCCAAGGTGGGACTGAGCCCCGCGCTGGGCACCTTTCTGGCCGGGGTGGTCCTGGCCACGAGCCAGTATCGACACGAACTCGAAGGCGACATCGCACCGTTCAAGGCGTTGTTGCTCGGGCTGTTCTTCATCGCCGTCGGAGCCTCCATCGACTTCGCGGTGATCATGGCGAATCCGGGTTTGATCATCGGCCTGGTCGCGGCGTTGATCGTGGTGAAGTTCGTCATTCTCTTTGTATTGGGCCGGGTCTTCCGAATGAGCCTCGACCAGAACCTGCTGTTTGCCTTTGCCCTTGCGCAGAGCGGCGAATTCGCCTTCGTGCTGTTCTCGTTCGCCACACAACAAGGGGTGCTCTCACTGGCAACGACGACGCCGTTGGTTGTAGTCGTCGCACTGACCATGGCGCTGACTCCGCTGCTGATGCTGGTCAACGAGCGGCTGATCCAGCCCCGGGTCGGAACCTTGGAGATCGCCCCGAGCGAGCCGGACGAAATGGACGAGTCGCACCCGGTGATCATTGCCGGGTATGGCCGCTTTGGGACGATCATCGGTCGGATGCTGCGGGCCAACGGGATCGATGTCACGGTTTTGGATCTCGATTCCGATCACGTGGAGATGTTGCGATCGTTGGGACAGAAGGTTTTCTATGGCGACGCCTCGCGGCTCGACCTGCTGCGCGCGGCCGGGGCGGAGACGGCCCGGGTGCTCGTGGTGGCGGTGGACGATCCCGAGCGCATTCTGGAGATTGCCGAGATCGCGCGGGCAAACTTCCCGAATCTCACGGTGGTTACGCGGGCGGTGAATCGGACCCACGCCTACGAACTCATCGACGCCGAGGTGGAGCACGTCTACCGCGAGTCGCTGGACACCTCGATTAGGGTCGGGGTCGATGTCATGCGGATGTTGGGCATTCCTGCGCACGAGGCCGTCCGTCGAGGTCGCATGTTTCGTCGCCATGACGAGGAGGCGCTTCAGAAGCTGGCCAGTCTTCGCTCGGACAGGAGAGCCTACGTTCTCGGAGTCCGGCAGCAGACCGAGGAACTCGAGCGGATCCTGCGCGACGACCAACGTGAATTCCATCCCGAAGAGGATGTGGCCTGGGACGCAGATGCCCTTCGTAAAGAAGTTATGGACCCGAGCCCGACCTCCGACAGCGGCTGATTGACAGATCGAGGGCAACACCGAGCCCAGCCGAAACGACGATTGCTGAACCCAGACGCCTCAGCCGAATCGGGCCATGTGAGGTCAGCGCTTGGCACCGACTCCGGTGACCAGAAGCAGAGTCTGGGGATCGAGCAGGATGTTGAGGTCCTGGTCGACGGGCTGCTGCTGGTCCTTCACGACGTGAAGACGGATCTTGTTTCCGTGAGGGTCGAGCCGGAAGGCGAGGTCCACGTGCTCCTCAAAGGCATCGGCCGGCGGCGGCAGATGGCCGGGTTCGGCCTGGGGTCCGTCGCGGTGCGTTCGACAGGCCATCCAGAGTTCGGAGTTCACCTCGCCGGCGAGAGTACGCAGGTCGGCGACCGTAGGTGCGTCGAGCTCGGTGTACTCCATTCGATCCAGGATGATCACGTCTGGGGAAAACTCCATGGCGTCGTCCAGCATCCTGAGGACCTCGCGCATGCGAGCCACCGTAAAGGACCGACCGAGGTAGGTGTGGATGTGCCGGCGGCGCTCCATCTCGAGCTGAACCGCGGTCCGATGTTCGAGTTTTTTGTTGTGACGCAACATCTCGGTGAGTTTCTCGTCGTACCAGCCGCGGATCTTCTCCACCGTGCGTTCGAGAGACACGTGAAGGACCTTTTGGCCGGAGAGCAGGGCATCGACGCCGATGCCCACCAGGAAGGCGGTCTTGCCCACACCCGCCCGCGATGTGACGAGGGCGAGCTTGCCGGGACCTGGGCCGGGGTGGCCGTCGCGCTCCAGCAGAGTTCGTGGAGAGCGGCGCAGTGAAATCATCAGTTCGGTCATGATTCGTCCTCCTCGGTCATCTGGCCCTGGTACTTCTTGCGTAACTCTTCGGTCACCTCACGAGGCGCCGGGGCGTATCGGGCAAACTCCATGGTGAACTCCGCCTTGCCCTCGGTGGCGGAGCGTAGGTCGGTCGAGTAACCGAACATTTCGGCCAACGGCACCTCGGCGTCGACCCGGGCAAAGCCCGCGTCCTCGGTGGAGCCGAGCACGGTTCCGCGGCGCTGCATCATGGATTTATAGATTGCGCCCTGGAACTCGGTCGGTCCTTCGATGGAGACCTTCATGACCGGTTCGAGGATGCGCGGCGCCGCCTTCTTGTAGGTCTCGCGGAACGCGGCGCGGGACGCGATCTGGAAAGCCATGTCGGACGAATCCACCGCGTGGGAGTTACCGTCCACGAGGACCGCACGTATGCCCACCACCGGGAATCCGATGAGCTGACCCTTTTCGAGACCCGACCGAAAACCTTTGTCGCAGGCCGAGATGAAGTCGGTGGGGATCGAACCGCCGTAGATCTTGTTGACGAATTCGTATTCGCCTTCTTCGAAGGGCTCGATGTAGCCGACGACCTTCGCGTATTGGCCCGAACCGCCGGTTTGCTTCTTGTGCAGGTAGTCGAAATCAGCGCGGCGCGAGATGGCTTCACGATAGGCCACCTGGGGTGCGCCGGTCTCCACGTCGGCCGCGTATTCGCGATTCATCCGCTGGACATAGACGTCGAGGTGGAGTTCACCCATTCCGGAGATGATTGTCTCGCCGCTCTCGGGGTCGAGGGTGACCCGGAACGTCGGGTCTTCCTTGGTGAACCGGTTGAGCGCCTTGGACATGTTGTCCTGGGCCTTGGAGTCCACCGGAGTGACCGATAGAGAGATCACGGGATCGGGAACGAACATAGATGTCATGGCGAGCCGGGGTCCATCACCGACAAAGGTGTCGCCGGTGTGACAGTCGATGCCGAACAGTCCGACGATGTCGCCCGGGCCGGCCGACTCGATGTCCTCCATCTTGTCGGCGTGCATCCGCACCAGACGACCGATCTTGATTTTCTTGCCGGTGCGAGTCTGGAAGACCGTGTCACCCTTGGCCAGCCTCCCTTGGTAGATCCGGAGAAAGGTGAGCTGCCCGTAGCGGCCTTCATCGAGCTTGAAGGCGTAGGCCACGGTCTGTTTGTCCGGGTCCGAGGTCAGAGTGACCTGCTGGTCGTCGTTGTCGATGTCCACAGCCTCGATGGGAACGTCGGTGGGGGAGGGCAGGTAGCTGTTGACCGCGTCGAGCAGTGGCTGCACGCCCTTGTTCTTGTATGCGGACCCGATCAGGACCGGGGTGAGTTCCAGAGAGAGAACGCCCTTCCGGATCGCCTCGTTGATGAGTTCCGGCGTGGCGGCGTCATCGAGGGCGGCCTCCAACAACTCGTCCGAGAAGAGGCTGGCTGCGTCGAGCAACTCCGCGCGGCGTTCCTCGGCGAGATTCATGAGTTCGGCGGGAATCTCCGTGATTTCCACTGTCTCGCCGTTGTCGCCTCGGAAATACATCGCCTTCATCTCGACCAGATCGATCACACCTTCGAAGTCCGCTTCCAGACCGATGGGAATTTGCAGCAGAACGGCATTGTGGCCGAGCTTGTCCCGCAGGGCCCTGGCGACGCGTTCAGGGTTGGCGCCCGAGCGGTCGCACTTGTTGACGAACGCGATCCGCGGCACCTTGTAGCGCTTCATCTGCCGGTCGACGGTGATCGACTGAGACTGCACTCCCGCCACCGAGCACAGCACCAGCACCGCGCCGTCGAGAACCCGGAGCGAACGTTCCACCTCGATGGTGAAGTCCACGTGCCCGGGGGTGTCGATGATGTTGACGTGGTGGCCTTTCCACTCGACGTAGGTCGCGGCCGATGTGATGGTGATGCCGCGCTCCCGTTCCAGCTCCATGTGATCCATGGTCGCGCCGACGCCGTCCTTGCCCTTGACGTCGTGGATCGTGTGGATCCGCTGCGCGTAGAACAGGATCCTCTCGGTGAGAGTGGTCTTGCCCGAGTCGATGTGGGCGGAGATCCCGATGTTACGGATTTTCTGAATGTCTTCGATCATGATCGTCTCGCCTTGAACGGCCCCCCGGAGCCGCACCCTTTCGTTCTCATCCGATGGGACATTCTGCCTCATCGACGGCACGTGTCAATTGGAAGTGGTTCTGCCTCGGTGGGTTTCGGCCGGCCCGATACCTCGAGGGCGCGCGAATGTACAACTCCGACATGCATATGTCAATTCCGTCAGGAACGTTGGGTCACGCCGGAGATTGTGGTGATCCGCCAGACTGGACACCTGTCGTTGGGTCATGCGCAGATTGTGCGACCACGACGGTTCACTGGGTCCCTCGGGTGGATTCTCGCCATTCGTTTTGTCTCCGATGGTTCCATTGTGTCGATTTACAGGACAATTGCGCCGAAAATACGGGCGGGCTTTTGGTCTTGAGGCCGGCAGTAGCATGGGGGAGAGGGAGTTTTCGTGATCGTAGTTGCTGTGGGTCATCGAGTTTTGTGGTATACTTGTGCAGCACTTTGGAGCTTTTTGAATCCACGGAAGGGGACGAGTCTCGCGCTCCGCTTCTTGCGTGGAGGAGGCTTCTTTTCGAGAGGTTTGGTCGGTGGCCATGTCAGAATTGTACAACCAGACACTCTGCCGTTCGGAATACTGCGACGCGATGCCGTCGTCGTGCAGTGGTGCCGAGTCGGCGCGAAGGAAGTTGCCTTGAATGGCGTCACGAATCGGAAGGGAGACAGGTCATGATGGAGAGCACCTCCGCCGCGGGGTCGAGGGTAACGGCGGCTGTGACCGTCGTGGTGGTCGTCGGATTGCTGGCCGCGATTTCGCCGGTGTGCGTTGCACAATCGCCCGACCTCGTTCATCCGGACGCGCTGCCCGATATCGTCACCGGTCCATACAAAGTGGCGGTGGGCGACGTTTTGGACATCACGTTCTTCAAGGCGACCCAGATGAGCCAGACCCGAACCGTCGGTCCCGACGGCGAGATCTTCCTGCCCCTCGTGGGCCGGGTTTCGGTCTTCGGAAGGACGGTGGACGACGTCACGGAGGAACTGACCCAGCGTTACGCCGAGGAAATGGTCAACCCTCAGATCACCGTGAGTGTCGCCCAGTACTCGGGTCTCAAGGTCTATGTCGGAGGCGAGGTGAACTTCCCGGGCATCCGTGACTATCGGGGGGGGCATGACGCTTGGTCCAGGCCGTGATGGACGCTGGCGGGTTCAAGACCACCGGCCGGAGGAAAGAAGTGGTCCTGATCAGGAAGGCTCAGGACAACTCGCCCGTTGGAACGATTGTGAACTGCAAGGACATTCTCCGGAAGTACCACGTGGATCGGGATGTGGAACTCGCTCCGTCTGATGTGATCTACGTTCCGCGAAAAAACATCACGAACCTGAACCTGTTTGTCGAACAGTACATCTCGAATAATCTCCCGTTCAACCTTTTCCTTGGCTATTCGTTCTCCGGGAGCAACTAATTCATGATGGTGCCAAGTACTTCAAACGACGGAGTGATTTCCACAGCGGAGTTGTCGCTGCGGGATCTTCTGACTGTCGTATTCAAGCGCCGGTGGTTGGTGGTGCTTTCGGTTGTTTCGGTGGTCATCATCGCCGCCCTCCTCACCATCCTTTCGCCGCCGATCTACGAGGTCAACGCGTCGCTGTTGGTCAACAAGTCCCGAGCGGAGATTCCGATCGGTCCAAAAGACGCCCAACAACTTGTTGTCTCCAGTATCGGCCCCGAGGAACTCAACTCGGAGATCGAGATTTTGAAGAGCCGACAGCTCATCGAGGAAGTCCTCGACGAACTCGAAACCGAACAACCGCCCGAGGTGAGTTCGTGGTTGACCTCGGCGAAGAACTCGATCAGGAAGACGATCGGCGGGTTTTTGGGGACCGAGGAATTGTCCCGCAGAAGCCAGATGATAGTCCACTTGCAGCGCACGCTGTACGTGACGGGGGTCCGCAAGTCCAACGTGATCAGGCTGAGCTACCGGTCGAAAGACGCCGAGTGGGCGACCCAGGTCGTCAAGACGCTCACCGATCGCTATCTCGACAAGAGGGCCCGGATGTACCAGTCCCCTCAGGCGGTCACTTTCTTCGAAGAACAGATGCTCTCCGCCAAGAACGAACTCGAAGAGCGCGAAACAGCTCTCGAAGAGTTCCTGGAATCAGCGGGTATCACTATGGTGATGGGACCGCGCGGGTCGGATGCCCTGGCAGCCCAGAAGGGGCATGTCCTGGACCGGCTGTCTCGAGTCAAAAACGAGCTGGGCGACGCCTCGGTGCAGGTGGAGGAAAGCCAGCACAGAGCGTTGAACCTTAGGGATCGGTTGGCGACTGAGCCGGAACGGCTTCAGTCCGCGAATCGCGTCAATCAGGATGCGGCGGGCGAGGAGATTGAGAAGGGTCTGGCGGCGATGGAGATGGAGAGGGACCGACTGCTGCAGGATTTCAAACCGGACAGTCGGTTCGTTCGTGATATCGATACCCAGATCGAGCTCGCCCGAGAGCGCCTCAGGGAGTTGGAGGCGGAGGGGGGCTCCATCGGGGGAACCGAGCCGAATCCGGTCCATCAGCAGCTCAGATCGGAGCTGGTCCGAGCCGAGGCTGCCCTCGAGGGTGCCCGAGGTCGATATTTGTCTCTCGAATCCCAGGTGTCTCGGCTCGAAACCGAACTGGAGGACCTCAACAACAAGGCTTTCGAAATGGAGCAGTTGAGGCGCGAGGCACAGGCTGCTGAGGAAGACTACCTCCTCTATCGGAAAAAGCACGAGGAGGCGCGTATCTCCGCCGCTATGGATCAGCAGAAGATCATCAACGTCACGGTCGCGCAGCCCGCCCAGCTTCCCCTGCGGCCGGTGGCGCGGGGACTAAAGCGGAACCTCATTCTCGCCCTGATGCTCGGGCTGTTGGGCGGTCTCGGTCTTGCATTCGGCGCGGAGTTCTACGTCGATCACACCTTCACTACAGGAGAGGAAATGGAGCGGAAACTCGGCCTGGTCCACATGGCGTCGATTCCGGAGGAGTCCGGGGCGTGACCTCTCGCTTAGATTCTCCTCGGCGCGGCGCGGCGCGATACACGGTGGCCAAGACACCGTGGTCGACCCACGTCCTAGCTGACGTCAACAGTGAAAAAACGGCTGGACGTATCATCGTGCACCGGCTCGGTGCGGTACTTGGTTAGAGCACATGTACGAGAGTTTTTTTAGTCTCAGGTGCAATCCATTCGGCATGACGCCCGATCCGATGTTTCATTTTCAAAGCGCCGCCCACAAGGAAGCCCTCGCCGCGTTGACCTATGCCGTCAACGAGCGGCGGGGTTTCATGACGCTCGTCGGAGAGGTCGGCACCGGAAAGACTACGTTGATCAATACGCTGCTCGATGGACTCGATCGGGCCATGTTCACGATCCATGTCACCCACACCACCGTGGACCGGGAAGAACTGCTGAGGATTATTCTCCACCAGCTCCACGCCGGACAGGGCTTAACCCGAGGCGGTACGCACGGCATCATGACCAGTGACGACGAATCGGCGAGGCTCGCCGCTCTTTCGAGGATTGAACTTATCAACGAGTTCAATTCCTTCGTCACCAGGCAGTTCGCGGCTCACCGGCCACCGCCGTTGTTGATCATCGATGAGGCTCAGAACCTCGCAGTGGATGTCTTGGAGGAGGTCAGACTTCTCACCAACCTCGAGGGGCCGCAACATAAGCTTCTTCAGGTCTTGATCGCCGGCCAACCCGAGCTCGAGGCCCACCTCTTGAAGCCCGAGTTGCGCCAGCTCCGACAGCGCATCGCTGTGAATGCGCTGCTCGAACCCTTGACCCTTGACGATGCCCTGGATTATGTCTCCCACCGGATCAGGGTGGCTGGTCATCCGACTGGCGAGCTCTTCAAGAGGGCTGCGGTCGAGGCCATTTGGTTTGCCTCGGAGGGATATCCAAGAACGATCAACATTCTGTGTGATCAGGCGTTGGTGGCAGCGTTTGCCATTGGTAACAGGCACGTAGATGCCACGATGGCCCAGGAGGTGATCGAGGACGTGCTCTGCCTCAGTACTGAGAAGCTGAAGTTCCACAAACCAAAACCCTATGTGGTTTCGAGCTTCGACGGCAGAGCGACTCCCACCGTGGCTGCGCGGCCGGCCGGGCCATTGAGGGAATCCCATGAGTAGGTTTTACGACGCCATGCGGCGAGCCTTCGAGGAAGAGACCGACAAGACCTCGAGCCAGCCGGAAACTAAGGAGACCAAGAAGCCTCAAGAACCGAGGACTGCGGAACCCGATGTCGCTCGCTTTGATGCGGAGTTGAAACGTGAACCCGTTCGACGGTATTCGGATGCGACGCAACGTGTCGTTGAGGAGTCCGAGACCTACCTGGAAGCCGAAGTTTTTGAGGGAGGCCCGGCAGAAGCGGAAACGACTCCTGACGACTTGCCGGTCCGTCTCCCCAAGTTGGTTGCCACCCGGGAAGAAGGCGATGTGGAGCAAATTGCTCTGCAGCGCAACGAACAGCAGGGGCCGGAGACGAACCATAGAACGATTTCTGCGCCCTATGAGAGGATCATCCAACGGCTCATTTCCTTCCGCGGAGGGCGCCGCCATTGCGTCGTGATGGTCGCCGGCGCCGTACCGGGCGAGGGAGCGAGCACCGTGGCCCGGAGCCTGGCCGAGGCCCTCGCTCAGAGCCACGATGATCGGGTTGTTCTCGTGGACGCGAACTTGCGGGACCCGGTGCAGGCAAATGCGTACGGTATCCAAGCAACGGCCGGTCTCACAGACGTTCTGGCGAGGGATGCGAAGCCGAGGTCGGTTGTCCGCGCGATTCCAAACACGGGGCTCTCGGTGGTTACCGCAGGGTCTCGAAAGAAGGGTTCGCCACAGCTGTTGACCGTACCGGCTCTCCAATCCACGATGACATCACTCTATTCCGATTTCGACTGGATCATTCTGGACGGTCCGCCAATCACAACCTATCCGGATGCATCGAGTCTTGCGTCCGTAGCCGACGGAGCGATTCTCGTGGTGCGTGCGGAACAGACCCGGTGGGAGGTTGCGGAGGAAGCGAAGAAGATCTTGAACCAATCCGGTGTGGCGATTCTCGGCGGGGTTCTGAATCGTCGCAGGTACCACATCCCCGACTTCATCTACCGACGGCTGTAAAGAGTACTGAGATGGGCATCGTCAACCGTTTTCGCTGCGACTGGATCGATCGATGCATGAAATGAGGCGGCGATTGCTTCTTGACAGCCTGCGGGCCGCCGACCTCGCGGTCATGGCGGCGGCGGTGGCTGTGGGCCTTGCGATGTCGGGCCAGTTGGTCCATCCGGGGACCCTGGAGGATTTTTTCGCCGTCCGAATCAAGCTGATCAACTTCGCGAATCGTGGTCGGGTTTGCCGTGGTCTGGCTTAGGTCTGTTCAACTTCTTCGGGCTCTACCGCTCGAGACGCATCGGCACAGTGTCTGCGGAGTGGTGGGACATCATCAAGGCTGTATCAATGGGAACCCTTCTGTTGTCCGGGTTGGCGCCGGTGCTCGATCTGTCGGCCGTGAACAGGGTCTTTGTCGTGTCTTTCTTCTGTTCCGCGGTGGTGGGGACGATTCTGGTTCGAAGCACCCTTCGAATGATGCTTGGTGGGGTGCGGCGCAACGGGAGAAACCTGAGGAATCTGGTGATCGTGGGGTGTGGGCCGCGCGGCGCGGAGATCGGTAGGAGAATTCGAACGAAGCGGGCATCTCGGATATCTCTTGCTCGGTTATATCGACGAGATCGCGCCTCCGAAAAGCCCGCTCCACGGCCATCCGGAGAAGCTCCTCGGTCATCTCGAGAACGCCCGCGAGATCCTCGGTGGACTCGAGGTCGATGAGGTCGTCATCTGTCTGCCCATCAAGTCGTACTACGAGAAGATCTCGGAGCTGATCTCGATTGTGCGAAGAACTCGGATTGACCGTGAGGATACCGGCCGACTTCTTCGAAGCGCGAGTCATCAACGCCTATCTGGACGAGTTTGACGAAACTCCTGTCCTGACCCTCAAAACCCAGTCCCCAACAACCGGCAGCGCCCTGGTGAAGCGTGCCATCGACATTGTCGGTTCGTTCATCGCACTTGTCCTTCTGAGCCCGGTCCTCCTGGTCATCGCGGTGGCTATCTTGATCGACGACTGGGGACCCGTGTTTTTCGTCCAAGAGCGAGTCGGCCTTCGCCGGCGTAGATTCCCGATGGTGAAGTTCCGTACCATGCGCACCGACGCCGAAGCTCGTCTGGCCGAAATCGAAGAACTCAACGAGGTCAAGGGCGCGGCGTTCAAAATGCAGAATGATCCGCGGGTCACCCGGGTTGGTCATGTGCTCCGGAAGCTGAGCCTCGACGAACTCCCTCAGTTCCTCAATGTTCTCAGGGGAGATATGAGCCTCGTGGGCCCACGACCGTTACCCGTACGCGACGTGCTTGCGTTTCAGCGAGTTCTGGCAGCAACGCCGGTTCAGCGTTCGTCCCGGACTCACATGCCTGTGGCAGGTCAACGGGCGGCACGATATCGACTTCGAGCACTGGATGGAGCTGGACCTGCAGTACATCGACAACTGGTCGCTGTCTCTCGACATCGATATCTTGGTGAAGACGTTGCCGGCGGTCCTTCGAGGGACCGGAGCGAGCTGATCGAGACGTCTGTCTCATCAAATGGCGGAGGAGGAAATATTCGAGGATTGCGCGTTCCAATCCGTTCTCGCACTTCACGCCGCCGCCCGGGCAATTCAGTACAGCACGCAAACAAGGTGTGGCCCATGGTGGATTCCGGTCAGTATCGGCCGCGGCCGCCGATGAATTTTGTCCTGATGACCCGATCGGCGACAGGACGTGGGGCATTGAGCTGGGGTATGGAGTGGGTCCTGGGTGGCATCATCCAGTGAAGTGGGGCCGAACCAATGTCGTCTGGCCGTTGGCGGCGTTCCTTATCGTTGTGGCCATTGCCGGGGTCCGGACTGCTTCCGAAATGAACCGTCCTGGCGAGGTCGACTCGTCGCATTGGGTGTTCCAGGATTTCCGGGACGCAGTGTATTACCCGGTTGTGTCATTTATCGATGGCCACAACCCATACGCCACCGCTGAACACCTCGAAGCGTACCCGGTCCTGCAACCGTACTCGCCATACTCGCCGCTGTTTTTGTTGGCCCATCTGCCCTTCGGGCTGTTGCCACACCTGCCGGCCCAGCTGAGCTATGCAGTGCTGACGCTCGTACTGATCCTGGCGCTTTCGTACTTGGTGTTGTGGGCCTGCGGCAGGCGGGCGCCGCCGGCCGCAACCGTGCTGTTGCTTGCGGCGTTGATCTTGGCCAGTCGTCCCGGAAACTGGAATTTCATGCTCGGACAAACAACGGTCGAACTCGTTCTTGCGGTGTATGTGGCCCAGCTCTTTGCTGTGCGGTCACCGTGGTTAGCCGGGGTGGCGCTTGCCGCTGCAACAATGAAACCAACCTTCGGGGGACCGCTTCTCCTGCTAATGGTCGTCCAGCGGTATTGGCGAGCAGTGGTGATAGGTGTGGGGGTGTCACTGGTCATGACCCTCATCCCCACCATCGTGCTGGTGACCAACTCGGGTGGAATCGGCGATTTTCTGGGGTCGGTTTCGAGTAGTTATCGGACCGTCGGCGACGAATTCACATCGAGTCCCGTGATCAGTGCCTTCCGGGTCGATACGGTTGCGTTGGTCAGCCGCATCACCGGATCACCTTTCGGGGCAACCGGTGAGTTGGTTGTATTCCTGACGATCGTTGCGATTGCTGCCATGGCCTTGGTGAAGGTGCGGCGTGAGGCGACGGGCCCGTCTGCGAACATTTTCTGCACCTCGATCGTCAGCCTCGCCATTTTGATTGCGAGTTACCAACAGCCCTACAGTGCTCTCCTGTTGGTCCTTCCGCTCACAGCATTGGTATTGAACTGCTGGGTGCCTCTGGACTTCGGGGTACCTTCGTGGACCCGAAAAGTGCTTATCCTATTGCTCGTGATTCCGGGGGTTAACTACGGAGCTTCGTGGAAAGTCACAAGCCTCTTCGAAACGGGATCCTGGCCCTGGATTGCCGTTGCCTCCATAAACGGTATGGCCATTCTCGCAGCATTCTTGGTCTACGTCGCAATCGCATTTCAGAAGCGTCCACCATCCCAGATTGAATTGTGGGGGGTTGGATCTTGATCATGGTGGAAAGCGTGGGCTGTTTTCGCCCAGATGGAGGTCGGTCGCGTGGTTGAGAAGAACTCCACTGCTCTGGGGTCGGGATCCACCAGATGGCTGGATCTGCTCAAATCGGTGGCTGTTCTGTGGATCTTCCTGAACCACGTCATCGAAAGAATCCTCGGGGGCCCATACGCGGCGAACCCAGCGGCGAATTGGCCACCCTTCAACGAACGTCTGAGCCAGCTGGCGCCCATTTCAGATGGTAATGTCGTGGCTGACGTCGTCCTGAACGGCCTTCGATACCTCGGTTGGGCGGGTGATCAGGGCGTTCAGTTGTTCCTGATCGCGAGCGGATTTGGTTTGACATGGAGTGTCCTGAAAAGGGGAAGGCAACTCGACTCGGCCGACTTCTTTAGAAAAAGGGTGCTCAGGATTTTGCCGTTGTGGTGGGGGGCACATTTCTTTTTCCTCGCGGTGTCGGTCTTCGTGGGGAAGGGTCTGGATCCGTTTGATCCGAGATTCATCCTGAGCCTTGCGGGATTCCGCGCGACACCGGACACCATCTACTATTTTTCCCCGGCATGGTGGTACATCGGGCTCATTCTCCAACTGTATGTGATTTTCCCATGGCTCTTCAGATGGCTCGAAAAATGGGGACCCTGGAAGTTCCTCGTGACCGCACTTGGGATGTCGTTTGCGATTCGACTGGTCGGGCTGATGACCTTTGATGGGTATCTGGACGCATGGTCCCGGGGTGCGATCTTTATTACGCGGTTGCCGGAATTCGTTTTTGGTATGGCCCTGGCGTTCTGGATGAGCAGTTCCGCCGATGCCACCGATCGACTGTTGATGCGCCGTTCGACCGTGGTTGTTTCTGTGGCCGCATATGTTTTTGCGGTCTGGCTGTCGTTGTCCCTCTGGGGGATGACGTTCGCGCCGTTCATCCAGGGGGTTGCGGCCTTTCTTGTGCTCTATCGCGCCTTCCGTCGATTCGAGGGGGCTCCCAAATGGTTGACCGCAGGGCTCTTGTGGCTGGGTGTGCACTCCTACTCCGTATACCTGGTCCATCATCCGATCATTCTTTTCGTACTCGACCACACCGAACACCCGAGCATCTGGGCCATCGTCTTGGGGCTTGCGCTCTTTCCGGTCGTGATCGGCACGGCCCTCGCCCTCGAGTGGTTCGTGTCGATGGTGGGAAAGGTCGCGACGCGCTGGAGGAATCGGTACGGGGGTTGGGGTGCGGTTGTCCGAAGCGTGTCGTCGCTCGTGTTGATCGGGGCCATCGCGATCGGTGGGGAGGTCGCGGTTCGTCTCGCGGATCCTCAAGAGGTCAACGGATGGGGCGAACGTCCGTCCCTCGAACCGCACCCGGAATTCGGTTGGCGTCTGATTCCAGATCAACACACGCGGCTTCGATGGGAGAGCTACGATTACGTCGTTGACGCCAACTCCGAGGGGTTTCCGGGCCCGCTCTACTCTGAAGCTCGTCGGTCTGGGACTCTTCGCATTATGACCCTAGGCGACGCATTCACGAGTGCTGAAGGGGTGGACACCACGCAGGCATGGCCTCGTCTCCTCGAAACCGAGTTGAGGAGCCATCATCCCGAACTGGTTGCAGAGGTATTGAATTTTGCAATCACCGGGTACGGTCCGAATCAGTATGCCGCAGTTCTCGCCGAGTACGCCCCCCGGTTTCGCCCGGATGTCGTGGTAGTGGGTTTTTTCGTCAATGAGTTTTTCGATGTCCTGACAACCAATGATGAGTTCAAGGCCTCCATCGGGTTCGGCTCGCGCAGCCCTGACGGAGTGATCAGCTATCTTCGACTCGCCCACCTGCGGCGTTGGGCCCAGCTTCATCTGGGGTATCCGTTGAGAAACCTTTTTACCAGCGGTGTCCGCTCACATGGCTATTTCCTGGGTAATTTCCGCTCGCTCGAAGCCAACTCCGAGACCGTCACCGGTTCGGGTTATGAGGCGGTCGCCGGACGAATGATGGAGATGTCGGATCTTGCCAACTCCCTTGATGCCGAGCTGGTGGTTGCCATGGTTCCAGCCCCCGTCCAAGTCTGCGAACCGGAGGATCTGACGTATTTCCCAAGGAACGTCCATCTTCATGATCCTGAGGTCTTTGATTTGGACCTGCCGCAGCGGATGACGTCAATGATGGCAGCTGACTTGAACGTCCGAGTCTTCGACCTGCGAGTGCCTCTGGAGGCTCTCGATACATGCCCCTACCAATCTCGCAATATGCACTGGCTCGAAGAAGGTCATCGCGCCACGGCGGAGTATCTGGCTGAAGAGCTGCTTCAGAACGGGCACACCGATCCGCCAAACTGAGGAGCCAAATTATGAGATACGCTGAATACGCAATGGAATTCGTCGTGCGCAACGCAGCAGGCCTGTTTGTCATTGCTGCACTGATCGCGATCGGATGGCTTGTGTGGCGATCCTGGTCGGCGTGGCGACCTGTGACAAGGAGTCTGCTGAGTGTGCTCTCAGTGGCTTGGATCGTCGCGCTGCTGGTGGTTTTTGCGAACCATGCCCGCTTTCCGCTGTTTCTGGACCTCATGGAGGGCACGATCTTCCAGCACTTCGAGCGCGCCGCTCACCTCCAACCGATCTACACGGCTCCGACGGCGGAGTTCGTTCCCTTTGCCTACAATGTCGGGTATTACTACGCTGCTGTTCCGGTGGGCTGGGTTGTGGGCGAGTCACTTTTCGCCCTGAGGCTTCTGTCGATCCTGGCAACGATCGGGATTGGAGGCCTCATCTTCGGCATCGTGAGGGGGCAGACGAAATCGAGTTGGTGGGGTCTGGTGGGGGCGGCTTTGTTCGCGGCGTCCTACTGGGCGATGGACAGTTATATCGACACTGCGCACTCCGATGCCTGCTTCGTGCTGTGCTCGCTTGCGGGCACGGCCATCATTGCTGCCGGTCGATCACGGGGCTGGAGAGTCGCAGGGGTTCTCGTCCTGGTGCTGTCCTTCTGGTTCAAACAGCATGGTGCATTGTTCGTTGGAGCGGGTCTCGTGTACCTGACCTGGGACGAGGGGTGGCGCAGATCCTGGCCATACTGGATGACGGCTGCCGTCCTGGGTCCGGGGATCTACCTCCTGCTTGGCCCGACACTGTTCGGTTCCTATTATCACTACTTCACCTATGGCGTGCCGTCGACCTGGGCGTCCTTCTCGCTGCGAGGGCTATTCCGATGGGGCGGCTACCTCAGCCTCTTTTTCTGTTGGCTGACCGCCGCCGCCGTCTATCGGGGAGCGAAGTTGCTCGGCGCCCGCCCGCGTTCGGTGGATCTCTGGCAGTTGCAGTGGCTGGCTGCCGTCGGCGCAGGTCTGCTCGGAGGCATGGATCCTGGATCAGCCTGGAACGTGTTCATTCCGATGGGTACCTGGACCATTCTCGTCGGCGTTCTCGGACTGAGCCGGATGGAGCTTGTGTGGAGGAACAGCCGCCGAGAGATCGTCCCCTACGCCCTCTTGGTGCTGTCCTTCGCGCTTGTGGCTTACAACCCGAGAGATGTGATGACCTCTGACAACAGCGACGAAACCTACCGGGAATTCATCGGGTTTCTTCAAGAGCTCGACGGCGCGGTTTACGCACCGACACTCGGCCAACTGCCGCAGGACTACGATTTGTTTCCGGCGGCCCATTGGGTGGCTCTCGATGACA
Organism: uncultured Holophagae bacterium; assembly: GCA_963797055.1. Taxonomy (GTDB): domain Bacteria; phylum Acidobacteriota; class Thermoanaerobaculia; order Thermoanaerobaculales; family Sulfomarinibacteraceae; genus FEB-10. The sequence continues at coordinate 278,149 of CAWCOD010000006.1, forward strand.
TGATCCGCGGTAATGCGACCGAGATGCGCAACCACCCCATGATCCAGGAGATATTGAAGCCGCTCCTTGAGTCCGAAGAGGACCAGTACATCCTTGCCAACTACCCGCTGACGACATTTCCTTTCTTCGAGTATCTCAATGAGCACTTTTTTCTTGAAGAGGACCTGCACGACCGGTTCCAGGCGTTGGGAGTCCTTCCGGGAACCTACAGTCATGGCTGGCCGCGGTACCTGTATCGGAGAGTCGACGAACCTCACCAACCGAAACTTGACGGTTGACCTGTTCATGACCCACCGACAGGGGGAGGCGTTTCCTGGCCAGGGAGCGGCTCTGAAATTCAGTGACCACCGGCGGCAGCCTGCTCACTGAATATAGCCGCGTGCTTTGAGGGCTTCTCTCGCCTGTTCGCTGATTTCAGTGGGTTCGGTAATCGGCGGCAGAGTGGGTCTCGGCATCGCTCCTCACCGCTGGTCGAGAAGAGACAGCAGCAGTTGGCCCTCAACGTGGTTTGTCGCCTTCATCGGTGATAACTCGTTGGGGTCGCCGTAGAGGTCGTATACGGCTGGATCTCCGGCCGTGGGCTCGATGACCTTCCATTTCAAGGACTGGATCGCACGTTGCCTCACAATCATCGGACCGATGTCCACACCCCGTGCTTCCACGGCGAGGTTGTAGAGCTCCCACACGGGGACAGAATACTCGCTCAATGCACAGTTTCGATCTCCTTGGCCTATGGCGGGGAGCGGTTTCGCATCTGAAGGCCAGAGCGGCGGCAGAGGCGCGCGCCATGTCGAGAGCCGTCTGGAAGATGCTCGCCAAGGACACGAGGTCACTGCGCCTGACCCCGGCGGCGAACGCACCGGGATAACGGACGATGAGCGGCACGTGGATCAGGGTCTGATGAACCGAGAGTGCATGTCCCAACAGTCCGCCGTGATCCCCGAGGTTTTCGCCGTGGTCACTGACGATGATCATCACCGTCGAGTCGAGGATCTCGAGGTGCCGTAGCCATTCGATCAATTGCGCGAGCTTTTCGTCTTGGTAGGCAAGCGACGCGTCGTACAGAGAACCGAGCTGAGTGTAGTCCTCAGGGGCCATGATCGACCGGTATCCGATGAGACGGTAGACGTCGCCGTGGCTGAAGCGCGGTGTCGCCAGCGGTGCGATGACCGGTCTGAGGTCTGTGACTCCAAAGCGATCACGAAGCCGCGGGGGAGGGTGGTATGGGAGGTGAGCTTCGAGGAAATTGACAAAGGCGAAGAACGGCCGGTGATCGTCGCGACGGCTCCATCGGTCAAGCCACCTCATCGATAACTCATTGGTCCGCCGAGCGCCCTTGTCCTTCCAGACGACGTTGCCGACCAACCGCTCGTAGACCTGAATTGCAATCAACTGCTGGAATGGAGTCGCTCAGGGATTCCTGTTTGAAGCTCCCGGGCGTCGTCGCAACAGCGCGAAGTCCCTCGGCGAGGCCCAACGATCCTGCCAGAAGGGCCGAAGCCTCCACCAACGGGTAAGGCCACATTTTTTTCCGCACGATCACTCAAACCCACCGGAAGGCCCGCGGGTCGAGACGCGGATCCATCGGACTCCGGCGCTCATCATTCCATGATCAATGATGTCTCGTCACCTCTCAGGATGTGTATTTTTCGCTATCCGTGAACGGGGGCGCGTGGGTTTTGGATTGGCGCGTCCTCCCTCGTGGAGGGGCTACCGGTTCGAACCATGTCATCGAGGCGGCCGTGAACTTCGCTCGGATCGGGGACGATGAGGCTTCATCAATCCAACCGATTGTGCCAAAATATAGGTGTTGAACAGGGAGACAACAACCGGGCGCTGCGCGCAAATTATGTCGTTACAGTGATACAACATGCGGTGAAACCGCATTCCGAAAGAGGTACATGGTATGACGGATCAAAAGCGAGCCTTGGTGTGTGGGGCGGGCGGTTTTATCGGCGGACACCTGGTCAAGCGCCTGAAGGACGAGGGTTACTGGGTGCGAGGTGTGGACCTGGTTGAGCACGAATTTTGCCCGAGCGTAGCGGACGAGTTTGTGGTCGGCGACCTTCGCGATCCGGTCATCTGCCGCGACGTCATCGACCCGGGGATGGACGAGATCTACCAGCTCGCGGCGGACATGGGAGGAGCGGGTTTTGTTTTCGTCGGTGACAACGACGCGGCGATCATGCACAACTCGGCGATGATCAACCTCAACGTGGCCGAGGAAGCGCGTTTGAAGGACGTAGGGTCGATCTTCTACTCGTCGTCCGCATGCATCTATCCCGAGCGAAATCAGCTGGATCCCGACAACCCGAACTGCGCCGAGGACACGGCCTATCCGGCGGATCCGGATAGCGAGTACGGCTGGGAGAAGCTCTTCAGTGAGCGGCTCTACATGTCGTACGTCAGGAACCATGGGATGAAGATACACATCGCCCGATTTCACAACATCTTCGGCCCAGAGGGCACTTGGGAAGGCGGGCGCGAGAAGGCGCCTGCGGCCATGTGTCGCAAGGTGGCCGAAACGCCGGCCGGTGGCGAAATTGAAATGTGGGGCGACGGGGAACAGACGAGGTCGTTTCTCTATGTAGACGAATGTTTGGAAGGAGTCCGACGGCTCATATCCTCCGATTACCTGGGCCCGGTCAACATCGGTTCCGACGAAATGATCTCGATCAACAACCTGGTTCGCATGACCATGGACATCGCCGGAAAGAACCTCGCCATTCGCCACATCGAGGGGCCCCTCGGTGTCCGGGGTCGAAACTCCGACAATCGACTCATCGAGCTCAAACTGGGATGGAGACCGACGCAGCCCCTCCGGGACGGTATGGAAGTCACCTACGCCTGGATCGCGGACCAGATCGAGACGGCTCAGGCGGGATGACCCGATCCCGAAGACCGCAAGGCGGGTGACAACGATGGCCGATCCAAAGTCGCCTGTGAACGTCCTCGGCACGAATATTGCGCCGTTGAACATGGTTACTGCGGTGGACCTCATCGAAGGTTGGATCAATGGAGATTCGACCGGTCACTACGTCTGCGTCACAGGTGTCCACGGGGTGATGGAGGGATTCCGGAACCCTCAGATTCGGAAAGCTCACAACGCCGCCGACGCGTGCGTTCCAGACGGGATGCCGATGACGTGGACCGGCAGATACCGCGGGCACAGGTCGATGCGAAGAGTGTACGGACCGGACTTGATGCTCTCACTGCTCGAACGGTCGGCTGCGAGGGGTTACACGAACTTCTTTTATGGAGGAGACACAGGGGTGGCGGAAGAATTGGCACGGGCCATGACTGGCCGGTTTCCGGGACTCCGCGTGGTGGGCACGCATTGCCCGCCGTTCAGGCCCCTGGATCACGACGAACGGCAGGAGCTTGTTGCCGAAATCGATCGCCTCCGACCGGACCTGATGTGGATCGGATTGAGCACCCCCAAACAGGAGATGTTCATGTCAGAGTTTCATTCCGTGCTGCGTGCGAAGGTCATGCTCGGAGTGGGCGCGGCCTTCGATTTTCACACCGGGCGGGTCCGACAGGCGCCACGTTGGGTCATGAGGGCTGGGTTGGAGTGGTTTTTTCGGCTCTGCATGGAGCCTCGAAGACTCGGACCTCGTTATCTCAGGAACAACCCGGCGTTTGTGTGGAATTTGTTTCTTCAGGAGACCGGGATTCGACGTTTCTCCGCGGATTGATTTCCGCTAGAAATGAATAGAGTGGTCCGCCGGTTCAGGGCTCGATGCCTTCGTCGGGCTCGAGGCGATACACCCGAGCCACAAAAACACGATCGGCGTCCGCCACACTGTGAGACAGGTACTCGCGACTCCAGATGGTCTGCGTCCGATAGCCCGGAATGGCGAGGGTCTCGCCCGCGGCTCCCTGGTTCTCCACTACGAACCGTGCGTCCGTCCGCGACGCCATTTCGGGGAGCTCGAGGCCGATGAGGTCGGGAGAGGCGAGTCCGCCGCCGTCAGCGATGAAACAACTCTTGTCGTGACGCCACGATACGACACCGAGGTCCACCCAGATGAGAGCCGTATCTCCGGGTTGGCAGAGTTTGTTGAGGACCTCTGCCGCGGCGCTCATGGTTGCGACGTATTCGGTGTTCATGCGGCGCAAGACGGGCGCGAATCGGACGTGATTGACATACACGGAGAGCAGCAGTTGAGCAACGATGGACAGCGCTGCGATGATGGCGAATCCAGCTCTCCTGCCGGTCCGGGTCGAAGCCAGTCGATGCCATACTAGGGATGCCAGGACGGGGATTGTCGCGGTGAAGGGTAGAACATAGCGCCCCGGACTCTGCAACGCGTCAGTCTTCATCATATAGAACAGCATCGTAAGAGCCGGTATGGACCAGAGGGGTGAAAATGCGCGCAACAGCTGTTGGGGACGAACGTGTGCCGACTGATCTCTGCCGGATGCCAGAGCGCACACGGAGGAGCCAGCACACAGCAGTAGTGAACCGAGGGCTCCGGAGATCAGTACAACTGCGATCTGTTCCATGGTGGTCGTGACACCAAGGTGGATACCGCTGCTGGCCTTGGCGGTGAACGACGTCGGCAAGATTTCGCCGAACGTGGCCAGAGCCCAAATCGCGTATGGGAGAAGAACGGCGCACAACCCGAGGAAGCTCGCAAATCCCCGAGCAAAGAGGTTGGCTCGATCGCGCCATGCGATGTGGAGGAGCCACGCAACTCCCACAAGACCGATTTCCGGTCGAAGGAGGGTTCCCAGGCCGATGATGGCTCCGATTGCGAAAGCGGTTGGCAGCCCTCGAGGTTTTCCCCGCCGGTGCTCATCGGGCCAGAGGATGATTGTCACTGTCACCAATACGAAGCAGTAGGCGAAGGTCGTTTCCAAGAACGTGCCGGTCCACCGCCAAAGATGGATGTTGGTCGCCGCAAGAGCTGCGGCGAGGATCGCGGTCCAAGCGTCGCCGCTCAACCGTCGGGTAATGAAATAGGTCAACACGATCGATAGCGTGACCGACGCCATCGACAGGGCGGCACCCAAAACGAGGAGGTTGTCCATCCAACCGGACAACGCAGAAAAAACCATAGTGAATAGTGGACTCGTGGATAGATTGACCGGATCTCCCGGGTTGATCCCCCAGCCGTTGCCCGAGGCGATGTTCTGGATAACAGAAAGGTGGATGTACGCGTCGTCGGACCCCGGGTAATCAGGGAACGAAATCAGTCGCACGATTGCGGGAATCAGAGCAACCAAGGCGAGTGAAAGACCGGCAGCCCACGGAGTTATCCGCATCAGACCGCTGGGCTCGAACCCATTGGCGTTTGCAGCCGTTTCAGGTCCGACCACCTTGGTCTCCTTGTGCTCGATAGGCAAGCGCAACGTAGACGGCAAAAGCGGCGACGATTGCGGCGCCATTTACCGAGACGACGAGAACCCAGATGAAACTTCCGGCTTCGAAGCTGTTGGCCACGGTCCATGTGGCAAAGTAGTTCACAGCGGGTATCGATAGCAACACCGCAAGCAGATATCGACTCCGCTGGGTTACCCCCAACTCGACCGGCGCCCAGCGATCAAGTACCAGCGCCGTCAGTGGCAACACCAGGAGAAGCGCGCAGTAACTTTGATGATAGGTCGAAATTAGAATGGCGAGACTCCCTATGGCCATGCAAAATAGGTCGGCTTCGCGTCCGGATGCAATGCGACGGATCCGCCGCATTGAAGACCCGGCGAAACCGAGACTCGCCGCCAGCACAAGCAGATCGAGAGGCAACCCAAAGTTCCGTCCAAGGAGGCGACTGACAAACGCTGCCCCGTCAAGCCGAACCGGGCAGAGCATGGGGCTATTGCCAGGACTTCGGCCGAAGTCGAGGTAGGTCTCGTGCATAGCGGCGGCGAGAGGCTGGACACCGCCTGCCGAGTGGATCAGGATCACCGTGGGTATCAGGGTTGCGACTGCGGCCAGAACAAGACCGATCACGATGGCTTTGTAGTAGCGCTCGGCCAACATGAGAAACAGGAGAGGAAGGCCAAAGGTCTGTTTCATGGTCGCGAGGGCGAGAGCCGAGCCGGAGATCGCAACCGACCTCGAACCAAAGTACAGCGCGATGTAGACCGCCAGCACGAGTTCGAGGGTTGTCTGTCCCAGTAGGAGATTCCAGTGACCGGGCCGGCTGGCCAAGATCAGGGTCGACAGCACAACGACTTGCAGGACTGACGGTGCCTGTCCGCACATCCGGAGCACGACCCAGGCCAACGTCACGCCAAGGGCCGCGGTGAATGCCAAAAACAGCAACTGTGAGGGCCCGTGAGGCATCAGCCCGAACGGGGTATGGACAAGCAGATGCAGGGGAGAGTACAGCTGGAATTTCTGCTTCTGTGGATAGCGCGTGAGCTGTGCATTCGCGTCGTACGGGACTCCGCCATTCAAGAACGACACCACCGGATAGTAGACTTCATCACGGAAGTCCTGCATCACCCACTGGTGAAACTGTGGATTGCCGGGTTCGTTTATGAGGCGTGCGGCGCGGACGCCGAGGATCAAAAAAACCGAAACCAACAGTGCGCCTGCGAGTATCCACCGTGTTGCAAGACAGGTTTTGGTGTCAGCCCTGGAATGTCGATCGGTATCTGCTTTCTTCAGGATTCCTCCATCGACGTTGCCGATTTCCGTTGTGATTTGCGAGAGAGCGTTCAGTTTGTGTGCGATCATCAAAAGTGTAGCACGGGGAGTGGTTGCCGCCGGTCAATGGGTATGATGTGAGATCCAACACCACGACTAAAATCTGATTGTTGAGGTTAATGACCGTTGAATGGTCAATCGCGGCTCGAAAGGGCGATACTGATTCTCGACCTGGCACCAGAAGGCCGCGATGTTATCGAGCATCTTCACGAGAAACCTGCCGGGGCGACTCGAACACCACGAAATTGCCCCTGCGATCAGATCGCGATCGGCCGTGACGTCGTTCATCGCGTGGAGGTCGTAGGGAAGGTAGATCGAACCGTTTGGGAGTCGAACCATGTCTCCCCGGCGCGATTGGTTGAGATCCCCCGATGCGAAAGCGAGATTTTGATTTCTGCGATGGGAAAAGTCGCACCAAAAATTGAAACCGGTGAGGGTCTGGATGAAGACGAGCTTGTTCGCTCGATGGTGCCGGGTTCCTAATTGTCTGCAGCGAGCAACGCAAGCCGAAACGCGAGCGCGACGAGAAAAACGACAAGAAGCGATCGACACAAGGTCACTCGATCTGCTGTCCCGGCTGTTGTCTGAGCGATTCTAAAATTCCGAAAATCGGGGTTCCTGGGACAAGATGGGAAAATGAGTGTACCCTCCAGGCTCAAGAGTGAGCATGCCCAGTTGGCCGCGCTGGCTGATTATACAATTGACTGGAAACGTGCCCGAACTGGGCTGTTCTCCCAGTTGGGACTCGAGACCCTTCTTTCCGCTCGAGGCTTGGAAAACGGCAGGAATTTTCGATGTTGACGGCATGCACCGAAGGACGAAGAGAACGGAGTGAAAGGCGACCGCAGGCGGTACGAGCCCCGGTCTGTACATCGGGTATACGGTGACGAATGGAACATCGTTAACATGTTGACTGTACCGACCTTTTCGGTCGTGGGTAGGCGATTGATCGCGCGAAAGTCCACGCTGTCGCTGTTCGATCAGCTGATCGTCAGTGCAACCAACTTCCTCACCGGCGCCATCATCGGAAGGGCAGGCACCCAGGAGGAGTTCGGACTGTATCTGCTCGGATTTACAGCCATCTCGCTGGGGTTGCTGATTCAGGCTTCTCTGGTTTCGTCGCCCTACATGGTCTTCAGCCCCCGACTCGACGAGACAGAACGGGTCGAGTATTCGGGGAGTGCTCTGTTTCAACAACTTTGTCTGTCAATGGGCGTGGTTTTTTGTCTCGTCATCCTCGCGTCAATCATGGACGCGGTGGGTGGCCCAGAGGGCTTGGGAAGAGTCGTTTGGGTGCTTGCCGTACTTTCGAGCTTCATCCTGTTCCGTGAATTCGCCCGTCGCATCTGCTTCGCGAACCTCGACTTTGCCGATGCCGTGCGGTTGGATATTGCCACTGGAGTTCTTCAGATCGGAGGGCTATTCGTTCTTGCGTGGCGTTGGCAGGTCACGGCGTGGGCGTCCTATGTCGTCATCGGTCTCGCGAGTGCGGTTGCGGCAGGGGCTTGGATCGCACATAAACACGGGTGGTTCGCAATTTCGATTCCCAGAATGAAGAAGGACATTCGCCTGAACTGGGATTTAGGAAAGTGGTTGGCAGCGAGCGCGTTGTTGTGGGAATCAAATGTGGTCGTCTATCCCTGGCTTCTTACATATTTCCATGGGACGGCCGCTGCCGGTATCTGGGCTGCGTGTTTCGGGGTCATAGCCCTTGCCAATCCACTCATGCTCGGGATGCAGAATTCTCTTGGGCCCCAAATGGCGCACGCCTTTGCCGAAGGAGGATTGCCGAAGCTGACCACGACGATGTTCAGGGGTGCGGCTGTGTTCTCACTATTGGTGGCTCCGCTATCAATCATCATCATCCTCTTCGGCGCCGATCTCATCACTCTGATCTACGGATCCAAGTACACAGGGTACGGTCTGGTCGTTGTTCCCTTGGCCATTGAACTTCTGGTATCACCGGCGCGGTTCGTGATTTCGAGGGCCCTGGTCGTTACCGGGAATTCACGGCTCGATTTTGCCACGAATGTGATCTCATTGCTGGTTATGTTCATGTTGGGCATCATGCTTGTGAAACGATTCGGTCCTTTGGGAGTTGCGGTCGCGATATTGACGGGAAGTGTGGCTGTGATGCTCGCAAAGTATTGGGTTGCATACTATGCAATCCGTAATAAGAACCGGACTCTCGAATTATGAAATATCTCAACAAAATTAGTAAATCAGAGCCAAAAGATAAATTTCGAAATTTTCCATTATGGATCTTCATTGTTGTTGTCTTTGCTTTCTATTTTTCTGGTCAGGTTTTTCGATTTTCATTTTGGACTATCTCACAGGATTTCGTCGATGAATCAGCCATGCGGGCTGCTGAGGGTGACATTAAGAGGCGCGTTTCATTTCTGGCTCTAGGTCTTCTAGGCTTGGGCCTTATATTGAAATATCATTACCAAAGCTACGGCCTCGTGTGGACCAAGCTCGGTCGCTTGCTGATCGCATTGATGGGATTGTTGTGTCTGAGCTATTTCTGGACGGTCGACCCGGCTTTGACGGGGAGGAGACTCGTAGCGCTCGTGACCCTTACGATTGGTGCCGTTGGGGTGACGAAAGCGACTTCAATTCGGCAGAATATAATTTTGATTTTTTCGGTTACATTTACTTATCTTTGTATCGGAATTTTTGCTGAAGGTTTTCTTGGTAATTTTCATCCATTCGCAGGGTATTATCGCTTTGCTGGCACAATGCATCCGAATTCCCAGGCGTTGAATTGTGGTCTGTTGATTTTGTCTGGGTTGGCTCTTTCAAATGACCGTAAAGAGAAATGGAGTGTTTATTCGATTGGTGTTTTTGTTGGGACTATTTTCTTGTTATTGACCAAATCCAGGATGGGATTTGCAGCAACGATGATCGGCATGATGGTATATCTGAATTTTGTGACCAAAAAGACGAAGATCGTAGCCTACCTGTTTGCGATCGTGATCATCTTATTGTCTCTTTCTCTCATCCTGGGGGATTTGTTCGTCCCGGCTGCGCAAGAAGTGATCTTCTTTGGTCGAGATGCGGATGAGGGCGGCGGCCAGAATCTTGCTGGTCGCATTCCCCTTTTTCGAGAGTGTGCGAGTTATATCGCGGGGCGTCCGGTGTTGGGTTACGGTTACGGCGCGTTTTGGTCTGGCGATCGGATAGAGGACGTTTCTCAGGCTGTGGGGTGGCCCACCGCCGGAGCCCACTCGATGTACCTCGATGTTGCGTTGGAAGTGGGTGCGGTTGGGTTGGGACTCTTGATGGCGATTTTTGTCAAAGCCTTCAATATTTCCCGCAGAAGATGGTTCAGCGGTGGTGACGCAGGGTATGCATTTTTCTGCGGTGTGTTCGTAATGGTGCTGATGAACGGATTTCTTGAATCGATCTTCCTGGCAGCTGGGTTCGTGCTTTTTGTCGGAATGATGATGTTCCTCCGTCTTGCGTTCGAACGCGGCAGTTATGGTGTCGTTCCCCAGTCCCTTGGAGAGGGTGGGCGCGATAAGGGGAGCAACACGTGATCCACAGCGTGGATGTTTCGGTTCTGGTATGTACCTTCAACAGGGCCGCGTACCTGAAGGACTGTTTGCGATTGATCGTGGATCAGGATATCAGGGGCCGGTTCACCTTTGAAGTCGTGGTTGTTGACAATGGTTCAACAGATGGGACCAGGGGTGTCGTTGAGACTGTGGGTGCAGACTCTGACGTGCCCGTGCGATATTTTTTCGAGCCGGAACCGGGCGTGCATCAGGCAAGGAACCGGTCGATTGCCGAAGCGGCCGGCCGTTGGCTGGCGTTTATCGACGACGATGAGCTGGCAGAGCCACGATGGCTGGGAAGGTTGTTCGAGGCGGCCTACGATACCGGGGCCCGTGTCGTTGGAGGGGCGGTGCGCCTCGATCTGCCCGATGAGATGCTCGGCAACATCGGAGCTGAGACGCGACGCTCTTTGAGAGAGCGGTTGGGGGATCCGGACGGTCCCTTCGCGACCCCTTTCGGAAAGGGTACGTTCCCAGGTACCGATAATCTCATGCTTGATCGTGAGATCTTCGAATCGATCGGTGGGTTTGACGAGAGCATGCACATGGGGGGAGCGGACTGCGACCTCATGATCCGAGCTCGTCGCGCAGGATTTGAGCCGTGGTTTGTTCGAAATGCGGTCGTGCTCCATCGGATACCCTCTGACCGCTTGACTGCCGCGTACCTGAAGATCGACGCGCTCCGATCGGGCGTGATGATGGCGTTTTTGCGAAGGCGGTACAGCGGAGTCCCCATCATGCTGGCCGAGATGGTGGCGCGAATCGGCCAGGGGTTGTTGGTAACGCTCCCATTGAGGATCCGCGCCTGGGCGGTTCGTGACGGCGCTGAAGCACTGGATCGACGAATCAAACTGTGGCGGTTGTCCGGTTTTGTCCGCCATGCGATGGCCACAGCAGTGCCTTGGCTGGCCAACAATTCTGAGATGGTCGATCAACTCGATTTTCGCAAGGGCCGGGTCGACGTTTCGGACGAGGACCAGAGACGATCGACAGTATTACCTCACGAACATGATGGTGGGGTGGGGGCGTGATGTCGTGACTGGACCGGATCGAACCGGGTTTCGTGGGTTGTGGGAGCTTTCCGAGTGAGACTGCTGCAGATCTACAACCAATACCGCAGCCTGTTTGGCGGTGAGGAGACCGTCGTGCTGCAGATTGCAGACCTGGTGGAGGGTCACGGGGGTGACGCGCGGCTGCTGATGCGCACCAGCCGGGGCCTGGATAGATCCCTTTCCAAGAAGGCCCAGGCTTTTTTTTCGGCGATCTACAATCCGGCGGCTGCGCGCGAGGTACTGGATGTGGTCGAGGAGTTCAAGCCGGATGTCGCCCACGTCCACAACCTCTACCCCCTGTTTTCTCCGGCGGTGCTCGTCGCCTTGCAGCGCGCTGGTGTTCCGGTCGTGATGACGGTCCACAACCATTTCCTCACCTGTCCCAAAACCGATCATATCTACCGAGGAGCGGTCTGCGAACGGTGTGTCGGGGGCCGGGAGTACCACTGTGTTCTACAGAACTGCCGCCACGACCCGATGGAGAGCCTCGCCTATGCCTTGCGCGCCACGGCAGCACGGAAGGCGCGTCATTTCCTCGACAACGTGAATGTGGTCGTCGCCCTCAGCGAGTTTTCGCGGGCTCGCATAGTCGCGGCAGGATTCGAAGGCGAGCGGGTCGTCGTTCTGCGAAACATGGCGGCGCGACAGGACCAACCGGTGGACCCGGCGACCGGGGAGTTCGCGCTCTTTGTCGGCCGGTTGAGCCCAGAAAAGGGTGCTGACGTCTTGGTGCGAGCTGCGGGGATGACGCCCGGTATCCCCGTGAGATTAGTGGGTGACGGCCCGCTGAAAGGTGCGCTCGAGGAATCTGCTCCCCAAAACGTGACCTTTCTCGGCCAGCTGTCCGAAGCAGCGGTTGCCGAGCAATACCGTACCGCCCGGTTTTTGGTGGTGCCGAGCCTGTGCTTCGAGGGATGTCCGTTGGTGATCTCAGAGGCCATGTCCCATGGACTTCCGGTCATCGCGTCGCGGATCGGAGGATTGCCCGAACTCGTCGTGGAAGGTGAGAGCGGACTGCTCTTTGAACCCGGAGACAGTGCGGGACTGGCCGAATGTATGGGGCACCTTTGGTCTGACTCGCAACAGATGCGGCGTTTGGGCCGGCGAGGAGTCGAAAGGGCGCGAAGTGAGTTCTCAGAGGAGTGGTACTGGCGTCGGTTGCGCGAAATCTACGCCATGGCGACGCGGATGAGGATCTAACGGCGCTCGGCCTCAGGGCCCTGTCGTCCCGTCGACGGTTGCCGAGCCCATGAGATCGAGATGTGCGAGGGACCATTCGGCCAAGGTCGTTCCCGCCACATCGTGGCCGCGCTCGTTCCAATGGCCGTCGCCGACGATGTGATGGACCTGGCCGGACCCGTCGAAATCGCGCACGAAATCCGGCGTTGGATCGAAGTAGGGCAGCCCGTGTCGAGCGGCGATTTCTTCCAGCCGTTGCCGCCGGTCCTGGGAGTACGTCGGGTCGGTATCGGCTTGCCAGACAATGAGCCAGGGGACTCCAGCCTCTTCGAGCGCATCGTCGATCTTGACGAGCAGCCGTTCAACAATGATCCAGGCCCGTCGCTCGGCGTCATTCACCGGAGGTCCATCAGACGGATCCTGCCACTGGGGAACTTCCGTCATGCCTCGCAGCCGCGCTGCCCAGTGTTTCTGAAAATACAGATACCGAACCAATGACGACCTTTTCAATATCCGTTTGCCGAGCGGCATGACGTAGGGCTGGTAGGAGAGGGCCACAAGCTCGCCGTCCTCGTTGAGATCAAACTGTGGATTCCACGGATCTCTCCCCAACCACGGGGAACTGTCCTCCACATCGTTCGGGACGAAGAGATAAACGATGAAATCCGGGGAATAGTCGAGGACGAGATTTTGCACGAGGGTCAGAACCTGCGCCGTTCCGAAGCCCGAGACCCCAAAGCTCAGGACCTCTGCGTTGATCCCATGATCCAGAAGCCGTTGTTCAAGGACCGCCGGGAACGATTTTGTGATGTCCACCTGTAGAGCCTCGACGAATGAATCGCCTACGACGGCGATCCGGTACGTGCTTGCTGCTGCGGTCTTGTCGTAGTCCCGCCAACTGTTGAATCCAGCATTGTTGATCCTGAATCGTCCTCGGACTGGAGGCCCTCCGCCGACCGAGTCTGCGAGGTAGGCTCCGGTTTGTCCCGGCTTGAGGCACATACCAACGCCATCGATGTGGTCATATTGCAGCGGATCGGTCACGTCCACAAAAACAGTCAAGAGAATCTCCAACATCAACAGCGTCACGCCAATCGATGCCAGGACCGTCAGCGGAATGAGCAGGAATTTCTTCATAGCAGCCTACGGCTCACAACAACACGAGAATCGGTGATAGGAACGAGACTTCACGTCGATGCCGTCGGATCGTGCCGACCAACGACTCAAGTGTACCGGATGCATCTCAGCAAACCTGGTTCGCGTTGACTGTCATTCCGCGCCTGTGACTGCCCCTGATACGTCAAAATTGAGAACGTGTCTGCATTCTGATGCCCGAATTCTCCTCTACAGCGTCCAAGATCGACCCCGAAGGTGACCAGGCCCACAGACATTTGATCGACCACCTCAAAAAGACCGGGTTTGTGATTTCCATCACGAATCCCCCGACCTCCCGGAGGTACGGTCCACTTCGACAGGACGGGCGGTATTTTCCGACCCCCGGGGCAAGACCGGAGAGTACGTCTTATCGGAGGGCGCAGATGAACTCTCGATCGATATTTGCATGCGTTATCGCCGTATTGGGCTTCACAACCACCTCAGCAGGAGCGGCCACCTACTACCTGCGCGCGGACGGGACCGCGTCGAGCAAGTCGTCGGCGACGGGTTGCGGTTCGCCATCGACGGCGATGAGCATTGGGACTCACAACTATCAAGGGTTTTCGCCCGGGGACACGATCGTATTGTGTCCTCAGGGTGGTGTGTTTCGGGAGCCGCTGGTTCCTCCGTCGTCGGGCAGTTCCAGTGCGCCCATCACCTACCAGGGCAACGGCACCGCGGTGATCGCGGGCTCAGACCTGGTGTCGGGGTGGACCGTCGATTCGGGCAATGTGTGGAAGGCGAATCTGTCTGCCGCACCGACGCAGGTCTGGATCAACGGCAACTTCGGCGATCGCAAGAGCAACCGGAATGCGCTGACCAACAACCACGACTGGGTGTGGTCGTCGGGCAAGCTGTACCTGTACTCTTCGACCGGGGATCCCGACAACTTCAGCTCACCCGGTGTGGAAGCGGCGCAGCGCCAATACGGCGTCTACACGGGCAGGGACGACATGGTTTTCGAGGGTCTGACGGTGAGTCAGACCAACGAGAACGGATTCAAGGCGTGGGATCCGGGTTCGAACATCACCATTCGTAACTGTACGATCGAGTGGACTTGGTACAACGGGATCGATCTCAACGGGACGTCGACCTTCACCGGTGCGATCATCGAGGACAACGAGGTCCGCTACAACGGAGTCAACGGGATCGGTATCGGCAACTACTCGAATGGTGCGATCGTCCGCCGCAACAGATGTTATGAGAACGGGACCTACCAGGGTGATGATTTTGATCCGAATCACATTTGGACGAGCGGCATCAAGGTGTGGGGGAACTCGGTCAGGAATCTGTTGATCGAGCACAACGACGTGTACGACAACGGTCCGTCGAGTGGTGGCACCCAGGCCTTTGGTGTAGGTATCTGGATCGACGAGGTGAATGGGGTTGCAACGAATCCGAACATCGTCCGACACAACTACGTCCACGACAACTACGGCAACGGGATTTTCAACGAGATTTCGAGTCACACGAGGATCTACGGCAACCTGATGATCGACAACGCGCTGATCGGCGGTTCGGGGCAGTGGCAGGCCGCGAATTTCGTAATGGACACCCGGAACAACTACCACACCGACGGAAACCTTGTGTACAACAACACCATTATCGGCGCCAATTGTGGTGTCAAGATGACGAGTTACGACCAGGGGTCGTGCACGATTTCGAACAACGTCTTCAAGAACAACATCGTTATCGGCAGTCCGGCGCTTTACGCCAGCAACGGTGGGGACAATGGAAGTTGGGGCAGTGGCAACGTATGGGACAACAACAGCCTCGGGGTGCAGTCCAATAACTTCATCTACTGGGGTGGAAACAGAGACACCTACGACCAATGGGAGTCGGCCTATGGCGGCAACACCCATTCGGTGGAAGGCAACCCGCGGTTGACGACGACCGGTCGTCTCCAGGCGCTCTCGCCATGCATCGATTCGGGTGAGTCCCTCGGCCCCTCGTACGACGAGGCCGTCATTCCGTCATCGGCGTGGCCGCAAGCGGTGAGTGTGACGGATCAA
This sequence comes from uncultured Holophagae bacterium, assembly GCA_963797055.1. GTDB lineage: Bacteria > Acidobacteriota > Thermoanaerobaculia > Thermoanaerobaculales > Sulfomarinibacteraceae > FEB-10. The sequence goes on from CAWCOD010000006.1 coordinate 293,762, forward strand.
GACCAGCACGGTGGCGGGTGGGAACTCGGCGCATTCGTGTTCGAGAGTGGGTCGGTTCCCACTCCCTCGGCAACGCCGACGCGCACACCGACGAACCCGCCTGCGACGCCGACGGCCACCAGGACACCAACGCGCACGCGGACGGCCACCAGGACGCCGACCCGAACTGCAACGCCCACACCAACACCGAGGCCTCCGGTTCTTGGTTCCGGTTCCACGATTCTGACCACGCACTCCGGCGACAGTGGCAGAAACGGCTGGCGATCGGACGTGACCATCACCAACCTCGATGACAGAGCGATCGACGTCGAGGTCGAATTCCAACCGCAGTGGGGCGCCCCAATTTCGCACATTGTCAGTCTTGCTCCGTTTGCCTCCCGGTTTTTCGAAGACATTCTCATGAGGTTCATCGCGGTGGGTGACGGGAGTGGTCCTCTCCGAGTCAGGCCGGTCAAGGAAGATGCCACACCGCCGGCGGTGATGTCGCACATGTATGTCAGGAACGACATGGGTGTCTTTAGCCAGGGAATTCCGACGGTGATCAATTCAGCCGCAGGGACGTATTATGTGACAGGTATGTTGCATGGCGGCGGGTACCGAAGCAATGTTGGGGTGATGGCAGACCCGGGCGGCGGAGTAACCGCCACATTCGCCCTGTATTGCGGGGACAAGGGAATGGTAGCCGCCGGCTTGAGGGAAGAGATCGCCGCCGGCACCGCACGCCAGTGGTCGTTGGCGGATCTTTTCCCGGAAGACCTGCACGCCGGAAAACCCCTGACAGTCAAGGTCAAGCTCTCAGGCCCCGGTGCCGCGTACGGTTCGATTGTGAATAACGCCTCGTCAGACGCCGTCACGACACTCGCCAAAAGGCCTGCCTATGATTGGGTCGTTCCCGCAGTTGTCAGAAAGCGCGTCGGCCAAGACCGCATTCAGTTGGTATCCGAAATATCGATAGCGAACCCCGGGGCTTCGGACGCGATCGTCGATGTGGAGTATCTTCCGGCCAACAGGGACAACTCGCGCGGGGGCCTCGGCCAGATCAGTATCGATGTTCGCTCTCGATCAACCATCCTTCTGACCGACGTCAGTAGGGCGAATTTCGGAATCACTTCTGGCACCGGTTCACTGCACATCCGATCCACCGATCCGATCGTTGTTGCTGGCAGGGCTCTGAAGTCGATGATCGATCGTCGCGCCTTGGGCATCGGCATTAGGCTGCCGGCCCGCGCGGTGGAGGCGTTCGATGCCAACGAGAAGGTGCTGACCGGCGTCCGTTTCGGCGGTGGTTCCAGGTCCATTGTGGGTGTCGCCACGGACAGAGCTTCGGCGTCCGTTCGCATTCGCCTGTTTGATGACGAGGGTGACGAAGTCGGGCAACGCTTTGTTGAAGTGCCTGCTCGCTCAATGGCCGAGTGGTCTGTTGAGAGTCTCTTCCCGGGTCGCTCCGTCGGGGATGCGGGGTCCCTCGTTCTGGATGCGGATGCGGACTTCCTCACGTATCTCGTCGTGGAAGACGACAACACCCACGACCTCGCTCTCTTCGAATCGGAGTCGATCTACTGACGAACTCTTCGCGTCTTATGGATGACGCGGGGAGGTGGAGAGAGACCTGCGATCCAGATTCGAGCGTTGCAGCAGAATGTCGGCGTGCCTTCCCATGGGGAGCACCTGTGACTGCCGGTCCAGGATGTCGAACAGCGAGGTGAGTAACGCCCCTTTCTGTTCGGTGGTTGACTTCATCGCCGGGAAAAAAGCGAGTTCCGAAATGGCGTCGCCGCCGACGAAGTCCAGTGGGTGAAGCAGCAAGGAGGGCTCGATCCTCGCGGCTCGGCACATCGCCAGAGTGCTTCGAAAATACAATAGGGCCAACGATTTTGAGTAGGTCCCCATATAGAGCAGGTAGCTGAAGTGGAAGGGGAGTTTGAACACCGGCATGGTGGTCACCGGAATTTCGAGGAGGTCTGAATCACCGTTCCGCCAGAGGTAGGGGCGAAGACGGTCGAAAGCCCTCTTTGAACTCGCCGAACAGGATTTTTCGCTGTTCCTTCTCGTCGGCCGTGAGGTTGGAGGTTCGGAAATAGTAGGCGCGGGCAAGCGGTCCCATAAAGGTCGGGAGCGTTGACCCGTCGTATCGGTAGCCCCTTTTAGATAGGACGTCGATCGTAGCCTCGGACAGGCTGTAGCCCGGTCCCCGAAATCCCCTCGGGGTCTTTCCGGTGGCTGACTCGATGGCATGCTCAGCGCGCTCGATTTCCTCCTCCGTCTGTTCTTTGGAATAGAGGTGGAGCCACGGCTCGTGGTGGAAGCTGTGATTCCCGATCTCGTGCCCGGCCTCGGCGATCAATGCGAGGGCGTCGCGGTTCTTCTCAAGGGCTGCGTCCTGGCCGACGACAAAGAAAGTGATGATCCAGTGATTCTGTCGCAGGATCTCGAGAACTCTCGGGACAACGAGATCGAGGTAGGTCGGCAGCGACTCCCAACCCGAGTCTCCGTGGGTCTTCATATAGGACCACAGGTTGTCCAGATCCAGGGAAAGACTGCAGATCGGTCGGCGCTCGCTCATGATGGAGCCACGGGGACGTAGCCTCGGCTGACTTCGACGATTTCAGGGTCGAGCATGATTGGCAGGGCTTCCTCGGCGAGTTTCACGGTCTCGTTGACGTTGAGGGTTCCGTTGACGATCTGAGACGAGTTCACGACAAAGACGCCGGGAAGAGTTGTTCGGATTTTGGGTACCCGAACAGAGTAGCCCAGGCTGGGCAGGGCATATACGAACCGTTCGCGAGAAATGCGGAAGGCGAGAACATCCGAAGGGTCGAAGTCGGGGTACATGCCCGACAGAGGTCTCCATGGCTCGTTCGCCCCACTCGTGGTCCGGAATGTCGAATGCCGGATCCTCGGCGGCGACATATCTCGGGAGAAAGACCAGACGCTTTGCCGCCGAACTGTTGGCGATCCACGAGAGCCGACATTTCAATCACCGCGGTAAACGGGACCCAGGATTCGGTGATGTTCGTAATGTAGAAGTCCGCGAGCGGTTTTTCGAGAAGGATCGACGCACAAATGATGCCCTGATACTCCACGTCATCCAATCGCGATTGCTCGTGTTGCGTCAGGCCGGGGCAGAGCCGAGCGGCGACCGGCGACGGGACCGTCAATACGACCCGATCAAAGCGGATACGGGTGCCGCCGGAGAGCTCGACGCGCACTTCGCCCGAGGCTTCCGGTACCACGGCAGCCACGTCCATCCCCAGAAACAGCCTGACCCCCGCGTCTTCGAGCCGGATCTTGAATGCCTCGAGGACACGGTTGTAGCCTCCCGGCAGGTATCCAAAGAGTTCCTGTTTGAGCCCGGTCCGCCGGGCGGCGTACATCCTCTGGATAGTGGCCCAGATGAAGGCGGCCGAAGTCTCTTTGTAGCTGTCGCCGAGTTTGGCCCGGAGCAGTGGCAGCCAGATCTTCTCGAAGGTCCTCCTGCCCGAAAGATTTTTGAGCCAATCGGCTACCGGAATCTGCTCGAGCGGTCTCCAATCCTTAATCCGCGAGACGTACAGGATGGTTGCTGCAAGTCTGGCCTTGTCGAACATTCCGAGTGGCCTGAAACGGAGGAACTCGAACGCGTTGGACATGGAGTGGAGGGTCCCGTCGGTGAAAAAACCCGTTTTCGTGGTGACCCACTGCATGTCTTCGTCGAGGCCGAGTTCCTGGAGGATCGACCTCGTGAATCCGTCAGACAGTAGGGTCACGTGGTAGTGGCGGTCCCAGGTGACGTCGCCGAGTTTCCAGGCGCTGGCCAGTCCGCCCAATTGCTGGCGAGCGTTCGATGATGGTGACGGAGTGACCTCGTTGGGCGAGGCGCAGCGCAAGCGTCATCCCCAGCAGCCCACCTCCGACGATGGCCCACCGCTCTTTGTCGGGCAAGCTCGGAGTCGATTCGTCGGCGTCGTCTCCGGGTCTGGATGCCTGCTCGTCGATCACGTCGGAGGGGCCAATTCGACGACGGCCCGACCGTCGATCCGGTAGGGGAGTCCGCACGCCGGACATTCTGCTTCGGCGACGGGGTCTTCCATGTCATTGAATCGGAGGACGAGATGTCCGCATCTGCAGACGCAGCCCACGGGCTTGGCCGGGTGGCCGATCACCAGATGAAAGTCATCCACATTCTTGGTGACCAGGGATCCCATGCCGACCATGGCGAACCGCCCGATGGAGAGGTCGTTGCCGATGACGCAACCGGCACCGATTGTCGCCCCTGCCCTCACAAGCGTGGGGAGTGTTTCTTCATCCGGTTCAGACGGCCTCAACCTCTTCAAGTCAACGGTCGTTGCCCTCGGGAAGCGATCGTTGGTGAAAACCGTTCCGGCGCTGATCATGACGCCATCTTCGATCGTCACCGCAGTGCAGATGTAGACCATGGCGTTGATCTTCACCATGTCACCGATGCGGACGTCGTAGGCGACATAGGTCTTCTCACCGACGATGCAGTCCCGGCCGATGGTCGTGCCATGCCGAACGTGGACGTTGTCCCAAATCGACGTTCCTTCACCGATTTGGACGTTTTCCTCGATCAGTGCGGTGGGGTGAATTCGAGGTTCCAAGGAAAGTCTCCTCCCGGCTGCGGTCAGGCGAACACGGGATCGCCGTTCTCAACGGCGGTCCAGTGGTCCTGCCCGAGGGACTCGTAGGCGGCCTCGACGACTCGTACCGAGGCCAGCGCGTCGTCGGCGTTGATGAGCAGAGCCTGAGTGCCATTTACGGCGTCTACAAAATTGCAGATCTGGTTCTTGAACGCCTGCACCTTATCGTAGCCGCTGCCGAAGCTCACCCAGTCAGGTGAAGAGCTCTGACGGTACCTGGACTCCCGCCAACCCACGACGACGACGCCGCGCGATCCGTAGATGCTGATATAGCGGTCGAGCTCCTTGTTGATGGTCCACGACAGGTCGATATTGCCGATGACTCCATTTTCAGACCGTACGAAGATCTGAACCGTGTCCTCCACACCCAGGTCCTTGCTTCTCTTGCCTTCCATGACGTGGACCTCAGAAAGGGGCCCAAGGAAATAGCGCGCGATATCCACCGAATGGGTGCCGTTGTCGATGAGGACCCCGCCACCAGAGATCGCTGGGTTTGAGTTCCACCGTTCGGACATGTCGACCCTTGCTGTGAAAGCGTTTTCGAAGAGCAGGATGTCCCCCAGAACACCGGAGTCCACGATCTGCTTGGCCTTGATGACATCGTCCGCATAGCGGAATTTTGACGCCATCGTCACCACGACACCCTTGTCTCGGCCGGCCTCGAGTACTCGTTTGGCCTCGCTCGAACTGATGGCGAAGGGCTTCTCACACAGGACGTGAATCCCGCGATCGATCAGATCGACACAAATGTCGGGATGGCTCGCGGGAGGCGTGCACACCAGTACTGCGTCCATTTCCTCATCCGCCGCCATTGCCCCATGAGTATCATACGAACGACAGCCGAGAACCTCGGCGAGAGACCGTGCGGCGTCGCCGCGGGTGTCCGCGACGCCGACGACCTCGGCTCCATCACAGCACTGAAATGCTTGTCCGTAGCCCTGGGATATGGCTCCAGCTCCAACGATACCGAACTTCACCGTATTCGTGCTCATCATGTTCACCCCGCCAGCCGTTGCACCGATTCGTGGACCGCGTTCGCGATGTACTGCACGTGTTCGTCGGTGTACTTCTCGTTCCACGGAAGAACCAGAATCTCATCGAGTCCCTTGTACGAACCTGGGAAATTCGCAGGATCGTAGTTCACCGCCTCCGGGCGGGCCAGGGTGAAAGGCCAGCGACTTTCGCCGAACGTCTTCTGGTCGCGAATGACCTGGCAATGGAACGACGGGCTCTGGATATATCTCGGCGCCGAAGCGATGCCGAACTCCTTCAGCTCTGATCCCAATGCGGGCGATCCTCCTGCAACGACCGTGGGATCCACATTCAGGCAGTATTTCCAGTAGGTGTGAACGTCGGTGTCCGCCACCGGTGGCGTGGTAATTCCGGCGATGTTGTTGAGTTTCTCGGTGAGCATGGTCGCGGTACGTACCCGGCGTTCCACGACACCCGGAAGTTTGGCCAGCTGGGCAAGCGCGACGGCTCCGGTGATTTCGTTCATCCGGTAGTTCAGAGCAAGGAAGTAATGATCCGGATTTTCGTCCCCGTATCCCCACGCTTTGTTGATGTAGAGGAACATCCTCCGAGCGATGTCGGGATCGTTGGCTATGACCAATCCACCCTCGCCCGTGGTGATGTGCTTGCCCTGTTGCAGGCTGAAGCACCCAACCGCGCCGAAGGTCCCGACCTTCTGGCCTCGATGTTCTGCCAGGTACGCCTGCGCACAGTCCTCGATGACAGGGATGTTGCGCGCGTTGGCCAGATCCATAATCGAGGTCATATCGCACGGCGAACCGAAGAGGTGGGTGGCGATGATGGCCTTCGTTCGATCACTCAGGCGGGCCTCGATCGTCTCCGCAGTGACGTTGCAGGTCACCGGATCCACATCGGCAAAGACCGGGATGGCGCCCTCGTAGGGGATGGGCGATAGAGCCCCCATGTCGGTGATCGGGGTGGTGATGATCTCGTCGCCCGGCTCTGGATTGATCGCTGCGATGGCGGTGTGAATGGCAGCGGAGCCAGAGGTGCAGGCGTACGCGTGTTCGACCCCCATGAGATTCGCGAACTGGGCTTCGAGTTCCTTGACGAATTGGCCCTTTGGGCTGAAGAGCTTTCCGGATCCGATCACCTCGGCGAGCAGGTCCAGCTCCTCCTGACCCAGTGTCCTGCCGGACGCGTCCTGGTCGGATGGAAGCTGCAGTTTTTCGATCTTCGTCGGGAATTCGGACATAACTGTCATCTCCTTTTGGATTGGGGCGCCACCCTTAGTTCGGATGGGCCGCCATCAATATTAAGTTGGGCGAATCCACGCCCAAAAAACTCGCCACAGCGGAAACGATCCTCTGCGCGCTGCGGCCGTCCCCAAATGGGTTCTCAGTCTGTTTCACGGAATCGATCCACGAGGAGTCGGCATCGATCTCTTCGAGCATTCTGGCCAGCATGTCGGGGTCTCCGCCCACGAGTCGCGCAACACCGGCGTCTATGGCTTCCGGTCGCTCGGTGTTCTCCCGCAGGATCAGAACGGGTCTCCCGAGGGTGGGGGCCTCCTCCTGAACACCACCCGAGTCCGAGACGATCAGCCAGCTGTCCGACATGAGCCGCACGAATTGCTCGTATTCGAGCGGATCGATGAGATGCACTCTCTCGTGATCTGTCAGAACTCGATGTGCCGAGTCGCGGACGGATGGATTGGGGTGCACCGGGAAGATCAAGCTGACGTCCTCATGGCGGGCAACGAATTGACTCAATACCTCGAGGTTGCGACGCATGGTGTCCCCCAGGCTCTCACGGCGATGAGTTGTGAGTACAATGCGACGCGTGCCTTGGGTTTCTTGGAGGATCTTCTCCAGAGGACTGTCCCGTCCCGGTGTAGTCGATGATGAGACGCAAAGCGTCGACTACGGGATTTCCGGTGACAAAAATGGCGTCGGCCTGAATTCCCTCGTGCAGGAGGGTATTTCGATTGTGTTCGGTGGCGGCGAAATGAAGCGTCGCGAGTTGAGTGACAAGCCGTCGGTTCATTTCTTCTGGAAATGGGCTGAGGGGATTTCCGGTCCGCAGCCCGGCTTCGACATGGGCCACCGGCACGCCGCTGTAGAAACCGGCGAGCGCCCCGGCCAGAGTTGTTGTGGTATCCCCTTGAACCATCACGATATCGGGATTTACTTTGTCCAGGAGTGGATGGAGTGATCCAAGCACTTTCGCGCCGACTTCGTGAGGTGATTGATTGGGTCTCATGACGTCGAGATCGTGATCGATGCGGATGCCGAATTTTTCTGCAAACGGATGGAGCAGGCTGGTGTGCTGCGAGGACGCAATATTGGTGGTCTGGAAAGAACCCGGAAACCGTTCGAATTCCTGGATAACCGGAGCCAACTTAATGATCTCGGGCCGTGTTCCGAAAACGGTCACGATCTTCACGGCCGGAAACCCCCGTTGGTGGTTCCCATACGGGCTGAGACGACGTCAACCGGCCCGACTTGCCGGTTACGTCGACCGCTTCTTTGAAGGCTGGCACATCTCAACGTCGCGTTTCCTCGATTTCGTCCTGCCGCCCGGGCCGTCCGTCAGCTTCGTATACGGGATCCCGTGCGGTTTGGCCACACCGTAGAGTCGCTCCTTAAATGACACGAACTGTCCAATTTTATCGACCAATAGTCTATTGTCAAGGCAGTTTCTGCCATATGAAAGGGATATCGCGCCGGTATTTCCTGCGGCAATCGTCTCGATTTTGTACAGTCCGGTGTCGCACCTCTCGCTGGCTGAGCGGCGGTCTGATGTCCCGGGTGGAAAGGACGCGGGGAGAGTCCACCAATCAGGCCAGAGGCCGGCTGTCCCCATTCGAAACCAACTCGCCATCTGTTGGAACTGCGAAGTCGATTGTATTATGCTAGAACGATCTCACGGAATTGGAACCGCAAAGAGGTTGGGAGTTATGCCGTCGCAAGGATCATCCAAACTGACGATCGTCATTCCGGTCTATAACGAGGAACGGTCGATCCCGACACTCATCACGACGTGTCGGGAGGTGGGTCAACAGAATCGAATCGACTTCGTGATCGTGGAGAACGGGTCATCGGACGGATCCTACGACCTCCTTCAGACCCAGCTCGCGGGCCTCGAAAATTTTCGAGTGGTTCAGGTCCAGCAAAACCGTGGCTTTGGCGGCGGCATCGCCCGAGGAATTCAGGAGGCCACCACCGACTTCGTGGCATGGATTCCGGGAAACCTCAAGGTTCATCCACAGAGTTGCGTCGACGGGTTCGATCTCCTCCTTGAAAACGTTCGATTTCCAAAGGTCGCGGCCAAGGCTCTCCGCACCGGGCGCCCGCTGTACGACAGAACGGCCACGGCGGCGGTCTCGACGCTTTGGTCATTGATGACCCGCAAGATCCTGTGGGACACCGGGGCCCCCCCGACCATCGTCCCAAGGAGTTTGATGGACGGTCGCGAGCTCCCAGCGGGGTATGAACTCGAGGTTTTTGTTACATGGTTGATAAAGAAATCTAAACTTCATCTTGTGAGATTTCCGGTTCATTACGGCGCAAGAACACACGGTAAATCGAGATGGAATACGAATTTTTTCTCTCAGATTCATCTCACATTTCATATCACAAATTTTGTCAGAAAAGAGATGATCTGGTGATCGAAAAAAACGACTCCGTCATCGGCCTGATCCCCGCCGCAGGCAAGTCGACGCGGATCCATGGTCTGCCGAAATTTCTTTTGCCGGTGCCCGGAGATGAGCACCTGCTGGGCCGAACCATCAACTGGATGCACGCAGCCGAGGCCGAGCCGATCATCATCGGCTCGTCTCCCGAGAACATTCAACTTGTTGCGCGGTTTGCCGAGACGAAGGAGTACAGGGTCGCCGAGACCATCAGCATGAATGACACCCTGCTGAGAATGAGGGATTCCCGATTGGGGATCTACCTACTTGGCATGCCGGATACCTATTTTGATGATTTTTTTATCGGTCAACGAATCGTCGACCATCTTCGAACCAACGGTGATTTCGATGTAGTGGTGGGCCTGTGGCCGATTCGACCGGAACAGCGGGGCCAGCTCGGTCAATGCCAGGTCGACGGCAGGCATGTGGTGAACGTCGTCGACAAGGACCCGGATTGTCCTTTTGAATGGAGTTGGGGAATCATTGCGTGGAAGGCACCTTTTTGGGACTATATCAAGAAGGAAGATCCCCACGCAGGATACGCACTGCAGCCGGCAATTGACGCTGGCCTCAGAGTCGGATATGTGCTCGCGGAAGGGCAGTATTGGGACTGCGGAACCATTAGTCAGTATTGGGATTTCGCCACTCTCAAACGACACTCAGAGACGGAGGGCGCGGGCGACGACGGCGCCGATTGATGTGTGGGATTGCCGGAGTTCTGAGCCAAGGAACCGAGTCTGTCGAACCGGCTGTACTGCGGCGGATGATCGGTACTCTGGCCCACCGGGGACCTGACGACCGCGGTTATTGTGTCCGAGACCGTATCGGACTGGCCCACAGCCGTCTCGCCATCATCGACCCCGAGGGTGGCCGGCAACCCATGAGTAACGAGGACCGCACCGTGTGGTTGACGTTCAACGGCGAGATCTTCAATTATGTGGAACTCCGCCAAACTCTGATCGAGCGCGGTCACCGATTCGCTTCCCGGTCCGACACCGAGGTCATTGTTCACGCCTACGAAGAGTTCGGAACGGACTGCGTCCAACACTTCAACGGTCAGTGGGCCTTTGCACTGTGGGACAGCACTGCTCGGAGGCTGTTTCTGTCGAGGGATCGGCTGGGGATCAGGCCGCTCTATTACGCGCAGGGGGACGGGGCCTTCCTTTTCGGTTCCGAGATCAAGGCGATTTTCGCCCACGGACTCATTCATCGTCGTATTGACCGCGTGGCGTTGGACCAGATCTTGACGTTCTGGTGTTCGGTGCCTCCGCGCACCGCTTTCGAGGGTGTGAACGAACTCCCGCCGGCCCACAATCTCGTGGTCGATGGAAAATCTGTGGTCATTCGGCGGTACTGGCAGGTGGATTTCGCCGACGGCGAACACGGACCATCGGTGGACGAGAACGCGGAGCAGCTGAGGGAGTTGCTGTTCGACGCGACCCGCCTCCGGTTGCGGTCGGATGTGCCGGTGGGCGTGTACTTGTCGGGCGGCTTGGATTCCTCCGTGGTGGCGGCTATGGCCCGGGAGGCCTCAGGCCAAGACCCGACGACATTTTCGGTGACATTTGATGATCCTGAGTTCGACGAAACGTCCTATCAGCGTGAAACAGCTGAGTTTTTGCGAGCCGTTCACAATGATCTCAGGTGTTCGCCGTCCGACATCTGTCGCGTGTTCCCGGACGTGGTGTGGTCTACCGAGACGCCCATTCTCCGATCCGCCCCTGCGCCGTTGCATCTCCTGTCGTCCCTGGTTCACTCAGACGGCTTCAAGGTCGTGCTCTCCGGAGAGGGGGCCGATGAGATGTTTGGCGGATACGACATCTTCAAGGAAGCGAAGATCAGGAGGTTCTGGGGGGCGGTGCCGGACTCCCAGTGCCGACCGCTACTCCTGAGGCGTTTGTACCCCTATCTGCCACACCTCCAGTCCCAATCCACCGAGTATTTGAAGGCCACCTTCCGGGTCGCCAGCGAGGATCTCGACGACCCCTATTTCTCCCATCTGCCCCGCTGGAGCCTCACCGAGAGGTTGAAACTCTTTTATAGCGATGATGTCAGGTCCGAATTGGGGGACTACGATCCCATTGAAGATCTCGGGGCCTATCTGGATTCCGGTCTCCTCAACGGCGATGATTTCTCGACAGCGCAGTACCTCGAGACGGCGATGCTCTTGCCCGGCTATATTCTCTCTTCGCAGGGCGACAGGATGTCCATGGCACACAGCGTCGAAGGGAGATATCCCTTTTTGGATCATAGAGTTGTGGAGTTTGCGGCGGGGCTCCATCCGAACCAGAAGATGAAGGTCCTTGTTGAAAAGCACATCCTCAAACGTGCCGCCCGCGATCTCGTGCCCGAATCGGTGATCCAACGAACCAAGCAGCCGTACCGTGCCCCCGACTCGGTGTGTTTTTTTGCTGATGGCAGGTCACGAGAGGACTACGTACGACATCTCTTGTCACGGGAGAACCTCAGGGAGGCCGGGTTCTTCGATCCAAATGCTGTCTCTCTTCTGGTAGAGAAGGCGAAGCGAGGGCGTACGATGAGTGTCAGGGACAACATGGCGGTGGTTGGCATTTTGTCGGCTCAACTCGTGTTTGATCAGTTTATTCGGGGATTCGAATCGCGGGTAACCATGATTTCCCCACGGGACGGTGACCATGTCGCATGAGGTGATCCGAAAGTTCATCATCGAGAACTTTCTCTTCGGCCAGGGGGGCGAAGAGCTGTCCAACGACAGCGAATTCCTGAAGATGGGGATTATGGACTCCATGGGGGTTCTCGAGTTGGTTGGATTTATCGAGGAGGAGTTTGAAATCTCCATGGACGACGAGGAGCTCATCCCCGACAACCTCGATTCGGTGAACCGGATCGTGGCGTATCTGGCCCGGAAGCGAGCCGAGAATTGAGCGATTTCATGGGATCGAAGACCGAATTCTCAGCCGATGTTCTCAGATTGGATGCCGAACAGGAGGTGCTCCGGATCGCACGTACGGTCCGGGCCCAGGTGTTGGAGGTCATGAGGCGACGGGGTGTGGTGGTCGGTCTGTCGGGAGGTGTGGACAGCAGCGTGGTTGCTGCACTGTGCGTCAAAGCGCTGGGGGCCGAAAGGGTGCTTGGGTTGCTCATGCCCGAGAGGGAGTCGGAAGGTGACAGCGTACGACTTGGCCAAGAGGTCGCCGAGGGGCTCGGCATCCGGACAATCGTGGAGGATATCGGACCGGTCCTTAAAGCCGCCAACTGTTATGGGAGACGGGACGACGCCATTCGTTCGGTGGTCCCGGAGTACTCGGAGGGGTGGAGGTCCAAACTTGTTCTCGCCAGCCCCACCTTGGGCGCAGGCTACACCTTCTTCCTCCTCGAACTGTTGTCGCCGGATGGCGATCGATCACGGGTCCGGCTCCCTGCCGCCGCCTATCTGGGTGTCGTGGCTGCGACCAACTTCAAACAACGGGCTCGGAAGATGTTCGAGTACCACCACGCCGATCGCCTCAACTATGCCGTGGCGGGCACACCAAATCGATTGGAGTTCGATCAGGGGTTCTTTGTCAAAGGTGGAGATGGAGCCGCCGACCTGAAACCCATTGCCCACCTTTACAAGACCCAGGTCTACCAACTGGCGAAGTGGTTCGCTCTCCCGAGTGAAGTCTGCGAGCGACCCCCCACAACCGACACGTTCTCCTTGCCGCAATCGCAGGAGGAATTTTTCTTCTCGGTGCCTCTCGGGACCCTGGACCTTTGTCTATATGGTCTCAACCATGGTGTGCCGGCTCGGCAGGTGGCGGATGTCGTCAGAATGACACCCGAAGATGTTGAGCTGGTCTTCGGGGACATCGAGTCGAAACGCCTGGGAACACGGCACCTTCACCGGCCGGCACTGCTTGTGGAAGAGATTTTTGATCAATGACATTTCCCGTTCTCCCTTTGAATGCAGAACTGGTTTCGGTAGAATTGATGTGTTTCTTCTGCCCTGTTTTTTGGCAGGACATTTTTTCACGAGGCCGCGCCGCCCGGTGACCGGCCCGGATTAAATTTATGGAGATTGTGATTGGTATTTTGTCGGACAGATCAGCGATCGACGGCCATCAGGGACCCTGATGTCTGATTTGAGTTCGCCGATGGAGGAATCTGCGAGTCCCGGAGACGGAGTGGTTGCCCCAAAGGACGGGCACCTGCTGACGGTCGTGCTCGAAGACTACTTCCACGTGGCGCCACTCAAGAGCGTGGTGCAGAACGAAAGATGGTATCGATTCGAGCGGCGGGTAGAAGAAAACACCCACAAGACCCTCGATCTGCTCGATGAATTCAATACCAAGGCGACCTTTTTCGTCCTGGGCTGGACCGCCGAGGAGATGCCCGAGCTCATCCGTGAGGTTGTTGCTCGAGGTCACGAGGTCGCGAGCAAGGGGTATGCCCATCGGAGCATCCGACAATTCGAGCGCGAGGAGTTCCGGGACGACCTTCTGCGCTCGCGTGAGGCTCTGGAACGAGCCGCCAACCGCAAGGTTCATGGATACCGGATTGCGTATGGCTGGTTCGGGCCACAGGATCTGTGGGCCCTCGATGTTCTGGCCGAGGAGGGCGTCCGGTATGACTCGAGCGTTCGGCCCCTGTTTCGCCGGTATGCGGCCCAACCGTGGCGACTCACGCCGCACGAACACCAAGCTAAAGCCGGCAAGGTCTGGGAGTTCCCCCTGTCGTCCTGGACCATCGGGGGATGGTCCCTTCCAATCGCCGGGGGAAATTACTTCCGCCAGTTTCCGCACGCATTCATGCGCCGACGAGTGGCGTCGTGGATGGAGTCGGTCCCCGCTCCCTTCCTCATGTACTTCCACGTATGGGAACTCGATCCGGACCAGCCGCGGATCCGGGCCGCGCCAATGTGGGAAAGGGTCCGCCAATATCGGAATCTCGGCAAAATGGACGAGATCGTCCGTCACTACCTGAGTCACTACAGATTTGCTGGCATTGGCGAATACCTGGGTCTGGGGCTGGATGGGCCCGAAACTGAAGGTCATCCGCAGGCGGTGGGCAGGTGGCCCGAACCGAGCAACGCCGGGGATACGATCTGTCTGTCAAACGGCGACGAGATCCAAACGCCGGTTTCGGTGGTTGTGCCGTGCTTCAACGAGGAACTCATCCTGCCCTATCTCGAGAACACCCTCATGGGTGTGGAGAAAACCCTCGGGTCCGATTACGACATGCGTTTCATCTTCGTCGATGACGGCAGCGCCGACGGCACCTGCCCCTCGCTCCAGAAGATCTTCGGTCCGCGCCCGAACTGCACGATCTACCGGCATGAATCGAACCAGGGCGTCGCGGCCGCGATCCTCACCGGGATTCGCGCCGCCGAAACCGAGATCGTGTGCTCCATCGACTGCGACTGCACCTACGATCCGCTGCAGCTGGAACGGATGATCCCCCTCTTGAGCGAAGGCGTCGATATGGTGACGGCTTCTCCCTACCACGCCGATGGCGAGGTGAAAAACGTTCCCGGCTGGCGGCTCTTCCTGTCCAAGTCGCTGTCGAGACTGTACCGATCGGTGTTGAGCCACCGACTCGCGACCTACACCAGCTGCTTCAGGGTGTATCGCAAGAATTCGGTCGTCAACCTGCACGTCCGGGAAGGGGGCTTCCTCGGTGTCGCTGAGATGCTCGGCCGACTCGATCTGAACGGTGGCTCCATCGTGGAGTGTCCGGCGGTCCTCGAAGTTCGCCTGCTCGGGCGATCGAAGATGAAGACTGTTCGGACGATCCTTGGCCACCTCCGGTTGCTCACCGTGCTCGCGGTGGCTCGGGTTTTGCCGAAGAGCGACGGCAGCCAGACCCCCGTGACCGGCGACAGCAGCGCGTCGCCGTTCAAATAACAGTACCGCCGAATAGCCGAGGCGGCATTCATCGTAAAATCAGATCGACGAATAGCGATGCTTTGATTTTTGAAGCGTTTGTAGGCTCCAAGGCGGGGTATTCAGAGGAATGGGAGGGTGCGGTCCATCATGGGGATTGCAGAGTACGAAAAGATCCAGGACCTTGCCCGGGAACAGTTTTCTGCGTTGGAGGGCGACACCATCTTCCTGGAGAACGCCGGTGGATCCCAGGTGCCCCGCTCTGTTGTGGACCGAATCCGAAATTACATGTTGTCCAGCTATGTGCAGCTCGGGGCCGGGTACGAGCTGTCGCAGCGGGCGACCGAGACGGTGGAGGCCGCCCGAGACTTCGTAAGATTGCTGTGCAACGGGTCCGAAGGCGAAGTGCTCCTGGGTCCGTCCACGTCGTCACTGCTTCACATGCTGGCGGAGTGCTACGCCCGTTATCTTGCACCGGGTCGAGAGGTCATCGTTGCCGACACAGGCCACGAGGCCAACGTGGGCCCCTGGGTGGGCCTCGAGCGACACGGCGTCAAGGTGAGATGGTGGAAGGTGAACCCCGATACCTTTTCCTGTTCTGTCTCCGATCTCGAACACTTGTTGTGCGATCGAACGGCCCTGGTGGCGTTCCCGCACGTGTCGAATCTGCTGGGCGAGATCGTAGATGTGGAGAAGATCACTCGAGTTGCGCACGCCGCCGGCGCGCGGGTGGTTGTGGATGGTGTTGCGTTCGCTCCCCATCGGGCCATGGACGTTGAACGGTGGAATGTGGACTGGTACGCATTTTCCACCTACAAGGTCTACGGACCCCACATGGCCGCGATGTGGGGCCGGCGGGAAGCACTGGCCGGGCTCGAGGGACCGAACCACTTCTTTGTCGAGAAGGACGACGTGCCGTATAAGTTCGAACTCGGAGGGGTCAGCCACGAGGGCTGTGCCGGTCTCCTCGGAATCCGAGATTATCTGGGCGTCTTGGCAGATCAGCCCGAACCGCAATGGCTCGACCGGGCGGGCGTGGAGCGCGCCTTCGAGGTGATGACGGCCTGTGAATTGCCGGCGCAGCGGAAGTTGATTGAATATCTCGGGGCGAAAAAGGATGTTCGGATCATCGGACCGGCTCACGGCGAGGCCTCCCGGGTCGGCACAATCAGTCTTGTTCACTCATCCAAGAGTTCCAGGGCGATCACCGAGGCGGTGGATCGGTCTGAAATCGCGATCCGCCACGGCCACATGTACGCCTACCGATTGTGCGAGGCTTTGGGACTCGATCCTGAGGACGGTGTCGTTCGAGTGAGCCTGGTCCACTACAACACCGTGGAGGAGATTGACCGGCTGATCGAGGTTCTCGATCACGCGATGGGCTAGGCATCCGGGATGCCGGAATTCTCAATTTTGAATTCTCAATTATGAATGACGTACAGGGCGGGAATTCAAAATTCAAAATTGAGAATTCAGAATTCTGAGTCAATTGGATGCGAAAGAGAATCGGCCCCGTTGCCGGGGCCGATTGGGGTGTTGATGAGATCTCAGGGCGGTCAGTCCGTCCGGATCTCCAGATCTGAGATTTCGTTGGCGGCCGAGTTCACCGCGTTGTCAAAGTTCTGTTGGGCACCGACGCGATGGGGGCCGCAAAGATCTTCGAGGATTTGACGAGTCTCCCTCGACGATGTTTTGACCGTTACCCCACCGTCGTCCACGTGAATGTCTGCCCCGTCGAGTATCCGGGCGGCGGCTTCGGTGAACGGCGCGTTCGGTGTTGTGACCGGACCCAGGTGGGTCTGTAGACGTCCGGCGACGTCGGTGCGGAGCGCGTCCTCGAGACGCTGGCCCAATAGCTCCATTTCCTCGTGAAACGGCTCCATTTCCCGGTGGATGATCTCCATCTGCTCGTGCATCGGCTCCATGTTCAAATGAAGCTGCTCCATGTGCTCATGGAGTGGCTCGAGCTGCTCGTGGATCGCCTCCATCTGTTGGTGGAAGGGTTCCATTTCCGCGTGCACCTGTTCCATCTGGAGATGGACCGCCTCGAGTTGCTCGTGAATCTGTCGCTCGATGTCCGCGAGTTTTCCGGGCTCGACGTAGATCTCGAGATCCTCCATCTCCCTCTCGATTTCCTCCATATCCTCGAGGTAGGGCTCCATCTGGACTTCGATCTGCGCCATCTTCTCGAGGTAGGGCTCCATCTTTGCCTCAATTTCGGCCATGGCTTCGTCGTCGATCTCGATCTCGATTTCCTCGATTCGAGCGAGATGAGGCTCCATACGAGCTTCGGCGGCTCTGATCTCGGTCAATACCTGTTTGAGTTCAGGTGTTGTTGCGGTGGATTGATGATCGGACGGGACCATGGCGGCCAGGGCAGGAACCATGGCAGCCACCAAGATGACGGCGGGGATCAGAATCGTGAGTCCGACCCGCCGGTGATGCTTGTTTTTCAAAATGGTCATGATGCGTTCCTCCAGGTGGGATCTGCGGGCCATCTCCAGACCGCAGACTGCGGGAATGGGTTGCCGCACGGCGGTTCGCGCGATGCCCAATAAATGACAGGCGTAGCTTGATGGTCGGGTGCCCAGGGCCACGACCTCCTGATCGCAGGCGAGTTCCTGCTCGAGATCGAGCCGCAGCACGGCCCACCACACCATGGGATTGAACCAATAGATGGCCCGAGCGGCGCGTGCTACGAGTCGCCAGGGCCAGTCCATGCGAACCACATGGACCAGCTCGTGGAGCAACACCGCCTCACGTCGTTCGGAAGGCCAGGTTTCTGCGATTTCAGGCAGGATGATCGTCGGGCGAAGAAACCCCACTGTCGCGGGGATTTCCAACACGTCACTCTTGACGAGTCGCACCGGCCGACGGCAATGGACTTTTCGACGCAGGTGCTCGAGATCGTCGAGCCAGCTTTTTTCGGTTATGGAACGAGCGAGGCGCACCGTCCGCCGCATGAACCACATGCCGACGGCGAGCCGAGAAACCAGAATCACGACGCCGCCGATCCAGACAACCCAGAGAAGGGAGCCCCATTGGACAGCGGAGCCGCTCTTCATCGTGGAGTAAGGGTGCGATGCCGAAGGCTTCGTTCCGAAACCACGGGATGAAGTGATTGACGATGGCACGGGCTCCTCGACAACATCGAGGATCGGTCCCGACGTCGGGATTGAAAGACCGACCGGCAGCGGAATGGCCACCGCTGGCAGTATGGGCGCCACCACCGGGATCAGCATCGAGCCCGCCAGTGCAGTAGACCACACGACGACCCGAATCCGAGCAGGAGACCCCTTGAAAATCAACGAGATTCCAGCGGCTGCTGCGAACAGCATCAGGGCTTTGAGAGAGCCGAGTACAAGTGCGGTCATTACCGACCCTCCCTCCGAGCGGCTCGGATTCGATCAGCCAGTCGCTCCAGCGCTTCCTCGTCGAGGTTTTCGTCATCGAGGTCGAGAAGAGCAGCCATCGCTCCCTCGGCCGAGCCGTCGAAGAAGGTCCGGACGACCCTTTTCAGGGCAGATTCGCGGGCTTCTTCGCGAGGAACGGTGGGCATGAATACGTAGCGCGGCCCCTGCTGCTCGTGCCGAAGATGTCCCTTTTCTTCGAGAATTCTCAACATGGCACGAACGGCGGAGTAGGACGGGGGATCGGGGATCCGTTCGAGCACCTCGGCCGCTGTGGCGTTGCCGTTCTCGTAGATGATCTCCATGATCTGACGTTCTCGTCGGCTGAGTTGGGCTGGGTCTGCCGCCATGTCGCCTCCGTTCTCTTTGATATCGATGGCCATCGATGGGTTAGATGCTATAAATTTAGCATCATGCTAAAAATATAGCACCAAATTTCGATCTGTCAAGAGTCGACAGTCAAATCGATGTACGGAGGGTGAGGAGTCGGGGTTCTGAACCTGACTTCTGATTCCCTGACTCGCCAAGGGCTCTATTCAACCAGGTGGGACCATCCATCGGCGAAGCCCTGATCGAAATCGCCGGAGAATATGATCTGGTTAACGATGCGGTAGGTCTTGATTTCGTTCGCGCCGACCGTATCGGAAAGAAACCCGCCGGAAAGGGAAACTTCAGATTGGTCGGTTTCGATGAGCGACGTCGTCCACGCACGTCGAGCGGTCAGAGATGGAGACGTCGAGATTGATCAGCGAATCGCTGCCCGAAAGCTCCCATACTCTCGCCACGAAACCTTGCCCCGGGTCTTCGGCGGGTTTGAACGCCGTCACGATGACGTCGCCGGAGTCCGTGATGAGCAGGCGGCCCGTGGGTTGTCCTATTGGGCCGTTTTGATCAAGGGGCAGATCCACCACATGCAGAGGATTTTGGTGGGCGAGAGATGATCGCAGGGCAGCCGCTGCGTCGAAGGGGCCTTCCGTGCCATCGGAGCGCGAAGCGATTGAGGAAGTAGTCATCTCCGCCTTGATTCCAGGTAGCCGCTCCCAACGCCTGTTCCATGACGACGATGTGAATCTCGTCTCCGCTGAGGTCGAATGCACTGTTCGTGCTGTCGTTGATTTTCATCGCGTAGGAGTCTTGGTTCGAAATGACGAGATGATGACCTGAACCGGCAAAGGCGACGAAGTGATTGAGGGTCATCCGATCGGCCCTGGTGCCGGGCAGGAAATCGCCGCCCTCGCTGACCATCCCGGGCGAGCGATGGCTCCGATTTCTTCGAAATACAAACTCGAGTTCTGAATCCCCGCGTGAAAGCTGTAGGTTCTAAAACCGCTCTCGTTTTGCAGGATCTCGTTTCGAATCTCCACGCGGTTGATATCCTTGAACAGAGTGATCCGCGTTGATCCGCTGAGGCGCAGTCAGGTTGATCCGAAGGGTGGCCGACACCGGACCGACGTTTTCGGCGGTCACCGATGTCACCGTGCCGGCGCCATAGTCGTTGAGACCACGCGATCCAGCCAGTTGACGGTCCGGCCCCGACACCTTGTGGACGGCGCTGACAATTTGACCCCGGTCGCCTGCCTCTACGCGATAGGCGCTGTTTTCGATCTTTCGTTGCTGCGGTGATACGGTCGCCGCAAAGGGCCACGTCGAGGGGGTCCCGTGGTCGTAGCTGTAAACGCGATATCCCAAGTGACGGTACGTTGTTTGCGAGGAACTGCAGGAAATGGTGGCCGTCGCGTTGGATGATCTGGCTCGGGACCTCGGATTGCGTGGCGACGTCCCGGACAATGTACGGGCCGTCGTTTTCGACGTGGAACTCGGCCACGTCGGTCCGCGGGGACCCGACGGGGTTGAAGACCGCCAATCCGATGTTCGTCAGGGGTGGCAAACAAAGAGG
This sequence comes from uncultured Holophagae bacterium, assembly GCA_963797055.1. GTDB lineage: Bacteria > Acidobacteriota > Thermoanaerobaculia > Thermoanaerobaculales > Sulfomarinibacteraceae > FEB-10. Next base: position 314,212 of record CAWCOD010000006.1, read on the forward strand.
CAAGCTCCTGTTCGGCCGAGGCAATCGCGTCGTTGACCGCATCTTCGACGTCCTGGGTCCAGCTCTCTTTGTCGGCTTGCATCTGTTGCAGGGTCGGTCCCCCCCGGTGACGGCCCATCCATGTTCAAAGTACTTCCATGCCGAAAACAGACCCTCCTCCAGGGTGTCCCGGATGGCTGGCCAATATCGGGTGTCGTAGCGATGAACCCAGGCTGCGAGCGCCTCTGCAGTGCGGATTCTGGCGAGGGCCCGGCGTGTTCGGGAGGTGCGCTCGGCCAGCGAAGCCGGCCACAAATCCCAGTCGTTGCCCCAGCCACCTCGAAGGGTCCGCAATTCGCCGGCAACCTGGCTGGCCTCAACCGCTTGGAAAAAATCGACGCCGTTGGACACAACCACTCTGTCCGAGGTCCCGCTGGCGTTGAATGCGGTCGCGGTGTCCACAACCGCGATGGATCGATGCCAACTAGACATCGTCCCAGCCTGCCCCAAACAGCCCGGTGAACGGGACCCCGGCATCCGATCCTGGGTTCGGTCGATGTTGAGCGTTGATGCGCCCCACAGACCCCAGATTGTCCCGGGCCTCGGAGTATCCGCCCCAGTCGGTGTTGTTCCCGATCAGGTTGTACCATTTGAAGAGGAGCGTTTTTCCGTCGGGGCCCTGCCACCAGAAGAGCTCGTCGTCATAGGCGGCCGGGGGCCGACTGGACGCACCCGCAGACTCCTTTCCAGGTGTAGCGAACCTGGCTTCCGGCCCAAATGCTGGCCAATCCCCACGGGCTGGTGTGGTTTTCTCTGTTCTCGGCCAGCAGGAATTCGATGTCGTACTCACGCGCGATTCTCCCGGGGTAGTATCCGGCCCGGATGGCCGCTTCGGTGGGGAGTGCGCCATAGAGCGTCACGAACGGGTTCAACGGGATCGTGATGTGACCCGAGCGAATGGCATCGATGAGCCGCGCGAACTGATCGGATGATCGGTGGTGCTGATAGAGGTATAACCACCACCAGCAGTCGGGGACGTAACGCGCCTGTTCATGGGATGGATTGCCGGAGGTCGCGTCGATCTGGTCGAGATAGTAGTCGAGGTCCGCGAGCATGGTGGCTTCGTACTCCGCCGCGGTCGCATTCCAGTTGTAATCGGTGTGGTTGCTGTTCATCATGAAAACGTCGTGGCCGAAGGCTCGCGGTGTCAGCATCGTCTGGGACGCGACAATCATCGCCATCACGGTGAGCAGGATTCGAATCATGGGGCTGACGGGTGCCCTACGGGTGCCGTTCATATGTCGTGCTCCACTGTATGCCAGCAGTCGTCACTGCGGGAGAAGGGTGTTTGTCGCGAGGTTTACAATCGCGAAATGTTACCACAACAGTTGTGCGAGTTGAGAGCCTGGGGGAACTCGCGTGTTCGGTCTTCATCGCCTGGGTCTTGGAATTTCGCGCCACAACGATAAAACAAAACACCTCTGGATGGTCCGCGTCGGCTCCTAATCCCTGTCCCAATTCAGTACCACGGTGGTCGGCGGGTTGGACTGGCTCGCCATGGGTGAGAGCGTCAGGAAGCGCTGGCCGTCCGACGTTACGATGAATCGGTTTCTCTGGAGCGTTGGGAAGAACCGTGCCTCGAAAAGGACCTCCGGAACGCCGGCCTTGAAGTTCGCCGTCGTCACCACCGGAACGGCCACGACGTTCTGGGCCACATCGAGGTAGAAGATCTCGGCACCGTCGGCGCTCCAATGAGGTTCCTCGCCGCCGCTGGGCGAGACCTGCCACTTGCCGCCGGGACCGGGAAACGGCCTGACGTAGATCTCGGACCGGCCGGATTCGTCGGACTCGTAGGCCACCCAGTTGCCGTCGGGCGAGAATGACGGTCGGGCGTCGAAGAACTTCGATTGCACTACAGGGAAAGCTTCGGCCGGGCTGTCCAACGGCAATGCCCAGATGTCCCAGCCGTTGTCGCCATCGAGCTTCATGAAGGCCAGATGGCCGCCGTCGCGGGTCCAGTCACAGGGCATGAGCACCTTGTCGTCGGCCAGCAGGAGTTCGGCATCGCCCGCGCCGGAGGCATCCTTGATGAAGATGTTCGGGCTGCCGTCGCGATCCGACATGAAGGCAACCCGCTGTCCGTCGGGGGACCACACCGAGTTTGCGTCATCGCCCGGTGTGAAGGTGAACCGTGAGGTCACTCCCCGTTCCAGTTCGTGGATCCAGAGCTCGCGTCCACTGGTGTTTTCGTCCCTGGCCTCCACGAGGACCCTGTCACCTGTGGGCGACAGGTCGAAACTGGCATATTCGGCGGGAGGTCCGAGGGTTTCAATTTCATGCCCGGAGCGGTCCCGCCACAGGAGCTTACGGGCGCCGACGCCTTCGGCGCGATACACCAGCACACCGTCTTCCGACGCCGAGAAGTGGGCGAGGCCTGTGGCGTTGGCGCCGATCTGATCGGCGAGAGGCTTCGGTTCGCCGGTGATTGTCCCGGAGCCGGCGTCGAAGGGTTGGACCACCAGGGTTTCCTCCCAGACGTAGAGGATGTGCCCGGAAGACAGGTACTGGGCGCGGGACTGGGTGGGTGTCAGCACGGTGATGTTCTCGCTGTCCACCGAACTCATGGCCAGGTTCCTCTCCCCGTCACTGTTGTCGATCGTGAAGAGGTAGTCGCGGCCGTTCGGCAGAACCTCGGGCCAGGCGACGAAGTTGACGCCACTGTCGGTGTCGGTCTCGATCACGGGCTTCGGTATGCCCCCGCCGGCAGCAACGCGGAGGATCGGGTCGCCCCCGGCACCGTCGAAGAAGATCTCGTCCGAGGTGCTCCAGGAACCGTCGGCGCCGGTGGGGGCGTCGCAGATCGTTTGAGGCGGACCGCCGTCGGCTGAGATCTTCCGCAGCTTGCCCCCGGAGAAGAAGGCGATGTGATTGCTGTCAGGTGACCAGATTGGACGAAACTCCTGATTGCCTTCGACTCGGCTCAGCAGCACCGGTTCGAGACTGTCGAGGGCCCTCACCCAAATGCCCGTCTGACCCATATCGTCGGTGGCCCGAAAGGCGATGCGGGTGCCGTCAGGAGACACGCGAGGCGACCCGATAAACGGGAGGTTCGATGGTGGGTCGATCAGGAAACGAACCTGGCGTGGTGTCTCGGGCGCACGGAGCACGAATCCTGCGGTTGCGAGAGCGGCAATGAGAGCCGCGACACCGAACGCGGCCCATGCCAGTCGTTCCCGGCTCTTGCGACGGGCCGCCACCGGCGCCGGTACGCCCGCCACCGATCCGCCCTCGGCAATCCACTGCAGCTGAAGCTTGACGTCGTGGGCGGTCTGGAGACGATCGTCAGGGTCCTTCGCAAGACAGGTCTGGATGACCCGGTCCAGGGCCGGCGGGATCATGGGTTGGATCGCTGAAGCCGGTTGGGGTTGCTGGTGCAGGATGGCACCGATCAGCGTTGCCTGGGATCCCCCCTCGAAAGCTCGTTTTCCCGTGGCCATTTCGTAGAGCACGGCGCCGAGAGAAAATATGTCCGTGCGAGCGTCCACCGCGCCGCCCTCGAGCTGCTCCGGGGCCATGTACTGGTAGGTGCCGAGGACGGTGCCCGCCGTGGTGAGTGGCTGGCTCACGGTGGGCGAAACCGTCAGGTTCGCATCCGATGATTCGGACGGGTCGGACTTTGCGAGACCGAAGTCGAGCAGCTTGGCGCCTTCGCGGGTGAGCATGATGTTGCCGGGTTTGAGGTCGCGGTGGGTGATGCCTGCGCGATGGGCCTTCTCCAGGCCGTCAGAGACTTGAATGCCGACTCGAAGCAATTCGTCTGTGGCCATGGGGCCTCGCGTCAAACGCTCGGCCAGGGTCTCTCCCTCGAGAAACTCCATGACGAGGTAGTCGATCCCGTCCTCGTGCCCGATGTCGTACAGGGCGCAGACGTTGGGATGGGAGAGGCTTGATACCGCCCTGGCTTCTCGGTCGAGACGCTGGCGAAGCTCGGGGTTGCCGGAAAGGTGGTCGGGCAGGACCTTGAGGGCGACGGTGCGGTCGAGGCGGGTGTCCCGGGCGCGGAAGACTTCACCCATACCCCCTGCGCCAACCGCTTCGATGATTTCGTACGGACCGAGGACGTCACCCTGTGTCAGCGCCATGTACCCCTCCTGAATGAACTCGCGCGTTGCAACATGATAAAGCGTATCAATCTTCCCAAAAAAGCCAGCGGAGCCTCACTTTTTCGAGAACGACGTCGCGGAACCAACTTCAACATGAGGGGGATCAGGAGATCCGAAGGACTCCGGTTGACGCCTGTTTATCGGGGACACATATTGATGTCAATGACGTTCGACAGTTTTCCGAAACACCCGACGGAGGATCGTCCCTTCGTGACAGGGGTTGAATGCGTCACCGCGAAAGGGAGTCTCCCATGCATTATCGGTTGAAGACGATCTTGGTGATCGCCGCGGTCATGTGCGCGGCAACAGGAATGACCCAGGTCATCGAACGTGTGAGCGTCAGCAGCGACGGTGTCGAGGGGAACGGCGAGAGCCACCTCGAATCTCCCAAACGAGCGATCAGCGCCGACGGTCGTTACGTGGTGTTCAAATCGCTCGCCGACAACTTGGTTCCTGACGACAACAACGGCGCGTTCGATGTCTTCCGCAGAGATCGACTGACCGGGACCACGGTTCGGGTGAGCGTGTCATCGAACGGGGGGGATGCGCTGGGAAGCAGTGAGAATCCATCGTTGAGCGAAGACGGCCGGTTCGTGGCCTTCCAGTCGGACGCGTGGAACATCGTGGCAGGCGATGACAATGGTTTCATAGACATCTTCGTCCGCGACATGGAGCTCGGCCAAACCACTCGAGCGAGCGTCGGCACCGGTGGTCAGGAACCTGACAGCAATTCCACCCGGCCCTCCCTGAGTGCTGATGGGACGTTGGTGGCTTTCAGTTCCTCCGCGACGAATCTGATACCCGGTGGAACCACCGTCGCCGTCGATATCTATGTGCGGGATCTCGTCCTCGGCCAGACGATTTATGCCAGTGTGGGCCACGACGGGACACCGGCAGACGCCAATAGTTGGGTTGCGGAGATCAGCGCCGACGGTCGTTACGTGGTCTTCACCTCGGGCGCGAGCAACCTCGTGGCGGGGGATGTCTACCAGGAGCAGGAGTTGTTTGTCCGTGATCTGGTTCTGGGTCAGACCGTCAGGGTGAGCGTCGACGTCAATGGTGAAGATTCCGACGGCCGCAACGGCCGGAGTGCCATCAGCGCTGACGGGAGGTATGTTGCGTGGTGGTCCCGAGCCACCGATTTGGTGGATGACGACACCAACGGCCAAGACGATATCTTCGTACGAGACATGGTTGGGGGCGTCACCACCAGGGTCAACATTTCCTCGGCTGGCGATCAGGCGATTCGACGGAGGCAGCTGGCGCCCGACGATCAGCACCAGCGGTCGGTATGTGAGCTTCCTGTCTGATGCCGCAAACCTGGTTGACGGCGACGTCAACGGATTTGGGGATGTCTTTGTCCACGACCAGCAGACCGGAATGACGAACCTCGTCTCGATCAACGGTGCCGGGGAACAGGGAAACGACACGAGCACATATCCGTCGATCAGTGCAGATGACAGGTTCATGGTCTTCGAGTCCGCCGCTTCGAATTTGGCGGGGGCGACGCCAACCAGACCTGGGACATTTTCCTGGCCCACGGGCCGGCCGTGCTCTTTGTGGATGGGTTCGAGAACGGCAGCATCTCGCGGTGGTCGGTGGCGAGTCGGTAGGAAGTTCGCAAACCTCCAGTCACCCAGGCGCCAACAGCCCCGGGCCGGGTTTGCGGCCTCTTCGTTGCGAACCGAAGATTGACCCGGTCCCCCAAGGGTGCTACAACGGCGCGCCCCCCGGGGTGGACAAGGAGTACCCAGTGCCCCCAACCGAGTTCAGAAACCTCGCCATCATCGCCCACGTGGACCACGGCAAGACCACGATGGTGGACGCCATGCTGTGGCAGAGCGGGAGTATTCCGCGACAACCAACGGGTCGCGGAGACGGGTCATGGACTCGGGCGATCTGGAACGTGAGCGCGGCATCACCATTCTGGCCAAGAACATGTCGGTGCGGTACAAGGGCGTCAAGATCAACATCGTCGACACGCCCGGGCATGCCGACTTCGGCGGCGAGGTGGAGCGCACGCTGCAGATGGTGGACGGAGTGTTGCTCTTGGTGGACGCGGCCGAAGGGCCGCTGCCTCAGACCCGGTTTCGTGCTGTCCAAGGCGCTCGAGCTGGGCCTCCCACCCATCGTGGTGATCAACAAGATCGACCGGTCCGACGCCCGTCCCGGCGAGGTCTTGGACGAGGTCTACGACCTGTTCATCGACCTCGACGCGTCCGAGGAGCAGCTGGATTTCCCGGTCTTCTGCACCGACGCTCGCAAGGGTCTATGCCGTCAGGGTCTCGAGGGCGAGTTTTCGGACCTCATGCCCCTGCTCGACGAGATCCTGAGCACCCTGCCGGCTCCCGAGGGAAACCCGGCGGCGCCCCTGCAGCTGCTGGTGACCAATCTGGACTACTCGGACTATCTGGGACGGTTGGCAGTGGGCCGGATCGTAAACGGTACCTTGAAGGCGAAGACCACGGTGGGCATTGCGCGTGCTGACGGACTGGGTGAGGCCAAGGTGGGGGTTGTCTACTCCCACGAAGGACTGGATCGGGTGGAGGTCGAACGAGGCGGTTGCCGGTGACATCGTGGCACTGGCCGGTCTCGATGAAGTCACTATCGGCGATTCGCTGGTGGACCCGGATAATCCCATTCCGCTGAAGAGGATTGCCGTGGACGAGCCCACCATGGCCATGGTCTTCTCCGCCAACACTTCCGATTTCGGTGGCCGTGAGGGCCAATACGTGACCGCCCGCCAGATCAGGGCGCGGCTCGAGAAGGAGGCCCTCCACAACGTGTCCATCCGCCTGGAGATCGAGGCCAACGACGCCTTCAAGGTCATGGGTCGGGGGGAGCTCCAGCTCGCCATCCTGATCGAGACCATGCGCCGAGAGGGCTATGAACTTTCGGTGTCCAAACCGGAGGTGGTCACCCGCGAGATCGACGGCCGGCTCCACGAACCCATGGAGATCGTCCAGGTGGACTGTCCCGACGAGTACGTGGGTGTTGTCACGCAAAAGCTCGGCGGCCGCAAGGGCAAGATGGTGGAGATGCACAATCCAGGTCATGGGCGGGTGCGGCTGGCGTTCCGCATCCCGTCCCGGGGCCTGATCGGTTTTCGTTCGGAGTTTCTCACCGATACCCGCGGCACCGGGATCCTCAACCATCTCTTTGACGGTTGGGAGCCGTGGCAGGGTGAGATCCCCGGCCGCTCCACCGGCGCCCTGGTGTCGGACCGCTCGGGAAAGACCACGACCTACGCCCTCTATCACCTCGAGCCGCGAGGGACCCTGTTTCTCAACCCCGGGGTGGAGGTCTACGCGGGCATGATCGTGGGCGAAAACGCCCGCGACAACGACCTCGACGTCAATGTCACCCGCGAGAAGAAGCTCACCAACATGCGATCCTCCGGGGCGGACGAGGCCCTCAGACTGGCCCCTCCTCGCGAGATGACCCTTGACCGGGCGTTGGAGTGGATCGATGGCGACGAACTCGCCGAGGTGACGCCCAGCGCCATTCGGGTGCGGAAGCGGGAGTTGGTGGCGAACCGGCGACCGAAGACCCGCAAGAGCAGCGACTGATCGTCGAACGAGGGACTACTGTTCGAGCGACACGGGCCAGTTCTGGACCACGGTCATGGGCGGATTGGATTGGCTGTCCAATGGTGTCAGCATCAAAAACCTCTGACCGTCGCTCGAGACCACATATCTGTTTCTTTGAATGAGAGGGACGAGACGGGCTTCGAACAGCGTGTCCGGGAGGCCGGCGTTGAACGACTCACCGATCTCCACCTGAACCGAAACGAGATTTTGACCGGAGTCGAGGTAGAAGATCTCTCGGCCATCCGGGCTCCACATGGGCTCGGTTCCTCCTGCGGTGGAAACCTGCCACTTGCCCTCCGCCTCAGGAAATCGCTGGACGTAGATTTCGGGTCGTCCGGATTCGTCCGACTGGTAGGCGAGCCATCGTCCGTCCGGAGAGAACACCGGCCGGACGTCGATGAAGGGTGAAACCACGACTGGAAACGGATCAACAGAGCCATCAGGCGCAAATGCCCAGATGTCCCAACCGGTTTCCGGCGCCTGGGCCATGTACACCATGTACATCCCGTCACTCGTCCAATCACTTGGGTGGAGAGAGTTGACGTCCTCGAGCAGCACCTCGGCTTGACCGGCGCCCGAGGCGTTCTTGATGAAGATGTCTCTCGATGTGCCGCGGGGCGAGCTGAACGCGATTCGCGAACCATCCGGTGACCACAAGGGCGATCGATCCGAACCGTCGTGGAATGTGAATCTGGAGGAAACCCCCCGCTCGAGATCGTGCACCCAGAGATCTCGATTTTCGGTTTGATCGTCAAAAACATCGAATACGATTCGATTGGGATCCGGACCGATGTCAAACGTGGCATAGGCGGCCGGGTCACCGATCGCGCCAAGTTCGTTGCCGGCACGGTCTCGCCACATCAACTGGTGAACGCTTCCTCCTGCGCTGTTGAATACGAGGGTTCCGTTTTGGGATGCGGTAAAGGGCGCATGCCCGGTACTCGCCGCCCCCACGTGGTCGGCGATCGGGCGTGGATCGCCGGTCGGCTCGAGGGACGATGCATCGAAGGGATGAGCCACCAGGGTATCGTCCCTGATGTAGAGCAGAAATCCCGGTTCCACATACTGGACCCGTGAACTCACGGGCATGAGTTGTTTGGCCTCGGTCGATCCGATTTCAGCGGCCATGAGGAAACTTTCGCCGTCCAGGTTCCCGGCGAGATACAGGAAATGACGTCCGTCCGGCAGCCATTCCGGCCAGGCTACCGATGCATGGCCGAGCTCGGAGTTCGGCAGCACCACGTCCTCGGGCACCCCACCACCAGCCGACACGCGTCGGATGGGATCGCTGGTCGCACCGTCGAATAGAATTTCTCCATCCGTGCTCCACGTGCCGTCGGCGCCGTTGGCGTCGCATATGGTCTGGGCCGGTCCCCCGTCCACAGAGATCTTCCTGAGCTTGCCTTCGGAAAAATAGGCGATATACCGGCTGTCGGGTGACCATATGGGCCTCGTGTCGGAGGTGGTCTCGGCGCCGGACACAACGGTGGCCTCGAGGTTGTCCATGTGGCGTATCCAAATCCTCGATGCTCCGGCCGGGTTTGTGGCCCAAAATGCGATCATTCTGCCGTCCGGCGATATTCGCGGACGCCCCACAAAGCTCAGGTCATCGGGAATCGCAACCTCGAACCGGGTTTGGACCGAGGGTGTTGGAGCCCGCATGAACCACGCCACGGCAAACAGTGCCGCCACCAGCGCGGCCGCGGCGAATGCCGCCCAGGCGAGACGCTCCCGGCTCTTGCGGCGTGCCGCCACCGGTGCGGGCAGACCAACCACCGAGCCGCCCTCGGCGATCCACTGCAGTTGGAGCTTGACGTCGTGGGCGGTCTGAAGTCGGTCGTCCGGGTTCTTGGCCAGGCTCGTCTGGATGATCCGGTCGAGGGCCGGGGGAATCATGGGTTGGACGGTGGACGCCGGCTGGGGTTGGGCGTGCATGATCGAGCCGATCAGGCTCGCCTGGGACTCACCCTGGAAGGCCCGTTGACCGGTGGCCATCTCATACAGCACCGCGCCGAACGAGAAGATGTCGGTCCGGGCATCCACCTCCTTGCCTTCGAGCTGCTCCGGAGCCATGTACTGGTAGGTGCCCATGATGGTGCCTGCCGCGGTGAGCGGCTGGCTCACGGTGGGGGAGACCGTGAGGTCGGCGTCGCCGCCGAGAGGGTTTCGGATTTGGCGAGGCCGAAGTCCAGGAGTTTGGCCCCATCACGGGTGAGCATGATGTTGCCGGGTTTCAGGTCACGGTGGACGATTCCCGCCCGGTGCGCGGTTTCGAGCGCGTCGGCGATCTGGATCGCCAGCGGCAGCACGATCATCCATCGGGAATCGGCCCCTTGGCCAGCCGTTCCGCCAAGCGTCTCGCCCTCGATGAACTCCATGACCAGGTAGTCGATGCCGTCGTCGTGTCCCAGGTCGATACAGGGCGCAGACGTTGGGGTGCGAGAGGCTCGACACGGCCTTGGCTTCCCGTTCGAACCGTTGCCGAAGTTCCGGGCTGCCGGCGAGGTGCTCCGGCAGAACCTTGATGGCGACGGTTCGGTCGAGACGCGTGTCGCGGGCGCGATAGACCTCGCCCATGCCGCCGGCGCCGATGGCGTCCGATGATTTCATACGGACCGAGGCTGTCTCCCTGCGCCAGTGCCATGTGCTCCTCCTAACGATGCCCGTATGATGCAACATGATATAGCGTATCGATCTTCCCCTTTCGCCGGCGATTCACGGATTTGGCGAATCGATCAAAACGCGCAGGGCCTTTTCAAGGCACTGGCGACATCGCATCAGAGTATGAGATCGATAGATCTGCTGCGGTGTCTGGCGCCAGAGGTTGCTCAGCCCCGTGCTGTTCGGGCGGGCGGGGCCCCAGAAAATCTGTGTTGATCTGTGTGATCTGTGGATTCCCGGGCGGGTCGGGGAGGAAACTCGAAACCGGAATCGAACCAGAAATTTGAAAGCCGGAGCCGGGCAAGGTCATTCGAAATTCGGAATTCGAAATTCGAATTAAATCAGGAAAATAGGGCGGGTTGGGGGAGGTTCAGCTCCCAACGTCCATCTTGTACTGTGCGATCTCCTTGAGCAGCTTGTTGGCGTCGGCCTTGACCTCGGGCTCGGTGGAGGTTCTCGCGATCTTCTGGACTTCCGTTTCGATGCGGTCCACCTCGGCGAGGGCCGCTGCGGCAGCATCCGACATGTCCATGCCGCTCACGGCCAGCGCCTTACCCGCCTGTCGGTATTCGCGAGCCGCGTTTCTGAACTCGCCGCGGAGGCTGTTCACTTCGTGGCCGGCCTCACTCATGGAGTCACCGGGTAGGAGCTTGAGCTCCCCGGTTGTGAGGTAGTTGAATGCGACCAGCGCAACGACGACGACGACCAAGATCATGAGCAGAGTTTTCATCTCCTACGATCTCCTTGAGTTCGGAATACTCCAATTACGAGTTGTCGAATCATTGTGGCATGGCCGGGCGGTCAGAGGGTCCCAGACGAGCCTTGAGTCCTGCGGTCAGCCCTTGACCGTCCATTTTTTTGTCTGGAGGAACTCGCGGAGTTTTTCACGGTGGTCGCCCTGAAGTTCAACGCGGTTCTCCACAACGGTGCCTCCTGTGCCGCAGGTACGCTTGAGCTCCTTTGCCAGGTCCTTGAGGAACTCCGCATTGCGGGGCAGGCTCTCCACCACGGTAACGGTCTTCCCCCTCCGGCCGGCCTTTTCGATCCTGAGGCGGGCGGTGATCCGGTCGGGCACCGCCTCATCGAAGGTGGAGGAGCAGCGACACTGCTTCGCGGGCCAGCCACAGGACGGGCAGACCCGGCCCGAATCGGTTGAGTACACCGTTCGAGGAGTATTCTTTCGAACCATTGTGCAAGGGTACATCGAGCTGGATTCTCGCGCATCCCAGTTGCGTCTGTCCCATGGGTGAGACCAATGCCACGTTGCGGGCCGGCCATTCGTCGATTTGAAGAAGGACAGGCTCAATCTCAGGATGGGGAGCCGTCAATGATAAACTCCAGCTGAACCAGGGAGGTCTCGTCATGAAGCGAAAGAGGACATCCGAAGGATCGGTTTCTCGACGCCAGTTTCTGATCACCGGGGGCGCCGCGGCGGCGGCCAGCGGACTGCCTTTGATCGGAAGGGCGGAGGAGGCCGAAGAGGAGCCGAAGATCAAGCGGTATCAGGACTCTGGGCCGTACTGGATTCGAGGTCTCCGACATCTCCATCGGCGGTGGCGGCAAAGAGGCCAATCTCTACCGTTACGGTTTTGACCATGGCATCAATTACTTCGACACAGCGGAGAGCTACGGCAACGGTGACAACGAGACCAAGATCGGTGAGGCCCTCCAGCATATCGATCGCAAAAAGGTCTTTGTCACGACCAAGCTCGATATCAAGGACGACGACACCGAGGAGACCATCCTGGACCGATTCGGAAAGTGCCAGGAGAGGCTCCGCACCGACTACGTGGACGCCCTCTACATGCACAGCGTCCCCAAGGTCAGCGTGCTCGACCACGCGGGCTTCCACAAGGCCACGGCCAAGCTCAAGGCGGACAGCCGACTTCGCTTCGTCGGCGTGTCCAATCACGGGTCTCGCTCCGAGGAGGAGGAGAGCATGGACGCGGTCCTGGTGGCTGCGGCCGAGGACGGACGGTTCGATCTGATGCTGATCGCCTACAACTTCATGAACCGTGAAAAGGGCGACAAGGTGCTGGCGGCCTGCAAGAAGAACAACGTGGGCACGACCGCGATGAAGACGGCGCCCGGCAGCGTGAAGATAGATCCCCTGGATCCTGACAACCCTTCCGAACGGTGGGCCAAGTACATCGCTCGCCAGGTGGAGGCGGGTGAGAAGCGAGAGGATGTGGTGAAGGACATCCAGGACTATATCGCCGAGTCGGAGAAGGCCTTCGCCGAGGCCAAGCCGTTTATGGAGAAGCACGGCATCACCGATCGCGAGGGCCTGCGCATGGCCGGGGTCCAGTGGGTGCTTGTCGAATCCGGAGATGCAGACGACGTGTATGGGATTCAGGGACTTCGACTCCATTGACCGATTCCTTCCGCTGTCCGGCACGACGATGGCCCGTGTCCAGATGGACGCCCTCGATCAATATCGGGTGGCGGCCTCGAGCCTGTATTGCCGGCATGCCTGCACCGACTGCGCCGGAGCGTGCCCCGCAGCGGTACCGGTGAGCACCCTCATGCGGTATGCCTACTACTTCACCGAACAGGGCCGAGAGAAGCACGCCATGATCAAGTATGCGGGTCTCGGCTATGGCGACCTCCTGCCGTGCGACGCCTGCACCGGGGTGTGCACCGGAGCCTGCCCGCACGGTGTCAATATCAAGGCCAATGTGCTGACCGCCCACAACTTGTTGACCCTGACCTGACAACGGCCCGACCACGACAATGACGCGGGGGTGGATTCCCGCCCCCGGGAGGACGCAGAAATGACGATCAGAACGACGACGCTGATGGTGGCCCTGGCCCTCGTGCTGAGCTGCCAGCCGGCGCCTGAGGGGTTTTTGACGATCGATGGGTGGGCACCGCTCGGCGAGCCTGCGACCTATGACGCAGACGGGCTCTGGGAGCTGATCAATGGGGCCGCAGACACCTTCATGTCGTATGGATTCGAGAGCGTAACGGTGCAGAATTACCAGTCGGGGAATGTCACGGCATCGGTGGCGGTCTACGACATGGGCACCCCGCTCAACGCCTTCGGAATCTACCGAACCGAGTCTCAGGGCGCCGAACAATTTCTCGAGGTGGGTACCGAGGCGGTCGTGTCGCCGCCGTACCAGTGCCTCTTGTTGAAGGGGAGCAATTACGTAAAGGTCGACGCCTACGAGGGTGACATCGATCAGGCCACCGGGGAGTCGCTGGTGGCGGCCATCGCTGGTGCGCTTCCGGGGGGGGCGGGTCTTCCACCGGAGTTTGCCTCTCTTCCGAACGAGGGGATGGTGGCTGGTTCGGCTCGCTATTCGCGGGAAGATGCGTTCGGGCTCGCCGAGCTTGACGAATGTCTCCACGCAGCCTACCGGGACGAAGTCGGCGAGAAATACCAGGCATTCGTGGTGCTGACGCCCGGCTCGGAGGCTCTGGAACGGGTGTGGGCCGACCTTTCAGACAGCTGGCAGACCGGTGTCCTCGGGGATCAGCCTGTGCTTTTTCGCGAAATACCGTATAGCGGTCTGGTGGGGGTGATTCGGACCGACCGCGGTCTCGTCGGGGTCGCCGAATCCCCGGATGAGCAGCGGCTCATGGAGCGTCTCGAGCGCTTGGCCGATTGATGCGGCGCCGACTCCGGAAGAACTGGCCGCGACGTCGGGTTTTGGGTCGCGACCTTGAGGAAATCGCTCAGACTTGAGATGATTCACGTCGTTCGGAGCGCAAAACTCCATACCAAGTCCAGCGAAGAAAAGGGAAGATTCACATGCATACTGCCTCTTTTCGGTTCATAGCCAGCGTTCGATTGACCGCCTTTCTGGTGGGGTGCGTGGCCGTTCTCGCAGCCGGCCCACTGGCCTATGCAGAAATGCCAAAGGGAGATTCGGGCGATCCGGACGCACCGCTGGAGCCTGCCTGCGCCTTGCTTGACGACAACGACATCAGGCAGCAGATGGACGGTCTCCTCCTGAAGTTGCTGATCATGTGCGACCGTGCCGACGAGCTCGGCCAGGTCCGCCAGGCGCCGGCGATCGAGCCGGTGACCACCGAGGCCGGTGGGACGGATGTGCCTGTGAGTGATCCCAGCGGAGATGTGGGCTCAAACTCCCACACGCAGAGCGAAACCTCCATGGCGGTCAACGAGGCGAACGGAACGATCTGCTCGGGCTACAACGACTCGTTTCACGGCCTGACCGGCAATGGCTACACCGGGTTCAGCCGGTCGGTGGATGGCGGCGCCTCCTTCGAAGATCGTGGAGCCCTGAGCAGCAATAGCTATGGCGACCCCGCGTTGGTCTGGCGCAAGGCGGACGGCCATTTCTATTTTGCCGCGCTCCACACCGATGGCCTCGGAATCTGGGGCTCAACCGACGACTGCGCGACCTTCAGCTTCATCGGCATGATCCACAGTTCGGGCGGGGACGACAAGGAGTTGATGGCCGTTGACAACAATCCGAGCAGCCCGTACTTCGGCCGTCTGTATGTCCAGTGGACCGATTTCAGCGCCGGGGGACTCTGGTCCACCGCGTCCGACGATGCCGGCGCCACCTGGACCACCCCGGTGAGGATCAGCGACCCGGGGGCGGACGTCCAGGGCGTCTGGCCGACCGTCGCTCCAAACGGAGATGTCTATGCAGCGTGGGTTCGGGATCGTTCTTCGGGACCGATCGATATCGAGGTGACGCGATCGACAGACGGCGGCGTGACGTTCACTCGCGTGTCCAACCCGATCACCGACGAGGTGATCCCCCGGGATGCGGCCGCAACGAGTTCGTGTGGGCGCGTAGCCCTGCGCGGCAACATCCGTTACCTGCCGTCCCCCCAGATCGTGGTCGGCCCCGACGGCGTGGTGCACGTCGTGTACAGCTACGACCCCGACGGGCTCAACAGCGGCGACGTTGTGGACGTATTTTATCGTCGGTCCACCGATTCCGGGGCGACCTGGGACCCGGAAGTTCGGCTCAACGACGACGCCACGACCAACGACCAGTTCTATCCCACCGTCTCCGTCGGCACCGGCAATATCGTGTCGGCGGCGTGGTATGACCGCCGTGAGGATCCAGACAACATGGAGTTCAAGTACTACCATCGATTCTCCTACGACGGTGGTGTGACCTGGGAACCGTCCGAAGCCGTGTCCGACGAGGCTTCCCCGGTGTACCTGGATCCCGACCTGGCAACCTGCTACCACGGCGATTACGACACTCACATCCAGACCGAGACCCACGCGGTCCCCCAGTGGTCGGACGACCGCAATATCCAGGGCGGACACAACGATCCCGATGTGTTTGCGGATCTGGTGGCGGTGAGCACTGATTTCCTGCTGACTCCCCACCCAAACACGGTCGCGGTGTGCGCACCCGACAACGGGGCATTCACCATCGACGTGCTGCAGTTCTCCGGATTCTCCGAGCCGGTGACGCTGGCCACCGGCGCTCTGCCACCGGGATTGTCGTCCGGGTTCTCGGTCAACCCCGTGACACCGCCCGGAACGAGCGACCTGACACTGAGCGGAACCGGCGGCGTGACTCCCGGCAGCTACGACATCGACGTGACGGGCACCTCGGATCCGGGCGCCATTGTCCACGATGCCGCCATAACGCTCGGGATCTTCAACGCCCTGCCAGGGGAGCCGGCTTTGACAGAACCGGTCGACGGCGCCCTCAATGTGCCGCTGCAACCGGTCTTCACCTGGACCGCAGCGACCCAAGCGGCTTTCTATACCCTCCAGGTGGATGACGATCCCGCCTTCGGCAGCCCGGCCGTGGTCGAAAGCGGAATATCGGAGACCGACTTCACCTTGGCGGTGGACTTGATGTCGAACACGGTCTACTTCTGGCGGGTCACGGCGGAGAATACCTGCGGAACCGGGTCGACTTCCCCGGTCTACACCTTCACCACAGTGGCCCTCCCCGGCGATTGTGGGCTCGGTACGGTCCCGGTGGTCCAATTTGTCGAGGACTTCGAGACCGGTGCCGCTGGGTGGACCCACGGTGGCAATGGCGATACATGGACGATATCCGGTGCCAGGGTCCATGGTGGCGCCTTTTCGTATCACGCCACTGACGTCGACACCACCAGCGACCAGTGGCTCGAGTCGCCGGACATGATGCTTCCGTCGGTGGCTCCGGTGACCCTCCAGTTCTGGAATTGGCAGCAGATGGAAGAGGGTTGGTCCAACGACTGCTGGGATGGCGGCATCCTGGAAATCTCCACCGACGGCGGATCCAACTGGACCTACCTTCCGACCGGGGTGATGGAGACCGATCCTTACGACGGCCCGGTTGCCGGGTTCGACGACGAATTCGATGGCTGGTGCGGCGACCCACAGGACTGGCTCCGATCGGTTGTGGACCTCAATGCCTACGCCGGCGAGACCGCACGCTTCCGCTTCCGGCTCGGCACCGACTCCTCGGTGGGCCGCGAGGGCTGGTATGTCGACGACCTCCGGATTCAATCCTGCGAGGTTACGGGCGAAGACTTCACGTTGAGTGCTCTGCCGGCCACCGTCACCGCCTGTCAGGGCAGCGACGCCAACTTCACCGTCGGCGTCGGTTCTGCGGCCGGCTTCACCAACGACGTGACGCTGGAAGCGGCGGGCAACCCCGCGGGTTCCACCGTCAGCTTCTCCACAAACCCGGTGACGCCGCCGGGATCGAGCGTCCTGACCGTTGGCAACACCGGCGCCGCGACCATTGGAAACTACCCGATGACCATCAGCGGTGCAGCCACCGGCAGCTCGGGCCACGACACGGCCGTGACGCTGGAGATCGCCGGCGCGCCGCTGCCGCCGACCCTGGCACTACCCGCCGACGGCGCGGTGGACCAGCCGCTGCGGCCGGTCTTCCAGTGGGTGGAGATTGTCGGAGCGGACGGCTACACCCTCGAGGTGGACGATGATCCAGCATTCGGCAGTCCTGAAATCACCGAGACCGGTATCCTGGACACCAGCTTCACTCCGGCAACCGATCTCGAGGAAGAAACGACCTATTGGTGGCGAGTGGCGGCGGAGAACTTCTGCGGCGCCGGTTCCGCATCGGGGGAGTACTCGTTCAACACCTTGACCCTGATGCCGTTCTTAGACGGCTTCGAGTCCGGTGACACGTCGGTCTGGTCGCAGACCCAACCGTAGACTGAACCCACCAAACCTCAAAGACCGGGTCCTTCGGGATCCGGTCCTTTTTTTGATTTTGAATTCTCAATTTTGAATTTTAAGTTGCCCCCGCCCGCCCGATGCGCCGGGGCGGGTGGTTGGGAATTCAAAACTCAAAATTCAGAATTGAGCATTCGCTCAGGACGTTGAATGGCGCCCGCGCGGATACCGGATGCCGGGTTCATCGCCTGACTCAATCCCATCCCAGTTCCTCATCGTCCCCAATCGAGGTGGTATGGGGGAAGTCGTTGACAGCCAGCCGTTCCGGCACCATATTGAGATAACTGCGAACATTCGAAGGGAGAAGCTGATGCGACGTGCCGAGAGGGTGTGTGCGTTCTTGTGTGTGCTGGGTGTTCTTCTGGCGGCGGGGCCTGCAATGGCACAGGGGCATTGGGAGCCGGTGGTGGGCGATACGGCCATAGTGGGAAACGGTTTCGGAGATCTCGACAATGAGGCGGCCGGAGCCATGGCGGTTTTTGACGGTCAGCTGTACGTCGTCGCCGGCGGAGACTCCGGTCAGGCGTGCCAGCTGTGGCGCACCACCAACGGCGTCGATTGGGAGCACGTGCTGCCGGACGGCTTTGGTGATGCCAACAACCAGGGTGCCGTTGCCATGATCGAATGGGGCGGCTATCTGTACGTGGGGACCACCAATCTCAACGGGGCCCAGATTCTCCGTTCGGACGACGGCGAAAACTGGACGGCGGTCGTGGAGGACGGCAACATCAGTGCGGATAACAGAGCCGTCGCCGATTTCGCCGTGTTCGACGGATGGTTGGTGGCGGGGACGGATAATGAGGCCTCCGGTGGTCAGATCTGGCGGACCAACAATGGCACCAGCTGGCCTCCCATCTCCATCGGCGGTCTCGGCAATCCCGCGAACCGGGCGGTGGCTTCGTTGGAGGCATTTGAGGGAAGGCTCTACGCGGGCACCTACAGGGATCCCGACTTCCCTTTTGAGCCGGCCGATCTCAAGTGGACCGATGACTTCATGAACTGGACCCCGGCCACTGCCCCGGGATTCGGTGACCCCAACAATATCGGTATCTCGGCCATGATCGTCTACGACGGTAATCTCTATGTCGGGACCACCCAGACCCCCGTCGTCGGGACGGGTTGTGAGGTGTGGCTGACCGACGGCCTCGGTTGGATTCAGGTTTCCCCGAACGGATTCGGCTCACCGCTGTCGCTGGCTGTGTTGAGATTTGCGGAGTATCTGGGCGAACTCTATGCCGGGGTGGCTCAGCCGGATCCCAATTTCTTGCCCGGTGGGACTGGCGCGAAGATCATGCGATTCGTGAGCAACCCGACCTGGACACCCGAGGTTTCGGACGGGTTCGGAGACGTGGACAACTGGGCCATCGGATCGATGGCAGTATTCAATGGCACCTTCTACGCAGGAACGGTCAACACCTCCGAGGGGTGCGAGGTGTGGCGCAACGACATCGTCTTCGCCGATGGCTTTGAGTCGGGTGACACCGGTGGATGGTCCGGGTCTCTCCCCTGACCGGCGCTCTGGAGATATGGGGACCGGGTCCTTCGGGGTCCGGTCCTTTTTTTAATTTTGAATTCTCAATTTTGAATTTTGAGTTGCCCCGCCCGCCCGATGCGCCAGGGCCCGGTGGTTGGGAATTCAAAACTCAAAATTCAGAATTGAGAATTCGCTCAGGAGTCAGTTGGCGTCCTCGTGCTCGAGAGCCGCCCTGGCCCGGTTCCTGTTTTCGGTGAATATGGGAAGCCTGACGTCGCCCAGCGCCGTTGCGATTTCCACCGCCTTGGAGTAGTTGGCCGCCGCCTCGCCCAGCCGATT
Source organism: uncultured Holophagae bacterium (assembly GCA_963797055.1). Lineage (GTDB taxonomy): Bacteria > Acidobacteriota > Thermoanaerobaculia > Thermoanaerobaculales > Sulfomarinibacteraceae > FEB-10. Next base: position 333,562 of record CAWCOD010000006.1, read on the forward strand.
CGCCCGCTCAAATGCCTCTCCCAGACTGTCGTAGACGTTGGCCGAGGTTGGGTAGAGGGTGACGTTGTAGCGGAAGATCTCGATCGCCTCATCGAACTCGTTCTGGCCGAGAATCTGGTAGCCGAGCAGGTTGACCATTTGTTCCGAGGGTTGGACAGTGAACCCAAACCGGGCGGACTGCTTGGCGTAGTGTTGCTTGAATTCGTCGAGGCCACCGACAAATCTGCGGGTCTCCGGGTCCACAGGCAGCAGCCAGTCCTCAAAGATGAAACGCAGGCCCTCGTCCTGGGCGCGGAGCACCATCGACCCGTGATTCTCGTCTGGATGGCGGACGACCCGCCACTGGAGTCCGTCGACATCGGCGGACTGCAGCATCCCCTCGAAGCGATCGAGGCGATTCGGCCGCGGGTCGCCCTCCTCCTCGTTCCCCATGGCGATGAAGAGCGTGGCGTCGAATTCCTTCCGGTCGTCAAGAAAATCCTGGGTCATGCGGATGGGGAGATCGTTGTCCCAGCGGAGGCTTGGGCTCAACGCGATCACAGCGTCGAAGAGATCGGGCCTCGTGACCATGGCATTGACGGCAAAGAGCCCGCCGAAGGAGTGGCCGGAGAAGATGCGATAGGGAAGGGTACGGTAACGCGAGTTGATGAATGGGATCAGCTCCTTCTCGAAGAACTTGAGGAAATCCCCCGCCCCGCCACTGGTTGGGGCCTGGATCACCCCTCCGTTGCGCCGTGGGTAGTCGGTGCGGGACGGCGTCAGGTCTCTCGTGCGATCGGTGTTTGCGACGCCGACAATGATGAGGTTGGGAGCCAGGCCGTTTCGAGCGAGAACGTCCGCGATGCCCCGAGTGTAGGTGAGATGGGCGGGCCCGTCGGTCATGTAGAGAACGATGTAGCGCTCCGGACTCCGGTCGTATCCAGCGGGGGTGGAAACCACAACGGTGCGCTGCTCACCGAGGATCTTGGAATCGATGGTCAGGGTCTCGCCGATGATTATCGGTTCACCCGAATAACCAAACGATGCAACGATCAGCAGAGCCAAAATCAGAGTTGCGCAACGATGCATGGGGCTCCTCCGAAGCGGTGAGTTGGCCGCCCGAATGGCGGCGGCCGTTGGGAGAGGTACGCGGAGGGATGGCTGGGGTTCTGAAATCGAGACATCTCTCTCAATACCGACAAAGAGCCGGTTGATTGGGATAATGCGAGGTCGGACGGGCAGCCTCAGGCGCCTTGCAGCTCCAGCGGTTCCTCCTCGGGCAGCCACGGTCCCTCGGCGCGGACCTCCCGGTCCGCGGTGAGATCGAAGCCACAGCGCGGGCAGGTCGAGGAAGTGGCCGGATCGAGCGAGGGACGGTACCAGTCGGCAAAGTCCTCGCCGCACTTGGGACAGATGACCTCGATCGGTTCTTCGATCGTGCCCATGGGGCCTCCCTTCGCCGGCGTGTTGGTACTAATAAATATAGGTCCCGGAATGGCGAGATGCGAGCCCCCGTGAGGAGAAACAGTTCCCAGGTGCGGCTGTTGCTTCGGGGGTTTTCCGCAGGTTGCACTGGAGGTCATTGAGGGGTACGCTCGTTCTCGATAATAGGATCGTTTCCCGAGACGATCGTGGAGGCCGCTGATGCGAAGCAAAACACTGACCGGTTTGTTTGTCTGTCTCGCCGTCGTTACGGCGGGTGCTACGGCCTGGGCCATGGAACCTCCTACGAAAGAGCAGCTCGAGACGTACCGTCTGGACGGTTCGCTCGGTGCGCGGATCGAGGCGGCGCGGGAGATCGGCAACCATGTCATGGCACCCCATCTCGCGGCCTCGATGGATCCCCGATCGGGTCAGGTCAAGGCGGCGGCGCCAGGTGGTCTGCCGGCGGTCGGCAACCAACAGGTGCTGACGCTGCTCATCGAGTTCTCGGACTTGGCGGGTTTCTCCGAACCCGCGGAAATTCACGACCAACTCTTCGGCGATGGCGTCAACGGATTTTTCCCCAAGGAAAGCCTCCGAAATTTCTACCGGCGATCGTCATACGGGCTGCTCGATATCGACGGTTCCACCCTCGGCTGGTACACGACCCCCTACCCGCGTTCCGGCGTCGAACAGACGACAGCGGGACGCGAGGCTCTGATCCAGGAGGTCATCGAGTACTTCGACGCCGAGGGCCACGACTTCACTCAATACGACAACGACGGTGACGGTTACCTGGACTACGTCGTCATCATCTGGGCCGGACCGCACCAGGACTGGGCCGAGTTCTGGTGGGGTTACAAGACCAACTATCGAAATGACTCGTTCGTAGTGGACGGTATGCGTCTCGGGACCTACTCCTGGCAGTGGGAGAACTACAGCTACCCGGGCCCCTTCAATCCGGAGGTGGTGATCCACGAGACCGGCCACGCTCTCGGCCTTCCCGACTACTACGACTACGACGAGACCATCGGACCGGATGGAGGCGTGGGCGGTCTGGATCAGATGGACGCCAACTGGGGCGACCATAACTGCTTCAGCAAGTACGTCCTGGGTTGGCTGACGCCCCAGGCCTTCAACGAGAGCGACCACCAGCTTCTGCTGGCGCCAAACGACGAACAGCCTCAAGCCGCGCTGCTCATGCACGGCGATCCAACCACCGATCCCTTCGGCGAGTACTTCATGGTCCAGTACCGTCGGCGCCAGGGCAATGACCTGCGCTATCCCACCGATGGTCTGCTGGTCTGGCACGTCGATGCCCGGACCGATTCGGATGGTCGTTTTCTCTACAACAACTCCTACACCGAGCACAAATTGCTGCGGTTGATGGAAGCGGACGGCCTGGAGGAGATCGAGCTCCAATTCGTCGGCCGATGCCGGCGATTTCTACCGGACCGGTGACGTCTTCGGAAGCCACACCACTCCCGACTCCAACCGCTACGACGGCGCGCCTACAAATCTCCTGGTGGACGGAATTTCGGTGGCTGGCGGCGGAGACCACCCTCCGGCCGATCTGGGCTCCGGTTGTGCGTTGTTCTGCGACGCGTCGGGGGACCGGTCGGCGTGGCCGCGCACCCCCATCGGTTTCGAGGGCTCGGTGAGCGGGGAAAATTGTGACGGAGAGGCGTCCTCTCGTGGTATCTGGACGACCAGCTCATGGCGGATTCCGTGACCTTCGAGCGGTCGTTCCCGGCGGGGGACTTCCATTGGAGTTTCAGGGGTGAGCTCGGAGACGCCTCCTGCTCCCGGGGCGGTCCGCTGCTGGTCTGTGCCGACGAACGGTGTTGGCAATGGTCGGTGGCCGAGCCCATGGACACGGCTCGGGCTTTGCACGCCGCCGTCAATCTTCGGGACGGCCGGGTGCTGCTGGCCGGCGGCGGCGCCCCCGAGACCTACGACCCAGCTCGTGCAGCTGTGGCCTCACGTCGCCCGCATCCGGTGCATTCGAGGCGGCACGAGGAGTCCTCCTCGCCGATGGCCGGGCGCTCGTATGCGGCGGGTCGCAGTCGGACGATGTCACGGCAGAGATCTACGATCCGGTCAATGACCGCTGGCAGCTCACCGGCCAGATGACTGAACCCAGATTTGATTTCTCGGCCGTTGGTCTGTCCGATGGTCGGGTTTTGGTGGCCGGAGGCCTGACTCCGGAGTGATCGGGCGGCTTCATGTTCGTTCACTCGACGGAGGTTTTCGATCCCCGGACCGGGATCTGGTCGGAGGTGGGTTCCGTTGACGAGGATATGTCGGTCCCCGGGCTGACGGTGCTGCGTGACGGTCGGGTGTTGCTGACCAGCGGTCGGATGGGCACCCTCTTCGATCCGACCACCGACAGCTGGGGCGAGCCGTGGGTCCTGGCCTATGAGCGGAGCATACCACGTTGGCGGCCTGCTTGCCGGACGGTCGGGTCCTGCTCGCCGGCGGAGAGACGACGCGATACGCCACCGCGTGGGATCCCGAGACCGGCCGGGAGCAATTCGCCGGTGCCATGGGTGAGATCCGGTTGGTTCCGAGTGCGGTGTTGCTGCCGTCGGGCAAGGTGCTGGTGACCGGCGGCTTCAGTGGGTATCTACGAAGCGAAGACGAGCGCCGAGGTCTTCGATCCGGCCACCAATGCCTGGACGGTGGTGACCCCCATGAGCGAGCCGAAATTCGGCCAGCAGTCCAATCTTCTCTCCAGCGGGGATGTGTTGATTACGGGCGGGATCGGAGAGCCCGAGCCAGGGTGGTCTCATCGATACCACGGAGCTGTTCAGCCGGCCGACGGCCGCGCCCATGCAGCCCGGCGGTCGCCGGCAGCCGTAGACGAGAGGATTTCGCTACGGCCGGGGCTCGATCGCCGACCAGGGCGCGAGATCGCCCGACTCGAATCCATCAGCGAAGATGAGGCCCGCCTCGAAGGCTCCCAGGTCGGGGGCGTCCGTCGTCGGGCCGCGGCGTCGAGGATTGGTGCGGAAGGTACTGCCGGACTGGGACATGATCCGGAACGGCCTCCGACGTGGAGCGGACCTCCGGCGTCGATCGAGCGAGCTATCGGGCGCAGGCGACAGGTCTCCCGCCGGGAAGTCCACGAATCCAGGGTCGGTACCCTCCACATTGCCGCCGTTGTCGTTGAGCGTGCCGTCGAAGGTGGAGTGGCTGACCACCCAGTCGCGGGGAGCCAGTTGTGCGCGAGGTCCATCACTCCCGTCGGTGTTCATCAGCGCCAGGCGCCAACCGGCGGCGGTGGTGAAGAGTCACGTTGTTTCTGAACGTCGGCGTGCTCGTCGTTGGTGGACAGGCGCATCAGCGTCGTGTTGCCCGGACCGGGTGGAGATGACGGTGTTGTGGAAGAAGTGGAGGGTGCCCTTGCGGTAGTCCGACACGGTGCCGCTGTCGCCGCCGTAGTGGACGATCTGGCTGTTGCCCTCGCCGTCGGACTCCACCAGCACGTTGCCGTAGACCCAGGTCCTGCTGGTAATCGGGGTGGTTGACCAGCGCCGCGCTGTCCTCGGCGTCCACCAGGTCGAGCTGGCGGTTGCCGTCTTCGATCCAGTTGTAACGCACCACCAGCCCGGCCGAGCGGTCCTTGAGGTTGTTGCCGCCGCAGTCGGCGCGTAGCCGCCCGAAGTGGTTGAACTGGTAGGTGATGTGGATGGCGGCGGTGTAGGTGTTGTGTTCGTAATAGCTGTCCTCGATGCCGTTGTCGTAGATGTGGTTGCCCTCGATGAGAATGTCCTGGGTCTGGCCGTCGAAGGCGCCGATGAACAGTCCGTTGCCCGAGTCGCGCAGCACGCAGTTGCGGATGATCAGGTGCTCCGCCTTCTCCACGTAGATCGCGGCGGCGTTTGAGGCGTAATGCTCCACCGCGCCGGAGTCATTCGTGAAGCTGTAGGGCGGCCTGCCGGACCGGATGTCCAGATTCTCGATCACGATGTGCGGCGGCAGGGTGTCGGACGGAACGCTGGCGCCGCCGATCTTGATCACGCCGCGCACCTCGTTCCAGAAGCTCAGGGCCGTTCGGGTCACCGCGTCGCGGCCGTCGATGACCGGGAGCTCGCCGCCCGGACCGGGCACGCCGGACACGATGATCGGCTGCTCCGCCGTACCCTGGCGGCAGATCACCCACTTTTCCGCGTACGGGGTCTCCCGCCAGTGGATCAGCACCCGGTCCCCCGGCTCAAGACTCTCCCAGGGCACGTCGCCGATGGCCGGTCAGCATGCCCGGACCTGGACCGACCTCGAAATCGGTGGCCGACCGCCGTGACCAGCGCCACGGCCAGTGACCACGACACACAACGAGCTGTCCTCATGTCGCATTCAGATCTCCTCTTCCAAGATATCGGTCGGTTGGTGACGTGGGGTGACTTCGATCACCGCCGGGTCAGCCCGATTCGACAGCAAGGGATGCATCTTGTTCAGGACGGTTGAGCCGTACATTCAATAGGAGTGGTCACGCGAAGTCGAAAGGGGAATCGTCATGAGACTGCACCGATACGTTGTTGACCGTCGTGGTTGTTTTGGGCTTGCGATTCCATGCGTCGCGCAGGAGTTCGATCAGATTCAGTTGTGACTACGAGACTGACGATGGCGTTGCAGTCATCAGCGGTGGGGGAGGGAACATCGGTGTGTTGGCCGGACGCCGACGGCGTGCTTCTCATCGACACCCAGATGGGTCAGTTCGAGGAAAAGATCCGGGCGGCGGTCGCTGCCGTGAGCGACCAGCCGGTGCGGTACATCATCAACACCCACTGGCACTTCGATCACACGGGATGCAACGCTTGCTTTGCCCCGAGCAGAACCGGTGATCATCGGCCCCGAGGGAACCCGGGAACGGATGGCGTCGGCGCAGGATTTCCACGTCCTCGGCATCCAGTCCGATGCCGCCGCCGAGAGGGGCCCTGCCGACGATCGCGGTGTCCGATCGGATGAGGCTGACGTTCAACGGGGAAGAGATCGAGCCTGACCTACATAGCAGGGGCTCACTCGGGCCATGACCTGATCGTGCATCTGAAACACGCAAACGTCATCCATGCCGGAGATCTCTACTGGTCCCAGGGTTACCCATACATCGGCACACCCCACGGCGGCTCACTCGACGGCTATGATCGGCGGCTCGAATCGGATGCTCGAGATGGCCGGTCCGGAAACCCGGATCATTCCGGGCCACGGCGCGGTGACCGACCGGGTGGGCCTCGAGGCCTTCCGCGACCTGCTCATCGCCGTGCGGGATCGCATCGATGGGCAGATCGCCGACGGTCTGTCGTTGGAGGAGATCTGTCCTCGACACCCCACAGCCGGAACCGACGGCGACCGGAAAATGGGCATGCCGCCCGATCTCTTCGTCCGGATCGTATACAGAGATATCTCCCAAAGAGGCGAGTAGGCTCAATTCACTTCGCTCCAACGGCGCTCCGTGAATCGAGTTGAGGAGGATGTTACTCTCTTGGTGTCCCGCCACGCTGTTGCTGGAGGAATGCCATGCAACAGCTCGAAACCCCAATTACACATCAGGTTCTTGTGGATGATCGGGAACGAAATAGGGCCGTGATTGCGGCTCTCGAAGAACACGGCGTCGAGGTTGAAATCGAACGGCTTCGCGTTGGTGACTACAGGATCGACAACTGTTTGCTCGTGGAGCGAAAGACGATTCGAGATCTCGCTTTGTCAGTGATGAGCGGCCGCCTCTTTCGCCAAGCTCGACAGCTCGTCAAGCCGTCAGTTATTCGATCCTGCATCATAATCGAAGGCCGATTTGACGAAAAACAGACTGGGGGGCTGTCTCGATCAGGCCTGCACGGCACGCTCATCTCTCTCGGTCTGGTTTTTGGCCTGCCGGTTTTGCGTTCAAAATCGCCGTCGGAGACTGCCTCAATCATGTTGCTTGCTTCCGATCAAGTGCGGCGGCATGGCGCGGCGTTGCCGAGGCACTTTGGTCGAAAGGCAATCACCGGTCGGAGAACCAAGATGTTGATGCTCCAGGAAATTCGCCAAGTTGGGCCAGAACGGTCAGTGGCGCTCCTCGAGGCATTCGGAACCATAGCCGGGCTCGCCGCAGCGCCTCCCGATCGAATAGCTGAAGTTCACGGGATCGGTGAAGATACTGCCAAGCGAATATGGGCAGCCCTCCACGATGATCAAGGAGTCTGTTGATTTTTTCTGAACTCGATTTGCGAAGCAAATCGAGCGACCCGAGGAACCCCGTGGCGGCGCCCTACTCGAAAGAGATCAGATCGACGTCGAACACCAGCATGCCCTGGGGCGCACCCTGCAGCCCCCTTGTAGGCGAGCTTCTCGGGGATCCACAGCCGGCGCTTCTCACCCACGACCATGAGCTGGACGCCCTCGGTCCAACCCGGGATGACTTGGTCGAGCGGGAAGCTGATGGGCTCGCCGCGGACCACCGAGGAGTCGAACATCTCGCCATCGGTGGTCCAGCCCGTGTAGTGCACGGTTACGGTTGACGATTTCTTGGGGTGTTCGGCGCCGACCCCGGGCCGCAGGATTTTCCAGGCGATACCGCTCTTCGTCATCTGGGCATCGGCAGGCGGCTCGGCCACATCTTCGGGCACCGCGCGGTGGGTCCGGTGGCTTCGGCTTGTCCTCGATTCCCAACAGCTCGACGTCGAAGACCAGCATGCCGGCGGGACGGCCGGGTTGGTTCTTGTAGGCCAGTTCCGACGGAATCCAGAAACGGCGCTCCTCGCCGACGACCATCAGTTCGACGCCCTCGGTCCAACCGGGGATGACCCGATTGAGGGGGAAGGTGGACGGCTTGCCGCGCTTCACCGACGAGTCGAACATCGTGCCGTCGATGGTCCAGCCTGAGTAATGGACAGTGACCGTATCCCAAGGGTCGGGGTGTTCGGTTCCGGTGCCGGGGGTCAGCACCTTGGTGCACAAATTGGTCTCGGTACAGGTTGCGTCATCAGGGGGCGCAGCCACATCGGGCGGCGCAGGAATGCGTTGGCATCGCTGATGGTTGCGAGGGCAAAGAAGAGAACGGCGGTAACGGTGATGATCTTCATGAGCGATAACCTAGCGGAGATTCGTCGCCGATTCAATCGACCGATTGGAATATCTGACCCGGTCACGCGGCATGAACGGACCGACGTCCTGTCGGTGCCCGTCGCTGGAATTGCTCTGACGATCTCCGTCTTCTCGCGATACGGGGCCTTTCCGTCCGAGGAAGGCCCTCCGTTGGAGTCGCAGCGAGACTTACTTTGTCGTTTTTGCGGCCTTCTTCGCCGCCTTGTTCGCCTTCTTTTCCTTGGGAGAGAGCTTCGGTTTGTTCGACTTTTCCTTTTTGACCTGACCCTTGGCCATGACTGCCTCCGTTCTCGACGATGGGCACATAAGCTTCGTGGCCGAAAACCGCCGAGCCGTGCCACTGTACACCTCATGCCCTCGATCGTGAGTGGAAGTGCGTCCGACCTCCCGTGGTGTCCTGCCGGGAAGTCCGACGCAGCGAGGGGACAGGGGCCGTCCGGCCCACTGACGGAATCGATGCGCTGAGAACCAGAGGTTGGACGGAGGAGTTATCGTCAACTAAAAGTCCGAAAGCGAAAAGAGGAGGGAAGACATGACCGATACTAATGCGAACGTGAGCGAAGGGCGGACCCGGACACCGGTCCACCTGTGGATCATCGGGGTGCTGGCGCTGCTGTGGAACCTGATGGGGGTCTTCGACTATCTGGCGCACCCAGTTGGAGCTCGATTTCTATATGAGCCAGTTCACGCCCGAGCAGTTGGCGTTTTTCTACGGGTTCCCGAAGTGGGCGGTGGCTGGCTGGGCATTCGGGGTGTGGGGCGCCTTTGCAGGCTCCATCGGGCTCCTGATGCGAAAAAAATGGTCGGTGTGGGCCTTTGCGGTTTCGCTGGCCGGGATGGTGATCAGCTTTTCCTACACCTTCGGCATGTCCAACGGTGCCGAGATGATGAGCCAGGGTGAATTGATCTTCACAGCCGTGATCTGGGCGGTCGCGATCTTTCTGCTCTGGTACTCATGGTCACAAGCGAAGAGCCGAGTGCTCGTCTAGGTCGGTATTCCACCAATCAGACTGGCCGGTCGCCGTCGACCCCTCTACGGTTGTCAACCAACGAGCCGGCTCAAACGTCATTTAAGAACGAGTCCTGATAGGAAATGAGGACTACGAAGGGCCGAACTATGAAGAACGAGGTTCTCGACGTGTCGTGGCGGCCACCCACTCCGGCCCAGCTCGGCGAGGTCTTGAGAGGACGCAGCGACGCACCGGTGTCCGTGGAGTGGGTGAGCAGGAGGCTTCAGTTGGCCCCGCTCCGCGGGGCTGGCGGATATGTTCCGCCGAAGTCCATGCCGGTCCCTCCGGCGCCTGCTCTCGAGGCGCTGGTCTTCAGTCGGGCCTGTTTTGGCGCCACGCCACAGGATCGCGCGGACTTCCGGGCCATGGGTTCGAACCCCCGACAGCGACTCGAGGCATGGGTGGATTGGCAGCTGGTTCCAGAGGGTATCGACGACAGCGAACTCGAAAACCGGCTCGCGCAGTCGAATTTCGAAACCCTTGACAAGACCCTCCACGATCTTTGGAACGAATATCTTCGCGAGCAGGACGACATTGAAAATCGATTCCTGCCGATTTTCGAGGCGCAGCACGCGACCATGCTCAAGGCGACATACAGCCGTCGCCAGCTGACTGAGGTGCTGGCCGACTTCTGGCACAACCACTTCAATGTCTACGGGTACCATTTTTTCGTGGGTCCGGTCTTTGTCCACTACGACCGCGACGTGATCCGCACCCACAGCCTCGGCAACTTCCGCGCCTTCCTGGAGGCCATGACGGCCTCTCCGGCCATGCTCTTTTATCTCGACAACGTGTTCAGCTCGGCCGACGGACCGAACGAGAACTTCGCTCGTGAGCTGCTCGAACTCCACACCATGGGTGAGGAGAACTACTACGGCGCCATTCCCGCCAGTGAGGTTCCCAAGGATGACGATGGCGTTCCCATGGGCTACACCGATGAGGATGTGAGGGAGCTGGCGCGCTGCTTGACGGGTTGGTCGCTCGACGAGGAGAACGGCGACTTTCTCTATCGCTGGTACTGGCACGACACCGGCCCAAAGCAGATCCTCGGTTTGACGCTTCCGGCCTATCAAGCGCCGCTCGAGGACGTTCGGCAGGTCCTGGATCTTCTGGCGCGCCACCCTGGAGTTGCGCGGTTCGTGTGCACGAAACTGTGCCGTCGCCTGATCGCTGACGATCCGCCGTCATCGGTGGTCGATGCTGCCGCGGCCGTCTTTCTGGAGGCGACTGACGAACCCGACCAGCTGCGCCGCGTCGTCCGCACTATCCTGCTGTCGGACGAATTCGCCGAGAACTGGGGCGACAAGGTACGGCGCCCGTTCGAACTCGTCATGGGAGCGGTGCGTGCCATGGGCGCGGACTTCAGCCTGCCCCTGGGTGACGTCTTCAGCCGTTATTTCTTCTACCTGCTCTACACCACCGGAAACCTGCCCTTTACGTGGGCGCCGCCCACCGGCTTCCCCGACCGAAAGGAGGTCTGGCTCACGACCAATGCACTGGTCACCAGCTGGCGAATGACCAATCTGCTCGCCGGCTTGGACATCCAGGGCTGGAGGCCATGCGACCCTGCGGGCTCCACACCCGAGGGCCTCGGTACGGCGGTGGAGTTGGTGGACTATTGGATCGATCGAGCGTTCGTCCGCACGATCGACGAAACTTCGCGAAACCAGATCGTGGAATTCATGGCCCAGGACGCCGGCCCCGATACCCCGCTCGATCGTGCCAGCCCAACCGTGGTCGACCGGCTACGGTCCATGGTCGGCATGATCCTCCTGTCACCCCACTTTCTCTGGCGCTGAGGAGAGGCACCATGATTCAACCCACACGACGGAGCTTCATCAAAGGCGGCATTCGCCGTGACGGCCTACGGTCTGGTCCGCCCGCAGGTCGCCTTTGGTGCGACCGAGCCGGACATTCTTGTGGTTGTGTTTTTGCGGGGCGGCATGGACGGTCTGAGCCTGGTGCCTCCGGTGGTGGGGACCGACCGCAATATCTACGAATCCGCACGGCCGAGCCTCGCAGTACCCCTTTCAGGCGACGGAGCGGCGTTGACACTGGACGGCGGTTTCGGACTTCACCCGGCGGCAGAACCACTGGTCGGGCTGTACGACAGGGGTCGCATGGCCGTCGTCCACGCCACCGGGATGCACGATCCGACACGCAGCCATTTCGAGGCGCAGGACTATCTCGAACTCGGCACCCCGGGCGACAAGACCGTGGGTTCGGGCTGGCTCCACCGCCACCTGGCCACTGCCCCGGGTTTGCCGCCCGAGATCATGATTCCAGCGTTGGCGGCGGGGAATCTCCAACCCATGTCGCTGCTCGGCAGCGGCGAGACCCTGACGCTGTCGGATCCCGAGTACTTCAGCTTCGCCACCGGACCGGCTCGTTGGAATGGCCAACAGCACGAGGCACTTCGGGCCCTCTACTCGGCGGACTCGAGCCCGGTGCATGCAGCCGGCACCCAGACCATCGACTCGGTGGACATCGTCCAGGCCTATGTCACCCAAGACTACGTACCGGCAGGCGGTATCGTGTATCCCGAGGACGAGGCCGGGTCTCGATTCGAGCTGGCGGCGCAGATGATCTCGCTCGACCTCGGCATCCACGTCGTTTCCATCGATGTGGGCGGATGGGACACCCATGAGAACCAGGGGACCGGAACAAACGGTACATTCGCCGGCCTTGTGGGTTCGGTGAGTCAGGGGTTGGCCGCCTTCCACGCGGACATGGATGCTCGCGGGTTGGCCGACAGACTGACGATGGTGGTCATGACCGAGTTCGGTCGGCGGCTCGGGGAGAATACCGACCAGGGCACCGATCACGGCCACGCGGTGCCGATGCTGGTGCTGGGCAACAACGTCGTCGGCGGACTGCACGGGCAGTGGCCGGGCCTCGCACCCGACCAGCTCTTCGAGGGCCTGGACCTCGAGGTGACCACCGACTTCCGGCGGGTGCTTTCCGAGGTGCTCATCAAGCGCCTCGGCAATTCAAATCTCTCTGAGGTTTTCCCCGGCTTTGAGGGTTACAGCCCTCTCGGAGTCGTTCAGGGGTATGACGCGCCGCTACGGCCGGGTGGCAGACGGGTTCCTTAGCCTGATCGGCTGCCGCGATTCGGCAGAACGGCTCCCCGAGGTTGGACGGAAGATCCGTCATCAAGAGATGCCACATCAACAGACAAGGCGAGTGTCTTGAAACAACGCTAGGGCGTGACGCGTTGTATCAGGAGATCAGCGTGTTGTTCGTAATGTAGGAGGCACTGTGACTATTGGGAAAATCCTCTCTGTCCCGCCGACGTCGGTGGCATCAGACTTCGCCCTGCTCGCGATTCGAATTGTCGGTGGCGCCGCCTTCATGATGCACGGGTGGAGCAAGATCCGAGACCCTTTCAACTGGATGGGTCCCGATTCGTTTGCACCGGGGGTCTTTCAGGCGCTCGCCGCTCTGTCGGAGTTCGGCGGCGGGCTGGCATGGATTCTCGGGTTGCTGACACCCATCGCCTCCATGGGCATCGGCTTCACCATGGTTGTGGCGGTGTTCTTCCACGCGGTGATGCGCGGCGATCCATTCGTCGCTGCGGGTGGCGGTGCATCCTACGAGCTGGCGGCAGTGTATCTCGGTATCGCTCTGCTCCTTTTCGCCATCGGCCCGGGCCGACTCTCCCTCGACCGCGTGTTGTTTGGCGGACGCTCGTGAATCCGCCCGCGCAAGGACGCCATCCGTGTCGGTCGATTTCGAACGGTGTGACGAGATTGCCGAGAAAGATCGGCCTCAAGGCCAGACTGGGATTGGTGGCCTTGATGGCGACGGTGGCGTTTTCGGCTTCCGGGTCTTCGTTGCCCGAGGTCGGTTCGGCCGCTCCGCCGCTCGATCTGAAGGCTTCCGACGGAACAAGCCATTCCCTGGCGGCAATCGACGGCCCCAGGGTCTTGGTCTTTTTTCGCGGTCTGTGGTGACCATTTTGCCGCGGTCAGCTCGGTGAGCTGCAGAAGAACCTCGAGGCGTTTGAAGCCCTGGGCGCCGAGGTCTGGACCATCAGCCCGGACTCGGAGCAACAGCTTGCGAAGTTCGTCGCCACGAACGGCATCGACTTCACCCTTCTGACGGATCCTGACCTTGAGGTGATCATCGGCTGGGGGCTGGTGAACCCCGACAACCCGAAAGTTCCCCATCCGACCGCCGTGATTGTGGATGCCGAGGGAGTGGTCCGTTACGTTCGTCAGGACGTGGACTACACAAAGCGGCCGTCGGCCGACGAACTGCTGGCCGCGGTCGCCGATATCCAAGGGCGATGACCTCAGAACCCTCGCTGCTGATTGGAATGCCAGCCCGCGGAAAATCGTTCCGCCTCCCGATTTGAGTCGAACATGAACCCCTGACGGGATTTCACACGAACGAAACGGGAGCAGATATGAAGAAGATGATTTTTGCGGTGATTTTGATGTGCTCGATGGCGGCCGTGCCGGCATTCGCCCACTGCGGCAAATGCGGCGTCGGTGAAGAGCACGGCGAAACCCACACCCACGCGAACCAGGCTTCGAATTCCGACATCGTGGCAGTTGCCACGTCAGCGGGCAGTTTTGACACCCTTGTGGCGGCCGTACAGGCGGCCGGTCTGGTAGAGGTTCTTCAGTCGGACGGTCCGTTCACCGTGTTCGCGCCGACCGACGACGCGTTTGCCAAGTTGCCGCCCGGAACCGTGGAGATGCTGCTTGCCAATCCGGACAAGCTCAAGCAGGTTCTGCTGTACCACGTCGTTCCCGGTAAGGTGATGGCGAGTGACGTGGCCGGGTTGTCCAGCGCCACCACGGCACAGGGCTCTGACGTCGCCATCAAGATCGCGGACGGCTCGGTCATGATCGACGACGCGATGGTCGTGCAGACCGACGTGATGGCTTCCAACGGCGTGATCCACGTGATCGACACGGTGATCGTTCCTGTCGGCTGAGGTGCCGCTTTATAATCGTAATGCCGAGGCCCGCGGAATCGCGGGCCTCTTTTCTTTGTCGGCGCTGATCCGCCACGGACTGCCACACTGGAAAGCTGAATCGACCCTGGCCACATCAGCGCGTCCGCGGCTTTTGCCTTCAACGACGGACGGAAAATCCTCAAGGTTGGCTCACGGCTCGTGGCGCCGGACGCGGCGAGCGACGATCACCACCAACCAGATCAGTTGGACCACCATCCAGATTCCGAGCAGGGCCGTGAGGAGGAGCATGAAGCTCAGGTCGAGATCGAATTGAAATTGAAGGTACTGAAATCGCCATGTGTCGCCATCCCGCACCAGGACACCGGAAAGCCGGAGCGGCAGGACAAGGAGACTCGACAGGTCGAACTCCACGAAACCGACTGTGGCGAACCAGGCAACATCGCCGTGGCTGGAGACATGTAGGTTTCCGAGATCGAATCGGCAGTCACCCCAGGACTGCCAGTCCGAACGGACCAGCTCGGAGGCGCGGTCGATTCCGATGTAGATTTCCTGCGGCATGGTGCCGAGGATGGCGGTGTTCGAGGATGAAAAGAGACGGTTTGTGAATTCCTCGAGGTTCGCAGGGTCACGCGCCAAATAACCGTCCTGGAAGAGCTCGAGGGTGCCGATGATCTCCGACCGCACGCTCTCGGGCGCATTTCCGGCGCCGTACGGCAATGAACCCGTGGCGGGGAAGGTGCCCTCGTACCGGTCTCCCAGAATCGTCGTGGACAAAAAGAACAGCATTCCGACGAACAGCACCTTGGCCACGCCGATCACGATCTTCATTGAACAACCCCCTGAGGATTCAACGACCGAGGAGCTTGTTTGTTACCGCGCTTGCGCTCCGCGACGGTGCTTCCGTGTCGGGCGCACCCTATTAAGAGCCCTCGACGATCTCCACCATCTGGTTTGCTGCGACATTGGAAAGGCGGTCCTCGGTGCCGGAAGGCCAGCGGACCAGCACATCGACGGTTTCGTAAGAACCGAGACCGAAGTGCTGCACGAGGGGGTTCTGACTGCGCCAGCCGGTGTGGGTTTGCACTTCGCGAATCTCGGCGCTTTCCATCGAAGCCAGTGCTGTTGGTGACCTCGATCCGGGCGCCGATTCCTGAGGTGTTGGAGATGGTGCCCACAAGCTTGACCCGGAACCAGTTTCCGCTTGCGGAGTGGTTGACCAGTACCAGGTTCTTCTGC
Source organism: uncultured Holophagae bacterium (assembly GCA_963797055.1). Taxonomy (GTDB): domain Bacteria; phylum Acidobacteriota; class Thermoanaerobaculia; order Thermoanaerobaculales; family Sulfomarinibacteraceae; genus FEB-10. The sequence goes on from CAWCOD010000006.1 coordinate 349,225, forward strand.
CGCCGGACCCGGCGCGTTTGGCCAATTGCCGATGACGATATCGAGGAGACCGTCCGACCTCCAAAGACGCAGCATCGGATACGACTCGCTCCAGTCGGCCACCGCCGCGATTGAAGTAGACGCGGTTGGCCAGGCCAAGCACACCGGTGATCACCAGATCCAGATCGCCGTCGTCCTCGAGGTCGGCCCACAAAGCTGCGGAGGAGGCGAAGACAGGCCCGTCGAGGACCCCCTCTAACCGCGTGAATTGGAAGTTGCTGTCATTGCGATACAACGCTGGAGAGGTCCCGAACCGGTAGTTTGTGACGACGCACGTCCTGGTCACCGTCGATGTCGTAGTCCGCCCAGGTGCTGCCCGACGAAAAACCCGCATCCTCGACCAGAGGTCCCGTCTCGACCGGAACCATGGTTCCGTCATCATTCCGGTAGAGCAGGTTCGGTTGCGCGACGGGCTCCTCGGCGCTCACGTCATAGCCGTTTGTGACAAAAAGGTCCGGATCCCCGTCGCCGTCATAGTCCACAAGGCTGACGCCGCCGGTGCTCGCTCGGTCGGTCACCACCGGTCCTTCAGACCGAGCGTGGAATCGCACGAGGTCATCGGCGGCAGATCCCGTCTTCGGGTGTTCAGGGTGTTCGGAATCACAGCCCACGGTCAAGGCCAGCGTTACCAATACGACTCCACAAACGCGGAGCATCTGCATGGGTTTCCTCCTCGAGCCTTCCCAGTGGGTACGTCGCCGTCGGTTCGAGCTTCGCTGGTTTACCGATTCCGTTGGTCGAGCGGCGATGGCAGAGGAGCTGTCACCGAACCAGCCCGCCGTGGACGGCGGGTCAATTGGAAATTCAGCTTTCACATTTGAACAAATATGATAAAGACCTTTGTCTCAAATGGAGCATTGGTATTGACTTTGGGATCATGCCATGCGATTTTCCTTGCACCGGAACAATTCATGAGACAGCGAACGCGAGGAGGTACGTCATGCACACACCACCGTTTGATCGCTCTTGATATTTGTGCGCTCGGCTTGATCGCGTGCGCGCTCCTGACGCCAGCGACGGTGGTCGCTGAGTGCGACGAGCCGGACGCGCCCGACTGCACCTGTTTTGTGGACGGGGGCGAATGGGACCCAGGCGGGCCGGCGGTCTACCCCTTCACCGTATTCATTCAGGACGTGGCCAGGGAATCGCTGCCGTTGGCCCCGGGTCTGGATGGAGTCGAGGAATCCTGCGCGTGTCCCGGATGGCCCGGGTGCACGTGGGACCCCGACACCGGAGACCCCGACAACAACTTCGACAACAGCGGCAAGCCCTACTGGCAGATGGTGCTCGGTGCGAATTCTGAGGTGCGTGCCCTCAGCTGGGCCGAGCTGATGGCGGACGGCACAGTGACGATAGAGTGGCCCGAACGTGAGGCGTGGTGCTCCGAGACGGTGTCCTACTGGCACCGCGAGAGCGCCATTCCCTATCTTCGCGGCTACCTCTCCGACTGGTGGGAGACCTGGCGCATCAGTCGTGTCGCGGACCTCAAGCTCTGGTATGAAACCGCGGAGGGTTCCGGCGGGCGGGGCCGGTGGATCAACGCGACCGAGATCAGCTACAGCGACTTCGAGCTCGGCGTCACGGTTCCGGTGCCCGGGTCCTACATTGCCGTCGCCGAGTACGATGACATGACCAACTCGTACCCGGACATGATCTGGTCCCACAGCCAGATCGTGGATGAGATGACCGTACACCGCGACGGCCACGGCAATGTCTTCCAGGTGGAAATCACGCTCCTCGAAGGAAACAGCGGCAACCGTGTCCGCGACGACCGACGCTACGACGACCTGCTCACCGTGACTCCCCAAGGCTCCGGGTGGTCGCACCATTTTGCCGGTGACGACGGTATCATGGGGACCGCCGACGACATCCGCCGCAAGATCTATGGCGTGGGCGTCGACCTCGATCAATTCGGGCAGCCGTATTACGACCCGGCCCGCCTGCACGAGGTGGACCACCCGGGGATGTTGCGGGCCGTCCTGCCGTCGCCGGTGACGACCACCGACGACGATTGGGAGGACTACTCGGTGATTCTTCCCTGGCTCATCCAGTACGCCGTGGTCGCGCAACAGAAGGGTGGGTCCCGGCTCAAATCGGGGCTGAGCCAGTCGGGGTTCCAGCCTCTGCCGAACGGCGAACCGGAGAACGAGCTTTATGTTCCGGACAACTTCGTTGGGACGATCACAATGCAGTTTCCGGCGCCGCACCCGCTGCCCATCGAGGGCATCGAGCTGACCTGGGCCGCAGGATCACTGCCGATGGGCTACACGGTCGATTTCTACTATGACGACGGTGTCCAGCAGGGGATGATGAGCGGCACTGTGCCCGATCTCGCCAACTTCAGCCCATCCGTCCAGTTTCAGGGTCTTCCGGTGATGGTGCCGGTGGTCATGGACGCTGCCATGGCCAACGTGGTGGCCGTGCAGCTGTTCTTTCCGGACGGCAGCGTGCCTCCAGACACGGTGTTGTCGGATATCGCGGTTCGGTTCGAGGGCGCACCGTGGGACGATGCCCCAAGCGAGACGCTGGACGTCCAGCGCTCGGTGTTCGTGGACATCAAACCATGTTCCTGCCCCAACTCCTTCAACCCCAAGAAGAAGGGGGTTCTGCCGGTGGCGATTCTGGGCACCTTCGATTTTGACGTTACCACCGTCGATCCGGCGACCGTCATGGTGGCCGACGGAGCCACCGATCCAATCGCGCCACTGCGGTGGGCCTACGAGGACGTGGCCACGCCGTATGTGGGCGGATCGGGGGCTGCCACGAGTTGGGGGGCGACGGAATCGTGGATCTGACCATCAAGTACGACGCCAGGGAGATTTCCGAGGCGCTGGGTCTGGTCAATCACGGAGGTGAGGAGATCCCCCTCACGTTCTACGGCCTCCTCTTCGACGGCACAATGATCCAGGGGGAGGACTGGCTGCGGGTGCTCGACAAGTAGCGCGGAATAACGGGTTCGTGGCGATTCGACAGACCAGGGTGCCACCCGCATCGCTTTGATGACGGGTGGCACCTCTCGAGAAATTCAGATCAGAAGCACAGCGTGGCTGCGCCCTGTTTGATGAGCTCGTGCATTGCAGGTGACCCCGTGATGACCACGTCGTCAAGGAGGGCGTCGCGCGTGTAGCCGCGGACCTCGGCGCACGGGGGACACACCATGATGGTGCAGCCGTTGTCCCGCACCTTTTGGATCATGTCGATCATCGGGGGATCCATGGGGTTGAGGTGGACCTTGTCCGCCGCGCCCTTCCGCACCCACTCCACCGCCGAGCTGGTGAGGAAGATGGCCACCTCGAGACCGGTGTTGATGGCTCCGTTGGCCACGCTCCAGGCCACCGAAGCCCGTTCATCATCCAGCCCTCGTGTGATCAGTACGACGAGTTTCTTCTTGTCAGCCATTGTGTACCTCCAGTTTTTTTCTTCTGAACATGTCTACGAGATTTGGCTCGGAAACCCGCCACGCGAGGTCGGGGGAATGAGTTGACCGGGCCGCGGGATGACAGATGTGGTCCTTGCTGAACCGAATGCAATGGTCTGCGTTGGTATAAATGGTCAGCCACGGCTGCAACAGACCGTGGGCGATCCCGGTGATTCAACCAACGAATGCAAAAGCACATCCAAAGCTGCGGAGGATGAAATTGAAGAAAAGACCTGGCCGAGTGTTGACGCCCATGTGTGCCGTTTTCGCGATCGCGGTGTGTTTGGTGGTGGCTGCAGAAGAGGGGGAGAACGCTCGAGATCGAGCGGCTGTGGCAGCAGTGTTCGAAGATCTTGCATCGGCCATCGAAAGGGGTGATCTCGGCGGGGCCCTCGCGCACTTCGGTGGAGAGGACGCGACGTTTCTCCAAAAGGTGGAGGCAGATATCGCCAACCTCCTCAAACGCGAGGAATTGGAGTACTCGCTTCGACTGACCGAAATGACCCTCGTGGATGACACGGCCACGGTAATCGCGTACCAGCAAACGTCCTTTCAGAAGGACGGACGCCGACACACCGAGGTGGCTTGGCAGACGATGACGTTGTCCCGCGAGGAGCCAGGGTGGCGGATCGTGTCACTCGATGACAGGGATTACATGAAAACGCAGTTCACCGACCTCGCTCTCGATCTTTGGCCCGAAGACCGGCACCTGACAGCCGAGGCCCGGCTCGATCTGGTGGTCACGGAGAGGGGAGAGGACAGCATCATCCTGTCGCTGAACCGCGGCCTCACGGTCGATTCGATTTCGGGTCCCCATGGCCAGCCGCTGGAGTTCGAGCGTTCAGACACAGCAGTCATCGTTCCTTGGCCCTCGACGCTGACCGGGGGGGAAGAAATTTCGCTCACTCTGGCCTTTTCGGGCCGATTTTTTAACGAGTTCGAGGAACTCGGGTACTCGTTGGTGAATGTCGGTCCTGAGGGCTGCTTTGCGAATTTCGTGACCGACTGGTATCCCAGGGTCAATGGGCGCCTCACCAAGACGCTCGGTCGAATCGCCATCACGGTGCCGAAAGAAATGACCGTTGCCAGCGTCGGGCGACTCGATTCGACGACGACCACGGGCGACCGGTCGACATTCGTGTACAGCGTCAATACGGCCATGGACTTCACCTTCAACGCCAACGTGTTCTTTCACCGGTCGACGGTCATCGACGGCGTTCCCGTGAACGTCTTCTTCCTGTCGGGCGGACAAGAAAAAGCCGACCTCTACTCCAGCAAGGCCATGGAAGTCATCGCCTATTCGACGCGGCTCTACGGCATCTTCCCGTTCGACAGCTACAACATCTCTGAAGTGCCTCCCGAAATCACTGGAGGCGTTGGGAGGCTCGGGTGGCCAGGGGTTGAACTTCTATCCCACGGGGGGGCTCGATGAGACGAGCTTCAACCTTCCTCTGATCGCCCACGAATCAGGGCATATGTGGTGGGGTTCGTGGGTCTTAAGCAAACACCGAACGATGATCGACGAGGGATTCTGTCAGCTGAATGCCGTGTTCAACATCCGTCATTTCTTGGGCGAACAAGCCATGTGGGACTTCGTCAAGAATGGCACCGACAACTATCCTCAGTCCGCGAAGATGTATTTCAAGTTCTTCGGCCAGGGTGACAACGACGTTCCCCTCGGTGTCCATGACGTGGACAAGGCCACGACTCTCAATCGACTCGCGTACACAAAAGCATTCGTCGTGTACGTCATGTTGATGGAAAAAGTCGGGAATGAGATCTTTCTTCGGGGTATTCGGCGTATCGTCGACGAATACGCAAACCGGTACTTCGATCTCGAAGCGTTCAGATCGATCATGGAAGAGGAGAGCGGTCAGGATCTGGGACAGTTCTGGGAGCAGTGGTTCCACCGTACCGGAGCACCCGAGTTTACGCTTGAGTATGAGGTCAATCAGACGGAGCATGGCTATTCGATTTCCGGTACCGTCACCCAGGTTCGAGAGCTCTACGAGGTCGATGCCGAGCTGGCACTCTTCATCGACGGTGAGTCCACGATCAAGACGATCGAGGTCAAAGGCGAAACGACCGACTTCGAGTTTGTCGTGCCGGACCGGCCCACGGAGGTCGTCTTCGACCCCACGTACAAGATTCTGCGGTGGACCGACGAGTTCAAGGCCTTGAGCACACTAGGTGAAGCGAGTCGCTTGACACATGAAGGCGAGCCGGCGAAGGCCGCCGACGTGCTGTCCGATTTCGTCGAGGGATTCCCTGAAAATCGAGAGGGTCGATTCCGTTTGGCCGTCGCGCTGATCGCCCTCGAACGTTACCGGGAAGCCGCCACCCAGCTAGAGATGGTCGTAGCCGACTCCGAACCGGCGAACTTCAACATGGCCGATTGGCCGGTGCCGTTGAGCCATGTGCAGCTCGGGTCCATATACGATGACCTCGGCGAACCGGACAGAGCCCGAGCACACTACATCCAGGCACTGGAATATCCCAACGTGGACGACTCCCATCAGAAGGCTCGGTCTGCGCTGGAGACGGAGTGACCGGGATTATCGATGAGACGGTTCTCCCTGGATTCGGATAGATGGCAGGAAGTAACCCTGTTTCTCCCGGCACCGACGGTGTGTTCGCCCCCTTGTATCAGCGCGCAGACAATAACTCGACCGTTTCCGACTCGCGGGGGCTATGGTCAAGGTGTTCGTGCTCTCGGCACTCATGGCATATGTGGCAATGTGGATGTTCCGTCAGATGGCCCGGGTCGAGCGCGCGGCGGTGGGTACCGGACAACTTCAGCGTCCGCAGCAGGCAGATCTTAGTAGGGCTGCTCAGCGTGCGCTTCCGATCTTCTCGATCATCGCCACGGCGTTGTCGTTTCCTGGGTTGAGTTCCAGCGATCTGCGGTAACTCGCCACTGCTGCCTCGGGCTGCCCGGCCTTCATCAGGCCTTCTCCCAGGCTGTCGTGCGCGTTGGCGCTATCGGGGTAGAGCGTGGCGTAGAGCTGAAACACGGCGACTGCATCATCGGTCTGGCCCTCGAAGAGGTACCGATAGCCGAGTCCATTGAGCCGATTCTCCGCCACCGCAGGTGCGGACGGGTCACTCTCGAGAAGAGCGCGGTACAGCTCGGTGGCCTCGGTCGTCCCGCCGTCGAGCAGGACTTCCAGCGGTGTGCGCTCGCCGGTGGCCATCCGGGGTAGGAGCCTGGCTTCCTCACCAAGCCGACCCATGTCATCCGAGAGGTGGGATGAAATGTGGGTGACTTCGCCGTCGGAGCGACGTTCGATCGTGATCTCGCCGGCTCGTTCGCGGCAGACGAAGGGTGTTTCCACCAACTGCAAACAGCTTGAAGGGTGGCTGTCCCGGAGTCACAGCCACAGGTCATCATCGGAACAATCAACGGTCACCACCTGGTCGAATCCGAGCCTGTAGCGGCCGGCAGCCTGTTCGATGAGCGACGTGTCGGGAGTCACAACGGAGAGCGCTGGTGGCAGGTTGTCGGGCCAGTCATACACGCTGGCCACCGCCCGTCGGATCTCTCGAACGAGATTGATGCCGCCCTGGCCGTTGGTGAGGACCACGACCCCGTACTGGCCACGATCGTCGGTGGTGAAGCCACCGACAAACCCTGGTCCGTCACCGATGTGACCGACGTAGCGGCGGTCCCCCCTGGGTTCACGAATGAAGACGCCCAACCCGTACTCTGGGGCGTCGTGGGGTTCGATCATCAGCTCGGCGAAATCGCGGTCCATCAAGAGACTCGACTCACCGCGCAGCGCCCTCTGCAGCTCGACGACAAAGGTCGCGTAATCGGCGGCGGTGGTCCACAGGCCGCCCGCTGCGACGTGCCCGACCCAGCGTCTGAACTCGGCGTCAACCGTGCCGTCGGTGCGGTGACCCATGGCCGCGTCCGCGAGAAAGCCTGGGGAAAGGGGCACCACGAAGGTGCTGTGAGACATTCCCAGTGGTTCGAAGACCCGTTCCGCCGCCACTTCAGCAAAGGGCTTTCCGGTCACGTCCTCGGCCAACTGCCGCAACACCGTGTAGCCGGGGTTGGAGTACTGAAAGGTGGTTCCAGGGACCCGATCGACCCGGATCGGCGCCGTCCGGGCGGGCGGCAGCCCTTCCAGCAATTGGGGCAATGTGGGCAGGGCTTCGGTCGGGTAGGGAAATCCGGGGCTGAAAACCGTGCCGCCGCTGTGATTGAGAAGACGGAGCGGTGTGACCGGAGCCTGGTTGGTGAACTCGTTCTCGGGCAAGGTCCACGAGCGGAGCTGGTCGTTGACTGGGGCCTCGAGGTCCACGAGGCCGTCACGTGCCAGCGAGAGGATTACCGCGGAGGTCACGGCCTTGCTCATGGAACCGACGTTGAACATCGTGGACTCATTGACCGGCACGGGGTTCCGCACATCGGTCACGCCATAGTGTTTGATCCAGAGAACACTGGCATCCTGGATGACCGCGATGCTGACACCGGGAACCTTGTAGTGTTCCATCCGGTCGGCGAGTCTGTATCCGGGCTCGTCGTTGATGATGGTGAATGGTAGGAGGTTGTTCTCGACGTCAGATGACTGACGGCTCCTCGACCGCGGGTCCGCCACAGCCGGCCAGGGCCGCCGCGGCGGCGATGATCACCACAACGGAAAATGTGTTCCGAGCCAAGATCGACCTCCTCTTTGCACCTTTTCTCAGACGCCGCACCCGCCGATCTTAACAAAAACCAGATTTTGGGCGTGAGGATGATCTCAAAAAGAGTGATCTATTTTGCTCTATGAACTCGCTGAACGGCGCCCACCCTAACTTCCCCGTGGTTGGACGCGGGTAATTTCGATCACCGGATCTTCAAAAAGCCAATCGGAAACCTCTTAAGTAGAGAAAAATACTCACAGGAGATCATGACGAAGCGCCACATGGCCTGTCACTCAACCCAGTTGCTTGGTGGCGATCCGGGTGTTTAAGTCAACGCGAGCCCGTCTTGACAGGGGTGGGGAATCGGGTCTAGTCTGTATTGGAATTCAATCTCAATTGTGATTTTGAAGAAGCTATACCGCGCGGTGGGATCGATTTTCCTGAAGATGAGCCAATATTTTGGCCCGATGGCAGGAATCTGACGGCACGGATCTGATCATCGCGCACAACAAACTGGACACAGAGAAGGAGAGAGACGATGCGCATTGCGAAAGAAGACATCCCGGTCAAGGTGGACGCGTCACCCGGCGCCGTGGCTCGCCAGGTGGAAGATTTCGGCGACGCGACAGATTATGGCTCCATCGCCGCCGAGCACTATAAAATCGCCGCCGGAACCGATCTGGCGCCATTGCTCCAGGGTCTCGAAAACGACCTGTGTCAGGCGCCGCACTGGGGCTATCTCATCTCGGGCAAACTCACCGTCAGTTTCACCGACGGAAGCCAGGAGAATCCCCGTTCGGGAGATCTGTTCTTCTGGCCGCCGGGGCACACGGTGCGGGCCGAGACGGACACCGAGATGGTCCTTTTCAGCCCCCAGCACGAGCACACCCCGGTTCTGAATCACCTCAACAAGATGCTCGCCGGCTGATCACAGCTGCACGACGGCATGAGTCATCGCCAGGCACGCACCATCAGGGGTGCCTGGCGGACTCTTTTTGTCCGTCGATTTCGCGATCTTGCAGCCACAACAATGCGCTGGTGGTCGACATCTGCGCCAGATGAATATCCTTGCCTGGGCGAAAAAGGTGAGTTGGCACGTGGCACGGCCTGAGGTGTGGCTCAGGGCACCGGGACCCCGAGCGGCCCCAATTTCTCGAACTCCCACAGGTCGCGCACCGGGATACCCTCGTATCCCCGCTCCGGCAATTTGGGCTTGTGTTCGCGGACGCGGTCCACCGCATCGAGGTGAACACGAACCAATCGATAGCCCCTCGAGAGGTAGAGCCCCGCGGCGCGCAGATTGTCGTTGGTCATCAAAGCCCAAGCGCGACCGAGACCGAGGCTGTGGAACTTGTTCTCCACATCTTCGAGCAGCCGCCGGCCGAATCCACGTCCCCGAAGGATGGTGTCGAGAGTCACGATCTGTCCCGCCGGCCCATCGACGTGGTAGGTCACCAGACCGACAATCTCGTCGTCACGATCAACAAGGGCGAGGCCGTCAACTTCCGGAGGCGTGTACACCGTGTTGAGACAGACGACGAGACCGTACCAATGGTCTTCCCACACCGCCTTGATTTCCTCTGTCGTTGCTGGTCTCAGGCGCATGTCCCGTTGTCGAAGCGGTGTCATCTCATCCTCCTTGGCACGGCTCGCACTCTCGTGCCCCGGCGGTAGCCGTGGACGCGGTTTCCCAGATCATACGGTGCCGCCAATGGCGGGGCAAGGGCTCTCGTCGAATCATGCGATCGAATTGATCAGTGGCACAATCCCGTGGACTGCGCGTGAAACGGCCACGTTGAGGGGGCATTTGTTGGGCGGGTCAATCCCAGCCTCCTTGATGCCCTCGACCTTTTGTACGGTCATTTCAAAAACCAAGTCCATACCCGCAAGCGGGTGGTTGCCGTCAACCCGGGCCACGTTTTCGTCCAAATGGACAACAACGAAGGTGAAATGTCGGCCCCGCTCGTCCTGAGCCGAGACCATGGTTCCCACAGCAACGTCAGCCGGAAGCTGGGATCGGGGGACCTCGATGACGCGGGCTTCATCTCGCTCGCCGAATCCCTCGGCAGGCGAAATCGCCGATACCACGTGAGCTTCAGGCTCGAGCCCTGCCAGGGCCCGCTCGATCGCTGGGAAGATCTGGCCGGTACCGAAGATGAAACGCATCGGGCCGGTCTCGGAGGAGGAGTTCAGGATGGCGCCGTCCGTATCCTTGAGCGTGTAGTCAATTGTTACCAAACGGCCATCCCGGATGTCGGCCTTGCCTTCGATCGGTACCGTCTCGGGCTCGTGGTGGTGATGATCATGCCCGCCGCATCCGCCTTCGCCACCGCCGCAGGTATGGGCCTCGCCGAAGGCCCGGCAATTTCCGGAGACGAAGAGTTCCACCGCCTCTCTGACCGTGGCGGCGTTTTCTTTGTAGTGGACGTCGATGCCGACCTGTTGGAATCCGGAAAGAGGGCGCATGCCCATGCCGCCGGCGAGGAGGACCTCGACCCCTTGCTCTTTGAGGAGGGTCACCGGCGCCATGCACCCACCCTCGTTCATGTCCCGAGTTTTCAAGGATGGAGACCTCTCCGACAGCGTCATCGTTACGGTAACCAGGGTGAAGGCGGCACAGTGGCCGAAATGTTCCGAAATGGCGGCCTCGAGGCCGTCAGTGGTGTCAGAGGGAACAGCAATCAGCATGAATGCTCCTTTCACGAGGGGGGATGGTAGTCCTCCATCAACACGCTGTCCACGTTGACTCTTGTGCAGATGGGCACGTATTGGTCTCCGGGATGACCTTGCCTACTTGAAATGGGATCTCCCTGTGGCTGGTGCCCAATCAGAACTGCAGCGTAAAGACCGTGGTTCCCTTGGTGGAAGGATGAGTCATTGTTTCGGCCGGTCCCTTGGCCTTGTATTGCTCAGGGATCGCGTCCCACCCTTCGAAGATGCTGCCCTGGATGAAGATGCGCTGTTTCTCCGGGTCGGTCTCGGGCATCTTGCCGAAGACGTCATACACCGATGAGGGAGGGCGCTCTGCCAACCGTGTCCCCGATCGGCACCAGCTCGTCGAGCCCATCGCCGTCCACATCCACCTGGATCCAGCCGATTTGGAGGATTTTGGCATAGGTGCCGTCGGCCAGCATGCCGCGGATCTCCGTTGTTGAAGGCATCCACGATCTCCTCGGCGCCGGGCACGTCCCGCCGGATGGCAAAGTGGAGCGTGCGACGGGCCAACGGCGTGGTGCCGATCTCTAGGTTTGCGCGGCCTCCTCAGGCTGGTTGGCCACGAGATAGCGCGAGACAAGCTCGTCGACGAGCATGTACTCGACCTCGCCCGCGAGCAACTTGGTCAGGTCGTCCTGGTCGTTGCGACCGCCGACGAAATGGACCCCCACCGCCTTCTCGATCTCCGTCGCCGTAGGCGTAGCGCCCGACTGCGGCGACCCGTTTGCCCGCCAGGTCCGAAATTCTGGTGGCCGCCACGTCGCTGCCCTTGCGGCCCACCAGCACGAGGCGGTTTTCCAGGTACGGCGCGGAGAACACGAGGTCCCGCTCCCGTTCGGTGGTGCGCCACATGGCCGCGCTGCCATCGTAGGTCGCGTTCCGGATACCGGCCTCCACATCCCTCCAATCGACGATGGTTGTCGTCGCCTGGATACCGGCTCGCTCAAGCGCGGTGTGCACCAGCTCCACTGCGACCCGAGCCCCTTCGGGCGCGTCTGTAAAGGGGGGCCACGTGTCGGACGCGAGACGGAGTGCGGGGGGGTCGGTCGCCAAGGCAACGCCGGCAACATCAGGAGCCACCCGCAATCCAGAGAGCGGATCGCCCCGTACGACGTAGTCGTTTCATGAACGGCCGTTCGCGATCGAGTGTTTCATGGCTGATCCGTCCCATCGTCTGTCCTCCCGCCGCTTGTGCGACGCAGTGGTGAATCCAGGAGAGATAGAAAATCCTACTACACTCAACCCACCGGCATCTCCAGACAATCCCGGATCGCGCAGTCAGCGGGTCACTCCGAGAGACTTCTCGAATTGCCGGACCGCGTTTTCCTGGGCCTCGGTTTCGATGGATCCCGGTCTGAGCTCGCGGATGGTCGCGATGGCTTTATTTGCCGGGACACCGGTGGAGACGAGATACGCCGCCGCCATGGAGCCCGATCGCCCGAGCCCCGCCGAACAGTGCACGCCCACGGGCCTGCCGGTTGCCACCGAATTGCTGTACAAACTCAACAAAGTCGGTCATCTGTTCCAGCAATGGGGGGGGAAGGTCCCGCACACGGATGCGCACGTGCGCGATGATCCTGGTTGCGGGGATCACGATTCGTTCACGCATTACCGAGTGATGGGCGGAAATCCGCCGAAGTCCAATGACTCGGTACCAACGCGGAAGACCACCGCCGGTGGTCGGGGTCGATGGCAGGACGAGCCTCGGGAGGACGAAATGCGTCGTGAAAACCGTTGGTTAGGGGTGGTTTCGGTCGGGTTCACGCTGATGGCCGTGACACTGCCGTGCGCGGCGCAACAGTGGAGCGGATTATGTGACGGCACCGGACGGTATCCAACTGGCGACCGATGTCTACCTACCCGCAGGGAACGGACCCTGGCCGGTGGTCGTGACGCGCACGCCGTACAACAAGCGGGATCCCGGGCACTACGGTACCTGGTGTCAGACTCTCGCACAGCACGGTTACGCCTGCGTGGCGCAGGACTGCCGCGGACGATTCGAATCGGGCGGGACCGACACCGTTTTTCGCGACGCCCGTCGCGACGGTCACGCCACCATCGAGTGGATCGCCGAACAATATTGGTGCAACGGCTCGATCGCCAGCGTTGGTGGATCGGCAATGGGCCTGACTGGCTATGCCATGGCGCCGGGTGCGCCGCCTCAACTCAAGTGCGTGGTCGCCGCCGTTGCCACACCTGACGTCTACAGTCATATTTTTTCTCACGGTGGCAGCGTGCGGTGGGAGCTGGCATATAACTGGCTCGAGGGTCAGGGATCAATCGAGGTATTCGACGAATTTCTCGATCACCGGCTGCGCGACGAGTGGTGGCAGGATTACGACTGGTTGTCCTCGCCACCTTCAGTCAACGTCAAAACCCTGCATTTCGGAGGCTGGTGGGACCTGTATATTCAGGGACCCATTGCTGCTTTCCGTGAATACCAGAACCGCGGCGGCGATGCGGCTGTGGACAATCAGTACCTGATCATGGGGCCATGGCACCATTTCACGCTGGACGCCGATTGGTTGGCGCAGACTTTCCCGGGCGACCGGATGACGGGCGAACTCGGCTTTCCTGACAACGCCTTCCCCGGTGGTTGGCCGTTTGCCGAGGATGGCTGGCAGATGCTGCTCGACTGGCTCGGCTACTGTCTCAATGATGAGCCCACCGCGGCGGCGTCCTGGCCTCACGCCCAGATCTACATGATGGGAGCCGTCGGTGAGCCGGATGCTCCGGGCAACATGTGGATCGGCCTCGAAAGCTGGCCCCCTCGAACGTCCCAAGTACCCTACTATCTGACCCCTGAGGGCGGGTTGATCCGGGCCGTTCCCAACGAAGGGGAGTTGATGCTGGAGATCGATCCCGAGAATCCCGTGCCGACCCTCGGCGGAGCCAACCACTTCGGGGATCTCGAGGTAGACGGACGGCCGATGGGAATCGGCCCGTTCGACCAGCGTTCGGTGGAGGAGCGTGACGACGTCCTGACCTTCACCAGCGACGTGTTGGGGGAGCCGGTTACGGTGGCCGGCCGTGTCCGTTGTCGCCTGTGGATCCGTCCCGATTCTCCTGATCTCGACCTGAGCGTGCGACTCACCGACGTGTACCCCGATGGGCGATCCATGCTTGTGCTCGACGCCGTCCAGCGCGCGAGGATGCGCTGTGGTGATGATCGTGAGTGCTTTCTCGTGCCGGGAGAGCCGACCGAGATCGAAATCGATCTGTGGTCCACAGCGATCGTGTTCAACGAGGGCCATCGGATCCGCGTCGCCGTGGCCGGGTCGAATTGGCCCAGGTTCGAGCGCAACCCGAATGACGGTGGCGATCTCAGGACGGGAACGCCGGTCGTGGTGCATCCGATGGTGCTCTTCGGCGACCGGTACCCGTCCGCCCTCCACCTTCCTGTCGTTCCCACACCGCGGCGGCCGAGCGCACGAAGGGCTCCGTAGGCGGTGGGAAACGTGGCACCCTTGAAAGCCGCCGCAGTGGAAGTCGCTGCCCTGGAAGCCCAGCGTGACATCCAGGAATCCGGGCCTCTGCCGATTAATCGATTCTGAAGGTCGTCAGCTCCACCGGGACCAGGTTTGCCGCAGCGGCGATGCCGCGCACCGAGCCGAAATCGCCCTCGTGCAGGACGGTTGGCGTTCCGCTCCCGTCGGCGTTGCCGCTCATGATCCGGTCGGCTGAGCCCGAGTAACCCGAGTGCTCGGTCCAATACAGCGTTCCTGTCCCTTCATCGATGTCGATTCCGTAGGGATAGAAGGGCGATGGAACCGTGAATAGCTGGGAGGGTGTTCCCGATCCGTCAGCGTTGCCGACCATGATCTGCCCGGTGCCTGGTTCGTTGGTGTGCTGCGTCCAGTAGACCAGGCGGTTCGTCCCGTCGAGCACGATCTGTCGCGGGCGAGTGACCCCATCGTTATCGTCGAAGAGCAGGGTCGGAGTTCCGGAACCGTCCGCGTTGCCGGCCCACACGCTCATGCCGCTCGCCGAGGTCCAGATCAGGCCGTCGACCGAGGGGTCGTAGACGATACCAACGGGGCTGTCCGACAATCCGCTGAACACACCGGCAACAACGCCGCTTCCATCGAGATTTCCGCTCCGAATCTCGTCGCCATTCTCGGTGGTCCAGTACAACACGCCGCTGGCGGCGTTCACGGTGACCCCGAGATGCTCGCAGCAGTCCTGAGCGCCCCAGAGGACACTCGGGATGCCGGATCCGTCGACATTTGCGACATCAATCTCCCAGCTGTTCCCGCCGCCGTAGAAGATCTTCTGCACTGTGTCGAGCACGACGACCATCCCCGTTGGCCCCTGGGTGCTCGATGCAGCGTTGTCGAAAAGAACCGTCGGCGATCCAGATCCGTCCCTGGGCGCGACCCAGATCTGATTCCCCGTGGTCGCGGTGAAATAGAGATTCTGGGCGACCACGTTCGACGCAGCCAGAATCACCAACGCCCCGATCATCGTTACTCTCCTCATCGTGTGCCTCCAAAAGATGTCACTTGCGGTCATTGTCGCTTCGCGCACGAGCTTCCGCCCTTGGCTCTCAGCATATTATGTAAAGGTGGGCTGATTCGGTCAACCTGCGACGGAGGCCCGGCAGCAAAGATCTCAATTCAACGGCAGTAAAGGTGGCGTTCAACCTTATCCGTCGATCTGAAATGTCCTCAGCTGCCAGACCGTTGCCTTAAGGGGCTCGTTGGTGCCGGAGGGTTTGGCTGTGAATTTTCGTAATCTGGGTCTGGTCGGCTTCCTGGTTGCGGGCGTTGCCTGTGGCGGGGGCCGGGTCGAATCGGAGTCGACTTCGGTCGGTCAGATGCCGGCTGTGGAGGCTCTCCCCGCTCGCACCGGCAGTCTGCCGTTGGCGGAAGCGCTCAGCGGTGTGGTCCGCGCCAGAAACCAGGTGGCGATCCGATCCGAGATTGACGCTGCGGTGGTTGACGTCCTTGTCCGCAACGGCGATGCGGTGACGATCGGCCAGCCGTTGGTCCGGCTCGATGACGCGGCGCTCGCGGAGCGATGGCGCAGCGCCAAGGCGGAGCTTCGCGTCGCCGAGGCAACCGCACTGGAAGCCAAGGCTCGGGTCGAAGAGGTGCGTGTTCGAGTGGTGCGGACCCGTGCTCTGGCTGCAGGGGGTTTGACCAGCCAGCTCGACCTGGAAACCTACGAGGCGCAGCTCGATGCGGTGCGAGCAGGCGCCGGGCAAGCCGAGGCGCGGGTTGAGCAAGCGCGTGCAAACGTGGAGGAGAGCCAATCGGCGTTGTCGAAGGCAACGATCCGCGCACCGGTCGAGGGAGTTGTGGGACGCCGCGATGTGGAAGTGGGGATGGTCGTCTCCCCGGCGAATATCCTCTTCCTTGTCGGCGATCTCGACGATCTCATCGTTGAGGTGCCTCTGACCCAGGAGATGTTGAGTCAGGTGGTGACGGGGTCACCGGTGGAGATCGACGTCCGTGGCGAGGGTGCACTCCCTCTCGAGGCCGAAATCTCGCGGATCTCACCGTTCCTCGAGGCTGAGAGTTTCAGCACCACTGCCGAGATCGATGTACCGATGGCCGCCGGTGGGCTTCGGCCGGGAATGTTCGTCACCGTTCGGGTGCTCATCGGCGCCGGCGCACCCGGAACCATTGTTCCGACGAGCGCCCTGTGGGAAGACCCGCCGACCGGCGACTGGATCGTCTTTGTGGTTGTAGACCGAGAAGGATTGGTAGAGTCAGACGTTCCAGGCGGAGAGATCCCTGCGACTCCGCGAGCCGTGGCCCAACGCACCGTCGACGTATTGGTCGAAGGTCGTGGCCGGGTGGCGGTTGCCGGCGTTGAAGCAGATGAGTGGGTCGTGACGCTTGGCCAACATTTGCTCCAGGAGCGACTCGACGAAGAAGCCGGAGAAACTCTTTTGGCGCGGGTGCGGCCGGTGCCGTGGGGTCATGTTCTCGCGCTCGAGAGCCTTCAGCGTGAGGATCTGCTCGAGGGTTTCCTCGCCAAACAGCGCGTGGTGGCCGGCGCCCTCGGCGCCGAGCTCCCGGAGAGCTCTGCGGTGGTAGATGAGGTGCTGGCTGCGGCCCGACAGGTGACTGAAGATCAGCCGGGAGAGCGCTGACGTGGCGGATCTCTCTTCACTCGCGATCCGCCGTCCGGTAGCGGTCACCATGGTCTACCTGATGCTGATCGTGATCGGCCTGGTGTCCCTCCGTCTGCTGCCGGTGGACCTGCTCCCCAAGGTCGAGTTCACCGAACTCACCGTGCGGGTGCGTTACCCGAACGTCGGCCCCGAGGAGATCGAGCAGATCATCACCGATCCCATCGAGAACGCTGTATCGGGTCTGCCGAACCTGGAACGTATCACCTCGCAGTCTGAAGAGGGATCGAGTCGTATCCGCCTGCGTTTTGGCCGCACCACCAACATCGACGAGGCGGCCAATGACCTGCGCGCTGCCCTCGACCGAATCCGGGATGACTTACCCATCGAGGCTGAAACGCCACAGATTTTCAAGCTCGACCTGGACATGATCGAGGTCATCAGCATAGCGGCCACTTCCACTCGTGACCTCGAGCAGCTGACGCGGCTGCTGGAGGACGATTTGGCGCGCCGTTTCGAACAGATCCCTGGGGTCGGCGCGATCTCGATCCGTGGCGGCATTCGGCGGGAGATTCGGGTGGATCTCCATCGGGATCGTCTGCGCGCATCCGGCTTGACCGCCCTCGATGTCCAGCAGACGTTGCTCGGCGAGAACGTGACGCTGCCCGCGGGCAACGTCAAGAGCGGCAACAACGATCTCTACGTCCGCGCCATGGGTGAGTACCCGTCGGTGGATGCGGTTGAGCGAACCGTGATTGCGAGCCCACGCGGAATGCCGATCAGAGTGCGTGACGTGGCGACGGTGCGTGACAGCTACGAGGACGTCCGTTACCTGGTGGAGATGAACGGGGCGCCGGCGATCAGCGTCGGCATTCAGAAGCAGAGCGGCGCAAATACGGTAGCGGTGGCGACCGCGGTGCGGCGGGAGATGGAGAGGATCAACCGCGAACGGGACGATGTCCATCTTGCCGTGGTGAGTGATCAGAGCGAGTTCATTCGGCAGTCCATCGACAGCGTGCGCAGCTCGGCGCTGTGGGGTTCTCTTCTCGCCGTCTTGGTACTCTATTTCTTCCTGCGAAGCCGTTCGAGCACCGCCATCATCGCCTTGTCCATCCCCATCTCGGTGATTGCCACCTTCGGGCTTCTCTTCTTTGGTGGGATGACGCTGAATCAAATGACATTCGGCGGTCTGGCGTTGGGGGTCGGTCTCATTGTCGACAGCGCGATCGTTGTCCTCGAGAGCATCGTTCGCAAACGTGAGGAGGGCGGCCTTCCTGCCGAGGAGGCGGCTCGGGTCGGCGCTCGCGAGGTGGCCGGCGCCATCGTGGCGTCGACCCTGACCACGTGCGTGATTTTCCTTCCGGTCGTCTTCGCGCGCACCACGAGCGGCGCTCTCTTCCAGGCCCTTGCTTTGGTGGTGGTCTTCGCCCTTGCCTGTTCGCTGCTGGTCGCGCTCACGCTGGTACCCATGCTCGCTTCGCGGTTTCTCACAGTCCCCGACCCCGAGGCGCGCGCCCGGTCGAGGTTCTTCGCAGGCTTCGCTCGTCTGGAAAAACGCTACACCGCCGCGCTCGCCGCGGCGATTCGCCACCGCGGACGTGTCTTTGCCGCCACCGGCGTGCTTCTCGCCATCGCCCTCCTCCTGTGGCCGCTGATTCCGGTGGAGCTCGCGCCCAGGACCGAAGCCGACGAGATCGACATCGAGCTCGAGATGGCCCGCGGCACCAACATCGCCGTGGCCAGGACCTACCTCGATGAGCTCGAGCGCAAAGTCCGGGGCATCGTTCCGGAGGGGGATGTAAAGATCTCGTCCACCGAGGTGCGGGGAGACAGTGCTGCGGTAGAGCTCAAGCTCGAACCGCGCGACAGACGCTCCATGGGCAGCACCGAGATCGCCGATCGTGTTCGTCGCGCTGTGGACGGGCAGGTCCCGGGGGCTCAGATCGACGTCGAAGCGCAGCAGGGCTTGTGGATGCTCAACCGGGTTTTCAGTTCGGGCGGCGGCAACGCGATTGAAATCGAACTCCGCGGATGGGATCTCAACCGGGCGGACCGGATCGCCGCCGACATTCGCCGCCGCATGGAGCGGTTGCCGGGGGTCACCGACGTTCGGGTCAGCCGGCGCGAGGGCCGTCCCGAGGAACGTCTGATTCTCGATCGCGAACGCATCTCCGAGCTCGGCCTGACCGTGCGCCAGGTCGGTCGGACCCTCCTTGCCAATGTGGGCGGCCTCGAAGCCGGCCGCTTTCGGGAGGGGGGAGACGAGTTTCCGATCGTGGTGCGCCTGCGGCCGGAGGATCGGCTTCACGCCGAGGACCTCGACTCCATCGCGGTGCGCACACCGGACGGCGAGACCATCAGCCTGTCGACGCTGGTGGAGACTCAACGGGGTCGCGGACCGGTGGAGATCGAGCGCATCGATGGTCAGCGTGTGACCTACGTCTCCGCCAACCTCGAAGGGGGATTCGCCCTCGGTGATGCCGTCGAGGAGATCCGGGCCTCACTCCAGACGCTCTCGCTGCCCGCTGATTTCTCAATCGTCTTTGGCGGCCAGTATGAAGAGCAGCAGGCGGCGCGGCGCGATTTCGTTATCGCCATCGTGATGGCGTTGGTGCTCGTCTACATGCTGATGGCGGCGCAGTTCGAGCGCTTCTTGGATCCCCTCGTCGTGATGCTGTCGGTGCCGGTGGCCCTGGTCGGTGTCGTCCCGACACTGCTGTTGACGGGCACAACCCTCAATATCCAGAGTCTCATGGGGCTGATGATGCTCATCGGGATCGTGGTCAACAACGCCATCGTGCTCGTCGATGCCATCAACCTGCTGCGCCGTGAATATCACATGGGGGCGGCAGAGGCCGTCATCGAGGCCGGACGGTTGCGGCTTCGTCCGATCCTCATGACGACGGCAACCACCATCCTCGGGCTGCTCCCATTGGCCCTCGGTCTCGGCGCTGGCGCCGAGATCCAGGCGCCCCTGGCACGGGTGGTGATTGGTGGGCTCGCCGCGTCGACCCTGGTGACTCTGGTCTTGATCCCCGTCGCCTACACTTCATCCGTGGGGCTCGCGACTCGCCTGCGACGAAACCGCTGGTCCTCCGATGCTGCGCCCAAAGGGAGTGTTCGCGACCTGCACCCACCCAGGATTCAACAGTTGTGAGAGTGGTATCCGTTCGGCGCCCATGACCTCCCGGCATTTATGCCGGGACGGGGATGAAGCGGAAATCCCGGGGGCTTCTCGGTTGTTTCATCAAGGGGCTTTTCGAGACTGAATCACACAAATCAACCAGTCGAGTAGCGATGTAGATTCGTGCAGGGGAGATTCACATGATCGGCAGCAGTTTTTCTCATTTCCGAGTGACGTCCAAGCTCGGCGAAGGAGGTATGGGTGAAGTATGGCAGGCTGAGGACACCAACCTCGGTCGCGACGTGGCTCTCAAGGTCCTGCCGGAGCTGTTCGCCGAGGACCCGGAGCGGCTGGCGCGCTTTGAACGGGAGGCGCGAGTGCTCGCGTCTCTTTCTCACCCCAATATCGCCGGCATCCACGGCCTCGAGGAGGTGGACGGTAAGCGCTTCCTGGTGATGGAGTTGATCGACGGCGAGACGGTGGGCGAGCGGGTGCGGCGTGGGCCGATGCCGGTGGAGGAAGCGGTTCGGGTGGCGAAGCAGATCGCCGAGGCGGTGGAGTCTGCGCACGAACACGGGGTCATCCATAGAGACCTCAAACCGGACAACGTGAAGATCACCAGCGACGGCCAGGTCAAGGTATTGGACTTCGGCCTGGCGAAGGCGCTGGCTCCCGAACCGATGTCCGGCGATGGTCTGACTCCCGACCTTTCGTTGTCGCCGACGCTGACGAACGCGATGACGGGTATCGGAGTCTTGTTGGGTACTGCCGGCTACATGAGCCCGGAGCAGGCACGGGGCAAGCCGGTGGACCGGCGTGCGGATATCTGGGCCTTCGGCTGCGTTTTGTACGAGATGTTGACCGGGCAGCGGCTGTTTTCAGGCGAGACGGCCACCGACGTCATCGGAGCGGTCGTGCACAAGGATCCCGACCTCGACGAGCTGTCGTCGAAGGTGCCCCTCCGGATTCGTCGTCTGCTCGAGCGGTGTCTGGAAAAGGACCCGTCCCGTCGGCTGCAGTCGATCGGAGAGGCGAGGATCGCCCTCCAAGCAATGGCTGGAGAATCCGGAACCTCGGCAGTCGGTCGACGCCCCGGCCGCAACCTCGATGTGGCGGCGTTGGCTGCCCTGGGCGACGGCGGCAGCGGGTCTCATCATCGGTGGCGTGGTCGCCACGGGGTTGCTCGGAGGTGGGAAGAGTGTGGCGGAGCCGGTGCGCCGGTTCGAGGTTCAGATCGCCGACTCGGTGCTGGACTGGTCGCTCGGCTCCGGCGTCGTGCTGTCGCCCGACAGCAAGCACCTCGCGTATGTCGAGGGCGGAGGCAACAACACGACCCTTTTCCTGCGACCGCTGGACCAGTTCGAAGGCCACATGGTGGCGGGCGGCAGCGGGGGCGAGGCTGCATACCACCCGTTCTTCTCTCCCGACGGCCAGTGGTTGGGTTATGTCACGCCGCAGGCGCTGAAAAAGGTCTCGATCACTGGGGGCTCCCCGATCACCCTGTGTTCGCTCGATCGCAGCCGTGGTGCGAGCTGGGGACCGGACGGAACAATTGTCTTTGCCCCGTCGGCCAGCGCGGGCCTGTCCGTCGTGCCGGCCACCGGCGGTGAGCCGCAGGTGCTGACCACCCTCGACGAGGCGTCGGGCGAGGTGAGTCACCGGTGGCCGCAGTGGCTACCTGGCGGGAAGAAGGTCCTCTTCACGGTGGGAACCGAGGGGAATGACTTCTCGGGGGCCAGCCTCGAAGTGCTCGATGTCGCGAGCGGTGAACGCACGATGGTTCACCGGGGCGGTTACTACGGCCGTTATGTGCCGACCGGCCACGTGCTCTTTGTGAACGACCGCACGGTCTTCGCCCTCCCGTTCGATCTCGATCGGCTCTCGACCACTGGCTCGCAGTTTCCGGTGCTCGAAGGCATCGAGGCCGACGCGACCCACGGCTCGGCCCAGTTCGACGTGGCCTCCACCGGGCTCCTCGCCTACCTTTCGGCGGTGGCCGACCTGCGGCCCTTCTCCATCGTGCGGGTGGATAGCGAACAGCGCAGCGAAAACCTGTGGCAGGAGCCCGGGGTGTACGGAGCACCCAGGCTGTCTCCCGAGGGCAGCCGGCTGGCGCTGTCGGTGTTACGGGACGGGAACTGGGATATCTGGGTCTACGACCTCGAGCGGGGGGTGGCGACCCGAATCACCTTCGGCTCGGGGTATGACGCGGACCCGGCATGGTCGCCGGATGGTCAATGGCTCGCGTTCGCATCGGATCGAGAGGGCGCCATGACCTTGTTTCGCAAGAGATCCGACGGCTCCGGGCAAGCCGAACAGATGCTGGCCCCGGACGTGTTGCCAAACCCGTTCCCGACCTCGTGGTCGCCCGACGGACGGTGGCTCATCGTCAGCCCCACCGGATCTGGAGGCAACGATCTGTGGGTGGTGCCGGCCGACGGTGAGGGCGAGCCTGAGGCTCTGATGGCGACGCCATACGCCGAGGTCACTGCCGAGTTTTCTCCAAACGGGCGCTGGGTCGCCTACACCTCGAACGAATCGGGCCGTTTCGAGGTTTACGTGGGCTCATTCCCCATCGGCGGCGGCAAATGGCAGATTTCCGACGAGGGGGGATCCCAGCCCATCTGGTCGCGTGACGGCAATCGCCTGTACTACCGGACGGACGAAGGCGTCATGATGGTCGATGTGGGCGGTGGTTCGGAGAGCTTCCGGGTCGGCAAACCGCGCCCGGCGATCACCGGGTCCTTCGTCGGAGGACTGGGTGGCGTTCAGGCCGGAAATTACTTCTTCCCGGACTACGACGTCGCCCCGGACGGCAGCTTCGTGCTCTTCTCCGGCGATGACCTGCCCCAAGGCGTAACCACCGCAAAGCTCGTCACCGGCTGGTTCGAAGAGCTCGAGCGTCTGACCACGGCGACCGGGGAATAGCTCCCATCGCGGTACCTTCACGAAGGTGCCGTGTTCAGAATGCGCCGCTGAACGTGGCACCCATCCGAGGAGCCCGCCAAGAACGCGAACAATGCGAAGCAAATGTGTAGGCGGCACCCATCAACACGGGCAGGGGCGGCGCAGCAGGAAGGACGGGCTCAGTCCACCTCGACGTCACCGAGGTTCATGATTTCTTCGGCGTCATTTCTGGTTAGAACGCCGCTGAGCTCCTCGAAGACCTTGCTCTTGGTGGTTTTGCCGGTGGCGGGGTTGGTGACCTTGACGAAGATGTCGGGCCGCGCCTCGAAGCCGGTGACTTGGCCCTGGAAGTCGTCCGAGCTGAAGGTGACGCTGAAGTGTCCATCCGCATCGGTGGTGGCCTCTCCGAGGAAGTCGTCCAAGACGAGGTCCTTGTCGTAGACCCGCACGGTTGCACCGGAAACCGGCTGGTGGTTCTGCCTTGAAACGACTCGCGCGGTCACGATCTCCTTGTACGCCATGCCAATCCTCCGCAGATGTGCTGAAAGGGGGAGCGAGGGTCGTCCTCGCCCGAAGCCAGATTGTAGCATCCTCGCCGGGCTCCCGAAACCGATCACAACCCCCGTTACCAGGCACCCAGAACAACTTCGTCCGACTGGTCCGGGACGACACGGGTCAGCCCCTTCCGCCCTTGTTTCGGAGAGCGTCCGGCCGGAGGGCGCCAAAGATCGAATCGGGTGCCACGTCGGACGGCGCGGCACGAGACGATGTGGGGCTCCAGCGCTGAAGAGACGAGGATGTCTGGGAATGGAGTTCCTTCCATGCGTGGACGGGGCACAGCAATCCTCACCGACTCCCCCCACAAAGCAGCAATGCGGAACGTGGCTGCCATGTGCGAACCGTGGTCCTCCGGTGGACAGATGTCACCCTTCGGGCGGAGTTCGTGATCCGGCGCACTGGTGGTCCCCACGGTGGCCCTGACACAATCATCAAAGGAGCTGGAATATGAAAACCCATCAGCAGGGGTGCCGCGGACGGCGACCGGATCAAGAGACTTGGGCTTCTGGCAGTCTCTTTCACCGGTGGTTCTTCACCAACAGCCTGGTGGCAGGGCTTTTCGCACTTGTCTGGCTGGTGCTCCGCTCGGGA
Organism: uncultured Holophagae bacterium; assembly: GCA_963797055.1. Taxonomy (GTDB): domain Bacteria; phylum Acidobacteriota; class Thermoanaerobaculia; order Thermoanaerobaculales; family Sulfomarinibacteraceae; genus FEB-10. The sequence goes on from CAWCOD010000006.1 coordinate 373,288, forward strand.
CCAAAACCGAGCCGGCTCGCCTACCCGTGCCAGCAGGCATCGCTGTCGGCCGCGACATTGGCTCTCGGAGCTCCGTTGGTTTCGGCCCTCATCGCCGCACGCAGACAGCTCGCAGCCGGGATTCGTACACCGGCCGGAGCGGCCATCGCCGCCGTCACGGTCGCCGTCGGCCTGGCGGTCTCCGGATACGTCGTCACCGCAGGTTCATCGCCGACTGTGGCCCTTGTCGACCCGCCCCGCGACTATCGCGCGAGCGTCTTTCACGTCTCGAATTGCCCGGAAGATCCGGTGGGCGATTCGTTCCCCGGTCTCGACGGCCTGTTGAGGGTCATGGGGTCGGAGGGGCTCAAGTTCCATCAATCAGCCGTCACGGGCCCGACATCGGGACCCGATGGCCTCATCGCGGCCGACGACCTGGTCCTCATCAAGATCAACTACCAGTGGGACCAGAGGGGCGGCACCAACACCGATTTGCTGCGGGGTCTCATACTCCGGGTGACCGACCACCCGGACGGGTTCACTGGAGAGGTCGTCATCGCAGAAAACACCCAGTTCGCCGGCGCCGACGACTTCAACCGGTCCGCCAACAACGCGCAAGACCACGGCCAGTCGCCCCGTGACGTCGTCCATAACTTTGCGGATCTGGGAGTGCGGGTCTCGCTCTTCGATTGGACTCAGATCCGCCACACCTCCGTCGACGAGTACTCAGCCGGTGACCTTGCCGACGGCTATGTGCTGTACCCCTACGACCCGTCTCTCCAGGGTCGGGTTTCCTATCCGAAGTTCCGAACCGACTTCGGAACCTATATCAGTTTGCGGGATGGAGTCTGGGACCTCCCGTCGAATAGTTATGACCGAGGACGCCTCAAGGTCATCAACCTGCCGGTCCTCAAGTCGCACCACGCGACCTATGGCGCGACCGCCTGCGTCAAGAACTGGATGGGGGTCATCACCACCGGGTTGAGCACGAGTTCGCACAGCGCCATGCGCTACGGTCTCCTCGGGCAGGTCATGGTCGAGGTCCGTCCGGCCGATCTCAACATCCTCGACGCGATTTGGATCAATGCGGATCCCTATACCGGTCCCAGCACTTCCTACGCCGGCGCCACCCGCCGAGACGAGCTCGTGGCGAGCACCGACGCGGTGGCCGCCGATATCTGGTCGGTGACCAACATCCTGATCCCGGGGTTCCTCGGTAACGGTTTTGATCCACCCTGGCCGCAGCCGGACGCCACCCCCGACGACCCGTCGAGTGACTTCCGGCAGTACCTCGACGCCTCGATGAGCGCGCTGCTCAACGGCGGTTTTTTGTCGACCAACGATCTCACTCAGGTCGATCTGTACAGTTTCGACCTCGAGGCCGAGCTCTTCATCGATGGTTTCGAGTCCGGCACCACCGACAACTGGACTTCGACGCAGCCGTAACAGGGCTGTCGGTCCCTTTCCCTCCGGTTGAACTGCGGTGCCACGTTTTGCATTGTTGCACCGTGGGCCTTCGAGTCCGAGACCATATGATCCACAGTATTCAGGGTTGCCACCTATGCACTAACGAGCGTAATAGGCCACGACCCGTGGGTCGTTGGCGATGCGCTCGCGGTGCTCGGCCAGAGCCGGTGCGAGCCCTTCGACGATGTCGGTCGGAACGTGGTCCAGGATGCCCTTGGCCAGTGTCCGGGTCTCGACGAAGACCTTGAGGTCGGCGACGGTCATTCGTCCGTCCGCAAAGAACTGGCCCCCGCCGCGGGCGAGCAGTTCATCGAGGCCCTTGATGTACGTCGCGAGCCGACCCTGGACGAACTCCTCGCGTGCCTGTTTCAGTGCGTCGCCCTCCAGGCCGAATGTCTTGCCCACGGCGTGGCTCAGGTCCTCGACAGCGCCCATCGCTTCGTCGCAGTAGAGGGCCTGCAAGTCGTCGGTGGGGTAGAGACCTGCCAACTTGCCCACATAGCGAAGGTGGGCGTTCGACTGGGTGATCGGCTGGCGGTCGATCTCGAGCACCGGCAGCGCGTGGAATCGGAAGGACGGCTGCGCCTGTCGAAACTCGGGGAACTTCAGCCGGAGATCCTCGAAGTCGATTCCGCCGATATGAAGAGCGAGCCGGATCGGCTCTCCTCTGCCGCCGTCGAAATCAAAATAGATGAGCTTGAATTGGGTCATGATGCACTGTCTCCCTTTGGTTCGGACGGCCGCTTCCGCTGGAGCCTACACATGTCAACGTCCGGCAGTGGTAAATGATTCGCACGGTTGCCACCGAACTGCGGACCTGGCACTCATGGACCTGGCACTCATGGGACGGGAACTACTAGGCCCTGTTGTCTTCGATCATCGAATCGATCAGCATCCTGTGGCCTTCGAAAACGGTGAGGACGATGATCTGGTTGCTCCGTGATTGATACACGATCCGGTAATGGTCCACGATGATCTCTCGGATATCCTCACGATCCACGCTCGGGGACGATCCGTCCGGAAGCCGGAAAGAGCGTGCTGCGCTCCACCGCCTCGATGATGCGGGCGACCCACCTTGAGGCGGCCTCTGGTTTGTCACGGGCGATGAAGTCGCCGATTTCGAACAGGTCCCGCCGTGCCCGATGTGTCCACGAAATTGATGTTCGTCTCATTCGTCCTGGGCGTCATACCGAACAGTGGCCTCGGCCACCATGCTCTGGTGATCGACAAACCGGCCCGATTCGGCGTCAGCGAGGCCCTCCGTCAGTGCGCCGACGAATTGGGCCCGTTCAGTCAGTGCGTCGAAATCTTCCGGAGAGAGGAGCACTCCCGCAGCGCGACCATTCAGGGTAATCACAATGGGAGCGCCGGAGCGGGCGATGTTTCTGAGCAATTCCGATGCTCGCGCCTTGAAATCGCTGAGCGGGATGATATTTTCCGAGACTCTCAGACTCGACATGGCGAATCACCTCAAGACTGAATATAGTTCGAAAAAGAACCGAATTCAAGTCTGAAAGATGTCCGAAATTCAGTTCGCGAAGCGAATTGCCGCTACATACTCCTCCGATACTGCTTCCCCACCTCATACAACGCATCGCTGATCTGGTCGGACAATTCAGTACCACGTCAGGCAACAATGCGAAGGGTGCCACTCATGATTGTGATCAGTGGTACCGATGTATCAGGCACCCATCATGCTGATGTGGCGCCTACCACGAAAGGGAGTGGTGTTGTTGATATTGCAGCGGCCCCGCCACGAAGTCTGACCAGGCGGAGGAGTCGCCCGATTCGAAACCGTCGACAAACACGCCATCATGGAAGATGGCGAGACCCCAGGTTCCGTGGGGCTCGCCTTGCCCGTCGCTCGAAATAGAGCCGGTGGAGTGGTCGATGACCAGAACAATTGTGAACGTTGCACCCACTCATAGCGTGGCATCGATCGTGGTGCGTTGGTTGACGAGACGCGGTAGAGTATCCGCGCGAGCTCAGCCGGGGAGGCAAGCTGGAAATCTGGTCCTACCTGATCTTGATCGCCGTCGGGGTCGTCGCCGGGTTCATCAACGTGATGGCCGGAGGCGGTTCCCTGCTCACCATGCCCGCCATGATCTTCATGGGCATGTCGCCGGCGACCGCCAACGGCACCAACCGGATCGCCCTGCTCGCGCAGAACATCACCTCGGTGAGCGAGTTCCGGCGCAGGGGGCTGGCGGACTTTCGGCTCAGCCTGACGCTCGGCCTGTGCACGCTACCGGGAGCGGTTCTCGGGGCTGTGGCGGCGGTGCGCATCGACCCGTTGTGGTTCAAGCGGCTGCTGGCGGTCGTGATGATCGGTGTGCTCGTGCTGACGCTGAAAAATCGCAAACCGGGGACCGGCGAAGGCGCGACCCATCCACGCTGGGCTCACCTCGGGATGGTCGGAGTCGGCTTCTACGGAGGCTTCATCCAGGCCGGGGTCGGCTTCATTTTCATGGCGCTGGTGCGTGGGCTGTTGCACCTCGACCTGGTGCGCACGAACATGCACAAGGTTTTCGTGATCGGTATGTACATGGTGCCGTCGTTGCTCGTGTTCGTGGCCACCGGGAATGTCCGCTGGCTGGCCGGCGCCGCGCTCGCCGTCGGCACCTCCTTCGGCGGCTGGATCGGGACCAGGCTTCAGATCACCCGCGGTGAGGGGGTCGTGCGCGTGGTCTTCGCGGTCGCCGTCGTGGCGATGGCCATCAAACTGTTCATCGGGTGAGACGACGCCAGGAGTGAAGATGGTGCCACGTTTCGCATTTCGGCATCGTTGCGGGTATCGGCCTGGTTCCCTCCATCGAGAGGTCAGGCCATCGCATCATCTTCAGAACCGTGTCAGGCACTCCGCACCGACCATTTCTTCGAGCCGCTTCACGGACCGGCAGCTACATCGATCGCCGGTACTGCCCCCCGACCTCGTAGAGCGCATTGCTGATCTGCCCCAGGGAGCACGAACGCACGGTGTTCAGCAGTTCGGCGAAGACGTTGCCGCCGTTGCGGGCCACCGTCTGCAGACGGGCGAGCGCCTGATCCGCCGTATCCGTATGGCGCTGGTGGAAGTCTCTGAGGTGCTCCAGCCGCGCGTTCTTCTCGTCGGCGGTGGCGCGGGTAAGGGGAGGCTCCGGGGCCTCCTCGCCGTCCTCGGCGATGAAGGTGTTGACGCCCACGAGCGGGTATTCACCTGTGTGTTTGAGCCGCTCGTAGTGGAGTGACTCCTCCTGGATCTTGCCCCGTTGGTACATGGCCTCCATGGCGCCGAGCACGTCGCCCCGCTCGGACAGACGCTCGAACTCCTCGATCACCGCCTCCTCGACGGTGTCGGTGAGCCACTCGACGATGTGCGAGCCCTGGAAGGGGTTCTCGTTCTTGAGCAAACCGAACTCCAGCGCGTTGATGAGCTGGATGGCCACGGCCCGGCGCACCGATTCCTCGGTGGGGGTGGTGATGGCCTCGTCATAGGCGTTGGTGTGGAGCGAGTTACAGTTGTCGGCCATGGCCAGCAGACCCTGGAGCGTCGTCCGGATGTCGTTGAAGGCGATCTCCTGCGCGTGCAGCGAACGGCCCGAGGTTTGGATGTGGTACTTGAGCTTCTGGGAACGTTCGTTGCCGCCGTATCGGTTGCGGATGGCCACCGACCAGATGCGGCGGGCGACACGCCCGATCACGGTGTATTCGGGGTCCATGCCGTTGGAGAAGAAGAAACTCAGGTTGTGGGCAAAATCGTCGATGTGCATGCCGCGGGCGAGGTAGGTCTCCACATAGGTGAATCCGTTGGACAGGGTGAAGGCGAGCTGGGTGATGGGGTTGGCTCCGGCTTCGGCGATGTGATAGCCCGAGATGGACACCGAGTAGAAGTTGCGCACGTTGCGCTCGCAGAACAGCTGCTGGATGTCGGCCATCATTCTGAGCGCGAACTCGGTGGAGAAGATGCAGGTGTTCTGGGCCTGGTCCTCCTTGAGGATGTCCGCCTGAACGGTGCCACGGATCACCTCCACGGTGGCGGCGAGAATCTCTTCCCACTCACCATCCTCCAACAACGGTTCCAGTGCCTCCCAGTCCTTGCCGTCCACCACCGGTTGGAAGGCATCGGCGTGATCGGCCTTGAGCCTTTTCGAGGCGATCAGCCGCTTGCGCGCCTGTTGGCGGGCGGCGGCGTTGAAGAACATGGCCAGAATCATGGGCGCCGGTCCGTTGATGGTCATGGAAACCGACGTGGTGGGATCGCAGAGGTCGAAGCCGGCGTAGAGCCGCTCCATGTCCTCCACGGTGCAGATCGATACTCCGGATTCGCCCACCTTGCCCCAGATGTCCGGTCGCGTGTCCGGATCCTCCCCGTATAGGGTGACCGAATCAAAGGCGGTGGACAGGCGGGTGGCGGGCTGTCCGTCGGCCAACAGGTGGAATCGGTGGTTGGTACGCTCGGGCCCGCCCTCGCCGGCGAACATCCGGGTGGGCAGCTCGTGGGTTCTCTTGAGCGGGAAGACCCCGGCGGTGTAGGGGAAGGCGCCTGGGACATTTTCGAGGAAGAGATAGCGCAAGATGCCGGGCCAGGTCATGCGGTCGGGCGTCCGGACCTTCGGGATCTTTGTGCCTGCCAGTGAGGTCGTGGTGAGCGGTACCCGGATTTCCAGACCGCGCACGGTGTAGCTGAACTCGTCGCGGCCGAAGTCCTCCTGGATCTTGGGCCAGGCGGCTATGAGCTGGCGGGAGTCGTTGTCCAGATCGTGGGCCATTTTGCGGATCTCGGCGTCGAGATCGGCGAGTTGCGGCTCGGGAGCGACGTCGCCCCCGGTGATTTCTTCGAAAAGGAACCACAGGTCTTCTGGGGAGCCGTCGCCCTCGCGGGTGGACAGAATGGCGCGCGCCCCCACAAGTTGGTAGAGCCTGTTGGCGGTCTCGACCTGGCCCTCGGCCCAGGCCCTGTAGTCGCGCACCGTCTTGGAGATATCACGAAGGTAGCCGGTGCGGTCACCGGGGATCACCGGGTGGCGCTGGGGTAGCCCGGCAGGCTCCGCGCGAGTGCCCTCCACCGACCAGTTGGCTCCGAACTTCTGGGCAAGGGCGCTCACCAGCCCCTGATAGAGGGCGTTGACGCCGTGGTCGTGGAACTGGCTGGCGATGGTTGCAAAGACCGGCAACTCCTCGTCGTCCGGACCCTCGAAGAGTTCGTGGCAACGGCGGTACTGCTTGCGCACCTCACGCAGGGCATCGAGCGCCTTGGGCCGGTCGAACTTGTTGATGGCAACGAAGTCGGCGTAGTCCAGCATGTCGATCTTCTCGAGCTGCATGGCGGCGCCGTACTCCGGGGTCATGACGTAGAGCGAGAGATCGGAGATGTCCACGATCTCGGAGTCGGCCTGCCCGATGCCCGACGACTCGACGATGATCAGGTCGAAGCCGGCGGCCTGGCAGACGTTGATCGATCGCTCGATGTTCCGGGTCAGGGCGCGGTGGGCCTGACGGGTGGCCAGCGAGCGCATGAAGACGCTTTCGGAGCCCAGTGAGTTGAGTCGGATGCGGTCGCCGAGCAGCGCGCCGCCGGTCTTCCGCTTGGTGGGGTCCACCGACAGAATGGCGATGGTGCGATCGGGATCGTCGGCGAGGAAACGGAGCACCAGTTCGTCGGTGAGGGATGATTTTCCGGCGCCGCCGGTGCCGGTGATGCCCAATACGGGAGCCGGCTGGTCGCGGGGTGCAACCTCGACGTCGCGTCCTTCCTCGACACGGGTGATGGCGCGAGCCACCGCCAACCAGCGGTCGGTTGATGCTCCGAGCGGGCCGGGAATGTCGGTCTGGGCAGGGTCGAAGTCGGCCGCCCGGATCATGACGTCGATCATGCCGTCCAGCCCCAGCTCGCGGCCGTCGTCGGGGGAGAAGATTTTGGTCACACCATAGGCCTCGAGCTCGGCGATCTCTCGTGGCACGATGACCCCACCGCCGCCACCGAAGACCAGAATGTGCTCCGCCCCGCGTTCCTTCAGAAGATCGATCATGTACTTGAAGAACTCGTTGTGGCCGCCCTGGTAGGAGGAGACCGCGATGCCCTGAGCGTCCTCCTGGATCGCGGCGTCCACGATATCGGCCACCGAGCGATTGTGGCCGAGGTGGATCACCTCGGCGCCGTGGGCCTGGAGGATGCGGCGCATGATGTTGATGGCCGCATCGTGACCGTCGAACAGCGACGCCGCGGTGATGAATCGGACGTTGTGCTTCGGCTCGTATCTGGCGGGTGTTGCCATCAACCCTCCTGGTGAAAAATGCGGGTTCGGAGTTGATGATAGCAAAGAACTCCATGCGAAATTTGCATCTTGAATGCTTAATGCTTAATTTTGAATGGGTTGGATGCGACAGTGTTGGGCATCGACAATTGGGTTTTCCCCCCGCCCTAGACCGCCAAGACGGACCTTATCTGTCTGCGTCCCCTAGAAATACTTCTTCTCGGCTTGGGCGGGGTCCATCGAACGAGAACCTCTGTTGTTCTGATGCGTTGTTTCAGGAAGTGATAACTGCACCGCCAGCAATGGGGAGGTCTCATGCTCCACCCGAAGTCAGCCGCCGGTATCAAGGTGACGGGCATGGCGTTCGCTGCCGTTGTGATGAGTCTTTTTGCACTTGTCGTGACCTGTCGGGCAGGCGACACGCATTCAGCGGCGCAGTTTGGAAAGCTGTGCGGGGACTATCAGTTCGATCTCACCGATGCCGGAGCAGGGACTTTGATTGTCAAGTTCCTCGAGAGAGACGGGTCGGTTTGGTTCCAGACTGCATCTGCCGCAGAACCACGGCGACTCGATCCGGTGGCCGGTCGTAGCAACGCCTTCACCACCAGAGACCCCGTTGAAGGCCTCTATGAGATTGAGTTCCTCGAGGACGAGAATAGCGGATTGAGGACCGTCCGCCTCAAAAACGACGCCATGGCGCTCGACGTGATTGGCACGAGACTGGAGAAACAAGTTCATTTCCCCACACTGCTCGAGCGCTTGAGGTCACGTGATGGTCTCGCCGAGACGCGAAACGACCTTCGTGGAACACGAGCCGCGGTCTTTTTCGGACGCGGAATGGACGGACACAGCGCCCTTGCCATCGGTAGAGCATTCCAGTGGATGGGATGCGATGTGGATGTGGTTGACCCAGACGACATCAAGCGCGGACTATTGGCCGACTTCGACGTGCTCGCGTTTCCCGGCGGGGAGACGGATCCCGATCCGTGGAACGAGCTCGGCCCGGCCGGCAAGGCGAAGGTCCAAGAGTTCATAAGAAACGGCGGCGGCTACGTTGGAATCTGCTTCGGCGCCCTGTTCGCCGCCTCCTCCGGTGATTTCTGGGGCGCTGAGATCGGAGAACGAGAGCTATACCTCGATCTGTTTGCAGGAAAGGCTCATTGCGGTCAGGCCGATGTCGCTCCGAGGGGGAGCTGGCCACTCATGACGGATCTCGCGGTTTCTCATTGCGGTCATCCGATCACAGCGGCGCTTCCCGAACGAATCAGGGTTGTTTCGTATCCCAACGGACCCTATTTTCAACCGAACAAAGGAGTGGACGTCACGATTGTCGCCACTTTTGCAGCCACCGGCAATCCGGCCATGGTCGCGTTCGAGTACGGCGGTGGACGGGTCTTCTTGAGCGGCCCACACCCGGAGATCGAAGTGGACAGTGACAGGGACGGCTCGAGCAAGTTCGACGAGCTGTCCGACCAGGGTTCGGAGTGGCCTCTCCTGTTGGCGGCTATGAGGTGGATCACCGAACCAAGAGAAGCTCCGTGATCCCCTTCCTCTGGCAGTGCTCGTCAAGACGGACGGGTCATGCTCTTCTTGTTGGGAGAGCCATGAACGCCAAATAGAGTTGACCGATCGTGCCAGATGCATTGACGATCTGTGCCATTTATTTCTGAAAGTGACAGGTCTATCCCACGGGGAATTCCATCGATGCCGACCGCCGGGGGAGAAACCCGCGGCCAGTGGTTTCTGAAGGGCGATCCGGTGGAGGGTTGGGTGGGAGTATTCAAAACCTCACAACCCACTTCATTCACCGAGATGAAGAGGCAATTTTCAATCTATGGGTTGGTAGTCGACCATTCGGAGGTGTCGCCGGACTCGAAGCCGTCATCGAACATCGGGCCAGGAACTTCAACCGTGTAGCCGCAACTGGCCAAGGCGGTCGCGATGGCAACCACATCGTCCTCGGGATAGCCGAGGTCAACCGACGCCTGGAGCACCGCGTGGGCGGCATCGTTTTGATTGGACCCCGAGTTGGTCATCCCGAGGCCCACCAGGAAGGCCCGATCGGACTGTTCGCGACCAACCGCATCCCACACCCGCAACATGCAACCGGCCCAGATCTGACCGTCGGTGTGGATCTGTCCCACGAGGCCGGTGGGCCAGGGGTGGCTGTCCACCCAGGCGGTGTTGCGGCCCGGCCAGAACGGATTGTGTCCGTCCCAGCTGAATACCCAGTTGTACTGCGGGTCTGCCGGCGTCCACTGTTCATAACTCCGGCTGTAGGAGACCGCGAGGTAGTCGCCACACCCTTCGCTGAGCCCCGTGACCTGTGAGAGGCCGCCAGAGGTGACCCAGTCGTGGATGCCGTGCCCAAGTTCGTGAATCAGCACGTCGGCGTCTTCAGCGTCGTCGACGCCGCCCTCACCAAAGGTCAGACGGCCGGTGTTCGAGCTGTAGGAAGAATTGTCGGCGCCACCCCAACCGTGCGGGTCGAACTGCACACCCCCGCCGTATTGATACGGATGCAGCGTCACTCCAAGCTCCTCGTTGATGTAACGCATGAATGTGTCGATGTGGTAGTACCCGTTGACCGCCTCGAAGGCGTCGGATTGCCGGGAAACAGCGAAGGTATCGGAATCCTGGCTGAAGTTACCCTTGTATGGGCTGTCCCAATCAGTGACGTCGGCGTATGGCCCCTCCAACGAGTAGGTTCCCCCTGACTCGGTGATGTCTCGCAATACTCTGGAAAATGTCTCGCCGGTGAGCTGGGGGGTGTCGGCGTCGTTGCCGTCCTCGAATCCAGGGGTCCCATACGTCACGAGGGCCGACGACAAGGGGTCGGGCTCGAAGACGTTGCCGGTGCCGTCTACAGTGGCGTAGAAGGCCACGTCCGAGGCGCGCACGATCCCACCGTCATGGGCATCCACCAATACCTCCCACTCCCCGCGGGGTGCCGCGAGAGGAGTTAACACCACCCGATACACTGGCCGTGAGAGGTCCGCATCCTGGAAAATCATGAGGGTATTTGATTCGAAACTCGTGGAACCACCGAGGCCGATGTGGCGAGCGGCTTCTGCTCGGGCCTCGTCAGCGGTGAGGGTTGGGTCAACGCTGTGGATGGCGACACTTTCTTCATAGGTGTTTGCAACAAAAACCACCTCGTTCCGGTTGTTGATCGTCACCGTGACCTCGGCGCCCCAGACGGGAAGCCCACCTGCCCTTTGCCGAAAACGGACAGTTGTACCGGACAATACGGTTCTGCTTGTGTGGTGGTGGAGGTCGGCGAGATCGGTGTTTCGGAAACCGAGCTTGGCAGCGCTCGCACGCAAATATTGCCGGGCCTGGTCCTCGGGTAACCCCGGTCTCACCTTGAAACCTACATCGTAAATCGCGAGAGGGAGACCCGTCTCCAGGCTCATGCGCCCGCCGCTACCGACGACTGACGCCTCCGGTTCGGCTACGCCGACCTCAATGGCAGACGACTCCGGTGGGTGGACCGCAAAGACCTCGGACACGAAGATCGCGCAAAGAGTGACGGTAATTAGAATCGATGGAGTGAGCCTTTGCGACATGTTGCCTTCCTTGTGGTGCTTGGAGTGAGTGAGCATGCCCCGGTCATCGGATACCGCCGGGGATCGCGATGCGAGGGATTATTCCACAGTCTCGACACCCCAGAGAACGTTGCGATTCCCGCTGTAGAACTTGGGGCCCGAGCATAAGGGGAACAGGTGAATAGAGGGTGCTAGACTGGCCTCAGGGATGGATGGCACTCTTGCGAACGGCGAGTCAGGCTCGGCTCAGGTGTCGCGGTTCACGATCGTTGAAAGACTCGGCGCCGGGGCGATGGGCGTGGTCTATCGCGCCCGCGACACCGTGCTCAAGCGGGACGTGGCTCTCAAGCTGATCCAGCCCGAACTGTCCGAGGATCCCCGCTCGCGCTCCCGCTTCCTTCGGGAGTGTCAGGCGGCAGCGGCCATTAACCATCCGGGCATCGCCACCATCTACGAGGCCGGGGAAACCGACGAAGGCTGGCTGTACCTGGCGTCCGAGCTGATCGATGGCGAGACGCTGAAGGCCCGGATCGGTCAGGGTCCCATGGCCCCGGACGAAGTGATCGATCTCGGGATTCAGCTGACCGAGGCGCTGGCGGCGGCCCACTCGGCGGGAGCCGTGCACCGGGACGTCAAGCCCGGAAACCTCATGGTGACGCCGGACGGCAGACTGAAGGTCCTGGACTTTGGATTGGCGCGGCTTTCCGCACGCTCTCGTCCCGAAGACGACGATGAGGAGACCATGACCCGGACCAGCGCCGGGATGGTCATGGGCACCCCCGCCTACATGTCGCCGGAGCAGGCGTCGGGGATGGAGGTTGATGCCAGGACCGACATCTTTGCCGCCGGGTGCGTCCTGTACGAGATGCTTTCGGGCCAGTCGCCGTTCAAGTCGGACTCGGTGCCGTCCACCCTGCGACGGATTCTGGTGGAGGACCCGCCGCCGCTGGAGTCGTCGGTGGACCGTCTTCCCGCCGGTCTCGAGGAGATTCTCAAGAAGGCTTTGGCGAAGGAGCGAGACGACCGTTACGCCTCCGCAGGAGAGATGGCCGACGGGCTGAAGGCGCTCAGGACCTCGGAGTTCGTCCCGGTGAGCCTGGCGTCGATCCGTCGCCGGCGGCGTGTGATCCGTTCGGTGGCCGCCGCGCTGGTGGTGATCGCGGTGGCAATCCTGGCTTTCGCGATGTGGAACCGTCCGAGTATCGCCTTTGAACAGAGGGACCACCTGTTGATCGCCGACGTGGACAACCAGACCGGCGACGAAGCCTTCGATCTCGCGCTGCGCACGGCGCTCGAGGCCGACCTCCGACAATCACCGTACGCGAAGATCGTGCAACGCAGCCAGATCCGCGAAACCCTCAAGATGATGCGCCAGGATCCGCTGTCGCCGGTCACCGAGGAGCTCGGCCGTGACATCTGTCGATTTGCCGGGGCCCGGGCCATGCTGCTGCCCCGCGTGCTGGCGGCAGGGGAGGCTTATGAGCTTCAGGCGATCTTGGTCGATCCCGCCACCGGTGACCACGTTGATCGGATCAGGGTCACGGCGCGGAGCCGTGAGCAGGTGCTGCTCGAGTCCATCGACAAGCTGACGCGCACGGTGAGACGCAAGCTGGGCGAGTCTTTGAATTCGATCAGAAAGACCGATATTCCGGTGGCTCGCGCGACCACAGCGTCCTGGGAGGCCCTTCGCTACTTGTCGCTCGCGAACGAGAAATGGAGCGAGGCCAAACCCGATGAGGCCGCGCCGCTGCTTGAACTTGCCATCGAGGCCGATCCGGAGTTCGCCGCCGCGAAAGGAACGCTCGGGTTGCTCCTGATTCAGTTCATGGGTGATCCGGGGCGGGGGAAGGAGCTTCTGAGCGAGGCCCTGGTGGACGGTGAGGTGCTTCCTCAGGAGGAGTACCTGATGATCCGGGCGGTGAACCGCCAGTTCGTGGACGATGACCCGGAGGGAGCGCTGGAGGAGTACGAGCTGATCTGCGACCTCTATCCGGACCACATGGCGGCGTACAACAACCGCGGACGCATCCTGATGTCCCTGGAGCGTTACGACGAGGCGATTGCCATGTTCGAACGAGCCTCGGAGCTGGACCCCCTGGCCACGGTGCCGCTGTTCAATCGCTGGATCATTCACATGCAACGCCAGCACCGGCCCCGTGCCGCGGAGGCGGTAGCCCGTGAGGCGCTGAGCCGGTGGCCGGAGAACTCCGGTTTCCGGTCGATGCTGGGTTGGAGCCTGATGGGCCAGGGCAGATTCTCGGACTCCATTCCCGAGTATCGGGCCGCCTTGGCCGTGGTCCCGGACCACACCTACGCGCTGCCGAATCTGGCTTTCGCGTTGCTCGCCACCGGCGAGCCCGATGAAGCCGTGGATCTCTTCCAACAGGTGTTGGATCTCACGGACGCGAGCGTCTTCACCGGCGACAGGTCGTCGGAGGTGCGGGACCTGGCCATCGGGTTGATGGACGCGGGCCGGCAGGGGGAAGCCGATCGGCTGGTTCTCGAGGAATCGAAGCGGATGCGGTCCGGCAGTCGTGGCGCCTCGCTCACAACCGGAGACTATCTCGCCCTGGCCCAACTCGCCGGAGCTGTGGGCCGTGATGACGAGGCTCGGCGGTGGATCCGCAAGGCCGACACCTTCGATGACCCGGACCTGGGCTACGAAATGGCGGCGGCCCTCGCCCTGGTGGGTGACGAGGATCGCGCGTTGGCTGAGCTGCGGTCGACCCTCGAGGCAGGTTTCGACGATTTCTATCTGCCCCTGACGGCGCCGCCGTTCAACGATCTGTTGGACGAACCGCAGTTCCTGGCGCTTTTCGGTGTCGAGGGCATCTTCTGAATCCGCTCCGCCGGGCGGGCGTATGATCCTTGAGAACGGGAACGCCGGGGAGGCCATTCATGAGCGTGCCACGTTGTTTTTTGGTCATTTTGAGTCTGTTGATCCCCGCGTCGGCGTCGGCCCAGTTGTCCGAGTTCCCGCCCGAAGAGTTCATCGAGCGGCGGGCGGGCCTCTGCGAGGCGGTTGGTGAGGGTTACGTCCTCCTTTTTGGCGAGACCATGCGCTGGCCGTCGGTCCGACTGCGGCAGGAGAACGACTTCTTCTACTACACGGGAGTCGAGGATCTCAACGCAGCCATGCTCATCGACGTGTCGAATGATTGTGCCGCGCGTCTCTTTCTGCCGTCGCAGAGCGAGCGCGAGATCCGGACTGATGGTGCCAACCTGCTGAATGACCCAGCCGGGGCGGAGGAGGCCGGCTTTGCAACGGTCGATGAGATGTCCCGGCTGGGAGAGGTGTTGGTTCGCACCAGAGGTGACGGTGCAGCGCCCTTCTGGGTTCGATTCGGCGAGACCGATCTCGTGGATTGGAATCGCTACGAGGTGGCCATGCTCAGGGCACGTCAGTTTTCCACCGGCTTTTCGTCCCAGCCCTCACTCAGCTCATATCGTCTGGATATTCTCAGGACGCGGTTTCCGAACTTCGTTCTGCGCGACCTCACACGTTTCATCGATCTGCAAAGGATGATCAAGACGCCGCGCGAGATCGAAGTCCTGAGACGGAACGCCCTGGCAAGCGCGACCGGGATCCGTCGCGCCATCGAGATCACCGCCCCCGGGGTCTGGGAGTACGAGCTGGACGCCGTCGCCAGCTACGAGGTGCGACGCAACGGTGGTGAGGGCGACGGCTATCCCGGTATCGTCGCTTCCGGCCCAAACCTCAAGACCTGGCATTACGAGCGCAACAATCGGCAACTCGACGAAGATGACCTGGTGGTCATGGACTACGGTGGCTCCTTTGGCTACCTGGTGGTGGATATCACCAGGACCTGGCCGGTGTCCGGGGCGTTCACCGACCGGCAGAAGAAGATCTACGAATGCGTGCTGGAGGCCCAACAGGCGGTGATCGCCGCCATGAAGCCCGGCGCCACCCGGGAGGAGTCCGAGCAGATCTGTCGCGACGTCTATACCAAGCATGGATTCGGCGACCACGAGCCCTACGGCTGCAACGGCCACTTCGTGGGCATGTCGGTGCACGACGTGGGCGATTACGAGATCCCCTACGCCGCCGGCATGGTGATCGCCATCGAGCCCATCATCGCTCTCGACGACGAGGAGATCCACGTTCGCATCGAAGACACCGTGCTGGTCACCGAGGACGGCGCCGAGGCGCTGAGTTCCTCGCTGCCAAAGGCCATGGACGAGGTGTTGGCGTTGGTGGGTAAGGACGCCGAAAGGTAATTCGTAATTCGGAATGGAATGTGGGAGGGAAGGGGGACGTAGGAACAGTCAAGGAGGTGGACATATGAGAACCACATCGGTGGCAGCGATCATCGTACTGCTGGTTGGTTGTATCGCTGCGGTGGCGTTTGGTGGCGAGAGGGAGGAAGCCGCAATCAAATCGGCCGAGTCGTGGCTCGCGCTGGTGGACGCCGGGGAGTACGACGAAAGCTGGAATGAAGCGGCCGCGTACTTCCGCAGCGCCGTCAAGAAGGATGATTGGGTCGCGTCATTGGGCGCGGTTCGGAGTCCTTTGGGAACGACCGTTTCGCGTTCTCTGAAGGGCGCTACCTACGTCACCGAGCTGCCCGGCGCACCCGACGGCGAGTACGTGGTGATCCAGTTCGAGACCGCCTTTTCGAAGAAAGGCTCGTCGGTGGAGACGATCACCCCGATGAAGGACGAGGACGGTCGCTGGAGGGTCTCGGGCTATTTCATTCGCTGAGGAGCCAGGACTCGGGGCGTTCAGGCCGAGGTCTTGCCCCGCACGTCGGCGAGCCCTCCATCGATCCCGATGACCTGTCCCGTGACCCAGGAGCTGTCCGCCCCCAGTAGCCAGGCGATCACGTGAGCCACCTCCTCCGGCCGACCGATACGGCCCAGGGGGTGCATGGCTTCTGATGCCTTCAGCATCATGGGGTTGCCGGTGATCCCCGCACTCATGGGGGTGTCCACAAGGCCTGGCGCGACCACGTTGACGCGGATGCCCTTGGCGGCGTAGGTGGCCGCTGCGGAGCGACCGAGCCCGATGACTCCTGCTTTCGCTGCGGCGATCGCCTCGTGGCTCGGGAGCCCAACCCGTGCTGCGGCTGAGGACATCAGTACGATGGACCCACCAGTGCGGGACATGGCCTTGGCACCAGCACGCACGGTTGCGAAAGCCGAGTCGAGATTCGATGCGATGGTCCCGCGCCACTGCTCTTCAGAGGTCGCGTGGGCCGGTTTGAGCAGGATCGATCCGACGCAGTTGACGATTCCTTCGACGCGACCGGCCTCCTGCGCGACGGACTTCACGAAGGTCTCCACCTCGTCGATGCTCGTGGCGTCCAGGATCTTCGATGTGGCGCCACCGAGCTCGGCCGACAGAGCGTCAAGCCGGTCCGCGTTCCGGGCTGCGATGGCCACCCGAGCCCCGGTTGCCGTAAGAATCCGGCAGAGTGCCGAACCGATGCCGCCGGTGGCGCCGAGGACGATGTACGTGGGTGTCTCAGTCATCATGATGCTCCAATTCAAGAAACGGTATCTGGGGGCGGTTCCTTCCAACCCACTGACCGTGACTGCCGGCTGGCGATCGGTTATGCCACCATAGGACCGAAATGTCTACGGTGTTTGCGCGCGCGCTGGCCGACCGGGCCTCTGATCCCGGAGGTCGCCGGTGGCTCTTCGTGCCCTACGATCAGCTCTCAGACGCCATCGGACCGTTGTCTCGAGAGGCACCCGGGGAGCTTGGTATCGTCGTGGTGGAGAACCCATGGAAGGCGGCCCAGCGCCCGTACCACCGCCAGAAGCTGGCCCTCGTGCTGGCCAATCTCAGACACTTCGCCCTGGAGCAGGCCGCACGGGGCGTTGCGGTGCGGCACGTGGTGGCTCGAGGCCCGTATCGGTCCGCACTGAGACCCCTGGCCCTTGAGTTGGGACCGATGCGGGTCATGCGTCCGGCCGAACGCGAACTCCGGTCCGATCTTGCCCCGATGGTCGCCGAGGGCGGTTTGATGGAGCTTCCCCACGAGGGTTGGCTGACCTCCGGCGAGGACTTTGTGGAGAGTCAAGGAGGGTTGCCGCCGTACCGGATGGACCTCTTCTACCGGCATGTTCGGCGGCAATCGGGGATTTTGATGGAGGGCGGCAGGCCGGTCGGCGGGAAATTCAGTTTCGATGCCGAGAACAGGCGTTCGTGGAGGGGGTCACCGCCGGCCCCCGATCCGCCGACCTTCACACCCGACCTCGTCACCTCTGAGGTGGTGGATCTCGTGGAGGACCATTTTCGAAGACATCCGGGTGCTGTTGACCCGTCAGCCCTTCCGACAACTGTGGACGATGCGCGACGCATGTGGAGCTGGGCGAAGGAGGCGTGCCTGCCCCAGTTCGGACCGTTCGAGGATGCCATGTCAACAGCCAGTTCAGGGCTCTTCCACACCCGCATCTCACCGCTTTTGAATCTGCACCGGCTGCTTCCGGCCGAATTGGTGCAGGACGCGCTGGGGCTGGATCTTCCGATCGCGAGCCAGGAGGGGTTTGTGCGCCAGGTGATCGGCTGGCGCGAGTTCGTCCACCACGTCCATGAGGCCACCGATGGTTTCAGGTCCGTTTGGGTAGCAACCCCCGAGGTCCGCGAGGTTCCCGGAGACGGCGGATGGGGGAGATGGTCGGGTGAGGACTGGCACAATGCCGAAGAGGGCGAAAACGCTGACGGGGGAGCTGATCTCCGATTTCTCGAGGCGGACCGGCCGGTTCCGTCCGCCTTCTGGAATCCGCAGAGCGGACTCGGGTGTCTGGACCGGGTCGTGGCTGACGTCTGGCGAGAGGGATGGAGCCACCACATCACCCGCCTGATGGTGCTGTCGAATATCGCGACTCTGCTCGGTGTGTCGGCTCGCGATCTGGCCGATTGGTTCTGGGTTGCCTATGTCGATGCCTTCGACTGGGTGGTGGAGCCGAACGTGCTCGCGATGGGGACGTACGCTGCCGGTCCTCTGATGACCACCAAGCCCTACGTGTCCGGTGCGGCCTACATCTCTCGCATGAGCGACTACTGCGAAAGCTGCGCCTTCGATCCCAAGAAAGACTGCCCGATCACACATCTGTATTGGCACTTTTTGGAGCGCAACGCCGGCCGGCTCGAGGGCAATCCGAGGATGAATCTGGTTCTTGGCGGCCTCGCAAAACGGAGTATGGACAAACGAAGCCGCGACCGGGCGGTCTTCGAATGGGTGAGCGAGGTGCTCGGTGCGGGTGGCCGCCTGGACCCGGATGATGGGCCGTTCGTCGGGGGGTGACGGCTGCAATTTTGGAGACTGCCCTACCGTTGAGGTGGGTGATGATGAATCTTTCAATTTCGTCCGGTCGCATGAGCGCGGCTGCGGGCTGTGTTGCGTCAGTTGTCATGACGGTGTCTGCGGCAGCAGCGTTTTCGGCGGGACCCACGGAGGCAGAGATGATCGTTGATTTCAAGACTCCGAACGGAGAGTGGCGGACCATCAATGACGGGGTCATGGGCGGTGTCTCCAGCAGCACCATGAGCATCTCAGACGGTGTGGCGACGTTCTCGGGAGTGGTGTCGCTGGAGAACAACGGTGGTTTCGCGTCGGTGCGTTCGCTCCCCGCCGGTCATGAGCTCGGAGGGTTCGACGGTGTGGTTCTTCGCCTGCGTGGGGACGGAAAACGCTATGCCTTTCGGTTGCGCACAACCGACCGCTTCGACGGCCCGAGCTACCAGGCCATGATCCGACCCGAGGCCGATGTGTGGTCCGAGCTGGTCATACCCTTCGGAGAGTTCGAACCGGTGTATCGGGGCCGTCCCGTGCCCGGCCACGAACCGCTCGACCCGTCCCGCGTGAGAACCTTCGGGTTCCTCATCTCCGGCAAACAGGAGGGAGAGTTCCGGCTCGATATCGAGTGGATTAGAGGTTGGAACACAACACCGAATTCAAAGGCAGAGGGTGGTGCGGACGGTGCCGGGTGAGCCATGCGCGAAACCCGGTTCAGAAGTCGAAGATCGTCGGCTCGAAGTGGACCGCGCGGCAGCCGCAAAACCGCGAGAAACACTTCATGGTGCTCGGTTGGGTGTTGGACGAGAACGAGGAACGAACGGAAAAGGTGAAGCTGGAAGCGATTCTCACGGGCGCAGTTCGGGAGATCCACTGGCGAGATCTCGAGTGCGTCGAAACCTGGCACATCGGTTGGTGCTGAAGGTCCCGGACGCGAACGTCACAGCAGAAAATACAGCATCACACAAACGAGAAGGCCGCGGACTGTCCAGGCTGCGGCACGAACCCAGTTCGACTTTACGAGAAGGCCGTGGGTGAATTCGTCGAAGCCGCCCTGGAGGCGTCGATGGAGGGGCACCTGAAGGAAAAACGTCGAGGCCCAGATCACCGCGAGCAGGACGAGCCCGGCCCGCGCCAGAGGCTGCGGCACCGGGCTCCACGGCGCGATGGCGAGGGCGACAGCGGTGCCGACCTCGATAAGCATGAGTGGAATAACCACCCAGGCGATACGCCGCTGGTGGGCGCTTTGAAATGCGGGATAGCGGGCACGATCGGCGAACGCCATCAGAGGGTAGTGGACGATCTGAACCGTCCAGATGACCCCGACCATGAGAATCGTCACCACCCCGTGAAGGGCGAGAAGCAAAGCGCCCCATTCTCCGGTCGTCACCGTCCGTACCCATCGAGTTTTGAAACGACCGCCTCGGCGGCGCGGCGACCCGAGGACATGGCTCCGTTGATGGAAGGATCCGCCCAGTGGTCGCCGCAGACGAAGACGGTGGCGGAGATCTCCGGATCGTGGTCACCGAGGGCCGGTGTCTCGCACACTGGCAGGGCCTGGTCGATTGCGTAGGTTCTGAGGTGTCGCCATGTCCTGGCCGAGTCACCGAACCACTCAATCATCTGTTCCCTCACCCCGGATTCGAGGGGCTCCTCGGCGCCGTGTTTGGCCCCCAACACGGTTGCGGAGATCAAGGCGGCGCCTGCCGGCGCGAGCTCCCGGGAGACATCGCTCATCACACACAGGTTATTGACCGGTCCGGAGCCATCGCCGTTGAGCACCAGGACCGGCCCCGTCGACGGGGATTCGTCGGCGGTGAAGTACAGGCAGCTGACGCCTCGCCACGCCGGTGTCACGGGACGACCAACCAGCCGATGGGCGGAAGACGCATCAGCGGCCACCACCACCGCGGTTGCGTCCATCCGTGCACCGTCCTCGAGAACGACTCCGCGCGAGTCCACCGCCGCCACCGCAGTGCCGGTCTCGATCGCACCTTCGGGTAGATGCGACGCGAGCTGACGAGGGATCTCGCCCATGCCGAGCGCCGGCACGGCGATATCGCCGGCCGAAAACATTCGGAAGACAAACTCGAGCTGCCGTTCGGAGGTGATCAGATCCGAGTCGAGGAAGACACCGCCGAAAAAGGGTCTGAAAAAGCGCTCAACCGCAGTGGCGCTGAAACCCTCAGCCGACAGCCGGGCCAAGGTCGAACGGTCGCTGCCGAGGGATTCTCGATGGTGATCGGGTTGGGTCACGCGCCGTCGAAAACGTGCGATTCGCAGGGCATCGGCGGCGGGAATCGTTCCCTGGAGGACGGTTGACAGCCCGGCGATCGGCGCCCGCCAGGGGTCAGCAATCCGCCGAAACCGGCCACCGGCGCGGATCAGTGCCCCGGGGAAGAAGGGCTTGAGCCGCAGCGCGCCGTAGTCGAGCACCCGTCGGGCCTCCGGGTAGGCCGTGAGCAGCACCTGAAACCCCCGGTCGAGCCGAAACCCGTCCACGATATCCGTGCGGACGCGACCGCCGACGGTATCGGAGGCTTCGAGGACAAGCGGCTCGATGCCCCGTGACAAGAGTTCGACGGCGCAGCTCAGCCCGGCGAGACCGGCCCCCACGATGACCACCCGTGGTCGCTGAGGGGGGTGTTGAGACTCCATGCACCAAGGTTACGCCATCGTGGCCCCGCCGTCATCGGCCGAACGGACGCTCGGTTCTTCGGTCCCCTGAGGCGATGGAAGCTCCCATCGGGAAGGCCACCGGCACCCTCAGGCCCGTCGTATCCGTAGGCACGCCGGATCCGCACCCAACCCCGAACGACGTCGAGCGGTACCATCAGCAGCCCCGACATCAGGACCGGAAGAAAGCGGCGAATCAGCGCCGCGTCATGACCAGGATCGCCACGAATTGCCCGCGCCCCGCTCGGATTTCCATCAATCCAAACGTCGGATGGCCTCCAACTGGTCGGCGATCAACCCCCGGAATAGGGGCAACTTGTAGCCGTTCTCGGCGAGCGGTTCGGCGCCGGCCACCGCCGCTTCCGCAGCCGCCGCAGCCGTGGCGCCGTCAAGCGTCTTTCCAGTGATTGCCCGCTCGACTCCGGTGGCGCGCCATGGAACTGGCGCCGCCCCGGAGAGAAAAACCCGAGCCGAGGCCACCACATCGCCGTCGAATTGCAGCGCCAGCGCCACGCCGGCGAGCGCGAAGTCCCACGACGCACGGGCGCGGACCTTGCGGTAGCTCGACCTGGTCCCGGCGGCGGGCGGCGGTAACACGATCTCGGTGATGATCTCGTCGGGTTCCAGAACCGTTTCGCGTTGCGGGTCCACCGACGGCGGTACGTGGAGCGACTCCACCGGCACTGAACGACTCGAGGTCGGCCCGGACACACGGCAGATGGCGCCCAGGGCGGCGAGGGCGGGAGCGGTGTCTGACGGGTGGACGATATAACACAGGTCGCCGCCGAAGATGCAGTGGTACTGGTTCTCGCCGTCGTAGGCAAAGCATTTCTCGCCGCCCTTGCGTAGGCAGTGGAAGTCGCCGCGGTAGTACCAGCAGCGGGGCTTCTGGCAGAGGTTGCCTGCGATGGTGCCCTGATTCCGGAGCTGTGGACTGGCGACCACCCTGGCGGCCTGAGCCAGAGCGCCGTAACGGGCAGTCACGTCGTCGTTCTCGATGATCTCCGAGATCGTGGTCATGGCACCGATCCGCAGGCCGCCGTCAGCCGCCGAAGAGATCCCCGTGAGTCCCGGTACCTGGCCCAGACTCACGACCGTGGGCGTGGCGAAGACCCCGTCGTGCAGGCAGCCGAGCAGATCGGTCCCGCCGCCGTGGATTCGGGCCTCGCCTTCAGCGAGCCGGGCCAGCGCGTCGTCCAGGGTGGTGGGACGGACGATAGAGAAGCTGGGCAGCATGTCAGGCCTCCTTCCGCTGGGCCTCGAGCAGTTCGACGAGGCGCACGGAGTTGGTCGGTGCGTGGGTCACCCACACCCCGGTGGCGTGATGGATGGCGTTCGCGATGGCGGCGGCGGTTGGAATTGTGACCGGCTCGCCGACCCCCTTGGTTCCGGTGGTATTGCACTCGGTGTCCCCGAGATCGATGGGCAGCGAGGTCAGGTCCGCCGGCACGTCGAGGGCGGTGGGGATCTTGTAGTCGTGGAAGTTGAGATTGACCATCTTGCCCGTCGCGCGGTCGAGCACACGCTCCTCGGTCATGGCGAAGCCGATCCCCATGGCGACGCCGCCCCAGACCTGGTTGTCGAAAGTGAGGCGGTTGAGCACTCGCCCCGACTCGTGCGCGGCGACGAATCGCAGGATCTTCACCTCGCCGGTGCGGGTGTTGACCTCCACCTCGCAGAACTGCGCCGCGAACGGGCTGACGATCTTGCCCTCGGGGTTCGGCCCCCGATAACCGACTCCGACGACCACGCCGCGCCGGTCGAGCAGTCCGATCTCGCTGACGGGTACACGGTCGGCGGAGTTGGACCGCCGAACCACGGCTCCCTCCGTCAGCACGAGATCGTCGAGGTCCCATTCCTTATCCACGGCCACCGACTCGAGGAGTTGCTTCTTGACGTTGTATGCCGCCTCGCGGACCGCCGGCGATTCGGTGGGGACGGTTTTCGAACCTCCCGAAGACGTGGCGAACTGGGTGGTCCCGGTATCGGCGTTTTCGATCTGGATGGCGTCCGGGTCGATGCCCAGCTCCTCGGCCGCCACCATGGCCATGACGGTCTTGGTCCCGGTGCCGATGTCCGATGCCCCCATGTTGAGGTTGACGCTGCCGTCGGCATACATTTTGACAATCGCGGTTGACGGCGGTCCGCCGCCGCCGGCGAGCCAGATGGACGCCGCCATACCAACGCCGCGTCGGATGGAACCGTCGCCTCGAGGAGCCTCTCTGGCTTCGGCCCAGCCGAACGCCGCCGCACCGTCTTCGAGACATCGTTGGAGGCCGGTTGTGGTGAACGGCTGGTCGCCCCGGGCCTGGCTGACGGTGGGGACGTTGCGGAGCCGAAGCTCCACCGGGTCCATCCCGATGGCCTCGGCGAGGGCGTCCATGACCTGCTCGAGAGCCCACGCGCCCTGCGGGTGGCCGGGGGCGCGGAACGGGCGGGACGGGCCGGCGTTGATAAAGGCGAGTTCTTCGCGTGTCCGAACGTTCGGGCAGGTGTAGAGATCCTTGACGACCCAGTCCACGAGCGCGGCGCCGCCGCCGTAATGGCCGCCGGCCGAGCTCAGGCTCTCGAAGTCCAGCGCGGTGAGTCTCCCGTCCTTTGTCACCCCGGCCTTGAGACGCATCACCGTTCCGGGCCGATTGCCGGTCACCAGCATCTCCTCCTCGCGGGTCAGGAAGAGTTTCACCGGCCGGGCGGTCTTCCTCGCCATCAGCACCGCGATGACGGTGTGCTTCGACGTTTGCAGCTTGGATCCGAAGCCGCCGCCCATGTAGTGGCCGATGACCCGGACGTTGGCCAGCGGCAGACCGAGAAGCTGCGCGATCCGCCCCTGCGAGACATAGACGCCCTGGAGCGACTCCCACAGGGTGAGCCGATCACCGTCCCAGCGCGCGACGCAGCCGTGCAGCTCCATCGGGTTGTGGATCTCGTACTCGGTGCGGAAGCTCTTTTCGATAACGACGTCCGCTTCGGCGAAGCCGGCCGCGATGTCCCCCCGTTCGTGGGTGCCCGCCTCTCCCTGGCGGTTGCCCTCTCCGCCCACCAGCGGCGCGCCGTCAGCGAGGGCGCCCTCCTCGCTCGAGACGTGGGGGAGAACCTCGTACCGAACTGTGATTGCCGCCAGCGCGTCCCGCGCCTGATGCGGGGATTCGGCGGCGACCGCAGCCACGGTGTCGCCCTCGAACCGGATCACGGGATCGAAGAGCTTCGACGAATCGCCGCCATTGTAGGGCCAAGTGATGTCAGCTTCTGGGTCTGCGGCGGTGAGCACCACCGCGACTCCGGGCATCTGCGCTGCGGCCGCGGCGTCGACCTCCAGCACTCGCGCGTGTGCGTGTGGGCAACGGAGAATGGCGCCATAGAGCATGTCCGGCAGAATGACGTCGGACGGATAAATGGCGGTGCCGCTGAGCCGTTCGTAGCCGTCGACCCGCGGAAGGGGGGTGCCGACGACGGTGGTGCTCGACCACGGCGCCGGGTACTCAGCGGGTTCGGGGGTTTCGGGAACCGGGCCATCGATGTAATAGGTCTCGTCGTTCTTCACATCCCACCCCCCTTCTTGGCTTCGGCAGCCCGTTCGACCGCCTTGAAGATGTTGCCGTAGGCCGCGCATCGGCAGAGGTTGCCCGACATGCCAACCTGAATCTGGTGGAGGTCGGGGCTGGAATTCGCCCGCAGCAGACCCTCGGCCGCAACGACTTGGCCGGGGGTGCAGTAGCCGCACTGATAGGCATCCTCTTCGAGGAAGGCCCGTTGGGTGGTGCCCAACTCCTCGCCGTCCATCAGACCCTCCAGGGTGGTGATCTCCACGCCCTCGGCCTCCACGGCGAGGTTCATGCATGCGTAGCGAGGCCGACCATCCATGAGGACGGTGCACGATCCGCACTCGCCCCGTTCGCATCCGATCTTTGTGCCCGTCAGACCGAGACGTTCACGGATCACGAAGAGCAGCGTCCAACGCGGTTCCACCAACAGTCGGTGAACCCTTCCGTTGATCGTCAGGGCAACTGGAACCATTCCTCCCGGATGGGGCTGCTCGTCGTCGGCCTGAGCCCGGACGACCTTTGTGCCCGCGGCGACCGCAACCGCGCCCGCTCCCACCGTGCCGATGAAACCGCGGCGCGTCACGCCGCGAGGTGCCTCAGGTGCGTCTTTTCGATCGGCCATGTGTCCTCCCCACCGGATACCTTCGAAGATTCGAATATTGAGACTGGATATTCATAAATGGTTTCTCAGTGGGAGTTTAGCATTTCGAGTCTCCCTCCGAAGCTTCCTGCCAGAACGATTCTCCCGGTTGAATTCCGGAAGACGGTTCGAGGCTTTCGTATCATCGTTGGGTGGGCTTTGCAGGGTTGATCCTGGCTGGTGGTGAGGGGCGACGCTTCGGTGGGCCCAAGGCCTTTGCCCGAATGCCGGACCGGCGGACCTTTCTCGAGGCGTGCGGCGAGACGCTGGTTGAGGCCGGGGCACGCCCGGTGGCGGCAACCCTGCCGCCGGGGGCCACTGCCGACGGGATACCGGGAGTGCGCCCCATGCCGCTGCCGGCATCCGGGTTCGACATGCTGGGTTCGCTCCGTTGGGGGCTGCGCCACCTCATCTCCGAACCGGAGTGGACGGCGGTGATCATGCTGCCGGTGGACCACCCTTTGGTGTCGCCCGATTCCATCGTGACGCTGGCCGAGGTGGACGCACCTGTTGTCATTCCCACATTCGGTGGCAAGCACGGCCATCCCATTCGTCTGAGCCGGGCTGTGGCCGAGAGCCATCGCCCGCGAGGAGATCGATGGTGCGACGGTGCGGGAGGTTCTCGGTGTCATTGGGAGCGGTGGATGTGGAGGTGGATGATCCGGCGTCATAGCCAACTGCAATACCCCAAGGGCGTTGCGCGACGCCATCAAACTCGTGCAATTCTGAATTCTAATTTATATTCTCAAATATTTTGGGTTCATCCGGGAAAGCGTGAGGTGGTCTGCCAGCGAACCGTCCCCGCTTGCCACGGCGTAAGCTGTTGCCAGGGTGTCGGGCCCGGCAGCGGCAGTTTTCAGCGACAGCGGCTGGGAACAGCGAGCAGCGAATTGATTCGGGGCCAAGGCAGTGGGCCACGACGTTCGCTGCGAAGCACTGAGCTTCGACGCGCCATCTTCCGACCGCGCTAGCGGCGGGAAGGAGCCGCCTCTGACGATCCTTGGGACTCGTCGCGACACGCAGACCATGCGACCTCTCCCAAATCGTCAGAGACTGCCGCCCGCCAACGCGACCCACCTTGCACCGGCTAGCTGATCGTCGATGGAGCTTCGCGGAGCTGTGCGAGCTGCCACTATCCCGGCTTGATGTCGATGCCGGCTGGCATCGAGAGTCCTGGTCGTACGCACGAGATTGCTGATGTCGACGCGCCTGTCGCGCCATGGCAGCTACCCGGGGTTCAAGCCCTCTCTGACGATGTTGGGATGGTCGCGAAGGCAGACGATTCGACCTCAACCGGGACTCAGAGACGGCCCGCCTCGCCATAGGCTGCCCACCTGGCTACTCCTTCCTGGACTCTGTCGATGAAGAGGCCCGCCGGCGCTGGTTGCTGACGCTGCCATCTGTCCCGGATCGCTGTCGCTGCCGCTGGCATCGGAATCCGGGCCCTCGCGTTTGCTTCGATTCTCCGACTTCGATGCGCACATCTCAGAGAAATCCGGATGAACCTGATTTTGATTGAACGCCTCGCACGATGGGAGGGCGGGGGGAATTCGGAATTCGGAATTCGGAATTCGGAATCTACTTCACCGGTTCGCGCATGGTGACGAACTCCTCGGCGGCCGTTGGATGGATTCCCACGGTGGCGTCGAAACGTTCCTTGGTGGCACCGCACTTCAGGGCCACCGCCATGCCCTGGATGATCTCACCGGCTTCGGGACCGACCATGTGGACGCCGAGCACGCGATCCGTCGTGCGGTCCACGACGAGCTTCATCATGGTCTGCTCGTCACGGCCGGACAGGGTGTAGAGCATGGGGCGGAACCTCGAGCGGAAGACCGAAATATGGAAGCCTTCGGCCACGGCCTCAGACTCGGTGAGTCCCACTGTGCCGACCTGAGGCTGAGAGAAGACCGCCGACGGGACGTTCGTATAATCCATGGCCGTGGGTGTGTCGTGGAACAGGGTCTGCACCAGAGCCATGGCCTCGCCGATGGCCACCGGCGTGAGCGCAATACGGTCGGTGACGTCGCCGATGGCGTAGATCCCCGGCACGGTGGTTTGCGAGAATTCATCCACGACGACCGCCCCGCGCGGAGTCAGCGCGACGCCGATCTCTTCGAGGCCGAGGCCGGAGCTGTTGGGGACCCGGCCGGTGGCGCACATCATGACGTCGGTCTCGATGATGCCGCCGTGGTTGGTGGTTGCCCTGAGGCCCCTTCCGGTGTTCTCGATGCGGTCGATCAAAGTGTCGAAGAGCAGTCTGACGCCCCGGCCGGCCATGGCCTCGGCGAGGGACGTCCGGACGTCGTCGTCAAAACCGCGGAGAAAGAGCGGGCCGCGATAGTTGAGGGTGACCTCCGAGCCGAGTCCGTTGAAAATCCCCGCGAACTCCACCGCGATGTATCCACCACCGGTGATCAGGATGCGCCGGGGCAGACGGTCCAGGTGGAAGATCTCCTCGGACGTGATGCCGAGGTCGGCGCCGGGAATAGGCACCTTGAACGGCCGGCCGCCGGTGGCCACCACGATATGTTCGGCGGTGTGGCGCGCTTGATCGACCTCGATTGTGTGACGATCGGAGATGTGGGCCCGTCCGTGGTGGATGTCCACTCCCGATCGGTCGAGCAGCCCGCGGTAGACGTCGTTGAGCCTCTCGATCTCTCGGTCCTTGTTTGCGATGAGGGTGGACCAGTCGAATTGGGTCTCGCCGACCGTCCATCCGAAGCCGCGGCCGTCCTCGAAGGAGGACGAGAAATCCGACGCGTAGACCATCAGTTTCTTCGGGACGCATCCGGCGTTGACACAGGTCCCTCCGAGGGGGCCGGATTCGGCCACCGCCGTGGCCGCGCCGGATGCCGCGGCCATTCTCGCGGCCCGCACCCCGCCCGATCCTGCGCCGATGACGTAGAGGTCGTAGTCGAACCGTGGCATGTCACTGGTCCCTTCGTGGGTGAATTTCGCGTTACAGCTTACCGGATGCGCTCAATGGCAACGCAATTCTTGCATTGCGTGTAGTCAGCGCCTTGTTATTGGAAACTGGAAGGGGCTGCAACCTCCTGCGGCCGAAAAAGGCCAACCGATCGCTCAGATGTTGGTTCTCTGCGGTGGTCCGCTTTTTCTCCCGAGCCCGAGCCCGAGCCCGTTATCGTTTCCGGGTCTCATCGGTTTTCGCGGAAATCGATCTGATCATCGTAGTTTCCATTGCGATGATTCGAAGCAACTGATCCAACCCCTTGGCAATCAACGGGTCGTCGACGAGGGCTAACCGCCGGCACGTGTGGAGGTGTGAGGCGCATTCGACGGCAGATCGCCTCGATATTCGGTAGAAACGGATTTTCTCGGCTGGAGGATACTCGCCAACACCCTCCGCAAGATTTGCAGCTATTGAATTGGCGCCCCGGCGAAGCTGGTCTTTCAGGTGCTGACGTCCCTTCGGGAGTTTCTCGGCGACTTCATCCGCTGCCGCCACGAAATCCATGGTGACTCTGTAGACATCGAGTTTCTCGAATTCGAAGTACATGAGGTTCCCCACATCTACTTCAAGGACGCGAGAGCCGACAACGGTAAAGTCAACGGGCTCGGGCTCGGGCTCGGACGACAGCGCCACCGTCCCCAACCCTTCGAAAGAACAGCTCTTTGGTGGGCTATTGAGTCAGTTCAGGGAGGTGAAGACTGCGCTTTGCTACTTCTTGGCCAGTTCGAGGTTGATGGAGATTTCGACGTCTTCCCCAAGAATGAAGCCGCCAGCGTCCAGGGCCTTGTTCCATTCCATGCCGTAGTCCTTGCGGTTGATGGTCGTGGAGAGCTCGTACCCAGCTTTGGTGTTGCCCCACGGATCCTCGACCTCGCCGAGATAGTTGACGGGCAGGGTGATGTCCTTGGAAACACCGAGCATGGTGAAGGTCCCGGTGACCGCGAAGTCGTTGTCACCGACCTTGGTGATCTTCGAGCTTTTGAAGGTGATCTCGGGGTATTTCTCCACGTTGAAGAAGTCGGCCGATCGCAGGTGTTTGTCGCGGTCCTCGTTGGCGGTGTCGATGCTTGCAGCGGCGATGGAGAATGTCACCGACGACGCGCCGAGATTCTCGAAATCAACGGTGACGGTTCCGTCGAAATTGTCGAAGCGCCCGGTCACCTTCGAGATCAGATGGCGGATTTTGAAATTCACATCCGAGTGCGCGCCGTCAATGGTGTAGACATCGGCGGCGGGGGCCACTGCGGCGAGGGCGAGGATCATGGTCAGCATCAGGGAACTCATCGTTTTCATAACTACCTCCAGATTGGTCGTGCCAAGTCGGCCAACATTGCCCGTCTTGTCGTTTCCAACTCGAACCGGTTCGGCAGAGAGAAGATTCCAACCAGAGCGCGTGACACCGATATCATCGTTGGTTCATACTGCTGCCAGGGTGACCAACGACCTCTGCCAGGTCGGCATGAATGACCGGCTCCCGTGCTTTGAGGTCGGTCAGAATCTCCATAAACCTGAAGACTTCTTTGCCGTTTCTTCCATAGTTGGGGAGGAAAATGACTTCCAATCGTGTTGCACCGTGGGTGGATCGTCGATCGGTTATCTTGGCAGGGATATTGCTAGGCTAAGGACGTGCAGCGGCACCAGATTTTCTTCCGGCGGGCGCTCGTCGCCTCATTCCTGCTGCACCTGCTGCTGCTCTTCGTTTTAATACCGGAGGCGCGGAAGGTGTGGCCGCTGGGACTGTCGGAGTCGACTCTCCTTCAACCGCCGCCCCCTCAGGTGGATGAGCAGCGGCCGCTGGAGTTCGAGTTCGTCGATCTCGCCCAGGAGAGGGAAGAGACTCCGGTGAGCGATCAGGTGCCGCTCTCGGATCTTGACCGGCGAGCCCACGG
Organism: uncultured Holophagae bacterium; assembly: GCA_963797055.1. Taxonomy (GTDB): domain Bacteria; phylum Acidobacteriota; class Thermoanaerobaculia; order Thermoanaerobaculales; family Sulfomarinibacteraceae; genus FEB-10. The sequence continues at coordinate 403,504 of CAWCOD010000006.1, forward strand.
CGGAGAGGGTGAACCCGATCCGAGATCTCCGGGCAGCACGGGGAACACGCCGCAGCTGGTGCAGGCGGAGGGAGGCCAGATCCTCGACCGTGGGGCGCCGCCGCAACAGGTGGCGCCGCCGGCGGAACGGGTTCCGCCACCGGAGCCGGAGCCCGAACCCGAAGAGCCCGCCGAGGAGCGGGACGAACCGGTGCCGGAGTTCGAACCCGAGGGTGCCGGGGAGTCCGATCCGGAGCAGCAGCAGAGTCGCCCCCAGATCCAACTGCCGCCCTCGGGATCGTGGGCGTTGCCACCGGCGGCCGGAGGACTTCCCGAAAATCCCGACCGCGACGGTGGGAGGGTGGACGAAGGCGGGATCTCCTTCGACACCCAGTGGTACGACTGGGGGCCATACGCCGACAAGATGTTGCGCAAGATCCGTCGAAATTGGAGGATTCCCGAGATCGCCCGACTGGGTGTCAGCGGTAGGGTTCGCATCCGCTTCTTCATCGAGAGGGACGGTACCGTCACGGGAATGCAGATCACTGACGAGTCGGGGAAGCCGCCGATGGACTTTGCGGCCCGTGACGCCATCGGAAACTCATCGCCCTTCGATCCGCTGCCCACCGACCTGACGGGAGTGGATCGTGAAGGGGTTACCATTACCTTCTTCTACAACGCCAGCCCCCGAAAACGATAAGCCGGGCTGCTGTAAAACAAACGCAAGGAGCACTTCGTGATTGATATTCTGAAATCCGGCGGACCGATCATGATTCCGCTGATGGCGCTGTCCATGCTGGCCCTGGCCATCGTGCTTGAGCGTCTGTGGTTCCTTCGGAGATCCAACTATCTGAAGGATGAGACGGTATCGACGCTGTCCCACTACCTGGGCGACCGCCAGTTCAAGGCGGCCATCGGCTACTGCAAGATGAACCCCGGTCCGTTCACCAACCTCGTGTCCGTGCTGGTGGAGAATCGGTTCGCGCCCTACGATGAACTCAAGGAGATCCTCGAGGACACGGGCCGGCGGGAGCTGATCGGTCTGCAGCGTGGACTGCCCGCGCTGGGCACCATCGTCGCCGGCGCTCCGTTGTTGGGCCTTCTTGGCACCGTATTGGGAATGATCAAGATTTTTCAGGCGGTGGCGACGGCCGGAACAGGGATCACCGAGCAGCTTGCCTCAGGCATCTCGCAGGCCCTTATCACCACGGCCACGGGTTTGATCATCGCGATTCCGGCCCTGTTCGTCCACTCGTATCTGGAGGCCAGGGCGGTCAGTATTTTGGCCGATGTTGAGTCTCAGATCGTCGATTTCCTTCATTTGGTGCGCGGCCACGATGCCATTGCGGGAACTGAAGACGGGGAGGAGCAGTCGTGAAGTTGGGAACGGTGCGCGCGCGGGCACGACCAGACATTTCCATGGCCCCGTTGATCGATGTCATTTTCCTGCTGCTGATCTTCTACGCGGTGACGACCCAGTTCGTCACCGACGAACGGCTCAAGCTCAAACTACCTGAGGCCAAGACCGCCGAAGACGCTGGAACCGGACGCGAGGAAACGCCTCCAGTGGTGATCGTGGCCGCCGACGGTACGGTGTGGATCGACGACGTCATCGTGCCTGAGTCCGAGCTCGAGGGCCGCATCCAGCAGATCGTCGACAGTGCACCCGAAGGATCCATCATTCTGAAGGGCGACAAGGATGCGGACTACGGGGTTGTGGTCCATGTGCTCGACATTGCCCGATCGGCAGGGGCGAAGATGATCCAGATGTCGGCCGAGCGTCCGGCGGAATGATGGGCCAGGGGCTAGGGGCAGGAGACATGGGGGCCAGTGGCCTCACCTACCCGAGCCCGAGCCCGAGCCCGTGCCCGTTATCGCCTTTCTCATCCCAACCCGACCAGGCTTGAGCCTCGGTCGAAAAAAATTGGCGGGGCCGAAGCCCCGCATGGGAAAAGGGGAGGAGACAGGGTGCGTGGATCAGCCACCCGAGGATGAAGGGAAGAACAGAGGACAGAGGCGGGCCATCAGTGCCACCTCCGTGAAAGGGCGTTGCGAAGTCTGGTGCGGTCACGGTGTGCGAAGGACTCGAAGGCGGCGCCCACCCCCATCACTTTCTCCCGTCTGGGGTCGGCAATGCGGGCGACCCTCGCCCGGCCGCGAATCGGAACCTCCTCCTCGGGGAAGAGGAGGGAGAACTCGATCAGCGCGCCGATTTCGGGCTGATGCGAACAGTTCACGAGCATGCCCGACATGGAGAGGTTCTCAGTGTGGCAGTAGGCAACGGTCTTCTCGCGGTTGGCCACGTCGGAGATGTGGATCGGGGTACGCAGCTGAAATCGACGAGGGACGTCCACCAGCGAGAGCACCGAGTCTTGGATGTGGAGATCGGAATCCGACCGGGAGACGACGCGGTTGGCTCCACCCCGCAGGAGGTGTTCGGCGCCTTCGACGGCCCCGGGCGTGCAGTAAAGCACCAGTCCGGCATGCTTGCTGGAGGAGCCTTCGGCGCGAAGGGCTTTGATGAGGGCGTCCAGCGGGAGGTCGGGCGCCGGGTACCCGGCCACCACCACGTCAAAGCCGGAGCGGTCGACCACCGTAAGCAGTTGCTCGCTCCACGGAACCCGGTGAAAATCCACCTCGAAGGCTTCGAGCAGGGATACCAGGCGGTGGACGTCGTCGTGTCCGAGTCCGGTGAATAGAATTTGACGGGTCGCGAAGATCATGGGCTGGTCGTTCTCCTCGACCTTTCGTACCCGGAAACGGACCGAGAAATACCGCGTCCCGGCCGATACCACCGCCGAGTCGAGGGTGCGCGAGACGCCGCCGTTGAAGGGGGGAGAATTCTCAAATTCCGCGCCCCAAAATTCAGAGATTCAATTTTTCTGTTCCGATCATCATGTCGTGCTCGAAGCACGAAAAAGGGGCCGGCCCATCGGGCCGACCCCATCGTTGGTGAATTGGAGGATCGCGGGTCAGTTCGGCATCCGGAGACCACGTTCCGGCCGACTGAAGGTGTGGCACCAGCTGCAATCCCGCTTCTTGTCCTTGACGTGTTTCTCGTGGAGCTTGGTGAAACTCATGCCTTCCTTCGGCCCATGACACTGATTGCAGATCTGGGACTCAGGGCCCTTGAGTTCATAGCCAAGCTCGCCTTGGAGGTCCATCCGGGCGGTGGAGCCGTGACAGTTAGAGCACTGCAGGGCCATGCCGTGCGGCGAGACCTGATGGTTGAGCATCTGGAAGGTATCCGTCTCCACGAAGGCGTAGTCCGCACCCACAGGGATACCCATGGCGTTCATGTTGTCGATGCCAGCCTCGGTGGCCGCATGGGCGTCGCCGGTGGCGAAGAACACGCTGGTGTCCAGGGCGATCAGCTTCGAGCTGTCCGTGTCGATGGGCTGCTCCGCCGTCTTGTATTTGAAGGCGTAAAGCTTGGAGTTCGGATCGTCCACGTCACCCAGGGGTCTGGACGTGGGGTAGCGACCGGTGGCCGGATCCACCTGAGCGACTTCACCCAGGAGGTAGTTCCGGCTGGTGCGGTTCCACCAGCGGTACTCGGGCACCAGGTTGTTCTGCTTTTCGCTGGCCGGATGGATCGGCGGTGTCGAGCCGTGGGTCCCGAGCCAGGTCCGGTGAACCTCGGTGGCCTCGGTGGCGCTGCTGTCGCCGGCGTCCTTGGCATAAATCGGGATGTGGCAGGTCTGGCACGCGACCCGCGAGGTGTGGTTGTCGAGGTACTCGCCCTCGTGCCCGCCGTTGGCCATGCCGCCGTGACAGTTGGTGCATTCCACGGTCAACGCCAGATCGGTGGGGCGGAGGTCCGAGCCCCTGCCCGCGACCCGGTGTCCGGATGTCGTGTGGCAATCCTGGCACCTGAGGTTTCCGCCGGTGGTGGACATGTGCACGTCGAAGTCGAAATCACCGGTGAAACCCTGTGCCAAGGCCAGATCGCCCCGCTTCACGGCGTCTCCGCCGCCGGCTTTGGCGTGGCACTGGAGACAATTGATCCGCTCAGGACGGTGGACCGTCCGAGCCGCCTCGTCCATGGTGATGGCCATGTTGTCCTCGTCCGGGACGAAGACGCCGTCCGCCTTGACGCGGCGGTAGGCCTGCTGGTGGCAGAGCATGCAGTCGATGTTCTCGAGCTGCTCCTGGGTGGCCGTGGCCTCCGGCCTGGCGCCGAGACCCACGTGGCAGCCGCCGCACCCGCCCCAGTTGCCCTCGATGTTGATGCAGTAGCTGTTGACCCCGCCCGAGATCTTGCCCTGTTTCTGCGGGCCGTGGTCCATCTCAGGCGTGTCGCCCTGCCACTGGTACATCACCGAGCCGTGGACCTCGTGAGCCTCGGTCGTGTGGCACTGGAGGCAGGTGGCCGGGCCGGTCCAGGCCAGTGCGCCGTGGGGATCTCCGCAGGGGAGGTCCGCGCCGCTGCAGTCCTGGTCGATGCCGTCGCCGCAGATCTCCGCGGCACCGGGGTAGATGGTGGGATCACCGTCGTCGCAGTCGTCACCGCCGCACTCGGCGTCCTGATGATCGTCGCCATCGGCGTCGAGGCACTCGCACACGGCATCACTGCCGTCACAGTCCTGGTCGATGCCGTCGCCGCAGATTTCCTCGGCGTCGGGGTTGATCAGGGGGTTGGAGTCATCGCAGTCTGTGCCGCCACACTCTCCGTCGGTGAACCCGTCACCGTCGGCGTCGGGGCACTCACATTCGGTGTCGACGCCGTCACAGTCCTGGTCGATGCCATCGCCGCAGATTTCTTCGGCGCCGGGGTTGATTAAGGGGTTGGAGTCATCGCAGTCCGGGCCGCCGCAGGCGGCGCCGTCGAATCCGTCGTCGTCGGCGTCGCACACGGGACCGTTGTCAGCCACCTGAAAGTCGGTTTCGCCGGAACCGCGAATATTTTGCTCATCCGAGATCTTGACCTCGATCTCCCACTCTCCCATGGCGGCCGAGGAAGGGAGCACATAGTCGTAGGTGAACTGGCCGTTGCCGTGAAACGCGAGGTTGTCTCGAACCAGTTTGTTGCCGTTCGCATCCTCGATGATGATCGTTGTCCGACCAGGAGAGGTCACGGGTTCTCCAGCCTGCTGGTAGCTCGCCGCGACCAGCACGTGGACGGTCTCGCCGGGAGCGTATTGGGGCGAGTCTGTCGTGACATCGACGGTGATGCGGTCGCGGGCGAATGCCGGCAGCGCAACGATCGCGATCAGAAAACAGGCAAGTATCACTCCTGCCTTCGGAACATGAGTGTTGAGTCTTTGATCAGTTTTCATGCCATTTCCCTCCTTTATGGCGTGCCCGAAACCGAGTTCGAGCTCGTGGATCGAGAATTCTGTTCAAATGAGAGGCGCCCTCCAGAACGCCCTGTTACCATTTGTTTATATAATCAATAATGCAAACTATTAATGTGACTACAGTCACGACTGTGTCATCGCACATCGCAGATGTTCGTCATCACATGAGAGGCGGGCGACATGAAAAGGAGATGAACGGCGACCGATTTCGGGCTTGCATCAAGGAGTCGAAGATTGTTAAAATGATTGCGCATTTTGGTAGGATATCTATCGGCTATTGAGTTACTTAGCTGAATTGAGGCTCAGTCGCCACGAATTGGAGCGAGATGACAACGGCCGTTTCCCCATTCGAGTCCGCGGAGTTTCTCCAACTCCTGCACGAGATGATGCCGTGCGGGGTGATGGTCCTGAATCCCGATAGAGAGGTTTTGTGGGTGAACAGCGCGTTGGAAACGGCCCTGGGGCTGGAGAGAGGGGAGGCTGTCGGCAAGAGGCAGGGCGAGGTGCTGCGATGTTCCGTCGCCGTGAGACTGGGCAGGGAGGGTTGTTGGCCGTCGGAGGAATGTGAGTCCTGCGATGCGCGCCAGTTGACCTCCACCGTGTTCGCGGCCCGCGAGGTGGCTCACAAACGCGCGAAGTTCATGCTGAACTCGCGATCCCGGTTGGAGGAGGTGGAGCTGACGCTCACGGCGGCTCCATTCGAATACCAGAATGACGAATACGCGCTCGTGCTCATCAGCGATGTGAACAAGTTGAAGGCGATTCGCGCGGTCGATGGAGACAACGACCTCTGTTTCATGGACGGGCGCGATCCCAACATGGTGGAGCTGTACGACACCATCAACCAAGTGGCTGAGCTCACCATCCCGGTGTTGATCCAGGGGGAGACCGGAACCGGAAAGGAGTTGGTGGCGAACCAGCTGCATCGGGTCAGCAACCGGTCCCACAAATTGATGGTGCCGGTGAATTGCGGCGCCTTGCCCGAGGGGCTGCTGGAGAGTGAGCTCTTCGGTCACGTCAAGGGCGCCTTCACCAGCGCCAGCAGTGACAGGAAGGGCCGGTTCGAGCTGGCCGACGGCGGCACCCTCTTTCTCGACGAGGTCGGTGAACTGAGCCCGCGGCTGCAGGTGAAGTTTCTGCGGGTGCTCCAGAACGGGAGCTTCATGAGGGTTGGTGGTGAAAAGCAGATCACCGTGGATGTTCGCCTGGTCTGTGCCACCAATAAGGACCTCGCCGAGGAGGTAGCCGCCGGGCGTTTCCGTGCGGACCTCTACTACCGCCTGTGTGTCTTTCCCCTAACGGTGCCGCCGCTCCGTGATCGTCCGGGTGACATCGTGACTCTCTCGCGTCGTTTCCTGGAGGAGACCGACGACCGCCCGGGTGTTCCGACCGCTCGCCTGTCATCCGCCACCGTCGACACCCTGCAAAGGCATACCTGGCCCGGGAACGTGCGCGAGCTCAACAATGCGATGCGCTTCGCGAGCATCAAGGCACGCGGCGGCACCATCGAACCCGAGCACCTGCCGCCGGCCGTCCAGCGAGGAGCCGAAGCGATTCTCGCGGATAACGGCGCGCGGCGCCGCAAGCTCGATGCCGACAGCGTCGCCAACGCCCTCCGGATCACAGGGGGCAACAAAGCCCAGGCGGCGAGGGAGCTGGGGGTTGGGCGCGCGACCCTCTACCGCTACCTCTCCGAGCAGGGCGTCCCCTGATCGCTCGCTGGCGGCGTCGGGCCCGAGCCACCGCCGCTACATGTTCCAGCCGAGGGTCAGCGCCGCGTTGCGACCCGGTTCGTAGACCTCGAATCCCGATCGATACGGGTTTCTCAAGTACGAGAGGTGGAGTCGGTAGGTCCTGTCGAAGACGTTCGCCACCACAAGCTGGAGACGCCAGTTGCCCCAGCGGACACCGGCCTTGAGGTTGAGAATCGCCCAACCCGGCGTCTCGACTTCGTTGAGGTCCTCATCCACGCGGTCCTGACGGCCTGCGGCCTGGCCTTCGGCCTCGAAGAAGTATTTCGTGTTCTGCCACCGGGCGGCCAACCGGGCGCTGAGCGGCGGCATCTCGGCGAGGTCCGAGGATGTAATGCCGAGCTCGGCGATGGGATCCTGGGTGCCGCGGACATAGGACAGACTGCCGGAGAGGAACACCCGGGAGCTGACCGCTGCGGAGGCCTCCGCCGAGACACCGACGATCTCGGCCTGGACATTGGCGTAGCTCATGGCTCGAGTGTTCATCACGCCGGGCGCCATGTTGAGCCGCTCCTGGGAGTAGAGAATGATGTAGTCGTCGACTCGGTCGAACCAGCCCACCGCCCGAAGCATGGCGCCACCGCTGTTCCAGGTGACGTTCACGGAGGCGCTGTTGGACTTCGGGGGTTCGAGATCAGGGTTGCCCACCCAATCCGCTCCCATCCTCTTGAGCCCGAAGAAGAGCTCGCGGGGATCGGGAAATCGGACGGTTCGCGCCAAACTGGCGTTGAGCGTCACATTGGAGCTCAGCAACTGGGTGAGGGCCACCGACAGCGAGGGCAGGGTGTCGCTCTGGGAGGTTTTCGTGACGTCGTGGTAGGCGTAGTACAAATTGGTGTTGGCGAGGTCCGCGTCGGCTGCGCTGGTGTAGCCGTCGATGCGTCCGGCGATTTCGAGACGGGTCCGGTCAGAGAAGCGGTGATCCCACCGGGCAGAGGCGCCGTACACGTCCGTGGTCACGTCCGGGATGGAGAACTGGCGCATGTAGTTCATGCCGGCCATCTCGGTCCACGCATTCCAGCCTCGTGAATATCCCTCGAGACCGAGAACGAACTCGCCCAGCCGGGCCTCGGCGGTCGCGCCAAAGACCTCGGTCGTGGCCATGGTGCCCATGCTCCATCCGCGTGGGGCCCCATTGGACGTCATGCGAAGGGTGTCGACCATCCAGTGGTCCACCGAAGTGCCGTAGACCGTTGTCCGGAGGTATTTGAGCGCGCTCGTTGACGGCGTGTAGCGCCAGCTCAGGACGAGCCGGTCGGTGTCGTCGTAGACCGCATCCATCATCAATCCCGGGTAGAGCACATCGTCGGCCTGCTGGCGGGCATAGGAGAGCTGCAGTTCGTGGTTTTCGCCGGGCATGAAGTAGAGCCGGGTCCATCCGGTGCCCACACGATAGGCATCACTGCCCTCTGCCGCTTCGGTGTAGTTCGCCATGTCGATCAAGCTGACGCCAGAGCCGTCCTCGTACGGATCGCTCGACCTGTAGGACAGTCCGCCCAACACCGCGAAGGAGTCGGTGCCATAACTGATGGTTGCCGCTGGGTTGACGGCGGAATAGCTGCCGGCCATCAGGGACGCGCCGGCGCGCAGCCCGGTTCCGGGTTTTTTCGTGACCACGTTGACGAGGCCGCCCAGGCTGCCCTGCGCCGCCAGTCGGCCGGTGGTCGTCATGACCTCGGCGCGGTCCACCTCGGACAGATCGACGTGGAAGGTGGGGGGGTCCATGCGGTTCGGGCACGCCCCGTGGACCCGCGCGCCGTCGATGAGGACCGCGATGTCGTCCTGCTGGTAGCCGCGGACGACCACGTCGTTCGCGATGCCGCCCTTGCGGACCTTCCAGACCTCCGGCTTCACCGAGAGGGCTTCACCGAGATCGCGCGCCGTGCTCTCTCTGATCTCTGCCGCTTCGAGCGCATCGACAGGGGCCGAGGACTTCACCTCCGTGCTGTCGCTGAAGGTCGCCGTCGAAAGGCCGATGGCGACACGGGTCGGCCGGTCGTTCGCGACGACCACGTCGGTGGCCGTTGATGGGAGAAAGCCGTAGAGCCGGCCCTCTACGTCGTAGCGACCGGCGCCGAGACCCGCAATACGAAACTCGCCGCCCTCACCGGTCACGACCTGAATCGGTGGCGAGTCGTCGTCCGGGGTTGCGGTCACCGTCGCACCGGACAATCCGGAACCGCCGGGGCCGGTGACAACGCCCACCAGGGCGCCAGGTGCTCCGTGCGCCATCGTCCCTGTCGGGCCAACCACGGCCAGCACAGCCGCCAATACTGAGATCGTCGAAATATTTCCTGTATTCATTGGCGTGCCCCCACGGCCGTTCGCGGCCACTCGGTGGGCTGACTCTCGAGATTTTCCGGATGGCCCGGAGATATGACGAGTCGTGCTTCACCGTCCGCCACGACTCTGCGGATCTGCATCGCGCAATCGCGGAGGATCCCGTCGAGCAGCAGACACCCGTCGTGCCCGCACTCCGTGCCTTGTTTATCCGCCAACTCCATCAGTCGATGCGCTGCGATCAGTGCGTCGGCCATATGTCCTTCGCATCCCACGTTGATCATCCCTTCTCCCATACCGACCGAGACTTCACAGCGTGCGGTGACCTCGCCGGCCCCAGCGGGGACTCATCCGGCGAAACCCCGTCGTCGTGATCCAAGGGTGCCGCAGAACTCCCGCCAGGGCGGAGCCATGCGCAACATAACAATTTCTCAGTCGGTGATTGTGGCTTCATCGCCGTGGTCTCGGCCCGTGATATGGGCGCGATGAACGGCGAACGAACCCGTCACGCGGCGAGGGAGAGAGGGGGGGCGCGGGGTGAAAAGCACCACAGCACGCTGTCGTCGGACGGCACATGGGGCTGTGCTCCACGGGAGACGAGTCTCACCCATTGAGGCGGGAGCACGTCCACTCTGCTCTGCACGACCATCGGTTTTGTTGACTGCGTGATGGTCTGCAGAGCGTTGTTCCAGATCCCGCAATGCTCGCCGCCCTGCCAGGCGGGCAACGCGGTGCCGGGACTCACCGAGAGGGTGCCGGTGTCGTCGTTGTCCGTGGTATCGGGAGCATGATTGCAACAGTCGCCGGTGCAGTGGCACTCGCCGGTGCAGCAGCAGTAGAAGGCGGCGGATGTCCGATCGCTCCCACCGAGCGGGCCGGGGACCGACACGAGTTGGGTGCTGGCGATCAGTATGGCCAGCGCTGCCCGGATCAAGGTGTGTGTGCGACCTGCCATCCTCGGTGCCTGTTCCGCGTTCGAACACCACTCGCTGCTGGAGTTGGCTGCGATCCCGGCTCGGCCGATCCGGGCCGGGACGCCGCCGATGGAATGGAGCGAGTACGGTAACAATTAGCAAATCGTGTGCCAATTCGTTGTCAATTGTTCCAAAGCATTGACTGTGAGCGGTTTGAGCCAGGTCGAGAGGGCCGACGCGGGTGGACTCTCAGGGGAGAAATCCAGATTGGCTTGAGACACTCTCCTGATCTCCGCGCCGCCGACGGGTGAAAGCTGTTCTGATACGGCATTTTTTCCAGTTATTTGATGACGTCGGGACCGATGAAAAAGGGGACGATCGAGTGTCTCATTTTGACAATGAGACATCGAGACATCATGTGACGCATATCACACCAGGTCCATTCCGTATCGGTTCCGGCGAGCCGGTTCCGGTGCCGAGTTGTTTTTGTGACGTTGGGGCGGTGCCGGTTGACAACCCGCGCCGGTGAAGACAAAGATGAGTCCATGAAATGGTCTTCAGCATGGATCCTGGTTGCAGCCATGGGCGTAGTGCTGACCCTTGCGCCGTGGCTGGCGGCGGGCGAGCCGCCCGTGCCCGGGCCGACCGATCGCTGCGCGGTCTGCGGCATGTACGTGGCAAAGTACCCAAGCTGGGTGGCGGCGGTGGTCTTCAGCGATGGGACCCGAGAGTTTTTCGACGGTCCGAAAGATCTGTTCCGCTATATTCTCGATCCGCTCAAGTATGCCAACGGGCGAGACATGTCCGAGATCACGGATGTCTTCGTGACCGACTATTACACGACGAAAATGATCGATGGAACCACGGCCCATTACTTCACGGGGAGTGATGTCGTCGGTCCCATGGGTGCCGAGCTGGTGCCGGTGTCGAGCCACGACAACGCCATGACATTCTTGAAGGACCACCGCGGCGTGGAGATATTGACCTTCGATCAGATCTCTGTCGAGAAGATTTCGAAGTAGATGCGGCGTCACCGAGTATTTCTGGCGGTTACGGCAATCCAGCTCGTGGTCCTGGCCGCGCTGATGGTGGCCGGGCGGATGAAGACGATCCGCTACCAGGACGACCTCCTGCCCCGGCAACCGAGATCGTCCGGTCCCTGGAGTTGACGGATCTGGCGATCTGGACCGAGGCCCGCTACACCAGGCATCCGTCCCAGGCCGACTTCTTCTCGGCGTTCCAGGACTTCCCGGGCTCCCTCGAACACTTCCCTGCAGGGTCGGTGGTGGCGCCTCCTCCGGGGGCCTTTAGGGTCGCAGGATGGCAGGTAGTGTGACCCGGCACCTCAAGATCCTCGACTACGCCCTGTCGTCCCTGTGGCGGAGGAAGTTCAAGAAGTTGTCGGTGATCGCCGTCTACACGTTCACCATCGCGGTGCTGGCGTCGGTGCTGTTGCTGACGCAGTCGCTGCGGGTGGAGGCCTCCCGATTGCTCGAGGAGGCACCGGATGTGGTGGTCCAGCGGATCATCGCCGGCCGTCACGACCTCATTCCGGTGGACGGATGGAGCCTATCGGGGGCTGCCCGGGGTGGGGAGGTACACCCGCGCTACTGGGGGTACTACTACGACGCCGTGTCCGGCTCCAACTACACCCTGATGGCACTGCCGGGTGACCATGACGTGTCACTTCGGCTGATCGAGGGGGGGCTGCCCAACGCCGCTGCCGAGTGCGCCATCGGGAGGGCGTCGCCAGCGCCCGAGCTCTGACGGCCGGCGACGAGCTGATTCTCATGGACAGCACCAACATCGGCGTCGTCTTCGACATGGTCGGGATGTTCCGCCGAATCGTCCCTCCTGACCAATGATCTGGTGGTCCTGACCCGGAGCGATCTGGTTGATTTCTTCGGCCTCCCGGAGGGGCGGGCAACCGATATCGTCATCAGGTCTTCAACCGAAACGAGGTCCAGACCATCGCCGAAAAGGTGCAGAGCATCCACCCGGACACGCGGCCGATCACCGGGAGCGAGATCGGCCGGACCTACGATGCCGTCTTCAACTGGAGAACCGGGATGATGCTGACGGTGTTCTTCTCCGCGCTGGTGGCGTTCGGGGTCCTGGCGTGGGACAAGGCCACCGGGATCAGCGCCGAGGAGAAGCGGGAGATCGGCGTGCTCAAGGCCATCGGTTGGGACACGTCGGACGTGCTCGAGCTCAAGTTCTGGGAGGGGATGGTGGTCTCCCTCACCTCCTTCCTGCTCGGTCTCATCGTCGCCTACGTCCACGTCTTCTTCTTTGGCGCGCCCATGCTCGGGCGGGTCCTCAAGGGTTGGTCGGTGTTGTTCCCCGAATTTCATCCGGTGCCCTACGTCGACCTCTACCAGATCTTCGTCATGGGCTTCCTGACCGTGGTGCCCTACATCGCCAGCACCCTGATGCCGTCGTGGAAGACCGCGGTGACCGATCCCGAGGAGGTGATGAGCGGATGACCGGCACGACCCAACCCCTGATCCGGACCGAGGCGCTGACCAAGGTCTACAACTCGGGTCGGCCCGACGAGGTGCGGGCCGTGGACGGCGTGTCCATGGCGGTGGACCGGGGCGAGGTCGTGGTGCTCAAGGGCCCGAGCGGGTCGGGCAAGACCTCGCTTCTGAGCCTGATGGGGTGCATGACCCGGCCGACCTCGGGCCGGATCGTGGTGGGAGACCGAAACGTGGCCAAGCTCGCCGAGACCGCGCTGACCGCGATCCGCCGCGGGCTCTTCGGTTTCATCTTCCAGCAGTTCAATCTGATCGGGGATCTGTCGGTGCTGGAGAACGTGATGCTTCCGCTCTATCCGGTGGCCGTGGGCTTCGCGGAGATGGCCGAGCGGGCCGACGGAATCCTCGCCGATCTGGACCTCGGTCACCGGCGGAAGTTCAAGGTCCGAACGCTGTCCGGAGGCGAGCAACAGCGGGTGGCCATCGCCCGAGCCCTGGTGAACGACCCCGAGATCCTGGTGGCCGACGAGCCCACCGCCCACCTGGACCGGGCCCTGTCGGCAGAGCTTCTGGACATCCTGGAGCGCTCAACCGGGAGGGCCGCACCATCGTCATCGCCACCCACGACCCGATGGTGTTCCATCACCGGGCGGTGCGGCGGGTGGTGGAGATGCGCGACGGACGGGTCGTGGCGGGGTCCGGTCGTGATTCTCCACCCGGGAATCCTGGCGCTGATCGTCGGCGCCGGTCTGGTGCTGGTCATGCTCATGGTGGCGGACGCGGTGGGTCTGTCCATTCTGAGACGGTGGGATTTCGACTCGAGCTCCGAAGGTCAGCTGCACTGGAGCGCAGAACCTACCTGGTGTCCACCATCGTGCGCTACGCCCTGGCCTTCGAGATCGTCGCCTCGCTGCTCTTCATCTACACTGTGGACGACATCCACGAGCTCTTCGTGGGCGCCATGTGCGCCACCGGCTCGCTCAACGCCAACCCCATCGGTTGGAGCGCGCTCGCGGTCAAGGTGGCGCTGGTGCTGCTCTCCCCATCTGGATCGTCCCGATCGATTCGATCACGCAGCCGGTGACTACCCGATCATCCGGCCCAAATACCTCGGCCTGCTCGCTGCTGACGCCGCTGGTGGCGCTGGATCTTGTTCTCCAGGTCGCCTACTTCAGCGGTCTCGAACCGGAGGTGATCACCTCGTGCTGCGGCGCCCTGTTCAGCACCGAGCGGATCCGGGGTCGCGGGCGAGCTGGCCGGCGGCCGCCGGTTCCCATGATGTGGGTCTTCTACGGGACCGTGGCGCTGTTCTTCGGAATCGCCGCGCTCAATCTGGCGCGGCGGGCCCCTGGACTGCGGTACATGATGACCGCCGTTTCGATCGCGCTCCTGGTCGTCTCGTTGGCGGCGGTGGTGTCCTTCATCTCGCTGTACGTGTACCAGCTTCCCACCCACCACTGTCCCTTCGATCTTTTCCAGGGCGGCTACTTCTACGTGGCCTATCCGCTCTACGGCGGTCTGCTCACCGCGGTCGTCTTCGGACATCTTCCCGGGATCTTCCAACGTTTGAAGGCGGTGACGGCGCTTAAGGGGCCCATCGCCGCAGCCGAGCCGAAATGGATCGCCACCGCCATGGTCACGGCGCTGCTCTTCGTCATGGTGGCGACCTGGCCCATCGTCTTCGGCGACTTCTCGCTCATGAGATACTGATCGGTGATCGGGCAGAGATTCGCGGCGACATCTGCGGAGGATGAGATGAAGGGCGACCCGGAAACGATCCATGGAGTCATCGCGGCGGCCTGGTGGCTGATGGTTTTGGATCGGTCCAGGTTCCGTGCGCCGCCGAAACCGAGAAGTTCACCCGGGAGGTCATGACGGTGGACGTCCCGGATGTGACGGTGATCGATCAGGAGGGTGATGAGATCCGAGTTGCAGCGAGGTCCTGCTGGGTGACCGGCCGGTCTTTGTGGAGTTCATCTTCGCCACCTGCACCACCATCTGTCCGGTGCTGTCCGCCGGTTTCTCCAGCATCCAGCGCCGGCTGGGCGACGACCCGGCCGGGTCCCCTGGTGTCCTTCTCGATCGATCCCGAGCACGACGGTCCTGAAGAGATGAGGAAGTACCTGAAGCGGTACCGGGCTCAACCCGGATGGTCCTTCCACACCGGGCACCCGCGAGGACATCGACGCCGGTGATGCGCGGCTTCGACGCGTATGTGCCGGACAAGATGTCGCATCAGCCGTTGACCTTCATCAGATCGCCGGTGGACGGAACGTGGGTCAGGATGGTCGGCCTCGCCGGCTCCCGCGAGCCTCCTCGCCGAGCTCGAGAAAATTCGTGCGGATGGATCGGGATCAGAGGAGGTGCCAGAAATGACGAGACAGAACTGGGTCCAACACGGTCGTGGTCGTGCTCGTGCTGCTGTGCGGCTGCCGCCGGCCCGGCGCTCGCCGGAGAGCAGGAAACGGTGGCGGGGTTGCCCGCCGACGAGGCTCTGCGCCTCGGCGAGCGCATGTACCGCGAAGGGATCCTGCCGTCGGGCGAGCCGATGATGGCGCTGGTATCTGAGGATATCGAGGTCGACGGCACCATGTTCAGCTGTCGAAGCTGCCGCCTTCGGAGCGGCAGGGGGTCGCTGGAGGGCACGGTCATCACGCTGCCCACCTGCGGCTCGTGGCTCTACAAGCCGCTGGTCGGCAGAGAGATGAGGCCGCAGTCCGAGGCAAGGCTTCCGGATCGGCTCAACCCGCCGCCCTTCCGCCAGGCGTACACCGATAGGCTGGTGGGGGGCGCGATCTGGGCCGGTAAGGACGCCAACGGCCGCGAGCTGAGCTGGGTGATGCCGCGTTACAAAATGTCCACCCGCGACATGGAGATCATGGTCTACTACCTCAAGAACCTGTCGGCGGAGTTCTCACCGGGAGTGGATGACACCACCCTCCGCTTTGCGACCGTGGTCGAGCCGCGAGCGTCAGCCTCACCGACCGCGACGCCATGCTCCAGGTTCTCACAGGCCATCGTCCGCGACCGCAACAGCCAATCTCGCCACGACGAGCGGCGCGCCCAGGACGGGGCCGGTTCAACATGGAGGAGCTGTACAAACTTCTTATCGCCGCTACTCGCTCGCAGTCTGGGAGCTCGACGGAGACCCGTCAACCTGGTCCGCCCCAGCTCGAGGACTACTACAGCGAGGCGCCGGTGTTCGCGCTGCTCAGCAGGATCACCAAGGGTGATTGGCGGGCCGATCCACAGTTTCTGCAGAGCGCAATCAGATACCCTCCCTGCTGCCGATTACCGACTATCCCTGTGGTGTCCGACTCCGACTGGTACACGCTCCTCTTCTTCCAAGGGTTACTACCAGGAAGGTGAGACAGCCGCGCGGTTTTTGGGTCGGATGGGACGCCGTTGCAAAGTGACGTCCCGGTCGTCCAGGTCTCTGCGCGACAGGCGGCGCCGGCCGCGATGCTGGCGGCCGGGATTCGCGGCAGCGCGTTCGTCGAGGGGAATGCCGGCGCGGCAGGGAGCATCGTGGTCGGAGTCCGAGCGGTCGATCGATCGCGCATTCTGGTCGCGTCTCGTGGCCGACAACCCGGGCGCCGTCCTGGCGCTGTGGCTGGAGCCGGGCGAGGGCGGGGAGAGATCTGCAGCCCCTGCCGCCGCCGAGCCGAGGCCGCCCGCGGTGCTCGTTTCGTCGAGCTTCCTCGGTGATACTCCGAGAAGCGTTCTGCCACCCGAGGGTTCGCCCGTTCACTTTCATCACCTAACCAATCGTTCCAGGAGGACGTGGGTCGGTCGCGGCTGGCCGTCGAGGAGCTGGCTGCGCGCCAAGGGGCTCCCGGTCACCAACTTCGAGATCCAGGCCAAGGGGTACTTCCTCGGCTGGATGCTCGCCGGCGACGGTGTTCAAGATGATGCGGGACGATTTCTACCGCGACTATTTTCTCGATGTCGTCGGTATGATGCGCGACGAGTACTATTCGGTCGGGGCGGTCTACCCCAGGCTGAGCTTCGGGCCAGGCCAGCGCTACGCCTCCAAGGGCTGTTATGTCGTCCAACTCGACGACGGCGACCCGGCCGACGCTGGTCAAGCGGAGCGAGTGGGTGATTCACTAGGAGCCAGGAGGATTGCGGGTGAGATCCTTCTGTGTCTCCACTGTCTCACAACGGTGAGAATCGCTGGGTGAGAACACTCGTCGATTTTCATAGAGAACACAGCTAAAACTCTAAAAAACAATAATTTAGATCATTTCTAATTGAAAGTGCTTCGAGACGGTGCAGGTGCGGGAGCCGGAGGCCGGGGCGAGTGTCTCTGCCCGGGTTGAGAATACAGGGCGCAGATGTGAAATTTACCAGTCACGTCGACGCATGGTTATTGGGTTTATTTTCAGCACCTTGTAAAAGAAGAAGTTTAATGTCCGGAAATAAACGCAACAGAATTATAGGCACGGATTCGGTGCTACAGTTTTTTATTCGTTTTTTCTCTGCAGCCCAAAACCAGTTTGAATAACGAGATTCGAAACGAGAGGGGAAATGCTGTGAAATATCTCGAAAGCCGAATGCGGTGCGCACTCGAGATTATCGTACTCAACTTGTGGGAGCTTGCAGACTCCGAAAAAGAAAAAACGATTGCAGCGCACGACGGCTGCCGGGCTGGCTGCGGCGTCGTGCTGGATTCCGGGGATGAAGATTCGAAAGGAAGAGCGCTCAGGCAGCTCGCCCAGCTTCACTTTCCACTGTAAACGAGTATCGATCAAGTTCGAGTAGGACATAGACCTACAAAAGTACAACGATGGGGGGGGGGCCCGGCAACAGAAATTCTCAAAAGACAACCTACGGGAGGGGGGGGGGGGGGGGGGGGGGGGGGGGGGGGGGTAAGAGGGTGGATGCGTTCAAGTGCAAACCGCTTTGAACAAGGACTACGGTTCGAAGGGGGGGGGGGGGGGGGGGGGGGGGGGGGGGGGGGGGGGGGGGGGGGGGGGGGGGGGGGGGGGAAAAAAATGAAGGAGGAGTCTCCATGAGTACGCAGACTTTTGACGTTCGGCGTGCCGGTCGCCCAGCAGTCTGGCCTGCGGCGGCCGGGTGCGCTTTTTCTGTTGGCGGCCCCCGTAATGCTGGCCCCGATGCCGGTCCTGGCGGGAGAACCTCCCCCGGTCTCACCGTCATCAGCGTCGCGGCTGACGGGACCGAAACCACTCTCACCGACTACCGCTGGCTGGTCGAGCTGGACAAGACATACCCACGTCCAGACCCTCGCCGGCGGCTCGGCTGATCCGATCACCTTTGATCCGACCTGGGATCAGCCCCCCCCCCCCTCCAACGACAACCGGGGGCGAAACCCTGTCGGTCGGCTTCCACCAGAGCTATATGCCGGTGCTCGCCAAGGGCTGCGCCGGTACGGATACTGCCTGGCAGGACGCCGCGGCCTGGGTGAGGGGCGGATGGATTGACCCGGATCTCTCAAAGGAAAACCACTATTTCGTGTCGGTGACGCCGCGCTCGGGCGCCTGGATCCGGCGGCGCTCCGTTCAAAGGACGGTGATACCGACATTATCGTCTATGTCGACGAGGACCCGATCCCGACCGCGCCAATCACGACCCTGCTCTTCCATGACAACGCACCGATCAACAATGCACCCGATCTGCCCACCGAGCAGCCCGGTCTCGGCGCCGGCCAGACCGATATGAGCGGCTTTCAGATCGTTCTTGAGGACGGCGGTGGCCGCTACGGCGCGTCGGCCGGTGTCCAGAGCCAGGACGCTTTCGGCAACCTGCTCGGCACGACCTACGCAGCCGGCCATGCCACCGGCTACGAGGCCGCTGGTCACCGGGCCCGACGGTCTGCTGACCATCAAGAACCTGGCTCCCGGCAAGTACGGGCTCTTCGCGGTCCCGCCCGCGGGTCCGGGCTGGCAGCAGACCTCGACGATGGAGGGCACCAAGATCATCGACGCCTGGGTCAAGGCCAACGAGCCGCCGTTCTTCGCCGAGTTCGGCCCGCCCGGGTACCACGTTTTCATCGGTTTCGTCCAGAGAGTTCACCGACCCCGCCGTGGTCGGGACCGGGGACGCAGACGATCTCCGGCACGGTCGTCAACAACCACCTGTCGCGACCGCCGGACTACAGCTTGTGGCCCGGCGCCTGCTTCGGCCACACCACCCCCTGGGTCGGTCTCAACGACCTGGCGGTTGGCCTCGGCACCGGCGTCTGGGCCGAGGCGAGCCGACGCGGACTGCAACTTTTCGATTCCCAATGTCCCGGACGGCAACTACAGCTCGTGGTCTGGGACTCCAACGTGGATCTCATCTTCGCCCTCTACGGCATTTCGATCACGACTCAAGAGGAGCCCCTCGACAAATCGGGAGCAACTTCGTCACCCGCTGCGCCCCCGACGGCTCGTGCGCCGTGGGCGAGGTGCCGGTCTTCCAGTGGTTCCACCGCCAGGAGCACCGTGTCTTCGACGAGGCCAGAATGCCAACGGCATGTGGGACGGGGGACGGGGAGACCGAGCGCCCTCAGACCGGTTTCAACATCCGCTGGCGGGACGGCACCATCTATCAAGGCAACGTCAGTGACGGAGTGGGCGGCTTCCCTTCGAGCAGGTCTTCCCGTTCTTCAAGTGGCTGGTGGCCGAGGTGGACTTCGTCCGCAACCAGGCCACCGGCATGACCGGTGAGGTGGTCGACGACGGCGAGACTCCCGGGGGGATCGGTCTTTCGGACCGGCGCCCCTCGACGACAACGACATCACCTTCGGAAGAACCATCAACCCGCAGGACCAGACCAATCCGCGGATCCGGAGTGCGCCGGACCCGACGGTCTGCAACGAGAACACGACGGGTGTCCGAGTCGATCTCGGTCCGGTCCTCACCTATGGCTTCCAGGGCTTCATCGCCCAGACCAACGCCTTTCTCTGGGGCAAGCGCCACTATCCGGACGTCGCCCCCGGGGATCGTCGAAAACGGCGGTATCTCGGGCATGGCGATCTACGCGGTTACCCGTGCCAACGATCCGGCCATGGCGGCCGCCGAGCCGTGGGAGCCGGGAATTGGGAGCAGTCGCCCGTCAACCTGTATGACAGGTTGGGGGGGTACCCCTTCTCGCGACAACCGTTACCGATAGCTGGGACGCTGCGATCCCCACCGGCTGCAAGTGGGGCAACGGCGCCCTCGGCCCATTCATGTTCGACCCCGACGGGGTAGGTCGGGAACATCGGGATCGGCCCGTTCGAGCAGGACTGCTGGGACGGCCTGCGGGATGTTCAACCAGGCGCGGCCCGCGGTCTTCGACGGCGGCTATGCTTTCGACGCGATGGCTGCGAGGCGGGCTTGAATGTGTCCGGTGGGTGTGATGCGGGCTTTGTGAGCCCGATGCCGGTGCAGCGGGTACAGTTCGTCGAGGTCGTCCCGCCCCTGGGCTACGAGATTCTTCAAGCCCGAGGACAAAAACGTGGACTTCGGCGACGAATACACGCCCGGCCCGCTGGCTTTACCGCCGGTGTGTGTGGGGGACCCACGATGTGCCGTTGGTCCTCAGCTTATTTCCGGGCGTCACGCATCCCTTTCATGACCCCGAAGACCCGTATTTTAAACCGGAAAATGATCCTATCGACAATCCTGCGATACTCAACGATTGCGATCGCAAGCAGGTGAGGTCTACAAAGGTTTGAACGCTGCTGCGGACTTCCGTTTACCGCGGTTCCGCCGGCAGCCCATATCAAGGGCTTCATCCTCGACGAGCGGCCAACGAGTTTGATCGCAACAACCCCAACTTCGGCGAAAAGTACGCCCCGCCCTTCTTGCCGGTCCAGTTCCATGACTGGAACGGCGTAATGACTCAACCGGGTCTATTCCGATCAGTTCGGGACCTACAACCTTCTGGTCCCCTCTACCATACGGCCAACATCCCCAACGCCAGCGGATTTTCACCGGCCATGCTGATCGGGTGTATGAACAACCCGGGCCCCATTGAGGATACAGATCCGGCATCAACGACCTCGGAACTCCCGTTTTACCACGGCAGTACAGCCAGTTTTGCTATACCTTCCAGTACATGCCGGGGGCCATTACCTATCTGGATACACCGGTTTTGCCGGTGGCGGCCTTTGCCGGCCAGGCTCAGTTCCCGCTCGACTGCGAGTATCCCGACGGTACGCCGAGGATCTACTCGGTGGATGTAAGCCAGACCAACGGCGTCGGCGGCGGGCCCTACATCCCAACGCTGCTGGAAGGGGAAGGGCAACGACACGACCCTGTACACCGACGGCGAGCAGATCATCACCATCACCTCCATGGGTGAGAGGCTGGTCCAGAACCCCGTCTACTGCAACCCGGCGGCGGGCGCGTGCCCGGCTGAGGCGCGGATACGATCCACAGCTTGAGTCACCCGCGATTTCGGATTCAGGGACCACCCAGGGAACAGTGACCCTGGGTGATCTCGGTACGCTCCCGTGCAGCTGGGGCGATCCGATCGAATGCACCGTGCCCGGAGGCCACGATCGTCGGAGCCCGGGAGGGACCAACACGGGCGGCGTCGGCGGCCGGCGGACGCCAGCTCGGTGAATCGCGCCAACGGCCGGTCGGTCAAGGCCGGCTGTCACCGTCCAGGTCGGTCTGCGGGGGAAGGTTCCCGCCGTGGTTCCGGTCGCGGGGCCCCTACGGTTAACCTCCTCGATACTCCCCGATCCACCAGAACAGCCATCGCCTCGCCCGCCACTCCGGACCCAACGCCCTGATCCTGGTACCACCCAGGAATCTACAGCGAGATGGTCGTCATGTCGAAACCGGTCCAGCTCCAGGGCTCCGGGCGGGCAGGCTGGACCCTGATCAACGCCGTCAAGGCCCCTGCCGACAAGATCGACGACTGGCGCGCATACAAGTCGATGGTCTGATCGGCTCCGGGGACGGTCGACCTGCTGCCCGGCCAGGAGCTGGGTCACGGAGCAATCCCGAGCCCACGACCCTGTTCACCGAGGAGGGCGCCAACATGCTGGTGCTCGCCGCGGGGCCGGTCGGGGAGGTCGGTCATTCGATTTCCAGCAGTCTCAACGGTGACCATTCATCAACCGTCAAAACAACAGAGGCGCACGCATCGACGGCTTCACCATCAGGAGCGCCGACACCGGCGGCGGCATCATCGCCGAACGGCTTTACCGACTACCTGCAGATCTCCAACAACCGCGTTTCCAACAACAGCGGTTTCTTCGGCGGCGGTATCCGAATCGGTCATCCGATCCTCATCGGATCCGGCCACGCTGGGGGGGACGCTATACCGACGGCGACAATGACTACGTTTCGATCCACCACAACCAGATCGTCTTTAACGGCGGCTCGGCGGCGCCGGCGGCGAGCATCTCCATGTGCACCGGCTCCGATTCCTACGCCATCACCCAGAACTGGATCTGCGGCAACTTCTCGACTTCAGGCGACGGAGGCGGCATCGGCCACTTCGGCTTGAGCGACGGTACCTATCAGCGGATCGACCCGCGACTGGGCGGTGATCAAGACCAGTATTGGCTGATCGACAACATCCCTCTGATTGCCGACAACACCGTGATCTTCAACAAGAACTACGACAACCAGGGCGCGACTCAGGAACTCCGGCGGCGGCATCTTCATCGGCAGCGCCCCGCCGCTGGTCGTCGACAGCCTCCGCCATCGGCGCCGGCAACGTGACGGTCAACTCGGGAACCTGATCCAGGGCAACTCGGCAGGAGCCGGCGACGGCGGCGGTCTCAGGATGCGCCATGGTCAACGGTGAGGATGTCCCCGCCAACCCGGCGAACACTCAGGTGGGAGGCGACACTCTCCACGGCCGTGGTACGCGGTCGACATCTTCAACAACATGATCGTCGACAACGCGGCGGGCTCGCCGGCGCCGGAATCGCGCTCCAGGACGCGGTCGCACGTCTACATCGTCAACAACACGATCGCCAACAACGACAGCCTGGCGACCGCGGGCGAGGCGTTCGCGCCGGGAAGCCCCAGCCAGTCCACGCCGCAGGCCGGCGCGGGTGTCGTCACCCGTTCCAACAGCGCCTGCAGCTGCAGGCCAGCCTCCCCGGGCGGCTCGCCGCTCTTCTCCAACCCGGCCGACTTCAGCAACAACATCATCTGGCACAACCGCCAGTTCTTCTTCTGGGAGTGGACACCCTCTCCGGCTGCACTGCCGGTGACCCGGGCTGCATCTGCGACCTACGGGCTGTGCCCCGACGTCAGTGGGGCCGCCCTCAACTGCCCCGGCGGAAACACTGTGGTCTACTCGGATGCGGGGGTGGCCGGCGGCGGTCGGTCTTCTCGCTCCGACAACCTCGGTGTTGAGCACGTCGACGGAACCATTCCGGATCCGACCAACACAACACAGCGGATCCAGCTTTCGTCGCAGAGTACTTCAACGGCTCGCGCTCGGCCGTCTTCCAGCCCGAAGATCACAACCGCCATCCAAACGCCGGCGGCGTTTGACGAGGGCGGCAACTACCATCCGTCCCAGCTACGGGCCGCTGTCGCTCTACAACGACGCGGCGCCCAACGACGGCGATCCCGGGACGGGCTCTTCGGCGACTACCACATCCTGAACACCGGGGGGCGGCGTTCTCACTCGGGGTCTGACTTCACCTTGACCTACCCTGCTCTCGAGGTCGACTTCGACATGCAGGCACGTCCGAACGGCGGCTGACCGACAGCGGAGCCGACGAGTATCACCCGACGTACCCGGCGCCCACATCGAGGCGACAACGAGGGAAAAGCCACCGATCCAAAGTGGCTGCCGGGACCGTGGCCGAGTAACAGCAACCAGCGGCGGAACCCGCCCGGGGTGACCCGGCGGGGATTCCGACCGATCTTTGAAGGAGTGAATCATCGGATAGCAACAAGCTCTTCCGAAACCTGGTGCTGGCGCTCGCAGCGATCGTGCTCGCCGCTGCTCCCGGTTTCGGCCCAGGTCAACATCCAGTGCCCGTGCGACACCAACAATGACGGCGACTGCCTGGACGGGCGCCGAGCCCGGGCATCGCAGATCCATCGATGAGGAACGTGGAGTGTATGCACCTGGCTGCGGGCGACGGTTTCGCCAGATGGCCGACGGCATCTGCAGTACATCTTCGGCTTCGCCGACGTCACCGGGACCCCGGAGGGACGTGATGCAGGCAGGGCCCCTCGCCGCGGAATGGCCGGCGCCGACCATCGCGGTCAAAGAGGCCAGCACCTCTACCTCGCCCTGACCAACGTGGGCATGCAGATCCGGCCCGACCTCTTCGACCCGCACACCGTGCACTATCACGGCTTCCCCAGGCGTCCTCCGTGTTCGACGGGCTGCCCGAGTCGGGCATCTCGATCAACATGGGGTCGACGCTGACCTATTACTACAAGAACGTGGAGCCCGGGAACCTACATGTACCACTGCCACGTCGAAGCGACCGAGCACATGCAGATGGGCATGCTCGGCAACCTCTACGTCCGCCCGGCTCAGAACGTGACCCGCAGGTTACCTGCGGGCACGCGCATGCACCTGTATGCCTACAACGACCGCGACGGCACCACCGACTACGACGCGGAGTACGCGCTCCAGCTCGTAGCTTCGACAGCGACTTCCACGATGCGAGCAGGTCGGTGCAGCCGCTTCCGTTCGCCCGATGCGGGACCGGTACCCGATGATCAACGGCCGCGGCTACCCCGACACCGTCGAGAACCGGCGCGAGGTCCGACCGATGCCGGACGGGCCACCAATCAACGGCTACGCCGGTCCCAGATCGTGGACTCGAAGATCGTCGCCAACCAGGGTGACAGGGTCCTGCTGCGGCTGTCCAACCTCGGCATCACCGCACCTTCACCCTGATCAGCCCGAGCATCCCGATGCGGGTCGTCGCCATCGACGCGAGAGAGCTGATGACGCCGACGGCAGCGGACCAAGCTCCATAGCGCCTCCTCGGTGACCCTCGGCGGCGGAAGTCGGCCGACGTCATTCTCGACACCTGCGGGACGTTCCCGCGGCGAGTACCACATCTCCGCCGGCGAACCTGCAGTACCTACAGCGGCGAGAAACAACCGAGGATTTCGGCGGCATGATGACCGAGATCCTCTCCTGCTCGGGCAAGGAGGAGCAGATGAACACGAAGGAAGACCAAATTGACCTCCTGGGCCCTGGCGGTCTGCGCCGTCCTGGTGCTGCTGGCCTCCGCCGGCAGCGCGGGCGCCCAGGCCAGGATCGACGGCATCAGCGGCACGAACTTCGACTTCACGGCCGGCGCCGGCGAGGTCAGTACCCCGGACGGCGGCTCGATCCACTTCTGGGGCTACAACGCACTGAAAGCGAACTCTTCGACGTTCCCCAGTACCCGGGGCCGACCCTGATCCTCGACCAGGGCGACACCGTGACCATCACCCTGACCAGCAACCTGCCGTACGGGCAGTGCACTCGATGGTCTTCCCGGGCCATCAGGGGCGGCAGCCGGGGGAAACACCCGGGCTGGACTTTTGACCCAAGAGTCGTGCGGCGCCTCGCGGCAGCGACACGGTGACCTACACCTTCACCGCGTCCGAGCCCGGAACCTACATGTACAACAGTCGGGCACCGAGCCCGAGCTCCAGATCGAGATGGGCCTGCTCGGCGCCATCATCGTGCGGCCTTCCGGTCGGACTTCGACGGCAACAGCTACGCCTACAACCACGCAGACAGCTTTTTCGACCACGAGGTGCTCTTCCTGCTCACCTCGATGGATCCGCGCATTCACCAGCTCGCCGAGCAGGACCGGTTCGGCGAGATCGATACCACCGAACGCCTGCCGGTCTACTGGTTCATCAACGGCCGCGCCGCGCCCGACGACCTGGCGGAGTCCTTTGTCAACTGGCTGCCGCACCAACCCTACAACTGCACGCCGCGCATGACGCCGGGCCAGCAGCTGCTGGTGCGGATCATCGGCGGCGATCAGGACCAGCACCCGCTCCACCTGCACGGCAACCACTACTACGAGATCGCCCGTTACGGTCGGCTGCTGCTGCTCGAGGCACTGCACGCTCGCCTCGCGGGGCAAGTTCACCACCCTGTCGGTGCCCGGCCAGACCGTGGACGCCATCTTCCGTGGACCGGCGCCAAGCTCGGCTGGGACATCTACGGCACGCCGGCCGACGGCATGCTGGCGCACACCTGCAACGGCTTGGCCGGACCATCCGAGGGCTTCGACCCGGCACGAACGAGTAGTGCCCGGACCACGGCAAGCCGTTCCCGGTGGTGCTGCCCGAGAACCAGAACCTGGGTTTCGGCGGGTGGTGGTCGGGCGGGCCGTTCATGGGCGGCGGCGAGCCCCTGCCCCCCGGTGAGGGCGGCCTCAACCCCAACAGCGGCTACTTCTTCATGTGGCACTCCCACACCGAGCAGGAGCTCACCAACTACGACATCTTCCCCGGCGGCATGCTCTCCATGATGGTGGTGGAGCCGCCCGGGACCGATATCCCATAGGCGAAGGAGGCATTACCTATGAACCGCACGACGTGTATCACACAAGCGAAGCGACTGGCCCTCGGGCTGGCCGTCCTCGCCATCGCGGCGACGCCCTCCTTCGCGCAGATCGAGATCGATCTCTGCGCCACGACGGGCTCCATCACGATGCCGGATTCGAGGGTGGTTCCGATCTGGGGCTACGTCGACATCACCGGCGGCGGCGACTGCGCCACCGCCGTGGCGACCCTGCCGAACCCGGTGATCCGGGTGACGGCCGGCGACACGCTGATCATCAACCTGACCAACAACCTCACCGAGCCGGTGTCCTTGTTCGTACCCGGCCTGCCGAACCCGGCCCCGACCGGGACCGCACACTTCACCACCGAAGTGGCGGGTGGGCTCACGGGGAGCTACACCTTCACCAACGTGAGGCCCGGCACCTTCCTCTACCACAGCGCCACCGAGAAGATCCGCACCCAGATGCCCATGGGCCTGTACGGCGCGCTGGTGGTGGACTCGGCGCCCGGTGAGGCCTACCCGGGTGACTCCTACGAACAGGACGAGGTGCTGGTCTACAGCGCCATCGACCCCGCGATCAATGACGATCCGGCCGGCTCCACCGGGGCCCGGGTGGCCAAGTCGGACGATGGCTACGCCGAGGGCCCGAATCCCGATGAGAGCGGTTGGAACCCCAAGTACTTCCTGATCAACGGCAAGGCCTACCCGGACACCGAAGGGCTCGCCGTCACCCCCGGTGACGACGCGCTGCTGCGCTTTGTCAACGCCGGTCTCGACTCGGTGATGCCGACCTTCGACGGCGGGCTCTACATGAGCCTGATCGCCGAGGACGGGAACCGGTACCCGGCGACCTATCAACAGTACGGTCTCGAGCTGACCGCCGGTAAGACCATGGACGCCATGGTCACCGTCAACGACGACGGCAGCTACGCCCTGTACGATCGGGCGCTCAACCTGACCAACGCCGGGGCGGTTGACGGTGGTCTGCTCGTCTACCTGAGCGGCACCGCCGGAACCGACTTCTTCCGGCTCGGCGCCGCGAGCTACAGCGTGGACGAGACCGCTGGTGGCACCTTCGTCACCATCACCGTCGAACGGGTCGGCGACGGCGTCGGCGCGGTCTCGGTGGATTACTCCACCGCTGACGGCACGGCGACGGCCGGATCCGACTACACGGCCATTCCAACGACGACACTCGACTTCGCCGACGGCGACATGGTCTCGAAGACCTTCGACATCACGATCCTGGACGACGTCGACGACGAGGGTGACGAGACCTTCTCCGTCAGCCTCGGCAATCCGCTGGGTGGCGCCATTCTTGGGGCGCCGGCGAGCGCGGTCGTCACCATCGCCGACGACGACAGCCCGGGGGCGCTGCAGTTCAACGCCGCGTCCTACATCGCGGCGGAAAACGGCGGAACCCTGACCATCACAGTGGACCGGGTCGGCGGCAGCGCCGGTGCGGTCTCGGTGGATTACTCCACCGCTGACGGCACGGCGACCGCCCCATCCGATTACACGGCCATTCCAGCGGCGACGCTCAACTTCGCCAACACGGTGACAAGTGCGACCTTCGGCGTTGAAATCCTGCCCGATGCGGTTCCAGATGGGGGCGAGACATTCTCGGTCAACCTGAGCAACGCCACGAACGGGGCCACAATCGGTGTGCCCGCGACCACGACGGTCACCATCGTCGAGCCCGCCAACATCCCACCGGTGGCCAACGACGACGATTACGAGATGGTTCTGAATACGGTACTGTCGGTGGTCGGTCCCGGATTGCTGGCCAACGACACCGACGCGGACGGTGGTCCCACACCTCTTGTGGCGGCAAATATAGACCCGCCGGCGTTCGGTGTGGCCGGATTGGCTTCGAACGGCGCGTTCAACTACACCCCGAACGTGGGCTTCTTGGGCGCCGACAGCTTCACCTACAGGGCCTACGACGGCGAGGACTTCAGTGCCGCGGCGACCGTGACCATCACGGTGGTCATGCCGCCGGTCCAGGCGTACTTCTCGACGCTGAACGGCGGCAACAACAATCCGGTCCAGGATGTGGCGGCTCCGTACGACGACGCCGACATCTACACCTGGAACACCACCACCTTTGGTCGTGTCTTGGACGCCTCGGCTGCCGGGTTGGCGGGGACCGCCGACATCGACGGCCTCGTTTATGTCAGCGACACCGAGTTCTACGTGTCGTTCAACGTGGACGCGTATGTCCTCCCGGGTGAGGGCGGCGAAGCCGACGCCGAGGACATCGTCCAATACCTCGACGGCGCCTGGTCGGTGTGGTTCGACGGGTCGGTCTACGGTTTGGACAACAACGACGGCCAGAACATCGATGCCTTCGACATCGACTTCGTTGAAGGAGTCATCTACTTCTCGACGTTGGTCGGCGGGGCCGCCAATTTGATCCCGGGCGTTGCAGCTCCCTATGACGACGCCGACATCTACACGTTCGACGTGGCGACGTCGACATTCGGTCGCCTCTACGACGCGAACGTGGATCTCGGCCTGCCGGGCAACGCCGACATCGACGGCCTGACGGTGGTCGATGCGAACACCTTCTACCTGTCGTTTAACCGCAATCAGGGAACGACGGTGCCCGGAATCGGTGCCGTCCAGGACGAGGACATCGTCCACTACGACAACGGGACCTGGACGGTTCCGTTTGTCGGGGTGGACTGGGGGCTGAACCTCACGAATGGTCGAGACCTCGATGCCATCGACTATGTCCCCTGATTCGAACTGGCACGGGTCGGCGGGCGGCACCGCCTGCTCCGCCGGCCTCGTCTTCGGCTCGCGATGGAAACGCCACGACAGATCCAACTCCGGTACGGGTTGGGGTCTCTTCGAGCGAAGAGGCCTGTGCGGCCTCTCCGCCGCGGCCGGCAGAGAATGAAAAGAGGATCCGGGGAATCCCGGGTCCTTTGTTTGAGGTTGATAACGGTGAGCACAACGCAAAGGAATGAAATGGCGGGAACAGCGACCAGGGCCCTGTTGACGGCGACGGTTCTGGCGACGGGATTGCTGCTGGTGCCGGCGCTGGCCGGCGCGGACCCCTCCCGGGCGACGCCGCCGCAGGATCAGCCCGAGACGGAGGTTGCAACGGCAACCGACGTCGCCGCCGAGACGACCGTCCCGTCGGCGGAACAGACCAAGGCGGCGCGCCTCGCCGAGCAGTGGGGCATCGAGGTCGCGAGCATCCGGCTGACCGCCCACAACCACATGATCGACTTTCGCTACCGGGTCCTGGACTCGGCCAAGGCGGCGGAGCTCTTCGTGCGGCAGAACAAACCGGCCCTGATCCACCAGGAGACCGGCAGGGTGCTGGCCGTGCCCGAGACCGCCAAGGTCG
Organism: uncultured Holophagae bacterium; assembly: GCA_963797055.1. Taxonomy (GTDB): domain Bacteria; phylum Acidobacteriota; class Thermoanaerobaculia; order Thermoanaerobaculales; family Sulfomarinibacteraceae; genus FEB-10. The sequence goes on from CAWCOD010000006.1 coordinate 433,015, forward strand.
GGCCGTTGCGCAACTCGAACCAGCCGCAGCAGGGGAAGATCTACTGGATGTTCTTCGGTAACGCCGGTGGCCTGGTCAAGCCGGGCGACGAGGTCACGGTGGTGATCGGTGAGTTCCGGGTCGAAAACCTGGTGATAGAGTAGCGCGATGAATCAGCCAATCCGGACCTTTCGCCGAGTGGGCGCCGCGGTGGCCGCGGTGCTGCTCCTCGCCGCTCCGGCGGCGTCGTCGGACACTCTGGACACCGAGCTGCGATCGGCGCTCGATCGACTCGGTTCATCGGACGTGGTGTCGGTCATCGTGCGGTTCGACGGCAGACCCGATCTCGGCCGGCGTGCCGGCGAAGACCGGGTGCGGCGCCGGGCCCGCCTCGTGCGCGACGCCCGAGCGGTGTCCGATGGCTCCCTACGCGAGGTCGAAGCCCTGCTGGGTGATCCGTCCGTGAGTCGGCGGGCCGACCTGTGGGCCATCAACGGCGTCGCCCTGACCGCGAGCGCCGAGGTGATCAGGGCCCTCGCCGACGACCCCGGGGTGGCGAGATCTCCCTCGACGGGGTGATCGAGGCGCCGAAGGCGACAATGGGTGACTCCGCGGTGGCCGAGTGGAACCTGGAGGCGATTCGTGCACCCGAGCTTTGGGCCGCCGGTCACACCGGTGCCGGCGTGGTGGTGGCCAGCATGGACACAGGGGTGGACGCCAGCCATCCGGACCTGGACGCCAGCTACCGCGGCGGCGACAACAGCTGGTTCGACCCCTACGGCGAGCACCCGGAGCCCCATGATCGGAACGGCCACGGTACCCAGTCCATGGGGGTCGTGGTGGGCGGGTCGGCAGGCGGATCCGCCATCGGGGTGGCACCCGGCGCCCGTTGGATCGCGGTCAAGATCTTCAACGACGACGGCGAGGCGAGCCTGAGCGCCATCCACCAGGGCTATCAGTGGCTGCTCGACCCGGATGGCGATCCGGAGACCGACGACGGCGCCGACATCGTCAACAACTCGTGGAGCCTCCAGAACATCGGCGACTGCAGTTTGGAGTTCGAACAGGACCTGCAGATGCTGCGGGCCGCCGGCGTGGCGGTGGTTTTCTCCGGCGGCAACTACGGCTCCAACGCGGGCACGACGTGTCGCCGGCCAACAACCCGTCGGGCTTCGGCGTCGGGTTCGTCACCGACACCGACACCGTCCATTTCACCAGCAGCAGGGGCCCGTCGGCGTGCGATAGCGGCGTCTACCCGAGGGTGGTGGCGCCCGGCGTCAACGTCCGCACCGCAGACCTCGGCGCCTACTGGGCGTGGGCCACCGGTTCGTCCATCGCCGCGCCGCACATCTCGGGCGCCATGGCGCTGCTGCTGAGCGCCCACCCCGGAGCGACGGTGAGCGCGCTGGAGCAGGCGCTCGAGCGCACGGCCGTGGACCTCGGAGCGGTGGGCTCGGATCAGAGCTACGGCCAGGGCCTCATCGACCTGGTCGTAGCCGAAGAGGTGCTCGGGCATCTGGTCGACGACACGGCGGTGGGGGCCGCCACCTTCACCGACGAAGCCGCTTTCCTCGCCGCTGTCGGCGATCTGGAGACTGTGGCCGAGGGCTTCGAGGACGACGCCGACTGGGGCGCGGCGCGGAACCCGGACGCGGTGGCGTCGGTGACGTCGCAGGGCATCACCTGGACATCCAACCACCCGCAGAATGAGATCAGCACCAGCGCCGGTGCCGCCTACACGGGCGATTGGGGGCTGTACTCCGATCCGCACGGCGACCAGGAGGTGCCGAGCCCCGCCGACTTCATCGAGGATGGCGTGCTCGGCGATTCGGATCAGTCGCTGGTGGCCGTGGGTGGATGGTTTCGCGGACTGCCCGGCAGTGAGGTCGCGTTCATCCTGGACGGCGACGGGGCCAACCCGATCTCGCTCGGCCCGGTGGATGGATCGCACCGCTTCTACGGGGTCGTGGCCAGCGGGGTCTTCACCAGCTTCGAGTTCCGAGAGGTCGAGGGAACGCTGGAGGATCAGAAATTCATCTTCATCGACGACGTCACCATGGCGCTGGGCAACGGTGGACCCGTGCCGAGGCTCGACGGGGTGGTTGCCGGTGTGGCCAACCTACCCGGTGCGCTGGGCAGCGACTGGCACAGCGACCTCTACCTCCACAACGCGGGTGCGGTCGAGGCGACGGTGGATCTCTACTTCAGCACGGCCGACGGTGTCCTGGGGTCGCCCGCGAGGGTGATGATCGGGGCCGACCACACGCTGGCGCTCGAGGATGCCGTGTCAACCGTGTTCGGTGAGCAGGGCAGCGGCGCGATTTCGTGGAGGGTCGCGGCGGGCGATACCGATGCCGTTCTGGTGAGCGCCAACACCTTCAACCGGGTGGAAGGCGCGCGGCGGTACGGCCAACAGATTGCGGGTGTGCGCTGGGACGAGGCCGCCCCAGCGGGCTCGCGCGTGCTGGTGCCGGCGCTGGCCGGGCGCTACCGCACCAATCTGGGCCTGGCGACCGACGCCGACTGCTCGGTCGTTGTCATCAGGGGCTACGACAGGGGGAGCAGGCTCTCGGCGCAGGAGACGCTGTCGGTCCAGCCGGGGTCTTGGGTCCAACTGAACTCGCTCTTCCGACAGGTGTTTCCGAACCTGGTGGACGATCCCGACACGGTGTCGGAGGGTGACAGCCTGCACCGATTCGAGGTCACCGGAATCAACGGACGAGTGCTCGCCTACACCAGCATCATCGACAACGACACCAGCGATGGCAGCTACATGGCTGGCCAGCTGCCGGGGGCGAGCGAATCCCAATGGCTGCCGGGGGCGGCAGTGATCGGCGGCGTGAACGCCAGCGAGTGGCGCTCCGACGTGGTGGCGATCAGCACCGCCGGGGATGTGGACGAGGTGGCCTTCGAGTTCTTCCCGGCCGGTCAGGACAACGGCGGCGACCCGGTCGCGATGACCGTGCCGTTCGAGATCGGGGAGAGCCGTTTCGTGGGCAACATCTTGGCGGAGCTGTTCGGGTACCAGCCGCCAGCGGTGGGGAGCCTCGTGGTGTCATCCGGGCTGTCGCAGCCGCTGCTGTGGATGCGCACCTACACCGAGGAGCCGGACCCGGGCGACGGCACTCTGACCTACGGCCAGGCGATACTGCCCCGCACCGCCTCCACCACCGTCACTCCCGGGACCGACGGGCGGATCGCGGGCTTCAGCCATGACGCGACCACCCGGGCCAACCTGATTTTCCAGAACACCCGGGCAACGGAGGACGGCACTCGTCTCGCGACCGATGTGAGGGTGGAGCTGCTGGGAGCCGACGGTGCGGTGCTTCATGAGCAGGTGTACACGCTGCTGCCGGGCGAGTACCGCCAGCACAACCGTTTCATCGACGATTGGGGCGTCGGGGCGGTCGCCGGCGCGAGCCTGCGGGTCACGGTTGTGGACGAGCCTTCGACCGGCGACACCGGCGGCGTCGACGCCATGGTCTCGGAGGTCAACGGCAATACGGTCGACGGCACCAACGACGGCCGACTGGTGAGGGCCGACGTCGTGCAGTGAAACGGCGCCAGAGGAGGCGCGCGAATTGGAGACACACATGGACCACCGCACATCGAGGCCCACACATCACACAGCGTGGGCGACGGGCGGCACGACAGACATTGCTGATCGCGCTCACGTTGGTGGCCCTTCCGGCGGCGGCCCAGACCCTGGTCGCGGTGGACGACAGCTACGGCGTGCCATTCGCCGAGCCGCTGGTGGTGGAGGATCCGGGCGTCATGGAGAACGACACCTACGGTGGCGACCCGGCGGCCGACGAGGGCGCCACCGTGGCGCTGCTGACCCCCCCGAACCACGGGGTGCTCGACTGCGAAGCGAACCCTTCGGCCTACGATCTGTGCCCGGACGGCTCGTTCACCTACACCCCGGACGGGTCGTTCTTCGGCTCCGACAGCTTCACCTACGAGGTGGCGCTTGCCGGACAGACGCAGCAGGCCACGGTCATCCTGACGGCCTGCACGGGCGGGCCGACGCAGTACGTGTGCTGGCTGGAGAGCGCGTTCTTGGCCCAACTCGGGGCGCTCGGTGGCTACGAGCTGATCCAGGAGGGTTTCGAGGACGACACGGTGTGGGGCGTCACGAGGGCTCCGCTGACGGCGCTCTCGGTGGTGAGCCAGGGCGTTCGGTGGGAGAGCAACCACCCGGATCCGCCGGCATCCAACGAGCTGATCACCGGAGGTGGACCCGCGCGGACCGGCATGTGGGGGCTGTACGATCCCGAACACGGCTATGCCACGGGCACTCCGAACGAGTGCGACATCAACAACCCGCCGGCGCACTGCCTCTTCAAGGACGGCTTCACCGGAACCGGGAGCCGGGCGAGACCTTGCTCGTATGGCGTCGGTGGATTCCTGAAGGGGTCGCCCAGCCGAACCTGTCGATGATCCTGGACGGCGGGGCTGCCGATCGGGCTCGGGCGGACTGACCTCCGGCGGCCACCAGTTCTTCGGCGTCATCGACACCGGCGGCTTCGACTCGTTTCGGGTCGAGGAGACCGACGGCAAGGTCGGTCAGGAGCGCTACGTGTTCGGCGACGACTTCACCCTCGCCACGACCACCGCGGACACCACGCCGCCGCAGGTGACGTTGGTGAACAGCTGGTACGACACCGGGCGACGGGGTGCTGGCGGAAAGCGAGGTGACGGACGCGGCGATACTCCAGCTGCTGATCACCTTCAGTGAGCCGGTCCGAGACGTGACCGGGGACACCGACCCGGACGACGTCACCAACCCGGCCAACTATTTGCTCATCGAGGCCGACGGCAACGGCTTCCAGACCACGAACTGCAGCGGGGGAGTGGCCGGCAACGACACCCAGGTTTCGGTGGATTCGGTGATGTGGCAGGTGGACGGGGCGCTGACAGCGACGCTGGACCTGAACGGCGGGTTTGAGCTGCCGGCCGGCAGCTACCGGTTGCTGGTGTGCGGCACGACGTCGATCCATGACTGGGCCGGGAACCCGCTCGACGGTGACGGCAACGGCACCGGTGGCGACGACTTCGTGCGGAACTTCTCCATCATTGAACCGACCAACAGCCCGCCGGTGGCGAACCCACAGTCGGTGTCGACACCGGAGGACACGGCCAAGGCGATCACGCTGACCGGGAGCGATCCGGACGGCGATCCGCTGACGTTCTCGATCGTGACGCCGCCGGGACACGGGATGTTGAGCGGCGCACCGCCCAACGTGACCTACACGCCGGCGGCGAACTACAACGGTCCGGACAGCTTCAGCTTCCGGATCTGGGACGGCACCGAGTTCGGCAACACGGCGGTGGTGTCGATCACGGTGACGCCGGTGAACGACGCACCAACGGCGAATCCGCAGTCGGTGTCGACACCGGAGGACACGGCCAAGGCGATCACGTTGACCGGGAGCGATCCGGACGGCGATCCGATGATGTTCTCGATCGTGGCGCCGCCGGCGACACGGGGGGTTGAGCGGCGCACCGCCCAACGTGACCTACACGCCGGCGGCGAACTACAACGGTCCGGACAGCTTCAGCTTCCGGATCTGGGACGGCACCGAGTTCGGCAACACGGCGGTGGTGTCGATCACGGTGACGCCGGTGAACGACGCACCAACGGCGAATCCGCAGTCGGTGTCGACACCGGAGGACACGGCCAAGGCGATCACGCTGACCGGGAGCGATCCGGACGGCGATCCGCTGACGTTCTCGATCGTGACGCCGCCGGGACACGGGATGTTGAGCGGCGCGCCACCCAACGTGACCTACACCCCGACCGGGGGGTATTTCGGACCGGACAGCTTCACGTTCCGGGCCTGGGATGGCAGCGTCTTCAGCGACACCGCGACGGTCTCGATCACCGTGACCGAGGTCGGAGTTTCGGTGCTGACCGTCGGCGACGCGTCGATCACCGAGGGGGACGCGGGATCGGCGTCGGTCGACGTCACCATCACCTTGACTCCGGCGAGCGGCGCTCTGGTGAGCGTGGACTACGCTACCGGAGGCGGCACGGCCACACCGGGCTCGGACTACACCGCGGCCACGGGCACGGCGGAGATTCCGGCCGGAAGTACCACCACCGCGGTCCCCCTCGCGGTGCTCGGCGACTTCATCGACGAGCCGGACGAGAGCTTCGGCGTGGAGCTGTCGAACCCGGCGGGCGCTCAATTGGGGACGCCCTCGACCGGCACGGTGACCATCTTCGACGACGACCCCATGCCGGACCTCACGGGGGCCGATGTCGCAGTTGCCGAGTCGGCCGGTCAGGCGCTGATCGAGATTGTCCTGTCCGCTCCGAGCGGATTCGACGTCTCGGTGGACTACGCCACGGCCGACGGCACCGCCACCTCACCCGGCGATTACGGCGCCGTTGCGGGCACCGCGACCATCACCTCCGGCCAGATGTCTGCCACGGTGGCGGTCGCGATCGTCAACGACGCAGACGTCGAGGCGGACGAAACCTTCACCCTCGAGCTGTCGAACCCATCGAACGGTGTGCTCCTCACGCTGTCGGTGACCGTGACCATCGAGGACGACGACAACAACCTGCTGTTCGAAGACGGTTTCGAAAGCGGGGACTTCTCCGCCTGGTCGGCGGTGGTTCCCTGAGGGAGGTGGGACGGGGAGAATCGACTCGGTGGGGGAGCGCATGCCTGTCTGTCGTCGCATGGGCGAACCCGGCCGAACCGGTACAACGCGAGGAGGCTGCACATGAACAGGATGAGTGTTCTTTGGGCCGCATTCCTGCTGACCCTGTGCCTGATTGCGGCGCCGGCGGCGGCTCAGGTGACGGCCTACACCGATGAAGCGCTGTTTCTGGCCGACGCTGCCAACCTCGGGCTCTGCGTCGACGTCGAGGGCTTCGAGGATGATGCCGTCTGGGGCGGGGCCCGCACACCGTCAACCGCGTCCAGCGTCACCAACCTGGGACTCAACTGGCTGCCAAATAACCCAAACAGCGGGCTCACCACCGGCGGCGGACCGGCCCGCACCGGCAGTTGGGGCTTTTACGAGCTGCCCCACGGCGACTTCGGTAACGGAATCGGCGATGGCTGGTTCGTCGAGTCCGGAACCACGACGTACGCGGCGGGCGGGTGGCTCGTGAGCAACACCCCGGGGGCGCAACTCAACATCGTCATCGATGGGACAGTGGTCGTCGACTTCTCGGGCGACAATCAGGTGACGTCGTCCCATGGGTTCTTTGGCGTGATCGACCCGGGAGGGTTCGGCCTCGTGGAGTTCCGCGAGACCGAGGGCACCGCGGAAGATCAGAAGTACATGTTCGCGGACGACTTCAGCTTCGGGCGGGACAGTTGCTTTGGGCTTTTGTTCGAAGATGGCTTCGAGAGTGGAGACTTGACCGCCTGGTCATGGGTCGGACCCTGAAAGACGCCTGACGGTTCACTACTCGTTGGCGTGGTCGGTGCCGATGGCCAGAAGATCGTGGACGTGGTCGTCGGCCAGGCTGTAGTAGACCATCCTGCCGTCACGGCGAGCCCGCACCAGGTTGCGATCGCGGAGCAGCCGGAGCTGGTGGCTCACGGCCGACACGGACAGGTCGGCGATCACTGCCAGATCGCAGACGCACAGCTCCTTGGTCACGGTGAGGGCATGCAGGATTCTCAACCTGGTCGGGTCGGAGAGGGCCGAGTAGAGTCGACTCAGATCCTCGATGGTGTCTCGGGAGAGGCTTTCGCCCTGGGCGAAGGCCACCGCTTCCGGATTGATTTCGTTGATGCTGCAAAGATTGGTTTCGAAGTCCTGTTCCGACATGTGACCATTCTTTCAGAATCGTTCCTGACGGTCAATGTCATGAAAAGACACGGGGCCCAGACGCGTTCGGGGCTCCAAATGCGATCCAAATCGAGTCCTGATTCAGGCCGGGACTGCCTTGTGGCCGTAGAAGATGACGCCGGCCTCGCCGTCGGACGAGATGCGCCGGAACTCGAGCCGGACCGCCATCCCGATTTCCAGGGCGTCGGGGTCCTCGACGTCGCCAATCTGGACCATCACCCGGGCGCCGTTGTCAAGCTCCACGAGGGCGATGGGCAGAGGGGTCTGTTCGGTAAAACCGGCCGGGGGGACCCGCACCACCGTGTAGGTGAGGACCTTGCCGTCGCGTGGCAGCGTCTCATCGACGAATTCACGGCCGCCACAGCTGGGACACACCAGGCGGGCGGGGTAGAGGATCTTGGAACATCCCTCGCAGCGGCTCGCCTCGAGACGATACCGGCGGGGGAACTCACGCCATGCGCGTGCCGGGGAAAACATCACTCCACCTCCAGAATGTGGACCACCGAACTGCCGCCGGATCCGCCCATGTTCTGAGCCAGTCCGATACGGGCACCTTCGACCTGCCGCTGGCCTGCCTCGCCGCGGAGTTGGGTGACGATCTCCGCTACCTGGGCTACGCCGGTAGCGCCCACCGGGTGTCCCTTGGCTTTCAAACCGCCCGAGGTGTTCACCGGGATCTTGCCGTCGAGGGCGGTCAGCCCTCGTTTGACTGCGGGCCCGCCCTCGCCTCTGTCGAAGAAGCCCAGCGCCTCGGTGGCCATGATTTCGGCGATCGTGAAACAGTCGTGAACCTCGGCCACGTGTATGTCTTCGGGCGAACGATTGGCCATGGTGTAGGCGCGTTCTCCGGCCAGACGCACTGCCGCCAGCTCTGAAAGGTCGGCTCGGTTGGCAAGGGAAATCGTGTCGGTGGCCATCCCAGATCCGGTGATCTTGATCATGGGACGGTCGCCTGCGATCTCCTTGGCGCGGTCGACACTCGCGATCACAAGGGCCGCCGCACCATCGGTGATGGGTGAGCAGTCGAGGAGGTGCAACGGGTCGGCCACCAGGGTCGATCCGAGAACGTCGTCGATGCTGACCTTGAGATGGTACTGGGCATGGGGATTGAGTAGCCCGTTGGCGTGGTTCTTGACCGCCACCTGGGCCAGTTGCTTGCTCGTCGTTCCGTACTCTGCCATGTGGATCCGTGCGAGCATGGCGTAGAGTCCCGGGAAGGTGATGCCGTGGAAACCCTCCCACTCCTGGTCGGCCGCGGTGCCGAGGGCGTAGGTGGCATCTGATCCGTCCACGTCGGTCATCTTCTCGACGCCTGTGACGAGGGCGATGTCGGCCAGTCCCGAGGCCACCTCCGCAAAGGCGGCTCGCAGCGACAGACCTCCCGAGGCACATGCCGACTCGACCCGCATGGCCGGAACGCCGGCCACGCCCAGCTCATCGGCGAGCAGCGAGACCAGGTGTTCCTGACCCGTGAAGAGGCCCGACGACATACAACCCACGGTGATGAAGTCCACTGAATCGACGCCGGCGTCCTCCAGGGCGTTGAGGGCCGCCTCCGTCCATAGTTGACGAAGAGATTTCGACCACATTTCCCCGAATGTGACCAGACCGGTTCCGATGATTGCAACCTCGCGCATGGCCACCTCCTACTCCGCCATTCGAATTTTGCCGCGGAGCTTGGCGTAGGTGCCGTAGTCCACGTAGATCTTGTTTTCGTCGAGCTGAGGTCGGGTCTGTGGGGCGAGCGCCTGGACGTCGGTCAAATTGTCGGTGGCGCGGAAGACGAAGGAGTCCGACCCGGCTCCCGATCCGAATGACGTGAGCAGGATCAAATCGCCGGGCGCAGCCACGTCGAGGATGGCGGTCAGGCCCACCGGGGAGGCGCCGGAGTAGGTGTTGCCGAGCCACGGCGACAGCCACCCGGTCTTGAGCTGCTCTTCGGTGAAGCCGAGCTTTTTGCCGACCCGCATGGGAAACTTGCCGTTGGGCTGGTGGAAGACCGCGTGGGCGAAGTCCTGCGGTTCGAGACCCGCCTTCTTCATCATCCCGGAAGCGGAACTCATGCTGTGCCGGAAGTAGGCCGGTTCGCCGGTGAAACGGCTGCCATGCCGCGGATAATGCATATACTCGCGACGCCAGAAATCCGGCGTATCAGTGGTCCACGAATAGGTGTCCACCACGTCGGCAAGGATCCGATCCTCGTCGGCGCCGAAGATGAAGGCGGCGGCGCCGGCGGCCGCCGAGTACTCGAGGGCATCCCCCGGGGCGCCCTGTGAGGTATCGGCACCGATGCCAAGACCGTAGGTGATCTCACCCGCCTTGACCAGCGACTGCGCCAGGAACAGACCCTCCGTGCCCGCCTTGCAGGCGAACTCCAGATCGGCAACGTGGATCTCCGGTACGGCCCCTATGGCCTCGGCGACGATGGTCCCCGACGGTTTGACCGCGTACGGGTGGGACTCCGACCCGACATAGACGCAGCCGATATCCGCCGGGTCGACACCGCGGGAGCGGGCGAGGGCATTGCGGGTCGCCTCCACCGACATGGTGATCGTGTCCTCGTCGGCGCCTGGGACTGATTTTTCGTTCAATTGGAGCCCACGTTTGTAGGACGGGGCGTCGGCGCCCCAGACCTTCGCGATCTCCTCGACCTTGATTCGACGCCGCGGAATGAACGCGCCGTAACCGACGATGCCGACGCTCATAAGTCCTCCAATTGTTGAGATCAGGTTGCTTACGCGATAGTGCCTCAAGAGGCCCGATCAGTCTACACAGCGCATTCTCGCCTGTAAAGCGAGGTCTCGTGACCTCTTCTGGTGTCGACATGCATCACATCACTGCAGCCGTGACGGCCGCACCACAAGGCCGTTACAGGTTACACGTTGAACGTTCGGTTCATCCGGGAAAGCGCGAGGTGGGGTGTCTGGTTGCCCGTCTCCGCCTGCCACGGCGTAGCCCGTGGCGAAGCCGGGTGTCCGGGCCCGAGATGCAGCGGCAGCGTTCAGGGACAGCGGCTGGGAACAGCGAGCAGCGGCAGCCACAGGGTCAACGGCAGCGGGCTCCCGCGTTCGCTTCGATGTACTGATTTCGACGCGCCCATCTCCCCGAGGCGCTCTCCGAGGTTGCCCCCTTTGACAATGTTGGGACTTCTGAGGCCGAGTGAATCAGCTGAATGGCCCCAACATTGTCAAAGACGGCACGCCCGCCTATCGCGCCCACCACGCTTCGGGTGGGTGGGAGGAACGTTCAACGTTTAACGTGTAACTTTCAACGTGAAGTGTTCGGAATGGCACGCCCGCCCATCGCGCCTACCGCGCTCCGGGTGGGTGGGAGGAACGTTCAACGTTTAACGTGTAACTTTCAACGTGAAGTGTTCGGAATGGCACGCCCGCCATACGCACCCACCGCGCTCCGGGTGGGTGGGTCGAAACGTTGAACGTTTAACCTTCAACTTTTAACTCACCGGGTGGGTGGGGAATCTGCAATCTGCAATCTGCAATTCGCAATTCGCAATTCGAAATGGACGGGCGGGGGAGTTGTACAATCGGCGGTCCGGGAGGACGACCATGACCGTACGTGACATGCGCGGGGGAAATTACGCTGCCGAGCTTCAACCGACCTCGGTGTACAAGGAACGGCGGCGTCGGTTGGCGTCGGAACTGGAAGTGGGAACGGCGGTGTTGTGGGGTGCCGGCGACGACCGCGGGTACGGCGATGTCGGCACCTTTCGGCAGGCACCCGACTTTTTCTATCTGACCGGTGTCGAGTTGCCCAACGCGGTACTGGTCCTGAGGCCCGCGGATGACGCCGAGATGCTCTTCCTGCCGCCCAGGGATGAAGATGTGGAGCGTTGGACCGGTCCCAAATGGGGCCCCGGGGCGGAAGCGGCTGAGGCCCTCGGGTTCGACGATGTGCTCCCGACGACACCGACTGAGGTGGTGCTGGATGCCCGCATCCGCCCTGTGCCGGGTCTCGAGGGTCGGCTTCAGGGTTGGCTGAGCGAGTCGGACGCGGTGCTGTGGACGACGTTGCCGCCGGTTGCCGCCGCGGCCGAACTCCCGCCAACCCATCGCTTCATCGCGCGGTTGCGGGACCGATTGCCGAGCTTCACCGTTCGCGATGTGGGCGGTCTCGTGGATCGGATGAGAATGATCAAGGACACCGGTGAGATCGACCTGATGCGTCACGCCATCGCAGCCACCGTCGAGGGCCAGAGGAGGGCTGCAGCTGCCATCCGTAAGGATGTCGGAGAATCTGTGATCGATGGGATCGTGTATTCGGCCTTCCGAGAAGCCGGCGCTGAGGGAATCGCTTTCCCGTCCATCGTCGGCTCGGGCGTCAACGCCACCACGTTGCACTACGACCAGAACGTGGATGTGTGCAGCGCGGGGGAGCTGGTGGTAGTCGACATCGGCGCCCGGTTCGGCTACTACTGCGGCGATCTGACCCGGACCTATCCGGTGGATGGGACATTCACCGAACGTCAGCGCGCGATCTACGATCTCGTGCTCGAGGCCCACGACCGGGCGGCCGAAGCGACCAAACCCGGGATCACCATGTTCGAGTTGCGGAAGATCGCCTACCAGGTCATGGAGGACTCGGAACTCAGGGATTCCCGCGGTGGGTCGCTCGGTCAGTACTTCATCCACGGGCTGGGGCACGGACTCGGGATCGAAGCCCACGACCCGCACGCCGATGACATGCCCCTTGAACCCGGGATGGTGATCACCAACGAGCCCGGAATCTACCTGCCCGAGGAGGGTCTTGGGGTGCGGATCGAAAACGACTTCCTGGTGACCGCCGGTGGTTGCGAGAACCTTTCCGCCGACCTCCCCACCACGGCCGACGACATCGAGGCCATGATGAGGGGAGGTTAGCGAGAAGGCTTTCCGCCGCCCGTCGCAACGGGGCCCGCGCTCCTCGAGCTGGCGACCATCCCGGCGGTAAAAAGTCGGGTTCATCCGGAAAAGCGTTCGGTGGGGTGCACTGACTTCGAGGCGCCCCTCTCCCAACCGCGCTCCCCGAGGGCGCGTCTCTCGGAGGTGCCTGGCATCCCGATTCGCCAACGCCGGCCAGCCGATTCGTCTCGCTGGGGCGAATCGGCGTGCCTGGCATCCTCACGGGAAGCGCGACAAAGATCCGGGGCGCAACGATGGATCCCCACTGCTGATGCGGCGTTTCCAAAATCGTCAAAGACGGCACGCCCGCCTATCGCGCCCACCACGCTCCGGGTGGGTGGGAGGAACTTCAACGTTTAACGTGTAACTTTCAACGTGAAGTGTTCGGAATGGCACGCCCGCCCATCGCGCCAACCGCGCTCCGGGTGGGTGGGCGGATCTGTTCTTTGTTCTATCGTTTGGTTCTTCGTTCGAACGGGAACGCTCGGGTCGGGATCGGGCGATAGTCCCATAGCCTCATCGCGCCCACCACGCTCCGGGTGGGGTCTCTTCGTTCTTTGTTCTTCGTTCTTCGGTCGGAAACGGTAACGGGCTCGGGCTGGGGAACTCATGACCCCATCGCCTGGGCGGGTGGGCGCGTATCCGCCCTATACTGACAACAGTGGAATCCGCGGTGTCTTCTCGGAGATCTGGCCGATCGTGGTGGCTGGCCGTGCTGGCGCTGGCGCTGGTCTCACTGTGGCCTCCCCTGGCCCTTCCGCCGTGGATGGCGGTCGTGGTCGTGACAGGATTCGCCACGCTGGCCCGACCAACAGGCACGCAGTGGATCCCATGGGTTGCAGTACTGATCGGAGTTGCGGCCAATTTTGCCGCACCGTCTCGGGTGCTGCCGCTAGAACTGCTTTCCGAAGATCTGGATGGCCATGTCCAAGCCATGCTGCGTACCGCGGAGGACCTGAAGGCGGATGATCAGTTGCGCCGTCTCTTCGAGTCCAGCGGAGAGGTCTCCGACCCGGCCCGGCCATTCCGCGTGCTCCAGAGGAGGGTTGACAACCACCCGGGGCGAACCGCCTATCTCGCGGACGACCGGGGCAGTCTGCTGGCCTGGGGTGGTGATCAACGGGCCTATCCCCATGGAATTCGCCCGTTGGGCGAGCGACGTTCGGGAGTTGTGTGGTCGGCGGCCGGGGCAGTACTCTACGTTCGCGAACCCTTGCTTGTGGAGGGGCGATTGGTCGGGGCGGTCACCATCGCCGATTGGACTGGATTGGAGGCCCCTCACATCTGGGGGATGAACGCGTCTCCGGGCCACAATCTGGTCATTGGACAAAATGCGCCGGACCTTCATCGTGTGGAGGTATCCACTCGCGCCGGGGTGGATGTCGTGTTGGGATCGGTCTCCCGGCGCGGGCAATCGCGGCGCGTCGTGTTGCTGGTGGCGTGGGCTGTCCTGGCCGTCACCGCCCTGTGGCTGCAACCGGCCGTGGCGCTTGCGGCGGTCATCCTTGGGAGCACCGTATTCACAGTGTTGTTCGGTGACGAGCCGGCCGCGGTGTGGATGATGATCGTACTGCTCGCAGGTGCCGCTGTGGGTCGGACCGCACGCCGGTGTCGGCCGGCACCGGCACGATGGCTTGTTGGGCTCTCGGTGGCAGCGGCGGCGGTCGTCATCTTGGTGATACCGGGCGACCGCTTTTCTCCGTTGCCCGACCATCTCCTCTCTCCAGGGTGGGGTGGTGTCTGGATGATCGCCCTGGCATGGACGGTCTCAGGTTGGCCCACGGCCCGGGTGCCAGGAGCCTTTCGGCTCGAGCACAGATTGGTGATTGCGGCCGGGGTCGCCCTGCTCGGCCTGGCCCTGGGACTGGCTCGGGTACCGATGGATCTCGAACGATCCGGCAGCACGGGAGAGGACGTCATAGTCCTGCCGGAAGCCGTCGATCTTTGGGAGATGCTCCCGGCCCCTCCCGACCAATGCAGACTCGACGACGTGGCACCGGTCTTGGCACGCAAATGGGGGCTGGATAACTGGCAAACGCCATCAGAGTTGAGTCTTGTGGACGAAACAGGCATGGAGGTCTCGAGGTGGGGCGACCTGGCACCAGCCCAGGGCGCGGAACGGCTGATGAGATCCTGGGTTCTGGACGAACCCCCTGGTGCTGTTGTGGAGATTCATGTGGCCATCCCGCCTTGGAGTTGGCTCCGCGACTGGCGGAGCGGTGAGGCGCTCGAGTCCGCGCGCTCGAAGCCGGTGTGGTTTGCCGTTTTGACTCGGTCCGGATCAGTGGCGGCGACCCTTCATTCCGAGGTGGATGACCTCGACCCGGAGACCGCCGGCGACCTCTACCACGGCGGGGGCGGGTGGGCCAGGATGTCAGTGGGGGGAGACACCGCCCTTGCCAGAGTGTGGCGGCGTGATGAGTGGCTGGTGGCGGCCATAGGCCGGTACCCGGCTCCGGCGGTGTGGGTTCTCAAGGCCGCCATCGCCGCGCTGTGGGTGCTGCTGGGCCTTGCCCTGGCCTGGCCGCCAGTGATGCGTCGCGAGCAGTTGGCTACGTTTGGGGGAAGGCTCAGATTATTGGTGGCCGCGGGCGTGGTTCTGCCGCTGATGGTTTTGACGATGTTCCTGCATCTTCGTCTGCAACGAGAGGTGAGGCGCGTCGAACAGGTCGTGGGTCTGGCGGCCCTCGGCTCGGCCCGCTATACCGCCGACCAACTCAGCGGTGGTTTTGCGGTGGACGACGATATTGCGCGCTGGGTCGCCGAAGGTTGGGGAGGAGAGGTCGTGCTCTTCGATGGGGCGAATCTGGTGGCGGTTTCACGGCGCGACCTCTTCAGCACCGGAGCCCTGCCGGAACTGCCTTCAGTTGAGGCATTTCAAACCTACCTGATCGGTCGAGACGACCCGTTGGTCGTGCGTGACAGCGGTCGTTTGATTACGGCGGGCTCGGTCGTGCTCGAGGGTCGGCGTTTGCTCCTGGAGATGGTGAGACTCGATCCTCGGCTCGAGGATGTTGCGCCGGCCGCGGTGGATTGGCTGCTGACGGGGGCGATGCTCGCCGCGTTGCTCTCATTGACCCTCACGTCCCGAGTCGAGCGAAGGTTGAGCGTTTCGTTGCGGGACCTGGTTGGGCTGGCTCGGCAGCTTCTCCACGGCGAGCCGCTCCCGGCGGTTCGGCGTCCGGTAGAGACCGATCTGGCGGAAGTGCTCGATGCCGTGCGGACAATGAATGAGGAGGTACAGCTCCGGGAAAACAGCCTCCGCCATCAGGAAGAGATGCTCAGGATCACGTTGGCAACCCTGGTTCCTTCGGTCTTCGTGCTCGAACCGTCGGGTGAAATACGGTTTGCCAATCCCAGCGCGGAACAGCTGATTTCCGAGTCCGGCGACCGGTTGATGGAAATCGTACGGCAGGTCGCTCCCCACGACCGGGCCGGAGTTTTGCCGGGAGTGGAAACGGTTCAGCCGGTACCCGGCCAGGAGCTCACGTGGCGGGTCGGAGTCGCCGGGGTGCCGCTTCCCGATGGGACACCGGGGTTGGTGGTGGTGGTGGATGACGTGACGGAAGTGGTTCGGGTGGACCGCCTCCGCCAGCTCAATCAGCTGGCGCGCATCGTGGCCCACGAGGTCAAGAACCCGCTGACCCCCATTCGTCTTTGGGTTCAGGAGCTCGAAGAGGCTCGGCGGCGCAACGACCCGAATACCGACGACCTCATGGCCGAGGCATGCCGTGAGATCTCGGTCCAGGTGGACCGCCTCCAGGACACCGCCAACTCGTTTTCGAATCTTGTGGCCCTGGAACGTTGGGAATCCGAGTTGGTGGATCTCGGTGCTGTGGTGGGGGAAACCCTCGAAGGGCTGACGATTTTTGCACGACGGGGAATCGATCTGGTGGCGGATACGCCGTCCTCGGGGGCCTGCAACGTTCGAGTCGACCGGCAGTGGTTGGAGCGCGCTCTGGGGAACCTGATCAAGAACAGTGTGGACGCCCTGGGGGATCAGCCGGGAGAGGTCCGGGTCCGGGTTCGGTGCGGTGACGGCACGGCTGTTCTCGAGGTCGAGGATACCGCCGGGGGCATCCCGCAGGCCCAGATCGATCGTCTGTTCTCGCCGCACTTCTCCACCACCGGCGCGGGGACCGGCCTCGGTTTGGCTCTGGTCCAACAGGTCGTGTCGCGCTGTCATGGTGAGGTCTCCGCCCGCAACGGTGAGCGGGGGCTGGTGGTGCGGCTCGAGTTGCCCGTCGCTGGGTCCGACCTTTGATACCATCGGTCGGTGGGCAATCATACGATCGCAGCGCTGTTGATCTCGATGCTGGCGTGCGCATGTGGTGGCCTGGACTCCGGGGGTGATGAGCTCGCAGGCGCGATGAGGACCGTCCGGCGCACGACCGTCTGGCTCGGAGCCGAAGGACTCGATGCAATGACGGCCGCCGAGCTGCGCATGGTGGGCGTCGACACGGTCATCGTCCGTCGCGGTGTCCTGGATCTGGCCGGCGCGGCGCCGGTGCTCGGTTTCCACCCCAAACCCCCCATTGAAGGCGATCTCCCGGTGGGCATCGCCCTGCGGGTGGAGGGTGCCGGGGAGGGGCTGGATGAGGAAATGGCCCAGGCCGTGTGGCGGGCCATTGCGGCGCAAGAGGGTGATCGTCTTCCGGTCGAGGTGGTGCTCGACCTGCCGGAGGTTCCCCCGGGCATGGCGGAGTTTGTGGCCGAACTCGCCAGGGTTTCTGGAGTCCCCATGGTGCCGCTGTTCTCGGTGTCCCAGCTGGGTGACGATGAGGTCGGGCGTGTGGCGGCGCAGGCCGGAGTCTGCCTGGTGCCGGTTGGTGGCACGGGCCACTCCGCGCTCCGTGGCGTCGGCGAAGGGGGCAATGTGCCGCTGCGCAAGAGGCTCGAGCCACTTGTCGGACTGGGTGTGTCGGTCCGCGCGGCCATCGGGCTCGTACCGGTGACGCTGCCGGCGATCGACCGATGGGGCGACGATCTCAATCCCCTGACGGAGTCCGTCAATTCTGAAGTGAAAACCACGTCCGAGCTCGACCGCACATTTGTGCTGAGCCGTGCCCTGGATTGGTCCGGCCGCAGCTGGAACAGCTCGAGCCGGTTGGCTGTGGCCTGGTGGGACACCGCCAAACTGGGTGCGAAGCTCACCGAGATCGATCGGCTGGCACTGCCGGATGTGGCCGGGTGGGACCTGGTTCACCTGCCACCACCTGGTGATCGGCTCGGCATGGGGCAGGAAGTTCTGCTGCGCTACCTGGCCGGGGAAGGACCGGGGCCGGAGGTCCGCCTCGACGCGACACGGTCGGGCCGGACGGTCAAGGTCTCGTTGCTCAACACAGGGCCATTTGTCTCGGCGGTGTCTGGTGTAGGGAATTGGCTCGAGGTGTCGGTGTCGCAGGGATCGCTCGTGGTCAACGCGATTGGGTCCTTCGACAGGCTCGAACTCGGTACCCGACGCGGCGGCTCGTGGCAGGCCAAACAGGGGTCGGTGGCCGACGCGGTTCGTTTCGGCGAGACCTATGTGGCCCCGTACGAGCAACTCGAAACCGGAACCATGAGGATCTCGGTGAGCCGAGCACAGGTGCGTGTCCGGTGGCACATTTTGCTGAGTTCCGGCGAAGAGGTCACCGGGGAGCTGACCCGGTAGCCCACCCCAAAGAGTCGAAAGTCAAAAGTCGAAAGTTGAAAGATCCACTCGCCCACCCGGAGGGGGGCGCGATGATCGGGCGTGCCGGGTATGCCGTTGTGCGGCCAAATGCCCTTGAGTGGCCGTCAATCGTAAGGACCGCACAACGTTCATACCGGGCAACCCCGGGGGGTGCGTAGGGGAGATGGGCGCATTGAAGGAAGTTAAACGTTGAACGTTGAAAGTTGAAAGTTGGGCTCATCCGGGATTCGGTGAGGTGGTCAATGACAGCGAACAGAGACCGTGTCAGCAGACAGCGTCCGGGACAGATGGCAGGGCCAGGAGCAGACGCTGTCGCTAATCACAGCCCCAGTTCCTGTAGGCTGTCCCTGACCCTGCCCCTGAAACCGGCCGCAGTCGCTGCATTAACTCTTCGAGGCCTCGCAAGGTCGACCTCATCATTTCCCGGATGAACCAAACGTTGAAAGTTCCCCCACTCACCCGATGAGATTGGGCGCGATGAAGTCAGTGAATCGATGCGAACGCGCGGGGATCCTTCGTCGCGCCCGAGTATTCAGCGCGCTTCCCGTGAGGCTGCCAGGCACACCGATCCGCCACAACGAGACGAATCGGTTCGTCGATCCTGACAAATCGGGATTCCAGGCACTTCCGAGGAACGGGCCCTCGGGGAGCACATTCGGAGAATCGGCCCGTTGAAAGCGTGATTCGCGATCAGGCCACGCGCTCACACGCGAAGGCGTAGATCTCCCGGCCCTGGTCGAGGTATTTGTGTTCGAAGCCCGTCATGGGGAGGCCGCGAAAGGCCTCCGTGGCATCGACGCTCGTCAGGCCAGATTCTCCCTCGAGGGTTTCGCGGATGACTGCACCGTACTGGGGGTGGTCGGTCTTGACCATCAGTCGCCCTCCCGGGGCCAGCGCTTCGGCCATCGCCGAGACCACCCTGGGTTGCATCAGCCGCCGCTTGTGGTGCCGTTTCTTGGGCCATGGATCTGGGAAAAGGACGTAGATATTTTGCACCGAGGCCGGTGCCAGCAGCCGGAAGAGCAGGTCTTCGGCGGTCGTGCGCAAAATCCGGACATTTTCGAGCCCCCTCTTGGCGGCCCGTTGGGTGCACAGGGTGTGATACTTGGCGGCGCGTTCCACGGCGAGGAAGTTGCGATCCGGTAAGGTCGCGGCCAGCTCCAGAAGGAACCGGCCCTTCCCGGATCCGATCTCTACATCGGTGGCTGTGTCACGGCCAAAGGCCTCGGACCAGTCCAGAGGGATGCCGATGGCGTCGAGATCGAGATTGATCATGACCCTTCGGAGGCCGGATCGTCGTCCTCGATGCCCAGATGCACCATCTCGATGCCGGCGTCATGCGCGAACTGGAGCACCCGTTCGTCGCGGTAGAACTCGCCGTAGTAGACCGTCCGGATCCCCGCGTTTGCGATCAACTTGAAACAGTTAAAACACGGCGAGGCGGTGACGTAGATCTGTGCGCCCTCCAGCAGAACACCGTGGCGAGCCGCCTGGACCAGCGCGTTTGCCTCGGCGTGGACGGTCCGGACACAGTGGTTGTTCTCCATCAGGCAACCGGCGTCGGTGCAGTGGGGCGCGCCCCGAACGGACCCGTTGTATCCGGTGGAGAGGATCGTTTTGTCGCGCACGATCACGGCTCCCACGTGTTTGCGGGGGCAGGTGGAACGGGTGGCCGCCTGGAGGGCCAGATTCATGAAGTAGCGGTCCCAGCTGACTCGATTCATGGCCGGGAGTATACCCCTTGACGAAGTTCCGGGCTCCGAGTTCCGGTGTTGTCGGTCTCCGTGCCGTTTTGGTGGCAGCAACGCGAAACTCGAAACCTCTCTCAGATAAGATCGCACTCGGCGAAGAAGAAGGCAGTCTCGATGGCGGCGTTCTCCGGTGAGTCCGACCCATGGATGGCGTTCCGCTCGATGGACGCGCCGTAACGCGATCGGATGGTTCCGTCCTCGGCATCGGCCGGGTTCGTCGCACCCATGACGGCGCGGAGATGAGGCACTGCGTCAGCACGTTCTAAAGACATGGCCCAGACGGGACCCGAGGTCATGTAGGTCACCAGTTCGCCGTAGAAAGGTCGTTCCTTGTGTACGGCGTAGAAGGCCCTGGCCTGTTCGGTCGTGAGGTGGAGCATCCGCGCGGCCGCGATCCGAAAGCCCTCCCGTTCCAGGTGGGCGATGATGTTGCCGACGTTGCCGTTCTCCACGGAGTCGGGCTTGATGATTGTCAGGGTTCGTTTGTTCATGATGTCCTCCCGCATGGGGGCTCCGGTTGGCCGGATCCTTCGATCCGCCTAACGGCCCCCACGCGCCGGGGATCTTACACGAGCCGCGCCCTGATGTGCACTGACCCGGAGTCTCCGGTTGACCCACCGACGGATCGCAAAGGACCGTAGGAAATGGAAACTGCTGCTCCTTTGTGAAATAGTAGGGTTGATCGGGCGCGCTCCATCGGGCGATGCGCGGTGTGTGGCCCGTCACAGACGATGAGACCCCATGCAACCGGCTGGGGCGAGACAACCAGGAAAGATTGAGGTGACTACTGTGTCTATTGTCAGAATTCGATGTGCAGTTCTCGTCTTGACAGTGACGGTTGCCGGGCTGTGGCCGGCCGATTGTGTCGCTGGAATGGACGACCTGACCCCCCTACGGGCCGGTGAGGTGGTGGTCACGAATCTGGAGTTGGGAAGGACCGCAGAGAGGATCCAGACGGTGACGATCCGCGAGCCCGACGCCAGCTCGATCAAGGTTCATTTCGTGGACCTGGATCTGGCCGAAGGAGTGACGGTCACGGTGGCAGACCCGGACGGGCTGATGTCGCACACCTATCCCGGCGCGGGTTCGACCAACGACGAAGGGCCCGGCTTCTGGGCCCTGTCGGTTCTCGGTGACACCGCCGTGATCACGATGGAGGGGGCGTCCTCAGGTCTCATGGATTCCACCCTGACCATCGACATGTATGCCTGGGGATACCCTCTGAGTCCGTTGTACGGCCCGCCGCTTGAGACCGTCTGCGGCGCCGAGGACCGGCTGGACGTCGTGTGCTATGAGCAGAGCTATCCGATCGAGTTCGCCCAGGCATCGGCGTCGGCTCATATGCGGATCACAACCCCCGAGGGCACCTTCTTGTGCACGGGTTGGAGGGTCGGTGAGGGCCCGCATATGATCACCAACGAGCACTGCGTGACCAGCCAGGCCGATGTCGACGCCACTGAATTTTGGTTTGGCTGGCAGCGGACGACCTGCGGAAGTGGGCCGTCGGGTCCGGTCACGGTCGTGAGTGCTGGCACCTTTCTGGTCGACAGCTACAACCTGGATTTCGCGCTGGTGACCCTGGATGATCCGGGGGCGGTGGAGGAGTTCGGGTTCTTGGAGCTCGACAACCGCACGCCCGAGTTGGGCGAAGAGATCTATATTCCCGGCCACCCGGACGGAACTCTCAAGCGCTACGCCCTCGAAAGCGACATGAACGGCGGGGGTCTCTGCGCCATCGACGATGCGATCCGGCACGGTCGCGGCCCGAACACGGACACCGGTTACTACTGTGATTCCAGCGGCGGTCAGTCCGGCGCGCCCGTCATCGCTCGATCAAGCCGAAAGGTGATCGCTCTCCACCACTTCGGGACCACCACGCCGTGTGGAGGCACCATCATGAATGCGGGAGTCAGGATTGATCGTATATGGCCGTTTGTCGAGCCCTTTCTCGGGCCGGTTTTTGAAGATGGCTTCGAGAACGGCGACACCAGCGGCTGGTCGTCCACGGTGCCCTGATTGCTGGGTTGACGAAGTTCATTCCGGTCCGGGTGATTCGCCCTGAGACGGGGTGTCCCAGCATAAAACAACCTGAGTCCTGGCCACGCTCCCGAACCGTTTCCTGTGCTGGCATCCGGATTGCTTTAGAGAAGGGCCGGAGGCGAGAACAGCATGAACGAACGACGCCGGAGCCCGAGATACGTAGCCGACCAGGAGATCTATGCCCGGATCAAGTCATCCATACCGGTCCGAATCATCGATGTGTCGACCCACGGCATGATGGTGGAATCCTCCTCCGCGGTTCCGCCGGTGGGTGCGTGTGATCTTTGGGTTCCCGGAACCGAGGGCGATGTCAAACTTAGGGTTCGCGTTCAACGAAGCCGGGCGCAGTTTGTCGCGGGCGACGGCCAGAGCAACGGGCTGGTCTATCGATCGGGCCTCGAGTTCCTGGAAATGGACGCCTCCGCGCGGTCGGCCCTTGACAGCATCTTGGGGCAACTGGGAGGCGCGTTGGACGAGGGCGAACGGGTCGACGCCGCGGTCACCGGTCTGCCGGACCGGGGAATCGACGGCGAGAGTTTGGGATTCGAGGTCAGCCGAGCCGTCTGATTTGAACCTCGCGCCAGGCATCTGCTGCAGCCGATGAAGTGCAATGCGCTCCTCGGGCCTATCGCCGACAAAATCCAAGCCAACTGAAACAGATCCTCCGCCGGCCTTGTTGGTGGGTGTGGGGATGGAGGTGGCTGACGTGCCGACAGATGATCATCAGCAGGCGGTCAACGAGGAAGAGGCGCTGCTCCGTGCCGGCCTGAACGCATTCCCAGTCGACCGGCCCAATGACGGCTTGGACGGCGTTGGTCTCGAACCCGAGTTCTTCCCGATCCTCCGCGGGTCGGACGGACGACCCGCGGGCCGGATGCCGCTCAATAATCCCCCCGATTCAGGCGTTCTCGACGTGGTCGATAACCTCGCGTGCTCCGAGGCGGACATCAGTTCTCGTCGTGGGGGTCCGGTGGGTCCCTGGGAGTACGATTTATCCGACGGCGGTCGGATCACCTTCGAGCCTGGGGGGCAGGTCGAGCACTCCACCGGAGTCTATTCATCGGTTGCCGTTGCAATCGACGATGTACAGCGGGTTCTGGGGTGCCTCCGCGAAGCATTCGGATCGCACAACGCCGTCCTTGCGTCAGCGGGAATGGACATCTGGAATGACGTCGAGACCGTTCCCCAACAGCTCCCCTTCGGCCGCTACACAGCCCAGGCGGCCTACTACGATCGGCGGGGTGACTGGGGCCGGGTCATGATGCGTCATACCGCCAGTCTGCAGATCAATCTCGACCTCGGAGGGCCGGGACGGTGGCGCGAAAGGTGGTTGGCGGCGAATCTCATCAGCCCGCTGATCACGGCCACCTTTGCGTGTAGTCCGGGTGAGGGGGGTGTCTCGACGAGAGCCCGGGCCTGGCAGGAGTTGGACCCGACCCGGAGCGGCTTTCCTGCGAGTCTCGTGGACGGAAGCCAGACCGATCCGCGGGCGCAGTGGGCCGCGGCGGCCATGAACGCCGATGTGATGCTGTTTCGAACCAGCGATGGGCACTGGCATCCCGGCGAGCCGGGTTTCACCTTCAGCCGCTGGATACACGAGGGTCACCCGATCTTCGGCTGGCCCACCTTCGCAGACCTCGACTATCACCTGACCACCCTCTTTTTTGAAGTCCGACCAAGGGGTTGGCTCGAAATGCGCGCCGGTGAACAGGTTCCCGACTGCTGGCGTGCGGCTCAGGTCGTGCTGGTGACCGCCGCACTGTACGACGATCTCTCGAGGGAGGCGATTCTGACCCAACTCGAAGGGCACCGTCAGGGCCTTCCGGAACTGTGGCGGCTTGCCGCGGCACGGGGCGTGGGAGATGACCGTGTGCGCGAGCTCGCCTGTCGGGTGTGGGAGGAGGCCTTGCGGGGTGTGGAGAGGATCGGTGGAGATTTCTTTGGTGCGTCCGCCACCGACTGCGCGCGCCGCTTCTCTGAGGAGTACACCGCCCTGGGGCGGACCCCGGCCGACCGACTGCGCGAGCTCCAGGCAGAAGATCCCGCGGCTTCGCTGTCGTGGGCCTCGTCCATGAAGGGGAGCTCTTCGCTCGAGGGCCTCTCGGACTGATCCGCCTCGATCCAAAAGCTGCGCCGCGGACGGGCTGAAGGTCCTCGTCTTCATTCGGGCAAGCTGAGGGGACCCGAGTTCCGGTGGCTCAGGCTCCTGAATTGCAGGGCATGCAGGGGGCGCCGCCGGGACCGCGAGACCTCAAAGCAGCCTTGCGCGGCTTTACTTCCGAGGGACGAATGATTATCGTCAAAGGGTGCCCTTTGTGCCTCGACGGGGAGGTGGCAATGTCCCGTGAATCCGATGTTGGCGGTCCAATTCAAGAGGGGTCACGTCTCGAACAGACTCCGGTCTGGCGGGCCCTGACCGAGCACGTCGGTGCGGTCTACCAGATGGAGATGAGAGATCTCTTCGCCAACGATCCCGGACGCTTCGATCGTTTCTCGGTGGGACTCGACGGCCTCTTCTTCGACTACTCGAAGAATCGGATCACCGACCGAACGGTGGAACTCCTGATGGATCTGGCGCGCACGTCGGGCGTGGAAGCGGCAATTCGGGCCATGTTCTCCGGCGAACGGATCAACTGGACGGAGGACCGGGCGGTCCTTCACGTGGCGCTGCGCAACCGCTCGAATATGCCGATGATGGTTGGCGGTGAGGATGTGATGCCCGCGGTCAACGCCGTTTTGGATCACATGGAGCGATTCTCCCGGTCAGTCCGATCCGGAGAGTGGCGAGGTGCCACCGGCGACCGGATCCGCACCGTCATAAACATCGGTATCGGTGGATCGGATCTCGGTCCGGCGATGATCACACGAGCACTCGGTTCATTTCACGACGGCCCCGATCTTCGTTTCGTTTCGAACGTGGATTCCAGCGACTTTGTCGAGAACGTGCGTGGGCTCGACCCGGCGGAGACTCTGTTCATCGTCGCGTCAAAGACTTTCACCACACAGGAGACGATGACCAACGCCCATACCGCCCGCCGGTGGCTGGTGGATGCGCTCGGCGAGTCCGCGGTGGGGCGGCATTTTGTGGCCCTTTCCACCAATCGTGCGGCCGCGGAGGACTTCGGCATCGACCCGGACAACATCTTCGAGTTCTGGGACTGGGTCGGTGGTCGTTTCTCCAGCTGGTCGGCCGTCGGTCTTTCCATCGCCATGGCGGTGGGATTCGATCGATTTGAAGAACTTCTCGCAGGTGCCCACACCATGGATCGCCATTTCGCCGAAACCGATCTCACGGCCAATATTCCGGTCCTGATGGCCCTCCTCGGAATCTGGTACAGCAATTTCTTCGGTGCCGCCAGCCACGCCGTCCTGCCGTATGACCAGCATTTAAGCCGCTTCCCCGCCTACCTGCAGCAGGCGGACATGGAGTCAAATGGGAAGTCGGTGGACACGGACGGTCGTCAGGTCACCTACCACACGGGACCGATCATCTGGGGAGAGGCGGGAACGAACGGTCAGCACGCTTTCTTCCAATTCCTCCACCAGGGCACCAGGATGGTGCCGTGTGATTTTATCGGCTGCGTCGCCAATCGAAACCCTCTGGGCGATCACCACGAGAAGCTGCTCGCCAATCTACTGGCCCAGACCGAGGCATTGATGCGCGGTCGAACGCTGGCCGAGGCGCGTCGAGAACTCGAGGCCCTCGGCCTGGACGAGCCGGATGTGGAGCGGCTGGCTCCGCACAAGGTTTTCGAGGGCAATCGTCCCACCAACACGATTCTGCTCGACACTCTGACCCCGCACACGCTCGGCATGCTGCTGGCGGCCTACGAACACAAGATATTCGTTCAGGGCGTGGTGTGGCGCATCAACAGCTTCGACCAGTGGGGTGTTGAACTGGGCAAGATCCTGGCCGCGACCATCCTCGACGAGGAGAGACGTCTACTCGCCGGCGAGGACGTGGACCTATCCCACCACGACAGCTCGACGGCCGGATTGCTTCGGTACGTCACGGATCACTCATAGGGACTCGTGACGTGGGGGCTGGTGGCTAGGGGCTGGTACGCCCGCCCACCCGGGGTGAATCGAAGAACGAAGAACGAAGAGCCCCCGCCCGGCCGGGTGGTCACCGCGGGCACCGGCCGCGAGTCACCTCGGGGAGCGCAACGGGAGAATCGGTGCGCTGAAGCCTTCGAAAACGTCGAATCGTCGGACCTGGTACCACTCTGCGAGCGGAAACGGCAACGGTAACGGGCGCGGGCTCGGGCTCGGGCTCGGAAGACCAGGAACCGCACCTCGTAACCCGGAGCACATCACGCGCAGCGGGCGCGGGTACAATAACGGCCCGCGGAAGCGGAAGTGGAGGAGACAATGACCCTGATTCGCGTTGCGCACTCGCCGGACTCCGACGATGCGTTCATGTTCTATGCGCTGGCAAACAACTTGATCGACACCGGGGATCTTCAATTCGAACATATCTTGTCCGACATCGAGACCCTGAATCGGGAGGCCTTCTCGGGCACGTATGAGGTCACGGCTATCTCGATCCATGCCTACACCCAGCTGGCGGACCGGTACGCCCTGCTGTCTTCCGGCGCCTCCATGGGCGATGGCTACGGACCCGTGGTCGTGGCGGGTAAACCGCTCACTCGGTATGAATTGGCGGCGGTCGAGGTCGCGATTCCGGGAACCCTGACCTCTGCGGCGTTGGCGCTCGAGCTGTGGAACCCAGGGTTGAGAACCGTAGTACTCCCCTTTGATGAGATCATCCCAGCCGTTCAGAAAGGGGAGGTCGCTGCAGGAGTGGTGATCCACGAGGGTCAGCTGACCTGGGAGCAGGATGGGCTCCATCGGATCGTGGATCTCGGTGTGTGGTGGGCCGAGCAGACCGATGGCTTGCCGTTGCCGCTGGGCGGCAATGTGATCCGACGCGATCTCGGAGATGAACTCATGGAGCGGCTCGCCAGGCTGTTGCGTCAGTCCATCGAATACTCGTTGGAGCATCGCCAGGAGGCCCTCGACTACGCCCTCGACTACGGCCGGGGTCTCGACAGGGACAAGGCGGATCAGTTCGTCGGAATGTACGTCAACGATTTAACGGTGGATTACGGAGAGCGGGGCCGAGAAGCGGTCCGGGAGTTTCTCGGCCGGGCCCACGCCGCCGGACTCATCAACGAGATGCCACAACTTGATTTTCTGGCCGGATAAAGAGGGAGGCGGCCGCGCCCAAGCAGAGCCGCGGCTGACAGCATCGCCCAAGGGGTCATCCAACCGCTGGTGGCATCGGATACGGCACCGGCGGCCGCGGGACCGATCAACGTTGCGAGGTTGGAAAACGCCGTGATGAAGCCGAAGGCGAATCCCACGTGGGCTGCGGCGACGATCGTGCCGGGCAGCGAGTATGTGGCGGTGAGGGCAATGGCCGTGCTCAACCCAACCAGGATCATGGCTGGGGCCGGTGACAGGAGGCCAAAAGCCATGCCGGCGAGTACCACACTGAGCAACACAAGACTGGCGGCAAGCCAGCGCGAGGGATATCCAAGTCGATCAATGGCAGCGCCCACGATCGGGGCGAGGACGAGGGCGGTCCACGCGATCAGGCTGACCGTCAGAAGACCAGAGGCGCCGCCGCCGGCCCACTGGGCGGCGAAGGTGAAGACGGCCGCGTAGACACCGAAGAACAGCGCCCATGCCAACGCCAGGGCGACCAGAGAAGAGGTAAGCCTTCTCGTCGCAGCGGGTGTGTTCCGGGGGTCGTCTCCGCTGAAACCGGCCGGCACCGCCATGATGTGGAGCGGCAGCGCGACAACTGCCAGCCCGCCCAATATGAGAAGTTCACCCCGCCAACCCAATGAAGCCAGGAGTTTCGGGTGGAGACTGAACATGACGATCATGCTCGCGGGGTAGACCGAGTTGAAGACCCCCATGGCCAGTGAGAGTTCCCGGCCTTCGAAGGCCTTGGTCACGAGCTGCGCGAGCAGCAGATTCATGACCAGACCGCCGACGCCGAAGACGATTCGGCCCACCAGCAGCACGATGTAGCTGGGGGCCAGGGCGAAGACGGTAGCGCCCACCGCCATCAGGAGCAGTCCGGCGACACCGGCGGGCCGAGCGGGCCAGCGGTCCACCGCCGAGCCCAGCGAGATGGAGATGAATATGGCTGGGATCGCGATGGCACCCATGAGGATTCCGATCTGAAGGTGGTCCAGAGCGAAACGCTCGGTGAGTTCCGCCACCAGGGGAGGGACCGCGAAGAACGTCATCCCCACGGCGAAGAAGCTCACCACCGTGGAGAGGAGGATCAGCCATCTGCGTTGGGAGAGAACGGTGTCGGTGGGCATTGCGGGATTGTACCCGGTCGAAAAGGAGGAGGGGGCAGTGCGCAGGGAGCAACGACAGAGATTCGCAATTCGCAATTCGCAATTCGTAATGGTCGGGTGGGGGAAGCTTTAACGTTAAACATTCAACGCGTAACCTCTTTGCTTCCACGCCTCCCCCCAGTCACCCTGCTGCGTTCACTGTTTTTGACCCCCTTGGGGTATTGACAAACTTAAACAGTCGTTTAATATTTTCGTTTGAAACACCTGTTGGAGGTGGTATTGAACACAACGACTGTCATCGTGCACGAAGGCGTCGAGACCCGCGAACGGTTGCTCGAGGCTGCTGGGAAGCTGTTCGCTGAACGAGGTTATGAATCCACCTCGGTGCGTGACATCACCGCCGAGGCCGACTGCAACGTCGCCTCGGTGAACTACCACTTCGGCGGCAAGGAGAACCTCTATTTCGAGGCCTTCCGGGTCTTGCTGGCGGAGCTCCGAGATCTTCGGATCGAGACTATTCGCCGAGATATGTCCGGTGTCGAAGATGCGACGCTGGAGTACTTTCTGGAGTCCTTTACCAAGGGTTTCATCGACCCGCTGGTGGGTGACAGTAAGGGACGGCGGTTTGTGATCATCATCAATCGTGAGATGGCCGACCCGCGACTTCCGCGCGAGATGTTCGTGGAGGAGTTCCTGGAGCCGATGATGTCCGAGGTCGGCGAGGCGCTGATGAAAGTGATGCCGTCTCTCGACTCTGGCGTGGCGCGGCTGAGTCTGATGTCCATGGTGAGCCAGTTGCTGCACGCGTTGATGATCAGGAAACATTTCATCCCGGAGGGTGGTGCCCCGGTGGTGCCCGGCGACCTGGCGGCTCACCTGGACCACATCGTCCGTTTTACAGCCGGCGGTATCAGAGCCTGCGCGGTGGAAAGCAAAGGACACCCGATGTGTTGGGTCCAGGAGAGCGAAGAATGACATGCCACGAGAATAGACTGCAGATCACCGGAGCCATGGCCCTCACGGTCCTGGCGGCCATGGTCGTCTTCTTTGGCGGCTGCACCATGGGGCCGGAACCTGAACGACCGGTGACCGCGGCCGACGTCTCGGCGACCTACGTTTATGCCGAAGAACAGGAAACGGCGGCGGCGCCCGATGAAGTGACCGAATGGCCGGCGGAGACGCTGTGGTGGCAGCGGTTTGGCGACGAGACCACGGCGGAATTGGTGGAGATGGCGCTTGATGCGAATCCGGATCTCTATGTCGCGGCGGCTCGCGTGCTCGAGGCCGAAGCTCTGTTGGATGCGGCCGGCGGGGCGCGGCTGCCCCAGATCGGATACGGTTTGAGCGCCAACAAGGCGAGGAACTCCTTTGTTCTGCCGGAGGTCGGTCGTCTCAATCCCGAAAGCACGACCTACGGCACGAACCTGAATATCGCCTGGCAGACCGATCTCTTCGGCAAACTCAAGCGGTCGCAGCAGTCAACGTGGGCCAATCTGTTGGCAGAGCAGGCGGCGCGAGACGCGGTGCTCCACATGGTCGTGGCCTCAGTGGTCCGGGCGAGGGTCCAGGTCGCGACCCTGGAACGCGCTCTGGACATCTCCAGAGACGTTCGGATCAGTTGGGAATCCACCGCAGCGACCGTGGAGCGGAGGTACCGCAACGGTCTTGTCGGAGCGGTGGATCTCTATTTGGCGCGGGAGAATCTGGCGTCAGTCCGTGCCGCTGAGGTGGCTCTCTCGGGCAGCGTGGTGACGGCCCGCAACGCCCTCGACGTGTTGGTCGGACGCCGGCCAGGCGCCGCTGGTCCGCTGCCCAGAACCCTGCCCGAACTGCCCAACCTCGATCCGGTGCCGCTCGGACTCCCCGCCGAGTTGTTGGATCGGCGACCGGACCTGCGACAGAGTGAGATGCGGCTTGCCTCGGCCACCTACGGCATCGGGGTTGCCATCGCCGACCTCTATCCCTCGTTGAGCCTGACGGCGTCCGGTGGCACCGCCTCCGACAACCTGAACAACCTGATCTCATCGGAGACCTTTATCTACAACCTGGTGGCGAATCTGGTGGGCCCGCTCTTCACCGGCGGCCAGCGACGCGCCGCCGTCGACGCGGCCCAGGCGCGGACCGAGCAGGCAGCCGGAATGTATGCCGGCGCGGTGCTTCAAGCGCTGCGAGAGGTGGAGGACGCGCTGGTCATGGAAGCAACCATCAGGGATCAGCTGCGGTTCAATGACCAGAGGGTGTCCGATGCGCGAGCCGCCAACCGGATTGCCAAAGACCGCTACCAGCGCGGTGTGGAAGCGCTGCTTTACGTGCTGGAAACCGAGAGACGACTCCGGCTCGCGGAGGAGGCCTGGATCACCACGCAGGCCAATCTGTGGAATGTCCGGATCGATCTCTTCCTGGCCCTCGGCGGCGACTGGGAGCCTGCCGACTCCCCGGGTATTCCACCTGAGTCGGCGGCCCTGATCCTCCCTCAGTCCGCAGGCGCGAGTCCCGAGTCCCGAGCTCCGAATCCCGAATCCAATGAGGTGTCCTGATGGCCCAGTCAAAACTCAAGTTCATCCTTCCCATTCTCGTCGTTGTGGCTGGAGTTGCAGCTGCAGTCATTTTGGCCTCTTCCCGAAAGGCGCCACCGAGAACCGAGAGACCGTCGCTCGGGCCTCTGGTCGAAGTCCTCGAGGTCCGGCGTGAAGATGTCCCGGTGATCGTCATAGGTAACGGTCAGGTCGGTGCCAAGGTGGCGGTCGATCTGGTGCCGCAGGTCGGCGGTCTGGTGGTTCGCGTGTCACCTGAGCTTGTGGCCGGAGGATTCGTCAGAGCCGGAGAAGTCCTGGTGCAGATTGAAAGTCGCGACTACGAACTCGCCGTGGAACGGGCGCGAGCAGCGGTGGCCCGCGCCAACGTGGTCCTCGAACAGCAGCAGGCCGAGGCCGAGGTGGCCATTCAGGAGTGGCAGGCGCTCAATCCCGACAGCCCTCCGCCGTCGGGTTTGGTGGTTCGGGAGCCCCAGGTTCGTCAGGCCGAAGCGGAGCTGGCGGCGGCCGAGGCGGACCTCCAGGTCGCGCGCTTGAATCTCGAGCGGACCCGTCTGTCGGTGCCCTTCGACGGCGTCGTGGTGAGCGAGAACATCGATACCGGCCAGTTCATCGGGCCGGGCCAGTCGGTGGCCCGTATCTACGGCACCGAGGCCGTCGAGATCCGGGTGCCGTTGGAGAGCCGGGAGCTGGCCTGGTTCGCCGTCCCCGATCGGTCCTCCCCCGAGGGGCCGAAGGCGGAGGTGCGTGTCGAATATGCCGGTCAAACCCACACCTGGCAGGGAAAGATCACGCGGATGGAGGCGGAGGTAGACCCCGACTCCAGGATGGTGAACGTGGTGATCGAAGTCCGGAATCCGTTCGCGCAAGACGGCGGCAAGCCGTCGCTTCTGCCGGGGAGCTTCGTCGATGTCCGGATCTTTGGACGTACGGTTGAGGGCCTGGTTCCGATCCCGAGATTCGCCGTACACAACGGCAACGAGGTCTGGGTGGCGAATGACGGCAGCCTCGAAATCCGGCAGGTGGAGGTGGTGCGGTCGGACCGCGAAAGGGCCTTCGTGCGCGGCGGGCTGAGTGACGGTGACGCGGTCGTCATCAGCTCGCTGGACGCCGTCACCGACGGCATGACGGTCCGCGCCGTGGGCTCCGAGGACGATGCCGGTGGGACGTCACCGGTGGCGGCGCTCGATACCGGATACCGGACACCGGATAGCAGAAGGACCGCCGCCTGGCCGAATCCTTCGGGGCCAAGGCTGCTCGCTGTCCCCTGCCTCCTGCTCCCTGATTGCGATGGTGTTGCATGAAGAGCGAACGACAGGGTTTGCTGGCGTGGTTCGCCGGCAATCACGTCGCGGCGAATCTGCTGATGTTGTTCATTGTCGTCGCCGGTCTCATGTCGCTGGCGAAGGTTGTGGTGGAGACCTTCCCCGAGATCGATACCGACACCGTGGTGGTGACGGTGCCCTATCTCGGCGCCAGCCCCGCCGAGACCGAGGAGGGCGTGTGTGTGCGTGTGGAGGAGGCCATCGCCTCCATCGAAGGAATCAAACGTATTCGGTCGGTGGCTCAGGAGGGAATGGGTCAGGTGATCGCGGAGCTCGAAGAGGACGCCGACGATCAGAAAGTGCTTGACGACATCAAGGCCGCGGTGGACCGCATCGAGACCTTCCCCGAGGAGACCGAGAAACCGGTGGTCGCCGAGGGTGATTCGAGACGTCGAGTCATCACCGTCGTTCTCTACGGGGATGCGACCGAGAAAACGCTCAAGGCTCTTGCCGAGCAGGTGCGGGACGAGCTTACGACCATCGAGGGTATTTCCCAGGTGGAAGTGGCCGGGGTCAAAAACTACGAAATCTCCATCGAGGTGTCCGAGGAGGCCTTGCTGCGGTACGGTCTGAGTTTTCAACAGGTTGCGGATGCAGTGGGGCGGTCCTCGCTCGATCTTCCGGGCGGTGCGGTCAAGAGCGACGGCGGCGAGATTCTGTTGCGAACAAAAGGTCAGAAATATCACGGCGCCGAGTTCGAACAGGTGGTGGTGGTGACCCGCAGGGACGGGACCCAGGTCCTGTTGTCGGATGTGGCCACCGTGATCGACGGCTTCGAGGACACCGATACGACGACCCGATTCGACGGCAAGCCGGCCGCGCTGGTCCAGGTCTTCAGAGTCGGCACCGAGGGCGCTCTCCACGTGGCTGACGCCACAAAGGCCTATATGGAGGATCTTTCGAACGACCTTCCGGCCGGTGTGTCGGTGGCGACCTGGGACGATGATTCGATCGTCCTCCGGCAACGAATCGGTCTGTTGTTGCGCAACGCACGCCTCGGCCTGGGGATGGTCTTCGTCTTTTTGATGCTCTTTCTCAATCTGAGGCTCGCGATCTGGACGACCGTGGGGATGATGATCTCATTCCTCGGCGGATTCTGGTTGATTCCCCATTTCGACGTCACCATCAACATGATCTCGCTCTTCGCGTTCATCGTGGTCCTCGGCATCGTGGTCGACGATGCCATCGTGGTGGGGGAGAATATCTACGAGTATCTGGAACGCGGCATGAAGCCCATCGATGCCGCGATCCGCGGCGTGCGTGAGATGGCCATACCGGTCACCTTTGCGGTTCTAACCACCGCGGCGGCGTTTGCACCGATGCTGTTCGTGACCGGAAGAATGGGCAAGATCATGCGCCAGATCCCCATCGTGGTGATCGCGGTACTCGTCATGTCCCTGGTCGAGTCGTTACTGATCCTGCCGGCCCATCTGTCGGGTCAGGAGTCGTGGTTACTGCGGCAGCTCAAGAAGTGGTTCGCGCCGTTCTTCGGCCTCCTTGGACGGGCGCAGAATGCGGTCCAACGCGGCCTTCAGTGGGTCATCGATGGCCCGTACCGGAGGACCCTCGATCTGGCGCTCCAATGGCGCTATCTGACAGTGTCCATCGCGGTCTTTGTACTGTTCTCGGTTGTCGGCCTGGTCATTGGTGGATTCATCAAATTCAGTTTCATGCCGAAGATTGACGCCGACAACATGGTGGCCTATCTCACCATGCCCCAGGGCACGCCAGCGGAGCATACCGAGGCGATTCTCCGGCGAATGGACCAAGCCGCGAGCGAGCTGATCGCCGAATACGACGCCGAGCGTCCGGCGGATGCCCCGTCCCTGCTCCGTCACATCTCGGCCACCGTCGGGCAACAGCCCACGGCGGGTGGAGGTGGCCCCATGGGCAGCCGTGGGACCAGCGGCGATGATTCGCACCTGGGTGAGGTCAATGTGGAACTTCTCGGTTCGGAGGACCGCGACGTGGGATCGGTGGAGCTTCTCAACGAATGGCGCAAACGGGTGGGAGAAGTACCAGGGGTGGTTTCCTTGATCTTCCAGGCATCGTTGTTCTCCGCCGGCGACGCGGTGAGCGTCCAGCTGGCTCACCGGAACTTCGACACCCTGTTGCGTGCGGTTGATGAATTGAAGGCGATCATCGGAGAGTACCCCGGCACGAAGGACATCGCCGACTCCTTCCTTCCCGGCAAGAAGGAACTCAATCTGTCACTGACCCCTGAAGGGCGAACCCTCGGACTGACCCTGTCGGACCTTGCCCGTCAGGTGCGAGCGGGATTCTACGGTGCCGAGGTCCAGAGGATCCAACGCGGACGCGACGACATTCGCGTCATGGTGCGATATCCGGCGGAGGAACGAACGAGTCTGGGTGACATCGAAAGCATGAGGATCCGGTTGCCCAATGGGATCGAAGTCCCATTTTCCACTGTGGCGACGGTGGAGGAGGGCCGCGGCTATGCGGTCATCAATCGAACCGACCGCCGGCGGGTGGTCACCGTGAGCGCTGACGTGGACGAATCCCAGGCCAACGCCAACGAGATCAACTCGGATCTCCGCCGTGTGGTGCTGCCACGCCTGGCGGCCGACTTCCCGGGTCTGTCTTTTGACTTCGAGGGTGAACAACGACAGCAGTCCGAGTCGTTGGGCAGCTTGAAAATCAACTTCATGGTGGCGCAGCTCGGGATCTTCGCGCTGCTGGCCATCCCGTTCCGATCCTACAGTCAGCCCCTGATCATCATGTCGGCGATTCCCTTCGGCCTGATTGGCGCGATTCTCGGTCATCTGGTCATGGGCCTCGACCTGACCCTTTTGTCCATGTTCGGCATGGTGGCCCTCACCGGCGTGGTGGTGAACGACTCGCTGATCATGGTTGATCTCATCAATCGTCAACGGCTCGCCGGGGTGCCCATCGCACGGGCCATCCAGCAATCGGGAGCGCGACGGTTCCGACCGATCCTGTTGACGACTGCAACCACCTTCCTCGGGTTGGCCCCAATGATCTTCGAGACCAGTCTTCAGGCGCGTTTCCTGATCCCCATGGCGGTGAGTCTGGGCTACGGAATCGTATTCGCCACCGCCATCACTCTCATCCTGGTGCCGGTCCTGTACCGGATTCTGGTGGATCTGAAGGGGCTTCTCGGCGTGGCTGAGGAAGATCGGCGGGTGACCCGACAGACGCCTGCGGAAGACGTGGCATAGGCCTGCCAGAGGCGGTTGAAGAGTTCTTCGCCCTCGGCGTGTCGATTAGATCTGATCGAATTTCGAATTTCGAATTTCGAAATCTGAGGTCCCCGCCCTAGTATGCTGAGCCCATGGCAGTACCTTCCGATCACGGGTGCAGCGCGGAGATCTCGCGGAGAGCCATCGTCGGAGTGGCCGGATGTGCCGCCGCGGTGCACGTCGGTCTGTTGTGGCTCTATTGGGTTCCGACGCCCAAGGTGCTCTGGGGTGACGAGAATACGTACTGGAAGTCGGCAAAGGCACTGCTGGCCGGTGATCCGTCGTGGCGTCCGGAACCGCTTTGGCCCGACGGTTACCCCCGGTTCCTCGCCGGCATCATGGGTGTGGCCGGGGAGCACGTGGTCGCCATCCAGGTGGTTCAGACGGTTTTGTTGCTGATCGCTGCGGTGGTTCTGGCGGATCTGGTTCGCCGGATCGCCGGCTCGAAGACGGCGGGATTGACAGCCGGCGGGTTGATGGTTGTCTTCCCGCCGTTGGTGGCCTTCAGCCACAGCCTGTGGTCCGAAATACTGCACCTGTTCCTCTTCGTGGCGGTGCTGTGGATTCTTGTCTGCAGGTCCCATCGACTCGGATGGTGCGCCGTTGCCGGAGTAGGGGTTGGCCTGGCACTTCTCACCAAGAGTCTATTGGGTCCCTTTGTCCCGGTATTGATGCTGGCAGCCTTTGCACGTCGCCCAGCACGATCGTGGGTGAAACGAGCGGGTGTTTTCGCTCTCGCCATGGGTGTCACCATCGCTCCTTCGGTGCTGCACCAGTGGCGCGACACCGGCCGGATGATGATCGCCGACTCCTCGGCCTTCAATCTGTGGGTGGGGCTCAACGATACGGCCCGGCGCAACTTTGATGCGGATGTGGTGTCCGGAGCCTACCGGGACTACATTGCAAGCGGCGGAACATTCGCGGAACGCGACGCCGATCTCAAGCGTCGGATCTCGCAGCATGTGGCCGGCCGCTCCCGGTGGGAGATCGTCCGTGGACAACTGGGACGCCAGTATTTCAGGCTCTTCGACAAGGATTCATACCTCACGAACCAGCTGCCCGGTGGGGCTGCAGTTACCGGCTACGGGGCCGGGTATATCGAGGCGGGAGCCATCGCGACCACCGCTTTTCGCAGCCTTTCCTACGGCAGCTACGCCCTTTTGCTGGCCGCGGCACCGTTCGGTTGGGCTCTGTGGCGGTTCAGGGATCGCAGGTGGGCGCGGGTTCTTGTTCTCTTCGTGCTGTACAACCTCGCGATTTTCTTCTGGCTGCACACCAAGACGAGGTTCAGGGTTCAGATGCTGCCGGTTCTCTTCATGGGGGTGGGGTGTGCAGCGGCATGGTTCGCAAGCCGTACTCCGAGCACGGCGGGCGACGTCCCCGTGTGGCGCTGGGTGGTCGCGGTCACCGGCGCGGCGGCGCTCGAGTTTTTTGCCTTCGCCGGGCCGTGGTTGCCCTGACATCGTCGGTCTGTGATAGCGTCACGCGGATGCTGACCGGGTTTCCTCAGCTGCGCCGAGTTGTGGCGGCGACTGCACTGGCGGCCGGTCTGGCTGCGGCCGCAGGCTGCCGTCCGGCGGACCGGGAAATCGCGACGCCCGGGAACTTCCTCCTCATCACCCTGGACACTCTTCGTGCTGACCACCTCGGGTGCTACGGCTACGGCCGGGACACCTCGCCGGCGCTGGATCGATTTGCGGCGTCGTCAACGCTCTTTTTGGACGTCACCTGCAGTATGCCCACCACGCTGCCGTCCCACGCAACGATCTTCACGGGTTTGCCTCCATCGGTGCACGGGCTGACCCGCAATGGCATGGTTTCCCAGCGTGACCTGCTGACG
Organism: uncultured Holophagae bacterium; assembly: GCA_963797055.1. Lineage (GTDB taxonomy): Bacteria > Acidobacteriota > Thermoanaerobaculia > Thermoanaerobaculales > Sulfomarinibacteraceae > FEB-10. The sequence goes on from CAWCOD010000006.1 coordinate 470,415, forward strand.
GTCTTCGACCGGTTCGCCGAGCAGGGCATGAGGACGGCGGCCATCGTTTCGGCCGGGGTCGTGCAGGACCGATTTATTGACGGATTCGGGTTCGAAGAGGTGGTGTTTGATCGCCCGAGCCCCGCAGTCTTTCAGGTGCCGGCGGATGTGGTTTCCGACAACGCGTTGCGGTGGTTGGATCGATACGGTGATCAGAATTTCGCGTTGTGGCTCCATTACTTCGAGACCCACGAGCCCTATACCCCGCCGGCGGAATTCGCCCGGGTCTTTTCCACCGGGTACGACGGTCCGCTTGCTGACCGTCTGGAGACCGATTGGTTGGTGTCGCTTAACGATCCTCTGGTCGCCGCCGGGCTGTCCGACGCCGACCGAGAGCACGTGGTGGCACTCTACGACGCGGAGATTGCCTTTCTCGATCGGCAGCTGGCCCGGATCTTCGGGGAGTTGGAGGACCGTGGTCTGCTGGAGACCACCATGGTTGTGATTGTCGGCGATCACGGCCAAGCCCATGGCGAGAATGGATTCTGGGGGCACGGAGAACGGTTGCTCGAACCGGTCATCAAGGTTCCCATGTTGATCCGGCTGCCCGGTCAGGAGGCGGGGCGCTCGGTGGTGGAGAGTGTGGAGACCCTCGACCTGGCGCCCACTGTCGTCGAGGTCTTTGGTTTGCCCGCGATGGAAAAACGTCCAGGGCGATCGCTCGTGGAGGCCCTCGGCGGACTGGGCATCGATGCTGAGAAACGCAGGATTGTGGTTCGACGGGATTATCCATCCGAGCCGGAACGGCGAGGTCTGGTGGTTCATCTGGGAACGACCAAGGGCACCTATTACCGCGAACCGGCGGGGGAGGCCTTCCACATCGGGAGGATCGATGGAGTCGGCGGTCTCGATGGCGAAAATTTCTTCTTTCCCGGATCTCGCGAATCTCAGTGGTTTGAGTCTGATGTCGGTCGTTTCCTCGAATATGACGCCGAATCTGAATCAGTTGTTTCGGACCAGGATCTGGAAATGCTGCGTGCGCTAGGGTATACCCAGTGAGGGTCGCCTCGTACCGAGTCCCGCAGCGGGACGCCGGCGGGAGTTCTCCAGGAGGGAAACGATTGAAGTGGTTAGCCCTTTTGTGTGCATCGTGCGTCATCGTTCCAGCGATGGCCACGGCGGAGCCTTCTTTCAAGATCTACATCGAGGAGGCCGGGGTCTACCGGGTGAGCTATGAGGAGCTCGGGGATGCCGGTCTTGGCCAGGTGGAACTCGACAGTAGTCTCATGGGCTTGGCCAGCCGAGGTGAACCGGTTCCGGTGTGGATATCCGACGGCAACGATGGCAGTTTCGGACCTGGTGACTGGGTCGAATTCGTTGGCGAGCGACTGCGGAACGAGGGGTTGTATTACCACGACTACACCCGGCACAACGTGTACTGGCTGACCTTCGACGGGACCAACATCGTGCCCATGCGCGCCCGACAGAGCGAACCGACCGTCATGTTCGGCGATCCGGCTCCGCTGTGGAGGCGATCCCATGTCGAGCAGGACCAGCTCCTCATCCGGGTTCGCGAAACCGATATCCACTCCGCAGAAGACGCGGACCTCTGGTTCTGGTCGAAGCTCACCCACATCGACAAGAGACCGACAGTGATCGACCTCGAGCTCCCGGGCCTGGCGGCGACTTCGGGCCGTACGGTGGACCTCAGGATCGGTGTTCGCGGAATGTCGAGACCCAGGTTCCGCAACGGCGTGGACATGCCCGACCACCGGATCGATCTGGAGCTGAACGGATCGCCCCTGCCCATCGCCGAGTGGGACGGCCGCAGCGCCCACACCATCGAGGTATTCGGGTTGGATGCCGCTCTCCTGATGCCTGGCGGCAACCGGCTGACGGTGTCAGTCCCGCCGCGGCGGCCTCCCGACAGCGATGACCCGGTGGTGGACGTGGTCATGCTCAACTGGGTGGATGTGGTCTATCCCCACGATGGAGAGGTTCGGGAGGACGGGCAGGTGGCGTTCTCGACATCACCCGTCCCGGGTCCAAACGACGACGTCAACACAGATCCGGTGGAGATCCTGGCCAACGATACGGTTCGGCTCTACACGACGACCGGTGATCGGGTGGACCCGTTCGTGGTCTCGGGCGGGGTCCCCGGGATGTACGGGCCCAACACCCTGCGTTTCGATTCCGGGCCCGCGGAGCCCTTCTTCGTGACGTCCGGAAGCCTCAAGCACGCCGATCTGGTTCAGCGCGATGCACCGTCGAATCTTGCCGACAGCGGCAACCAATCCGATTACCTCATGATCACTCACAGCCGTCTGAAGGAAGCCATCGGTCCGCTGGCCGATTTTCATCGCGAACGCGGACTCGGCGTCATGGTCGTGGACGTGGAAGACATCTACGACGAGTTCAATGACGGCATCGTTCACCCGAGGGCCATCAAGGAGTTCATCTCCACCGCGTACCACCAGTGGCAGGCTCCGGCGCCCCGCTTCGTCCTATTTGTAGGGGATGCGAGCTGGGACACCAAAAATACCGAAGTGGACGATCGGAACTATGCGAACTGGGTCGACACCCAGTTGGATCAGGGGGTGAGATTTCTCGCCCGCCACGCGCCGGTCTATTCCGAAAAGGCGGCGCTCAACCATCGCCAGCTCGTTCCAACGTGGAATTTCAGCTCCCATCAGGGACACTCGGCCAGTGACAATTTCTTCGTTGCCGTCGATGGAGACGATTTCCTGCCCGATCTCGCCGTCGGTCGCTTCCCGGTCGTCGAACCGGAGGAGGTTGAGGCCATCGTCGCCAAGACCATCAGCTATGCGAGCCAGTCGATGTCGGGAGCCTGGCGCAGCAGTGCGCTGTGGATCACAAATGAGAGTTCATCGTTCCAGAGCACCAGCGACTATCTCGCGCGGCTTCTCGCCGAGCGCGGCTTTTCGGCTACAAAGGTCTACCCGAGCCCCGAGGAGGAGGACAACGAGTCCCACCAGGACGTGCTTCAGAGTCGATTCGAAGAGGGCCAGTTGATCGTGCATTTCCTCGGCCACGGTGGACGCCACATCTGGCGCACCGGTCCACCGGACTTCCGTAAGAACCACGATCTGTTCACGCTCGATCACGTCGCTGCGCTCCAACCCACCGACCGGCTGTCGTTCATCCTCAGCATGACCTGTTACTCGGCGCCCTTCGACCACCCGAACCAGGATTCCATCGGCGAGCTTTTTCTCAGGATTCCTGACAAGGGCGCGGTGGGCGTTTTTGCCGCTTCGTGGCGGAACAGTCCCTCCCGCGACTTCAGCGAGGCCATCCTCGAACGGCTGACCGTGCCCGGCACGCCGGTGGGCGAGGCGATTCGCCAGGCCAAAATGGAGACCCGGAACAGGACCCTGGTGGAGACCTACAATCTGCTCGGGGATCCGGCGATCCCGCTTGCCCTTCCCGACGGTTGGGTCGATCTCGAGGTCACCGAAGATCCAGACGGTACTCGGGTGACGGGCCGACTGAACCTGGCGGACCTTGACGGCGAGGGTGTTGTGGAGTGGGTGAATTCCGACCTCGAGGTCGTGCACTCGGTCCCGGTGGACGTTTTAGAATCCGGCTTCCGAGTGACGGTGGGCGGCCATGTCCTGAGCGACGCCGGCGAGGCTGCCGGTATTCGGGCAAGGGCTGTTGAAGCAAACGGGAGGCGCGAGGCGGTGGGCTGGCTGCAACTCGAGGTGACCCAAGAGCCCGCCTCGGCAGCTGAGGATGGGCCCCACCCATCGACCGAACAGGTCGACCAGGGTTTGAAAGAACAATCGAAAAGACAGGAGACGCGATGACGATCAAGATCTCGGTGTCAAGGTTGGTGTTGGTTCTCGTTGTGACGGTCATCTCCGGTTGCGGCAGCACTGCGGCACAACGGGCGGAGTCGACGTCGAAGGAGGCCTCCACTACACCCCCGTCGGAAAAACCGATCCCGACTCCTTCCGCCGAGGAGTCGGAGCCGATCACGAACAACCTCAAGTGGAGCACCGCGAGCGAGGTCGACAATTTCGGATTCGACATCTACCGCTCCATCCTTGAAGACGGGCCATTCGAGCGCATCACCGAGACCCCGATCGCCGGTGCGGGCACCGTCGACGCCCCCCAGTACTACGAGTTCATTGACGTTGAAATCGATCCGACGAAGGACTACTACTACTACGTGGAGAGCATTTCCATCGACGGCGTGCGAGAGCGTTTCAGCCCCATCATCAGGGCTCCGGCCAAGCGGCCGGCTCATGGTGCTGCGACCGAGGGGTCCGAAGCAAAGCCCTAACTGGTACACAAGGACGACATTCGGCACACCCGATCTGCCATCGGGTCTCAGCCGAGGGGCGCCGACAGGTCCCTCCGCGCGGTTGGATCAGATGGCTCAGGGGTGCGATCCCAGGAGGCGTCATGAGCCAGGTACGGCACATCCTCGAGGAGTTCTCGCTCGAGAAGGTCCTCAACTCGACCGCCAGAACGACGGTGTTTCGAGCCCTCGATCCGGCCACCGACCGTCGCATCGCCATCAAGCTCATTCACCCTGCGGGCCCGGTGGTTGCAGAAACAAACCGATCGTCGTTTCTCTACGCCGCCGAAGTGGCGAGGACCGGTACCCTCCGTGGTCTGCCCAGGGTCACGGATTTCGGTTTGACACCAGACGACCAAGCCTTCCTTGTGACAGATATGGTGGACCTCGCAGTTCCGGTGACCGATCTCTCCAATGACTCCCCTCAGCGTCAGGTGACCATCGCCCAAGGGCTGGCCGACACCCTGGATGGACTGGCCATGGCCGGGGCCGCGCACCTCAATTTGTCGTTGGACAACATCCTCGTGACGGTGGATAACTCGGTGTTGCTCTGTGGGTACGGCACCGCGGCCTATCTCGCCGGTGCTCCGGCGGGCATTTGGCCGGGACCCGATGATCGCTACGCTGCCCCCGAACTCGCTCAGCAGGACGCTCTGCGCCGGGTTGACCTTGTCAGGGCCGATCTCTATTCCTTGGGACTGGTGATCTGTGATCTCCTCGGTGCGACGGTGTCCGATCTCGGGACCGAGGCCGTTGCGCGTGGATTTCCAGACCAACCTCCCCATCGCCCGGGAAGAACTCGCGGCGGCTCTGTCCGTGGCGCTGCAACCGGATCCGTCGGCGAGATCGACATCGGTATCAGAGATCCGTCGCGCGCTCAGCGCGGATGACTCGGGAGAGGTGGATTCGGCGATCGACGCTGTCTTCGATGGCACCGGTTTTGAAACCCGCGAGATTACATCCCCGCTGCTGGTTGATCCGCCCTCGCACGACCGGATCGAGGTTGACGAGGTTCAGCCCCTCGATCAGGATTCGGCGACCCCGATCCCTGCCGTGCAGGCGGTGCAGGGGTCGACTGAGGCCGTGTCGGAATCCGAGCCGGAGACGGCCGATGTCGAATCCGCAGTGCCGGAACCCACCCCGCACTCGGCTCCGGTGGCGAAACCAACGGGAGTGAGGGCCGGAGAGGAGCGTCCCGGTGGATTTCGGTGGGACATCGCGCTGCCGGTGGCCGCAGCGGTGTTGGTGTTGGTGGTCGTGAGTCTCTTCTTGCTGGGACGATCCGAACCCGAGCCCGAACACGTGATGGTGGCTACTGCTGTTCCCACGGCGCAGCCCACGCCGTCACCGGTGGTGGTGGCGGACATGGCCCCGGCCATCAATCCATTCTTGGAGCAGGCTGAGCAGCTCATGTTGAGTGGGGACGTTGAAGCTGCCCGCAGATTGCTGGCCGAGTTCTCCGACGACCTCGTGGCGCAGTTCAACTCGGAGGAACTGGAACTCTTCGAGGGTCTCCAAGACTCGGTCGAAGGGGAACAACAGGATCGCGCAATCAGCGATCTCACACGCGGTCTCGAGCTGGGCAGCGTCAGAATGATCCGGCGTGGAGTTGCTGGCGTGTCCCGGATTCCGTCCGACGAGCGCGCGGCGACCGCCGATCTCGACGACAGGCTGAGACGTGGCCGGGCAGCCCTCTCCGCCCACAAGAGACTGGCCGACGCCGAAAAGTCGGGCGACCTCTATGCGGTGATGGATCGCTCGAAAGAGATGATTGCGATGCTCCCTGACTACAGTCGTTCCTATGCAGTGCGAGAGGACGCTGCGGTCGCGCTCGAAGCACGGGCGGAGACCGCCATTTCGAACCAGGACCTCGAGGCTGCGGTGGAGGTGCTGCGCGGTCTCCAATCGAGGTGGCCGGATCGGCCCGGCGTCGCAGCGCGGATCAACTGGTGCGAAACCGAGATGCGAACCGACCGCGAGCTCGAACATCTGCTCGCGGAGGCGCGCGGCGCGGGTGAGCGGGGCGATTACGAGATGGGGATCGGCCTGCTCGACACGGCTCGTGCCAAGGGTGCCGACCAGCTTCGAGTCGCCGCATTGCAGCGCGAGTTGACAAAACAGCTCGCCGCGGAGGACGCAGCGGGTCCTGCAATCTCGGTGGACGGTTCATTCGAAGCAAAATTCAAGAAGAACGAGACCGTGATCGTACCGGTGGTGGTGACCGACGACTACCGCGTGGAACGGGTGGTGGCCTGGGTCGCGGGCGACCAATCCGAAGGCTACCGGGAAATCGTGCTGCAGGGTTCCGGCAACGACCTGTTCCCCCTTGAGATTGGTCCCGACGTGCACGGCAATCACAGCGTTCTGTACTACATCGAAGCAACCGACCGATCGGGCCACCGGGCCTTCTTCGGTTCGCCCGACGCCCCTTTCGAAATCGAGCGCGTAAAGTGGTTCAACAAGGTGATCCCAAAGTAAGAGCGGCCAGGGTTCTGGGAAGGGGAGGCGAGTGGACCGCGCTGTTGTTGCTGCGGCTCAAGGGCTACCGCCTGCTGCACCGAAACTGGAGGGGTCCTTCGGGGGAACTCGATCTCGTGCTCGAACGTCGGCGGGAGGTCATCTTCGTGGAGGTCAAGACGCGCTCAAGCGTGCTTTTCGGCGGCGCTCTCGGTGCCGTCGGTTCATCCAAGACCGAATCCGTAATCCGGACGGCATCGTCGTACCTCGGCCGTTACGGACTGTGGAATCGACCGTGCCGATTCGATGTGGTGGCCATCGAACGTCTTCGGCGGCCACCCTTCTGGCGCATCAGACACATCACAGGTGCGTTCCGGCCGGACCTGGGCCGGCGGATGTGAATCAGAGCGTTTAGAGTTCCTCGCGGCCTGCGGCCGCGGCGACTCATGACCACAAGCGAGTGGCGATCTCCGCTGCATTGTTGATTGAAGAACGAAAAATAAAGAACGAAGACGGTGTTCCATGACTTCCTCGGCGTTCGTTGCACCCGGGCAGGTCGAAGGGTCTGGCATCTGGCATCCGGCTTCAGGGTGGGAGGGGTTCTTCGATCTTTGTTCTGCGGTAGGCCATGGGCAGAGGAATGCATGGAATCACCCATGGCGTTCGTGCGTACCAGGTTCCAAAGGTCCGCGACGAGCTTGCGCCGGTCGCGGCACGAGATTACTCTGGGCCCGAACTCGAATCGGTATACAGGGAGGTCGACGATGAACCCCATAACGCTGCTCACGGTATTCGTCATCATTTGCGTCGTCCTGCTCTTCACCTACGTCCTGATCCGTTCGCGCTACAAGAAGGCGGGACCGGACGAAGCGCTGATCGTCTACGGCCGCAAGAAACTTTTCGGCAGAAAGGTGCGCGGGGACAAGGGAGAGATCGAGGGATTTCGCATCGTACGCGGCGGCGGCACCTTTGTCTGGCCGGCCTGGGAACAGTACGAGAAGCTGTCGTTGAGGATGATGACCCTCGATATCGACCTTCTTCACGTCTACACGATCCGAGGAATCCCCATCAACGTGAAGGCGGTGGCCCAGGTCAAGGTCTCGGGCGATATCGAGCACATTCGCCGCGCGGCCGAGGGCTTCCTCGGCGTACCGCCGGACGTCGTGCAGAGCACCATCAAGGAGACGGTGGCCGGCCACCTACGAGGCATCATCGGCACCCTCACCCTGGAGGAGCTCTATCGGGATCAGAAGAGGTTCCAGGACAGCGTCCGCGACGAGGCCCACACGGATCTCGTGGGTATGGGTTTCGAGTTCCGGTCCTTCGTGTTCCGGGAGATCCAGGACGACGAGGGCTATCTCAACGCTCTCGGTCAACCCAAGATCCAGGAGGCGCTCAAGAACGCTCGGGTGGCCACCGCCGAGGCTGATCGGGACGCCAAGATCGAGGAGGAGGCGGCGCGACAGAACAAGGAACAGAAGAAGTTCGCCGTGGACACCGAGATCGCCGACGCCGAGAAGGCACTCAGCATGAAAAAGGCTTCGATCCGCAAGGAGGTGGACGTGGCCAACGCCCAGGCGGTCAAGGCCGGCGAAATGGAGCTCAAGGTCCAAGACATCCGCATCGCCGAGCAAGAGGTTGATCGCCAGAAGCTGGAGCTCAACGCCATCGTTCGCGAAAAAGCCGATGCCGAGAAATACGAGACCGAGCGGTCGGCCGACGCCAACCAGTATCTGGTCGAACGCCAGGCGGCGGCGGATCGCAAGCGGCGAGAGGAAGCGGCAGCGGCCATCAAGGCGGAAGGCCTGGCCCACGCCGAAGCCGAGTCGGTGAAACGCCGGGACATCGGTCTTGCCGAGGCCGAAGCGATCCTTGCCAAAGGCGAGGCCGAAGCCGCGGCCCGCCGGAAGCTGGCGGAAGCCCTCAAACTTTACAACGAGGCGGGTCTTTCGATCGAGGCGCTCAAAGTGCTGCCGGAGATCGCAGCGGCGATCTCGGAACCGTTGGCGCGCGCCGGTTCGGCCACTATCATCAGCCAGGGCGGCGGCGAGGGCAGCGGAACCGGCACGGCGAAACTCTCCGAGGACGTGGTCCAGGTGCTGAGCCAGCTCAACCCGATCATGCAGCAACTCGCCGGCGTCAACCTGTCGTCCTTCCTGCAGGACATCTCCAAGTTGCCGGGGGCGGTGGCCGGCAATCTCGGTCAGAAAGCGGATTCCGAAACCACCGATCCTGAGATCAGTGACGACGAGCCCTTCGGCTCCTAGGACCGGTCGGTGTCCGTACCCGAAGAACTCGTGTGGCTCATCGCCCAGCTCCGCGGTACGGCAAGCCGCCGCGAGAGGATCCGCCTGCTGGCGCGTGGTTGGCGGACGTTGCGGGACCTGAGTCCGGCCGACCGCATCGCTGTGGCCCATGAGCTGGGTTTTGACGGCGCCGAGAGCCTTGTGGAACAGTTATCGCGGCGCGGCGGGACATCGCCTGCCGCGATCCTCGAGTTGCTCGAACGGGCCGAGGACGCCGGGCCGGAACAGATCGTTACCATGGTGCAGAGCCTCACCGATCCGGAAGGCCGGCGGTCCTTGGGAGAGCGCTTCTTGAACGCCGCGAAACACTGGGTGGCCGATTTGGAGTCGTGGGAAGAAGCGCCGGAGGGCCCGGACGTCGTCGACCAGGCGTCGGTCGAGGATGTCTTGGAAAAGACCGCCGAAACGGAACCTGAGGTCACGGCCCCGATAGATGATTTTGTTGTCGACCTCGATCTGAAAGAGGTTCTCGAAAACGCCCAAGGAACAGACGACTCCGGAGATCTCCGCGGGCTCGAGCTCGACGACGAAGTGGTTGAAGTGGTCGGGGGCGATTCGGAAACAGAGACGGAGGGCCCGAGAGCCCAACAGCAAGGAGCCGGTTCAGCCGACTCGAGGAGCGGTCGGCCCCGTCGGGGACCCCGTCCGTCGCGCCGCGGGCGGCACCGCGATCACTGCCTCCGGAGAGGGTCCGACCCGCTCCCCGAACCGCCGATGTGGAGGGACTGATTCGGCAGTTAGAGGGGTGTCCGTCGGTGACCCGCCGGCTGAGAGAACTGGCGGGGATGGCGAACGATCTGGTCGATGCAGATCCTAACTCCCTGGTGTCGATCCTCGATCTCTTCGCCGATGGTTGGGCCCGCCGTCGAGCGGTGGAAGCCCTGTTTCGTGCGGGTGTTCCGAGATCGTTCGAGGCCGCCATGTCGCTCGCGGCCTCGCTGGAAGATCGGGCGCAGAGGATGTGGGCGCTGTCCACCTTGATGGCGACCAGAGAATTGACCCCCGGCGAAATGGAAGAAGTGATGTCTTTGCCCCTGTCGCCCGTTTTTCGTCGCCGCCTTGAGCGCCTCGGTACCGTGAATCCAGAGATCAAGGGCTCGAGGGCTAGCCAGGGCAGCCTCATCTTCGTTCTCTGCTCGATCGAAGAACGAATAACGAACGAAGAATTCTCACCCGCCGGGGAACGGAACAAGGGGCAGGGATCGGCAGCTCCCGACCATCCGGATCTGGGCGCCCCGCTCATCGCCCCTGGCTTCGTCCGGGAGGGCGGGTGGAAACGTTCAACGTTTAACTTTCAACTTTCAACTTCAAGGGCCGGAGTGGCACGCCCGCCCATCGCGCCTCGCGGATGCGCGGTTCGAATTTCGAATTGGGCGGGTGGGTGGGACCCGCCCCTAGCCCCTAGTCCCTATCCCCTGTAATCTACGCCCGTGCGTACCTCCGACTTCGACTACGATCTTCCGCCGGAACTCATCGCCCAGCAGGCCGCGCCCCGAGGAACCTCGCGCATGCTGGTGTTCCACCGGGCCACCGGTGAGATCGAGCACCGGTGGGTGAGCGATTTTCCGCGATACCTCGGTCCCGGCGACACCGTCCTGCTGAATGATACAAAGGTGATCCCGGCCCGAATATTCGCCCGCCGGCCCACGGGCAGACGTTTCGAGCTGCTGCTGCTTCACCGCCGTGACGGTGGGCGATGGGAGGCCCTGGTTCGTCCGTCGGCCCGGGCCCGGACCGGTGAGCGGCTGGTGCTCGAGGATGGCGGTCACGTCATCCCAGAGGAACGACTGGAGGATGGGCGGTGGGTTGTGGACTTCGATCCGGTCCTCGACTCAGAACGCATGGAAGTAGTGGGGGAGACACCGCTCCCACCGTATATTCAGAGGCCGTCGGGACCCGCACCCGAGGATCGAGACCGCTACCAGACAGTCTACGCCTGCAATCCCGGTGCGGTGGCCGCACCCACCGCCGGGCTCCACTTCGACGACTCCCTGCTGGCCGAGGTGGAAGACTCAGGGGCCGAGATCACCCACCTGACCCTGCACGTGGGTCTCGGGACCTTTCGGCCGGTGGCGGTGGAGGAGGTGGCGGAGCACCGCATGCACCGCGAGTGGTGTCGTTTTTCAAAAAGCTCGGCAGCAGCGGTGAACAAGACCTTGACCGAGGGCCGTCGTCTGGTGTGTGTCGGTACGACCACGGTGCGGGCGGTGGAAGGTGCCCTGGCCGCCGGGAGCGGCAGGGTGCAGGCCGGGGAGCTGTGGACCGACATTTTCATCACGCCGGGATTCGTCTTCGGCGGCGTCGGCGCCATGCTCACCAACTTCCACCTGCCCCGCTCGACCCTGCTCATGCTGGTGTCCGCTCTCGCGGGTCGCGACCGGGTCCTCACCGCATACGCCGAGGCCGTGCGCGAGGGCTATCGCTTCTACTCCTACGGCGACGCCATGTTGATAGTCTGAGGAAGCGTTACACGTCGCGCGTTCAACGTTTCACGTTCAACGTTTAACGTACAACTGGGCGGGAGGGGGAAAGGAGGCCGGAACGACGCCCCGGACGCCGTTCCGACCCGATAGAGGAGCTGTAGAGGGGCGAGCCCGGGGCCGGGCTCGTTGTCAGCGGTGCGATGGTCCGCTGGTCGAGGGTTGAAGGAAACACAGCCAAGTTCGAGGCGGCGATTCCCGCTCCTCGTACTCCGGGGTCAAGGCTGTCATTCCTCATAAGGCGTTCCCTCGTCACTAAGTGATATGTCGAAAACCGTCTCGAAGTTTCCAAACAGTGAATAGGTAAAATCGTGCATTGTTGACGACCCATCATCAGGGATGCTTGAAAAGGTGGTTCCACCCGGGCGGATCGCGTCGATGCACTATTCGCTATTGTGCTAGTGACTTGGTGGCCGGGTGCGGCGGCTCCTCGTCGTCGGCCAGCATGCGGTGGCCGGGCGTTTCGAGATCATCCATCTGTCCCGAACGCACCGCCCACACAAAGGCGATCACGCCGGCAAGGGCGAGCAGGAGGACGGCGGGGAGGGCGATGTAAACAACACTCATGTTCAATAGTTCTTAATTCTCAATTCTAAATTATTAATTCCCACCCTCCCGCCCGGGAGGTTGTAACGTCGAAGGTCAATGGTCAATGGTCAATGGTCAAAGGTCAAAGGTTGAAAGTCCCATCCCAAGCGGGAGCCAAGCGCCCCCCGGGTGAGTAAGGGCAATTGAAAATTCAAAATTGAGAACTCAGACTTCCCCTCCTCATTCGACCTCGAATCCGAGCAACTCTACCGGGATGAGCCGGTCGGCGCAGATCTTGACCTCACCAAAGGTGTCGTTGCCCTTTTCCCACACCCGGACCCAGTAGGTTCCGGGGCCGGTGAGCGGGCCCACCTGCGAAAACCCTGTGCCGGGCCAAATGTCGTCGTTGCACTGGAGTTCGATCTGGTGGGGGCACTCGGCATAGACCGACATGCCGGTGTCCGAGACCGGCGGCGGGTTGTAAACCTGCTCGGTGTTGACCCAGATCTCCTCGCCGACGAACAGCGTGAGCCGAGCCCAGACGTCGCCGCCACGGTAGTCGGCGCAGGAGGGCGGCGGTGGACCCGAATCGCCCGCCAACTCGTTGGACACGGTCACGCAATCGAGGTAGGTGAGATCAATGGCGCCCTCGCAGTCGGCGTAGGTCGGAATCTCCGCCGGACACCAGTGCAGGGTCTGCAGGGCGTTGGTCGGCGTCATGCCACCGGTGGAGCCGCCGACAAGGAACATCTCGTCGTCAAAGACATCGGCCTCGGCGCGATAGGCGCCGGTTACAAATGGGGAGTCATACCGCCACGCGGCGCCGTCGTGCCACAGCAGGTGAGTTCCGGGCGGACCGTCGTTGTAGATCCCGGCCGCCATCACCGGACGCGGGGCCCCGTCGATGTCCATGGTGGCGTCCGCCATGCCCCAGAGCGTGCCCGGCAGGGGTCCGAGGTCGGTGTTCTCCGGCCGCCACGATGCGGCAGCGATGTCGTAGCACTGAGTGGAATCGAGAGCGGTGTCGTTGACGTCGATGCCGCCGGCGATGCAGAGCAGGCCGCCGAGCAGGAACGAGGCGTGGTGGGCACGTGGAGATGTGAATGGCGGCAGGGGCGTGACGGTGTTGCCGCCGACGTCATACGCGTAGAGAATCGTGAGGTCGCCGCCTCCGGGCGCCGAAGCGCCGCCGGTGATGTAACAGGTGTTCGAGGCGTCATCGCAAGCGATGTCATGGGCCCAGATTCCGTTGGGAGGAAAGCCATCGGGGAGTGGGGCCCGCGTCCAGTACGAGGACGAACCATCGAATTTGAAGATGTGGAGGAGCAGGTCCGCCAGCCCTGTCGCGTCTGGGAATGCCACGGCCACGGCCTCGCCCGACACGTCGATGCCGTAGGCCATATCGCCCGGAAACGGGATTGGAACGAGGTCGCTGTCCCGGACATACCAATATCCGGTGTGAATCCGGTAGTCGTTGACCGTTGCCTCGGGCGAGACCGTTCCGATCTCCGGGAGACCGGACCAGGCAACCGGATTGGCGGGCGCGTCGAGCGGATAGCTGCCGTCGAAGCCGGCGATCGCGGCGATGAACGGGTTGGTCGGTCCGTGATGAAAGTGGGCGACGACGGCATGATCCATGCGGGGGTAGGGGGCGTTGGGTCCCGTGGTCACGACGTAGCGTGCCACAGTTGTCGTGAGTTCCAGGCTCGAGGCTTCGGGGCCCTGCTGAGCGAGTGCGGTGACGGTTCCGCTGTCGGCGGCGCCGGGAAGGGCGTCGTCCGGCGGCCAGTGGTGAACGGAAAATCGCGCCACTCCTCCTTGAGCGAGCGGTCCGATCGTGGCCTCGCCGCTGACGTTCCAGTCGAAGCCCGAGTACAGGATGTCGAAGGACGTTGCGGAGCCGGTGTTATTGATCAGTGTGAGGTCGTGAATAGCGGCGGTGCGGGGACAGATGTTTGGCGCGGGATCTTCCGCCGACAGCGCCACCGGGGGTAGCGGCGACCGTTCGAATCGGATGGCGAGACTGTCGGTCAACGAACCGCTCGTGTGGCAGGCGTAGGTCAAGCCTGCTACCCCGCCGGCGCTCTCGATGCCGGTTGTGGACGAGAGACCTTCCTTGTCGCCCGCGTCGAGGAACTGCATGACGAAGCTGTTGTCATCGAGGAGGATCAGCTCGAAGGTGCCGGCGATCACGTCGTAATAGTCATGGTAGTTCTCGTACTCGACCACGAGACAGGCGCCGGTGTAGTCGCCGTAAGGGCACGATCCGGCGGCAAAACTGTCGTGCCAAACCGGGTCCCCGTGGATCTCCGGGTCCAGCACGTCCCACATCAGGGCGATGATCCGGTTGGGAGGATCCGGGTCCGGCAACGGGCAGTCTTCCCACCGGCGAAACTCTTCATATGTCAACGACACAACTCCGCTGGAGTCGACGAAGAAGTCGCTGCTGACTTGGTCGTAGAAGGTGAAATCGAAGCCAAGGGGCAGCGGACCGGCATACCCTTCGGTCTGCAGCAGAAGCTGGTTGCCGGAACCGCTCAGCTCCACCCAGTCGAAGACCGGACCGCCGGGTTCGTTTGAGTCGATGAAGCTGTAGCCGAAGGGGTCGGGTCCGCCGGTGGACCTGGCCTCACACGAGCCGGCCATGGTTGTGGCCTCGGTCATCTGCGAAACGGCAGTATCGTGGCCTCGGAGCTTCTCGGGGAGGGGACGCACTCGAGGCGACCACGGGTCGGCTGCGTTCGCCATCGAAACGGTTCCCAGAACGACAGACACGATCAAGGTCCGCGTGAGTCGCATCGCCGACTCCTTTCCCAGTGATGGGGCTAGCAAACAATGTATCTCGTGGCAAGAGATTTGTCGAAGCCCGCGTTTTTGAACTTTGGGGCCCCACCTCGCCGTGGATCCTCATCGCCTACCGGGTGGGTCGTCATTCAAAATTCAAAATTGAAAATTCAAAATTGAGAATTGAGAATTCAGAATGTCTTGGCTCGGTACGAAGACACGACCACGGTGATCGAGCTGAGCGGCATCAGGATCGCGGCGACGAGGGGATGCATGAGCCCGGCCATGGCCAGGGACACGGCCACCAGGTTGTAGCCCAGCGAAAAGACCAGGTTGCGGCGGATCACGCCCAGGGTGCGTCGTGAACCCTCCAGCAGTTCCACAACCGGACTCAGGCCGGGTGTTGCGAGGTAGACGTCGGCCGCGGCCAGGGCGGCTTCGGCACCGCCGTGGACACCCACGCCAACTGTCGCCGCGGCCAGCGCCGCCGCGTCGTTGACGCCGTCGCCCACCATGACCACCCGACCGCGAGCCGCGGCGTCGGCCACGAGATCGGCCTTGAGTTCAGGGTCGGCTCCTCCGCGCCCCTCGAGACCGAGCCCCTCAGCCACGGTCGCCACCGTCTTCGGATGGTCTCCGGACAGTACCTCCAGCGACCAACCCATCTCGCGAATTCGCTTCAGCGACTCGGCCGCATCATCTCGCAGCGGGTCGCCGAGCGCTGCCATGGCCACAACCCTGCCGTCGGCGGCCACCACCACGGGTGTGAGGCCGGATTCCACCGCCCGTTCGATGTGGATCTGCCATGGCTCGTCGAGTTCAGCGCCCTGATCTGCGCACGAACGCGGGCGAACCCACCACCATCGCTCGTGTGTTCCAGGTGCCGGTCAAACCCCGTCCGGGGTGGGACACGACATCCACGACTGGGTGGGCCGTCATGTGCGCGCCGTCGGACAGAGCCAAGGCGATGGGGTGAGAGGACTGGGCCTCCATCTCCGCGGCGGACGATCTGGCCCATTCCTCCCCGGTCCAGGCCACCACCGTCATCCGCCCCTCGGTGATGGTGCCGGTCTTGTCGAGGATCATGCGGCCTGTGCGCGCCAGTTCCTCCAGGGCGTCGCCTCCCTTGATGAGGATCCCCTTCCTGGCAGCCCGACCCACAGCCGCGGCCACCGCCAACGGGGTGGCCAGACCGAGGGCGCATGGACAGCTCACGATGAGCAGGGCCACGGCGTGGTCCACCGCGTGTTCGGGATCGAGCCGGAGCCAGATGAGGAGGGTTGCCAGGGCGAGGCTCAGCACGGCGAGGACAAACCAACCGGAGATGCGGTCGGCGAGCCGTACCACCGGGGCCCGGCGTCGGGCGTTCTCCTCCACCAACCGCATCAGACGGCCCACCCGAGTGTTTTCTCCGGTGGTCCGAACTTCCACCAGCAGCCGGCCGGAAAGATTGACGGTGCCGGCGTGGACAGGATCTCCAGGCATCGCTTCCACCGGTCTGGCCTCGCCGGTGAGCAGCGACCGGTCGAGAGTGGAGACCCCGTCCACGACGACACAGTCGGCCGGGGCGGTGTCGCCGGCCCGCAGCTCCACGATGGAACCGGGGACCAGGGCTTCGATGGGAACCTCGCGGACCTCTTCATCCACAACCAGTCGCGCGACGGTTGGGGCAAGGGAGAACAACAGCTCGGTGGCGCGGGCGGCGGAACGCTGCTGGCGTCGCTGTACGAAGCGTCCGACGAGCAACAGGAAGATCAGCACCGTGACCGAATCGAAATAGATTTCGCCCCGGCTGCGGATGGTGTTGAAGCTCCCCAGCCGAATCCGGCCAGGATTCCAACTGAGATGGGCACATCCATATGCAGGGTGCGGGTTTTGAGCGAGCCCCAGGCGCCGCGGTAGAAGACGTTGGCGCACCACAGCACCGAGGGGAGGCTGAGGACCATACTGACCCAGCGGAAGAGCTGTTCATACCGGGCCTCGATGCCGTGGAATGCACCGCCGTACAGCGCGAAGGCCAACAGCATGATGTTGCCGGCCACTGCGCCGGCGACTGCGATCCGGACAAGGAAGGAGCGATCGGCCCGGAGCTCGATCTCGCGGGCCTCGACCCCACGGAATGGGTGGCAAGGGTAACCGATGGAGTCGAGAAACCGAGCCACATCCGACAATCTGGTGGTGTCGGGATTCCAGACCACGGTGGCGAGAGACCGGCCGATGTCGAGCCGGCACTCGGCCACTCCCGGGATCACCACCGGGGTCTTTTCAACCAGCCACACACACGCGGCGCAGTGGACCCCTTCGAGGTAGAGTTCGATGGTCGTCAGTCCCTCCGATGTGGTCCGGCCGTACAGTGACATGAAACTCGGGTCGTCGAATTCCTGGTAACGGCGGCCGGATGATGCCGCCGGCCGGCCGGGTTCGTCCACCCGCTCCTTGATTCGATAGAACTGGTCGAGGCCCGAGCCCTGGATCACGTCGAAGGCCAGCCGGCAGCCCGAGCAGCAGAACTGGTGTTCGGATTGGGGTTCCACCAGGCCGGCCGGCACCGGCAGGCCGCAGTGGGAACAATCGATGGGAGTCGTCGTCATGTTGGTCAGCTCAATACGGAGGACGGAATTGGGTCTCGTTGCCCGGGGACGCCTCGGGAAGTTGTTGCGAAGAAGGAAAAGGTAAGACCACCGGCCGTCCCCTGTATTGAGTAAAGAGGATAGCTAATCCTTACAACACGCGGCTGCGTCGGGGTCGGGGACCTGTTGCGCGTCGTGCTGGTGTTTGGCCACTGCGGCCGCGACCGAAGCGGGCCGGCCAATGATTGCGTACAGACCGAGGGCCACCAGCAGGATCGCGGTCACCGCGGGCACGTGACGTCGCAGCGGACCGCTGATCACCTGGGCGCCCAGACCCACCGCCACCAACGCGGGCACGGTGCCGAGCCAGAACGCCGTCATCACGGCGGCGCCACCGAGAGCCGATCCGGTGCCCGCTGCGGTGACCAGAAAGGCCCACAGCCAGCCGCAGGGCAGCAGACCGGAGAGCAGCCCCACCAAACCCGCCCGCACCAGCGGCGGTTTGCCACCGACGAATCCAAAGCCCCGGCGGACCATCCGCGCCACGGGGCCCGGCGCCGCGGAGTGTTTGAAGATGGTGACGCCCCGGATCTGCAGCAGAGCCAGCAAACCCCAGGCCACCATCACGATCCCGGCGGCGATTCCCGCGATGCGTTGCACCCCGGCTAAAGAGCCCGCCAAATCCAGGGCCGCACCGATGGAGCCTGCCGCCAGGCCCAGCAGGACATAGGACAGCAGCCGGCCGCCGCTGTAGACGGCGTGGCTGAGCAACCGGCGCGCCCCGCCGGAACTGTCGGCTCCGGCGTAAAAGCCCACAAACGGGCCGCACATACCCACGCAGTGGAGGCTGCCAACCAAGCTCGCCGCGAGCACGGTCATCAACAAAGCCATCATGATTCCTGCTGGGTTGTGGGCAGATCGGAAATCACAGGTCGGAAAGTACAGATTGCAGATTTCGGATTACAGATTACAGATTGAAGAAAAGCCCGAGCGGATTTTCCGCATGCGAGTCGGGTGGGTGGTGGAATCTGCAATCTGGAATGTGCAATCTTCAATTTCCCGGACCCCTGTTCAAGGCGAGATATCGGATTTCGGTGTGGGTGAATCGGTCGGTCCCATGATCGACGATGAATCGGAACTCCCACACTCCGGTACGTTTTATCGGCAGAGGGGCGGAACACCTGCCGTCGTCGCCGGTCACCATCCGAGCGGTGAGAATCTCGCCCGCACGGGTGTTGTGGAAGGTCTCCACCGTGACGGTAGCGCGGCTGAGAGGTCTCCCCGAGGCGTCGGTGACCTCGAGTTCGAGGGTGGCCGGTTCTCCGATGACCTCGGTGCGATTCACGTCAAATGCGATCTGCCAGCCGAGAACTGTGTTGCGCCCGTCCTGGGCTCGTTTGTCGTCCCAGTGGAGCGCTTTCTGATAGTAATCTTCCTCCACAGCATACGAGGGGTTCGAGGTGGCGATCCAGACGGTCACCAGCGAGACGACGACGTGCAATGCCAGCGCCCCGATGATGACCGCGGGCCAGCGGATGTGGGCCGGTATCTTCATCGGGCGGGCCCTCCCGACGGTCCGAGCAGCCGGTAGCTGAAGTCCTTCTCAAACTCGACGTCGTCTGCGACACGGAGCACGATCTCGAGCTCTCCGTCGACGAAGGCCGACGGGTCCGCGTTGAGGAAGGCCGCGGTCATCCGGGTGTCGCCCGGGGGGACCACCAGCGGATTCTCGGGTGCGACCATGGTCAGGCCCTCCGGCTCCGTCAGTTCGTATTTGTAGCTGCGTTCGCCGTCGCTGCGGTTGGCGATCTTGATCCGGATCTGGTTGGATATTTCGCCGGAAGGCAGTACCTGGAAGGGCGCGCCAAGGCCCCGCAGCAGGGTCACGTCGGCGGTGCTCTTGCCGCTGAGCGAGAAGGCGAAGGCCCCGAACATGAGCGCGAGAATGGCGGAATAGACCACCACCCGCGGTCGCATGAAGCGGCGGCGGCCGGTCTCCAACTCGTTCTGAGAGGTGTAGCGCAGGAGGCCCCGCGGGAGTCCGACGCGGTCCATGACACCATCACAGGCATCGATGCATTGGGTGCAGGCGACGCACTCCATCTGGAGTCCATCGCGGATGTCGATCCCGGTGGGGCACACCGAGACGCAGAGCCCACAATCGATGCAGTTGCCGGCATCCCGCTCCGTGTTCTTGCGGAATTTCTCACGCGGCTCGCCGAGGGCGGGGTCGTAGCCCACGATCAGCGACTGCCGGTCGAGCAGCACTGACTGGAACCGGCCGTACGGGCAGACGAGGATGCAGGTCTGTTCGCGGAACCAGCCGAAGTCGGCGAACATGAGCATGGTGGTCGCGAACATGACACCAAAGGCGAGCGGATGCTGGGTGGGAGAGCTCGTCATCCACCCTAAAAGCCGGTCCCACCCCACGAAGTAGGCGAGGAATGTGTTGGCGAGGAATGCCGAGACAAAGAAGAAGGCCACGTTCTTGATCAGCCTTCGGCCGGAGAAGCCGGACACATCGGTCTTGAGCTGTTCGCTGCGGCCGCCCTCGATGAGGAGCTCGAGGGGTCGATAGACGAACTCCATGTACACGGTCTGCGGGCAGCCCCATCCGCACCACACCCGACCCCAGATCGCGGTGATGAGGAAGATCCCGATGAAAATGCTGAAAAGCAGGAGCATCAGCAGGAACGTGTCCGTTGGCAGAAACGTCGAACCAAAGAAGGTGAATTCACGCCGCGGCACATCCAGGAGGATCAGGGGCTTGCCGTTGAGCCGCAGGATCGGGATCAGGGTGAAGGTGGCGATCAGCCCCCACGCCACCACGAACCTGCGGCGGTAGTAGCGTCCCTTGGCCAGTTTGGGCCGGATCCGGCGACGGCTGCCGTCGCGGTTCATGGTGGAGAGAACCTGCTCCTCGGCCTCGGGTGCGTTGGATGAGATCGGACATTGTGCTCCGTCAGGAGGTCGCCGGTTCGTCCTCGACACCGGCGTCGGCCGCCGCGGCCTCGTCACCGGTTGGCAGATCCGCCGGTGGCAGGCGGTCGAAGGCATCGCCCTGCGCCGCTTTGGGATTTGGAGGTTCTGACCCAAGGAGATTGCCCACGTACGCGGAAACCGCCATCAGTTCGGCCGGCCGCAGCTGGCGTTCCCAGGCCACCATTCCCTTGGTGGGGACCCCTTCGCGCACGGTTCGGTAGACGTCCATCAGCTGACCGCCGTGGAGCCAGTATTGATCCGTGAGGTTTGGTCCGATGCCGCCTTCGCCGAACATCCCGTGGCAGGTGGCGCATTTGGACTGGAATATCTTCTGGCCCGAGTTCATCATGCTCGGGTCGGCGGTGAGATTGACCAGAGTCGACTCGGTGATCTCACCCATCGCCAACAACTCCTCAGCCTGTTTGTCGAAAAAGGCGATCATCTCGGCGTCGTAACGATCGACGGCCAACGGCCCCGGACCGAGGTGGTAGTAGAGAATGTAGATGGGAGCCACGACGATACAGGCCCAAAACATCAGCACCCACCATCTCGGCAGCGGGTTGTCGTACTCCTGGATGCCGTCGTACGAGTGATCCAACAGTTGGTTCTCGTCGTGGCTGGTCGTGTCGATTGCGTGTGTCGAATCGGTCATGGGATCGGTCTCCCGTTCGTGTCGATTTCGGCCCCGTCATCTTCCAGCGGCAGGTTCCGGAGGTGCTCCCAGGAGGACTTCCGCCGGATGAAGACATAGGCGACGATGGCGGTGAAGGTGAGCAGGCTGACGACGAGGCCGACCTCGGCCCACGAACTGAAGCCCGCCGCACTCATGATATCCGACAGGCTCATTGTATTTCCGCCGTCTGGACGGCGGCCTCATCAAGGAGTGCCGCGTCGGTCTCCTCGACGATCTCCTCAATGATCTGATCAACCTCAGCCTCCTCCTCGACGGCTTCCTCGATGAGCATTTCCGGTTTGGTGATGTCGGTGCCGAGACGCTGGAGATAGGCGACCACGGCCATGATCTGTTTGTCCGCGAGACCGCCTGGGCCGCCCTGTTCGACGACCGAGAGCGCAATCGATTCCGCCTGCTCTCTGGCCGACGTGACCCCTGCGGCGATCTCCTCTTCGCTGTAGGGCACGCCCAGCTGCCGGTGGGCTCGCATGGACCGCGGTATCTGGTCGAAATCAAGCGCGGTGGTCAGCATCCATGGATAGGCGGGCATGATGGATCCCTGGGTGATGGCCCTGGGGTCGTCCATGTGGCGTACGTGCCAGAGATTCGGGTACTTGCCGCCCACCCGCTGGAGGTCGGGTCCGATTCGCCGCGATCCCCACTGGAAGGGGTGGTCGTAGACGAACTCGCCGGGTTTGGAGTAGTCGCCGTAGCGCTCGGTCTCGGCTCGGATCGGCCGGATCATCTGCGAGTGGCAGTTGTAGCAGCCCTCGGACAGATAGATGTCGCGTCCGGCGAGTTCCAGCGGTGTGTAGGGCGTGACCGTCGCGATCGTCGGCACGTTGGATTTGATCAGAAACGTGGGGATGATCTCGAACAGGGATGCCGAGACCACGGCCACGGTCACCATCACGGTGAATTTCACGGGCAGCCGTTCCCAGGCCCGGTGCCACGGCGTCCGGAAGAACCGCTCCATCTTGTAGCCCATGTCGGCCACGTGGGCGCCGGAGGTTCTCAGAGGCGAGGCGGGTTCCGGGTGGGGGGTGTAGTCGCGGCTGAGAGCTGGCGCCTCGTGGACCGGCACGTCGTAGGTGGCCGGTCGGCGTTTCCATGTCATAAACATGTTGACCGCCAGCATCAGGACGCCGGCGATGTAGGCAACCCCTCCGATCACACGCACCCAGTACATGGGGATCAGGCGGAGGGTTGTTTCGATGAAATCGCCGTACTTGAGGTAGCCGTCCTCGTCGAAGGCAAGCCACATCAGGCCCTGGGTGAGTCCCGCCGCGTAGATGGCGACGATGTAGAGCAGGATTCCGATGGTTCCGATCCAGAAATGGGCCTCGGCAAGTTTCTTGGACCAGAGCTCGGTCTGGAAGAGCCGGGGGAGGAGCCAGTAGATCATGCCGAAGGTGAGGAAGCCCACCCAGCCGAGGGCGCCGGAATGGACATGGGCGATGGTCCAGTCGGTGTAGTGGGACAGCAGGTTGACCGAACGTACGGAGAGTAAGGGCCCCTCGAAGGTGGACATCCCGTAAAAGGTCACCGCGACCACGAAGAACTTGAGCACCGGATCCTCGGCCACCTTGTGCCAGGCGCCCCGAAGGGTGAGCAGGCCGTTGATCATGCCGCCCCAGGATGGCATCCACAGCATCACCGAGAACAGCATCCCCAGGGTCGAGGCCCAGGCCGGAAGGGCGGTGTAGTGGAGGTGGTGGGGACCGGCCCAGATGTAGAGGAAGACCAGGGTCCAGAAGTGGATGATCGACAGACGGTAGGAGAAGACCGGGCGGTTGGCCGCCTTGGGCATGAAGTAGTACATGATGCCCAAAAAAGGTGTCGTCAGCAGGAAGCCCACCGCGTTGTGGCCGTACCACCACTGCATGAAGGCGTCCTGGACCCCGGCGTACAGAGAGTAGCTCCGCCACAGACCGGCCGGGATCACCAGGCTGTTGAAGATGTGCAGCATGGCGATGGTGATGATGGTGGCGATATAAAACCAGATGGAGACGTAGAGGTGGCGTTCGCGGCGCTTGGCGATGGTGCCGAAGACGTTGATCGCGAAGACCACCCAGATCAATGCCACCGCGATATCGATGGGCCATTCCAGTTCGGCATACTCCTTCCCCTGGGTGAAACCGAGGGGGAGGGTCACCGCCGCCGCCACGATGATCGCCTGCCAGCCCCAGAAGTGGATCGCCGACAGCGTTTTGGAGAACATGGGCGTCTTGAGCAGCCGTTGCATTGAGTAGTAGACCCCGGCAAAGATGGCGTTTCCGGCGAAGGCGAAGATCACCGCATTGGTGTGGAGCGGCCGGAGCCTGCCGAAGCTGGTCCAGGGCAGCTCCAGATTGAACCACGGCGAGGCGAGCTGGAGGGCCACCAACAGGCCCGCCAGGGTCCCGACGATGCCCCACACCACCGTCACCAGGGTGAACTTCCTGACGATGGCGTCGTCGTAGGAAAAGCGTTGGATCTCGACGTTCATCAACTGCCTCCGATAGTAGGTTCAGTAACAGGTCGAGTGCCGGTTGATTCGGACCTGGATTCACGGCTCACCTGGGAGCCGGAGAATCGAATCGCCCGAGGCGCCACATCGGCCAACATGGTGTTTTCGAGGAGCGTGTAGAACGCGTTCTGAATCTCCATCATCGGTGAATGGAGGGGACACTCCTCGTGGTCGGCGCAGAAATCCTGGCCGAGCAGGCAGATGTCGTCGGTCCGCGGCTCCTCGAAGGGCATCACCACCTCGAGCAGGGGGATGAACTCGGGGGCCCGGCTGAGCCGGAAACCTCCGGATCGGCCCCGCTGGCTCGCCACCAGTCCGGTGGCGGTCAGGCGGCGCAGGATCTTGGTGAGAAACTGCGGGGGCAGACCGAGGACCTCGGCGATCTCCCTGCTCTGTACCGATGTCTCTTCGCCACGGACGGCGAGCAGGGACAGGGCGCGGATTGCATATTCGGCACTTCGACTGAGCACGCGCGGATATTAAGACCCCGATGTCCTCTTTGTCAACGGGGTCTGATTCTCGGGTACCATGCGGGGGAGGAGTGAGTTTTTTTGAGATGACAACTTGCAGAGTTCCCTTGCTGCTGGTCGTGGTCATGATGTGCTTGAACTCGACGATCACCATGGGCGCCACTCCCTTGCCTGCCACCGTGGATGACGCGCTCGCCGCCGGATACGAGCGGCTTGTGGTGCGGGCGGCGTTCGACGACCCCGCCACCCTGGCTGCCGTCACCCGATGGGTGGAGCCGTGGGAGGTCGACGTCTCGCAGGGTTGGCTCGTCGCGGACGTAGACCCGGCGGGGTATCAGCGGCTCTTGGAGCTCGGACTCACCGTGGAACTCGAGCCCAAGTACACGGTCAAGATCAACGCCCCGCTGGAGTGGCTGCCGGGCCAGGAGCGGGGAATTCCGGGCTACCCGTGCTACCGCACCGTGGAGGAGACGCTGGCCAGCGGCGCCGCCCTGGCGGCCAGTCATCCCGATCTGGCGAGCTGGATCGACATCGGCGACTCGTGGGAAAAGAGCTGGCCCGGCGGAAATCCCGGATATGACCTGATGGTGTTGGTGCTGACCAACTCGTCGGTGGGAGGTGAGAAGCCCGTCCTCTGGGTCGAGGGCACCATTCACGCCCGGGAGCTTGTGACCGCAGAGACGGTGACCCGTTTCGCCGAGCACCTGCTCGTCAATTACGATATTGACCCGGATATCACCTGGATCCTCGACCACCATGAAGTCCACCTGCTCCTGATCTTCAATCCCGACGGGAGAAAGCATGCAGAGGCCGGTCTCTGGTGGCGCAAGAACACCAACGAGAACTACTGCGGCGCCACCTCGGAATACCGAGGCGCGGATCTGAACCGGAACTTCGACTTCGAGTGGGGCGGTCACGGCGGGTCCAGCTCCTATGACTGCGACGAGACCTTCAGAGGACCGACGCCGGCCTCCGAACCCGAGACTCAAGCCGTGCAGGCCTACGTGGCGAGCGTGATCCCGGATCAGCGGGTTGACGACCTGGAGACGCCCGCGTCGAACGACACCGTGGGCCTCTTCATCGATGTCCACAGTCACGGAGAGGACGTCTTCACACCGTTCGGTTTCCAGCCGCCGCCGGCCCCCAACGACAGCCAGATGCTGACCCTGGGTCGAAAGTTTGCGTATTTCACCGGATATGAAGCGCAGACCGGTGGCAACTACCCGGTGGACGGGTCGACCAAGGACTGGGCCTATGGACGGCTCGGTGTTCCCGCCTTCACATTCGAGCTGGGCACCGAGTTTTTCCAGGAGTGTGGACCATTCGAGAGCACCATCTACCCCGACAATGTGGAGACCCTTCTGTACGCGGCCAAGGCGGTGCGCCGGCCCTATACCGTGGCGGCGGGCCCGGACGCAGCGTCGGTCACTACATTGCCCAGCGTTGTCGAACCCGGAAGCCTCGTCCACGTTGCGGCGCTCATCGACGACACCCGGTACGAACCCGGGAGCGGTGAGCCGACGCAGAATATTGCCGAGGCCGAGTTCTATCTCGATGTGCCCCCGTGGGCGGACGGCGCCCAGGCCGTCGTCATGGTCGCCACCGACGGAGGTTTCGACAGTGCCGTGGAGGGTGTGGACGCGGTCCTCGATACTCTCGGGTATGCCGTCGGCAGGCACACCGTCTTCGTGCGGGGTCGGGACGCGGCGGGAAACTGGGGTGCGGTGAGCGCCGCCTTTCTCTGGGTGCTTGACCCGGCGACGGCTGGTCGGCTCGCGGGTCAGATCACCAATGCGGACGATGGATCGCCCGTGGCGGCGGATGTGTCGGCGGGCCCGTTCGTGACCACCGCCGATCCAGCGGACGGCAGCTACCATCTGCTGGTGCCGCCCGGTACCTACAACGTCATGGCACGCGCCGTAGGATTCGCGCCGAACACGGTTGCGGACGTGGACGCCGTCTCCGGCGCAGTGACCACCGTGGACATACAGCTGACGCCCTACCGGGATATCCTGGTGGACGATGTGGAGGGCGGCAATTTGGGTTGGACGGCTCAGCCTCCGTGGAACATCACCGACGAGGACTCCAACAGCCCCACCCACTCATGGACCGACAGCCCAGGTGGTGACTACGGCGACGACCGCAACATCTCGCTCACGTCCGTGGGCCTGGATTTGACCGCCTTGACCGGGGTGAGGCTCGAGTTCAGCCACTCCTACGAGATCGAGGAGGGGTATGACTACGGCTACGTGGAGATTTCGGATGACGACGGCGCGAGCTGGACCACCATCGACAGCTTCACCGGCAACCACCCGACGTGGGAGGCGGTCGTCGTGGAGCTGCCCCAGCTTGACGGCGCGACCGCGGCCAGACTCCGCTTCCGTCTGGAGACCGATTACTACTTGACCGAGGACGGATGGCACGTGGACGACATCATTCTCCGGGGCGCCGGCTCCTTGCCCACGCTTGATATTTTCGCAAGCGGCTTCGAGTCGGGCGACACCTCCCCGTGGAGTCTCACTTTTCCATAAGGCGTCGGAGTGACTCGTTGAACGTTGAACGTTGAACGTTAAACGTTAAAAGTTCCCTCCCACCCACCCGGAACCGTGAGGGGGCGATTGGCGGGCGTGCCACTCCGGGCGCCTTGAAGTTGAAGGTTACACGTCAAACGTTGAACGTTCCCACCCACCCACCCGGAGCGAGGTGGGCGCGATGGGCGGGCGTGCCGTCTTTAACAATGTTGGGGCTCGCCAACTGAGTCATTCAGCCCTTTGGGTCCCAACATTGTTAAAGGGGGCAACCTCGGGTAGCGCTGTGGGGAGATGGGCGCGCCGAAATCGGCAGATCGAACCCGACGAAATGAGCGATTGTGGAGCAGGCCTCTGGCCTGCATTTTGGCGATCAATGGAGGCGCGAATCGCAGCCGAGACGGCCGCTCCACAATGGCCCTCCGCAGCCATTGACCAATCACTATTTGCTATTTACAGGATGGGTGGGACTGAACCCTGAACCCTGAACGGTAACGGGCTCGGGCTCGGGATCCACATTCTCCACACCATCCACACCATCCACGCCCTCCACACAGAATGGGTGGGGGGGCCTTCGACTTTTGACTTTCGACTTTGGACCCTACGGCAGGGGTCCCTGCGCCGGGGTGCCCGGATGCTGCGCGTGCCACGCGAACCAGAACATCTGGCGAGAGGCGACGTCGTGCCCTGTGTATTCAGGCCAGCCCGACAACGCGGCGCCGTGGTCGAGGTCGAAGTCGATGGTGATTGGCAGATCCTCCACGGTGGTGGTCCAGCTTCCGATCTCGGCACCGACCGCGGATGCGATGGCCGACAAAGCGAAGACCGTGTTCTTCTCGCCGACGGTCAGCACCAGCACCCGGTCCTTGAGCGCGAGGTCTTCGGCAGGCGGAAGGGGGTCCACCGGGAACCGGAGCACGTCGGAGCCGAAGTAGGAGTGGTAGGGATCGCGTTTGTAGACTCGCCGGTGATTCTCCATGGGCGGCGCCAGGATCAGGGTCTCAGGATGTCGGTCGCGCCATTGAGTCCACGTGCACAGAGCCACCGGGAGAAGCTCGAGCGATTCTCCGTTGGCGGCCGCGGGGCCGACCACCGCCCGTGCGTCGATTTGCGACCACAAGCTGTCGGTGGAGGCGTCGGGTGCACGATCGTAGAGCAGCGTGTTGGAGTTGAAGATCAGACCGGAGTGGCCGAACTCCAGGATCTCGTTGTCGATTCTCCGAACCGAGGCCACGGCGGCGTCGCACAG
This sequence comes from uncultured Holophagae bacterium, assembly GCA_963797055.1. GTDB lineage: Bacteria > Acidobacteriota > Thermoanaerobaculia > Thermoanaerobaculales > Sulfomarinibacteraceae > FEB-10. Next base: position 498,254 of record CAWCOD010000006.1, read on the forward strand.
TGGACTGTAGGTCACGAGCACCGGCACGCCTCCGACCACGTCGTTGACCACCTCGTGCCACCGCATAAAGCGGACCGGATAGGCGCGGGCCTCGCCGTTGACCTCCAACCCGACCACCCGGTCGGTGGGCAGGAGGAACTTGCCGCGGCCCTCCTGATTGAGCCCCTCCACGGTGGCGATATTGAGCATTTCGGGCTCCACCAGCGCCATCAGGCCGTCGCGGGGCATACCGGATGCGACCACGGCGTCCTGGGGGAGGGTGGTCTCGGAAAGGTCGAACCCGTAGGTCGTCGGGTCCCGTCCGTCACCGATCAATCCACGGCCGCGGTCCGCGGGTGCCTGCCAGGCGAGAATGAGGATCACCAGGGCAACGAGGATCCCGGCCACCGCGACCCACCATCCGCTACGGATCAGAGTGGGAACGTGGGAGGTCATCGGTCAGAGCTCGTAGCCCCGAGGCGGCTCGTCGTCTCCGGGAAGTGCCCCGGCCTCGACCGCCGAGCGGGTGGACTGGCGGCCCAGGTGAGAGATCCGATCGTCCATGTCCGCCACCATGAGAATCATCAGCAGGGGGAGATAGATGATGCTGGCGAAGAACAGGCGGCGGGCCGCGGTTTCTCCACGTAACCGCAAAAAACGCCAACCGAGGGCCACGAACGCGAGACCCAGAATCTGCGATGTGACAAGGAAAACGCTGCCCGAAACGCCGGTCAAGGCCAACGAGGCCGTTATTGGAAGCAGCGACAGCGTGTAGATGAAGGCAAGCCGGGCGGTGAGGTTACCGGGCTGGTCCACCGCGGGCAGCATCTTGAAGCCCCCGCGGGCATAGTCCTCGCGGTACATCCAGGCCAGCGCCAGGAAGTGGGGCACCTGCCACATGAAGAGGATGCCGCCGAGGATCCACGCGCCCAGGTCGAGGCGTCCCGTGGCTGCGGTCCAACCCATCATGGGCGGGATGGCACCGCAGACCGCCCCCACCACGGTGTTCAGCGAGGTGCGGGTCTTCAGCGGCGTGTAGACCGCCACATACAGGACGATGGTGAAGAGCGACAGACCCGCCGTGAGCATATTCGTGGTGACGGCCAGCAGGACCACGCCCGCCACCGACGAGGCAATCCCCCAGGTTGTGGCCAGGGACCGGCTGACCCGTCCCGCGGGCAGGGGCCGGTTGCGGGTGCGGACCATGCGCCGGTCCCGATCCTCCTCGAGGACCTGGTTGAGAATGTTGGCGCCGAAGGCCGACAACGCGGTGCCGATCACGGCGTATATCAGCCCGAGAGGTTCGAAGGCGCCGCGCGCACCGAGCACATAGCCCACGAGGGCGGTGAGGATGACCATGGAGGCCAGCCGTGCCTTGGCCAGCTCGAGATATGCGGCCCACAGCTCACGCCAGCTCGTGACCCTCGCTTCGGATGCGGCGGAATCGTCAGGAATCAAGCTCATCATGTCGTCTTCTCGGGTGCGATCTGCGATCATGGCCCGAGACATCGCGCAGTATAACCGCTCGCGGCGGAAGGCTATTGCGCGGGGAGGTGACCATGGCACCCGGACGGGACGACGGCTCCCTTCATGGTTTCGCGGTTCCACTTGCGTTTGCGACGACGGTTTCCATGTGGGCGGTCGCCTATGTGGGCCGTTTGCCCGCGGTTTTGGCGCCGAGTTGGCTGATCGGAATCGGCATGCTCGCAGGGGTCGCCGGGTGGGCACTGTGGGCCGGCAGGCGGTCTGGCATCGGCTGGTCCGGTGGAGCGACGGTGGGCGGCATCGTGGGTGTCCTGAACTTGTTGGTCCTCGGCAGCCTGCTGAGTTCGCCCGATGGTGGATTGCGGGCATCGGCCGCGTGGTGGCTGGCGGCCTCGGTGATCATGCTGGCGGTTTTGGCCGCATTGGGTGCCGTCATCGGCTCGGCGGGCTCCTCCAACGGGGCGGCAGCGCCGGACTGGACGGCCCTGCTCTCCAAGGTGGCGGTGGCCGCCACCTTTCTTCTGGTGGTGGCCGGTGGCCTGGTGACCAGTCACGAGGCCGGCCTGGCGGTGGTGGACTGGCCGAACACCTTTGGCAGCAACATGTTTCTGTATCCGCTGGCGCGAATGACCGGAGGGATCTATTACGAGCACGCCCACCGTCTCTTCGGCGCTCTGGTTGGTCTCACCACCATCGCGTTGGCATTACGGTTGTGGCGTGTGGATTCCAGGTCCTGGGTCAAGTGGTTGGCGACGGTTGCTGTGGTCGCGGTGATCATCCAGGGTCTTCTCGGCGGCCTCAGGGTTACCGGTAACCTCACCCTGTCCACTTCGGCCGACGATATGGCTCCCAGCATCACGCTGGCCGTGGTGCACGGCGTCTTCGGACAGCTCTTCCTGGCCTTGATGGTGGCGCTGGCTGCGGTGACCAGTCGCTGGTGGAGGGAGGCCCCGAGTGCCGAGCCGAGGCTGTCCGCTGCTGCCGACCGCACGCTTCAGGCGAGTCTGGTGGGCGTCCTCCTGGTGCAGCTGATATTCGGTGCGGTCCAGCGTCACGTGGCCCAAGGACTGGTTATCCACATCACCCTGGCCGCGGTGGTGGCCATGGTCGTGGTGGCCGCCGGGGCCCGTGGGTGGGGCCTCTACCACGGCAGCTGGCCGGTCCAGCGGCTGGGTCAGCTTGTGATGGCGGTGATGGCCGTCCAGGTCACTTTGGGAATAGCAGCTCTTGCGGTGACCCAGGGGCGCGCGGTGGTGGGTCATCCCACGGTCTTCGAGGTGACCATCACCACCGCTCACCAGGCCACCGGCGCGGCTCTGTTGGCGTGTTCGGTGTTGTTGATGGTCTGGACGCGGCGGTTGTTCGCCCCTCAGGAGGAGAGCTGAAGCCGGGGCATTATTGAAATTCGAAATTCGAATTTGGGTTGCCCCCAGCCCCTAGCCCCTCCTCCGCCGATTCGACGAGCAGTTCCTTGCAGCGATTCAGATCGTGTGAAGTCGTTGCGAGGTTCCCGACTGCAATCCGCAGCGCGATGCCGTCGTCGAGCCTGGTGTGGGACAAGAAGATCTCTCCGGAAGCGTTCACTCGTTCCACCAGCCGAAGGTTGAATGCGTCCAGCTCTTCCCCGTCGAGGCCTATGGGGAGGGCGCGGAAGCAGACCACCGAGAACGGCACCGGCGCCATGCGCTCGAAACCGGGCTGGTCATCGATCCAGCGAGCGAATTCTTGGGCCAGCTCGATGTGATGGCGGATCCTCTCCTGAATCCCCTCCAGACCGAAGGCGCGCAGGACCCACCACAGTTTGAGGGCTCGGAATCTCCTGCCGAGCTGCACGCCGTAGTCCATGAGGTCAACGACGGATCCCGACTCCGATGTGGTGAGGTACTCGGGAATCAGCGAGAAGGTCCGCCGGAAGGTCTCGGGGTGACGGGTGTAGAGGGCCGAGCAGTCGATGGGGACAAAGAGCCACTTGTGGGGGTTGAAGACGAAGCTGTCGGCCTTCGAACATCCATCGAGGCACCAACGGTACTCGGGGCACAGGGCTGCCGAGCCGGCGTAGGCGGCGTCCACGTGGAGCCAGAGGTCGTGTTCCTCACACAGCTCGGCAACGGCGCCGACCGGGTCCACCGACGTGGTGGAGGTGGTGCCCACAGTCGCCACCACGGCCAGGGGTCGGACGCCCCGAGCCCGGTCGTCCTCAATGGCCTGACGCAGGGCCGCCACATCCAGCCGGTACTCGCTGTCGTGGGGGATCGTCCGGAGTCCCTCGAGACCGAATCCAAGGGCGAGACAGTCCTTGGCGATGGAGGAGTGGCTCTGATCGGAGGTGTAGACGCGGAGCGGCGGCAGGTCGTCGCGGCCCGCCATGCCCCGTTGCCGGATGTCCATGCCGGCGGCGTCGCGGGCGGCCGCCAGCGCCAGCAGCGAGGAGATGGAGGCGGTGTCGGTGAGAAACCCGAAGAATTCCTCGGGCAGGCCGAGCCCGCGGCGCAGCCACTGAAGGGTGGTGAGTTCGAGTTCGGTGGCCGAGGGCGACGTGCGCCACAACATGCCGTTGACATTCAGCGCCGCCGACACGAGCTCGCCCAAAATACCGGGCCCGGAACCGGTGATGCCGAAATATGCCATAAAACCGGGGTGGTTCCAGTGGGTGATGCCCGGCAGCACCACATCCTGAAAGTCCTTCCACATGACGTCCAAGTCTTCGCCCTGCTCTGGCATGTCATCGGGCAGGCTGGCCGCCACGTCGCCCGGTGAAACCCGCGATAGGACGGGATAGCTGCGGCTGTCGCCGGCGAGATAATCGGCCACCCAGTCGATGATCCGGTGGCCTTGCTCACGGAAGGCCTCGGCCTCCAGGTGGCCGTTCTCGTCTGACATACGCACCTCCTTGGCCCAGGATACGCCTTCCAATAATGGAATAGGACGCAGCGAATGAGTGTTGGCGACCGCGTGGGGTGACTGGTGGTGCAACGGCTCGCGCTCATTCTATTGCTCTCGGTTGCCGCGGCTTGCGGTGGGTCGTCGCTGCCTGAACTGCCCGATGGTGCATCGGTTTCATACCGCGAGCACCTCGAACCCCTCGTCCTCAAGCGATGCCTGGACTGCCACACCACCGGGGAGCCCAAGGCCAACCTTGTTTTTGAACAAGGCGAAGGGTACGCCCAGTTGGTTGGCCGGGCGTCGACCCAGGTCCCGACGCTGAAGTTGGTGACCCCCGGTGACCCCGAAAAGTCATACCTGTGGCTCAAGCTGGATCAAAGGGCTGCGGTAGGAGAGGGCATGCCCAGATCATTCCTGGGCGCCAAGCGCCTCCCGCCCGCCGAGCAGGAGCGTTTCCGACGGTGGATCGAGGATGGCGCGCTTCCTTGACCCCCCACCCGTCCCAGGGAGTAGGGAGTAGGCAATAAGGAGTTAGCCCCCGCCCACCCGTGGACGGGCACAGAACGAAGAACGAAGAACGAAGCCACCCGCCCACCCGGAGCGACGTGGGCGCCATAGGCGGGCGTGCCGGGTATGACGTTGTGCGGTCGATGTCGACGAATGATCCTCAGGCCAAGAAGTCGCACAACGTCATACCGGGCAACCTCGGGGAGCGCGGTTGGGAGATGGGCGCGCTGAAATCAAGGGGATCTTTCCGTACCCCCGGGCCGGTGCCAGGCACCGTCGAAATCGAATCGGGGCACGAGATCGCAATATCTGCAACGGTGCCTGGCACCGCCATGCGGTACCCGAATGCGAGGGTGGCAACCGGCAGTCGGCAGAGGCCGGGGCAAGGACAGCAACCGGTGTCCGGGATAATCCCATGTCCCCGCCGCTGTCACCGATTCCGGTCCCTGTCCCTGGCTGCTGCAGTCACTGTCCCTGATCGCCGTCGCTAAAGGCTGCCGCCGCTGTTCCTGGTTGCTGTCACCCGGTCACGGCAACGGTAACGGGCTCGGGCTCGGGCTCGGATCATCCGCAACCCGCAACCCTCTCGGGGGGCGTGCGATACTTGGACCCACTGGAGGAGCCACATGCACGTGATCGTTGTCGGGGGCGGGCTCGTGGGTTCGTCGTTGGCTGAAAAGCTCGCCGGGGACGGCCACGATGTGGTGCTGATCGAACAGAATCGAGAGCTTGTTCGCGAGATCGACGACCGATTCGATGTTCAGACGATCTGCGGCAACGGCGCCACCATGCCCGTCCTCCTGGAGGCCGGGATCGAGGGCTGCGAGCTGCTGCTGGCAACCACCGACTCAGACGAGGCCAACATGGTTGTCGCTCTGGTGGGCGCGTCCATTTTCGATGTGCCCAAGGTCGTGGCTCGACTGCGCGATCCGGGGCACGAGGAGAGTTTTCGGCTGATCGCCGCCGAAACCGGCGGCGATCGCATGTCGATCAACCCGGACGAGGCCGCGGTGGAACGCATCCTGTCGCTGATGCCGGTCCCTGGTGCCGTGGACGTGGTGCCGTTCTTCGGCGGCCGGCTGCTGGTCGCCGGATTCGTGATCCGTCCGGGCAGCGAATTCGCGGGTCTCATGCTCTCCCATCTCAAGCTGCTTTTCCCGGCCACGCCCATGCTGGTGGTAGCGATCCGTCGCGACGGGGAATGGCGGGTCCCCCACGGCGAGGATGAGATTCTCGCCAATGATCTCGTGTACTTTGCCATGGACCCTGACGAACTCGAGAACGTGCTCGTCCTGCTCGGTCTGCGACGTGGCGTGGAACGCAGGGTGATGATCGCGGGCGCGACGAGGGTCGGCATCATGCTCGCGCAGCGGCTCGAGAAGGGAAAGATACCGGTGACCCTGCTCGACGCCAATCGAGCGGCCTGCGAGTATGCGGCCACAGTGCTCGAAAAGACCATCGTCGTGCACGGCAGCGCCACCAACCGCGAAATGCTGCTGGAGGAGGGAGCGGACAGGGTCGAGAGCTTTGTGGCGTGCACCGATGACCACGAGGAAAACGTCGTGGCTTGCCTGCTCGCCGGCAGGATGGGCGCCGCCCACACCTTCGCACTGGTGGACAACCCCGCGCTCGGTGGGCTCATTGGGGAACTCGACATCGACGCGATCATTTCTCCTCGGCTGCTGTCCGTGGGTTTGGCGCTGCAATTCGCCCGCAAGGGCAGGGTCACCGCGGTGGCGGCCCTCATGGAGGACGAGGTGGAGGCCATCGAGGTCGAAGCCACCACCGACAGTCGATTGGTGAGGTCACCTCTGGTCGAGCTGGGGCTTCCCCGGGGTGTTCTGGTGGCGGCCCTGCAGCGCGGAGCAGAGGTCGTAGTGCCGGTGGGTTCGGACCAGATCATGCCCGGCGACCGGGTGTTGCTGGTGACCACCAATGAGAACTCCGCCCGGCTCGATGCGTTTCTGGACGGCTAGAGGTGAACCGCCGGCTCGTCATTCACCTGCTGGGGCGCCTGCTGCTCCTCACCGCGGTCTTTCTGGCCGCGCCGGTGCTGACCGCGGCCATTTTCTCCGAACCCATGTGGCCCTATATGGCGAGTCTCGTCGTGGCCGCGGGGGTTGGGGCAGCAGTGGTGAGCCTGAGCAGACCCACCAGCACCAATATCCGACCGCGCGACGGTTTTCTCATCGTCGGTGGATCGTGGCTCGCGGTGTCGCTGGTGGGCGCCTTGCCGTATCTCATGACCGGTGTCCTAGGTCCCGTGGACGCGCTCTTTGAGTCGATTTCCGGATTCACCACAACGGGGTCCACCGTCATCGGCGACGTCAGCGTCGTGCCGAGAGCCCTGCTGCTGTGGCGGGCGCTTTCCCAATGGTTGGGCGGAATGGGCATCATCCTGTTCACCATCGCGATCCTGCCCCTTCTGGGGATCGGCGGGATGCAGCTGTTCAAGGCGGAGGTGCCGGGCCCGGTGGTGGACAAGGTCCGTCCTCGCCTCGCGGCCACCGCCCGTTCGCTGTGGGGCATCTATGTCGGGCTGACGGCGATGGAGCTGGGTCTGTTGAAGGTGGCCGGTATGACCTGGTACGAGGCGCTGTGCCACGCTTTGACAACTCTGCCAACCGGCGGCTTCTCCACCCGCAACACCTCGGTTGGTGAGTTCGGGTCGCCGGCCATCGAATGGATCATCACGGTCTTCATGCTGCTCGCCGGAATCAACTTCGTCCTCCATTACCGCCTCCTCACCGGTCGCGCCCGGGAGGTGTGGAAGGACGTGGAGCTTCGTTACTTCCTTGGGGTTGTTGCGGTGGCCGTAACGGTGCTGAGTGTTGCCACCTACTCGGCCGGCGACCACATCCTGGACACCATTCGTGCCGCGGCGTTCCAAACGGCGTCGATATTGACGACCACCGGGTACGCCACAGTGGACTTCGAGGTCTGGCCGAGCCTCGCGTTGATCGTGCTCCTGTTTTTGATGGTGCTTGGTGGAATGTCGGGATCCACCGGCGGCGGCATCAAGAGTCTGCGGGCGCTGCTCGCGGTGACCTCTCTCCGGACTACCCTTCACCGCCTCATCCATCCCCACGCCGTTCGGCCGGTCAAATACAATGGCCAGGTGGTGAGCGAATCGGTGTTGTCGGGTATTTGGAGCTTTCTCACCGCGTACATTTTGATTGCAGCGGCGGGATCGGCGGTTGTGGCGGCACACGGCTACGACATCGTGACCTCCATCTCGGCGGCGATGACCGCCATCGGAAACGTGGGCCCGGGATTCGGCGATGTGGGGGCTTACGATAATTTCTCCCATTTCCCGGGGCTGGTGAAGATCACCCTGGCGGTGATCATGATCTTCGGCCGGCTCGAGATCTTCACTCTCCTCGCCATGACCTCGCGGGAGTTTTGGCGCCGGTAACTTCCGCCCACCCACCCATTACGAATTGACAGATTACAGATTACAAATTGCAGATTTCGCCCACTCACCCGAGGGGAGCGGGATTTCCGTGGAGGCGCGATAATCGGGCGTGCCAGGTATGACCTTGTGCGGCCGACAGTCCACGAAATACTGAAAGTCGTCCGGGCCGCACAGTGCTTTTACCTGGCAACCACGGGGAGCGCCTTGGGGACATGGGCGCGCACGGTTCGACGAATTGGTCCGAATGCGCGGGCCGGTGTCTGTCAGCAAGATCGTGTGGTGTAACATCACGCGCTCCGCCGTCGTGAGCGTCGAGGAGTCTGAAGGGTGAAGGAGCACAAAGCCAAAATTGGCATCGTCTTCCTGATCGTGTTCATCGATCTGGTGGGATTCGGCATCGTGATCCCGTTCCTGCCGCTTTACGCGGAGGATTTCGGTCCGTCTCCGGTGGTGTTCGGTTTGCTCATGGCGTCGTTTTCGATCATGCAGTTCCTGGCGGCGCCAATCCTTGGACGGCTGTCGGATCGCTACGGCCGGAGACCGGTGCTGCTCATCTCTCTGGCCGGCTCGGTGGTCGGATATCTGCTCTTTGCCTTCGCCGGTTCGTTGGCGATGCTGTTCGCATCAAGGATCATCGACGGCATATCGGGTGGAAATATCTCCACCGCGCAGGCGGTGATTGCCGATATCACCGACGAGAAAGACCGGGCTCGGGGCATGGGGCTCATCGGCGCAGCCTTCGGCCTCGGCTTCATCTGTGGCCCGGGGTTGGCCGCGCTGCTGGTGAGCGTGGCCCGCTGGTTGCCTGGAGTGGCCGCCGCGACCACGTCGGCGATTGCCCTCGTGCTGGTTTTCTTTGTGCTGCCAGAAACCAATCTCGACCGGTCCATCCCCAGATCCCGGCCCCACCCGCTGAGTCCCGAGAATCTGGCCCAGGTGGTCGGCTATCCCCTGGTGGGCGCTTGCCTGGTGATGATCTTCATGGTGATCTTCGCCTTCTCCAACTTCGAGACGACGTTCGCCCAGTTGGTGCGGCTGAAATTCGATGTGGATATGTCCACCATCGGGTGGCTCTTCGTCTACGCCGGGCTGCTCGGGGCCGTTGTGCAGGGTGGATTGATCGGCCGTCTCGTTCGGCGCTTCGGTGAGGCGAAGTTGATCGCCGGGGGTGCGCTGCTCGCCGCAGCGGCCGGAGCCGTCCTGCCTTTTGCGGACTCCATGGGGAGGTTGATGGTCATCCTGGCGCTGCTGGCCGTGGGGCACGGTCTCACCGCTCCTTCGCTGTCATCGCTCATTTCCAAGATGGTTCCAGCCGGCGAGACCGGTGGCGTGATGGGCGTCTACCAGGGGGTGTCGAGTCTCGCCCGCATCGTGGGACCATTCTGGGCGGAGTGGGTCTACGGCGTCATCGGTCCTGCCATGCCGTACCTGAGTGCGGCGGCAGCCTACGGGCTGACCATCTTCTTTGGTCTGGCGGCGGCGCGGAGGCTGGCAACGCGAGGTCACGAGTCATCGGTGTGACCGTCACTCAATTGAATTGACCCGGGCATAGGTCTTCTACGTTGGACGAAGACCGGGTATCATCTGCGGGTCGCGCACCCGGTGCGCAGGGAGGATCGAGCGTGTACAAGAACCCCTGGTTCACGTTGGTAATTGGATTGATGATCGGGCTGGTCATGGGATACATCTTTGCTGAGCGGCAGTCGGTTCCCCCGGCCAGGGCCGTTGCAGCGCCCCAGAGCGCGGCCCAAGAGGGGCTGCCCGACGGGCATCCTCCAATCGAGGCGACCGGTCCGGGGGTTGGCGGTGCCGAGGCGGCTCGGTTGGCGCAGCAGGCCGGCGAGCTCGAAGGCGCGCTCGCCCAGGCGCCGGGCGACCCCCGAATCATGGTGGCCCTCGGCAACCTCTATTTCGACGCGGGTCGATGGACCGAATCCAGGCTCTGGTACGAACGAGGAATCGAGGCCGGCGGCGGCGACGCCAACGTGCTCACCGATCTGGCTGTGGTTTACCGCAACCTCCAGCAGCCGGAGCGGAGCCTCGATCTGCTCGGCCAAGCGCTCGAGGAAGAGCCCGGGCATTGGCAGGCGGTGTACAACCAGGTGGTGGTGCTCCACTTCGATCTCCACCGCCACGACGATGCGGCCCAGGCCCTGCAACGGCTGAAGGGCATCGCGTCGTCGAACCCCGAGGTGCCGGATCTGGCGGCCCTCGAAGCCGAGGTCATGGGATCCTGACGCCCCGGTACGTCGAACGACGATCGACACGCTGATGGGCACCCAGGGAAGGGATTTTTCGGCGGGGTATGGAATGTGACGGGTTATGACACACAATCAGGTCCACATCGCGGCAGTGGGGTCTTCCCTGCCAGCCAACTACTACGATCAGGAAACGCTGTTCGATGCTTTTCGGCGGCACTGGTCGGACCGGCTTTTTAATCTCGATCGTCTCGAAACCCTGCATGACAATGTAATGGTGGGTGGACGCCACCTCGCGCTGCCCATGGAGGAGTACGAGGCGCTCGAAACCTGGGGACAGGCCAACGACGCCTGGATTCGAGTCGCCCAGGAAGTGGGGGAGAGGGCGGTCTTAGCGGGTCTCGAAAAGGCCGGATTGAAGCCAGCGGATGTGGACATTTTGGTCTTTGTGACCGTGACTGGCGTGGCCACGCCGTCCATCGATGCCCGGCTGATGAACCGTCTTGGTCTGCCGTCACGTGTCAAGAGAGTGCCCATCTTCGGCCTCGGTTGCGTCGCGGGCACGGCCGGGCTTGCGAGGGCCGCCGATGTGTTGGTTGGTTCGTCTGACCGGGTCGCGGTGCTGCTGTCGGTGGAACTGTGCTCGCTGACTCTGCAGCGCAGCGATCTCTCGATTCCGAATCTGATCGCGTCGGGTCTGTTTGGTGACGGAGCGGCTGCTGCGGTGTTGGTGAGTTCCGCCCATGAGCCGCGCGGTCCCCGCCTGGTGGCCTCGAGATCGGTTTTCTACCCCGATTCCGAACGGGTGATGGGCTGGGACATCAGCGACCGGGGATTTCAAATCGTGCTGTCGGCGGAGGTGCCCGAGGTGGTACGGACCCACCTCCGGGGAGATGTGGACGGCTTCCTCGCCGAGCACGGACTGCGTCGTTCGGATATCTCCAGATGGATTTCCCATCCCGGTGGGCCGAGAGTGTTGGAGGCGATGCAGGACACCCTCGAACTGTCGGACGACGCGCTCGAGCTGTCGTGGAAGACTCTGAAACAGGTGGGGAATCTGTCATCCACTTCGGTCCTGCTGGTGCTCGAAGAGGTACTGGACGACCCATCGACTCCTCCTGGAAGCTGGGGCATGATGCTGGCCATGGGGCCGGGATTCTGCTCTGAGCTTGTGCTTCTCAGATGGTAGTGGGAGAGATGGGGGAGCGCGGTACCTTTTTGGATTCAAACTGATGGACAGCCGCGTCGCCTACTCGCTGCTCGTTGGCTTCGTTGCCGCGCTGCGGGTGGTGGAACTGAGGTTGTCGAACCGGAACATCAAAATGTTGAAGGCACGGGGAGCTGTGGAGGAAGGGGCCTCGGTCTATCCCTGGCTGGTGGGTGTCCACGCCCTTTTTCTGCTCAGTTGCGTCGCCGAGGTGTGGGTGGCAGATCGGCCCTGGATCCCCTGGCTCGGAGCCGCAATGTCATTGGTGTTCGTCTGCGGCATGGCGCTGCGCTACTGGGCCATTCGAACCCTCGGTGAGCTATGGAGTACCAGAGTCGTCTATGTGCCCGAAGATCCGCTGGTGGCGACTGGCCCCTTCCGGTGGCTGCACCATCCGAACTACTTCGGTGTTGCCCTGGAAATCCTCTCCTTGCCCCTGATCCACACCGCATGGGTGACAGCGGTGGTCTTCAGCGCTGCCTTCGGGTGGGTCGCGCACCTGAGGATTCGGACCGAAAACGCGATGCTCGCCAGCCGGGAGAGACTCCATGATCCCGGCCCATCGAATGTCCAGATGGATCCGGAACAGCGATGACCGACCGGGAAATCCTCGACCGTGTGGGCGAACTGGCGCGCGAGCACGTGGGCTGGCGGGGGGATCTCGACCCCACCATGCGGTTGGTGGAAGACCTCGAACTGGACTCACTCAAGGCGCTGACGCTTGCGGTGGAGGTGGAAAACCTCTTCAGGATCCGGCTCGCGTCTGAGATCGAGGCCCGAATCGTGACTGTTGGCGATCTGGTGGACGCGATACGGAGCCTTCAGAATGGTTGAGCGTCGTACGATTCTCGATCTCCTCGACCGGGCGTTCCGGTGCCCTGACGTGGGCATCAGGCTGATCGACCAGGAAGAGGCGGAGACCTGGCACCCGTGGCCGGATCTGGTGTCCGGATCGCTCCAAACCTGCAGCAATCTCCAGGCGCTTGGGGTGCGTGCGCGAGACCGGGTGGCACTGGTGATACCCACGAGTCCGGGTTTTTTTGACGCGTTCTTCGGCGTCATCATGGCCGGCGCCATTCCCGTGCCGCTGTACCCACCGGTGCGGCTCGGCCGGCTCGAGGAGTACGGCGCAAGGACGGCAGCCATGCTCGAAGCCGTTTCCGCCAGGCTCGTGCTCACCGACGCGCGTGTGGGACGGCTGCTGGGACCGGCGGTTCTGCGCGCTCGCCCCGAACTCGGGTGTCTACGATTAGACCAACTGCCGCACGGCCACGCGGACCCGGTGTCGGTGGATCCCGGCGATCTTGCTCTGGTCCAGTTCTCTTCGGGCGCGACCATGGAACCCAAGCCGGTGGCCCTCTGCCACGACGCGCTGTTGGCGCAGGTGGAGAGGATCAACAGTTTCTGGCCCGAGGCAGACGATGGCATCGACAGCGGCGTGAGCTGGCTGCCGCTGTACCACGATATGGGTCTGATCGGATGTGTGCTGCCCGCATTGGAACGCCCGGGAACCCTGACCCTGATCCCGCCCGAGCTGTTCGTTGCCCGCCCGGCGGTGTGGCTTCGCGCCATTTCCCGTCACCGGGCGACCCTGTCGGTGGCGCCCAACTTCGCCTACGCGTTGTGTGTGGACAAGATCCGGGACGAACAGCTTGATGAAGTAGATCTGTCGTGCTGGAGGGTCGCACTCTGCGGCGCGGAGCCGGTGGTGCCCCGGGTGATGCGAGAGTTCGCCGAGCGGTTCCAGGCGTTTGGATTCTCACGTCGTGCCATCACGCCGGTCTACGGTCTGTCGGAAGCCGCACTGGCGGTGACCTTTGGCGCTCTGGAAGAGGAATTTGTCAGTCGCCAGTTCGACCGCGAACCGCTGCACGGCGAGGGACGGGCGGTGGAGTCTGACGACGGGTTCGAGATCGTGTCGGTGGGAACGCCGCTAGAGGGCTTTTCGGTGCGGATCACCAACGGATGTGGTGACCAGGTCGCCGGCGGACACCTCGGTCGGGTGGAGGTTGCCGGACCGTCGTTGATGACGGGTTATCTGGATCAACCGCAGGCAACCCGGCAGGTGCTGCGCGAGGGTTGGCTCGACACCGGAGACCTCGGGTTTTTCCACGACGGCCAGCTCTTCCTCGTGGGCAGGGAGAAGGATGTGCTGATCATCCGTGGCCAGAACCACGATCCGCGGGAACTTGAGGAAGCCGCGGCTTCGGTGGACGGTGCGCGAGCGGGGCGGGTCGTGGCGGTTTCGTGGCTGCCCGAGGACGAGGACCGGGAACGGCTGTTGCTCCTGGTGGAAGCCGGCTCCGAGGTCGGCCTGCAGTCGTATCCGGATCTCGCGACTCGATCAGCCGCCGCCGTGCGCGGGTCCACCGGCATCTCGCCGGACGACGTGGAAGTGGTGGCGCCGGGCACCCTCCCGCGCACATCATCCGGGAAACTGCGCCGCGCCGAAGCGCTGATACGGTATTTGAACGGCACCCTGGACTCTCCAGCGCCCGTAACTCCGCTGCGAGTGATGGGTGCGGCCGCCCGGTCGACGATGGCCATGGCGAGGTTGCGGTGGCATGAACGTCATTCGTCCTGAGCCGAATGATCTGGTCGTGGTGGGCGGAGGACCTGCGGGTCTGGCAACCGCGATCTGGGCTGCGCTCGAGGGCTTGCAGGCCGTGGTCGTGGAGCGGCGCCGACCACCGGTGGATCGGGCTTGTGGTGAAGGCATCATGCCCGACGGCGTGGCAGTGCTCGAAGCGATGGGGGTGGAGATTCCGGTGGATGGATCGGCCCCGTTCTCCGGCATCCGCTACATCGACGGGGATCTCCGTGCCGAGGCCCGGTTTCCCGAAGGCCACGGACTCGGAGTTCGGAGGACGGTGCTCCACGACGCCCTGAGAGCCCGGGCCGAGGGTCTGGGAGTTGAGTTGCGGTGGGGGGAGGCGGTTACGGGGCTGGGTCCCAACGGGGTGGAAACCGACGACGGCCCTGTGGACGGACACTGGGTGGTTGCTGCGGACGGACGAAGTTCGAACGTGCGTTCCATGGCCGGACTCGATGGCTGGCCGGTACGTCGCCTGCGTTTCGGGGTTCGGCGCCACTATTCACGGCCGCCGTGGACCGATCTGGTGGAGGTCCACTGGGCCGATGGTTGTGAACTCTATGTGACGCCCGTGGCCGCCGATCTGGTGGGCGTCGCGGCGCTGACCGGGTCCCGCGGCGGCGGATTCGACGACGTGCTGGCTGGTTTCCCAACGGTTCGGGCACGGTTCGAGGGTGTTTCTGTGGCCTCTCGGGACAAGGGCGCCGGACCCTTTGGTCAGAAATGCGGGAATCCCACCGACGGGCGGTTGGTGCTGGTCGGCGATGCGGCAGGATCATTGGATCCGATCACCGGCGAAGGTCTTTCAGTGGCCTTTCAGGAGGCCCGTTCCGCGGTGGGTTGCATGGTCACGGGAGGTCTCGAAGATTACCCAGCGATCCAACGCCGACTGCGCCGGATTCCCACCGTGTTGACGGGGCTGCTGACCACCGCCGCGGGGCGGCCCGCGATTCGTCGGCGGGTGACGGCAGCGCTGGCCAGAAGCCCGTCGTTGTTCGAACGCTTTCTGGCGATCTCCTCGCGGTCGGTTTCGCCAGGGCTGGTGGGTCGTAACGGGGTGCTGACTCTGGCCCTCGAGTTGGCCAGGTACGGCGTGTGACCGGCATGACAGTCCGCAAGCTCTTCGCCGCAGGGTTGATTTTGCTCGGTTTGGTGTCGGCAGTGGCTCTCCGGGACCTTGGGGTGGACAACCGCCTCGAACGGTGGATGGGCCCACGCGGAGAAGAGACCCGGATCTACCGGGAGTTCAGAGAGACCTTCGGCAGCGACGAGTTCATCCTGGTCGCGGTTTGGGGCCGGCCGCTCTTCGAGGCCGACCAACTCGATCTCATGGTGGCGGTGCTCGGGGCGTTGGAAGCGGTGGAAGGCGTGGTCGCCGTCGACGGCCTTCCAACGGTCTATCGGGACGTCTTCGGCTCTGAAGATCCCACGGAGTTGGAGGACGAATTCACCTCGACGCCGTTCTATGAGGGGCTGTTCCTGTCGCACGACTGGAACGTGGCCGGCCTGTTGGTGGCAGTGGAGCCCCCGGATGATCCGGCGTCGAGAGGCAGGATTGTGGACGGTGTCCGGCGGGCGACGGCGCCTTTGGAGGCCGCCGGTCTGACCGTGAGAATGGTGGGGTCACCGGTCCTCGCCGCGACCCTGGACCAGGTCTCCAGACGGGAAGCGCTTCGGACCTTTCCCATCGCCTTCGCCCTTTCTATGGCGATTCTGGGGTGGATGATCCGATCGCTCAGGGGGATGGTCGTGGCGGCCGTATGCGCCGGCCTGAGCGTTCTGCTGACCCTCGGCGTGATGGTGGTGACGGGGTTCCCGCTGTCAATGATCACCTCGGTGTTGCCGTCGCTGCTCTGGGTGCTCGCGCTGGCGAATAGCATCCATATTCTGCAAAGCTATCAGCGACACCGGCTTCACATGGGCGGGACTGACGCCATCATGGTTGCGTTGACCGAGATGGGGCGTCCCTGCACCCTGGCCGCGGTGACCACCGCACTCGGCTTTGCCTCGCTGTTGATGGCGTCGGTTGTTCCGGTGCGGGAGGTCGGGGTGTTCGCCGCAATCGGCATCATGATCGCACTGGGCGTCAACTTGACGGTGGGGCCTGCGCTGATCTCGTGGCTGAGGGTCCCGGTCCGCAAAACGGCGGTCACCGGTTGGTGGTCAAAGGCCGAGATGGGACGTCCGCGGCTGGTGCTCGCTGCGACCGCGGTGTTCATCCTCTGCGCCGGGATCAGTCTGCTGTGGGTGCCGGTGGAGTCCAATCCACTGAGCTTTCTGCCACGAAACAGCGGTCTCGTGCAGGCTTACTCCGACGTCGGCGAGCGATTGACCGGCTCCTACACCATGGAGGTTGTGGTGACCACTCCGGATGTCTGGTGGGATCCGCAGTGTCTTGTCAGCCTGAACCGGTTGGAGGAGCAGCTGAATTCGTCACCCATAGTTCCGGTGGTCGTGTCACCCCTGGATCTGATCCGCAAGGCCAGCCACTGGCAGTCCGGTTTCGACCCGGCGGCCTATGGGTTGCCGGACTCGCGGGCCCAGGGCGATGGTCTGATGGCGGCGCTGGATGCAGACGGCCGGCGCGCCATGGAACGGTTTGCGGCTGGGGACGGTCGGACCGTCAGGTTGTCGGCAGTGGTCGACGACATGGACGATGGACGATTTCTCGACCTGGTGGACAGCGCCGAGTCCATGCTCGGCGAGCTCCCGGACGGCTACGACGGCCGAGTCACGGGAATGGTCCTGCGGCTGGTGAAGGCGCAACAGCACTTGGTGGCGAGCCAAGTCAGGAGCCTCCTTGGTGCCTTCGTGGTCGTTTTTCTCGCCATCGCCGTCGGATTGGGGTCGTGGCGGCTGATGGTACTTTCCATTGTGCCCAACCTCGTGCCAGTACTAACGGTCTTCGGTCTGATGTCGGGTTTGCGCATACCGCTGGATGCGGCAACCGTGATGGTGGCCAGCGTTGCGCTTGGCATCGCGGTGGACAACACGGTCCATCTGTTGTCCGCCTATCAGATCGAGCGCCACAAAGGACTGGCAGGATGGACCGCGGTGCGGGGGGCGTTGAATCGGGTGGGAGTGGCGTTGGTGGTGACCACGGCCACCGCCTGTGCCGGCTTCCTGTCGCTGGGTCTTTCGGCCTTCGTGCCGATCCGGGATTTCGGCCTGCTTGCCGCGGCGGCGATGCTGGTGGCCCTGGCGGCGGATCTGTACGTCGTTCCAGCCATGCTCGTGGTGGCGGAGGATTCGTGAGACTCACGGCGTTGTGCGCTCTGCTTCTGCTGGGCCCGACCGTCGCCGTGGGGTTGGCTGGGGACGCCGATTTGGCTGAGATCCTCGATCGCGCCGGCCGCAGCTATGACCTGACCGAAGCGACCGTGGCTTTGGCCGATATTCGGGACGCCCAGATGGTGGGTGATTCGGCCGAGCTGACGGTTCTGCACCTACGTGCCTCCCTGCTCGTCGCGGAACTGCTGCGCATCGGTTTCGAGGAGCTGCCTCCATCGGAAGGCGACCGGCGACGCGAGTTCGGTAGCCGGATCGACGCCATCGCCGATGAAGGGTTGGACCTGGTGGGCGGCCTCCCGGAATCGTCGGAGCGTGAGCGGATTCGGGCCGACCTCATCGCCACCAAGATCCGTTCCGACTTTCGGGCCAAGAAGTACGAGGCGTCTTTCAAGGCGGGGGTGGAGAGGGCACTCGAGCTCGACCCATCAAATGCTCGGGCGTGGGTGTCCTCGGCCAAGCCCTTCCTCTTCGCCGAACCCGAGCACGGAGGAGACCTGAACGAGGCCGTCCGCCTTCTCGACCGTGCTCTCGAGCTTGAACCGCATTTAGAAACTGCGCTGTTGCTGCGCGCCGAAGCTCGCCAACAGATGGGCGACGTTTCCGGAGCTGCGGCGGATCGTCGCGAGGCCCTCCTTTTGAATCCGAACTGTCGTCCCGCTGCGAGCGCGCTGGCGTTGGTGCAGGCGCAGGAAGAGTGAAACGCTGCGGTGGTCAGGCTGCGTGGCGAACCCCTGCTGAAATCAGTGCGCAAGGTCGCGAAAGGAAAAATCATGCTCATCAGAACCGCGGTCCTCGTGTTCTTCCTCCTGTTCGCTTCGCTCGGCGGCGCCGTGGAATATGTGCTCACCGTCGATCCGGTGTCGTCCAAAGTGTCGTTTGATGTCGGAACCACCCTGCACAATGTGCACGGCACTGCCGCGATCCTCGACGGGCAGGTCTTCATCGAAACCGAGACCGGGCGGGTTTCCGGCGAGATTTCTGTGGACGGGGCGAGCGCTCAAACGGGCAACCGGTCTCGCGACAAGAAGATGCACCGCTCCGTGCTGCTTTCCGATGACTACCCTCTGATTGTGTTTCGCCCGGTGCGCCTCGAAGGTGATCTCATGGGCGGCGGCGAAATAACCCTCACGTTGGTCGGCTCGATCGAACTTGGCGGATCGCGGCACGACGTGAGGATCCCTGTCCAGGCGCGCATCGAGCACGACAGATTCTCGGCGGAAGCCGAATTCGAGGTGCCCTATATCGATTGGGGCCTGAAAAACCCCAGCGCCTTCGTGCTTCGGGTGGACAAGGTGGTCACCGTGTCGGTGTACGCGGAGGGAAGCGCCGATTTCGTCCGTGAAGCTGTCGAGCCCTGAGACACCCATTCCAATTTCACATTGTTGGGTTAAACTTCGGACTCCGAAGGGAGCTGAGGACATGACCATGGCCGAAGATCTTGCACGCTCGGTGACGGTGCTGATTCTGGGTGGGGGTCGCGGCTCCAGGCTGTTTCCGTTGACCCAGCGGCGCAGCAAGCCGGCTGTGCCGGTGGCCGGCAAATACCGACTGATCGACATCCCGATTTCCAACGCAATCAACTCGCAGATGGAGCGGATGTACGTCCTCACTCAGTTCAATTCGGTGTCCCTTCACCGTCACATCGGTCGGGCGTATCGGTTCGACGCCTTTTCCAGAGGTTACGTCCAGATCCTGG
This sequence comes from uncultured Holophagae bacterium, assembly GCA_963797055.1. Taxonomy (GTDB): domain Bacteria; phylum Acidobacteriota; class Thermoanaerobaculia; order Thermoanaerobaculales; family Sulfomarinibacteraceae; genus FEB-10. The sequence continues at coordinate 517,508 of CAWCOD010000006.1, forward strand.
CGGCGCAACAGACCCCCGATGCTCAGACCTGGTTTCAGGGCACCGCCGATGCTGTGCGCCATAACATCAGGGTTTTCAGCGAGCTCCAGGGCGAGTTCGTGCTGATACTGGCCGGCGATCACATGTACCGGATGGACTACCGCCAGCTTCTGCAAGACCACGTGGACCATGGCGCCGACATCACGGTGGGTGTGATGCCGTGTTCGGCAGAAGAGATTGGGGGCTTCGGCGCGGCCCGGGTGGATGAAGACGGCCGGATCGTGGAGTTTCGGGAGAAACCGGCCACCGAAGAGGCGCGGGTGGGCATGGAGGTCGTTCCGGAGCTGCTCGAAGCCAAGGGAGTACGATCCGACCTGCCCTACCTGGCGTCAATGGGTATCTACCTCTTCAACAAAAAGGCCCTGCTCGAGTGTCTGGACAGCGACCTGATCGACTTCGGTCGAGACATCATCCCGTCGGAGGTGGGCCGTCGCAGGGTGCAGGGGCATTTTTTCAAGGGCTATTGGCGCGACATCGGGACCATCCGGGCCTTCTTCGACGCCCACATGGATCTTGTCAAACACGACCCCCCGTTCACCTTCCACGACCGGGCCTGGCCCATCTACACAAGGCCGCGGTATCTGCCGGGGGCGCGGTTGTCCGACTGCTGCTTCAACCGCGTTCTGCTGGCAGACGGCTGCCGTGTGGTGAGTTCTCAGATCGAGGATGCCGTGATCGGGTTGCGGGCCCAGATCCGGAACTCCAAGATCAAGCGGACGTTGATTCTTGGTGTGGATAATTATTATCCCGACGCGCCCGGCGCCCCTCCGGTGGGCATCGGCGAGGGATGCGAGATCTCCAACGCGATCATTGACAAGAACGCTCGCATCGGCAAGTCGGTGCGGATCGCCAACGAGGCGGGCATTCAGGAAACGGACGGCGACGACTGGTACATCCGCGACGGCATCGTGGTGATTCCCAAGAACAGCGTGGTGCCGGACGGTACCGTTATCTGAGGACAAAACGCGGAACCAGGATCCCCTGGTAGGCTCAGCGGGTTGGCGGGATAGCCGTTTCCCGGCAATGTTTCTCAATTCGTCTATGTGAGAATTGCTTAATGGCTCAACAGTTTACGAGAGATTGAGCTTGTGGATCCTCCCTTCCCACACGATAATGACTGGTGCATCCGTTGGGGCCTATCCGGCGTGCTTCAGCCGAGGGCTTGGAGGTCAGTTTGAAGGCATTTTGGCCACCTATCGTCGCCGCGGGGCTTGGTTTGGTATTCGTCCCGACAGCCGCCACCGCTGCAGAATTGATGCCGCCACCTCCTCGGCCTGACGGGGTATCGGCCCAATCGGATTCTGGCGTTCAATCGGCGTTGGCTACGACGGCTCGGGGACGACTCATGGCATCCACCCAGGCCGCAATGGAACATTGGAAGGAGGGGCGGGCCCAACTGCACGACGCCGCGGCGAAGCAAGCGGCCGCTCAGGCCGAGGGTGCCCCTCACAGCCCCTTCTTCATGTTCAATACCGAAGGATGGGACTCGTCCCTCGACCGGGCGCCGAATGCCCAGGAGACCTTGCAGGTGGTCTTTCCCTTCAACCTGCCCGGCCAGACCAGCGCGGTGCGTGAATACACCGCGGCTGCAGCCGAAGGTCTCGACGCGGACCGCTTTGCCAGGCATGTCAACGTTGGCCGCGAGGCGGGATGGCGGTGGGTGGAGCGGGCCGCATCAATGGAACGGCTCGAGGTCCGACGGGTTCGGTTGGCCCGTATCGATGAAGCCTTGTCCCTCCACGAGGCGCGTTTTCAGCTCGGCGAAGTTGCCGGCACCGAGGTGATGCAGCTTGACCTCGAGCATGTGCGGGAGTCGTCGCTCATGGCGGCGGACGAAGCGTACAACGAGAATGCCGGAGATTCGCTCTTCGAGGTGTGCGGCGATGGTTGTGCGATGCCCAAGTTGGGAGACCTCGAGTCCTTGGTGGCAGAGACGAAGACCCCTGGGGTGGACGAGCTGACCTGGCAGACGGTCGACGACGGTGGACCCCTTCGACAGGCCCGAGCGGCCTCCGCCACCGCGGTGGCGCGCTCTGAGCTGTTGAGCCGCACGGCCTACGGCCGACCAACGGTGGGAATGGATTGGGAGCACTTTCCCAGCGTGGACGGTCTCCCGTCCTACCATGCCTGGGGTGCCATGTTCACCCTGCCGTTGCCCATTGGGCGGGCCGGGAAACAGACAAAGGTGGCGGCGCGCGAAGAGTCCTTGGCCAGCGCAGAGCGCGTGGAAGGAACTCGGCGCGAGCTGTTGCGGCGGGCCAAGGCCGCTCGCGCCGACGCCGAGGCTGCCGCGCGGAGGCTCTCCACCCTCGGCACCGTACTGGCCGACCTCCCGAGAATCGAGTACTCGCTGTCACAGCAATTCCGGTTGGGGGCGATCTCATACCTCGTGTACCTGGACGGACTGAAAAGGCTGGATGAGGTTCGATTGGAAGCCGTGGTCGCCAGAACAGATCTCCTATTGGCGAGACTGGAGCTCGGCTCGATTCTGGCCGACCAGTCAGTGTTCCCGTTGCCCACCGCAGAGGAGGAGGAGTGATGAAGACCTGGGTGATCGTGGCGTTATTGGCGATGTCGCAGGTGGCGACGGCGGGTGAACGAGTGGAGTTGGATTCCGATCAACTTTCGCGGGCCGGTATCGTGACCCGCCCGGTGCTCGAACGCAGCTTTGGCGATCAGCAACGGGTTGTCGGCCAGGTTGTTCGCACACCGGGATCTACGGTCAATCTGAAGACCATGGTGGCGGGCAGGGTGGAACGACTGGAGGTGGCTCCTGGCGACCAGGTACGGAAGGGCCAGTTGGTTGCGTCGCTTCACAGCCACGAGATGTTGGCCATGCAGGGAGAGCTGCTCCGCGCGGCGCAACGATCAAAGCTCGCCGAGACCCGGCTCGAGGCCGGTCGTGAGCTCTTCTCCGTGGACGGCATCAGTCGTATCGACCTCCAGGTTCGGGAACAGGAGGCCTTCGCAGCGCATCTGGAGTTCGACACCACCTATCACGAGCTGGTGGACCACGGTCTGCCGGAGTCGGCGCTCGACGCGGTGCTCGAATCGCGAAAGCCCGACGCCCACCTGCCCATCGTTTCCCCCACCGACGGCATCGTGCTCGAACTTGGGGTTCAGATCGAGGAGTGGATCCAGGAGTACGCGTCGGTGGTGACCATCGGCGACCCGGAGCGGGTCGAGCTCGAGCTCCAGATTGCCCCGGCCCTGGCGGAGAAAGTCTCGGTGGGGGATGGGGTGGACTTTGTACCAGTCGGTCGACCCGAGGACTCCGGCCGGGCCACGGTGATCACACGGGTTCCCCAGGTCGATCCGGACACCAGAACTGTCCGGATCAGGGCCCGCATCGTAGAGAAGGGCGGCGGTCTTTTCCCCGGTGCCTTCGTAGAAGGGATGTTGACTCAAGGTGCGGCGCGTCTGGCCCCCGCGGTGCCCGAGTCGGCGGTGATAGGTGTCGGAGGTGAGGACGCGGTCTTTGTCGCCGTGGGTGCGGGCGTTTTTGAAAAGCGCGTAGTGGAACTCGGGGTTTCCAACGGTAGCCGTTACGAGGTCAAATCCGGTGTCGTCCCCGGTGAAGAGGTCGCCGTCAAGGGAGTGTTCTTCCTCAAGTCGGCCCTGATGAAGAGCGCGGGCGAGGATCAGTGATGCGGCGGCTGGTCGAGGCCTCGCTGGCCCACCGTTTGGTGGTGATCCTGCTTGCCGTGCTCCTCATGGGAGCGGGATGGGTCGCGTTCAAAAGTCTCCCCATCGATGCGTTCCCCGATGTGACAAATGTCCAGGTCACCATCATCTCCCAGGCGGCCACGTTGTCCCCCCTGGAGGTGGAGCAGCTTGTCACCTATCCGATCGAACAGGCCTGCGCAGGACTACCGTACTCCACCGAGGTTCGATCGCTGTCCAAGTTCGGACTCTCCATGGTGACTGTGGTATTCGAGGACGGGACCGACGTCTACTTCGCTCGCCAGCTGGTGATGGAGCGGGTGTTCACGGTTCGCGAAGAACTCCCGGAGGGCACCAGCAGCGCCCTGGGTCCCATTTCAACCGGTCTCGGTGAGGTTTACCAATACACCCTCGAGAGCGCGTCCCGCGGTCTGATGGAGCTGAGAAGTCTCCAGGACTGGGTGTTGCGTCCCATCCTGCGGACCGTGCCTGGAGTGGCCGGAGTGGACAGCTTTGGTGGGTACGTGCGGCAGTTTCACGTTGTGGCCGAGCCGGTGGCCCTGCGCCGGTTTGCGCTGTCGCTGGACGATCTTGCTGAGGCGGTGGCGGCCAACAACGGAGTGGCCGGTGGAGCTTTTGTGGAACGCGGGGGCGAGCAGTACGTGGTGCGTGGGGACGGTTGGGTACGTGGGGCGGAGGATCTCGAGGAAACAGTTGTCGCCTTCCGGGATGGAATACCGGTGCTCCTGTCACAGGTCGCCGTGGTGGAGCTGGCGCCGGAGATCCGTCAAGGGGCCATCAGCCGGGACGGCAAGGGCGAGACCGTGGCCGGCATCGTCCTGATGCTGCGCGGCGGGTCCGGTCGCGACGTGGTCGCCGGCGTCAAGCAGCAGATCGAGGTCGCGCGGCAGTCGCTGCCGGAGGACGTGGAACTCGTTCCCTTCTATGACCGCTCCGAACTGGTGAGCACCGCTCTGGGTACGGTGCAGAAGGCTCTGCTCCAAGGCGCCATCCTGGTGGCTCTCGTGCTGCTGTTCTTCATGGGCAATCTGCGATCGGCCTTGGTCGTGGCGCTTCAGTTGCCCATGGCCGCGCTGGCGACATTTCTGGTGATGCGTTTATTCGGCATGTCGTCGAATCTGATGACTCTGTCGGGGCTTGCGATTGCCATCGGGATGCTCGGCGACGGCGCCATCGTGTTGGTCGAAAACGCCATTCGACTTCTTGGTACCAGGGAAGGGGAGGACCGACGCGACACCGTTGGCCGGGCAGCCGTGGAGGTGATTCGGCCCATCGTGTTCGGCACCGCCGTCATCATCGTGGTCTTCCTGCCCATCGCCTCGCTGCAGGGCATGGAAGGCAAGATGTTCGCCCCGCTGGCCTTCACCATCAGCATTGCTCTCGGGTGCTCGTTGTTGCTCACCATGACCGTGATCCCAACCTTGGCGTCGCTTCTGCTCAAGGCGCCGGCGGCTGCCGATCCTACCCGCCGCAGCCTCCACCCGGCCGATTTGGTGCGGCGGGTTTACCGGCCCCAGCTGCGTTGGGCGGTGGACCACTTCTGGGTAGTGATTGGGGTGGCCCTGTCCCTCCTCGTGGTGGCCCTCGCCCTTGTACCGACCCTCGGTACCGAGTTCTTGCCCACCATGGACGAGGGTTCGATCGTGGTTCAGCCATTCCAGATTCCCTCGGTGTCGCTCGACCAATCCCTGGATACGGTTCAGAGGATCGAACAGGCCATCATGGAACTGCCCGAGGTGGTCCACGTGGTGAGTCGGACGGGCCGTTCGGACATCTCGTCCGATCCCATGGGAGTTGGGGAGAGCGATGTCTACGTGGTTTTGAGGCCCCGTTCGGAATGGACAACGGCATCATCCAAATCCGGTCTGGTGGACGCCATCAGGCAGCGGATGGAGAACATTCCAGGGGTGGAGTTTGGTTACACCCAACCGATCCAGATGCGGGTTGATGAATTGCTCTCCGGCGTCAAGAGCCAGATCGCCATCAAGATTTTCGGCGAGGATCTCCACGAACTGGCGCGGTTGGGAGACGAGGCCGCGGCGGTGCTCCACACCATCGAAGGGACCACCGATGTCAAGGTGGAGGCGGTGGAAGGCCTCGGCTACCTGCAGATCACCATGCACCGGCGACGCCTCGCCAGAATGGGCGTGAGTGTTGCCCAGGTGCGGTCGGTGATCGAAACCGCCATTGGGGGGAAGGTCGTCACCACCGTGCCGGAGGGTGACCGCCGAACCGACGTGGTCGTGCGGTTGCCGAAGGCCTACACCGCCAACGTGGACAATCTCCGCGATCTGCCGTTGGCCACACCGGCCGGCAACCGGGTCCTGCTCCGTGAGGTGGCGGACATCGACCTGGTGGAAGGTCCGGCCCAGATCTCCCGCGAGGACGGCAAGCGCCGAGTAGTGGTTGAACTCAACGTGGTCGGGCGCGACATCGGCGGCCTCGTCGAAGAGGCCCAAGGGCGTATCTCGGAGGCCGTGGCTCTGCCTACGGGGTATTTCATCACTTGGGGAGGCCAGTTCGAGCAGCAGCAGCGGGCCATGGCGCGTTTGAAGATGATGGTGCCGGTAGCTCTGGTCTTCATCTTCATTCTGCTCTATCTCAACTTCCGCGAGACCCGCCCGGTCGTTCTGATCCTGGTCAATATACCTTTGGCCCTGGTGGGTGGAGTCATCGGACTCAAATTTTCCGGAATGTACTTGTCGGTGTCGGCGTCGGTTGGCTTTATTGCCCTCTTCGGTATTGCGATTCTGAACGGATTGGTGATGGTGGAGTTCTTCCGCAACCTCGAAACCACCGGGATGAATCGTCGCGAGGCGGTTCTCCAAGGCGCCGAACTGCGGCTCAGACCAGTGTTGATGACTGCAGCCACCACCGCCTTGGGTTTGTTGCCCATGATTTGGGCCAGCGGGGTCGGCTCCGAGGTCCAGCGTCCGTTGGCCGTCGTTGTCGTCTCCGGGGTGGTGACCTCGACCATGCTGACCCTCATGGTGCTGCCGGCGTTGTACCTTCGGTTTGCAGGGACGTCGGAAGTGGTCGAGACACCCCCGCTCGGTTGATCCTGGGTGCCGGATGCCGGATGCCGGATGCCGGATGCCGGATCCTCCACCCTCCCGCGTCCGCGTTGAGAGATCAGAGATTAGAATTCAGGGTTCAAGCCCGACCACCCACCTGGATTGCAGATTTTCGCCCGCCCGGATGCGAGATACGAGAACCCCCGCCCTCCCGGAGCGCGCGAGGGCGCCATGATCGGGCGTGCCACTCCGGGCGCCTTGAAGTTGAAAGTTAAACGTTAAACGTTCCCACCCACCCTCCCGGATCGTGAAAGGGCGCGCTGATCGGGCGTGCCGTCTTTGACATTGTTGGGAACCAAGGTGCTGGCAAACTCATCCCGTGAGGTCCCAACAATGTCTAAGGGGGCAACCTCGGGGAGTGCTTTGGGGAGATGGGCGCCCTGAAATCAGCGTATCGAATCGAACGCGCGGACCGGTGCCACGCGCGGACCGGTGCCAGGCACCGTCGAAATCGAATCGGAGCACGAGATCGACACATCTGCGGCGGTGCCTGGCACCGACACTCCGGAGACCTCAGGGGATCCCTCAACTCGCTTCGTTCGTTCAGGGTGAAGAATCAGAGTGAGGTGCGGCCTTTAGGCTCTTGAGCCGCCTACATGCACCGAACCCGAAACGGGTGGGGACGGGTTGTCGAATTTCGAACGTTACAAAAAAATGGCCCCGCCGTGAGGCGGGGCCTTGATTTTGTTGTGTCAGCGGATCAGAAGTTCCAGCCCGCCGAAACAGTGGCCCACTGGACGGTGCCGCTGGTGTCGTACAGATACGGATCGTCGTCTGTGTAGTCGACATAGCGGTACCAGAAGCGGAGCCAGAAGGCTTCCGAGATGTTGTACTTGAGGTGGACGTTGCCGTCGAGCCGACTGACGTCCATGTTGGAGTAGCTGTAACTCTGGGAGAAATCAAAGGACATGGACGGGTGGGTCGCGACGTAATCGTCCGCTCTGAGCTCGTACGGGTCCATCCCGCCTTCGGCTGCGGTGTAGCCGAGGTTCAGACCCAGGTCCCATTTGCCGGGGTGGATCTTGATGCCGCCCATGATGGTGTTGGATTCTTCGTTGTACTTGGACACGGTGCGAGAGAAGCCATCCTGGCCTCCCATGACTGTGCCTGCTCATCCATCAAAGACTGGGATGCACAGTGGCACGTCCAGGCTCATATCCTGGTAGGCGTAGCCCACATACCAATCCCAGTCGGCACTGCCCGGCGTCCAGGCGGTGAGGGTCAGCGAATTGCGGTTCTTTGACCAGTCTGTCAGGTCGCCGTCCGTGTTGTCGCCGTCCCAATAAACGTATTTACCGCTGATGGTGGTTTTGCCGGTGAGCCAGGCGGCGCCCAGCTCGGCCTTCATCCAGTTGGACGCCGACGCGGTGGTCTCGGCGATCCGCTCGCCCTGGAAGTCCTGGTATTGAGGTGTTTCCAGGTTCCACGGGTTGGGCCACGGATCGGAAACCAGCGTCGAGCAGGCTCCATCGACCAGCATGAATGCGTTGTTGACGTCCGCATACTTGAGAGCGGCGTCAATCCTCAAACCCTTCATAGGCCGGATCCGGTAGCTCACACCCAGAAGATTGGTTGTGGTCTTCTTCTCGCCCGGCGCCACCTGGTAGTACTCGCGGTCCATGTAGTCGTATTTCCACATGCCGCGCAGGGTGCCGCGCCCGAGCCGGAAGCTGGCGTCCAGCTTGGACGCGAAGGCGTCCCGGTTGAGGGCGGAGTTCCGATATTGATCGAAGGTCTGATTATAAAGTTCGTAGTAGGTCGTTCCAGCCTGCGGGCCGGCAGGGGTCACCCGCTGGATCGGGTCCACATAGATGCTGGCGGTGTCGGTCTGGTAGATCTTGCCCTGCCAGCGCAAGCGGAGCCGATTCTTGAACCTCTTGGTTACGTTGGCGACATAGCCCGAGTAGTCGGCCGTGTTGCCGCTGGACTGGTTTTTGGTCTCGGCCCACACGCCGTTGGCGGTGATGGCGAAACCGTTGTCGGTGGCCCAGCGGAAGTCGAGCCGGGCAATGTCCTTGTCGATGTTGGGCTTGAGATCGGCGGGCACCACACCCACGTCCGAGTCGTACTGCATCCGGTTGTCGAAGACCGGAACCTGGAGCTCGGGGTGCAGGTTCTTGTCGAAGGTGGCGTCCACCGTGTTGTACTTCTCGCTCAGCTCGCGGCTGGTGAAACGGCCACGGAACGCCATGTTCTTGAAGCCGACGATGGCTTCAAGGGTGGCGCTGGTAGTGCTCTCGTCTCTCTTATGCGCCTTGCTCGTGATGTGGCAGGAGTCGCAGTGAGACGTGGTGAAGGCCTGAGTGTGACCGGAACGATTCTGGTCGTTGTACTCCACGGCCAGTGTCAGCGCCTTGAGACCGGCGAACTGGAGTTCGGTCCGGTCGTGGAACACCGAGTAGTCGACGCCGTAGTCCTGATTGGGATTTTGGTCGTCCTTGCGCACAGCCTTACCGTTTGTGGAGGTTGACTCCAGGTAGGCCATGGGGTCATGGCCCAGACGGTGGGGAAACTTGTTGTAGGTGTTGTGTGACCGGACGGTGCGGCCGATGTCGAAGTTCAGATAGCCGCTGTTCTCATCCTTGGCCAGGTACTTCACGCCGAAGTCCAGGCTTCCCCAGTTCTGGAAAGTGGAGAGTTTGACCTTTCCTACCGGGCCCTTTTCGATGGTCCGAAATTCTGCCGCTTTGTCCGGTGACCCGTCCACATCGGACCACATGGCACCGATCTCGATGGAGCCGGTGGTGTCGTCAACTTCGTCGGTTTCCTGCGCCGACACCGCCAAAGGCAGGGCGGTGAGAAGCGCGGCCAGCACGAAAATCTTGAGCTGTTTCATGGCTGTCCTCCTTCCTCACCGCACCATGCCAAAGCCGGCACCCGTCAGGGTCTGCGCTGGCAGGTCGGTTCCGTGGATCTGTGAGTGGCACGTGCTGCACTTGGTGGTGAACGACACGTTCATGCCGTGCTCCCCCCAGGGGTTGTTGCGCTCGTTGCCGCCGATTTCGATCTCGTCCTCCTCAGGGCTGACCAGTGCCGCATGGAAGTGGAACTCATGGCACTGGAGACAGAGCATGGGCTCGTTGGCGGTGAGCAGATTGTTGGCCACCGAACCGTGGGGGAGGTGACACAGGTTGCACGACTCCTGGACAGGCTCGTGCTCAAAGACAAAAGGTCCCTCTTTGGACTGGTGGCAGGTGTAGCACAGGTCGTTCTGCCGCATATCGCTGTTGACCAGCATGTACTCGCCCGCCGAGTGCGGGTTGTGACAGCTGTTGCAGGTCATTTTGCCCTCGGGTACCGGGTGATGGTTCGGCAGCTGAAAGGCCGCATTTACCTCGGGGTGGCATGTGAAACATGACTTCGTTGCGTTCTTCTCCTCGTGGATGCCGTGGCACTCGCCGCAGGAGATGTTCTCCATGGCGTGGGTCGAAGCTTGCCAGTCGGCGAGCGAAGAGCCATCCACGAAGGCACCGGCGCCACCGATGTTGCCGTGGCACGACATGCACGCGGCCGAGTCTTCGGCGGTCCAGTCGCCAAAGGTGCGGATCAGCGATGCGTCGCCTTCCTCCATGTGCGCGGTGCCGTCACCATGACAGCCCTCGCACCCCACCTGCCGACCGTAGACCTCGAAAGGCTCGATCCGCATGTGGATCTGGTGGACCATGCCGGCTGCGACCTCGTCGTGGCAGTCCGCGCACGTCGTGTCCTGCGCGGTGGCAGGCAAGGCGAGCGCGCACGCCGCGGCGAGAACCACCAGCAGTATGCTCCTGTTCAACATGAAAACCTCCTTGCTCCAGTTGAGCGTATGAACCCGATATTGACCCGATTTCGGGTCGTGATCACATGGCTTGAATGGGGGATCTGCCCAGTGCTGTGGGGGTGCGGTGCCGTCCTCACGGGACGGCTGACCCAGCCTCAGCGGTGGGGCTTTCGAAGGCCGTGACGACGGGGCGTCTCTATCATGTGGAAAACTCTAATGATCTCAATATTGACTGTCAAGTTTTATAGTCGTGTAGTTATACAACTATTCACATCTAATTACTAGGTAAATATCATTTAAATATCTCAAAAATCACGACTTAAAACAAAGTTTTTTAAGAAATATTGGTTCTCAATATCGGACATTTTCAATCAAGATAAGAATATACAATCTCAATTTCGACATAATCCGTACGTTCGAAATAAAAAACCGGCGGGCCGAAACCCGCCGGTACATATCAGAGCGTGAAGAACTCAGGGGTTGCCAAAGATCTCCGCCAGGGGATCACCATCGGTGTAGCCGATCGCATTCCAATCGAGCCGGCTATCTGGTCCATGGCAATCCAGGCATCGCAGCGCGTACGCAGCCGGTCGGACCTCGTGGTTGATCTTCATATATCGGATGGTGTCCGTCCACGTGAAGGAGGCATCCTGGATGCCGTAGAGCTTCTCGGCGCCTTCCCTCACCGCCCGGTCCACATCGCCGTGTACGTAGAGTTCGTCGACGGTGATGGGCAACAGCCAGTTCTTGCCATCAAGCACGGGGAGCCGTGCCCGGTGGACCTTGAAGGCGGCGAGTCGCGCATTGGGATCGTCCTTCGATCCCTGAGGAATCGCCATCATCACCGCACCGTCAGCGTTCCGTTCCACACCAGTCTTGGGGAGCTGCATGTAGCTGGAGCCGTCGTACCAGGCGTAGGTCGGAACAACCTCGGTCTCGGTCGTGATCTTCGGCGCGAACTTGCCCTTCTCCTCGGAGAAGTGGACGTCGGACCAATCACGGAAGAGATCGGTGGCTTCGTCCTGGGCGAAGGTGGGGATGTGGCACACCGTGCAGTCGACTCTCTTGACGTGGTCGTTGAGCAGGGCTTTCGTGTGCGGTGCCGAGTCGTGACACATCCCGTTGTCACAGGTCAATCGCCCGGCCGTCGAGTCGGTGGCCACGAGGTCTGATCCTCGTCCCGAAACCCGGTGGTCGGTGAACCTGTGACAATCGGCACAGGCCAGACCGACCCCGTCTGCCGACATGTGCACGTCGAATTCAGGTTCGGGATCGTCCAGGGTGTACTCGATGTCGCCCCGCTTGTAATTGGGCCCGCCGCCCGATGCCGAGTGGCAACGGAGACACTGGGTGTTTGTGGGTCTGCCGATCCGTTTCGAGACCGAATCCAGGCCTTCCTGGTTCTTCCACAGGATCGAACGCCACCCCCAGCTCCCGTCGTCGTTCTGGTAGACGTCGCGCCGGTAGCCCGAGGCGTGACAGATGAGACAGTCGATGTTTTCGAGCTGTTCGCGGGACATTTCGGCGGAGGGAATCAGCCCCAGACCGGCGTGACACTTCGAACATCCCGAAGCCATGACCTTTCCCTCGTCGTTGGTGATCTTGCCGATCCAGCTCGGCATCGGATTGGTGCAGAAGTCGTTCACCATGGTGAGCTTGCCCTGCTCCGATCCGTGGGAGTTGACCACGTCGGGGGTGGGTCCGAGCCACTGGTAGTGCTCGGAATGAAAGAAGTCCTTGGCCTCGTCCTCGTGGCACGTCAGACAGGTGGAGGTGCCTTCGTAGCTTTCGAAATACTCCTGATGAGAGTAGCTCTTCGAGGCCGCGGCCACCGGCAGAACGGCGGTCGCGACAATGATGGCAAAGATGAGGATACGAAGCGTCATCTGTTTCCCCCTTCGAGATCAGAACCGTGCGGTCAATCCTAGCAGGAACTTGTCGATGCTCGAGGGGGTATTGAAGCCGAGGATCGGCGGCGGGTTGGTACCGAGCTCTTTTGGAGCGCCCATGTGCCAGCCCGACCCGCTGTAGTCGTAGGTGTACTTCATGTAATCGAGCTTGAGGATGAACTTCCTGGCGATGCGGTGGGTCAGGTAGGCCTCCCACACGTTGCCGCGGACGGCTGTTTTGGGCGCGAACATGTCGTCCTCGGCGACGGCCATGTTGAACCAGTATTCTGAGCCCTGGTTGTACTCGAGGCCGATCTTGGTCTTGTCGTTGTTGAAATTGAAGCGGGCGCCGACGTAGATCATGTCACCGCTTTGGCCTTCGGGAGTCTCAAAGGGATCGGACATGAGACCGCCAAAGGGCGTCGTGATGTTGTTGGGATCGGTGGACATGTAGCTGTAGCTGAGGAACCAGTCGATGGGTCCGTCGTGGCGCAGAAAGACCAGGCTTGCCCAGTCGATGTCGCCCAGATTGGCCGACGGCGTGTATCGGATGACGGCCGGCGGAGTATCTTGCCCGGTGACCGGATCGACCGGAAGCACAACCAGGCCATTGAAGCCGTCGGTGACGTCGAATGCACGCAGCGCCGACACCTGGATGAACATGTCTTCCTTATCCCAGAGGTCCCAGTTGACACCGAAGAAGCTGGCATCCTTGAGCTTGTCGGCTGGTTTCAAGACCTCGGAACTACCGAAGCCGGACTCGTAACCCACGCCGTAGCACAGGCGGATGGTGTTCCAGTCGGTGATGTGCCAGCCGAAGGTGATGCCATCGAACTGGTAGTTGACCACGGTGCCGATGGGCGATCCACCGCGCGGTTCGTCGTTGCGGAACTGGAGGGGCACGCCGCCGGTTGAGGGGCGTCGGCCGATGGATAGGTAGACGGGCGCGCCGCCGATGTTCTTCCAGTTGAAGTAGGCCCGTTCCACTCGCAGGATGTCCGAGTTGGGGACCGACGCGGTTGTGCCGTCCACGTTGATCGAGGTGGGCTGCCCGTTGAAGACCTGGACTCCGGTGGAGTCGCCCCACACCTTGTACATGGAAAGCCGTCCCTGAAAGTCGATGTTCTTGGCGACCTTGGCGTCCATCTGGAGCCGCAACCGACTGGTGTAGAGCAGCGAGTTGGAGTAGTCGTAGCCGTCCTGATAGGTGTAGGGGACAAGAGCCCCCAGCAGTGCCTCCACCTGCTCGGGCGGGAACTGGCCAATGGTCTCCTTGAGCCAATCGAAGGTCACGACGTTGTCCAAGTAGTAGAGGTAGTCGGCATAGTTTTCGCGGATCAGATTGCCCACGTCCTCGGGAGAGGCCGGCGGCATTCCGGTGGCACCGAGGTAAAACAGGGTGTCCACCAGCATCCGCTGCAGCTGCATGCCGTCGAAGTAGGGCTCGAAATCCATGTCGAGGGAGTTGACCTCGAAGCGGAAGTCACCGGTGAAGTTGATCCGGTCGAGCGCCGTCTTGCGCTCGTTCTTCATCACGCGGCTTTCGAGATCCTTGACCTGCGCCTTGAGTTCGTCGAGCTCCTCCTGGTCCACCTCGACGACAGTGACGTCGGTGGCTTCTTCGATGATCGTCGTTTCTTCGATCGTCGACCCCTGGGCCCATCCGCCGACGGCGCCAAGAAGCAAAACGGCGGTACACAGAACAAATGTCTTGCGCATCATGTGATTCCTCCTCGTTGTCGACCGGCTATCAACCGCAGGTCATGGGGTGTTCGGAGTCGGCCGCGTGGTCGATGGCCCACTGCTTGATCTTCTCGAGGTCCTCTTCGGAGATGACCTGGGTGACCGGCTGGTTGTCGTGATTCGGATCGAGCACGTCCTTGTGGGACTTGACAAACTTGTCATCGAAGAACGTCTCCCACTGATCCTGGATCAGGGTCATTGGGGTGTACTCCCCGGCGTCAGCGTCGGCTCCATGGCAGGGGTTACAGAACTCCTTGTAGAGGTCCTGGCCCTTGGCCTTCTTCGCCGCCACCGCCATGTCGGCGATCCCCACCGCCACCACCGCGATGACCAGGACTGCGATAATCCAATTCTGTGTGCGCATGCTCATTCTCCTTGTCCAATTCTTCACAAGCATTGTTGGTTATTGCCGCGGATAAAGCCCGGCAACTGTCGGAGATACCCTATGCACAAATAGGCATATTGTCAACCACGATTGTTAGAATTAATGTTATGAATGATAAGCTGTCTCAAAATGTACGGCAAATGCGTGCACATCTCTTTTGTTGACGGAAAGACCTCTCGGACGGCGATCGCAGCTCGGTGGTCAGGCGCTCATTTCCAAACTATTTGGCAAAGCGCTGGTGAATCTGACGACCTGCAGAGGCTCCAACTACGGGAAGATTGATATCAGGGCTCGGTTGTGGCGGCGGCCCATTGGCCGCCGCCTTGAAAATGAGGTGGGCTCAGATACCTGGCGCCGCGGGCGGAGGCGGTGGTGCATCCGAAGGCGGGGCTTGCCGACCGGTCGTCCACGGCTGGTCGTCCACCGATTCGGCTTGGGGTGGTTTCGCCTTGAAAATGGCGCCTCCGATCAAACCGCCGATGGTCCCGAATATGGCGCCGAAAAGAATGGAGAAGAAGATACCGGCGACGGCGAAGGTGGCGGGTCCGGTGGACTCCAGGAAACGGGTGGCAATTTCCATGGCTTCGGGATCCATGGTTCCCACCTGCTCCATCTGCTCGATGATCTGATTCACATCGGTGAGGCCGAGGACCGAGTCGATCACGGCACCCAGGATACCGGCCACGAAACCGTAGACCACACCTGAGGCCAGCCCAACGACGGCGCCGTTCCCTGCGGTGAATCCGAACCCCGCGGTTTTCGTGCTCTTGGATTGGAGGTAAGCCGCGGTGAAGCCGCAGGCGATGATCAGGGCGCAACACGCGCAGTTGATGTACTCGATGATTGGAATCGCTCCCGCGATACCGAAGGTCACTCCGGCGATCAGAGCGGGCTTCAACATGGAAGGGGCCTGGTTGTTCACGCGTCCTCCTTTTGGGCCGCTCTATTGTACGAGATCATCTTCCCGCGCATTTCCGTTTTTGATGACAGAAGTAAGAACAAAGAACGAAGAACGAAGAACGAAACCGTCCGCCCACCCGGAGCGAGGTGGGCGCGATAGGCGGGCGTGCCGTCTCTGACAGTGTTGGGGCCATTCAGCTGATTCACTCGGCCTCAGAAGTCCCAACATTGTCAAAAGGGGGCAACCTCGGAGAGCGCCTCGGGGAGAAGGGAGCGTCGAAATGAGTCAATCGAAGCGAACGCGGGGGCCCGGATTCCGGATTTCCCTCCCACCCACCCGGGAGCAAGGAACAAGAAACAGGGAACAAGGAGCACCCCCACCCACCCGGAGCGGAAAGGGCCCGTTGAGGCCGTCTCATTCGGACGACGCGGGCGGCCCCACCCTCGAGGTGATGTCCGCGATGGCGTCGGTGAGTAGGAGGCCGACAAGGAACCCCGGCGCGAGTGCGGCGAGAAATCTTGGCCAGTTGGAAAGACTGGGCAAGCCGGAGAAGGCCAGAGCGAAGTCGACCAGAGACGGAACCAAGGCCGCGATGATCCACGGTATTTGGGGCCGGACACGGCGTCCGGACACGGCGCCGAAGAACAGGCCGGCCAGACCCCCAAAATATAGACCGGCGCACCGCGCACACACTGCCCACGGTCCAAGGCCCAGGTCGAGGCATCGTTCGGGCATCTGGTGGCACGCCGGGCTGTAACAGAGTCGCAGCAAGGACCCGACGGCCGAGCCGCGTTGCTCGAGCCACGGCGCGAGGACCATTCCGCAGCAGAAGACCGCGGCAAGCGCGGCCACCACCACCAGCCATTTCCGGGTTCGGGTATCGAATCTGTTCACGGTCGTTGATTGTACGTGGGCCGTCATCTGCTTCAGGGTGACAAACACCCTTGAGGCGATCGGTCCGTTACACGGCTTCGAATAGACCGAGCTGCTCGTGCTCACGACGAACGAGGTTGCTCGCGCCCACCCCCAGGAGCCGAACCGATCGTCGGGCGGCCTCGGTGCGTCGGATCAGCGAGTGGGCGCAACCCGCGATATCCGAGGCCTTCGCGGTGGGCGAGGGGAGTGTGGTCGACCGGGTTCTGGTTGTGAAATCCGGATAACGCACTTTGACGGTGAGGGTGCATGCCGCGATCTGCTTGCGATCGAGCCCGCTCGCCACCTCGGCGGACATCTCGTCCAGCACACCGTCCATCTGCTTGGGGTCGGCAAGGTCCTCCGGGAAGGTGCGCTCGGTGCTCAGACTCTTCCGGATTCGCTCGGTTCGCACCGGTCGATCGTCGATGCCCCGGGAATGCAGCCACAGGCTGCGACCCCATACTCCGAACCGAGCCAGCAATCGGTCCAGCGACAGGGAACGGAGATCCGAAATCGTCCGGACCCCCATGGTGTGCAGCCGAGCTTCGGTTCGCGGGCCGATGCCGTGGAGGCGTCTGATGGGCAGAGGCGCCAAGAAGTGGGAGACCTTTGCCGGCGGCACGACGGTCAGGCCGTCGGGTTTGTCGTAATCGGATGCGATCTTTGCCACCAGTTTGTTGCCCGCGGCGCCGACGCTGACCGTCAGGTCGGTCTCGTCGGCCACGCGACGTCTGATCTGGGTGGCGACGGCGGTTGCTGAACCAAGGGGATCAAGATGGTCGGTGACATCAAGGTAGGCTTCGTCAAGCGAAAGGGTCTGGACGATTGGGCTGAAGTCCCGAAAGATGGCAAAGATCCTCTCCGACTCCGCGGCATAGCGGTCGAAGTCCGGGCGGATGAAAATGGCTTCGGGGCAGCGGCGGATCGCCTGAGCTGCCGGCATGGCCGAGCGGATTCCGTAAGCCCTCGCCTGGTAACTCGCGGCGGCCACCACGCCTCGCCCCGCCGGATCGCCGCCCACCACCACCGGCTTGCCTCGGAGTCGCGGGTCATCACGCATGTGGATGGAGGCGAAGAAGGCGTCCATATCACAGTGCAGGATGCGGCGGTCGCATGCGTCGAGTTCCATGAATTCAATATTACACCTTATTTACACCATCTGCAACTCCTCCCATCTCTAATGGGCGCAAGCCCTCCGGTCCAACCGCCCCTGTTTAGCCGGCACTTCTTACACCGGTCGGGTGGGCGGGTTGGAGGCCCACACCCGCGCCGCGGTAGACTCCAGACATGCCGGATTTCTTGGAGGCGGGGTCTTTCGAGGCCAGCGACGGCGAGGGCCGTGTACTGTTCAGCAGTGCCGACTTCCGACTTCGGGAGGGGAGAGCCACCGTTCTTGAAGGGCCGTCGGGCAGTGGAAAGAGCACGTTGTTGCGTCTGGTCGCGGGGCTGCAGACTGGTGGGCAGGGGGCGCTCCGCCGGCTGAACGACGAGGATTACGCCGGCCCGCGTCTGCCGCTGTGGCGATCCAGGGTCACGCTGATGGCCCAGGACGCCCCGATGATTCCGGGAACCGTCGGTGACAATCTCGAGCTGCCCTTCCGGCTGCGGCACAGTGGAGACCGCGTTTACGAAATCCACCGAGCCGAAGACCTGCTTCGGTCAGTGGGCCTCGGTCGGATGCCGTTGGATCGGCAGGTCATCACCCTTTCGGGCGGCGAGCGCCACCGCCTTGCTCTCGCCCGTGGTCTGTTGTGGGATCCCCCGGTGTTGCTGGCGGACGAGCCGCTGGCGGGTCTCGACACCGAGACCGCGGCCGCGTGTTTTGATCTGCTCCTGGATTTTTCCCATCGACCCGGACACGCCGTGCTCGTGGTGCTGCACCACCAGGAACTCGCGGTGAAGACAGATGCATTGATTCGACTGGACCGCGGCCGGCTGAAGGTATCGTGACCGGTGGCGTGATTCCACTCGGGCCCGCCCAGCTGGCCGTCGCAGCACTGCTCGTGCTGATGGCCGGGGCTGTCTCGGTGGCATTCCAGCTTGGTATCGGGAAAAGGCTTGGTGTGGCCGCAATTCGGACAGTGGTCCAACTGGGTCTGCTCGGGCTGGTTCTCGAGCGAGTGTTCGCCTTGGACAGCCCGGCACTCGTCGTGTTGCTGGTGGTGATGATGACTCTCTTCGCCGCCCGTGAGGCGGTGGCCCGGACCGGGAGCAGCTACCGGGGAATCCGAATCGATTCCTGGCTCGTCATGGCCGGTACCTGCCTGGTTGTCGGGGGCATCGTGACTCAGGCCGTGATCGGCGTCAGACCGTGGTACGACCCGCAGTACGTGATCCCGCTGATCGGTATGATCCTCGGCAACTCGTTGAATGGGATCTCGTTGAGTCTCGACCGATTTCTGGATCATCTGTCGTCTCGGCGGGCGGAGGTGGAACTCCACCTCGCCTTTGGAGCAAGTCGGCGGGAGGCCCTGTCGGCACCCCTGCGAGCCGCGGTTCGCACCGGGATGATCCCGATCATCAACGCCATGGCCGCTGCTGGAATCGTGTCTCTTCCGGGCATGATGACCGGTCAGATCCTCGCCGGTTCGCCACCACTCCAAGCCGTGGCGTACCAGATCGTTGTGATGTTCATGATCGCCGCGGCGACGGCAATCGGAGCCATGGCGGCCGCCATCGCCGCGGGACGTCGGCTGGTGGCGCCGGACGGCACCCTTCGCCTCGATCGCCTTCACGATCGATAACCAGAGATTGACAAAATTTTGAATTCTCAATTTTGAATGTTGAATTTCTTCCTCTCGCCCCGGACCTCTAGGAGACTGGCTCGGAATTCAAAATTCAAAATTTAAAATTGAGAACTCACAATTATGGAAGCTGGTCCTCGTCGGCGTCGGGGTCCCAGCCGGTGGCGGAACCCTCCGGGAGAGTCCACTTCTTGATCGCCACGACCTCTTTCATGTGGTCGATGACCTGAAGGGTGATCTCCTTGACGAGCGCCTCGGTCTCCGCAAGGCCGGGGCCGTAGATGATGTCGTCGAAGACGGCGGAGGCCACGTCCTCGAGGGCGGCTTCGCCCTCGTCCGACTCGAAGGTCGCTTCAACCGTTTCGAAAGTCGTGTCGATGATGACCTCGCCGATCGAACGAACCAGCGGATTCAGCACGAAATTCGGCATCGGCACGGAGTGCAGTGATTTCGACTCCCTGACCGCCGTCTCGAGATTCAGCAGGAGCAACGTCCGGATGTTGGCAAGAGTCTCCGGGTTCGTCAGCGTCTGCCGGATCTGGGAGGTGATGACCGCTTCGATCTCGGGTCGACGAGGCTCCACCGTTTCGCGAACAATGCGATTGTGGGTTCCGTCGGCGATCTCCTCGGAGAATTCACTGAGGATCCGAATGGCCACCCGGTCCGAAACCTCCTCGGTGATGATGTTCGAAAAATAGGCCACCGTGCGGCTGATGATGTCCTGCCCGACGACCGAGAGTTCGCTGCGGCGGAGCCGCATGTACATGGAGACCGCGCGAAGCAAACGGAAGATCCGGAAATATCGGCTCGGAATCAACCCGAGGACGTCATACCAGTTGAAGATCGGGAAGAAGAACCACTTGCTGTAGGTGCCGCTCTTCAGGGCGATGTACCAACGGACGAGGAACTCGATCCAGAACAGGACAAGAAACGGCAGGTCGATCTTCCAGAAATTGTCGGTGAGATGCCCGCTCCGGTCGTAGGAGCGGTCGTAACACAAACGGAGCGCCCGCAGGACCTCGGGGTTCGGCGGCTGTTCGAGACGTTCACGGAGCAGGGCGGGCTCGAGGGGCCACAGCTGATCAACCGCTTTCTT
Source organism: uncultured Holophagae bacterium (assembly GCA_963797055.1). Lineage (GTDB taxonomy): Bacteria > Acidobacteriota > Thermoanaerobaculia > Thermoanaerobaculales > Sulfomarinibacteraceae > FEB-10. The sequence continues at coordinate 537,738 of CAWCOD010000006.1, forward strand.
GAGGGTGACCGGGTTTTCCAGCTCGGCGGATGTGTGGCCTGTCGCTTCGGCGAGGCTTTGCCGAATCGTCCCGAGGAGATCGTCCTGGCCTGAACGTGCGAATGGGTCTTCGACAAAGAGCCGTAACGTCAGCGTCCGGAGCGTCTCGGCTTCAGGAATGAGCTGAGGCGAGTGGGGTTGACCTAGCGCGAGATCACGCGCTTCGGTGTATGTGGTTTCGTACTCGGCGGCCAACGCGTTGGGCGTGATGCCCTTGACCGGATCGTACAACCGGGTCACCACCGGCAAATATTGAAAGTAGACGGGTCTCAACCAGAGGTAGCTGAGGTCGAAGAGGATCATCCAAAGATTGATCAGCGCGACCCAGACCATGAAGACGTCCCACGCAAGGCGGAGCTTGGAGGAACGGGAAAGGCCCTTGATGTTGTCGAAGATTTTCAACCGCATACCAATCCCAGGTATTGTACGACGACGGCACGGGGATTCGGTCGATTTGCGGTCGTCCCCGATGGCGGATGCACGTCGTGGCCGACGGGCGGTAAACAGTCGAGAGGGCTCTGCTGGTCGGGCTCCATTACAATGAGGACCCGGAGGTGGTACATGCCCTCGACCTCGCCAAAATCCGCCCAGCTCCAAGCATCGCCGATCCGCAAGCTCGCTCCCCACGCTCGTGCGGCCGAGACGCGCGGAATCCACGTCCACTACCTCAACATCGGTCAGCCGGACATGCCGACTCCTCCCGAGATGATTGCCGAACTTCACGGACTTCCGCTCAACCGCCTGGCCTACGCACCCAGCGAAGGACTGCCCGAAGCTCGAGAGGCGTGGAGTGCCTTCTTCAAGACGTGGGATGTGGACTTCCCACCCGATCAGATCCTGGTGACCGCAGGTGCCAGCGAGGCCATCACATTCACCCTGGCGGTGGTGGCGGGGGGCGGCGGAGAAGTACTCGTATTCGAGCCGTGCTACACCAATTACCTGAGCTTCGCCGCCCAGGCCGACGTCAGGATGGTGCCGGTCACGCTCGAGGTCAAGGACGCCTATCACTTCGGCTCGGCTGATCGGCTGCGTGCGCGGATCACACCGCAGACCAAGGCGATCCTGCTCTGCAACCCCTCCAACCCCACCGGCACCGTCTACACCCTGGAGGAACTCGAGGCGGTGGCCGAGGTGGCGGTGGAGAACGATCTCTTCGTGATCTGTGACGAGGTCTACCGCGAGTTTGTCTTTGACGGCGGGCCTGTTCGTTCCTTCACTCGATTCAGGGATCTCGCCGACCGGATCATCGTGGTGGACAGCGTATCCAAGAGATTCAACGCCTGTGGCGTGCGGATCGGCTGTATGGCCACCGCAAACCGTGAGGTGTTGGACGTCGCACTCCGTTTTTGTCAGGCTCGGCTGTCGGTGGCCACCGCCGAACAGCTCATGGTCGTGCCCATGCTGACCGGCGGTCGCGGGTACTCAGAGCGGCTGTGTGGGGAGTACCAGGCGCGCCGCGATGCGGTGTACGCCGGTCTGGACCGGATCGACGGGGTCCATCCCCACCGGTCCGAGGGCAGCTTCTACACCATGACCCGGCTGCCCATCGACAGTTGCGAAACCTTCGCGATGTGGATGCTGAAGGACTTCGAGTATGACGGGGAGACCGTCTGTCTCGCCCCCGGGGAGGGATTCTACGTCACGGGTGGGCTCGGCGTAGATGAGGTGCGGATCGCCTTCATGTACGATGCGTTGACGCTGCGCCGTGCCATCGCCGTGATGGATGCCGCGGTGGCGGCCTACCCCGCGCGCCGCGAACTCGCCGCTGGCGTAACCGGCTGACGGGCCTTCTTGCGCTTCGCGAACCGCCGACCTTACCCAATGGTGAGAGGGTGAGAAGTGCGGGCAAACAATGCGAAAAGTGGCACGCCCGCTCAACGCGCCCTCCTTCCTCTGGGTGGGCGGGGGAATCTGCAATCTGCAATCTTCAATCTGAAATTCGCAATTCGCAATTCGCAATTCGTAATCCGCAATGGGCGGCTGGGTTGGGGGTCACGTCCCGATCCGCTCCAGCGCGATGATCGGACCGTCGAGGGATTCCACGTCGTTGAGGTTGACGGTAGCTTCGACGCACCAGAGATCCTCGCCGTCGGGATCGCAAAGGATCTGACTCGCCTTCCACAGTCCCTGGCCTGCGGCGGTGATGGTCGTCTTGTCGGCGAGTCGTGACCGGTGATCGAAGACCACGTGGTCGAATCGCTCGTGGAAGGGGGCGAGGGCCGACGCGAATCGGTCGGGAGTCCAGCCGACCTCATCATCGCCCGGAGGTTGACGGACCGTTGTGGCCGCTTCCTCCCATTCCCGGCGGGAGAGGGTGGCCACGAGGGAGTGGAGTTCGGCGCGAATTCGGGATGAGAGCATCTTCGGATTGTCGAGCAGCTCCTGGGCCACCAGGTGCCGGTGGCTTTCGTGAAGACTCTCTCCCTGGAATCTGAGTTCGGGATGGACGAGCGCTTCCCACTCCTCGATCAGAGAGGTGTCGGTGCGCTCGATGACCGACCGCAGATAGCCCGTCAGATCCCAGACGGCGTCGGTCTTGAACTGGTCCGGCACGTTTTGATCGACGGTCTTGTAGGCCTGTGTCAGGTACCTGAGCAGGACACCTTCGGAGCGCTGCAGGCCGTAGTGCCGGACGTATTCACCAAAGCCGAGGTACCCCTCGACCATTTCCCTGGCGATGGACTTCGGCCGGATGAGGTCGCCACCGACCCACGGGTGGTTGCTGCGGAAATGGTCGAAGGCGATGTGGATGAAGTGCGCCGACGGCTGCGGGTGGGTGACCTCGTCGAGCCGGCGCATCCGCTCGTCGTAGGACACTCCGTCCGCCTTCATTTGCGCCACGAGCTGGTCCTTGGCCTTGGCGACCTGCCGGCGGAGGATGACGACCGGATCCTCGAGCACGGACTCCACCACGCTCAGCAGGTCAAGGGCAAAGCTGTCGGCTTCGGCGTCGAGCCTGCCGATGGCATCCACCAGGAACAGCGAGAGATTGTGAAACAGGGAGAAATCCACCTGGAGTTCGTCATTCACCTCGACCCAGTAAAAGGGGGAGGAGGTGTCCCGCACCATCCGGACGATGCCCTCTCGGTGCAGCGACCGCACCAGCTGAGCGGCCCGCGCGATGTGTTGGTCCTTGGAGTTGGCGTCCTCGTGGGAGGCCGCAATGAGCTGGCGGATGGCGTGGAAGTTGCCCCGTTCGGGATCGTTGAGGGCGGCATCCCGTTGCAGCAGATCGACGATCATTCCCGAGGTCAGGCGGAACCTCGACTGGAGGCGTTCCGGTGAGGACTCCTGGAGTCGGCGGAAGGTGTCGTCGGTCCAGGAAACCTCGCCATCCGCGGCCCTGGACTTCGATCGCCGGCGCTTCTTGTTGCCGCCGCCGGCGGCTGCCTTCGCGTCCTGACGTCGTTTGTCGATGATGTGCTCCGGCGCCTGGGCCACGACCCATCCTCGGTCGTCGAATCCCTTGCGCCCGGCCCTCCCCGAAATCTGCTGGAAGTCGCGGACCTTGAGGTGACCGACCTTGTGGCCATCGTACTTGGCGAGCTTGGTGAAGAGGACGGTTCGGAGAGGAATGTTGACGCCCACTCCCAGGGTGTCGGTGCCGGACACGATCTTCAACAGTCCCTGTTGGGCGAGCTGTTCCACGGTGAGTCGGTACTTCGGCAGCAGCCCGGCGTGATGGACACCTATCCCGAACGACAGGAAACGTCTGAATTCGCGGCCGTAGGGTGTGTGGAACCTCGCATCGCCGAGCGCATCACGGATGGCGGCTTTCTCCTCCTTGCTGGTAAAGGGCAGCGAGGTGAGTTTCTGAGCCAGTTCGGCACACTCCCTCTGCGTGAAATTGACGATATAGACCGGGGCTCGTTGGTTCTCGATGAGCGACAACACCGTCTCGTGCAGCGGCGTCTCGCGATATTCGAAGTCCAGCGGAACCGGCCGAACGGCGGAGCGGACGTCTGCGACCGGAGTCCCGGTGGCATTCTCGATATTGTCGGCAATGGCCGACATGTCGCCGAGGGTGGCCGACATCAGCAGGAAGCGAGTGTTCGGCAGGGAGATCAGCGGCACCTGCCACGCCCATCCGCGATCCGGGTCGGCGTAGTAGTGGAATTCATCCATGACGACGTAGGGCGCGTCCAGTTGGTCGCCGCGGCGCAGGGCGATGTTGGCGAGTACTTCGGCGGTGCAGCAGATCACCGGCGCGTCGGGGTTGATGCTGGCATCACCGGTGAGCATGCCCACGTGGTCCGGGCCGAGTTCTTCGCACAGCGAAAAGAACTTCTCGCTGGCGAGAGCCTTGATGGGGGAGGTATAGAAGCTCCTTCGACCTTCGCACAGACCCTTGAAGTGAAGCCCCAGGGCGACGAGCGATTTTCCGGAGCCGGTGGGAGTGTTGAGGATGACGTTTTGGCCGGCCATGAGCTCCAGCAGCGCTTCCTCCTGCGCCGGGTAGAGTTCGAATCCCGCATCGACACTCCACTCGAGGAACAGCTCGAGAATGCGATCCGGGTCGTTGGTGCCTCCCTTGGGAATTCGGTCCCCCAGGGAGTGTCGCGATGCAATAGGTTTGACATCAGTCATGGCGGACAGTGTACGCGGACCGGGTGGCAGGTTCCGGATTCCGGATTCAGAATTTCGAATTTCGGAATCCGCCGCCCGCCCGTTGCGAATTGCGAATTTCAGATTCCAGATTCCAGATTCCAGATTCCCCGCCCACCCGCTGGTGACGGCTGGTCACCGCGGCCACCGGCCGCGAGTAACCTCGGGTAGCGCGTTAGGGAGAAGGGTACGCTGAAATCTGCATATCGAACCGCACGCGCGGGCCGGTGCCAGACACCGTCGAAATCGAATCGTAGTACGAGGTCGCCACATCTGCGACGGTGCCTGGCACCGACATGCAACGTTCGACGTCAAAACCTTGCATGTTGCCTCCTGCCGGCCCTGCCGTGCGGGGCGGGTGGGGGAGGGATGGGAAACTGGAGAAGCGGCGATGAGAATCCGCGCCCTTGCTCATATGGTGGATGGAGGGCGCACCGGGCAGCGGGCGCGACTTCATCACCACTTCTCCACTTTCCCACCCCCACGAACCGGAATCGTCATGACGACAGCCCAAAAGCGAGCTCGAATACTGCGTCGGGGTGGGTGGGCCGCCCCTGGGAATCGAGCATGCTGGTGCGATCTGGTGTGGCTCGGGTTTCCTCGAGATTCTCGTCGATTGCTGGATCGAGTTTCCGCAGGAAGTCGATCCACGCGGCCTCACCCTGCTGGTACTGCATGGGCGCGCCCCGATTGGAGTCCCTGTGGCGGAGCCACACCGCGTAGGATTCCGTCGGTTCTCCGTACAACATCGAGTAGTCGCGGAAGAAGGAAATCAGGACGAGGGGATTGGGACTATGCATGCAGCCGAGCAGCTCCTGGTCCCTTCGGACTTCGAGGGTCCACATGAACTCATCGGGAATCGTGATGCCCGTTTGGGGTGCGGCGGACTTCCGGCCGTTTGCCCCGTTGCCGTTTGCAGCGCGACTCGCCGTGGAATCGTCATTCACATGGTGACCGTTGGTCCCATGACCGTTGGTCCCATGACCGTTGGTTTCGTGACCATTGGTCCCATGACCATTGGTCCCGTGGCCTTCTCTGTGGACCAGATTTTTTAGACCGTTCAGCATGGCGCCCTCCCAGGCTGTTGCGCCGGATCTTGCGGGACTCGGCACTTCCGGACAGAAGATGTTGCAAGAGCGATGCCTGATTTGGGCGATATGTTTGATTATGAGTGTGTATTGGATTGAAACAGGACAATCCGTGCATGCGTCGATCAGAGATTGGGCTCCGAATTGCGGAGGGACCTTCCCGACGCCCATGCCATGGCCGGCTGAGTCCACTCGGGCTCTGGGGCAAAGAACGCACCGTGGCCGCCGCCCAGCTGAATCTCGATTTCTTCGTGGGCGGCTTTATCCCGCGCCTTCGCGAACAGCTGCTCACACGTGCCCGCCATATCGTCGCTCGCCTCTATGATCGAAAGCAGTCTGCCGCGGGGTTCAAGTCCATGAACACGATCGACCCAGTCACCGCATGCGGCGAGAAATACGAAGTTGATCCGGTCGTCAGCCAGCTCCGACGAGCTCAGAATGGCGATGGCGCCGCCCTTCGAAAAACCCACAACCGTGATGTTCTCCGGTGGAACCCCGGCGTCGATCAGGTGCTTCACTTGAAGGGCCACTCGTGTCGCCCACACCGCCGGGTCGGCCTGGGGTTCCCGTTGTTCAGCGATGACGATGAATCGCTGTTCGGCAAATGCCTCGAGGATTCCGTGGAAATCGTAGACCCCGAATATCGGGTGCCGGTCGCCCGGTTGGGTGTTCTCGGCGAAACGATTGTGGAGGTAGATCAGATAGCGCGCGCCGGGATCCACGGCGTCAGGAAATTCACCGTGGATCACCCCCACCGGTCCGTCCGGAACAGTTGTCCCCTGCTCATCGAACCGGGGTGGCGTGCCGCTTGCGGTGGCAACTGAGACCACCATCAACAGACACGTGGTGAGGTACATCGACGGGCATCCCATTCCGACATTATGAAGCAGACCACACGTCAAAATTCGAAATTCGGACGTCGGAATTCGAAATTCAAAAAAACCGGGCCGTGTGGCCCGGTCGAGAAAAGGGGAAGGATTTAAATTGGCCGCAGGAAGCCGGAGCTCCCGGCAGCGGTTGATGATTTATCGCTCACGGAGCCGCGACGCGCCGGTCGGGTCGCCGTTCAAGCCCTGTTGTCCTGTCTGAATTTCTTCGGTTGGCACCCTAGGCCCTCCGCCCCGATTTTTTGGGTATCGGTGAGCCTAACCGGATCCCAACCATAAATCAACCGTCCATGTGGGTATCGAGGTGGGCCTGCAAATAGGTGAAGTCGGGTGTGAATCGACCGCGGTGCAGGATCACGGCTCGTCGTATTGCCGGGGGAAGATCCAGATGTTCGAACGAGGCTCCGTAGTCGGCCTTCGCGATGGCTGGGAGAAAGCGTCCAAGGGCGGCGGAAAATTCTTCGGAGGCCTCGCGCGGCAGCTCGGCGGGCAGGATGTCCACCGCCAATACGACCGGACCCTGACCGTCGACTCCAGTTGCGATGGTATCGCCCACAGGATCGTAGACGTAAACCGGATCGCCTGGAGCCGTGCATTTGCGCGTGCACTCCACGGCTCCCTCGATGTCGCAGCCGAGGTCGCCGATGACCTTCAGGCGGGGCGCGTGATCGGCATCGTACAGACTGCGGAGTTCGTTCTTGGTGACCAGCCGGGGATAGCGGGCATCCCAGTAGTTGCAGTTCATCAACACGGTCAGGTGCGGCAGGTCCTCCGAGAATCGCGACCGGTAATGTTCAGGATGGTTGTAATAGTCGTGGAGATCGAACTTGCGTTCCGGATCGCGCGGGACCACCAGGTGTTCCTCCCGGAACGTGGTCTGGCTGACAAAGTGGGCCGAGTCGTCGGCCGCCACGGCGGGGAGATCCGCCGGTTCTATGGTGCGGATCGGCAGCTCGGAGAGAATCTCCAGAACTCCGCGCGCCACATTGCCGTAGCCGGCCACTCCGATGACCAGCGGGGTCATCTCTGGAGGGAGTCCGTTGGAGCTGATGGCTTCTCCGGCCGCGCGCACAGCCGCCTTGGCATGGTCCAGGCTCTCATAGGCGTGGGCCTGTTCCAAGGACTCGAATGGAGAGTGCACGCCCTCGGAGCGGAACTTCTCGCCGAGGGCCCACAACGTGTCGATCATGCCGGCCAGCCCTGCAAAGCGGCCGAAGAAAATCAGGCGCCGGTCGTTGTCGTCGCGCACCAGCTCGTAGTCGATGAGCGTGCATCCGAGCTCCTTGAGCCGCGCGAGCATCGGCATGTTGTAGGACTGACCCTTGATGACGTGCGAGAAGAACATATAGGTGGTCCCGGGCTGCAGCGCCTCGATCGGAATCTCCTTGACCCCGAGGACCACCGGAGCGTCGGAAAGATCGCTCGGCGTCTCCGCCCCGGCGCGAACGTACTCCTTGTCACGGAATACGCGGCGCCCCGACGGTTGGACCAAAACCGTGAGCCCGGCATCCTCCACCAAATGGCGCGCCAACTCGGGTGTCACGGGGCTCCGTCGCTCCCATGTGCTCTTGGTCTCTCGCCGAACACCGATCACACCGGCCATGGCCACCTCCCAGGGGGCGAAGGGTACCCCGGCCCCACGGCAACGGCAAGCCTGGTCAATCGTGAACAACCGTTCCGGTAACGAGAACCCAGACGGGTGGGTAGGGGAGAAAGTTAAGGGTTAAAGGTTAAACGTTAAACGTTGAACTCAGCCTCCATCTGCACCCTCTGCACCTTCTACCACCGGGTGGGTCCACACCATCCGCACAGGTCGAGCCGAGGATCTCCCCATAGCCCCATAGCCCCATAGTCTTTACAAAAAAAACGCCCCGGCGCAATGCCGGGACGTCGTGCGTTGGTTGGCCCGAATTACGCCATCTCGAGCAGATAGGCAAAGCCCATTCCGCCGCCGATGCACATGGTGACGATCCCGCGTTTCGCGTTTCGGCGTTTGAGTTCGCCGAGGATTTTGACCGTCAGCACCGCGCCGGTTGCTCCCAATGGGTGACCGGTGGCGATGGCGCCACCGTTGACGTTGGTCTTTTCCGGGTCGAGGCCGAGTTCGTTCACGCAGTAGACCGACTGGCTGGCGAACGCTTCGTTGATTTCCACCAGGTCGATGTCGTCAAGCGTCAGCCCGGTCTTGGCGAGGAGTTTGGGCACCGCCTTGGCCGGGCCGATCCCCATGATGTCGGGATCCACGCCCGCAACGGCCCACTGCCGGACGAAGGCGATGGGTTCGAGCCCGAGTTCCTTGGCTTTTTCGGCGCTCATGACGACCACCGCCGCTGCACCGTCGTTGATCTGCGATGAGTTCCCCGCGGTAACGGTTCCGGTGGGGTCGAAGACCGGCCGGAGTTTTGAGAGGCCTTCGATGGTGGTGTCCGGGCGCGGACCTTCGTCGGTGTTGAATTCAAGCTCACGCCAGGCGCCGTTCTCGAGCACACGGACGTTCAGGGGGACGATTTCGTCGGCGAATTTGCCGCCGTCCACCGCCGCATACGCTTTGCGGTGGGAGTGGTAGGCGAACTCGTCCTGGGCCTCGCGACTGATCTCGAACCGCCGGGCGACCACCTCGGCGGTGGTTCCCATGCCCATGTAGGCATTGATGTTGACGTTCACGACCTTCGGTGAAGCGATGGGCTTGTTACCGCCCATCTCGACCATGGACATGGATTCCACACCGCCTGCGATGATGCAGTCCGCGTTGCCGGCCTTGATGGTGTCGGCGGCGAGGGCAATGGTCTGGGAGCCCGACGAACAGAATCGGTTCACGGTCATGGCCGGAACCTCGGTGGGGAGTCCCGCAGCGATTGCGATCAACCGTGCGATGTTCATGCCCTGTTCGCCCTCTGGCATGGCACAGCCGAGGATGACATCGTCGATCATCTCTGGCTTCAGCCCCGGGGTGCGCTTGATTAGCGCGGAGAGCATATCGGATGCGAAGGACTCGGGACGGGTGTCCCTGAGACTGCCCTTTTTGGCCCGGCCGATGGCGGTGCGGGCGACGGAAACGATGACAGCTTCAGACATCGTGATCTCCTTTCGTGGTCCCGCTCAGTTCCGCAGCGGCTTGTTGTTGACGAGCATGTACTTGATCCGGTCTTGGGTCTTGGGTTCCCCACAGAGCGAGAGAAACGCCTCGCGTTCGAGGTCGAGGATCCACTGTTGGTCCACCGGATCGTTGATTGTCGTGTCGCCGCCGCAGATGATGTTGGCCAGGTGGAGGCCGACTTTCGCATCATGGGACGAGGCCCAGTGGCTGACCTTCATGTTATGGAGGAACATCTCGATGGTCGCGACGCCCTCCTTGCCGGGAAGTTTGTAGGTTTGAGGCAGAGGAGGCTGATAGCCCTCCTCGGCCATGGCGATGGCCATCCGTTTTGCCGTCCAGAGCTGCTGCTCGCGGCAGATTTCGACCTTGTCGTACGGGCGGAGGAAGCCGAAGTCCTTACCCTCCTCGCCGGATGTGGCCACCTTGGCCATACCCACTGTTTCAAAGATCTTTCGGATGTACGGCAGGTTGGAGAGGATCGGTGCGTCGACGTTGGCCAGGGCGCGTTCGATCATGAACCAGCAACCGCCTCCAGCCGGAATCAGGCCGACTCCGACCTCCACCAGACCGATATAGGTTTCGGCCGCCGCGCAGACTCGATCACCGCCCATGGTCGTTTCGCAACCTCCTCCGAAGGTGAATCCGAAGGGTGCGGTGACGACCGGAATCGACGCTTTTCGCAGACCCACGTTGACGTTCTGGAACCGCCGAATGACACCGTCGAGCAGGTTCCACTGGTTGGATTCGATGCCTTCCAAAACCATCAAGAGGTTGGCGCCGGCCGAGAAGTTCTCGCCCTGGTGATGGACAACCAAGCCGCGAAAGTCGCGTTGGCCGATCTCCAGTCCCTTCTCCAAGCCTTCCATGATGTCATCGTCCACTGGGTTCAGCTTGGGCTGGACGACCGAGTGGTATTGGACGCAGAGCACACCGTCGCCGATGTCGATGACCGACGCACTCTTGTTCGAGAAAACGACCTTGGTGTCGTCCCGGGTGATGTCCTTGAGGACCATGAAGGTCTCGGGTTTGGGTTCCCGCCGGTACTCGCCGGATTGCGGATCGTAGTACTGCCGTCCCTCGGACGACTCGATATAGAAGCTCTCGTGGCCGGCCGCCAGCATGTCGAGGACCCACTGCGCCGGCTCGAATCCCTCCGTCTTCATCCGATCCACCGACGTCTGGACTCCGATGGCATCCCAGGACTCGAAGGGGCCGAGTTCCCAGTTGTAGCCCCACTTGAGGGCGTTGTCGATGTCCACGATGCTGTCGGAGATCTCGCCAAATCGCTTTGAGGCGTAGATCAAAGTGTCTCGGGTCAGCCGCCAGGCGAAGGCTCCCGCCCGGTCATCGGCATTGACAAGGCCGCGCAGTCGGTCCGCCACGTTGTGGGTCTTTTTGGCGGCACCGAGGGACGGGTATCGCACCGAGTCTTTGGGCCGGTAGTCACCGGTCTTCCAGTCGATGACCATCTTGGTTTTGGAACCGTCGTTGCCCTTGACGATCTTGAAGAAACCACCCTTGTCCTTGGTCTTGCGTCCCAGCGAGCCGCCCTCGATCATGGCCTTCATGAACTCGGGGATTTCGAAGAGGGCCTTTTGTTCGTCATCCGGACATCCCTCCTTGAGGGTGGTGATGACATGGCCGAGGACGTCGAGCCCCACCAGGTCCACGGTGCCGAAGGACGCGCTGCCGGGGTGGCCGATGGCGGGGCCCGTAATGGCGTCCACCTCGTCCACCTGATAGTCCATTTCCATCATGGCGTGGATCGTCGCCGCGATCCCGAAAGCGCCGATGCGGTTGCCGATGAAGTTTGGCGTGTCCTTGCCGTAGACGATGCCCTTGCCCAAACGGAAACGGCCGAAATCCGCGATGAACTGGAGGACCTCCGGCGAGGTCTGTTCGCCGGCCACCAGCTCGAGCAGGTGCATGTAGCGTACGGGATTGAAGAAATGGGTGACTAAGAAGTGTTTCGCGAAGTCTTCGGACCGGCCGTCGACCATGCCTTCGATGGACAGGCCGGACGTGTTGGACGACACTATGGCCCCCGGTTTGCGCACCTCTTCGACCCGAGCGAAGACCTGCTGTTTGATGTCCAGTCGTTCGACGACCACTTCGATGACCCAGTCGCACTCGCTCAGGCGGTCCCAGTCGTCTTCGAAATTGCCGATTTCGATCAGCGGCAGGAAACGCTTGGAGTAGAGCAGGGCGGGCTTGGACTTCTTGATGGTCTGAAGACCGGCGAGGGCGAACTTGTTCCTGAATTTCGGGTTGTCGGTCGTCAGGCCGTTCTTCTCGTCCCCCTCGCTGAGCTTCGGGGGCACGATGTCGAGCATGACCACCGAGATGCCGGCGTTGGCCAGGTGCGCTGCGATACCGGATCCCATGACTCCGGCACCGAGCACCGCGACCTTGCGAATCTCACGTGACATTAGTCAACCTCCAGGTGTCGTGTCACGCCAGAAGGCCCGGTTTGCGGTGTGCCTGGCATGACCGTGTCGAAGTGGTGAATGAACACTCATTCATTCTGCACGATATGCCGCAGCTTGGCAAGAGAAAGATGCGAGACAGGAGATACGAGATGCGAGATGAGGTCGGCCATGGGTTGCGGCCGACGGCAGCGTTCATTACAGACACGCCTTCCGCAACGCTCCAACCGAGTGTGCGGGGGCTCGATCCGGCTGAGATACAATGCTGACGCTTCAATAATGGTGCTCCGGAGGTGAATGATGCTGCGTTGGACCTCACTCGTTCTCGTCCTTCTGATCATGGTGCCGCTGGCGTTTGCCGGCGAACTGGCCGGCGTCGAACTTGCCGATCAGGTCACGGTGGGCGATACCCAGCTCACCCTCAATGGAATGGGACTGCGCAAGAAGGCGATCTTCAAGGTGTATGTGGCTGGACTCTACCTCGAAGAAAAATCGCAGGACCCGGCGGCGATCATGGCGTCGGATGGGCCGAAACGCGTGGTCATGCATTTCCTCACCGGCAAGGCCACGAAGAAGAAGATGGATGCGGCTTGGCAGGAGGGATTCGAGGCAAATTCACCGAGCCAGTACGCCTCGCTCTCCGGCAAGGTGACGGAGTTTGCCGACTTTTTCGGCGATATGAAGGACGGCGACCGGATCGAGCTCACCATCATCCCTGGCACCGGCACCACGGCGACCCTCAACGGCACAGCCGTGGGGACCATCGAGGGCGATGTCTTCGGCCGAGCTCTGCTGGCCGTCTGGCTGGGTGATCACCCACCGTCCGAAGATCTCAAGGACGGCATGCTCGGGAAATAGGGGAGGCCGCCCGGGTCTTTTCGCCCAACGCCGGTGGACCGGGCTTTCATGCCGACAGCTCGTCGGAAGATGAAGCGTGCTAAAATTGTGCACTCAATTGAGAACTGAGGAGTCTGCAGACATGAATTTCCCGCATCGCGTGATGTTGGCGGGTGCGTTGACACTCGTGGCGGCGAGTTCGGTCTTGGCCCAAGGCCAGACTGGCGTTCTCGGCATCGCGCCGATGGTCAATCCCGGTGACGGGGTACCCTTGGGCCCGGTCCTGTTCTCCCCGTCTTTGCAAATGGGGTGGGTCAGCCAGGACAATCTGTTCCGCACCGCCGTGGACCCCGTGTCGGACGATCTCTACATCGCGCGAGGCAATTTAATTTTCGACCTTCCGATTCACCAGTCGTTGCTGCGGCTCGCGTATCGGCCCGTATACCGCAACTACAAGACGTTCGAACTGCAGCAGAACTGGTCGCAGTTCATCGATCTCACCGGACGATTCGAATTTTCCAGCGGCTTGGTGATCGACGCCCAGTACCGCTTTGTGGACGGGAGCCAGGAGACACGCGAGGTGGACCCAGGCGACGAGTTGACCTTTGGGAATAATCCATTTCGGAAGAACTGGATCAGCCTGGAAGCGGACTACTGGTTCACGGCTCGCGACGGAATAAGGTTGACACTACTGTACGACAATGTGGCATATAAGGACCCGTTGACCGAGCCCTCTCCGGATCCTGAGGAGCAGCAGTTCTACAACTTCACCCGGACCGCCGCGGGTGCGGGCTGGCTCCACCAACTCAACGACGTTCTGGTGCTGGACGTGACCTACCGGCGGGTATGGTTCGACCCGGTTGATACATTTTCCTACCGGACATCCACCTCCGATGAGGTCACGGTGGGGGTCGAGGGCTTGCTGAGTCCAGTGGTTTCCACACAGATGCGTGTCGGTTGGCGGCAGACGACATTCGATGAGGTCGATGGAGAACAGGTGCTCGAGGATTATTCGAGGTTCATTATCAACGGATTCGTCACCTGGGATATGGGCCATGGTTCGTCGTTGAATCTCGGCCTGTGGCGCGAAACGTACCCGTCAAACTTCGGATTGAATGCGTTCTACGATACCTCCCGCGCGGTTCTGACGTATAGATACGATCGCGAGAGGTTTTTCGTACTGGCGCGGGCGAGATATCAGGTCAACGACTATCAGGTGGAGGACGTGGTCAGCGGAGAACTCCGCAAGGACGACATCACGAGTTACACCGCCGGCCTCGGCTACCGGATCACCCGGATCGTCTCGCTCTACGGGTCGTACATTCATCTCGAGCGCGATTCGACAACCCCTCGCAACGGTTATGATGCGAACGCAATTTCCGTGGGTGTGACGATAGGGATCGGGCCGTGATCGGCGTTCGAACCCGTGGCGACCGGAACCATGGTACGGTCGTTGGCCGGTCAGCAATGACGAAATCGATTTTCATGGTAGGGTAGCGCCGAAATGAACAGATTCTCTTTGTTGACGTGCGCCGTTGTAGTTGCCTGCGCCATCTCGGTGGGTGCGCAGGAGGTGGATTCCTTCTCCTCCGACTACCGAGTCGGCGCTGGAGACATGATCCGAATCGACGCCTTCGGCAACGCGGAAATCTCCGGCGAATTCCTGGTTGAAACAACCGGCACGATCGCCTTTCCTCTGCTCGGCGCGGTCAGGGTCGAGGGTCACACGGCGTCAGAGATTTCGAGGAACCTGGAGCAACTTCTGGAAAAGGACTATTACGTGGATGTCCAGCTCCAGGTTGAAGTTGCGGGATTCCAGTCACAGCCCGTGACCCTGTTGGGAGAGGTACAGCGCCCGGGGACCTACTACCTCCGCGGCCGCACCACAATAACCCAGCTGCTTGCCGATGCCGGCGGGCTTTCTCCTGGCTGCGGTCCCACCTTGGAGCTGCGCAGGGAAGAGACCGTCGATGGACAGGTGGTGTCGAGAGTCATGACCTTTTCCACCACGAAGCTCCGTACCGGTGAGACCGGCCGCGATGTGGAGGTCCGGGCTGGAGACGTGGTCTCTGTTTCGGCAAAGGAGATCTTCTTCATCACCGGTGAGGTGGCCCGACCGGGACAGTACGAGATCTCCCAAGGATTGACCGTGATGCAGGCTCTCTCCCAGGCCGGGGGGTCGAGCAAGTTCGCGTCGCAGACGGTGGAAATCCACCGCGAGACCGGTGGTACAAAAGAGATCACGACCGTCGACCTGGCCCAGATCCGAAAGGGCAAGGCAGCCGATCCGCAGGTGGAAGCCGGAGACGTGCTTATTGTCCGACGGAGGTTTTTCTGAGTCGATGATCTTGGCCAATAATGCGACAACTTTGTTGTTCATTGTCATCATTGGTCAACAATCTTTCACAGGAGTTCGGACACGGTGCGTTGGCGGCGCCGCGGACTCGCGCGAAATATGTACAGTTCGGCCTGTGTTTCCTTGACAACGTGAGGTCGATCACATATTTTGTATAACGATCCTCACAGAGATCGCAGGAGGTCTTGAAATGCGTCGGGTAGTGATCGTTTCTTTGTTGGTGTTGTCCGTAGCCGCCATCGGGGCTGCTCAAAGTGTTGCCGATGTCTCCACGGCGAGGTTGACCAATGGTGAGCTGGCGTCGTTGATCCTTCAGATCGGCCAGCCCGGGGCGACACCGCTGCAATCGGAAGTGGCGATGCAGCAGGTCCAGAGGCTGGGCTTCATGCCGACTCACTGGCGGAGCGGCAGCATGGTGACCGAAGCGAGTTTTTCGCAAACAGTGGAGCGCCTGGGTCTTGACTACGGGGTTGAGCTTCCCCAATCACTGGTATCGCCGTCGGCGGCGCGGACCTATCTGGTCGGTAGAGAAGACCAGGTGCAGGCGACGTTGGCTCGGCAGACAGACGCCGCAATGCGTCCGCACAACGTGCTGAGCGACAGGCGCCCGGTATTGACGAGTTCGGCGGACTTCAACTGAGCTGCGCTTTATAATTTTTTCGGACGGTAATGCCGCGGCCTCCTGGCCGCGGTTTTTTTCTATGTTGCCGGGGAGTACAGGTACACTTCCCGGGTTCGGTGGAACGGAGGATAAAAATGTCATACCAGAACCTCATGGTCGTGAATCGAGATGGCGTGCTGTGGATTACGATCAATCGGCCGGACAAGCTGAACGCTCTGTCGTCCGCCACCATTGACGAGTTGACTCATGCCGTCAACCGGGCGGATGCCGACGGTGACGTCATGGCGGTTGTGGTCACCGGTTCGGGAGACAAGGCTTTCGTGGCCGGCGCCGACATTGCCGAACTCAACTCCCTTGGGCCTGTGGACGCCAAGGAGTACGCTCTGCGCGGCCAGGCCGTGTTCTCGAGCTTCGAACGGTTGAGAAAGCCGGTGGTTGCGGCGGTCAACGGTTTTGCGCTGGGCGGGGGCTGCGAACTCGCCATGGCCTGTCATCTTCGCGTTGCCTCGTCCAATGCGGTCTTCGGCCAGCCCGAGGTGAAGCTGGGGCTCATACCGGGGTTCGGTGGAACTCAACGGCTCCCTCGGCTCGTGGGCCGGGGCCGCGCCATGGAGATCCTGTTGACCGGCCGCAACGTGGGTGCCGAGGAGGCTGAGAGAATCGGTCTCGTCACCACGGTCTGCGAGCCGGTGGAACTGACCGCCGTCGTCAACGATCTCTTGTCGAAAATCCTGGCCAACGGGCCTCTTGCCGTCGCGAACTGCATCGAGGCGGTTCACCATGGGCTCGACATGACTCTGGATGACGGTCTGTTGCTGGAAGCAACACTGTTTGGAGTCGGCGCGGCAAGTCCCGAGATGACCGAAGGGACGAACGCTTTTCTCGCCAAGCGAAAACCGGACTTTCGCGGAGTCGGCAAGGCGACTTCGGGTTGATTTCTTGCTCTGCCGGTGACGGGTTCGTAGAATAAGAATGTGGGGACAACGGAGGTGCCGTGGTGAACGACTCCGAGGGGTCGTCAAAAAAGATCAGGGTCGTCGACCGCCGGAGGTTTACCGAGGACGGGAATCCACGCGCGGGCGATTCTGCGGTTCCAATGTCGCCGCAGCCACCCTTGGCTGAGGATGAGAGTTCCCAGCCGCGGCCCGAACAACAGCCGGCCGCGCCCTCGGCCACGTCGGAAGATTTTCTTGAACTGATCGCCATGCTGGCTCAGCAGGCGGAGATCATGATGGTGGGTGCCGAGGGCCTTCCGGCTCAACCGCTTCAAGCGAAACGCTTGATCGACTACCTGGGAGCCGTCGAAGACAAGGCCAGTGGGAACCTCTCGACCCAGGAGGCACAGCTGCTCGACAATCTCTTGTTCCAGCTGCGGACCATGTACGTGCAGGCCACTCGATGATCCGCCGGCTGCTGTGCTTCGCCGTCGTCTTGTGTGCGGCGGGAGTGGCCGAGTCGGCCTCCGATCTGGCCGACGACTGGATCAAGGTCCAGCAAGCGTTGGTGATTCAGGATCGCGAAGAATTCACCGAGCGTGCCCAGCAGTTGCAGGTGAGGGCACGGGAGCTGCACGCTCGCCGGCTGACGCCCTACGCCGAAGGCTTGGTTCTGTGGGCCAGGAACAACCCGGGCGATTTCGCGTGGACTGTTGCCGCCAAAGCTCGCGAATTCGATCCCGAACTGCCGTCTACCTATTTCCTGGCCGCTCGCTGGAGGTGGGAGGGCGGGGATTTCCTGGGCGCGATCACGTCGTACCTGGCCGGCTGGTGGGTCAGCTTTCAATTCGAACCGACACGGTGGATGTTGGCGGCGGCATCGGTTGGGTGGGTGGTGCTCTCCTTGGGTTGGGCGCTCGTGCTCGCTGTGATTTTCCAGGATTTCGTCTATCTTCCTCGGATCGCCCACGATGGCTGGGAACTCGGGCGGTTGGTGTTTTCATCGCCAAACGCGGCTGTGCTCGCGGCGGCCGTCCTGCTGGCTCCGTTCCTGGTGGGTCTCGGTCCGGTGTGGTTGGCGGCCTACATCTTTGCTCTGTCCATGGCCTATATGGGCCCCAATCAGCGGGTGGCGGCTGTGGTCACCTGCCTTCTTTTGGCGCTGATCGTCCCCGGTCTCGCAGTATGGCAAGATGCCATGCTGCGGTGGCCCTCTCTTCAGGATCGAATGGTCAACCTCTTCGAGGAGCGGCGGATCGACTTTCCGACACTTCGTGAGGTTGCCGAACTCGAACCCCAGATGAAGGGTGAATCCAGGTTCCATGTCGTTCTTGGCGAGCTTTCCCGCATGCACGGCGAGGCCGATGTGGCGAGGATCGAGTTTCAGAGAGCCAACCTCGTTGGAGACGGAAACGCCGCGCCGCTGGTATTCCTGGGCAACATGTCGCTTGAAGACGGCGATGTCCAGCTTGCGATCCAGCAGTACAATCAGGCGATCGAGCAGGACCCTTCAGCGGCACTCGCGTACCGCAACCTCTCTTTTGCATACGATCAGAGCCGTCGCTTTCAGGATGGAGACGCGGCCCGAAACACAGCGAAGCAGATTGCGGGCGAAGAGTGGGAGAGCGTCGGGATTCCGGGGCGAGATCCGAGAATCAGGTATCCGCGCCTCGGACGGGGCGATGTCGAGGAGATGATTGCGGCAGCTTCACCGGACGTCCGATTGAATCCGGGGCCTCGTACGTCCCTTGCCACCTTCGTGGACGGGCTCAAGACTCCCGAGTCGTATATTTTCTGGGTTGCCGCACTGCTCGGGATCGTGGTTTTTCTGGCCAGGGCCCGTTGGATGTGGACCGCTCAGATGTGTTCAAAGTGCGGCAAGGTCTTTTGCCCCCGCTGCAAGACAGCCACGGAGAGTGACACCCTCTGCAGCCAGTGCATTTCGATCTTTCTGAAACGCGATGTCGTGGCCCAGGCACACCAGTCTGTGAAACAGGCGGGGATTCGCCGCTGGGGAATGTTGTCCTCTGCTGTTCGTCGGACAGCCGGAGTGTTGATTCCAGGGAGCAGCGATCTCTTGGATGGGCGTCCGTGGCTTGGGCTGGTTACAGGATTTCTTGCCTGGCTTCTGCTGTCCGGTGCGGTCTTGTGGGTGCCCATGTTGATTCCCGAGGTGGAACCCCTGGCTAACATCGTGCCCCTTCAGGTCATCTTTGGCGTCGGTTTCCTCGTGGTGTGGTTGCGCAGCGCATTCGGGGCATGGAAACGGAGCTGAGATGGCGCTCGAAGGAACCCTCCGTGATTTCTCGTTCGCCGACATCCTGCAGCTGATCTCGCTCCAGCGAAAGACCGGTGTGCTGACCTTGAAGCACCGCGACAAGCTGGTGACGATCTCGTTTCTCGACGGTTGCGTGGTCGGTTCATCAACCCTCAACCAGCACACCGAGGACCGAATCGGTCTCATCCTTCTCAAACGGGGGGAATTGTCGGATCAGGAGCTCGACGCCGCGTTGAAGAGGCAGGAGGAAACGCTTCAGAGGCTCGGCCGGATCCTCATCGACTCTCAGGTGGTCTCCCTCGAAACCCTTCGCGAAGCCTTGGAACAGCAGATTCTCCAGATCGTCTACAGGGTGTTCCGGTGGTCCGATGGGGAGTACCACTTCTCCCAGGAGAAGACGGTTGACTACGACAAGGACCTCATGATCCCCATGGCCGCCGATTCCATCATCATGGAAGGCGCTCGGATGACCGACGAGTGGCCGTTCATCGATCAGAGGATCCCAGATCGGCGGGTGGTCTTGACAAAGACGGATCCGACCCGTCATTTCGAGATCGTGGAGGAGGAGGACGACGACTTCGACGATCTGGGCTTCAGTTTCACCGA
This sequence comes from uncultured Holophagae bacterium, assembly GCA_963797055.1. GTDB lineage: Bacteria > Acidobacteriota > Thermoanaerobaculia > Thermoanaerobaculales > Sulfomarinibacteraceae > FEB-10. Next base: position 557,514 of record CAWCOD010000006.1, read on the forward strand.
CTTACCGGAGGAGACGCCAAAGGTCGATCTCCCTGAAAACCGGATGACCAGAAACCAAGTGGCGGTTTACGAACTGGTCAACGGCCAGGATTCTGTGGAAGAGGTGATCCTCGAGAGCCCGCTCATCGAGTTCGAGACATGCAAGGCACTGGCGGATATGGTGGATCGGAAGATCGTTCGTGAAGCGAGACAGGAGGAGATCCTGAGGGGTTTCACGGCCGACGAACTGGTCTCTTCTCCATCGACGCGCCGCAAGGCGTCGTTGCCCTGGCTTGTCCTCCCATTAGCCGGAATGCTCGTGCTTGCGTTCCTGGTCATGCCTCAGAGCGCACTCAATCCGGGTTTCAGGATCCGGTCGACGGTTTGGGACCAGGTGGTGCTGTCGAGCCTCTCGTGGCTGAGGATGGTACGCCTGGAGAGGGTTGCGGAATCGTACTTTGTCCTCGAGGGTCTTTACCCCGAAAGCGCATCCGATCTCCTGGACTCGGGCTACGCGAAAGACATCAACGACCCCTGGCGCCGGCCCTATCGGCTGACGAGCCACGATGGCCGCCTGATTTTTACCGGGACCGATCCACACGGCGACCCGGCGCCGCGCCTGACCATCAGCAGGCATCTGGCGCTTGAAGGCGACGATGCGACGGCAGGGCCGCGCGATCGCCCTGGAGTGCGCCTCCTCGATTGAGCGCCTCCTTTTTCCAATCTCATTCTATTCGTCGGCGGTGGAATCGAGTTGATCCACAACTCTCAAGAAAAGTTCTCAATACACTTGACAAACCAACACTCAGGTTTTATATTGACATCTGAGACTGAAACTTGAGGAGGAAACAATCATGTCGCGTGTTATCGGCATAGATCTCGGAACCACGAATTCCGTGGTGGCAGTCATGGAGGGCGGAAAGCCCGCCGTCATCCCAAACCAAGAAGGAAACAGAACAACCGCTTCCGTGGTCGGCTTCACCTCTGGCGGAGAGCGCCTGGTGGGTCAGGTCGCAAAGAGACAAGCGGTCACCAATCCCGAGAACACGGTGTTCTCGGTCAAGCGTTTTATGGGCCGTCGCTACGATGAGGTCCTCGAAGAGATCAAGACCGTGCCCTACAAGGTCGTGAAGGGCGAGAACGACATCGCCAGAATCGAAGTCCTGGGCAAGGTCTATTCTCCACCCGAAATTTCGGCCATGATCCTGCAGAAGCTGAAGGCGGCGGCCGAAGACCACCTCGGTGGCAAGGTGGAGCAAGCGGTGATCACCGTTCCGGCCTATTTCAATGACGCCCAGCGCAAGGCCACCAAGGACGCGGGTCAGATCGCCGGGCTCGAAGTGATGCGGCTGGTCAACGAGCCCACCGCTGCGGCTCTGGCCTACGGCTTGGAGAAGAAAGAGGATGAGACCATCGCCGTCTTCGACTTCGGCGGCGGGACCTTCGATATCTCGATCCTCGACGTGGGCAACGGAGTGGTCGAGGTCAAATCGACCAACGGAGACACCCACCTCGGAGGCGACGACATCGACCAGCTGATCATCAACTGGCTGGTGGACGAGTTCAAGAAGGACCAGGGTGTGGACCTGTCGCAGGATCGGATGGCCCTTCAGCGGCTCAAGGAAGCGGCCGAAAAGGCCAAAATGGAATTGTCGGCCACCATGGAAACCGACATCAATCTGCCGTTCATTACGGCCGACGCTTCCGGACCCAAACACCTCAACGTCAAGTTGTCCCGCTCCAAGTTCGAGCAGATGATCGAGCCGCTGGTGGAGCGGACCTTGGAGCCCTGCCGGCACGCCCTGAAGGATGCCGGTCTCGAGGCCAAGGATGTGGACGAGGTCATCCTGGTCGGCGGCTCCACACGGATTCCCATGGTGCAGAAGGCCGTCACCGATTTCTTCGGCAAGGAGCCCCACAAGGGCGTCAACCCCGACGAAGTCGTGGCCATTGGAGCGGCCGTTCAAGCGGGCGTGCTGGCCGGAGAGGTCAAGGACGTCCTGCTGCTGGATGTCACTCCCTTGTCCCTCGGGGTGGAAACCCTGGGCGGCGTGACGGATGTGGTCATCCCCCGCAACACCACCATCCCGACCCGCAAGAGCAAGGTGTACTCCACCGCCGACGACAACCAGAACCAGGTGGAGATCCACGTGCTTCAGGGTGAGCGCACCATGGCTCCAGACAACCGAACCCTGGGGAGGTTCCACCTCATCGGAATCCCGCCGGCCCCGCGCGGAGTGCCGCAGGTCGAAGTGACCTTCGATATCGATGCCAACGGCATCCTGCACGTGTCGGCCAAGGACCGGGGAACGGGTCAGGAACAGAAAATCCAGATCACGAGTTCCTCGGGGTTGGACGATTCCGACATCGAGCGGATGGTGAACGAGGCCAAGGACCATGCCAGCAGTGACGAGGAAAAGCGGAAGCAGATCGAAACCCGGAACAAGCTGGACGGATTGGTCTACTCCACCGAGAAGCTCATCAACGACAACCGCGAAACGCTCAGCGATTCGGCCGTGGCCGATGTGGAGCGGGTGATCACGGATGCGAAGTCCGCTCTCGAAGAAGGATCCACCGAACGGATGGACTCCATCTATGAGCAACTCACCCAGGCCAGCCACCAGATCGCGGCAACCCTATACCAGTCGGCAGCAGCGGAGTCCGGCGACGCCGGATCGCCCGGTGCCGACGCCGGTGGACAGTCCGCTGGAGGCGGAGACGACGATGTGGTTGACGCCGAGTACGTGGACGTGGACGCCGAGGACGACAAGTAGGAAAGACAGACGACCCGGCCACCGGCCCCTTTGTGGGGCCGGTGGCGTTGTCGGTGATACAGTGTTGTTACGAAACCCAGAGGACACACGGACGTCGCGTGTCTCTGATCCTATTGAGAAACGGGGGAATCGGTGAAGTCGAAACCGCGCTACCGAATGATCTCCTGGGTGGCGGAGAAATACAACGTCCACCCACAGACCCTGCGTCTGTGGGAACGCGAGGGTCTGATCCAGCCCGCACGTTCGGGGGGCAATACGCGTCTGTATGACGACCAGACCTGCGAACGTCTTGAGACGATTCTGACCTTGACCAGGGATCTGGGGGTTAATCTCGCGGGTGTCGAGATCGTATTGAAGCTGAAGAGCCAAATGGCACGGCTGCAGGCTGAGAACGATTTTCTGGCCAGACTCGTCCGCCAGACCGTCCGCCGCAAGTCTGAAGTGCCGCGGTTCCACGCCCTCGTCAAGGTCGAAACCGGCACGATCCAGGCGGTCGACGAAGAATGAGTCGAAGGTCCGGCGGCCCGCCGAATGGTGAAACGGCAACGCTTCGCCGGTACCTGAAAGAGATCGCCAAGTACCCGCCCCTCGAGCATGCGAAAGAGATCGAGTTGGCGAAGCGAGTGCGCGAGGGCTGCGGAGGCGACGCCCAGCAGAAGAAGGACGCGGAGGAGGCGATCCGTCAGCTCGTGGAAGGGAACCTCCGTTTTGTCGTGGCCTTCGCCAAACGCTACCGCAACCCCAAGGTCTCATTCCTCGATCTGATCCACGAGGGAAACCTGGGTTTGATCGTCGCTGCTCAGAAGTACGATCCCTCGGAAGAGGGTCACGACGTCAAGTTCATCACCTACGCCGTGTGGTGGATCCGCCAGGCGATCCTCCACGCCCTGGCAGAACACGCGGGCCCCTTTCGGCTGCCGCAGAAGCAGGCCAATACCCTCTACCGTCTTGAGCGTGTGCGATCGCTGCTGATCGAACGGCTGGGCCGGTCACCCTCCGACCAGGAACTGGCCAAGGAACTCGGTATCTCCCTGGAAGACGTCAGGGTTCTGACCCGCGCCTCCCAGTCCTTCCTTTTCCTGAACGATCCGGTGGACGAGGAGGGCGATTCCGAACTCGGTGATCTGCTCGAGCAAACGGTGTTCCCGGACACCGAAGACCGCATCCTGCGCGAGTCGTTCACCATGGCACTGGCCGATGCTCTTTCGGATCTTCCCGATCGCGAACGCCGGGTGCTGGAACTCAGATTCGGACTCGAAGATGACCACCCCAAGACGCTCCGCGAGATCGGTGACTCGATGGAACTTTCGCGCGAGCGGGTCCGCCAGATCGAAAGCCGGGCGCTCAACAGGCTCCGCCGATCGCACAAGACGAGGTCGCTCGCCGGATACCTCAACTGACCCCCCTCCCACCCACCCGGTTTTGAATTTTGAATTCTGAATTCTGAGTCCCTGACCACCCGAGGCCGTTGGATAAAACCTGCGAGGAGCGCGATGAGAACAGGGGAGCGGCGAAGGCTACCGCCCGGCACAGGCCGCGCGTCCTGTTGCTCTGGGTGGGTGGGGGAACGTTCAACGTTTAACATTCAACTTTCAACTCCTGAACGTCGCCAGGCCCTTCAGATCGAAATATTCTCCAAGAGGTTCTGAAGCTCGGCGGCGGAATCGACGATCCACATCGCCCCGGCGGTCTGCAGTCGGTCGCGGCCGGCGAGGCCCCAGCTCACACCCACGCAGGCCAGGCCGGCGGCATTGGCCAGTTCGACGTCCACCTCCATGTCGCCGACCAACACCGCGTTCGCTCGCAAACAGCCGCTGTTCTCGAGCAGCAGTTCGACCATGTCGGGCGCGGGCTTGAGTCGCGGGACGTCGGCGCCAACCACGACGTGTGGGATGACCTCGGACCACCCGAGACCGGCGACGATGGCACGCGCCCAGGGTCCCGGTTTGTTGGTGGCCACCGCCAGCGTCCATGTGGCGCAAAGATCTCGCACCAAGACCGTCCACGCCGGAGTAGGGGAGGGTGTGGTCGAGAAGCGCATGGCCGTAGACGTGCCTCGTCCAACAGCTCCGCGTCGCCGAGTGCGCATTCCAGCAGCCTGGCCACACCGTGGCCGATGAAGGTGACGATTTTCTCGACTGGGAGGGGGACGCCGCCCAGGTCCACGAGCACCCGGTTCGCGGCGGTTGTCAGATCCGGACGCGAATCGACGAGGGTGCCGTCGAGGAAAAAGATCACGAGCTCAGGTTTCACGGGCCACATGATGACAGGGCTGTTGAAGTGCGCCACCCCGGCTTTGGTGTCAGCAGCCGGCGCCGCTATCTTCGTCGTCCGAGTCCATCGGCGTGGCGTGGGGATCGGGCTCATGGGGTGGGTCCGCGTGGATTGTCGGTCCCCGTCGGCGGCGCACCACGCGGGTGCCGGCAAGGCTGTCATGCAGCGCCATGCGATTGCCGCGGATCACGGCCAGTAGGTGGCCGGCGCCGAGGGTGATGGAGCTGACGCCGTAACTGAACAAGCGCATGAGCGCCCGGCTGATGCCGATGGGATAGCGGTCCTTGTGATCGACGATTCGGAGGCCAAAGAGCCACTTGCCGGGTGTGGCGCCGAACAACCCCCAACCCACCACGAAGTAGCACCACCAGAGTGCGATCCACATTCCGAGAACCCCGCTGGCATGGCTGATCCACGCTCCATCGCTCACGGTGGAGATAAACCCGTCGAGGTCGGTTGGAAGGGTGGTCCAGTCAACGGCGCTAACGACGGGCCAGGCGAGGGCAGCGCACAGCCCGCAGAAGAGCAGCATGTCGGCCAGGGTCGCCAGCAGTCGACGGATGGGTCCGGCGGAAACGGCGCCCGGAAGGCGACGTCGAGAAACGCCGGAGGGCGGCGCGGCGGTGTTGGGTCGAGCCATCAGCAGGCGCCATTTAACCGAATCCCTAACCTCGTGTCTACCGGAGACGCACGTGGGGTATCAAAAAATTTCTTCCGAGCGTATTGATCGGCCTCAGAGAGGCGTCAGACCACCGCGCGCCTGGTGTTCGAGCCACAGGCCGGAGTAGGAGTGGAGGAAGCGGAACCTGGACCGGTACAACTGCTCGAGTTTTTCGGTCTCGCCACCGTAGAGGAGGTCATCGATGAACCACTGGAACCGGTGGTCCATCTCGCGGGCCCGTTCGAGGCTCTGGGCCGATTTCTCCAACAGTTCAAAGACCCGTTCCTCGGATTCACTGAGCGGTAGATCTTCGATCTGCGATCGTTCCTCATCCATCTTGATTCTCAACGCTGCGCTGCGCAGAAAGAAGACCTCGAGTTCCCAGCTCGTGGTGCCGGGATCGACGGTCCGTTCGACGAGTTTCTTATAGCTCGCCACCTCCCACGGTTCGAGTCGAAGGTTGACCAACTCCGGCGCATGTACGACCTGTTCCGGAGACCTGTCCCAAACCACCATTTCGAGGGCGAACATGATCTTGTGGAAGCTCTCGTTCAGCAGCGGATCGGAAGGCAGAACGTCGGTGAGCGTGGCGCCTTCTTCCGGTTCACCGGCCTCGGCCACCTGCACGGCCTCCGGGAATGGATCGCCCTCGATGACATCGGTGGGATCATCGCTGGGAAACGCGTCCGGGTTGGGGGCCACATTGTCAATCGCCGGCGCCGTGGCAGCCGATACCTGCCGCAGGGGCTCGAACTCCTTGATCACGGCTAACATCGACCGACGCAGTTCAATGATGTCCTCTCGTTTGATGTTGTCTTCGCGACGGCCGGTATCGAACCGAGACCACCACTCACGAAACTCCGAGATTTGGTGCTCCAGGACCTCATGGGAGACTTCCGGGTTGCGCTCGAGGTGACGTTCGATTTCAAAGACTCGGTTTGTCTCGTCCAGAATCCGAAGTTCCTCTTCGCGGTAGAGCCGCTGGAACTGATTCTTCGCCTCGATGTTGGTGGCCACAACTTCGGAGAGAATGAGCGGGTAGAGGAAGTTTTTACCGATTCTCTGCTTCAGTTTTCGGTAACGATCGAAGACCCTTGAATCCACAAGGTCCCCGAATGAACTCATCCCACCCAACTCGGTTCTGAAGTCGCGGACCGCTTCAACCAAGGGAGCCGCCTCGGTCGACGGGACGTCCGGGATCGCGCCGAATTTCGCCAGACGATCGAAGTTCTTCCGGGTCTCGGTCTGATTCCGGGCCGCGTAACGTCCCCCCTGGACCGGCGTCTCGGCCACCCTGGTCAGCAGCATGTCGAGCTTGTCCAAGGTGTCCTGACTGAAATCGGTGGACCTGAGATAGAACTTGGCCAAGGCGAACAGGATCTTCTCGTCCTGGCGTTTGAGCTGGTCGAAGAAACGGCGAAGGAGCGACGGCGGCAACCCGGCCTCGATCTTCGCCAATTCGGCGTGAATCCGGCCAAGCTCCCGCTCCATCTGTTCGAACTCGAGCGTCGCCGCGCTCGAACCTTCCATTCCGACCCGGGGAACGAGCTCTTGGAGCCTCCGGTAGAGGGTCTGGAAATCGTAGGAGTACGGCAGTTCGCCTTCGCCGCGGTGCTTGTACACTCCACCCAGGAACTGATAGAAGGTCCACAGAGAGCGGAATCGATCCGACAGTTCGGTGAACCGTTCGCTGAGCTGGTGAACGCTTGTCGGTTTCATATACATTGAGGATACAACGCTGCGGCGGATTCGACAACGGAGGGAAGCGACATGCTCGGCAGGAAGATCGTTGCGAGTGAAGACATTCAAAGGATGGTACGCCGGCTGGCCACCGAAATCGAGGCGGATCTGGACGGCAGATCGCCGGTATTCGTGGGGGTTCTCAAGGGTTGCGTCTACTTCTTGACGGACCTCACCCGCCACATCCGGCAGCCGGTGGAGATCGACTTCATCCAGGTGTCGAGCTATGGCGCGAGCACCACGTCGTCGGGTTCGGTTGTCCTGGTCAAGGACATCACGGCCGACCTGAGGGATCGGGATGTCTACCTCGTCGAAGACATCGTGGATACCGGGACGACTCTCACCGACGTCATCAAGCTGCTCGAAGCCCGTCATCCGAGGTCTATCCAGGTGGTGTCCCTGCTCTCCAAACCCTCTCGCCGGCAGGTGCAGGTGGATGTCGCCTTTCTCGGCACCGAGATCGACGACGTTTTCGTCGTGGGATACGGGCTGGACTATGGCGAGAGCTATCGTAACGTTCCGGATATTCACGAGTTGATCCATGATTCGAATGATTCGGAGCCGGCTCACCACACCGTTGACAGGACAGGGTAGAATGGCGGCGGTGCCGGACGGGGTGGTGATCCCCGGGGAGCAGGACGACGAGGCGCCGGAGGTGTTATGGATGTGGCCAACTACCGCGTGGTGATCCGGGGCGGTGGCGAGTTGGCGTCCGCGTCGGCGCAGCACCTGTTCACCCAGGGATTTCGCCGCATCCTCATGCTCGAGAGGAGATATCCCAAGGCGGTGCGCCGCCAGGTGTGCTTCTCCGAGGCGATTCTCGACGGCCAACAGACCATCCAGGGTGTGAAGGCACGATTTGCGAGAAACCTCGAATCCGTCGAACAGATCCATGACGAAGGAGCGGTGGCGGTGTCGGTCATGGGTCTCGAGCAGACGCTGGAGGCGTGGAAGCCCGACATCCTGATTGAAGCCGCCATGTTGCGTCGCAACTGGGGCCTGACGCGAGAACTCGCTCCTATCGTCATCGCCCTCGGGCCGGGATACGTGGCCAAAAAGGACTGCCATGCGGTGGTGGAGACCTTTCGGGGCCCCGATGTTGGCGCGGTCCTCGATGACACCGGCGATGAGCTCGAAGACGGCCCGCCTGCCGCGATCATGGGATTCACCGAGGAGCGCGGTCTCAAGGCCATTCGCGATGGGATTTTCTTTACTCAGAAAGGAATCGGCGACGAGGTGGAGCGTGGTGAACGGATCGGCACCGTGGTGTCGGTCTATGGGGTCGAGGATTTTCGACGTGGTGTACCGGTGGACGCGTCCTATGCGGTCACCGCGAGGATTGGTGGCGTGATCCGGGGGCTGCTCAGGGATGGCGTTCCGGTGAAAGCGGGCGACCGAATTGCCGATGTCGATCCACGAGGAACCACCGAAGATCTCAATCATATTTCGGACAAGAGCCGGCGGGTTGCCGAGGGTGTCCACGAAGCGCTGCTCAACCTGATGAGTGGGCCCAAGAAGAAGTCCCGGACGGCGAAGAAGAAGCGGGCGGGCTGAGGCCGCGTCCACTCTCGGGTGATACCGGTGAAGAGTACTGGATCCCAACAGGCCCTGAGGCGGCTGAGGTGGCGGCTGCGGTCGCCGGTGCTGGCACTTGGAGGCGGGGGGGCGCGGGGTTTCGCCCACTACGGCGTACTCGAGGTGCTGGACGACCTTCGGTTGCCGATCCGTGGCATCGCCGGCACAAGCATGGGAGCTGTTGCCGGAGCGATGTATCTCGGTTGCGGATCGGCCGGCGCGGCCATTGCGAGGTGGAGACGGGCCATCGAGGCCGACCTCGTGCCTCCAGTCCGGCCGCTTCGCAACAGAATGGAGGACGGGCTGCGGGAGAATCCTCTGCTGCAGGCCGCCCGTCGGATCCGGGATCACGTGGTGGTGGCGTTCGCTGCCAATCGGCCGACGGTTCTCGACGACAGCGATCTTGACCGTGCCCTCTGTTTTCTGGTTCCCGACAGCGATCTGGATGAACTCCGAACACCGTTCGTGGCGGTGGCCACGGACATCGCGGATGGAAGCGAGGTTCGTTTGGCCTCGGGCAATCTCCGTCACGTTCTCAGGGCGTCGAGCGCCATTCCCGGCCTACTTCCTCCCATCGAGGTCGATGGGCGGTTGCTGGTTGACGGTGGCGTCGTGGCTGAGATTCCCGTGGCGGCGGCGCGAACCCTCGGATGGCCGGTGATCGCGGTGGACACCTCGATGGACCTGCCCCGGGTCACGTCCAAGGATCTGGCGTTGGACACCATGATGCGCACCCAAATGATGACCTCCCGGTTGGTCCGGAGGGCGGACCTGGCCCGTGCCTCAGGGATTTTGAGGCCACAGGTGGGACATGCGACATGGGCCGACTGGGGCAGGTTCGAGGAGCTGGTTGAGGCAGGTCGCCGCGCCGCAGAGGAATACCTCGGGAGGCCAGGTCAGTAAATTCAGAATCCGAAATTCGGAAATCGAAATCCAAAAACAAGAGGCCGTGATTTCAGGTGCCGAATCACGGTTCGTCCGAGACCCCGAAGACCTCGGTGTGTCGCGCCCGTGCGCGCTCCAGCCACGGCCTCCACCGATTCGAGTGTTCGAGCAGTTCAGTCACCGATCCCACGCTCACGCCCCGACTGGAGACTTCGTCCGTAAACCTGGGAAGTTCCGACCACGGTGGAACGGGCCGTTTGGTGGCGAGGTGCATCAGCACGATACCGCCCTCGAGCTCCGGAAAAGCCAGCAATCGATCCACCAGTCGTGAGGAGTTGAAATACAGCGAGGAGTGCTCGTCCTCCACCCAATCCAGGCTGTCCAACGACCTCCCCTGGAGGGAGCTCCATCGGACGTGGAGATAGCCGAGTTCCATGGCCCAGGCCCTCAGTTGGGCATTCTCCTCTCCGTATGGCGCCCTCCACAGCGGCGCCATCGGCCGGCCTGTGGCGCGTCGAAAAGCCTCTTCGGTGCGGCGCAACTCATCCAGGAACCACTCTCGATTGACTTTGGGCAGTGTTTCGTGTCTGTGGTTCTTCGCGTAGCTGGTGAGATGGGGGTGCGAGTAGGTGTGGTTGCCGATTTCGTGGCCCGCGAGCAGGGCGAGCCGGACCAGACTCGGGTAGTCGTCGATAAAGCCCCCGGTGACGAAGATCGTGACCTTGAGATCGAGGCGGTTCAACAGATCGAGCAGATCGGCGGTTCCCTTCGAAGACGACGCGCCGTCGAAGGTGAGTGCCAATCGAGGTCCGGCGTCTGTGACGAGATGGAGTACCGGTGGCGCGTCCGAGACCACCGGTGGCGTCGGCTGTTCTCGAATGGCGTGGGTTCTGGTTGGAGCCGCTGCCACAGGGCTCGAGACTGCGCGGATGGTTGGAATGGGGGTCGCCGTCGGCCTGGGCGTGGCGGTCGCGGTCGCGACCCTGGCAATCGCGGTGGTGGGCAGAGCGGTTGGAGTCGGGACGAGGGTCGCTTCCGACGTCGGAGTCCGAGTCGGGGACGCCGTGGGCGATGGAGTCGGAGTTCGGGTGGCGGTCGGTTCGGGGGTTGCGGTCGGGGGGATGACCGTGGCCTGGGTGGGTGGAAGGACCGCGAATCGTATCGATGAAGCGTTGGGCGGCAGGTCCGCCCCATCCACCGCGGCCCGGCCCCGCCGATCCAGCGTGACCTCGATCGGCGGTCGGTCCTCCACCAGCAGCAGGACAATATCTCCAGGCTCACCCTTCAGCTCCAGCCGCCAGTCTTTGCCGTGGTGGACGATGGTTCCGGATACCGAAGCCGGTGCCATTGGAACGGCGATCTCCACGATGCCGGCGTCCGGGGTGGACCACACGTCCAGCAGTTCCACCACAAGCCGGGTGATTCCGGCAGTGACCATGAGGCACAACGCGGTGACGATGGCGATGGACCAGGCCGGATCGACGGAATGCCGGGCCAACCCCCGTCCATGTACCAACAGAGCCTTGGCGGCGGCTGTCCACCGGCACCGGGGAGAGCAGTAGGCGTGTTCCCCGTGTTCCTGAACGCACCGTTCACACACCCACTTGCTGCAACTGGCACAACGGATCGTGGCCGAGCGAGAGGGGTGGTTCGCACAGTGCGAGGTCGCGCGCATCAACGGAATGACGCCGAACCAGAATCGACAATGCCGTCGTCCCGGGGATTGGATTGGACCCAGGATAGGGCCACGTTAGAATCGGCATGCCGGTTGCAGTCGGTCTGAAGGTGGTGCCCCGGAAATTTGGTGGGCCAACTTCGCAGCGAAGGGAGAGACTCGATGTGGAATGTCCCAAATGCACTCACCATCCTCAGGATCTTCATGGCTCCAGTGCTGGTGGTGGTGCTGTTGACCGAGCTACCTGACAAGGAGATCTGGGGGCTCGTCATCTTCCTCCTCGCGACGCTGACCGATCTGCTCGACGGGATTATAGCCCGCCGCACAAATCGGATCACCGTGACCGGAGCCATGCTCGATCCCATCGCCGACAAGCTGCTCATGTCCGGAGCGTTCATTTCCCTGACCGAGCACGGCGTCGTCCCCGCCTGGATGGTCTTTCTGATCATTGCTCGAGAGTTCGCGGTTACCGGTCTCCGTATGGTGGCGCTGGAACGGGGTATCCCGATCGCCGCCAATGCGTGGGGCAAGGCCAAGACCACCAGCCAGGTGATCGCTGTGTCATTGCTGATCCTCTCCCTCAAGTTCCCGGTCTTCGCTCCGCTGGCGACGATCGCCCTTTGGGTGGCTCTGGCGCTGACCATGATCTCCATGGTCATCTACTTCTGGCAGAACCGGGGGGTGCTTTCGGAACCGGGGAATCGGGAGTGAACAGAGGCTTTCTGCCAAGACGCCTTCCCCTGGCACTGGTGTCCATTGGTGGCCGGCATCCAAAGACCGTGATCGCTGTCGCGGTGTTGGCGTGGTTGGTTGCTGCGGGGTTGGCAACCCGGCTCCGGGTCGAAACCGACATTCTCTCTCTGGTTCCGCGCGATAACCCTGTGGTCCAGGCATTTGCCACGACCATCGAGCGATTCGGGACGGTGGACACGCTCCTGGTGGTGGTTCGGATCGACGACGGGAGCGATCTCGAGGGCGTGGTCGCCTTCGCGGACGCTCTGGCCGCGGAGTTGGGCCAATGGGACCAGATCGATTGGGTCGAGTACCGGATGTCCCGGGGCGCCGAGGCGGCGGTGCCTCTCCTCGATCGGTCGACGCTGTTCCTGAACCCGGTCCAGATCGATGAATTGCTTGACCGCTTGACGGACGATGGGTTGCCCGTCCAGGCCGAGCAGATACGTGCCAGCCTGCTTGCGCCGCAGAGCATGGCGACAAAGGGATTCCTGAAGTTGGACCCCATGGGGTTGTTGGCCGCGATCCTGGCCAAGGCGCGGTTCGGCGGAGTCGGACTGAGAGTCGACCCGGAAACGGGATGTCTCGTTGACCGGGATCGACGTCTCCTGCTCATGTTGGCGAAGCCCGTTCGGCCAGCCCAGGATCTCGAATTCGATCGCCTTCTTTCTGACGGCCTGTCGGCGAGGGTCGAAGCCGCAGTCGCGGCCTGGGACGCGGCTGGCTGGGAGGGCCCTCCGCCGGCCGTGGAATTCACCGGTGGTTATGTGGTCGTGCTGTCGGACAGCCGGCTGATCACGTCCGATGCGGTGGTCGGGGCCGTTTCGGCTCTGATCGGCGTACTGGTCCTTTTTCTGTTCGCATTTCGTAAACCGTCGACCCTGGCGTTCGCCTTTTTTCCGCTCGTGACGGGTCTCGGTCTGGCTCTGGTCTTCGTGTCGCTCTACCTCGGCAGGTTGAACTCGCTGACGTCGGCTTCGGGTGGACTGCTGATCGGCCTCGGCATCGACTTCGTCATCGTGTTGTACGGCAGGTACGTGGACGAGCGTGGGCGAGGGGCGAGTCACTGGGAGGCTCTGGACGCCATAGGCCGGCACACCGGCCTAGGTGTGTTGCTGGGAGCCGTGACCACGGCTGCGACCTTCTACGCCTTTCTGGTGACGGATTTCCAAGGGCTGTCGGAACTGGGTCTCCTCACCGGTACCGGCATTCTGCTATTGATGGTGTCGGTGTTTCTCCTCCTCCCGGCCCTGCTCACGATTGTGTACGGCCGGAGTGACGAGGTCCCCCGGCTCAGCATCCACTCCTTTGGATCCGATCTCCTGTGCCGTTCGAGCATGGCGAGACCGACGCTCACCCTCATCCTCGCCGCGGTGGTGACGGTCCTGGCAATCGCCGGGACCACGGCCTTGGAATTCGACGACGATATCCAGAACATGAGATCGAAGGACAATCCCGGCATCGCACTCCGTGATGAGGTGATGACGGCCTTCGGCGCCCGATTGACTCCGTTGACGGTTCGGGTGGACGGCCGCAACGAAGCCGAAGCCCTCGAACGGGCGCGGGAACTCTTGCCCGCGATCGAGGCCCTCGTCGATGGCGAAACCCTGGCCAGCGTGGATGCCATCGCCGGCATCGTGCCGCCGATGGAGGATCAGCTTGCAGTGATTGCGCGTTTGAGGGAGGAGCAGGGGAGGCTCGAGGGGGTGGATGAGAGGCTGGCTGCGGCGCTCGCGGAGGCTGGTCTCAATCCGGAGGCGTTCGCCGACGGACTCCGGCACCTGCGCAATGCCCTGGAGGTGGAGCGGCCGCTGGCACTCTCCGACCTTGTGGGAACTCCTCTCGAAAGGGTAGTGGACCGGTATGTGGCGACCTATGATGACGGGGTTTCCACGGCCATTTACTGCTACCCGCCCGCGGGTCGGTGGCGACGTCAGGCGCCGCCGGCGCTGGAGGAGTTGGTCGCCCGCCACGATTGGGCGGTCCTGGCCTCTCCCGTGGTGGTTTCGGCAGAGCTGCGGCGCATCGTCTGGCGCGATGCAGCGTGGGCTGCGGTGATCGGCATGGTCGCGGTTTTCCTGCTCATGTGGGCCGACCTCGCCAGCCCGGTTCGCGCGCTGGTGGCCCTGCTGCCTCTGGTCCTCGGCATGATCTGGATGCTCGGCGCCATGGCCCTCTTTGGCCTCAGGGTGAACTTCATGAATATCTTCGTGATGACCATGGTCATCGGCATCGGCGTCGATTACGGTGTTCATCTGCTGCACCGTTGGAGTGAAACGGACGGGGACCTCGAGGCCCTTTCATCCACGGCAAAGGCGATCGCGGTGGCGGCTCTGACGACGATCGTTGGGTTCGGCTCGCTGGTGCTGTCCCATTTCCCCGGTCTTCGGTCGGTCGGGGCGGCGGCGATTCTCGGAGCACTGTGCACGGCGGTTGCCTCCATCACCGTCTTGCCGGTGGTGCTCTCCAAAATCCAGCGCAGGTGATGTCCGTTGCCGGCTGCTCGTGAGAAAAAATGGCCTTCCCGAATATACTCGTCGTCCGGTCAGGTGACGACCGACACACGGAGGAACGCAAATGGTTCGCAAGTTGCACGTTGACGAAGTGGTGTGGCGCTGCCCCGAGGATTGGATCCAATGGCAGCGTTCTGATGAGATCGAGCCCGCTTCGACCATCGTTGGCCAGGATCGGGCCGTGGAGGCCATCGCCTTCGGTCTGGCGGTGGAGAGCATCGGGTACAACGTGTTTGTCACCGGTCTGTCCGGCACCGGCAAGTTGACCACCATCAAGACCTTCCTGGACCAACTGGCGTCGGACGAGACAACGCCCGACGACGTGTGTTTTGTCTACAACTTCAGAAGCCCCGAGGAACCCTGCGCCCTGTTTCTCGAAGCGGGCGCCGGTCGTCGGTTTTCCGAGGCCATGGACGGTTTGATCCGAGAACTCGCGGAGAGCCTCCCCGAGGTGCTTAATGACAAGGACTTTCGACGTCGTCTGGAACGTGGGGTCGCCGACTTTCAGCAACGCGAGAAGGAACTCGTCGAGGGTTTCGAGGAAGAGGCCAAGAAGTCGGGATTTTCCCTCGTGCAGATCCAGGCCGGTCCGATCTCGCGTCCGGAGATCGTGCCGTTGGTGAACGAAGAGCCGGTGGCCATGGACGATCTCACCAAACTCGTCGAAGACGGTACCTTGTCCGACGACGACGGGGCCAAGCTGGCGGAGGAGTACACCCGTCTTTCAGAGCGCTTGCAGGATGTGTTTCATGATGTGGCCGACCTCAGGCGCAAGGCGCAGCAAAAGCTCGTTGAAACCCGGCGGAAACTTCTGGCACCGACCTTTTCGGGGTGCATCCACGAAGTGAGGCGACAGGTCGCCGACCCGCGGGTCGATCCCTACCTCGAGGCGCTCCAAGAAGACCTCAAGGACCACGCGCAGTTGTTCGTGAGCGACAGTGATGACGACGAAGATCCCTTTGCACGGTGGCGGGTGAACCTGGCCGTCGACAACGCCGATCTCGAAGGCCGCCCGGTCATCTTGGAGACCGAACCCACCTACACAAACCTCTTCGGAACCATCGAACGCTCACTCAGCGCGTCGGGTTCGGTGACCACCTCCTTCCTCAAGATCAGGGCGGGATCGCTGATGCACGCCAATGGCGGGTTCCTGGTGCTCAACGCCGAAGACCTTCTGATGGAGCCGCGGGTCTGGCCGGGTCTCAAACGTGCGTTAAAGCACCGCCGGGTCCAGATTCAGTCTCTGGAAAGTCTGGTCTTTGGAGCTGCCGCACTCAAGCCGGAACCCGTTCCGCTGGACGTCAAAGTGGTCGTGATCGGAGACCGCGGGATCTACGACATGCTCTACCGTCACGACTCCGCGTTTGCGAAGGTCTTCAAGGTACTCGCGGATTTCGATTCGGTGATGCCGCTGAGCCCGACCCACGCCCGGGATGCCCTGTCGGTGCTGCGCAGGGTCGGCATGGAGGAGGATCTGCCGCCAATGGACCGGACCGCCATGGGGGCCATGGTCGAAGAGGCGGTCCGACTGGGCGGCTGGCACCGCAGGCTGTCCAGCCGGTTTTCGGACCTTGCAGATCTCCAGCGCGAAGCCGCCCACGTGGCGCGGCGTGAAGGACAGGACGTGATCACCGCCGAACATGTGGCCGCCGCGCGGCGGGCTCGGCAGCGTCGCCATGGACTGACCGAAGACCGCACCCACAACTTCATCAGTGATGGCATCATCCGGATCGAAACCGAGGGCGAGATGGTGGGTCAGGTCAATGGGCTTGCCGTCTACGACCTTGGGCACTACCGCTTCGGCAAACCGTCGCGGATCACGGCGCAGGTCGGACTCGGCCGCGAAGGGGTCGTCAACATCGAGCGGCAGGCGGGGCTCTCTGGTCCGACGCACGACAAGGGCGTCAGCATTCTCACGGGTTTCCTACGCGGCACCTTTGCCAAGAGAGTGCCGCTGACCATGGCGTGTTCGATCACGTTCGAACAGTCATACGGCGGCATCGACGGAGACTCCGCCTCGTCCACAGAGGTCTACGCCGTGCTCTCCGCCCTGTCGGGCGCACCACTCCGTCAGGACCTGGCGGTGACCGGATCGGTGGACCAGTTCGGGCGGATCCAGGCCATCGGCGGCGTCAATGAGAAGGTCGAGGGTTTCTTCAGGGTCTGCGCCGAACGTGGCCTCACCGGCACCCAGGGCGTTCTGATTCCAAAGTCAAACACCCCCGATCTCCACCTCGACGAAGAGGTCGTCCAAGCCGTTCGTGACGGCCGCTTCCACCTCTGGGAAGTCGAGACCGTGGACGGCGGGATCGAGCTGATGACGGGGATCCCGGCGGGCCAGTGGACCGACGATGAGGGTTGGAGTCCGGACTCCATTTACGGTCGTTGTCAACAACAGCTGGAGGAAAACGCAGTCCTGATGCGTGAGGCGGCAAAGGGCCCCGGGAAGAAGACGGACGACGATGAACCGGATGACGAACACGAGACCCTTGACGAAGAGGGTTCGAAGAGCACTGGGTGACGTGACGCTAGAGGGGCTCGGGACTCGGGACTCGGGACTCGGATTTCGGATTTCGGATTTCGAATTTTTTGTGACCAGGATGTGATCTGCATCGCATGGGCACCGCCCCCGATGTCCGAATCTCGATTGTATTTGACACCCTAGCTTCAGGGATGGCAGAATCTGCGAGCGATGAGCGCCGCGGTTGCGGTGTCCATCGGGGAGGGGGACTGGGCTTATGGCCCAACGGCTGAATACGATCATCATCGTTCCTCATAGCCAGGCAAAGTTCTTCAAATTTTCGTTTTCGACCCGGACGATCATGTTGGCCGCCGCCGGGTGTGCCTTGGCGCTCATATTATCGGCGTTCGCGATCGCGTACACGGGAAGCGCGGTGAATCGCAGGGCCGAGGTTCAGCGGTTGCGCTCCGAAAACCAGCAACTGGCCGAGGTCAACCAACGCCTCGAGGATACTGTGGTCGCGGTGCAAGGCCGACTTGACGAGTTCGAGGAGCGAACTGCACGCTTAGCGTTGGCCGCCGGCATGGCAACCGACCCGGTTGGGTTCGAAGACCGCACGGTCGGTGAGGAGCGGATTGGAAGCGGCGGCCCCTACGACCGGCTGCCGGGCTCCCCGGCGACGCTTCAGCTTCAGGGAGATCTGATAGGCAAAAAGCTCGACGATGTGGAGGAGTCCCTCGAATCGCAGACCCGCGTCTTTGCCGCCACCCCCAGCATCATGCCCGTCATGGGTTTGATGACCGATGGCTTCGGTCGTCGCAAGGATCCCTTCACCGGTCGGCGGGCGTTCCATCGCGGGCTTGATATTTCGGCGCGACGTGGCACTCCGGTTCAGGCTCCGGCTGGAGGAGTTGTGGTCTTCACCGGGCGTAACGGCGGGCTGGGAAAGACCATCCGGGTCGCCCACGGGTTTGGATTCATGACCGTCTACGGCCACCTCGACTCGATTGCGGTCGAGCCCGGGGATGAGGTCCGGCGCGGCACCGTGCTCGGGGCCCTCGGCAGCTCCGGTCGATCGACCGGTCCTCACCTGCACTACGAGGTCCACGTGGACGGAGCGGCTGTGAACCCCCTGTACTACATGCTCAGCTCGAACTGAGGACCACCGCCCACACCACCACAGTTCCGGGCTCCGGGTTGATCCCTCCGTTGAACGGAACAGAAAAACTCCGGACCTGGAATCCGGAACTCGAGGCCCTGAAGTCGGAACAAGGGCCGAACGCCCGTTGAAATCCTCAGCGGCATACTCTACGCTGCCGGAGCCCGGTGTCTGGGCATTGATGGCCTCGGCCTCGTGTTGTTGACAATACAGGGCGTGTGCTGCTGCACAGGGCTCCGGGATCAAGGAATCAACTATGAACCTCATTGAAAAAGGCATTGATGCCGTCTTTGGCTCAAAGCACGAGCGAGACATAAAACGCATGCGGCCCATGATTCGGGAGATCAACGATCTCGAACCGGAGATGGAGGCCCTGGACGACGATCGGCTGCGCGGGCGAATCGACGAGATTCGAGAGCGCGTACGGGCGTCGTTGACCGACCTGCCAGACGAGGCACGCGCCCGGAGCGTGATGGTCCAAGAGGTTTTGGATCGGGAGTTGGTAGAGGTCTATGCAATCGTCCGTGAGGCGTCGAAAAGGGTGACGGGGATGCGCCACTTCGACGTCCAACTGGTCGGAGGCATCGTGCTCCATGAAGGCCGGATCGCGGAGATGAAGACCGGTGAGGGCAAGACCCTTGTGGCGACCCTCGCTGTGGCACTCAACGCGCTCAGCGGTCGAGGGGTTCACGTCGTTACCGTCAACGATTACCTGGCGCAGCGTGACGCGGACTGGATGGGGAAAATCTACCGGTTTCTCGGCTTTTCTGTCGGCTGTATCCAGAATCAAATGAAGGATGACGAGCGCAAGGCTGCCTACGGAGCCGATATCACCTACGGTACGAATAACGAGTTCGGCTTCGACTACTTGCGGGACAACATGAAGTTCTCCCTCGATCGGATGGTCCAAAGGGACCATGCCTACGCCATCGTCGACGAGGTGGATTCGATTCTAGTGGATGAGGCCAGAACGCCGCTTATCATCTCCGGCCCATCTGAGGTGTCCGTCGATCTCTATTACAAGGTCGACGGTGTGATTCCGAAACTCGGTCGTGGCGAGGAAATCGAGGACAAACACGGCAACAAGGAGGTCACCGGCGACTATCTGGTGGATGAGAAGGCCCAGACAGCGACCCTCACCGAGCAGGGGATGCAGCGGGTCGAGAAGATCCTCGGTGTTGAAAACCTCTGGGATCCGTCGCAGACCGAAATTCTCCACGCTGTGAATCAG
Organism: uncultured Holophagae bacterium; assembly: GCA_963797055.1. Classification (GTDB taxonomy): domain Bacteria; phylum Acidobacteriota; class Thermoanaerobaculia; order Thermoanaerobaculales; family Sulfomarinibacteraceae; genus FEB-10. Next base: position 577,173 of record CAWCOD010000006.1, read on the forward strand.
GGGCTGCGCGCCCACTCACTGTTTGAGCGGGACCGCGAGTACATCGTCAAGGACGGCGAGGTGATCATCGTTGACGAGTTCACCGGAAGGTTGATGTCGGGCCGGCGCTGGTCCGACGGTCTGCACCAGGCTGTGGAGGCCAAAGAAAAGGTCAAGATCCAGTCGGAGAACCAGACGCTGGCAACGGTCACCCTGCAGAACTACTTCCGGATGTACGACAAGCTGGCGGGGATGACCGGTACCGCTGAGACCGAGGCCGAAGAATTTCAGAAGATCTACGGGCTGGATGTCGCCGTGATCCCGACCAACGTCAATATGGTCCGGGACGATGCGGCCGATGTGGTCTACAAAACCGAAAAGGAGAAGTTCCGGGCGGTGATCGACGAGATCCAACGGAGCCATGAGCGGGGCCAGCCGGTCCTGGTGGGTACGGTCTCGATCGAAAAGTCGGAGCGGCTGGACAAGTTGCTGCAGCGTCGCAAGATCAAGCACGTTGTGCTGAACGCCAAATACCACGAGCGGGAGGCCGACATCGTCGCCCAGGCCGGTCGGAAGGGAGCGGTGACCATCGCCACCAACATGGCGGGCCGAGGCACAGACATCGTGCTGGGTGGCAATCCGGAAGGTTTGGCGAGGATGGAGGCCGATCCCGGCGCGGATCCGGAGGGCTATGAGAGGGCGTTGGTCAAGTACACCGAATTGTGTGTTACTGAAAAGGAGGAGGTGCTCGCCGCCGGCGGCCTCCAGATCATCGGCACCGAACGTCACGAGGCCCGCCGGATCGACAACCAGTTGCGCGGTCGATCGGGCCGGCAGGGGGACCCCGGTGCGTCCCGTTTCTTCCTGTCTTTAGAAGATGACCTGATGCGGATTTTTGCGGCCGATTGGGTGCGCAAGATGATGGATCGGCTTGGGATGGAAGAGGACGTGCCCATCGAGTCGAAGATGGTGTCCAAGTCCATCGCCCGAGCGCAGACGCAGGTTGAAGGACGGAACTTCGATATCCGCAAGCACCTGCTCGAGTACGACGACGTCATGAACAAACAGCGTGAGGCCGTCTATCGTCTCCGCCGGCAGATTCTCGAAGGGGTGGAGGGCCGCGACTACATCATCCGGGTGGTTGATGAAATCGTTGCCAGCATGATCGACCGATTCTGTCCCGAGGACGCCGATCCGGAGGACTGGGACACCGCCGCCATGGACATCGAATACCGATCCTATTTCGGGATCACGGTGGAGCAGGTGGGGGTGGACTGGCAGAAGGTCAACCGGGTGGAGCTCGAGGAACAGTTGGTGGACGGGGCCAAGCGCCACTATCACGAACGGGTGGAGCGCTTTGGTGACGACGAGTTTAAAAAGCTCGAGAAATTCCTCCTCCTCGACACGGTGGATCGCCAATGGAAAGACCACCTTCTGGCTCTGGACCATCTGAGAGAGGGCATCGGTCTGCGCGCGTACGGCCAACGCAACCCCCTGGTGGAGTACAAACGCGAGTCTTACGCCCTGTTCGAGGATATGTGGGAGCGGATCGAGGACCACGTGGTGAAGTTCCTCTACCACGCCGAACCGGTGGAGGACTATCAGCAGCGCCGGCGCGGTGTCACGACCACTCTGTCTCACCCGGACGCCGCCGGGCTCGCCAAATCCCATGAGCAGCAGGAGAGGGCGGCGAGCACACCGGTCGGTGGGCCGACGAAACCCTCCACGGTTCGCCGGATGCAACCCAAGGTGGGACGAAACGACCCGTGTCCCTGCGGATCGGGCAAGAAGTACAAAAAGTGCTGCGGGGTGGACTCCGCGGCGGGGAGGTAAGAGGGATGGACAATGACCTGCCTGTGGGCCTGACCTTTGATGACGTGCTGCTGGTGCCGGCACGATCCGACGTCCATCCGAACGACGTGAGTGTGGCGACCCGGCTGACCCGGGATGTGGTTTTGAACCTGCCGATCATATCGGCTGCCATGGATACGGTGACCGAAGGCGCGATGGCCATCGCCATGGCCCAGCACGGTGGGATCGGCGTGATCCACAAGAACATGCCCATCGATCGCCAGGCCGAGGAGGTGGATCGGGTCAAGCGATCGGAGTCGGGCATGATCGTGGACCCCGTCACCATCCACCCCCATCAGCTGGTCCGCGATGCCCTTGAGGTGATGGCATCCTACAAGGTCTCCGGTCTGCCTGTGGTGGACCGGGACGGCCAGCTCAAAGGGATTCTCACCAATCGGGACCTCAGATTCTGCAGCGAGTTCGATCGACCGATCTCCGATTTTATGACCAAGGACAACCTGGTGACCGCACCGGTTGGGACGACCCTCGATGAGGCCAAGTCGTTGCTCCACAAGAACCGCATCGAGAAGCTCCTGGTGGTGGACGGGGAGGGCGGTCTCAAGGGGCTGATCACGGTCAAGGACATCAAAAAGGCACAGGACTTCCCCAACGCCTGCAAGGACGATCTCGGGCGACTTCGGGTCGCGGCCGCGGTGGGAGTCAGCGCCGATCTCGGCGACCGATGTGCGGCCCTGATCGAACGTAAGGTCGATGTCCTCTGCCTCGACTCGTCCCACGCCCACTCCAAGGGCGTCCTGGACGCGACCGGGCAGATCAAGGCGCGCTTCCCGGAGGTGCCGCTGGTGGTCGGGAACATCGCATCGGCTGAGGCTGCGAAGGACTTGATCTCTTTGGGTGCGGACGCCCTGAAAGTTGGTATCGGGCCCGGGTCGATCTGCACCACGCGGGTGGTGACAGGTGCCGGAATGCCCCAGATCACGGCGATTCGCGAGTGTTCCGAGGTCGCCCGTGAGCACGATATCCCGGTGATTTCAGATGGAGGCATCCGGTTTTCGGGCGACATCACAAAGGCGCTCACCGCCGGTGCGGACGTGATCATGGTCGGGTCCTTGTTCGCGGGGGTGGAAGAGTCTCCCGGTGAGCAGATTCTCTACCAGGGTCGAACCTTCAAGGCCTACCGCGGTATGGGTTCCCTTGCCGCCATGAAGGAGGCCGAGGGCTCTCGCGATCGCTATTTTCAACAGGATGCCGAGCTCACAAAGCTGGTCCCGGAGGGGATCGAGGGGATGGTGCCATACAAGGGGCCACTGGAGGGTCAACTCACCCAGTTGGTCGGCGGTTTACGGGCCGGTATGGGTCTGGCGGGCTGCGCCACCATCGCGGAACTCCACTCCAATGCCCGCTTCATCCGGGTGACGTCGGCGGGACTCAAGGAGTCCCACGCCCACGACGTGGTCATCACCAAGGAGGCGCCCAACTACCGCATCGATCGGTAGCACCAGGGAGCAGGAAGCAGTTGGCAGGGGCCAATCTCGCGACCTCCGCTCCCTGCTCTCTGCTCCCTGCACCCTGTTCCCCGCTCCCTGCACCCTGTCTGGTAGACTCCGCCAATGAAACGAGCGCTGATTACCGGTATTACGGGTCAGGATGGTTCCTATCTCTCGGAGTTGCTGCTCCACAAGGGCTACGAGGTTCATGGCATCGTTCGCCGTGCCTCCACCTTCAACCGAAACCGCATCGACCATCTCCGGAATGACCCGGTAAAAAGGCAGAACTTCCACCTTCATTATGGCGATCTCGGCGACTCGGAATCCCTTATCACCGTGCTGGATGGTGTCAAACCGGACGAAATCTACAATCTGGCGGCCCAGTCCCATGTCGGCATCTCATTCCGGATGCCGACCTACACCGGCGACGTCACAGCCATCGGAACCGTTCGTCTGTTGGAGGCGGTGCGCCAGGTCGTCCCGGCCGCAAGGTTCTATCAGGCGTCCTCTTCCGAACTCTACGGCAAAGCCGAGCGTGTGCCCCAGGACGAGGCGACGCCATTCCACCCGCGCTCGCCATACGCGGTCGCCAAGCTCTACGCCTATTGGGCAACGGTCAACTTCCGCGAGGCCTATGATCTCTTCGCCGCGAACGGAATTTTGTTCAACCACGAATCGCCCCGACGTGGTGAGAACTTTGTGACCCGCAAGATCTCCCGCGCCGTGGCCGAGATCGCCACCGGAAGCCGCGAACGGGTGGCTCTGGGAAACCTGGAGGCACGCCGAGACTGGGGTTTTGCCGGGGATTTTGTCGAGGCCATGTGGCTGATTTTGCAGGCCGAGGCGGCGGATGACTTTGTGGTGGGCACCGGCGTGACCCACTCGGTCCGTGAATTCTGCGTGGCGGCTTTTGCCGAGGTCGGTATCGATCTGATCTGGGAAGGGGATGGTGAGCACGAGGTGGGCCGGGATCAGACGTCCGATGTGATCCGGGTTTGCGTCGATCCCAGGTACTACCGACCGGCGGAGGTGGACGAACTCCAGGCCGACGCGTCGAAGGTTCGCCGTGTACTGGGATGGACGCCCAGGGTGTCGTTCAACGAACTGGTGAAGATGATGGTCCGCGCCGACCTCGATGCCGTTGCTTCGGTCTGACCTGTCGGCCGGATAGGGGATCCTGCCGCACCAGGGGTTCCGCATTCGTCGTCACCACAGCCCGAGGCCTTGTGTCACGAACCGGTGCAGACTAGGATCACCATCGCTGGAGGTCCCCAATGAGGATCGTTGAGTGCGTGCCGAATATCTCGGAAGGCCGACGTCAAGAGGTTTATGAGGAGATCGCGCAGGCGGCGTCGTCGGTTGCGGGCGTCAGCCTGCTGGACGTGGACCCCGGTTGGGAGACCAACCGAACCGTTATCACCTTTGTGGGCGAACCCGAAGCGGTCCTCGAAGGTGCTTTTCAGCTCGTCAAACGCTCGTTCGAACTGATCGATATGCGGGAGCACCACGGCGCCCACGGCCGGATGGGAGCCACCGACGTGTGCCCCTTCGTCCCGGTGTCCGGAGTGACCATGGACGACTGCGTCGACCTCGCCAACAGCCTTGGACGGCGCGTAGGAGAGGAACTGGGAGTCCCCGTCTATCTCTACGAATACGCGGCGACGCGGCCGGAACGGAAATCTCTGGCGGACATCAGGAAAGGCGAGTACGAGGCGTTGCCCGCCAAACTCGAAGATCCGGATTTTGCCCCCGACTTCGGCCCGGCGGACTTCGTGCCGTCCTTCGGCGCGATGGTGACTGGGGCGCGCAAGTTTCTGGTTGCGTACAACGTCAACCTCAACGTTGCCGACAAGCGGTGGGCCAACCGCGTCGCCTTCGACGTCCGCGAAACGGGTCGGACGGTTACCGATGCCGATGGAAACACGGTCCAGCAGCCGGGTCTGCTGAAGGCCGTCCGCGGTGTGGGCTGGTACATCCCGGAATACGGCTGCGCACAGGTCTCCATGAACCTCATCGACCTCGACACAACGCCACTGCACACCGTGTTTGATGCGTGCGACACCAGCGCCCGCGAGCGCGGTATCCGAGTCACCGGTTCGGAGCTGGTGGGTCTGGTGCCGAAGGCGACGATTCTGGATGCCGGCCGGCACTACCTCAAACGGATGGGTCGCTCGCCCGGAGTGCCGGAATCGGATCTCGTGCAGTCGGCGATCCGAAGCCTCGGTCTTAGCGAGGTGGCGTCCTTTGATCCGTCGGAGAAGATCATCGAAGAGATCCTCGCACCGGATCGTCCGTTGGCGTCGTTGACCGTACAGGGCTTTGCCGACGAGACCTCCCGCGATTCCGCCGCTCCGGGTGGTGGATCGGTGGCCGCCCTCGCGGGGGCGCTGGCCGCATCGCTGGCCGCCATGGTGGCCAACCTGCCCCACCCCAAGAGCGATTTCGCAGGCGTCAAGGAACAACTGGAAGAGCTCTCTGAACGCGCTCAGGAACTCAAGCAGGGCCTCCTCGACGCCATCGACGAGGACACGTGGGCCTTCCAACAGCTCATGGAGGCGGCACGGGCGGGTGATGCCGTCCGTGCCCGCGCGGCCACCCTGCACGCTGCAGAAGTACCTCTCGGCGTCGCTGAAGCCTGCGTCGAGATCGCCGTTCTCTGCCGGTCTGCGCTCGAACTCGGCATGACCGCTTCGTCCTCCGATGCCGGCGTGGGTGCTGGAATGGCTCGCGCCGCAGCGGCGGGTGCCGCGATGAACAGCTACATCAATCTTCAAGATATGACCGATGACGCCGAGGCGGCGGCACTGCTTCGCCGCGCGGACGTCGCCGTGGTCCGGACGAACGAGGTCGCTGCGGCGGTGGAGAAAGAGGTGTGGCGCAGGTTGGGGCGTGACGAGAACTCGGTGGTCAAGGACTCGTAAATTCTATCGTCATTGAGCAGGCCGGCCACGGCTTTGGGGCGAATCTGCGTATATTCTGGGCGGGAAGCGTGAATTGATGAACACACGACTTGAATCAACTGTGACGAGTACAACGGCCGGTGGGGCGCTCGCCGTCCTGCTGGCGCGGGTGGTGGTCCCGCTGTGGCTTCTTACCGGAGCGGTGCTCAAACTCATGGACGCCAGTCCCACCCATTTGCCGGTTCTCCTGATCAAGTGGGCGGGTTCCGTCGGCATCGATCTCCTGTTTCTGCTGAGGTTCAGTATTGCGGCGGAACTCACCGTCGTCGGCGTCTTGTGGCTGTTGCCGCGATTAGCCCGCCCGGTGGGGCTGGTGACGTTGGGCCTCTTTCTCCCGATACTCATCGGCGACGTCCTGATGGGCGCTTCAAGTTGCGGGTGTTTCGGTGCGGTGCAGATCCATCCTGGCATCACCCTCGTCATGGATCTCGGGTTCTTCCTTGGTCTGTGGTTGCTGGGTCGCGACGCGCCGTCGTTGGCGGTTACGTCAACGCTGCCCACGTGGCGGGTTGTGGCAGTGGGTCTCTGGACTCTGGCGAGTTTCGCGCTTTCCTTCGGTCTGACTGGCCCGACTCCGGCGAACCCGTCCGGATTGACTCGTGCCGGCGGATCCATGGACGCGGCTCTGCCCGCTGAAGGGTTCTACCTACCGGCGTACAGCGACTGGATCGGGCGGAATTGGGACGAGGTGCCGATTTCTGCCTGGATCGAGGGAGCGGAGGATCTCGAAACGGGTCCTCAGTACATCCTCTTCTATCGCAAGGACTGCGAACACTGCCACGAGCTCATGGAGGTCTTCTTCGCCGGCAGCCTGGCGGTGCCCACGACCGCGGTGGCGGTTCCCGAAAAGACCGGCTTCCCGACGGCGGGTCTGATGGATTTCGCGTGTGATGAATGCCGCCTCGCCGAGTTGCCGAAGGGAGTGGACTGGTTCCTCCAGACTCCGGTTCTCGTGCGGCTCTCAGATGGTGTCGTTCAGTGCGCCGCGGAAGTCACCGCGGCTGATCCACAGTGCATCCAGTGGTGAGGGGTCGATTGGGCCTCGTGGCAGCCCTTTGAGGACGGAAAATGCCCGGCGGAGTGTGTTATAGTTCCTCTTCGAACCGCCGAGAATAATCGGCCACAATATTATGGAAAGAACTTTGGAGGTGGATGATGCGAAAGTCCCTCACTCCGGCAATCGTGCTGATGTGCGTTGCCGCACTAACCCTGACCGGTTGCGCGACGAAGAAGTACGTCAATGAGCAGGTCGCTGCCGGCGATCAGCTGACTATGCAGAAGGTGACCGAGGTTCAGAGTTCAGTGGAGAGCAATCAGAAGGCGATCTCCGATCTCGATGCAAAGGCCGCCAAGCTCGAGACCGCTTACAACAATCTGTCCCAGGAGACCAAGGACGCTCTGCGCCGCGCCGAAGAGGCCGGCAAGCTGGCCGAAGGTTCCTTTGTGGACGAGGTTGTCCTGACCGACGATAAGGTCAAGTTCGCCTTCAATCGGGCCGACCTCTCCGCCGAGGCGAAGGGTGAGATTGAGGCACTCGTGACGAGCCTGAAGTCCAAGAACGCCAATGTCTATGTGGAGATCCAGGGCCACACGGACAACACGGGTTCCGAGCAGTACAACCTGCAGCTTGGCTACAAACGCGCCAAGCAGGTTATGGAATACATGAACGTTGAACTGGGTGTTCCCATGCACCGCATGAATGTGACCTCCTACGGCGAGTACAAGCCTATTGCCGATAACAGCACCAAGGATGGCCGTGCAGCGAATCGCCGCGTGGCTCTGGTGGTCATGAAGTAAATCGGTTCCGAAAATCTAATCCCAAGACCCGGGCTTCGGCCCGGGTTTTTTTAAAATGTCGAAAATCGAAGGTCTCAATCTGTCTTCTGCGGGCCCTTCGATGAACCTCGTCGAGCCTATTACCCCCGGCGCGCTCCCCGAGGTTGCCCGGTATTGACGTTGAGCGGCCACAACGACGGATGCAATTTTGGGGCAATGTATCGCACAACGTCATACCCGGCACGCCCGATCAACGCGTCCTTTCGCTCCGGATGAGTGGACGGGGACTTTTGACTGTAGACTTTAGCCCGAACTTCTCACCGGGTATCTACTGCGGGCGGCGAATCGCGTCGTTCCGTCGTGTTTGTCGCAAATCGTGTTCCTCAACATAGTGCGACTATGCCTACGTCGCCCAATTACACGACAAACCCAGCGGAGACTTGCGTTTCGCCACCCTCGCGACGAAACCCGGTGAGAAGTACGGGCTAGACTGGTGAGATAGTGGAAGCTCCAGAGACATTTCCCATTCTGGCGGTATTTGGTGGCGGTGATGCGACGCCCGAAGAGAGGGCTATTGCTGAGCGGGTCGGATGCCTGGCTGCCGAGCATGGATGGGTGGTGCTGACCGGGGGTGGCCCGGGCGTCATGGAAGCAGCCGCTCGCGGCGCGGTGGAAGCCGGAGGTCTCACGGTGGGAGTCCTGCCCACGGCCGCACCGTCGGGACCGTATCCGAATCGGTGGATCAGAATTCCGATCTTCACCGGTTCCGGGATGGCGAGAAACGCGTTCAACGTGTTGTCGGCAACTTTGTGTGTGGCTATCGGGGGTGGTGCCGGGACCCTGTCCGAGGTGGCCATGGCGCTCAAGGCCGGCATTCCCGTTTGGTGCTGCGCAAGCTGGCAATTGACATCTCCGAACGACAGGGCCCCAATGCCGCGTTTCTTCGATGATGAGGAGCTACTGCTGTCGGCGCTGGGGGAGTTTCTCCGAGAAAATCCTGCACACTGAGCCCTTCGCTCCTCGAGCCGCCGACGGCGGGGTCCTGAGGCCTTGGGGCTCGCGCCTCACGACCTCAAGTCCTCAGGTTCCAAGACCAGCCGTTACTCCGCTTCCTCGTCCATCTGCCAGCGGGCTCCGACCTTGGCCAGGAAGAAGCAGGCCGCAACCAGGGCGGCAAGCCCCAGCACGCTGATGAGTTGACCGCCGAGCCCCTCGTACCATTGTGCGAACACGCCCGCACCGTTTTCAGATGCGTGGAGCACGTCCACCCAGAGCATGGGCGAGCTTAACTGGGGCAGCAGCAGGATGGCGCCGATCGTGCCGATAATGGCTGCGCCAGCCATAAGGCCGGAGGCGATCAAGGTGCCCTGTTCGGTGCGGGCCTCCCGCTCGGCTTCGGTTCGACCCGAACGACCGATGAAGTGACCGACCGCTGCACCAAAGAACACCGCCATGTTGATTTCGATGGGGAGGTACATGCCGAGCCCGAAGGCCAAAGCCGGGACCTTTGCCATCTCCAGCATGACGGCGACGATGCCGCCGAGCAGGAATAGAATCAAAGCCTGCTGTTCTCCTCCCATAACGCTGGAGACGATCGTGGCCATGAGATTTCCCTGGGGAGCTGGCAGATCGGGGTTGACCACCATCAGCCCGGTGGCGTCCTCGATCATGAAGCCGTAGGACGTTGCAAGCACCCAGATAACGGCTCCCACACACAGCGAGGCGATCAGAATTCCGAGAAACTTCCAGCGCTCCTGCTGGTAGGGGCTGGCGCCGAGCCAGTAGCCCACCTTGAGGTCGGTGATAAACGCGCCGGACGTGGACAGCGCTGTGCACACCGCGCAGCCCACCACCAGCGCCACAGACATGCCGAGGGCGTCGCCGCTCAGGCCGGTAGCCACCAGCGCCAGACACGCGATGATCAGGGTCAGCATGGTCATTCCGGACACCGGGTTGACACCGACGATGGCGATGGCGCGGGCAGCCACCGGCGTAAAGAGGAAGGCGAGGACAAAGGTAATGATCGTGCCCACCAGCGCGGTACTGATCTGACCGCTGATGTACCAGAAGAGCAGGAACATGCTGACCACCGCTCCGATCTGGATGAGAAAGGTGTTTCTGGGAGGCATGTCTCGATCGGTGCGGACGGTGTCGCCGCCGTCGCCGCCACCAACAAGTCCCTTGAACGCCAAGGAGAGTGACGAAACGATGATTTTCCACATCTTCAAGATGCCGATGATCCCGGCAAAGGCGATACAGCCGATGCCCATCGGCCGGACGTAGTTGCCAAAAATCTGGGCCGCGTCCATGTCGGCCACGAGCACCGCGACCTCTGGAGGGGTCAGCGGCACAGTGAGGCCGTGTCCGGCAAAGTAGACAAGCGGCACCAGCACCAGCATGGACAGGACCGACCCGGCCGCGATGATGCCGGCATATCGCACTCCGATGATGTAGCCGAGACCAAAGTACACCGCCGTTGCGTTGAGTTTGATCTCGAATCGCATGTCGGCCATGCGTTCACCAAAGGAACCGAAGAGAACCTTGGAGTTGAGGTGGTGGTTCCACAGGTGGAGGAACTCCACGATCAGGTCGTAGATGAAGCCGATGCCGAATGCCATCAGCAGGACCTTGCCCGCTGAACCCTTGGACTTTTCTCCGGTCGCGAGGACGTTGGCAATGGCCGTACCCTCGGGGAATGGAAGTTGGCCGTGGAGGTCTTTGACGAAGTACCTGCGGAGGGGAATCAGGAGGACCACGCCAAGGTAACCGCCGCACAGACAGGAAAGAAAGATCTGCAGAAACGACGGTTTCAGATCGAGGATATACAACGCGGGGATCGTGAAGATCGCACCGGCGACGACGACTCCAGCAGCCTGGCCGATGGACTGGATGATGACATTTTCCAAAAGGCTGCTGCGGCGTCGGAACAAGGTTCCGAGGAAGACGGCCAGGATCGCAATCGGTATAGAGGTTTCGATCACGTTTCCGGTCTTGAGTCCGATGTATGCGGCGGCGAAGGTGAATATCACCACCATGATGACGCCGATGGTTACGGATCGAACCGAGACCTCGGGTCGCTGATCCTCGGGTGGAACCACCGGGGTGTAGACCTCGCCCGGCTCGAGCTCGCGGAACGCGTTGGCTGGCAGGACCTTTCCGGCATCTGATTTGGATTCCATGGATCGCCCTCCTCGTCGCGGAAGTGTAGCAGGGAGGAGGGAACACGGAGCAGGGAGCAGGGAGCAAGCAATTCGAAATTCGAAATTCGCAATTCGCAATTCGTAATTTCTTCCTCACCCTCACCCGTCATCGTCGCCGTTACCGATGACTCGGATCCAGGAATTCAGGAGAACGATCCGTCTGGCATCTCGCATCTTGAACCCGGTTGGGAGGGAGGGGGCGAAAAAACTCCCGACGACGACCGCCGGGAGCTGCCGCAGAACGAGGTAGCGCGGGTTAGTCCAGGATGATCTTGGCGTCTCCCACGCCCACCTCGAGCTCGATTGTGTGAGGCCCGCCCCCCTGCCAGCTGGAGGAGTGGCTGACGAACCCTTCGCCGGTGATCACGTCGCCATCCGCCTCGATGACGGCGCCCCCAACGCCCCCGGCGGCGTCGGCCGATAGGAAGGCACCCGCGGGCCCTCGAACGGTCCCGTCGCCCACGCCGACGCTGACGCTGACATTTCCGCCGAGAACCACCACCGAAACGGTGCCGACGCCCACCTCCATCTCGACGCCGCCGGCGCTTCCGGTAACGTCCACGTCACCGACGCCCTGTTCCAGACTCAACGCGAGTCGCGAGGGAGCGGTCACGCGCCATTGGGCTTCAAATCGCGGTTCACTGGAACCGGCGTCCAATTCCAACCGGAGAGTCTGTTGGCCCACATCGCTGACGAGAGTTGCGTTCTTAACATCCTCTTCCGCCTGTTTCATGGATGAGAAGATCCCACCCCGTCGCGGCGTCAGCGTGATCTGAACCCGAATGTCGTTCGTGTCGCCGGCTTCAAGATCGAAGTCGCCAACCCCGTTTGAAATATTGAGGACGTCGACCTGATCGGCTGGAAATGACGCCTCTATGGTTCGCTCGCCGGCAAATCCGGGGGCGGAACTGACGATAATGGCGATGCAGACGAGAAGGCTTCCGATTCGCATGTGTCCTCCATTGAGGTGGCCGTGACTTCCGATCTCACATCGTAGAACGGAGAACGGGGGAAAAGGTTCGCGCGGTGGGTCCGGGAGATTGGCCTCAGTCGGGAAAACGAAGAACCGTGCCCGGTCTCTTCGGCCCGTGCGGTCCGTCCTCGTCCAGCCGCGGGTTCGACTCGGCACCAAAGGCCCTGCGGGCGAAACCCGGGTCGAGGTCCCCCAGGTAACGACGGATCCGTGACAGCGCCGAGCGAACGGTCGACGGATTGGCGGCGGCAGCACGAGCCACTTTCGTGGCCGACGGATGGTGTCCTTCGAGCTCCAGGATTGCAGTGACGACGGCTGCTCCCCAGGGTTCCGGAGTCTGGATTCGTATGGGATGACGGGCACTGAAGCTGCGCCACAGCCGGCGTGCGGCCAGGACGGTGAGGTCGGAGAAGTCCAGGACGTTGCCGCACCGCAAGATCACTTCGTCCACCTCGGCGGCGACGCCGTCCACATCCTCCAGGGATTGCCGCCAGCTCTCGTGCAGACGATTCTCGGCCCGGCGCCGACTCCATTCCCGACTGATGGAATCGTGGGTTTCGAGCAGCAGGAGCGAGTCGGGATAACGTCCGATCCCTTCTTCCAGAACGGCCTCTGCCTCGATCCAGCGACCCACGGTGGCGAGGAGGTTGGCCCGGAGTCCCACCAGAAAGACCTGCATGTCTTCGGGAACCTGAACCGACGGAGCGACCCGGTCGAGAATTTCGAGAGCCTCCGGCAGTCGACCCTGGTCGGCGAGCAGCATGACCAGTTGAATCGGAATGTGGATCGCCTCCGGGAAGAGTTCGGTCCCCATGGTGAGGTACTTTTCGGCGCGTTCGTCCTCGCCCACAGCATTCAAGGCCGTGGCCATGAGGTGGCAGGCATGGGGTGACGAGTTGAGGTCCCAGGAATCCGATGCGGCGGTCAGAGCCCGATCCGGACAGCCCATGGAGAGCAGCGCCTGGGCTTTCCAGATCAGGAGTTGCGATTCGAGGTGGGCGTGGCCCCGCGCCCGCGTCAGGGAGCGTTCGACCTCGGTCAGGACCTTTCGATGGCGGCCCTGTTGGCTCAATTCCAAGCAGCGCTCCAGCGACCGCTGTATGCGGCCTTCGAGTTCACCATCGGAGATCCCGGGGTGTGCCGGACATGGCGTTAGGTTAGCAGGAAACAGGGGACAGGGGACAGGGAGCGGGCCCCGCCCGCCCGGATGCAAGATGCAAGATGCAGGATCCCCCGCCCACCCGAGCCCGATCCCGAGCCCGAGCCCGTTACCGTTACCGTTACCGAACGAAGAACCAAGCACGAAGAACGAAGAACGAAGAACGAAACCACCCACCCACCCGGGTCGTGAAAGGGCACGATGGGTGGGCGTGAAGCTCTGATGATTTTGGAAGAGCATTATCAGCGGTGGGGGTCCTTCGTTGCACCCCGGTTCTTCGTCGCGCTTCTCGTGAGGATGCCAGGCACCGACATGGAGATCGGAATGCGAGGGTGGAAATCTGCCGGCGGCAGCGGCCAGGACGAGGGCGGGCAACCGGTGTCCGGGGCAGATGGCGGCATCGGTGATGAGCGGCCGCAATCCGGGGCAACCCCAACTGCCCCTGATGACTGTCGCCGCTCGCTGTCCCCAGCCGCTGTCCCTGTACGCTGCCGCTGCCTCTCGGGCATCGCAAGGAGACGGAAACGCAGACACCCCACCTCACGCTTTCCCGGATGAAGCAAACCAAAAAACCCCGCCCACCGGGTGAGCGGGGAGAGGAGGGGCTGCCCGAGCCCGAGCCCGTTACCGTTGCCGGGACGTGTGAGTTGTGTTTTCGCGTGACCGTTGGGAATTCCCCGACCTGGATCGTTCCGTTGCCGGTTTGGAAGATCGGCCGGACTTCGTGCTGACTTTGGCTTGTGTTCGAGGCACTGAGCGATTTCGATCGACATTGTCCTCTGCTTTCGCACCCCGACTTCTCGTGGGATCATTCGTGGCCACCATCCGGGACGGCTTGTCGTGTCTGACACTGTGGGCGGTGGCGTCAGACCGAGCGGATGATGGGACAATGCGGAGGTCGGGCCGCTGTGAGGCAGGCTTTGACGTGGCGGCCCGCTTCGAAGAACTGGAACGTTTTTCTGAAGCACTCGCTCTGGCTGTGGACGCGGACCGCCGTACGCCATCGGTGGGTTGCTTCACCGCTATCCGGGGTGTTGCTCGAGTTGAGTTCTTGGTGGCGGATTCACGCACCTCGCTGGCACTGCCACGAGCGGCCCTTGTCGTCCGGGGCGGGGTTGAGCCGCGGTCGTTCGAGACCGAGTGGGTTGAAACTCGCCCACGAGTGGATTGCTTCTGCACGGCGGCCCTTCCCTGAGTTGCCAGGGCCCGCTCCACGGTGCGTCCGCCGTGCCGTTGGACCATGTCGTGGACTCCACTGGGACGGGCGATCAATACCTCCCGGCTATCGACCCGGACGGTTCGCGTTTCCATGGTTTTCTCGGGTAGGACAACGCCCCTCCGGGCGAGCGTGGGTCGGTCGGGGACTCCCGTCACGATCCGAGGCTGGGCCCCGGCTGAAGCCCGCACAGTTGATGCGGTCACGGCGTGTTTGGAGAGATCTTCGGCTCCGAAGTTGTTCCACTGAGAATAGGTGGCGTAGCGGGCGTCGTTCCACCCCGACCAGTAGCCGTTGTCGTAACCCCCACGGTAACCGTTCTGATAACCGCGACGGTAGCCGTGGTCGTACCCTCTCCCATACCCCATGGCAGCGTGACTCCATCCCGGCGGAGGGCAGGCGTACCAGCCCACGTACCCGCCCGCGGTCACCCAGGTGACGTTGGCGGGCCGGTAGGTGTAACCGGGCACCCAGACCCAGCCCTGATGGCTCATGGCCCAATGGCCGAAGTGGTGGGGAAAGAACCCCCAGGGCTCATAGGCCACCCACGTCCAACCGTATGATGACCACACCCAGCGGCCATGGGTGTACGGGCGCCATCCAACCGCCACCATGGGACGCCAGCACTGACCCAGACCATCAACCCAGACCCAGTTGCCATAGCCGGACAGTGCGACGTGATAGTCCACCTGCCAGTTGGGGTTGGACCAGGACGATCCATAGACCGCCCAGTTGTTGGAGCCGAAGGCGATGGAAAGACCGCCGCTGCCGACCTGCACGCCAAACCACTCGGCGCCGCGGGCCGGGGCCGCGAGCAGGGTCAGGGTCAGAACAATCGCAATGGCGTAGAGGACTCTGCGTGCGCGTTGTTTCATGGCGACCTCCCCGGGGCCGTGTTCTGTGGGCCCCGACCCTTTCAGGAGCAAGCCTCATGCCACGGGCGGATCGAGGGTTCGAGAGGGGCGTTCACAGAAGGATTTCGAGTCAACACGCCGATGATCCGATCGGACCCACTCGAACAATTTATGTCCTCTTGAGAGGACGGGCCATCGAGGCGCTTGAGTCAGGACCGCCGGTAGAGGAAGGCGCAGTCCTGGAGGACTGGCTCGGTGCCGGACCGGCCGACCGCATAGCGGCCACCCGACCACAACGAAGCCCCTCCGGTTTCGCCTTTCCCGTTGACCGCATAGAACTTGACGTCAAACGTCGGTCGTCCGTGGTCGTCCAGAAGGTACGAGACCTTGGTGGCGCGGACGAGGCGCTCCAACGCGCCGAGGCAGGCATCGGTGGGCGAGGACCCGTTGCGCATGAACTCGATAACGGTGTGGGCGCCCGCGATCTGGATCACCGACTCGCCGCGCCCGGTGGAACCGGCGGCGCCGACCCCGTCTTCGACGAAGAGGCCGGCTCCGATCAGCGGGGAGTCGCCGACACGCCCGGGAATCTTGAAGAACAGGCCCGACGTGGTGGTTGTGCCGCCCAGATCACCGGCTGAGTTGACTGCACAGAGATTGATGGTCCCGGTGGGTCGGACCGCTCCGAACTTCTCGATGAACCAGGCCACGTCAGGGTCGTCAACCTGCCCCGGAGCCGGAATCCAATCGTCGGCGTCGGACATGTTCGCCTTCCAGTAGAGCCAGATCTTGCGGGCGCGCTCGGTCAGGAGGTCTTCCTCTTCGAAACCTATGGTGCTGGCGAACCGGGCGGCACCCTCACCGACCAACAGCACTCTGGTGGTGCGGCGCATCACCTCGAGTGCGACTCGGGCCGGGTGCCGGAACCCCTCGAGCGCCGCCACCGCGCCGGCGCGCATGGTGGTTCCGTCCATGCAACAGGCGTCCAATTGGACGACCCCTTCCGAATTTGGCAGACCGCCGAAGCCGACGGTGACGTCCTTCGGGTCTGCCTCGACGATGCCCACACCAGCCACCGCCGCTTCCACCGGTGGCAGCCCGGCATCCATATCGTGAACGGCGCGTCGCACGGCCTCGAGACCGTTTGCCGAGGCCACCGCAACGGCGGGGGTCCGGATGGTCTGATCCTGGGCTCGGAGTTGAGAACCGGTGGCGAGTCCTGCGAGCGCGGCGGTTCCGGCGGCAACCACCTCACGGCGGGTGGGACCCGATGCAACGGATGGTCCTGCGGAGGGCTTTTCGTATGACATGCGTCATGGTGGGCGTTCACGGTGAGTCGTGTCAAGGTTCCTTGGGGGTTTGGGAACAGGGTTTGCATTGTTATTCCGGACCAATCGAACAGGTTGGTGGAACGGCGGCCATGGTCTACCATGAAGATAGAGCGAAATTCCGGGTTTCGCAGTGCGTCGATGGTGCCGGGGGCCGGTGCCGGAAAGGGACGCCGAGGTCTGGAAGATGGATGTCGGAGCGCAACATGAGACGCGACGAAGGCTACTTGCTTGGAGCGGGTTTGACAGTATGTCTGGTGATGCTCATGACCGCCTGTAGCGCTCCCGGGGGTCACTCGAGCGAGGTTCAGGGGAGGGACTGGGAATCGAGACGGGCCGAAATGGTACGCGCCCAGATCGAGGCCAGAGGCGTCAAGGATTCCGACGTTCTGGACAGCATGCGGGCCGTCCCGAGACATCTTTTCGTGCCCGATGTCTATCGCGATGCGGCCTACAACGATTCCCCCCTACCCATCGGACAGGGGCAGACCATATCTCAGCCCTACATCGTGGCCTTGATGACCGAGCTCCTTGAGGTGGGCGACGGCAGCAGGGTGCTCGAGATCGGGACCGGCTCCGGGTATCAGGCGGCGGTGCTGGCGGAGATGGGAGTCGAGGTCTACTCCATTGAGATCAAGACGAAACTCTGCGAGAGCGCGGCGGCGACGCTCGAGGGTCTCGGTTACGAGACGGCCCACGTTCGCTGCGGTGACGGATATGGCGGTTGGCCCGAGAACGCGCCCTTTGACGGGATCATTGTGACGGCTGCACCGGATCGCATTCCTGACCCGCTCCTCGACCAGCTTGCCGACGGTGCGCGTATGGTGATCCCGGTGGGAGAGTTCTATCAGGAACTCAAGGTGATCACCCGCAACGGAGACGCCTTCCAGGAGCGGTCGGTGATACCGGTGCGCTTTGTTCCCATGACCGGTGAGATCGAGCGCCAGCGAAACTGACCCCGCCGCCCACCAGGAAATTCGAGTCCCAAACCCCGAATTTCGAGTCCCGAATCCCGAGTTCCGAACCCCGAAACCCGAGTCCCGAGTCATCGTGTTCGGGATCGCCGAAACTCAGCTATAGTGTCGGCGCGGGGGGCACTGCTCGAATCATGTGTGGCATCGTCGGCGTCATAAGCAAGAACGGGCGGCCTGTGGTTCGCGACTTGGCCAACGGCGCACATTTTCTCCAACACAGAGGCCCGGCCTACGCCGGTCTCTTTGTTTTCGACCCGGTGCACCACAGTACGGCGCTGGAGAAGGGTGAGGGCCTCGCCGACGACATCTTCAAACCCCACGGCGACATCCCCGGCGACATCGGAATCGCACACACGCGATACAAGACCTACGGCAGCGGCGGTGTCGTCAACGCGCAGCCTTTCTACGATCCCTTCACAGGAATCGCACTGGCCCACAACGGCCATATCACCAACGCCGAACAGATCGGATCAGAACTCCGCCGCCGTGGCCAGGCGCTCGCGAATCACTGCGACGCCGAGCCGCTGCTGCGGACCCTCGGGCTGTGGTTCGAGCACTACCGGCGGGCCGATCCGGGCGCGGCCGAGTCGGATGCGATGTTTCGCGCCATAACCGAGGTCCAGCAGCGGGTCACGGGCGCATACTCCGCGGTGGCGGTGACTCCCGGGGGAATGTACGCCTTTCGCGATCCGCACGGTTTTCGGCCCATGGTGCTGGGGCGACGAGATCGGCCCGGGGCGGTCATGATCGCGTCGGAGACCCTCGCCCTGGAACAGAACGGCTTCGATGTCATCGAACATGTGCCGTACGGCGCGGCGCTCTTCATCGATCACTCGCTCGAAGTGGACGAGAGGGTGCAGGTCCAAAAAGACCCGCGGCCCTGCGCTTTCGAGCTGATTTACTTTGCCGATGTGGAATCCTCCATGATGGGTGACAGGGTCCGTTCCTTCCGATGGCGGGCGGGTCGCGCATTGGCGGTGCATCTGACGGAGGTGGCGCCCGAGGTGGTGCCCCAGATCGACCTCGTGGTCCCCATCCCGCACTCGCCCATCCCGGGGGCTGAGGCCTTTGCCCAGAAGATCGAGAAGGAGATCAACGGCGGGGCGATCCAGTACGCCACTCCGGTCTCAAAATACCGCTACGGCGGGCGGATTTTCATGGAGGAGACCCAGGAGGAGCGGGACAAGGCGGCCATGCTGGATTTCCGGGTTGATGACAAAGCTGTGTCCGGCCGCAACATATTTCTGGTGGACGACAGCATCGTGCGCGGCACCAACGCCACCCGCATTGTTCGGGCTCTCAAGTCGGCAGGGGCCGGAAAGATCTTCTTCGGGACGCTTTGGCCTGCGGTGATCGACTCGTGTTTTCAGGGCATCAACACCCCGACCCAGAGTGAGCTCATCGGCGCTCGCTTTGCCGGGGATTCGGGCGAAATTGCAACCGAACTCGGGGTGGATGCGCTCCATTACCTGCCCATCGATGTGTTCCAGGAGATGGTGATCAAAGGGGCACCGGCGTGCATGGCGTGCACCACCGGTCAACGGGCGGTCAAATTCGAGCACGCCGGCGAGGTTCTCCCACCTCCCGTTCAGTAGTGTTTCGACCTCCGAGGCGCTGCCAGGCACCGACCTCCTGTTGCAGTTCCGGGATCCGTCCAGCGGCAGACCCAGCGCCGGCGAGCGTCTCCACCGACAGCATCCAGAATGGCCGGTGCCAGGTGGGCACGATGGGCAGGCGTGCCACTCCAGGCACCTTGAAGTTGAAAGTTAAACGTTGAACGTTCCCACCCACCCCGAGCGCGGTTGGGAGAGGGGTGCGTCGATCAGCGGCAGTCGGCAGCGGCCGGGACAGGGGCAGCAACCGGTGTCCGAGGGACTCGGCAGCATCGGTGATCAGCGACCGCAATCTGACGCAATCGCCGCTGGAACACTGCCGCGGCCCCTGATCGCTGCCGCAACCGCCGATCACGGACGCTGCCCCTGATGACTGTCCCTGTTCGCTGTTGCCAGCCGCTATCGCTGAACGCGGCCTCTCGGGCCCGGGCACCCGGCTTGCCCTCGGGCGACGCTGTGGCACGCGGAGACGGGCACCCGGACACCCCACATCACGTGTTCCCGGATGAACCAAATTTGAACGTCTAACGTTCAACTCTCCTCAACCGTATTTCCGCCCTTTGCGCTTCCCCCCAGCCCTCCGGGCGGTTGGGGTGACTCGTCGAGGTTGAGGACCTCGCGGCATGCCTCCAGGACCCGGTCGTGGAGCAGACCGTTGGTGGCGACGATCCCGTGGCTTCGTGCCAAAAACCGTCCAGCCGAAAAATCCAACGGCTCGCCATCGAGGTCCGACACGCGACCGCCGGCCTCCTCGATCACCAATACACCCGCCGCGTGGTCCCAGACCTTTTCGCGATACTCCCGGTCGCGGGGGAGTCTGAGGTAGATGGAAGCATCCCCACGGGCCACAACAGCGTACTTGCACTGGCTGTCGATTCGCACTGGAGGGGAGTCGATGCCGAGGGCTGCGGCGATCCGCCCCTGTACCGAATGGGCGGCGTGGGCCGCCTCCACCGATTCGCAAAACCGCGCTCGAGCCGAATCGGTGATGGAATCTACCCTCACCGGCGTTTCTTCCGCCGTGCCTAACGGCAGCATGGACGATCCCGCGTCGAGTTCGGCCGAGTACACGGTTCCCTGCGTCGGACCGTCGAAGGGGTACTCCGGTCCGAGATTTGGACAGCCAAGGGCTCCCACCACGACCCGACCCCCGTCCACGAGTGCCAAGGCGATGGCGTACTGGTCGCCCCTCAGAAATCCCTTTGTGCCGTCCACCGGATCGAGGACCCAGTGTCGGCTGCTGCCGCCTTCGTGATCGCCGCGTCCGAGAGCCATTCTGAGTTCCCGCTCATTCAGATCCGGTTCGGCCGACCGAACAACGTCCAGGAGCTTCTTTGTCAGATTTGGATCGTCATCGAGGGGCGCCAGATCCTCCTCGGCGAGGAGGGGGTCCGATGGCCAGCGGTCGGCCAACCGACGGCTGACCACCGTCTGGATGGCCAGGTCAGCGAGGGTCACCGGTGACCGGTCGCCCTTGGTGATCGCGTCTCCTGTTGTGGTGATGTTCGTCTGCACCCGGCGGGCGATCTCGCACGCTTCGGTCACGACGCCGGCGGCAAAATCTCGTTCAGTCTCGTACATCTCTCCTCCATGGAAGGCAGAGTGTAACCCGAGCGAGCACCTGGGGACCAGGAACAAGGAGCAGGGAGCAGGGAGTAGGGAGTAGGGGGCAGGTGGCAGGGGGCGGGTGGGGGAGTTGCGCTACGATCCGACTCCACCGAGAATGATCGCGATGGGGGAGACGTCTTCAACCGATTTCGATTGGCGGGTCTATGCGGACGCAACCGCGGCCGGTCTCACGGCGTTGATCCCGATTCCGCTCGTGGACGTTTTTTTCGAAGCCACCTTTCGGCGACGGATACCCGGCGCCGTCGCCCAGGTCAGGGAAACGTGGATCGAAACTCCGGACCGGGTCGCGCTGGGCAGGGACGCGGGCGCGGGACTGTCCCTCGCCGGTTGCCTGATGTTGCCGGTGAAGCTGTTCCGCTACATCCTGATCAAACTGTGGCGCAAGGTGGTCTATATCTTCGCGATCACCGACGCCACACAACAGGTGAGCGAGTATTGGAATCGGGCGTATCTCATCGATCACATGGTGCGTTCAGGACACCTCGAGGAGGGTGCCGATTCCGATTGGGCTATCGAGGTCTTCCATCGGGTCATTCCCGAAATCGATCCCTCACCGCTGTTGAGCCTTGCCGGAAAGGTGGTGACCGCCAGCCACCAGATCCTCCGGACGCTGATCCGGGCGCGCAAGGAGGGCACTGCCGCGACCATGGCGGCGCTGGGCGGGATCCTGGGCGAACATTGGGACGCCGCCGTTCAACCCTTGGAAGAGGTGGCCGCGCGGTACAACGAGGTGTACTCCGCCGGCCCTCCACCGAGTTGAAGGTCAAATTTGAACGTTGAACGCACCCCCCCAACCGCCAAGTCGGGGGCGCATTGCGAACACGCGGGCTGGTGCCTGGTATCGACTTTGGCACCGACAGGCCGTAACGCTGTACTCGGATCTCGACTATCATGGCTGCGAAGGTTGGAGACTATGAAACGCACCTTTTGGTCAGTTGTTGCAATAGTTTTTGTCATTTGTGCTGGCTGCGGTGCACCACCGGAGGGCGATGGCTCATCCGAAACCGACGCCATCCACAGCGAAGGCTCCGTTACCGGCGAAGACGACCCGGCCGTGGCCGAGGAAGACTTCGATTCTGGGGCAGCCGAAAGTCTGGCCGTGGGTGACGAAACCGCAGACGGTCAGGAGACCCATTCCAATTGAGTGACCTATTCCACGGTTCCCGACCCGGTTGGGGGGCTTTTCTGTGTCTGATGATGGTGGTGGCGGCGTTGGGGTGTGGACGTGGGACCGAGGTCCACAGTCTCGGTTCCCACCAGGGCCTCGGCTTTCTCAAGGGTCGGGTGCTGAGCGACCAACAGGTCCTGGCGCTGCCTGGCGCACGGTGGGGCGACGATGAGGAGGACGACGGGTGGACCTTCCGGGGTTCGGCGACGATGTACTGCCTTGTCCTGGAGGAGACGGACGCCGATCTGGCCTTTCATTTCACTCCCGACGATCTCACCACCGAATTCTGGTTCATGGTGCGCTGGGATGGTGAGCCGATCTTGGACGAGCCACACCGGCCGGGATTCGGCGAAAACACGCTTCCGGTCCCGCAGGGGCTGGTGACGCCGGGACTTCACGAGATGACCGTCGAACGGGTGGATAGCCTGACCCCCGGAGATTTGCGGGAGGAGAAGAACAACCGATTCACGCGGATCGCCTACTCGTTGGGTGATCGGAAGACCTCCCTCGACCTCGGTGCAATCGAGGCGTACCGGTACATGGCCATGCTGACGTCCCGCGGCGTGACCGGGGTGTCGCCGCAGAAGATGGCCGGTTGTCTTTTCGATGGTCCGCGTATGGCTGTATCCGAGTTCCAACTCCATGAGGCGGGGCGGCTGTTGTTCCTGGTGGAGAATAACTCCGAGGCCCCGGCTCGGTTCACTCTCGGAGTTGACGACGCGACCGCCACGATAATGGTGTCCCCGCAGGACCGGGCCACCATCGAACTCGATGCGGAGCCTGGCGAACATACGATGCGAATGACCGTGGATGGGCTCGCTGATGGGCTCTACCTTTGGGGTTCTCCTCGGATTCGGGGACGGGAGGCTCCCGCATCAACGCCTATCGTGGTGGTGACGATGGATACCACCAGAGTCGACGCGCTGTCGCCGTGGGGTGGACCCGTAGCGGCCAGTCCCGAAATCTCAAAACTCGCTGACCGGTCCACGGTTTTCGAAAATGCCTGGGCGGTCGCGCCCTGGACACTGCCGTCCCACGCGACGATCTTCACGGGACTTTACCCCTACCGGCACGGAGCCGGAGTTTCCGAAGATCATCTGCCGGCCCGCATTGAAACCCTCGCTGAACGCCTCTGTGAACACGGCTACTTCGCGGCGGGTTTCGCCGGGGGCGCGCTGAGTGCGGCCCGTTTCGGTGTGGCGCAGGGTTTTGACCTGTACCTGGATCCTGACGGGTTTGAAACCAAGGGCGACGCGTTGATCGATGCCGTCGAGACGATGCTCGACGACGATCCTCCGGGCCCTCTCTTCCTTTTCATCAACCTTTTCGATCCCCATGCGATCTACGAAGCGCCTTCGGACTACCAAGCGCTGTTTGACGTCGAGAACCTCAGACGGGGCCTGGTCGGTGATCCCCTGTGGCAGGAATTGGCGGACGGGAGCATCGACGCCTGGGGGCGGCTGATCGCCGGTGAGGGGAAGACCACCCCGGCGACCATCGCCTATCTTCGAGCCGCCTACCTGGCCGAGGTGGCATTCATGGACGCCCAGATCGGTCGGCTTGTGTCGCTCTTGGAGGCGCGAGGACTTTTTGACGACGCGCTGTTCGTGCTGGTGTCCGATCACGGCGAGTTGTTGGGCGAAGGGGATTTTTTCTCTCACTGCTGTCGTCTCGACCCCGAGCTGGTGGACATTCCCCTCCTCGTCAAGTGGCCCCGCCAAAAGCGAGCGGCGAGGGTCGGCGAGCTGGTATCTCAGGTGGATCTTTTCGCGACGGTACTCAAGGCCGCCACAATCGAGGGCCCGTCGCGGGACGGCCTGCCTCTCGGCGACGGTTCTGAGGCCGTTCTGCAACAACGACGCGAGGTATTCATGGAGGAGCACGAGAGTCGAATCCACCCGCTCTTCGCTAACATGATGCTCGCGCGACACATGTACGGGATACAGGAACTGGATCGCCGCGAGGTCGTGTGGGACGGCGGGTCAAAGTGCGAGTCCCGGGTCGGCGACGGCTGGGTACTCGGCCCTTGTGGGGCGAATTGGAGCGAGCGGTTGGAGTGGTTGCAGACGCTTGCCGAATTGCCCCTCGACCGAGGTGTCTCGGAACAATCCGGAACGCTGAGTGACGAGGAACGGGAACGACTCGAAGCTCTGGGCTACGTGAGATAGCCGACTACTCAGTGGCGCGGACCGGGCCGATGGCCCCGTCGAGGTGGGCCGCGATGACTTCTGCGGCGAGACGGTTGCCCGCGATGTTCCAATGGGTGTCCCTGGGTTTGTACAGCGCCGTGGAGGCCGAGGCCTCCTCGAAGTAAGGCCACAGAT
This sequence comes from uncultured Holophagae bacterium, assembly GCA_963797055.1. GTDB lineage: Bacteria > Acidobacteriota > Thermoanaerobaculia > Thermoanaerobaculales > Sulfomarinibacteraceae > FEB-10. The sequence goes on from CAWCOD010000006.1 coordinate 601,625, forward strand.
CGAGGACCTGGATGCCCCGTTCATTCAGACCCGCCTTGAGCACACGATTCGGCAGTAGGTAGTCCATGGTGCCTTCGCGGTAGAGCTTGAACGTGGTGACGAGGTCGTTCTGGAGCTTGGTGTCGAGCTGTGTCTCCTCCGGGATCAACACGACCGCGAAGTCGATCTTCCTCCGGCCACAGATTTCGGCGATCTCCTCCATGGCCTCCAAAACGGCATCCAGAGCCCTTGGTCCCGGCTCCCATCCCACCAGATAGATCTTTGCCCGGTCGGCGAGGATCTCCAGATGTGACTTCGCGCTGAAGGTGGGATCGTTGTCACGGTAGGTCCTTCGGCCGCGAACCTCTCCACCATGCATCTCCGGCCGGATGAACAGGGCGAACCTGAGCAATGCCAGTACGTACGAACGCTGGTGCACCCTGCGCCCCTTGTTCAGGGCTCGGTGGGTCTCGATGAAGTCGTTTCCGATGTAGAACGAAACCAGCACCAGGTCCGGTTCGAGCGGCAGCCCCTCGGCGACGAGCAGCGCCAGGTAATCCATGGGCGCGGTGCGTGGGATGCCCATGTTGATGACTTCCACCGGGCGATCCGGGCGATTTAAACCGTCTTCGAGCAGGGTGAGGTAGTTGTCTTCGTAGGGCACCACCCCGAACGCGAACGAGTCGCCGAGAGCCACGATGCGATAGGTGTCGGGGTCGCAGTCGGGGATCTCCACATCGTGGAATCCGTGGGAGTTGATGGGAAATCCGTAATAGTCGGATCCTGGTTTGGCGCGGAATCGGTCATAGCTGGTGTTATAGAAGACGTAGTTCGGTGACATCTTGTGCAACACCCTCAGGACCACCTCGCCGAGCGCAAGAGAGATGAGCAGGATCAGCACCGTATTTCGGGCCGCCTTCAGGGTCTTGCGCCACGTCATGTGGCAACGGTACACGATCCAGGATCCAGTCTTCCAATACCGGACGCCCGCTTCTTGAAACCGTATAATCAACTCACATGATCCGAATGATGGATTTCCACTGGCTCCTATGTCTCACATTGGCCCTTCCGGTGGTGGCTGCTGCCGTGGGATGCGGTAGCCGTGCGGACTCCGGGGGGCCGAACCTCCCCGACACTGCGGCCGGTTGGCGTGCGGTGGGTGAAACAGAGCGCTTCGATGCTGAAACGATCTTCAGCTACATCGACGGCCACGCAGAGGTCTATCTTGCCTACGGGATGCGGAGCTGCACGTCGCGGCGATATGAAGGACCCGAGGGCCAGCCCGCCATCGTGGTCGATGTGTTCGAAATGGCGTCCCCCGACGACGCCTTCGGTGTCTTCACCGTCGATCTTGACGGCGATAATGCCGCCGTCGGTCATGACGGCCGGTACCGATACGGGTGGCTCTCGTTCTGGAAGGGCTCGTACTTCGTCTCGATCACCGGCGAGGACGAAACCGATGCCGTCCGCAATGCGGTCTTCCAACTCGGCCACGAAATCGCGGGCGGGATCGACGCTGACGCCCCCCGCCCCGACATCGTGGCACGGTTGCCGGTCAACGGTTTGGAGCGGGCTTCGGTGAGGTTCCTTCGAAGCGAGGTCATTCTTCGGACTCATCTCTACCTCGGCGAGAACGATGTGGCCGGGCTCGGCCCGGACACTGAGGCGGCCCTGGCCAAATACAGCCGTGAAGCCCTGAGCGCTCACCTCATGGTCGTCCGGTATCCCGACGAAGGCCGAGCAAAGGCGGCGGAAGAGCTGTTCGCCGGCAGGTTTCTCAACGGGGGGATGGACTCGATGGCGGTCCAGGACTCGGTGGGCAGGTGGTACGCGTTCCGCCGAGAGGGTCAGTCGATGGCCATGGTCTTGGGCGCCGGCGGCAGGGAGATGGCCATGGACCTGCTCGACGAGACCACGTTTGGGGGTTCGAAATGAGCGACAAGGGAAAGACCTTCAACCGCAGGCAGTTTGTCGCAGCAACCACCGGCGCAGCCGCGGTGGGCGCCCTCGGGCTGAGCGCACGGGATGGGGAGGGCGCGGAACCACCGCCCCAAACGAGTCGGGTCGTCCTGATCCGTCGGGAAGATGCTGTGGACGCTGAGGGCGCGCCCAACGAGGCGGTGCTCCACCAGATGCTCAATCAAGCGGTAGCTTCGTTGTTCGAGGTGGAAGAGGCGGGTTCGGCTTGGCGTCGGCTCTTCGGTGCCGGTGATGTTGTGGGCATCAAGAGCAACGAGTGGGGCCGTCTGCCCACTCCGGCGGCTCTGGAAGAGGCCATCCTCGCGGAGGTGGTTGGAGCGGGGGTCGACCCTGCGATGGTAGCGGTGGACGACCGGGGTGTTCGGGACAACGAGATCTTCTCGCTCGCTACCGCACTCGTCAACATCCGGCCCATGCGGACCCACGCCTGGTCGGGGCTCGGGACCCTGCTCAAAAACCTGATTTCCTTTGTGCCCCGACCGGCGGAGTACCACGGAGATTCGTGCGCTCCGCTCGGTTCGATTTGGCTGCTGCCAGAGCTCGCCGGCAAGGTGCGGCTCAATATCCTCGTGATGCTGACGCCTCAGTTTCACAGCGTCGGGCCGCACAGTTTTTCTCGGCAGTTCGTCTGGCCCTACGGGGGTCTGATTGTGAGCACCGATCCGGTGGCCGCCGATGCCACCGGCGCAAGGATCATCCAGGCCAAGCGACGCCAGCACTTCGGCGACGATCGACCCATCAGCCCGCCGCCTCACCACATCGAGATCGCCGGCGCGCGCTACGGTCTCGGAGTCAGCGATCCGGAGAGCATCAGCCTCGTCCGGCTTGGTTGGGACGAGGATCCACTTATTTGATTGCGACGCCTACGACGAGACACTCGACATCAAGACGGGAAACGTTGAACGTCGATTCGCGGATTGCAGTCGGTTGTTTAGACCGCTTCGAGGGCCTGGTCAAAATCCGCAATCAGGTCGGCGGCGTCTTCGCAGCCCACCGATACCCGGACCAGACCGTCCGTGATGCCGGCTGCCACGCGGTCGACCCGCTGCATGGCGGCGTGGGTCATGCTCGGCGGATGCTGGATCAGGGTTTCGATGCCACCGAGGGAAACCGCGAGGGTCATCAGCCGCACCGAGTCGAGGAGCGTCACTCCAGCCTCGACGCCGCCGGCCACCTCAAAGGAGATCAGGGCTCCAGGTCCGTCCATTTGGCGTTCCGCCAGGGAGTGCTGAGGGTGGCTGGCGAGACCCGGGTAACGCACCCACTCCACCTTCGGGTGGCCTTCGAGGTACTCGGCGACCAGCCTGGCGTTGTCCTGTGAGGTCCGGACCCGCATGGCCAGGGTCTTCAGACCGCGCAGCACGAGCCACGCCTGGTGTGGGTCCATGCACGCTCCAAGGTAGGAGTGAACCGGTTTGAGTTTGGACCTGAGTTCCGCCGTTGCCGGGACGATCATCCCGGCGACGACATCGGTGTGACCGTTGATGAACTTCGTCATGGAGTGCATGACGATGTCCGCGCCCAACTCGATGGGGCGCTGCAGGATTGGTGACGCGAAGGTGTTGTCAACCATGAGCAGTGCGCCGTGGTCACGGGCGATGGCCGCGACGGCAGCAATGTCAGACAGCACGATCGTGGGGTTGGCGGGAGTCTCGATGATGACCAGCCGGGTCTCTGGCCGCATGGCCGTCCGCACGGCTTCGAGGTCGGAGGTGTCAACAAAAGTCGACCGGACGCCGAAACGCGAGAAATCCCGTTCCATGACCACCCTGGACGGTCCATAAACCGATGAGGTCCCGACCACGTGGTCTCCGGAGTTGAGGACCGCGAATGCCACGCTGCACAGCGCCGCCATCCCCGATGCCGTGGCGAGACCCTGGGCTCCCCCCTCGAGTTCGGCCACCGCGCGTTCGAGCCGCGCGACTGTCGGGTTGCCCATCCGGGTGTAGATGTAGCCTTCCTCCTCGCCGGCGAACCGGGCCGCGCCCTGGCGGCAGTCGGTGAAGGCGAAGGTGGAGCTCTGGTAGATCGGCGGCGCTACGGCGCCGGTTGTCTGATCGGGCTCCTGGCCGGCATGAACCGTTCGGCTGTTCGGTCCGAGATTGTCGAGTTCGTGACCCATGAATCCTCCCGTGTCGGTCGTCGGCGATTGTAACCCTGATCTGCAAAATCATGAAATAGTGATACTTGCAGTGTTGAAGAGCTGAGAAAACGTTGTCGAGGAAAGCTGAGACGACGCTGAATCTGGGCTATCATCAACATCGTTGGGAGGCGTACGTGGCGGACCATGCTCTGAAGGTGATGATGGTGACCTCGGAGGTCGTTCCCTTTGCCAAGGCGGGTGGGCTGGCCGACATGGTGGGAGCCCTGTCCAAGGCAGTGACCGATCTCGGCCACGATGTACGAATCGTATTGCCGCGATATTACTCGGTGGACATCGGCCGGCTCAGGAGAATCGGTTCGCCGCTCGGCATACCGCTGGGGGACCGCGAGGAGTGGTGCGCAGTTTACGAAGGCCGGATTCCGGGAACCGAGGTCCCGGTCTACTTTTTCGACCACGAGGAACTGTTTGGCAGAGACGGAATCTATGGCACTCGCATCGAACCGAGCTTCCAGGACAACCTACGGCGTTTCGCCGTGCTCTGCCGGGGCGCCCTGCAGCTGGCGCTGGCCATCGACTGGCGGCCGGACATCGTGCACGCTCACGACTGGCCGGGCGCGCTGGCACCGGTCTATCTCAACACCGTGGAGAGGGAGGGCCCCTTTGCTGCGACGGGCAGCGTATTGACCATTCACAACCTCGGCTATCAGGGGATCTTCCCAAAGGAGGAGTATCCGACGACTGGTCTGGAGTGGGATCTTTTCCACGGCGCCGGGTTCGAATTCTTTGATGATGTCAATCTCCTGCAGGCTGGTATTCGTAACGCCGATCTTCTGACCACCGTGTCCCCAACCTACGCGGAAGAGATCCAGACGCCGGCCTACGGCCACCGATTGGACGATCTTCTGAGGTTCCGGTCCGACGACCTCTTCGGGGTGCTCAATGGGATGGACTACGAGGAATGGAACCCCGAGACCGACGACTTGATCGCCGCCACCTACTCCAGTCGGGGCTACAAGGGCAAAGCCAAGAACAAGGCGGCGTTGCAGCGTGAATTCGACCTCGATGTGGACCCCGAAATTCCAGTCTACGGCATGGTCAGTCGGATGGTGGCGCAGAAGGGATTCGGCCAGCTGTGTGGTCCCGCCCATGGGAGCTTGGCTTCAATGTGCGCGCAGCTCGACCTCCAATTCGCCATCATCGGAACCGGCGACGCCTGGTGTGAGGAGGAGTTGGCGGCCCTGGCCCAGCGCTATCCAAACCTCGGTGTCCGGATCGAGTTCAACAACCGGCTGGCTCACCTGGTGGAGGCCGGCTCTGATTTTTTCCTCATGCCCAGCCTGTACGAGCCGTGCGGTCTGACCCAGATGTATGCGCTGCGTTATGGGTCCCTCCCGATCGTGCGCCAGACCGGTGGCTTGGCGGACACCGTCGAGAACTACGACGAGAAGAGCGGGGAGGGAACCGGCTTCGTTTTCAAAGAGATCGACCCGTCAGCCATTTTCAACACGGTGGGTTGGTCGTTGTGGGCGTGGCACAATCGTCCCGACCACATCACGGCCATGCGGAGACGGGCCATGAAGGTCAGATTCCTGTGGCAGGAATCGGCCCGTCGCTTTGTGGAGCTCTATCGGTCGGCCATCGAACGTCGTACAGGAGTCGTGCCCGAGAAGTGAAATTTTTAGTTCTCAAATATTGAATTTTGAATTTCCCCCTCCCGCCCAAGAGAGGCAGGAGTTGTCCGAAATTCAAAATTGAGAATTGAGAATTGAGAATTCAGCGCCCACGGTGTAGGGCGTCGAGTTCGTCCCTGAGCTCGGGGATGTCGAGGGATTGAGTGGTCATGATCCGCCAGCCCGAAGGCTCTTTGCGCCAGAGGATCGACGCTGTACAGGGGGTGGACCGGCTGCCCAGGATGGTCCCGGCCCCATCGCCGTCCCTGCCGGAGACCACGAAGCGGAGCCGGACCAGAACACCCTCCTCGGTTCGGTCTGCGGCGGTCTTTAAAAATTCAACGTCGAGATCATCGAAGGTGGCCATCATCTCGCTGATGTTGCCGGCGATGGACTCGTAACTCTGGCCCCAGGGGTCGCTGTACTCGCGGGAGACCACCTGTAGGGTGCCGAGGAGTTGTTCTGACTCGAATGCCTCGATCGCGGCGAGGAGCTTGCGTTGTACGACGCGTTCTGGCGAGAAGTACTGTCTGAACCAGAAGGTCAGTACCAGTGCGACTCCGACGATGACAATGACGACGAGACGGTTGTTCTTCATGCTTCGAGTTTAACGCCGGATTTCCGTGAGATGGACAGTGGTTGAATTCGGAATTCGGAGACCCCGCCCACCCGGCTTCGCCTCGGGCTACGGCGTGGCAAGCGGAGACGGAGACGGCGAAAGCCAACCCCACCTTTTCCGGATGAGCCAGATGTTAAACCTCGAACGGTGTGCTGATGGATGAGAGGGGTATGCAGTCCTCAATCTGCAATCTGCAATCTGCAATCTGAAATCAGTATTTTGGACCTTTCCCGGGTGTTGGAAATCGTCAACTCCTCAATTCTCAATCTCCAGCTGCCTTCTCCAGCGTCCTGCGGACGACGACGGCCGCCTTCTCCACGTCCTCCATCCTGATGTGGTAATGGGTCACCATTCGAACGAGGTTGGCGCCGAGGGCGTGGACCAGGACTCCCTCTGCGGCGAGCCGCCGGGCGAGTTCGCCGGCCGTGATCCCGGCGTCGGACTCGAGGGCGAAACAGAGGATGTTCGTTTCCACCGTCTCCGGATCGAGGGAGATGACCGGGATCGTGGTCAATAGATCGGCCAGTCGCCGGGCCGTGTCGTGGTCGTGGCGGAGGCGTGGGATCATCTCGTCGATGGCCACCAACCCCGCGGCGGCCAATATCCCGGCCTGCCGCATGCCTCCGCCGAACATCTTTCGCACCTTGCGAGCGTCCGCGATGAAGGGCCCGTCCCCCACCAGCAAGGAACCTACGGGAGCACCGAGACCCTTCGAAAGACAGAACATGACCGAGTCGCAGCCGGATGCGAGATTGGCGGCCGACACCCCGAGGGCTGCTGCGGCGTTGTGGATTCGCGCGCCGTCCAGGTGAACCGGCAGGTCCAGGTCGCGAGCTGTGGATAACAACTCCTGCATCCGGTCGAGGGGAAGCACACGACCCCCGGCGAGGTTGTGCGTGTTCTCCAGGACCAACATGCAGCTGACGTTGGTGTAGCCTCCCGGCGGTCTGAAGGCTTCACGGATCTGCTCGGGTTGGAGGATGCCGTCGTCGGTCTCGATGACGTGGGGGAGCACCCCGGAAATGGCTGCCATGGCTCCCACTTCGAAATTGAAGACATGACATCGGCTGTCGCCGATGACCTCACCACCCCTCGTCGAGAGCAGGTTGACGGCGATCTGGTTGCCCATTGTGCCCGTCGGTACGAAGAGGGCGGCCTCTCGCTCCATCAACTCGGCGGTTCTGTGCTCGAGCCGGTTGATTGTGGGGTCCTCGCCGTAGACGTCGTCGCCGACCGCAGCCGCGGACATGGCCTGCCGCATGGCGGGGGTAGGGAGGGTCACGGTGTCCGATCTCAGGTCGATGTGTTGCTTCATGACTGCCTATTCTAGCCTCGTCGTCTGGCGACCATTTTCACCGGACTCGCATCTATTTCGGGGGTTCACTTGACGAATGGCAGACACACATTTAGCATTCGTCCCCATGACGAAGGATAAGTCCAACGATATCTTCGTTTTTCCGAAATGGACGGGGATACTGCGTCCAGGAATCGCGGCTGCTGCCATCGGCGGGCTGGTGTACGCCACGATTGTCGTCTATTTCGGGTTCTCACCAAAGGCCACGGACGTCGGCTACGCCCCGGAACAACCCGTGCCCTACAGCCACGCGCTGCACGTTGGTCAACTCGGCGTAGACTGTCGGTACTGCCATAACACTGTGGAGGTTGCGGCCCACGCGGCCATTCCTCCGACCCAGACCTGCATGAACTGCCACTCCATGATCCGCAAGAACTCAGAGAAGCTCACGCCGATTCTGGAAAGTTACGCCACCGGGATGCCGGTGGAGTGGATCAGGGTTCACGATCTTCCCGATTACGTCTATTTCAACCACTCGGCTCACGTGCGCCGCGGTGTCGGCTGCGTGGCGTGCCACGGACGAATCGACACCATGGAGGTGGTCTACCAGGCGGAGCCGCTGAGCATGGGATGGTGCCTGGAATGCCACCGCAATCCGGAGCGCCACCTTCGTCCCACAGAGTTCGTCACCCAACTGGATTGGGTACCGGAGGAGGACCAGATGGTGCTCGGGGCACGGCTTCGCGAGACCAACAACATCAACCCACCCGTGGACTGCAATACATGTCATCGCTGAAATCAAACGGCATGCAGTACTGGCGCAGCCTGGATGAGCTGACGCAGACCCCCGAGTTCGTGGAGGCGGTCCGCCGCGAATTTCCGGACGACGACTGGGATCAGCTGCCGCCGGCCACCCGTCGCCAGTTCCTCAAGGTCATGGGCGCGTCCTTGGCATTTGCCGGTCTCACCGGCTGTAGGTGGCCCAAGGAGGAGATCGTCCCCTTTGCCCACCGCCCGTCGGACCGTACCCCCGGAGTGCCCCAACAATTCGCCACCGCCATGGAACTCGCGGGCGTGGCCACCGGCATGCTTGTGACCTCATACGACGGTCGACCCATCAAGGCCGAGGGCAATCCCGAGCACCCGGACAGCCTGGGAGGTCTCGGGGCCATCCACCAGGCCAGTGTCCTCGGGCTCTACGACCCGGACCGCAGCCGTCGGGTGGTTTTTCGGGACGGCGGTCAGGAGTTCGTCAAGACGTGGGACGACGTGGCGGGCTACGCTGCGCAGCACCTTGCCGGGACCGGGCAGGGGGTCGCGGTGCTCACCGGGACATCGTCCTCACCCAGCCTCGAACGTATGAAGGCCCGTTTCCTCGCCGCCCAACCGGAGGCCCGCTGGTACGAATACGAGCCGATCTCGGACGATCACGAACGGGAAGGTCTGCGGACCGCCTTCGGCCGGCCGCTGAGGGTCGTACCGAACCTCCGTCGTGCCCGGGTCGTGGCGTGTTTCGATGCCGACCCGTTGGGCGAACATCCCGCTGCGTTGCGATTGACCCGCCAATTCGCCCAATCGCGCGCGCCCCACGGCGACACCATGAGCCGACTTTGGGTGGCGGAGTCCGGTTTCTCCCTATCCGGCGGACGGGCGGACCATCGACTGGCCGTTCCATCCGGGCAGGTTGTGACGTTGCTCTCCGGATTGGTGACAGCCCTGGCGCGACATGACGGTGTCGGCCTGGGTGCGGACGTCGCTCCCGAGATCGCCGATGTGGACTCCAACCACGGCGAATTTGTCGAAGCCCTCGCCGACGATCTGGCGAACCACCCGGGCGAGAGCCTGCTTCTGGTGGGACCGCGCCAGCCGGCCGCGGTGCACGCCATGGCGGCCATGGTCAACCAGGCGCTCGGGAACGTGGGGCGGACCCTGACCTACACCGAGGTCGCCGATCCCGATCGGGCGACCCATGTGGATGCCATCTCCGAACTTTCTGCGCAGATGGCGTCCGGTGCGGTCCGGACTCTGCTGATCCTCGGCGGCAATCCGGCCTACGATGCGCCCATCGACTCGGGTTTTGCCGATCGGCTGTCTCAGGTGCCGCACACGATGCACCTGAGTCTTTATGACGACGAAACCTCCCGCCGCTGTGGCTGGCACCTGCCGCAGGCACACTTTCTGGAGACGTGGGGCGACGGTAGGGCATGGGACGGAAGCTGGACACTCCAACAGCCGCTCATCGAGCCGCTGTACGGTGGTCGGTCGCCCATCGAGGTGCTTGCCATGCTGCTCGAGCCCGAGCCGGTTCGGGGCTACGAGATCGTCCGCCAGACGCTGGGGGAAAACTCGTCCGAGGTGGATTTTGAGGCGTTGTGGCGCCGCTCTCTCCACGACGGCCTGGTGCGCGGCACGGCCAAGGCAGCCGTCGAAGTTGCGCTGAATCCTGCAGCTGTCGGTGAAGTTGTTCGGGGCGTCCGCGTGCCGCCTGCGCCAACGTCGGGCAGCCTCGAACTGGTGCTGGTTCCGGATCCAAAGATTTTCGATGGCCGGTTCGCCAACAACGGGTGGTTGCAGGAGTTGCCGGAGGCAGTCACCAAGGTCGCGTGGGACAACGCGCTGTTATTGTCACCCCCCGCCGCCAGAGAGCTGGGTGTGGAGCAGAACGACGTGGTTGTGGTGGCGGCCGGCGACCGTTCGCTGGACGTGCCGGTGTGCGTGGTTCCGGGTCAAACTCGGTATTCGGCCAGCCTGTGGCTCGGGTACGGCCGTTCGGCGGCCGGTCAGGTGGGCAACGGCGTCGGGGCGAATGCCTATGGTCTGCGCGCCGACGACGGGTCCTTCGTTCTCGACGGTGTCACGGTGACCCCCGCAGGCCGGCAACATGTACTGGCCTGCACCCAGAACCACTTTGCCATCGACACGATCGGTTTTGGAGAACGGAACATCCGGGCCGACAACTTCGTACGCGAGGCGAGTCTCGACGCCTATCTCGCCGACCCCGAACTCTTCCAACACATGGACCACCATCCGCCGCTTAAGAATCTGTGGAAGGACCTGGCCTACGAGGGTGAGCAGTGGGGGATGGCCATCGATCTGAATTCCTGCACCGGATGCAACGCCTGTGTCGTCGCCTGTCAGGCGGAGAACAACATCCCGGTGGTGGGTCGCGAGCAGGTCATCAATCAGCGCGAGATGCAGTGGATCAGGGTCGACCGCTATTTCAAGACGCCGTTGGGTGTGGCTGCCGACGAAGTGGACACCGCCGAGATGGTCTTCCAACCCATGACGTGTGTTCAGTGCGAGAACGCGCCGTGCGAGCAGGTCTGTCCGGTGGCAGCCACCCAGCACACCCGGGACGGGCTCAACGCCATGGCCTACAACCGATGCATCGGCACCCGTTACTGTTCCAACAACTGTCCGTTCAAGGTGCGGCGATTCAACTTCTTCAACTACCACAAAGAGCTGTCCGACATCTCGATGATGCAGTTCAACCCCGAGGTCACGGTTCGCAGCCGGGGTGTCATGGAGAAGTGCACCTTTTGCATCCAGCGGATCGAAGCGGTGCGAATTCAGGCCCGCAACGAAAAGCGACCCATCGGCGACGGAGAGATCGTTCCGGCCTGTGCGCAGACCTGTCCGGCCAAGGCCATCCATTTCGGCGATCTCAACAATCCCTCGAGCGAGATCTCCAAACTCCGTCAGGACCATCGCGCGTACGTCACTCTGGAAGAACTGAACATCCGACCGCGGGCCCACTATATGGCTCGTCTGCAGAATCCGGTGGGAGGCGCCGTGGAAACGTCGGGCACCGCAGACCATGACGATCACGGGAAGGAGTCCGCTTGAGCCCATGAGCACCTCCACCGTCGACACCCGTGTCATGCTGGACAACACCGCCGACGATCCCACTCGTCGGGCGCCGTTGGTCCTGAATCACAATGAGTTCGATTTCATCACCGACACCGTTTGCGGCGTGGTGGAACAGAAGACACCACGGGCCTGGTACATCGCCTTTGGCATCTCGCTGAGCATGACCGGTGTGCTCGCGGTGATGGTGGCCTACCTGGTCGGCGTGGGCATCGGAGTTTGGGGTCTGCAGGTCCCGGTGGCCTGGGGCTGGGCGATTGTCAACTTCGTCTTCTGGGTCGGCATCGGTCACGCGGGAACGCTGATCTCCGCGATTCTGTTTCTTCTCCGCCAGAAGTGGCGGACGAGCATCAACCGGTTCGCCGAGGGCATGACGATCTTCGCGGTGGCCTGCGCCGGGATTTTCCCCGGCATCCATGTCGGCCGAATCTGGGTGGCCTACTGGCTGGCTCCCATCCCGAATCAGATGCAGATGTGGCCGAATTTCCGATCACCGCTGTTGTGGGACGTTTTCGCGGTGGGTACCTACGCCACCGTGTCGCTGCTGTTCTGGTATATGGGTATGATCCCCGATCTGGCCACCCTGCGCGACCGCGCCACCACCAAGGGTCGCTGGCTGGCCTACGGTCTGCTCAGCATGGGTTGGCGGTCCTCGAATCGGCACTGGCACCGATTCGAGATGGCCTACTTGCTTCTCGCCGCGCTGGCGACTCCGCTGGTGCTGTCGGTGCACTCGGTGGTGAGCTTCGACTTTGCGGTGTCCATCATCCCCGGGTGGCACACGACGATCTTCCCGCCCTACTTCGTGGCCGGTGCGATTTTCTCGGGCTTCGCCATGGTGGTGACGCTGGTGATTCCAACCAGACATTTCCTCCATCTCGAAGAGATCATCACCCTGCGTCACCTGGAGAACATGTCCAAGATCATGTTGGCCACAGGCATGATGGTGGGGCTGGCCTACTCGACCGAGTTTTTCATGGCCTGGTACTCGGGAAACAGCTACGAGGCGTTCACTTTCATGAACCGCGCCTTTGGTCCCTATGCGTGGGCCTACTGGATCATGGTGACCTGCAACGTCTTGGTGCCTCAGGTTTTCTGGTTCAAGAAGGTGCGAACGAACCTGGTGGTGATGTGGATCGCATCGATCCTGATCAACGTCGGGATGTGGTTCGAGCGGTTCGTCATCGTCGTCAGTTCCCTCAGCCGAGATTTCCTGCCCACGAGCTGGGGGTACTACCGGCCATCCATCGTGGACATCCTCACCTTCGCGGGGAGCTTCGGACTGTTCTTTACCCTGTTCCTGCTGTTTGTGAGGTTCCTGCCCATTATTGGAATGGCCGAGGTCAAGGGTGTGATGCCGGCGGCGCTCCACGACGAGCCGGGACACGGTGACTATCACGGTGACATCACCGAGCGCTCGGCGCGTCGCGGAGGTGACCGGTGACCTACGAACGACCCAACACCGACGCCACCGGCGATCTCTACGGTTATCTGGTGTCATTCGATAACGTTGATCAGTTGCTCGCTGGAGCCGAAACGGTGCGGGACGCCGGCTACAAGGAGTGGGACACCCACACGCCATTCGTGGTCCACGGGTTGGACGCCGCAATGGGTGTTCCGCCGACGATTCTGCCGTACATCGTGTTTCTCGGCGGCCTCACCGGTATGATGTGCGGACTGCTGCTGCAGTGGTACACCAACGCCTTTGACTACCCGTTCCTCATCTCGGGCAAGCCCATATTCAGCCTACCGGCAAACATCCCGGTGGCCTTCGAGACCACGATTCTGTTCGCAGCCATCAGTGCCTTGGTGGGGATGCTCGCCCTCAATAATCTGCCCCAGCTCTACCACCCCCTGCACTCGAGCCGAATGTTCAAAAAAGTCACCGACAATCGTTTCATGATCAGCATCGAGGCGCGCGATCCACTCTTTGATCGCACAACCACGCGACAACTGCTGGAGGGCCTCGGTGGGTCAGAGGTCGAGGAGGTGGTGGGGTGAAAATGCCACGCTGGCTCTTCTATGCGGTGGTGGTGATCATCGTCCTGTCGTGGGTGCCGCTGGCGGTGATCCTGCGGGCCCGCAACACCATGTCCTCGAAACCGAGGATCCACATCATCCAGGACATGGACAATCAGCCGAAGTTCAAGACCCAGGCGCGGAATCGGCTGTTCGCCGACCGGCGCGCCATGCGGGGGGTGGTGCCAGGGACCGTGGCCCGCGGCGAGCTGGACGCCGATTCCGCATACTACTTCGGCAAGGTGGGGGAGGACTGGGTCGAGACCCTGCCGGTTCCGGTGACCATGCAGCTCATGGAGCGCGGACGGCAGCGTTTCGAGGTCTTCTGCGCCCCGTGCCATGGTCTGGCAGGCGCCGGTGACGGCATGGTGGCGAAACGAGCCGAAGAGCTTCAGGAGGGGACCTGGACGCCTCCCGCGTCGTTCCATTCCGAACTGGTTCGCGGACGCACCGACGGCCATCTGTTCAACACGATCACGAACGGAATCAGGAATATGCCCGCCTATGCGCCGCAGATCCCGGTCGAGGACCGCTGGGCCATCGTGGCCTACGTCCGGGCCCTGCAGCGGAGCCAGGGTGCCCCGCTCGAGGACGTGCCGGCCGACCTCAGGGCGCAGTTGAGGTGATGATGAAGAAGGCAGTGGACATCACGGACATCGAGCTGCGCATTGATCCGGTGCTGCCCCTGTGGCTCGGCGGCGCGGCTGTGGCGGCGGTGGTGGGAATCGGCGGTGCCCTGGCGCTGGCCATGACCACCGAACACGGATGGGACCGACTGTTGGAGACGTATCTCATCAGCTACTCGCTGTATCTCGCGCTCACCCTCGGAGCCCTGTTTTTCGTCATGCTGCAGCACGTGACCCGGGCGGGATGGTCGGTGGTGGTCCGCCGCATCGCGGAGGCGATGGCCACCAATGTCTGGCTGATGGCCATCCTGGTGACACCGATCGTTCTCGGCATGCACCATCTGTACCATTGGTCCCACCTCGAGGAGGCGGCCCACGACCCCATTCTCGCCGCCAAGATGGGTTTCCTCAATCCAACGTTCTTTGTGGTGCGGTTGGCGGTCTACTTCGCGATATGGGGCGTGCTCGCGTGGTATTTCTACCGGACCTCGGTGCGGCAGGATGTCACCGGAGACCCAGCCCTGACGATTAAAATGGAGCGGGTGTCCGCCTTTGGTCTGATCCTCTTTGCCCTGTCCGCGAACTTCGCGGCCTTCGACCTGCTGATGTCACTGGATCCCCATTGGTTCAGCACGATCTTCGGGGTCTATTTCTTCGCGGTCAGCGTGGTTGTGTTTTACGCTGTGATGCCTAAAACCCTGGTGGCCCTGCAATCCAAGGGTGTACTCGACGGGGCGGTGACAGTGGAGCATTACCACGACCTCGGGAAGTTCCTCTTCGCCTTTACGGTCTTTTGGGCCTACATCGCCTTTTCCCAGTACATGTTGATCTGGTACGGCAACATCCCCGAGGAGACCGAGTGGTACCTCAAACGGCAGACCGGCGATTGGGCGTGGGTGAGTCTGGCCCTGATCATCGGCCACTTCGTGATTCCATTTCTGATGCTGATTTCGAGGTACGTGAAACGCCGTCCGGTGCTTCTCGCAGGGGTCGGTATCTATATGGTGCTCATGACCTGGTTGGATATCTACTGGCTGGTGATGCCTGAATTCAGCCCCGGGGTGGCCCGCTTCGGCCTGATCGACATCCTGTGTTTTCTGGGCCTGACCGGTGTGTACTCGAGTGTGCTCGCGTTCACGCTCCGGCGGCATTCGTTGATACCCGTGGGTGATCCCAGGTTGCACGAGTCGTTGGTCTTCAAGAACTCCTAATGGTGATTTTGAATGTTGAATTTTGAATTCTCGATTTCCACGTGCGTGCGCAACGGAGCATTGGGGTGGTTGACCGTCATTCAAAATTCAAAACTGAGAATTGAGAATTCGAGGAAACTATGAGATACGACGATCCCGATGTCCCTGCGTCCGCGATCGTAGGCATTCTCGGAGCGATTCTGCTGTTTGCGATCATCGTCGGATTACAGGGTCTGTTCTACTCCATGGAGCGCAAGGAACTGGCGCAGAAGATCGCCGACAATCCGTACGAACCGCTCAAACGCCTCGATGCGGATCAGCTCGAAATTCTCAATAGCTACGGTTGGGTCGACCAGCAGGCGCAGACCGTCCACATTCCCATTCGTCGCGCCATGGAACTCGTCGTCACTGAATCGCAATAATTCTCAATTCTCAGTTCTAAATTTTGAATGAACCCCTGCCCGCCCAACATGAACCGGGTGGGTGGTGGGAATTTAGAATTGAGACTTCAAAATTGAGACTTCACTCATAGCGAAGGGCGTCGATGGGATCGAGCGCCGACGCCTTGGCGGCCGGGTAGGTCCCGAAGAAAATGCCGACCAGGGCGGCGAATCCGAACCCGATGCCCACGGCCCAGAGCGGAACGTGGGCCGGAGGAAAGCCTGGGATGGCCTTGGCTCCCAGTACGCCCAACCCCCATCCGGCCAACACGCCCACCAGACCGCCCAGCAGGGAAAGCGTGACGGCCTCGATCAGGAACTGCACCAGGATGTCGGATTTGCGCGCGCCCACGGCCTTGCGGACGCCGATCTCGCGGGTTCGTTCTGTGACCGAAACCAGCATGATGTTCATGATGCCGATACCGCCCACCAACAGTGCGATGCTGACCACGCCGCCGACCACGCTGGTCAGCGTACCGAGAATAGCGCCGGTGGTCTCGAGGATCTCTTCCTGAAGGACAACCCTGAAGTCGTTGCTTTTGCCGTCAGCGATCCGGTGGCGCGATCGGAGCACCTCGGTGATCTGGTCCCTGGCCAGCTCCACCTGCTCCGGGCTGTAGGCCTGGAAGTCGAGAAAAAGCCTTTTGAAGGCGTCGTGGCCGTAGAGGTCTCGGGCGGTGGTGATGGGGATCAGGACGAGATCGTCCGAATTCTGGCCGAACATCTCGCCCATCTCCTCCATGATGCCAACCACAGTGAAGCTCCCCTGACCGATGATGATCTCCGTGCCGACGGGCTCGTCGCCGATCTCCAGCTCGCGGACGATCTCGGTCCCGAGAATGCACACCGGCGCCCGGCGGTCGAGATCGAGGTCCGAGAAGAAACGACCTTGGTCCACCCAGTGGATGTTGACCTCCTGGTGGGATGCGCCCACCCCGAGCAGCGTGGTGGAGTGCTGGCGGTCTCGGTAGCGGACGCGTTCGCCGCGGAAGAAGAGGGGATTGAAATACTCGATGGCGGTGGCTCGATCCATGATGGCGAGCCCGTCGTCATAGGTCAGGACCACCTCCTTGCCGGCCAGATCGGGATCGTTGAGGTCCTGCCGGGGCTGGACCCGGATGTAGGTGGCGCCCACGCTTGCCAGGCGATTCTCGATGACGTAGTTGAGACCCTGGACGATGGAAACCACGGCGATCACCGCCGCGACACCGATGATGATCCCCAGAGTTGTCAGGAGAGACCGCATCTTGTTACCGCGGATCGCCTGCAGCGCGATGCGGAAGTTGTCCCAGATCATGGCTTTCGTTCTCCGGGTGTCCGTCGTTCGTCCATCACGACCCGGCCGTCGAGCAGCCGAACGGTTCGCGAGGCGTGGTCGGCGATATCCTCCTCATGGGTGACCAGGACGATGGTGTTGCCGGCCTCGTTGAGTTCGTCGAAGAGAGCCATGATCTCGTTCGACGTGCGGGAGTCGAGATTGCCGGTGGGCTCATCCGCGAGCAGGATCGATGGCCGATTCACCAGCGCCCGAGCTACCGCCACCCGTTGCCTCTGGCCCCCCGAGAGCTCGTTGGGTTGGTGTTTCGTCCGGTCTCCGAGCCCCACCTTCTCGAGGGCCTCCCGGGCCATCTGGCGGCGTTTCCCGCTGGGCATTCGGGCGTAGATGAGGGGCAGCTCCACGTTGGCCAGAGCGCTCGCCCGGGGCAACAGGTTGAAGGTCTGAAAGACGAACCCGATCTCCCGGTTCCGGATGTGCGCGAGCTCGGAGTCGTCGAGACCCTCGACAGCCTGTCCGTTGAGGACGTAGTGGCCGGAGGTGGGTGTGTCGAGACAGCCGATGAGGTTCATTAACGTCGATTTTCCAGACCCCGAAGGCCCCATGATGGCGAGATACTCACCGGCTTCGACCTCGAGGTCGATGCCGTCCAGGGCCCGCACCTCCTGGTCGCCCATTTGGTAGATCTTGCGCAGCTCGCGGATCTCGATCAGCATCAGTCGACCCTGACCTCGACCTCGGCGTCGCCTTCCTGGTCGTCATCGTTCTCGTCTTCGACTTCTTTGACCCGGACCGCCTCGCCCGCGTGGAGCTTCTTCAAAGTTCGATAGGGACCGATGATGATCTCGTCCCCCGCGCCCAAGCCATCGGTGATCTCCACGTGGAGATCATCGGCGATGCCTGTTGTGACTGCGCGAACGGCTGCCTCACCATCCTCGATGAGGTAAACCACGTCAGTTTCATCCAGACCTTCGGCTTTGGTTCCCTTTGCTTCGGTCCCGTCTTCGGCGAGCTTGCGTTTGACCACGGCTTGGATCGGAATGGTCAGGGCATCGGGCCGGGTGGCGGTCAGAATCGCGACCTTGGCAGTCATGGCGGGACGCAGAGCGGGATCGGGGTCCTGGAGTGCGATCTTGACCCTGAATCGAATGGTGCCGAGAGAAGGGTCTTTGCGACCCGAGGTGGCGATTTCCACGACTCGGCCGGTCTGGGGTTCGTCACCGATGGCGTCCACCGTGACCTCGGCCTCCTGTCCGAGGGACACGTCCACGACGTCGACTTCGTTGACCTCCACCTCGGCCAGCAGCGTGGACATGTCGGCCACCACCATGATGACCGAACCCGGGAGGTTGGTGGAACCCGGCACCACGGTCTCGCCCTTTTCGGCGTCCAGCTGAATGACAATGCCGTCCATGGGCGACAGGATCGTCGTCCGGGCGAGGTCGTCGGTGGTCCGCTTGAGGGCGGAACGGTACTGCTCGATGGCGTGCTGCTGGGCCTCGATCTCCACCGCCGCGGTGTCCACGGCGAGTTGGGCCGCGTCGAGAGCCTCCTGGCTCACCAGCTCCTGCTGCTGAAGCTGTCGAGCGCGGCGAAGATTTCGCATGGCGTCGGCGAGTTGAACTTCGAACCGGTGCTTCGTGACTTCGGCCTGACTGACGGCCGCTCGGGCTTGATCTCGGGCCGATTCGTAGAGATCGCGCTCGATCTCGAGGAGCAGTTCACCCGCGTGGACCTCCTGCCCCTCCACGACGGGCAGGCTGATGATCTCTCCCACCACCTTGGCGGAGATCTCGACCTTCTTTTCGGGCGTGATTTCACCTGTGGCTTTGACCCGAGCCGACAGGATCTTGGTCTCGGCCGAGCCAAGCTCGACCTCGGTGCCACGTGGTTTGGAGTCTCTCAGGCTTGCCCACACGATGACGGCGAGTACGGCGACCACGGCGATGCCGATCAACCACTTCTTCATGGTGTCCTTCCGTGTTGAGACATCTCAGGCTACGAGAAGAGTTCGGGGATCATCGAAAGACCGGCCTTCAGGACGATCCAGATGCCCCACGGAATCAGTGCAGCCACCGCGGCCTGGGCAGTGGAGAGTTTGCCCACGATCTTGAATCCGATGACCAGCAGGACCACAGTCCAGATATTGAAGATGCTCAGGGTACCGGCCGTGGCCAACAGCCAGGGCGGAGAGTCAGGGGACATGAAGGCCGCCGGGTGCGCTTTGACCACGTTGACAACCTCCTCCTGAGGAATGAGACCGGCCCTCTGAATGAGAATCATGGCCAGGATCCCGCCGACGACAGAAGGCGGCCAGTAGGCGTGGAGCGCGGTGGACAGGGTCGACATGAAATTTATTTCCGAGCCGACGAGCTTGAGGCAGATAAGGAAGACGGCTGCCATGAGGGCCCAGGCGAGGGGGCCGATGACAATCGCAACTATCGGTCCGAATTTCGCGAACTTCTGTCGGCCGGCGACGATCTCATCGATCTGTTCGTCACCCATCTCGGCGGCGCGATCACCGAGCGCAGCGCGGATCGACGATTCGATGTCGATGTGAGGCATGATCACAACCTGGATGGCGACGCCGAGGGCAATCATGAGAATCAGCGCCAGGACCCAGGTGGGCTTGATCCGGATGTCTGCGAAGACCTCCGCCGGGGAGGTGAAGATCATCCACAGGCGCTGCACGGCGGAGTAGCGCGGCGTTGTTTCGTTCGGGAGGGGGGGGTCGCCGGGGCCCGGTTCATAGCTCGGTCGGTCCTGGTTGGTGTCCATGTCCAGATCCTCCTTCTACACAGTACGCGTCAATATACGGATCGTTCCCACATTGGGGTCAATGGCTTCGAGTCCGCGACGGTCGACCCGTGGTGCCTCTGGTCAGTTCGATGGCACAAAACTCAGGTCGGCCCGGTACTCGATGACAGAGCTTTCTTGGCTCCGGATGGACTGGCCGACGGATTTTTGGATGGCCGCCGATTCGGTGGCCCCGTAGACCTCCTCCATCAGCGCCCAGAGCGGCGTGGCGGCAGGTTCGAAATCCGACCAATTCGCCCGCGGGACGGCGAGGACCATGGTCGGTCCGTCCGAGCCGTTGACCGTGCGCAGCCAGGCGAAATGTCGATCCGGGGCCTTTTCCATCACCGCAGTTCGGATCTTGGCGATGGCCTCGCGAAAGTCCTGGACGCCGGCGTAGGAGATCTCGAATCGGGTCATCTCCACGAGGGCGGGGCGGGGCAGATCTGCGGGCCAGTTGGAGAGCTGCGGTTCGAAGGTCTCCAGGCTGGAGGTCATCTTCTCCAGGTTCGGTGCAACGTGGGTGAGAATGTCGGCCCACTCCGACCGCCGCATCGACGCGTCCCGGTCGAAGTCCGCCCAGTTGTGGCCGTGGCTTCGGATGATGTACTGGCCGAGATTCTGGCCGCTGACGACCTGCCACGTGTGCCAGGCCCAGCCGTCGCCGTTCTTGCCGTGCCACTGGAGGTGTTCACGGTAGGCGTCCTCGAACTGCAGGAACCGATCGAGCTTTACGGTCACCTGGAAGCTTTTGGAGATCATCCCCGGATCGGCGTCCTGGGCAGCCAAAGACGGAACCAGGAGGGACAGACATGCTGTCAGGAGGAGAAAATGAGCTCTACGCATCAGGTGCACTCCCTTCTTTCACCACCGGGTGGGTCCCGCGGGCGGTGCCGATGTCCGAGGACACCAGGGTCCTGTGGCGGGCGGGTACGAACACCCGTGTGGTTTTTGAGAACCGCTTTCAAAGATAACGGTTTTCGGATGAATGTCAATCCGCCGGAGGACCCCAATCCATCCTGTCCTGCGGTCGGAAACTTGCGTCAACCGTCGGTGTAGTCCACCATACGCGGCGGATGCGCGTTTTACCTGCGATTGTTTTGTTGCTGTTGTTCGGCGTGGCTGGAGGCCCCGAGGTCGCGAGAGCCGGGGGTCCGGCCGACCCAGACCCGGTGGTCGAGATCGGCCGGACGCGGTGGACATCCAACAACAGCCTTCGGCTGCTGAGCGGGCCCGTGGATTCGTGGGAGGCCCGTCTGCGACTCATCGAGTCAGCAGAACATCACGTCCATATCACCACGTTCTCGTGGCACGACGACCACTATGGCCGGTTGTTTCGGGAAGCGCTGGTGGATCTGATTCGCCGTCGACGGAAAACGAACCCCGACTTCACCGTGTATTGCATGGTGGACGCCACCGCGCGGGGTATCTTCGACTTCTCATTCCGGAAGTTGCAGGAAGCCGGCGCAAAGGTCCGGTCGTACAACCCCAATTCCTGGGGCATCGGTCCGCTTTATGACTCGCGGATGCACGACAAGATGATCATCGTGGACGGCCGGCGTGCCATCGTGGGTGGGCGGAACCTCGCCGACGAGTACTACGATCCGCTCAACTGGTGGTTGGACTTCGGGGTAGAAATCGAGGGTGACGCGGTGTGGGACCTTCAGATGGTCTTTCTCAAGGGCTGGGAGACCTCGTCCTATCTGTCCAATCCCGTTCGGCTGCCGGTGGCTCCCGAAGTCCTGAGACGCCGGATCCAGACCTTCTGGACCACCGGTCGATTCCCCAACGGGCGGAGCCCGCTCGAGCCCTACATGAACGCCGAGTTCTTTCCCCCGGCGACCAACCCGGCTGGGGAGACCGAAGTGGCGGTGCTCTACGACAACCCGGTGCGTCGAAGAACGGCCGCCACCACCGAGCTGGTCATCGAGTTGGTGGAAGGGGCGACGGCGGAAATCGATCTCATGACTCCGTTCCCGAACTTCCCCCCGGAATTGACGGATGTCCTGGCGGCGGCTGAGGCCCGAGGCGTCCGAGTCCGCCTCTTCGTCAACGGCCCGGATGCTTCGCTCCGTGGCGGTCCCTTCCTTCTCGCCGGTCTGCCATCGGTCATCGAGCTGATCGAATCGGGCGTCGACGTCTGGGCGTGGGCCGGCAATGGCGACCTCGATCGGCTGGTGGAAGAGGTCGGCTGTGAGCCGGAGATCATGCCGCCGATGGCGTTGCACGGCAAGCTGGTGCGCATCGATGATGAGATCACCGTCGTGCATTCCTCCAATTTCAACATCCGTTCCACCTACTACAACACCGAGGCCGGGGTGGTGGTGCGGGACAGAGAATTCAACCAAATGGTGCGTGATTTCCTGAATGGCCTGATTTCACTGCGGGACTTCGCCGTGGCATGCGGGACGGACCTCGACCCGTTGACCGTGGATCGTGTGGTCGGACGGCTCGGTCCGAGTGATGTGCCCGAGCTCCGAGCCATGCTCGGCAAGAAGCAGGGCTTCATCGATTCCATGGGGCTGTTCTGGTGAGCCGAAGACGGGGCTGGCTGGTCGCCGCCGCACTCGTGGTGGTTCTCAACGGGATCGTGTCAGTGCCCGGGGTTCTCGCTCAGGACTCTGGCGAGATTGACGTGGACAGATGGCACGAGCAGTTCCCCTTTGAAATGGAACACCCGGTTGACTTTGAAGAGCCCCGCTGGCTGATCGGATTGTACCCGGGTGTCAGCGGCGTTTTGGGACTCCCGGATCTCGTCTCGGCCCAGGCCAATTTCTTTGTGTCACTTCGCCGCCGTCACGACTTCAGCATCTACCTCGGCTACGGACGGGAATGGGGCTCCCCGGCCGACGGCGAGATCTTCACCCTGGGTTGGGGTGGGGTCCGCGAGGTGCCCGTGGCCAGCCGGCAGTTTGGGTTCTACGGGAAGTTCATACGTTATCGGCGATGGGACGAGAAGAACCACGGCCAACATGACGGGCTCTCCATCGGAAGCGAGTCGGGAGCAGGCTTTTTCTCGCTGACCCTGGAAGTCGGCGCCGCTCGTTCCGATAACAATCACTGGCTGTTTGTGGCCCAGATCGCCATCAAGGTGGCACTGCCCATCGGAATTCCATTAGGCAAGCCGGGAGTGTCGTAGTTTGCACGGAAATCCTACGGACCCCAGATCGACCACCCTTCGAGGTCACCGGTCTCGAAACCATCGGCGAATATCGTGATGACCTCGCATTCGTCGGGGATGCCGTCGAGGTCCGAGTCCGTCGACGTGCCGCCGGCGATATCCTCGAGGTCGCCGACCCCGTTGATGTTGCAGTCGTAGTCGCCGATCCTGAGGTAGTAGACATCTTGCTCGCCGTTGAAGGTAGCTGCGTAGGCGAGGTCCGCGCCCACAAGATCGGACACCATGTCGTAGTAGTCGCCAATCTTATTCTGGTTCGGCCAGCCGAGGTGGGGATCGAAGGGAGGAGAGACGGCCTGGTTTGGGGCCCAGGTAATTCCACCGTCGGTGGAAAACGAATAAAAAACCTCAGAGTCATAACCCCCCGGGTCGTTTCTGGAGTCGGCCCAGACCGCGTCGATTCTGCCGTCGGGAGCCACCGACATGGTGCCGAACCACTGCCAGGCGTTGGTCCCCGCAGCGTCGTCATTCACCCGGACGGGGGCGCTCCATGTGGATCCCCCGTCGGTCGACCGGACGATGTGGATGTCCAGGGGATCCGCCCCAGGGGGATCCACCGATCCGAGCACGTAGACCGCGCCGGATGGTGAGGGATCGGCCGCGATCCAGATCTGACCCAACAGCCCGTCGGGATTCGGGCTGGCCGGCACAAAGGACGTCTGTTCACCACCAAGATCGACGGAGGCTGTAGTCGAGAAGGTCATGGACGATCCGCCTCCGTACTGGGCATCGGTGGACCGCGCAACGGCAATGTCAAACCAGCCGCTGCCGGCCACCCAAACCGACCCGTCGGGACCCACCGCGGTGACGCCCCACGACGGTTCACCCGGGACATAGATCGGGTATTCGAAGCTCGTTCCACCGTTGGCAGACCGGTTGAAGAAATCGTCGCCGCAACACCCTGCCCACGGGCTCCAGGCAGAGTAGATGTTGCCGGTTCCAGGACCGCCGGAACGGTCGACGGCCATCCACGCCTTGTCGCCTCCGTAGGCAGGGACCGGCGTGCCCCAGTGGACGCCCCCGTCGGTCGAGCTGAAGACGTCGCACATGAAGTCGGGTTCCACGGTGAGGCTGTTGTAATAGAAGTTCCCTTCGGAATCGGCGTCGAGCACCGGATCGGAACGAAATGTCCCGGGTGTCAGTACCCCCGGTGCGGTCCAGTTGCGGCCGCCGTCCGAGGAGAAACCCAAGCCGGCCTGTCGGAAATTGCTGGCGATCGTGTCGAACTGGCGCCACCCGATGGCCATTCGGTTTGGGAATGTGGGGTCCACCGCAATGGAGGGTTCGTTGGCGGCGTCGCCGACGATGTTGTTTCCGGAGACGTCAACATTGACCTGGACCGACACAAACGAACCCAAGGTCACCCGCTGCGGGGGACGGGTTTCGCGCGCACTCCGGTCCACCTGAACCTGGGCGTCGTCGAGCCACTCGTGGGCACCTACTTCGCCGGCGCGATAGCCCTTGTCTTCGGATGGTTGTTGTTGGGCCAGAGCCGCTACCGAATAGGTGAGCAGAATGACAACGACAACCGCCTGCAACCTTGTTGTTCGAATCGACACCACGCCCTCCAGACGCAACATTCTACGCTGTCCGATCCAAGAGGATAGTGGTTCAAATGAGTTGCGCAGCCGCGAACATGTCGGTGCCAGGCGCCGCCGCAGTATGTCGAACTCGCACTACGACTCGATTTCGACGGTGCCTGGCACCGGGTGAGCGCGTTCGCAATGCGTCCGAGGCTGCCACGCCCGATCAACGGGTCCACTCCCGATCCAGGTGGGCGGGGGAATCTGCAATCTGCAATCTGCAATCTGCAATTCGTAACGGGCGGGTGGGGGACCTCATGGCCCTATCGACTCATAGCCTCACGGCGAGCCGGCGAAGCCGGCGGGAGGTGTACCATGGCCTCGATGTTCGTACGGCTGGCCACGCTCTTCATTTTGGTGCCCCTGCTGGAACTCTATCTGTTGATTCAGGTCGGTTCGCACGTAGGGGTTGAGATCACCATCGGAATCGTGGTGGTCACCGGCCTCGTCGGAGCCTGGCTGGCCCGTCGGCAGGGTCTCAGGGTGTTGCGTGAGGTTCAAGCCAGCCTCGCGGTGGGTGATATGCCCGCAGACGCGCTTGTCGACGGGCTCTTGATATTGGTTGCCGGGGCCGTACTGCTGACACCGGGACTGCTGACGGACGCGTTGGGGTTCGCGCTGCTGATACCGGGAGGCCGGCGCGTGGCGCGCAGGCTGATCCGCCGGTGGCTGCCCACTCGGATCACCGGTCTCGACCCGAATGTCATCGATGTGGAGTGGCGCAGTGACAATGGCTGAGGAAACCGACCCGACACCGGTACAATGCGGCGTTGTGACGGGTGACAGCTCCCATCAAGACGAGTTCTCCGAGGCGCGTGCGCGGGCCTTTGGCAAGGTCGTCGATCTGCTGGTGGGTTTCCGGCGGATCATCCGACGTGGTGCGGTCCGATTGTGGGGCGAGGAGTGGTTTGTCGGCGGCTGCCCGGCCGCCGTTCGGGACCGGCTGCTCGCGGCCCGAGACTCGGAACTGGAAATGGAGCGGATCCCATCGGATGCGGATGGTCCTTACGACCTGGCGACCTTTGGAGATCTTGCGGATCTTGTGGACTCCAGCGAGAGTCTGGCCGCACTTTTGCAGGGACTTGCTCTCTCCCCGGACGGTCTGATCGTGAATCTGCGGACCCTCGAGGATCTCAGGCGCAAGCTGGCCGAAGCCCGTATCCTGAGCGACTCCGAAGGTGTGGTTCTGGACGAGTTTCATCTCAGATTGCGAGAGAAGCTGAGTGGTGTTCGTCGGCATGACCGGAGTGGCGAAACGGCCGGGCGGGCCGGCTACAG
Source organism: uncultured Holophagae bacterium (assembly GCA_963797055.1). Classification (GTDB taxonomy): domain Bacteria; phylum Acidobacteriota; class Thermoanaerobaculia; order Thermoanaerobaculales; family Sulfomarinibacteraceae; genus FEB-10. Next base: position 627,524 of record CAWCOD010000006.1, read on the forward strand.
CGACGTGGAGCCGATTTCGCCCGGGACATCCGATCAACCCGAAATCCATCGCAGGGCGATACCGGGTCTCGCGTGAGACCAACCATCCCACCAGCGGCGGCAGACGTCACCCCTGAACGGACCGAGGCCACCGCCGCTCTCTTCGGCGACAAAGGACCGGCGACGTCGGGTTTGAGTGGTGTGGTGGCGGCTGCCGCCGAGGGATTTGCTGGCGATGAGACCGATCTGTCCACACCGGTGTTGTTCGAGGATGGAGAAGTTGACGGGCTTCAATCCGAGGTTGCGGCAGGGCATGGCGATCCACGGGTTGGAGAGTCCTCCGAGGGTCCGCCCACCGATATCTTGCTCGAGGAGGGGGGGGCGAAGGGGTTGACACCGAAACTGCCGGGGACACTGGCGAAGCAGTCTACGAAGTGCCCACCGGGGTCGAGGCCACCGACGTGCTCTTTGATGAGAGGGACGACCGATTGGAGGCCAACCGGTTTCGCGAGGACGTTTTGGACGGTGCGGCAACCCCGGTGGGTCTGGTTCACGTGGAACCCGAGGACTTCCAGGTGCTGCGGGATCTCAGGTCGGAGATCATAGGGGCCGCCGAGGCGGCGTACCAGACCTCTTCGGAAATCAGCAATTCCGTCTGGCAGTCGGCGCTCGAATCAGGCTGGTTTTCCACTCGAGCGGAAACCTACGGTCTGGCCGAGGTTGCCACCTTTCACGCGATTCTGGAGATCTATCTGGAACGTCTGAAGAGCGGCGATGACAACGAGGCGCTGAGGACCTACCTCGCGGACTGTGAGCTTGCCAAACTTCTGCTCCGCCTCCGTGACCTCTTTATCCGCTTGCGGGTCTGAAACGGATACGCGCGGGCCGGTGCCAGGCACCGTCGAAATCGCATCGGAGCACGAGATATGTACGTTGGCGGAGGTGCCTGGCACCGCCACGGTTCGACCGAAGGAACGTTACCCCCTGCCGTCTGCCGCCTACTGTCAACCAGACCGCCGCGTCCACGGCAAACAACGTACAACCCACAACCTACAACCTGCTTGGAGCTGGCTCAGTCAGATAGACGGCCCCGGGCTCGATCATGGCGCCGTCCGGCAGATACTCCAGACAGTGAGCCATCCATCCGGTCTGAATCGCGAGGCAGAAGGGGATCGGGAAACCCGAAGCCGGCAAGCCCAGGGGGTGGTAGAGCAGCCCGGTAATACTGTCCACGTTGGCAAAGATCCCCCGGCTTCCGAGCGCAGATTCGACCTCATCGCGCAGCCCCATGTAGATTCTCCACAGCTGTCCCATTCCACGCGAGGCGAGAAGCGATCGGGCGAAAGGTTCCAGCGCCGTCACCCGGGGATCGGGACACGAGTAGACGCGGTGACCGAACCCCGGGAATCGATGACGACGGGCCAGGCCGTCTCGTGCCCAGGATCGTGCTTCCGCCGTCGTGGAGAAACCGGCGAGCATCTCGAAGGCGAGTTGGTTGGCACCGCCATGACGGGCCCCGGACAACGCGCCCATGCCGGCGAGGACCGCCGATCCGAGATCCGCCCCGGTGGATGAAACCACCAGAGCGGCGAGGGCGGCGGCGTGGAGACCGTGCTCCGCCTGAACGATCAGGCTGGCATCGAAGGCTCGGACCTCGTCGGCCTCGGGCTGGCGTCCAAGGACCTGGAACAGCCAGTTGGCCGAGTAGCCGAGATCGTCGGATGGATCCACCGGGTTTTTGCCGTCGAGGTGTCTGATGGCTGCCGCGGCCAGAGAGGCCGTCCAGCTCAGGATTCGGGCCGGGCGGCGCCACTGGGCGTCGAGACTGATGTCATCGGCCTCCGGGATCTGACAGGCGGCTACGGTCAGCATGGTCCGAAACTGGGCGAGCGGGTGGGCCCGGAAGGGGACCGTGGCGAGGGCCTGGAAGGCGGATCGGGGCGGGGTGCGCCACCTGCGGAGTTCAGCTGACCATGAGTCCAGTTGGGTTGAATCCGGCAGCTCTCCAAACAGGACGAGGAAGGAGACCTCCTCGAAACTGCTGTGCTCCACCAGCTCCGCCACGTCGTACCCGCGATAGAGCAGTCGGCCGCGAACTCCGTCGATCAGCCCGATGGCGGTGTCACCGGCCACCAAACCATCGAGCCCGCGGGTGTAGCGCTGGACGGCATCAGATGGCGGCCTGCCGATCATCCGTTCCTCCCCGCCGGAAACGGACGCTCCGTCGGCCCCACATAGCGGCTCAGTGGCCGGTAAAGACGAATGTCGTGCAGGGTTTCGCGCACAAGCGCCACCATGCCGGCGGTCCGGGCCACCGCGATGAGGCAGGGGATCTCGGCCGGTTCGGCTCCAAGGAGGTGAAACACCAGGGCTCCGTAGAGGTTGATGTTGACGAAGATGCCTCGCGGCGCCAACGCCAGTGTCGCCGCCTCCTCAACGGCGCGAGTCACCTCATAAAGTTGTCCCTGTCCCTGTTGCCGGGCCAGGGAGGCCGCCGCTTTGCGCAGCACCACAGCTCGGGGGTCGGCCATGCGGTAAGCGCGGTGGCCGAACCCTGGAATCACCCCGCCCCGCGCCACGGTGGAGTCCACCCACCGGGTGGCGGCATCGGGGTCCTCCAACGCAAGCAGTCGCTCGATAATGTGTTCACCGGCGCCGCCCTGATGGCGGCCGGTCAGGGCCGACAGACCGGCCACGACGTTGTAGTAGGGGTCAGCCAGGCATGATGCAACGATCATGGAGGTGAAGGTAGGCGCGTCGAGACCGTGGACGGCGTAAAGCACCCAGAGGAGATTCAGTGCCCGTCGTTCCTCATCCGAGGGATCCCTTCGCACCAGCGCCCTCAGGACCCCGTCGCCAAGGCTGATCTCCGGACCCGCGACGGGGGAGGTGGTATGGCCGCGACGTTGGTCCACGATTTGGCAGACGAGCGATGCAACCTGCCCGACGATGCGAAGCTCGCTCCATTGGCTCCGTCCCTCGATGTCGTCGTCAACGGTCAATTCGTGACAGCCCACCGTTGAGATCCCTGCGCGCAGAATCCGGGTTGGGTGGACCGACGGTTGGAAGGTCGCGATGAGGTCGAGGACGTCTTTTGGGAGGCCGCGGCTGCACCTCAGGTTTCGGCGAAAATCAACAAACCCTTGCGGCCCCTCGTCCGCAGTTTGGCCGGTGATGAGCAGGTAGGCCGTCCGTTCGAAGTCCGGCCGATGGGCGAGGACCTCGATGGGAACTCCGCGGTAGGCGAGGTGTCCGCTTGACGGGTCGAGCCACATGACCCTGGTGGCCGCAGCGATGACGCCGGTCAGCCCCGGCCCGACATCTGTGGTGACCGGCCACTGGATGCTCGGAGCACACCAATCGAAGCCGTGACCAAGCGTGTGGATGACGGAATCGGACATTTAAAGAGGATACCCGAATTGCAGTTGCGAGTTTCCCCACCCGCCCAGAGTTCAGAGTTCAGATCCACCCACCTCGAGCGCTTGTTGGCGCGACGACCGGGCGTGCCACTTCTGACACTTTCGGGAGGATGTGCTTTGAATTGCCCGACATTGTGGGGCCCCGAACAGTGTCAGGGGTGGCAACCTGCCGGCGGCAGCGGTTGTGGCCGTGGCCGTGTTCGGCGGCCATGTCCGATCCTGTACGAAGGATCAGAGGCCTTACGGCCACCCGCTGGTGACGGCTGGTCACCGCGGCCACCGGCCGCGAGTAACCTCGGGAAGCGCGGTTGGGAGATGGGCGCGCAGAAGTCGGCAAATCAAAACAAACGCACGGGCCGGTGCCAGGCACCGTCGAAACCGATTCGTTGTACGAGGTCGACATACTGCGGCGGTGCCTGGCACCGACATGCCCGCCTATTGAGCGGAGAATCTAGCCCCTAGCCCCTGGGATGGGCGGGGCTAGGGTCCCACCCCCGACCACGCGTCAGCTCCGCCCGACTCGAAACCGTCGGAGAAGACGAGGGGCGTCTGGACCGAGCTGCACTCACCTGGAACGGCAACGTCGGAAATGGTGATGTCGTCGACCCACCAACCGTCTTCTTCCACATAGCCATCGGAGGATAATCTCCAACGAATGAGAATCTCCTGCCCGCTCCACTGAGCGAGGGAGGCCTGGTACCCGCCGTAGGTCAGGTCGGTTCCGGTGAAGTAATCTCCGGTTGGCAGGAGGCATTCATCGCCGGTATTTCCGGCGTAGCCGGGGTAGCCGACCTCCAGCCGAGTCCAGGTCCCTCCACCGTTCGCTGAAACCTCGACGATACCCTTGTCCCAGTCGTCCTCGATGTCGTAGACGGACCAGAACTCCAGGGCGGGTGACGGACCCAGCTCGAGGAGGGGTGTGGTGACGGCCGCACAGGTGTCGCTGGGGTAGGCTCCCGTGAGGTAGACCCCGGAGCCGGTGTGGCCGCCGGCGGCTGCGAGGTGCCACGGTGGATCCGTGCCCAGCGTCGCCGGACTGTCGTCACCGGCGGTGTCGGTCCAGGTGCCGATGACCGGCGGACCCGTGGGACTTCCGGTGACCTCTGCGGTGTTCTGGTCTTCGGCTCCGTTGCTCTGGTCGATGGCTCGGACCACGTAGGAATACTGCTCCGAGAAGACCGCGTCGAAATCGTCGTAGCTGATTCCCGAAACGTTGGCTGCGACGAGATTCGAAGGACCGGGATCGAATCCGGGAGATGTGGACCGATAGACGTTGTAGGCTACCGAGCCGCCGCAGTAGACCTCGTAGGGTGGTGACCAATTGACGGTCAGGCGGCAGGTCTCGGAGGCGGCATCGACCACGCCGGTGGCGCCGGAGAACCCTGGGGGTTCGGTGCATGAACCGGTGGTTGACGCTTCGACGCAGGCGGTGGGTGGGGAGAGGCAGTACCCGGAGGGGTCCTTTGCGACCACCGTGTAGCCGTAGACTACGCCGCCCGAGGCGGAGGTGTCGCTGAAGAAGGCGTTGGCGGTTTCAGCGACCACCGTCACCGGTCCCGGTTGGACGCATCCGCCAGGCGCCCGGCGGACTTCATAGACCATCCCTGGTCCGGCGCCCGTCCACGACAGATCGACGCGGTGCTCGCCAGCTCCGGCCGCAACCAGGTCGGATGGTGGTCCACCGCGCCGGCAGAGTGGTTCCGCGAGGTGGCCCGCCGTGGCCAGATAGAGCCGCATGGATCCGGCGAGGAATTCGGGTCCGTCCGGTCCGCAGTTTGCAATGGTGTCGGCGCTGGTGTGGTAGTAGGGGTAGCTGCCGCTCTGGCCGCAGAAGCCTTCGTTGTCGGTGATGCCGCAGACACCGGAGAACCCACGTTGCCAGAACGGCCAGTGGTCGCTGTAGGCCATGTCGTTGCACTGGAACGCGTTCACCGGCAGGCCCACCGGGTAGTCGGCGGCGATCTCGGTCATCAGGGATCCCAGCCATGCCGAGCTGGTGTTGTAGTTGATGTCCAGATCCTCGGGATCCGGAGAACCGTTCCCTTCCCAGCCCACCATGTCGGCATTGAGGACCGCCTGAATCTGTTCGCCGGCGGCTGCCGCCTGGGCGGCGTAGTGGGCGCTGCCGTAGAGTCCCCACTCCTCACCCGTCACGGCGAGAAAACGAATCGTGCTCGAAAAATCATAGCCCGACATGACCTCGGCGAGAGCCGTGACCAGAGCCGAGCCTGAGGCGTTGTCATCGGCTCCCGGAGCGCTGCCTGACGACGGCATGTCGTCGAGATGTCCAATGACGATATAGACCTGATCGGGTGTGACCCGGCCGGGGATGGTACCTATGATGTTGGGTGCGTGGCCCGAGGTATGGTCCTGGAACTCGGGCTCGAGTCCAAATGCGTCGAACAGCGCGAAGACGTCGTCCGCGGCGGTCTGACACCCGGTCGATGTGGAGTATCGAGTGGACGCGGACTGCACGATGGTCTGCCAGTGAGCGAGGGCGAATGGACCCGTCAACAAAGGTCAGCATCTCGGTCACCAGGGCATCGGTGTCGACCAGTTCCGTTGCGTGCTTCGGCTGGTTTGCATAGGGGGTGGGCGGTGCCTTCGAATACCCGAGAGGTTCCAGAGAAAGTGGCGTGATGAGGACGGTGGGGCGAGCGAGGCATTCCGTGAGATCGACGTGATCCGTGCGCAGGAGGATCCAGTCGTCTTCTCGCCAGAGGACATCGCCACACCCTGAAAGATCGGAGATGGACCCGGTCTCCAGGAGACCGCCGAGGGCAAATCTGCCGCCCTCGGGTTGGACATCGACAACCTCGAGACCGAGGCCGAAGCGAGCCACCGTCTCTTCAATGGCGGTCTGATCACCGAACGCAAGGAAGGCGTTGGAAAGTTCGGCTACCAGCGGGATTCCGGCCTCCATGAGGTCATCGCGGCCGAGGTCCTGGGGGCGGTCGATGCGAAGCAGGGCTTGCGGACCTCCGGCCCACAGCGGAACGGCGAGCGCAACCGCAACGATGCCCATCGTGATCGTTCGCAGATTGAACAGCATGGTGGAGACCTCCAAGAACGGTCGACCGATGGTGTTTCCGGCCACGACAGAGAGTACCAGAAACCGGTGGCACGGTCGGTGATACGCAACGGGGGGAGAGGATTTTGGGGTGGACTGCGGCAATACAGCGACTCGGCTCAGGAGCTGCACCCGGTGAGTGAAGGGCCCGTGTCATGTGACGTAGCGAGCGGTACGGGCTAGACTGTCAGCCCGCGTCGAGCCACAGGCCGTACGTGGATCGGGGAGTCAGACCATAGCCATGAGCCAGAATGAGATTCAGCCCCCCGTGGTGACCTCGAAGACCAAAGCGGATGTCCTGCCGCTTTGGAAGAAGCTGCTCTTTGCGGTTCTCGCCACCGTGCTCTTCTTCATCGTGGCGGAGGGACTGCTGGCCGTCCTGGGGGTTGATTCAAAGGGTTACGAAAACGACCCGTACGTGGGATTTTCGGGTTCGTCGTCGCTTTATGTGGAGACCACCGACGCTAACGGCATGCCGACGATGGAGCGTGCGCCGGGGAAGAAGGCCCTGTTCAACCAACAGAGTTTCCCGGTGAGAAAGCCGGACGGTGCCTACCGGGTGTTCTGCGTCGGCGGATCGACAACCTACGGAAGACCCTACGGCGACGTCACGTCCTTTTGCGGATGGCTCCGTGAGTTCTTGACCGCGGCCGAACCCGAGCGCCAGTGGGAGGTCATCAACGCTGGAGGCATCAGCTACGCGAGCTACCGGGTGGCTGTCCTCATGGAAGAACTCATTCGCTACGACCCGGACCTTTTCGTGGTCTACTCGGGCCACAACGAGTTCCTGGAGCGGCGAACCTACCCGCAGATCATCGCCATGCCGAGGCCCGTGCGGGGCGTGGGTGCCCTGGCGTCGAAAACCAGGACATGGGCAGTCGTCAGCGGGCTGGTCGCTCGGACCAAGGGTGGTGGCGACCAAACCGACCCCGCGGTCCTTTCATCGGAGGTGGTGACTCTGCTCGACGACGCCGTGGGTCCATCGGCCTACAGCCGCGACGACACGCTCGCTGAAAAGGTCCTGCAACACTTCCGTTTCAATCTCCACCGAATGGTCCAGATCGCACGCTCGGGCGGCGCCGAAATCATGCTGGTCACGCCGGCGGCAAATTTGAGGAATTCCGGCCCCTTCAAGAGCGAGCACCGCGATGGCTTGACCCCCGCGGAAGAAGGCTCGTGGAACATACTCGTTCGACAGGGTATCGAGGCCTTTCGGAGCGGAGACGCCGATCGCGCCATCGACACGCTCCGGCAGGCCGCCGAAATCGATCCGCGACATGCCGAGCTCCAGTACGTCCTTGGTCAGGCGCTGGACTCCTCGGGCCGATTCGACGAGGCCAAGATAGCCTTCGAGCGAGCCCGGGACGAGGATGTATGCCCCCTGCGAGCCCTCGGCCCGATGCCGGGCATCGTCCGGGAGGTGGCTGCCGAAGAAAGTGTGCCTTTGGTGGATTTCGTCAGCCTCGTGGAAGGACGTTCGCCGGGCGGGATTCCGGGGGCCAATTTTTTCCTGGATCACGTTCACCCGACCATCGACGGAAACCGGATGCTCGCCCTGGCGGTGCTCGACCTGATGATCGAGGACGGGGTTGTCCGGCCGGACTCGGATTGGGGTGACGAGCGCATCCGTCAGGTGACCGAGGAGTTGGAGGGTGGACTCGACGCCCACGCCCACGCCATTGCGCTGACCAATCTCTCCAAGGTCATAGGTTGGGCCGGGAAACTCGGCGAATCCTATGGGCTGTCACGCGAGGCGGTGGAACTGGATCCGGAGGATGTTCGCGTTCAGTACCAGGCAGGACTCGCGGCCGACCTCATGGGCCGGAACGATGAGGCGATGTATCACTACCTCAAGGCGATCGAAATTCAACCCGATGCGGCCCTGGCCCACGGCAACCTGGCGGTGGGGCTGGAGAAGAAGGGCCGTATGGTCGAAGCCGTGAACCACTACCGGATCGCGTATGAGAACAGCAGCCCGGAAGACCTCGGTCACCACCGGGACAACTTCGCCGATGCTCTCGTCAAGCTTGCCTTTCTGCTCTACGGCCGGGGAGAGGTCGACAACGCCCTGGCGCTGTTGGAGGAGGCTGAACAGGTCAAGCCAGACGATCCCGAGGTTCTCAATCGTCTTGGGACCGTGCTCATGGCTTCGGGCCGGACCGAGGAGGCGGTGGTTCGCCTCGATACGGCGGTCGCGTTGCGACCCGATGACGCCGGCGCCCGTAATCGCCTCGCGCTGGCCCTGGCCCTTGGGGGCCGCCCTGCAGAGGCCGCTGAAGCCTACGCCCGTGCCCTCAAGCTCGATCCGGCTGTGGAAGTCGCTCCGGATAACCTCTTCACGGTCCTGGACCGTATGGGCCGCACCGGGGACGCCGAGGAGATCCGCGGGCTGCTGGATCACTAAAACCCGCCCCGAGTCCCGAGCCCCGATTCTCTCCCTCCCGTCCGTGACCGCACAAAATCTCAATTCTCAGTTTTGAGTTTTGAATTGCCCTTCGACGTGCACATCTCCCGACCGCGCTCCCCGAGGGCGCGTATCTCGGAGGTGCCTGGCATCCCGATTCGCCAACGCCGGCCGTCCGATTCATCACGCTGGGGCGAATCGGCGTGCCTGGCATCCTCACGGGAAGCGCGACGATGAACCGGGGCGCAACGAAGTACCCAAGCCGGCCACAATCGAGCCTCCGGCCCCTCACCGCGCCCATCCCCCTACAGCGCTACCCGAGGTTTCGCGGCCGGTGGCCGCGGTGACCAGCGTACCAGCGTTTGGCCGTAAGGCCTCTGATCCTGTAAAGGATCGGACATGGCCGCCGCACGCGGCCACGGCCACAACCGCTGCCGCCGGCAGGTTGCCCCCTTAGACATTGTTGGGACCTCACGGGTTGAACTTGCCAGCACCTTGGTTCCCAACAATGTCAAAGACGGCACGCCCGCCATACGCGCCCACCTCGCTCCGGGTGGGCGGGAGGAATCTGCAATGTGCAATCTGGAATTCGCAGTTCGAAATGGGTGGGTGGGAGGCCCTGAACTCTGAGCTCTGACAACGGTATCGATAACGGGCTCGGGCTCGGGCTCGGGCTCGGGAGGGCGGGCGGGGCATCTTGCATCTTGGATCTGGGCGGGAGGGTGGGGGAAGTAAAAGCGGGGGCCGAAGCCCCCGCTGTAGGTTGATATTCGACTGACGCTACTGCGGCAGCACGGTGGTCGGATCGGAGGTCTGGTTGTCCAGCACCGAACCGTAGCAGTAGACGTACGCACCCTCGGTGGCGGTGTATACGTCCGCGTAGCCCTGCACCGGCGCATAGGCGCTGAACAGGCCGTTGAACTGCTTGTTCGACCACGGCGGCAGGTCCATGGTCCGTGCCTCGAGCATCTCACCCGCACCGTCGTACAGGTCGATGTTGACCCGGACCGCCTGGTTGACGCCGTTGACGCAACCCACGTTGGCCCGGAAGTCGTCGTTGTGGTTGAGGAAAATGATCCTCTTGGTCGTGCCAGGAGTGATCATGTGGCTCATGGGCACGCCCGGCAGAGCCTGACCGAAGGTCCCGGCCACCTTGGCGGTGGGGATGTTGTAGGTCCGGGACATGGAGATCAGATCCGAGCTGTCCGTCGCACTCACCGCGAGCGCGCCGACCGCGTCGGGTTCCGCTCCAAAGACCTCGGACAGCACGTTCTCGTAGCGAACGCCCATGCCCGCGCCGAGGAAGAAGGTCTCCGACGGAGTGGGCTCGGAATTGTCCGCGCCCCGAGGCAACCACAGGATATTGAAGTCGACGCCTTCGGAGCCGGTGTTGTTGATGTCGAGGTCGGTCTGGAAGAACGAACCCTCGAGACCGCCGGCCAACGCAGCCGCCGGAATGAAGTCGAGCATGTCGCCCGGGAGCTGCGGCAGCACCGTGGTCGGGTCCGACGTCTCGTTGTCGAGCACCGAGCCGTAGCAGTAGTAGCCGGCGCCTTCGGTGTTGCTGAACACATCCACATAGCCGTTCAGCGGTGCGTAATCCCGGAAGATCCGGGTGATCTGGCCGTTGGACCACGGTCCGAGATTGAGGGTCTTGACCTCCAGCTCGTTGCCTTCGTTGTCGAAGAGCTCCATGGTGACGATGAGATCCGACGGGTTGCCGTTGACGCAGCCCACGTTGGCGCGGAAGTCGTCGTTCTCGCTCTGGAAGATGATGCGCTGCTTCTCAGACCCCATGATGAGTTGGTCAGACGGCACCGCAGGCAAGGCCTGACCGAAAGTCCCGGCGACCTTCCCACCCGGGAGGTTATAGGTCCTGCTGACCGCGATCACGTCGCCGCTCGACGACACGATGGCCAGGGCGCCCACCACATCGGGCTCGGCACCAAAGGCCTCGGTCAGCACGTTCTCGAACTGCATACTCTCGCCGGGACCGAGCATGTAGGTCTCCGAAGCCGCCGGTTCGGAGTTGTCCTCGCCGCGCGGCAGCCACAGGAAGTAGAAGGTGGCCTCTTCCGCGCCCTTGTTGTTGACGTCCACGTCGGTCTGGAAGAACGCGCCCTCGAGGCCTTGGGCCAAGGCCGCGGCCGGGATGAAGGAGACGCTCTCGGTTGGGCCGGAAGCCACGTTCATGTTGTACAGACCGTCGTTGTTCTCCTCACCGGCCGGCGCCGGGTCGGTGCTCTCGAACTCGGTGCCGGAGTGGAAGGCGTTGCTGTCGACCTTGTAGGGCATCACCGACATGTTGCCGAAGGTTGCGGTGACGGTTTCACCGTCCTCGACGGCGTCAAAGATCGGCGTGCCGCTGTTCACCGAAACCTGCACCACGGGAATGTTGATCAAGGGGGCGAGGTCGCCGCCGTCCATGTTGAGAGTGCAGTCGTTGCTTCCCGGCCAGACGTTGCAGCCGCCGTTGTTCACCATGAACGCCGCGACGGCGCCGGCCTGCTCGGCAAAGAGGACCTTGTCCGAGAAGTTGCACTCACCGCGCTTCATCAGCGCGATCTTGCCGGTGAGGTCGTTGACCAGCGGGCCGCAGGCGAGGGCCGGGTCACCGGCAACGCCGCCGTCATCCACGATCACCATGTCGGTGGTAATGGGCTCGGCGATCTCCCAAAGCCGCATGCCGAAGCAGTCGCTCAGGGCCTCGCACTGGGTGACGAAGGCGTCGCAGTTCGATCCCGAGCTGTGGCGATTGTCCGCCGTGGAATTGCCCAGGATCTGGTAGAGGGTGTTGGCCGCACGGAAGGTGGTGCCGGCGGTGGGTCCGCTGTCGATGCGGAACTGGCCCATCTTCGGGTCGGCGGGAATGGACAACTCGAAGGTGAAGGTGCCGCTCGCGCCGTTGCTCAGACCCTGGACCGGTGTGGCCTGGCCGGAGTTGGCGTACTCGGGACCCTGGGCCTGGAACTTGAGCCCAAGGCATTCGCTGTCGTCGATGAAGAGCAACGGCACGTTGCCCAGGGTGTCGGTGGTGGTCAGGGGGTTGCCGTCCTCGTCGAAGGTCGCTGCCGAGTTCTGCAACGCATCGAACTGCTCCTGGGTCAGCTCGTCCCATCCGGCCGGGATGCCGAATGGGATATACGTGTCCACATAGGTGTCGGTCGTGTCGTTGGGTCCGAGATTGCCATAGTTTACGGTGACTGTCACCACGTCGCCGGCGGCCGCATCCTCCGGTCCGCTGACATCGGTCGTCAGATCCGCCACCTGCGCGAACACCGTGGGTGCCGCGACCAGAGCGACAGCGCACATCAAGATACCGATCCGTCCAGTGAGTCGATGCATGATCCCCTCCTCAAGGGTCTTTGATTGATCGTTGTCCATCCTGAAATTCTCGAGAGACGGACTGCCGAAAGGGCTATTGACCATGGCCAAAGGGTAGCAAAGATCCCCCGCCACTGTCTTGATGGAGGACGTCAACTATCGTGAAAATCCAAATCCGTATGTCGTGTGAACTCGTGCTACCAACCCCGGCCATGGCGAAGAAAGCCTCTGGCCCTCAATTCAGCGATCAATCGGAGCCGAGGATGCAGCCGAGACGGTCGCACCACAATGGGGCTCCGGGCATGTGTAGAGGTCTGAATTCCCAACTCCGGACCAGCCGTCGGACGCGGACACGGACGCGAACGAGAAAGGGTGGGGGAACCCAAATTCGCAATTCGCAATTCGCAATTCGAAATGGGTGGGTGGGGGATCCGGAATCCGGGCCCGAGATGCAGCGGCAGTTTTCAGCGACAGCGGCTGGGAGCAGCGAGCAGCGACAGTCGCCCCGGATTGCGGCCGCTCATCACCGATGCTGCCATCTGCCCCGGACACCGGTTGCTGTCCCTGTCCCGGTCGCTGCCGCCGGCAGATTGCCACCCTCGCATTCCGATCTCCATGTCGGTGCCAGGCACCGCCGCAGATGTGTCGACCTCGTACTACGACTCGATTTCGACGGTGCCTGGCACCGGCCCGCGCGTTCGGTACCCGCTCGAGAACGGCACGCCCGATCAACGCGGCTTCCTCGCCCCGGGAGGGGGGCGGGAACTTTCGACTTTCGACTTTGGACCTTCGACTCTCTTGGACGGCACGCCCGCCCATCGCGCCGACCTCGCTCCGGGTGGGTGGAGGAATCTGCAATATGCAATCTGGAATCTGAAATTCGATGGGTGGGTGGGACGGCCTGAACTCTGAACTCTCACAACGGTAACGATAACGGGCTCGGGCTCGGGCTCGGGAGGGCGGGCGGGGCATCTTGCATCTTGGATCTGGGCGGGAGGGTGGGGGAAGTAAAAGCGGGGGCCGAAGCCCCCGCTGTAGGTTGATATTCGACTGACGCTACTGCGGCAGCACGGTGGTCGGATCGGATGTCTGGTTGTCCAGCACCGAACCGTAGCAGTAGACGTACGCACCCTCGGTGGCGGTGTATACGTCCGCGTAGCCCTGCACCGGCGCATAGGCGCTGAACAGGCCGTTGAACTGCTTGTTCGACCACGGCGGCAGGTCCATGGTCCGTGCCTCGAGCATCTCACCCGCACCGTCGTACAGGTCGATGTTGACCCGGACCGCCTGGTTGACGCCGTTGACGCAACCCACGTTGGCCCGGAAGTCGTCGTTGTGGTTGAGGAAAATGATCCTCTTGGTCGTGCCAGGAGTGATCATGTGGCTCATGGGCACGCCCGGCAGAGCCTGACCGAAGGTCCCGGCCACCTTGGCGGTGGGGATGTTGTAGGTCCGGGACATGGAGATCAGATCCGAGCTGTCCGTCGCACTCACCGCGAGCGCGCCGACCGCGTCGGGTTCCGCTCCAAAGACCTCGGACAGCACGTTCTCGTAGCGAACGCCCATGCCCGCGCCGAGGAAGAAGGTCTCCGACGGAGTGGGCTCGGAATTGTCCGCGCCCCGAGGCAACCACAGGATATTGAAGTCGACGCCTTCGGAGCCGGTGTTGTTGATGTCGAGGTCGGTCTGGAAGAATGAACCCTCGAGACCACCGGCCAACGCAGCCGCCGGAATGAAGTCGAGCATGTCGCCCGGGAGCTGCGGCAGCACCGTGGTCGGGTCCGACGTCTCGTTGTCGAGCACCGAGCCGTAGCAGTAGTAGCCGGCGCCTTCGGTGTTGCTGAACACATCCACATAGCCGTTCAGCGGTGCGTAATCCCGGAAGATCCGGGTGATCTGGCCGTTGGACCACGGTCCGAGATTGAGGGTCTTGACCTCCAGCTCGTTGCCTTCGTTGTCGAAGAGCTCCATGGTGACGATGAGATCCGACGGGTTGCCGTTGACGCAGCCCACGTTGGCGCGGAAGTCGTCGTTCTCGCTCTGGAAGATGATGCGCTGCTTCTCAGACCCCATGATGAGTTGGTCAGACGGCACCGCAGGCAAGGCCTGACCGAAAGTTCCGGCGACCTTCCCACCCGGGAGGTTGTAGGTCCTGCTGACCGCGATCACGTCGCCGCTCGACGACACGATGGCCAGGGCGCCCACCACATCGGGCTCGGCACCAAAGGCCTCGGTCAGCACGTTCTCGAACTGCATACTCTCGCCGGGACCGAGCATGTAGGTCTCCGAAGCCGCCGGTTCGGAGTTGTCCTCGCCGCGCGGCAGCCACAGGAAGTAGAAGGTGGCCTCTTCCGCGCCCTTGTTGTTGACGTCCACGTCGGTCTGGAAGAACGCGCCCTCGAGGCCTTGGGCCAAGGCCGCGGCCGGGATGAAGGAGACGCTCTCGGTTGGGCCGGAAGCCACGTTGACGTCATAGATGCCGTCGTTGTTTTCCTCGCCGGCCGGCGGCGGGTCGGTGCTCTCGAACTCGGTGCCCGAGTGGAACGCTGTGCTGTCCAGCTTGTAGGGCATCACCGGCATGTTGCCGAAGGTGGCGCTGACGGTCTCGCCGCCATCCACCGCGTCGAAGACAGGAATGCCGTCGGTGACCGAAACCAGCAACACCGGGATGTTGATCAAGGGGGCGAGATCGGCGGCGGTCATGCTGGTGACGCAGTCGTCACTGGCGGCCCAGTCGCCGCACCGACCGTCGTTGACCATGAATGCGGCAACGGCGCCGGCCTGCTCGGCAAAGAGCACCTTGTCCGAGAAGTTGCACTCACCTCGTTTCATGATTGCGATCTTGCCGGTGAGGTCGTTGACCAGTGGGCCGCACCCCAACGTTGGATCAGGAAACACACCGCCATCGTCGACGATCTCAAAATCGGCGGTCACCGGCTCGGCGAACTCCCACAGCCGCATGCCGAAGCAGTCGGTCATAGCCTCGCAGCCCGTAACAAAGGCGTCGCAGTCGTTGCCTGGCCCGAATCGATGGTCGGCCGCGGCATTGCCCCAAAACTGATAGATGGTGTTGCCACTGACGAAATTGGTACCGGCGGTGGGTCCGCTGTCCATGTAGAACTGACCCATTTTCGGGTCGGCCGGGATCGGCAAGTCGAAGGTGAAGGTACCGGTGACGCCGTTGTCCAAACCCTGGACCGGTGTGGCCTGGCCGGAGTTGGCGTACTCGGGACCCTGGGCCTGGAAGTTCAATGCGCTGCAGTCACCGTCGCTGATGAACAGCAACGGCACATTGCCCAGACTGTCGGTGGTGGTCAGGGGGTTGCCGTCGTCGTCGAAGGTTGCCGCCGAGTTCTGCAACGCGTCGAACTGCTCCTGGGTCAGTTCGTCCCATCCGGCCGGGAGGCCGAACGGAATGTACGCGTTGACGTAGGTATCCGACGTGTTGTTCGGACCGTTATTCGTGTAGGTCACTGTGACCGTCAGGGTGTCGCCCGCGGCCCCGTCCTCCGGACCCGTGATCGTGGTGGTCAGGTCCGCCACCTGTGCGAACACCGTGGGCGCCGCAACCAATGCGGCCACGCAGAACACGATGCCCATTCTTCCCATAAATCGATGCATAGTCCCCTCCTCAAAGAGATTCCGTTGGTTGTTGCCCTCACACGGGCGCTGATGACTAATCACCGCCGAATTCTAACATGTCCTGGTAGGTTGTGAAGACCCGTTTTGGCACAAATATCGATTCGGAATCCAACAGGTGCCGGCGATGCGCGTCACGGCAACCCGTTATCGATCTATTGAATTGCAGATTGCAAATTACAGATTGCAAATTACAGATTGCAGATTGCAGATTGGAAATCGCAAATTTTAAATTCGAGGAGCGGTGTTCGTGGATGTGTGAGGGGACTGTTCGGGCCACCGGCCCGCTGGATCAGATCCGTCACCCGCCGCCTGACGGAGCGCAGCCGGTGGTCCCGCCGGCGCCGCTCGTGGTAGGAGTGCTGGCGAAGGTGGACAGTTGGCGCTCGACCCTCGCGCCTTCGCACTTCGGGCAGCGCACGCCATCAGAGCCGGCGCTCATGGCCTGGAGCTTCTGAAAGAAGTGTTTGCAGTGGGTGCAGCGATACTCATAGATCGGCATGGCGTCCCTCGACGGTGGGCGTCAGGTGTTGCGTTTCTCCAGCTCCCGGATGCCCTGACGGCCCTCGATGATGGTCTGGTGCTCGCGGTCGACCCGGATCTCCAGGGAGTCGCACACGTTGCGGCAGATGGTGAAAACGCCCTCGTCGGAAATCTCATAGAAGACGTTGAGACCGTTGCGCCGACTCTCCACCAGTCCTGCACGCTTGAGGACCGACAGATGCTTCGACACGTTGGCCTGGCTGCCGCCGACCACTTCCAGGATGTCGGAGACGCACCGCTCGCCCTGCTGCAGGCTGTGGAGGATCTTGAGCCGGGTGGGGTCAGCCATGGCTTTGAGCACCTCGGCGATGCGTTGCAGGAGTTCATCCGACGTGTTCACGACTACCTCCCTGACAATGAGGCGTCAACCTCATCACCATGCAGTAATATATTCCATGAATACCGGCCCGTCAATCCCTTCGCAGGTATATCGCTGATATTTCCCCGCCCGAAGGTGGGGAACGAGATATGAGACGCGAGATGCGAGATGCGAGATCCCCCACCCACCCGGAAGGAGTAGGGGCTGAAGTCAGGGGCTCGTTTCCGAGCCCGAGCCCGGCCCGTTACCGTTACCGAAGACAGCGACAGCAATCACGGGACAGCGAGCAGCGACAGCAACCGGCGACAGCAACCAGGAACAGAAACTTTCGGCCGCAACCGCCGGAGCCGGCTGTGGCTGTTCCCCGTAGTGGTTCGCGGCCGCGGGTCACTGCCACTGTTCTCGGTCCCTGCCCACCGCCACTGATCGTCGACGCTGATCGCTGTCTCGGCGCGCTGCACGATCACCTCCGGGTCGTTCTCGAGGTGCGAATCGTCGATCCGTCGCTCGATGTCAAGGGCATGGCGAGTCGCTGCGCGACCCTTGACATCGAGCACCGCGATCACACGCGACGGTCGCCATGAACGACCCGGAGGTGATCATGTCCCACGCGATCCGAAGCAGCGACCTCATGGTCTACGACAGGGCGGTCGAGGCAGCCGGCGAAGCCATCCGCCTTGTCAAACGAACCCCCGCGCCGCTGAAGTGCCTCGCCGACCAGGTGATCCGATCGGCGTCGTCGGTCCCGGCCAATCTTGCCGAAGGGCACGGGCGGCTGCGCCGGGATCGACTCCACCACTGGCGTATCGCCTACGGTTCCGCGAAAGAGGTGGTGCCGCCACCTCCGATTGCTGGTTCGCGCCGGAGCGATCGACTCCAGCCGCGCCCGGTCTGCGTTGCAGCTCTTCGACGAGGTGCGCGCCATGACCTGGCGTTTGCTCCATCCCACGTCGTGAGCGGTGTACAGCCCTGATCTCGTGTCCGGAGCGAGGCCGGTTCGCGATGAGCTTGCGCCGTGACCAGGCTTCGTCTCTCTCCCGATGGTCCGAGAACCAGAAGACTGGCTTGCCCGGCGAAGTACTCGACCACCGTGGTGAGCGCATTGGAGGAATCCGGCTCGTGCGAAGTCGCCGTGATCGAATCGAGCTTCGTCTCACCCGGTGGTCGAGGCACCGAGAAATCGGCTGACCGGGTACGAGATCGCGACATCCGCGGCGGTGCCTGAACCGCGAGGCAGCCCGGCTTCGCTGCGCTTCGCCGTGACAGGCTTCGTTCTCTCCCGATGGTCGAGACGAGAAGACTGGCTTGCCCGGGCGGAGTTCTCGACCACCGTGGTTGTTGAATGGAGGAGTCCGGCTTCGCTGCGCTTCGCCGTGACAGGCTTCGTTCTCTCCCGATGGTCGAGAACGAAGCCTGGTGCCGGAGGAGGGATTCGAACCCTCACTGAGTCGCCCCAGGCGGATTTTGAGTCCGCTGCGTCTGCCATTCCGCCACTCCGGCGCGCGAGCATTGTGTCCGGCCCGGGTTCGCGGGTCAAGGGGGATGGGTGGGATTGCAGATTGCAGATTAGCAGATTACAGATTGCAGATTGCAGATTCCCCCGCCCACCCGAGAGGGACGAGGGCGCGATGGACGGGCGTGCCATTTCTGGCACTTTCGGGAACATTGTATTGAGGCATTGAGCGTCTGGGAGTCCCGAAAGTGTCAGGGGTGGCTCCCTCGGGGAGCTCGGTTGGGAGATGGTCGCGTCGAAATCAGGGAATCGAACCGAATGCGTGGGCCGGTGCCAGGCACCGTCGAAATCAAATCGGAGCACGAGGTCGACACATCTGCGGCGGTGCCTGGCAACGACGTGGAGATCGAAACCCGAAGGTGGCACCGTCGGGGAGCGCGTTGGGAGAAGGGGCGCGTGCGCAGCGACCGGGTACGGAGACGGCAACCAGCGCCAGTGATCAGCGTCCGGCTACCAGCGAAACTGGTACGCCATGCTGAACATGTCGAAATCGGTGCCGACACTGGTGTAGGCGCCGGTGTGGGCGGCCATCTTGAGAGAGTGGCGGCCGCCGAGGGGTATGGAAAACGTGAGTCCCACTCTGGAGTTTTTCTGGAGGTCGAGGTTGTCCACGCCGTCGATGGAGCTCTGTCCTCCGGTGTAGTAGTTGGCGTCCAACGCGAGCCACATCCGGTTCGGGAAGTTGTAACTGAGGTGGGCCTGGAAGCTCCCGATGGGATCCTGGGTGCGGGTCTGCCCGAGAAAGTCGGTGTTGGCGGTGAAAAACCAGACTCCAAGAGCGAAGTCGAAAATCCAGGGCCCCTTGACGCTGGAGTAGCCCACCTCTGGTTTGAACGCCCAACGGTTGCTGCCGAAGTTGATGATCCGGTTGTTGTTGTACTGGCCGGTGGGTGCGGTCACCACGAGGCCCACGCCCAGGCTTCTCCCGGGTGGGCGTTGTGCGAACTCGGGTGGACTCAGCGCCGGCCCGCCGATCAGATTCACCGCGAGCCGTGTCCTGAGGTCTCCGGTGCCCGACCGGGCATCGCTCACGAGATCACCGCCCACCACGGCGGAACCGGCCATGAAGTAATAGGCCATGCCAAACGAAAGCGACGCCGACCGGCCGAAGAGCCCGAAGGTCCGGAGATAGCCGAGCGAAGGAACGTGGGCTTCCAGTTCGAGGTCCTGGATCGGTGAGCTGACGTCGGCCACCACTGCGCCCGATGTATACGCGTAGGAGAGAACCACAAAACCCATTCCCACCGGCAGAGGCCTGTAAGCGCGGGGCTCCAGCTCCTGGGCTTCGGCCGGGGGAGATCCGAGCGTCGCCATGACCACCAGAATGGAAACCACGACCCCGTTGGCGACCCGTTGTTTCCGCGGGTGTGTCAGGGCTGCGGGGAGTAATCGTCCGGCGATGTCTATCCTCTGGTTCATGAACCAATCCTATCTCAGCCACGGAGGGGGGTACTGCATGGTCGCGACGGCGGAAACATGGCCCGGGTTCGCGGTAGAATAGAAAAAACCGTGACGTTACAGATTGAAATCGGGTTTGAAAACCGCCAAAGGTGGTGCGCGGAACCATGATCGGAGAGACCCTCTCCCACTACCGGATCCTCGAAAAACTCGGCGAGGGTGGAATGGGGGAGGTCTTCATAGCCGAGGACTTGAGACTGAAGCGAAGGGTTGCTCTCAAGGTCCTGCAGCCGGAATTGGCCGGCAATCCGGATCGGGTCCAGCGGTTTCAACGGGAAGCCGAGGCGGTGGCGGCGCTAAACCACCCCAATATCGTGACGATCTACAGCGTGGAACAAACTGACGGTGGGCGCTTTCTGACCATGGAGCTGTTGGATGGCGACGGTCTCGACAAACGGATCCCAAAGGGCGGCTTGCCTCTGGCGACGTTGTTCAGCTATGCCATCCCTCTTGCCGACGCACTGGCTGCCGCTCATCACAGCGGTGTGGTTCATCGCGATCTCAAACCCGGGAATATCCTGGTCACTCACGACGGCCGGATCAAGGTCCTCGACTTCGGTCTTGCCAAGTTGATCCCCGTCGAATCGCCGCGACCGGGGTCCGCCGAAGACCCCACGGCTGCGATGACCCGGGATGGAGCTGTCCTGGGTACGGTGCCCTACATGTCCCCGGAGCAGGTCGAAGGCCAAGCCGTCGATCACCGCAGCGATCTCTTTTCTCTGGGAGTCGTCCTGTACGAGATGGCCACCGGGAGGCGGCCGTTCAGCGGTGAGAGCTCGGCGTCCCTCATGTCGTCCATCCTCAGGGACTCGCCACCGGCGCCGACCGAAATTCGCGGCGGGTTGCCTCATGTACTCGACGTTCTCATCCACCGTTGCCTGGCGAAAGACCCCGATCAGAGGTTTCAATCAGCCGGCGACCTCCGCGACCGGCTCGTAGCTCTTCGCAATACGCTCGAACTGACCGCTGACGCAACGACTCTGATGGACCATCCAGCCGCCAGTGATGCTCGAACCGTGACCCAGGTTGACGACGATCTCGACCGCCGCAAGCCTCGCCGCTGGCCGGGTCTGGTGGCCGCGGCGGTGATCGCGGCTGGCGGGGTTGCCGTATGGCTCGGGCTCGGCGGCGTCGGCCACTGGCAAAAGGGCGATTCCTCGGCGTCCGTTGCCGCCGCCTCGGTCGCCGTCTTGCCGTTTGCCGACCTCAGTCAGGAAGGAAATCGAGAGTATCTGGCCGATGGTTTGACGGACGAGATCATCAATGCACTCGCCAGGGTCCCGGATCTCAGGGTCGCGGCGCGAACGTCGTCGTTCAGCTTCAAGGGGGAAACTCCCAAGATTGTCGATGTGGCGGCCAGCCTGCACGTTGAGAACATTCTCGAGGGCAGCGTACGGACGGCCGGAGACCGACTCCGGATCAGTGCCCAGCTGGTGAACGCTGCCGAAGGGTACCCTTTGTGGTCCGATTCGTACGATCTGGAATCCGGCGACGTGTTCGCCGTCCAGGAGAGCATTGCGCGGTCCGTTGTGGCCGCTCTCGAGGTGACCTTGCTGGGAGGCGAGACCCGGATGCTGTCCCAGGAGAGCAGCGTAGAAGCCTACAACCACTATTTAATGGGTCGCTTTCTCTTCGGCCACGCGAACCGGCAGAATCTCGACGGTGCCATTGCTTCCTTCCAGGAGGCGCTGGCCATCGATCCCGGATTTGCTCCGGCTTGGGCGGGGCTTGCGGGGGTGTGCATCATGCAGGCGAGCCGTGGCTACCGGCCGGTGGATGAGGCCATAAGGCAGGCCCGGGACGCTGTGGAACGGGCTTTGTTCCACGACGAGAACCTGGCGGAGGCGTTGTCACGACGCGGACGGATCAAACAGATCTACGACCACGACTGGCTGGGTGGCTATGAGGATTCGCAGCGAGCTCTCACTCTCGCGCCGGGGGATGTGGCGGTGATTCGAACGGCTGCCACGATCGCCTTCAACCTGGGCCGACTGGACGAGGCGGTCGAGCTTGGCAGGCGAGCATCCGAACTCGACCCGCTGCGGCCATCGGTCTTTCTCAATTTGGGGCTCTACCACTTCTATGCGGACGAATCCTCGGAGGCCGAGACGGCCATTCGGAAGATCTTCGAAGTCAATCCAGACTACCCGGTGGCACACAACCTGCTCGGTCGTGTGTATCTGGTGGACGAACAGCTCGACGCAGCCCGTCGCGAGATGGAACAGGAGCCGGATGTTTTCTGGCGCACCTACGGCCTCGCGCTGGTCTATCAGGCTATGGAACGGCGCGCTGAGGCCGACGCGGCTCTTGCCGAGATGCTCGAGAAGTATGGTTCGGACTCGGCCTTCCAGATCGCCGAAATCTTCGCCTACAGGGGCGACCTCGAGATGTCCTTCCGCTGGCTGGAAAGGGCGTTCGACCAACAGGATCCAGGACTGACGGAACTTATCAACGACCCTTTGCTCGAAAACCTCGAAGGGGATCCGCGGTACACGGCGTTCGTGCAGAGGCTTGGCCTGCTCTGACCGCCAAAACCGCCCGCACCGGTCGTCGAGTCGGGGTTCCCCGGAGAATGCCAGGTGAGAGTGCGTCGTTTCACATCCAAAGGTCGTGCGGAGGATCCATGAATGTCGACAGACAAGACACTCCGTTTCTTTCTCGGTCAGGTGGTTTCGAATCTCGACCGCGAGCTGGACTGGCGTGGTGAGGGGTCGGGGAGAAACGTGGTCAGTCGGGCGTTGATCTACTCCGCGGCCATGGCCCGGGATCTCGCCAGGATCCCGCTGCACCACCCTGAGGGGATTGCCCAGGCGCGTTTCCGTGCCAGGCTCCTGTACATCCGCGAGGTTGCTCTGCCAACGCTGCGGTTCTTCAGTGCCGAGTATGATCTCGATTCCACCCGCAACGGGGCATTGGACGAGGCCATCGTGGCGCTGGAGAGGGCCGAGGCTTTGGTGAGCGACGGGCCGATTCGGGTCATTGACCAGTGGTACGCCACGATGGATGAGTTCCACAGACTCACCGAGCTGTCACGGCGAGCCACCTCTGCCATCCGCCGGGTCATCGGGTGCCGATGACGGCGACTGGGACGACGCACACACCGACGACTGCCGGCTATGAACCGAGCGCGGCCAACACTCGGTCGGGAGTCATGGGCAGGGTGTGGAACCTGACGCCGATGGCCCGGTACACCCCATTGCAGATGGCGGCGAGAGTGGGGATGACGGGGAGTTCACCGCAACCTCTGGGCATTGCCCGGTCGACCTCATTGTCCAGAAAGACGAGCTTGATGGGCGGCACGTCCGAGAATCGGGGGATCCGGTAGTGGTCGAGGGACCGGGTGTGGGCGGTGTGGCCGTCCAGCAGGATTTCCTCATGGAGTGCGAAGCCCAGACCCCAGATCATGGCGCCCTTGGTGTTGGCCGTCAGGGTGTTGATGTTGATCACCAGGCCGATGTCAAAGGCGCCCACCAGGCGCTCGACCCGGATCACGCCGGTGCCGCGATCCACCGACACCTCTGCAGCGGCAGCTCCCAGTTGGCGGCCGCCGTGGTGGCAGATACCGAAGCCAATGCCGTGGTCGGGGGGCAGGTCGGCGGCGTCGTAGCCGATGAGCTCGGCACAGGCGTCGAGCAGCGGACGGAACGACGCCTTGGCCACGTTGAGCCTGCGAAACTCCACCGGGTCCAGGCCAGCCGCCTCGGCCACCATGTCGGTGTGGCTCTCGACCGCGAAACCGCTCTGGACGAAACTGGTGCCGCGCATGGTGCCGTGCCGCGGCGGTACTTCGGCAGCGAAAAGCCGGGTTCGGACGTTGGGGATGGCGTACGTCTCTGTGGTGCCGAAGCCCTCGTCCTGGTGGAGATCGATGGTGCGGGCCACCAGGCGACCGTTGGACGAAACCCCGCTCGTGATGTCGATGACGGTGGATTCCTTGAACCGGCCCCTGCCGAAGAACTGGTAGGCACGGCTGTAGACGTGCTTGACCATGCGGCCGGATCGCGAGGCCATGATTGCCGCCTCGGCGGGCGCCGGCGTGTCCACCTTGACCCCGAATCCTCCGCCCACCGGCATCGAGATGACGCGGATGTCCTCCTCGGCGACCTTGAGCCTCGTCGCGGCCCGCGGTGGAATCTTGAAAGGAGCTTGGGTGGACGCCCAGATGGTGACCTCGCCCTCGTCTACTTGGGCGATGGCGGATTCGGTCTCCATGGGGGCCTGGCTCGCGTACTGCGTGGTGTAGGTTTCCGTGACGGTGTGGGCGCTTTTCGCCAGACCGGCCTCGGGGTCGCCGGCGTCCTCGATGGTCTTCTCCAGCACCGCTCCGGAGCGGATCTCCGCCTCGTTGTCGAACTCGCGAGGGCGTTCGGGGATTTTCCACCGCGCGTCGATTGCTTCCAGGCCATTTTGGACAGCGGTGTAGCTCTCGCCAACCACGAAGGCCGTTTTGCCGGCCTTTCGTGCCTCCAGCACTCCCGGGATCCGTGCGGCCGCCTCGAAATCGGCGGCCTCGATCCCGGTGAGCGGTCTGTAGTACTCGGGGAGCGCGAACGCGCCGTAGGCGCACTCGCCCGGGAATAGGTCCGCGGTGTACTTGAGGGTGCCGGTGACGATGGCTTTCGCGTTGACGTTTGGTGTGCCCCGGTCGAGGTACTTCGTGCGTCTCTTCCTGGCAAGCTCGGCGCCGGCTTCCGGGTCCACCGACCCGACCCTCAGGCTGCCGTCCCCCAGTTCGCCGATCTTCACCCGCACCGAAGATTTCCCCTGTTCCTCGATACCGCCCGCCCGGTACGCCAGCTTCCTGATTGGGAGATCGAGGACCACGGCCGCGCGCAGCAGGAGATCCGCGCGAATCAGTTCGCAGGCCTGCCAGTAGCCCCAACCGACGATTCGCGTGGCACTGGAGCCCTCGGTGGGTCCGTCGTCCGGGCAGGAGGCCGTGTCGCCCATCACGACCTCGATGGAGCCGTCGGGAACCTCGAGGCCCTGGGCGATGATGTTGTGGAGAACCGTTGTCAGACCCTGGCCGAGCTCGGTGCGGCCGGTATGGGCCACCACCAAACCGTCGGGGTGGATAAACAGCCACTCGGTGTAGTCCACAAAGTAGCGCTCGGCATGGTCGGTGATGGAGTCGGCTGTGACCTTGGTGAGCCGGTCGCTGCCGCCGTTGCAGGACAGCGTGAAGGCGTAGACCACGCCGCCGCCGGCAAGCTCCAGGAAGGTGCGCCGAGTGAGCCCCATCAGCCGTCACCGCCAGTCTTTGCCGCATCCTCGATGGCCTCGATGATGGCCGGGTAGGACCCGCAACGGCAGAGGTTGTCGTCCATGGCAGTGACGATCTGTTCGGTGTTGGGGCTCGGATTTCGGGCGAGCAGGGCGGTGGCGGTGACGATCATCCCAGGGGTGCAATAGCCGCAGCCGAAGGCCGTGTGCTGGATGAACGCGGTCTGGAGAGAGGAAAGAGCGCTCGGGCTTCCCAGTCCTTCAATGGTCTGGATTTTCTGACCTGTCGCCACCTCTCCCGCGGCGACGACGCAGGATCGGTAGACCTCGCCATCGATCAGGACCGAACAGACTCCGCAGGAACCCTCGCCGCAGCCGAATTTGGTGCCGGTGAGCCGGAGTTTGTCGCGCAGGATCCAGAGCAGCGGCTCGGCGGGGTCCGCCGTTACCTGGCGTTCCACACCATTGACATGGAGGGTCATCGTGCGTCGAGTCACGTCATCTTCTCGCTCAGCCAAGCCTCACCATCGGAGAATAACATCTCGGAAGAGGAACCGGCGGTCGCGGGCTACGGGACGGCAGTGGTCCAACCGCCGGTTGTGCCGGACTCAAAGCCGTCGCTGAAGACTCGAGTCGGATCGATGACCGCGGAAAACAGGCTGCGACCGTAGGTGCCCACCACCAGGACCTGCCGATCCCGGTCGAGGACGAGTGAGGTGGTGACGACGCGCGGCAGTTCCGCGCCGAAGGCCGACCAGGTGATCCCGCTGTCGGCGGTCTCGAAGACTCCCACGTCGGTTGCGATGAAGAGCCGGCCGGGGCGGTCCGGATCGGCCAGGATGTCGTTCACCGGTGCGTCCGGGAGATTTCCGGCGATGGGTTCCCAACCGCCGCCCAGATCTTCGGTCCGATACACGTGGGGCAGGTACTCGGTCCAGCGGTAGCCCGAGATCGTTACGTAGGCGGTGTCGGGATCGAATGGATCCGGTCGCACCGCGGTGACCCAACGGTCCGGGAGGCCGGTGGAAACGTCGTTCCAGGTGGCGCCGCCGTCGGTTGTGTGGTGGACGCGGCCGTCGTTGCTGCCGGTCCAGATGACGTCGGAGTCCAGCGGAGAGACAGCGATCGTGGTCAGGGTTCCGTCCACCTGCCCCGCGTTTCCCATGTGTGGTCCCCCGGTGAGGTCGGGACTGATGACGGTCCAGTTGCGGTCAGCTGTGGAGCGGTAGAGCTTGTTGGTCCCGAAGTAGCGGGTCTGTTGATCAGTGGGATCCATGACGTGAGGAGTGTTCCAGTTCCTGCGATCGCCGGCGGCGACGCCCAGCGTCGCAAACCGCCAGATGGTGCCGCCATCGTCGCTGAAAAACAGGCTGCCGTACTGGTACTGGGCCCAGATCCGGTCCGGATCGGATGGATCGACCAGGGGCTGGAAACCGTCCCCGCCGTAGATATTCGACCAGTCGTCGGTGTCGCCGGTGAGGGTTCGGCAGGTCCCGTTGTCCTGAGCGCCGATGTACAGCGCACGGGGGTTGCCGGCGTCCAGTGCAATGCGGTAGGCCTGGGTGATGGGCAGATCCGGCAGATGGTCCCAGCTGCCGCCGTCGTCGTCTGATCGGTAGACGCCGCCGTCGTTGCCGTTGTAGATCACGGGATCCGAGCCGGATCCGAAGTCCAGACCGTGGTGATCCACGTGCATGCCGCCGGAGGCATTGAAATAGCTGGCTCCACCGTCGGTGCTTCGCCAGAAATCGAGACCGAGGACGTAGATCGAATCGGGGTCTGTGGGGTGGGTTCGGACATTGCCGAACCACCAGCCGTAGGAGGAGAAGACGTTGTCCAGGTCATCGTCGCTGGTCCGGGTCCAGATCGAGCCGCCGTCGGTGGAACGGTAGAGACCGTCGAAATATCCCGTTCTGTCCGCGTAGATCGCGTGCATCACGTCGGGCTGACTCGCGCACAGGCTGAGACCGATGCGCCCGCCATCGTCGGAGGGGGTCGGCAGCCCGCCTTCCACCAACTGCCAGTTGTCGCCACCGTCGGTGGAGCGGTAGACGGCGCATCCCGGGCCGCCATAGTCGTAGTACTCGGGCTGGCGGATACGTTGCCACATGGCGGCGTAGAGCACATCGGGATCGTCCGGTCGCTGGATGAGGTCGACGCAGCCGGTTTCGTCATCCACATACAGGATCTTGTCCCAGGTGTCGCCGCCGTCGGTGGTCCGGTAGACGCCGCGCTCGGTGTCGGCCTGCCAGAGCTGTCCCATGGCCGCCACGAAGAGGGTGTCCGGATCGCCAGGGTGGACGAGGATGCGCCCGATGGAGCCCGAATTCTCGAGACCGACCAGTTGCCAGGTGTCGCCCTGGTTGCTGGATCGGAAAAGCCCGGCGCCGCCGTAGGCCATGCTGCCCCCTCCGGGGTTCACCTCGCCGGTCCCGGCGTAGACCACGTTCGGGTTTGACGGATCGATGGCGAGCGCGCCGATGGAGAGCGAGGGCATCTGGTCGAATACCGGCGTCCAGCTCTGGCCGCCGTCGGTGCTCTTGAAAACCCCGCCTTCCGCGGCGCCGGCATAGACCAGGTCGGCATTGGTGGGATCCACCGCGATGTCGGTGATCCGCCCGCCGATGTTCTCAGGCCCTCGAGGGCTCCAGGTCGCGGTGGTGGAGTTCTCCGAATTTTGGAGCGCGGTGGCCTGACGCTGTGCGTCTCGCCAACGGTGGATGGGGATCCGGCCGCTGGGGTAGGCACGTTCCACGAAGAACCACGGATTCGGGGTCTTGCCTGTCGATTCATGCGAATCATGGCGGGCGGAGTCGTGCCCCGACGGGCTGGGGCCGAGTGTCCAGATCATCGTCAGCGCTATGGGGAGTGCGAGCCACGAACCGAACCGCCTGATCATACGGGTCCCCTTCCAGGGCGATTGCCCCCGACATCGAGCACGATAACAGCTCGATACGCCTCGTGCTCAGGGAACGACGTCAGACCAGGTGCTGGTGTCGCCCGACTCAAAGCCGTCGACAAAGACCGGAGGCTGTTCATTGGCGTCGACCACGACGCGGATGATCCAGTCGTTGTTCACCTGCCAGAAGTGCGCCGGGTACCATCCAGGTGGATTGATCGCATAGATAAAGTTGGGTTGGGGGTCCCCGTGTCCGTCGAGGTCGGTGGCGAGACCGGTCAGGGCGGGACCGAAGAAGTATTGGATGCCCACCCGAATGCTGCCCGATTGCACATTGATGTCCTGAAAACTGATATCGAGTTCGTTCAGAGCGTTGTCGGAGCCGAGCAGGGTAAAGAAATCCTCGTAGAGGAGGTCACCGGGTTCGTCCGAAACGCCGTCGTCCTCCCAGATTTTGAGCACCAGGTCGGCCTGGGTCCCCGACGGGCAGGCGAGCACCTGGACTCGGAGGATCTGGAACGGGTAGCTGCTCGCATCGGCGGTGAATCTCGCGGCCGCGATTTCACCTTCGGCAAAGCTCTGACCCGAAACACAAAACACCGAACCACTGCCCGAGAAGCTGTCGTTCATCAGCGTCAGCTCCGCCGTGTATCCCACGGATGCCCAGCCCAGACTGAGGATCACGAGAGCCACGCCGACGGCCGAATAGATCGTGTGCAACGTCTTCATACTGAACAGTCTATCGTGCAACCCCCGGATCGAGAGTGCGGATCATCACCCGTTTTGGCGGGTCGGGTGCGGCCCAGGGCGGGCAGAGTGGCGGGGAGCTGACGTTCGCGCTTCCGGTCGGTGGTGTTCGGTCAGGCGAGAGCCTCGTCCAGTCGGCGGGACACCATTCTCCCGAGCTCGCCCAGGGAGTCCAGGTTGTTGGGCTCGTCGGGGAGCAGGGGCAGCCCCACCAGAGGGTGGCTGTCGCCCAGGAGCGACCGCAGCTCATCCACTCCCTGGCGGTCCCTCTGACCGAGCCAAGCGAGTAATTGCCGTCCGTCGCGCACGGCTCCCTCCACCGTGGCGTTGCGGGATACGGCGTCGTCGAAATAGGGGTGGATTCGGTTGGTGATCACCGGTCCGAGATGGTACCCGGCCTCCGACAGCCTTCGGGCGAAGAACAGGGTGTCTGCGATCCGTTGGCGACCGGGTCCGCTGACCAGGACGAACATGGTCTCTGACGACCGCAGCAGGCGTTGAACGTCGAGGGCCCGTTCGCGAAAGCCGTCGTAGAGCGGGCCGAAAGCCTGGAAGAACTCAGCCATGTCGCGCAGCAGCTCCAGTCCCACCATGCGGTCGAAGAACCCTTCTACGTTGCGGCCGATGACTCCGAGCTTGGAGGTCGCCTTGAGCTTGCCGCTCGGATCGAACCACGGCTTGAGGGCGATGCGGAGGGCGCCGGAGTCGAGGAAACTCACGATCCTGTCCGGCGCCCCCAGGAAGTCGAGAGCCTGCCGGGTCGGAGGTGTGTCCAGAATGATCCGTTCGTAGTTCTCCGAGTTGGCCACTTCGAAGAGCCTCTCGGAGGCCATGTACTCGAGCACGCCGGCGAGATTTCCGGAGAGATGGTCGTAGAACCGATTCTCGAGAATCCGCCGGCGTGATTCCGGGTCCGGGGCGTACCTCTCGATGAGTCGGTCGAAGGTCGTGCGCGCGTCGAGCAGGCTGGCATGGAGCGACCCGGCGGTTCCCGTGGCGACCTCGGTTTCCTCCTCCGCCGCGACCCGATCGACACCGAGGGCGTCCTTAAGCCTGAGGGAGGGGTCGAAGGTCATCACGAGGGCCTTGCGGCCCGATCGGGCCGCTTCCAGTCCGAAGGCCGCAGCCAGGGTCGTCTTGCCCACGCCGCCGGAACCAACCACGATCACGAGCTTCTGCCGGCGCGGATCGCTCATCGGGGAACCCCACCAGTTTCGGCGTGGTGTGCCAACGCGCCGATCAGCTGCGGTCCCGGGTCCAGCGGGAGCAGCGGAAGCTCCAGAATCGCACCCGTCCACTCATCCCTGAGTCTGGTCAGTTCGCGGTCGTTGATGGTCCGACGGTGGATCCACATGGAGCTCGCCGGGTCGCCGCTTTCCTCCTGTCCGATCAGGTCGGGGTAGAGCGCGTTGACCGCCACCGCATCGGGAGCTCGATTGAGATGTTCGTTGAGCCCGTGGATCAGTTCCAGAGTCTCCTGTACGGGCATTTCCTCCGCGATGGTCACGGCCACGACGCCGAAGAGA
Source organism: uncultured Holophagae bacterium (assembly GCA_963797055.1). GTDB lineage: Bacteria > Acidobacteriota > Thermoanaerobaculia > Thermoanaerobaculales > Sulfomarinibacteraceae > FEB-10. The sequence continues at coordinate 657,587 of CAWCOD010000006.1, forward strand.
TCATCAGAGGACATCAGGGTGGCGATCTCCGACGCCATTTGGCCCACCGGCCCGGTCTGGATGACCTCGGAGATCAGTCGGGGCGCCATCAGCCAGGACATCCCATGACCGGTTGCCGGCGCGTCCAATACCACCAGGTCCGGTTGGCGGACTCCCCGCGGGACATGGCCCTGAAGCAGACGGAGGATCCGCCCGAATACGGCGGTCTCCTTGAGCCCCGGCGCACCCTCGGTGAAGTGCTGGTGAACGGGGCTCGACAGCACCCTGCGCACGAGGGGGCCGACCTTGAGTTTTTCGCGGACGAGGTCGTCGAGAAGACGACGGGGCTCGATGTGCTGCAGTGAGAGTCTGGGCGCCACCTCCACCACTTCGCCGCCGGAGGGGGGCACGTCGAGGAGGTGGTGGAGGCTCTCGCGGGGATCCACCTCCACCATCAGAGTGGAGCGTCCGCGAGCGGCCAACTGACGGCCGATGACCGCGGTGAGGGTGCTTTTCCCCACACCGCCCTTGCCGGTGACGACAATGAGTTGGCGATGTTCGAGTCGGTCGAAGAGATTCACGGTTCGCATCCCCGCCTATCCTACTCGGATCGCGGAGCCCGCCGCCAGGTCCACTCTCGACGGTCGCTGTGATACGCTCCGGCGTAGACGCAAGGAGACGCCACATGGTCGATCGGACCGTCCTCGATCTGTACCGCCACGACGTGGAAACCCCGCGGTCCCGGCACTACACCCACTGGACACCGAATGGTCGGAGAACCCTGTCCACAAGCGGGTTCTTTTCGAAGACGAGCTCTCTCGCGGACAGCTTTGGGGAGATCGGCGTGGAGGCCGGCGACCGGGTGATGCTGTTGTCGGAAGATCGTCCCGAGTGGCACATCGTGGATCTGGCCGCCCTGGATGTGGGGGCGGTGGACGTACCGATATACAGCACGCTCGCGCCGGACCAGATCGCGTACCAGGTGAACGACTCCGGAGCAAAGGTCGCCGTTGCCGAGGACGCCGATCAGATGGCCAAGTTCCTCGAAATCCGCGACCGGTGTCCCACCCTCGATCATCTGATCCAGATGGAAGGTCCGCGGGAAGACGGTGTTTTCGCCCTCAACGACCTGATGACGGTTGTTCGGGGCGGTGCGAGCGCGCGATTCTGGGATCGCGCTTCGTGTGTGGATGACGACCGATTGATGACCATCATTTACACTTCGGGCACGACCGGTGATCCCAAGGGCGTGATGCTCAGCCATCGCAACCTGGTGGCCAACGTTCTGGAAACGGCGAAGCGAGCTCCCATGCGGCGCGACGATCTCGCGCTGGAGTTCCTGCCTCTCTGTCACGTGTTGGAGCGCATGGCGGGCTACAGCTACATGTTGGCCGCGACCTCAAAGGCCTATTGCTCGGTCTACGACGTCGGGGAGTTGCTGCCCGCGATCCGGCCCACCGTTTTCGCCGGCGTCCCCCGGTTTTATGAAAAGATGCAACAAGCCATCTTCGACAGGGCGGCCGAGGAACCGGCCATGGGCCGGACGCTGTTCCGGTGGGCGATCGATGTGGGTCGAGAGGCGGCGATCAAACGTCTGGCCGGGAAACCCGTGGACGGCCTGCTGGCTTCTCGTCTCGATCTGGCCGAACGGTTGATGCTGTCGAAGATCCGGGCCGGACTGGGAGGGCGTATTCGATTTTGTATCACGGGAGGTGCGGAAGCCCCGCTCCACGTCGTGGAGTTCTTCCACGCCATCGGTATCTGGCTGGCCGAGGGCTACGGGCTGACCGAGACTTCGCCGGTGGTGAGCCTCAACGGGCTGGAGCCTGGGACCCTGCGGATCGGCTCAGCCGGCCGTCCGCTGGACAATGTGGAAATCGCGCTGGGACCGGACGGCGAGCTACTGGTGCGGGGCCCGAGTGTCATGAAGGGCTACTGGAACAAACCCGAGGAAACCGCCGAGGTGTTGGACGAAGATGGGTTCTTCCATACCGGAGACATCGCGGAGGTCGACGATGGCGGCTACCTCTTGATTGTCGATCGCAAGAAGGACCTCCTCGTGACCGCCGGCGGCAAGAATGTGTCGCCGCGGCCCATCGAACGCCTCCTCACTTCCTCTCCGTTCGTTGGCAACGTGGTCCTCATTGGAGACGAACAACCCTATGTCACCGCCCTGGTGTCGCCGGACTTCGACGAACTCGAGCGGTGGGCCTCCGAGAACAAGATCGTCTATGCCGATTTCGAGGAACTGGTGTCGCACCGCCTGACGCGCGATCTGTACGGAGAAATCGTCAACGGCACCAACGCGGGGTTGGCTCGTTTCGAACAGATCAAGAAGTTCCGGCTCGTGCCGGTTGCCCTGACTCTGGAGGACGGCCACCTCACGCCGACGCTCAAGGTGAAACGCCGGGTGATCCAGGATGTCTTCGCCGCGGTGATCAACGATATGTATCGGGGTGGGGTCACCAGGCAGTAGGAGGCAGGGCCAGGGGCAGGGAGGACCCCCGCCCTTCCGGATGCCGGAAACCGGATGCCGGATCCATCGCACCGCTGATTTTCCTGAGCCCGAGCCGGTTGTCGTTACCGTCACCGGCTCTTCCGACCGTGCCGGTGATAAGGGATCTAGGGTAGGCGGAAAATGGCTTCGAAACGGCCGTGACGTTCCATGGGGCCGTGGCCGTGTCGATGGCGAGGTCCGAGCCCTTCCCAGTGGTGGACCATTTCGAGATCCGGAACGAGGTCATGTATTTCTCCCGGCTCGAGATAGGTTCGAACCGTGCCGTCGGGTCCGACAAAGCTGTTGTGGGAGAGCGGCCGCCAGTTCTGCCGACAGTCTTCGCAAGCAGGGTCTTCCGTGGTGAATCCGGTCAGCCACAACGTACCCCGGGGCGCGACGTGGGCGCGAGCCCATTCAATCAGGGGTCCGGTCCGTTCCCCCGGTAGATCCGGGATCAGCCCGAAGACCATCACGGCTCCGAATTTAATGTCCTCGAGATCGACCTTCCCAAAACTCCCGACCCGGGCATCCACTTCGAGGCCGCCATCCGATGCGCTGTGCTCGACCTGCTCGATGGCCACCGGTGAAGGGTCGATGGCGGTGACGCCGAAGCCCTGGCGTGCCAGGTGGAGGGCGTTGCGACCCTGGCCGCATCCCACATCCAAGACACGGAGACCGGGGTCGAGGATCTGGATGAAGTCATCGATCAATGGGTCCGGGGATTCGCCAAAGAACGCGATGGTATTCCTGTAGGCCTCGTCGTAATCGGTCATTCGGTCTCCCGTGTGTTCCCATGAGGGGTTGCGTTTAACCCGCACTTCTCACCGAGTGTCTGCTGCAGGCGGCGAATCGTGGCCATCTGTCGTGCTTTTCGCGAATCGTGCTCCTCAACGTAGTGCGACTACGCCTGCGTCGCCCGATCCGCGAAAAACCCAACATCTGACCACCCTTCGCCGCCCTCGTGACGAAACCCGGTGAGAAGTGCGGGCTAAGAGTACGGGGGTGGGACCGCCCGTGCAAGGGCATTTGGCGGCGTCCCAATATGGATGCTCAGGGGTCGAAATATTGAGTCGTTGTCTCAGGTTTCTCTGGATAGGCGGCCGTCAGACCCAACGGGTGACGGTCCCGCACTCTCGTCGTCCCGGGCTGCCGGGGGGCGCTCTCAAGGAGGTAAATTATGGGTGAACGCACGAAAAGCCCATTTCACATTGCTCAGCCGGACGCGGTGGTCGCGGCCGCGGGATCGGATGTGGTGGTGGATGACACGTCCCTGCCGGCTGCGGAACGGGTGGCCAGGCTGGTGGAGTCGTCGGACATCTTTGTATTCATGAAAGGCAATCCGCAGCAGCCCATGTGCGGCTTCTCGGCCAACACGGTCGCCATGCTGGAGAGTCTGGCGGTGCCCTACGGTACGTTCGACGTTCTCGCTGACGAGGCTGTTCGTTCCGCGGCGAAGGTCCACGGCCAGTGGCCCACCTTCCCTCAGGTCTACCTCAAGGGTGAGCTGATTGGTGGCAACGACATCGTGGCCGAACTCTTCGCCAGCGGCGAGCTGGCTCGGATGGTGGAGGGACTGCAATGACCGAGGCGACCCGGGCCCTGGTGGAGGTCACCGACCGCGCCCAGCAGGAGATCCTGCAGATCTTCGCCCGCGAGGAGCCGGATGCGGCCACCGGTCTGCGTCTTTGCGTCATCGGGGGCGGCTGCTCAGGGCTGTCGTACGAAATGGAGTTCGACAGCGAGCGCGACAATGACAACGTTTTTGACTACGACGGTTTCAGAGTATTGCTCGATCCCAAGTCGTCGATCTATCTCAAGGGCGTGACCCTCGATTTTCAGGATGGACTGAAGGGCAAGGGGTTTGTGTTCGTGAACCCCAACGCCACCAACACCTGTGGCTGTGGCGAGTCGTTCAGCGTCTGAGGCTATCCGCTTCGAGGCGGTTCAGGCGCCATTCGACGGCTGGTCTCTGGTGGCCGTCGTCGGCCGTGACCGTGAACGATATCTCCAGAGTCAGGTGACGTCCGATGTTCGTTCACTGCCGGTGGGCTGCAGCCAGTTGTCCGCCCTTCTCCATCGATCCGGCAGGGTGAGATCCATGTTCTTCCTGCACAAGCATGAAGAAGAGATCCGTTTGTTGGCGCCGACCGAGGCCGTAGCCGCAACCGTCGAGGGCCTCTCGGAGCACCTGGTGGCGGATGACGTGACTCTTGGCGTTGTGGAGACCGGACCGATGAGGCTGATTCTCGGACCGGCGGCTGTCGCATCGTCCGGCGGAGTCCCCGCCGCAAATGGCATGCCCATCCAGGGCTACGGCACCATCGGCCGGGTTGAGTGGGACGGCCCGGATCACACATGGCCGATGATCCCGGACGAAGACGTCGAGGCGCGACGCGTCCTCAGCGGCCTGCCGGCGTGGGGCGTGGAGGTTTCGCCGGGAATGCTCGTCAACGAGACCACCCTTGTGGACAGCGCCGTGTCATTCCACAAGGGTTGTTATCTCGGGCAGGAAACCGTGGCCAAGGTGGCCAGTCGTCGCGGGGCCGCCCTCGCGCCGATGTTGATCGCGGTTCAGACCGGTGGAGACGATTTGCGGTCGCTCATCGACACCACCATTGCGGTGGCCGAGCGAGCCAAGGCGGGGGTGGTGCGATCGTGGGCTCGTTGGGAGGGTGTTGACTACCTCCTGGTATCGCTGTGGCGCGACCTGCGGGTGGACGGTCGCGAGATTGAAATCCTCTGTGCCGGCGGCTCTCGAGTCCGGGGCCGTGTTCTGTCCCCGCCGTTGCTCAAGACACCGTCCACCGATGAGATGGCCGACACCCTGTACCTCCGGGCGGTGGAGCTGTTTTCCGCCGATGAGGAATCTGAAGCGGTGGAGTTGCTGGAACGGGCCATCGCAATCTGTCCGCAGGCGGCCGACGCCTATGAGTCACTTGGGGTGATTTTGGGGAGACACGGGCGGTACGAGGAGGCCATCGCGCTCATGGATCGGCTGTTGACTGTGGCACCCGATTCGGTGATGGCCCACACCAACAAGTCGGTCTACTACAACCAGCTGGGGCGCATCGAGGACGCCGAGCGCGAGGCCAGGGAAGCGGCCGTCAAGGGGACAAAGATGCGTCGTCGCGAGAGTGAAGATGCCGCCGCCGCCCGCCGGCGTCGCGACGAGGTGGAAACCGACCGGAACCGTCGCGAAAACATGTTCCTTCAGGTTCTGGAGATCGATCCGGAGGACGCCCTGGCCAACTTCGGCCTCGGGCAGCTGCGTTTGGAGAGCGGTCGCTTGACCGACGCGGTGGAGCACCTCGAACGGGCCTTGTCGGTGGACCCCGACTATTCGGCTGCCTATCTTTCCCTCGGCCGGGCTCTCGAGGAGTTGGGAGAGACCCGGAGGGCGCACGACTGCTATACGGCGGGAGTCGCGGCGGCAGCCCACGGTGGAGACATGAAGACGGCCAACTCGATGCAGGAGCGGCTGGCCCTCTTGGGGGCGTGACTCCGTCGAGGTCGAGCGTGGCCGCGAAACAACGCACCCTGGACACTGGTGATTTTCGTCGCTGTGGCGTGTGATAATCCAAGGGTGAGATCTCGATGGTGAAGCCCCCCGTTCTTCGTCTGCTGGTTGTGATTGCCGTCGCGGCTGCGGTGGTCGGGCTTGGCGGCATCAATCTCTCGCGGCTCATTGGATCCGGCGGAGCACAGCCGTCGCCGTACGAGGCGACGGAGCCGCCGGTCCGGGTTCCGCTCTTCGTGCCGCCCGACACCGTGGATCATCAGACCCGATTCCGTTTCACCTACGATCCGGCGTCGGCGTTGAGCGACCTCCGCCAAGGCGAGGAGCTTGATGGGGTGGTGGCGGGTTCGGCGACGGAGGCCGAGGCCTGGCTGCGGTTGGCACGGTGGACCGCCCGCCAGTGGGAACAGGGGATTCCCAGTCCCTATCCGCCACCCGACGCCCGGATCATCCTGGGCGACATCCGGGCCGGGTTCACAGGTGGATTTTGCGCCCAGTACTGTGTGGTGCTGGTGCAGGCGATCCAGAGTTTTGGCGCCCCCGCGCGACAGGTGACCATCGAGGGGCACGAAGTGGTCGAGGCCTGGCTCGCCGATGAACACCGATGGATCATGCTCGATCCGACCTACGACCTGACCGTTCTCGACGCCGACGGTCGGATCCTCAGCACACTCGAGATTCGACTGGCCGGGGAACGTGGCGAAGCGGCCGGACTGAGGCTGTCCGAGGGCCACCGGGCACCCGAGGTCGTCGAACAGTACGTCGCCCGGTTCGACAATCTCGCGGTGTGGATCAGAAACGACCACATCAGCCGTCCCATGAACTTCACCGACTTCGACCGCTACCGCGTCTGGTTTGCCCCGCGCGATCCCTCCACTCTGCCCGATGTGGCGCTGTGGACACGGGAGGCCACCGACCTTTGGCCGGCCCTGCCGGGCTACGAAGACTGACGTCGGATTCCAGATTACAGATTACAAATTACGGATGAGAGACCGGAGGTTTTTGATCTCACGTCTGCAATCTGCAATCTTCATCTGCAATTTGCAATCTGCAATCGCGGAGGGTGGCTATGATTCGGAGTGCTCCACCCACACGGTGAGGATCTCCAGCGTCGCGTCCACGGCGCGGGCCATCCACTCGAGGGAGACCCACTCGCGGACCGAGTGGAAGTTCTGGCCGCCGGCCCAGACGTTGGGGGTCAACAGCCCCATGAACGACAACCGGGCACCGTCGGTACCACCGCGGATGGCCTGCCTTTTGGGGGTCACACCGATCCGCTCCACCGCTTCGAGGGCATAGTCAAGGACTTTGGAGTCCTCGCGAATCTTGTAGGCCATGTTGCGGTAGGACTCCTGGATTGCAATGGTGATCTCCGCGCCGGGGAAATCACCCCCAACCGCAGCGGCGACGTCGCGCAGATGTTGCGCGCGCTCCTCGAGTTCTTCCACCGCAAAGGCCCGCACCAGGACTTTGAGTTCCGCCTTGGTGACGTCTCCGGACATGATGTAGGGGTGGAGATAGGGCTCGCGGCCCTCGGTGGTCTCGGGGAGATGGCTGGTGTCGATGCCCTGAATGATGGCGGCCGTCACGCGAAGGGCATTGATCAGCTTGTCCTTGGCATATCCGGGGTGGACGTCGTGACCCTTGACGGTGACGACGGCTGTGTCTGCGCAGAAGGTCTCGTCCTCGATCTCGCCAAGGTCCGAGCCGTCGAGGGTATAGGCGTAGTCGGCGCCAAAGGCCTCCACGTCGAAATGTTCGGTGCCCCGACCCACCTCCTCGTCGGTCGTGAAGGCGATCCGGATCGGCCCGTGAAGGAAGCCGGGGTTGTCGGCGAGCCATGCCACGACGGTCATGATTTCGGCCACGCCGGCCTTGTCATCGGCCCCGAGCAGGGTGGTGCCGTCGGTGTGGATCAGCGTATGACCGACGCAGAGGCCGAGGTTTGGATTGTCCTGCACCTTGAGGACCTGATCCGGCCCGAGCGTGATGTCCGAGCCGTCGTACGATGCGATGATCTGCGGTTTGACGTCCCTGCCGGAGGTGCCGAAGTAGGTGTCCACGTGGGCAATCAAACCAATGGTGGGGACCTTGCCAAGGGCCGGATGATCGGCGGGCAGATTGCCGGGGACGGTGGCGAAGACGTAACCGACCTCGTTCATCTCGGCATCGTCGCAGCCGAGGGACTCAAGCTCGGAGACGAGGATCCGCGAGAGGTCCTTCTGCTTCTCGGTGGACGGGCTCGACGTGGAGTTGTCGTCGGAGCGGGTGTCCACTTTGACGTAACGGAGAAACCTGTCCAGCAGCTGCTGACGATGGGTTGAATCGAGGGATACGGCCATGAAAATCCTCCTGGGCTGTGCGCAGCGCATAAGGATAACAGAACAACTGACGTTGAAATGCCTTATCCGATGTGATTGGCAGGGTCGGGTCGTCGCAATCAATATTGATTGCTGATTTGAGAAAGAATACAAACAAGCTCTGAACTTTCGCGGCAGTGGTATAAATATGCCAGGCTCGGGCTCCCGCCGGCGCACGAACAACGGAGCGTTGAAGATGTCCCTGATGTACATCGTTATCTGGGGATTCGCCGCCCTGTGCGGACTGACCGCCGTCTACGGCCTCGTGTGGGCGGTGCGCAACGGACAAATGCGACACTTCGGTGCAGGGGCCACCAGCATCTTCGACGACGACGAGCCCGTGGGAGAAATGACCGACAAGTTTCCCGGACCGGCGGGTGGTCCGAAGGGGCGAGGAGGGGCGTAATGGGAACGCCGAGGCAGGATCGCGCGTACGGTGTCGGCGAAGATCAGGCGGCGTGGCGGTCGGCTGTGGACCAGAGCTGCCAGTACCCGGTTGTGGTGTTTTTTGCCAGTGCCGTGTTCTGGCTTCTGGCGGGTTCGCTGCTGGCGTTGCTCGCCTCGGTGAAGATGCACAGTCCCGGTTTTCTGGCCGGGGCCGACTGGTTGACCTTCGGCCGGGTCCGGCCCGCCCACCTCAACACGGTGATCTACGGCTGGGGTTCCATGGCCGGCGTGGGCGTCATGTTGTGGCTGGAGGCCAGACTGTGCCGGGTCAAGCTCCCGCTCCAGCTTCCGCTCGTCGTGGGCTGCGCGCTGTGGAATCTGGGGGTCGCAGGAGGTTCTCTGGCCATTCTCCAGGGGTACGGCACCAGCGTGGAGTGGCTCGAGTTCCCCGAGACGTGGTCCTTTCTCTTCGCCGGTGTCTTCGTCATCATCATGGCTTCTTCGTTGTTGATGTTCTCCGGGAGGCGTGCAAGCCACATCTACGTATCTCAGTGGTACCTGTTCGGTGCGGTGTTGTGGTTTCCTTTCCTCTACGTGTTGGCCAATGCGCTGATCCACGGTGGCCTCGCCACCGGTGTGGTGCAGGCCTCGGCCAACTGGTGGTTTGCCCACAACGTCCTCGGCCTCTGGTTCACACCCATAGGGCTGGCGGCCGTCTACTACCTCCTCCCCAAGGTGCTGGGCAGGCCGATCCACAGCTACTACCTGTCATTGCTGGGTTTCTGGACCCTTGCCCTGTTCTACAACTGGGCCGGCACCCACCATCTGGTGGGTGGCCCGATCCCGGCCTGGTTGGTCACCGTGGGCATCGTGGGCAGCATCATGATGTTCATTCCGGTCACGACGGTGGCCATCAACCACCACCTCACAATGCTCGGCTTCTTCGATCGGCTTCGGATCAGTCCGACCCTGCGTTTTGTGGTTTTCGGCGCCATGAGCTACACCGTCGTCAGCTTTCAGGGTTCCCTCCAGGCTCTCCGCGGAGTCAACGAGATCACCCATTTCACCCACTACACCGTGGCTCATGCCCACCTCGGAGTCTACTCATTCTTCACCATGATCATGTTCGGGTCCATCTATTACATCGCCCCCCGCTTGACCGCCCGCGAATGGCCGTCGGCGGCTCTCATCAAGATCCACTTCTGGTCCGTTGCGACGGGCATCGTCCTGTACTGGGTCGGTCTGTCGTGGGGCGGGTTCTTTCAGGGGCTGATGCTCGATAATCCCGACCTGCCGTTCATGGATGTGGTGGCCTACACGGTGCCATTCCTGTGGTCGCGGACCTTGGCCGGGCTGTTGATGACCATTGGTCACATCGTTTTCGCAGTCAGCTGTTGGAAGTTATTCACCATTCGCGGTGCCGAGCTGAAGGGCCCAACGCTCTTCGCCCAGCCCGAAGGTGTGGAGAGGGGAAGTGCGGTATGAACCGGGCCGTGTTCCTCTACGTGGGCGTGGTTGCCACGGTGCTGCTGTCCTTCGCAGGCCTCGTGACGATCCCGGAACGCCAACTGGGCGGCCTCGAGCAGGTGGTGGATGTGGAGGGACGGGCCCATCCGGTCGAACCCACCGGGTTGGTGGCTGAAGGGCGCTCGGTGTACAAGGGTCTGGGCTGCATGTATTGCCACAGCCAGCAGGTTCGGCCGCCGGGTTTTGGCGCCGACATCGATCGCGGATGGGGTTCCCGGAGGACCGTCGCCCGCGACCACATCTTCGATCAACCGCCTCTGTTGGGAACCATGCGGACCGGGCCCGACCTCACCAACATCGGTGTGCGACAGCCGAGCGACAACTGGCACGTGCTCCACCTCTACGATCCGCAGATCACCTCTCCAGGGTCCACCATGCCCCCATTCGGGTTCCTCTTTGATCGCCTGCCGCTGAAGGTCGAGGTGCCCTACGACGCCCTCCAGTTCCCGCCCGACCGGCAGGACCCGGATACAGTGGTCATCCCCACCGGCGAAGCCAAGGCTTTGGTGGCATACCTCAAGAGCCTCAATGCCTCTTATGCGGTGCCGGAGGTGGCGCCATGAGCGACGGCGAAGAGATCCGTGGCCGCGGTGGCGAGGCGGACAATAGGCCGACCGAGGGCACACCGGTGGTGGATCTGCACGAACCCATTTACCGTGAGATGGACGAGCCGCGCGATGGTTTCGAACCGCCACCCACGTGGCTCGTGTTCCTGTGCCTCGCCATCATGGGGATTGCCGGCTGGTACCTGGGCATGTACAGCGGCGGTTTTCAGCCCGGTATCTATGACGAGTCTGGTTGGCAGAGCGGGGGAGGTGCGAGCGGTGAGGCGGCCGAGGTTCCTCGTCTTGACCCCATGGTCCTGGGTCAAAGGGTCTACAACAACTGCATGAGCTGCCACCAACGGGACGGCAGAGGTGTCGCCGGGAATTACCCGCCACTCGACGGTTCGGAATGGGTGCAGGAGAGGCCCGTTGCCATGACCGCACTGGTGTTGCACGGTTTGGAAGGCCCGGTGGAGGTGCTGGGCCAGACCTACAACCAGGTGATGCCCAAGTGGAGCCACCTCACCGACGAGCAACTGGCGGCGGTATTGACCTTTGTCAGAGGATCCTGGGGGAACCAGGCCACTGCCATCGAACCGTCTTTCGTTGCAGTGGTTCGCGCACAGACCGCAGACCGCACGTCGCCGTGGAAGATCGCCGAACTCGAGATGTTTGAGGCCGCCTTCGTCCCACCGGTGATCGAGCCGGATCCCGATGATATGACGGTCGAAAGTCCAACGTCGGATGTCGAACGTCCCGGGCCGCCGGAGCAGTCTGTTGATCTCGAGTCCGCCACCGATCAATGACGCTCAGACCCTCGAGTTGGGACTCGCCAGAGGTGACCCGCGCACCCGAACCTACCGGGGCCGTTTGTGATTGTGGCCCCCGAGAGTTCAACCTGGCGGCCTGGTGGCGGGTGGGAGCGGGTCTGCTGATCGCCGCCAACAGCATGACGCTCAGCCTGGCCATCAACACCTCCGAAGCGACCCCGGCGGAACAACGCACGGTCCACGTTGCCCTGTTCGCGCTGGCCGCACTGAGTCTGGCGATCCTGGGGTGGCCGCTGCTGAAGAACGCCGCTCGGGCGGCCTCTGAGCGAAAAATCACGATCGAGGCCATGTTTGTCTCCGGCATCGTGGGGGCAATGGTGGGTTCGCTGACCGCGGCGATCACCGGCACCGGCGACAGCTACTTCGAGATCGTCACCATCATGTTGGTGGTCTACGTCTTCGGGCAACAGCTCACCGGCCAGGTGCAGCAGCGTGCCCTGCGAGCTGCCGTGGATTGGGCGCCTGAACTCGGACAAGCGCTGGTGTTGGACGAGGAGGGTCGGCTGTATGAAGCGCCGGTGTCCGACCTACCGGTGGGAAGCCGTATCGTGGTGTCGCCGGGTCAGCTGGTGCCCGCCGATGGGGTCGTGGAGCTGGGGGACGCCTTCGTGCGTGAAGCCGAGCTCACCGGCGAGCCCTTCGTGACGGTGAAACGCCCCGGCGACCCGGTGTGGGCCGGGACCCACTGCGTGGACGCCGCCCTGACCGTTCGGACGACGTCCGAAGGCCATGAACGGAGGATCGACCGAATCTTGAGCGCGGTGGATGCAGCCCGATCGGTGCCGTCGACCCTGCAGGCACAGGCCGATCGCCTTGTGGCACGCTTCCTGCCTTTGGTTCTGGTGATGGCCGGCCTCACCCTCGTCGGCTGGACCGTGCTGAAGGGATGGGAGGCCGGTCTGTTCAACGCCATGGCCGTTCTCCTGGTGGCCTGTCCGTGCGCCCTCGGCCTGGCGACGCCTCTTGCCCTGTGGGTGGCGGTGGCGCGGCTGGCGAGCCGGGGTTTGGTGGTGGTGAGCGGCGATGCGGTGGAAGTTCTCTCGCAGGTCAGGGCGGTGGTCTTCGACAAAACCGGCACCCTCACCGAGCCCCGGACGCGACTCGTGGATCTGGTTCTTGCCCCTCCCAAAGACCTCAGCCGGGAAGACCTGTTGTCGATTCTCGAGTCGGTGCAGCGCGTCAGCCGTCACCCGGTGTCGGCGGCGTTCATGGGTCTCGCGCCCGCCAGCGCCAAGGACTGGATCGTGACCGAACTTGAGCCGCTGCCGGGGACCGGAGTACGGGCCCTCGTGCACCGGAGTCGAAGCCAGCGACCGGTTGCGACGGTCGTCATCGGTGCGGCCGAGCGTTTGGAGTTGGAGGATGACCGCCGGTGGTCCCTGCTCAGAGCGCGGCTCGAGCCTGCGCCGGCGGCGCGCGAGATTGCGGTGATCGTTGACGGCCGGGTTGTGGCCGCTGCTCGTGTGGACGAGAGTCTGCGCTCGAGTTGGCCCGAGGCTTTAGATGCGCTGCGACGGGAGGGGTTGTTCACGGCGGTGCTCACCGGAGACTCGGAAGGGCGGGCCCGCCACACCGGTGTGGATGAAGTGGCGGCCGGGCTGGGGCCAGAACAGAAGCTGGCGCGGGTGGAGGCCTGGCGGGCCGACGGGATCCGGGTCCTGTTCGTGGGCGACGGACTCAACGACGCCGCGGCCATGGCCGCGGCCGACGTCAGCATCGCCGTCGCCGCAGGTTCCGACCTGGCTTCGGAGGTGGCCGACGTCGTCTGGCACGGTGAAGATCTTCGATCCATCCCGTGGGCCCTCGAACTCAGTAGATCCACGGTGAGAACGATCCGCAGCAACTTGATCCTCGCGGCGGGCTACAACACGGTAGGGATCGCCTTGGCCATGGCCGGAATGCTGCATCCCGTGGCTGCGGCGCTGCTCATGACCTGTTCGAGCGTGGTGGTGACCTGGCGTGCCACCGGAGGGCTCCAGCAGGACCAGGCCGAAGCGGAGGCGCGGGCCCGGGTTCGAGCGGGGAGCGCGGTTGCGGCCCGTCAGCCGATGGGGGAGATGACAGCGTGACCGGATCGACCAGAGATGCTGTCGTGGCTTGGGTTCTTGCCGTTTCGGTCGTGGCCCAGGCTGTGGGTTTGGTGTGGATGGATGGGCTTGGTCTCCGGCCCGCGGTACAGGTCATGGTGGTTGCAGTTGCGCTGGCCGCTGCCGTGGGCGTTACGTGGCGGGTTCGCATGGGACTCAACCATCGCGTCGACATGCTGCTGGTCATGCTGGCCGTTGGCGGTCTTGGAATGTTGGTCGGTATGGCCGTGGATCAGCGGCTCCAGATGGCCGCCGGTGGCGCGATGCACTGCGGACACGGTTCCGAGGTTTCCAAATCGGCGTGGTCGGCGGTCTTGACCTGGATGACCGGGCTCATGCTGCTGGCCGCCATTCCGGCCTCGCTGGCCTGGACCCGGTGTGCCGAGTTGGCCCGTTCGGACTTCAAACGCTGGGTGTCGACCCACCTCATCGGCAACGCCGCCATGGTTGTGGGCATGATCTGGTTTGGGCGCTGGCTCGGCCCCGCCTTTGGACGCCTCACCGGCGCCCCCACCCTGGGTCACCACGTCGGCATGTTGATAGGCATGTTGGTTGGGATGGAGGCCGGGATGTTCATGGGTGAGGCCCTCTTCGGCCTCAAGCCCTGGCAGGAATGGAGCTGGAAGAACGAAAATCAAAGAACGAAGATCAAGGAACCGAGAGTCTAGCCGGCCGGTTCACCTCCCTGAATTGGGTGGGGGTTTTCGTTCTTTGTTCTTCGATGGGGCGGGGGACCTCAGGCGACCTCGAATCTGTCCTTGTCCTTGATGAGAAACTCCTCCGCCTCGGTGCAGGGCATCGGGCGGGAGAAAAGGTAACCCTGGCCGTATTGGCAACCCAAATCCCGAATGGCATCGAGCTGCTCGGAGGTCTCGATACCCTCCGCGATGACCTCGAGTCCGAGCGCGCTGGCCAGACCGATGATGATCCGGACGATCTCCCACCCGCCAGCCTTCTGACTGTCCCCACTGATAAAACTCTGGTCGATCTTCAGGGTATCGATGGGGAAGGAGTGGAGAGTACTCAGCGACGAGTAGCCGGTGCCGAAGTCGTCGATGTAGACCCGGACTCCGAGGTTCTTCAAGTCGGAGAGCACCTCCGCGGCCACTTCCGGATTCTCGGCGATGGAGCTCTCCGTGACCTCGAACCGCAACCACACCGGATCGACCTCGTTTTCGGCGAGAATTCGCCGCACGTGGTCCGGGAACTTGGGGTTCGAGAGCTCCTTGCCCGAGAGGTTGACGCTCACGTACGGTGCGCCCTCGCCGTATTCGGCCCGCCACCGTTTGATGTCGAGACACACGCGTCGAAGAATCTGCTCCTCGAGGTCGAAGATGGTGCCGATCTCTTCGGCCAGCGGTATGAACTCGTAGGGAGGCACCGGAGAGCCATCGGAAGACCACCGGGCCAGGGCCTCGAATCCTTCGACGTGGCCGTTGGCGAGAGCCACGATGGGCTGATAGTGGACGTTGAACTCCTCGCGATCGAGCGCCTGTCGGAGGTCCATTTCGAGCTTCATACGCGACAGCGCCAGATCGTGCATTTCGCGATCGAAAATGACGTGGCCACCGCCACTGCCCGCCTGGGCCCTGAACATGGCGATCTGGGCGTCGCGGATCATGTCCTCAGGCCGTTCGTATCGGGTCGATGATAGGGCGATGCCGATGCTGGCGGTGACGAAAATGGTCTGGCCTGCGATTTCCATGGGTGCGGCAAGGGACTCCTGGATCCGCCGGGCGACCCGGGTCACGTCGTTGGCGTCCTTGAGGTCCTCCACCAGGACCAGGAATTCGTCGCCGCCGGCGCAGCCGATGGTGTCCTCGGGGCGCACGGAATTGCGCAGGCGGTGGGCGGTCTGGACGAGTAACCTGTCCCCGGAATCGTGGCCCAGGCTCTCGGTGACCACCTTGTACTGATCCAGATCCAGGTAGAGCACGGCGAAGAGATGATCCGGGTGTCTGCCGGATCCTGCGATCACCCGTGACAGGCGGTCAAAGAACAGTGCCCTGTTGGGGAGATCGGTGAGACTGTCGTGGAGGGCCTCGTACAGCAGCTGACGCTCGACCTTACGCCGCTCGAGAATCTCGTGCTGGAGTCGGATGTTGGCCTCGAGAAGCTCGGTCGTGCGCTCCTTGATGCGTGACGTCAGCTCGTCGTGTGTGCTGCCGGACTCGGCCTCCATGCGCTTGCGTTCGGTGATGTCCTCGCACACGGTGACAACCGCCACGGGCTTGCCGTCGGTGTCCACCACGACGTCGGACAGGAGCTGGACTGCGAATCGCGTGCCGTCCTTGCGAACATTTACCGACTCCCGGCGCCAGCTCTTCATGTTGCGTGCGTTCGAGGGATCGATCTGGGTCCAATTGCCCTGGGGGGAGTAGATCCGTACCGATTCGCCGAGAAGTTCCTCGCGGGTGTAGCCGTGCAACGCAGCGTCGGCGTCGTTGATGTAGAGAATTCGCCCCTCGAGGTCGGTGATGGTGACCCCGAGCTGCATCTTGTCCATGGCGTGTTGAATGGAGAGGGTGGCCTTCTGCGCCCGTGCATTCCTGTCCAGCCGTTGGGCTCGGCGCAGAGCCGACGCCATTCGGATATCGAGTTGATCGTCGTCGCCACGACCGTCCACCACGTCGTCGGCGCCCGCTTGGAGCGAAAGCCGGTGGACAACGGGGTCGTCATCTGGGGCGAGCATGACGATGACGCACTGGTCCTTGGACGCCCGCGCCCGGAGCTTGCGGCAGAGCGACAGCCCCTCGGACTCGGTGTCCGCCGCCTCGACGATGACCAGCCGATGCTCTTCGCCCTTGAATGTGTCGAGGACTTCGGAAAAACCGCTGCACGCAACCATGTCGGAGGATTCGAAGGTCTGGAGTCGGCGGACTCGGTCCGCCGTGCCCTCGTCGCCGGAGTACATCAGGATCTTCATCCGTTACCTCGGTTATACCGGGGGGAGTGTCCCGGGAGGCCCTGTTTCCGACGGTCACTGTGGCTTTGGCTCATCATACCCACGTTCCCTGTTGGCAATTCTCATACCAACTTCAAGCGACATTGGGTCCCCGTGCTGCAGCTTTTTGATACACGAAGTCGTTCATTGTGTTCCAGTTCGAAGCGCCGGACTGGGATTGCAAAGACAATTTTTGGGGGCCGAACCAAAAAAGCCCGCCGGCGATCCGGCGGGCTGACCCACACAAAAGGAGGAGGGAATGACTCAGCTGGTGGGCAAAATCACAGTGTCAATGACGTGAATGATGCCGTTGGACGCTTCGATGTCCAGGGTCGTGACGCGCGCGTTGTTGACCAGCACTCCGAAGTCCGCGACCCTGAACGTCACGTCTGTGCCCTGAGCGGTTGTGGCGCTGTCCAGGCCGATCACTTCAGAAGCTGGGACCCGGCCGGGGACGATGTGATAAAGCAGGATCTCACGCAACTGATCGGGGTTGTCCAATAGATTTGCGACCGTCCCTTCGGGCAACTTGGCAAAAGCCTCGTCGGTGGGCGCGAAGACGGTGTAGGGTCCAGCGCCCGAGAGAGTCTCGGCAAGACCAGCCGCCTGGGCTGCCGCCAGCAGAGTGGTGAACGACCCGGCTGAATCTGCAGTCTGGACTATGTTGGCCTCTACCGCCTTGGACGAACCGCAGCTTCCGGCGACAACCGGCATCGCCGCGATGGTGATCAGGATTCCGAGTGCTAGCGACGTTTTCATGGTGAGCCTCCCAATTCGACGTTGTTAAAAGTCAGAACTCGGGAAGCAAAACGTTAGAAAAATATCAGATATTTCAGAAAAATATCGAATCAATAAGATCAATTCATAAGTTTTTTCAAGAAAAAACTCTATTTTCGATTTCCCCGAACCCCGCATCCCCACCGAAGATCTCCATCATGCGTTGCTGCCTGAACGCAAAGATAGACTCCACGTCGCGACCGACACCCACGCGTTGGACCAGCCGTCCAAACGGAACGGCATAGCGGACCCGGTCATTGACATTGGTCCCACCGTTCGAGGGTGTGAAATGGTGTTCGTGGTGCCACGACCGATACGGTCCTCTGAGTTGTCGATCGACGAAGAACCGGGGTGGCTCCCATGCGGCGATCTCCGAACGCCATCGCAGGGGCAGCCCGCGCCAACGCAGTCGATAGTCGATGGTCGTGCCCACAGCCATGGTGATGGGTTCCGGGGTCAGCACGGAAAACCGCAGCCAGGGTGGAGTGATCTGCTCGAGATTTCGCGCCTCGGCGAAGAAGGGAAAGAGCTCCTCTACCGGATGGGGCAGCCACATGCTGCTGGTCAGAAGCCAACTTTTCACAGTTCGTCAGACTCCGCGGCGCGGGCGATGCCCTTCACCATTCCCGAGAACATGATCTTGTGGATCGGGTAGAGCGAGTTCCAGTAGAGGGTTCCCGTGAGACCCACCGGCGCGAACAGGGCGGTTTGCACAAACCGCGTGCCACCGCGTTCGGAGAAGGTCTCCCACTGGAGCCATGCCTTGCCGGGGAGTTTCATCTCCGCTCGGAGACGGAGCAGGTGGGGAGGGTCCACCGTTTCAACGCGCCAGAAGTCCACCGCGTCTCCCGGCATCAGCTCTGTAGGGTGGCGCCGTCCCCGTCGCAGGCCGGGTCCCCCGATCAACCGGTCCATCAGCCCACGCAGGCCCCACGCCCAATCCCAAAAAAGCCAGCCACGCTCGCCGCCGATGGAGGACACGACCTTGAAAACGGCCTCGGGGGGCGCCGCTGTCCAGGTGCTGCGGGTTTCACGGACGAGGCCCATCTCAGTCGTCAGTTCGTGCTCGGGCATCGATCCCAGGGCGCCGCTCCACGTGGTGGTGACCGCGTGTGCCTCGATCATGGACAGCGCGCGCGCCACGGCTTCGGGATAGGACATGGGCTCGATGTCGGGATAGACGCGCCGGGCTTTCGACGTGTCGGCCACCACCGGGTGGACGACGCCTTGGATGAGCGGAACCGCCAGACGATTTGGGATGGGGGTCACCAGACCGACCCAGAGCGCCGCCAGTCCCGGCGCCAGCACCGGGACTGGGATGATCAACCTCTTGAGGCCGCGCACCTCGGCAAACTCCTGCATCATCCCTTTGAACGTGAGGGGATCGGTGCCGACGTTGTAAATCCCCGGTTCGCCTGTATCCAGGGCGGAGATCAGGTAGTTCAAAATGTCCCGCACCGCGATCGGCTGCACCTCGTTGAGAATCCACCGCGGCGCGATCATCGCCGGCAGTCTCTCGGTGAGGTATCGGACCATTTCAAAGGAGGCCGACCCGGAGCCGATAACGGGTCCGGCGCGGAATTCGAGGGTGGGCAGGTGTTGGCGCAAGATACGACCGACCTCGGCACGGCTTGCGAGATGGGAGGAGACGTCCTCCACGTCCGGCAGCAGCCCGCCAAGGTAGATCACGCGACCAATGCCTTCCGCGGCGGCGGCGAATCCCTCCGCCGCCCGTCGGTCCCGGGCAACGAAATCGCGTCCCGAATCCATCAGGTGGATGAGGTAGTAGGCGGCGTCCACCCCGTCAAGGGCGTTCCTCAGCGATCCGGGGTCTTCCACATCACCCGCAACCACCTCCACACCCCCGGCCCAGGGGCGGGACGCCACCCTGGAGGGATCGCGGACCATCACGCGAACGTCGTGACCCGCTTCCACCAGAAGCGGCGTCAGCCGACCTCCAATGTAGCCAGTGGCGCCGGTGACGAGGATTTTCACGAATACCTCCGGATGTACTCCGCTACCGGCATCTTGCGGCGGGTGTTGGCCGACGACATATATCGAACCTTGCCGAAGATGGGTCGTTCGGGGCCCCACGGCCGGTCGTGGCGCCCGAGGACCCACATGATGCCGGTGGAGGAGTTGGGGTCTCTGCCGTCGAGGGCGTAGCGGTTGTTCAACTCGAACATCATCTCCATTGCCTCGCGAGGGTGTGCAGTCCACTCAAGGATTTTCTTCCCCCACAACATCCTGAGGTAATTGTGGATGGTTCCTTCACGGCGCAACTGGGTCTGTGCAGCATTCCAAAGCTCGTCGTGAGTCGCAGACGCCGCGAACTCATCCAGAGTGTACTCCGAGTCGCGGGGATCGCGAGCGTGTTGCTCGAGCGTGAGCTGGGCCCAGCCGGGCAGGGACTCCCAGCTGTCGTGGTCATCCCTGAAGTGGCACACGTTAAAGCCCAACTCGCGCCACGTGATGAGCTGGTCGAGAAAAGCTTCGGCGTTCGGGGAGACTCCCCACCAGCCCGCACGGCGCCCGTTGGCCGGAGGAACCACGTCCTCCGGCGACCAGCCCTGGCGGCGCATGAGTTCGACAAAAACCTTCTGCGAAGAAACGTGACCAAAGTGGAGGTACGGCGAGAGACCGCTGGATCCGTTGTCCTCGGGACGGTTGCGTCGGTCGCTGTAGTGTTCGAGCCGGTCATCCAGGAAGGTCTGCATGGCCTTGTTCGCGGCTTGCGAACCGCCATCCACCGGCGCCGCCACCACGCTGTGGTCGATGGGGATGTCAGCAAGGCCGCCCTGTGGTTTCAGCAGGAGCTCGAGGTCGGCCAAAGGCCACCTCGCGGTGATGGACCCCGGCAGGGTATCGCCGGCGGCGAGTTCGAGGCAGGGCTCTTCCAACGGGAGATCACCGACGTGTTGATCGAGGCTTTTCTGCACCGCCCGGCGAAAGGAGTAGGCCGTCGCGAATTCGCGGTCGAAGGCGGACATGGGGAAGAGTCCGTTGGAGTCCACGGCCTCCAGGCAGACATCGACCCGAGAGCCTGCGGCGTCGATCATCTGTGGCAGGAAGAACGCCGGAAAGTCGTCGGTCACCACCACGGCCGCGTGTTCTGCGAGGGCTTGGAGCAGACCGCGCCCGTGGCCTGGGGTCTCCTCGACGAAGGGGAAATACGTCGCGGGGGTGCCGGCGAGGGCCTTTTGGTTGTCCGCCATTCCTTGGATGATGAACCTGTGGAATCTGTCCGAGGCCCACGGGTAGTCACAGCGGAGCGCCTCCAATACGACCAGCGGAAGTCCGAGTGTCCGCGAGTGCTCTGCGGCTCGATCCAGGGCGAAGTTCCAGCCGGTGCGCCGCGACGCAACCATCCAATAGACCACACATTCCCGTTCCGGACGGAGCGGGAGAGCGTTTATTTTTCGGATCCGTGACAAAGGGACAGAGGCCATCGGCAACCCTCCATAGGTGACAAGGCGAATTCTAGACATCGAATTCCCCGGGGTGCAAACTGGTAGAAAAAATCTTGAAGAATTTTGAAATAATTAGACAAAACATCGACGTTAGCTTTGTGACATGAAGTTGAATAGGTTTTCCGCTGCAGCAGCTCCAGATGGAACGCCGTCCGTCGTTCACTTACGGAAGACGTCGGTTTTCGATGTTTCGTTGGAGGAGCTTTGGTCTTTTCACATGCGGCCCGAGGCGCTGTCACTGTTAAGTCCGCCGCTGTCCGGCTTCCGTGTATTGGATCGGGGAGCCGGGGTGAGCAACGGTTCGGTCCTCCGGGCCACTCTGGGTCAGTGGCCGCTCAGGCGGAGTTGGGTGGCTCTCCATGGGGCCGTGGAGCCGTATCGATCGTTCACCGATATCGCTCTGGAATCGCCCTTTCCGTATTGGGTTCATATCCACGATTTCGAAGCGGTTGGAGAAGGGGCGTCGCGTCTCACCGACTCGGTGTGGTTCGTTCCGCCGCGATACATCGGGGAGACGCTCGCGCGGTTAGTGGTAAAGCCTCTGTTGAAGCTGATGTTCGCCTGGCGCCATCGGGTGACTCGTCGCGAGACCGAAATCAATGCCAAACGGCGGCCGGCTCCCGGAAACCAAAACGTCCTGTCCAGACAAGAAGCACGTGGAGGTTCGACATGAAGAGTCTGTGGAAACGAGATCCTGTGAGTTCGTGTGGTCTGGTCGTCGCCTTTCCCGACGATGGGGCTACTATGTGGGACGCGGACGTCAACTCGCTTGTGGGAGACATCGAGGCCCGGGTTTCGGATTCGTTCGTGACCTTCGCTTTGCTCAACGGTCGGCAACCTTCTCTAATGGATGCCGTCCTGGCGGCCCGGTTCACCGGCTGCATGTCGTTGGTTGTTGCTGTGGTGGATGGCGATGGTGGGGCCATTGAGTTGATCCCCTCCTTGGGAGGCGATGAGATCTCGGTCACCATCACAGGCTGTCCCCGCGACCCGGATGCGGTGGCACAGGCCTTTATGGAGGTTCTTCTGGACCAACCCGCGGCTTGCGCCTGAGCGAGGGTGAGCGATCCGCGTTTGGGCGAGTTGCGGCGCGTGCTTAGGGTGTCATAATGTGGCAATGGAAATTGAGGAAATATCAAGTTTGTAGGCCAACCCAGCCTCACAATTAGTGATAATTCTTGACGAATCGAGGAGGCGTGACCGTGAAAATGGCTGGAGACGAAGCGGAGGGACAGACGACCGAAGGCGCTGGGCACCTCTGGCCCATGGGCGCGGTGACCCGTCGGACAGGAATCGGCGAACATACTCTCAGAGCCTGGGAACGTCGATTCGGTTTTCCCAGCCCGCTCCGCCTGCCGTCCGGCCACCGCAGATACCCCGTCGAACAGGTCCAGCAACTCATGCTGATCGGGGAGGCGTTGCGGTGCGGCTATCGGGCCGGGGACGTTGTCCCCCTCCCTCTCGAGGGTTTGGAACAGCTGCTCCGCGATTCGGGGCGCGCCGAAGGTTTGATTCGCGAGCCCTCCCCGGCGTGGCTGGAGCAGATCGTCGACTCCGCCCTGCGTTTCGACCGGCAGGACCTGGCTGCCCAGCTGAGATATGCATCTTCGACTCTCGGGATCGGCAGATTCTTGCGCGAGCGTGTCACTCCCATTTTGATTGAGGTTGGCGACGCATGGTCACGTGGGGACCTGGAAATTCGGCACGAGCATTTTATCTCCGAGGTGCTGGAGGACGAGCTCCGGTCGTTGCGCTCCCCCCTCGAGTCAGCCGGAACCGGGCGCCCGATCCTGCTCGCGAACCTCCCTGACGAATTTCACGAACTCGGACTCCAGATCGCTGCTGTGGAGGTTGCCGCAGCGGGACGAACGCTCAGGATCCTGGGCCGCAACACCCCAGTCGAGGAAATTGCGGAGACCGCACTGACCATCGATGCTGCCGCGGTCGGGTTGTCGATCAGCAGGTTTGGCGTCACCGACGTCACCTCGCAAGCGGTGAACGAGGTTCGGCGTCTATTGCCGAAGCGCATTCATTTATGGCTTGGCGGAGGCGGAGCTGGTGACCTGGATGATCTGCCGAATGGGGTCCTGGTGGTGGGATCCCTCGACGACTTCGAGCGTGCCATTCGGACGCTCGAGGATTGAGTTCGCCCTTGACGCCGTGAGACCGTCCCGCCATAGTTGGCGAGCGGATTGGCTGCGCCACCGAGGCCCGAAGCCGACATCCCCCGCCAATTTGGAGGTCACCCCATCATGAAACGTCTTTTGAGTGCAAGTCTTGTCGTTCTCTGCTCCACCGTTGCCTGCGCCCAACAGCCCCCCGCGGCGACCAACGGGTCCGCCGACGTGGTCGCTCACTACGGCGATCAGATCATCAGCGAGGGTGAGCTCGACGAGATGGTCTACGCCAAGCTGATCGCCATCCGGCAACAGGAATACGACATCAAACGTCAACAGCTCGAACAGACCATTTTCGAACGGTTGGTGGAGCAGGCAGCGTTGGCCGAGGGTTTGACCGCGGAACAGTACCTGCAGCAGGAAGTGAACGCGAAGCTGGCTCAACCGTCTGACGAGGAGATTCAGAAGGTGCTCGATCAGTACCGCTCGCGGCTGAACCCAGACGAAGAGAAGGCACGCCAGCAGGTGGTGGGCTATCTGCAACAGCAGCAGCAGGGCCAGGTCACCACCGAGCTGAAGGACCGGCTGTTCAACGAGGCCAACGTCCAGATCATGCTCCAACCCATCCGTTTCGAGGCGGTTGTAACGGACGCCCACCCGGCGCGGGGTGGAGACGCCGACGCACCGGTGACCATCATCGAGTACACCGATTTCCAGTGTCCGTTCTGCAGCCGGGTCCAGCCGACCATCGAAGCCATCCTCGAACAGTACGACGGGTCCGTGCGACACGTGTTCAAGCAGCTGCCGTTGCCCATGCACGCCCAGGCCAGGCTGGGAGCCGAGGCCGCGCTCTGCGCTGGTGACCAGGGGCAGTTCTGGGAGATGCACGACTGGCTGTTTGCCAATAAGAACTCCATCAACCGGGATGCTCTTGCGGCCCAGGCTGCGACCCTCGGTCTCGACGTGGATGAATTCAACGGCTGCATCGATGCCGAGAAATACGCGAGTCTGATCGACGAGGACGTTCAAGAGGCCAACAGTTTCGGTATCACCGGGACCCCGGGCTTCTTGATCAACGGCCGGGTGCTTCGCGGTGCCGTGCCCATGGACCAGTTCCAGGCGGTGATCAACGAGGAACTTCGGGCGGCCGGAGCCGATGTGCCCGAGCCCAACGCCGAAGGCACCGGTGACGCCAGTTGATCGCTCAATTCACTCCGCGGACTCCGTGAATTGAGACAAAAAAAGGACTTCATTCTCCGAAAAGCGGGGTAGGGGGCGGGTGGCCCGGCGTTTCAGAGCGACCGGGTCAGCCCGTTCAATCCAAATCAATATCTCGGATCGGTTTACCGGTGTCGGGCATCTTCTTCGCGTCGTCCATGAGCTTGCGGAAGCGATCCTCAAGGAGGCGTTCCTTGGAGTGCTCCTTCCGCATGGCCTCGGCCATTTTGTCAGACGCCCGGTGCTTCTCGTCCTCGATCTGCTTGAGCCGTTCGTCGAAGTCCGTCTTCTCCTTGTGAACCACGGGAGGTGAGTGGTCCACGACCACCCCGGCCTC
This sequence comes from uncultured Holophagae bacterium, assembly GCA_963797055.1. Taxonomy (GTDB): domain Bacteria; phylum Acidobacteriota; class Thermoanaerobaculia; order Thermoanaerobaculales; family Sulfomarinibacteraceae; genus FEB-10. The sequence goes on from CAWCOD010000006.1 coordinate 682,179, forward strand.
GATGTCGATGGTCAGATTGGATCCGCAGTGCGGGCAGCTGACGATGACTGGGTCGCTCATGACGCGATCTCCATCACTGGATTTCGATCCTCGAAACGTCATCATAGCATCGGGGAAGGTGGCGGGCGCAGTCCTCGCGTGCGCCGCCGGACGGGGTGATATCCTCGATCCGGTCCTCAACCAGCGGAAGGAGTTGGAGATGAATCGGCCCCGGCACATGGCCGCGATCGCAATGGTAGCGGTGCTCGCGTTGGCGGCAACTGGTTGTGAAGACTCGGTGCCGGACCCGGCCGAGCGCGCCGCCATCGAGAGTGTCGTTGACGGTTATCTCGGCGCGCTTGCCGATGCCTACTCGAACCTCGACGTGGCGCCGCTCGAAAAATGGGCTTCACCCAACGAGGTGGTCAGGGTTCGCAACCTGCTGAAGGGGCTCGCCCAGACCGGAGACCGCATGGAATCAACACAGCGCACACACCATGTGGAGCATCTCGAGATTTTTCGCGAGATCAATGCCACCGTGCGTCTGGTCGAGGTCTGGGATGTCGTTCGCTATGACGCCTTCACCGGAGTCGAAAAGGGGAGGACCGAAGATTCCATCCAGAACACCCTGTTGCAGCTCAGGTTGGTGGACGGCAGATGGATCGTCATCGGACGAACGGTGATGAAGACCGAAACGCCTCAACCCGACGTCGGCGAGGAGACCGGGTGAATCACCAGCCGATTGTGGTGATCGTTGGCCGCCCAAACGTCGGGAAGTCAACCTTGTTCAACCGGCTGACGGCGAGCCGGCGGGCACTGGTTCACGACCTCCCCGGCGTCACCCGGGATCGGATCGTGGGTGAGGCCGAAAACCGGAAGGGCGAGCGGATCACCGTGATCGACACCGGAGGCCTCCTTCTGGTCGATGAGGATCGATTCGTCCCCATGATCCGTTCCCAGGCCGAGGAGGCGATCCGCAGCGGTGACGCGGTGCTGTTCCTTCTCGATGGCGTTGCCGGGCCGATTCCTCAGGATCGCGAGATTGCGGACTATCTGAGGACCTTGGGCGTGCCGGTGATTCCGGTGGTCAACAAGGCCGACCGGTCGGGCGTCGATCTGGGTGCGGCGGAGTTTCATCGGCTCGGGTTGGGCAACCCGGTACTGATTTCTTCGGAGCACGGAACCGGTTGGGACGAGCTGTGGGAGGCCCTCGAGTCACAGCTCGTTTTCCCCGAGGTCGAACCCGAGGACGAGACGGCGGAGCAGGAGGAAGAGATCCACGTTGCCATCATCGGCCGGCCCAACGTGGGCAAGTCATCGCTTTTTAATCGGCTGTTGGGCGTGTCGCGGGTGCTGGTGAGCGAGATTCCCGGGACGACTCGCGATGCGGTTGATGTGGTGATGGAACGAGACGGGCAGAGTTACCGCTTTGTGGACACCGCGGGAATCCGTCGCAAGGGCCGGACCGACCGGGGACCCGAAGTTCTGTCGGTGGTCATGGCGAGGCGCCACCTCGAACGGGCCGATGTGTGTCTGCTGGTGGTGGACGCGGAGGCGGGGATCAACCGCCAGGACGCGCACGTGGCAGGCTACGCCTGGGACGCCGGACGGGCGGTGGGCGTGGTGGTCAATAAATGGGACCTGGTGGATGATCGCGCCGCCGGCCGCGAACGGCTGTCGGATCAGATGGCTCGTCAACTCAAGTTCATCCGCCATGCCCCGGTGGTCTACCTGTCGGCGTTGACTGGGCAGGGCGTCCACCGGCTCTTTCCACTGATGAAGGACCTGTACAGTGCCCACCGGCGCAAGGCGTCCACCAGCGATCTCAATCGGATCTTGAAGACCGCCTGGGCCGAGCGGCCGCCATCCATGTCCGGGCGCAAGGAACCGAAGCTCTACTACTGTGCACAGGTCCACCAGGGACCGCCGCGATTCGTACTCTTTACAAATTTGACCGGCGAGCCGCATTTTTCATATCTCCGGTACCTCGAGAACACCCTCCGCAACGCTCTGAGTTTGGAGGGGGTTCCGATTCGGGTTATGATCAAAGGGCGACAACACTGAGGGCCCCGCGATGGTTTTTTTCAACTACGCTCTGCGCAAACTGAATGCGAAGATCGTCTATTACGGGCCGGGACTGTGCGGTAAGACGACGAATCTGCAGTGGATTCACGACCACTTCGAGGGCGGTCAGCGGGGCAAGATGATCTCGCTCTCCACCGAAGGTGATCGAACGATCTTCTTCGACCTCCTGCCGCTGGACATCGGCAGCATTCGGGGCATGGACGTCACCCTTCAGCTCTACACAGTGCCCGGTCAGGTCCACTACAATTCGACCCGGCAGTTGGTACTGCGGGGTGCCGATGGAGTGGTCTTCGTGGCTGATTCCCAGACCACCATGCGGACGTCCAACGTCGACAGCCTGCGCAACCTCGGGGAGAACCTCTCGCTGCAGGGAGTCGAGCTCGACGGCTTCCCTCACGTCCTGCAGTTCAACAAGCGGGACCTTGGCGACCTGATCAGTATCGAGGACCTCGATTCCGATCTCAACCATCATTCCGTTCCCTTCTTCGAGTCCAGCGCCGTCGAGGGGGTCGGCGTCCAGGAAACCCTCGAGGGCATCGTGAAGCTCGTGATGCGGAGTCTCCGGGAACGCTACGAACCGGTGCCGCCCGCGGGTCCGACGCCGCCCGATGAGAAACCGATTCCGCTCGACGTGGAGGTGCCTCCCGCCGCGCCGTTCGCCGTTGTGCCGCCGGTCGTGGATGTCCCGCCGGCTGTGACGCCTCCGGCGGTGATGGAACCGGCGGCAGAACGATCCGGAATACAGGACGACGTCCCGACCGAGGTCTACGAGAGTGGCCGCCCGCCGGAGGAGCCTGAAGACGAAGGAGCGCTCCCCGGCTCGGCATTCTGGGATGCCGCGGAGGAGGCATCGGGGCCGACCTTCGAAGGAGGTGAGTCCGGCTTTCCCGACGACGAGCCCACCGGCTCGAAGAACTTCGGCTTCGCCATGCCCTTCGCCGACAACGAGACCACCACCGACGTCACCGATCTCGGTGAGAATGTCGATGAGATCACCGCGGAACGGCTCTCTGAGCCGGTGCACGACATCGAGCCCGACGACGAAACGCCTGTGGACGCCACCGCGTCACCCTTCGAGGTGGCCGATCTCACGCCCGAGCCGTTCTCCGCGGGGAGCGTTTTCGGCGCAACCGAGGATGACGTTGATTCCGAGACTTCCATGACCGACGAGTCGTCAGAGGTTGACGGACTGGAAGTGGAAGAGGGTGGGGACGAAACCACCGAAGAGGAGATCTCCATCGGTGACATCGACGAGGAAGACGCCCATGTCATCGACGAGCCGGCCATGGCGGCGGGCACGGTGGACGACCTGGTGGCCAGCGTGCTGGCGGAGACGCCTGATGAACCGGACCGGGCAGCGGATGTGGACGACGGTGGATACGGAGACGAGACCGAGCCGCACACGGAAATCCACACCGACGATGAAGGCGTCGACGGCCAGAGCGTGGGCGAATCGCCCTTTGACGAAACCCACAGCGAGGCAACCGAGTCGGTCCTCGACGACGACGAAACCGCCGGCGAAATTCCAACCGCAGAGACCGTTGAAGAAGACCCGGAGGATGCCGAGGTTGCGGTTTCAGAGCATTACGGAGAGTTCGAAACCGACCTGGCGGTCGAAGAGCCCGCCGAGGATGAGGAAGGGGAGGAGTGGCCGGCCGAAGACCGCGACACCGTTGAAGAACCCGAGGTCGTTTCGGTGGGGGATGACGTTTCCGAGGAAGAGGGTGAAACACCCACTGATGAGACTCCTGACGGAGGTTTGCCGGGGGACGGACCCGAGGTCGAATTCGAGCCCCCGTCGGTCGCCGATCGGGAGCTGGATTTTGCTCCAGTGGACGACTTCGTGCCATCTGAAGCTGAGGACGAGATCAAAGCCGAGGTCGGGCAATGGGATGAGGCCCACACTGACGAATTTCTCCTGGGTGGATCAGCCGAAGCCGCGGTCGAGGAGAGTGCCGAGGTCGAGCCCGGAGAACAGATTGATATCGAGGAGGACCGTGAAGAGGTCATCGAGATCGAACCAGAATTCGAGGTTGATGATGACCGTATCGAGGACGAGATCGCCTTTGACGAGGACCCCCAAAAGCACACCGACCACAGTCCGGTCATTTTCGGCGAAGGCGATCCCTTCGGTGACGAGACCGACGACATGGCGACGCCGGTTCGTTCCGAGGTGCAACCCCACGTGGAAATCTCCACTACGGTAGACGACGGCGCCACCCTCGTGCGCGCCGAAGACAACCAGCTCCATTTACGGCTGCACGGAACGGGTGCCATTGCAGAGTCGGGCCAGGTTCGAGCCCTGGACATCGAAGTTCCGGTGCCGGGTTCCTGGGTCGGTAATCGGCGTGTTACCCTGCAACTGCGACTGACGCTCACACCAATGTCGGAGGATGATGATGGCGGACCAGGTGACGCTTCCTGAAGGTCAGGAGGAGTTCAAACTCAACGAAGTCTGCAAGCTCGCCAACGTCCAGCCCTACATGCTGCGGTTCTGGGGCACCGAGTTCGATCAACTCGAGGCGGCAAAGACCGGTACGGGCCAGCGAATCTACACCCGTGACCAGGTGGACATGATCCTCGAAATTCGGCGGCTGCTCTTCGACGAAGGACTGACCATAGCGGGCGCGCGCAAGCGCATCGGTCGCCTGCAGAGCGATGCCGACACCCCCAAGGCCAAGAAGGCCAAGGCCCCTGCCAAGAAGAAAGCACCTGCCAAAAAGAAGGCTGCGGCCAAGAAGGCGCCTAAGCCCGAGGAGGAGCCGGAGCAGGAAGTCCTCGAGTTGGCCATAGACGAGCCCGAGGCCGAGGTTGACAAAGACGCCCCTGCCGACGTACAACCACTCGTCGCGACCCTCGAGGACGTCCGCGCCGAGGTCGCCAAGATCGTCAAGGAACTTCGAGAATAATTCTGAATGTTGAGTTTTGAATTCTGAATTGTGGGGGACCCCACCACCCACAAGAACTGGGGAGGGCGGCCGGGAATTCAAAATTAAGAATTCAAAATTAAGAATTCTCGAGATGTCGGGACGTAGCGCAGCCTGGTAGCGCACCTGAATGGGGTTCAGGGGGTCCGGAGTTCAAATCTCCGCGTCCCGACCAATCCGACTCCAAACGCCGCCGATCGCGGCGGCTTTTTTATGTCGGATTGGTCTGGACGCTCCGATTTGCAGCACGCCCATCGACGAGTGGCTCTGTGACCGGACACCCGCCCGACCGCCACTCTCCGGTCCCGGAAAAGGTGCCTGGCATGGCATTAAGATATTAATTGTCGTGGAAACAAGGGCCCCGGGGTGGGAAAGCGCAATAGCGTAATAACGTGCCCGGCACCTTTTACGCGCAGACATTCTAAGTTTCTAAAGCCTGGCACTTGTACAGACATTCTAAGTTTCTAAAGCCTGGCACTTGTATGCTTGTACTTGTACTTGTACTTGCTTTAGCGACTCCCACCTTGCGATGTTTCGCGCACCTTCTGGGGGTCGGGTTGTTGATTACTTTATCGAATCCACCGGGTCGTTGCGGCTCGAGCGGCGGAGAGAAATTTCGAGGGCCGTTTTGGGTGAACTTTCCGAGGTTCTCACGCCTGGACCCCACACTTGTTTTCCAGGCCGTCGACCGAGAGCGCAGCGCCGAGCGCGGCGACAATCTGGGGTGCCGGCGGCAGGTGGACCTCACGTCCGAGCGCTTCGGCGATCAGCTCGTGCAGGCAGGCGTTGAGGGCGCCGCCACCGCAGAAGACGATCTCGTCCTCGAGCGGCAGGCGCCGCAGCATGGCCACCGCCCGGCGGACCACCGCCTCGTGGAGCCCACGAGCGAGCTCGGCCCGGTCGACGCCGCGCGCCGTGGCCGAGATGACCTCGGACTCGGCGAAGACCGTGCACATGGCGTTGATGCTCCGGGAGCCGGTCGCTTCGCGGCTGGCCTGGACGAAGTCGGCCATCGGGTAGGACAGCGCCGTGGCCATCACCTCGAGGAAACGCCCGGTGCCCGCGGCGCAGCGGTCGTTCATCTCGAACTTGGCCACCGCGCCCTCGGCGTCGAGGGCGATCACCTTGGTGTCCTGACCGCCGATGTCCAAGCAGCGTCCTGGCGCCGCGGGCACACGCGCCTCGCGCCGAGCGCCACCGCCCGGATCTCGGTCAGCGTCGCCGCCTCGCGGTGCTCGGCGTAGAGGTGCCGGCCGTAGCCCGTGGCCACCACCCGGTCGGCTCGCTGGTCGGAGAGCAGCTCGTCGCAGACCGCGAGCGGGTCGTGGTTGTTGGGGACGACGAGGTGGTCGGTCACCTCGCCGTCCTCGAGCGATCACCCGCTTCACGGTCCGCGAGCCGATGTCGAGACCGATGACTCGCATCGACATCGGCCCCGGCTAGCGCTTGATCTGCTCGACGAAGGCCTCCACGCGCGTGCGCAGCTGGCCCACGTCCTCCTGGCTGTAGTCGGTGTCGATGCGCAGCACCGGCAGGCCGCCGTCCTCCACGTGGCGCTCGAGCAGCGGCGCCTCCATCTGGTACGGGGAGCAGAACTGCAGCGCGTAGTGGATGACGCCGTCGGCCTTGGCGTCCTTGGCGATCTGCAGGGCGTGCTCGGCGCGGGTCGGGTTCGGCGTGAACACCGCGCAGTCGATGGTGAAGTAGCGATCGACAAGGTTCTCGATCAGCGCATCCACGCTCTCGCCGTCCGTGGACACCAGGTTCTGCGTGCCGCGCTCGCCGATGCAGGACTCCTCGCCCACGATCACCGCGCCGGCGCTCTCGATGATCGACGGGCAGCTTCCAGTTGGGAACGGCCATGGGGCATCCCGAGATCACGATCCGCGGCGTGGTCTCGGGTGCGCACTCCGACCTTCTTCTCGATGCGCTGCTCGAGCTCGTCGCAGAGCTTGTTGACGCTGTCGGTGAAGCGCTCCGGGTCGTCGTAGAAGAAGACCTGGTTGGCGAGCAGCGCGTCCAGGCCGCTGATCGGCGCCGGGTCCGCGTGGCGCAGCCTGGCCAGCCGGTGCATGGCGGCGCGCTTGGCGTTGACCGTCTCGATGCCGGCCTTGAGCGACTCGACGGTGATGGCTCTTGCCGGACAGCCGCTCCAGCGCGGCGATCAGATCGCGGTAGGCCCGCGCGAGCACAGCGCGCCCCTCGTCGCTCTTGGTCTTGGGCATGTCCAGGGCCATGAACTCGCCCTTGACCAGGTCCTTGAAGGTCTCGTAGGCCTTCTTCTTGCCGTCGCAGGTGTTCTCGCCCACGACGAGATCGCAGCTCTCGAGGTAGGGACAGACCTTCTCCAGGCTGAAGCCGAAGAACGACTTGATGAGCGCGCAGGTGTTGCGCGGCAGGTAACGCTCGGCCTGCTCGGTGCCGAACTCCGCGCCGGCGCACAGACCCACGTGGATGCCGTCGACCGCGAGCACCAGCTCCTCGGGCACGAACACGCAGAACGAGCCCACCACGATCTTGCCCGTCGGCCTTGGCGTCCACCAGCTCCTTGATGCGCAGGCCGTGGACCTCGCTCATCACGAAGTCGAAGTAGCCCATGCCCTCGGGGCGGTTCTTCTGGGCCAGGAAGGTGTCGGCGTAGGCCTGACCGAGGACGCCGAGCAGCGCGTCGTGCTTCTCGAGGTCGAGGCCCAGCTCGGCCCACATGGGTCGGTAGTCAACTGATTCGCTCATGATCTCCCCCTTCGTGGCGATCGGCCGCGGTCCGCCGCCGACCGCCCGGGGGAAGCGGGCGGGCTCAGCCTGGCGGAGGCGGTCGACGTCCAGTTGTTCTGCGGGGCCTCCCGGGCCCCGTGCCCCACACTCAAATGGGGCGGTTGATGTCGACCAATCGGTCCATGATTCGATCCTCCTGCGAGACGCCACAAGAATAACGGCTCTCCTGGAAATTCTGCGCAGCCCTCAGCAGCCTGTCAAGACCAATCTCTCGCCTGTGCCGCAGCCTAGGGGCGCGCCTCAGGGGATAGGGCACAATAATTGGGTACCCATTGATTTCTAGAACGGCGTAGCCGAAGGCGTTCCGGGTGCCCGTTAAAACGGCATCAGCAGGGGAATCATGAAGGTCAGAATCGCCAGAATCACGATTGTCAGCGGTGTGCCCACCTTCAGGTAGTCCATCGATCGATAGCCGCCGGCGCCCATGACCAGGAGGTTGGCCTTGTGGCTGAAGGGCGTCATGAACGCGGCCGAGGCCGCCAGACCGACACCCATCATCAACGGATACGGCGACAGCCCGACCTGAGAAGCGGTCGAGATGACCACCGGCCCCAGGAGCACGACTGTCGGCGCGCCGTCGAGGCCCTGGCTGAGAAAGCTCGACAGCACCATGAGGGCCAGAAGAACCGCATACGGTCCCGCGTCCCCCGCAATACCGGCCACCGACCCTGCGAGCAGCTCGGCCGCGCCAGTTCGTTCCATGGCCGCGCCCACCGGCAGAATCGCAGCCACCAGGAAGATGGCGCGCCACTCGACGGCCCGATAGGCCTCGTGCATATGCAGCGCCCGGGTCAGTAGCACGAGGGTTGCGGCGAAGAATGCCGCGACCTGAATCGGGAACACCCCGGCCACGACCAGGCCCACCATCAGGAACAGGGCCGCTATGGCGAACGGCGCGCGTCCCGGGCGGTTCGGCCCGGCGTCGCCTTCGGAAAGGACCACGAAATCCGGATCGGCCTGGAGGAGGGCGATCTTGTCGCGGCGGCCGTGGAGCAGCAGGCCGTCTCCGAGGCGAAGGGGAATATCCGGTAGCCCCGAGCGAATGGGATCTCCACCTCGCCAAATCGCCAGTGCGCGCAGACCGTACTTTTTGCGGAAGGCCAGCTCCCGAAGACTCTGACCGACGGCAGCCGATCGCGGCGCCACAACCGCCTCGAGCAGCGTCACATCGCCCGATTCGAGAGAAGCCCCGGGCGCCTTGTCGGCAACTTCGACCTGACCGAGTTCCAGGACCTGGGCCACCTTGGTCGGTTGGCCCGTGACCAGCAGCTTGTCGCCGGCGATCAACGGCATGTTCGGCGACACCACCAACTCGGTCTCGTCACCGCGCACGACTCCGACAATGGTCAGATCCCAACGCTCCCTCAATCGGGTTTCGGCGACCGTCGATCCGGCCATCGATGAGTTTTCGGCCACCTGAAGGACAAACAGGCCGTCCTCGAGTCGCTCGATGGCTTCGCGGCCCTCTGCGACGACATCGACCTCCGTTCGCGAGGCGAACTCGTTGATGAGGGCCACCGGCCCGAGGGCCAGGACCTCGTCGCCGACTTCGAAGGGGAGATCGGAGAATCCGTCCCGTAGCGATCTACCGTCGCGACGAATCTCGATGACGGTCACCCTGAAGCGATTCCGCACATCCAGGTCCTTGACCGATTTCCCCAAAAAGTCCGAGCCCTCCGCCAGGCGGATGACGATGGCGCTCACCGACGTGGCCGATGATTCCATTGTGGTCGAGCCGAGCTCGGCCACCTCGAGATCCTGAAGTTCCAAGCGCTCTTGAAGATCGCGTCGCCGTCCCTGAACGACCAGACGATCGCCGGCCTTCATCCTGTAGCCACCCTCGGGGGCCAATGTCTCGTCGTCGTCGCGAATAACGGACACCACCTGGAGGCCGAGCACGCTCCCCAACTGGGTCTCGGCCAGGGTCTTGCCGGCGAGCTTCGAGTCTGCCGGAATCGTGATGGAGAACAGACTCTCCTCGAGCCGGTAGACCTCGGCCAGGTTCGCCTTCTCCATCTCGGCCATACCGCCGCTGCGATCGGGGAGCAACTTACGGCCCACTGTGACCATGAAGATGATGCCGGCCATGAGCAGTGCCAGACCGAAGGGCGCGAACTCAAAGAGCCCAAAGGGCCGCAGGCCCTGGTCGGTGAGGACCTCGGAAGCCAGGAGATTCGGTGGTGTTCCGACCAGGGTCGTCGTTCCGCCGAGAATCGCTCCAAATGCCAGGGGCATGAGAAGTCGGGAGGGCGGCACACCGGCCTGGCGCGCCAGACTGACGACCGCCGGCAGCAAAACAGCCGTTGCGGCGATGTTGTTCATAAAGGCGCTCAAGACCCCGGCGACGAGCATGATCGCAACGGCCAGCAGTGTTTCCCGGCTGCCGACGACGCGGTGAATACTGCGGCCGAGCATGTCCGCGACACCCGTGTACTGCAACCCCGCACTCACCAAAAAGACCGAGAGCATCGTGATCACCGCGGGGGAGGAAAATCCCTGGAACGCCTCGTCGGTCGTCACCAGGCCCGTGGCCACCAACAGCGAGAGGCCGGCAAAGGCGGTGACGTCCACGGGTAGTTTCTCGGTGAGAAACAGAACCACCATCACGCCGAGCAGTCCGAAAAGAAATGCGATCTCGAGGGTCATCGGAACTCCGTTTTCTCCAAGCAGTCAAAGTATCACGGGAATGATTGGGTACCGCGTACTGAATTGTCGAATTGTCATCGTACGCGTGAGATCCGCTCATCAAGTTGATCGAGGCGTCGAGCGAACTCGGGGTTCGTGTTCTCGGTGGCCAAGCCCTTGACCCAAACCCTGTTTTCTGTACCACCCCTCAGTTGAGAGACCGCCTGAGGGCGTCAATGCAGTTGATTCCCGGGCGCGAGCCGCGTATGGTCCGGGAAGAAGCAGGCAACTTTGGACCAGACCACTGACGGGGAGGAAAATCATGATGAGAGGAAAGAGGCTACGCATCTGGGGTGCGATCGCGGTGGCGCTGGTGGTCACGATTTCGGCGGCGGCCATGACGGCAACGGAAGCGATCAAAGCAGCGGCAGGAGGCGATGGAGGGAGTTCGCGACGGGATGATGACCCTCGGCGCCATCGCCAAGAAGGAGCAGCCGTTCGACGCCGAGGTCGTTCGAGGCCAGCGCGCGCGAAGATCGCCGACCACCTGACGCAGGCCGCAGAGCTGTTCCCAGAGGGCAGTGACGAGGGCGAGGTCCAAGACCTGGGCCAAGCCGGAGATCTGGACCGACCGCGAGCACTTCGACGAGATCTTCGAGAGCACCCTCCAGGCGGCGGTCGAGCTGCAGTCTGTGACGGAGGCCGAGGCGTTTCCGCCCGCTCTCGGCAAGCTCGGGAACGGCTGCAAGAGCTGTCACGACATGTACCGCCTGCCCAAGCATTGAGGTTGTCCTCTCGCGCGAAGGGGATCGCGGCGGGCCTGGCGATCGCCGCCGTGGCGGCCGTCGGCGATGCTGTTTGTCCTCACCGCGGCCCGTCCGAGCGGACGAGCCCTGCCGGCCTATGATCCCGACCCGGCCCGGGGCGAAGTGATGTATCACGCCGGCGGGTGTATCTCGTGCCACAAGGCGTCGGCCACCTCCGGCGTCACGGGACTGCCCACCGGAGGGGCCCCGTTCCAGACGCCGGTGGGGACGTTCTGGCCCGGGAATCTCACGCCCGACCCCGAAACCGGCCTCGGGAGCTGGACGGCGGAGCAGTTCGTCGACGCCATGACGCGAGGGGTCTCGCCCGACCGCCGGCACTACTTTCCCGCCTTTCCCTACACGTCCTACCGCAACATGCGGCGTCGAGGACCTGCTGGACCTCTGGGCGTATCTCAAGGAGCTCGAACCGGTGCGTTCGCCAGGGCGTGCTCCCGACATGCCGATGCCCGGTCTGGCCCGGCGCGCGGTGGGGCTTTGGAAGTGGCTGGCTCTGGACGAGGCGGGAATTCGTCCGGACCCGGAGCGAAGCGAGGCGTGGAACCGCGGCGCCTACCTGGTGAACGGCCCCGGGCACTGCGGCGAGTGCCACACCCCGCGCAACGCCTTGATGATCCCCGACACGAACCGCGCGTTCGCCGGCGGCCCGCACCCGCGTGGCGACGAGGGGGAGGTTCCGAGCCTGCTCGATCTCGAGGGCCGCGGACGATACTCCGGAGTCTCGGACCTCACGCTGGCGCTGCAGTTCGGCGAGACGCTGGGCTACGACAAGCTCTCGAGCGGCGGCATGGCCGACGTCCAGATGAACCTCGCCATGCTGCCCGAAGACGATCTGCGCGCGATCGCGGAGTACCTGCTCAGCCTCGAGTGACCCTGACGTTGTCGTCGCAGCGATTCTCGTCGTGAGGACGTGCCAGGGGCGGCCAATGAGCGAGGCTCCTCTTACGCCTCCGGCGAATTCTTCGGCGGTGGCATCAGACCAAGCTGGACAGGAAAGCCATGTTGTCCCAGCTGACCCAGGTCTCGACGATCTTCCCGTCTTCCAACCGTTGGATGATGATGCTGAAGGACCCAGACCGGTTGGCGATTGAGCGGGACGTGGCCCAGAAGCCCGACCGACGACCGGCACATCTCATGGATTCGGGGCGTTTGGATGAGACCCTTCGCTGCGAAGGCACCCGAAATGAGCGAGCCCGAAGTGCTTGGTCGGTGGTTCGAAGGACCTGGATTCTGACATCCGATGCAGAACCCACTCCGTAAAAGGACCGGCGTGTCGGTGCCCGGGCATAATGAGTTGCGAGGGATTTGCCACGGCCAGGTGCTGCGGCACTCCGCCGCTTCGAGGAGGCTTCAGGTGACGCATTGGGCGGATCGTTACAAACCGGCTGCTGCGAGGCACACGCAACTGCTGCTGGCGTGGCTGATGTGGGCGACCGTGGGGTCAGCCCTGGTCGGGTTTGGGGCGTGGTGGCTTTGGGATTCGGCACCGGCGGCTGCGCCGTGGGTCGGGGCCGCTGCCATCGCCGTCGGAGTGGTCAAATCGAAGCTGGTGCTCGACCGGGCCGCCGGGGGGTGGTCGACCGGATTGTGGCGCGTGGAGATGGCCGGTGCCTCGGCGGATTCCTCTCGCTCCGCAGCTGGGGACTGGTGGTTCTAATGGTGCTCGCCGGGCGTCTACTCCGCGGTACTCTGGCCCGCGGGATCGTAGGCCCGCTCTACATTGCGGTTGGAACGGCCCTCTGCCTTTCCTCCCGCATATCGTGGCATGCATGGCGGAAGTTGCGCGATCGGACTGGGCCGCGGGAACGACTGGGTTGACGACACCGTGGTATTCGGTCGGCTACGGCAGCGTGGCGGACCAGCGGGAGGTGTCTCCGGTTTCAAAATCGTCGGAGAACACCGAAAGGTAGAGGAACGTCAGTCCTGAAAGGCCGTCGGGCAGGCCTAGAGGCCCGACCCCGGTCAAGACCCCGGTGGCGGGTTCGAGGGTGTAGAGCGTGTCGGTCCCGAGGTCGCCTCCATCGGCCACGAAGATGGTTCCAGTGCTCCGTTCAATGTCCATCCCAGCTCCGCGGCCCAGCGGAACGGAGAGGGCCACCGAGTCGGTTACGTCGCCGGTGGTGGGATCGATGGTCAACAAGAGCTCGAGATCAGTGTCGAGAACCAACAGAGCGCCGGTAACGTCGAATGTCATCGCCGATAGATCCCCTGGCGATGCGATTTCGACCAGCGAACTCGCGGCACCGGTGGCACGGTCGATTTCAAACAGAAAGAGATCCCCGGATGTCGATTCGAGAAATTGAATGCCGTAGATCCGGCGTCTGGTGGGGTGGATTGCGAGATCGCCCTCGCGAATGTCGGAAAGCCCTGTCGCACCGACCAGCGTCCATTGGCCAGTGTACGGATCGATTCGCACGACGGAATTTTCCGGGGGCGTAAAAAAGGTGGTGAGTCCAAAAACCTCACCGTCCTCGTCTGCAGCGACGTCGACCAGGAATGGAATCCCTGTCAGCCGTGGATTGGAGGCCTGACCGGTGGCGAGGTCGACGTCGTAAATGACTCCATCGGGATCGTTGCCGATGGCTTGACCCGTCTGGGCGTGAACGTACGGGTTGCTCAGCCAGACGAGACTCAGCGCAGCGGCATTCAGGTGCAAACGCATATGTCCCCCGACATGGAAATATGAGAATAATGAGATTAAGTCTCTTCCTGAGTCATGTCAATAGGTACGGATGACACCAACCACGTGCGGTGGTCGCACATCGACAATTTTGCATAATTGTTCGTTTGGGTGGTTCAGGCGCCTGATCGCGGCAGAACCGGCTCCGGTCTGAGTTTCTGGCGCACAACGGAACCGGTGAAGGCCATGGTGATCGCGAGAGCGGTGTAGGCGGTGGTCAGAATTCCGGCTGGGACCGGTCGGTCCACAACAAAGGCGATGCCCATGACCACAGCCGGGAGGACAGCGCCGATGGTGGTCAACCAGGCCCAACGGCGGTTGCGGCAGGTGAGACCGATGATCACGCCGCTGAGGGCGATGAGCGCCGGAAAATGGATCAGTGTCGATCGCCGTATCGATCCGGCCACCACGTCGATGCGTTCGTCGAGGGTCAACCCGTCTTCGGCAGCGGCTCGGGTATCGGTGCGAATCCGTTGGCTTTCCGCACCATCGAGATATTGCATCGCCAGAGTGACGAGCAGGGCAACCACCGATGCGAGGAAGAGATCGGGTACGACGACTCGTAACCAGTTCATCATTGGAGCATTTTCAAACGCGTATTCATGGTCATGATCCAATCATCGGTGACGCCGACGGGCAATTGGTCTGCGATGTCGGGTCTTCAGTGCCGCTAGAACCAGATTTTCGTATTCAGGCGTCGTGCTGTGGTGTTTGCCTCTGCCCGCCCCGAGGTAACGGTTCTTCCCCTTCCATGGGAACTGGAGGATGAACAATCTGGTAGTGGACACCTCAATCTGTCGCCTGGCCGATCCGGCGAGTGGGTCTCCCAAGTGGGGGAGAGTGTACGGGGTCAGTTGACCTTGAAGGTCACGTCTCCGTTTTCGAAGAACTTGACGATCTGAGTCGCGGCCGCCACGCCTGCGTTGATGTTGGCTTCTGCGGTCTGGGCGCCCATCTTTTTGGGTGTGAAAAAACAGCGGCCTTCGTACCGAGCAATGATGTCGTCCTTGCATGTCGGCGCGATATCCGAGAGATAACGAAAATCGTCGCGCTCGGCGAACATCTTCATGAGGCCATCTTCATCGATAACACCCAGCCGGGCGGTGTTGATCAGCGTGCCGCCTTCGGGCATCTTCGAGAGGAGTTCGAAATTGACGGACCTCATTGTTTGCGGGGTCTCCGGGATGTGAAGCGAGACATATTGGCAGGTCTCATAGAGCTCTTCGACCGAGTCGACCGGTGTCACCCCGTCCTTCTTGATGGCTTCGTCGTCAACAAACGGATCGAATGCGTACACATCCATGCCGAAACCGTGAGCCACTTTCGCCACGTAGATGCCGACGTTTCCATAGGCGTGGATACCGATCTTCTTGCCGCGAAGCTCCGTTCCGGGCTTGCCGTTGTAGTTGTTGCGCGCGCTCATGACCATCATCCCGAATACAAGCTCCGCGACGGCGTTTGAATTTTGCCCGGGGGTGTTCATGGCGACCACGTTCTTCTCGGCGGCCTTGGCACAGTCGATGTTGTCGTATCCAGCGCCCGCCCGGACGACGATCTTCAACTGCTTGGCGGCGTCCAAGACGTCTTCGGTGACTTTGTCACTTCGGATGATGATCGCGTCTGCGTCGACGACCGCCGCGAGTAAATCCGCCTTGTCCGTATAGCTTTCGAGTAACTGGACGTCGAAATCTGCCCTCTTGAATACTACAACGAGCTGTTCGACGGCTGCCGGTGAAAATGGTTTCTCTGTGGCTACCAGGACTTTCTTTGACATTGGATCCTCCCTGTTGGCCCGACTCGTCACTGTAAATATGCGATATCTCCACCAAAAATCAACTCATTGCTTGCTGAGGTGTTTTTTGCGCATCTATGAAAGAGGTGGAGTTACCCCCCATATCCGCGTGTCGCGCAAACCTGGAACCAATCGAAGAACGCCGGGCGTAGAAATTAAACGTGAGACTCTGCCCCTCCCGGGGTGGCGTTGTGGAGCAGGCGTCTCGCCTGCATATTGTGTTTCGATTGATCCCGCGATTGCAGTCCGGAGGCCTTCTCCACAACACCAGGAGTAGTGCTCTGTTCGTTCTTCGATCCGCTACGGCAACGTCGCCGATCTGCGACCATGTGACGACCCCGACAATCGAAGTTCCCTGGCCACCTCGACTCCGAGATTGCCGAAGAGGGGAGGGTTCCAGTCACAAAGGAAGTACGAGGCACCCGATCAGCCCACAATAGAGAGACCATTCAGTAGCCCGGCTGCTCGTTGTGGTTGTAGCAGATCACCGCGGATTCATCGCAAGGTTCGCCGGGGTCGAGGGTGGGGGCCGCCGCCAGGGCCGCGGCCGCGGTCGCGGCAAATGGACCCCACTCGATCGTGAGGCCGTCCGCGTCGAGCCG
The DNA here is from genome assembly GCA_963797055.1 of uncultured Holophagae bacterium. Lineage (GTDB taxonomy): Bacteria > Acidobacteriota > Thermoanaerobaculia > Thermoanaerobaculales > Sulfomarinibacteraceae > FEB-10. Next base: position 698,468 of record CAWCOD010000006.1, read on the forward strand.
GTACGCCGCCGCCTGGTAGACGTCGCCGCCGACCCAGCCCAGGTCCCTCCAGAGGATGAGGAGGCTCGAGGGGGTTTGCTGTAACAGCTCTCCGGCCGGCTCGTAGATTTCGAGCACCGAAGCGTCGGGCATGTCCCACGAAAAGGGCCCATAAAAGGCCCGCTGGCGGAGGATCAGGGTGTCGACACCGGGCTGGTAGGACGATGAGTTGTACAACCCTGTGTCCATGGAGATCGGGGCAAAGCCGACCAGCTCGTCAGAGACCGTGCCGGCGTCGGTCCGCTCGTACCAGCCGCCGAGACTGGTGAAGAGGCTGGAAAAGTCTGAATTTCCCTGCCATGGGGCGTTGCAGAGCGCTGCCTCGGCTTGCCAGGCCCATTCAGGCCGCTCAAAACGGGGCCGGTACCGCTGCGAATTCGGGTCGGTCATGTCCTCTTCCATCAAGGGTCCGTAAGGGTCTCGGCGGTTACTGTCCATGAGCCCAAAGACGCAGGCATTGATGAGCCGGCCCGCGACGACAACCGAAACGTTGAATTCCATCTGGGCCCAGGGATATTCGGGGTATCCGCCTCCTCCCACCCGGTACCCGGCGTAGCCTGGGACCTCGTCCGCGAAGGCCTGAGGCTGGGCCACGGGGTCACCGTTGCTCACCGGAATGGGGGTGGCTCCCAACAGGAGGTCGGTGTCATCGCCGACCCCGGCGCAGTTTGCCCAATTCCGAGGATCGCATCCGGTTTCGGCCAGTACTGCGAGCGACACGCCGTCCGAGATTCGACCGACGTGACCCAACTCCACCTTCACACCGGAATCGAGGGCCATGGCGACCTCCCAGTGGGGGACCGCGTCGAAGTAGGACGACGGAGCGCCGTTTTTCAAACGCATGCCCGAGATCACACCGTCCTGGGGTGCGACGTACCACGGGATCCGTTGTCGCACCAAGGTGCCGTCCACGCCAGCCCAAAGCGCACAACCGCCGGCCTCCAATTCCTCGGTCGAGCAGATGCCGTCGTCATCACCGATGAGGTCGCCAATCAGCTCGTCCATTTCGCTGTCGTCTGCCGGAAGAAAGCCGGCGAAGTTGGCCTTGCGGTCGCCGAAGACGTGATTGCCGACCGGGCTGAAGTGGGCGCCGTAGCCTCCGACGGCGACGTGGATCGGATCTCCGGAGGTTGGAACCTCGAGCCGGCGGTCGCCAGGCTGGATTTCCGAGGCAGTCCACGGCAGGTCGAAGAACGGCTGCCTGTCGCCGCCGATCTTCCACAGGCCGGCATCATTGATGAAGACGCCGAGCTGATTGTGGGTCACCGGTGCAAGTATGTCGTCGCGAGTATCCAGATATACCTGTCGCATCCCGCCACTCGAAGGCAAGCCGGAACGAACCTGCTGGAAGTCGATTCCCAGAGGGCGAGACAATATCGCCGGTTCATTCGGCCCTTCACGGGTGGCGATCCGGGAGATCTCGAGCACCGTGAACTGGATGTCGCTCCACGCGGACATTTCCTCGGCGAAGCTCGCGAACAACCCGGCCAGATCGGTGCCGTTGTGGAAGTAGTCGTCGGAGAACGAGGGGTGTGGTGAGACGAACGGGACGCCCGACTCGAGTTGATCCGCCACCGTTGCGACGGTGGACAGGACGCCGGAAACATCGCCTGACCTCGTGCCGTCGATGAATCCGCCGAGTAACGTCCCGGCCTGAGAACCATCACAGTCGATCAAGGTGAAGGTGCCGGTATAAAGGCCAAAGGATGAATTGAAGGCGGCCTCGATCACCGAGCCGTCGGAACAGCCCCCATCCACGTCAGCCCCGATGGTTACCGCATCTCCGCTCTCCGAGAAGGAGGTGATTCCTCCGTCTCTTCCCCACGGTGGCGTTTGCTGCGACCCGGACCAGCTGCCGGCCACAAGCCGTCCGGCTTCGTCCACGAGGACCGCCAGGTCGATGAAATGAGGCGCGGACATGCCGCCGGTGGAGTCGGCGAAGAGGAATCGGCGCTCCACAAGCTCCTCCGGCCAACGCACGAATTCGACCGTTTGATCTGAGAGATCGCCGGTCAGGGCAAGGGATGCCTCTCCCCCTTGAACAAGACCTGACAGGGAGACAATCCGGTCTCCGGACGGGTTGTGCAGGGCCAATTCGAGATCGAGGACGCCCGCGTAGTAAACACCTGAGCGCACGACCCAGCCCTCGCTGGTGCCGAGAAGGTAGGCGAGGAGAACGCCGTCGTTTCGCTGATGGAGCTGCACCGCAAAGGGGCGAGCGACCTCACCTGGAAACGTCAGGAGGCCGATCCAAATGCCGGTTACATCGGCCGGGGGGAGGCAGGTTCCCTGCCATGCGCACAGGTCCCCGGATTCGAGACCGTCGAGGAAGATCGGCGTTCCGCCAAAGGCAACAGGTGCGACGGCGACGATCGCCACCGCCAGTACGAATGCCACAAAGAGCCGGATGTTTGGCTTCATAGTTGACTCCGTGACCTGTTTCCGGGCAACCCCGGCCGGGGTTGCCCGAACCATGAATCGGACCAGTGGCCGAGCCCTGGCCGCCGTTCCCAGCGCAAATGGAAATCAGAAGAGCGCTCTTGAGGTGGTCGTTATTCGTTCATCTTGCGGCCGACCGCCCTGGTCTCTTCATCGTCCAATACCAACGTGCACTCCATGTCCAATGCCCCGTTCCAGTGGAGCACCCACTGAGCAAGTGCCTTGGGGTCGTCGGTCTCCGCGATGGCGACGCCGGTGAAGCCAACGAGGTCGTGCCAGCGGCCGATAAGCTTGACGTTGCCGCGGTCGTTCGCGTCATCGGCCTCGCTCATTGCCGAGAACGCCTTGAAAACTTCGTGTCGCTTGTCCTCGTGAACTCGCCATTGAACCAGATATTTCATGTGGGACTCCCTTTGTTTCGAGTAAGTGGTGAACGTTGATTTTATTGCGACTTGGTCGCGATTATATATCAGACCGTATGGGAATCTATTAATTTCTCGGATCGTCCGCGAGCGACACGGTCGATACCGGCTTCGAGGATGGGTCTTCACCGATGTCCAGGAAGGTGTCCGCCCGCGTTGGAAATTTCGGTCTGTCGGCCTCGTCAAATGAGATTCGGTATGGAAAATCGAAGGTTGTTCGGGTGGGTTGCCAACGCAGGAGCGAATGGGGGCTCTGTGCGGAGAATGGCTGAACGACGAGATCGTCAAGCCCAACAAAGCCCCTAACTGAGAGCGTTCGGCGCATTCGAGTTTGACTTTTCCGAAAGGGACGTCTATCTCTGGTCTGTTGATGATTGTTTTCGCAAAGGGGGAGGGCATGAAAAGAGTATTAGTCGCAGTTTCTGTCATGATGTTGGCGCTTGTGGGCGTAGCCAATGCCCAATACGTTGTGGGAGATCCGGTCGCTGATTTCACGTTGAATGACGCGTACGGCAACCCGGTCTCACTGTCGGATTTTGAAGGCATGGTGGTCTGGCTGGTGTTTTGGGCCGATTGGTGACCAGGGTGTAATGCGGAGGCTCCGCATGTACAAACGCTTTGTGAAACATATCAGAACGAAGGGCTCATGATTCTCAGCATCGGGGACGGGATGGACGAAACCGATTGCCAGACATGGATCAATACCTATGGCCTGACCCACACGGTGCTGGCCGACCCGACCAGGACAATGTACCCCTTGTTCGGTGATGGTTATATACCTTTCAACGCGATCATCGACCCCGGTGTGGTCCTGCGGTATAGCGACTCGGGCTACAGCGAGCCGGCCATCATCGCCACCATCGAGTCGTTAGTGCCGGAGGTGTTGTTCATCGGTCACGAGCCGCTAGGTGATACGGAAGACGACCTGATGACCTTTCAGGCGGACGCGACGATCTTCTCGAACTATGACCTGATCTCCGATGAGCTCGTGCTGCACTGGAACCTGGACGGTGGCTCGACGTTCAATGAAGTGATCCTGACCCCTCTGGGCGGAGACGAGTACACCTCCGAGATTCCCGCTCCGCCGTACGGCACGATGGTGTACTACTACCTGTCCGCCGCCGATGCGGGCGGCAACGCGAGGACCGACCCCGCTGACGCTCCCACCGAACTGTATAGCTTCTTTGTGGGATTCGACGTGATACCGCCGGTGATCGCGCACGAGCCGTTGGCCGACGAGGTCACGGCCGCGTGGCCTTCCACCGTCAGCACCACGGTCACCGACAACATTGGCGTTGACACGGTGACCCTCGAGTTCATGATCAACGGGGGACCGGTTGAATCGGTGCCCTTTGTGCCTGAACGAGACGGCGTGTACTCAGCCGACTTCTTTGGCGCGGTGGAGATCGGTGATTACGTCGAGTATCGGATCATCGCGGTGGATGGTGCAGCGACGCCGAATACGGCCACCGATCCCGATACGGGATACCATCTCTTCTCCATCGTGGATCCGCTCCCGTTGTTCATTTTTGAGCCCGACGGGACGCCGCTGAGCGGCGCCGCGATCGCGCTTGAATTGGACGCGCTCGAAATAACCTACGACATGGGAACCGAGCTACCGGACAATCCCAGCCTGTACCGAACCATCTTCGCTTGCCTGGGTACGTACGGAACCAATCATGTCCTCACGGCGAGCGAGGGGCAGGCGCTGGCTGACTTCCTCGACAACGGCGGTCAACTGTACATGGAGGGCGGCGATACGTGGTTCTACGACACCCCCACGGCCGTCCATCCGTACTTCAATATCAACGGGATTTCTGACGGCACCGATGACGCCGGACCCATCGAAGGGGCGGTTGATACCTTCACCGAAGGGATGTATTTCACGTACCAGAACCAGGCCGGGAACAATTACATAGATCACATTGCACCGCTGAACAGCGCATTCGCGATTCTCTTGAACGTCACCCCTGCGTACATCAATGGGGTGGCCTATGACGGAGGAACCTATCGCACCGTTGGCACGAGCTTCGAGTTCGGCGCCTTGGACGACGGCACCGCGCCGAGCACCAAGCACGATCTGCTGGTGGCGATCATGGAGTTCTTCGAGATGAACCCGCTCGGCATCATGCTCGAGGATGGATTCGAGTCGGGGGACATGTCGGGCTGGTCGATGTCCGTGCCCTAGAGGTTCTTCTCGAAGGAACCGGATACTTACAGTAGTTTCATTCGGGTGCCGCCCATACCTTGGGTGGCACCCGGTCTTATGGCGCCCGCGGTCTACCGGGGCGATTCAGCTGAAGTGTCGCTCGGTCACCCCCGCATGAATCTCCAGCAGGAGTTTGACCCGGATTTCAACTCAGAACCGGCGATCCACCGGTGACCTCCTCCTGGCAGACGACCTGGCGTTCACGCAGGCAACGGATCACGAAATCGCAGGGCTCCTTGGTGCGTCCGAAAAACTCGGGAGGAGTGATCCCCGGTTCCGAATACAGGCCCTCGGCCAGCATCCGCACGGCGGCAGTGGCTGTGTAGCCGGTGGTCCGGGCCATGGAGCTGGTTCCGGAGTGTGGATCGAACCTGTCCACCAGCCGGAAGATGTGGCTGACCTCTCGACCGTTTTTCCGGCCTTCCAATTGGACCCGCAGAACGGTGATGTCCGTGTCTTGAGGGCCCATCTTCCACTTTGGGAAGAGGAGAGCGGCGGTGAGGTCGACGGGGCGAACGGCAGCGTTACCGACCATGATCTCGGTCTCGTCGAAGAAACCGGTCTCCCGCAGCATCGCCATCTTCTCGACGTGGCCGGGGTAACGCAGGGTTTTTTCTTTCATGTTGGGGGAGGGGATGGTCTTGGCAAGGGTTCGTAGCCCGTCGGTGTTGAACGCCTCGAGGGTGCCGACGCCCGGGAATTCGATGAGCTCGGGATCGGAAAGGGCGGGTCGTGTCACCTCCACGCCGTTTTCCACGAAACGCGCCGGTCTGACGTACTCCGCGATGACGTCCATGGGCGAGAAGACCGCCTTGTATTCGTAGGGCCACTGCCGCACCTCGGGCAGCCCACCGACGTAGATCAGCACGCTGTCCACATGATCGAGTTGCTCGGCCACCCGACCGATCAGCAGGTTGCTGAGCCCGGGCGAAACCCCGCAATCGACGATGGCCGTCACCCCGGCACCCGCCGCATTGTCGTTCAAGGAAAACGGGTCCTCGGCGAAGAACGAGATGTCCACCACATTTCTGCGCGCCTCGATGATCGCAGCCAGCGTGGCGTAGCCCATAAATCCGGGCACTGCGTTGAGCACGAGGTCGTATCCGGCCACCAACTCGGTCACCTTTGACGGACTGGAGAGGTCCTCCCGGATCACTGAAATATTCGGATTTTTGGCCCGCAGCTCCTCGAGCGCCATCTCATCGAGGTCTACCACCGTGACTTTGAAACGTTCTTCAACAGCGAGGTCCAGGGCCATGGGCCCTCCCACGAGGCCTCCGCCCAGGACAATGATCTTCAGGTGATTCATCTCATCTCTCCCATGACTGACAACCCCCACACTCCCTCGGAGGCGGTGGGGGCAGAAATCCACCGTCAAAAAAAATCCGCAATGCAGGACGGGCTGTGGGGGGATCAGAAACCGCTGAGACGGTTCACATAGGAGATGAGCTCGATGAGCGTGGTCGCCATGTCAGACCAATGATATCCCATGTTGTGCGTCCCACCCCAGTGCTCGAAACCACGCCCTCTTGACCCTTCAAAGAGGTCAGCGACGGCGACACATGGGTTGCGGTTTTTGTTTTTGAAACTCGCACTACCGAATGAGGAAGCTCGTCAACCGTCAACCCTATCGATCAGTGCTTTCCACGACCGCGCGACCGCAGGAAATATGCGACAAACAACGATCATCTTGGCAATCATCGCTCTTTGTCTGTTCTTCGCCGCGTCGGCCTCGGCGACAGAACGGGGCTGGCACCCTCGGGTCTATGCTGCCGGATTCGAACCGGATCTTGACGCAGTCGTACCGTCGGAAAACCCCGATGAAGTTCGGGTCACGGCCGACAGTGCTCTCGGCTTCGGCGCCAGCCTCGAGTATCAGTTCACCGATCTCCTGGGGCTCGAATTCGGGTTTATGAGTGAAAGCCCCGAGATCGAGCTGAGCGGCGATGTTCCGGGTTTCGGTTTCGTGTCGCTGAAAGACCCCATGTCCACCCTGGTCATCACCCTGGACCTCGATTTCCAGGTGTTGAGAAACAGCCAGTGGTTCGACCTCCACCTGGGCGGCGGGATTGCCAGCGTGGGCTACAGCGACCTCCATTTTGTGGATCCCGAGGGAGCCGCCAAATGGTTCTTCCGCGACCCTCGATTTCGATCTGTTCAACTTCACGGTGGGTATCGCGTACAGTTTCTGACGCTTGAACGCGGACGGGTTTGCCCTGTTGGTGCGTGATGCGGAACCGCCACATCTTCGGGGACCATCTCTGCGCAGCCACCGAGATTCCGACCATTGGGTCGTTGCGGGGCGGAATGGCTTGCATTCGTGCTCCGGTTGGGGGCAAAGTAGGGTGCTTCCGATCTGACAAGACCGGGAAATTTATTGAGAAAAGGAGAATGTTCATGCGTAACCTACTGTGTCTCATGGCCGCCCTCGGCCTGGTCCTGAATTTCGCGTGCGGAAAGTCGAAGGAGGAGGCCGCTGAAGAGGCGGTCGAGAACTCCATCGAGATGAACCTTGGCGACGATGCCGAGGTCGATATCTCCGAAGAGGGGATGACCATCACGTCGACAGATGAGGATGGCACCTACTCATGGCAGGGGGGCGACCAGGCGAAGGTCCCGGATGGGTTTCCGAAAGATGTTTATGTCCACGAGGCCGCCACGGTCGCCATGAGCGCGGACAGCCCTGAGAGCTTCACCCTGGCGCTGACCACCGATGACCCGTTCCCGAAGGTCGTCGGGGCCTACGAGGAGAAGATGTCCGCTGCCGGTTGGACGAACCAAACATCAACAGCCATGGACGGTGCGCAGATGCTCGTCTACACCAAGGGCGATCGTGCTGCCAATGTCGGGATCTTCAATGAAAAGGGCGTCACGCAGATCAGTTTGACGGTAAGTAAGTAGAAAGAACTCGGGCTCGTGGTGCTTGTTGAAGTGTGGGGATTGGTGGGTGCCACCCAAGGAGCCGAAAATAGTAAATAGTGAATAAAGAATAGGAGCGTTTAAGGGCATCGGCACTGCCTGGGCGGCAGACTCCATCTCTATTCACTTTTCACTATTAACTATTCACTCCTGAATCGTGCGCCAGGTTTGTGGTGACACCGGCAGAAAGCACGGTCTCGAACGGACCGGGGCCGCCTTTCTCCAAATGAGTTGTAAGAGACGTAAAGTCTGATACTTGCTGGGCGAATCGGCTGATACACTGCCGGCGATGCGATGGTCGACACACTCCCCGCGCCTTTCCTTTTCGATGGTGGTTGTCCTGGTCCTTCTGATCGCCGTGTTCGCGACCCTCCAGTACCACTGGATCGCCCAGCTGAGCGAGGCCGAACGCGTCCGGCTACAGGAAGGCCTGGATCAATCGACGGCCGGTTTCTGCGAGGACTTCGACAGAGAGATTGCCCGAGCTGTTGCCGTGTTTGACATCGCGCAGCCCGGTAGCGACCAGAAGCTGGCGAACTTGCTACATGATCGGTTGACCGAATGGGGGTCGGTGGCGACCTGGCCCGGGATGGTTCGGGAGATCATCGTCGTCCGGAGTCATGAGACCGGGGGAGCTTCACTCCTGTGTTTCGACGATGGAAGTCAGACCCTCGTTCAGTGCGATTGGACGGACGACCTCCAGCCGATCCGACACCGCCTCGACGACCCGGGGCCCGGCGTGCCCATTGTCGACGGGGCCCTTCCCGGGTTGGTCCTGGTAATGGAGGAATCACCTTCCGCCCGGATGGCGGCACCGTCGGAATGGCGGCCGCCGCGCGACCACCTGGTCATTCGATTCGACCTCGATGTCATCGCGGAGGACATTCTGCCCCGCCTTGCCGAGAGCCACTTCGGGCTTGACGGCGATCTCCCATATCTTCTGGAGGTCGACCGACTGACCGGGGGGACGATCTTTCAAAACGGCGCCCCGAATCGTGCTCGAACGATGGATCCGGATGCCACCGGCAGGTTGTTCGGCCTGCGGTCGTTCCCTGGGCTCTCGGGTCCGCCCAACGGGATTCCAGGGGCGAGAAGACCTCCACCACCCGCGCGGAGGGGAGAAAGCGGTGCATAAAAGTGCCAGGCACCGATCTGCGGATTTATGCCCTCAGGGCTCATCACTGGCGACGTACTCCAACCGTTCTGCAGCAGCGGCGAAACTCGGATCCGTCGCCCGGCGCTCCACGCCCCGTCGCATCCAACAGCCCACTCCGTCGCGTGACCTCCCGAGAACGTCAGTCAGTTCGGTCACCTTCACACCAAAACGCTCAATGCCCACCATTCCGATGAGCTCCCGCATCTTCACAATGAGGTTGCACGAAATCGACTGAAAACTGCCTGCCGATCATGGAAGGTTGGAACTACGCCGTCCGCATGTACGAACCGAGCGAGGCGATCGTAGACGGCACCTGGAAATTTCCGGGGCCGCCGAAACCGAGGAGCAAATGACGTGAGCCGGATCATGATGAGCGCTTCTTTGTGATGGTGGTGAGGGACTTCTTCGGAAGATCTGGTGAGAGTTTTTGCAGCAACGACAGGACTGAAGAATGAGAGCAAGGATCATCGCATTGACGTTTACCGGTGCGCTGACTGTCGTGTCTGCTTCTGAAATCGGTGCCTGGCCCCCTTACGTCGAGTGGCACCCATTGCAACCATCTGAATCACCTCACTGCCAGGCTTGGAGGTCCCCTGACTCGAAGCCATCGCCAAAGAGAGGGCTGCTCATCACGTGCAGTCCCATGATTCCGTCGGCTCCGGCCGCGAAGACCCCGAGAGGATTGCCCTCCAGATCGAATCGGTAGATTTCGTTCATTCCGGTGCCTGTCGCCACCCAGAGCTCGCGCAACCACGGTTCCACCGTCAAACCGGTAAGATCACCGACGAAACCGATGGAAATACGATCCCTCTGGATGCCGTCAAACCCAAAGACGTGCACATCGCCGGTGGTGTGGGTCGCGACATAGAGATTGAGCCCATCGGTGTCCACTCCGGTGATCAACAGGGGATCGCCGAGCAACTCGATGGTATCCATCAGCCCGCCGTCAAACCCGTAGCGATGCACCCGGTCAGGGTGAATCTCGGCGACGAGCAGCGAGTCGCCGGACTCGGCCAGCCCTACAAGGTTCGGTGCGTCGGATACCGCAAATGCCGCCAGCACGACGCCAGTCTCGGAATCCACCTGTGCAACATGGTCCCGGCCAGCGATCCACAGCTGACCTCCGGCCACCGCCACACCGGACGGAGTTCCAATTGAACCATCGGGATCGACGAGCTCGAGCATCCCGAGGAGCTGGCCGGAGGGAGAGTACTCGAGGACATAGTCGACCGCGTCAAATGCCGAAACCGCCAGCAGCGAGCCCCGCGTCAACGGCAGCCCATCACCTGCCCGAACGATCCCAGGCACGCACATCATCGCCACTGATATCGTCACAGCCAAGCACGCGAAACCACGCATATGCCTCATCTCAAACGTTTTCGCTCCCACAATGGATCAACATACACACCGTGAATTGGTGAACCTGGCGAGCCACATATCCATTCCGATAGGTGATAGGCGCCACGTACACACTTCCACACTTTTGGTCCTCCAACTTAATGGGTGCCACCCAGGGAAACGAGTATCCTGGTGTTCGTGACCACCACGCCACAATTACCATGACAGTCCTTCTTCGCAATCTGCCATTGCCGCTCGATCGGGACGAGGGGGAGCTGGCGGTCATTGCGGCGGCGGCTCTTGGTGTTGACGCGGTCGGGTTGACGATTCGTTCCATTGTGAGGAAGTCCCTCGATGCCCGCCGTCGGCGGGAGCCGCGGTTTCTCTACACCCTCGCACTCGACCTCGATCCCGTGCTCGAGGCCGACCTGCTCGGTCGCGAGCCCGCGCCGGTTGAGGCGTTCGTTCCTCCCCACCGGACCGCGATGCGAAAACTCCCGCCGGCGGTTCACGAGGCAACTCCGGTGGTCGTGGGCAGCGGTCCCGCAGGGCTCTTCGCCGCCTGGCGGCTCGTGGAGGCAGGTCTCCGACCGACCGTCATCGAGCGCGGTCCCGACGTCACCGAGCGCACAAAACGGTGGAATCGCTTCCTCCGCGGCGACGCCTTCGATCCTGAGAGCAACCTCCTTTTCGGCGAGGGCGGCGCCGGTGCCTACTCCGACGGCAAACTCTACACGAGGGTCCGCGACCCAAGGGTGCGCGAGGTCCTCGAGGTTCTGGCGGCCAGCGGCGCGCCGCAGTCGATCCTCTACGACGCCAAGCCGCACATCGGCAGCAACCTGCTGCCGTCGGTGGTGCGTCGTCTGCGTCGAGGACTGGTCGACCGCGGTGCGGAATTTCGGTTCTCCACCCGCATGACGGGGCTGGTCGTGGCCACTGGCCGGGTGCGTGGAGTGGAACTCGATTCTGGTGGCGTGCTCGACGCTGACGCGGTGTTTCTGGGCCTTGGCCACTCCGCTCGTGAGACCATCCGCCGTCTTCACCGCGACGGCATTGCCATGGGGAGCAAGCCCTTTCAGCTCGGCGCCCGCGTGGAGCATCTCCAGGAGGTCATCAACCGCATGCAGTACGGGAGGTCCTGCGAACACCCGCGGTTGCCTCCGGCCGACTACCGGCTCGTGGCCAAGTTGCCGGGCGGCGACGTCTTCAGCTTCTGCATGTGCCCCGGCGGCGAAATTCTGCCCGCCACAGAAAAGCCGGGCTTCATCTGTGTCAACGGTGCATCTCCCCTCGGCCGCCGCGGCCGCTTCGCCAACTCCGGCTTTGTGATCACCCTCGATCAGCACCGCTGGGGAGGAGAGGGACCACTGGCCGGCCTCGACCTGCAGGAGCGGATCGAGAAGCGGGCCGCATCGCTTGCCGAACACCCTTTCGGTGCGCCGGGGCTGCGTTTCGTGGATTTTCTCGGGGCACGGATGACCACCGGCGCCCTGCCCGAATCGAGCTATCCTCTGCCGCTGACCATCGCCCCGTTCGAGGAGTTCCTGCCGCAACCGGTGATCGAGGCTCTGCGCGCCGGACTCACAGGACTCTGTGAGCGATTGCCGATCCTGCACCATCCGGAGGCCGTCATCGTCGGTCCCGAGTCGCGCAGTTCGTGCCCGGTGCGAATCCTCCGCGATCCAGAGACGCTGGAGTCACCGTCGGCCGCCGGTCTCTACCCCATGGGCGAGGGCGCCGGCTACGCGGGCGGCATCGTGTCGGCGGCGGTTGACGGCCTGCGCTGCGCTGAGGCCTTTCTCGCTCAGGTCTAGAGCGCTCGGGTCGGGGGTCTCACGATTCGAAGATTTCTGGTTCTCAGTTTGAATTCTCAATTCTTGATTCTCAGTTCTCAATTCTCCCCGCTCGCCCGAATCGAGAGGGGAGGGAGGGGGAATTCAAAATTCAAAACTGAGAATTGAGAATTTTCTCCCTCGGATCCCGAGTCCCGAGATGACTCCCGCGGCCGCGTCCAACCGCCATCTTGGTGATCGGGTGGACCCCTTTGGATTGATTCGATACTTGAACAACTATTGCTGAGAATCACTCACTAGTAAGTATTGAATGCATTCCTCTCAACTGCCATGCTAATATTGCGGCACCGAATGAAAGTCTTGCTCTCTGCGATTTTCCGGTTCTGGAATGATCTTGCTCATGGCCTGAAGGGCTGTGCGGCCGACGTACGCCCAATGATCCCGTGGCAAACACTTCCTAGCAGGCTTCAGTCCGGGGGTGGCACCGCTGCTGCGGTCTCACCTTCGGGTTTTCATATCTTGTCAAGGAGGAATCCATGAAAGCCCATCTCGTTCTGCTCACCATCATCATGGTGGCTCTGTGTGGAGTTGCCGAAGCCCAGTCTCATACCTGGAACGGCGCAGCCGACACGGCGGAGTGGTACCGATTCAGCGCCGTGCCTGAGACCGAGGATCCAATTGTCTGGGTCAACAACTGGAGCGAGGTGATCTACCAGTACCCCGGCGAGGACCCCCCGGAGCAGGGTTCCTGGGATTGGCCGAGCGGCAACTCCACCGCCACCGTCCCGTTTGCAGAGCCCGATCTGCACAGCGACAGCGCAACGGTGTCGAGTCTGGACATCGGTCTCGGCGCATCGGTTCTGTTGAGGAACACGCTTCAGTGCATCACGCTCAACACCGCCGGGATCGTGAGCATGGGCCGCGATGGCCGGGTGTTCGAGTGTGCGATCCAGGACAATGGCGGCACCGGGGTTCTGCGATCGGAGAAAGGGTATACCTTTACGGTGGCTGACCCGACGCTACAAAACGTGATCATCTCGGTCCCGGTGGAGATTCCGAACGATATGGCGCTGGGCCTGTGGGGCAACATCCAGCTCAACAACATCATCAAGATCCTCTCCGTGTCGAATATCGCCCGTCTGGTGATCGACAGCGATGTCACCCTCACCGGCCCGGGCTGGGTCGAGACGAGCACCAGCGAGGACAACGAGATCTGCAGGCACTACGCCAATGGACAACGCCTCACCAACCAGGTCACTATCCACGCCGCCGGCAAGATCGGCTGCGACAACATCGCCGTCACCAACGAAGGACTCATCGTCGCGGACCGCACCAACATGCTCACCATCCAACCGGATGACGAGCCGAACGATGGTTTGCCCGGGGTTGTCAACACCGGCACACTGCGCGCAGCGGACGGTGCGACAATGCGCTTGCACAACGGCGTTTTCGACAATGCGGGTGGTGTCATCGAAGCCTGGGACGGTAGTGTGGTGGATCTCTTCGACTACGCACACATCAGCGGTGGCACCCTGCAGACTCTCGGCACCGGCGAAATCCGACCCGCCGGAACTGGCAGCAGCGTCAGTGACGTGACCGTGGCGGCCGGCAGCGCCCTGGTCATCCCGAACAGCAGGAAACTCCGGTTCAAAAACACGGTCACGATCGACGGAGAGCTACGGCTTGAGAGCACCGGATCGGATACATTCGTCCTGGTGCGCAGCCCGGTCTTCCTCGATGGCGCCGGAGAAGTCGTTCTCTCCGATTCCGAGGGGAACCGTTTCAGCTTTGATGGGCTCGAGGGTGGATACCGGCTGACCTCCGCCATTCCCATCCGCGGGGCCACCGGCGAGCCCGGCGGCCTCGCCAACGGTATCGCCCTCACCAATCAAAGCACCATCACCGCCGACGGCGTCAACCAGTTGCTGCTGAACCCGCACGACGCTCCCATCGACGGCCTCGCCGGCGTGATCAACACCGGCACCCTGCGCGCCATCAACAGCGCAACGATGCGGTTGTACGATGGCAGCTTCGACAACGCTGGGGGGGTGATCGAGGCCCAGAACGGCAGTGTTGTGGAACTCCACGACAACGTCCGGCTCACCGGCGGGATCCTTCAAACCACCGGCAGTGGTGTCGTCCGGTCGACCACCGGCTATCTGCCGCCGTCGCTGAGCGACCTGACTGTGGAAGGTCGCATCGAGGCGCTGGGCGGACCCAAACTCAAGCTCGGCGGACTCTTGGTCAACAACGGCGTCATCGAAGCTGAAGACCACGTTCTGCCCGTCGGCGATCTTGTGCTCACGGGCACAGGCGAGCTACGGCTCGTGGACGGCGGCCAGATTCGTGCGGATGGAGACAGCGTCACCAACGACACCGGTCACACCATCCGAGCATCCGGCGCGGCCGTGAACCGTATCCGTCACGTGCTCACTCATAAGGGCCACCTCGTGGTGGATTCCGGCGCCTCACTGGAATTCCATGAGAACTGCGTGGTGTTCGGCACTTCATCGACCCATGTGAACGGCACGCTGGAACCCAGCGGCACACTGACGATGTCGGGTGAACTCGCGGGCGCGGGTACGATCAACGGTGCCGTCGCCCTCGCCGGGACCGGCGTCATCGCCCCGGGCTCGAGCACGGGTACCCTCACCATTGGAAACCTGACCATCGCCGACGGTGCGACCTATCAGTGGCAGTTCTCCTCGTCCACCGGTTCGGATCTGGTGGACGTCAATGGGACCCTGGATATGGGCGGGGCCACATTGACGGTGAGCATCGACCTGTTGGAAGGGGACGTGCCCGACCGCGTGGTGCTCTTCGAGTACAACACGCTGGCCTCGACTCCAGATGTGTCGCAGTTCGTTCTGACCGACGGATTCACCTTCACCGGCGTGGACGCCTCGAACAACGAATTGGCCCTCACCGGGGTCGAGGACACGGGTCTGATCTTCGCCGATGACTTCGAGAGCGGCGATTTCAGCCGCTGGTCTGCGGTGCAGGCAGACGGTTTGAAGTCGCTGGGATTCGATCCGGTCACAAACGGGTTGAACCTACAGCTTTCGTTGCCGTCATCGCTGGTGGGGCGTGCCGGCAATTCGGTGCTGGTTGACGGCCGCGACTCCGAGGGCGGACTGGTGATGAGAGTTGTCAGTCGTGCCGGCGCGCTTCGAACCGGTGTCTGGTCACCCGACGGCTGGCGCTGGAGCCACTGGTACACACCGGTGGGATCACAGCTGGAAGTGGTGTGGCGGCCCGGTGAGGTCGAGCTATATGACGTGCGCGGTCTGGTCGCCACCGCTGCGGGCGGGGACGAGGGCGTGCACCTGGGTCTCGTCCGTGCTTACTCAACCGGAGAGGTGACGGTGCATCCGGCGCCTTCCGAGAAGCGCTGAGAGGGAGTACAGCGCTCGGGACTCGGGACTCGGGACTCGGGTCTCGGGTCTCGGGCCTCGCGCCTCGCGCCTCGGGATTCGGGTCTCGGAATCTGACCGAGAGAATTCTCAATTCTTGATTTTGAATTTTGGCGCTTCAGGATTTTGTGTGGAAGAGGGTGTTCGGGTAGAGGTCGAGGCCGCCGCAGTGAAATAGGATCGCGGTCCTGAATCGGTCCCGATTGCGAAAGCCACAGGCGTTGTTTTTCAACCACTGGATTTTTGCGTTAAGACCTTCAGAGGTGGCATTTGTTACGTTTTTGACGACTGCATTGATGATTCCCCAGAGGTTGTTCTGGATAACCCGAGCGGCCTTTCTTATTGGTTCGAGCTGGGAGCGGAAAGCCCAGTTCAACCAACGCTCCCACGCTCGTTGGGCCCAGCTTCGGCTCACGTAATTCCACAATCCTCGGGCCGTTTCTTTGATCGCCCAGGCGCGTGCGACTCGCAGCGTGCTCGTCTTGAGCTCGTCAAATTGCACCTGTTGCCTATCGTTTAACCGGTCCAGTTTGTTGGGCCCCATCAACCACAGGAATCGGGTGCGCTTCAGCCGATCGTCACCTTTTTGGAGCAACTCCTTGTGCTCGGCTTTGCGCACGTCATTCACCGCATTCCCGAGGTACTTCGCTACGTGGAACCGGTCAAAACAGACCTTTGTCTCCCAACCGACCACGTGCTCTCGCGTTGCACGTACATATGGCCTCCACATGTCCATCGCGATCGCTTGAATCCCTCCAAGCTGCTCAGCTGTGAGACCTTCGTAAAACGCCTCCAATGTCTCACTCCCGCGTCCATCACCCACGTACATCACACGCCCACGACGCAAATCGTTCACCACCGTCACGTACTCATGTCGACGTTGAAACGCCGTCTCGTCCACACCTATCGTCGATACAGGCTCAGCTTCCCGGCGTAACAACCCCCGACGTACTGCTCGCTCCCGTATGCCGTCCAACTCGTCCCAGCTCAATCTCATCCGCCGCGACACAGCAGAAATACTCGCCTCCTGCAGCCAGTCGATCGCCAAGCTCTCCATCATCGCCGTGAATCGCGACCTTTCCTCAGCCCACGGCACCTTCACCTGCCGTACCCCGTGCTCTTTACATCTCACTCGGGGTACGTCCGCGGTCAGAATCGTCCGATATTGGCATGTGTCCAAATGCCGCCACGATCGCCGTCGAGCGTCGTGCCGCTTCGCCACTTTCACCGCACTCCGGACACAACAACTCCTTTGCCCCGTCATGCTCGATGAATATCTCGACCTCCTCCAATCCTGCTCGCACTTCCACTTCACAAACCAACCAAGGAGGAGTCACTCCAAGAATCGTCGCGTACAGCTCTTTGTCATGCACAATAGGCCGATCTTACAATCTTTCGCGCCGCGGCGGCCTCGACCTCTTTCCACACGATTCCCGGAAGCGCCTGAATTTTGAATTCCACCTCCCTCCCCAGACCGCGTGCGGGGGGGAATTTAGAATTGAGAATTCAAAATTGAGAACTGAAGACACTCGAGTCCGGAGACGCGAAGTGACCCCCGCCGGCGCCTACGCCTTGTCCTCCAGCTCGGCCCATCGGCGATAGAATTCGGCGACCTTCTCCTTGGCTTCCTCGTGTGCAAGGTAGGCGCGGTGAGCGGTCTCGGCGTCGGAGGCCACCTCCGGATCGGCGAGGTGCTCAGCCGCCCTTTCGAGCTCAGACTCGGCCTCGAGGATGGTCTCCTCCATGGCCTGGTACTCGCGCTTTTCGAGATAGCTGAGGCCAGCGCGTTTTGTTTTCTTGCGCGACCGGTCGGATCGACTCCGGCGTGGAGTCACAGCCTCCGTTTGGTGGTGGGCGAGCCACTGATCGACATCAGCAAAGGGTGTCGCGGCACCGGACCCTTCGAGGCCGAGCAGGACCGTGCTCACTCGGTCGAGCAGGTACCGATCGTGGGACACCAGAACCAGGGCGCCCGGGAAGTCGAGCAGGCTTTCTTCAAGCACCTCGAGGGTGGGGATGTCGAGGTCGTTGGTAGGCTCGTCGAGCAACAACAAATCGGCCGGTCGCAGCATGAGGCGGGCGATATGGATCCGCGCCTGTTCACCACCCGAGAGTTCGCTGACCGGCTGGTCCAGCTGGTCGTCGCGAAACTGGAATCGACGGGCCCAGGTCACGACGTGCACCTCGCGATCCCGATAGAGCACCGTGTCTCCCTCAGGCGCCAGGGCGCGGCGTAACGACAGTGTCTGGTCGAGGTGCTCCCGGTCCTGATCGAAATAGGCGACCTGCAGCTGGTGGGCGCGGCGGATCACGCCGCTGTCCGGTTCCAGCTCGCCGGCAAGAAGTTTGAGCAGGGTGCTCTTGCCGCTGCCGTTCGCACCAACCACGCCGAGGCGCTGGCCGGGCTGGAGGACCAGATCGAGATCGTTGAAAAGCTCACGACCGCCGAGTGTCTTGTGGACCCCGGAAGCCACCACCAGCCTTTTTGTGCGGCGGCCCGAACCGGTCAATTCGATGCCCGCCTGCGAGGTGTTGAGTTCCGAGCGAACCTGGGCGAGGTCGGCCATCAGCCGCTCGGTCTCGTCGATCCGCGCCTGGGATTTTGTGGTCCGCGCCTTGGGCCCTCGTCCTAGCCACTCCAACTCCCGCCGCACCCGGTTGGCGAGGCTGTCGCGATACTGGGTGCGCGCCTCCAGATACTCGGCGCGTTTCTCCAGAAAGGTGGTGTAGCTGCCTGCAGAGATGAAGGTGCCGCCGGGGTAATGGGGGGCGACCTCGACCACCCGGTTGGCCACCCGATCGAGGAATGCGCGATCATGACTGATGACGACATACGCGAGAAGCCGGCTCGAGACGAGCAGCTTTTCGAGCCACAGGATGCCGTCGAGATCGAGGTGGTTGGTGGGCTCGTCGAGGAGCAGCACCTCGGGGTCCGACCGCGAGGGCGGTGGCGATGGCCAGCCGCTTGCGCCATCCACCCGAGAGCTCAGCGGTCGGTTGTTCGGGTGACCGGAAGCCGAGCTGGCCGAGAGCTATTGCGACCCGGACGTGGCGTTCGGTCTCGTCCTCAGCCGCCCCCTGGCCGAGCGCCGCACCGTGCGTGACGACCTCGATGACCGTGGCCTTCGGGTCGAAGAGGTCGTCCTGCGGCACCGTGGCGACCCGCAACCGGCTCGAACGGTGGAGTTCCCCGCCGTCGGGCTCCTCGTCCCCTGAGAGGATCCGAAGCACCGTGGTCTTGCCTGCGCCATTGGGCCCGATGACTCCGACCCGATCGCCCTCGCTGATGGTGAGGTTCAGTCCATCGAACAGGGTTCGAGGCCCGAAGGACCGAGTGATTTCGCGAACAGCGATGAGTGACCCCATATCGCCGAGAGTATACGAGGAGTCGGTTGATACCAGCCGCTGATGCTCTTGAACGGGCTGCGGATCCGGTTCATTGATACGATGTTCGCTATAGGGGGGAGAAAGATCCAGGGGTCACTGCACGGTGGTCTCGTCGATAAGGGGGTTCCGATGTTCGAGAGAATCTTGTTGGGTGTGGGGCGGCGGATGGTGCCGGTGCCAGAATGCGTGTTCCGGAAGTTCGTCGGGCGTGACGCCGGGAAGCTCGGCAGGAGGCCGGCGCTGAAGCCCGACGAGCGACGGGTGCAACATTTCGCGGTGCGTGAGATTCCGCGGCGGCGCCAGCCGATCGCGCCTCACGGAATCGCCGACCAGCTGGATTTGACCATTGAAGAGGTGCGTCTGATCCTCGATGAACTCGAGCGGCGGATGACCTTTCTTTGCAGGAGGGGAGGCGAGGACGTGGTATCGGCCTACCCGGTGACCGCCGCGGAAACTCCCCACCAGGTCCGAATCGATGGAGGTGCGGCCTTCTCGGCCGCCTGAGCGGCCGACGCCATGGCGACGCCCTTCGTGCAAGGGCTACTGCTGGAGAGAGACCTCAGTTGCGAAATCGAGACCGCGTGTGCCGTCACAGGGCGTCCAATTCATTTCGAGCTGGACAGCGAGCTGCGATTCAACGTTCGTCCTCCCGCGGAGAAGCCGGTGTTCTTCATACCGATGATCGATCTGCCAAATCTGGAGGCGCCGTGTATCGTGGATGACTTCTGAATGAAGAGTGTCTTCTTCTGGTCAGAAGAGGAGGCCCGTACCCATCGCTTTGAAAACCCGGAGCCGAGGGGCATCTACCTCAGTTTGCGGCAGGGCACTATCGTCACCAGAACCATCCAGAGAGTCCTCTTCGGCTTCACTCCATAGTTGGACTTCAGCCGGACTCGGGCGATCCGTCATGAGTCGGGTCCTGCGCAGGTGCGGTGAACCACTCTTCCCTGGGGACCATCTTCGGGTGTTCGGGGTCGCCTTCGTAGTTCGGAGTCATGATCTGCACGCCGTACTCGTTGAATACATCCAGGATCGAGCGGTGGAGTGCGTGCAAAAGGTGTGGAACTCGGTCCGGCCGATCACAATAGACGTTGAGTTCGTAGGTCACGGCGAAGTCGCCGAGGGATTTTTGGAGAACAAAGGGGGCCGGTTCACTGAGCAGGTTCGGAGTCCGATCGGCTGCCATCAGCAACATGGACTCGACCTGCCGCCACGGGGCTTCGTACCCGATGCCGACGGTGGTAGGCAGGATCAGGCCGCGGGTAGCTGCCAGGGTGGTGTAGTTGACGACCTCGCTCCCGAGAATCAATGAGTTCGGAATTACAACCTCTTCGTTCTTCGGCGTTCTGATGTGCGTCACCTGGAGGCGGATATCGGCAACCTCGCCGACCACGTCACCGATCCTTATACGATCGCCCAGCTTGAACGCTCTCCGATAGGTCATCATGAATCCGGCGATGAGATTTGAGATCACCGACGAAGATCCCAACGAGAACATGATGCCGGCGAAGATCGACACGCCCTTGAAAGCCGCGGTGTTGGAACCGGGGATGTAGGGGTAGGCCACAACGATGCCAAAGGCTATGACCGCCATCCGAGCAATTTTAAAGGTCGGCATCGCCCATTCGGGCTCGAACCCGCCGATGGTGATGGCGCCCCGTTCCACCGCCGCGAAAAACAGCCGGATGAGACCGATCAACCACCGCAACACCAGAACAAGGATGATCAGGAAGATCACGTTGGGTACTTGGGAGACGATGGCTTCGCCCATTCCCATCAACGGCTGCACGATCCAGTCGCTGATGCGGTCGTTGATCGGTCCGGTCCACGGGAACAGTCCGAGCACGACCAGGAGGTAGGTCAAAACCAGTGCGATCATGACGGCGTTGCGCACCGCCAGGACGACGCCGCGAAGGGCGGCGCCGACCCGCTGGGAGCTGCCGGCCTGCACCGAATCGACGCCAAGCGACCGCAGGCCCGCCTCGAACTTGGCCCCGATCCTGCGGTCCAACCACCGCCACAGCCACCGTATGCATGCGAGCAAGAACGCCAGCAGCGCGGTGGCGGCGACGGTCTTCAATCCGGCTGTGATGAGTGCTTCGGGCTGGCGGTCGATGCGGTACTCTTCGATCGCTTTCCGAATGCGGTGGGTGAGGACCATGGCCAGTTCTGCGCGGCCCACCCCCTCGATGTGGGCGTCGGCCTCGACCACCGCCACGAACCGTTTGTCGCCACCAACGATAGCCGTCATGCCGTTCTCTGCGACTGCCTCGATGGTCTCCGGGTCGAACGCCGGATCGCGGGCGGCCTCAACGATCCGCGCGGTGACTCCCGCCGCCCGTTCGGCCGCCGGCAAAGCAGATACTCCGCGAAGCTTGAATAGCACCTTGCCGTCGATCGTCACCGGCGCCAACGGAGTCAGCTGGTCGGAGCCAAGGTCGTCCGAGTCGTCACCTTGGGCGAGGACAACCGGGGCAACGGCCAAGAGCGCGATGAGCGGCCAGAGGGAGAGGATGCGACGCGTTCCAACCATGAATACACCCCTCGATGTCGTGCCAAACCTCCCCAACGCCTCAGGAATATGATGTTGGTCGTGGGAGGTCCGGTCGCTACCGACGCTACCACACGGGTGCGAAGATGAGCAATGTGAGGGAACGTCGGAGCCCCGAAACGACGGAGCCATTGGCATCCCGACCCTGAGCGATCGGCACCGTAAATCTGCGGCGGGCCGAGGAGGTCGGGGAGTTCTCGACACCGACTCCCGAGATGTTGACGGTGAGCTCTGCCGTGGCCGGGGCGGTGGGGCCCGAAACCACGATGTCGTCGATTGTGTTTTGCACGGTGGAACATTCGCCGTAGGTGAAGTTGAAATTGTATTGGGAGGTCACATCCATACCGATCCGAGGACGCACCGAGCCAGGCCCGGCCGGAACTTCGAAGGAGGTCGTGCCAAATCCTGGCGGGCCGGAAGCGTCAACAGCGCGGGCCGAGGTCACGGGCGGTCATGAGCGGCTGCATGTGGCCGAGAGTATCCGAGCCATCGCCCGGCAATTCGAACCGGTGGTGCTGATTATTCCGGCGAATCGGGCCAAGCGGGGTTCGGTTCGAGGGCGGATCCGGGGTTCAGGGGCTGGGTCCGCAACCGTCACCGACCGGGCTGCCGGTGGTGTGGCCGTCGGGTCCACAGCCGATGCGAATAAGGAAACCGGTGACGTCGGTTTCGGTGAGGTCGAGGGTCCATCTGGATTGGTCTTGCGGCCCCAAAGGCGGGTTGACGGATGACGGGTCGAGGATGAGTTCGTACCGGTCTGGAGTCAGTCGATCGAACTGAAAGGCGCCAAGTGCCGAGGTCGTGGTCTCGTACTCGTCGCCGATGATGCGGGTAACACGCAACCGCGCATTTCGAATCGGAACCACGGCGCCGTCCGCATCGCACCGGACCACCGCACCCTGGAGCAGACTGGTATTCTCGAGTCTGATTTCGATCGGTACACCCCCGGACGGACGCACGTCCACGGTCTGCGACACGTCCCCCGCAACCGATATGCGCGGGCTGAATTGAGAGAGGTCGACACTCACCCTCACCGGCCCGACGGGCACCCGGCGTACCTTGAAAAAGCCGTCCGACGCGGTGGTCGCGCCATATGCGCCGTTGATGAGGATTGGTACACCGCCTACAGCCTCCCCTTCGAGGGTGACCTGTCCCTCGAGCGAAGCGAAGCTGTGCGGAGCCAAAATTGGAGCCCAGGCAGCACGGATGTCGGCAGGTTGACGCCAATCCAGCATGTAGGAGAGGTTGACGGCGACCTGGTTCCGAACGAGATGTGCACGCTCGAGCCCGATGGAGAAAGGCACGATTCCCTCGATGCGGAGCGCCAAGCCGTGGTCGGTCATCCGGCGAGCCACTCCCAGACGGACGACACCCTCGCCCAGGTCCGAGGCTTCGTAGTGCTGATAGGCGACGCCAAGCCCGGCTATGACGCTCCACCGGCCGCGGATCGGTCTTTCCACATAGCCATCCACCGTGGTGCCGAGGTCGCCACTCTCCTTGCGCTGCACGACGGCGGACATGTCAACGAATTTTTCGAAGCGCAGGCCGCGGCGCCAGAAGACGGTGAGCTGTGATCGATTCTCAGCGCTGCTGCCCGACTCCCAGACCTGCTCCAACCGAGCGCTGAGGAAGGCCGTATTCGTGGAACCGTTGACCCCAGCCACCAGCCGATCTGATGTACTTTCGCGGGGCGCGATGCTTGCGAGGTCGGTGGCGATATCGTTTCGTGAGTACTCCACCAGCAGCGAAGGGCGGTTGTCGCCGAAAAACCAGCTGGCACCGATGTAGCCTTGGATTTCGTCGCGCGGGTCGACGACGGCATCATCCAGATATGTCACCCGACCAAAGGTCGTCAGGGTTGAATTCGGATGATACGTGGCCGAGACATCGACACCCGTTTCGCCAGGACGGTAGACCGAGTACAGCCACGGGAACCTATCATCAAAGCTGTAGAGAAAACCCGTGACCACACCTGCCGGACCCCTGACTTGGGCTCCAGCGCGGCCGCCCGGCGCGCCTTCATCGGTCAGTTCGAGATCGGCGAAGAGGGTTCCATCGGACCAGAAAGACCGGTGGGCGCGGAGGGCGAAGACCGCCATGTCCTCCGGTTTGACCTGGCCGAGGAGGGTGGCGTCGCCGAGATAATTCACGCCGCCTCCAACGGACCAGAGCCCGACGCGTCGTTGCACGTCCAGACCAGCGAAACCCGGCACAACAACTTTGCGGTCTGGCAGCTGGCGAAAAAACCGCGGCTCACCGGCGAATAGCCGGAGTGAGGTCGCGCCGGCGCGGTAGTCGAAACGCCCCCCTCGCAACCGGTATTGATCTCGACTGAGGACGACGACGTCGTCTGGTCGCAGCGCCGAGTAAAGAAAGTCGCCAAGGGCGAGATCCGCCTCGCCGGATCCCCACGTCAGGCGTTCGAGCTGAACTCCGAACTCCTCGTAGGTATCTGGGAAACCATCGCTGAAGAACGCGGTGACCTCGGCGCCGTTGGCGATGTTCTGGTTAAAAAACAGCCGGAACGCGGTGGGTGCGCCAGCATCGAAGAGCGGGAGATTGAAGACGCGGCTGGTGAACACGAACGAGAACCGCCCGGGACGCGGTTCGGTGGGCTCCTCTTCCCCTGGGACCGCTACGACGGTCAGGAGGACGGCGAGGGCGAGGAGGGCAACGCGGCTGGAACGACCAACCGTTCGCGGTGTCGCTCGCGCGGCGAAACGTTGAACACCACCTCGACGGATAGCTCACCTCCCGGTACCGGACCGATCTCCTGGATAAATAGCCGTTGGGCGCCCGGGACGACCGAGTCACGCCCCTCGTTGATGGGAAAGGCAACGGCCTCGCCCGAATCGGAGCGGATTCGAAGCTCCCCCTGCGGTCGAATATTACGCTGTCCGACGTTGGTGACGTCGAGAGTGAGGCGCAGGCTGTCATCCCGCAGAGTCGATCGCTCGAGGCCGATGGATGCGATCTCGAGTTGGGCTGGTTGGGCATTCGTGTTTTCGACATATACCGGGATGCCCAAACGTGGAACAACGACGACCTGTGCCACTTCGGACCGCTCGACCTCGGGCGTCGACCTGAAGAAGACCATGGCCCTGCGATGCTCGAGGTCCGCCGGGGTCGTGGCCTCCCACCGAAAGGCGAGTTCCTGGCCCGGCGCCACCGTCGTCTGGAGGGGGTGATTCGCAGGAATGGGACAAGGCTCTCGGGTGTGCTCCCCGGCGGTCTCTCCACCACGAGCCCTGCGGGATCGACCTCAAAATCCACGGTTTCTACCGTGACGTTGAGTGGCGTCGGTCCTCGGTTCTTGAACACGATCGCGTCACGTACCGTGGAGCCGGGCGGACCGATTTTTCGACGAAAGGCGGGACGAGGTCGATCTTCACCTGAGCCATCGCCGCTGTCGACACGAATAGGACGAGCGCAAAAAACGGAGCCCAGGGAGGGGCTCCGCTGTCTCTGATGGAAGAGTACTTCGGGTCTCACTCAAGTTCCCGAGGCCGTGAGCACGAGGTTCCACTGCATGAGACCAAGACCATCATCGGGATCCACATAAAGCCTGAGATCGATGTCTCCATTCACCTCATTTGCACCGTTTCCCACCGTCAGCCCGGTAATGAGATTGCCGGTGCCAGCGCCAGTCAGGTTTGCATCAATATACCCGACCGTGGTTCCGGAATCGACATTCGGAATGCGGATTTCGAGTTGGTCTTCGGTCACATTGACGGGCAGCGTCGCGGCCGCGCTCGCGGTGTCGTTGAAGATGGCCACGGTGCGCGGAGGTGCGCTCCTGCAGGTCCACGTGTCCGCCCCAAGGGCGGTGTACAACGCCGATTGTCCGGACGCGGAAACCGGAACACCGGCGCTCGAGCCGGTGGTGCTGTCGTTGTCCACGTTGCCGAAGTCGAAGTTTCCCTCGGTGATGGCGAAGGTGAAGATGCCCTGGTTGTTGGCGGTCACCACGAGGTCGGCGCTTGCCGTCACCTGGGCTGTGGCTGGTGCGGCCAGCATCAACGCCGCTCCGGCCACCGTCAGAGTTATCAAGAACAGTCGTTTCATATCGTCACTCCCTTCAAAATTGAGCGCTGATCGCGCTATTTCTCGATCATGGGTCCAATATCTGGAGGTGCAAAATACAGCGATGGCGGACTTTTTAACCGGAGCCGGAGGCGTTTTGGTGTACCGGTTGTGAGTAGATTCGAGGCCTGGCTCTAAAGAATGCGGACTCAGCGCACCTCGAGCATCGCCCGAAAATCTGCGCCGTACCGCCCAAGCGGGTCGTCGCCATGCAGCTCGAGCCGGAGAGCGATGGGTACCGCGGTCCCGACGCCTCCGGTCGGGCCGCCGCGGGCCACGGTGACCGGGGCCAGGGACGTGAAGACCTCGAAACCAGGAGACTCGGGGCTGCTCCACGCCAGCCGATCGAGCGGAACCCGGCCCGCGGTCCCCATCACCTGGAGGTCGGCGTGCGGCACGAGTCGCAGTTCCCAGTCGCGGTCACTGTGAACCCTGATGACGAAAGCCTCCGTCAGCTCGCGCCGCTGTTCGGGCAGCATCTCACCGAAATCGGCCACTGCCGCCTCGACCACAAACCATGCATTGGCGTCGCCAAGGGCTTCGACGTTTTGGGAGCGACCCACTCGACGGGTGTCCGTGCGTCGCATTCCCGGGGCTGTCGCTGTCCGGTTGACCGTCGTTCGCACGGTGAGGGAGTCGGGACGAGGCTTGACATCGGGTTTGTCGGCGGCGAGGACGGTCAGGGACCAGCCCATCGCAGCGAGCGTTATCGACCCGCAAAGAAGTCTCGTGAGTGCCATGGCCTTGTCGCGGAAGATACCATTGACTGAGGACGGGTGCCAGGCTCGAGAGCCGTGGTTCGCCGGTTTGCGAGAAATTGACCTTGGTCGTGCCATTGTGTCTCAAATTTTGGCGACATTCGAAAGAGGCGCAATGGGGTTGCGTGACCTAGGATAGCACTCGGAACCGATCGGAAGGAACGCTGCCAGGCCGAGATCCAGGAGCATTTGTGCGTTCATTGGAGTGCATACGAGACCTGTGAGGTTCGACAGGCAAAAGGAGGTACGAGCCAGTGGAGACGGTTGTTTTCTACGTCATCGCCGGGGTGGTTCTTCTTTTTTCCATGGGCGTCCGTCAGAAACTGAAGTCGACCTACGGCCGCTGGAGCCGGGTCCGAAGCCAGACCGGTTTACCAGGAGGCGAGGTGGCACGGACCATTCTCGACGCCAACCAGCTGCAATCCGTCCCCGTGGAACCGGTTCCGGGCAACCTCACGGACCACTACGATCCACGGGGCAAACAGCTTCGCCTTGCACGGGACAATTTTGTGGGGAACAGCGTTGCCGCGACTGCGGTGGCTGCGCACGAGTGCGGGCACGCACTGCAGGATGCGGACGACTATCGGCCGATGGAGTTCCGAACGAAAATGGTGCCCATAGCCAATGCGGGGGCACGGTTCGGTCTCCCGCTAGCGGTTGCGGGGAGCTTTTTCGGATCGGCGTTGATGGTGCAGATCGGTGTCCTGGGCTACGTTGGGGCCATGCTGCTCGACCTTTCTGACGCTGCCAGTGGAGTTCAACGCGAGCAAACGCGCCCTCCGGCAGCTGGACCAGCTCGGTCTCGTCTCGCCCGACGGGCAGGAGGGGGCTCGAGAGGTGCTCCGCGCCGCTGCTATGACGTACGTGGCCGGTGTCGCGTCGTCCGCCGGTTACCTGGTATATCTGGCGATGATCGCGGGTCGGTCGCTGCTCAAACGTCCAAAACCGTTGCCGCCAAAGGTTTGAAGACCCCGCGGGCTAGCGCGGGGGTTTGCGATCGCGCACGGCTTTGAGGACTCTAGCACCCCAGGACCCTGCGGGCGTCGACCCATGGATCGAGGCCCACGACGAACTGAGCGAGGGCTGGGATGCGTTCTGGGTTGCTCGTTCGGATGGTCTGCGGCGATACCTGGCGAGACACATCGAGATCGAAGAAGAGGAGATTGCCGGCGACATCGAGAATGAAAAAAACACGTCCTCCGGCACAAGATGGCGGCTCGGCGAGATCTCAATGAAGAGTACGGTTGCCCCACCGAGCCGTGGAACTCGGTTGATCCCAATTTGCTGTGGAATATCCCGAATATCCCGGCGGCCCAGATTTCCATGCTTGCCCGCGTCACCGGTCCGGCCATAGCTCCGCTTGCCGCGTGTTCGGGATTCAGTGTGTCTCTGAAGATGGCGGTGGACGCCATCCGCTCGGGCCAGGCAAAGGTCGCGGTCATCGGCATGACCGATCCCGAGCCCCACGCTCTGTCGGTGGGCACTTTCTACGGCGCCAGAGTTCTCTCTCACGACGGCAAGGTCTCCAAACCCTTCACCGGTTTTCGCGGGACTCATGTGGCGGGAGGCGCCTGCATATGGATCGTGGGCGACGCCGATTTCCTCACCGAGCAAGGCTTCACGCCGCTGGGTCTGGAGATCCTCAGTGACTCGATATCCTCTGATGCCGACCACATCATCACCCCGTCGAAGGATGGACCGCTTCGCGCCATCACGCAGGCGCTCGCCAACGCCCGATATCGAACCGGAGAATGTGGCCACCTGGGACATGCACGCCACCGCCACCCCGGGTGACTGGAGCGAGCTCCAGAACATTCTCGATGTGTTCCCTGATACCACCACATTCACGGCGCGGAAGGGCTCGTTCGGACACGGCATGTCGGTGTGTGGTGGGTGGGAACTCATGGCCCAGCATCTCGGCTTTTCCAACGGCGAACTGCATCCGGTCAATCTCACCAATGGCGAGATCAACGATCAGATCCGCTCCACTACCAACGGCCTTGTCCGGAATGAGGCTCGGCGAACTGATGGCGCCGTAGCCGGGAAGATCAACATGGGGGTGGGAGGCATCAACGCCTGTGTCATCTGCAGGCGGTGGTGAGCCATGTGTGGTCAGTTTCGCCCGACGTGAGTGCCGGGGCCGTCAGAGGTGGGTCTTTGACCGGGAACGACTGAGGGATTCAGGTTGGGAAAACGTCGGGAGGGCCACCTTTGGCTCGAGGTATTGCGGGCTCAGGTGTGACGTCCACCAGAATCAGGTTCATGGTGTCCGGTTTCGAAGCCATTTGTCGCCACCTTTCATGACAGCTCTGATGAAAGGAAGCGACAGATGTTCACTTCTCGTGCCCTGTGTGGATTGTGTTGTCTTGTTGGAGTCACCTCTGCGGCGGCCTTTGGATCGTCCCTGATTGTGGATAGGGAAATGACGGTCAGCGCGCTGACCGTGGTGAATCAGATCCCGGGCCCCGGTTTCACCGACGTGGAGATCACCGGAGATCTGGTGAACACGGCCTCGGGGCTTTGGCTCGAGGTGAAGGCCGATCTGGTGCCGGACACCGACGCCTTCCCGGGGATCGTGGTCTTTCAGCCAACCCTGCGGGCCGGACCGATCGATGCATTTGGTGTAGAAGCCAGTGTCCAACTCATGTCGGTTCAGGTACCCGACGCCGTACTCGCGAGCTTCCTCGCGGCAGTGGTTGCCGACGAGCTGGATTTTGATTTCGACGGCGATCCAGAAAGCCTCTACACCGCGCCGCCGGCGTTCGTCGACGAACCGACGGACGACGCCTTCCTGCTTTCTGAGCCCGACGGAGGCGACACGCGTCTTGTTTTCTGCGCCCACACCGGCGTGCTGGATGATCTCGACCCCGGGGACCTCATGCTTGTGGCCGACGACGGCTACCAGCCCGAAAGCCTTGACCCGGCCTTGCTGCCGGGAGACGTGCAGAACGTGAGCAACCTGGTTGCGCAGATCCATTGCCCGTCGCTGCCGGAGGTCCACGTCACGTTGCGCTCCCTGACCGATATCACCGACGTGCTCGAAAGCGGAATTTTGTCGGTGGAACAAAGGAGCATTCCGGTGGTGGGTGCGACCCTCAGTGATGATCAGTACGCGCCGTTGATCAACGCCTGTGACGGTAGCGAGCCACCAGGCGCCTGCACCGAGAGCCATCCGGCCTTCCCCGTCCGCTTCAACGAACTCGACCTTGGCCAGGGACTGACCCTGTCGGGGGAGGTCCAGCTCAGCTTCTCGGTGACGGCTTTGGAGATATCGATCCGGAACGCCACCCTCGACCGTGTGGTCACCAGGATTGAGACCGGCTGGACCGCGTCCATGACCCTGGAGGCGTCACAGGAGGTGTCCACCGGCGATGAAATTTCGCTTTTTTCCATCGGCATTCCAATTGGCTCGGCCGCCATCCCGCCGCCCGCCACACCCATCTTCGAGATCGGATTGGCCGCCGGTGGCGAGGCCACCCTTACCGCTGCCGGAGTGGTGGGGATTCACGGGGGGACCTCGGCGGGGGTCGAGATGGTCTTCGAGAACGGCGCATGGGAATCGAATTCCTGGACCGAACCAGTGCCCGCGGCCCTGTCGCCGCCCCAGCTTACCGATGCCGCCGTCGCCGACGCGCGCGCCTATCTGGCGCTCGATCTGTCCTTCCAGCTCGGAGGGGTCTTCGGTCCGCTGGTGCGGACCGAAGGTTTTGGCGAGCTCCGTGTCCAGCCGACTCAGGAGCCGTGGTGGTCCATTGACATTGGAGTGGCGCAGGAGGCCGGGACGCGGCTGGACTACTTCGGGGTCGACGTGGACTGGACGGCTCCGGTGTGGGAGAGGCGGTGGACGGTGCTCGACTCGGACGACACCGCAGGCTGGGAACTCCCGGGCGGCCCCCGTACTTCCGGTGAGGATGTGAGGTGGGCGGCGGCCTATGGCGACGGTATCGGTGTCGGTACCTTCGAAAGCCTCGGCATCGCCGCCCTTGCCGACGGTGGCGCCCTGGTGTGGGGCAAGAAGGGCCAGGCCGGATTTGTGACCCGTCTCGACGCCGTTGGTGAATTGCTTTGGGTTGCCAGGAACGCTCCCGGCTCCGGGGGATTTCCCGTGGAAGCTGTGGAGCTTCCCGACGGCAGCTTCCTGGTCACCGGGCAGTACAACACCCACCTATGGTTGGCGCGTTTTGGCGACAACGGTGTGGTCCTCGACGCGTGGGCCGGGCAATGTGATATGAGCTGCGGAATCGAGGACATGGCTCTGGGCGATGACGGGAACGGCACGCCGCTGGCCGCCATCACCGGGACCCTGTCCGCCGGCAGTGTGGACAAGGACGCCTTTGTCATGCTCTTCGATGCCGACCCCGACCTGACCAACTGGGACCTGCTCGAGGCACGGGCCTACCGTCTCAACGAACCGGGAGCGTCGCGGAACAATGACTGGCCGCACGGCATCGCCGGTCTTGCCGGTGGTGGGTTTGTTGTGGTGGGGGAGACCGACGCTGACGTGGGTGTGGATCAGATTCAGCAGAATTTCATGATCTTCGCCGTTGACGGCGCCGCCAACCTGGAGTGGGCAACGGCCATCGCGTCCACTCGAGGACACAGTTTCGAGGATGTGGAACAGGGTCCTGAGGGAACCATCTACGCAGTGGGCCGGGTGGCGCGGGCGATAAACGACGACTACCCCGCGGCCACGGTGGCCCGGATCCAGCCGGACGGGAGCGATTTCCATCAGGTGTTGATCGCCGAGGAGAACGCCGCGTGGCTCGAGCAACACCTCCTGGTAACGGACACCTCGCCGCCCACCGCAGGCGGTGATACATCCAACGACCGCGCCTTCGAAGTGGTGGCCACGGCTTCAGGTCCTGTGGTTGTGGGCCGGACGGGCGGGTCATCGGACACCGCGGCATGGATGTTCCAGCTCGACCCCAATCTGGGGGCGCAGTGGCTCACGGTCTTTGACGGACCCATGTCCGAGGAGTTCTTGGCAGGGGGAGGGGACCAGGACGGTCGGAACTGGACCTATGCAGTGGGTGAATCCACCTCGTGGGTTCCGGAAGGAGTGGGAGGCGACTCGGCACTGGTGGTCTTCAAGGTACCGCGGGAAGGCATCCTGCGGTTTGACGAAGAAATCGCCGGCAATACTCGGTACCTGCAGCCGAGAGTCGAGAGCGCCTCGGGTCCGCATTTTGTGGCGGACGACGGCGCGGGCGGCTTCATCCGGACGCAGTCCATTCCATTTGTGGAGGAAGCTCTGGCGGTAAACCCCGGGACGCCGCCGGCGGACTTCGTTCTCGAGAGCCTGGTCCGATATCCGTTGGCCACGCCTGATTTCCCTGCCCCGGCGCCGATCTTCGAGGACGGCTTCGATTGGGGCGACGCCAACGCGTGGTCAGCCGCCATGCCGTGACCCTCGCTGCCGGGCGGGTCTACAATCCTCCCTGGAACTCTCAGGGAGGACAGGTGACCGATTTTCGCCCGCCATCCGGGCACGGTGAGATCACGCGCTGGCTGGACCGACTGAAGGAGGGCGACGCCGAGGCGCTCGATCGGGTGGTGCCGCTGCTCTATGCCGAACTGCGTGGTTTGGCTCGTAGCAGGATGCGGGCCGAACGTCCCGATCACACCTTGTCCACCACTGCGCTGGTCCACGAGGTGTACCTCAGGCTCTTGAACGAACAGGTGCTGAAGATCAGCGACCGGGGCCAGTTCCTGGCCGTGGCCGCCACGGTGATGCGGCGTCTGCTGGTGGATTGGGCGCGGGCGAAGCAGAGAAAGAAGCGGGGTGGCGGGTTGAGACCCCTGCCGCTGGAAGACGTGGAGCCGTGGCTGACAACCGAGGAGGCCGACGAAACGGTGGCGCTTGATGAGGCCCTGCAGCGTCTGAACGAGCTGGAACCTCGTGCGGCGGCAGTTGTGGAGTTGAGGTTCTTTGGTGGATTGACCATGGACGAGATCGGCAATCACCTGGGCGTGTCGACAAAGACCGCCCAGCGGGACTGGGTGGCGGCTCGGGCGTGGCTCCGCAAGGAGGTTGGTGGGGGAGGTGGTTCTTGATGGCCGCCACGGGCTGGCATCGCCTCGAGACGGTTTTCTTCGAAGCGCTCGATCTTGCTCCGGCTGATCGGTCAGCCTATCTGGACCGGGTCTGCGGCCAGGATGACAACCTCTGCAGGGAGATCGAAGCCATGCTTTCGGCCCACGAGGACAACCGAGAGCTTCGCATCGAGAAGAAGCTGCTCGCGGTGGAGGAGCCAGAAAGCCATGGTCTGGTTGGGCAGCGGCTCGGCCCCTGGATGCTGACCGAGCCGCTTGGTCGGGGCGGCACCGCGGAGGTCTACGTGGCCGAACGGGCCGACGGGCACTTCCACCGCCGCGTGGCGATCAAAGTGGTGCAGCCGGGTTGGGGCCCGGTGGAGTTGGCCGAACGTTTGCGTGTGGAACGGGAGATCCTGGCGGCCCTCGATCATCCCGCCATTGCCACCCTGTTCGACGGGGGAATCACCGAGAACGGTCAACCCTACCTCGTGATGGAGTTGGTGGAGGGCCTCGAGATCACCGAATTCTGTGACTCGCGACAGGCTTCAGTGGATGAACGGCTGCACCTGTTCGTGGAGGTCTGTCGTGCGGTCCAGTTCGCTCACGGCTCGCTGGTGGTTCATCGCGACCTCAAGCCGTCGAATATTCTGGTGACGCCGGAGGGCACGCCCAAGCTGCTTGACTTCGGGATTGCCAAGCTGCTTGACGCCGAGCTGTTCGATCTCGATGTGGAAGCCACGCGGCACGAACTTCGGCTGTTGACCCCGCGACGGGCCGCGCCCGAGCAGTTTGCCGGCGGACCGATCACCACCGCCACCGACGTTTGGGGTCTTGGGGTTCTGCTGCTGGAGCTGCTTACGAGTACGCTTCCTCACCAGGATTCCGGGATCGTCGATGCCTACGCCTTCGAGCGTCGGATCTGCACCCGACCCGCGGATCGTCCGTCAGTGGTGATGGAACGGATCGATGGTGAAGTCGCGTCCGACATTGCCGAGAATCGTCAAACGAAACCACAACGGCTGGCACGCAGGCTTCGCGGTGACCTGGACCGGATCGTGGGCATGGCTCTCCGTCTGGAGCCGGAGCGGCGTTACGCCTCGGCCGGACAGCTGGCCGACGACGTGGAACGGGTCCTGCGCGACGAGCCCGTCGCTGCCAGGCCGGAGACCTGGGCCTACCGGAGCGGACGCTTCATTCGGCGACATCGGCTCGCGGTGGGTGTGGTGGCGGTGGCGGCGGCCCTCCTTGTGGGAGCAACCGCCGTCACGTCGGTCCAGTCGAGGATCGCGGCACGTGAACGGGATCGAGCGCAGGCCGAGCGCGACCGGGCCGAGACCGTGGTCGAACTTCTAGTGGGAATGCTCGGACAGGCCGATCCGGTTGAGGGGCCCGGTGGCGATGTTCTGGCGGTGGCGGGTCTCCTGGCCTACGGGGAACTTCGAGCCGAATCCCTCGGCGATCGACCGGAGCTGCAGGCCACCCTGTACGCCAATCTCGGCAAGATCCATGGGGCGCGAAGCCGTCATGACGACGGCCGCCGTCTCCTGGAATCGGCGCTGGCCATTCGTGAGACACTCGGGGATCCGTTGGATCAGGAAGTGGTGGAGATACTCGACGAGCTGGGTCGCATCGCGGCTGCCCAGGATCGGCAGGCCGACGCCCGTACCCTGTTGCGGCGGGCGTCCTCACTGGCGGAGGCCGTACACGGCCCGATCCACCCGGTGACGGCCGATACAATGCAAAACCTGGCTATGTACGGCGAGACCGACCCAGAGGTGCAAGAACAACTGGTGGTTCGAGTGACGGAGATCTGGGCGGAGGTCGACGGTGACACGAGCGTCGGCCGGGCATCGGCCCTGTCCGCTTTGGCTCAGCTTCGTCATGACCGGGGAAATAGGGCGAGCGCCTTGGCACTGTATCGCGAGGCCTACCAACTCCTGGCCGAAGAGCTCGGTGACGACCATCCGGAGACGCTGAGCACTCTCGGCAATCTGGCGAGTTTGCTCGACGACCCGCACGAAGCCGTTGAGGTCCGTCGCCACATATTGGCCGCAAACGCCCGCCGTTACGGTGATGCCTCGGTTCAGAACGCCATCGCCTGGAACAACCTGGGGACGAGCCTCGCCATCCTCGGCGAACATTCGGATGCACGGAAGGCCTTTTTCGAGGCCCTCCAACGTTGGCAGACAGTCTACGGCCCGGAACACTCTCAGGTCGCGAACACCGCCCGCAACATCGGTCGAACATACGTCCTCGAGGGTCGGAACGCTGAGGCCCTGGTGTACCTTGACCGCGCGGCGAGGGTCATGCCGACGAGCGAACAAGATCGCGCCGGTTCGACATTCGATTTCCTGCAATCGCAGCGTTCATTGGTCCTCGCACGGCTGGGGCAAAGGGTGGAAGGTCTGCGGCAGGCTGAGCACGCCGTCGCCGTGTTTCGTCAAAGGGCCGAAGAGGGTGACATCAGGTATTTGAGCGAAGCTCTCGTCAACCTCGGATTGGTCAGGATGGAATGGGGAGGTGGGCCGGGCACCCAGAGTGCCTTCGAGGAGGCGGCGATTCTCTTGGAGCAACAATTCGGTGCTGATCATCCGAAGGTCGCGGAGGCGCGGTGTGGGGCCGCGGTGGCGGCATCGGGACGATCGCCCAGCCAACATGCGGCCTGTCAGCCGTTGCAGAACTGGGGCCTAGCAGACCCCGTGCTGCGGCCTTGAAGCCGGCTTCTATCTCCGCCGGAACCTGAAATTCTCGGGTCGAGCCAGATGGCGCTGTCATTACCCGCCGACGGTTTTACTGATCCCCTCTGGAGGATCGACGCGGAACGGCTCGTCGATGGCTCCGGTGAGCTTCCCATCGCGGGCGTAGACGTCGTTATAGAAGTACACGGTTCCATCCGGGTCGGCGTCGGCGGTCCAATAGAGCAGCATCACGGTGATGGGTTGCTCCAAATTGACCCTTGTGGTGGCCCTGGACTCTATGACCGCGTCGATCCTGGCCCGGTTCCAACCCTGGTCGGCGAGCAGGTACTCGGCGAGATCGAAGGGATTCTGGGTCCGGATGCAGCCGTGGCTGAAGGCGCGCTCGCTGCGTGCGAAGAGTCCCTTGCTCGGTGTGTCGTGCAGGTAGACCGAGTACGGGTTTGGAAAAATGAATTTGACCATACCGAGCGCGTTGTGCGTTCCGGGTTCCTGGCGAATCATGTAGGGGAAGCCCTTGGTCGCCGTCGCGGGCCAATCGATGGTCGCCGGGTCTACGATCTTGCCCGAATTGGTCACCACGACCATGTTGTTGCGGCTGAGATAGTTCGGGTCTTTTCGGATCGCCGGCAAGGTCTCGTTGCGGGTGATGCTGGCAGGTATGGTCCACGTGGGGTTGAACTCGATGTACTGCACCTTGCTCTTGAAGACCGGTGTGGCGTGGAAGGGTTTGCCGACCTGGACGTTGGTCGTCCATGTCTTTTCGTCATTCTCGATGAGGTCGAGATGGAAGGCCGCGATGTTGACGATGATGAAGGAGTCCTCCACGTCGCGGAAGACCCACCGGCCGCGCTCCAGATTGGCGCGGATCTGGTCGATCCGGGCTTCGACGGGGATGTTGAGCTCCTCGAGGCTGCGCGGTCCCACCTTGCCGTCGGCATCGATGCCGTGTCTTTGCTGGAAGGTCTTGACCGCCGTCTCGAGGCCCTCTCCGTAGACGGCGGGATCGGACGGGTCCGGAGCCACCAGATCGCCGGTGATTCTCAACCTCTCGCGGAGGGCCAGGACTCGGGGGCCGGTGGAACCGAGCTTGAGACCCGGGCCGTCGGGAACGCTGGGCCAGCCCCCGTCGGCCATGATGCCGCGGTAGGTGACCAGCGCCTCCTGCAACAGGACGTACTTGGGAAGGTTGGGGCCGGCGTTCTCCAGACCGACCGTGATCTCGCCGCTGTTCAGGGCATCGTTGATGGCCTGCACCGGATCCATGCCCGCCACAGTGCGGCTGTAGTTCCAGGCGGGATCGAGGCTCGCCGGATCGACCTTGCCGAACCGGAGGGTGAAGGCGAGCCGGACGAGGGCGTCGGTGCAGAGGATCTCGGTGTTAGCAGCGAACGCGGGGTCGGTGGCCCGGGTGCCGGGTTGCAGACGAGTGGCGAGCTGGCGGGCGTGGAAGTCGTCGGGACTCAGACCATGGTCCGCGGATTTCAGGACCTGGTCATAAAGCTGGCGCACCATCTCCGGGTTGGTCCACGCAGGTTGCCAGTCTCGCCGCTGATACAGGGCGGTGATGCCCCGGACGGCGATGATGGGCGCCCCATCGACTGCGGGGTGCTGAGTTGATGACAGAGCCTCGATGTGCTCCCGCAGCACATTGCGCTCATCCGCGTGGGAAGTGCTAGAGATGGCGAAACAGATGACGGCCATCGCGATGATGACGTGAACGCGATTGAAATGGTCGAGGCGGGTCATGGGTGGCTCCTGTTCATGCTGTCATTGTGTATTCCCGGATCAATTATGGAATCCCCAACAGTGTGGGGGATTCAGGCGGGAACCGAGCGAGGATACAGGATTGAATGAGCCACCGGTCACCCGGGACGATCCGTGCCTGAGAGCCATGAGACACGCATGTATCACCCCGCGGTGTCACGGGGTGATACATCCATGTTCCGGAGATCTTCCGGGTCACAAGGTGAATGAGGCGTCGTCAGGTCAATTCTCCGCCGGGCAGATGTAGGGTGACATGGGATAGGCGTAGATGAACTCGGCGTCCCCGGTGAGGTTGTCGACCTTCGAGACGTAGGCGAAGAAGGCGTTGGCATAGGGGAATTCAGCGCAGGGATCCTCGGAGGCCTGGTCGGGCTCGATCCAGAGTTCAACCGTGAGCGGCCCCTCCACGGTCCCGACACCGAGTTGTTCGAAAGACCACTGATTCATGCTCAACCTCGGCAATAGCCTGGAGTCTTCCACCACCACGGTGCCGTTGCTGGATGTGATCCTGTAGTCCACACGAAGCTGAGTAGCAAGCGCCATGCCGGCGATGCCGAGGTTGGACCGGAAAACATCGTCGTTTCGAGCACCGGTGATGAACGAAGAGCCCCAACCCACATTGAGCGCGGGGAACAGCGACGGCACGGTTTGACCGTAGGTTCCGTCCCCGCCACCCCTGTTGTAGGTCCGGGTGACGGCATGGATCACCGTGCCCTCCGGGTTGTTGAGCAGGGAACTCTCCGCGCTGATCGTGAGAACGCCCTTGATGTCCTGGTCAAGCTCGAACAGGCTCAGGATCACATCCTCGAAGAACACGGTTTGGTGGGGCTCGAGGTGGTACGGCATGAGGTGCTCGGAGCCTCCATTGTCCTGATCCGCGGGAAGAAAGGCCAGGAAGAGATTCACGCTGTGGTCCATGGGGTTATAGAGCGTGAGGTCGGTGACCCACTGGGTGCCGTGGAGTCCGGGCCCACGAGCGGCCACCGGGAAGCCCACGAGGTCGGAGATGAGCTGCGCCGAGGCCGTGGCCGCCAGCAACAGCGCGAGAACCACAAGTCCACATTTCTTGAACATGCTACCTCCCTGTTCAGTAGGCAATGGTGCCGGCGAAGACGAACTCAATAGGCCACGACGGGTCGTCCTCTCCTTCGTAGGTCACGTAGACCATGCCGATCAGTTGTCCCGAAGCGCCCTCGAAACGGCCGGTGCCACCGACGATCACGAAATTCGATTGCTGCACGATAAGGGGTGGGGGTGCGATGGTGGTCGCAGTGTAGGTCGCCCAGACCTCGTCGCCATTTGCTGCCGTAAACGTGGCAACACCGTTAACCGCAGCCATTCCGTCGAACGTTGAGCAGTGTGAGGTGCTGAGATGGGTGCGACCGAGGTGGCTCATCCTGCCTTCGGTCTCGCTCAACGTCTGCCAAGGCGCTCCTGTCAGGTCCAGACACGCGCCGTTCATGGGGAAGGTGGCCTCACCCGCAAAGGTCCCTTTGAACGGTCTCAGTTTCGGGTTCTTCGCGAGGCTCACGGTCGAAGTGGCGACGAGCACCAAGACCATCACCGTCGCGACCCAGGTCCATTTTTTGTGACTCATGACGTCCTCCTTTCGATCGGCCCGACCCAACCCGTCCGTCCGATCCGTTGCACGTAAGAAGTGTTCACATACACAATCTGTGACGCTGAGATTCGTGTGAGGCAAGGAAAAGGTAAGGAGGCTGCAAGGATCGGGCATCGGGTGGATTGCCGGCGGCAACCGGTGACAGAGCGGGTTGGATATAATCGCTGCAAGGCGGCGGAAAAACTCAGTCGGGAGCAGCGTGAACGCATCGTTTGGTCTTGGTGGCTGGACCGTGGAACCGGCGCTCAACCGGTTGACCCGTCAGTCGGAGGTCGTCCAGCTCGAACCCCGAGCCATGGATCTACTGGTGTTCCTCGCCCAACGGCCCGGAGAGGTACTGTCCCGCGAGACCCTGATCGACGGCGTGTGGCGGAAGCGCTTCGTCGGTGAGGCGGTGCTGCGCAACGCGGTGGCCGCCCTGCGCCGTGCCCTCGGGGACCGCGCCGCCCACCCGACCTACATCGAGACGATCTCGAAGCGCGGCTACCGCCTCATCGCTCCAGTCAGCGGCCTCGGACCGCCGTCGGCGGATCCGGCGCACGGGGCATGGTGTTTCAAGATCACCCTGGAAGGTCGGGAGATCGAGCTCAAAGACGGCGAGAACCTCGTAGGGCGGGGTCAGGACGCGACGGTGCGAATCGACAACCCCGAGGTGTCGCGACGGCACGCACGGCTCGTCGTGGCCGGCGACACGGTGACCCTCGAGGATCTGGGGAGCAAGAACGGAACCCATCGCAACGGGCGACGGCTCACAGCACCGGTGGCTCTCGCCGACGGCGATGAGATCTGGATAGGTCTCAACCTGGCGAGCCTCCGCTTCCAGATCTGTGACGACCGCACCAGGACCGAACGCTGACGCCTCGGCCCCACGCCCTAACGGACTCCTCGCCCGGAATGAGATTGGGGGCGGGTGGGAGATTCGAATTTCGAATCTCGAATTTCGCATTTCGGAAAACGCAATACCCTCAATAACCTCCGGCCGCGGTTCGAGTATCATGATGACAACATTAGGAGAGAAAAGGGTGACCCTGTCGGCTGGCGACCGTCTCGGGCGTTACGAAGTCCGGACCCAGCTTGGTTCGGGTGGTATGGGCGATGTCTACCGCGCGCTGGACACAGCTCTGGACCGCGACGTGGCGGTCAAGGTGCTGCCGGACGGGGTGGTGGGAGATTCTCAGCGGCTCGAGCGTTTCCAGCTCGAAGCCCGGGCGGTGGCCGCCCTGTCCCATCCCAATATTCTGGAAATCTACGATATCGGCGATCAGGACGGCGTGCAGTACGCCGTTACCGAACTGTTGGAGGGACAGACACTGCGCGATGGGATCCCCGCTGCCGGCATGGCTTGGCAGCGGGTGGTGGAGATCGGGGCTGCCATCGCCGACGCTCTCGCCGCCGCCCACGGCAGCGGCATCGTGCACCGCGACATCAAACCAGAAAACGTCTTCGTCACCACCACCGGCCGGGTCAAGGTGCTCGACTTCGGTCTTGCAAGGTTGCACGAGCTGAAGACTCCGGAGGCGCCCACCGGGGTGGTGCTCGACGCCGACACCCAGGTCGGCTCGGTGATCGGTACGGTGGGTTATCTCTCGCCCGAGCAGGTCACCGGTGGTGAGGCGGACGGCCGTTCGGACATCTTCGCCCTTGGTTGCGTGCTCTACGAGATGGTCACCGGGCGCAGCGCATTCCGCCGGAAAACGGTGGCCGAAACGCTGTGGGCCACACTCCGGGAGGACCCGCCTCGACCGTCGTCGGTAGGCGCGCTGCTGCCCCTAGACCTCGAGCGGACCATTGCCCGCTGTCTCGAAAAGGCCCCCGAGGCCCGTTTCCAGTCCGCTGCCGATCTGGCCTTCGCCCTGCGGGCCATCGCCAGCGGATCGGCGCCGGCGGTGGGTATCCGTTCGAGGAAGAGTTTCCCGCGCCTCACCGGTTTCACCGTCATTGCTGGATTGATCGTAGCTGCCGCGCTGTTGATCGGGGTGATCCTCGGGCCGCGGATGCGCGATGGGGCGAGGACCGCTGGCCCGACTCTGGATCCGAAACTGGTGGTCGTGCTGCCCTTTGACAATCGCACGGGCGATCCGGATCACGATGCCATCGGGCTGATGGCCGCGGACTGGCTGACCCAGGATCTGCCCGAGACCGTGGATCTGGACATGGTGGCCGGGTCGACGGCTGTCGCGGCGGCGGAACGAATAGGCAGCGGTCCCGCTGGGGCCCTCGATGTGGCCCGCGAGCTGGGCGCCGGGACCCTGGTCACCGGGGCCTACTACCGCCAGACCGACCAACTCCGAATAAAGGCGGAGATCACTGAGACGGCCACCGGCGGCCTGCTCCACGCCATCGGCCCGGTGTCCGGACCGATCTCGGATCCGATGGCGGCGGTGGAGCCGGTTCGACAGCGAGTGCTGGGCGGACTGGCGGCCACGGACCCCCGGTATGCCAAGTTTTCACCGCCGACTCTCGACGCCTACCGGGAAATGGCGGCTGGCCTCGAGATCTGGCTCGAGAAACCGGGGGTGGGACTCGAGCACTTTCAGAGGGCGGCCGAACTGGATCCCGACTATGTCCCGGCCCTTCTGCAAATGAGCCATGCGTTGACGGTACTCAGGCGCTTCGAGGAAGCGCGGTCGGTCCTGGACGAGCTCGATCAGCGGCGCCACCTATTAGCCTCCTTCGATCGTCTGTGCCTGGACTGCGTCCTGCTGAGGAGAGATCATCGGTATGACGAGGCACTGACGCCGCTGCGGGAGATCGTGGCCCTGGACCCGCTCAACCCACACATCTCCATCGGTCTTGCCGAAGCGCTGGTGTGGACCAACCGTCCCCGGGAGGCCGTCGCCACGGTGGAATGTTTCGGCGAATTGGACAAGGCGAATTTCACCCATCTCTTCCCCTTGTGTCAGGGGCTGCACATGCTTGGCGAGCACGAGCGAGAATCCGAGGTTGCTCAAGAGAGTCTGCGCCGGTTCCCCAGCATCAAGGGTTACGTTCGCGGGGGCCTCCTCGCCAACGCGGTGGTGGCGCTGGCGGCGCTCGGGCGCAGCGACGAGGCCGCCGTGGTGATCGAAAGGGCCTTTACGGAGTCAGAAAACCTGGGCGTCTGGCTGGCATGGCAGGCGACCGCCGAGCTTGGGGCCCACGGCTGGCCGCAGGAGGCCAGACAGATGGCAGAAAACACCCTGGAGCGGTTACCGCCAAGCGAGACACAGCCTCCGTGGACCCGCTGGTGTCTGGCCCTGTTGATGTTGCGGGCGGATCGGCCGGCGGACGCGCGAGCCCTTCTGGGGGAGCTGGCATCCGAGAATCCCAACGACCTCTACATCGTTGGTCTGGTCGGCGCGATGGCGGCCCACGCGGGCGATGATCGTACGACCAAGGAGATGTTGCGCCGCATCGACGAGCTCGCGGGCCCGTACAGCTTCGGCGAGGACAGCTACTGGCGCGCCTGCATCGTCGCCCAGCTTGGCGAACGGGAGCAGGCGATGGAGCACCTCCGGGCAGCGTTAAGGGACGGTCAGCAGTTCGACCTCACCTTCCACCGCAACCCCTTCCTGTATCCCCTGCACGGGTACGCGCCGCTTGAGGAGTTTCTGCGACCCAAAGGATGACTCCGTGGGTCGGCATTTACGCCGAGGAGATTTCGGTCTGGCGGTGACGGTGGATCCTGCGAACGCCTATGACGCCGAAGGCCACGGCAACCACGGTGAAGCCGACTTTGCCCAGCAGCACGATGGTTGGGCCTCTCAGGCCTGAGATGTGTTCCACAAGACCGGTGGCGACGGCAAAGCCGAGAGCGACGGCGGCCAGCAGTTGGAGCCAGCCGATATACGGTCGGTCAGGGCCCCGGAAGGCCGCTATGACGATGGCGATGGCGGCGATCCAGAATCCGGTCTTGATGATTTCCTTGGTGCGGTGCCACCGGCTGCTGCGCCGGAAGAGTTGCTCCGAGTTCGGGATGGAGTAGATCGCCGCCAGGGCGGGCTCCACCTCTGTCCCGCCCAGGGTGCTGGCGTAGAAGCTCTGGAGCTTGCGCATACCGAAGCGCTGGGCCAGATAGAAGAACA
Source organism: uncultured Holophagae bacterium (assembly GCA_963797055.1). Classification (GTDB taxonomy): domain Bacteria; phylum Acidobacteriota; class Thermoanaerobaculia; order Thermoanaerobaculales; family Sulfomarinibacteraceae; genus FEB-10. The sequence continues at coordinate 741,159 of CAWCOD010000006.1, forward strand.
CGTCCTGGTATTCCTGGTAGGCGGCGCTGAGGCCCGAATGGGGGTCGGCCGCCAGGTAGGTCGCGGTTCCCTCGTGAAACCAGGTTGGGTAGGCAAACCGGTCCCGGTACAGGGGGACGTCCAGGGCGGAATTTGTGTGGACGTGGACCAGTTCGTGGCGGAAGGTGTTGACCAGATTGCCGAAAGACTCCCGCTGCCAGCGGCGAACGGTTTCATTGACGTCGAGAGAGGGGTTGCGCGCGGCGGATCGACGGAGTTCGGCGAGGCTCGCCTCACCCACATACGACAGGGGAAGCACCATGTAACGGCAGTAGTAGGTCACTCCTCCGACCTGCGACATCTTGTCGGTGGACGCCCGGTTCAGGTCTGCGAAGGCGTCGACGCTTTCCACCAGGCGGCAGTAGCTCATCCCCGGCAGCTCGGGGTAGCCGAATCGGGCCAGTCTGGCTTCGAGAATCGATTGCTGGCGGGGGACTTCATGGAGGAAACGCTCGATGGTCTGCCGCTGGACGTCGTTGTGGACAAAGGGGCTCGGGTAGGTGAAGAGCAAGGTCTCCACGACCTGCCGCGCAATGGATGACGATTGCCTGCGGCCGCTATGGTCCCCTTCGGCCAGGGTGAGATCCACGAAGAACCTCAGCCCCGGGGGATTTTCGCCATCGAGCCGGTGGAGGTTCCGCTTGGCGGCGACCACGGCTTCTTCGGCGGTCCGGTAGACGGGGTTCTCCCAGTTTTGATCGGCCGCCGACACGGTTCCGGCACAGGCTGTCCCGAGGACGACGGCAAGGAGGTGTCGAAGCCTCACTGCTCGATCTCTGGCTGACCAGACTGAAGGTGTTCGTGGCCAGAGAAGGGCACATCTCCGGCGCCCGGTTGTTCGACGACAGCCTGGAGCAGGACCGAGGCCAGCAGGGCGGCGCCAAAGACCATCAGCGCGGTCTTGAGACCCATGATGAGCACGTCGCGTTCCGGCGGCTCGGGCCGATCCCTGAACACCGATCGGCGCTTGATGGCCAGGGAGACCGCCACCGCCGCCACCACCAGCACTCCGCGCACCGGCCGCACTCCTCCGGTCACAAGGTCGACACCGGCCGTCGCGATCGCCACGGCCACAGCGGCGAGGGCTGTCTGCCAGGACGACACACCACGCATCTGGAGGGTGCCGAGTAACCCGCCGATGAGGACCGCGGCGCAGATGAGGACGAGGCCCTGACCCAGCTCGGCAGTAAAACCCGGCCAGGTGGCGATGATCAGCAGGTCGCGGAGATCGGGCGCGGCGCCCGGAGCGATCACCTCGCGGTAGGGGGATGCCGCGATCACCCGCGGGAGGTTGTTGAGGTGGATGACGCAGGTCGCCCCGCCCACCAGCGCCACGGTGTAGACGATTCCATCGAAACGCTCGTCCATTTCGGGCTGGCGGGATAGACGGATCGGCAGATAGAGGGACGCGCAGACCAGGGTCACGAGAACCCACGGCCCCGACCAGAAAACGTCTCCGACCACCGCGGTCACGGCGAGGATCAGCAGTAGTTGACCCAGCAGCCCCGAGAGGAAGAAGTCCTGGATCAGCTCGATCGGTTCGCGCTCGTAGCGGTCGGCGAGATAAACTACGGCCAGCAGCCCGGTGCTCAGCAGCGCGGCGAAGGTTGCGATGTAGATTTCCACAATGAGAGATGGTAGTCAGACATCTCACGGCTGTCGAGGGCGAGACCCGGGAACGACGGGCCTGGCGGATACCCGTTCGGTTTCGGGACCCGTGGGTTAGACTCATGACGATGACGGGAATGGGCAATAGCAGCGGCAGGGCTGGACCGGGCATGGTCGAGCGTGCGATCAGCGCACTCAACGCCTGGGTTGGTGACTACCTCTCACGGACCGACAACGGTCTGCAGCAGCCCATGGCGTTCTATCGGGACAACCGCCGGGTGGCGCCGGAGGATTTCGATGCGGCTCCCACGAGCAAGGTCTGCGTGCTGGTCCACGGTCTCGGGTGTACCGAGTCGCTGTGGGACTTTCCGCGGGAGTGTGGGGGAGGTGGCTACGGCGAGTTATTGGAACGGCACCTGGGCTACATGCCGCTGTATCTGCGTTTCAACACGGGGCTGCGCGTTTCCCAAAATGGCAAACTATTGGCAGCTCTTCTCCGGCGCTTCTGTGAGGCCCAGGGATCAGGTGTCACAGAATTGCTGCTCATCGGGCACAGCATGGGCGGGCTGGTTATTCGCAGCGCATGCCATGTGGCCAGCGAATCGGGTCAGGACTGGGTGTCGCGGGTGCGTCACGTCGTCTACCTGGGTTCACCCCACCTGGGAGCGCCTCTGGAAAAGGCCACCAACGTGGCGACGCACGCGCTGGGTCTGGTTGACACCACAGCTACCAACGTCATTGGCGACCTGCTCAATACCCGAAGCGCCGGGGTCAAGGACCTCCGTTTCGGTAATCTCGTGGACCAGGACTGGTTCGACTGCGATCCGGACGAGCTTATGAACAATCGACGCGTGCCGATCCCATGGCTCGCCACCGCGCGGCACCACCGTGTGGTGGGACAGGCGTTGGAGGGTTCCGGTGTTCTGGGTGACGGGGTGGTTCGTAGGGAAAGCGCCGCGGGTGCAGCACACCATCGGGGACAGCCCGGAGCGCCGGGTGATGCAGACATCTGTGTCGTGCCGGGGGTGAGCCATCTCAAGCTGGCCCACCACCCCGCCGTCTACCGGCATATCGAACGATGGGTCACGGAAGATGGATAAGCGGGACTGGCAGCGGATCAGGGGACTCAAGCGTCTGATCCACGACGGTGTGGGTCGGGGCGCGGAATTCGTGGAGAAACACCACCGCCACGCCGCCGAGAAACCGTTCCGGGTGCTGGAGTCCATAAAGCCGATTGCCGCTCCCACCAAGCTCGTGCGTGGCGTTCACGACGGCGTGCTGTGGCTCACCTACGGCGGCATCCGGGTCATCAACAGGGCCACCGAGAAGGTGGACAGCTGGGTCATTGGACACCCTGGCGCCGTGCTGAGAACGACTCCGAAGGCTAGGGAATGTGTCCCGGACCACTGGGTCGTGTCGCCCGACTCGAAGCCGTCGGCGAAGATCGCCCCAGGCCCGAGGCTGCCGTCCGGGTTCACGTTCTGGGCGAGGATGTCGGCGGGGTCACCGTCACTCCACGCGTAGGCCGCAAAGCCCTGTGAGCTGAGGGTGCCGACCAGCCTCGACGACCCGGTGGGAAGGATGCCGACCTCGGTGATGGGTGGCGACCACGCAAAATCTCCGTTGCCGTCCACTCTGATGGCGTATACGGGTTCGTTTCAAACGAGACACTGTGGATCCAGGTCACCATGGCGCCGTCGGCCATGGGCAGCGTGATGACGTTCTTGACCTGATCCGAGCCGAGTGGGCATGAACTCGAGACCGCTGTCGGTCCATTGACGAACGCCGGCGTTGTCGACCTTTTGTCCATACAGGCCCCACTGGCTCTGTCCACCGTTCTCTTCGGTCCAGAACACGACGATCTCTTCCGTTGAGGGCAAGAAGCGCGGCGCTCGGCCCGACCCGTTGTTGGGACGGGTTGGTGGAAACCACCACACCCTGGTGAGCGAAGGCCTCGGATCCGTTGGCAAGTATTCGCTGTACACGGCACTGAAGCGTTGGCTCACTGGTGGTGTACCAGGCGAAGACCGCACCGCCGGCGCCGTCGGTGACAAAGGGCGGGTAGTTGGCGATCTGGAGCGATCCGCCGTCGTAGACCTGCACATGCCCCGCGCCCCAAAGCAGAGCTCCGTCGGCGGCCGCCAGCTTCTGGGCCCAAAGATGGTTTGGCCCGAGAAACGGACCGGCAACGAAGGACAGGATTGCGTTGCCCGCATCGGAGGCATGGAGATCGCAGAGGCTGAACGAGTCGGATGCGGGGGACAGGGTGACGCCCGCGCCCCACAGGGCCGGTCCCGGCTGGATCGAGTTTCTGGGCCATGACATCGTTGTTGGAGATCCAGGCTGCGACGACGTTGCCGTCGCTGGTTCCGGTTACCTTTGGCGAGGCAACGAAATCGCCTCCTGGGGTCAGACCGGATACCGTCGGCTCCCCACAGCAAGGTGCCGTCGGGGGAAATTTTCGACACCGCCACCTTGTCGGGGCCGTCCCGGTCATCGCGAAAGGCGAGCAACGCATTGCCCACGGTGTCCACGCTCAGGCCGTAGTCCTGGGTGGAGCTGTAGCTCCGGTCCGCCACCAGCACTCCGTTGTGGGCCCAGATTTCGTCACCCGCCGCATCGAGCCGCTGCAGGTAGACGTCGTAACCGCCGGCGGAGTTGTCGAACCAGCTGATGTAGAACCCGCCGTCAGAGGTGGCCACGATCTTAGGTTGTACCTGGTCGCCGGATCGATCGGCCACGACCAGGTTGGTGGCTGGACTGGTGGACCATTCGGCATGCGCCGAAACCGACAACGCGATCAAGGTGACTCCCATCAACGCAATAATTCGTCCGCTGGAATACATTTCAACCCCTTTTGACCGCTGCTCTTCGATGTGCTGATCGTTGGTTGCGAGATCGACCTGTCGGCATCATCGCACGATCGCACCGATCAGCTCCACAAACCCCAACGGTGCCGGAAGAGGGTTTAGCCCGCACTTCTCACCGAGTGTCTGCTGCGGGCGGCGAATCGCGGCCATCTGTCGTGCTTTTCCCGAATCGTGCTCCTCAACGTAGTGCAACTACGCCTGCGTCGCCCGATCCGCGAAAAACCAACATCTGACCAGCCTTCGCCGCCCTCGTGACGAAACCCGGTGAGAAGTGCGGGTTAGCGGCAGTCTCGCGCCATGTCGAGGATCTTGCAGACGGAACGCCAGTTCCTCGCGGTGACCGGTACGCCGAGGGCTCGTTCAACCCGCGCCGCCAGCTTCGACCGACCGATACCTTCGGGTGCATGGAAGTAGAGGACGCGGTCTCGGAGTTCGAACTCCTCCGAGTTCCGCCTGACGGACTCGAGGATTTCGAGATTGGGGGTTGTCGGGGTCGCCGCGAGGAAAAACAGATGAAGTGTTTTGGGATCGCTCTCGGCACCCGGGAAAGGGTTCGAAGCATGAGCCTCTGCCAATTCGTCCAGTGTGAGGAGCACGACGTTGGGGATAAAGCCGTGACTCTCTTGAATCACCGACCCAATCCGGTCGGCGAGGTTCCCAGCATCATCTTGACGACTGGAGAAGATGACGTTTCCGCTTTGGATGTAGGTCGAGACGTCCCGCAGACCGATGGTCTCGAGTCGCTCCACCAACTCGCCCATGGGCAGCAAATTTCTTCCGCCCACGTTGATTCCCCGGAAGAGTGCGATGTGAGAGCCCATGGTGTCGATTGTATGACAATGCCGAAATGGTACCGTTGCCGTAGGGAGATCAATTCGTGGACCAATGCGCTGGTGATTTGCGAGAGGAGACTCCAGATCAGGGTGTTCGGTCGGAGCCGAGGGTCGGTATCGCTCTGGGGGCCGGCGGCGCCAAGGGCGTGGCCCACATCCCAATGCTCGAGGCCCTCGACGAGCTTGGAATCACCCCCCATTGCATCGCAGGATGCAGTATCGGAGCTGTCATGGGGGCGCTGTATGCGTCGGGCCTGTCGGCGCGGGAGATCCGCGACACTGTCAGTAATTTTACCTATATGAGCAGTGACACCATGAGGAGCGTGCTCTCAGACCGCAAGATCAACCGGTGGATCGGGCTCATCGATCCCAGCTTTCGCGGCAGCGGTCTGGTCAAAAGCGAGTCGATCATGGCTTCCCTGTGCCAGGATCGATCGTGCGACAGCTTCGAGGACCTGGTCATACCGTTCAAAGTCGTCGCCACTGATTTTTGGGAGGGTCGGACGGTGATTCTGGATTCCGGACCTTTGAAACCCGCTGTCCAGGCCAGCATGGCGCTGCCGGGACTGTTCTCGCCGGTGGAGCTCGACGGGCGGGTGCTGATCGACGGCGGCACGGCGAATCCGGTTCCGTACGACGTGCTGGCTGATGTATGTGATGTGGTGATCGCGGTGGACATTAACAGCGGTAGCTCCGCGGAACCTGGATCGGTGCCGGGTTACTTCGACACTGTCTTCGGGTCCATCCAGATTATGCAACAGGCCATTGTGGATCAGAAGGTGAAGTTACGACCGCCGGACATCTACATCAGGCCCGAGTTGAGCGACTTTCGGACGCTGCACTACCACCGTGCGGAAGAGATCTACCTGCAGGCGGAATCCGCGAAGGAAGATCTGAAGCGGCAACTCACCGAAAAAATCGCTGACTGGTAATCGCAAGCAGGGCTGCTGATGGGACCTCCTTCCCCGCCCTGCGCAATTCCGTGTTGCGTCCAGATGTTGTGATCGGTGGCGTCGGAACACAGCACTGGTCGTCACCAGAAGTTTCGGCGAGTATCAACGGACGCGACTCTGGAGGATTTGGATGTCATTACAGGCTCGGCTTGATCGGATCAGAGAAGGCTTTGAAAAACAGGCACCGCCGGAGGTGCTGGAGATCATGCATGGTGCCACCGACGGCCTGAGAACCTCAGGCATCATGGACGGGGTGGTGGGCGAAGGGCAGCGGGCTCCGGAATTCACGCTGGAAGACAGCCAGCGGAGGCCGGCGGCGCTGGTCGACGCCCTGTCCCGGGGGCCGGTAGTCCTCACTTTTTTTCGTGGGGATTGGTGACCCTACTGCAATGCGGAGCTGGATGCTCTGAATACGGTCTACGACAAAATCGCCGGGGCCGGCGCCACCGTCATCGCGGTCTCACCCCAGTTGACGGACAGAAACCGCGGCTTTGTGGAGAAGCACAGGCTGAGGTTCGAAGTATTGCGGGACGAGGGCAACGAGGTCGCGGCCGCGTACGGTCTGCGATGGTCACTGCCGGGCGATCTGAAGGCGCTGTACCTGCAGTTCGGGATTGATCTTGCCGAGGGCCAGGGGGAGGACAGCTGGACGTTGCCCATGCCCGCACGGTTCATCATCGGCAGCGACGGTGTCGTACGCTATGCCCGCACCGACCCCGACTACACCCGGCGGCCCGAACCGAAGGAGACGATCGCCGCTCTCCAGCATCTCGACGACTGACCCCGGCGAAAGGAGCCCACCGTGTCAAAGGCCAACAGCTCGTGGAACGTCCTGCCCCACATGGCAATCGAGAAGCTGGAGACCAATCTGTGGCGGGTTCAAGGCACCCTGCCGAAAATGGATCTGAAGCGGGTAATGACCCTGGTTCGGCTCGAGGACGGCCGAGTCGTGGTCCACAGCGCCATCGCCCTGGACGAGGCATCCATGTCGGAGATTGAGGCATGGGGGCGACCCGCGGTCCTGCTGGTTCCCAACGGATTTCACCGGCTTGATGCGCCCGCCTGGGTCGCCCGTTATCCCGATAGCGAAGTGCGGGCTCCGAAGGGGAGCAGAAAGAAGATCGAGGAGGTAGTGCGGGTGGATGCCGGCTACGAGGACTTTGACGGCGGGGAGACGGTGATGCTGGAGATCCTCGAAGGCCTGGCAAAGGTCGAAGGTGTGCTGACGGTGCGGTCAGCCGCGGGGACCACTCTCGTCTTCAACGATGCCGTGTTCAACATGCCGCACGGACAAGGTGGGGCGGGGCTTTTCTTCCGATATATAACCCGGTCCACGGGTGGTCCTCGTGTCAGTCGGCTGTTCAGACTGTTCGCGGTCAAGGACCGGGCCGCCTTTGCCGCTCACCTCGACCGGCTGGCTTCGACCCCCGATCTGAAACGGATCATCGTGTCCCATCATCGGATGATCGTCGACCAACCCGCGGAGACGCTGCGAAGAGTTGCGGCGACGCTGAGTTGAGATGTTGTATCATTACTTTGTTCATCCAGTTTAAAAACGCCGCCGAAAGTAGTCCGGGTGGGAGGGTGTGTCGGGGGGCGTTTGAGGCCGGGGATGGTCGGAGGTCATCGTGAGTCACCAATCGCTCAAGGCCGTGGTCCGTAGGATCTACCCCCTGATCGCGATGATCGCGGTCGCCACCGGAACACCCCCACAGGCATCGGCCAAGGAGCTGGCGTCCGAAGCCATTGCCGCATCGATCAAAGTAGGAACCTTTGACGAGGTCCGGCAGGCCATGCTGATGGATGCGCACTCCCGACAGAAGTTCGAGTTCGACGAGGATGGGATGGAGGCGGTGGGCCGAAATTTGTTGGAACGAGGCCGGGGTACGACCGCCATCGAGGTTCTGCAACTGAATCAGATGATCCATGGCTCATCGGCGGCTGCAGCAAACGCCCTTGCCGACGCGTATGTGGAAACCGACAACCCTGCGGCGGCCCGCATGTACTACCAACACGCGCTGGAGGCCGAACCCGGGAATGTTCACTCTCGGGATGCACTCGCGGCAATGGACTCGGCAGCTGGTAACGCTGAAGGAATTGGGCTGGGAGAAATGGGGATCGACCCGGAGATGCTAGCGGCCATGGGCGTAACGCCGGAGCAGATGCGGCAGTTGGAAGAGGGGATGGCCCAGGTTCAACAGATGCAGACGGGCGGCGGCACAGCGGAGCCACCCAAGGCAGCCCGGCCAGCGGGCTCGTCCTCGAGTCGCGGAACGACTGCACTTCCTGAAGCAGCCCACGAGTCCGAGTACTGCGAGGTCCTCCACCGGTACAACGCCGATAAGAGGATTTCCGACTCAGGTCTTCGAGGTCGCGTGGCTGGCGAGTTCGGTCAGGCCAGCGATGGCGACCGCCGGCGGACGTGGAACGTGGAAACCGCCTGCGGCGATTTCTTGGTGGCGGTACCGCTGTGGGCTGACGTGTCGCCGCCGATCCTCTCCCACATTGGCGGAAACAGCTTCCAAGATTCCACGGGATCGACCTGGGAATTTCGTATCGGGGCGGACGGTGTGGCGACCGACGTGACCATGTCTTCGACTGACGGGAGCGTTACCGAAATGAAGCGCATCGGAGCTCCTCGGAGCTTTGATTGAATGCCGCCCCGGATTTGTTTGGTGTCATTGCCGGGTGTAACATCCTCGATACGGTTTTTCGACACAGGAGGTACCCCATGAGAATGCTCTTTCGTACGGCGGCGGTGTTGATGGCAGTCGCGATTTTTACGAGCGGAACCACAGTTGCGCAGGAAGCTCCGGAGATGAGCACCGAACAGCAGGCCATGATGAAGGCGTGGCAGGCGTCCATGACCCCCGGTCCGGAGCATGCCGAGATGGCCAAGATGGCGGGCGAGTTCAAGATGACTGTGACGTCCTACTCGGAGCCTGGGGCCAAGCCTGACGTGTCCACCGGCACCGCCTCGCGGAAGATGATCATGGGCGGGCGCTACCTCGAGGAGACAGTCACCGGCACGGTCATGGGCCAGCCCTTCGAGGGACGGGGCCTCACCGGCTACAACAACGTGACCGGGAAATGGTGGGGCACCTGGCTCGACAACATGTCAACAGGGCTCATGACCTCTTATGGCGAATGGGACTTCGAGAAGGGGATCGGCGTGTTCTTCGGAGATTACGTGAATCCCATGACCAAGGAGATCGAGGAGACCCGCGGCGTGGTGACGCGTCTCGACGGCGGGGACGAGTTGATGGAGATGTACATGATCACGCCCACCGGCGAGTTCAAGTCCATGGAGATCCTCTACGAACGCAAGTAGGCCGTGACCACCGTCCTCCGCCACGGGGACCCTACCGTCCAGAGATTCCCGACTGTGGTCGATCTCAGGTGAGGATCTGCCAGGCGAAAGCCATCTGGGCCAGCCAGCCGATGGCGAAGGCGAGGGTTCGCACCCACGGGATTTTAAAGCCGTAGGCGAAGAAGTGCGCGATCCGTGCCCAGAAGTACACCGCTGCGGCCGCGGCGGTGCAACCGTTGTTGGCGCCGACGGCATTGGCGACGAGAACCAAGATGGCGAAGACCACCAGATTCTCCACCGCGTTGTAGTGGGCGGCCTTCATCCGCAGCGCCCATGCCGCGAGCGGATTCGGATCCTCCGGGTAGCCGACCGCATCCACCAATCCCCGCACGAGGATCTGGTTGAGGATGTAGGGAATCCACATCAGAGCGGTGAATGTCGTTATCAGGGCCAGGTACATCAGCTCGGTGGTCATGGGCGAGTCTCCCTTCTTTCGCTTCCGGTTGAATTTGACGTGATATCAGGATCGGAGACCGTATTGCCGATGTCAACCGCCGAGCTCGCCGATCTGCCTGATAGGGGTCATGGCGTGATACGATTCGGGGATATACACGAGAGTCCAGACCTGTTGATCGGTTCTGATTCGGTTTCGCGAGTCTGCGTGATCGGGTCGCACCATCACGAAGGAAAAGGGGAGAGGTCATGACGGAGTCACGGTTGTTCATTTTCATTTCATGCGCAGTTGTCGCTTCGGTGGCGTTTGCGACCGGTGCGTCGGCTGAGGAGGGGATCATCTATGCCTGCGCGCAGAAAAACTCGGGCGACCTACGGATCGTGGAGAGCCCCGACGATTGCAGAAAACCAGAGGTGGCGCTGTGGTGGAACCAGGTTGGACCGGCTGGTGATCCCGGGCCTCCGGGAGCACCGGGAGAGTCTGCGAATCTGGACGTCCATCAGTTGGCGGATCTGGTTGGCCAGCCGGAGTTGGCGGTAGGACTGCCACTGGATATGACCCACCCGATGGAGTGTACGGCGAGCCTTGTCTTCGAAGGGCCTGGCGGTGCGACGGCGGATGTTGTGGGTCTCATCGGCACCGACACGGTGTCACAGGCATTTGCCTACCACGTGGTGGTTGAAAATATCTCCGCTGCCTCGAGCGGCTGGCTCGGCCTGATGGGGCAGGTCACATTCACACGTGACGAGGGGACAACCACCTTTGGTGGAATGATCTCCGAGATCGGCACGAGCGGAGACGATGATGGCACGGGGTACACGGTGATCACGCTCGAGCCACCCGTGGCGGGTCTCGCTCGAAACGCCGATTACCGCGTTTTCCAGGATCGGAGTGTTCTAGAGATCGTGGCCTCGGTCATGGCTGATGCCGGCCTCGACTTCCAGGATCAGGCGGTTGGATCCTATGAGCCGGTCGATTGCATGGTGCAATACAACGAGTCCGATCTCGATTTTGTGAAACGACTCACCGAGGGGGCCGGGGTATTTTTCTTCTTTGACCCGGACGGCGATCCGGTCTTTTCCGATCCCGGCGGCGGATTCGGCGGTGGAGGCCCGTCATTGGATTATCCTGGCGCCGCGGTGCCCTTGCCGCCCGGGGAAGAGGCCATCACGACCTTTATTCGAAACGGGTGGTTCACCGCCAATAGGGCGACGGTTCGTGGATTCGATTTCGAGGGTCCTGCCCTGACGATTCAGGGGAGTATTTCGGTGGAGGACGGATCCCGGGAGGTCTTCTCCTATGACGCGTCGATCAAAGAAAACAGCCATGCCGATCTGCGGGCCAACGTGAACCTCCAGCGGCTTCGGGTTCCTTTTGATGTGGCGTCGGGTACCAGCACCTCGGCCGATGTTCGGGCAGGCTTCGGATTGGCGGTGAGCGACACCTCCGGCAATGGGATGGGGGGTGCTTACAACGTCACGGAGGTAACTCACGTATTTGTGTGGTCGCGCGATGGGTGCCTGAGCTATGGCAACGTATTCGAGGCGGTGCCGGAGGGGATCGCCTACCGGCCGCCGAAGCTGACCCCGGTGCCCAAGGTCCAAGGGCTGCACACCGCCTTCGTCACCGGAGCCGCAGGAACGACGGTGGATGCGGACTACCTGGGTCGTGTGATCGTGCAGTTCCAATGGGATCGACTGGGTGGTCTTGACGAAAATTCGTTCTGTCGGGTGCGGGTCAACCAGCCGGCTGGGAGTCTGGGTATGGGCGATCCCTTCATCCCCCCCGTGGGTCAGGAGGTGCTGGTGGGCTTTGTCCAAGGTGACCCGTCGCAGCCCGTGGTGATCGGGTCGTTGTTCAACGGCGACGAACCGCCCCTGCCGTAACCACTTTCAGATCAGGCTCGCGGGAGATACAACGTGGGTCTGGGGCGAACCGAACGAGTGGAATGGCGTTGTTGTCCTGGATCCGAAGGAGGTTTGAATGACAAAATTTCTGGTGGTTGTCGCAGCGGCGGTGCTACTCATGGTGTCGCTGGGCTGCACCGCGGGACCAAATCAGATGACCGGTTCACCCGATGACGAAGGCAAGGTGGCCGGGTTCTGGAAGGGGCTGTGGCACGGTTTCATCGTGTTTTTCAGCTTCATCGTGTCGCTGTTCAGCGACAAGGTGCGGATCTACGAGGTACACAACAACGGCGGCTGGTACAACTTCGGTTACCTGCTGGGGATCATGGTGTTCTTTGGCGGGGGTGGGGGAGGAGCCTGCAAGGGCGCCGGGCGCTGGTAGTTCCCCGCCCGCCCGCGTCCCACCACAGAACGAAGATCGAAGAACGAAGACCGAAGAGCGGCACCTCTGCCAACCGGGGCGCGTGGGCGCGCTGATCGGGCGTGCCACTTCTGAGGCACATTCGGGAGAAGATCGCTGCCGAGGTCAGGGACCCCGTTGGATCCCGAATAGTGTCAGGGGTGGCAACCTGCCGGCGGCAGCGGTTGTGGCCGTGGCCGGGTGCGGCGGCCCGTTTCGATCCTGAAAGTGGGATCAGCGGCCATACGGCCACCCGCTGGAGACGGCTGGTCACCGCGGCCACCGGCCGCGAGTAACCTCGGCGAGCGCCATGGCGAGATGGGAGCGACGAAATCAAGAAGACCGAATCTATGGCCCCCACCCGGCCTAACGCCGGTAACGGCTGGTCGCCGGGGCCATCGGCCGCGAGCAACTGCCAACTGCCAACTTCCTACTGGGCGCGGTGGGGTGCGATCATCGTCTCCCACCACGACCGCAGCCTCCCGACGTGGTGACCCGGTACCATGACGAGGTGGTTTCCAAGGGGTGACCGCAGGAGATCACGGACGTGTCCGTCGGTCATGCGGATCTCGACCTGGGTGCGGCACAGCTCCTCCGAGTTGCCGGTCCGCGCAATCTCGCCCTCGGCCAGCCAGAGCTCATCCATACCGGCGCCGCCGATGCGGAGCAGGGTGACGGGTTGGTTCGGCAGGGTGCCCTGGATGGCGACCCCCAGCCCCGACTCGAAGTGAGACCGCAGGTTGTAGCCGGTCACCAGGCTCAGCGGCACGGTGCAGTGGGCGAGCCAGAGGGTGTTGCGGTCCTCGTCCAGCCGCGCCGGATTGGCCATCCACGGAACCTCAGACAGCAACTCGTGAGCCCACAGCATCCCCACGGTGCTCACCAGGTCGCCCTCGCAACCAGCGATGATGCCCTCGTCGTTGAGTCGGGCCAGCGCGACGCAGCCGGTTGTGTGTTGATGGAGGACCAGATCGAAACAGCGGAGTGTGAGGGCGTCGAGGTGATGGCGTTCCACGAGAGCTGTGAGAGCCCCGTAAACGCGGGCAACGTCTGTTCGCTCATCCGGGGATGGTTCGAAGATCTGGTCGGCATTGTCCGCCAGCGACCGAGCCGCCATGGCGACCACTTCACCGACCACAGATTGGATGGCGTGGGTGAGTTCGTCCATTTCGATGTTGACGATTGTGGGTCCCCACTGTTTCGTCACGGTTGACGGCCGGGGACTCGAGGCCACCAACCAGTTCGACGGGTCACCGATCATGCCAATTCGTCTGTGTTTTAAAGCGAGCGAGACCGCGAGGGAGTTTGCCGCTTCGGCTATGGACTCGAGGGCCGACGTGTCATCCGGATCCTCGAGGTAGAAGATGCGCCCCCTGCGCCCCTCCTGTTGGAGACGAGCAAGCACCTCCAGAGCGGCCGGCAGGCTGTTGCTCGATGGGTGGGCCACCAGAAATACGGGTTCGTCAGGGGCGCTCCGTCGCCTTTCGGTATCGAGCTTCAGGAGCTCCTCCTCGGTCCCTCCGGTGGCCACCAGGTAGAAGATCGGTCCCGGCCCTTCGAGAGCATCGTGCGTTCCTTGCCGGCCGCCGATGCCATCCAGCGACCTCAGGTAATCGCCGACGATCCGCCCAAGCGCGTCGTCATCCAACAGGACCCCGGGGCGTACCGGGATGAATGTGAAACTCATGGCACCAATGTATCCGCCCGCAGGTTGCTCGTCGAGGGGACGGTCCATGGGAAGGGATGCTTGTTATAGTCGGTCCGAGCATAAACATGAGGGGCGCCTTATGAGCACCATCGCGCGGATCGAGCTCTTTCACGTGGCCATTCCATTGCCGGCGCCCTTTTATCCGAGCTGGATTCCAGGGATGCCCCAGACCGAGAACCGATTCACCCTGATCCGTGTGACCACCGACGACGGAGTGGAGGGTTACAGCGCCGGGCCGGCCATCGCCCGGGAGCGGGCGGGTCTCGGTGACCTCCTGGGCCCCTACCTCATCGGCGAGGATGCCACCGATATCGACCTCGTCCAACAGCGGCTGCGTGAGATCTCCTATCTCGGTTGGCGCAACTGGTGGGTGGAGCCCGCCTTCTGGGACATCAAGGGCAAGCTGGCCGGCAAACCGGTCTGCGAGCTGCTCGGAGGACAGCCCTGCACCGTTCGGCTCTACAGCTCGTGTGGCGAGGTCAAGAGTCCCGAAGCGAGGATCGTGGAGGCCGAGGCGCGGTACGACGAGGGTTTTCGCGACCATCAAACTCCGAGTCCACGACTTTGACGAGAGCGGTGGATATTGGCCACGTGGCCGAGGTGGCCAAGGCCATGGGCGACCGGATGAAGATCGGCGTCGACGCCAACCAGGGGTGGCGGGTGACCATCATCGGCGACGCCCCGCTGTGGGACCTAGATCGAGCCAAACGCTTCGCCGACGCCTGTGCGGACAGCGGTGTGGCCTGGATCGAGGAACCGCTGAGCATGACCGGCTACGATGGCCTCAGCGCCCTCACCCGGTACAGCCGGGTGCCCATCGCCGGTGGCGAGCTTCCACAGCTCAGGGCTGCCCGAGCTGGAAATGATGATCGAGCGCCGCTGCTACGACATCTTCCAGCCAGACGCCATCTTCACCGGGGGCATTGCCCAGACCCTCGAGGTCACCAGGCTCTGTCGCCAATACGGACTGGCCTACTCGCCGCACACCTGGACCAACGGTATCGGGTTCGCGGTCAACCTCCAGCTCTTCGCAGCCAGCGGTTTCGCCGAGGAAAAGGAGCTCGAGTATCCCCTCAGTCCGCCCGGATGGACCGTGGAGGCTCGCGACGGAATTCTCGAACGGCCCTTCGAACACGACCGGGGGACCCTCGAGGTGCCAAGGAGCCCAGGTCTCGGCTTTTCCATCGATCAACGGGCCCTGCGGCGCTACGGCCACCGCTTCTTCAACATGGACCGCAAACGGCTGATCTGGTTCTCGCTCCGAAACCGCGGCCTGAAGGTCTCCAAGGAGATCGACGCGGTCCGGAGCGAACGGCTGGGAAAGAGGTGAATTCTGCAGCGCTCTTCGAAGACGGGCTCGACGTGCTGGCCGCACGGGATCCCGATCTTGCATTGGTGATGGAGTCACACGGGCGTCCCAAATATCTGGAGTCACGAGAACCCGGATTTCCGACGCTGGTGCTGATCATCCTGGAGCAGCAGGTCTCGCTGGCGTCGGCCAAAGCGGCGTTCAACCGGTTGGTGGAGGGTGTCGGCGTGCCGACACCGGAGTCGTTTCTACAGCTCGACGCAGATGCGCTTCGAGGAATGGGCTTCAGTGGGCAGAAGACCCGATACTGCAGAATTCTGGCCGAGGAGATCGTCCAAGGGAGCCTCGATCTGGCAGAGGTGGGGGAGATGACCGATGACGAGGCGCGTGCGGCCCTGACGGCCCTGACCGGCATCGGCCGCTGGACGGCCGATATCTATCTGCTGTGTGCCCTCGGACGCCCCGACGTGTGGCCGGTGGGTGATCTCGCGCTGGTCGCGGCCATCCAACAGGTGAAAGGGCTGGATCGTCGGCCGAGTCCCCTGGAGTTTGAAGCTCTCGGTGAAAAGTGGAGGCCGTGGCGCTCGGTGGCGGCGCAGATCCTCTGGCATCACTATCTTGGGGTCAGACAGTTGAAAGTTAAACGTTGAACGTTGAAAGTTCCCTCCCGCCCACCGGATGCGAGATAGAACGAGATACCCCCGCCAGAGCGAGAGGGCCGGCGGGCGTGCCACTCTGACTCGGTGAGCGCTTGGCGGGGGCAACCTCGAGCGCGGTGGGGAGATCGCGACGAAAGAGTACTCGCACGCGCCCGGTGCCAGGCACCGTCGAAATCGAGTCGAGTCGACCATCGGGGTGCCTGGCACCGACATGGAGTCCCGGGTCTCCAGTCCCCGAGTTGCCTTGACACGCGTCAAGGTAACGAAGCGGAATCCCACGTAGGGTGAGTGAATGAAACACATCTTCCTTCAAAAGGGCTTTCGTCCGTTCTTCCTGCTGGGTGGTCTTTCGGCGGTGTGGCTGGTGCCGTGGTGGGCCTTTCACTACCAGGAGCCCATGACCGGCGAACCGGGGCTGGAGAGCATTTCCTGGCACAGCCACGAGATGATCTTCGGGTTCACCGCGGCCATATTGGCCGGCTTTCTGCTCACCGCGGTGGAGAACTGGACCAGCAGACCAACCGCCCGGGGCGTCTTTCTTGC
The DNA here is from genome assembly GCA_963797055.1 of uncultured Holophagae bacterium. Classification (GTDB taxonomy): domain Bacteria; phylum Acidobacteriota; class Thermoanaerobaculia; order Thermoanaerobaculales; family Sulfomarinibacteraceae; genus FEB-10. The sequence goes on from CAWCOD010000006.1 coordinate 757,752, forward strand.
GGTGTTGGTTGGGCTGTGGGGGGTGGGCCGTCTGGTGAGTGTGGGGGGTGCGGTGGGGTTCGTGGGTGGAATGGCCGATCTCTGCTTTCTGCCGGCCCTTTCGGTTGCCATCGCCATCCCGCTGCTGCTCGCCAAGAGCAAACGGAACTACCTCCTCTTGGCCATCCTGCCGCTGCTGTGGCTCTGCGATCTGTTCCTCCACCTGAAGACCTCCGGTCTGCTGCCCCAGTCACTGCTGCGCACCGATCTGGTGGCGGTGGATCTGATCGTGGTGGTGCTGGTGATCATCACCGGTCGCATCGTGCCGCTGTTCACCCGGAACGCACTGGCCGATGAGGGGTTCGTCCGATTCCGGCGCTCAACACCGCGGCCATCGTCAGCGTGCTGGCGGTCGCCGCCGTGGAGATGGTGGCCCCCGGTGGCTTCGTCATGGCGGTGGTGGCCGGTCTCGCCGGTCTGCTCGTCCTGGCCAGATCCGTGTTCTGGGGTTTTCCGAAGACCCTCGCGAAACCCATCCTATGGATTCTCCATCTCGGCCACGCCTGGATCTGGGTGGGTCTGTTCCTCAAGGCCGCGGCCGCCGCGAACCTGGGAGTGCCCGCCAGCGTGGCCACCCACGCCCTGACCGCGGGAGCCATCGGCACCCTGACCCTGGGCATGATGGCGCGGGTGACCCTGGGTCACACCGGCCGTCCACTCCAGGCCTCGGCAATGATGACCGTCGCCTTCGTTGCTATAACCGCTGCCGCCTTGCTGCGGGTCCTGGGCCCCTGGTTCCGAGCCGATCTCACCCGGGACATCCTGGTGGCATCGGCCGGCTTCTGGGGTCTGGCTTTCGCTCTTTTCGTCGTGGGCAACGCCTGGTATCTCCTGACGCCCCGGCCCGACGGCAAGCCCGGCTAGATCCCGGCCGCTCTCATGTCCGAGCAGTATTTTGGACCAGGAACGGCGGACGGCTGCTACACTTTCGCGGAAAGATAAAAATTGGACGCTTTTCCGCGAAGGGGGTGGGCCAATGGGCATTCTCTGGAAAGTCCGTAATGGTCTGTGGGATTCTTTTTGTGTTGTTGGCCGGATCGAGTGTGGCCACGGCGCAGAATTGGGACTTCGAGGTGCACGGCACGCTCGGACCCGGCGACCCCACATTTAACCGGCCCAGCACCTCCTTCCCGCCGTGCGCGCTGTCGAGCAACGGGACGGCGGTGTGGTACGACGTCTATACGGACTATTTTCCGGGGGGCTATGCGTTGGTCGAAATGGATGGAACCATCAATCGTCCGGTCATCGTCGCCTACCCGGCCGGGACCTTCAACCCCGCGAACCCATGCGATGACATCTACAGCATCAATGGCTGTGTTCCGCTGCCGATCATCGCCGTGAGTCCAATCGTTGAAGAGGCGGGCGATTACGACATCGTGGTGACCCACTGTTACAACGGCGACAGCGGTTCCTACAATCTCTACATCATGGCCTTTCTCTTCATGGACGGGTTTGAGAGTGGCAATCTGTCGGCGTGGTCGGGTTCGTCGCCCTCTCCCTGATCCTGTGGCGTGGCTGATGGTATAGACCCTCGGAATATTCCTCTACGTTCCGAGGTTATTGAGACGTCTTCTCGGTTTTAACAAAACCACAAGATCGGGCTGGAGCCCGGGCGCTGGTTCGGGCTTCGGTTCAGGATCGGCCGGTGGGGCTGGTCTCCGCGTTGGCGGGCGGCATTCCGCTTCGGATGAAGAGGGACGTTGTCATAAAAGCGCGTGCCGGAAACGGGGGGTGTCTTGATGTCTGAGGGAACAGTGAAAGTGGTGACCCGCGCTCATGGGGTCGCAGATGTGAGTGAAGCTCAGGTTGCAGACCTTGATCGATCCATGACCGGCTCGGTCCTGCGCCACGGAGCCGAAGGCTACGATAAGGCCAGGACGATCTGGAACGCCATGATCGACAGGAGCCCGGCGTTTATCGCGCGTTGCGAAAACACGGCGGACGTCAAACAGGCAGTGGACTTCGCGAGGCTCCACGGACTGCTGTTGGCTGTGCGTGGGGGCGGCCACAACATCGCCGGCAACGCGGTGTGTGACGGCGGGATGATGATCGATCTGTCGCCCATGAACTTTGTGAGGGTGGACACCCAATCGAAGATTGCTCAGGTCGGTCCGGGCGCGACCCTGGGCGATGTGGATCGCGAGACCCAGGCCCACGGTCTGGCCACGCCCACCGGCATCAACTCCACCACCGGCATCGCCGGGCTGACCCTGGGTGGAGGCTTTGGATGGCTGAGCCGGAAGTACGGGCTGACCGCAGACAATCTGGTAAGCGCCGAGGTGGTCACGGCCGCCGGTGACGTGGTGTACGCCAACGAGACAGAGCATCCGGATCTGTTCTGGGCGCTGCGTGGCGGTGGCGGAAACTTCGGCATCGTGACGAGGTTCGACTTCAAGCTGTACGAGGTGGGTCCGGACCTGCTCAGTGGTTTGGTGGTCTATCCCCTCGATCAGGCGAAGGACGCCCTCAAAAAGTACCGCGACATTGCAGCCGGGCTGGATGACGAGACGTCGATCTGGGCGGTTCTCCGCATGGCCCCACCGCTGCCGTTTCTGCCCGAAACCGTGCACGGCAAACCGATCATCGCCTTTGCGGTGTTCCATGTCGGCGATCCCGACGAAGGGCGAGCAGCCATCGAGCCGATCCGCCATCTCGGCACTCCATATGGCGAGCACATCGGCGTGCAGCCCTTCACAGCGTGGCAGCAGGCCTTTGATCCTCTGCTCACCCCGGGGGCCCGGAACTACTGGAAATCGCACAATTTCACCGAACTCAGCGATGGCGCCATCGACCTCCTGGTGGATTTTGCCGGCAAAGTACCCTCGCCCCACTGCGAGATCTTCGTCGGCCAACTGGGTGGTCAGGTCAACCGCGTCGCTTCCGACCAGATCGCCTACCCCCACCGCGACGCCGAGTTCGTGGTCAACGTGCACGGCCGTTGGGAGACCCCGGAGGAAGACGAGCGGGGCGTGGGTTGGTCACGGGATTTCTTCAACGCCTCGGCGCCCCACGCCACCGGCGGGGTCTATGTCAACTTCATGACCGAGGAGGAGACCGATCGGATCGGTGCGGCTTTCGGGCCGAACTGGGACCGCCTCGTAACGGCCAAGGGTCAGTACGACCCGGACAATATCTTCTCGTTGAACCAGAACATTCCGCCGGCGAAGTAGCCGTCAAACTCCCCGGGGATCGCGTGACACCGATTTTCTGTGCTGAGCGGCCGGTGTGGCGGCGGTCAGGAAGCCCTCCAGGCAGCTGAGCAGCACCAGGTTGAAGGCGCACTGGAGGTCGGGGACCTTGTGGGGGTTGGTGTTGCCCGGGATGTGGGCGATGGCTGCCGGGCAGATGGAACAGACATCCACGAAGCGACAGTGGGCGCACTCACCGTACGAGGAGAATTTGTCCCGCTTGTGTTCGAAGATCCCCGTCGTTCGCACCGTGTCGGGGAAAGACTCCAATCGCTGACCGAGGTTGGGAGAACCCAAGTCACCGAGCATCAGGGGAACAAGAGCCTGCCCGAGGGGGCCCTCGGGCTTTTCCTGGTATGACTGGGCCAGCAGGACGCAACCAGAGACTCCACCATCCACATCCACCGCCAGACGGTCGGTGCACGCCAGGTGGCACATGGCGTCAGATGCCATGGCTTGTCCCGGTCGGTCGTCGGAGAATGTCCGAAACCCGGAGAACGGCACATCTCCGGTGTTTTCGAAGACCGCCAGCGAGGTCGCGAGGATGACGGCCATCTCGTGGGCCAGGCGTTCGATGTCGCCCGCCCGCCAGCCCGGGTCGTGGGTGATGAGGGGGGCCACTGCCACCTCGGGGACCCCCCGGTCAAGCAAGTAGTGAAAGGAATCGGCCAGTCGTTGAAGATTGTGCGAGCCGACGGTGATGGTCACACTGCAGCGGTTGCGGAAGAACTCGGGCTCGCGCCGCCGAAGCTCGTCCATGTTGTGTTCGATAATCTCGAAGGTCCCTGGCGCCCTCGCCGACTGGGCCAGACCGTCAAAGCTGATCTGGGTGTCCACGTCGTGGCCGGCCAGGAACGCCATCGCCCTGTCGTCGAGCAGGGTCCCGTTGGTGGAGGTGAGGAGATCGACGCGCCGGCTGTCAGAGCCGTTCTCGTCGAGCTTGTGTGCCGCACGCTCCATCAGGTCCAAGGCGAGTAACGGCTCGCCGCCGAGAAAGGTCAACGAAGGCGCCGGATGATCCGACGCCAGCAGGAGGTCGAGCAGCGCCTCCAGCACCGGCCAGGCCATGGTGCGGTCGTGGTGGCGGTTCTGATAGCAGTAGCTACAACTCAGGTTGCAGGCGGTGGTGACCACCGCCTCCACCGACCGCAACGAGCCCAGGGCGGGCCCTGTCGGATGAATTTCGTTCAACAGCTGTTCCGTGAGGCCCGGGTGATTCGTACGATCTGTGCCGAGTTCACATCCCCAACGGCTTGGGTCACGAAGAGCGTGGCCTCGAGCACAATGTTGTCGACGACCGTCATCCAGTCCTCGCCGTCAGTGTGGCCGCCTGAAATGTCCCAGGCTTCCATTTTTTGAGTTTTGTGGACAACGGGCATTCGATTGAGGTTTTTTGTCGTCGGTTTTTTCACCTTCATGCCATCAGTTGCCATTCCGGACCGCCTTTCTCGCGATCTGACGAATTGACGAGACCCAGAGGTGTGCCCATGTCACCAGTGCGTGGCGTCCATTTCCGCGAGCCAGATGTCGCCGCGCTGTTCCATGGTGTCGTAGGCCAGCAGGTTGCCTCCTTTCCCGACCGTAAACCAGCCGGCGTCCGTTTCATCCTTTGGGCCGAGTACCAACTCGGGTTCGAGGGGTCGCACGCTCCGGTCCATGAGCGAGACGATCTGCACGCGGAGGCGATCCCCGCCCCAGGTGCCGCTCACCAGCAGGGCATCGCCCGACGGCAACCAGCGCACCTGGCGGGCGCCAGCGCCGTCGGTGAACTGAATTGGTGGGGCGTCGGTCCCCACCTCCTTGATGAAGACCTCGGCGCGATAGCCCCGCGCCTCAACCCAGGCGATGCGGGTGCCGTCGGGCGACCAGGCCGGATAGAGGTCGGCCGACTCACCGTGGCTGAGCTGGCGGGGCTCGCCGGCGCGGCGGCCACCGGAGACCTCGGCCACCCAGACATTTTCCACCCCTCCACGGTCCGAGACCCAGGCCAGCCGGGCTCCATCCGGGGCAAAGGCCGGGTGGATGTCCCGCCCCGGGTCACCGGTGAACTTCACCGGCGGACCGCCGTCGGTGGGCACGATCCAGATGTCTCGCTGCTCCTCCATGGCCCTTTGGTAGGCCACCCAGCGTCCGTCGGGCGATATGTCGGGCAGGGCCACGCTGCCAGGGTGGTTTGTGAGCTGCGTCGGCAGGCCGGCGGTCGCCAATCCGGCCAGGGGTTGCAGCCAGAGGTCAGAGCCGCCGTTGCGATCGGATTGGAAGACCAGGGCGCCAACGTCGGCGGTCAAGGTCGGGAACGACTCGGTCTTGGAGCTGGCCAGGACCAGCCGCTCGCCCGACCCGCGGTCCAGTACCACCACGTTGGAGTTCGGGTTGCGGGTGCAGTAGGCCAGTAGTGGAATTTTCCGCACCATCGACGGGCTGCATTCGTTGCTGGTTCCGGCGGTGAGTCGTTGGGGTGTTCCCCCCTTCGCCGGGATGGTCCACAGTGCGGTGTTGCCGTCCCTGCTGGAGCTAAAGACGATATAGCGGCCGTCGGGTGACCAGCTGGGTTCGTAGTCGGGTGGACCGCCTGAGGTGAGCCTGGTGGCCGGTCCGCCCGCTGCCGGCACGAGCCAGAGGTGGCGCTGGTCGGCGTAACACAGGGTCGTGCTGTCCGGCGACCAAGCGGGGCTGCGGTGGTCCCACAGGCCGTCGTCGTCGTCGGTGAGGATTTCGACCTGTGAGAGATCGTCCAGGGGAGCCACCGCGATCCGTTTGAGCCCGGCATGTCCGGGCGTGATGAAGGCGATACGTGTGCCGTCAGGAGACACAGCGGGTTGTTCGGCGTTGGGGACCACCTTGGTCGGCGCGCCGCTGAAAACCGGCACCCGCCAAACCGAAGGCACACCGCTCCGGTCGGAAACGAAGGCGAGCGACGCGCCGTCCGGGAACCATGCCGGGTCCGAGTCCCACCCCAGGTGGGATGTGCGCTGCATGGGCTCACCGCCGGCCGCTGGAGCCAGCCAGATGTCCGGGTTGCCGGAGGCATCCGAGGAGAAGGCCACCATGGTGCCGTCGGGTGACAGCGCCGGTTGGCCGTCCCAACCCGGCGAGGTTGTGAGCTGGCGGTGGCTTCCCACCAGCTTCGGTGGGCCGGGGTTCCAGACGCGCCACGACAGAAAGCCGGCGGCCGCCGCCACGGCCACAGCGGCGCCGATCCCGATCCTTCTCAACGCCCGTCGCCGGGGCTTCTGCTGGGCGTAGCCTGACCACGATTGGGACCAGTCGGACTGCATCCGGCGGCGCAGGGCCCGGATGTCCTGGAGCATCTCGCTGGCGCTCTGGTAGCGTTGAAACGGCCGTTTGGCCAGAGCCTTGCGGACGATATTCTGAAACTCGATTGGAATGCCCTGGTTGATGTGGGAGATGGACTCGGGTTCCTGGTGGAGCAAAGCCTCGATCCAGTGTTCGTCGCGGCCACGGGCGAACGCTGGATGGCCGGTGCACATCTCGTACAGGACCGCGCCGAGAGAAAACAGATCGCTTCGGGGGTCCACCGATTTTCCCAGCACCTGTTCCGGTGACATGTAACCGCGGGTTCCAGCCGCGCCGCGAGTGTGGGCCTTGGTGGTGGCCTCGGATGGAGAACTTCCCGCGGATTCGTCCCACACCCGTGCAAGACCGAAATCGGTGAGCTTTGCACGGCCGTCTCGACTTATCAGGATGTTGTTGGGATTGATGTCGCGATGGAGTACTCCGGCCATGTGCGCCGCCCGCAGGGCGTCGGCCAGTTCCTCGGCGTGATGGAGCACGTCTTCGAATGGGAGGGGGACCCGCTCCTTGAGGAGCGACCGCAGGCTTGCGCCCTCGATGAGCTCCATCACCAACCAGGGTATGCCCTCCTCTTCAAAGACCTCGAACACGGTGGTGATGTTCGGGTGCATGAGCTTCGAGGCGGTGCGTGCCTCGGCCATGAATCTGGTGTGGAAGTTGGGATCGGCCGCGAGGCTGGGCAGGGGTTGTTTGAGGGCAACCTCTCGTTCGAGCTTGAGATCGCGAGCGCGGTAGACCACGCCCATGCCCCCCCGGCCCAGTTCGTCGACGATCTCGAACGAACCGGCCCTCACCGGGGATGCAAATGCCTCGTCTGGCGTACGGGGTCTCTCTCCCTCCGACAACCTGCCGCCTTCCGAACTTCGATTCAGCTGAGACCCTGAGTGAATTGTGCAACCATCATAACGAATCGGAGGCTCATTGAGAAGGTAAATTTCTGATCTCGATAGACTTTGGGTTTCATTGCTATTTGCAGGATCATCGAGTTGTGGAGCTGGTGGGGGCCGGAGTTCGGTGGTGGCTCAGCTCCTTGGTCTGACGACAAAGAAACCGTAGCTGTAGTGGTCCGAGAACCGCACGAACATGTTGATCTCGGTCTCTGCCCCGGCGGCGACCACCGCGGCGACGGGTTCGTCGGGATAATCGGTTTTCAAAGCCGCGATCCGGCCCTCCATGGGTGCGTAGTATTCATCCCGCCAGGCTGCGGCAGGGAGCGGGAAGAAACCGACGGTGTCGAATCCTGCGGCGTCGACGGCCGTGCGCACTCCGTGTTCGTCGGTGATGGCCGGATACTGGGCCTGCCACCAGTCGAGGATCTCGCTGGGCGGGTCAGGCGTGAGCCAGATGGACTCGGTGAAGGCGACGGCGCCAGCCTCTGTCAGTAGGGGCCGCCAGGTGCGGAGGGCGTCCGACACTCCCATAAAGTAGATGGCGCCCTCGCACCAGATGAGATCCTGGCTACCGGCTTCCACGGCAGGGGAGGCCATGTCGCCAACCTCCACCCGGACGTGGTCTTCGAACCCCGCTTCCAATATCCGGCGTTGGGCCTCCTCCACCATCGTGGGGAGGATGTCGAGCGCAAGAATGTCCGCTTCGGGCAGCACCTCGGCCAGGACGATTGTCTGGGCCCCGGGGCCGCAGCCCAGATCGAGTACGGTTCGGGGGGACGGCCCCGGCACCATGGCGAGCGCCTTGAGGGTGTGTTCGGTGCCACCTGGCCCGGCCCTGGGAAGGGTGCCGTAGACCTTCAGAAAGAGCTCGAAGGAGTGGGGATCGGAGAAGTCCATCGCGTGAGGTTATCACCGCCGCGCCGTTTGCTTCCGAGCCCGCTTGTCACCGCATAGCCGGAGGCGGAGCCGGAAGTCCGAACCAGTTCACCCTCTACATGGCGGTCTCCAATCTCGGCCTGGCGGTGGGGGCCTGGCTCTTTGGGCTGCTGGCCTCGTCATTCGACTACCGGATCGTCATGTCGGCCTACGTGGTGTTCGCCCTCTTCAGCCTCGCCATGACCCGGCTGGTGAAGCTGGAGGTCCACGGCCATCGGTTGGCCCGGCTCGAGTCGGAACACTGACCCAGCCGTTGCAAGCGACCCGGGGCTGGAAGACAATATTCGTTTATGAGGGAACTGTTGATCCGCGACGTGGGTGTGCTGCGGTGCGAGGATGAAGGCTGCGAGGTCGTTCAGGACCGTGACATCCTGATCCGTGGCAATCGGATTGCCGAGATCGGTCCGAAGGGGACGCTGTCCGTGATCGAGGGCGGCGAGGTGATTGACGGGCAGGGGATGCTGGCCATGCCCGGTCTCATCAACACCCACGCCCACGTCCCTATGACGCTTTTTCGCGGTCTGGCCGAAGACGTGGACATCGCCACCTGGTTCAACGACTACATCTGGCCGTTGGAGAGCAATCTGACCGAGGACGATGTGTTCTGGGGCATGCAGCTCGGGCTGGCCGAACTCATCGAGGCCGGAGTGACCTCGGTGGCCGACCACTACTTTCACATGGACCGGGTCGGCCGAGGCGGTGGAGCAGGCCGGAATCCGGGCGGCTCTGGGTTGGGCGGTGTTCGGGAGCCAGGGGAAAGAAGGGTGTCGAAATGACGGCATCCTTCGCCGACGAGTACAACGGCGCGGCGGAGGGCCGGATCACCACCTGGCTGGCGCCCCACGCTCCATACACCTGCGACGAGGATTTTCTGGAGCTGATCGCCATGGAGGCCGAGTCGCTCGGCCTCGGCGTCCATATCCACGCGGCCGAGACCACCGACCAGACCGCGGCCAGTCTCAAGCGGCACGGTCGCACCCCGATCCAGGTGCTCGCGGACACCGGTGATCTTGGAGCGGCCCACCATCCTGGCTCATTGTTGCGGCGCGACGCCCGACGACATTTTGCTCATGGCGGAAAAGAAATGTGGTGTCGCGCACGCACCCAAGACATATCTCAAGCTCGGGACGGGTGCCGCACCTGTTCAGGCCTTCCGGTCCGCGGGGCTGTCGGTTGGGCTGGCCACCGACGGCCCGGTCTCCAACAATACCCTGGATGTCCTTGAGTCACTTCGTCTGATGGCCTTGGTCAGCAAACACGAGGCGGGTGATCCCCGCATCATGACCGTCGATCAGGCGCTGACCATCGCGACCCGGGAGAGCGCGGCAGGTCTTCGGCCGGCCCGATGATCTGGGCCGGCTCGCGCCCGGTTTTCTGGCCGATCTCATTTTGGTCGATCTGTCCGGTCCGCACCATCAACCGGTGCACGACCCGCTGGCTAACATGGTGTACTCGGCACGGGCTTCGGATGTTCAGACAGTGATCTGTGACGGCAGGGTTGTCATGCGGGATCGTGAGCTGCTGACCTTGGACAAGCACGAGATCATCACCAGGGTGCGGGAGAGGGTGGCCCGGTTGTCGCAACGGGTTCCGGAGTCGCGGATCCAGAGCTATAGACCTTGAGTTTCCGCCCGGTTCGGAAAGGTCATTCTCACTGCCCGTTCGAGGGAGCCGGGATGCCCCAATGGGCCTCCAGGTCCAGCGGGTCAAACTCTCGTGACGTCAGATCGGCGGCCGCGGCGGCCACCAGTGGATCGGGGTCGTCCACCAGTCGGGCAAAGACCCGCTCCGCAATTTCTCGCTGAGACTCGGTGCCCATGTGGCTGGTGATCCACAGTGGTGTGGTGGACTCGATCCGAAGGGCTCGGCTCGGGTCCTCGGTCGCGGCGGTGACCAACGCGGCCAGGCGATCGTCGGGCAACCGAAGCTCGATGTGGTCAGACCCATCCTCGGCGTCGATTCGCGCAACGAAGTCGGAGAATTTGGCAATGTCCTGGAAGCGCCGAGTCATTTCGATGCGGAGAACCGCACAGTCCTGGAGGACGAGTGCCGCAAAGGCCGCGGTGGCGCCATCGCCGCGCTCGCGCGCCTGACGGTAGATGGCGTCGACGCCTGTCCGTACCAGATGGGTGCCGATAAGGTTCTGAATGAGAGTGACGTCGTCTTGGAGCAGGAGGCGCCCGAGGCGAACCGTGCGGCGATAATCCTCGACTGCTCGCTCGGGATCGGTCGCCTGCTGGCCCCGGGCGATCCAGGACCTGCCGAGTTGGAGAGCGAAGAGCAGGTTCGCGATGGGTGTCGACGGGCCGGTCCAGGGGTAGACGTCGGGGTAGAACGACCAACGACCCTGGTCGACGGCGGGCTCGGCCTCCAGCAGCAGCGGGTGATCGGGCGGGAGGATCTTGCGATCCCGTCCGTTCTCCTGCCACATCATTGTGGAGGACTGCGCCGCCTCGTACTCGGAGATTCGGGGGCCGATATTCTTGGAGAAATCGGCGAACCACACGGCGCCGTTGCCGGGAGTCGTGCCGAGCGGCGCGAGACGGTCCAGATCGACGGAAAACTCCAGCGGGACGAGCGCACCACGGGCGATCTTCGATCCCCAGGGGTAGGGGTCGGGCAGGTCCCCGACCGTCAACGTTCGGGGTGTCGGCACCGAAGAGGCGCCTCGGGTGTCTTGGGCCGTGGCGGGCAATGCCGAAGCACAGAGAACGACGACGAGGGACGCTATCCAAGTTTTCATGGTTCTCCCCCGAGGGTTTCACCTATTGTACGGATCCGAGAAACCCATCGTCTCACCAACGGAATTCGGAAATGGGTACCCGGACGACGCGGAATTCGTTCGATTCTCACCGACGATTGAGCGGGGTCTCAAGAAATTGACAAAATGTCTGCGAAAGTCCATTTTTTTATTGAGGCTCCATTGAGAATATGGCGTTTGACTCGAGGAGGTTTTTGATGCGTGACAGACTCATCGTTGGGGCGTTGGTTGTTGTGTTGGGCTGGACGGGGCTGGTGGCGGCGACGACGTGGGAGGTGGCGACCCCCGGCACGCCCGGATGCACCGACACGAACTGCACGCCGTGTTGCACGATCCAGGCGGCCATTGAACATGCGTCCGACGGTGACACGGTCAGTATCGATCCGGGCACCTTCAACGAAAAGCTCACGCCTCAATTCATGGACACCATGGGGGACCTGACAATCCTGGCGGCCGACGGACCGGGGACCGTTTTGGTGATACCGCCAATCGACGAGGGTATCGTCACATCGTTCTTCACCGGAACGCTGACCGTGGACGGCATTGATTTTTCCTCCCCCGGCGACTGTGGGGTATTGCTGAGCCAAACTGGGCCGGTGATCCTCAGAGACGTCAATGCCATCAACTGTGGTTACACAGCCATCGTCATCGACGCCACCGGGCCGGTCACCCTCGAACGGTGTACCGGTGATCAACAGCACGCGAACCGGAATTCAGGTCGAAGGTGCGGCCAGCGCCACGCTGACAGACTGTGCTGCCACCAACAACCCAACCCATGGAATCCACGTTCTGAACGTGGCCGGGGCGGTGGAACTGACCAACCCCACCGCCACGGGGAACACGTCTGACGGGATCTCGATCGAGGGGAATGGGGAAACAACATTGACCGGTGGAACCTCCGACGGCAACGGACGCGACGGGCTGTCCATCAGCAGCGAGGCCACCGTGACCATCAGCAATGCGACGGTGACCAACAACGGAGCCAGGGAATCCACATCACCGGGGACGGGGTCGGGTTGGTGCCCGGGCTCTTCATCAGTGACTGCACCGTCAACGCCAATGGGCTGGGTGGCGGCGATGATAACGGTCTGAGGATCCGTGAGGTTTCGGGACCAACGGTGCTGACCAACGTGGTGGCCAATGATAACGGATGGGATGGCGTCGGCGTCGAAACCAGTGTCACCGGGTCCGTCGCGGTGACGGGCGGTGAGGCGAAACGAAACGTGGACGAAGGTTATGACCTGCGGCCCGGTGGTGCTGTCACCCTTGTGGCAGCGACCGCGACGGACAACTCTGACGCCGGGTTCGTGGTGGAGAACGCTTCATCGGTGTGGATCGGAGGCTCTGTTTCCAACGACAATCACTGGGACGGGTTTTCGGTGGACGACTCCGTCGATTGGGACCTGTGGTGTCTCCGGCGGCGAAGCCATCGGCAATGGTGGCCACGGCTATTCATTGAGGGCGCTGGGTGACGTGACAGTGGTCGGCGCCATGGCTGAAGGCAACACCGCCACGGGCATCGATATCGAAACAGACAACGGTGCTGGTGGAAGACTGTGTCAGCAACAACAACACCGATGGCAATGGCATCAAGATCGACTGGCGGGAGCCCGAGCGTCTGGACGAGGTCATCGTGAGGTCCTGTGTCGCCAACGGAAACGGCAGCCTCAGCGGCGCCAACGGAATCATCGTGAACGGTGTGGCAGGGTCGGTCATCGTATCGGGAACCGAGACCAACGGTAATTCTCGCGCCGGGCTGAAGATCGATAACGCGCAAGGCCCGGTCTCGGTGGTGCGTCGACCACATCCAGCTTCAACAACGAGGAAGGGATCGAGTTCGACGTGGATGTGGGTCCCGTAACGGTGTTCGACAGCGTTGCCCAGGGGAATGTGCTGGAAGGTGCGGTCTTTTTTGGTGCGACGGTGGACATCGAATCGTTGAATGTTCGCCGGTCAGAATTTCTGGACAACGGCGAAACCGGGTTGGTTTTTATCGATGTCTCCGGCGCGGGAGAATTCCTGGCCCAGTGCAACGACATCTCCGGCAACGTGGGTGGTGGAATGTACCTTGACAACCCGGTAGATCTTGACGCCCGCAACGTCTGGTGGGGTGATGACACCGGTCCATCGGGGGAAGGCCCCGGCAACGGAGACACGGTGATCTCTGGTCCGGGCACCATCTACTACACGCCGTGGCTGGAGGCTCCTTTTGGATCGTCCGGCACCAACTGCGAAATATTCAGAACGGGAATGGACTCGGGAACCCTCGACGAGTGGGACCGCGTCGAACCATAGTCCGGTGAGCGGCCCCAGGCGGGCTACGGCAACCTTCGGCTCAACGAGTGGTGGACCATGCCGCGGTGTCGCCCGACTCGAACCCGTCGACGAAGATCGTGAGTCCGGCCTCGGGCGCCACCGCCACTACGTTGGGGTTGGACTCCGGTGCCATGGAGATGGTATCCACGATCGCCAGCGTCGCCACATCGATGACATAGATCAGGTCGTCTCCGGCGATGGAGCCCGACGGCACATAGGCCGCGACCCCGTCGGCGCTGACGTCCACATCCCTGGGGTCGGCATCACCGGCCAGGGGAATGGTCGTGGTGACGGTGTTGGTCGGCGTGTCGATCACCGATACCTCGTGGCTGTCTTCGTTGGCCACGAAGAGCAGCTTGGCGTCGGGCGTCAGGTCGAGGCCCCACGGGTCGTCGCCCACCGCCACGCTGGTGATCAGGCTCAGATCCGAGGCGTCGAGGACGTGGATCTGGTCGCTGCCCCGGTCGGCGAGGTAGATCGTCGCGCCGTTCGTATCCACCGTCACGTCCCACAGTGAACTCCCCACGACCTCGGAGCTGACGACGGGGTTGGTGGTGGGATCGATGACGTGGAGCTGGTCGTCATACCAGTCCACGAGGTAGATCAGGCCGTTGGTCGGGTTGACGGCCATTTTGCCTGGGCCGGAACCATGGGCTGCAATGGGGACGGTGGCGCCGGTAAGGCTGTGGGTGGCCACGTCGATGATCGCTACCTGGTCCGAGTCTCGGCCGCTGACGTAGGCGAGGTCGCCCGATCTGGAAAACACCACGTCCACCGGGTACTCCGCCATCCCGGTGAGGTCGATGCGGTCGATAATGGCCCCGGTGGCGGTATCGATGACGACGACACCGTCACCGCTTGCCCCCACCACCCAGAGCTCGTGACCGGCTGGGTGGATGGTGGCGTCGTAGGGGTAGTTGCCCTCGGGCAGGAGATCGATGGCGGGCGGAGAGAAACCCCTGCCCGAGATCGAAGGCCAGAAGGCTGTCGGTGGTGGACATCCCGGCGTATCCGTGAGTCGAGGGCATGCCCGACACGAGGGGCGCCGAGGGCCATGAGAAAGCAGCAAGAACAAGAATGCACGTTGCTTACGGACTGAGATCGCGATGCGAGCATCATGATTCGCCTCCGAAAGTCCGATGAACTCTCAACGCTCGGCAGTGTACATTGCGTGCGGTAACCGGTCATGATTCCACTCGAGACATGCAGCGGCTCTGACGTACGATGAAGTGTCGAAGACCCGGACGTCTCGGTCGTGGGATGACTCCGGGACCGGCTCCTCGGACCGAGGTTCTGGTTCGGGATCTGGCTGGCGGTGCGAACAATCGTGTAGACATATCGCCTACGCCGCGAATCCACTCGGCGACGAGGTTTCCCCTGGCGTCCCGGAGTTTGGCACCGTTGTAGTTGGCCTGTTTGAGGATCACTGCGATCCGGTGAAGCGCCGCACCCTGGCCCTGTTCGTCGAGCTGGAACCACTCGTGGTCGTGGACCTTGACGAACAGGCTCGGCGGGCGGGCATCGACGATCGCCACGGCTGGGACCTTGGAAAAATCAGCGACGGTGACGATGATGATCTCGGGACCCTGCAGTGCCGGCACCAGGTAGAGGATCAGCTGACCGATGCCGAATGCGACGGCAAGGCCCAGAGAGTTCCAAGGAGGATCTTTAGGCGTTTCTGCTGCCGCCGCCATTTCTCCTCTTTTCGTCGCTTCGACCTTGAGTCCTTCGACCCGTTTTTGCGAGGCGGCGTGGGCATCACCGGGCAATGCTTCCGGTGGATCTTCCCGGGCGTTGGATTCGACGAACCCCTCGTCCATCCGAGGTTCAAGACCGCGGACGACCTCCGAGTGATGTCTCCGGCGATGGCATGCCGTGCACTGGCGATGTCCTGCCGGACGCACAGTTTCAACTCACCCAGCCGAAGGGAGAGATCGCGATCTCCGTCCGGCGAGCGGTCTGTTGGATCATACTGCCCGTACTCGGCCGAAATGCCCTCTCCCATGTTGATGTCGAGTTCAAGGATGGTGCAACGACTTTGCTCTGACAAGTTCCGGATCGACGCCCTGTCACCATCTCGAGGTCCTGCACATCTTCCGTCAATCTTGAATCGAGGGCGGTCGTATCAGCGATGAGTCGGCCCAGATCGCTCGCAGTCGGGGGATTCGTCTTCGTGGAACAGAGGTAGTTATCGAGGGCCTAGGATCTCGGATGGCTTGGAGATCGATGTGGATCGACAGAACCGTCGAAACGCACGAGATTTCTCGCGACGGGATCGCCGAGATTCTCTCGCATGAGATCGGCAACAGTTTGCAGGTTGCTTTTTCAACAACCTGATGCCGTTCATCTGGAGACAAGGGGTGTATCCATTGTTCGCCGATCGCCATTCCTACCGGGCCGAGATCATCAAGCGGAGTGGTGACCAGACATGAGATTGTCCTCACAGGTGAGGGTCTGCGGCGGTTGACCTCGGGCGATTGAACGACCTTCACGAAGACGAGTTGACAGAACACTGGCCGATTCCACCCAGTCGCTTCAGCTTGGGCCGCCAGTTGCTTCAAGAGTCCTGGGCCAGCTTCCTCTCCCGGCCCTCGAGGGCATGCTGCCATTTCGTTGAATGGATCCACCAGTTCGGTGAGATTATCCGAATCTCTCAACTTCAGTCGTGTGGTGTAGTTCCCGTCCCGGATCTCCCACAAGTGGCGCCTCACACCCGACAGCTGCACCGTAGGTGCGGTGAGTGATGAGAATGGTCATGGCAAAGACGCCCACGACAAAAATGATCGATGCGATGAGAACCAACAGGAACTCGGTCTGATCGAACCGCAGCCGCGTGGAGAACAACAGCCTGGGGGGCGTTGGAAAACAGCGCCTCGTGCTCCACTGTCCGCGCGAGGTGCAGACTGAAATTGAGGAGCGCGATGGGCACAAGGGTGATCAGGGCGACGAGCGCGGCTGCGCCAAGTTGACTTTGTGGATTGACCAGATATCTGCGGCGGAAAATACGCCACCTGCTGTGCTCTTCCGCTTCGAGCTCGGATCTAGTAATCGAGTTCAGGGTTGCGACGAATTCGTGGTTTTCCATGACGTTCTCCCGAGCTGATGTACCCGGACGGACACACAAAAATAACGAGGTACGGGGAGATTCGAGGAGTCATCGTTTATGGTCAATCAGCGGTTGCTCGTGGCCGGGACCGACCGGGTTGTCCGTCGGAATGTGGTGGCTTTAATCAGTAATTGGTCCGATTACGGACACTGTATTTTGCTTTGAAACAGATTCAGCATCGACGACTGGGCACTGTATCTGGCATTTATCTTGCTGGTACATGAGTTGGGAGGGTGAGATGAACGACCGGAAAGCCAGGGAAGAAACGTCTTTCGAAAAGGGCCGTTGGCGCACATCAGAACGGGGCATGACGCTGATGGAACTGCTCGTGGTGGTGGCCATCATCGGGATTCTCGCCACGATCGCGCTCGGGATCTTCGAAGGCCGAATTGAAAAGGCGCGTCTGGCACGGTGCATGACCGAGTTGCGGTCGATCCAGTCCACGGTCTTCGTCCACAGCGATGGCTCCACCCTGCCGGCCGCCGACACGTTCTGGAAAGTGGCGTGGGGAATGAAACCGGGGCCGTATTTCTACCTCGTTGACGCTGAGGATCCCAACGCCGGGCATGGGAACGATCTTGACGGTTTTGATGAGCAGAATCCAGGGAAAGCGCCCCGCACTTCGCGGGATATCGATTTCGTGGTTCTTTGCCAGCATGACCACAAGGAACTGGGATGGTATGTCTACGTCGAGGATGAGGGTCCTCCGTTGATCGCCATCGAAGGCGACCACCCCGGTTATCACAGATTCATCAATAGAGGTGGCAACAGTGGTGGCAGTGGCAACGGGACGCCGGGTGGCGGCGGTGGCAACGGCGGTGGAGGCAACACCGGTGGAGGCAACTCGGGTGGAGGCAACTCGGGCGGTGGCAAGGGTGGTGGGAAACTCCGGCGGCGGCAACGGCGGTGGCAACTCCGGCGGCTGACGCGACAGCTCGCTGTGATCTGTCGACTGCACACCAGTCTGTGGTTAATCTGTCCGGGATGTAGGCAAGGTGATAGTTGATGCCGTCTCGATTCGCAAGCAGGTAGATCTCGTACAGGTTGCCGAGCCCCTGAGTGCGGATCATGGACGACAGGGATCGCGCTGAGATGGGGATGATCTTGTTTTTAATCTCTTCGTACCGTGGCTCCATGATCGAGTTGCGGATGATGTAGGGGTCCGGCATCTCCGGCACTTCGAGCTTTTCCAGGACGCGCTCCCAGTCGATTCCAGCGGGATAGACATAGACCTGGGCGGTGGTTCCGCCATCCACGTGCATCTCATCGTAGGTTCGGCCGTCGGCTTCAATCTTGATCAGTACCGGCGGGAAGGCCGCCGGAATCGAGGCCGAGGCGAGCAACACCTGGCGGATCAGCTCCAGGGAACCGGGATCACCGCTGTTGGCGATGAAGCCGATATTCCGCCTCACCGGCCGATTCGCGTCCAGGTTGGAAGTGCCGATGCACAGGCGCCGGCCCTTCCGGTGCTCGGCGGCGATAGGCTGCGGCTGCGATTTACTTTTGGTTGCGGCCTGATCCCCACGTCATCGGCACCGGAGCATGCCAATGTGCCAAGGCTCAGCGCGAACACAAGAAACAGGCGTCGCTGATTCACGTTTCACCCTCACTAAAACGATCGACTGTGGTCCGGACCTCGCAGCTCGTTTCTCTCCACGGAATGACTGGATCAGAACCTCACCCGCGCAAAAATATTGATGTCTTGGATGTCCCAGTTCATGGCGCCGTTGACAAGGTTGCCCTGGTCGAGTCCGATGCCCGCCCAATCGACATCGAGATCGCCAGATTGGCTCCGGCACCGAACGACCACCGCTTGCCCGCTACGTACTCGATGCCGGCATGGCCGACCAACTGGGTCCCTTCGATGTCGCCGACCTTGACCGAAAGCCAGCCGACACCGGTCATGAAGCGCCAATGATCGGGAAATAAACGCCGGTACTCGAGGTAGGGGTGGGGCAGCGGGCCGGACGCGGCGGCCTGGCTCCTTCCATCGTCGGAAGCGTTCAATCTTCCCAGGCCAGAGTCGTCGAAAAGTCCATCCACCGAAGGCCCAGACCGAACCCGGCCGCCCAGCGCTCTTTCACCCACGGGTAAAAGGCATAATCGATGAAGTTCTGCGTCACGTTGACGTTCAGATTGAGGTTGGCATCCACGGGTATGACCTCGTCTCCCCGATGGATTTCATCTTCCACATGCGTCGTCGAGGGGCGATCGATGTTTTGCCAGCGGACGCCGACTCTGTGTCGTTTGGCGATCTGCCCTGGAAGGCGAGGGTGGAGCCCGTGCCGAGGATCTCTGAGTCGAGCCATACCTCGCTCGAGATGTTGACCCAGCTGAGCTCGATCTGGAAGTTGAACTGGTCATGCAGGGGTTCGTAGTCGCGCTGTGCCTCGGCGGGGGCCTGAGATGGTTCAAGAAGTGGCACCCATGTGCCGCCTTCTACAGCGCTGGCTGGGGGCATTTCTCACTGATCGGCCCGAGGTTCTCAGATCGGACTTCGAACTTCAGGGTGGGGGACTCGTTCCAATGGATGGTGAACACGTAGAAGGTGTCGTAATCGCTGTTGGGCCAGGTTGGAACCGGGGTCGGGTCGTTAAAGCGTTTCAGCATGATCTTCGCGAAGTCCACCAGGTTGGCGTGCTCCCAGCAGACGTAGATCGTGTCGCCGTGATATTGGGGATCGAGCAGTGTGTCTGCCAACAGGCCCGGATCGTTGAACGGCAGTTGTGTGTTGACGGGCACTCCCAGTCGAACGGCAGTCGGACCGATCGTCAACAGCGGCCGGACATAGTCGTAACGCTGACCATCACCATGGATCTCGGTCGTCCTCACCGCCGGGTTGGGAGCGAAGATTATGTCCGGGGGCGCGAAGGTGGCGGCAAAGAAGTCCGGCAGCATCAGGGCACGGTTGAGACCCTGGCAGGTCAGCAGCCCCAAACCCTCCGGCGGTTTTTCGGCGTGGCGTACGACGATCAGGGTCTCCACCAACGGCGTCCGCGCCGCCAGGGACGGGGTCTCGTCAAGAGCGCGTCCGGACTCGGCGACAGGGACCACGTTCGTGCTTTGGCCGGGTAATTCGGCGGAGGTCGCGTGCCAAGCCATCAGACCGACCGCCACAGCGGCTACCGCACAATTCATCGAGATTCGTCTTTGTTTCAGAAGCTGTCTCTGCACGGCACATTCCTCACGAGTGATTGGTTTCGCTGATGATGGGTCCCGGAGTCACGGATAGGAGTTTCCTTTGCTACTTCGCCCAACATATCACCCCGCCGGTATGGGCCATGGGCAACCGTTCACTCGTGTTGACGCGTCGGAAGACTCCCAAGACAAACCGGCAAATGAACTTCGCGCCCTTCAACAGGTGCGGAAGTGCATATGTTGCACCCGCCGATGTGCTCAACGAACGGTCGTTGTGGAGCAACCTCCCCGCCTTCATTCCCTGCCTCGATTGATCGCGCGATCGCAGATCACCTGGCACCAGAAAAAGAGATGGATTGCCCGTCAGGCGAGGGCCACGACGATCGGCCCCGCAACCGTCAGGAAGACGTTAGAAAATGCGTAGGTACCCGTGTACCCCAGAGCGGGGATATTGCTCTTCGCCTCACCGGTCACCACACTCAACGTCGCACCGCTGGTCATCGCGCCGGCGATCGCTCCAAACAGGATGGCCGGATTCAAATGCATCAGGCGATTGCCAACGAAGTACGCGATGAGCAGGGGAACCAAGGTCACCACGGCTCCGGCCACGACGAGTTGAGGCCCGGCCTGCATGAAGGTCTCCACGATGTCGGCTCCTGCGCGCAGCCCGACACCGATCATGAACAACTGCAGGCCGAAATCTTTGAGCAAGTTCTGCGCCGCCTCGGGGAAGACACCGAATGCCGAACGGACACTGTTCAAGAAGCCGATGATGATTCCGGACACCAGAAGACCTCCGGCCGAGCCGAGACCAATCGAAAGGTCGAAAACGGTGATCGATAAGGTGCCAAGGAACACCCCTGCCACGATGCCGACGGCAAGCACCAGCAGATCGGTTTCGTTGTTGTCCCGTTGGACCTCGCCGAGGGCATCGCCAAGGGCATCGATATTGGCCGCAAAGCCGGCGACATTGAGCTCGTCACCGCGGCGTAGCTCCACCGAGAGTTCGCGAGGGATTTCTTTGCCCATTCGGGTCACGTTTCGACATACACGCCGAAGCTCCTCGAGATATCGAGGTCCGCCAGGGTCTGTCCGACAATATCGCTGTGCTGCACAATGACCCGGGCCGTATCCATGGGTCCGTCAGTCGCGTGCTGAAAGCTGATGTCCTCGCCGAGGGTTTGAATGCGGCTCAGGAACGCCGGCGAACCGAGAACGATGACCTCATCGTCAAGTTCGAGCCGTTCGATCGAGCGAGGGTCGATGAACGCATCGCCGCGACGCAGCCGGACCCAGGAGAACCCGTCCCAAAGCTCGTGGAGCTCATCGACGGGCATTCGGATGAAATCTTCATTCGATACCCGATAGGCGCGGAAGCCAGCCCTGTCCGCGGCGTCGGGGACGGCCGCATGCATCGTGGTCTCGTAACGTTTTGCCTCGTCGGCGAGATTGATGCCGATCAACGCGGGCAACAGTTTGACGATCAAAATCAGCCCGGCGAGACCGAAAATGTAGGTGATCGCATATCCGGTGGTGATGTTGCCGACCATCTGATCGACGCTCCATCCCTCCGGTGGACTGACAGTGCCACCTTGGATCGCGTCCTGTGCCGCCGCCAGCGTCGGCGAACTCGTGAGGCCGCCTGCGAGCAGACCGGCTCCGGTGCCCGGTTCGAACCCGAACGCGCGCGCGAGTCCGACGGCGGCAACCACGCCCGTCACGGTCACGATCAGTGCGATGACCAGGTATTTGCGCCCATCGGTTCGGAGCACGTCGAAGAAACGTGGTCCGGCCTGGTATCCGACCGAGAAGATGAACAATGCAAATCCGACCGCCTGGGCCCCGGGTGACATCTCGAAGCCCAGATACCCGAAACCGAGCCCGACGAACAGGACCCCCGCGACCGGCCCGAGGGTCACAACTCCGATGCGGACGCGACCGATCAGGTGCCCCAGCCCGAACACCAGAAACAACGTCATTACCGGTTGGTTGCGAAGGAAGTCAATAAAAATCTGCATGGTCGGCAGTGTACTACGGGCCTCTGTCGGATCCCGGATGGCTGTGCAAAAATGTCCCGATGACTGGCGACACAGCCCACCAGCACTCAGATCTCCGGGAACGCCTGCGCTTCGAGGAGCTGCTCGCCGATCTGTCGTCGAAGTTCGTCAACCTGCCGCCGGCCGATGTGGACCACCAGATCGAGGACGCGCTGCGCCGCGTCTGCGAGCATCTCGGAATCGATCTCGCTGTCCTCTGGCAGTGGTCGACTGACGACCCGGGCGTCATTGCGCCCACCCATGTCTACCCCGCCCCGGAGGGTGCGCAACCTGCCCAGCCTTTGCACCAGGAGCAGTACCCCTGGGTCGTTGGAGAAATGCTGGCCGGTCGCATGGTTGTCCTCTCCTCGATGGAGGAGCTGCCGGCCGAGGCCGCCGTCGACCGGGAGAGCGCCCGCCTGAGCGGCATCAAGTCGAATCTGTGTCTCCCGCTCGCGGTGGGGGGCGGGCCGCCCGTGGGCGCCCTGGCATTCAATACCCTGCAGGCGGAGCGCGGCTGGCCGGATGCGGTGGTCAATCGGCTGCAACTGGTCGCGCACGTCTTTGCCAATGCGCTCGCCCGCAAAAGCCACGTGTTGAGCCTGCAGGAGAGCGAGGAGCGCCTGGCCCTGGCGGTGGATTCCGCCGGTGCGGGGCTGTGGATGCTGGAATTCAGCACCGGGATGTTCTGGGCCACCGAGAGAGGTCGGGCGATCTTCGGGTTCTCGTCGGACGAGGCCATCAGCATGGAGCGATTCGAGGCGTCCGTCCACCCCGAGGACTGGGATGCCGTTCGCAAGGCCATCGGGCAGTCCGCGCGGACCGGCGATCCCGTGAACGTTGATTACCGGATCCTCCTCGCCGACGGCAGCGTGCGATGGATCTCTTCCCGCGGGCGGCCCCGGTACGACTCCACCGGCGAGCCGGAGCGTCTGATGGGCGTTTCGATCGACATCACCGAGCGGAAGCTGAGCGAAGAATCGTTTCGCGCGAGCGAAGCCCGTCTGGCCGCGGGCGCCGAGCTCGCCGGCCTGGCGTTCTACGAGGCGGACTTCGACTCAGGCGTCATGTTCATCGACGACCGGCTGCGCGACCTCTGTGGAATTCCCCCCGACCGTGAGCTGGGCCTCCAGGCCCTGGAGTTCTGGATGGAGCACCTGCACCCTGAAGACCTTCCGCGCGTGTTGGATCGTCGACAGCAGATGCAGGACAGGAGGCTAGATCGGGTCTCCATCGAGTATCGGTACGTCCATCCGAGCCGAGGTGAGAGGTGGATTCACCACCTGGCCGGGGTCGCGGAGCGCGACGCCATCGGACGGGCGCTCCGCACCTTCGGTGTCTTTCGCGATGTCACGGAATCCAAGCAGGTCGAGAACGAGCTGCGTAATCTGAGCAGGCGGTTGATCGGCGCTCACGAGGAGGAGCGCGCGCTGCTCGCGCGCGAGCTGCACGACGACCTGACGCAGCGGGTTGCCGTGCTGGCGATCGAGGCCGGCCGCGCAGAGCTTGCCGGTTCGGACGGACCGCAGGCAACTGCGATGCGGTCGGTTCGCGAAGGGCTCGTGCGTCTCAGCGAGGATATCCACTCTCTGGCGTACCAGCTCCACCCGTCGGTCCTTGACGAACTCGGCCTCGTCGAGGCGCTGCGGGCGGAGTGTGAACGGCAGCGTCGCCAGCGCCGGATCGAGCTCTCGTTGAAGCTCGATCCGCTGCCAGCCGCCGTCGGGAAAGGGGAGGCGCTCTGTCTGTTCCGCGTGGCGCAGGAGGCGCTGAACAACGTGGCCCGCCACGCCGGTGCCCGGGCTGCCAGCGTCACCCTGCGGCCGATGGACCATGGTCTGCTCCTCGCAGTCCGTGACGACGGCGTCGGCTTCGATCCGGCGAGTCCGGGAAGGGGCAGGAGCCTCGGTCTGGCGAGCATGCGCGAACGGGTACGGTTGGTGAACGGTACGCTCGACCTCGAGAGTTCGCCCGGTGGGGGCACTTCGGTCATCGCCTGGGTTCCCACCGAAGGAGAGGCCCCATGAGCTCTGCCCGTCGACCGCGTGTGCTCCTCGCCGACGATCACCTCTTAGTGGCCGAGGCGCTGAAGAGCCTGCTCACCCCCGAGTTCGACCTGGTGGGCGTGGTGGTGGACGGGCGGGCGTTGATCGAGGAGGTCGCGAATTTGCGTCCCGACGTGATCGTCGCCGACGTCACCATGCCCCACCTCAACGGCATCGAAGCTCTCATGCGGTTGCGGCAGGACGGAGATCGAACGCCCGTGGTGTTTCTGACCATGCACCGGGACGTGATGTTCGCGCGGCGCGCTCTCGACGCCGGGGCGTCGGGCTTCGTGCTCAAGCACTCGGCGTCGGCGGAGCTGGTGATGGCGATCCGTGCCGCCCTCCAGGGTAAGACCTACCTCACGCCGCAGCTCGCGGGTGAAGTCCTGGACGCCATGAAGCAGGATCCGGAGCACGTGGGCGACGACCCCGTCGCTTCACTCACGTTGCGACAGCGGGAGGTTCTTCGCCTCCTGGCCGAAGGGCGTTCGGCGAAAGAGATCGCCGCGAACCTGGAGATCTCGACCCGGACGGTGGAGTTCCACAAGTACCAGATGATGGAGACGCTGGACCTGCACACCAACGCCGAGCTGATCCACTTCGCCATCAAGCACGGCCTCGTCGAAGCTCATTGGAGGGGCGCTAGTCCGCCTCGAAGTTTCCGAGCCACACGCCCCGTAAATTTGCGAGGTCACGGCCCGTAAGATCCCGAGGTCACAGCCCTTCGATTCTCGGCTAACGTCCGTTTAATGCTGATTTTCAGGCAGACAACGCGAAGAGCACTGTCGCGGAGAGAAGGTCTCAATGTCAGAGAACCCCCTGAGCTGCGCTCTGCTGGCGGACCGCCACCACGGTCTCACGGAGGGCGTCCGCGGCCTGCTCGAGACGGCCTTTGGATCGGTGGTCATGGTCGCCGACGAGACCTCGCTCCTCGAAGGAGCGGTTCGGCTTCGGCCCGAGGTCGCGGTCGTCGACCTGTCGCTGGCTCCGGGCAAAGGCATGGGCTGGTTGCGAGAGCTGCGGCGGCGCTGTCCGGACCTCAAGGTGATCGTCCTCAGTGTCCACGACGAACAGAGCGTGCGCCTCGCGGCGATGGAGGCCGGCGCCGACGCCTTCGTGCTCAAGCGGGCGATCGGCACCGATCTGTTGCCGTCCATCGATGCCGTCCGTCACATCCCAAAACACGCCGAAGAAGGAGTTTAGAGATGATGAGTTTCGGAACCCGGGTGATGTTCTTGTCAGCAACTGGAGCCCTGTGTTTGGCGCCCATGGCCCTGGCGCAGGCGCCGACAAGAAACGCGGGCCCGATTGCGACCGTTAGTTGCACGTCAGGGGTCGACGAGCGCCAACACTGCCCGGCCGACACGTCGGCTGGCGTCCTGTTGGTTCGAGAGACGGGGGAGGTGGCCTGCCTGCTGGGCAGAACCTGGGGCTATGACGGCACAGGTGTGTGGGTCACAGAGGGGTGTGGCGGCGAATTCCTGGCGGCCGCCGCCCCGCTCGAGCCCGACGCGGACATGAAAACTGCGGCAACGACTCCTGAGGACACCGCGGCGGTGAGCCATGACGCGTCTCCGCCGCCTGACGCCGGTGTCGCGGAGGCCCCGGCCAACGAGTCCTGGGGTGTGTACGATCCCGGCAAGGGGTTCGTCGTCGGCACAAGCGAAGCAGGGGAACTCTCCATCAGCGCCTACGCGCTGCTTCGGTACATGAACCAGATGCCCGCCGACCAGATGTTCACCGACCACCTCGGCAACCAGCATCCCGTCGACGCCCGGCGGGACATCTACTCTCACCGGATCCTCGTCTGGCTGAACGGCTGGATGGCGACGCCGAAACTACGCTACACAATCGCGTTTTGGACCGTCAACACAACCAACCAGAGTGCCATCTTCGGCAACATCGGCTACCAGTTCGACAAGAAGTTCAGCCTCTATGCCGGGATCTTCGGCAACCCGGGCTCGAGGTCGATGCTCGGCTCGCACCCCTACTGGCTCGGCAACGACCGCGTCATGGCCGATGAGTTCTTCCGGCCGTTCTTTGCCCAGGGCCTTTGGGCGAATGGAGAGGTCCTGCCGGGCCTCTGGTACAGCGCGTCGATGGGAAACACCTCGAGCACCCTGGGCGTCACCGCCAGCCAGATCGACCGGCACTTCACCTACGGCGGCTCGGTCTGGTGGATGCCGACGACCCACGAGTTCGGCCCCAGGGGCGGCTATGGCGACTGGGAATATCACGAGGATCTGGCGACCCGTTTCGGTGTGTCGACGGTTCTGAGCCCCGAGGAGCGGTACACGGCGATCGGCACCAACCCGGGGAACACCGCTCTGAAACTCGCAGACAGTCTGAATCTGTTCGCAGAGGGGTCTCTGGCGCCGGGTGTCACGGTGACCAACGCGGACTATCAGGTCTTCGCGTTCGATGCCGGTCTGAAGTACCGGGGTTTCTTCTTCCAGACCGAGTTCTACCACCGGACGCTCAACGGGTTCCAGGCGGATGGCGCCTTGCCGGTCGACGAGATCGTGGACACCGGTTTTTATGTCCAGGCGGCGTTCTTCCCCATCAAACAGAAACTCGAACTCTACGCCGCGACCTCGCAGATCTTCGGCGACGAAGACGCGGGCTTTGACGACAGCTCTGAGTACCTCATCGGTGGCAACTGGTATCCCTTCGACACTCGCAACCACCGCCTCAACCTCCAGGTCATTGATGTCAACCACTCACCTGTTTCGAGCACCTTCGGCTACTACACGGGCGGCCAGGACGGCACCACCGTGTCAGCGGCGTTCTCGATCTTCTTCTAACGGTTCAAACCGCGGCCGAGTGCCGCCGACAGTCAAAAACAGAAAGGGGTCATCACATGAAACGCCACCTTCGAGAGGCGCCCGCCAGCTTCCGGCGTCCGGGCCGGTCGCTCGGGCTTATGTTCGTCCTCGTCGCCATGCTCGCGAGTCTGCCGGCCGCTGCGCAGGTGCCGGCGGAGGCCGATTTCCACGATTCGCACTTTCACATTACGAATTACGTTCAGGAGGGCACGGATATCCACGACTACGTCGAGATGATGGGTACCACGATTGGCCGCTCCACGGTGTTCGGCCTGCCGCTGCAGCAGATGTGGTCGTACGGCAACACCGGCGACTTCGCGCCGACCTATTACCTGCAGTCCGATGCGCCGCTCTACTACTACTCGTTCACCGACGCCCACATTGCGATGGCATACAAGTCGCTGACACCGGAGCAGCAGGAACGCTTCGACCCCATGATCACCGGTTTCAACCCGGCCGACATGTATGCCGCCGACCACATTCGGCGCGTGCTGCTGACCTTTCCGGGGGTGTTCTCCGGGATCGGTGAGTTCACCATCCACAAGGAGTTCGTGTCGGCGAAGGTGGCCGGAGAGGTGGCGAGCCTGACCGATCCGGCGCTCGACCGGATTTTCGACTTCGCCGGTGAAGTCGGGCTGGTGGTCATCCTCCACAACGACATCAACATGCCGTTCCCGAAGCCGGACCAGGAGCCGTACATTCTCGCCCATTTGAAGGAACTCTTCGTGCACCACCCTGAAACCACGATTATCTGGGCGCATCTCGGGGTTGGCCGGGTCGTGCGTCCACTCGAGCAGCAGGCTGCGATCGTCGAGAAGATCTGCACCGATCCCACCCTGGCGCACGTCTACATGGACATCTCGTGGGACGAGGTCGCCAAGTACGTGACGGCGACACCGGAGACGACCCAACACACCGCCGACATGATCAATCGTTACCCCGACCGCTTCCTCTTCGGCACCGATGTCGTGGCGCCGAGCTCGGCCGCGGCCCAGGTCGCGGTCTACGACGCCTACGCGCCACTCTGGGCTCTGCTGACGCCGGAGGCAAGCTACAAAGTGCGCAAGGGCAACTACGAGAGACTCTTCGACGCGGCCCGGGTCAAGGTGCGGGCGTGGGAGCAGGCTCACGAGAACGACCCCCACGTCGTGCCGCCATGGACACCCGCGTCGGGCACGGGCGCGAGGAATTGATGGAAAGGGAATATGAGGACCGGGCGGGTGGCAGCCCCACAACACGACCAAGCGCCCAAACGACCGTATCGATATTGGAAAATCAAATCACTGAATCGGATCGAAAAAAGGAGAAACGCACATGAGGAACGATGAACACAAATGGCCGTTGGCGGCCGGAGGCGTGACACTCGCGCTCCTGTTGCTGCTCGCGGCCCCATGCACTGTGGCCGCCGCCGACCCGCAGGAGCTGACGGCTGAGACCGGAATGAAGTCGGAGACGAACGACGACATCGATGCTGAAGAGGCGGAGCAGCTCAAGCCGCGGATGGAGATCTACGGCTTCGCCATGACCGACATTGGCTACCGCACCGGCCAGATCGACCCCAACTGGTTCGACGTGATGCGGCCGACCAAGCTGCCGGCCTACGAGAACGAATTCGGCACCGACGGCCACACCTACTTCAGCGTTCGGCAGACCCGGTTCGGCACCAAGGCGTACTTCCCGACAAAGCTCGGCGAGGTCTACACCATCTTCGAGTTCGAGCTCTTCGGGGTGGGCGACGACGCCGGCCAGACCACCTTTCGCCTGCGTCACGCATACGGCGAACTCGGCCACTTCGGAGCCGGCCAGACCTGGAGCCCGTTCATGGACATCGATGTGTTCCCCAACTCGCTCGAGTACTGGGGACCCAGCGGTATGATCTTCTTCCGCAACGTCCAGGTGCGGTGGATGCCCATCAAGGGCGACACCAGGCTCACCGTCGCGCTCGAACGACCGGGCGCGAGCGGCGACCAGGGGCAATACGACGAAAATACCGGCCTCGATGATGTTTCGGCGCGCTTTCCTCTGCCCGACCTGTCGGCCGAGTACCGCCACGCCGGTGACTGGGGGTACGTTGAAGTCGCAGGCATCCTGCGCCGCATCGAGTGGGAGGACAACGGCACCGACGAGTACGATCTGTCTGGCGGCGTCACTGGCTGGGGCATCAACCTGAGTTCAAACCTCAAGCTCGGCGATTCGAACACTCTCAGGCTGCAGGTGGTCTACGGCGAGGCGATCGAGAACTACTTCAACGACGCCACCGTCGACATCGGCATCGAGCCCAACCCGGGCAATCCCACAGCGCCCATCAAGGGCGTTGCTCTGCCGATCCTCGGCGTGGTGGCCTTCCTCGACCACAGCTGGAACAGCGAGTGGACCACCTCGATCGGCTTCTCGCTGACCGACATCGACAACGCGAGCAGCCAGGACGCCAGCGCGTTCTCCAAGGGGCAGTACGCCCTTGTCAACCTGCTGCATACCCCGGTGCCGAACGTCATGTACGGCGCCGAGCTGCAGTATGGCAACCGCGAGAACTTCGCCGACGGCTGGACCGTCGACGACTTCAAGATTCAGTTCTCGTTCAAGTACAACTTCTCTCACACCTTTGGAGGTAACTCATGAGCTCTATGAATTCTGTTCGTAAAACCGGCACATGGTTGCTTGGTCTGGCCCTGGTGGGAATGGTGCTGCTGCCGAATTCGGTGTCGGCGCAGTCTGCGGCCGGGCCCACTGCGCAGGATTTTCAGCGCCTTGTGGACGAGGCGTACAACCAGTTCAAGGATGTGAAGGACGGCGCCAACGCCAATTACATTCCGATCCTCGATACCGTGCCCAGCGAGTTGTTCGGAGTCGCCATCGCCACCCGAGATGGCAAGATCTACTCGGCGGGCGAGCAGGAGTACCGCTTCTCGATCCAGTCCGTGTCCAAGCCCTTCACCGCGGCACTGATCATGAGCCAGCAGGGGCCCAAGGTGCTGCGCGAGAAGATCGGCGTGGAGCCAACGGGCCTGCCCTTCAACTCGAAGCTGGCGCTGGAGATTTACCCGGCTCGTTCCGTGAATCCGCTGGTCAATGCCGGCGCCATCGCGGCCGTCAGCATGGTCCAGGCCGATTCCGAGGAAGAGCGGTGGAAACTGGTGCACGACAACTTGGAGGGGTTTGCGGGCGACGAGCTGCCGCTCCTCGAGGAGGTCTACACCTCCGAGTACGAGACCTGTTGGGGCAACCGCGGCATCGCCAACATACTCTACAACTACGGGCGCCTGTACTGCGAACCCGAGGAAGCGTTGAGGGTGTATACGCTGCAGTGCTCTGTCGGGGTAAACACCCGTGACCTCGCGGTGATGGGCGCGACGCTGGCCAACAGCGGGGTCAACCCTCTGACCGGCCGCCGGATGATCCCGGCCGAGGACGTTCCCGAGCTGCTGGCCATCATGGCCACCGCGGGTTTCTACGACGAGTCCGGCGAGTGGATGTACAGCGCCGGTCTGCCTTCGAAGACGGGCGTCGGCGGGGGCATCGTCTCGGTGGTGCCGGGCAAGTTCGCCATCGCGGCATTCTCGCCGCGCCTCAACGAGGCCGGCAACAGCATCCGGGCGATGAAAGCGATCAATTTCATTGCGGGTCAGCTTGGTGTCGGCCTGTACGGGCCCAACACGGAGGAGTAAGCCCCGACTGTCGCGCCCCTGGGAGCGCGGTTTTTTCAGAGCGAGGACGGGCCGCCCTCCGTCAGGCGGTCCGTCCGTGTATGGGTGTATCGGCCTGCGCAATGTCGGAACCACAGCGGCAGACACGAATGGATAGGGAGTTGATGATGCAGGTTGCCAGATGGTGGAATGTGGTCGCAGTTGTTGTCGCCGTGGCGGTGGCCGCGCCCTGCAGTGCCGTCGTCTCCGATGCCTTGACGCGGACCGGGGGAACCGGATCGGAGCGAAAACACGACAAGAAACACGAGAAATCCGGCGCCGGTGAATCCGGTGAGCGTTACCAGATGCGCGAGAAGCTGGTGTCCTTCGGCGACGATTTCTGGATCGAGAACGAAGAGGGCGAAAAGGTATTCAAATTCGACGGCAAGATGCTCCGCGTGCGCGACACGATCGTCTTCGAGGACACCGAGGGAAATGTCCTGGTGAAGATTCAGGAGCGGGTGGCCCGGGTCAAGGACTCCATCGCCATCGAAGGCCCCGACGGCAAGAAGCTTGCTGAGGTGAAGCAGGCGATCGTCAACCCGGTGCGCGATCGGTGGACGGTAAAGGTCGGCGACGGCCCCGACCTGGACGTTACGGGCAATATCGTCGATCACGAATATACGATCGGGGAGGGCCACGACAAGGTCGCCGAAGTGTCGAAGAAGTGGTTCCGCGTTGCCGACTCCTACGGTGTCGAGATCGTTCCGGGGCAAAACGATATTTTGATCCTCGCCGTCACCGTCGCCATCGACGAGATGGCGCATTGAGAGACCTCGGTCTCACTTCAAACCGACGTCGTGGCCGGCGAACCCTGCTGTTGGTCCCAGAGCTCGTGGCTTCTCAGCCACAAGCCCCGTAAAATCCCGAGGTCACAGCCTGTGAAAAACGACCTAATCTCCGATTCGAACCCTGGCACCTCCAGACATCGCGGATTCGCGATGGTAGAAAGGGACGTGCCTTCCAGTCATAGATTCAAATGAAGGAGGAGAGACGATGAAAAGACACGGATCATTGATGTTGGTTGTTCTGGTGGTGGGAGCCCTCTGCGTGGCGTGCGCGGACAAGCCTGAGATGCCCGCGGAAACCGCGGCGCCCGCGGCTCCGGCCCAGAGCGAGGTTGTGGTGGCTTCAACGGAGGTCACGGCGACGGTGACGAAGATCGACCAGACGACCCGCGAGGTCACCCTCATGATGGATGACGGTGAGGAGTTCAGCCTCATAGCGGACGACAGGGTGAAAAACCTCGCCCAGGTTCAGGCGGGCGACGTGGTCATCGCCACCTACACCGAGGCCCTCGCCTACGAAGTGGTGAAGGGCGGCGAGGAAGCGAGCGTGGAATCGATGGTCGCAGGCGATTCCGCCGAGCTCGGTGAGATGCCGGCTGGCGCCGCCACACGTTCAACCACTCTGACGGCCACGGTCACTGCGATCGACGCCGAGGCCCCCTCGGTCACCATTATGGGGCCGAGCGGCGAGGAGCGCACGATCAAGGTGATACATCCCGAGAAGCTCGCGGGTGTAAACCTCGGGGACTCGGTACGAATCACCTACGCCGAGGCGCTG
>CAWCOD010000007.1:0-13062 GCA_963797055.1 uncultured Holophagae bacterium
GCCGACTCCGGCGGATAACTCAACAGCTCCCGAATCTCACGCCCCGCCGCCGGGTCAGCATCCCCAAGGACCGACTCCCGGAGGTCTTCGGTCAATCGCGAAAGGAGGTTTGCAGACCGGATGGCGTCGATGCGATTGAGCGCTCGCAGCCGGTGGGAGGGCGATAGCACGGCGAGAACATCCGCGGCGAGGTCCGGTCGAAGCCGATCCAGAATGGCCGTGGCGATCCCGTCATCCCCTTGTTCAACGACAGCGGCAATATCTGTCACCGGCAACCCATCCAAAACAACCGCCGCCTCATCCGGGAAGGACCGCAGGTAGGTGTGGGCCAAACTGGATGCCGCGGGAATCGGTTCATCGTGCATCGAACTCTCCTTGATCCGGGATGTCGTTTGCGCCTGTGGCCAGGGCATCGATCAGTGACGACAGACCGGTCCAGTACACTTCACCAAGATCCAGGAAAGCGGCCAGGGGCGGCCGTGCCGAAACGCAGGAACCCCGGTCTTCAAGACCCCTTCGAAGGTCCTTGTGGCGGAGCACTCCCACGTAGACTCCTCCCCCATCGACCACGGGAAGGGCCTCGAACTCGCGCCACGATTCGTGACCACGAACCGAGGCCGCCGGCGCCCCTGCGGGGACCCGAACGACGTCGGTAGTGGCCATCGATGACACCGCTGCGTCCGGCGCTGCAACCGAGAGATCTTGGCGGTGGACCACGCCAGCCAAACGCTGTTCGCGATCAACCAGATACACGTATGGGAGGCGGTGGTCCGATGCGCGCTCACGGACATCTTCCGCATTCATATCCAACGGTATCGGAGCAATGGACGGGTCCATGACAGCTCCAACCGACCCTTCGGGGAAGCGCAACAGCCGGGAAACCCGTCCGGCGACCCCGGGGCTGAGCGAGGCGAGAATTCGAGTTCGGATTTCTTCGTCCATTTTTCGGAGCACTGCGACCGACGACCGGGTCGGCAACAAGGTGACGAGGGAGATCCACTGATCGCGGTCCATTCTCGCCAGCACCTCGGCCGCCTGGGCGGGAGCCATCTGGCTGAGAACGGCGGCACCCTGGTCGGGCGCCAGCTGTGACAGCACAAAGACCGCTCCTTCGGGGGCAACGGTTTCCAACCGCCTCGCCGCCGCTACGGGATGGTCGATCGCAAACCGGATGGCCAGACGAATGGTGCCATCCATCTCAGGCCTGCCTCGCGAGCAGCACCACGGTGGATTCCTGGAATCTGACGGCGGGTACCGCGACCGTGCCGTCCACAGTCTCCAGAATCACCGCGGTCGAGCCGATCTCCATCACGATCCCCTCGACGCCGTCGATCCGTATGGATTGACCGACCCGACAGAGCTTGGCCGCATACCGAGCCGCAATGATGTTCGCCACCGATCCACGGGCACCAAATCCAAAGGCCAGCGCGACAGCGGCAAGTGCCGACCCCACCGTCACGGCAATCGTCAGTTCGAGGACCCTGCCGTTGATACCAAGCTGTTCCAGGGCAACCACGATCGCGATGACCACGATGAGTCCGTGGAGTACCGAGGCCAGAGCGGGGCCCTGAGCGATCCGTGCATCCCGAGCGGCCCGTGTCACGGCGGTCCTGGCCAGGCGCGCGACCACAAGCCCGCCGAGGAGCATGGCTGCTGCCGCAACCAGATTCGGCACGTAGGCTGCGAGCCGCCCGATGAGGTCGGTGACCACCGGCAGTCCGATCATCTCCACGGCGGCCGCCGCAACGCCCAGGAAGATGACCCAGAAAACCAGCATGCCCACAAGAACCGGCGCCACGGTCACGGCGCCACTAGCCTCGAACTCCCCTTGGATTGCCGCCGTCGGCTCGAGCTTTTTGAGGAGGCGCGATGTGGCGGCAGAAGCCCACCGACGAAAGAGCTTGGCAGCGACCCAACCGGCGAAAACCAGCAGCAGCGCCCCCGCCACTGTCGGCAGGTGAGCGATCACTGAGGCCACCAAACTGCGAATCACCTCGATCCACGGTGTGTACCACATTGGATTTTCCTTTCAGATCATGGGAATGCGCGCCTACAATCATCTCACGGAGGAAAATGATGAATTCCGGCCCCCCGATCGAGATCTTTCCGGTAACCGTGCGTCTCGGAGCCACGTTGTTCTTTGTCCTGCTCAACGGATTCTTCGTTGCAGCCGAGTTCGCACTGGTCAAGGTCCGGAGATCCCGGATCCAGGCGCTGGCCGACAGCGGCAACGCCAGCGCCCGGGTCACCAACAACATCCTCGATCATCTCGACCTCTACCTGTCCGCCTGCCAGTTCGGCATCACCGTGTCCAGCCTGATCCTGGGCTGGCTCGCTGAGCCGGCGATCGCTCGTTTGCTCGTGGCCGGGGCCCACGCGGTTGGGTGGCCGGTGACGCAGGGGCCCTTGCTTCACGTTGTGGCCCTCGCTGTGGCCCTCGCCATCGTGACCACCCTCCACATCACCCTGGGCGAGCAGGCCCCCAAGATCTGGGCGATCCAACGCGCCGAGGCCGCAAGTCTCCTCGTCGCACGCCCCCTGCACCTGTTCGCCGTCGTTTTTCGACCGCTGATCTGGGTCATCAACAAGCTCTCCAACTGGATGCTCCGGCTGGTGGGGATCACCGCCTCCGAGCAGCACGAGGCAACATTCAACGCCGAGGAACTCCGAGCGATCCTCGTTTCATCGGCTCATGCGGGGGCGATTTCCGCTCGTCAGAGACAGTTCGCCGAGAACATCCTGAGCTTTGTCAACCTGCAGGCCCGCCACATCCTCGTTCCCAGACTGGAGGTGGTGTGGTTGTCGGTGGATCGGCCGCTGGCCGAAAATCTTGCCATGATCCGGGAAAGCGGCCACACCCGATTCCCCCTCTGCAAGGAAGACCTCGACTCGGTGGTCGGCATCATCCACACCAAGAACGTAATGGCGGTTCTGAGCACAAATGAGCCGGTGAAGCTGATGGAAATTGCCAGGAAGCCTGTCTACATTCCCGACACCCAGCCGCTCGGTCGGATGATCGTCGAACTTCAACGACAAAGAGCTCAGTCTGCGATCGTACTGGACGACCACGGCACCGCCATCGGCATGGCGTTCCTCGAGGATGCGCTCGAGGAGATCGTCGGCCCGATTCAGGACGAATTCGACGATGACGAACCCGAGATCAGTCGACCCGCTCCTCACGTATTGGAGATGCCCGGTAACACTCCGCTCCCCGAAGCCGAAGAAATGCTCGGTCTGGACGACAGCGGCGACGACGACACCATCGGCGGACACGTGGTCTCACTCCTCAAACGCCTTCCGGAGGTGGGCGATGAACTGGTGATCGGCAGGCACCGCGTCACGGTGATCGACGTGTCTCAGCGGCGGGTGGAACGGATCAGGGTCGAACCGGTCCCGCCCGACGAGGCTCAAGATGACGAGTAACGAACCAACCGGTGGTTACAAAGTGTTCATCTCTACGTTACCGAAGTTCCGGCCGTAGTACGCCATATAGTCCACCTTGCGCTGCAGCGCCTCGATCACTTCCCTGCAGAAGTTCACCCGCGTGAGCTTCTGTGCGCTTCCCAACCCGCCGGGACTGAAGACGTTGATCTCCATCAGCTTGTCGCCAACCACGTCGAGACCGATCAGAAACATCCCATCCTGAACGAGTTTGGGGCGGACATATTCGGCCAGTCGTAGGGCTTCGTCGGAGACCTCCGCCGCCGCGAGCTTGCCGCCGGCGTGGATGTTGCTCCGCATGTCGTCACCCATCCGGACTCGGCGAAACGCGGCGTATTTCCCCTTCACCCGAAGGGGTTGGCCATTCATCATGAACAGACGGGTGTCGCCCTCCTGGGCCGCTGGCAGGTATTCCTGTGCAATGACAAATCCGTCACGCGATACGGCGTCGATCATCTGGTTGATGTTGGGCAGATCTTCCTTTCGCACCAGGAAGACGCTGGCGCCGCCGGAGCCCTGGAGGGGTTTGAGCACGACGGTTCCCAGCTCCTTCGCAAAGGCTTTGATCTCCCGGTTGTCCCGCGTGATCAGAGTTTTCGGTCGAACCTCCTCGGGAAAGAGCTGCAGGTAGATTTTGGACGAGGCCTTGGCCAAACCGTTGGGGTCGTTGAGTACGATCACACCGTGGCGCATGGCCACGCGTCCGAACTCGGTGGCTGTCGTGGTCGCCCACGGACGTTTCAGGAAATCGTCCGACGGGACGTTGCGAAGCATGAGCACGTCGAGATCGTCGACGGTGATTCGCGAGCTCACCGCCCGCCGACTCTGGAGGTCCTTGAAGAATGTCTCGTTCGACTTGTATGAGGTTCGGGTCACGGACCGGGCTCGCGCTCTGACAAATTCGTCCGAGTCATAGGCGAGATCGCCCACTCCAAAAAGAAAAACGTCGTGCCCTTGGTTGATCGCCTCGCAGGCGAGGCGAATGGTTGTGAATCCCGCCTTTTCGGTGGCGACATCATTGACAAGAAAACCGATCTTCATCGTTGACTCCTTTGCACGAGTTTCATGAGCGACGGCTCGCCGTGGAGTGCTTTCAGCCGACTGGAAGCACCTTCTGTCGCGAGGTAGCTCGGTGTGAGCGGTACGGGACCGAGGACCTTCCGCCACTGCAATTCGCGGACGATCGGGATGTGTTGCACGGCAATCTTCCCGACGAAAAGAGGATCCAGGGCGTTGCCCTTGCTGATAAATTCCAATATCTGCTGCAGTCCCCGCAAGTAGACCACATCCTTGGTAAATCCGCCAGAACGAAAAATTCGCATGGTGATCACAAAGGCGGTGCGGGCGGCAAAACCGTAGTCGTCGTGGAGCGACCTGAAGGTCTCCACGAAGCTCGCACCGTTGATCAGATGGTCCGCCGCCACCACACGAGCGGCGAGCAAACGTATACGCGGCCGGCTCAGCCCTCCAACGAGGTACTCCGCGAGCACCGCCAAACCCTCCTGCAATGCGTCGTAACCGGCGAGGCCGGAGGACAGCAGCCGCATCCGCTGTGCCTTTCCATTGTGATAGGTCAGGACGTGGGTGCCGATCTCGTGCTGGATCAACGCCTCCACCCTCGATTCCGGGATCTGGCTCCGCGAGCTGACGAGTAGATTGCCTCGCGACACCATCAGACCCGTGACATCAGGGCGAATCTCCACCCCGGCTTCCAGACCGGGCATCTGCTCCTTGAGCCTCATGATCTCTGCTCGTGCGCGGTCGGCAAACTCCGTTGCAGACAGTCGTCGGCCGGAGCGCGCATCCCGACTTCCGGGAGCGATGGTGCCCAGGATTTCCAAGGCCGTCGCCAGAAGTGGCGCTTCGACCCCGCCGTGCTGTTGCAGACTGCCCGGGAGAAACCGCTGAGAATTTCGGTCCCTGAGCATGTTGATCTGCCGTTCCAGTTCCTCGAGCTTCTCCATGAACACCACCGCCAACGCAGGATCCTCGATCCTTTCGATGGGTGCCCGGTAGAGTTGCCGTTTGAGCACCAGCGGCTCGGTGGGAACCGGCCGATAATAGAAACTCGGCGCGCGCTCGAACCGGCCGCGGCGGAACTGGTGCCACGCCTGCTCACCGTTGACCGGCGTCACGAGCAGCAGAAAATCAAAGGCATCGGAAATCTCTGCGAGCTGGCGGTCCACATCCCACACGGCCTTGACGACCGCCCTTCGCCCCAGAGCGTGAAAATGCGCGGGCCGGTGCGTCGTGTGTATTTTGACGAACTCGAACATCGCCCGTCGCAGCGCCACGGTCAGATGCCGGCGCAGCAATCGAAGGACCCGGGGGAAGAGCTCCCCGGTCTCCGGATCTCGGTAGATGGGATCCACCTCGAGACCGAAGACCTGGCAGCCGACCTCTGACGCCGAAGACACGTCCATGAGCGGGTCCATCCGTTTTGGAGCGCATCGTGGGTGGGTCCTGGGACTCACCACAGCTCGCCGACCGTCGACCACCAGGCGACCCAGAGAAGCCTCGAAGGCCCCGGTCATGCGCGAATCGGCTGATCCCTTCTGTGCGTGAATGACAAACCCCGGTCGCAGATCCGCGGTGGTAACGGGCCCGTCGAGGGCCGCCGCCCGGCCCGCCCACACCTCGAGCAGAAGAAAGGCGCCGAACTGATCCGTCCCGGCCTCAGCCAGGCTGCGAACAAGCGAAGCGACTCCAGGTTGGAGTGCCTTCAAACCGGAGCAGGTCATGTACGAGGGCTCGCTGGTCACGAGCCTCTCTGTTCCCTGATCCGAGGCGCGCACCGGTCGGCGGTAGACGATGAGAAAAGGCAGTTGTCGATCCATGGAGAGGCGCCCCCAAACCGGGAGCTGACGCCGCACTCGTTTGCCGTCGTCGATGCGCTGGACCACCGCGGTGATCATCCGCTGAGTGATGGCTGACGGCCTCCGGTTGCTGGACGGGGTCATGACATCCTCTCGAGCTCTTCGAGAATGCCGGGGACGGTAAAGCGTAGCGCTGCGCCCACGGCTTCGAGCAACCCCGGATCCGGCACGCCGGTCCACTCGTCCATGAAGAACTTCTTGAATTCCACCGACACGACGCACCCGGCCTCCGGAAAGTTCTCGTGGGTCCAGCGGCCGTGGTTCCCACCCTTGAACTTCACGTTCTCGCGCACGTCGAGGGGTCCGTCGGGAAAGGGGAAGTTTGAAAGGTCGGATATGAACCTGTCGATGAGCGGGGCCCAAGCATCCCGGTTGTGCAGGGTTCCGGTCCCGACGTTGACCTGGGGGTTGGCGAAGGGGTCCTCCATGGGACCGTCTGGGCCGCGGCGACGGTGATTGTAGGTATGGAGGTCGAAGACGACAAATCGCCCGTAGCGATTCTGGAGGTCCTCGTATAGCCCCCTCAGAGCCTCGTAGAAGAGATCGTACTCGGCCAGCGACTCACGGATCAGGGCTTCACCAGGCGGCTCCCGCCACACTTCGAGCCCCCAGGCATCGGCCGGTATTCGATACACAGCCGTCTCCCGGGGCCTGTTGAGATCGACCTCGAACCGTGACCGCAACCCTACAACCCGGGTCGGCGCCACCATCGTCCATTTCCCGGTGAATGGGTCTTCCTCGCGCAACCGGTCGGCCTCGGAGATCGCCATGATCCGAAGCGCGTCGGACCGCACCTCGTGCCCGTCGTGGATCGCCGTTGCCACGAGCGGTCCCTCCCCTCGTGACCATCTCCAGATGGTGTCGGTCATCAATGCTCCTCCATCTCAATGCGTTCGTGTTGTGAATACGACCGAATGATCTTAGCAGGGATTCGAGCCGGTCCCGTAGGCGGTCGAGCAGCCGAATTCGGCCCGCGATCGACATGGTTTGTTTCGAAGATTTGGTGGTATCGTTCAAGCTGCAGTCGGGACTCGACCGGCCGCCGTGGACGGCACGGAACCGACCCACGCACCGTTGTTTTTGCACGCGATGACCCCCTCCTCGAGGAGGAACGGGAGGCATGGATCTTGGAAGATCATTTCTCGAATCAGGTTGTTCCACCCCGCGAGAACGAGCGGCCGGATGTGGTCCCGATTCTCGATGGTGCGTCACCACAACCTGCGGGGCTGCCCGCCGAACTCGAAGGCGAACGGGAGATCGCCGGTGACGAATCCAGGGACCTCGAGGAGCGGCTCGAGGCCTTCGAGAACATCATCGATTCTGAGGTCGGGGACACCAGTCTGGTTCGGGCCCGCAATATCGAGCGGGAGCATGGTCTACGCCAGCTCTTCCTCAAGTTCGACGGAGGCAACCCCACCGGCACGCAGAAGGACCGCATCGCCTTTGCCCAGGCCATGGACGCCTTGCGGCGGGGTTATGAGGTGATAACCGCAGCGAGCTGCGGCAACTATGGCGCGGCCCTCGCTCTGGCGGCGTCCTACGCCAGTCTCGGTTGCGTGATCTATATCCCCTCGGGCTATCGCAGCCGCCGTATCGAGGAAATGCGCTCCCTCGGAGCGACCATCAGGACCATCGAAGGCGACTACGAGGCCGCGGTGGACGCCTCGCGCGAATGGGCCGCACGGGAAGAGGTCTACGATGCGAACCCCGGCGGCGCCAACACCGCGATCCAGATGCGCGCCTACGGCGAGATCGCCTACGAGATCTACGACGACCTCCGTGACGCACCCGCGGTGGTGGCGGTTCCGGTGTCCAACGGTACGACCTTCGCCGGAATCTACCGCGGGTTCGCCAGCCTCCACAGGCGGGGGAAGACGTCGCGGATGCCACGCATGGTCGCCGGATCCTCGTTCCGCAAGAACCCCATTGTCCAGTCCTTTGTCCGGGGCACTCCAGACTGCGAGAACCTCGACCCCTCGGCGATTCGGGAAACGGCCGTAAACGAGCCCCTCATCAACTGGCATTCCATAGACGGTGACCTCGCCCTGAACGCCATTCGGGAGACCGGGGGATGGGCGGGGTACGCCTCCGACCGATCGATGGTCGCCCATGCCAGGGCGCTTCGAGAGAGCGAGGGGTTGAGCGTATTGCCCGCGTCCACCGCGGGACTCATCGCCCTCTTGGAAGGTCACCGCAAGACCCCACTCACGAGTGATCGGTTCGTGGTCGTCATCACAGGGAGGAAAGCATGATTGAGGCCCATTTCCCCGAGGGTCACGCCATCGTCTACTGCGAGGGCGCCTTCGGAACCACCAACGGCAAGACGGCCCACGGCCTGGTTCGCCGTTCGAAGAGATACCGGGTGTTGTCGGTGGTGGATTCGACGAGAGCCGGTGCGGACGCCGGTGCCGTCCTCGACGGGCGCGCGGCCGGAATCCCCGTGCTCGACACGGTCGGGTCCGCGGTGCGCACGGCGGACGCCTCCGGGGTGCGTCCGACCCACCTCGTGGTCGGCCTGGCCCCCGATGGGGGACGGCTGCCCGCGTCCGCCCGTGCCGTTATCAGTGAGGCCATCTCCATGGGTCTCAACGTGGACTGCGGGCTCCACGATTTTCTGACCGAGGATCCGGACTTCGTCGAACTCGCCACGACCCACGGCGTGACCCTCCGCGACATCAGAAAACCCCCACCAAGAGATACGCTGCATTTCTTTGACGGCAAGATCGAAGAGGTGACGAGCCTCAAGGTCGCGCTTCTCGGCACCGATTCCGCGGTGGGGAAGAGGACTACCGCATGGCTCCTGGTGGATGCCCTCGAGGCCGCGGGGAGTACCGCCGAAATGGTTGGCACGGGACAGACCGCGTGGCTCCAGGGCGCCAGACACGGGATCATCCTCGACTCGCTGATCAATGATTTCGTCGCCGGAGAGATCGAGCACGCAGTGTGGTCGGCGTGGGATAGCCGCGGTCCCAACGTGATCGTGATCGAGGGACAGGGAAGCCTGATGAATCCCGCGTATCCCGGTGGGTTCGAGATCCTGGCGGCGGGTCGACCCGATGTCGTGGTGCTCCAACATGCCCCCGCTCGGGTTGATTACGATGGATTTCCGGGCCATCGGCTCCACCCTCTCGCACAACAGATCGAGGCCATCGAACTCATTTCCGGAAAGCCGGTGGTGGCTGT
The DNA here is from genome assembly GCA_963797055.1 of uncultured Holophagae bacterium. Lineage (GTDB taxonomy): Bacteria > Acidobacteriota > Thermoanaerobaculia > Thermoanaerobaculales > Sulfomarinibacteraceae > FEB-10. The sequence goes on from CAWCOD010000007.1 coordinate 9,501, forward strand.
GACCATCAATCACGAAGAGATCCCGGACGACGAGATTCCCCATGTCGTCGAGCGGGTCGGACGCGAGGCTGATCTACCGGCCTTTGACGTCCTCAGGGACGGCGCCTCCGGTCTTGCATCGCTCATCGCGGGACGACTCGGTGGTCATCGACGATGATCACGTCCATCGAACGCCTGCAGGTGATCGATCGACTCGAGATCGGTCCGCCCAAGATCGAACGCCGCCGACTGACGGCACCGTACCGCGTCATCCGAAACGGAACCGAAGCCTCCACCGAACTCGGCTACCGTTGGGAACAGGACGTCTTCGACCCTGACGATCCGGCATCCGACAACCTCGCCTCGATGATCGCCGCGCAGGTGGCCCTCAACTACGGCCTCTTCTGCCGTCAGATCGTGTTCCACGGCAGCTTCGATCGTCACGATCGACGATTCCTCGAGGAGATGGCCCGCAACACCGCGCGCGAAATCTATGTCAAAAAATTCCTGGAGCCCAACCCGTTCCTCGTCGGAGACGCCGCCGAACTCGAACCGGAACGCAGGAAGAGCTACCTCCTGGCCGAGCTTGTCTTCCCCGATCCCGAACCCGATTCCCTCCCGCCCTGGTCCGGCGAATCCTCCAGGTACGCCATCTTGTCCTCCGGCGGCAAGGAGAGCTTGCTGAGCTACGGTCTGCTCGACGAGTTCGGCGCCGAGTGCCACCCGGTCTTCGTCAATGAATCAGGTCGTCACTGGCTCACGGCCCTCAACGCCTATCGGAAGTTCGCCGACACAGTGCCCAACACCGCTCGGGTCTGGACCAGTTCCGACCGGGTCTTTTCCTGGATGCTCCGGCAGCTCCCGTTGGTTCGCCAGGATTTCGCCTCGGTGCGGTCCGACGAGTATCCGATTCGATTGTGGACGGTGGGAGTCTTTCTGTTCGGAGTCCTGCCGTTGGTGCGTCTGAGGGGGATCGGTCGGATCATCATCGGGGACGAGTTCGACACCTCGGTGCGTACCTCCCACCGAGGCATCACCCACTATGACGGGCTTTATGATCAGAGCCGATATTTCGACAACGCCCTCAGCCGACTGTATCGGAAAAAGGGCTGGAACGTGTCCCAGTTCTCGCTGCTGCGGCAGCTCTCCGAGCTGCTCGTTGAGAAGGTGTTGGTGGAGCGCTATCCGGAGCTCCAGCGGCTCCAGACCTCCTGCCACGCCACCCACACCGAAGGCGACCGGGTCCGCCCGTGCGGCAAGTGTGAAAAATGTCGGCGAGTGGTGGGAATGCTTGCGGCCCTCGGCGCCGATCCCGAGGCCTGCGGCTACACTCCGTCCCAGATCGAGGCCTGTCTCGTGCGCCTTGTTTCCGCTGGGGTCCACCAGGAGGACGCCGGCGCCGAGCATCTCATGCACCTCCTGATGCAACGCGGGCTGGTCCCCGAAGGCTCGGGTTCGAAGTCGGTTGCGCGGCCCCGCCCCGAGGTCATGAGCCTCCGATTCGATCCCGAACGATCTCCCATCGACGGCATGCCCGTCGATCTCCGAGCACCCCTTTTCAGAACCCTCCTCGAGCATGCGGAGGGGGCGCTTCGGAAATCCGGGAGGTTGTGGGTGCCGACCAGGCCGCTGGCCGACGGCGAGCTGTATCTACCGTACCGTCACGAGACGGCCCAACCGTCGGAGGCGGGGTCCGATGATGGAGCCGTGCGGTCCGGCCGGCCCCACCTCCTGGGTGAGCTGACCTGGCCAGAGGCCGCTCAGAGGTTCCAGGAGGTGGACGTGGCGCTATTGCCGGTGGGCGCCATCGAGCAACACGGCCCCCACCTTCCGCTGGACACCGACGCTTTTGATGCGGAGTACCTCGCGGTGAGCGTGGCCGAGGCCTGTTCCGAGCCCTGGCCTCTGGTGCTTCCGCTCATTCCCTACGGCGTGTCCTATCACCACGACGATTTCCCCGGCACCATCAGCGTGGGCAACGAGACGCTATCCAAGATCGTCTACGACATCGGCCTGAGCTGTGCCCGCCACGGCATCACCAAGCTGATCATCATCAACGGCCACGGCGGCAACATGGCCACGCTGCAGTTCGCCGCGCAAACGATCAACCGAGACGCCCATATATTCACCTGCGTCGATACCGGCGAGACCTCCGATGTAGATCTCGGTCAATTCTGCGAGACGCCGAACGACGTTCACGCCGGGGAGATCGAGACCAGCACCAGTCTTGCGACCCGACCCCACCTGGTGCGGATGGACAAGGCGCGGCGTTTCGTTCCCGATTTTTCCAGCCGCTACCTCGACTTCACCAAGACGCGCAGCGTGGAGTGGTACGCGCGCACCGCCCGGCTCTCACCAACCGGAGTCCTCGGCGATCCCACGCTGGCCACGCGGGAGAAGGGCGAGCGCATTTGGCAGGTCATGGTCCGCAACCTGGTGGAGCTGGTGGAGGAGCTCAAGGGCCTGACACTCGATGAGATCTACGAGCGGCGGTATTGATGAAGATCACTTGCGTCGAGGCCATACCGGTGACCATGCGGCTCGCCGAACCGTACACCATCGCCTACGAGACCATTGACTCTGCGCCCAACGTCTTTGTCAGGATCGAAACCGACACGGGACCCGTGGGTTGGGGATGCGCGGCACCCGATCTCGAGGTCACCGGGGAGACCCCCGAGTCGGTGATGGCCGCGATCGTTGATGTGGTCGAACCATCGATTCACGGTTCCGATCCCCTGCGCACTGCCATGTTGATGGAACGACTGCGCGACCCGCTGGTGGCGCAGCCCTCGGCACGCGCCGCGGTGGACATGGCGCTGCACGATATCCTCGGCAAGGTTGCCGGCCTACCGTTGTGGAAGCTGCTCGGCGGTTATCGCGAACGGATCCGCACCAGCGTAACTATCGGTATTCTGCCGTCCGATGAGACCGTGAGGGAGGCTCGTCACTGGATCGACGAGGGCTTCAGATGCCTCAAGATCAAGGGCGGAAAGGACCTGGACAGTGATGTGGAGCGTTTGACACGGGTTCGGGCCGAGGTCGGTCCGAAGATCGACCTTCGGTTCGATGCAAACCAAGGCTATACCGCCGAGGAAACCCTCGAACTGGTGGTGCGGGTCAGATCCGTCCGGCTCCAGTTGATCGAGCAACCCACGCCCAAGGGAGATCCCGATATGATGGGCCGTGTGACGGCGGCTGCTCCGCTTCCGATCATGGCTGATGAAAGCCTGATGAATCTGCGTGACGCCTTCCGGCTTGCCCGGAAAGGTCTGGTGGATATGGTCAACGTCAAACTCATGAAGGTCGGAGGGATTGCCGATGCCCTCCAGATCAACGGCGTGGCTCGGGCCGCCGGGTTCGAAGTCATGGTCGGCTGCATGGACGAATCCGCGTACGCCATTGCGGCGGGCCTCCACTACGCTTTGGCCCGGCCCAACGTGGAGCTGGCCGATCTCGACGGCCACCTCGGGCTGGTGGGCGATCCAGCACGAGACGCGGTCCTGCTCAAGGACGGCTTCTTGTACCCCACAAATCGCCCAGGAATCGGTTTCACACCGGACCTGTGACGGGAGTCAAAACGAGA
>CAWCOD010000008.1:0-89009 GCA_963797055.1 uncultured Holophagae bacterium
GGGAGGATCCTGCCTTCGAGGTCGAAGACGAAAATCGCCCCTGCCTTGTCGGTGCCGAGGATGAGGCTCTGGCTCGGGTCATCCGGATTCAGCCAGATGGCGGGATCATCGGAGTCCCTGAGGACCTCTTCGGTCACAACGACCGGCGTGATGACCGCCGTGGGGCTCGGATCCACCGGGTCCGCGGCGGGCGCTGATGCCGGCGGTGTTCCGTTGGGCGCGCAAGAGCCCAGGACGAGAACCACCACCGCGATGAGGCACGGGTAGAGTCGGCTGACATTGGGCTTGGTGTGGGTATGGATTGGGTGTGTTGTTTTCAAGGGATTCCTCCTGTGGATTTCTGTGTGGGATGCGTCAAGATCGGTCATGGTTTGAGACCTTCAACTCTCGTGGGGGGGGGCGGTGGTCGACCGCACCACCAGGCTGGGTGCGACGACCTCGTGGCGGGGCGTGGTCCGCCCCTCGTGAATACGCTCAAACAGAAGATCCATGGCCTTTCGCCCCATGTCCTCTCCGGGTTGGTGAATGCTGGTCAAAGAGACGTGACGCAGGGCGGCCAGCGAGGTGTTGTCGTAGCCTATGAGAGAAACATCTCGGGGAATCTCGAGACCGGCCTCCTCGAGGGCGTTGAGAACACCGATAGCGCACAGATCGTTGGCGGCGAAGACGGCTGTGGGCTGCGTCTGTTGGTCGAGCAGGGCCCGGCCTCCCCGGTAGCCACCGGCCTCGGTGAACCCGCCGTCGACGATGGTCATGTGATCGGTCAGACCGTGACGAGCCATGGCTCGCTCGTACCCTGTCCGGCGGCTGCGTGCCGCCATGCCCTCACGGCCGGCGATGTGTGCGATGGCGCGGTGACCGAGGTCCACGCAGTGATCCACGGCGATCTCGGCCCCCATCACGTTGTCGATGGTGAGGCTGTCGGTGAAATCGTCCGAGGTCCTGCGGCCCAGCACTACCACCGGCACGGCCCCGGCGGCATGCTCGATCGTCCGGTCGTCGATTCTTGAGGTCGCGAGGACCAATCCGTCGACCCTCAGCTCCAGAAAGCTCTCGATGGCGTCCATCTCGAGGTCTTTTCGACGGTCGCTCGTGTTGATCAATGCTTTGTAGCCGAGGCCCGCGGCCTCGTTGAGGATCCCGGACACGACGTCGCCGTTGAATGGGTTGCGGAGGTCGGACACCACAACGCCTATGATCCTCGTTCTGCGCTGTACGAGGCCTCGAGCCATGGCGTTGGGCCGATAATCCAGGTCGCCGATCGCCTTGAGGACCGCTTCCCTTCTGAGAGGGCTGACCCTGTCGTCGCCGCGGATCACCATGGACACGAGAGATTTCGACACACCGGCCCGATCAGCGACGTCGAGAATGGTCGGTTTGCGTCGCCGATTTGAGATTTTGGTGTTTTTTCTTGGTGGTGTCACTTGACTTCGGTCCATTCCGTGGATAGATTCGTAATGGAACGTTCCAATTGTATCTCAAGAAGAACGCTCTTGGCAAGATGGAACGTTCCAGAGTCAGTCATGAGAGGCAAGCATGTTGAGAACATCCAAACCGAAGACCCAATCGTTTTCTTCGGAGGATGGAACGTTCCAACGGTCGTTCTGTGGGGACGGTCGGCTGGATTAACGGCCCTGTGAGGGCCACGGACCCAGGAGAGGGAGGTAGCTATGACGTCACATCGTTCAACCCGATACAGGACAGTCTTGACCTTCACGCTTGTGATGGCTCTGGCTTCGATCACTGCGGTGGCGCAGGACGGAACCGGGGTCATCACCGGAACGGTGGTCGGACCGGCGGGCAGTGTCATCAGCAACTGCCGGGTCACGGTCGACGGCTCCAACCAGGAAGCCGTCACCGCACTGGACGGCAGCTACCGACTGGCCCCGGTGCCCGCTGGAGAGCACACGCTGACCTTCGAATATCTCGGGCTCGTCACGGGAACCTCCGCGGTCACCGTTGTGGCCGGCGAAACCGTGACCGGAGACATGACCCTGCTCTACGGTGGTGAGATCGAGGTCCGTGGATCCCCTCTGCTGGTCGGGCAAGCGAAAGCTCTCAACCAGCAAAAGAACGCCATCAACATTTCGAACATCGTGGCCGCCGACCAGATCGGCCGTTTCCCCGACAAGAACGCCTCCGAGGCGACCCAGCGGGTCCCCGGGGTCAGTTTGATTCGTGACCAGGGTGAGGGCCGCTACGTCATCATCCGGGGCACCGAGCCGAGGCTCAACTCCACCACCGTCAACGGTGAGCGGATTCCGTCGCCGGAGGCCGGTATCAGAAATATCGCACTCGATACCATCCCGGCCGATCTGCTGGGTTCGATCCAGGTTTCCAAGGCCTTGCGACCGGACATGGACGGCGATTCCATCGGTGGCACCGTGGATTTGGTGACCCTGAGAGCGCCTGAAGAAATGCGCCTCTCGGCCCGTGTCGGCGCGAATTACAGCGATCTTATGGAGGAGACCGCTCCCAACGGGAGCGCCACCTTCGGGACGAGGTTCGGGCCGGACAAGAAGTGGGGTGTTTTGGGGTCGGTCAGCGGCAGCGACACCAAGCGCGGGTCCGACAACATCGAACCGGCGTACGACGACGGTGAGCTCGAGGAGCTCGAGATGCGCGACTACACCACCGAACGCGAGCGGTACGGCATCACCGCCGACCTCGACTACCGGGCGACTCTTACCTCGAACTACTATCTGCGGGGTTTGTGGACCAACTATATCGACAACGAAATCCGGCGTGCCAAGACAAACAAAGTTTTGGACGGGGAGCTCGAACGAAGCGTCAAGGACCGGGAGCAGGAGTCCGTTATCAACTCCATCTCCTTTGGCGGCGAGAACAACATCGGCGAGGCGTTCACTCTCGACTACCGCCTGATGTACAACACGGCGGAAGAAGAAACAAAGAACCAGTACACATCCGCCTTCGAGATGGAGGACGTGATCTTCGAAACCAACGTCAGCCCGGACTCCATCGACCCGAATAATATCCAGGCGGTTCCACTGAACGAGGATCCGGCGGATTTCTTTTTCTCAGACATCGAGGATCAGTCCAAGAAAGCCACCGAGGATGACATCGTCGTCGCCGTCAACCTCACCAAGGGCTTCTACCGCAACACGGGCTTCAGTGGGCTCTGGAAGGTGGGCGGAAAGTACCGCAGCAAGAACAAGGAGCAGAACTACGACGTCTTCGACCTGGAAGCGGATGACGATCTGAACATGGTTCCCTTCCTGAGCACCTGGAACTCGGAGACCCCCTACTTCGGTGGGATCTACGGCGACCAGATCATTCCCTTCCAGGATCCCGATCTCATGAGACAGCTCGGCGCGAGCGGGCTCTTGGAATCCGAGCGAAACCTCGAGGAGGATCTCGCCGACTTCGACATCACCGAGGACACCTTCGCGGCCTACGGACTTGGGGAATTTCTCTTCGGAGAGAAAACGACATTCATGGGTGGTGTTCGGGTGGAGAGCACGTCGGACGACTACAAGGCGTATGAACTGGTCCTCGATGAGGAGGGCGACCCGGTGGCGCTGGAGCCGGTCTATGGCGACAAGAGCTACACCGAGTGGCTGCCCCAGTTCCACCTCATCTACAAGACCGGCAGGGATTCCCAACTCCGCGCCGCCGTCACCCGCAGCCTGGCCCGGCCCAACTTCGAGGACATGGCCCCATGGCGGCTCATCAACCTGGAGGACAGCGAGATCGAGCTCGGCAATCCAGATCTCGATGTCACAACCGCGTGGAACCTCGATCTCATGTGGGAGAAGTACCTGCAGCCGGTGGGCATCCTCTCTGCCGGGATCTTCTACAAGGATCTGACCGACTACATCTACCTCTTCCAGGTCGATGAGGTCTTCGACGGCGAGGATGTGGAGGTCATCCAGCCGCGAAACGGCGACAAGGGAAGTCTCTTGGGCCTCGAGTTCGCCTTCCAGAATCAGTTCACCAACTGGAACGGGTTCTGGGGCGGCTTTGGTCTCTACGCCAACTACACCTACGTCGATTCCGACGCCAGCTACCCCGACCGCGAGTCCACCACGCTCCCCGGACAGTCGGAGCACGTGGGCAACCTTGCCGTGGTCTACGAGAAGTACGGCATCACCACCCGGCTGGCCTACAACTTCAACGGCAAACAGCTGCTGGAGGTCGGAGGCGATGCATCCGAGGACATCTGGATCGATGACCACGGGCAGCTCGACTTCCTGTTCCAAATCCAAATCGGAAAGCACTTCAGTATCGTCGCCGAGGCCATCAACCTCACCGATGAGCCATTCACCGCGTTTGAAGGCACCGAGGACCGGATCCGCCAGCAGGAGTACTACGGCTGGTGGGCGACGCTCGGTGTGAGGTTCGACCTGTAGAGAATCGAGATCGCCATGAAGGACGTGATTGTCGGAGTTGTCGGTATCGGTCGCATCGGCCGGATGCACGTGCACAATTTGCTGCACCGGGTCCCACAGGCTCGCGTGAAGGCGGTGGCCAGCCCACATATCGACGTGGAATGGGCCCACCGGATGGACATCCCCGTGGCCACTACGGATGCCGATGAACTGTTTCACGATCCCGAACTTCAGGCGATCGTCATTGCTTCCCCCTCCGGGCGGCACGTCGAGCTGATTCGGCGTGCCGCCCATTCGGGCAAGCACATCTATTGCGAAAAACCAGTCGCCTTCGAGGAAGAACCCATCCGCCAGGCCATGGACGCCGTGCAAAAAGCAGGCGTCCAGCTCCAGGTAGGATTCAACCGCCGATTCGACCCCAGCATCTGCCGGATGGCCGACGCGGTCCGCGGCGGAGAGGTGGGCTCAGTCGAGGGTTTGCGGATCGTCAACCGCGATCCGTCAGCCCCACCAATAGATTTCGTCCGCCGGTCGGGCGGGATGTTCTTCGACTTCACCATCCACGATTTCGACACGGCGAGGTTTCTCGAGCGGCAGCGAGATCGTGGAGGTCTACGCGGCGGCGGCGGTGCTGATCGATCCTGAGATCGGCGCTGCCGGCGACATCGACACCGCGCTCGTAACCGTGCGGCTGGCCAACGGCGCCCTGTGCACCATCGACAACAGCCGCCAGACCAACTACGGCTATGACCAGCGCTTCGAGGTCTTCGGGTCGAAGGGCAATCTGGTGGTGGACAATCTCCGACCCACCACCATGGAGGCCTTTCTGGAAGGCGGAGTGTTTGCCGACAGACCCCTTCCCTCGTTTCCTGATCGATACCAGGACGCATTCATTCGCGAGTTGGAGGCCTTTGTCGGCTGCGTCGCCGACTCATCGCCGGTGTCAGTCACGGCCGTCGACGCATTGGCTTCGGTGCGCGCCGCAACAGCGGCCAGGACTTCCATGCTGGAGAACAGACCGGTGCAGGTTGCACCGGTGACGACGACCATCGAAGGGGTCGGCCCATGAACGAGATCATCACCGGTGTCGTGGGAGCCGGCAGGATCGGCAAGCTCCACGCTGACAACCTGGTTGCCATGCCCGGGGTTCGGCTGAAATCCATTGCCGACCCTTTCATCGTCCCCGACGATTGGACCGGCCGTGGCATCACACCGACCCTTGATCCGGCCGAGGTGATCAACGATCCCGAAATCGAAGCCGTCCTCATCTGTTCTCCGACCCCGACACACGCGGAGTTCACCGAACAGGCGGCCGAGGCCGGCAAGCACATCTTCTGCGAAAAACCCATCGCGCTGGATCCCGAACGGGTCCGCGCGACGCTCAAGGTCGTGGAAAAGGCCGGAGTCAAGCTCCAGGTGGGCTTCAACAGGCGTTTCGACCCCACCTTCGCCAGGGTTCGCGAGGCCGTGGCGAATGGTGAAATTGGCGATGTCCACATCGTCAAGGTCATGGCGCGGGATCCGGCGCCCCCACCGGCAGAGTATGTCGCGGACTCCGGCGGGATGTTCCTCGACATGACCATCCACGACTTCGACATGGTTCGCTTCCTCTCCGGCAGCGAGGTGGAGGAGGTTCAGGCCTTCGGTACGGTTCTGGTGGATCCCGCAATCGGGGAGGCCGGCGACATCGACACCGCGGTGCTGACCCTCAAGCTGGCCAACGGGGCATTGGCGGTGATCGAAAACAGCCGCCGTGCGGTGTTCGGCTACGACCAGCGAGTGGAGGTCTTTGGGTCGAAGGGCGGTGTGGAGGCGTTCAACGAGTTACCCTGCCAGGTCAGACGGCGCACCGCCGAGGGCGAGCGCACCGAGAATCCTCTCTACTTCTTTCTCGAAAGATATCGCCAGTCGTTCATCGCGGAACTCGAGACCTTTTTCACCAGCATCAGGGAGGACTCTCAGCCTCCGGTCACCGGTCGTGATGGACTGATACCGCTCCTCATCGGTGTGGCGGCCAAGCGGTCCATGCTCGAGAACCGTCCGGTGCGGGTCGAGGCGCCGTGAACCCGTTCAAGATCTTCGCAACGGGGGCGGACAAGCCGCTGCTGGAGGATCAGAGCCAGATCGACCGGCTGTACAAACGGCACCGAGTGCGCATCATGCTCGCGATCACCATCGGATATGGCCTGGTCTACACATGCCGGCTGGCCCTTTCGGTGGTCAAGAAGCCGCTCATCGACGGTGGGATCTTCACCCCGGAACAGCTCGGCATGATCGGCTCCGCCCTCTTCTACACCTATGCCTTCGGCAAACTCACAAACGGCTTTCTCGCGGACCACGCCAATCTCAAGTTGTTCTTTGCGGTCGGGGTGCTCGGTTCGGCGTTTCTGAACCTCGGCATGGGCTTTTCCACCGTCATGTGGACGTCGGTGCTGCTGTGGGCGCTCAACGGCTGGTTCCAGGGATTCGGCGCGCCCTCGGGAGCGGTGGCCATGGCCAGCTGGTTCTCCAACCGCGAACGGGGGAGGATCTACGGCATCTGGAGCACCGCCCACGCCATCGGCGAGGGACTGACCTTTGTGGGTGTGGCCGCCGTGGTCGCACTCTGGGGATGGCGTGCTGGTTTCTGGGTGCCGGGTCTGATGTGTATTTTCGTGGCCGGAGCCCTCTACCTGCTCATGCAGGATCGCCCGCGCACCATGGGCCTGCCCGTCGTGGCCGACTGGAAGGATGACCACTGGAGCGGATCCGAGGGTGCGGACTCCAAGAAGGAAGGCACCTGGGCGACCCAGCTCTCCATCCTGAAGATCCCGGCCATCTGGGTGCTCGCCCTGGCGAGTGCTTCGATCTACGTCACCCGGTATGCCATCAACAGCTGGGGTGTGTTGTATCTCCAGGAGGCCAAGGGCTACTCCCTGCTCCAGGCAGGGAGCGTCATATCGGTCAACACGCTGGCCGGGATCATCGGAGCTGTGGCCTTCGGTTTCTCCTCGGACAAGCTTTTCAAGGCACGGCGACCGCCCACCAATGTGATCTTTGCCATCCTCGAACTCCTCGGTCTGGGGCTGATCTTTTTCGGTCCCAGCGGCCGCCCCGCCTTCATGACCGTCGCCTTCTTCATCTACGGCTTCGGTTTGACCGGGCTGATCACGTCGCTCGGCGGACTCTTCGCGCTCGACATCGCGCCAAAACGCGCCGCCGGAGCCGCCATGGGTTTCATCGGAGTTTTCTCCTACCTGGGTGCGGCGATCCAGGACCAGATCAGCGGTTATCTGATCGGCCACGGAAGCACCATCGTCGATGGCGTGCGGTACTACGACTTCAGCAATGTGATCGTCTTCTGGGTCGGGTCGTCGGTTGTTTCAGCGATTCTGGCGACCACCCTCTGGCGAGTCAAACTCAGGGACTGAGGCACCGAAATGAACTGTGAAGAACCAATCTATGACGTGGCTGCCATCGGCAACTATACAAAGGACACCGTTGTCCACCCGGCGGGGACCCGCCAGGTCGACGGCGGAGGCGTTCGTTACGCCGCCTATGCAGCCGCCGGACTCGGCTGCCGTGTCGCGGCCCTCACCAGACTCGCCCAGGAGGACGCCCGGGTCGTGGCCGATCTCGAGCAGGCCGGAGTCGATGTCTTCCCCGTTTTCACCCCGGAGTCGACCCAGATGCGGCTCGAGTACCCCACCACCGACCCCGATCTGCGGATTCTCACGGCGGCCACCACCGCCGGTTCATTCACCGTGGACCACGTGGATTCGGTCAAAGCCCGCAGCTATTTGATCACGTCGTCGATCCGAGGCGAGATGCCCATTGATGTTGTTCGCCACCTGCGAGCGACTCAAGCCACAATCGCCCTCGACGTGCAGGGCTTCGTCCGCATCCGTCAGCCCGACGGCCGACTCGTGCACGCCCCATGGCCCGACGCGTCCCTCGTGCTGTCCATGGTGGATATTCTCAAGACCGATGCCGTGGAGGCCGAATCGCTCACCGGAGAGTCGGATCCCGAAACCGCGGCACGCGCGTTGGCCGAGTTCGGCCCGCGCGAGGTGCTCGTCACCCATAGGGACGGACTCCTGGTGCTTGCCGACGGCCAGATCTTCGAAACTCAATTCCACCCCAAGGAGATGATTGGCCGCAGTGGACGCGGCGACACCTGTCTGGGGTCGTACACGGCGGCGAGACTGGGTGTTTCGCCGGCGGAGGCTACCGTCTGGGCAGCTGCGATCACCAGCCTCAAGATGGAATCAGACGGTCCGTTCCACCGAGGGATCGCCGAGGTGGAGGATCTCCTGCAACGAGAGTACGGACTGGTTTCGGGAGGACCCCCGGTACCTACCGCAATACCAACAGGGAACACTGCCGGGGCGTAAAGCCCCGAGCTGATGAAATGGAGGATGAGGTCCATGAAAGGTATGGTTCTTGACGCGAAGTGGGATCCCAAGGCGGACTATGTTGTATCGGATTGGGAGAAGGCGACGGGGAAGGCCATTACCGGGAACGCCATCTGGAGAAATCCGACGCTCGAGGTGCGTGACTGGCCCGATCCCGAACCGGGACCACAGGAGGTGGTGCTCGCGATCCAGGCCTGTGGCGTCTGCGGTTCGGACATGCATTTCTATGAAACCGATGACCAGGATTACATCCTGTATCCGGGACTGACGAGATTCCCCACCATCCTCGGCCACGAGTTCTCGGGCAAGGTGGTCGCGACGGGTAAGGACGTAGAGCTTCTGAAGATCGGTGACATGGTGACCGTGGAGGAGATGATCTGGTGCGGTCGTTGTATTCCGTGTCGCAACGGATATCCCAACCACTGCAGCAATCTCGAGGAGATCGGGTTCACCATCCCGGGCGCCTTCGCGAACTTCATCGCGGTGGACGAGAAGTTCTGCTGGAAGATCGATGCCATCGCCGAGAGATATGGCAGCGAGGAGAAGGCCTACGCCGTCGGCGCCCTCACCGAGCCCACCTGCGTCGCCTACAACGCCATGTACGAACGAGCCGGCGGATTTCGTCCGGGCCACTTTGTGAACGTGGTCGGTGCGGGTCCCATCGGTCTCGCGGCCATCGGGCTCGCCAAGGCGAGCGGCGCTGGCATGATCGCTGCGTTCGAGGTCTCCCCGCAGCGGCGTGAACTGGCCAAATTGGTGGGGGCTGACTACGTGTACGACCCCCGCGAGGTCAGCACCGGTGAGGTGCTGATGGAGCTCAGCGGTGGCGCGGGGTTCGACTTCCACGTCGAGGCGGCGGGAGTCCCGGAGATCGTGATTCCGGAAATGGAAAAGGCCCTGGCCATCAACAGCAAGATCGTCCAGATCGGTCGCGCGGCGAAACGAGTGCCGACCTATTTCGAGGCCTTCCAGGTCCGCCGCGCCCAGGCATTCGGGGCGCAGGGACACTCGGGTCACGAGACCTTCCCCAACGTCATCCGCCTGGTGGCCTCGGGACGTCTCGACCTCAGTCCGATCATCACTTCCAACTACGCTCTCGAACAGACCGTCGACGCCATCGCGAAATCGGTGGAGCGATCCGACGGTAAGATCATCGTGAATCCGAACTGACAACGGAGACGAGGAAACCGGGATTGAGTATGGACGAGTTGCGCGTCGCAGTCGTAGGCGTGGGTCGCATCGGGCTGACCCATGCCGAGCACCTGGCCCGGCGGGTGCGCGGGGCGCGACTCGTCGCTGTCACCACGTCGCAAGCCGCCCGCGCGGACGCCGTTCGGGCGGTCTGTCCCGATGTGGTGGTCTTCCCCACCGTCGAGTCGATGTTGAACGAGGAAAGGCTCGACGCGGTGGTTATCGCCAGCAGCACATCGGCCCATGTGGACAACGTCGTCGAGTGTTCAAAGGCAGGGCTGCACATCCTGTGCGAGAAGCCCCTGTCCCTGGATCTCGAGGGCTGCAATGGGGCCGTAAGGGCCGCCGATTCTGCCGGCGTAAAACTGATGCTCGGGCACGTCCGCCGGTTCGATTCGGGCTACCTCGAGGCCAAAGGGTTGATCGACGAGGGAGCCATTGGACGGCCGGTGCTGTACCGGGCGATCAGCGGTGACATGGACCCGCCACCGGCCAGCTTCGCCGACCTCGGCGTCAGCGGGGGCCTGATTCTGGACTCCATGTACCACGACATCTATCTCGGGCGCTGGCTTATGGACGACGAGGTCATTCGCGTGTTCGGCGAGGGTGGTGCACTGATCGATGAGGGCGTGCGCTCGGTGGGAGACGTGGACAACGCGGTTGTCAGTCTCCGTTTCGGCGGCGGCTCCATGGGGACCTTGACCGCCAGCCGTGTCACGAGATACGGCCACGATGTGCGGGGCGAGGTCATCGGTGACGAAGGAGCGGTCCAGATCGGCCGCTATCGCCACACCCCGGTGCGTCTGATGAACCGCCACGGCGTCCACCACGACATGGCGCACACCACCCCTCAGAGGATGGGAGACGCCTTCGTCACCATGTTGCAGGCATTTGTGGATTGCGTCGTTGACGACACCCCACCGCCGGTCAACGGCCGGGACGGGGCGGCGACGCTGACGGTGGCCCTCGCCGGTCGCCGGTCGATTCGGACCGGCCAACCGGTGGAGGTTGAAACAACAACATGGCCGTCATCGGGCGGCAGTACGTAGAGCTTTCGAAAGAAGCGAAAGAAGGAGCATCACATGGCAAACGCCCCAGAAGATCCACGGTTGCTGGCCACCGATCAGCCGGATCTGTTTTTTGAAGACAATACGGTTGGACGGTGCAAGAAAGAAGTGTGGGATGCGAGCGACGCTGAGATCGACCAGATCCTCGCCGATTACGGGATTCCGTCCCCCTGCGAGTGGGGCAAGGCCGGGTCCTATATCCAGACCACGGTGCGCCACCAGGTCGAGGCCGAGCGTCGGAAGAACGACATCGTCTTCATCCCCATCGGTTGCACCGAGCTCCACGGGCGCCACCTCCCGAGCGCCTCGGACACCCTCTATGTCAGCCAGATCTGCGAGGGTGTGCGGCGTTTCACCGCCAAGAGCGGGGCGCCGGCGAGCCTCGCACTGCCGCCGCTCAACTACGGCTCCCACCCCTATCATCATCTCGGGATGCCGGGCACAGTCATTATCCGCGAGAACATCGCCCGCGAATTCCTCATCGACGTCATGTTGGGCCTCTGGAACGATGGCTTCCGCAAACAGATCCTGATCAACAACCACGGTCATCTGTGGATGCTCGAGTCTGCGATTCAGCAGTTCCAGAAACGCTACCAGCTGCCGGGCGTCTTCCGCGTCATCGACTGGCACCGGGCGGTCCGCGAGTTCTTCCGGACCGAGCCCAAGGGCGGCAAGATGGACACCAATTTCGTCCACGCCGACGAGTCGGAAACCTCGCTCGGTCTGCTGCTCCATCCCGATATGGTGGATATGGACTATGCGGTGGACACCGAGGGCATCGGCTATCTTCCCGACGGTCACTTCGACAAGTCGGTGGATCCCTTCAGCCGGCCGAGCCGCTGGTCCGAGGGCGAGGGCCACTTCGCCATCGAGATCGCCGCGACCCCCGAAGGCGTGGTCGGAAAAGCCACCCACGGCACCGCCGAGAAGGCCAAACGCCCGGTCGCCGCGATTCTCAAGTATCTGACCCTGCTCAATGACCAGATTCTCGAGGCATTCCCGGCGGGCACCGTGCCACCGGTGGAGATGGTCACCCTCCGCACCGAGGCCGAAATGGAGCCCTATCTCCGCGAGCCCTTGAGTGATGGATGGAAGCCGGTCTATCAACTGCCGCGGATCGGTCAGGGATCAAACTCGTAGGACAACCACGATGAAACTCAGCGTCGTGCTGTCAACCCACGCCGCCGCCTTCCAGGCGGTGGCGTTCAAGGGCGATTTCGAGGCCAACGTGGCAAAGATCGCCGGTTGGGGTTATGACGGTGTCGAACTCGCCGTGCGGGATCCAAAATTGGTGAACGCCGGCGAGCTCGAGCGCGTCATCTCCTCGCAGAATCTGGTCGTGCCCGCCATCGGGACTGGCCAGGCATGGGGCGAGGAACGGCTGTCGTTCACCAGTGACGATCGGTTGGTGCGCGCCGCTGCCATCGAACGGATCATCAGCCATGTCCCGTTGGCCCAAACGCTCGACGCGATCATCATCCTGGGGTTGATCCGAGGTGTCACCCCAGAGGGTCAGACTCACGATCGGTCGATGGAGTACCTGGTGGAAGCCATCCAAACCTGCGCCGAGGCCGCGTCCGACGCCGGCGTCCGCTTTGCGTTGGAACCCATGAACCGGTACGAGACAGACCTGATCCACACCGCGGCCCAGGGTCTGGACCTGATCGAAAGGGTGGGCCGGGACAACTTTGGATTGTTGCTCGACACCTTTCACATGAATATCGAGGAGCCATCCATCGAGGAGAGCATCCGACTCTGCGGCGAGCGGATCTTTCATTTTCACGTGGCGGACTCGAACCGCTGGTACCCCGGAGCCGGGCATCTCGATTTCTCCTCGATTCTGCAGACTCTTGCCGAAACGGGCTTCGGCGGTTTTGTGTCCGGTGAGTTCATGCCGCTGCCCGACGCCGACTCATCAGCCCAACGCGGCATCGCTCACTTGAGGAGCCTGTGACACGCGGGCTGTGGGCTCCGGGTGGCCGGTCGAATGGAGACAGGGTATGAACCCGTTGTCACGGCTGTCTGGGGTGGATGACCTCGAGGTGGCAGCCAAATCTGTTGTTGCGGTGGACGGCACCACGTTTGCGCTGGCCCAGCGGGACGACTCGAAGTTCGTGTTGGTCCTTGGGGATCAGAAGGGTTTCGAGGGGGAGGACCACGGACCGAGTGGATCGCGTCTGTCACCATTGAGTCCATCCACCATTACCGAACTCCGCACGCGTCTGCCGTGGCTGGTGCCGGTCCCATTGGGGCTTCGCACCTCCTTCGGCTTCGGTGACAGGCTCGGGCTCGCCACACCCGGGCACATCCGGTCCCTCCGGTCTCTCCGTGGAGCAACCCATGGCATCGCGCCCATCTTCGCCCAACAGTCGGTTCGGGAGAATTTTCGCACTGGCCGCACTCCCCGACAGGTGATGGACGATGCCGCCTGGGCGGTCTTCGAGCACGGTTGGCGGGACCCGTGGGGTGCCGACGCAGACCATCTCAAGACGCCGGAGGACGCCTCCAAATTCGCCGACGCAGGCTTCACCTTTTTCACCATCGATCCGGGCGAGCACGTGGATGACGATGTGGACGGGGCCAATTTGGAGGCCAAGGTTCGAGGCCTGCCGTGGGACCTCCTCGAGGACACCATGGGGGATCTCGAGCGGCGGTTGCTGTCTTCACCCTTCCATCTCGAGGGCGCCTCAGTGCCGTTCGACCGGGCTTCGCTGTGGGGAGCCGCCGCAAAGTATGGACATGCTGTGGCGCACACGGCTGAGATGTATCGCCACATCGCCGCGATCATGGGGAACCGCCCTTTCGAGCTCGAGGTTTCGGTGGACGAGACCGACAGTCCGACCAGCGTGCCGGAGCACATCTACATCGCGAGCGAACTGCGGCGGCTGGGAGTGCGCTGGGTGAGCCTTGCGCCCCGGTTCGTGGGACGGTTCGAGAAGGGTGTCGATTACATAGGCGATCTCGAGGAGTTCTCACAACAATTCGCTTTGCACGCCGCCGTCGCTCGCCAACTGGGACCGTACAAGCTGAGCCTACACTCAGGATCGGACAAGTTCAGCATCTACCCGGTTGCCAGTCGGCTGACTCGTCACGGTGCGAGGTCCCCCGGCCCGCTGGTCCACGTCAAGACCGCGGGAACCAGCTTCTTGGAGGCGCTGCGGGCCGTTGCCCGTGTCGATCCGGATCTGTTTCGGAGTGTCCTCGCCCTGGCAAAGGAGCGATACGAACAGGACAAGCTGACCTACCACGTGTCGGCTGATCTTGCTCGGGTGCCCTCGCCCGAGGACCTCGACGATTCGGAGCTCGAGGGCCTGCTCGAACAGTTTGATGCGCGAGAGGTGCTCCACGTGACCTTTGGATCCGCGCTTGATCTGTATGGCGATCCAATCCGCGCGTCCCTCGTGGAAAACGAGCAGGCGTATGTCGATGTGCTCACCTCGCACTTCGCCAAACACCTCGCAGATTTTGTGGATTGAGGAGGATTTCGAGATGTTTCGTCCGGCGCGCCGCAGTAGGCCGTTTGATGGATCTCCGGCCGTTGGGCCTTTGTGATCGATGAATTTCCCTGACCCGGGGGACGATATGACCATTGGAACGAGCAGCACAGCCCGCCCCCTCACCCAGAGCGAGGTTCGCGGCATCATGGCCGAAGCTCTGGACCATCTCGAGCTGGATGGTCAGCGGATATTGGTCATCATTCCCGATGGGACCCGTACAGCGCCCATCCCCCTCATGAGGCGTCTGTTCAGTGAGTTGGTTGGTTCACGGGTCAAGAAAATCGACTACCTTGTGGCCCTCGGAACCCACCCACCCATGGACGACGGCGCCCTGTCCCGTCTACTGGGCACCAAGGTGATCAACGGCAAGGCTGGGTCATCCCAAGTCTTCAACCATCGTTGGGATGTGTAAGGAGACGTTTGTCACCCTGGGCACGGTGCCCGCCGCCGAGGTGGCTGCCGCCAGCGGCGGCCGGTTCGAGATCGACATCCCGGTGCAGCTCAATCGACTGGTGGGCGAGCCCGGTCGTTCGAACCCGTACGACCTGATCGTGGTCTGCGGGCCGGTCTTCCCCCATGAGGTCGCCGGGTTCTCTGGCGGCAACAAGTACTTCGTGCCGGGGATCGCCGGTGAGGAGATCATCAATGTCACCCACTGGATCGGAGCCCTGGTCACGAGCCGTCAGCTCATTGGCGTGGCCGACACACCGGTCCGGCGACTGATCGATCGGGCGGCGTCGTTTATCCCGACCCCAACCCTGCTGGTGGCCATGGTGCTCGAAGGCGAGTTACTCCATGGGCTGTTCATCGGTGAGATGGAAGAGACCTGGCGAGCCGCCGCCAATCTGTCGGCCGAACTGGACATCGTCTGGGTCGACCGGCCATTCGACAGGGTGCTGTCCATGGTGCCGGAGATGTACGACGATCTCTGGACCGGCGCCAAGGGCATGTACAAGGTCGAGCCCGCCATTGCCGACGGTGGTGAGGTGGTGATCTACGCACCCCACATCACCGAGGTCTCATACGTTCATGGGCACTGGCTGGACGAGATCGGATACCACGTTCGCGACTATTTCGTCGAACAGTGGGATCGCTTCGAGCAGGTGCCGTGGGGCGTCATTGCCCACTCCACCCACCTCCGTGGCGACGGCACCTTCATCGATGGAGTCGAGCAGCCGCGGATCCGGGTCACCCTCGCGACGGGCATTTCCCCGGAGAGGTGTGCGCGAATCGGTCTGGGTTATCTGGATCCCGCGAACCTGGACCCCGATGAGTGGGCGGATCGTGAGCACGAGGGCGTGCTGCTGCTGCGACGAGCCGGTGAGGTGCTGTACCGATGGAATGAGGAGGCCCGTGCGACGGGATCTCCCTGACCCGAGGAAGAGAGAGGAGCTGACGTGAGATCTTTCGCCGTTGTACCGCGATCTATAACGCTCTTGCTGATCGTTGCCGTCCTGTGGACGTCGCAGGCGTCCGCCGCGTCACGGAACGACAATGGGTACCCGCGACTCATGCAGGGCCCGATGGTGGGAACGGTTACTCCCACCGAAGCACATATTTGGCTTCGAACCACGGGCGAGTACACCGTGGCCATCGAGTACGGCAAAGACTTCGAGCTCCGATCGGTTGCGTCCACCCAGCCCGTTGTGGCCCGGAAGGCCAGCGACTACACCTTGGTTGTGACCATCTCCGGTCTCGAGCCCGCGACCGAGTACTTCTACCGCGTGCTCGTCAACGGCAAGGGTGACAAGTATCTCGAGGAATTTCCCCCGTTCCGTTTCAAGACCGCACCGGAAGCGGGAGCCAGCGCCAGTTTCAGGATCGCCTTCGGCTCGTGCCCGAAGTTCCAGGACGATCGCGTCCAACCGATCTGGCCGGTCATCTCGGGATTCCAGCCGGACCTGTTCTTCTGGATCGGCGACAACATCTACGGCGACACCCTCGACCCGGACATTCTGCGCGAGGAATACCGGCGCCAGCGCGATGTCCCTGGGCTGCAACCCTTGTTGCACAACACCTCCCACCTCGCCGTGTGGGATGATCACGACTTCGCCCTCAACAACCACGACCGGACCAACCCCATCAAGGAGCGGGCCCTCGAGGTGTTCGAGGATTACTGGGCCAACCCGGCCTACGGGCTGCCCGATGTGCCGGGAGTGTTTTTTTCCTACAGCTTCGGCAACGTAGATTTCTTTTTCGTCGACGACCGGTACTACCGGGATCCGAACAATCGGATCCGGACACACCCGAGAAGACCATGCTGGGGGCGGCGCAATTCCGATGGCTGTCAGAACGAGCTGATGAGCGAGCACAGCGATCTTCAAGGCCATCGTATCTGGAAGCGGCTTCAGCAAGCGCGAAAGGCGAGGGGGGCGATTCCTGGGCCGCGTTTCTCAACGAGCGAAATCGGCTTTTCGACTTCATTCGGGAGGAGGAGATCAGCGGCGTGGTTCTCCTGACCGGCGATTCGCACGTGGGAGAACTCAACGTGATCCCGTGGTCGGAGCATGGCGGATACGATCTCTACGACCTCGTGAGTTCGCCGCTCGCCCAGCGGAATCCGGACTCCTGGCTCCATCGCCGACCCGAACGGCGCATCCGACCCGTGTACTTCAAGGGGAAGCAGCGTCGGCGTCGTGGATTTCCTGCTCGATGACCCGCCGCGTCTGATGTACCGCATCATCGACATCCACGGCCGCAACGTCTGGGAACCCTTTGTTGTGCGAGCCGACGAGCTGGTCAACGGCGTCACCTCCTGGCCGGACAAGGTCCACAGCGATTCACGTCAACGCCAGGAGAACTACGACGCCGGCAGGGGTTACTACGAGATCGAGCCGGAGGACTAGCCGGTGAGTTTTTGTTGCGACGACGGTCGTGGTGGGCCCTGTTCGCTGCGGGAGACGATCGTCCTGGATTGAGCTCGAACCAGACAGCGGGGAGCCGATGGTGGATCCCGACACGAAGCGAGTGCTGGTCAGATCCGGGCGAATGGTGCTGGTCGCCCTGATTCTGTTGCTGCTCGGTCCCCGGTTCTCCACCGCGTTCGAGCTTGAAGGTGTGCCCTTGAGCTCGAAACCCAAAATTGACGGCATCCTCGACGACTCGGTCTGGTCCGAAGCCGCGGTTGCCGACGGTTTCGTTCAGTTCGTGCCCCAGTTTGGCCAACCCTCTCCCTATCGAACGGTGGTCCTCGTGGGCTATACCGAGGATGCTCTGTACGTCGCCTTCAAGTGCTTCGATCCCGAGCCGGATGAAATTTCCGCGGCGGTCACCTCTCGGGACGGATCCCTCGACAACGACGACTCAGTCGCTCTCCTGATCGATACGTTCCACGACCGGCGGAGGGCCTACTACTTCATCACCAACACCCTCGGGGTTCAGGGGGACGGCAAGGTGGCCGACAACGGCCGGGTGGTGGAGAACGAGTGGGATGGAACGTGGGAGTGCGCCTCCAGTCGATCCGCCGAGGGATGGACGAGCGAATTCGCGATCCCGTTCGGGATTCTCCGGTTCAGCGGTGGCGAGGATACGACCTGGGGCATCAACTTTCATCGGTACGTTCCGCGCCGACTCGAGACCTCGGTGTGGTCGGGCCCGGGGGAATCTCAGTGGCGGGTCTCGAGCTTTGGAGAACTGACAGGGTTTGATGTTCAATCCGCTGGGGCAAAAAAATATGCCGTCATTCCCTATGGGCTCGTCGTCGTCGAGAAGGGGCGCGAGCCGCAATACGAGGCAGGGGTCGACCTCAGGTTTCGGATCGCCGAGGGACTCAGCGCCGATCTGACACTCAACCCCGACTTCGCCCTCGTGGAAGCCGACGTCGAGCAGATCAACCTCACCAGGTTTGAAATCTTCGTCCCCGAAAAAAGGCCCTTCTTTCTCGAGGGAAACGAGATGTTCGATCAGCGGATTCGTCAGTTCTACAGCCGGCGGATCGGCGACATCACCTGGGGCGGCAAGCTGACCGGCAACATCGCGGGCTTTGACGTTGCGGCAATCGTTTCGTCGGCCGATCTCTATTCGGGTGACGACGACGGTACCGAGAGCGATTCGGCCGATTACGCCGTGGTGCGTCTTCAGCGGGGGATACTCGATGGATCGACCATTGGGCTGCTGGCGGCAAACCGCGGCGCCGACTCAAACCAGGCCGGGTCCTTTGGCTTGGACACCAGCCTCTTCTTTACGGAGACCCTCGGTTTGACGGCCCAACTCCTCCGCTCTCACGGACCCGAGCACGACGGCGCTTTGGGTTGGTTTCTGAGGCCGGCCTACGACTCGGCCAACTCCCATTTTCACATCAGATACACCGACCTCGATGTGGGCCTCAAGGACAACGTCAACGTGATCGGTTTTCTCGAGGACGACGACCGAAAGGAGTTCGATACCGAGGTTGAACACACCTTCTGGTTTGAAGACAGTGCGTTTGAGAGGATCGAGGGCAAGATCAACTACAACCGCTACTGGAGTCAGGACGGGGTGCTGAGGAGCTGGGAGCTGGAATCCGACATCGAGGTCGTGTTCACCAACTTCTGGCAGGTCGAGCTGTCCTACGTGGATGCCTACGAACTCTTCGAAAAGGAATTTCGCAACTCCATCACCAGCCTGCAGGTGGGTTACGACAACCGGGCCGGAAAGTCGATTGCCCTCGAGGTGGGGACGGGGAAGAACTTCGACTCGGATCTTCAGCTGGCGACCCTGGAGGTGGGCCTCATCCTGTTCGGCGCGTTGGATCTTGGATACGAGGGGACCTGGCTCGAGCTCGACCCGGACCCGGAGGACGAGAGCACGTTGATCCACGTCTTTCGGGCGAACTACCACTTCACGAACGATCTCTATGTCAATCTCTTCTGGCAGACCAACTCCGTCATCAACAAAGAGAACATTCAACTGCTCGCGGTGTGGCGATTCCTGCCGCCGTTCGGGTCGCTCCAAGTCGCCTATCAGCGAGGAACCTCGGAGATCGGCACCCCCTCCGACCAGGGTGACTCTGTCTTCACCAAGCTGCAGTGGGTGTTCTGAGCATCCACGAGCAGCTGGGCGACCGACTTCAGATCGTCATCGCTGTAAATCCGCCGTCGATCCGGATCACAGCGCCGGTGACAAACGAGGAGGCCCGCTCCGAGGCGAGCCAGACCACCGAGCCGGCCAGTTCCTTGGGCTCGCCGAACCTTCTCATGGGGGTGTGACCCATGATGGCCTCCACACGGATTGCGTGGGTAGGATCGTGGCCCGATGCACCGAGGGAGGCAGGCAGCAGGACACGAGGCCGGATGGGTTTGAAGGCAGGCCGGAGTCCTATACTGCTCGTCTTGGAGGATTCGGAGCTCATGTCGATCGGATGCGAGGAGGTGACGATGAAGGATCCCGGATCTCAAGTGGCGATCGATCTCGTCATCTTCGATCTTGACGGGACGCTGGTGGATAGTCTCGGTGATCTTGCCGACTCCATGAACGCTGCGTTGGAATCCCTGGGGTTTCCGACCCACCCGACGGAGTCGTATCGGTTCTTTGTGGGCGACGGCGTGGTCACCCTGGCGCGGCGAGCCGTGCCGTCGGAGGTGGTGGACGAGGCGACGATCGGCGAGGCGGTGCGGCTGATGCGGGAGGAATACTCTCGGAGATGGACGGACACAACCCGGCCGTTTCCGGGGATTCCCGAGCTTCTGGCCGGATTGCGCAGACGGGACCTCAAGACCGCGATTCTGTCGAACAAACCGGACTTCGCAACGCGAGAGATGGCGCGGTTGCTATTCGGACAATTTCCCTTTCAGGCGGTGCGGGGAGCCTCGCCCGATCACCCACTCAAACCCGATCCAACGACCGCGTTAGCGATCTGCAGCGACCTCGGCGCGGATCCGTCTCGCACCGTCTACGTGGGAGATACCGACGTCGACATGGAAACCGGTCGCCGTGCGGGAATGAAGACGGTGGGGGTGACCTGGGGATTTCGTGAGGTCGAGGAGCTGCGAAAAGCCGGTGCTCACCGAATC
This sequence comes from uncultured Holophagae bacterium, assembly GCA_963797055.1. GTDB lineage: Bacteria > Acidobacteriota > Thermoanaerobaculia > Thermoanaerobaculales > Sulfomarinibacteraceae > FEB-10. The sequence goes on from CAWCOD010000008.1 coordinate 20,489, forward strand.
ATCGATCATCCGCTCGACCTTCTGGAATTCGTCGATTGAAGGTCGGTCTGGCAGTTGTCTTCTGGACCGGGTCGATGCCGTGTTGATCCCCCGAGGCCGCATTGGTGAGGGGACCAGGGATGACATTCTCGGCGCATAATGACTGGGTGGCGGCCGATTGTGACCGTGGATCCGGATAATCTCCAGATCCAGCCTTGGAGTCGTATCATGGATCGACCGACTCGGGACCGCGAGGTGAAGATGGAAAAAATCCTCGCCCTGGACCAGGGCACCACCAGCTCGAGAGCTATCGTCTTCGATCGCCATGGCAAGATCGAGGCGATTCGGCAGCGGGAGTTCACCCAGCATTTCCCCGAACCGGGATGGGTCGAACATGACGCCGACGAGATTTGGCGAACGCAGATCGAAGTGGCGCGGCAGGCCGTGGAGGCCGGCGCCGCCGCCGGCGAGATCGCCGCGGTGGGGATCACCAACCAGAGGGAAACCACTGTGGTGTGGGACCGCGCCACTGGTGAGCCCATCAGCCGCGCCATCGTGTGGCAGGACCGGCGGACCTCTGAGCTGTGCGATCGGCTGCGGCGGGAGGGAGTCGGCGAGGAGATCGCCCGCCGCACGGGGCTGGTGGTAGACCCCTACTTCTCGGCCACCAAGCTGCAGTGGATCCTGGACCACGTGGACGGTGCCCGTCGGAGAGCGGAGGTCGGCGAGTTGGCCTTCGGGACGGTGGACAGCTGGCTTGTGTACAAGCTCACCGGAGGGCGGGTCCACGTCACCGATCCCTCCAACGCCAGCCGCACCATGCTCTACAACATCCACGACGGCTGCTGGGACGAGGAGTTGTTGCGGCTCTTCCATATCCCCGAGGCGGTTCTTCCCGAGGTTCGCACCTCGTCGGAGGTCTACGGTCATGTCGACCCGGGGCTGCTGCCCGGCGATCTTCCCGTGGCCGGCATCGCCGGCGACCAACAGGCTGCGCTTTTCGGCCAGCTCGGTACCGAGCCGGGGGTGGTCAAGAACACCTACGGCACAGGCTGTTTCATGGTGCTCAACACCGGGAGCGAACCGGTGCGGTCTCAGAACAAGCTGCTGACGACGGTGGCCTGGGACCTGGGAGATGGTCCCGTCTACGCTTTGGAGGGCGGTGTCTTTATCGGCGGAGCGGTGGTCCATTGGCTGCGGGACGGCCTCGGTCTCATCGAAGACTCCTCCGATGTGGAAGCCCTGGCCGGCGGGGTGGCCGACAACGGCGGCGTCTATCTGGTGCCGGCCTTCGCCGGTTTGGGGGCGCCCCACTGGGATCCCTTCGCGCGCGGCACCATCGTCGGAATCACCCGAGGCACCACCGCCGGGCACATCGCCCGCGCGGCGGTGGAGAGCATCGCCTACCAGAGTTTCGACGTCTTGACTGCCATGGAGGCCGATTCCGGCATGGCGGTGGCCGAGCTGCGGGTCGATGGCGGAGCGGCCGCCAACGATGCTCTGATGCAGTTCCAGGCGGACATCCTCCGGGTGCCGTTGCTGCGCCCGGAGATTCTGGAGACCACGGCCCTGGGCGCGGCCTACCTGGCCGGTCTAGGGGTGGGGCTGTGGTCCAGTGTGGAAGAGATCGGTGCCCACTGGCAGATGGACCGTGAGTTCTTGCCGGAGATGGCGAAGGACGATGTGGACAAGATGTTGATCGGGTGGCGGCGGGCGCTTGAGCGGTCCAAGGGCTGGCTCCGCGATTTTGAGAACGAGGTTTGAGATGAAGCGAAAACGAGCTCTCGAGGCGATTGAAGAACTTGACGGGTACTGGGACGTGGTCATCATCGGGGGTGGCGCCACCGGGCTCGGTGCGGCGGTGGATGCATCGGCCCGCGGCTACGCGACCCTCCTGCTGGAGCAGCACGACTTTTCAAAGGGCACTTCCAGTCGGAGCACGAAACTGGTTCACGGCGGCGTTCGGTATCTCCGCCAAGGAAATGTGTCGCTGGTTTTGGAAGCACTCCACGAACGCGGGCTGCTAGCCCAGAACGCCCCCCACCTCGTGCGCAATCAGTCGTTCATCGTTCCCATCTACGACTGGTGGGAGGGGCCCTTCTACGGAATCGGGCTCAAGGTATACGACAAGTTGGCGGGGCGTCTCGGCATCAAGCCGTCCGTGGGGCTGTCCCGCAAAGAGACCCTCGACCGGATTCCGACCCTCGAGCCGGAGGGGTTGCGTGGCGGAGTGCTCTATTACGACGGCCAATTCGACGATTCGAGACTGGCCATCGATCTTGCCCGCACCGCCGTTCGGCACGGCGGTACCGTGATCAACTACATGCGGGTCGAGGGCCTGCTCAAGACCGGCGGAATGGTCTCTGGAGTCCGTGTCCGGGACATGGAGAGGGACAGAGAGTTTGCCATCAACGCCAGAGTGGTGATCAACGCCACCGGTGTTTTCGCCGACCAGGTCATCGCCATGGACGAACCGGACAGACGGCCCATGGTCACGCCAAGCCAAGGGACTCACCTGGTGCTCGCGAGGGAGTTTCTGCCTGGAAATGTGGCCATCATGGTGCCCCAGACCACCGACGGCCGGGTTCTCTTCGCCGTGCCGTGGCACGATCGGGTGGTGGTGGGCACCACCGACGTGGAGGTGGAGGAGCCGTCGCTGGAGCCTCGTGCGCTGCCCGAGGAGGTGGAGTTCATCCTCGCCAACGCGGCCAGCTACATGGCCAAGGACCCCCAGCGCTCCGATGTGCTGAGCGTCTTCGCCGGGCTGAGGCCGCTGGTGACGGCAGACGATGATGAAGAGACCTCGAAGATCTCCCGTGACCATACGGTTCTGGTCTCCGAGTCGGGCCTGGTCACGATCACCGGCGGCAAGTGGACGACCTACCGGAAGATGGCCCAGGATGTGGTGGACCAGGCGGCCATGGTGGCGGGTCTGGTGCCCCACCCATGCCCAACCGAGACCCTACGCATCCACAGTTGGCTCAAGCATGTGGATCCCTCCGATCCGCTCCACGTCTACGGCTCGGATGCCCCGGCGTTGCGCAAGCTGGTTCAGAAGGACCATAAGCTGGGCGAACCGCTGGACGAACGGCTGCCGGTGATCGGTGCTCAGGTCGTGTGGGCGGTGGACAAGGAAATGGCCCTGACGGTGGAGGACGTGCTCGCTCGACGGACACGAGCCCTGCTCTTGGATGCCAGGGCGAGCGTGGCGGCCGCGCCACAGGTCGCCAAACTCATGGCCCGCGGGTTGCGCAAGGGGCGGAAGTGGCAGGCCGAGCAGGTTGCGGCGTACACGGCGGTCGCCGCCGGCTACATCTTGGAGTGAATTCCGAATTCCGAATTACGAATTACGAAATGCCAATAGCGAATAGACCGCCCTGTAGCCCGGGCCAGTTCGGTCGATCCCAAGGCAGACTATTCACTATTGGCAATCACTTCTGCTACGACGAGGGCCGGGTCAGTTCACGTACTCGAGCAGGGAGCGAGCGGTCTGGGCGTCGGGGCTGTCCGGCTCGATTTCGAGAAACGCTCCGAGAGCCTCTTGGGCGCATTGGGCGTCGCCAAGAGTGTTGCACGCGAGACCGAGTTGGAACTGAGCTGCGGCGAACTCCGGTTGCAGCCCGACGATCACCTCGAGCAACGCTCGGGACTGCTCGGTCGCATTCTGGTCGTAGAGGACCAGGGCGTGGTTGAGCATTTCGCTCGATACGAGGGCGGGGTTGACCCGCGCAAGGCGCTCGGCCGAAATCACCATTCGGTCCACGTCCCCTGACATTAACTCGGCAAAGTACGCAGTACCAAGCGCTTCTTCGTTGTCCGGATCCATCTCGAGGATCTTCTCGGCCGCATCAGCGGCGGTCTGGTAGTCCTTCAACTCCAGGGCCGACGCCGCGATGCCCCTGTATGCCTCTGAGAACTCCGGGTCGAGGGCGGCCGCTTCCTGGAACTTGGCGATGGCCGTGTCGTGGTCGTTGGCCTGGATGGCATCGACCCCCTCGTTGAAGATCGGGATCGCCGCCATCCGCCTGGAATCCTCCGGAGAAATGTGCTGATCGACCTCGGCAGTGGGCGCGGTGGTGTCTTCCACCGCAGTCGGGGCCTCCTCGACCGGGAGGGTGAAGCTCAGTGTTCCTTGTTCTCGCGGGTTCGGGTGGAATGTCGTCTCGCCGGAGGCGTGGCCCTCCAGGTTCGCTGTGATGGTGTAGGTCTGATCCCAGTCGGGCACCTGCAGCTTGAAATTGCCCTTCTTCTTCGTGGTTGTGGCGATGGTGATGGGCTCCGTCCCGGCCGCCTGCGCGGTCGCCGTGATCGAGACGCCCGCGAGCGGCTCGCCTTTCTCGTTCACGACCATGCCATGGATGGTCATCGGCCCGGCGGCGAAGGCGGCGCCGATCAGTGTCGCCAACGCGAGGGTGACGATCGTCAACCGGCAGAGTGCTCTGGTATTTTTCCGACGTCTCACTTCGAACCTCCAAACAACGATGCCTCGAGACGTGAGGGGGCGCATATGTCCTGAGCCGCCGCCCGAGTGGCGAAAACTATACTCTGTTCGGTAGAGATCGGCATCTGACCACCTCGAGGCGCTGGGCGGGAGTGCCATTTCTGACACTCTCGGAAGGCCTCTCTCCGGGGTCAAGAACGGTGTCTGGTCCCGAGAGTGTCAGGGGTGGCAACCTCGGAGAGCGCGATGGGGAGATGGGCGCATGGAAACCACCGTGGCGGTATCGGGCGGGCAGTGGCTTCGTACCGAGTTTCGTGTTCTGCCCCGCCGTGGGGTCTCGGCTCAACCCGGAACTCGGAACTATTCGAATCTACTCCCGGCCGGTTGCGAGGTCGAGAAGTACGTCGTCGTCGCTGAGGGCGAGTCCGGTGAGATCGAATTTGAGGCCGAACCAGCGTCGGATCAGTCGGTGAAACATCAGTGGTCGTCTCAGTGAGTGTGCCATGGGTCTCCTTCCTGCGGCCGTCAAGCCGCGGTCTGGGACTGAGATTCCAGCCGTGCGGCCAAGGCTGGCGACAAAAGACTCAGGAGGGTGAACACCCTTGTTTTTGGATATGTACGATCGATCGTGCTTTTTTGTGTATGAGTGAAATGTTTGGACATGGGAATCCATCACTTTTCTGTTACCTGGATGAATCGAGCAGACGCTCGAAGGCCGCCCGGGCGCGCTGTCGGGCGTCGGGGTTGCGGAGCAGCCGGTGATAGAGGTGGAACGACAAGAAGATGCCATACATCTCGAATGCGAACTGGTCGGTTTCGAGATCGGATCGGAAGTGGCCCTCGTCGATGGCAATCCGAGCTGCAGTTGAAATGGCTTCCACCCAGTCAAGCTGCGCCGCCACAACCGCGTCGCGCACCGGTCCGGGGCGGTCGTCGTATTCCCATGATGCCGTGACGAAGGGACAGCCTCCGGGGGTTACGCGTCCCTCTTCCCAGGTCATCCAACGCTCGAAAAGGGCGCGAAGTCTGGGCTCGCCCCGCGGTTCGCGCAACGACGGAGTGATGACGTTTTCGAGGAAACTCCGGCTGGCAGCCGCGAGCGCCTGGACCTGCAGATCCTCCTTGGAGTCAAAATGGGCAAACAGGCCGCTCTTGGACATGTCCACGGCCTTGGCCAATTCGCCGATGCTCAGGCCCTCGAAGCCTACCTCGCCTGCGATGGTCAGTGCGTGCTGGAGGATGCGATCCCTGGTCTTTTCTCCCTTTGCCATAAAATTAAAATAGTACGACCGTTCGTTTTTGTCAACCCCCAGTCAAGGATTCAAGATTCAAGATCCGAGATGGTAGATGCGAGATCCGCCCGCTCTTTCGACACCGCCTGGAAGTAGGGGCCCGACTCCAATTCAAAACTGAGAATTCAATATTGAGAATCTATGAGTCAGATTTCTGCCCCGGTCACTCGAGCCGGGGGTGTTTGAGATGGAACCCCGTCGCCTCCTGATACGCCCGCGCCACCGCCAGGGTCTCCGCCTCGCCGTAGAGTCGGCCACAGAAGGTGACGCTGGTTGGTGAGCCGCCGTCGGTGAAGCCATTGGGCACCACCACCGCCGGGTGGCCGGTGAGGTTTGTGAGCAACAGGTTGTCACCGCCGAAGGAGGGACAGACGTAAACGTCGATGTCCTCCATGATGCGAGCCATGTCCCGCATCACCAGCGTGCGAACCCTGTTGGCCTGGAGGTACTCGACGGCCGGGATGGTGCGGGCCATACGGAATTCGTTGGGCCAGGCCTCTTCGATCTGTCGGACGAGTTGGTCGTCCATGCCGCTGCGGGTGAGCTCGTCGAAGGCCGCCGCGGCCTCCGCGGACAAGACGAACGACAACGCGTCGACGGGTAGCTCGGGAAGCTCCATCGGGACCATGGTCAATCCCATCGAGCGCAGCACTTCGATTGTCGCCAGATCGTGGTCGCTGGACTCGCGGGCAAAAGCGAGCTCCTCCTCGTTGTCGCCCTCCGGCTCGGCCTCGAAGGCCGACGCCACATAGCCGATGCGCAGTCGTTTCAGGTCCATGTCGCCGGGCCATGCAAAGGGGCGGTCTACCACCGTTGGATCGAGACCGTCGGACCCGATGATGGCTTTGAAGACCACGGCGCAGTCCTCGACGGTTCGACACATGGGCCCGAGTTTGTCCATGGACCACGACAAGGCCATCGCTCCGGCCCGGCTGACCCGTCCGAAGGTCGGTCGCAGCCCGGTCACTCCGCACCGGGTTGACGGCGATACGATGGACCCCCAGGTCTCGCTGCCGATGGCGAAACCCACCAGCCCGGCCGCGGTGGCCGAAGCCGGCCCCGCCGAGGAGCCGCTCGAACCCTGCTCCAGATTCCACGGGTTTTTTGTGGTGCCGCCAAACCAGACATCGCCCCACGCGAGGGCACCCAAGGTGAGTTTGGCGACCAGCACCGCGCCCGCTTCGTCGAGCCGCCGGACCACCGTCGCGTCGGTGTCGATCACCTGGTTTTTGTACGGTGCGGCTCCCCAGGTGGTGGGATAGCCGGCCACCGCCAGAAGGTCTTTGGCGCCCCACGGGACGCCGTGCAACGGGCCGCGCCAGATGCCGCCAGCGAGTTCCTCGTCGGCGCGCCGCGCCTGCCCGATCGCGCGATCTTCGGTGAGGGTGATGACGCACTCGAGCTGTGGATCCAAGCGCCGGAGCCGCTCCAGAAAGAAGTCGGTGAGGTCGACCGACGAGATCTGCCGGTCGCGGATCATGGCACCAAGGGCTGTCGCCGGAAGGAAGGCGATCTCGTCCGGTTGCTCCGGTTCGGTGTAGTACTGGCTGGGACCGCCGGGCGACGTGGCAAGCTGTCTGGAGACCGGGCCTCCCAGCTCGGGATCAAAGAGCAACGCAGGCGGAACGGCGTTGTCCACCGGCACTTCGCGCAGGCGCTGGTAGTTGTCTCGCAGATCTTTTAGACCTTTCAGCATCAGCTGACGTTCCTCGTCGGTGAACTGGAGCCCGGCCAGAGTCTCCGCGGCCGCGAGCTGGTCGGTGGTGATGCCGTTTCCGATGTCAGCGGCCCACAGGATCTCGGGCAGGGCGGTGCCGGCCAGCCCCAGTCCGGCGCAAAGGTTGAGGAAGCTCCGTCGATTCACACCGGACGTCTCTGCGGCCATCCTGAAATCCTCCGTTGAAAATCTGCCTTCAGTGTAACGGGATCGCGAGCTGTGATCGGCGACCTCTTCTCCGAACCGAGGCTCCCAATTCACTGGGCTGTCCATCTTGGCCCCATAGCCTCATAGCCTCATAGCCTCACAGCCCCATAGCCCCATAGCCCCCTAGTGCTGCCGCACGGCCCCCGGGCGGTAGACGCGGATGAGACATGACTCGGGAAAGGCGATCAAGACCCGGCCGTGGCGGTCGACGTCGATGCCCACCGGTTGCGCAATTCCGGGGAAGGACCATCTGCCGCAGATTCCGCCGTCGAGGTCGAAGATGGTCACGTGGCCCGTGAGGTCGTTGGTCGGCTCGGTGACCAGCAGGTGGCCGGAGGGATGATAGGCGAGACGGCCGCTGTCCGCGGCCGCGACGTTCGATCGGGTCTTCCAATGTGTGACCGGACGACCGTCGGGGTCGAACCGCCACACCGTGTGGTCGCGGGCGGCGAGGACGAACCAACCGCCGTCCGGCGTCATGACCACGTCGGCGGGCTCCGAAAGTTCGACCCCGGAACTGCCCGGAAGCGAAAACACGACCTTCCCGGAACGGTCGTAACGCTGCACTTCGCCATGGCCGGTCAGAGCCACCAGGAGATCGTCGTTGGGCGCCAATCCGAGCCCGCGCGGTACGTAGCCGACGGATGGCAGCGAACCCTCCAGTGGCTCGCCGTCGGTGTCGGCGTGGAAGACCTGGCCAGCCAGGGTGTCCAGGATCCACAGCGAGTCCTTGGAATCGATGACCACTGCGCTGGGCTCGGCAAAGGCGGAGTCAGGCCCTCCGGTGGGGCCCCATCGGTCAAGCAATCGGCCGTCGGGGGAATAGACGTGGATCCGGTTCTCACCCTGAACCGCGACATAGATTCTGAACGCCGAATCGGCCGCCAGATCCCGGGGTCTGTCCCGGCCCCTGCGCCCTACTTCCAGCTCCAGTTCGAGTCCCATGTCGGTGAAACAGCCCGGCCGGCTCATCAATGGGCCCCCATCTTCGGGGTGGAAGATCCACGCCGTCGTCTCGCCCGAGGGACCTCGGATTTCTTCGATTCGGTGGGACCCCGCAAGGGATTCCCGGAGGGACTCGAAGAGGTCCTCCTGGCAGGTCCAGACCAGGGGGATCCGCAGCAGGTGGCCCGATGGCGGAGGGGGGAACTCGAGTTCATCCTGGGCCATGACCACTGCGCGTTCGGCGAGTTCTGGATAGCACCTCAGCAGGAGTTCGAGGTTCTCGTTGCGCTCGTGGTAAACGAAGACGATGGTGTCATCGGGATGATCCATCAAGGCCTTGACCGCCAGGGCTTCGGGTTCGATTCTGAGGTGACGGGGACCGTGGATGTGGAGAATATAGGCGTTGACCGGTGGGATTCCGGCGGTGATGGACACGAGGGCGACACAACCGATCCACCAAGGCCATCGCAGGACGTGAGTGATGGCCCGCCACACCGTTCGTGCGCCCAGTCCGGCGATGAGCGCGGCGGGCGGCAGGAGGTAGAGCAGCCGGGTGAGGTGGGGCTCCTGCAGGTAGGTGGTCAGTGCCAGCAGGAGAAGACCGATCCCGAACCACAGCAGAACGGTCCGCTCGCCCCGTCGGCGAATCCCCAGCACGGCGCCGGTCAGCCCGATGGCGAAGAGTACCGCTGATATGGGGTCGAGAACTGCTTCGGCGACGTAGTGGTGGTGCCATTCGAAGTTGACGAAGAGCGACACGAAGGACCGCGTCAGGGAGTACACGAAGGTGCTGGTGGGATCGGCCGAGGAGAACTCCCTCTTGCTTTCTCGTTGGACAACCTCCACGACTTCGCTCGGGGGGGTGGAGATCAGACCCGGTATGACGACGACGGTGAATGCCACAATCAGCAGAGCTCCAGCGGCCGCCTGGCGTCGGCTCGGTCGTCTCAAAAACGGTATGCCGAGCAGTACTGCCAACGTGGGCCCCACAAAAAGAGCCGGGGTAAAGGTGTAGACACATAGCCCCACCGCGCAGCCGGCGCCCCAGGTGAAGATGACCCGTCGGGTCCGCCAGGCCAGGGCGATCATCACAACGGCGAGGGTCGACCAGAAGAGGGCGTGGAGGTTGTTGTAGGCGATACGGGTGAATGCCATCAGGTAGTGGCTGACCCCGACCACCACGGCCGCAGTCACCCCCGCCAGCCGATCGAAGAGGAGGGTGCCCAGAAGATAGATCAGGGCCGCCACGGCGGCCAACACGAGGACCTCCCCGAACCGCCATCCCCACGCATCGGAACCGAAGAGACGCATGGCCACGGCCTGGTAGACGGTGTCCGCCACCGGATGGGCCTCGTAGACCCCGGTCAGATGGAAGGGGTTGTGATTCCATCCTTCGAGGATGTCCTGAGCTGTCCTGAAAAACGCGACCTCGTCGCCGATCCAAGCGAACTGCCACCGAACGAGTCCGATGGTGTTGATCGCCGCGGAAACGGCGGCGCAAGCCACCGCGATTCCGGCGTCGACCCAATCAAAGGGTGACCTCCAACTGATCGGCCGGTCGAGACGGTTGAGTCCGACACCGACGAGGGCGAGCGCAAGCAGGAAGAGGAGCGCGTTCCACCACGGGTATCGCCCTGCGTCGAGGTTCCACCACAGCGCTGCAGTCAGGGCAAGGCCGGCGAGGATCAATGCAGCCGCAGCGACATCCATCCGTGGCCGCGGTGACGGCAGGGTCGTGCTCATTCTGGGAACCGGGGATCGGCACACCAGCGCCAGCACGAGCGAACCAAGGGCCATGAGTGCGAGGCCGGTGAAGATCTCGGCACCGTTGTGGACGATCGGGGGATTTAGCAACGATCGTGGGTTGATCCCCAGCAATCCGGGCCTGTGTGCGATCATGAGGCCGGTGGGGACCAGGACGAGTCCGAGGATCGTCGAAAACGTGACCAACCAAGTGGGTTGTCTCGCGTCTGCGTTCATGTTGTTCCGATTGTAGACGAGGCCATCTGCAGGGTGGTGTGTCAGCACGACCATTCTCGACTACGATAGGTCTTTGCGCAGTATGGACGGCGAAGAAAAAGGCCGAGGTACAGAAAAAAATCGAAGCCGATGATCAGTATTGTCATTCCAGCGTTGAACGAGGCGCGGGCGTTGCCTGCCACCCTCGAGTCCGTCGCATTGCAGACCGGACCGCTGGAGGTGATCGTGGCCGACGGCGGCAGCGAAGACACCACCGTCGAGGTCGTCCGCGGGTTTGCCGCGGCGGGTCACCGAGTGCGCTGCGTCCAGGCGCCCCGCGGCCGGGCGCGTCAGATGAATGCCGGCGCGGTGGTTGCGGGGGGGGATTGGTTGTTATTCCTGCACGCGGACACCCGATTGCCGGACGGCGCCGTCCAGCAGATCGCTGAACTTCCCGGCGACGTGCAGGCGGGCTGTTTCCACCAGCTCTTCGACACGCCGAGCCAGTTTCTGCGCGCGCTTTCTTGGATGCACAACAAACGGTTCCATTTCACGCGGGTGATGTACGGCGACCAGGCCATGTTCATCCGACGGAAGCTCTTCGAAGAGATCGGTGGCTTTCCGGACCGACCCATGGAGGACGTGGCCTTCAGCCTGGCCCTCCGGCAGAAGACCGAGCCGGTGATGTTGCCAGGGGTTGTGCGCACCGGCGCCCGCAAGTTCGAGCAGATGGGCCACTGGCGCGCGCTCCGCCACTCCGTTCTGCTGCTGCTCCGGTTCCGTCGTGGTGCCGATGTCTCGGGCGACGGTTCTTCGACGATTACCGCTAGGGGGAGCAGCGGGCAGTACCGCCCGCCCGGAACTCGCAACCCTCAACCTGAAACTCCTCAACGTCCCAGGAGCTTCTTCAGATACGGCAGCTGTTGCTCGGCGGTCTTCTCCCCCTGCTCGATGACGTATGAGAACTTGCCGGTGTCGAAGAGACTGACGCGCTGATCGAAGTCGGGCAGCACCGGGATGATCTCGGCGTGGTGGGCGAGGTTATGGAAGGCGTAGCTCGCCCGCAGCAAATTGTTGGTGTAGATGCTGTTGAGCTGGAAGGCGTAGCGGGTCGCTGACTTGATTTTGCGCGGGTACTCGGCCTCGAAACCCATGGCCAGGATAATCTCCGCTCCTTCACGGATGGCGACGTCAATCGGTAGGGGATTGGACAGACAGCCGTCCACCAGGAAGCGATCACCCACCTGCCACGCGGGCCACACGTAGGGTATGGCGATGCTGGCGCGGATCGCGTCCACAAGCCGGCCCTGGGACAGGACGACCTTCTCGCCGGTATGGAGATCGGTGGTGGAAATATAAAGCGGCGTCACGGTGTCGTCGAAAGTCTTATCACCAAACCCCTCGGCCAGCAGGCCGTTCAGCGCTTCGTCGCTGATCAGGCTGAACCGGCTGTCAAAGGGGAAGAACTTGGGCAGGAACACGCTGGCCACGGCCTTGAGATTCCGTGACGCGGTGACCTTGCGGGTCCAGAGCTTCCTGGTCAGACCCTCGACCTCGTCCAGATCCGCGTTGAGCGCCATCATGGTCGTAAAAAGGGTGCCTCCACTGCAACCGACGAAGAGGTCGATGGGGATGTTCTCGCGCTGGAGGACCCGCCACAATCCCAGCGCCGCGGCGCACTTGACCGCGCCGGATCCAACCACGAGAGCGATTCGGTTTCTGTTTATGGGTGTTGTCAGCCATGGTGCACTCCGTCGTGTCGTTCGGTCTTGGGTTGTCGGGCCGTCACCCTGGCGCCGGACCGCCAACAGGGTCACGTCATCACTTTGGTCCGCTCCCACAGTATGCCGCCTGACGTCGTCCTCGATGCGGTCGAGCAGCTCGTCAGGGGTCTGCGCCCGGTTCGCGGAGCAGCTCGAGCAGGCGTTGCTCGGTGTACTGCGAGCCGTCGGCGTCGAGCGCTTCCGGGACCCCGTCGGTGAAAGCCAGCAGGATGTCTCCAGGTTCCAACTGGACCTGTTCGACGGTATAGCAGGAACCTGGGACGAGACCGATCGCTGGTCCGGTGGGACCCAGTCGGGACATGGTGCCGTCGGCGCCGACCACAACGGCGGGATCGTGGCCCGCGTTGGCGTACTCGAGCACCCCGCTGACCGGGTCGATCACGCCGAAGAAGGCAGTGGCGAACATGTTGGCGTGATCGTGGATGGTGGCGATGTAGTCGTTGGCGAAGCTCAGGGCCGAGGCGGGCAGGGGAGAGCCGTTGACCGCTTCGCGTTCGCAGGCGGCGCGCAGCAGACTCCGTGACAGGGCCATAAACAGCGCCGCCCCCACACCCTTGTCGCACACGTCGGCAACCACCACCACGACGCGGCCTGATTCCACGGTGAAGATGTCGTAGAAGTCTCCCGATACCTGGCGCGCGGAGTGCAGCCGTGCGGCCAGCTGCCAACCCTCGAGCCGGGGCAGGGTGGCGGGCAGGAACTCGGTCTGGATCTCGCGGCCGATCTCCAGTTCTCGCTCGGCCAGCGTCCGGGCTCGTTCGGCCTCTTCGAAGAGCCTCGCATTGCCGATGGCCGTGGCCACGTGAGTGACGTACTGCTCGATGGTCAACTGGTCCTGTTCGGTGAAATTAAAGGGCATGTGGTTGCTGCCCAGAAAGAGCGATCCGACCATCTTCTCCTGGACCTCGAGTGGACAGAGCAGCAGCGCTCGCATGGGGTTGATCCTGTGGATCTCGCGGTCCACCGGGTGCATCCTTGCGATTCTCTCGTCGTCGATTCTGTTCAAGAAGACAGGATCTCGTTCCACCATGCTTCGGACGAATACGCTCCCGGTGGCGTCGAGCGGGACGGATATTCCTTTGAGAGCATCGGCCAATTCGGGCGTGGTGCCGGGCCCGAGAAAGCGATCGAGAACGAGCTGTTGATTTTCTTCATCAAACATCAGCGTGCCCACCTGATCGAAGACGAAGATCTTGCGCAGGCTCCGGAGGACCATCCCGAGGACTTCGTCCAGATCCAGAGTGGCATTGACGGTGCGTGCCACCTCGTTGATCTCGATGCTCTCGGCCACTGCCAGCTCGAGCATCTGGGATTGTTCGACCACCTTGCTGTTGGTCTCCCGGAGCTGGCGTCGGGTGGCGACCAGGTTCTTGGTCGTACGGTTGACCCAGTACGAGGAGGTCCACATGGCCCCTGCGACGAAGAGCAGACAGAGATTGGTGGTCAACAGGCTGGGATGGAACTGCGGGTGGAAACCCACCACCGGCAGGGTGACGGCCGCCCCCACGACCATCGCCGCCACGCCACGGGTGAGGAATCGCAGGCCCCCCATCATGAGTTCGAACGCCATCAGCGCCACCACCAGGATGCCGGCGGCCAGCGGGCTGAAGCCGGTCATGCCGGCGAAGATCCCGATCGCGAAACCGTCGCCCACCAGATTGCGGTAGCCGGCTTTTTTTTGGTCCTCGGCTCGACTGGCAACGAAGTGGGCGAACAGCGGCCAGGCGACTCCGATGACCAAAATACCCACCATCAGGGACCTTGGACGGTCCAGCATCGTGGAGGCGGCGATGGCCGCACCCAGCACCCCGCACACGAGGCGTGGCAGGAATGAAACTCGAACAACGGGGTGCAGTTCTCGGGGTGAAGGTGCGCATGGTCAGTGAATTCTCTAACTCCAAAAAAGATATGGATTCTCAGTTTAATTTCGCATCCTCTGCCGGTCAAGGTCGGGCTGGACGAGAAAGTCCTTGACCCGTAGGAGTTGTCTCACGCAAAATACAGAGACTGAATATCAAAGATGATGCATCACGATCGACTCGAGCTGGACGCGACGCTGGAAAACATTCCACGTTTTCGGGCCTTTGTTGGGGACGCCTGTGCCCGTGGCGGGACCTCTGCCGATGACTGTTTCGCGATCAAACTCGCGGTGGACGAGGCCTGCAGCAACATCATCGAACACGGGTACGGACCCGGCGGCGCAGGCACGATCTCATTGATCTTCGAGGCCAGCCAAAGCGAGGCGCGGGTCACGGTGATCGACACCGGTCGCTCCTTCTCCCCGGAGGAGGCCCCGGTGCCGGACCTGGAGGCGCGGTGGCAGGACCGCCCCATCGGCGGTCTCGGCTGGCACCTGATCCGGAACATGGTGGACGAAATTCGATATCGAACAGACGGCGCGGAGAATCGGTTGACGCTTGTCAAGAGGCTCGCCGAGACATCCGGCCCCGGCAATGAAGAGGAGCGCGACAATGGACGTGATGATTGAACAGCAGGGAGACGTTTCCGTGGTCTCGGTGACGGGCAGTATCGACGCGCTCACCGCGGACCAGTTGACCCAGGCGTTTGAAGAGCAAATTGGTGCAGGTCAGGTCAGCCTGGTGGCGGATTTTTCAGGTGTGGACTACACCTCGAGCGCGGGGCTTCGCGCGTTGCTCGGTGCCATGAAATCAAGCCGGAGCGGCGGCGGCGACCTCCGCCTGGCCGGGATCCGAAGCGACGTCTACCGGGTGCTCGAGATGAGCGGCTTCACGACGATTCTGAAAACCTTCGACGGCGTGGACCAGGCCATCGCCAGTTTCGGTTCGTGACGCTACTGCGTCACTCTCTTTCGAATTCACGAATCCGCAGTTTTCAGTGACTGCGAGGGCCCTCCGCGGACAGTCAATAATCTGCAATTTGCAATTTGCAATCTGTAATTTGTAATCTGCAATCTGTGATGGGTGGACGGGCGGGGAGTCAGGCCCCGTACTCCCGCCACGGCCGAACCTTGAGCTGGTCGATGGGGACGCGCTCCAGGGCCTCGGTAAGGCGCTCGGCGAGCTGGCGGTTGGTGATCAAGGGCACCCCGAAGTCCACCGCGGTGCGGCGGATGATGTAGTCGTTGGTCAGCTCTTCCTTCTGGAAGTGCTTCGGGATGTTGATCACGAGATCGAGCCGGCCCTCCTTGATGAAGTCCACAGCGTTGGGTTGGGCTTTGTCCAACGGCCAATGCAGGACCGTGGTCTCGATCCCCTTGTCGGCCAGGAAATCGGCGGTGCCCTGGGTGGCGTAGAGTTCGACGCCAAGCTTGACCAGCCGGCGGGCGCTGTCCTGGAACGCGGCCTTGGACTCGATGGGGCCGGTGGACAACAGGGCGTTCTTGATCGGTAGTTTGAAGCCCACCGCGATCAACGCCTTGAGGAACGCCTCGTCAAAGTCCCAGCCGAGACACGCCACCTCGCCGGTGGAGGCCATCTCCACGCCGAGGGTGGGGTCGGCGCCCTCGAGCCGGGTGAAGGAGAAATGCGGGGCCTTGACCCCCACGTAGTCGAGGTCGAGGTACGACCGTTCGTCCATTTCCACCGGCCGCCCCATCATCACCCGGGTGGCGGCGTCGATGAAGTTGCGTTTGAGGACCTTTGACACGAATGGGAAGGAGCGTGACGCCCGCAGGTTGCACTCGATGACCATCACCCGGTTGTCCTTGGCCAGAAACTGGATGTTGAAGGGCCCGGTGATGTTCATGGACCGCGCCACCTCGGTCGTGATGGACCGAATCCGCCGCATGGTCTCGAGATAGGTCCTTTGTGGTGGCAGGACCAGGGTGGCGTCACCCGAGTGGACGCCCGCGTTCTCCACGTGTTCGGACACCGCCGAGCACACCAGCGCGCCGTCGCGCGCCACCGCGTCGACGTCGATCTCCTTGGCGTTCTCGATGAATTTGGATACCACAACCGGCTGGTCGGGAGAGATATTGACCGCATTCGACAGGAAGGTGTTGAGCTCGTCGTCGGTGCCGGCCACCGCCATGGCCGCGCCCGACAGCACGTAGGACGGACGGACGATGACCGGGTAGCCGTGATGGTTGGCGAAGCGCTGGGTCTCCTCCACCGAGCTGAGCTCCTGCCAGGCCGGCTGGGGCACGCCAAGCCGCTCGAGCAGGCTCGAGAAGCTGTGCCTATTCTCGGCGCGGTCGATGGATCGGGGCGAGGTTCCGAGCACCCGCATGCCCATCTCGTGGCAGCGGAGGGCGAGGTTATTGGGCACCTGTCCGCCCATGGAGAGCATGATCCCGAGCGGCGTCTCCTTGCGGTAGATCTCGGACACCGCCTCGAAGCTCAGCTCGTCGAAGTAGAGCCGGTCGCACTCGTCGTAGTCGGTGCTGACGGTCTCCGGGTTGTGGTTGACCATCAGGGTCCGGTAGCCGAGATCGCGCAACGTCCGGGCCGCGTTGACGCAGCACCAGTCGAACTCCACCGAAGAACCGATCCGGTAGGCGCCGGGGCCGAGGATCATCACGGCCCCCTCCTGGCCGTAGGTGACGTCGTCCGTGGTTCCGTTGTAGGTGAGATAGAGATAGTTGGTGGCGGCGGGGTACTCCGCGGCCAGGGTGTCGATCTGCTTCACCGCGGGGTGGAGCCCGAGCTCGTGCCGGCGTTCCCGTACCCGGTCCTCGTCGGCGCCCACCGCGATCCCGATCTGGGCATCGGAGAAGCCGTGCGCCTTGGCCTCGAGCATCAGCCCGTGGTCGATGCCGTCGAGATCGCAGGTCTCCAGCTTGCGGCCGATGGCCACGATGTTGGCGATCTTGTCCAGGAACCAGTGGTCGATGTGGGTGATCTCGTGGATTTCGTCCACCGACATGCCGGTGCGGATGGCCTCGGCAACGGCGAAGATCCTCTTCTCGGTGGGTTCGGCCAGGGCGGTCCTGAGGTCGTCGAAGACCATGCGGTCGTTCAACACCAGACCGCGGGCGCCGGTCTCGGTCATCCGGAGCGCCTTCTGCAGGGTCTCCTCGAGCCGCCGGCCGATGGCCATGACCTCGCCCACCGACTTCATGGCCGATCCGATCCGCTGCTCGACCCCGGGGAACTTCTGGAAGTCCCAGCGGGGCGCCTTGACCACCACGTAGTCCAGCGCCGGTTCGAAGCAGGCGCAGGTGGAGCGGGTCACCGAGTTCTCCACCTCGGTGAGCGAAAACCCTAAAGTGAGCTTCGCCGCGACGAATGCCAGTGGGTAGCCGGTGGCTTTGGAGGCCAGTGCCGACGACCGGGACAGCCGGGCGTTGATCTCGATCACCCGGTAGCCCTCGCCGGAGGGGGATAGGGCGTACTGGATGTTGCACTCGCCCACGATGCCCAGGTGACGAACGACCCGAGTCGCGATCTCGCGCAGCTGGTGGTACTCGGTGTTGTCCAGGGTTTGGGAAGGCGCCACCACCAGGCTTTCGCCGGTGTGGATACCCATTGGGTCGATGTTTTCCATGTTGCAGACGGTGATGCAGTTGTCGTGGGCGTCTCGCATCACCTCGTACTCGATCTCCTTCCAGCCCTCGAGATACTCCTCCACCAGAAGCTGTTCGGTGTGGGCGAAGGCCCTCTTTGCCAGGGTCTCGAGTTCCGCCTCGGTGCGGCAGATGCCGGACCCGAGTCCGCCCAGGGCGAAGGCGACCCGGGCCATGCACGGAAAGCCGATCTCCCGTCCGGCTGCCACCGCCTCTTCGATGTTGGTGGTGGGTCGGCTGCGGGGGACCTCCACCTCCACCTCGCCGAGACGCGCCACGAACCGTTCGCGGTCCTCGGTGTCGAGCACCGATTCGATGGGTGCGCCCAGAACGCGGATGCCGTGTTTTTCAAGAACGCCCTTTTGGTAGAGCTCGACGCCGCAGTTCAGCGCCGTCTGGCCTCCGAACCCGAGTAGGATCCCGTCCGGCTTCTCCTTCTCGATCACCTGCTCCACGAAGACGGGCGTGACCGGGATGAAGTAGATCTCGTCCGCAAGGTGCTCCGAGGTCTGGATGGTGGCCACGTTGGGGTTGATGAGCACGGTCCGGATGCCCTCCTCCTTGAGGGCCTTGATCGCTTGACTGCCGGAGTAGTCGAACTCGCCCGCCTCGCCGATCTTCAGCGCCGAACTGCCGAGCACGAGCACGGTGTTGGGAAGGCCGTTTTTCATGCGTTCCTCCCTTTCACCACCGTGGCGAAGTCGTCGAAGATCCATGCCGAGTCCACCGGTCCTGGGTTGGCCTCGGGGTGGAACTGAACGCTCCTGATGGGTTTCGAGATGTGTTGTATGCCCTCCACCGTGTCGTCGTTGGCATTGACGAACCACAGCCGCCAGTCTGGCGGCAGCGAGTCGGAGCGGACGGCGAAGCCGTGGTTCTGGGAGGTGATCACGCAACGAGCGCCTCGCTCCCCCGAGGGCAGCATCTCGACGCACGGTTGGTTTTGGCTGCGATGACCGAAGGGCAGCTTGAAGGTCTCGGCGCCGGCGGCCAACGCCAGCAGTTGATTGCCGAGACATATGCCCAGGATCGGCACGTCCAGGGCCAATGCCCGTTCGATGTTGCGAATCGCCGCCGCGCACATCCTGGGGTTGCCGGGTCCGTTGGAGATCAGCAGTCCGTCGAAGGCCATGCCGGGGAAATAGTGGTCATGGGGCACCCGGATGACGTCCAACCCGCGGTCGAGCATGCTGCGGATGATGCTCGTCTTGCAACCACAATCCACCAGCACCACAGTGGGGGCGTTGGGCTGTCCGCAACGGTAGCGGACCACGTCGGCAACGCTGACCATGGCCACGAGGTCGGTGGCGTTGGGATCCACCAAGGTGATCGGTTCGGCGAGACCGTCCGGCTCGATGGCGCCAAGCATGGTGCCCTTCTCGCGGAGCTGTATGGTCAACGCCCGGGTGTCCACCCCGGCCAGACCGGGGATGCCTTCCGCCGCGAGCCAGTCGTGAAGCGATCGGGACGCCAGGTGGTGGCTGTAACGCTCGGAGTTTTCCCACACGATGAGCCCGGCCGCCTGGATCTTCTCGGACTCGAAGCCCACCGGCAAGCCCGAGTCATCGAGACCGTACGGCGGGACGCCGTAGTTGCCCACCAGGGGATAGGTCAGCACCAATATTTGACCGGCGTAGGATGGATCGGTGAGCGACTCCGGATAACCTACCATCCCGGTGTTGAAAACCACCTCTCCCGCCACCGGCTCTGCGGCGCCGAAACCCGTTCCTTCGAAGACGGACCCGTCCTCGAGTCGCAACCGTCCTCGTCGCATCAACACCCCCGTCGTTCCACAGCGCCGATCCGGATCCGATGGGGTCCGACCGGGGCCGCATCGTGGTTCTGGGCCGGGAGTGTAACAGGTCAACAGCCGGCTGATTCATCGGGAGTGCTGGGGTTGTTGGGGCGGCGCCGACGGCTGTTCAGACAAAGAAACAGTCCGCCCGGAGGCGGACTGTTCTTGTGAGAACTCGAGCTACGGACGGAGCAAAACGTGCTCAGTTGAGGGGCAGATAGATCAGTTGGAACGTGTCTGGGAACTCGCCCACGGCGTACACGCCGAAGTTATTGCCGGAACGCAATTTGATCTTTCCGGTGTTGAAGACCTCGGCATCGTCGGCGAGAAGCCCGACATTGTAGTTGCCAGCGCTGACGTCAGTGGCGGTGGCCTTGTCGCCGTTGGACAGACCGGACAACTCGACCTTCGGCCAGCGAGAGTTGCCCCGGCGGATGGATGCGTCGACTGTCGGCGCTGCTGCGAGGTGGTGAATCTGTAACCTGGCGAACCACCAGCGGAGAGGGGAGATCTCGTTGACGAAAAGTGAGAGCGCGAATGCGCTGTTGGAGTCGAGGTGCGCCACGGCCGTGTAACTGCCACCCTCTTCGACGGTGACTGTGCCGCTCAGTTCCGGCACGGGGGCTCCGAGGTAGTAGACCTCGATGGCGTAGGCCCCGGTTTCAACAGCGACGGGTCCGTAGGTGTCACCGAATTCGAAGGAGAAAGCGGGGACGCCGTTGAGATATACGTCGACAGCGTCGTCCAGGCCAGGAATCCCGTGGACCGCCGAGAGTTCGCCGGTTTGAGCCTGAGCGTTAACGGTAAAGCCAGCCAAGAGAACCAGGACCAGGGTCGTTGCGATTCGTTTCATCGAAACCTCCTCAATAATTTCAATGGTAAAGTCTAGACATTGCAAAAACATTTCAGAGAAATTCTAGAATTTTTTTGATTTTTTCCACGGAGCTCATGGTCCTTCGCTTCGAAGACCTGGCGGCCTCGACCGAGTTGCAGGAGACGTGTCCGATGAAGGAGTTGACCGTTATGTGAGATCTGAGTAGCATTCGTGGATGGTCAAGCGAATCAAGTACGTGAGTCGTTTCGAAAAACCACTGTCCGCGAAGGCCATCGAGGAGATCGGTGCACAGTCGCAGAAGAACAACGAGGCCAAGGGTCTGACGGGTCTGCTGATGTCGTCGGGCGGACTGTTCTACCAGGTGCTGGAGGGCCCCGCCGAAGCCGTGGACGAGGTCTATGGTCGCATCGTCGCCGACGGGCGTCACACTGATCTGTTGCTCATGAGCACCGAGGACGATGTGGAACGCCTGTTCCCCGACTGGTCCATGCAGACCATCAATCTCGACGCGGCCTCCCACGTTCGGTTGTTTCCTTTGAAGGCACTCATCAAGGCCGTGTTCGAACAGGGACGACTGATGGAGAACATGATGTGGGCCATCGAACGCACGGTGCAGCACGAGATGCAGCGAGTTGATTGACGGAATCCCGCCGTCGTCTGGCGGGTTCTCATGACAGCATGATTCATCGTCCCTGCCTTCGCGTCGGGCTGTTCGGGCTGGCGCTCGCAGCAGCCACCCTGCCCATCAGTGCCGACGAGCCAAACCAATGGCGTTGGGAAGGTGTGGAGCGGGTGGTGGTCGTGGGCGACGTGCACGGAGCCTACGACTCGCTGGTCCACATCCTCCGCGAGGCAGCCGTGATCGATGCCGAGGGTTTGTGGTCGGGTGGTGAGGATCACCTGGTCATGCTTGGCGATCTGGTCGACCGAGGTCCCGAATCGAGAAAGGCCCTCACCCTCATCATGCGGCTGCAGCACGAGGCGGAGCAAGCCGGCGGCCGGGTCCATCTTGTGCTCGGCAACCATGAGGTCATGAACCTGGCGGGTGAGCTGAGCTACACAAGCCCTTCCGAGTTCACGGCCTTTGCGAAAGAGGACGATCCCAAGGAGAGGAAGGCCGCCTTCAAGAGAATGCTCAAGTCGTCGGTCTCCCAGAACTCCGATCTCGGCAAAATGCGGAAGGTCTTCGCCAAGAGATATCCGACAGGATATTTCGGTCACCGCGACGCGTTTGCGCCGGATGGCATTTACGGGAGCTGGCTTTTGAATCAGTCGGTCCTCGTGGTGGTGAATGACGTCGCCTTTGTCCACGGCGGGCTGCCCCCCATGCTGCTCGACCTCGAGCCGAACGAGATCAACCCGGTGGCCATGGGCGAGCTTCGGACTTTCGTGGAAGCCCAGCAGCGGTTGGAAGATCTCGGGGTCCTGGCGCCGGAGATGAACTACAAACAGCAGCTCCGCACCGTCAGCGCGATCCTCGAAGATCCGGAGAGCGAGCCCGAGGTCGCCGCCTCGGCCGAACAGCTCTTCCTGGCGGCCGAAGGCATGGTCTTCCGCCGCGACGGGCCGCTCTGGTATCGGGGTTTTGCGCTCAACTCCGAAGTTGACGAGCAGGATCTGGTGGACGATGTGCTCGCGCATATCGGCGCAGATCGTGTGGTGGTGGGACACACGCCGGTCCACACCGACAGGATCGTGACCCGATTCAACGGAGCGGTGGTCATGGCCGACACTGGAATGCTCACCGAGCACTATGGTGGCAGGGCCTCCGCGGTCGAGATGACGGACGGGGTTCTCGCGGCGCTCTACACCGGTGAGGGCGCGATGGCGCTCGAAGATCAGCGGTGGGATCTGACCCCCGGTCTATTCAGCGGACCCGATGAGGTGGTGGTGTTCCTCGAGTCGGCGTCGGTGGTCTCCATCGAATTGGTCGGATCCGGGTCCACCCATCCCAAGGAAGTGATTCTGGCGGATAACGGTCGCCGGTGTCGGGCCATCTTCAAGGATGTGGACGAGGCAGATCGGAGCTACGCCAACGAGATTGCGGCCTTCAGGCTCGACCGAATGCTCGGTCTCGGCATGGTCCCACCCACCGTGGTGCGCGAGATCAACGGCACCACCGGCTCGCTCCAACTCTATGTGGAGAACGCCATCAACGAAGAGGACCGGCTGGCAGAGGATCTCTGGCCCGCAGACAATCGTGGCTTCCAGGAGCAGCGTGACGATGCTGGTGTCTTCGACGTACTGATCTTCAACATCGACCGCAACGGCAGCAACACCCTCATCACCACCCACGACTGGCAGATCCACCTCATCGACCACGAGCAAGCCCTCAAACCCAGCCTGCCGAGTCCGTACCACCTCGACGCCGGGCGCAGCATGCTCGATGGGGATTTTGCGGCAGCGCTGGCGGCGCTCGACCCGGAGGAGGTCCGCGCCGAGATCGGGGATCTGCTCACCGACCAAGAAATCGATGCGCTCTTCGAACGGCGCGACCTCATCCTCGCCGACGACACCGAATAGGGTCAATCTCTCGTCGCGCCGCCACAACCTACCACTTACAACCTCAACCTGCTCCCACGAGATCCCGGGTAGTTTGTCGCCCTGGATCAATAGTAGGGCATGGCGACCGGCGGCCCGACCACGACAACTCCACCGCCACCGTATCCCGGATATCCACCGTAACCCCAGCCGGGACCGTAGCCACCATAGCCGTAGCCGTGGCTCACACCCACATAAGTGGTTGTCGAGCCGTCAGCGGAGCTGCAGCCGGTCAACCACAGGACTGCAATAACAACCAGAAGGAGGGACGCCAGAGTCCGCATAGGATGTTTCATTTCGAGGCCCCCTCTTCTTTGCGCTGGTAGACGAAGAACGCTGCCCCGCTGGGGTCGGCGAGCAGGGCAACCGAACCGAGGCTGCTGAATGTTCCGGGCTCTGCCAGGACGGTGCCGCCAAGCTTCGGTGTGCGGGCGAGCACCTCATCGAGATCGGCCACCAGAAGGTACGGCGCCCAGATCGGGTCGACCTTATCGTGTGGGGTCTTCACCAGCCCCGCCCGTATCTCGCCCCCCGTCTTGAAGACCTTGTAGGGCGCACCCCCGACATCGGTCTGGTCTTCTTCGTAGCCGACGACCTTGTTGTAAAACGCGGCGGCGGAATCCGGGTCCCGAGCCCACAGCTCGGCCCACACCCAGCTGCCAGGCCCACGGTCACCGCCAAGGGTCGTGAATGGGTCGAGCAGCATCACCGGGACTCCCTCGGAATCGGAAATGATGGCGTACCGGGCGTAGCCCGCCGAGTCGGCGGGTTGAACGTGAACGGTCGTGCCGCGTTTTGATGCGCGTTTGACCGCCTTGTCCACGTCGTCAACCACAATGCCGGCGAGCCAGAACGCTTCGCTCGTCTCGGGTTTGTCGTTGGAGATCGTACTGATGCCCGCGATGGGTTGACCGTTGTGGACCACCACGTGGTGGGTTGGCGTGTGGACCTGTATTTCCCACCCGAAGAGTTCGCGGTAGAAGTCGAGCACGGCATCGGCGTCCTCGGTCAAAAGGTCGAACCAGACCACCGCTCCCGGGGCCGGGGGCGGGGAGGGTGGAGATTTCTGTGCGTGAGCACTGACGATAGGCATGACGGCCAGTCCCATCAGCACAAGGAAGATGGTGGCCGTTTTTCTCGTGATCATAAATACTCCTTCACCGGGTGTGTACGCACAACCGTTGCATGAAGATACAGCACATCGGGCGGGTCGCGGATTCCCTGGCGGGTCATCGGAGTGAGAAATGAGGAATGAGGATGAGGAATTCGAACGACCCCCAACCGCCCGGATCCCCCTGTCGGTGCCAGGCACCGCCGCAGATGTCGCAATCTCGTGCTCCGTTGCGACGACGGTGCCTATCTCCCAAACGCGCTCCCCGAGGTTGCCCCCTTTCACAATGATGGGACTCGAGGAGCTGGATGAGTCAGCGATCAGGTCCCAACATTGTGAAAGACGGCACGCCCGCCAACCGCGCCCACTCCTCGGGTGGGAGGGTGGGGACTTTCGACTTTCGACTTTGGACTCTCGAGGGCACCGCGCACTCTCGCCCCCCCCCACCCCCCTGGCCACGCGGACCCGCCTGCGCTAAGGTGTGGGTTCCAAAAAACTAAAGAGGCACGAGAGGAGAAAACGCATGGAACAGAACATTGACGGACTGATGGAGAACTTGATGACCCTGATCTCGACCTGGGGGCTTCGAGTGATCGGCGCGATTGCGCTGCTGATCGTCGGCCGGATGGTTGCCGGCGCGGTGCGCCGCGGTATGCGCCGGATGATGAAACGGGCCGATGCCGATCCGACCCTGATCCCCTTCGCGTCGAGCATGGTCTATTACCTGGTGATCGCCTTTGTGCTGATCGCCGTGCTCGGCATCTTCGGTATCCCCACCGCATCATTCGTGGCGGTGCTCGGCGCCGCGGGGCTGGCTGTGGGACTCGCTCTGCAGGGCACCCTGTCGAACTTTGCGGCCGGGGTGATGCTGCTCGTTTTTCGTCCCTTCAAGGTGGGTGATCTGGTGGAGGTCGGCGGCCAACTCGGTGTGATCCAGGCGATCGGGATCTTCACGACCACCATGAACAGCCTCGACAACAAGCGCGTCATCCAGCCCAACTCCCAGGTCTTCTCGGGCACCATCGTCAATTACAACGGCAACGACACCCGCCGGGTGGACATGGTCATGGGTATCGACTACGGCGACGACATCGGAGTGGCCATGGAGACCATCGATCGCATCGTCAAGGCCCACCCCAAGGTTTTGACAGAACCCGAGGTTCAGATCGCCGTGTCCAACCTGGGTGATTCCTCGGTAGATCTCGTGGTGCGACCGTGGTGCGTCCCGGCAGACTATTGGACGGTCTATTTCGACCTCACCCGGCAGATGAAGGAGGGCCTCGAGACCGCTGGTTGCTCGATCCCGTTCCCGCAACGGGATGTGCACCTGTATCAGCAGAAGGCACCCGTCGCCTGAGGGAGAGAGCAGGGGGCAGGGCGCAGGGCGCAAGGGGCAGGCAGCGGCCCCCCGCCCCGCCGAATTCGAAATTCGGAATTGAAAACCACAAAAAACCGCCCACCCGGTCTCCCGGATGGGCGGTTTTGGTCATCAGTTGTCATGACGCGGGTCAGGGCATGGTGCCGGACCACGCCGAGTTGTCACCCGACTCGAAGCCGTCGTCGAAGATCCGAACCGACCGAATTTCGGCCTCCGCCTCATTGTCCGACGGATTGGCGTCGACCAGGTAGTCGGGAAGATCCGCCATGCCGTCAACCACGAGGACGCCGGTGAACGGGTCGGGCAGGGCGCCGATGGCGGTGTAGGTCACGCTTCCGCCCACCGGCAGGTCGGCCAGATCGGCGATGTCGCCGGAGCCATCGAGGGAGCAGGTGCCGCCGCCGGCACCGACGCAGATCCAGCCGATTCCACCCAGCTCGGCCGGGAAGTCTACCGCCACCGAAACCTCGGCGGCGGGGTTGGGGCCGGCGTTGCCGACGGTGATGGCCACCTCGACGTTGTCGCCGTCATCGAGGATCTGGCTCGACGGGGCCATGGTCATCGTGAGATCGGCGTCGCCGGTGACCGTCACCGGGAGTTCCAGGGTGGCGAAGTCCACGGTGGCGCTGATGCCGTAGAAACCGGGTGCCCCGCCCGCCGTGAATGTGCTCTCGGCGAATCCGAAGACGGTTCCGGAATCGGACGGATCCATGGTGCCGCCGGAGGCATCGAATTGAACCGGGGTGCCGTCGGGGAGCGTACCCAGACCGGAGGTGTCCGCGCCGTCCGAGTTGAAGACCAGGGAGGCGTCCGCGGTCGCCTGACCGCCAACGGAAACGACGACCTGATCCAGTTCGAGACCGAGCAGCAGCCACGGGTCGGCGTCCAGGAATCCCGCGGTACCTGCGTACAGCGGCGTATCGCAGTCACCGATGCCGGCGCCGTCATTGCAGCCCCACCAGTTGTTCTCGGCCAGCACCTCGGCGTCGTCCGATCGTACGCCGACGCCGTTGCCCGCCAGACGGTTGAAGGCAAGATCGGCCTTGCTCATCTTCGTGGGATCCCCACCGGGGCCGGGCGCCAGGTCGTCGGTGTGGACCCACACGCCGGTGCCGTTATCCAACAGGGTGTTGTATTCGACGATGACCGGCAATACCGAAGCCGGTGGATTCGACGTGTAATTGTCGCCGATCCAGTGGATCCCGATGTTGGCTCCGAGGGCGATGTTGTTGGTGTAGCTGACCGTCGTGGTGTCCGAAGAGTGCGACGTCACCCGGAAAGCGCGCTGGAGATTCAGCGCGGGGTCGTTGTCGGGCGACTCGTTGACAAAGATGTTGCCGCTCACCTCGACGTTGGAACTGTGGCCGTGGGCGTTCTCCCAGATGCCGTAGATGCGTTCCGAGTTGCCCGCTTGGGCGCCGGTGATCCGGATGAGGTTGTCGGTGATGACCAGGCCGTCGTAGCCGGCGCCACCGCTGGTATTGGACTGCAGAGCGACACAGGCGGCGGCCTCGGGGTCCGTGGCCGCGGCCGTGCCGGGGATGATCACCTCGTTGCCCTCGATGGTCTGATTGGTGCCGAAGGCGAGGTGGAAGGCGATGTTCTGCCATGGTTCGCCGGTCGCCAGGCCGTGATTGCCGGGGATGTCCTCCGGCATCTCGATGAGGTTGTTGCGCACCGTGACGTCGTCAAAATCCCCCAGCGAGGTGTAGAACATCCCGAGGGTCCAATCGAATCCGCGGAGTTCAAGGTTCTCGATGGTCCAGCCGCGGTAGGTGCCTTCGAAGAGATGGAGGAACCCCTCGTAATAGACGTCGAGGTCTGGCAGCTCCCAGGGTCCGAGGACAACCGCGTCGCCCAGCTCCTCGGCGTAGATCCTGACGTTCGCTACTCCGCCCGGCGCGATGACCGCGTAATCCGCGGCAGTCCATGAGGCCATGGCGTTGGCCTCGGTCCAATCGAAGACGCCGAGCAAACGGATTTCTGTTCCGTCGCCGAGCAACGTCACCGACTGGATCGCGTTGTCGATGCGGGTGAAATCGTTGTCATCGGGCTGGGGGGTGTGTCCGGTGACGGCCACCGACTCCACGAGCACTGTGAGTCCGCCCTCCGTGGCTAGCAGGCTGATGCCCCTGCTCCAGGTGTCCGGGGTTCCCTCCGGCAGGGTGTGATTCGGGGTCCGGACGACGCTGTGTTCGGCGCCGCCCGTGGAAATGGCGGCCACCTGGATCGTGACCTTGTCCACCGCCCCGACGGACGGCGCCCAAAGACCGATCACTGCAATGAGGATGGTGGCGAGTGGAGCCGAGTAGATCCATTTGGTCGAGTGCATCTCGTGAGTCTCCCTTTCTTTTGTCCGGTCTGTGGGTGAGCCGAGCGCCCATTTCCGATCCCGGACGATGGTTCCCCATCTTTAGAGTGCCCGGAGAATGAGGAAAAAATAGGTGGCGAACAACGATTATGGGACCCATGGGTTTCAGACACAGCTCATCGCCACTGGCACAACGAACGAGGACCCGCGGGTGTGGGTCCTCTCTCCTCGGAAGGGGTCGGACCGAGACGTGGGACAATGATCGGCGTGACGCTGCCTGAGACACGCACCCAGGTTCTTGAACTCGACCGTGCCGACCCGTTGGCCGGTTGTCGCGAGGAGTTCGCGCTTCCGGATGGGGTCGTCTATCTCGACGGCAATTCGCTCGGACCGCCGCCGTACGAAACCCTCGGACGAATCCAACAGCTGATGAGGGATGAATGGGGAGGAGATCTCATCCGCAGTTGGACGAGTCGGGGGTGGATTCACATGTCCGAGCAGGTGGCGGCGACCATCGCGTCGCTGATTGGTGCTGAGCCTGCCGAAGTGGCGGTTGCCGATTCGGTGTCGGTCAATCTCTTCAAGCTGCTGGCGGCCGGTGTTCGGATGCGCCCGAACCGTCGCGTGATTCTCACCGAAGAGGAGAACTTCCCCACCGACCTGTACATCGCTCAGGGCCTCGTCGACCTGATGGGCGACCGGATCTCGCTTCGGGTCGTACCCAGGATGGACCTGGCCGCGGCTCTTGATGAGGACGTGGCGATTTTGATGCTCACCCAGGTGGATTTTCGCAGCGGCTCAATCCACGATCTTTCCGCCTGGACCGAGCTGGCGCACGGGGCGGGGGCCCTCACGCTCTGGGACCTGTCGCACTCCGCCGGAGCCATGCCGGTGAACCTCGGAGGGGCCGACGCCGATATGGCGGTGGGCTGCGGCTACAAATACCTCAACGGCGGTCCCGGTGCACCTGCCTTCGCCTTTGTTGCGGGTCAGCACCACTCCCGGTTGCGGTCTCCCCTTTGGGGCTGGATGGGTCATGCGGCACCCTTCGAGTTCGACAACGCGTATCGGCCGGCACCGGGAGTATCGTCGCTGTGTGTCGGCACACCACCCATCCTCAGCTTGGCTGCCCTTCAGTGCGGAGTCGAGACCGTGGCCGAAATTGGGGTTCATCGTCTCCGCGCCAAATCCATGGAACTCAGCGAGATGTTCATCGCGTGTGTGGAGCGGGAGTGTGGCGGCTCTGGTCTCGAACTCGCCTCGCCGCGGGATCCGGAACGGCGGGGGAGCCAGGTGTCGTTCCATCATCCGGATGGTTACGCCATCATGCAGGCTCTCATCGCCCGCGGAGTCATCGGCGATTTTCGGGCGCCCGATCTGCTGCGGTTCGGGTTCGCACCCGCGTATCTCCGATACGTGGATGTGTGGGATGCGGTGGCCGCACTGGCCGTGATCATGGCCTCGAGGGAGTGGGACCAACCCCAGTTTCGGGTCCGGGCCAAGGTCACGTGAAGTGCGAAGAGTCTGTCTGGCTGTTGCGGTGCTGGTTGCGTCGGGTGGAGTGTCGTGGGCACAGGGGCGCCAGATGATGAGCGCCCGCGACGCGATGGCCCTGCCCCGACCCGAGGCGCAGCACCAGATTGTATACGGACCGGAACCCCTGCAGTTCGGGGAACTCCGGCTTCCGGACGGTGTCGGACCCCATCCGGTGGCCATCGTGATTCACGGCGGCTGCTGGCTGGCCGAGTACGACCTCGGCTACATGTCTTCCCTCGCGGCGGCGCTGACTGCGGATGGTGTCGCCACCTGGAGCATCGAGTACCGACGCGTCGGTGATGACGGCGGTGGCTGGCCCGGGACCTTCGACGACGTGGCTGCGGCGGCCGATCATCTTCGCGGGATCGCGGCCGACTGCGGACTGGACCTCGAGCGGGTCGTGACTGTCGGTCATTCCGCCGGCGGCCACCTTGCCCTGTGGCTCGCGGCCCGAAGCGGTTTGTCTCTGGATGACGGCTTCCGCGGTGCGGCGCCACTGGAGATGTCCGGGGTGGTGAGCCTGGCCGGAATTCCGGATCTTGCTGCCTTTGTCTCCCTCGAGGGATGCGGCGCCGCCATCCCCGGCCTCCTGGGTGGACAGCCGACGGACCACCCCGAGAGACTGGGCCGGGCTTCACCGATTGAGATGCTGCCTCTGGGAGTCTCGCAAATTTTGGTCGTCGGGGCCCTCGACCCGATCGTACCTCGCACTCAGGCGGACGATTACGCGACCACCGCCGGCAAGGCGGGCGACCGGGTCGGGGTGAAGGAAATCGCTGGAGCCGGCCACTTCGAACTCGTGGACCCCTCGAGCTCCGCGTGGCCTGCCGTCAGGGCCGCAGTCCTCGAGATGTTGTCCTCAGCGGACTAGTCCATCCCGACCGAGAACATGCGTTCCAAATCGTGCTGGGAGAAGGCGCGGAAGGCGATCAGGGTTTCGGACGAAATGATGCCTTCGGCAGTGAGCATCTTCTCGGTGACCAACGAGGCGATCTGTTCCTCGCCGGGGCAGCGAACGATGGCCACAAGGTCAACCTGACCGGCGACGGAGTAGACCTCGGAAACACCATCGAATTGCACCAGTGTCTGGGCCACCTCGTTGATTCTGTCGTTTTGGACGTTGAGCAGAATGATCGCCGTGACCATGTGTCCTCCCGGTTGCCCCGCCTGGGCACCCCATCATACTCCCTGATGACACGGTTTGCGGGTGCTATGCTGCGCCGTCCGGAGAACCCATGCCCCGACCCTTCGAAGCTCCAAATCATGCTGACTTTGTTGCCATGCTCCGGCTGGCCGTGCCGGTGGTGGTGGTACAGGTCGGTCTCATGCTCATGGGGGTTGTGGACATCATGGTGGTTGGCCGGGTGTCCGCCACCGCCCTGGCCGCGGTGGCCCTTGGCCATGTCTCGGTGATGACGGTGGTTTCCTTCGGCATCGGCACCCTCATGGTGGTGGATCCACTGGTGTCCCAGGCCATTGGGGCTCGCGATCGGTTGGCGGTGCGGCTGACCTTTCAGCGGTGTCTCTTCATGGCCGTCCTGATCGCGGGACCGGCGATCCTTCTGCTCATACCCATCGAGCCGGTGCTGGTATTTTTCCGCCAGCCGGAGGAGACGGTTCCCATCGCGGCGGGCTATGTCCACCGCTGCCTGCCGGGGCTGCTGCCCTTCTTCGGCTTCATCGTTATGCGACAAACCCTGCAGGCCATGGAGCGCATGCGACCCATTGTGATCACCATCGCAGCGGCCAACGTGCTCAACCTGCTCCTCGACCTGGGGCTGGTCTACGGACGGTGGGGATTCCCGGCGCTGGGTCCTTTTGGCTCGGCCTGGGCTACAACCATCAGCCGGCTGACACTGTTTGTCGGCCTTGCCTTCGCCGCTCGCCGGGAGATAGCGCCGCTCGTGTCCCATTTCGATCGAGAGGCCGTGAAGCTGCGGCCCCTTCTCCGGACCTTCAAACTGGGTATCCCCATCGGGATCCAGATCCTGCTCGAGTTCACCTCGTTTTCGGTCATCGCGTTGCTCATGGGCGGCATGGGTGCGGTCACCATGGCGGCCCACCAGGTGGCCATCAATCTCGCCTCCCTTACCTTCATGGTCCCCCTGGGGGTGTCCGCGGCGTCGGCGATCCGGGTGGGCCACGCCGTCGGGCGAAAGGACAACGATGGAGTCCGCCGCTCGGCCTCTGCCGGTCTGCTCTGCGGCGCCGGTTTCATGACGTGTACCGCCGTGATGTTCCTGAGCATCCCCCGCCCCCTGGCCTTGGCCTACACCTCGGAACTCGAGGTGGTTTCATTGGCCGCCACGCTCATTCCCATTGCCGGCGTCTTCCAGATCTTCGACGGTCTGATGATCGTGTCGGCAGGCGTGCTGCGGGGCCTTGGTGATACCCGGGCACCCATGCTGATCAATCTATTCGGCTTCTGGTTGATCGGCATTCCGGTGAGCCTGATATTGGCATTTCGCCTCGGGTTGGGCCCCGAAGGCCTGTGGTGGGGTTTCGTGGCGGGCCTCGTGGTGGTGGCGACAATGCTGTTGATGCGGATCGCGGTGAAGCTGTCCCGTCCTGTCGAGCGCGTCACCGTCGACTAGCCCGTACTTCTCACCACAGTGAGCCCGCCACAGGGTGGCGGGTGGAATTCGCAATTCGCAATTTGTAATGGGTGGGTGGCTGGTCGGGGCGCAATCCGCCCTCCCCGTTCAATCCGCGAGAGACGGGGACTCAGGACCTGTTCCTGTTAAAGTAGACACCACCTGTCATTACAAGGAGCCGGCCATGAGTGAAGCTAGCAGTCTCTACCCGCCCAAGCCCCACATCGTCGAGCAAGCCCACATCGGCTCGATGGCGGAGTACGATCGGCTCTATCGGTTGTCGCTTGATGATCCCGAGACCTTCTGGGCCAAACAAGCGGAGCGGATCAGCTGGTTTCATCCGTGGAACGAGGTCTTCGACCACGACTACGAAAACGTGGACTTTGGCTGGTTTTTGGGCGGTCGACTCAACGCGTGTTTCAACTGTGTCGATCGACATCTGAGCACTCGCGGCGATCAGGACGCCATCATCTGGGCCAAGGACGAGCCAGGCGAGTATCAGCACATCAGTTACCGCCAGCTCAAGCACGAGGTGAGCCGGGTGGCCAACGTGCTCAAATCCCACGGTGTGCGTCGCGGGGACCGGGTGTGCCTCTACATGCCCATGATTCCCGAGCTGGCCTACACCATGCTGGCCTGCGCCCGGCTCGGTGCGGTCCACTCCATCGTTTTTGGAGGTTTCAGCTCCGAGGCCATCCGGGACCGAATTCTCGATGCCGGTGCGCGGGTGGTGGTGACCGCCAACCAGGGTCTCCGCGGCGGCCGTGTTCTCCACCTCAAAGAAACCGTGGACCGCGCCGTGGACGGGCTCGACCTGGTGGACACCGTGCTGGTGGCTCGGCGCACCGACGCCGACGTGCCCATGAAGCCCGGTCGAGACTATTGGCTCGACGAGGAGTGCCGGAAACAGCGCTCCACCTGCACCTACCAGTGGATGGGCTCGGAAGATCCGCTCTTCATCCTCTATACCTCGGGTTCCACCGGAAAGCCAAAGGGGGTTCTCCACACCACTGGCGGCTACATGGTCTATGCCGCCATGACCCACGAGCTTGTTTTCGACTACCAACCGGGTGAGGTCTACTTCTGTGCTGCTGACATCGGCTGGATCACCGGCCACAGCTACATCATCTATGGTCCGCTGGCCAACGGCGCCACCACGGTGATGTTCGAGTCGGTGCCCACCTATCCCGACGCCGGCCGTTACTGGCAGGTGGTGGACGACCTCGGTGTCAACATTTTCTACACCGCGCCCACCGCCATTCGGGCCATCAACCGGTCCGGTGACGAGTTCGTCACGAAGTACTCGCGGCAATCGCTTCGCATCCTCGGGACGGTCGGCGAGCCCATCAACCCGGATACGTGGAGGTGGTACCACGACGTCGTGGGCGAAGACCGCTGTGCCATCGTCGATACCTGGTGGCAGACCGAGACCGGGGGCATCCTGATGACGCCGTTGCCCGGGGCCACGCCACTCAAGCCGGGCTCGGCGACGCTGCCCTTCTTCGGGATCAAGCCGCTGGTGGTAGACGATGACGGCAACGTTCTGGAGGGCAACGATGTGGCGGGCAACCTCTGTCTGGAACGCACCTGGCCCGGCCAGGCGCGGACGGTGTGGGGCGACCACGAACGGTTCCACGAGACCTACTTCACCCAGTTCCCCGGGTTGTACTTCACGGGTGACGGCTGCCTGCGGGACTCTGACGGCTTCTACTGGATCACCGGTCGAGTGGACGACGTCATCAACGTGGCCGGCCATCGCATGGGGACCGCCGAGGTGGAGAGCGCGCTGGTGGCCCACGACGCTGTGGCCGAGGCTGCGGTGGTGGGATTCCCACACGAAATCAAGGGCCAGGGCATCTTCGCTTACGTCATCCTGAACCTCGATGCCGAGAGTGGGGCTGAGCCACAGGAATTGATCGGCGCCCTCAAGGAGCAGGTGCGGCACGTCATCGGACCCATCGCCACCCCCGACGAGGTATTGATCACGCCCGGCCTGCCCAAGACCCGCTCGGGCAAGATCATGCGGCGCATCCTGCGCAACATCGCGGCCGGCGAGTACGCAGACATGGGCAGCATCACAACCCTGGCCGAGCCCGAGATCGTCGACACGCTCATCACCGCCCACAGGGAACTCGTTGCCGAGGACTAAAATAGTCGGTGCCGGGCACCGGCTCCCGCGTTCGGTTCGTTTTGCTGACTTCGACGCGCCCATTTCCCAATAGCGCTCCCCGCGGTTACTCGCGGCCGGTGGCCGCGGTGACCAGCCGTCACCAGCGGGTAGCCGTATGGCCGCTGATCCCACTTTCAAGATCGAAACGGGCCGCCGCACCCGGCCACGGCCACAACCGCTGGCGCCGGCAGGTTGCCACCCTGACACTTTCGGGACTCGCAGACGCTCAAAACCCCCTCACAATGGTCCCGAAAGTGTCAGAAGTGGCACGCCCGCCCATCGCGCCTTCTCGCATTCGGGTGGGCGGGCGGATACGTTTAACGTCTAACTTGTGACTTTCAACGTCAAGGTGCCCGGAATGGCACGCCCGATCAACGCGCCTTCACGCGCTCCGACCGGCTGGGTCTGAACTCTGATCTCTGGGCTCTGCACTCTGAGCGGGAGGGGGCCGCCCCCTGCTCCCAGCGCCGTACTGCCTGCTGCCTACTGGCTTGATTCATGTAGTATTGCCAAAGATGTCCGACCAAGAATCCCGCCGCAGCTTCTTTGGCGCCCATCCCCACCGCAACATGTTCGTGACCATCCTGGTCATCATCGTGGTTGCCCTGTTGTCGCCCGAGGAGGTCATCGGTGGCCAGCTCTACGACTTCATGGTGGCCGGCATCTTCATGGTCGCCTTGCTGGAGACCGCGAGAACACGACGGAACAGGATCTTGGCGCTGGCCATCGGCCTGCCGGCCATCGCCGCCCGTCTTTTCTTCGCCTTCGGTGACGATTCCCAGGCCATCAACGGTTCGGTGCTCGCCCTGAGCGCCGTCTTCTTCGCCTTTCTGATTTGGAATCTCCTTCGTGACCTGTTTGAGTGGGACCGCGTCACCAGCGAGCGAGTCTTCGGTGCCCTCACGGCCTATCTCTGCATCGGGCTGCTGTTCGCCCTGATCTACGCCCATGTCTATTTCCGAGATCCCGCTGCCTTCAGAATTCCAGACGAGCTTGTTGTGACCGCCACTGATTCGGAATCCCTGACCGTGCCCTCCTTCACCTACTTCAGCTTTGTCACCCTGACGACCCTCGGCTACGGTGATTTCGTGCCGCTGTCCGAGCAGGCTCGCAGCCTCGCCTGGTTGGAGGCGATCATCGGACAACTTTTTCTTGCGGTCATGGTGGGCGGGCTGGTGGGGGTGTTCTTTGCCGAGGCAGCCAATCAAGCCCCTCGAGCCACCTTCAGAGACGGCCGGAAGGACGGTCCTGAGCCTTCGGACGACGAGTGACCTCCGCCTCCTGACCCACAATCATCTCCGAGCCCCGAGCCCCGAGCCCCGAGCCCCGAGGCCCGAATTTCGAACTTCGAACTTCGAACTTCGAATTTTTCATCATGAACAAAGCCGCCCTCCGGGTTGGAGGGCGGCTTTGGGTTCTTAACCGAGATGTCCTGTGCCCTACTGCTTGTACTGGGCGTCGTGCTCTTCCTTGATGTCCTTCCACGTCTTCTTGAACTCCTTCGCCTCCTCCTTGGTCAGAATCCTGAAGGGCACCTGCAACGCACTGTCGGCGAACTTGAGGTTGAGGTAATACTGGCCGGTCGTGATGCCGTCGGGAATGTTGAAGTAGACGCGGCCGACGCAGGCTTTCTGGGGGTTGAGGTCCACTTGATCATAGGCAAGACCTCGCGCCGGCTGCCCGACATCGGTGAAGAAACCGATCCGGCACGGCAACGTCACCGAGGAGGGGAAGTAGTTGATGGAGTCGGTCACCATGTTGGCCCGCGCATCGAGGGCACGCAGGTTGGCCTTGGTGAACTCCTCTTGGCTGGCCAGCTGGATGGTCGAGCCATCGGGCAATTGGACCGAGATAGCGCCGCGTTCGAGCTTTTGGTTCTTCACCCCCTTGCGCAGGGTCAGACCGAGATCGAGCAACATCCACTTCTGGCCCACCGATTCGTTGGCCACACGGTAACCCAGGGTGGCGAATCCCTCGTTGTTGTAGGCCATCCTGACAAATTGTCCCGTGAGGGTGAAGACCTCCGGCACCACCGGCTGCGGCGGCTTGACGTCCTGGGCGGTGACGATGGTAGTTCCGAGGCCGATCACGAGCACTGCGACGATACACAGGGGGTTGGGTTTCTTTGCATTCATTCTGGTTCTCCCTCGTTGAGTCTTTCTTTTGGAACCTCTCGGCAAAACTATACCCTGTCAAATCCTGCCGCAATCGTGTTTTCGTCGAGATGTGCATTTTTTGTCATCTCATTGGCGGTCGCGGCTGTCGGCTGCTTCAATTTCGTCCGATGTGCAGTCCTCGTCACGGCGCTTGGTATCAGCCTCCGTCGCTCGATTCCCGGGCCGACAATCAAGAATCGAATGCGACTCGACTGGTCATCCCCTGGTCTTCCAGCGATTTGGGATAGCGGCAGATTCTGGTGCTCGGCGCTATAGTGGTTCGGCGATGCACGAGGATCTGAAAACCGAGGAGACGACTGAGCGGGCGCGCTCTCCGAATGCGGCAGGGCTCATGGTCGTGGCGGTGGGGTTCGTGCTGTCGAGGATCTACTTTTACTGGCTCGGGGTGCGGTTCGAGACCTCGTCGCTCGAGTGGTACTGGCAGGTTCTCGACCCGCAGCTGCTGGCCGAGCGGTTGCTGGAAAGCGTGTTCTTCCTCCACTCCCAACCTCCGCTGTTCAACCTGATGCTCGGCGTGGGGCTCAAGCTGTCGCCCGATCACTCCCTCGTACTCTTCCATGTCATTTTCATGGGTCTTGGGCTCCTCTTGGCGGTGGCGATCTACCTGCTTCTGACCCGTTTTGGATTGTCGCGGTTGATCGCGGCGGTGCTGGTGCTGCTCTACGCCACCTCGCCCAATTGGCTGATGTATGAGAACTGGCTGTTCTACGACTTTCCCAACGCCGTGGCTCTGGTGCTCGCCGGGGCGGCTCTCCTGGCGTTCGGCCGAACCGGTTCGACCCGATGGCTGTTCGGCTTCTTCACGCTGCTCGCCGTGGTGGTCTGGACCCGCAGCATTTTCCATCTGGCGTGGTTTGTGGTCTGTGTGGGAATCGTGCTCGCGGCGCGGCCTCGGTGTTGGCGTGCGATCGCTGCAGCGGCTGCCGTGCCGCTGGTGCTCATCGTCGCCCTCTTCGCCAAGAACCTCGTGGTCTTCGATTTCTTCGGCTCGAGTTCGTGGCTCGGCATGAGTTTGACCAGACTGACCACGGCGGAGATGGACCCGGTGGAAAGGGAAGCGTGGGTAGGGGAGGGGCGGCTGTCGCGAGTGGCGCTGGTGCCGCCCTTCAGCCCCGTTGAAAGCTACGAGTCGGTGGGCGTGCCGGTCACCGACTGCGGCATCCCGGCCCTCGGTTGGCGGCTCAGATCCACCGGAGCGCCGAACTTCAACCATGCGGCGTATCTGCAGATCTCGCGTATGAGTCTCGCAGACGCCAAGGTCGTGATCCGGCGTCATCCGGGCCTCTACCTGGGGTCGGTGGCTCGGTCGGGCGCCCGTTTCTTCTGGTCGCCGGTCAACTACCCGCCCTTCCGGGACAACCTGGTGGCCACCGCCTCCACCTACAGACTCTTCGAATCCACGGTCAACTTGCCGCTGGTGGCGGCCATGCTGGGACTGCTCGCCTTCGCCTACGGCGGGATTCGGGGTTGGCGTTGGTTGCGTGGGACCGGTTCCGGCGACGACGCCTTCTTCGCCTTCTCCGTATTCACCATTGCATGGGTCTTCTCGGTTGCCAGTTTCTTCGAGTTCATCGAGAACTTCCGCTACCGGTTCGCCGTGGAGCCGCTGGTTTTCGTCATGCTTGGCGCCATGCTCGCGCATTTGGTGAGGGGTAAGAGATCGAAGGGAATTTTGAGTTCTTGATTTTTGATTTTGAATTTTCACCCAACCCCCGGGGGCACGTGGGCCCATACAATTCAAAATCAAGATTTCAAAATTCAAAATTCTCCAACGGGGAGCTGGGTCATGAAGGTTTTGCTGGTCAACCCCGACTACGCCATCGAGCGATACATGGGCAAGCACTTCGGCCGCATGGGTTGGGTCATGCCCCCCATGGGCGTGCTCTACCTGGCGGCACAGTTGGAGCGAGACGGCATCGATGTCCGGGTCTACGACGCCCAGGTGGAGCAACGTCCTCTATTGGAGGTTCTGGCCGACTACAGCCCTCACATCGTTGGCATCACGTGTGCCACCGCCCTGGTGGAGAGCACGTTCGCTGCGGCGCAGTTGGTCAAGGAGCACGATCCGACCACAGTCGTGGTGGTGGGAGGAGTCCACCCAACGGTGCGGCCGGAGGAGATGTTGGGGTGCGATGCCGTGGACGTCGCGGTCCGTGGTGAAGGACTGATCACCCAGGTGGAGATTGCACGCGCGGTGGGGGGCGACGGGGACTTCTCCGCGATCAGAGGCATCAGTTTTCGGCGCGACGGCGAAACCGTCCACAACCCTGCGCGGCCGCTCGAGCAGAACGTGGATGGCTTCCCCTTCCCGGCCCGACACCTTGTGCCCATGGGCGTCTACCGCATGAGCCCTGATCTCAGCATCCGCAGACCCTACGACATCGTCTTCGGGGCCTTCGGCTGTCCCTTCGATTGCGTCTTCTGCGCCGCCCAGGTGGTGATGGGTGGCAGCTTCAGAATGAGGTCCGTCGACAACATCATGGAGGAGATCGACCTGGTCGTTCGGGATTACCAGCCGCGGTCGCTGCTCATGGGAGATGACAACTTCGTCATCTCCTCGGAACGCACCATGGAGTTCTGCGAGAAATACCGCGCGCGGGGCTACCACCGAACGCTGCCCTGGCAGATCGCCACCCGGGTGGACTCGGTGGATCGAGACATCCTCCAGGCCCTGGCCGACGCCGGTTGCTATCTCGTGTCGTTTGGTATCGAAAGTGCGGTGCCACACCTGCTCGACACCGTGGAAAAGGGTGCCGAGCCCGAGCAGGCCGAGGCTGCGGTCAGGTGGGCCAAGGAAGCCGGTCTCAAGGTGCGCGCGACGTTTATTCTCGGGCTGCCCGGGGAGACCCGTGAGGAGAGCCTCGAGACCATCGCCTTCGCCAAACGGTTGCCGCTGGATCAGGTCCGATTTGCGCTGGCCACGCCCTACCCCGGCACCCGGCTCTGGGAGATCGCCCTCAGCGAAGGCTCCCTCAGTGTGGACAACTGGATCGAGCTGAGCTCCATGGGCGGCTACCGTGAGGGCGACATCGTCTATGTTCCCCAGGGGCGCGATTCCGAGGAGCTCAAGAAGCTGCAGAGGCAGGCCAACTTTGGCTTCTATTTCAGGCCGCGGATCATGATGGGTTTCATCCGCAGGATGCGATCGTTCGACGAGTTTCGCGAATATGCCCGCGGCGCGTGGGGTCTCCTCCGCGCCACCTTCGCACCGTATTGATCCCACGCCCGGTGGTACATGTTCAACGTTTAACGTTCAACTTTTAACGATTTCCACCACCAGCCGCTGGTGGGATTGGCGGGCTCGAAATCGAGGCCCAGTAACACCACCCCGAGCCGACGGGTGTCGGTGCCATGACCGGATTCCGCCGGGACGAAGGGCTCGCTCATGACCCCAATC
This sequence comes from uncultured Holophagae bacterium, assembly GCA_963797055.1. Lineage (GTDB taxonomy): Bacteria > Acidobacteriota > Thermoanaerobaculia > Thermoanaerobaculales > Sulfomarinibacteraceae > FEB-10. The sequence continues at coordinate 60,143 of CAWCOD010000008.1, forward strand.
TCCAGTACACCGTCGGCGATCTCGTGTTCAACGACGTTGATGGCGATCCGGTTGATCCCAGCAGTGAGCTCAACTGGACCGGCAGCTAGCCGACCGTCCACCGAGATCTGCGGCAGGGCCGGAGTCGGTCTTGGTGCGGCCAGCTGCAGGACCAGCCGGCCCGGCTCGTCAATGGAAATGCGGAGACTGGCCTCGAAATCGAGCCAGACGCCGCGTCCCAACTCCCCGAAGCTCTCGGGTTCGTATTTACCCTCGACCTCCAGCCGCAGTTTGAAGCGGTCATTTTCGGTTGCGGCCGGCCCGCCAAAGGCGGCCCCGGGCGGTCGGACGACGACTCCGAGAAGCTGTGCCGAGAGGGGACGGTCGTCTCCGCCACCGGGAGGGTATCCGGACGATCGCCCCAGCTTCGCGATAACGGGTCCTGACGACGAGTCGTCGTCCATCCGGTACCACAGTTGAGCGATTTCCCCGTCGCCGGCAACCTCGGCCGCGAACCTACCGGGTTCAATACTGACCCGGAGGGGGGCGTCGCCTGGAGCGGGCCGAACGGCAAGACCGACAAGGGTCCCGCGCGGCACCGGAGGAAGCCACAACTCAGCCTCGGGGCCCGCCCACATGAATGGCGTCCCGTCGGGCAGGTATTCCCTGGTCCACCATTGGCCCACGGGCAACGGAGGGTTGGCGATGAGTTCGGCTGAAAGAAAGCGGTTTTGGGTCAACGGCTCGAGGCCCTCGGACACCCGGCCGTAGGACTGCGTTTCTCCGGTGAGCGATGGCATGTAGAGGTGGGGGTGAACGGTGGCGACCAGCCACGGTCGCCGGACACCGAGCCACGGCTCCGGTGCGCGGGGCGAGAGAACCATTGGCGGTGTCGGTCGACCTTTCCGCTCGAGGAGATGCCACCAGTAGGACGAGAAAACGTGGACCTCAGGCTCCACCACCACCGCCCAGTTTCTCTCACCCGCGATGCGGGCAGCATCCATGGTGGCCTCCCAGGGGCCGAAGAGCTCATCGTGCTGTTCCTCGAGCAACGGCCGCGACCGCCATGCGGCCAGACCGGCCAGACCGAGGGTGCCCGCCACTGCCACCGGCAGCGGTGCCAGGGAGGCCGCTCCTGCGAGCAGCGGCGCCAGTGCCACCTGAACGCCGACGGAGTACCGGGCGTAGGACCGGTTCTGGAGGGCGTAGAGCTGGGTCGATGTCAGTCCGAGGATCACCAGCCAGGCGATGGCGGCTCTGGCAGAATCCTTTCGCCACCAGACGAGGAGCCCCGCCGTCGCCCACACGAGCAGTACCCCCGCGACTCCGGCTCCGCCGACGCCGTTCGCCATACCCAAATCCGCAATTCCCGGCTTGTTCAGGTGGAGTCGCGCGGTGTGGTAGTCGGCGTGGGTCACGAAGGGTTCGATGAAAGCCGTCCAGCCGCCCTCGAGGTGGGCCATGACGACAACGGAGACGGCGATCAACAGCACCCCGGCCAGGAGACCGGGGAGAATCCTCCGGACGGGCCGCACCGTGTTGACGCCCACCAGCCACAGCAGGGCGAGGGTGGGCAGCAGGATCGGTCGAACAAGGAACGCGGCGGTCACCAACAGGGTGAACCAGGTGACGCGGCGGTTGTTCAGTCCGCCAATCAGCACGGCCGCCGCGGTCAGGGTCAGGGTGACTGCGGCCCAGGTGGAAAAACCGCGCACCGAGTAGAGCCACGGCCCGGGCAGAAAGAGCACCAGCAGGGCGGCCGAGGTGGCCACCGCCGGCGGGGCTACCCTGCGGCCGAGGATCGACAGTGGCCACAGGGCGAGCACCGAGGCGATGGCCGACACCCATTGCAGCGCCTGGTACGGCGATCCCGTCAACGGCCACAGCAGGTTGCCGAGGGCCAGCAGACCGGGGAAGCCCGGCGGTTGGGGGAAGTGGGCGGCCAGTTCGAAGTGAAGCATGCCGCGGGCGAAGATGGTCTCATCCCACTCCCAGGGTCCCGAGGCCATGAACCACATCCGCGACAGCACGAGGGTGACGGCGGTGGCCGCCGTCATCACTCGATCTCGTCGGTGATCCTTCATGCCCCACAGGAGGAGCGATGAATCCGTCTTCGTGCCGGCTGATGTCACGGCCGTCATACCAGGCGATGATACAGCCGCCCACCGATTACCGAGGCCGATGTTCGAATTCGGCTCAGGCGCGCTGGGCGCGTCCGTGACCTCTCTGAGAGCGATTGTGTCGGGGCGGCGCGCCGGGCTTGCGGCTCGGCCCGCCGTGGCGTCGCTGGTTGAATGGCCGAGGACCATCGGTGCCGCGGCGCTCCGGTTCCACCGCTTGGGCGGTGTGGTCAAAGCCCTTCAGCTGCCGCCGCGGAATCTGGTGACCTACGGCTCGCTCGATGGCGCCGAGTTGAGACCGTTCGGCCGGAGAAACGAAGGTGACGGCGTCACCGGTGGTGCCGCGCCGTGCGGTGCGGCCGACCCGGTGGATGTAGTCGTCGGGCTGGCCGGGAACGTCAAAGTTGATCACGTGGGGCAGCGCCTCCACGTCGATGCCCCGGGCCGCGATGTCGGTGGCCACCAACACCTGGATCCGTCCGTCCTTGAACGCGGCCAGGGCTGCCTGACGCTGCTTCTGGCTGCGGTTGCCGTGGATCCGGTCGCAGGAGACGCCGGCTCGGCTGAGTTTCTCGGCGAGCCGGTTGGCCCGGTGCTTGGTGCGGGTGAAGACCAATGCGGTCCTGATGTCACCTCGCTTGAGCATCTCCAATAGCAGCGGCGTCTTGAGCCGTTCCTCGATAGGTATCACGGCATGCGAAACGCCGGTTGCCGGAGCTGAGGGCCGCTCCACGTCGAGCCGCACCGGGTCGGTCAGTAGTTTGCGGCTGAGGTCCGCGATGGGTCTGGGCATGGTGGCGGAAAAGAGCATGGTCTGTCGCCGCTCGGGCAGCCGGGCGAGAATCCGTCGGATGTCGGGCAGGAAGCCCATATCGAGCATACGGTCGGCCTCGTCGAGCACCAGAACTTCGAGCCCATCGAACCGTCCGATCCCCTGCTGCATGAGATCCAGCAACCGTCCGGGTGTGGCGACAATGACCTCGACGCCGGAGCGCAAGGCGCGTTCCTGGGGCCCGGGCTTGACGCCGCCGAACACGGTCGCCGACCGGATCCGGGTGTGGCGGGCGAGGGCCTGGCAGTGCTCGTTGACCTGTATGGCCAACTCGCGGGTGGGTGTGATGATGAGCGCGCGGGTGGCGCGTTGGTTGCGGTCGGACAGACGCTGCAGGATGGGCAGCACGAAGGCGGCGGTCTTGCCGCTCCCCGTCATGGCGCAGCCGAGGACGTCCCGGCCTTCGAGGGCCGGCGGCACCGCGGTGCACTGGATGGGTGTGGGCACTTCGAAGCCCAGGTCGGAGATCCCTCGCTGAAGCTCGGGATCGAGGTTGAAATCTGAAAAACGCATACAGGTACTTTCCTTCTGCGGGCGCACCACCGCTGTGGGCGGTCGCGCCGCGTGTTCAAGCCGGCTGATTTTGAAACGGGAGACTTGCCGGTGAGGCTGCCGTCCGGGCTCGCGAGCCCTGCGCAGTGTCGGATCTTCGCGACGGACCGCCCGGGGAGGGGGCGTCGCGGGTGGACGACTGAGACAGCCTCTCACGTTTTGGTCCGAAAGGCAAGTTGAGGACTCTTTTTACTGTCCTGGAATGCCCTCGGCACCCGGCTGAAACCGAAAGACGAAGTAGGGCGCGGCGTTGCGGATGTGGCTTTTTGACCGCAGAATTTGATCCGGAATCGCGCTGTCGGCAACGTAGAGCCAACCATCTGGCCCAAAGCTGAGGGCGTCGGCCCAGCGAATCCTTGGGGACTTGATCACGGTCTCGAGCTGCCGGTCGGCTCCGACCCGCATCACCGCGCCGTGTTCCACGTCGGTGATGTAGACGTTGCCTTCCAGATCGGTGCTCAGCCCATCGTTGAGCGGCTTGTGGCTGAAGCGCTCCACCCGTCGCCCGAGTTCTTGGTCGGAGAGGGCGGCGTCGAGCAGGTCTACGGTGCGCACCCGGTAGAGACCGTCGTGGGTCATGGCGCCGTAGTAGAGCCAGTCGCCGTCCGGGCTCACCGCGATGCCGTCGACGCCTGGCTTGAGCGCGGCCAGACCGCCGAAGAAGACGAGGGGTCCGCTGGCGGTCTCGATGATCCAATCCTGGGGGAAGACCGACGGATGGCGGTCGAGGACCCGGCGGGCTCGACCGGATCCAGATTCGTACACAACCAGGGCCGGTCGTCTGGCCCAGAAGCCGGCGTCGGCGATGTAGACCACCTCGCCCGAAGGGTCCACCTGGAGATCCTGAAGGAAGGATCCGCGTGGCGCGACCGCTCTGTCAAAGACGTGGTCGTGGACCACACCGCCGGTTTTGAGATCAAAGGCGAGCAGCCGAACGGTCCCGAAGCCGTGGTTACCGTGGTCGATGACCCACAGCCGGTCACGTCGGTCGATGACCACGCCAAGGGGGGTCTGAAAGAGCTCATCTTGGATCTGCCCACTGGGGAACGGCACGGCCCGATCGGCGGTCCACTCGAACAGTTTGGCGCCGGTGGGTCGGGACTCCGGGTGGACGGTGAAAAACAGACGTTCGTTTGCCGCCACGGCGACGTTACCGATGGGTTCACCAAAGGAAACCACCACCTCCAGCTCGCTGTCAGGGATGACCGGCGCCGTGGACAGGTCCGGGTAGGGACCGCCACCGCCATAGCGCAACCGAAGACCCAGCATGAGCGCCAGAATGAGCGCTGCCACCGCCGCACCGCAGATGATCAGAATGCGTCGCATGTCATGCTCAACGTCCCCAGGGCCCTCCTGCTTCCGTGATCGGGATGCTCCTGGCGGCGGTGTTCGGTTTGGTTTTCGTTTGGCCTATGAGGTTCAGTGGGCCTGGAGAGGCTCCACCTCGCCCTCGCTGATTTCTTCATCGGTGGCCGGACGAACACCCGCAACGGTCACTTCGAAGGTCAGCGTCTTATCGGCCAGCGGATGGTTGCCGTCGAGGGTGACGGCGTCATCCGTCACGCCGGTGATGACCAGATGGACCGCCTGCCCGGAGGGCATCTGGGCCTCCACGGCCTGGCCGATCTCCGGCTCGAAGTCGAATTGGCCCCTCGGAACTTCAACCAGCCGCTCGTCGTCGCGGACACCGAAGGCGTCCTCGGGTGGAACGGTCACGCTGGTGCTATCCCCCTCGGTCTTGCCGTCGAGGGCCCGTTCCAGGCCGGGCACGATCTGGTCGTGACCGTGGAGATAGTGGAGTGGGGTGTCGGCGAAACTGGCGTCCAACTCGTTGCCATTTTCGTCAAAAAGCTTGTAGTGGATCGATACCACGTGGTCGGCAGTGATCTTGCTGTCGCTCATCGAGTGTCCTTTCAGGTACCGCGGAAGTCAGGATCCGGGCTGGGCCGGGGCCGCGGCCGGAACGATCGTCGCTTTTTCTTCCAGCGATTTCGTCAAAACCTGAATCTCGGCTGCCATCTTCTGCTCGGTCAGGGCCCGTTTGAGGTTGTCGTTCACCTCGTCCAGGGGCTGGACCCCTCCGCTTCGTTTTTCCTCAACCTTGATGATGTGGTAGCCGAACCGGGTCTGCACCACAGCGGAGATCTGTCCCGGTTCAAGGGCAAAGGCTGCTTCGGAAAACGCCGGCACCATCTGGTTGGCCGAGAAGAACCCCAGATCGCCTCCATCGGGCGCGCTCGGGCCTTCGGAGAGCTCTGTGGCCAGAGTTGCAAAGTCGTCGCTTTCGACTGCGAGCGCGTGCGCCTGCTCGGCCCTGGCAAGAGCATCGGCTTCGTCGATACCGTCACCGGTCTTGATCAGGATGTGCCGTGCGCGTACCTGCTCAGGCGTGGTGAAATACTGGGGGTTTTCCTTGTAGAAGGTCGCCGCCTCCTCATCCGTCACCGTGATTCCGGGTCGGATCTTCTGTTCCACCAGGGCCATGGTGAGTTCGGTTTCCTCGACGCTCGAACGCATGTCGGAGAAGGTCATGCCCATCTGACCGAGACTGGTCTCGAGGGCCTCGCGGCCACCAACCTGCTGCTCGATCTGCTGCATGACCTTCTCGACGCTTCCCTCGGGCACGGTGATGTTCTGGCGACGAGCCTCCTGGGCCAGCAGCCTGGTCTGAATGAGCTGACTGACCGATTCATCGAAGATGGCCTGCTGATCCAGCTGGCCGCCCCGCTGAGAGGCCGCAGCGGCCACCTGTTGGGCCACGAGATTGACCTCTGCGGCGCGGATGGGGTCGCCGTTGACGGTGACGATAACGGGGTTTTCACTGGGGGTGGTCTGCGCGCCCGCCACAGCGGCCAGTGCCATCGCGACCACGAGTGCTGTCAATTGAATTCGTGAGGACATACCTCACCTCCATTTTGAGTTTCGGAAGATGAAGTGGTGGAGCGCCAAAAGAGTTCGGTGCTGTCGAGGCTGTCCTGCTTTTGGCCGGTTGAGGGGTGGGCGAGGCGGTGCGCTTCGCCGTGGCCAGGTCACATGGGTGGTTCTGACCGGGTACGAGAGGGGCCACAGGATCCTTGGAGAGCCGATATCTTCGGTCACGGACCGGCCACTTCAGCCAATTCCGGAGAGAGAGGATACCACGAGGGGGACGTCGGGGCCATGGGCCGGCACCTCCGGGGCTGGAAAGGTGTTTACGGTGTCTCGTAGGCACCTATTTCCAGCGGCGTCGTCCGAACACGTCCTCGCTGGTCGATGGTCGGGGCACCAGCGGTCACTCCACCACCGATGGCCGGGCTGAAATCGTCGGGAGGCATGGTCGCAGTGGGTCCGCCGTGGTCACCGATCGCCATCAGCATGGGCACGGCCCACTGGACCGTGGCGGTGGCTGGAGGCTCGTCCTGTCCGTTGGGCCGGGTCGGCGGCCACTGGAGGTTGCCGCCGCCGTCCAATACCGTTCGGCGGATGTTCCAGGGATTCCAGACGTTGCCTGCGGTGTTGTCGGCCAGGACGGTGTTCCGGAGAGTCAGTGCGTGGTTGGCGTCAACGTTGATACCCGCTGCAAAGGCGACATCCCCGGGAGCATGGTTGTCGACAATGGTGCAGTTGACAATATCCACCGATCTGGAGGTGTTGATCGTGATGGCACCGCCCAGGCTTTGGCGAGCGATGTTCCGGGTGAAGGTGGAGTTGGTGAGGTCACCGGTGGCCGACGGTCCGATAAAGAGTCCACCGACGCCGTTGGCCTCGTTGTCCTGAAAGGTCGATTGGCGGACCGAAAAAGGCCCCCCCTGAATATAGGCGCCACCGGCGAACTGGTCGGAGCCTGGGTTGATGTTGCCCCGGAAGGTGCAGCCGACGAACTCTGTCAGGCTCGAGTCGTCATACATCACCGAGAAGAAGCCGGCGCCGTAGGCGTTTGCCGAATTGTCCAGGAAGCCCGTACCGCAGACGAGTACCGTGCGTTCGGCGCCGTCGACGCCGAGGCCGCCCCCGTTGCCGCCGTTGCCCGGATTGCCGTCATCTCCGGAAGCGGTGTTGGTCCGAAAGGTGGTGCCGGTGATGACCACCTCTCGGCTTCCAAGGGAGTAGACTGCGCCGCCGTTGGATCCCGAGTTGGCTTCAAAAAGGCAGTCTGCCACCAGGAGACGGTCGAGACCGATGGCGTAGATGGCGCCGCCGCCGCTGTCCTGGGCGGTGGTGACCGCGTGGTTGTCCACGAATTGGCAGTCCACCACGACCAGCGTCGTGGCCTGCCAGGCCCCGCCTCCGGGAGCCAGGATGCCGCCCCCGCTGTCCTCGAATGGCGCCGCGGACGGGGTCTGACCCTGGACGATGGTCAGATGTTGGAGGGTTGCCGTATAGGCGTCGTTTGGACTCCAGGCCGGGATGACCCTCAGCACTCGACTGACGCCGCCGCCGCTGAGGGTGACCAACCCGGCACCGTCGAGAACCACCTCGCGGGTGATGACGAGCTCCTGATCGAGGACGATGGTTGACGGTGTCGCACCGAGATCGAAGAGGATGTGCCCGCCGGCATCGAGCGCGGTCTGGATCTGGGCCCGGGTGACGCTGCCCGGCGTCCCGTTGCCGAGCACCGTCGGGCTTGAAAGCGGCACCGCCTCGGCCGCCGGAACGCAGAGGGTGGACAAAATGGCTGGAACCGACGCCGACCAGAATCGGACGTCGCCGCTGTCGAAGTCGTCGTAGTGGATCAGGTCGCGCGGCATTGTAGTGGCGGCCACCAGAATGACGAGACCGAGGATCCCGACCCTGGCGCAGCTTCTGTGTGTCCATGGAGAATGCGTCGGAACACTCATGCTCCATGATCCCCTGGACCTCCCCGCAATGGCTGGTGATCGACCTCACACCATACTGAACTGCCCCCGAACCGTGGCCTATGGCCCGTTGCTCACGGCTGGCGGCCGAGGACCTCGAGGATCTGCTCCGGCCGCGCGCGAACCCGCCAGTTCTCGGTGAGCTGACGCCACCTGATTGTGCCGTCTGAGCCAACAAGGAACTCGGCCGGTCGGGCGATGTCGCCACCGCCCATGCCGCCGCCGGGGTGGAGTACACCATAGGCGGAGATCACTTCCGCGGAGGGGTCCGACAGCACCGGAAATTCTAAGCCGAGCTTCTCAACCACCCGTTGGCTGTCCTCGGTCGAGTCAACAGAGATCGCGATGACCTCGGCACCGGCTGCCCTGATGTCTTCAAGACGTGACTGCAGGCCCTGCAGTTCCGAAAGACAGAAGGGTCACCAGAACCCGCGGTAGAAGACCAACATCACCTGAGATCCCTGGAAATCAGCGAGCCGAACCGTGCGTCCGTCCTGATCGGGGAGCTCGAACCCGGGCGCTTCCTGGCCGGTGCGAACCGCCGTCTCCGAGTTCGGCAACTGGTTCGACAACACAAAGACGTAGCCGACCAGCAGGGTTGCACATGCCATGGACAGCAGCGCACCGGCGACCGACCACAGAGATTTTCGACGGACGATCGCTGCAATCGACAGACCGAGACCGACGACCACTCCCAAGATGTTGATCCACGCAGAATCACGCAGGGCCGGAAATCGTGCGAAGAACGTGAAGTAGCTGATGAGAGCAACGATCGAGACCACCGGCCCGATCCATGCAAGGTGGTTGCGGCTGGTTTGATCGGTGTTGTTTGCCATTACCGTTGGCCAACAGCTGAGACGGATTGTCTCTTCCGGGTGGCTCACGCTGATCGCGATACTCCGTCACTGACATCGGCGATGGCTTTGAAGGTCAGGTGAGCCGCGTCGACGATGGCGTTTTGTTGGTCGGTGTCAAATCCCATGTCCTCCATGTCGGATTTGAACGCCGCCCACCGCTGGGGCTGTTCGTTACCGTAGGGGTCGAAATATGAGAGGCCTTCCTCATCGAGGTTCCACTCCCGGCGCAACACCCTGGCCAAGAACTTGCCGCCGTTCGTGCTCCCCTCGAGGACATAGAGCGAACCCAGGAGAGCAACCGGATCCTCGGCGTTCATCCGGTCAATGGCGTCGTGAAATTCGATAGCGGCGGCCCCGGGCTCGAGATCGTTCGGATCCAGCCGATAGAACCGGAGGTCACTCTCAAGGTCGGGAACCCGCATCCTGTCGACGGTGGCGAGCTTGCCTATGGCGGGGTTTCCGGACGCGGCGTTCTGCAGCGCTGACTCGAGCTTCTGGTGAACCAGATAGAGCTGGCCAAGATAGGCGGCAAATCGATCACGGTCGACATCGCCTCGCGCGATCTGCTGCTGCAGCGGCCGCGACTCGGCGTGGGAATGGAGCTCGCGAGTCTCCTCGCGCAAACGGCTCATGATTGTGTTCGTGGGGTCGGACATGCTCATCCCTCCGGTACGTCTCCGATTCTCATGTGCTGGTGGTTGCCGGAGAGGTCAATCTTCAGCGCAACCAGATAGCCACGATCCCGGCCACGGCCAGCCAGACCAGGCCCTTGATCAAGAAGAACAGGAATCCCAAAATTCCCGCCCGCTTGGTCCATCGCGCCCAGATTTCTCGGTTCATTTCAGCCACCACCTCGAGTGGGAGTGAGAATCGTTCTCAATGTATTGATCGTACCGTTGATCCGGTTCGGTGGTCAAGGAAATTCGGGTTGCCGTGCCCCATGGACCCACGGCTCCAACGTGCTCACATTGCGACCAACAGTTCTGCCCCCTGGGGTTTGAGACGGCGCGGAACCGCTCGGCCAGAATCGAAAAAAGACGGGGGCCGAAGCCCCCGTCGTGGGTTGATGGTTCGTGCTCCAGTTTTACTGAGGCAGCACCGTGGTGGGATCCGAGGTGGCGTTGTCGAGCACCGAACCGTACGCCACGAACGCAGCGTCCTCGGTCTCGGTCCAGACGTCGATGTAGCCGCCGACCACTGGTGCCTCACCGGAGAAGACCCGGTTGAGCTGGACGTTGCCCCACGCCGGAAGCTCGGCCTCGGCCTCGTCCACCATGCTGCCGTCGGCGAGGTAACGCCGCCACTTGATGGTCATGGGCGCACCGGTTCCGTTGAGGATTCCGATATTGGAGCGGAAGTCGCCGTTCTCGGTGAAGAAGAGAATCCGCTTCATCTCATCCGCCGGGATCAGCTCGTCAGCGGCGAATCCTGGAATCGCCTGACCGAACGTCCCGTCGTCGTTCTGGTTGTAGGTGCGCGAGAAGAACTTCAGGTCACCGCTGTCTGAGATGAAGGCCAGCGCGCCGACGGCATTGGTGCCGTCCTCCACGCCAAAGGCGGCGCCCAGGACGTCCACCCAGCGGATGGACTCACCGGGACCGAGCATGAGATCGTCGGTCGCGATGGGCATGGCGTTATCGGTGTCGCGCGGCAGCCACAGGACTTTGTAGGTGGCCATGGAGTCGCCGGAGTTGTTGATTTCTACGTCGGTGTAGAAGAAGGAACCCTGCGAGCCGGAGCTGCGGGCCACACCAGGGACGAAGTAGAAGTTGTCAAGCGCTCCGATGTCCGCGACGAGACCGGTGGCGTAGGCTGTGACCACATCCCCGTCACCGATCATGACGCCCGGCAAAGAAAGCGCGACGTCCATGGTTCCGGCCAGGCGTGCCTCGAGATCGTAGGTGCCGGCGGGAACTTCGAGGTACTCCGAGAACTCCTGGAACGACACGTCGGAAATGAGGACCGGGCCGCCATCGGCAACGGCGATGTCCACCGCCGGCGCGTCAGGAGAGCCGTGGAAGAAGCGGACCCAGGCATTCCCTGCGGTTGGTGTGCCGCCGTCGGCGGTCAGGATGATCGGAGTGATGTTGGCTAGAAAGTCGGTGGCGACGACGGTGTAGTCGGTCGCGGCGGCAAGATCGAGATCGGCCTCGATCACGACAGGCATGGTGGCGCCAGTCGGCACGACCTGCACGTTGTAGGTGCCGGCCGGAACCTCAACGAAGTCGGAGATTTCTTCAAACGCGATATTTTCGAACACAATGCTTCCCTCGACCCAGACATCGACTGCCGGGGCGTCGGGTGAGGCGTGAACAACGCGCACGCGCGCTCCACCCATATTGCCCTCGGGATCATCTGCGCTGATGATGGCGTTGAGGGGCGTCGCGGCGTAGCCTGGAGTGACCAGTGCCACGGCCGCGAGGCCGGCAAACAGAAGTCCAGTGAATTTTCTCATTTTCTCTATCCCCCTTGGTTGTGATTCCTGACGGAATCGGTTGTCGTTCGGTGGTGGACAACGGTTAGGTTAAATCAAGTATTTCATAATTCTCAAGAAATCCGAAAAAATGTTTTCCAATAATATTTTTAAACCAATCTTCTCGAATTCCGATTTGGTTAAGAATCTATTTAATATATAGAAAAATTCTCACCAACGGATTTTTGAAGTCACCGGCGTGTGAGTCCTTGGGCCCCGCCGTCGGCCGCGATGGCTGTGGCCGGTTAATCTCCGTGATATTTGGGCGTTCAACTGTAAGACATCAGAGCGCGCTCGATGGCCGTCACATGTGGTCGGTGGTGGGTTCGGACAAGGAGCTTCGATGGCACGATTGTCGACATTGGTTGGTGGGTTGATTCTGGCACTCTCCATGGGCGCCGGTTGGATCGAGGGCGCGGACCAGGAGGTCCGGGAACGGCTCGAGAAGCTGCTCGAACGCCACGCGGCGGAGGGGGTGTTCAGCGGAGTCGCGCTGGTTGCGGATGCATCCGGCGTGGTGCTCCAAGAGGGATACGGCCACGCCAACCTGGAGTGGAACATCCCGAACACGCCGGAGGCGCGATATCGGGTTGGGTCCATCTCGAAACAGTTCACCGCGGCCCTCGTCATGAAGCTGGTGCAGGACGGCGCCCTGTCCCTGGACTCCACACTTACCGACGTGCTTCCCTGGTATCTCACCGACACCGGGTCCCAGGTGACCATCCGGCAGCTTCTCAATCACACCTCGGGCATCGACCGGTCCGGGGTGCCGCGCATGATCGCGGAACACTCGTGCTGTCCAATGCCGCTCCGTGAAGAGGTGACCGCCTACTGCAGTGGCGACCTGGAGTGGCAGCCCGGGTCCAAGTTTGCCTATAACAACGCGGGCTACCTGATCCTCGGTGCCGTCGTCGAGGAGGTGACGGGGGTGACCTACGCCGAGGCCCTCCAGAAGAAGATTCTCGACCCGGCGGGCATGAAGAACACCGGTCTGGACGACCCGTCGGTCGTTCTGCCGCGGCGGGCAGCCGGATATGACGTGACCGATGAGGGTATTCGCCTCCCGCCCTTCGTCCACGCGACCCTGGCGTCGTCCGCGGGTGGGGTCTACTCCACCGTTGGCGACCTTTATCTCTGGGACCGCGCCCTGGACTCGGGCAGCATCCTGGCGGAGAGTACCCGCAAGGAGATGTTCACCCCTGGTCTGGGCGACTACGGCTTCGGTTGGTTCATCATGGACATGCCAGTCGGACCGGACCATGCCACGCGCTCGGTGATCCGACATCCCGGCCAGGGGGACGGCTTCCGGTCGATCTTCTGGCGGATCCCGGAGGACGAGATCACCATCATCCTCATCAACAACGTCGGCAAGCCCTCGCTGGCTACCATGGCCGAGGGCATCCTCGACGTCCTCCATGGAAACGAAATCACTGCGGAAGGGGCGCCCCCCGAGGCATCCTGACCCCCGCCCGCGGGGTGCGGAGGGCGTGGGATGTGTGGAAGGTGTGGAGCAAGAAGTAAGGAGTAAGGAGTAAGGAACACCCACCACCCGCCCGGGGGAGCAGGGTGCAGGGGACAGGGTGCAACCCCAATCCCGAGTCACGAGCCCCGAGTTCAGAATTCAGACATCGCACCCGCTCGCCCTGCCGATGCTGGATGCTCGATCCTGGATGCTGGATCCCCCACTCACCCGGAGCGTCTTTGTGGAGCAGGCCTCTGGCCTGCATACGGGCGATCGTTCGAAGCTGGACGTGCAGGCGAGACGCCTGCGATACAAGAGTTGGAAGCACGTGAAGCGAGTGCTACGCTCAAAAAATGCTGTGCAGACGATCGGTATTGGAGACACCAGATTGACCGCCGACCCGTTCCCTGAACGGCCGGCGGTGGATGCTGCTGAGGCCGCGGACTTGGCCGAGGCCTGTTTTGGCGTGCGCGGTGCCATTCGGGAGCTACCGGCGGAGCTTGACCGGAACTTCCTGATCGACGCCGGGGACGGTGGGCGGTACGTGCTCAAGGTGACTCCCGGAGTCCGGGCGTTCGAGGAGTTGGACCTTCAGGTCGCGGCTCTCGATGCGTTGGCTGGCACCGAGATGGCGGGAAGAGTCCCCGCCATCGTCCCGACCGTGGGTGACGAAAAGCTGGTGCGCCGCACCGTGGCTGACGGCTCTGAGCACTGGTTGCGAATGGTGGTCTACCTCGAAGGTCTGCCCCTCGCAAAACTCGTGGAGCAACCTCACTCTTTACTCGAGAAGATCGGGGGTTGGCTCGCCCGGCTCGATCTGGCACTGATGGACTTCGACCACCCCGGCGCCCGGCGACGGATCCCGTGGGATCTCACCCGGACCCTCGAGCTGGCCGACAGTCTGCAGCTCATTGAAGACCCCGCCCGACGTGATCTGATCGCCGGTCACCTCGAGCGGTTCGAGCGGCGGGTGGCGCCGCGGCTTGACGAACTTCGAAGGAGCGTCATCCACAATGACGCCAACGACCACAATCTCCTGGTGAACACCCGCGATCCGGCACGGCCCCGGTTTGCCGGTGTCATCGATTTTGGCGACATGATCCACACCGTGACCATTGCTGAGCTCGCCATCGGGGCGGCCTACCCGATGCTCGGCAGGAAGGACCCTTGGACGGCGGCGTCGGCGGTGATCTCCGGGTATCATGCCGTGCGGCCTCTCTTCGTCGCCGAACGCGAGCTGTTGCCCGAGTTGATTGCGGCGCGTTTATGCGCAAGCGTCCTGATGTCGGCCAGGTCACGGGTCAGGGAGCCCGACAACGAGTATTTGTTGATTTCGGAGCAGCCGGTCTGGGATCTTCTGGAGAAATTGAAGGTGAGCGATTTGGATGACGGCAGACGGGCCGTAGATAAGGCGTGCCAAGGGGTGCACAGCTCAGAAGAGATCATCGCCATCAGACGTCGCCATCTCGGTTACAACCTGAGCGTTTCCTACCAGAGACCGCTCAAGATCGTCCGCGGTGATGGGCAGTACCTCTTCGACGACCACGGCCGCCGCTACCTCGACCTGGTCAACAACGTCTGCCACGTGGGCCACTGCCACCCCCACGTGGTGGCCGCCGGCCAGCGCCAGATGGAGCTGCTCAACACCAACACCCGCTACCTGCACGACAATCTGGCGGAGTATGTGCTGCGCCTCACGGCCACGCTGCCCGAGCCGTTGTTGGTCTGTTATCTCGTGTGTACCGGGACCGAGGCGAACGATCTGGCGTTGCGGCTGGCCCGCGCTCATACAGGCAGCCGCGAGATCATCGTCGTTGATCACGCGTACCACGGCCACTCGCCGTCACTGGTGGAGATCAGCCCCTACAAGTGCGAGGGTCTCGGCGGAGAGGGCCTGGCGGACCACGCGCGCAAGGTCAGCCTGCCCGATCCCTACCGCGGACCAAACCGAGGACCCGACGCCGGTCGACGGTACGCCGCCGAGGTCAAACGGGCCGTGGAGGAGACAGTGGCTGCTGGTCGTCGGGTGGGGGCCTTCATGGCCGAATCGCTGATCGGCTGCGGCGGGCAGGTGGAACCGCCCGACGGATATTTTGTCGATGCCTACGCGGCGGTCCGGGAGGCTGGCGGCGTCTGCATCGCCGACGAGGTCCAGGTGGGCTTCGGCCGGGTGGGCAGCCACTTCTGGGCCTTCGAACCCCAGGGAGTGGTGCCCGACATCGTCACCCTCGGAAAGCCCATCGGCAACGGTCACCCGTTGGCTGCGGTGGTCACGACCCCCGAGATCGCCGCCTCCTTCGACACCGGGATGGAGTACTTCAACACCTTTGGCGGCAACCCGGTGTCCTGCGCCGTGGGTCTGGCTGTGCTCGATGTGATGGAGCGGGAACAGCTCCAGGCCCATGCACTCGAGATGGGAGATCGTCTGCTTGAAGGCCTGCGTGAGCTCCAGGGCCGACACGAGCTGTTGGGTGACGTGCGCGGCCGCGGTCTGTTTATTGGCGTCGAGCTGGTCACCGATCACCAGTCCCTGGCCCCGGCGGCCAACGAGGCGTCGGAGATCATCGAGAAGCTCAAGGACCGCGGCTTCCTGGTCAGCACCGATGGTCCGCTCCACAACGTGCTCAAGATCAAACCGCCCATGGTGCTGGACGCCGAAGACATGGAAGCTCATTGCTCACAAACCTCGACGAGGTGCTGGACGAGGTCGGGTAGGACCCCTCCCCAAAAACCGCCCGGTGTGGAAGTTGTGGGAATTGAGGGTGTGGAATAGGGAGCAGGGAGAAGGGCACGCTGAAATCTGCATATCGAATCGATCGCGCTCACCCGGTGCCAGGCACCGTCGAAATCGAGTCGAAGTACGAGGTCGACACATCTGCGGCGGTGCCTGGCACCGACATGGAGATCGGAATCCGAGGGCAGGCAACCTGCCGGCGCCAGCGGTTGTGGCCGTGGCCGGGTGCGGCGGCCCGTTTCGATCTTGAAAGTGGGATCAGCGGCCATACGGCTACCCGCTGGTGACGGCTGGTCACCGCGGCCACCGGCCGCGAGTAACCTCGGGGAGGGCAACGGGAGAATCGGCGCGTCGAAGTCGGCACATCGAATCGATCGAGAGGATCTTTGTGGTGCAGGCGTCTCGCCTGCAATTCCGGCATTGATTGAACGCGCGATTACAGGCCCGAGGCTGCGCTACAAGATCGGAGACATGAACAGTCCAAGGGTGGCCAGCCAGCACACGGTCCAGACGGCGGAGCGAAGGGAAGCGAGGTCGGCGAGATAACAGGCGACGTAGGCCACTCGCGACAGCACGAACGTCACCGCGAGACCGTCCACCAGGCCAGGCCGTGCGCCCGAGATGTGGGCCACCAGCACCGCCGCGGCAAAGGGCGCAAAGGTCTCGAAGCCGTTGAGGTGGGCGGCCGTGGCCCGCGCCCCCCAGCCGGCGAGCCTGGCCTGCTGTCCACGCGGGTCGTGGTTGTCATAACCGCCGGCTCGCTGCATGGCCAGGGCTATCGGGCCCTTGGTGAGATAGATCAGGATCCACGCCGCCACGATGCACCAAAAATAAAGAGGCATTGAAGACCTTTCCGACCGACCAGATGGGTTGACGGCCGAGGGCATTGTGGCAGAACCCCCCAACCACCCTGATTCGAAATGTGAGATACGAGATACGAGATCCCCCATCCGCCCGGTGAGTAGTGGGTAATGGGTAGTGGGTAGATCCTCGTTCCACCCGGAGCGAACGAGAGTCCGGCTGTGGGCCAGACCCCAGGCTGCGCTTCAAAGGCTGAAATTACGGTCGAGAAGGTGTGGAGGGTGTGAGGTGGGGCTCGATCCGTTACAATCGCGACGCGATCTCTAAAACATGAACGACTCGATCGTCATTCTGGAGGCTCCCATGACCACCCGCCGCGACTTCCTGAAGATTTCCGCCGGCGCCGTCGGCGCCCTCGGCTTTGGTGCCGTTGGGCTTGGCTCCGACACGACGCCGATCGCCCGTGCAGACAAACCCCTCAGCATCCTTTTTCTCGGGGGGACCGGTTTTATCGGGCCGCACCAGGTGCGTTACGCGTTGGCCCGTGGCCACGAGGTCGCGGTCTTCAATCGCGGCCGGAAAACGGGGCTCTTCGGTGACGATGTGGAGGAGCTGGTGGGCAACCGTGATCCGAACATCGCCCCGGGTCTCGTTGCGCTCGAGGGTGACCGGCGCTGGGATGCCGTGATCGACAACTCGGGCTATGTGCCGCGCCAGGTGCGCGACTCGGCAGAACTCTTGAAGGGCCGGGTTGGCCGCTACCTCTACATCTCCACTGTGGCGGTCTACGATTTTGACAAAGGGCCCATTTTCCCCGAGAACGGTCCGCTGGCTCCGCCACCCGAACCGGCCACCGAGGAGGTGACCTGGGAGACCTACGGACCGCTCAAGGCCGAGTGCGACCGCATCGTGCGGCAGGTTCTGGGCGAAACCTGCACGGTTGTGCGGCCCAGCTACATCGTCGGTCCCGGTGACACCACCGACCGCTTCACCTACTGGGCGGACAGGATCCACCGCGGCGGCGACGTGCTGGCACCCAGCAACCGAGCCGAGGTCATCCAGTGGGTTGACGTCAGAGACCTGTGTCCGTGGGTGGTGGATTTGGTGGAACGTGACGCTGCCGGCATCTACAACGCGGCAGGGCCCGCCTCGGAGGTGACCCGTGAGGGTCTGATGTGGGGAATCCGCGCCACAACCTCGGCACCGGTGCGTTTCTGGTGGCCCGATGACGCGCTGCTCGAATCACTCGAGATCTCGCCGCCCATGCTGTCCACCGGCAGCCGCGATCTCACTGGTGAGGGTTCGGTGGTCTTCGTCAACACCGCGTCCATGGCCGCCGGTCTCGACTACCGCTCGTTGGCGGACTCGGTGGACGGCACGCTCGAGTGGTGGAGGGCGCAGCCGGAGGAGCGGCGTGCCGAGCACCGCAGCTGGATCCCGGCCGACAAGGAGGCCGCGGCAATAGCGAGGTTGAAAGGGTAACGGTGCCCGCGGCGACCCGCCGTCAAAAGGTCATCCTGAGCGAGCGAAGCGAGTCGAAGGATCTGGGCGGGGGTGTTCGGTTGTCGCGCCCCGTTCCCGTGCGCGCTCCCTGCGGTTGCCCCCTTTCACATTGTTGGGACCCATCAGTCGTGTCATCGAGAAACTCGGATCCCAACAATGTGAAAAACGGCACGCCCGATCAACGCGACCCGTCCGACGCGGGAGGGCGTGGAGACGCAATCTGCCATCTGCAATTCGGAATTCGAAATGGGGGGGTGGGGGTCATGAGAGATCTCGTGCCAGATCCTCCACACCCTGGACGGTCAGGGGATACATGGGGAAGGTCTCGCGGATGAGTCGCACCGACGGCGCGGACCACGAAATTCTCTTCATGGGGTTGAGCCAGCCGCAGTTGGTGAAGTGGTCGCGAAGCCTGTGCAGGGAGACCGCTCCCGGCTGCTCGTTGCGCTCGGTCCAGTTGACCGAGCCGTAGCGGTCGGTGATCTCGCCCGGGTACATGTGGGCGTCACCGACTAGCACGAGCCGAGTCTCGCGGTCGAAGCGACGGAACAGATCGGCCAGTGGGATCTTCTCCGAAAAGGCGGCGTCGCCGTAGACGTTGTCGTAGACGCAGTTGTGGAAGTAGACGTGGTCGAATCGCTTGAAGTGCCGGACCCGGTGGGCAGCCGAGAACAGGGTGTCCACAAGCTCACGAAACGGCCACATGGAGCCGCCGATGTCCATGGCCATCAAGAGGCTCAGGCGATTCTCACGGGGTGGTGTGAAGACCAGCTCGAGGTCGCCGGCCTGGCGGGCGGTGTGGTCGATGGTTGCCTCGAGGTCGAGTTCGTCGGCCGGACCCACACGTTCGAGGGTTCGCAGCTTCTTCAGGGCGAGACTCAGCTGGCGCGTGTCGAGCACCAGATCGCGCCGCTGTTCCCGGAATCGTCGTTCGGCCGCAACCTGGACTGCCGATCCGCCGCCCCCCTCGCCGCCTACCCGAATGCCGCCGGGGTGTGCGCCGCCGTGCCCGAAGGGAGAGGTTCCGCCGGTACCGATCCAATGGCTGCCGCCGTCGTGGCGCTCGGTCTGCTCTTTGAGCCTCCGTTCGAACTCCTCACGCAACGCGTCCACGTCCACCGCGTCGAGCATTTCCCTCCAGGCCGGGTCCATCGACACCGGCGGGGCCGGGTTCTCGAGCCACTGCCAGACCTCGTCCTGTATGGCTGCGGCGATGAACTCGATGCCTTTGAAGTGAGCGGCGAAACAGAGATCGAAGTCGTCCAGCTCGGACTCGTCGCGGACCAGGATGCAGCGGGAGAGAGAATAGAACCCAGCGAGTGACGAGCCGTGGAGACCTCGGGCGAGGCCCTCCATCACCGTCAGCCACTGCTGGGGAGTCACCTTGAGGCCATGGCTTCGAAGTCGGTAGAAGAAGGCCAACAGAACGGCCGACGAGCCGGATCCGAGGTCTCCTGGTGACTGGGGAAGGCCGCTCATGGATCGGCCTGGCCTACTGCGGGCCCTTCCAGGAGGCCGCCTTTGCCACCGCCTCCACGTCTTCCTCGCGCTTTATGAGGGTGCCGAGGAATGGGAGCTCCTGGGCGATGTGGCCCACCGGGACACCGGACGCCGCGATGGCCGCGATCCAATCCACCAGCTCGGAGGTGGACGGTCTCTTACGCAGACCTTTGACCTCGCGCAGCCAATAAAACCGAGCCAGACACTGTTCGAGCAACGTGTCGGCGATCTTCGGGTGGTGGACCCGGACGATGTCCGTCATGAGGCTGGCATCCGGGAACTCGATGAAGTGGAAAACGCAGCGTCTGAGGAAGGGATCGGGCAGCTCCTTCTCGGCATTCGAGGTGATGACGACGATGGGCCGCTGTGCGGCCTTGTACTCGTCTCCGGTTTCGATGACCGAAAACTCCATCACGTCGAGCTCGTGGAGCAGATCGTTGGGAAACTCCAGATCCGCCTTGTCGATCTCGTCGATCAGGAGGACCACCTGCCGCTCGCTGGTGAGTGCACGACCCAGGGGACCGAGGTGGATGTACTGGCGGATGTCCGAGATGTCATGGTCGCCGAACCGGCTGTCCTGTAGACGCTGGACCGTGTCGTAGTGGTAGAGGCCCTCGGCGGCCTTGGAGGTGGACTTGACGTTCCAGCTGATCAGCTCGAGTCCGAGATCCTCCGCGATGGCCCTCGCGAGCAGGGTCTTGCCGGTGCCCGGTTCGCCTCGCACCAGCAAGGGCCGCTCGATGGCGATCGCCACATCCACTGCGTGACGCAATTCGGGCGATGCGATATAGCTCGAAGTCCCCTCGAATCTGCTGAAGCTCTGGGTCATCCATGCCCCCGTTCACCATTGGTATGAGGTCGCGATCGGTTGCCGATTGTAGCCCCATCGTTCCAACGGTGCCCCGACCGTTCGTAATATCCCGGTGATCCCCATCAAACCAGACAGGGCGATTTCAAGAATTGGGTGTGTGGTATAGTTTTTAGAAATCGAGAATCAATCTCTTGGATAGAACAGATTTCCCTGAGAGAAACCTGGTGGGTCTTCGACCGTTCGATGGACCACTCGTGCGGCCGAGGCCGCCTTTGTCGAGATCGTGAATTGAAAAGGAGAGCCCAATTGAAACAGTCACTTTTCGTCAGCGCTGTCATTTCCGCCATGTTTCTTTCGGTCACCGCTCCCGCCATCGCAGGTTCTGATGAACTCTGGATGGACGGGCCGGTGCAGGCGGGGGGTGATCCGCAGGCTCCCGACGTCGCAGTCGATAGATTGGGTCGGTCGAGCGTCGTCTGGAGAGCTTTCAGCAACAGCGGGGGTGACGACCACGACATCTATCTCCGTCGATTTGACTCCGAGGGCACCCCGGTGGGGGATCCGGTCATGGTCAACACCACCATCACGAACGGCCAAAACTACCCCCGCGTTGCCGTCAGCGGCGACGGGTCCTTCCTGGTCGTCTGGCAGAGCCAGGAGGACCTTGGTGGTGTCCTGAGGCCCATGGTGCGCAGCCAGGCCTTTGATGCCGATGGCAATCCGGTGGGTACCGAGCAGCTACTCAGCACCATTGAGCCCGCCCTACCGCAAGATATAGACGCCGACGTGGCCGCCCTGCGGGGCGGGGGCTACACCGTGGTCTGGAAAAGTGCCAATACCTCCGGCACCGATACCAACAACAACATCCAGGCGCGCCGCGTCGCGGCCAACGGTGTTCCCCAGGGGGGCCAATTCCAGGCCAACTCCACCGTCGGAGCCGCCGAGGGTGACCCGGCGGTGACCGAGCTCTCAGACGGGGGTTTTCTGGTTCTCTGGGCGGGAGCCCAGATTCATGGGAGACGGTTTGCTGCCAACGGCACGCCTATGGGCAACGATTTCCAGCTCAATTCCTCCGACGATGGGTCCGAGGCCGAGGTCGATGCGGCCATCGGCTGGGGCGACCAGGTCCTGGTGGTGTGGAAGGACACTGAGGGCCCCGGGGACGACCGCGAGATCATGGCTCGGGTCTTTTCCGAGAACCTGGCTCCGCAGGGCGACGATTTCTTCATCAACACCATCATCACCGGTGAACAGGACAACCCCAGGGTCGGACAATACGGTCCGGGCGGTTTCTTCGTAGCCTGGGAGAGCAACGGCAGTTCGGGTAACGACAGCAGCGGCCGAAGCATCCAGGGCCGGATCGTCAGGGGGGAGGACCACTTCGCCGGGCCGCAGTTCCAGATCAACGCCTGGATTGACGGAAATCAACAGTCACCGGGCGTGGGTGCGGCCTTTTTCGGGAGCATCGGCGTGGTCTGGAAGAGCCAAAGCAATGCGGCCACCTCCAGCAACGTCATCACCGGGCGGTTCACCGACTGGTGCGACATCTTCTGCGACGACTTCGAGGACGGTGGGACCGTCCGTTGGTCGGCGACGTCGCCCTGACCCCACCGGTTACTGGACCGGCACCTCGAGCTTTGTGGCCAGGTTGTCCCTGATCCACTTGGCGTCGAACCACTCGAAGGGATCCACGGACTGACCGTGGATAAAGACCTCGAGATGGAGGTGATCGCCGCCGGCGAGCCCGGTGGCGCCGCTGGTGCCGAGTCTGTCTCCCTTGGCCACGCGATCGCCGGTGGCCACGTCCACGGTGGACATGTGGCCGCACAGCGACAACAGGCCATAGCCGTGGTCGATGATGACCGCGTTGCCGTAGAGGCTCATCCAGCCGGCGAAAACAACCTGGCCGGAGTTGGGCGCGGGAACCGGGGCGCGGGCTGTGGAGGCCAGGTCGAGACCGAGGTGGGTCTGCTGGTCCACTTCGCGGTCGTCGTATATATAGGTCCTGGTTTCGGCGAAGTTGGCGGCCCGCGCCGAGTTCGGCATCTGGAGAAAGGCGCCCGACCAGAGAAAGGCGGGCTCGGAGGATTTGCTCAGCTCGGCCACCCGATCCAGCTCCGCTTGGCGTAGATCGCCGTTGATGCGCAGGTATTGGTCCAAAAGGGAGCCGCTGGCGTCGAAGCCCGGTGTCTGGCTGGCGATGGCTGGCACCACCCGTTCAAAGAAGGCGTCGCTCAGCCGGATGATGTCCGCTCGCGGCGGCATGGTCTTGAAAATATCGAGGAAGGGCTGCTCCACCCGGTTGCCGGCGTCGTCTTCGGCGAAGAGCCGGATCTCCGAAGAGTCGGCAACGTTCCAGGGCAGCGCGTAGAAAACAAATCGATCACCGGCGCCACCGCTGGGCAACTGCGAGCCCGGCGACTCCACCAACCCGGCACGGACTCCGGAGAGGATGACGTGGTCGCCGACCCGGTAGACCACGGCGCCGCTACCGCCCTGGCGGGCATAGTGCTGGGTGGACACGACCTGAAGCTGGGGTGGCCGGAGGCGCACCGGCAGGACACGCTCCACGACCACCGGATTCGGCCTGCGCAGCGCGCCAGAAGCCCTTTCGGCGGTGGCGCGGAGCACCACATCACCCTCTTCGAGCCAGTCCAGTGTGTCGGTGCCGACGATGGCCTCGATAACGGTCTGGCCGGTACCGGCCCCCCCCACGAAAGGAATTCCCGAGGCGGGAACGAAGCGCTCCTCTCCCAGGACTTCAGCACGGTCTCCCTGGATCAACTCCAGCCGCACTGTGCCGAGACCAAGATTGGACTCACTGAAGACAGCGGTCACCCCATTGCTTCGGCCCACCGCCGGCCGTTCGGTCACCAGACTGACCTCAGGGGCCGGCCCCACACGAAAGACGTACCAGACGGCGAACGCGACGGCGACCACCAGCATCAGCAGGACAATGAACCGCGTCTTGCCCGATGTTCCGGACCGTCTCGAACCCAATTTCATGCCTTTGGCTTCTCGAACCATTGACTGACCTCGATTCAGTGGGAGAGGATATCGTATCTCAGGGTCGTTGGTATGCTGTTTCCACGTCAAGACTATGGCCGACTTGTCTGCGAGGCATATTATGACCACTGATTCCTCTCCGGTGTCACCGGAGGAAATATTCGCCATCGAACGCCCCGCTTCGGGCCTGATGACCTACTACGCATTGGCGGCGATCGTCACCGGACCAGCGTTCCCCTTTGTCATCGTTCCGCTGTACTTCCGCTACCACACCATGCGGTACCGGTTCACCGACGAGGGTGTGTCCATGCGGTGGGGCATTCTCTTCCGCAAGGAGATCAACCTCACTTTCGCCCGCATCCAGGACATCCACCTCACCAGCAACGTCGTCGAGCGCTGGCTGGGGCTGGCCCGGATCCAGATCCAAACCGCCAGCGGCAGCGCCAAGGCGGAGATGACCATCGAGGGTGTACCCCAGTTCGAGGCGTTGCGCGATTTCCTCTACTCGCGAATGCGCGGCGCCAAGAGTGGAGCACAGGTGGTGGCTCCACAAACGAGTGACGGCGGTCGATTTGATGGTGGCTTGGGCGGAGCGACGGCTGACGAGCTGGCGAGCGTGCTGCGCGAGGCGGCTGCAGAGCTCCGCGCGCTTCGGCGGTCCATCGAAGACCGAAATCACCAAATCGACCAACACCACGGGGAACCGGACGATGGCTGAGGGTCCGCTGGAACACATGGTTGCGGGTGTGCTCAAGGTACCGCCGAGGCCCGATCCACCGGCCGGGAGTCCGAGCTCGCTCAAAGTCTTCAACGCCGCTCCAGGCTTTTATCGATACCGGGTCGTGCAGTGGGTCCTCACCCAGCTCGGTACGGTCATTGGTCTGGTCGCCAGCCTGTTCTTCCTTGACAGGATCATCCCGGGGAACCCGTTCATGGTCGAGACCGTCATCAGGCTGGTGGAGACCGTCGGCATCGCGGTCTTCATCATCCAGTTGCCGATGACATTCTTGATGATCGGCCTGGACTATCGCTATCGCTGGTACATGGTGACCGACACCAGCCTGCGGATCCGTGAGGGTCTGCTGCGGGTTCGCGAGCAGACCATGACCTACGCCAACATCCAGAACCTCACCATCCGCCAGGGCCCGGTCCAACGTCTGTTCGGAATCGCCGACCTGAAGGTTCGGACCGCCGGCGGCGGAGAGAAGCCGGGATCCTCGGACGATGGCGGTTCGGACTCGGCCAACATGCACGTGGGTTACTTTCGGGGAGTTGACAACGCTGCGGATATCCGCGATCTGGTCATGGAGCGGATGCGGGGCCAGCGCGACGCAGGTCTGGGTGATCCAGACGACCTGGGTTGCGCACCGGTGGTTGGCGACGAAACGTTGGCTGCCGCTCGCGAGATGCTCGATGAGGCTCGTCGACTGCGGTCCGTGGTGAGCTGAGGCCGGCTTCAGCTGCTGGCGGTGAGCTCCATCCCGCAACTGCATTTACCGGGTGCCGTCGCCACGAAGTTGCAGGTGCACGAGCCGCCGCACTTGCAGTAATGAAGGCCGGTGCCGTCGAAGCTGACCCTGCGGATGTCTTTCCCACAACTACACTTCGACTCGTCCTCGGCGTCGATGGTGCAATCGCAGTCTCCGCCGCACGTACACAGCAAGGCCTCGTTCTCCTCGACCTTGACGAGGTGTGCCTGCACCAGCTCGGTTCCGCATGAGCAGGTCCCCGGCGCCACGGCCATGGTGCCGCAGTCGCAGTCGTTGCCGCAGTTGCACACGTAAACCACGTCGTGACGTTCAGGCGTTACCTCTTGGGTGATCTCGATGACCTCGACCTCGTCCACTGCCTCCGGGGGCGCTGACCCGCCGCCGCACCCAAACATAACCACGGCGCTTCCCAAAACAATCAGGAGAATCCTGGTTCGCATGATCAACCTCCAAGTGGGTCAACGGGGACCCGTTGCGTGTCGATCGGCATGATAACCCATCGCCTCCTTTCGTGTGTCGGGAAAGGGAATGCCAAGAAAGTGGAATCGCCGCAGTGCTGGGCAGGTGCGACGGTGTGTGTGGGACTCGAGGCCGGTGACTGTGACCACATCCGGCTTGCGGTTGCGGGTTCGAGATCCTATATTGATTGAGAGAACCCAACATGAACAGAGCAATTGTTTGAGAAATTGAGCAAGAGATCCTTGGGCGAATCGTCCGGGGTTGATCCGAGGAGGTGTTATGCCTGTTGGTCGAATCGTCCCGTTTTCTGTTCTCGTAGGTGCCGTGGTTGCTGCCGGTCTCGGGACGACTCCCGCACTGGCCCAGTCCGTTGAAGCCGATATCGAGTTCAGGGCCAGTTACATCAAGATCGTGGATGGCGATGACTTCTTCGGCGCCGGAATCGATCTCGTGATCGAGGACGCAACGATGAGCGGAGACGGATCGACGGTGATGTTCTATGGTCGCCGTTCCGACACCAACGAAAAGCGGATCTACAGGGTGGATGCCAACGGCTCGAATCTCGAGGACTTTCTTCTGCCGGCGAATCCCGACAACGCGTCGGAGCAGATCTGGCCGGCGGATCTCGCGCTGAGCCGCGACGGCAGCCGCGGTTTCTTTGTGACGCCCTGGTGGCAGCACCGCATCTACAAGGTGGAGAGCGGTGCGTTGATAGAGATCCTCGACATGAATGACTGGCCCGATGTGACTCCCAACGTCGCCCGCCCCCTCGTCCGTACGACCTGGGATGGCGAGTACGTCTACTTTCACGAAGACCGGGACGACATCTGGCGGGTCCACCGCGGCGGTGGTGCTCCGTCACTTGTGGTGGACGATCAGATGGTGCTCCGCAACGGCGGTCTGCCGGGCTGGGCGGTGGCGTCCTTCGACATTTCGGACGACGGTGACTTGGTGGCCTTCATTCTGATGGGGTACATCGAACCACAGCCCGAAGGACTAGTGACCATTTCGGATGTCTTCGCCAAGGCGGATGGTCAGGACTGCGGGGTCGGCGATCAGTGCCAACTCACCCTGGACAACGCCATCGAGGATTATCCGGCGGTCAGCGGAGATGGCTCAACCATTGTCTTCTCCAACGGAACCGGTTGGTTCTCGGTGGATCCCGACGGCAGCGATCTCACCGGGATCGAGCCATACGGGTTCAACATCGGCGGCAACACCATGACCTTCACGGGCGACTGGTTGTTCTATTACGACACCGAAGCCCGAGGGGGCCGATTCACGCAGACCGACGGCAGCGGCGGCCTGGATCTCTTCCCGGCCTGGAACGTCACTCAGATCGCCATCGCCGCCACCTGGGACCCGGTGGTGAGCGACGACGGATCGCGAGTGTGCTTCCGCCATGATCTCTTAAGCCTCTACGTGGGGGACCTGCAACCATCCGCCCCGGTGTCTCCGGCGCCCATCATCCACGACATCGTCTTTGACCCGCCGTACATGCTGAATAACGACCCCAACGCCCGTGTGATCCTGACCTCCGCGGTCTCCGACCCCCAGGGACAAGGGGATGTCGTGGCGACCTCCACCGACGAACTCATGGATGGCAAGCACGTGGGCAACACCAATTTCCTCCCGATGTACTTCCCGTTCCCGGCCCACGACGACGGTTTCTATCCAGACTCGGTCTTTGGTGACGGCGTGTTCTCCACCGAGGGAGTTCCGACCGCGGCGGTCCTCCAGTACGACGCCGTCAGGATCCGCATGGGCGCCATGGACGCGGACCGCAACGTCACCATCGCCGACGCCGTCCTGCCCATAACCGAGTGGCCCCTCGACGTCATCTTCATCGACGACTTCGAGTCCGGAGATTTTTCGAACTGGTCGGCGGTCCAACCCTGAGCTCGTCTGGCCGAAACCACGACCCATCTCCAAACAGGCGGTTCACCGCGTCTGATGCCGTCTGACAGCCGACCCCCGGGGATTGCGTTGGTCGAGTTCGTCTCCGGTGCGCGGGGATTGAATCACGGAACCGGTATGATCGCAGGCCAACCTGCTGTGTTTCCCGACTCGAACTCGTCCATGAAGATGTATGTGGGCACCTCGGAGAAGCAGTAGAGGTGGTACCACCAATTGTCGCAGTCGCGTGGGGCAACGTCGGTCCAGCGCTCGTCGGCGGCGTTGATGTAGGACTCGGTTCCTTGTTGGCTGTCGCTGCCGTTGGTCCAATTGATGCAGTGGAACCCGCTGTTCACTCCGGAGCTCGAGGTGCCGGTCCAGCCACGATGGTTGTGCCAGTAGACTCCGTTCTCGTCGATGGCGATGGAGGTCCACAGGTCGCCGTTGGTGAGGTCGGCCTTGTTGTCGGCAATCTTGACCCCGTCGAGCCGGATCCACGGCCCGTTGTAGGACAGGCGATTCACAGCGTCTGACGTGCTGTCCGACAGCCAGGCCTTGAACGACATCGGCTCGTCGAGACCGGCGTTGGCCGCCAGAGTGCGGCAGATGGCGTCGCCCGCCGCGATCCCGGTGGCGCCGCCGGCCTCGGGCCAGGAGCTCAGATCGCCGGTCCCGTCAGCACTGGTGACAAAGGCCACGGCGCCACCGCTCTGATAGGGCGGCAGCGAGGTCGATGGGCCCATCTCCATGCACAGCAAGGGGCGTTCTTGGAAACACGTTCCGGTGCCCGAATAGGTCCAGCTCTGGGAGGTCCGCCAGGGATCCCCCACGACCACCGATTCCGACGGCGCAGCATTCCAATCCGAGCACGTAACCGGCGTTTGATCCGAAAGCTCGCCATCCCCCTCAGTGGCGGTGAAATAACTGCGGGGCGCCACCCCCCCGAACTCGTCGAACCAGATCGCCGACAGCACCTCCTGATGTGGTTCCAACAGTCGGTCGATGGTGCCGGAGAAGGGGAAGTGGTCGATCCGTACCCACGGCCCGGCCGCCACCGGCAGCGTGGGCTGCCCGCAGTTGGCCGATTTGAGCCCGGACAGGCCGTGGATTCTGCAGTAGGCGTCGTTGGACGAGTCCGACATCCATGCCACGAAACCGGCCGGGTTCCCGAGGGCTGCGGCCTGGGCCCGAGCCCGGCACACGGCGTCGGCCCCGGCCAGCCCCCCCATCCCGCCGGAGTCCGGCCAGGTGGACAGATCGGCAGTCCCCTCCACCGAAGTCACGAAGACCCGACGAGGGCTCTGTGCGAACAGAGTACCGGTTCCGCACAACCAGATGGCAACAACGGCCACAGTGAATATATGAATTGACCTGGAACATCCGTGAGTCGTCATGGGCCCCTCCCATTCCAAATGAGTCGTGTTGTGATGCGTTGTCTCACAATATGATGGTTCATTCGGAGAAAGGCAAGTACGAGCGAATCGTCATTCCCATCCTCTGCTCTGCGGTCACCGTCTGGAGGTCTATCTGGAATCTCCTCCGACTCCAAATTGGGCG
>CAWCOD010000009.1:0-360086 GCA_963797055.1 uncultured Holophagae bacterium
GTTATCGATCAACTCAGGCACCGGGAGGTCCATCCCAACCTGCGTGAAACCAGGCATTCCAGAGGTTGAAACGACTTGCACGGAGTTACACAAAGTTCCTCCCACGGGACACCGCGCAAACATCGCCCACACATCTTCGCTTGCGAAATCGAAGGCGGTCATCTCGATTCGGGTGACCCACGCGCCCGATGGGAGCTCCACCGGTCCGATGGGGGCGCATGCTTGGCCGTTGCAGAACCTCATCGGGCCCGTCGCGTCGAGCACGGTCCGGCCGTCGGAGCTCCACGGTTCATGGGCGAAGGCGCTCATGGAAAAACGCTCACTTAGGACCGGAGTCGCGGGGGGCTCGATCCTCAGCCGAGCGCTGGCGAGCCTGGTGTCGGCCGAGTTTCCGAGACTGGCTTGCAGAAAGTAAAAATACGAGTGGTTGTTGATGGTTTCGGGAGTCGGGAGGTCGATTCCCACCACGGTTATTCCGGGCGTTCCGGTGGTCGTCAAAGTTCCAAGAGGCTCGCAGGAGTCGCTAAAGATTGGGCACCTTCCAAAATCCACGATCACGGATCCGCCACCTACGTCGTACCCATCCATTTCGAGCCGCGTCACGACGGTTCCCGACGGAAGATCCACCGGTGCCACGACCGTACATGAAAACCCGACGCAGTACCTTCGAACCCCATCGGTTTCGAGGGCGGACCGTCCGCCGATGCCAAAGGGTTCGAAGGCGTACGAATTGATAGACATGGACTGCACGGGTATGGGTGATACTGGAGGTTCGAACACCAGCCGGGCAGAGTTGAGGCGTGTGCTGGAGCTGTTTCCCAAAAGAACCTGGACAACATATGAGTTGGCCTGGTTGTCGATGATTTCGGGAACCGTAAGGTCGATGCCGACCTGGGTGCTGCCGGGTGTGCCGGTTGTGGAGACGCTTCCCAACCCGGTGCATCCCGATTGCCCAATCGGGCAGCGCAGAAAATCCGCAGTGACAGAGGATGATGGGGCTTCATCGACGGCGTCCAACTCGATGCGCGAGACGATTGTCCCGTCGGGAAGTTCCACCGGTGCCTCGAGAAAACACGATGCCCCGTCGCAATATCGCTGTGCTCCGGTCACCGAAAGGGCGGTGTTTGCGGTCTGGGACCATGCCTCGAAGGCGAATGCATTGATCGACAATATGTCCGTCGCGCCAAAAACTGGGTAGTGATGCTCCGTTGATGGCTGAACGGCGCCAACCGAAATCAGGGTCACATCGTCCCCGAATCCGACCATGGCGAAGCCCATCACAACACTGCAGAAGATGAATGAAATGACTGAAAGCCTCATTGCTGATCCCCCTCTTGTGCAAAAAAATCACAAATTGCCCGGTCGTCGTCGGATGTCCAGAAATACCCGTACGCTGCAGGAACGACGGATATTTTTTACCGCCCGAAATCACATGAGACGTTGCCGCACGAAACATTGTTGAGATCGTGGTTGATTGTAGCCCAGCGGGCCGTGGCAGTACAAGGCAGAAAATTGAGAATGTTTTTCATTGACAAGGAAATCCTTGAGCGGTGCCACGTTCACATTTCCACAATTGTCGATGGGGAGGACGACCCGGCTCGGGTCGACCACGCCGAAGGGAGCGGTGCTGCGCCCAAGGTAATCGACGTACAAGCCCACCTTTCCCAGGTGACACCGGCTCGTCCTGAACCACTCGTCACCACGGCGGTTTGTCCGGCTCCTCGCCGACCCAGGCGGCGGTACCCGTCGTGTTCAAGCTCTTCACGTATGCCCTGCGCGCCGCCCTTCGACTCTTGCCGAACATCATCAGCACTTCATCCATATCGACCAGCGCCCGATCATGCCCGCCGATGACCTCACGGTGCCCGCTCTACGGATACTGTCCCGGATCATCCACGAGACCGGCGCTGACCGGGTTCAGATGGATATAGCCCAGCAGCTGGTGGAGGTACCTCTCATCCTCCACGATGCGTGCCGTGTACCTGCCTTGCCAGAGCGGGCCATACACCCGGTGCCGGCGGTTGAACCCCTTGGTCGTCAGCCCCTGAAGCGAAGCCATGCTGCGCCACATGGGAACCTCGCCCGTTCGCAGCGCGACGTGATAGTGGTTGGGGCCCACGGCTGCGGCCGAGGTGGGGGGGGCAGGGAGGTGGTTGCGCCTGCGTCCCAGCCGAAGACCGGACAACCCGAACACTCTGAACATGTTCGCGAGGAATAGCATCATCTCAATGGTTTGTTGCCATGGCTGACCCGCATGCCATGATCAACAACTGTCATTGCTCGCGGCCAATACACGACCTGGAGACACCATGACTCAAAAGCGGATCTTCACCCCGTTCGAAATCAGCGGCCTGACCCTCAAAAATCACATCGTGCTCGCTCCATGACCCGCGCGAGGGCAGGGGAAGGCAGGGTCCCCAACGACCTCATGGCGGAGTACTACGTCCAACGCGCCGGGGCCGGACTCCTGATCACCGAGGCGACGGTCGTCTCCGAGCAGGGCATCGGTTGGGTCGACTCGCCCGGGATCTACACCGAGGCCCAGGCCGAGGGCTGGAAGCTGGTGACCGACGCCGTTCACGCGACGGGCACGCCGATC
Source organism: uncultured Holophagae bacterium (assembly GCA_963797055.1). Taxonomy (GTDB): domain Bacteria; phylum Acidobacteriota; class Thermoanaerobaculia; order Thermoanaerobaculales; family Sulfomarinibacteraceae; genus FEB-10. The sequence goes on from CAWCOD010000009.1 coordinate 2,600, forward strand.
TTCCTACAGCTCTGGCACTGCGGCCGGGCGTCACACAGCGCGTTTCACGGCGGTCAGCCGGCGGTGGCCCCCTCAGCGGTCAAGCTCAAAGGGGATCACGTTCACACGCCCGACGGCCCGAAGCCCTACGAGACACCCAGGGCCCTGGAGACCGATGAGATCCCCGCCATCGTCGCCGACTTCGGGCGAGCTACCGACCTCGCACGAGCCGCAGGATTCGACGGCGTGGAGGTCCACGCCGCCAACGGCTACCTGCTCAACCAGTTCCTCGAGTCCAAGACCAATCGGCGCACCGACCGCTACGGAGGCAGTCTCGAGAAGCGTTTTCGGCTCCTCGGAGAGGTCCTCGAAGCGGCGAGCAACGCCTGGTCGTCGGACCGGGTGGGCGTGCGCCTCTCCCCCAACGGGTCATTCAACGACATGGGCTCACCGGACTATCGCGAGACCTTCACTTACACGGCAAGACAGTTGCAGGCCATGGGCCTGGCCTACCTCCATCTGGTTGACGGACTGGCATTCGGGTTCCATGAACTCGGTGAGCCGGTCACTCTCGAACACGCCCGCGAGGTCTACCACGGAACCCTTATCGGCAGTTGCGGTTACGATTTCGAGACCGCCGAGGCGGCGGTCGGTCGAGGCGCTGCCGATCTGATTGCCTTCGGCCGACCGTTCATCAACAACCCCGACCTTCCGGCCCGCTTCGCAAACGGCTGGCCCCTCAACGAAGACTTCGATATGAGCACTTGGTACTCGGGCGGCGATGGCGCCAAAGGCTACACCGACTTTCCGACCTACAACGATCGCGACCAGTAGGGCCTGACGGCTGCAAAGTTCCCTGATCATTCAGAGAATTCGGGCCCGCCGGCGGATGGGTGCCACCCATCATGCCCATCGAGGCGAGTCAACGCGGCTATGTTGCAGGAAAACGATCATCAGGCGTCGTCCCCTCCTCGCCTCAACCTGCCATAACTACTGGACGACGGACCTGGCACCCACCTCACCCATCTGGTTTCTCGAAAACCGCGGCAGACCGGGCCCGTACACCACAGAGGATCGGTTGTGGCTCGGACCGGTCCGTTTTCAGCTGGGGGAATCATGAGAAAAGGACTCGTGGCGATTCGTTGGATCGTGCTCGTGCTGTTGTGTCCTTGTTGGGGATATGGCCAGGCCGCGGAGCCCGAGTGCATAGCGCATGGTCCGTACTTCGGGCTCGGTGGCCCGGGACTCACCCCGGTCATCTTCGCTCCGGGAGTGGTTTCCACTCAGCATCATGACGACTGGATTCCTGTATTCAGCCCGGACGGTTGTGAGGTTATTCTGAGGATTGTCGGGAAGATGGATGGAGAGAACCGCGGCGTGTTATTCATCAGCCGCATGGACGGGTCGGGTTGCTGGTCTATCCCCGAGGCCCTTCCATTCTCCGGCACCTCGATGGATGGTGGAGCCGCATTCTCCGCAGATGGCGATCGGCTCTTTTTCGGCTCGAAACGACCGTCCAATGAAGATCCCGGATCGAATGGGAACTCGAGGCTGTGGGTCAGCGAGCGCAAAGAAAACGGTTGGAGCGAGCCGGAGCTTCTCGACTCACCGATCAACTCGTTCAACGTCAACGGAGGGTTGTCCGTTGCGGCCGACGGTTCGTTGTATGTCGCCATGTCCGCCCCCGGTGGAGTTGGAGGTATGGACATCTATGTCGTGCCATCGGTCGATGGGCAGTACCCCGGATTCCAACCGCTGAAAGGTGACATCAACACTGCCGCGACGGAGGTCGGTCCCTTCGCTGATCCCGAGCTGCGTTTCATTCTGTACACCCTTTTCATTGACGGCGAGCCGTCCGTCGTCCTGAGCCTTCCCGATGGGGCCGGAGGATGGAGCGCGGGGTTGCCGATTCCGGTGCTTGACGAAAGACAACCCAAGTTCGTCGGAATCTCGCCTGACGGAGATGTGGTGTTCTTTGTGAGCCACCAGCAGCGAGACGGCTCGAACCCGGCCGCATCCTGGCTCCACGGATTTTTCGAGGGCCCGGCGATGGCCGACAACGCCGACGTCTACTGGGTGAGAGCCGATGAGGTCCTTTCTGCCGCGCCGGGTTGGGCACAATAGCACCAGTGCCACGTTCACATTTCCACAATTGTCGATGGGGAGGACGACCCGGCTCGGGTCGACCACGCCGAAGGGAGCGGTGCTGCGCCCAAGGTAATCGACGTACAAGCCCACCTTTCCCAGGTGACACCGGCTCGTCCTGAACCACTCGTCACCACGGCGGCTTGTCCGGCTGCTCGCCGACCCAGGCGGCGGTACCCGTCGTGTTCAGGCTCCTCACGTATGCCCTGCGCGCCGCCCTTCGACTCTTGCCGAACATCATCAGCACTTCATCCATATCGACCAGCGCCCGATCATGCCCGCCGATGACCTCACGGTGCCCGCTCTACGGATACTGTCCCGGATCATCCACGAGACCGGCGCTGACCGGGTTCAGATGGATATAGCCCAGCAGCTGGTGGAGGTACCTCTCATCCTCCACGTTGCGTGCCGTGTACCTGCCTTGCCAGAGCGGGCCATACACCCGGTGCCGGCGATTGAACCCCTTGGTCGTCAGCCCCTGAAGCGAAGCCATGCTGCGCCACATGGGAACCTCGCCCGTTCGCAGCGCGACGTGATCGTGGTTGGGCATCACGACCCATGCGAAGACGACCAGGCCGTCCCGCTCCTTGACTCTCCGCAGAATGTCTGTGAACGCCGCGCCGCCTCGTCCTCGAAGACCGCCTCGCCGCGAGAGGCGCGGCAGTACACGTGGTAGGTCCCGCCTTCGATGAACACTCTCGGCTTTCGCGGCATCGCGGTCACCTCTGGTGGGCCAGCCCATCAAAGATCGTCAGATTGTGATACCTGGCACGAATTTCGAATTTTTTCGGAGTGGTCAATCGCGGTGCCGTAGCCCTCACGCCTTCGGGGCGTTGGTCCAGCCTTCGTCGTCCAGCACCTGCCGCTCTGCGTCGCGAACCTAACCGTTCGTGTGGCAGCTGACGCTGCGCTTCTCCCAAGGTCTGCAGTGCTGTCGGGCGCGGAGGGTCGACAGATCAGTTATCAGGCGACCTAGGGTTAAGTCTCACCTTATCAGTCACTTTTGAGCGTCAGTCGCCCCGTTTTCCCTCTTCTTGCCCTTCGATCAAGGTCAAGAACGAGCTACGGCACCGCCGCCGACCACGCTGTGGTATCGCCGTTTTCGAAGCCGGAGCGAAGATGATTGAAGGATTCAGGTCCCCGACAATGATGGTGCCGCTATACATCATTCGGTCCAAACGTCAACGTGTTTGAAAAATGAACTAGCCCCGCCATATCGTTTTCATACAGCCAGATATCATCGCAAACATGGTCGACTATAGAAGAACTCAATGAAACCGTCGTTGTCGGAATCACCGATAAACGCATCCCGCGACTGGCGGATGGTCACCGTGATCTGGCGCACCAACCCAGACCTCGTAGTACGCGTTGCCGTTGTAGCTATATACCTTTGCGCCTTCACGTTAACGACCAAAATGTCCGCCTGCCCGTCGTTCGTAACGTCTCCAACACTGCAAGTTTGAGAAAAGAATCTTCACCCACCGGCGGCGGAGAAGACGAACTCCAAAACGTAGTCCTGAACGTCCGCGTCATAAGGTCAAAACATGAGCTTGCCCGGAGTTCCCGCAGAAGACCGCGTCGGCCGGCCGTCTCCGTTCACATCACCCGTCTCCATGTCATCCACAATCATTGCTGCAGTCCACCGAGATCAAGCGGCACGCGGGACGTTGCCGACGATTGGATACGAGCCATCGTCGTGCTCTTGGATAATGAGATTTTCTGGATGATTCACATTGGAACAGGATCTCCGGCGTGCCGTTCACCATTGAGGTCGCCAGCAGTGGCGGTGAAATTTGGCGTCGAGCGGGGCGCATTCACGAACCATTGCCTCGACCTCAAAGCCGGTCACCGTTAAATGAGTACAGCTCCAGTTGGCCGCAGCACCGGTCGGTGACGAGGAGTTCGTTCACGCCGTCGTTATCTACGTCAAGGATGTCGCCGACAGCGAAAAGTTGGGTAGCACGGGCGTCTGTGACCACAAGACGTACCACTCATGGCGCCACATCCAGGGTCCAAACCTCCAGACTTCAAGACCCACACGCAGCAGCAGTCTGCCGCTGAGCAATGCGAACTCTGGCAGTCCGTCTCCCGGTGAGGTCGCCCGGCTCTCCCCTCCCGGTGGTCCATAATCGCGCCTCCGGATCATCGATAGACCACACCTCATAGTATGCGCCGTCTCGATACTCGAATATCGCTGATGTTGCCCTCCCATGCTCGCATTGTGGACGTCTGTAATCAGGAGTTCATTCGGGTGCGCAGTGCCCGGACGTGTTTCGCGATACTCCGTTGTCACCAGCAAGCACAGGCATGCCGAAGACGATGATCAACGCCATCAGCCAGCCGACCTTGGCGACAAATACGTGACTTCGTGTGGACCGATTTAGGCACATCAGGTCAACGCCTTTCGCAAGAATTAACGAATAGGTGACACGGACTTCAATTTTGTGTGGTGATGTGCAATCGGTCAAGAAAAGGCGGCCCCGCAGGACCGCCCGTTCGCGTCGTGAGTGTCAGTCTGTCGTCGGCTACGGCACCGCCGCCGACCACGCCGTGGTGTCGCCGGATTCGAAGGAGTCGGTGAAGAGTCCCGATTCGATCACCGCCGGCAGGGCGAAGTCGGTGGGGAAGAGCCTTATCTCGCACCAGCCGACAGCAAAAGGTCCTGCCTTTCAAGAAGGGATTCGTCTTCCCGTGGCACGGCGAGGCGCGGGGGGGGGCGGGGCCCTTTGTACCGGTACCCAGTTCGATGTGTCACCAGTGAGGGCAAAGTTGTGCAGAACTCCATCGTTCCCGTTAGCGGTCAGATCGGGAAGCGTGTCGACCGGCGGATTCGAGTTATCTCCTCCTGCCACCCCTTCGTCAAACTGGTAGTAGGCAACCAAGCCTGCCTCGTCCCCGTCAGGCTCGTCCACATCGTGGCGATAATGTCAGCCTGGCTGCGAGCGACACTCCAGATCCGGACTTCGTCTATTCGCCCATTCCATACGTAGTCAGCGGGGGGAATGATGAGTTGCTCCCGATGAATACGGGATCCGATGTGTCGGAGATGGTGCCAGAGGCAATGTCCGACTGGTCCAGGACTCCGTCAACATAGAGCTTTATCGTCCCGCCGACGTTGTCGAATACCCCGGCGACGTGGTGCCAATTCCCGTCATTTACGCCGATGGCCCCATAGAGGTGGAGGTTACCGGAAGGGGTGTCGCAGGAGAACTCGATCGTGTCTTGATTAGAGCTGCGCTGTATACGCCACGAATAATCACCCTTGGTGACGATGGCCTGGTACGAAGTATCAAATGTGCGCACCCAAATCCAGGCCTCCACAGTCATGGTGGAGGTGAAGTCGAAGTCAGATTCGTTTGGCAGTGCGACGTAGTCATCGTCCCCCAAAAAATCCAGTGCGTTTCCGTACTGCGCCCACGCTGGCCCAGCAAATAGGCCCTGAGCAGCCAATATACCCACAAACACCCGTCTCAGGAATCTCATCGTCTGTCCCTCTCATTCGCTGCGGGGGACCATCACGCCTCGCTGCGGTCCAATACGGTTGATTTGTATCTCTTTGACTTGATTGGCCACACCACACTATCAGCTCTGAGTACCTAGTATCACGCGACTGGAAAATGTGACCGTCGAGTCTGGGTCGATTGAGCTTGGCTACGACCCCACCGCCGACCACGCCGAGGTGTCGCCGATGGCACTTTCAGAGGAGGGCTAGGCGTTTCAGTTCAGCCCACAGATAGCGAGGGCGCGCATCAGATCGTCGTGGAACGACTCCAGGAGCCGATTGTGGGTGTCTGTTCTCATCCGGCTGGGCTTCTTAGAGGGCAAAACCTCTAAGATTTTTCCCGACCCGCCAAGGCGTTGGTGGAGGTTTTGCGCCCTTATCAAGAGACGCTCATATTCCGGCAGCCGGGTGCTCGCGTAGGCCAGCTCGTGGCACAGACGGCACCGAAATCGGCCCCGGCCATAAAGGATCGCGCAGCGACGACCACAGCCCGGACATCTCCACCATGCGCGGTTGCCTCCGAACTAACAGGGTGTCCGGTCAATCCACAGCCAGTCCACTACGGGCTTGCTGTCGTGGCAGTAGCGAAGTGTGACCGCACCGCGGCGGATGTCAGAAGTGTTTCGAGGCGAAGGCGCGGCCGGAGTGGGACTTGAGGTAGGTTTCGAAGGCTCTCGCTCGTTCCCGGTTACTGAACGCGATGGCAACTTCGATGTGCCAGGGTCGGTGTTTGGCTGTGTGCGGCACCTGACCGGCATTGTGTGCCTTGAGCCGAGCGCCAAGATCGTCGGTCAATCCCGTGTAATGACGAGCAGGATCGGATGTACTCACCAGGATGTAGACATAGTGAAATCCACGCATGGGGGGACCTCCAGAGAGGTGCGTGGACAGGCTTGCCCGGGTCCGGCTTCGCCTACGGCTACGCCGGGACAGGCTTCGTTCGAAACTGCGTGCAATGGGCTGGCTTGCCCGGGCGCGGCTTCCGGCCCCGCCCTAACGGGTTACGCCGGGACAAGTCGCCTACGGCTACGCCGGGACAGGCTTCGTTCGAAACTGCGTGCCACGGACTGGCTTGCCCGGGCGTAGTTCTCAGCCCCACACTGACTTCAACGACCATGCCCGGCTTCGCCTACGGCTACGCCGTGGCAGGCTTCGTTCTCATCCCTGTGGGCTGAGAACGAAGCCTGGTGGAGCCGATCGGGATCGAACCGACGACCTCCTGAATGCCATTCAGGCGCTCTCCCAACTGAGCTACGGCCCCACAGGGGAACGAGAGTTGTAGCAAATGGGCGGGGGCGTGTCAATTGTGAGGCGGAGTCCTTCTCAGGGAACCGCGGTGGACCACAGCGACCAGTCGCCGGTTTCGAAGCCGTCGACGAAGAGCGGCGGGGTCGGCGGAGGCGTCGAGGCGAGGATGTAGTCGTATCAGACACCTCCGTTACTCAGGTTGTAGATGTACAGCCAGTTCAGGGTGTCGGCGGACACGGGAAAAGGGATGTCCGTCTGGCGGAGTGCATTGTCCGCATAGACATCGAACGTGTGGAGGTCCCAGTCGATGTCGAACCGAATCTCGTGCCAGTCGTTGGCGTACCGCGTGCCGCAGTCGTAGTTGTAGCCGTTGTGGTCGGTGGCCGCGAAGTTCCCCTGGTTGGTTCCATAGAAGAAGACCACGGCGCCGTTCACTGCAATCTGGTCATCATCAAGAACGATGTAGCTGTTGTGCCGATCCACGTTGAGTGCTCGAACCCAGATCGTGAATGACTCCGCCTGGAAACCCTGCAGGTTGATGTATGGTCCCAGGTAATGGCCGCCGCAGTTGTTGATGACCTCGGAACACCAATCACCTTCGGCGCCGCCGTTTGATCCGTGGATGAGAGCGAGGATACACGGTCCTCCTGCGTGCCCCCAGCCATCCAGATTGCCATCCTCGAAGTCGTCAATGAGCCAAATGGCCTCCGGACTTCCTGCAGCGTCCTCCGGTTCGCAAAAGGGGTCAAAGGTGTCGAGAGCAAAGGCGGTGGCTGACAGCGAGCCGATCAGGAACCAAGCGACAAACCACAGGCCGAACTTCACCTGAAGGCGCAGTGTCATGCGTTCCCCCTAGACGTTCTTCTATGTCTCAATATTGTGCCTGTTCACGTAATGTGCAAGCCCATATTGAGAACAATCTTCAATGAGGGGACGAGGTGGGTGATCCAGGACACCTCGGGACAGCGATGCCCCGGCCGGGACGCTCCCACCGGCGAGCGCCGAGCGCTGATCGCCACGCGCTGCGGCGACGACGAGGAACTCAGGAATCTCGTGGAACGCCTGCTGGTGAGATGCGAGGAGGAGGAGGAGACCGGTCTGTTGCCCGGTTCCAGTCCACGCTTGATCAATCTTCGAATCGGGTTGATAATGACTCAGCTCTTCTCAAGGCAAACGCGACGAATTCTCTTGACGAATGATGCATTCTGAGATCGATCGGAGGATCGCGGGCATGGATGGAGCGACGAGTCACACAACCGCCGGAGCCGCCGCAGCTCTGGTCTCGGTCGCGGGGTCCGCGGTCGCGGGCGAAGCCGGTGTGGCGGCGAACTTCCAGTACGACCCGGTGGAGGTCTGGGCCGGACGCATCCTGGCAGGAGTGGCCCTCTTCACTTTAGGGGTCATCTGCTACACCCTTTTCAGAGCCTCCAAGGGACGACTCACAGGACCCACGGGCAAGGCCCTCCTGCTCTCCGGGGTGGTGCTCCTGCCGTCGTTTGCGGTGGGCACCGGCATGCTTCTGGTCTTCGCGAGGGCCGAGAACGTCGAGTTCTGCGGCTCGTGCCACCGCGCCATGGGCGACTTCGTCACCGACATGAAGTACTCCAAAGGAGCTGGGTTGGCGGCGATCCACTATGTCAATCAGTACATTCCGAACCACCAGTGCTACCAGTGCCACACCTCCTACGGGCTCTTCGGCACGATGGAGGCCAAGATCCACGGTGTCGGCCAGGTGCTGCGCTACTACACCAACTCCTTCGAGCACCCGGCAACCATGTGGCGGCCCTATCCAAACGCCGATTGCCTCAAGTGCCACGCCCGCTCACGGAAATGGTTGGCGGAACCCGCGCACACCGCCGACACCATGAAAGACGACCTCTTCGGCGACCGCTTCTCGTGCATGGAGTGCCACGAACCCGGTCACGAGGTGACCTGATGGCCACCCGCGAAGTATTGAGCGTCACCGGTCGGGCTCGCTCGCACGAAGAACGCACGGTCCACCGGCTCGAGGTCGCCGCGCTGTGCCTTTCGGCGGCCGCCCTGCTGCTCTGCCTGGTCTTTGTGTGGAACACCACCGGCGGCACTCTGTTTGTGTTCTCGGTGGCGGCTCCAGCGATGGTGATGATCGCCACCATCATCGTTGCCGGCACCACCATCCGCGAATTCCGCCAGGCCCACCGACTGTTCGCCATCGAACATCGGGGTTCCGACGAGATCATCTTCGGGCAGGGTGACCCTGGTGACTGCGCCTACTTCATCCGTCACGGCCGGGTCGAGGTGATTGACGGCGCAAGCAACGAAGTGGTGGCCAGCCTCGGTCCCGGGGATTACTTCGGCGAGATGGCTCTGCTGGGCGACCGGCCCCGTAACGCCACGGTGCGAACCCTGTCCGACTGCCAGTTCGCGGTGCTCGGCAAGGAGAACTTCCTGCACATGGTGGGTCTCCTGCCCGCCACCAAGGAGGCCGTGCTGGCCACCGTACGAAAGCGCGCCATGCGGCTCGATCGCGGGCGGTCGCTGGAGTCGGATCAGAGGGTCGACAGCAGCACAGCATGACGACCGGTGGTTAATCCACCTTGAACTCGAATGTGCCGCCGTTCTCACCCTTAACCTTGACCTTGATCTTGCCCATGGAGTCGTCAATGACGACGGTCCGGCCGAGTAGACACTCGGCCACAGCCCACGGCATGACGACCTCGACCCTGCCGTCGTCGTCCAAATCACGAATGTCGAAGGTGACGGAACGCGATCGACGACGGGCCCGGATCACCGAGTCGTCGGTCGTCAGCGAGGTTCGAGCTCCCCGGCCGCCCCGGTCGAGGGTCTGGAGCAGGTCGTGGAACTGCGAATCGTCGGTTCCCTCACAATGCAGCTCGGAGCCCACAAGGCCTTCAACGACGGATCGTGCGAGCACCTCGGAGACGACCACCAAGAGCTCGTCGCCATCCCCATCGGTTGAGATCTTGATCGAGTTCTTGCTATCCCCGGCTGCGGCCAAAGCGGCGGCCAGTAGCAGACCCAGGACCAGCACCATGACCGTCGTGATGCGAGAGTTGCCGTTGTTCATCATGGTTCGTGAAACGCACACCGCAATTTTTGGTTCTCGCCACTTGGGTTCGGATATTTGTCCGGGCCCGACGGACACCAGGTTGACCGCTGGCCACGATGGTATTACCCTGTAACACCAGGAGTCCAATGGACACAAAACACCAGATCATCACCTTCAAGGCGGACGACGCGTTGGTTGATGCCATGGAGGGCATCACCAATCGATCCGAGTTCATCCGGGCCGCGATCCTCGCCGCACTCGACGGCACCTGTCCGCTGTGTCGGGGCACCGGGGTACTCAACCCACGACAGCGAAAGCACTGGGCGGAGTTCTCCTCGAACCACTCGGTGGAGACCTGCGACGACTGCCAGGAACGCCGGATGGTCTGCAAGGTCTGAGGAGTTGATGAAGACACACCTCGTGGCAACCGGCGCCAGCATGTTTCTCGGGTTGGTCCTCGGCGTTACGCCGGCGCACAGCGCCCCGGATCACATCGAGGTCTGGGTCAGCATTCTGCCCCAGGTGGAGATGGTGGAACGCATCGGTGGCGACCGCGTGGCGGTTCATCCCCTGGTCCAACCGGGTGACTCGCCGGCAACCTACGAGCCGACTCCCAAACAACTGGCGGCCTTATGGCAGGCCGACCTCTACCTCGCCATGGGGGTTCCCTTCGAGGAGTCGTTGCTCCCCAAACTCAAGAAAATGAACTTGGACATCCCCATTGCCGGCGTCTTCGAAGACATCGATCGGATACCCATGGGCGACAGCCACGGTCACGGTGATGCCGGCCGTCCCGACCCCCATATCTGGCTCGATCCGGAACTGGTGAAGGTGCAGGCGGCCATAGTTCGCAACCAGCTCTGCGAGATCGAACCGATCCACTGTGCCGATTTTGACCGAAATTTGGAGGACTACCTGCATGACGTCAACGCGGCCGAACGACGGATGGACGGCATTCTGAGGCCATACAGCGGCCGCGAGCTCTTCGTCTTTCACCCGTCCTTCGGCTACCTCGCCCGCCGCTACGGCCTGCGGCAGGTGGCGGTGGAGGTTGACGGCAAGCAGCCGTCGCCGCGCCAGCTCGCCGATCTTGTGGAGCGGGTTCACGCGTCCCACACGAGGGCCATCTTCGTCCAGCCCCAGATCGCCGATCGCGCGGCACAATCGGTGGCGGAGGCATCCGGCTGTGAACTCGTGGAGCTCGATCCGCTGGCGGCCGACCACCTGGCCAATCTCGAGCGGATGGCGGAGAGCATCGCTGCGTCGTACGGAGGCCAACCGTGAACCAACCTGTGATCGAGATGCGGGGCCTCGACTTCAGCTTCGACGGCCGCAACAACGTCCTCGAAAACGTCAACCTGACGGTGGAGGAGCTGGATTTCGCCAGCGTCATCGGGCCCAACGGCGGCGGTAAGACCACCCTGTTGAAGATCATCCTCGGGCTACTCCAGCCCACGGCCGGAACCGTTCGGGTGCTCGGCACCTCTCCCCGTCGAGCCCGACCGAGGATCGGTTACATGCCCCAGTACGCCACCCTCGACCCGAGCTTTCCGGTCCAGGTGGGCGAAGTCGTGCTGATGGGTCGCCTGGGGCCTTCGCTCGCCGTCGGACCCTTCAAGGGGGCGGACCGCGAGGCCGCCGAGTCGGTCCTGGAGCAGGTCGGGCTGGCTGGATTCGGCCACCGTCCCTTTGCCGAATTGTCGGGCGGCCAGCGCCAGCGGGTGCTGCTGGCACGAGCTCTCGCCTCTGATCCCGAGCTGCTGCTCCTCGACGAACCCGCCTCGGGTCTCGACCAGAAGGTCGAGCACGATTTCTTCGAACTCCTGCGCGAACTCAACCAGTCCAAGACCCTGCTTCTCGTGTCCCACGACCTCGGCTTTGTCCAGTCCTTCGTGCGATCGGTGATCTGCGTCCATCAGACGGTTGATGTCCATCCCACGGCCAGCCTCGACGGCACCACCATCACCCAGCTGTACGGCGGCGAAGTGCGCGCCGTGCGCCACGACCACCGGCACTGATATGGAGTTTTTCCAGGCGCTGGCCCACCTGTCTTTCCTGCAGCACGCCCTGCTCGCCGGGGTGCTGGCCGGTGTCGCCTGCGGCGTGGTGGGCAGCTTTGTTGTGGTTCGTCGGATCACCTCCATCGCCGGCGCCATCGCCCACTGCGTGCTGGGCGGCCTCGGCGCCGCCCGCTGGCTGCAGGTCGTCCACGGCCAGACCTGGGCCACACCCATGCTGGGAGCGGTCGTGGCGGCGCTGATCGCGGCCATGGTGATCGGTCTGGTCACCCTTCGCGGCCGGGAGCGCGAGGACACCATCATCGCAGCCCTTTGGGCGGTGGGCATGGCGGTGGGCATCCTGTTCATCTCCCGGACCCCGGGCTACGACCAGGACCTCATGAGCTACCTCTTCGGCAACATCCTGCTGGTCCGCGGCGCCGATCTGTGGCTGATGGTGGCGCTCGATGTGGTGGTCGTGGCGTTGACCGTCATGCTCTACCCCCAACTCCAGGCCATCTGTTTTGACGAGGAGTTCGCCCGCGTCCGCGGCCTTCGAGTGGAGCTCTACTACGTGCTGCTGTTGGTACTGACCGCATTGACGGTGGTGCTGCTGGTTTCGGTGGTGGGGATCGTGCTGGTGATCGCCCTGCTGACCCTTCCGGTGGCCATCGCGGGGCGGTTCACCACCACCCTGCGCGGGATGATGGTCCTGTCGTCTCTGCTCACCATCGTGTTCACCATTTCAGGTTTGGCGCTGTCCTATGGGCCCGATCTGCCGGCGGGCGCCACCACCATCGTGCTGACCGGAATCGTGTATCTAGCGGTGCTGGCGCTCGGCGCGCTGCGAGGGAAATGGGCGCGCCGGAGCTGACCCTCCGCCTCCTCTGATCGGTTTCTCGGGCCGCAAATCCGCTTGACCGAACTCCTCCGTTGGTCTATCTTTACTCATACTAAGTCTCAGTTACAAACCAATCACGTTCCTGACCCGAGGAGGACCCTATGAATACGATCACGAGTGGATTGACCCGGCCGGTATTGCTGTTCTGCTGCGCCTTGGCATGCTCCCTCGCCGGCCCGGCATTTGCACAGAATTTTGCCTGCGGCAATGCCGGCTACGACGACGGCGCGACGTCCGACGTGTGGTACTTCGGAGGCTTCGGCGCCGGCAACCCAGACCTGATGTACGCCGTCTTCTTCGATCTGGCTGATTTCGGTTATGAGGCGGGAGAGGTCGAAATTGCCGGTTTCTGCGCCGGAAACGAGTTCGACATCGGCTTCGGCGCGGCCTGGCCCAACGAGGTCTTCATCTACGCAGACGACAACGGTGTCCCTGATGAATCCGTCATGCTCGGCCACGGCACCATCCACACCGGTACCGGGCTCGGGCAGTCCGTGGTCATGCTTGACGAACCGGTCATCCTCCACGGCGACTTCTGGCTGGTCAACCGGGGTCATGCGCCCTTCGCGAACTCCGACTTCAACATGGAATCGGACGCCGCGCCGGACTCCGGTCATTCCTACAGATCCGAAACCGGGATCAACGGCCTTCAGCCGACCAATGAAGGCGACTACATTCTGCGCGCCTACCTCCAGCCGGTGAGCCGTTCCTACCTGACCGGCGGCCTGGCCCACGCCCCCGGCGCCAACAACAGCCAGTGGCGATCCAAGTTCGGCATCCTCAACACATCGGATCGAACGGTGGAGGCCATGGTGACCTTCGCTCGTGCGGGCGCCAACCCGGTGACCATGAACGTCACCCTCGGCCCCGGCGAGCTGCGGACGTGGGACGACGTGGTGGTGGATCTGTTCGGCATCACCGAAGACGTCGCCGGGTCGATCAGCGTCGATGCCGACTACCCGGTGGTGGTCACAGCCCGGACCTTCAATCAGGGCGACTCCGGCACCTTCGGGCAGTTCCTGCCGGGCGTATCCATGTATCAGGCCATGGCCTATGGAGAGATGGGTGCGTTGTCACAGCTCACCAACAACGGTTCATTCCGCACCAACGTCGGGTTCATCAATCTCGGCATCGACGATGCCAAAGCCGCGGGAGACGTCCAGATCAGGATCACGGTCTACGACGGCTCGGGCTCGATGATCGGCACGAAGAACCTCACCGCCGGAGAGGGCCAGTGGAAGCAGCAGAACGACATCTTCGGCGCAGTTGGGGCGGGCACGGTGGACAACGGCTACGCCATGGTCGAGGTGATGACCGATGGCGGCCGGGTATGGGCCTACGCCTCGGTGGTGGACAACGAAACCGGCGATCCCACCACGATCCCGGTGGAGATCCAGTAACCCTCGATCCAAGCAATCCAACCTCTCGCCCCGGGGCCATCACGGTCTCGGGGCATTTTTCGTTGGTTCGGCGTGGGGTCTGAGATAGAATCTCCTGTCCGGAGGGAGTCCACATGATGACCCGACACTCGGTCCAGAGCTTCGTCCTGCTGATCCTGCTCGCCACCGTTGCGCCTTTTGCCGGTGCACAGGAAGACCCGCCTGAGCTTGCGTGCGGCAATGCCTTCTACGATGACGGCACGGCGGTGAACTTCGCCTGGATGGGCGGCGGCCAGGCCGGAGACCCGGAGATGATGTTCGCGGTCCGCTTCGACCTCGCCGACTTCGATTACGAACCCGGCATGGTGGAAATCACCGGTTTCTGTGCCTCGAACCAGCAGTCGCTGGGAGGGGTCTTCCCAAACGAGGTCTTTGTCTATGCCGATGTGGACGGGGTTCCCGACGACAGTGTGGCGCTCGCCCAGGGCCAGATCCTCACTGGTAACGGGTACGGCGGTGAATATGTGGTCATGTTCGATCAACCGGTCACGTTGCACGGCGACTTCTGGCTCGTCAATCGTGGATACGAGCCGTTGGCCACCACCGACTTCAACGTTGAAATCGACGGCGAGCCGGACTCGCTGCACAGCTTCACGTCCATCGAAGGCGTCGAGAACCTCGCGCCATACGAGCTTGGTGATCTCATGCTGCGGGCCTATTTACAGCCGGTCGGAGCCGATGAGAGCGGCGCCTATCTGACCGCCGGTATGGCCCACAGCCCGGGCGACAACGATACCCAATGGCGATCCAAGTACACCATCCTCAACACCGGTCCCCGCACCGTCGAAGCCACCGCCACCTTTTTCAGCAACAACGAGACCACGCAGACGGACGGCACCATCCTTCCTGGTCAGATGCTGAGTTTTGACGACGTGGTGCCCGATCTTTTCGAGATCACCGGCGACGCCACCGGGTCAATCCAGCTTGACGCGGACGGGCCTCTGGTGGTCACAGCCCGAACCTACAACGCCACCGAGGACGGCACCTTTGGTCAGTTCCTGCCGGGGGTCAAGAGCGGGCCGGTGCTGACCATGGACCACATCGGTGTCATTTCCCAGCTCGTCAACAATGACGATTTCCGCACCAATATCGGCTACATCAATCTGAGCGACGAGGTCTGCCGCGTGGAAACGGCGCTCTATAACGCCGACGGCATCCAGGCGGGCAACGTGCGCACCCGCCAGCTCGACCCGTCACAATGGAAGCAGGACAACAACATCTTTGACCAGGTCGGTGCCGGCACCCAGGACAACGCCTACGCCCTGCTCGAGGTACTCACCGAGGGCTGCTCGGTGTGGGCCTACGCCTCGGTTGTGGACAACCGCACCGGCGATCCGACAACGGTGCCGGTGGTGGTGCAGTAGCCCCGCCCACCCACCCATTGCGAATTTCGAATTGCAGATTGCAGATTGCAGATTCCCCCGCCCACCCGGGGGTATGGGGTGTGAGGAGTTGGGCATGACGCCCATCACCCGCACCGACGGCCTTTGTAGCGCAGCCGTCCCGGCTGCGAACTTGATCAAAGAACGAAGACGTTGTTTTGGGCGTCTCTCCGGGGTCCTGAACGCTCCGGGTGGGCGGGTGATCTTGGATCTTGAATCTTGGATCTTGCATCCGGGCGGGGGGGGGCGGGTCGATTCATCGTATGATCGTGGGCATCACATGGGAGAGTCCATGCCAGCTGCGTCCCACACCGCCCGCTACGAGATCCGCGGCTTCGATTGCGACCTCATTGGAAGGGTTCACCCGCGAACGCTGTGCCTGCTGCTGCAGGAGTCGGCCACGGCCCACGCCGCGGAGCTGGGAGTGGGAGTCGACCTGCTCATCGACCGGGGCATCGCCTGGGTTCTATCGCAGCTCAAGGTGGAAATCCTTCGCTGGCCCACGGCCGGAGAGGCGATCGTCGTGGAGACCTGGCCCGAGGCGGCGAGCGGCACCCGCACCGACCGACGGTTCCGGATGCGGAATGAGGATGGCGAGGACATCGGCCGTGCCACAACCCTCTGGCTCATCATGGACCTCGAACGTCGCCGCCCCACCCGCCTGCCCGACCTGATCACATCGAAGCTCGACGAAGTGGTGGGTTCGGATCGACCAACCCGGCTCGACCGGCTCCCCACGGTGGAGGACCCGCAGTTCGAGGCGACTTCCACGGTGGGTTACTCAGACCTCGACATGGTCCATCACGCCAACAACGCGGCTTTCGTGCAATGGATGGTGGAATCCGTCGCCGAATCCCTGTGGAACACCCACGTCCCGGCCGAACTCGAGGTCCACTATCTGGCCGAGTGTCGGTACGGCGAGACCATCCTCTGCCAGTGCGAACCGCTTGATGGGCCCGGCCCTCAGACGATCCTCCATCGATTGAGCCGCGGTTCGGACGGAACCGAAGCGGTCCGAGCGCGGACGGTGTGGCGGCCCAGCACAGCTCGAGTTGAGTAGATGTCGGGCCTGCCCCACCTGACCACCGTGGTGCCCGGACTCGAGATCCTCGAGGGCGAGTCCGGGGGCCGTTTTCCCCGCAGCAACTCATTCGTGATCCGTGGTTCGACGGACGTGCTGGTGGACGCCGGATGCGGTCCGAGCCGGCTTGCCGAGCTGACCGCCACATGGCGTCCCGATGTGCTCGTCGTCAGCCATTCCCACCCGGACCACTGCTCCAGTGCCTGGCAGCTGGAGGGCACGCGCATTCTCAGTCCAGCCCAGAGGTCAGAAAGCTTCTGGCGCTTCGAGACGCAAAGCGTTCGCTTCGCCGGCACGTCGGCACAACAGTGGATCCGGTTCGTCACCGAGCACATGGGAATCCGTGAGTTTGACGCCGACGCCCATTTCGACGATGGAACCGTGTTCGACTTCGGCGCCATCTCCCTTGTGTGCCTCCACGCCCCGGGTCACGCCGAGGACCACTACGTGTTCTTCGAACCCCACCACGGCATCGCCATGACCTTCGACATCGACCTCAGCGGTTTCGGACCCTGGTACGGCCACGTCGAGAGCGACATCGACCTCTTCCTCACTTCGATCGACAAGGTCATGGATCTGCAGCCGCGGGTACTGCTGTCGAGTCACAAGGGTATGATTACCCATGACATCGAGGGGCGGTTGCGTCGATTTGCCGCGGTGGTGGAGGAACGGGACGACCGCATCCTGGCCCTGCTCCACCGCCCCAGGACAGTTTCGGAACTATTGGACGACAGTCCAATATACGGCGGCCATCCCTACCCCGAAATGCCGCTCGACTACTGGGAAGGCCAGATGATCGAGAAGCATCTGGAACGACTCACCAGACATGGGCTGGCGGTGGAGGTAAGTTGTTCAACACGAGAGTCGCCGGCTGAAGTTCGTTGGGTCGCTACGCACCAATGAGAAAGCGACCTCTCGCGATGGTATTCAAGACGAGGAGCCCATCATGACCTTCATAAAGTCCGCGCCCAGCCGAACGACGATATTCGTGGTGGGCCTCGCCCTGACAATCACCGCGGCGTGCGCCACCAACCCGGCCACCGGCAAGCGACAGTTCTCGCTGATCGGCGAACAGCAGGAGATCGCCATGGGTCAGGAGGCGGCCAAGAACGCCCTGAGCCAATACGGCCGGTATCCCGACGACGAGCTGCAAGACTATGTCTCAGGTATTGGCAAGAAGCTGGCTGCCGGATCGGAAAAACCGGGACTCCCCTGGGCCTTCACGGTGGTCGACGATCCAACCGTCAATGCCTTTGCACTGCCCGGCGGCCAGATTTTTGTGACCCGCGGTATTCTCTCCCACTTCAATTCCGAGGCCGAGCTCGCATCGGTATTGGGCCATGAGATCGGCCACGTCACCGGCCGTCACTCGGTGGAACAGATGAGCCGTGCCCAGATGGCGAACCTCGGCCTCGGTGTGGCCATGATCGCGTCGGAGGACATCCGTCCCTACGCCGGTCTGGCGGCCCAGGGCCTGGGTTTGATGTTCCTCAAATTCGGCCGCGACGACGAGTCGGAGTCGGACAAGCTCGGTCTGCGATATATGACCGTCGCCGGGTACGATCCCCTCGAAATGCCCAAGATGTTCGTCACCTTGGACCGGATCAGCGCCATGCATGAGGGGGGTCGGATCCCGGTCTGGGCCTCCACCCACCCCGACCCCGCGAACCGCGAACAGGACACCTATGCACGGATCAACGACCTCCCCGCGGATCGCCGATCAGGCACCGTCAACCGGGAGAGCTACCTGCGCCGGATCGACGGAATCGTGTTCGGGGAAAACCCTCGCGAGGGCTATTTCATCGGCAACACTTTCTACCATCCCGAATTGGCTGTCCGGCTCGATTTTCCAGATGGCTGGCAGACGATGAACACCCGCCAGTTCGTGGCGGCGGTCAGCCCGGAGGAGGACGCTATCATCCAGCTCACCCTTGCCCAAGGTGACAGCGCCCGGGCGGCGGCAACCAGCTTCTTCGAGAGCGGGGCCGTGGAACAAGGATCCAAATGGGGCCAGAACTTCTTCAACTTTCAGACGGTGCCAACCCAGGATCGGCCCACCGTCGTGCGCGGTCTGGTGGGTTTTCTGGAATACTCCGGCAGGGTCTACCGGCTCGTGTCCTACACGCCAACCGAAAAATTCGATAACTACCAATCCACCATGAAACAATCAGTGGCCAGCTTCAAAAAGGTCACCAACAGTCGTTATCTGGACGTGAAGCCCAAGAAGGTGACGATCATGGAGCTTCCGGAGAGCATGACCGTCTCCGAATTCAACCATCGCTTCCCGTCCACTGTGGACGACGCCACCCTGGCAATCGTCAACGGGGTCGAACCAAACGCAACTCTCGAGGCCGGCACCCTTGTCAAGAGGGTGGTTGGGGGGAAGCTCCCAGAGGACTGACCGTTAAACGTTGGGTTCATCCGGGAAAAGGTGATGTCGGTTGGTCCCGTACCCGAAATCAGCGGCAGCGTCAGTTTTCAGCGGCGGGGTCAGGAAACAGCGAGCAGTGACAGCGGACAGGGGCGGCGAACGGCGCCAGTGGGCAGTGTCAGCGAGCAGTTGTGCGGCGCCGGCATGGTCACCTCCGGGTCGTTCAATGGGGTGAATAGCCGGTGGCCAGCCGATGTCAAGGGCACGCCGGGTCTGGGTCCCGGTGCTCCGCACCCTCGACATCGGCTGCCTCACCGGCTAGTGGCTCATGGCATGAACGACCCGGAGGTGACCATGTCCAATGCCGTCAACAACACCAATCTCGTTGCCTACACCACGGCCCTGGAAGCAGCCGGCATCGCCATCAAGTTGGTCTTGAGAGTTCCGGCTCCGCTGAAGTCCATCGCCGATCAGCTCATCCGGTCGGCAAGCTCGGTCCCCGCTAACTTAGCGGAAGGACACGGACGATCCGGGAGAGATCGCCAGCATCACTGGCGCATCGCCTACGCATCGGCCAAGGAGGTGGACAGCCATCTGCGGCTGCTCGCCGCCGCCGGTGCCGTCAATGGGAAAGGGTTGGAGAGAGTTCTGAAAGGCTTCGATGAAGTACGTGCCATGACTTGGCGCCTGCTCAATCCAAAGTAACCCGCACCCGTCCCACTCTGACGCCGTCGCCGTCAATTGACGCTGCCACCCGCCCCTGCCGCTGTCTGCTGACACGGTCCCTGTTCGCTGTCATCGACCACCTCACGGAATTCCGGATGAACCAACCGTTGAACGACTGACGGGTCGGCGGCTCGAACGCCATAAGAAGACCCCCATAACTCAATTCTCCCCTCGATCCGACATCGGATCGAGGGGAGAATTGAGCTTCCAACACTGATCCAGTAAGCTCAAACGTCATGGAAGGCAAGAAGATCCTCCTCATCATTACCGGTGGCATTGCCGCGTACAAGGTCCTCGATCTGATTCGACGACTTCGGGAACGCAGCGTCGAGGTCCGCTGCGTGCTCACCGAGGCCGCGACGAACTTCGTCACACCCCTTTCGGTCGCCGCACTCTCCGAACACAGGGTCTACCAGGATCTGTTCTCCCTCACCGACGAGGCCGAGATGGGCCACATCCGCCTGTCCCGTGACTCCGATCTGGTCGTGGTCGCGCCGGCCACAGCGAACATCCTGGCGAAGATGGCCGCCGGCATCGCCGACGACCTCGCCTCAACCCTGCTCCTGGCCACCGACACGCCGGTGTTGGCGGCCCCCGCCATGAACGTGGTGATGTGGGAAAAGGCCGCAACCCAGTGCAACGTGGCCACCCTGGCCGGCCGGGGCATCCGATTTGTGGGCCCGGCGAATGGAAGCCTCGCGTGCGGCGAGACCGGCGCGGGCCGGATGGTCGAGCCCGGCGACATCCTCGACGCCATCGAGGGATTCTTTCATCGAGAACGTCCGCTCTCCGGTCGTCGGCTCCTGGTCACCAGCGGCCCCACCCACGAACCCATCGATCCCGTTCGATACATCGCGAATCGATCGTCGGGCAAACAGGGCCACGCAATCGCCGCCGCATTGTCCCGACTCGGCGCGGAGACCGTGCTGGTGACCGGTCCAACCGCCCTACCCGACCCTGCGTGCGCGGACGTTCGAAGGGTCGAATCCGCCCGCGAGATGCTGGCGGCCGTGGAGGCGGCGTTGCCGGTGGATGCCGCGGTCTTCACCGCGGCCGTGGCGGACTGGCGGCCGGCCTCGGACTCTGATCGCAAAATCAAGAAGACCGACGGTGGGCCGCAAATCCTCGATCTGGTGGAGAATCCCGACATCCTGGCTCATGTGGCGACATCAGATCAAAGACCCGATCTGGTGGTCGGGTTCGCCGCTGAGACCGAGGACCTCGTGGCCAACGCCCGTAACAAGCTGGAGCGAAAAGACTGCGACTGGATCGTGGCCAACGACGTTTCGCTGGGATCCGAGACCTTCGGCGGTGATCGCAACGCGGTGGTTCTCGTGACGACGGATGGCGTCGAGGAATGGCCGACAATGACCAAGACCGAGGTCGCAGATCGACTTGCCAAACGGATCGCGGACCACCTTTCGGAGGACGGCGAGAACCCTTGACAGCAACTGCCACCCGCGAAACAGTTGCAGGAGGAGCACAAACGACGTAAGCTTGTGGCGGGTGCTCAGACCGTCGGCTGCCCGCAGAAGGCAGCACCCGGAGGCACCCAAGCGACCTGAGCCGACCCGCGGGGTCCGGATGGAGCGATCCAAGGTCGTGGTTCCTGCACGATAGGGCAACAGCAAGGTGTGCTGTGCCGTCGTGTTGTCGTTTCCTCGCGCACATTATTGAGGAAGAGAATGAGTGAGACAAACCAGAAACAGCAGCAGAACGAACGAAAACCAGGTAGACGCCGCCGGCGGCGGCCTCGTCGCCGAGGAGGCAACAAGGGTCCGGTGACCCAGGTCCAGGGATATCTCTGGATGCGGGACAACGGCAATCCGGTGTTGGTTTCGAAGAATAAGAACTTTGTCGCCGAACGCGACGACCCGACGATTCCCATCGAGTTGATCCGTCCGATGCACCTCGAGAGCGGAGTGATGATCGAGGCCAAGGCCCGTGGCACCGATCGCCCCAGGGTCTTCGAGATCGACAGCATCGAAGGTATGAACCCCGACGAGTACCGTGAAAAGGCGTTGCCATTCCAGGAGTTGGTCAGTATCGATCCCCTGGAGCGATTCAACCTGGAGACCGATCCCGACATCGTGGAAACTCGAGTTGCCGAACTGGTGGCCCCCCTCGGCAAGGGCCAACGGTGTCTCATCGTGTCCCCTCCAAAGGCCGGCAAGACCACCCTGCTCCAGCAGATGGCGCACGCCATTGCGGTCAACCACCCCAATACCACGATCTTCGTCCTGCTGGTGGACGAACGGCCCGAAGAGGTCACCGACTGGAAGCGGAGCATCGCCCGCGGTGAGGTCTTTGCCTCGTCGTCGGACCAGTCCATCGAAAGCCATATCCGGGTGTCTGAAATGGTCTTCGAACGCGCCCGCCGACTGGTGGAAATGGGCGAGGACGTAGTCGTTTTCATGGATTCATTGACCCGGATGTCGAGGGCGTACAACAACGCCCAAAAGGGTTCTGGACGGATCCTCTCCGGCGGTATCGACGCCCGCACCATGGAGAAGCCTCGTCGTTTCTTCGGGTCGGCCCGGAACGTGGAAGACGGCGGCAGCCTGACGGTGGTTGCCACCTGCCTGGTGGACACGGGTTCGCGCATGGACGAGGTCATCTTCCAGGAGTTCAAGGGGACCGGCAACATGGAGCTGGTGCTTGACCGAAGGATGTTCGAAAAACGGATCTTCCCCTGCATCCACATCCCCCAATCGGGCACCCGCAAGGAGGAGAAACTGTATCCGAAGGACCAAGTGGAGAAACTCTATCTGATGCGTCGGGCCCTCTCCACCCTGTCACCCGAGGCGTCCATGGAGCTACTGCTCCAAAAGGTGCGGGAGTTCTCCAGCAACAAGCTCTTCCTGGAATCGCTCCAGCTCAAGTAGCCGTTGGTCATCTTGAATCGAGAATCTTTCTCAAATATGATGGCCGCGGAGGTCATCCGACCCTATGGATCAGTTCAGACTTCGCGATGATCGATTGCGCCCGGTGGCGGCCAAAGTCCTCGACGGCGATCGGCTGGACCGCGACGACGGCATTGTCATCGCGTCCACCAACGATCTGCTCGGCGTCGGCCGGATCGCCAATCTGGTGCGCGAACGCCTCCACGGGGACCGGACCTATTACAACCTCAACCGGCACCTCAACCCCACCAACGTCTGCGTGGCGTCGTGCGGTCTGTGCGCGTTCTACGTCCCGTGGCGGGAGCAGGATCGCGGCTGGACCTACACGGTGGACGAAGCGGTGGACGTCGCCGCCCGCGATGTGGACGAGAGCGTGTCGGAGCTTCACATCGTCAGCGGGCTCCATCCCAAACTCAAGGTGGACTACTACGAAGACCTGTTCCGGGCCCTCAAGGTGCGATTCCCATGGGTCCACCTGAAAGCCCTGACCATGGTCGAACTCGATTTCCTTGCCTCGTTGTCGAGGATTACGGTGGAAGAAGTTGTGGACCGACTCAAGAACGCAGGGCTCGATTCGTGCCCCGGCGGCGGTGCCGAGATTTTCGCCCCACGGGTCCGGGAACAGATCTGCGATCACAAGACCGACGGCGCGCGCTGGCTCGAAGTCGCGGGCATCGTCCATCGATCCGGATTGAAGTCCAACTGCACGATGCTCTACGGCCACGTTGAGCGCCCCGAGGAGCGGGTGGATCATCTGTTGGCATTACGGGTCCAGCAGGACGAAACGGGCGGATTCCAGTGTCTGATTCCGCTGGCCTTCCACCCCGCAAACACCGAACTCGACCACCTGCCGCCCACCGGCGGAAGGCTCGATCTCCAGACCATCGCACTGTCCCGGCTGATGCTCGACAACGTGCCCCATATCAAGGCCTACTGGATCATGCTCGGCGAAAAGGTGGCCCAGGTCGCACAGCACTTCGGTGCCAACGATCTGGACGGAACGATCCACGACGAACGCATCACCCGCGCAGCCGGCGGAAGTGCCGGCACCGGGATCTCACGCCGGCGTCTGGAATTCCTGATCCGCGAAGCTGATCGCACACCGGTGCTCAGGGACACCCTCTACCGAGAGATCGACCCGCCGCTCTGCGAGGAATCATCCGCCGGCTCGGACGGGGCGTCGCCGAAGGCGGGCTCGAGATCGCGGGCGTCGGTCGCGGCCTCCTGAGGGTCGGCTACCGCCAGCCACACGTCCACCAGGGGCTCGACGAAGAGGGAATCCCTGCTCCATTCCTCCCAGCCTGGAGAGAGACGAGCGCCAAAGCCCACCAACACGGCCAACAGCACCACCCCCACACCACCTGCGAGAACCGCACCCACAATCCGGTTGAGCCATCCCATGTGCATCGCCTCCAGCGTCTTCTGCAGACCCCAGCCCGCCACCAGGAACAGCGTCGCGCAGGCCAGCACCAGCAACAGCCGGGCTAGCGCCGCGGCGATCCAACCGTCTCCCATCACACCCGCCACCACCGACTCGGCCTGGGGACCGGCGACCAGCGCCAACCAGAGACCGACGACGAACCCGCCGATTCCAAATACGATTCGAACGGCGCCCTTCCAGAATCCGCTGAGGGTGATGCCGAGCCACAGCACCAGGAGGACCCAGTCGAGGAAGATCATTGAAGCAGGCGAACGGTCAGCCGTAGGAAGTCCGCCTCGGTGACGATGCCCACCATCGCGCCCGATTCCTCGATCACCGGCAGGCAACCGTACTTGTTGTCGAGAAGGATGTGGGCCGCTTTACTGACGGACATGGTCGGCGGGACGGTCACGACGTCCCGGTGCATGAGCTCGACGACGGGAACGGTTCCGAAGATCCGACGTTGCTCGACGGAGTCCACCTCGGCAAAGATCGAGAATGAGGCCGCCAGCAGATCTCGATGGGTGAGAAGCCCGACGAGGGTACGGTCTCGCAGAACCGGTAGGTGGCGAATTCGACCGCGAGCCATGCACCGCTGAGCGTCGGCCAGGGTCTCGTCCTCGGTCAGCGTCACGAGGTCGGTGGACATGAGATCTGTGACTGTCATCGAACTCGGCATCAGCCAACCTCCCCTGCTCGGAGAGTCCCGTTGGCGGGGACCTGGGACATCCGATCGTGACCAGTGTACCCTGGACGAGAACCATGCCACTTCGATCAAACACCACCCTCGGATCGACTCCCGATACCTCCAGGAGGATGTTGATCCGCTTCGAGGCCGACGACCGGTTCTTTGAGGTCGTTCACCGTGCGGTGGAGATCTACATGCGGCCGATCTGCGGCGACGACGCTCTGGCGCCGGAGATCGCGCAGGCGCTGATCGCAACCCTGGCCACAGCCAAGGCCGGCGAAACATGCGAGGTTGAGCTGGCCTGTCACCGGCCCGAGCTGGAGACCACCGTCACCGTCGGAGATCAGAAGACCTCGCGCCGGTGGAGGGTTGAAGCGGCTCCGGGCTAGGGACACGTAAAATTCGAAATTCGAAATTCGAACCCTCCCCCACCCGCCCGTTGTCGCCACGGTGGATCAGCGCGCCCATATCCCCGAGGCGCTCCGGGTGGTTGGTTTCGTTCATTGTTCGGCGACGGTAACGGGAACGGGCTCGGCTCGGCTCGGGCTCGGGCTCGGGCTCGGACGGACGATGACGCGGAGGGGGGTGGAAACTTCCTACTTTCAACTTTAGACTTTCGACTTTCGACTGTGTGGACCCTACTGTCGGCGGGCGATGGCCTCCATCTGACGCAGGTTGTCACGGGCGACGTCGTTGGCGGGGTCCATGGCCCACGCCATCCGGGTCGCCACAATCGCCTCGGACAATCTCCGTTCCTGAAAACGAGACGAACCGAGCAAGGTGTAGAGGGTGGAGAGGGGCTCGCCCACACCCGCACCCAACGCCAGATCGACCACCTCGGGCGGCTCGAGCCGACCAGCCTCGGGCGGCTGCCGAAATCCAGTAAGGTATTCGTCACCCCGGTACTTCAACACGCCCAGCTTGTGGCGAACAATGAGCTCACCACCAAGCCTGAGAGCCGGCTCGTGGGCGGGATGCTCATCGAGCACCGCTCGGATCTCTTCGAAGGCCGGGCCGTAGAAGGTGACGGTGGCGAATGCCTCTGCCAGGGTCAAACGAAGCATGGGATCGGCGAGCGCCGAATCACTGCGCAGCCACTGGAGATGCCCTCCCAGCCGATCCAACCGTTGCCACTGATCGTCCCCTTCAGGATGGGTTTCTTCCGGCAGACGGTATTCGAACCAGGTGTAGGCGATCCGGTCCACGGGAGCGAGGTCGCGCAGCCACCCATAGGCCGCCGGGCCGCCGTTGAGCAGGCCATACAGGGCGTTGGCGTTGACCAGGATCGGTCCCGATCCGGGCGTGAAGGGATCGGGATCAATCTGGTAGGCAAGACCGGTCCGGGCAACGTGGCGCTGGAGGAAGCGATCGTTCTGTCCCCAATCGAAGTTGGAGTCCAGCAGGATGCGTTGACCGTTCTTGGGGCCGCCCGCCAGAACGTTGAAGAAGGACAGGTGATGGGGAGCGATCCACAGCGCCTGAACAACGTATGCGGCCGCCAGGAAGCCGAGCAGGAGCCGGCGCCAACCGCGGGCGGTGATTCGCGTCGCGCCCGCTCCAGCCGTCACGAACAGGAAGGGGTAGATGGGCAACACGTGGCGAAGACCGATGTTCAACTGACCGACCATCCCCGCGCCCAGGAATAAAACAATCGGCAGCAGCACGAAGACCGCGGTGTCGAGGCGCTGTCGCCGCGCCAGACCGAGTCCCACAAGCAGCAGCGTCGGCAGCGGCGTCTTGAACACAATGGCCAGCGGGAAGTAGTACCACCAGCCCTCACCGGAGTACTGGCCCAGCAGGTACGCGAAATGACCACCGGCGCCATGGCTGAGCTTGACCCGGAAGGCCTCGAGATAGGGCTCGGGTAGGAGTCCGCCCGCGGCGAGGGGCACGTGGAGGTAGACCAGGTTGATCACCACCACCGCGGCCAGAGGGAGCAGCATCCACGAGGCCGTCATGACCCACAACGACTTTCCGTTGTTCCGCGTGTACCTGACGGCGGCCAGGGCCAGCGCCACCGCCGCGATGGGCAGCAACAGGATGGCCTGGATCTTCACCGCCAGAGCCACCGCAACCGCCGCCGACGCCCAGGCCATTCGTCCCACCGTCGGAGACCCGGCATACCGGTACAACCCGACGACCGCCACCAGCACCGTACAGGTCATCGCCAGATCCAGAGTCGCCAGGCTTGAGTGGGCCAGCACGTTGGGCGACAGAGCGGCGAGAAACAACGCCGCCACACCCGCCCCCCGGCCGTGCAGCCGACGCGCCAGGCGATGGACCACCCACATGACCACCAGACCAAGAGCGATCACCGGGAGCCGGAACAAAGCCAGGTGTTGTTCGGTGAAGAGCTGGTAGTCCAGTCCCAGGAGTTTGACCGGCAGCGCGATCCAGAGCTGTCCCAATGGGAAGTTGTCGATCCCGCCGCCGTACTGTCCCGACAACCAGTAGAGGTAACCCGCCGGAATGTGCGCCCCGAGCTCGTCCGCCACCGCCGAGTTCCTGATGGCCGCGGAAACCATGTTGACCGCGCCCAGAACAAGCAGTCCGACCACAATCAACTTCTCGACTCGGGCGGTCAGAAAGCGTTCGAGCCCGCTCGGTGATGCGTCCGACGGAACCTCGGCGTCACCGTTTTCGCCGTTGGAAACGGGGTGTGTGCGGGTTCCGGTGGCGGCCTCGGGCGTGACCGGTGTCGCCGTCGCTCTCTTTTTACGCCGGCGACGTTTCTTCTTCGCCATCCCTCTCCCCCTAGCCGCCCGTTGGATTGCCGAGCTCGCGGTTGACGTACCTGAGATTCTCCCGGGCGGCATCGAAATCGGGATCGATGGCGAGGGCGCGTTCGAAGAGCGAGCGCGCGGTCACCAGATCACCCTCACGTGCGCTGAGCGCCCCGAGGCTGTTGAGCGTCCTGATGTCGTCGGGCAGGATGGTCAACGCCTGTTCGAGTTGAATCCGAGCGTCGTCCAGTCGGCCCAGCCGACCGTACGCCGTGCCGAGCTCCCGATGGCCGAGCGCGAAGTCCGGACGCTCCGCCACCGCGCGCTCCAGATGCACCGCCGCCTCGGCAACTTCTCCCATCTCCAACAGCAGGCTCCCCAGCTGGTAACGGGCCTCGAAGTACCCCGGTTCGAACTCCACCGCACGACGCATACTCTGGACGGCCTGCTGACGATCGCCGTTTCTCAGTTCAGCCGCTGCCACCAGGAACCAGTGCTCGCCCGAGAGGTCCTCCTCCTGGCAGAACGGTCCCGGAATCACGGCCACGGCAAGCACCGAGACGAGCACCGCGGCGGCCAACGCAACGTGCTTGACTCGCCCCGCCCGGAGGGTATCGATCAACCACACGACACCGGCGGCGGCCACGAGCGTCACCACGGGAACCACCGGAACCCGATACCTCGCACTCACGAAGACCGCAATCACAGCGAGCGGGTAGAGTGCGAGGAACAACAGAACCGGCACTGGCAGCCGTCGCCAACCCACGATCAACCCCAGCGCCGCGAGCGGCAGGAGAACCCCAAAGGGAAAGCCGAAACCGCCGACCTTCCACACCGACATCCAGAGCACGCTCGAGGAGGGCCGGAACATATACATGTCCAGGTTCCTCGGAATCTCGCGGGATGAGACAAACATCAACGATTTCACACCGACCCCCGTGACAAATGCCACTGGATCGTCCTCGACAAACTCGTTGAATCGGTCGCGGAAATAGCGATCGGTCTCCCACACACCATCTGCCCCGGCACGGGCAGGTTGGGTGACCAGATCACGCCAATCCTGGCCGGGTCGGGTGGTCAACGTCTCGCACGGCACCGGGTTGTTGCCGATGTGGAGATTGAGCCCGCCGCTTGCCGGAAGGAACGCAAACCGACCTGTCGTTCCATGACACAGCCACGCCACCGGCAGAACCACCAGCGCAAAACCCGCCACCATCAGAACCACGGCTCGAGCCAACGCAGATCGCTCCCTCCGGCCCACGGTCCACAACAGCCACAGCGCAGCCGCCACGACAAAGGGCAAGAATGTCGGGCGGGTGAGGACGGCAAGACCGGAGCAGCAGCCCACCGCGGCGAGCAACCACGTCTCCTGTCGCTCGGCCGCCGCGATGAAGAGCCAGACCAGGACTACCGACCACAGACAGGCCCATCCCGTGGCGAGCAACTCGCCGTCGAAGAACATCAGGGGGCCGTAGGCGGCGGTCATGAATCCCGCCACAATGCCGGTGCGGTGGTCATGAATTCGGCTGCTCAGACCGCACACCAGAGCGCAGCTGGCCGCCCCGATCGCCGCTTGTACGATCTTCGCAACAACGATTGACGAACCCGAGATCGCGTACACCAACCCGAGAAAGAACGGGTAGAAAAACGGCTGATAGAAGAAGGACTCTCCAAAGCCGTCACCGGCGGCAAAGCCGCGGGCGGCCCGATCGTAGATCTCGGAGTCCACCAGCGGCATCAGGAAACTCGGGCTGTCCGACGCCTGCCACAAATAGAGGAGGCGGATCCCAAGGGCCACCACAAAGACGATGATGGACGGCGCGTGAGGGCGGAGAACCGCTCTCCAACCTCGCGAGGTCGGCAACCGCTTCTCGGCGTTCTTCAGACCATGGTTGCCGGTGGATTTCCGCCGCCGCTTCCGTCGTTTTGCGGACACGCCCCTTCCGTCCCTTCCGACGCCGAACTACATGTAGAGGCCACCGGAGACATTCAGCACCGCACCGGTGATGTACGACGCCGTGGGTCCCGCCAGAAAGGCCACCGCCTCGGCCACATCCTCGGGCGATCCGAGCCGTGGGATGGCCACGTTGGCGAGCAGCGCCTCACGTTGCTCGTCGGTCAGCTTGTCGGTCATGGGGGTCTCGATGAACCCCGGGGCCACCGCGTTGACGGTCACATTGCGGGCCCCGAGCTCCCGCGCCAGGCTCTTGGTGAACCCGATCAACCCGGCCTTGGACGCAGCGTAGTTGGTCTGTCCGGCGTTACCCATCAAACCAACGATCGACGCCACGTTCACGATTCGCCCGGCGCGCTGCCGCACCATGAGCTTGGCGGTGGGTTGTGTGATGTTGAAGACGCCGTCCAGGTTGATTTCGAGCACTCGCCGCCAATCCTCCGCCTTCATCCGAATGATCAGCTGGTCACGGGTGATGCCGGCGTTATTGACCAGGATATCGAGGTGTTCGTGGACGGTGTGGATCGCGGCGACGGCCTCGGCCGACGACTGACCGTCGGTGACATCGAAGACCATCGGGTGGGCCTGACCACCGGCATCGGTGATGGATTCCACGGTCTCCGCCGGATCCATGACGTCGGTGCATATGACCGTGGCGCCGCCGCGGCCAAGCCGCTCGGCGATGGACCGTCCGATGCCCCTTGCGGCACCGGTGACCACCGCGACCTTTCCACTGAACTCACTCATGGCTCCCCCCGTTCCCGTCGCATCATCAGCCGCTCACCCGGCCAGCGCCTCGATCGTCGACTCGATCGACTCAACTGTGCCAGCAGCGTAACACGTGACATCCGGGTCGATCCGGCGCACAAGACCGCTCAGCACCTTTCCGGGTCCCACCTCCACAAAAACATCGAAACCGTCGCCAACCATCCCGCGGATCGTGTCCGCCCACAGCACCGGCGCGTCCACCTGACGAATCAGACCGTCGCACACGTCCTCGGGATCCACCACGGGTGACGCATCCACGTTGCGGTAGACCGGCACCGAAAGGCGTTCGAATTGGAGCCCCTCAAGGGTCGGTGTCAGACCTTCACGGGCCGGCGCCATCAGCGGCGAATGAAACGGTGCAGATACCGGCAAAGGGACCGCTCTTCGCGCCCCGGCTTTCTTGCAACCCGCGATGGCCCGATCGACGGCAGCGGCATCGCCGGCAATCACCAGTTGACCGGGTGAGTTGAAGTTCGCCGCCACCACAACCCCTTCTCCTGCCCGGGTGGCGTCGGCACAGGCTGTCATGACCTGTTGGTCGTCAAGACCGAGCACCGCCGCCATGGCTCCGGCGCCAACGGGCACCGCGTCCTGCATGAGTTGTCCCCGACGCCGCACGGTATTCAGGGTGTCGGCAAGCGCCAGACCACCGGCCGCCACCACTGCCGAGTACTCTCCCAAACTGTGGCCCGCCGCAGCCTGGATCACCAGCCCGGCGTCCGCCAGCACCTGCCAGGCCGCCATGGAGTGGGTCAACAGAGCCGGCTGGGTGTTCTCGGTCAACCGCAGTGCCTCCTCCGGACCCTGCCAGCAAAGTTCGGAGATCGAGATCCCGAGTGCCCGGTCTGCAAGGGAGAAAATCTCGGCGGCGGCAGGCCAGCGCTCGGCAAGGTCCCGGCCCATCCCAACCGTTTGTGACCCCTGTCCGGGGAAGAGCGCTGCACACTTCGCCATGACGACCCCCTTGTTGAGTCGGGACTAGAACCGGAACAATGCGGAGGCCCAGGTCAAACCGCCGCCAAAGGACGACGTCAACACCAGATCGCCGCGTCTCAGGCGTCCCTGGTCTCTGGCGTCCGCCATGGCCAGCGGTATGGACGCAGCCGAAGTGTTGCCCACCCGATGGACATTGCTGAACACCTGGTCATCACGCAGACCGAGGCGTTGGCCCACTGCCTGGATGATCCGCTGGTTGGCCTGATGAGGGATGAACAGGTCGATCTCCTCGACGCCGATCCGCGCATTCTCCAGGACCTCGAGGCTGAGTTCGGTGAGCGACCGAACCGCCACCTTGAAGGTTTCGTTACCTCGCATCTTGATGAACGGCAGCCGCCGTTCGATGGACTCGAGGCTGTGCGGAGGAAAGCGACACCCTCCTCCGGGCATTGAGATCAGATCGGCGTAGCTGCCGTCGGTGCGCCACTGGATCTGGAGGATACCCTCGCCCTTCGGGGCCGGCCGCAGGACAACCGCCCCCGCGCCGTCCCCGAAGAGGACGCACGTGGATCTGTCGGTCCAATCCACGTACCGAGAGAGGCATTCGGCACCCACGACCAGCACGGTGCTCGCCTCGTCTGTGGCAATGAACTGGCGCGCCACGTTGAGTCCGTAGGTGAAGCCGGAACACGCCGCGGACAGGTCGAAGCACACTGCGTTTTCAAGCCCCAGTCTCGGCTGGACGATCGCCGAAGAGGCCGGGATCGGCTGTTCAACGGTGGCGGTGGCCAGGATCAGAAGGTCGACCTCCCCGGGTTCGACCCGGGCGTCAGCCATGGCCGCCCGGCCGGCCCGCTCGACGATATCAACCAGACCCTCGTCGTCGGCGACCACCCTGCGCTCCGAAATCCCGGTGCGACTCTTGATCCACTCATCTGAGGTCTCGACCAGACGCTCCAGATCGTGGTTGGTCAGCACCCTCTCAGGCAGGTAGGCGCCGAGTCCGGCAATCCGCGCCGTGCGATCAAACCCGTCATGCATCGCGATCGTCGCCTTCTCCAACCGGTGCGTCCAGGACCTCGAGTATCTTATCGCCGATCCGCTCAATGACTCCGCTCTCGGCATAGGAGTCGGCGAACCGGACCGCGTTGCGAATAGCCTTCGCGGTGGACCGACCATGAGCGATCAGACATGGACCATCGACCCCAAGGAGTGGGGCTCCACCGTACTCCGAGTAGTCCACCTTGCGTTTGAGGTTTCGAAAGGCGCCTTTGGCCATCAGGAGACCGGCGCCGTAGACCGGAGACCGTCCCGCCTCTTCCCTGAGCATACCAACCACCATCTCGCCCAGCCCCTCGGCCACCTTGAGGATTACATTACCGGTGAAACCGTCGCAGACGATCACGTCTACGTCGCCAGCGAAAACGTCGCGACCCTCCACATTGCCGACGAAGTGGATACCGGCCTCCGACAGCACGCGATACTGTTCGCGTACCTTCGGGCCGCCCTTGTTCCCCTCCTCGCCCACCGACATCAGACCGACCTTCGGATCCTTGACGCCCATGACGGACTCAGCATAGAAGGAACCCATCACCGCAAACTGGACGAGTTGATGGGGTTTGCACTCCATGTTCGCACCCACATCCAAGACCAGGGTGTGGCTGTCGAGGCGGGGGAGGATGGCGGCCAGGGCCGGGCGATCCACACCATCGATCATGCCGAGGGCGGACTTCGCCGCCAGCCATGCCGCGCCCGTGTTCCCGGCGGTGACCATGGCCGCCGCCTTGCCATCACGCACCAGCTCGGCACAGACCGATAGCGATGAGTTGCGTTTGCGTCGCAGCACGGTGGTCGGCGGGTCCTGCATCCCGATCACGTCCTCCGCGTCCACCAACTCCAGACCGTGGGGCAAGAGTTTGAACCGCCCCACCTCGCGGCGGAGCTTCTTGATGGGACCCACGAGGGTCACCGGGATACCGAATTCGTGAACCGCCTCCAGCGCGCCGGCGACCGCAATGCCAGGGGCACCGTCGCCACCCATGGCATCAACCGCGATCGGAAGTCGAACCGGCATGTCTCACCGCATCCGTTGCAACCGATGATGCGTCACGTGTCGCCGCAATCGCGACGAAATTCGGTGAACATTCCGACTGACCACCGCTCGGTCCCTGGCCCGGCAGTCCGCCATCGGCCTCAGTCCAACTCCTCGACCTGGATGACCTCGCGGCCCTTGTAGCTGCCGCAGTGGGGGCACACCTGGTGCGGCGGCTTGGCCTCGAAGCACGACGTGCACAGGCTCCAGCCGGGCGGTACCAGGGAGTGATGAGAACGCCGATTGTCGCGCCGGGTCCTCGAGATCTTACGTTTGGGATTCGCCATGATGGCCTCCGCTCTCCAAATTTTTTAAATCGTAATGGTCAATTGGCAGAATTGCTGCCGGACATGTCCTGCAAGGCCTGCCAACGGGGGTCGATCTCGACTTCGCAACGGCAGGCCCCTTCCACGTTCCGGTTGGCACCGCAACGAGGACAGAGGCCGGCGCAGGACTCGTCGCAGACAATCCGCATGGGGAGTGCCAGCGAAACCTGCTCCGCAGCGAGGTTTTCCAGGTCGAGCTCGTGGTCGACCAGAAAAGCCACGTCGAGCTCGCTCTCGTCGATTACAAACTCGCCCTCTCCGGGCGCCGCCGAACCGGGCCGATACTCCACGGAGAACCGATCCTCCGCCCGCCACGGCACAGGAGTCAAACACCGCGAGCATGCCATCGGTCCGGATGCCTGGAAGGTGCCGTCCACCAGGAAGTTGTCACCCACAGGTCGAACCGTGCCCACAAGACGCACCTCCACCCCACCCGCCACCTGGTCCTCGTCCAAGCGGTCCGGGCTCAGGGAGAGCTTCTCATCGAAGCCGAGCGGTTCGCTCTCGATGGACGATAGATCGACCTTCATAACAGACCCGTGCACCCCCGGTGCACAGAACGGGGAGTATAGCAAACTTTAGCCGTAGTATGACTTGCACCACATTTTTGAATTTTTAATTTTGAATTTTTAATTTTGAATTTGATCATTTCAGCCCCCTCGGTGGGAGGGGGAGAATTGAAAATTTAGAATTCAAAGTTGAGAATTCGGTTCTACGAGGACCGACTCCCGCTCCGGAGGGCGGCGGGATTGGCGTGAGGGGCCAGGGTTGCAACAAAAACTCCGGCCCCGAGAGCCACCACGACCAGCGCTGTCCAGGCGAGGCCTCCAACGACCGGCAGGAATCGAACCATGAGCATCACAACGACACCGACGAAGACCTGGGTGGTGATCGGAAGCACCCTGCTTGGAATGGCCCGACGGAGCAGCACTGTGCCCAGGCCACCTCCCAGGACCGCCAAACCCAGGGCCTTGACCATCAGGAAGGCCACCGCCACGGTCGCTGCCAACGGAAGGCCAAAAAATGGCCCGAGTCCGATGACTGCGATCAGACCGGCGACCAGGGTGATGGCCACCATCACGCCAAGAACGAGGGTCTTGGCGCCCAGTTGCGGAAGCGCCGAGACTCCACGCCGGATCGGCGCCGGCCACAAGAAGGCAATCAAGGTGGTGGCAAACAACCAACCCCCGGAAGTGGCGAACCGCAGCGCCATGTCGAGATGACGACCCCCCTGGTCTTCCTGGACGGGTGCCAGCGACAGACTCGCCAATGACGACAAACCGATCACACGCCCGTCAATCTGGGCACCCGGTTCCACCCGAACCGACCCAAAGATGGACACAGCGTGACCGTGAATGCGGGCCTCGGGTCCAAGAACAACGTCGCCGCCGATAACCACGACATCACCATCGACCTCTTCGTTGACCCGCATCTCCGAAAGCGCGCCCACCTTGGCCGATGATGCCGTCGCCATATGGCCATGGGCCAGTATCAGGCCGAAGACGAACAGCGCGATCAGTCTTCGCGTTGCCATGGTGCGATGGGCTGCCACCGCCGGGCCGCCACTATGACTGCGATCAGTCCACCGAGTCCCACAAGGAGCGACGCCAGCTGAACCGCGGGGGGCAGGATCACCCCGGCCGCACCTGCGGCGGCCGTCATCGCCACACCCCAGTCGGCGGCCGCACCGCCGATGGCCAACCAGGCTTGGGACGAAACCCCAGGCAGCTGCCGCAGCAGACTGCTGCCGGGCACCCCGCCGATCATCGCGACACCAACGAACGCCAGCATAAACGACGCTACTACAGGGATCGCTGAAGCCGCACGGCGTCGGAGGCGCACCGGACCCAGTGACTCCATGACCCGCCCGAAGACAACGGGATCCTCTGGCGGCACCGCGTTGGAAAGTGCCTGTTCAAGGGCACGCTCAGCATCTGCCACCGCGCCACACGAGGTGCAGGACTCGACGTGGAGGCGAAGCGGCCCATCGAGGCTGTCGAGATTCCCGCCGATCTCGGCCAGCGTTTCCTGGATTGCCTGACATTCCCTCTCCACCTTGATCCTCCTCTTGCGCCTCACGACAGGTACTCGCCCAACGCCTTCCGTAATACGGAATGGGCACGAAAAAGTTTGTTCTTCACGGTGCCCAGCGGCATCTCCTTGAAGTCCGCGATTTCCTGGTAACTGAGTCCACCAAAATGACGGAGGAGCACCAGTTCGCGATACTCCGGCCGGAGGTCGTCGATGGCTCCCCGAATGGTCCTCGCCAGCTCCTGATTCTCACAGTGACCCAGGGGGTCCTTTTGGCTATCCACAACAGCGACCTCCACCTCGTCGCCGTTTGCATCCCGGCGATAGAGCGACACGGTGTAGAGGCGTCGACGCCGGAGCTGATCGATACCCAGATTGTGGGCGATTCGAAACAGCCAGGTGGAGAATCGATAGCGCGGGTCAAAGCGGTCGAGGGCCGACCACGCGCGGATAAAGGCCTCCTGGGAGAGCTCTCGAGCGAGTTCGATGTCGCCCACCAGTTGCCCCAAGAACGCCGTCAAACGCCGCTGGTAACGCTGCACCAGGGTGCCGAAGGCCCGCTCATCCCCATCCAGGGCGAGCTCCACCAATCGCTCGTCGGGCGTTTGACTCAACCGAACCGCCTCACGAGAGATCAAACGGGATGCGGAGCTCGCTTTCATCGAGATCGATCCCGACGACCCACCGCCCCGGCTGGACCCCACCCGGGATATGGAACAGCAAACGCTCACCACAAACTCGGCGGTCGTTGACGTCCACACGGTTGTAGGTGGCACCGCCAGGAGAGGCAAAAAACTGAAAATTGCACTGCCGCCGGGATGTCGGGAAGTAGGCCCACATTGGGCTCGACGCCACATCAGCCCGTCGCAGCGAGCTCTGAAGCTGTGCGTGAACGATCAGGTACTCCTCCTGCGACGGCAGCGGAATTCTTGTCCCCGTGGGGGTCCGAATGAAGATCCCGTCGCGGTTTATCCGAGCACTGGTGCGGTCGGCGGCGGTAACCGCCAGGTCGACGATCAACCACTCGCTGCCAGTGTTTCCGGCCGCGAACCGGAAGTCCAGCACTGCCCACAGCTCGGAATTCCCGGCCCGGACCGTGGTGGGACCGAGATTTTCCACAACCGGTGGGTCGGCAGGCGCCAAAGACGTGGTTTCGCATCCGAGGACCAGAGTCAGCGCAGCTGCGCCTGCCGCAGCAAACAGCCGTCGTCGCGCACGGCAGGACGTCATCGAGGGTGGTTTCAAAAGACCGCCATCTCCGGCGTATTGTGCCTACGACCCGTCGCCCCCGGTGAGGTACGACAGATATTCCGTAGCGTCGGCCGCCTGCGGGCTTTCCGGTTCGAGCTCCAGGAACGTCTCGAAATCGGACTTCGCGGCGGCGGAGTCACCGAGATTGAGTTCGATCAGGCCCCGGTAGTAGTAGGGGGTCCCGGTGTTGGGGTAGTCCCGGATGGTCCGGTCCATATAGGCCTTCGCCTCCTCCATATTGCCCGCGTTGAAGTTGGCGAGACCCATGTTCATCAGGGTGGTCGGGTGCAACACCTCGTCCTCGGGGATCTTCGACAACAGCGCCTCGGCTCCTTCCAGATTCCCCTCTGCGGCTTCGATGGCGCACATCATCTTGAGGCTTTGCACATGGGTGGGGTCCACGGCCAGAGCGCGCTCCAGTGTCGCTTTGGCCTGGTCGATGTTGTTCTCATTCATATAGGTGGCGGCAATGGACGACAGGACCACCGGATAGTCCGTTTCGTTCAGTTGCTTGAGCGCCTTCTCATAGTCGGCGCGAGCGCCGGCAAAGTCGCCTTCGTCAGCCTTGGCGTCACCGTCCTCGAGGAAAGTGCTGGCCTCGTAACGGGAACGCGCCACCAGCTCTTCCTGCGGGATCTTCTCCAGCTCGACCTCAACCGGATCGGAGACCCCGGTGCTATAGACATCCACCGGCTGAGGCGATTTCCACGTGTAATAACCCTCGGCGTCCACCCGGACCCACCAGGGACCGCCCTTGATCCCGAGGTAGCTGAAACGCCCCTTCTTGTTGGTAATGAACGGAGGCGGTCCGGTGTCGGGATCGGACACCATGAGGTAGAACACCTGGGCGCCCGCGATGGGTTGGCCGTCCAGGTCGGTCACTGTGCCCTTCACGCGGCCGCTGCCCGTCCAGTCCTGGGCGGCCCCGGGGACGGCAATCAGTGCGGCCAGCACAAGCAGAACAACGCTTCGTCGAAGATTCATGGTCGCGTCCTCCTCGGACCCAGAATGTTACTTGAAACCTGCGCGGATGGGAACCACCCATCCGCCCAACCCCCCCCCGTGTGGAGGGTGACGAGGAAGTTACACGTTGAATGTTCAACGTTAAACGTTCCCGCCGCCCACCCGGAGCGAGATGTGCGCGATAGGCGGGCGCACCATTCCGGGCAGCTTCAAGTTGAAAGTTACACGTTAAACGTTGAAAGTCCCCTCCCACCCATATGGAGCGAGGTAGGCGCGTTAGGCGGGCGTGCCGTTCTGACATTGTTGGTCAGGATGCCAGGCACCTCCGAGAGACGCGGCCCTCGGGGAGGGCGGCAGGGAGACAGCGCGTCGAAATCAGGTCATCGAAGCCAACGCGCTCGAGCCGGTGCCAGGCACCGTCGAAATCGAGTCGTCGTACGAGGTCGACACATCTGCGGCGGTGCCTGGCACCGACATGGAGATCGGAATGTGAGGGTGGCCTGTCGCTGCTCGCTGTTCCCAGCACCTGTCCCAGAACGCTGCCGCTGTTTCTCGGGCATCGGCACCCGGCTTCGCCTCTGGCTGCGCCGTGGCCGCCGAGGCCGGCCGGCCGTCAGCGCGATTCTCTTCTCAGCAGACCCTTCGACTCCGCCATGCGGGCTCCGCTCAGGGTTTTGTTCCGGCTGGGCCGCCGAGGCCGGCCCGCCGTCACAAAAAATTGGGGGCCCGAAGGCCCCCAGAGTGAACAGACCGAAGTCTGGAAATGAGAATCTTAGAAGTTCAGGCCGACGCCGAAGCGAACGCTCCGCGGAGCCTGGTACAGCGTGGTCTGGAGGAAGCCCTCATCCACGCCGAAGGTCGTCGTACCGGACTGCTCGCGGACCTGCGACTGACCCGATTGGTCGAAGAGGTTGAAGATGTCCATCCGGGCGAACAGGTTCATCCCTCCGAGCACGAAGTCGTACTTGACCAGCAGGTCCAGGCCGAAGATGTCTTCGGTGGTGCCCTGGGAACCACGCGGTGAAGCCACTGCGTTTTCGGCGCCCGGCGCGGTCTGCTCGAAGAACGAGCCCACACCGTACAGGGTCGCGTACGGATCGGTCGGGTGCTTGGCAAGGGCGTTCATCGGCCGGCCGGTACGCCAGTAGACGAAGGTACCAAGCTGGAGACCGAA
Organism: uncultured Holophagae bacterium; assembly: GCA_963797055.1. Taxonomy (GTDB): domain Bacteria; phylum Acidobacteriota; class Thermoanaerobaculia; order Thermoanaerobaculales; family Sulfomarinibacteraceae; genus FEB-10. Next base: position 41,649 of record CAWCOD010000009.1, read on the forward strand.
GTCGAAGGAGTACGAGCCGTACAGCTTGAGGTTGCTGCGCCGGTCGTTGGGCAGGAAGCCATAGGCGTTGTCCATCAGCCCGGCGAAGTCGAAGTCCTGGGTCAGACCGGCGTCGTCCTGACCGAGGTCGGATTTGAGGTAGCCCTCGTAGTTGCCGTAGCTCTGGGCCCAGGTGTAGTTGCCCTGGAACATCCAGTTGTTCGAGAACCGCTTGGTGGCGGTCAGCTCGATGGCCCAGTAGTCACGCTGCGCCTCGGGGTAGCCGAGCTCGTCAGCCGTGAAGCTGATGGGATCGGGCGTTCCGTCACCGTCAAGGTCGTAGAAACCCTCGTAGCTCGAACCCGGGTTGCCGAGCACATACCAGAAGGCGCCCTCCTCGAGGCCGTACTTCTCGGCGAGGCCCTGGTCGATGGTGAAGTCCTCGATGACCTCAACAAAGTTGCGGTGGACACCACGGATCCCGAAGGACCAGTCCTGACCGACCATGCGCTCGTAACCGAGGATGTACTCGATCTGCGACATGGGATCGAAGCTGGACGCGACGATGGTCTGTGTGTCCGGGATCTCTCCGTTGGACACCGGGATGACCTCGAGCAGCTGACCCAGACCGGTCGGCGAACCGTCCGGATTGTACGGGTTGCCGCCGTTCTGGCCGGTGACCTCGTAGTACTCGAACTCGTCGAACTCGATGCCGGCGAGACGGATGTTGGTGTTGGTGGCGATCGGGATGTGATACTGGCCGAAGCTCGCGTAGACCTTGGAGCGGCCGTTTTTGCTCGGATCCCAGATCAGACCGAGGCGGGGCGCGTACTGGTTGTCGATCTTGATGAACGCATCACCCGCGCTGTTGAAGCTCTCGAACTGCTCCCACCGGACACCGAAGTTGAAGGTCAACGACGAGGTGATGGACCAGCTGTCCTGAGCGTAGATACCGGTGTTGGAGGACTCGAAGGTGCCACCGGTCAGACGATTCCGAACCTCGACCACGTCCGCGCCCATGGGGATCTCGGGGTAGTCGGCGTTCGCGAGATAGATGTACCGGGTGCCGCCCGAGTAGACGGCGTTCTCGGTGCTCTCGAGGTCCTCGTTGTCATAGCCACCACGCAGGCTGTGGTTGCCCAGGTACCAGTCGGCGTCGATCCGGTACGCGGTGCGGGTGTCGTCACCGGCGGCGATCTGCCAGTTCACCCAGCAGCCGATCGGGGTCGTGCTGATCCGCGAGTCGAAGGCGTAGTAGCAATCGTCGGCGTTGGAGCGGTCGGTCCGACCGAACGAGTTGCTGCCGTACTGGGCAGCTGCGAGGAAGTTCTCGCTGAAGATGCCGGTGAACTTGAAGATGTAGTTCTCGCCACCGCGCTCGTTGACGCCGGTGCCGATGTAATCACCCAACTGATTGTCCACGGCATTGTAGACGTAGCGGTCGCTCTCGAGGTCCGTGGCGTCATCCAGGTAGGTGGCCTCGAGGCGGAAGTTGTTGGTGATGTTCCAGTCCAACTTGCCGCCGTAATACGGCGCCGAGTTCTTGGTCACCGTGGTGCGGCCTGTTTCGGTATGGGTGTCCAGGTTGCCGACCTCGTTGGAGTACTCGGAGTCGATGTAGCGACCAAAGGCGAAGAAGAACAGGTGATCCTTGATGATCGGGCCACCGATCGAGAGCTGTCCCTCGAATTCCTTGCTGAATTCGGACTGGTTGGTCCGGTTCCAGGCGTTGGGAGACTGCTCCTGCAAGCTCTCGGGCTCGAAGTAGATGCTCGCTCCGCCGTGGAAGGAGTTGGTGCCGCTCTTGGTCACCATGTTGATCACGCCACCGGTGGCGCGGCTGAACTCGGCCTCGTAGCCGCCGGTCTTGATCTGCGCCTCCTCCAGGAACTCGAAGGGCACGAAGGTCGAACCCACGAAATTCCGGAAGTTGGTGACGTTGAGACCGTTGACGGCGTACACGTTCTCACCCGGGGACGCGCCGCCGATGGAGGCCACGTTCTGTCCCGGGGTGTAGGACGAGTCGCTGTTGAAGCTCGAATCCGAGCCGACGGTGGCCGGAGCCATGAGCGCAATCTGGGTCACCTCACGACCGACCGGAACGTTGGCGTTGAGGTCGTCGGTGTTGACCGTCATCCCGGTGGTCGTCGACGTCACGTCAACAAGCGGCGCCTCGCCGGTGACCTCGATGACGTCGGTGACGGCACCGAGGGTCATGACGAAGTCGTTCTTGACGGTACGACCGAGGCCGACGTCGATGTTCCTCTGGTAGGTCTGAAATCCGTCAAGGTTCGCGGCCAGCGCGTACTTGGCGGGCTTCAGCGCGACAAACTTGAACTCACCGGCCGCGTTGGTCACGGTGTTCCGCTCGAAGCCGGTCTCTTCGTCGCTGAGGGACACCGTCACGCCGGGCATGGTGGCGCCGTCCTGAGACGTCACGGTTCCGATCACGGAACCGGTGGTCTCCTGGGCATAGGCGGTGCCCATGCTCAGCAGGACGCCAATGGTCAGAATTGCAACATACTTTTTCATAGATCCTCCTTCATTCCTCTGATGATTCTTGAAACACACAGCACTGAGACTATTGAAGATCTTGTCCTCCTCTCCCTCGGTTGGAGGGTGACGGGATGTCCAGCTCCGTCGCTGGCCATTTCGTCGTCCTCCCTTTTCCCATGAGGTCCCAACGGGACCGATAACTCCGATGGTGTAAGTACGCAAGGGCCATGCCAACTCCCCTGGCTCATTCCACCGCGGCGGCTGTTCTTGACAGTCGATGTAAAGGCCGCAGAGGCCCGTCGACAAATTCGCATCAAATATATGCGAAAAAACAAGTTACGAGGACCCGAAATCACTTCAGTCCGGTTGCATTCAGATCGCGGGCGGTTATTGCGAGTGCGTATCATCCCGGGCCTGTTCGGAAAGTCGGACAACGATCTCCACAATCGTCCGGAAATCCGGAAGCCCTCCGTTGGTCCCCGTTCATGTAGACTTCGGGCCGGAGGTGCATTGTGAGGCCAGCGATCACCATCACCGTGCTGCTTGCCCTAGCCACCAGCGCGACATTCGTTACCGCCCAGGAGATCCAAGAGGACATCGTCATGGACGAGTCGGAGTCCGACGCAGTGACGGAGGACACCATCGGCGGTCTCGCCTTTGTCGACGAGGTCGAGGTGACCGTGGTGGACGTTGTCGCATATGTCACCGACAAGAGTGGGAACGCGGTGACCGATCTGACCAAAGACGACTTCCGTCTTTTCCAGGACGGCGAGGAGCGGCCCATCTCGAACTTTCAACTCTATACCGAGGAGCTGATCCGGAACTACTACCAGGCACAGGACAATCTGGCGCTGGCGACCGCCCGCGCCACCCTGACCGGAACCGAAGCGCCCACTCAAGACCAGCCCATCCAGATTCAACCGATCTGGTTGATGATCTTTGTCGACAACGACAATCTGCGGCCGCTGGATCGCAACCGGGTGCTCGCCCAGTCCCAGTCGTTCATCCGGTCAAACGCCCAGCCTCCGGTTCAGATGATGGTGGTCAACTACAACAAGACCTTGTCGGTCATACAGGAGTTCACCTCCGACGCCGACGACGTCACGAGCGCTCTCAAGAGCCTCAGGATGAATACCGGCGGCCGAACGACCCGAGACAACACCCGGAACGAGTTCTACGACGAGCTCGACCGTTTCAATACGGAACAGGGGCGGTCGACGGTGAACTCGGTGCAGCGGGCTCGGACCCTCGCGTATGGTTTTGCAGAGGAGGAGCAGAATGCACTTTTCTTTACGCTGAGCGCGATTCGGGAGGCGGTCAACATGATGTCCGGCCTGCCCGGAAAAAAGAAGATCCTGTACATCTCCAACGGCCTGCCGATGATTCCCGGAATTGACCTGTTCTACGCCCTGTCCAGCGCCATCGACGACCCCGGGATGATTTCCGAGGGCACCCGTTACAGCCAGACCCGTCAGTTCGAAGCGCTGGTCAAGAACGCCAACGCTCAGGGCGTGACCTTATACACGGTCTCCGCCAGCGGGCTGCAGAACGCCACCATGACCACCGCGGAAACATCCGGCCGAAGGGATACCCAGGCGGCAAGCCTCGGGCAGTCGAACTACCTGGACTCACTGCGGTTCATGGCCGACGAGACCGGGGGCGTCGCGATCTTCAACACAAACGATGTCAGCGCGCACCTGGAGCGAATCGAACAGGACTTCTACACCTATTACTCGGTCGGCTACACCCTGCAGGCGAGCGGTTCGGACAAGGTGCACCGGGTCAAGCTCACCATCCCGGACCACCCCGAATATCGGCTCCGGTATCAGCGCCGGATCGTTGAAAAATCATTGGAAAGCCGCGTCCAGGACAGGGTCATGACCGCTCTCGTCATCCCCGTCGACGACAATCCGCTGGGGATCAACCTGACGACCGACACGGCGGCGCCCGCATCCGAGACACGATGGACCGTGCCGTTCGAACTCACCTTCCCCATCCAGAACGTGGCGCTGTTTCTTCAAGGCGAAGATTATGTGGGGCGGGTGTCCATGTTCCTCGCCGCGCGGGACGACGACGGCAAGCAGTCCGATATCGTCCGCCAGGAACACGAGATTCGCATCGCCGCCGTGGACTACGAGGAAGCCCAGGAAAGGGCCTTCACCATCAAGGCGAGCCTGCTCATGGAGACCGGTCGTTACAAGGTCTCCGCGGGGCTGCTCGACCATATCACCAGGCAGACCGGGTTCACCACGACGACCGTCTTCACCGGGGAATAGGAGCGCTCCGGACCGGGCGGGATCTCGAGATTTCGAATTCCGAATTCCGAATTGGGTGGTTGGGCGGGACGGGCTGCCCCCTGCCCCCTCCCTGCTCCCTGCTCCCTGCTCCCTGCTAACCGTCCGCCGCTTCAAGCTCCACGAGCACCGTGCCGGCATCGACGGTGTCTCCGGGTGCGACGTGGATCGCAGCCACGGTGCCGTCCTGCTCCGCGGTGAGCTCGTTCTCCATCTTCATGGCCTCCAACACCACCAGCGGTTGGTCGACTTTCACCACGGAACCAACCTCCACCTTGACCGCGGTCACCCTGCCCGGGATGGGCGCCGTGACCTCGCTGGCCCCACGCCCCGCGGCGCCCGATGATGTATCGATCGCTTCCACCGGAGTCAGCACCTCGAATGGGAACTCGCGGTCCACCACCCCAATCCGCCAGTTCCGGTGGCCGTCGCGGTCGTAGGACACATGAAAGCTCCGGCCATCGTCAACGAACCGGAGCGACGCCACCGCACCGTCGAGCCGCACCAATTCCACGTTGTGACGCTCGCCGTCAACGACGACCTGAAATCCGTCGGCCGACCGTTCGACCTCGACCTCATGCTCACCGGAGCCGCCCCGAACAACCCATCTCATCGCGGGAACCTCCCGTGCTGCATACGTAGGCCCTCGCCCCACCACTCGCTGGTGTCGGCGGCCGTCGGTCGCCGGTCCTCCAGGGCGCCGGCCTCGAGGGTCGCCAGGCAGGCCGCGGCCACCACAGCGGCATGTTCCGCCGCGGGATTCTGCCGGCCCTGGAGCTCATCGAGTCTCTTCGACGCCAACAGTTCGTCCAGAAAACCGGTGTGGAAGTCCGCGCTCTTGAACTCGTCCATGTCCACCAGCGTCTGGAACAGCGGCAGGGTCGTCGCGATGCCGCGGATGCGGTACTCCTGCAGCGCCCGTTGCAACCGGGAAAGAGCACCCTTGCGGTCAGGCGCCCACACCACCAGTTTGGCAAGCATCGGGTCGTATTCCAACGGCACAACGCTGCCGGCGAACACTCCCGAATCCACTCTGACACCAGGGCCGTCCGGTCGGATCAAGAGACTGATCCGACCCGGCGAGGGGGCGAAGTTGCGCAGAGGATCCTCGGCGTAAACCCGGCATTCGATGGCGTGGCCCCGGGGCTCGAGCTCGTCCTGTCGCAGCGAGAGTTCTTTGCCCAGCGCCAGGTTGATCTGCTCGCACACGAGGTCCACGCCATAGACCATTTCGGTGACGGGGTGTTCCACCTGAAGTCGGGTGTTCATTTCCAGGAAGAAGAACTCACCCTCGGGGTCCACCAGGAACTCCACGGTCCCCACGGAGTGGTATTGAGCTGCCCGGACGATGGTCAGCGCCGCGGAACCCAGTCGAGCGCGGAGTTCGGGACCCACCACCGGCGATGGGCACTCCTCCACCACTTTCTGGTGACGGCGCTGGATGGAGCACTCGCGCTCCCCCACATAGACCGCGGCGCCGTGTTGATCAGCCACCACCTGTACCTCGATGTGACGAGGCCGCGAGACCAACCGCTCCACGTAGACCCGGTCGTCTCCGAAGTAGGCCTTCCCTTCCGACCGGGCCCGGTCGAAGGCAGACGCCAACTCCGATCGTTCGGTCACGGCGCGCATGCCCTTGCCGCCGCCCCCGGCCACCGCCTTGAGCAGTACCGGAAACCCAAACTCATCGACAAAGGCCTCGAGCTCGGACAGGTTCTCCAGCGGCTCGACCAAACCAGGAATCAACGGAACCCCAACCTCCACCGCCAGCTTCCTGCTCTCGGTCTTCGAGCCCATAAGCCGAATCGCGGCCGGTGGGGGGCCGACCCAGATGAGTCCCTCCTGTTCAACCCGCTCGGCGAAGACCGCGTTTTCCGCGAGGAATCCATAGCCCGGATGCACGAGCTCGGCCTTCGAACGTTTTGCGGCGTCGATCAGCCGGTCGATATCGAGGTAGCTCTCCGCGGCCGCCGCCGGCCCGATGCAGTAGGCCTGATCCGCCATCAGCACGTGTGGCGACATGCGGTCGACCTCCGAGTACACGGCCACCGTCCCGATCCCCATTTCCCGGCAGGCCCGTATGATGCGGACCGCGATCTCTCCCCGGTTGGCAATGAGCAGCTTCATTGACGGGCACCGGCCTTTCTTGGCTCGGGTTTCGGGATTCGGGGCTCGGGAACCGGATGCCCCCATCGGCCGGACGTGCCCAATCTCGAACTCCGAGTCCCGAGAACCGAGCCCCGAATCCCGCTCATAGCGGGATGTTCCCGTGTTTCTTGGTGGGCATCCAATCCCTTTTTGTCTCGAGCATGGCAAATGCCGAAGCCAACTTGCGCCGCACCAGCCGAGGGCGAATGACCTCGTCCACGTACCCCTTTTCCGCCGCGACAAACGGGTTGGCGAATTTCTTCTGGTATTCGGCCACCAATCGCTCCCGCTCCGCTTCCGGATCGTCGGCATTCCGGATCTCGTTGCGGTACAGGATGTTCACAGCGCCCTGCGGACCCATGACCGCGATCTCGGCGGTGGGAAAGGCGAGGTTGACGTCGGTCCTGATGTGTTTGGACCCCATGACGCAGTAGGCACCGCCGTAGGCCTTGCGGGTGATCACCGTGACCTTGGGCACCGTGGCCTCGGCCAGCGCGTAGAGGAGTTTGGCGCCATTGCGGATAATACCTCCCCACTCCTGGGCGGTACCGGGCAGGAAACCCGGCACGTCTTCCACGATCCAGAGTGGAATATTGAAGGCGTCGCAGAATCGGACAAACCGCGCGCCCTTGGTGGAGGAGTTGATATCGAGCACTCCCGCAAGATGGTTGGGCTGATTGGCGATGACACCGATCGAACGCCCGCCGATACGTATGAAGCCCACCACGATGTTTTTGGCGAAATGCTCGTGGACCTCGAAAAACTCGTTGTCGTCCGCCACCCAACCGATGAGCTTCTTGATGTCATAGGGCTTATTGGGATCGGCCGGCACGAAGGTGTCGAGATCGGGGATCTCTCGGTCCTGGGTATCGGAGGTGGCCACGGCGGGTGTCTTTTCGGCGTTGTTCGATGGGAGAAACGACAACAGACGTCGAATTCTGGCCAGACATTCCGTGTCCGACTGCGAGGCGAAGTGAGCCACACCCGAAACCGAGTTGTGGGTCATCGCCCCACCCAATTTTTCTTTGGTGACCTCCTCGTGGGTCACCGTCTTGATCACGTCCGGACCGGTAACGAACATGTAGGCGGAGTGCTCGACCATGAACACGAAGTCAGTGATCGCCGGCGAGTAGACGGCGCCTCCAGCGCACGGTCCCATGATGGCCGAGATCTGAGGCACGACACCCGACGCCAGTGTGTTGCGAAGAAAGATGTCGGCATACCCCGCAAGCGACGCAACACCCTCCTGGATGCGGGCTCCCCCGAGTCGTTGAGGCCGATCACCGGCGCCCCGACCTTCATCGCGAGATCCATGATCTTGCAGATCTTCGCCGCGTTGGTCACCGACAGCGATCCGCCGAAGACGGTGAAATCCTGAGCAAAAACAAAGACCGGACGGCCGTCCACCCGGCCGTGGCCAGCCACCACGCCGTCGCCGGAGATCTTCCGACCCTCCATGCCGAAGTCGGTGCACCGGTGTTCCACCAGGGCATCCACTTCCTCGAAAGAGCCCTCATCGAGGAATTGTTCGATCCGCTCTCGGGCGGTGAGTTTCCCCTGCTGGTGTTGCCGTTCGATCTTCTCCTCGCCGCCACCGATTCGGTTGGCGGCAAGTCTCTTCTCGAGTCGCTCGAGCACGTCACGGCTCATGCATCCTCCTTCCTGCAGCGGCGTTGGGGTGGGCCATCTGCCGCCGAGGAACATCGCGGTTTCACATTCTACGCCAGTCCGGCGGTGTGGGGGTGTGGAGGAAGACATGGTTGCCGAGCCCGAGCCCGAGCCCGAGCCCGTTACCGTTTCCGTGCCCGAGTCCAGAGCTCAGACCCGCCCAAATGAGGAACAAGGAGCAGGGAACAGGGAGCAGCACCAAGGATCACCCGGGTCGCCTTTGGGTGGGCGGAAAATCTCGCATCTCGCATCTCGCATCTCGTATCTCACATCCTTCTCCCACGCGAACCGCTACCATATCGTCATGACGCCGCAGCGGCCCGCCGAGCCGCCCTTCGACCCCAACTGGCTGGACGCCGTCGCCGACTACTGCCGGACGTTCACTGCGGGGATGCCGCGGCTCGTGGATCTCTATCTGGAGCGTCGTCTGGAAATCAGGGTGACGACGCTCAGATCTCACCTGCATGCCGAAGACGTTCGAACCGAAGGCTCCGCAGTACGCTGGCTCTATCCGTCCAGGACCGTGCTTCAGGCGCGCACCGGCACGACGCCTGCCGCCCTCGAAGATCTGCTCTCCACCAGCACCCGCCGGGTTGCAGTGCCGCGCTGTCGGCCCATTCCACCGGTGGAGATCGACCCGCCGCGTCAATGGCGCAACTGGGCATGTTCGACCCTTCAGCGTAATCGGAACGGCCACAGCCGGGTCCGCTTCATCGCCCGTCAGGCGGTTATTGTGCAGCCCGGCAGTTGGACGCCCGCCCACTCTCCTCCTCTGGTGCGAGTCGAGGTCGACGGATACAACCCGACCGCCCTGCTCGCGGTCTGGGACCACCCGCTGCTGGCCACCTGGCTTGACGACCTCTTTTCTGATCCACCGAGTCGCCGCTGGCGGCCCGAGTCCGGTCTCCAAGTGCCCGTGCTGCTCGCCGCCGGGACGGCGGGGGTGCTGATCCACGAAACCGTCGGCCACCTGGTGGAAGCAGACCTGGTGATCTCGGGAGAATCTCCGCTCAGCGCGCAGGCCGGCGCCACCGTCAGCACCTCGTTTTTATCGGTGATCGATGATCCCACGCGCACTGATCTTCCCGGGGCTTTCTCGAGCGATGACGAGGGCGTCCAGGCGACGCCGCGCAAACTGATCTCGGAGGGACGGCTCGTGGGTTGGCTGTGCGACCAGGTCGGCGCACAAACACTCGATTGTCCGGCCGGACGCGGACGTCGCGCGTCATGGAATCGGCCCCCTGTCGCTCGCCTGTCCAATCTGACGGTCGCCGCGGGCGTCAGCGATCCCGGATCAATGGAACGAGCCCTTGACAACGCTCTGGTCGTAACGAGACTGGGTGGAGCCACCGTCGATCCGGCCTCTGGCCGGCTGCTTCTTCGGGTCGAACGGGGCTGGGAGATTCGCCATGGTCGGCGACGACGCCCCACCGAACCCTACGAACTCACGGGGAACGCGCTCGACGTCCTCGCCCACATCGAGCCGGAGATCGGCACCGACGTCGTCCCCGACTGGCGGCTCGGATGGTGCGTCAAGGACGGCGTTCCAATGCCCACCGGATCCGCAGCGCCCTCCATCGTGGTGCAACGTCTCGAGGTGCTCTGAATGTCAGACGCCTTCGAGTCATCCCATCGCGACCACCTCAGAAGTGCGGCCTCCACGGCCCGCGACCTGCTGGTCAACCGCGACGCCGACCGATGGGAGTTCTTCACCAAGGCATCCGCCACCCGCGAGGTTGAGGTCGCACCGGGCGCTCCGCCACGTGAGACCATCGTGGAGGAGGTCGGCGTAGCGATTCGCACGGTGCGTCAGGGCCGTGCGGGTTTTGGTGCCGCCTCCGGCCTCGAGGCGGACGCCGCCAGGAAGGCCCTCGAGGGCGCCTTCGCCGTGGAGACGGCATTGCCCTTCGATCCGCTCCCTCCCGGACGACTGTTGGGTCTGGCCGACGTCGCGGGATGTCGGACGCCTTCGCCGCGGGGCTGGGCGGCCCACGCCACCGATCTGCTCGCACGATCGGTGGTCGAGGCCTCCCACGGCCGATTGAAGCTCCGTCGAACCCTCTTCCAGGAAGGATCCTTCGGTTGGCTCCTCGCCACCGCGGACGATTTCGTGGCCACCTATGACGATATCGCGGCATCAATGGTGGTCGAGCTGCAGACCGCGAACGACGGGGGAGGCATCTGGCGCGAGTGGATCCACCTGCCTCGCGTGGAGGCCCTCGACGTTCCCGCCGTGGCGCGACGGGTCTCGGATCGCGCCCTGCTCGTCCAGAGTCCACTCGCCACCGACTCCGGGCTGGCGAACGTCATCCTCGCCCCGGAAATGACGGCACGAGTGTTGGCAGCCATGGCGCCATTGTTGATGGCCATCAACGAGGAGCACGATCCATTGCCCGGCCTGCTCGATCCCAGCGGCCGGCTCGCCTCGTCATCTCTCAGCCTTTTCGATGATCGGCTCGATCCCGACGCTCCCATCACCGGCCCGTGTGATGGCGAGGGGCTGCCAGCCCGACGGACCCTCCTGCTCGATGAGGGGATTCCCCGACATCGACTGGCGTCCTTCCGCGACGCCGTCGTCTTCAAAGAGACCCCCCGGGGTGGCGCTCTTCGACTGTCCTATCGCGATTATCCGGCCACGGGAATCGCCAACCTGAGGGTGGATATTGAAGGCGGCCTCCCGTCCCATGAACTGCTGCGACGGGCGGAGAGCGCGCTGTACCTGCTCCGACCGCTCGCTCCTATCCTTTTGGACGCGCGCGGTGACAGTTACCGGATCGTGGCATCGGGGGTGTGGCTCGACCCCAAGGGCGTACGGGGCTGGCATCCGGTGGTCGAGCTTCGCGGCAGTCTCAGCCTGCTCCTGCGACGGATCGATGCGGTAGGAACGGACCTGACGTGGTTTCAGACCGACCGCGGGTGTGTGGGAGCACCGACGGTTCTGATTCGGCACCAACCCGTGGTCGGCTGAGTCGACGGCGGTTGCCGTTACAAATTTCAGATTGCAAATTGCAGATTGCAGATTGCAGATTGCAGATTCCGCCCATTCGCCCGGATCCGATGTGCGCGCGAGGGGCGGGCGTGCCACTTCAATCGCATTGCGAAAGCGCGGGCCGGTGCCAGGCACCGTCGAAATCGAATCGTAGTACGAGGTCGACATACTGCGGCGGTGCCTGGCACCGACATGTATTGGGAAGCGCCATGGGGAGAGAGGCGCGATGAAATTCTCAATACTTCAGGGCCTCAAGACCTCTTCATTAGACAAACGCCAAAATCCACTCGGGCATGGTCGTCCACCACGGTCTGAGCGTCGCCTCCGGCGATACGCTTTGGACTCCGCTGCCGTAGACACCACCACCACCCCCGCTGCCACCGGACCCGGTGGGCTGCCGGACCCCATACGGCGTGTCCTCCGTAACGCCCGGTGTGGGTCGGGTGGCCGTTCCCGGGGGACGCGACCTGACCCGGGGCGAGGTGGCACCTCCACCTGTGGACGATCCACTGGCCGCCGCTGTGCCACCCACGGCGCCGCCAACCGCGGCACCAGTCGATGAACTCGAGTCGCGGGTTGTCCCGCGGGCAGCGACGGTGGGATAGGGCGTTGGTGTCGGCGTCGGCGTCGGAAGGTACTGCGCACGGACTCTCCTCACCTCGGACGGATCGAGAAATGGCATGGGCACGGTCGCGACGAATCGCTGGTCATCTTGTTGTTGCATGGCGGCACCGATCTGGAGCTTTGAATACAGCACATCGGGGTTGACCCGGGGATCGGCCAGTTCGGGGGCCGCGTCGTACGCACGCTTGTAGTAGTCCAGAGCCTTGGACGGATGACCGGTGTGTTCCTCGAGAAGACCGAGGTAGAAGTTGCACCAGCCGTGGCCGGAGAGGATCTTGAGACATTTCTTGTAGGCGTAACGAGCGTCCTCGTAATTCAGATCGCGGAACTCGACGACACCTATGCGATACCACGCCTCGTACAGCTCCTTGTCCTCGTCGAGGGCGTTCCGGTAGAAGCGCACCGCGTCTTTTGGATAACCTCGGAAATACAGCATGGTGCCGAGATCGATCATCCCCTGCGGGCTGAGCTCCCCTCGGGTTGCCCGTTCCCAGTACTCGCGGATGGTTTCGTCGTCGGGATCCCCGGGGTCCAACCACTGCAGGAAGACCGGATCGTCCGGCAGTCTCTTGACGCCGTTTTTGGATTCCCCGGCGACTCCGATTCCCACCCCGGACGGCAGAAACAGCACACCGACAAGGATCAGCGCGTAAACTCTCCCACGCGTCATGGATTCACTCCCGTTTCAGCGCGCCTTCTTGCGGCGCGCAGCGAGCCTGACCTTACCATCCTCAACCAGAACATCGAACTGGACATCTCGCCCGAGCTTCTTGCTGAGTTTGGAGCGTTGGAGGGCGATCTGAGCGTCGAAGGCTTCTCGATCCACTCCGACATCTGCCCCGTTCGCCCTCTTGGCGGCCACATATCGATCGTACAAATCGACGTCATTCGTAGTGTCTACGGAGGCCGGAGATTGCACGTTGGGCAACGCCGACCCCGCCGCCCGGATGGCGGCCACCGAGCGCCCTCTCCCCTCCTCCTGTTCTCGCAGCATGCGCTCCCAGTTCGCCGAGTAGGTCATGAACCGGTGCTGGATCTGCTCGAGCCTGAACCGATCCCCCCGGCTGCCGTCTTGATCCTCGGTCAACAGCCTGAGGCGTCGCGCCAGCCGCTTGCGCTCGCCGTGGGGAGGCACCCTGAGGTCGCCGGCAAAGAAGCGCTCCCAATCTCGAATCAGCTTCTGGAGCGCGCCCTCCACCATGGCTAGCTGTTCGCTCAGGTCCATTCCGACCCCCTGATACAATGAGCGCTGTTATGTCTCTTTTTCACCAGATACCAGCCGTTCATCGTCTCCTCGACCGTCCCGCGATCCAACGGGCGGTGGACGTCCACGGACGTCCCTCAGTCATGGAAGCCTGCCGTACAGCGGTTGGACAACTCCGACGTCGGATCGCGGACGGCGACCTCGATGGAGACGACCTCGAGCTGGCGTGCGACCGACTTCAGGCTGACATCCTCGAGATCGTGGAGGGGCTTACCGGCCCCGCCTACCCCGAGATCATCAACGCGACCGGAGTACTGATCCATACCAACCTCGGCCGTGCGCCGTTGCCCGAGAGCGTCCCGCTCTCCCTAACATCATACCTCGCCTTGGAGTACGACATTGCCACGGGAAGCCGGGGCCAACGCCTGGGACCGCTGCGGGCCAGGATGGCGCGGTTGTTCGGCGCCGAAAGCGCGGTAATGGTCAACAACAACGCCGCAGCCTTGCTGCTCATACTGTCCGCCATCGCCAAGGACCGCGAGGTGATCGTCTCCCGTGGCCAGCTGATCGAAATCGGTGGTTCCTTTCGTCTGCCGGACGTGATGCACGCGTCGGGCTGCCGCCTGGTTGAAGTGGGATGCACCAACCGCACCCACCTCCGCGATTACCAGGGGGCGATCACAAGCGACACCGCGGCCATACTCTCCGCCCACCAGTCCAACTTCCGAATCGTCGGTTTCACCACCGAACCACCGCCCGGGGAGATCGCTGCGCTGGCCCACAGTTTCGACCTTCCAATGATCGTGGACCAGGGTTCCGGCAACCTCTACGACCTCCGCCGCTGGGGCCTCGGCACCGAACCCACCGTGGGATCGCTGCTCGACGACCAAGCGGACATCGTCTGTTTCTCCGGTGACAAGCTGCTCGGTGGACCGCAGGCCGGGATCATTGTCGGAAGCAAGCGGTGGGTGGAGCCGTTGGGTCGACATCCCATGTACCGCGCCCTGCGTCCGGACAAGACCGCCCTGGTGATGATGGACCAGGTGCTCAGGGCGCATCAGAGCGGCCGGTTGGTCGAAGTGCCGCTCTTCGCGATGTTGGACCAGTCGGTGGATGCCCTCGCGCGACGTGCAAGGACGATGGCAAAAAAACTTCGCGAACACGGTATCGCGGCCGGCGGACGCTCGACCCACGCCGCTCTCGGCGGCGGGACCACTCCCGACGAAACCATGCCCAGCTACGGCCTGGTCATTCCCGGAGGCCAGCGTCTGCTCGACGAGCTTCGGAGTTCGAAGCCTCCGGTCATCGGCCGCATCGAAGACGATGCTGTGGTGCTGGACCTGCGAACCGTGTTCCGGCGCCAGGATCGCGCCCTCGAGGCCGCAGTGATCGCCGCCTACGCCAAGGTCCACGAAGACGGCAAATAGAGCCAGACGATCACCGCCAACGCGAGGAAGGTGCCGAATGGGAGGGCGGTGCGACCGCTGCCGCGGCCGCTGATGATGAGCGCCGCGCCGACAAGCGCGCCGAGCACCGCCGCCACCACCAGCACCCACAGACAATCCTGGAGGCCCACCACCGCGCCGATGGCGGCCAGATATTTCACATCGCCCCATCCCATGCCGTCGATCCCTCTCCAGAACTTGTAGATGACGATCACCAGGGTGGGCACCGCCGCACCGACCACAGCGCCGAGGACGGCATCCGGAAAACCGGTGAGCCCTCCGAACCAGGCGCACACCAGTCCGAAGACGATGGATGGGTAGGTCATGACGTCGGGCAAAATCTGGTGTTCGAGGTCGATGAGTCCCAGCGCCAGCGAGACCCAGGCAAAAACCGCCACCTCCACCGCCACCAGGCCGACGCCGTAGCGGGCCACCGTCAACACTCCGATGACTCCGCCAGCCAGTTCCACCAGCGGGTAGCGGATCGAGATCCGCGCACGGCACTGGCTGCACCGTCCCCGCAACATGACCCACGACAGGAGGGGCACGTTCTGATACCACCGGATCGGAGTTTCGCAGGCGGGGCACGCCGAACCCGGACTGACGATGGACATCCGGCGCGGCACCCGGTAGATGAGCACGTTCAGAAACGACCCAACCACCGCTCCGAGGGCAAACGCGTAGACGATCAGGAACGGCTGCGGCCAAGAAGCCATCGGTAAAGACCCTCCTGCTGTCGCACCATGTGATCGATGTCGAAGTCCTCGAGGCCTCTCGGCGCCTCGGCCGCCATTCTCCGGCGCAGTTCGTCGTCCGTCAGCAGCTGACCGACTCGCCGCGCAAGCCCGGCCACGTCGCCGGCCTCCACCAGAAACCCGTTGGCTCCATTCCTGACAACCTCGGGGGTGCCGTCCACGGCGGTCGCGACCACCGGCACGCCCGCGGCCAGCGACTCCACTGCCGCCCGCGGCAGTCCTTCGTGACGGGAACTCAGCACCGTCACACGACTCGCCGCGAGAAGACCCGGCACGTCGTTCCACCACCCACTGAAGATCATCCGATCGGCCAAACCGAGATCTGCCGCCAACTCCTCCGCCGCCGACCGAAGAGGACCGTCGCCGACCATCACGAACCATGTCGAGGGCACCGCCCGTGCAACCTCGGCCGCCATCCGGACGAAATCCATGGGCGCTTTTTGAGGCTTGAAATTTCCCACCTGAACAACCAACGGGGCGTCCTCGGGCAACCCGAGCCGTCGCCGGGCGGCCGCGGCGCCACCCGGGTTCCGGAATCGGTCGAGGGCAATGCCGGAACGAATCAACGACACATGCTCCGGTTCGAATAGCCCGAATCGCACGCCCAGGTCGAGGTTTTCCTTGGAGACGGCAATGAAGTGGTCCGTGAACCGCGCCATCACCTTTTCCGCGGTCAGAAACAGCGCCCGCACTGGAGCCGGTTGGAGCGGCGTGAATCCGAATCCGTGGATCGAATGCACCACCACCGGCACCCTGCCAACCCGGGCCGCGATCCGGCCGAGCACCCCAGCCTTGGACGAATGGGTGTGAACGATGTGGGGATCGATGGCCCGCACGACCTCGATCAATCGTCTCGAAGCGGCCAGATCGAGGGCCGGCGATACCGGACGCACCAGCTCAGGCACCGGTTCTCGATGGAGCCCGGCGATGTCGGCGGCGGCCCCATCCAGAGGATCCCCAGGCCCCCAGGCCAGAGAGGGCGAAAACTCTTCACGATCGAGGTGTTCAACGGTGTAGAGGGTGTTGCGCTGAGCGCCTCCGGGCTCGAGCCGGGTGATGATGTGGAGGACTCGGGTGCGCATCAGGCCCCCGCCCTACCCTGGTTGGAAGGTGTGGGGGGTGGACCCCCGTGCCCGATCGCACATGTCGATGCCAGGCACCGACGCACATGTTGCGACCTCGTGTTCCGATTCGATTCCGACGGTGCCTGGCACCGGCCCGCGCCCGAGTCGGTGGGACCTTCGATTTTCGAATTTCGAATTTCGAATTGGGCTCCCTGGATCCAGGAAGCGAGGAGTCGGGAGTGGGGTCTCCAACTATTCACTATTCGCTATTCACTTCTCACCCGCGAGACGCCGCGCCACCGTCATCCCATCGAGAATGGCGTCCTCCATGGCCGAGTATTTCCACTCCGCCCAACGGCCCGCCAACATCACCGAGTGTTCCGACAAATATTGCCTCAGGGTCGCAACCGCCTCACGCCGGTGATGATCAAAGACCACGTAGGCGGGATCCACCACCGTCAACTGGCGCACCTTGACCGCCGCGCTGTCGAGCAAACCCGCCGCCGCGAGCAACCGCTCCGCAGCCTCGGCCTGGGTCGGCACGTCGCCGACACCCGGATCGAGGCTGACCTCCACCGACACCGTGTGGCAACCCTCGGGCGCCAAACGACCATGGTTGGACGGAAAACCGACGCGATAAAACGAAAGCTCCGGATCCGGGAAATAGAGCCAATGTTCCGGCGACGGCGCCGCACCCTCCACTCCGAGAGCCACGTTGAGCACCCGCACCCAGCGCAGCGCCGCCCGCGCGGCCACGACCTCTTCCGGCTGTGGATCCTGAATCATGTCCAGCAGATTTGGAAGTGCAACCGTGCTCACCAGCCGGTCAAAGCCGTGCCGACTGCCGTCGCTGGTGGCAAGCCAGCCTTCACCGAGGTGAACGGCAACCACCTCAGAACGCAGACGCAGGTCTTCGACACGCTCCGCCACCGCGTCCGGCAGGATCCGGATGCCGCCCTCTTCCGGGTATCTGAAGATCGCGTTGTAGCCCACCTCGCCGTCGTGCAGACCCAGTGCACCGTCCACGACCTCCTCGAGGCTCGGCTTCGGCACATAACGGCCCACCCAGTCGAGGCTGAGTTCCTCGGGTCGTGCGCGGTAGAGCTTTTCGTTGTAGGGAAAAAAGAAGTGACGGGCCAAACCGTCTCCGAACCGCTCCATCACCCAGTCGTGGAAGTTCTCGGGATCGGCGGTCCGCTGGCCGCGCGCGGCCCACGCCCGGATAAAGCCCAGCAGACAATCCCGCCGAACGTGCGGGGCCAGGGCCCGGGTGTGGATCTGGATCGGGTAGGGCGTCACACGCTCGCCCACCACGATGGCGGCCCGCCGTCGATGAACGGAGAGTCGGCCCCACACCCCGAGCGACTCCAGGTATTCCTCGGTCCGGGCCTGTCCCACGTGGAGCAGGTGGCCGGTGTGATCAAAGGTGAAGCCGTCACGTTCGATGGACCGGCAGGCTCCACCGACCTCGTCCTCACGCTCGAAGACAATCGCCCCAGAGCCCGCCGCCTGCAACCGCTCGGCCGCCACGAGACCGGTCAAGCCACCACCGAGAATTAGGGCCTGCGGCATCAGTCCTCCATCGGAACACGCGCCAGCCACACCAGAACGGCGACCACCGCCACACCAACCGCGGCGGTCAGGACGATGGTCGTGGTCTCATCGAGATACATCAACAGAAGTCCGATGCCCCCCAACACAACCCCGGCTGCGTAAATTGTGAGCACGGTCCGGGTGGTGGATCCGCCCAACCGGCGCCGCAACCGCAGGGGGAAGTGGTCGGGACTGCCGTGATAGACCTTACGTCCCGCTCGAATCCTGAGGATCGTGACGTAGACGGTGTCGATCAGGGGCAACGCCAGGATGTAGAGCGGCGCAAGAAAGCCGAGGGGGTTGTGCTCGGTGTAGTTCATGACCATGGCCAACGCACCCAGCGAGAGTCCGACGAATAAACTGCCCGAATCCCCGAGATAGATGGACGCCGGCGGGAAGTTGTAGCGCAGAAATCCGGCCAGAGCCCCCACCAACGCCACCGTGAACGCGGCCACGACCCAGCGCTCGTTGATCACCGCCACGACCAGTAGATAGGTTCCGGCAATCACCCCGACCCCGCTGGCGAGACCATCCATGATGTCGAGCAGGTTGAAGGCGTTGGACATGCCCACAAGCCACACGATGGTGATCAGATAGCGGGCCCACCAGGGCAGGAACACCAGCTGCAGGATGACCCCTGCCTTGAGCAGCACGAAGATCGCCACCACCTGGCCGATCACCTTGGGCTTGGGAGTCAAGACGCCGAAGTCGTCGATCAGGCCCACCGCGGTCACGATGGTGGCGGCCAGCAGCAAGGCCAACAGGTCGTGATCGAAATCGCAGGTCATGCCCAGCGACAGCAGGAAGGCGGTGAAGACCGCAAGCCCGCCGAGGTAGGCCACCGGGGTCGAGTGGTTCTTGAGCTTGCCGTCCGGAGCATCCACCACGCCAAAGCGAAGCGCCGCTTCGCGCGCCATGGGCGTGCCCACCCTGGACAGGAAGTAGGCGAGGAAGAACCCGAGAATAAGTTGAATCACCATGGCAGCTCGGACAATCGTCTCCGTGGGAATTGTTCCCGGCGGCCGGACTCACGATACACGAGCCCCATTCGCCTTCCGAGGTGGGCCGCCAGGGACGGCCTCCGCACCACTCCCAAAAGGGTCATGCCCAGGTCCCACGGCAGCAGGGTCGGCAACAGCCGCACCAGATCACGGCGGTGGAGGTGTCGGAGCAATGTCATCCAACGGTTGGTCACGACGCACGCCTCGAGCTCCGGCGGTCGGCGCCAGCGCAAGGGACCTTCACCCGCAGCCGCCCCCGCCCCACGGCCATGGACGGCCACCGCCTCGGGGACACTCAACACTCGCCACCCACGATTGGTCAGCCGCCAGCCGAGTTCGAGGTCCTCCCAGAAACAGAAGAAATGATCCGCCCAGGGACCGTCGCCCTCCGAAACCCTTTCCAGGGCTTCCCGCCGGTAAATCGCCAGTGCACCGCATGCCGCAAGCACCTCGGTGCGCTCCAGGGTCAGTTCTTCAAGAGCTTGGCCATAGCCCCGGTCCACGACTTCCAACGTTCTGGGATGCAGGACCTGGCCCAGGCTGTCCACCGTGCGACCATCCGGTCGCATCAGCCGCGGCGCAACGCCCGCAACGTCGGGAACGCCGTCCGCGGCATCGATGGCGATTCTCAGACATTCGGGGGTGACAGCCACATCCGGGTTGACAAAGGCGACCCAGGGCCATTCCGGCGAAAGGGCGTCGAATCCCCGGTTGCAGCCGCCCGCGAAACCCGTGTTGTAGCCCGGTTCCACCAGTCGCAGCCTCGGATCGTCCAGCGACCGGACGATGTCAGGCGAACCGTCGGTGGAATCGTTGTCCACCACCACAACCTCGGCCACCCCATCGGCCTCGAGCAACGCCATGAGGCATTCTTCCAGGTGCCGGGCAGATTGATAGCTCACCACGACGGCACCAACCGTACCCGTCAAACCGCCATCAGAAGAGCTGGAAGATCACCGCTCCTCCGGATTTGGGTCCCCGGTGGTGATTGATGAGCGGACGGCGATCGCGGACGAGGTTTTGGCCATGTGGTGATCGATCGGGCTCGGACGGCCCTTGATTCATGCTATCACCGTCCGATGGCGGCAACGCGATCCGACGATCACGGAAGTCCCTGTTACGGCGCGGTATAATCACATCAAACGTCGACGGCTGGGGGAGTTCGCGGCAGCGCCAGAGGACCGTCGCCCGCGCCGACGGAGTGCACAGGAGGAAAGCCGCAGTGTCATCCCCGGGGTCGCACGACCCCTCTGTCCACGCGGTGGTCATCGAGCCCACCGGACGGTTTGGCTCGTTCGATCCAGCCGAGCTGTGGCAGTTCCGCGAACTCCTCTTCTTCCTGATCTGGCGGGATGTCAAAATCCGCTACAAGCAAACAATCCTCGGGGCCCTGTGGGCAGTGCTCCAGCCGCTGCTTGCCGCGGCGGTGTTCACATTGTTCTTCGGCAAGGTCGCGGGAATCTCATCAGATGGTGTTTCGTACGCCGCCTTCTCCTTCTCCGGCATGGTGCTGTGGACGTTCTTCGCACAGGGGCTGTCGTTGGCGTCGAACAGCCTCGTTGGATCCTCACACCTCATCACCAAGGTCTACTTCCCGAGAATCATGGTGCCGGTGGCGTCGGTGACTGCCGGACTGCTGGATCTGGCCATCGCTGTGACGGTCCTCCTTGTTGTTCTTGTTGGGTCCGGCCTCGGGCTGAGCCTGCGTCTTCTGATACTCCCGATTCCCGTCGCGCTCGCCCTGATCACGGCGGTTGGCGCCGGTCTCTGGCTGTCCGCCCTCAACGTGAAATATCGGGACGTGCGCTTCGTTGTGCCGTTCCTGATCCAGATGTGGCTCTTCCTCACCCCGGTCATTTATCCCTCCAGTGAGGTGACCCCCAAGCTCGAATCCATAGGCCTGCCCGGCTGGTTGCTCGGCCTCAATCCCATGGCCGGTGCCGTGGAGTCATTTCGCTGGGCAACGCTCAGTGTGGACACGAAACCGTGGGACCTTGTCGCGGTCAGTTTCGTGGTGGCCGCTTTCCTGCTGGTGACAGGAGCAATCTACTTCCGCACCGTGGAGAGGTTCTTTGCCGATGTGGTGTAGGCCATGACCGATCCGGCCATCCGCGTGGACAGGATCGGCAAGCGGTACCGCCTTGGCGAGCACCATTCCT
The DNA here is from genome assembly GCA_963797055.1 of uncultured Holophagae bacterium. GTDB lineage: Bacteria > Acidobacteriota > Thermoanaerobaculia > Thermoanaerobaculales > Sulfomarinibacteraceae > FEB-10. The sequence continues at coordinate 63,068 of CAWCOD010000009.1, forward strand.
TTGGCTCGCTCCGCGAGGGTTTGGTGAATCGCCTGCGGTCCCTCGGTCGACAGCGCCCTGCCACCGACGACGCCTCGGTCTGGGCTCTGCGCGACGTGTCCTTCGAGGTTGCCCAGGGAGAGGCTGTGGGCATCATCGGTCGCAACGGAGCCGGCAAGAGCACCCTGCTCAAGGTTCTTTCCAGGATCACCGAACCCACCGAGGGACGGGCCGTGATTCGGGGACGTGTGGGCAGTTTGCTGGAGGTGGGCACCGGTTTCCACCCCGAGCTGACCGGACGGGAGAACATCTTCCTCAACGGCGCCATTCTCGGGATGAGTCGAGAGGAGACGCGCCGGCAATTCGACGATATCGTGGCATTTGCCGAGGTGGAGACATTCCTCGATACGCCCGTCAAACGCTACTCCTCCGGAATGTACCTTCGTCTGGCTTTCGCGGTTGCCGCTCACCTGGAGCCGGAGATATTGCTGGTGGACGAGGTCCTTGCGGTGGGCGACGCGGCCTTCCAAAAGCGCTGCATCGGCAAGATGGGCGAGGTGGCCGAGGGTGGACGGACGGTACTCTTCGTCAGTCACAACATGGCGGCGGTGCAACGTCTGTGCGGTCGGGCTCTGTGGATCGACCACGGTCGACTCGCCGCCACCGGACCGGCCGACGACATCGTCGCCCGCTACCTCAAGACTTCGATGGAGGAGATCCCGACCCGGGTCTGGGACGATCCGGCCGCGGCGCCGGGCAACGACAAAGTCCGCATCCACAGGGTCTCGGTGAGACCTCGGACCGACGACCCGAACGAACCAATCTCCATGCTCACCCCGCTGGATCTGGAGTTCGACTACTGGAATCTCCACCCCGACACTCTGCTCAACCTGAGCATCCACCTCGTCAACGCGTATGGGGTGACCGTGTTCAACACAACAACGGCCACCGATCCCACTTGGCACGGCAAGCCCTTTCCGACCGGCCTGTTCCGCAGCACATGCAGGATCCCCGGCCTGCTGCTCAACGAGGGATCGTACCGGGTCCTGTTGCTGGTGGTGGAGAACGAGGGCGTGGTCATCCACCGCATGGACGACGTGGTTTCGTTCGAGGTCCAGGACAGCCCCGAATTGCGCGGCAACTGGTACGGCCGGTGGGAGGGGGTTATTCATCCGCAGCTGTCATGGAACACACAGCTGATGGACGGCGACCCCGAAAGCCACGGAGGAGATGCGTGATCCGGCCACGGCAAACGCCACCGAACCCACACGGGACGGGCGGAGCGGCCCAGGACCGCGGTGCCTCGTGAAGACACGTCCCGAAGATCTCGCGATTTTCGGCGCGCAGCCGGTATTCGACCAGCCGCTCCACGTCGGCAGGCCGGAAATCGGCGACCGCGATGCGCTGATGGCGCGCATCGAAGACATCCTCGACCGCCGGTGGTTCACCAACGACGGGCCGTATGTCCGCCAGCTCGAGCAACGGATCGCCGGCCACGTCGGTGCGCGGAATTGTGTGGCGGTGTGCAACGGAACCGTCGGCCTGGAGATCGCTTCCCGGGCGCTCGGGTTGGCTGGAGAGGTCATCGTGCCGTCGTTCACCTTCGTGGCTACGGTCCACGCCCTCACATGGCAGGGCATCACGCCCGTGTTCTGCGACATCGATCCACAGACCCACAATCTTTCTCCCGCGGCGGTGGAGGCCGCCATCACACCGTCGACCACCGGCGTTGTCGGGGTGCACGTCTGGGGCCGCCCCTGTCCGGTGGACGAACTCACTGACATCGCCAGCCGCCACCGGCTCAGGTTGCTCTTCGATTCGGCTCATGCCTTCAGCTGCTCACACGGCGGGCGGATGATCGGCACCTTCGGCGACGCGGAGGTGTTCAGCTTCCACGCCACCAAGTTCGTCCAGGCCTTCGAGGGCGGTGCCATCGTCACCGATGACGACGAACTGGCCAACACCATGCGTTTGATGCGGAACTTCGGTTTCGCCGGCTACGACAACGTCATCCATCTCGGGGTCAACGGCAAGATGAGCGAAGTGTCGGCGGCCATGGCCATCACCGCCGTCGACAACATCGATGGGCTTATTTCAAAGAACCGCGAGAATTACGAGGTGTACCGGAAAGGCCTTCAGGAAACCCCCGGATACCAACTGGTCGAGTTCCCCACGAACGAACGCTGCAACTACCAGTACGTGGTTGTGGAGGTCTCCGAGCGAGACACCGGCATCTCGCGGGACCACCTGCTGCAGATCCTGCACGACGAAAATGTCCTGGCGCGACGGTATTTCTTTCCCGGATGCCACCGCATGGGACCCTATCTCGCGCCCGACGGGGCACCACGAACCCGGCTTCCGGCCACCGATGCCGTCTGCAAGAAAGTCCTCGTACTGCCCACCGGTGGACAGATAACCCCCGCCGAGATCGACTGCGTGTGTTCGATCCTCCGACTCGCCTCGGAGCACGGCACCGAGATCGTTGGGCGGCTCGAACACGGGGTCCGGACCAGCGGGTGAGGGCGGCGAGATGACCGGCCCCGGCCACGGATTCTCGGCCGACGGGCCGGCGGTTCAGCTGAGTGCCGCAAACAGCATCTTCCCGTTCCAGCTGGCGCGATTCTGGCAAAGCCACGACCTCGAAACGGTCCTGGTGACCCGAGACACCAACCACGGGCTCGGAGCACGGCACCAGAACACCATCGTGGCAGAGAGCACCGCGTACCGAAAACGCATCGACAGGCTCCTCTCCAGAGGATCCCTCCGCCGAGCCCTGTTTCGGATGGAACAACTCTCGGTGGCGCCGTTCCGGGCGAGCTACCACCGCCGGACCGGACGGCCGAAAAGCGAGGGGTGGGCGCCTCATTTTGTCCGCCATCTCCTGGATGCGCCTGCGACAGCACGGGCTGCCCGGTCCTTCAGGCCACGGTTCGTCTTCGGCCACGAGGTCACCAGCTACGGACCAGCCACCGCCATGTGTCGGGGCATCCCGCGGATCTTGTTTCCTTGGGGCGGTGACGTGTTCCTCTACGCAGAGACTTCACCTTTCGTACGGACAATGGTTCAAAAATCGCTTCGCTCAGTAGATCTCGTGTTGCCGTCGTCCACCACCGCAGCCCATCACATTCGGCAGCGCTTCGGGGTGCATGAAGACGTCGTCCACCCCCTATCCTGGGGCATCGACCGCACGATGTTTCAGCGGGCCGGCACCGCCGATCGCGAACGTCTGCTCGCTGACCTCGGAATCCCCGCGGATCGCCGCATCATTCTTAATTGTCGCCAGTTCAGTCCTGTGTGGGGTTGTTTCGAAACCCTCGACTCTTTTCTCTCCCTGGCCCGATCCGAGCCCACCACCCACTTCGTGCTATTGGCGGGGGTCGGGGTCGACTCGCACCTCACCGAGGCGAGAACACGCATCGCCGCGGCCGACCTCAGCCACAGATTCACTGTCCTGGATCAACGCGTGCCATTGTCGAGAGTGGCCGAACTCATGTCCATCGCCGATGTGTTCACCTCGCTCATGAGCCTCGGAGATATGCGTTCAGCCAGCGTTCTGCAGGCAGCGGCCTCTGGTGGTGTCCCGGTCATCAGTGATTCGCCGGAGCATCGGGAGATGATCCGCGAGGGATTTGCGGGATACCTGGTGGACGGGGGGGACCTCTCCTCCGTGGTGGAGGCTCTCCGAGCCGCCCTCGATCCGGGAAGATCGGGAGAGGTGCGTGCCGACAACGAAGTCTTCATCGCTCGGAACGAGGATCGGAGTGTTCAGCTCGAGAAAATGCTGCACATGATTGAAAACGTCTGTGACCGCTATACCAAGGCGGCGCACACCGAACCACGGTGACGGCCCCGGTCGGTCCAAACCACCGTGGTGCAGTACAATCGAGGTCGATTATGACGGCTGAGAATCTCATCATCATAGGTGCTGGTGACCTTGCCCGCGAGGTGTACTTCTGCGCTTTGGAGCCACATCCCGAGGTCTCCTCCACATTCAACCCGCTCGGGTTCATCGTCGAACCGGGCTACGACCAGATACCGGGTTCCACGGTGGAGGGTCTGCCGGTGTTCTCCTTCGAGGAGGCCGTCGAAGTCCAGCGGCGAGAATCCGCCCTGCTGGTGTGCGGCATCGGCATTCCGCGGGCCAGAGCCGACACCACTGCCAGAGCACGACGTTTGATGCCCGATGTGGATTTCGCCACGGTGGTCCACAAAAGCGCGGTGATCATGCCCAACACCACTTTGGCGGAAGGCGCCTATGTTGGCTGCCATGTGAGCATCGCTACCGGATGCCGGTTGGAGCCTCACTGCATGGTTAACTTCAACGCGTCCGTGGGACATGACTCGGTGCTCGGTCCATTCTCGATCGTGTCTCCGGGGTGTCTGATCTCGGGACGGACAGTGATCGGCGCGCGCACCTTCCTCGGCAGCGGAGCGATCACCTATCCCAGAAGCCGGATCGGTGACGATTGCACGGTCAGCGCACAGGGAATCGTCTCGCGGAAACTGGATGACGGCTGCACATTGATCGCAAAACCCAACGCCATGATCCTGCCACCGGATGACGCGCCATGAAGGTGTGCGCCGGGAAGGAGTCCGTCGATAGCGATTCATGGCCGCAGGACCTCGGCGCACCATGAGGATTATCGTCGAAACCGAACCCGAAGCCATGCCCCGCATGCTCGACGAGGCATGGAGCGACCCACCCACCTTCGCGCTGCTGCCGGCCAGAACTCCAGTGTCCACGGCATGGGTTCAGAACGGTCTCGACCAACTCCCGTCGTCCCTGCAGAAAGACCACTTCGCGCTCTTGTCATCGGGCAGCACCGGTCATCCCACCCTGGTGGTCGGATCCCGAGCCCGTGCGGAACGACTGACCCGTACCCTCCATATCCACCAACAGAGCGAACCGGTACAGTCGACTCCTCTCTCCCTGCCGCTGAGCTACTCCTACGCATTCGTCAACCAATGGCTCTGGGCCACGGTCCATGATCGACGGTTGGTCGGCGACGGTGGATTTCAGTATCCTGGGACACTCGAGAAAACCCTCCGCGGCGCGGAGAACGCCATGCTCTGTCTGGTGGGAGCTCAGGCATCCCTGTTGGTGAGGTTCTTCGAGGGTATGAGTTTCCCGGGCGTCATCAGACTTCACTTCGCCGGAGGCCCGTTCCCCGGACACAGGCTCGACGCCCTCCGACGTCTGTTTCCCAACGCGATCATCTTCAACAACTACGGCTGCGTGGAGGCGATGCCGCGGCTCACCATACGGGTCATCGAGACCAGCCATGACCCCACGGACATCGGTCGACCGATCGAGGGCGTCGAACTCACGACCGACTCCGAAGGCAACCTACTCTTCAGGAGCCCGTTTGGTGCGGTGGCGTTCTACGACGAAAACGGTATTCGTTTGGTTGACGATCATCAATTCACTGCCACAGGCGACCGTGGAGAGCAGGCTGATGATGGCTCATGGCGTCTGGCTGGCCGGAACAACGAGGTCTTCAAGCGCTTTGGCGAGAAGATCGCCTTGCCCAGTCTCCTGAAGACCGTATTCGGCGTCTGGAGCGGCAGCGCCGCGTTTTATCGCGAGACCGACGGCTTCGGCGAGGCAGCCCACGTCCTGGTCCTGGCTCCGACACCGGCCGATGGTGATCTCCGCGACGTGCTGCAGGCCTTTCGAAAGAACCATCCAAGGACGCATTGGCCTCTTCGGGTGGAGAGCGTGGAGTCATTGCCGCTCAAGGACAATGGCAAGGTGGATCTTGAAGCGCTTGCGGCGAATCGTGAGCGGTGCGTCCATTGGAGTCAAAGGATCGAATCGTGTCAAACCTCGACAAGCTGAAGCATCTAGTCGTCGACGTCTTCCTGCTCGGGCCTGAGGAGTTCTCCATCGAGCTGGACCGTGACGACATCGAAACCTGGGATTCGCTGGGCACTGTATCCCTGGCAGTGGGCATCCACGATGTTTTTGGCTACCACATGAGGCCTGAAGAGGCGGTGGCGGTGCGTAGCGTCCGCGAGATCATCGAAATCCTCGAGTCCAAAGGCATCGATTTCGATGAATGAACCCCTGAGTCGTACCCTCGATGAGGTTGTTGAACGGGCCAGCGCCGACACCGCGGTGTGGCACTCACGTGCGGTGAGACAGACCGTGGCCGAGGCCTTCGAACCAACGGGGGCAACCCTGTATGAATGGCCCGGGAACGAACCCGGTGCGGGCGCCGATCAGATCATCGTTGTCGGGGGCGGGTCGCTCATGGACCATGCGAAGATCTGGCGCCATGATCGAAGCCCCACGTCGGAGTTGACCGCCATCGCCTCCATCTGGGGCAGCGGCGCCGAAGTCTCCCCCATCGCCGTGCAAACCGTCGGGGGGAGAAAGGTCATCTCGTGTGGCGCCCATCTCCTTCCCGATGCTCGTGCCACCTGGCCGGAGCTCGCCCTGTCCATTTCCGAGGACCGGGCGCGCGACGCCTGCGGCGATGTTTGGGCTCACGCGGTGGAGGGGTTCCTGTCGCCGCTGGCATCCGACGAATTGCGACGGCAGTTCGCCGAAGTCATTACCGACCTTCTCAAACCGAATTCTCACAGAGATCCCGTGTGGTTCGATCTCAGTGCCCGTGCCTGTCGCGCCCAATCCCGTTCGAGTGTCGGTCTGATCCACGGCATCGCCCATATCCTGGAGCCGCACCTCGAGCACGTTCCCGATGGGCCTCACCTCGGCCATGCAGCACTGTGCAGGGTCTATGGCTGGCCGGTCTTCAGGTTCAACCTCGCGGGTGGCGCGACTCGTTCCAAACTCGAGGCCAACGGCCTCGCGCCTGACGCTCTGGACGGGGTCCTGCAAAGCCTCCACGACCCAGATCTGTTCCATCGGTTGATCCCGGCTTTGGAAGCTACATGGCCCGAGATTCTCCGCGACCGGTGCACCCGGACCAACGGCGTCCTCGTCCGACCGGCCAGCCTCGGTTTCTTCGCAGGGCGGGAGTTCCAGTGAGCCGCCTACTGGCTTCCGAGCCCTACGCCGACCGCGACGACCAGATTCTGCTCGATGAGCTCAACCAACTGACCGCCCATCACCGCACCGGTTGTGTACCCTTTGCTCGAATCTGGCCCGATCCGGCGCCCGCTGGTTCTCTGGAGGAACTCCCCTTTGTCCACGTGGGTCTGTTCAAAAAGATGGACCTGACCACAACGGCAGCGGGTCTGACCCACGAAAGGACCCTGGGATCTTCCGGCACAAGCGGTGCCGTGAGCAAAGTACCCCTGGACTCCAAGAGTCTGGAACTCCAGGCTCGGAGCACCCAGAGCATCCTGACCCGCCACCTGGGTCCGGGGCAGCGTCCATTGATCATCGTCGACAGTGTGGCTTCCCTTCGGCAGCGCCGACATGTGTCCGCCAGGACCGCGGCCGCCATGAGTCTCAGACCCCTGTCATCGCACATTGCCTTCCTGCTCGACGATCCGAATGACCCCACAAGCGCCCGCTGGGAGGTCCTCGAAGAGGCACTGGCCGCAGAGACCGTGCTGGTCTTCGGTCATTCGTGGATTCTCTGGCAGGTGTGGAATGAACCTGGACCACCACCATCCGTTCGGGAGGCACTCGCCGGACGTCGCCTACAGTTCGTCCACAGCGGTGGTTGGAAGAATCTCGAGGCCGCGCGGGTCGATCGCCAGGTATTTGACGGCCACCTTCTGGAGGGCGTGGGAGACGGCTCTGTGGTCTTGGACTTCTATGGGCTTGCGGAGCAGGTAGGCATCATCTTCCCTCTGTGCGCGGCCGGCTGGCGCCACCCGCCCCGATGGGCCGCCGCCATGGTCCGTGACTCGTGGACTCTTGAACCCCTGATCGCACGCTCTGGCCAGCTTCAACTCATGAACACCCTCGCTTGGGGGGCGCCGTACCACAGCGTGCTGACCGAGGATCTCGCCAAACTCGACCGTGGCCCGTGCGCCTGCGGCCTGACCGGGGATCGGTTTCAGCTCGAGGGTCGGGTTCCAAAGTCCGAGCTGCGCGGGTGCGCAAACCAATTGTAGATTCGTAGGGAGTGGGCACGGCTATGCTGGATGAAGTGACAACGGACGTTGTAGTCCAAGGGTTTCGAACCGCCGCCACCACGAGCTGGGTGGTGCTTCCCTTCGAGCTTACGGAGTTTCTCCGGGGTTGGCAGAAGGTCGTCGGTTCGATGATCCGTTCCAAGCCCGACGGATTCAGCCGCGATGAGTGGGCCTATGTGATCGCGTTTTTAGATCAGGCCTCGTTGATGCTGCCATTTCATCAGAATTTCGGTGAACCCACAGAAACAGCCCCCAATCCAACATCGGTCTTCCGTCCTCGAGGAACGGTGGCGATTTGGCTGCCCGGAAACGTGAGTCTCCTCGGTCCGCTGATGACAGTACTCGTCGGTCTATCGGGAAACGCGGCCCTGCTCAAAGGACCCTCCGAGGGAACCGACCTCACTGCTGAGTTCCTCGACTTCGTTGGGACCCACGCGCCGGAAGGTCCGGTCCGAGAATTCGTCGATCGGAGCGTTCACGCAGCCTCGTTCCCACGGGACGACGCTCGCAACGCCGAGTACGCCGCACAGGCTGACGTTCGCTGCGTCTTCGGTACCGACGATGCAGCCGTTGCTGTCGACCGGCTCCCCCATCCCATCCACAGCACCGGCGTTTATTTTACGGATCGGGTGTCCGAAGCGTGGATTGAACCTGGGGCCGTCAGTGACGAGTTTGTCGATGCCCTCATCAAGGTCTTCGGGATTTTCGGCCGTGCCGGGTGCACATCGCCCAGGAGGGTGGTGATGTTGGGTGGAACGATCGAAGACGCAGGCGAGCTGGGCGAACGTTTGGTCCAGCGATGGCCCACGGTGATCCCGGGACGGCCGAGCCAGGACATCGCTTCATCGAACGTTATGGCCGGGCAACTCGCCTCTGCTCTGGGCTGGAAGGTCTCAGTCTGTGGAAAACAGACAGCGGTCATTGCGGTGGGTGGCCCCGAACTCGACATTCCCGAGGCTCCCATGATTCTGCCCATCATCCCCGCAAACCTGGAAACGGCCGTCGCCGGCCTTCCGGCCAATATCCAGACCGTGGGTCACTGGCTCCGAGACACGGACGTCCCCACCATCGCTCGGAGGCTGATCGGGACCGGGGTCAAACGGATCGTCCCTTTGACCCAGATGCATAGCTTTGGACCAGTTTGGGACGGGTATGGATTCTGGCGGCAGTTCTTCGAAGAAATTCAGGTGGCCTCATGAGCCGTGCATTGCCCCAGGTGGGTGACCAGGTCACGCTGAGCCGAAAACTGACTCAGCAGGATGTGGACGACTTCGGTCGTCTCAGCCTGGACCGCAACCGATTGCACTTCGATCCGGAATTCGCCGCGACGTCGTTTTTCGGGCAACCGGTCGCTCATGGTTTGCTGGGGATGGCTCTGGTGTCGGGCTGTCTCACTGAATTGATGGGTGATGGCAACGCGTGGCTGAGCGCCACAGCTGATTTTCAACACCCGATGATGGTCGGAGACAACATCCAGGCCACCCTCACCCTGACCGGGCTGAGTCGCCGCGGCGTTGCCACCATGAACTACGAGATCACAAACCAAAATCAGGAGATTCTGATCACCGGCGAGGTGCGGAGCATGCGCTGCTCACCATGAGGCCACTCGACGCGAAATCTGTCCGGAGCTGCCGGTGTCCCCGAATCTGAGTGCACCGGCCACCGGGGCTGACCCATCGGTGCCAGCGGTTCAGCTGATCTGTCCGGACCACCGCGGTGAGCTGACCGTGTGCCGAGAACCGTCGGCGGGTGCATCTCTTCTGTGCGGGAAGGGTTGCCGGTTCTCCGTCGTGGGCGGCATCCCCAGATTTGTGGCCTCAGAAGACTACGCATCCGCTTTCGGTCTGCAGTGGAATGCCTTTCGAACCACCCAACTCGACTCCTTCACCCGAACCGATATTTCCAATGACCGTCTGCGCAGGTGTCTCGGGGGATCGTTCGATCCCGTGGTCGGGAAGGTGGTACTCGAGGCCGGTTGCGGCGCCGGTCGGTTCACCGAAATCCTGTTGCGCGAGGGGGCTCATGTCTTTGGCTGCGATCTCTCAGAGGCGGTGGAGGCGAATCAGGCCAACTGCGGTCATCATGAGCATCATTTCGTGTGCCAGGCGGACATCTGCCGGCTCCCGGTGGCCGACGGCAGCTTCGACGTTGTCCTCTGCCTCGGGGTCGTCCAACACACCCCGGATCCAGAGGCGACGATTGCCGCGCTCTGCCGACAGGTGGCGCCCGGCGGTCTGTTGGTCTTCGATCACTACACCCACGGTTACCCCACCACAACGATGCGGGACCGGATGAGGAGGTCTCTCCTCGAACGGTCTCCAGCGACCGCCATGCGAATGTGCCACCTTCTGGTCGGCGGCCTGTGGCCGCTCCACCGCCTCATGTGGTGGTTCAGCCGCATCCCCGGGGGCACCCGCGTTCGTCGCCGATTCCTCGCCCTCTCACCCGTGGTGGACTACCACAACGCCTACCCCCAGCTCGGGCCCCGTCTGCTGCGGGCGTGGGCGCATCTCGACACTCATGACACGCTCACCGATCGACACAAGCATCTGCGCAGCGCCGACGAACTCCGCGCGGCACTCCAGGCGTGCGGCATGGTCCAGATCGAAACCGAATACGATGGAAATGGAGTCGAGGTCAGAGCCCGCCGACCAGCTCACGACAGCGGGGGGTCGGGCTGATGTGCGGCATCTGTGGCCTCTGGGGGAAGCCGGTCTTCACGATGTTGAGGCTATGGTCCGGGCCATGCCACACCGGGGACCCGATGACCTGGGCACCTTTATCGACGGTCGCGTGGCCCTGGGCATGACAAGGCTGGCGATCCTCGACTTGTCAGCCAATGGCCACCAACCCATGTCCAACAACGACGGCTCGATCTGGATCGTCTACAACGGCGAGATGGCCAACTTCGCGGAAGAGCGGCAGCGCCTCGAATCTCTCGGTCACCATTTTCGGTCCGACACCGACACTGAGGTTGTGCTGCGCTGTTTCGAGCAGGACGGTGACGAGTTTCTGCAACGCCTCCGCGGGATGTTCGCTCTCGCGATCTACGATCGCCGCCCAGGACCGGGACGGGAACGGTTGCTGTTGGCCCGCGACCCGCTGGGGATCAAACCCCTGTTGTGGTCCGATATCGACGGCAAAATGATCTTCGCTTCGGAAATGAAGGCGATGCTGGCCAGCGGTGCGGTGGACCGGGACATCGATCCCGTATCGCTCCGGCAACTGCTGACATGGGGCTCCATCCGCCAACCCCGGACGATGATTACTGGCGTCAACATGCTGATGCCGGGTCACGTCCTCATCGCTGACGACACGGGGATCAGGACGCGGCGATACTGGACCCTTGCCAATGACCGCCGCGCCGACCTGGCCGGCCTCACGTACCACGAGCAGGTCGAGGCCATGGGCCAGATTCTCAAGCGTTCTCTCCGACGGCAGCTGGCATCCGATGTGCCGTTGGGCGCCTTTCTCAGCGGCGGCCTCGATTCGTCACTCCTGGTGGCGATGATGTGCCAGACCGCCGGGGAACGGGTCGAGACATTTTCGGTGGGCTTTCTCTCCGAAGGAGCCCACATCGACGAGAGTCAGGAAGCCGAACGCATCGCGCGCCACCTCGGCACGACCCACCATCACGTGCTTGTCACCGGCTCTGACGTTCTCGACCGCCTCGATCACTTCGTCCACGGCCTCGACCAACCATCGGTGGACGGTCTCAACAGCTACTTCGTTTCGCTTGCCGCTCGGTCGCAGGTGACGGTTTCCATTTCAGGAACCGGCGGGGACGAACTCTTCGCCGGCTACCCGTGGTTCCGGGCGGCCGTGATCGAACAGGAGGAGCTGCAACGGCGCCCGGCACGGACAGCCCTCCGAAAACTGGTGGGCCGGACGGCGAGCGGCAGCCTCTTCGATCCGATGGTATCGGGTCGGATCGGAGACCGTTTGGTCGCCATCCGCGACTCGTCGTCTTGGGCGGCGAGGATCGCCGCACGGGTCCAGGTCTTCGGTCCGCGCGGCGCCATCGGCATCTTGGCGCCCGCCCGAAGGGAGCCATCAGGCGCCGGCCGGGCCGCACGTCACGATCTCCCATTTCGCGACGAACTAACATCAGGCTCGGTGATCCAGCGGGTTTCCGCGGGCACTCTCCGCAGCTACACAGCCGACCAACTCCTCCGCGATATCGACGCCACATCCATGATCCACTCCCTCGAGGTGCGGGTTCCCTTCCTGGACCAGGATGTCGTGGACGCGGCGCTGGCGCTGCCGGACTCGACCAAGCTGCACGGTCACCTGGATCTCCCCCACAGCCCCGACTCCAGCTATCGAGACACCGGATGCAAACGGATCCTCGTGGACATTGGCCGCGACCTTCTCCCTGCCGGTCTCGACGCCCAGCCCAAGCGCGGCTTCGCCATGCCCATGGACAGCTGGCTGCGAGATGAGCTACGTGACCGTCTCGATGAGGCTTTGTCACCAGCCACCGTCGCCAGCCGAGGTCTGTTGGATCCGCAGGCTGTTGCCGAGGTCAGGAAGGATTTTGCTGCAGGGCGCCGGGACTGGACCGGACCATGGCTGCTCATGGTCCTCGAGCTCTGGTGCCGTGAGATGATCGATACAGGGGGCAGCCAGTCATCGTGAGCAGATCGTTCAACCGCGATCCCCACCCCGGCCATCCGAGGATTCTTTTCGTGGGTCATGGGGACTCCAGCCACACCCACTCGTGGATCGATCTTCTGGAGGACGCGCCAATCAACATGCGCCTGTTTGCCCTACCCACATTGACGCCACCCCCGAGTGACTGGCCTGTGCGGACCTACGTCAGTGGGGTACCCACGGGCCGCATGAATTCCGAGACCAGAGCCTGCCGCCATCCTGCCGGTCGTCCCGGATGGGCCATACGCCACCTCCGGGCTGCCCTTTTTGGCGGTGACAGGCGAGCCACCGAGAGCTGGCTGGCCAAGGTGGTCGCCGACTGGCGGCCGCAGATTGTCCACACCCTCGGTCTGGATCCCGCGGGGTTCATCTTCCATCGACTCCGGCAACGGTCCGCTGACGCAGCGGACGCGACCTGGGTGCTGCAGCTTCGCGGCGGCTCGGACCTCAGTCTTCGCCGCCACGATCCGGCACAACGACCCGCGATCACCGAAGCCCTGACCGGATGTGACCAGATCCTCACCGACAACAGAGTCAACATGAAGATCGCCGCCGAGCTGGGCATCCCAACCGAGCGGTTCGCGTCCATCGCACCGATCCCGGGGACCGGTGGCGTCGACCTCACCGAAATCGGGCAACTCGCCGACCGGGCCCCATCGGACCGGCGCACCATCCTCTGGCCCAAGGCCTACGAGAGCCAGTGGTCCTCCGCCAAGCCGGTGCTCGAAGCGCTGACTTCGTGTTGGGACCAGATCCAACCCTGCCGTGTCGAGGTCTTGAATGTGACCGAAGACGTCAGGTGTTGGATCCAGGCGCTGCCCGAGCACATACGATCCCACATGACCGTGGACGTGAGGGTGCCACGGAGAGAGGCCCTTGGAAAACTGGCCGGGAGCAGAGTGCTGCTGGCCCCTTCGTTGGTGGATGGGACGCCCAACGTCATGTTCGAAGCCATGGCCGCCGGCGCGTTGCCCATCGTGTCACCACTCGAGACGATACGACCGATAGTGGAAGATAGAGAGAACGTCCTGTTTGCCCGCAACTTGTGGCCGGCAGAAATTTCCGGCGCACTCGTCACCGCCATGACCGACGATGGGCTGGTGGACCGGATTGCGGAAAACAACCATCGGAGGATTCGTGAGCTCGCGGACCGGAGCGTTATTCGACCCAAGGTGATCGCATTTTACGAAGAACTTGCCGATCAACACCGGGCTGGTGGCTGATGCAGAAAAGAGTGCTCATTCTCGGGGGAATGGGGATGCTCGGCCACAGGTTGGTCCGGGAGCTCGGTGGACAATTCACCGTCGTGGCGACCGTGAGGGAGAACGATCCCCACCTGATGGGCAAACCCCCGTTTCAGGATCTCGCCGAGGTCGTCGGCGGGGTGGACGCCACCGATATCCAAACCGTGGCGCACGCCCTGAATACGGTGGGGCCCGACGTGGTGATCAACTGCATCGGCATCGTCAAACAGGCCGAAGCCGCCACCGACCCCGTCGCCTCGATCGAGGTCAACTCGCTGTTCCCCCATCGTCTGATGAAACTCTGCCAGGCACGGCAGTGCCGGCTGATCCACATCAGCACCGACTGTGTCTTCAGCGGCACGAACGGCAACTCATCGGAGACAGACAACCCCGACCCGATGGATCTCTACGGTCGCAGCAAGCTGCTTGGGGAGGTCACGGGACCCGGCGTGCTCACCGTACGAACGTCCATGATCGGTCGCGAGCTACGCGGAGAGACGGGCCTGTTGGAGTGGTTCCTGAGCCGACTGGGCGGCTCGGTCAATGGATATACACGGGCGATCTTCTCCGGCCTCACCACCGCAGCCCTCGCCCGGGTGATCGCCGACATCGTGTCCGAACATCCGGCCCTCGAGGGACTGATGCACGTGGTCTCGGAACCGATCACCAAGTTCGATCTGCTCAGACTGATCAACGAGGCGATGGCGCTCGGCACGGAGATCGTCCCGGTGGACGAACCCGCCATCGACCGATCGTTGGACGGTTCGCGCTTCGCCGAGACCACGGGAATTCGGCTCCCCTCGTGGGATAAGATGATCGTGGATCTCGCAAACGATCCCACACCGTATGACGAGTGGAGAACACAACATGGGTCCTCTTGAGGGCAAAAGGATACTGGTGACCGGCGGAACCGGCTCACTGGGCCAGGTTCTGGTGCGGCGGCTGCTCGGCGGCGCGGCCGGCGACCCGGCGAAGATCATCGTTTTCTCCCGCGACGAGGCGAAGCAACACCAGATGCGGGTCGGCTACCTCGAGCGGCTCACCGCCACCGACGAAGTCATCTACTCCAACTTCAATCGGTTGCTCGACTTTCGCATCGGTGACGTACGTGATCCGCACTCGGTGGCAGCTGTGCTTCGCGATGCCGACGTCGTGTTCAACGCCGCCGCGCTGAAGCAGGTGCCCACCTGCGAGTACTTCCCGGGCGAGGCCGTACAGACCAACATCGGCGGCCCGGAAAACATCGTCCGCGCCATCCGGGAGCACCGTCTCCCGGTGGAGACCGTGGTGGGCATCTCAACCGACAAGGCCTGCAAGCCGGTCAACGTGATGGGCATGACCAAGGCGATTCAGGAGCGCATCCTGATCCGCGCCAACCTCGACTGTCCGGACACCCGCTTTGTGTGCGTCCGCTACGGCAACGTGCTGGCATCACGCGGCTCGGTGATTCCTCTGTTCATCGAGCAGATCGTCAACGGTGGTCCGGTGACCATCACCACACCCGAGATGACCCGCTTCTTCCTCGGTCTCGACCGGGCAGTGGACACCATCCTTGCCGCCCTCTCCGGCGGCGGCCCGGGCGACACCTACATTCCGAGGGTGCCGGCGGCGCGCATGACCGACATCGCGGTGGCTCTGATCGGCGATGGCAAGGTGGAGACCGTCTTCACCGGGATCCGCCCCGGTGAAAAGACCCACGAGATCCTGGTTTCCGAGGAGGAGGCCCACCGAACCATCCCCAGAGGGGAGTACTACGTGATCCTGCCCATGCTCCCCGAGCTGCGTCGGGAAGTCCGTGAAGCCATGCTCGGCAGCGAGTACAGCTCGGCGGACAACCTGATCGACGTTTCCGCCTGCAAAGAGCTCCTCGAGCGTTACGATCTCACCGCGGATCGGCTGTACCGACGCGATGGAGACCTCCTGCGATGAAGGTTCTCACAATCCTCGGGACGCGACCGGAAATCATCCGCCTCAGCCGGATCATCCCGGTGCTGGACGAACTCTGTGATCACGTGTTGGTTCATACCGGACAAAATTTCGAGGATTCGCTCAGCCAGTTGTTCTTCGACGAGCTGAAGCTGCGCCCACCGGATCATTATCTCGGGGTACGGGCCACCGGTTTTGGCGACCAGGTCGGCCAGATTCTGGCCGCAGCCGAAGATGTCTTTCAATCCGAGCGCCCCGACCGGCTGCTCATCCTGGGCGATACCAACACCGGGCTGACCTCGATAGTGGCCAAGCGACTCGGCATCCCCGTTTTCCACATGGAGGCCGGAAATCGCTGCTACGACGACCGGGTGCCGGAAGAGGTCAACCGGCGGGTCATCGACCACTCATCGGACGTCCTCATGCCCTATACCTGGAGGTCCAGAGAGAATCTTCTCGCCGAGGGCCTGGAGGGCCGGCGCATCCACGTCATCGGCAACCCGATCTGGGAGGTGATCCGTCACTTCGAAACCGAGATCGATGAGTCAAAAGTCCTCAATCAACTCGGACTCCGGGCCAAGGAGTACTTCCTGGCCACCATGCACCGAGCGGAGAACGTGGATATCGAACACCGGCTGTCGTCGCTCCTCGAGGCCCTGAAACGGGTGCAGGCGGCCCACGGCCTCCCGGTGGTGGTCAGCACCCATCCGCGAACGCGGGCGCGACTCGATGAACTCGATGCCACGCCTGCCGGCGAAGATATTCGTTTTGTCGAACCCTTCGGGTTCTTCGACTTCGTGGCCCTCGAGCGTGACGCCCGCTGCGTGCTCTCCGACAGCGGCACGGTGCAGGAAGAGTGCTGCATCTTGAAGGTGCCGAACGTCACGATCCGCGACGTCACCGAGCGTCCGGAGACCGTGGACTGCGGCAGCAACATCCTGAGCGGTGTCAACCCGAAGAGGGTTGGAGAATGTGTCCAGATGGCCCTCACCCTGGGCACCGACTGGCAGCCACCCGGCGAATACATCGAGCCGAACGTCAGCCGGACCGTCACAAAAATCGTTGTTGGGCATCGCGGTTGAGACACGGGTCGAGGGGATGGAGGAAATCCGGGAAACTCCCAGTTCAATGATCCACCGCAAGCTGGCTCTCGTCAGCCACACTCTCCCTCCGGCTGCAACCGTTCTGACCGAGGTCATCTGCCGACTGTTCGACGGGCTGTCCGATCACCCATACTGCCTGATCCGGTCCGGCGAATCACCCTCTACGAGTCACGGAATTCACGCACCGTGCACGCTGGGTCGAACCGCGCTGGAGATCCACCGTTCGCCGCTGTGGCGCGGTCGAACTTCTCGAATTGGCCGGTTTCTCGAACTCGGAATGGTGCCCACCGCCTCCTCTGCCGTCAGGTCGCTCGCACGGAGCATCGCCGACATCACGTCTCGGGAAGGGTGTCAGACGATTGTCACCTTCTCGGGGGATCTTCTCAACCTGCCCGCAGTCTCCCTGGCCTGCTCGATGACCGGGGCCGACTTCGTTCCCATCCTGGTGGATGACTATGTCTTCCAGTGGCGGCGGTCCTTCAAACGTCAGCTTGCGGAACGTTGGGCCCGACGGGTATTCTCCCCCGGCCAGACCGTGATCGTCCCGAACGAGTTTCTTGCCGACGCGCTGTCAAAGCGCTACCCCGCCGATCCAACGGTGATCCGCAACCCGTGTCACCTTCCGCCACCACCTGGTGCACCGCCGCGCCTGCCGGTGGATCAGCAGGGCGAAATCTCCATTGCCTTCACCGGATCGATCTACTCGGCCCATTACGACTCGTTCAGAATCCTGCTGCGGGCACTGGACGAACCCCTTCCACATCCGACCAGACTCCACCTCTACAGCAATCAGACTCCAAACGACCTCGCACAGGTCGGTCTCGAGGGGCCGATCATCCATCACGGATTCGTTCCCAACCTCGAAATTCCACAGATCCTCCGCGAGGCGCACATTCTCTACCTGGGCCTCGCGTTCAACCCACCGGAACCGGAAATCGTTCGGACCGCCTCGCCGGGGAAGATGGGCGACTATTTCGCGAGCGGAACGCCGGTGCTCGTGCATGCCCCAGAGGACAGCTTTGTGTCGTGGTACTGCCGCACACACGGTTGTGGATTGGTGGTTGATCAACCCGATCAGAACCAACTGGCCGATGCCATCCGGCGGCTGTCAACGGACACCTCGCTTCGGCAACAGCTGTCCGAGAGTGCGTACCAACGGGCCCGAGAGGACTTTGCCCTCCCACACGTGCGGCAACAGCTGATCAAAGCCATCGAGTCCGATGTCCCGCCGTCCGAGGTCCCAAACCCCGTCGAACCGACGGAATGACGACTCACTCGTGGAGCAGGTCCCGCAGCCGGTGAGCAAAATCGGCCGAGACATGCCCTGCATCGTGGTGTGATTCCCACGCCCGTCGGCTGGCCAGCCGTCGACTCTTCGAGGGATGTTCTCTGAGCGCACGCAGGATGCCCGACGCGACCTCCTCCGCCGTGGGATCCGGCGGCAACAGCCATCCGTTGCCTTCGGTCACCATTTCCGGAACCCCGCCCACCGCCGTTGCAAGGACAGGTATGGAAACACTCTGCGCTTCCATGATCGAAACCGGCTTCCCCTCCGAAGCGCTCACTGACACAAAGAGATCCACCGCGTGCTCCCGGTAGTACGAAAGAACACGATTCGGTTGAATCACGCCGGAGCACGACCAGTTCACGCTGTTTGGCAACGAGGCCGCGGCATGGGCTTCGATTCTCGGCTGTTCTTCACCTCCGCCGAGATGGTGCCACTCGATACGTGTTCCCCCGCAAGCGCCGTGAACCAACGCCAAAGCGTCGATCAGAAGATCGATGCGTTTCATTGGAACGAGTCGAGAGCACGATACGACCCGAAACACACCATCGGAGGACGATGGACACTCAAAGCCCGGATCCTGCGTCCCCAACGGCGCCACCACGAATCTCTCGCGATGCTCTGGATAGCGGACCTGGAGGTGTTGTCGGGCAGCCTCAGACACCACAAACACCTCATCCGCCGTCTCCACCGCCCGTCCTCTCAACGGGAGGTAAGACAGTGGATGCCGGTCTTCATACACGTCTGTACCGTGGGCTCGTGAGACGATCCGAAGCTCGGGAAAGCGACGACGCGCGAGACCGGCTCCGGCAGTGCGGTGATCGAGCCAGAATGTATATATCAAGGTTTTCCGCGGCTCATAATGCCCATCGGCGAGGAGTCCGGTTAACCAGGCTCCGGTCCGTCGCGCGGCCTCGACGCAATACAGCATTCGTCTCAACATTCGCGGATTGCCGAGGAGCGCCCGAACACTCCGGATCTCCGCCCAAGACCACGGCTCGCTCATGGCTCGGGTCGCGAAATCAAATCTTCCAATGACCGATTTTGGGTGAACCGTCGATGCATAGGTCTCATCGACAGTGACTGCCCCGTCGGGCAACGGCCGGGCAACCGCGCCAGCAATGCCGGGAACCACGAGGATCTGGTCAAACACCCCGCTGAGTTGGGACAACTCGGGTCCGACAAAGGTTGCTTCGGCAACGCTGTCGTTGGGGAAGACGTTTGTGAAGAGCACGAGGTTTGTGGAAGTCGGCACGGCTGCTCAACCTGCTCCATGACGAGAAGTCGTGATCAACGAGGCTCCCGCGCTCTCAGACGTCAGCAACAACATCCTCCTCCTTCTCGAGCCGACCCTAGACCAGTCCACATCCGGTGAGATTCACACAAGCCTCCAAATGAGACTCCAGTACTTGAGAGCGTTGACACACAGGATCGACCGCAGTCGAAGACCAAGGGATGGGCGAACACCCGGCACTGACGGATAGTGGCGCGCCGGCAGGAAATGACGCCATGAGAGGCGATTGTGGCCAAGAAGTTCCTGGCGTTCCAAGTCGCGGAGTCCGATGGCCACCCGTTTCGTTTTTTCAAAGACCTCACCCGCAGCGGCTCTCGCGGGGTGTTTCACCACTGCGTCCGCGGCATAGGTGATCGAGGCCCCGGCGGCCCTCGCGCGGTGGCAAAACTCGTAGTCGCCGCCCGACTTCAGGTCGGCACGAAAGCCACCGACCGACCGAAAGACCTCTGGCCGGACAAAGAGATTCGCGGTCACACCGAAGCCGTGTTCTTCCACGTGCAATCGCTGATCCAGGAAACCGCCTGCGTCGACATACTCCCAGACGTTGGGGCAGTCGCCCCGAAAGGTCAGCTGGATCCGTCCCGCCACCAGATCAGCTCCCTCTGCCACCGCCGCCAAACCCCGCTCCAACCAAGCCGGCCGGGGCAGACAGTCGGCGTCGGTGAACGCGAAAACTCCGCCACTCGCCATGTCGATGCCCGCGTTCCTCGCGGCATACGAGCCCTGAATGGTGTCTTCAACAACCACCTTCAGTTCCGGCATTACGGCTTGGCCCGCCGCGAGCACCTCACGGGTCCCATCGGTCGATCCGTTGTCGACTGCGATGACCTCACGTTCGAGAGGACCGACGGACTGCCCGGCGAGGGCATCCAACGTCGACGACAGCGCGGCCGCCTGGTTGAAGACCGGTATGATCACGGAAACTCTCGGGCTGACGGACATGGCTCCATGGTAGCAACTGCCGCGTGCGGAACCGCAGGTCTATGGCCCGGTGTCCGATGATGGGCCGCCGGCCCCCACCGCCTGTTCGAGAACATCGGCGAGTCGTTTCATCTGTTCCCTGCGCGAAAACCGGTTGATCTGTTCTTCATTGGGCTGAATCTGACCGATCTGGTAGCCACTCTTCATGACGTCCAGGATGAGACGAGCGATGGCGGCGGGATCGTCCGGATCGGCACAGCTCCCGGTCGCGGTCTGCAAAACGATTTCTCCGGCGTAGGACTCCGCGGTCAGGCTCAGAATCGGTCGTCCCGCACGAAGGTATTCGAAGAGCTTACCGGGGGCGTTCCCCGGTCGATCCCGGGTCGTCAGCAGTAATAGAGCATCAGCGTCCCTCTGGGCCGCGAGGGCCACGGGGCGTGGATGATCTCCGTGTTCCTCGACCACTCCCCGCCGAATCAGATCGGAGAATGCCCGTCGCTCGCGATCTTCGATCGACCCCAAAAGGTGCAGCCTGAGCCGGTCGGCAAGATCGGGATCCTCTTCGAGCAAGGACGCGATGGCCGAGCACAGCGGACGAACGTCCATTCCACTGTACGAACCGCCAAAGCGTCCAGTGTGGACAATGTTGAAGGTCCCGGGTGCCAGGAGTTCGGACGGCGCCAACCCGTCGTCGTCCTCAGGATCGAACCCGTTGGGTATGGTGACGACATCGGAGCGGTTGTACGTCTCGGTCAGGAAGGCCGACAGGCTGGGGAAGGCCGTCACCAGGGCCGCAGAACGCTCGGCAATTGCCGCTTCGACCTGCCCGTAGTGGTCGCGGACGCAACGGTGGCGGTCCATTCGGCGCCGTTCGATGGCCTCGAAGAGGAGGCCATCGCGAAAATCTGCCACCAACGGAATTCCGTACCGTTCGCTCAGGGCCAAGCCGATTTCAAAGTCTTCCACCGGAGGGTAGGTGGCCAGCACCACGTCGGGTCGTGCCGACGCGATGATCGGCTCGGCAAGCGATATAACGCGGCGGCGCCAGGAGGAGTAGATCGAGTCATACGAACCGACGAGATTGGCGGCCTCGCCATAGGCCCTCAGAGCGAGCCAACGCAATCGGCCGACACCCTGCCGATGGAGATTGTGGCTCACGTCCCGCACCCGGAGGACATCGCCCCCGAGCACATCAGACCGGCCGTAGGTGTGGGTCAGCACGGTGACCGGTTGGCCGAGCCTGGGCAGGTATTTCGCCATCATGGACGGTCGCTGTGTTCCTCCGGACTCCACGGGAGGGTAGTAGTAGGCCACTACCAGGACGTTCATGGCGCAACCCCTGTGGCGGTCCCGCCGGCAAGACTCGCGGCAACCTCCTCCACCTGCCACCCGGGGGTCCGCAGCAGATCACGCTCATAAGGGGTGAGCAGCTTGGTCCCGGCAAGTTCACTGGCCTGCCTCGCTCTCAGGAAGGCCGAGCCGGCTGCGCCATGAACACCGGCGTCCAGCTCGAGACGGGCCAGGAACAGCCAGCCACGGACAAAGTTCGGTTCCTCGGCCACCGCCCGTTCAGCCAACCTCTTGGCCTCATCCTCCCGACCCATGGAACGCTCGAAAGCCGCCCACTGCAGCCAGTACCACGGCACATGAGGCTCGAGCTCCGTTGCTCGCCCAAAGCCCTGCCTCGCTCGCTCCACTGCATCCGACCACGGACCGAAATCGTTGACCACCCTGGCCGAGACCTTAGCGTCTTCAGACCACAGAAGCGCGCTTCCCGGGTGGATGGTCACCATTTGACGGCTCCAGTCGAGGGTCTCCGCCGCCGTCTCCCAGGTCCACTCCGCTGCCGCCAGCCGACTTCGGACAACCCACTCTCCAGGTTCACTCAACCACAATTCGGCGCGCAGCGTCGTGACAGCCAGCTCATCCGTCGGGCGACCCGACCACCACAGACTGCGAGCGAAAGCCGGCTGGGCCACGCTCCACAGGACCAGGAACGCCATCGCCAGTCCGGCCGCGATTTTCAAGGGGTGCCACGTTCTTGTCGCCCGGTACCCTTCGGCGGCGACCGGCTCGACGGGCGCTGCAGCTCCGATCAGGACTGCCCACCACCACAGAACCACGTCCACACCGAGAAAATCGTGAAACAACGCAAGCACGGCAATGCCTGCCACTATGGCCCTCGGGGTACCTACGGTCTTCAACGAAGGCGACCGTCTGAACCAGACGACGGCGGCCGCCACCGCCAGCCCGAACCCAACGATTCCGGTCCTCACAAGAAGCCCGAAAAAGGTTGACTCGGCACTGCCGATGATGTGGCCGTAGCGCGCGATGCCGCCGTCATGGGCGATCCGAACCACACCGGTGCTCTCCTCCAGCCAGCCCGGACCAACCCCTGCGATGGGGTGGCCGGCCACCAACCCGGCCAAGGCCCGCCAGATCTCGATCCGGTGCCAGGCCAGCGAGTCCGGACTCAAGGTAAAGCGCCAGAGCAGAAAGGCGGCCGCGGCCAGCAGCGCCACTGTCACCGCCAGTCGCCGTGCCCATCCACTCGACATCAGGGTGCCGAGGATGACGACACAGGCCAACAGTCCTGCCCGGGAACCGGTACTGACGATGCCCACAGCCACGATGGGAACAACTACCCAGGCCACTCGCCGCCACTTTGATGCACCGAGCAGAAGCCAAAGTCCGGGCACGGCCGGAACCAGGAGAGCAGCCGTCACGTTAGGGTTGACGAAGAGCCCACCGGTGCGCAGCAACCGCCCGGCCACCGACTCGAATCCGATGGCGATCGCCACCACCGCCGCCGCTGCGGCCAGGGGCAATCCCACGCCAGGCCAACTCGTGGTGTCCACCCGCCGAACACCCACCCAGATGATCCACGCCACCAGCCAACCACCCACCATTTCCTTGGCGGCAAGAGGGTAGGTATTGGAGCCCAGCGCCGACACGACCGCCCAACCAATGATCGCCAGGGCGAGCTTTTCTTCGGCACGCGGCGGACGAAGACAAGCGAACCAGAGTGCCGCCGCCACCAACGCCATCAGCAGACCCAAAATCACCCTCTGACCCGGGTCGAACCCACCTCCCAGGACAACCGCCAGCGATACCGCGGCGGCGCCCATCAGCCCGGCAAAGTCAGTGGCGCGCAGGGTCATCAATTGCCTCGAGTCGTCCAAGCAGGTTCTCCCATGCCGTCCTGCGTCCCGCCGACGCCGGCTGGGCACGAGAGGCCTGCAAGATGTCGGCCGCCGCCGACGGAAATTGCCCGAGCACCAGATGGATCCGCCCTGAGGCATCCGCAAGGGTTGCCGAGTTCGGTCTTAACCATCGTCTCTCCGACAGCAGCGCCCCCGCCTCCTCGAGCAATCTTGGATCACCCGAATCCAGCGCAGCAGCGGCCGCCACGGACACGGGATCGACGCGCCACGGCGCCATCCGGCAGGCACGTTGGGCATCATCGAATTGCCGCTCAGCCGGCTCGCGAAACCAGCGCCGCTGACTCCAGGGTGCGGCTGGTCATGTGAAGCAACGAGGCCGCGACGGCACACGCGGCCACGGTTACCAGGACCGTCCGTCCCCGCCCCGGCGGTCGGTCGGTGCTGGACGGCCTGCTCATCGTCACGCCCCATCCCAGCAAAATGGCCCACGGCAGGGCGACTCCACTGGTGTAGAGGGAGAAGTCCACCAGATTGTGCAGCGGTATAACAGCCAGGCTGACGGCGAGCTCAGGGCGGATCGACCAGATACGCCGCAGTAGGTTGACCAGCCACGCGGTCGCTCCCATGAATGCTGACAGCCCAACCAGCCCAAACTCGGCCAGCCACTCCATCGGTAGTGAATGGGCGTGAGCCGGCAGATTCCCGACCTTGAACGGCACGGTCTGGATCACCTGGCCAAAGCTCCCCAGACCGACCCCGGCAAGCGGCGACGTTGTAAACGCCCACCACGCGGTCCGCCAGTTGTCGATCCGGAGTCGAACGGGGTCCAGTTGTCCCACGTCCGGACGCCACAGGGCCACCGCCACCAGGGCCACGGCAAGGACCGCAAAGCCAACCACGAGGAGTCCGGTCCGACGCCGGGCCAACAGGGCCAGAATTGCCATGCCGGCCAGACCGATACCGATCGGCGAGCGGGTCAGGACAAGACCGACCAGGCACAGTAGAGATCCGGCGACCCACGGCAGTGATTTCAGATTTCGGCCGATCCCGGCAACCAGCAACGGCAGCGCCGTGGCCAGCATCACCGCCAGGTGGCCGGGCAGCAGCAGGGAGGCAAAGGCACGTCCGCTGGCCAATCGCTCCTCGGCGTTGCCCTGGAGGGCGGTTGGCAGGGAATCCACCGCCTGCTGAGCCATCTCGAAGCCCACAAATACCTGCCACCCGGCCCACACGGTCAACGCCGAAAGACCCAGGGCCAACAGGCGGATCGTGTTGTCCCCGGGTTCCGACCGAGAGGCCATCCACGCCAACGCGATCACCGCCGCAGCCAACGAAATCTCCACCACGGCATTGGCACGGTCCCAGCCACCGGCGGCGCTGGCAACGGCGGCACATCCCACCAACCCGCCCACCGTCAATCCAGGGAACAATCCGTCCGGGATCGGACCGGCGGTGGGCCCACGGCACCAGAACCAGAACCACCAGCGACACCACCACCGGCGTCACGGCCACGGTTTCGGCCGGCCGCCAAGCGATCCAGAGGGCAGTCATCAGCAGGACGGTATGCGGCAGCACCCTTCGAGAGTACCAAAAAAAGGGGACGCCGCAGCGTCCCCCTCGAATCGAAGACCTCGAAGGCTATTCTCTCTGGATGCCTTCCGGCCACTGAATGAACATGCCGTCCTGGTGGCAGATGTCGCTGTCGAAGCTGGTGGTCTCGGTGCCAAGCACGCAGGCCTGACGGATCTTGTCCTTGGCATAGGACTCGAGGGTGTAGTGATCACCAGGTGCGTCGGTGTAGCCGTAATAGATGGTGCCCCAACCGTCTTTGTTGGGCATCCGGCGGAGATAGACAGGGACGAGGTAGGGCTCGAAGTCACCGAGGCCGCCCATGCCACGCGGGTAGTAGTTCATGTCCGTCGCGTAGGTGCCGATGGCGGTGGCGATGGTCCGCATGTCCGCCATGGACCTCTTTTGACGACCACGATGGATGGCGTTCAGCAGGTTCGGAATCGCGATGGCCGCGATGATCCCGATGATCGCCACAACGATCAACAGCTCAATCAAAGTAAAACCACGATCTTTTCTCATTCTCTAAGTCCTCCTTTCGAACTCGTCCACAGTATGAGCAAGTTCCGTGCCAGGTATTGCACACCAATCGGACAGCTCTTTGTGACGCTGAACGTCACATCACCCATCAAGGTATGACAGCGCGCGTCACTTCCACTGGGGACCGTCGCCGTCCCATCGGTGGTCCGGCGCCCACACCCCGGGCCACTCGACCGAAGAGGTGACCCGAACCCGAGCCACGTCGCACCAGTAGTCGAATGCCAGACCGTCCCTGCGGTGGATCGCCACATCCAACTGATAGGCACCCGGGGCGAGATTGAGGGATTCGTATCGGCAACGCATCTCGCCGTCCGCCGCGAGACGTCTGGGTTCGAGACCGTCCATGTCGGTGTTGTGGCCGCCCACATGGGTGCCATCGATCTGCCGCCAGGAAATGCCGAACACGAAATCGTCAACCGGCTGCACGACGCGATAACGAATGTGCACCGTGCAGGGTGCTCCGGTTGGGATCAGCCGAAGTTCCCGACCTGCGCTCGAAAGGGCCACCGACCGGATCTCCACATCCCCGGTCCCCCAACGGCGACCCTCCTCGAGAACCCGCACGTCGTGGGATGCCTCGGTGCTGGCCATTTCATTTCCCGCAACGTCACTCCGGTATCGCGCCACCACAGCGTCGGGAGACCCCTCGACCACGGCCTTGCCGGAGTCCAGATAGAGCACACGGTCGGCGAACTGTGCCACCAGGTCCAGGTCGTGGGAGACCAGCACCATGGTCACCCCTTGCTGCCGCAATCGCGCCAGCCGATCCAGACCACGTCGCGTAAAGGCTTCGTCTCCCACCGCCAGCACCTCGTCGATGAGCAGGATGTCCGGCTGGACCGCCACCGCGACCGCGAATCCCAGACGCACGTACATCCCCGAGGAGTAGGTCTTCACTGGCTGGTCAATGAACGGTCCGAGGTGGGCGAAGTCGATGATCTCGTCCATCCGCTGCTCGATCTCCCGCCGGGACAGACCGAGCAGCATGCCGTTGATCACGACGTTTTCCCGTCCGGTGATCTCCGGATGAAAACCTGCGCCGAGCTCGATCAGGGCAGTCACCCGACCCTCCACCAATACCTCGCCGGCGGTGGGACGCAGGATCCCTCCGGCCAGCTTGAGCAAAGTGGATTTTCCGGATCCGTTGGGCCCGATCACCCCAAGAGCCTCGCCCGGTTCCACCTCGAGGTCGACGTGGTCGAGGGCGACGAACTCCTCGATCTTGGGCCCCTTTTTGACTCGTCGCCGGTGGAAGATCGCACCCTTGACGGAATCGCCGTACACCCTCGATGCTCGCCACCGGAAGACCTTGCGGACGTCGCGGAAGGACATCGCCCCCTTCAAACCGACTCCACCAGCGTGTCGCGATTGCGGGCGAAGACCCACGTCCCGACGACCCAACAGACCACGCCGATCACGAGGGCCATGGCCCAGATCCGAGGCGGGCTGACCACGCCGTTGAAGACCACGTCACGATAGATGCGGATCAATACCGCGACCGGATTCAACGCGAGCATCGTGCGCAGCGGGGAAGGCACGTCGAGACCATCGAGGGAGTAGATGATCGGCGATGCGAAAAATAAAAGATTGAGGAGATGGCCAAGGAGATCCCGGAGGTCGCGGAATCGAACCGACAGTGCCGCCACCGCCCAGGCGATACCGCCCGTGGTCAGAACCCACGGCACGAGCGCCAGCGGCACCAGGATGAAGGTCCACGGAAACGGATGCCAACCGCCCACCGCGCTGATGACCAGCGCAGCCAGCAGCACCGGCAGGGCCAGCAGGTGGTGCACGAGATGGGAGAGCACCGTCACCGCAGGGAAGATCTCGGGAGGGCACATGACCTTGGCGAGCAGAGGTCCGTTGTCCACCATCGTCACGGAGGCGTCCAGCGACGCTCCGGACAGAAAGAGCCACGGCAGCAGCCCACTGAAGAGAAACAGCGGATAGGGTTCGCCGCCCGGAAATCTCGGCTGAAAAATATAGGTAAAGACCACGGCGTAGACCGTCAGCAACAGCAGCGGGTTGAGCAGCGACCAGAAGAAGCCGAGGGTCGAAGCGCGGTACCTCGCGTTGAGATCCCGCCGCACCAGGACTGACACCAGCGCACGGTGTCGCCATAACAGGCTGGTAGTGCCCATCGACCCGTTACTTCTTGATGAGCAAGTCCTGGACCTCGCGCAGGATTCTCGCTCGCTCCGTCTTGAGATACCTCTGGTAGCTGAGCACCTGGCCGTCCTTGACGATGAACATCTTGGGGTAGTGTTTCACGTCACCGTAGTCGTCGAAGATGATCGGTCCGGTGACGCCCATGAACTCGGTGACCCCGAACGCCAAGGCCCGACGGATTTCCGGGACCTGGGGCGGGCTGGCGACCTTCATCACCTCGATCGCGAAGGCCATGGCGTCGTAGCCGTGGGCCGCAAAAACGTCGGGCGCTCGCTGGTAGGTGTCCATGTAACGATTGACGAAACTCAGCACGGGCTCCTTCTCGGAGGTCCGGTCGAACGGAGGCAGCGGAAAGAGGATTCCTTCAGCCAGTTCACCGGCCTCTCGAATCACCCGAGTCGAGTAGAAGGCCGAAGTCGTGATGACCCGGCCCGAAAAGCCCTGTTCCGCAAGGTGCTCGAGCACGCCCAAGGTCTCGGGGGCATAGCCGACGACGTAGACCGCATCGACGCCGGTTGACCGCAGCGCCGACGACGACAGCTCGGGCCATCCCGGATCTGCCAGCTCGATCCTCGCCACAACCTCGCCGCCGAGCGCCCCTTCGAACTGTTTTCGAAATTCCGGCTCGATTCCGCTGGTGTACTCGCTGTTTCCAGCGTACAGAATGACTCTGCTCTGGGCGAAACGCTCGAAGAGGAACTTGGCCGCCGTGTGGCCCTCGAGTTCGTCCGAGGGATAGATTCGGTAGAAGTTCTTGGACAGGCGGGCCAACCCCGGGGTCGACGCGGACGGCGAAAGGACGACAACGTCCAGATCCTCGAGTTCGGGGATGATGGCTTGGGCCTCTGCGCTGGTGGCGCCGCCCACGACCAGATGAACGCCGCGATCGGAGACCATCTTCTCGATCTCGGCAAGGGCGGTCTGTGGGTTCGAGCCGGTGTCCGCCCACACAACGTCAAAACCCATGGGCAGGGCGTCCCGATCACGCGCGTCGTTGATGGCGAGGCGAATGCCGCTCTCGATGGATTCGCCATAGGTGCCGGCCTCTCCGGTGGATGGCAGCACCACTCCCACCAGGGGTTTGGTGCCGCAACCGGCGAGTATCACCGCGAGCACGAGTCCTGTGCCAACCGCCAGGCCAATTCGCCGAAGCATGTCTTCACCTCCGCTGATTCGAGCCCCAGATTAGCACAATTCCCGGCGACAGACGGCCTCCTGAGCACCCTCGGAGACACGTCTCTTGTCAGCGGATTTCTTCTGATGAATCAGCTTTCTCAGCTTCCAGGAGCTTGGCGTAGATGTCTCTCCTGCTCACCCCGAGCCTCCTCGACGCCTCACGGAGCGCGGTTCGCCGGTCCAGCCCCTCGCCGATCGCTCGTTGGTAGGCCGCAGAAGCTGCATCCGGTGTCAGCACGAAGGCGGCATCGTCGCGGATGACCGGACCAACCACCAGAACGTACTCGCCCCGCGGTGTCGTCGCCTCGGGACTCTGGACCAGTTCCTCGAGAGAACCCACCACGGCGCGCTCGTGGCGCTTGCTGATCTCCGCAAGCAGGGTCGCCCGCCGATCTCCACCCAGTCCGTCGGCCAGATCGCGAAGCTCCCGGGCGATCCGATGGGGCGACAGCAGCACCACCATGGTTTCCGACCAGGCCGCCAGTTCCGCGATCTGGCGTCGACGCGGTCCGGACTTGGCCGGCAGGAAACCGGCAAGGACCGACGGGAGCGGTGGCTGGCCCGACGCCGCTAGTGCGGCGGCGAAGGCCGACGCACCCGGGACGCTGCGCACTTCGAGTCCTTCCTCCCGTGCGGCCCGCACCACCAGGAATCCCGGATCTGAGAGTGCTGGAGTCCCGGCGTCGCTGACCAGCGCCACGTCCCGGCCGCTCTCGATTTGATCCAAGACCCATGGCACTCGCTCCTTCTCGTTGTGTTCGTGCAGGCTGCTCAAACGCCCACCCACCGCCACACCGGCGTGTGTCAGAAGCTTGCGGGTGCGGCGCGTGTCCTCAGCGAGAATCAGATCCACCGAACCGAGGACTGTGATCGCCCGTTTCCCGAGGTCCTCCAGGGTCCCGATGGGTGTAGCGACGATCCACAGGATGCCGGGCTGTTCATTGTCGGTCATGACGCTGATATCATAGCAGCGTGACCGCTCGTTTCGTCGCCGTGATCTTGCTGATTTTGTGTCACTTGCCGACCAACGGGGAGATTGTGGATGAGGTCATGGCCGCGGTGGGAGAGACTCCGATCCTGCACAGCGATATCGCCCTCGCGCAGTTGGTGGAACTCGTGGAGCACACTCCGGGAGAGGATCAATCGGACTATGCCGCACGGCTTCTCGATGCACGGATTCATCTCGAGCTGCAATTTCGGGATCTCGAGGACTCGGGCACCCTGTACCGTCTCGAATACGACGTGGCGTCGAGCCGAACAACCCTCATCGACCGCGCCGGTGGTGAGGACGTGGTTTCCAAAGAGCTCAAAACCCTCGGTCTGACCCCGGGCGACCTGGAGGAATTGAGCCTGCGACTTGCCTCCTCCACCGCGTACATCGAACAACGCCTACAACCCCGTATTCGGGTGACCCCCGAAGAGATCCAGACCACCTACCAAGATGTGGTGGTGGCGGAGATGAACGCGGCCGGCAAGCCGCCCCCTCCTCTTGACGAGGTCCGGAATCAGATTCGGCGTCTCCTCATGGAGCGCAAGCTCAACGATGAGATCGAGGCGTGGCTGGCGACGGCCGCTGAAAAACACGAGGTCATCCGGTTCTACCGCCCGTAGACCTTCCCCCGCTCCGGGCCCATCGACCCGCCCACGGCCCGAGTCGAGACAACCCTGGGCACCGCCCCATAAAGGTCCACATAGACTTCAGCGGCCGATAGAACGTCCTGGGTGTAGCCGTTGGTCGCCGAGAAGGTGATGTTACCCACGTAGACCTCGGGAAGACAGGGTGAACCGCACTGCTCGAGCCAGATCCGGGCCTGGACCTCGCCGGCATTGTAGGCGGCCACCGCCGGTGCCAGCTGGCCGTCAAAGACGGAAACGAGCCGACTGATTTCGGCACCGCCGAGATCCAGGCTGACGACTGGATCGAAGAGTTCGTCCAGGTCGGGTACCGGCCAGTTGTTGGATTCGGCAACCACCGTCGCCGTGGACGGCATCAGCTGCATCAGGCCGCGGGCTCCCACGATCGAAACAACGGTCGGCTTCCAACGCGACTCCTCCCGGGTCACACCGGCCAGAACCGCCCACGGGATCTCATTTTGCACCGCGCTCTGCCACACCAGCTCGGGATCGGGAAGCGGGTGGAGGACCTCCTCCAGAGCAACCGGGTAGCCGCGAACAGGGATGTCGGAGCCAGCCATCCTCCACGCTCCATCCGCAGTTCGGATGGCCTGCCACGGCATCCCCTGCTCCACAAATCTCTGCGCCGTCCAGACTGCGTCCGACGCATCATCCAACGGCATCCCGCGAGGGTCCCAACGAACGGCCTCACCGGGCAACCCCGCAGACCAGAGATCGTCGGCCAGACCCGGTGGAAAGACCGGGACATCAGGTGATGGTTTCAAGCCGACCTCGCTGACGACCTCCGCCCGCAGCTTGGCCAACACCTCGGGGTCGGTCTCGAGCTGAACCCACTGTACGAGGGCACGTCGCCGGGTCCGGTCGTCCGGCGACCCGAGATCTTCGGCAATCGAGGAACGCCATCCATCGACGGCTTCGGACGGCAGTCGGTCCATGAGAGAGCGCGCCCGGCTCGCCCAGAAGGGCCCCATGGCGCCGGCCTGGTTCTGGAGCAGCCGGATCGCGGCGTCCGGCTCACCGGCATCCACGGCCAACCCGGCGGCAAGTACTGCCGCCGGTGCGCTCCACGGCCGTCGGGTGATGCCCTCCAGGCGACGCTGTGCCGCCTGCGGCCGGCCTTCTCTGATGTCGTACAGCGCAATCAACAGGGCGCCACGCGAACGCCCGCTGCGACCTCTGACCTTGGCGACGCCGGAGGCTGCTTTTTCCGGCTCGTTGATCCGGAGGCGGAGCCGTGCCAGAAACAAGCGGCGATCATCGGTGGCCCTGGTGAGCACCGCCTGCCGCGCCATTTCCACCGCCGGCTCCAGCCGTCCAGCCAACTCGTATGTGCGGGCGATGTGGACCTGAATCTCGGCCTGCCCCTCGGAACTCCGTCGCTGCGCCAGCGCCTGTTTGTACCAGGCGATCGCCTCGTCCCAACGATCTCGTCGAAAGGCGCACCGGCCGGCAAGGAAGGCCACCTCCCAGGACGGGATGCTCCGGCTCCGCACCCCTGCAAGTTCCCGAAAAATCGCTTCGGCCTGGGAGTAGAGTGCATGTCGGTAGAGGGTTTTGCCCACCAGCCATTGCTCGTCTGGAGACAGCCCCGGTTCGGTTTGGAGGAGCCGAGCAGCTTTCAGCGCCACCAGATCCCGGGTGGACACCCTCAGCAGCCGGTTCAGGCGGAGTCGCCGGTCATCACTCCCGGTGGTTACCAGACCAAATTCCAGTCGTCGCCGCAGGGAGGTCGGGAGACTCTTCGAAGTCTGTTCCACAGACACCCTCAGTTCAGGGTCGAGATCGCCCTCGAGGCCCTCGATCACGACCTCCACCGCCTCGTCGCGCATGACACTGGTTGGCGCGCCACGGAGAAACGGCAGAACCAGATTCGTCGCGCGCTGCGGGTCGTCTCCCACAACCGCCATTGCAAGTTGGAGACTCGCCAGCTCGGCGAAAGGACCGCCGTCCATGGCGCGAGTCAGGTGGGCCACCTCCGCCGTCCGATCGCCGACGATTCGCGCGGCGCAGGCTGCGACAAAGGCCTCCTCAGGACGGAGGGGAAGTTGCTCGGCGCGACGGTTGGCCACCGACAGCAGACGCTGCCACTGGCCGGCCCGGGCCATCTCTTCCATCCCCGCCGACGCGATCGAGCTCAGCGCCAACACCAGGGACACGATTTTGAGCATTCTTCTCATCATCTTCACTATTAGTACCATTGTCCGGCTCAATCCGGACGCGGCCTTGCTCACCACGGTAATTCATGGATAATGCTAAGTCGCGAAGGGCAGACCTATTTCGCAAGGATCACGTCTTCATGGAGGCTCCCAGGATGGCCAACCAGCACTCCAAGGTACTCATCATCGGGTCGGGACCGGCGGGCCTCACCGCCGCGCTCTACACCGCCCGGGCCGACCTCCAGCCGGTGCTCTTCGAGGGCATCCAGCCCGGTGGTCAGCTGACGATCACCACCGAAGTGGAGAACTACCCCGGATTTCCTGAGGGAATCCTCGGTCCCGAGCTGATGCAGCGCACCAAGGCTCAGGTCGAACGTTTCGGAGCTCGATGTCTGTTCGACGAGGTCAGCGCGGTGGAGCTGAGCCAGCGGCCGTTCACCATCTCCACCGGTCAGAACGGAAGTTGGACCTGCGACGCGCTGATCATCTCTTCCGGGGCCTCGGCCAAGCTGCTCGGATTGCCCTCTGAGACCGAACTCATGGGTTACGGCGTCTCGGCCTGTGCCACATGTGACGGGTTCTTTTTTCGGGACAAGGATGTCGTCGTGGTCGGCGGCGGCGACACCGCCATGGAAGAGGCCGTCTTTCTCACGAAATTCGCCAACAGGGTCACCGTTGTCCATCGTCGCGATGAGCTCAGGGCGTCCAAGATCATGCAGCAAAGAGCTTTCGACAATCCCAAGATCGACTTCGCCTGGAACTCGGTCGTCACCGAGGTGATCGGAACCAGGGAAGGCGGCGTGACCGCGGTCGCGCTGGAAGACACCAAGACTGGTGAGCGGCGCGAGCTTCCAACTCAGGGAGTGTTCATGGCGATCGGCCATCGACCCAACACCGACTTATTCACTGGTCAGCTGGAGATGGACACGGCAGGCTATATCACGACCGTACCCGGGACCGCCCGGACCTCGGTCGAGGGCGTCTGGGCCTGCGGCGACGTCCAGGATCCGATCTATCGACAGGCGATCACCGCCGCCGGCACCGGATGCATGGCCGCCATCGAGGCCGAGCGGTGGCTCGCCGAACACGGTATCGAGTGACGCCAACGCGGCCGGAATACCGTGGCGGCGAACCGAGTTTCAACGAGCGTCATCAGGAGGTGGCAATGGTCTCTTTTTCGCAACACGCGATCGACAAAGTCAAAGAATTCGCAGGTCAGATGCCCGAGGCCGAGGGTAAGGAACTCCGGCTGTTCATCCAGGGCATCGGCTGCAGTGGTTTTTCATACGGCTTCACCTTCGACGAGCGCCGCGACGGCGACACGGTGGTGGAGAGCGACGACCTGACCGTGCTCATCGATCAGCAGAGTGCGCCCCATCTCGACGGCGCATCGGTGGACTTCGTTGAGGACCAGCGCGGAGCGGGTTTCGTGGTCGAAAATCCGAACAGCCCCGACCCCGAGGCCATGGGCGGATGCGGCTCCGGCGGATGCGGCTGCGGTTGACTTCGTGATCGAGAGCCCAAACGCCCCCGCCTCGCTCGAGGTGATCCGCCTGGGCCACCCGCTGCTCCGTGAGGTGGCCGAGCCCGTTCCCGAGGATTGGTTCGGCAGCGGACGCCTTCACAGCCTCGCCGCCGGCCTCGTCCACACCATGCTCTCCGACGACGGTGTGGGACTGGCAGCTCCCCAGGTGGCGGAGTCTCTTCGGCTCTTCGCCTACTGGATGCCCTCGTCCGATGACGAGGACGGGATCGAACCGACGGTTCTCGTCAATCCCGATTTCCGACCCACAGGGGAGGACATTGTGGAAGGCTGGGAGGGCTGTCTCTCAATCCCCGGCTTGCGCGGAATCGTTCCCCGCCACAGACGGATCAAGGTCAAGGGCCGCACAGTTGAGGGCGATCCCGTATCACTCACAGCCGACGGCTTTCATGCGCGGGTGATCCAGCACGAGTATGACCATCTGGACGGCATCGTGTACCTTGACCGCATGACCTCTCCCCAATCACTCAGCTACGAAGACGAGTGGGAACGTTATGTGCTGAACGGAGGCGCAGACGAAGGTTGATCTTCCCCAACCCAGCGCCGCGCCCGAGGCCGGCGGCCGCCTCTGGCCGGTGGTGCTCGTGGTGGCAGTGCTCGGCCTGATCGCCGGCAGCTATCCCATCGCCAATACCAGCATCGGGTGGCACCTCAGCTCCGGCCAGTGGATTCTCGAACATCACCAGGTGCCACGAACCGATCCCTTTTCAATCACCAGCGAGAATGTCGAGTGGCTCGACCACGAGTGGCTGTTTCAGGTCGTGGTTGCCCTTACCGACAACGCGGCGGGTGGCACCGGCCTGGGGCTGTTGCGTGCCCTTCTGGTCAGCGCGCTGGCGGTACTGATGTTCCGCTTCGGCAGAAGCAGCGGCCTGTCGCCTCCCGCCGCTCTTCTCCTGGCCAGTCTCTGTCTCTACGGCGCTCGAATCCGGTTCTTTCTGAGGCCGGAACTCTTCACTCTGCTGATCGCACCGTCCGTCGTGTGGTTTTTTCTCTATCGTGACCGCTTCCGGAATCGACTCTGGCTGCTGTGGATCGCGGTCTTGATGGTCTTCGGTGCAAATTTCCACGGCGGGGTATTGATCACCCCCCCTCTCATGGCCGGCATCCTGACCGCACAATGGCTGCAGTGGCTGCCTCGCCGCAGCGGTTCCTCACCCTTGCCCTGGGGGCTGGCCGGCCTGGCAGTGGCATCGACGGTTCCCCTGCTCAATCCATACGGATGGCACCTCTATGCCGTGCCGCTCAAGATCGCTCACTTGGTGGGCCTCGAGCACATCCCAAACCCGGAGTGGATTTCGCCGTCTCCGTTGGACGTGCCGCCGCTGTATGTGGCGATGGCCGCCGGCTTCGCCCTCCTCGTGGCAAAGGAGCGTGACGCAGCCCGGTGGATGTTGCTCCTGATGGCGTCTGCACTCGCTCTTCGGTACGTCCGCAACGTCGGGCTGTTCTTCGCCCTGTATCCGATCGCCATCGGTCCCGCCCTCGCGGCCTTCCCCCTGGCGAACGGTCGACACCAGGTCTCTCGCCGACCGATCTGGTGGATGGCGGCCACGGTCCTGGCCGGTCTTGTGGTGGCCTCCATGGCAGTTGCCCCAGGTCACGCGCCCGAGTGGGGACTCTCGAAGGACTTCTACCCCCACGACGCGTGGGCATTCATCGTGGATAACGACCTCGACTCGAAGACCATGTACAACGACGTCCGTTTCGGCGGCGACCTGATCCGGCGTCACTATCCGGACCGACGCACCTTCCTCGACGACCGGAACGAGATTCACGAGCCGCTGCTCGAGGAGATCCACACCATCCTGAAGAGCAGCAACCCGAGTCGCTGGCAGTCGATGCTCGATCGCTACGGAGTCGAGGTCGCGCTGGTGCGCTACAACCCGCCCTTTACGGTGGCGCAGCCGGACGGCACCGTGGTGGGGCGACGTGGATTTTCGGCGCTCTGGTTCCCCGCTGAACGATGGGCGCTGCTCTACTGGGACGACACCGCCATGGTCTTTGCCGACCGCACAGCAATCGACCCCGCTGTCATAGCCCGACACGAGTACCGCGTCATCAGACCGGATGACATCGAGGAGCTGAGGCGACGCCTGGCCGCCAATCCTTCCCTGAGAGCGGAGGTCGCCGCCGAACTCGCCCGCACCCTCCAACAGCAGTCCAACAACGAACGTGCATTGGCGTTGTCACAGCTCCTGATCCAATGACGACCTTGACCGACCTCCGACGTTCGCCCACCATGGACCTCATGACGAGGATGACGTGCGCCGAAATCTGAAGCGATTCCTTTTGCGCACCGGTCTTTATGGCGGGCTGTGGAAGTTGCGGGGTCAGCTGCGCGCCTTTGATCCCCGGACTCTGGCCGCCAACCGCCGGTGGCGAGAATCCCACGATCCGTCCACTCCCGTTCCACCACCCCGGCTCATCTTCGAGGTTGTCCACAACTACGATATCGAAGCCTTCATCAACGGCGGAAGGGAACGTGCCGAGACCATCGACGTTGTCCTTTCGGAGACCGGCTTCAGTCTTCGAGACTGTCAATCCCTGCTCGACTTCGGCTGCGGCTGTGGGCGCGTCCTCCGCCACATGAGGGACCGCACCGATGCCGACCTCCACGGTTCGGACCTCAACCCGCGCCTGATCAGATGGTGTCAGCAGAACCTGGATTTCGGCCGGTTCGAGTGCAACGACCTCTCGCCGCCATTGACCTATCCAGACGACAGCTTTGATCTCGTCTACGCCATCTCGGTACTGACGCACCTCGATGAGGATCTCCAGGATCGCTGGCTGGCCGAGTTTCGACGGATTATGAAGCCTGGCGGCGCACTGCTGGTCACCACCCACGGTGATTCATGCTTCGATGGCCTCGACGCCGCTGAGGCTCAAAGCTACGGTGACGGGCGGCTCGTCGTGCGGAGCGCCACGAGCCTGGGATCCAATCTGTGCGAGACCTATCACCCGCCCGAATACTTCCGCCGGGTCACGGAGCCGTTATTCGCCCACGTCAAACACTTCCCCCGCGGCGGTCCTGACCGGCGGGCCCAGGACATCTGGGTGCTTCGAACCCCCAGCCGGTCCGAAAGTTCAACGTTGAAGGTTCAACGTTGAACGTCAGGTTCATGC
Source organism: uncultured Holophagae bacterium (assembly GCA_963797055.1). Lineage (GTDB taxonomy): Bacteria > Acidobacteriota > Thermoanaerobaculia > Thermoanaerobaculales > Sulfomarinibacteraceae > FEB-10. Next base: position 100,606 of record CAWCOD010000009.1, read on the forward strand.
GGGAAAACGTGAGGTGGGGCTCCTTCCTTACCCGCGTCCGCGTCCGCGTCCATGCCCAACGTGCAGCAGCAGCGTTCAGGGACAGCGGCTGGGGACAGCGAGTAGCGACAGTCATCAGGGGCCACGGCAGTGGGCCCCTGAGTTCGCTTCGATTCACTGACTTCAACGCGCCATCTCTCCCCGAGGCGCTCTCCGAGGGCGCGTCTCTCGGAGGTGCCTGGCATCCCGATTCGCCAACGCCGGCCAGCCGATTCGTCTCGCTGGGGCGAATCGGCGTGCCTGGCATCCTCACGGGAAGCGCGACGACGAGTCGGGGCGCATCGAAGGACCCCCGCCGCTGATACTGCTTTCCCAAAATCGTCAAAGACGGCACGCCCGCCTATCGCGCCCTGTTGTCGCTCGGGAGTGTGGGTGGAAACGTTCAACGTTTAACCTTCAACTTTTAACTCACCGGGCGGGTGGGGGATCAAGCATCCAGCATCTGCCGTCTCGCATCGTTGGCCGGCAACGATAACGGTAACGGGCTCGGGCTCGGGCTCGGATACGGAAGGTGACGGAGAGGGCGGGGGTGTTCCCTGTTCCTTGTTCCTTGCTCCCGGGTGGGTAGGTGGGGGATCAGTCCCAGCGGATCTTCTTGTGAGGAACCATTGTGCACGTGGTGGTATCGATGCCGTAGGAGTTGCCAAGATAGTCCACTGGTACTGAGGCCATCCAGCCGGCATCCACGAGCTCCTGCCAGGACTCCGGACAGCGGCGGGTGCGCTGGAAATAGCCCTGCAGCATGGGATCGAGGGTCTTGCGGTGGAGGGTGACGTAGGAGTCGTACATGTGGCTCGTAGCCAGGTTGATCTCCGCCTTGGTTTCGGCCCCGGCCAGGACCTCCTCCCAGTGGGCGATGGAGTCCTCCACGGTCCACCCGTGGATGTTGTCGCGCCACACGCCATAGAGCCGCTGCAGCACATAGGGCGCATCCGGGCGCTCCGCGGCGATTCCCATCCACTCGACGGCCTGATCGGTATCGTGGAGCACCAGATAGGCGTCCCAGGCCGCCCACTCGGCGATCTCCCAGTCCTCGGGCATGGCGCGGATGCCCTTGTCATACAGTCGCACGATGGCGGCCTTGTGCTGGTCCGGGTCGCCGTGCTTCTGCACCGACATGATCATGGCGCCGATTCGATAGGCGTCGAAGTACCGGGGATCGAGATCGGTGATCAGGTTGAAAACGGTGTCCAGGTAGAGGAACTTCTCCCGGAAATCGAACTGCGAGTAGTACTGGATCGACCACATGTAGAGCAGATCGGCCATCAGACCATCGTTGCCGAGACTGACAAGCCGCAACACCTCGGGCGAGGGCAGATAGAGCAGACGCTTGCCCAGCGGGTCTGTCTCGGGGGCGTTGTGGAGTATCACTTCGCAGGTCACGACCACCGCCAACAGAGCGATCACAACCGCGGCAGTGGCGAGTGGCCGCCTCACGACAGGTCCTTGTGTGAGAAGCGGACGCAGGCCAACACCAGGACCAGAGCCGTGTAGGCGAGACCGTAGACAACCGTCACGGCAATCTCACCCGGTGGGATGCTCAGGTCGTGGACCACCTCGGTCTTGAAGTTGAAACGCTCGAGATTCGGCAACATGTAGTAGATCGCCGCCACAATGGGCCTCGTCACTCCGGCGGTGATGTGCTGTGTCAGAAGCCAGATATCCTCGGCCACGTGGCCGATGATGTAGACCGCCAGGGTGAAGACCGTGCCGAGCATGGGCCGGGTGAGCACCGCGAAAAGGGTGGCAAAGGCGGTGACCAGGGCCATCTCGAGCAATATCATCGCGGATGCGAAGAGAAGGCCCACGTCCCACTCACCGCTATAAAGCCGCACCATCACGACCAACACCAGGGCCATGAGGGTCAGGTTGAGGGCCACCGTGGCGAGCAAACCCAGGAACTTGCCGAGCAAAAACTGCCACCGGCGAATCGGTTTGGCGAGAATGTTGTAAACGGTGCGACCGTCCACCTCGCGGCTGATCAGGAGAACGCTCATCATGACCGCGATCAGCATCGAGAAGAACTGAACCCCCGCCAGACCGAGGTCCTTGATGACCTTGCCCTCGTCACCCACCGTCAACAGACCAAAGACCTTGGACGAGACGAGCATCAACACGGCAAAACCCAGGAACAGGTAGAGGACGCGGTCACGGAGCGCCTCACGCAGGGTGTTGCGGGCGATGGCCAGCATTGCCCTCATGACCCACCTCCCTGGTAGTGGACCAGAAGGAATTCCTCAAGGGAACTCCTCACCGGGCTGAGGCCCACGATCCGAGCGCCGTCGTTCACGAGTTCCCGAATCAGCTGATCCCGGTGCCCGGCGGCCACTCTCACCCAGGAGGCATCGTTTCCTGTATGACTCGCGAGCACCGGCGTTGCCAGAGTCGATGACGTGGAGTCTGAGAACGCCACCTCGTAGGCTTCCACTTCCTGTGCCACCAGATTCCTCACCTCGCCAACCGCCTGCACCCTGCCGTCCGCGACGATAGCCACGCGGTCACAGATGGTCTCGACGTCGGGGATGATGTGGCTGGAGAAGAAGACGGTGGTTCCGCGCTCCCGCTCGGCGAGAATGATGTCCCGGACGTCCCGCCGTCCCAGGGGATCGAGGCCGCTCATAGGTTCGTCCAAAATGAGCAATTCGGGTTCGCCGAGCAGCGCCTGGGCCAAGGATATTCTCTGCAACATGCCCTTGGAGTAGGTCCGCATCAACCGGTCGGCACGATCCGACATGGAGACCTTCTCCAGCGTTTGGGACACCCGCGACGGCACGATATCGCTTGCGAGTGCGAGCAGTTCGGCGTGGAAGTCGAGGAACTCACGTCCCGTCAGATAGGGGTAGAAGTAGGGACTCTCGGCCATAAATCCGACCTTCCGCTTCGCGGCGTCGTCGGTGTGAGGCAGACCGCAGATCTCGATCGAGCCCGCGTCGGGCCAGATGAGCCCCGCGATCGCCTTGATGGTGGTTGTCTTCCCGGCACCGTTGGGACCGAGAAAGCCGAAGATAACCCCCTGTTGAACCTCGAAGCTGAGGCCCTTGAGCACCTCGACCTTCGCCTTCAGCAATCCGGGGTCGAAGGTCTTTTTCAGATCGTCAACCCTCAACGCGACGTTGGACACTTCGCCCTCCAGTGCCTGGCTTCGTTCCGTCGGAAGTATATCGCGCACTCGAAATCAGTTCCTTGCTCATTGTTCCTTGTTCCTTGTTCCCCAAGAAAAACCCACAGATCCGTCGACAGATGCGATAATTCCTCACAGGAGAGGTGACGTCATGGCGGAGCTGTCGGCACTGGATATTCTCGGCAAACAGTTCAACAAGAAACTGCGGGGCTATGCGCCCATCGAGGTCCACGAGTTCCTGTCCCAGATCGCCAGCGCGGTGGAAGGACTGACCCGGGAACGGGGCGAACTCAAACAACGTGTCCACCGCCTCGAACAGGATCTCGCAGATTTCAGAGAACGAGAGTCCGCGCTTCAAGACGCTCTGGTGGCCGCCCAGAAGAGCGCGGAATCCACCATCGAGGCAGCCCGCGCCGAGAGCCAGAAGATCATCGGTGACGGCCACACCCTCGCCGATCGTCTGGTGGAAGAGGCCAACCAGCGAGCGCAAAACATCGAGGCCGTCGTCGCCGAACTCAGAACGCGCCGCCGCGAGGCCCGGTCCGAATTGATGCGGCAGGTGGAGATTCTCGAAGGAATCGTCCGCGACGACCAGAAACGGGAGCAGGAAGAACGCTCCACGCCCCAACTGGCCGTCCTGCAACGGAGAAACGAGGCCTCCTCGGAGAACTCCGGATGAGCCTCCTCATCCGTGGCGGCCATCAGGTGGTCAGCCCGACCGGTACGACGGCCCGCAGGGGCGAAGATCTGGGTCGCCCATACGTCGCCTATGATGCCGTGATCCGATGCGAGGGCGAGCTGATCGCGTTCATCGGCGATTCCGCAGACCACGACCTTCTCTTTCCTCCGGCCGAACACATCCTCGACGTGAACGGCTCCTGCATCGTGCCCGGGTTCGTGGATCCTCACACCCATCCGGTCTTCGCCGGCTCACGGGAGGACGAGTTCAACCGGAGGTTGAGGGGTTCGAGCTATATGGACATCGCCGCGGCGGGAGGCGGTATCAACTCCACCGTGCGCGCGACCCGGGAGGCCACCTCCGACGAACTTCTCGCGGGCACCCTGACCCGCCTCGACACCTTCTTGAAGCACGGAACCACCACCATCGAGGCCAAGTCGGGCTACGGACTCGACCTGGAGACCGAGATCCGGATGTTGGAGGTCATACGAGAGGCGAACCTGGCCCATCCAATCGACCTCCTCCCCACCTGTCTGGCGGCCCACGAGGTCCCGCCCGAGCATCGCCAGGACCCGGAGGTTTTTGTCCGCCGGCTGATCGAGGAGATCCACCCGGAGATCGCCCGTCGGGGCCTCGCCCAGGCGGTGGACGTGTTCTGCGAGGAGGGGGTCTTCGATATCGAGCAGACGCGGGCCATCCTTGCCGACGCGGCGTCCTTCGACTGGCGGATCCACCTCCACGCCGACGAGCTGACCCCATTGGGGGGGGCCGAGCTGGCGGTGGAGCTGGACGCCCTCTCGGCCGATCATCTCGTGCACATCAGCTCCGATGGGATCCGCGCGCTCGCGGAATCTCCCACCGTCGCGGTTCTGCTGCCAGGGACATCATTCTTCCTCCGCTCCGGTTTCGCTCCCGCCCGCGAGATGGTCTCCGCCGGCTGCGCTGTTGCGATCGCCACCGACTGCAACCCGGGCTCATCACCAACCGAGTCCATGCCGACAATTCTGACTCTGGCCTGTCTGATGATGGGCCTGACGGTGGAGGAGGCGCTCACCGCGGCCACCCTCAACGCCGCAGCGGCCGTCGGACGGTCGTCGGAAATCGGATCGATCGAGGTGGGTAAGCGCGCCGACCTGACGATTCTGAACGCGCCCACCCACCACCACCTGGTTTACCACTTCGGTGTCAATCCGGTGCGGCACGTGGTCAAGAACGGCCGTGTCGTCGTGCGTGACGGACAGGTTGTTGCGCTGAGGGGATCTCCAGCCCTGCCAGAAATCAGGCCACGGTTTCGAAAACCTTCTCTTTCACCGCAGCCACATCGATCTCCTGGAGGCAGGCGGTGTGGCCCAGCGGGCAGCGCAGCTCACCACAGGGAGCACACCCCAGCTCTGATCTCAACACCACATGCCGGTTGCTCAGCGGCCCGGTGCGACACGGGTCGGTCGGTCCGAAGATCGCCACCCCCGGTGTGCCGACGGTGGCTGCAAGGTGAATCGGACCCGAGTCGTTACCCACCAGCACCGAAAGCCTCGCCAGGACACCCGCCAGACCAGCCACGTCCACTTCGCCACCCACCACCGGGAGCGGCCGACCGGCCGCCTCCTGGACCGCGGCGGCGAACGCCTCCTCGCCGGGGCCGATCACGACCACGACTTCGAGGCCGCGGGCGAGGATCGAGCGCGCGAGCTCTCCGTAGCGCTCCGCCGGCCATCTCCTCGCCTCGCCCAGAGCGGTGGTGGGGGCAACGCCCACCGCTCCCTCGCGGCTGACGCCGGCCTGACGAAGGGACCGGGCACCCTCCTCCACGATCTCGAGCGGAAGCCGTGGTTTCCAGGAGGGATCCACGCCTCTCAAACCAAGGCCTTCGAGAATGGGGTCCGCATCATGGACCTGGTGCCGGCGGCGGTCCACGGAATAGCCGTGGGTCAAGAGGAGTCCTGCGCCATTCCCATTGCTCCCCACCGCCCGTCGAGCAGCCAAACAGAGGCAGATTTTGGCCCTGGACGCGTTGCGCAGGGTGACACCCAGATCAAACCGGCCACCATCCCGGCACAGAAGGCGGGCGGAGAGAACCGGGGACGCCTTGCGCGGACTCGATACCACACGGGCGTCGGGAAAGACGCCGGCCAAAAATCGCCGCGCCTCCGGTCGCGCATGGAGGGTCGTGTCGCCCATCACATTGGCCTCGACCAGACGGTGAACCGTCGGCAGCGCCATCACCTGGTCGCCAACCCAATTGGGCAAATCGACGATCAGGCGGCTGGGGAGGGCGTTGCGCATATTCAGTCGGGTCTACGGAGCAGACCACGTCACCGTCACGGTCCGTCGACACGAACCCGGCGAATGGCGAGGGCATGGCCAGTGCTTTCGTCCGCCTCGACGATTGCGCCGCGCAACTGAATATCCCGCCTCGCAGGCTCGAATGGTCGAGGTGTGTTGTAGAGAAACCGCTCGAGGATTTTCTCGTGTCGCATTCCGATCACCGACTCATAGGGGCCCGTCATACCAACGTCGGTCTGGAGAGCCGTGCCAGCCGGCAGGATCCTTTCGTCGGCGGTCGGCACGTGGGTGTGGGTCCCGAGGACCGCCGTCACCCGTCCGTCGAGGAACCAGCCCATGCCCTGCTTCTCCGAGGTCGCCTCGGCGTGCATGTCGACCACGATGATCTTCGTGTCGGACCGGGCCTCGGCGATCTCACCAAGGACCCGTTCGCCGACCCGGAACGGGTTGTCGATGGGCGACATGAACGCCTGGCCCTGGAGGTTGACGACCGCCACGGGAATCCCGGTGGCGGTCTCCTCGATACACCATCCGCGACCGGGGTTGCCCTCAGGGTAGTTCGCCGGACGAAGCAGGGCCGGGTGGGCGTCCAACAACGGCACACCCTCCTTCTTGTCCCAGATGTGATTGCCCGAGGTCCAGACGTCAACCGGCAGGCCGTCGAGTTCCTGCATGATTTTCGTGGTGATTCCAAACCCACCGGCGGCGTTCTCAACGTTGGCGACCACAAAGTCGATCCGCTCCCGATCGACCAGCCCCTCCAAGTGGGCATGGACAGCCCGTCGGCCTGCACTGCCGACGATGTCACCGATGAAGAGGAGCTTGATCACCTCGCGTACTCCACGGCACGGGTCTCGCGGATCACGGTGACCTTGATCTGGCCGGGATAGGTGAGCTCGGACTCCACCTTTTTGGCCACGTCACGCGCCATCCACAGCGCTTCCTCGTCGGAAATCCTCTCCGACTCCACTACGATTCGAAGTTCTCGTCCCGCCTGGATGGCGAACGCCTTGGACACCCCCTTGAAGTCGGTGGCCATGCTCTCCAGCTTCTCCAGCCGCTTGATGTAGTTCTCCAGAATCTCCCGCCGGGCGCCTGGGCGAGCCGCCGAAAGGGCGTCCGCCGCGGTCACCAGAACCGCTTCCACGGTATGCGGCTCATAGTCGCCGTGGTGGCATTCCATGGCGTGAATCACCGGATCGGTTTCGCCGTGCTTGCGGAGCAGCTCCCGTCCCAGCTCGAGGTGGGTGCCGTCCATTTCGCGATCAACCGCCTTGCCGAGATCGTGCAGCAGGCCGGCACGCTTCGCCACCTGGGCATCGACACCGAGCTCTTCCGCCATATGGTTGGCCAGCCACGACACCTCGAGCGAGTGCTTGAGTGCGTTCTGGCCGAAGGACGAGCGGAACTGGAGGCGACCAAGGAGCTTCTGCAGTTCGGGGTGGAGGTCCGGAATGCCGGCTTCCAACGCCGCGGCCTCGCCGTCGACGAGGAGCTTCTCCTCCATTTCACCCTGCACCTTGACCACGAGCTCTTCGATCCGGCCGGGATGGATCCGACCGTCCTGGATCAGATTGACCAGAGCGAGCCGAGCGATCTCCCGACGCACCGGCTCGAAACACGACAGGATGACCGCTTCCGGGGTGTCGTCAACGATCAGATCCACCCCTGTCGCCTGCTCGAAGGCACGGATATTCCGGCCCTCGCGGCCGATGATCCGACCCTTCATCTCGTCTGAGGGGAGATCGACCACCGACACCGTACTCTCCACCACGTGCTCGGACGCAATCCGCTGGATGGCCATTGAGATGATACGGCGGGCCTTCTCCTTAGCCTTCTCGGAGGCTTCTTCCTCGATCCGCCGGACCATGTTGGAGGCATCCATGCGCGCTTCATTCTCCAGCGATCGCATGAGCTCCGCCTTGGCCTGATCCGCAGTCATGCTGGCAATGTGTTCCAGCCGAGAGCGCTGCTCGGTGACCGCGGCCTCGAGCTCTTGTTCGGCTGCGGCCAGTTTCTGGTCCCGTTCGCCAAACTCGGTCTCAAGGCCTGCGACAGCATTTTCACGTTGTTCAAGCTCGCTCGCCTTTTCGGCCAACTCCTGGCTTTGACTGTCGATCTGGCGGCCTGTTTCGGCAAGCTCCATGCGGTGGTCGCGAGTTTCTCGCTCGAACTCGGACCGCGCCGTGAGCAACCTCTCACGGACCAGGATTTCGGTGTCCTTCTGGATACGTTGGCCGTCGATTTCGGCCCGCGCCGTGATGCGCTGGGCCTCTTTTCCCGCGTTGGCGAGCAAACGGCGAGCCGCCGATCTGGAACGCTGCCACAGCGCCCAGACGACGATCAGGCCGACGATGCCCACCAGCAGCACAGCAATGGCTGCGATTTGAAGCATGAGTCCCCCCTGTCAAGGAGCGATCAGGGCGACCTTCAGGGGGCTGGATCAGGCAAGACCTGGGAGACTCAAAGTGGAGGTCCCCGCTTCGGCCGTGTGAGCAACCCTATTTGAACCTGCGAAACCACAGGTGGGTACCTGTCCTCCACCCATCTCCCGCCTTACGGCAAGCTCCGGATGAAAGAACCCGGCAGCCCTTCAAATAGGTGTTGGTTCAACGATAGTTTCACTCATCACTAACCGCGCAGGGACCTCCGAGTCCGTTCTTCATTTCCGGGCCTCCCCGGGTTTCATGGCCTCTTCGATTCTCGAAACGAGCCGTTCTGCCTGTTCTTCCAACCGTTCCTGTCGGGCGTCCTGATCCGTTTCACGCTCGTGAAACAGTTCGTCCGCAATATTTAATGCGGTCAAGACAGCAATCTTGACCGTGTCGACACTGGAGCTGCGATCCGCGACCTCGCGCATCCGGGTGTCCACGAATCGCGCCAGTTCTTCCAGACGCGCCGCGTCCCCATCCGCACGAAGACCCAGCCTCGTTCCGAAGATCTCGACTGTGGCCCGTACGGTCGTCATCGGTGCTCCTTCCCACTGTCAGTATACAGCATCGAACGCCGTGAATCAGACGCGGGCGAGGGAGCGGTGGGCCTCACGGGACGGCGGCGCGACCTTCCCGAACCCGGTCGGCGGCTGACGCAGCGATGCCCTTCAACTGGACATTTGCGTGGCAGACCAACGCGGCTTGACCGCCGTCGGCCAGCTTGTCGACACACCTCCGCCGAAGGGCGGGGCGAGTTTCGGTTCAGCCCTTGAGAGCCGAGTCGATCACGCCAAGGACACTCTCAAGGCGATCGGCGAGATCTGCGCGCTGAGCCTCGAGCTCACGTACCTTCTCGTCGAGATCGTCGCTGCCACCAAGCTGAGCTTCCAACTCCTCGACCCGAGCCTCGAGCTCCACCACCCGAGCATTCGCCTTCTTGTGGGCCTGGGCAAACTCTTCGATCCTCGACTCGAGCTTCTTCAAAATCGCATCCATAGCCATGTCGTTCCTCCGGGTCGAATCGCCCTCAATTGGTCACGCGAAACTCACGCCCAACCGCTCTCGGAGGCGGTTGCGGAGGTCATCTTGATCGGCATTGACCTCCTCCTGAGTGAGAGAGCGCTCCTGATTTCGATACACCAGACGCAGGGTGGTCCTCACGGTACCGTCGGTGAGTCCCTCACCGGTGTACCTGTCCACCAAACCCACCGACTCCACCATCTCTCCGGCCAGCTCGGCCACCGTGTCGTGGAGGGTGGCGTAGGGCATTTCATCGGCGTGCTCCACGGTCATGTCCGCTGCAACTGCCGGGAACTTCGGCAACGGCTGGAATTGAACCAAAGCCGGTGTCTCGAAGGCAACACCGAGATCCAGCTCCGCCACGTAGACCGGCTGCCGCAGATCCCACCGCTTGCCGATCGCGTCGTCGAGTAGCCCGGCACATCCTGCGGTCGTGCCGTCGACTGTAATGACAGCCCCTTCGGCCCGATCAATCCACGGCGCACCGCCGCGGTCCCAGGCAGCGGTCGGAAAACCGGCACGATCCATGGTTTCTCCTACGATCCCCTTGAGATCGCTGAAATCCACCGTCCGGCCGTCAACCGTTGTTCCTGAGAGAACGACCGCAAGCCGTTCGAACTCCAGTGCTTCGTCATCACCGGCGGCAAATACCCGGCCCTGTTCGAAGATCGTCAGCGATCGTTCGCCGCGATTGAGGGTCTCCCGGGCGGCCGCCAGCATGCCCGGCAGTAATGACCGCCTCATGGTGTCCTGGGTCGTGGCCAGGGGATTGTCCAAGGGCAGGGCACCGCCCGGACACAGTGGCCACCGATCGACCAGCGCATCGTCACCGCTGCCGACAAACGACAGGGTCATGACCTCGATGAGTCCGGCGGAGACTGCCGCTTCCCGACCGCGGTCCACAAGCACCCAGTTTGGGTTTCGGTGTCCAGGCGGCGTCGGCAGAATCGGCAACGATGACGGCACGGCGTCGTAGCCGACCTGACGGATCACCTCTTCGTAGAGATCGGGGACCACCTCAATGTCCACACGAAACGGCGGCGGGGTCACTGTGATGCGATCGCCATCCGCCTCGGGTGAAAACTCGAGACCCTCGAGAATCCTCGCGACCTCGCCCCGATCGATCTCCATCCCCGCGAAGGCAGACAACGACGCCAGCGAAAACTCAAGCTGTTTGGGACTCCACGGACGGGGATACACATCGATGCGACCGCGGCACACGACGCCACCGCACAGTTGGGCGATCAACGCCGCCGCGGCGTCACAGGCGACAGCGGCCATCTCGGGATCGGCGCCCCGTTCGAACCGGTGTGAGGCCTCGGTGTGCATTCCCAGCTTGCGCGCGGTGCGTCGCACCGACAGCGCGTCAAAATGGGCGCTCTCGATCAGGATATCCACGGTCTCCGGGCCGATCTCCGAGTCGGCTCCCCCCATGATCCCGGCCACGGCGATCGCCTCACGATCGTCCGCGATCACGAGCATGGAATCGTCCAGGGTCCGGGTTAAGCCGTCGAGGGTCTTCAACCTCTCGCCTGGAGTCGCCCGCCTAGTGACGATCCGCCGTCCGGCCACCTTGTTCAGATCGAAGGCGTGGAGCGGTTGGCCGAGCTCGAGCAACACGTAATTTGTAGCATCCACCACCGCGTTGATCGGTCGAACTCCACAGGCCTCCAGCCGGCGCGCCATCCAGTCGGGCGATTCCCCGATGCTGACTCCGCGAACTATCCGCGCCACGTAGCGGGAACACAGCTCGGGCGCTTCGATCTCCACCGTCGCCAAATCGGACGCCGGCTCGTCGATCTCCTCGAGTTCCCCCGCCAACGGCCGGAGACCGACGCCGGTCGCCACCGCGGCTTCGCGGGCCAGGCCACGATGGTTCATGGCATCGGGGCGGTTGGTCGTGACCTCCACATCCCAGACTTCGGACCCGTCAGCCGGTTCACGGATTTCCACCAGAAAACCGCAGGCGGTCAGCCGAGCTGCGAGCTCATCGGCCTCCGGGGCATCCTCGAGGAGTTCGGTGAGCCAGCCGAGATCGAACTTCATACGAACTGCACCGACAGTCTTTGGTCGCCGTCGAAGAGCTGCCTCAGGTCCGAGATGCCGTACAGCAACATGGCCACCCGGTCTATGCCGAGCCCGAAGGCGAAGCCGGTGAAGCGGTTCGAGTCGATACCCACCGCGTCGAACACTCTCGGGTCGACCATTCCCGAACCAAGGATCTCGATCCAACCCGAGCCGGAGCACACCCCACAGCCGTCACCGCCACAGAAGATGCAGCTGATGTCCACCTCGGCGGACGGCTCGGTGAAGGGGAAGTAGCTCGGCCGGAACCGAACGTCCACCGTGTCGGAGAAGAGGGCATGCAGGAAAGTCTCGAGGGTTGCCTTGAGGTTGCCGAAGGTGATTCCCTCGTCCACAAGGAGACCTTCGATCTGGTGAAACATGGGCGAATGGCGCAGGTCGGAGTCTCGGCGGTAGACCCTTCCCGGAACGATGATCCGGATCGGCGGCTGTTGCCGCTCCATGACCCGGGCCTGGACCGGTGAAGTGTGGGTCCGCAGCAGCAGCCCTCCGGGCAGATAGAAGGTGTCCTGATCGTCACGGGCGGGGTGATCCGGTGGAATGTTGAGGGCCTCGAAGTTGTGCCAGTCGTCCTCCACTTCGGGACCGGCTTCCACGTTGTAGCCCATGCGCAGGAAGATCTCCTCGACGCGACGACGGACCAGGTGGACCGGGTGCTGCGCACCACGCATCGAATGGCGTCCCGGCAGGGTGACGTCCACCGCCTGGCGGGCGGTCTGGCGTCCGACGACCGCTGCCGCCGCCTTGGCTTCTTCGAGCCGAGTGGCCACCAGTTTTTTGAGTTCATTCAGCCCCTGGCCGTACTCTCTCTTCTGCTCGTTGGGAAGTTCACGCAGGGCCGCGGTCAGCTCCTGCAGCACGCCCGAGCGACGTCCTGCGAAGTCGATCCGCAGCTGTTCCACGCGATCCGGGTCGGTCCCCGCCTCCCGGAGCGCCTTTTCGAAGGCCTCCCGAACCTCGGCCAGCCGAGCGGTGCTCATGAAGCCTCAAGCCTCCGCGGTGAGGGCCAGCTCGACAATCTGGCTGAATGCCTTGGGATCACGCACCGCGAGATCGGCCAACACCTTGCGGTCGAGTTCGCAGCCGGCGTTCTTCAGCCCGGCGATGAGCTTGCTGTAGGTGGTGCCGTTCTCACGGGCCGCGGCATTGATCCGAGTGATCCACAGCCGGCGAAACTGGCGCTTGCGCTGTTTGCGATCCCGATAGGCATACTGCAGTGACTTCTCGACCTGGATCTTGGCGGTGCGATGGAGACGGGATTTCCCTCCCCAATAGCCCTCTGCCAGATTCAGGATCTTCTTACGACGATTCTTGCGATGTGGTCCGCGTGTGACTCGCATGGCATCTCCCTACTTCATCATGGTGAGCATTCTCGCCACGACCTTGGCATCCGCCGGCGAGATCAGTGTCGATTTGCGAAGATGACGTTTCCGCTTCGTGCTCTTTTTTTCGAGGATGTGGGACGAATAGGCTTTGTATCGCTTGAACTTCCCGTTGGCGGTCTTCTTGATCCTTTTCGCCGCTCCCCGATGGGTCTTCAGTTTCGGCATGTCTGACTCCTTGTCTGCTACAAATCCATTGAACGGGACGCCACCGCTCCGGAGATCCTCCGCGTTACCGCGTCGAGGGACTGAACGCCCTCGTCCCGGCGGTGTCGAAGTCTGAGCGCCACGGTCCCGTCGTCGGCCTCCCGCTGGCCGACCACCAGCAGGTAGGGCACTTTCATGGTTTCTCCGTCTCTGATCTTGTATCCGAGCTTCTCCGATCGATCGTCCACCCACGTGCGGAGGCCGTGCCGATCGAGCTCCTCGGCCACCGTCCTGGCGTAGTCCACAACCGCATCCGTAATCGGCAGGACCCGCACCTGTTCCGGTGCCAACCACGGCGGCAGGTCGCCGCCGAAGTGCTCCAACATCACACCGTAGAACCGCTCCAGCGAACCGAGGATCGCGCGGTGGATCATCACCGGCCTCTTGTCTATGCCGTCCGAATCCACATAGGTGAGATCGAACCGCTCCGGCAGGTTGAAGTCGAGCTGGATCGTGGCAAGCTGCCAGTCTCGGCCCAGGGCATCCTTGACGTCAAAATCGATCTTTGGTCCGTAGAATGCGCCCTCTCCGGGGTTGAGGTTGTAGTCCACCTCCTCGCGGGCCGCAAGGCAGCCGGCGAGAACCTCTTCGGCGTGCTTCCAGATCGCCGGATCACCGATCGCCTTCTCGGGCATCGTCGACAGTTTGACCGACACGTCGGTGAAACCGAACAGACCGTAGATTTCGAAGATGAAGTCGAAGAGCGATGTGATCTCGGCCTCGATCTGTTCGGGGGTGCAGAAAATGTGGGCGTCGTCCTGTGAGAAGGTCCTGACCCGGGTCAACCCCGTGACCACCCCTGACCGCTCATAGCGGTGCAGGCGGCCGAAGTCGGCGATCCGACGCGGCAGATCACGATAGGAGTGGGCCTTGGTCTTGAACATCAGACAGTGTGACGGACAATTCATCGGCTTGACGCTCGATGACCTCTCCTCCACCTCGTCAAAACCGTCGGTGAAGAACATGTCGTCACGATAGTTGTCGTAGTGGCCGGATTGTTTCCACAGCTCGACCCCGAAGATCTGCGGCGTGATCACCTCTTCGTAGCCGTAACGCCGATACTTATCCCGCATCAAGTCGATCAAGGCGTTGTACACGATCGCCCCACGGGGGTGGAAGAACGGGCTCGCCGGAGCCTCCTGATGAAAAGAGAAGAGCTCGAGTTCGCGGCCCAACCGCCGGTGATCGCGACGACGCATCTCCTCCAAGTGTTCAAAATACTGATCGAGTTCCTTTTTGGTGGCGAATGCGGTGCCGTAGATCCGCTGCAGCATCTCGTTGCGTTCGTCGCCCTTGAAATAGGCGCCCGAGGATTCCAGCAACCGGACCGCACCGATCTGCGAGGTCCTTTGAACATGGGGACCTCGGCAAAGGTCAAGGAAATCGCCGCTCCGGTACAAAGTGATGGTCTCGCCTTCCGGGATATCGTCGAGGCGGACCAACTTGATGTCTTCACCCCGCTCCCGCATGAGTTCGCACACGCCTTTGCGGTCGGTCTCGATCCGCTCGAACTCCAGGTCCTCGGCGAGGATCTCGCGCATCTTCTCTTCGATGCGCGGGAAGTCCTCAGGAGTGAACGCTCTCGGAAACCGGAAGTCGTACTGGTACTTCTCCGAGTGATCCTGGCGCCCCGCGTCGATCGGCGTTCCGGGCCACAGCCGTTTCACCGCATCCGCCAACACGTGTTCCGCCGAGTGCCGGATGACCTCGGCGCTTTCGGGATCCTTGACCGTGACGATCACCACCTCGGCGTCGGCCTCCAGCGGCGTGCGGAGGTCAACCAGGGCACCGTCCACCCGGCCGGCCACCGTATCGCGTGCCAGCCCCTTGCCGATGGATCGGGCCACGTCGAGGACCGTGGTCCCCGCCGGGAACTCACGCCCTGAACCGTCCGGTAATGTCACTCGAATCGTCGTCTCCATCGTCCTCTCGACTCTCATCTCCCGCGGATCCGCCCCGCAGATCTGGCGAATTCCAGCCTGCGGACACAAAAAAACCCCAACCACCAGGGTCGGGGAAGCGTTCCGTGGTAGGCGCGCGCGGACTCGAACCGCGGACTTCATCCGTGTGAGGGATGCGCTCTAACCAACTGAGCTACGCGCCTGCGCATTTGAATGGTAGGCGCGCGCGGAATCGAACCGCGGACCTCTACCGTGTCAAGGTAGCACTCTAACCATCTGAGCTACGCGCCTGTGGCTATTGGCGGGTGGCCATCTCCCGGAGGACATGACACTTGGAACCCGTCTTCGACCCTGGGTGTCTTGTTAAAGATCTATCGCCCGAGAACGAGCGGACGGTGATCTTAGCAATGGGGGTATTGGCTGTCAATGGCGCCCCCTGCCACCCGCCCAATTCGAAATGCGAAATGCGAAATGCGAAAACCACCGCCCGCCCGGGTTGTGGGTTGTAGTTCCGACCCAACCTGTTCCGGGTTCCGGGTTCCGGGTTGATCGTCCTCCGGTCACGCGGGGAGCGCCATCACAACACCGTCGCCAAGAGGAAGGTACAACGTCCCCCAACCGCGCCGTGTGGAACGGGGCAGGTCAGACCCCGTTTCCGTTGGTGTCCTCGGCGACTTTTTCTTGGACCACGACGGGCGCCTCAGTGTCGCCGTTATCGGTCCCCACGTCGTCTGACTCCCGTTCCATTTGGATCTCCTGACCCGTGTTCACGAACAGGATGTTCCCCACCCCGTCGTACCCCTCAAAAATGCCCTGCTTTTGATGCACGAGCGCCTCGCCGACGAAGCCGAGGATGATCAGATCAGCATCCCTGGATTTTTCGCGGACGATCTCGGACTTCTTTGTTCCCGCCTGGCGCTCAAAGACGTGAATGTTGTTCGCGGAGATCGGCAGCCTGCCGGTCACGATCATGTCGAGGAGTCGTC
This sequence comes from uncultured Holophagae bacterium, assembly GCA_963797055.1. Taxonomy (GTDB): domain Bacteria; phylum Acidobacteriota; class Thermoanaerobaculia; order Thermoanaerobaculales; family Sulfomarinibacteraceae; genus FEB-10. Next base: position 116,741 of record CAWCOD010000009.1, read on the forward strand.
CCCGCTCCGCTTCGACCTCCTGCTCGGGGAAGAGGGCGAATAGCTTGATTTCGCCCCCACGCCAATCGGGATGGCCGAGGATGACGTACGCGAGCAGGATCATCAGCGTGCCGTTCTCGTAATCTTGAGGAGTGATCCAGATGTGGATCTCCCGGTGATACCCGCAGCCCCGGTCACAGCTCGCGAGAATCGCCATATCGAACCCGCTTGCCGCGACCAGTTTGTAATTGTCGATGATGGCTGCCAACTCGGACTGGTCGTCGCGCGAGAACTCGAACAGGAGGAGGTTGTTCTCCTTGCCCGAGATGCCTGGCAGCTGGGCGACTGTGGCGATTGCTGTGGTGTAGGACGGGCTCACCAACGTGTCGACGTAGATGTTGCTCCGGCTGACATCGGTCAACCTCACCAGACGATGCAGGGCGTCCTGAGATTCGTCCACGGTGCTTCGGGAGAGGTAGTCCTCGATGAGGTGGATGTACGTACCGAACCCGAATCGGTGAGAAATCCAGCGCAGTAAATTGAACGCTTCAAGCCGTTCAAACGAATCGCGAGAGATGCAGACCACCGACGGCCGCCAACGTTCCGCCTTCGACCAGCGCCTCGACTTCTGAAGGAACACCTGCAACTGGCGTGCGATCTGGAAAATGGCACCCTGGAAGATGGAAGCGAGACCACGGCGATTCGGGCAGGTATAGCCGATGCCCACATACAGCAGGACCATGGTGGCGATGGCCACAATCGCGTACACCGTGCTCATCCGGAACATCAACCACACACAGGCCGCGGCGCCGAAAGCGGACAGGTACCAGCGCGAGCGAAACACCGGGCGGTATGAGGGGTCCGCCGCAAAATGCTCGAGGAACGAGATCAGACACAACGAACCGTAGGTCACCATGAAGAACATGGAGATGATCTGAGCCACGAAGTCCACGTTGCCGAGAGCCACGAAGACCACCGCGATGGCGAAGACCACCATCGAGGCCTGGGCCGGATCCGAGGTGTCACCTCTGCCGGTCGACAGCCACCGATTGACTCGCTGAGAGGGGAAGACCTCGTCCCGTGCCAGTGCCTGGAGGGTGCGCGGGGCCACCAGCGAGGAGCCGAGCGCCGACGACAATGTGGCGCACGCGAGACCGATTGGAATGATCGGCCCCCACAGCGCGATTTTCGCCATGATGAGCTGGTCTCCCGCCAGAGCCTCGGGCGACGCCGAGACCGCCAGCTTGTGGGCGATCGCGATGTAAACCACCATACCTATAAGGGTTGCCGACAGCGTCCCCAACGGGATCGACCGGCTCGGTTCCTTGAGGTCGCCCGACAGCCCGACCCCCGCCGTCATGCCAGTGAAGGCAGGGAAACAGATCGCGAACACCAGGAAGAACGCGTCGGGATGTTCCACGGTTCGGACCAGGGTCTCGAAGGAGGTTTCGAATCCGTCGGCGGATGGGCCCAGGAAAAAGAACACCAGTGAAAGAACGAGCACGCCGAACACTCCATACAAGAGCCGCATGCCGAAGTTCGCACCCCTGGTCACCACGATGTACCCCAGCCCGACGACCGCCGGTAGACTGACGTATCTCGGATCGGAGACGGCGAGGTCGAAGCTCTGTGCAAGCCACGAGAACACCGGGCGAAAGGCCTCCGCGAAGGCGATGATGTAGAACGCCACGCTGATCGCCTGCGAGAAGAACAGGGCGATGCCGATGGCAGCGCCCGGGATGATCCCAAACGACCGCGAGATGATGAAGTACTCCCCGCCGCCCTCGACTCGCTGGTTGGTGGCAATCTCGGCCAGCGCCAACGCCGTTGGAATGGTGACGGCGTGGCCGATCAGGATGATCGCGACCGTGCCGAGAAAACCGACGTTTCCCACGGCGTAGCCGAACCGCAGAAACATGATCGCGCCGAGGATGGTGGAAATGGCCGTCAAAAATACCGGTGCGGTACCGAAATTCGCCTTGCCGCGCACCAGATCACCATTCATAACGAACCCTCCCACAGGGTATCTATGGTTGCTCGATTGTCAGACGACAGTTCTTCAGACGGTCCATGGTTTCGGAGTCAAATTGCCGGTGCAGCTCACGCGGACACAATAGCGCAAAACAGGTCCCACATATTTCACCGCGGAACATCGGCTTTGTCTGGCCCGAGGCTCGCCCCTCGACGACGCACAGCACGGCGGTCGCTATCATTGGGGAGCGGGGGACACCATGGACGACGAGATGATCACCGTCTATATCGCGCAGGGTGAGGTGGACGAGACCCAGGTTCGGACCTTCCTGGAAGCCCACGGCATCCCCACCACCTCGTGGGGCGAGGCGCTACGGAAGACCCACGCCTTCGTACTTGACGGGTTGGGCGAGGTCCAGGTCCAGGTGCCGGCAGAGTATGGCGACCGGGCCCGTGAGCTGCTGGCGGCGGTGGAGCGCGGCGAACTGATTCTCACCGACAACGACGTCCCGGAGCCCGAGCAACAGGGCTAACCCTTGAGATCGAGCCCGAGGTCGTCCAGCTGTCGGCCGTCCACCGGTGATGGCGCCTCGGTCATCAGACACGATCCCGACGTGGTCTTGGGGAACGCGATCACGTCACGGATCGAATCGCGGCCCGCCATGAGCATGATCAGGCGGTCTACCCCGAGAGCGATCCCGCCGTGGGGCGGCACCCCGTATCGGAAAGCCTCGAGCAGGAATCCAAAACGGGATTCCGCCTCGGCCTCGGCGATTCCCAGCGCGGCGAACATCTGGCGTTGGATCTCGGGATCATGGATTCTGATCGATCCCCCACCGAGTTCAACGCCATCCATGACCACATCGTAGGCACGAGCTCGAACCGCTCCGGGATCGTCCAACAGACGATCGATGTCTTCGTTCACCGGCGAGGTGAATGGGTGGTGCATGGCGTAGTACCGCTGGTCGTCCTCGTCCCACTCCAACAGCGGAAAGTCGGTGACCCACAGAAAGTCGTGGCGATCGGAGGGAATCAGATCGCGTTCTCTTGCGAGGTGGAGCCGCAAGGCTCCGAGCGCCGCAAACACGACTTTTTCCGCCGCGCCAACCACCAGTAAAATATCCCCCTCGCCGGCTCCGGCGGCGTTGAGGAACCGCAGAACGCCGTCCTCACCAAGGACCTTCTTCGCCGGAGACGCCACGCCGTCAGCAGTTCGTTTGAACCACAGCAGTCCCTTGGCCCCGTGCTGGGCCACCACCTCTGTGAGCCCGTCGAGCGCCTTACGCGAAAGTTCGGCTCCACCGGGGAGGACCAGTCCCTTGACCCGGCCCGTAGCCGCAGCCTCCTCCAGAACCCGAAATCCGCAGCCCGGACATTGCGGACCGAGCTCGACCAGCTCCAGCCCAAATCGAGTGTCCGGTCGATCGACGCCGAACCTCTCCATGGCCTCGCGATACGTCAGCCGCGGGTAGGACTTGGGCGGGGTGATGCCCACCATGGGGAAGATCCGCGCGAACAAACCCTCGATCAGCTCGAAGATATCCTCCTCGGCCACGAACGAGGCTTCTACATCAACCTGGGTGAACTCGGGCTGCCGGTCGGCCCGCAGATCCTCGTCGCGAAAACAGCGGGCGACCTGGACGTAACGCCCGAGGCCCGCCACCTGCAGCAACTGTTTGAAAAGCTGGGGTGATTGCGGCAATGCGTAGAACGAACCCCTGTGTAGCCGCGACGGAACAAGGAAGTCCCGCGCTCCCTCCGGCGTCGATTTGGTGAGCACCGGGGTCTCCACCTCGATGAAATCCATCTCGTCGAAATACCGCCGAGACTCCGCCATCACCCGGTGGCGGAGCGTGAGACCGGCGACCATGGACGGGCGTCGCAGGTCGAGATAGCGGTGGGTCAGCCGAAGTTCCTCCGAGGCATTGGTGTCGTCGTCGACGACGAAAGGCGGAGTGTCGGCTTCCGAGAGGATCTCCAGCGCGGTCACGGCGACCTCGATTTCGCCACTGGCCAGCTCCGGGTTGCTCTGACCCTCGGCCCGCTCGCGGACCCCGCCGGACACTCGGATAACGTCCTCGGCGGACAATCGTTCGCCCTCGGCGACCATGTCATTCTCGAAGACCAGCTGTACAAGTCCGGTGCGGTCGCGCAGATCCACAAAGACCAGTCCCCCGAGATCCCGGCGACGGCGAACCCACCCTACAAGCTCGATCTCGTCACCGAGATTCGATCTGTTGATCTGGCCACACCACGGTCGGCTCCACGCACTCATCGTCATGATCGACTCCGATCGAACTTGTTCACGAGGTGCTCGGTCAGCGTGTCAACGGCGACGGTCTCCTGTTCGCCACGGTCCAGGTCCCGGAGGATGACGGCACCCTCCGCGAGCTCGCGCTCTCCCACGATGACGGCAGCTCGCGCACCGATCTTGCCGGCCCACTTGAGACCGGCCTTGAGCGAACGCCCGGTAACCTCGGCCTGGGCCTGGACACCGGCGGAGACCAGGTCGCGGACCATCCCGAGAGCCGGTGCTGCCGTGCCTTCACCCAGGGGAATCACCGCCACCGGCCGGGTTGCCAGCACCCGCTGACGGAACGACTCCGGCAGGATGTCAACCAGACGGTCTTCGCCGATGGCAAAGCCCATGCCGGGGACCTCGGCACCACCGAGATCAGCGATCAAGCGATCGTAACGACCACCACCGCAGATCACCGTATCCGACCCGAGGTCCGGGGAAATGACCTCGAAAACGGTGCGCAGGTAATAATCGAGCCCCCGTACGAGGCGGGGGGCTCGCCGCACTGCAACGCCCAGCGCACTGAGCCCGGCCTCCACAGCGTCCACGTGACGACGGGCATCGTCGGAGACCACGTCGGCCACTGGGGTGGTATGGGCCACCAGCCCGCGGCAGCGGGGCACCTTGCAGTCCAGGATCCGGAGCGGGTTCTGATCCCAGCGACGCTGGCAATCGGAGCACAGCTCGGCCTTGTGGGTGATGAGTTCTTGCTTGAGGATCTCGATAAACCGATCCCGATCCTCGGGATCACCGAGGTTGTTGAGCACGATCTCCAGGTCACTGAATTCGAGGGCCTGGAGGAAGGTGTAAAGCGCCAGCATGACCTCCACATCCGCCTCGGGCGAGGACGCACCGAGCAGCTCGATTCCGATCTGGCCGAACTGTCGGTATCGGCCGCGCTGCATCTTCTCGTATCGAAACATGGGCCCGACGTAGCTCAGCCGCACCGGCTGCGGTCTCTGACCCAACCCGTTCTCGATGAACGCCCTGGCGACCCCAGCGGTTCCCTCAGGCCTCAGCGTGAGCGACCGCCCTTTCCGATCGGCGAAGGTGTACATCTCCTTGCCCACGATGTCGGTCCCTTCGCCCACCGTTCGCACGAAGAGTTCGGTGGACTCCACCAGGGGAATCCGAATCTCCTTGTAGCCGAATCCACCGAAAATCTTGTGAGCCACGGCCTCGACCGCCACCCAAAGATCCGATTCCGGCGGCAAGATATCTCTCGTTCCCTTGACCTTGCGGATCACCGTCCAACCTCCTGAGAGTGTCCCTCGGATGATCGTCGATTCATCCCGTTTCCCGAGGGGAGGGAAACGCTACCACAGGCCCTTCCAGAGGGGAAACTTAAACCGCGAGACTTCAAACCGCAAGAGCCGGAAAATGTGAGGGTTGTGGACTGCCGCAGCGAGTCAATCGAAGCCAACGCATTGATGATCAAGGACATAGATTCAAACAACTGAAAACAAAGCACTTCACAACATCAGCCCGAAATGTCCGAGATGTACGGAAGTGACTGTCTTTACATGGACTTCACGATTTTTCCACAGGGTTTTCCACAGAGTTTTCCGCACCCCAAGCTACCGCGTCTCAGCGCCATTTCTTGTTCCACGGCGCCTTCGATACGCAGGTCTCTGAGCACCAGACACTTGCGCTCGAACGGGCTGGATTTGAGGGGCTGTCGGTGGGCATCAGAGAGGATCGTCCCAGGGGAAGTCATCCTGCCATCCGACCTCGCCACGACGAAGGATAACGGGCTCCTCGCCGGTGAGATCCACAAGGGTGCTCGGGGCGCCGCCAGCGGTCGCGCCACCATCGAGAACCAGCTCCGGTGGAACCACCAGAGACGCCACCGCCGCGGCCGCCGACACCTCTGGGTGGTGTCCGTGACGATTGGCCGAGGTCCCGGTCAACGGTCCCACCCGGTAGAGCAGAGCCCGAAGCCTCGCATGACCCGGGATACGGACAGCCAGGGTCGAGTCGCGGCCAGCGACCAGCCGCTCTCGAGTCGGCAGGATCACGGTCAGCGCCGCGGGCCAGATGCGCGACAACTGCACGCGGTGGCGTTCGGGAACACGGACCATCGCCTCGAGCTGTTGCCAGTCGGCGGCCAACACCGGCACCGCCATCTCGGGCGGCCTTCCCTTGGTCTCGAATATTCGTGCCACGGCCTCCGGGTCCGTTGGATCGGCCCCCAAACCATAAAAGGTTTCGGTGGGAATCAGGACAATCCCCGAGGCGGCTCGGACGTTCGCAACCGCCTCCGCGGCCGGAAGGACGTCGCTGTCGTCCACAAATGGCACCGTCCTCATTGTTGCTCCATCAGGGTGCGGGCATGTGACCGGGCCGATTCGGTCAGTTCGCCACCGGAGAGCATTCGCGCCAGCTCGAGCTCCCTGCCCTCCGGGTCGAGAGCGGATGCGGAGGTCACGGCCCGCCCGTTTCTGAGCACCTTTTCGATCAGGTATTGGCGCGCCGCACGAGCCGCCACCTGCGGCAGGTGGGTCACCACCAGGACCTGGTGTTCGGCGGCCAGATCGGACAGCAGCCCGGCGAGAGCCGATGCCGTGATTCCGCCCAGCCCCGAGTCCACCTCATCAAAGAGCAGGGTGAGGCCGGCGGCCTCGCGCCGGCCCAGGAGAACCGTCCTCAGGGCGAGATGGAGCCGGGAAAGTTCGCCGCCCGACGCGATCCGCGACATGGGCCGCGGTTCCTCCCCTGGATTGGCCGCGATCAGAAGCTCGCACTGCTCAACGCCCTCGTGATCAAATGCCACCGCAACCCCGTCGCGGGTCAGGGGGCTGCCGTCGTCGGTCCGCGGCAGCCAGCGAAACTCCAGCGTCGTCCCTTCCATGGCGAGTTTCTCGAGAACCGCCGCGATGGCGTCGGCAAAGGACCGGCCCGCTTCGAGGCGGGCGACGTCCAGCTCGGCGGACACGAGGTCGTACTGGTCGAGGGCGGCCCTGGAAACCTCCTCCGCGATCTCGAGACGGTCCTCGACCCCCGCGAGTTCGTCTCTCTCGGCCAGCAGGGCAAGGCGGTGCTCCAACACCTTCGCCAATGGCGAGCCATATTTGAGCATCAGCTGATCCAGTTGGTGGAGCCGGCTCTCCACCGCCTCCAGCGCATTCGGATCCCGGTCCACGCCGGCGATCAGTTGCCGCACCTCCCGGGCCACCTCCTCGGCGTGGACTCTCGCCTCGACGAGTCGCTCGCGCGCACCCTCCACATCAAGACCGCACTCGGCGATGGTGTCGAGCCCCCTCTCCGCCTGGGCGAGCCCGTCCACCGCAGAACCCTCCTCGTCGACGAGCCGTCCCAGCACACTCGATGACGCTTCGTGCAGACGGGCGGCGTGGCGGAGGAGCAGGCGCTGTTGCAGCAGATCTTCGTCCTCGCCGGTCTCGGGATCGACCGCCTCGATCTCAGCGATTTGGAAGGCGATGGCATCCAGCCGATCCCTCCGCTTGACACTGGCTGACCGCAGCCGTTTCACCTCCGTGTCGGCTTTCTGCCATCCCTCGAAGGCTCCGCCGACGCGGGCCAAAAGGTCGTCATGGCCGGCGTAGCGGTCCACCAACGCCCTCTGAATCGCGGCTTCAGCCAAGCCATGCTGCTCGTGCTGGCCGTGGATCGCCAGCAGAAAGGGGGCGATCCGTTGCAACGCGGCGACCGTCACCCCGACGTCGTTCAACCAGCAACGACTCCTGCCGGCGTCGGAGACCTCACGCCGAATCACCAACTCACCATCGACGGCCACACCCAACTCCTCGAGGACCGCTTCAAGAGGACCGGTGGCGGGCAGCCGAAAACGTCCTTCCACCCGTAGCTTGGTATCGCCGGTACGGACCATCTCCGACTGGGACCGCTGGCCGGACAGCAGTTTGAGTGACTCGACAAGTAACGACTTGCCGGCACCGGTCTCGCCGGTCAGCGCCGAAAACCCACCGGAGAATTTCAGCTCGACGCCTTCGATGATGCCGAGCCCGCGGACGTTGAGACGCTCGAGCATGGGGTGGATCGTACCATCCCAAATAATTCAAAATTCGGGAATCGGGGATCGGGGATCGGGTGAGGGAGTGGATTATGCTGGGGGAAGATCATCCCTTGGGGAGGCACCCGATGACCGAACCGGTGGTTCGACCGATGAACGCGAGCGAGGCGGTTGACGTGGAACGCAGCCGCGGCACCACGATCCAGATTCTGCTCGGACCCGAGGAAGGGGTTCCCAACTTCGCCACCCGGTGCTTCACCATCCAACCCGGCGGCCGCATCCCTCGCCATCGTCACGACTTCATCGAGCACGAACAGGTTGTTCTCGAGGGCTCCATGGTGATCGGCCTCGACGAACGAGAGGCAACGGCGGAGGCGGGCGACTGCATCTTCATCCCCGCAGGCGTCGCCCACTGGTACGAAAATCGCGGCGAGGTTCCGGTGCGCTTTCTGTGCGTAGTCCCCATAACGAAGGACTATCAGACCGAGTGGTTGGAGCCTCCGGAAAACCCCTGAACCCCAGCCAACCCCCGGTCTCGGGTTTCAAATTTTTGTTTTTTGATTTTGAATTCTGAATCTTCAGTTGATCTTGCTTCAACCGAGTGGGGGAGACGCCAGAATCCTGGAGCCCGGTGAGTCCCTTGTCCCCGGCCTCGAGTTCCTGGCTCCCCCAACACGCGTGCTAACCTTCGCGCCGTGCGAGAGGAACTCCTGTCCAAGCGGTCGCACGAGATCCGCTCCATGTTCGGGCGTATTGCCCACCGGTACGATCTGCTCAATAGGTTGCTGTCCCTCGGTCAGGATCTCCGCTGGCGACGCCTGGTTGCACAACGGATCACCGCCCTCGGCCCCGGCCGGGTGCTCGATATGTGCACCGGCACCGGCGACCTGGCACTGTCGTATTCGGGCTCAACCGAGGTCTACGGCAGCGATTTCTGTCTCCCCATGCTGGCGCTCGCCGCCTGCAAGCCCGGCGGCCGATCGGTGGCCAATTCGTGGTTCGCGGCCGACGCGTTGAACCTGCCCCTTGCCGATGCGTCCATGGACGCGGTCACGGTAGCCTTCGGTATCCGGAATTTCGAGGATTTGGACGCAGGCCTCGAGGAGTTGTCCCGAGTCATCCGGCCGGGCGGACGGCTGCTGGTGTTGGAGTTCTCCCAGCCCCGCGGCGCGGTAGCACCGCTGCTCAAGTGGTGGGTCCGAAGGGTGCCCCCCATGGTCGGTCGAATCATCTCGGGAGACTCGGAGGCATACGGTTACCTCACCGCATCGGTCGAGAGCTTCCCCGACGGCGAGGCCCTTTGTGGAATGATGCGATCGGCCGGCGTGGCAGAGGTCCAGGCCCTCCCGCTCACCGGCGGGGTCGCCACCCTCTACGATGGCGTTGTGGGGTGAGACGTCCCTGGAGGATTCGATGATGGACGCGGAAAAGAAATTGGACGGATCACGCATCGCCTCCGACATCCGCGACGAGGTCGTGGCCGAGGTGGCGTTGCTGCGGGCCGCTGGTGTGGTGCCCCGGCTTGACGTCGTCGTGGCGGGGGACGATCCGGCGTCGAAGGTCTATGTAGGCTCCAAGGCAAAGACCTGCGCCCAGCTCGGGATGGAGTCGATCACCCACGAGCTTCCAGGGACAGTTGGACAGGACGAATTGACCAGTTTGGTCGACCGCCTCAACGACGACCCCCAGGTCGACGGCATCCTGGTGCAGCTGCCCCTGCCGCACGGACTTGACAACCACGCGGTGCTCGATCGCATCGACCCCGCCAAGGACGTGGATGGATTTCATCCCACCAACGTGGGACTGCTGCAACAGGGTCGGCCCGGTCTGGTGCCCTGCACTCCGGCAGGAATCATGGAGATGCTGCGCCGCGAGGCCATCGAGGTCAAGGGTCGCCGGGCGGTGATCGTCGGTCGTTCCGACATCGTCGGCAAACCCATGGCCATGATGCTGCTCCACGCCCACGCCACCGTCACTCTGTGTCATTCCCGGACCCGTGATCTTGCGGCGGTCACCCGCGAGGCGGAGATATTGGTCGCCGCCGTGGGTCAGCTTGCGCTCATCGGTGACGGTCACGTGTCGGACGGCGCGGTGGTGGTAGACGTTGGCATGCACCGGATCACCGATCGCGACACCGTCGAACGGCTCTATGGATCCAACCCGAAGAAACTCGCGGCCTACGACAAGCGGGGGGCCGTGCTGTCGGGCGATGTGGACTTCGAAAGGGTCGCGCCGAAAGCGAGCCGGATCACCCCGGTCCCGGGCGGTGTGGGTCCGCTCACCATCGCCATGCTGATGGCCAACACCGTGCGGGCGGCGCGGCTCCGACGGGGAATCTGAACATGGCCGAACGACCGTACCTGGTTGGTCTCACCGGTGGACTGGCCTCCGGAAAGAGTACGGTTGCCGTGATGCTGGGTCGACGCGGAGTGCCTGTCTTCGACGCCGATGCGGCGGTCCACCGGCTCTACCGTGCCGGCGAAGCGGGGGCAGTGGCGGTGGCCGAGACCTTTGGCCCGGACACTCTTGCCGATGACGGCTCCGTGGACCGACGGGCCCTGGCCCGACGGGTTGTGGGTGACGACGAGGCACTGGATAAACTCAATGAGCTGATCCATCCCCTCGTCCGGGCCGCCGTGGCCCGCTGGCTCGACGAGCTGGATCCACAGCCGCCGGTGGCGGTGGTGGAGGCCGCCCTGCTGGTGGAGACCGGCTCCTACCGAAACTACGACGCCCTGATCGTGGTGTCGTGCAATCCAGAGCAACAGCTCGAGCGGGCGGTGGCCCGGGGCATGGACGAGGATCAGGCCCGGGGGCTACTGGAGGCCCAGCTCGGGCTGGAGGACAAACGAGCGGTTGCCGATGTCGTCATCGACAACTCGGGGTCGCACGAGGAGCTGTCGACGGCAGTGGACGAGGCGTGGCACCAGGTCCTTCAGCTCTGTCGTGATGGCGAGGCTTGGGATTAGCTCAATTCGAAATTCGAAAACCCCGCCCGTCGCGTCTTCTTGAACTCCGGGCGGGCGGGGGAACTGCGCATTCGCTATTCGCTATTCGCTATTCGCTATTCGCTATTCGCTATTCGCTATTCGCTAAATTGTCCCGCAAGGCCTCGAACGCCCGCTTGCGATGCGAAATAGCGTTCTTCTCATCCTCTCTCATTTCACCGTAGGTGCGGCCATCGTGACCTTCCGGGGCGAAAACGCTGTCCCAACCGAAGCCTCCGCCACCCCGTGGTTCGGGGACGATCCGGCCAGTGACCACACCGGCTCCCATGATCTCGTCGCCGCCGTCGGTGGCCAGCGCCACACAGCGGACGGTGGCCGAAGGATCGTCAAAGCAGGCGGCGATCCGACAGATGCCCGCCGGCCCCACGCTGGTCAGCAGCCAGCGGATCAGCGGCCCCGGAAAACCGCCGAGCCCGGCCAACTCGAGGGCGGTGTCCTCCACCAGAACCGGGATCCCGAGCTGCTGGTGGGCGGCAGCTCCCTTGTGCCGGACCACTTCCTCGATGTCGAGGGACTGGATCTCCTCGAGTTCCAGCGGGCGGTGATCCAGTGTGCGTCCGAGCACGGCCTCCGCCTCACGCAACTTGCCGAGGTTGGAGGTCACGAAGACCAGCCGGTCCAGATCCACTACACCCCCTCGAAGACGTCGGTGGTCTCTTCGACGACATCGACGGCCTCGTCATTGGCCTCATCGGTCTCGTCGGTCTCGTCCAGGACCACCCGGTAGGCGGCGATGCGGCGGCTCAGTCCCTTCATCTGGACGTTGCCGAGATGCTCGGTCGCAAAGAGGTGGGCCACCGCCTCGTGAGTGGTCTCCCCGATCACGATCTGGCCCGGTTCGGCAGCGTATTCCTCGAGCCGGGCGGCTACGTTGACCGTATTTCCCAGAACGGTGTAGTCCACACGGGTCTCGGACCCGATATCTCCCACCACCACCGGTCCCGAGTGGATTGCCACCCGGACCAAGACCGGATCGAGGCCCTCAAGCTCTCGGCGGTCGTTCCAGCGCGAGATGGCCCGCATCATCACCTTGGCGCTGCGGACCGCCCGTTCGGCGTGGTCGGGCTGGGGTAGGGGTGCCCCAAAAAACGCCATCACCGCGTCGCCAATGAACTTGTCCAGTGTTCCGCCGTACTCGAAGATGGCGTCGGCAGCGAGCGAGAAGAACTCTCCCAGGAACGCCGCGACCTCTTCCGGGGGCAGGCTTTCGCAACGCGGCGTGAAGCCCACGATGTCGGCGAAGAGGATCGTGGTCTCTCGAGCGGCGACCGGTGCGTCCTTGCGTTCGGGATCCTTGAGAACGGCCTCGATCACCGCCGGGGAGTGGTACCTCTCGAGCCGGTTCCGGACGATTTTCTCGGTACGGATGCGCTCGTTCAACCGCGCTCTCTCGATGGCCACCGCGGCGTAGTTGGCAAGAGCAGTCAGCAGGTCGAGATCACCAGCGGAGAAGGACCCGACATGGAGCGGAGAATCCACGTAGATGACACCGATCACCAGGTCGCGCAACCAAAGTGGAGCGCACATAGCGGAGCGAATCTGGTGGATCCTGATGCTCTGGCCCGCCTCGAATCGCTCGTCGGACTGGGCGTCGTGGGTCAGAATCGCGACCTTCTGCTGGGACACGGTGTCGAGGATGGTCCGCGAGATCGGCACGTCGGGAGTGACCCCGTCCTCGGACTCGCGAGCCCGGTAGAGCTCGAGCCGAGGCGAACCATCGTCGTCGAAGAGAACGATAAAGGCGCGGTCCACCGAAAGGTGCTCGAAGACGACTTTCATGACCTCATCGAGCACCGGCCGAAGATCCTCCACCTGGATCAGGATCTTCGCCACCTGAGCCAGGACCTCGAAGACACGTTCCCGTTCGCCGACGGCTTCGTGTTTTGCCGCGACACCCTCGAGGCCGAACTGCTGGTTGAACTCCGACAGCGGCCGGAAGTATGTCCCGGCGGACAGCTCACCTTCGGCCATCACGTCGTCGTGGACCGACAGCAGGAAATTGCCAACAGTGATCCGATCGCCCACCGTCAGCTGGCCGCTGGGCACAAGGTCATCGTTGATTTTGATGCCGTTGGTCGAATTCAGGTCGACGATCTGAAAGACACCGTCCTCGTCACTGGTCACCTTGGCGTGGTGGCGCGAGACCGAGAAGTCCCTGAGGACGATGTCGTTGTCGCTCGAACGACCGATCGTCAGACCGCCCTTGAGAGCCACCCTCTGCGGGGTCCCGTCATCCTCATACACCAACTCCAGCATGGTGCCTCATTGTACCGTGGGCGGCGCAGTGCGGACCGGCCTGGGTGACCGATCGGGAACCCTCGGCATCAGGCCGTACCACTCCAGGAGCGCGTCCCGCCGGTCATTGTTCCACTGGGCATCAGCCTGCAGCACCGACAGCTCGATCCAGGGGCCACCGCAGGCATAGAGTTGTTTGGCGGCGGTTGGCCACCACGTGGGGTCGCCGACCCGCAACACCCTCTGCCACACGAGGCATGCGTCTGCACCCCTGGGATCGTTCACCGTAACGCCCATCGCGGCCATTCGCGATTTGAGCACCCTGTCGACGTCGATATCACAGGCCGGTCCTTGCCAGCTCTCGATCGCCTCTTCGAGACGCGTGATGCCGAGGTCCAGACCCCGAGGACCCGAGCCGGACCGTGGCCCCACCGCCGCGTCCACAAAACGGCTCAGCGTGACGGCTTCGATCAGACGCATCAGCCCGATTCGCGAAATCTTATTCTCCGACACTTCGAACGCAATGGTCAGAGACTCGAGGTCGTCGGGACTCATGACCCGTTCGACGGCGAACAGGCAGTCGGTGGCGCTGCGCTGAGGTGAGTAACCGCGGAAACCAGGGAATTTCTTGCCCTCGTCGCGCAGCATGGCGTGCAGCCAAACCTCCACCAATGAGTTGCGCTGCAGGCTGATTCGCATCCGGTTCATATCCCGGATGATGCCTCGAACCATGGCATCGGTGACGCCGGCCTCCACGTTTGGGAGTTGGTCACCAAGCAGGTCGAAATAACCGTAGGTCGCTGCTTGACGGATGGGCTGCGACCGCCGTTCGACGGCGTCGCGGTAGACCGGAATCAAGTCCGTGTCATGGGTCGCCGCAGCGCCGATCAGGATTGCCATCCGACCAGGCTTTGCAAGATTGGGGTCATTCCACCAGATGTCGGCAAGTTTCGAGGCTCCGGGCCACTTCTCCATCGCGCGACGCTGGACAGAATTCCTGCCGTTGCTATCAAAATAGGAACCTGGAAAATAGGACAACTCGGGCGAAAACAGCATCACCGAGCCCAACGTCAGCTGGACCATCAGACCGATCATCACGGACCCCACGGCTGCGACTTCATTTCGGATTCCACCCGTGCGAGGATACTCGGGATGGGACAACGAATAAAGCTGACCGTGGCCTTTCTCGGAGAGCGATTTCACGGATGGCAGAGGCAGCCGGCGGATCGAACTGTACAGGGCGAGCTGGAGCGTGCCCTGTCCACCCTCACGGGCGGGATCGAGATGTCCGTGGTCGGGGCAGGACGGACCGACGCAGGTGTCCACGCCGCGGGCCAGGTCGCACACGCCGACATGCCGGTGGAGATTCCGATGCCCGGCATCCTGAAGGGGGTCAACGGCCTGTTGCCGGGCGACGTTCGAATCCGTAGTGTCGTGGCGGCCCCCAGTTCGTTCCACGCTCGCCGCAGCGCGCTGGGAAAACACTACGCCTATCGCGTCCGGTGGCGGACTCCGGACCTCCCCTGGTCGGGTCTGCGGACGGCCACCCTGCCGGCCGTATCGAGCCCCGGGGCCCTCGCCCGCGCGGCAGCTCTCTTGCCCGGGCGCCGCGACATGGCGTCGTTCACCGTGCCCCAAGAGATGCCCACGGTGCGGACCTTGCACAGAGTCTGGACCGAACCTCGGCGACAGGGACTCCACATTCACTTCGTCGGGGAGGGGTTCCTCCGATATCAGGTCCGCCGAATGGTCGGGGCCCTGCTCGACGTGGGTTGCGGCCGGCTGCGGGTGGAGGATTTCGACCGCCTGCTCCGGCAGCCACAGCCCGGGGCCCCGGTGTTCACCGCCCCGGCCCGCGGTCTGACTCTGGAGCGGGTCTTCTACCGAGACTCTCCCCTGCTCCACCCCAATCCGGACAAGGGCCCAGACAGCCATATCTGACCCGTCTCACACGCCACCGTAGGGGCGGTGGGGTTTCGAATTTCGAATCTCGAATTTCGAATTCAAACATGATATCCATCCGCCCTCCTGGCTCCATTGCCGTGTCCCCTTCGTCTGGGTGTCCGGTCCAAATATCAGGTGGTCGGCCCTGTGTTAGACTCCGGTGCTCAGGAGAATACGATGCAGCCGCTTGATGAGATCGCTGCGCCCGGGACCGACGAGCGAGAGGTCTTGGACCTTCTCGATCTCGGTGTCTTGCCACGACACATCGCAATCATCATGGACGGCAACGGCCGCTGGGCGCTGGCGCGCAACCTACCCCGGGTCGAAGGTCACCGCGCGGGCATCCGAGCGGTCCGGGAGACGGTGGAAGTCATCGCCCAACTGAGTATCCCGGTGCTCACCCTGTACGCGTTCTCCACCGAGAATTGGAAGCGGCCGCGGCACGAGGTCCTGACTCTGATGGCACTGCTCAAGGAGTACATCAACCGGGAACTTGACGACTTCAACCGAAACAACCTCAGGTTGCAGCCCATAGGCAGGCTCGATCAGCTCGATTCGTCAGTCCAGTCCGAACTCCGCAGAGCGGTTGACGCGACCAAGAACAACACCGGTTCGCTCGTCCAGATCGCGCTCAACTACTCCGGTCGGCAAGAGTTGACCGATGTTGTGCGGACTGCCGCACGAGAGTCGGCAGATGGTCGGATCGATCCGAATTCCATCGACGAGGCCTGGATCGCCGACCAGCTGACCACCCGGGGAGTTCCCGACCCTGATCTCATGATCCGAACCTCGGGTGAACAGCGGATCTCCAACTTCCTGCTGTGGCAGCTGGCCTACTCCGAGATCTACTTCTCGCCGGTGTTGTGGCCCGACTTTGACAAGTGCGAGCTGTTCCACGCCCTGCACGAGTACCAGAACAGGGAACGGCGTTTTGGCGGTTTGCCGCCCACCGGTGGCGTCTTCGGGCCGGCAGGAGATCCCGTTGCCCAAGCGTGAGCTCTTTGCCCTCGTCGCGGTCCCTCTTCTGGTCGGCGTCATCTGGTGGGCCCCAGCGTGGGCGCTTCTCGCAGTGCTGGGCATCGCCACCACCATCGCCGCCGACGAATTCCTCGGCATGGCCCGAAGCTCCGGTGTGTCGTGTTCGCGGTGGTTACCCCTGATGCTGACCGCCACGGTCCTGGCGGTTTCGTGGATCTGGAACGGACCCGGTCTGGCGACGGCCGCGGTGGCGGTCGTCGTCATCCTGCCGACCGCCCAACTCCTCAATCCCGAATCACCGAACGGCAGTCTCAGCGGAGTCGCGGTCAGCACGTTCGCCGTTCTGTTCCTGGGCGCGACCGGGGCATGTCTCGGTTGGCTCCGTTTGTGGCCCGATCCGGAGCTGGCGATCAGACTGCTGCTGCTCTTCTTGTTCACGATTTGGATCGGCGACTCGGGAGCCTACTACGTGGGCTCTCGCCTCGGCCGCCACAAGATGTCGCCGCGTGTCAGCCCGAACAAGACCTGGGAGGGGCTCGCCGGAGGGACCATCGCGACCCTTGCCGCCGCCGCCGTCATCAACCTCGTATTTGCGATCCCGCTGCCCTGGATTCACCTGATCGCGGTGGCCGTAATCCTGGCCGTCGCAGCCCCTCTCGGAGATCTCGTGGAGTCCCAGTTCAAACGGGACACCGGCATCAAGGACTCTTCGACACTGATCCCGGGCCACGGCGGTTTTCTCGACCGAACCGACAGCCTGCTCTACGCGGCGCCTCCGGTTCTCGGCTACCTCATGCTTGTGGGTATCATCTAGAGACATGTGGCTTCTGATCCTGTACGATCAGGGCTGGTCTGATCGTCTGCCGACGCCGGTAGGCACTCTCGATCTGACCGAGGTCGGGTTTTCGGCCTCCGGAATTTTCCCGGGCAATGTCCCACCCCCGGCCTTTCCCGGGCCGCGCCTCCCGCCCGCCGGCCGTCCTGGGAATGATAAACAGCCAATGAGAGGTTCGATGTAGCGATGTTAACGAGCATACTTGCCTTCGTTTTTGTTCTCGGGGTGCTGATCATCCTCCACGAAGCCGGCCATTTCGGCGCGGCACGCCTGCTCGGCGCACCGGTGGAGGTCTTTTCAGTGGGTTTCGGCAAACGGTTGTGGGGTGTGGAACGCGGGGGCACCGACTACCGCATCTCCGCCATACCTTTTGGTGGTTACGTCCGGATCGTCGGTTTGGGCCCGGACGAGTCGGATATCGCCGGTGGCGACACCGATGCCGAACCGGAACTCCTGCCCCGCTGGCAGCGCGCCATCATCCTGTTGGCCGGCCCGGCGACCAACATCGTGGCGGCCGTTTTCTTCCTCGCCGGCGCTTTCATGCTCGGCATCGAGTCACCGATCTATCTCGACCAGCCGCCCGTGGTGGGATGGGTCGCCCCCGAGTCTCCCGCGGCGGAGGCCGGTGTTCTGGCCGGTGACCTCATCCGCGAGGTGGACGGCCAGGAGATGGTCAATTGGAGAGACCTCGAGATGGCTCTCTTCACCGCCGGTGACCGACAGCTCGACGTCCGACTCGAGCGCGGCGATGCGACGCGGGACATCTCCCTCACACCGACGGCGGTGTCCCGATATCAGGTCGGCTACGCCGGAATTGCGGCGCCACTCGAACCGGTCATCGTGCAACTGGATCCAGGCCTTCCGGCCGCGCGCGCGGGTCTCGAGGCGGGTGACAGGATCCTGGCTGTGGACGGCCATTCGGTGGACCAACTCTACGATTTGTTCCCCCTGGTTTCTCCTCATCCGGACGAAGAAATCACCCTCCGAATCGAGCGCGATGGAGCGATTTCCGACGTTGCCGTCACTCCGATCGACTTTGGCGGAGACGGCCGCATCGGCGTTCAATTCGTCTATCCATCCCGGATCGAGAAGCTCGGACCGATCGCGGCACTCGGTGCCGGCGGCGAAGAGTGCGTGCGGATGACGCGGGAGACCTTCCGGGTGATTGGCCGGCTGGTGACCCGCAAGGTACCCATGCGGCAGATTTCCGGTCCCATCGACATCGCGCGGATCTCCGGCGAGGCCGCAAAGAGCGGTTTCCATACCTTGATTCGTCTGATGGGTCTGATTTCGCTCCAGCTCGGTATCTTCAATCTACTGCCGATTCCGATCCTCGATGGAGGTCATCTGACGATTCTCGCGTTCGAGTCCCTTATCCGGCGAGATCTGCCCATGCGGACAAAGGAGAGGATCCTCGAAGTCGGCTTCTATGCACTGATTTTGCTTTTCGTGGTGGTGATGTTCAACGACATCGTGAAGATCCTCCCGGACAGCGTCTACAACCTTATTTTTGAGGGTTGAGGCGGTCGTCCTTCGGTGGAAGATCGGCGTGTTAGAGTAGCCCGATGGTCGGTCGACTGCTGGTCGTCGCAATGTTTTTGGCCTCTGCCTCGGTGGTGTTCTGGCAGGCGTTTGTCCACACCGTCCATCGTGGCACCTTGACCGTCCCCGGCTTGGCAGGACAGACGTTGGACGAGGCGTCGAAACGAGCTCACGACATGGGTCTGAGTGTTGTCGTCGAGGAGCCCGGCGTCTACACGGCAGCCGTTCCTCCCGGAACCATCGCCGAGCAAAGACCACGGGCCGGATTTCACGTCAAGACGGGTTCCATGGTGAGCGTTCGAATCAACCTCGGGACCGAGAGGGTGGCCATCCCGGACCTCCGCGGCGAGTCGCTCCAGGGCGGGCTCACCGGCTTGGAACGCGACGGTCTGTTGCCCGGACGACGGGCTCGTGTGGAAGGACAGAGCACTGGGGACCGGATCCTCGCCACCAGGCCTCCCGTGGGCCATCTGACCGCCCCGGACACAGAGGTCGACCTGCTGGTCAACATCACCCCTCGGGAGGAGCTGTGGGTCATGCCTTCGCTGGTGTCGAGCAACCGTGAGGCTGTCCGGAATCTGTGCCTCGATCACCAACTCCGTCTCGGTCAGATCCACGAGGTCAACTACCCCGGATTCCCGGCGGGCGTCGTGATCAGGCAGTATCCGCCTGCCGGCTCGCCTCTATCGCGGAGCGACATCATCACAATCTGGGTGGTCAAATGACGATCCGTATCGCCCCTTCGCTGTTGTCCGCGGATTTCGCCAACCTGGCACGGGAGGTCACCGAGGTCCAGGACGCCGGCGCCGATCTCCTCCACCTCGACATCATGGACGGCCACTTCGTTCCCAATCTCACCTTCGGCCCACCTCTGGTCCGTCGACTCGCTGCCCACTGTCGAATTCCCATGGATGCCCACCTCATGGTCAGCAAGCCCGACGATCTGTTTGCAGACCTCGCCGCCGCCGGGGTGGCTCGGGTTGCGGTCCACGTCGAAAGCTGCACCCACCTCCACCGTTCTCTCACCTCGATCCGAGATCGTGGCATGTCCGCGGGTATCGCCATCAACCCCGCCACGGCAGTCCACGCCCTCGAGGACGCCATCCCCTTTGCAGACTTCCTGTTGGTCATGTCTGTCAACCCGGGATTCGGGGGACAGGCTTTCATTCCTGAGGCGATCTCTAAAATCCAACGGCTTCGCTCACTGACCGCCGGCCAGGAAATCGACATCACCGTCGATGGCGGTGTCGGGCCCGACAACGCCGCCGCTCTGGTGGCCGCAGGGGCCACGACCCTGGTCGCCGGCTCGGAGATCTTTGGTCGGCGGGACCGCGGAAAAGCCATCACCGAACTCCGAAACAGTGCCCTCGGAGACATTCCATCATGAAGACGCATCTCCGATACGTCGCCTTTTTGGTGATTTCCATCACACTTGCGCTCGGCGGATGCGCGAGTTCCAAGAAGAGTGATGAACAGATCCTGGAAGAGCTCGCTTCCCAGGATAAGCAGACTATTTTCGACAAAGCCGAAGAGCTGTACGGCCAGAAGAAATACACCGAAGCACGGAAGTATTTCTCGTTCGTATATGACACCTTCCCGAACGACCCACTCGGCCATAAAGCGGCCCTCAGAGTGGCCGACACCTATGCCGTCAAGAAAGACGTTTCGAACCTCACCGAGGCCCGCCTCAGATACCGGGACTTCGCCAACCGCTATCCCAACGACCCGGACCGCGACTACGCACTGCTGATGGTCGGAAATACATATAGCGCAAAGAAGTTAAGTCCAGATCGCGACCTCGCGAACCTGCACGAGTCGTACAATGCCTACCAGCAGTTGGTCACCCTCTATCCAAACTCCAGCCACACCCCGGAAGCCGAGGAACGGATCGACGCGTTGCGGCAGACCCTGGCCGAGCACGAGTATCTCGTGGCCAAGTTTTATTATCGAAATAAGCGCTGGGCTGGAGCCCTCTGGCGGCTTGAATACCTCAAGGAAAACTACCCGGATTACGCGAAGATGGACACCGCCAATAGCATGATGGAAGAGGTCCAAAACAAGATCAACGAGGTGACGGAAACCTTCCGGAAAATCATGGAAGAGAGACAGATACCGTCCGAGGATTGACGCATAGAAACTCTTCGAGTAATCTAAGAATGTGCATTTAGTGTGCTTCCAGAAGGCGGGAGAGTTCCCATGAGAGGCGCAATTTGTTTGGCAATCGTGTTTGTTTTTTCTGCGACCATGGTCGCGGCGCAGGCTGTGGCTCCGCCACCCAAGCCGCTGTACTACCGAGGTGACCACTGGACACCCTACGATCCGCCAACCGAGTTTGCGGATGGGGGCACGGTTCATATCGTGCAAAAAGGGGACACCTTGTGGGACCTGGCGCAGCAGTACCTCGGAGATCCATACCTGTGGCCCCAGATCTGGGAACGAAATCCCTACATTCTGGACTCACACTGGATCTACCCGGGCGACCCGCTCGTCATCGACGTTGCGGTACAGCCACCCATGGAAGAGGAGGTGGTGGTCGACGAGACCATGGCCACTGGCTTCCCGCCGGAGGACGGCCTGGAAGAGGCGTACGCGGAGGGCGTGCCGTACCCATTGGGCAGCCCTGCGGATGTGTACTGCTTTGCCAGATTGTTCCCCGATGACGGTGGTTTCCCTTTCACCGTTGCATCGTCGGAACGCATCGGCATGCAGGACCAGTACTCCGAAGGCGAGATCATGTACATCGACGGCGGCGTCAACCAGGGCGTTGCGGCCGGTGACGAGTTCTTCATCCTGCACCGTCTTCATCCACTGAAACACCCCATCTCAAATGAGAAGATGGGTATTGTCTACAGCCAGGTCGGCCAGCTGCGGGTTCTGTGCGCTCAAGAGGATACGGCCATCGCGGAGATCACCTACGCCTGCGACCCCGTGATGCTCGGCGACGTCCTGCTGCCCTTCGCTCCTGTGCCGGTACCGCTGGTGCTGTCGCCCGATCCCTCCGATCGCTGCGAAGAACCCAACGGCAAACCCACCGGGTACATCGTCTACAACAGGGACAGTCAAATCGACATCGGTACCAATTGGCCGGTCTTCATCGATGTCGGAACTCCCGAGGGCATCTATCCCGGAATGTTCGCGACCATCTTCCGCGAAAACCCGGTCAAGGGCATGCCCAGGTTGATCATCGGTGAGCTTGGAATTCTCACGGTCGAGGACGACTACTCCACCGCCAGGGTCACGTCTGCGTGGCGACCGGTGGAAATGGGAGACCGGATCGAAATCAAGTAACCGCAAGCGAACCATCACACACCAAAAACCCCGCCGTCGGCGGGGTTTTTTTCAATACGAATCACGAGCATCCTGGGATGGGGTGGAGCCGGCTGTCTCCGAGCGTGAAATCAACCGGCGGGGGCGGTGCTCGGATCGATGGTCATGCCGCGGCCGGCGGCAAAGGCGCGGAGACCCTCGACGTGTTCCTCATCGGCGGCTGCCAGGCTCTGGATCACCTCCCGCACCCCGGGGTTCGAGTTGATCAGTATGGAGCGGTGGGCGGTCTCTGCGGGGCTGTCTTCAAAGCGCAGGGCAAGCTCGATGGCCCTTTCCAGGGAATCCGGAGCGGCGGAGGACCGCGCCGCCCGGACCGCGGTGAGAAGGTCTTCGATGGCGGCCGGATCGAAATCAACCTCACCGAAGTCACTGGGCGCCTGGTGGACGAGTTTCTTGCCGTAGCGGATCAAATTGGCGTGGGATTTCTCCTGCATCGCCATCCTGAAGAACAGGCCGGAGGCTTCCGAATCACTCTCGAACACAGCGCTCAACCACTCGTAGAGGGCCGACATCTCGAGTTCGGTCTTTTCCAAAGAGGACAATAGAGCGAGGATCTTCATTGGGGCTCCCGTATCGACAGTCCTTGAGATCAACACTCATCAGTACCTTTTCACTCCCCGAGAATGACATTCCTTCATACGCCGATGGTAAGCTCGGCCGATGCAGGCTCCTCGGCCACCTCGGTCGGTCCCTCACGTAGCCATTCCCATCGCCTCCCGGGAGGCCACCTGATGACTCTCGGGCCGGACGAACTTTTCAGCGACGAGGACCGCTGCTTTATGGCGATAGCCCTCGAAGAGGCCCGGGCGGCATCCCAACAGGGCGAAGTCCCGGTCGGTTGCATTGTCGTTCGGGACGGGAAGATCATCGGCAGCTCCGGCAACCACCGCCAGCGTTCCGGCGATCCGGCCGGCCACGCCGAAATCCTGGCGCTGCGCAGCGCCGGTGCGACGGTCGGCGATTGGCGCCTCGAAGGTTGTACGCTGTACGTCACGCTCGAGCCATGCCCCATGTGCGTTTCCGCCTGCCGGCAGGCCCGGGTGGATCTGGTCATCTGGGGCACTCCGGACCCCACCATGGGCGCGTGCGGCACGGTGATCGATCTCGCCGAGGATCCTCGGCTCGGCCCAAAGCTGGCCCAGCGCGGCGGTCTTGCCGAGGAGGAGTGCCGGCATCTGCTGCAAACCTTCTTTACCAATGCCAGGATTTCGTCGTAGAATATGTAGCCCTCACGGAGAGGTGCCGGAGTGGTCGAACGGGGCGGTCTCGAAAACCGTTGACCTTTCACGAGGTCCAAGGGTTCGAATCCCTTCCTCTCCGCCAGTTCTTTGTCATCGACGATCGACAACGGAGAGGTGTCCGAGTGGCCGAAGGAGCACGCTTGGAAAGCGTGTGTGGGGGTAACTCCACCGCGGGTTCGAATCCCGCCCTCTCCGCCATCAATCACCGCAGGTTCATCGGGAGCCCACCCTGGAGCCCGGGCCCTGTGCATCGTCAACCTTCGAACCGTGTCAGACCCGGAAGGGAGCAGCACTAAGGAGGATTTCGGCGAGTGCCGCAGGTCGCCTGGGTTCCATGGTGGGCTTCTGTCGTTTTGACCGCCCACCCCTCCAGAACGAAGATCGAAGAGCCAAGAACGAAGATCCCCGTGCCGGTGCCCGAGATGCCCGGCACGAAACAGGGACAGCGGCTGGGAAAAGCGAGCAGCGACATCATCAGGGGCAGCAATCAGTTGCTCTCGCGGCATGGAATGGGTCACCTCCAGGTCGTTCAATGGGCGACCCGTCTACCGCATGCAGGACAGAGATCCACGTCGAGCAGCGAAGTTGGCGTCGATAGTGATCTTCAGCTTTCGCGGTTTGTCGGTGACCCCTTCGAGGGTGTACGGGCCTTTGGTCTGGAGCTCGCCCTTGATCGTGCCGGTGATGAAGTCATTCGAGTCCTTCTTGGCTACGATCTCCAGTGGGTTGCCCTCCTGCATTTCGAAGGAAATCCGGTCACCGCCTTTGTCACTGAGACCAACAGCCGTCATCACCAGGCTCGGCATTACCGAGAAACGTTGTTGGTCGTCGAATTGATCAATCCGGCCGGAAATCGACATCGAAAAGGCACCGAGGAACATCCCCCACGCACCCTCTTCGTTCTTGGGAGTGACGTCGGCCCTTATGCTGGCGAGGTTGAGACCGAAGTTGTCCCCTTCATCGGGATTCTCGGCGCGAAGCTGCTGCTCGACCCATTCGGAGAAGTCTCCGGACTCGGCCTGCTCTTCCTCCTGGTTGCCCCCCTCAACCTCTGTATTCTCAGCTGCCTCCTCCGCCTCTTCCTCATCGATAAAGCCCAGCTGTGCAGCCAGGTCCAAGGCGCCCTCCCGGGTGATATCGACGGAGCCGAATCCGTCCAGCATCTCGCGTGTCTGCTCCTCGCCGATGGTTCCGACCATCCCGCCCTTTTTCACCGGGTGTTCGACAGCGTTAAAGTAGGCTGAGTCGCCGGAGAAGTAGTTGTTGATGTCACCGCTGACACTGGCGGTCATGGCGCAGTAGTCCTCAACTCGCTGCAGTGTAAGCACCAAATCAATGCGGCCACCGATAGGTGCCAATGGCATCCTCGTCGATAGCAGGAGGAGCGGATCCGGCATCGCCGTAGTCGTCCATCTCGAGGTGCAACAGGAGCCTGGGATCCGACCAGAGGCCGCGGTAGTATTTTCCCCATGCCAGGTTGTCGACCCACAAGTCCTCCAGGGCGTTGGGATCGGCCTCCACCACGACTGTCAGCTCGATCATCCCGTTTCCCCCTACTCTCACCATCGCCTGGGGAGACTGGTGCAAGCCGAAACTGATTCGGTCGAAATGGTCGATCCTGCATTCCATCCGGTCTTCGTTGTCCGCTAGGACGAAGGTCATCGTCGGGATGTTTCCCGAGGAGACTCCCTCCAGAGGGCAAGGTTGCTGGGCTGCCCACGCGGACTGCGGTGTGCATGGGGCAATCAGCGCTGCGAGGAGCAGTGCTGGTACGTACCAGGGTATAAAGAGTTTTCGGCTCATCGAATGACCTCCTTTTCGTATGGGTGCCAGGTGGGATGAGTGGGCCGGTCTCCTCGAACGGCGTAGCAC
The DNA here is from genome assembly GCA_963797055.1 of uncultured Holophagae bacterium. GTDB lineage: Bacteria > Acidobacteriota > Thermoanaerobaculia > Thermoanaerobaculales > Sulfomarinibacteraceae > FEB-10. The sequence goes on from CAWCOD010000009.1 coordinate 141,963, forward strand.
AATGCTCGCCAAATCTCATGCGGGCTCGAGGCCCGAGATGAAGGAGACCGGCATGGAGTATTGTGGCATCGACTGCACACGCTGAAAGAGTGCCAGGTCCGCGGTTCCGTAGGCGTCGGCAAAAACGGCGCAACGACCGATTGGCCACGTGTGTCGGGGTTACTTCTTCTTCCCCTTCTTTGAGTCCCTCATGGCCTTCTCGATATCCGGCACGACCTCGGTTTCGGTGTAATGGTCCGGCCAGGTGAACTGGCTGTCGGGGACGGACTCCTCGCGCAGGGCGGTGACCTCCATGGTGGTCGTCGAGGTCTCTCCCTTGCCCTTCTTGTTGGTCATGGTCATCTCCATGACCATCTTGAGCGGAAATCCCTGAATCTGGCCGAACTGTTGCGCCATCATCTCGTCGAGGCCCTCGTTGCCGGTCTTCATCTGCCGATCGGGCCTGAGCCAGACGCCGAAGCCGCGCGCGTCGAGCGCATCGGTCGACCAGATGTCCATCACGGTGTCACTGCGGTTCTGCCGCTTCATGCCCATCACGGATATGACCATGGTGTAGCCGCTGTTGTAGCGGTAGTGGGTCGTGGCGTGCCCCAGGATGCTCTCACCGGACTCCTCGAGGATCTTCTCCGAGGCCGTGTCGGTGATCTCGATCTTCACCATGTCGCCCATCTCTTCCATCATGTTCATCATCTGGCCCACCGCGGCCATCATCTCGTCGAGATTGAACAGGGCGTAGGTCTCGTCCTTGGGGTTAACCAGATAGACATTGTCTCCAGCATCGGTTGTCACGAGGTAGTTGCCGTCGGCAAAGTAGCCCTTCTTCTCGCCCGAGACGAACTCGACCCGGGCGCTGTCGCCCTCGACCCAGGCCCTGACCTTCTGAACGTCACTCTTTCTCTTCCCTGCCATGTTGTTTTCGGTGACCGATTCGTAGTAGTGGCCGGCGGCGGCAACCGATGCCGTGAGCGCCAGACACACTGAAAACACTGATGTGGCGAAAAGCCTCGTCGTTCGACCTGTCATTGAAAGCATCCTCCCGCTGAAAATTTTTGGGTGTCTGCTTCTTACCGACGCGAAGACGCACTCGAATATTCCGCAACCCCACCGCCATCTGCGCAAGGCCGCAGGGCAACGACCTCGTTTCGATGACGATGTGGTGGTGGTTGGACATGAGGCACCAGGCAAGTATCGATAGGCCGTCGCGATTTCTCGCGTCACACAACGTAGCGACAAACGCTTCGGCGAAATCGGGGTGGTCAAAGACGAACTCGCCGCGAGCGACACGGCAGTACACGAGATAGGTGGCTCCTGGAACGAAGAGGCGGGCCTGATCCGAGTCGGCATCGCGTGGATGATGCCCATCGTGGCAACTGCCATTCTTCTTCTGGTAACCGGCGAGCCTGGCTCATCGAGTTTGCTGAAAACGGACTCCCCGCTCTTTATCCCTGCGGCGGCCCACGTGACCGGTGCGGAGGGTACAAACTGGCGCACCGATGTGGAGATCTTCAACGTCGGCGGCGAGCAGGCGAGCTACGAGATCGCGCTCCTTGAGAAGAACCAGGACAACTCGACCCCGGCAACGGTCAGCTTCTCGCTGAACCCCGGAATGGCGGTGCGGTACGACGACATTCTCGACGAGGTGTTCGAGTTCACCGGCTCCGCCGCGCTGCGAATCACCGCAAACCAGGGCGAAGTCGTGTCCACCAGCCGCACCTACAACCTGGTGACCGAGGGTACCTACGGACAGTTTATCGGGGCGCTGGCCGACTCTGCGGCCATCCAGTTCGGTCAACAGGGGCGAATCATCCAGTTGACCCACAGTCAGTCCCTCGACACCGGTTTTCGCACAAATGTCGGGTTCCTCAACACCACGCCGTCGACGATCACCGTCCGGGCGAGGATGTTTGCATCGGACGGCACGCTGTACGGGACTCGCAACTCCACCCTCGAACCATACTCGTTCACGCAAAAAGACCGGATTTTTGGCCAGGTGACCGATCAAGACGTCGACGACGGCTATGTGGTGGTGGAGACCACGACACCGGAGGGGCGGCTCTTCGCCTACGCCTCGGTGGTGGACAATCGAACCGGAGATCCCGTCTACGTCCCGGCGGTCGTGCACACCGACGAGGCATCGGGCGAGGTGAGTTATGTGGCCGCAACGGCGCACGTGTCCGGCGCCGGCGGCACCAACTGGCGCACCGATCTCGAGTTGCACAACCCCGGTGCCGCCGAGGGCCAGTACGAAATCGCGCTGCTCGAGACCAATCGGAACAACGAGTCACCGGATACCGCGGTGTTTTCCGTCGCGCCCGAGGCCGCCAGAAGGCTCGAGGATGTGTTGGACACAGTTTTCGAGTACGACGGAACCGCCGCGCTGCGAGTGTCACCGATGGCCGAGGCGGAGCTCGAGGTGACCAGCAGAACCTACAACCTCACCGATGTCGGCACCCACGGCCAGTTCCTCGGCGGTGTGTTGCAGTCTGCCGCGATCGAGCAGTGAATGACCAAACTCGTAGACTCCGACGACCGAAAGCGTGGTGCCCTGGAACTCGACCGTGTCGCCTGGTGCAAGGTCCAGATCGTTGGCTGCGCGAGACCCGAACATGATCTCGTCCGTGGCCGGTCGCGGCGGCCGGCCTTCGAGGAACCGCGCACGCCGGGGAACCAGAACCTCCGGCCCGACCCCGAGCACCACACCGTGTCGGTGGGTGCCACGTTCCCCATTGGTGGGTGCGGTGGGTGCCACCCATTAGAAGGCGCGTGTCAAGTGGGTGGAACGATGTTGTGCAAAGAGGCCCCTCGCACGTTTCCGTTTCTCATACTCCGGCGCGATTTCGACGGTGCCTGACACCGGCCCGTGCTTTCGAGACGCGTCCGAGGACGGACGGCCGCCCACCGCGCCCTCCTCTCCTTTCCCCCTTCTCCGCTCTTCACCTGCCCCTTGCTTGGCGGAACGTTTTGCCAGGGAATTCGCCCACACCGAGCTCCGTGGCAGGGCGGGTGGGGACTTTCGACCTTTTGCTTTCGACTTTCGACCTTTTTCGACGGCACGCCCGCCCATCGCGCCCTCCTCTCCTTCCCTCCTTCCCCACTTCTCACCTTCCCCATGTTCGGCGGTACGATGAGCCAAGGAACTCGTCAGCCGAGCTCGCCGTCGAATCGATCGAGGATCAGGCGGGCAGCCTGCCCGGCGCCGTCTGTGGTTTGTGGTGATCTCCGCGGCCCGTCCAACAGTCGATCGACGGTCTCGACCCAGCCGCCGTCGTTGAAGTCGTCCTCCGTGATCTCCACCGAGGACATCGTCCGTTGCACGAAATCCGCCAGCACCTGTGACTCAGGAAAGCTCGGCCTGGCAATGTAAGCCATGGCCGCGCCGCTCTGGTGGGCCTCCGCCACCGTGCTGTACCCCAGCTTCCCCACCACCACGTCTGAGGCCGCCACCAGGTCCGGGTGGTGGAATCCCGAGCGGAAGGGCAGAACCGTCAGCCGACCCCGACGTCCGGCCTCATCCGCTCCGCCCGGTACCACGAAGTGACCGCGGGGGTGATTCTCGAGTTCAGCCAACGCGCGGTAGTTCCATCTCACACCGCCCATGGTGAGCAACACCAACGGATCGTCATCCGACACGCCGAGGCGGTCCCTGGTTACCGACGGGGGGGCTGTCGAGCGCCGTGCCACGGGCGCCACACCCTTTCCATCGGCGGCCCTCCGGCACCACGGCTCGGTCTGGATGTGGAGGTCGGCGCTCTCGAAGAACCGTTCCATTGTTCGAGCGTGCTTCACGAGCCCCGGGTGGGGCGGATCGTAGCCCCGGTAGATCCAATCCCAGGTGAAATTCTCCACCAACACGCTGGGCAGATCCAACCGCCGCGCTGCGGCCAGGCCCAGGGGCGAGATATCGCAGATCACGAGCCGGCAGCCGAGCCGACCGATTCTGTGGGCGATACGATCCAAAGGGCCTGCCGGCGACACCATCAGCCGATCCAGCCTCCGTGCCGTCTCGCGCAGGTCTTCCTCCAGGGGCGTTCTCTGGACCAGCCCCACATCAGTGGTCAAGCGGTGCAGCTTGAACCGACAAGTCAGCCCAGCGGCGAAGAACCAACGCGGCACGGTGGTCAGGATGATGGATCGTGAGATCAGGGCGAAGCGCGCACAGGGACTCGATCACGGCGCTGATTCGGGCCGCATGTCCGAAGCCGTGGGGTGAGACCACCACCGCCACCCCAACCTCCCCTGGAGGTCGAGCCGGGTTCACGCCGTCCTCACGAGGTTCTCCGCCCTGCCCGGCACGACCTCGTTCGGGGTTTCGAGGGGCTCGGCAGTCGAGGGATCGGTGGGGTCTTGAACACGATGTCCATGGCGTTGTCACCCCAGTGTACGTGATAGGATTCACGCCATGAGAGCCTTGTCCGCACTCGTCGGCGTGGTGTTGCTCTTCGCGAGCGCCGTTTCAGCCCAGACCTCTGCAAACCGCGCGTGGCAACAGCGCCTTTCACTCGAGATCCCACTGCCGGTGCCGGCGGTGGAGTTGGAGTCGGTCAACCCCTTTGCTCTCCCTGTGGACACTCCACCGAAATTCCTGACATCGGCGGCTCCCGCCAAGGTCCCCGTTGCCGGCCCGGCGGTAATCGCCGCCTATGTTGACGCCAAAGGTGAATGCCTGGGCGCTGTCCCCCTCGATCTTCCCTTCCCCGGGCTGACCTCGGTGATCGTCGAGGAACTCACCGGAAAACGATTCGAACCGGCCCTCGTCGGGGCCGCTCCAGCACCTTCCTGGGTGGTGATGCAGGCCCGTCTCGAGGGCAGGGTCAAGGAGAGCCAGGCCGCTGAACCTCAGTTCACTCCGCCCGATCCCACCACGCCACCGATTCCCAGCCAACCATCAACGATTTCTCCATCGGGCCATCTGCTGCGCCTGCCTGTGACCCAGACCGCCGATCTGACCTCACTCGCCTCACCCAAGCGTTTCAAGATCAAGGCCCCCGGTCAGGAAGCCGGAATCGTGATCAGCGCGCTTGTTCACGTCACATCGGGCGGCCTTTGTGACCGATTCGTGCCACTCGATCTCCCATCAGGTCTCACCCCGTGGCTGTCCGCCTACCTCGACACCTGGCGACTGGAACCGGCCACCCGCGACGGTCAACCGGTGGAGAGTTGGGTGATCTACTCCGGGCGGGTGCAGCTCAAGATCTCCGGACTCAACTCCACCGAGATCCGGGTGCTCGCCGACCTCACCTACGATCCCTTCGAAAACGTCGATGAAGAGTGAATAGTGGGTGCAGGGTGTGAGGGGGTCCGTGAACTTCCTTGAGCCCGGACATCTCCCAATATTCCTGATTGAGTCCTGCCGCGGCGGTGGAACTCAGGATCAGATCACGGCTCGTTGCGCCTGAGGATCTTGCGGCTATTGCCTTGACGCACCGTAACGCGCTCCGAATCAAGCCACTCCAACATCGGGATCGCAAGTTTGCGGGTCAGGCCGAAGGCAGTTTTGAACTCGCCCACCGACATGCTCTCCGCCGTTCCCGAACGAACGGTCCGAACCACCTCGTCGAGAGCAGCGCGATGGATCAACAGCTTGCCATCGAGCCGCACCAACCGGCCCCGCTGGACGAGGAACTGGCAGATTCCCTCCACCATGACCGGTTTGGCCGCCAGACGCCCAGCCACCTCGCCCGGTGACGGCGGTGCCAGACCCGCCTCGCGGTACTCCATCTCCACCTTGCGAGACAGTTCGGCGCCAAGCTCGGTCATGTGCTCCTCACTGCCCGGTGGGACGACGCGGCCTCCTGAAACATCGAGCACCCCACGTTGTCTCAGCTCTTCGAGGTAGACGTCGGCCAGAGCCTCTGCCGACCGCGGCAACAACGAACCCATGAAGTCGCGCGCCGGGATGCCCGCCGACACCTCCTGGTTCGCCAGGCGCCGTTTCAGTTCGGCGCCTGCGGCCGCCACCAGATCATCGAGAGCGACCCGAGAGACCATCCGTGGGGGTCTGGTCGAAAGGCTCTGGATACTGCCGTCAGCAAGAAGCCGACCGAGGGGCGCCTCGACGGTCCCTGGGAGCACGCCGAGTCTTCCTGCAAGGGCGCCCGCAGTCACAGCGTTCAGCCCGGCTGTTTCGATCCAGCCACCGAGTACCTCAGGCCAGGTCCCACGGTTGACGATGGACAGCTTGTTGAGTGCGGCACTGTATTTCCGGCGCCACCGACGGAGATGGGCATCCACTACGACCCCTCCGGCAAAGGTGTTCACCGGGGACGGCCGCCTCAAGACCAGTCGATCCCCGGGGAAGAGCAGCAGAGGCTCCCGCAGACCGAGCTGCGCCATCGCGGTTCCGCCGGGCGCCAAAGGGCGGGTCCCGAGCCGCTCGATCCGGGCCTGGACCCGGGATGCCAGGGCATGGACCTCCACCTCTTCGCCCTCGTCCAGCGCCTTCGGCGCCAACGGCAGAAGTTCGAGCTGGACGGTGACGAGACGGGTCGTCTGCCACGGCCCCTTTGTGAGCAGCTGGTCCCCCCGTTTGAGATCATCCCGCGACAGGCCCACCAGGTTGACCGCAACCCTCTCGCCCGCCTCCACACTCTGCCGTTCCGCGCCGTGGACGTGCAGGCGGCGGATCCGCACCGACTCCGCGTCTCCAGGAAGGACCATCACCTCGTCTCCCACGGCCACCGAGCCCCACAGCGAGGTTCCGGTCACCACGGTGCCTGCTCCGGTCATGGAAAACACCCGGTCCACAACCTCGCGGAAAGGGCGGTCGGAAACCTCGTGCGGCGCGGCCGCCGTCGCCTCGGCGATCAGCAGCGTTTTGAGTTCGTCCAAACCAAGACCGGTGGTCGCCGAAACCCGGACCACCGGGGCCATCTCGTAAGGCGTTCCTTCGAGGAGTTCCAACACCTCCTCCTCCACGAGATCGGCCATATCTGTCTCCGCCATGTCCGCCTTGGTGATCGCGACCACGATGCCCGGGACACCCATCAGTCGGATGACCTCCAGGTGCTCGCGAGTCTGAGGCATGACGCTCTCATCGGCCGCTACCACCACCAGTGCACGATCGATTCCCGCCGCTCCCGCAATCATCGTGTGAACCAGGCGCTCGTGTCCCGGAACGTCGACGAAATGCAGCTGGAGATCGTCATCGGTGAGCTGCGCGAAACCGAGATCGATGGTGATCCCGCGCTCGCGCTCCTCCGGCAAACGATCACAATCGGTGCCGGTCAGCGCCCGAATCAGCGTGGTCTTTCCGTGGTCGATGTGTCCAGCGGTTCCAAAAACGACGTGGCGCATCCCATCATGGTACGCGTGTCGGGTCGTTGGGGCCACCATCGTAATGAGTTACGAGTTTCGGGCTGTCCCCCAACCGCCCGCGCCCGAGTCCCTGTACGTGTCCGAAACAGCGCCCGGGATCCGAAACCGAGTCAGGGGCAGGCACAGTGACCAGAGGCAGCAATCAGGGACAGCCATTGGGAACAGAATCTGCCGCTGTCCCGAACGCTGTCGCCTGCCACGGATTGCTGGTGCTGCCCGCTGCCGCTGTTTCGGGCACGGAGACGGAGACGGAGAAGGGCACGGGGAAAGGGTGAAAGACAAAATCGGAACCCGGAACCGCCGAATGCGAATCACGATATGCTCTCACCATGACAGGTGGAACACCGACAGAGACCGAAATCAAGATCCCGGTTGCGGACCTGGATTCGGTTCGCGCTCGGCTTGCCGCCATGGACGGTCAACTGGTCCACCCCGCCCTACGTGAGGTGAACATCCTCTTCGACACCCCGGCCCTGGACCTTGCCGGCGCCGGCAGAGTGCTCCGGCTGCGTCGGATCGGCGATCGACAGATTCTCACCATGAAGGGGCCGGCCCGCTACGAGGGCAAGATCAAACATCGCGAAGAACTCGAGACCGAGGTCGGCGACGTGAATATCCTGGCCGCGATTTTTCAACAGCTCGGCGCACATCCGGTCCTGAGGTACGAGAAGGACCGGGAGACCTGGCGGTTCGATCCGGTAATCATCACCCTCGACCACACGCCCATGGGCGATTTTGTGGAGTTGGAAGGACCTGGAGATCGTCTGGAGACACTCGCCGGGGAAATGGGCATCGACGCCTCCGCCGCGGTCCGCGGATCCTACGTAAGCCTCTGGCGGGAGTACCGCAATCATCACCCGGATCTCCAGCTCTCGAAGGACATGGTCTTCGCCAAATGACCGCTGTGGACCTTCAAACGGCCATGGTCTTTGCCGCAGGCAGGGGCGAACGCATGGCGCCCTTGTCCCAGGCGTTTCCGAAACCCGCTCTGCCGACCCCCTCTGGACCGGTGGTGTGCTCCCCGCTCCGACTCGCCGCCGCCACCGGCTGCCGCCACATCGCGGTCAATATCTGGCACCTGGCGGATCTCATGGAGGCTGCTGTTGCCGGTTGTATGGTCAGTCAACTCGAGACCGCCTGTTGCCGTGAGCCGGAACTCATGGGGACCGCCGGCGGCCTCGCCTTGGCTCGCGACCGGGGACTGCTCGGTTCGGAGGGTCCGGTGCTGGTTCTTAACGGCGACGGCGTGCTCGAACTGTCGTTGGACTCCCTCATTCACCGATTTGCCACCAGCGGCGATCTTGTGTCCCTTGCTCTGCTGCCCCACCCAGATCCTGGTAGGTGGTCTCGCGTCACGCTTGACGGTCGTGGGGTGGTGGACCAGATCTTCCCTCCGGGATCACCGGCGTCGGGTGAAACCCCGTTGCTCTTCCCAGGAGTCATGCTGGTCTCACGACACGCGCTGAACACTTTGGATGCCTCGCCCCACGGCGTTGCCGAAGGCCTCTGGGCCCCAGCCCGAGCGGCCGGCCGCTTAGGCGGAGCGGTCGTAACCGGTCGCTGGCGGGAAGTCGGCACTCCGTCCGACTACCTGGCCACGGTTCTGGGCCAGCTTGACGGCTCGGTCGTGATCGACCCGTCGGCCCTGGTCGATCCGGGAGCCGAACTGGGTGCAACCTTCATCGGCCCTGAAGCGCGGGTCGAAGCCGGGGCAGCCGTTGGCGAATCCGTGGTGGCCGGCGGCGCGGTGGTGCGCCGGGGAGCACGGGTCATCCGATCGGTGTTGATGGGCGCAGTGGAAGCCTTCGAGGGAGATAGCGTGGTGGACGAGTTCCGCTCCGCACCACTTTCATCTTCACAATACTGAGCTTGTAAGATCCAGGGTCTAGCCCGCCGCCCACCCGGTGTGGAGGGTGTCCCATCCCCCACCCGTCTGGTGTGGAAAGTGTGGATTCCCGCGCCCGTCTTCTTTGGATGGTTCCAGGTTCCGAGTTACCAATCCGCCCGGGGGACATTGTGGAGCGGGCCTCTGACCTGCATTTGCTCGATCGATCGAGGCCAGGTTTGCAGCCGAGACGGCTGCGCTACAACGCTGGGGAATTGCAGGCGGGACGCCTGCGCCACAAAGGCCCCCATCTTTCCAATGCGCTCCTCGCATGGCGGTGCCAGGCACCGCCGCGGATGTATCGACCTCGTAGTACGATTCGATTTCGACGGTGCCTGGCACCGGGTGAGCGCGTTCGCTTCGATACGCTGATTTCAGCGCCCCCATCTCCCCATAGCGCTACCCGAGGTTACTCGTGGCCGGTGGCCGCGGTGACCAGCCGTCACCAGCGGGTGGGCGGGGGATCTTGGATCTTGCATCTTGGATATTGGATCTTCCTAGAGCCCCACCGTCCGCCACTTCCTCCACCCGGTTCTCCACACCAGCCCGTAGACTCGCCCGGTTCCGGGGGTAATCCGCAGCACCCGCATCCGGTCGTGATAGTCGGTGAGGTAGATGGAGCTCGGGGTCGCGGTGGAACGGGGCGTGAATGTGATGATATCGCCGCGGCCGGCCCGCACGGGGTCGTCGAAATTGCCGTCCAGCCGACCGCTGCCCGAGGGATCCGGTACCCTTCGGTCTGCGAGAATTCCAAGCCCCGCGGTGGTGCCCTCGAGATGGAGCACCTCGCCGATCACACGATCCCGGCCCGCTTCCATATCCGCTCGACGAAGCCCATCGCCGTCACCATCCTCCGCCACGAAGCATCTCCACGCTCCGTCCTCGGTGCGCTCGAAGACGAGCGCCGTGGCCCGACACCTCATGATGGCGTTGGCGCGGCAGAGCACAAGCATGCCCCACAAACGTCCTGACGCCTCACGGAGTGCGGCCGCCCGCCGCGCCTCAGTGAGGGTCGGGATGCCGGCGGCAGCGATCATCGCCGTCAGACAGAGCACCACGACCAGGCCCACGAGCGTCCGCCCTCGCTGCCGATGGTGCCAACCCCCGTTCCGCCGTACCTTCACCGCCGCACCTCCTTGAAAATTGCGGCCCCGAAGGGCCGCATCCCGTCCACGCTATGGGTCGATCAGTTTGTTGTTCCTGCCTTTGCCGTATCGCGGCTCGGCACCTTTTCATTCAGCGTTGTTTTGCCTTCGATGACGATGTACGGCCTCATGAGCTCCAACATCTTGGAACCGATGCCGCGCACCGCGAGCAGCTCGTCCACCTTGTTGAAGGGTCCGTTGGTCTCACGAAACTCGATGATTCGTTCGGCCATTGCTGGCCCGATCCTCGGCAGCAGCTGAAGCTGCGAAGCTGTTGCGGTGTTCACGTTCACCACACCCTTGGCACTCGCACCGGAGCTGCCGGGGATCGCCACTACCGCAACCGCAATCATCACGGCCACCAACGGCAACAGGCGTTTGGTCATGTTCTTTCTCCTTTCTCGTGTGTGTGTTTTTTCGACCCTTCGGACCTGTCAGGGATCGTGCATAACCACCTCCAAAAACAAGATGGCTGGGTGCAGAGGCAACATCCATACCAACTGAACTGGTATGCGTTAACATTATTTATTTCATTTACTTGCGGTTGATTTCACGATGTCGTTTTCGGCCTAGATGTCAGAATTTTCTGTCGACATCCGCGGCCGACGCCGCGGTGGCGGGCGTCAACTCTTTCTGACACCGTCGAAATGCCTGACACCCCAGTCCGGCGGGAGCAACAGCGGTCCGGGTTATACTCCCGGCCCGGCCACGCCGTGATGGAGAAGCATGCCGAAAGTAGTCCACCGCAACCCCGATCCGCACCCGCTCCCCATCGCTGAGAGTGAGAGGTGATGCTGGAGCGCGCCCGCCGTTGGAGGGTCGACATCGGGGAGACCGCCGAGCTCATCGCTCTCAAACACACCGTCTTTGCTTTGCCGTTTGCGGTGATTTCCTTGATCACCGCCGCCGATCCTGGATGGCCGGCGCCGAGGGTGTGGTTCTGGGTGCTGGCTGCCATGGTGTCGGCCCGGACCGCAGCCATGGCCTTCAACCGGCTCGCCGACCATCAGTTCGACGCTGAAAACCCTCGCACGGCATCACGGGCGCTGCCGGACGGTCGACTCAGCAGACGATTCGTATGGATGGTCACCGTGTTATCGGCCGTGATATTCGTGGCCGCCGCCGCCTTGCTCAACCGGCTCTGTCTCGTTCTCGCTCTGCCGACCCTCGCGGTCCTCCTCGGCTACTCCTACGCCAAGCGATTCACCCCGGTCGCCCACCTCTGGCTCGGCGCGGCCCTCGGGATGGCGCCCATCGGCGCGTGGATTGCCGAGACCGGCGCCTTGGCGTGGCCACCGGTCGTGTTGGGCGTTGCGGTCATGCTGTGGGTGGCGGGTTTTGACGTCATCTACTCGCTGCAAGATGAAGACTTCGATCGCCGGAACGGCCTCTTCTCGCTCCCCGCCGTCCTGGGTGGTGGACGTTCCCTCGCCGTCGCTCGGCTTTTTCACGTGGCGGCCCTGTTCGGTTTTGCCGTCTTTGCCGTGATGGCGGGCGGTGGCTGGCTGCGTTTCGCAGCGGTGATTGCGGCTGGAGCCATGCTGGTCTGGCAGCACCGGCTGGTGTCCACCGACGGCCTCGACGCGGTGGACGCCGCGTTCTTCTCGGCCAACGGTATCCTGTCGGTCCTCATGTGCTCGGCGTTTCTGTTTGCTAAGATCCTCTCCGCCGGATGAACGCTCGCAAGATTCCATTCCGTCATATCGCCGTCGAGGGCCCGATCGGTGTCGGCAAGACCTCGTTGGTACAGCTGCTGGCCGATCGCTTCGAAGGCGTCATGGTGTTGGAAGACATCACCAACCCCTTTCTGCCCGATTTCTATGAGGGCCGCGCCGGAGCGGCTTTCCAGGTCCAGATGTACTTTCTGCTATCCAGATTCCAGCAGCAGCGCGAAATCAGTCAGATGAACCTCTTTCAGCACCTCGTTCTGGCCGACTACACCTTTCCAAAGGACCGGATCTTCGCCTATCTCAACCTCGACGACACGGACCTCAGGGTCTACGAGAAGCTCTACCCAGTGCTCGAGCAGGAGGTGCCCACACCTGACCTGGTGATCTACATGCAGGCCTCCGTCCCGGTGCTGCTCGACAGGATCGCGAACCGGGGTCGAGACTTCGAAAAAACCATCGACCCCGAGTACCTGATCCGTCTGAGCGAAGCCTACTCGTACTATTTCTTCCACTACCGGGAGACTCCCCTGCTCGTGGTCAACACCGATGACATCGACTTCGTCAACAACCGGGCCGACTTCGACGCCTTTGTGGACCAGATCCAGCGCTGCCGCCGCGGCACCCAGGTCTACGTGCCCATCAGCGCCCACGGCGGATCGGATCTCTCACCCCTGAGCAACGGCAAGGAGTGACCAGACTCCCCGGATTATCCACGAGCCCGAATCCCGGGTCCCTGCCCACTGACTGCTGCTCACCACTCACTGCTCACGACCAACTACGCCCGACTACCCAACCGTGCTAGTCTCCCGCCGAGGACCACAATGCTGCCAAGAGACCTCTACCGAACCGATCCGGACGCCATCCGCGCCATGTTGGAAGCGCGTCACACCGATGCGCCGCTGGACCGACTTCTCGACGTGGACCGGCAGTGGCGTGACCTCGTGGTTCGCCTCGAGGAGCTCCGGGCACAACGCAATGCGGGCTCCAAGGAGGTCGGCGCCCTGTTCCGGGAGGGTCGCAAGGAGGAGGGTGAGGCGAAGCGTGCGGAGATGGGGGTTCTCGGCGACGAGATCAAGGACCTCGAAGATCGCGCGGGTGCGCTTGAAGGGGAACTCCAGAAGCTCGAGCTGACCATCCCGAATATTGTGGATGTGTCGGTTCCGGTGGGCGTCGACGAAAGTGACAACCGCGTCGAGCGAAGCTGGGGAGAGATTCGGCAATTCGGCTTCGAACCGCAGGCTCACTGGGATCTGGGACCATCGTTGGGCATCATCGACTTCGAACGGGGGGCCAAGATCGCCGGCGCCCGTTTCGCGGTGCTTTCCGGAGTCGGCGCCACCCTCGAGCGGGCGCTGATGAATTACATGATCGACCTCCAGACGCGGGTCAACGGCTACACCGACGTCGTGCCACCATTCATGGTCAACTCGACCTCGCTGATCGGAACCGGCCAGCTGCCCAAGTTCGGAGAGGATCTCTTCCACATCGACGGCACCGACTACTCGCTCATTCCCACCGCCGAGGTCCCCCTGACCAACCTCCACCGCGATGAAACCCTCGACGAAGCGGCCCTTCCGCTCCGGTATTGCGCGGCGACACCGTGTTTTCGCGCCGAGGCGGGCTCTTATGGCAAGGACGTCCGTGGGTTGGTCCGCCTCCACCAGTTCCACAAGGTCGAGCTGGTGGAGATCGCCACCCCTGAGACCTCCTCCGATCGTCTGGAAATCCTCACCGGACACGCCGAGGCGGTGCTCCAAGGGTTGGGGCTACCCTACCGGGTGGTGACCCTGTGCACCGGAGACCTCGGGTTTTCGGCGAACGAAGACCTACGATCTCGAGGTCTGGTTGCCGGCACTCGAGACCTACCGCGAGATCTCCTCCTGTTCGAATTTCGGCGACTTTCAGGCGCGGCGAGCGACAGATCCGCTACCGACCGGCCGAGGGCGGTAAGCCCCGTCTGGTCCATACCCTCAACGGTTCCGGACTGGCGGTGGGCCGCACCATGGTGGCGGTGCTCGAAAACTACCAGCAGCGGGACGGCTCGGTGGTTGTGCCCGAGGTGCTGCGGCCCTACATGCACGGCCTCGAGGTCATCGAACCCGCCGTTCGCTCTGGGTAATTCCGAGCCCGAGCCCCAGCCCGAGCCCGTTGACGTTACCGTTATCGGCTTTCTCACCCCGGGGTACTCCAGTCCACGCTGGCCCCTCCCGGCCCCGCGCGTCCGCTTTGACGGGCGGTTCACCGCCCTCCGAAATCCATCCACCATGTATTCACTACAGGATCCAGGCTGGCCAAGTCGGATTCCGCGAAGACTCGTGAGCCCCGTCAACGACAACGGTAACGGGCTCGGGCTCGGGGAAGAAACGGACACAGCCGGTAATTCAAGCCCCAGGGGATAAACCCCTGGGCTACATTCTTCGTTCCTGGGCCAGGGGTTGACCCCCTGGGTCCATGGCGTGCCGGGCGGGTAGGTCATCTTCGTTCTTTGTTCTTTGTTCTTCGATCAACCCGGTGGCGGAAGCTCCAACTGATCGGCGATGGTGGCCATGGCGTCACGCACAAACTCGATGTGCTCGCCAAGCTCCACGCCGAGATCCTCCGCACCCTGCCGCACGTCATCCCGGTTGACACCGCGAGCGAAGGCCTTGTCCTTGAGCTTTTTCTTCACCGACTTGATCTTGACCTCGGCTACGGCCTTGTCCGGCCGCACTAACGCGCACGCGGTCAGAAAACCCGTCAGTTCGTCCACCGCGAACAGGGTCTTGGCCATCACGGTCTCTCGCGGTACACCCATGTAGTCCGCGTGGGACGCCACCGCGAGAACCCAGTCCTCCGGCCAGCCATGTTCGCGCAGAATGCGGGTACCGACGTGAAGGTGAGTCTCCTCGGTGGGATTCTTCTGGTAGTCGAAGTCGTGGATCAGACCGACAGTGCCCCACGCCTCCTCGTCCTCCCCGAACCGCCTCGCGTAGGCCCGCATGGCGGCCTCCACCGCCAAGCGCGTGTTTGATCAGGCTCGGATTGTCGGTGTACTCGGTCAGCAGCGCCCAGGCTTCTTCGCGGGTTGGTGTGTGAGGCATGAGATCCTCCCTGGAGGGGTGAGTATAGACGAGGACACAGTCCCGAGCCCGAGCCCGAGCCCGAGCCCGTTACCGTTGCCGTTACCGGCTGAAGATCGAAGAACGAAGAACCAAAAACGAAGACCCCCAACCACCCGGTGTTGGGGGGTGTAGGGACCTGGCCACCAGCCCACACGATGCATGTCGGTGGCAGGAACCGCCGCAGATGTGTCGACCTCGTACTACGACTCGATTTCGACGGTGCCTGCCACCGGGTGAGCGCGTTCGATTCGATATGCTGACTTCCACGCGGCCATCTCCCTGAGGCGCTCTCCACGTGGTTGCCACCCCTGGCACTTTCGGGACTCAACAGTTTGGAGAGCCTCGACGCGATCAACCCGAAAGTGTCAGAAGTGGCACGCCCGCTCAACGCGCGCTCCTCACCCGGAAGGGAGGGCGGGAACATTTAACGTATAACGTTCAACCTCCAACAAGGTCAAAGACGGCACGCCCGCTCAGCGCGCCACTCTCGCTCCGGGCGGGGGGATGGGAACTTCAATTCGACTTTCGACTTTCGACTCCCTCGGGCGGACGGGGGATCTCGCAACTGGATCATCGAGTATTGCCTACTGACACAAAATTAGTGTCACTCTGCAGAAATTTATCTTGACATTCCTCTTTTTGGTCCTAGAATCCGCAAAACGGCACCCAAGGAGGCCACATCGTGCCAATTTCGAAAACAGATATCCTCGCCCGAGCCAAGAAGGAAAACGTCCACTTCCTCCGTCTCCAATTCACCGACATCGACGGCATCATCAAGAACGTGGAGGTCCCGTCCAGCCAGTTTGACAAGGCCCTCGACGGTCAGATCATGTTTGACGGGTCATCGATCCAGGGCTTCACCAGGATCGAAGAATCGGACATGCTGCTGGTCCCCGAACTCGACACCTTTCAGGTCTTTCCATGGGACACGGAGCACGGCAGGGTCGGACGGCTGATCTGCGACATCGCCCTCCCCGACGGGGCGCCCTTCGACGGCTGTCCGCGGAGCGCCCTCAAAAGGGCCGTGGCAAAAGCCAAGAAAATGGGTTTCAAGGTCATGACCGGACCAGAGGCCGAGTTCTTTCTTTTTCACCGCAACGCAGACGGTGAGCCCGTACCGCAGACGCACGACACCGGCGGTTATTTCGACCTCAGTCCCCGTGATCTCGGAGAGGAGGCGCGGCGGGACATCACCCTGGTTCTCGAGGCCATGGGTTTCGAGGTCGAGGCCGCCCACCACGAGGTGGCGCCGGGCCAGCACGAGATCGACTTCAAGTACGACGATGCGGTGACCACGGCCGACGCCATCGCGACCTTCCGTTTCGTGGTCAAGAAGGTGGCCCTGATGCACGGTCTTCACGCCACCTTCATGCCCAAGCCGCTGGCCGGTGTCAACGGATCGGGCATGCACACCCACCAGTCACTCTTCACCACAAAGGGCAAGAACTCCTTCTACGATCCCAAGGGCGAGTGGGAACTCTCGACCACCGCGCGCGCCTACATCGGTGGTCTGCTCGATCACGCCCGCGCCTACGTCGCGGTCACCAACCCGACGGTCAACTCCTACAAGCGGCTGGTGCCCGGCTATGAGGCACCTGTCAACGTGGCCTGGTCCGAGAAAAACCGATCGCCCATGATCCGGGTCCCGGCACGACGGGGCGTCGGCACACGGTGCGAGGTCCGGATCCCCGATCCCTCCTGCAACCCCTACCTCGCCTTCGCGGTGATGTTGGCCTCCGGCCTCGACGGCATCGAGCGCGGTCTGGACTGCGGCGAACCCGTCAACCGCAACATCTTCGAGATGAGCCAGCGGGAGAAACGACGCCTGAAGATCACCCAGCTCCCGGCCAACCTGGATGAGGCGCTCGGTTTCTTCGAGAAAGACACCGTCATGCGCGACGCGCTCGGCGAGCACATCTTCACCCACTTCATCCTCAACAAGCGCCAGGAGTGGGCCGACTACATCAAGGAGATCCACGGCTGGGAGCTGGATCGCTACCTCGATCGGTATTGATCACAACCAAAAATATTCAACAACGCCCCGCAGATGCGGGGCGATTTTTTTGCCGTCGGGGCGATGAGATCCCCCACCCTCCCGATGCCGGAAGGGCGCGATGATCGGGCGTGCCATCTTTCCGCGCGATGCGAACGCGCGCGCCGGTGCCAGGCACCGTCGAAATCGAATCGCAGCACCAGGTTGACAGATCTTCGGCGGTGCCTGGCACCGACATGCTGGTATGGGTTCACCCAACGGCGGGGGGGCGGACGTTGACCTGCGCCGTCCGGATGCCGTCCACCTCGGAGGAGAGGGCCTCCACCTGACGTCGCACGTCTTTTCGGTCGGCCAACGGCGCCTCGAGATCCACGTATCCCACTTTGTCCGAAACGGACACCCGGACGGCGGGCCACTTTTCCACCAGCGCAACCTTGATCCGGGACGCCAGCACGAGATTCTGGAGGGCGGCATGGGACTCGGCCGTCGTTTCATAACACGGCGTCACCGCCGCCCGGCTGATGATCTCGACGGCGCAGTCCAAGGCCATGTCGCCGACGTTCAGAACGATGTCGTAGAGGATCGGATCGCGGGTATCGATGCCATACAACGCCAACGCCCACCGCCGTCGTTCGTAGTCGTCCTTCTTCAGGATTTGGCGCGCCCGCGCCTCATCAACCCCGGTGCGGTCCATCTCCAGCTGAACCCTCTCCTCGAGATCGGCGATGATCCGGATCTTGAGGCCATGACCAACTCCCTTGAGGAAGAAATGGCCCGCAAGCCCGTGGTAGACCACGTTGTCATCCAGCACGTGCTCGAGAAAAGCGTTCTCGATAAAGGCCACGAACCGTTCGCGCCCGTGGTTGAATCGCTCGAGCACCGACGGCGCATCGTGGAGAGCGCGAATGAGGTGGATCTCGGGAATATCGAATTGTTCCGACGCCTCGAGCAGGATGTCCCGCGACAGGCACTGGTATCCCAACTTCCGCGCCACCTCTTCGGCAATCTCCTTCCCCTTTGTGTAAGAACCTCTCGAGATCGTGATGATGGCCATCGACGAAGACCTCCGCTGCACTCATCCATCGCAGATTCAACCTGCGGTAGTTGCTCTCAGCCTATCACTCGGGGCGAATCTCCACCGGTCGCGACCGTACCGCCCAATTTCAACCCATGAATATGCTGAGAATAGTGGACGCGACGACCGAAACATAAAGTGATTATCTTCACAAGCGGCCAACAATACATTAAGCTTGGCCAAGCGAGGGTCTATCACTCATGACGATCGACAGACGGACGCCACGAGATCCCTCGTCGTGGACTCACAGTTCACGACTGCCGTTGGCCCGAAAAAACACCCCCTGCCAAGACATTTCCGACTCGACTCGACTTCGGGTTTGAGTGCGACCGTCACGAGGAGTTCTTCATGGCCATCATTACCATATCGCGCAGATCATACAGCGGCGGAGTCCTGCTGGCACAGGAACTCCACGCACGCCTCGGGTGGCCCATTCTCAGCCAGGAGGACGTATCATCCGCAGCCGCCGAGACCTACCGCATCACCGAGCAGGAGCTCTTCCGGGGTCTCTACCTGCCGGCCAACTTCTTCGAGCGGTTCACAAATCAGAAGGAACGCTACCTGCTCGCAACCCAGGCGGAGGTGACCCAGCTTCTGCCCGACGGCAACGGCATCTACTACGGGCTGGCCGGCCAGTTTTTGTTCCACGATCTGTGCAACGCCTTCAAGGTCAGGGTGGTCGCACCCAAGGAGTATCGCATCGAGACGGCCATGACTCGCCTCGGCATCTCGCGAGGCGAAGCCATAAAGACCCTGGCCCATGACGATGCCCACCGCGATCGTTGGAGTCGGCAGATCTTCGATGTGGACATCACCGACCCCGATCTCTACGACCTGGTGGTCAACCTCGAAAGCGTCAGCATTCCGGCGGCAGCCGACATGATCACCGAAATCATGAACCGCGAGGACTACCAGCCAACCCCGCAGTGCATGCAGGAGTACGGGAATTTCTCACTGGACCGCCGGGTGCGGGCCGAGCTGTACTTCAACTCACCGTTTCACCGCGGGATCGTGGATGTCGAAGTCAACGACGGCCTGGTCAATCTGTCGGGAGGAAAGGCATTCACGGCGGCCGAGGACGCCATGGTCCAGTTCGTCAGCCGGATTTCTGGGGTCCGAGAGGTCAGCACCGACCACGGCACCGTGGCGGCCGTAAACGTCTCGCTCTCCGACGACTTTGCCCTGACCTCCCGGGACGCCAAGGCGGCCGACGTCATGCTGCCCCCGGAACGTTACCCCCACTGCCGGATCGGTTGCACCATCCGCGAGGCGATCGTCGCTCTCAGCGCCTCGGCAGTCAGGCTCGAGGACGGTCACTTCATGGTGCCGCGCTACGTTCTCATCCTCGACGACGACGACCGACTGGTGGGCGTGGTGAGCCGCCGCGAGCTGCTCAAGGGGCTGGTCCCCCACCTCGTTCAGGACCGCGAAGCCGAGGCCCACATCAAGGAGTTTGTCCCGTTCGGGGGCGGCATGCCGAGCGACCTGGCAATCCGCTGGACGTCGCTGTTTTCGAAGGCCGCCATCGAAGCGGCCCGGATGCCGATCAAATCGGTCATGGTGCCCATCAGGGGCACGGTTCAGGTGGACGACAGTCTGTCCACCGTCATCACCACCATGCTGCACCACGGCATTGATCTGGTGGCGGTGCTCGACGGTTCCAAGGTCGCCGGCGTGGTGCTGATGACCAACATCTTCGACATCGTCGCCCAATTCGTTATGGAGCACGGCGGAACGCGGGAACCGAACGCCGGGATGGACGGCGGCCATGGCTGACGACATCAGAACCCCGACCGACAGCGCCACCGAGACCACCAAACGGCGCCGATGGACCATCAGACGCCGGCAAAAATCCCAGACCCCGGTCGACTGGAAACGAGTGTTCTTCATCCTCCTTGGCGTCAGCTTGTTCTTTGGCGTCTTTCTGTCTCCGCCCTTTCCGGTCGCCGTCGACCCCATGGGCGAGACCTTCGAGTTGACTTCGCAGGGCAAGGCGGCGCTCGGTCTGTTCTTGCTGGCCGCCGTGTGGTGGGTGTTCGAGGTGGTTCCCATCGGCGTCACCTCGATCATGATCGGGGTCATCCAGGCGCTGTTTCTGATCCGTCCCGAGAAGTTCATCGTCGGGGAGGCCGACCCCATCTCGGGGCCCGAGCTGGCCCTCAAGGAGTTCTTCCATCCCTCGGTGTGGTTCATCTTCGGCTCCATCGTGATCGGCATGGTCTTCACCAAGACCGGTCTGACCAAGAGGTTGGCCTACAAGATGCTCGTGCTGGTGGGGGAGAAGACCAGCCGCATCTACCTGGGCTGCTTCATCATGACCGCCGCCCTGACCCTGGTCATGGCCCACACCGCGGTGGCGGCCACAATCTTCCCGCTGCTGGTGGCGATCTACCGCCTGTATGACGACACCGACGTTCCGACCAATTTCGGCAAGGGTCTCTTCATGGGCATGGCCTACGTGGCGGGCGCCGGCAGCATCATCACCCTGCTCGGGGCCGCCCGCGGTGCCGTCGCCATCGGGTTCTACAAGGAGATCACCGGGCAAGACATCACCTTTTTCGGGCTGACCTGGTACATGTTCGGCATCGGTTGGGTAATGGTCTTCGTGCTGTGGGCCTTCTTCATGGTGTACTACAAGCCCGAACGGGCCTCGATCCCAGGTCTCAGGGAGCGAGCCGCCGACCTGTATTCCCAGCTCGGACCCATCACCTCAAAGGAGATCTGGGCGGCAGCCATCGTGGTCACGGCGGTCACGACCATGAGCCTGCGGTCCTTCATCCCGGCCTTCAAGGCCATCGACAAGAGCGCGATCATCCTCCTGGCCACGGTGCTGTTCTTCGTCCTGAAGATCCTCGAGATCTCCGACCTCGAGGACGTGCCGTGGAACATCATCCTACTTTTCGGGGGGGCCATGAGCCTCGGCTACTGTCTGGTCCAGACGGGCGCCGCCGACTGGATGGCCATCAACGCGGTGACCATGCTCAAGAGCGCACCGCCCATCGTATTCATCATTGGGGTGTCCGCCTTCGTCATGATCATGACCAATTTGATCATGAACGTGGCCGCCATCGCCATCTGCCTGCCGGTCGCCTTGAAGATCGCGCCCTATCTCGGTGTCGGCAGCGAGGTCATCCTGTTCAGCGCCCTGGTGGTGGCCGGCATGCCCTTCCTGCTGCTGGTGGGCGCCGCGCCCAATGCCATCGCTTATGAGAGCAAGCAGTTCACATCCGGGGAGTTTTTCAAGGCGGGCATCCCGGCCAGCCTGCTGCTTCTCGTGGTGCTGACAATCTGGGTTGTCTTTATCTGGCCGATGCAGGGCATGGAGGTCCTGGTCAACACGCCTTGAGGCAACAACACAGGCCTCATCGGCCCCGGGGGATTCTGCGATGCCGACCAAAAAAATGCTTGAGGGACACCGTCGCTTCCAAAGAGAGTTCGCCAACCATGAGGAGGTCTTTCTCCGGCTCGCCGAGGAGGGGCAGGACCCCAAGGTGCTGTGGATCGGTTGCTCGGACTCGCGTGTGATTCCAGAGCTGATCACCGGCGCCGAACCGGGAGAGCTCTTTGACGTGCGCAACATCGCCAACGTGGTGCCCCCGGCGGATGATCACGCCTGCGCCACCGGGGCGGCCATCGAGTACGCCGTGATCCACCTCGGCGTCAGCCACGTCGTGGTCTGCGGCCACACCGAGTGCGGCGGTATCAAGGCGCTCGAGTCGCCGCCGAGCTCAAAAGACCAGCCCAATATCGCCGCATGGCTCGAATACGCTCGGCCCGCACGGGATCGGGTCCTGGAGGCAGGTGTGGCCGAGAGCGAACAGTACCTCGAAACCATCAAAACCAACATCCTGATGCAGTGCGTCAACCTGCGCTCCTATCCCTGTGTAGCGGCCGCCGAAGATGCGGGCAGTCTTTCGGTTCACGGGTGGCTCTACGATCTCCATACCGGCCATGTCCAGGCCTACGACGAGGACTCGGACAGCTGGCGGGAGCTGGTGGGTCCGCCGGTAACGGACTGACCGCCCACCGCCAACAGGACGTCCCTATTTGAGCAGTGCTACGCTCGGTGCCGCGGCAACTGGCCGCTAATGGGAGGACCATGAACCCCTATCTCGAGATGGACCGAGAGGGGCTGTATCTCGCCCTTCAGATGTTCGCCAAGAACTGGCTTGCTCACGACGGATGTTGGTTCCTCGCCGCCGAGGAGAGCCACGGGCTCGACGAGGCGATTCGCCTCGATGAGGAGGCCTGGCGCCGGTTTGCCGCAGCCGAGGCCCGTCAGGATCGTGAAGGGCTTCGGAATCGAGTCTGGCGGTGGTCTCGAGGCGCTCGAGCGCGCCCTGTCGCTGCGGATGTACGCGGTGATCAACCAGCAGCATGTGGAGTGGTCCGAGGATCGCACCAGGCTCAGGTTCTTTATGGACGTCTGCCGGGTTCAGGAGACCCGCCGCCGCAAGGGGCTCGCCGATTTTCCTTGCAAGAGTGTGGGCATCATCGAGTTCACCACCTTCGCCGCGACGGTGGATCCGCGGATCCGCACCCGTTGCCTGCACTGCCCACCCGACGCTCCGGAAGGAAAGTACTGCGGTTGGGAGTTCTCCCTCCAGGATGACGATGAAGAGGCTCACCACGACGAGGGTTAAAACCCGGGTTCCAACCAATGGAGCCCTGGCCGAAGCCCTCTTCGCGCTGTCGGAGACCGAGCAGCCGGGCGACCGCAGGGTGGCGCTGCTGCGGGCGGGTTACGCCGCCTTCGACACGTCGGGGCAGGGCGGGCGAGCAGCCCTCGAGTGCTCACCACCGTGGCTCAAGCCACTGATATCCCAACTCGTGGCGTGTCCCGGTGAGGGCGCTCTCGAGGCCGCCGTGCAGCGACTGTCAAACAACGGCAGGCCCCGCCGTCGCGGCTCCCGCGAGCGTTTCCTGGCCCGCTCTGAGGTGCCAGGAATACTCGACGCCGGACCCGCCAACCTCCTGCCGCAGCGGATCCGCGGCACATTCCACTGGCACACCACGGACTCCGACGGCAAGGCGAGCTTAGAGGCCATGGCACGTGCCTGCCGGCGCCGCGGCGCCGCCTGGGCGGTAGTCACCGATCACTCCCGCGGTTTGGACATCGCCTCGGGCCTCGATCGGGAGGGGGTCCGGCTGCAACGCCGCAGGGTGGATACATGGAACGGCGGCAGCGGCGACGAGATGCGCCTTCTTCAGGGCCTCGAGGTCGAGGTCCTCGAGGACGGCACCGTCGATGTCCCGCCCGGAGAACGGCTCGAGGTGGACTGCATCGTGGCTGCGGTCCACCGCCGGTTCGAACCCGAACGCGACCAGACCGAACGGCTGCTGCGCGCCATCGCCACGCCCGGGGTCCACGCCCTTGCCCATCCGCGTGGCCGCCACTTCCATCACCGACCGGGTCTCCGTGCCCGCTGGGAGCTGGTCTTCTCCGCCTGTGCCGACCACGGGGTGGCGGTGGAGATCAACGGTTTCCCCCGCCGCCAGGATCTGGACTGGGAACTGGCCCGACTGGCGTGCGAGTCCGGGTGCGACTTCGTGCTCGCCTCGGATGCCCACGCTGTGCGCCATCTCGAGTTCGACGCCTACGCCTCGGCCATCGCCATGAAGGCGGGCATCCCGCGCGCACGGATCCTCAACGCCGGGCACGTGGAGGAGTTCGAGGCCTGGCTCGGGGATCGCTGACTACGTTTCCGAGTTGCCGGTTCCGGGTTGCTCGAGGGGTTCCAGTACCGGCAAACGCGGTCGCTGGTCGCTGCCCCGGATCGCTGTTCTGTGCCGCTGTCCCTGAACGCTGTCGCTGCCGCTGGGTATCGGGCACGGGCGTCCTCTTCGATTTACTGATTTCTACGCGCCCATCTCCCAACCGCGCTTCTCGCGGTGCCATCTTCATGTCGGTGCCAGGCACCGGGTGAGCGCGCTCGCAATGCGCCCGAGGGTGGCACGCCCGATCAACGCGCACTCTCGTGCTCCGTGCGGGCGGAGGATCTCTCATCGAGGCGGGTCGTGGTTTTCTAATTCCGAATCGGGCGGATCACTACCTACTGCCTACATCTTCTGGCGTTCGATCTTTCGAAGGCGGCGCCAACCCGCCTCCCAGACGGCTCGGAAACGCCGCTCGAGCAGTGTTCGTTCCACCACCGGCGACAAAAACCCGAGGCCGCGCACCGCGATGTCCTCAAAGCCCTCGACCCTCACCCCGTCGGGTTGGTCGAGGAATCGCACCTCTCCGGTTCCCCGCCAGAAGCCTCCGAAAATCCAGCGCACGATTTGGCGGTGCTCATCCACCACGATCTTCGCCACCAGTGGAAAGGGGGACCCCTTCAACGGAACGGCGTACCATCCCTCGCCACGGTCGGAGACCTCACCAAATGCCCCGAACAGACGGGGCCAGTCCGCCGGGGTCTTGAAGTACCCGTAAACCTCTTCCACCGGGAGATCGAATGTCTCGTCGAAATCTACTCTCACGCTCCAGCCCCACCCCTATCCACTATTCACTATTCACTTGTTCCGAAAGATGCGCCAACTCGTCCGCGTGCAGCTCCCAGTTGCGGCCATCGAAGTGGTGGACCGTCACCGACTCGATGGTGTCGGGATCGAGGCAACGCACGTTGACGCTGATCCCATCGGGGTTAGAACGAGGCACGTAAAAGGATTTGATGCCGCACACCCGACAGAAATGGTGCTGCGCCACCCCGGTGTTGAAGGTGTAGGTCTCGACCACGTCCTCGCCTTCGATCAGTCGAAATCTGCCCTTCGGGACGATCAGGTGGAGGTACGCCGTCATGGAGCAAATCGAGCAGTTGCAGAGCTGTGCGTCGATGGCGGCTGGCGCTTCAACCTCGAAACGCACCCGGCCGCAGTGGCAGCCGCCCGAGTGGGTCACCACCGCCGAGGGCTCGCCCCGTTGCTCGGCGGAACCCATCATCCATCGCCGCCGACAGCGACGCAGTGGAGCTCGGGGCCGTCGTAGCCCCACGTCACCGTCGCCTCGCCGTGATGCTCCCAAAAGGACTCGTTCCGGCCCTCGTACTTTGCCCCGCTGCCCGACGGCTGGCGGAACATCAGCGAGCTCGAGTCGCCACGTTCCACCATCACCGTGGGCGGATCGGTATCGAAGAACGTCGCCACCACCTCGTTGGCCGGCTGGCCGCCGCACTGGTAGAACACCGGACCGCGGGGCGGCACGAGCCGATACAGCGCCTGGAGTTCAGCGATCCTCAGGCGATAGGCATCCTCGACGCAGCTCCGCACATCATCGCTCTTCCAACAGTCGTCACGGCCCTTGATCCAGCCCCGCTGCTCGGCCTTGAGCACGGGCGGATGCTCGTTGACCGCCTTCTCCGACGCCCCGCCATAGACGTGGGCGAGGCTACGATCCATCGCCGACAGCTCATCATCGGTACAGATCAGCTCCTCGATGCTGCCGGACTCCACACCGGTGCAGTCGAAGCTAGGGCCTTCAGCGGTGACCACTCCAGCCAACGAACCCGACAGCAGACCGACGGCAAGCCATCGGTTTATTTTCCACATCGCAGACCACCGCATCACCCACCTCCTGTGATCGACTCGAGGTTCAATTCCGAGATCGCGCCACAGACCGTGGCCGTCTCCTCAGTCAGGATGCGCAACCCCGCACGAGGATGATCGCATTCCAGCGCGGCGCGCCGGCGATGACGCCCCGTCGGTTCATCCAACCACCTCACCGCGGTCGGTTGTCCCGTCCCGCCACCACAGCCGCTGAACGGATTGCGGAAGCGATCTCGCCCAGGGCATGCAGGGAGGCTTGAATCACGCGGCGCGTTGGAGAACCTCCCCCGTTCGAATCGGGCCAGGGCAGCAACAGACCACCACACATCGTGCACCGCATCACGCAATACCTGCCGACGGTGCCGGTGCGCAGAATGTCTCCCTCGCAACGCGGACACTTGACGTGGGTCGATTCTCCGGTTGGTTCAAACCCACGGTCGAGACCACCGACCTCCGACAGGGCGGTGGGGCCCCGACCCGAGTTGTGAGCCTCGAGCTCGCCCCGGTCAAACCAGACACCGTGACATCCGGTGCACAGATCCAGAACCACCCCACGGTGCGTTTCCTGGACCATTTCCCCGGAGCAGCACGGACAGATCATCCCACCTTCGGTGGTCGTCTCCGCAACCCGGCGATCGCCATGGGCTCGGTGCCCCGACGATGATCCGAGGACGGCAGCAAAAAGCGAAACCTCCTCCCCGTCGTCGGGGAACTCCACCACCCCCTCGCGGGAAAAACCGAGTTTTTCGAGCAGGCCAATGGACGCCGCGTTGTCGTGCGCCGTGATCGCCACGACCCGCTCCAGACCCACCACATCCCGAGCGTGGACCAGCACCGCCGACGCCGACTCGAAGCCATAACCGTTGGACCAGTACCGTGGCAAGAAGGCAAAGCCCACATCCACATCATCCAACCAATCCCGCTTGACGAGCCCACAGATTCCCATGGGCCGACCTCCACCGAGGGGCTCCACCGCCCACATCCCGAAGCCGTGACGTCCATAACTGTCCATGGGTCCTGTCCTGAGATGCTCGCGGGCCTCCTCCACCGTCCGCACATTTTTGTCACCGATGAACCTCAAAAATGACGGGTCGTTGAGCAACTCGAGGATGAAATCAGCGTCGCCAAACTCCAGCTCGCGGAGGACCAGTCGATCGGTATTGAGCACAACCTTTGGCGACATGGCCCCTCAGGTCATGCAGAAGGCGCTGAGTTTGTTGCCGTCGAGGTCGCGGAAATAGGCCGCGTAGAAACCGCTGTCACCCCGTGGTCCGGGGCCCCCCTCGTCGGTGCCGCCGAGCTCCATGGCCTTGGCGTGGAGGGCATGCACTTGGTCGGGATTCTGCACGGCCAATGCGACCATGACGCCATTGCCCACAGTTGCGGGCTTGCCATCAAACGGCCTGGTCACCGACAGCGCCGGTTGGTCGGGCGCCACCGCCCAGGCAACAAAGGTCTCTTCTTCCATGAATCTGCCGGCACCCAACTCCTCCAACAGCTCGTCGTAGAAGGCTGCGGCGCGCCCGAGATCGTTGGTTCCGAGGGTCACGTATCCGATCATGATCGTCCTCCGGTGTCAGTCGGTCAGGGAAGTGTACCCGCTCCCATGGCCGGATGGGTATCTCAGCGTCGCCGTGGGCCGCAAGGAGCAACCCCGGCCCACCCAGATGCGCGATACAAGATCCGAGACCCCCACCCACCCGGAGCGGAAGGAGGCACAATGGGCGGGCGTGCCACTCCGGGCACCTTCAAGTTGGAAGTTACACGTTAAACGTTCCCACCCGCCCACCCGGACGTGAGGGGCGCGATGATCGGGCGTGCCAGGTACAGGCTTGTCGGGCCCTGGGTCACGGAGGGTCCGCGGCCGGCGGGTCCCGCAAAGGATGTCAGGGGCTACCTCGGGGAGCGCAGTTGGGAAATGGGCGCGTCGAAATCAGTGTATCGAAGCGAACGCGCGGGGATTGTGGCGCGGGCGTCCCGCCTGCATTTCTGGACTCGGCCGCAGCATCAGCGCGCGGGACCTTCGTCGCGCCCGGGGTCTCATCGCGCGTCCCGTGAGGCTGCCAGGCGCGCCGATTCGCCTTCACGAGGGATCTCTTTGTCGACCTCGGCGAATCGGGCTGCCAGGCACCTCCGCCGCACGCGCCGTCTGGGCATGGGGATGGGTGAGCGGGGGCTCAGTACAGCGGAAACCTGGCCGTCAGCTCGTGGACCTCGGCCTTGATCTCCTCCATCCCCGCCCGGAAGGCGGCCATCTTTGCGTCGTCCTCCTTGTCCTCGTCGAGACGCAGCGCACGATCCATGAATTCGGCGATCTTGACCATCTCATCCGGGCCCATTCCGCGCGTGGTCACCGCCGGTGTTCCGATCCGCAGCCCCGAGGCGATGTAGGGCTTGCGGGTGTCGAAGGGCACGGTGTTCTTGTTGACCGTGATGTCGGCCAGTCCGAGCCAGCGCTCGGCCTTCTTACCCGAAATGAAGTCCGTCCCCAGGTCGATCAGGAAGAGGTGGTTGTCGGTGCCGCCGGAGACGATCCGCCAACCACGGTCGGCCATGGCCTGGCACATGGTCGCCGAATTCTTCACAACTCTTTTCTGGTAGTCCTTCCACTCGGGTTGCATGGCCTCGGCAAAGGCCACCGCCTTGGCCGCGATGACGTGCATCAAGGGCCCGCCCTGGACCCCCGGGAAGACCGCCTTGTCCACGGCCTCGGCCCACTCCTCGGTGCACAGCACGATGCCGCCGCGCGGCCCGCGCAGGGTCTTGTGCGTGGTGGAGGTGACGAAATGACAGTGGGGCACCGGCGACGGGTGGAGTCCGGCGACCACCAGACCCGCGATGTGGGCGATGTCGGCCATGATCAGCGCGCCGGCCTCGTCGGCGATGGCGCGCAACCGCTCGAAATCGATGATCCTCGGGTAAGCCGACGCGCCGCAGACGATGAGCTTGGGGTGGTGCTCGAGGGCGAGCACCCGCAGTCGTTCGTAGTCGATGGTCTCGGTCTCCCTGTGGACCCCGTAGGCCACCACATCGAACTCCTTGCCGGAATAGTTGAGCGGGTGGCCGTGGGTGAGGTGACCGCCGTGGGTGAGATCCATGCCGAGCATGGTGTCGCCGGGATTCATCACGGCCAGATAGACCCCCATGTTCGCCTGCGCGCCCGAGTGGGGTTGGACATTGGCGTGGTCGGCACCGAAGAGCTCCTTGGCCCGGTCGCGGGCCAGATCCTCGGCCACATCCACATACTGGCAGCCGCCGTAATAGCGGCGGCCGGGGTAGCCCTCCGCATACTTGTTGGTCATCACCGATCCCATGGCCGCCATCACCGCCGGGGTCACGAAGTTCTCCGAAGCAATCAGCTCGATACCCTCGTTTTGACGGCGCCGCTCATCCTCGAGCGCCCGGGCCACGGCCGGGTCCGAACTCTCAACCAGTTGGTTGTGGATGTCGAAGAACTGCTGCTTCAGGCTTTGGCTCATGATCCCTCCCGCTTCAAACTCGACCCGGTTCGATCTTTGCGACCCGGCGTTGGTGTCGGCCGCCTTCGAAGGGCGTCGCCAGGAAGACTTCGACAATCTGTGCGGCCACCCCCCCGCCCAGCACCCTGGCGCCCAGGCAGAGCACGTTGGCATCGTTGTGGCTCCGCGCCATCTCGGCGGTGTATGCGTCGTGGCACAGGGCGGCCCGGATGCCGGGGTGGCGGTTGGCCGCCATGCTCATCCCGATCCCGGTGCCGCAGATGAGAATGCCGCTTGACGCGCGGCCGCCGAGAACCTCTTCCACCAACAGATGGGCGAAGTCCGGATAGTCCACCGAGCTGTCCTCCGACGGCCCGAGGTCACGGTACGGTTCGCTCATCGCTTCAAGGAGTCGAACGATATCCGCCTTGAGGTCGATGGCTGCGTGGTCTGATGCCAGAACGATCATCTAGCCTCCTCAGAAGATCTGGCCCGTCGTGGGCAGCTCCAGGGACCGGTACTCCTCCAGGGCGAATCTGTCGCTCATGCCCGCGATGTGGTCGGCCACCAGGCGGGCAAACCCGGGGTTGGCATGGTATCGGCTGGCCACCTCGTCCGCAACCGCCGCAATGGGAATGTCGCGAAGGTAGGGAAAGCCCAGCTCGTCCCTCGCCCGCATCAGCACGTAGTTGGGGAGGTTGAGCGGGTTGAGCCAGAATGCCCGATAGAGCGCGGTCACGACCTTCCGCGCCCGCCAGTCCTGCCGGTTAACGGTGGAGTGGTTGATGATGCCCCGGTAGATGAAGGCCTTGATCTCGTCGAAAAGCCGCTCGACCTCCGGCGAAAACCAGATGGTGGTCTGTGAGACGTCCCGGGCGTGGTCCCGCCAACCGTCGTGATCAGCGATTCGGTTGCGCGAGCAGAAACGCTCGATCCGATCGGCGGAACTCACGACCACATCCTGGACAAAGAGGCGGATCAGACCCCGGATGAGGAGATTCTGGCGCAGCCAGGCCCGCCCCTCCGACGAGTAGACCTCGCCCAGCTCGTCCATGATCCGGTGGGACACCTCGAGCTCCTCCACCCGCTCCAGCCGCACCAGGCCGGCGCGCAGGCCGTCCTCGAGATCGTGGGTCTGCTGCGCAATCTCGTCGGCCGCAGCCACCGCCTGGCCCTCGAGGTGGCAGGCCTTATCCAGCACGAGGCCCTCCGAGTCCCGCAAGGGGAAGGGGAAACGGACCTTCCACCTCGTGTGTTTGAGGATACCCTCCCGGACCTGGTCGGTTAGGTTGAGACCCGGATCCGAGTAGCGGTGTTCGAGAAGATCAACCACTCGCAGGGACTGGTAGTTGTGTTTGAATGCGCCAACTTCAGTGGTGATCTCGACCGGCAGTTCCAGCTCGCGATTTCGGCCGCTGAGGATCTCATCCAGAACCTTCTCGCCGGTGTGACCAAAGGCGGTGTGACCCACATCGTGGGCCATGGCGACGGCCTCCACCAGATCCTCGTTGAGGCCCAGCGCACGGGCGATGGTGCGGCCCAACTGACCCACCTCCAGGGTATGGGTGAGTCGGGTCCGGGGGTGGTCCGCCACGTGTGGCACAAAGACCTGGGTCTTGTGTTTGAGTCGGCGGAATGCCCGCGAGTGGAGAATTCGGTCGCGGTCTCGTTGGAAGGCGAGCCGCATCTCGCCGTCGCCGCCGCCGGGCCGACGACGGGTGGCTTCGGCGGAGCGCGTGGCGCACAGGGACAGCCGGCGCTCTTCATCGGCAGCGAGCTCCGCCCGTCCTCTGATCAATGACTCGGTCATTCCGTGACCTCCTCCTCGGCGAGGGCCAACAACCCTCCCACGACGCGGATGCTGCCAGCCGCCACCACCGGGTCGGGAAGGGCCCGCAGCCCTTCGATCATAGAGGGTGCCACCCCGGCCTCCGGGAAAGCCGCCGTCAACCGCTCCAGGGGCATGGCCCGGTCGTCGTCAAGCTGGAAGACGACGATATTCCCCACCTGCGGACGCAGCTCCTCGGCCATGCGCTCCACGGGTTTGTCGTCGAGACAGGAGAACAACAGGTGGTAGAGGATCGGACGATGCTCCAAGTGGCGGGCCAGCGCAGCGGCGCCCTCGGCATTGTGGGCGCAATCCAGGAGCACCCGGCGGTCGGCGATCCGGTGGGTCGTCAGCCGCCCCGGCCAACGCACCCGTTCGAGACCGTCGGCCACGGCCTCGGGTCGGAGGTTCTCGGTCCAACCCTCGGAAACGGCAATTCGCGCCAGCGCCACCGCCAGCTGCAGGTTGGCGAGCTGGTGTTCACCCAGAAAGGGCATGGCCACATCCACATACTCGTCGTCCCACGCTAAACGCACGACGGACCGGTCCACCTGCTCGACGGTCACCAGCTCGTTGGCTGACTGGAATGGGCCCGGTCCCAAATGGGTCACGAGCTCGGGCGACACATCGGCACCGATCACCCTTCGGTCCGCCGCCATCAACGCGGCTCCCTTGTCCGCCGCCCGTTCGGAGAGAAGCTCTCCAAGCCATCCCGAGTGGTCCGACCCTACGTTGGTGAGACCGGCGATGGCACTTCGGGCGACCCTGGTGGCATCCCACCGGCCGCCCATACCGGCTTCGAGCACCACACCATCGACTCGCGCTGCACCGAAAGACAACATGGCCGCTGCGGTCACGGTCTCGAAGAAGGTCAGGTCGTCGAATTTCTCCAAGGTCTGGAGGGAGGTCTCGAGCCCATCGCCGGATATGGGTTCGCCACCGATCCGGATGCGCTCCTCGACCCGAACCAGGTGGGGAGAGGTATACAGCCCGACGGTGAGTCCGTGGGCAGCCAGAATGGCCTCCACCATGGCTGCGGTGGAGCCCTTGCCGTTGGTGCCCACGATCAGTATGGATGGAAAATCGAGCTGGGGATCGCCGAGTTCGGACAGTGCATCGAGCAGTCCGTCCAGCCGCGGTCGAATCCGCCCCGGACGACGACGCCTCAGGCTCGCCGGAAGAAGCTGATGCATCGGGCCACGGTCTCCCTGAGTTCCCCGCGGGGAACAACCATGTCGACCATCCCGTGCTCGAGCAGGAACTCGGACCTCTGGAATCCTTCCGGCAGCGTCTGTCGAATCGTCTGCTCGATGACCCGCGGTCCTGCGAACCCGATCAGAGCGTTCGGTTCGGCGATGTTGACGTCTCCGAGCATGGCGAAGCTGGCGGTCACGCCGCCGGTGGTCGGATCGGTGAGCACCGACAGATAGGGCACCCCCTTCTCCCGCATCCGACCGAGACCCGCCGAGATCTTCGCCATCTGCATCAGCGACAGGATCCCTTCCTGCATCCGCGCACCGCCGGAGCACGCCACCGAAACCAACGGCAGGCGTCGTTCGAGGCAGCGCTCGATGGCTCGCGCAAACTTCTCACCCACCGCCGATCCCATGGATCCGCCCATGAAGCCGTACTCCATGGCCGCCACAATCGCGCCCTTCTTCTCGATCTCTCCCTGGCCCACCACCAGCGCATCGGAATTCCCGAACCGCTTGCTGTAGATCTGGAGACGCTCGGCATAGGCTTTCGAGTCGACAAAATCAAGGGGATCGGTGGAGCGAACCTTGGGGAAGAGGATCTTGTAACGGCCATTGTCGAAGAGCATCTCCAGCCGGGTTTTGCCAGAGATCCGAAAATGGTGGTCGCACCGCGGACAAACCTCGAAATTGTCCGAGATCTCTCGGTGATACAGGATCTCGCGACACGAGTCGCACTTGATCCAGAGGCCCTGGGGAACTCCACCTTGTGCCATGCAATGCTCCTCGCCGGGTCACCGGCCAGCCGCCTCGATCACGTACAACGCAGCGGGGCCTGGCCGACCCACGCCGTCCGCGAATCTCTCCCGAACTCACCGGGAGACTCGCTCCCGGACGGCAGGGCGTCAGCTCGAGGAGCTCTCTTCCTCGAGGTCGTTGGGAATACCGAGACGCTGGCACGCAGCATCGTACATCTGACGAGCTGCTTTCTGTCCGGACTGGAGATCTGCGATCTTCTGTTTGACCTTGGCGAGCTCTTCTTGGATCTGTCCTTCGAGCTCCTCGATCTCCGCCTTCGTCTGCGTCAGCGCTTCCTCGTAGAACTTCTTTTGGGAATCAGAAAGCGTCGTCATTCTTTCCTCCACAATATCTCAACGATGATACTGGATCGGGGGTACCCTAATCCAGGTTCGAACTCGTATGCCGTCTTTGGTCGCCGGCTTGTACCGCCACTGTCGGATCGCCGCTTCCGCAGACTTCTCGAAGCCCATGTCCGGTGGCGATACGTTGATGATTCTGACGTTCTCCACCGAACCGTCCGGTCCCACAAGCACCTCGGCCTCTACGGTTCCGCCCTGATTCAATCGGTCGGCCACCTTCGGGTACTCCGGGTCGACACTGTCCAACAGAACCGGTCGCGAAACCCCCGGGCCCAAGGCAACCAGGTCGCCTTCACGGAGCGACGGTGTGAAGGTCGGCGTCGGAGGACGCGGCGTGGCGGTGGGAGGCACCGGCGTCCCGGTCGGCGGTACCGGTGTCCAGGTGGGCGTCTCGGTTGGCGTGGGCGTCTCCGTCTCGGTGGCCGTCGCCGTGGGCGGCCGCGGCGTTTCGGTGGGAGGTACCGGCGTCGGCACCTCTGTCGGGGTGGGTGTCTCGGTGGGTGGGACCGCGATCACCGGCACCGGCGTGGGTTCCGCCGCGCCGTCACCGCCTCCGCGGAGCATAAAGAAGGCCACGATGGCTGCAACCACCACGGCGGCAGCCGCCAGCAGCAGCCAGATGGGTATTTTCTTCTTCTCGGTCTCTTCGAACCCGTAGAGCTCGGGCAGCTCGGGGGCCTCCTCGAGCAGTGGAACCGACGCAGCGGCGGCCGGTTCGTCCTCCGGTTCCGGCACCACTATGGGTTCGAGGGGTTCCGGGGGTTCGGGTGGTTCGGGTGGCTCGCGAGAAATGTCTTCGACGGACACCGCAGCAGCCACCTCGATCACCGACGATGGATCGGCGACGAAGGCCGCCAAAGCATCGATATCCGGTGCCCAACCGTGGGCACGCAACGCCTCCTCCAGATCGTGTTCGAAGTCGGCCGCCGACTGGTAGCGCGATTCCGGGTCGGGGTCGAGGGCCTTCAGGACGATCCGGTCCACGTCGGGCGGCACCTCCGGGTTGAGCTCCGACGGCGCGGCGACCTTGGGATCCCGCACCTGTTCCAGAATCTCGGCCTCCGAGCTTCCGTCGAAGACCTTTTGACCGGTCAACATCTCGTACAGTACAAGGCCGAGCGAGAAAATGTCGGACCGGTGGTCCACCTCACCCCCGGAGCCCTGCTCCGGAGACATATACTTGAGCTTGCCCTTGAGCAGACCGTCGCGGGTCTGTGCGGCCTTGGACAGTGCTTTGGCGATACCGAAATCGCACAGTTTGACATCGCCATCCGAGGAGATCAGCACGTTGGGTGGTGACACGTCTCGGTGGACCAACCCCAGATCCCGATCTTCGAAATCGGTGGTGTTGTGGGCGTGGTCGAGGGCGCCGGCCAACAGGGCGGTGACGTGAAGGGCAAGGGGCACCGGTACGGTGCTTCCAGCCTCCCGGGCCCGCTCGAGGATGGATCGGAGGTCGAGTCCCTCCACGTATTCCATGGCGATGTAGAAGGAATTGTCGATTTTGCCCAGATCGTAGATGTCGACGATATTTCCGTGCTTGAGCTGAGCCGCCAGCTTGGCCTCATCGATGAACATCGTGACGAACTCATCGTTGTCTGCTTGGTCGGCGAGGATTCTCTTGATGGCGACCGTCTTCTGGAAACCTTCGACACCCATCATCCGGGCGCGATAAACCTCGGCCATGCCACCGGTGGCAATCCGCTCTTCGAGCACGTATTGGCCGAATCTGATTCCGGCCGGCGGGCCGGCATCCGGCTCCACCGCCACGTCCTCGTCGAATTCGGGTTCGTCGACCTCGTGCTCCTCGATGTCCGGTTCCGCGACGGGGGATTCCTCGGCTGCCTCAGGTCGGCCCTTCGATGGGGCCGCCGATGCGGCGCCCGCCAACTCGATGTCGAGGCCGGCGAGGGTCTCGGACAACATGGCGTCAACGTCTCGTTCCACCGCGGCGGACGGTCGCTTCTGCGGCGCGTCGTCGGTTTTGAACACGTCCGCCAAGGCCTCGTCCACACCCCTGTCGGCCGGTTGTGAAGCCGCTGCAGGTTCCGGTGTCTTGGCTTTGGGCGCGGCGGTTTCGGCCGGCGTCGGCTCCTCACCCCCGCCCTCGACATCGGACAGAATGTCGCCAAAGAGATCATCGGAGGTCAGAGCCGTGCCCTCCTTCTCGGCGCTCCTTCGAAGCGCGTCGAGGGTTTCCTGGGGGATGGCTTGAGTGGCCGCCGCACCCGGATCCTGACTGAGCAGTTCGTCCAACCGTTCCCCGAGGAGATCTCCCAATATGCCCCGGCTGATGATGGCCTGGGCGCCCACCTGAGCGGCTTCGGCCTGGGTCGCCTCTTCCCCATCGCCCTCGCCGAGAACCAGGAACGGCGTGACCCGCAGTCCCGCACGGGCCCGCAGCTGGGTGATGGCGTCCTCGACGCTGACTCCCGGGAGGTCGTCCGCAATCATGACCACTCGCGGTTCGAAATGGGCGCAGATCTCCACCGCGCCGTTCAGATCCTCCGCGACCTCAACCTCGTGGTCCGATGACATCAGCGCGTCGAGGACGCTTTCGGCGCGCCCTTGATCACACTCGACCAGAAGAATATTGATGCTCATGAAGCCTTTCTCGCTTGACGTGACACCCGTGAAAGCCTCGAATTCATTATGTGTGAGCCCTTCACAAAGTCAACAACCGCACGCCTGGAGGTACCACCGTTCGACAGTTATAATACTGGAGCTTATGCCGCGGACCACTCGTTGGAGAAGGGAGCCCCATGTCCGGCCACAGCAAATGGAGCACCATCAAGCACAAGAAGGGTAGGGCGGACGCCAAACGGGGCAAGCTGTTCACCAAGGTCATTCGTGAGATCACGGTATCGGCTCGTGAAGGTGGCGGCGATCCCGACGCCAACCCCAGGCTTCGAGCGGCCGTCGCCGCCGCCAAGACGGCCAACATGCCAGCCGACAACATCAAACGTGCCCTCCAACGGGGCACCGGCGAGCTCCCGGGAACCAGCTACGAGGAGATGTCTTTTGAAGGGTACGGCCCGGGCGGCGTGGCGGTGATGCTCGAAATTCTCACCGACAACCGCAATCGAACCACGCCGGAAATCCGGCATCTGTTCTCCAAGCATGGCGGGAATCTGGGTGAGAACGGCTGTGTGTCCTGGCTGTTCACCCGCAAAGGGACCATCCTGGTGGCTCGCTCGGACGACCTCGATGAGGACACGATGATGGAGGTCGCGCTGGAGGCTGGAGCCGAAGATCTGGACACCGACGACCCAGACTTTTTTCAGATCACCACAGCACCCGATGACCTCCATCGGGTCCGGGACGCACTGGAGGAGCAAGGGGTTGCCGTTGATAATGCCGAGTTTTCCATGGATCCCTCATCCACCACCCAGCTCGAGGGCAAGCCCGCCCAGCAGATGCTGCGTTTGATGGAGGCCTTTGACGACCACGACGACGTCCAGAACGTGTGGGCAAATTTCGACATCGACGACGAAACGATGGCCAGCTTCTGAGCGATCGCACGACCCGGACCGATGCGCCACCCGCTCCACTCCGCGTTCTCGGGGTCGATCCGGGATCATCGGCCACCGGCTGGGCGCTGATTGTCGCGAGCGGCAATCGATACCAACTCGAGGAGTGCGGTGTCGTCCGGTCCAAGGGCACCGGTCGCGCTCCGCGTCTCGCCGATCTCGAACGACGCTTCGTCGCCACGTTGGAACGGCTCAGGCCCGATTGCGCAGCTGTGGAGTCGTCGTTCTCGGGCCGCAACCCGAGGTCGGGGCTCGC
This sequence comes from uncultured Holophagae bacterium, assembly GCA_963797055.1. GTDB lineage: Bacteria > Acidobacteriota > Thermoanaerobaculia > Thermoanaerobaculales > Sulfomarinibacteraceae > FEB-10. The sequence goes on from CAWCOD010000009.1 coordinate 179,113, forward strand.
CCTGGCGGAGAGTCGCGGTGTCCTGCTCGCCGCCCTTGGCAGCCTCGAGATCGACACCCACTCCTACACCCCGGCCGAGGTCAAGTCCGCCATCGTCGGTCATGGGCGGGCGGAAAAACACCAGATCGTCTTTATGGTGACGCGGCTCCTGAACCTCCAGCACGAACCCGCCCAAGATGCCGCCGACGCCATAGCCGTCGGCCTCACCCATCTCCACACCGCCAGCCCCAACCGGTCGCGTTGACGGTTGACAGCCCCCGTGTTAGGATTTCCTGCCTTCATCCCAAGATGGCAGTTGGGTCTGTTTTCCGGCCGCCATTTGGCGGATGTCGTATGAGAATTTAGGTCTTGTGTCGGCCAACAGGTTCGTGGAAAATGAGTTTCCGGACAAGATGGAACTCATTCTTGCCGCAGAACTCTAAACAAGAGGAGGCTAGATCGTGACTGGACAGGCTTTCGACTATTTTCGCCAGGGCGGTATGTGGATGTACCCGCTGCTCTTCTTCTCGATCATCGCACTCGCCTGCATCATCGAGCGAATGATCGTCTTTGCCAAAGCGAAGGTCAACGTCAATGAGTTTTTGACCAAGATCCGCAAATCGCTGCTGGTGAACCGCGATGTCAAAGAAGCGATCAAGGTGTGCGAGCAGTACCGCGGACCCGTGGCTTCGGTCGTCAAGGCCGGACTGCTGCGCTACGGTACCGGGCACAACGAGGAAGATATCGAAAAGACCATCGAGAACGCTGCCCTGTACGAGCTCGACCGGCTCGAAAAGAGGCTTGGCGTGTTGGCGACCACCGCCAACGTGGCACCTATGCTCGGCTTCCTGGGAACCGTCACCGGGATGATCAAGAGCTTCGGGACCCTCGCCGAACAGGGTCTCACCAACCCGGCCGCCGTGGCGATCGGTATTTCCGAGGCGCTGATCACCACCGCCACGGGTCTGATCATCGCGATCCCGGCACAGCTGGCGTACAACTTCTTCACCACCAAGGTCACCCGCTTCGTTCGTGACATCGAGACCGCGAGCAACATGCTTATGGAGACCTTTATCGAGATGGACACAAAGACCGGGGGCACCGGGCCCGCCGCCTGAGAAGGGAGTCCGCGATGGCACTCATTCGCGGAAGAGATCGAGAGACATCCGCCAAGATCTTCACAGCTTCGATGGCGGACATCGTCTTCCTGCTGATCGTCTTTTTCGTCATCACCTACAAGGTGGAGGTGGACAGGACCCGGATGGAGCTGCCCGACAGCACCGTGCGCGTCAAGATCCCAGAGGAGGACAAACCGGCGGTCATCTCCATCTCGCCGAGGAGCGAGGGCTTTCTGATCCGGGTTTCCACCGGTGAGGAAATGTCACTGCCGGTGAGCACCGATGAAGAGGTGGTCACCTTCGCATCCACCGAGGTGGCAAGGGATCCAAACAAGGCATTCATCGTCAAAGCCGACGAGGAAGTCCCGTACGAGCGTTTCGACGCGGTTCTGGACGCGCTCAAGCAGTCCAAAGTCAAGTACATCTACCTGCTGTCGGACCAGAAGACGATCGAGTAGAACGGGGGTCGATATGAACATCGCCAAGAAAAAGGTCGAGTCCGAGATCTTCACCGGATCCATGGCCGACATCTCGTTTCTGCTGATCATCTTCTTCATGATCACATCGGCGTTCTCGGCCACACGAGGCCTCGACTTCGCCCTGCCAGAGGACTCCACCACGCCACCGGAGATCAAACAGGAAGACTCCATCGACGTCTATGTGCAGCCCGGTCCGGTGGACGGTCCGCCAAACATTCAGGTGGATGGAGAGCAGATGCCCATCGAGGGTCTGCTGCCGTACATCGCCGAGAAACTCAAGCAGAACCCGGAAAAGCCGGTGATCCTGCGAACCGACCCGTCGGCGCCCTATGGCAACATGATTGCAGTCTTCGATGAGCTCCGGCAATCAGAGGCCAAGATCGGCATGAAGATCGATACCATCTCGATTCCGACCCAACGTGAGATCGAGAACATCTGGACCATGCTGGGCATCGGCCAGTAGCGGGAGGGGGATCATGAGCGACGCTCAGAAATCCAAGAAATCGGGACAGACCAACGAGCCCAAGCTGCCGCCGACGGTCATCGAGATCATCGCTCAGGAAGAGGCGCAGGATAAGAACTTCGGCCGCATCGCCTTCATCCTCGCCGCAATCCTTCACATCGGGATCTTCGCCGTCACCTGGCCCTCCTTCGCCGGAGCGGTCCGGGACGCCCAGCAGACCAAGGCCAAGATCTACGTGGTCAAGCAGGTGAAGTTCAAGCAACCTCCTCCGCGGCAGGACCAACAGATCCCGAAGCCCCAGAGCAAGAAGGTTCCAATTCCTGATCCAACCCCGGACGAGCCCGAGCCAATCCGCGACGAGGAACCTGAAGAGGACATCGACTTCGTGCCGGATGACAACCTCATTCTCGGCGTGCCTGATGCTCCGCCGCCGCCCGAGCCAGAAGGACCGATCCGCTTCGTCGTCGGTGGGAAGATCACCGAGCCGGTGAAACTCAGCGGGCCCAACCCGCTCTACCCCGAGGCGGCACGGCGGGCGCGAATCCAAGGCGTTGTCGTGCTTGAGTGCGTCATCGGCAAGGACGGTGCCGTCAAGACCGTCAAGGTCTTACGTGGGCTTCCACTGGGACTCACCGAGTCGGCTTCCGACGCGGTGAAGAAGTGGAAGTTCGAAGCTTCGACGCTCAACGGGAAGCCGGTGGAGGTGCTCTACATCCTGACCGTGCGGTTCAATCTGCAATAAACGACCACCGGGAGCACAAACCAATAGACGTTTCGCTTCGTAAGCCAATTAGGAGGCCCTTGATCATGTTCAACGCTTTCAAACCGTGGCCCGCAGGCTCGATCGCCCTGCTGCTCGCATTTGCCGTGGCCCTTCCTGCCATGGCCGAGTGGAACGCCGGTCTCGAAGCCTACAACAAGCGCGACTACGCCACGGCGGTCAAGGAGTTCGAAGACGTCACCAAGACAAACCCGGACTACGCCGGCGGATATTACATGCTCGGCCTCAGCCAACGTTCCGCGGGTAACTTGAGCCCCGCGCTCGCCAGCCTCCGCAAGGCTATCGAACTCGATCCGGAGAACGCGTCGTACAAGGTGGGTCTCGGACAGGGGTTGCTGCAGGCAGGTCAGTATCAGGAGGCCTACACCACGCTGAAGGGCGTCAACATCGCATCCATGGACGCCAAGCACCGCTCGAATTACGCGTTGCTCTTTTCGCAGGCGGCTACCAAGACAAACCGCAACGGCGAAGCCATCCAGGTGCTCAACACCCAGATCAAGAGTGACTCCTCGAACGCCCGTCTCTACCAGGCACTGGGGGTTGCGGAAAACGCCAACGGCAACGATCCGGCTGCCTTTGCCGCCTTCAAGAAGGCCTACGACCTCAATCCGAAGGAAACGGCCGCAGGCAGCAATGCGGTCAAGGCGGGAATCGCGTCGGCTCGTCGGGCGTCCGCCGCGCAGAAGGACCAGTACTACAGCCAGACCGCCCAGGTGGCGGAGAAGCTCGCCGTCAACAGCCCGACCTTCGACCACAAGCTGCTCGCCGGAGAGGCCTACCTCGGTGCCGGGAACTACCCGAAGGCCGTTGGGTGGTTCGATCAGGCCAAGGCCGATCAGTCCCAGAACGCTCTGGTCTACTACTACCTCGGTCAGTGCCACACTTCAATGAACCAACTGAACACCGCGATTAGCGATCTCCAGACCGCCCTCAAGATGGGCCCTTCGGGTAAGTTGCGGACCCAGATCCATAACCAGATGGGCTACACCTACGACAAGAAGAAGGACTATGCAAAGGCGGCCCAGTCCTACGAGGCGGCCGGCAACTCGGCAAAGAAGGCCGAGATGTTGAAGAAGAGCGAGATGCAACAGGACAACAAGGCCGCCGACGCCGAACGGGCCGATTTCGAGCGCAAGCTGAAGGGTCTCGAGCTGCAGATCCAGGAGCTCGAGGCGATCGGTGAGGTGGACGAGGCCAACGAGCTGCGCAAACAGCTGGAGGAACTCAAGAAAGCCCTCTAGCTCGCACAAGAACACGACGACCAGTCACGAGCGGCGCCCTCATGGGCGCCGTTTTTTGTTGCTCGCGGCCTGCGGCCGCGGGCGATGGGGCTATGAGGCTATGGGGCAATGAAATCCCCCACCCGGCCGGTGGGGGGTTGGTGGTGGACGGCCCGACCCAACCTCCCCAGAGCCCTTTCCCGTTACCGAATACAGGGGCAGCAGTTCGCGTCTCCTACAGCGATCAGGGGCCGCGTCCGTGAATCAGCTGGGATTGATCCGGATCCCGGGCGCTGATCACCGATGCTGCCATCTGCCCCTGTCCCGGCCGCTGCCGAAGACTGCCGGTTGCGACCCTCGCATTCGGGCACCGCATGACGGTGCCTGGCACCGGCCTCGCATTTCCTTCGACTCTCTGATTTCACCGCGCCCATCTCCCCATGGCGCTCCCCGAGGTTGCCCCCTTTTACAATGTTGGGACCAATCAATTGGGTTGCCCAGCACTCTGGGGTCCCAACATTGTGAAAGACGGCACGCCCGATCATCGCGCCCTCTCGATCCGGGTGGGTGGGGGACAATTCGGAATTCGGAACCCGAGACTATCCGTCGAGCTCGACCACGGCGTGGCGGGCCAGGGTGATCATGGCCGCCGTCAACGGCAGCAGGAGACCGACCAAAAACTGTGCTGCAAGGATGAGGGGGCTCACCGTGATTTCCGGCAGCGCGAGCGCCCCGGCGATCCCCGACAGTCCCTTCGTGATCATGATCGTTCCCACCACCGATAGCGCCCCGGCCACGATGCCGGGCGCCGCGGTGGCCACCAGGAAAGGTGCCTGGAGGGTGGCTTCGGTGGCGCCAACCAGCCGCATGATGGTGATTTCGTCGGCGTGGCGATAGAGCTCCAAATGGACCCACACACCGGCCAGCAGTGCGGCGGACAACAGCAGGACCACGCTGGTCGCGGCCAGAACCAGACCCAGACCCCTTGCGGCCAAACCGAGAACCCGCCGGATGGGAATCCTCGGTCCCACCGCGATCACCGCCGGGCTTGATGCCAACACCGACACCGACTCGGGATCGGGTGCGGTGATCTCCACCAGCGGCGGCAGCATGGTGACCCCATCATCCTCCAACAGATCGGTCAGGTAGGGAAACCAGTGGATCAGCCGGTCTGCCAGCTCCTCCGGCGAGACCGTCTCGAGCCGCCAATCGGGGTGGGACTCCGCCTGCGATCGGAGCCAATCGCGACGCTGCTCGGTGTCCATGTGCGGGTGGAGCAGCACGGCAACGGTATTCGCCTCGTCCGCCAATCCAACGACCGGTTCCAGCCACCGCATCACCGACAATGTCACACCGGCCAGACACACCGGAATCGCCAACGCCAGGGCCAGCCCGAGACTGATCACCAGGCGCTGCCGGAGCAGCAGCCACCCTTCGGCCAGGGCGTGCCGGATCACGGCGGCCACATCCCGTCGAAATGGACACCCCCGCGGTGGAGGATCAGGGTTCGCGCCGGGATGGACTCGAGAAGGCTGTGATCGTGGGTAGCGACCAAAACCGTGGCGCCCTGGTAGTTGATGTCGCAGAGCAAGCTCAGCAGCTCTCCGGCAAGATCCGCATCCAAATTGCCGGTGGGCTCGTCGGCGAGAATCAGACGCGGCTGGTAGGCCAGGGCTCGGGCGATGGCCACCCGTTGCTGCTCGCCGCCCGACAGCGCCTCGGGCAGCGCCGACTGACGGTGATGGAGGCCCAGCCTCTTGAGCACGTTGTAGGCCCGGCGATGGGCCTCCCTGGGCGCGACGCCATGAAAGCGAAGCACGAACGTGATGTTCTCCAACACCGTCTTCCGTTTCAGGAGCTTGAAGTCCTGAAAGATGACGCCGACCTTGCGGCGCAGCAACGGCAGACGTGCCCGGGTGATCTCATCGACCCGTTCTCCGGCCACCCACACCTCGCCGGCGGTGGGCTTCTCGGCGGCGTAGAGGAGGCGCAACAGCGTCGTCTTGCCGGCACCCGAAGGACCCGTGACGAAGATGAACTCGCCGCCATCTACGGTCAGATCCAGGTTCCTCAGAACCTGGCGTCCGTCGTACTCCTTGTCCACGTGGCGCAGTCGTATCACGGGTGGATGAGCCCCCGCACCCCGAGGCCGTTTCCCGTCGCGGTCGATTGCCCATCACACGGGTCGCCCTGGGTGCCTCCAGGGGTCGAGATTGTACCATTGGGTTACCATCAAAAGGAGGTGGGATGTGGGGTCGGACCGGTGTTCTGACACTATTCAAGTCGCAATCGCAGACGAGCATGCGCTCAGGTTGGTCGACGGCGACGCCACGGTCGTCTTTGGTCTCGGACCGGCGGTGGGCCGCAGCGCAGACGGTGGTCGGTTGTTCGAGGCGGCTCAGGCGCTCGGCCTCCGGGCCGTGCGGTGGGCTCGCCAGGTCCACTCATCGACTGTGGTTCGGATCGAAGCCCCCCTCGCCGAATCCGAGGCATGCGTCGGCGCCGCCGACGGTCTCATCACCTCTGAGACCGGTGTCGGATTGGCGGTGTGGACGGCCGACTGCGTTCCGATGGTCCTGGTCGCGCCGGGGGCAGTGGCGGCGGTCCACGCCGGTTGGCGGGGTTGTGCCGCCGGAATCGCCGCCGTCGCCGTAGCGCGGCTGACTGCGCCCGATGGCCTGCCGCCACACGCTCTCACCGCCTATCTGGGACCGGCCATCTCCGCCCGCCACTACCAAGTCGGGCCCGAGGTGGCGGCCACCCTGGCCGCCACCGGAGTCGACCCCACGTTCTGGCTCCACGACGGCCGGGTGGATCTCAGGGGCTTTCTGACGGCCCAGCTCACTGGCCTGGGGGTGAGCCGGGTTCAGACGATCGGGCACTGCACCTACCACAGTCCGGAACTCGCCTCGTACCGTCGTGACGGCGAGGATGCCGGTCGGCAGTGGTCCCTCGTTTTCCGAACCCCCACCCACCCCGTCATTCGTTAAACGTTTCACATTTAACGTCTACGACGAACTGAGTTGTCCTCGCCCTTTGAGCTGGCCGCAGGCCCCGGCCACATCGTGCCCTCTGGACCAACGGACGGTCACGGTCAGCCCACGCCCGGACAGCGCGGCGGCGAATTGATTGATCGTGTCCTCGGCCGGTCGGTGAAGCCCTGGCAGGTGTTTCGGGTCCTCGTTGAGCGGGATGACGTTGACCTTGCTCGGGATGCCGTGCAGCAGCCTGGCGATCAGCCCAGGATCGCTCTCGCGGTCGTTGAAGTCGCGAATGAGCACGTACTCGAAGGTCACTCGGCGGCCCCGCTCGAGGGGAAAGCGCCGCACCTCGTCCATCAGGGCGCCCAACGGGTAACGGGCCGTGATGGGCATGATCTCGGTCCGGCGCTCCTGGTCGGGTGCGTTCAACGAGATCGCCAGCTTCGGCCGGCGTGATCTTCCGGCAAGCCATCGGATGCCGGGCAGGATGCCGGCGGTGGACACGGTGATCCGCTTCGGGCTGACGCGTTCGTACAACACGTCCAGCGCCGTCCCCAGGTGGCGGGTGTTCAACAGCGGCTCGCCCATCCCCATGAACACGATGTTCACTCGCTCCGCCTCACCCGAGGTCGAGCGCAGCATCGCCCGGTACTGTCCTACGATCTCTTCAGGCAGCAGGTTGCGCCCGGCCCCGAGGGCTCCGGTGACGCAGAATCGACACCCGACCGCACACCCGGCCTGGGTCGACAGGCACAGGGTCACCTTGCGGCCCTCCGGCATGGCAACTCCCTCCACCGTCGCACCGTCGGTGAGGCGGAAGAGGAACTTCTGGGCACCGTCAGCGCTGACCTGCGTCTCCAGAACCTCGGGATCGTCGATGACGAAAGACTCTCCAAGAGCGCGCCGGAGATCAGCCGGCAGGTTGGTCATGTCGTCGAAACTGGTGGCGTGACGCTGCAGGATCCAGTGCGCCACCTGCCGGCTTCGGAAGGGGCGATCGGTGTGTGGCGCGACCAGGCTCTCGATCTCCTCGGCCGGTCTACCGATCAGATTGATCATCGGCCTGGAAGCGCGGCCGGCTCCGCCGCGAGCGATGGCGGGTTGGTGAAATCCCGAGGTTGGAGAGGAACCTGGCATCTTCGGCGTCGAGAAGATAGTCGGTGTTGGCGTCTCTTGGGTCGACGTGGATGTGTATGGTGCCCTCCTCGGCCTCGAGCTCACCTCCGCCGGAGCACACCAGCGAGGCCTCGAGCAACATCACCGCCCGCCAGCCGTTGTCATGCAGCTCCTCGAGACACTCGCGGATCTCGTCGGACTGCACAACCGATCCATGAACAGCCCGCCCCAAACGCTTGAGTAGTTGCTGCAGCCTCTGTGTCCTCGACTCCTCCATGCCGCCTCCCCACCGATCAACCCAGCGCCACGCCGGGTTCTTCCCATACTAACCCGTGCATCGTTCATGCTGGTGGCTCCCGGCATGTGATCCAGCACACGAATTGCCGGGGGCTCGAGGCTGTAGTAGCGTGCCGACCGTGACACAACCAGCCGTGCCAGGTTCGGGTTCTCCCCATTGGGTTCGTCGCGAACCCTTGGCCGGTGATGCCTCGAGCCGCCGCTATTGGAGATTGTGGCGGGAGGACGGCGCGACCGCAATCTTGGCCGAGTACCCGGCCGACGCCCGTCCCGCCATGGACCGGGATCTGGAGGTTCTGCGTTGGTTTTCTCAGACTGGGCTTCGGGTCCCCGCGGTCTTCAGACACGACCTCGACGAGGGCTGGTTGATCCTTGAGGACCTGGGGGCTGAAGACGCCGAGGGACGACTGCGACGAACTCCAGAGGGGGAGAGGGGCTCGCTCGCGCGAGCAGCCATCGACCCACTATCGGTTTTGGCCGGCATCGACGTCACATCCCTCCCGGCCTGGAATCCGGCTCTGGACAGCGACAGGATGCGCTGGGAGCTTGCCGGATTCGAGCTCTGGTACGTGGTCCACCATCTGACCGGCCGTCCTTCGGGAAAACTCGACCAATGGCTCGACGACCTGGCGACCGAGGTAGCCGCCCATCCGGTCCGGATCTGTCATCGCGATTATCACCTCAACAATCTCTTCTTCCTGCCCTCCGGCAAGGCGGCGATGATCGACGTCCAGGACGTGTTGTTGGGACCGGATACCTATGACGCGGTCTCTCTGCTCGAAGAACGCGCCATGGCCGTGCTGGTGACCGCCAAGGAGAGACAGCAACTGCGCCAGGCATGGGCTCTTACCACCGGTGCCGCCGAAGGCTGGGAGGAGCGTTGGTTGCGGGTGCGGCTCCAACGCGCCCTCAAGGTGATCGGGACCTTTGCCCGTCTCGACGCCTGCGGCCGTTCGGGCTACGGGTCATGGATGCGGGCCCTTGCCACCGACCTGATCACCGAGGCCGACCAGCTCCAACTCCCCGGAGAATTGGTCGATCTTCTGCTAGACTAGGGCGTCAGGGAGGTCGCGATGTTAGGTCCAATCGGTGTCACCGAGCTTGTCATCATCCTGGTCATCATCGTGATCCTTTTCGGTGTCAACAAGCTGCCCAAACTCGGCAAGGGCCTCGGCGAGGGGATCCGCAACTTCAAGGACTCGGTCAAGACCGGCGAGGACGGAGACGACCCGGAAAACCCAGCCGACAAGCCCACCGAACCGAAGTAGTCCAGGGGTTTATCCCCTGGCCACACGGCCCTGATTTGCCCCTCGTCTTGTTCCCGAGCCCGCGCGTTCGGTTCGATCACTCGACTTTGACGCGCCCCTCTCCCCACCGCGCTCCCCGAGGTTGCTCGTGCCACCCCCTCGAATGCCATTGTCCATGTCGGTGCCAGGCACCGCCGCAGATGTATCGATCTCGTACTGCGATTCGATTTCGACGGTGCCTGGCACCGGCCCGGGGGTATGGAAAGATCCCCTTGATTTCGACGCACCCATCTCCCGACTGCGCTCCCCGAGGTTGCCACCCTTGACATTGTTCGGACCCCAGTCTCAAATTTTTCAGCGATGGGGACCCGAACAATGTCAAAAGTGGCACGCCCGCCCATCGCGCCCTCACGCTCGGGGCGGGCGGGTAGGGATTTTTAACTTTTGACTTCAGACTCTTCCGGATGGCAGGCCCTCCAGTGTCCCGACACCGGGAAGATAAGCGTCCCACCAACGGTTGAAGTCCTCGACCACAGGGAGGACCCATGGCCACCACTGAACGAGCACGACTCATCGACGATCGTCTGCGGCAACATCTGGAGGCAATACACGTCGAAGTGATCGACGACAGCGTCCTGCACGCCGACCACCTCGGCGCCGAGGGGGGCGGCGGACACTTCCGGGTGGTGGTGGTCTCGCCCCGTTTCGAGGGAGCGAGCCGGGTCGCCGCCCAGCGTATGGTCTATGCCGCCCTCGGCGAACTCCTGGAGCAGGACATCCACGCGGTTCAGATGCAGACCCTCACCCCAGCGGCGTGGCAGGCGCAACAGAGCGGGGAGTAGGCTGTCGGCAGCAGGATCTCAGGGGCCACGAGAAATATTAACAGCATGTTGTCATTCTGACTAACTATTGTCATAATTTTCATCATGGCTCATTCACTTGCCGGTCTGCGCTTCACCGAGCTGGCTCTTCAGTTGTTGGGAATTCACGGCAGTCTGGTGGCGGAGGCCGACCGTCTCGTGGCAGATCTCGGCCTCACCAGCGCACGCTGGCAGGTCCTGAGCCAGCTCCGGGAAAATCCTTCCACGGTTTCCCGGGTGGCTCGTCGCATGGGACTGAGCCGCCAGGGAGTGCAGCGTGTGGCCGACCGCCTGGTTGTGGACGGCTTCCTTGAGGTCCAGCCCAACCCGGACCACAGACGTTCGCCCCTCCTCCACCTCACGCCTCACGGCGACGACGCGCTGACCGAGGCCAGACTGCGCCAGGAACGCTGGGCCGATGACGTGGGCGCCGATCTCGACGGACGCGATCTCGCGTCGGCCTGCCGGATTCTCGGGGCTCTCTCCCACCGACTCCAAGGGGAGTAGGCCGACCCCGATCGTTGAGGAAACAGCGGCTGAAACCCTGGAACGCGTTACACTCAAGACCCATGAAAAGAGGACCTCACACCCTCCGACTCGGGGTGACGTTGGCGCTGATGGCGACGATATTCGGCTGCAGCTTCTCGGATGAACCAGACGCTCTCCTGCCGGAAGCTCCAGAGGGCTGGACGGCGGGGCCGTCGGAGACCTTCGTCGGCGACGAGCTCTTCACCCTGATCAACGGCGGTGCAGAGATCTACCACGAATACGGCTTCGAGTCCGTCGAGGTGCAGGACTACGAGCGCGGCAATGAGCGGCTGTCGGTGGAGATCTACACCATGGCCGACGGTGCTTTTGGCATCTACAGCTGGGCGAGGTCGAGCGGCGGTGAGCCGGTTGATATGGGCGCCGGCGGCACCCTGGCCGAATATTACCTCCACCTCTGGAGCGGCCCACATCTCGTGGTCGTCACCGCCCAGAATCCGGGCCCCGATCCGCAGGGGGCGGTCCTCGATTTCGGCCGACGCATCGGCGCTCGTTATCCGAAGGACGGATCGATCCCGAAGCTGGTGGAATTGATTCCGGCCGACCACTGCCCCCAGGAAGCGGCAACCTATTTTGTCGGCCCCATCGCTTTCAACAACGTGGCGCCTCGGCTGGCCCCTTACTTCTCGGGTTTCGACGATGGCGTGGCGGTGGACTGCCCGGTTTCCGGCGGGGAGGCCGAACAGATCCTGTTCCTGCGCTGGACCGATCCATCGCGGGCTGTCAAGGCCATAGCGGAGGCGGCGCGGCAACTCGATAGCGCAGAGAACACTCGTTTCGAGGCTATCGACGACACCCCGGCCGACGGCGAACGGCTCGAGTTCATCGACAAGGAGACCTTCACCGTGATCTTCGACACCGGGCCAGTGGCAGTCGGTCGGCGGGCGGACCACATCCTCCGCCTCACGGTGGCCGACGGACACCGGCCACAGCTGGATGAGCTGCCATTCTGGAGCGAACCGTCAAGGAGGCCGTCATGAATAGGCGAGACCGAAATCGAGACCCGAGACCGACGGAGAAGCCCCGTCCCACCCTCACCCGGAGAGATTTTGTGGTCACCGGCACCGCCGCCGGCGTGGCTGCGGCCAGCGGGCTCCGCTTCGGCGCCGCCACGCCGCCGGCTCCCGACCTGGCCGTGGCCCACGGGCCCGATGTGGTGCGCAACACCACATCGGTGATCGAGGCCATGGGCGGGATGGGCTCCTTCGTCCGCAAGGGACAGGTGGTCAACATCCTGCCCAATGCCCAGGGAACTCACCCCGGCACCTCCACCGACCCCGCGTTGGTGCGGACCGTGGTCGATCTCTGCATGGAGGCCGGCGCGTCCGAGGTGAGATGGCTGACCTGGATCTCGGGCAAATACTGGGATCGGAGCGCCATCGCCACACTGTCTGAGTCAAGTGGTGCCACGATGGTGAAGATCGACGCCGAGAATCCGGACCAATGGAGGACCCTTGCCATCCCCTCGGGTGTCGCGCTCTCCGAGGTGAGGGTCTTCAATGCGCTGTGGGAGTGCGACGTCTTCATCTCCCTGCCCATCTTCAAGGACCACATCGGCTCGCGATTCACCGGCTCGCTCAAGAACTACATGGGTGCGTCCCATCCGACGGACAACCGCGCCTTCCACCCCACCTTCGAGGGCGCGGATCTGGCCCACATGGAGCAGTGCATCGCCGATCTCAACACGGTTGTGCGCACGCCCGACCTCATCGTGGCCGACGCCATGACCATCCTCACCAGCAAAGGGCCGTTCGGTCCGGGTGACATCGCGTCACCGCAACAGGTTGTGGCCGGCACTGATCGGGTCGCTCTCGACGCCTACGGCGCGACGTTGCTCGGACTCGAGGGAGCCGAGGTCGACATGATCCGCAAGGCGTCGGAGCACGGCCTCGGTCGGATCAACATCGACGCCGTCACGATCCGCCGGATCACGAACGCCTGACTCGCGCTCGATGCGGCACGCGGTCAGTAGGGAAGGTCGGTGAGATTCTCCTCGGGGCGCGCGAGCCGGAACTGCTCGGGACGCTGCTCGGTCACCAGACTCAACCATTTCTGCGGATAGCCCCGCTCGACCGGTTCGTCTCCATCCTCCGCGACATATCCGTCGTTGTACTTGGTCAGTAGAAATTCGCCGAGCTCGGTCCACCGCCGAACGACTTCTTCGGCCTGACCGACCGAGTACTGCGTCAGATATTCGGTCATCAGCGCCGGATCACTGTCGGCCAGGTCCAGCGCCGCCTGTTCCACCACCGGTTGCATGGCGAGAAAGCGACCCTCGAGCTCATGCTGCACCTTGAGGATGTCCTCCACCATGTACGAGTATTTGAGGTTTGCGATATTGGCGACGAAGTTGAAGACCCACCACGCCGAATCCCATGAGAATTGGCTGATGGTGCCCACGGTGTAGGACTCGGGAACCCGGTTGATACCGGCGTACAGGGGCACATAGCACGAGGTGTAGGTGTCGTCGAGGCCGTACCACAGGACACCACCCACCCCATTCGGCAGCCACGATCGCGACTGGGAGACAAAGCTGAAACCGGTCTGTTGGGTCGAGATGGGTCGTTCCCAGGTGTGCCGTTCACCGTCCACCTCCCACGACATCGGTCGCCACCGGTTGGGGGTGCCGTAGGGGCCGGCATCCACACCCTGCGTCATGTCGTAGGCCGTGCCTTCATAGTGATCGCGCATCAGAGCCATGACATCGGCCAGCGACAGCTTGCGGTCGGGTTTGATCCACAGAGGGTAGGGCTCGGCATCGGAAGACCCGCGGTGGAACTCGGGGTCGAGATCGAGCGACGGTGCAGCGCGCCGGAAAATGCTCCACACCCTGGTCGCGGTGTATCGCCGCGACTGTTGAGTCGGCACGTCATAGGCAGCGGCGAAGTCGAAGGGCTCCCCCGATGCAGGATCGTAGTAGCCCTGCTGGACCGCGAACGAGACCACGTTGTCCGAGTAGACACAATTGTCGGGGTCATAGGACGGCAGCTCCCGGATGCGGGGCGCGTTGGCATAGGCCGAAATGAACCCCTCCGGAATCCGCATGGCGACCCATACGGCTCCTTCTCCTCCCGGTCCTGTGCCAACCATCTCCATGAGCCAGACTTCGTCGGGATCGGCGATGGAGAAGGACTCGGCCGTGGAACGGTAGCCGTGTTCGGCCACCAACGAGGTCATGACCGCGATGGCCTCGCGCGCCGAACTCGCACGCTCGAGCGCGAGCTGCATCAGGTCCCAATAGTGGAGCAGTCCGTCGGAATTTTGGAGCTCCTCCCGACCGGTTGTGGTGGTCTCCGAAATCGCCAGCTGGTGCTCGTTCATCAGGCCGACCACCCGATAGGTGTGCTCAACCTGAGGGATGACACCCCGGACCTCGCCCGACCAGTCCTTGATCTCCAGCTCAGAGCCCGCTTCGTGATCGGCCGCGGGCCGATACCTGAGGTGGGGGTGGAAACGGCCGTCGCAGGTGTAGGTGATGATCACCGACCCGTCCGCCGACGCCCCCTTCGTGACCAGCATGTTGGTGCACGCTGCGGCCGTTGACGGCAACGCCAGCGTCACCACACCCAACACCACGAGCAGAATCACCACGACGCGAGGCGGCACGAATTTCATGACGACACCCTTCAGCTGGTGACGGCGACTTGGCGGACCGCTCGACCGTTGCGTTGACGGGCGTAGTCGGCGATATCCGCCACTGCCTCGATGGCTCGCTCCACCTCCGCATCAGTGTTGAAGATGCCGGGGGAGAAGCGCACCGTACCGTCGCCGTCGAAGGTTCCGATGCCCTCGTGCACCTGTGGTGCGCAGTGGAGACCGGTCCTGGTGATCACGTTGTGTTCCACGTCGAGGAGCTGGCCAGCCTGGTCCGCCGGCAGACCGTCGATATTGAAGACAAAGACCGGCAGGTGGTCGCGTTCCATGTCGGCGCAATAGAGGCGGACGCCGTCGATGGCGGCCAGACCGTCGCGCAATCGCTTGGCATGTGTCATCTCGTGGCTGAAGATCGCGGAAACGCCGCCTTGAGCCGCGATCCAATTCTGAGCCTCGAGCAGTCCGGCGACCCCCATCAGGTTGACGGTGCCGAATTCCATCCGCCATGGGTACTCGGCCACCTGAGTCTTGAGCGCGCTCTTGACACCGGTGCCGCCCGATCGGCACGGCCAGATGTCCACGTGTTCGGCGATGTACATGCCTCCGGTGCCCGGGGGACCGAAGAGTGACTTGTGTCCGGTGAAACAGACCACATCGAGATTCATGGTCTCCATGTCGATCTCCACCAGACCCGCTGTCTGGGCGGCGTCGATGGCAAAGAGCACGCCCCGTTCGCGACAGATGCGGCCCACCTCAGCCACCGGCTGGATGGTGCCGATCACGTTGGAGCCGTGGTTCATCACCACCAGCTTGGTGTTGTCCTTGATCTTGGCGGCGATGTCCTCGGGATGGACGTAGCCATGCTCGTCGAATGGCACGAAGTCCACCTCCACGCCGTAGCCGGCATGCTGGTACATGGGCCGCAGCACCGAGTTGTGCTCCAGACAGGTGGTGACGGCATGGTCGCCGGGGGAGAGCACGCTGCCGATCAGCAAGTTGAGAGCATCGGTCACGTTGTGGGAGAAGATCAACCGGTCGCGCACCCTGCCGCCGAAGAAATCAGTCAGGGCCTGACGGGCGTCGAGCAGGGTCTGCTCGGCCTCCATGGCAAGGTCAAATCCCGTCCGGCCCGGGTTCACGCCCCGGGTGGAGTAGAAGTCGCACATGTGCTGGATCACCTCCGCCGGTTTCGGGAAGGTGGTGGCTGCGTTGTCGAGGTAGATGTATTCGCTCATGTCGTCACTCCAGTGGAATGTCGTGTCCGTCGTGGACCAGGGCTCGTACGATGCGCTCCCGGGACCCCGAGATCTGATCTCTCAGGCAGGCCGCGGCGCCCGCGCCGTCGCGCCGTTTCAGAAGCGCCACCAGTTCCTCGTGCTCACCGCGCATCTCCCCGGCGAAGTCACCGAGATCGAGACCGAGCAGGAAGAAGCGCTGCATGGTCCCGATCAGATCCGTCAACGCAGTCACCAGGCGCCGGTTCCCCGACAGCATGGCGAGCTGAACGTGGAAGTCCTCGTTGCGCTCCAAAAAGTCCGCATAGGAGTTCCAGTCGTGGAATGTGTATTCGGTTGCTGCCAGCGCCGCGAGTCGATCCAGATCCGCATCAGACGCCCGCCGCGAGGCGCCTTCGAGGGCGTGGAGCTCGAGGGCCAGCCGGAGATCGAAGCAGTCCCTGATGTCCTTGAGCGAGATCTGATTGACCGAGTAGCCCTTGTAGGGGATTCCCCTCACCAGGCCCTCCTGCTGGAGCCGCCGACAGGCCTCGCGCACCGGCACCCTGCTCGAGCCGTAGAGATCGGCCAGCTCCTGCTCCGCGAGCGCCGCCCCCGGGCGGTGGCGGAGGGTGATGATGTCGCGCCTCAGCGCCTGATACACGATCTCGGCCACGGTCTGACGCTGGGCCGGCTCGGAGGCAACACCACGCTTCATGACTTTATTGTATACAATTCGTATACAAGACACAAACGGGCAGGCTCGACGACGCCGAACGCTACGCTGCGTCGGCTCCCGTGGCCGGCTCGGTGAGAACCCGTTTGACCATGTAGGCGACTGTGGCCAGGCCGAGAACCAAGATCACAACCCAGAGGCCGAAGTTGAGCCATTGCGGGACCACCTCGGCCTCGAAGAGCCTGGTCGCAGGTTCGAGGTAGATCACCCGAACCTGGTGCCGGGTGATGCTCATGACGGCGATGGCAAGCACCATGGCGCCAAGGGTGCCGCTGACGGTCCCCATGCTTTCCACCGGGTTGGCGACCTTGGCCAGCATGACCAACAGACCGACGCCGATCAGGATGGCGAGGGTGAGTGGAATCATGGTGGCGGCTCCTCCCTGCATAAAACCGATCAGCACCGGCCGCGGCAGCAGCAGCAACAGCACGAAACCGTCGACCACCTGGAACACCGTCGTCCACAGCGCCCACTTCCAGGCATACTTGGCGACGGCGGTGTTGTTCTCCACATCGACACCGGCGTTGGCCTGACGCACCGACCACCAGCAGATCACCAGTGCAGAAAACGCGATCCCGGCAAGCACGAAATGAAGCAGCCGAGGCACGTAGGTCGGGTCCGACAAAACGCACGCGGCGCCGGAGGCGAAGTCGGCCCATTTATCCGGTTGGGCGTGGAGCAGACTGACCGCCACGTGCACCATGGCGATGGCGAGAAACATGACCGCCGAGATGACCAGCCAGAGCCCGCCACCCTGACCTCGGGCCGGCGCACCCCTGAATTTGTAGAGGTAGGCCGAGTAGTAACCCAGCGTCAGCAGAAGCAGGAAACCGAGCCACACCGGCGCGATCAGGATGGTCGCGGTGTAGAAGTACTGCTGGTACAGCACCTGGATAAAGAGCAAGGGGGCCACTCCGGTCGTGATGGTCAGCGAAATGCCGTAGTTGTTCACCGCCATCAGACGTCCGGCGAGGATGCCCCGGGGATCGTCGCGGCGACCGCCCGAGCTGAAGTGTGCAAAGGCGGCCAGCAGGGTACCGCCAAGAGTCAGATTCATAAACAACATATGGAGGAAGAAGGTGAAGACCAGCAGCACGTGGAACAACCACGGTGGGCCGGGCATCCCGGCAGCGTCGAGCGCAGGAATCAGATCGGGGTTCATCACTGGCCTCCCTTCATGGCGAGCTGCTCCGGCTGGTCGTCCACCAGGCTGGCGAGGTAGGCGGCCAGCGCCTCCATCTCGCCCTCGTTGCCCACGAAGGGCGGCATATAGGGGTAGGAAAATTCGCTGGTGTCGATCATCCTCGAGTGGTCGGCGACCTCATAGTCTTCACCCATCTCCGCGAGACGGAGGAGGGTGCCGTAGATCATGCCTGAATTGAGCTCCGCGATCATCTCGCGATCGGCGTCGATCTCCTCCACAGTGGGCAGCATCTCGCGCATCTCGTCGGCCGAAACATCGCCGTGGCAGGCAGCACACTCGGCCTCGTAAACCGCCGCCCCTTCTCCGGCGGCCACGGCGCGGAACTCGGCCACTGTCGGCAGCGCCTGTCGGATGCCCTGATAGCCGTCGATAGTGTGGCAGCTGGCACACTGGGCGCGAAAGACCTGGCGTCCGGTGGATGCCGGATCCTCCGAGGCCGCCCAACCGGCCCACCCCGAACGTTCGAGCACGCCGGAGGCATTGACATCCGGGATCTCGGCGACCCTCAGCCCGTTGGAGAACATATAGCTGTGGATCAGGAACGGCTTACGGATGCCCTCCCGGAGCCGCTCGTAACCGCCGAAGAAGGAGAAGGCCGCCAATGCGAGAACCACCGCGGTCGCGGGCCGGGCCAGTTTCGGCATGGCGACCAGAATCAGCAGAGCGAGAACCAGCGCAGCGGTCAACGACCAGAGCAGGAAATGGCGGGTCGAGGCCAGCGTCTCCAGGAGCGGTGCTGCCCCGCGAAAGAGATTGTTCGCGGTGTCAGGAAGCATCGCCTCCCACCACCTGTAGCCGGCATAGCTCACCAGCGCCCCGGCCACCAGCCACCAGCCCAGGTACCGCATGATGCGGTCACGGGCCGCCGGCGCGCTGCGCAGCCCCATGAAGACCATGAATGCCACCGCCATCATGATGCAGATGCCGGTGCGCAGAACCAGGCTCGGCCAGTAGGTGGGGTTAAAAAAGCCGTCCCAAAAGGCGTGGGTTTCCAGCCATCGGCCCGGGGTCAGCATGTAGGTGACGATACCGTTGATGATGACCAGTGAGAGGTAGGCAGCGATGAAGTAGAGCCATCCCACCAACAGGTGGGCGCCCTTGGAGATCTTGTCCCAGGTCGTGTAGTAGACCAGCGCGGCGACAATCTCCACCACGAAGAAGACCCACTCGATGGCCCAGCCCCAGACGTAGGTGTGGATCAGGGCCGAGATGGTCCCAGGGGCCACCAGCCCGGCCACCACCCAGATTCCGACCCCGGAGATGGCGCCAAAGACGGTAGATACCAGGATCAGCATCAGGGACGACCGTTTCGCCAGTTCCCGTAGTTCCGGGTCACCCCGTTTCACCGACAGGGTTTCCGTCACCGCGATCAGCAGGCCGCCGCCGATGGCGAAATGAGAGACGATCACGTGGGGAATCGCCACCAGAGCCATGAGCAACCCCCCGCCCATGCCCAAGCCCCAGATCGGATAGTCCATCATGTCCTCCTCTCTGTTCGGTCCCATCGGGACCGTAACACCGGCCAGTCATATGCGCAAGTTCCTGTAGATAATAGTTTAATAACTGAACAATCATACAAGCATGTATGGACCATGACGGCACCTGCCACCGTTGAACCGGGAATGAATCGGTCCGCCGGGCGGGTTTCCTTTGGTCGAAACCAGCACGTGGTCCGGGACAGAAAAACCTTGAATCCTACTCTTGACACTGCGTCCCAGCCGCACTATTCTTGCTTGAGACACTGAAAATGAGTCTGGATTAGAATCATGAGCAAACTTGCACAAAGAGCCCAGAAACTCTTCATCCAATACCTGAGGGAGAACAACCTCAAGGTCACCCAGGAACGCCTGGCCCTGCTCGACGAGATCTTCGCCACAAACGAACATCTCGATGCGGACGAGCTGCTGGCGCGGATGAAGAACAAACAACGGAAGGTCTCCCGCGCCACGGTCTACCGCACCCTCGACCTGCTGGTCCAGTGCGGTTTGGTTCGCAAGAGCCGGCTCGGCCGAGAGCACTACTTCTACGAGAAGATGGAGCCGGGCGGCGGCCACCACCACATGGTCTGCACCGCCACCGGCAAGATCATCGAGTTCTGGGACTCGGAACTCGACGATCGCCTTCGTCAGATCTGCCAGGAACAGAAGTTCCGGCCGTCCTTCATCTCGATCCAAATCCAGGGATTGAGCGAGGAAGGTCAGAAGGTGGAACAGGAAACGTCTTTCTTCTAGGGGCTAGAAGTCGGAGCCAGGCACCGCCACAGATGTGTCGACCTGGTGCTGCGATTCGATTTCGACGGTGCCCGGCACCGGGTGAGCGCGTTGGCATCGATACACTGATCTCGACGCGTCCATCTCCCAACCGCGCTCCCTCCGCGGTGACCAGCCGTCACCAGCGAGTGGCCAGTGGCCGGGTCACCCCCCACCACATCCCTCCCGGCCCAGGCCACAATCGCTGCCGCCGGCAGGTTGCTACCCCTGACACTTTCAGGACCACTCACCCTCCACAAAATCGGTGAGAAGAGACCCGAAAGTGTCAGAAGTGGCACGCCCCCGTCCATCGCACCCTCTCAGCACCAGATGAGTGGGTGGGAACTTTCGACTGACAGGACTTCAGGACCTTGTCGGCGGTTTCTGTCCCGAGAACGTGATTCTCGCGAAACGGCGCTTGCCCACCTGGAGGAGCACGGCCTCGGCGCGATCGGTGGCGATCTCGGTCTTCGGATCACGAATCTGATCGCCGTCCACCTTGACCCCGCCTTGGGTGATCAACCGCCGAGCCTCTGAATTGGACGCCGCCAAACCGGCCTCTGCGACGAGCTTCGACAGCAGGACGACGGGATCCGGCGTGGGCAGCACGATCTCCGGCATCTCGGTGGGCAGATTGCCGCCCGAGAAGACCTTTTCGAACTCGGTCTGAGCGGCTTCGGCTTCAGCCCGGCTGTGAAACTCCGATACGATGACGCGGCCCAGTTCCTTCTTGACGTCCATGGGGTGACGCTCGCCCGAGGTGACCTGGGATTGGAGGGTCTCGATCTCATCGGCTCCGCGATCGGTGAGCAACAGCCAGTACTTCCACATCAGCGCATCGGAGACCGACATGAGTTTGCCGAACATCTCGTTGGGCGGATCCTCCACCGCCACGTAGTTGCCCAACGATTTGGACATCTTCTCGACTCCGTCAAGACCCTCGAGCAAGGGCAGCGTCATCACGACCTGGGGTTCCATGCCCTGTTCACGCATCACGTGTCGCCCCATCAGCAGATTGAAGAGCTGGTCGGTTCCACCAAGTTCCACGTCGGTTTCAAGTGCCACCGAGTCATAGGCCTGGGCGAGGGGGTAGAGGAACTCGTGAAGCGCGATCGGCTGCTGACCCTCGTACCGCTTGCGAAAATCGTCACGCTCCAGCATTTGGGCGACGGTGACCTTGGCGGCAAGCCGGATCCAGTCCTCCGACGACAGGGCACCCAGCCACCTCGAGTTGAAATCGATGACGGTGGTCTCGGGGTCGAGAAGCTTGAATATCTGCCGGCGGTAGGTGGCCGCGTTGGCTTCGATCTCCTCCTGGGTCAGCTGCGGCCGGGTGGCCTTCTTGCCCGTGGGATCGCCGATGAGCCCGGTGAAATCACCGATCAGAAAAACCACCTCGTGGCCGAGCTGTTGGAAGTGCCGCATCTTGCGGATCACCACCGTGTGCCCGAGGTGGAGATCCGGCGCTGACGGGTCAAAGCCCACCTTGACGGACAGCGGACGACCAGTTGAGGCGGATCTGGCGAGCTTGGCCTTGAGCTCTTCGGCGGGTATGACATCTACACAGCCCTTGGTGAGGTAGTCCAGCTGTTGCTGCGGCTCGAGGTCGTTCACGGTTCCTCCGATGCAATCGAGCGCATATGGTATCCGATCCCCGACCATCTGCACCCCCGCCGACATGGTGGGCGGTGCGTTCTTCGTCATCGCCGCTTCCGTCTCGGCGTCCTGTGGTCTTGAGGCCGGAGAACCCCGGGAGGCCCTTCGTTTGTCGTTTCATGATACGGCACGGGAGTCCAACGATGGGGGCGAGATGACACCTAACCCGCACTTCTCACCGGGTTTCGTCACGAGGGCAGCGAAGGGTGGTCAGATGTTGGGTTTTTCGCGGATCGGGCGACGCAGGCGTAGTCGCACTACGTTGAGGAGCACGATTCGCGAAAAGCACGACAGATGGCCGCGATTCGCCGCCCGCAGCAGACACTCGGTGAGAAGTGCGGGCTACCCATACCCCTGCAGACTCTTATCCGCAGGGGACGAGTTGGGCGTCGGGCCAGGAGGCACGGACTCGCTTCAACGCCTTCTCGGCCTCGCGCTCCTTGGAGAAGGGCCCGACCCGGACCCGGTACATGCCGCCGGGAGTGTCCATGACCACGGCCCGTTCGCCGGCCCGCTCGAGCTTCTCTTCGAGTCGGCGTGCGTTGCCGAGATCCGAAAACGCACCCACCTGGATCCAGACACAGGCACCATTTGCCGATTCTGTGGGGGAGGGGGCGGGCGCCGTCGCCACCATGTCCGAATAGCCGACAGCCTCCACTTTCACGGGAGCCACCCCATCCACGTCCAGCCCGATCTTCTTTGCGGCGGCATAGGACAGGTCGATGATCCGGCCCTCGATAAACGGGCCACGGTCGTTGACCCGGACATTGACCGAGGCGTGGGTGTCTCGGCGGGTCACCCGGACCACCGTGCCGAATTCCAGAGTCCGGTGGGCGGCGGTCATCTGGTACATGTCGTAGACCTCGCCCGAGGCGGTCCGGCGGCCGTGATAGGGCTCGCCGTACCACGAGGCCAGACCCTTCTCCGCCTTTCCGGCTTGAGCCGGTTTGGAAGTCCGGTCGGGCTCGGTCGTCTCGACCTGCTGTCGCTGGACCTCTTCGGCAGTCGCGACCGGTGCCGCCTGGCGATGGGCACAGCCCGATCCGAAGACGACAAAGACCAAAACCACCGCCGAGAATATTGCGAAGTGCGAAGTGCGAAGTGCGAATTGCAGAGCATCGCACGAGCCGTCGCCGAGCACCACATTCGTAATCCGAAATCCGTAATCCGTAATCACACGTCGAGGTCCTTGGCCTCTGGGAGATCTCCGGCCTCGGCGAGAACGGGCTCGACCACCTCAGCGAGGAATTCGCGGGTCTGCTGGGGCGCCCGGCCCACGAAGCGGTTTGGGTCCAGCAGGGCCTCCAGCTCGGCTCGGTCCAGCGGCACCCCGTCATCGGCGGCCACCCGATCGAGAAAGTCGTTGTCGGCGCCTTCTTCGAGCATGCCATCGGTTACCGCTCGGGAGTGCACACGGAGCCGTTCGTGGGCCTCTTGGCGATCGCCACCACGCTGCACCGCCGCCATCAATATGGCCTCCGACGCCATGAACGGAAGCTCGGCGGCCAAGTTGCGGCGCACCATGGCCGGATAGACCGTCAGACCGTCGGCCACGTTGTGAACGATGCGCAGGATCGCATCGGCCGTGAGGAAGCCCTCCGGCAGGGACATACGGCGGTTGGCCGAGTCATCCAGGGTTCGCTCCAGCCACTGAACGGTGGCGGTGTGGGCCGGGTTGGCGGCGATGGAGATCAGCCACCGGGACAGGGCCACGACCCGTTCCGAGCGCATGGGGTTGGCCTTGTACGGCTGCGCCGACGATCCCACCTGTCCCTCGGCCAGCGGCTCGCGAAGCTCGCGGAAGCGGGACAGCAGTCGAACGTCTGTGGCGAACTTGGACGCCGACTGGGCCACACCCGACAGCGCATCCAAGATGAACGCGTCCACCTTGCGCGGGTAGGTCTGACCGGTGACCGGGTAGGTCCCGTCGAAGCCGAGTTTGGACGCCACCAGGCGGTCGAGCTGCCGCACCTTTTCGTGGTCGCCGTCGAAAAGCTCCAGGAAGGTGGCCTGGGTTCCTGTGACACCCTTGACGCCGCGCAGCCTCAACCGGCCGCGTTCAAAGCGTAGGCGCTCGAGATCGAGCAACAGGTCCTGGATCCAGAGACAGGCCCGTTTGCCCACGGTGGTGGGCTGGGCGGGCTGCAAATGGGTCATGCCGAGCGTCGGCTCGCCCCCCCAACGGTCGGCGAAGGTCGCCAGCGCCGCCACCACCGCCAGGACCCGGCGGATCACCAGATCCATGGAATCGGCGGCGATGAGCAGGTCGGTGTTGTCGCCCACATAGGCCGATGTCGCTCCAAGGTGGATGAAAGGACGAGCGGCGGGAGCACGATCCGCGAAAGCGTGGATGTGAGCCATCACATCGTGTCTGGTTCGCTTCTCGTATTCCTTGACCCGTTCGAGATCCTCCTCGGTGACCTCGAGGTGCGCACGCATCTGCGCGATGGCCTCCTCGGGGATCTCGAGGTCAAGCTCGCGCTGGGCCTCGGCCAGAGTCAACCACAGCCGGCGCCAGGTGGTGTAGCGGTGCCGGGGCGACTGAAGCTCGAGCATCTCGTCGGAGGCGTAGCGGCCGCTCAGCGGGTGGTCAAAGGTGTCGATGGTGCTCATGTGTGGCTCCCCGTGGGACAGTATAGCGAGGGGCTCGCCCCTGCCACCCCCCGGCCCAATTGAAGATCGCAGAACGAAGAACGGAGACCCCCACCCGCCTGGTACGCCAAACTCACCTTCCCCTCTGCTCTCCTCTATCATGGTCCCCGCGGCACGCGGGAGGGTAGGGACAGCCCCGGGCCCCTGGTTCCCGCAGCGAGGAACGCTGACATGCTGAAGTTGACATCGGAGATCGGAAGGCTGCGGAGAGTCCTGGTCCACGAACCCGGTCGGGAAGTGGACCGCATGGTCCCATCCATGATGGAGGATCTGCTCTTCGACGACATACTGTTTGGCGAACGGGCCCGAGAGGAGCACGGTCGTTTCCGGCGACTGCTGCAGTTGCTCGGCGTGGAGGTCGTTGAGGCACGGGATCTTCTCGTGGAAACCCTCGCCGACACAAAGGCACGGGAGTGGTTGTGGAAGGTGCTCCGTCCCGAAACCCCTGTCGGCCTTCAGCGAACCGCGGCGAAGCTGTCACCCGAAGACGCCACCGATGCTCTGGTGACCGGTCTGCTTCAGCCCGCGGCCGGGCACGGCGTCGAGATCACCGATATCTTCGAACTCCCGCCATTGCCCAACTGGTGCTTCCAACGTGACCCGCAGATCGTGCTCGGCGACGGCGTGATCCTCTCCGCCATGGCGACCCCGGCGAGGTGGCGGGAGGGCCTCATCGCGCGGTGCATCTTCCGATTCCACCCCACGCTGGGGAAAACACCAGTCATCCTGGACCCGCTCCAGCCGTCATCCGAGGGCGTCCATCACCTGTCCTTCCAACGACCGAATCTCGAGGGCGGCGACGTTCTCGTACTGTCCGACCAGGTTGTGGCCGTGGGACTTTCGGAGCGCACAAACCGCCCGGCGGTGGCCATGCTGGCGCATGCACTGGCCGGCATCGAGACCGGACCGCGGTGGCTGGAGATCATCGCCCTGCCCCATCGCCGCGCCTATATGCACCTGGACACCGTGGTGACCCAGGTGGATCAGGATTCCGCACTGGTGTTCTCACCCCTGTTCGACGCGGCGGGTTCTGAGACCGCCGAAACCTGGGAAATCGACCTTCACGCCACCGATCCCCAACCGGTCCACCGTGGCGATCTGCTGCCGACATTGGCCGGACGCGGCGTCGATCTCGAGCCGATCCCATGCGGCGGGTCGGACCCTGTGGCCCAGCAGCGGGAACAGTGGACCGACGGCGCCAACGCCCTGGCGCTGGCGCCCGGAATCATCACCTTGTATGACCGGAACGTGGCCACCGTTGAGGAACTCGATGGCCGCGGTTGGCGGATCGTAAATTCCGAAGACGTTCTGCTGGGCCGGGAGGAGGTCCGGCTCGACGACGACCGCCGCACCTGCCTGCTGCTGGCCAGCCACGAAATCTCGCGGGCCCGGGGGGGTCCCCACTGCCTGACCCACCCGTTCGAGCGGGACGACCTGGCCTGAGAT
The DNA here is from genome assembly GCA_963797055.1 of uncultured Holophagae bacterium. Classification (GTDB taxonomy): domain Bacteria; phylum Acidobacteriota; class Thermoanaerobaculia; order Thermoanaerobaculales; family Sulfomarinibacteraceae; genus FEB-10. The sequence goes on from CAWCOD010000009.1 coordinate 204,951, forward strand.
GCCATGTCCGGCGCCCTTATGATGAAGCTTCGATTCGTCCTGGTGACCATCGCGGTCTCGCTGATCGGGCTCGAGCTGTTTCTCCTGCTGCTGCGACATCAACCGGCGCTGTCCGTGGCGCCGCCGGTGGCCGTGGTCGCCCGCGAACTCTACATGCTGGACCGCCACATGATTCAATTCGAAGAGCAGGCGGCGCGTTGGGATCGAGAACTCGGTTATGTCCTCAGACCTGGCACCTTTCGTTTCGCCAACACCGAGTTCGACACCGGATACCAGGTCAATCAGAAGGGTCTCCGTGACGACGAGGCCTCGCTCGACAAGCCTGCGATTGTGGTGGTGGGCGACTCCTTTGCCATGGGCTGGGGGGTGGAGCAGGACGAGGCCTTTCCCCAGCTGCTGGAGGTCCTGTCCAGGCGTGCCGTGCTCAACGCCGCCATCGCCTCATACGGCACCGCACGCCAGCTGCGACTGCTCGGAGAACTCGAACTGAGCGCGGCCCGCCACCTGGTGATCCAGTTCTGCAACAACGACTACTTCGAGAATCTCGCCTTCGACCGAGAGGGCCCCCAATTCCATGTCCAGGACCGCGCCGGCTATTCCGCGGCGGTGGCCGACTACCGGCGCATGAGGCGCTACTGGCCCGGACGCTACAGCTTCATCCTGCTCGGCCGGAGGCTTGGGCGGGGCGCAGCCGCACCCGATCACCCCGACCCCTCTGACCCGGCCAACCAGCGCCGACAGGCCGAGCTCTTCATCAACGTCCTTGTCAGCAGTCCGGTGGATCTGAGTCGCCTCGAGATCATCACCTTCGAACTCAACAGCCACAACCGGCACGGTGAGCTCTTCATACCCGCGCTGCGTCAGGTGATCGCCGACGGCGAGTACCCGCCGTTTATCGAGCACATGGTGGCGGTCGATCTGGCGGCCGAGCTGGGGCCGAATCTGTTCTTTCGTCTCGACGACCACATCACCACCGAGGGCCACCGCCACATCGCTCAGAGGCTCTGGGAGATCATCCAAACCGGAGAGTTGCAAGTTACACGTTCAACGTTGAACGTTCCCACCCGACCTTCTGGATCGTGAGAGTGCGCGTTGATCGGGCGTGCCGTCTTTGACGATTTTGGGAAAGCAGTATCAGCGATGGGAGTCCTTCGTTGCGCCCCGGTTCTTCGTCGCACTTCCCGTGAGGATGCCACGCACCTCCGAGAGACGCGCCCTCGGGCAGCGCGATAGGGAGATGGGCGCGTCGAAGTCAGTGAATCGGAGTGAGTACGAGGGCCCGGGTTCCGGTGCCCCCGATGACTGTCGCTGCTCGCTACCCCCTGCCTCTTTCCCTGAACGCTGCCGCTGCATCTCGGGCCCGGGCACCCGGCTTTCAACTTTCGAATTCTGACTTCTGACTTTCGAGTCGGATATTGCGCCAGCGATCGTGGTACCACAGCCACTGCTCCGGCCGGAGTCGAATGGCATCCTCGGTGATCTTGGAAAACCTGGCCGTCATGGCCACATCCTCAAGCTCCTCGGCACTCAAGAGGTCGGGAATCACCGGCTCGAGGCAGTTCACCGAGTACTTCCCTGGACCCTCCCACAGCGAGAAGATCGGCACCACCGGGGCCATGGTCTTGCGCACGATGCGTGCGATGATCGGGTGGGTCCAGGCCGGGTGGCCGAAGAACGGTACCTCCACGCCCACCGAGGGATCCACCCGCTGGTCGATGAGAAAGCCCACCGAGCCTCCCTCCTTCAAGTTCTGGAGGATGGCGCGGACGATGTTCCGCTTGCCCAGGGGTTCGGTGCCGAAACGTCGCCGGAAGGCGACCACATCCTCCTCCAGCAGAGGATTGTCCAGAGGACGGTTGACTGCCAAGATCTTCTGCGGCAGGAGCAGACCCGCCGCGAGGCCCCCCACCTCCCACATGCCGAAATGAGCGGTCATTAGGAGTGTTCCTCGACCACGTTCGGCTGCGCCCAACACGTGCTCCTCGCCGCGCACATCCAGAGAGGACAGGAAGTCCTCCGGCGAGACCCGCTGGAGCCGGAGGGTATCGAGCGCCACTCGGCCGAAGTGGCGGGCGACTTCGAGGCCGAGTACTTCACGCTCTTGCTCGCTCTTCTCAGGGTAGGCGAGGCCAAGGTTGAAGCGGAGAATCTCGCGGCGACGGGAACCGGTGGCGAGAAACAGCCTGCCGACCCCCCCGCCGAGACTGGCCAGCGACCGCGGGCCCAGCGATCCCGCCAATGCCCGCACGGTGCGATACACGCCGTACTCCACCCGGTTGCGGAAGTCCGATCGCTGTCTGCTCATGGCCCACTTCCCGGCAGCAGCTGCCACAGGGCGTCCCAGCTCCCGTCCATCGGCACCATCTCGGCCTGGACCACCCACACCTCGGCGTCGCCCGGCAGCTTGACCGCATCCTTGCCGGTGGTCACCGCCACCGCACCCCTCCGTCGGGCCTCGGCAACAACCCCTTCGAGTTCAACGCTGGTGTAACCGTGATGGTCGGGAAACCATTGGAAGGCCACGATCTCAGCCCCAGCATCCCGCAACATTCGCGAGAATCCTCCCGGGCGACCCAGTCCGGCAAAGGCTACCACCGGCTGACCATCGAGCACCTGCGGTGATTGCCATCCGCCTGCCGTCCGCACCCTGTTGGCGGACATCCTGGCCGTGAACACCGGAATATCACCGGCCAGATCGGCCACACGAGCTGTGATCTCGGCGAGGGACGGGTCCGCGGGTTCGGTCACCTTGGTCACCAGTACCGCCGAGGCCCGGGTCAGGGCCCGCAGGGGCTCGCGTAGCCGGCCCCGGGGCGGCAGCTGTCCTCCGCCCCATGGATCTCCGGCATCCACCAGCACCAGATCCAGATCCCGGGCCAACCGCAGATGCTGGAAACCGTCGTCCAACAACAGGACATCCGCTCCCGCCTCTACGGCCACTCGTCCACCCCGTACCCGGTCGGCGTCGACCACGATGGGAACCCCCGGAAGGCGGTCCGCCATCTCCAGCGGCTCGTCCCCGGTCATCGTCACCGCCAGACCCGGATCGGGTCCCACCACCACCACCGGCTCTGCGACACTCCGGCCGTAGCCTCGGGTCAGCACCGCCGGTCTCATCCCCCGTTGCACGAGATCGCGTGCCAGGGCCACCACCGTGGGTGTCTTTCCGGTACCACCGAAGGTAAGATTCCCCACGGACACCACCGGGATCTCGAGCCGGTGTTTCTTTAGAAATCCTCCGGCATAGGCCGCGGCCCGAGCCCGAACCACCGCCGAGTAGAGCGGCGTCAACGCCAGGAGCGCGGTCTTCCAGTTCATCCCCGATCACCCGGATTCCAAATTCCAAATTCCAAATTCCAGATTTCCGGCCACCCTCCCCGGCGGACAAGGCCATAATCCATGACATACAAGGATCGGGGGCTTGGTGGGAGGTGGAATTTGCAATCTTCAATCTGCAATCTGTAATCCTCTCGTCTTCCCGCTTACCGGCGTTGCCAATTCAAAATTCGAAATTCCACCAATCAGCCCTTCACTTTCGAAGCCATGAGCGCGAGAAGAGCGTCGACGGTGCGAGCGGTGGCACCGCGATTCTGTTCCACCACCCAACGCCCGGCGTCACCCGCGGCCCGCGCCGATTCCGGGTCGGTCAACCACTCGGCGATCGCCGAGGAAAGCTCGGTGCAATCGGCCACGAGACGTGCGCCACCGGCCGACACCATTTCGTCATACACCTCCTGAAAGTTGAAGACATGGCCGCCGCTCACCACCGGAACCCCCCATACAGCAGGTTCCAGCGGGTTGTGACCGCCGGTTGTCACGAGCGAGCCTCCAATGAAGGCCACCAAACCCAACTGATAGGCCCTGGCGAGCTCGCCGATGGTGTCCAGCAAAAAGACGTCGGCAGAATCTCGATCCGCGGCCTCCTCGCTCCGGCGCACATAATCCACCCCGCGACGGTCGAGCATTTCGGCCACCGAAGCAAAACGTTCGGGGTGTCGAGGAGCCATGATCACAAACGGCGCCGGTCCCTGTTTTCCGGCCGTCGTCACCGCGTCAAGCACGAGCGCTTCCTCGCCATCCATGGTGGATCCCGCCACCAACACCGGCCGACCGCCGGCCAGGGTTTGAACGCGTTCGCACCACGACAGCGGCGCGGGATCCGGTTCGAGGTCGTACTTGATGTTCCCGGTCACCTGGATGCGGTGCTCGGGAATGCCCAACGAAGCGAATCGCGCAGCATCGCTCAGATCCCGGACCAGAATCAGCGATAGCGGCTCGAGCAGCGGTCTGATGAAACGGCCCAACCTGCGGTAACGGTTCACCGAAGAGTCGGACAACCGACCGTTGACCACCGCCACCGGAATTCCCCTCGTGGAAGCCTGGTGCATCAGCTCGGGCCAGAGCTCGGTTTCCATCAGCACCAGCAGCTGCGGCCGAACACCATCGAACACTCGCGACACCGCTTGAGGCAGATCCAACGGGCACGTCACGACATTCGCTTTGCCGCCCATGGTCCGGCCGGCCAGCGCCAGACCCGTGGCGGTGGTCGCCGAAACCACCAGCGGCAACTCCCAATGCCGTTCGCACAGCTCCCTCACCAATCTTCGGCTGAGTTCCACCTCACCCACCGACACCGCCTGGATCCAGATTCCACCCGGCTCGACGGCGGGGATCTCAGGTACCAGGCGGGTTCGAAAGGGGGGCCGGCTCTTGCCGACGATCCGATCTCGCAGCCACAGCACGGGCACGGCCAGCGGGAGCAGCAGGTGGAGAAGCACTCGGTAGAGCCATAGGCTGGGAACGGCCATCACTGGCAAGGATACCTCCACCCACCCACGGTATGGGGGGCCGGGGGTCAGGGGAGGCTCGAGGTCTCCACCTCGCCTTCGGCGACGATGAAGGTCCCGGCCTCTCGCGCCAACGCCTTCTTGAGATGCTCGGCGTCGGTGATCAGGACCTCTTTGCCGGTGGCCTCAACAAACTGGATGGCGGCACGGATCTTCGGACCCATGGACCCCGGCGGAAACTGGTTGCCCTCCAACATCTCGCGGGCGCGAGCCACCGGAAGAGTGCGCAGCCAGTGCTGCTGCGGTCGGCCGTAGTTCTCGGCAACCATGGGCACATTGGTGAGCACGATGAAGAGGTCGGCGTCCAGGTCGCGGGCAAGGATAGAGGCCACGTAATCCTTATCGATCACCGCTTCCACGCCGCGAAAGTAGCCGCCCACATCCTGGTAGACCGGTATCCCTCCGCCACCACCCGCGATCACCACCGAACCGTCTCTGATCATCCGATGCAGCATGCGTGACCCGAGAATCCGCGTCGGCCTCGGTGACGGCACCACCTTGCGCCAACCTCGGCCCTGCTCCTCCACCATCTGCCAACCTTGCTCCTGCATCAGCAGGTTGGCCCGGTAGGCAGTGAAAAACGGACCCACCGGTTTGGTGGGGTTTTCGAAGGCCGGGTCGTCCCGGTCCACCACCACCTCGGTTAAAAGGGCCGCTATGTCCTTCTCCAGCTGCTCCTCGTTGAATCGGTTGCGGAGTTGGTTGGCCAGCATGAATCCCATGGAACCCTGGGTCTGCGCCACCGCCACGTCCAACGACTGGGGCGGAATCTTGGTGATGGCCTCCTCCACCTGGATCATGATGTTGCCCACCTGCGGTCCATTGCCGTGGACGATGGCCAGCTCGAAACCACGGTGGATGATCTCATACAGCCATCGAGTGGCTTTCCAGGCGAGGGTGAACTGTTCCTCCTGGGTGCCGTGATCGGTTGGGCGGAGCAGGGCGTTGCCGCCAAACGCAATCACCGCCACAGGGTTCACGGTGCTGCCGTCAGCCTCGATCATGTTTGCCTCCAAGCCGCGCCTAGCCCTCGTGACGAAACCCGGTGAGAAGTGCGGGCTAGCGGCAAGTGGGCATTGTGCTTTCGGGTTCTCCGCCTGTCAACCACTCCCGCCCACTCACCCGGATGCGAGATACGAGATACGGGATGCGACTCGCGGCTTCAGGCTCGCGGCGGGAGGTTCAACATTCAACTATCGACTTTCGACTCGTCGGCGCCGGGGGTCATCTCCCTCGCTGAAGCACAACCACGCGGTCATACCCCGCGAGGTCCTGGATCCGGCGGGCCATGGCCAGACCACACCCGGCTGCAACCTCCGCAACGCCTTCGGCCTGCTCCTCGCCGAGCTCCAGTACGACCCCGCCGCACGGTCGCAACAGCCGCGGCACATCGCTGAGCAGCCGCCGAATCACATCGAGTCCGTCCCGGCCGCCGTCGAGGGCAGCCTCCGGTTCGTGGCGCACCTCTCGAGACAGACCCCCCAGCCGGTGGCTCGGAATGTACGGCAGGTTTGCCACCACGAGATCCAGCGGGGGATCGGCCGCCGAGGTCAGGTCACCGAGCCACATGGGAACCGACACGCCATGCCGTCCAGCGTTGCGGCGTGCGACCTGAAGGGCCGCCGCCGATCGGTCCACCGCCGCCACCCGCCACTGCTGGCGTTCCGCGGCGAGAGTGACGGCAATGGACCCTGATCCGGTGCCCACGTCAACGACCCGGGCGGCGGCGGCGACGGGCAGCTCGAGCACAACCTGCACAAGCAGCTCGGTCTCCGGTCGCGGCACCAGCACCGCCGGGGAGACCTCGAACGAACGACCCCAGAAGGAACAACGACCGGTGAGGTGGTGGGCAGGTTCACCGGCCGCCCTCCGTTTGAGCCAGTCCCGATAACGGGCGGTGACCTCGGCCGAGGCCGGCTCCTCCGGGTGGACCCGGAGCCAACTCTCATCCACACCAAGGGCCCGCGTCAGCAACCACCCCGCCTCTCGCCGTGGATCGGGTATCCCCGCCGTTCGCGGCAGCGCCTCGGCGCCTTCGCGGAGCAGGTCAGCCACAGTCGTCCGGGATTTCATCACACGTATTCAAACACAGTTCCGAGTCCCTTGGTCTTGGGGTCCTGAGGTCCCGGGGTCCTGAGGCCGAATCCCAAGACCATAAGACCAGGCGACGAAGGCACCGGTCAGGACCTCACGCCACGAGCCGGGGAGTACCAGGACCTCGCATCTCGTATCTCGTATCTCGTGGTCTATTCGAGCTCTTCTTTGAGCCGTTCGGCCTGGAAGTCGGTGATCAGAGGATCCAGCAACAGATCGAGATCGCCCTCCAGGATCTCCTGCAGGCGGTGGACGGTGAGACCGATGCGGTGGTCGGTGACTCGGCCCTGGGGGAAGTTGTAGGTGCGGATCTTCTCCGAACGGTCCCCCGATCCCACCTGGCTGCGCCGCGTCGCCGCCCGCTCCCGGTTGCGCTCCTGCTCTTCGATCTCCTTGAGCCTGGCCTTGAGCACTCGCAGGGCCTTGGCCCGGTTCTGGATCTGGGACTTTTCATCCTGGCAGCTGACCACGATTCCGGTGGGCAGGTGGGTGATCCGGACCGCCGAGTAGGTCGTGTTGACGCTCTGCCCACCGGGGCCCGAGGAACAGAAGCGGTCGATGCGGAGGTCCTTTTCGTCAACCTCCACCTCTACGGCCTCGGCCTCGGGCATGACCGCCACCGTCGCCGCCGAGGTGTGGATGCGGCCCGATGCCTCGGTGGCCGGCACCCGCTGCACCCGGTGGACCCCGGACTCATACTTGAGTTTCGAGAACACTCGATTACCCTCGATCACAGCCACGGCTTCCTTGATCCCACCGAGTCCGGTATCTGATGAATCGGTGATGGACAGCCGCCATTTCTGCGCTTCAGCGTAGCGGCCGTACATCCGCAGCAGCTCGGCCGCAAAAAGGGCCGCCTCATCGCCCCCGGTGCCCGCGCGCACCTCGAGGATAACGTTCCGCCGATCGTTGGGGTCCTCAGGCAGCAACAGCACCTTCAGCCTGCTCTCCAGGTCTTCCTGGCGGCTCGCCAGTTCCTCCAGCTCGACCTCCGCCATGGACCGCATCTCTGGGTCGTCGGTTTCGTCGAGGACCTCGCGCGCCCCCTCGATCTCCGCAATCACCTCGTTGTATTCGCGGTAGACCGTAACCACGGGATCCAGTTCGGCGACCTTCTTAGCCACATCGCGGGACCGCACCGGATCCACTGCGATCTCTTGATCGGCCTGCATCTCCAGCAGTTCGGCGTGCCTTCGCGCGATCTCCTTGAGCCTCTCGAGCATGGGTCGCCTCCCGTTCCCGTCCAGGGGTCCGGCCCCGTTCCCCGGGCGGCAGGCAGGGGTCGAATACCGGTGCAAGATACGTGGTTCTGCGCACCAATCAAAATCCCGCGCGACACCAATCGCGCGGGATCAACATGGCCGCTCGGTCAGCGGCCGGCACAAGCTACTTGGACGCGGTGCCGTAACGGCGCTCGAACTTCTCGACCATTCCGGCGGTGTCCACCAGTTTCTGCTTGCCAGTATAGAAAGGATGGCAGACGTTACAGATCTCGAGCCGGAGCTCGGATTTGGTGGAATGAGTCGTAAAGGTGTTGCCGCACGCGCAACGGACCTCGACTTCGTGGTACTCGGGATGGATTCCAGGTTTCATGACGCACCTCCGCTCGATCCGTACGCGGACCGAGGACGCCGGATTATACGCAGATTGGCCGCGCTCCGCAAGTCCCCCCCGCCCGACCTTTAGGAATTGCGAATTGCGAATTTCAAATTGCAGATTGCAGATTTCCCCGCCCACCCAGAGGGAGGAGGGCGCGTCTGGCGTGAGCCGGGCCGGAGAAGGGGACGGCTGGCTTACGGCCACTCGCTGGTGACGGTTGGTCACCGCGGCCGTAGGCCGCGAGTAACCGCGGGGCTCAGACCCTCCACACGGTGTCGAGGACCGTGCCGTCCACCCACTTGACGACGGCCACCGGCTCTTCTGATCGTTCGGGGTTGGCCGGGACACCGCAGATCCGGTCCAGCTCGGCCTTGAGATCCTCGATGGGGCGGATGGGGAGGTCCGAGCCGCGGACCGCGGCCAGCAGATCTTCGCGCCGCGGGTTGATCGCAATGCCGCGCTCGGTAACCACGACGTCGATCAATTCTCCAGGACCGCACAGGGTCGTGACCTCGTCCACCACCACCGGGATCCGGTCACGGAACGAGGGCACCAGCAGCATGGCGACTCGGGCGGTCAGACAGTTTTGCCAGCCGCCGATGCCGTGGAGCAGCCGGCCGTCAGAATGGGTGACCACGTTGCCGTTGAAACTCAGGTCCACCTCAGTAGCGCCCAGGACCGCCACGTCCACCATGGAAGCGAAGTTGCCCTTGCCGTGGAAGTTGTATGAGGTGAACGGCGAGGTATTCACGTGCCGCGGATCCTCCCGCATGGACCGAACTCCTTCCAGGTCGAAGGTCTGGCCGTCCAGAATGCAGTCCACGAGACCCTCTTCGAGCATCTCCACCATGTACTGGTTCGATCCGCCGCGGGCGAAACGCGCGGTCACGCCGGCCGCCTTCATGAGGTCGCGGAGATAGATGGCAAACGCCAGGGTGGTGCCTCCGGCACCGGCCTGGAAGGAGAACCCGTCGCGCATGATGCCGGCGGAGGCGCAGAAGCGGGCCGCCAGTTCGGCGATCCGCCTCCGGTCCGGGCTCTGGGTCACCCGCGTGGTGCCCGAGACGATTTTGGATGGATCACCGATGGAATCCACCTCCACCACCACGTCCACGTTGTTGCCCTGGATCTGCCACGGAAGACACGGGAACGGCACCAGATTGTCGGTCACCACTACCACTCGCTCGGCGTGGATGGAGTCGGCCAGGGCAAATCCGAGCAGTCCGCAGGCAGCCGGCCCCGAGAGTCCGTTGGCGTTGCCGAAGAAATCCGCGGCCGGGGCCGCGATCACCGCCACATCGATTCGAACCTCACCGTCCTGCACCGCCTGCCAACGACCACCGTGAGACCTCAGGACTCCCAACCCCTTCATCTTCCCCCGCGAGCAGTAGTCGCCAAGCGGACCGTTCATGGAGCCCTCGATGTGATGGATGACGCCCGCGTCGAGGTGTGGGATCTGGTTGGCGTGCACCGGAAAGGACGCAGAGGGAAACCACATGAGGTCCTTCAACCCCATTTCGGCGGCGGCGTCGAAGACCATGTTGGCCACAGCATCTCCGTTGCGGAGATGGTGGTGGGTGGACACCACCATCCCGTCGGCCAGACCGAGTCGTTCGAAGGCCTCACCGAGAGAACTCACCCGCTTGTCGCCATCTGCGGGATAGTCGACACAGGTGGCGATCTGGGGCGCCGCCTTGCGTCCCGACGGTCGAACACCACCTACGCCCTGGTACGGCGTCGACTCCCGCCCATTGACCTCAGTGGGTACCAGCCGCCCCGCCACGTTCTTCTCCAACACATGCCTCATTGTCCAGTGCTCCTTGCGGCCGGTGCCAGTATCAGCGCTCGCGGCGAGCCCATATCAGTCGTCAGAATCCCAATCGGCCGGCAGCACACCCCCGGCCAACGCCAACTCCACCGTTCGAAACGCCTGTTTCACAACCGGAGGGTCCACCATCTTGGAACCCACCGCCACCGCACCGAGCCCTCGTTGTTCCGCCAGTCGAGCCGCCCGAACGATGGCCACCGCCCGCTCCACACGGTCGGCCGACGGCGTCATCTCCCGGTGCACCACCTCGATCTGGCTTGGGTGGATACAACCGATGCCATCGAAACCCAAACCACACTCACGCCGGACATAGGCCGCCAAGCCTGCAGCATCTCGGATGTCGGAGTAGACCGACGCGATGGGCTGGACTCCGGCGGCTCGGGCGGCGTAGACGGTGGTCTGGCGGGCGAGGAAGCTCTCCCACCCGTCGTCGGTCCTCGGTGCACCGAGTTCTGCCGACAAATCCTCGAGGCCGAGGGTGAGTGCCGCCACCAGCTCATCCGCAGTGGCGATTTCGAAGGCACGGTGGATACCCAACGGTGACTCCAATATGGGCATCAACAGGGGTGCAGCGTGATCTCCCGCGCCCTCGCGTGCGATGGCCGCAGCCCGTCGCACCTGATCCGGCTCCTCCACCTTCGGCAACAGCACCATCTGTGGATGATGGGGAGCGACGGCGGCAAGGTCGTGTTCGCCCCGCTCGCCCTGGTTGATCCGGACCATCCGTTCGGATGCGCCCCAATCCAGCGCCACCAGGGCGTTGCGAACCAGCAGTCTGGCCTCGTCCTTGGCCGCCGGTGGCACCGAGTCTTCGAGGTCGAAGATCAGACCGTCGGCGCCGTAGAGTCCTGCCGACAACATCAGCTTGGGCCGGTTCCCGGGGATGTAGAGGCGACTTCTGCGCAGCCTTGTCCGTTCGGGTGGCGACGAAGGGCCCGGCGCGGGCTCGGGCAACACCGGGCTGCCCTGAAACCCTGCTGCCGTCAGACAGGCCTCGACCCGAGCCATCAGGACCCACTCGAGGGCTCCCATGTCGGTGACGGCGAGGGCGCCGTTGGTGACACCAAAGGCGTCGGCCACGCGCAGCACCGCGCTTTGAATGGCCTCGCTGTAGAGATAGCCCACCTTGGATGTGATCCGGATGTCCAGCGGCTGGCCTGTCGGATCGTATGCGACGTGAACGTCCGACCGCACGTCATCCCCCAGCGGGCCTGCACCGGCGGCGATGGTCTGTCGATCGGCCATGGCTGACTCCATGTGGGCTCGGGATTCGGGTCTCTGGACTCGGGATTCGTGAATGGGATCCCGATCTACAGACTGAACTGATCCCTGTGTATATCAACTTGTCCGGACACTTTACCTCATCTGGGGAATTCGACTCCCGGTCCTCGATTCACGATTTCCGGGTTTGGTGCCGTCACCCCTGGAGCTTCTCAATGACGGCATCGGTCATCTGAGTCGTGGTCGCAGCGCCCTGGTTTACGGCCTGCGGTCCTCCTCGCAGCTTGAGCATGTCGTAGGTGCGCACCCGACTCTCGACCACCACCGAGGCCACCGCCGATCGAACGCGCTCGGCCCGATCGACCTCACCCAACCAGTCGAGCATCATGGCGGCCGACAGGATCATCGCGATGGGGTTGACGATGGACGGATCAAGTTCGGCATATTTGGGTGCCGAGCCGTGGGTGGGTTCGAAGACGCCCACATCGCGACCGATGTTCGCCGACGCGGCGAAACCGAGACCTCCCACCAAACCGGCAAAGCCATCGGAGATGATGTCGCCGAACATGTTGCCGGCCACAATCACTCCATAGTCCTCGGGGTTCTTGGTCAGCCACATCATCTGGGCATCGATGTTGGTGTCCCAGAGTTCGATTTCGGGATAGATCTCCTGGGCCTTGCGGGCCTCGGCCAGCATCATCCCGGAGGTCTCCCGCAACACGTTGGGCTTTTCACAAACGGTGACGTTTGAGAAACCGTGGGCCTTGGCATAGGCAAAGGCCTGCTCGCAGATCCTGCGGCACGCCGAGCGGGTGAAGACGCGAGTGGAGATGGCGAGATCGGCACGCGCGGTGTCTTTGAAGGCGGAGAATTTGGGGTGACTTGCCAGCGCCTGGTAGACCTGCTCCGGTGGGTCGGTCCACTCGATCCCGGCGTACAGGCCTTCGGTATTCTGCCTGAAAATGACGGCCTTGATCTCGGGCTCTTCGGGCTGACCGTCGGCGCCCCGGCGGATGAAGTTGAGCGGGTTGCCCGGAAAGGTGGGACATGGCCGGATCGAGATGTCCAGGTTGAACCGCTGCCGCAGACCCACGATGGGAGAAAAATAAACGAATCCCTTGTCCCGCAGATCGGGACGGATCTCCTGAGCAGCCTTGTCCTTTGGTTTCGACGTGATGGCGCCGAAGAGAGCGACCTTGTGCTCGGCGATCAACTCCACCGTCGACTCGGGCAGAGGATTGCCCTCCTCCACCCAATACTCCCAGCCGATCCCCGACTCCACGTAATCGGCATCGAATCCGGCCGCGTCCAAGACCCGAATTGCTTCCGGGAGCACCACCTTGCCGATTCCGTCTCCGGGCATCGTCACAACCGTTCGCTTCGCCATCTCGTGCTACCTCCAATTTCTCTCTTCGATTCCATCCGGATTCATCTCATCGAGCACGGCACACAATAGCCAACAACCCGGGGAAATCCAAGGGGTTGAAGGTGGAAATCCCAGCGATGATCCGGCGTCGGTTATCGTGCCCAGAGGTTGTACTTGAGTATCGTCCAGATCGCCGACACGCCGTCCTTCCAGCCGATCTTCTTGCCCTCCGCGTAGGTCCGACCGTGATAGGAGATCGGCACCTCGTAGATCCGACAGCCGAGACGGGACACCTTTGCCGTCACCTCCGGCTCGAAGCCGAACCGATCAGACTGGAGCTGCAAAGAGCCGAGCACGTCGGCGGTGAAAACCTTGTAACAGGTCTCCATGTCAGTCAGGTTGAGATCGGTGAGCATATTCGACAGCAACGTCAAGAACCTGTTGCCGACGTAGTGCCAAAAGAACAGCACCCGGTGCGGCCCACCGAGAAAGCGGGAGCCGTAGACGACATCGGCGCGGTTGCTCAGGATCGGCTCCAACAGCACAGGATATTCGGTGGGGTCGTACTCCAGATCGGCATCCTGGATGACGACGACGTCACCGGTCGCCGCGTCAAAGCCGGTGCGGAGGGCGGCGCCCTTGCCACGATTCCGCTGGTGTTGCAGCCGCTTGACCGCCACCGCCACGTCGTCGGGCCGGTCGGAGGGCAGCCACCCGGTCAACCGCCCCCAGGTGCCGTCCGCCGAACCATCGTCCACCACCAGAATCTCCATCATGCCCACCCCATCGGGCAAGGGTGCGGCAACCACTCGGTCGAGCAGGTTGGTGACGGTTGACTCCTCGTTGTAGACCGGGATGACCACAGACAAGCGTTTCATCACGGCCAAAATAACATGCCGGTTGGATCGGGGGAGATCAACTCTTCACTCTGGGTTCCCGGATCGGGACAGAGGTTTCTGGAAACTCGGATCGAGAGATCAAGAGTCCGAAATTCGTAATTCGTAATTCGTAATCACTCAATCCACGACCCTGAGGGGATGGGCCTCGAGAAACTCGCGGTCCACGGCGTCAACGACCAGGCCGCCCTGCATGTACTGGGCCGTGGGAAGCCCGACCAGGTAGCACAGGGTTGGCGCTACGTCGGGCAGCCGAACGGCCGCGAAGTGGGTTCCTTCCGAAACGCCAACGCCCGCCATCAGCAGGAGGCCGTCGGGCGAGGATTCTGCGGATGTCCGCCAGTCATCACCGACACCGAGCAATCGGGCCAACCGCTCCCACGAGTCGGGCGGCGCCAGACCGTACGGCGACACCACGGCGATCGTGGTTCCGGGGCCGGCCGCGTCGAGCAGGCTTCGAAGATGATCGTCCAACAGCTGCAATGCCACAGCCAAGACTTCGCGCTCCCTCGTGTGCCCGGACTTGAGGGGCTCGAGCTGGCGTCGCGCCGCCGCCAAACCGGTGAGAGTCACCCAGACTTGGTTCGACCCGCTGTCGAGCGCCACTACCGCTTGAGCCACGACGCCGGAGTCGTGCACCACCGCATCCCACACGATTTCACCCCGGTCGGGAAACGGCTCCACCGCCCACTGGAGTGATGACCGTACGTTGGGATCCACGTCCGCAACGGTTGTCGGCCGCGGTTCGTCCAGCCTCACCTGAGGTCCCCAGATACCCGGCCACGACACCGCCGCGGTGGCCACACCAGAGGCCCTGACACGCTCCCATATGGGCGGCAAGGACGCCGGTGGTGGCGTGACCCGCTCTGCAATACCCCAGGGGAGGATCAGGCGGGAGCCCTGGGGAGTCCACGGCAGCAAACGCAACGGCTCGCCGGGCAACCACGGCAAGAGCCATCCCCAACTTGACTTGACCCCATGTTGGTCCGGGTAGCACCCGGTTGCTGCCGACGTCCAGGCTGCCCGTCGGAGGTATGGGCTGTGCGGATGCAGCGGACCCCAACTCCCGGTTCTGCGCAGCTCGGCCAGGGTTGGATATCTGGGGTCGTCGGCAGGTCCCAGCAGAATCCCGGAATCAAGCCCCTCGACCCCAACCACCACCAGCCGCCGCTCAGGAACACCAATGGCCCGTGTTGCCACCTCAAGCGGGAAATCCGGCGGCGTCGATACCATCAAGAACCGCACCAGGGGCAGCACCATCAGCAACAACGCGAACCCGTACCGGAGATGGGGAGTTGATCCTCGGCGCCGAACCAGGGCGCCACCCAAAAGAGCGATCACGGCCCCGCCGCCCCAGGCCACGGCGTCCTGGCGCATGACCAGTTGAGCGGAGGGCTCCAGGAGCCGCTCGTGGAGATCGGCATTCACTTTGGACATGACGCTCGCAACCAGGTATGCCAGCCCCACCAGCGCCGGAACCGACCAGTTTCCTCGGCGCCGCACGATCTGACGCAGAACCACCGCCACCAAGAATAGTGGCAGCCCGAAACCCACCGCGCCCCAGCTCGCCCACATGACGGCGCCGATGAGAATCGAGGCGGCCGTCTGGCTGACCTCTGGATTCAGTCGGTAGACAATAACCTCAGCCAAGATCCCGGCGGTTGCACCGGCCACCGCAGCATCCAGCCACAGGCGTCCACGTCGTTGCTCCACGAAGCCATCCTATCGCGTTTCAATCCAGGGAGCAGGGGCGGGGCGCAGGGGAAACTCAGATTCGATTCGAGTGGCGGGGACGAAGGTAGAACTCGTGCATCCACATGGCGGCGCACAGGCACAAAAAGCCCAGTCCAGAGTTTGCCAAGACCCATCGCGATTGCTCGCCGAGTATAAACCGCCGGCCTATAACCTCTTTTGCAGGCCAGGAGTTGGCCGCCAAACCCTATCGCGATCCGGGTAGCTGGGGAAAAACCCGGAACCGCAAATCCGGCAACGATAACGGCAACGGGCTCGGGCTCGGTTCACACCTTCCTCACCGCGTGGCCGGGTGCTACGCCCTGCCCTCCTGCCCGCTTGCCCCCCTACCCCCTGCTCCCTGGATCTCGTACACTCCCGTCAACCGCGCTGGAAAGGTGGTGCGAGATGCCCGGATCATCGGCCGAGCTCTGCGTCGCTCTCGACGGAACCGACCGCGACTGGATCGCCGACACGGCCAGGACCCTGGCGCCAGAGGTCGGCTGGCTCAAGGTAGGCTTGGAGGCCTTTGTCGCCCACGGTCCGGCGTTGGTCCGCGATCTGACCGAGGACAACGCCAAGATCTTCCTCGACCTCAAGCTCCACGACATACCCGTCACCGTTGAGCGCGCGGCCGCAAACGCGGCGGCCTCCGGCGCCCGCATGGTCACAGTCCACGCCTCGGGGGGACGCCGGATGTTGTCCGCCGCCATGGACGGCGCTCGACAGCACCAGACCGAGGAGCGGATGCTGGTCGTGGCCGTCACGGTTCTCACAAGCCTTGACAGCTCTGATCTCGTCGACCTTGGATTGTCCCGGTCGGCCTCGGACACCGTCATCCGGTGGGCGATGATGGCCCGGCAGTGCGGAATGGATGGCGTCGTGGCCTCGCCGCAGGAGGCCGCAGCCATCCGGCGGGCGTGCGGCGACGACTTCCTGATCGTCACCCCGGGTGTGCGGCCGGTGTGGCATGGCAGCGATGATCAGCGCCGCACCCTCACCCCTGCTGAGGCGGTGGGGGCTGGGGCCGATGTGCTGGTGGTGGGACGACCCATCACACGGGCCGGTACACCGGTGGAAGCAGCCCGCAGAATCATCGCAGAAATGAACGCGTGAGTGTCCCCGCGAGGGTCAGAAGAGTGGGCGGTCCTCGGTGTGTTCCTTATGCCAAATGTAGGTGTAGCCCGGAAAATCGATCGGCAGGTCGTAGGTCACCCGAATCTTGATCCGGGCCGCGGTGCGCTTGATCCAGATCGATTTGGCATTGATCGGGATGTCGTACTGATCCGCAGCGAGCAGCAGGTACTTGCGGATGTACTTATCGTCGTGGGCCGGGAGGCCGGCTCGCTCGGCCTGCGCCTTGACCTCTTTGTCGAACTCGCCCACCGACGTGATCACAGGAATGGCTTTGATGGCGATCAAACCAACGACCACCGCAATCACAAAACCGATCAGGCAGCCGATCGGCACATCGCCTCGTTGTGTACGCCATCTGTTCATCAACTGATGCCTCCGATCGAAATCACTCGAAATAATGGTATCACCGTTGGGCATTTACGCGACGCTACGAATGGCGTGCCCAGCCTCACTCGATGAGCTGGAAGGTCCTGCTCCACCTCGTCTTGGTGAAGAAGTTGACGAAGACCTCGGCGAGCTGTTTCATGCGATAGAGAAAACCCCGCCACTCCCAGTCGTTGCGCTTGGCCTCGTACGACCAGTAGATGAGCACCGCACGCCCCTTGACGTAGCTCAAAGGAACCGGTCCCCAGAATCTGGAGTCGAGCGAGTTGTCGCGGTTGTCGCCAAGACAGAAGATCGTGCTCTCCGGGACCACCCGCGGGCCAAAGTTGTCACCCGGCAGGCCCCGAGTCCGTCCCGCCTGGTTACCCTTGAATACCACGTAGGGCTCGTCCTGCGGTTCGCCATTGATAAAGAGGACCTTGTCGCGGACTTCCACCGTGTCACCGGCAACCGCGATGCAGCGCTTGATGAAATCCCGCCGCGGTTGGTTGGGGTACTTGAAAACCACCACGTCGCCCCGACGGGGTGCCCGATAGCCGAAGAACTTGTGGATTGGCGTCGGCGCATGCTCTCCAAAGATGAACTTGTTCACCACCAGGTGATCGCCCACCAGCAGATTGTCCTCCATGGAGCCCGACGGAATCTTGAAGTTCTCGAAGACGAACGTGCGGACGAAAAGCGCCAAGATGAATGCCACCAGAATGGCCTCGTAATATTCGCGGACGACGGACTTCTTCGTACTCATCCGGACGATCCTACACAACCCGGGGCCGGGACGGAAGCGCTCGCATCCCCGGCGGCTGCCACGCCTTACGTGCCCTCGCATCGATGCGGCGTGGATCGTGCCGCTCTCCCCGGGCCTCCGCCACCTGCCCTGCCCGCGCCACCATGGCCGCGTTGTCGGTGGTGAGGGCTGGTCGCGGAAGCAGCACCTCCACGCCCATCCGCTGGCCTTGAGCGGCGAGACGCCGCCGGAGTTCGGTGTTGGCGGACACCCCCCCTGAGGCGGTCAGCAGGTCGGGATGGTGTTCGTCGGCGAGTTCTTCCAGCGGGCTCAGGAGTTGATCCACCACCGCTCGTTCGAAGGAGGCCATGAGGTCGTTCACCTCGCGCGGCACCTCAGTCCCGCAGACCCCGTCCAGACCGCGCGCCCTGATCCAGCGCACCGCCGCCGACTTGAGGCCCGAGAACGAGAAGTCGATCCGGCTGTCCTTCAGTTTGGGCCGCGGCAGGACCACCGCCTCGGCATCACCGTCACGGGCCAGCCGATCCACGACCGGCCCGCCGGGGTAGGGAAGTCCCAACACCTGGGCGACCTTGTCGAAGCTCTCCCCGGCCGCATCGTCCCGGGTTTGACCGAGCCGGCGAGCCTCGCCATCGCGCACCAGGTACCAGCTCGAATGCCCGCCGGAGGCCACCAGAGCCAGCACCCTGCCGGGCATGGTCCGGGCGGGGCCTCCGTCCAGGTCAAGGAACGGAGAGGCCAGGTGTCCTTCCAGGTGGTCCACACTGACCAGCGGCAGGGACCGTGCCCAGGCAAAAGCCGCGGCAAAACGCACGCCCACCAGCAGGGCGCCCACCAGACCGGGCCCCCCGGTGACCGCAACCAACTCCGGTGGGGCGGAGCTCTGGTGCAGAGCCCGGGAGACCAGGTAGGGCAACGCCCTGAGGTGCTCCCGGGACGCCAATTCGGGAACCACCCCACCAAAGGGCGCGTGAAGTCCGGCCTGGCTGGACAACAGATTCACTTCGACCCGACCGTCGCCGTCAAGCACCGCCACCGCGGTCTCGTCGCAGGAGGTTTCGATACCGAGGGTTCGGAGGGGACTCATGGTCTCATCTCTCGTGATCTGTCTGAGTGGTCCTGAGGTCCTGAGGTCCTGAGGTCCTGAGGTCCTGAGGTCCCCAAGATTGTCTCGATCGGTTGACCGGAGCCCACACGCTATGACGTCCATGAAGCGAGCCGAGGGGAGCGTGAACTCCCCCGGCCCAGGAGTCGAGCGCGTGGGTTATCGGATGGTCGCCTTCACCGGAACGGTCATCTCGGGGAAGTCGGGGTCGGTTGTCGTGAAGGTCAGCGTGGCGTTGTGGGGACCGGAGGACGCACCCTCTTCGACGTTGACGGTCACCTGGTATCGCCGGCCTTCTTCGATGGTCGCCACCGTCGCCTGGAAGGCACCGTCGTCCACCGACGCCCCGGTCACCTCCATGGTCGCGTCGCCGGTCCGGTTGTTGACCACGATCAGGTTGCGCCCCGGTTTAGCCTGGGCATCCACCGTTCCGAACTGGACCTGGGACGGCGTCACATGGATCAACGACCGAATCACGCCGTAGACCTTCACCGTGACCTCCTTGGCCTGGGGATGGTCGGTCGTGACGGTCAGGTTGCCGCTCACCGGGCCCACCGGCGCGTCGTCCGCCAGCGAGAGACGAATCTCGTACTGGGTACCGGGCTTGCCGGGCACCAGATCGCTGCCGCTCAACTGTTGGCTCGAGGCCTTGAGGAAGGGCATGCTGGAGGTCACTCCGGTGACCTTGAAGCTCCGGTCGGCCTCGGTTGCCACAATCACGACCTTTTCCGTCATGCCTTCGCTCTGGACCGCGTTGAAACGAATCAACGGTCGTGGCAATACCTCCACGTACGGACGAACGTCGGCCTTGATGACGACGGAAACGGTGGGCTCGCGGGGATCGTTGGTCATGATCAGAATCGACTTGGAAATCGGCCCCGAAAAGTCCTTGGTGTCGAGTTTGGCCTTCACCAGACCCTCACCACCGGCCGCGATCTCCTTGTCGTAGTCGGCCACGGTGCAACCGCAGGTGGGCCGCACGGCCTTCACCTGCAGGGCATCGGTGCCCTCGTTGAGTATGGTGAAGTCGACCTCCACCATCTCACCCTGAGCCACCGTGCCAACGTCCTTGACCTTCTCAGGAACCACCATATTGGGGCCCTCGGCATGCGCCGGAGTCGTCATGACACCGGCCACGACACACAGCACAGCGGCCGGGATCAGCTTTGATAGACGGGACGTGTTCATCGATGAAGTCCTCCTTGTCATCTTCTCGTCATCGGGAGACAATCCTACGAGTCGGTACACCGACCCACAATCCGTGGAGTGCCCTTTTTGCACGATCGTTACCAGCCACCCGCGCACCTCTACTTTCTGCCCATCGGCGGGACGGCCATGGCCCCCCTCGCGGGGCTCCTGCACGAGATGGGTCACCGCGTGGAGGGAGTCGACGCCCAGCTCTACCCACCCATGAGCACCCTGATCGAGGAGCTCGGAATCCCGGTCCGGCTGGGCTTTGATCCCATCAAGATCCCCCCCGACATCGACCGGGTGGTGATCGGCAACGCGGTGCCCCGCACCAATCCCGAGGTCGAGGCTGTGGTCGAGCGGGGCATTCCCTACCTGTCGCAGGCCGAAACCGTTGCCCACGAGGTCCTCTCGCGGGGGCAGGACAGCCTGGTGGTGGCCGGGACCCACGGCAAGACAACCACCGCATCCATGTTGGCCTGGATTCTCGAGGACCAGGGGCGTGATCCGTCCTACCTGATCGGTGGCATGCCACGGTGGAATGAACGCCCGTATCGACTCGGCGGCGGCCGCCAGATCGTCATCGAGGGAGACGAGTACAACACGGCGTTCTTCGACCGAGGGCCCAAGTTCCTCCACTACCGGCCCCACATCTTCGTCCTCGGTCCGGTGGAATTCGACCACGCCGATATCTACCGCGACCTGGATGCCGTGATGACCGCATTTCGTGCAGGCGTGGCGCAGGTCCCACGCCACGGAGCCGTCATCGTCAACGCCTTTTCGGACAACGCCGTCGTCGCGGCTCACGGTGCCGCGCCGACGGTGACGACGGTGGGCGCCAGCTCCAATTGCACGCTCGAGCTCAGCGGGTTCGCGGACCGCGTCGGATCGGCATCCGCCGGCATGCGGTGGCAGGGTTCCCAATTCGAGCTGGTGGTCCCGATGAACGGTCGACACAATCTGCACAATGCCGCCATGGCGACGGCGGCGGCCGCCACGGCGGGGCTGCCAATGGTCGACGCCGTCGACGCCATCGCCCGCTTCCCCGGCGTCGCTCGCCGGCAGCAGGTTGTGGGCGCAGCTGGCGGTATCACAGTGGTGGACGACTTCGCCCACCACCCGACCGCACTGGCTGCAACCATCGAAGCGGCCCGCGCACGTTGGCCCTCCCACCGGCTGGTGGTGGCATTCGAGCCCCGCTCGCTGACCGCGGCCCGCCGCAGCTTCCAGGAGGCCTATCTGGAGGCCCTTGCGAGCGCCGATGTCGTTTTGGTGACGGCGCCGTTCCACCGCGGCCGTCTCGAAGCCTCCGAGGTCCTTGACCGGGAAACTCTCAGTCATGACCTCGCCGGTCACGGCGTCGAGTGCATCATGCCTGCGGAGGGGGAGGATCCCGTCGCGGCGTTGGCGAAACGGCTCGGCCCAGGTGACCTGGTATTGGGCTGTTCCTCCGGGAGCTTCGACGATTTCCACCGCAGGCTGTTGACCATCCTCGAGACCGGCTGAGCTGCTACCATCGCCCGATGCCAAACCCCAAAGCTCGCGACCGCCACACCCGCTCTGCACGACTCATCGCCACCACTTTCGGCCTTGGCGAAATCCTGCCGGCTCCAGGCACGACCGCCGGTTCGCTGCCGGCGGCGCTGGTATGGGCGGCGGTGGCGGCGATCTCGACTGATGCCGGACAACTCCTCGCCGTCACGGGTGGGCTGACGCTCGCCGCCGTGTTTGTCGGCGTCTGGGCCGCTGGGACCGAAGCTTCGCGGAGGGGCGCCGAAGATCCGGGTCCGGTGGTCATCGACGAGGTCGCCGGCCAGTGGTTGTGCTATCTCACCGCCCTGCCCTTCATCCACCTCACAGGCGCCACTGCCCTGCTCGTCGTCACCGCGGCCGGCTTTTTTCTGTTCCGGCTCTTCGACGTGTGGAAGCCCTGGCCGATCAGACGGTTGGAGCAGCTTCCCGGAGGGGTGGGCATCGTCGCCGACGACCTGGCCGCCGGGGTGGTGGCCGGTATGCTCCTCGCCATCGGTTGGCGGTTTTTCGTCGGGTAACCCCACACCCACCCTTCACAGTCTCGCCCCACTATCCCTCGGTGAAGCAGTCCTGGGTGGGTTCGACGCGCGCGATGAAGCGGGTTGGGCCAGTGAGGTACACAGGACCAAGCAACGGACCGTCCGGGGCCTCCACGACGAGCGGATCGCCGGATCGCGCCCGGACCGTCATGGATCCTGATCCACCGGCCACCATCGCCACCGAGGCCGCCGCTACCACTCCGGAGCCACAGCACAGGGTTTCTCGCTCAACGCCACGCTCGTAGGTTCTGAGCACGAGCTCGCCGTTCTCTCCCGGGGCGGTGAAGTTCACATTCACACCGGCGGGGCCGAAGATCTCATGGCGCCGAAGTGGCGGCGCCGCTGATTCCACCTGCAGCGCCTCGACGTCGTCCATGGGCACCACCAGGTGGGGCACGCCCACATCGAGCCACCAACCAGGTCGGTTTCGACCCGCCACCGAGATCTCGACTTCCCGTGGCGGTGCCTGGATCGCCGGTAGCTCCAGCCTGACCATCGGTCCGTCGACCTCTGCCGGAATGGTTGTCCACTGGGTCTCCACGACCAACCTGCCGGGTAGGCCCAACAGCTCGACACCGGCCCGAGCGGCGCATCGGGTGCCGTTGCCACAGAAGCTGGCAGGCGAGCCGTCGGCATTGTAGTAGACCAGGCTCATCCTGTCGTTCCCGGTGGCTCTGATCGCAAGCGCGCCGTCGGCCCCGATGCCGCGGCGACGGCGGCAGAGCCTGACCACCAGCCCCTGATCGTGGGACAGCCGGTCAGCCCAGGCACCGGTGCCGATCAGGAAGTCGTTGCCCGCACCCTCCACCTTGAGCAACAGGGAGGTCACGGCGCGACTCCGATGAAGGCCGAACACTCTACCGGTTTGGACTGGTTTTCCGCCTGGTCTACGGCGCGCACCGCATAGGTCAGCTCGCCCACCGGAGGGTCCTCGTCCACATAGTCGGTCTCAGCGAGGTCGTCGGTGAGCGTCTCCCCGGCTTGTCCCTTGACCCTCCGATCAATGCGATAGACATTCGCACCGGCCACCGCCCGCCAACGGATTCGAATACGGGTCTCCTCGGGCAGACAGACCAGATCCTGGGGCGTCGACGGGGGATAGTTGTCCGGATAGTCGACGGTCACCACCGGGCCAGGGTCTCCCACCACACGACCCTCACCCTCTTTCTTGGTCACAGCCCGGAGCCGGTAGCTCCACCGTTGACCTTGCCTGGCGGTGGCGTCCACGTACTCGGGCACCGTCACGGGCTGGGACATGAGCTGCTGCCACTGATCACCATCGGGTGAGCGTTCCACCAGGGTCGCGGTCTTCCCGGCCGGAAGCCAACTCAGCCTGATGCCGGCGGGGCCCGGCACCGCCTCGAAGTCCTCCGGCGCGGAGGGCGAAAGTTGGGCGATCAGCCGTGCGATGTTCGAAAAATCCGAGGCACGGCCGACACAACAGAAGGTCCGCACCGCGTACCACAGCACCACCGACTGCTCGTCGCCGTATAGCTTGCGCCAGGCCTCCAGGTCGTCCCGATACGTGAGTTTCGATCCCCGCGTGGCCGCGTCAAGGGCCACATCATCCAGAACCGCGATCCTCTCGCCCTGTGCCTCCAACAGCTGGTAGCGCAATGTGCGCTCCCGGGCGGTGGTTCCCACGGGCTCCTGGCCGAAGGGGATCGGTGCCCGCCACAGCTCGACGGTCTCCAGATCGGGGAGTGGACCACCGGCGGAGGTCATGGAGGGGTAGCTCCATTGGAGGACCGCCTCGCGCCCCTCCTGGTAGACCTCCAAATCACGAGTGGTCTCCGCCCGTCGAATCTGGGGCGGCTGCGGGTCCGCCTTTCTGCCGCACGCCGTCAGCCCCATCGCCGCCACCAATGCAACAACCACGACCCCTGCAACCCGATCCCTCAATGCCTTCCCCGCTCCCCGCTCCTCACTACCAATTACCAACTATTCACTATGCACTAAAGAATATACCGAGCCAGATCCAGATCACCCACCAGTTCGGTGAGCCGGTCGCGGACCATGGCGCCGTTCACCGAGTAGGCCTCCCCTGCATGCTCCGGAGCGTCGAAGGAGATCTCTTCGAGCAATTTCTCCATCACCGTGTAGAGCCTCCGGGCGCCGATGTTCTCTGCGGTCGAGTTGATCTCCGCCGCCATCTCGGCCACTGCCCGGACCGCATCGTCGGCGAAACAAAGCTCAACCTGTTCCGTGGCCAGCAACGCGGTGTACTGCCGGATCAACGAGTTCTCCGGCTCCACAAGGATGCGCTCGAAATCCGACGCGTCGAGGGCCCGAAGTTCCACCCGAATGGGGAACCGGCCCTGCAGTTCGGGTATCAGATCCGACGGTTTGGTGACGTGGAAGGCTCCGGCCGCGATGAACAGAACGTGGTCGGTGCGCACAACCCCATACTTCGTGGCCACCGTGCTGCCCTCGACGATGGGCAAAAGGTCGCGTTGCACCCCTTCCCGCGACACGTCCGGACCCCGCGCGGCATCTTCCCGAGAAGCGATCTTGTCGATCTCGTCGAGGAAGACGATGCCCGCCTCTTCGACTCGCTTGAGCGCCTCCGATTCCAACTGGGAACGATCAATGAGCTTTTCCTCCTCCTCGCCTAGGAGAATCCGGCGCGCCTCGGCGACCGTCATCCGCTTGCGGCTCTTCTGACCGAACATGCCGCCGAACATGTCCTTGAAATCGATGCCCATGCTCTCCATCCCCTGGGGAGTGAACATGTCGAGAGTCGGCATCCGCTGCTCGGAAACCTCCATCTCGACCTCGTGATCTTCCAGGACGCCGTCACGTAGAGAGCGCTTGACCGCGCGGCGGCGCTCCTCCAGCGCATCGCCCACACCCGAGGTCGAGACCACGAGCAGATCGAGGAGCCGGTCCTCGGCGGCCCGTTCCGCACGCACCTTGACCTCACGGGTGCGTTCGTCGCGCACCAGCTGGATCGACGCCTCGACCAGGTCACGGACGATGGAGTCCACATCACGGCCGACGTAGCCGACCTCGGTGAACTTCGAGGCCTCCACCTTCAAAAACGGCGAGCCCGTCAGTCGGGCCAAACGGCGCGCGATCTCGGTCTTTCCCACCCCGGTCGGACCCATCATGATGATGTTCTTCGGCGCGACCTCTTCGCGCAGCTCGGGCTCGAGCTGCTGCCGCCGCCAGCGGTTGCGCAGCGCCACGGCCACCGCCCGCTTGGCGTCATCCTGACTGACGATGTATCGGTCCAGTTCGGCAACAATCTCCTTGGGGGTCAGACCTTCCACGTTCACTGGCTCAGCTCCTCAATGGTGATGTGATCATTGGTGTAGATGTCGATTCCGGCGGCGATCCGGAGAGCCTCCTCCACAACCTGCCGAGCCTCGAACTCGGTGTGGGTCAGAAGGGCCCGGGCCGCGGCCAGGGCGTAGCTTCCGCCCGATCCCACCGCCACCACGTCGTCGTCCGGAGACAGCACCTCGCCGGTTCCCGAGACCAACAGAGTCATTGTCCGGTCGGCGGTGATCAGCAGGGCCTCCAGATGACGCAGAGCACGGTCCGTCCGCCATTCGCGGGCAAGCTCCACGGCTGCCCGCTCGAGGTTGTGGTTGAACTCCTCGAGCTTGGCCTCGAATCGCGTGAACAGCGCCAAAGCGTCGGCCACCGAACCGGCAAAACCGGCCACCACCTGGCCGCCGGCGAGCCTTCGCACCTTTGCGGCGCCATGTTTCATGACGGTGTTGCCGAGCGTGACCTGCCCATCCGAGCCGATGGCCACCGTGTCATTGCGCCGAACCGCAACCACGGTCGTGTGATGCCACTGTTGATCCATAACATCCTCCGATTGGCGATTGTCCTCTTTCATCGCCCGAGGTGCAACGGCTCCACGAGAGGTTGAACGTTACAGATTGCACGTTAATACCCCCTCTCGACCCCCGGAAAGTCTCAATGACCATGTCCTGGAAAGTCCCAACGTTGAATTTTAACGTTCAACGATGAACTTCGATCATGGGGGTTGGATCAGGCCTTTTCGAGTTTGGCGATGGTGGGGACCAGAGTTTTACGGCCGGCGCGGTCGAAATAGACCACCAGCTTCAGATTCTTCCCCCGGCCCTGGCAGGAGAGCACCACCCCGGTGCCAAAACTGCGGTGGCTGACCCGGAGGCCCGGTCGCCACTCCTGGCCGGTGGCGTCGGCCACTCCGGCCGGCAAGGGTCGCTTTCGCCGCGGCGCGGGTTTGGCGCCTCGGGTGGGCGTTCGGCGTTCCACGGTCGCGGGATCCGCGTGCGAGATCTCGGGATGGACCGGCGCCTGTGACAGGTCGTGGATAAAGTCCGTCGGCAGCTCGGCCAGGAACCGCGACGGTCGGGTCGGCTGTCTCTGACCGAAGAGAAATCGCGACCGAGCCGCCGTCAGGGCAAGCTGGACCCGAGATCGGGTCATACCGACGTACGCGAGCCGGCGTTCCTCTTCGAGTCGGTCTGAGTCGTCGCGCGAATTGGCGTGGGGCAAAAGCCCATCTTCCATTCCGGCGAGGAAGACCACGTCGAACTCGAGGCCCTTGGCGGCGTGCAGCGTCATCAGGGAGATCGCGTCCACGTCGGTGTCTTCATCACCTTCCTCGAGCAGCGCCACGGCATCGAGAAACCCCCCCAGATCCTGGCCCCGTGCCGCCGCTTCGGCCACCGCCGCCGCCAGCTGTTGCAGATTCTCCCGCCGTGCCACACGCTCTTCGTCCTCGCCGTCATACAGCGACAACAGCCCCGACGCCTCCAGCAGCCACCCCACGAAATCTCCGGGATCCAGTGTCTCGCGCTGTTCGGCTGCCTGATCGAAGAGCCCAAAGAACGCCTCGAGGGCGACGCGCGCCCTGCGCTGGAGGTCGTCTGGGAGCTGGCGGGCCGCCATCGGGAGCGGCAGACCCGAGACGGCGGCATGACGCCGCAACACGTCCATGGTGGCCGCGCCGATGCCCCTCGCCGGGACGTTCACCACCCGCTCGAACGCCAACACATCATCCGCCCGGATCACCAGCCTGAGATAGGCGATGGCGTCACGCACCTCCGCCCGCTGCCAGAAACGCAGACCTCCGATAACGCGGTGGGGGATCCGGCGGCGAGTGAACTCCTCCTCGAAGGGCCGTGTCTGGGCGTTGGTCCGGACCAAGATGGCGATTTCGCCGAGACCGTGTTCGGGTGCCAACTCCGCGATGCGATCGGCAACCCAACGGGTCTCGAACCGCTCGTCGTCGCCGACGTAGAGCCGGACCCTGTCGCCGCCGTCGCGGTTGGTGAAGAGCTTTTTTCCCCGGCGCTGGTTGTTCTTTGAGATCAGCCCACCGGCCACCGAGAGGATGGGTCGGCTCGACCGGTAGTTCTCCTCCAGCGAAATCACCTGGGCCCCAGGAAAATGGCGCTCGAAGGACAGGATGTTCTCCAACTCGGCGCCCCGCCAGCCGTAGATCGACTGGTCCTCGTCACCCACCGCCGTGATGTTCCCCTCCTCGCCCAGAGTGGCCGCGAGAAGCTCCATCTGGAGGGCGTTGGTGTCCTGGAACTCGTCCACCAGCAGCCATCGCCCACGTCTGCGGGCCGCCCTGCGGATGGCCTCGTGACCGCGCAGGAGCTCCAAGGCACGCACCAACATATCGTCAAAGTCCACCACTCCGGCCTCGGTCTTCAGTGCTTCATAGCGCTCGAAGACCTGGGGAGTGATCCCGTCGCCCGACCGCCGCTCGAGATCGGATGGATCCTGGCATCGATTGACCGCCCTCGAGATCCGCGACAGCAGCTGGCGTGGCGGATGATCCTTGGGGTCCAGGCCGAGCTCCTTGAGGATCTTGTTAACCAGAGCCCGTTGTTCGTCCGAGTCGATGATGCCGAACCACCTGGGAAGTCCCGCTTCCGACGGGTAACGGCGCAGCAGCTCGAGCGCCCAGCGATGGAAGGTCCCCACAAAGCCCCCGATGAGTTCACCGCCCACGAGTCCGGCGACCCGTTCCCGCATTTCACGCGCCGCCTTGTTGGTGAAGGTCACCGCGGTGATCTCGTGGGGCGCCGCGTGATCGCCGGCGAGGAGATGGGCGATCCGATAGGTGAGCACACGGGTCTTGCCGGACCCTGCGCCCGCCAATACCAGCAACGGGCCGGTGCCATGGGTCACCGCCTGCCGTTGCGGATCGTTCAGTTGGTTCAACAGATCGGTCATTCAGATGACGCTCCCACATCCACGAGGTGTCTTGGGGTGGAATTGCAAATTGCAAATTGCAGGCTGACAGGACCGCCAATTTTCGATGCGCAATCTGTAATTTGCAACCCTCGGTTTCAGCTACTCGACCGTGACCGACTTGGCCAGATTTCGCGGCTGGTCCACATCGTGCCCAAGCTCCACCGCCACCTCGTAGGCCAGCCGTTGCAGCGGCACAACCGCCACCACCGGCTGAAGCAGCGGGTGCACGGTGGGCATGGGCAGGATGAGATCGGCCACCTCGGCGACATCTCGGGCGTCGGGCTCGGCCAGCGCGAGGACGGTCGCTCCTCTGGCGCGCACTTCCATGAGGTTGCCGAGCAGCTTCTCGCGGGTCGCCGTGGCGGGGGCCACGGCGACAACCGGATACCCGTCCTCGATCAGCGCGATGGGACCGTGTTTCATCTCACCGGCCGGGTAGCCCTCGGCGTGGAGGTAGCTCAGCTCCTTGAGTTTGAGGGCACCTTCGAGCGCGATCGGGTAGAGCAATCCACGCCCCAGGTAAAGCGAATCGCCCACTGACAACAAATCCACGGCGTTGCGGTAGACCTCCCGGTCACCTCGCAGCACCCCTTCAATGGCCAACGGCAGACGTTGCAGTTGGCCCACCAGATCCTCGTCCGTACCGTCCGACAGGCCACGCGCCTTGCGTAGCGCCAGCGCGAGCAGCAGCACGGCCACCAGCTGGGTTGTGAACGCCTTGGTGGAGGCCACCCCGATCTCCGGACCGGCCTGGGTGAGCATCCGCGCGGTGGCCATCCTCCAAGCTGACGAGCCGCGAACGTTGCACACCGTTCCCAGCAGCGCTCCCTGGGTGGCGGCCAGCTCCATCGCCGCCAGGGTGTCGGCGGTCTCGCCGGACTGCGACACTCCGATCACCAGCACGTCGCTGCCCAAAAGCGGATCGCGGTAGCGATACTCCGAGGCGTAGTCCACCTCTGTCGGCAGGCCGGCGAGCGCCTCGATCAGGAACTTGCCGACAAGGCTGGCGTGCCACGAGGTGCCGCAGGCCACCAGATGGACTCGGCGCAATCCCTCCAGCTGCTCTGGGGCAAATCCGAGACCGTCCAGATTCACCCCGGTTCGATCGGCGTCAAGGTAGGCCCGCACGGTATTCCGAATGGCGTCCGGTTGCTCGAAGATCTCCTTCAGCATGTAATGCCGGAAGCCGCCCTTCTCCACCCGCCCCGCGTCCCAGTCGAGGGTCTCCACCGTCCGGTCCACCGGCGCGCCGTCACCGTTCGTTACACGGGCACCATCCTTCTTGACCACGACGACGTCGCCGTTCTCGAGAAAAATCACGCGCCGTGTCCGGTGGAGTAACGCGGTGACATCCGAAGCGACGATGGTTTCGCCGTCACCCAGCCCCACCACCAGCGGTGGACCCTGTCGAAACGCCACCACCCGGTCGGGATAGCGCTGCGACACCGCCACCACAGCAAATTGGCCGCGCAACCTGGGGAGCACCCGCAGCACTCGATCCTCGAGCTCGCCCTCCTCGCGACCGAGGAGTTGAGCGATGAGTTCGGTATCGGTGTCCGAGGTCAGTTCAACGCCGTCGCTCAGCAGCTCCCGCCGCAAGCTGGAATAGTTCTCCAGGATTCCGTTATGAACCACCGCCACCTCGCCGGAGGCGTCGGTCTGGGGATGGGCGTTGGCCTCGGTGGGCGCACCGTGGGTCGCCCAGCGGGTGTGTCCCACGCCGAGCGAGCCGTGGAGGGGGTTGTGATAGGCCAGCTGTTCGAGGTTGCGCAACTTGCCCTCGGCGCGCAGGATCTGCAAGCCATCGGTACCGATGACCGCCATTCCCGCCGAGTCGTAGCCCCGGTACTCGAGGCGTTTGAGGCCGTCAAGAACGACCGGAACCACCTCTTCCGAACCCACATAGCCGATAATTCCGCACATTTGAGCGTCTCCAGTTTTCGAAACTGTCCAACCATTGAACCACAGAGCCGCCGCGACATACAACTATTCACCACGCAAATGAGGCCGTCCGACGTCGCGAATGTGGCACCGTCGGCCTCGGACTCTCAGCCTGTCAAGTCAGTGCCTGGACGCCTCGAGGGCCGCAATCAACTGATCGAACGACGCCGCGAAGGCGGCCACCCCATCGACCTGGAGTTGGGCCGTGACCGCATCGAGATCAATGCCCACCCGGTGCAGCGCCTCCAGTTGTTCGCCACAGGTTCTCACGCCCTCGGCGAGCGCGTCCCTCGGCGAGCCGTGGTCGCGGTAGGCGTCCAGTGTGGAGGTAGGAATCGTGTTGACGGTCTCCGGGCCCACCAGTTCCTCGACGTACTTGACGTCGTCATAGTCCGGGTCCTTGGTACTCGTGCTCGCCCACAGCGGCCGCTGCGCCTTGGCTCCTCGATTACGGTGACCGGCAAAGGCGCCGCCGTGGAAGATCTCCTGGAACCGGCGGTAGGCCAAACAGGCATTGGCCACTGCGGCCGTTCCCCTGAGAGCGAGCGCGCCCGCTGAGCCGATTGCGTCGAGCTGTGCGTCCACAACCGAATCGACCCGACTGATAAAGAACGAGGCCACCGACGCCACCCGGGACGGTTCGGCGCAGCGCTCGAGACCCGCCAGGTAGGCCGAGGCCACCCCCTCGTAATCGGCCAACGAGAACATCAGCGTCACGTTGACGTTGATGCCGTCGCCGATCAGAGTTTTCACCGCGGGCAGTCCTGCCGCCGTGGCCGGGACCTTGATCATCAAATTGGGCCGGTCCACCTGGCGCCACAATCGACGCGCCTCGTCCACCGTTCCGGCGGTGTCGTGCGCCAGATGGGGAGAAACTTCGAGGCTGACAAAGCCGTCGGCGCCGTCGGCGCCATCAAAGACTGGCCGCAGCA
Organism: uncultured Holophagae bacterium; assembly: GCA_963797055.1. Lineage (GTDB taxonomy): Bacteria > Acidobacteriota > Thermoanaerobaculia > Thermoanaerobaculales > Sulfomarinibacteraceae > FEB-10. Next base: position 236,250 of record CAWCOD010000009.1, read on the forward strand.
CATCGGCCGCGCCACGGATGTCCTCGACGGCCAGCGCTTCATACAGCTCGGTGGTCGAGATGGTTGGTTGCTCGGCAATCAACGTTCGGATCGCGTCGGCATAGGCCTCGCCACCGGTGATGGCCTTGTGGAAAATGGACGGGTTGCTCGTCACCCCCCGGACGCCATCTTCAGCCACGAGTCGCGCCAGCCCACCGCCGGTCACGAGATCGCGCTCGATGTAGTCGAGCCACACCGCCTGACCGTATTCGTCCCACAGCCTCTGAAGTGGATTCATCTCGCCTCCCGTCGCGTATCCTACCCCAACCTCGCCCGCCCGGATTCAAGATGCAGGATGCAAGATCCCCCTCCCCACCCGGAAACAAATGCAGAGGCTCAGAGTGCGCAGAGCCCGGCCGCAGAGACAGCACCCTGACCTGGCGCTTCTGATCCTCTCCAGGTGGGCGGGCGAAATTTCTCATTTCAAATTCTGCATGGGGCGGGTGCGGGCTTTCGAATTTCGCATTTCGAACTTCGAATTGGGTGGGCGGGGCTGCCCACTGCTCACTGCTCACTGCTCGCTGCTCGCTGCTCGCTGCTCGCTGCTTTCTCTGATTCAACCATCCGGCGTGCAGTGTTACCCTTCCCGCACGAAGTCGAGCACCCGTTCGGGAGGACCCATGGAACACACCTTCGACGCCACTGACGAGCTGTGTATCAACACCATTCGCACTCTGAGCATGGACGCGGTTCAGAAGGCCAATTCCGGTCACCCCGGTACGCCCATGGCGCTGGCCCCGGTGGTCCAGGTGTTGTTCACGAAATTTCTCAAACACAACCCCGCCAACCCGCAGTGGCCCGACCGCGACCGCTTCGTTCTGTCCTGCGGCCATGCCTCCATGCTGCTGTACAGCATTCTCCACCTCACCGGCTACGACCTGGGGCTGGAGGAACTCGAAGACTTCCGACAATGGGGTTCGAGAACGCCCGGTCACCCCGAAAGGGGCCACACACCCGGCGTGGAAATCACCACCGGGCCGCTCGGCCAGGGTTGCGCCGCGTCGGTGGGCATGGCGCTGGCCGAGGCTCATCTGGCCGCCCGTTTCAACCGTCCCGGCTACCAGGTTGTGGACCACCGAACCTGGGTGGTGTGCTCCGACGGCGACCTCATGGAGGGCGTCGCGTCTGAGGCCGCGTCGCTCGCCGCCCACCTCGGACTCGGCAAGCTGGTGTGGATCTGGGACAACAACAAAATCACCATCGAGGGCTCGACGGATCTCAGCTTCTCCGAGGATGTGGCCCAGCGATTCTCCGCCTACGGTTGGCGTGTACTCCGTCTCGATGACGTCAACGACCTCAATGCGCTGGCAGCCGTGTTGGACGAGGCGAGTTCGAGCTCGGACCGGCCGACCCTGATCGCGGCCCGGTCCCACATCGCGTGGGGTGCCCCCAACAAGCAGGACACAGCCGACGCCCACGGCGCCCCGCTCGGCGGTGACGAGATCCGCGCCGCCAAGCGGAGCTACGGCTGGCCGGAAGAGGAGACGTTCCTGGTGCCGGACGAGGTCAAGGACCGTTGCCGCCAGATCGACCGCGGCATGGCCGGGGAGGCCGAGTGGGCCCGACGGGTGGCGCTCTGGCAACAGCAGTTCCCCGAATTGGCCAGGGAGTACGCACGTCGGCTGGAGGGCCGGCTGCCGGCCGGCTGGGACCAGGATCTGCCGCGGGCCCAGTCCGATGCCGATCCCATCGCCACCCGAGCCGCTTCCGGCAAGGCGCTCAATGCGCTGGCCGAACGCCTGCCCGAACTGGTGGGCGGCTCGGCCGATCTGGCGCCATCCAACAAGACCTTGATCGTCTCGAGCGACGACCTGACGGCCAACAACCCGGCCCAACGGAACCTCCGATTCGGGATTCGTGAACACGGCATGGCCGCAATCCTCAACGGCATGGCGTTGCACGGCGCCATCCGGCCCTTTGGGGGCACCTTCCTTGTCTTTGCCGACTACATGCGGCCCGCCATCCGACTCGCCGCTCTTATGGAGCAACCGGTCATCTACGTCTTCACCCACGACTCCATCTGGGTCGGCGAGGACGGCCCCACCCACCAGCCTGTGGAGCATCTGGCGTCGCTGCGGGCCATCCCGGGGTTGGCGGTGTTACGGCCTGCGGACCTCAACGAGACCTCAGCGGCGTGGCGGGTGGCGGTGGAGCGCCGCGAAGGTCCAACGGCGCTGCTGTTCACGCGACAGAAACTGCCCATCCTCAGAGGTTCCGTCGATCACGCATGGGACGGTGTGGCACACGGCGCCTACGTGGTCCACGAAGAAGATGGATCCCCCGACGTGGTCCTGGTGGCCACCGGATCCGAGGTCTCACTGGCCTGCGCCGCCGCGGAGATTCTGACCGGTAGCGGAGTGACCGCGCGGGTGGTCTCCATGCCCTCCTGGGAGCTGTTCCGCGCCCAGCCGAAAGGCTACCGGGAGCAGGTCCTGCCGCCCGGTGTGCCGCGGGTCGCCGTGGAGACCGGAATCGCCATGGGCTGGTGGGAGTGGCTTGGCGCCGACGACATCATGATCGGCATCGACGGCTACGGTGCATCGGCACCGGGCGCGGTGGTCGCCGAGCGCTACGGATTCACCGCCGAGGCGGTGGCAGAGAGAACCCTTCGCTTCCTCAAGAGCTGACCAAGCCGGATCGGGTCCTGGATGCCGGTGCCAGGCACCGCCGTAAATACACCGCTCTCGTGCTCAGATCCGATTTCGACGGTACCTGGCATCCAGAATCTGGCATCGTGGCGGGTGGGCGGGTGCTACTTCCTTCGAAGCTCGTACAGCACCTGTTTGGCCGACGCCTTGAGGGTTTCGAAGACGCCCATACCCTGAGTCGCCACCGCTTCAAAGGTGGGTTCACCCTTGAAGTTCAACGCCCGGTACATGGTGTCCACCGCAACCGCAGTGGGCAGGTCGCGCTTGTTGAACTGGAGAACGTACGGGATGGTCTTCAGATCGAAGCCGTTCTCCTTGAGGTTTTCCTCGAGGTTGCGCATGGACTCAACATTGGCGTCCATCCGAGCTTCCTGTGAGTCCGCCACGAAGATGACGCCGTCCACACCCTTGAGGATCAGCTTGCGGCTCGCGTCGTAGAAGACCTGGCCCGGGACCGTGTAGAGGTGGAATCGGGTCTTGAAACCCCGCACCGAACCAAGATCCAACGGCAGGAAGTCGAAGAACAGTGTCCGGTCGGTCTCCGTGGCGAGCGAAATCAGCTTGCCCTTCTGCTGCGGATTGGACCGCTCGAAGATGTACTGGAGATTGGTGGTCTTCCCACCGAGACCGGGTCCGTAGAACACGATCTTGACGTTGATCTCGCGGGCGGCGTAGTTGATGAAGCTCATTCAGAAAACAGGGCGTCGATGTCCTCGTCCGTGATTTCCGCGAACGGCGAAGCGGCCTCCGTGACGCCCACCCTGGATGCCTTCTCTTCCATGTCGTTGAGGATCCTCTCGACGCCAGCCGACGCCTTGCGCACGCGCAGTCGGACCAATCCGAGGGAGGAGCGTTCATCGAATATCACGACCAGGATGAGACGCTGGCCGACGATGGAAATGTGGATGTTGTCCTTACGACCTTCATGGAAGAGGATCGTGAACTCGCGCTCGCCGATCAGCCGTGCCAACCCGTCGGTGGCGGCCACGTTGCCGGCAGTGAGCGACGCCAGCGATGTCGTATCCACCAGATCGATCTCCCCCGCCCCGGCGATCTGCTGGCCGTTCTTGTCGACGAGAAAAACGATCTTGGCGTTGGCATCAATTCGGAGTCGGTTCAGGAGTTGCGAGATGCGATCGAACTCCTCTTGGTACATGACAAGGCTCGAGCTCACGCGCTGTGGTCCCCCGTAGTGGCTCATTCTACACCGTTGCCGCCGTCGGGCAAGGGAGACGGCATCGGCGCTTGAATCCAGCGGGGATATCCCGCTGGTCCCGACCATCATACCTTGCGGCGCAGCTGCAGAGCCTGGGCGAGCGTAACCTGGTCCACCGCCGACAGCTCGCCACCCACCGGGATCCCGGAAGCCGGACGGCTGATCTCGATCCCGAGGGGTTCGAGGCGCCGCACGATATACAGCGCCGTGGTCTCTCCTTCCACGGTCGGGTTGGTGGCGAGAATGACCTCACGAATCTCACCCCGTGCGCACCGCTCGGCAAGCTGGTCGATGGTGAGGTCGTCGGGCCCAACTCCGTGGAGCGGTGACAAATGCCCCAGGAGCGCGTGGTACAGGCCCCGGTACTCGCGGGTCGCCTCCACCGCCCAGGCCGTTGTGGGTTCCTCCACCACCAACACCAGGCTCCGGTCCCGGCTGGGATCCGAGCACACCGCGCAGAGCTCCTCCTCGGTGAGCAGCGAACACTGTGGGCAGAGCCGGACCCGTTCACGAAGCGCGCCGAGGGCCCTCGCAAAGTCTGTGACCTGGTCGGGATCGACGGTCAGCAGATGCTCCACCAGGACACGGGCGGTCCGTGGTCCGACCCCGGGCAACCGCTCGAAGTGGTCGAGGAGGTCGCGGACCGCCGGTGGCCTGAGCTCCATCAGAACTCCCTCGAAACCATCAGCCCGGCTCGCCGTCCGGCCGGACCGAAACCACCTGGCCACCCAGCACCTTGAGCGCGAGCTGCAACTGGGGATCTTGTTCCGCGTTCGTGTCTGGCAGCATGCGGTCGGGATCGGTCGAGGTCTCAGCGCCCTTGATCTCCACTCGAACGCCAGCGGTGCCGAGCACGTCGCGGCAGGCCCCTTCGAGCCGACCGGACACGCCCGAGTCGGCGACGAAATCGCCGAGCCCGCGGGACTCGGGGGGGAATCTCAGCACCGCGACCCCGTCCTCTACCCTCACCTCGGCCCCCTCGACGGCGCCCGCAATCCTCGGCTCTGAATCCCATAGCGATGCGGCAAGCCGTTCCCCGGGGGCGACCGCGGATCCGCCCTTGGCCGTGGATGGGGGCGGCGACGCCTCCCCGGATCCGCCGCTGGTCTCAGGCGACGACGGTGTCGACTCTCCAGGTCCGCCGCCGGGCGCCGGCGCCAGCGTGTGGTCACCGGCCAGCAGCGCCTCGACCCTTTGGACCGCAGGCCAGCGGGCCAGTCGCAGCGCCGCGACCTCCAGAGCCAACTCGCGGTTGCCGGTGTCGCGCAACAGCGGCTCCTGCTCCGCCCAGAGCCCGAGCATGCGACCCAGGGCGTCGACTCCGTGGGACGCGGCCAATGAAGTGACGAGCTCGCGCCGCTCTTCCGTCAACGAATCTTCACCACTGGGATCGAGAGCCAGATGGACCGCGGTCCGCAGCACCCGGCCAGTCTCCTGGTAGAGCACGGTGGCGTCGTAACCCGTGCCGAGCTGGTGTCGGACGAGCTCCAGACCACGCGTGGTCTCCCCCCCGGCGAGCGCTGCCACCAACTCCACCATGGCCTCGAACCGCGGCACTCCCAGAACCGCGGCCACCGCTTCGTCGTCCACTCGATCGGCGGCAAAGGCACGCAGCTGGTCGAGCAGCGAGAGCGCGTCCCGGACGCTGCCCTCGGCGGCGCGCGCGATGGTCTCGGCGGCAGATCGCTCGAGGGAAAATCCGTCGTGCTCGGCGATTTGGAGCAGCCGCGCAGCGATCAGATCGGCCGCCACCGGTCGGAACTCGAGCTGTTGACAACGCGACAGGATGGTCGCCGGGACCTTGTGCCGCTCGGTGGTGGCGAAGACCCACAGGACATAGGGCGGCGGTTCCTCGATGCTCTTCAACAGGGCGTTGAAGGCGGCCTTTGACAGCATGTGGACCTCGTCCACGATGACGACCCGGAAACGATCCCGTGAGGGTCTGAAGCGGAGCAGCTCCTGGAGATCGCGGACATCATCGACCCCGGTGTGGGTGGCGGCGTCGAGCTCCACCGCATCGAGACTTATACCGTCAGCGATCTCGCGGCACGACACACAGGTGCCGCAGGGTTTGGCGGTCGGGCCCTCGGCGCAGTTGACCGCCTTGGCCAGGAGCCTTGCAGCGGTGGTCTTGCCGACGCCACGAAGACCCGAAAACAAGTAGGCATGGCCGAGGGTGTCGGCGGAAAGAGCGTTACGAAGGGTCTGCACCACCGCGTCCTGGCCGAGAATCTCCTCGAATCGCTGCGGACGCCATGATCTGGCCAGCACCTGGTAGGTCATCGGCGCATCTTATCGCACACCGGTGGGCTGCGTCTTGGGTTTTGGTCAACCTCTCACCCGGAATTGCGTACCTCCACTGCGGTATGACACCTGAATCATCGCTTTCAATACTGACGTGGTATCGTGTCCGATGCGGGCGCCCATTGGGTGTTCGTCAACAAGGAGGAATTCAACGATGCACAGACTTCTGACAGTGTCGCTTCTTCTCATGCTGGCTGCCAGCTCGGCCATCGCCCTGAGCCCGGGTCAGGAGGTCATCGTCCCGGCGGCCGGACGTGGCGCGCCGTGGGGCACGGATCTCTACATCATGAACCCAGGCAGCTCCACGGTCTCCGTCACCGTTTCGTGGTTGGTCCGCGGCAGCAACAACGCCAACCCCGACAATTTCTCCATATCCATCATGGCTGGAGACACAGCTGTTCTCGAAGACGTTATCTTCAATGACTTCGGTCTTGACGAAGCCGGCGGTGCTTTTCTTGTCGAGGCGGATGGCGGCGACGTCATCGTCAATTCCCGAATCTTCGCCGCCGAAGGCGGTGCGACCTTCGGCCAGGGCTTCGAGGGCGTGCCCACATGGGCAGCCACACAGGGTGGTCAGACCACACATGTCGTGGGATTGAGCTTCACCTCGGAGTTTCGCACCAATATCTACGCCACCGCGGGCCCCGATGGCGCCTCCATCGATTTCAGCCTGGTGGATCCGGATGGGATCGAGATCGACTCGGTAACCCTCGACCTGCCAGGAGCCTGGCAGCCATACCTTCGTCGCGTCAACCAACTGTTTCCGGGTGTGCCGAACTTCGACGACGCCACACTCAAGGCAGAGGTCACCTCGGGCTTTGCCGTGATCGGCGCCTCCAAGGTGGACAACGCCTCCACCGATCCCACCACCCTCGAGTCGGCGGCCACCGGCGGTGGCGGCGGGGTCAACGGCACCTATCAGATGTCTCTGTATGACACCTTGGCCTTTGCCGCGGGCGGCAACGTCGTGGTTGCCGGTGGCGACGTCACCGCCATCAACGGCACCTATTTCAACTGGGACAAGCTCGACGGCTCGGACCCGGCCTGCACGCTGATCTTCCAGTGGGGCCAGGGGCTCAGCCCGGCGCCGCTGGAGGATTTCGCTGACGGCGTCGAGTTCGCCGACAGCTACGCTTCCACCGGTGGCGGGGTGATGACCTGGACCGTCCAGTTCGAGCCCGGAGAGGGCAGCACGCTGGAGGGCACGGTGACCGCGGTGGGCTCCGAGTTCACCGGCATCGACCAGGGTTGCAACGGCAACTTCCCGCCCCTGACCCTGATGGCTGGAAAGAACTAGCGCCACAACACGGACCGAATCGGGGCCGCTCGTCAGAGCGGCCCTTTTTCTTTTTTCCCAGCCAATTCTGGATGCTCGATACTGGATGCTGATTTCAGCGCGCCCATCCCCCCGGTAGCGCTCCCCGAAGTTACTCGCGGCCGGTGGCCGCGGTGACCAGCCGTCACCAGCGGGTGGCCGTATGGCCGCTGATCCCACTTTCAGGATCGAAACGGGCCGCCGCACCCGGCCACGGCCACAACCGCTGCCGCCGGCAGGTTGCCACCCTCGCATTCGGGTACCGCATGGCGGTGCCAGGCACCGCCGCAGATGTTGCGATCTCGTGCTCCGATGCGATTTCGACGGTGCCTGGCACCGGGGGAACGCGTTCGGGGTGCGCTCAGAAGTGGCACGCCCGCCCTATGCGTCCTTTCGTTCCGAGTGGGCGGGGGTCTTCGTTCTTCGTTCTTTGATCTTTGATCGGCCTCAAGGGCGGGAGGGAGGGAGGCTCTTCGCTTCTCCGCTGGCCTGCAGGGCCCGCCCCCACAGCACCGGACCGAGCAGCTGATTGACCACCACCGCGGCGATCACGACAGTCGCCAGCGCGGCGCCAAAACCCGGAATTTCGCGTTGGATGCGCGCCGCCAATCCCAGCGACAGTCCGGCCTGGGCGACGAACCCCATCCAACCGTAGCGCACCATCTCGGGCCCCGCCCCCGCCCAGGAGGCCGGAAGTCGGGTCAGCCACCACACCACGCCGAGGCGAACGATCACGAAGATCAGAGCGGGCAGCCAGACTGTCAGGAATATCCGGAGATCGAGTCCGGCCCCCACCAGAGCGAAGAACAGAACGTAGATCGGCGCGGACGAGGCCTCCAGGGCATCCAGGAAGTCGGCCGACGAGCGCGGCCAGACGTTGCGAATCACGAACCCCGCGGCCATGCAGACCAGAAGGTGTTCCACCGTCGAGCCTCGGCCAAACTCGGCCGACACCATGGCCAGCAGCACCACCAGCAGGGGGTGATGACGGTCCACCTTGGCGATATAGGCTCCGGCGAGGAGTCCAAGCAGTGCGCCGATGGCCAAAGACACCAGAATCTCCAGGGCCACTCCACCGAGCACGCCGAGATTCACCGGTGCTCCCAGGCTCCACGACAGCGCCAGCGCGGCCACCAGGGTGAACAGCAGCAGAATCACGAGGTCCTTGAGGATGGTCACACCGAGAACGGTCTCGGTGACCTCGCCCCTGGCTTCCAACTCGGTGATGACGGCGACGGTGGTGGCCGGCGAAACCGCCACCGCGATCACGCCAAGGAGGGCCGCGGCGGCGGCCACCTGGGGCCAGTCGAGATCGCCGAGGAAGGACCCGGTCATCAGGACCAGGGCCATCACCCCCGCCACCACCACCATGACGCCCAGGGTGTGGGTGACGGTGATGGCCAGCAGAGGTTTGAGCCTCGCCCGCATCCTGGTCAACCGGAACTCGCCGCCGGCCGTGAGGGCGATCAACCCGAGCGCGATCTCCTCGAAGAAGTGGAGAAATATCGCATCTCCCTCGGTGGCGATTCCCAGCGCGTAGGGCCCGGCCACCAGTCCGAGCACCAGGTAGCCGGTGACCCTCGGCAGCCGCCAGCTCGCCGCCAGCTCGCCGGCAAGCACACCACCGATGATCAGACAGCTCGCGCTGAGCAACGCCGAGGCCGCCGGATCGACCTGAACGCTGAAACCCACCGCCCGTGAGGTCCAGCTGATGGCCGCCACCACGAGAAACAGGAACCACCTCACCATCGGCTCCAATCGGGCGATCGGAACAGACGCCACCTCAGCCACCACTGTCCCACCAGCTGATGGAGGACAAGGGCGACGACCACCGCCTCGAGCACTCCTTCGGTCCCCGGGACGAAGCTGACCAGCGCGACAACCAGCCCGAGCGCCAGCTCACCCTGGGGGAGCAGACCCAAGCCCACACCCTTGACCTCGAAAGCCGGCGCTCGGCGGCGGGCCACGAACGACAGAAGCGCTCCCCCCACGGCAGCGCCCAGCAGGCGGCCCACGGCCATCAGCCCAAATGCCGGCCAAGAAAAGGCCACACCCCGCCACGATGCTCCAACCAGCACCAAGAGCGCCACAAGCAACGGTCGCTCCAGCGAGTGGGCGACGCGCAACATCCTGTGGGGAAAGGTACTCCGGTTGATCAAAACGGCGCCGGTGAGGGCGGCGGCGGGTAAGCCGCTGGCGCCGAGCAGGGCGCAGGCTCCCGCCAAACCCGACATGGTCCCGGCAAGCATGGTGAGAATCTGAACCTTGTCCGTGAGACCACTGACCAGCGCGAGCGACAGATAGCCCACCAGCACTCCGACCCCCCCCATGAAGAGCAGCAGCTCCCAAGGAGGCAGCGCACCACCGAGGACCACCGGGCTCGCCACCGCGGCGGCCACCGCAAAGACCGCCACCGCCGGCAGACCCGAATAGGCGGTCACCAACTTCAACAGCCGCAGCACCGACCGATCCACCGGCCGTCGTCCCCTGGCCACGGCCTCCAGGGTGGCGGGAGAACCAGCCATGCCCACCGCCGCAAGACCGAGGGATAGCGGGCCCGGGATATCCAGCAAGAGTCCAACCCCGAGAACGACCGCCCCGAAGCTCGAGGGCACGATCCAACCCAGCAGCCGGTGCCACGGCCGCAGCTGCCGGATGACGCGCCACTCGATCTGGAGCCCGAAGGCGAAGCCGATCCAGGCGAGACCGAGCAGCACCACCACGCGGAGGGCGGCCAATACGTCATCGGGGAAGAGTCCCAGACCCTCCTGGCCGAGGAACACACCCAGCGCGAGAAACGACAGTCCTTCCATGGCCGGCGCACGCAGCCCGCGGCGGCCCAACGCGGCCCGCAACTCGCTGCCGGCAACGGCGAAGGCGACCAAGACCAGGAAGGTGACGGTTCCGCGGAGCATGTCCTTCTAGTGTACTTCGTGGCGATGGTGTGGAAGGTGTGGCCAGGCGGCGGAGAGATGGGGGCAGCGAACCTCCCTCGCCGGTTCGGAGGGGGTGGTCCAAGTCAACGTTGAACGTTACACGTTTAACGTTCCCCCATCCACCCCGAGCGGGTCAGGGCGCGATGGGCAGGCGTGCCACTTCTGACACTTTCGGGCCCTCTGCGCCGGGGTCATCGGGTTCAAAGAGTCCGAACAGTGTCAGGGGTGGCCCCCTCGGGGAGCGCAGTTGGGAGATGGGCGCGTCGAAATCAAGGGGGTCTTTCCATACCCCCGGGCCGGTGCCAGGCACCGTCGAAATCGAATCGGAGCACGAGATCGCAACATCTGCGGCGGTGCCTGGCACCGCCATGCGGTGCCCGAATGCGAGGGTAGCAACCTGCCGGGGGCTTCGATTGCGGGCTCGGGCTATCTCACATTTCAATTCCTTCACTGGGCGGGTGGGGTCTTCGAATTCCGCATTTCGAATTTCGAATATGGTGAACGGCGGTTGCTCCCTGCTCCAAACCTCCACACCTGAGGTTTCCTGTAAGATGTCACCACCAATACACACAACCACCCGTTTCCCCGAAAGGAGCGCGCCGACATGAACGACACACCACAGGGTCCACCCACCCCACCCCCCGAAATGCCACCTCCGGCACCACCGACCGAACCACCGCCCGCTCAGGTGGATTCCGGGCCTCCTTCGTCCGGCGATCGGATCGATATCGCCCGGTACCTCAACGAGGCCTGGCAGCTGTTCGTCGAAAACCCCGCTCTGCTATTGGGTGGGTTCGCCATCATCTTCCTGATCCTGCTGTTGTCGGCGATTACAGTGGTCGGTCCGCTGATTCTCGTGGGACCCTTGATGGTGGGTTACTACGCGGTCATCGAAAAGCTCAGGAACGGCCAAGACGCCGAGTTTGGCGAGCTCTTTGGTGGATTCTCGGACTTCGCCAGGACCTGCATCGCGGGTCTGTTGGTGGTGTTGGTCTTTATCGCCGGTGCAGCGATCGAGCTGATTGCGGGAATGATCCTGAACGGTCTGCCCTGCCTCGGCCAGATCCTCTCTCTGGTCTTGAGTGTGGGAGTCAGCCTCGTGATTGCGGCGCTCACCATGTTCATCCTACCCAGGGTGACCGTATCCTCCGCCGCCCCGGTGGACGCACTCAGTGAGAATGTGGCCTTCGCCCAGAAGAACATGACTCCGGCGATGCTGTTGGCCGCAGTCCATTTGGGGCTGTCGCTGCTCGGCTCCGCCCTGTGCATCGTCGGGCTGCTGATCACCATTCCCATCGCGTCGGCCTTTGTGATGGCCGCATATCACGATTACTACGCGCCGAGGGTCAGCGGGTAGATCGGGGAACGGAATTCTGGGGTCGGGGATCGAACCTGTGTTCCCCTTCCGGCCGTTGATCCGGAACCCGACGACCAGAGCACCGAGCCGGAACACACCTTGCGCCCCGGGAAAATTCCGCCTAAGCTCCGCCTGGTCCGCTGTGATTCGAGGTGTACGACGTGCGACTGTCCCAAAAGCTGAACCCTGAGCTCGTCCTGATCGCGGTCGATGCCGCTGATCGCGACGAACTCCTCCACCAATTCGGAACGGCCTTCAAGAATGCCGGTCTTGTGAGCGACGCCGACGAGGTGGTCAAGCGCCTGCTCGAGCGGGAGGCCATCCTGTCCACCGGCATCGGAGGCGGGGTCGCGGTGCCGCATGCCCAGATCCCAGGACTCGGTCAGCTTGTCATGGCCGCTTCCACCCACCCCGACGGCATACAGTACCCCACCCTCGACGACCAGCCGGTCCGGCTCGCCTTCTGCCTCATCGGCGACAGCAACACCGCCGCCGATCATCTGGCCGGTCTGGCCCGGCTCGCCCGCCTCGCGCGCCGCAATGAAATCCTGGAGGAGCTGATCCAAGCCGACAGCGGCGCAGAATTCCTTTCGGTGCTGGCACGCATCGAGGGGGACTAGGTGCAGCTGCTGGTCGTCGTGCTCCACTCAGAGGAGCTGCTCGACGACCTGTTGTCCATCCTGGTGGAGAATGAGCTGCCCGACGCGGTGGTGGTGGAGAGCCGCACCGGCCTCGAACTCCTGGAACGGGATCTGCCGATCTTTGCCGGTCTGCGCTCGTTGATCCCCGGCGGCATCGACTTCAGCAGGCTGGTGCTGTGCCTGCTCGAAGGCGAGGGGCAGGGCCCGGAGGTGCTGGGGGCGATTCGGACCCTGGCCGACCGAACCACAGCGGCCGACGAGCCCGCCAATACCGCCTTTGTCGTGCCGGTGGAAGACGTCCAGCTCTTCTGAGCCACCGGTCGCCCGGTGGGTAACTGGTAAACCCGCCCAAAGAGCCTTTGTATAGCAGGCTTGTCGCCTGCATTCGCGCGATCAATCGAGGCGAGGATTGCAGGCGGGACAAGGCGCTACAAAGGCGCATCGGTTCGATCCGCCAACTTCGTCGTACCGATTCTCCGATCACCCTGCCCGTGAGGACGCCAGGGATCGCCGCAGATGTGCCGACCTCGTGCTCCGATTCGATTTCGACAGTGCCTGGCACGCCCGATCAACGCGCCCACTTCTGATCCGGGCGGGTGGGGCCCGACCTCTTGCAACGTAAAACAACCCTGTGGTACATTCGCGTTTCGTGCGGCCCGTTCGTCTAGGGGTCTAGGACGCCGGCCTCTCACGCCGGTAACACGGGTTCGAATCCCGTACGGGCTGCCACCTCCCCCTCCAATGATTCCGGTGCATGTCGGTCCCCGTTCCTGTGCCCATCTCCGTCTCCGGGCTCGGGCTCGGGAGATACTCCCTGCTCCCTGCCCCTTGCCTTCTGCTATACTCCCCCGCCCACGACGACATCACCACGGAGGCATCAATGAGCGTGAAAGTGGCAATCAACGGCTTTGGCAGAATCGGTCGGCTCGTCGCCCGTCATCTCAAGGCGCGCGAAGGATTCGACCTCGTCGCCATCAACGACCTGACCTCACCGGACATGCTCGGCTACCTCTTCGCCCATGACTCGGTGCACGGCACCTATGCCGGATCGGTGGAGGTGGACGGACAGGACATCATCATCGACGGCGACCGGATGCAGGTCTTTGCCGAGCGCGACCCGGCCAACCTGCCGTGGGGCAGTCTGGGTGTGGACTACGTGATCGAGTCCACCGGGCTGTTCCGCACCCGTGAGGCCGCCGGGAAACACCTCGAGGCCGGCGCCAAGAAGGTCATCATCTCCGCCCCGGGCAAGGACGTGGACGAGACCTTTGTCATGGGCGTCAACAACGACAACTACGATCCCAACAAACACCATGTGGTGTCCAACGCCTCGTGCACCACCAACTGTCTGGCGCCCATGGCCAAGGTGCTCCACGAGACCGTTGGGATCAAGCACGGCTGGCTCACCACAACCCACGCCTACACAAACGACCAGCGGATCCTGGACGTTCAGCACTCCAAGGACATGCGTCGGGCGCGGGCGGCGGCCATCAACATCATCCCCACCTCCACCGGTGCCGCCAAAGCCATCGGTCTGGTCTACCCCGAGCTTGCCGGCAAGCTGGACGGCGCCGCCATGCGCGTCCCGGTGCCCGACGCCTCGGTCTGCGATCTGATCTTCGTGGCCAACCGCGAAGGGACCGTGGAGGAGCTGCGCGAGGCCTTTGTCGAGGCCGCGGCGGGTTCGCTTCGGGGCATCCTCCGGGCCACCAACGAGCCGCTGGTGTCGTCGGACATCATCGGTGAGAGCCACTCCACCGTGGTGGACCTGCCGTTGATCTCCCAGACCGCGCCTGATTTCTTCAGGGTCGTGGGTTGGTACGACAACGAGAACGCCTACGCCACCCGGTGCGTCGACCTGCTCGACTTCATGGTGGGCCGGGACTCCGCATGAGCCTGCCGTCGCTGACCGGTCTCACCGACCTGGACGGTGGCAGGGTCCTGCTCCGGCTCGACCTCAACGTGCCGGTGTCGGACGGCGTCGTCCAGGACGCCACCAGGATCGAGGCCGCCCTGCCGACCCTGCGCTGGGTGCTCGATCGCGCATCGGTGGTGGCCGCCTGCTCCCACCTGGGCAAGGCCAAGGGAACACCGGATCCGGCGTACTCGCTGGCGCCGGTGGCCGAGGCCCTGGAACAGGCCCTGGGCCGACCGGTGCTCTTCGTGCCCGACTGTCTCGACGACCGCATCGCCTCGGCCGAGCCCGGGACGCTGCTGCTGTTGGAGAACCTCCGTTTTCACCCCGGTGAGAAGGCCAACGATCCAGACTTCGCTCGCCAACTGGCCGAGCCCTTCTCTCACTACGTCAACGACGCCTTCGGGACCGCCCACCGCAGCCACGCTTCGGTGGTTGGCGTGGCCGGACTTTTCAGTGACGGTCGCAAGGCAGCGGGCCTGCTCATGGAGCGGGAGGTGGCCTCCCTCAGCCGCATGGTGGTCGAACCCGAACAGCCCTACGTGGCGGTGGTGGGCGGCGCCAAGGTGTCCACCAAGACCGCGCCACTCGAGGCCCTGGTCGAACGCGTCGCCACCCTTCTGATCGGCGGCGGTATGGCCAACACGTTCCTGCTCGCCAAGGGCCACGAGGTCGGGCGGTCGCTGGTGGAGCTCGAGATGCTGGACACCGCGCTGGAGGTTCTCAGACAGGCCGGGAACCGCGGCGTCACCGTGGAGCTGCCCACCGATGTGGTGGTCACGGATTCACTGGAGGATCCGCAGGTGATCGAGGTCGTGGCCGCCGAAGCGGTGCCGTCCGACCTGATGATCGTGGATCTGGGGCCGGACAGTCGCAATCGCTACGCCAACGCCATCCTCGGAGCCAAGACCGTCTTCTGGAACGGCCCCATGGGAGTCTTCGAGGTGGAGCCCTTCGACGCGGGGACGTTGGCGGTGGCCCGGGCCATGGCGGACTCCGACGCCTTCACGGTGGTGGGCGGCGGCGAGTCGGTCATGGCCATCAAGCGCGCCGGCGTCGCCGAAGCCATCGATCACGTGTCCACCGGCGGCGGCGCCTCGCTCCAGTTCCTCACCGGTGAGCCGCTGCCGGCGATCGTGGCCCTGGAGGACTAGATGACCACACGAACCCCGCTCATCGCGGGCAACTGGAAAATGCACAAGAACATCGAGGCAACCTCAGCGCTGTTGGAGGTGCTGCTCGACCCCGCGCCGCCGGCCGCCGTCGACGTGGTCGTGTGCCCGCCCTTTACCTCCCTCGGGCAGGCGGCCATGCTGCTCACCGGGTCGTCGGTGGGGCTGGGCGCTCAGAATGTTCACTGGGCCGACGAGGGAGCCTTCACCGGCGAGGTGGCCGCACCCATGCTCTCAGAACTCGGCGTGGGTTGGGTCATCGTCGGCCACTCCGAGCGTCGGAGCCTCTTCGGCGAGACCGACCGAACCGCTCTCGACCGCGCGGTCCATGCCCAAGCCTGCGGTCTTCGGGTGATCTTCTGCATCGGCGAGACCCTCGCCGAGCGCGAGGCGGGCGAGACCTTCGCCGTTCTCGAGACCCAGACCGCCGCCTTCGGTGCGCTCGACCCCACCAACCTCGTGGTCGCCTACGAACCGGTGTGGGCCATAGGAACCGGCCGTACGGCCACCACCGAGCAGGCTCAGGAGGCCCACGCCTTCCTCCGCGGACGGCTTGCAAAAATCTGCGGATCCGAGGCCGCCCGTGACCTGCGGATCCTTTACGGAGGCAGCCTCAAGCCCTCCAATGCCCACGAACTCATCGGTCAGCCGGACGTGGACGGGGGTCTGATCGGCGGGGCAAGTCTTGACGTTGACTCGTTTTCCGCTATTATCCGCGCTGCGGCCGAGTGCGCCGCCGGAGACTGATTGTGACTATTTTACTCGTGATTTTGTACGTTTTGGTCTGCATCTTCCTGATCCTGGTGGTGCTTCTGCAGCAGGGCAAGGGCGCGGATCTCGCCGGCGCCTTCGGCGGCGGCGGCAGCCAGGCGTCCTTCGGGCCAAGGACGGGTCCCAACATCATGCACCGGCTGACCACGATCTCCTTTGTGTTGTTCGTGGTGTTGTCGCTGTCGCTCGCCATCATGTCGGGCAAGCGGCACAGCTCGGTGATGGAGAACCTGGCCGCGGCGCCGCTCCAGGCTTCCGAAGAGGCCCCGGTCGACCCGGCCATGGGTGCCGCGGAAGAAGTGGAGGCGGTGGAGGATATGCTGGTGGAAGAGGCTTTGGACGACCAGCCGGTCGTCGTCGAGGAGCCATCCGACCCTGACCAGTGATCGTCTTGCCTGGCGATGGATGGGAATCTAGAATGAAGCGTCTGTGTGCCGAAGTGGCGGAATTGGTAGACGCGCACGGTTGAGGGCCGTGTGGAGCGATCCGTGCCGGTTCGAGTCCGGCCTTCGGCACCACCCCGAACACGCAATCGCCGGCGAAAGCCGGCGTTTTTCTTTGCGTTGGGTTAGGGCGTAGGTGATTCCTCCACCCGACCGACACTGGATGCTCGATGCTGGATTCCCGTCCACCCGGTGTGGAAATTGTGGCGGGCGATTCCCGTGAGCGTCTGACGTCTCCGTGCCCGGGTTCAGAATTCAGGATTCAGACCCACACACACGCAGATCTTCGTCGTCGCTCCACGACTTCAGGATGACACGAGGGGGCGGAAGGGGCTGCCCTGCTCCCTGCCTCAGCCGTTGGCCTTGCCCTGCTTCTGCAGCTTGGCCCAGGTGTCGCGCAGGGTCACGGTGCGGTTGAAGACCGGTCGATCCGGGGTCGAATCGGGATCGACGCAGAAGTACCCCTGGCGCTCGAATTGCACCCGATCGCCGACGCCGAACTCAGCCAGACTCGGCTCCAGGCGGCAGCCCGAAAGCACAATAAGCGAATCCGGATTGAGGTCATCGAGGAAGTCGCCATCGGCTCCCGGATCCGGGCTGGAGAACAGGTGGTCGTACAGCCGGACCTCGGCTGGCACCGCGTGGGCCGCCGACACCCAGTGCAGGGTGGCCTTGACCTTGCGGCCATCGGGCGCGTTGCCGCCGCGGGTCTCCGGGTCATACGTGCAATGGAGCTCAACCACCTCGCCTGTTTCGTCCTTGACCACGTCCTGACAGGTGATGAGGTAGCCGTAGCGCAGCCGAACCTCACGACCCGGGGCAAGCCGGAAGAACTTCTTCGGCGGATCCTCCATGAAGTCCTCACGTTCGATAAATAGCTCGCGCGAAAAGGGCACCGTGCGGGTGCCGGCGGCCTCGTCCTCGGGGTTGTTGACCGCCGCGAGCTGCTCCACCTCACCCGCTGGGTAGTTGGTGAGGACCACCTTGAGTGGTCTGAGCACCGCCATCCGGCGTTCGGCGGTGGGATTGAGGCGAGTGCGGACGCAGTGCTCGAGCAGGGCGTAGTCCACCACGCTGTCGCGTTTGGCCACCCCTACCTTGTCCACGAGATCCCGGATCGCCTCCGGCGGATACCCGCGGCGGCGCAGACCGGACAGGGTGGGCATCCGCGGATCGTCCCAGCCGGTGACGCGGCCGTCCTGCACCAGTCGCAAAAGCCGCCGTTTGGACAGCACCGTATAGGTCAGCTCGAGACGGGCGAACTCGATCTGCCGCGGTTTGGACGGTACGGGCAGGTTGTCGATCAGCCAGTCATACAGCGGCCGGTGGTCCTCGAACTCGAGGGTGCACAGGCTGTGGGTGATGTATTCGATGGCGTCCGACTGTCCGTGGGCGTAGTCGTAGGTAGGATAGATGCACCAGGCATCACCGACCCGCGGATGGGGCGTGTGGAGGATGCGGTAGAGCACCGGATCGCGGAGGTTGATGTTGCCCGACGCCATGTCGATCTTGGCCCGGAGCACCCGCTCGCCATCGGCGAACTCACCGGCTTTCATCCGCCGAAAGAGATCCAGGTTCTCGTCCACCGACCGATCCCGATAGGGGCTGTTGGTACCCGGTTCGGTGAGGGTTCCCCGGTGGGCTCGAATCTCCTCTGCGGTCAGGTCGTCCACATAGGCCTTGCCCGCCGTGATGAGATCCCCTGCCCACTCGTAGAGTTGTCCGAAGTAGTCCGAGGCGAAGTAGAGGTGATCACCCCAGTCGGCGCCCAGCCACGCCACATCCCGCCTGATGGAATCGATGTACTCCATCTCCTCCTTCATGGGGTTGGTGTCGT
Organism: uncultured Holophagae bacterium; assembly: GCA_963797055.1. Taxonomy (GTDB): domain Bacteria; phylum Acidobacteriota; class Thermoanaerobaculia; order Thermoanaerobaculales; family Sulfomarinibacteraceae; genus FEB-10. Next base: position 254,844 of record CAWCOD010000009.1, read on the forward strand.
CGAAGCGGAGGTGGAAGCGGCCGCCGAACTCGCTGGCCACCCCGGAGTTGAGGCAGATCGACTTGGAGTGACCGATGTGGAGATATCCGTTGGGTTCGGGTGGAAATCGGGTCACCACCTCGGCGTGTTTGCCGGAGGCCACATCACCGCGAATAATCTCGCGTATGAAGTCGGTGTTTTCGGCCGGTGCCTGATCGCTCATCAACTACTCCTCGCTCACTCGATCCAAGATTCAAGATCCAAGATTCAAGATTCAAGATCCAAGATCCAAGATCCGAGATCCGAAGATCCGAGAGATCCTACCCTAAGCCTTCATACTCCGAAGGGTCTCGATGGCTGCACGCATTCGACTGCGGCAGACCTCTTTGCCGAGCACCGCCATGGTCTCGAAGAGAGGCGGGGTGGCCGCCCTCCCGGTGATCGCCACCCGCACCGGCATGAAGAGCTGCTTCGGCGTCCAGTCGTGCTTTTCACAAAACTCCCGCATGGCCTCCTCGATGACCTCCGGCCGCCAGTTGAGAATCGGATCGAGATTCTCCTCGAGCAGCACCCGGAAGGCCTTGGCGGTCTGCGGCGGGGTGCGGTCCTTGGCCACCAGTTTCGACCGCGCCGATTCGTCGTACTCCACGTTGCCGGTGAAAAAGAACTCTGCGTAGCTGAAAAAATCCTGGAGGGTGTCGATACGCTCGTGAGCCAGCGGGATCACCTCGAGCAGGTATTCGTCCGACAGCAATCCAGCGCGCAATCGATCGAGCAGCTCCACGGGCGTGAGATCACGGATGTAACGGCCGTTCAACCAGGTCAGCTTGGTCAGATCGAAGACCGGGCCGCCAAGGCTGATCTCGGCCGGATCGAAGTGTTCGACAAACTCCGACAGGCTGAACTGGTCGCGCTCGTCGGGCATGGTCCAACCCATGAGGGCGAGGTAATTGAGCATGGCTTCGGGAAGGTAGCCGGCGCGTCGGTAGTGGTTGAGGCTCACCGGGTTCTTGCGTTTGGAGATCTTGGATTTGTCGGTGTTGCGCAACAGCGGGAGATGGCAGAAGACCGGCTCGTCCCAGCCGAACGCGCGGTAGAGCTGAACGTGCTTTGGCAGCGACGAGATCCACTCCTCGGCCCGGATGACGTGGGAGATCTTCATCAGATGGTCGTCCACCACGTTGGCCAGGTGGTAGGTGGGAAAACCGTCGGACTTGATGAGCACCTGGTCGTCGATCTGGGCCGCGTCGAAGCGCACCTCGCCACGCAGCAGATCATCCACCACGATCTCGCCCTCATCCGGCATCTTGAGGCGGATCACGTGCTCCTCACCGGCGTCGATGCGGCGCTGCGCCTCCGCCGGCGGTATCGTCCGGCAGTGGCCGTCGTAGCCCAGCTGGGCCTTGGTCCGGCGTTGCTCCTCGCGGAGTTCTGTAAGCCGCTCGCGGCTGCAGAAGCACGGGTAGGCGGTGCCCGAGGCCACCAACCTATCCGCGTGCTGGGTGTAGATCTCCGACCGCTCGCTCTGTCGGTACGGCCCGTACGGCCCGCCCACATCGGGCCCCTCGTCCCAGTCCAGTCCCAGCCAGCGCAGACTGTCGAAGATCATGTTCTCACTGGCAGCCGAACTTCGCTGCCGGTCGGTGTCCTCGATGCGCAACACGAACTGGCCGCCGTGCTTGCGGGCCATGGCGTAATTGAACAGCGCCACATACGCGGTGCCCACGTGGGGGTCGCCAGTCGGGCTCGGTGCGATCCTGGTCCTCACAACACCGGACATGGTTTCTCTCCAAAAAAAAGCCGCCACGAAGCGGCGGTCAGAAAGTTGGCGGAGAGGGCGGGATTCGAACCCGCGGTCCAAGTTGCCCCGGACAACTGCTTAGCAGGCAGCCCTGATCGACCACTCCAGCACCTCTCCGGCTCCGGGAGAGGTATTGTACGTCCGGGCCGTCCAAGTGTAAAGCCACGCGGCAGATCCCGCTCCCGTGACCGTTGCCGAGACGGTTCCGGTTTTCGAGTTGCGGATTGCGGATTCCGCCGCCCAAGAGAATCGAGCCACCACGTTCCAGGAGGACGAGGGTTCTCGCATCTCATCTCTCGGATCTGGATGGCCGGGCGGGGGCTTTGTTCTTTGTTCTTCGTTCTTCGTTCTTCGTTCTGTGATCGGACGGCTGGCGGAGGGAGTGGGATTCGAACCCACGGAGACTGACGCCTCACCGGTTTTCAAGACCGGCGCCTTCGACCACTCGGCCATCCCTCCGGGCTGTCGGTTTATGATCTTACACTGCATGTCGGTGCCAGGCACCGCCGCAGTATGTCGATCTGGTGCTGCGATTCGATTTCGACGGTGCCTGGCACCGGGTGAGCGCGTATGGAACGATTCTCCTCATTTCATCGCGCCCATCTCCCCGTGGCGCTACCCGAGGTTACTCGCGGCCGGTGGCCGCGGTGACCAGCCGTCACCAGCGGGTGGCCGTAAGGCCTCTGATCCTGCGTACAGGATCGGACATGGCCGCCGCACACGGCCACGGCCACAACCGCTGCCGCCGGCAGGTTGCCCCCTTTAACAATGTATAGGACCCAAGGCGCTGAGTGACTCAGTTTGTGAGCCCCAACATTGTTAAAGACGGCACGCCCGATCATCGCGCCCTCTCAGCCACCGGGAGGGTGGGAGGGAACCTTCAACGTTCAACGTTTAACGTTCAACTTTCAACTCAAAGGTGCCCGGAGTGGCACGCCCGCCCATGGCGCCCTGTTGTCGTCCCGGGAGGGTGGGTGGGAACGTTCAACTTTCGACTTCCGGCCTACGGCCTACTCGAATCCGCCGCCCAGCGAGCCCTTGATCTCGGGCAGGGCGCCCACGCCCTTGAGGTCGATGACGATGCGGAACTCGCGGTTGGGGAACTGACCGAGCTGGAAATCGCGGTACTCAGCCGAAATGCTCCAACAGCTCCCCTTCCACATGAGGCGGTAGCGCTGTTGCTGAAACTCGCTTTTCTCGACGTCGTAGGCGATGTGGAGGAGGGCCTCAAACGGTGAGCGGGGGTTGGTGTAATTCAGCATGGTCTGCATCTGGGACGAGGTCCGGTCACCGGTCTGCGAGAAGAAACTCTGGAACCAGGTCAGTCGGATGAAGCCCTCGGGGCGGCTGTAGGAGCCGGCGAGGGAGGTGGTCAAGGGGTTGTGGTTGAGGGTGTCCCAGGTCGCCTGGGCGTCGATTCCCGTGCCCGCGGTGGGGGTCAGACGAAACAGCATGCCCAGTGGGCTCCATTGACTGGTCGCACCTTCCGGACCCCTGTTGAGCGGCTCCGAAAAGGAGTACTCCTGGTAAAGCTCGAAGGTCCCGAGTTCACGGGCACTGACGCCCTCCTTGGACCGAGCCAGCAATCGGTTGGCCAGCACAAGCCGCGCGCGGTTGGTGAACGGCGTGGTATCCACCTCGTCAAATATCGGAATCAGCGTGGTGGGGTCGGTGCCTCCCAGGTAGGCATACTCGATTCGCGGCTCCACCACGTGTTTGAACTTGGCGTAGGGCCCGAGCGGCTTGTCCCAGATTCGCGAGAACGACGGTCCCACCACGTCTACCCCACCGGCGATATAGGTTCGATTGATGGGTTGACCCGCGAACGCACTGCGGTCCTCGGTGTAACTGTCGGTGTAGTAGGTGCCGCGAGCGCCCACCCGCGGGGTCACCGACAGCCACAGCGGGCTCGGCAGGGTGTAGGAGAGTTTTGGATAGATGTCGAAGCGTCCGTAGTCGCCCCTCAGATCGCCGCCGCGGTCGACGTAGAAGTTGTTCAACGAGGCGAGCAGGTCCCAGTAGAACATGGAGTTGCCGAGCCGGCTGGAGGGAACCCTGAGTTCCACCTCCGGGATCTGTATGAGTTCCACATCATTGTTGGTCAGAAAAGTGGTCCGACGATCGGTGCGCAGATTCAGCGTGTAGATGCCTCGGGTGCGGGTCATGAGGATCTGCGAGTAGAGCGACCGCCGGGTGTTGGCTTCGAAACTCCGGTCGAAGTCCTGGAAAAAATCGATATCCGACAGATTTTCCATCTCCACAAAGAGCCGAAAGCCGAGAAAATCGTCCTGGGTGTGGAGCAGGTTGTATCGCCATTGCCACTGATTTTCGGCCTGTTCCCAGACCGCGTAGAGGACGGCGATTCCCTGGGCGTCGGCCCGCGGCGCCCAGCGCCACTCGTTGCCCAGTCCATAAAAGCCGTTGGAGTAATAATCCAGAAGTACCGTCGTATCAAAGGAGCGGCCCAGGGGAAAGTAGATCGGCAGGCCCAGGTTGAAACCGAGCTGGTCCGAATAGCCGAAGGTCGGCATCAGAAGTCCCGGAGAGCGCTCGGTCTTGATCGGCCAGACCATGTACGGGAGATAGAACACCGGGACGTTTTGGACCCTGAGCGCGGTGCTGTGGAATCTGCCCAGGCCCTCCTCCTCGAGCAGCGCGCGCTTGATGGTGAAGCTCCACGGCGGGCTCGGATCGTCACGGTTGCAGGTGGTGAACTTCGCGCCGTCGATGCGGAAGTGGGTCTCGTCCAGCCTCTCGATCTCCCGCCCGCTGAAGCTGTACATGGGATCGACGAATCCCGACCCGTCGACGAACAGACCGGTCTTGGTTCCGAGGTTGTAATAGAGTTCGTGGGCGGTGATCCGGCTCGGGCCCTGGTCGACGATGATGTTGCCGCGCGCCACCAGATCCTGGGTCAGCCGGTTGTACTCCATCTCGTCGCACTGGATCTTGATGTCCTGGTAGAGGATCAGCACCGAGCCAAACCCACGCCACACATCGCCTTCCCACCGCTGTTCCTCGGCGGTGAGGTTGATCGGTCCGCCCTCCTCCAAATCCTGCGCGCGGACGGGGACCACCACCAACACGAGTGCGAGCAGCAGAACGCAGGCGAGACAACGCACATCGCCATTGTAGGGCAGCACCCCCGATGGGGTTGGCATTCTCCCTCCCGACCGGATCCCGGATTCCGGATTCCCGATGTCAGACCCTCCACCAACAGCGCCCCGGTTTTCCGTAGGTGCTCCTCAATGTTGCCTCTCTCCGACGTTCGAACCCGGCGGGTGGGTTATTTCGCCTTTCGAACTTCGAATTTCAAATTGGCTGGGAGGGGGACGCCCTACAATGCCTCCATGCGCTTCCTCGGTGTCGATCCAGGCGGTTCACGGCTCGGACTCGCAGTCGGTGACGACATCACCGGTGTGGTGACCGCACTTTCAATCGTGCCGTACGCGGGCGCCGCGGCGGCCGCCCGCACCATCGTGGAGGTGGCCCGGACCCACCATGCCGACCGTGTGGTGATGGGTCTGCCGACCTCGGCGGACGGGAGCGAGACTCCGGCCTGCAGGCGAAGTCACGCCATCGCCGAAGCCATCACCGCCCTCGGGTTCGACGTTTCGATGCAACCGGAGTACCTCAGCACCGACGAGGCCCGTCGACGGGCCCGCGCCGCTGGCCTGGGCCGTCGTCAGCCGGTGGACCACATCGCGGCCCAGGTGCTGCTCGAGGACTTTTTGGTGGAGTATCGCCGGTGATCCGCAACACCCTCATCGCGCTGGTCGTGCTCGCGCTGGTGGTGAGCGCGGTTGCAGTGCTCTGGTCCTGGCAGGCGCTGTGGCGACCGCTCGACAATCGCGAAGTCATCTTCGAGGTGCCCGCGGACGCCAGCGGCCGATCGGTGCTCGCCGGCCTCCACGACGCCGGACTGATGCCGTCGGAACTCGCTGGGCGGATCTATCTCCGGTTCTTCGCCGAGGACCGACACCTGCTCTACGGACGGTACCGGATTCCTGCCCGGAGTCGGCCAACAGAGATTCTGGAACGCATTCTGTCCGGATCAGTCGAGACCATGACCGTTACGCTCGTGGAAGGATCGTCGGCGGAGGAGGTTGCCGATATCGGCTCCGCCGCCGGTCTGGGAACCATCGAGGAGTGGCGCGGGCTGGTGGCCCGCGGCGACCTGATTCACGACGTGGCGCCCGGCGCGCTGACTCTGGAGGGCTTTCTCTTCCCCGACACCTACCGCTTCGCGGTCGGACTCCCTGCCTCCTCGGCGGTCCAGCACATGCTTGACCGCTTCCGCGAGGTGTGGCTGGAGGAGGTCACCGACTCTCTCTGGCGACCGCCCCTCGAGCTGGTCACGCTGGCCTCGCTGGTGGAGGCCGAGACCTCGGTCCCCGACGAGCGCCCTCGGATCGCCGGCGTCTTTTCCAACCGGCTCCGCAAAGGCATGTTGCTGCAGTGCGATCCCACCGTCGTCTATGCACTGAAAAAACGCGGCGAATGGCGGGGCCGACTCCTCCGCCGCCACTGGCAGACCGACGACCCCTACAACACCTACCGTTATCCGGGGCTGCCCCCGGGACCGATCAACAACCCGGGGAGGCAGGCGCTGGCCGCCGCCATCGCACCCGAATCCCACGACTATCTGTACTTCGTCGCCGCCCCCGGGGGCGGCCACACCTTCACTCGGACCCTCCGAGAACACGAGCGCGCCGTGTCGGTGTGGCTGTCGTCACGCCGCTAACCCGCACTTCTCACCGAGTGTCTGCTGCGGGCGCCTGGCACCGGCCCACGCGTTGGCTCAGGGCGCCCTTCTCCCGCAAGCGCTCCCCAAGGTTGCCCCCCTGAACAATGTTGGGACTCAAGGGCCTGAAAGACTCAGTTGGCGAGCCCCAACATTGTTCAAGACGGCACGCCCAGTCATCGCGCCCATCAGACTCCGGGGGGGTGGGGGATCTTCGGTCTTCGGTCTTTGTTCCTCGATAAAAAAAGGCCGGGCGATATGCCCGGCTTTTTACCGTCATTTTCCGGATGCGGCGACGCCGCTCACCGGACCACAGCGGGGTCCCTCAGGCACCCTGCCGTGATGAGCCGCCTATTTCTCGACGCGCTCGCGAAGTGTCTTGCCCGGCTTGAAGTGAACGTACTTCTTCGCCGGAATGGTGATGGTGGCGCCGGTGGCCGGATTGCGGCCCTGACGCTGGCCGCGGCTCTTGGTGGCAAAGGTTCCGAATCCCGGGATCGTCACCTTCTCGCCAGCATCCAGCGCCGTGGCGATGATTCCCTTGCGCGGCTGCGCAGAGAACATGACGTCAAGGATCTCGGCTGCCTTGCCCTGGCTGAGCTCGGCTCTCTTCGCAAGTTTCATGGCCATCTCGGTCTTGTTCATGTTTTCCTCCTGGAACCCCTCGGGTTTTTAAAATGATATTGGCGACCCGCGCCGGTCCTGTCAAGGGGAAATGCCCGAAAATGCCCTAGAAAACCTTGTTTTCGGCCCAATAGGGGTATAGTTTGCCCAATAGGAGGTGCGAGTGGATCTCAAACTGCGCGGAAAACGAGCGTTGGTCACCGGATCTTCACGGGGCATCGGCCGGGCCATCGCCCTGTCGTTGGCGGACTTCAAGGTCGACGTGGCCATCAACTATCTCCGCAACAGGGCGCGGGCCGAGGCGACCGCCGAGGAGATTCGGTCGCGCGGCGTACGATGTCTACTCGTCAAGGGCAACGTGGCCAACCCCGACCATGTCGCGCGCATCTTCAGCACCATCGGCGACGAGTGGGGTGGTCTCGACATCGTGGTGTCCAATGCCGCGTCCGGTGTGCTCAAGTCCGCACGTGAACTCACGATCCACCACTTCGACTGGTCGATGCACATCAACGCGGCCGCGCTGCTGCCTATCACCCAGAACTTCCTCGGAATGGACTCGATGTATGAAAAGGTACTGGTCGCGGTGTCGTCGCTGGGCGCGATTCGCGCCATCCCGAACTACACCGCGGTGGGTGCCTCCAAGGCCGCGCTGGAGTCCATGGTCCGGCACCTGGCGGCCGAACTCGCTCCCGACGGAATGCGAATCAACGCCGTCTCCGCAGGGACCGTTGACACCGATGCGCTGCTCCACTTTCCCAATCGCGAAGAACTGTTGGAGGGCGCCCGTCAGCGCACTCCGGCCGGCCGGTTGATCAGCCCCCAGGACGTTGCCAACACCGTGGTCTACCTGTGCACCGAGTACGCCTCGATGATTCACGGTCAGGTGATTGTCGTCGACGGGGGATATTCGATTCTCGCGTAGGACCCGCCCCGCCCCGCCCGGACTATGGGGCTATGGGGCTATGGGGCTATGGGGTTATGAGAGTTCACCCAGCCGCCCACCCGGATACCAGATCCGCCGTCCACCCGAGCCAGTTGCCATTGCCGTTACTCGAATCACCACGTAACGGCATGACGGCTGTGCGGCTATTCGGCAGGACCACACCACGGCATTCTCTCCGCACAGTCGTAGAGCCGTAGACCCGTCCCACTCGCTTGGTCGAGCTATGCGCTCCGTCGCTTGGCGTCGGCCTCGAGCAGTGGTCGGAGGTAGAGCCCGGTGAAGGAGTTCTCGCAGGAGGCGACCTCCTCGGGCGTGCCTGCCACCAGCAATTCTCCGCCACCTTCACCACCCTCGGGACCGAGATCGATAATCCAATCCGAGGTCTTGATGACGTCCAGGTTGTGCTCGATCACCACCACCGTGTTGCCCCGCTCCACCAGGGCGCGGAGCACCGCGAGCAGCTTGCGGACATCGTCGAAGTGGAGGCCGGTCGTGGGTTCGTCGAGCAGGTAGAGGGTCTGACCCGTGGCCCGCTTGGCCAGCTCACGAGACAGCTTGATCCGCTGTGCCTCGCCACCCGACAGGGTCGTCGCCGGCTGGCCGAGATGGATGTAGCCAAGCCCTACCGCCACAAGCGTGTCCAGGATCCGACGCACCTTGGGTACGTTGGCGAAGAAATCGCGACCCTGGCTGACGGTGAGATCCAACACCTCGGCAATGTTGAGCCCCTTGTACGTGACCTCGAGGGTCTCGCGGTTGTACCTCAGACCGTGGCAGACGTCACACGTGACGAAGACATCGGCCAGGAAGTGCATCTCGATTCGAATCTGGCCGGCTCCCTGACAGGCCTCACAGCGGCCCCCTTTGACGTTGAACGAGAATCGGCCCGGTTTGTAACCGCGCGCCCTTGCATCGGTGGTGCCGGCAAACAGCGCCCGGATGGGATCGAAGACCTTGGTGTATGTGGCCGGGTTCGACCGTGGCGTACGACCGATGGGCGACTGGTCGATGGCGATCACCTTGTCGAGCCGATCGACTCCCTCGATGCCACGGTGACGCCCGGGCCTGGACAGGGTGCCGTAGAGTTCGCGGGCCACCGCCTTGTGGAGGACCTCGTTGACCAGGGTCGACTTGCCGGAGCCCGACACCCCCGTCACACTGACCAATCTCCCGAGGGGAAAGGCGACGTCGATGTTTTTGAGGTTGTGTTCCTCGCCGCCAAGAACCACCAGTCGATCACCGTTGCCGGAGATCCTCCGGTCCGGCACCGGGATGGACTTCCGCCCGGAGAGGTATGCGCCGGTCAACGAGTCCGGCGCCTGCTCGATTTCCGCCGGGGGTCCCGCGGCCACCACCCGTCCGCCGTGCCGGCCGGCGCCTGGTCCGAGATCAATGACCCAGTCGGCCTCCCGGATGGTCTCTTCGTCGTGCTCCACCACCACCACCGTGTTGCCCAGATCGCGCATGCCCATGAGGGTGGCCAGCAGCCGCCTGTTGTCCCGTTGGTGCAGCCCGATGGAAGGCTCGTCGAGCACGTAGAGTACGCCCATCAGACGAGAACCGACCTGAGTTGCCAGTCGGATCCGCTGGCTTTCGCCGCCCGACAGGGTGCCGGCCATACGGTCGAGAGTCAGATAGTCGAGCCCCACCGCCACCAGGAATCCGAGCCGATCCCGAACCTCGCGCAACACCTTGGTCACGATTTCCGCGTCGCGCCGGTCGAGCTCGAGGCCATGAAACCACTCGAGGGCCCGCCGCACCGGCAGCGCCGACACCTCGGCCAGGCTCCGGCCCGCCACCTTCACGGCCAGCGCCTCGCGCCGCAGTCGAGTCCCATCACAGGCGTGGCAGGGAGCAAAGGACAGATACCGCTCGAGCTCGGCACGGACCCCTTCCGAGGAGGTCTCAGCGAGTCGGCGCTCGAGCCTCGGCACCACGCCCTCGAAACGATCACGGTAACGGTAGGCGCCCTTGCGACCCTCCCAGACCCAATCCAGCTCGGTGTCCGACCCGTACATGATGAGCCGACGCACGTCATCGGGGAGGCGACGCCAGGGCGTGTGGGTGTCGAAGCCCATGTGCTCGGCCAGCTGGACGATCTGGCGACCGATCCACGACGTCGGGCCGTGGCCCACGGTGGCCAGACAACCGGCCGCGAGCGAACGTTCCGGGTCCAGCACCAGCTTCTCAGGGTCGGCCTCGCGCAGCGACCCCAGACCGGAACACTCCGGACACGCCCCCTGCGGCGAGTTGAAGGAGAACAGACGCGGTGAAATCTCCGACAGGGAAAATCCGCACTCGGGACAGGCGTGCCGGGCCGACAGCACGATGTCATCACCACCGGTGACCACCGCACGGGCGAGGCCCTCTCCCACTCTCAGGGCGGTCTCCAGCGAATCCGCCAAGCGGGAGGCGACGCCGTCGCGGACCGACAGCCGATCCACCACCACTTCGATGGAATGTTTGGTTTTCTTGTCGAGGTCCGGCGGCTCGGCGGCGTCCACCATCTCGCCGTCCACCCTGGCCCGGACAAAACCCTCCTTCACCATTTGCCGGAAGAGCCTGCGATGTTCGCCCTTGCGGGCCGTCACCACCGGCGCCAGCAGCATGAAGCGGGCGCCATCGTCCAGCGCCAACAGACGATCCACCATCTGCTCCACGGTCTGAGGGCGGATTGGAATGGCGCAATCCGGACAGTGCGGCACCCCGACCGAGGCCCACATCAGGCGCAGGTAGTCGTGGATCTCGGTGACCGTTCCCACCGTCGATCGGGGATTTCGGGAGGTTGTCTTCTGCTCGATGGAAATCGCCGGTGACAGCCCGTCGATGGTGTCCACGTCGGGCTTCTCCATCTGGTCGAGGAACTGGCGCGCGTAGGCGGAAAGCGACTCCACGTAGCGGCGCTGGCCCTCGGCAAAGAGGGTGTCGAAAGCGAGCGAAGACTTACCTGAACCTGACACCCCGGTGACCACCACCAACTTGTTCCGCGGGATGGTCACATCGATGTTGGCCAGGTTGTGTTCGCGGGCTCCGCGGATGAAAATGGCGTCCTGCATGGTGATCTTTTCAATGTCGGCCGAACCGCCGGCCCCTCCCTGGGGACCCAACGTGGCGCATCACCGTAGCTATTCCCTTCTCCTTCGATTCCGCGCCGGTCGGGACCGTGGGTGTCACTCGCTGGAGCGGCGCTGAGCCATCTCCTGCTCCGCTTCCCGGTCGAGGGTCCGCTGACGCAGGGTGTCTCTTTTGTCGTGCAGTTGTTTGCCACGCACCAGCGCGATTTCGAGCTTGATCCAGTTGCCGTCGAGAAAGATCTGAAGCGGGACCACCGTCATTCCTTTTTCCTTGGCTTTGGAGGCGAACCGCAGGATCTGTCGTTTATGGAGCAGCAGCCGCCGGCGCCGGAGCGGGTCATGGCTCGCGTAGCCCGAACTCTCGTAGCGGCCGATGTGGCAGCCCATGAGATAGGCCTGTCCGCCCTCGAACCCCACAAAGGCCTCGCCGAGGTTGACGCGACCGTCGCGAATCGCCTTGACCTCGGTACCGAGCAGCTCGAGCCCGGCAATCTCCCGGTCGAGGATGTGGTACCGGTGACGGGCCTTCCGGTTGGTGGCCAGGGCACGGCTCATGACAGGACCCGGACCAGGGTGGCCACCATCTCGGGGTCGAACTGGCGACCCGATGCCGACTCCATCGTTTTCAGCGCCCGGTCGGGCGGCACCGGAGCTCGGTAGCTGGATTCCGAGGTGAGCACGTCGAAGACTTCCGCGGTGTGGACCAGTCGGGCGAGCCAGGGAATCTCCTCGCCAGCCAGACGATCCGGATACCCGGCGCCGTCCCAACGCTCATGGTGATGGCGGATCGCATCCGCCACGCTGTCCACCCCGACGCCGCGCACAATCCGCTCACCTACGATGACGTGTTTCCGATATACGCGCTGGTGTTCGGGTCCCGGGTCGTCCAAACGATAGAGCCGGTCGTAGTCCAGCTCCCGCATTCCCACGTCATGGAGCAACCCGGTGAGGACGGCGTCGTCCACCTGCTCCGGGTCGAGTCCTAGGGTGAGTGCCATTCGCCAGCACAGCTGCGACACCGACATCGAGTGGTGTTGGAGATCCGGAAAGCGGGCCTCGCCGGGCTCGAGCAGGCGGCGCGCAAGACTCCGCCGGGCAAACCTGAGCACCGACATTTCGTGGACGGTGGCCAATTCGCGACCCAGTCGGTCAAGCACCAGCGCCGGGTCGGTGGACCCCTCCGCTCCCACAACCGATATCACGAGCGACCAGCCGTCGTCGGACAGCGGAACGGTGGTCACGATCAGCGAAGACCTGGAGGGCTGAGCCACCGCAGAAACTCGCCGCCCCTCCAAAGACCAGCCCGTCGCCGGCGGCACCGCGGCACCCACCTCATTCAGGGCGTCCGCCTGATGGGCCATCACCGCCCGACCCTCCATCGCATCAACTTCGGCCGCGCTGACCAGCACCGTGGCCGCTGAGTCATCGAGGGCCACGGTGATGGCAACCGCCCAGACCCGATCACGAACCACGACCTCCAGCGCCGCGTCGGCGAGCCGCGCCACCGCAGGCTGATCGAGCAGCGTGGGCTCCGAGCGAGGCGTGACCCTCGGCAGAGCTTCGTCCAGGACCTCCACCCCGGAGTCCCGGTCCGAATCCGGCTCCTCCGGCACGGCGGACTCCGCTTCGGGTGCCGGGTGGAACGCCTCAAACACCAGCACGAGTTCGGCAGCAATGCGGCTCGCAGTGCTGCAGTCGATGTCGGTGAACATCTGGTCTCCCGCCTTGTCACGTGCATCCACGAAACCCAGGAGATCTTCGCCCCGCACCAGCGGCATCAGAAGTACGCGCCGAGCGCCCGCGGCGAGCAACCGCCGCTCGAGGGCGGGGATGTCGGACGTCCGGTTCACCACTAGGGGAACGTCGCCGAGTTCCGCGACCGCAGCAGCAACCGGATCGTCCGCCGGCAGTTCTTCCGGCGGGGCGTTGCCGCGGCCGAAACCGTACTGGACGATCAAATCCGCGGAGCCGTTCGGGTCGTTCAGATAGAGCGCAGCCTTGGTGCATGAGACCTCTTCGAGGAACCGGTACAGGACCTCCTTGAAGGCACGCTCGACCTCTGCCGTCACCTCCAAACCGCTGCTCACAATGAACCCTCCGTGACCATCGACCCATCACTTTATCACCGGCTGATGATTCGATGCCATCCTCAGCCATAACGGGAGTTCCGGGATACAATGCCGATGTATGTCCAATTGGCTCGCCATCCTGCTCGCCGCGGCGGTTTCGGCCTCGGCGCCTTTGACGCTCGAGACCGAACTCGACAAGGGCACCCTGACCGTGGAATTCCAACTCCAGGAATCGCTGCCCGCGTTCCTCGAGGAGGCGTTGCCGTCCGGCGCCGCGGTGGAGGTGAACTACCAGGTTCGTGTGCGCTCGAAACGCAAGGCCTGGTGGGACAAGAAGGTGTGGAAGGGCGACGCCACAGCATCGGCGGTCTTTGATCCGGTGACCGGGCGATACAACTGCGGGCTGGTGCTGGACGGGGTGATCGTGGCCAGCCGCGAGGTGGAGTCCAGCGACGAGGCCCTGGCCTGGCTGGCACATCCCGGCATTGTCCGCTTCGCCATGCCCGAGGGTCTCCGCGAGTCGTCGCTCTTCATCCGTGTGCGCGCCGTGTTCTCCTCATCCACCAAGTGGCTCTTCTTCCCTGACACGGAGGGCACCGAGTGGGTGGAGGTGCCGATCGCGTCAGTCCAGGTGGGGGGGGCAGAGGACGCTCCCGATTCAACCGAGGGCTGACCATGACCCGCCTGGCCGACGCCTGGGCCCACTACAGCAAGGAAAATCGTTTCCTGATCGCCGCTTTCGTGGCCCTGCTGATCCTATCGACCGGAGCGTTCTATCTCCTGCAGCGCACCCAGGAGGCCTCCCCCGAAGAACTCACCAACCGACTGCTGCTTTTCATCCTGTGGTATCTCGACATTTCCCTGATCCTCGTTCTGACCTTCATTCTGGTGCGCAACCTCGTCCGACTCCTGGCCGACCGAAGGCGGGGAGTGTTGGGGAGTCGCTTCCGAACCAAGCTCGTCCTGACCTACGTGGTTCTCACCTTCGTGCCGGCGATCTTCATCTTCCTGATCGCCACCAACATCCTCCAACGGTCCATCGACCAGTGGTTCTCGTCGCCGGTGGAGGAGACGCTGCGCACCGGAACCGCCGTCACAGTTCAGGTGCGGGAACTGGTCGAGCAACGTCTGCTCCGGCAGGTGAACACCGTTGCGGATGAGCTGGCCATCGACCCCCAATCCAACCGGCTACCGGCGCTCCGCGACCTGATGGGGGTGGACCTCCTGGCAATGTACGAGGGACCCCACCTGCTTCAGTCAGTGAGTGATCCGCGCCGCATACCAACAACTCCGCCGCCTCTTCAGTGGGAGCGGCTGCCGCAATCGGGGGTCCGGTCGAATCGTTGGAGGGGCGGCCTGCTGGTCCGGGCGTGGATCCCGGTGGGCGGCGGTGACACCGTGGTGGTGGCGGGCGACATGCTGCCCCGAGAGCTGTTGCTCGATCTGGACAGCACCAACGCCGCCAACGCCACCTTTCAGGAGATGAAACTCCAGCGGGGCACGATCACAGCCACCACCATCCTGGTCTTCCTGGCGGTCACACTTTTGTTGCTCTTCGCCACGGTATGGATGGGTCTCTTCCTTTCGCGGCGGTTCACCGAGCCGTTACTGGCGGTGGCGGCCGCCACCCAACGGGTCGCCGAGGGTGATCAGCTCGAGGAGGTGGACATCCCAGCCTCCGACGAGGTGGGAGTCCTGGTCCACTCCTTCAACGCCATGGTGCGAAGGGTGCAGGCCACACGGGCGGAGATTCTCGCCTCAAATCAGGAACTGGCAACGCTGCTGGCCACCGTTCCCACCGGTGTGCTGACCGTGGACCGCTCGAGCAGCAGATTCCGTCCAAACTCCACCGCAGCCCAGATTCTCGAGATACCCGACAGGGCCGGTGAGTGGCTCTCAATCGACGATCTCGATCGTCCGGGCCTGGAGGTTCTCTTCGAGCGCCTCGGCCCAGGCCAACCGAGGGACGGACGCTGGGAGGTGAACATCGAACCCGAGGGTTCGGTCAAGTCTTTGGAGATGCGAACCACCTCGCTGCCGGGCGGCGGCCAGGTGGTCACCCTTGACGATCTCACCCAGTTGCTCCAGGCGCAGCGACAGGCGGCCTGGAGCGAGGTGGCGCAACGTATCGCCCATGAGATCAAAAACCCACTGACCCCCATCAGGCTGACGGCCGAGAGAATCCAGCGCCGCGCGAGTCACCTCGACGGCGAGATGCGGGAGGTTTTGACCTCCGGTTGCGAGGCCATCATCGCCCAGGTCACCGGGCTCAAGGAGCTGGTGGACGCCTTCCGCCTGTATGCGCGCATGCCACGAGTCGACCCCCGTCCCACGTCCATCAGCCAACTCGTGCGCGATACGAGCTCACTCTACCAAGGCATGAGAGACAACCTACAGATCAACATCGACATGCCTCCGGAGGAGATTCTGGCGGCTGCCGACCCCGTGCTGCTGCGGCAGGTCCTGGTCAACCTGCTGGACAATGCGGTGGCAGCGGTGGCCACCAGTGGTTCGATCACTGTGTCGCTGCAAACCGCCGGCGAAGACGTGATCCTCGAGGTGGCGGACACCGGTTCCGGTCTGCCCACCGACGACTTCGAAACCCTGGTCCAGCCCTTCTACTCCACCAAGGGTCGGGGGTCCGGCATGGGGCTGGCGCTGGTCCACCGCATCGTCATCGACCACGGGGGAACACTGGAGTTCGAAAACCTCGAACCGCAGGGGGCGTTGATCCGGATCATTCTGCCGCAGGCCGCCACCGAGTGGCTCTCCCACCAGCCCCCCAACGACCACCCGGATACCCCCGGAAGCGCCTCCCTTTGATCGACTGTTCTCACGGCTTGGGCACGCCTCCTTGTGATCGTACTCGTTGACCGTTTCATAGACCGCTTGTTACCATCCAAGACATGGCATATCTAGGAAATCCCGACCTTTCCATCGAGGCCCAAGAGCGCGTGACAGCGGCGTTCCGCCAGGTTGTGGCCAACCTGCAACGTTCGCAACGGGAAGAGGCAATGATCGGTCTGGAGTTTGTCCTCCGGATCGACCCCGACTTCGGCCCTGCGGTGAATCTCCAAAAACAGCTGACGTCGGGGGCTGACGAACTGGATTTATCGGACCTCATCGGTCAGCTCGAGGCGCCCAGCACCGATGCCATCAACGAGTTGCTGGTGGAGGCGGTGGAGACCTTCAACCGACGCAACTTCGTGGAGTCGAAAAATCTCGTGGAGCGGGTTCTACTCGAGTTGCCCGGCCAACCCGAGGCGCGCCAACTCCTGGCACAACTCGATGAGGCCCTCAAGGTGGAGAAGCAGGTTGGTCAGTTCCTCGCTCAGGCGCGAGAGGCGCTTTCCGCCGGGGATGCCCAGGAGGCAGCCAACTTCGTGATGATGGCCCAGGCGTTGGACCCTCACCATGGCGGCATCACATCCACTCTGCAAGAAATCCATGCCGCCGGCGGTCCCCGGCGGGATGAACCGATGGCCATGGGTGCGTCAGCCGGTTCAGGACCTTTTGCCACTCCGGATACCCCGGAGGATGCCGCCGAGCCCACTTCCGGCTCGATGGTTCCGCCGAGTCAAGAGATGGACCCCGGCGCGCCGGTGTGGGATGCAGGTCCGGCCCATGAAATCACCTTCGGTGAGGAGGCGCCGGAATCGCCGTCCGCGCCCGACGACGGTGTCGTCCCCGCCGCCGGTCTCGAGATCGGCGCGCCAGAAGCCGAGCCTCTGACCGAGGCGATAAACGCTGCCGAAGCCATCGCAGAAGTGCCGGAGGCCGACGACGTGTCGGACCTCTTCGATTCCGGCTCCGAGCCGGCCGCTGGCCAGACCGAGGAGACCAACCCGGATATCGCGCAGCTGATGTCACGGGGCAAGGTGGCGTATGAGTCCGGTCAATTCTTGGAGGCCATCGATGCATGGTCGCGGGTCTATCTCGTCGATCCATCCAATCGTGACGTGAAATCGATGATCGAGGCCGCGCGGAACGAACTCAACGAAGTCCGTCGCGAGGTGGAACACCTGCTCTTCGACGCCGAGGATGCGGTCATCGGCGGTGAAACGGACAAGGCCATGCGGCTGGTGGAGCAGGTGCTGGCCCAGCACCCTTCCCAGCCGGAAGCTCTCGAGCTCAAGCAGCGGCTCATCGGTGGGACGGCGCCGCGCAAGGAGCGGCGGTCGACGCCCTCAGGCTCCGCCATGCCCGATCTCGAGGACGACCTCTTCTCCGATCCCTTTGACGACAGTGCAGTCGAGGCGACTCACGATGTGGAAGCGGAGCCCTTCCAGGAAGAATTTGAAGATTTCGTGGACGACTTCGGTGAGCCTCCGGCGGCCAAGAAGATCTTCGGTCTGACGCCGCGGACCCTTGCCATGGCGGCTTTCGCTGTGGTGGCTTTGGTGGTGGTGGCTTGGCTGGGCTCTCGGTTGTTCATGGGTGGCGGCGAAGCAACGTCGGACGATGTCTACGTCATGAAGGACCAGGCCGAGGTGCTCTTCAAACAGGGTGATGTGGCCGAGGCGATTCGTCTGGTTGAGGACTTCGAACCGACCGACGACGTGGACCAACAGCTGGTGACCATGCTCCTCACCAAGTACCAGGCAGCTCTTGCCACTCCGACGCCGACACCAATCCCCGCGAGCGCCATCGAAGCCCGGGCTCTGCTGGCGGCGGGGCTCTGGTTTCGCGCCTACGACGTCGCATCCCTGGGTCTCGAGAGCACCCCGGGTGATCCGGGACTCGAGGAGATCGTCGTTCAGATCGAGCAACAGGAGCCGAGAGTCAAGACCCTCAGGACCCAGCTGTCCCGTGCCAACCACCGCAGCGCCGCGACCACCGCCAGAGATCTGCTCGAGGTCTATCCCGGCCAACGGGATCTCACCGATGTCCTCGGGCGCAGTCTCTTCAATGCCGCGCTCGCCGAGCTTCGCACCTACAATCTCACCGGCGCCTCCACCCACTTGAACGAGCTCGACACCATCCAGCCCGACGACGAAGAGGTCAATCGGGTGCTCGAGTTTGTCAACCGATACAAGTCCCGACCGGTGGACATGCAGCTCAAAGTCTTCATCCAGAGCCTCTCCGAGCGCCATGGGTGGGCCGATCTGTCGCAGCCCGTCTCACTGCAGGAGGACCCTCCAACGGCGGCTGCACCGACCCCCACCCCGGAGGCTCCCACAACATGACGGACATTGTGGACGACCGGCCGGATCCGGAGGTTCCCGAGGGCTGGGACCAGCTCCCGAACGCTGACGACGAGTCGCCCCGGATCGAGAATGTAAAGGACGATGAACGGCCGATTGACGACTCGTCGATTCCCATGATCGCAGGTTCGTGGGGTGATCTGGCCCTGGTTCTCGGGCTGTGCGCCGCGGCCCTGGTCGCCCTTAAGATTTCTGGCCACGGTGCCCCCTTTGCCGCGGTGGGGTGGGCGCTCGCGTTGGCAGTACTGTGGTGGCTGGTGGCCGCCGGGACACTGCTGATGGTGCGCCGAGCGACCCCTGGCATGTTGCTGGCCGGGCTCCGATTCTCAGAGACCGTCCCACCGAACAGGATCGCGCCCGTTCTCATCGTTGGGATGGTGATGTGCGCCACGTTAGGCCTGCCGGCCGCGTTGGGACCAATGGGATGGCCTCTGACCGCGGCGGCGGGAACCGGAGTGACGGCCGCCACGCAAGACATCCCGTGATCACCCCCGCCGGACCCGGCGGCTTGAAATCAGCCCAGCGGACGCTTGAAGACCATCCCGATGTGATCTGTGGCACCGGTTTTGAAGTTGATCGCGGTCATCGAAACCAATTCCCAGCCATCCCGACCCAGCTCGTTGAGCTGGCTCTCGGTGTCTGGGGGGAGACGATAGTTCTCCGATCGGATGTTGACGACCATATACTCCCAACGCCCAGCATCCATGCAGACCCCCCTCCCTGGCTCTCGCGGGATGCGGAAATTATACCATCGCATCCATATGGGACAGTTGTTATCTCAGTCAGCCGAGCCCAATTGCGGAGGCCACATCACGACCGATTGCACGGGTTGCCCACCGACGCCGCACCACGGGATCATCCGTGCACCCCTTGAGCGTCGTCATTCCTGCGTACAACGAGCACGACAGGCTGCCGCCGAGCCTCGTCAGAATCGGCGAGTACCTCGCCGACAGGCCGAGGTGGTTGCCCGCCGACTTGATCGTCGTCGACGACGGATCGGAGGACCGGACCGCCGAAGTCGCAGCCCGAACTCCCCTGCCCCATGATATCCATCTCGTTGTTCTCAGCCACGAGGCCAACCGCGGCAAGGGAGCAGCGGTTCGGACCGGGTTCGCCGGTTCTTCCGGTCGGCAGATCCTGCTCTCCGATGCCGATCTCGCCACCCCGTTTGAAGAACTCGAGACGCTGGCCGAGAGCGGACCGCCCACGTCGGTCAGAATCGGATCGCGGGCCGTCAACCGAGAGCTCATCTTCAATCCCCAACCACGGTACCGGGATTTCATGGGCCGCACCTTCAACCTGATGGTGCAGACGCTGTTGCTGCCCGGAATCCGAGATACCCAATGCGGGTTCAAGCTCTTCCCCGGCGCGCTTGGACGGGCATTGGCCGACGCCCAGACTATCGACGGCTTCGCGTTCGACGTCGAGCTGATGTTCCTCGCCCGCCGCTGGGGGACACCCGTATTGGAGATTCCCGTTCGCTGGCAGCATGTGGAAGCCTCCAGGGTGCAGCCGGTGCGTCACTCGGCCGAAATGTTCAGGGATCTTCTCGGCCTGTGGCTACGCTCTGTCCGCGGCAAGATGCCTCCGGCCCCGATCAATGGTCGTGTGAGCGGGCGTTCCGAGTCCGAGGGAGCAACCCCGTCGTGACCCACCGGACGGTGGATCCCGGCTGGCAGCTCGAGGCTTTCCTGGAACACCTCGAGTGGGAGAGGAATCTGGCTCCAACCACCCTCGCCGCCTATCGGAGAGAACTGGTATCACTGATCGGCTTTCTGTCCGACGAGCAGGACGTGGCTGCGCCCGGAGACGCCGATCCGGTGTCCATTCGGTCGTGGATCGCCCACCTCCACAGTCGCGGCCTGGCGCCCCGTTCCATCGAACGGGCGCTGGCCGCAGCACGAACCTATTTCAGGTTCCTCGCCAACGACGGGGTGATCAGCGCCAGCCCGGCGGAGTCAGTTCCCCACATCCGCGCACCGCGACCCAACCCCGAGGTGGTGGATCGCTACGCCATCGAGGAACTCCTGGAAAGCCTGCCGGAATCTCCCGCCGGGAGGCGTGACCTGGCGATTCTGGAGCTGCTCTACGGAGCCGGACTGCGGGTGGGCGAATTGGTGGCCATCGACCTGGTCGACATGCAGCTCGCGCAACGTATGCTCCGGGTCCGCGGCAAGGGCAGGCGGGAGCGTCTCGTCCCATTTGGCCGGCACGCCGCCACGGCCATTCAGCGTTACCTCCCGGAACGCGCCATCTGGCGACGAGGGCGCCACGAAGACGACGAGCCGCTCTTCGTCAACCAGCGTGGAGGCCGACTCAGCGATCGCTCGGTGCGGCGGATCCTGTCAGCGGCGGTGCGACAGACAGCGCAGGTTCACCACCTCCACCCCCACGCCCTCCGACACGCCTTTGCGACCCACCTGTTGGAGGCTGGTATGGATCTGCGAGCGATCCAGGAACTGCTCGGTCACAGCTCGCTGTCCACCACCCAGGTCTACACCAACGTGGACCTGGCCCATCTGATGAATGTCTACCGCAAGAGCCACCCGCGAGCGAAGGCCGACGGCGACGACTGAGGTGGTTCCGAGTTCCGGGTTTTCGCCGAACCACTCGGCATGCGATCAACTCGGAACGACATTCACAGTGATGCGGCCCAAGTAGCGATTGATTCGAGGGCGTGCTCGGCGTGGCCCTCGCGGCGTTCGCGGCGGTTTCGTACCGACTGCAGCTCCGGCGGCACCACCATCAGACCCCAGGTGATATTCGAGGGCTGAAATTCAGCCGAGCCGGCGAAGGTCAGGTGACGAACCAGACCGCCGAGTGCCGTCTCCGGTGGCGGCGGCACCGGTGACCCCCCCTTGAGCTCCGCAGCCGTGAATCGCCCGGCGAGCAGACCGGTGGCGGCCGACTCCACATAGCCCTCCACACCGGTCACCTGGCCCGCGAGCCGGATCTCGGGCCGGCGACGAAGCCGCAGCAGGTGATCCAGATGGGCCGGCGAGTTGAGGAAGGTGTTGCGGTGGATCATGCCGAAGCGCACGAATCGGGCCTGCTCCAGCCCCGGAATCGTGCGGAAAACCCGTTGTTGCTCGCCGCGGGACAGTTTGGTCTGAAAGCCCACCAGGTTCCAGTGCTCCGCGGCCAGATCGTCCTGCCGCAACTGGACCACCGCCCACGGCCGTCGGCCGGTGATGGGGTCCACCAACCCCACCGGCTTCATCGGTCCGAAGCGAAGGGTGTCCGACCCCCGCTCCGCCATCACCTCGATGGGCAGACAACCCTCGAAGTAACGGATGTCCTCGGTTTCGAAATCCTTGAAAGGGACCCTGTCTGCGGTCTGAAGCTCGGCCACGAAGGCTTCGTACTGCTCCCGGTTCATCGCCGCGTTGAGATAGTGGTCGCCTCCCCCCTTGTCGTACCGAGAGGCCCGGAACAGGCGCTCGTGGTCGAGGGAATCGGCGGCAACGATTGGGGCGATGGCATCGTAAAAGGCCAACGCTCCCTCGCCGAGGACGCTCTCGATGGCGTCGTGCATGGCAGCCGAGGTCAAGGGGCCGGTGGCCACAACCGCGGGGCCGTCGGGCAGGGTCTGCGCCTCGCGCCGCACGATGGTGATTCTTGGATGGGCGCTCACCGTTTCGGTGATCTTGTTGGCGAATCGGTCCCGATCCACCGCCAGCGCACCGCCGGCGGGTACCGCCGACGCCCGTGCCGTTTGGATCACCAGGGAATCCAAAACCTCCATCTCCCGTTTCAGCAGACCCACGGCGTTGGCCGGCGAGTCACCCCGAAGGGAGTTCGAGCAGACCAGCTCGGCCAAACGGTCGGTGAGGTGAACCCGGGTGGGCTTCACCGGACGCATCTCCAGCAACTCCACGTCCACACCGGAGGAGGCCAGCTGCCACGCCGCCTCGACCCCGGCCAGACCACCGCCCACCACGACCACCTTTTCCGTCATGAAGGCCCCTCTCCCGCAAACTCAGCGCCGCCGCCCGCCATTCCCCCCACCCGAACGTATCGACCGTCAGACTGCCGTTCCAAACGACCGTCCACCTCCATCTGCAGCACGGTCACCAGGACCTCGGCCACCGGGACGGCGGCGGCGGCCGCCAGTTCGTCGCAGGTCCGTGCCTCACCCGGTGGAAGGTGAGCCAGCACCCCCTCCCAATCATCGTCTCGGGGCGACGGAGGGTGCGGTCCTCCCCCACCCACGATCTCTATCACATCGGACGGGTTGAGCAGAGGCCGGGCTCCGAGCCGGAGCAGGGTGTTCGGACCAACCGACCGCTCCGAAAAGACCGAACCTGGCACCGCCAGCACCTCCCGGCCCTCATCCAGGGCGATGTGCGCGGTGCCGAGGGCGCCGGACCGTGCGGCGGCCTCCACCACGACAGTCGCCCCGGCGAGTCCCGCGATCAGACGGTTGCGCTGTGGGAAATGGTGGCGCCGAGGTGGGGTCCCCGGTGGGTACTCGGTGATCAGCGCACCAACCCGGGCAATCGCCGACGCCAACTCACCATGCTCCGGCGGGTAGATCCGATCCGGTCCGGTGCCCCACACCGCCCAGGTCTCACCACTCGCTCTCAGGGCGCCCTCGTGGGCCGCCCCATCCACGCCCCTGGCCATCCCGGAGACCACCACAACCCGTGCCCGCGCGAGTTCCTCGCCGAGCAACCCGGCCACCTGTCTGCCGTAGGAGGTGGCCGCCCGTGATCCAACAACCGCGACCACCGGGCGATGACACAGGGCGCCTTTGACGAAGAGTCCGAACGGGGGGTCTGAGACGGTCCGGAGCAAGGCCGGGAATGCCGCGTCGGCCGGCACCAGCCAGCGCCAGCCGGCCCCTTCCACCCGGTCCAGCAGATCCACCGCCTCCCGCCGCGCCAACCGCCGAGCCGTCCGAATCACGACCCCCGGTACGCCGCACCGAGCGAGCCGCGCAAAGGGTTCACCGTCGCCGTCCGGTGAGGCCAGCAGTCTCCGCACACGGGGTCCGGCGCCGGCGAGCAAGAGGCCCAACCGCTGTAAAGAAGCATGGACACGATCGTGATCCGTCATCGGCCACTGATCACAAGGACGCCAACGGACAAATATGTTCAACGCCACGGTTCGACCTTCCCGACCCACTTCCGGGTCGGGCGGGTTATACTCCCGAGCGTGAAACTCAGAGTGCTCGGGAGCTTCGGTGGAGACAGTCCAACGTGCCGCATGACCTCGTTTCTGGTCGGCGGCAATGTGGCGGTGGACGCCGGCGCCATCACCCGCGCCCTCACCATCGAAGAACAATTGACGGTTCAACACGTGGTGATAACCCATACCCATATGGACCACACCACCTCTCTGCCCTTCCTGATCGAGAACATCTTCGGCAGGGCGTCGGAGCCGGTGGCCATTTACTGCACCAAGACCGTGCTGGGCGCGGTCCGTCGCCACCTCTTCAACAACGACACCTGGCCCGATTTTTCGAAAATTCCCGATCAGATCTACCCCTCGGTGCGGTTCGAGGTCATCGAGCACGAGATCCCGTTCACCATCACCACCGCGGATGGTGACGAACTCGAAATCACCGCCATCCCGGTGAACCACGTGGTACCCACGGTGGGCCTGCTGCTCCGCCAGGGGGGCAGCAGCGTGCTGTTCACCTCGGACACCGGACCCACCGAGCGGATCTGGCAAGTGGCCAACACCACCGACGACCTGGCTGCGGTGATCACCGAGTGTTCTTTTCCGAACCGGCTCCAGCAGGTCGCCGACGTGAGTCTCCACCTCACCCCCCAGACCCTTGCCGAGGAGATCGACAAACTCGAGCGGCGGGTCGCGGTGCTGCTCTACCACTTCAAACCCCCTTATCTGGACGAGCTGCGGGCCGAGTTGGCGCAAACCAAGCTGCGCCATCCGGTGACCGAGTTGGTTCAAGATGAGGTTTACGAGTTCTAGCCCGTACTTCTCACCGGGTTTCGTCGCGAGGGTGGCGAAGCGCAAGTCTCCGCTGGGTTTGTCGTGTAATTGGGCGACGTAGGCATAGTCGCACTAAGTTGAGGAGCACGATTTGCGACAAACACGACGGAACGACGCGATTCGCCGCCCGCAGTAGATACCCGTTGAGACGTGCGGGCTAGGCAGTTGCTCGCGGCCGATGGCCGCGGAAACTCGCCTTCCGGTCTCCGTGTCGGTGCCAGGCACCGCCGCAGATGAACCGACCTCGCACTCCGATTCGATTTCGACGGTGCCCCGCACCGGCGCCTCGTTCAGGATGACGGTTGAGCGCGCCAAGGTCCTCGAGGCGCTCCCCGAGGTTACTCGCGGCCGGTGGCCGCGGTGACCAGCCGTCACCAGCGGGTAGGCGGATGGTGCTCCTGGCTCCGGGCGGGTGGCGGGACCCCATGGCCCCACGGCCCCATAGCCGGGTGGGCGGGGGATCAATCCAGCGTGACGAGATCCGACCGCAGATCGAAGGCGAGTTGACTCCGAACCCCGGGAGCGAGCGGGTCGATGGCCTCGTCCAGGGCCACCGACAGGCAGAGGTGGCCGTCCTTTTCGTGGAGATCGATGGTCGTGTAGGGGTAGTCCCCGTTCCAGGCAAAGAGCCGCCAACCAGTGTGATCCTCAACCACCTTGAACTCCACCCCCCGGTCGGCATGGGTTCGCGCGATGAGTTCGTCGCCATGACGCGTGACGCTGGAGATGTCCGCCCGCCCGCCGATCAACACCGCCGGATCGCGCCAACTGTCGGACGATGCCAGTTCCTTGGGCCGCCGGACCTCGAGTTCGGCCACCGATTTCTCCTCGCTGAAAAACACCCCGGTGAGCACATCTCCGTCATGGCGAAGACGACGTACCACCAGCCGTTCGATCTGTTCCCGAGACGCGTTCACCCTGAGCACGGAAAATAGATCCTCGACCTCCAATAGGCCGGCCGACACCAGGTAGCGCTCGGTGTCCCCGAACCACAACACATCGAATCCGCTGCCATGGCCAGTGACCCCGTCACGCCCGATGAAGGGCCGTCGGGCACCGGCAGACTCCCGCCAGACAACTCCGTCTGTCACGTCGTATTGACCGTCCGGCCCGGTCTGTTCCGCGCTTCGTGCAACCACCGGGAGGGCCGGAGCCACCATGGCACCGGCGCCCTGGAGACAGGGCCATGTCAGGCCGAAGCAGCTACCGCGCACCGTTGAGCCGCGAAAGAGCTGACCCAGCACTCTTTGACACTCGGCCGGACCGGCAAACCATCGGGATTCGACCACCGACTCCACATCACGCTGACCCGTGGGGGGCTGACGGCGCAACGGCATGTTCCGCACCAACGCGGCGGCCTGGTCGGCCATTGCTGACCTCGGATCGACTCCGGCGGCGACCAGCAGGCGATCGTCCATCAGACGCCGAGCCCCCGGACCACCTCGGCCACCCGGCGTTTGGTCTCATCGGCAAACCAGCAATCGAGGAATTGGCGGTCCGGCTCCTCGCACTCACTCGACATGGCCCGCCAGTCGTCCCCATAGAGGTAGGTCTTGGTGGCGGCGTAGGCTTGGGTCGGTTTGGATCCCAACTTGCGAAGCTCGCGGTCCGCCACCACCACCACTTGCTCCACCGGCGCGATGCGGTGGACGAGACCCAGGGCATGCGCGCGCTCGGCATTGCAGCCATCGCCACCCAGGACCACCTCGTCCACGACCCCCGCACCCATCCTCGCCTTGAGCATGCGCACGCTTGCCGAGGGCACCGGCACGCCGAGATTGAGTTCGGCAAATCCGAGACGAGGCCGGCCCGAACCCATGACACGGAGGTCGGCGGCCATGGCCAGGAGACAGCCGCCGGCCACCGCGTGCCCGGTGATCGCAACCGCCGTGGGCCCGGGATAGGAGAAGACGTCGAGGATCAACCTGTTGAAGGCGCCCAGCACGGCACCCACCTGGGCGCGGTCGGCATCGGCAAGCGCCTTGAGATCCCATCCCGGACTGAACACAGTGGGGTGGGAGGATGCCAGCAGCACCGGCGGCGCGCCGGACGCTTTCAGCGCCGCCAGCCGCTCTGTAAGGGCATCCAACAGCGGCAGATCGAGAGCATTCGCGCCGTCGTCCATGATCACCCGGTGGACTCCGCGGTCGTCGAAATGGCGCACGAGTTCCTCAGCCATGGGCAGCCTCCGCACGATTGCAGAACAGTCGGTGGATGCGGCGGTCCGGGGTTAACTCGGGGTGGAAGGTGGCGGCGATGATGGCACCCGCGGCCACCAACACCGGCGTGGTTCCCAACCGCCCGAGCACCTCGACTCCATCGCCCACCCGATCGATCCGGGGGGCACGAATAAACACGGCCTCCATCGCCCGAGCTCCCCCAAACTCGCCGTTAACCTCGATGGCGGCCACCGATGAGTGGCCCTGTCGCCCGAGTGCGTTGCGGGTCACATCCACGTCGAGCAGCCCCAACGAATCCTGATCGGGCTGGACACCCCGGGCCAGCAGGATCACCCCGGCGCAGGTCGCCAGCACAGGCATCCCGGCCACCACCCGCCGGGTGATCTCCTTGTCGAGCCGTTCCGGTTCCATCAGCTTCAGCATGGCGGTGCTTTCGCCGCCGGGAAGCACGAGACTTTCGACACCGTCAAGCTCGGCAGCTGTCCGAATGGGTTCGGCCGGAACACCCAACTCGGCGAGGGCGAGGGCATGGGCCTCGAAATCACCCTGGAGAGCCAGCACCCCAACCCGCATTATTACCACCCCCGACGGGACAACATCTCCTCAGGTGTCAGCTTGGAGGTCTCAAGTCCTGTCATAGCGTCGGTCAACCCCTCGGAGACCTCCACCAGCTTGGCCGGGTCCTGCCAGTGGGTGACCGCCTGCACGATCGCCCGGCCCCGATTTGCGGGATCCGAAGACTTGAAGATCCCGGAACCCACGAACACGGCCTCGGCACCCAGCATCATGCAGAGCGCGGCATCGGCAGGCGTGGCCACTCCGCCGGCGGCGAAATTCGGCACCGGCAACCGGCCGTGCTCGGCCACCCACCGCACCAGCTCGTACGGCGCCTGGAGCTGCTTGGCGTGAGCCATGAGTTCGTCGGGCTGGAGGATGGTCAGCGTACCAATGCCGCGCTGAACCGCCCTGAGGTGTCGGACAGCCTCCACGATGTCACCAGAACCAGCTTCGCCCTTGGTCCGAATCATGGCTGCACCCTCTCCGATCCGCCGCAGCGCCTCGCCGAGGTTTCTACAACCACAGACAAAGGGGATGGTGAAGGCGTGTTTGTCGACGTGATTCTCCTCGTCAGCCGGTGTCAAAACCTCGCTTTCGTCGATGAAGTCCACCTCGAGGGCCTGCAACATCTGCGCCTCGGCCACGTGTCCGATCCGGCACTTGGCCATCACCGGGATCGACACCGTCTCCTGGATCTCGCGGATCTTGCCGACAGGCGACATCCGCGCCACGCCACCCTGGGTTCGGATGTCGGACGGCACTCTCTCCAGGGCCATCACCGCAACGGCACCCGCGTCCTCGGCGATTTTTGCCTGCTCGGCCGACGTGACATCCATGATCACCCCGCCCTTGAGCATCTCTGCCAATCCCACATTGACGCGGAACTGGTCGTTCTGATCTCTCATTATCAGTCCTCCTCGGGGTCAGCTCCCAGCACATTGTACACACCGGCGCGGGTGGCGCCATCGTGCCATCAGTCGTCGTCGATGCTCCGCAGGCGCAGGAGCGCGATGGCGTTGATGAGGATGTGGGCCGCCGCCGCAGCCGGGTAACCGTAACGTTCGAAAAGGCCGCCCAGACCGACCCCCAACAGGAGAGCGATCACCGGCCACATCCACAACTTGCGGTCCGGCACCAGGTGCAACAGGGAGAACAACATCGCCGCCGGCAACAGTCCCAGGATCGGCTGAAGCAAGGCTCGCAGCAAGGCCTCCTCGGCGAGGCCGGAGAGCATCGCCACCGCCACGGCGTCGGTGGCGGACCAGCCGCGCACCAATCGCCCCTGGAACTTCTGCAACCGGTCGAGCGACGGCACCCCACGAAACAGCCACAACCCAAGGCTCGCCGCCACCGCGGCCATCAATCCCGCGGCCACCGACCACGGGAGGGGGCCCCGAGCCGCCAGACCCGCGAGTGGTTGGCCATCCCGCCACGCCAGACCGACGATTGCCACCAGACCGAGAATGCCCTCCTGGTGCAGTAGCTGCACCGGTGGGACCGCGGGAGGATCGGCGGGCACGCGGAATGTCACCGGTTGGAGATCCTGAATGTCACCCTACGCCTCGGGCGGCGCTTCGTCCTCGAGCGGTTCATCCGCGGTGTGCATCTCGTCGCTGTCGTTCTCGTCCTCGTCCTCGGCGAGTTTGACAACCGACACCACCTGGTCCCCCTCGTCGAGTCGGATCAACCGCACTCCCTGGGTGGCACGGCCGATGCGGCGGATCTCGTCCACGTTCATCCGGATCAGAATGCCCTTCTCGGTAAGGATCAGCACCTGGTCGCTCTCATGGACGTGTCGAATTCCCGCCACATTGCCGTTCTTTGCCGTCAGTCGGATGAGTTTGAGCCCGTAGCCGCCGCGGTTCTGGGTCCGGAACTCCGTCGCCGCTGTTCGCTTGCCGAAGCCGAGGTCCGTCACCACGAGGATGTCGTCCTCCTCCTCCGGGTCGAGGGTGGCCACCTCCTCGACGAAATCGCCCTTCTTGAGGTTGATTCCACGAACCCCCGCCGTGACCCTCCCCATGGAGCGCGCCTGGCTTTCCTCAAACCGGATGCCCATCCCGTGGTGGGTGCCCATGAAAACGTGTCGGGCACCATCGGTGAGGTGGACCGACAGTAGGTTGTCGCCGTCGTTGATCACCACCGCCCGCAGTCCGACGACACGGATATTCGCGTAGTCGCTCAAGGGGGTTCGCTTGACCCTACCAAGACGGGTGGCGAAGAGAAGGAACTCATCCTGGTGCTCTGCAAAGTCTCGCACCGCCAGGAGTGCCGTCACGCTCTCGCCGTCTTCCAGCTTGAGCAGATTCACCAGCGCCCGACCGCGACCGGTGGGGCCCACATCGGGAAGCTCATATACCTTTCGGGCAAAGACTTTCCCGCGGGTCGTGAAAAACAGCATTGTGGCGTGCGTCGAGGCGACAAACAGCTTCCAGACCTCATCCTCGGCCTTTGTGGCCATGCCGCGCCGGCCCCGACCGCCGCGGCGTTGCGCCCGGTAGGTGGTCAGCGCCGACCGCTTGATATAGCCCGACCGAGTCACCGTGATCACCATGTCTTCCTCGGCGATCAGGTCCTCGATGGAGATGTCGGAGGAGCCCGTGATGATCTCGGTGCGTCGAGCGTCGCCGAACCGAGCCTTGATCGACTCGAGTTCGTCAACGATGATGTCTAAAACCAGCTCCTCAGAACCGAGGATTGCCTCCAGCTCTGCGATCCGCTCGAGGATCGCCTTGTGCTCTTCGACGATCTTCGATCGCTCCAGCCCGGTGAGCCGCTGCAGCCTCATATCCAGGATGGCCTGGGCCTGGGCCTTGCTGAGGTCGAATCGCGATTGCAGCTCGGTCGAGGCCGTGGGTGGGTCGGGAGCGGCTCTGATCAGTTTGATGACCGCATCCAGATTGTCGAGCGCGATCACCAGTCCTTCCAGGATGTGGGCGCGCTCCCTCGCCTTGGCAAGGTCGAATTGGGTCCGTCGGACGACCACTTCCTTGCGATGGTCGATGAAATGCCGGAGGAGATCGCGGAGGGTGAAGACCTTGGGTTGGTTGTTGAGCACGCCGAGCAGGATGATGCCGAAGGTGGTCTGGAGCTGGGTCAACTTATAAAGATTGTTGAGGACCACCTCGGGGATGGCGTCTCGCTTGAGTTCGATCACCATTCGGATGCCGTCTCGGTCGGACTCATCACGAAGGTCGCTGATCCCCTCCAGTCGCTTGTTGTGGACCAGCGAAGCGATCTGCTCCATCAACCTCGCCTTGTTCACCTGGTAGGGCAGCTCTTCGACGATCAGCCGCCCCTTCTTGCCGGTTTCGGCCTCCTCGATACGGACCCTCGCCCGCATCTGGATAATGCCCCGTCCCGTGGTATAGGCGTCGTAGATCCCCTTCCGGCCATGGATAAAGGCGGCGGTGGGAAAGTCGGGCCCGGGGATGTGCTGCATGAGCTCTTCGAGGGTCGCATCGGGGGACCGAATCAGCGCGATGGTGGCATCGACCACTTCGCCGAGGTTGTGCGGTGGAATGTTGGTGGCCATGCCGACGGCGATACCGGAGGAGCCGTTGACCAGCAGGTTGGGGTATTGGGCCGGCAGGATGACGGGTTCCGACAGCGAGCCATCGTAGTTGGGGACCCAGTCCACCGTCTCCTTGTCGATATCGTCGCCCAGCAACTCGTGTGACAGCCGGGTCAGCCGAACCTCGGTATACCGCATGGCGGCCGCCGCGTCGCCGTCCACCGAGCCGAAGTTGCCCTGGCCGTCCACCAGCGTGTAGCGCATGGAAAACTCCTGCGCCATGCGGACGGCGGTGTCGTAGATCGCCTGGTCGCCATGGGGGTGGTACTTGCCCATCACGTCGCCAACGATCCGCGCCGATTTCTTGTAGGCCCGTCCGGCGGTGTTTCCGCTCTCCCACATGCCGAAGAGAATCCGTCGATGAACCGGTTTGAGCCCATCCCGTACATCCGGTAACGCCCTGCCGATGATCACCGACATGGCGTAATCCAGGTAGGAGTTCTTCAGCTCCTCCTCGATGGTGATTGGGATTCGGTCCCCCTGCGAGTACAGCTCGTGTTCGCTCATTGGTCGTTCCTGATCAGATGTCGAGGTTGCGCGCCTCTAAGGCGTTGTCTTCAATAAACTTTCTACGCGGCTCTACAGCATCACCCATCAGCACCGTAAACAGTTCGTCGGCCCGGGCGGCGTCCTCCACCGTGACCTGGAGCAGGCGCCGATTCTCTGGATCCATGGTGGTCTCCCAGAGCTGGGTCGGGTTCATCTCACCCAGACCCTTGTAGCGCTGGACGTTGAGCCCCTTCTTTGCCACCTCGTACACATACTCCACCAGCTGTTGCATGGTCTCCACCGTGGTTCGCTCGCCGTTGCGTTCCAGGTGATAGGGTCCGAGCCGCAATGGGGCGATCTGAGCGAGCTGCTTTTTCGCCCGGCGGAAATGACCGCTGCCGGACAGAACCCGTCCAAGATGGACCTCCCACGATCGGCCGTTGGAACCCACCTTGCACACCACCTCGTGGACGCCGTGCTCCTCGTCGAGTCGGACACCCACGTCGTCGTAGCCGAGATCGACCAGTTCGGCGGCGAGCGATCGCGCATAGGTTTCCGATCCCGGCGGTCCCACGTCACCCTCGGTGAGATCGAGGGCCGCCATCACAACGTTGGCCGGCCAGCCTCGGCGCTCCATGTCACCCAGCGTGTCGAGCCAGTTTTCGCAGGCAAGCACCGCCCCACGAAGCTCGTCACCGGACAGATCGATGCCGGTAGCTCCAAGAACCAGCTGGAACTCATCGGCCACGCGATCGAGCAGAAAGCGAGAAAGTTCGCCGTCGTCTTTCAGATAGATCTCGCGCTTGCCCCGCGATACCTTGTACAGCGGCGGCTGTGCGATGTAGAGGTGGCCGCGCCCGACCAACTCTTCCATCTGTCGATAAAAGAAGGTCAGCAATAGGGTACGGATGTGCGACCCATCGACGTCGGCGTCGGTCATGATGATGATCTGGTGATAGCGGACTTTCTGTGGATCGAACTCCTCGGCGCCGATGCCGGTCCCCAGACACTGGATCAGGGCCCGGATCTCCTCAGAAGCCAGCATCCGATCGAAACGGGCCTTCTCGACGTTGAGAATTTTGCCCCGGAGCGGCAGAATCGCCTGGAAGCGTCGGTTCCGACCCTGCTTGGCCGAGCCGCCGGCCGAGTCCCCCTCGACGATGAACAGCTCGGACTGAGCCGGATCCCGTTCCGAGCAATCCGCCAACTTGCCCGGCAGCGTCGAATTCTCCAGCGCGCTCTTGCGCCGCGTGAGCTCGCGGGCCTTTCGCGCCGCCGCCCGCGCCCGGGCCGCATCCAGACATTTGGATACGATCCGTTTGGCCACCGCCGGATTTTCCTCGAAAAAGGTGGAAAGGGTCTCATTGACCACCGATTCCAGCCATCCCTTGATGTCCGACGACACCAGCTTGTCCTTGGTCTGACTGGAAAACCTGGGTTCGTGAATGCGCACCGCAATCACCGCGGTCAGGCCTTCGCGCACGTCCTCGCCGGAGAGATTCTCGTTCATGCCCTTGAGTAGGTTTTGGCTTTGGGCATAGGAGTTGATGGTCCTGGTGAGAGCTCCCCGGAAACCCGAGAGATGGGTCCCGCCGTCGCGGTTGAACACGGTGTTGGTGAAGGCCAGCACATTCTCGGAGTAGCCATCGTGCCACTGCAGGGCGACCTCGACCTGCTCGCCCTCCGGGTTGGTGTCCTCGAGATAGATCGGCGGCTCGTGGAGGACGTTCTTCGATCGATTGAGGTAGTGGGCGAACTCGGACAGCCCACCGCTGAACTTGAAGGTCTCGCGGCGCTCCGACGCCTCATCGTAGAACACGACCTCCAGGCCGGAGTTGAGGAATGCGAGTTCTCTGAGATGCCGCACCAACAGATCGGGGTGGAACTCGAGGACGGTGAATACCTCGGGGTCGGGATTGAAGCTGACAATGGTCCCCGTCCGCTTGGTCTTGCCAACCGCCTTCAGACCATCCACGGGCACACCGCGGGCGAAGTTCTGCTCCCACACCTTGCCGTCGCGATGGATCTCCAGCTTCAGCCACTCGGCCAGGAAGTTGACCACGCTGACGCCCACTCCATGAAGACCGCCCGACACCTTGTAAGAATTGGAATCGAACTTTCCGCCGGCGTGGAGCTCGGTCATGATGACCTCCGCCGCCGGCCGGCCGGACTCCTTGTGCTCGTCCACAGGGATTCCGCGGCCGTTGTCGGTGACCGTGATCGTGTGGTCGGCGTGCACGGTGACGGTGACCTTGTCGGCGTGACCCGCCTGCGCCTCGTCGATGGCGTTGTCCACCACCTCCCAGACCATGTGGTGGAGCCCGGAAATGTCATCAACATCGCCGATGTACATGCCCGGTCGCTTCCGAACCGCTTCTCGACCCTTCAGAACCTTGATGCTCTGTGCTGTATAGGAGTCGCTCATCCAGTCAGTCTCCACCTGCGGTGCTGCTCCGGCAGCTGCCCGTTTCCATGGTGATCACCCGGGCGTCGGGGAAGAAGCCCGTCACCATTTCGCCATGAGCACTGGAAAGGAGCAGCTGTCGTCTGCTCGCGAGCGTCCTCGCGAGTTGCGAGAACACCCCACTGTCTAACTCGGCATCAACATCGTCAACAATCACCGGGAGCTGTTCGCCCCTCTCACTCTCGACCTGGACTACGGTAGCCAGCCGGAGGGCCGCTGCCACGACCTTGATCTGTCCCGAACTCAGGACCTCCCTGGCCGGTCGACCACCCGCCTCGAGCTTCAGATCATGGCGGTGGGGTCCCTCCAAGGTATGCCCGGCGTGACGGTCTCGAATCCGAGTCACATTATACCGTTTTCGGTACGATTCTTCCAGTTTTCTTGTGGTTTCGCACCCATTCAGCCAGGAATCCGACCGATAACCTAAGCTCATATCGGGAAAGCCCTTACCGCGCAGCAGCCGGTAACTCTCGGAGAACTCGTCGGCCAATCGGGTCGCGGCCACAGTCCGCCGCTCGACGAGCTTGGCGGCCAGCGCCGCCAGTCGAGCGTCCCAGGCATCCACCTCGCTATCGGTCGCATCCGACGACAGGGCGGCATTCCGTTGTCGAAGGGTGCGAAGGTAGGCTCGAATTTCACCCAGTGTCCTGCTATCCAGCATAAATGACAGGCGATCCAAAAGACCGCGTCGCAGCGATGGCCCCCCGGTGACCAACTCGGTGTCGGCCGCGGTGAGCGCCACCACGGGAAGAACACTGAGGTAGCGCTCGGTGGTCGCCGCCGCCCCGTCGATCATCAGAGCGCGGCTGACCGGTGGCCCCACCTCCACCACTTGTTCCAGTCGCGACCTGATCTTAGACGACGTCTCCACCGCACCATCGATCCTGAAATTATGTTCGCCGTGCCGCGCCACCGCCCGCCATCGGGGACTCCGGAACGAGCGCAGGTTACCAAGTACCGCTACGGCCTCCAGGAGACTGGTCTTGCCTGCCCCGTTGTCCCCCACCACCAGGTTGACCCCGTCTTGGAAACGGACGGTCGTCGGTTCGAGGTTCCGGAAGGAACGGGTGCTGATTTCGCGGATCTGCAACCGGAATCAGAGCCTCATGGGCATCAGAACGTAGATGTACTCCTCGAGCCTGGGGTCGTCGTCCACCGGTACCAGGACGGTCTGGGAATTCGAGTCCCGCAGCTGGAACTCTATGGTCGGGCACTCCAGAACTTGAAGCACATCAATCACGTAGCCGGCGTTGAGAGCGATCTCCACCCCATCACCCTGGTAGCTGACACCCAGGGTCTCTTCCGCGCTTCCCCGCTCATAACCGATGGAGGCCAGGGTCAACTCACCCGAGGGGTCGAGTTTGAAGCGAACTCCGCGTGCCTTCTCGTGGGCGAGCAGGCTCACACGACGCAGCGAGGCCAGCAACTCCTTGCGATCGATCCGAACACGATTGGGATTGTCCCGTACGATCACCCGTTCATACTGCGGAAATCTCAGTTCGACGATCCGCGACACCAGCGTCCGGTCGCCCATCCTGAAACCGAGATGGTTCTCTCCGGACGATAAATTGACCCGCTCATCGGAAAATCTGGAAAACTCTGCCAGTAGTTTGCGGGGAAAGAGTTGTTGTTCAAACGGGGGTTCGCCATCGGGAGCCTTGGCGCGGACCACCGCCAGTCGGTGACCGTCGGTGGCGGCGATCTCCACCTCTCCCGGCACCAGTTTCACCAACGCCCCGTTGAGCTGGAACTTGGGATCGTCCTTGGTGATGGCGAAAGCCACCCGATCCAGCATCAACTGGAAAAGATCAAGCGGCAGGGAGTATTCTCCGGCCTCTGGCACATCCGGGATGGTCGGGTACTCAGCGGCGTCGGCCACCGACATCCGCGATCGGAACCTGCCACTTTCAATCTCCACCGCGTCGCCCTCTTGGCGGAGGGTGAACTCCTCTTCGGGGAGGTTGCGAACCAGGTTCTGAAAAACCTTGCTCTCGAGGGTGAGTCGGCCGCCGCCCTCGATGGTCGCCGAGCAACCGGTCATGATCGTCATATCGAGATCTGTGGCCACCATCCGCAGGCGATCATCCGTCGCCTCGGCGAGGATACTCGAAAGGATCGGGATGGTCGTCCGGTGCTCCACCACTCCCTGCAGGATGGAAAGCTCTTGAAGAACGAGACTTCGCTGTAGTTTCAGTTCCATCAACGATCCTTTCTACGACGTCTATGAACGAACTGAAATCTAGCATATATCCGTAGTCATCGTCGAGGTTGTGGGTTCTGCGGAAAACCTCAGGATCTCACCAGCAACAAAGAGCATGCATCCTCTGTGGGTTGTGGATGGTCATGTGGAAGTCCAGCGGGAGAATGTGGGGTTCGCAGGCTTTCCACAGCCCACGACCGTTTTTCCACAGCCGATTCACAGGCCTTCCACAGCCGATGTCAACCGAAATGCTCGCTAAAGGCGGTCAAGGTGGCGTCAAAATCGGGGTTGGATTGGCGCATCTTGGTGATGTTGTCCACCGCATACATGGCCGTCGAATGGTGTTTGGAGAAGATCTTACCGATTTCCGGGAAGCTCAGTTCAAGAATGTCCCGGATGAGGTACATGGCCACCTGACGGGGCAAAGCGATGGACCGCCGGTTGGAACGTCCCTTGAGATCGGCCACCCTGATGCCGTAGTGCTGGGCCACGAACCGAATGATGTCCGCCGGAGTCGGATCTCGCCCGTCGGGGAGCAACTCGAAGAGAGCCATACGGACAACATCCACCGTGATTCGGGTGTTTTTGAGCTGGGCGAAGGCGATGGTCCGATTGAGCGATCCCTCGAGCTCGCGGACGTTCTTCTGCACCCGGCGTGCGATGAATAGAACAACATCCTCCGGGAGATCCCAGCCGATGGCACGTCCCTTTTCGCGGAGAATTGCACAGCGGGTCTCGAGATCCGGCGGTTGGATGTCGGCGATCAGACCCTGGAGAAACCGTGACCGGAGCCGTTCCTCGATGCCGGGGATGTCGGCGGGTCGCGCGTCGGAGGTGAAGACCACCTGGCGGCCGGTGGACTGGAGGGTGTTGAAGGTGTGAAAAAACTCCTCCTGGGTCCGTTCTTTACCGGCGATGAACTGGATGTCGTCGAGCAACAGGACGTCGACACTGCGAAAGGTGTTCTGAAAGATCTCCATCTGCTGGGAGCGAATGCAGTTGATGAGCTGGTTGACGAATTGCTCGGTGGTCAAGTAGACGATTTTGAGCTTTTTTTTCTTGCGCTTCTGCCGATCCTCGATGCGGTGGGCGATGGCGTGCAGGAGATGGGTCTTGCCGAGCCCCGAACCGCCGTAGATGTAGAGCGGGTTGTAGGCGGTGCCCGGCCGGTCGGCCACCGCTTCGGCGGCTGCAGCCGCAAACTGGTTGGAGGGTCCGACCACAAACCGGTCGAAGGTGAAACCAGGGTTGATCGGGTGGGTGGCGAAGGTCGCCGCTTTTTTCTTGGTGCTCTTTTTGGCGGGCGCTCGAGACCGCGGTGAGCCCTCATCGAGCTGGACACGGAAGGTTGAGCCGAAGTGGCTCCGCGCCACCGTTTCGATGTCTCTGAGGAGATGATCACGGACCCAGTCGGTGACAATGGAGTTGCCGCAACCGAGGGTGAGACCGGCGTCGTTGCTTGCCATGACCTTGATCGGCGCAATCCAGGTGGAGTACTCCTCCTCTCCCAGCATCTGTTTGAGATGTGGCTGGAGGTCTATCCAACGGTCCATCCCCCTACGCTAACACAGCTCGGGGGCAT
Source organism: uncultured Holophagae bacterium (assembly GCA_963797055.1). Classification (GTDB taxonomy): domain Bacteria; phylum Acidobacteriota; class Thermoanaerobaculia; order Thermoanaerobaculales; family Sulfomarinibacteraceae; genus FEB-10. Next base: position 292,287 of record CAWCOD010000009.1, read on the forward strand.
GGGAACAGTCTCGTCTTGACACAAGGAAGTCGGTGCGATATCGTGACGCGCCCGTGGTTTAGGGAGATTAGGGAAGAACCATGAAAAGGACGTTTCAACCGAATAACAGGCGCCGGAAGAAGACGCACGGTTTCCGCGTTCGTATGCGTTCGAAGGCCGGGCGGAAGATACTGAATGCTCGCCGGCGCAAGGGCCGCAAGCGCCTCTCCGTGTGAGCGGGGATTCTGCGTGTCTCGGTGCGCGCGGCTGCGGCGCCGTGCGGAATTTCAAAGAGTCTACGAAAATGGTATTCGAGCCGGTGGACGGTACATGGTGGTATTCGCTCTACCGAGAGACGAAGCCGATGCCGTCGGACCCCGGCTCGGAGTTACCGCATCGAAGCGGGTGGGCAACGCTGTGGAGCGCAACCGTTGTAAGCGACGGCTCCGAGAGCTGTTCCGGACCCATGTCCACGCCTGCGGTGGGCTCGATGTGGATGTCGTCATCAACGCGCGCCGGGGCCTGGCGGCGGCGCCCTGGCCAGAACTCGAACGCGAATACCGCCACGTCGTGAGGCAACTGAGGGATCGGCTGTCATCCAGCTGAGCCAAAGGAACGTGGGACCGGCATAACGCGGGTTCTCACCAGGCTTGGCGGGTTGAGGAGTCAGGGAGAAACCGGATACCAATGGAAAAACGTCTTCTCCTGGCATTCGTGCTGTCGGCGGTTATTTTCGCGCTGTGGTCTGTGCTGTTCCCGCCGGAAAGACCCACCCCGGCGGTGGATGGGGCACCCCGCGTTGAAGAACGATCTCAACCGACGGCTCCGCAGGAGGTCGAGGAACCCATTACGGTCGACTCGGCCACCGATGAGAGTTCCGAGGTGGTGGTCTCCGATGAGGTTATCGTTGGAGAGATCGAAGAAGTCCTTCGCTTCTCCAATGATGTGATGTCGGTGGAGATTAGCACCCGTGGCGCCGCAATCACATCAATGCAATTAACTGATTACACGGAAGATAACGGGGATACCCTGGAGCTTGTTCAGGAGGTCGACCACCCGGATCGGACCTTCCCGCTGCAACTTGTGACCAGTGACGGGGCCGACCAGCGGTTGTATGCGGTGGAGCGGGGCGCCAACGGGGCGGTATTCCGGTGGTCCGACGGGCTCGGGAACGCGGTTGAGAAGACCATCGGGCTGCCGGACAGCGGCTACGGGCTCGAGGTCTCCATGGATCTCGGTGGAGCCATGCGTTCGGCCAATCTGAGCGTCGGCACCGGGCTGCGGAATCTCAGCGAAGTGGAGCAGAACAACCGACTCGCGGTGTGGGGCGATGTCGTGGTGCTGGCCGACGGCGAGTACGAGGTGGTGAAACAGCGCAAGGCGAAGCAATCGCAGGTCATGGTGCCTCAGGTGACGACCTACTCGGGCTTCCAGGACACCTACTTCCTGTCCTTGTTCCGTCCGACAACCCGAATCGACGGCCTGGAGGTGAACGTTCTCCAGTTCATGGTTCCGGACGAGGACGGCGAGGTGGAGGAGAGGCGTGTGCTGCAACTGCTGATGGACCCGGCAGAGGGTCTCATTGAGGGTCAGTTGCTCGGTGCGCCCAAGGAGTACGACCTCCTCCAGCAGATCGACAGCGGGGTGGAAAGAACCCTCAATTTCGGCTTTTTCGGCCCGATCTCGGTGATCTTCCTCAAGGCCCTGCGGTGGATCTATGGGGTGGTTGGGAACTATGGCGTCGCCATCATCCTGCTGACTGTGGCGATTCGCATATTGCTGTTCCCCCTGATGCACACCTCCACCGTATCCATGCGCCGGATGCAGAAGCTCCAGCCCAAGGTGAAGGAGATCCAGGGTCAGTACAAGAAGAAAAAGGCGGACCCCCAGGCCCGCGCCAAGATGAACCAGGAGATGATGGCCCTTTATAAGCAGGAGGGCGTCAATCCAATGGGCGGTTGTCTGCCCATGCTGGTCCAGCTCCCCATTCTGTGGGCGCTCTACAAGCTTTTTATGGTGGCCATCGAACTCCGCCACGCTCCCTTTTTCGGCTGGATCCAGGATCTTTCGGCAAAGGATCCTTACTACATCACGCCCATTTTGATGACCGCCACCATGTGGTTGCAGCAGAAACTGGCGCCCCAGGTCGGCGACCCGCAGCAGCAGCGGATGATGCGTATGCTGCCGTTCGTCTTCGGCTTCATGTTCCTCAACTTCCCGTCCGGTCTGGTTCTCTACTGGCTGACTAACAACGTCCTCACCATCGTGCAGCAGGAGGTGACCTTCCGATTGCTGGGCGAACGCAAGAGCGGTGGTTCGAAGGGCAAGGGCGGGGGGAAGAAGAAGTGATCGTGGAGGGTACGTTTCGCGGCGCGTCACTGGACGAGGCACTCACCAGTGCCTGTCACGAGCTTCGAGCTCGAATTGGAGAACTCCACTACGAGGTGGTTTCCGATGAACCCGGGCAGGCAGTGGAGATTCGCGCCGAGGTCGATCCAGTGGCGATTCTCGGGCTGTTTCTTTCGGAGACCTTTCGGGCTGGTGAACTCGACGTCTCCGCCCGGATCAATCTTGGCGGAGAGTCGTTGGATGGAGAACTCAGTGGCGGCGACCTGCGCCTGCTGACCGGATCGGGGGGCAAGGGGTTGGACGCGCTCCAGTACCTCTGCAACCGTATCCTGACCCGGCGTTTTCCCCGCCACCTGCCGGTCCATCTCGACACCGACGGATTCAAGGAGCGGAGGGCGGAGAAGCTGCGCGAGCGCGCCATGGCGGCGGCGGACGAGGCGGTCAACACCCAATCTCCGGTGGTATTTGGACCGCTGACCCCGGCGGCGCGACGTGACATACACCTGGCGTTGGCCGATGATCCCGAGGTGGAGACCTCAAGCGATGGAGATGGCTTCCTCAAGCGACTGGTCGTCCGCCCTCGCCGGCGGCGCTGACACGATCGTCGCCCGCAGCACGGCGGCAGGCCCGGCCGCCCTCGCCGTGATTCGGGTGAGTGGTCCAAAGACCCGAGCCGTGGCCGGTCGGATCAGCCCGGAGGTCGATTTCGACCGCCCGTGGCGGGCGCGGCTGGTCCACATCGTGGGGACGGGCAGCCTCGGGCGGGAGTCGGCGGTGGCCATACCCTACGCCGCACCGAGATCGTTCACCGGTGAGGATATGCTCGAGTTCATGGTGCACGGGTCGCCGTTCGTGGTGGAGTCGGTGATCGGTCTGATCACCGACGCGGGCGCGCGGCCGGCTGCCCCTGGCGAGTTCACCAGGCGGGCGGTGGCCAACGGCAAGATGGACCTCGTGCAGGCAGAGGCGGTACGGGATCTTGTGGTCGCGGAGACGGCGTGGCAGGCGCGCAACGCTCGACAGCAATTGGCCGGACGGCTGTCCCATCGGTTGACCGGGCTGCGCGACCAGCTTGTGACCCTCAGGGCGAGGATCGAGGCATCGCTGGACTTTGTCGCCCAGGGCGTGACCGTGGACGGCCAGGAACTTCACACCAGACTCGAACAGTGCCGCCGGGAGACCGGAGACCTTCTCGCAACGGCGGCCGCAGGAGAACGCATCAGGGATGGGGTCAGGGTCGTGATCGTTGGCCCCCCAAACTCTGGTAAGTCGACTCTTTTTAATAGTTTAATTGGATCTGACCGAGCCATTGTTGCACCTACGCCGGGGACCACCAGGGACGTTCTGGAGGCGGATCTGGAGCTCGCTGGGCTGCGTGTGACCTTGGTGGATACGGCGGGAATGAGGCGATCGGAAGATCCCGTGGAACTGGAGGGGGTTCGACGGGCAAGGGCGGCGGTGGCGGAAGCCGGTGTCGTGGTGGAGTTGTGGCCGGTGGACGACCCGGCGCCGACCGAAGCAGCCCAAACCAGCCCGGGCGTGGCCGTGGTTCGAGTCCGTTCAAAGACCGATCTCGCGGCCGACGGTTGGCAGCCGGCCGACGGTTGGGTTGCGGTGTCTTCCGTGACCCCCGGGGGTGCGGACGCGCTGCGGCTGAAGCTGGCCGACGCTGTGGCCGGAGAGGTGCCCGACCTGGGAGGAGAGGTGGCCATCGGCGAACGTCACCGGCGGGCTTTGATTCGAGCAGCAGCGGAGCTCGAGGGGTGCGATCTCGCCACGCCGGAACTCGCCGCGGAGAGCCTGCGGTGGGCCGCCGATGAGGTGGCAGAGCTTGTGGGCGAGGTGGTCGCCGAGGATGTCTTGGACGAGATCTTCGCCTCGTTCTGCATTGGTAAGTAGGGTGATGCCGAGTCCCAGTTTGGACCTCGTGGTGGTCGGGGCCGGCCATGCCGGAGCCGAGGCCGCCGCCGCGGCCGTCCGTCTCGGAGTGCGGGTTGCGGTGGTGACGTTGCACCGGGAGACGGTGGCTCAGATGCCGTGCAACCCGGCCATGGGAGGGATCGGGAAAGGGCACCTTTTGGCCGAGTTAGACGCTCTTGGCGGAATTCAGCCCTGGGCGGCTGATCGAGCAGGGATTCAATTCAAGATGCTGAACCGCTCTCGGGGGCCGGCGGTCTGGGGTCCGCGCGCACAGTGTGACAAGGGTCGATACACCACCATCGTGCGCCGGTTGCTCGACGGTCTGCGCGGATTGGAGGTGATCGAGGGTGAGGTGACGGGTCTGATTGTGGAGGATGACGGAGTAGCCGGGGTTCGGCTGGCCGACGGCCGCCTGCTGAGGGCGCGGGCCGTGATCCTGACGACGGGGACTTTTTTGGGCGGGCTGTTGCACACCGGTGAGGAGACCCTGCCGGGCGGACGCTTTGGTGAGCGGCCCAGTTTGGGGCTGGGCGCCGAGCTGGGCGGACTCGGACTTGAGCTGCGGCGGTTCAAGACGGGGACCCCTCCCCGTCTCTCCAGAAGCTCCATCGATACCGGTCGACTCGAGGAGCAGACGGGAGACACCGATCCGCGGCCGTTTTCCTGGCGGACGCGGGCGGTGGCCAACCAGATCTCGTGCTGGGTGGGTCGGACGCCCGAGGTGGTGCAGGACATCATCGAGGACAATCTCCATCGTTCACCCCTTTTCAGCGGCCGGATCCAGGGCGCCGGACCGCGGTATTGCCCGTCCATCGAGGACAAGGTGGTGCGTTTCCCTCACCACCGGCAGCACACGGTCTTCCTCGAACCCGAGGGTCTCCACAGTGAGAGCATGTACGTCAACGGGCTCTCCACCAGTCTGCCGAAGGACGTCCAGGAGCGAATCGTGCGGTCGGTGGCCGGTTTCGAGGAAGCTGAGTTCCTGCGGTACGGTTACGCCGTCGAGTACGACGTGGTGGCCCCGGCGCAGGTGGATCGAACTCTGTGTTGTTCAGATATCCCAGGGCTCTATCTCGCGGGTCAGCTCTTGGGGACCTCGGGCTACGAAGAGGCCGCCGTCCTGGGATTTCTGGCCGGAGTGAACGCCGTTCGTGCGCTGCGGGGCTTGGCGCCATTCATCCCGGAACGCGAGCGATCCTACATGGGTGTTCTGGTGGACGATCTGTGCAGGTTGGACCACCGCGAGCCCTACCGCATGTTCACGTCGAGGGCGGAGCACCGCCTCGTGATGGGGGTGGACTCGGCCCGGGAGCGATTGATGGCGGAGGGCTGGCGGCTCGGTCTGATCCCCGATCAGGTGTTTCACGTGGAACAGGGGCGCTGGGAGCGGCGGCGGGACGCGAAGAACGTGCTGAGAAACACAACAATCAACCCGTCTCGTGCCGGCCGAGCCGAGGTGGCGAAGATCGCAGGAGTGGAACCAACGACGCCCACCACATGGGCTCAGATCCTGCGCCGCCAGGATGTGGACCAGGCTGTGGTGGCCGCTCGGCTGCCCCTTCTCGAGGGTCTGGACCCTGAGGATCGCCGGGTTGTCCTGGCGGAACTCAAATACGACGGGTATCTGGCCCGGCATCACCGTGAGATCGAACGGGTGGGGAGACTTCGCCATCTGGTCATTCCTGAAGATCTGGATCCGCGTGCGATTCCCGGCCTCTCCCGGGAGGTGGCGGACCTGTTGGAGCGGCACCGCCCGCGGACCATCGCCGACGCTGAGCGGTTGCCCGGAATGACACCGGCGGCGGTGGCGATCCTGGTTGGGAGAATTGGTCGGGCGGGTGGGCCGTGCTCGGAGAATTGAGCTTCGAAGAGTTGCTCGAGCCCCATGCCGAGGGCGACGGCCTCCGCCGCCTGGTCCGATACGCGGTTTTGTTAGAGCGTTGGTCGCGCCGACACAGTCTGGTGAGTTATCGTGATCGTCGGGAGCTGGTGGAGCGGCACATCGCCGACGCCCTGGCCGCCCGCCATGAGTTATCGGGTTCTGGTGTGTTGCTTGATGTGGGCAGCGGCGCCGGCCTTCCAGGGGTACCGTTGTTGGCGGTGAATCCGCGATGGCGGGGGCTCCTGCTGGAGCCACGTCAGAAACGGTGGACCTTTCTTCGGCTGGTGATCCGTGAGCTGGGTCTGGATGCGACCGCAGAGCGCTGTCGGTACCAGGATCTGGCCATGAATGCGGGGCGGTTCGATCGTGTCACGGCCCGTGCTCTCGGTGGCTACCCGGACCTGCTGGAATGGGCGTCCGGCCGCCTCACCGGTGGTGGGCGAGTGGTCCTTTGGAGCACCAAGCCGGGCCTGGCGGGACTTCAGGAAATCCCGGGCTGGCGTGTGTTAAGCTCGCCGTTACCCGGGCTGACCCATGGCCGGTTGGTGCGGCTCCAACCATGTTCCACGTGAAACTTCTCCACCGCTCCGTGATCGGCGACGGGTGACCCATGACACCCCGGATCGTCGCTGTGGCCAATCAAAAGGGTGGCGTCGGTAAGACCACCACAGCCATTAGTCTGGCGGCGACCTTTGCGGCCTACGAGAGGCCCACCCTGTTGTTGGACGTCGATCCGCAGTCCAACGCGACATCCGGAGTGGGCGTGGAGCCGGCCGCCGATCAAATGACGAGCTATGGGGTGATCACAGGCGAGTGTTCGGCACCGGAGGCCGTCGTGCGAACCGATTTCCCCCACCTGTCCCTCATTCCGTCGACCCCGGATCTGGCGGGAGCCGAGGTGGAGTTGGTGGGGATGGTGGGTCGGGAGTTTCGCCTCCGTGACGCACTGCGCGACGTCGATGGATTCCGGTACGTGGTCATTGACTGTCCTCCGTCGCTGGGCCTGCTGACGCTCAATGCGTTGGCCGCCGCCCACGCCCTGCTGATTCCCATCCAGTGCGAATATTTCGCCTTGGAGGGCGTGTCGGAACTGATGCGGACGGTGGATGAGGTGCGACGTTTTCTCAATCCCAATCTCGCCATCGACGGGGTCCTGTTGACCATGTACGATGACCGGACGAATCTCGCCCGACAGGTGGCCGACGAGGTACGTTCGGTGTTTGGGGATCTCGTGTTCGAGACAGTGGTTCCGCGCAATGTGCGGCTCGCCGAGGCCCCGTCCTTTGGGCGGCCCATACAGGCCTACGACCTCAGGTGCCGGGGCTCCCAGGCCTATCTGCACCTGGGTCGCGAGTATTTGAACAGGATGGAGGTCGCGTGACGTGACAAAACAGGCACTTGGCCGCGGTTTGAAGGCGTTGATCCCGGAGACGCCGCGTGCGCGGTCGGGTCTGGTGCAGGTGCCGGTTGACCGCATCGAGCCCAACCCCAGCCAGCCGCGCCGCCGTTTTTCTCCGGAAGATTTGGAAGAACTGTCGGCCTCCATCGGCCAGCACGGCATGCTGCAGCCCCTGCTGGTATCAGAGCGCGAGCCCGGACGCTACGTGTTGATCGCTGGCGAGCGGCGGTGGCGGGCAGCCAAGGCGGCAGGGCTGCGCGAGGTGCCGGCTGTGATCAGGGAATGGCTCGAGGAGGAACACCTGCTGGAGCTGGCTTTGGTCGAAAACCTGCAACGGAGTGATCTGACGCCATTGGAAGAGGCGCGCGCTTATGAGCAGCTGCGATCCAGGCTGGGTCTGTCGCAGGCCGAAATCGCCGGCAGGGTCGGCATCAACCGGAGCACGGTGGCGAACACGCTGCGATTGCTCAAGCTGCCGCTGCCGATTCAGCAGATGGTGGAAGGGGGAGAGCTGTCGGCCGGACACGCCAGAACCCTGCTGTCGTTCCCCGCCGGGGAGGACCTCGCGGGGTGGGCCAGGCGGGCGGTTGCGGAAGGTCTGAGCGTTCGGGAGCTCGAACGAGCCGCCGCCGAGCATCGTGACACCACGGCCGAACCAGCGCCGAAGCGTCCCGCCAAGCCGCGAGATCCGAACATCGTCACGGCGGAGCAGCAACTCGCGCTCAAAATCGGCGCAAGAGTGGAGATCCGAACCCGCCGCCGCGGCGGATCGATCGTGATTTCGGTGGACGACCAGGCCGAGCTGATGCGGGTGTACGATCAGCTGATGGAGGGGAGCTGATGGCTCGAGGGAATGATGCACTGAACGGGTTCGTCGATAACGGTTGCACAATCCGGGGTGAGTTGGAGTTCGCCAGTTCGTTCCGGCTGGACGGCAAGGTCGAGGGAACGATCCGGTCCAAGTCCGAGCTGCTGGTCGGAGAGGGAGGCGTGGTCGACGGCGAGGTGGACGTGGCGAGGTGTCTTGTGGGCGGCGAGGTGCGGGGCGTGCTCCGGGCCACCGAACAGGTGGTGCTGCACCCCACGGCCCGGGTCTGGGCGGATATTTACACCCCGGCGCTGGTCATGGAAGATGGCGCCCTTCTCGAGGGCAAGGTGACGATGGAGGCTGGCCAGAAGGTCGAAGAGAAATCAAAAAAACTGGGCGAAATGGGCAAAACAGACCCTGGATAGCGGTCTTGTGAAAACTTGTGCTTGACCGGTTTGGGCAAAACTGATAGCTTGAATCGCCTCGCAATCCAGGCGGGAGCCTGCGGCGCCAGGGGAGCGGCGGATGACCCCACCAAACCTATCCCTGATCTTCATCATGATCTTCTTTTGGGTCACGATGTGGCTCGTATACCGATTTCTGATCCAACCCATTGGAGGGGCGCTGGCCGAACGAAACGGCCGAATCGACAGCGCAAACTCAAGGTGGGAGACCACGAATCGCGAGTATCTCGAGGCCACCGATCGCCTCGAACTCGAGATGCAGGAGGCCGCCCGGGAGGCCGCCCGGGTTCGCGGCGAGTACCGCCAGCAGGCCCTCGATCGGCGCCAGGTCGCGCTGGAGGAAGCCCGTACGGTGGCGGACGAGCAGCTTCATGTGGCCCTTGATGGGCTCGCAAGCGAGACCACCACGGCGCGCCAGGATCTTCGCGAACGGTCCCGCGAGCTGGCGGAAAAATTCGCCTCCAGGCTATTAGACAGGAAGGTGACACCATGAAGAGTCTCGGAGTGTGGCTCCTCATCTTCGTGTGTGGTCTCATCTTCACCTTCTTTGTTGATCTCGGCGGAAATTTTTTTGGCATCCCCGATTCTGCGCTACATGTTCTGTTTGCGGCCAACCTCACCCTTTTCCTGTGGCTGTTGGCGAAGTACGTGGGCCGACCAATATCCAACTTTCTCAACGCCCGCGGCGAAGGCATCACCCGCGATCTCGAAGAGGCCCGGGAGAAGCTGTCTGAGGCCGAGGACCTTCGCGGTCAAGTGCAGCGGCGGTTGGACGAGATTGGAGCCGAGGTGGCGGCCATGAAGGAAAGGGCCGAGCGAGACGGTGAGGCCGAGGCCGAGGAGATCGCGGAACAGACCCTCACCGAACAGGAGCGTTTTCTCAAACGGGTTGACGAGGAAATTACGCGACGCACCGCCGAGGCTCGGGCCGAGCTCTCCAAGGAGACCGCCGAGCTCACCGCAGAACTTACCAAGTCCCTCCTTCAGAAGGAGTTGACCGATGAGGACCGCCGCCACGTCATGGATCGGAGCCTGTCTGCCATGCGGTCGGAAGACCACAAGGAGTGACCATGGCACGTTTTAGAGCGATGCCGTATGCCAAGGCCCTCTTCGAGGTCATCACCACCACCGGTCGCGGTCGGCTGGAGGAGGTGGCCGCGGAGCTGGACCGGGTGGCTGAGACCGTGGAAACCGTGCCTGAGTTCCAGCGGGCACTCACCACCCCGACGGTACCGGTGGAAAACAAGACCGAGATCCTCGACGCGGTGCTGGATGCGTTGAACATTACCCAACCGACCCGCAGGTTCCTCCATGTGGTCCAGCAGCACTACCGTATGGAGCACATGTCGGACATCGCTGAGACCTTTCGCGATCTGTTGGACCGATCCGAGGGGCGGAGGCGGGCCACCATCGAGGTCGCAACGGTCCTCGGCCCCGAGGCAAAACAGCAGATCGAGGCCACCCTCGCCCAGGCCATGGGTAGCCAGGTGGTGGCCAAATTTGAAACCAATCCGGAGTTACTGGCAGGCTTTCGAGTCCAGGTGGGCTCGAAGGTGTTTGACGGATCGCTCGCTGGTCAAGTGGACCGGTTGGGCCGAGAAATGAGCACGGAGTAACCAGATGCAGATCAAAGCCGCCGAGATTGCGGACATCATCCGCCGCCAGATCGAAGGGTACGAGACCTCCATCGACATGTCTGAAGTGGGAACGGTCATCTCCGTCGGCGACGGCATCGCCCGCGTCTACGGACTCGACGGTGCCATGGCCGGCGAGCTCCTCGAGCTGCCCCACGAAGTCTTCGGACTCGCCCTCAACCTCGAGGACGACAACGTGGGCTGCGTGCTCATGGGTGAGGTCCACTACATCAAGGAGGGTGACGAGGTCAAGCGAACCGGCCGTATCCTCGACCTCCCGGTGGGTCCGGGGCTGGTGGGCCGGGTGATCGATCCCCTGGGCCGGCCGCTCGACGGCAAGGGCCCGGTGGATTCGGTGGAGCGGTACCCGCTGGAGCGTACCGCTCCCGGTGTGGTCTACCGGCAGCCGGTGAAGGAGCCGATGCAGACCGGCATCAAGGCCATCGACTCCATGATCCCCATCGGCCGCGGCCAGCGCGAGCTGATCATCGGTGACCGCCAGACCGGAAAGACCGCGGTGATCATCGACGCGATCATCAACCAGAAGGGGACCGGCAACATATGTGTCTATGTGGCCATCGGCCAGAAGGGCTCGACGGTGGCCCAGGTGGTGGCGATCCTCGAGAGGAATGGCGCCATGGACCACACCGTTGTGGTGTCGGCCACCGCATCGGAGCCCGCTCCCCTGCAGTACCTGGCCCCCTATGGCGGTTGTGCGGTGGGCGAGTACTTCATGTACAACGGCCAGCACGCCATCTGCTTTTACGACGACCTGACGAAACACGCCCAGGCCTACCGCGAAATCTCGCTGCTGCTCCGGCGTCCGCCTGGCCGTGAGGCCTACCCGGGCGACGTGTTCTACCTGCACTCCCGGCTGCTCGAGCGCGCCGCCAAGCTGCGCGACGAAGAGGGTGGCGGCAGCCTGACCGCGCTGCCGGTGATCGAAACCCAGATGGGTGATGTGTCGGCCTACATCCCGACCAACGTCATCTCCATCACCGACGGCCAGATCTTCCTCGAGACCGATCTCTTCTACGCCGGTCAACGACCTGCGGTGAACGTCGGACTGTCGGTCAGCCGCGTCGGTGGCAACGCCCAGACCAAGGCGATGAAGAAGATCGCGGGTTCGCTCCGTCTCGACCTCGCACAGTACCGCGAGCTGGCGGCCTTCGCCCAGTTCGGCTCCGACCTGGACAAGGCGACCCAGCGCCAATTGGCGCGCGGCGAACGGCTAATGGAGGTCCTCAAGCAGGGCCAGTACAGGCCGGTTCCGGTGGAACTTCAGATCGTGTTCATCTACGCCGGAACCCATGGCTTGCTGGATCGTCTCAAGGTGTCTTCGATCATCGCCTTTGAGGCGAACCTCTATCGGTACGCCAAGGAGCAGGGTGCGGATGTGCTCGAGACCATTCTCGAAACCGGCGAATTGACCGGTGAAACCGAGGAGAAGCTCGTCGCCCTGATCAAGGGGGCGGTGGACCTTTTCCTCAAGGAATATCCGGAGGCGGCCGTTGCCGAGTAGTAGGGACCTGGTACGTCGGATCCGTTCCGTCAAGGGGACGCAGCAGATCACCAAGGCCATGAAGATGGTGGCCGCGGCCAAGCTGCGGCGCGCCCAGGAGGCCGTCACCCAGGCCCGACCCTACGCCGACACCATGGCGCGGGTGTTGGGATCGTTGGCGTCCCGGACGGAGTTCAGCCACCCCATGCTCGAATCCCGGGACGGGACACGGGCGCGATTGGTGGTCATTTCTTCGGACAAGGGCCTGTGCGGCTCGTTCAACGCCAATTTGTTGCGGGAGGCCGACCGGCTCACCAGGAGTGACCGCTGGGAGTCCCTGGATCTGGTGACCATCGGGCGCAAGGCGTCGGACCACTACCGCCGCCAGGAGGCGGTCACGGTGGTACACGACGAGCGCGAGACCATGTCGAAATTGACCGCCGACGACGGTCCGCGACTGGGCGAGATGTTTACCGAGACCTTCACTTCTGACGAGGTGGACGAGGTCTGGCTGATCTACAACAAGTTTGTCAGCCTGATCCGGCAGGAGATCACCCTGGAGCGGCTCTTGCCCATCGAACCGGATTCCCTCGAGTCCGACACCGAAGCCGCGACCGGGGATCCGCCGGTGGACTACCTGTACGAACCCGACCCGGAGGGTCTGCTCTCGGCGCTGTTGCCGCGCCATGTGCAGGCCCAGGTCCAGCGCTGCCTCTACGACTCGGCCGCGGCCGAGCAGGCCGCGCGCATGACCTCGATGGATGCGGCGACCAAGAACGCCGGCGAGATGATCGATAGCCTGACACTGCTGTACAACCGGACCCGACAGGCCGGCATCACCATGGAACTTCTGGAGATCGTTGCTGGCGCACAGGCGCTGGCGGAGTAGGGAGAACAATCAATGGCCCAGAACGTGGATGGACGAGTCTCGACTGTGATCGGACCGGTGGTGGACGTGGAGTTTCCCGACGAACACCTGCCGGCGATCTTGAATGCGGTGCGGATCGTGGACGACGGATCCATGAGCGTGACGCCCATCGACGTGACCGTCGAGGTGGCCCAGCATCTCGGTGAGAGCCGGGCGCGCTGCGTGGCCATGCAGCCCACCGAGGGCATCGTCCGTGGCATGAGGGCGGTGGACCTCGGCGAGCCGATTTCGGTGCCGGTGGGTAAACACACCCTCGGTCGGGTGATCGATGTGCTCGGCAACCCGGTGGACGAGAGGGGCCCGGTGGAGGCCGAGAAGCGGATGCCCATCCACCGCACCGCACCGACGTTGGAAGACCAGAGCACCGAGACCGAGATGTTCGAGACCGGCATCAAGGTTGTCGATCTCCTCGAGCCCTACACCAAGGGCGGCAAGACCGGCCTGTTTGGCGGCGCCGGTGTGGGCAAGACCGTCATCATCATGGAGTTGATCAACAACGTGGCCATGCAGCACGGCGGCTACTCGGTCTTCTCCGGGGTCGGCGAGCGCACCCGTGAGGGCAATGACCTGTGGCTCGAGATGACCGAGTCCGGCGTCATCGACCCCGACAGTTGGGAGAACTCGAAGGCCTCGTTGATCTACGGCCAGATGACCGAGCCCCCTGGAGCCCGTCTCCGCGTTGGTCTTTCGGGACTGACCGTGGCCGAGCACTTCCGTGACTCCGAGGGTCAGGACGTTCTGCTGTTCATCGACAACATCTTCCGCTTCACCCAGGCGGGTTCCGAGGTGTCGGCGCTGCTCGGCCGGATGCCGTCTGCCGTGGGCTACCAGCCCAACCTGGCCACCGAGATGGGTGAGCTCCAGGAGCGCATCACCTCCACCAAAACCGGTTCCATCACCTCGGTTCAGGCGATTTACGTACCGGCGGACGACCTCACCGACCCGGCGCCGGCCGCGGCCTTTGCCCACCTCGACGCCACCTCGGTGCTGTCGCGGCAGATCGCCGAGCTGGGCATCTACCCAGCGGTTGACCCGCTGGCTTCCACCTCGCGCATCCTCGACCCCGTGATCGTCGGCGAAGAGCACTACATGGTGGCCCGCGAAGTGCAGCGGATCCTCCAGCGGTACAAGGACCTCCAGGACATCATCGCGATCCTCGGCATGGACGAGCTGTCCGACGAGGACAAGCTCACCGTGTCGCGGGCGCGCAAGATCCAGCGCTTCCTGTCCCAGCCCTTCCACGTGGCCGAGCAGTTCACCGGCATGCCGGGCCGCTACGTCAAGGTCGAGGACACCATCAAGGGCTTCAAGATGCTCACCCAGGGCGAACTCGACGACCTGCCCGAGCAGGCCTTCCTCTACTGCGGTGACATCGACGAAGCCGTCGAGAAAGCCGACACGATGAAGAAGGAGGGCTGAGGTGGCCGATCGGCTTGAACTGGAGCTCGTGACGCCGCAGCGTCGCGTTCTCGCCGAGAGCGTTGATGAGGTGCGGCTGCCCGGCGTGTTGGGCGAAATGGGCGTGCTGCCCGGTCACACTCCTTTGCTCACCGAGCTCGGCACTGGTGCGCTCGCCTTCACCACGGGCGGTCGGGAACGGCGGTTCGCCATCCAGGGCGGATTCGCCGAGGTGCTGCCCGACCGGGTGACCGTACTGGCCACGGTGGCGGAGTCCTCTGACGAGATCGACGTGGCGGCCGCGCGCGCTGCGCTGCAGGAGTCGGAAGCCAGACTGGGTTCGGCCGAGGCGGAGGAGATTGCGACCCTTAGCGACGAGGTCATGCTGGCCACGACGCGGATCGACGTGGGGGGCGGCGCGAACTGACGGCTACGAAAAATATATTCACGGCGCCTCCGATACGGGGGCGCTTTTTCTTTTGAAGAACGAAGACCCCACCCACCCGGTACGATTCATTGGTTTCTGCGCGCCCATCTCCCCGATGCGCTCTCCGAGGGAGCCCCCTCGTATACCGATCTCCATGTCGGTGCCAGGCACCGCCGCAGATGTATCGATTCCGTGCTCCGATGCGATTTCGACGGTGCCTGGCACCGGCCCGTGCTTTCGCGGCGCGCGTGAGGACGGCACGCCCGCCTGTCGCGCCCAAGGCGGTCAATACCATCTTGGTGCTTTCCCTGCCCCTGCTCCCTGCTCCCTGCTCCCTGCTCCCTACTGATACTCGGCGCCGAGGATCACGCTGACGATGATGGCGCCCACCGCCGCCGGGGCCGCAAAGCGGATCAGAAAGCGCCAGACGGTGTACTGCGTCTCGATGTTCCCGGCACCGCTCTCCAGCTCGTCAAGGCTCTCTCCGCGGGTCAGGATCCAGCCCGTGAAGAGCGCGATGAGAAGTCCGCCCACCGGCAGGAACCAATTGCTGGCCAGGTAGTCGAGGGTCCCGAACACGCCCTGGGTGGACGGGCGGCCGATGAAATTGATCCTGGACAGAAGGGCGGAGCCACCGTTGCTGACCGCGCTCAGACACCCGAAGATGAAGATCGCCGCGGCCATGGTGAGGGTGGCGCGTTTGCGCCTCCAACCCAGCTCGTCGATGGCATAGCTCGAGACCACCTCCAGCAGGCTGATGGTGCTGCTGAGCGCCGCGAAGCCAACCAGCATATAGAACAACGCGCTGATGATGGCGCCTCCTGGCAGCTTGAAGAAGACCACGGGCAGGGTGGTGAAGAGGATGGTGGAGCTCTTTTTCACCTCGAAATCGAAGCTGAAAATGATCGAGAACATGATGACGCAGGCCATCACCGCGATCAGCGTGTCGAGCGCGCAGATGGTCAGTGCCGCCCGGGGAATCGAGTCCTGTTTGCGCATGTAGCTGCCGTAGGTGAGCATGGCTCCCATCCCGAGGCTGAGAGTGAAGAAGCTGTGGCCGAGGGCCTCGAGGACACCTCCGGCTGTGAGCTGGCTGAAATTCGGGCGGAAGATGAACACCATGGCCTGGCGAAATCCCGGAGTCCAGAAGGTGTAGACCACCAAGATAAGGAGGATGGTGATCAGGAGCGGCATGAGCAATCGGGCGGCCCGCTCGATTCCCCGGCCAACCCCGAAGTACACCACAGCGCAGGTGGCTCCCATGAACAGCCCGTGGTAGAGGATCTGCTCGAAGGAGTTGCTCAGGAAGCTCCCGAAGAAGGACTCCAGCTCCTGCGGGTGGTGGGCGAGGGCTCCCAGCTTGCCGGAGACGGCCATGAGGATGTAGCGGATGGTCCATCCCGCGACGACGCTGTAGTAGGAAAGGATGACGAAGCCCGTCATCACACCCAAAAAACCGACCCCCATCCAGGCCCGTCCCCCCGGCTTGCCCTGAGCGAGGAGGCGGAAGGCGCCCACCGGACTCAGCTGACTGCGGCGCCCGAGGAGGATCTCCGCCACCATGATCGGAGCGCCCACCAGGGCTATGGCGGCGAGGTAGACCAGGACGAAGGCGCCGCCGTTGTTCTCATAAGCGATATAGGGAAATTTCCAGAGATTCCCCAGACCGATCGCACTTCCCGCGGCCGCCAGCACGAAACCGATGCGACCACTCCACTGCGCGCGCTCTTTCGCCATCCGACCTCCAAGGTTCGCAGCGAACCGTAGCGAGGAAGGAGCCGGGTGTCAAATAATCCCCGACTGGCGGGCGGGCCGTTTATGAGAGTCGAAAGTCAAAAGTTCAAAGTTGAAGGTTGAAAGGCCCCCCTGGTGAAATGGGTGGGTGGAGTATCCAGCATCTTGTTTGGCCCGCCGGGTGGCTGTTGCCTTCCGAGGCCTGCTGGCATACAATCCCCCGGCTGTCGGGGCGTAGCTCAGTCTGGTAGAGCGCACGGTTCGGGACCGTGAGGCCGGTGGTTCAAGTCCACTCGCCCCGACCATTACCACCCTTCCTTCCACGCCTCAAAACGCTGCCGTCCAACCCCGCCCCGCGTTTTGAGTTCGAAAGAACAGAGAACAGGCGCGAGTATGCTTAGGGCTCACAAACGAGGAGGGGTCATGGAAGCTCAAGCCGTCGACGGGTCGTGTCTCTGCGGTGCGGTGAGATACCGGATCAGCCCACCCTTCACCTGGTTCCAGTACTGCCACTGCAGCAGGTGCAGGAAATCCACCGGGAGCGCCCACAACGCCAACATCCTGATCAAGGCGGATCACATTCAATGGCTTGCCGGCGAAGAGCTGCGCGGGCGTTACCAAGTGCCCGAAGCCAAGAGCTATTCGACCTGTTGGTGCACCCGCTGCGGATCGGCTCTGCCGTGGACCACCAAGAACGGCGAGTGGGTGCTGGTCCCGGCCGGCGGGCTGGACGACGATCCGGGGGTGAGGCCCGAGCGCAACATCTTTTTCGCGTCCGGAGCCACCTGGTACGAGCATGCGGCGGAACTGCCCACGTTCGACACGGTTCCGGGGCGCGAGTGACATTGAAGGCCTGTTCCAGGTTTTGCCTCGTCCAATCTGGTAAGCCGGAATCAGTCTGCAGTCTGCAGTCTGCAGTCTGCAGTTGGCAGTCCCCCCGCCCACCCGGTACGATTCGTTAGTTTCTGCGCGCCAATTCTCCCGTCGCGCTCCCCGAGGTGACTCGCGGCCTTCCGGCTCCGCCCTT
Source organism: uncultured Holophagae bacterium (assembly GCA_963797055.1). Lineage (GTDB taxonomy): Bacteria > Acidobacteriota > Thermoanaerobaculia > Thermoanaerobaculales > Sulfomarinibacteraceae > FEB-10. Next base: position 309,737 of record CAWCOD010000009.1, read on the forward strand.
CGGGCTTCGCCGTGACAAGCCGGCCGCGGTGACCAGCCGTCACCAGCGAGTGGCCAGTGGCCGGGTCACCCCCCACCACAACCCTTCCGGGCCAGGCCACAATCGCTGCCGCCAGCAGGTTGCCACCCCTGACACTGTTCGGGACCCCCAGGAGATTCACGATTTCAGCGCGAGTCCTCCCGAAAGTGTCAGAAGTGGCACGCCCGCAACCCGCGCCCCCCTCCGGGCGGGCGGGGGAATTGACTTACACCTCATTATCACCTAATCTCGAAGTCGGGAGGCCCGCCGATGACCTATATGACCGAGAAACAGCGAGATGTTCTGGATTACATCCGGCGCACCATCGCGTCCACCGGCGTGGCGCCGACCCTCCAGGAGATCGCGACCCACTTTGGATTCCGATCCACCGCCAGCGCACAGAAACACGTGGGGCTGCTCGAACGGAAGGGGTTCCTGCGCCGTGAGAAACACCAGAAACGCGGCCTCGTGCTGGCGGACGTCGAGCCCTGGGTTGCATCGCCGTCGTTGGAGTTGCCGTTGTTCGGGGTGGTGGCTGCCGGGGCGCCAATCGAGTCCATCCCTGGAGAAGAAACCATTGCCGTGCCTCCGGATTTTGCCGGCTCGGGTTCCAACTTCGTCCTGCAGGTTCGTGGCGAGTCCATGATCGAGGAGGGCATCCACGACGGCGATCTGGTCGTTGTCCACTCCACATCCGAGGCATCGGACGGAGACATGGTGGTCGCCCTGGTGGCCGACGAGGTGACCCTGAAGAGGATCTACCGGGAGGGTGGAGGGCGGATTCGACTCCAGCCCTCCAACGCAGAGCTGTCGGCATTGGTGGTGCCGGCTTCAGAGGTCACCGTCCAGGGAACCGTGGTCGGTCTCCTCCGAAAATACTGAGTTGTTCTGGGCTCCGAGTTCCGGTTTGTGAAGCGGTCGCACTCCGGATACGTGGCGGGAAACCCGGAATCCGGTGCCCGGAATCCGAAACCAGAAACGGGGCGGGGACGGAGGGCGGCTTGACGGGCGATGGGAGTTGGGCTAGCTTTCGGATATGACCCGGCTCGACGACATCACGCTGATCATGACCTCGGTGGGCACCGAACAGCAGGCGGTTGAGATCTCCGAGGAACTCATCGTTCGCCGGCTCGCGACCTGTGTCAACATCGTGCCCTGTCTGCGCTCGATCTACCGATGGAAGGGCAAGATCTGTGAAGACACCGAGCATCTCTTGCTTATCAAGACGCCGGGGCGGTTGTTCGATGAGGTTGCAGCGGCGATCCGGGAGTTCCACTCGTACGAATTGCCGGAGATCCTCGCCTTTCCCATCACCAACGCCGAGACACATTTTCACGAGTGGGTGCTCAACATGGTCCATCCCTCAGATGACGATGTGGATGAGGACGACACCCCGGACTACGATTGATGCTGGTCATGAACCCCGATTGCTATAATCGCGGACCGAGATGACGTCCCAATCGCTTCACGCCCATCTTGTCCTGGCCAGCCGCTTCGAGAACATCGAGGTCGCCGAGCGTGCGCTGCGCGATCTCTGCGATGAGGCCGGCTGCGATGGAGACGACCTCTACTGGGTGGTCACCGCCCTGCGCGAAGCCCTGGCAAACGCGGTTCGGCACGGCAACCGATCTGAGCCGGAGCGCAGGGTTTTTGTGGACTACTCGGTCGATCCCGCCTCCGTCACCATCCAGGTCGAGGACGAAGGAGAGGGTTTCGACCCCGCAACCATCCCCGACCCGACCGACCCGGAGAATTTGCTCCGGCCCAGCGGAAGGGGTATTTTTTACATGCAACAGTTCATGAGCCACGTCGAATTCGGTCAGGCGCCGAACGGCGGCACATCCGTCAGGATGGTCAAAAAGTTGCAGCCCAACACGAAGGAGAGCGAAGAATGAAATCTGAGATCCGAGATCGCGGAGACGTGCGGATCATCACACTGTCAGGCAAGATCACCATCGGCGCTGGCGACGTCAAGATCCGTGAGTTGATCGATCAGGCCCTCGCGGACGGCATAAAGTACATCCTGCTCGATCTCGCGGGGGTGTCCACCATCGACTCCTCGGGTATCGGCGAGATGGTGGCTTGCTATACCACCGTCACCAAACAGGACGGGCAGCTCAAGCTGCTGCGTCTGTCGCCCAAGATCAACGACATCCTGCAGGTGACCCAGTTGATCACGGTCTTCGACGTCTTTGACGACGAGGATGAGGCGATCGCGGCCTTTTCCCGATAGGCCCAACGTCAAATGGTAACTGCCGGACTCACTGCACGACAGCCGAACTCATGACATCCTCATCGTCGGCCCGTACCCGATAGCGGCCGTCGGCCACGCCAGGTATCCGCTGACCGACCAGGAGATCTGCCACGGCCGCCGCGTCGGCGTCTGACCCCACAGAATGAACCTGAGCGATCACGCCGCCAACGATGGTGACCTGTATCGGGAGAGCCGACCGATCGAGCGGGAAGTCGACCACCGTCACCGTCGAACCGTCCTCGGCCTCAAGCACCACTGCCGCGACCTGGGCGTCGCGGCGGGAAAGTCCCTTCGCTTCGTTGGAGCTGTCGCGCATGGTCGACGAGGGGACCTCCGGTGCCGCGGCGACGGCTCGCCCCGCCTGCCTCCCGTTCTCCCGCCGATCTCCGCCGCCGGTCACGCCGTCCCCGATCTTCTGGACGCGCTGGGCCTTTTCCTTCGTGTCCTTCGGAACGGGCAGGGGACCCCGGACGTCGAGGGTCTCGGGCTCGTCCGCCTGTGGCTCATTGATGGGGCTCGCGAGGAGACGATCGGAGGCGCTGACCAGCTCCTCCTCCGGAGGAACCGGTGAGGTGGGCAGAGGCTGGAGCTGGAAGATCTCCCGCTCGCCGGGGGCGGCAGCCGGGCTGGGTGTTGGGGGCCGCTCGGAAATCGAGGGAGCCGAGCTCTCCCGGGCCACCTCCATGGCCACTGTGACCGCCAACGCCACACCGGCCGCCACACCCATCCATCGGATGACCGGCCGGCTCCGCCGAGGAGCGTGAGGCTCACCGGTGCGGAGTGGTTCGAGCAGGGTGTCCAGGGCTTCGGGAGGGTCCATACGGTCAGCTGCCAGACGTACGGCGGCCTGGAGCCGTCGCAGGGCCTCGAGCTCGGCCGCCACCTCGACATCGGCCTGGAGCAGCCCCTCGAGCTCGGCCGCCTCGGCTGCGGCGAGATCACCGTCCAGGTAGCGGCTGAGCCGTTCGGCGGTCGTCTCGTCGATCACGTTTCCACCTCGGCCTTCAGTGCCTGCCGGGCCCGCGACAACCGGGAACGGACGGTTCCCACCGGGACGTCGAGCACGTTGGCAATCTCTTCATAGCTGCGACCCTCACCGTCGCGCAACCACAGCACCAATCGGGCCTGCTCCGGCAATCGGTCGATGGCGGCGGTGACCCGATCGAGCATGTCGCTGGAGGTGGCCCGCCGTTCGGGATCGGGTCCGGGGTCCGGCGCCCGATCCAGCAGTCGCTGGCCATCGTCGTTGAGGGGGCCCACAACCTGAAGGGCCCTGCCGGTTCGGCGCCGGTGGAGCCGGAGGTAGTTCCAGGCGATCTGGAAGACCCAGGTGGAGAGCTTGGCCTCACCACGGAAGCCTGCCAGCCCGCGCCAGACGCGCAGGAATATCTCTTGGGTCGCGTCAAGGGCTTCCTCCTCGCTGCCGGTCATCCGGTAGGCAAGCCGCCACACCGGGCGCCGGAACCGCTCGTACACCTCCTCGAAGGTCACGCCTCCAGTGTGCCACATGGCGGGCGACGACGCAGGGATTGACCGTCCTCCACCAGTGAGAGTGGTCAGATGGACGGAAGTTCCGTGGTCAGCAGCTCGTCCATCAGATCGCGGACCCTGCGCTCGATGGTCCGGGCCACCGCGCGGTAGACCTCCGCATCGTCGCCGTAAGGGTCGCGGATCGACCACGATTCGAGCCGGGCGGCGAGGCCGTGCGGCAGGTAGCGCAGACCCGACTGGCCGATCAGTGAGACGATCACGTCCACCTCGTCCACCGGAACCTCGTCGATGCCCTTGGATCTGAGGCCACCGGCATCGTAGCCAAGGGCATCGAGCACCAAGATGGTGTCACGGGCGACCCTGCCGGTGGGGTTGAGCCCGGCGGAGTAGGCCAGGATACGGTCGCCTCCCATTGCCCGGGCCATGGCCTCGGCCATGGGCGAACGGCAGGTGTTGCCGATGCAGATGAAGAGGATCCCGAGCGGCGCCATCCGGGGATTGTATATCGGCGAGGAAGCGGGGGAGGAGGCAAGGGCCTATTCCGTGCCCATCTCCGTCTCCTTCTCCGTGCCCGGGGGTGGGTGGGGGTGTTCTTCGAGCGGTCCTTTTCCAACACTCGGTCGGGCACGGGCATGCAGACGGGCAGGTTCACGGGATCGATCGGGAATCCGCCCTTGCCCTCCGCCTTCTGGGTCATTGACCGTCGAAGGACGCCGCTGTAGCCTGTCAGACACTGGGAGGGCCGGCGAAGGTGGTGCTGACCGGGTTCAACACCGACATCGAACACGGCGGGACCGTGTACCACGTACAGACCGAGGACAAGGGACGATCAAACCCTTTCGTGGAGTCGTTGGTCTATGCGTCGGGCGAGATTTTGTATTCTCGCAGGACGTCCTATCAGGATCTCGTCGAACAGGATGTGGACGCCAACACCGTGGCCACGATCATGGACCGGCAGCATCGGGAAATTGTGGAATCCATCGGTTCAGGTTCCTTGAACGAGCTGATGGCTCACGATGACGTGGTGGCGTCGGGCGACGACACCACCGTCGTCAGCCGGCACGCGGCCGCCGCGCCCACCAGCGACATCTCTCTCGATCAGGTGATTGTGGACTACCTCACCGTGCAGCGGGGACGGGCTCACCTGATCCTCCGCGCCACATCCCAGCACGACTTCGCCTACGGCAGTCGAGTGGTGTTGGGAGTGATCGCGGTCGATTCTCAAGGCAACGCTCCGCAGGACAACGTCAAGGTGTCGGTGCTCTTCAAGTCCACCGCCGAGCCCAACCGATTGGTGTTGGCCGAGGGCTCCACGGCGGCTGACGGGAAGTATTCGGCCGAGGTGGAGCTGCCGGACTACAACGGCGGCACGTCAGCGGTGGTGATCACTGCCGAGAGCAGCCTGGGGCCTTCGGAGATCAAACACCTCGTCCACCGCTGATCCCCCGCCCAACCATTACGAATTACGAATTACGGATTACGAATTGACGGTGCTGCTCACTAAAGCGAACTCGCTGCTGGGCGGGGGGTGGAATTCGCAATTCGCAATTCGCAATTCGTAATCGGCAACGGCCGGGCGCCGTCCTTGTCAGTCGCGGAGCTTTGGGCTAGAATGCCCGCTGGCGTGGGCCGTTAGCTCAATTGGCAGAGCAAGGGACTCTTAATCCCTAGGTTGGAGGTTCGATTCCTCCACGGCTCACCATTCCCATCTTTCTGGCGAAAGTGGCGGAACTGGCAGACGCGCGAGACTTAGGATCTCGTGGGGGAGACCCCGTGGGGGTTCGAGTCCCCCCTTTCGCACCACCCGGAGAAAACATGTCATACACACTGTCCCGATTGGCCAACAACTCCGTCGAAATCACCGCGGAAGTGGATGCCGATGTGGTAGCCGACGAGCGGGCCCAGATCGTCAAGGGCTTCAGCCGCCAGGCGCGGATTCCGGGCTTTCGGCCCGGCAAGGCGCCCGCGTCTGCGGTTCAAGCGCGGTACGCCGAGGACATCGAGAAGGAACTCAGGGAGCACCTGGCCGGAGTGCTCCTGCGCGAGGCCTTCGAGTCCGAGGAAGATCTCGAGCCCATCACCCACCCGCAGCTCAAGGACGCCGAATTCGGCGAGGATGGCGGCTTCCGAATGACCGCCGCCATGGAGATACGGCCGCGCTACGAATTGCCGGAGGTGGAGGGAGTCGTGCTTCCCGAGGTGTCGTTGGAGGTCGCCGACGCCGAAGTCACGGCCGAGTTGGAGAAGGTCGCCGAAGAGCACGCAACCTGGGAGCCGGCGGACGACGAGCCGGCTGCCGACGGTCTGCTCGTGGAGGCCGATCTGGTCGGGATCATGGAGGACTCCGACGAGGAGCCATACGACGAGAAGGACGCGCGCTTTGTCATCGGGCAGGAATCGGTGCCTGAGCAGATCAACGAGGCCCTCCAGGGGGCCAAGGTCGGCGAGCAGCGGGTGGCGGAAAAGCGTTTCCCCGACGACGACGAAAACGAGGGCCGCGCGGGCAAGACCGTACGCTACACCATCGACGTCAAAGGACTGAAGAAAAAGGCCCTGCCCGAAATCGACGACGAGCTCGCCAAGACCATCGGTCTGGAGTCCTTGGACGAGTTGAGGGAGCGCATCACCGAGATGTTGACCCGCGATAAGAAGATCGAGCGGCGCGAGCAGTCGCGGCGCGCCGTGCTCGACCATCTCGAGGAGGGTCTCGACGTCAACGAACTGCCACCCTCGTTGGTGTCGTCGGCGGTGCAAGAAGACCTCAGTCGGTTCGCCTACTCCATGGCCATGCAGGGTGTGGATCCCGAATCTGGCGATGTGGACTGGCAGGAACTGGGTGCCAGGATGGAGCCGGGCGCTCGTCGCCGGGCGCTCGACATGCTGGTTCTCGAGCAGCTTGCAGAGGCCTGGGAGGTCGAAGTGCCGGAGTCTGAGGTCGACGCCTTCGTGGCCTCCGAAGCCCACCGCCTGGGGACTCCCCCGGCCGAGCACAAGGCCAATCTCGCCAAGGAAAACAAGCTTGATGGAATCCGCCACTCGGCCAGGATTTCATCCACAATCAACGAGATGATCCGCCGTGCCGGCGGGGAGGTGGACTGATGGGTTTCCCGATTCCATGGGTGGTCGAACAAACCAGCCGCGGTGAGCGCTCGTTTGATATCTTCTCCCGCCTGCTCAAGGACAACGTGGTCTTTCTCGGTCTTCCCATCGACGACTACGTGGCGTCGGTGGTGATCGCCCAGATGTTGTTTCTCGAGGCGGAAAATCCCGAGAAGGACATCTTCATCTACGTCAACACGCCGGGAGGTTCGATCACGGCTGGTCTGGCGATCTACGACACCATGCAGTACGTGAAACCGGATGTGGCCACCATTGCCCTCGGTCAGGCTGCCTCCATGGGTGCGGTCCTGCTTGCCGGTGGAGCCAAGGGCAAGCGGTTCGCGCTGCCCAACAGCAGGGTCCTTCTGCATCAGCCGCTGATGCACGGTCTTCAGGGCCAGGCGACGGACATTGACATCCACGCCAAGGACATCATGCGGCTGAGGGAGCGGCTCAACGAGATCCTCGCTGAGCATACCGGTCAGTCCATAAAGAAGATCAATATCGACACCGAGCGGGATTTCATCCTCGAGGCCGACGCCGCAAAGGACTATGGTCTTGTGGACAAGATTATTGTTTCCAGGGAGTAGAGTCATGCTGACAACCCAGGGGGAACACCCCTTCGTGGTATACAATGGAGGTTGGAGGCGAGATGTCCCAGCGTGAAGGTGATGTGCTCCGCTGCTCCTTTTGCGGCAAAAGCCAGCATGAGGTCCGGAAGCTGATTGCCGGTCCCACCGTCTACATCTGTAACGAGTGCGTCGAGGTCTGCCTCGACATCATCGCCGAAGATCGGGTTCACGAGGCAAAATCCAAGCAGCAGGTGCTGCCCAAGCCGCACGAGATCAAGGCCCATCTCGAAGAGTATGTGATCGGCCAGGAGGCGGCCAAGAAGAAGCTCTCGGTGGCGGTGTACAACCACTACCGGCGGATCGAGTACCATTCTGGCCGCGGAAGCTCGGACGTGGAGCTGGCCAAATCCAACATTCTGCTGATCGGACCCACCGGCACCGGGAAGACCCTGCTCGCCCAGACCCTGGCCCGTCAGCTCCAGGTCCCCTTCACCATCGTCGACGCCACAACCCTCACCGAGGCCGGCTATGTGGGCGAGGACGTGGAGAATATCCTGCTGCGGCTGTATCAGTCGGCGCAGGGCGACCGAGAGGCGGCCGAGCGAGGAATCGTCTACATCGACGAAATCGACAAGGTGGCGCGCAAGGCCGAGAACCCTTCCATCACCCGCGACGTTTCGGGCGAGGGTGTCCAGCAGGCGCTGCTCAAGATCCTCGAGGGAACAACCGCCAACGTACCGCCCCAGGGCGGTCGCAAGCACCCCCATCAGGAGTTCCTCCAGATCGACACCACCAACATCTTGTTCATCTGCGGCGGCGCCTTTGTCGGGCTCGACGAGGTGATCGCCAACCGATTGAACCAGAAGCGGATGGGTTTTGGTGTGGATCTTGGCGGCAACGAGGCTGGCACCAGCGAACTCTTGGAGCAGGCCCATCCCGAGGACCTCATCAAGTACGGCATGATCCCCGAGTTCGTGGGCCGGATCCCGGTTGTCGGGACGCTGCACGAACTGGACCATGACGCGTTGGTGAGAATTCTCACGGAACCCAAGAACAGCCTGGTGCGTCAGTACCAGACGATTCTCGGATTCGAGGGGGTCGATCTCAGTTTCACGGCTGATGCACTCGATGCGGTTGTGGAGCAGGCCATCGAGCGCAAGGTTGGTGCCCGCGGGCTGCGCATCATTCTCGAGGAATTGATGCTCGACGTCATGTACCAGGTGCCCTCTGTGCCGGACGTCAAGGAACTGGTCATCTCACGCGAAGTTGTGGAGCGTCGAGTGCCACCGCTGACCGCGGTACGAAAAGTGAGTTAGACTGATCGAGCCGACCGGCGGTCCGCGCCGGTCACCCACGACCTGGTTTAAAATCCCTCTATGCCATGACATCCCCACCGGTTGGAGACCATGAACGACGAACACCAATTTCTGCTGCCCATTGTCCCGCTGCGGGACATGGTTGTGTTTCCCCATATGATGGCCCCGTTCGTGGTGGGCCGCCAGCCGTCCGTGGTGGCTCTCGAGCGCGCCCTCGGACGTCCGGACAAGAGGATATTTCTGGCCACCCAACGGGACCCCAAGGTGGACGAACCGTCGTCGGACGACCTGTACCACCTCGGTGTCACTGCCCGCGTGGTCCAGCACCTCCAACTGGCCTCCGGCAACATCAAGGTCATGGTGGAGGGGCTGTCGCGGGCCCGGATCGTGGATATTTCCCCGGACCCCACCTGTCTGATGGCGACGGTCGAGCCGCTCCCGTCCGAGGTGCCCAGCGGAGCCGCGGTCGCGCAGTACATGGGCGAGTTGTCGGAACTCTTCAAGGAGTATGCCAAGCTCTCCCATCACCTGGCGGTGGAAGGCGTGCTGGCGTCGCTTCAGACCGAGGATCCCGATCAGTTCGCCGACATCATGGCCGCCCACCTCAACCAGCCCACAAACGAGAAACAGAGACTGCTCGAGCTGATCAACCCGCTGGCCCGTCTCGAACGCCTCAACGATCTGCTCGATGTGGAGATCGAGAAGCTGAACATCGATCGCCGCATTTCCTCCCGCGTCAAAAAGCAGATGGAGAAGGCGCAGCGCGAATACTACCTGTCCGAAAAGATCAAGGCGATCAATGAGGAACTCGGCCGCAATGACTCCCAGGAGGAGCTTCAGGAGCTCAAGGAACAGGTTGAAGAGTCGGGCATGACCGACGAGGCCAAGGAGAAAGCCCTGATCGAGATCAGGCGGCTGGAAGGGATGCCGCCGGTGTCGGCCGAGGCCGGTGTATCGCGGAACTACGTGGACTGGCTGCTCGCCATGCCGTGGACCAAGGCCTCACGTGAGATCCGGGACATCAGGCGGGCCGAGAAGGTTCTCCACGAGGACCACTACGGTCTGGAGAAGGCCAAGGACCGGATCCTCGAGTTTCTCGCGGTGCGGCAGCTGGTGCGCAAGACCACCGGCACCATTTTGTGTTTTGTCGGGCCGCCGGGTGTCGGCAAGACCTCGCTTGCCCGGTCCATCGCCCGCGCCACCGGCCGTCAGTTTGTTCGCCTGTCTTTGGGCGGTGTCCGTGACGAGGCCGAGATCCGGGGCCACCGGCGAACCTATATCGGCGCCTTCCCGGGACAGATCATCCAGATGATGCGCAAGGCGGAGACCGTCAACCCGGTGATCCTGCTCGACGAGGTCGACAAGATGGCCGCCGATTTTCGCGGCGACCCGGCGGGGGCCTTGCTCGAGGTTCTGGATCCGGAGCAGAACAACACCTTCCACGATCACTATCTCGATGTGGAGTACGACCTGTCCAAGGTGTTCTTCATCTGTACCGCGAACGTCACCCACACCATCCCGCCAGCGCTGTTGGATCGGATGGAGAAGATCCAGCTCTCCGGCTACACCCACCAGGAAAAGCACGAGATCGGGCGACAGTTCCTGGTTCCGCGGCAATTTGAGCGGCACGGGCTGAAGGGCAAGTACGACCTCGAATTCGAGGGCAACACGCTGCTTTTCCTCATCGAGCGCTACACCCGCGAGGCCGGCGTGCGCAACCTCGAACGCAAGATCGCCTCGATCTGCCGGAAGGTCGCGCGCAGGGTACTGAAGGACAAAGTGCCCCGTAAATCCACCATCACCGTCAACGAGGAGCTGGTGCGCGACCTGCTCGGTCAGCCCCGCTACCGGGCGCAGCGCATGGAGGAGGCGCCCGAGATCGGTGCCGCCTCCGGACTGGCATGGACCCAGGTTGGAGGTGAGCTCATGCAGACCGAGGTGACCTTGATGCGTGGCAAGGGCACCGTGACCCTGACCGGGCAACTCGGGGACGTGATGCAGGAGTCGGCCCGAGCCGCCCTCAGCTTCGTCCGGTCACGGGCGGAGATCCTGGGCATCGACGTGGAGGTCTTCGAGAAGACCGACGTCCACGTTCACGTGCCCGAAGGAGCGATCCCAAAGGACGGCCCGTCCGCGGGCATCACCATGGCCACCGCCCTGGTATCCGCCTTCACGGCGGCACCGGTGCGGGTGGATATGGCCATGACCGGAGAGATCACCCTGCGCGGCAGGGTTCTCCCGGTGGGCGGTATCAAGGAGAAGATCCTGGCCGCCTACAGGGCCGGGATCCGTGAAATCATCATGCCCGACGAGAACGAAAAGGACCTCGAGGAGATCCCGGACGACGTCAAGGCCGAGATGACCTTCGTGTTCGTGAACCACATGGACAAAGTTCTCGAGAACGCCTTGATCCAAGGTGTGGAGACCGGTGTGGCTCAGACGCCTGGCGATGGGGAGTCGAGCTTTGACTCGCCTCCCGTCGCCCATTAGATCGGGATGTGGACATTCGAGATGTGGAATTCCGCGGCGCCGCATTGCGGCCGCCGGACCGACCGCGGGAGTGGTTTCCCCACGTCGCGGTGGCCGGTCGATCAAACGTCGGCAAATCGAGCCTGCTCAATTGGCTTTTCCAACGCAAGCTCGCCCGGGTTGCCAAGGCACCCGGCAAGACCCGGACGCTCAACTTCTACCTCGTCAACGGTTCCTTCTTTCTCGTCGATCTGCCGGGCTACGGCTACGCCAAGGTGGCCAGGGAACTGCGGGAGGACTGGGGCCGAGAGGTGGGGCGGTACCTGGTCGAGGACGAAAGGCTCGCCGGCGTGGTGACTTTGGTGGACATTCGGCACGGGCCAACCGCACTGGACCTGGATCTGCAGGAGGTGGTGCTGGCCTCGGGGGTCGAGCGGTTGGTGGTGCTGACCAAGGCTGACAAAGTCGGCCGCGGCCAGCAGGCGAAGATGCGGCAACAGGTTCAGCAGCAACTCGGGTTGCCGCGGCCGCCGCTGACGGTGAGTGTTCAGACCGGCGAAGGTCGTCGGGAGCTGATGGCAGGAATCGACGATGTGGTGGCCAGTTGGCGCACCGAACATCAACGGGGAGAATGAGATGGGACGCAAGAAGAAGGACACGACAGAAGAACCGGTGGTGATTCCGCTCGATCTCGATGACGAGATCAAGGAGTACGAGAACTCCACCGAGGTCGCCCCTGATGGCCGATTGGACCTGACCCAGCTCAAGGAAATGACCATTGCCGAGCTGTCGGGGATCGCCAAGGGCCTCAGTGTGGAGAATCCCAGTGGAATGCGCCGGCAAGACCTGATCTTCAGGATCCTCCAACGTCAGACCGAGCGCGAGGGGTTGATCTTTGGTGAGGGTGTGCTCGAGGTGCTGCCGGAGGGCTTCGGCTTTCTGCGGGCTCCCGAGTACAACTACCTTCCAGGTCCGGATGACATCTACGTGTCGCCATCCCAGATTCGTCGCTTCAATCTACACACCGGAGACACCGTGTCCGGCCAGATCCGGCCACCCAAGGAGGGCGAGCGGTACTTCGCCTTGATCAAGGTCGAGGCGATCAACTTCGAGCCACCGGAAGTGTCGATGGAGAAGGTCCACTTCGACAACCTCACGCCGCTCTATCCTGAGGAGCGGATCGTACTTGAGACGCCGGACAATATGACCGCCCGCGTCATGGACCTCGTGACCCCAATCGGTAAAGGTCAGCGCGGTCTGCTGGTGGCCCCTCCCCGGACCGGAAAGACCATGATGCTGCAGGCCATCGCCAACTCGATCTACGTCAATCACCCCGAGGTCACGCTGATCGTGTTGCTCATCGATGAGCGTCCCGAAGAGGTCACCGACATGGAGCGGTCGGTTCACGGCGAGGTGATTTCCTCCACCTTCGACGAGCCGGCGACCCGCCACGTCCAAGTCGCGGAGATGGTCATCGAAAAGGCCAAAAGATTGGTGGAACACAAGCGCGACGTGGTTATCCTGCTCGACTCCATCACCCGCCTGGCCCGGGCCTACAACACGGTGGTTCCGCCGTCGGGCAAGGTGTTGTCGGGTGGGGTGGATTCCAACGCCCTGCAGAAGCCGAAGCGGTTCTTCGGTGCAGCCCGAAACATTGAGGAGGGGGGCAGTCTGACCATCATCGGCACCGCCCTGATCGACACCGGATCGCGGATGGATGACGTGATCTTCGAGGAATTCAAAGGCACCGGCAACCTCGAGGTCCACCTCGATCGCAAACTGGTGGAGCGCCGGGTCTTTCCGTCCATCGACATCCACAAATCGGGCACCCGCAAGGAGGAGCTGCTCATCGATGAGTGGGAGCTGCGCCGCATCTGGGTGCTGCGCAAGGTGCTGTCCTCGTTGCAGTCGGTGGAAGCCATGGAACTCCTGCTCGAGCGGCTCGAAAAATCGGAGACCAACAAGGAGTTTCTCGAGCAGATGTCACAGGGCTAGGCTTCCGGATACTGGATGCTCGATACTGGGTCCCCCTCCCGCCCTGGGCGTCCATGTGCGTGTATCTCGCATCCAGCGTCGAGCATCTGATATCTAGATTCGGGAACGCCTGAGGTCCTGGAGTTGTTGAAGGTGACGATGGCGGACCCTCATGAGTTCAACGGGATCCTCGATCGTGCCGTGGCCGGAGAGCGGCTGGATCGGGACGAGCTGCTGACCCTATTCGACAGCGCGCCGCTGCTCGAGCTCGGGCAGGCCGCCGCCGCAGTACGGGATCGGATGACGGATCCGCGCGAGGCCACCTACATCATCGACCGCAACATCAACTACACAAACGTCTGCATCTACCGCTGCAGGTTTTGTGCCTTCTACCGCGGGCAGAACGACAGCGAGGCCTACCTGTTGCCGCTCGACGAGATCGTGGAGAAGGTGGCCGAAACGGTTGCGGCCGGGGGAACCGGCATCCTGCTCCAGGGCGGCGTCCACCCCTCGCTTCGGCTCGAGTATTACGAGGATCTTCTCAGAAACCTCAAGACCACCTTCCCACAGGTCCATCTGCACGCCTTCTCGGTACCGGAGATCTGGTTTGTGGCCAAGGCCGAAAAACTCGCCGTCAAAGAGGTCATCTCGCGGCTGGTGGCCGCGGGGTTGGACTCCATTCCCGGCGGCGGCGCCGAAATCCTCGAGGACGAGACCCGCAAGCGGATCTGGTCCCGCGCCAAGGCCCCCACCGCCGATTGGCTTCGGGTTCACCGCGAGGCCCACCAACTCGGCCTGCGCACCACCGCCACCATGATGTTCGGCGTGGGCGAGCCGTTCTCAGCGAGGGTGGAACACTTTCTCGGCGTCCGTCGCATCCAGGACGACACCGGTGGCTTCACGGCATTCATCCCGTGGACATTTCAGGATCAGGCCACCGATTTGGAGGGCGAGGTCGAGCCATCGGGCGGCTACGACTATCTCCGCACGCTTGCCATTTCCAGGCTCGCCTTCGACAACATCACCCACGTCCAGGGCTCCTGGGTGACCCAGGGCCCAAAAATCGGTCAGCTGTCGCTGCTCTTCGGAGCCGACGACCTCGGGTCGATCATGCTCGAGGAGAACGTGGTGGCGGCTGCCGGAGCCCAGTACCGCATGTCACAGGCCGACATGGAAAGCGTGATCCGCGGCGCCGGCTACATACCGCGCCAGCGCCGGACGTTGTACGAACCGTTGTAGAAGTTGTGGTTCGGGTGGATTCACCCGGTGATCTCGTACTGCTCTTGGTGATACAGCGGGTTTTCGCGCAGGATGACCTGCATGCCGTGATCCTGCTCGAGCTCGCGCAGTAGCTCACGGAAGGGGCCCTGAAGGTAGTGAGAGACCTCGGGGTGGACGACGAGCGAGACCTGATCGCCGATGCCACGTTCGACGGTGTCCAGGAGCTCGCGCCGGATCTCCAGGCAGATGGTGGCGAGGGACTTGATCCGTCCGGAACCGTGACAGTAGGGGCACTCGCGGCTCAATGTGCGCTCGAGGCTTGGTCGGGTGCGCTTTCGGGTGAGCTGGATCAGGCCGATGTCGGACATGGGCAGGAGCTGGGTGCGGGCGGGATCGGATGCCAGTTCATGTTCCAGCGCATCGTAGACGCCCTGGCGGTGTTCGGCCTCTTCCATGTCGATAAAATCGATCACTACGATCCCACCGAGGTGGCGTAACCGGAGCTGGCGGACCACCTCTCGGACGGCCTCCATGTTGATGGCGAAGGCGGTGTCCTCGAGCGAAGTGGATCCGACGTACTTGCCGGTGTTGATGTCGATGGCCACCAGCGCCTCGGTCTGGTTGACCACGAGATAACCACCCGATTTGAGCCAGACCTTCGGCCGCACGGCCTTTTCCAGCTCGCGGTCGATGCCGAAGTCGGTCATCAGGTCGCTCATCTTGCGAAAAAGCTTGACCCGCTGAACCAGCGCCGGTTCGGTCTGCTCGAGGAAGTCGAGGATCTCCTGGAAACTCTCCTCGTCGTCCACCCATACCTCCTGAATGGACTGGGTGAACATGTCGCGCACGGTGCGCAGGATGGGGCTCAGTTCGCGATGGATCAGGGACGGCGCACGTGATCGCTCCGAACCCGCCTGAATACGTTCCCATAGCTGGAGCAGGTAGTCTCGGTCGGCCTCGATCTCGGCGGCATTTCGGTCCTCTCCCGCGGTTCGGACGATCCAACCGTTCTGCCCATCAAAGCCGTCGATGATCTCTTTCAGGCGCGCCCGCTCGTCGACATCCGTGATCCGGCGCGACACCCCCCGTTGGCGGACGGTGGGAAGATAGACCAGGAAACGCCCCGGCAGGGTGATGTGGGTTGTCAACCGGGCGCCCTTGGTTCCCAGCGGGTCCTTGACAACTTGAACCAGAACTTCCTGCCCCGGCTGGAGGAGATCGCCGATATTGGATGTCGCGGCGTCAGGGATGTCCATCTCACCATCTTCCGTGGGGAAGATGTCGGTGAAGTCGTCCAGGATGCCTCCCGCCTCCCGAACGTAGAGGAAGGCGTCGCGGGCCAGCCCGGCATCCACAAAGGCGGCCTGCATGCCCGGCAGCACCCTGGTGACCCTTCCCTTGTAGAGGTTGCCCACCACCGACGAGGTGCGATGGCGCTCGGCCTGATAGGACACGAGCCGGGAGTTTTCGCGCAACGCCACCCGGGTCTCGAAGGGGTTGACGGAGAGGTAGAGAACCGAGTTCATCAGTGGTAGAGGAGTCGGTGGCGCCATACCGACTGGACGATGCCGAGGCCGATGCAGGTGGACAGAAGCGAGGAGCCTCCGTAGGAGAACAGAGGCAGGGTGATGCCGGTTGTGGGCAACCAGCCCAGCACCATGCCCATATTGACGACGATCTGGAACGAAAGCCAGGCACCCACCAGGGATGCCAGCACAAGACCGTGCCGGCTGTCGGTGGCCAACGCGGTCAGACCGACGCGCACCACCAGCAGACCGTAGGCGGCAAGCAGCATGGTGGCGCCAAGAAAGCCCGTCCCCTCCGCCCAGACGGCAAACGCGAAGTCGGTGTGCTGCGCGGGCAGGAAGCTGAGCAGAGACTGCGATCCCTGCCCCAATCCCTGTCCGGCGACGGTGCCTGAGCCAACAGCGATCTTCGACTGCCGGACCTGGTAGCCGGAGCCGTAGGGTCGCGCTCCGGGTCCATCACGGTCAGCACCCTTTCCTTCTGATAGGGTTTCAGCCCGGCCTGCCAAAGGACACCGGCACCCACCAGTGTCAGGACCGCGATCACCAGCCATGTTCGGGTCGGTACGCCCCCGATCCAGAGGGCGACCGCGATCAGTGGGAGGTAGGTGAGGGCGACACCGAGATCCGGCTCGACCACCACGAGCAGGGCGGCTGCCCCGACGATGGTGGAGATGATCAAGCCCTCGCGGAAGGTCAGCGTTTGCGACCGTCGCCGTCCCAACCACGCGGCCAGGAGGAGGATCACGCCGAGCCGGGCGAACTCGCTCGGCTGGATGGTCAGTGGACCGATGGCGAACCATGCGCGGCTCCCGCCACGGATCTCGCCAAAGAGGAGCACCGCCACCAGGGCGACCACGCCGAGGCCATAGGCGAAGGGCGCGATTCGTTCGTAGAATGTGAGGTTGGGCAACGACAGCAGCCAGAGCAGCGTCAGACCCGCCGCTCCCCAGAGGACCTGACGTACCAGCAGCCCCGAACCCAGCACCGGCTCGACGGCGTGCAGGGTCGCCAGGGACGCCGCGAGGATGGCGACCACCGCGAGAATCATCCACGCGTCGATACGATGCTCCACGGGTTGATTCTAGCTGAACGCACCGACGAGAGGCTGCGATCCCCATGGCAACGGCCACCTATCGCTGCCGCCGGCAGGTTGCCACCCTTCTCGCGTTCCGATCTTCATGTCGGTGCCAGGCACCGCCGCAGTATGTCGACCTCGTACTACGATTCGATTTCGACGGTGCCTGGCACCGGCCCGCCCGCTCGCAATGCGCCCGAGGGTGGCCCGCCCGATCCACGCGCCCCCCGGGGGGGCTGGCGCAATTTGCAATCTGCAATTTCCAATTCGCAATGGGCGGGAGAACGCTCAACGTTTAACGATTGACGTCCCCTGGGTGGGCGGGAGATGGGAGGTCCCACTCGGCCATGGCCGCCTCGATGATCTTGGCGACCACAGGGGCCGCAGCCGACGCGCCGCCACCCCCGTGTTCCACCACCACGGCTACAACCAACCGGGGACGGTCCAGGGGCGCCCATCCGACAAAAAGCGCGTGGTGCCGGAGGTGCCGGGGCAGCTCGTCGGAGTGGATGCCCTCTTGGAGTCGCGCCACTTGCGCGGTTCCCGTTTTCCCCGCCATGGGGAGACGTTTCTGAGCGCGGGCAGTGCCCTTGGAGCCATGGACAACCATCTCGAGGCCACGAATCACCAGAGCGAGATCTTCGGGATCGAGTTGGAGATCGATGGGCTCCGGCAGCCTGGCCGATTCCACGAGATGGGGGGTGATCAACCAGCCGCCGTTGGCCAGGGCGGCGTAGGCGCGCACAAGCTGCAGCGGGGTGGAAAGCACCGGCCCCTGGCCGATGGCCACCGAGATCGCCTCGCCCGGGTACCACGGCGTGCCTCGAACTCTCCGGCTCCACTCCGGCGTGCCCACCAAGCCCGTGTTTTCGGGCACCAGACCGATTCCGGTGGGTTGTCCAAAACCGAAGAGATTGAGCCACTCTGCCATGCGCTCGATGCCCAGCCGGTAGCCGAGTTGGTAGTAGAAGGGATCGCAGGACACCTCGAGGGAACGAAGGGTGTCCACCACGCCGTGGCCCCCTCGCCGCCAACAGCGAAAACGGTGGCCGTAGATAGTCACGCCGCCGCGGCACGTGATCGTCGTGTCGGCCTCGATCTCTCCTTCGGCCAAACCGGCCATCGTGAAGAACGGCTTGATGGTGGAACCCGGTGGATAGACCCCCTGGAGAGACCGATCCTGGAGGGGATGCTCTGGGTCTGAACTCAGCTCCTGCCACTGGGTCCGTGACAGTCGTCCCGCAAAGAGGCCCGGGTCGAAACTCGGTGAGGAGTACAGGACGCGGATGGCGCCGCTGACGGGGTCGAGGGCCACCACCGTGCCGGTCTCCTCGCCGAGGGCCGCCGCGGCAATCTGTTGGAGATCAGAGTCGAGGGTCGTTCCGAGGTCGCGCCCGGCCTCCGCCGGCCGTTCTCGGACGACGCCGATCTGCCGGCCGACCGCCGAAACCACGACGAAGCGTTCACCGTCAGACCCGGAGAGGAAGTGGTTCCATAGCGCCTCGACGCCGTTGGCGCCGACCAGGGTGTTCTGGTCGAGCTCCGGAGTTTGTTTGAGTTCCCTGCGGCTGATCATGCGGAGGTGGCCGACCACGTGGGCGGTGATATCGGCCAGGGGATAGTGACGGCGGAAGCCGCTGACCACGGCGAGCTCCGGATGGTCGCTCTGACGGGATCTGATACGCGCTACCTGCTGCCAGTCGAGATCGTCGGCGATCACCAGCGGAGCCAGTCTGGCCAGTCGCCGGTCGGCCATCCGTTGGTGGAGCTCCGTGGCATCGGCGATACCCATCTGCGCCAGGAAGAGGATCGTCCGGTCCACGTCCCGCGCTTCGTCCGGGAACAGGAGGAGATCCCAGGTCGGGACGTTGTTCGCTAGGACGACCCCCCGGCGGTCGTAGATTCGGCCGCGAGGGCTCATCAGCGGGATGCGGCGCAGGCGGTTGTTCTCGGCGAGCCTGCGCCAGGCGCTGCCCTCGACCAGCTGCAGCTGACCCAGTCGGAGCTGGATGCCGCCGAAGGCCAGGACCACGGCCGCAAGGGCGATGGCGATCCGCCGTTTCTGGGAAGCCAGGTCCTCGCGAATTTCCATCATTAACGGAGCTTCCGAGCTCGGTAGGCCTGCCATCTGCCGGTGAGACCGAGGGACAGAATCCAGCCCACGAGTCCGCACCACAACGCGGTGGCCAGCACGGTGGCGCCGAGATCGATCCAACGCCATGATTCGCTGACCCCCAACGGCAGCAGGGCGAGCCGGTGGAACACGGTCACCGCCGACGCTCCCACGGCTCCAAAGGCGAACCATGCCTTGGGGGAGCGATCGGCGATGATGCTCGCCAGCTGATGGATCAACACCGCGGCCGCGCTCCAGGCGATGCCGCCGGGGCCGATGACGGGTTCCAGCAGGAGGTCCCACGCAAGACCGATGACGAGAGCGGTCCAGACCCATCGGCGTCCCGTCTCCAGCGCCGCCGATCCCGCCAGCCATGCCATGGGCAGCAACACGAAGCTCGCCCACCCCGGCCCACCAGGCGCGCACATGGCGCGTTGAAGAACCAGGGTCAGGACAATCAGGAGTGCGTTTCTCATGGCGTGACCGGCGGCCGAGGGCCATGAGAAATGGCGGGCAGTAGCAGCACTACCCTCATCGTCGTGAGATCGGCGGTCGGGGAGGCTCGAACCTCGAGGAAGGCGGCGTCGGTCTCCCGCACGCTCGCCACCGACGCCACGGGAATCCCCGGTGGATAGATGCCGTCGGCCCCGCTGGTCACCAGTACGGTTCCCTGGAGAATTTCCGCGGAACGGGGAACAAAGAGGATCTCGAGCTGGTCGCTCCGTCCGGTTCCGGTGGCCAGCGCGTGGAGCGACCCTTCGACCGTCTGGACGGCCGCCGCGGCGGCGGGGTGAGTCAGAACCTCGACCCACGATCTCTGGCCCCTGGACTGGACCACCCGCCCGACCAGACCGCTGCCGGTGAGCACCGGCGTATCGAGGTGGATCTCGGATGGTGTGTTCACCACGATCTCCATTCGACCCCGGGCCGGGTCACGAAAGACGCAGCGGCCGACGATGGCCTGTTCTTCGAAGAGGACCACTTCATCGAGCAGCACGGATGCTTCACGCAGCGACACCAGGTCTTCCTCGAGGGTGAGATTTCGGGCCCGAAGCTCTTCCAACTCGAGACGCATCCGATGACTTTCCACCAACATCCGGCTGGTGGCGCCGATGTTGTCCATGAAATGCCCGATGGACGAACCGATCCTGCTCGAGCTGTTGACCAACGGGGCCACTCCGGTTCGAATCCACCGCCAGGCAACCGGCGAGCCGTCCGGAGTCCGTACCTGGGTGGCTGCGAGGAGTTCCAGAAGCAGCCAGATGAGCGTGATGCGCACGAGGAAGAGCCGACTGTCGGTCATCTCGGTGGAACCACGGCGTCATGAGGAGTCAGAGTTCGGTGGGTCGTCACAGGGTCATGATACCCGCTCGGTCCAGGGAGTAGGGAGCGGGGAGCAAGCCGCAGTTCCATCGCCTTCCCGGGGCGTGGGGGGACCGCCCCCAGCTCCCTGCCCGCTGTTGCCTAGTCAATGGCGATCTTTCGCAGCAGGTCGATGTTGGTCAGCATCATGCCTGTGCCGCGGACCACAGCCGATCCAGGTTCCTCGCAATGGGCCACCGGCAGACCGGTTTCTTCCCGGAGTCGCTTGTCGAGGTTTTTGAGCAGCGAGCCGCCGCCGGCGAGAATGATGCCCTTGTCCATGATGTCCGCGGACAGTTCGGGGGGTGTCCTTTCAAGGGCGTTTCGTACCGCATCGACGATGGTGGCGACGATCTCGGTGAGCGCCTCGCGAATCTCCTCGTCGGTGATGGTGAGGTTTTTCGGGATGCCCTCCACCAGATCTCGTCCCTTGACCTCGAGGGTCAGCGGCTCGTCGAGGGGGTAGGCCGAGCCGATTTCCATCTTGATCAACTCGGCGGTGCGCTCGCCGAGCAGCAGGTTGTACTTTTTCTTGAGGTACTGAATGATCGCCTCGTCCATCTCGTTGCCGGCGACCCGCACCGACCGCGAGTAGACCACGCCGGCGAGCGAGATCACCGCCACGTCGGATGTCCCACCACCGATGTCCACGATCATGTTGCCCGACGGCTCCGTGATGGGAAGGCCGGCGCCGATGGCCGCCGCCATGGCCTGTTCGATCAGGTAGACCTCGCTGGCCCCCGCCTTCAGCGCGGTGTCCTTCACGGCCCGCTTCTCCACCTGGGTGATCTCCGACGGGACCGATATGACGATCCTGGGCCGGACCAAAAAAGACCGACCATGGGCCTTCTTGATGAAGTGCTCCAGCATCTTCTCCGTCACCTCGAAGTCGGCTATCACGCCGTCCTTCATGGGCCGGATGGCCTGGATGTTGCTTGGTGTCTTGCCGAGCATGTCCTTCGCCTTGGCGCCCACCGCTTCGACTCGGTTGGTGTTGCGGTTGACGGCGACGATGGACGGCTCCACCACCGCGATTCCCTTGCCCCGTATGAAGACCAGGGTGTTGGCCGTGCCCAGATCGATGGCGAGATCGGAGGAAAACAGCCCGAGCAGGCTGGAAAGGTGCATCAATAGACCTCCACGTGGACGCGTTCGCGCCGTTCGGTGACATTGCCGGAGGGATCCTCCGCCTGGATGATCAGGTGATTCCAGCCATCTTGGATGACCTCCACCGTTTTGCGGAATCGTCCTGTGCTATCGAGCTTGACGACCTCGCCGTTGATGGTCACGGTGGCTCCCAGTTCGGTCCGTCCTGTGACAATGAACATATTACCCAACTGATGTGGCGGGAAGACCTCCAAAGCCGGCGGGACCATGTCCTGGAGCAGGCTCTGGTGGTCGGACGAGAAAATCCGGAAACGGCGTACGGAACTCCACTCCGAGCGCAGATCCTCGGCGCCCACCGTGGCCACACGCCAGAAGTAGGTTCCGGCCTCCAGGGCCTCGAGCCGGGCGCCGTCCTTGCGGAGCCCCGGTGCGTCGACGTCGGTTTCTTCAGCGACGAATCGGTGGGACCGGCTCACCTGAAGGTGCACCGCGCTGCGCGGCGTCGGTCGCCGCCAGCTGAGAGCGATGATGCGCTGACCTACGAGATCAAAACCGGCGTTGTTGTGCGGGTCCACCTGCAACGGCGGATCCGGAATCCGGTACTTCTTGGAGAACGTGCCGTCGGTGGAAGCCGCGACCTGCTCGCGGTCCTTCAGGGTCATTTCGATGCCCCGGAGGTTGCGCACCAGGGCGCGGCCCTTGAAGGTGGCAACGGTGGTTCTTCGGTCGTCCTCGTTCACCCCGACGGCCACCCGACTGTCGCTGCCGATCTCGGTGTCGGCGGAGTCGGTGGACACAGTGGAGGGATTGTCCGAGGTGTAGACGTTGATTCGTCCGACGACCATCTTGACGGCTCCGGCGGCGTCCAGATTCGCGGTGCGATGGTGGATCTCGAGCAGCGAATCAGGTCCGATGCGGTACAGACTGCCGTCCTCGAAGAGAATCTCGGCCGACCCATCGCGGCCGGTACGGACGAAGTCACCGTTGAAGACCGGCATCCGGTTCTGCGCCGACTGCCAGTCGGCCTTGCCCGGCCGCTGGACTTGAACGCGTCCGTCGATGCTGTAGAAGTGCCCCGCTCCGCCGATCTGACTGCGCCCGACGCCGAGCATGGCCTCGTATCGGCTGCCGGCGTCTTCGGCCTGTAGCTTGGCCTCCGACCAGCGCTGCTCCGAGAAGGATGTGTTGGCACCGTCCAGCGCGCGTTCGGCGTTGGCCAGATTGTCGCGCCAGCTCTCCGGAAGTTCTAGGGCCACGACCTGTTCTCGGAGCTGTTCGGCTCGCTCGATGGCGCGCCGTGCACTCTCGTCGGGCTCGGGATTCAGGTATCTGAGACCAAGCGCCACGACCACAGCGACAACGGCCACAAGGGCCAACACAATCGCGATGCGTCGGACCGTGTTGACCCGCACAAATACCCAATCAAGCTGCAAGCCCCGTGCCACCCGATCTATCCCTCCAAATGGAAACGTAACATGCTCGTAATCAAGCGGCAAGCAGCCGGAGCCGGTTGCGTCAAGACCACCGCTTCGCTACACTTCGCCACTCTGAGCCGGGAGGCGGGATCATGGCGTTGAAATGGCTGCGTGACAATCTGAGGCACCTCAAGTTCGTCCTCTGGGGTGTGGTGTTTGTATTTGTACTTCTGGTCTTCGTGGACTGGGGTTCCGGTCGCGCCGGCGGCGGTGGCGGTGGACGGTCGGCTGTGCGTATCGGCGACCGCGACGTCTCCGAGGCGGAGTTCATTGGAGAGCTGCGCCGGATGAATGAACGTTTCCAGCGCCAATTTGGAGATCAATGGAATCAGCTCCGTGGCCAGGTCGATCTGGCAGGGCAGACGGTGGCGTACTTCATCGATCGCGAGCTTCACCTCGAGGAGGCGGCCGCGGCCGGTCTCGTGGTGTCGGACGAGGAGCTGCAGGAAGCGATTTTGGCGACGCCCATGTTCTTGAACTCGAATGGTGTCTTTGTCGGCCAGGAGACCTATGAACGGATGATCCGATCCTACTTCCAGATGGGCCCGCAGGAGTTCGAGAAGAACTTCGAGGAGGATCTCCTCATCGGCAAGTTGAACGCCCTGGTTCATCGGGGCGTGTACGTGGGCGACGACGAGGTGTTGGAAGATCTGCGTCGACAGCGCGAGACGGCCGATCTTTCGGTTTTCCATATTCGTTACGAGCGTTTCCTCAACGACGTCACGGTGACCGACGATGACTTGATGGCCTACTTTGAGGATAATTTGGAGGACTATCGTCGCGTCGAGCAGCGGGTGATTCGCTACCTCGTGGTGGAGACCTCCCGGCTGCGGCGGACCATGCCGGTCACGGACGACGAGCTGCGCACCTACTACGACGAACATGTGGAAGATTTCGTGGTTGGGGAGCAGGCCAATGCGCGCCACATCCTGTTCCGGCTGCCCCCATCCGCGACCCAGCAGCAACGCGCCGAGGTCGAACTGAAGATCGATGGAGTGCTCAAGATCGCGCAGGCCGGCGGCGACTTTGGTGAACTGGCCGCCAAATACTCCGAGGATCCGGGTTCAAAGGACAATGGCGGTGACCTGGGCTGGTTTGGCCGGGGCGAGATGGTGAATGAGTTCGAGACCGCAGTCTTCAATGCCAAGCCGGGCGAGATCATCGGCCCGGTGGAAAGTCAGTTCGGAATCCACATCATCAAGGTCGAGGGCTTCAAACCGGAACAACAGCAGCCATTTGACGAGATTGCGGATCAGGTGAAGTTCCGCGTGCTCGAGGGCCGCGCTGCGGCCGAGGCCGAGATTCGGGCGGCAGCCCTCATGCGGCGGATCGCCGCTGAAGAACCCGCGTCCGACGAGACGTGGCAGGCCATCGCCGACGAGGATGAGGCGGTTGTGTTGAATGTCAGCCCCGCCTTCGAATCTGGTCAGGCCATTCCGGGCACCGGCGGCGGCGCAGAGTTCTCGGAGGAGGCTTTCGGGGTCGAGGTCGGCCATGTGGGCGGCCCGATGCCCATTCCGCGCGGCTGGATCGTCTGGCAGTTGGCCGAAGTGCAGCCCGAGGGCGTGCCGACGTTCGAAGAGGTCCGGCCGGCTGTGGAGCAAGAGGTCCGCAAACTCAAGGCGTCGGGGCTTGCGGTGGGCGTGGCCACCGGTCTCGCCCAGCAGTGGCGTGACGGTGGAGACGTGGAGCAGTTGGCCGAGGAGTTCGGAACCACCCTTGTGGAGGTCCCGGGCTACCGACGGGGCACCGCCGTGGCCGCCATCGGACCGGCACCCGCGGTGGACGCCGTGGTCTTCACCGCAGATGTGGGTGAAATCCTGGGTCCGGTACAGCTCGGCGACCGGGGAGTGGTGGTTGCGAAAGTCGATACCCTGAGCCTGGTGGGTGCCGAGGAGATCGCCGAGGAGGGGGAGACCGTGCGGGCACGGTTGACCGCCCAACGCGCCCAACAGTTGCTCCAGTCCATGATTGCCGAGCGGCGCGCCGACACCGTTGTCGAGGTCGACAATCAGTTGATGGAGCGATTCGCTCCACGTGGCTGACGTCAGCAAATGATCGGCCGCCTCGAAGGACACCTCCAGCTGGTGGATCCGGGGACGGTGCTGATCTCTGCCGGGGGTGTCGGGTACCTGGTGTCCATCACGCTGCGTGCGTTTCAGCAGTTGTCGGGTAAGGACGATGCCGCGCTCTGGATCCGCACCCGGCTCAAGGACGATGCCATCGAGCTCTACGGTTTTCCCGAACCGTCCGAACTCGATGCCTTTGACCGGCTGATCGGGGTGGCGGGTGTCGGCCCGCGAACGGCGCTGGCGGTGCTGTCCGGTCTGACCACGGCCGAGCTGGCCGAGGCCATCCAGGACTCGGACGTGGCTCGGCTTCAGAAGACCCCCGGCGTCGGCAAAAAGACCGCGCAGAGAATTGTGCTCGAGCTCAAGGGTCAGCTCGACGAGGTGTCGGCGGGCGCCGGGGACCAACGAGCCGATGCCGTGTCGGCGCTGGTCAACCTGGGCTATCCCCAGCGGGAGGCACGGCGGGCCGTTGACGGTGTCCTCGGCGATGGGTCTGAGCAGGTCATCACCGAGATCCTCCGCCTCGCCCTGCAGCGCCTGACGCGCTGACCCTTTCCCAACTCATTGCGAATTACGGATTACGGATTCAATCCGCCTGATCGTCTGAGATCCTTTGTGCCGAGGGGCTGAGACGCGAATTCGTAGTGCCCAGGTCGCAATGGGATGGGAGGGCGGGGTGGTGGTATGGTTCGGGCATGGAGAGCGAAGTCCTCGACGGAGGGGTGCAGCCCGAGGAGATCGGCTTCGAGGAGTCGCTTCGGCCGCGGAGTCTCGATGAATTTGTGGGTCAGCTGCGCATGAAGGCAAACCTCGGGGTCTTCATTTCGGCGGCCAGGGATCGCTCAGAAGCCCTCGACCATGTCCTGCTCTTTGGACCCCCGGGCCTCGGCAAGACAACCCTCGCCCACATCATCGCTGGTGAGATGGGGTCCGAACTCCACGTGACTGCGGGCCCGGTGCTCGAACGGGCCGGTGATCTGGCCGCCATGCTGACCAATCTGCAGGCCGGCGACGTGCTGTTCATCGATGAGATCCACCGCCTCCCGGCGGCGGTGGAGGAGATCCTCTATCCCGCGATGGAGGACTACGAGCTCGATCTGGTGATCGGGCAGGGTCCGGCGGCTCGAAGCGTGCGGCTGACCCTGCCGCGGTTCACGCTGGTGGGGGCGACGACCCGCACCGGGTTGCTGACCGCACCCCTCCGGGACCGGTTCGGCATCGTCCATCGGCTCGACTTCTACCCGAAGGACGACCTCGGAGCCATCGTCCTGCGGTCCGCCCGGATCCTCGGCATCGAGGTTGACAGCGATGCCGCCTCTGAATTGGCCCAGAGGGCGAGGGGCACTCCCAGGATCGCGAACCGGCTCCTGCGGCGGGTGCGCGACTTCGCCCATCACCTGGGCAGCGACTCGGTGACGCTCGAGGCGACTCGATACGGGCTCGAGCAGATGGAGGTGGACGGTTACGGCTTGGACAACCTCGATCGAAGGGTTCTGACCACCATTATCGAGATCTATGGCGGCGGGCCGGTGGGGTTGAAAGCACTGGCCGCGTCCATCGGCGAGGACCGCGGCACCCTCGAGGACATCCACGAGCCCTACCTGTTGCAGATCGGCATGCTGCAACGGACTCCTCGCGGAAGGGCGGTCACCGCCGCCGCCTACCGCCACCTCGGCCTGCACGCTCCGGGAGCCGACCGCCAGCTCTTCGAGGACCCCAGTTGACCGCGATTCCGGTGATCCTCAATCCAACGGCCGGCGGCGGACGGTTGTTGCGGCTTCGTCCCGAGCTCGATTCTGCGGCCCTCAGGCTCGGTGTGGAGTTGGAGTTTTGGCTCACCGAGCGGAGAGGACACGGCGAGGAGTTGGCCCGAAAGGCGGTCCGTGAGGGCCGACCGCTGGTGCTTGCCTGGGGCGGTGACGGAACCTACAACGAGGTGGCTCGAGGGCTGTTGGGCAGCCATAGTTCCCTGGGTGTGCTCCCGGGTGGCACCACGTCGGTTCTGGCCTACGAGTTCGGCATCCCGAGACCGGCTCCCAGGGCCCTGGAGGCCTTGTTGGAAGGGGCCGATCGCGCCATGCGGGTGGGGGCGTCCGATGGTGACGATCTGGTACTTCTCATGCTTTCCTGCGGCCCCGATTCGGTGGTGGTCAGCGATGCGATCGACCGACGCACCGGGAACTACAAGGGCAAGACGGGGATCGCGGTGCAGGCGATTCGCGAGCTGGTCAGCGGACGTCCGCTACCCCGGCTCCGCGTGCGGTCGGGTGAGAAGAGTGTGGACGGCGGTTGGGTGATTGTCGGGAACTCCAGGTGCTTTGGGGGACCCTACCGGGCGACCCCTGACGCCGATCCCTTCGCGCCGGCCTTCGAGGTCGTTGTCCATCAGGGGACCGGCCGGGCTGCTGCTGTTGGCTTTGCCCTCGGCATCCCTCTTGGCCGGCATGTCAAGCGGCGGGACGTCATCCGATTCGGCTGTGATCAGGTCACCATCGAGCCGATTCCCGGCGATTGCCGAATTCCCTACCAGGTTGACGGTGATCCCATCGGGAATCTCCCGGTTTCCCTCGAGGTGGATCCGCGGAATCTCAACGTGCGTTTGCCGCGCAGCCACAACTCATAGCCCCATAGCCCGCACTTCTCACCGGGTTTCGTCACGAGGGCGGGGGATCCTCAGTCTTCCAAATTCGCAAACAGATCCGTCGAGATGTACCGCTCCGAGGTGGACGGCACGATGAAGACCACGAGCTGGCCCTCAAACTCCGGCCGCGCGGCAACCTTGAGCGCAGCGGCGCAGGCGGCGCCCGAGGAGATTCCGGCCAGAATGCCCTCTTCGCGGGCCATACGACGGGCGGTGGTAAAGGCCTCGTCGTTGGTGACGCTCACCGACTCGTCCACCACCGACGTATCCAGGTTGTCGGGGATAAAGCCGGCGCCGATGCCCTGGATCTTGTGGCTGCCGGGTTCGCCGCCGGAAATCACCGGCGAGTCGGCAGGTTCCACCGCGACGATGCGGACACCGGGCTTTCTCGCCTTCCAGAAGCGACCGACGCCGGTCAGGGTGCCGCCGGTGCCGACGCCGGCTACAAACACCGCCATCTTGCCGTCGGTGTCCTGCCACAGCTCCAGCGCCGTGGTGGTCTGGTGGATCTGGGGGTTGGCGGGGTTGTAGAACTGCCCGGGAATGACGGCGTTGGGGATTTCCTCCAACAACTCCTCAGCCCGAGCTGACGCACCGCGCATGCCGTCCACCGCCGGTGTCAGATGAATCTCGGCACCCAAGAGGCGCAGCACTCGGCGGCGCTCCAGGGACATGGAATCGGGCATGGTGAGTACGCAGCGATAGCCTCGGGCCGCCGCCACCATTGCGAGCGCGATTCCGGTGTTGCCCGATGTGGGCTCGAGGATGGTGGAAGTGCCTGGAGTCAGCTCTCCACTCGCTTCGAGAGCGTCGATCATGGCGACCCCGATGCGGTCCTTCACCGAGTGACCGGGGTTGAAGAACTCCAGCTTGGCGACGACGGTGGCCGGCAGACCGACTGCCATCCGGTTGAGTTGAACCAACGGGGTATTGCCCATCAGACGGGTGATGTCGGATGCGATCTTCATGTGCGGCCTCCCAAAGGGGAAACCGGTGGAGGGTGAGACGTATTCTCCGAAGAGGGGGCGGGAGCCTACTCCCCTTCAGTCGTAGCCTGGGCCTGGATCGCGGTGATCGCCACGGTGTTGATGATGTCGGGCACTGTGCAGCCGCGGCTGAGGTCGTTGACCGGCTTCCTGAGGCCCTGGAGCACCGGGCCCACGGCGATGGCGCCGGCCGACCGCTGCACCGCCTTGTAGGTGTTGTTGCCGGTGTTGAGGTCCGGGAAGATAAACACCGTCGCCCGGCCGGCCACCGAAGAATCGGGCAGCTTGGTGCGGGCCACACCGGCGTCCACCGCAGCGTCGTACTGCAGCGGACCATCGATGGCCAGATCGGGTCGCCGCTCACGGGCGATTTCGGTGGCTGTGCGAACCCGGTCCACGTCCTCGCCGGTGCCGGAGCTGCCGGTGGCGTAGGACAGCATGGCCACCCGGGGCTCGATTCCGAATGCCGCCGCGGTGCCGGCGGAAGCTATGGCGATCTCCGCCAGTTGCTCGGCGGTGGGGTTGGGGTTCACCGCGCAGTCACCGTAGACCAGAACCCGGTCGGGCAGGCACATGAAGAAGACACTGGACACCAAAGAGAAACCCTCACCGGTCTTGATGAACTCGAAGGCCGGTCGGACGGTGTGGGCGGTGGTGTTGACCGAGCCCGAGACCATGCCGTCGGCGTCGCCCGAGTGGACCATCATGGTTCCGAAATAGGTTGCGTCCTGCATGACCTCGCGCGCGGCCTCCAAAGCGACCCCCTTGTGTTGGCGGAGCTCGTGGTAGGCGGCGGCGTAGGTGTCGAGCTGGTCGGCCGTGGTGGGGTCGATGAGCTCAACGCCCTCGAGATCCACCATCAACTTGGCCGCCCGGTCCCTGATCTCCTCCACGTCGCCGAGCAGGGTCAGATCGGCCACGTTGCGGCGCTGCAGCGCGTCCACCGCCCTCAGAATCCGATCTTCAGTGCCTTCGGGTAGGACGATCCGCCGCCGATCCGTACGCGCCTTTTCGATCAGGTTGTGGAGAAAGAGCTGGGGCGTCATCCTCTCGCTCCGTACGGCGGTGAATCCAGAACGGAGGACATCAGCGTCGATGTGCTCCTCGAACAGGATCCGAGCGGTCTCGATCTTGCGGTAGCTCTTGGGCGTGATGACCGAAGCGACGCGGTCGACGTCAATGGCGGTCTGGTAGGTGCCGCTGTCCACCAGCAGCACGGGAAGCTGAGCTTCACGTAGGCCACCGATCACGCGATCGACGGTCTCCGATGGACGCAACCCGCTGGACAGCAGAATGCCGGCCAGACTGGGGGTCGCCGAGGACATCTGGGATGCCATCAGACCGAGCAGGATGTCCGTCCTGTCACCGGAGGTGATCACCAGGGAACCGGGTTCGAGTCTTTCGAGGAGCGCCCCGAGCCGCATGGACGCAAGCTTGAAACTGAAGACGAGATTGTCCAGATAGCGCTCTCCGTAGAGCACTTCGGCGCCGAGCACGGTGGCGACTTCGTCCATCCTCGGCTTGGCCAGGATCTGGTCCTCGGGAATGGCCCCGGCAAAGGGGATGCCGGTCTCTTGAAAGTGATCCCCGAGAGTGGTCGTGAGATCTTCCAACCGGCCGGGATCGGCGCGATTGACGATGACGCCGAGAAGATCAACGCCGAGTTCGTCGAATCGCTCCTTGCTCAAGGTTGTGGTGTCCACGATCTCTCCGGGCGTGCGCCCGCGGCCACTCACCACCAGGAGAATGGGCGCCCCCAGGGTTCGGGCGATGTCGGCGTTGACGTCGAATTCGAAGGCCACCGTCGGACCCTGGAAGTTGGTGCCCTCGATGAGCACGAAGTCGAAGTTCTTCTCGTAGGCCTTGTAGGCCTCGAGAATCCTCTCGAGGGCTTCGTCTTCGTGACCGGAGGTGATCAGGTCGGTGGCCTCGCGGTCGGTGAGTCCGACCATGGCCTTGGGGTCGCAGCTGATGTCGAAGGTGGAGCAGATCAGCTCTGCGTTGGGGTCGAGACCGGCCTCGTCGCCGCCCAGGCGGCCGATGGGCCGAAAAAACCCGACTTTGTGGATTTCGCGGTCGAGCAACGCCATCAGGCCGAGAACAATGGCGCTCTTGCCCGCGGCCGGTCCGGTGGTGGTGAGGTAGACGTTCTTGGACATAGGCTGGCTTTTCTCCCCGTGTGGTTCTCCGCAGTCGCGACATCCGCCGCCCGCGGAGGCGGCCGAAGACTACCACGCACCAAGGCTCCAGTCACCGCCGGAGAGGAGAATCCACCGTGCTCATGAGACACGCCCGGGTGGGCCGTCCTTGTTCCGTGCGGTACAATGTCGTGATGCGGGAACGGGGGAGACGCGGTCTTCCCTCCTGGCCGGTGGAAACCCGTGCTGCCGCGGGTGAAAGGTGGGTCTGTGAAGGTTCTGGTTTTGGGCTCGGGAGGACGGGAGCACGCCATCGTGCACGCCCTCCGCCGATCGCCCGGAGTGGGAGAAATCTACGCGGCGCCCGGAAACCCCGGCATCGCCCAGGCGGCCGATCTTATTTCCTTGGCGCCTGATGACCTTCCAGCCGTCGCCGATGCGGCAGCCGAGCTCAGGGTCGACCTCACCGTGGTCGGTCCGGAGCTTCCGCTTGCCCTGGGAATCGCCGATGAATTCGGGCGCCGCGGGATGCGGATCTTCGGACCCAGACGGCAGGCCGCCGAACTCGAGGCGAGCAAGGTCTTCGCCAAGGAGTTTTGTTGGCGCCACGCCATCCCCACCGCTGATGCCGAGATCGTACGCAGTGCCGATGAGGCCGCCCGGGCGGTCCAAGAGCGTGGATTTCCGGTGGTGATGAAGGCCGACGGTCTCGCCGCCGGCAAGGGAGTCCTGATCGTCCGCGACGAGAAGGACCTCGCCGCGGCCATCGATGCGTTCTTCGAAAGTCGGCGATTCGGAGACAGCGGCGATCGCGTTCTGGTGGAGGAGTGTCTGGAGGGCACCGAGGTCTCATACATGGTGATGTCGGACGGCACAAACGTGGTGCCTGTGGCGACATCGCACGACTACAAGCGCGCGCTCGACGGCGACCAGGGTCCCAACACCGGAGGCATGGGAGCCCATTGCCCTGCCCTGGTCCTCCCTCCAGGGACCAGCCGGCACATCCTTGACGAGATCGTCCGGCCGACCATCGATGGCATGGCCGCCGAGGGTCGGGAGTACCGCGGTGTGCTCTATGTGGGACTGATGATGACCGAGCGGGGACCGATGGTGCTCGAGTTCAACTGCCGGTTCGGCGATCCCGAGACCCAGGCGATTCTGCTCCGGTTGGACGACAATTTTGCCGGTGTGGCCCGAGACGCCGCAGATGGCCGGCTGCGCACATCGCAGCTCAAATGGCGTCGAGAGGCTGTGCTGGGTGTTGTCCTGGCCTCGGCGGGTTATCCCGGAGCCCCGCGCAAGGGCGACGAGATCACCGGAATAGACGACGCTTTGGCCCTGTCCGGGGTCACCATCTATCACTCCGGCACCAAGGTGGTCGACGGTCGCCTGGTCACCGGAGGTGGACGAGTGCTGACGGTCTGCGCCCGCGGCGGGGATCTCGCCGACGCCATCGATCTGGCCTACCGCGGCGTCGATGCGGTGCAGTTCGACGGCAAACACTTTAGAACGGACATCGGTGCCGACACGCTTGCAAAGTTGGGAGGGGGCAGGGGTGAGCCGGATTGACGTCGCGCTGTTCATGGGTTCGGCAAGTGACTGGAAATACCTCCGGCCGGCGGTGGATGTGTTGAGTGCGCTCGATCTCGAGATCAGGGTCCACGTCAGCTCGGCCCACCGTACTCCGGAACGGACCGTCGACCTGGTGCGCGCCGCGGAAGCCGACGGCTGCCAGGCGTTTATCTGCGCCGCCGGCATGGCGGCCCATCTCGCTGGTGTGGTGGCCTCCCAGACCCTCAGGCCAGTGCTCGGGGTCCCGCTGCCGGGTGGGGTGATGGACGGCATGGACGCGCTGCTGTCCACCGTGCAGATGCCGGGCGGGGTCCCGGTGGCGACCTTTGCGGTGGGAACCGCGGGGGCCCGAAATGCCGCCTTTTTTGCGGCCCAGATCGTGGCTGCCCAGCGACCTGAGGTGGGTGAGGCGCTGGTGGGAGCCCGGGCCGCCGGAGCGGACATGGTGGTGGCGTCCGAGCGCGAGATCCTGGCCGAGCTGGAGTCCACCGATGGTTGAATCGGCTCTGGTCAGGATCGAACCCGAGGTGTGGCCGCAACATCAGGACTGGGTGCCGGTGTTCGTCGATCCCGATCTGCCCCCTGTGCCGTGTCGCAAGGGCCAGCTGGAGCTCCGTCACGACGACCGCTGCGTGGTGGAGACACCGGACGGCCCGTTCATCGGTATCGCCTCGGTCTTCACCGTACCCGTGATCCGCGATCCGAGACGTGGCGGCGGCCGCGTCGTTCGGCGTGCCACGGATGAGGACGAGAAACGTCGGCAGGATCTGGAGCATCTCGAGCGCGAGATCATGGCCTACCTGGTTCGTCGGACCAAGGAACTGGACCTGGAGATGCGGCCGCTCAAGGTGCGGCTGCCGCTCACCGGCCGCAAAGCGGTGATCTACTTCACCGCCGAACAGAGGGTCGACTTCAGACCCCTGCTCCGTGAACTCGGGCGGCGGTATCGTCGGCGGGTGGAGATGAGACCGCTGGGCGTACGGGACGGTGCCAAGCTCACCGGCGGGCTCGGGCCCTGCGGTCGCGGTATGTGCTGCGCCACCTTTATGGACCGGTTCCACTCGGTCACGGTTCGGATGGCGAAACGCCAGAATCTGACACTCAACCCCGCCAAGATCTCCGGCATGTGTGGTCGGCTCATGTGCTGTCTGGCCCACGAGGTAGACCAGTATCCGCCGCCCCAGAGACGGCGGCGCTGACCGGCGCCCCTCCCCATCGCTGATTCTCGGAATTCGCCTGACACCCTGGCGAGAGTTTGGTAGGCTAAGGTCAAACCAATCGGCTGCATGCTTCCGACCTCGCGCCATGCCGACCACAGGAGTGGACCAATGTCCGACCGCAAACTGATCCGTCCGTCGATGACCGAGATGATGGAACGGTTCCCCGCACGGACTACGGGGCGGAGAAAACAGGTCCCGGCGGAGCAGACCAACGCCGAAAACTTTTATTACATCAAACAGATGCAGAGCCACACTCCGATGGTGGTGGTGCTCACCGACGGCACCGAACTCACAGGCTGGATCGAGTGGTACGACAAGACGTGCATCAAGTTGAACCGCAACGATGCGCCCAATCTGCTGCTCTTCAAACACTCCATAAAATTCATGTTCAAGGAGGAGGAGCGGCAGGGCCGCCGCCGCCGTCGATCCGCTGCCCAGAACCGCAGCTCATAGTCGGAGGACGCATGTCGGTGCCAGGCACCGGTCCGGGTATATGGTTCGACTCGCTTATTTCGGCGCGCCCATCTTCCAACTGCGCTCCCCGAGGGAGCCACCCTTCGCCTTCCGATCTCCATGTCGGTGCCAGGCACCGCCGCAGATGTGTCGACCTGGTGCTGCGTTTCGATTTCGACGGTGCCTGGCACCGGGTGAGCGCGTTCGGAATGCGCAGGCAGACGGCACGCCCGCCCATCGCGTAGTCTCGCTCCGCGTTTGCGGGTTTCCCGCGCCCACCCGAAGCACCAACCCGGAACTCGGAACCCGGAACTTGGATATGGCGCCCGGGTCTCAGGCTTCGGCAAGGAGCTGCTGGATCCGGCTGATCACCATATCCAGTGCCACGGTGTTGAAGCCGCCCTCGGGGATGATGACATCGGCCCACCTTTTTGACGGTTCGACGAACTCCAGGTGCATGGGACGGACGGTGGCCAGGTACTGGGTGATGACCCCTTCGACGGTGCGGCCGCGCTCGCGCATGTCGCGTTCGAGACGGCGGATGAGGCGGAGATCGGCGTCGGTGTCTACAAAGATCTTGATGTCGAGCAGTTCGCGCAGGCTGGGGATGGCGAAGATCAGGATGCCCTCGAGCAGGATCACGGGGCGCGGTTCGAGGTGTTCCACATCGGTGGTTCTGAGGTGGCGCGAAAAATCATAGACCGGCAGGTCCGCCGACCGACCGCGCTTGAGCCGGCCCACGTGTTCGACCAGAAGGTCCTCCTCGATAGCCGATGGGTGGTCGAAGTTGTGGTGGATCCTCTCGCCGTCGGTGAGTTCGGCGAGGTCGCGGTAATAGCGGTCCTGGTTGATGTGGGCGATGCGATCCGCGCCCACCCTGCGCAGGATCTCATCGGCCACCGTGGTCTTGCCGGATCCGGTGCCCCCGGCCACACCGATGCACAGCGAGGTCATCAGCTCGCCGTCGATTTCGCGGCGCAGCAGGGATCGATCACAGGTACTTCACGGTCTCGCTGGCGGCGACGGCGTCCTTGCCGTCGGGCGCCACTTCGAGGTATCTGTTGAGCTGGCTCTTGGCTCCTTCGAGATCGCCAGTCCTGAGCAGCACCATGCCGTACTCGAAGAGGCATGCGGGAAACTCGGGATCGATCTCGAGGCACTGTTCCAACAGCGGTCTCGCCTTGTCATCGTCCAATGCGTTGAGGTACTCCGCCGCCTGGTTGAAGAGGCTGGTCGGGTCGTCCGGATTCACCTCCTGATAGCGGTGCATGTAGAGGGCCTCGGCCTTGGTGTCGCCCAACTCCTTGGCCGAGTTGGCGGCGATGGCGAGACACTTGGCGTTCTCGTCGTCATATTCGAGACAGTTTTTGGCGTTGTCCATGGCCGAACTGTAGTCACCGGCGCGATAGTCGATGTCGGCCAGGCCGGCCCATGCCGGTGCGATGTCGGGGACGGCGGCCACTGCTTCCGCGTACTTCACACGGGCCCCGTCGAAGTCGCCGGCGTTGAAGAGCTCGCGGCCCTCCTTGTACTCCTTGTAGCCCGGCTGCTCGAACATGGCGTCACGCTCCGCCTCTGCGGTCTCCTGCTGGGACTGGAGACTGAAGGTGAATTCGTTCTCCATGGTGCCGGCGCCGACCTTGATCTCCCGCTCGTCACCGGTGTAACCCGGGGCCTCGGTGGCGAAGATATAGGATTTGGTGGCATCCAACAGCAGGATCTTGAATTGTCCCCTGGCGTCGGATTCAAGGACCTTCTTGTACGTCGCTGACTCGGGGCAGGTGACGGTGATCGTGGCCCCCTGAATTGGGACTCCATTGGAGTCCACGACCACTCCACTCACCCGTGCCTGAGTCGATGCCAATGCCAAAAATCCAACCAGGCTGATACCGATGACGAGGATCAAAACGGCTGTCCCATTGACGCGTTCAGGCATAGTTTCCTCCACCGATCAGGATACCCTCCCCCGAAGCCGGTCTCAATACGGCGGGAGATTTTTTTAGGAGCTGGGCGAGGCCATCGCCCGCATGACGTGGCGCGCCACCGTCGGGTTCTCCCGCAGCCGCCGGATCGAGTACGGGTACCAGTCGCGGCCGTAAGGGACGTAGACGCGAAGCCGGTGCCCGGCGTCGAGGATGATGCGTCGAAGTTCGGGGTCGACGCCCAACAGCATCTGGAACTCGTACTGGTCCCGGTGGAGACCGAGCCGGTCCACGGCGCGCATGCCCGCCCACACCAGGTGTTCGTCGTGGGTGGCGATCCCCACGTAGCAACCGCCTTCCAACAACTTTTCCATGGCAAATGTGAAGTTGGATCGGATGGTGTCGAAGTCTTTCCAGGCGATGGTTCTCGGCTCCCGGTAGATGCCCTTGCAGATTCTCACGTTGGGCGTAAGTGGCATCAGGTCGGTGATATCCGAAATGGTACGGCGCATGTAGGCCTGGAGCACCACGCCCACGTTTTCGTGCTTGACGCGGGTGTTGCGGTAGACCCGCAGGGTCCCGTCGGTACAGCTGTGGTCCTCCATGTCGATGCGAACGAAGTTGGAGTGCCCGGCGGCGTGCGCCACCAGAATCTCGACCATCTCCGAGCACAGATCCTCATTGATCTTCAGTCCAACGAGGGTTGGCTTGATGGAGATGTTGGCGTCCAGGCCCTCGGCCTCGATCCGGTCGAGCAGCCGGACGTACTCGGCAACGGCGCCCTCGGCCCGGGAGCGCTCGGTGACCTCTTCGCCGAGCACATCGACGGTGGTCATGGCGCCCTCGTTGTTCAGGTCGCGGATCGCGCGGACGGCATCATCGAGACTCTCCCCGGCCACATACCGGCTGGCGACCCGACCGACGATGGGTTTCGGCACCAGCGGCATACCGTGTTTGATGAGATTGTCGAACAGACTCATGTGACTCTCCTGGCGTCTGGGGTCGCGGCCATGGCCGCGCAGAATACGGTCTCGGCACCGGCGGAAAGGAGGACCTCCGCGACCCGTCTCAACGTTGTGCCTGTCGTGACCACGTCGTCGATGATCAACACGTGGCGTCCGTCGAGCGGCCGCCGGCACGAGTAGCTACGGCGGGGCATAGCTATGCGCTGCACCCGAGTGCGTCCGGTCTGGCGCGCCAGACCCCGGCGACGGAGCATCCGCTGGCTGGGCAGGCCGAGTTCCCTCGCCACGTCATGGGCGAGACAGGCCGCCGCCGACCAGCCCAAACGCAGGGTACGAGTCGGGTGGGAGGGTACATGTGTGATGCTGTCCACCGTCTCGGTCCAGCCCTCGGCGGCAATGCGGGCCGACAGCCGGCGGGCGAGGGGCGTCGAGACCCCGTCGTGACCGCGGCCCTTGAGGGCCAGGATGGCGCTTCGGAGCGCACCGTCGTACTCGCCCCACAGGATCGTTCCGGCCTGGGGAGGCGGCGAAGCCTCGCAGCTCAGGCAGAGCGGCAGGTCTCCGTCCGAGGGTCCACCACAGCCTGGACATGGCTGTCCTGCCTGGGGGATGACCGTCGTCCAGCACCTCTCGCAGAGACCCACCCGATCGCCGGCCACCGGCTCGCCGCAGTGCAGACAGAGACAGGGAAGGAAGGTCTCGAACGATGCCGAGATCATGCTCGCCAGTCGCACGCCGGACATCCTAGCAGAAATGGAGCCGAAGCCCCCACCCGTTCCAGCCCGATCGAAGAACAGAGAACGAAGAACGAAGACCCCTCCACCCACCCGGTTCCGACGGTCGCTCATTCGTTCCTCCTCAGAAGATATCGAGTATCGGATTCCTGTTCGCAGATCCGATCCCCTGTCCCGATGTCAAAACCACCCACAGCGTCCACTCTTCTCAAGGAGGGGAACGACGAAGAAGGTCAGGGCTGAGAGGCTATACTGCGCCCATGAACGCAGTCCACGGCGAACTCGCATTGGCGACGGAAGGTCACGGACACGTGCTCGACCTGACCCACGACCTCGCGTCCTGGGTCGAGAGCGTCGGCGGTCGGGACGGTCTGGTCAATGTCTTTGTACCGGGTTCCACCGGAGTGGTCACGACCATCGAGTTCGAGCCCGGGTGTGTCCAGGATCTGGACGAGGCTCTGGAGAGGATCGCGCCATCGGGAAGCGACTACCACCATGATCGGAGATGGGGCGACGGCAATGGCTTCTCGCACCTCCGCGCGGCCATGCTCGGGCCTTCCCTGACGGTGCCGGTATCAGCCGGCCGCTGTCTGCTCGGGACGTGGCAACAGGTGGTCCTGGTGGAGTGCGACCTCAGGCCTCGTCGCCGACGGGTGGTGCTGTCCTTTGTCGGCATCTGCGAAGGGGGCGGCTGATGCCGCACCTGGTGTTTTCGGGTCTGCTCGACCTCGGTTCCGTCAGCCTCGAGCCCGAGGTACACCGTTGGGGTCGGGCGGTGCTCAAGACCGACGCCTGTTGGTTGCGCGCGGATGAGGCCGCCATGCTGGTGGAAGGTGTCGTCGTGGAGTTTTCGCGCCCGCTCCACCCGGTGGCGGTAGCGGCCCACCACCGCGGTGAGACCACCCTCCGGCTGTGGAAGACGGTGGCTGTGGAGCGGACCCGGGCGGTGCAGCGCTGGCTCTGTTTGGTGGCGATGGCGCTGCAGCAATGTGGCGCCGGCCCGGTCCGGGTGACGAATATCCCGCCCGACCTCTGGCAGGACCTCGATCTCACGGTCGCCCGCGAGTGACCGTAGGCCTGCTTGTCGAGTTTTTGTGCGCCTCGATTTGCCGCACACCATGTCGGTGCCTGGCACCGCCGCAGATGTGTCGATCTCGTGCTCCGATTCGATTTCGACGGTGCCTGGCACCGGCCCGCGCCTTCGCTTCGATTGGCTGATTTCATCGCGCCCATCTCCCAACCGCGCTCCCCGAGGTTACTCGCGGCCGGTGGCCGCGGTGACCAGCCGTCACCAGCGGGTGGCCGTGTGGCCGCTGATCCCACATTCAGGATCGGAAAGACCGCCGCACCCGGCCACGGCCACAACCGCTGCCGCCGGCAGGTTGCCACCCCTCGCAGTTGGGCACCACATGTCGGTGCCAGGCACCGCCGCAGATGTGTCGACCTGGTGCTGCGATTCGATTTCGACGGTGCCTGGCACCGGCCCGCGCGTTCGCAATGGGCTTGGAGTCGGCACGCCCGATCATCGCGACCTTTCATGATCCGGGAGGGAGGGTGGGAACGTTCAACGTTTAACGTTCAACGTTCAACTCTCGTCAACCGCACGCCCGCCCATCGCGCCCCCCCCCGACCCGGG
The DNA here is from genome assembly GCA_963797055.1 of uncultured Holophagae bacterium. Taxonomy (GTDB): domain Bacteria; phylum Acidobacteriota; class Thermoanaerobaculia; order Thermoanaerobaculales; family Sulfomarinibacteraceae; genus FEB-10. The sequence goes on from CAWCOD010000009.1 coordinate 349,151, forward strand.
TGGGTGGAGGACTACCGATTCAGCTCCTCCTCGACGTCCTGGTACCTCTCCTGTTGACCGCGTTGCAGGTTCTCGAGCCGATCGCGGACGGCGTCGGTTGGCGCCGTGCCGGTGGCTTCACCGGCGAGGGCGGCCCGCGCGGCCTCCAGGTTGCGTCTGGCGGATGACAGCGACATCTGGGACTTTCGGACGCCGTAGGACCGCAGGTCGCCGGCGGTACTTCGCAGGGCCACCGCGGTCCGCAGCTCCGCCGACGGCGAGGCGGCGGCATCGGCCCAGGCGGCGGTGGTGGCTGCTACGGTCTTGAGATCTTCGACGTGGTTCGGGATCTCCTCGGGATGGTCCAAAAGTTCCTGAAGCGAGGCGACCATCCTGGCGGCCATCTCGGGGTCCAGGGCACGGCTGGAAACCCCGTTTTCTCGGAGGTCGGTGGCCACCGAGGACACAGCGTTCAGGCTGGCCGCCGTGTCCTCACGCTGCAGGTAGAGCACCGCGGCCATGGCGAGCAGAACGACGATGAGCAGGGCCCCGAAGATGCGCATGGGTGCCTCCTGTGTCGAGTATATCCAGGTTGAGGCAGTCAGCAGCCCCGGCCGTCCACCCAGGGCTCGATCGAAGAACAAAGATCGAAGAACCCCCCGCCCCCACCCGGAGCGAGGAGGGCGCGACGGGCGGGCGTGCCACTTCTGACACTTTCGGGGCGATTGCATCGAGGCTGTTGACATCCTCGAGTCCCGAACAGTGTCAGGGGTGGCTCCCTCGGGGAGCGCAGTTGGGAGATGGGCGCGTTGAAGTCGGTGAATCGATCCGAATGAGTCGCTTTTGTAGCGCCTTGTCCCGCCTGCAGGATTTTGAGTCATGGTCCGGCGGGAGGTGGAAGACCTCGAACTCACCGTCGGCAGCGATAGGTGGCCGTTGCCATGGCGATCGCAGGCCTGGCGCAAACCGGGCCGGACAGGGGGACGGCTCGCTGACGACCACTCGCTGGTGCATCGAGTCACAAGCCGCGAAGCAACGCAGGAACCCGGAAACTGTAACTCGGAACTCGGAACCAACCAACCATGTCATCTCAGTAGGACAATCGGCTCAGGTCCTTCGGCCTGTGGTCGCGGTCCGTGCTGGCACGGCCCATGCAAGAGAAATGGCCCGGAGGTTGTTATGCGGATCTTGATCTGGACATTGGCGATTGTCCTTGCGGGTGCGCCGGCGGGTGCCCAGTTGTCGGCGGATTGGGTAGTGGCGGCATCGGCGCACACACCGGGCGTCGGCGCCACCTTCTGGATGAGTGATCTGTCGCTCCACAATCCCCATGATTTCGATTTGCCGGTCGTGGTCCAGTTCCTGCCGTCGGACACCGAGAACTGGGAGGCCGACTATTTTCTGATCGAGCTCTACCCTTGGGAGACCTTCAATTTCTGGGACGTGGTCGGAGAGGACGGCTTCGACGTCCGAGGCACCGGCGCCATGCTGGTCTATGCCGATACCTCCCTTGCCTGTGACCCCATCGAGGATTGCCAGTTCCTGGTCACGTCGCGCACCTATACCATCGATGGTTGGGGCTTCGGCGGCGAGTTCGGCCAGACGATCCCCGGCGTGGATGTCTGGCGGGCGGTGGACTGGTCGAGCTTCGGCTATGCGGCGGGCATCCTCAACGACGGCCAGTTCTTCCGCTGCAACGTCGGCATTGCCTCGCAGTCCCTGGACTGGACGGTGGTCCGGGTGGACGTCCAGGACAGCGTCGGAGAGATCCTCGCGACCCACGAGTACGAGGTGCCACCCTTCGGCCATGTCCAGAACAGGCTGCCCACCGCGGTGACTGGCGGAAGCCTGGTCTTTTATTTAGTGGACGGACCCGACGACGCGCGGATCTTCCCCTATGCCTCCATCGTCGACCAGGTCACCGGCGACCCCAGCTACCAGGCGGCGATCGCCTCGGTGATCGGCGTGACTTCGACCAAGGCGGTTCCGGAGAGAACATTGCGGCCGATCCACCCCGACCGTTCGGCACGGGTCGATGTCACCGGGGGTTCTCGCGACCGGTCACGCCGTGAGTGATCGGCAGCCACAACGTGCGCTCCCAGAAGTTGCCCCCTCCGGCCTGTCGGTACCACATGTCGGTGCCAGGCACCGCCGCAGATGTGTCGACCTCGTACTACGATTCGATTTCGACGGTGCCTGGCACCGGCCCGCGCGTTCGCGACGCGCTCGAATGATGACGCCCGCCCATCGCGCCCGCTCTCTCCGGGCGGGTGGGGGTTAACCCACCGCCGCGTGGGCGCCGCTATCGCCGGCGGATGCGCGGACTGCCTCGGTGGCCTCCGACAGCTTCTTCTCGGTCATCATGGCGGTGAGCAGATGACGATCGCCGGGAACCGTCGCCGGCCACACGTGGGCCGTGGGCAGGCTGTCCCGGCCGAGATGGAGGCAGGCTCCGAGGTGGGTGACCACCGTGCCGTCGAAGAGCTGGCGGAAAGGCATCGGGAAATCAGCCATGTGCGCGAGGCTCTGGCCGAGCCGTCGAGGGAGTTCGCGTACCAGGGTGCTTTTGAGCCGCCGGTGGGAGACCGGCAGGGTCGAAAGCACCCACAGGACGAGATCGGTGGGAACGGTCACCAAATGGACCGCCAGCCGCGCCGCGTCGGGCGAGACACCGACGTGGGACGCGGCCACCGTGGAAGCCTCCGACCAGGAGACGGTGGCGCCCTCGACCAGCTGGTCGATGCGATCGGCGGTCGGGCGCCGCCAGGTCGCGTCGGCGAGCATTTCTTCCCAGAGCCCGAGTTCGGCGGCGGACCGGGCGAGCTCGGTCATGGTCTCCGGTGGTTGGAGGCCGGGGCCACGGATGCAGCACGCCAGCACCATCTGGTTCCACACTGCATGTGGAAGTCCGGTGAGCTCCGGCATGTCCGGACCGCCGAGCTGCCTACTCAACAGGTTGGCCTGTCGGTCGGGTACCGGGACCAGACCGGGGCTCGACGACAGCCAGTCCGCGAGAACCCCGAGAATGTCTCGGATGAGCTGCTGGAGTCGGACCATCTCCTCGCCGTCGACGCGGTCGTTCTCGGAGATTCCGTCCCGGATCAATTCCCAGAAGAAGTTGTCGAACTCCGCGCCGCAGAACTCGGTGGGAAATGCCTCTTCCGGCGGCAGGTCTCGACCGTTCTCGTCGGTCCGGCGAGCCGCCTCGAGCACCAGCGAATTGGGCTCGACGTGGAGGGTCAGACCGAGCAACTGCCGGACCGGGTAGTCGGGATCGAGCACGAATCGGACGTTGTCGGTAGCCATCACTCGGCTGGTGATGGTCTCGGCCAATCGGGTCAGGCTGTTCCTCAGGATATCGGGAGAGAACCCCCCCTTGTCCACGAGAAGGCTGGTGAACAGGGTGCGCCTGAGGAGCGAAACCGACAACAGTTCGCGCAGTTGGCCGACTGGCAGCACGCCTTCGGCGGCGAGCCAGCTGCCGAGGCGCTCCGCGGGAACCGTCGACGACGCATAGACGATCTGGCCCTCGAGGAAGTCCAGATGCCGGCGGCTGTGACTGCCCACGAGGGTCAGCCGACCGCTCAGTCGGCCCAATTGGAGCCACTGAAGCAAATCCCCCAGGTGGAGGCGGTCGAGACTTCCTTGAATCACCGCCTTCCAGTATACAACTCTTTCCATCTGCCGGCACGCGGTGTTGAGGAAATGGACACATGCCAATGGCTCAGTGGCTCGCCCCTGCGCTACCATGGAACCGTGCGACTGCTGATTCTGACGGCCCGGCCCGATGTGCCGGCCAACAGCCGACTGCGCGAGGCGGCCGATGCCGTGGGCGTCGAAACCGTGGTGGCGGACGCCAATCGATTGGTCGCTGTTCGCGGCGAGATTCCGCGTCTGCTGTACGACGGCACCGACCTGCTGCTGGAACCTCCCGGGGCGGTGATCGCCCGGGTCGGCAACTGGCGGCCTTCCAGCGTGCTGGCGGCCCTCGAGACGGCGGTGGATGCCGGGGTGGCCACGCCCAACCCGCCGGCGGCGATCCGCACCGGCCGCGACCACTGGCTGACCATCCGACGTCTGGGGATCTCCGGATTGCCGATTCCGGAAACCCTGGCCGGGTCCGATCCCGAGGTTCTTGCCGAGGTGGCCCACAACCGGCTCGGTTACCCGGTGGTGGTCAAGCAGCGCCGATCGAGAATGGGGGTTGGGGTCATCAGGTGCGACGGCCGCGATCAGCTGGAGGCCGTGCTGGATACGTTGTGGCGGCTGGGCGACGAGATCGTGGTGCAGCGATACCATCCGGCCGGTCATTCCAGCCTGCGGTTGTTGGTCGTCGGAGGCCGGGTGGTCGCTGCCGCCGCCTTCACCGCCGCGTCCGGTGAATGGCGGTCCAACGCCGCGCGTGGCGGCGACGTGACGTTGCACCGTCCGTCAGAAGGGGAAAGGCGGCTGGCAATCTCGGCCGCGGCGGCCCTCGGACTCGGACACTGCGGCGTCGATCTGCTGCCCGGCGCTGCGCCGGTGGTTCTGGAGGTGAACCCGACCCCTGGCTTCATCCACCTCGAACGTGCCACCGGCGAGGATGTGGCTCGCGCCATCGTCGCCCATGCCGTTGGGGCTAGGGGCTAGGTCCCCCACCCACCCGAGCCCGAGCCCGAGCCCGTTATCGTTACCGAATCCAGCGACCGGGACAGCCGACAGCGACAGCGACAGCGATCAGGGGCAGAGGCCAGAGACAGAGTTCAGATCCACCCACCCGGAGAACGAGAGGGCGCGATGGGCGGGCGTGCCGTCTCTGATCGATTTTGCGGCGTGCCAGAGTCGAACAGTCTGCACGGTTGATTGCGACGAGTCACCAACATATCGTCAGAGGGTGGCTACCTGCGGCGGAGGCGGTTGGGCGTGGGCGCGGTGAAAGCGGCCCGAATCGAACCGAGCGTAGGATCAGCGGCCGTACGGCCACCTGACTCGGTGACGGGTCACCGCGGCCACCGGCCGCGGGCTAACCGCGGGGAGCGCGGTTGGGAGATGGGCGCATCGAATTCAGTGAATCGAAGCGACCCCCACGACGTATGAGGTATGGGGCTTCCCACGCCCGCCAGGTACGGTCAAGGGACAGAACAGACACGGGGTCAAGTCCCAACTCTAAAACGCATGGGGCACAGAACGAACAGTCGGCGTGATCCCGAAAAGTCCCTGGAACTGATTGCCACGAGGGTCGCCAGGTTGCCCCCTACTCAAATGCCGGCTCTCGGTCGGGGTCACTCATCGGCCAATTCGGTTGTGAGATTGGTGGCTCGCCGTTCACCTCAACCGCGCCGCAGTCGCAATAGGCCACGCCGTCACCGTCACCGTCTGCCGGCCGTCGGTAGTGGCGCTGGTCGGATCGCGAGCACTCTCCTCCCATATCGATGACCGGACTGCCCTCCAATGGCATGTGAACCGGCGTCGGCCCCCCGTGGTCAGCCAACTCAGACAGCATGGCATCCTCGACCCACTCATCGCTGAGATCGACGAAATCGCACGTGCTTGGGAAAAGGCCCGGGGGATCGTAATCGGTGAGGTTGAAGCCCTCTGATATGGGTTCGAGGCGAAAATCGCAGTCTCCCGAATTCCCGCTGAAGATGCTGGAGCCGATCGAGATGTTCATGACCGACCGGTCCCACCGCATTCCAATCCCCTTGCCATTGTTGGCAATTGTGCTGTGCCGCACCACCACTGACTGAAACCGGTCGTGCCCCGATTCGTAAAGCTGCAACCCGGAGGATCTATTGTCGCTCAGAGTGCTGTTCGCAATCTCGGCGCGAACATTCCCTCCGAGTCTTATGCCGTCGATGTTCCCATGGATCGTCGACCCACGGACAAGAATCTCGAGTGCGGGAGTCATGTGTCCCACGGGATAGATCTGGATACCCGTGCCCTCATTGTCCGCGACAATGCTGTCCTCGATGGCTAGCGAAGAGGACGTCGGGCGATTCCCGCCATCGAATTGAAGACCGTATTCGGAGTTTTCCGAAATTGTGCACCTCGTAAACCGTTGAGTGCCTTCCCCGCCATCGGCACCAAACGTCCGAACCCCTCTCGCGTTGTTGACGAAAGCGCAATCTGTCACCCGAGCCACCGTCCGCCCGATGATCGCCCCCTCCCAGTTTTCCGAAAATTCGCAGTTCGTCAATTCGACGCTGTCCCCACCGAGGCTCACCCCTGTGCGATTGGCTGTGAAACGGCAATCAGAGATTGCGCAACCTCTTGACCCTCCCCCCAAGAAACGCCATAGAAATTCTCCACGAATCTGCAGTTTCTCAATGACAGGGTAGGTCTAGTGGATCCAACGAACCTTACGGCAACTCTCCATTTCCTGAGGTTCAAGTCGTGGATCTCAAGGTGGATCGAGTCCTTGACCTCGACGAAGAACGGATCTTCGGCCTCGTCTGATGGCTGCACCGTCGAGCCGTTCCCGAGGACGATCAGGTCGTCGGTGATCGGGAAGGAGAAGTTCCAGCCGGGTGACGGCTGAAACCGAGGGATTGAGAATGTAAAGGTCTGGTCGTGAGGCATGACGATGATGTCAAGCCCAGGGTCACCGGAGGCACAGTCGAATGTCTTCGACCCTTCGTTAGCATTCCACACGGCTTCACCGAAGGAACAGAGGCCATCGGGGACGGGGGGATTTGATGTATTGACAGTGATGGTCGCAGCCCAAGCCGGTCCGCTCAATAGCAGTCCCGCAGTGACGACTCCCAGCCACGCAGTCATTGTGCCTAGGCTTAACATTTTCACGTTCACCGAGTTCGATTGTACCGCTCATCCCCGTGACAGATTTGATAAGGGATCAAGTTCCGTCCAGGAAACCTATTGAATAGAGATAATTACGGTTGTAGATCCACTGGGAAGGCCCTGTTGTGGAGCGGCCGTCTCTCGGATGCACGGCGAATTGGAATTCTCAATTCTGAATTCTCAGTTTTTAATTTCCCCACCCACCCGGGAATGGGAGGGGGGGCGGGAATTCAAAAATCGAGAACTGCATGTCGGTGCCAGGCACCGCCGCAGATGTGTCGACCTCGTACTACGACTCGATTTCGACGGTGCCTGGCACCGGGTGAGCGCGATCGATTCGACATGTAGATTTCAGCGTGCCCCTCTCCCTAACGCGCCACCCGAGGTTGCCACCCTTGACATTGTTCGGACCCCAGTCTCAGTACCTTTGGCGATGAGAATCCGAACAATGGCAAAAGTGGCACGCCCGATCAGCGCGCCCTCTTACGTAACGGGAGGGTGGGAGGGAACGTTTAACGTTGAACGTTCAACATTCAACTCTCGTTGCGTTTACGCCCCAGCTCGTCAGCCGGGGCCAGCGTCCTGCCCGCCAGCTCGCGGTCGAGCATGAGCAGTCCGTGCGGGCTGTCCTCGAGCATCTTTACCTGGTGGTAGAGGGTGTCGGCGGTCGCCTCCTCCTCCACCTGCTCGTTGACGTACCAGTGGAGAACAACGGTGGTGGCGTGGTCGTTTTCGGCGTTGGCAAGGTTCACCAAATCGTTGATCCTCTGGCTGATGTGCTTCTCGTGGTTGAGCACAGTCTCCACCGCCGCCGCCGGGGAGGCCCACTCGCGCTGAGGGGCGTCCAGCGCCAGCAGCTCCACGGTTCCCCCACGTTCGTTGAGGTAGTCGAAGAGCTTCATGGCGTGGCTAAACTCCTCCTGCGCCTGAATCGTCATCCAGTGAGCGAAGCCGTCCAGATGCTGTGCGGTGAAGTAGGCCGACACCGAGAGGTAGAGGTAGAAGGAGAAGAACTCGGCGTGGATCTGCTCGTTCAGTGCTTGTTCTACTTTCGCATCCATTTTCGTTTCCCTTTCTGGCGCCGCGCGGCGGGTCGGACTGGCGCCGCAACGGTGCTTTTCGAGCGATGATTATAGCGATGTCGTTTCGGACCCGGTACCGGCCGACCGATCGTTGGGGTGGGCGCCCCACAGGATCGGGATCGGATCGATCCAGGGTCGTACGTTGTTGGATAACCCGGGATGGGCCCAAAGGATGCCCGCGCGCTGCTCCGCGGCCAGGGGCCGGCCCGCCAGCCAGACCAACGCGACGACGATCACCAAGGCCGCGGCCAGTCGGCCGAAGCTCGCCATGTGCAAGTCGGAGAGACGATGGGGAAACCCTGGTGGGTAACCCTTCCAGGCAACAAGCAGAGCCGTGGCGACGGGCAGCGAAATGGCAAGAATGGCCATCACGGGCGGCGCGCCACGAAGCAGGGTCGCGAGCCCGGCCCAGATTGCGGCCGGCACCACCAGATGGAGCCCGACTGTGGCCAACCTGAGGCCGCGCCCCGTGTGCCGGCGGACCATGCGCAATAGAGACAGCAGCCGAAAACTCACCCCGAACGCCGCCGGGACAGCCACGAGCGGGGCAATCCAAAGTAACTCGGCGGGCAGCTGGTGCAGGCTGAGCCACCGTCCGAGGTGGCCGTCCACCGAGTCGAGCAGGGGCAGCCAGGCGACCCCCACCACGGCTGCGGCCCACGCCAAATGGAGCAGGAACAGTTCCGCGGCGAGGGTTCGAGCCCGAGGCAGGAAAGGCAACGCGCCGAGGGCCATGGCCACCGGAACGAGCCAGGAGGCCCACCAGTAACCGGTGGCTGCGACCAGCGTGGAGAATTGGAGAGTCGGTTGGTTGACCAGGGCCCAGACGGGCCGGTCCATGGGTGTGGAGAGCCCGATCCACGAACAGCCGCCGAGGATCGCGCCAAATCCCTGCCCTCCCACCGCCGCGAGCAAAACTCCGGGAAACGAGAGAGCCGCCGCGAGCAGGCCGAAGAGCGCGCCCTTTGGGGCCATGACGTCGAGATCACGATGCATTGCCGGCATGCTAACATGTCGCGGAGATGCGGTCGCAAGAACTATTTTCTCATTTTTTCGCCGGCACAGCGCTGGCTGCGACCCTAATCGCTTTGCCGGTGGTGGTGACAGCACAGACCCTTCACGTGGAGCAGCTGCCCAACGGCACCGAGCTGATCCTGATCACCGAGTCGTTATCGTCGGCGACCACCGTCGCCTGGCCCGATTCGGATGGCGAAATTTTCAGTATCACCCGCGGTGAACTCAATTTGCTGCCCGACGTGGAAGCGGTCCTGGAAACCCGCGACGTGGCACCGCCGGTGGTCGTGGTCTCCGGGGGATCCCAGCTCGATGAGCTGCGCGGACTCTTCGATCGAAAGTTCACCGAGCGTCCGGTTGCACAGTTCGAGCGTCAGACGACGACGCTGACGGAGGGGACCGTGGATCGCCGACTCGGGTCCGCCGGAAGTGAAGCGTTGATTCGCGTGGAAGTCCCGTTGCCACCACCGGGGGACCCGAGAAGGAGCACCGTCGAGGTGTTCTGGGAGATGGTGCCGGAGATCGTGGAGCCCCAGGCGCCGGGCTTCCGGGCTCGAATCGAGAACGACATCGGGTTGTTGGAGGGAAACGTCAACCCCGACATCGTGGATCTCCGGCTGGATCAGCTTCGGGTCGCCCTCGCCCAAGCGGGGGAGAGTTCCAGGATCGATGGCGCGCGGGTGGAAGCGGCACGAACCCGTTTGGAGGTCCAGCGGTTCGCGGCGCTGGGTGAGCATCCAGGAGCCGCCGAGGAGGTTGTGGAGCGCTGGCTCAGCGGCGGAGTGACGGCGGTTCGGGAGTTCCTCTTCGGGATGGAGGGTGTCACCGAAGCTTCGGTGCGCTCAGCGGCCAGGAGCTGGCTTCCCCAACACCCGGGCCGAGTCGCACTGGTGCTCCCGCCGCGGGTCTTCAACCCGAGATTTGCGCCCGGGCCGGAGGTTGTGCAGCTTGACAACGATCTGGTCATGGCGGTTCTTGAACGACCCGGGGCCGGGCTGGCTGCGATCAACCTGCGGCCTGTGCTGCTGCCCGACGTGGATGGACAGCTCTCCGCGACGGTACTCGCCCGGGTCGCCGCCGAGTTGAGGAGATCGAACGCGCCACCGGGCTGGATCCGGGTGTCGGAACGACCGCCCTCGCTCGAGCTTGCCTCCACCGAGGAGGGGTTGCCCGAACTCATCGAGGTCCTTCAGGCCGCTCTGGAGCGCGTGGCGGACGATGACCGGACCGTGGCCCTGGAGGGTGCCGATGCCCGCCGCCGCGCCCTCCAGATGATGGCGCAGTTGCTGGGTCTCGCCGAGGGTGTGGAGCTGTCGCCGGCCGCCCTGCTGCGACCCGGAAATCTCGCCGTCGGCGTGGTGGCCCCCGATGCGGAGACCGCCATCGAGAGTGCCGAAAAATTCAATCTCGGCGGGCCGTCGGCGGCCGTCGTTCCCGATGTGCTGCCGGTTGAGTCGGAGCTCAAGACGCGGGAAGCGGCGGTGGGCACCACGTCGACCCTGGTGGTCGCGCTCAATCTCGGGCTGATGGTGTCGGACGTGTCCGCGACCGTGGTCTCCGAGGTGGTCGCCGCGCGGGTGGCGGCCGGTGTTGGGGGGTCTGCGGTGGAGGTGCTCCACCCGGTGGTCCCGGGCCGCAAGCTCGCCCTGTTGGTGGTCACGGCTCCGGGCCCGCTGGAGGACCTGGAGAGTGGCATGATGAAACGGTGGAAGACCGTCACCGCGCCGGCAAGCGATGCGGAACTGACCGAAGCCAGGCGGCGGGTGGCGGCCGGAGTCGCCGCTGCAGCCAGTGGGCCGCTGGGCCGGGCGCGGTTGTGCGCCGCGTTGGCGGTGGGCAACATGCTGTGGCGCAGACCGGGCGACCTCGAGCTGGAGACCATCAGCCTGCCCCCGGAAGACGTGGCGGTCGTCCTTGCATCCTTCCCCACGTGGCAGGACCTGGAGACCACCGGTGCCGGTGTTCTACCAGTCCCCGGCAGCGAGCGCCGCTGATCGTCCACGGCGGTTCCGCGTGACTCCCAGGTGGGTGGGAGAATCCGCAGTACGCAATACGCAACTCGCAATTCGAAATCTCAAAAGGCC
>CAWCOD010000010.1:0-210681 GCA_963797055.1 uncultured Holophagae bacterium
CAGAGACCCATGAGGATCCGGAGGCAATCTTCGATCTTCTCGACGGTTTGATCCTCGAGCGATCCCCACGGTTGGACCAGGCGGTGTTTCGAGATCGATCGGACGGCTTCGCAGAGCACCGCTGACGGTTTTCGGACTCCACCCTCGGGCGGATCGACCTCGACGTGGGACCGGATGCCGCGTAACTTCGTGGTGAGAGGGGCAATGATCACCAGATCCGCCGGCCCCATATTGAAGCCATCGACCGACAGCACCAGCACTGGTCGGCGTCCTGCCTGTTCTCGCCCGCGGGTCGGGTCGAGGTCGGCGAGCCAGATTTCTCCCCGGCGAGGTCCGGCGGGGCTGGAGTCAATCATCTTTCAACCCGTCGCCGTCCGTGGTTTCCCATGCGGCCCTCTCATCGAGCATCTCGCCCCACGCATGCTCGTCCTCGCGCACGCGGGCGTAGCCCGCATTGACCTCGTCGAGGAACCGTTTGCGCCGAAGAAGCTCGATGGCCTCTTCCAGCACCGCCTGCATGGTCTGTCCCGACTCCCGAGATTCCTGCTTCAAGAGGTCGTGGACCGACGCGCTGATTCTGACCGTTGTCGTCATTCTTGTAGACCTTTCTGTCTACTGATCAGTATACGTCATTCCACTATTTTATTGAAACAGCCAACGTCGATGGCGATCTTCAGCCTTCAGGATTTTCCAGGCGACGAAGAAGATCGTTGAAGCGCGGGTCGTCGCGGATCGGGTCCCAATCGGGATCGAGGCCGAGCATAGGAACCGAGAGCCACCCCGGGTGGGCAAGGGATTCCTCGATGGTGTCGAGGGCACGCTCGGGCTCTCCGGTCCAGGCGTAGATCTTGGCCAGTCGTTCGAGCATCGTCTGACCGGCCATGGCGTCGGCTGTGATCGGGAGCAATTCCACCGCTCGCTCTCCAGCGCTGATGGCCTCTTCGTTTCGGCCTGTCAACGCGTAGACCCAACCCAGGGCCGAGTGGAGGGCAGGGTCGGCGGGCGAGGCGTCTCGCGCACGCTCGAAATAGACCCGGGCGTATTCACATGCCATGGGTGGTTCCTCGGCGGCCCCGAGGACGATGCGGCTCTGGCATTCGGCGAGGGACCGAGTCAGGATTTCCTCGTCGATGGGCTCCGAGATCTCTTCGTCGGTCAAAGCGAGCCAGCGGAGAGCTGCTTCGAGGTCCCGCTCGTACATCGCCTGTTCGAACCAGTAATATGCCTGCTGGGCGGGGTCTTTTGTCGGCATTTCTTCGAGCATCTCGCGGGAACGTTCTGGGGTGCCGTCCCGCGATCTTAAGATCCGGGCGCAGTAGATGTACGGATAGATATCACCGGGGGCCAGTTCGATGGCCCGTCGACAGTAGTACTCCGCCTCGGCATACCGTCGGAGTCTGCCGTAGGTTGCGGCCAGATCCTGGATGTTGATGTCGCTCTTCGGATCGAGTTCGGCGGCGCGGCTGAGTTCCTCGATCGCCTCCTGCCACATGCCCTGGCGGCGGTGGACGACGCCGACACTGGCCAAAATCATCGAGTCGTTCGGTCGCCGTGATGCGGCGATGGCAAACTCGTTCAGGGCCTCTTCGAAATTGCGGTGCCCGGTGTAGTAGAAGTACGCGAGGGCGCGGTGGGCCTCGGGGAGATCCGGGTCCACCTCGAGGGCGTGATCAGCCGCCGCTCGTGCCTTGGCGAGACGTTGGGGTGAACGGTCGTACCGAAAGTGGAAAATCAGGCTGTGAGTCTCGCTGAGAAGGGCGTATGCGGCGGCGAAATTCGGATCGTGACTCACCGCATTTTCGAGGTGCTCTTCGGCACGAGACAGTTCCTCCAGCTCGTAGCTCCAGCACAGGGGGAGGGCCCACAGGTACTCTTGGTACGCCGCCATGCTGTTCGTGGGAGAAGCCGAGAGCATCCTGCGTTCGGTGTCGTCGAGCGGTAGACGCAGCGACTCGGCCACATGAGTGGCGACCTCCGACTGAACGGAGAAGATGTCGTCCATCGGCCGATCGTGTCTATCACTCCACACCTGGACACTGTCCTCGGTGCGAATCAGCGTGGGACTGAGCAATAGCCGGTCGCCGCTATCTGTGGCCCTGATCCACTGGATTTCGCCATCGAGGATGAAGTCGACATCGAGATCGTTGCCGATCTGTTGGGCGGTCTTGTCGGCGCGATCGTACTGAGTCGAGGTGGTCCCTGATATTACGCCGAGGCCATTCAGCGCGGCCAGTCGGCCGGTGATTCCCTCGGTCACACCGGCGGCCAGGAAGGAGTCTGCCGGATCGCCGAGGTTTTGGAAGGGAAAGACCACAATCCGTGGCGCGTCAGGAGCCGGGGCCGGGGGGAGCACATCCTGCTGCTCGTTCCGAGAACAGGCGGTGGAGATAGCCAGCGCGGCAAAAAGGGCAAGGTGGGTCATGTGCCACTGGCGGAGGGAAGTGATGGGCGCCATGGTGGTCTCAGTCTACAGGGAAATTCAGGCGACGGAGCAGATCGTCGAACCGGGGGTCGTTGCGGATCGGGTCCCAGGCGGGCCAGACCTAAGGTCATGAAGAGGTCGGCGTCGTGCACCTTCACCGCTTTGTCGAGCCATCTGAAGGCGTCATCGGTGTGGCCGAGGGCGGCATGGACGCGGGCGATATCGGTGGGCGGAAGGTAGTGTTGGGCTTCGACAGCCTCGAGCTTGGCCAGGACGGCGAGCGCCTCCTCCCGCCGTCCTGCAGCGGCGAGTAACTGCGCCAGCACGGACTGCCCGCTGCGGATTGTGCCGGGTCCAGCCAGGTTGATGCTCTGCCGTGCGGCCTCGATGCCCTTTTCGTACTCTTGGATCGCCAGGTACACGTGGGCCAGCCGATGGTAGGCGAACCAGAACCCGGGATAGAGCTCGATGGTGTGTTCGAGCTGCTCGATCGCCTCGTCGTATCGGCGCGCGTGATAGAGCAGCCAACCGAAGCTTTGGTTGGTCAAGGGAGAAGCCGGGTCGAGCGTCACGGCCCGTCGCGCATGAGAGATCGCCTCGTCGAATCTTCCCACGCTGGCGAGCATGAACGCGAAATTGTGGTGTGTGAACTGCAGCCCCGGGTTGCTCTCGAGGGCACGCAAATGAAAGCGCTCCGAGGTCTCCCAGTCCCAGTCGTAGGTCATCGCGATCCATGCCATGTTGACAAGCGCACCGGGGTTGGACGGATCCAGCTCGAGCGCCGTGCGAGTCAGCTCTCTGGCCGCCGGCACCGTGTTCGCGGGCGGAAGGCTCAGAAAGTAAGTTGCGTTGAGATGGACTGCCGCAAGCATGGTGTAGGCGTTGACAAAACCAGGATCTGCGGCGATGGCTGCTTCGAAGTACTCCACGGCGCGTCGTGTATCCGGTCCCGTGAACCGCATGAAATGGTGCATGCCCTTCATGTAGGCCTCATACGCTATCGGGTCGACCTCGGTGGTCCGCGCCAGGCGCCGGTCCTCCTCGGGCGTCAGAGCGATGTCGACCTCGTGTGCCACCGCCCGTGCGACCTCGGACTGGAGCATGAGGACGTCCCGAAGCGGCCTCTGATAGCTGTCGGCCCACAGGTGCCGGTCGGTGGCGCCGTGTATGAGCTGGACGGTGATCCGAACGGCGTCACCCGCTCGCAGCACGGTGCCCTCGATGATGGCGTCCACTCCGAGCTCGTGGGCGATCTCGGGCAGCGGTTTGTCCGAACCCTTGTACACCATCGCCGAGGTCCGCGAGATCACTTCAAGGGCCTCGACCTTGGCCAGATTCATGATCAGCTCGTCGGTCATCCCATCGGCAAAGAACTCTTGCTCCGGGTCCTCGGAAAGGTTGTCGAAAGGCAGCACCGCGATCGACCGGATGACGGATTCCTGTTCGTTTCCGGTGATGCGTTGCCAGATGCCCTCCGGAGGGAGCAGGAAGAGAATCGCCACAACGACCGCGGCGCAGATGGCCAACACATGGCCCAACCGAAATCGGCGCGGAGGCTCAGGGCTCCCGTCCCCGACCCTGCCCAGAGCCGACGCCACGTCGATTGCGCGCTCGAATCTGTCATCCTGACGTTTCTCGAGGCAGCGGCGGACAATGCTCGCGAGCTCGGGATCGACGTATGCCAGGAGTTCGGGGTCACTTTGGAGGATCGCACTTGCGACTTCCGGAGCCGTCTTCCCCCCAAATGGACGTCGGCCGGACAGCATCTCGTACAGCACGCAACCGAGGGCGAAGAGATCGGATCGATGATCGGCCGGCTCGCCGCGGAGTTGTTCGGGAGCCATGTAACCCAGGGTGCCCATGACCATGCCGGGTTGAGACAAGAGGAACTCAGTGGACTCCTCACCGTCTTCGTCAACACAAAGAGCCGGCTGTACCTTGGCGAGGCCGAAGTCGAGGATTTTCACTCGGCCGTCCGAGGTGACGAAGATGTTCTCGGGTTTCAGGTCGCGGTGAACGATCCCCTTGCCGTGTGCGGCAGCCAGGCCGTCGGCGATAGCGGCCCCAACCTCGACGGCTTCGCCTTCAGTGAAGTTTCGCGACTCCATGGCCGTGCGGAGGGTCTCTCCCTCGAGCAGCTCGGTCACCGCGTAGGTGATCTCGCGATCGGTCCCGAAGTCGTGGATCTCGATGATGTTTGGGTGGGCGAGGGCGGCCGTCGCCTTGGCCTCCCTCTCGAATCGCTCGAGCCGCTCCGGGTCTCGGGCCACCTCCTCGGGCAGCACCTTGATGGCCACGTCACGGTCAAGCCGCTCGTCGTGGGCGCGGTAGACCTCGCCCATGCCCCCCGCGCCGAGCGGACCGAGGATCTCATAGCGCCCGAGATGGTCACCTTCTCTTAGTGCGGGCATCGTTGTGATGCCATTGTACCCGGCCTGCCGGCTCATCGGGTCCAAAGGCGGCACTGGCGGTCCGGACTCGTGACCGCGAGAAAGGAGGCCGTCGCGGCCTCCTTTCTCTCCAACACCGCCGCAGCTCCCATTTCAGAAGTCTGTGTTCTGCGGCTGGCGGCCTTGGTTCGGGGTCAGTTCCCCTACTTCTTGTCCTCTTTCTTCTCTTCCTTCCACTGCTTCTCGAACGCCTTGGCGTCTTCCTTGTCCATGATCTTGACGGGCACCCGGATCGTGCTGTCGGCGAACTTCACATCCAGGTTGTAGAGGCCGTACTGGATGCCGCCGGGGATTTGAAAGTACACCCGTCCGAGACAGGCCGCGCTGGCTGCTGAGGTCGACCTGGTCGAAGGCGAGCGTCCGCCCCGGTTGGGTGGTGTCGGCGAAGAATCCGATACGGCAGGGTTTGTTCGACACCGGCGGGAAAGTAGTTGATGGAGTCTTACTGCATCGACGCCCGCGCGTTCAGAGACCGAAGGGTGCCCGCCGCGTCCTTCGTACTCCTTCTGGGTCGGCAGCGGAAGGACCTTGTGGTCCGGCGTCATCAACGTGACGTCGTCCCGGGTGATGGTCTGATCCTTGACGCCGTTTTGCACGGTCATGCCGATGTCGATCAGCATCCACTCCTGGTTGACCGACTCGTTGGCGGTTCGGTAGCCGAGCACCACCCAGGCCTCATCGTTCTCAGCCACCCGGACGAACTGGCCTTCGATGCCGACGTTCTCGCCCGCCTGCGAGGGCGTTTCAGCGTCTTCGGCGACGGCGAGGTTTCCGAGGCCAAACGTCAATGCGGTGACGGCCAGAAGCAAAAGGGTTGGGGTCTTCTTCTTTGTCATGACATACCTTCCATTGTCAGTTTCGCGCAGAATAAATGGTATTGAACTGACGCCCTGGGACCGACCCACATTTGAAGATGGGGACACTGGCGGCCACAAATTTGGATGAAGGAGAAACAACCTGGACACAGCCCTTCATAGATCGTGGCCCAAAGGACTCGCGCCGAGAGCGCAGTGGGTGATCCGGGTCGATGTGAGTTCGTTTGGATCGAACACTGTGGCACATCCAGTGTTTCGAGACGGATCGTTGGCTCCCTCATGAAACGTCTGGCCGTGGTTCTCGCGTTCTTATCGATGGTGGGTCCGGAGACGCCATTGGCCCTCGAAACCGATCAGTACTATGCCTGGGGGCGGTCGCTCGCGGACTCCACCGAAGCCGTCAACGCCAAATTCAATCTCGAGCTGGAGCGGTCCATCGCGAGCTTCCCCGATCACACGCCGCCGGGTAGTTGCCGGCAGGTTGCAGTCGCCTACCGCAAACGAATGCGTTTTCTTCTCCTGCATGAGATCCAGGTGTGGGCGTGGAACTCCGAGTGGGTCGCGCGGATTCCGGACGGCGGCGACGAGCAGCGGGAGTACCGGCGAACAAATTTGTACTCGAATCATCCCTTCATCGATACCGGAACCTGGATGCCCTTTACGCCCACCATCGAGGTCGCGGGTGTCCGATTTGGCACCGACAAGTTGTCGCACCTCGTGTCGTCGGGCTGGACGTACTACGGCGAGTACCGGAAAGCCCTCTCCAACGGCGAAACACCGGAGGTGGCGGAGAGACTGGCGGTGCAACGCGGGATTGTGGAGGAGAGCCTGGTCCTCGGCGGAATGGTGTCGGGGGTCGTGGCCATCGGGGACATCGAGGCGAGCTACGCAGGGTTGCACTTCTATCGCGACCTCTGTGACGTCGAGGACCCGATCCTGAAGCTGGAGGATCATGGCTGGGTCATTTCCCGGCCGGTGGATCTCCGCGACTACGTGACGCCGAGGTGGGACGAGTCGTTCCAGCCGCCGGTCTATGGGAAGAAGCGCTGGAACCGGGTCCGACCGGTGCTCGAGAGTTACTGCGATAGGTTCCTTGACCCCCAGGTCGTGGAGATGCGTCGCCGATACCGTGAGTTGGACCGGGGCTCCGTGGTGGGCGAAGTGGTGGCGGAGCGGGTCGCCGTGGGCGACCTCGAGGACCCGGCCCAGTTCGGTATCGAGGCGGTCTGTGCCGAGGTCGATCCATCGCACGATGAGGTGGCGAGATCCACCGATGGCGTCGAAACCACCAGGGCCGAGCCTGTTGGTTCAAATATTATCCAAGACATCATCGAGGAGGAGGAGGATCGGCGTCGTTTTGCGCTCGGTCTCGTCGGTCTTCATCTGACCTATCCGCAGGGGGTGTCGGCCTCCATTTCGGTGATGGCGACGTCGCAGCCCAGGAGCTACGATTGCGCGACGCCGTGCGACTTCCGGGGTTTCTTTGTCGGCCTCGAACCCGGTCTCGGGGGCGGCAAGCTGAGCGTCGGGTGGGCCCGGGTGACCGGCACGACAACCCGTGGAGGGTCGTTCATGAATGCCGCGTTCATTGGCGCCGCCTACAAGCTCACCGTGCTGAAAACCTGGGGAGAACTCGGCTGGGTGGACCCGGGTCGTACCTACGTCGGCGTCGAGTTCGGTCTGCCGGTGGCGAGGGCCAACCTCGGTCTGGGTCTTCTGTACCGTGTGGACGGCGGCGATGGTGGCCAGTGGTTGGTGACCGGAGGTGCTGGATGGGGGTTCTGACCCTCGATCTGCGGCGGGCGCGTCGGGACCCTACTTCACGTCGAGCATCTGTCGCACTCTGGGCCACTCCAGCTTGAACCACGGCGTGAAGACCTCCGGCTGCGTCTCGAACTCCCGGTCCAGATCGGCCGGCGAAACCCAGCGTACTGCGGCGATCTCGGTGGTGTTGGGCTGAGGTGGTTCGTCACCGATGCCCGCGAAGACCCAGCACATCTCGTTCTCGGAGCCCACGTCGAGATAGGGCGCCCGGTACTGAAATGTGAAGAGGTGGCGCAGGTCGGCGGCCATCCCAAGCTCCTCGTCGAGACGTCGTTGGGTGGCCAGTTCCATGGTCTCGCCGCGGCGTGGGTGGCTGCAGCAGGTGTTGGACCAGAACAGCGGCCAGAGGCGTTTCTCAGCGCTCCTTTGCTGGAGAAGAAGCTCACCGGATGAGTTGAAGATGAACAGCGAAAAGGCCCGATGAAGAACCCCGTCGCCGTCGTGGCAGGCCCCCTTGCTGAGATGACCGATCTCACGGTCTGACTCGTCGACCAGGATGAGGGGTTCGTCGTCGCTCGAGACGACCCGGTGGTCGGGCTGGGAGTCGATGTCAGCCAATGCACACCTCCATGGCCTGGTACCCGGCCTCCCGGATCGCGGCGATGACCTGGGCGGAATTGTCCGGGCACAGCGCGATCATGGATCCGCCACCGCCGCCACCGGTGAGCTTGGCGCCCAGCGCACCGTTCTCGCGGGCGATCTGGATCAGTTCCTCGAGCTCCCAGCTCGAGACCTGAAGTCCGTTGAGCAGGCCCTGACAGACGTTCATCAGTTCGCCGAGGCGCTCGAGGTCGTGGTTCTTGAGGGCCTCGAGTGCCTGCAGCGTCACGGCATCGATCCCCTTGAACACGGCGTCGTAGACGTCACGGTTCCGCTCCCGGCCGTCCCGGACCCGGGCCACCATCTTGGCGGTCAGACCCTCCACGCCGGTCAGTCCGATCACGAAGTTGATCGGACTGGGCAGATCCAGGCTGTGGATCATTGGCGGGTCGCCCTTGCGGTAGACCAGGGGCTGGCCGTAGGTCGCCACGGTGTTGTCGATGCCCGATGGCGTGCCGTGGGCCACGCACTCGCACTGGAAGGCGAGGGCGTTGACCTGTTCGTCGGAGAGCCCGAGTTCGAAGTGCCGGTCCATGGCGCGGATGATGGCCACAGCCACCGCGGCCGAGCCCCCAAGGCCCATGGCCCGCGGGATCTCCGAGTAGACCTCGATCCGCATGGACCGGTCGGTGAGTCCGAGTTCGCGCAGGATCAGCGCGGCGGGGACCTCGAAGGACATCTGTTTGGCCGGATCCATCCGCAGCCGCTGCTCGACGCCCCACCGCGGGATCACCAGCCAGACGCCGTCGTCCTCATCCACGATCCGTGCGCGCACAGCCAGCGGCACCGGCGCGGCGATGGCCCGGCTGCCGTAGACCACCGCGTGCTCGCCGAAGAGGATGATCTTGCCGTGGCCGGCCGCCATCGCGCTGTGCTCCTCGTGGGCGATGGCGTGCCCCATCTGGGTCCTGACCTGGTTGATGACCTCCTCGGCCTTCCAGATCTTGATCTCGCCCGATTCCACCAGTTTCTCGACCACCGCGTCGAAGATCTCGGGGGTGGCTCCGGCAGCGGTTGCCACGCTGCGCGCGTGCAGCGTCATATGGCCGTGCTGGATGCCGTCGGTGACCAGAGCCCGCAGCGCGGAGAAATTCTGCGCCAGACCCACGGCCGCCATAACCTCGGCGAGCTCCCGCGACGACTTCACCCGCGACAGTCGGAGATTCATGGCCACCTGGGGGTTGGACTGCAGCGGCCCGCCGACGATGCCGACCCGGATCGGTAGTTCGATCTCACCGGCCAGCGCGCCGTCGTCAGCCCTGGTCCAGCGGGAGAGCGAGGTGTAGTGGCTGCCGCGCGCGGCGAATGCGTGAGCGCCCGCCTCCACCGCCCGCCAATCGTTGCCGGTGGCCAGCGCCACGGCGTCGATGCCGTTCATGATTCCCTTGTTGTGGGTCGCCGCGCGGTAGGTGTCGACGGCGGCGAACTGGCTGGCGATGACGATGCCGTCACGGACCTGCTCACCGTCGAAGCCGTTGTTTCCGAGGCTGTCGACGGGAATCTTCACCGCCGCACGAACCAACGAACGGTCCGCCAGGTTGGACAGAATCCGGAGAAAGACCTTGCCACCGGTCAGGCTTTCCACAAAAGACGCCACGCCCTCGCACATGGTGTTGACCAGGTTGGCTCCCATGGCGTCGCGGGTATCCACCAGAAGGTGGACCACCAGCATCTCCATCGTGTCGCTGGTGGCGGGATGGAGGATGACCTCGAGGTCGACGGCGCCGCCACCGCGCGCCACCATCCTCGGGTGGAGGCCGTTGGCGAGGTTGATGACCTCGTCCTTCCGTTGCTCGAGGATCTGGCGTGCCTTGCTCGCGTGGGGGACGTCCACGAGCTGGATCTGGCCAATCAGGATGGGGTCGGAGCTCGACGCGGTGAATCCACCGCCCGTCCGGGCGGTCTTGGCGGCAAAGCTGAGGGCGGCCACGATGGACGGCTCCTCCACCGCCAGCGGCACCACGTAGTCCCTGTCGTTGATGAGGAAATTCAAACCGAGGCCGACGGGGAGGCCCATGACGCCGATGACATTTTCGATCATCGTGTCGGCGTTGTTGACATCGAGTACGGTCTCGCCGCTGATCAGGGCCTTGCAATCCTGTGACGAAAGCAGGCCGCGGTCCCGAACCGAGCGGACGCGCTCGTGCACCGAGAGCTTGTGGAACGACGGGAAGCAGGAGCTACTCACGAGAATTTTGTTTCCTTTCCGGTCAGTTGTACGGATCCGTTTCCGATTCCCAGCTGCGGCCTTCGCGGCCGGGTCCAACAGGGCACCGAGAACGAACTTGCTGCGAATTGTTGCGTTTGAGAAGGCTGCGACACCCGCTGCCTCGCGGCGGCACAACGTCATCTCTCCACCTGGATAAAACAAGGGCTCGGAAAAATTATTGCGTAACGTCAATGTTGACAGCGACGCCGCCCGGATCAGGGACGACCGGATTCGACGATCCAGGGTCATCCGGCAGTCTCACGACCGGGCTTGAGCGTAGCGGAGGATGAGTTCGCGCCAGGGACCCGTGGCCCGGAGCTTGGACAGGTTGCCGTAGTGGCCGCTCAGAGTCCGGTTGACGAAGATGGCGTCCTCGGGAAACTGGATGTTGGCGGCCTTGGACCAGTTGTCCATCCCGTGCTCCATGAGTTGGTGGTACATGTTGTCGTCGCCAAAGGTGTAGGGCGGGTCGGTCCGCGCCACCGGCGAGAATATCTCGACGTAGGGGTCGGTGATGTCGCGGGAGATGGGTTCCCCATCGGTGGTGGACACCCCGATGCGCCTGAGGATCTCTGGAATGGTGGCGTCCTGTCGGTGGGTCACCGCCACCAGCAGATCGGCATAGCCGGCGGCCATACGAGGCGACACTTCTTTGACGCAGCCGAAGTCGTAAACCACCATTCGGCCGTCTTCGAGGAAGGCGAAGTTTGCCATGTTGGGGTCGGCGTGGAGAAAACGATGTTCCAGGAGACCGCGCAGCGAGAATTCGATGAGTACGCGGCCCCAACTGTCACGCAGCTCCTGGTCAACCTCCGCCGCGCAGGCTTCCTCGCCGCTGAGACCCCCGACGTATTCCATGGTGAGCACATTGCGGGTGCTCGCCTCCTCCACCACGCGAGGAATGACGATCTCCGGAACGTCGGCGTGGAGTTCGGCCATTCGGCGGATGTTCAAGGCCTCGTGGGTGTAGTCCAACTCCTCGAGGAGGCGGTCGCGAACCTCGCCCCAGATGGCGTCCACGTCAGCTTCGAAGACGAGCCGGATCACGGTCTGGATCACCCGTTTCAGGTTGTCTAAATCCGCTTTGACGATCTCCTCGATCAAGGGGTATTGGATCTTGACCGCCACCGGACGCCCGTCGTGCAGTTTACCGAGATGAACCTGGCCGATGGAGGCGGCGGCGAAGGCCTCGAAGTCGAGGGTCTCGAAGAGGTCGTCGAAGTTCTCCAGCGATCCCAGGATCTCGTACTCCATGACCTCGGCGGGGACCTTTGGAGCCTCCTTCTGTAGCGACCGCAGGACATCGGCCACCTCCGGCGGCAGCATGCCCTCGTGAAGGCTCATCATCTGGCCCACCTTCATGGCCGCTCCCTTGAGCTCTCCCAGCGTCTCGGCGATTCGCGCCGCGTTGCGGACCAGGTTCTCGGTCCTGCGGATCTGCTGGGTGGGTCCGGAACGCGCCAGGTCGAGGACCTGGTTGCCCACCACCGAGGCACCGACCCGGCCGGCCAGCCCGCCAAGCCTGACGAAGCGGCCGATTGCCGACGAGCTGGGACCCTTGGTTTTTGCCATCAACCTAGGACAACCGTCCGGGGTCTGCCGGCAATCCCTCCTCCTGAATGCGGTCGGCAAGCATAGTGAATCGCTTCCGGACCGTGGCGTTGCGGACGGCCCGGCCCAATGCACCCCGGGTGCCCACGATCACAACCAGTTCCTTGCCGCGGGTGACCGCCGTGTAGAGCAGGTTGCGTTGGAGCATGATCCAATGCTGGCTGTGGAGCAGGATGACCACTGCGGGGTACTCCGAGCCCTGGGATTTGTGGATGGTGGCAGGCAAAGGCCGGAACGAGGTCATCAAGAGCCTTGGCCTCGATGGGTACGGGCCGGTCGTCGAAGGAGACCACGAGATCGCGGGTCTCGGGGTCGATGGAGACGACCCGACCGATGTCGCCGTTGAAGACATCGAGCTCGTAATTGTTCCGCACCTGCATCACCTTGTCGCCGACCCGGAATCGGCGGGCGCCCACCACGATTTCGGGACCGGGTGGCGTCAGCAGCGACTGGAGCTGGTCGTTGAGGTTTGAAACCCCCAGCTCCCCCTTGTGCATGGGGGCCAGGACCTGGATCTGGTCCACCGGGTCGAACCCGAATCGCCGTGGGATGCGGCGAGCCACGAGGTCCACGGCGAGCTGGGCGGCCTCCTCGGGGTCCTCTCGTTCCACGAAGTAGAAATCCTGAAGCTCCTCACCCTGGGACAGGATCGGCATCTCACCGCGGTTGATGCGGTGGGCGTTGTGGACGATGAGGCTCTCATCCGCCTGGCGGAAGATCTCCGTGAGCCGGACGACGGGGACCCGGCCCGAGGAGATCAGGTCGGCCAGAACGTTGCCGGGCCCCACCGACGGCAGCTGATCGGCGTCGCCGACGAGCACCAGGCGGCAGGTGGGAGGGACGGCGTCGAAGAGGTGGCTCGCGAGCTCCACGTCGAGCATGGACACCTCGTCCACCACCAGGACGTCGGCCTCCAGCGGGTGGGCGCGGTTCCGGCTGAAGTTCCGCAGTTTGGGGTTGAACTCGAGTAAGCGGTGGATGGTTCTGGCGGCTTCCCCGGTGGTCTCCTGCAGCCGTTTTGCCGCCCGGCCGGTAGGAGCTGCCAGGAGAACCGTTTTGTCTTTGGCTCCGAGAATGTCGATCACGCCGCGGATGAGGGTTGTCTTTCCGGTCCCGGGACCACCGGTAATGACGGTGATGGGCTCAACAAGGGCGGCGGCCAGGGCCTCGAGTTGCTGGTCGGCCAGACGGATCTCAGTGCGCGCCTGAAACCAGCCGAGGGCCTGGCGGACGTCGAGATCAGGCTTCGGCCTCGCGGATTGCAGCTGTCGCCGCACCGACGCCGCCACCGAGGCCTCGGCCTGTTCGAGACGACGGGGGTAGATGGCGGGTTCCTCGCCCGGCCGCGGCCGCACCACGGCCAGCTCGCTGGCCACCAGCCCATCGAGAGCTGGTCCGAGGTATTCAGGTTGGACGTCGAGCAGATCGGCGGCCGCCTCGAAGACCCGGTCCTTCGGCAGATAGACGTGGCCGGCGGCGGCGGCCTCTGCGAGCACAAAGAGAATCCCGGCTTCGAGCCGTTGCGGGGCGTCGTCCGGGATGCCCAGGTTGCGTGCGATCCCGTCGGCGGTGCGGAATCCGACACCGAAGATGTCGTCAGCGAGCCGGTAGGGATTGGCCCGCACGACTTCCAGAGCCTTTGCCCCATAACGCGTGTGGGCCTTGGTCGCCACGCTGGGGGTCACGCCATGGCCGGTGAGGAAGACCATCAGCTGTTGAATGCCACGGTGGTCGGCCCACGACTCCTTGACCCGCTGCAGGGTCTTGCGGCCGATCCCGCGCACCTTGCGCAGCCGGTCCGGATCGTTGTCCATGACATCCAGGCTCTCCAGTCCGAAGGCATCGACGATGCGCTCCGCCATCTTGGGCCCGATGCCCCGCACTCTGCCGCTGCCGAGAAATGTACGGATGCCGTCGAGGGTGGTGGGGGAGACGTGGACCCAGCCTGAGACCTCGAGCTGCTCGCCGAACTTCGGGTGCTGGACCCAGCGACCGGTCATCCGCAGGACGTCGCCGGATGCGACCCCGAGCAGCGTCCCGACCGCGCTGAACTGGACGCCCTGCTTGGACCGGCACTTGACCACGCTCCAGCCGTTTTCCTCGTTTGAATAGGTCACCCGGACCACCGTGCCCTCCACGTTGGCGGGCCCATCGGCCCGCTGTTGCTGGTGTTCGAGGGAGGGTGAGGGGTTGGTCGGCATGCAGACATCATAGATGAAGACAGAATTCGCGGATTCTTAATTCTCAATTCTTAATGACATGGGACTGAATGGAAGGAGGGAAGGAGGGAAGGCGGGGAGGAGAGGAGGGACGGCACACTCGGAAAATTCGAAATTCGAAAGGACACGACTGTTCGAGCTGCGGATCAGACCTCGGACAATCAGGGCAAAAATTCAAAATGAAGAATTCAAAATTGGAAATTTTGGCGCTATTCCCCCCGAGCCGGGAACCGCGAGCAGACGTGTTCCGACAACGCGGTGATGGTCAACGACGGGTTGACGCCGAGGTTGGCACCGATCATGGACCCATCCACCACGTAGAGGTCGTCGTATCCAAACACCTGGCCGCTGGAGTCGATCACACCGGAATCCGGACCCGAGCCAATGCCGCAACCGCCCAGGATGTGGGCGGTTGAGGAGGTGTCGAGTAGAACCTCGTTGATGCTCGAGCCGGGAATGGCGTCCAGGTCTTCGGCAAATTCCCGCGCCACTTCGTTGGCGATGGGAATGTAGGAGGGGATGCCGGGCTGGTCGGGATCGGGATGGGAAGTGATGGCGCGGGTGAAGGGCCACAAAGGCTGGCGCTTGCGCACCAGGCGGGTGTGGTTGTCCACGGTCTGCATCACCAGCAGAACCGTGGAGTGCTTGGCCTTTCCCCATGGCTTGGTGACCCGGAGGAACTGAATAGGGTGGCGGAGGGCGTTGCCCATCCACTTGACCGGTCGCGGCAGCCCGGGTCCGCCGTCGATCAGGCTGGTGCCGAGGAGCAAAACGACATCAGAACCCGGCGGAAAACGGCAGGGCTCCATGTGGGTGACATCGTCCATCTCCATCTTGGAGGTGATGGCCACCCCCTGCCAGAGGTCGTCACGGCTCTTCGACGTGATACCGAGCAACGCCTCGGAGTTTGTGCGCACCACGTTGCCCAGTTGATCGGATATGTGGGGGAGTGTCCCACGCTCCTTGCACTCCATCAGCAGCTTGACCGTGCCCAGGACGCCCGCAGAGACTACGACCTTGCGTGCGGTCACCGCACCGCGTTCGGAGAAAAACCGGTCTGTCGATCGCCTCCATTGCAGGCGGTATCCGCCACCGTCGAGGGGTTCGATGAGGTCTATGTGGGTTTCGGGAACGACGCGGGCTCCCGCCTTCTCCGCAAGATAGAGGTAGTTCTTGTCGAGGGTGTTCTTGGCCCCGGGTTTGCAGCCGACCATACAGCCGCCGCAGAAGTTGCAGCCGGTCCGGGGTGGGCCTTCGCCACCAAAATAAGGATCCGGCACCGTGACATCAGGCTCCCCAAAAAAGACACTGCACGGTGTCGGTCGAAAGGTGTGCTCGCGGCCGCGGCGTGCCGCGGCGCGGCGCAGAGCCTCGTCGGCAGGGCCCATCTTTGGGTTCTCTGCGGCTCCAAGCATCTGGCGCGCCGTGGCGTAGTGTTCTGGCATTACCGCCCGCCAGTCCTCGAGCCCTTTCCATTGGGGGTCGTCCCACACGGTGTCGGGTGGGGCAAATAGGGTATTGGCATACAACAGGCTGCCGCCGCCGACGCCGACGCCGTGGAGAATCAGGACCTCGCGGAGGAGATGGAACGACCAGGTTCCGTAACAACCTATCCAAGGAAACCAGAAGGATTTAGGGAGGTTCCAGTTGGTGTTCGGGAAATCCTCCGGGCGCCACCGCTTGCCCTTTTCGAAGACCGTGACGTCATAGCCCTTGCGGGAAAGTCGCATTGCCGAAACGGACCCGCCGAAGCCGGAGCCGATGATGGCGATGTCGGTGTCGAAGTCGTGGGTGGACGTCTGGTTGTTCGTCATTATTGACCTCGGTGTCAGTGTAACCGGATTTGCCGCACCTTGGCAATGGGGGCGACTGGCGTTACATCGGGGCGTCGATTGGCGGAAGGGTGGGAAGGCGGGAAGGTGAGAAGGGGATAGGGGAAAGGGGAGGGGGCGGCGGTCACCCAATTCGGTATTCGGAATTCGAAATTCGAACCCCTACGGCGTCTTGAGTGGCCGTCGCGCAATCCCGCTCCATCGTTGAGTGCGACGATCCTCATATGCGTGGAGTCCTCCGGGTGGACGTATTCGCGATGCACGGACAATCACGGAATCGACCGCGACGGCGCGCGTAAGCGCGGGCCTGCTGGCACCGACATGTGGGGCACGGAGACGGGCACGGGCAGGGGTGACACAGACCATACCCTCAATCGGAGATCCGCGTATACTTTTGTCGTGGTAGGGCTCCTCCGGGCACCGCGCGTGTTGGCGGTCGGGATGCTGTTGTGCATTCTGACGAGTTGGGTCGTTGCCGCCGACGATCTTCGACTGGTCGACTCGAAGGGCGAGGCCACACGCTGGCTCGGGTGGTTGGAGATCAACGGGCCGACGGCGGTACTGGTGTGGTCCTCATGGGCGCCGGAGGGCGACGTGGCCCTCCAGCTCGTACCGGCGCTGGCCGAAGCCGCGGCCGGGCGAGACCTGGGCTTTGTGGTTGTCGACGTCCAGGAGGGATTCGAAGCGGCCGAAAACGCGCTGGCCGGCCGGGGGATCGAGTGGCTCCACGACCGGCACGGAGCAATCCTCAAGGAGTACCGATTGATCGAGGTCCCGATTCTCGTCATCGTGGATTCCGAGGGGCGCTTGGAAGCCCGGCTGTCGCCCGATCCGGGAGCCGTGGCCGCGTGGGCGAAATGATGCTCAATCCGCGACGTTTGTTCTGTGCTGCGGCGCTGGGTGGGCTGGTTCTCTTATTGACTGCGTGTGGCGGAGTGAGTTCAGCGAGCCGGCCCGAATCGCCGCCGATATTGGTGGAACCGATGACGGCATTCCGCCCACCGGTTCGCGCCGAGGTGCGGTCCGGTGACACCATCGACAGTGTGAGCCAGCGGCTGGCTGGAGACGACTGGAAGGTCTGGCGAGACGCCCTGATCACAGAACTGGATCCCCGCCGTTTGATCCCAGGCACCCAGTTTGAAGGGATCTGCTCGTCAGGCGGTGAGCTGGAGAGTTTGCGGGTCGTCCTGGATCGCAGGACCGAACTCCTTTTGGATAAGAGCGGCGATCAGGTGTCCATCGCTCGTCTCCAGCGGCCGATCACCAGCGAGGTGGAGAGGCTTCAGGGAGAGGTGTCGTCGTCTTTGTTCGGAGCCGTGGACGCCGCCGGTGGGCACCCGGAACTGGCGGTGCGGCTCGCCGAGGCCTTCCAGTGGGACATGGACTTTCTGCGCGACGTCAGAACAGGTGACGAGTTCGTGGCGGTGGTGGACCGCCAGACAGTGGATGATTCCTTCTTTGGTTACGGAAGCGTGTATGCGGCGCGCTATGTCAACGACGGTAGGATCCTGGATGCCGTGGCCTACCCCGATGCCAACGGCCGGATCGGCTTTTACGACCTGGAGGGTAACCCGCTGCGCAAGCAGTTTCTCAGATCGCCGCTGAAATTCAGCAGGATCACCTCCAGGTTCTCCATGAGCCGGTTCCACCCGGTGCTCAAAAAACGGATGCCGCACTACGGGATCGACTACGGCGCCCCGGTGGGCACACCGGTTCACGTCACGGCGGACGGACGAGTGAGCCTCGTCGGACGCAACGGCGGGGCGGGCCGAATGGTCCGGGTCCGGCATGCCAATGGTTATGAAACCAACTACCTTCACCTCAGCCGGTACGGTCCTGGAGTGGCCAAGGGCGCCCGGGTGGCGCAGGGCGATGTGATCGGTTACGTGGGGTCGTCCGGTTGGTCGACGGGTCCCCATCTCGATTATCGCGTCAAGCTCAACGGAAGCTGGGTCAACCCGCTCGCCATCAGTTCACCGGCGGTGGAGCCGCTGACCGGCGAACGACTGCAACGCTATCTCTCGCACGCCATCGCCATCCTGTCGTTGATTCTCGGCGATGCCCCTCCGCCCGGTGCTCAGTGCTGATGAGCCGAAAGCAGGGAGCCGGGAGCAGGCTGCAGAGAACGGATTTCTGCTCCCAGCCCTCTGCCTGCTGCCCCTTGAATCCAGACGGGGAGCCCCTACCGGCGCAGGTATCTCGGCAATCAAATTCACCGGATCTCAGATGAGAGTGATGGCCACGGCGCCGTGTCGGGCGGACCTGGCGGGAGGCACCCTGGATATCTGGCCCCTCGGCGTGATCCACCGCGGCTCTCTGACGGTGAATATGGCCATTCCGGTGTTGGTGAGGCTGGAAGTTGATCTGGACGGGCGACCCGGTCACGTGGCCCATGGGGTGGGCGATGGAGCGTGGAGAGAACTCGGGCCGAGTGACGGCGACGTGGATCTCACGGCGGCGGTCTGCTTTGCGCTCTGTGGCCCCGGCGGACTTCGAGTCCGAGTCCTTGACCAGGCCCCCGTGGGCTCCGGTCTCGGCGGGTCCTCGAGTTACGCGGTGGCCCTGGCGCGTGCCGTTCTCGCACTGTCGGAGCAGACCATGGACGACCGGTCCTTGGTGGCATTGGTGCGGGATCTGGAGGCGAGAATTCTGACTGCGCCCACGGGAGTCCAGGATCACTGGGCCGCAGCCCGGGGTGGCGTGATTGCCGTCCACCTCGAGCCCGGCGGTGAGGTCGTAGAAGACCTCGCGGTGGACTCAGCGTGGCTTCGGGAGAGGACATCGGTGTTCTTCACTGGGATCACCCATCATTCCGGAATGGTGAACTGGCAGGTCATTCGGCGGCGGCTCGAGGGCGATCCGGCCACGGCCTCCGCTCTCGAGGCGGTGGCCGAGGCCGCCCGGAAGTGCCGCCACGCCCTTCTGGAGTCGGATGAAGTCGGTTGCGGCGCCGCCATTGCTGACGAGTGGGTGGCCCGCAAGAGGCTCGCACCGGAGGTCTGTCCGGAGGAGCTCGAGAGCCTGGAGCGTGCGGCGCTCTCCGCTGGTGCGCGTGCCATCAAGGCGTGCGGCGCCGGCGGCGGGGGGAGCGTCCTGTTGTGGCACCCGCAGGGTGGCAGGGAGGCCATCGAGGGAGCGCTCACCAGAGCCGCGCCCGGTGGGTTCATGGTGCCGGCCGGAGTCGTGTTTGAAGGCTGCCGGGTCGTCCCGGACCAGAGTGGAGATTAACTCAGGCTTCGGCCTCGTCGGGCGCGGTCGAATCCGCCACAGAGATCGCGTCCCTTATGTTGTCCACCTCGGCGAACTGTTCGAAGAGTTCGATGACCCGGCTCGCAACCTCGCGGCTCGGGGCGATTCCGCTCAATCGAATCCAACGTCCTTCGATCCTGGCGCTGAAGTCGCAGATACCGAGATCCATGCGGTCGATTCTGGCGACCGCGGCCTCCATCTTGTCGTTGAAGGCTTTCATGAAACGGTCGAAGAGTCCTCTCATGGGTTTGTCCTCACCCGGCTGTGTGGCCGGGTACGCCCGGCCGAAGCACTCCCGCCCGGTGCGGACGGGAGGCTGTCCGATCGAGGCTACTCGGGGATCTTCAGTTCCTGACCCGGCTTGATGAGATCAGGATTATCGAGGATCTCCCGGTTGGCATCGAAGATTTTCATGTATTTGTGCGCTTCGCCGTAATACTTGAGCGCGATGCCGCTCAGCGTATCTCCCGACTGCACGACGTAGATGGTCTCGGATGGGGCTTCGGGTTCGGGTGCCGGTGCCGGTGCCGGCTTCGGCTCAGGCGGTTTGTCCACCCTGATGGTGTTCAGGGTGTTGTCGGTGTCAACCATTTCGTTGAATGCTTCCATGGTCGCCGCAGAAACGGCGATCGACGGCGCCTCACCGGTGAGGGTCACGATCTTCTTGTCGATCTTCGCACCCAAATTCCGGACCCCCAGGTTCATATTGTTGATCTGGTCGAGCGCCTCTTCAACTTTTTCGTCGAATGACTTCCTGAAAAACCCCATAGCATTGTGCTCCTTCCATGGATCTGTCTCGATGTATTGAACCCGCTCATGCTAGCGAATCCGGGTCCGTTTGTCATTCCGCCCATCCCATACGGGCGGGGTCTTCTCTATACTCTGGCCATATCGGCGCACGATCCGCGGTCGTGAGCGGCGACCGTGGCACGGATGGGAGGGTGAATGGCGGACCAGGAGATGTATATCGGTCGGACGTTTGACGGTGGCTCCGAGGTCACCCTCGACATGGATCACCTGACCACCCACGCCGTCTGTTTCGGGATGACCGGCTCGGGCAAGACCGGGCTCGGTATCGTCGCGTTGGAAGAGTTGGCCAGGGTTGGCGTTCCGCTGCTCGTGATCGATCTCAAGGGCGACATGGTCAACCTCCTGCTCAACTTCCCCGATCTTCTGCCGGAGGATTTCGAGCCATGGATCCCTCGGGATCAGGTGGGGCCGGAGGGCCGCCACGCGGCCGCGGCGGTACAGGCTCGCATCTGGTCTGAGGGCCTCAGCGGTTCGGGTCTGGGGTCACCGGATCTGACGGCGGTGCAGACTGGCGTCCGGTGGCAGCTGTTGACGCCCGGTGCGGCGTCGGTGGCGCCGCTCGACATTCTGCCGACCCTTTCTCCGCCAGAGGGTTGGGATCCGGCTTCGGATCCGGACGCAGTCATCGATCGGGTGGCGGGGGTGGCCGGTGCGCTGTTGTCACTCATCGGCCGCGGCGGAGACCCGCTCACCGATGCCGATACCGTGCTGCTGTCCTCGGTCCTCTTGGAACACTGGAGGAGGGGGGAGGGTCTCGACCTGCCGGGGCTTTTGGCGAGCGTGGCCGATCCGCCCATGGACACCATGGGCGCACTGCCGCTGGAGACCTTCTACCCGCGCAAGGACCGTATGAAGCTGGTGCTCGAACTCAACGCGCTGGTGGCGAGCCCGGCGTTTGCGGCCTGGACCAAAGGGACTGCGCTCGACATGGCCGCGCTGTTGGGCACAGATAGTGCACCGAAGGCCAGCATCATCAGCGTCGCCCATCTCGACGATCGTCAACGGCTCTTCGTCCTGGGCCTGCTGGTGTCCGAACTGGTGTCGTGGATGCGTCGTCAGCCCGGCGCGTCCGGATTGCGCGCTCTGCTCTACATGGACGAGGTGCACGGCATCCTGCCGCCCCATCCCTTCAACCCGCCCACCAAGGGACCGCTGTTGACGCTCCTGAAACAGGGAAGGGCGTTTGGCGTCGGCGCCTGGTTGGCAACTCAGAACCCGGTGGACATCGACTACAAGGCCGTGGGCAACGCCGGCATCAAGTGTATCGGGAGGTTGGTGACTGAGCGGGACCGCGATCGGGTGCTCGACGGCCTCGGTCTGCGCGAGCTCGACGACGGCCGCGATGCCGACGACCTCGTGGCCGGTTTGGGCAAGAGGGAGTTCCTGCTCCACGATGTGCGCGCCACCCAACGCAACCGGACAATGTCCTCTCGGTGGGCCATGAGCTATCTGCGCGGGCCGCTGACCCTGGCCGAGATGGGGCCCCTGGTGGATGATAGACCGGCCGCCACGCCGACCGGTGATGAAGGCGGCGAGCCGTCCGCCCTGGGAAGCTCCACCCCTCCCGTGCTCAGCGCCGGAATCGAGCAGCGATTTGTGGCCGGAATCTCCGGTTTGGCCAGACCCTCCATCGTGGCGAGGTGCCGGGTCGCCGTGCGGCGCGCGTCCCTCGATCTCGATCGTGAAGCGGACGAGTGGTGGCGGCTGCCGCTGGATGACCGCGGGGACGTGGATTGGGATGCGGCCGAGGCGCTGGAGGAACCGCCCGATCTGGTGGGGAAACCGCCCGACGGCATGGTC
Organism: uncultured Holophagae bacterium; assembly: GCA_963797055.1. Lineage (GTDB taxonomy): Bacteria > Acidobacteriota > Thermoanaerobaculia > Thermoanaerobaculales > Sulfomarinibacteraceae > FEB-10. Next base: position 21,842 of record CAWCOD010000010.1, read on the forward strand.
TTTCCAAAGGCTGCTCCCGCCGGAATGGATCGCGATCTGGCGCGTCTCGAGGTCGATTTCATCACCAGGAGGGCCCGGCGACCGTTGGCAGTCCTGGCAAACCCCAAGCTGAAGCTGTCGGCCGGGATCGGCGAGGACCGGGCCGCCTTCGAGGCGCGATGTCTCGAGGTCGCGGACCGGGCGGACGATCCGTCCCAGGAGCGCGCGCGGGAGAAGTTCTCACGCAAAAAACGGTCCCTTGAACAGCGCCTTGCCCGTGAACGTCAGGAGTTGGAAGCGGACGTCAGTAACGCCCGTTCGCGAAAAGCCGAGGAATTCTTCGGCGTTGTGGAAGGCCTTTTTTCGGTACTCACCAGTTCGCGCAGTGCCCGGGCAGCCAGCTCCAAAATGCGGTCGGCGACCACCCGGCGCCGGATGAGCTCCAAGGCCAGCGCAGCCGTGGATGAGTCGGAACTCGAGATCGAGCGCATCGAACGGGAGCTTATCAGCCTTGCCGATGAGATGCAGGCTGAGATCGACCGCATCGCCGACGCCTCCGAGGCCAAAGCTCTCGCCATCGAGGACGCGTTGATCCGACCGACCAAGACCAACATCGCCGTCGAGGAGATCTACGTCGTGTGGGAGTGAGGCCTGCCTCCCGCCCGCCCATTCCGAATTGCAGATTGCAGATTGCAGATTGCAGATTGCAGATTGCAGGTTGCCACCCCCTCGCATTTTATTAACCATGTCGGTGCCAGGCACCGCCGCAGATGCGTCGACCTCGTACTGCGATTCGATTGCGACGGTGCCTGGCACCAGGTGAGCGCGTTCGCAATGCGTCCGAGGCTGGCTCGCCCGTCAAACGCGCCTCCCCACCAGGGTGTGAGGGGGATTTCATAGCCTCACAGCCTCATTGCCTCATTGCCTCATAGCCCCGGGTGTGTGGGAGCGGCGCTAAAGGTAAGATGGATCAGATGTCCCGTCAGCGATTCCTCGCCATCTGGCTCGGTTTCAGCATGCTCTATCTGGGTCTGGCCGCGTTGGGACCCAAGGGGCTGCGCTCCACTGGGGTCTGGCCGTTTGTCAATCAGCATCTCCTCCAGGTGCGGGCGTGGCGAGGCGAGGACATCGTGATGCCGGGGGTACGGGGCTCGATTCAGGAGATCGAGGCGGTGTCCCCCGGGTTGGCTGTGACGCCCTATTTCGAGCACTGGGTGATGGACGATCCCCGCGAACGGGTGCTGCTGTCCAACATCGCGCTGGGAGTACGGCCGCCAGAGTCGGGCAGACGACTCGATCCGGTGCAATACGTGCCGGCGGACTCTTTGGCGGCCGGTCTCCAGCTGAAGGGCATCCAGTGCCACGTCGGTCTCCCGCTCGGCCCGGCATTCCTCATGTATCCGCTGCGTTTCCTCTTTGGTTCCGCCCTCGCCACCCAGTGGTTGGGGGCGTTGCTCGGTGGGCTCGCGGTGGCCCTCATGGACCGGCTGCTGTCGTGGTGGCTGGAGGCCATCAGGGGTGAGGGGGTGCTCAAGGGAGGCGAGCGCGTGATGCTCCTCGGTCTTGCAGGTCTCGGTACGCTGTGGATCTGGCTTGTTCCGCAGGGCGAGGTCTGGTTCTTTGCCCAGACCGTGGCCACCTGCGGCTTCACCCTTGCTCTGGTCTTGGCGTGGCGCCGCCGTTGGCTCGGTGCTGGTCTGGCCTATGGGCTGGCCATCACCAGCCGGCCCACGTTGCTGCTGGGTCTGCCGATCCTGCTCGCGATCTTGACATACCAGGCCGGATCCGGAGATCGGTTGGGCGGACCGGACCGCACCTCGCGTTTGAGAGGGTTGCTGACGGCGATGGTCTTCCCTACGTTGTTCGGAGTCCTCCACCTGGTGCTCAACTTCTTCCGCTTCGGATCTCCCCTGGAGTTCGGCTATTCGTATCTGCTGACCCCGCCCGAGCTTCGTCAGGCGTTCGAGACCTACGGCCAGCTCAGTTTTCACTTTGTGCCGATCAACCTCAGGTATCTCTTCTACCAGCCGCCGGTGCCGGCGGTATCCGACTCCGGCGTCTGGAGCTTCCCGTTCCTGGCAAGCGATCCATGGGGGATGGGTCTGATTTTCGTCACCCCGGCCTTCATCGGCGTGCTGCTCAGCTTCGGCGGCCGCTGGCGTGGTCGCGGGCTGGTAGCTGCGTGCTGGTTGAGCCTGGTCCTGGTCACACTGCCGGCGCTGTTCTATTTCAACACCGGCTGGGTGCAGTGGGGCGGCCGCTACCTCCTGGATGCCTGGCCACTCTGGCTGCTCCTGACGGCGCTCGGGTTGGGCCGGCTCGACCGCCGCGTGGCGGCGTTGCTGGTGGCTGCATCCATCGTGTCGAATGTGGTCGCGGCGGTGGCCATGGCCGGGGGCTTCTGGCCGTAACTCGGGACTCGGGACTCGGGATCCGGGACTCGGGATTCGGGCATCGATCGTTCGAGCCTGAACCCTGAACCGTGCAACCTCAACCCGGAACCCGGAATCCGGAACCAGGTCTATTTCGAGCAGCGTGTTTTCGCCGACGTTACTGTGCCGCAGGTGCGTCACCCATGAGGTATTTCTCGAACCACGCGAGATCCCATTCCATCTTCGCCTTGCGATGCTCGTACGTGCTGAGACCGTGGCCCTCGTCGGGATAGATCACCAGCTCGGTTGGAATCTGCAAATACTGCTTGAGGGCCCGGTAGAGCGTCTTCGAGTGGGCCACCGGCACCCTGGGGTCGTTACCGCCGACGTGGATCAGGGTCGGCGTCGCGACGGTGTTGAGTCGGTAAAGCGGTGATCCCGCCAGGTACTCCTCCGGGTCGGCCCAAGGTAGCTTGCCCCCCATAAAATTGATGACGTGGCCGGGGGTGTCCTCGATGCCCCACTGGATCACCTGATCGATCACCCCGGCGCCGCTGGAGGCCGCCTTGAAACGGGTATTGGTGGTGATCAAACAGTTTGTGAGGAACCCGCCGTTGGACCAGCCCATGACGGCCATCCTGTTGGGATCGGCGATGCCCCGCTCGATCATGGCGTCCACTCCGGTCATGATGTCCTTGACGTCGATGTCGTTCTCCCGGCCCACCAGATCCACCAGGAATTGATCTCCGTAGCCGGTGGACCCGCGGTAGTTCGGACTCAACAGGGCGTATCCGTTGGCCGCCATGAGGGTGCGGCCGTAGATCCAGAACCGGAAGCGGTACTTGGTGTCGGCGGTGGGACCACCGTGGAGCTCCACCACCAGAGGCAACGGACCGTCGTTTGGACCGTGGTCCGGCGGCAGCTCCAGGATGCCCTCGACCTCGGTACCGTCGGTGGATGTCCATCGCACGAGTTCGATCTGAGGCAACCGCCAGCTGTTGACCTGCGGGTTGATCTCGGTCAGGCGATCGAGGACTCCGTTTCCTCCCACAAGATAGATGTCCTCGGGTGCGGTCAGGGTGCTTGTAACGATCACCAGGTCGTCGTCGCCCGGACCGAAATCGAAGGTGTCCACGGTGACGTCTCCCGGGGAGAGGACACGTGCAGCCTTGGCCCGTCGTCGGGTGGCATCGGCGGCGAGATAAACCCTGGCCCGAGCGTGGTGGGCACCGATGAAACCAAGATCGTTTGAAGTGGCCCGCCAGGCGAGGCTGCCGCCGGTTACGTGGACGTCCTCGGGTCGGTCGAGATCGACCAAGTCGAATCCGCCGGTGGTCCGGTGGGCGGTGTAGACCAGGGTCGGATAACCATCGAATGACACCGAAAAGGCCAGAGTCGACCCGTCCGCAGACCACGTGACCTGGTCGATCCAACCAAAGGGTGAGGGATGTCCGGCTCGCCAACCGTCCGGGGTGGCCGGAGTGATGGTGTCGCTGGACGGGTCGTAGACCTCGACTTTGGACCAGCCCTCGAGGTGGATCAGTTCCTCGTCAGTGGTGGTGACCATTGCCAGCAGACCGCTGCTGGAGACGTCGAGGTCGTGGATCACTCGCTGTTTTTCGAAAACCGTGCGATTGCGCCAGGTCCTCAGATCCAAGGCGTGAACCTCGGAAAACTCGGTCACCCCGTGGCCGTACTCGAGCTCGGAGAATCGTTCCCGAAGATCCTTCCACTCCTCATCGATGTGGCTGGAGGTGATGGTGTAGTAGAGCGTGTCACCGTCTCTCGAGAGCAGAAAGCGGCCGACGCCTTCCTCCACTCTGGTGACCGCGTGGGGTTCGCCGCCGGTGGGGGAGATCCTCCAGACCTGGCGACTGCCGTCGTAGGGCGGCTTGCTCTCGTCGCCTCGAGTCAGGGCTGCTGAATAGTAGATCCACCGTCCATCAGGGCTGAAGCGCAGCGCACTTTCTGTTTCGTCCGAATACGTCACCCGCTCCGGTCGGCGGGTGGTCGTGTCGACGACCCAAAGATCAACCGTGCGCTGTTCGGCTGGAGGCGCCCAGCGACGCTCGGTGAAGGCCACGGTGCTGCCGTCCGGGGAGACCGCCACCTCCAGAATGTTGGCGAGGGTGAAGTAGTCCTCCACGGTGATGTCGTGGTCACGGCCGTCAGCCAAAGTAATGCCCGGCGCAGAGATCGCCAGAGTCAATGCCAGACAGATGATCGTCAATGAGAGCCGTCGTGTCATGGGTTCACCTCACCGGTATTTCTTCGCCAGGTCGCCCCGGGGAGACCAAAGTCTAGTCGGGATCCACCGCGTCGACCAGCCCCGAGTAGTCGGCGTCTCCCATGCCACGTGCGATGGTCTTCTCCAGAATGCTGGCAACCCCGGCGAGATGGGGTGTGAACAAACCCTGAACGGCGGACTCCTCGGCAAACAGGCGGACGTCCTTGAGGAGGTGGCGGGCCGGAAAGTTGGCGGGTGTGAAAACGCGTTCGACCATCCGCGCCAGTTTTTTGTCAAAGGTCGGGGCCCACAGAGCGCTCTGACGCACGATATCCGCATAGGCCTCCACATCGATGCCGGAACGCCTCACCAGACCGAGGCTCGCGGCGTAGGCCGTCGTGATGGTGGCGATGAGCTGGTTGAGGGCCAACTTGAGCGCCGCGGCTTGGCCCACCGGCCCGACCAGAGTGGGGTGGGGACCAAAACAGCTCAGAATTGGCAGCCACTGTTCGAAGAGTTCGGGCTCGGCGCCGACCATGACCACGAGTTCACCGTCCGCCGCCTCGGGGATCGAACCGAGGACTGGCGCTTCGATGTAGTCGGCCCCCAACCGCTGGATTTCGCGGCAGATGCGGCGACTTTCGCCCGGGGAGATTGTTCCCATCTGGATCACAGCGCGGCCTGGGAGTTGTTGCTGCGCGGGGTCGGTGAGTATGGTCTGTTCCACGGCTTCGGCGTCGGTGAGCATCAGCACCACGACGTCGGATGCGGCCACCGCATCGTCCGGTGACGGTGCCAAAGCGGCTCCGGCGGCCTCCAGCGCTGCGGCCTTGCTTTCGGTGCGGTTCCAGACGGTCACCGGGAAGCCTCGGGCGAGGAGTCTGAGGCCCATGGGCCGACCCATCAGACCCGTTCCGAGGAACCCGACGCGGATCTCGTGTTGGCTGGTCATGGCGCCTCCCGACACGGAGTATAGGGCTTCCGGCGGGGCTTTGGCCTGGTCCTGGAAATGGTAACGTGATGTGCCCCTCGGGAGGGTCACAGTGGCTGACGAAGGACCGACAGACGCGATGAGAATCAAGCACCCGGCGGACGACGGTGACTCTTCGGTTTTCACGAAGGCCGATCTGGTCGATCTCGAGGCCGCGGTGCAGTTGCTGGAAAATCCGAGTCTGATCGCCCGCATCACCGATGTCATCGGAGTGCCCCTGGAACAGGTCCTTGACGTGTTGCCGGCCCGGACCTCAGACAAATTGCAGAATAGCGCCCGAATTGCCCTGGAAAAGCTCCTCAACGTCTCCGTTGGGACCCTCGGGAGGGACGCAGGTGGGCCTTCGTCCGATCTCAAGCACAAGCTGGCCGGAGGCTTGAGCGGTGCGGTGGGAGGGTTCTTCGGGATGGCCGCCCTGGCCGCGGAGCTTCCCGTCACCACCTCCATCATCCTGCGCTCCATCGCCGACATCGCACGGAGTGAAGGCGAAGATCTCGCAAGCCTCGACACCAAGCTGGCGTGTCTCTCGGTCTTCGCTCTTGGTGGCAAGGCTTCGACCGACGACGCCACCGATACCGGCTATTTCGCGGTCCGAGCCGCCATGGCGAAGGCCATGACCGACGCCACCAAACACATCGCCGAACGCGGTCTCACCCAGGAGGGTGCGCCGGTCATCGCGCGGTTTATCGCCTCCATCGCGTCGAGATTCGGAACCGTGGTGTCTGAAAAGGCCGCGGCTCAGGCTGTCCCGGTCCTCGGGGCCGTCGGTGGTGCGTCGGTCAACGTTTTGTTCATGAACCACTTCCAAGATGTGGCCAGGGGACACTTCGTGGTCAGGAGGCTGGAACGCCAATACGGTCAAGATGAGGTTCAGAGGGAGTACGCCCGGATTGCTCGGGGCAGGGACCGATGACCGCCGAGTGGACCGCTGTCGTCACCGATCCGGAGAGCCGCAAGACCCTCACGGCATGGGTTCGATCCGTGGGAGGGGATCTTGTCGTTGCGGTCGGCGGTGGTGAACGCCCCCATGTGGGTTGTGTCGTACTGGCCGTTCCAGTTCCGTCACGAACCCGTCCGAAGGCCTGGTCGGCGTCGTGCTCGGTGATCACCATTCCGCCCCACAAGGAAGAACCCATCGCCCGCGGCGTTGCCTCGCGGCTCGCGGCGACCTGCGGCAGGGTGACGGTGGTGACCGCCGGTGTCCACGATGACAATCTGGACCTGTCCGGGGTAGAGACCTATCTGCGTCTGGGCGAGGAGCTGGCGGACGAGGTCGCGCGGCGAGTGGCCGCCGCCGACCGGGGGATCGTGCCGGAGTGAGCCAACCCGTACCTGCGCGGCGCCGCGGCAGGATACAATCGGCGTGACAATGACAGTCATCCTCTTTCTGATTGCCCTGTTTGCGGCCGGACTCGGAGGTTACGCCGCGCTGATCCGGCTCGGTCTGGACGATTTCGACGCCTGGGCCGGAGGGCGGGTCGCCGGCCTGGTACTGAGTGCATTCCCCGCGTGGTGGTTGGGGGCGGTTGGATTTTCCGGTTGGCGAACGGTCGGTGCCGCTGTGCTGTTGACGGCAGCCGCGGCGGGCGGATGGACGCTGTGGCGCCGCCGCGGATCCTGGCGTCAATTGGTGGCAGCCGAAGCAATCTTCGTGGTCGGTTCCATGGCTGTGGCGTTGATCCGACTGGACCACCCTCAGATCGCCGGTCAGGAAAAGCTCATGGACGTGGGCATCTTGGCGACGCTGTTGCGGTCCGACGGCTTCCCGCCAATGGACATGTGGCTGGCGGGGGAGACCCTGCCCTACTACTACTGGGGCGCGCTGTTGTGGACCGTGCCGCTGGTGATCGGGGGCCTCCGGTTGGAGGTGGCATATAACCTCATCGTGGCTTTGGTCGGCGGCCAGGTGGCAGTCGTTCTTTGGGCCCTCGGGCGGAGGTTGGCCGGTTCGTCCCATTTTGCGGGAGCCACGGCAGCCTTCTTCGGCACGCTGGCCGGGACGCCGGATGGATGGCGCCAACTCCTCGGGGGGCAGAGTATCCGTTCGTTGGATCTGTGGCGTTCGTCCCGGCAGCACGAGGATGTCATTACCGAGTGGCCGCTGTTCACCGAATGGCTGGGCGACCTCCATCCACACTATCTGTCCATTCCCGTCGCAGCGCTGGGGTTTCTGGTGGCGTGGCGGGCCGGACGGGATGGTCCGAAATTTCAGTCCACCGTCGGGCTGGCGGTGCTCTTTGGTGTGGCCTGGGCTGCCAACCCCTGGTGCATGCCTCCCACCTTGGCGGCCATCGCGCTGCTGCTGTTGTGCGGCGACGGTCGATGGCACTGGCCCTCAGGCGATGGGCTGCCGCGCTGGCTCGCGGTGGTGGGAGTCGCGGTGGGCGGATGGCTGGCCGCCGCGCCGTTCCACCTGTCGTTCCATCCGCCATTCCAGGGCGTCCGTAAGGTCTTCGCATGGACCGAGCCCGCGACCCTGCTGCTCTACGCCGGGTGTCTCCTGGTTCCGGTTTTTCTGGCGGCCATTGTCCTGCTCCGCGTGCAGCTCGGTGAGCCCGAAGGCCGAGGCCGGGCGCTGACCCTGGCGGCGGGGGCGGTGGTGATGATGACCGCTGCTGCCAGCGGCCGGCCGACCCTCGTGATGCTTGGGGCGGCCATCGTGATCCTCGTCTGGGCGGTCCTCGGTGGCGGCGAGCGCGTCGAGCGGCCGGCCCTTGCGCTGGCGGCCCTCGGTGTCTTCCTGTTCGCGGTTCCCGAGGTGGTCTACGTCGTCGACTCCTACGGCGATCGACTCCACCGGATGAACACGGTCTTCAAGGCCTACATTCAGGCGTGGGTCCTACTGGCCGCCGCCGTGCCCGCCCTGTTGCGCTTCGCCGTGCCGGCGGCCTGGCCGCGCCGGGTCCTCACCGCAGCGCTCGTCCTTGCGGCTCTGCCCCACCCGGTGTGGATGGTGCTCAATCAAACCTACGGTCGTCCGTTGGGCATTGACGGTATGGCATGGATGGACGACGGGGATCGCGGGGTGGTGCGATTTCTCCGGGAACAACCCGGCGGAACCACCATTGTCGAGGCGGTGGGTGGCGCCTACACGGAGTACGCGCGATTCTCGGCGAACTCAGGTGTTCCCGCCTATCTCGGCTGGGCCAACCACGAGCTAGTGTGGCGCGGCCACGGCGTTGTTGAGGAAACCAACCGGCGCTCGGAGCTCGTACGCGAGCTCTACAGCTGTGGTGATCCCGATCGGGTTCGAGAGCTCGTGGCCGAGAGCGGAACTGATCTCGTGACCATCGGCGTCTTCGAACGTCGGGACTTCCCCGAAGATTCCCTCGCTGCGGTGCGCTCAGCCGGGACGGTGGTCCATGACGAGGGAGGCGGCGTAGTGGTCCGGTTCGATGGGGGGATGGATGACGGAGATGGCTGACATGGTGGTGGGCCCCGAGTTGAGCGTCGTGATTCCGGCGTACAACGAGGAGGAGAGCGTCGTCCCCATGTACGAGCGTTTGTTGGCTGCCCTCGATGACGTGGTGGACAGCCTGGAGATCTTGTATGTGGATGACGGTTCTCAAGACAGCACATGGGAACGGGTGGGGGAGCTGGCGAACCGGGACGGACGAGTGAGGGGTATTCGTTTCGCCCGCAATTTCGGCCACCAGGCCGCGCTCACGGCGGGTGTGGATGCGGCCCGTGGCCGTGCAATCGTGATCATCGATGCCGACCTCCAAGACCCCCCGGAGGTGATCCCGGAGATGGTCGCGAAGTGGCGCAACGGGGCCGAGGTCGTGTATGGCCAGCGCCAGGAACGCAAGGGCGAGACGGTGTTCAAGAAGACCACCGCGGCCGGTTTCTACCGCCTGTTGGCGCGGATCACCAACGTGGAGATCCCGGTGGACACGGGCGACTTCCGGCTCATGGGTCCCCGTGCGATAGATGCCTTTCGCGCCTTGCCGGAGCGGAATCGCTTTATCCGCGGCCTGGTCAGTTGGATCGGCTTCCGCCAAGAGGCGGTGGGCTACCGCCGCGAGGCGCGTTTTGCCGGAGACACCAAATACCCCTTGCGCAAGATGATCCGATTTGCGCTCGACGGCATCACTTCGTTCTCCTTTCTGCCGCTCAGGTTGGCCACCATGCTGGGCTTCATCGTCTCGCTGTTCTCCTTCGTCTATATCCTCATCGTGATCATTCTCAAGCTGCTCGGTATCAACTGGCCGGGCTACACCTCCATGATGGCGTCGATCCTCTTCCTTGGCGGCGTCCAGTTGGTGATGATCGGCATCCTGGGCGAGTACATCGCCCGGATCTTCGACGAGGTCAAGCGACGGCCGCTCTATCTCGTTGGGGACAGCACGGATGGTGAGACCGGCGTGGTTCCACCGGAACGCTGAATAGTGGAATTTTTAATTTTCATTTCTTAATTCTCAATTCTCTATTATTGAATGGCCCCGCCTACCCGGAGCAAGGTGGGCGCGATGCGCGGGCGTGCCGTATTTGACGATTTTGGAAGGGCAGTATCAGCGGTGGGGGTCCTTCGATGCGCCCCGGTTCTTCGTCGCGCTTCCCGTGAGGATGCCAGGCACGCCGATTCGCCCCAGCGAGACGAATCGACTGGCCGGCGATGGCGAATCGGGATGCCAGGCACCTCCGAGAGGCGCGCCCTCGGGGAGCGCGGTTGGGAGATGGGCGCGTCGAAGTCAGCGAACCGAAGCGAACGCGCTCACCCGGTGCCAGGTGTCGTCGAAATCCTCATTTCACATTTCTCATTACAGATCCAACCACTGTCGATGTCACGTCTTTCCGGATGAGCCCAAAATCAATAATTCTGACCGCGGAATCGCCGCAGCGTCCGCGAGCGTTACCCGGAGCGACCGCGCGGCCAACAAGAGGGGGATGGAGCAACGATGAGCAACTACTACAAGCCTGAGCATCTGGCACACTTCGGTGACATTGCCGAGGGCAACGACGAGCTGGCTCGGAAGTTCTTCGATTATTACGGATCGGTGTTCGCGGACGGCGCGCTGTCGGTGCGTGAGAAGGCGCTGATCGCTCTGGCCGTGTCCCACGCCGTCCAGTGCCCCTACTGCATTGACGCCTATTCTTCGGAGTGTCTCAAACAGGGGGCCGACCTCGAAGAAATGACCGAGGCTGTGCATGTGTCCACCGCCATCCGGGGCGGAGCCTCGCTGGTTCACGGGCTGCAGATGCTGGAGCACGTAACCCGGTCGTCCATGTGAACACAGCGATGACTGAGAGGTTGAGCCATGAGTGAAAGCCGTGAACTGCCCGTGTACGAGACCGGTGACGGGCCACCGGACTACACTTCGCGCGAGGCCGGACCAAAGAAAACGACGACCCTGCGCGCGCGGCGGTCGCCGCTCGTTGCCGCCGCACACCAGATGCGGCTCCTCGAGTCGGTGGAACTCGGGGACCATTCCTCCCGCGGAAATTTCGAGACCGCGGTGGCCGAAGTCGCCGCCGACGGCCTCAGGACGACCGGGGTGGAGATCTTCCAGATCAACGTCGGCAAGCTCTGCAACATGACCTGCCGCCACTGCCACGTTGATGCCGGACCCGATCGGTGGCAGGAGGTGATGGACTTGGAAACCGTGGATGAGTGCTTGAAGGCGCTCGATCTCACCGACGCCCACACCGTGGATCTGACGGGTGGTGCGCCCGAGCTCAACCCGCACTTCCGCTATCTGGTGGACGAGTGCGTCGCCAGGGGGAAAAAAGTCATCGACCGGTGCAACCTCACGGTTCTGCTCCTGCCGCGCAACCGGGACCTGCCCGAGTTCTTCGCCGAACGCGGCGTCGAGGTGGTCTGCTCTTTGCCCCACTACCGTCGCCGCAACACCGACGCCCAACGGGGTGACGGAACCTACGAAAAGTCCATCACGGCGCTGCGCCGGCTCAACCATGCGGGGTATGGCAGCGGCGATCCAAGGCGCGTACTGACTCTCATGGTGAACCCGGTGGGAGTGGTTCTGACCGGAGACCAGTGCTCCATGGAGCGTGAGTGGAAACGTGGCCTCGAGCGCAACCACGGAATCACCTTCGACCGGCTGATCGCCCTCAACAACATGCCCATTTCCCGGTTTCTGGAGTGGCTCTCCGACTCCGGCAACCTCGAGCGCTACATGGAACTGCTGGTCAACTCGTTCAACCCGGCCACCGTCGATGGCCTGATGTGCCGCAATACTCTGTCCGTCGCGTGGGACGGCTCGGTCTACGACTGCGACTTCAACCAGATGTTGAATCTCAGCAGCAGGGTCAACGGGAGTCCGGGCCTGCACATCTCGGAGCTCGAGCGCGAGCACCTCGAGGGCCGCCGCATCGTCACCGGACGACATTGCTTCGGCTGCACCGCCGGAGCCGGCTCATCCTGCGGCGGCGCGTTGGAGCCGTGACGCAAATTCGCAATTCTCAATTTTGAATTGTCAATTCTCAATTCCCGCCCAACCCCCAGCATCGGGCGGGAGGGGGAAATTCAAAATCAAGAATTCAGAATTGAGAATTCGATCAGTTTAAGAACTGAGAATTCGATCAGTCCGGGTAAACCCGGATTTCCCGGATGTCCGAGAGCGGTACTTCGTCGACGTGGAACAGCGTTCCGTCCCCTGCCACGTCGATGCCCTGGTGGAGCTCGAGCACGCCGCCGGAGACACCATAGATCCGGCCCTCGTACCGCAGGTCCTCCCGTCCCAGCACAAGGACCCGTTTGCCGGCAGCCGCGGAGATCCCTTCGATATCGGATGGATCGAGCTTGACGTACCGAATCAGACGGGCGTGCCGTTGGGCCGACTCGTCGATGCGATTGGTCGAGAGCTCAAACCGGATCGCGATCTCGCGGGCTCGCTCCAGGTATTCGGCCGCGGCGGTCCACTCGGCGTTGTAGGCCGCGGCGTCGGACAGGCGGATCAGATCTGAAACCAGCGACCTGGCGGTCTCGATCACGGCGGTGGAGGTCTTGTCGATGAGTGCGGCCTGTGACAGCAGGCTGATGGCGCCGTCGATGTCTCCCCTGCGCTGCGCCAGCCGGGCCTGGCCGATGGTCGACGCGATGCGTGCGCGCGGACCCGGGGTGGGAGTGGCCCCCTGTGCCGCGTCCGACGAGGTTGGGGCGATCGTAGGGTGTACGGTGGGGGACGGTTTGCTCTGAGGAGTCGGGGTCGCCACCGTCTGCATTTCGGCGCGTTCGAAGGCGAGCCGCTGCATCCGCACGATGAAAATGGCGGCCAAAATAGCGATCAGGACCGCGAGCAGGGTGAGACCCACCGGCCTTGGAAGACCACGAGATGGCGGGTTCTCGTCAGTCTCGGACTCGGCCGCAGGTTCGGTGACGGGGACTGCATCAGTATCGCGTGCGGGCTGTGGTGCCCGAACGCCTCCTTGTTGAGGCTCCCCAATCGGGAGTGGTGCGTCGGTGGAGGAGGGGTCGAGTTCGATCAGCGTCTTCTCCACATGGGCGAGTTCGCGGGCAACGGTCAGCAAGCCCAGGCTCTCGAAAAGACGGGCCACCGGGAAAAGCTGACCCGCCAGCTCACGGTACGCCGGGGGAGGGTCGTCTTCAGAGGGCTCGTGAGTCAGGGCTGCGATGACCGAGTCAAGCCGCGCGGTCATCTGTTCGGCCTCGTCGTTACGCGAACCGAGAGAAACGCATTTACGCCGGATCTCCTGCAGCCTGGCGATGGTGGGTCGGAGTTCCGCGGGCAAATGGTCTTCGGGTTTCTGGACGTCGTCTGGCAACGGGCCCCCTCGAGTGTTGATTCTAGCGCAGTGAGGGCCGGTAACCACAACGGCAACGGGCTCGTGCTCGGGAAGAAGCGGACCGTGAATGGGGGAACTGCCCCCTGCCCCTTGCTCCCTGCCTCCTCGGCCGGGTGGGGACAGGTATGATGAGCGGGCGCATGGCTTTCCCACGACAGTCACACGGCGGTGTGTCGATCCCTCGGTGGAGTCGGTATTTGAGGGCGGGGTGAGTACCGCCGGAAGGCCGCCCCTGGCCATTCTCCTTACGGTCGCCGTCCTGGGCTTCGCCTGCCAGAGGGAGCCGCTCCGGACCTCCGGTATCGACGGGATCCGCGAGAGCGGCGAGTTGAGGGTTTTGGTGCGTCCGGGATTCGACACGTCCACAATCCCGGGTGATGGGAGGGTGGACGAAGCCGAGTTGATCTGGCAGCTCGCGGCGCGGCTGAGGGCCGACGTACGCTGGATCGAACCGCCGCGCCACGATCAGCTGATTCCGTGGCTCTTGGAGGGTCGGGGTGACCTCGCGGTGTCGAGATTTTCGCCCGCCGACCTGGTGGCGACGGGCGCGAGTCCCACCTCCGCCATCGATTGGGTCGAGGAGCTGCTGGTGACCCGCCAGGGAGAGCCCGAGGAGGATGTCCCGAGTATGGCCGGCGCCGCGGTCTATGTGCCGCAACCGCTTCAGTCATCGATCCTCGAGGAGGTTCTCTCCGAGCGAGGTCTCAGGGTGAAGCCGGTCCCGGAGGGGGAGGCCGTCGAGGATGTGCTCGACCTGGTGCGGGAAGGGCTATATCCCTACGCCATCGCGGACTCTGCCCTGGTGGCCGCGACCGGCGGCCTGGAGATTGTCGATTCCCTGAACGGACCCCGACCGCTTGTGTGGGCGATACGACAGGTCAACGGCGGCCTGCGACGGGCCGTGGACGACTTTCTGTTCGCCGAGAAGGTCCTCGGTCGCACCGCCCCTACGTCGAGTTGCCGGGATCTGGCCGATATCCGAAGAGCCAGGGTGCTGCGGGTGATCACCCGGAATTCGCCGACCACCTACACCGTGGAACGCGGCGGTCTGGAGGGTTATGAGTACCGTTTGGCATACGAATTCGCCCGCGAGGTCGGGGTTCGGCTCGAACTCGAGATCCCTCCGCCGGGGATCGATCCCATGTGGTGGCTCGAACGCGGATTCGGCGATCTCGTGGCCCTGCACGAACCCATGGCGCCGGCGGACAGCGGCCGATTCGTCGCCAGCACCCCGTACCGCGAGGTGGACCTGGTTGTGGTGCAGCCGGCCCGCCAGCCGCCCCTGGCGAGCGTAGACGACCTTGCCGGGGTCCAAGTGGCCGCATCCCGGTCGGTGGCACAGTTGTGCCGTCAGCTTCCGCTCGAACCTGGGATCGGGGTCGGCTCCGGCGACGCCTCGCTCGACGGTTTCGGGGCGATCCGCGAAGTCTCGGTGGGGCGCATCGGTGTGGCGGTGGTGGATGAGGACACCGCCCGGTTGGCGCTGGTGGACCGGCCGGACCTTCAGACAGGCACCGTCGTGTTGCCGGACGTCGGCCTGGTCTGGATGCTCAATCCATCGTCACGAAATCTCCGCGTCCACGTCGACCGTTTTCTGCGAACCGCGCGGAAGTCGGGTATGGCTCGGCAGTTGGCATACTCGCACCTGGGGTCCTGGGATGCGCCGTTGCCGGCCGACTGGCCGGATGTGCCGCCGGGCGCAATCACGCCTTATGATGAAGTGCTCCGTTGGGCCGGGCGGACCCACGCCATCGACTGGCGGCTGCTGGCGTCGCTGATGTACGAGGAGTCGCGCTTCGATCCCGAGGCTGTGGGGCCCGGAGGGTCGGCCGGGCTTTTCCAGTTCATGCCGAAGACCTGGGGTGATCTCGACTACGAGGATCCCCACCATCCAGGCGAGGCGGTGGAGGCCGGTGGCTGGTATCTGAGGTGGTTGATGGACAAGTTCTCCCACCTCGAGCTGCCGGATCAGGTGGCCATGGCTATCGCGTCCTACAACGTGGGTCCACGCCACGTCTTCGACGCCCGCCGTCTTGCCGCCGACATGGGATTCGACCCTGATCGCTGGAGCGGCAACGTGGAGACCGCCATGCTGATTCTCAACGATCCGGAGGTGGCCCGCCGTTATCCTGCGGGGGTGTGCAGCTGTCGCCGAGCGGTCGGTTACACCCGCCGCATCCTCCGCCGTTACCGCGCGTACACCGAACAGTTCCCTCCGGATGGATGAACCAATCCCGGTCGACGCGATCTGGTTGCTCTGCTTTTTTCCCCGCCACCGGAGGTGTTGGGGAAAAAAGCAGAGTTGGTCTGAAGCGCGCTTGGTGCCCTAAATATGATTCTTCTGGAACATATCCCGCAGGGAGAGCAGCACGTGGGCGAAGTTCACCTCTTTGAGAAAGCTCTGGAGCGCGTCCTTGCTGATGCCCTCACGCATCTTCCTGTCGACCTTTGAAATCACGTCGTAGAAGTCGGAGGCGGGCCGGAGTCCCAGATCCGAGAAATTGTTCTCGTACCACGGGCTGACGCTCACCTTTTCCCAGACCCGGGCCGGAGGAGGAATGTCCTTGGTCCAGATCCCCTCGGCGATACCGGTCACCTCTTTGTAGATCTCCCGCAGAATCACCTGGCTGTCGCCCGCCTCCAGCGCCTCCTCGAGGGTCGCCGGTTTGGCCGTCTCGGCGGGGTGCTCCTCGGCAGCGGGTTCACCCTCGTCAATCGGCTCCACGGGAGGAGTCTCGGCGGCAGGAGGTGCGCTCTCCTCGTCAGGGTGCGGTTGTTCGGTCTCGGCCTCGTCGACGGGGGTCGCGGCGGGTTGCTCGGGTGGTGCCGCGGCGGCCGATTCGGTTTGGGACGGCGGCGTGGGTTCGGGATCGGGGGGCGTCACCGGCTCCACCGGTGGCGGTTTGACCATGGCCGGTTCCGGCGGGGGCTCCGGTGTCGGCTGGGGCGCAGCGGCGGGCGCCGGCGCATCCGCGGCCTCCTGTCGAACCCTGTGGTCTTCGATGGCCTTGCGGAACCGGAGATGGAAGGTGCCGAGGAAGGACAGCTCGGTCTCGCTGATGGGTCGTGCTCGCCCCAGCTTGGCTCGCATCACCTCGAGTTCGAGAAAACGTGCGTTGAGAAGCGTACCGGTGGGGGCCAGCCCCATGATCTGAGGGAAGGCATCGGCGTTGTGTTCGAGGATCTCGAGCAGGTCGGGAAATAGTGCGTAGCTCATGATCTGCTGGTACTCGCTCTCATACCAGTCGATGGCCTTTTCCTCCTCCTTGCGCACCACCAGACGGTCCAGCAGTCCGTCGGGCAGGCCGGTGGCGTACCATTTCTTGCCGTGGACCTGGTCCAGCCGTTGCCGGAGGGACTCCCGCAGATCTTCGAGGATCTCGGCAATGATCCGGTACGCGTCGAGGTTTTGTTCGAGCCAATCCATGGGCGTGTTGCTCCTCACTATGTCCTGACTGCAACGATCAGTCGGGTCAGAGTACCATGCCGTCAGACAGGATGTGTGTGAGCGATCGCGGAGGCCACATGAACGACAAGGATCCCATACGACAACTGTTGACAACCGCCAGGACCGTGGCCGTCGTTGGGTGCTCCGCCAAACCCGAGCGTGCGTCCCATCGTGTGGCGGCCTATCTGCAGCGTGCGAATTACCGAATGATCCCGGTCAATCCCGCTCTGGACGAGGTCCTCGGGGAACGTTGTTATCCCGACCTGCTGTCTATTCCCGGTGAGTTGGATATCGACATCGTGGACGTCTTCCGCCGGTCCGAAGCGGTGCCGCCCATCGTCGAGGCCGCCATCGAGCGCGGCGCCCGGGCCCTGTGGCTCCAACTCGGGGTCAGCAATTCCGAGGCGGAACGACGCGCTGCTGCGGCCGGAATGTTGGTTATATCGGATCGGTGCATCAAGATCGAGCACACCGCCAGATTCGACCCGAAGCACAGAGCACATTCGTCTCGGGGCTTGGTCGATGCTTGAATTCCAGATTCCAAATTGAAAATTTCAGATTCCACCTCCCATCCGATATTTCGTGAGTGGGCCGCGGAAAATCCGCAATTTGCAATTTGCAATATCCCGGGAGGGTGGGGGAATCAACAGAACAAAATCAACAATTCAAAATTCTGAATGTTGAACTTCCACCGCCCCCCGCCCATTTCCGGGAGGGTGGGGGAATTAAGAATTCAAAATTAAGAATTCAAAATTCTGACCTCAGTCAGACTCCATTGACCAATGCGGCGAGATCCGGCAACTCCGGACTGTCTTCCACCAGGAAGACGTGGCAGTTGTCGCAGTCCATGGGAATCACGTGGTCGCCGTCGGCTGTGGCCAGTTCGTCGTCGTGGCACCGCATACAGCCCGGGAAGTCATCGTGGCCGATGTCGTTGGAATGGGTCTCCCAGTTGGTGTCCATGGCCGGGAAGACCGTGCGGCCGTAGATTCTCGCCGCGGCATCTGCAGCCTGCTCCACGAGCTTGGGTCGGCTGCTCCAGACCTGGGGGTAGTCCGCCTGGTAGAACGAGACGATGGCGTCGTTGACCGCGTTCACACCCGCGGGGTGTGACGGGTAGTCGCCCTCGATGGCCTTCACAGCCTCCCGTTTGTAATACGGCAACTCGCGGAAGTCTGGAACGGTTTCCAGGATCGAGTCCACGGCCTTGTTCGGGATCGCGAAAAGGTGGGTGGGTCGGTTGTGGCAGTCGATGCAGTCCATGATCCTGGCCCGCTCCGCGATTTCCTCGGGGGGGATGTCCTCGTCACCGTCTCGGGTGTAGGTGCGGACCTCGCCATCGGCCGTGGTGAGTTCCACCCAGTACATCTCCTGCCGGGTTTCGTCGGCCACGTAGCGGATCTTGTTGTCGGAGTAGATGTGCCACCAGTGGATGCCGCCGTGGGTTCCCATGTCGAGGCTGCCGCCACCGGTCTTGAGGAGCATGGCGGTGTACATGGGCGAATTTTCCTCGTTCGAGCGGAACCGTGCGAAGACCCTGAGCTTGTCACCGTGGTGTTTGTTGGGCCAGTGGCACTGTTCGCATGTCTCCCGGGCCGGGCGCAGCGCCTTGATAGGCGTTCCGATGGGCCGGTGGTAGCTATCCAGAACCGTATGCCAGACCTGTTTGAGACCGTCCATCTTGGACCTCACATACCAGGATGCTCCCGGACCGATGTGACACTCCACGCAGGCCACCCTGGAGTGGGGAGAATTCTGATACGCGGAGTACTCGGGTTGCATGACGGTGTGGCAGGTCTCGCCACAGAACTCGACTGATTCGGTATGTTCGATGGCGAGGAAGGACGACGCACCCAGGATCACGGCGTTGATGGCGGTTACCCCGAGGAAGATGGTCGCCATCCGACGCAGCCTGGGGTCGTTGAAATCGAGGGTCGGATATTGGTTGAACTCCTGTTCAGAGGTGCCGAGCTTGGTCAATTTCCTGCGGCGCAGGATCATCCCCAACGGTATCGCGATCAACCCCATGACGAAGAACGCCGGGAGGACGAGGTAGGCAAACATCCCGATATAGGGGTTCTCCGATAGGCCTCCGAGCAGATTCACGAT
The DNA here is from genome assembly GCA_963797055.1 of uncultured Holophagae bacterium. Classification (GTDB taxonomy): domain Bacteria; phylum Acidobacteriota; class Thermoanaerobaculia; order Thermoanaerobaculales; family Sulfomarinibacteraceae; genus FEB-10. Next base: position 40,732 of record CAWCOD010000010.1, read on the forward strand.
CAGGAACGTGACAATGAGGATCCCGGACACCGTGGTCATGGCGATTCCGGCGATCGTGACGGGGTTGTTCGCGAGGTTGAATAACCGGCCGGTGAGCTTGGTCCGTTCTGGCGCCATCCCTGATTCCTCCGTTGATCGACGCCGATACAGCATCGACATCTTGATTATATGCTCAATTTATCAAGTACAAACTCAAAAATGAAGCGCTTGTTTTTTGATGTCACACGATCATACTATCCGCTGGAGTGGCTCTGATGGCAGCTCGAATTGAGGGATTGTCTCAATTACAGTTCACCTGATGAGCTTGAGAAATTTTCCACATGGCGATATAGTGATGGTGCGCGAAGGAGGTTACCCCCGGTGAGATCTCACCGTTTCACATTTCAGTTCGATCACTCTTCAGTCTTCATGTCCCTGCTCGTGGTTCTTCTGGTCGTGGTGCCCGCCTGGGTGGGAGCTCAGGAGAACGAGGACTGCCTCATGTGCCACGAAGATCCGGAGGCCGTAGGCGAGCGGGGCGGCCACGAGGTCTCGGTATTCGTGGATCCCGGCGCCTTCTCCGCCTCGGTTCACGGCGAGTTCGGCTGTATCGACTGCCACATGGACCTGGACGGCGTCGAGCTGCCCCATGATGAGGCGCTCGAGGCGGTGGACTGCGGCATGTGTCACGACGACGTGGCGGAGGAACAGGCATCTGGGCCGCACGGCAAGTGGGCGGCCGATCCGCTGTCGCCGAGCGCCGCGTGCATGCGGTGTCACGGGACCCACGACATTTTGTCGCCGTCGGCGGCTGCGGCGCCCACGTCGTCCGCGGGTTCGAAAGCGCTGTGCGGGAAATGTCATGGAACCCAGGTCAAGGAGATCGACCGGGGTGTCCACGGAGGACGTCACGGTGCGGGATGCGTCGATTGTCACTCCGGTCACACGGTAAGCGTGCCCGTGACCGATCCCGAACAGATCGCGACCTGCGGCGTCTGTCACGCCCGCCAGGCCGATGACCACGCTGAGAGCCTGCACGGTCGGGCTGCGGCGGCCGGTGACGAGTTGTCGCCGACTTGCATCACCTGTCATGGGACCCACACGATCTTGTCGAAAACCAACCAGCAGTCGCGGACATCGACGATGAACATCCCTCAGCTCTGCGGCTCGTGCCACCGTGAGGGAACCGACGTCACCACGCAGCACGATATCCCTCAGGACCGGATTCTGGAGAACTTCTCCATGTCGGTCCACGGCGAGGGTCTCTTCAAAAAGGGCCTGACCGTGACCGCGGTCTGCACCTCGTGCCACACCTCTCACCGGATTCTGGAACACACCGATCCGAGGTCGAGCATCAACCGCGACAACGTGGCCGCGATGTGCACGGCGTGCCATTCGCGAATCGAGGAGGTCCACACCAAGGTCGTCAAGGGCCGGCTGTGGGAGGAAGAACCGCACAAGATTCCGTCCTGCGTTGAATGTCACCAGCCCCACGAAATCCGGCGACAGCCGGCGACCATCCAGGGAGCCGCCAACCGGAACTGCATGAAGTGCCACGACGACCCTGCGCTGACGATGGAACACGACGGCGAGGTCACTTCTCTCTTTGTGGACGAGACATCGTTCAGCCTCGGCATGCACGGCGGCACCGCCTGTGCCCAGTGCCACACCGAGGTCACCCCGAGTCACCCGGAGCGCGCCTGCGCCACCATCACTTCCCCGGTGGACTGCAGCATCTGTCACGCCGAGGAGGTGGAACTCCACGCCACCAGCGTTCACGGCCAGCTGGCGGCGGAGGGCGATCCCGATGCTCCCACCTGCCTCGATTGCCACGATCGTCACGCCACTCAAGATCACAAGGTACCGACCTCGCCGACCTACGCTCGCAACGTGCCCGAGCTGTGCGCCACCTGTCACCGCCAGGGCGAACCGGCGGCGGTGCGGCTGCACTCGGCGATCCCAAACATCGTAGAAAGCTATGCCATGTCGATTCATGGCAAGGGGTTGATCGATAGTGGGCTCGTGGTGTCCGCGACCTGCACCGACTGCCACACCACCCACCACCCACAGGCGGCCGATAAACCCGACTCTTCGGTCAATCCGGTCAACATCGCAGCCACCTGCGGTCAGTGCCATCACGGAATCGAGGAGACCTTCCAGAAGAGCGTCCACTGGCCGGCGAATACGGAAACCGACAAGCCCCTGCCCACCTGCGAGGACTGCCACACCTCGCACACCATCGGTAGGACCGATGCCGAGGGCTTTCGAATGAAAATGATGAATCAGTGCGGCCGTTGCCACGAAGACGAGGCCGAGACCTTCTTCGACACCTACCATGGCAAGGTCTCACGGCTCGGATCGGAGGGCGCGGCCAAGTGCTACGACTGCCACGGCACCCACAACATCCTGCCGAGCACCGATCCGGAATCCATGCTGAGTCACTGGAACCGGGTTGAGACCTGCGCCACCTGCCACCCCAAGGCGCACCGCCAGTTCGCCGGCTATCTGACCCACGCCACCCACCACGACAAGGACAAGTACCCCTTCCTGTTCTACTCCTTCTGGTTCATGACAATCCTGCTGGTGGGGACCCTGACCTTTGCGATCCTCCACACTCTGGCGTGGTTGTGGCGGCTGTTGCGGACGAAGGACCAGTGGGTGCACCACAAGACTGCGCCCCGCGAGAAGTTCTACCTGAGGTTCTCCAGGTCGCAGCGGATCATGCATCTGGTGATGATCGTGAGTTTCTTCACACTGGCACTCACCGGCATGGCGTTGAAGTTCTCGTACATGGGATGGGCCCTGTTCATTTCCAGGCTTCTGGGCGGATTCGACACCATGGGCGTGCTGCACCGGATCGGCGCGGTGGTGCTGATCATTCTCTTCATGGTCCACATCCGGCACGTTCTTCAGTACAAGAAGGAGTCCGGCCTGAGCTGGCTACAGTTCATCTTCGGGCCCAACTCCATGATGTTCAACTTCACCGACATCCGCCAGGTCTTCGAGTCCATCAAGTGGTTTTTCGGCATTGGTCCGCGGCCCCACTACGGCCGCTTCACCTACTGGGAGAAATTCGACTACTTCGCGGTCTTCTGGGGCGTCTTCGTGATCGGCTCCACCGGGCTGGTCCTGTGGTTCCCGGAACTCTTCACCCGCCTGCTGCCTGGATGGTCGATCAACGTGGCTACCATCATCCACTCGGACGAAGCGTTGCTGGCGGTGGCCTTCATCTTCACCATCCACTTCTTCAACACCCACTTCCGTCCGGACAAGTTCCCCATGGACCCGGTGATCTTCACGGGGCGCGTGCCCATTGAAGAACTCCGCCACGACAAGCCGGGCGAGTACGAAGAGCTGATGGCGTCGGGCACCATTGAGGAGATCGATGAGAAGCTGGTGGATCAATTCGACCCGCGAGCCGAGCGACTGCTCAAGATCTTCGGATTCACGGCGTTGACCATCGGCCTGACGTTGATCGGCCTGATCATCTACGCCATGCTCTTCGGATATCGCTGATCAGCCCTCCGCCGAACAAAAACCAGCGCCCCCGTTTTCGGGGGCGCCGTTGTCTTTGGTCCTTTGGTTTTCTGGGGTGGGTGGAGGTTCAGCTCTCGATCAGGCGCTCGAGTTCCGCCACCAGACTTTCCCTGGTGAAGGGCTTGTCGACGAATCCGATGTCGACGCCGCTGAACCTGTCCAAGATGATCTGACGCAGCTCGGGCCGGCCGCTGACGATGCAGATCCGGGGTCCGCCCGTGGGTCCGGTGATCCCGGACAGGACCTGGAAGACATCCGAGCCGGGCATGTTGATGTCCAGGGTCATGAGTTCCGGCTGGTGGCTCGCCACGATCTTCATGGCCTGGGGCCCGTTGTGTGCGGTGAAGACCTCAGCGCCGGCATCTTGGAGGATCGTGACGATGAACTCCTGTTGGTCGGGTTCGTCTTCGGTGACGAGTATCTTGCGTCCTGTCAGCGGCATTGTCGGTCTCCCCTTGGGTCGCGGCGGTCGACTGACCGGGCGAGCCCTCCACATGACCTTTTTCGCCATGTGGTCATTTCATCATAAATTACACTGAGCCACGTGCCGGCGCAAGACGAGCACGGACATCTCGATCACGCGAGTTCGGGAGGGTCGCCCACAGGTTCACTCTCCAGGATGGGGGCGGCCCTGTTGTAGGCCCATGTGAGAGCGATGGAGAAGAGGGTGGCGCCGACCCCGAGCGCGGCGTCGGCCACCCGCGGTGCGGTCAGCGCGAGCCGGATCATCACGGTCGCCACTGCAAATCCGAAATAGCGGAAGACCACCGGGTACGAAATGTTGTACCGGAGCGAAATCAGGACGATCAACACGTCGGCGAAGATCAGCAGCGTGTAGAAGATCTCGAAGAACCCGTGCGCCACCGAACCGGTGACCACGGCGGCGACGTAGTCGGCGCCAATCAACACGAGGCTGAGGAGCAGGATCAAAGCGATGAGCTTCTTGGAGGCGATGAAGTTGGCTTGATCATCGGCATCTTTGGTGATCGGCCGGTGGGGTTGCAGCTTGTAGTAAAGAGCGAGCAGGGCGAAGATCAACAGGGCACCGATGGCGTCCGAAAGGATGAAGAGTACCCGTTGGGAGACCTCGCTGCTCATGGCGGGCCAGACGATGGGCTCGTCGAGGTAGGTCAGCTCTTTGAACGACTGACGGATGAGGATCAGGGACATGATCTCGAGCTGTTTCCCCACCGCCGTCGCCACCGACTGGGCGAGGGCGAAGACCAGGTCGATGACCTCGGCCACCAGCAGCAGAGTGAAGGCGAGCAGGATGGCGTAGTAGTGCTTGGTGGGGATCGAATCGGCGAGAGGCTCGGGTATCCAACCCCGGCGTCGTGCTTCGATCACCACCAGCCCCACCAGGAAGACGTTGATCAGCACGGTGGCGACCCGCTTCCGGGTGGCCACCGACTCCCACCATCTCTGGAGGCGATCGAAGAGCCGGGAAGAAACCCCGAGAAGGGGTGCCATGATCATGACGATTCGCCTTCCGTCAGGGGACGCACCAGACCGGCGTACCGGCGTTCCACCGTGAAGCCGTAACGGTAGAAGAACTGCGGTCTGAAGAACCCGGTTGTCAGCGACTTGAACCCCGCGGTTCGAAGCCTATTGCAGAGTTCCTCGATCAGGGCGCCGGCCACGCCCTGTCCCTGGAAGGCATCGGCCACGACCACCTTGTCCATGTGGGCCGAATGAGTCTCGGGTTGGATCTCGTAGAACAGACCCCCGATGAGGTGACCTCGGAGATTGACGGCCACCAGAAAACGGTGATCGGAGCGGAATTGGACCGGCAGCTTGGCGGCCAGGAAGAGCTGGTGCAGTCGGGCCACCTCTTTGGGGCTGATGGCGTGGCGCACCTGGTAGGGGAAGCCGTCGTGGTCCTCCAGGGTGACCACCATTTCGCTCTGGTGGACGCCACCGGCGTCGGTCTCCACGTACTCGGTCTCGTCTTCGGGTCGGAGATATGGGTAGGACAGCCGGGCGAGAAAGTAGTCCTCGTCCGGGCTCAGCAAGAGCCTCGCCCTGAGATCCGCGACCGCAGAGCTGAGCTCGTCGGGAATGAGTTCGACCGCACGCAGCTTGGTGATGATGTCGTCCAGACCCTCGGTCAGCGCGGCCGGCGCCTGGCGAAACACGGTCTCGCGGAAGAACCTCGGCCGGACCTCGGGGTAAACCGGTTGAAGCTCGGCCAGACGGTAGGTGTCGAAGATCTCCTGTAGGGTGGCGGCGCGGGCGGTGGGCGTGGCGTCCGGATTGAGCCGGTCCCAACGGCGAAAGCGTTTGGCTCCGAAGAAAAGCCGTCGCGGCAGGAAGCCCCGCCGGCCGACGGCCGCCAGGAACGATTCCAGAGCGGCGGCCATCTCGGGGCCGATGCCGCTTTCGGGATCATCTGTCGCCTCGCGTAGCAGCGCCATCCCTTCGGTCTCGCCCACGACCTCCAACAGAGCCGAAAAGATCACGTCCCATCCCGCGAGCCCGTCAAGCCGGGGGTGCTTGGCCTCGATGGTCTGGATGAACTGACTCTGGAAGGTCAGGAGCATGTCCACCAGGGAGACAAAGGGTCGGCGGGCGGAAATGGACACCAGCCTCGAGCCGGCGTGGTAATCGTGCATCGGCACGATGACGTTGGCCGGCGTCGGGTCGTCAATGACCAGGCGGCGGCCGGTGCGGTCCCAGAAATCGACATAGGCTCCAAGGGCGCTCCACGCGGCAAACGGCCAGATGCTCTCGTACCAGCCGTCGTCCCGGCTTCTGCGTTCGAGCCGATCGAGGGCGTGGTCGAGGGTTTCGCCGGGGATGAACTCCTCGGTCCACAGGTCGTAGTCGGGCCACTGACCGCCGAACAGCTCAACCAGCGGCGCCCGGTCGCGCTCCTCACCGCAGACGATGAGCCAGTTGATTTCTTCGTCGATGGTCTCCTGAGGGAGGTCCGTGTTGACATTGACCGCCATGTCGTACTGGCCACCGTCGCGGGTCTTGACGGCCACCCGATAGACCGACTTGCCGTGATCGCTGCCGAGCAGACGGACCCAGACGCCCTGGGGCAGGATGTCGTCCAGCCGCACCACCGCTCCACCCGAAAACAGGAAGATGGCTTCCCGCAGAAGAGTGGTCCTCGCGATGGCGGCCAGCAGGGTGGTTCGGGCGGCCTCGTCGATCTCGTCCGAGAAGGCCACGACGTCGTCCCAGCGGTACTCCAGTCCGGTCTCGGGGTCGACTGCGATCCGGGATGATGGACCGAGCCAGTTCCGGAAACCGACCTCCAGCTGCCATCGTGCATCGGCGGCGGCTTCCCGGAGTTCCAGAGAACTGGCGGCCATTGCGGCCCGCGTGATGAAGCCCCGCAGCAGCCGATAGCGGCTGGGATGGGTGGCGCCGTAATGGGCCAGGAACTGGAGTAATGACCGCGCCCCGGCCGGGTCGGGTGGCGTCTCTCCATCGCCGCGCCACCTGACCTCGGTCTGCGCCAAGAAGGCGTCGAGTTGTTCGGACGTCAAGTCGTGCTCGGCCAGCACCTCGGCGGTCTCCCGATCGAGCACCTGGGTGTCGTGATCGAAAAACGATTCGAGTGTGGATTGGTACCTGCTCGGTTCCTCCCACACCGCAAGCACCTGAAACGCCCGTCTCAGGACGTCGGGTTTGGGATTCAGGACGCTGCGTCTGAGAATATGGAGCGCGGCGCGGCTGAGGTCCGCATCGTCAAGCTCGAGAACGTGTTCGAGGACCCGCACCGCCAATATCCCGACGTCCCTGTCGGAGCTGTCGAGCAGCATGGCGACGGTGTGCAGATCCATGAGGTCTAGTCGCGGAGCCATGAGCAGCGCACTGGCTTTTTCCATGTCCGCCGCGCTGACGTCAGGCGGATCGACGCGGTGATGCCAAACAGCGGGGAGATTTCGGTGCCGCCGACGGTCCCGCTGCGACGGCTCGAGCGGCGCGAAAGCCAGCAGCTCGCCGTTGCCGAGCCACAATGACGGGGATGACAGCATCGTCCCGAGATCGAGAGGTTCCTTGTCAACGACATAACAGGCACTTCCCACCTGGATGCGCCGTTCGTCCAACTTCCGAATTGTCAACGAGCTGTTCACCGAGGGCAGAAGGAGTCGATCCTCATCCGCCCGGAGTTCGCCGGAGGTGAGTCCCACCGCCTGGAAGAGCCAGTTCGGAACGGTGATTTTGGCGCCGCCCACGTTGAGAGTCGTCCGGCGATAGAGAGGGCTGATAACGTCTGAAAAATTGCGTTCGATGGTCTTTCGCCGATAGGTCCCTTTCGGGGTGAGTTCGCCGCTGTCGGCCGCGAAGTCCCTATCGATGATGGCGAAGTCCACGATCCGCTCGAAGGGCGAGAGAAAGGTGTTCGCGCTGACCACGAGCGACCTGAAATGGTCCTTGCAGTCCTCCGGCGGGAGGGTCGAGAAGTCCAGTTCCTGAAAACCCTGGTTGGGGTAGATCAACGCGGTGTTGTAGGGCCGGTGGTCACCCACGAGGAAGATGCGGTCCAAGGATTCGACGTCGCGGAAGAGATTCTCGATCTTCTGTGGCGCCACGGTCTGGCCCTGGACGTTCTTGTAGATCTCCTTTTTGCGGTCGACGATCCGAATGTGACCGGCGCTGTCGCGCTCCATCAGGTCTCCAGTGTGGAGCCATCCGTCAGCGTCGAAAGAGGGTTCGCCGTCCGGTGGATCGAGATAGCCCATCATCACGAAAGGCCCGCGGGCCAGCAGCTCGCCGTCGTCGGCGAGGTCGACCTCCACACCGGGCAAAGGCAGACCGAGGGAGTCGTCCCTGTACTGGCCTGGTGGCGTCATGGTGATGCCGCCGGTGGCTTCGGTCATTCCGAAGCCGCTCATCAGCTCAACGCCGCGTTGTTGGAAGAACCGGAAGACCTCCGGGTCGAGGTATCCCGCGGCGGACAGGCCCCAACGGAGCGCCCCGCCGGTCAGCCTGCGGGTCACATCGTCGAGTTGGGCGTTACTCGCCGATTCAACGTCCACCTCGTTGCGAACAAGTTCGTACAGCTGGATCCACTTCATGGGGATACTGATAAAAACCGTGGGCCGGATCTCGCGCATTTGTCGGACCAGGGTGTCGACGGCTGGGTTTTCCGCAAAGCAGTAGGTGGCCCCCCAGAAGACACAGCCGGTGAGTTCCAAGAACCGGCCAAAGGTGTGGAAAAGAGGCAGGTAGCACAGGAATCTGTCGTCTTCACCGATCTCGGGCAGAGCGAGGGCGCGAGCAAACCGCTTGAAGACGATATTTCTTTGACTGAAACAGATGCCCTTGGGTGTGCCGGTGGTGCCGGAGGTATACATGATGGTGGCGAGGTCATCCACCGTGACCTTCTCTCGACGGGATCCGAGAACATCGGCGGGTGTTTCGCCGGCCCGGGCCAACACCTCGTCGAAGGAGACCACTCCCCTGGTCGCGGCGGCGTCACGTTCGAACGCGATGATGGTGGCGAGTTCCGGGACCTGCTCGCGCGCCGCAAGGACCTTGTTCAGCTGCTCCTTGGTCGAGACCATCACCGCGGTCACGCCGGCGTGCCGGAGGATGTAGGCCACATCGTTCTCGGTGGCGGTGGCGGGAATCATCACATTGACGATTCCCGTGGCCAGGCAGGCCAGGTCAGCCAGTGCCATCTCGAGCCGGTTTTCGGACAGGATCGCGACGCGGCCCTCGGGCCGCCCGGCGGTCACCGCCAACAGACCGCGGGCGATCAGGTCGATCCGGCCGGCGGCCTGGTACCAGGTCACCGAACGGGGACCGTTTTCGCCGGGAAGGCGAATCAGCACCCGAGACCCGTAGGCCGCGGCGCGCTGGGCGAAGAGTCTCGGGAAGGTGAACTGGGATCCTTCCACAAGCTCGAGGATGCGGTCCGACCAGTGACCCACCGTTCCAGCGGCGGAGATGCGTTGCAGAACCGGTGATCGTCGCAGCACATCGAGCAGAGCCCACGCATCCTGGAAGGCACCGTCCGCTGTCTCCTGGAGCCGTACGATGCACCTCATCGCGACATCGTCGAGGTTTTCAAGAGGCAGGGTTTCGAGGATCGGGTCTCCTACAGGGCGATCCTCGAGCAATTCGAGCAGAGCGCGGTCGAAGTCGCGGAACCAGCTCGGGTCCGTCTGACCCCGAGCCAGCTCGGCGATGGCCACCGCCGCCGCTTCCGATGACTGTTCGCTGATTGTGAAGAGATTTCGTGCCGCTTCGCTGGCCGTCGCAGGTCTCATGTTGGCGAATCCTCGCTGGTGTCTCAGACGACGAGCTGTGCGATCCAGCCGTCGTGGTAGTCGATGATTTCCCAGGTGGCACCGCCGTATTCGAACCTCCGGCCAATCTCGGGTTCGTCGGCCAGGTAGAGCAGGAGTGCCGTCTGGCGGATGTCGTCCCACTCGGCGTAGGCAGGCCCTGGGCCGAAGATGGGCGCCGCAGGGGCGCTGACCACGTCGTCCGACAGTGCAACGCCGGTGGGCGCCTCCTCGCAATAGGTGATGCGGAGTGTCATCCGCTCAAGTCTACCCGGATTCAGTCCGATTTTCAGCAGCCGTCGCCTCTGATGTACCCTGGGAGCGGATGAGTGCCTCCGCACCCCAGATGTGGGCGCCGGATCGACGGCTGCCTGGAGTCCGCCCATGAGCGGGCGGCGAAGTTCGCCGGGTATTTGGATCGTGGCGGTTGCGGTGCTGTGCGGTACCATCGTGGTGGGTGCCATGATCCTGGAAAATCAGCTGATCTACTTCCCGACCCGTTACCCGGAAGGGTTATGGGATCCGAAGGCGGTGACGGCCAATAGCGGCTGCACCATCGAAGACCAGTTCTTTCTCACCTCGGACGGACTCAAACTGCACGGCTGGTTGTGCCGGCCCATGCATGCCGAAGGCCTGACCGGGGATATGGTGCTGCTCGTGTTCCACGGCAACGCCGGCAACCTCAGCCAACGCGCGGAACTGCTCTTCCGTCTGGCCATGACCCCGGCGCAGGTCTTCATCATCGACTACCGCGGTTACGGACGCAGCGAAGGCAAACCCACCGAGAAGGGACTCTATCTCGACGCTCGGGCGGCGTGGGACCACCTGGTGGGGAAACGGTCGTTTTCGCCGGACCAAATCGTGCTTTTCGGCAAGTCCCTGGGCGGCGCCGTGGCCGTAGACCTTGCCACAGAGGTGAAGCCGGCGGGATTGATCGTCCAGTCGAGCTTCACCTCCGTGCCGGACATGGCCGCCGTTCACTTCCCATTTGTGCCCAAGGCGCTGATCCGCACCCGCATGGACTCGCTGTCCAAGATCGGCGGCATCAAGGTGCCGAAACTCCTCATTCACTCCTCCGCGGACGAAGTAGTGCCGTTCGAGATGGGCCGGCGCCTGTACGAGGCCGCGTCCGAACCCAAGCGGTTTTTTGCGGTGGAGGGCGCGGGCCACAACGAGACGCTGGTCGTGGGTGGTCACGCCTACAACGCCGCCATCAGAGATTTCGTCAGCTACTGCGCGCAACGCCGAGCCCAGACTCGGAGGTAACGCGCCGCTCGCGTCGAATCCAGAAGAACGATTCCTGGTACATCCTTAAGACAATAAAAAGTTGCGTTGTCGCAATTCATGACCTATCTTGAAATTAAGGTCAGGAGGACAATATGAATTCGGTGGAGACATCGGTTGCCACCGCGAAGAGCCTCGCCGAGAGGATCTGTGCCGGCGATCGTGCGGCCGAGGGCGAGTTCATCGCCCGGTACTATCGCCGGGTTCTTGTCATGGCACGAATCCGGCTGCGAGACGAACACATGGCCATGCGGGTGGCGCTGTTGACCACCGCGGGAGTTCTGGGGCACCTTCGGGACCGGGGCGAGGCGCCGCAGCGGGCTCTTCCATCCGAGGTCCTGGGTGAGGCCAGGAAAATTGTGCGTGAATCTGGTTTCCGGAGGCGACCGCCTGACGAAGGCCTCCCCGAGTTCCCTGCAGGAGACGGCGGTCCCCTGTCTTGTCACTCGCGAGTTCGGGCACGTGGAAAGGGTGCGCCAGATCCTCGATGCCGCCCGACCGGTGGATCGAGCCATTCTCGGCATGACCTTGGTCGAGGGCATGGGGACGACGGAGATCGCGGGTCGCCTGGGCATGAGGCCCGAAAGGGTGGGACGGCGAAAATCGAGGACGGTGAAACGCCTCAGGAAAGCCGTGCAACCGATGACCCGAGTCGCGTCGATGGACGGAGGTTGACGGTGGACTGTGGACGGGTGGCGATGGAAGGCGGTTACCGAGCGGTACCTGCTCGAGAGGTTGACCGAGGCTGAACTCGAAGACTTCGAATCTCACTTTTTCCAGTGCGAAGAGTGTTTCGCTACCGTCGAAGCCCTGCGTGCCGTCAAGTACCAGCTCGAGAACGAACGCGAGAGCGTCCCGCGGCTAGCCCAACGCCCCCGGCCAATGCCCCGGTGGTGGTTGGCTCTGGCCGCTGCCGCGGCCGCGACTCTTGTGGTCATCATTCTGGTGGCGTGGGTGCTTGGGTCTGAATAGGGAAACCGTTTCGTACAAAAGAAAAAAACCGCCCGATCAGGGGAGGGTGGAGATCGGGCGGCGTGGTCCGGCTTCTGAAGGGGCCTGTCTGTTGGGGTGCGATGGGCGCCGGACCGCGAGTCTTGTGTTTGCCTAACAGTGTGTATTGAGGACCCAGTGTGACAGAGGGCCGATGGCTGATCTGCTTATTGCCCCTTGAAATAATGGAGACTGGGACGCATATTTTTGTCATAGGGTCTGGAAAATCAGGGTCTCGCCAGGGGCAATTGCGATGGAAGCCCGGACTACGACTGATCCCGCGGTGTTGGCGGGGCGTATTCGCGACGGCGACCGAGCGGCCGAGGACGAGTTCGTTGCGATCTTCCACGGTCGGGTGCTGAGGATGGTCGTCGCCAGGGTCCGCGATCCTCAACAGGCCCGTGATATTTCCCAGGAGGTACTCTTAGGGGTGATTGCCGCCCTGAGAGACGGACGGTTGCGAAAGCCCGAGAAACTCACCCAATTCGTCTTTGGGACCGCCCGACACATGGTGTGCGAACATTTCCGCCAGGCGAGGTGGGTCCGGGACTGTGGATTTCTCCCTCCTTCCCACCGGCGCTGCTCCGCAGGACGAAGTCTTCGGGTTCAAAGAGTCCCTTGGCAAGGTTCGCATTGCATTCCGCGGCCTCGCGCCCAGGGACCAGGGCATCGTGGGGATGAGTGTGGTCGCCGGGATGGGCGCCAAAGAGATGGCCCGGCGAACCGGGATGACCGCGGGACAAATCCGTCAGCGGAAATCGCGGGCGATCCGCCGGATGCGCGCGCAGGTCGATCTGCAGATCCTGTGATTTCGGTGTCCGGGGTGGCGATGGAACTCAGTCCATCGCGGTTGCGGAAAATGATCGATTCGCGCTGGCATGATCAAGGGTGAGCCCATCCACCGGCCACGCCGGGTGATCTCCGTACTGCAGTCGTGTGGGCGCACCTACGCCCTCGTACTGACTGGCAAAGAGGCCGTGATGAGGGCTCGACCCACCCCGGGCTCTGGGCTACCCTTGTCACCCTGAGAAGGAGGGCGCGGCCATGAAGACGCTTCTGCGTTTTGCATATTTGGCACTGGCGGTGTTGTCGCTCGGTGCGGTGGGTTGCTCCGAGGGCGCACCACAGCCTTCTTCCACCCGCGTATTCCTGATCACCATCGACACCCTGCGCGCCGACCACCTCGGCTCCTACGGCTACCCTCGCGGGGTGTCGCCGTTCCTCGATAGCCTTGCGGAGCGCAGCATCGTCTTTGACAACGCGATCTCCGCGTCGTCGCACACCGCACCGAGCCACGCCTCGCTGTTGACGTCGTTATACCCGGCGCAGCACCAATTGCTCCAAAACGGGCAGCGTCTGTCAGATGACCTTCTGACCCTCGCCGAGGTCTTCAGCAACGCCGGCTTCCGGACCGCCGGCTTCACGGCGGTGAACTTCCTCGACGGCCTCGATCAGGGCTTTGACCAGTTCCGGACCGGTACGGTGTACTCGCCGGCTGAGGACGTGCTGGGTTGGGCCATGGAGTGGCTCGGTGAGCGGGGACCCGAGGAAAACGTATTCGTTTGGATCCACCTGTTCGACGTCCACGAGTGGTACCACGACGATCATCTCGACCTCGATGCGGTCGAAGAGGTGACCAGTTCTGCGCGACCGAGTGGCGACGATCTGGTCGCCTTTCTGAGCCGCGCCCAGGGGCTGGTGCCCGAGCGATTTCCGGGCGCGCGGAGCATCGGCGACGTGATGAACAATTACGACGGCCAGCTGCTCAGCGCCGACCGGGCCCTCGAGCGCTTCTTCAACCACGTAGGAGGGAGTCGCCCGGCCTCAGACGCGCTGTGGATCGTGACCGCCGATCACGGCGAGGGTCTCGGCAACCACGGCTTCTTGGGCCACGGCCGCTACATTTACAACGAGCAACTCCACGTGCCGCTCCTGATCCACGCTCCCGAGCGCTTCGGCAGCGCCACCCGCATCGACGAGCTGGTGCGGTTGGTTGATCTCGCGCCCACCCTGGCCGAGATCGCCGGCGGCTCCTTCGCCGACCAGCCGATCCCGATCGAGGGCCGTTCGCTTCTGCCGCTGCTCGAGGGTGCGAGCGGTCAGTGGACACCCGTGCCTGGATTCTCACAGCGGCGCCCGGCGGACGAAAAGCGGCTCGCAGAAAATTGGCATCCCGGCGAGGTGTTCGCGACCCAGGACCGCCGTCGCAAGCTGATCGTCAGCACCGACGGCGAGATCGAGTTCTTCAATCTCGACAATGATCCCTTCGAGCTCCACAATGGCTGGCGGCCGGGAAATGATGACCAGAACGAGCGGGTGCGCGAACTGGTGGAGCTGTACCTGAGGATGCAGGAGCAGGGTGAGGCGATCGGCAGCGGTGAGATCGCGCCGGAGCACATCGAGGAGCTGAAGGCACTCGGATATCTGTGACGAGCCGAGAGTCGATGGGCGCCACCATCAATACGAAATAGCCGAGAGGACCGGATTAACGAGGCCGAAGGAAGAACAAGGTTCGCGTGCCGTTGGGCAGGGGAAGGCGGGCGACCTCCTGGAAGTGCTGCGCGATCTCCCGCTCGAACGCCTCGAGGCTGTAGTCGTTGTAGATGTCCTCCTTCGAGAGTAGCAGCCGCTGCACCATCGGATCGTCTTTTGTAACAAACTCGATGATCAGCCACGAACCGAGTCCGCCGAACCAGCAAACCAGCTCGTACAGCGGTATGTTGGCGGTGATCACGAGGTGATGAATGAGCGCGAGACACAGCACGAGGTCGACCGGCCGCCTCTCGGCAAGTGCTCGGCGCTCGAGCCCACGCCAGCCGAGGTTCGGTGAGGGGTCCGCGAGGTTCATGAGCAGCGGCAGAATGCGCTCATCGCCTTCTGCGCGAAGCTCGGTATACAGCCGATCGACCGTCAGGTGATCCGCGTCCATGGCGACGACCGAGTCCGCGTGCTCGGCGGCGAGTCGGGCGTAGCGGCCGGTGTTGCAGCCGAGGTCCCATGCCAGCCCCCAGCGGCGGGTGCTGACAGCCTCGCCCACGAACTGACGCTTGGTTTCTTCGTCGTGGTCGGTGTAGCTGTTCTGCTCTGTGTACGACGACCACTCTGAGGATTTCTGCTTCCACCTGAAGTTGGTGACGACCTTGCGAAGCCCGCGCGCATTTTTCGCGATCAGCTCCTTGTCGAAGCCCGACGCCTTCAGGTCTTTTCTGAGGCTGGTGGAGCTGTCCGCGGTTGCTTCAAGGAGCTTGCTTTGGAGAACGACGTGGGTCATTACTCCCGGCCGCAAAAAATCTCGCGCTGACATCAGACGGGCGCACTCCTGCGGTGTGATGCCGTCGAGAGCGCCCCGCAGCCACGGCTGGAAAGGAAGGTTGCGATACGCGGTCAGCATGAGCGGATAGAGGAAGAGTTGGCAGAATTGGCGGTATCCAACCCAGGGTTCCCCCGGCTGCCAGCGTTCAAACGACGGGATGTCGATGTGGAGAGGCCGCGTGCCGATCCACTGGATGTTATACGCGGAAGAATCCTTGAGGATGAGGTCTTCGGCGAGGGCTTCGAGAAGCAGGTCCAAGTGGAGAAGCGCGGCGTCTCTGAGCATTCCGAACGACCACTCATAGGGGTACGAAATGACCGGTACACGGTCGTGTTCGAGAAAGGCCGCCCACTCCCCGGCAACAGTGTCGAATCTCCCTCCGTCGTGGTCGAGCTGACGGGTCGCGACCAGGCGCCCCTCAGTTTGGGACTGCCGGAAAAACTCGGTGGCGGAGAGCGCCTGCCAGTCCGCGAGCGCCGAACTGCTGAGGGCTCGGAAGACCCTGTCGTCGAGGTAGAAGACTCTGCCCTGTCGATCCCGGTATGAGCCGGGCTCGAAGTCGTCAACCGTCGTCATCCTCGTGCTCTTTCAGCCTCAGGAATACCAGGATCTTGTGCCAGTAAAGTTTGCCGATGAGAGCGATGCCGGCGACCCCGCCAACCAACAACTGGATCAGGAGGCTGCCTGTGTTGGCGTCGAGGTACGCTTGAGCGGGGCGGGCCGTTGCCAGCAGCAGGACCAGAGTGAAGAACCCAAAGGAAACTCTGAATTTTGTTCCTCTCATTTGCGTTTCGCCTCTCCAAGCGCCCGCTTTGGTGCCATGACATCTTGACGGAAGGTGGATGCGCTGAGATCGCTCCTTCCCCCAGGAGCTATGTCGTTATGCACAATATACGGTAGAAACCCCGGGGATGTCGCACTCCTGTAAGCTGTTGACCGCGCCCGAACATTTGTGAAACGCTTTCTTTGTGCCGTGCAGTGGGAAAAATGATGCCAAAAGGAAATGGTGTCGACACCAGAACGCGCGCTCCCGGCCAACCGGCTCCGGCCGTTCAGGCCGAAACGCTCGCCGCGAGCTGCCTGCATCTGGTGGTGCTGTCCTGCCTCGCAGTCGCCCAACCGATGCTCGATCTGATGGTTCGGTATACCGAGTTCTTTGTCGTTCGGGGCTTCGATCGGGCCGGGGTCTTGGTATTTGTGGCGGCCCTGCTGATTCTGCCGCCTCTTCCCTTTGTGCTCGTCGAGTTGAGCCTCTTTCGATGCCGTCCTGCCGTGCGGAAGGGTGTCCATCTCCTTTTTGTCGGTTTTTTTGTCTGCCTGATCTGGCTCTTGATTCTGAAGCGGATCGAGGCGGTTCCGGCAATCCTGATCCTGCCCCTCGGGGTCGTGTTGGCGGCCGCCAGCGCCGCCATGTACTCGCGGATGCCTGCGGCAAGGACCTTCGTTTCTCTGCTGTCGATCGGGCTGGTCGTCATTCCTGCATCTTTCGTATTCAATCCAAGTGTGGCGAAGCTGCTCGGGGGCCCGAAGACGGGGTCCTTGGACCTGCCGCCCGTCCAGTGCGAAGCACCAATCGTCTTTATTGTCTTCGATGAGTTCAGTCTGCCGGTTCTCCTTGACGGCGAGTTTGGTATCAACCGTTACAGATATCCGAACTTCGCTGCCCTTGCGGACCGCTCCACGTGGTATCGGAACGCCATAACCGCAGCCGACTTTACGATCAAGGCCGTGCCGGCAGCGCTGACTGGCCTGGCGCCCGCCCGCGGCAAGCTCCCCAAATTCGAGGACTATCCCGAAAACCTGTTCACTCTTTTCGGTGGCCGCTACGATCTCTGGGTGCGAGAACCGCTCACCAGGCTCTGCCCTCCCGAGTTGAACCGCAACATCTCGCTCGAGACGCCCATGATCGAACGGCTGCGAGCCCTGCAATCGGATCTCTGGATCGTCTACCTCCACCTGGTGACGCCGGATCCCCTTGCCGAGCGCTTGCCCCCGATCACGCAGGCATGGTCGAACTTCAAGGGTGAGCCGGCTCGAGACACGGTGCTGGCCGATCATGCCAGCCCTCCTGGAAAGAAAAAGGGGAACGAATTCGCAGGTGTCGCGGCGCCATTGACGCGCGAAGACCGAAGAGCCGAATTCGAAGCAATGTTCGCAGCTTTCAAAAACTCGCCCACGCCGCAGCTCTACTTCATGCACATCATGCTTCCTCACTGCCCCTGGGACCTGCTGCCCACAGGGCAGCGATATCGGGCGGAACCCGCCGGCATCCTGGGCGTTTCGAAACGCGCGTGGGAAGACAACGAGTTCCTCGCCTCGCAGGGCTATCAGCGCTACATCCTCCAGACCATGTACGTCGACCGAGCGATCGGTCAGATGATCGGCCGGCTCGAGGAGCTCGACCTCTTCGATCGTTCGTTGATCGTTCTGGTTGCTGATCACGGGACCAGCTTCATCCCAGGGGAGCTACGCCGGAACGTGTCATACGAGAACGCCCATGAAATCCTGCCGGTGCCGCTGATCATCAAGGCTCCATATCAAGAGGTCGGTGAGGTGGTCGACCAGATGGTGTCGACCATTGATATTTTGCCCACGATGCTGGATGTGCTCGGCGAGGAGATCCCTTGGCGATTCGATGGAGTTTCACAGGTCGGCGTGACCACGTCAGCCGATCGGATCATCGAACACTCGGTGCGGGGTGGGGGAGTTCACAGGGTGACGGACGAGCACCTGCGGCGGAAGTATGAGCGAGTCGCCGACACGCTTCGTCTGTTTGGAAGCGGTGAAGATCCTCTCGACCTGTACCGTCTTGGACCGTATCCGGGCATGGTGGGGAAGCCGGTCAGCGATCTCGACCGTGGTGGGCCTTTGCCTTGGACGGTGCACATCCGGGCGATCGAGGACTTCGACAACGCGGATCCCGAGGGCTCGACGCTGCCGGCGTTCGTGCAAGGTTCCATTCGGCCTGACGATTCAGAGGACCGGGCGTACGACCTCGCGGTAGCGGTCAACGGCGTGATATTCGCGACGGTGCCAACCCACACGGAATCAGGAGAGTGGCGCGCGTTCTCGGCGATGATTCCGCCATTCGCATACACATCCGGGGCCAATCGCATCAGGGTCTACATGATCTCGGAGAATGACGGCGACCTGCTGATTCGGCCCCTGGAAGAACCGGGCCCCGCCTGATCAACCCCTTGACCGCAGTTGAAATGGGTGGCGAGAAGGGACCGGCCGGTGGACGGCCCGCTGGACCGTCTCGGCACCGCTCGCCTACAATCAGTCCATGAAAACCTTGTCTCAGGACAAAGCGGAGTTTCTTCTGGTTGTGGCGCGCCGGATCGTGCCCGAAGTGGCGAACTTGGACGACCACGCCATAGGCAGGATGTGCGTCATCATCGACCGGGCCTTGGGCGATCGCCCAGAATCGGTTCGGAAGCAGTTCTCCACCTTTCTCGGGGTGGTGAAGTGGGCGCCAATGATTCGTTTCCTGGCGCCGCTTCCACAGGCTGGCGCCCGCAACCCAGGACGCCGTCCTCGGCTGGTTCGAGGACTGTCCGGTGGCCTTGCTCCGCAAAGGAACCTGGGGTCTGAAGTCCTTGGTGTTCATGGGCTATTACGGCAGGACGGAAGTGTGGGAGGAGATCGGCTACCGGCCCACCTTCGACTCGAGGGAGCGTCTCCATGCGTGAGCTCGAATATGACGTCGTTATCGTGGGATCCGGCGCCGGCGGTGGTGCGGTGGCCAAGGAACTGGCGCCGCTGGCGGCGGCGGGCAAGCGGATCGTCGTGCTGGAGTGGGGGCCAAAACTCACCGAGGAGGAGTACACGGGCCACGAGGTGGACATGGCCGGCAAGCTCTACTTCGACTCCGGTGGTGTATTGACCAAGGACCGGGCCATGACCATGGCCTATGGGCGGGCCTACGGTGGCTCCACGGTGGTCTACACCGGCACCTCGCTCACAATGCCGCAGCGGGTGGTCGACAAATGGGGGGTCCCGGGTTTGGAGTGGGAGGACCTCCAACAACGATCCCGAAAATACCTCGAAGAAAACAATGTCCACCTGCAGGACGAGGCCCTTCTGAACCAGAACAACCTGCTGTTCCGTGACGGCTGCGCCCAGCTCGGCTACCGGTGCACTCAATTTCCCATCAACGTCAAAGGATGCCGCGCTTCGAGCCTGTGCAACCTCGGGTGTCCCAACGCGGCCAAACAGGGGACCCACCGGGTCCAGCTGCCGGCGGCCGAGGCCTCGGGGGTCGAGGTGGTGACCAACTGCAAAGTGACGACGGTCCGCGACCGGGTGTGTGACGCGGTGGTGGCGAATCTCAGGTATGGCGAGCCATCGGCATGGGAGCCGGGGGAGTACCGTATCCGGGCCAAGGTGGTCGTCGTCTGCGGCGCCGCCATCAACTCCCCGGCGCTGTTGCTGCGGTCGGGTTTCGGCTCCGATCTTCCGGTGCTCGGCCGCTATCTGACAACCCATCCGGCGTTGATTCTGGTGGCCGAGCACGACCGTCCGATCACCAACTTCGTCGGCCATCCAAAGAGTTTCTTCTGCGACGAGTTTCTGGAGTCGCACGGATTCCTGCTGGAAACCTGCATGTACTTCCCGTTCGTCACGGCGAAAAACCTGATTGGATTCGGCGAGGACCATTCCAGGTTGATGCACGCCTTCGACCGGTTGCAGATGATCCTGGTCCTGGCCGTGGATCCTGCGGTTGCCGAAAATCGTGTCGAGGTGGACTCCGACGGTGAGCCGGTTGTGGACTACACCATGGGCGACACCGTGCTCGACTCGTTGCACGAGTCCATGAAGGCGAGCGCCCGGATCTTCTTCGCCGCCGGCGCCAGGCGGGTTCACGCCCCGGCAGGGGTCAGGTTCTTCATCGAGTCAGACGAATCCGGTCGGATCGACGATTTGATCACCCGCGACAATGTCAAACCGGGGAAGATCTCGGTGAACAGCGCCCATCTCATGGGCGGATGCCGCATGGGAAGCGACGCCACCGACTCGGTGACCGACGTCTGGGGCCAAGTGCACGGTGTGCCGTGGCTGTACGTCGGGGATTCGTCGCTGTTCCCCAAGGCGTCTGAGATCAACCCCTACATCACGGTGATGGCGCTTGCCGACCGGGCTGCGGAGCACATTCGGGAAAACGCCGGGGAGCTTCTCGCATCATGAAGATCCGGGGATCGAAACTGGTGGTCGAGGCGCTGGTGGACGAGGGAGTGCGATTCGCCTTCGGGATTCCGGGCACCCACAACATCGAGCTCTACGATTCCATCGAAGATGCTCCGGAGTTGACGCCGGTGCTCGTCACCCATGAGCAGTCGGCGTCGTTTATGGCCGACGGCCTGGCCCGGACCTCGGATCAGATCGGTGTCGTCAACGTGGTCCCGGGAGCCGGGGTCAGCCATTCGTTGTCCGGCGTGGCCGAAGCCTTCATGGACAACGTGCCGCTGGTGGTTCTGGCCGGCGGGATTCGCATCGATACGGGACACGCCTACCAGCTGCACGCCATCGACCAGATGGCGGTCCTCGAGCCCGTCACCAAGGCCACCTTTCGGATCGGCCGTCCAGAGGACATCTATCCGACGATCCGGCGGGCCTTCCAGATCGCCCGCCGGGGCACCCCGGGTCCGGTGGCGGTGGAGATACCCTCCAACTTCTACATGCTGATCCAGGATGTGGAGCGGATCGCCTACCAGCCGGATCCCGAGCTGGAGGCGGTTCCCGATCAGGATCTTCTGGAGCGGGCCGGACTGATGCTTGGTGAGGCAGGACAGCCCGCACTCTATCTTGGCTGGGGTGCTGCGGGAGCGGCCGAACTGTTGGTGCCGCTGGCTGAACAGCTCGGCGCGCCGGTGGTGACGACCTTCCAAGGCAAGGGGGTGTTCCCTGAGGACCATCCGCTGTTTCTCTGGAACGGGTTCGGCGCTCAGGCACCGGGCTTCGTGCGGTCGATCATGAAGCGCTGCGACTGCCTGCTCGCCATCGGTTGCCGCTTTGGCGAACTGGCCACGGGGAGCTACGGCATCGCACCGCCCGCACGGCTCATCCACGTGGACATCAACCCCGAGGTCTTCAACCGCAACTATCAGGCGGCGGTGACCATTGAGTCCGACGCCCGATTGTTCGTGGAGAGACTCGCGGCGGTCATCGATGGCTCGCGACCTTGGGAGGAGCTGGGCGAGCAGATTCGGGACGGCCATCGCAAGGTCCGGGATCGCTGGCACAAAGAAGTGGGCGGTGATCGGGTCGCACCGGTGCTGCTTTTCGAGGCCCTGCAGCGACACTGCGAGGCCGACGCCATCTACGCCACCGACAGCGGCAACGGGACCTTTCTGGCCATCGAGCAGCTGCGGCTGAACGGTGGCCCGGGGACCTTCATAGCGCCGGTGGACTATTCCTGCATGGGCTACTCGGTGCCGGCCGCCATCGGTGCGGCGCTGGCGAATCCCGGGCGCGACGTGGTGGCCCTGCCGGGAGACGGCGCTCTGTTGATGACGGGCATTGAAATGCTGACCGCCGCCAACTACCGGGCGGCCCCCCTGGTGGTCGTGCTCCGGGACGGCAAACTGTCCCAGATCGCACAGTTCCAGAAGATACCCTTCAACCGTGAACCGTGCAGTTCGCTGCCCGACTATAGCGTCGAGGGGCTCGCGGCCACGGTGGGTGCGCGCTATTTCAGGATTATCCGGAACCACGAGCTCGACTCGGTGATCCCGGCGGCGTTGGACGTCGTGCGTTCAGGCCGGCCGGCTCTGGTGGAAGTGGCCATCGACTACTCACGCAAGACCTACTTCACCAAGGGCGTGGTCAAGACCAACTTCTGGCGGCTCCCCTGGGGCGACCGTCTGCGCATGGTGGTGCGGGCTCTGGCGCGGAGAATTTGACGGGGGCTCCGGAGCCAACTCGGTTGAACGTTGAAAGTTTGGTTCACCCGGGAAAGCGTGACGTGTGGGGTCTGGGTGCCCGTGTCCTTGCCGATGCCCAAGATGCAGCGGCAGCGTTCAGGGGCGGCGGCTGGGAACAGCGAGCAGCGGCAGTCATCAGGGGTAGCGGCAGCGGGCCCCCGCGTTCGCTTCGATGCCCTGACTTCGACGCGCGTATCTCCCTGCCGCGCTCCCCCGAGGGCGCGTCTCTCGGAGGTGCCTGGCATCCCGATTCGCCAAAGCCGGCCGTCCGATTCGTCACGCTGGGGCGAATCGCGGTTCGGCATGGCTGCAACCTCACGGGAAGCGCGACGAAGAACCGGAGCGCAACGAAGGGCCCGCATCGCTGATACTGCTTTCCCAAAATCGTCAGAGAAGGCACGCCCGCCGTACGCGCCTGCCTCGCTCGGGTGGGCGGGGGAATCTGCAATCTGCAATTTGCAATCTGCAATTCGCAATTCGCAATCGGATTGGGCGGGCGGGGATCTTCGTTCTTCGATCTTTGTGTTGCGTTGGGTCACGGCAACGGTAACGGGCTCGGGCTCGGGCGTCATGACCTCAGGACCTCAGGACCTCATGGACCTCAGGACCCCAGGACCACTGGGAGGGAGGGGGAACTAGCCCCCAGCCCCTAGCCTCTCCCTCCGAGCCCCCGGGCCCGAAGGCACGTGAGATGGCCGTCGGAGTAGAAAACCTCGAATCGCTCCGAAAGAAAGTCCCTCAGACAATCGGCGATGGAGAAGATGACCGGACTCCGGTTCGACGACTCGAGGGTATGGGCCAGCCGTTCGTAGAATGACCGGCCGGGCCCCTCGGGGCGCACCGGGCGGTAGAGGTAGAAGAAATCAGCATCCGGGATGGGAGCTTCGAGAACGTCGGAAACCACCCACTCGACTCGGTGGTCCGGGATCTCGAGCCAATGTTGAAGGCGTCGTCCGATGGCCACCATTTCGGAGCTGATCTCCACCTGTATGGTTCGAGCGTGCGGGTACAGTTTCTGGAGAAGCAGTCCTTGGAGGCCGTTGCCGGCGCCGAGGTCCGTGCTGATCGAAAGCGGTGTGATCCAGTCACCAGCTTTGAGGACTGGCGACAGGCCTCCGGCGTGGCACCAATAGCCCCCGCTGGAGTCCAGGCGTCGTCTCTCGTCGGTGGTGTAGGGCGCCTCGTGCATGTGGACGTGGGCGTAGAGATCAAGGAAACACTCGTCGATCAGTTCGCTGTCGCCGTGCACCAGGCTCCCGAGGAACCTCTCCTTGAACTCGTCGAACTGGGAGAAGTGACCTCCATGATCTGGTGGTGAGGGGAGCCTGATGAACAGGGTCATCAGTTGGGTCAGCCGTGCACGTTCGTCGGGGTCAGGGCAGACATCGGCGAGCACGGTTTGAAGTCGTTCTTCGATCTCGCGAATCATGGCCGGGAAGAGTACCATTCTCGGGAGAAAATTCGAAATTCGAAATTCGAAATTCGAAAATTGAGGCTCGGTCACCGAATAGTCGGGATTGATCGAGTGACGGAGGTGACCGATGCGTATTCCCCTCTATCAGATCGACGCCTTCACGGATCGACTCTTTGGCGGCAATCCGGCGGCGGTGTGCCCGCTGGAAGCCTGGTTGCCGGACGAGACGATGCAGGCGATCGCGGCGGAAAACAACCTGTCGGAAACCGCCTTCCTCGTTCCGGCCGGCGGGGATTTCGATCTCCGGTGGTTCACCCCCACGAAGGAGGTGGACCTGTGCGGTCACGCCACGCTGGCCACGGGGCACCTGGTGCTGACCCGGTTGGATCCTGCGAGACAGAAGGTGGGATTCAACACTCGGAGCGGCCGGCTCGAGGTGGTGCGTGACGGAGAGATGCTTGTGATGGACTTCCCGTCCTACCCGCCAAAACCGGTGGAAGTCCCTGACGGTCTGGTCGAGGCCCTCGGGTCGGCGCCCGAGAACGTCCTGTTGGGCAACTACCTCATGGCCGTCTTCAGCAACGAGGACGAAGTGAGGGCGTTGCGGCCCCGCTTTGGCGTGATGATCGCGTACGGGCTGGATGAAGCGATCGTCACCGCCCCGGGGGAGGACTGCGATTTCGTGTCACGTTTTTTCGCGCCGGGGTTCGGCATCGTCGAGGATCCGGTGACCGGATCGGCCCACTGCGCTCTGGTGCCCTATTGGGCCGAGCGGATCGGCCGGAAGGAACTCCATGCGCGCCAGGTTTCCGAGCGAGGTGGCGAGCTCTGGTGTCGACTCGCTGGTGACCGGGTATCCATCGCCGGCCGGGCGGTGACCTACCTCGAGGGCCAGATCGACGTCGGGTCGGCGACCGGGATCGGCTCCGGGTGACCCTGTCCTTGGTCGGCCGTGGTGTGTAGCGTGCTGCGAGCGGCTGCAATCCTGTCCTTTACCGCACTGATTGCGGTCCTGCTTCCAGGATGCGTCGGCAGGGGAGGCGAGCCGGTGATCGTCGACCTGGCGGAGATTTTCTCCGCAGCCGAGATCCACCGCGAGGTCCCGATGCTCGATCTCGGGACGTTGGAGGCTCGACCTCACCTGGGTGTGGGGTGGTCCGGGGACGAAACCAGGAAGGACGGTCTCACCATGGTTTGGGCCGTCGGCGAGGTCTCGACGGTGGACTTCTTCCTGACCGAATCCCGTGCTTTCGATCTGGAGCTCAGCTGCAGTCCGATCCGACACCCGGACGGCGTCCCACAGCGGGTGGACGTGTCGGTCAACGGCCGAAACATCGCCGACCTCGAACTGGGGACGGGACTCGTCGCCCGTAAGATCCGGGTCCCGGCCGATGCGGCGTCGGCCGGCTCCAACGCCCTCACGCTGACCTGGGGGCACACGGTGATCCCCAGCACGGCGGGGCCGTCCGACGACAACCGTAGGCTCGCGGCGCGGTGCGATCTGATCGGTTTTCCCGATCTGGATGAGGCAGTAATGCCCGAGGTTTCGGGTGGCGATCTGGTCATCCCGGCAGGCGTCCAGGTGAGTTACTACCTGCCGATCCCGGAGTCGGCCGAGCTCGAAGTGGCCGGAGTAGGTGGATCGGCTGGGAGCCGCATCGATGTTGGTTGGCAGGTCGATCAGATGGACGTGCAGGCGATGGAGCAATGGAATCCCGGGCCGAATTCCAGGATTCTCCCCCTGCTCAATCCCTCCGGCGGACCTCTCCGGATTGTGTTTCGCGTAGTGGGTGACGGCAATGTGGTGCTCCATAATCCCCAGGTCCGCTGGACCGGTCCCTCTCCGGCGCCCGATCCGCCGTTGGAAAGCTCCGATCTCCCGATCCGTCCAAACATCTTGGTGTATCTGGTGGACACCCTCCGGTCCGACCGCGTCGGATGTTACGGGTGGCCCGACGGTCTGACGCCCCACCTGGATCGGCTGGCCGGTGAAGGCGTTGTGTTCGAGCGGACCATCGCGCAGACGTCGTGGACCAAGCCGTCGGTGGCATCGATTTTCACCGGGATGGTTCCCGGGCGACACGGAGCCAACGGCAAGACATCGAAGCTCCCCGACGACGCGGTCACCATGGCCGAGTTGCTCCAGGGAGGCGGGTACGCAACCGCTGGTTTTGCCTGCAACGCGTACATCACGCGATCGGCAGGGTTTGGCCAGGGGTTCGACGACTTCAGCTATCGTCAGGTTCGTTCGGGGGAGATCACCGAGGATGTGATCGACTGGCTGCGGACCCACCCCGGGAACCGGCCGTTTTTTCTCTACGTACATACCGTTGATCCGCACGCACCGTACAACCCTCAGGACGCCTACAGGAGGAAGTTCGCGGCGGGGATCACGGACCCAGAGGTGGGGACGTTGAGACACAATCGAGCTCTCCGGTCGCACGTCGTCGATGCCACTGACCAGGTCGTCCGCGACATGCTGCGGTTGTACGGGGCTGAGGTGGCCGAGAACGACGAGTCCTTTGGACGGCTGCTCGAGGTTCTGCGAGATCTCGGGAGGCTCGACGACACGCTCATAGTCTTCGTGTCCGATCACGGAGAGGAGTTCAAGGAGCACGGGATCTTCGGACACGGCTGGGATCTTCACCGGGAGGTGTTGCAGGTGCCCTTGGTCATCCGCCCGCCGGGGGGCATGTCCCCGACCCGAGTGGAGTGGCCGGCTCAGCATGTGGACCTGCTGCCCACCATTCTGGAGGCCGCCGGTGTCGAGGTTCCCGCCGCGATTGACGGTGACAGCCTTTGGCCGGCCATGGAGCGGATGTCGGTTCCGGCCCGACCGCGTCCGATCTTCTCCTATCTGGATTACGAGGGACGACGTGGTTTGGCCGTGGAACTCGATGGACTCAAGTTGATCCAAGGGCTTTCGCACGATTTTCTGCCTGCGAGGCAGCTCTTCCGGATCGAATCCGACCCCAGGGAACACGAGGACGTGAGCCATGTCTACCCGGTAAGCTCGGGCTACCTCGCTTCCCTGGTAAGGGCGGAACTCGCGACCTATGACCGGGTTGGAAAAGCGGAAGAACTCTCAGATTTCGACGCCGAGACCCGTGAAGGCCTGAAGGTGCTTGGATATATCCAGTGATCGGCGGCTGGGATTGCCCCGGATTGCGGCCGCTCATCACCGATGCTGCCATCTGCCCCGGACACCGGTTGCTGTCCCTGTCCCGGCCGCTGCCGACTGCCGCTGGCCGCTGATTGCCGTCGCAGACGTTGGGAATCCGGCCCCCCGCGTTCGCATCGATTCACTGACATCGACGCACCCATCTCCCGACCGTGCTCCCCGAGGTTGCCACCCGTGACATTGTCTGGCCCCGTGTCCGATGGGACACGCGACGCATCGTACTCCAGACAATGTCACAAGTGGCACGCCCGCCTATCGCGCCCTCACGCTCCGGGTGGGCGGAATTTTATTTAATTTCGAATTTCGAATTTCGAATTTCGTTCCACACTTCCACACCAGCTGGGGGTGGGACCTTGTATCGTGTTGCTGGAATCTCGCGGGATGGAGGTTGGTATGGCACAACACGTCATCGATGGAATCGCCGGACTGGTGGCTCTTTCCGGGAAACACCTCGGTCACAGCGACTGGCTGGAGATCCCCCAGGACCGGGTGAACCAATTCGCCGACGCCACCCTGGACCACCAGTGGATCCACCTGGACGTCGACCGGTCCGCGGCCGAGTCGCCTTTTGGCGGAACCATCGCCCACGGCTATCTGACGCTGTCATTGCTGCCCCATCTGCTCGGTGAAATCGTGGAGGTCGAAAACGTGGCCATGGCCATCAACTACGGCCTCAACCGGCTTCGTTTTCCGGCGCCGGTGCCGGTGGGTCGGCGGATCAGACTCGGGGTCACGATGACTTCGGTGGAGGAGATTCGGGGCGGAATCCAGTGCCAGCTCGACTGCGTGGTGGAGGTCGAGGAGTCGGCCAAGCCGGCCCTGGCCGCCGAGGTGCTCTTCCGCTACTACGCCTGACCGTCCGGTCTACTTCACCAACGCGGCCTTGGCGTCGGCGAGCAGGGATCGGGTGGCGTCGGCTTGGGCCTCGTCGAGTTCGGTCTCCAGCAGATCCTCGAGAGTCAGAATGGCCGCGGCGTAGGCGCCGCCGTTGAACTCGTTCACGGCGCGGTTGTAGCTCGCCGCAAACCGGTTCTGGGCCATGGCCCGTTGGATCTCCTCGATCTTGACGTCGATCCAGTCACGGTCGTTGCTGCCCACCCTCCTCTTGAGGTCCTCAAGCAGCGCCGTGGCTTCTCCGAGTCGATCGGTGGCGATGAGCTGGTTGAGGCGATCGATCTCGCCAGGACTCGCCTCGGTGGGCAGAGGTGCCGGAGGCGGGAACTGGGGTTCGGAATCGGGATCATCGATGAACTCGGTGAAGGACCCCACCGCCTCGGCGTGCCGGCCCGGAAGCTCGTCGTCGGAAAGGTCCTCCAATATGGATCGTGCCCGATCCACGTCGCCGCTGTTATAGGCGGCGACGGCCTCGTTGTACCGGGAGGAGACTCTCTGTTCGATGATGTTCGAGCGGACCGTGGCGATGTGGCGATCCAGCATTTCGCGGTCGATGGCATGAACGGCCGCCTCGTCGGCCTGCTCGAGGACCGTAATGGCTTGATCCGGTTTCCCCTCGGCTACGAGTTGGCGCGCACGTTCGAGGTCGTTTCGGGCGATCATCGCGTAGGCCATGCGTCGATCTGAGGGATCCGAAACAAACGCCCGGGACGCCAGATCCAGGGCCGCTTCGCGTTGATTGTTCCCGAGGTATTGGCGGAGCAGGCCGGCTGATACATCGGTTCGGGAGGGGAGCAGGCGATGGGCGGTTTCCGCAGCCGCCAAGGCTTGCGGGTTGTACTCTCCCGCCGCCAAATAGCTCCCCGAGAGCGCCGCCCAAGCGGGCCCGTAGTCGGGTTGGAGCCGGGTGCTCTCGCGCAGCGCCTGACGGGCGCGCTCGATGTCGCCGCCCCGTCGGAGCAGGTAGACGCCACCACGGTACTGGACCATGGGGTCGTCGGGTGCGGCGCGGAGGGCGCGATCGTACAGTGCTCGCGCTTCGTCCCACCTCGCGTGTTGTTCCGCAATGAGAGCCTCGGCGGCCAGTGCCTGGCCGTTGTTGGGGTCGCTGTCCACCGCGGCCCTGAGATGGGGCAGGACCTCTTCGCGGGGTGGCTCCTGGTGCATGAGCAGGTCACCAAGGCGGTAGAGAACCTCCGAGCGCGACATGGTGCGAATCGTCATTTGGCTTTTTGCAGGAGCGGTGGCGGGCAGTTCGAGGACCGGGTATATCGTGCGGTCCAGATAGCGCCTGACGTCGTTCTCGAGTTCGCGAATACCGATCGGGTAGGCCAGGGCGAAGGCGTCCTCCTGCGGCACCCCGTTCTGCAGAAGATCCACGAACTCTCGTGTTTCCATCCGGCGTTCGGGACTGCTGATCAGAAGGTAATGGACCAGCGCCCACGATTGTGAGTAGAAGCTGCCCTTGCGGTCGGACTCGTTGTACAGGGGGGAGCTGTGGTCCACCGCAAAAAGCTCATCAAAGGGGATATTCGGGGAAGTTTGCAGGCGGTAGATGTGCGGCCCGATGGGGATTCCGATGCGGGCGGTTCCGCGGCTCACGTCAAAGGTCTGGTACACCTCCGCAAGCCCTTCCTCGAACCAGAGAGGGAGGTTTGCCAGGTTGGTCGATGAATAGTAGTGAACGAACTCGTGGTAGACGATTCCGGAGGCATCCGTCGGGTCACCCGCGTTGATGGCGATGTAGTTCGCGTGATCGCGCTGCAGGAAATAGCCCGCCGAGGCGGACGGGCGGCCCTCGTACAGCATCTTGTACGGGGTGAACGAATCATCGTTCTTGAAGATGTAGACGTAGATCGGCATGGGGCTGTTCTGTTCGAGGTCGGAGATACCGGCCAGCACCGCCCGCAGTTCCTCGAGATCGGCAGCGATCCTTCGGGTCGCACGCTCTGAAGTGTTGGAATAAAAGGTGAAGTTCTCGCTTGTCAACTCGATCCACCGGTCCTTCTCACGCGGCAACTGGGCCGACGCCAAGGCCGCGATCAGGATCACGGCGATGGTGAACACGAGAGAGTTTCTGAAATTCAACATGGAGTGTCGGTCTCCGGACAGATTGGCCAACAATCTCCGAAACAGTTGTATTCATACGATTATTGTTGGGTTGGGTTTGCCCTGACGCCGTGCGCCCGCGACGGAATCACCATCGTGACCAGAAACTGTCGAACTCGAGCTGAGGATGGGATCGTGATGCCGGGGGGGTGGCGAAAGACGACTCGTTCGCAGCCCGCGCAAGGTGGGAAAGTTGGTTGGATTTTGGTGAGTCTTTATGGTGGGCAACACAAAGGCGGGATGTAAAGACCACGGGCTGCATTGTCAAACGAGTCGAAGCTCTATATGAACTTCATACCAGATTTATATAACTAAGTGGTTAATTTGTCAAGTTCTAAAATTGTGATCTGCATCACAAACTTACCGAGCGGTCGGTCAGTAACCAGCGGACGACTATTGCGTGGGAGGTCCCGATAAACAGGTGTGGAAAGTGTGGCAGGTGTGGGGGGTCCCGTCAGCGCTTGGAACTGGTTCGTGGTTTTGGAATCGGGTTATGGTATCGAGGAGGTAGGGCTTTTCCAGGGGGCTCTAATCTTGATCGCCGGTTGGAAAACCGGGTCACCGGTGAGGTTGTCGATGAAATCGGCCATGTCCACTGGATGCATCTCCTCTGACACCGAAACAAAAAGTGGGGCCGCATCGCCTGGCTCGACGACGGAGTGGAGGGTCGGGGCACTCAGCAAACACCCTGCGAGTGCCATTCCCGTGGCGAATCGATACCAAATCCTCCCATTGGGGGGAGTGCTCCTATTCCCGACTGTATCGCGGACCCCGGCGTGTATTCAGAGGGTGACAACCACCTTGCGATGGCGGCGGGCCCAGAAGAGATCGAGGCCTTCGATGTCGTTGCCAAGGTCCGCGTGGTTGGCGATGGCGCCGGTCAAGGTCTGTTTTGCCAGGTTCACGGCTTCGGTTACCTCCATCCCGGAGGCGAGGCAGGTGGCAATCGCCGAGGCCAAGGTGCATCCGGTGCCGTGGGTTGTTGCCGTCGTGGCGTCGATGCGGTTGGCGAAGAGGACGTGGCTGTTTTCGCCGTCGAAAAGGACGTCGATGGCGTCGCCCTCGAGATGGCCGCCCTTGATCAGGACCCAGGACGGTCCGAGTTCGTGAATCCTGGCGGCGGCATCGGTCATGGTGTCCAGATCCGTGACCTCGTGGCCGGCGAGGATGGCCGCCTCGTGGAGATTCGGTGTGACGATGGTCGCCATCGGCAACAGCGAGTCGCGCAACGTGGCCACCGCGTCACCGCGAAGAAGGGCCGCACCGGAGGTCGCCACCATCACCGGATCCAGGACCAACTGGATTTCGCGGCGATGGGCGAGCCGGTCCACCACCACTTCGATGAGTTCCGCGGAGTAGAGCATGCCGGTCTTGACTGCCCGGACGTCGAAGCCATCGTAGACCGCGTCGATCTGATCGGCGAGCACACCCGGCTCGGTGGGTTGGACCGACCTGACCCCTTCGAGATTCTGGGCAGTCAGACAGGTGATTGCCGTGGCACACCAGCCTCCCATGGCGGTGATCGCCTTGAGATCAGCTTGGATACCGGCGCCACCGCCGGAATCGGACCCTGCGATGGCCAAAACCACCGGTATGTAGTTGCTCTCGTTCATGACTCCTCCGTGGGACCGTCGATCGCGGGTGTCTTGAAATGATCCCAACCGGACATTTCGAAATCTGAGGTCGACCCGTCGTCGTTGCGAATTCTGATCCCGTCACCATCAACAACCTCGCCGATGTCGAAAAGCTGCCGGCCGGTGGCCTGTGTGACCGCGGTCCGGACCTCTTCGAGCTGCTCCGGGTCGATGGTGACCAGGAGCCGGTAGTCCTCACCCCCGGTCAGAGCCAGCCGGATGGGGTCGTCTCCGGTGGCAGCGCAGAGAGTGCGAAGTGCACGCGACAGCGGAATGGCATCCAGATCGAGGACAGCACCGACGCCACTCCGACTGCAGATGTGGCGAAGATCCGAGGCCAGCCCATCGGAAAGATCGATGGCGCCGCCGGCGGCACCCGACGTGGCGAAGATCCGGGCCTCCCGCAAGAAGAGCTCCGGTTCAAGATGGGCGCGGATCAGCTCGGCCGATGTATGTTTTGGGAGATCTGGGTGGTCGAGCAAAATCGCCAGCCCCCCGGCGGAGTCCCCGAGTGTCCCTGTGACAACGATCCGGTCACCGGTGCGCGCGCCTGACCTATAGAGGAGTTCGTGCGCCGGAGCGGTGCCGGTGACGACCACGTTGATGCACAGATCGGTCCTGGATCCGGTGGTATCACCGCCGAGGAGGTTGACGCCCGAGTCGACGGCAAGGGCCTTCATACCGTCGTAGAAGCCGTCGAGTTCTTCGACGGTGACCGACTTCGGCACCGCGATGGAGACAAAGGCGTCCAGCGGTCGGGCGCCCATGGCGGCGATGTCGGACAGGTTGACGGCTAGCGATTTGTAGCCCAACTGCTGCGGCGAAATGGAGTCGCGGATGAAGTGAACCTGCTCGATCAGCATGTCGGTGGTGACCACGAGAGGATCGTGGGTGCCGGCAATCACCGCGGCGTCGTCTCCAATGCCTTGAATGACGCGGCCCGGATCGCCGGCGTCGCAACCCGGGGCGATCCGATCGATAAAAACGAACTCGCCGAGGTCGGTGAGATTCATGGTCGCGAACCCCGTTCCTCGAGTCCTGCGTCGACCTCATGTCTCAGGGCTCGGGCCGCGGTGCAGGGATCATCGGCCGACATGATCGCGCTGACCACCGACACGCCGTCCGACCCAGAGACCACGATGGACCGTGCATTCGTGGTGTCGATACCACCGATGGCCAGAACAGGGGCCGTACCCACCGCACGGCGGATGCGCTGGATTCCAACCAACCCAACGGCATGGTCGGCGTCGGGTTTGGTGGGGGTGAGAAAGACCGGTGAGACCGAAACGTAGTCGGCCCCGTCTGTGATGGCCTTGCGGGCCTCGTCCTCGGTGGCCACCGACACACCGAGCAACATCCTCGAACCGATCAGCCGCCGTGCGGTGGCTGCCGGGAGGTCCGCCTGGCCGACGTGGAGTCCGTCGGCTCCGGCCGCAAGGGCCACGTCGGCCCGGTCGTTGACAAACAGCGGAACACCGCTGCCGAGAAGGGCGTTCTTGACTGCCGCGGCTTCGTTCAGGAACGCCGCGGTTTCGAGGTCTTTCTCGCGAATCTGGACGGCCGTCACGCCGCCTTTGACTGCCGACCGGACGACCTCCACCAGGCTCCGGCCGCGCGCGAGATCACGATCGGTCACGAGATAGAGCCTCAGGTCGTCGGCACAGGGCCTCATGTGGCAATCTCCTGGATCCGAGCGGCGCTCGAAATGTCATCGGGCACGACCGCGGCCAGCGCGTCGTAGAGGGCCACCTGGAAAGAACCGGGACCGTTGGCGGTCTTTGCAGCTCGCTCGCCGGCCAGACCGAAGAAGGCGAGTGCGCCGGCCGCCGCTGCCGTCGGGTTGTTGTTGTTGCCGGCGCAGAAGGCACCCACCAGGGCGGTGGCGGCACAACCGGTTCCGGTGACCCGTCCCATGAGGGGGTGGCCGGCGGAGATCCGCAGCACCGTCCGCCCGTCGGTGACGAGGTCCACCTCGCCGGTGATGGCCACCACCGAACCGAGCTTCGCGGCCAGCTCAACGGCCACCTTGGCAGCCTCGTCCACGTCGTGGGCTGCATCCACCCCCTTGGTGACCGTGTCGAGGCCGGACATGCTGAGAATCTCCGATGCGTTTCCCCGTACAACGGCGATGTGGATTTCGCGGGCCAGCAGACGTGCGGTTTGGGTGCGGTATCCGGTGGCTCCAGAGCCCACGGGGTCGAGCACCACGGGTGTGTTGCTGCGGTTTGCGGCGGCACCAGCGATTCGCATCGCGGCGACCCAAGACGGCGACAGCGTACCGATATTCAGCACAACCGCGCCGGCGAGGGACGCCATTTCCGCAACCTCCTCCTGCGCGTGGGCCATCACCGGCGAGGCGCCGGCGGAAAGCAGGACGTTGGCGGTGGAATTCATGACCACGTAGTTGGTGATGCTGTGGACCAGGACCCTATTCTTACGCACATTGGCGAGGATCTCGGCCGCCATCGAGTT
Organism: uncultured Holophagae bacterium; assembly: GCA_963797055.1. Lineage (GTDB taxonomy): Bacteria > Acidobacteriota > Thermoanaerobaculia > Thermoanaerobaculales > Sulfomarinibacteraceae > FEB-10. The sequence continues at coordinate 74,710 of CAWCOD010000010.1, forward strand.
CCATTCGGTCATCAGTTACCCCCACAATCTCTGGTCGCTCCGAGATCGGTCGACACGACGGATCAGAGTGTCTGCCGCGTACCGACCTACTGCTGGGACCCTTCCCCGATTCGTGGCGACCGCCACCGATCGCCACGGGTATCACAGCAGACTGGAAGCATCCCTTTCGACGTCGTGTGAGCGTATTTGGGTGGCCTTCGGCTGTCAATATGCCCCCGCCCTTCCCGGAGCAAGGATCAAGGACCAAGGACCAAGGAGCAGAATGCTGGGCGCAGGGAGCAGCCCCCTCCCCGCAACAACCTCGTGTCATTTTGAGCGAACGGAATCCGGAACAGCTGGAGCGAATCGACGGATCGGTTGAAACCGGCGGAATCCTCAGGCTCTGAGGAGAATCTCCGGCGGACCCTGGGGATTCCTCGACTCGGCCTCCGGCCTCGCTCGGAGTGACGTGAGTGCGCACCGGACGGGTGGGGGATCCGGTATCCGGCATTTGCGATCTGGCATCCAGGTGGATGGGGTCACCGCCTTGCCGTGGTTCCCTGTTCCTCGTTCCTTGCTCCGTGTTCCTGGGTGTGCGGGGACGTCATTGCACACAATTCGCCAAAGGGAGATCCTCGTCCAGCTTGAGGCGTAGCAGGAGTTCCAGGTCTTCGGGCGCCATGGGCTTTTGGAGAAAGGTGAGCCGCGCCTGGCCGAAGCGGGCACCCACCTCGAAGACGGGATGTTCCGAGAGAGCCACGATGTGGGCATGGGGCGGGGCGGTGTTGGCCAGATTGACCAGCCCGAGCGGATCGTCCGACAGCAACCTCATGTCCACCACAATCACCTGTGGCGGGTCGATGGTGCACACGTAGCGAGCCTGAAGCATGGATCCGCAGCCGGTGACTCGGATGTGACTGAGATCTTCGAACGTGTTGAAAACGCTCCACGTAAGGTCCTGTTCGGAGCTAGCGACCACCACGTGACGGGGAACGCCATTGTCGATGACGTCAGCATCGGGGGACTGGTGTTCGAGGCCGGAGATTTTGTGGGTCATGGCGGACTCCTCGGGCGCGACGGACTCGCCTCGGCATGAAGGAACGCAAGAGTCATGCCGGATCGTGGAGTTGAGGGGGACTCGAGACTGTGTCGAATTGAGACGAAAACCCCTATCGAACACGCCAATGAGGCGAAAGTGGAGCCACCGGGGGTGGATTCCAGTTCAGCGCGGGGACGCTTGGAGGGCCTGGATGTTGGAAAAGGCGAGCATGGCCGCGATGATCGCCGACCACAGCCAGCCGTAGCGGAGAGCGACCAGCCCGAGGACCACACAGGCCCCGATGGAGAGCATCAAGGCGGTGCGCCGGCCGGCCGGTCCGAAAGCCATCTCGGCGAACGAAGTGGCGATGTTTCCGCCGTCCAGAGGCAAAATGGGCAGGAGGTTGAGCAGGCCCCACCCGAGGTTGACCCACACGGTGTAGCGCAGCAACTGCATGACGACGAGGTTGGTTGGTTGAAGGAGAGAGCTGAATGCCAGGGCGGCGCCACCGATGGTCAGTCCAACAGCCGGGCCGGCAAAGCTGACCACGGCTCGTTGCATGGGGGTGACGTGACCGGCGCCGCGCCAGCTGGTGAGGCCTCCGAATCCGAAGAGCTGGATCGCGGGTGACAGTCCGAGCCGTTTGATGGCCCATGCATGACCGAGCTCGTGGAGCAGCACCCCGACAAGAACAATGGGCACCCACAAAACCATCCCGGCCAGATCGTGCGGCCCGATGAGGGCAGCGGTGAGAAAAAACCACGGTTGGACCTGCACCGGGATGTCGCCGATCTGGAAATTGATCATTCGGGAAGGATAGCATCGGCGAGCCCCGAGCCCCGGGTGGCTGCCCCCTCCTCCCTCCATCCCTGGCGCTCGGCCGTTCCGGGACATATCTTAGGAAGTGGAGGTCGCCGTCATGGTTGGAGAGGTGATGGACGCGCCGGTGCCGCCTCAACCGGGAGATTTTGGGCTCAGCGAGGACAACCTGGAGTCCATTCCCCGGCCGCGGATCGAAGCCCGAAAGGGCCTGTGCATCCTGATCGTGTACGGCTCGGCGGTGGCACTCGTTCTGTCCGCGGCGTTGGCCCTGTCCGGGTCGGTGATCGCGGCGGTCTTCTTCGGCATCCTCCTCGTGGCGGCGGGTTCTGTGTTATTGATTCCGGCCGTCACCGGATTGGTGTGCGCGATGGAGCGCTGCGAGCACAACTGGTTGTGTCGGCGCTACGGCGCCTACCGTGCACTGTCCGACTACCGGCGAGCGATGGACGACCACAAGGTGGCGCAGCGCCAGTACGAGATATGGCATGCACGGACGCTGGAGGATCACTGGCGCCGGATGGACCAACGGGCGCTGGTGGCCGAAACGGCCGAACTCTACCGCAGATCGGGAATAGCCGTTCGCGAAATGGGTCCCCACGACCGCGCAGGCGTGGATCTTCTCATCGTTGGCGATGCTTCGGTGACGGCCATCCGGTGTGTGGCAGATCCGATCGACACCGGATTGACTCTCGGGCGTGAGCTGGCCGCCGCCCGGCTGGACATCGGCGCCGACCGACTGTTGCTGGTGTCACCCCGCGGCGTCGACGATGAACTCGAGGAATATCTCGCGTCCCACTCGGGGACGATCCTGGACGCCGGCGATCTGGCGGCAATGGGCTCTGCCACCGTTCACTGATCGCGCGGTCGCGTTACTCTGGATTCTCGAAGCTGGAGGTGTTGATGCGTCGATCGGTCATGTTGTGGGTGTGCATCATTGCAGTAGGGGTGGCGGCGGTCGCCGCCGATCGCCCTGAGGGACGGATGGACGCGACGAGATCTGTGGTATATGCCGAGAATGGAATGGTGGCCGCGGCCCACCCGGTCGCGGTTCAGATCGGTGTGGACATCCTCAAGCGCGGGGGTAGTGCCGTGGACGCGGCCATTGCCGTCAACGCGGCGTTGACGTTTATGGAACCCACCTCGTGCGGGCTTGGTGGGGACCTCTTTGCCATGGTGTGGGATCCGGTGAATGAGAAACTGGCCGGGCTCAACGCCTCCGGACGCGCTCCTGGCCGTTTGACGCGGGACAAGGTGCCGGCGGCGGCCGATGGGACGATTCCGGAATTCACGCCCTACACGTGGACCGTTCCCGGCTGTGTGGACGGCTGGTTCGAGCTGCACGAGCGGTTCGGCCGTCTGCCCATGGCCGAAGTGCTCGCCCCTGCCATCGCCGCGGCCGGCACCGGCGTGCCTGTACCGCAGGTCATTGCCGGGTCCTGGGAACGGGCCGTGCCCTACTACGAGGCCCTTCCGGGGTTTTCTGAGGTGTTCATGCCCGGGGGTGCGGCGCCGAAGGAGGGTGAGGTCTTTGCCAATCCCGCGCTGGCGAACACCCTCCAGCTGATCGCTGAGGAGGGCCGTGACGTCTTCTACGAGGGCGAAATTTCCCAACGCCTTGTGGCGTACTCCGACCAACACGGTGGGTTCTTTTCTCTTGAAGACTTTTCCAGCCACACGAGCGATTGGGTCGAGCCCATCTCGACCGCCTACCGAGGTGTCACGGTCTGGGAACTGCCGCCCAACGGCCAGGGGTTGGCCGCGCTCCAGATGTTGAACATCCTGGAGAACTTCGATCTGTCGTCGCTTGGTCGAGCGAACGCCTCGTTCTGGCACCTGATGATCGAGTCCAAGAAACTCGCCTACGCCGATCGTGCACGTTACTACGCGGATCCCGCCTTTGTGGACGCGCCGGTGGCTGCCCTGCTGGGCAAGGACTATGGACGTCGGCGTGCCGACCTCATCAATCCCGATCGAGCCGCCCGTGGGGTTGCACCCGGCGATCCCGTGCTCGAGCACGGAGACACCACCTTTTTGGTTGCCGCAGACAAGGACGGCATGATGGTCTCCCTGATCCAGTCCAACTACTCAGGCTTCGGCTCGGGTTATGTGATTCCGGAACTCGGCTTCGGGATCCAAGACCGCGGCGCCCTGTTCAACCTTCAGGAGGGTCACCCCAACGTCTTGGAGCCGCGCAAGCGACCCTTCCATACCATCATTCCCGCGTTCATGGGCGAAAACGGAAGGCCAAACGTGGCCTTTGGTGTCATGGGGGGATCGATGCAGCCTCAGGGTCATGTCCAGATCGTCGTCAATCTGGTGGACTTCGGCATGAACCTGCAGGAGGCCGGCGATGCCCCACGATTCCGTCACCTGGGGTCCTCTCAGCCCACCGGGACGATCATGGAAGGGGGAGGGTCGGTGCTGCTGGAGTCCGGTGTGCCTGTGGCGGTTCGGCGGGATCTGGTCCGTATGGGGCACAGGTTGTCGGAATCCACGGGTGGTGCGTTTGGCGGCTACCAGGCCATCCGGCGCGATCCGATGACCGGGGTCTACGCCGGCGCCTCAGAGTCCCGCAAGGACGGTATGGCAGATTGGATACTAGAAGAGATTGCAGATCGAAGATTGCAGATGTGGTGCCAGGCACCTTGCAGATTTCGATGGTGCTGAGATTCGATTTCGACGGTGCCTGGCACGGCCCGCGCGTTCGCGGCGCGCGTGAGGACGGCAATTCGAAATTCGCGATTGCGGGTGGGGGACGGGCTCGCCGTCTGGGCCGCACGTTTACCCGCCTGCACTCCCGCCACCCGAGCACCGGGTCGGGTTGTGTGGTGGCATGGGCTACACTCGATGTAGATTGAGTTCCTCGCCACGATTCCCCGAACTCGGCGACGCCATGCCGCGTCGGGGGAACGCCATGACCAAGGCCGTGGGTCGGGCCATCCTCCGGCTCACCGGGTGGCGCATGGAGGGTGAAATTCCCAACGTCGCAAAGGCTGTGGTCATCGTCGTTCCACATACCTCGAACTGGGATTTTCTGCTGGCCATCGCGGGACTGTTCGCCGTGGGCGTGCGGGTCTCGTGGTTCGGCAAGAACACCCTCTTCAAAAGTGCGGTGGGCCCGGTGATGGAGTGGCTCGGCGGCATTCCGGTGGACCGGAGCGCCTCCATGGGGGTCGTGGACCAGATCGTGGAGAGGTTCAACAACAGCGACGAGCTGTTGATCGGGATTTCGCCAGAGGGCACGCGGAGCAGGGTCGACCGTTGGAAGACCGGTTTCTACAACATCGCCCTGAAGGCGGACGTGCCCATCGCCCCCATTTCATTCGACTGGCCCTCCAAGATCATCCGTTTTGGCGAGCCTGTGGAACCGAGCGGAGACATGGATGCGGACATCGAGCAGTTGAAGACTTTTTTCGCGGGAGCCATGGGGAAGCGGCCCGGGGGTATGGCGGAGGAGAGCACGTCCATTTGACACCGAGAGGCCTAGGCCCTTTAATATTTGAAGGCTCATTCAATTTCATAGGTCGAACCGCCGGGCCGTAACGGCTGGACGAAGCCCGGCGTGACGATGGGAGTGCACATTGTGATGACCGTAATTTCTGTGTTGGAATCGGCGGCCGAGCAACACCGGGACAGTCCCTCCCTGAGGTGGAAGTCGGAAGGTGAATGGCGGACCCTGAGTTGGAGCCAAGTCCGAGACCGGGTCATGGACGCGGCCTGCGGTCTGATTCGTCTGGGAATGGAATCCGGAGACGGAATGGTGATTCTGGCCGGCAATCGGCCGGAGTGGCTCATGGCCAACTTCGCGGCGATCGCTGCAGGGGGCATGCCCAGCGGCCTCTACACCACGGCCACGGCCGAGCAGTGCTCCTACATCACCGAGCATTGCGAGGCCTCCGTCGCAATACTCGAAAATGCCTCCTGCCTCGACCAGATCGCCGGAGCGAGAGACCAGCTAAAGGGCATTGTCCTTATGGATGGGTCGGCGGAGGACTCTGACTGCCTGACGTGGGACGAGTTTGTCGCCTCGGGAGACGACCCGGATCTCCGAACCGAGCTCGCGGAGAGGATTTCGGCTCTTGATGAGGACCAGGTCTGCACTTTGATCTACACCTCCGGAACCACCGGATCTCCCAAGGGGGTGATGCTCAGCCATCGAAATCTCCTGTGGACCGCCCGTCAGATCACCGAACCGTTCGGTCTCGACAGCTCGCACCGCGGTCTCAGCTACCTGCCGCTCAGCCACGTGGCCGAGCAGGTCGTCTCCATCTATGGCCCGTTACAGATAGGAGGTTGTGTCGCATTCGCCGAGAGCTTGGAGACCCTGCCCGACAACCTACGCGAGATACGACCGACGTTCTTCTTCGGCGTGCCCCGGGTCTGGGAGAAAATCCAGACGTCCATGGAGGCGGCTGGTGCGCACAGCGGCGGGCTGAAACGAGCGCTGGTGAGATGGGCCCGAAGGGTTGGGCTCGGGACTGCGTATGCCCTTCAGCGCGGCGACGATCCGCCGCCCGGATACCGGCTGGCGGACCGGCTGGTCTACCAAAAGGTCAGGAGAAGGCTGGGTTTCGACCGAACGGAGCACTTCGTCACTAGCGCGGCGCCGATCTCGGTGAGTACGCTCGAGTTCTTCATGAGCCTGGGCATCCCCATCCTCGAGGTCTACGGCATGACCGAGTGCACTGGGCCGGGAACGCTGTCCACTCCGAAGAGAAACCGCACTGGATCGGCTGGGTTCGCACTTCCGGGAACCGAGCTGAAACTCCTGGACGACGGCGAGATCTGCATGCGAGGTCCGCATGTGTTCCTCGGCTATTACAAGAGCCGTGAGGCCACCCGTGAAGCCCTCGACGAAGATGGCTGGTTGCATTCCGGCGACATCGGGGTTCTGGACGATGATGGATTCGTGCGGATCGTTGATCGGAAGAGGGAGCTCATCATCACCTCGGGCGGCAAGAACATCGCGCCGGTCCCCATCGAGCTCGAGCTGAAGAGCATCCCCGGGGTGGCGCTCGCGGTGGTGATCGGTGACCGTCGGAAGTACCTTTCTGCGTTGCTGACGCTCGATCCCGACCAGGTCTCGGTGGTGGCTGGGCGGCTCGGTCTTGACATCTGCACGTTGCGGGATGCTGCGGCGAGTGCAGAGTTCAGGGGCTACCTGGAGGATCAGGTGGGTTTGGTGAATTCGAAGCTCGCCACCTATGAGACGATCAAGCGCTTCGCCGTTCTGAGCAGCCAACTGTCGGTGGAGGACGGCACCCTCACCCCGACCCTCAAGCTGCGGCGGAAGAACATCGCGGAGACCTACCGGGACGAAATCGAGGGGTTGTACGCCGACGGTTAGCCCCCGTCCAGCCGGATACCAGATGCCAGATGCCGGATGCCGGATCCCCCGTCCACCCGGATGCCGGATGCCAGATCCCGAATGCCAGATGCCGGATGCCGGATCCCCCGCCCACCCGGATCCCGGATGCCAGATCCCGGATCCCCCGCCCACCCGGAGCGAGAAGGCGCGATGATCGGGCGTGCCGTCTTTGACATTGTTGGGATCTTGAGTGTTTGAGAATGTGTTCCGCGAGGTCCCAACAATGTCTAAGGGGGCAACCTCGGGGAGCGCGCGGGGGAGAGGGGCGCGTCGAAATCAGTGGATCGACGCGAAAGCGCTCACCCGGTGCCAGGCACCGTCGAAATCGAATCGTAGCACGAGGTCGACACATCTGCGGCGGTGCCTGGCACCGACTTCAGTGCTCTTGTAGCGCAGGCCTCCGGCCTGCATTCGTTCCTTTCATCAAGGCCGGAAGTGCAGCCGAGTCGGCCGCACCACATATCCGGAATTGCAGCCGAGACGGCTGCGCTACAACAGCGCGCCAGATCGGACGGGAGAACCTTCAACGTTCTACGTTTAACCTGTAACGCGAGTGGTTCACTCACCCAGCGATCTTCGACCGGGAAACATCCCCACATTTTCAGCACATTTTCCTCATGACAAACCACCGATCAGGACATACCTTTGATTGCAGGATCAACCAGACAAGGGGTGTTCGCATGATCAGTCGCTCGATTCTTCGGTATTTGATCGCGGGATGTGCGTGTGCGGTTGCTGTTTCAGCGTCGGCAACGGACTGCGCGAGGCTGGTGGGCCGCACCTTTGCCAACGCGAATGTGGTGGCGACAAACCAACCTGGACCCTGGATTCCAGAGCCTTTTCTTTATGTTGGCGACCACGACGTCTTCTGGGTGCTCGACGCGACAGACGACGCGGAGACCTCGGTCCGTGGACATCTCTTCTGCCCGGGCCCATAGAGTCCATAGCTGCGTCGGGACACTTACGCCTATGTCGCCACTCGATCTGCGGGTCTCCGGGTCATCGACGTAAGCGATCCGTCGGCGCCGATGGAGGTGGGCTTTGTACGACGTCGGTGCCCGCTCTGCGAAATAGATGTTTCGGGTCTACCACGTCATCGTCAACGCTGGAAGCAAGGGCCTCCGAATCATCGACATGCACGACCCTATGTCGCCGATGGAGGTCGGGTCCTTCCATCCGTCCGGATGGCCGAGTTCAGCGATATCCAGGTCTCCGGGTCCCTACGTCTATATCGGGGATTTCAACGAAGATGAAATCAACGTGCTGGACGTGAGCCGATCCGTCGGCGCCGGTGGTCGTCGGGTCCTATGAAGCAGCGGGGATATTTTAGCGTTTGCGGTATCCGGACACTATGCCTACGTTGGATATAATGTCCCGAATCCCGATTCGGAATTTGGGCGTCAAGATCATCGACATGAGCGACCCCCGAGCGCCACTGGAGGTCGGCGGATTTCCAGGTTTTTGACTGGACAGGATCCTCTGTGTCGTCACAACTCGATTTTCGATTCACGACAATCAACTCGTTGCTTGTGGGCGGTACGGTAGTTGGGGGATGTTACTCATGTCCAGATAGTCGACGTGACGGATCCCGCCGAACCCGTCCAACTTGGGTCCTTATTGGGGCTCTCGCATCGGCTCCGAGCAGATCGCCGCATCGGGCTCGTCGATGTACATGGCCGATGATCCTGGTGGCCCCGTTAAAGTCATCGATATGAGCGACCCGCTTGATCCCGACAGGGTGGGCTCACTCGGCACACCGGTCGAATGGAGTCGTGGCAGTGCGGATCGCTCGCCATCCTCGATTCCGGGTCGGTGATTGACGCCATCGATCCCATACATCCCGTGGTGGTGGCAATCCATGTGGCCGTCGGATGTGCGGGTCATTTCAGGGCCATTCGCCTACGCCGTGTCGGGTGGGTCCTTCAGGGTATTCGACGTGACGGATTGTTACGACCCCGTGCTGGTCGGGTCGTACTGGATCGATAGCGGGAGCTACGACGATGGTTGTCTCCGGCGAGCACGTCTATCTGTTGGACAACAACGATCGCATTCTGGTCATGGATGTCAGTGACCCATCCGCCCCCAGGGAGAGCGGGTCTGTGGGAGACTGATGCCATTTGTGTCCGACATCGCCGTGTCTGGTTCGATACGTGTACGTCACGGCATCGACGCGACTACCCGACGTCGGATCACGGTGATGTTGATCGTGCTGGACGTCAGTCATCCGTCGACACCCGTCGAGGCAGGTGCCACGACATACCCTTTGTGAAATTTAGGTACCACGATCGCGCTCGAGTCGAGGTTTTTGGATCGTATGTTTACGTCGTGAGGTGGCTACGAACAACACTCTGGTTTTTGACGCGACCAACCCGGTGGACCTTGGCTGAGCCGTTTCTCTTGCCAGTGGAGGGGGAGGGGCATCGAATATCGCCATGTACTCGGGTCCTGCGGATTCATCGCAATAGGGACTGGGCCTTCGAGTCATGGACGTGACAGACCCGGCCGCCGCCTTTGAAGTTGGGCCGGTACTTCATTCCGTGGCGAGGAGGGCCGTTGACGTCACGGTTTCCGGACCGTACGCCTACCTGTCTCTGGGCGGGAACGGTCTGGCGATTCTCGATGTATCGAGTTGCTGGGCGATCAACCCGGAACACCCCGGCGTTCCCGGGACCGCGGACCTGCCGCCGCAGGGGGAGTGACTGTAGGCAGTTGGCAGGCCCCCCGCCCAGCCGGATACCGAATGCCAGATGCCGGATGCCGGATCCCCCGCCCACCCGGATCCCGGATGCCAGATCCCGGATCCCCTGCCCGCCCACCCGGATCGTGAAAGGGCGCGATGGGCGGGCGTGCCGTCTTTGACATTGTTGGGATCTTGAGTGTTTGAGAATGTGTTCCGCGAGGTCCCAACAATGTCTAAGGGGGCAACCTCGGGGAGCGCGCGGGGGAGAGGGGCGCGACGAAATCAGTGGATCGACGCGAACGCGCTCACCCGGTGCCAGGCACCGTCGAAATCGAATCGTAGCACGAGGTCGACACATCTGCGGCGGTGCCTGGCACCGACTTCAGTGCTCTTGTAGCGCAGGCCTCCGGCCTGCTATCGGTCGTTCAATCGAAGGCGGGAAGATGCAGCCGAGACGGCCGCACCACAATGGCCCGGCAATGCAGCCGAGACGGCTGCGCTACAACAGCGCGCCAGACCGGAGGGGAGAACGTTTAACTTTCAACGTTGAACGTGTAACGCGAGTTGTTTGCTCATCCGCAATCTGCAATCCGCAATGAATGGGTGGGGGACGGCGCTACAACGTCGCGTCGAAGGAGGCCGCCGCAAGACCCTCCACGGGTGCGGGCGTCTTTGTTCGACGTCGACACCAGCGGGGTTCGTCCAGATCGCGGAAGGCGCTCGACTTCGGCGCCCCAGAAACCGAGTTTGAAAAACGCACGGATGATCATGACCGCCTGCTGGGCGATCACCAGGGCGACGATGCCCGCGACATTGGCCACCGACCACGGTGAGCGGAGGGCGTAATAGACCGCCATCAACGCCAGCGGCAGCACCAGAAAGAAAAGGTACAAGGGAACAAATAACCCTGGCTGCCGGATCACGGTCCACCAGGCGCGGAAGAACCCCTTCACCATGGAGCGGTCGTCGTGGCGAGCCGCCGAGATCCGCGACAGATCGGCGGCCAGGTCGACTGGCGCCCACAGAATGAAAAAGACGGCAGCGGCCGCGCCGAAACCGAGGAGATCGATCCGGCCGTCCGCCTGCGCCGCGGCGAGCTTGCCAAATCCCTTGACCATCAGTCCACATGCCACGGATACCACCACGGTCAGTACGAGAAGGACGCCGGTGGTTCGGAGGAAGCGCAGAAAATTGCGCCGGACGCCGAGTACGAATGGGTGGTTGGCTCGCCGTTCGAGCAGGGTCTCCACCACCCCCGAAGACACGACAACCTGAACAAATAGGCCCAGTACCGCCATGACCACCACGCCCCGGGCCACGATCTCACGCAGAGCGTCGGCAGGGGAGGTGCGGAACTCCATCAGCACCGGAAACCAATCGTTGCTCAATGCCTGATCGGCAAAGAGCGACTTCCCGAGTGCGGGAGCGAGGTTGGCCGCTGCGATGGCGCCGATGACCAGGGCTGGAACGAGGGGCGCCAACCAGAGCACCGGGATGAGCCGCTTGTGGCGGCTGGCGATCTGAAATCCTTCTCGAACGCAGTTAACGGCTTGCATGTCTCACCCCACCATCGCGGTCAGTTGGAGCACGTTTTGAAGCCAGAAGATCAGGTGGGTGATCATCTTGGTGGCGGGTTGGGCCGATGTCTCGAGCCGAATGGAGTTGTTGAGCTGATCGACGTCGAGAAACAGGAGGTTGTCGGGATCGACTTCGGCCGAGACGAGCTTGGCAGGACGAATCTCGATGTACTTTTTCCATCGGGAGCGCCCGTCCCACTGGTGGCGGAGAGTCTCGCCGTCGTCGAATACCAGCTCGATGGTCACCGGGTGGATGAATTCGCCCCGGCGCTCGACCACGATCTCGCTGCGGTAGGTCGTCGGCCTCGTCCCCATCCTCATTCTCGTCATCGACGTCGGCATCGTCCTCGACCTCGGTCTCCTCTTCGATTTCGTGGCGGTCGGCGACGCCGAGCAAGGTCTTCTGGCCGTCCTCCTCCCAGAACCAGCCAGTGGGACCTTTGTCCTTGACCGACTTTGCGGTGCGGATCCGGTAGTCGAGGCCACGGTCGGTGTGGAAGGCTTGATCGAGAAACCACCCGAGGTCGGTGTCCGCCTCGTCGAGGATGATCGTCTCGAAATCCGCGGTCGATGGGTGGCGAAAACGCCAGGTCTGGAAAAAGCGCCGCATGGCCCGGGCGAAGCTCTGCTCGCCCATGAGATTTTCCAGATGGCGCAGGGTCGCCGCCGGGCGGGCGTAGCTGTTGAGGCCGTAGCTGCCGTTCGAGCGATAGGACCAGGCCGGTTGCACGATGGAGTCGGTGTAGCGGCCCCAGCCGAGCTGGAGCCGGTTCAAATCGAATGGGGTGACCCTCATCCCGAAGAGCTGGATCATATACCGGTAGTACCCTTCCATGACCACCGACTCGTAAAATGAGTTGATTCCCTCGTCGATCCACGCCTCCTCGAACTCGTTGGAGGCAATCATCCCCTGGAAGAAGTTGTGGCCGAACTCGTGCACCGTCACCGACTTCTGGAGCCAGCACCTTGTCGAAACCCGGCAGACCGAGCACCGGGTGGGTGCCGAGGGTGATGAAGGTGGGGTACTCCATGCCTCCTGCGCCCATCCCGCCGCGAGGGGGATCCACCATGGTGAGGGTGTCCCAGGGGTAGGCGCCCAGGGGCAGGCCGTAGCCCGCGATGGCTGCCTTCGCGGCCTTGATGTAGCGGTCCGCCTGGCTCCGGTGCGCGGGTTGGAGGAGGAGCGTGATGTCCACCGCCTGGAGCCGCAACTCCTCGGGGGAAACACCGAGCAGCTCCGCCATCCGTTGGGTCTCTTCAGGCCGCACATCGGTGTCCGGGTCGAAGTGGTCCTCGACAACGATGAAGTCGGGGCTGGCGGTCCAGGCGAAGTCGTGGACGCCGCGCTGGGCGAAGTGGGCGGTCACCGTGTCGCCGTCCACCGTCTCCTCCAGCAGGCGCCCGGTCGCGCCGATCCCGCCGGCGTACCGTGCGGGCAGTTCGAGGCGAACATCCCAGTCGCCGAAGTCGGCGAAGAACTCGCTGTTGGCGTGAAATTGATGGGTGTTCCAGCCGGCTTCGGGCCGGCCGCGGTCGCCGGCATCCTCGAAGACGCCGATCTTTGGAAACCACTGGCCGCCGAGCACGAAGTCACCGTGGGCTCCGGTGCGGGCGAAGATCTTCGGCATCTGGGCGTCGAAGTCGATTTCCAGCTCGACCCACTCCCCGGGTTGGATCGGTTTCGGCAGGGGATAACGGGCGACGGTCCGGTCTTCCTGGTTGCCGTCGTCGGGTCTGATGAACTCCTCGACGAGTTTGAGATCGGGCCGATCTGAGAGCTGGACCGGCTCGGGCTCTCCCGGCACGGCGGGTGCAAGAGGTCCGTCAAACGGGTCGGCGTCGCCTTTCACGCTGATCAGACCCGCCGCGACGAGATCGGCGCCGTAGGCCAGTCGCATGGACTCGACCTCGATCCAACTCCAGCCGTCTTTCGAAATCTCGACGTCCCGTAGTTGGCCGCCCGACTCCGCCATGAAGGTGCTCCGGTCGTTGGCGAAGGCGTTGAGGTAGAGGTGAAACTGGAGTTCGTCAACCGGAACCGACGAGGTGTTTTTCCAGCGGATCCGCTCCGAACCCTGGACGAGTTGTGTTTCCGGCTCGTAGCTGGCCGACATGCTCACCTGGTACACCGGATCGGGCAGCTCCACCTGCGCGCTGACAGGAAAGGCCGCAACCGCGAACGTGATGACGGTCATCGCCATCCTTCTGATCAGTGAAGACTGCATGCGCATTTCCCTCCGATGGTCTCCTATATGAGAACGTGCACCGGCCGCAGAGGTTAACATTTCCGCCCACCCGCCCACCCGCCCACCCAGAGCAAGGACCAAGGAACAAGGAGCAAGGAACAAGGAACAGGGAGGAGGGGGCGGCCCCGCCCACCCGGGGCGAGATGGACGCGTTGGGCGGGCGTGCCACTCCGGGCACCTTGACGTTGAAAGTTACACGTTACACGTTAAGCGTTTCCACCCGCCCACCCGGAGCGAGAAGGCGCGATGGGCGGGCGTGCCATCTTTCCGCGCAATGCGAACGCGCGAGCCGGTGCCAGGCACCGTCGAAATCGAATCGCAGCACCAGGTCGACACATCTGCGGCGGTGCCTGGCACCGACATGGGGTGCCCAACTGCGAAGGGTGGCAACCTGCCGCCGGCAGCGGTTGTGGCCGTGGCCGAGGGCGGCGGCCCGTTTCGATCCTGAAAGTGGGATCAGCGGCCATACGGCCACCCGCTGGTGACGGCTGGTCACCGCGGCCACCGGCCGCGAGTAACCGCGGGGAGAACGTCTGGGAGATGGGCGCGACGAAATCAGTGGATCGACGCGAACGCGCTCACCCGGTGCCAGGCACCGTCGAAATCGAGTCGTAGTACGAGGTCGATACATCTGCGCCGGTGCCAGGCACCGACATGGAGATCGGAATGCGAGGGTGGCAACCTGCCGGCGGCAGCGTCTGCGACGGCAATCAGTGTCAGCGGAAGTCGGCAGCGGCCGCAATCCGGGGCGATCCCAGCCGATCAATGCCGCTGCCCCTGCTCGCTGCCCCCGGCCGCTGTCCCTGAACGCTGTGGCTGCCGCTGACCCGGGCACGGACGCGACGCGGACGCGGACTCGGATGCGGGGACCACGTCCACACCCTCCACACCGGGCGGGTGGGCCAATTCCCAATCCGCAATCCGCAATTCGCAATTCGCAATTCGCAATAAAAAAATGGGAGGGTGGGGGACTAGACGTCGGGGATGACGTAGTCGTCGATATTCAGTGGCGGCTCGGGAAACCGGAGATCCATGCCCTCCATGGTTTTGATGAGGATCTCGGTGACCACCAGGTTGCGGTACCACTTGCGGTTGGCCGGCACGACGTACCAGGGCGCCCAGGGTGTGTTGCAGCGGGTCAGCGCGTCCTCGTACGCACGCATGAACTCGGGCCAGAGCTTGCGGTCTTCGAGATCTCCGGGGTTGAACTTCCAGTTCTTTTCGGGATTGTCCTGACGTTCGCGCAACCGCTCGGCCTGTTCGTCGGGCGAGATGTTGAGGAAGAACTTGACGATGGTGATGCCGCTGTCCGAAAGCAGGCGTTCGAAGTTGTTGATGTGGTCGTAGCGTGTGCTCCAGACGGCGCGCGGCACCAGTTCCTTGACCCTCACCACCAGCACGTCCTCGTAGTGGGACCTGTTGAAGATGCCGATGAACCCGCGCGGGGGGGCGGGCCGGTGCACGCGCCACAGAAAGTCGTGGGAAAGCTCCTCATCGGTGGGGACCCCGAAGGACGCGACCCTGACACCTTGGGGGTTGAATGCTCCCAGGGCGTGCTTGATGGTGCCGTCCTTGCCGGCGGTGTCCATGGCCTGAAGAACGATCAGCAGCCCCTTGCTTCCGCTGGCGTAGAGTTTTTCGTGGAGCTGTTGCAGCCGCACGAGATTCTCCTCGGTGTCCTCCCGAGCGTCCTTCTTCTTGTCGTATTTTCCGGTGTTCCAGGGGTCGAAGCCGTGGATTTCGAATCTCTCCCCGGGCGGCCGCGTGAATTCTGTGAGATCTACCGCCATGTGGACTCCTGAGCGATAACGGGTTGGCGCCAGCTGTTGCTCTACGCCTCCTCGGCCAGCGCGTCGTGCAGCGCTGCCAGCAGCATCGCCGCATCGTCCGCGGGCAACGAGGTGGGCCGCCAGCCGATCCCGAGACCGTTCTCGCCGACCTTCGGGATGATGTGGAAGTGGACGTGCATCACCACCTGGTGGGCGTCGCTCCCGTTGTTCTGTAAAACGTTGTAGGCGGTGGCTCCGGTGGCCTTCATCATCGCCCGGCACAGCCGCGGGAGGGCGCGGCCGACGGCGGCGGCCGAGGCGTCGCTCAGTTCGTGGAGAAACGCCTTCCTCTCCTTCGGAATGACCAGAATGTGGCCACGACTGAGCGGGCCGATGTCCAGGAATGCGAAGACGTGGTCATTCTCATACACCCGGTGGCACGGAATTTCACCCGACAGGATCTTGTCGAACACGGTTTCGCGCTCAACCATTGCACACCCCAATCATCTTCGGCCGATTGCCGGTTTTTTTGATGTTCATATCATAACCGATCAGGAGCCTGAGCTGGGTGGCCAGGGACCGGAGCATCCCGGTGGCGCAAAAAAACCACCCGCCGAGATGGCGGGTGGTCAATCGCTCTGCCGTCGGATCGGCGGACGTCAGGGACTGCGCCGGCCGCCGCCCCGGACGACGGCGTCCCCGGCGCGGACGACGACGTTGTCCAGGTACCAGCCGTCGACCCCCGTACAGCCGTCAAAGCTGAAGTCGAACCGAATACGGATGGTGTCGCCGGGCCGCGCGAGACCGACGAGCTTGACCTGGGACTGTCCCCAAGACCCCCGGAGGAAGGACGCGGCATTCACCCCGGAGAAGGCCGGCTCCCCGGCGTTGGGGTTGTTGGACCGATCCGGTCCATCAAGGACGTCATTGTACGGGTTAAACAGGAATGCCTCTTCGGGGATCAACTGATACGGTCCGCCGTTGACGCTGATCCGCACATTGCCGCCATCGCCCTTGGGCTCGCTGGCCATGTAGTGGTCGAACACGAGCACCGGGAGGCTCCCGTCGGGGATGGAGATCGCGGGGCTGTCCAGGTGCATGACGCCGGATTGATCGTTAAAGGAGCAATTCCCGCCCATGGCATCGTCGGTTGCGAACAGTGAACCGCCGTCGCCGCCCGACGGCACGTCGGTGGTCCACACCCAATCCCGGGGAATGTAGTCCTCGAGATCGACACCCTCGTTGCTCACGGTCCATTCCTGTGCCGGGTCGGCGTCGAAGGACTCGGAGAAGAGCTCGTCAGGATATCGCGGCAGTTCCGGTGCGCCGGGTTGGAGGACCAATGCAAAATTGCATTGCAGCGGTTGTGCGCGCATCTCGGTGGCCAGCATGGCCTCGGCGACTTGGTTGCAGTCGCCGTCGGTGATCACCTCACCCGAGATGTTGCCACTGACCAGGTCGAAGAGGCTCTCGCCGACGAGGTCGCGGCAGCTCAGCTCCACCAGGTCGGCGTGATCGATGAACTCCGAACGACGGGTCTGATAGACCGACATGGCCCGCCACCAGATGTGGGCGGCCTTGGTCAGGCCGATGCCCTGGACCGTGTGGCCGTTATAGTTGCCGCCGTCCACCGCCAACGCGAAGGCGTGGTTTGGAACGCCGCTGTTGGTGTGAACACCGCCACCATCGTCGGTGGAGCACCAGTACTGGCCGTCGCTCACCTTGCCGGGATCGCCGGCGCAGTTGGGATGCCACATATCGCGGAGACCGGACCACGTCGTGTCCTCGCCCATGAGCCAGCGGACCGAGCCGTCGGCCACAGATTCCAGGGTGATGATCACGCCCTGGTCGAGTGCGGCTTCGATGGCGGCGCCGGCGGTCTTGCCCACCATCACGGAGGGAATAGCGAGCCGATCCCCACTGCCGGGCATGGTGATCACCGAGTCGTTTCCGGAGTTGATGAAGATCACACCGGTGGCGCCGGCGGCAGCGGCGTTCTCGGCGGCCGGTCGAAACAGGCACCCGCCGAATCTGATCAGGGCGATGTTCCCCGGGGTGAAGTCCACCAGGGGTTGACAGCCGTCCGCGGGCGCGGCCTCGCCGTCGTTGACCATTTCGACCTCGCTCCGGACCGACCACGGCGGCAAGGGGTTGAAGACCGCGTCGCCCACCTCGAGCTCTCCGGACAGCTCCGGTGGATCTTCAATTATCAGATGGGGACGGTCGCCGCCCAATAGGGCGCTGCACGCTCCGTCGCTGCGCAGTTCGCCGCCGGAATCGGTTCCGGCGCCGTTGAGCTGATCCACGACCTCGCCAAAGATGTCGGAGTAGGCCTCGTTGAGTGCGCCCGGTTGCCACTGGTAGACCAGGTCGTGGGTGTAGTCGGTGTAGGCATGGGTCCATTCATGGGCGACCACGTCGTCGGACACGACCCCGCTGCAAAAGCCGGTGTAGCTGCCCACCCACCACGCGTTGGGACAGTTCAGATTCCGGTCCTCGTAGATGGAGCGCATGGCGGCGTCGTTGCCGTTGAAGGAGAGGAAGGCGCCACCCGTCATGTTCTCGAAGACCCCGTAGGTGTCCAGGGCGAAATCGATGAGGTTGTTGACCTCGAAGTCGCCGGTGCCGCCGAGTCCCTCGAACGGGAGGGCATCACCTTCGGACCACAGCTGATTGCCGTAGGTGTAATGGGAGATCACGCGGTTGATGTGCTTGATTCCTGTGATCTGATCCACCAGTTGTCCGGTATGGGCATCGATGTAGAGAAATTCGCGCACGTCGCGGCCGTTGCCGACCTCCACCTCCCAGACGAGGTGGTCGGCTCCGGGTCGTCCGGCCACGAGGCCCTCGCGGAAGACGGTGAGCTGTTTGGTGGTTGCCGACAGCTCCCACGTGTCCTTCTGCTTTGCGACGATCGCCAACGCGGCCTCTTCGGCCGTCCTGGTATCCACCGACGGGTCGATCGAGCGAATCCGGATACCGGGCACCAGTTGCCCGTTGGCGGTCACGAACTCCCCCGCGGGATCGAAATGCAGGCGGAGCTCACTGGCAAACACCGGGACGCCGAGGTGCTGCTGTTGGAATGCAAGGTGGTCGCCGCCGAAGCGGTCGTAGATGCGCCGGGTCTCGACCAGATCACGGGTTGGTTGGCTGACCCCAAAGGCTGCACCGTGGCGAGCCAGAAAGTCCCGGCTCCGCTCTTCGGTTGTGGAACCCACCAGCTCGATGGATCCGGGCGCCACCCGGACCAAACGCGCCGCGGCGGACGACCGCTGGAGTTTCACGGCCGCCGTGGGACCGGCGTCGGCACGGAGCGCTTGGACGGACTCGGCCAAACTCGCATTGGGAGATCGATCCTCCGCCCACAAGGTGGTGCAAACGAAGAGAGCCACAAGCGTGATTGCGATATTCTGTCTCATTTATATCCTTCTCTTGGGAAAAGCACGGCCACTTTCTCGCGCGATTCGGGGGTGGCCTGTACCGCTGAAAACTATACCACGGCAGATCTTATTCCTGAATAGTGATTCGGAAATGCAACAAAAAGAATTATCGATTGGTGGTTCGCGTCTCATCGGGCGAGCCGGCTGCCGCGGCCCCGATAGAATGGGGCCATGACAAACGTTGTCAGAGGGGCATTCGCCCCGGTGCCGACCCCCGTGGGTGAGGATGGTTGTTTCGAGGCGTCGGCGTTGAGCCGCCACCTGACGTGGATCGCCGAAAGGGGTCTGGACGGTGCGCTGGTCCTGGGAACCAACGGCGAGTTTCCGTCGTTCACATTGAAAGAACGTTGCCGCGTCGCCTCGACCGCTGCCGAAGCCGGAACCCACCTGCGCCTGCTGCTCGGGGTGGGGTCGTGCGCTGTGGGGGAGGTGGTGGAGTTGGCGCGGTTGGCGGGCTCCCTCGGATACGAGGCGGTGCTCTGCCCGCCACCGTTTTATTTCAGAGCGGCGCCGTTGAAGGGCCTGGCGAACTTTTTTCGCCAAG
The DNA here is from genome assembly GCA_963797055.1 of uncultured Holophagae bacterium. Lineage (GTDB taxonomy): Bacteria > Acidobacteriota > Thermoanaerobaculia > Thermoanaerobaculales > Sulfomarinibacteraceae > FEB-10. Next base: position 94,174 of record CAWCOD010000010.1, read on the forward strand.
TGCTCGATGTTTCGCCACTGCCAGTGCTTCTCTACCACATACCCCAGGTCACCGGGACTCCTATCAGCGATGAACTTCTGGACGCCATCGGTGGCCACGAACGACTGGCGGGAGTCAAGGACTCGAGCGGCGATACACAAGAGATGACCCGCCTCCTGGAACGCCTTTCCGGTGGTTCCTACCTCGTGGGAACGGATCGGTTGGTGGCCGCCAGTCTCGAGGCCGGGGGGACGGGTAGCATTTCGGCGGCGGCCAACGTCGTACCTCAACTAGTGGCCGCGGTGAACCGTGGATTGGATCGGCAGTCCGAACTGACGGCTGTGCGGTCGATGCTCGAGGACTTTGGCCTGGGGCCTGCGGTGAAGTGCATCCTCCGTAACCTGGGGTTCGGCAGCTATCGAACCCGGCCTCCATTGCTGGGGCTCGACGAGGCTCGTGAAGCTGAGCTCGTTGGGCGTTTTGCCGAGATCACGGGAACGTCGCTGGATCGGGCGTGAGCGTCATTCTGCCGCATGGCGGTGCCAGGCACCGCCGCAGATGTTGCGATCTCGTGCTCCGATGCGATTTCGACGGTGCCTGGCACCGGGTGAGCGCGTATGGAACGATTCTCCTCATTTCATCGCGCCCATCTCCCCGTGGCGCTACCCGAGGTTACTCGCGGCCGGTGGCCGCGGTGACCAGCCGTCACCAGCGGGTGGCCGTAAGGCCTCTGATCCTGCGTACAGGATCGGACATGGCCGCCGCACACGGCCACGGCCACAACCGCTGCCGCCGGCAGGTTGCCCAGGCACGCCCGATCAACGGGCCCACTCCCGATCCGGGTGGCTGGCATCTTGACTGGTGGTCGTTAGACGTTAAAAGTTAAACGTTAAAAGTTAAAAGTTACACGTTAAACGCCAGGATCATCCGGGTGGGTGGGGGATCCGGCATCCAGTATCTGGCACCCGGTATCTGTCATCCGGGAGGGAGGGGGTAGAATACCGGCGCCGTGTGCGCGGCGGGGAGGCCATATGCGTGAAGCGATGATTGACAAATCGGATCTCGAAATCTGGGCCGGGTACCTGCTCGACCATTCTCTGGGAGGCATCGATGCCTCCGATCGCGTGATGATCAAGGGAGAACGTATTTGTTGGCCGTTGATGGCGGAGCTGGAACGGCGGGTGATCGCAGCCGGAGCCGTGCCCGACGTGTACCTCGTGCCTCCAAACAACGATCGTGGGCGCGTCTGGTCCGCCGCCATGGGGCGGATTGGGGAGAGCCCCCAGTTTGAGGCGGTTCCCGATTGGCACCGCCAGAGATATGAGTCCATGACCAAGTACGTCGAGGTACTGGGTGGTGAGGATCCCTCGCAGTACACCGGTCTCGAGCCCGATCAGGTCAAGGCACTTGCCGAGGCGGATCGGCCCTTCGCCAATCTGCGGCTGGCCCGACCGTGGGTGATTACCCTGTTCCCGACGCCGGCGTTTGCCGAACTCGAGGGAATGGACCTGAACGACTACGCGTCCTTCATCGTCGGGGCGTCGACCACCGACCCGCGCCCGCTGCTCGAGGCGGAGAAGATCATCGAGCCCGTCATGGCCGCAGGAACGGAAATGACCGTCGTGACCGAGCATCCCGAGGACGGACGGGAACTGACATTGAAGCTGGATATTTCCCTCGGTCGCCCGGTGATGTCGTACGGTCTCAGAAATTTCCCCGACGGGGAGATTTTTACCTCACCGGACGCCGGCACGACCGAGGGAGAGATTTTCGTCGATCTTCCGGTGACCTATGGCGGAAACGATATTCGAGGGATCTACCTCCGGTTTGAAGGTGGACGCATCGTCGATTATCGTGCGGAGGAAGGTCACGAGCATCTGGCTGCGATCATCGAGACCGACGATGGTTCCCACCGGTTGGGGGAGGTGGCGCTGGGGATGAACCCGGGTCTTGACAGGGTTCTCAAACACCCGCTCTTCGTGGAGAAGGTCGGTGGTACCCTTCACATCGCCATTGGCGCCAGCTACGAGGACTGTTACGTCGAGGATCCCGGCTCCGAACAGGGCAAGGCGCGGATCGAGGAGCTGGTGGCGGCCGGCTCCATCAACCGATCGGCCCAACACGTGGATATCGTGACCGATTTCAGACCCGGTGGAAGCGGCCGACAGGTCAAAGTGGACGGTATCGAACTGGTGCCCGAAAATGGGCTGTGGGTGGTGGCCGGCTGAGCGACCGGTTCCCGACAAACGAACGCGGACAAACGTAGAGACACATGAAGGCGGGTCGCTCCCGTCTGGAGGATGAGATGAACGACATGGAACAGACCCCGCCGGCATCCGGCGACGGACAGGGGCGAAATCTGGAGGAGATCGCACCGCCGATGATCCTCGAAGAACTGCGGAAGGGCGTTCTCGGCCAAAACACCGCGCTCCGCTTTGTTTCGGTGGCCCTGTTCAAGCACACCACCGGCAAGGTCCCGGGCAATATCCTGCTGATCGGCAACTCGGGAACCGGCAAGACGACGATCATGAACAACATTCAACGGATGTACCACGACGTGCCGGAGTATGAGCCGTTTCGGGCCATGACCATCATCAACGCCAACCTGCTTGTCGACGCCGAAAGGATGGAGTTTCAGCCCGAGCGATTGCTGTTGGCCGTCGAGCAGCGGGCGCGGGGACTGTTGGGCTCCCGTCCCACGCCGGACGCTCTGCGCCAGACCATGGAACGGGCGACCATCTGTATCGACGAGATCGACAAGATGTCGTCCATCGTCGCCGGCAAACCGAATCCCCTGGGCGTCGTACTCCAGCAGGGTCTGCTGACCCTCATGGAAGGGGAGATGGTGGCCTACAAGACCTACGCCTGGGAGAACGGCGAAGAGAAGCAGGTCACCATCAACGTGGATACACGCCACATGATGTTCATCTGTGGTGGGGCCTTCGAGGGGCTCTACGACCAGGTCTACTTCAGGGTCGTGAGCCCGTCCAGCGGTGAGAAGCTCAAGTCTCAGGCGATCACCACCGCGGACGGCCAGGTTCGCATCGAGACGAGGTTCGCGCTTGACGATTTCCTCAAACCTGAAGATCTCTTTGAATACGGCATGGTGCCGCAGTTTATGTCCCGATTCGACAATGTGGTCCTGCTCCGTGACCTGGATGTGCCGGTGCTCAAGGAAATCCTGTTGCATTCGCTCGACTCTCCGTTCAATCGGTCGAAACGCTATTTCGAAGTGCTGAACATCCGGCTCGAGATCGATGATCTGGCTGCGGCGCTGATTGCGGAAGATGCGGAGAAAAACATCCGCACCGGCGCCCGGGCGTTGCGCACGGTCTTCGGCAAGATCATCAATGACCTCGAGTTCGATCCCTGGCAGCACCCGGAACTGCACGCCCTGGAAGGTGGTGGTCATCGTCTGGTGATTACCTCCGAGATGGCTCGGCGCGCGGTCTCGCCGCGTAACGGAGGATGAGGCCTTCCCAATTAGGAATTCGCAATTCGAAATTCGCAATTCGGAATCCCTGGCGGGTCTCGGCTACACTGTGTCGAGGTCGCCGATAAATTCAATGGAGAACAACTGGTCCTTCCGTATCGATCTCGACCTCAGGGACTCTCTGGGGCGGAGATCGCATCCCGACGCGTTCGTGGTGCAGGAGGATCGCAACCTGGTCATGGCGCCGCCGGGGATTCTCGACCTTGACGCCAAGGACGATGTCGACGAGGCCTACGCGGCAGCCCGCGACCAGCGCCCCCTGCCGCTCGGCGGGTTTCTCGTCTTGCGTGAGCGATCCGGGGATTTTCCGTGGATGTACCAGGCGGTTGTCCATGACCTGGAGTACGATCCGAGCTGCCGACCGGGCGATGTCCGGCGGGCTCTGGGTGGCGTGGTTCGCGACGCAGAAGCGCGCGGGTTCGGTCACCTCGCGGTGGAGCCTCTGGGACGTTGGATGTCCCGCGGTCTGACCTTCGATGAAATGGTGGAAGCCATCGACGTTACGATTTTGGAGTTGTGCTCCGACCTGGATTCCTCGTTTCGACTGACCCTGATGCTGGACGGTTTGGATGAACTGGAGGAAGCCTCTCACCTGTTCAGGTCGAGGGTGCTCCGGCGCTCGAGCCGGAGTTTCCGCACGGTGGACGACGAGGCGGCGATGGTGGAGGTTGTAGACGGCAACTCCAGGTACCATGTGAGATATGTACCGGGGACCCTCGGCGGGTATCTGGTGAACCGCGCCCCCTGCGGGGCATGACAGTGGAGAGAAGGTCATGGGTCGTCTGATTCTGGTGTACACCCATCCCGAAAAGGGGGAGCGGCGGATCGAGATCGAGGACGACCGCAGTTATCGTATCGGCGCACAGCCGGATAACGACATCGTGGTTGACAGCAAAGATATCTCCCGCCACCACGCGATCCTCCGGATGAGGCAGGGGACACCCCACATCACCGACTTGAACAGCAAGAACGGGACCTTTATCAATGGCCGTCGAACGGCCTCATCGAACTTCCGAATCGGAGACACCTTGTACCTGTCGTCGATTCCGATGGTGGTGGAGGAGGAGGGATCAGGAGACCAAGCGGGCGTCGCCATGGAGCTTGGCGCCAACGGAATGGAAGATGTCGATCCGCCGGTCACCGAGGAAACCCTGGCCTATTCGGGACGGGCCAGCGCTGAAGAGATGGTCTCCCTGCTGGTGACGACTTCCGGTGCGGTACGGCGTGGCGCCGTGGCCGAGCCCCTCGCCTGGGCGGTGGAACATCTGGGTCTGGACGCGGCCGTGGTGCTCTATCGCGACGACGACGGTGGAGTCTCCATGGTCTCCAGCGCCGGTCACCTCGGTGATCTCGTGCGATCGTCGGAAGCCCTGACGCGGATCGCGAGAGAGCAGGAGGGTCAATACTCCGGAACGAGGATCACCCAGCTGAACGAGTCGGGCGAATCTCTACTGGTGGCGCCGATCCACCTGCATCACGTGCTCGTGGTGCCGTTTACGGGTGCGCCACCGCCGGTGGGCGATATTCGCGCGGTGATGGCCTCTGTGGAGGCTGTTTTGGGCTCGGGCAACCCTCCGGCGCCTGCCGGTTCGGCTCCAGGAGATCGTCGTGATCCCGAGCTGCGACGATTCGGCAGTCCGCTCCACCGCATCGCCGGTCTGTCGGACTCCATCAACGAATGCAAGCTGAGGACGGCCGAATTCGCCCGCAGCGACCGTGCTGTTTTGATCTCGGGTGAATCGGGAACGGGGAAATCCCTGTTCGCCAGGGTGATCCACGATCTCTCGTCCCGCCAGGAACAGCCGTTCGTGGTTCTCGGTGGGGCGATCACCGGGTCCGACGGCGCAGCCGAGTCACGGCCGGTGAGCGAGGCGGATGTTGCGGACGCCTTGTCCCAGGCAGTCGGCGGAACGCTCTTCGTTCGGGATCTCTGTGCGTTGACGACCTCAATCCAGGAGCTGCTGGTGGAGGAGTTCCAACCCGCCGGCTCGGATGCCTCATCGCGGCGTGTGGACGTTCGACCGATCTTCGGTGCGGAATGCGACATTTCGGCGGCGCTGGCCGAAGGAACCCTCAGCGAGTCGTTGGCCGGGGCGCTTGGTGGCTTCAGGCTCGACCTGCCACCGCTGCGAGAACACCTCGAGGACATTCCACTGCTCATTACCAATTTCCAGCGCGAGGCCGGCGGGCGTCGCGGCAAGGCGGGTGCCGGTTTCACGGTGGACGCCCTCGAAGCCCTGGCGTCGTATCGGTGGCCGGACAACGTGCGCGAATTGCGTGCGGAAGTGCTCCGGTTGATGACCCGCGCCAGCAGTGATCAGGTGGTTGAGATTGCGGACCTGTCGCCGAGGATTCGGGAGGGATTGGCGGCGTCGGAGGTGGCTCCGCCGGATCTCGGTGCTCTTGTGGAACGGCCCCTGGGAGAGGCGCGGGCAGAATTCGAGCGTTGGATGATCCTGCGCGCCATGTTTGCCGAGGACTGGAACCAGACTCGCGCAGCGGAACGGCTCGGTCTGTCCCGAGCGGGTCTGTTCAAGAAGATGCGCAAGCTGGGGCTCTCCGGCCACGAAGATTAGTTCCGGGAGCCGAAGTGCGCGTTAATCGGGCGTGCCGTCCTCACGCGCGCCGCGAACGCGCGGGCCGGTGCCAGGCACCGTCGAAATCGCACCGGAACATGAGATCGGAACATCTGCGGCGGTGCCTGGCACCGACATTTAGCCCCATAGCTCCACTGCCCCGCAGCCCGGTTGAGCGGGGGGAAGGTGCGACCGGAGGAGGCTGTAGGCCGGATTCTGTGCCCCGTAGGGCGGCGTTCATTCATCTGGGCCAGGCGTTTCCGCCGGGCTCGTGCAGCCTACCCGGGGGCCTCGTCCGCCGAGGCGGACGGCGGGGACGGGCGACCCTCGACCCCCCTATTCGGCCTTGCTCCGCATGGGGTTTACCATGCCCTCTCCGTTACCGGACAGGCGGTGCGCTCTTACCGCACCCTTTCACCCTTACCTCCGGTCGGATCCGGAGGCGGTCTACTCTCTGCGGCACTTTCCCTCGCGTTGCCGCGGCCGGGCGTTACCCGGCATGCTGCCCGCCAGGAGTCCGGACCTTCCTCTGTCCCGATGGAACAGCGAACGCCCGCCTCCTCCAGTCGCGGATTCAATATACGGCTTTTCCCAGCCACTGTCATGGGCCAGACCCTGGAACACGGCCAACACTGAACATCGGGTCCGGTTCGCTACAGGGCGTCTCCTCCTCGGAGGCGACGTTTTGTTCACATTCCACGATCTCGCAAGGAATTCATTCCGATGTTGCAATCGGCGTTACCCGCGCCACACTGGAGATCCTCGGGATCGGGTATGGTTTCAATATGGCCGGGACATTCACACCCTTGAAGCCTGGGGAACCCATCGGCGTCGTGGCTCTGTCCGGACCGGTGGATCCGAGGAAGCTCGCCGAGGGAATTGCTGTGTTTGAATCCTGGGGCCACCCGGTGCTCCGGGCGCCAAATCTCCAGCGCCGGGATGGATTCCTCGCTGGAAGCGACGAGGACCGGACACAGGGTCTGAGGTGGGTGCTCGATCGGGGCGCGAGGGTGGTGGTGGCGGCGAGGGGCGGATATGGCGTGACCCGGCTGCTGCCGCACCTGCGGATGGCCGAGATGGCGGAGTCCGGGGTGACCTTTGTTGGATTCTCCGATCTCAGCGCGTTGCTCAACGGTATGGTAAACGCGGGGGGCGGACCACAGATCCACGGGCCGATGGCCGCAGCAGGTCTCCGACGGCCCCGGAACGCCGAGAGGCTTCGCGCCGTGCTGTACGGCGAGTGTGTAGGTCGAGCCCTCTTCAGATTCGGCGGCGATCACGTCCTGAGGCCCGGCCACGCCGAGGGTCGTGCGGTGGGCGGTAATCTGGCGATGCTCTCGTCCTCGATCGGGACTTCGTACGAACCCGATTTCTCCGGATCGGTGCTTTTTCTGGAAGAGGTGGGGGAGCCGCTGTACCGGCTTGATCGCATGTTGACCCACCTCTGGGGCTCTGGTAGATTGCGCAGCGTGAAAGCACTGATATGTGGGAGCTTGCGCGGTTGTGGCCCGGTCCGTGAGCGGGCCGATCGGTGGCGCGAGCTGGCTTGTGAACGGGTGCCGGAGGACGTGCCGATCGTCGTGGATGTGCCCTTCGGCCACGGTGCCGTCAACTTGGCCTTTCCCATTGGTGCCCGAAGTCCAGGTCGACACCGGCTCGGGCGCGATTCGATGGAGTGAATAATGGCGAAATTCAAGACCACCGGAACCAAGAAGGCGGATCCGACCCCGCCGCCCGGACACGATAGCCTGGAACCGCTCAGGACCCACTTCGCGGCAGGGACCATCATCTTCTCTGAGGGTGATCTCGGTCTGACCATGTATGTGATCGAAACCGGAGAGGTGGAGATCAGCAAGCGAATCGGTAACGAGAGCCGGGTGCTCGCGACGCTCGAGAAGGGTGATTTCTTCGGCGAGATGTGCATGCTGGAGGATAATTTTCCGAGGTCGGCCACGGCCATTGCCACCGCCGACGTGGACGCGGTGATCATCGACCAATCGGCCTTCACCTACATCCTCCGACATAACCCTGAAATCGCGGTGCGCATGATGCGCAAGTTGACGATCCGCTTGCGTCGAACCAACGAGCTCCTCGAACAGGCGGGCGGGCCGCGGGTGGAGCTGGATGATTCGGCCATGGGACGGGGCCCCGAAGCATGTTCCGATCCGAAGGTGCGCATCGTCGAAGTGGCCAGCGGAATCGTCTTTCCGCTTGCGGACCAGGCAGAAACAACGGTGGGCCGAATCGACCCGGTCACCGGGATCAACCCCGAGATCGATCTCACGCCGGTGGATACGAAGCGGTCCATCTCGCGGCGTCATGCGAGGATTCGGCGCGAGGAGGATGGCTCCTACACGGTGATCGAGGACGTGGGAACCATGAACGGGACCTTCGTCAACGGCGTCCGCCTGACGGCCGGGAAGCCGTTCCCAGTGGCCCCGGGCGACACGGTGACATTCGGGACCATTCAATGTCGGTTCGAGATCGAGGGTCAGAGCTGAGCCGTCTGAGACGTGCTGCTTGCCGGTCAAGTGATGGGTCCGCACCTGCAGCGGATGTTCGTCGGTGTCTGCGGACAACCACATGACGAAGCGATGCGCTGCGATCGATCCGTGGCAACCGGTTGACGTACTCACCGGGATCGGCCCCAAGCTTCGCGAGGGGCTGGAGGCCCAGGGCGTGTATCGGGTGGTGGACTTGCTCTTGCATCTGCCCTACCGCTACGAAGATCGAAGTCAGCGGGTGTCGCTGGGTCAGCGAATGCAGCCGGATACATGGGTCCTCGTGTGGGGTCAGGTCCACGTTACGTCGGTGCGGCGGGCCCGGCGCCGGGGCATGAAGATCGTCTCCGGCCTGGTGGACGACGGTTCGGGTTCGGTGCCGGTGGTCTGGTTCAATCAGCCCTGGATCGACCGCCGGTTGGAAGGAGCTGGCATGCTTTCCCTCTACGGTCCGATCCGTGAGGATCGAGGGGGCCGGATCCGGCTGGTCAATCCCGAGGTCAACGACCTCTCCGACGGAGGAAACGAGGGCCTGGTCCCGGTCTATCGGCGTCTGGGTCCGCTGGGAGGGCGAAGGCTCCGTCGGCTGGTGGAGCAGGCCCTCGGCGCCGCGGACCAATGCGCCGACCCGCTGCCCGACGACATCCGCGACGAGCTTTCCGTGCCCGAGCTGCGGTCGGCTCTGCGGTGGCTCCACGACCCGAAACTCCCGGAAGACGAGGAGCTGCGCTCAACGAATGTGGCCGGGTTGTGTGGGCGACGGTCCCCCGAACATCGGCGGTTGGCCTTTGACGAGCTGCTGGCTTTCGCCTGCTCCTTAGCCGAGCACCGGGTCCGGCGGCAGAGCAAGACCGCCCCGCGCTGCGTCGTGGCCGGGCCGGTAGAGGATCTCGCAAAAAATCTGCTTCCCTTCCATTTGACGGGCGCGCAGCTCAGGGTGGTGCGGGAGATCGCGACCGATCTCAAGGGACCGCAGCCCATGGCGCGGCTGGTCCAGGGTGATGTGGGCTGCGGCAAGACGGCGGTGGCTGCTCTGGCCATGAGGCTCGCGCTCGCGGCCGGATACCAGGTCGCGCTGATGGCACCCACCGAGCTGCTGGCGGAGCAGCACGTCCGGACCCTGGCTGGGCTGTTCGGACCTTTGGGCTACGAGGTGCATCTGCTCACATCCTCGCAGCGAGCCGCCGGGCAGCGGACCGCGCGCGCCGGACTGGCGGACGGATCGATCCGGATCGTGGTCGGGACCCACGCTCTGATCCAAAAGGGGGTGGAGTTCAAGGAGCTCGGCCTGGCGGTGGTGGACGAGCAGCATCGATTTGGGACAAACCAACGCCAGTTGCTCGCGGAGAAGGGCGGATCGCCCCATGTCCTGGTGATGACCGCGACCCCCATTCCCCGTTCGCTGGCTCTCACCCTCTACGGCGATCTCGATCTTTCCATCATCGACGAGTTGCCGCCCGGTCGACGGCCGGTTCGAACGGTCATCCGGGACAGCTCCGCCGAGGAAAAACTCTATGACTTCCTGCGCCGGGAGGTGGCCGGGGGTGGCCGTGCTTTCGTGGTCTTCCCCATGATCGAAGGGAGCGACGAGATCGCGGTGCCGGCCCTTGAAGAACGGGCCGGTGAGATCGAGGCGCGGCTGTCCGGTGTGGTGGTCGGATCGCTGCATGGACGAATGGCCAGAGAGGAGCGCGAGAGCGTGACTCGACGGTTCCGCGACGGCGAGATTCGGGTGCTGTTGGCGACCACTGTGGTGGAGGTGGGCGTCGATGTTCCCGAAGCATCCATGATGATCATCGAAGGTGCGGATCGGTTCGGGCTGTCCCAGCTTCACCAGCTGCGCGGCCGGGTGGGCCGGGGCGAACTCGCCTCCTGGTGTGTCCTGATGATCGGCAGCGATGCTTCGGAGCTGGCCAGACGCCGACTGGAAGTGCTTGTGGAAAGCACCGACGGTTTCCGGATCGCAGAGGCGGATCTCGAACTCCGGGGCCCCGGCGAATTGACGGGCTTTCGTCAATGGGGGCCCGCCGGATTCCGGTTTGCCGACCTGCTTCGCGATCACGATCTGGTGCTCTCCGCCCGGGACCTCGCCCACCGACTGGCCGCCGAGGGTCGCCTGGACGAGGTCCGTGAGGTCCTCGAAAAATACCATCGAGTGGAGTCCGAACTGCCGTCGGGATGACGCCGGAAATTCGGAATTCGGAATTTGGAATTCGCTATGGGCGGGCGGGAGTGGCGGTGGCACAATAGGGGCACGGTGCGGCCCGAGGCGTTGGAAATCTCATATGAGACGGGTCGCGATCGAAGGAGGATAGATGACGGACCAGGTCGGCTCAGGCACGCCAGCGCTCGTGGTGACACCGGATCAGCTCACCGCCTCGGACAGCTCGCCAAGTTCGATGTCGCCGATCCCCGGGAGCCGAATGTTCGAGATCAAGGAGGCGTTGGCCGTCTACCGGGGTCACAACCCGGACGGTGAGGTCTTCGATGCCAGCCAGGGCGACGGCGGTGCGAGTCTGCCGGGCGTGCCGCTCGAGATTCTCGAGAGCGCCCATGAGCTTCAGGTGGAGCACGGTACGGGCTATGACAAGCCCTTTGGCACGGCGGTCTTCCGCCAGGCGGTCGTGGAGGACTACTGGGGGCTGGACGCGGCGACCGGCTGGGGGCCGCTCAACGTCATAGCGTGCCAGGGCGGGCGCGACGCTCTGGTCAAGGCCTACGACGCGGTCCAATTCCTCGGCCATGGCCGGTGGGGAGACTTCGTCGTCACCTCGCGGGTGCCGTGGATCTCGTACAACTGGGGTCCCTATCAGGTGGGGGCGAACGTGATGTTGGCGCCCGGCAGCGAGGACGACGCGTGGACGGTGACGCCGGGAGGTGTGGCGGAATGCGTCGAGGCGGCAGCGGTCCTCGGCGGACGCAAGGTCGCCATGCTGGTGGTCACCAGCCCGGACAACCCGACGGGACGCACCGTACCGCTGGAAGAGCAGATCGCCCTGGCCCGGTCGGCGTTCCAGGCCGGGGTGCCCTATGTCCTGTTTGACTGGATCTACCATCGGGTCACCGACGGCGAGCCGCACGACCTCAACGCGTTCCTGCTCGCCTTCGAACCGGCCGAGCGCGAGCGCTGCATCGTTCTCGACGGTCTGACAAAGTCCCTCGGTGCGAGCAACATCAGGAACGCCCATCTGGTGGCCTCCGAACCGGTTGTCAAGTTCATCCAGAGCCGGGCGTCGCACGCCGTGATCCCCTCATTCCACAGCCAGGCCGTGGCCATCGCGGCCTACCGAATGGGTTTCGACAGGGCTGCGGCGACGATCATCCAACCCACCAACCAGAGCCGGGAGGTGGTGCGCGCATTCCTCGCCGAGAGGGGTATCCGCCACATCCTCGGCAAGGGCTATTACGCCTTCATGGACATGGGACCCTGGCTCGATCGGGCCGGGATGGCCGATACCGGCGATCTCGGCACCGTTCTCGCGGAACAGTTCGGTCTCGCCGTGGTGCCTGGGGTCTATTTCAGCTCGTTTGGAGATCGCTGGATTCGCTTTTCATACGCGACGCCACCCGAGGTCACGAGGGGAGCTACTGACCGTCTTTGGGAGGCGCTGTCAACGCTGTGATCGACGGGTTGACCGGGTGTTGCGGATGGGGGAGGGGCTGGACGATGACAAGACACATCACGAGAGGCCGCCGGGGGGCTGGACCGTTGAGACTCGCGGTGCTGGTCGTGTCTCTCCTGGCAACGGGTTGGGCCGGATCGGTGGCGGGCGAGATCTCAGGATTCGTCCTGGAGGACGGCACCGATGCGCCCATCGCCGGTGCTCGGGTCCACATCCAGGCCGATCCCGCGTCGCCGGTGGTTCTGTCGGCGGCGGATGGGAGTTTCACCCTTCCCGTCAGTCCGGCGGGCCTGGTTACGGTGACCGCAGCCGTGGAGTACGACGCCCAGGCGACGGCCAACTTCGCCTCGGCCGGGAGTCTCGCCTCGGACGGGCAGACCGGTGTCCAGATCAGGCTTTTACGGATTCCAGACGTCGATGACCCCAACTACCAATCCTGGGTGCCGTTGGTCGCCGACTGCGGCAATTGCCACGAGGAGCAGCTCCACCAGTGGCAACAGAGCGTTCACGCCACGGCGGGAGATGACAGTTGGGTTCGGGACCTGTATTCGGGGGACGGGACGCCGGGTGGTTCGGACGGTTACGTGTTCATCGAGAGTCACGATCCGGATGAATCCGGGTTCTGTGCTACCTGTCACACGCCGATGGCGGACGTCTTCGATCCGGGCAACGTGAAGTTCAACGAGGTGACCTCCTCGGCGGCTCTCGAGGGAGTGAGTTGCGTGGCGTGCCACCAGGTGGATATGGTCAACGGCAACGTGTCGGCGATCCACTATCTCGGCAACTCGAGCTACCGGTTCCCTGATGACCTCTTCATCCCGACCTCGCAGTTCGTCTGGGGACCTTTGGACGACATTTCATTTGGCGGGATGAAGGCGTCCTACGCGCCCGTGTTTCGACAGTCCCTGTTCTGTGCCTCGTGCCATGAATACAACCGGCCCAACACCAGCGTGCCGGGACAGACCACCTACTCGGAGTGGCTGGCGTCGCCCTTTGCCGTCCCCGGAGCGGGGTTCAGGGGTTGTCAGGACTGCCACATGCCCGAAGAGGAGGGCCCGGGATACCTGGTGGATCCCATCGGCAACCCCCCGTTGCGGCCGGCCGAACAGCGGCATCGGCACGAGATGATCGGCACGACTCCGGAAACTCTGCAGGATGCGATTTCACTGGCAACCACGGTGAGCGAGTTCGGAGGGAGGATCGTGGCCAGTTCCCAGGTCAGCAACCATGGATCGGGCCACGCCTTCCCGGCCGGGGTCTCCATCCGGAACGCCGTACTGGTGATTTCGGCGACCTGGAACGGACAGCCGCTGGTTCAGGTCGACGGACCGACGATTCCATTTTGGGGTGACGACAACGTCCCGGGGAAGCAACCGGGAGATGTGGCCGGCGAGCCTGGTCAGGGCTTCGCAAGGGTGCTGGCCGGTCGGATCAATGATCAGGGGCCCGTCATGCGGCCGGTGCTCTTCATCGACGGCGAGTCGGTGGATGCGGAGACCCGGATCCCATCCGGCGCCACTGACATCACCGAGGTGGAATTCGCGGTTCCCGGCCCGGCCGAACCTGGTGAAGTTGTGGTGGTTGAGGCGCGTTTGATCTACCGCAGGGCGTGGCGGGCGCTGGCCGTGACCAAGGGCTGGGAGGTGACTCCGCAGGGCGGTCCGGTGGAGATCGAGGTTGCGCAGACCTACGACACCGTCGAGCTGACCCAGGGCGGAGGGGGTTCGACCGCCATTCCGACCATGGGGACCTACGGCATGGCGCTGATGATCCTGCTCCTCGGTCTGGCCGGGACGATGATCCTTCGCCGCGGGTTGTAACCGCAGCGCAGGGAGTCGAAAGTCCAAAGTTGAAAGTTGAAGGTCGACGGTAGAACGTGCCACCCCATCCAACCGGAGCGAGAGGGCGCGTTGATCGGGCGTGCCGTCATTGACATTGTTGGGTCCCAAGGTGTTGGAGATCCCATATCGAGGGGTCCCAACAATGTCAAAGGGAGCAACCTCGGGAAGCGCTGTGGGGAGATGGGCGCGCTGAAATGAGAATCGTCAAGCCAGAACCCATCACTCGAATCTCGAATCTTAGAACTGAACCAATAGAAACAGGGGCGGGTTCGACCCGCCCCTGTTCCTTGTTCCATTTTCCTTGGGCCCTGTCCCCGGGTGGGCGGGCCGCTACGGCACCGTCGCCGACCACGCGGTGGTGTCGCCGGATTCGAAACCGTCGGCGAAGCCCGAGAACTCGCCCCAGTCGCCGAGCGGGGTGAGGGTTGGACCGGCCCGCTTGCACAGATAGATATCCACCCCGACCTGGTCGTGGACACCGCCTCGGTACCACAGCACGACATCGGTGTTCTCCACCTGCTCGCCGTCGATGATGGTGTTCACATTGACCTCACAACCGCCGCCCGAGTCGTTGAGCTCGTCGGAGTGGTAGCGTGAGATCATGAGGTCGGTTTGTGAGAAGCTGTCAACCGGGAGGAGAACGTCCTGGGCGCCAGGCGTGATGCGATAGCCGCGACCGGTGGTACCGTCATGCACCTCCCAGGCCACCGAGCCGTCTTCCCACGTGCGGTCGTCCTCCTGCGCGACGAGGCCGGGAAGACTCCCTCCCACCTGGGTGACGGTGTCCCCGTCGGCGTCGTCGATGTCGAAGTCGAGCCGCCAATAGGCGTGGTGGCGATGGGACGCGTTGCCGCAGGCGTCGGAGTAGGTTCCGAAACCGAACGTGGGTTCGATGGTGCCGTCGAGCCAGAAGGTCCACCTCATGTCGTACCGGTACCAGCCAGCCTGCGCCTGCGTCGAAAGCATGACGTGGTCGGCAAAATACTCGGCGCTCACCCCTTCCAGACACTCGGCCGGGTTTCCGCCCCAGGGGCAATCCCCGGGCGGAATCAGGGGTTCAGTGGCGTTGTCGCACACCGTTTCGGCGGGGAACGGCGGTTCGAAAAAGTCCGGGTTGACGGGATTTCCGGTGCGATAGTCGTGTTCGGAGTCAAGCCAATCGCGAAAACACCCGCATCCGCCGGGATCGTAATCGACGTTGAGAATCGGGACGTGGCCCCTCTTGAGGACGAGCGTGCCGCGGTAGTGGACGTCACGGATCTCGAGGCCGGAACCCGAATTCGCGCTGGAGTCCTCGGGGCGGAGCCAGCAGAATTCCCACACAGGGTCGTCGTCGGGCCAGCTCATCAGGTGTTCGGAGGTCCCGGTGCAGGTCGGTGAGGCGGCTGCCGCCGGGAGGGCCAGGGCCATGGCGAGGCCGGCTATAGATGCGATGTACAGTGATGCGCGGGTCATTGCGGCACCCCCTGGTTCCAGCTGTCGCGATATACGATTTTTTCTTTGGTCAGATCCACCACCGCGCGGAAGAGCGGTGCTCCGCCGGAGCCGAGCCGAAAGGCAAAGATCTGGAGGCATCTCGTGCGGGGGCCGCAGGATTTACCCGCGGCCTCGTCCAGAATGAACCCTCCGGACACATAGGCCTTGAGATCCTCGATGATCCGGCCCAATGCGGGATCGGCGAGCACGAGGGCGACGGCCGCGTCGATCTCTTCAGCCGACGGGGTCGGCACCCGCTGCGCCGGACGGCGTTCGATGAGTTGTCCATCCTCGTCGTAGATCTGGTGAAAGGCCAGTCCGACATCGTAGTCGAAGACCAGCTCAATTCGTCCCGAAACCTGGCGGCCTTCGACCTCGACGGTCTCGTCCCAGGATCGCAACACTCGGATGGCGTCGGCGTCGCCGGCCGCAGCCGGTGAAGCCAGTGCACAGGCGATCAATACGGCAGCACAGATCAGGCTGATCTGGTGTCCAGCGTTCATGGCATCCGTCCTTTCATGTCCTGTCCTTCCTCAATCTGACGAGGTCAGCTCTGGGTGGCCGACCACGACGTGGTATCGCCCGATTCGAAGCCGTCGCCAAAAACACTGTCGGTGGGCGAGGTGTCGATGATGCGGTAGACCGCTCCGTTGTTGGAGACGTGATCGGTCACGTAGAGCTCGCCGTCCTCGTCCTCACCAAAGGAGCTGATGTTCAAGTTGGAGTTGAGCAGGGGGACACTCGACCACACGCCGCCGTCGTTGGTGCCCCCCCAGATGACCCCGCTGCAGTAGTCGCCGTACAGGTAGGTGCCGGCGAGGTTGGGGAATTGCGAGCCGCGGTAGCGAAACCCGCCGGTGATGGAGCAGCCCTGTGCGTGGGGATACTCGAAGATCGGACCCACGTAGTCCTCGATCGGACCGCATCCCGAGGTGTTGTAGGGGTGGTCTCCTTCATAACAACGCCAACCGTAGTTTTCGCCGCCCGAACTCGAAGCCGATTGGTAGTCGATCTCCTCCCAGGCGTTCTGGCCCACATCTCCGATGAACAGGTCACCCGAGGTGCGGTCGAAACTGAATCGCCAGGGGTTTCGAAGTCCGAACGCCCAGATTTCGTCAAGACCGGCCTCGCCCACGAAGGGGTTGTCCGCCGGGATCTCGTAGGGCAGATCGCCATCGACGTTCATCCTGAGGATCTTGCCGAGCAGGGTGTCCACCCGCTGTCCGGAGTTCAGGGTGTCGCCGCCCAGGCCGCCGTCACCGAGTCCGATGTAGAGATATCCATCCGGTCCGAAGGCGATCTGACCGCCGTTATGGTTGGAATAGGGCTGTTCGTAGCGGAAGATTTCTGTCTCGCTTGTGGGGTCCGCCTGGTTCGCATTGCCACCCTGCACCGAGAATCTCGATACGACGGTATTGTGATCCACACCCGGGTCCCCTTCGGGGTCCGGCCCGCTGTAGTAGACGAAGAACCAGCCGTTGTTGGCGTAATCGGGATGGAATGCAAGCCCGAGAAGACCCCGCTCGCCACCCGAAGTCACCTGTGGATCAATGTCGAGAAACGGAGTCGCGAGCAGTTGGGACCCGTCCCAGATCCTGATGACACCGTCCTGCTCCACGATGAACAACCGACCTGATCCGTCGTTGGCGTGAGTCACCACCACCGGCTGGTCGAGTCCGCTGGCCAGGAGTTCGAGACCGATTTCCGGGGAGCCGGCACCCGACGGCGTGGCGATGAGGAACGCGAAACACGCCACCGCTGCGGCCATGATCGCACTGTAAACTGGTTTCACGAATTTCCTCCGAAGGCTGTCGAATTCCTCTGAACGTGGTGCCAAAGAGATCATGTCTCACTCAAACAACCAGTATCTGCGCCGAGGCTATTCCCCGGTCCAGTCAGTGTGTGCGTGGTGCGTGTTGCGTGGTATCGTTTCGCCGGCCGCTGCCCGCGGCGGCAGGCCTTTGTCGGCGGTAGGGTTGGAGATGAGGAGGATCCGAAGTTGACGGAATCGGAATGGGGTCGTTTCGCTGAAAAGGTGCTGCTTGCCCTCGACACCTCGCGGTGTAACGAGCCCGAAAGCGGGACGTCCGGACTCGAGGTCGAATTCAACATTCTGGATCAGGACCTCCAGCCGGTGGCCAGGGTGGGCTCTGGCCCCGAGAGTCGGTCCTTCGCCGACTACCTCCATGATGATCGTCTGCCGGAATGGGCCAGGCCCCGTTTCCAACTCGAGGTTTTTCACTGGATGACCGAGGTCACAACCCGGCCGTTTTTCTCGCCGGTGGCCACCGCCGTAGAGGCGCGACTACTCGAAGCGGTCCTTCTCAACACGCTTGCTGAGCTGAAGCTGTCCTTTGGAGAGTCGTTCTACGCCCACCACGGCAATATCCCGCAGCCGCTGGAGGTCACCACCGACAGCATCCCGGACGGTTGGAATCTGGCCCGCAAGAGGTACCTGCGGCGTTGTGTGGAACTTTTCGGGAGCCGGCTCGCCACCGCGGGGATTCACACCAACCACTCATACCCCGAGGCACTGTTGTCATGGGACTTCGTGCACCTCCCCGTTGACAGGCGTCGCGATAGCTCGCTCGAGGACTTTCGCAACCAGGCGGTGATCCGAGCCACGCGCCTGCTCCGGCCGCTCTGTCCGGTCTTCGTGGCCACCAGCGCGGCCTCTCCTATCGGTCTCGAGGAGGTCGATGGTGAGGTGGTTCCGGTCCTCACGAATGTGGACTCGCAGCGTCTGATGGCCTTCCCGAATCCCGTTGATCTCGACGTGCCCGGGCTCTATGCCAGCCATGGAGACTATTTGGAAATCTCTTACGACCTGGTGCGCAGCGGGGTCCGCTTCGGAGCCAACAACTGGACCCCGGTCAGGGCGCGGTCGGATGTGGACCCGGTGAACCGAAATATTCAGACGACCTCGGAGCAGCTTCGTGAACTCTATCAGCGGGGCATCTTCGCCACCGGCGAGGACGGGAGCCTCGAAGAGGCCGAGCGGACGGTGATCGTGGAAAACCTGTGCGCCCGAGTCGACCTGCCCATGAACCGGGTGGAGGTCCGAACCGACGAAGGCGGAGACAGCTTCGAATTGTCCGTAGCCAAGGTGGCGTTCAAGGATCTTCTGATGCTGCGGATCTACGCCGATCCGGAGCTGGGGGCGGAATTCCGCTACGACCAGCGCGATGTGGCGCGAGCTCGAGCCAACGAGGCGGCGGCAGCCAGGGACGGACTCGAGGCGGTGATCACCAATCCGTGGAACGGGGGCGAGACCACCGTGCGCCAACTGCTGGCGGAGACTCTGGACGACGTCGCGCCGCTGGCAGACGGGCTCGGCCAGAGTGAACTGCTCGAGCCACTCAAGGAAATGGCCGGAGGCGGACCGAACCCGGCTGAGAGCATCCGTACGTGGTTCAAGGATCGTCTGGGCCGGAAAGCCCGCCGGTCGCCCTCGGGCGGCATCATCTTGTCCCGAGACGTCATCCGGGAGTGGCACCAGGAACGGCAGCGAACCGTTCAAGCGGACGTCGTCAGGATCGCAGACGACGGCGCGATCGGGGGTGAGGAGCGTCCGTATTTCAAGCCCCTGCTCCACCAGCTGCGACAGATGGGACGGGTTCTCCCCGGGGGTTCGGTGACCATCGGCGGCGACGGAACAGCGCTACAAATTGAGGGTGTGGACGATCGCACCGCCGAGGTCCTGGCGCTGGCCACCGAGTTGGTGGCGATTCCTTCGGTGACCAACTGTCCCGATGAGCGCCTGGACGAAGTGCGCGTCTGCGGCAAGCGGGTCGCCGGGCTGCTGGGCGACGCCGGTTGTGAGGTCAAGTTGTACGAGGACGGCATCTACCCTTCGGTCGTGGCCGGTTTCCCCGGTGCGCTGACCGCGCCCGTCATGCTCAGCGGTCATTTCGACGTCGTACCGCCGCATCCCAACGACAGTCAGTTCGAGGCAAGGATCGAGGGAGATTATCTGTGGGGCCGTGGTGCCGCCGACATGAAGACGGTTGTGGCCAGCATGATGGTGTGGATGCGCGAACGGGTTCAGGCGGGACCGCCGTACCCTCCGATCAATCTGATGCTGGTGGGCAATGAGGAGAACGGAGAGGGCGAGCCGTTCGGGACGCCCCACGTCCTCGCAGATCTCGAGAGGGAGTTCGGCTGGCAGCCCGAGATCATGCTGGTTGGCGAGCGCACTGGAGAGCGCGGCGACGAACTCTTCGGTTCGGTGTGCGTCGCCAACCGCGGCGTCATGCGAATTCGGGTTGTCGCCGAAGGCAAGCGGGGCCACACCGGAACCGGTGCGGTGCCGGGTGACCTGCTGGACCGTCTGATCGAGGTGAGGAGCGTGCTTTCGACCCTCTTCCCCAGGTATCTCACGCTGTCCAGCTTCGACGGTTGGGAAAGCACCGCTCGGTTTCCCTTTCTGATCGTGGGCGAGGACGGAGTGTTCAACATCACGGCGGGCGAGGGTGTGCTCGGGGTGGAGGTGCGCCCGATCCCCGGCGACGATATCGCGGGCCTGGTCGAGGAGCTCGAGACCCTCACCCGCGAACTCGGCCAGAGGGTCGTGGTGGAGACACTGGAAGCCGGCGTGCGCTGTCCCGACGACAATCCCCATCTCGGTAGGTTGTTGGCGGCGGTCACCGAGATCTCGGAGGAACCGGCCCGGGTGGGTCGCAAGAAGCCGGGCTCGTCGGCGCGGTTCGCGCCGGGGGGCAACGCCGTGGTGTGGGGCCAGACCGGCATCGGCCCCCACGCGCCGGACGAACGGCACTACATCCCGTCCATCGAGCCGTATCTCAAGGTCCTCGATCGGTTTGCGGATTTGTATCTTGAAGAAGGTGAGAAGGTGAGAAGGTGAGAAGGTGAGAAGGTGAGAAGGGGGTCGGCACCCGGGCCAATTCGGAATTCGGAATTCGGAATTCGAATACCCCCACCCGTCCCGGCAGGCCCAAAGCCGCAGGCCCCATGTCGCCGCTCATGTCATTCTGAGCGAGGGAGCAAAGCGACCGAGTCGAAGGATCTGGGTGGGGGCAGTGAACGCTGGATACCCACCCGCCCAGATCCTTCGTCGCTGCGCTCCTCAGGATGACAGGAACAGCGGTTTCGGCCGTTGTAGCGCAGACCTCTGGCCTGCATTCCCCCATCAATCCAAGCCAAAATTGCAGCCGGGACGGCTGCTCCACAACGGTCCTCCGGGTGGGTGGAGGGCCCCTCGGAACCCGGAACTCGGAAGCCGCGTCATCGGCCGGGCGGCGGATCGAGCATCCAGCATCGAGCATCCGGGTGGGCGGGAGATCAATTCCCGTCGAAGAACCCCCCGATGCCGCCCATCTTGCCGAGCACCGAACCCTCGCCCTTGTCCTTGCCGCCAGCCTGTGGCGCCGATCGCCAGATCCTACCGGCGAGGCGGCTGAAGGGGAGCGATTGGAGCCACACCGTGCCGGGCCCGGTGAGCCGTGCGAAGAAAAAGCCCTCGCCGCCGAAAATGGCCGACTTGACCCCGCCGACAAACTGCACGTCGTAGTGGATCGACGAGTCCAGCGCAACGATGCAGCCGGTGTCGACGCGCAGCGTCTCGGCCGGGCCGAGCTCGCGTTCGACGATTGTTCCACCCGCGTGAACAAAGGCCAGACCGTCCCCCTCCAGCTTCTGCATGATGAAGCCCTCGCCACCGAACAAACCGGTGCCGATCTTTTTTTGGAAGGCGATACCGATCGAAACTCCGCGCGCCGCGCACAGAAAGGCGTCCTTCTGGCAGACGAGTTTGCCGCCGAGTTTCTTCAGATCCATGGGAATGATCTTGCCGGGATAGGGTGCTGCGAATGCGACCTTTTGAACCCCCGACCCTCGGTTCGAGAAGACCGTCATGAACAGACTCTCTCCGGTGAGCAGTCGTTTGCCGGCGCCCACCAAGGTATCGACAACGCTGCCTCCGGATTCGCTGCCGTCACCGAAGATGGTCTCCATTTCGATGTCGTGGCCCATGTACATCATGCTTCCCGCCTCAGCGACCACGCTCTCTCCGGGATCGAGTTCCACCTCCACGTATTGCATTTCGGATCCGCCGATATCGAAATCCACTTCGTCGGCAACCGGTCCGCCGGCGCGAGGCGGAGGTGGTGGCGACGCGGTGGATGCGAACTCAGATACGAAGCTCTGTACCGACTCCGCGGTGGCCCATTCGGACATCCCGGGGCCATAGACATGGTGCCTCGGCCCGTAGGTGCCGGCGCGAAAACCCTGTCTGAGTTCTTCCTCGGTCAACGGCCCGATCGTCTTGCCGTCAACTGCCACATACCATTGCGTTTCGCTCATCGTGCCTCCCCAATCATGTCTGCCGAGGATAACGCAGACCGATTCGTTGAGATCTGATCACGAAGGGATGAATTTTGAATTTTTAATTTTGAAATCTCAATTTCAAGACCAACCCCACGGATGAACCAGGTGGGTGGAAGAAATCCAAAATCGAAATTCGAAAATCCAGCCGGCTTGAAACATCTGAGTACGGATTTGTAGCGCAGCCGTCTCGGCTGCACTCTCTCTGCCATTGACCGCGCAAATGCAGACCCCAGGCTGCGTCATAACTGCTCTCAGGGCAACAAGACTATGAACGTTCGACGTTGCACGTCGGATACACCCTCTGCGCCTGGTTGGTGGTTAAGACGCGGAGATCCTTCGACTCGCTTCGCTCGCTCAGGATGACACGTTGATGGTCCCGGGCGGGCGGGGGCAATTCAGAATTAAAAATTCAGAATTGAGAATTCGTTACCAGAGGTTCTACTGATCCACCGGAGCGATGCAGTTCGCATCGTCGTTGACCGGTTTGTTGACCCTGGTGCTGACCGGGAATGCCTCCATCTCGTCCGGCGGAAACGGAATCAGGAGTTGTTCGAGGCGGGAGGGGTTCGGTTGGTCCGGGGCGAGCCACTCGGTGTAGCTTGACGGCGACAGGATGACGGGCATTCGATCGTGGATCCCGGCAACAAGCTCATTGGGTGTGGTGGTGATGATGGTGCAGGACTCTATCGGCTCGCCGTCCGTTGGACGCCACGTTTCCCACAGGCCCGCAAACGCGAAGGGGCGCCGGTCGGTGAATCGGATCAGATGGGGCTGTTTGCCGGCGTCGGTCTTCATCCACTCGTAGAATCCATCCGCGGGCACGAGACAGCGCCGGCTTTTGACTGCAGCGCGGAAGGCCGGTTTCGAAGCCGCGGTCTCACCTCGGGCGTTGATCATCCGCGCGCCGATCTTCTCGTCCTTGGCCCAGAACGGGATCAAACCCCAGCGGACCGTCGTCATGACCCGATCGCCGGTATCGGAGGCGCGCACGATGAGCACTGGTTGGGTGGGTGCGATGTTGTATCGAGGTTTCAACCCGGCAATCTCCGGAGCCTGGAACACATCTGCCAGGACCCGCGCCGAGACAGTGAGGGTGTAGCGTCCACACATGGGCTGATGATAGCTCAAGGGGGCAGGGGGCAGGGGGCAGAATTCGAAATCCGAAACGGAACTCGGAACTCGGAACTCGAAGGCCCTCGGAAACCTGAGCTAGAATGCTCCCGCTTTGGGGAGGAATCAATGAGAACGACCTTTGCGTTGGGATGGATCCTGATCGTCGTGGTCGCTGTGGTCGTCGGGGCCGAGGAAAAAAGCGCCTTCGAGATCGCCGATTACTACCGCACCGCCTTCGTGGGTGGACCTGCCGTCAGCCCGGACGGCACCAGGGTCGCCGTCAGCGTGACCCGATACGACCTCGAGAAGGGCGAGAGCTGGTCCGAGATCTGGCTCATGTCGGCCCACGGATCCATCTCGCGACAGATGACCCACGGACGCCACCACGACGGTTCACCGTCCTTCTCCCCCGACGGCTCTTCGCTCCTGTTCACCTCCGACCGCGACGGTGGTGAGAGTCAGCTCTTCCTGATGGCTGTGGATGGCGGCGAACCGCGCAAGTTGACGGACTTCCCCACGGGTGTCGCCGCGCCGGTCTGGTCCCCCGATGGCCGATGGATCGCCGTCACGTCGAAGGTCTACCCCGAGTGCGGCGCCGACGCCGAATGTAATCAGACCATCAAGGAGGCGGCCGAGAACGGTCCTCTCAAGGCCTATCTCGCCGACGAACTCCTCTACCGGCACTGGACCGAGTGGCGGCAGGGGACCTACTCTCACATCCTGCTGGTGGACGTCGAAACCGGGAAGGTGGTCCGGGACGCCACACCGGGGCCCTGGGACAGTCCCACATTCTCTCTCGGTGGATCTCCGGGATATGCCTTTTCTCCCGGGTCGGACGAATTGTGTTTTGTCTCGAACCGTGGCTCGTCTCCGGCCACCTCCACCAATGCCGATCTCTGGGTCACTCCGGTGGGCGATGTCATCGCCGCCGTCCAGCCGCGCAATCTCACCGAGACCAACCTGGGATGGGACGGCCGTCCAACGTACTCCCCGGACGGTCGGTTCGTCGCATTCCTGAGCCAGGAAACCGACGGCTTCGAGTCGGACATGATCCGAATCGCTGTATACGATCGCGCGAGCGGTTCCACCGCGTATCTGACCGGCCGAGAGAGCTTTGACGATTGGGCTTCTGAGCTGGTGTGGCATCCCAGCGGTGACGAGATCTTTTTTCAGGCTGACTATCGAGGCCGTACGCCGATCTTCAAGATCCCCACCGCCGGCGGGGAACCGACCGAGGTGCACACCGACGGCGCCATCTCGGGTTGGGCGCTGACGCCGGATGCGCAGGCAATCGTCTACACGCGGTCGCGCGTGGGCCACCCGCCCGAGATCTTCCGTGTGGCCCTCGAGGGTGGCGAGGCCCTCCAGGTGACCAGCTTCAACACGGAGCTCGCGGCCGAAGTGGACATCCGACCGGCCGAGGAGATGTGGGTCAAGGGCGATGGCGATTACGAGATCCAGGTCTTTGTGGTGAAACCGCACGATTTCGATCCGACAACGAAATATCCGCTCATCCTCAACGTGCACGGCGGGCCGCAACAGCAGTGGCTCGATCGCTACCGAGGCGACTGGCAGGTCTATCCGGGCAAGGGATATATCGTGGCCTTCCCCAATCCCACCGGATCCAACGGATTCGGCCAGGACTTCGTGGACGCCATCTCCTGTGACTGGGGCGGCAGAGTCTTCCGGGATCTGATGAAGGTGACCGACGCGTTGGCCGAGATCCCCTATGTGGACGCCGAGCGCATGGGATCCATGGGTTGGTCATTCGGCGGCTACATGATGATGTGGTTCGAGGGCCACACCGATCGGTTTGCCGCAAGCGCTTCCATGATGGGGGTCTACGATCTGCGGTCTATGCACGGCGCCACCGAGGAGCTGTGGTTCCCCCAACGGGACCTCTGCGGCCGCCCGTGGGATTCGGAGCACTACGAGAAATGGTCACCGTCGAACTATGTTGAAAACTACACGACTCCTTGCCTGGTTGTGACCGGCGAAAAAGACTACCGGGTGCCATACACCCAGAGCCTGCACTTCTTCACCGATTTGCAGCTCAAGGAAGTGCCGTCGCGGCTGGTGGTGCTGCCCAACGCCGGCCATTGGCCGAGCTGGAACGAGATGGCCTTCTACTATCTCGTTCACCTCGACTGGTTCCACCAGTGGCTGGGCGGCGAACCGCCGCCGTGGGATGTCACCAGGTTCCTCAGAAACCAGGTCTTTGGTGACGATGCTACCCTTGCGGCGCCCGACCCGAACGAGAACTGACAGGAGACGAAATGGCTGGAATTTTCAAGGCGTACGACATCCGGGGGACCTACCCCGACCAGATCAACGAGGACATCGCGTACAAGGTGGGCTACCACTACCGCGAACTGTTGGATAACGAGGATCTGGCCCGGGGTCCGGTGGTTGTGGTGTCCCGGGACATGCGGTCGCACTCGGTGCCGCTGGCCGAAGAACTCAAGCGGGGACTGCGTGCGAGCGGGGTGGCGGTGATCGACATCGGCGTGACCGACACACCGCAGAACTACTTTGGAACCGGTTATTTGAAGGCGTCCGGAGGGATCCAGGTCACGGCCAGCCACAATCCGGCGGTCTACAACGGCTTTAAAATGTCGCGCCGCGACGCCATTCCGGTGTCCTATGAGACCGGAATCGCCGAGTTGGAGAAGCTGGTGGAGTCGTCGGACATAGCCCACGACCTCGAGCCCACGGCGGGCGAGTCCTTCGACAACATCTTCGAGGCCTATACCGAGCACACCCTGGCGGTGATGGAGCAACGCGAGCCGAGGCTCAAACTGGCCGCCGACGCCGCCAACGGCATGGCCACCATCTATATGCCCATTCTCGAGCGTCTCAACGTGGACATCGTGCCGCTGTACTTCGAACTCGATGGGACATTCCCGAATCACGAGGCCAACCCCCTCAAGGCCGAAAACCTGGTGGATGTGCAGCGGGCGGTGCGGGAGCACGGCTGCGACCTGGGCGTGGCCTTCGACGGCGACGCCGACCGGGCCATGATCATCGACGGCAACGGCGATGTCATCACCGCGGACATCATGACCGCCATGCTGGCCCCGCGCTTTCTCCGCCACGAGCCGGGGGCCGTCATCGTCTACGATTTGAGATCGTCGTGGTCCACCAAGGAGGCCATCGCCGAGGCCGGCGGCCGACCGGTGCGGGAACGGGTGGGCCACTCGTTCATCAAGGCCACCATGCGGGAGCACAACGCCCCCTTTGGCGGTGAGCTGGCGGGCCACTTCTACTACCGCCACAACTACACCGCCGACTCATCCATCATGACCGTGGTGGAGGCGTTGGACCTGATGCGCGAGACCGGTCTGACATTGGCGGAGTTGGCAGCCCCGCTCCAGCGCTACCACGCCACCGGCGAGGTCAACTTCCACGTGGACGACAAGGACGGGATGATCCGGCAGCTGGCCGAGGTGTTCTGCAGATGGCGAGATCGACTACCTCGATGGGATTACCGTGCAGTACCAGGACTGGTGGTTCAACGTTCGGCCGTCCAACACCGAGCCGCTTTTGAGGCTTGTCCTGGAGGCGCGCAGCCGCGAACTCATGGAGGAGAAGAAGGCGGTTCTCCTGGGCTACCTGGGTACGCCGGAGTAGGCTGTTTCTGGGTATCCGACTCGCCGTGTATCGTCTCTTGAGCGAGGCGCTCGTAGAGAGGCTCGCGACGGCCGAACTGGTGCTATGACCGGCATCGGGTACGCCAAAGATCGACTTTTGGGTTACAATTCGTGGTCCGCGATGCAATCGTCTGTACCAGGAGTGAACACACGACCATGACCGCCATTCTCGGGATTTCCGCCTTCTATCACGACTCCGCCGCCGCGCTTGTGGTGGATGGAGAGATCATCGCGGCGGCGCAGGAGGAGCGGTTCACCCGCATCAAACACGACCACGAGTTTCCGGTCAACGCCATCCGTTACTGCCTGGAAGAGGCGGGACTGACCCCCGAGCAGCTCGACTACGTGGGGTTCTATGACAAACCCTTTCTGAAGTTCGAACGGATCCTCGAGACCTATCTGTCCTTTGCTCCGGCGGGTTTCAGGTCCTTTCTCAAGGCGATGCCGCTGTGGCTTCGGCAGAAGCTCCACCTGCCGCGTGAGATCGACCGCGGTCTGGACGGTAAGTTCACCAGGCGCATCGTGTTTACCGAGCACCACGAGTCTCACGCGGCCAGCGCCTTTTTCTCGTCGCCGTTCGAGGAGGCGGCGATTCTGACCCTCGACGGGGTGGGGGAGTGGACGACCGCGAGCTTCGGCACCGGGCAAGGCAACAGGGTGGCTCTCACCCATGAGCTCCACTTCCCCCATTCCATAGGATTGCTCTATTCGGCTTTTACCTATTTCTGCGGCTTCAGGGTGAACTCAGGCGAGTACAAGCTCATGGGCCTCGCGCCCTATGGCGAGCCGCGATACACAGCCGAGATCCTCGAACACCTGATCGACCTCAAGGACGACGGCTCCTTTCGGATGGACCTCAGCTACTTCAACTACTGCCAGGGCCTGACCATGACGTCGGCGAAATTCGACGGGCTGTTTGGCGGCCCGCCGCGACAGCCGGAGACGCCGCTGACCCAGCGCGAGATGGACCTGGCCGCGTCGATCCAGGTGGTGACCGAAGAGATCATGATGCGGGCGGTGCGCCACGTGCACGCCGTCACCGGAATGAAGAACCTCTGCCTCGCCGGTGGAGTGGCCCTCAACTGTGTGGGCAACGGACGAATTCTCCGGGAAGGCCCCTTCGAGCACATCTGGATCCAGCCTGCGGCGGGTGACGCCGGCGGCGCGCTGGGTGTGGCGCAGTTCATCTGGTACCAGCTGCTGGACAACCCGCGCGAGGTGCGGTCTCCGGATGGTCAGACCGGATCGCTTCTGGGACCGGCGTTCACAAACGACGAGATCCGGGCCTTTCTCGACTCCAGGGGCGCGGTGTACCACACCGTGGACGACCGGGCGGAGCTCCACGAGCGACTGGTGGATCTGATCGGCCAGGAGAAGGTATTGGGTGTTCTCCAGGGGCGGATGGAGTTCGGTCCCAGGGCGCTCGGCTGCCGGTCGATCATCGGCGACGCTCGAAGCCGTGCCATGCAGTCGGTGATGAACCTGAAGATCAAGTTCCGTGAGTCGTTTCGTCCCTTCGCTCCCATCGTCCTGAGGGAGAGGGTGAGCGACTACTTCGAGATGGACGACGGCCAGGACAGCCCCTACATGCTCCTGGTGGCGCCGGTGGCCGAGTCCAGGAGAACCGCGGTGGACGGGACCGGCGTCACGGGTCTCGACAAGCTCAAGCTGATCCGGTCCGAGGTTCCGGCGATCACCCACGTCGACCACTCGGCCCGGGTCCAGACCGTGGACGCCCATCGCCATCCATGGATGCACGGTCTGATGACGGCCTTCGAGGCCCGCACCGGCTGCCCGGTGATGATCAATACCTCCTTCAACGTCCGCGGCGAGCCCATCGTGTGCACGCCCGAGGACGCCTATCACTGTTTCATGGGTACGGACATGGACGTCCTGGTCATGGAGAATCAGATCCTCTTGAAGGAGGAACAGCCCGACACCGCGGTGCCCGAGCGCGAGAAGTACCTCGCGCAGTTCGCGCTGGATTGAGTCGCAGCGAAAGGAAGACATGAGCGTCGTTCAGATCAACCGCAATCCGACCCGGAAGCAGCTCAACCAGTTCGGCTTCATCTGGTTGGGTTTCCTGATCTTTTTCGGGGTCATGGCCTGGTTCAAGTTCGACAACCAGACTCTGGCCAAGGCCCTGTGGGTGCTTTCGGTGGTGGTGCCGGTGATCGGATGGCTGGCGCCGGCTTTCATGAAGGCGGTCTTCCTGGGCATGTCCTACCTGGCGTGGCCCATCGGATTCGTGGTCTCCCACGTCATCCTCGCTGTGGTCTACTACCTGGTCATCACGCCAATCGGCCTCATCATGCGGCTCGTGGGGTATGATCCCATGAAGAGGCGCTTCGATGAGGAGGCCACGACCTATTGGGTTGCGCGGGAAGATGCCCCGGTCGAAGCCAAGCGGTACTTCCGCCAATTCTGAGGTGATATGAGCGATCACGATTCTTCCACAACCGATCAGCGGAACGCCTTCGAAGAGGAAGCCGGCGCCCGTCGCAGCGGCATCTTTGCCGAATTCCTGCATTTCTTGATGAACAACAAGAAGTGGTGGCTGACACCGATCATCATCGTGCTGCTGCTGGTGGCCGTGCTGATCGTGCTGTCGGGTTCGGCGGCGGCGCCGTTTATCTACACGTTGTTTTAGGGGCTAGGGGCGAGAACCCCACCCGACCGGATGCCTGATCCCGGATACCGGATCCTCCGCCCAGCTGGGACATCCGCAGATCACACAGATTGAAACCTCGAGCCCGCCGCCCGGATTGGCTTGATGTCATCCTGAGCGAGGCCTGAAAGGGCCGAGTCGAAGGATCTGGGTGGGGGTCGTTCGCGGCGGATATCCACCCACCCAGATCCTTCGATTCGCTCGCTGCGCTCGCTCACTCAGGATGACAGAAAAACGCCGAGTGGCTCCATTTCCCATTCTCGAGGGTGGAGGATCCGGAATCTGGCGTCCAGGATCCGCCATCCGTGGTGGCGGGAGTTCTTCGTTCTGCGATGGAGAAAAGGTCCGCTCCTTACCCCGGCTCGTCCTGCTTTTCTGAACGGCCGTGGGCAATCTTGGGCCACCACTCGTCGAAGTCAAATCGATCGGAATTCCGATGGCAGGTGGCGCAGGTCGCGGCGGTGGGAATGACGCCGCCGCTGGCGACGTATCGATCCCTATCGGCCATGATTTCGGGGTCGATGTAGAGCGACCCCGGGCCGTGGCAGGCCTCGCAGCTGATGCCTTCTTCTGGTCGGAAGGTCGGGGCCGCCAGAGCATTCTCGTCCTGGCTTCCGGTCACGTGACATAACAGACATCGTGTGTCGGTGAGAGGGTCCGTCAGGTCTGAGTAATGGGGGCGAAGCCACGCGAGATAGATGGCCCAATCGCTCGCCAGCCGCCAGTAGGCGTGGGCGTGACGGCTCCTGAGCCAGGATACCCAGGGGCCGCCGTGCTCGCCCGAACTGTGACACTCACGACAGACCTGGGATCCCACATACTGTGGCGAGTTTGTCCGGACCCCACGGATGCTGCGGCGGAGGAAATCGAGCCGGATTCCGTCGACCTCTCCGGTCTCCGATCGAGTGAATCCGACTCCCCACGGCTCCTGGCGGCAGAAGAACTCGTCAGGACCGATGGGGTAGAGGAAATCGGGGGCAAACTCACGGGCCTTCAGCTCCAGGCCATCCCGCCATACCTTTGCGGTGAATCCGCCGCCCAGGTCGTAGATGCCCACGTAGTCATTGAGTGTCTCGATTTTGATGGGTATTGCGTCAGGCCTGGAGCGCGTGACGTCAGCTGCGAGTCGACCCTCGTCGTCCCGAAGACCCGGATCGGCGCCGTTGGCCAGGAGGATCAGGGTCACCTCGGGGTGATCGGCCAGGGCGGCCACGTGCAGCGGAGTCCAGCCCTCGTTGGTGATCTCATTCGGATCCGCCCCGCTGACGAGCAACACCTCGGCCACACCGGAACAGCCCCGGCGGGCGGCGATGTGGAGCGGGGTTCGCCCCCAGCGGTTCTTCAAGGAGACATCGGCTCCGTTGTCGATGAGTAGGGCGATCATGCCCGGTCGGTCGTGGTGGCTGGCCCAGTGGAGCGGGGTCCCGCCGTCGCCGCCGACGGCTTTGGTGGGAGCGCCGGCCGCCACGAGTTCCGAGACGATGCGCCAGTGGCCCCGGATCGCCGCCCAGTGGAGCGCGGTGTAGCCGTGATCGTCGGTGGCACGGGCGCTCTCGGGGTCGATCTCGAGGAGCTTGTGGACGGCGTGCCCATCACCTCGCTTGGCCGCATCCACGATGTCGGTGACCGAGTACTCGGCAGCTGCAACGGATGTGGTGACGGCGACCAATACGGTAAATCCGGATCGCAGATACAAGCCCATGTCGTCTACCCCCAACAGCCCGTGGCCGGATCCTGGGGTCGGCCGAGGCCACCAAATGGCTGCTCATGAAGGTACGACGACGACGATCGGAGGGTTCACACTCACAACTCGCCCACCCGGATGCAAGACGCAAAATGCAAGATTCAGGATCGGCCACCAGGGCCATTGTGGAGCGGCCGTCTCAGCTGCACATCTCGCCTCGATTTGGCGTACGGATGCAGGCCAGAGGCCGGCTCCACAAATCCATTCCGGGTGGGTGGGGGAAAACTGCTGTTACCGCAGCAACGCCAGAAAGACGCCGGCTGCCACAGCCGAGCCGATGACTCCGGCCACGTTGGGTCCCATTGCCGCCATCAAGGGGTTCACCTTGCCGTCGGTCTCCCTGCTCACAAAGTCCTGGACCACTCGCGCCGCCATGGGAACCGCCGACACGCCGGCAGCGCCGATACAGGGGTTGATCTTCTTATCGGCGGGCAGCACGACGTTGAGCAACTTGGCGAAAACCACCCCGCCGAATGTGGAGAATGAGAAGGCGAAGGCGCCCAGGGCCAGGATGAAGATCGTCTGCAGCGTGATGAAGGTGGGTCCCACCATGGTGGCGCCGACGGTGATTCCGAGGAAGATCGTCACGATGTTGACGAGCGGGCCACCAGCGGTCTTGTACAGGCGGTCGGTGACAGTGGACTCCCGCAGCAGGTTGCCGAACATCAGCATTCCGATCAACGGCGCACAGGCCGGAACCGCCAGCGCGGTGAGCACGGTGAGCAGGATCGGGAAGAGTATGACCGCCGTCTTGGAGACGGGCTTGGTCTGCGGCATGTCGATGGCCCGCTCCTTCGTGGTGGTGAGTGCGCGCATGATGGGCGGCTGGATGATGGGCACCAGCGACATGTAGCTGTATGCGGCCACCGCGATGGCGCCCAACAGATGGGGGGCCAGGATGGCGGCCAGGAAGATGGATGTCGGGCCGTCGGCTCCGCCGATGATACCGATGGCGGCCGCCTCTTCCATGGAAAAGCCAAAAAGATAGAAGGCCCCGAGCGCGGCGATGAAAATTCCGAACTGGGCTGCCGCTCCGAGCAGGAAGGTGATGGGACGACCGAGCAGCGGTCGGAAGTCAGTGAGTGCGCCGACACCAAGGAAAATGATCGGGGGCAGGAACTCGGTCCGGATGCCCGCGTCGTAGATCATTTGAAGCAGGGGATGGCCGGCGGTTGCGCTGTGCTCGAACCCGAAGGAGGCGCTCATCATGGCGTAGGGAAGGTTGGCGAGGATCGCACCAAACCCGATGGGGATGAGCAGCAGCGGTTCCCATCCCTTGCGGATGGCCAGGAAAATCAGCAGTCCGCCGACTCCGAACATGACGAGGTTTTGCCACGTCAGGCCCACAAACCCCGAGCTTTGAACCAGGGTCGAGACGGCGTCCACGTCAGGCTCCGATCGTCATGATGGGCTGCCCGGACTCGATGTCGGCGCCGATCTCGGCGTCGATGGTCGCAACCTTGCCCGCACACGGCGCTTTGACGTCGTGCTTGGCCTTCATGGCCTCCACCGCGGCGACAACCTGGCCCTCGGTCACCGCGTCGCCGACGTGCACCTTGATCTCCACCAGCTCGGTCTTTCCCTGGAAGGGCGAATACACCGGTGTCCCATTCGAGGTTGAAACCGGTGCCGGAGCCTCCGGCGCCGTTGGTTGTGCCGTTCCGGCAGGCGGTTGGATGGTGATCTTGAATGTCCGCGGAGCGCCGTTTTCGGTCACCGTGCAGGTGGTGGTGATGGGGCTGGTGAAGGGGACCGCTGCTGCGGGTGCCGTCTGAGGTGGCGCCGCGGCCGGGGCCGGTTCTTCCTTCTTCTTGAGCGGCAGCACGATCTTGGCCTTGCCGGTCAGCAACCGGATGCCCTCGTTGAGATCCATGTTCTTGCCGGGGATGATGGCCGCCGCCACCAGGAAGATGTTCTCGTCGGTGAGCGGCAGATTGCGCTCTTTGAGCGCCTCTTCGGCCTGGGCCAGGCTGTCCGGTGCGGCCTCGAGGGGGTCGCCGTCGAAGGGCGGCATCTCGAGCTGTTCAGCCGCGATCTTGATCACGTTGGGATCGGGCGGCAGGGGAGGCCGACCGAAGTAGCCGAGCACCGCCTTGCCATAGCCGTCGTTCATCTTCTCCCACCGTCCGAGCAGGACGTTATTGAAGGCCTGGAGCCAGTACTGCTGGCTTCCAGGAGTCACCGAGGTCCAGGCGCCGCCCGCCTTGACCACGACCGGGAACTCGGCCAGCACGTCCGAGTACCGCTCGAGGATTCCGGCCTCCTTCATCATGTGGACGTTGGGGCCGATGGCGCCGCCGGGCATGGGGAAACCCACCACCCGGGCGTCGGCGGTTGTGGTCACCGGGTTGAATTCGTATTCGGCGAGGCCCTCGTTGAGCATGTTCTCGATCTCGTCCATCTTGGTGTGGTCGATGTCGAGGGAGTAGCCGGTGCCCTTGAGGGCGTGCCACATGGAACGCACGTCGGGCTGTACGGTCCCCGACGCCATGGGTCGGACCGAAAGGTCGATGCCATCGACGCCGCCCTCGATGCCGGCCATGTAGCAGGCCACGGCCATGGATGCGGTGTCGTGGGTGTGCTGCCACAAAATGACCTCGGGAGGCAGGATCTTTCGCAGACCCTTGGCGGTCTTGTAGCAGGTCATGGGGTCGGTGGTGCCGGACGCGTCCTTCATGCACACCGAGTCCATGTGGACACCGCGGTCGAGGAGCTCGCGGATGATGCTGATGTAGAAATCGGCCGTATGGACGGTGTCGTCCGCAAAAGGCAGCCCCATGAGCGAGACGCAGACCTGATGGTGCATACCGGCGTCAAGGATGGGCTTGCCGGTCTTCTCCAGGTTGTTCACGTCGTTCATATAGTCGAAGTTCCGGTCCCAGGTCGTGCCGTGCTTGGCCATCAGCTTGCCCTGGAGGTTGAGCGCCTTGAGTCGTTGGGTGGTGAGGGTCACCCCCGAGACCGACCGGGTCAGGATTTGGAGATCGGCGTCGGGGCCCACCGCCTCGCGCATGGCGTCCTGGCACTCGAAGGGGTCTTCTCCGACGTAGAAGTAGGGCGCCTGGTATCTGGCCCCGCCGCCGAACTCGAAATGTCGGATGCCCGCCTCGCGGGCGGCGAACTCCATGGCGGGCAGGATGTCCTTGAGTCGGGTCTTGCCCCCGAAGGAACTCTGCAGCCCGTCGCGAAACGGCGTGAACATGACCCTGATCTTCTTCGGTTGTTGGGTGAAGATCATCGTACCTCCTCGATATTGGTGACCCGTGCTCCCGGGATGACCGATGCGACAGTCCCGGATATGGCGGCCACGACCGCCGGATTCAGGACATGGGCACGGGCCGGGAAAAGCACGGTTATGAGATGCATTGTGATGGCGAGAAAGCTCAGAAGAGCGAACACCGCCACGATGGCGATAGCGCAAATGGAAAACAGGCTCGTGGGTTCCACGGCGACTCCGAATTCATCAGTTGGATCGTGAAATGCGGCCCCGGCCGCTCGGAAGTTTGGCAACAGCTCCATGGTTGCGGCGCCATATTACGCGATTTTTTTCACAAGGTACAGACGGATTTGAGATGGACGTGGATGCGAATGCCCGGCAACTCCGCCAAACTGGGAGATTCACCGCAGCTGGATGGACGTTGGCGCTGTCCTAATGAGTTATGCTCAGGGGATGGAACGGCGAATCGATCGGTTCAGGGCGACGAGATTTCTTTTGATGTCGGCGGCCGCCGTGGTGGTGATCGCGGGTGTGAAGGCCGCCCAATCCCTCATCATTCCTTTCTTGCTGGCCTTTTTTTTGGCCATCATCTGTTCTCCGGTGGTCACCTGGTTGACCCGCCGCAAGGTGCCCAACATCGTCGCCGTGCTGCTGGTCGTGGTTCTGCTCGTGGGCACCCTGGTTGGCGTCGGCGCCATGGTCGGTGGATCGGTGAACGACTTCATTGCAGCCATTCCCGCCTACCAGGCTCGACTCAACGACCTGATCTCCTCGTCGAGCCGCTGGCTCGAACAGTTCGACATCGATCTGCCGTCGGAGGAGGTCACGGACTACGTCAATCCCGGCGCCCTGATGAACGCCTTCGCCGCCGGACTCCGTGGACTCGCGTCGACCCTCTCCAACGCCTTCATGATCCTGTTGACCATGGCCTTTATCCTGCTCGAGGCGTCCACTTTCCCGGTCAAAATGAAGGCGGCCTTCGGCGAGCAGCAAGACGTGACATGGGATCTCTCCGGGGTGACGCACAAGGTGCAGCGCTATCTGGCGATGAAGACGCTCATCAGCCTCGTGACCGGGGTCCTGGTCACCATATGGACCGCGGTTTTAGGTCTTGACTTTGTCTTCGTCTGGGGTCTCATCGCTTTCCTGCTCAACTACATTCCGAGCATCGGCTCCATCGTGGCTGCGATTCCAGCGGTCCTCTTCGCCCTTGTGCAGCACGGCATTGGAACAGCGGTGGTGGTGGCCCTCGGCTATCTGGTCATCAACGTCGTGCTCGGCAACATCATCGAGCCCAATCTCGTGGGTCGGACGCTGGGTCTCTCCACCCTTGTGGTCTTTGTGTCGATGGTCTTCTGGGGCTGGGTCCTCGGGCCGGTGGGCATGCTGCTGTCGGTTCCCCTGACCATGATCGGCAAGATCTTCCTCGAGCACAGCGATGACATGAGATGGGTGGCCGTGATGTTGGACAGCGGCCGCGGTGTCCAGGCGCGTCTCGAGCGCGAAGCGGAGGGGAGCGGGGAGTAGCGGCCGCCCGCCCCCGCGGGATCGAAGAACCAAGAACAAAGAAAGAAGATCCGGCAACCGCCCGGAACAAGGAGCAAGGAGCGCCACCCTCCCGCCCGAATGCAGGATTCACGATGCAAGATGCAAGAGCCCCCAATCTCCAGCCGCCGTCGCGGAAACGGCAAGTTAATTGGCTCGGGCTCGGGATGTCGTTCTTTCCGCAGGTTCTGCACCGCTCGGGTGGGTGGCCCAGCCCCTAGCTGCTGGTCCCTTGACGAGCCGCCTCAACGGCAACCCCGACGGGCACCGAAGCGCCCTCGCTGGCCAAGATTGCCTCCAGCGCCCCCACACAAAGCAGGACGTTCGTGAGGTTGCAGGAATGGCCCATGAGACCGATGCGCCAGACCTTACCCGCGAGATCTCCCAGCCCGGCACCGATTTCCAGGTTGTACTCGTGGAGCAGGCGTCCGCGGACCCGCGCTTCATCGACGCCCTCTGGAACCGTCACGGAGTTGAGCTGCGGCAGGCGTTCGGCCGCGGGGACGACGAACTCGAGTCCCAGGGCCTCGAGCCCGGCGCGGAGTGCTTGGTGATAGTTCTGGTGCCGGGCCCAGGAGTTCTCGATGCCCTCGTCCTGGAGAATCACCAGGGACTCGTGCAGACCGTAGAGCGCGTTGATGGGCGCGGTGTGATGGTAGGAACGGCGGTTGCCCGTGCCCCAGTAGCCCATCACCAGATTCATATCTCCGAACCAACTCTGAATGGGGGTGGTGCGGCTCTGGATCAGTTGCACCGCCTTGGGACCGAAGGTCACCGGTGACAACCCCGGGGTGCACGACAGGCATTTCTGGCTACCGGAGTAGACCGCGTCCAGTCCCCAAGCGTCCACCTCCACCGGGATGCCGCCGAGCGAGGTCACGCAGTCGGCAATGACAAGACATCCGTGGCGTCGGGCGATATGGGCGAGTTCTGCGGCATCCGACCGTGCCCCGGTGGATGTTTCGGCGTGGACGAATGCGACGATCTTCGCCTCGGGGTGATCGGCCAACGCGGCTTCGAGCTTGTGGGGGTCCACCGCCCGGCCCCAGGGATCCGAGACCATAACCGCCGTGCCGCCGCAGCGCGCGACGTTCTCCTTCATCCGTCCGCCAAAGACACCGTTCTGGCAGACGACCACGGTGTCACCCGGCTCGACGAGATTGACGAAGCACGCCTCCATGCCCACCGAGCCCGGTCCGGACACGGGCATCGTCAGAGGGTTCTCGGTTTGGAAGGCATACTGCAGGAGGCCCTTGAGTTCATCCATGAAGTCCACGAAGACCGGGTCCAGGTGACCGATGGTCGGCCGGGACATGGCCTCGAGCACGCGAGGCGAGACATCGGAGGGGCCGGGGCCCATGAGAGTTCTCTCTGGCGGGTGGAATGAGGTGGTCATATGCGTTCCTTTCGGTGGAGATGATACCCCCTCCCATCCAAATGCCAGATCTCCCGCCCGTCCGGATGGCGGGTGGCAACCTCGGGAAGTCAGCTCAGAGAAATGGCGAGATGTTGTAGCGCAGCCGTCTCGGCTGCAATCACTGATGGTCCAAGATCGCAGAACGAAAATCGAAGACCCCCCACCCCATCCGAACGGTCTGGGTTGGGTTGGTTCAATCGGCGCGCTGGGGCCTCCGGAGAAACGCCCCGAACAACGTCTTCGTTCTTTGTTCTTCGTTCTTGGATCATCATTGCAGGCGGGACGTCTGCGCTTCAAAAACCCACGGCGGTTGGAGTGAACAGGATCGAGCATCCAGCATCGAGCATCGGGTATCCGATGCCGGACATGGGCACCGGGGGTGGCGCTACAATGCCCACCGGCAAGGAGGGGCTTCATGAGACGAGTGGCGCGAGCTGTGGCATTGGTGCTGGGAATGATGTGGGCGGTGGCAGCGGCGGCGTCGCAGGTCGCGCAGACCGTGGTCAGCCCGGAGGAGTATCTGGGTTTCCGGCCGGGTACGGATCGAAAGCTCCTGGACTACGACGAGCTCATCGGATATCTCGAGCTGGTGGCCGGGGCCTCCCCCCGGGTCCAGATGCAGGAGATCGGTCATACCGGAATGGGTCGGAGTCTCTACGTCATCTTCATCTCTTCCGAGGCCAACCTGGCGCGGCTCGAGGAACTCCGCGCCATCAACCGCCGGCTGGCACTGGATCCCGACATCACAGGTGAGGAGCTCGACCAACTGACGATCAACGGACGAGTCTTCGTGCTCGCCGCCAACTCGATGCACGCCAGCGAGGTGGGACCCGCCCAATCGGTCCCGCTGCTGGTCCACCAGTTGGCCACAACCGAGGATGCGGCAGTGGTCGAACAGCTTGCCGAGGTGGTGCTGATGGTGGTGCCCACCCAGAACCCCGACGGAATGCAGATGGTGGTGGACCACTACGAGGCAACCCTCGGCACACCATTCGAAGGCGGCTCTCTTCCGGGCGTCTACAACATGTACGTCGGCCACGACAACAACCGCGACTTCGTCAGCCTGAGCCAGCCCGAGGCACAGGCGGTGAACCGGCTGTTCAGCACCCAGTGGTATCCGCAGGTTCTGCTGGACAAGCACCAGATGGGCCGCACCGGCCCGCGCTACTTCGTGCCCGAGTACCACGACCCCATCGCGGTGAACATCGACGAGGACCTGTGGTACTGGTCCGATGTGTTTGGCTCGACCATGGCAAAGGACCTCGGCAGAGCGGGTCTTCGCGGGGTGGCCAGCCACTGGGTTTTTGACGAGTACTGGCCGGGTGCCACCACCACCTCTCATTGGAAGGGAGTAATCAGCCTGCTCACCGAGGCGGCCAGCTGCAAGCTCGCGACTCCGGTCTTCGTCGAGCCCAGCGAGCTCGTGGTCCACGGCAAGGGTCTCGCCGAGTACGAGAAGAGCGTCAACATGCCCGATCCGTGGCCGGGAGGGTGGTGGCGGCTGAGCGACATCGTCCAGTACGAGGTGGCGTCCATGGCGTCCGTCCTCAGCATCGCCGCCGACCACCGAGAGGAGCTGCTCCGATTCCGGAATCGACTCTGCCGAAATGAGGTCGAGAGGGGCCGGACCGAGCCGCCCTTCTACTACCTTTTCCCGCGCCGCCAACACGACGCCGGCGCACTGGCGGAGGTTGTGAAATTGCTGATCGAACACGGCGTCAACGTTTCCCAGCTCACCGAGAGAACCGAAATCTCGGGCCGGGTCTTTTCCGGTGGAGATGTGGTGGTCAGGCTCGACCAGCCCTACCGCGCGTTTATCAAGGAGGTCCTCGAGATCCAGAGTTACCCGGTGCGCCACTACACACCGGGAGGAACGGTGATCCGGCCCTACGACATCACGAGCTGGTCGCTGCCCATCAACTTCGGGCTCGTAAGCCACGAGGTCGACGTGCGGTCGCCCGAGTTGGAGGATCAACTGCAGGCCGTCTCGCAGGAGTTTGGCTCGGTTCAGCCGGTGGCCCTTGCGGCGGACAGCTGGGGCGTGGGCTTGAGTGCGGACGACAACCTGAGTTTCAGGGCAGCTTTTGCGGCGCTGGGCGCCGGCCTCGATGTGGACCGGGTGACATCGCCCGTGGTGGTCGACGAGATCACGCTGCCGGCTGGGAGTTTTC
Organism: uncultured Holophagae bacterium; assembly: GCA_963797055.1. Taxonomy (GTDB): domain Bacteria; phylum Acidobacteriota; class Thermoanaerobaculia; order Thermoanaerobaculales; family Sulfomarinibacteraceae; genus FEB-10. Next base: position 133,533 of record CAWCOD010000010.1, read on the forward strand.
TCATCAGTGGTGATGCCGGAAAACTGCAGCCCCTGCTGGACGCAGTCCGGCCCGGAGCGATCATTCTCCCGCGGTCACCCGACGCCGAGACCGAACGGCTGAGCTTGCCGCGCATCGCCGTGGTGGAGACCTTTTTCCACGACATGGATGCGGGTTGGACGCGTTTCCTTCTGGACAGCTACGACATCGACTTCAAGGTGCTGCGCCCGGGCGAGATCCAGGATACGGATCTGGCGGGCAGCTTCGACGTCGTGATTTTCCCTGACTCGGACAAGGAGCTCCTGACCAATGGGATGTACAAGAGCGGCGACCGCTACGTGCCCAGCGATCTCGCGCCGGAGTACCGTCGGCCCATCAAGCCTGCCGGGATGGCCCGGCTGAGGGGCTTTCTCGAGGCCGGCGGCACCGTGGTGTCGTGGGGTGGTTCGACGGCCATCTTTCTCGACGGTATGAAGGGGCCGGAACCCGATGACGAAGGAGTTCAACTGCCTGCGCGAGACGTGTCCGAGACCTTGTCCGAGGAAGGGTTGTACGTGGCCGGAGCGTCGTTGGCGGCAGACCTCCTGTCGAATCACCCTCTGACGTGGGGCATGCCCGAACGGACGGCCGTCTTCTCGTGGGGTTCCCCCGTTTTCGCCACTTCGATACCGATCCTCGATACCGACCGGAGGGTGATCGTGGTCCATCCGGAAGAAAAGATCGTGGTCAGCGGCTACGTGGAGAAGGCCGAACTCCTGGCCGATCGTCCGGCAGCCGTGTGGTTGCGGTGGGGGCCCGGTCAGCTGGTGCTTTTCGGTTTCAACCCCCAGTACCGGGCCTCCACGCCGGTGACCTACAAGATGCTGTTTAATGCCTTGCTGTTACCCGAGGTCGGAGCCGCGCCATGATGGTCAACGAGAAACTGGTGGAGTTGGTTGCTGCGGCTCGCAGGGCCGTGATATTCACCGGCGCCGGCATCTCCACCGGGAGTGGTATCGCCGACTACCGCGGTCCGGACGGCCTGTGGAAGACCCGGGAACCGGTCATGTTCCGCGACTTCATGGAGCGCCGGGAAGCACGAGTCGAGTACTGGGACCAGAAGCTGGAGACCTGGCCCTTGATCCGGGATGCGGTCCCCAACGAGGCCCACCGGGCCGTTGCGAGGTGGCAGGAAGCAGGCCGGGTGGGGGCCGTGATCACGCAGAATATCGACGGACTCCACGAGAAAGCTGGATGTGATCTGGACCGGCTGTACGAACTGCACGGAACGCAGCTCGCGGTGGAGTGCATGGATTGTCACGAGCGCACCGAACCCGGACCCCACTTCTCCTCCTTCGCCGCCACCCGGGAGCCGCCCGTCTGCGCGGCCTGTGGCGGGCGGCTCAAACCTGCCACGATCAGCTTTGGCCAAAACCTGCGTCAGCGGGACCTGGACCGGTCCGCAGCGGCGGCCAGGACTGCGGATCTGATGATGGTGCTCGGATCGTCGCTCACGGTCCACCCTGCTGCGGGGATTCCGTTGTTGGCTGTGGAACGCGGGGTGCCATACGTGATCATCAACCGGGGCGCCACCGAACATGACGACCTGGTCGGTCTTACGCTCAAGATCGACGGTGATGTCACCGATATCCTGCCACCGGCGGTGGACTTGGCCCTCGGAGCACCCTGACCGGTCACTCTCTGACCGGGGGAGACTCTCCCGGGCGCGGGGTGGGTGTGGGGCGGCGCGGCCCCACGGTGCATGAGAGGCTGTCCGGGTATTTCGCGAGTCCGAGAATCTGCTGTTCGGGCATGTCCTTCAGGAACTGCGTCTGCGCGATGCTGGACCGGACCAGGTTGGTGTTGTCACTCGTCGTAAAGGGGGCCAGTTTGGAGGCGACGTCGCCCGAGCCGGGGCCGGACAGGTCCACCGACCGGACGCCGCCGTCGAAACAGTGGAGGTCCACGTCATCCAGGTCGAGTCGCCGGACCTGGGAATTGCCCCGGGTGGTAAAAAGGACGACATTTGACTTGAGGTCGTAGACCACGCGCCACTGGTTCTCGTCGGCGATGGCCACGTCGGCCAGAACCCCGAAGGCCTGTTCGACTGCCTGGTCGGACGTCGTCAAACTGAGCTGATTGCGTTGGGTGGCTGCGCGGACAAAACGGGACAGGCTTCCTTCGCCCTGTGCGGGAACCACCTGACCGCCATATCCGAGGCTGGCGTCGAGGGCTTCGATCGAGGCCTTGTACGTCGAATTCGCCAGCACCGGCAAGGGAAGTTCATCGCCGGCCCGGATCACCGCTTTGCCATCGAGGAACTCGATGACGGCGCACGAACCGGAGCGATCGCAGGTCAGGAAATGGAGCGATCCGGGGCTGGAGATATTGAACCGGCTGGCGCTGTCGGCCACCTCTTGGACGGTGAGGAAATTGTCGAGGCAGTACTGGACCCATTGGAGGGCGCTGATCCCCGGCCCCTGAACGCCCGTCGGCCACTGGGTGTCTTCGAGCCACAGGACCTGCATCGCGAGACCCATTTCGTTCAGGCCGCCGATGGGAAAGTCCCTCCCGTATTGGTTGAGCGTGACACTGCCGAATTTTGAAACCCAATAGGCCGGGGTGACGTCGGGCCCCACCAAGGCGGTTTTTTCGACTGGTCGTGGGTTGACGATCAGGCGTCCGCCAGGGACGTCCCAGTCGTAGTTCACTGCCATGAGACGAATCTGATTGCCCGCCAGAAAAAATCCGGTGCAGGCGAATGTGGGCTGGGTCGGGCCGGCGAAAACGGCCATGACAACCGCGATCAAAGTCACCACTGTTGATTTCACTGAGGCACCTCCGAGCTGCTCCCTGAAAGGTCACTTTAGCAAACCAGGAGATCTCGTATCGTGCCGATCGGGTAGAGTGAGTTGATGAAGACAGCTGCAGTCGTGTTGGCGGTGGTCTGCGTTGCAGGTTCTGCCTTTCCCCAGGACCGCCAGTTCGTGTTCAGCGACAAAAGCGGCTCGGGACAGCTCTGGGCGAACCTCACGCTGACCTATCTTCGGGTTGGTGAGCCATTTCTGCCAATGGTGATCGGGGTGCAGAATTTCAGCAAACAGACCGCCCGGCTGGGTCCCGAGAGCTTTCACCTCATCGGGCCCGACGGCAGCCGGTATCCCCTGGCGGACCTCAAGAACCTGCGCAAAGAGTACGAGCGCTTCAGCCAGGACCACCGGATCGTCAGCCGTGCGGGCATCCCGGTGGACGTTTGGATCCGTCAACGCCGCTACCGCGAATCCAACTTCTACCCGGATATCGCGCTCTCCCGGCGCCCCACCGTGATCGATGCCGTCTCGCTCGGCAGGAGCGATGGGATGGCGGATCTGTTCTATTTCGTCGCCCCACCCGACCTGGCGCCGGGCCGCCCCTTCCTGCTCGAAGTCAGGCCAAAGGACTGGGAAGTGCCGCTCCGTCTGCGGCTCGTCCTGTCCGAGTGAGGCCGATCGAAGTGCCTGGTATTGCATGCGAGGCCATCGCTGATGCGTTCGGTCACCAACGGATCGGGCGCAATGTCCTAAAATAGAACTGGAAGGAAAATACCCTTCAGGACCGGAGGTGCCCGATGGGACGCCATGGATATAGTCTCGATGTCACCAGATTGCTGCTCGCCGTCGGCCTGGTGTTTGTGGTCGCCGTGCCGACCTTGGCCGAGGATCCCCCCAAAGAGGACCCGGAACTGAAGCAGGAAGCCGGCCAGCAGGAGGCTCCGCCCGCCGGATCCCTTGCGGCCGCAGCCTCGAAGATCAAGCTCCAGAAGCCCGCCGAGGGCGAGGGCGGTTCGGTGGTCATCACCGACAAGAACATTAAAAAGACCGGGGCAGGGGCTGCGGTCTCCCAGGGCTCTGGGGTGTCGGCCACCGGTGCCGCCCCCGCGCTGGGGTCGTCGGGTTCGTCACCCGTGGCGTCCAACGCCAACCAGCTCGCGGAGCAGGTCCTGGCGCAGAAGGCGAAGGTCGACAACATGGAGGCCCAGCTCGCCTCGTACGACGAACAGCTTGCGGCGCCGTCGCCTGACCCGCACTACCCAAACCTCGGTGACGCCCCGCAGTTCCGATCGCCCGGAGTGGTCGATCCAGCTCAGAGCAAACGAAACGCGTATGCCGCGGACCTCGAGAAGGAAAAGGCCAAACTCCGCGATCTGGAGAAGAGGGCCGGACAGGCTGGGGTCAAAACGGCCGCTCCGGTGACCGAAAAGCCGGCGGAGAAGAAGTAGAGCCGGAAACCTCAATTCGAAATTTGAAAACCCCGCCCACCCGGAGCGAGGTGGGCGCGATGGGCGGGCGTGCCGTCTTTGACATTTTTGGGAACCAAGGTGCTGGCAAACGCATCCCATGAGGTCCCAACAATGTCTAAGGGGTCTCCCTCGGGGAACGCGAGCTATTCCCGGCGCGCTCCGGGTGGGCGGGTGGAAACGTTTAACGTTTAACGTGTAACGTTCAACTTTGAACTTTGGACCTTCGACTCTCGTGGATGGCACTCCCGCCCATCGCGTGCACTCGATTCTGGCTGGGAGGGGGAGCCTCACACCTCACGCCTCGCACGGTGTGCCCTCCAGATGAAATACACCGCCGGATACACCACGAGTTCCCCGACGAACGAGGTGAGGATTCCGCCGACCATGGGTGCGGCGATGCGCCGCATGACGTCGGAGCCGATGCCGGTAGCCCACAGAATCGGCGCCAGGGCCACGAAGGTCGTGGTGACGGTCATCATCTTCGGGCGGATCCGCTGCACCGCTCCCTCGTGGACGGCCCCGGCGAGGTCGGTGCGGTTCGTCATATGGTCCCGCTTTCGCCAACGCTCGTGCGCGAGGTCGAGGTAGAGCAGCATGACCACGCCGGTTTCCGCGTCGAGCCCTGCCAGCGCGATCACCCCGACCCAGACCGCGATGGACCAGTTGTAGCCGAGGATGTAGATCAGCCAGACGGCGCCGACGAGGGAGAACGGCACCGCGAGGAGCACGATCGCCGTCTTGGCCCACGACTTCGTGTTCAGATAGAGGATGACGACCACGAGCAGCAGGGTGATGGGCACGATCACCATGAGCCGTGCCCGTGCCCGCTGCATGTACTCGTACTGCCCGGACCAGAGGATGCTGTAGCCGTCGGGGAGCTCTACATCGCGTGCCACGACCTCCCGTGCGTGATCCACCCATCCACCCACATCGGAGGTCGTGAGGTCGACGTAGACCCAGGCGTTGGGACGCCCGCTCTCGGTTTTTATGGACGGTGGGCCCTGGCGGATGTGGAGATCCGCGACTTGACCGAGCGGCACCTGCGCACCGGTGGGGGTCTGAAATCACGACCTCGGCGAGGTTTCCGACGCTGTCGCGGAGCTCCCGTGGATAGCGGACGTTGATGGGGTAGCGTTCGAGGCCTTCCACGGTATAACCGACATTCAGACCGCCGATGGCCGAGGCGATGACGTCCTGAACCTTGCCCACGGTCAGGCCGAACCGGGCCGCGGCCTCGCGGTCGATGGTGATGTCCACGTAGTTGCCGCCCATCACCCGCTCGGCGTACGCCGAAAGCGTGCCCGGCAGGTCGCGGACGGCGGCCTCCACTTCGCGACCCAGTTCTTCCAAAACCTCGAGATCGGTGCCCGAGATCTTGATGCCCACCGGCGTCTTGATGCCGGTTGAGAGCATGTCGATGCGAGTCTTGATCGGCGGGATCCAGGCATTGGTCAGCCCCGGAAAGTCGACAGCCGCGTTGAGCTCCTCCACGAGTGTTTTCTTGGTCATGCCGTCCCGCCACTCCGATGGCGGCTTGAGACGGATGGTGGTTTCGATCATGGTCAATGGCGCCGGATCGGTGGCGGTGTCGGCGCGGCCGATCTTGCCAAGCACCGACTCCACCTCGGGGAACGAGGCGATGATTCGGTCGGTCTGTTGGAGCAACTCCTTGGCCTTGGTGATGGAGATGCCCGGGAATGTCGTCGGCATGTAGAGCAGGTCGCCCTCCCACAATGGCGGCATGAATTCCGAGCCGACGTGGGCCAGAGGGATGGCGATGGACGCCACCAGAGCGAGAGCCAGAATCACCACCAGCCAACGCCACCTGATGACGGCATAAAGCACAGGACTGTAGATCGCTCGTAGCAGGCGCGACACCGGATGCCGTTCTTCAGGCCGGATCCTGCCCCGGACGAACCAGAACATGAGCACCGGGACGACGGTGATGGCGAGGATCGATGATGCCGCCATGGCATAGGTTTTCGTGAAGGCGAGCGGCCGGAACAACCGGCCCTCCTGGGCCCCGAGGGTGAAAACCGGCATGAACGAAACGGTGATCACGAGCAGGGTGAAGAAGAGGGTCGGGACCAACCTCCTGCGCCGACCGCAGGATGATCTCGAAGTGGCTCCTCCGACCGTGCCACTCCTCGTAGTGTTTGTGGGCGTTCTCCACCATGACGATGGCCGCATCCACCAGCACTCCGATGGAGATGGCGATGCCGCCCAGCGACATGATGTTTGCGCCGAGGCCCTGGATGTGCATGACCACAAAGGCGAGCAGAATGGACACCGGGATCGACAGGATGGCCACAAAGGCCGACCGGAAGTGGAACAGGAAGACGACGCATACCAGGGCGACGATGATGGACTCTTCGATCAGGGTCCGGGTGAGGGTCCCGATGGCGTCCTCGATGAGGTGGGTCCGGTCGTAACCGACCTCGATGGTGACGTCCTCGGGCAGCCCCGCGCGGAGTTCCCCGAGCCGCTCCTTGACCTTGTCGATCACCTCCAGGGTGTCGGCTCCGTCGCGGACGACGACGATACCGCCCACCGTCTCGCCTTCGCCGTTCCACTCGGCGATGCCCCGCCGGATTTCGGGGCCGATGGTGACTTGGGCGACGTCCTTCAGCAGAACTGGAGAGCCGCCGGGTGCCACAGCCAGCGGTATCTGCTCGAGATCCCGGACGTCCCGGATATAGCCCCGCCCAACGACCATGAACTCCTTCTCGGAGAGCTCAAGCAGGCGGCCACCAACGTCGGTGTTGGAGTCCCGATGGCCGCCTTGATGTGCCCGAGGCCGATCCCGTAGCTTCGCATCTTGAGTGGATCCACCTCCACCTGGTATTGGCGGACAAAGCCGCCGAAGGTGGCGACCTCCGATACTCCCTCCACCGAGACCAGGCCGTAGCGGAGGTACCAGTCCTGATAGGAGCGCAGCTCGGCCAGCGACCGAGTTGGTGAGTTGAGCGCATACATGAAGGCCCAACCTACGCCGGTGGCGTCCGGTCCGAGCTGGGGCATGACGCCGTCCGGGAGCCCGGTGGAGAGTCCGGAGAGGTACTCGAGGACCCGTGATCGCGCCCAGTAGAAATCGGTGCCGTCCTCGAAGATCACGTAGACGAAGGAGAAGCCGAAGAAGGAGTAGCCGCGGACCACCTTGGCGTGGGGCACCGAAAGCATCTTCGATGAGATCGGGTAGGTGACCTGATCCTCCACCACCTGGGGGGCCTGGCCGGGGAACTCGGTATAGACGATGACCTGCACGTCCGAGAGGTCCGGGATCGCATCCAGGCGCATGTGGCGGCCGCCCAGATACCGCCGACGACCGCCAGCACCATGGCGACGACCATGAGGAACTGGTTGCGCAGCGACCACTCGATGATCCGGTCAGAGACGCCGGGGTTCGGAATTTCGGGATTCGGAATTTCGGATTCTCCATGTCGCTCTCCTAATGTCCTGAATGACCCGAGCTGGAGGTCATCTTGGAGATGGCGGCGCGCAAATTGGACTCGGAGTCGATCAGGAACTGGGCCGATGTGACCACCACGTCCCCGGCCGAAAGCCCTTCCATTATCTGCACGAAACCGTCATTTCCCCTCGACCCCGAGTCGGACCTCACGCGGTGCGAAGTGCCCGTCGCCGAGGGCCATGACGACCACGTCGCGTTCTCCGGACCGCAGCACCGCCTGGGTCGGAACAGCCACGACGTCGGAGAATGCAACGGGTTCGAAGCGAACGGTCGCGTACATTCCGACTCTGAGCCTACGACCGGGGTTTGGAATCTCGATGATCACGTTGATCGTTCGGGTCTGCTCCCGGACCTCGGGCTCGATAAATCGTACTCGGCCGACGATGGTCTCGCCTGGGAGGTAGGTGATGTCAATGGTCGCCGGGGCCCCTACCGTGACCCATTGAAGCTGGTCCTCAAAGACCTCGGCGGTGAGCAGGAGTTTCGAGAGGTCGGCGATGTGGATGACGTCCATTCCCGGTCGGATCGCCATCCCCTCGAGGCCATGGGCCCGTTGCATGACGATACCGTCGGAGGGGGCGAGGACGGTTACGGTGCGCTGCACCCCGCCTTCCGACTCGATGGACCGGATCTGCTCTTCTGAAAGGTCCCAGTACTCGAGCCTTGTGCGGGCGGCCGAAACCAGCTCACGGGCACGTCGCTGGATGTCCTCGGGCGCCCCTGACAGGCTCGTCGCGTAGCGGATCGCCGAGAGCAACTCGCTCTGGGTCTGGACAAGCTCTGGGGCGTAGACGTCGAAAAGAGGGTCTCCTCGGCGAACCTGCTGGCCGACCGAATCGACATACACCTGTTCCACAAAGCCCGAGTATCTGGTGGTGACGGTGACCATCCCCTCCAGATCGTAGTCGAGATGGCCCACCGTCCGGATCTCGCGGACGATGTCGCGGCGGCCCACCCGTTGAGTGGATACGTTCATCTTCTGTATGATCGCTGGATCGATGCGCACCACTGGACCGTCCGCTCCCTCAGATCCCCCGTGGGTACCCGAATCGTGGGTCGAGGACATCGGTTCTTCCGGGACGAGGTCCATGCCGCAGATCGGGCACGAGCCGGGCTGCTCCTCCACAATCTGTGGATGCATCGGACAGGTCCAGAGGCTCGCGGCGCCGACATCTGATTGATCGGGGATGGGGCCATCGATCTCGATGGGCACGAGGTCCATACCGCAGATGGGGCAGCTGCCTGGGTGGTCTTGGACCATTTCTGGGTGCATCGGACAGGTATAGAGAATGCGCTCGTCAGAATCGTGGTCATGGCTATGGACGGAGCCGTGCAGCTTCTCCGAGATCCAGTCGTCCGCCGGGTGGAGATGGAGTGGATCGAGAACCAACAGCACTGCGATTACGACGCCGACCAGGATCCATACAACGGCTTTCAGCGCGGCCTTCATGACGCACCTCCATCCCCGGATACGGTTGTTGATTCCAAGGGTCGGGTGTTTTGGATTTTGGATTTTGGATTTTGGATTTCGAGTTGTTGGTCGGAGTCATCTTTCTGAGCCGTTGTACGGACTGCGAGTGGGTCGTGGGCCGCGGCTGGATTCGGTTTCAAAGGGCCGGCGATGACGCCTTCGAGCTCGGCGAGCGCGATGGCGAGGTCGGCTCTGGATCGTTCGGCGGCCAACCGAACATCGAGCACGGTTCGCTCCGAATCGAGCAGTGACAACGCGTCGGCCAGGCCCGAAGCGTACGCGGCCTCGGACGAGTGGAGGGCCTGTTCGCTCTGGATCCGGAGAACACCCTCGAAGAGCTCGAGCTGACGGTGGAGTTCCGGCATCCGCCCGCGCAGATCTTCGAGTTGCCGGTCGATGGCGGTCACGGTCGCCCGACGTTGTTCCTCGACAACCAGGCGGCGCTGGGTGGCCTCCTCCCGCCCGGCATCGATGCTGTCACCCCAGATCGGAATCGTCAGGCCGCCGGTGAGACCAAAGATGTCCTGGCCGTTTTCCGGCACGTTCACATCGGTTCGTGCGATCGATCCAGCCATAGGTCAGACCGATCTGAAAATCCGGGCTGGAGCGGGATCCGGCAAGCTCGGCCTCGGTGCCGGCCCGTTGCGCTGATGCCGACAGGGCCGCCATCTCCGGACGGGAGATGAGCGCCCGCTGTCTGAGCGATTCCCAGGCGAAGACCTCGGCGGCGGGGGCGCGGGATGGGGGCGGGGGCTTGATGGCGGCGCCGTGGCGGTCGCGCAGCGCGTTGAGGTCCGCCGTGCGTGCAGCCCGGCGTGCGGCGATGTCCGCGATTCTGACTTCGATCCGGGTCATTTCCGCCTGGATGGTCACAACCTCATGTTGGTTCCCGACGCCGGATGCGTAGCGAGCCTGCGCCAGCTCCTCGAAATGACCGAGGACGCCGACGGTCGGCCTGGAGCATATCGGACGAACGATCGAGGTAGGCAATCTCGTGGTAAAGCCTCCGTGCTTTGGTAACGAGCCGCAGTCGGAGTGCCTCGGTCTCGGCCGCCGAGGATGCCGCGCGTTGGAGTGCCGCCCGGCGTCGCAGCTTGCGTTTGCTGCCGCCGGGAATCCGCTGCGACAGCGAGACCGTCGCCCGCTGCGGACCGACCCGGGTCTCCGGGGGCAGCATAAAGGCGGTGACGGCAGCCTGTGGGTCGGGCAATGCCGCGGCCTGGGCTGGTACCGCGCGTGCGACCTCGGTCCGCGCCGTAGCGACCGCGATCTCGGGGTTCCGGTCGATGACATCGCGCAGCACGGCGGCGAGCGTGGGATCGGAGAGTGCGGCAATGATCTCGTGGCTGGGCGACAACGGGACATCCTGCGTCGACGCAACTATCACCTGGGTCATCACGACACCCGCGGCGAAACACTTTGTCAGAGTCTTCATGGATTTACCTTCCTGATCGAGGGGATCAACTCCCCATTGGGATTCGCTCGGCGCGATTCCCCTAGGTCAGGAAGGTGCAGTGGGTGAGGAAAATCGGTGGGTCGTGTCCGCCGCCCCGGGAACTGTCGTCCTGGGTTTGGTGGATCTGCCGGGTGTCGTCGACGACCAATTCTCCGGTGTGGGTGCTCGCGACTGGTGTGGTTTCGGAAGATGTCGGCGTGCCGACGGTGATCGCGGTGGGCGCGGTCGGCGCGTGTAGACAGTCGCAGCCCTCATTGGTTGCCGGAGCAGGGGAGGGGTTGACCGGGGTAGGTCCGCCGCAGCACGACTCGGGTTGAACGGTCGGCTCAACCACCGGATCGGCGCAGCAGCCGTGGGCGGTTTCTCCGGTCCAGGCGCACGCAGCCCCGCCGGGCGGTGCGAACAGCACCGCGAAGGCCAGCAGGGCCACAACGGATATGAGTCGACGCTTCATCCTCATTTGAATAACCACTCATATTTTAGCGTACATTCCCGTTTTCAGGAACACGCACCAAGGAGCAAGGAGCAGGAGGCGGAGGGCAGGGCCACCGCCTTCCTCAGAGTATCGGCCTGAGGTGGGGATGCCGGAGCTTGACATCGGGGCCGATGCTGACGTCGGTTCCGGCGCCGCCGACGCCCACCACGCGGTCGTTTTCGACGATGAGGTACATCTTCCGCGTGTCGTGACCCTCGAGTGCTGCCCGGTGGAGGGTCCGCAGTCCGCGCAGAAATCCAGCGCGGTCCTTTTCGTAGACCTCGGGATCGAGGGTGGAAACGTGTCTGCGGTTCTTCCACTTCGATGTCATGCCCGGTGTCCTCCCCGTGATTTTTTGCCGCGTCGCTTCTGAGCCGGCGCCGGTGCTCTGTTGACCGCCCATTCCAGGAGCCACCTGATCGCCCCGGCCCGGGTGGGGAATCGGTTGTCGTACCTGAAGTCGTCAATCTCGTTCAGCAGCTCCAGATCGACCACGAAGGTGAGCATTTGTTTGTCGTCGTATGGACTCATATTGCTTACAGAACTATAGTACCACTATTAACAATATAAACAAAGTAACCACTATAGAAAAGTTATCGAAACAGGGAGAAGGGAGAAGTGGGGCAAGGAGGGGCAGAGGGCGGGGGGCAGGGGGGGGCCTACCTTTTCCAGTGGGTGTTGTAAGCCGCCATCCGCTCGAGGGAAACGCGGTGACATTCAGAAATGATGTGATTCTGAGCACGGCCGGGACGGCCGCACCACAGTGACCCCTCCAGTTGTCATCCTGAGCGAGCGGCTCGTCACGGCGAAGCGCAGAGCGCGAAGCCGGAAGCGAGTCGAAAAATATCTGGGCAGTCGGGACAATTCAGTATTCAGAATTCAAAATTCAGAATTTCTGTCGGAGGTGCAGTCGAGATGGCTGGAGATTGCAGGCGGGACAAAGCGCTGCAAGGGTCCGTAGGCCCGGCCCCACTCCCCGTCATCTCGTCAATTTCTCAGGGTCCATCCGAGTGATCTGTGGGCTTGCCGGGTGGGCGGGGGAATCTTCAATCTTCAATCTGCAATCTGCAATCTGCAATTCGCAATTCGCAATGCTCGGGCAGGGGATCAAGCATCCAGCATCTTCAGCCGGTAACAGCAACGGTAACGAACTCGGGCTCAAGCTCGGACACGGGAGAGCGGTGAGTGACTACCCGTTGTTCACCACCCACCACCTACTGCCAACATCCAACTACAACACGGTCCTTTGAGCACCGCCCTTCTTTGTGATAGATTTCACGACATGCCCGACACAATCGGGCAACCCACAAGGAGCTCAAGATGGCGAGAATCAAACCGTTCCGTGGATGGCGGCCCCGCCCGGAGCTCGCCGAGAAGGTGGCGAGCCCGCCCTACGACGTGCTCAACTCGGAGGAAGCGCGGGCTATGACCGCTGAGAATCCGTTGTCCTTCCTGCACGTGGTGAAGCCCGAGATCGACCTCCCCGGGGATACCGACCACTATGCGCCCGAGGTCTACGCCAAGGGCGGCGAAAACCTGCGGCGGTTGATGGACGACGGTGTCTTGATCCAGGAGGCCGAGCCGGCGCTGTATCTCTACCGCCAGCGGATGGGCGATCACGTCCAAACCGGGTTGGTGGCCGGCGCCAGTGTGGACGAGTACGAGGCGGATCTGATCAAGAAGCATGAACACACTCGGCCGGTGAAGGAGGATGACCGGACCCGTCACATCGACGCGCTCAACGCCAATACCGGTCCGGTCTTCCTGACCTACCGGGCGCGGCCGGAGATCGACGCGCTGGTTGCTCGGCTCACCGATGGGGAGCCGACCTACGACTTCACGGCGCCGGACGGCATCGGCCACGTGCTATGGGTGGTGTCCGACCCCGGGGATCGCGACGCGCTGGTTGCGGCCTTCGCCGGGGTTCCGGAGCTCTACGTGGCGGATGGCCACCACCGGTCGGCAGCCGGCACCAGGATTCGCGCGCTGCGCCGCGACGCCAACCCGAATCACACCGGAGACGAGCCCTACAATTACTTCCTGTCGGTGATTTTTCCCGACGATCAGATGATGATCCTGGACTACAACCGGGTCGTCAAAGACCTCAACGGCCTGGACGAGTCAGCCGTGTTGGACAGGGTTCGGGAGACCTTCGACGTGGTCCCGGTGGATGACGGCAAGCCCCAACGGGCGAAGTGTTTTGGCATGTACCTCGGTGGCCGCTGGTACCGGCTTTCCGCTCGGGAGGGCAGCTTTCCTGCGGCCGACCCGGTCCGTTCCCTGGACGTCGCCATCCTGCAGGACAACCTGTTGGCGCCGATCCTGGGGATCGGAGATCCCAGGTCCGACGAGCGCATCGACTTTGTCGGTGGGATCCGCGGATTGGTGGAGCTCGAGCGGTTGGTGGACTCCGGAGCCGGGGCGGTGGCCTTCGCCGTGCACCCCACCTCCATCGACCAACTGTTCCGGGTGGCCGACGCCGGGACGGTGATGCCGCCAAAATCCACCTGGTTCGAGCCAAAACTGCGGTCCGGATTGATCGTACGTCCCCTCGTGGACTGATGAAGCGGAGGAACCATGAAGATCCTGATCTCTGACGCATTCGATCCATCCCTTCCAGAGAAACTGGCGGCCTTCGGCGAGGTGACCGACGACAAATCCATGGTTCCCGAGGTGGACGTTGTGCTGGTTCGATCCAAGACAAAATGCCCGCGCGACTATATCGACCAGGCCAAGAAGCTGAGGCTGATCATCCGTGGCGGCGTGGGGCTGGACAACATTGACGTGGACTACGCGCGTTCCAGGGGCATTCAGGTCTTCAACACGGCCGAGGCTTCGGCGGTGGCGGTGGCTGAGTTGGCGTTTGCGCTGATGATCGCGGTGCCGACCCGGATGGTGGAAGGCCACGTCGGCATGATGAACCGCGAGTGGCGCAAGAAGGAACTCAAACGGACCGAGCTGATGGGCAAAACCCTCGGCCTGGTCGGCGCCGGCAATATCGGCACCGAGCTGGCCCGTCGAGCCATCGGTTTCGGGATGCGGGTCATCGCCTACGACCCGCTGCTGAAAGGCCACGAGCTCCTGGACCTGGTCACCCTCGACGAGTTGTTCGGAGAGTCGGACTTCATTTCGTTGCACGTTCCTCTCACCGACGAGACCAAGGGGATGATCGACTCGGAGACCATCGCGAGGATGAAAGACGGGGTGGTGATCATCAACACCGCCCGAGGAAAGTGTGTGGAGGAAGAGGATATGGCGGCGGCCCTGAAGTCCGGCAAGGTGAGGGCCTACGCCACCGACGTGTGGTACTCCGACCCGCCCGATGCAGACTGTCCGTTGTACGATGCACCAAACGTGGTGATGACTCCCCATCTTGGGGCCTCGAGCCAGGAGAATATGCTGCGCATCGGCGACGTGGTGGTGCGCCTTCTCGAGGACTTCGTCCAACACACCGCCTGAAGGAGGAGATCATGAGGACCTGGAATTTCTACGCCGGCCCGGCGACGTTGCCGTTGCCCGCCCTGGAACGTGCCCGCAACGAGCTTATCGAGTGGGAGGGCACCGGCATGTCGGTGATGGAAACCTCGCACCGATCAAAGGAGTACGACGCGGTGCATCACGAGGCCATGGACCTCTTCACCGAGCTGTTGGGTTTGGATTCAGACCATCAGGTCCTCTTCCTGCAGGGCGGCGCGTCGCTGCAGTTCGCCATGATCCCCATGAATTTCATTCCTCCGGGGGGATCGGCGGACTTCATCAACACCGGGACCTGGTCGCAGAAGGCCATCAAGGAGGCGGACATCATCGCCTCGGCGCGGGTGGCGGGCTCGTCGGAGGCCGATGGCTTCACGAGGATTCCCGGCCAGGACGAACTCGACTTGGACCCGGCGGCAGCCTATGTCCACCTGACCTCCAACAACACCATCAAGGGAACCCAGTTCCACGACTTCCCCGACACCGGCGATGTTCCGCTGGTGGCCGACATGTCGTCGGATCTGCTGTGGCGGCCCTTTGACGCCAATCGGTTCGGCCTGATCTACGCCGGCGCCCAGAAGAACCTCGGTCCGGCCGGTGTGACGGTGGTGATCGTGAAAAAGTCGTGGTTGGAGCAGGCCAACACCGGGCTACCGACCATGCTCAGCTACAGCACATTCTCGGCCAAGGAGTCGCTCTACAACACTCCGCCGTCGTTCACCATCTACATGGTGCGCAACGTACTCCGTTGGGTGACGGACCAGGGTGGTCTCGGGTTCATGGAGGCGCAGAATATCGCCAAAGCGGATCGTCTCTATGGCGTTATGAAGGCCTACCCCGACTTCTACACCTGTCCAGTGGAACCGGCCTCCCGTTCGGTGATGAACGTGGTGTGGCGGTTGCCGTCGGAGGAATTGGAGGCCCAGTTCGTGGCCGAGGCCAAAGACAAGGGCATGTTCGGCCTCAAGGGCCACCGGTCGGTAGGTGGCTGCCGGGCGTCGATCTACAACGCCATGCCGCCGGAGGGTGTGGAGACGCTGGCCCGATTTATGGAGGCCTTTGCCCGGACGCACGGTTAGCCCGCACTTCTCACCGGGTTTCGTCACGAGGGCGGCGAATCGCGGCCCGCAGCAGACACTCGGTGAGAAGTGCGGGTTAGGACGACCATGGAATGATGACCAGGGCGGGCCCTTATGGGCCCTTCTTTTTTTGCAAAAGGAGTAAGGAGCAAGGAGCAGGGGAAAATTCGAAATTCGAAATTCGGAATTCGGAACTCTTGACCCGGAACCCTCGCACGACGTTCAGGGTTCAACGGGTTGCGCCGGTACGAAGATCGCGTCACCGGTCGTCGCGTCCACCACCGAGGCGTACGCCACCCAATCGCCATCTCCGGAGACCGTGTGCAGTTCTACGGTGGCGACGGAGGTGGGTTCGGCACCGGTGGCTGCAAAGACGTCGTCCACCTGAATCAGTTGATACGGTTCCGCCGTGAGCACCAACGGATCGCCGATCTGTCGGTCGACCGCGTCACGGAGGGTGGCCATCACCTGTGACGTTCCGCCCGAGACCTCGCAGAGGCCGATATTGGTCCGCATCCGCGGCGACGAGCCGAGGTGGGTCAGGCGGGCCGACGGACCGACGCCTGAGGTCACAGCAGCCACGAACTGACCGAAGCTACCGAGGGGCATGCGGTTGTAAGTCCGCGAGGTGGCGGCGATGGCGTGGGCGGCATCAGGGTTCGAGATCGTCAGGGAGCCCACCGCCTCGGTGAGACCAAAGAGGGTGCCGACAACGTCGTCGATGGCGAGCACCGTCCCCGGTGGCACCGTGGATTGGACCGTGGCGGGCGAATCGTCCGATCCCTTGCGAGGTCTGAAGACAAGGTCGAGTGTTGTAGGAAAGTCTCCGAGGTTGGCGATCCGGAGGTCGGTCCGCCATTGGGTGTCGCTCCGGCCCTCCTGACGCGCGATCACCGGGACGACGAGGACGGTGTCCGGTGCCGCGGGGCGAACCGGGGGAACAAAGATGGCATCACCGGTGCGGTTGTCGATCATCGACGCGTAGACCGACGCGCGGCCGTCTCCGTCCACCGTCTCGACGACCACAAATTGGTTGCCGCCGGTGTCCTCCCCAAGCCGCCTCTGGACGTTTTCGAAGGGTGCAAGGGCGATCAGAGCCGGTTGGCCAACAGCGGCACCCGTCTGACCGTCGCGACGGGTCACACGCACCACCGCGGTTCCGCCGTCGACCTCGGTGAATCCGAGGTTTGTCCGGTAGTCGTCGTCCTCGGCCAGCTGGAGGAGGGTCACAGGCTGTGAACCAACGCCAATGAACAGTTCGGGATCAGAGGCTCCGATGAACTGGCCATAGGTCCCGACGCCGGCGTCCCCTGTGAAGGTCCGAGAGGTCATCGCCAGCCCCCGGTCGACGGATTCGAGACGCAGCGAACCCCGGACGTCGTATGCGCCGAATCGGGTCGCCAGTACCGCGGGAAGATTGAGGACCGAATTTCGGGGTATCGTGACGTCGGTCTGCCGGTACGACCACTCTGTGTGGTCGGACGCCGGCAGCAGGTAGAGACGGCCGGTGGCGGAGGAATCTTCGGACGGGTTGAATATCCTGACGTCGGAGACCCAGTCGGTGCCGAACGCACCGGGACCGTTGGCAACCACCGGGAGAGTCACGCCCTCTATATCGCTGCTCGCCGGAGGCTGCGTCGGCTCGATGGCGAGTGCCCAACCGACGAGAGTGCCGCCGGGAGACTCCTGACCGCCGCCGGACTCGTCGCTGATCTCGAGGCTCCAGGTGCCCGCGCTGGGGATTCCGGAAAAGACCGCCAGACTGTCGGTGGGCTGGAGTTCATCGGGGTAGAGACCCCACACTCCCTGGTTTGTGGCGGTGGATCCGGATGACGCGATGGTGCCGGGACCGTGGTCATGGAGACGTGCCTCGGTTCCGTCAGGTGCTCGCATGACGATGACCAGCGCTTCTGGACCCGGGTGGTCCACGTGCAGCAGAACCCGAATCGAGCCGACCTGGCCGTTGTCCGCGACGTCGATGGTGGAAAGGGCGACCATGCCCGGGGTTCTGGGGATGGGGACGGCGGACTCTTCGGACGAGTGGATTTGGGACGCGTCCTCGAGCATCCGTTGGAGATCGATCAACGGCCGAACAATCCCTGAACGCTGGTCAATGGTCGGTCTCCCGGTGAGTTGGAGCAGGCGGCCAGCCGCCGCGGGCGAGATTCCGGGTTCGGCCTGGCGCAACAGCGCGAGCGAGCCGGTGACATAGGCCGCCGCACCGGAGGTGCCGCCGAAGTCGATGGTCTTGCCGTTGGCTCGGGCCGCTTTGAGGTACTCGGAGGGAGCCAGGACATCAAGGGTCGAGCCGGCATTGCTGTAGCAGGCAAGGGTGCCGGCGGGCACGAAGCTGTCGCTGCACGTGACCGTGCACTCGGGGTCGAGGCAGAAGCTGAATGGAACCGATCCCGAGTCGGTGTCCCAGACCGATCCCACGCTGATGACGGAGCCGACGCAGGCTGGGGCCGCCATGGCTGTGGCGAACCCATCGTTGCCGGCGGAGGCGACCACCGCGACGCCGGCCTGCGTCGCCGCAGATACAACGTTGGAATAGCTCGCGGCGAGGCTGTCGCAGGGGCCTTCGAATGCGCCGGTTCCGAAAGACAGGTTGATGGCCGCCAGTTGATAGTCGTCGCCGGTGCGATGGAGCAGGGCGTCTTCCATTGCCCGGATCACTGCGGACTGAGCGATCATCCCGCAGTCGTCGTCGGGGCTGGCTTTGTAGGCGAGGATCTTTGCCTGTGGCGCCACGCCGCCAGCGAACCTCCGCTGCGGATTCCACTGGTAGGACGTCCCGGCGGCCACCGAGGCCACCGCGGTGCCGTGGGCGCCACAGTCCATGGGGTCGTCGTCATCGTCCGCCGTGTCCAGGCCGTGCACGACCTTGGCATTGGGAATGGTGGATCCACCGAGAGAGGGGTGGAAGTAGTCGATCCCGGTATCAATGATCGCCACCGCGGTGCCCGCTCCCGAGTAACCCTGCAGATGAAGTTGATCACCGCCGATCATCGCCAGACCTTCCAAGGTGTGGACGTTGAAGGTCCGGTCCTCCTCGACCATCCGAACCGTTGTGTCGTCCAGCAGACGCAACAGGCCCGTTCGCGTGACCACGGCGGAAAACGCCGGCTGCAACACAAAGGGACGGACCCGTTGGAGATCGGACGGTGCGAGGGATGACCGCAGCCGAGTGGTGACGGCCAACGCCAGAGGCCGGTTGGTCTCCATACGAACCCGGTCTCCGGCGTCCGAGTGGGGGCTGAGATTCGCTGTGGCTTCAGACGGTGCCCGGAGGTGGACGATCACCGCGAATCTGTCCGCGCCCGCGGCAAAGTCTTCGAGGATGCCGCCGTCGACGGCGGTTGCGTGCCGATCGGTCTGGGCGCACACCAACCCCGGAAACGACCCGATCAGGATCGAAAGCCAAAGGAATACGGCACATCCAACGCGTCGCACGGTATACATCCTCTGTTCCACTGGGTCCACCGATTGATCGTCGATTATATCCGGTGATGACCCGCTCCTTCTAACGTATGTCGTTCCTGTACCATGCCGCTGTGATAAGGCTCATCATCGCCGATTCCCACCTCGGCCAGCGACCCCGTGATGCCGCCGAGATGTGTGCTCTGGTCCACCGGGCGGCGGATCGGGGGGTTGGGGAGGTGATCTATCTCGGCGACACGTTTCAATACCTCATCGGCATGCCAAAGTTTTGGACGGCCGCTGTTCGGGAGGTGCTGACCGCATGGGACGAGGTTCGGGCGCGCGGAGTTCGGGTTGTGCTGATCGAGGGGAATCGGGATTTCTTTCTCGACGAACCCGGGTTGTCCGAGCGTGTGGACGTCGTTGGTCGGGCCTACGAGTTCACCGCCGAAACCCGACGCTATCGCCTCGTGCACGGCGACCGGGTCAACCTCCGTGACCATCAGTACCGATTCTGGTCGGCGGTTTCAAAATCGACGGTCGCCAGATTGTGGGCGAGGTTGCTGCCCACACCCATCGCGGTGGCGATCGTCACCCATATGGAGGCCAGGTTGGCCAAGACCAACCGAAAGTTCAGATATCGCAAGCCTGTAGCCGATTTCAGACGGACCGCGGCCGAGGCGTGGGCCGAAGGGTTCGACGTCCTGTTGTGGGGTCATTTCCACACACTGTGGAGTATTCGCGACGCCGACCGGCTGGCCATGGTCGTGCCGGCGTGGCTGGAGACGGAGGGTTCGTTGCTCGTTGCCGACGACGGCACGTGGCAATGGGTGGACACCGACCTCGAACCGAGAGAGATACCTGAACCGATCAACCCTCCGCGTGAGGACGATCCGTGATCCTGCCGGGGCCCGTGGCCAGGATCAATGCCAGAGTGCGGGTCCCCGGCTCGAAGAGCTTGACCAACCGCGCCCTGCTGGCGGCGGCGGTGACGGGCGGCGGTTTGATTCGGGACCCCTTGGACTGCGACGACACGCGGGTCCTGGCCGCGGCGCTGGAAGCGGCCGGCTGGTCGGTGGAGTGGCGGGACTCGATCCGGGTCGGGGAGCGGATCGGATCGCCGGAGCCGGCCGGCGTTTGGATGGGGGATTCCGGGACCGGAGCCCGGCTGATGCTCGCTCTTTTGGCCACGACGCCGGGCCGGTTCGTCATCGACGGCAGTGAAAGGCTGCGGCAGCGGCCCATGGGACCTCTGATCGACGCCTTGGTCCAGCTCGGCGCTCGACTCGAATCGGACGGCGGCGCGCTGCCCGTGGTGGTCCGGGGGCGGCGTCTGGCGGGAGGGCGTGTCGCCATCCGCCCCGAGGTCTCCTCACAATTCGTCAGTGCCCTTTTGCTGGCGGCTCCGCTGATGCGGGAGGGTCTGGAAATCCGTGCAGACGGAAACCTCCCGTCCCGTCCTTATATAGATCTGACGGAGGACACGCTGCGCGCAATCCATGTGGCCGTGGAGCACGACGGGCCAGCCCGGACCTGGCGGGTGGCTCCAGGAGCGGCCCGACAGACGGAAATGTCCATCGAGGGAGACTGGTCGGCCGCGGCTTTCTTCGTGGCTGCCGCGGCGGTGACGGAGAGTAGTATCGAAATCGGCCCACTCTCTGTGGCCAGCCGTCAGGGTGATCGTGTGGTCCAAGACATCTTCCGAGATGCTGGCGTGCGGGTCTTTGAGTCGGACTTTGGAATTGTGGTGCAGGGGCGTATGACACGACCGCTCCGGGCTGATCTCGAACAGTCCCCCGACGCGTTTCCGGCCCTCGCGGCGGTCGCGGCCATCGGTCCGTCCGGTTCTCGGTTCGAGGGTTTGAATCACCTCAAACACAAGGAGAGCGACCGCCTCACCGTGATGGTGGACAATTTGACGACGCTCGGCGCCGAGGTCGCGGTCACCCAAAGCTCGGCCCATGTCCACCGTGGGGTCGTGGCTTCGGCTGGCCAGCCGCGTCCTGTCGAGGCGGCCGCCGATCACCGTGTCGCCATGGCCATGGCGGTGACCGCTCTGGGCGCCGGCCCCCTCCGGTTGGACGATCCGGACTGTGTGTCCAAGTCCTTTCCGAACTTCTGGTCGGTGTGGGACGAAATGTTGCACCCCCGAGACGCGGGGTGTGACGACTGATGGCCTTGCGGCTTGGGGCGGGCGGATCCGCGGACGTTGAGATCGTCGGCCGATCAACCGCCGCTGCCGAGTTTCAGCACAAGTTGGGACAATTTGCGGCCACCGATCTCGCCGTGCTGTTGGAGGGAGAAACCGGTTCCGGAAAGGAAGTTGCGGCGCGCGTGCTCCATCGTCGATCCAAGAGACCGGGGCGATTCGTGCCGGTGAACATGGCAGCCATCCCCAGCGAGCTTGCGGAAGCGGAGCTATTCGGTGCGACGCGGGGAGCCTTCACAGGGGCGGATCGAGCCCGGCCCGGGTTGATCGAAGCGGCGCACGAAGGCACGCTCTTCCTCGACGAGATCGGTGATCTGGCTGCAGAGCTCCAGGCGCAACTGCTTCGCTTCCTCGAATCAGGGGAGGTGCGGGCGGTGGGCTCGACCACCACGCGAAAAATCGCTGCGAGGGTCGTTTCGGCAACCCATCGGGACGTGCGGGAAGGGGTCCGTGCCGGGTGGTTTCGCCTCGACCTGTACTACCGGCTGGCGCCGGTGGTCATCCGCGTCCCGCCGCTGAGGGAACGGGTCGAGGACATCCCCCTGTTGCGAGAGGTCTTCGAAGAGGAAGTGGAACGACGGCTGGGGGTTCCCCGCTGTCGCTGGTCGGGTGAGGCCGAACTGGCCTTGGCACATTACGACTGGCCAGGCAACGTTCGCGAACTGCGCCACGTTGTGGAGGTGGCGGTGGTCACCGCGGCCGGCGGGACGGTGACGGCAGAAGATCTTGGGTTGGAGGGCCGTGTCGGTCCAGCCGTCCGGCGCTGGGATCAGGCGGCTTCGGATTGCCGGAGGGATCTGCTCAAGACCGCTTTGGCGCGACATGGCGGGAACCGGAGCGCCGCGGCCCGTGAGCTCGGAATTTCGCGCCAGACCCTTCATTACCACATGCGCCAGCTCGACATGGGTGGTGTCTGAGGCCGCCTCGGATCCGGACCGCGAGTGCGGTTCGGGAGGCGTGGCCTTTTCAACCAAAAAAAGAGCGGACCGTGAGGTCCGCGGGAGGAAGGAGGAGGTATGATGCTTTACCAGTTCTTTCAACGACTGGCTGCCCGGTGTACTAGCAAAGGGCGTGCCAGGTTTCGAAAACAGAGGATTGTCGCGTGCGTCACCTTCCCAATTCACTTGAAAATCGCCTTCGCGAAATCCGCAAGGGGGGTTTGATCGAAGTCTACGAGAGGGTGGACTTGAAGGCGTGGACGGGTCTTGGTGTGGGCGGGCACGGAGACCTTCTGATCCGTTGCAGCAGCGCATCTGCGGTCCAGCAGGCCCTGGATCTGTTGGCCAGTCACGGGACCATGTGGTTCACGATCGGCGCCGGCAGCCGAATCGTGGCGCCAGATCGAGGATTCCGGGTTCCACTGCTCAATCTGACAGGGGAACTCGGGCAATGGCATGTGGAAAAAAACGGCATCACGGCAGGCGGCGGTGCCAAGTTGGCACAGGTGTGTACCGCTGCGGCACGCGCCGGTCTTTCAGGGCTCGAGGGGCTCGCAAGCTCACCCGGCTCGGTTGGGGGTGTGCTGGCTTCTTTCGCCATGCGACGTCCGGACCGTCTCGGCGAGATCGTGGAGTGGATCGAACACGTCCGAGCCGGGGGCGAGGTGATTCGCGTCGAAACGATCGAAGATCTCGCTGGCATTCGCCGGGAGCTCGGCAGGGATCGACTGGTGATTTCCGGCGCACGGTTTCGGACCAGTGGAAAGAACCGAGGGTGGGCGGGCGGTGGGATCGATCCGCTGCGGAAGCCCGTTGTTCGACACCGAAGTCGGACGGCGGATCGAGTCTTCCACGATCCGGCAGAGGGAACGGCGCTCGAGCACCTCGAGTCGGCCGGTTGCGGCGGGCTCAGAACCGGTGGGGCGAGTGTGGCCGAATGGTCGGCCAACGCGATCGTGACATCCAGGGTTTGCACGGCGTCCGATGTGGTGCGATTGGTGTGGAAGATGCGAGGCCGGGTGTGTGACCACAGTGGCGTGCAACTCGAACCCAGGTTGTGGCTGGTCGACGAGCAGGGAAGAAGGATGGACGAATGACCATCAGACCCAATCTGCTCATGCTGATTTTGTCGATCGCGGCGTGTCTGATTGCGAGTCTTGATGCCGCGGGAACGCGGTGGTGGCGGCAGACCGCCCGGATGATCGAATTCGACCCGAACGGTGCCGTCAACCGGATGGCTGACGACCCGCAGTTGCGGATTCCGGCGGCGGTGCAACGGTCCACCGGACTGGCTCCTCGCCCTTTGGCCAACGTAGAGCTCGATCGGATCGTGGTCGCCCTCGACCGGATCTCGGCCCTGCAGTTGCGTTGGTTCGGGACCGATCCGTCGGGCTTCAAGAACTGCGCAAGAGCTGCCCTGCTGGACAACCGGATGAACGAGGCCACGGACTGCCTGGAGGCCGCCGTGCTGCGCGATCCGACCTCGCCGTCCTTGCGCCGGTTGACGGCGCTCCTGCTGATGTCCGAAGGGAGATTGTCGGAGGCCATGGACCATCTCGCAGAAGCCTACGCCTTGGCTCCCGGGCTCCGTCAGCCCGAGGTCACCCTCGTGCCCGAGGATGAGCGGTGGGTGGAATACGAAGGTCTTGAACGGGCGCTCACCCTGTACCCGAGACAGCGGGTCCAAACGGTCCTGACCCTTGCCGAGATCGTCAGAGAGGACGGTGATGAGGCCCGTGGGCGGGTGGCACTTGAAAAGGAGTTGCCGCACCCCGAGGTGGAGCTGACGCTGGCGCGGTGGGACCGGGAGGCTGGGCTGTTTGACGATGCCCGCGCACGGTTGGAGGGGCTTGTGGCTCGGCGCAGCTATCCCGAACGGGTCCGCGCCCGGGCGTGGGCGGAACTGGCTCAGGTGAGGGATCTCGCCGGGGATGGGGAGGGAGCGACGGCGGCCGCCCGTCAGGCCCTTGCCCTCGATGCGAGGTCAACCGCCCCCCATCTGGCGCTGGCCGAACTGGCCGAACGGCGGCTCGATTACGCCGGGGCTCTCAAACATCTGCGAAGCGCGTGGGGGCTGACGCCGGCGGATCCGAGACTGTTGGTGAAGATCTCGGTCATGGCGGAGAAAGCGGGTGAGATTTCCGATGCCCGGCTCGCGCTCGAACGGGCCGTGGTGGTGCGGCCTGATTCGCCGGAGCTGGCCGCGCGACTGGTGGATTTTCATCTCCGTCACGGGGAGTACATGGACGCAACCCTGCGGCTGAACGAATTCACCGCGCGGTTCCCCTCGGATCCACGCCTGTTGCGCCAGGCCGAGAGGTTGAGTAGAGAGGTTGTATCCGGCTTCTGAGGGCCACCACCCATCACGTTTTACGGCGCCAGCCAACGGTGGAAAAGGTGAAGAGGGTATCAACGTTGGACGTCAAACGTTAAACGTTAAACGGTAGGTTCATCCGGGATTTCGTGAGATGGACAGTGGTTGAATTGCGGATTGCGGATTGCGGATTGCGGATTGCGGATTGCAGATTGCAGATTGCAGATTCCCCCGCCCACCCGGAGCGAGGTGGGCGCGATGGGCGGGCGTGCCGTCTCTGACGCATTGCGATCGCGCGGGCCGGTGCCAGGCACCGTCGAAATCCAATCGTAGTACGAGGTCGACACATCTGCGGCGGTGCCTGGCACCGCCATGCTTGCTCACTGCTTCCGACTCGCCGCCCACATCATCTGCCGGCAGATCCCGCGCAGGATCGCGGCCTCGTTCTCGGTGATTCCGGCCCTCCCGAAGAGCCGTCGGAGCTTGCGCAGCATGCGTTGCGGGTTTTGCTCCTCGAGAAACCCGATCACCGCCAGGGCACTTTCGAGATGGGTCATGAGGCCGGCCACGACCTCCTGGCTGGCGGGCTCGGGCCCGGTGGGAGGGGATGGGTCCAGTTCCATACTGAGGTAGGCGACCAGAATGGCGATGGTCTGCGTCAGATTGAGTACCGGAAATCCCGGTTCGGTGGGGACTCGAACCACGAGGTCGCAGCGGTCGAGGTCGTCTCTGCTGAGACCGCGGGTTTCATTTCCAAAAACTAAAGCTGTTCCCTCCGCGCCTCGTTGTGACACGTACTCGAGGACCTCGTGTGGCGTGACCAGTGGTTGGTTGTCGCGTCCACGACCCGATGCCGAGGCGATCAGTGTGGTGTAGGGCCTCGATGCCTCCTCCAAAGATGGGTGGCGCCCGATGGCGAGCCGCTCGCTGCCGCCGCACGCCCATGCCGTGACCTCGGGATCGGTTGGGTTCACTCCGGTTTCGACGAGTTCGATCCGGGGAACACCGAAATTAGCGGCAACCCGGATCGCGGCTCCGAGATTGCCCGCGAGAGAGGGTTTGACGAGGATGAGCGCAGCCACCGGCATGAGCGAACTATATTAACCGAAGGCGTCAGGGGAACTACTCGCTGAAAGCAGGGATCCAGTGATTATCCCGTACGGCCACGAAAACACCACCGTAAGGCGACTCCCATGGGTCACATTCACCCTGATGGGTGTGTGTGTCGTCGTCTTTGTCCTGATGTCGTTTGCTCCGGACGATGGCGGCGCTCAAGCCACCGAGGATCTCGGCGAGTTCTTCCAGTATTTGACGCTCCATCCCTATCTCGAGATCGACCCTGAGATCGAGCGGTTCATCCTTCGCCATGTTCCAGAGGAAGAGTTTTACGCATTCCTGGAGTTCTCGCGAGAAACCGGTCCTCGAAAGCCGTCCAGTCCTCGTCGACTTGCAGCGGAGCAGGCCGAGCTGAACGAGATCGTATCCAAAATTATGGCGTCGGTGGACGAGATCAAACAATCGCCCTTTTTCCGATTCGGTCTGGTGCCGGCCGAATTCAAACCCCATGCTCTCATTACATACCAATTCCTCCACGGAGGGTTGCTCCATCTCTTCGGCAATCTCTTCTTTCTTTTTCTTGCCGGGCCCTTTGTCGAGGATATGTGGGGTCGACCGCTCTTCGCCGGCTTCTACCTTACGGCGGGGGCCCTCTCGGCGGTAATGTTTGCCGTTCGTTATCCAGAGCTCGATGTGCCGTTGATTGGAGCGTCGGGCGCGGTCGCGGGGGTCATGGGCGCATTCCTGGTCCGTTTCTGGAAGACCAAAATTCGCTTTTTCTATTGGTTCGGCATCATATTCACCGGCACGTTCATGGCGCCGGCCTGGCTGATGCTTCCGTTGTGGTTTCTGCGCGAGTTGATCTTCGCGCAGGCGATGGACGTGATGGCCCCGGCATCGGGTGGGGGAGGGGTGGCCCATTGGGCCCACGTCTGGGGATTCGGCTTCGGCTGTCTGGTGGCGGTGGTCATGGCCCACTGGAAGATCGAAGAACGGTTCATCCACCATTCGATTGAGTCGAAGATCACGGTTGTGGACAACGCCGCCATCGAACGAGCCATGGACACGGCGGCCGCCGGCAAGGCTGAGCAGGCGATCCGGATGCTCTCAAGCGAGCTCGAGAGCCAACCCGAAAGTGTGGATGTGGCGGTGGCTCTTTGGAATCTCTCGGTGGAACGTGGATCGCCGCGCGAAGCGGCTCCCCACATGTTGCGGATTCTCGGGACTGCAGCCCGGTCAGGGGATCCCGACCTGATCCAGGCCCACTGGCCAGATGTGATGAATATCGTGCCTGATCTCGAACTCGATCCGGCACTGGGCGTTCGATTTGCCGAGATTTTGACCAGCTCCGAACAACCGGAGGTTGCGAGACAGACACTCGAAACAGCTGCGCGATCCATCGGGGCCGCCACCCCCGAGGGGGTCGCCTTCCGCTGGGTGCGCCTCGCGTCCTCGCTGGGAGTTCCCACCGCGGGGGTCGTGGATGATCTGCTGCGCCATCCGGATCTCCCCGCCGACGCCCGGGAGGAACTCGAATCGCTCCGCTCTCAGGCGGAGGCGCCGCTCCAAACGGATCAGGCCGAAGCCGTGGAGGCGGCCCCGTCAATCGCGGCGGCGCTGGCGAACGATCACAACCTGCAGATCATGGAGGCGATACCAGAAGCGCTCGACGAAGATACCTTGACCATCCAGGTCAAGGGTGAGACCCGCCGGTTGGCTCTCGACCGGGTGGAAGCGGTGGCGGTGGGTGGCGTCCGAATGGAGGGTGGTCGCCAGGTGCTTGTGGTGGACCTGATGTTGGACGCACCCTGGAGCGATCGTCACTCCCTCAGAGTCGTGCGCCTCCTCAGTACCGGTTTCGACCCCAGGAACCTGGTCGCGGGGGAGACTCCCATAGATGCCTTCAGATCGCTCCTCGATCGGATGATCACCGGTTCCGGAGCTGCACCGTTGCCCGACCCGGAGTCCGCCCGCGGGCGGCCGTTCCGATCATTCGATTCTCTCAACGAATTTCAATCCGAGGTTCTGGGCGTGGCCTGATCATCAATCGGACGGTTCGTCCTCCTCGGAAAAGTTGTCCACGGTGAAGCGGTGGATGGTGGTGTCGGCCGCGCGCCAGGAACCTGGTTGGATGCCCGCCTTGCGGCAGGTCTGGTCGAGAAAGGTCACGGCGTCCCAGCCGTACCTTTCTGCAACTTGGGGGAGGAGGAGCCCTCGAAATCGGCCCCGCTCCAGCAAAAGGCCGTGGCTGCCGACGGTAATCTCGTGCGGGCCGCCCACAGGTTCGAGAGGAGAGAGCGCTGAAATCTCGATCGTGACGCTCTTCAACTCCTCGGCTCGAAGGGCCGGGAATCGAGGGTCTCGAAAGGCGGCGCCGCGCGCATTGTCGACCACGCTTTGCCACAGCGGCTCCACGCCGGTCACATGGCCGATGCAGCCGCGCAGTTGGCCGTCCAAAGTGAGGGTGACGAAGGCGCCGCGGTGTTCGCAGAGAGGTCCCTCCGCAGCTTCGAAGGGCGGGAGACTCCCCAGGCCGAACTCCGCCTCCAAGGTTGCTCTGGCGAGCTTGAGCAACAGCGTTTGTTCATCTCTCGTGAGGGCATGATCCATAGCCTCCTCCCTGGGTTCCAAGATGGTATGGTTCACCCATGATCGTCAAGTTTCCATTCGGCTCGGAATCGTGCCCCGTGGATCTCAGGGGCGTCAGGGTGCGCCCACTGGCGCCGACCGCTCCATCCGGTTCAAGGGATCCGGAACGGCTGGTGTTACAGGCCATGGACAGACCGATCGTCGGGCCGGGTCTCGAAGAGCTTTGCGACGGCAGTGACGACGCTACGGTCATTGTCCCGGACGCAACTCGGGACGTCGGTCTGCCCCAGATCCTCCCCGCGTTGATTCGACGACTCGGAGCCTACGGCGTGGAGCGGCAGCGGGTCACGGTACTGGTGGCCTGCGGCACCCATCCGGCCGTGCAAGAGAGTCGGCTGCGAGGTCTTGTGGGTCCCCTTTCCGAAAACGTCAGAGTGGTCCAACACGACTCACGGGCGGACGACGGCTCGCTGGTGGACGTTGGTTCGGTTGCGGACCGGGTGATTCGGATCAACCGAATTGCGGCCGAGGCCGGGGTGCTGATCACCCTGGGGGCGGTCAAACACCACTACTTTGCTGGCTTCGGAGGCGGACCGAAGATGGTGTTCCCGGGAGTGGCCGGATTTCGGGAGATCCAGGCCAACCATGCGCTGGTCATGGAGGGCGGGGCGAGGGATCCGCGCTGCGAGCCGGGGATTCTTGCGGGGAATCCGGTGGCGGAGGACATCGCGGATGCGGCGGACCTGAGGCCGGTGGATTGCGCTGTCTGTCTCGTTCCGGGGCTGGACGGAGGGGTCGCCGACTGTATTGCGGGGCCGTGGCGGGCGGCATTTGCCGCGGCGGTGGAGCGTGTCCGGGACTGGTATGAGGTGACGGCCCCGGGTTTATTCCGTTTGGCCGTGGTCTCGGGCGGTGGAGCACCATCGGACGGCACTCTCATTCAGGCGCACAAGAGCCTCGATGCGGCGTGCCGTTTTGTGGCCGATGGCGGTGAGGTTCTCTTCGTCGCCGATCTTTCCCACGGCGCCGGTTCACCGGATATGGAGCCCTTTCTCTCAACGCCGACCGAGGAGGCCATCCTCGATCGTCTGCGCGGGGGGTGGATCCAGTACGGCCACACCGCCCTTCGATTGGTCGAGAAGACGGCGCGCTACCGAGTTCATCTGGTGTCTCATCTGGATGGTGCACTGGCGCGGCGGTTGGGATTCGAACCGGCCGCGGACCCGGCGGTTGTGATCGAATCGTGGCGGCGTCGATTTCCGGGTGAGACCGCCCTGGTGTTCCCCGGGGCGCCGGTCTACCCGGCGGGTCATGCGCCATCCGTTTGACCTTCGTCAAGGACACCGTCCGCTGCGGGGCGCACACTGTCAACGACAAGGAGAACACGATGAACGATTCAAAAAACGGCATGCTCGATTCCTCTACCGTGGCAGCACTGAGGGATCTCGTGGCGGTGGCTCCCGCGGCCATTGTCAGCCGCGTCCTGGCCCGGACCACCGGCGGCAGCGTGACTTTGTTTGCCTTCGCGGCCGGCCAGGAACTGTCCGAACACACTGCGCCCTTCGACGCACTGGTCCAGGTGGTGACCGGCTGCATGGAGGTGGTCATCGCGGGCAATACGATGACCGTGGCGGCATCTGAGGTGGTGGTGATGCCGGCCAATGTTCCTCACGCACTGCGGGCGATCAAGGACAGCCGGATGATGCTCACCATGCTGCGTGAGGCGGCGGAGGGATCCTGATGGCTGTGCGCGAGGTCGTGGAGATTGATGAAGAGCTGTGTGATGGATGCGGGGACTGTATCCCGGCGTGTGCCGAGGGCGCGATCCAGATCATCGACGGCAAGGCAATATTGATCGGCGACATGTATTGCGATGGTCTTGGCGCGTGTCTCGGCATCTGTCCCCAAGGTGCCATCACCGTGATCCGCCGCGAGGCGGATTCCTTTGACGAGCGCGCGGTGGAGGATCACCTGAGCAGTCTTGCCCAGAAGACCGGGTCCACCGGTGGCGTCACCACTCTTCCCATGGCCCCGGGGCAGGCTCCGGCGCCGTCATGCCCCGGTTCGAGGACGGCGACCTGGGATGGACCGCAGGCCGCGGCGACATCTGACGAACCGGTGGTCTCGGGTCTTCGGCAGTGGCCGGTTCAGCTCCACCTGCTCGCACCCACCGCGCCATTCCTGGACAATCAGGAGGTCCTGTTGGCAGCGGACTGCGTCGCCTACGCGGTGGGCGGATTCCATCGCGACCACCTTGCCGGACGCGCGCTGGCCATCGCATGTCCGAAGCTGGACAGTCACCAGGAGATCTACGTCGATAAGCTCGTCGCCATGATGGATGACGGCGGGATCACCGGATTGACGGTGATGGTGATGGAAGTGCCCTGTTGCAGCGGTCTCGTGCAGCTCGTACGGGAGGCGCAGCGCCGGGCGACCCGCGCGGTGCCGGTGAAGGCCCTGGTGGTGGGCGTTCGCGGCAACATCCTTGGCCAGCAACCGCTGTAGTCTGTCGGCGGGGCTCGGGATTCGGAATGAATAACCGTATGACGCTGGAGTATGAAGATTCGAGCCACGAATCGCGATTCCCGGTCCACTCGGTGAGGATCTACGAGTTCTATTGTCCATCGGCAGGGTGGGTGGGATCCGAATCCGTGTAGAATCACTGGT
Organism: uncultured Holophagae bacterium; assembly: GCA_963797055.1. Classification (GTDB taxonomy): domain Bacteria; phylum Acidobacteriota; class Thermoanaerobaculia; order Thermoanaerobaculales; family Sulfomarinibacteraceae; genus FEB-10. The sequence goes on from CAWCOD010000010.1 coordinate 164,387, forward strand.
GACAATGCCGCGTCGCCGCGAAGTTCGCCGGCCCGGCCGCCCGGGGGGGTGGACTCGGCAGACGCGTTCAGGAGGAACCGATGATTCGTAACCAAATTGCAGCCTCCGTTCTCATGGGGGCTGCCGTGTTGTTTTCGGCGACCCCGGCACCCGCCCAAGAGGAAAGCGTCACGCCGACCTTGCGGGTCGAACAAAAGGCGATCGATCTCGGTGACGTGACTGCCGGCAAAGAGGTTCGGGCCGTATTCGTATTTCATAACGACGGTGAGGTGGACGTCAGGATACTTCGGGCCAAACCCTCCTGAGGATGCACAATCGCCGAGTACGACTCGGTGATCCCGGCTGGTCAGTCGGGAACGCTCGCCGCCACCGTCAAGACGAAAGTGGGCCGAACCGGACGCCAGACGAAGTCAATCTCCGTCGAGACCGATGCGCCTGATGCCCAGCGCCTGAGGTTGTCGGCGACCTACAACGTGGTCAGCCCCATCATTGCGTCACCCGGCTATCGTGTGGTGTTGAGCGGGGTGGAAGGCACCCCCACGACCAACCGGATTCTGTTGCACAGGGTGGACGGTGAGCCTCTCGTGGTGGAATTGGAACAGTCTGGTGTCCCCGAAGGGGTTGATATCGCGTTGGAGCCGGTGACGACCTCGGGAAAGAGCGAGAATCGAGTGGAACCGGTGGCTGGCGACGTGTGGATCGTCGCCTCGGTGGACGGCACCGTCGATGCCATGAACCACAACGGTATCGTGACCTTCACCACAAACCATCCCGAGGTGACGCAACTGGAGGTTCCGGTCTATGTCCGGGTGCGTTCGGTCATCGATCTCAGGCCCCAACGGGTGACCCTGTGGCCGTCCGAGGCAGGGCCGCACGGAACCACGACGTTGGTTCGTCTGTCGCACAACGCCCGCGGCACGTTCGAAGTGAATTCGGTTGAGGTTTCGGACCCGAAACTGCTGACGGCTGAGCTGCAGAGCCAAGGGGCCCAGCAGATGCACTCGGTGCGTATCACCCTGGCCGATGGGATCGCGTTAAACGGGTCGAATGCGCAGGCAACCGTTCGTGTGGCCACGTCCGACGCCGCCAAACCCACCATCGAAATCCCGGTGGTGATCACCACCACCAGCCCGGCCAAGCGCCGTTCAACAGCGTCGACCACCGTGCCGCCCACGAAAGCCACTGAAGAGGACTGATCCAAAAATACCGTCTGACGTCACCGCTTCGGCTTGAAATCCGGTGCTGGTGACGGCCGAGGTGCGGACGAGATGAACTGCCACACGGGCTCGCCCTCCACGGGGTCGAGCGCGGTCGTCCGGACGAGCCGTTTTTCGTCGCGCAGCACGTGGCTGAGACCGTCACCGTCGGCGATCCGTTCCACCGCCCGGAATGTGTTGACGTCGCCGCGACTGAGCAGGCCCTGCCAGATGGATTCCCGGTACGACGGTCGGTCGATCTTGAGGTTGGGGAGACCCGCGAGCCGGCCAAAGACCAGTTCGAGCCGCCGCCGCGCCTCGCCGCGTTCGAGCATGGCCGTCCTGGAGTAGGGGGTGTAGGGCTTGGGGATCAGAAGGTTGAAGCCTGCGTGCAACGTCCCCATCCTTCCCCTGTTTCTTCCGTGTGAGCGGACGATCTTCAACGCATTCTCCACCAGTGTGCCGATGGCCAGAAGATCGTCGTCGGTTTCACCCGGCAGTCCAACGATGAAGTACATCTTGAGGCTGTTGATACCGCAGGTTTGGGCGGTCTCCACCGCTTCCAGGATCCGTGAATTCGTGATGGGTTTGTTCAGCTCTCTTCGGAGTCGATCACTTCCGGTCTCCGGCGCGATGGTGACCGACCGGGCCCCGGAAGCCGCCAGCGGCCGGAGCACGTCGGCGACCATTGCCGGGATGCGCAACGACGAGAGCGCCACGTTCATCCCGAGTGCCAGGCTCTCATCGAGGATTGCGGGCAGATCCGGGTGGTCGCCCACGGCGGTGGCCACGAAGCCGACCCGGTCGGTGATCTTTACCAGATCCCGTACCCGCTGGAGAATGCCGTCGGTCGGGTAGCAACGAAGCCGACCGTAGTTGTAACTGACCCAGCAATAGCGGCACTTCTCCGGGCAGCCGCGGGACATCTCCACCAAGCCCCGTCCGGCGTATTCCGTATTCGGGGTGACGACCCAGGAGGAGGGGATCATTTCCCGGTCGGCCATGTGGCTGTCGCGCTTCTCCACGCGGCGCAAACGCCGGTTTGGCCGGCCGGTCTCGTCGAGGTGGGCCCTGGGTACGAAAAAGCCGTCTCGAGCCGCGAGTTCGTCGAGCAGGCGGTCTCGATCGAAGCGGGCGGCGAGCTCGATGAAGGTCGGCCACAGGAGTTCGGCGGAACCCAGGACAAAGACGTCGATGGTGGAGGCCATCGGCAAGGGGTTGATCGAGGAGACAGCGCCGCCCATGACCAGCAGGGGGTCGCGATGCGAGCGCCGTTTCCGATGACGAGAGATGCCCGCGGAATCGAGAGTGTGCAAAAGGGGGACGACGTCGAGCTCGAAGGAACAGCTCCACGCCAGGACATCCAGGTCGCCGAGGGGGGTGCCGCCATCGAGAGTCGTGCCTGCGGGAAAGGCGTCTGCGAAAAACCGCTCCACTGCCACGTCGGGCTGCTTCGATGCGATCTCTCCGACCCACTGGTAGGCGAGGGAGGACATGGCCACGTGGTAGGAGTTGGGATAACCGATACCGATCCGGAGGGCTCCGTGTGGGGAGATCTCCAACCGGCGACGTTCGTCCTCGAGCAGTTGGATGCGATTGATTCTCACAGATATTGAAGATACGGCAAACGGGGCCGCTTGACCATCCTGGACACGTGCGGTGATTTGCGTAGAATGGCCGTCTCGCCCGGCGGGGAAGGAAGATCGGAGCCGTTGAACCATCCAAGCCAAGCTGACGAATCGTTCCCGCTGGTCGTAGCCATCGACGGTCCTGCCGGTGCGGGCAAGTCCACCATTGCGGCCAATCTGGCGGCACGCCTCGGAATCCCGTACCTCGATACCGGAGCGATGTATCGGGCGGTGGGTCTGTTGGCCTCGCAGGAGGGCCTGACGGAGCCATTTGACGACGAAGATGTCGCTCGGATCGTGGCGATCATGGATGAACACGCCATCGAGGTGGAGCGGGGGGATGGGGGCGTGGTCGTGCGCGTGGATGACGAGGACGTGAGTTCCGAGTTACGGACCCTCGACTGTTCCATGATGGCGTCGGCGGTTTCTGCCATCCCCAAGGTCCGTCAGCGTCTCGTCGCCTTGCAGCGTGAGCTTGGGTTGCGGGCCGGCGGGGTGATGGAGGGTCGGGACATCACCAGCGTGGTCTTCCCGGACGCGACCCTTCGTGTCTTTCTCACCGCGTCGCCGGAGGAGAGGGCCCGACGCCGGCTGACCGACCTCCAGAAAAACACGCCGGAGACGACTCTCAACGAGGTCCGCCGCCAGCAGCAGCAGCGCGATCGACAAGACACCACCCGGTCCGAATCACCCCTCCATGTGGCACCGGGAGTGGTGGTCGTCGACACGACCGGATCGACGCCTGATGAGGTGGTGGACAGACTGTTGAGGGAGCTCGAGAGGACGCGCGAAAAGCGCGCTTGACACTCGACCATGAACACCGTAAAGTCTCGGAACCACGTGAGCTAGGGGACATGCGTGTTCTCTGCGAGGAGGAAAGACGTTGAACACTGAACCGGGCATGAACGACGAAAGGGGAAATGGAGAGGAGCCAGATCAGCTCTCGATGGAAGAGCTGATGCAGTCTTCGCTACAGAACCTCCGCGAAGGAGAGGTCGTCCGAGGCACGGTGGTTGCCGTGACGTCGGACGAAGTTATGGTCGATATCGGCTTCAAAAGCGAAGGCACGGTCCCGGCTGCAGAGTTCATCGATCCTGTCACCGGAGAGATGACGATCGCGGTGAATGACGAAGTTGAGGTCTTCATCGAACGGATGGACGAGATGGAGGGGCGGCTGCGGCTGTCTCGAGATCGGGCTGCCAAGCTGAAGACCTGGAGCGCCATCGAGGACGCATTCAGAGCCGGCGATCCGGTCACCGGAAAGGTGCTGGAGAGGGTGAAGGGTGGGCTTTCCGTCGACATCGGTATCCGGGCCTTTCTGCCCGGTTCTCTGGTGGATTTGAGACCAAATCGCCGCCTCGAAGACTATATCGACACCGAGGTCGAGGCGAAGATTATCTCCTTTGATCGGCGTCGATCCAATGTGGTGTTGTCGCGCAAGGCCATCCTCGAGGAGCAGCAGGGCGAGGTCAAGGAAGCCACCATGGCCGACCTGGAGGAGGGTAAATTGGTGAGCGGCGAGGTCAAGAACATCACCGATTACGGGGTGTTCGTGGATCTTGGCGGTCTCGATGGTCTGTTGCACATCACCGATATCTCATGGGGACGGGTCGGGCACCCGAGCGAGTACTTCAACGTCGGCGATGAGGTCGAGGTCGTGGTGCTGCGCTTTGATCGGGAACGCGAACGGGTATCTCTGGGATACAAACAGCGGTTCGAGGACCCGTGGGTGCTGGTTCCTGAAAAATACCCGGTCGGTAAACGAATTTCCGGCAAGATCGTCAGTATCGTGGATTACGGAGCGTTTGTTGCCCTCGAGGAGGGCGTGGAAGGTCTGATCCACGTCAGCGAGATGTCGTGGACCAAGAAGGTCAAAAACCCGCGGTCCCTGCTCGAACCCGACGAAGAAGTTGAGGTCGTGGTGTCCGAGGTCGACGCCGAGAAACGGCGGCTGTCGCTCTCACTACGCGCCACCGAGCCAAATCCTTGGGAGAAGGTGGCCGAGACCCATCACGTGGGAAGCCGGATCACGGGAGTGGTGAGGAACCTGACGGACTTCGGCGCCTTTGTCGAGATCGTTCCCGGAGTGGACGGCCTCGTCCACATCTCGGACATGTCGTGGACCCGCCGGATCAATCATCCGTCGGAGGTGGTGACCAAGGGACTCGAGGTCGAAGCGGTGATCACGTCGGTTGACGTGCTCAACCAGCGGATTTCGCTGTCCATGAAGGAGCTGCTGCCAAATGAGTGGGAGGAGTACGCCAACACCCACGGCGTCGGCGACGTGGCCAGCGGCACCGTCACCAACATCACCGACTTCGGCGTCTTTGTCGAGCTCGCTGCCGGGGTGGAAGGGCTGTGCCACATATCCGAAATTGACCGCGATTCCGGTCTCTCACTGGCGGAGATGTTCACTGTCAGCGAGAAGATCGCGTGCCGGATCCTGAGAATCGACTGGAACGAGAACCGGATCGGTCTGTCCATGCACGGTGTTCCGCAGGAGGCCGTTGAGGCTGTCGCCACGGGAGAAGACCTGGAGCCCGCCAAACCCGTTGAGACCGCCATGGCGGCGGCCCTCAGGGCAGCGGGAGGCCTGGTGGCCGAAGAAGAAGCGGAGGCAGCAGGGGCTGACGAGGATGCCGCCGACGGGTCGGCTGCATCCAGCACTGAAGACACCACCGATGAACCCGCGGAGATCGAGGCCCAAACCGAATCCGCCGCCGTCGAAGAGGCGGCCGAAGAGACCGAAGAGGTCCAGGCCGAAGCTGCCGCCGTCGAAGAGGCGGCCGAAGAGACCGAAGAGGTCCAAGCCGAAGCCGCCGCCGTCGAAGAGGCGGCCGAAGAGACCGAAGAGGTCCAAGCCGAAGCCGCCGCCGTCGAAGAGGCGGCCGAAGAGACCGAAGAGGTCCAAGCCGAAGCCGCCGCCGTCGAAGAGGCGGTCGAAGAGACCGAAGAGGTCCAAGCTGAAGCTGCCGCCGTCGAAGAGGCGGCCGAAGAGACCGAAGAGCCTCCGGCCGAAGAGGAAACGCAGATTGTTGCCGAAGTGTCTGAGGACGCGGACCCTGCGGAAGAAGCGATCGAAGAGGTCGTAGCGGAAACTTCCGAGGAGATCGACGACGAAGAGACCGAAAAGGAGAGCTGACGGTCGACGTTCAAACGACTCGTCCTGACCGAACAAGGAGAGAACATCGATGACCATGACCAAGGCCGACCTGGTGGAAATGGTGGCAGAAACAGCTGATGTGCCGCGTAAACAGGCGGATGAGGTGGTCCAGGTCATCCTCGAGAGCATCATTTCTGCCCTCCATCGCAACGAAAAAGTCGAACTCAGGGGCTTCGGTTCCTTCAGAATTCGCCAGCGAGGGGAACGGACCGGCCGTAACCCGAAAACCGGCGAGCGGGTGCACGTTCCGCCCAAGAAGATCCCGTATTTCAAACCGGGCAAGCATCTCAGGGAAGCCCTGCTGCAGCAGTGAACCGCGGTGGTGGAGACACTTTTCGCACCGTGGCGGTTTGACTACGTCACGCAGGTGGACCGGCGAGATCGGACTGATTGCATCTTTTGCCGAGCTCGCGACTCGGAGGATGATCGGGAGACCTTGACCCTGTTGCGTCGCTCCCGGTGTTTCGCGCTGCTGAACCTCTACCCCTACACGTCCGGACATTGCATGGTGGCGCCCAACAGCCATGTCCAGAGCCTCGAGGCCCTCGACGATGCCACCCTTGCCGAAATGATGATCGTCGCCCGCCATCTGATGGGGATCGTGCGACAGTTCTATGAACCCCACGGATTCAACGTGGGATTCAACGTCGGTGAAGCAGCCGGCGCCGGGATAGAAGAACATCTCCACCTGCACATCGTGCCGAGGTGGCGCGGAGACACCAATATGATGGGCGTGATTGGTCGGACACGAGTGATCCCGGAGGACCTGTCGGTCACCTTCGACAAGTTCACCTCCGTTCTCGGTCGGGAGAGGGTCGAATGACGACAAAAGCGGACGAACGCACTTCGGACGCGGACAGCGGCTCAAGGGCGCGGGCGTCCATACCGTTGTTGATCGTGGCCTGGCTGGTTCCTGGGCTCGGCCACTGGTTGCTCGGAAAACGGCGTCGCGCAATCGTATTCGGCGTTGTCATCGTCGCCGCCTTTTTGACCGGGGTCCTGGTGGACGGCGAAATGGGAGTCCCACGGCAGGGGGAACCATTCTCATGGCTGGCGGCCCTCGCCTGTCTTGGCAACGGAGCGTTGTACCTCGGCCGCCTGGTGTGGCTCAACGGGCTGGGTAAGCTCTTCGGCGGTGGCTTCCCCTATGGCCTCGAAGGCGGGGGGAATCCCGTTTCGGCCGGATTCGTCTATGGCAACACCTTTCTCTACACCGCCGGTCTGATGAACCTGCTCGCGGTATTGGACGTGTCCGACATCGCCCGCGGGGAGAAAGACTGATGGACCACCTCCTGCTGATGTTCTGGCACGCCCTGTTGGTATCGGTGTTTTTCGCCTTTTTGTGGAGGAGGGGATGGCCCGAGCGCCGGAAGCTCTTCATCAAGACCTTCCTGGTCATGTTCGTCGGCGGAGTTCTCTTGGGTTGGCTCATGTATCCCTTTCCCTGACATGGCTCATCGCGCCGACAACCCTCGGGGATCAGACTTCGGGCGAACCCCCGTGCTGGCAATCAACGTCGTCTACGCGGTCGCGCTGGCGGGATTGTCCATGATGTCCGCGCCGCCCCGTGTGCCGGTGTTGAGCCAAACCGACTGGCTCGCGCACGGGTTGGCTTATTTCGTGCAGACCCTGCTGCTCTTTCCCCTGTTCCGCAGGATGACGACGCCCCGGAGCGCCGTCGTAGTGGCAGCCGCGACGGCAATGGTGTTCGGGGTCGTCATGGAGGCTGTTCAGTTGGTGATGCCCGGGCGCTTCTTCGAGCTTCAGGATCTGCTCGCCAACACCACGGGCATCGCCGTGGGAGCGCTGATTCTGGGAGGATTCGGCCTGTGGTGGCAGGTGGAGCCAGAGGATTCCTCGGGATGAGTAGTGTGATGATCGTCGCGGGCGAGGTTTCGGGCGACATTCACGCCGGGAATCTGTTGCAGAGACTACAGACCATCCGGCCCGGAGTGGAGGCGTTTGGCGTCGGTGGGGAGCGGCTTCGCGCGGTCGGGTGCGACCTTGTTGCCTCCAGCGACGAGTTGGCTCATATGGGACTTGTTGAGGTCATTCGAGAGCTGCCCCGGATTCGCGGCATCATGGATCGCCTGGTCAAGGAGGCGGCGGCGCGAAGTCCCGAGGTCGCGGTGCTGGTGGACTCACCGGACTTCAATCTGCGGTTGGCCGCCCGTCTCGCGAGATTGCAGATCCCCGTGGTGCTCTACGTGTCTCCTCAGCTCTGGGCATGGCGGAGAGGGCGAGTGAAGACCGTCCGGCGACTGGCGCGAGAAGTGCTGTGCATCTTGCCCTTTGAAGCGGGCTTCTATGAGGCCTATGGTGTCAACGCCCGGTTTATGGGCCACCCTTTGGTGGACGACCTGGCTGACGATGGTCTGTTGGACAATGTGGTGCCCGCGGTTCCTCGGAGGCTCGCCATCCTTCCAGGATCCCGTGCAATGGAGATCCGGCAGCTGTTGCCGGTCATGATCGAGTCACTGCGCCGGATGGGCACCGACCAGGTGAACGATGCCGCCCTGATTCAAGCTCCGGGCACGGCGGAAGTGACCGCTCGGGTCCTTTCGGAGTGTCCCGAAGATCCCCGTCTCAGGGTGGTCACGGGTTCCGATCGACGATCGGTGCATGCCTCGTGCTCGCTCGCCTGGACTGCCTCCGGCACGGCCACGCTGGAGTGCGCCCTGCTCGACGTGCCGATGATCGTGGGTTATCGGCTGCAGCCGGTTTCGGCAATGTTGGCCCGAATGCTGGTCCGAGTTCCCCACGTCGCGCTGGTGAATCTGATTGCTGAGCAACGGGCGGTGCCCGAGCTTCTCCAGAATGAATGGAATCCCGATCGGTTGGTTGCGACCAGCCTTGATCTGCTGGCCTCGGCAGGGAAGGAACAGCGGCGCTCCCTGGCCAGGGTTCGTAAGCGTCTCGGTGGACCTGGTGCCTCCCTTCGCGCCGCCGAAGCGGTTGCAGAATATCTCCGGTAGGTTCCGACGACCGTAACGGTAACGGGCTCGGGCCTCATAGCCCCATAGCCCCATAGCCCCTGAGTGGGAGGGTGGGCGGGGGAGCTACCAACTACTTTGCTAAACTCCCCGGCTGGAGGCTCGATGACACGCAGTCCCAACAATCCGGATGATCGAACGCCCCCAGAGGTCACGGTGGGGATGATCAGCCTCGGTTGCGCCAAGAACCTCGTGGACGGCGAGGTGATGCTGGGGCATCTGTCGCATTCGGGAGTACGAGTCACCTCCGACGCCGGCCAGGCCGACGTCGTCGTGGTCAACACCTGTGGCTTTATCGACGACGCCAAGCGTGAGTCCATCGAGTCGATCCTGGAGATTGCAGGTTCAAAGGGTCGCGGAAAGGTACGGCGTCTGGTGGTGGCCGGCTGCATGGCCCAGGCCTACGCCGGCCAATTGGCGGAGGAGATCCCCGAGATCGATGCCTTTGTGGGCCTCGACGAACTCGAACGTGTGGTCGAGGCGGTCCGGGGCGAACTCGAGGGTCATGTTCCGGACCAGAAGGGGGCCTTGAAGCTCTACGATCACCAGCACCCGAGGATGCTCTCGACGGCCGGCTACGCATACCTCAAGGTCGCCGAAGGCTGCAACAATCCCTGCACTTTCTGCCACATCCCTCGGATGCGGGGGAGGTTCCGGTCGCGGACTCTCGACGACCTCGTGGCGGAGGCCCGGCAGCTGGAATCCGATGGAGTCCGGGAGATCGTTCTGATCGCCCAGGACACGACCCGATACGGAGAAGATCTCGGTTTGGACGTGGGTTTGAGGCGACTGGTGGAGCGTCTGCTGGCCGAAACCGGGCTGCCCTGGATCCGTTTCCTCTACGCGTACCCGGCAACCCTGGATGAGGGGCTGTTTGATCTGATGGCGGCGGAGGAGCGATTTCTATCCTACCTGGATATTCCACTGCAGCACTCCCATCGAACGGTTCTCAAGGCGATGAAGCGGGGTGGCGATGGGCGCAGCTACCGCCGACTGATCGAAAAGGCGCGAGCGGCGGTGCCCGACATCGCTCTCCGAACGACCTTTATTGTGGGTTTCCCCGGCGAAGGCGAGGCCGAATTCGAGGACCTGGTGGACTTTGTAAACGAGGTCCGATTCGATCACCTCGGGGTATTCACCTACTCCTGGCAGGCCGAGAATCCGGGAGCCGAACTGGGCGATCCGGTGGACGAGATCGTCAAAGCGGACCGGCGGTCGCGGATCCTCGAAATCCAGCAGGCGATTTCGCTGCAGCGCAACCAGGAAATGGTCGGGCGACGGCTGCCCGCGTTGGTGGCCGGCCCGTTGGCGGAAATGGAATTGATCACCGAGGCCAGGCTGCAGCGCCAGGCGCCCGAGATCGATGGTCGGCTATTGATCAACGATGGCACGGCGGCGCGTGGATCGTTGGTGGAGGTGGAGGTCACCGAAGCACACCCCTATGACGTGGTGGGTCGTGTGGTGTCGGTCGTTTCCCCGCCGCAGCGGGGGAGCGCTGTGATGCTCCCGGTGAGGACGTGATGGAGGTCTTTCGCGATCCGCTCGGCGCGGACGACCCGCCCCGCGGGGCGCTGCTTTCCATCGGAAACTTCGACGGTGTCCATATTGGCCATCAGACGGTTCTCCGGCACGTGGCACACCGAGCTTCCGAGCGGAGCGGGGTTTCCGCGGCCATGACCCTGGACCCACACCCGGTGAAGCTGTTGCGGCCCAGGGAAGCGCCGAAGTTGGTTACGACCCTGGAACAGCGGCTCCAGCTGATCGAACGGACCGGGATCTCTTCCTGCATGGTGATGCCGTTCACCCACCGCTTGGCCCGTATGCCAGCCGAAGACTTCGTGCGTGATGTGCTGGTTGGTCGTCTGGGGGTGCGCGAGGTTTACATCGGGGCCAATTTTCGCTTCGGTGCGGATCGCGGCGGCGACGTGGACCTGCTCGCTCGGATGGGTCGGGAGTTGGGTTTCGAAGCCGCGGCGGCCCCGACGGTGGAGGTCGACGGAGAGGTGGTGTCGTCCACTCGGGTGCGGCGGGCGGTGGCTGACGGCCGGGTGGAGGAGGTGTCGAAACTGCTGGGTCGATTCATGTATGTGGACGGCCGTGTGCTCGAGGGCAAACGGCTTGGGCGGAAGCTGGGCTTCCCGACCCTCAACGTCGATTGGCAAAACGAGCTGATCCCCGCCCGCGGGGTGTACATCACTGCCACCCACATCCCGTCATTCGGTCGGACCTTCCCGTCGGTGACGAACCTGGGTGTCCGACCTACTGTGTATGAAAACTCGGTGGCCACCATGGAAAGTCACCTGCTCGATTTTTCTGGGAACGTCTATCGCGAGGACGTTCGTCTCTTCTTCGTGAGCCGGGTTCGCGAAGAGAAGCATTTCTCGTCGACGACGCAACTCATGGCTCAGATCAACCGCGATGTGGAGGCAACGCGCCTCTGGTTTTTGAATCATCCGGTTTCCAGCCTCGATCTTGTCCTGCCGTAGGGGTTGAGTCGACAGCTGACAGCTGACAGTCGACAGTTTGCAGGCGGCAGTTTGCAGTCGGCAGACGCATGTCGGTGCCAGGCGCCGCCGCAGATGTCGTCGATCTCGTGCTCCGATTCGATTTCGACGGTGCCTGGCACCGGCCCGCGCGTATTGGATGCGCTCCAGAACGGCACGCCCTGCTCAACGCGCCATCCTCCCTCCGGGTGGGCGGGGGAATCTTGCAATCTGCAATCTGCAATCTGAAATTCGCAATTCGCAATTCGCACGGGAGGGCGGGGGACCCTCATAGCGTCAAAACCCACAGCCCCACAGCCCCATAGCCAGGGTGGGCGGTTGGGCGATTGTCAAAAATATGTTGAAACAGAGTCAAGGGCTGTCGGACGGCGATACGATAGGATCATGAGGTCCCCAAAGGTATCCGAGCTGAGCTCCGCTGAACTCCACGCCTTTGTCCTGCGCGGGGGTCTGACCGAGCAGCAGGCGTTGGACGCCCTCAGGAATCCGTATTGTGGCGCGGATACCGCGGAAGTCATCGCCAACTCGCGTGAACTCCTGATGTCGCACACCGTGAGGGAGATTCTCGGCGGGTTCAGGGGGATGCCGGTGGGTCGGGCAATGGACCTGATCGCGACCCTGCCCTGGTCCTCCCTCGTGGCGTTGGCGCAGAACCCCAGGACCCCGCCAGTCATCCGTCGGCATTGCGAGAAAAAGATCGTCTCACAACTGCTCTCCATGACCCTGGGCGAGAAGGTGGCCCTGGCCCGCCGGGTTCACCGGCCGCTGGTGAAGAACCTGATCGCCAGCGGAGACGGCCAGGTGCTGACGGCCTTGCTCGACAATCAGCGGATGTGCGAGGAGGACGTGTTGCTCATGATCAACACCGTGCGCGCCCCGGCGGAATTCTACTCCGATGTGGCCCGGCATCATCGATGGGGGCAGTGCTACGGCGTCCGGCGTGCACTGGCAAACTGTCCAAACGCGCCGCTCCCGGTCGCCCTGAGCGCCCTGGTGCAGCTCCGCGCGCAGGACATCTCCGCAACGGCCTCACGGCCGGACGTTCCGGACCCTGTTCGATCGGCCGCAAAGGCACTCAAAGAAAAAGAGGACAAGGGTTTACGGAGAGTGATACACTCGGGAATGGATGATTCTCGAGGGGACGCACCACACGGATCCAATAACCTTCGGTGAGGAGCTCCGTCGGTCACGTGAGCAGGCCGGTGTGTCTCTTGACGACATCTGCGACGAAACAAAAATCTCGTGCAGAATTCTCGGATCCCTCGAGGATGGCCGCTTCGACCTTTTGCCGGAGCGGGTCTTCAGCAGGAGTTTCGTCCGGCAAATCGCGGACGCCATCGGCGACGACCGGTCGCGATTGCTGGAGGACTTCGACGCCGCATGGACGCGGTTCGAAGAGGATTCCGGCCGATTCCAGGTCGATTTCATCCGAGATTCCTCGCCCGCCCGATCCATACGGTGGCGCTTTTGGTTTCCGATCTCCATAGGATTCATGATCTTGATGTCCGCCGCGGTGGTCATCCTCAGCGGGTCCGACCCGGGTGAAGCCTCCCTGGTGGAGACACCGAAGAGCGCGGTGAGCCGCGAACGCCCTCCGGTGACGCCTACCGGAGTGCCGATGGCGCCATCGGCCGTGGTTCGGCCCGAGCCCGATCTGACCCGAGACGACCCGATTGTTCTTTCCGTTCGGGTGCATCCGACGAAGGAATGCTGGATCCACTATCGCGACCGTGAGGGACGGACCGAACAACGTTTGCTGCCGGGAGGTGCCAATGTCCAGCTGGAGCTCAAGGGGCCGGTGAAGCTGACAGTGGGGAATGCCGGCGCAGCGACGCTCACGGTCGGTGGTGTCGAGTACTCGGACCTCGGCGTGCCGGGGCAGGTTGTCCACACCGAGGTGAGCCATGACGGAGTTCGCACTCTTGGTGTGGGCGATCCTTCATGACCGAGTCGCAAGGACTCTCGACCGCTGACCAGCTCTTCACGGGCATTCTCGAGGGGAAGGTCCCTCGGCAGGTCCGGTTGTTCGCCGCCCAGGGGCTGCTGCCCGTCCCGCGGGAAGACCTTCTCCGACTTCAGGTCATCCTGACGTCCGACCCCGACAAGGAGCTGGCGGCTGCGGCCACCGAGGCTCTGAACAACGAGGAGAAGTCGACCCTGGTGGAGTGGTTGGACCACGGGGATCTTCCGTCGCTGGTCCTTGATCTTCTGACACGGGTGCGCAAGGAACCGGAGATCTGGTCAGCGGTGGCCGTCCACGAGAATGTTTCGGACGAAACGCTACGCGTCCTGGCCCGTCACGGCACGCCGATTCTGCAGGACATCATCATCACCAACCAGGTTCGGTTGCTGAACTGTCTGGAAATCCTCGAAGACCTCAGGGCGAATCCTCAGGTGGACCAGGTGATCCTGCGCCGGATCCGTGAGTTCGAAGAGGAATTCATCGAGAAGGTCCTCGCCGAGCAACTCGATGTAGAGCATGCCGCCGCTCCCAGTATCGAGGACGCACTCCAGGCCCTTCGGGACATCGGCGCCCACATCCCCTCGGAAGGCGAGATGCCCTACGCCTCCACCGAAGATCCGGTGTTGGAACAGGAGGTGGAACGTCTCGGTCTCAACACCTATGGCCGGCTGGCCCAGATGTCGGTCAAGGAGAAGATCGTTCTGGCTCTCAAAGGAACCCGGGAGGAGCGCAACATTCTGGTGAACTCGCGCAACCGATTGGTGGTCCGCGCGGTCATGGGGAGCCCGAAATTGACCGATGGGGAGATCGAGAAATACGCCTCACTTCGGAGCATCTCCGACGAGGTCATCCGTCTCATCTCGGCCAATCGGAAGTGGATGCAGAGCTATGGCGTGGCCCATGCACTCGCGCAGAATCCGAAAACGCCGGTGCCCACCGCGATCCGTATCCTCGCACGACTGTCGGTCCGCGATCTGGTGCGACTGGGCCGCAATCGAAACATCAACCCGGTGGTCCGGCGGCGTGCGGTGGAGTTTCAGAGCCGTCGACGTTGATCGGTCCACGGCCAGGCCATCTCCGGAACCAGCCATGGTTTGCGCGGGCGTGGCGGCTGTGATAGACATGGACAGTCGGAAGGACAGCTTGCAGGGTTCAGTTTGATGGCACATCGAATCACCTTATATGACACTTTGGGTGTGGGCAGAGATGCGACGGAAGAGGACATTCGCGCCGCCTTCCGAGAGCTGACTCGCGCCAACCATCCGGACCGGTTTATCGGCCAGGACCGCGCCGACGCGGAGCAGCGATTTCAAGAAATCACCGAGGCGTTCAACGTCCTCAGTCGTCCCGAAAGCCGCGAAAAATATGACAACGAGGTTTCCCTCCGTGGCGGTGGTGCCGGGAAACCCGGTCGCGGATTAGACACCAAGGAGATTGCCCGGCGTCTCGCAGCCAAGGGGGCGGAGGCACTTCGCGCCGGCAACCTCCAGGAGGCCGTCGAACACCTTCAGATGGCCATCGACCACGATGAGAGCTGCGACAGGGCCCACTATTTTATCGGCGTCGCGCTGGTCAAAGTCCCTGGGCGTGAGCGGGATGCTCTCCGTCATCTCGAGCGGGCCGTGGCCCTCGACGCGCACAACGCAACCTATAAGGCTCACGCCGCCCACGCCGCGTTTTCGGTGGGGATGAACAGTCGGGCGGAACGCCTCGCGCAGGACGCGTTGGCCCTCGATCCGACGAGCAAGAAGGCCGAGACCGTGCTCTCCAACCTCGCAGGAACGGATGACTCGAATAAGGGGAGTTTGTTCGGAAGATTCCGGCGGAAGGGATGAGGCGGGTGGCGGAGGAGGTCTCGCAAAGCATGGTCCTCGAATCTTGGGGCGCGACCGACGTGGGCATGAAGCGGAGCCTCAACGAGGACGTATTCCTCGTGGACGAGGACCTCGGCGTTTACCTGGTCGCCGATGGAATGGGCGGCCATGCGGCGGGCGAGGTGGCGTCACGACTGGCCGCGGACGAAGTCGTCCGTTGCCTGTCGGAGCACACGACCATCGATAACGAGACCTGGCCCGATCATTGGAACATGGCGCGCAGCGCAACCGCGAATCTCCTTGTCGATGCGGTCCTCGCCGGCCATGACCGTGTGACGCGAGCCGTGAAGACGGACTCCGATCTTCGCGGGATGGGCACCACCGTCGTCGTGGCCATGCATCCGCAGAACAGCCAGGAGTTGATCATCTGCCATGTGGGAGACAGCCGTGCCTACCGAATGCGACGGGGCCGGATCGAGTGCCTCACCGACGATCACTCGTGGGTTCACGAACAGGTTGCCGCGGGCTTTCTCACAGAGGATGCGGCGAGGTCCCATCCGCTCAAGAACGTCGTGACTCAAGCGTTGGGTGGTACCACGGACCCCAAGGTCGATATCCTCGAGACCAATCTGGAGGATGGCGACCTGATTCTCCTGTGTTCGGACGGCCTCAACTCCATGCTCACCGACGACGAAATCGGTGGTGTTCTGGACGTCGACGAGTCGCTGGAGAACATCGCCGGAGCGCTCGTGGCCGCTGCCAACGAGCGCGGCGGGCACGACAACGTGAGTGTCGTCCTGCTCCGTTCCTGCCCGATAGACGGCCGCTGATCGGAGAACTCCCGCCCGCCCCACCCAGGAGCAAGGAACACCCCCACCCGCGCGGGCGCAAGGAACAGCTCCCGTCCACCGGGATCGGGGGTGGGCACGATGAGCGGGCGTGCCACTTCTGACAATCTCGGGAGTTTTCGCCTTCAGGTTTCGTTGCCTTTCGGTCCCGAAAGTGTCAGGGGTGGGCACCCTCGGGGAGCGCCATGGGGAGATGGGCGCCATGGGACACGGAGTTCGATCATTGGCCTCGGTTCCTTCGTCGCGCCCCGGTTCTCATCGCGCTTCCCGTGAGCCTGCCAGGCACGCCGATTCGCCCCAACGAGACGAATCGATTCGTCGACCCTGACGAATCGGGATGCCAGGCACCTCCGGAAAACGTGCCCGCGTTCCGGGGCCTGGGAATGATGACAGGCACCTGACGGGTTCTCGCGTGTGACTCAACGAAGTACCATTGCCATCAAGGAGAACCCCATGTCCGACTTTACGCTCGCCCGCCATCCGGAATTTCCCGGGATCCGAGGTCCGCTGGTGCTGGTCATCATGGACGGTGTCGGGCTGTACCGCGGTCGGGCGGAGGGTTACGAGGCCAACGCCTTCGATATCGCCCACACGCCAAATCTCGACCGTCTCTTCGAAACGGCACCGGTCTTTATGCGGTTGGCCGCACACGGCACAGCAGTGGGTATGCCGTCGGATTCGGATATGGGCAACTCGGAGGTGGGGCACAACGCCATGGGGGCGGGACGTGTCTTCGAACAGGGTGCGGCGTTGGTGCGCAATGCCATCGTGTCGGGTGCCCTTTTCGAGGGTGAAACGTGGCGCAAACTGGTCGCCAACGTGCTCAGCAACGACTCGACCTACCATCTCATCGGCCTGCTCTCCGACGGCAATGTCCACAGCCACATCGATCACCTCGAAGCGGTGATTCGGCGCCTGGTCCACGAGGGCGTCAGGAAGATTCGAGTTCACCCCTTGGCCGACGGAAGGGACGTCGATCCGGTGACCTATCACATGTACGTCGAGAGACTCCAGAGCACCCTCGACGACGCCGTGAAGCAGGGTGCCGATGCCGCTGTCGCGTCGGGGGGTGGCCGGATGAGGATCACGATGGATCGGTACGGGGCCAACTGGGACATGGTGCGGCGGGGATGGATGACCCACGTCGAGGGGGAGGGGAGGGGCTTCGCCACGGCCGAGGAGGCCATCGCCACGCTGCGCGACGAGCATCCCGGCGTGATTGATCAGGATCTTCCGGCCTTCGTGATCACCGACGAGGATGGCGAACCCATCGGCAGGATTCTCGACGGCGACTCGGTTGTCTTTTTCAATTTTCGAGGTGATCGCGGGATCGAGATCTCTCGTGCCTTCTCCGAGCCGGATTTTGATGAATTCGATCGCGGCCGATTCCCGCAGGTGGAGTTTGCCGGGATGATGGAGTACGACGGGGATTTGAGAATTCCTCGACAATTCCTGGTCAGCCCGCCCGCCATTTCCCGCACGGTCTCCGAGTATCTAGTGCACAACGGCGTCTCTCAGCTGGCGATCGCAGAGACCCAGAAATTCGGCCACGTGACCTATTTCTGGAACGGCAATAACTCCGAACCTTTTGATCGCCAGAAGGAAGAATGGGTAGAGATCCCCTCGGATGACGTGCCCTTCGAGACCGCGCCGGCCATGAAGGCCGCGGAGGTATGCCAGGTGGTTGTGGACCGGCTGGCAGAGGGACGGCACCGATTTCTGCGAGTCAACTTCGCCAACGGCGACATGGTGGGTCACACAGGTGTATTGGAGGCGGCCGTTGCGGCCATGGAGGAGGTGGACAGGTGTGTCGGCCGGATTGCCGAAGCGGTGGATGCCGCCGGCGGAGTCCTCATTGTCACCGCAGACCACGGCAACCTGGACATGATGTGGGAGGTTGATCGCGCGACTGAGGAGGTAAGGCGGCGCCCGGACGGCGAACCGGTGGTCAAGACCAGCCATACCCTGAATCCCGTCCCCTGGCTTCTGACCGGCAACGATGCAAATCTCTTCGAGGAGAATCCTGAGGTTTCCGCTGCCGGGCTCGGCAACATCGCGGCCTCGGTGCTGCTGCTGCTTGGTTTCGAGGCTCCATCGGACTATCTTCCGCCGCTGATTCGCAGGGTGGCTCACGGATCTGACAATTGACCCTGCGTCAGACCGTCTGGTAGAGTCACCGCCCATGGCGTCACCGACCATTCCATTTCTCGAGCCCATCGAACGACTTCGCGATGAAATCGCCGAGCTCGAGTCGGTTGCCGGGTCGGACCGAAAGGTCGCCGCGCGGCTCAAAGAGGCGCGGGGCGAGTTGGAGGTGGCGATCGACACGGTGTTTTCCGATCTGACAGCCTGGCAGCGTTGTCAGATCGCGCGTCACCCGGATCGTCCGTACACTCTGGCCTACATCCACGCGATCTTCACCAATTTCCTGGAGATGCACGGTGACCGGCGATTCGCAGATGACCCCGCGATCGTGGCGGGTTTTGCCTTTTTCGACGGCGAGCCGGTGGCGGTGATGGGTCACCAGAAGGGCCGAGATACGGCCGAGAAGCTGCGCCGCAACTTCGGCATGCCCCGTCCCGAGGGATACCGCAAAGCGTTGCGGATCATGCATCTGGCTGCCCGGTTCAAGCGCCCGGTGATCTGTTTCATTGACACGCCCGGGGCGTATCCCGGCATCCACGCCGAGGAACGGGGGCAGGCGGAAGCCATCGCCAATAACCTGGTGGAGATGGCCCGACTGCCGGTGCCCATCATTATCGTTGTCACCGGCGAGGGTGGTTCAGGTGGCGCGCTGGCCCTCGGGGTGGGCGATCGGATTTTGATGATGGAGAACGCGGTCTACTCGGTGATCTCTCCGGAGGGATGCGCCGCGATTCTGTGGAAGGACCAGGCACGAGCCGAAGATGCTGCCGCGGCGTTGCGGATGACCGCATCCGATCTGAAGGGGCTGGGCGTTGTGGACGAAGTCCTGCCGGAGCCTCCGGGAGGCGCCCATATGGACCCGGGTGCAACAGCAAGCACCATTTCGGCAGCGATCCGCCGCAACCTGAAGCAGCTCCGCAAGGTTCGCCCCGAGCCGTTGCTGGCGCGCCGCTACAAGAAGTTCCGCGCCATGGGTGAGTTCACTGACAGGTAGTGGATGGGGTAATCTCGCACATGGACCCAGTCCCGGGACCTCGTGCACCGACACCCAGGAGCCCAACATGACCCCAACGGCCCGCAGGTGGATCCGCCACGGCTCCACAGCGCTGATTGTCATCACGGTGGCCGCGCTGGTGGCGATGGGTGTGCAGCGGTCGCGGCGGATGTCCCGATCGTCAGAGGGAACCGTCGTTCCCGAACTCCAGGGGAACCGCGACGACCCTGCCATCGCACGCTACACGGGTTTCGAGTACGTGGAGAGTGTGGCGGGTCAGGCCATATTTGCGCTCCGGTCGATTCGAACCCTGGGCAAGACTTCCGGTTGGCACGACATCGAGGGCGTTCAACTCCAGCTCTACGAAGAGGGTCGGCCCGGTCCGGTGGTGACCGCCGATGGAGCGAGCTTCAATATCGAAACCCGAGATGCCGAGCTCAGGGGGCCGGTCACCGTCACCTTTCCGAGCGGCGCCAGTATCACCACGGAGTCGGGCCATTTCGAAGCCAGCTCGAGACGTTTCGTCACCGACTCCCACGTCGTTTTCATGAACGGAGCCACCGTCGCGGAGGCGGGCCGCGCCGCGTACTCCTTGGGCGACAACCGGGTGGTGCTCACCGACCGGGCGATTTTGACGTCGGGCGGCACCTCCCTCTTCGCTCCGGAAATCGTCTACCGCCGTGACGATGCAAAGGTGGTCTTCCCATCGGGGTGTCGGGTGGTCCAGGGCGGGGCGTGGGTCGAGGCCCCCGAAGCGGTGGTGGACCTCGATGATACCGACGGAGCTCCAACGCGGATCGAACTTCGTAACGGGGTGGACGCCTTTCATCCTGGCAACGCGGATGGGGGCGCGGTGGAGGCGTGGACCGAGCGAGTGGTGGCCACCCGGGACGGCAGTGGAAACTGGCAGGTCCTCGCCAACTCATCGGACAGGTGGATTTCGGTCGCCCTGTTCTTTGGCGGCGGATTCTACGAGCGTCGTATCGAAACCCGACAACTTCGCGGTGTCATATCGCCCGACGGGTTGCTCAACCTGCGCGCCGAACAGGGGTGCTGTATCAGTGAGATTCCGCACGAAGGAGATCCGAGGCATGCCGAAGGACGGACGGCAAGGGTCTGGTTCACCAACGGACAGGCCACAGACATGGAACTCGACAGGGACGTGATCATCAGCGGCGAGGGCCTGGTCGCCAAGGGATATCGGGCACGGATGTCGTCGGGCTCGGGAGTGACGATGTTGCACGGTGATCCCAGCGGTCCCGAACGGGCCGTGATCACCTCGGACCAAGGTCGGATCACCTGTGATCAGATCCAGATCTTTGACCGAGAGGGGCGGATCGAGGCGCGGGGCAATGTCCAGGGACAGCTCCAGGACGCGGCGGTTTTCGGGGCCGACGATGAAAACGACAGCATGCCCATGCACTTCGCCTCGAAGATCCTCGACGTGATCGGTAACGGGGAGAGCTATCGTCTGAGCGGTGGCGCCAGAGTCTGGCAGGGTCAGCGGCTGCTCATCGCCGACGACATTTCGTATCACCAGTCGGTGGAGGTGGTGGAGGCATCGGGCCACGTCCGCGCCACAATCCCCGTGGAACAGCTCGGGTCCGAGCCGGGATCCGTGGAGGACATGGTCGTCGTATCGCGGTCCCTGCGTTATGACCGCCCCGGCCAGACGGCGACTTTCAAGGGGAACGTTCGGTACAGTGATGCGGAGTATGTCCTGTCGGCAACCGAGCTGAGCGCGGCATTCGACGACACCAACCAGATTACTGAGATCGATGCAGTGGGCGAGGTGAATCTGGAAGAGCTGAGCACCGGCCGGACCATGTCCGCCCAACGCGCCACTCGAAATGTCGCCGCCGGCACCGTCGTGGCCACCGGATCACCGGTCGTACTCACCGATGCCACCGGGACTTCGGTGTCGAGCGAGTCGTTGACCTGGAATCAGGCCGATGGTAGTGTCACCGTCGCTGGCGGCACCGAGACCATCTACTACCCGGAGGAGGAGCACTGAGCCCGAAAGCACTGGATCTGGTTGCCGAGGGTCTCCGCAAGTCGTACCGGGGGCGGCGGGTTGTTGACGGCGTGTCCTTGACCGTCTCGCCCGGTGAGATCGTGGGTCTTCTGGGGCCCAACGGCGCAGGCAAGACCACCTCCTTTTACATGATGGTCGGACTGGTTGAGCCTGACGGCGGCACAGTGACCCTCGGCGACCGCGAGATCACCGAATGGCCCATGTACCGGCGGGCTCGCGGCGGCATCGCCTACCTCGCGCAGGAGCCGAGCGCGTTCAAGCGGTTGAGTGTCCAGGACAACATATGGATGATCCTGGAAGCACTTGGCGTGGACTCGCACGACGCCCACGAACGGATCGACAGCCTGCTGATGGATTTTGGACTCTCCGATCTGCGTGACCAGCGTGCCGAGACCCTGTCGGGTGGCGAGCGGAGGCGGCTGGAAGTGGCTCGGGCCCTGGCCATCGAGCCGACGTTCATCCTCCTCGACGAGCCGTTCGCCGGCATCGATCCTATCGCTGTGATTGATCTCCAACGGATCATCCGACACCTGAAATCATTGGGAATAGGTGTTTTAATTACAGATCACAACGTGCGAGAGACATTGAAGATCACCGATCGGGCCTATATAATCAAAGACGGCAAGATATTTGCTACGGGAGACCCGATTGGCCTTTCCGAGAACGCGGACGTCCGGCGAATCTACCTCGGAGACGAGTTTCAGTTGTGACGTTTCGCGTTCGTCGCGCCCGCACGGTGGGTCCCGTTTGACGATGAGAATTCACGCATATGGCACTTGAACAAAAGCTCAGGCTGAAACTCGCACAGCGTCTGGTCATGACGCCTTCGCTGCAGCAGGCCATCAAACTGCTGCAACTGTCGCGTCTTGAACTGGAGGAGGCCCTGTCCGAGGAGATCCTTGAAAATCCGGTCCTGGATGTGGAGGACCAGCCCGAGGAGAGCGCTCAAAGCAGCGACGATGGGGCAGAGGCGAACACGGAGCAGCCGACCGCAGAGGAACCGGCGGAGGATGCCGCCGCACCAGCCTCGGCGGACGACGACGCACTTCCCAGCGAGGAGGAGACCTACCAGGACATCGACGTGGAGGCGTTTTTTGCCGACTACCTCGCCGACGGCAGGAGCGAAGGCCCGTCGCTTACCAGCTACAGCAGCGACAATGACGTGCCGCTGGAAAACGTGGTTTCGGCCTCCCCGGGGCTGGCCGATCACCTCCTCTGGCAACTGCGGATGTTCGACTGTCCAACGGCCCTGATCAAGATCTGCGAGTTCGTGATAGGAAACCTGGACGAGGACGGCTTCCTCCGCGCGAGCGACGAGGAGATCGTCTTGGCCACCGGCGCTGCCGAGGAGGAAGTAGCACAGGCGGTGACCATCGTCCGGTCATTCGATCCGCCCGGTACCGCGTCGCGGACTCTCCAGGAGTGTCTTGTGGCTCAGATCGATCAGCTCGTCGTCGAGACCGGCGAAGACGAGGACGCTGATCTGCTGCAGCGGGTGAGGTTGGTGATCGACGAGCATTGGGACGATCTGCTCCACCAACGTTGGGAGAAGCTGGCGACTTCCATCGGATGCGAGGTGGAGGAGTTCAGGTCGGTGCTGGACGTCATCCACCGGCTCGAACCCAAGCCCGGACGCGCCTTCAACCAGGATCGAAACCAGTACATCGAGCCCGACGTCTACGTGCGGAAGGTCGACGGCGAGTACACGATCACCCTCAACGACGATGGCTTGCCGAAGCTGAGGATCAACTCGAGATACGCCCGGATGCTTGAAGGTGGTGCGGTGGACCCACAGGTGGGGAACTACCTTCGAGAGAAGATGCGCAACGCCGTGTGGTTGATGAAGAGCATTGACCAGCGTCAGCGCACCATCTTCAAAGTGGCCAACAGCATCGTCTCCTTTCAGCGTGAGTTTCTGGATCGCGGAATAGAGCAGCTCCGGCCCATGGTTCTGCGGCAGGTGGCCGAAGATATCGGCATGCACGAATCCACGATCTCGCGGGTCGTCAGCAACAAATACATGTACACACCGCGGGGTCTATTTCCCATGAAGTTCTTCTTCCATTCGGGAGTGGATTCGGCGCGGGGTGAGAATGTCTCGTCGTTGGTGGTCAAGGAGAGGATTCGCAAGGTGATCGAGGCCGAGGACCCGGCCAGACCGCTGTCGGATTCCAAGATCATGCGCTTGCTGCAACGGGAGGGAATCCGACTTGCGCGACGCACCGTCGCCAAGTACCGTGAGGAGCTGTTTATCCCATCATCGGACAAGCGCAAGAAAGTGTTCTGACACAGGAGTGGATTATGAAAATCGACTATGTCGCCCGCAAAGTCACACTCAATACTCAGGTGCGCGAGCTGGCCGAGAAAAAGCTGACCAAGATCAAGAAGTACTTTAACGATATCATCGACGTGCGGGTCGAGATCTCACAGGAGCGGCACCTCTATGTCGCCGACCTCTTTGTCAAGGGGAAGGACTTCGATATCAAGTCCACCAGCCAGAATAAAGACCTGACAACCGCCATCCACGACGCCATCGACAAGCTCGAGATCCAGGCGCGGCGAGCCAAGACTCGGCTCAAGGACCACAAGGGACGACCGGCTCGAGTGGAGCCCGGTTGGAACGTGGACGTCATAGAGTCCGAGTCGGCGGCGACCGGGGAACCGCGTATCGTGGAGCAAAGCTCCATCCCCATCAAACCCATGAGCATCGAAGAAGCCGTGATGCAGCTCGAGGAATCCACCGAGGATTTCTTCGTTTTCCGGAATTCGGCCAATGACAAGGTGAATGTCATCTATCGTCGTCCGGACAACAACCTGGGCCTGATCACGCCCGAGCTCTAATGAAATTTCATGAGATCGTCACAAGCGAGCATGTCCACCTCGACGTGCAAGCCCGCGACCCCGTGCTGGCTCTTCACGAGGCCGCGGCGAGCGTCGCGGACGAGATCGGGATCGAGACCGAGACCATCGTCAAGGCGCTGGTGGAGCGGGAGCGGCTCGGTTCGACCTCGGTGGGAAGTGGCTTTGCCATTCCTCACTGCAAGATCGACGGGTTGGACCGACTGGTGGTTTCACTGGTCCGGTTCAAGGATCCGGTGGAATTCGGTGGCGTCAGCAACGAGCCGGTGCGGTTCTTCTTCTCGGTCCTTTCCCCACCGGATCAACCGGCGGCTCATCTCCAAGTGCTGTCCCAGATCGCTCGCATTTTGAAGAGAGAGGATCTGCGCGAACGGCTGATGTCGGCTCGGGATCCCGATGAAATTGTCGCCACAATCAAAACGGCTGCGGAGGCGGAGGGTCTGTGAGAATCGACAGGACGCTCGCGGTCAGAAAGCTGTTGGAAAGCGAGCGGTTGACGAATCTCGGTCTCCAGGTCATTGCGGGTGGAAACGGTTTGGACGAGCGGTTGATCTCCAACCCGAGAATCCAGAAACCGGGTCTGGCCCTCGCCGGCTACACGCCTTACGTCAAGCCTGGCCGGCTCCAGATTCTGGGAGAGTCCGAGTACGATTACATTGCCACTCTCGACGAGAAGGACGGGGCGGATCGACTTCGTACGCTGGTCAATCTCGACGTGCCCTGCATCGTGTCGGCCAAGGGCCTCCGTCCACCGCAAGCCGTGCTCGACAGTTGCAACGATGTCGGGGTTCCTTGCCTCGTCACCGACATGCGGACCTCCGATCTCATCGAAGATCTGTCGGCTTTCCTGGAAGACGAGCTGGCGCCGCGGGTTCAGGTACATGGGGTGCTGGTGGATGTGTTTTCCCTGGGTACGTTGATCCTGGGGGATGCGGGCATCGGCAAGAGCGAATGCGCGCTCGAACTCGTGTATCGGGGTCATCGGTTGGTGGCCGACGACATCGTTGTGATCAGAAGAAACCACGCATTGGGGCTCGTGGGCACGTCGCACGAGATGCTCGAACACTATCTCGAGCTGCGCGGGGTGGGAATCATCGACGTCCGCAACCATTTCGGAATGACGGCGACATCGCCGTCGATCTCGGTGTCGCTGGTGATCCGCCTGATGAAGCTGAGCCCTGACTCCAAGAAGCTCGAGCAGAAGTGGCGGGAACAGATGATGCAAAACCCGGAGTCGTGGGTATCCACCGAAAATATCCTGGGCATCGAGGTGCCGCGCTACACGATGGTGGTGGCGCCCGGCCGGGATCTGGCGATCATGGTGGAGACCGCTGTGCGAAAGTGCATGCTGGCCCAGCGCGGCATTCAGGACGAGCGGGAGTTCCTGGACGGGATCAATCTGGTGGCCGCGAAAAGTGGGGGAGACGACGGAGGGGACGGATGACCGAGGAACAGTTCAGCGGACCGTTCGTCATCACCGGCCTGTCCGGATCCGGCAAATCCGTGCTGAGCAGGAGCCTCGAAGATCTGGGATATCTCTGCGTCGACAACATCCCGTTGGAACTCGTGCCGAGGCTCTTTGAAACATCGGACATCGATCTCGAACGGCTGGTGGTCGTGGTGGACGTCCGCACCCGCGGCCTGATCGAAGAGTTTCCGCAGATTTTGGAAGAGATCCTGTCGATATCGCCAACCCTGCGGGTCGTCTTTGTCGAAGCCTCACCGGTGGTGCTGATGCGCCGCTTCTCCATCGCCCGCCGTCCCCATCCGCTCCGGGACCGCAGCTTGGAGGAGGCGATCGCCGACGAGCGGGATTCACTCGTTGAGGTCCGCGATCTGGCGGACCTGATCATCGACACCACCCAGTTGACGCCGCACGACCTCAAACGCCAGATTCTCTCGCTGGCCGGCAGCTCGGCGGCGGAGAAACGGATGACGGTCACCTGTCAGAGTTTCTCGTATCTGCAGGGCGTTCCGACCACCGCGAGTCTTGTTTTTGACGTCCGCTTCATGCCCAACCCGTATTTCGAACACGCACTGCGATCGCTGTCCGGAGATGACAAACCGGTCTCTGATTGGTTTGAAGCGCGGGACGATGTGACCCAAGCCATGGCCCGTCTCGAGGACCTGATACTCTACCTCCTGCCACAGTACGGAAACGAGCTCAAGTCGGAGGTCACTATCGCCACGGGCTGCACGGGTGGGAGGCATCGGTCGGTCTGGTCGGCGAATCGCATCGCCGATGTGGTGAAGAATGCGGGATACAACGTGGTGGTGCACCATCGCGACAAGGACCGGTGGAGGTACTCATGATTCCTGTGCTGGTGTTGACCCATGGCGATCTTGCCGTGGCCTTACTGGATGCGGCACGGACGATCGATCCCCACCTCGACCAGGAAACAGTTGCGTTGGCGTTGCCCTGGGACGTGGACTTTGACGACGCCAGCGCCCTCCTGAAACGGCGGCTGCGGGAACTCGACCAGGGCGACGGCGTGCTGATCCTGACCGATATGTTCGGGGGTACCGCCACCAACCTGGCGCTGCCGTTCCTCGTTCCCAACCGGGTCGAGATCGTCACCGGGGTCAATCTCCCGATGCTGGTCAAACTCGCCTCCATCAGGGACCAGGATCTGCAGCTGTCCGTGGTCGCGGATCGACTCACCGTCGCAGGCCAGAAGAGCATCCGCGTCGCCGGTGAGTTCTTGAGGTCCCGCAACGCGCGGGCCAGTTGACACACAACAGGCTAAAATAGGAGAGCCTCGTTAGCGACGGGGCTGCGGCGGCCGGGCTCGCGGACCGCTCGAGAATGTACAGGAGTCGCAAGGAATGAAGCAGGCGCAGGTGGAGATCACGAATCGGCTCGGGTTGCACGCTCGTGCCGCTGCCAAATTGGTGCACACCGCGAACAGTTACTCCGCGGATATCTTTATCGGCACCGGCGAAGAGGAGGTCAATGCCAAGTCCATTCTGGGGTTGCTCACCCTCGCCGCCACCAAGGGGACGCCGTTGACGGTGCGGGCCGACGGCGCGGACGAAGCCAAAGCGGTGGAGGCGGTTGTGGCTCTTTTCGAAGACAAGTTCGGGGAGGGTGAATGAGCCAAGGCTCGCTTTCGGGCATGGGCGTCAGCCCGGGAATCGCCATCGGCGAGCCGGTGGTTCACGAGAGTTTGCCCATCTCGACGGTCCGCATCGCGCTGCCAACCAGTGAGGTCGATACCGAGATCGAGCGGTTTCGACAGGCGGTGGACAGCACGGTGGAGGCCATCAGCCAGAATCGGGCCCGAGCTTCCAAGCAGATGGGGGAGGAGTACGCGGGGATCTTCGAGGCGCATCAGCTGATCGCGTCCGATCCGTCCTTTCTCAAACCCATCGAAAAGATCATCCGGGATGAACTGGTCAATGCCGAGTGGGCTTTGGATCAGGTTGTGGCAGATCTCGTGAAGCGGTTCGAAGCTCTCCCAGACGCCCACCTCGCGGATCGCAAGCTGGATGTCCTCGATGTGGCGACCCAGATTCTGAATGCCCTCCACGGGCTTGATCTGGGGGAACTCGAGGCCCTTGACCGACCGGTGATTCTGGTGGCCGACGACCTCCCTCCGTCCACCGCGGTTCAGCTCCCGCTCGACAAGGTGTTGGGATTCGCTTTGGAGATGGGGGGGCCCACCGCTCACACCACCATCATTGCCCGTTCGCTGGGTATTCCTGTGATCGTGGGCGCCCACGGCGTGTGTCAGATGGCGAAACTCTCCCGGAAGATCGCGCTGGATGCCTTTGAGGGCAAGATCCTCTTCGATCCCAACCCGGCCGAGATCAGCGAGTACGAGTCCCGCCAGACGGAGTACCGCGAGTACCACGCCCATCTGGCGCAAATGCGGGTCGCGCCCACGGTCACCCGTGATGGGCATCCCATCGACCTGCTGGCAAACATCGACCTCCCGATGGAGATCGACAGCGCGTTGGACTGCAACGTGGCAGGGATCGGACTGTATCGCTCCGAGTTTCTGTACATGAAGATGAGCCCGGCACTGCCCTCGGAAGACGATCACCTTGCTGTTTATCGGGAACTGGTGACCGCCATGGCCGACCGCCAGGTGACCATCAGGACCTTTGATCTCGGTGGCAAAAAGCTGGCTCGTGAGGTGATCGGTTCCACCGAGGCCAACCCCGTGCTGGGCCTGCGGGGCATCCGCCTGTGCTTCTCTCAGCCGGAGTTCTTCAGAACCCAGCTCAGGGCACTGCTGCGGCTCGCCGGCGAATATCCGGTGGGACAGATCAGGATCCTCTTTCCGCTCATTTCGGGCATCGAGGAGTTTCGTATTGCCAGACTGCTGGTCCGTAAGATCCGGTCGGAGTTGCGCGAGGCCGGTCACGAGGTGCCCGACGACATTCCATTGGGTGCGATGGTGGAGGTGCCGTCGTCGGCGGTATTGGCTCGAGAGCTGGCGTGCGAGGCGGATTTTCTGTCCATCGGGACCAACGATTTGATCCAGTACTCGCTGGCGGTGGACCGGTCCAACGAGAAGGTCGCGTACCTCTACCGGCCGACCAACCCGGCGGTCCTGAGGCTCATCGCGGGCGTGCTGGCAGCTGGCAAGGCCGAAGGCGTAGCGGTCACCATGTGCGGTGAGATGGCGGCGGACCCCCTGATGGTGCCGATTCTGGTGGGTCTCGGACTCAAACGGTTCAGCATGAACCCCCAGGCGGTGCCGGTGGTGCGGGCACTGATCCGCCAGGTCTCGTACCGGGAAACCGTGCATCTGGCGCGGCAGGCGCTCAAGATGGTGACCGCTCGCGCGGTGGAGGAGTTCCTCCTCGAACGCCTGGCAATCACACTCGCAAAGACCAAGATTCGTGTATAGGTGGTGGTATGGGAATCACTGAGGCTCGATTCGTCGACAAACCTTGGGGGCACGAGGAGATCTTCGCGGTGACCGATCGCTATGTGGGCAAGATCCTCTTCGTTCGCCGGGGCGAGTCCCTCAGTCTCCAGTATCACGAGCACAAAGAAGAGACGCTCAGGGTGTTGGACGGAATCGTGGAGTTTTTGACCGGACCCGACATGGAGAACATGAACGCGGAACGGCTTGAGGCCGGGGCGGTCTTTCACATTACCCCCGGAACGCTGCACCGCATGACGGCCGTGTCGGACTGTAACCTGCTCGAAGTGTCGACTCCGGAACTGGATGATGTGGTGCGCCTGGAAGACCGCTACGGGCGCGCCGGGACGAGCGACCCATGACGGGTCGGGAGGTTGGACCATGAAGATCCTACGAGTGAGTCTGCCCGCAACAGCCATTCTGGTGACGGCGATACTCGCGGCCGGACCGGCGCGTGGGGCGGAGCCCACACCCACCCCAGCGGCAAAGAAAACACCCATCGTAATCTCCAACGAGAATCTCGCGGAGTATGCCGAGAAGGGCCGTCTGACGACTCCCAGCGGATCCTCATCGTCCAAGCCCGGCCAACGCCCTGTCCACAAGAACGCCGGATCCAACACCAAGACGGTGCAGGATGGCGTTGCCGATGCACCGCAGATCGCGAAGGACGACAGGAAGCGCTACTGGCAGAAACGCTACGAGCAACAGTTGAACCTCGTCGGGTCCATCGAGGAGCAGATCGGGATTCTCGACTACGAGATTCCGGGTCTGTGGCGCGACTTCTATGCTTGGGACGATCCCGCGTACCGTGACGGTGTGATCAAGGTCAAGCTCGACGAAGCTCTCGCCCGCAGCGAGAGGCTCGAGGGGCAGCTCAAGGAAGAAGAGGAGCGCCTCGGTCAGATCCGCACCGAGGCGCGCAAGGACGGTGCCCAACCCGGGTGGTTCCGGGGCATGGAGAAGCCGACTCCCAAGCCGCGCGAGGAGGAGTCGACCCCCGCCAATGGGGTGAAGGTTCTGGACTGAGGGAGGGAGCAAAGGGCAGCCCACCCGGAAAATTCGAAATTCGAGATTCGAAATTCGGAAACCACCGCTCAACCCGGCCAATCCGAAAGTCGAAAGTTGAAAGTTCCCACCCACCCTCCCGGAGCGAGTTGGGGCGTTGATCGGGCGTGCCGGGTTTGACGTTGTGCGGTTGATGTTGACGAGAGATTTCTATCCCCAGGGGTCGCACAACGTCATACCGGGCAACCTCGGGGAGCGCTCCGGGGAGATGGGCGCGCTGGGAAAAGTAAATAGTGAAGAAACCCCCACCGGCCCTCCTTGATGAGAAACGGGAAGCGCGGAGGACTTTTCAAACTCCTACCAGGAGATCAATGGTCACTCTTCCGCAGGCGGCCAACCTGGATCACCAGGGGTTCCGCTGTGGCCGGGAACGAATCTCCGGCAGCCCGAGACGTTGAAGATCTCCAAGCCGCCCCACCCTTCGGCCACATAGACGAGTTCCCCGGATACCGCGACACCCCGGGCTCCCCCCGGCGTGGCGTAGAGTCCCACTTCCATGGGTGAGGGCGGGGAGCTGACATCAAGCACCTGCAAAGCCCCCATCCCCACGTATGCTCTGTTCCCGGACGCCGCGACGCCCAGGGCATTCCCTGGCCTTTCGCTGAATCCAACCTCGATCGGTGAGGAGGGCGTGCTCACGTCGATGATCCGCAGCCCGCCGGGGCCGCCGGTCGCGACGTAGACGTAGCTGCCGGCGACGGCCACCCCGTTTGCGTATCCCCAGACATCCAAGTTCTCGATGAACCCCACCTCAACAGGGCTCGCGGGGTTGGAGACATCGATCACGCGTAGACCAGCCCGCTTGTCCGCCACGAAGGCGTAGCCGTCGGTGACGGCCACGCCCAGCGCGTCCCCCGGGGTGCCGATGAAACCCACCTCGATGGGGTTCGCCGGGGTCGCGACATCGATCACCCGCAGGCCTGAATCGCCGTCGGCGACGAAGGCGTAGCTTCCGTCAACGGCCACGCCCAGCGCGTCCCCCGGGGTGCCGATGAAACCCACCTCGATGGGATTGTCGGGCGCGGAGACGTCGATCACCCGCAGACCGTCATCGTAGTCCGCGACGAGGGCATGGGTGCCCGAGACCGCCACTCCGGAGGCGCGCCCCTCGGTGTCGAAGAAGCCAACCTCGATAGGGCTGACGGGATTCGAGACATCGATAATCCGCAGGCCGGAGGGGTTTGCCGCGATGAAGGCATAGCTGTCGGTGACGGCCACGTTTCTGGCGTATCCCCGGGTGGGGAAGAAGCCGGCCTCGACGGGGTTCGTGGGCGTGGAGACGTCGATCACCCCGAGTCCGGTCTCGTCTGTTACATAGATGTAGGACTCGGAGACGGCGAGGCCCCAGGCGGCCGCCGGAGTATTGACAGAACTCACTTCGATGGGGTTCGCGGGCGTGGATACATCGATCACCCTCAGACCGGAATAGTCATCCGCAACATAAGCAAGGTCGCCGGAAACGGCCACGTCCCAGGCAAACCCGGGAGTGTCGTAAAATCCAACCTCGATTGGGTTCGAGGGCATCGAGACGTCAATCACCCGCAGGCCGTCAAGATCGCTCGCGACATAGACGTAGTTGCCGGCGAGGGCAACATCCCATACGCCTCCTGGGGTGTCGACGAAACCCACCTCGAACGGGCTTGCGGGCGTCGAGACGTCAATCACACGCAGGCCGCCGTAGCCATCCGCGATGTAGGCGTAGCTGCCGGCGATGGCCACTGCGGAGGCGTTCCCGGGGGTGTCGACAAACCCCACCTCGATCGGCCTCGCCGGCGTGGACACGTCGATGATCCGTAGGCCAGATGAGCCACCTGCGACGTAGGCGTAGCTGCCGGCGACGGCCACTCCATTGGCGGCCCCTGGGGTCTCGGAGAAGCCCACTTCGATTGGGCTCGCCGGCGTGGACACGTCGATAATCCGCAGGCCGGCCGAGCCGTTCGCGACGTACGCGTAACTTCCGGTGACGGCCACGCCCATTGGGACATCGTGCAGGGCAACTTCACCGACGACCAGGAACGCGGCTGGGTCCGAAACCTCGGCGACTGTCAGAACCATGCCGCTGCCGAAGAACGCGTAATCCCCTGATACCGCGACTGCCCAGGCCGGGCCGTACGGCCACCGTCCTACGGGCTCGGGGCACTCCTGCGTGATCGCCGGAACGGTGAGAACCCACCCAGCAATAACAAGGGCCGTCACGAGACGGGCCAATTCGATCTTGGTTTTCATGCGGTGCTCCTCTTGATACCAAGATAGGTCCGGGCCGTTCGCAGCGCAAGGCGGTGGGTGAGGGGCCGTTCAAGGTGAAGGTAACGGGCGGGGTCTCGGGTCGCCCTCTCTCCACACCTTCTACACTATCTACACCGGGCGGGATGGCGGTAGAATAGACACGGAGGCTCCTCCATGAAATACAAGGTGGCCGTACATCCAGATGACGACGGGTTTGCCGTCTCCGTACCTGGCTTGCCGGGCTGCTGGTCTCAAGGCGATTCCGAACAGGAGGCTCTGGCCAACATCGAAATCGCCATCCGTGAGTACCTCGAGGTCGTGGGAGAGCTCCTCGAAGGGGCAACGGTTCACGAAATCGAAATCGCAGTCTAATCGTGCCTCGCATCCCCGGAGTCAACCATCTCGACGCCGTGCGCGCGTTCAGGAAGGCAGGATTCCGAATCGCTCGTCAGGGCAAGCACATCGTTATGACCAACGACACTCGAATTCTCACCATACCCCGCCACAACCCGGTCAACGCTTTCACCATGGGTGGAATCGTACGCGACGCGGGATTGACACCAGAGGAGTTTCGAAAACTCCTGTGACGCGCGGGCTCGGGTGGCGCGCAACGGATACGCATGTCGGTTCCAGGCACCGACGAAGATGTTCCGATCTCGTGCTCCGATGCGATTTCGACGGTGCCTGGCCACCGGCCCGCGCTTTCGCGGCGCGCGTGAGGACGGCACGCTAGGTCAACGCGCGTTCGAACGAGCCGGGCGGGTGGGCGGGTGGAGCGTTGCGCTATAATCCCGCCCCTGTGAGCTTGGGAGAGCGAATGAGATCCTATTTCATCGAAACCTGGGGCTGTCAGATGAACCATCACGACAGCGAACACCTCGAGGGCCAGCTGCGCGAGCAGGGTCTCGAGCCTGCCCAGGCTGCGTCCGAGGCGGATCTCGTGCTGCTCAATACCTGTTCGGTGCGGGACAAGCCGGTCCACAAGCTCGTCAGCAGGATCGGCGAGTTGGCCCTGTTCGAAAGGCCGCCGGTGATCGGGGTCTGCGGGTGTGTGGCCGAGCAGGAGGGGCAGCAACTCATGCGCCGGTCGAAGGCCGTTGGCTTCGTCCTCGGACCGGGCCAGGTGGAGCGCCTGGACGAGGCCCTGAGAGTTGTCCAACAGGGCGGCACCACAGTGCTCACCGGGTTTGACAGCGAGCGGGACTTCGGCCACCGGACGATCTTCCGCACCAGTTCGACCCGCGGTATGGTTACCGTTGTCGAGGGCTGCAACGAGTTTTGCACCTTCTGCATCGTGCCCTACACCCGTGGCCGCGAGGTCAGTAGGACGGTTGACGATGTGCTGACCGAGGTTCGTCGTCTGGCGAACGAGGGCTTGAAGGAAGTGGAGTTGCTTGGTCAGACCATCAACGCATACCGGTGCCCAGCCACCGGTGCGCCCTTTGCCGATCTTCTGGAGGCGGTGGCGGCCGTGGACGGCCTGGAGAGGGTTCGGTTCATCACCTCCCATCCTCGCCATTTCGACGATGGGCTCATCGAGGTGTTGGCGCGCCACCCCAAGGTGTCCCGCTATCTCCATCTGCCAGTCCAGTCGGGCTCCAACGCGGTGCTGAAGCGGATGCACCGCCGCTACACCCGGGAGGAGTATCTGGATCTTCTGGCGCGGATCCGAGCCAGCGTTCCCGACATCAATCTGTCCACCGACGCCATCGTCGGCTTTCCCGGAGAGACCGAGGAGGACTTCCAGTTGACGCTGAATCTGATCGAGGAGGCCCGTTTCGGCCAGGTCTTTGCTTTCGCCTTCTCGCCTCGTCCAAAGACCCCGGCGGCCCGTTACGGTGGAAAAGTCAGCGAGATCGACAAGAAGACGCGACTCCACCGTCTCTTCGATCTGTCGGATCGGATTTCCAAAGAGCTCAATCTGGAGTTGCTTGGAACGGCCGTGCCGGTGCTCATCGACGGCGAGAGTCGGCGCAACACCGATGCCTGGCAGGGGAGGGGAGAGGACAACCGGGTGGTGAACTTCCCGAAGACCGGAGCCGAAACCGTGGGAGATGTGGTCGAGGTCGAGATTCTGCGAGCCAACGCCCACTCGCTGGTGGGTGAACGCGCCGGTGCGAGGCCGGGTTTGGACCCGTTGCCGATCCGCCAGACGTCTTGACAAGGTCGCGCGCGACGGACACATTGTGACTATGACGGATTCCGAGAAGAGTCGTACGCCGGTCAAGATGAACATTCGGGCCCTTGTCATGGATCCGGTCAGCAACATGCCCGTCGTGATCCTCGAGCAACCCGAAAAGAATGCCTTTCTGCCGATCTGGATCGGCGTGTGCGAGGCCAATGCCATCGCCCTGGTGCTCGAGGAGGTCAAGACCCCGCGGCCCATGACCCACGATCTGATCCGATCCCTGCTGGACGCCACAGGCTGCTCCATCGACCGGGTTCACATTCACACCCTGGCGGATAGCGTGTTCCTGGCCTCCATCCGGCTGGTCGGGGCTGACGGCGAGATTCGCGACGTGGACTCCAGGCCGTCCGACGCCCTTGCCGTGGCCCTCCGAACCTCGGCCGACGTCTATGTGGATCCCGAGGTGCTGGCCAAGGCAGTGGTGGGGGAGATCAACAAGGAAGAGGCGGTCAAGACGATTTTGGAAAAACTCCGGCCGGAGGATCTGGGCGAGTACGAGATGTAGGGCCCGCCCGCCCACCCACCCAGATCCAGGATTCAAGATTCAAGATTCAAGATGCAAGATCTTCCGCCCAACCCTTCTGATCGATGAACGAAGATTCCCACCCGCCCGGGGCCCCATTGTGGAGCGGCCGTCCCGGCTGCGCGACGGACAAAAAAATCTGAATTTTGAATTTTGAGTTTTGAATTCCCCCGCCCGCCCCGGGGAAGGGGAGGAAGGGCGGGAAGTCAGAATTGAGAATTTAGAACTGAGAATTTTGGAGTTCATCGTTTTGCCGGCGAGACGCGTGCGCCACAATGATGCTCCGGTACGGCAAGGTGATTTCGATGCGCCCATATCCCCACCGCGCTCCCCGAGGGAGCCACCTTCGTATTCCGATCTCCATGTCGGTGCCAGGCACCGCCGCAGATGTATCGATTTCGTGCTCCGATGCGATTTCGACGGTGCCTGGCACCGGGTGAGCGCGTTCGCGGCGCGCGTGAGGACGGCACGCCTGCCCGTCGCGTCCTCGAACACTCCGGAAGGGTGGGCGGGAACGTTAACGTTTAACTTTCAACTTTCAACGACGGTGCAATCGCCTATCGCACGAATGCAGGCGAGACAAAGCGCCACAAAGCTGCTCCGGGCGGGTGGGGGATCTTGCATCTTGGATCTTTCATCTGCGACCCCCATCACACCTCCAAAATTGACACCCTTTCGCAGACGCCCCTATAGTTGTCGCTCGACCGGAGGACCCAAAGAGATGATCATCGCCATCACGAACCAAAAGGGCGGCGTGGGGAAAACCACGACGGCCATCAATCTTGCCGCCGGTCTGGCCCAGAAAAGCCTGGATACCCTTTTGATCGATCTCGATCCCCAGGCCAACTCCACCATGTCCTTTGTGGATCTCAGGACGATCGACGGCAACATGTACGGGGTCATGACGGGCGCCACGCCCTTGGGCGACGTCATCGTCGAAGGCAACCGCGAACACCTCTGGGTGGCTCCCTCGCGGATCGCCATGGCCAAGCTCGAGGGTTCCATGGTGGGGGAGTTGGATGCTCCCTATCGACTCAATGACGCCCTGGGACGCCTGGAGGCGGATTTTGACGCCGTGATCATCGACACCCCGCCCACCCTCGGTCTTTCAACTGTCAACGCCCTGGTGGCTGCCACTCACGTCCTGGTGCCGATCCAGTCGTCTTATTTTGCCCTGGAAGGAACCGACGATCTCCTCGAGACCATCGATAAGATCAAGGCGCGCCCCAATACCGAGCTGCAGCTTCTCGGCATCCTGGTCACCATGTTCGACCGTCGCACCATTTTGTCCAAACAGGTCCTCGAGGAGATCAAGAGCGTCTTCGGACCCCTGGTATTCGACACCTTGATCACCAAGTCGGTGCGACTGGAAGAGGCGCCGGCCCACCAACTCAGTATCTTCGATCACGCGCCCCGGTCCAGCGGCGCCTATGAGTACTACCGACTGTGCGAGGAGGTCCTCCAGCGTGTCGGATCAGAGTAAACCCAAGGTTGGCCTACCCTCGAAGCGGAAGATGCGCCACGATCGTCACTTCGTGGATGAGCTTGCGAAACGGATGGGGGAGGGCATCGGTCGGATGGTCCAGGTGGCCTCGATTACGAGCAACCACGACCAGCCTCGCACCGCCCTTGGCGACCTCTCCGACCTCATGGCAAGCATCGAAAAACACGGCGTTCTCGAGCCGCTCCTGGTCCGCCGCAGAAACGGCGGCTACGAGCTTGTTTCCGGCGAGCGTCGCTTTCACGCCGCCATGCAAGTTGGCCTGGCTGAGGTGCCCTGCATCGAGCTGACGGTGAGCGACGAACACGCGCTGGAAATCGCCTTGGTGGAGAATCTCCAGCGACAGGATCTCAATCCGTTTGAAGAGGCCGAGGGATTTCTGACCCTCATCGACAAGTACGGCTACACCCATGATCAGGTCGCCGAGGCGGTGGGCCGTTCGCGGGTGACGGTCACCGAAACCGTCAAGATCCTCAAACTGCCCGAAACGGTCCGCCAAGCCTGTCGGCATGCCGACATCATCGCCAAGGGCATTTTGTTGGAAATATCGAAGGCGCCCAACCAAGCAGCCATGCTCCAGCTGGTTGAGGAGATCGAAACCAACAGTTTTGATCGCGAGGCCGTCCGGCTTCGCCGACAGCAGCTCACCGAAGCCGCGGCCGGTGGGACCGAACCGCCGCCGCCCCAGATCAAACCGTTCACTTTGCGTTTCAAGAGCCCGGATCGCGTCTTCAGTCTGTCGTTGTCGTTCCGTACCGAGACCGAGCCTGACCGCAAGCAGGTGATCCGCGCGTTGGAGACCATCCTCGACGATCTCAGGCACCACGAGGACTGACCGCGGTCATTAATCCCCAGAAAAAACCGGTTCGCAAAGTGACTGCCGTGCGATCGGCGCGGCGAGGACGGTGTGGGAGAGGGTCCCGCCGGAAACCACAATCGAGCAGTGTCCCCGCAGGGTGTTGAGCTTTAGGTTTACATAATATATCTTATCGGACATTGCGTATTAGGTCTCGCCTGTGGAAAAAACCAGGGCTGTGGAAAAGTTGTGGAAAGTCTCTCCCCCGTCGCTCAGGCGTCTTGAAATCCGCGTTGTGAGACCGTGCGGCGTGACGGCGGGACCGGCGCGGGCTAGACTGGCAGTCGGAAAATGAAGCTCGACCTCATGGTTGTCCGTGAAGTGATCGTTCCCACCATCCTGGGATTCGTCACCTACACGTTTTTGCTGATGATGCGGGGACTTTTCTCGCTCATCGAACAGATCTTCGTGCGCGGCCTCCCCATGAAGGACGCTTTTGGCGTGCTCGGTGTGACGTTGCCGCACGTCGTGGTGCTGACCATCCCCATGGGTTTTCTGTTTGGAGTATTGCTCGCCGTGGGCCGTATGAGCATGGACCACGAGATTGTCGCCTTGCAGGCCGCTGGAATCTCGGCGCGGCGTCTCCTCAAGCCGATCATTGCAGTGGGGCTTCTTCTGACCATGTTCAACGGTTTCCTGTTCCTGTACGTGATTCCCCGCTCGAATCGCAATCTCCGGGATCTGAGGATGCGGCTGTTCACGTCTGCGCGAAACCTGGGGAGGATCCAGCCCGGCGTATTCTACGAGGACTTCCCCAATCTGTTGGTCTATGTGCGTGATGTTGACCCGGCGACCACCGAGTGGGATGGCGTGTTCATCTACGACAGTTCTGACGCCGGTGAAGAACGGCTCACCCTGGCCCGCCAAGGCCGCGTGATCACCGCTGCGGACCGCGAAGAGGCTGCTTCGGGAGGCGACCGGGAGTCGCGGCAGGGAGACCAGCCCTGGATCCTGCTGGAAGATGCCGTGACCCACCAGTTCATGAGGGCCAAGCCCGAAACCTATCGGGTGAACAACAACCAGGAGTTGCTTTTCAGACCTTCTTTTGGACGATCCGGCGAGGTGCGTTACAACCTGGCCATGCGGGAGCGGAATTCCAGTGAACTGATCCAAATCGTCCATGGCAACCACGTTCCGGGATCGGACCCTTTTGACGAGGACGACATGCTGGAGGCCGACGTGGAACTCAACCGACGGCTTGCGGTCCCGACTGCGAGCCTGGTCTTCGCTCTCCTGGCCCTCCCGCTCGGGGTGGGTTCTCGATCTGGCGGCCGAGGTCGGGGCTTTGTTCTGTCGGTTGCGGTGGTCCTGCTGTACTACGTGATCGGCAACAACGGGGAAATCCTCGCGAGAGAAGGTCGTCTGCCGGTGTGGCTGGGGATGTGGCTGCCCAATATTGCGCTCGCTGTGCTGGGTGTCATCCTGATGACCCGCATGGGTCGCTGGCTCGGTGAACGGCAGCGCCTCGAAGGCCCAGTGGCGCGGTTTTTGAGGTGGCGGAAGGAAAGATCGCGACAGAAGGAGGCGTCCCGAGCCGCACCGGGGCACGCCCGTCCAACCACGGCGCTCAAGTCCATCAATCGGAATCGCCGTCGTGCGGGATTCCGTTTTCCGGCTCAGCTGGACCGCTATGTGGTGGGGAGGTTGGTCGCTCCCCTTCTGTTGGTGCTGGTGAGCACCGCCGCGCTGTACGTCATCGTGGATCTCACCGAGCATGTGGACGACATGGTGAAAAACCACGCCCCCTTTAGGATTATCGTTGCCTATTACTGGAATCTGTTGCCTCAGATGGTGGTCGATGTGCTTCCCTTCGCCATGTTGATCGGAGTGCTGATCGTGCTGACTGTGTTCGAGCGCCGGCACGAGCTCACGGCCATGAAGGGCGCTGGGATCTCGCTGTTTCGGGTGATGGTACCGGTGGCGATGGTGGCGGCCGCCGGCGGGTTCGGAATGTGGTTGCTTTCGGAGTATGTGGTTCCGGATGCCAACCGGAATAAGGATCGGCTGCTGGACGTCATCGAGGGCAAGACCGCCGCACGGTCCTACCGCGTCACCGATAAACAGTGGCTTTTGTCCCGTGACGACTCCGCCTTCTACAACTTCATGCGTTACGATGCCGACACCCAAACCTTGTTGCGGCTCACCACCTATCGCGTCGACGAGGACATGCGCCTCAGGTTTCATCTGTTCGCCCACCGGGCGAAATACACCGACGGTGTCTGGGTCGCCGACGCCGGCTGGTTCCGGCAGTTCTTTCCCGACGGAACCGATGAGTACCGCCAGATCAACGAACCCATGAAGCTGCAGATCGCCGAAGGCCCTGAATATTTTGGACAGGAATACAGCAATCCGGCGGAGATGTCCCATCGCGAGTTGGGCCAGTACATCGCCGAGCTCGAGGACTCGGGCTACCACCCAGCCGAGCTGACGGTGAGGTGGCACCAAAAATTCGCCTACCCCATTTCGGCCGTCATCATGGTCCTACTGGCGCTTCCCTTTGCCCTGAATCGCGGTGGCCGAAGGGTGACAACCATGCAGGGCGTTGCCCTGGCCCTCGGTCTCGGGATCGGTTACTCGATCCTGGTCACAGTCTCCGCCAAACTCGGTGAGGCTTCGGTTCTGCCGCCGATCGTGGCGGCGTGGGCTCCGGTCCTGTTGGGCATACTCTTCGCCATGAATCGAATGACCACGCTGAGGACGTAGGCCGCTCTCCCCCACCCACCCGCCCATTGCGAATTACGAATTACGAATTACGGATTGCGGATTGCAGATTACAGATTGCAGATTCCGCCCACCCTCCCGGATCGTGAGAGGTAGCGATGGGCGGGCGTGCCACTTTTGACATTGTTGGGAACCAAGGTGCTGGCAAATTCATCCCGTGACGTCCCAACAATGTCTAAGGGGGCAACCGCGGGGAGCGCGACGGGGAGAAGGGCGCGTCCAAATCAGGTCATCGAAGCCAACGCGCTGATCCGGTGCCAGGCACCGTCGAAATCGCATCAGGGCGGGAGGTCGGCACATGTGCGACGGTGCCTGGGTCCGACATGCCGTCAATTCGCGGTTTTCGAAACCAGGTCCCGGACCGCGAGGGCGTGGAATCGTCGGCGCAAGGGGTGGAGGTCTCCCTCACGGAAGTCGGGGTGGCAGCGGTTGGTCAGCAACACAAAAACAGCGCCGAGGCTTGGATCCACCCACACCGAGGTCCCGGTGAAACCCACGTGACCAAAGGCGGACGGGCCGAAACGACGTCCCGCCGAGCAGCCCGGTGTGAGGCCGAGTTGCCAGGCCAGCCCTCGGACCTGGTGGAGATCCGCTGCTACCGGGGATGTGGACGCCTCGATTTCGCCGGGGGTGAGGAGGCTCCCGGCACCCGTAACGTACTCGGAGGCGAGCCGGAACACCCCCTCGGCAGTGCCGAAGAGCCCCGAGTTCCCGGCTGCCCCGCCAAGGAAACGGGCATTGCCGTCCTGGGGTTTGGCTGGTCCAACCGAAGGCACCGACGAAGGTGGTTGACCCATCTCTGCGGTCATCCGGAGCTCGGGCTCTGCCGAAACCGAGCCGCCCGCCACGGTCCGCATTACGGGATCCACGTGGAAGCCCAACGTATCTTCGAGATGGAGGGGTCCGAGGACTCGGTCGGAGAAGATCTTTTCGAGAGGGGCTCCATGGGCCTTTTCGAGGGCCTTGCCCAACAGGATGAAACCGAGACAACTGTACTCCACCCGGTCACCCGGAGAGGCGGAGAGCTCGAGGCCGA
Organism: uncultured Holophagae bacterium; assembly: GCA_963797055.1. Taxonomy (GTDB): domain Bacteria; phylum Acidobacteriota; class Thermoanaerobaculia; order Thermoanaerobaculales; family Sulfomarinibacteraceae; genus FEB-10. The sequence goes on from CAWCOD010000010.1 coordinate 205,522, forward strand.
GCACCGTGTTGACGACGTCCCTCGGATCCGTTCCGAGGGCGTACAGTGGCCGCCAGGCCGGCAGCCCCGACCAGTGGGCCAGCAGTTGGGTGACCGTGGCCGCCGCAATCGGCGTTTGGGCCGGGGAGGCGTCGAAGAGATCTCCAACTGTGGTTTCCAATTGCAATTTTCCCTCCCGAACTGCCAGGAGGGTGAGGGTGCCGACCACCAGTGGTTTGGTCAACGAGGCGAGGTCGTACCAGGTGTCGGGAGATGGCGGCGCCAGTTTGGGGACGATGCGGGCGTGCCCTGCCATGGCCTGATTCAAAGGCTCGCCCGGCCGGCCCCAGAGGGCGATCGCTGAGGGCACGACACCGGCTTGAACCGCTCCATGGAGCAGGCTGCCAACCGCCGTCCGGGGTAGTTTCACGATCGATGTCCGGGTTCGGAAGCGCCGAGAGGCACGGGCCGACCCTCGTCATCCACGTTGACATAGGTGATTTCTGCGTCGGTGACCGGGACCACCAGCTTGCGGTTGCCTCGCCTGGCAGCCTCCACGGCCACCTTGACCGTGACCGACGTCCGGCCGCGACGCACCAACGAGGTGTAGAAGCTCACCAGGTCGCCCACAAAGACGGGTTCGTGGAATTCCACCTCCTTCATGGCGACGGTGACAACGCGATCGGCTCCGTGGAGCCTGGACTCTTCGGCTCCGGCCTGATCGATGTGCGACAGAATCACTCCGCCGAAGATTGTTCCGGCGGGGTTGGTGTCCCTGGGCATCATCAGGACCCTGATGGAGGTGTTGCGCTGGGAATCTGCCATGGACGTTTCCTTCCGGAGGGGTTTACGATCGAATCGAGTATACGACGGGGTCCGGGGACAATTCGAAATTCGAAATTCGAAACGGGCGGATTCGCGGCGCGGGCGGATCAGTCATACTTCATAGATGTCCGCCCTCCGGCTTCCCGAGATCATTCGCGCCCGACCGTCCGCCGTTGTCGTCCTGCGATGGGTGGTGGCGGGTTCAATCGAGCCCAGGGACCCCACCGCGACGGTCCCGGGCGCAGTGCGAAGGGCGGGCGCCCAACTCGTGGACAGCGTAAATGAGCGCTGGGAGATCCTGGTGCCTTGGCGGACACTGGTCTATGGCTTTATCAGGCGTGACGTTGACGAACAGGCGCTGCTGACCGTTGTGTCCAACGATGAGGGATGGGAGGCGCGGCTGGAGTGTCTCCCCCTTCAGACCCATTCCGCCCACTCAGCCGGGGCCGCCGGTGTGGCGGTGATGACCGCTGCGGCCTGGTTCATCGGGGGGTGGACTGGCGGTCTCCTGCCGGCGTTTGCCGTGGCTGCCGCGGGTGGTCTGTGGGCCGATTGGACTCGGGTGGCCGCCTTTCGAGCCCTCGAACTCAGACTGCGGGTTCTGGTGGAGGATGTGGGTCTGGACTTGTGGCCCACGGCATCGGCGCAGCTGCTGCCTCCCCCACCCTCACGAGTTTGATCGACCGCGGCTGTCGGCATGCCGACACGGATCCCCCACCCACCCCGACAAGGCAGGCCGGAGGCGACGGGCGGGCGTGCCGTCTTTAACAATGTTGGGGATCGCCAACTGAGTCATTCAGCCCTTTGAGTCCCAACATTGTTAAAGGGGGCAACCTCGGGTAGCGCTATGGGGAGATGGGGGCGCCGAAATCAGCGTATCGATGCGAACGCGCTCACCCGGTGCCAGGCACCGTCGAAATCGCATCGGAGCACGAGATCGATACATCTGCGGCGGTGCCTGGCGCCGACATGCGCAATTCGAAATTCGAAATTCGTAATGTGAGGGGGGCGGGGGTTCCGGATTCAGGTTGGGATTTCGTCCGGTGTGGAGTTTGTTTCGCTGTCCTCGCCGGCCACGAGTTCTTCGGGATCCGGAAGATCCTCCGGCCGGTCAAGTCCGAAGTGGATCAGGAATTCCTTGGTGGTTCGATACAAAAACGGTTTCCCCACCACCTTCTTACGTCCGGATACCCGAAGCAGCGACCGGTCGAGCAGGGTCCGGACCACACCTGCGGAGTTGGTGCCGCGGATGAAGTTGATCTCGGGCATGGTGATGGGTTCCCGGTGAGCCACGATGGCCAGGACCTCCAATGCGGCTTGGGACAGCCGTTGGCGCGCCGAAATCCCGTGAAAGGTCCTCAGGTACGGATCGAGCTGGGCCGGGGTGACCGATCGCCAGCCGCCGGCGACCCGTTCCAGTCGGATTCCGCTGGATGGTTGGTCCCAGTCGGAATCGAGCTCCGCCAGCACCCTGTCCACGTCGTCCATTGAGGCTTCTTTTTCGCCGAGCGTCTCGACCACGGAATCGGCGGTCACGGGGCCCCGGGCGGTGAGCAAAATCGCCTCCACCAAGGCTCTGAGCTGATCACGCTCCATTGGCCAACTCCTGTGGCGCGAACTCCCCTGTGAATTGGCGAGCGCCCTTGCGCAGATAGATCTCGGCGAATTGCCGCTGCTGCTCGGCGCAGACCGCGCCCATGCGCACGAGCTCGAGGGCGGCCACGAACATCACGACCACCTCTTCGACGTCCGACCGGCTGTGGAGGTCCCTGAGCAGCGGCACGACGTCGTCGTTTGAAACTCGCTGGTAGAGTTCGGTCATCGTTTCTTTGATATTGAATCGCAGCGGCAAAACCTGCAACGGCGGCGGATTCGCCTCGGCAAACCTCTCCATGGCGTCCAGATAGGCGTTGGCGAGGTCGCGAAGATCCACATCCTCCCAGTCGACCTCCATCTCATCGGGGGTCAGGTCGGTCTGAACGCCGGGCACCCACAGGCACCGGCGAACCACATCCTTTTCGTAGAGCAGGGCGGCCAGTTCCTTGACCCTTCGATATTCCAACAGCCGTTCCACGAGTTCTTCTCGGGGATCGTCACCGTCTTCCTCATGGCGCGGAAGGAGCAAACGGGACTTGAGCTGGAGCAGCCACGACGCCATCCACAGAAATTCGCCCGCCAGCTCGAGATCGAGCTCGTGCATGGCATCGAGGATCTCGTGGTACTGGTCGCAGATGGTCACGATGGGGATGTCGTAGATGGAGACTTCGTTCTTTTTGATGAGGTGGAGCAGCAGGTCCAACGGCCCGGAAAAGACGCCGAGTTCCACCTCCGGAGAGGCCACGGCAGGGAGTTCGGCGACGTCCTCGATCTCTTCCATGCGGGGATTATAGGGCATCTGCCAAGAGGGGTCAGTCAACCCATCAACATGAGCCGAGTGGTGAATCACAGGCTGTGCCCTGGGGGTTGTGGTTTGGGAGTCGGGACTCGTGCCCCCAAACCCTCGCTTTGATTTGATCCGATTCCCGATTCCCGACTCGCGTCAACCCGAGGACCCACTGAAACGTCCCGCGGGCGAAAAACGGCTCGTCAACGGCAACGGCGCACTCAGAGCATGGGATCGCGGTGGCGGCGAGGGTGCAGCTGGACGCCTGGGGCCAGCCACAGCCGGCCCACCTCGGCACGCCGAACCCACTGTGCGGGATCCTCCACCACGGTCTCCTCCATGGCTGACACTGCCGCGGACAGCTCGGCAGCCACGCGGCTTCTTTCCTGTGATCGGCGTTCGGATTCGGCCGATCGGCGTCCCGGTGTGGGCGGGAGAGGTTGGTCGTCGAGGGCGTCGATCCGGGACTGTACCTCCGGTCGAAGAAGCGCTGCGGCGCGCCGTCGGAACTCTCCCCTGCCCTCGCCCAACTCCGACACGAGCTTCGTGCCCCGCAAGCGAAAGAAACGAAGATCCCATTGGGAGAGGAAATTCCGAAGCTGTTTCGCCGGGTCCATGTCCGGGCTCGGGTCCGGGCCGGGCCACGGTCGCAGCGGATGGCGGGCGAGATCCACGAATTGACGCCGGGAACCGTCCGGTTTCCACACGGCCTGCAGATGGCCGCTCCTCTGCTCCTGCCAGTCCTCGAGGTCCACCGTCAGCCACAATGACGCATGGTGCCAGGGTACGGCGGTCCCCTCCGATGGGGGGCTGCCGGCGGGGGCCACGAACAACGGCGGGTGGACGGTGATCTTCACAACCCCATGCTACACTCCGGCCGCCGGAGAGGGAGGTCTGATCGGGTGGAAATGTGGGATGGCCAGATGGGTCTTTTCGACGACAATCCCATGCGGGAGGTCGGAGGAAACGAACGGGTCGTGGTCTTCGACGTGGAGACCCAGCGGTCCTTTGAAGAGGTTGGAGGCCGGAGCCAGCTCCACAAGCTCGGCGTGTCGGCAGCGGTGGCCTATCGCTACGACCGCGACGAGTTTCTTCAGGTCACCGAGGACGACATCTCAAAGCTCATCGACCTCTTGCTCGAGGCCGATCTCGTGGTCGGTTACAACATCAAGGGCTTCGACTACGATGTGCTCCGGGCCTACACCGATCACGATCTCCACGCGTTGCCCTCCCTGGACATCATGCAACATCTCGAGGAGCGGCTGGGCTTCCGGCCCAAGCTCGACAGCGTGGTCATCCCGACCTTGAACGCCGCCAAGAGTGCCGATGGCCTGCAGGCTCTCGAGTGGTGGCGCAGCGGCGAAATCGACAAGATCTTGAAGTACTGCCAGGAAGATGTCCGGGTGACCCGCGATCTCTACAATTTCGGCAAGCGCAATCGGTGCGTCATGGTGTCCCGTTTCAGCGGCACACCGCGCAAGGTCGAGGTGGACTGGTAGCCCCCACCCGCCCATTACGAATTGCGAATTACGGATTACGGATTGCAGATTACAGATTGCAGATTCCGCCCACCCTCCCGGATCGTGAGAGCGCGATAGGCGGGCGTGCCACTTTTGACATTGTTCGGGTCCTCATCGCTGAAAAATCTGAGACTGGGGTCCGAACAATGTCAAGGGCGGCAACCGCGGGGAGCGCAGTCGGGAGATGGGTGCGTCGAAATCAAGGGGATCTTTCCATACCCCCGGGCCGGTGCCAGGCACCGTCGAAATCGAGTCGTAGTACGAGGTCGACACATCTGCGGCGGTGCCTGGCACCGCCATGCGGTACCCGAATGCGAGGGTGGCAACCTGCCGGCTGAATCAGGGCAAGGGCACCCGGCTTTGGCTTGGGCTACGCCGTGGCAAGCGGAGACGGACACGGCGAAAGCCAACCCCGTGTTTTCCCGGATGAGCCCAACGTTCAACCTTCGACGT
>CAWCOD010000011.1:0-125585 GCA_963797055.1 uncultured Holophagae bacterium
CGAAAAATCCGTCAGAGGCCTCGAGCGGATGAACAACATCGATGTCGAGTACGGCTTCAACCTCGGTGGCGAGACGATCGACATCGCCGTCGCCACCGAACGCCCGAAAAATCTCCTGCGGGTCTTCCGGCTGCCTGAGATGACCTTGATCGACAACGGCGGAATCCCGGTTTTCGAGGGAGAGACTCCCGAGCTTCGTCTGCCGATGGGGATCGCGCTCTACAAGCGTCCCTCCGATGGCGCCGTGTTTGCGGTCGTCAGCCGCAAGACCGGACCCTCCGGCGCCTACCTCTGGCAGTACCGGCTCGAGGATGATGGTGGCGGAAACGTTGTGGGAAGCAAGGTGCGCGAGTTCGGGACGTTCAGCGATGCAACCAGCATGGACGAGGGCGTGCCCGAACTCGGCGAAATCGAAGCGGTGGCAATCGACGACTCCCTCGGCTACGTCTACTACTCGGACGAGCTGGCGGGGGTCAGGAAGTACCACGCGGACCCCGATCACCCGGACGCGAATGTCGAGCTCGCGATCTTCGGCACAGATGGCTTTGCCGATCAACGCGAGGGGATTTCGATTTACACGATCAACGACGGAACGGGCTACATCCTGGTCTCAGACCAGCAGGCCAACGCGTTCCGGATCTTCACACGTGAGGGAGAACCCGGCGATCCGCACGACCACCGGCTCGTCAAGGTGGTGCGGACTTCCACCAACGAGAGCGACGGGTCTGAGGTCACCTCGGCGGTCCTCGACGATCGGTTCCCGTCGGGCATCTTCATCGCCATGTCGGACGACGGGACCTTCCAGCTCTATTCGTGGGACGACATCGCCGGTGACGATCTCGTCAAGGCGCCCAATGGGGTGATTCCGGAATCGTGAGCGATGACCCGGGACCAGCCCTTTGACATCCTGCTCTTCGATCTCGGTGGAGTACTGATCGATTTCGCCGGGTTCGAGGAAATGGGCCCACTGCTGCCTGATCCGTTGCCCCGTCCGGTGGTCCGCCAACGCTGGATCAGCTCGGAGTCCGTTCGCCTGTTTGAGCGCGGCGAGATTACGCCGCGGCAGTTCGCTGACCGCTCCCTCACCGAGTGGAATCTGACCATGTCCCCCGACGCATTCCTCGACCTCTTCACAGGCTGGGCGCGCGGTCTCTATCCCGGTGCGGGGCAGCTCCTCGGTCGCATAGGAAAGAAGTACCGGCTCGCCTGCCTCAGCAACTCGAACAAGCTCCACACCCCGCTCCACCGCGACGCCATCGGGCCCTTCATCGAGCGGTGTTTCTTCTCGAACGAGATCGGATCGGTCAAACCCGAGGCCGAGATCTTCGACCATGTGGTTCAGAAGCTCGCGGTGGACGCGAGTCGGGTCTGCTTTTTTGACGACACGGCCGTTAACGTGGAGGCGGCCCAACGGGCGGGTCTGACGGCCTTTCTGACCGACGGGATCGTCGAACTCGAAGAACGGCTGGACCGGCTGGGAGTCCTCGTCTAGCCCGCACTTCTCACCGGGTTTCGTCACGAGGGCGGCGAAGGGTGGTCAGATGTTGGGTTTTTATCGGATCGGGCGACGCAGGCGTAGTCGCACTACGTTGAGGAGCACGATTCGCGAAAAGCACGACAGATGGCCGCGATTCGCCGCCCGCAGCAGACACTCGGTGAGAAGTGCGGGCTAGGCGGATTCACCCACGGCAAGGGCCATCACTCGTTCCTGGGTCAACTCGGGACGTGGCAGCTCGCCCTGGATCGCGCCCTGGTGCATCACCACAACCCGATCGGCCAAACCGATGAGCTCGGACATCTCGCTGGAAATGAGCAGAATCGCAACCCCTTGCTCCGCCAACTCGCCGATCAGTTCGTAGATCTCGACCTTTGCCCCCACATCGATGCCGCGGGTCGGTTCATCGAAGAGGAGGACGCGACAGCGGGCCGCGATCCAGCGGGCGAGCACCACTTTCTGCTGGTTACCGCCCGACAGATCCACCGTCACCTGGTCAAGGGATGAGGCGCGGATATTGAGCCGGTCCACCATGGTCCGGGCCAGCTCCCGTTCGCCGCCGAGATCGAGAACCCCAAGCCGCGAGAGCCTGTCCATGCTCGTCAGGGTGATGTTCTCGGCCACCGAGAGCTGAAGCACCAACCCCTGCTGCTTGCGATCCTCGGTGAGAAATCCAAGACCTGCGCCGATGGACTCACCGGGAGTCTTGCTGACCAGCGTCGTTCCGTCGACACGAACAGTGCCGCCGTCGGCCCGATCGGCCGAAAAAATGGCGCGCGCCAACTCCGTCCTACCCGAACCCATGAGACCGGCAACGCCGAGAATCTCGCCGGCGCGGATTTCGAGGCTCGTCGGCTGGAGAACACCCTCCCGGGTCAGATCCACCACCTCGAGCACTGGATTCCCCAACGGCACGTCGCGTTTTGGAATCTGCTCGCCGATGGTGCGACCGACCATCATCTGAATCAGCTCACCGGCCGTGGTTTCCTGCACAATTCTCGTCCCCACCGTATGTCCATCACGCATCACCGTGACGCGATCACCGATGGAGAAGATCTCCTTCATCCGGTGCGAAATGAAGATGACCGGCACCCCCTCGCGGCACAAAGAGCGAATCACGCCAAAGAGGGCGTCAATTTCGGTGTCCGAGAGAGCGGCCGTGGGCTCGTCCATGACCAGCAACCCGGCATTGGTCCTGAGGGCGCGCGCGATCTCCGCGAGCTGCTGCTCGGCAACCGACAGCTCCGCAACCCGGGTGTTCGGATCCACCTCACAGCCCAGCCTGCGCAGGAGACCGACGGAGGTCTGGGCCATCAGGTCGTCCTGAATCAGTCCTCCTCGAGTCGGTTCGTGGCCCAGAAAAATATTCTCGGCCACCGTCAGTCCGGGCACCAGATTGAGTTCCTGGTGGATCATGACCAGCCCCTGGACTTCGGCCTCCAGGGGGTTTTGGGGCTCGATGGGATTGCCGAGAAAACTGATGGCCCCCGCATCGGCCTGGTACTGACCACACAGCACCTTCATGAGCGTCGACTTGCCGGCGCCGTTCTCGCCGAGAAGGACGTGAACCTCACCCGGCGAGACCTCGAGTTCGGCATCGGAAAGTGCCTGCACACCGGGGAATTTCTTGCAGATGCCCCCCATGCTCAGGACAGGCTGATTCGAGCTCACGGTTGCACCACCGGCGCCTCACCGCCCGTTGCACGATCTGAAAATTCATCGGCATTGTTGATGTCAATCAGCTCCACACGGGTCAGGACCTCCTCGGGAGGCCGGACGCCATCTTGTAGAAGCAAGACCGCGTGGAGGACACCCAACCGGCCCATTTCGCTCGGGAACTGGGCCACCGACCCCGCCATGCGCCCGGAACGGATGTTGGTGAGGGCGTCCGGGATGGCGTCGAAACCTATCACGCTCAGGTGGTCAAGACGGTGGGCCGCGTCCGCCGCCTCCAAGGCTCCCAGAGCCATCTCGTCGTTGGCCGCGAAGATGGCATCGAGATTCGGGTGGGCCTGCAGGAGGTTCTCCGCCACGTTGTAGGCCAGTGCTCGCTCCCAGTTGGCGGTCTGACTTGCCACCACGTTGATGCCAGGGAAATCTGCCAGGCCATCGAGAAACCCAAGACGCCGTTGATCCGCGGTTTCGTGTCCGGATATACCCTCGATGATGGCCACATTGCCAGCACCACCAAGCCTGGCGGCGAGATATCGACCGGCCACCGCACCACCCTCAAAATTGTCCGACCCAATGTAGGTGAGGACACGGGCGCCAACCGAGTCCGCTGCCTCCTGATCAATCCGGGTGTCGATCAGGAGCACCGGGATGTGGGCTTGATTGGCTTTGAGAATCGCCGGCACCAGTTCCTTCGATCCGGAGGGGGCAAGCAGAATCGCGTCCACTCCCTGTTGGATGAGGTTCTCGATGATCTGGTACTGGCGCTCCACGTCGGTCTCACGCTCGGCGGCAAGCGCAATGAGGTGCACACCCTGTCGGACCGCCTCGGCCTCGGCGGCTTCCTGCATCTCCGCCCAGAACGGTGAGTTCAGCGCTTTTGGAACAAAGGCCACGACAAAGGTGTCGTTCTCCGACGATACGGTGGATGCCTTTCTGAAAGCCACCGCAGATACAACCAGCACCACGGCCACAGCAGCAATCAGAATGGGCTTGAGATACCGTTTCCAGCCCTCGGTCTGCCGCGCGGTGGATGTGCGGTGACGGGCGCGATCGAGAATCACCGCCGCCACCAGGACGCCTCCCACGACCATGCCCTCCAGCGCCGACGGGACGTTGAGGGCGTTGAGGCCGTTGCGCAGCGTCCCCATGATCAGCGCACCGATCAGCGTACCGAGCATGCGCCCTTCTCCGCCCATCAGACTGACACCACCGATCACCGCAGCGGCGATGGCGTACAGCTCGTACATTTCACCCGACAGCGGGGAAGCCGCATTCAGCCGCGACGTCATCAGCACCGCCGCCACACCCGCCATCAGGCCCGACAGACCGTATATGGCCACTTTGTAGCGGCCCACAGGAACCCCGGAGAGCCAGGCCGCCTGCTCGTTGCCGCCAATAGCGTAGGTGTACCGACCAAGCTTGGTACGAGTCAGTACGAGATGGGCCAATAGATAAAGAGCGGCAACAACCAAAATCATCACCGGGATGCCGGCGATGTCGCCCGACAGCGATCGGAATGACTCGGGAAGGCCGCTGATGGGTTTGGAGCCGGAGTAGATCTTGGCCGCGCTTCGGGCCATCAACATCATTCCGAGGGTCGCGATAAATGGCGGGATGCGACCGAGAGTCGTCAAGAGCCCGTTGAGCAGGCCACACCCGAGACCCACCAAAAGCCCGGCGCCGATGGCGACAAACCCCGAATGTCCCGCGACAAGAAGGTCGGCCACCACAAGACCGCAGAGAGCCAAAATCGAGCCCACCGAAAGATCGATGCCCGCGGAGATGATGACAAAGGTCAGCCCGATACCGAGGATGGCGTTGATGGCCGACTGTTGCATCACGTTGAGGAGGTTGTCGGTGGTCAAAAAGTGTGGTGAGGCGATACCGAAGAGGATGATCAGGCCAACTAAGACGAAGAGTGTCTGCAGCCGGGCGGAGAGGTTCTGGGTCATTGCGGGTCTCCCAACACGGCGGAAGCATAGACGATCTTTGTCGGTGAGCAGGGAGCAAGGCCGCCCAAACCGGCCGTATCGAAGAACAAAGAACGAAGACCACCACCCACCCGGAGCGTCTTTGTAGCGCGGCCGTCTCGGCTGCAATTCTGGCGATGATTGATCGCACGAATGCAGGCCAGAGGCCTGCGCTACAACACCGACTTGGGCGGGCGGTGTTCCTTTGTCCTTGGTCCTCTTTCCCGGGAGGGCTGGTTCACCCCGCAATGGTTGGCCGTAGTCTTCTCAATCTCATCCAGTTATACTGCGGGGCGAACACATCACAAGATTCACCGTTATTCGATCGTGTCTGAAAGGAGTTTCGTCATGCGTAGAGCCACTGTCCTTTTCTGTTTCTTCGTCGTTTTGGTATCCGTTCCGGTGGTCGCGATCGAACATGTCGACACGCTGCTCTTCCCGGTGGTGGCACGAACCGCCGGGGCCGGCGACAGCCAGTGGGTCAGCGATCTCACGGTGCACAACCTGCTGGACGAATCCATCACCGTGGGCCTCCAGTTCTTCCCCGCGGATCAGGCCAACGAGTTTGATGCGGATTTCCCGGACCGCATCGAACTGGGCTCGCGGGAAACCAGTATTGTCGAGGACGTGTTGGCGGAGGTCTTCGGCTACGACACCGACATCAAGGGCATGCTTCTGGTCACGGCCAATGCGGGCATGATCGACGGCAACAACCCGGACGCGAACATCGCCGCCATCACCCGCACCTACAACGCCGCCGACCCGGATGGAACCTATGGCCAATCGGTGCCCGGCCTGGATCTGTTCTTTCCGCTTTCCGCACCCGTCTTGGCCACCGGAGCCCGCTTTGACGAAACCTACAGATCCAATGTGGGCTTCGTCAGCCTGGCCATGTTTCAGCAGGTGACGGTGCACTATCGCATTCTGGGACCCGACGGCTCAGTGGTCGCCGACGGCAGTCGCACGGTTCCACCTTTGTCCATGCGTCAGTGGTCGTTCCAACAACTCGGGGCATCGGCCACCGAGGGAGCCATGACCGTGGAGCTATGGCTCGATGAGGACGACGTGGCCGAGGACCCGTGCGATTTTGGGGCCCCCGCAATCCAGGGATACGTCTCCAAGGTGGACAACGGCACCGGGGATGCCGAGTTCATCCCCGCCTTCTGGACCGACCCCAACCCCTGCGAGTGATCGAAGGACAAAGGTCCCAGCCGTATGGCCGGGCGACTCCACGGCATCCCGTCATCCCGGACGGGCTGGGACCTTACCTCGCTCCTTGCTCCTTGCCCCTGATCCCCGGGGCTGGAGAATCTCCCATTTCACATCGATGACCCGATCTTCACAAATATCAATTGCTCAAAGATTCATATCTCATTCATTTAAAGGCTCTTGCACATCGCTCCCTGACGGATTAATGTGTCCTCAGTCAATCATAATCCGAAGGTTGATCCGGGGCCGGGGGGCCTCGAAAGGAGGAGGCGATGCGACGGAATTTTCTCATTGTGATGGCCATCGTGATGTTCTGGGGGTCTGTAGCGGGCGCCCAGGATGTGGACGGCGTGCAGTTCTTCCCGGTGGTGGCGAGGACCGCGGGCGTGGGAACCAGCCAGTGGGTCAGCGACCTGACGGTGAACAACCTCCTCGGCGAGGAGGTCACCGTCGGAATCCAGTTCTTCCCGGAGAACCAGGCCAACACCTTCGACCCGTCCTTCCCCGACCGGTTCCAGCTCGGACCGCGTGAAACCCTGGTCATCGACGACGTGCTCGCCACGGTCTTCGGCTACGACACCAACATCAAGGGGGGGTTGGTGGTGTCGGTGGATGAAGGAATGATCGAGGGCAACCCGGAGGAGGCCCGCATCATCGCAGTGACCCGGACCTACAACACCGCCGATCCGGCCGGGACCTACGGCCAGACGGTGCCTGCGTTGGAGGCCGACGCCGTGACCGTCGCGCCCCTGGTCGCCACCGGCGCCCGTAACGACGGCCAGTTCCGGTCAAACGTGGGGCTCGTCAGCCTGGCGCTCTTCGAGGAAATCCGGGTCCACTTCCGGGTCCTCGGCCCGGACGGGTCCGAGATCGCCACCGGAATCCGGACCCTCCCCCCGGCAACCATCCGTCAGTTCTCGCTGGATCAGCTCGGCGTGGGCACGGTGGAGGGGGCCATGACCGTGGAGCTGTGGCTCGACGAGGACAGCGTGTCCGAGGACCCATGCTCCGACTTCGCCAACACCCTCATGGGTTACGTGTCCAAGGTGGACAACGGCACCGGCGACGCCGAGTTCATCTACGCGGCCCCCACCGACGACTTCTCGTGTCCGGACTGATCGGGGACCGACGACAGCCGGGAGCGGGAGCGACTTTGTGGCACAGGGCTCCGGCCTGCAATCGCGCGATCAATACAGACCAGAGCAGCAGCCGAGATCGGCGCTCTACAACACCTCGTTCGGTTCGACCGCCCGACTTCATCGAACCGATGCTGGCATTGCGCTCCCCGAGGTTGCCACCCCTGACATTGTCCGGATTCGTCTGCCGCGGTCGCCGAATGGCTTCGATTCCAGACAATGCCAGAAGTGGCACGCCCGATGATCGCGCCCCACGAACCCGGACGGGGGATCTCGCATCTCGCATCTGGGTGGGTGGGGGGGTCAGTCTTGCGAAATGCGACTCAGCGACCCATATTCTCATGACAGAGTCACCAAATTTTTTTTAAAGGCCAGGGGCACAGCCCCGGAAGGAGAACCCCCATGCGTCGTCTCGTACTCGCAACCCTCGCCGTTGTGCTGCTCGCCGTACCCGCGTCGGCACAGGAAATCCTCGACACTCAGATCTTCCCGGTTGTGGCACGAGGGCCGGGTTTGGGCGGCACTCTGTGGGTCACCGACCTTGTGGTCAGCAACCTCATGGACGAGCCGATCACCATCGGCATACAGTATCTCCCGGAACGACAGGACAATCTCTTCAATCCCATGTTTCCCGACCGCCTCGAGCTCGAACCCGGTGAGACGATCATCGCCGAGGACGTGCTGCAATCAGTATTCGGCTACGAAGAAGGCACCAAGGGAGCCCTGGGGCTGGTCGCCGACCCCAACTACCTGGTGGGCAACCCCGAGGGCACCCATTTCCTCGCCGTCACCCGCACCTACAACGTGGGCAGCGAGCTGGGCACCTTCGGCCAGACGGTGCCGTCGCTGGTGGTCAACATCAACGTGGGGTGGGCTTCCTCGTTCATCACCGGCGCCCGCAACGACGCGGACTTCCGCTCCAACCTCGGCATCTTCGGCACCTCAGTCTATGCTCCGATGACGATCCACTACCGCATCAAGGACGGGGGGGGAGCCGTGCTCGCCGAGGGCGCGAAGACACTCCATATCGCCAGCCTGCAGCAGTGGTCGTTCGAACAACTCGGGGTTGGAGAGGTGGACAGCCCGCTCACCGTGGAGATGTGGCTCGATCCGGCGTCCATGTCTGAAGATCCCTGCGCGGAAGACTTCCCCAACGGCTTCCTCGCCTACGTCTCCAAGGTGGACAACGGCACCGGCGACGCCGAGTTTCTCAGCGCTGCCTCAGTTGAGCCGTACTACTGCGGGGTGATGCCGGACGAGTAGGGTTCACCGAATCGGGTTGAACGCCCCGGCTTTCCGGGGTCTTCAACCACGATCGAACGAAGATCGAAGAACCCCCGCCCACCCAGGACGCAAGAATGGGCGCGATGGGCGGGCGTGCCACTTCTGACACTTTCGGGTTGATCGCATCGAGGCTCTCCAAATCCCTGAGTCCCGAATATTGTCTGGGGTGGCTCCCTCGGGGAGCGCGTGGGGAGAAAGATGCGTTTCTCTGAGGTGCCTGGCATCCCGATTCGCCAAGGTCGACAAACCGATTCGACCCGTCCAGGCGAATCGGCGTGCCTGGCATCCTCACGGGGAGCGCAGTCGGAGAATCGGCGCTTCCAAATTCGCTAAATTGAACCCAACGGGAGGAGCATTGCATCTGCGACGGTGCCCGGCTCCGACACCTTCGATCCGCAGCCGGACGCGGACGGGGACCACACTGGAAGGGCGGGGGCTCAGTTAAAAAGCTTGAGGAACGTCACGAAGACGGTAAAACTATCCGCTGGTCCCGCGATGGGGACGCCGACCTCGAAATTGACGAGGGTCTGCCACGGTCCCATGACGGTGCCGCCCAACCCGATGCCCGCGAGCAGCTCGCGGTCCAGGCCGGTGGCCTCGTCGGTGGCCCACACGACATCGAGCTCACCCTCCACCCGCAGGGTCTCGGCGAAGTTGAGCCCGCCAACCACGTGGACACCGTCGGCCTCGGACGCGGTGACAAGACCGCCCTGGTATCCGGCGACCCGGCCATCACCAAATATGCTGAAGTCGTACTTGGAGAACCGGTCGAGATCGGCGCCGTCGAGGTGCTCCAGTTCGACCCCGATCTTCGTGAAATTCCCCGGCCACCAGGTCTTGCCGGCGACCAGGCTCCAACGCTGGTAGTCCTTCTGGTCGGGATGGTACTCCGTGTTGCCGGGCAATCCCCAAGGGCCCCAATCTCCTCGATCGTGGTACGACCCCTCGAGCCCGACGCGGTATCCGTTCCGGCTGTAGGAGAGGTCAACGGTCACGGAATTGGTCAACCCGCTTTCGGGTAGAACGAAGTCTTCGGCGGTGTCGTCCGCCCGGTCGTAGTCGTTCCACTCCAGACCATAGGCCAGTTCGGCCTTGACGAAACTGCCGATGGGCCGGCCCAGGAAGAAGTCGAGCCGCGCCCTCTTCGACGAGACCGTCTCCTCGGGCACCAACTCGCCGTCACGGTAGAGCTCCTCTTGGCTGCCGAGGAAGAAACCGAAGACCCGGGCCCCGGCATCCCACCGGCTGCCGAAGAGTGACGGCTCGGCCCAGTTGCCGTTGAGCAGAACCCCGGCAAAAATGAAGTTGACCTGGGTTCCCGTCTCCAGGAAATCGGACGAGAAGAAGTCCACCCCCACCAGAGGCACCGGATAGTCCTGGCCCTCGTCCCAATAAACGCCGCCCAGGGCAAACCAGCGGTTTGGGTTGTCTTTTCCCACCACAACCCGGCTGCCGTCATCCTGTCGGTCGAGGTAGCGCAGGCCGTCCGGCGTGTCGCGCACCATGGTGTCGCGGGACGCGTACGCCTCATCGAGACGGGTCTCGAAGCCGTCACGATTGATCCGGATCTCGGTGAGCAGGCTCTGCTTTTCCACCTGAACCGCAACGTTGAGGATCGACTGCAGCTCCTGAGCCTCCATCCGGGTGGGCAGGAAGAAACTCTCGGCCGCCCACGGCGCCGGCTGTCCGTCCGCGTCCACCGGTTCGATGAACTGGGTCTCCTCGTTGGAGATCACGTCGCCCGCAAGGCCCAACTGGAGGGCGCGGGTCTTGACCCTCGCGAAAATCTCCTGATCGATCCACACCGTGCCCTTCCAGAGGTTCTTCTCCTCCACTTCGCCCGTCGGCTCGAAATCCACAACCCAGCAGGGCCGCCCATGGACCTCGTCTATTCCCCTGAGCCGGTAGTGGTAGTTCAGGTCGAGGGTGATCTCCAGCGGTTTGGCGGCGGCGCGCTCGGGCTGGAGCAACGGCAGCTTGGGGATCTTCCCCTTCCACAAAACGCCGTTGACCAGAAAACGTTTCCACATCCAATCGAACCCCTGTCCGCGGTGGAAAAAGTAGGGTCCAGTGAAGCTCGCCTCGATGACCTGGATGCCGCTGCCCGGACGATAACGAAAGTGCTGGGTGTAGATCGCCTCGTAGTGGTGGATCTTCCGCGACTGGGCGTCCTCGAACGCCTGCAACCGGCGCAGAATCTCCTCCACAGGAATCTGGCGCACGTTCGTCACATCCAGGTCCACGGCGAATCCGCCGAGATCGGCCGCGGAGGGCCGCTCGAGACGAACCACCGACGCCGGATCCGGCCCATCCACCTCCACCATGTAGCCGTCGGGCACCCGTCCCGCCGACACCCGAACCACGGCGCCGTCCGCCGCGACTCGGGCCGGGTCCTGAAGGTTGGCATCGGGAAAGACAAAGGCGGTGGCGCCCTCGAAATCGCCGCGGTCCACGATCACCCTGAGTCCGAGGTCTTCACCGCGCACGAAGGCCCAACCACCGGCGCCGCCGGATGGGGTCGAGTAGGGATCGTAGGCCAGATCGCCCGAAAACTCCCGAGCCATCATCAGCAGGGGGTCGAGATCTCCGGGCTCGAGGCCGGTTGCAGCGGTCGCAAAGAACGACACGGCCGCACCTGAAGCCGAAGCTCGTGCCGCCGACGGCAGAGCGCGCCACGTGGAGTCCGGGAGCGGCCCGGCGTCGTATACCACCGGCCGGCCGGGGTCGAGGTCGGTGACCAACTCCACAACCTCGACCAGCTCCTCGTCGCCCACACCCGCGAATTTCGCACCGTCGATGTAGGCGGCCGCGTTGGCGGCGTAGAACTCCCCGAGCAGCGCAGCGTCCACAGGGAGGCCCGCGGCGATCACGCGGATCTCGTCACGAACCCCCTTGACGGCCACCGATGCCCGCTTGAGCAGAAAGGCGTAGTCCTGGACGGCCTCGGGGGTGTCCAGACTCCCCTGCCACTCAACCTCGAAATGGGTATTCGGCGGCGCAGCGCGAACCAGCCGGGCCACCTCCTCGAGCTCGTCGGCCAGTCCGTCGAGGTTGTCGGAGATGGGCATCGGAACCCGAAAGACCAAGACCTGCCAGGGCGTGGCTCCGGTCTCGGCCACACGCAGCGCCACATCGGGATCGGCTGTGCCGTCGAGAGCGACCTTCCAGCGGAGGTAGAAACGCGAGTTCTCGTCCAGGGCGGGCACCGACTCGAAGAGCCGGAGCATGGCTGCGGGGTCGTCCACCGTGATTCCGGCGCAGGGCGAGCATGGCGGCGCCTGGGCCGCGGCCACCGCCGACAGCGCGAGGAGAAGAACGACGAGCATGGTTGCCGCGGCGCGCATTCCGCTATTCTACGTGGTCCTTGGTCAGCCGTGCCCTTTGCGGGCGGTTCACTCGCCCTCATCCTCAGGCTCGGGCTGCGGCCGGACCTGGAGTCGCTCGCCCTCCTGTTCGGCGAGGAGCCGGTACCAGGTTTCGTCGTAGCCGGGGTGGGTGACCTCGCCACCAGGTGTCTTGACGTTGCCGTCGAGGTACTTCACCAGCAGGTCCTCGCCCAACTTTCGCCATCGCTGGGTGACCATCTCACCCATCCGCACCGAGTAGTCGGTGAGGTAGTCGACGGCAAGCCGGGGAGATCGCCCATACAGCTCCAGAGCGGCCTTTTCCACCTCTTCCTGTTCGGTGAGGAAGAGGCCCTCCAGTTCCTGTTGGACCGCGTGAACGTCCTGGATCATCAGGTTGTACCGCAGGTAGGAGAAGTTAGCGACCCAGTTGAAGACCCAGAACCCCGAATCCCAGGTGAAGTCGTAGAGCGAACCGTTGCCGGCGGCGAAGGATGGCGGCACTTCCCGGTTGGCACAGTAGACCGGGAAGTAGACCGTGCTGGCGGTGTCGTCCACCCCGAACCAGAAGACTCCACCCACGGGATCGGGAAGCCACGACCGCGACTGGGCGATAAAGCTGAAACCGGTCTGCTGGGTCGAGACGGCGCGCTCGTTGAAGTAGGTGACCCCGTCCACCTCCCAGGTCAGGGGGCGCCAACGATAGGGGAGACCGTAGGGGCCGGCACCGATGTCCTGCGTCATGTCGAGCGGCGTGCCCTCGAAATGGTCGCGCATCATGGCCATGACGTCGCCCACACCGAGCGGTCGGTCGGGCTTGATCCACAACGGCAGAGGCTCGGCCGCCACGTTGCCCTCCACCCAGTCCGACGGCACGTTGCTGTCCGCCGCGGCGCGCTCGAAGAAACACCACACCCGTGCCTCGCAGAAGCGCAGGGCTCCGAAGTCCACCGGGGCGTAGGCATCGACGAAACTGAACGCCTCGTCGGGACCATCGAAGTAGTTCTTCTCCCTGGCGAATGAGATCACATCGCCTGAGTAGAGACAGTTTTCAGGATCGGCGAGCGGGAAGGTGCTGATCCGCGACTGGTTGGCGTGGGCGGAGATGAAGCCGTCGGGCACCCGCCGCGCGACCCACACCGCCCCCGGGTCGTCCTCGCCCTTGCCCATGATCTCCATGATCCAGACCTCGTCGGGGTCCGAGATGGAGAAGGACTCGCCGTCGGAGGCGTAGCCGTACTCGGCCACGATGTCGCCGATCACCTGGATCGCCTCACGGGCGGTGGTTGCACGCTCCAAGGCGATGAACATCAGGCTGCCGTAGTCCACAAGGCCGGAACCCACGAGTTCCTCGCGGCCACCGAAGGTGGTTTCTCCGATGGCCACCTGGTGTTCGTTCATATTGCCCACCACCGAATAGGTGACCGGCGCCTGGGCGATCTGACCCAGGTAGTTTCCGGTGTCCCACTCGATGACCTCCCGCATGGCGCCCGGTTGGTGGACCCCCGGAGGGCTGTAGCTCAGCTCACCGTAGAAGTCGTGCGCGTCCGCAGCATAGGTGATCATCACCGAGCCGTCGGCCGAAGCACCTTTTGTGATCAGGAAGTTGGTACAGGCGGGTACGAGCCGGGCCGCCCCAACGACGACCACCGCCATGATCATACCGAGTCCCACTCGTCTCATGAGTTTCTCCCTTTGCCTCGCCAGCCGTCCACAACCGGGCGACGCCGCAGAGACATTCCGTTCCAACCACCGACCATACCCCGGAAACGTGGAATTCGGTGATCGGTCGCCAGGTTGCAGTCTGTGAGCTGCAGCAAATCAGCCCACTGGAGGACTCCAACATGGCATCTCGAATCGGAAAAACACTCATCGCATCGACCCTCGCCCTGGTCGTGCTGGCGGCTGCGGCACCGGCCGCCGCCCAGGACAAACCCAACATCCTCGTGATCTGGGGCGACGACGTCGGCCAGTCCAACATCAGCGCCTACACCATGGGCATGATGGGCTACCGCACCCCGAACATCGACCGCATCGCTTCGGAAGGCATGATCTTCACCGACTACTACGGCGAGCAGAGCTGCACCGCCGGCCGGTCGTCCTTCATCACCGGCCAAAGCGTGTTCCGCACCGGTTTGTCCAAGGTCGGCCTGCCCGGCGCCGATCTCGGCCTTCGTGAGGAGGACCCGACCATCGCGGGCATGCTCAAGGCCCGCGGCTACACCACCGGCCAGTTCGGCAAGAACCACCTCGGCGACAAGGACGAGTTCCTGCCCACCAACCACGGCTTTGACGAGTTTCTCGGCAACCTCTACCACCTCAACGCCGAAGAGGAGCCGGAGAACGAGGACTACCCCAGCGACATGGTGCTGGTCGACGGCTCCACCTTCCAGCAGAAGTTCGGCCCCCGCGGCGTCATCCACTCCTATGCTGACGGTCGTATCGAGGACACCGGCCCGTTGACCAAGAAGCGCATGGAGACCATCGACGACGAGACCGTGGCCGCGGCCATCAACTTCATCGAGCGCGCCAACGCGGCCGGCACACCCTTCTTCGTGTGGTGGAACGGCACCCGGATGCACTTCCGCACCCACGTCAAGGCGGAGCACCGCGGCATCTCCGGCCAGGACGAGTACTCCGACGGCATGGTGGAGCACGACATGCACGTGGGTGAGCTGCTCGAGACCCTCGACCGACTCGGACTCACCGACGACACCATCGTCTTCTACTCCACCGACAATGGGCCCCACTACAACACCTGGCCCGACGCGGCGTCGACCCCATTCCGCGGTGAGAAGAACACCAACTGGGAGGGCGGCTGGCGGGTGCCCGCAATGGTCCGCTGGCCAGGCCAGATCGAGCCCAAGTCAATCACTAACGAAATCGTCCACCACATGGACTGGTTGCCGACCTTCGTAGCGGCCGCCGGTAATCCAAACATCAAATCGGAGCTGGCGGCCGGCGGCGTTCAGGCCATCGGACGGACCTACAAGGTCCACCTCGACGGCTACAACATCCTGCCCATGCTCACCGGCCAGACCGAGGAGAGCCCGCGCCACGAGATCTTCTACTTTTCCGACGACGGTGACCTGACCGCGCTGCGCTACGACGATTGGAAGCTCATTTTTATGGAGCAGAAAGCCACGGGAACCTTCCGTGTCTGGATGGAGCCCTTTGTTCCGCTGCGGGTACCATTGATCTTCAATCTGCGCCGCGACCCGTACGAGCGCGCCGAAGAAACTTCGAACACCTATTACGACTGGCTGCTCGACCGCGCCTATCTATTGGTTCCCGCCCAGACCTACGTCGGCAACTTCCTGGCCACCTTCCAGGAGTTCCCGCCGCGCCAGAAGGCGGCCAGCTTCAGCCTCGACCAGGTGATGGAAAAGCTGTCCCCTCCGGGCGGCTGATCACCGGTCGGGAGCACCATCACGCTCCGATCACGACGGGCGCCCTTCGGGGCGCCCTGTTTTTTCCACGGATTCCGCGTCGGGGCCGCGGACGAAAACAGGGCGGGGATGACCCCGCCCTCGCGATTGCACGTCGTGGTGAGTCTTAACGACCCTTGAACAGCCCTCCAAGCAGGCTCGATCCCATCTTGGCCAGGTCGTCCATGGAACCGCCGTCGCCGTCCGAGTCGAGCATCTTGCCAAAGAAGTCCATCATGTCCGGCGCCGCCTGCTGAGCCGCCTGGCGCTCCTGCCCCAGCATCTGTGACAGTCCGGCAGGATCCAGGTTCATCTGGTTTTTGGCCTTGCCGAGGGCACCCATGATCAACGGCGCGGCCATGGCCATGATCTTGGCCACCGACGCCATATCAACACCGCTGGCCTGGGAGATGGAGTTCTCCACCCCGGCCTGGCGATCGCCAAAGACATGGCCCAGGATCTTGGCCCCGTCGGCCATCCCACCCGAGTTTCCGAGAAAGCCGGCGAGATCGTCGAGCACGCTGCCGTCGTGGTTTTTCCCAAGCGCATTAAACAGTGCTTCGGCGCCCTGGCTGCTGCTGGCGTTCCTCGACAGGCCCGCCAACATTCCGGGCAGGGCTCCCTTGAGGACATTTGCTACCTGGTCCTGATCGACTCCCACTGCTTTGCCGATCTGCTCGAGCTGAGACGGCTGCACCTGGGTCAGCAACATTTCAAACAGCGACATCCTGCAGCTCCAGTCAGTCTTTGAGGATGAAGGTGACCTTCATGTTGACGCGGTAGGAGACAACCTTGCCGTCCTCCACATCCACCTTGAAGTCGTTGATCCAGGCGCCCTGGATCTTGTCCAGAGTCTTGTCGGCACGATCAATGCCTTTGGCGATGGCATCTTCGAAGCTGGTGGGGGACGAAGCGGAAATTTCGGTGACTTTTGCGACTGACATGAGTTCCTCCTGCTGTGTTTGGGGTCCGGCACGGACCGGTTTCTCTTCGGCCTCACGGCCGTGGTCGATGGGTTTTCTGTTCAGGAACGAGCAGTGTAGCACGACGACCTTCGACGTTGAGGATCGACGAAGATCGCTCGTTCCCGTTTCTGATGAATGTTCCGGGTTCCGGGTTCCGGGTTTAGACCCGCCCACGCAGGGCGCCATTGTGGTGCGGGCGTCTCGCCTGCAATTGTGCGTCCAGTGGGCTCGGAGATTGCAGCCGGGACGGCTGCTCCACAATGACCACGCGGGTCGTGCGGGATTGGGGGTTCTTCGTTCTTTAATCTTCACCTATGACGATGTCGGGACCGTTGGTTCAATGGATTGGGGAACCTCGAGATTCTGGAGGTCCAGCGTGCCCATTTTGTTCACCTTCAGCTTCTTGCGCCCGTAGCTCGACGTCACGAAGAGCGATCCCTGGATTCCGTAGTTGACCTCACGCTGGTCCCTGAGGACATCAATCACCCGGAACACCGCCGTGGCGGTGTTGACGTGGAAGGTAACGTCCACCGTGGTGGTCCCGAGACGGTCCACCGAGAAGGCTTCCGGCGCGAGCCCGGTGCCCACCTTTCGGTCGTCCAGGATGAGTTTGAACGACGCCCCCTCGAACTCGAAGGGCTCCGGGTTGGGGTTGCTGACCCGAATCGTGGCCACCATGACGGCTTCAAAAAGGGTGCTGTCCACAAATTCGATGTTGGTGAGGGTGACGCCCATCTCCTCCAGCGGATCGGTGGTGGAACACCCCACCGCGCCGATCAGGAGACAAACCGCGATCAACGTTCGTTTCAGATACCGGTTCCGAGCCATTCAAAACTCCAGATTCGGACCGCGGGGCCACCGAGCCGGGACAGCCATCGCGTTCATGTGCTTTTCTGAGTCGGCCAGAGTTTACAACACCAAGCGACCCGTGGTCGTCCACAGGGCAATGTTCACCGCCTCACCTGAAGCGTCGGTCTTACTGAACCCGTTGGACGAGCACCTGCACCCCCTCAATGGGGGCGTCGCGGGTGATGACCGGGATCATCTCGGTGGTAGTGAACATCAGCTTTCCGCCCGAGGAGATCCGCGCCTGGACCGCGTAGCTCATCCGCTCGTCGATCTGTCGGGCGTCGTACTCGAGCTCGAAATCAACCGGAACGCTGCCCTCGGGGACGATGATCTGCTCTGCGAGGACCACCGCAGGCGCGTCGGCCCGAGATACGTCCACCAGTTTGACGATGATCTCCGCGTCCGGGGGAAGAGCGATCCGCTCCCGATAGAAGACGCTGCCGGTGACCACACTCGTCGATGGCGCGGGCGCCAACCTGGTGGGCTCGTCAGAACCCGGAGGAGTAGATCAACAGCATGCCCTCCTCGACGGCGAATCCCTCGGCGTTGCCCAGCGCCTCGAGGAACCGGCCCTCCTGCTCCATGACCGCCGGCTCGACGCACATCATCTGTGTGGCGCCCATGTGGCCGAAGCTGATGGCGGTGCCATCCACCCCCCACGAACCGAAGTAGTTGTTACAGCCGGCGTTGCCGGACACCTGACCCTCGGCGTTGAACGCGAGGGTCGATACAGCACCCTCCACAGCCGGCACGCCGGCGATGGACACGGCCTGCCACGCCGACCCTTCCAACTCGACCGTCGGGATCGCCTCCTCGGCGTTGATCTCGACGATTTTCTGGGTCTCCGGCTCCGGGGCCTGCCCGCAGCCGAATACGACGAATACAACTGCCACTACCGCCAGCGGATCTCGATGCGAGGTTCATGGATCTCCTCCGACTGCGGGCCTACGGCGGCCGAGTTCATATTGAGATTGACAACAGAAGTGTCTCACAACCCATCGTCATAGGACGTCGAGCCGAAAAACAACCGCCGCCGCGGAGTCGAAGCTCGGCAGCAGCGAGCGGGATCATTCCACAACCTCGGTCAGTGGCCTTCGGCGCAGATCTCCCCGAGTTCCGCGAGATCTTCCGCCAGATCGGTCTTCAAAAATGAGGCTGCCATCCATCACCAAACCCCGGTAAGATCCTCCCATGCGGCTTCTCGCCGACCTCCACATCCACTCACGCTTCTCCCGCGCCACAAGCCGCGAGCTGAGCTTTCCGATCCTGCACCGGGCGGCCCTGGAAAAGGGCATCGGCCTGGTGGGCACCGGCGACTTCACCCATCCCGGCTGGATGACTGAAATCTCCGAACAGCTCGAGCCGGCGGAGGACGGGTGTTTCCGGCTCAAACCCGAGTTGGCGAGAACGGCCGAGGAGGGCTTGCCGTTGGCCTGCTCGGGCGAGGTGCGCTTTGTCCTGCAGGTGGAGATCAGCAATATCCACAAGGCGGGCGACCGGGTCCGCAAGAACCACAACCTGGTCTACGTTCCGTCGCTGGAGGTCGCGGCCAGGTTCGTCAAGCAGCTCGAGGCCATCGGAAATCTGGCCTCCGACGGCCGGCCGATCCTGGGGCTTTCTGCGCGAGACCTGCTCGAGATCGTGCTCGAGGTCGGCGAGGGGGCCTTCCTGATTCCGGCCCACATCTGGACACCGTGGTTTTCCATGCTCGGTTCCAAGTCGGGATTCGATTCGCTCGAGGAGTGCTTCACGGACCTCTCGGAGCATGTCTTTGCGGCCGAGACCGGTCTGTCGTCGGATCCGGCCATGAACTGGCGCGTCAGCGGTCTCGACAGGCTGACCCTGGTGTCCAACTCCGACGCCCATTCAGCCGGCATGCTCGGCCGCGAAGCCAACGTGCTCGACGTGGAACCCGGTTTCGACACGCTCAGACACGCGCTCACGGCCCGCGAGGGCTTTCTCGGTACCGTCGAGTTCTACCCCGAGGAGGGCAAGTACCATCTGGACGGCCACCGCAAGTGTGGCGTCAGGATCGCCCCGGAGGAGACCCGCCGGCTGGACAACACATGCCCCGAGTGCGGTGGCCGGATCACCGTCGGCGTCCTCAGCCGGGTGATGGAGCTCGCCGACCGCCCCGAAGGCTGCGGTCCGCCGCCCGGAGCTCCTCCCTTCCAGCGTCTTGTGCCGCTCGCCGAGACCGTCGGCCAGGTGTTCGGCATCGGGGCGGCCAGCAAAAAGGTGCGCACCGAGGTCGCCAGGCTCCGCGGCCTGCTGGGTCCGGAACTCGTGATCCTCCGCGACATCCCCATCGAAGACATCGCCCGGGTCGCTGGAGCGGCGGTTGCCGAGGCGGTACGACGGGTGCGGACCGGGGAGCTGTCCATTGCCGCCGGCTACGACGGGGAGTTTGGGTCGGTGCAGATTTTTTCCCCGGCCGAACGGGACGAACTCTTCGGACAGCTCAGCTTCCTGCCTGCGGCCTCCCGGCCCCGGCGCGAGGCATTGGCAGCGGCGCCCGCCGTGCCGGATCAGGTCGTCGTTCGAAGGGACCCACCGGTCGGGCCGGAGCCGGTGACCACCAGAGATCCGGTCGCCCAACTCGATGACCATCAGCGCGAGGCGGTGGAGAACGTCTCGGGACCACTGCTCATCGTGGCCGGACCCGGCACCGGGAAGACCCGGACCCTGGTGTCACGAATCACCCACCAGGTTCGCACCAAAGCCGTCCGTCCCGAGCAGGTGCTCGTCGTAACCTTCACCAACCAGGCCGCCCAGGAACTGGCCGAGCGGGTGCTCAGGGAAGTGCCAGGGGCCACCGCCGAAGCACCCACCGTCACCACCTTCCACGGTCTCGGTCGACGGTTGCTCGCCAACCTGTCCGGACGGGAGCCACGGGTCCTGGATGAGGAGGAACGACTGGTCATGGTCCAGCGAGCGGCGGGGGGTGCTCTCCCCCAACGGACCGCTCGGGCGATCCTCGATCGCGTCAGCCTTTCCAAGCAGTCACGGGATCCGTGGGAAATCTTGGCAGGCAACCAGGAGCTGCTGCCGGTCATCGCCCGGTACCAGGAACTCTTGGAGGAAGCCGGCGCCCTGGATGTGGACGACCTCGTGCTGCGGCCCTACCAGCACCTGGCCGGCGATCCTGCCGCCGCGGATCGGATCGCGTCCCGCTGGTCGGCGATCTCGGTGGATGAGTACCAGGACGTGAACGATGTCCAGGCGGCCTTGATCCAACTGCTGTCACCGGACGGCCGGGCGCTGTGCGTCATCGGTGACCCCAACCAGGCCATCTACGGCTTTCGCGGCGCCAAACCGGGTCACTTTCTCCGTTTCGCCGACGCCTACGACGATGTGACCGTGGCGCAACTCGGGATCAGCTACCGCCTGACCCACGAGGTTCTCGCCGCCGCCGCATCTGTGATTGACGCCGAGGACGGACTCGAGGCCCATCGCCCTGGCCCACCGGTGGAGCTGTTCTCCGCCGCCACCCCTCAGAGCGAGGCCGAACAGATCGTCATCCGGCTCGAACGCATCGTCGGCGGCACCAGCCACTTCGCGGTGGACACCGGCCGTGGAGACACCGCCGAACTCTCCGACGTGGGTTTCGGCGACGTGGCCATATTGTGTCGGACCCGAGCCCAGCGGCCCCCGATCATGGAGGCGCTCCAGCGCGCGGGCATTCCGAGCCGCGCGGTGGGCGAGGAGGAACCCCACGACCCGCGGTCCGAGAAGGTGGCGGTGATGACCATGCACGCGGCCAAGGGTCGGGAGTTCGAGGTCGTCTTCGCCACCGGGCTGGAGCAGGGGCTGCTGCCCCTGGACAGGGACGGTCTGTCCACCGATGCCGAGGAGGAGTGCCGACTGCTCTTCGTCGCCATGACCCGCGCCCGGCGACTGCTCGTGCTCAGCCACGCCGAAAGCCGGACGCTGTGGGGCGTGAGACTGCCCGGAAAACTCTCAACCCTGCTGTCGAATCTGCCCGATTCGGTGCTCCGGACGACGACGCCTCACCGTCGCGGTGATCCGTCGGCGACTCAGATGAAGCTCTTTTAGCCCCACGTATTTCGAATGACGAATTGCGGACTGCAAATTGCAGATTTAAGGGCGTGTGTATCGCGACGGGCCGGGGACCGGACTATAGGAGGAGCCGCCTTCGGCGGAACGTCGAGGGCACACAACGCGCGGGAGAATAATGGAAGCGTCCTCGGCCCTGACCGACACACCGGTGATTTCCAAACCCGAGTGGACCGACGTCCGCTTCGGGAACAACTACCGCCTCACGGTGCGGGTGATCGGCGAGGACATTATCTATACCCAGCCCAGAGGCACGGTCTCGCGCCCGGAGCTCGAGCCGGCGCTTGAGTTGATTGGGAGCATCGTCGACGAGACCATCGGCAACCGTCGGCCCCACGTCCACATCGCAGACTACAGCTCCCTCAAGAGCACTTCGGCCGAGGCGCGCCGCGCCTTCATCCACTTCATGGCCTCCCGGCCGAACCTCGTGGGCGCGGTCTTCTTCGGCGCTTCGCCGACCCTCAAAATGAGCATCAAGCTCGGACGGCGGCTCCATTTCGTCAAGGGCAACATCGCGCTGGTGGACAACTTCGACGAAGCCATGGAGCAGGCTCGACACATGCTCCGCCATCCTCGACACCACAAAGGCGGCGTCGCCGGCCCATCCGGGAGGCGACCGGACGCGGACGGCGGAGCCGGTCCGGCTCAGGAGTGGACCTACCGTCACCGCGGTTTCGAGCTCATATGGGAAATCATCGACGACCACATCATGCACGGCGCGGCAACGGGCATGCTCCGCAGCGAACACATCGATCCGGTCTTCGAGCTCTCCGACCGAGTGATTCAGGCTGCCCGCAGCCATGGCGATCAACCGGCCATGGTGATCAACATCGATGGGCTGGACGGGGTCTCGGTGGCCGGCCGCCGTCGTTTTGTGGATACCCTCAGGGAATGGCAGGAGAAGAACTCGATTTCACTGTTCGCTCTTTACGGCGCCAACTCCATGCTCAAGGGCGCCATCGCCATCTCGCGACCCTTCCTACCCTTTCCCCTGACCCTCACCCGTGACCTGACCAGTGCCCTCAAGCTGGTTCCGGGGTCTCAACCCCTGCGCCGAGCACGGCCGCCGAAGCGCCGTGCCACCAGACTGAAATCGGTCTCCACCCCGAGCGCCAGCGAACGGCATATCGACGACGTTCTGCGCTTTCTGGGAAACATCAACTGGGAAAAGGACGGCCTGGAGTGGTGGGACGACGGGGTCGCGGTCGACCATCCCCTGTCGCCGGTCTTTGATGCCATCACCCTGCTCAAGGCGGATGTGGACCATCTATTGCGTGAGCGGCGGCGGGCGGAGGAGGCGCTGCGCGAGAGCACCGAGCGCTACCGCACGATCCTCGAAAACATCGCCGATGGCTACTACGAAATCAATCTCGACGGCCAACTCACGTTCTGCAACGACGCCATGCTCGACATCCTGGGCCACAGCCGGAGTGATCTCACAGAGCTCGACCCTCAGGTCTTCATGGACCCCCAGCACGCGTCGAGGATCATGGCTGAATTCAAGCGGGTCTACAACACCGGCCGGCCCGCCAAGGTGCTCGACTGGGAACTGATTCGATCGGATAAACGGAAGGTTTCGGTGGAGGCGTCCATCTCCTGTATCCAGGATTCCAACGGTGAGACCGTCGGGTTCCGAGGGATTGTCCGCGACGTCTCGGAGCGCGCCGTGGCGGAACGGGAACAGCAGCGGCTCGAGGCCCAACTGCGTCAGGCTCAGCGGATGGAGGCGGTGGGAACCCTCGCCGGCGGCATCGCCCACAACTTCAACAACCTGCTGATGGGAATCCAGGGCAACGTGTCGCTGGTCCGCAAGGACACCGACCCCCGCCACCCTCACCACCAGCGCCTGACGACCATCCAGTCGCTTGTTACGGGCGGATCCAAGCTCACCAAAGAGCTGTTGGGGTTCGCCCGGGCCGGACGCTACGAGGTCCGGGCCATCGACATCAACCGGCTGGTCCGCGAGGCCGCCGAAACCTTCGCCACGACCCGCCGCGAAATCCGCGTGCACGTGGATCTCGCAGACCAGCTGCTCCGCGCCAAAGCCGACCGGGGTCAGCTGGACCAGGTCCTGCTCAATCTGTTCATCAACTCGGCGGAAGCCATGCCGTCCGGCGGCGACATTTTCCTGGAGTCCGGATCCACCTACCACACGGCGCTCGAGGGCCGCCAATACCGACCCAAACCGGGAAGGTACATCTGGATTTCCATTCGGGACACCGGCGTCGGGATGGACGAGGGTACCCAGCGCCGGATCTTCGAGCCGTTCTACACGACCAAAGGCCTGAGCGGCGGTACCGGCCTCGGGCTGGCCTCAGTTTACGGCTCGATCAAGGCCCACGGAGGCTACGTCGACGTCACCTCGGAGCTTGGCATGGGCTCCACATTCACTCTGTACCTGCCGGCCACCGAAGAGGAGGTCTTCTCGGCCGAGGACACCAAGGGTGAGATCATCCTCGGCCGGGGCACCGTGCTGATCGTGGACGATGACGAGGCGGTCCTCGAGGCCTGCGCGTCGATCCTCTCCTACCTTGAGTACACCCCGATACGAGTGGCCACCGGCCGCCAGGCTGTGGAGGTCTTTCGCGAACGTTCGACGGAGATCGATCTGGTGATCCTGGACATGATCCTGCCCGATATCGGCGGGGGCGAGGTCTACGACTCCCTCAGGGCCATCGATTCCGGTGTCAAGGTCCTGCTGGCATCGGGATACAGCCTCGACGGGGCTGCCCAGAGCATCCTCAAGAAGGGCTGCGATGACTTCATCCAAAAGCCCTTCACCATCGGTCAGTTGTCGCAGAAAATCGGTTTGGTCCTCGGCACCAACCCGCCGACCCTGGTGGATTGAGGCCGGGGCCAGATCCCGGATTCCAGATTCCAGATTGGCAGATGGGGGTTTGCAAATTGTGCGTGGCGGTATGGAAAGACCCCCTTGACTTCGACGCACCCCTCTCCCCACAGCGCTCCCCGAGGTTGCCACCCTTGACATTGTTCGGACCCAAGTCTCAGATTTTTCAGCGATGAGGACCCGAACAATGTCAAAAGTGGCACGCCCGCCCATCGCGCCCTCACCCTTCGGGTAGGCGCTGCGCATCGTCGGCCGCAGTAGGCAGCTGGTGAGATATGCGGGCTAGGGTAGACTGATCCCGCCAATCAAAACGAGACGGAGATGAGGATCATGAACAAGGGATTGATCGGATGTGTTGTGCTGGCCCTTGGCGCGGGCCTTCTGCTGGCGCTGATGGCGGGCGGGGTCTACAACCGCCTGGTGGGACTGGAAGAGGCCGTGGACTCTGCCTGGGCCCAGGTGGAGAACGTCTACCAGCGGCGGGCCGATTTGATTCCCAATCTGGTGGCCACGGTCAAGGGCGCCGCAGACTTCGAGCGGGAGACCTTCGAGGCGGTCACCGAGGCGCGGTCCAGGGTCGGTTCTGTGAGCCTCGACCAGGCTCCTGACCCCGCCCAGATGGCCCAGTTCCAGGCCCAGCAGGACGCGCTCTCGTCAGCTCTGTCGCGGCTGCTGGTGGTGGTGGAACGGTACCCAGAACTCAAGGCCACCGAGGCATTCCGCGATCTCCAGGTTCAGCTCGAGGGCACCGAGAACCGAATCGCGGTGGAGCGCCGGCGCTACAACGAGGTGGCCCAGGGGTACAACACCGCGCGGCGGCGTTTCCCGGCCGTGCTGCTCGCGGGCATCATGGGCTTCGAGGAGAAGGGTTACTTCCAATCGAAACCGGGTGCGGACGAACCACCGGTGGTGGAGTTCTGACCCCCCGACTCCTGGCATGAAGATCAGCGATCTTTTTTCCAAGGCCGATCTGGACCGAATCCAACAGGCCACGGCTGCGGCCGAACGCGGAACCTCGGGTGAGATCGTGCCCTATATCGTGGAACGCGTCGACGACCACGACGAGGCACGCTGGCGCGGCGCCACCCTCGGCGCCCTGTCCGCGGCGTTGATCGCCGGCGTCGTTCACCTCGCGGGCGGATTCTGGGGCGGAGCCGGGGTGTTGTGGATCACCCTGCCCACCCTGGTGGGGGCGGGGGCCGGATTCCTCATCGCCGGCCGAGAGACCGTGGGTCGCTGGCTGATGCCGGCGGACACCCTGAATAGGATGACCCAGGCGCGCGCCGCCCAGGCCTTTGTCGAGGAGGAAATTTTCTCGACGCGCGACCGCACCGGAGTCCTCATCTTCCTCGCGTTGGCTGAGCACCGTGCCGCCGTGGTGGCCGACGAGGGCATCAACCGCGAAGTTCCGCAGGCTCTGTGGGACGGCATCGTGGCGGATCTGGTGGCCGGCATGAAGGCCGGCGAAGCCCCCGAGGCGTTGGAGCACGCGGTGGTGCGTTGCGGCGAGATCCTGGCCGAACACAGGCTCGGCCCGCGACCGGACGACACTGATGAACTCCTCGACCGTGCCAGGATCAGAGAGCGATGACGAGCAACCGGCCCCACCGACTCGCAGCGTTCGTCGCGCTCATCCTGCTGGTCACCTCGTGGGCCGCGGCCTTGGAGGTGCCCTATCTCGGCGGCCGGGTCAATGATCTGGCCGGCATCCTCTCCGACGCCGCCGAGGAGCGGCTCGAATCCGTCCTCGAGGCGCTCGAGCAGGAGACCGGAGCGCAGATAGCGGTGCTCACCCTGCCCTCCCTCGAAGGCGACTCCATCGAGGACTTCTCTCTCCGGGTGGTGGAGACCTGGAAGCTCGGCCGGGAGGGCGTCGACGACGGGGTCCTGCTGTTGGTCGCCCGCAACGAACGTCTTGTGCGCATCGACGTGGGCTACGGCCTGGAGGGGGCTCTCACCGACGCCCAGAGCCGGCGGATCATCGCGGACCTGATGACCCCCCACTTCAGAAACGGTGATTTTGACGCCGGAGTGGAGGCCGCGGTCGACGCCATCGCAGCCGGCATCCGCGGCGAAGAGCTGCCCCTTCCCGAGCATCGTCCCACCCAGGGACCACAAGGGTTGCCGGGTCTTGGAAGCCTGTTCTTGATGGCCCTCTTCGGTCTGCCCTTCATCAGCTCTGCGCTGTCGGCGAAGGGTCCCGCCGGCTGGATCCTCTACCTCTTTTTGACGCCGTTCTTCTTCGTCTTTCCGGCAGCGCTCTTTGGCCTCAAGGCCGGGGGGGTGGCCGCGCTGGCCTGGCTGATCGGCTTCCCCATCCTCAGAGCAATCTGGCCCAAGGGACCCACCGGACCCGGCGGCCGCGGCCGCGGCGGCATGGGTCCCATCTGGGTGGGCGGTTCGGGATGGCGGGGGAGCGGCGGCGGCGGGTTCAGCGGAGGTGGCGGTGGTTTCAGTGGCGGCGGCGGGTCGTTTGGCGGAGGCGGAGCGACCGGGGGGTGGTAGACCCCCGTCCCAGCCCATTACGAATTGCAAATTGCAAATTGCAAATTGCCCGCACCCGCCCGGAGCGGAGGGCGCGATGATCGGGCGTGCCGTCTTCGCAGCATCGGCGCCATGGAGGAAGTTGAAAGTTAAACGTTACACGTTGAACGTTCCCCCTCCCACCCGGAGCGAGAGGGCGCGATGATCGGGCGTGCCGGTGCAACATGCGGCGGCGGCGGTAGTGGCCGTGGCCGGGTGCGGCGGCCGTTTCCGATCCTGCGAGCGGGATCACCGGCCATACGGGACGCGCTGGTGACAGCGGTCACCGCGGCCATCGGCCGCGAGCCAACCGCGTTCACGCTTCGGACGTCGTCGGGTCCCGAACAGTGTCAGGGGTGGCGACCTCGGGGAGCGCCATGGGGAGAGTGGCGCGCAGGAATGAGAAGAAGGCCGAGAAACGGTGGTAGGCAAAATCTCAGCCGCCCTCCGGCTGCATCTCTGGCTTTGATTGATCGCGGGATTGCAGGCGGGACGCCTGCTCCACAAAGTCGTTAAATGTTGAAAGTTCAACGTTAAACGTTGAAATTCACTCTCCCAAAAGTCTGTGGTCTACCACGAGGCGGTCAATCTCGACGTCAACGTGTAAACGCGGTCGGCCGGACGGGTGGGCGGCCCACTCTCCGCTATTCACTATCTGCTCTACCTTGCACCCTGTTCAATCTGAGGTCAACTCTCCTTTCTTCGTTTCTCTTCCTATTGCGGACATCATTTTGAGACGTTGTCACAGCAGCAATGTAATAAGAATGTGACATGCATCACGTTCCTGTGGTACATTCATCCAATCCCAAAAGGGACCAATAGAACGAGATGTACTCGATTCAAACGCGCCGGAAGCTGTGGAGGGCACCGTGGATGCCCGTGCGCGCCCGCCGCGTGTCAGGAGGTGGATTACCGGTGAGTGAGAGTTGTGGTCTCCCGGCAGGCGGGTCATGACCCGGCTGTCCTTCGCTTACCCATTTGTAAGACGCTCTCTTGTTCCGATCGACGAATGTCAGAAGCGTCAATTTTTGGTGCGTGCCGGCGGTGGTCACGGGCTCCGAGAAGCCTGTCCGCCCACGGCGTAAATTTTCTGGAGGTGATTGGTTATGAAGTACTCGAAGTTCTTGATCGTCACGATGGCGGTTCTGCTCGTGGGAGTTTCTGCGTTTGCACAGACCGCCCCGCCGGAACCCGACCCGCCATGGGTGTTCACGTCGGACCCGTCGGAAGGCTCCATCGCCGTGATCGACCTGGTGACCGGCGAAGCCGAGGAGTTCTTCTACGATGCGAACGCGCAGTACGAGGACCTCGTTATTGGACCCGACGGCTACCTCTACGGTTGCGACCCTTCCAACCAGGAGATTGTCAGATTTGTTTCTGGTGACGGTGTCGTCTACCGCGAGTACATCTACACCTATGACGGTGGCGGCAATGGCGAGGCCTGGGGCTCGGGAGAGGACCTGTCACCCCAGTGCGGCTGGTTCACCAGCAAGGGAGACTTCATCTTCACCGACGTCGAGGGCCGTGGCTTGTGGATGTGCAAGGATCTGGCGTTTGGAGATTTCGACGGGGGTCAACAGGACGACCCGATCTGCCAGGCGATCATTCCGGCGGAGGACGGGCCCATGTACTCCGAACTCGTGCCCGTGCCGGCGGCCGGCTTTGATTTCTACGGAGAAGGCGTGACCCAGCTTGCGGGCGGCGACGCCCTCGCGGTGCAAATCATTCCCTACGAAGGCGAAATCTATGGCGAAGGAGCCATCCTCCAGTTCGCCATGGACAAGGCCACCGGGACCTTCAGAGATGAGCCGCCTCAGCCCCTGCTCGACGAGAATGGCGATCCGCTTGATCTTGAAGATCCGCAGGGCATCGCGCGGCTGTCCACCGGCGACATCTTCGTCACGAACTTCTTCGACGGCTGGTCTGGAATCAAGAGGTTCACACCCGTGAGGGACCCCGAAACGGAAGAGAAATACTATCTGAACACCTGCAACATCGCCCTGGACTCAGAAGGAGGCCACGGGCAGCCCTTCTTCCTCGAGGCGGCCGCGGACGACACGGTCTACGTCGGCAGCAACTACGACGGGTTTGCCGAGCTGTGGGCGATCACCGACTGCGACGCGCAGCGGGTCTTCCCCACCGAGGGGACCGATTGGCAGCCGGACGTCATCTGGGGCGTCGCGCTCACC
This sequence comes from uncultured Holophagae bacterium, assembly GCA_963797055.1. Lineage (GTDB taxonomy): Bacteria > Acidobacteriota > Thermoanaerobaculia > Thermoanaerobaculales > Sulfomarinibacteraceae > FEB-10. The sequence goes on from CAWCOD010000011.1 coordinate 28,992, forward strand.
CCGACGTGGACACTGCCGTCCTCCATCGAGGAGGACGAACCCGGCGAGTACTTCATCAGCTTCAACGACCACGTCTATGAGCTCAGCCTGCCGAACGAGTGCACCTTGAACGAGGAGACCGTTCTGGCGGAGGAGATTCCACTTGATTGCCTCGAGAACCTCATCGCAAATCGCGTAATTGTCCCGGAGGGCTTGGAGGCATTCAGCGCCTATCCCGTGACCTATCTCGGCGAGGAGGGCTTCGGCATCGTCTACAACCTTGAAGGTGTCTGCGGAGAGACCAACGAGGAAATCATCCACGCCATCTCAGCCTACACCGAAACCGTGAACAACCCACGAATCCTCAAATGCTATGACCACAACTTTGGTGATGGCGGAATCTCTTTGGATGTCTGCGATCCAGGCGGCGACTATTGGTGCGACGTTCTCGATCTCGACTCCTTCTTCCCGGGCGAGGGTGTGCTGCCCGACGACGGCCGCATCGGCTCCCGCGGCACGGCGTCCTTTTCCCAGTACTTCGTGGTGCAGTCGGGCCCGACCGGGTACGACCCCAACAACCCGGCGACCCAGGGTGAGAGCTGCGGGTTCCTGTGGCCGTTCAAGGGACTCACCGAGCCACCGTCGGCCACCGAGTGCTTCGGCTGCGGCGATCCGCCGGTGTTCGGAAGCTTCGCGTGGGCCTCGTTCCGGGCCGTGGAAGAGGGCGGCAACTGCTGGTGGGGTCCGTTTGTCGACGACACCAACTTCCTGGCCAGCGTGGCGAGGGTGCGGGACGAGAACGGCGGGCCGGTCTTCGAGCAGATGGAGCTCGACACCATCATCTCGGGCGACAATCCGAACTGGTTCAGGCAGCCGTACCGGTGGTGGAAGCCCTACCGCATCAGTTTCTGGACCTACGACTGGCCCGAGGGGATCTACCAGATCACGGCCATGGACCTCGAGGGGGGCGTGCCCGTGTTCTACGACTACTTCAAGATCAGGCACTGGTGTGACAACCCCGGCGAGAAGGGCTGCCCATAGCAGTCGCCTCGCTTTCCATCATCTGACCTACGAGCGGGCCCTCGGGCCCGCTTCTTTTTGCCCCCCTCCCGCCCTCCCAGATGCAAGATGCGAGATCCCCCGCCCGCCCATTACGAATTGCAAATTGCAAATTGCAAATTGCCCGCACCCGCCCGGAGCGGAGGGCGCGATGATCGGGCGTGCCGTCTTCGCAGCATCGGCGCCATGGAGGAAGTTGAAAGTTAAACGTTACACGTTGAACGTTCCCCCTCCCACCCGGAGCGAGAGGGCGCGATGATCGGGCGTGCCGGGCAACCTGCTGGCGGCGGTAGTGGCCGTGGCCGGGTGCGGCGGCCGTTTCCGATCCTGCGAGTGGGATCACCGGCCATACGGCCACCCGCTGGTGACAGCTGGTCACCGCGGCCATCGGCCGCGAGTAACCGCGGGGAGCGCCATGGGGACATGGGCGCATTGAAATCGGCGAATCGATGCGAACGCGCGGGCCGGTGCCAGATGGGATGAGTAGGCCGGTCTCCTAAACGACGTAGCACAATGCTCGTCAAATCTAACGCGGGCTCGAGGCCCAAGATAAGGAGACCGGCATGGAGTATTGTGGCATCGACCTACACACTGAGTACAGTCAAATCTGCATTTTGGACGAGGACGGCGAGGTGATGGAGACCTCGAGGATCCGGACCTCGAGACCTGGGCTGACGAGGTTTTTCGGGAGTCGGGAGCCGATGCGCGTGGTCCTCGAAGCGGGCGGTTCGTCGCCGTGGGTGTCTCGCCTTGCTGGAGTCACTTGATCACGAGGTGGTGGTTTGCAGCCCCCGTCGGGTGCGGTTGATTGCAGAGAGCAAGCTGAAGAACGAAGAGTGGATGCCGAGGTGTTGGCGCGTCTGCTGCGATCGATCCGGAGTTTCTGAGGCCGATGCAACACCGCAGCGAAGAAGCGCAGCTGTGCGGCAAACCTCAAGGTGCGAAGCGCGATGGTGGAGGCACGAACGAAATGGATCAACACGGTGCGAGGTCTGCTGCGCAGTTTTGGCTACGAGGTGGCCGGGGAGTCGCCTGGGACTTTTGTGGATCGAGTAAAGGATGAAGCTGCCTGATGAGCTGAGAGAGGTTATCGAGCCGCTGTTGGAACAGCTGGATCTTCTCTCGGGCGAGATCAAACGTCGCAACGAGCAGTGGAGGAAATGGTCGAGGACCTGCCGGAGGTCGATCATCTTCGCGAGATCCCTGGAATCGGGCCGGTCGTCGCGACCTACTTTGTGCTGACCATCGATGATCCCACAGATTCAGAAACAGTCGGGATGTGGCCTCGTTCTTCGGGCTCCGACATCCATGCGAGAGTCGGCTTCGGTGTCGCTTTGGGCGTTTTAGCGAAGAGGGAGACGGAGATGCGGCGATTACTGGTCCAGGTGGCGCATGCTTGTCTTTCACCAAGGCCGACTCCGAACTCAAGACCTGGGTCTTGCGCTTGCAGAACGAAAAGGCAAGGGGAGGCTGCGGTGGCACTGGCCCGCAAGCTTGCCGTACTGATGCACCGCCTCTGGGTGACGGGAGAGGTCTACCAGGCGTCTCCAACAGAAGAGACTCCGAAGCAGCATGATCAACCAAGCAATGAAGAGCAAGTCGTTGATCGTGGATGATCCCTACGACGAGAACCGGGCGACTCCGTGCGTGCTTGGAAGACTTGGGCCACCTCGAGGGCGGCATGTGTGCAGATGGGAGCGCCACCCTGTGGAACCAACGGCACCGGATCATGAACCAGAGGATAGAAGCGAGAGTGATATCAGAATGAAAAAGAATAAGAGAATGGAGGGAAATATAGAATGTGATAGGTATATGAGGCACCGCCGCAGATGTTCCGATCTCGTGCTCCGGTGCGATTTCGACGGTGCCTGGCACCGACATGGCGCAGCCGTCTCGGCTGCAGAGACACCGAGGAATTTTGAATTCTCAGGTTTGAAATCTGAATTCCATCCACCCTCCCGATAGAGGCGGGGCTGGGTGGGAATTCAGAACTGAGAATTGAGAACTGAGAACTCAGTACCAACCGATTGCAGGCGGGACGCCTGCTCCACAAAGTTGTTAAATGTTAAAAGTTAAACGTTAAACGTTCGATTTGCCAAACGTCAAAGGTCAGCCCCCCAGACGTTCGACCACAACGTTTAACGTGTAACGTTCAACGTGAAACTTGGCTGGTCGGTCGGGCGGCTGCTCCCTGCTCCCAACTGCCTACCAACCCAATGCGTCGGTCCACCGCCATCACTTAAAACATTAATAGAGACTCAATCCCAAACGTGATATCATCGTCCAATCGTGCTCAAAGACAAAGACAGCTATTCAGTGATCGATTCGTGAAACCGCCGCGCGGACAGAATTGGTGACCCGTGGCCGAATATCTCTGGGAGGTTTGGAGATGCGTTCAAAATCAGTCCTACTCGCGATTGTTCTGCTGGTGGGAGCGAATCTCGCTCTTGCCGGCACCACCGGCGACCCGGATGCCCCCTTTGTGTGGGCGACGGACCCGTTGAACGGTGACATTCTGCTGATCGAAGACGGCGTGGCGTCGCCGGTGTATTCCGAGCCCGAGGTTGCGTTCTCCGACATCGTCTACGGGCCCAACGAGTTGCTCTACGCCTGCGCGCCGTCCGCTGGCCTCATCGTCCGATTCACACCCGAGGTCATCGAGCCTGAGGACAACTGTTTCGATGACTGCTACGACTCCTGCGCCGACGAATGTCCGACCGACTGCGCCACCTTCTGCGGCGACGACGTCGGCGAGTGTTACACGGAGTGTCTAGCCTGCCCCGGCTATTGCGCGACCGACTGCGAGTACGAGTGCGATTTTGAAGAGGGATTCACGGCGGATCTGGTCGAGCCCGGCGACATCCTCTACGCCTACGACGATGGCCTGCCCGGACCGGTGGCGCCCGAGTGCGGCTGGTTCACCCACAAGGGTGGATTGGTGGTGACCGACACCTACAATCCCGACGAGGGCACACCCTCCAACGGCGTTTGGATCTTCCCCGACAAGGATGGCGATTACGAGGGCTGCGTGGCTGACGAACCCTGTCCCCTCGTCGATCCGTCGGATCTCCCGGCCGGTTTCGTGGGCGGCGGGGTGACCCAGGCCGCTAACGGCGACCTGCTCATCGTCGACCAGGGCAACGGTCAGGTGCTGGGCGTGCCCTACAGCCTCGAGGACGGCTTCCTGACGGACGAAGTGGGAGTGCTGTTTGACGGCCTCGAGTCACCTATCGGTATTGCCCGCCTCAGCACCGGCGAGATCTTCGTCACCTCGGGAACCCAGATCCAGGGCTTTGAACTCGCGCTCGAGGAGGGCGACGAGGTCAAGGACTGGGACAGCTTCTGTTTCGCCGATTTTTCGGGTGACGACTGCTCGGGCTACCCGCAGTTCGTCGAGGCCACCGCCAACGACTGGCTCTACGTGGCCACGGTGGATGCCTGCGAAGAGGTCCCCGGTATCGAAGTCGGAGAATACGAGTACATTGAATCGGGATCGCTGTGGGCCATCGACTCAGACTGCAATGTCTACGAGGTGGAGGATGAGGGCGAAGATGAAATCGCGGTGGAGGCCCCACCGCTGTTCACCTACTACAACGGCACCCTGAGCGGCGTGGCCCTGCCACCCACCAGCCGGACAATCGAGCTGGCCTACGACGCCGAGGGCTCGGGTGATCTGGTCTTCAACTTTGAAGACCATATCTACGAGGTGACGGCGGAAAACTCGTGCGACGCCACCAACACCGCTTTTGAAACCCCACCGGCCTGCGTCCAGAGTCTGATCCCCTACGATTCGGTCTTCACGGCCGAGCCGGTGATTTATCTGGGTGAAGGTGGCTTCCCCGTCGTCTACAACCTGACCACCCCGAACGAGGGCGGGGAGACCTGTCAGCCCCCAGGCGACGTCTTCCTGCACGCCATCTCGGCCTACACCGACCTGCTGCAGAACCCCACCATCGTCCGTTGCGAGGATCCGACTCACGCCATTGAGGACCTCGAGGACATTTGTTCGTGGCCGGTTTCGAGCTGCGACTACCTCGAGCTGGCGTCGTTCTTCCCCTTCGACGGCAACCTGCCCGACGACGGCCGGATCGGCTCCCGAGGCGCGGCCTCGTTCTCGCTCTACTTCCTGGTGGACTTTGGCCTCTCCAACGACGGCGCCGGCGAGGGCAGTTGGTGCGGCTTCCGCAATCCTGTTGCAAACGTCCTGACGCCGGACGATCCCGGCATGTCGGTCTTCCGTGAGGGCCGCACCGTGCCGCTCAAGTTCAAGGTGAAGGAGACCGGCGGCACCTGCAAGAAGGGACCCTTCATCGCGCCGGACGGCATCCTGCTCTCCATCGCCCGGGTCGATCCCGACTTTGAGGCCAAGGAGATCGTGTGCGTGGGCGGCGGCTGCGGCGAGGTGCCCTTCTTCGACGCACCGGGCAACCCCAAGAAGGGCTTCCATATGAATGTCCGCACCGACGGCTTCGAGCCGGGAATCTACCAGGCGGTGCTTATCGCCACCGGCGGCGAGTTCCCGGTGGCCTGGACCTACTTCGAGATCGTCCCGTAGCGTCAATCACAACCAGAAACCAACACAGAGCGGGCCTTCGGGCCCGCTTTTTTCCTCCCACACCCCCCCAGATCCAAGATGCAAGATGCAAGATGCAAGATCTTCCGCCCACCCGGAGCGATGTTGTGGTGCGGCCGTCTCGGCTGCACGGAACCGCGATGGCGCGTTGACCGGGCGTGCCGTCTTCGCAGCATCGGCGCCATGGAGGAAGTTGAAAGTTGAACGTTACACGTTGAACGTTCCCCCTCCCACCCGGAGCGAGAGGGCGCGATGATCGGGCGTGCCACTTCTGACAATTTTGGGAGTTCCCTCCTCGAATTTCAGAAGTCGTCTGGACCCAAACATTGTCAGAGGTGGCAACCGCGGGGAGCGTCTCGGGGAGAGGGGCGCGATGAACCCACCACATCGATGCGAACGCGCGAGCCGGTGCCAGGCACCGTCGAAATCGCACCGGAGCACGAGATCGGAACATCTGCGGCGGTGCCTGGCACCCACATGGCGCAGCCGTCTCGGCTGCAGAGACACCGAAGAATTTTGAATTCTCAAGTTTGAATTCTGAATTCCACCCACCCTTCCAATAGAGGCGGGGGTGGGTGGGAATTCAACACTGAGAATTGAGAATTCGGAACTCAGAACTCTCCGGTTGCAGGCGGGACGCCTGCGCTACAAATGGCTGCGGATCCTCGCGGACGAGAACGGCCACTGCTCGCGAGTGGTGCACAGCCCCGCCACGACCGGGTTGTCTTCCACATACGTGATGAAACGATCGAAATCCTCCGCCGACCGGATCAGATGATCGAAGGACTCGCGCTGCCAGACCGGACCCGACCGGTGGGTTCGTAGATTGATCAGGTGCGCGGTATACGACTGCCACGAATGAAGGATGGACCCCAGATCGTGGTCGGGAAACGGCGCCACGACCACGTGCACGTGGTCCGGCATGATGCACCACGCATGAAGGTGGTATCGCTCGGCCCGGAAGAAAAGAAGAGCCTCCTCGACGATTCGTGCCAGTCGGGGGAGGGCCAGGAGGGGGTTGCACGCATCGCGAGGAGGCTCTGAGAATCTGGCGATGTCTTCGGGGCTGGGATGCTTCTGACCATGGGATCTTGAGGCTTGGTAGCGACGTCCGCAACCATCGTGCAGGCAGAAGGTCACGAAGTAGGTGCCGCCGGGTTTGGTCAGGTGGGGCAGTTCCCCACGTGATCCAAGAGGAACGAAGGGCGTCGTGCGCGGATCAGTGAAGGTCGATACCGACGGCGGTGGTGTCACATCGTTTCCCATCACCTCGTCATAAGGAAGCCAAGGGGAAACCATGGCAAGAAAATGCAGGCGGGACGCCTGCTCCACAATAGCCCGGGGCCTTTGTGGTGCGGCCGTCTCGGCTGCACCGCATCGCGGAATTCTCAATTTTGATTTTTAAATTCTGAATTCCACCCACCCTCCCGATAGAGGCGGGGCTGGGTGGGAATTCAGAATTGAGAATTGAAAACTGAGAATTCAGCACTCTCGAGTTGCAGGCGGGACGCTTGCGCTACAACGAAAAGCGCTACAATCCTGCGGCTTTGGCGATCGGCGCGAGATCCGCACGCGTCAGCGGGCCGTCGCCCGACTTCGGCGCTGGATCTCCTCGAGGATCGAGCGGGCAGAGGCCAGGCTGCGATCGGAGTCGGCCTCCTTGCCCTAAGCGCGAAGCGACTCCGCGAGCAGGTAGTGGCTCTGGGCTTCGAGCGGCGCCGCGCCCATGTCCTCGGCCTCGCGCAGCGCCCGGCGCGCCAGCCGTTCGGTCTCCGCAGCGCGTCCCGCGGCAAGCGCCGATGCCGCGACTGGCACAACGTGCACCTGGTGGCGAGATAGGTGGCGCCGCGGCTCTCGGCGTCCGAGACCAGGGTCTCGAGGATGCGGGTGGACCCCGAGCCGCCGGAGGCGGCGAGCTGCGTCTTCGCCAGCCCGGCCCGCGCCGCCAGCTCGAGATAAGGATCACCCGACGCGGTGGCGGCCTCGTCCGCCTGGTCGTAGGCCTCGGCGGCGGCGGTGAAGTCTCCGGCGTAGAAGAAGCCGTCGCCCTGGTACGTCTGGACCTGGGAGATCAGCAGCGGGTCATCGAGCTCGCGGGCCAGCCCGAGCGCCTCGTCGAAAACCGGCGCGGCCTCGGCGGTACCGCGCGAGCAGGGCCAGGGCGTTGCCGCGGCCGGCCAGCGCCTCCACGTACCAGGGGCCGGTCTCCTCGAGCCGCCGGTAGATGGCGAGCGCCTCGTCCATGCTGGCCAGCGCGGCGGCGTAGCGGCCCTGGAGAGAATAGACTCGGCCGAGGCTGAAGCTCTCGTAGGCGGCGCCGATCTCGTGGGTGGCCTCGCGCCTTTTTGCGAGCGCGGCGAGGTAGGTGTCCTGCGCCTTCTGGTAGTCGCCCATGTAGGTGTAGGTCTCGGCGATGTTGTGCAGCGAGTCCGCGATGGGTCTCGGCGCACCGAGCCGCTCGTTGATCTCGAGCGCCCGCTGGTAGTAGACCAGCGACTCGGAGTACTCGCCACGCTGGTCGTAGACCACGCCGATGCTGGTCAGGGTCTGCCCTCTGGCCGACCTCGTCGCCGAGTTCCATCTGGATTCGGAGCGCTTCGCGAAGCCGGGCGAGCGCCTCGTCGGTGATTGCCCTGGTAGAACTCGAGATCTCCCAGTCCGCGCCAGCAGCGTGGCGTACCCGCCGTCGTCGCCGATGTCGCGGCGGATCTCCATGGCCTCGCCGTAGCTCGCCCGCGCGGCCTCGGCGTCCCCCGACAAGATCCTGGATCAGCCCGATCTCGGAGAGGCTGGCGGCGGCACCGCGCTGGTCACCGATTTCCCTCTTGATGGCCAGCGACTCCTGGAAGTTCTCGAGCGCGTTGTCGGTCTGGCCGAGGAACTTGTACGCGATGCCCAGCGCCTGCAGGGTGTTGGCCTCGGCCTCGGAGTTGTCGGCCTGGATCGCCAGGCTCAGCGCCTGGTTGAGCGGCGCCAGCGCATCGGACGGATTGCCGCTCCGGATCAGCACCCGTCCCTGGGCGAGGTTGGCGGTGATGTTGCGTGGATCGGCTTCCAGCGTGACCCGCAGATGCTCCAGCGCGTCGTCGTAGGAGCCGTCGGCCTCATACAGCGCGGCCAGCTCGGCGTGCAGCTCGGGGTCGTTGGGGTGCATCCGCAGCAGATTCTGGTAGGCGTCGAGCCCGGCCTCGAAGTCGCCCTGGAGCAGCGCGTCCTGGGCGAGGATCATGAACCGCTCGGCGTCGGGCAGCCCGTCGGCCAGCTCCACCGCGCGGCGCGAGGTGTCGTCGGCCTTCTGATTCCGGCCCAGGGTGTCGTAGCTCGACGCCAGCTTGGCGTGGGCGAGGGCGAAGTCTGGATCGGCCTCGACCGCGGTCTCGAAGCTCGTCACCGCGTCCAGGTTGTTGCCCTCACGGAGCTGGGCCAGACCCTCGTTGTAGCGCCTCAGCGCTGTCACCGACTCGGACGACGGCAGGAAGGCCTGCTGCTCGAGCTCACGCCGGCCGGCGCGGGACAAGGCCAGCGAGCCCCGCACCTCTTCGGCGAGGCCGTTGACCGCCTCCAGAAGTTCGTCCTCGCTGGCGGCCTCGGCCTTCAGGGTCACGGTGTTGTGGCGCTCGAAGTCGCGCACGGTGGCGTCGATGCGGATCGTGTCGCCGAGCTGGGCGAACTGACCCCACACCAGGGTGTCGGCGTTGCCGAACTCGGCCACGCGACGCAGCGTCACCTCCTCCATGGAGTCATCGGCCGACAGCCGAAGGTCCGAGAGGATCTGGTGGAGGCGATCCGACGACACGGTGCGCAGGCTGGCCGACTGGCCCACATCGGTGCGCAGCATCTCGGCGAGACCGTCCGACAGCCAGTCGAGATCGGCGTCGCCCGAGGCGTTCTTGAAGGGCAGAATGGCCAGCGACACGGCGTCGGCCGAGGGCGCCGGAACCCCGGCGGCGGCCGCACCCTCGGGTGAGGGTTCTCCCTCCGGCCACAGCAGCACCCCGGCCGTGACCAGCGCCACCACGGCCAGCACCGCGCCGCCGATCAATCCGTACTTGAGGCGTTTGCCGCCGGCGGTGGTGGTGGGCCGCACCGCCATCATGGTGGGGCCCATGGTCATCTGGGTGCCGCCGCCGCGCCAAGCGCCGACATCCTGCAGAATCTCACGCGCCGACTGGTAACGTTTATGGGGTTGGATCTCGAGACAGCGGCGGATGATGTCGCCCACATATGGCGGCAGGTCGGGGTTGAGATCGCGCACCGGCTTCGCCTTCTCCTGGGTGCGCTTGAACATGGTGGCCATGGGGGTGTCGCCGGTGTAGGGCAGGGTGCCGGTCAGAAGCTCGAAGAGGATGATGCCCAGCGCGAAGATGTCGGTGCGTGCGTCCACCTGCTCGCCCTTGACCTGTTCAGGCGACATGTAGTCGGGTGTGCCCAGCAGCGCGCCGGTCTGGGTCATGGAGGAATCCTGCAGCGAGCGGGCGATACCGAAGTCCATCACCACCACCCGGCCGTCGGCGGCGATCATCACGTTCTGCGGTTTGAGGTCGCGGTGGACCACTCCCTCCTGATGGGCGGCGTCCAGGGCCAGGCAGATCTGCTCCACCACCAAGGATGCGTCCTCCACCGACATGGGTCCGCTCTCGCGGATCATGGCGGTGAGGTCCTTGCCCTCGATGAACTCCATGGAGATGAACTTGATGCCCTCGGCCTGGCCGAGATCGTAGATCCGCACGACGTTGCGGTGGGTGATCTCACGCGCCAGGATGATCTCCTGCTTGAAACGCGCCAGAACCTCCTCGTCGGCCTCGAACTCGGGCCGGATCACCTTGAGGGCCACATCCCGGTCCAGCTCCAGGTCACGGGCCTTGTAGACCGCACCCATGCCGCCGATTCCGATCCGGTTGTCGATCCGGTATCGGCCGCCGAGCACCGCGCCGCGGTCGAAGATGCCCGGCTGGCCACCCGGAGACTGAGGCACGGACGGCGCCGGGGTGCCCTCGGTAATCCCCTCGCCATCCACCTTGTCGTCGAGGGCGGGCATGGCGTCGGTGGGCCAGTCGTCGAACTCGTCGCCGGTGAGGATCACCGTCTGAGAATCCTCCACCGAAAGCATGACGGTGCCATCGTCCTCCATGAGGTCCGCCCCGCACTCGACGCACAGCTGTGCATCCGCGGTGTTGGGCGTCTGGCATTTCGGACACTCGATCATGGGGGCCAATGCACGCTCCCGGAGAGTAATTCTCAGCTATAACGCATCAGTCTAGCACGCGTATTGTTGCATTTCCGTGTCGTGAATGCCTCCACAACCGGGTTCGAACGGCTATGATCGGGCCATGCCGCGCAACGTGGAAATCAAGGCACGCGTACCCGATCCGGAACGGCTCAGAGGAGTGGTCGCCGACCTCGCCGACGGCCCAACCGAGCAGCTGCGACAGCAGGACACCTTCTTTGTCTGCGAGGAAGGCCGACTCAAGCTCCGCCAGTTCTCGGACGGCTCAGGGGAGCTGATCTATTATCAGCGGCCCGATGCCACCGGGCCCTCCGAATCCCGCTTCTCCAAGACCCCGGTGGACGAACCGATCACGATGCTCACCGTCCTCGGCGACGCCCTCGGCATCACCGGCGTGGTCCGCAAACGCCGCGACGTCTACCTGGTGGGCCAAACCAGAGTCCATCTCGACGAGGTGGAGGACCTGGGCAGCTTCCTCGAACTGGAGGTGGTGCTCAAGGACCATCAAACGGCGGCCGACGGCGACGCCGTCGCTCGCAGCCTCATGGAACAACTGGGCATCGGCGACGATGACCTCATCGATGTGGCGTATGTGGATTTGTTGGAGGCTGGCGGTTAGAGCCCCGTCCGCCCGGTAAGGCTTTGTAGCACGGCCGTCTCGGCTGCAGAGACACCGAAGAATTTTGAATTCTCAAGTTTGAATTCTGAATTCCACCCACCCGGAAGAGGTGGGGTGGGAACTCAACACTGAGAATTTAGAATTAAGAACTCAGAACTCAGCACCGTCCAGTTGCAGGCCAAAGGCCCGCTCCACAACACAAGAAAACGGCCGCCCGAGGGCGGCCGTTTTTCGCAGATTATCTCGTCTCAGAAGTGGAGTACCAGCTCCGCGCCGATGGTCCGGGGTTCGTTCAGCATCCCGGTGAGGTTGTTGAAGTCGATGGCGCCGCGGTTGATCTTCGTATCGAAGAGATTGCGGCTGAACAGCGCCACCTCGTGCTTGCCGCGAGCAAAGGCGTAGCCGATCCTGAGACCAACCTCGAAGCTGTCGGCCTTGAACTCCGCCGCCTCATACAGTGTGAACTGCTTCTCCGAGTAGTATGCCCAGTCCAGGGAGGCAAAAAACTTCTTGTAGGTCGGTGAGGACCGCCAGTTGATGATGCCGTTGAAGATCCAGTCCGGCGCGTGGGGCAGGCTGTTGCCGTCGATATAGGCGAGACCGTCCACCACCGGGTCGAGCACCGTGCAGCCGCCGCCGCAGGGGGCCACCGTGAGGTTCGGATCCTTGATCTTGGTGGGGTTGTAGGACAGACCGAAGGTGGTCAGGAAGTGGGCCGACGGCGTCCACTCGATATCGGTTTCAAAGCCGTAGCCCTCGGTCGTGTCCACGTTGAGCAGGGTAGCGATGTTGTACTCGCCGCCCACAGCCGAGACCTGCTGGCCGTCCATCTCGAAGTAGTAGCCGGTGAGGTTGAAGCGCAGCTTGTTCTGGGCCAGGATGGTTCGGAGGCCGAGCTCGGCCGAGATGATCTCCTCGGAATCAGCCACGGTGACGCAGTTGGTGGCGGGGTTGAGGCCGAACTCGAAATCCGCACAGAACAGGATCCGACCCTGGATCGACGGCGCCCGGTAACCGGTGGCGAGCCGGCCGTAGATGTTGACGTTGGGATTGGCGGCATAGGTGAGGCTGAGATTCCAGCTGACGTTGTCGTCGTCCACCGACTCGGTGATCGGCCCATCGGTGGGCGTCTGGAAGGTCGGCCAGGGCCGCTCAGCCTCAAAGTCGCGCTCGTCGTGGGAGTAGCGGAGGCCGGCCACCGCGTTCCACTTGGCCGACAGTTGGAAGTCCAGCGAACCGAAGAAGGCGTAGGAGGTGGAATCCTGCTTCTGGAAGGCGAAGCCGTCTTGCGGGTTGCCCTCATCCAGCGAGTTGTAGCTGTAGGAGTCGACCTGCAGGTCCTCGTTGAACCAGAAGCCGCCCAACAGCCAGTTGACTTTCTCGCCCGAGGTGCTGTGGAGCCGGAGTTCCTGGGTCCACTGGTCGAGGTAGGGGATGCCGTCCGCCGACTCCGAATTGAAGGGAATGAAGCCGGGGCCATAGTTGCCCTCGCCGAGGAACGCGGCGCCGTAGCCGCCGTCGATGTCGCCGCGGCTGTACATGTCGTCGAGGCTCTCGTAGCCGGTGATGGAGGTGAGGGTGACGTCCTCCCACTTGTACTCCATCCGAACCAGGCCGCCGAGCGAGCTGGCTTCCTGCTTGTTCAACCCGTCGTAATAGACCTCGTCCCACTCGAGCGAGTCCACCAGATTGTTGGTGCCCTGCTCGATGATGTTGGCGCGGAAGAGACGGGCGGTGCCGTCGATCTCCCAGCCGTGAACGTTGACGAGCGCGTCAAATCGCTCCGACGGCTCCCACAGGAGCTGCAGCCGCCAGGCGGTATTGTCGTATCCGCCGAGGGCGTCGTTCTCGCCGGTGTAGAGGTTGTCCACCCAGTCGCTGCGGCTCTGGTAGAGGAAGGAGGCGCGGGCCGAGAAGTGTTTGCCCAGCGGCCCTCCCACCGCGCCGGTCAGGTCCACGGTATCGTAGGTGCCGTAGGACATCCGCGCGAAGGCGTCGAACTCACGGGTGGGTTTGCGGGTCTCGAACTTGACCACGCCCGCTGTGGTATTGCGGCCGAAGAGGGTGCCCTGCGGTCCGCGCAGCACCTCGACCCGGTCGAGATCGAAAAGGGGCTGTGCCTTGACCATCGGGTTCTCGAGGACGATTTCGTCCACCACCATGGACACCGGCTGCGACGCGTTGAGATCGAAGTCCGAGTTGCCGAGGCCGCGGATGTAGAACCGCGGGAAGACCTTGCCGAAGGACGATTCGAGGATCAGGCTGGGCACTCGGGCGGACAGGATCCGCACGTCCGGCGAGCCCGCGGAGATGACCTCGAGGTCCTCGCCCGAGAGGGTCGAGACCGACATCGGCACGTCCTGGATGTCCTGCTCGATCTTCTGGGCGGTCACGGTGATCTCGCCGACCATGGCCTCCCACTCAGGGGGAATATCGCCCTCCTCTTCCATCGTGGTGTCCGTCTCGTCAGCGGGAACATCCTGCGCATAAGAAAGGCCGCCGAAGGCGACCAGAAGCAGGGCAAATACCGCGATACTCAAAAGGCGCCCGAGTGTTGCGTGTGCCATGGGTTCCTCCCCCCAAGATTGTGATTAACTCGCCACGAAGAATAGCAGTCCATTCGGCCGGGCGCCACCTGATCTTGGGGGTGCGAAGTCGGCGTGAAGAGAGCCGATATCAGTATCGATCTCGCCCCCTGAAAACGCGACACGAGTTCCGAGTTCCGAGTTTCGCATTGGACGGCTGGTGTTTTTCGAATTTCGCATTTCACATTTCGAAATTGCCGGGCGGGTGGCTGGCGGGCCCCCATGTAGAATGACGGCCGCAGAAGACAATGCCGCTGAGGGCTCTTCCGATCGGTGTGCGGCGGAAAACGGAGCATCCATGGCCACCAAACACATGAACGCCAACCCCGGGAACTTTGCGGCGACCGTCCTGATGCCGGGTGATCCGCTGCGAGCCAAATACATCGCCGAAACCTTCTTCACCAATCCTCGCCAGGTCACCGACGTCCGCAACATGCTCGGGTTCACCGGGGAGTACGAGGGTGTGCCGGTGTCGGTCATGGCCCACGGCATGGGCATCCCGTCGGTCTCCATCTACGTCACCGAGTTGATCCGGGACTACGGGGTCCGGAAGATCATCCGGGTAGGCAGCTGCGGCACGGTCCATCCTTCGGTCCGGCTGCGCGACATCATCATCGCCATGGCGGCCTCCACCGACTCGGGGGTGAACCGGATGCGCTTCGCCGGCCACGATCTGGCCGCCGTCGCCGACTTCGGATTGCTCCGAAGCGCGGTGCGCGCCGCCGAGCGACACGACATCCGATTCCACGTCGGCAACATCTTCTCCGCCGACCTGTTCTACCCGGCGCAGCCCGAGATCTTCGATTTGATGGAACGCTACGACATCCTCGCCGTGGAAATGGAGACCGCGGGGCTATACACCTTGGCCGCCGAGCATGGCGTCCAGGCACTGGCCATCTGCACGGTGTCGGACCACATCCGCACCGGCGAGGCGCTGTCGTCCGATGAGCGCCAGACGACCTTCGACGAGATGATCTCGTTGGCCCTGGGCGCCGCGATCGGCGTTTAGACCCACAGATCACACAGATCCTCCGAGTCACGGCGCCGCCGCTCGCTCAGGATGACAGGGGGTGGCGGGCTGTTGTGGAGCCACCGTCCCGGCTGCACGGCACCGCGGAATTTTGAATTCTGAATTTTGAGTTCTGAGTTCCAGCCACCCATCCGTTACAGGCGGGGTTGGGTGGGAATTCAACACTGAGAATTGAGAACCAAGAACTCCGCGCTCTCCGGTCGCAGGCCGGAGGCCCGCTCCACAATGCCTTGTCCGGATGGACGGGCCTCTTCGTGCTTCATCGGCGATGTAGGGTATTCTCACCGCAGTCGTGAGGATCAAATGACCTATCGAATCGTCGACAACTACCACCGCCAGCGGCACTTTGATTTCTTCCGCTCCTATGGCAACCCGTTCTACGCCGTCACCGTGGAACTCGACATCACCAATCTCAAGGCCTTCACCGATGCCGCTGGATACCCTATCTATCTCAACCTGTGCTACTTCTTCACCCGCGGCATGCAACCGGTTGAGGACTTCAGGTACCGCTTGCGCGACGGTGGAATCGTCCTTTATGACCGGCTCGAGGTGGCCGCGACCCTGCCGTCGCCCGATGGGCTGTTCAGCTTCGGTTACTTCGGCTACGACGATGACTGCGCGAGTTTCAACCGTCGAGCCGAGGAGGTCAACGCCGCGATCCGACGACGGACCACCCTCGCTCAATCCGACGAGACCAATCAGATTCTGTACACCAGCCTCCCCGCGGTCCGTTTCACCGGCTTCACCCACGCCACTCCGGAGGACACAACGGACGGTCGGCCGCGGGTGGCTTTTGGTCGCTTCTTCAACAGGGACGGCCGGCTGATGGTCCCGGTGGGTCTCGAGGTCAACCACATCTTCATCGACGGCAACACCGTGGGTGAACTCCTGGAGGAGGTCCAGAGTGTCTACGATGACCCGAGTTGAAGCCGAGATCCAGGAGGTCGTCGATCGAGAGACTCGGGCCTGGGACACCCAGGACGTGAATCTCTTGATGACGATCTTCCACCCCGACATGGTGTGGCCCTGGCCCCCAAACGCCCGGGCGCACGATCCCATGGAATGGCAGTTGGAGATCGGCCGGTTCGATGCCGATCGCTGGCGGGAAGGATGGCAGCGGCTGTTCGACAGTCACGAGCTGGTTCGGAATCAGAGAGAAACGCTGAAGATCGTGGTCTCGGAGCAGGGCGACGGCGCATTCGCGGTGGTGGATGTGGACACGTTATGGCGAGCATCCGACGGCACCGATTTCCTCTGGTGCGGCCGGGCGTGCAAGATCTACACGAAGATGCAGACCGGTTGGAAGCTCATCGCCCACACCGGCCTACTGGAATACTCCGTCGAATGAAGCATCCGTCACCCGTCACCGCGATCCTGTGGGACTTCGACGGCACCCTGGTGGACACCTGCGCCAAGAACATGCGGGTGAACAGGCGTATCATCGAGGAGGTCACCGGCAGGCAGGCTGCCGATTTCGACGTCATGAGTTCCCAGACAATCTATGACCGTGCGCAACGGATCTCGGTCAACTGGCGTGAGTTCTACCGCCTCCACTTCGGTCTGTCCGAAGGGGAAACCGACCGCGCCGGCGCCCGCTGGACTCCATATCAGCTGGCCGACGAGACGCCTACCCCGCCGCTGAGAGGCATCCCCGAGGCCCTCGGCCTCTTCGACGGCATTCCCCAGGGCGTAGTGTCGCAGAATTGCAGCTCGAACATCGCCGCGACCCTGTCCGGCCATGGGCTCGCGGAGTATTTCAGGTGCATCATCGGCTACAACGAGGTGGCAAACCTCCAGCAGAAACCGGCTCCCGATGGCCTGCTGCTGGCCATCGAGGAGTTGACTGCCTTCACCTCCGGGGTGGTGATCTACGTGGGCGACCACGAGACCGATCTGAAAACGGTGAACAACGCCAACCGGGCGCTTCAGGATAGCGATCTTCCCGTCACCGTGGTGTCGGTGGCGGCACTTTACGGCATGCACGGTGTGGACGAGAGCTGGACTGATCAGGCGGACTTCCGCGCCGAGGCGCCGCAGGCCCTGGTCGAAATCGTGCGGCGACTGGGTGAGGGATCGGGGAGCACAAGATAGAGAGAGAGGCCGGCGCCTTTGTGGCGCGGCCGTCGCCCCAATGCGCTCCCCCGCGGTTACTCGCGGCCTTCCAGTTCCGCCCTTCGGGCTTCGCCGTGACAGGTCGGCAGCGGTGACCAGCCGTCACCAGCGAGCATGTCGGTGCCAGGCACCGCCGCAGATGTGTCGACCTCGTACTACGACTCGATTTCGACGGTGCCTGGCACCGGCCCACGCGTTCGCAATGCGCCCGAGGACCGTGATTCTTTGATCGCGCGTGGTGTGAGCTATGCTCTCGGTCATGGACCCGAAAAGCCCGAACTGCCCGAACTGCGGGGCACCGTTGGTCGTGCCCATGGGCGAGACCGAAGTCCCGTGCGAGTACTGCAGCTCCCTGCTGCGTTTTGTCCCCGGAGCCGAAGAGCTGGAGGTGGTCCGCACCCGCGAGGAGATGAAACACCGCGAACGGGTGGCGGTCCAGAAACAGATCCTGCGCAACCGGCTCGAACAGGAGGAGATGGACCGTTGGCGTCAGACCGCCGCCCGCGTGGCCATCGCCGCGGTGCCCATCGTTGGTCGGACCGCCAGCCGAGCCGCTTTCGATTCGGCCCTTCGCCACGGCGGAGGATGCACGGGTTGTGGGTGTCTTGGGCTGATCGGCCTGGTCGCCGGGCTGATTGCGTTGGTTTGATCCCCCAGCCGCCCCGGTTTGTCATCCTGAGCGAGGACCGAGTTAAAGGATCTGGGCGGGGGAGACACCCGAATACGGAAAGCGAAATCTAGAGATTGTTCGAACGCTCTTGTTTCTCCGGACGTTTCCTTGTTCCTCAAACACCTTCCTGATGGTCATCCCCGTTGGGGGCAGGAATCGATGGATAAGCCGCCAACACGAGGCGAAAGGCCCTGCCCTCGGGCGCCTCCGCGTCGTGATACTTGACGATGAGATGGGCCACGGCATCGGAAAGTTCCTTGGCGAATGCGTTTCTCTGGGACGCGTCGGCAAACCGCACCTCGGACTCGAGCGCCATGGTGGGTAGCTTCTTCCCGGCTTCATCAGCCTGCTCCCTCAGATGGGCCACCTCTCCGATGACCTTGGATGCCACGGCCACCAGATAGCTTGACGAGAAGTGGTCCCGAACCTCCTCGGATCTGCCGCCAAGCTCACCGAGGACTTCGGGGCTGATCACGTACCGCCGGGCCGACGCACGGAGCAGCCTCTCCACGCAGTTGCCCCGCTTGCGTTCCTCCACCAGCTCCACCAGCCCAGCGTCTTCAAGCTCCCGAAGGTGGTAGTTCAGCTTCTGTCGTGGGATTCCCATCCGTCGCGACAAGCCAGCGGCAGAGTCGGGTCGTTGAAGCTCTTCGAGCAATTTGATCCGCGGGTATGGCAACAGAACGGCCACGTCGGAGGGCCGGCGTAGCAACGCCACCTCGTTGGCGTCAATGTTGCTTTGGGTCGGGAGCATGGGGTCAAATTATTACCGACAAAAAATTTTGTCAAGAAAAATTTGAAATCAAGTTGTCAACAACAGCCGGTCACGCCTCGATGGCATCTCCTCCGAGGTATTTCCCCAGCCGTTTGCCGAGCGCGAGGATGGTCAGCGTGGGTGGCAGACCCCAGGATTCGGGTATCACCGAGCAATCGCATACGTAGAGGCCCGTGACCCCGGTCTGGAGATTGCTGTCGACGACCTCTCCGACCTTTACGGTTCCGCCCGGATGGGTCGCCAGAATCCGCGAGGTGAACACGTGTTTGGCGCCCGCATTGTTGAGGATCCTCCGGGCATGGTCCACGCCGCGTCTGAGCCTGGATCGATCTGCCGGTGTCAGTCGCTTGCGGATGCCGCCGCGAGAGGTCAGCCAACCCTCGAGATCGTCGCGGATCTTGACCATGATGACAGCAGCGTGTTTGTGGGCGAGCAAGCGATCAAAGCGAAGGGTTCCCGACACGAAGAGCTGATACATCCATCGTGGCCAGACAAGATCCGTCAGGACGCAGCCCTCCTCCCTCAGTCGAATGCCGGTGGCCATCGGAAATTCCCGACCCCCTTCTACGGTAGGGAGCGTCCCCATCACGGCGACCAGGGGATCAAAAAAGAAGTTCCCACCGACCTCCTCACAATCGCTGGCTGCGAGAATCTCGGCCGAACCGATTCCGCCCGCCGACAGAATCACCCGCGGGGCATTTAAGCGCCGCCGCTTGCGGTTGGCCACGGCCTCTACACCAACCACCGATCCGTTTTCGATAAGCACTCGCTGCACCCGGGTCCGCGTGGCGAGCACGGCGCCGTCTTCGACCGCCTCATCGACAAAGACACGCGACGTCCACTTGGCACCGTAGGGGCAACCCGGAAAACAGAGGTCGCAGTCGGCGCGGCACCGATCTTGAAACACGAGCTTGTCGAGTGGCCCCCAATCGTAGCCGAGGTCCCTGGCGCTGGCCATGATGGCCGTGGCAAAGGGACCAATGAGTTCCTCCTTGAGCGGGCCGTAGGGCAGTTCGGCCTTCAACTCCTGCACCTCTTCGGAAAGCTCGATACCGTAACGCTGAAAGAGCTCGAAGGGTGGATCAAAGGCCGTCGCACAATAAAAAATCGACGACCCGCCGGTGGTGATCCCCCTGCTGACCGTTGCCAGATCGGGGGTGAACGACATCCCACGCCCTGGCCACAGAAGATCACGGATCATTTGTGATGCCGTTCCACTGACGGGCTCGTTACGACCCCGCTCCAGCATCAAGACCCGCTGGCCACGACGGCTCAGCTCCCGCGCTACCGTTGCACCCCCGGGGCCCGTCCCAACCACGAGGGTATCGAACTCCAGATTGTCTGACTGGATCATGACCGGCCTCCCGGCTGTCGTTCGAACTATCTGCGCAGATCTTTCCGAATCATCCACCGCAGTCGTTTCCCGTACGACGGGCGCAGCCCCATCAAGGCGAAGAGGTTTGTTCGCGGTGCCTCCAAGATCGCCCGGGGGTGGCTGAAGGTTCTGAAGCCGTCTCGACCGTGGAGGACACCCATACCGCTCTCCCCAACACCGCCGAACGGCAGGGCAGCCATGACCCCGTGTGCGATGACGCCATTGACGGTCACTCCCCCGGATCGGCTCTTAGAGACAATCCTCGCCTGCTCCTTGCGGTCGGTCCCGAAGTAGTAGAGGGCCAACGGCGCCGGGTTGGCATCATGCCAGGCCAAAACGTCGTCGATGCTTTGGTAGCCCTTGATTGGGAGCACTGGACCGAAAATCTCTTCCCGCATCAATCGCAGTCCATCGTCGGGATCCACAACAAGCGTGGGAGGCAGTTTTCGAAGATCGTTTTCCAAGGGATCGTCGTCGCCGGTGTTGAGGCTCACCACCCGAGCTCCATCCCGCCGTGCCTCCGCCACCATGTCTAGGAGGCGCTGGAGGTAGTCCTGGTTGATCATCGAGGCGTAATCCGGATTATCCGCCAGGCCAGGATACAGGGTGATAACCGCCGTCCGCACTGCAGCGACGAATTCATCCATGCGCTCAGCGGGAACCCACGCGAAGTCCACCCCCATGCACATCTGACCGGAGTTGATCAGTTTGCCGAGGACGATGTGCTCGACCGCTTGGGCGAGCCTGGCTGAACGACCGAGGATGGCCGGGCACTTGCCACCCAGTTCGAGGGTGACAGGCACCAGGTTTTCAGAGGCCGCCGCCATGACGGCGCGACCCACCTCGGTGGATCCCGTGCAGACGAGATGGTCAAAGGGCATTTGGGCAAAGGCCTTTGCGGCAGCCACACCGCCCTGGACCACGGCGATCTCGGTATTGTCGAAGGCGGCAGCCATGAGTTCCGCCAGCAGCGCGGAGGTTATCGGCGAGTTCTCGGACGGCTTGATCATCGCCCGGTTGCCCGCCGCGAGGACGTCGATCAAAGGGGCTAGCACGAGAAACACCGGATAGTTCCATGGGCTGATGAGGCCCACCACTCCCTTGGGAACCCATCGGACCCATCCCTTGCCCCCCAGAAGACCACCGGGAAATCCAGAGGGCGGCGTTCGGAGCGCATCCACGACCTCAGGCGACGGCGTGAATGGCGCAGCAACTTGAGGCTCGAAGCGATCTCTCCGTAGCGGGAGAAGTCTCGAGACCGGCAACCAAAATCCTCCGCCACCGCATCGGCGATCCGACCCTCGTTGTCCACCAGCATCCCAGCGAGTCGATCGAGGCGGTCAATCCGGGCGGCGGCCGAAACCTCCCATCCGGACCGGAAAGCCCGCCGCTGACTATCCAGGATGGTGCGCAGTTCCGATTGCCGACTCGACACCGCCACCGCGTCCGCCATCTCAGATCCTTCTTTCCCGACCCGGTCTGAATACCCGACCGCATTCGCGCTGTGTTCTGTCTGTCAAAGATATGAGCCTGGAGCTCGACGCGCAACCCGGCGACGGCCGCGGTATGCTGGGCTCTCGAAGATCGAAGTCGGGGGTTCGAAGCCATGGACGCACCATTCACCATGCCGTTCGAGACCTTCTGGGGTTGGCTGATGGCCCATCCCAATTGCATCGTGAGGGCGGGAACTCCGGAGAGCGTGCTGTACGACGACGAGGACCTGCACTGGCACTTCGCCGCCGAGGCCCCCCAGACCCTGCTTGTCCAGGTCCTGCGCGGGAAACGCCTGGTAGGCGAGCTGTTGTTGGACCCCGAACAGATCTCCCACGTTCAGGCGGTCCCCCAGGAGCGCCAGGACGAACACGTCTTCGAGCTTCTGGTGGAGAACGACAGTGAGCGCTTCGCCGCCTACTTCTTTGCTCTGGTCCACGGCTTTGAGGACGAGGACGGCGATTTCTCCCCCGGCCGGGTGCACTGAGCCGAGGCGCTCAAGTGACCATTCCGGACGAGATGGTGGCCATGGTCCTGGCCGAGTCCCGGCGCCCCCTCGAGCGGCGCATAGTGGCCGTCCCGAGGCCGGACCAAGACGAGGTCCTGC
This sequence comes from uncultured Holophagae bacterium, assembly GCA_963797055.1. Lineage (GTDB taxonomy): Bacteria > Acidobacteriota > Thermoanaerobaculia > Thermoanaerobaculales > Sulfomarinibacteraceae > FEB-10. The sequence goes on from CAWCOD010000011.1 coordinate 51,094, forward strand.
TGCGGATCACCGCCTGTGGGGTCTGCCGTACCGATCTCCATCTGGTGGATGGCGAGTTGCCGGAGGTCGCGTTGCCGATCATCCCGGGGCACCAGATCGTCGGCACCGTGGTGGGGCGAGGGGAAGGCGTGCACGACCTCGGCCGAGGCACTCGAGTCGGGGTGCCCTGGCTCGGCTGGACCTGCGGCCGCTGCCGCTACTGCCTGATGGGTCGAGAGAATCTCTGCGATCGGGCCAGGTTCACCGGCTACACTCTGAACGGCGGTTTTGCCCAGTACGCGGTGGCCGACCAGCGCTACTGCTTCACCCTCCCCGATCATTTCAACGACATGGCGGCCGCACCGCTGCTCTGTGCAGGGCTCATCGGCTACCGCTCGTACCGAATGTGTGGCGACAGCCCCGATCGGCTTGGGATTTACGGCTTCGGTGCCGCCGCCCACATCGTGGCCCAGATCGCGGTCCACCAGGGCCGCAAGGTCTACGCCTTCACCCGATCGGGAGATGTGACGGCCCAGCAGTTCGCGCGGTCGCTGGGGGTGGTGTGGGCCGGCAGCTCCGACGACCGACCCCCAAAGGAGCTGGACGCCGCCATCATCTTCGCGCCGGTGGGCCCGCTGGTGCCGGCAGCGCTCCGCGCGGTGCGCAAGGGCGGAACCGTGGTCTGCGGCGGCATTCACATGTCGGACATCCCATCGTTCCCCTATTCCATGCTGTGGGAGGAACGATCGCTGGTGTCGGTGGCCAACCTGGAACGCCGGGACGGCGAGGAGTTACTGGCCATCGCTGCCGAGATTCCAGTTCGCACCGAGGTGGAGTCCTTCTCTCTGGAGGACGCCAACGAGGCCCTCAACCGGCTTCGGGAGGGCAGGCTGACCGGCGCGGCGGTGCTACACATCGGGTAGAAAATGAGGGGGCGCCGAAAGGATCTCTGTCTCCTGCCGAAGAAGAATCGGTCAACCACAGGCAGGAAAAAAGGTCGTTCAGATGATCTCCAGTACCCGGTCTTTTCGACAAATATGGTAGAATCCCATCGAGTAGGAGGGATTCTGTTCAGCGTCTCATCATGAGGTATGACATCAACGTAGTGTTTGAATATACGGTGGGTAGACAATACCCCCCAAATAAATAAGGAACGAGGAGGAACAAGATGGCAAAAACAAAAGTGTTCTTGATCGTGGCAGCCATGGTCGCCGTAGGGGCAGCCGGCTACCTGGTGGCCGACACCACAGAGGTCGGGCTGCGCGCTTCAGCGAATGCACCGATCATGAGCGGCATTCCGAGCCAGCTACCGCAAGTCACCCGCGGTCCCATGACCATCGAGTCGGTGGGTGAGGCCCAGTCGCAGCTGTTCTTCGACGACGGCGCCTGCGATTCCGGACTCGGCGCCGGCACCACCGTCACCGACCTGGTCGACTTCGACGTGCCCACCCAGTGCATTCAGGGCGGTCTCGAAGTTGTCGCGGTCACCAACCGCGTCAACACCGGCACCATGACGGCGTTTGCGTGGGCGCAGGCAGGAGCAACCCCGCCACCCATCGCCGGCATGAACTCCACCCCGATCACTCCGGTTCCAGGGATTGGCCCGTGCCCCACTCAGTCGACCTTCTTCACCCAGCGGATCCTGCCGGCCGGCCTGTCCATCACCGGCACTGCCAACTTCTTTGCCGGCGTCAAGGGCAACGCCTACAACGGCCGCGACGGCGACAGCACCCCGGCGGGGCGTATCTGGCTCCTCTGCGCCACCTGTGGCCAGACCCAGTACAGCCCGGCATTCCTGACGGGCTTTGGCCCTCGGCGGCAACTGGATGATTCGGGTGACCGTCGAGGACGCCAACTGCGTCCCGGTGGAGCTCATGGAGTTCAGCATCCAGTAGACGGCAACCTACGAACTATTCTTCGACAGCCGGGCCGATACTGGCCCGGCTTGTTCTTTCCAGCTTCCCGTCCGATCCGGCCATTTCCTGGCTGGTCCACCCAGGAGATTTCATGAAATACCGATTTCGTCACCAGGTTGGGTCCCAACGTGCCAGCCTCTATCCCGTATGCGCGGCAGCTTTGATGGTGGTCGCGGCGTTGTTCACATTGGGTTGCGAGCGGTCGGCGCCGGGCCCCGAGGTGGTGGCGAACTCCGATCTCGGGCAGCTCACCCGCGCCGAGTTGGACGCCTACATCATGGTCCAGCCCGAGGGCAAACGGAAACCCCTGCCCCGCCAGGAGCCGCAGGACTGGCGCCGCGAAATGGTGCAGAACCTGCTGGCAGCCCAGGCACTCGAGGCCGAGGCCCGTTCCAGCGGTCTTGCAGAGACCCACGATGCCAGCGGAACTTCTGGCCGCACGGCGCGACACGGTCCTCGCCGAGACGGCGGAGTCACAGTGGATCCAGCAGCACGTCGATATCACCGATGAGGACCTCCACACCTATCACGAGAATCATCCCGAGGAATTCGGTCATGACGAGCAGATCCGCGTGCGGCACATCTTTCTGCGCGTGGACCGCGACGCCCCGACCGTCCGAACGACAGGCCGTGCGACTCGAAATCGAAGCGGCTGTGGCGGCAGATCCATGACGGTGCGGACTTTGGCGAGCTTGCGGCCGCCCATTCCCAGTCGGAGACCGCCAACCTGCAAGGCCTGATCGGCAAGCTCAGCCGGGGCACCCTTGCGCCGGCCATCGAGGACGTCATCTGGGAACTTGACGACGGAGAGGTCAGCGAGGTTGTGGAGACGCCGACCGGTTTTCACATCTTCACCGTGGAGGACCGTCTGCCCTCAGAACAGCGATCCCTCGAGGAGGTCAGCGGGGCACTGACCCGGAGGCTGACTCGTGAGGCCACCGAAGCGGCCCTCGCCGCCTACCTGGACGAACTGCTCGAGATCTCCGGAGCCGTCTACAACCCGGAGGCGGTCCTCGAAGATGGAGACCCGGAGGCGTTGGTATTCGAACTGGAAGACGAGATCTGGACCGCCACCGACTGGTGGACCCGATTCGAAGGCCAGCCCTTCTTCGCCCAAAGGGAGACATCCCTGGCCGACCAACTCGACCAATTCGCCATCTCTCGGCTCGCAGTTTGGGATGGCCACTATCAGGATCTGACGAGCAGACCCCAAGTGGCCCAGCGTCTCGCGGCCATCGAACAGGCCACGATGATCGAACTCGCCATGCAGGAACGCCGCCGCGCCGCGGTGGAGAAGATCAGTGTTGAGGGTCTGGTGGCCTACTGGGAGAGCCTGCGGCGGGTGTTCCAACAACCCAAACTCTACCACCTGAGTATGATCACCCGAAATTTTCCAGAGGATCCGAAACTCTGGTACGCGGTGTTCGAGGATCTCGACAATTTGGCCGCCGAGATCCGTCGCGGCGATCGCAGATTTCGCCGAGGAAGGCCGTGCGGATATCCGATGACGTCAGCGCCCGTTTGGGCGGGGACTTGGGTTTCATTCGCCTCGACTCGGTGGGGGAGTGGGCCGGACCCAGCACCCCGAAGGCCATCGCGGCCATGGCCGAGGGCGAAATCAGCGATCCCATGCTCATCGAACGGTTCCTCGAAAATCGATTCACCTATGGACGTGACGGCTATATGCTGGTGAAGGTGGAGGAAATCCAACAGCCTCGGTTGCTGACCTTCGAAGAGGCGCGCGACCAGGTCATCGAGCATTACATCCAAAAGGGTAGTGCGGACGTCAACGCCGAGATCCAGAGCGACGTGCTCGAGTCGATCGACGCGGTGATCTACGAAGCGAACCTATGATCAACCGAACCCTCCAGCTGTCGGTCATCGGTTGCCTGCTGCTGATGGGTTGCGACGTCGCGCCCACACCCACAAACCTTGTGATTCTGTCGCTCGACACAACCCGGGCCGATCGCTTTGGCAGCTACGGATTCTCCGCCGCACACACTCCGAACTTCGACCGGTATTCGGCCGGGGCGGTACGTTTCGAAAACGCCATCACAGCCGCCCCGATCACGCTCCCTTCCCACACCTCGATCATGACCGGCACCTACCCGGTGTTCCACGGGGTCCACGACAACGACGGCTACGTCCTCGACGACAGCGTCACCACATTGGCCGAGATCCTCTCCGGCGAGGGCTTTACCACCGGCGCGGTGTTGGCCGCGTTTCCGCTCGACTCCCAGTTCAACCTGGACCAGGGGTTCGCCAGCTACGACGATGATTTTCAGTCCGACTGGACAGACGTCGAGAACAGGGCACGTACCGCCATGTCTTTCGGCTTCCTCGAACGCAAGTCGGACCGGGTCAACATGGCCGTGGAACGGTGGTTGGACACGAACGCGTCCCAGCAGTTCTTCCTCTGGGTCCATTACTTCGACCCCCACCAGCCGTACAACGCGCCGCCGCCGTACGACACCCAGTTCTCCGACTCGCCATACGACGCCGAGATCGCCTTCATGGACGAGAACTTCGGACACCTGATGGAGATGCTCTCGTCGAGAGGACTGATGGAAAACACCATCATCGTGGTGGTCGGCGACCACGGGGAGGGACTCAACCAGCACGGCGAGCCCACCCACGCCTCCTACATCTACAACGCCACCATGAGGGTGCCGCTGTGGATCGCCGTCCCCGATGAGCGGGTTGCGGCCGGCTCCGCCGTCACCCCTCAGGTGCGCACCATCGATGTCGCGCCCACGGTGCTCGATCTATTGGGTCTGCCGGCCGGCTCCGATATGCAGGGGCAAAGCCTTGTTCCGCTGCTCCACGACCCGAACATTCAGTGGAGCGGAGACGCTCTCTTGGAGGCAAACTACAGCTGGTACCACTACGGATGGGCGCCGCTTCGGGGGCTGCGCAACGACCGGTGGAAGTACATTCTGGGCCCGAAGCCCGAGCTCTTTGACCTGGTTGATGACCCCGACGAGATGGTGAACCTGGTTGAACGACACCCGGAGGAGGCTGCGGTCCTTGATCGGCGCCTCACCGATTTGGTGGAGAGGACGGCATCTCCCGACCTCGGCCGTTCGGCCGCCACCGTGGTGGACGCCGAGACCCGGCAAAAGCTGGAAGCGCTCGGCTACCTGGGCGGCGGAGGCGACGCGTCGATTCGGACTGCCCCGTTCCCGGACCCGGACGAGCTGGCCGCCATGACCAACCCAATGGACCAGTGGTTGGTCATGACCTACGCCAATTTCGCTGCGGAGTTGGTGCGGATGCAGCGGATCGACGAGGCGATCTCGATCGCTCGAGAGGGCGTCGCCATGGATCCCGGCAACTTCCGACTCCGCATGGTGCTCGCCCGCGCCTACGCCGTCCGCGGCCTCATCGATCAGGCCTTTGAAGAACTTCACGCGGCCCGCGAGCTACAATCAGACGACCCGGAGTCCTATGAATTGGCGGGTCACATCCGGATGGCGCAACGACGATTCGACCAAGCCCAGGAAGAATTCCGGTTGGCGGTCGAACGAGCACCGCAGGTCTCGACCCACGTCTACAACCTAGGTCTCACCTACGCCCGTATGGGCGATTTCGACGGTGCCATCAGCCACTTTCAGGCCGCCCTCGAACTTGACCCCAACAGCGAAAGCGCTATCCAGGAGCTCGCCAAGTCCTACTCCCAGGTCGGACGCTACGAAGAGGCGCGGGAGAGCTTCCAGCGCGCACTCGAACTCAACCCATACTCGCCGTCGGTGCTCTACAACATCGCCGTGTTCTACCGATATCTGGGCGAGGACGAGTTCAGCCGGAGGATGTTCCGGGCGGTGCTCCAGGTCGCACCGAACCATGTCCCCTCGGCCTGTCAGCTGGCGGAGTTGATGGACGCGGAAGGCGGACATCCCGATGAGGTCCGGATCCTGCTGGAGCGGACGATCAAACTGGCCCCGGACTCGCCGTGGGCGGAGCGCGCACAGAAGCTGCTCGAGTCGCAGTCGTAGCTCGCGGATTTCGCCGGTTCGCTTCGGTCCGACCGTCCTCTCCGTCGGGGACGGCGGGAAACCTCGAGAGACCTGGTGTGTCGCCACTTGCAGCCTTCAGCCGGCCGTGATCTCCCGGACCCGGTTGTTCTCATCCACGAAGACCACAATCGGGTGATGTCTCGGCCGCCTCTTCGGCCTCGTACCTGCGCAAAGGCTGCGATGATCAGCATATCGCCGCGTTGGACCAAACGGGCGGCCGCACCGTTGACGCAGATATCTCCTGGGCCGCCAACGATGACATAGGTGGCGAAACGCTCGCCGTTGGTGCAGTTGTAGATCTCCACCTTTTCGTGGGGGAGGATGCCGGTTGCCTGCAGCAGCTCCGGGTCGATGGTGATGGAGCCCTGGTAATTGAGGTCCGCGTCGGTGACGGTGACGCGGTGGAGCTTGGCCTTGAGCATGGTCAGTTGCATCAGCAGTCCTTGTCTGGTGCCAACGGAGTATTGTCGATCAACCGAACCCCGTCGATCACGACGGCGCTGAATCGCCGTCCGTCGGAATCCACCACATAGTCCACTTCAAATCCCGCGCTGGCGAGCTGTTCCCGAACACGCTGCGCATCTCCCCCGCCGGCCATCAGCTCGGGGAACCGCGCGGCACGGGCTCTGGATTCCGGACTCAGCCGCGCGTTCCGAGAGCTCAGGGCGAGTCCGTCTGGGGCTCGCACCGTGGGGCAGAGTACGATCTCCACCGGCACGAAGAAGGCCTCCACCATGCCCCGAATCAACAGATACTGCTGGTAGTCCTTCTCACCGAAATAGGCACGGTATGGGCGCACCAGGCCGAAGAGCTTGAGCACCACCGTCAGCACGCCGTCGAAGTGACCCGGCCGGTGCGAGCCCTCCATGTGCCGGCTGAGGCTCGATTCGGTGGCGCGGTAGCGGTAGCCATCGGCGTAAATCGCGTCGTGGTCGGGCGCCAACACAAAATCGGCTCCGGCCCGACCGGCCAGCCGTGCATCCTCGGCGAGCCGCTGGGGATAGGCCTCGAGGTCCGCCACATCGTTGAATTGGGTGGCATTGACAAAGACCGAGACCACCGTGACATCGTTGTCCGCGGCGGATCGCCGTATCAACGAGAGGTGGCCGTCGTGCAGGGCCCCCATTGTGGGCACGAAACCCACCGACCGGTCTCCCAGGTCGTTCCGGCGGTTCTGCCACTCGACGAGATCAACGATCACTGTCATCGATAGCTCTCCTCATCAGATGGAAAACCGCCGTCCTTCACGTCGCCGTCATAGCGGTCCAGTGCGTTGCGGATCAGGTCGAATCCGTCCAACCAGGTGCGCAGGAACTTCGGTCGGAAGTCCGGCTGCAGACCGAGCATGTCGTGCAGCACCAGCACTTGGCCCGATGTCATCGGACCGGCGCCGATGCCGATGGTGGGAATGGACAACGACTGGGTGATCGTCCCGGCGAGTTCCGACGGCACCATCTCGAGGACCACGGCGAAACAGCCCGCCTCCTCCAACCGTCGCGCGTCGTCGGCCACCTTGCGGGCGGCCTCCTCGTTGCGACCCTGAACCTTGAATCCGCCCAGCTTGTGAACCGACTGCGGGGTCAATCCCAAGTGGCCCATGACGTCGACCCCGGAGTCGACGATATGTCTGATGGTTTCCACTGTGCCGTCCGCACCTTCGATCTTGACCGCTTGAGCCCCCGACCGCACCAGCCGCTCCACCGCCGTCATGGTGTGATCGAGGCCGTGGCGATGGGCGAGGAACGGCATGTCCACCACAACCAGCTTTTCCGGCGCCCCCCGCCGTACGGCCGAGGCGTGGAAACACATCATGTCGACATCGGCGGGAATGGTGGTCTCGTGGCCGTGCATCACCATGGCCGCGCTGTCGCCGACGAGAATCGCGTCCACCCGGCTCGCGGCGACGGCACGCGCTGACCAGTAGTCGTAACAGGTGACCATGGATATGGTTCGACCGGCCGAACGGGCGGCCGCCATTTCTGCGGAGCTCTTCATCTTCGCCTCCGTCTGACGTCGGCCTGATGGGCCGCCACGAAGGCCCTGTAGACGCCGCTGAAATCGTCACCGGCAAGCGCCTCGAGATGGTGGGCAACGGTCCGTCCATCACCACGGGCAAGGGGCCCGGTGAGAGGAGATGCAGAGTTTTTCAGGTTGTCGGCAACCCGATCCAGGTAGGGGAAGAGCGCGCTGCGGGGCAGGCCGAGGCGCTGTTCGAAATCACCGAACGCCTTGTGCCAAAGCAGCGTGGTGAAGTTGCCCGCGATCGTACACAGCGCATGATACAGGGGCTTGTCTTCGGGATCGATCTCGAAGCTCGGGTTGGCGAGCTCCGGAAAGATCTCCCGGAACGGGGGCCGACCTCTCTCGCAGACGAAAAACATCTCGCGGTAGGCCTGGTGGTCATAAAGCTCATCCGAGAAGGTCATCAGTGGGTGAACGCCAGCAGCCGTGGTGGTCACCAGGCTGCCCGAAAAGTGGATCCAGGGAGGGTCGTCCGGACGGGCATTGTGGTCGAGAAACCCCTCGATGGCGTCATCCGAGATCAGCAGCAGAACTGCTCGGGCACCGATGACGGCCTTTCGCAAGGGCACGTCCATCGATCGCTGCCATCGTCTCCAGGCGATCGACTCGAGGTCGAAATAGTGGCCGAGGTGGCGGGAGAGTCGTCCCGCGCCGATCAGGAGGTAGGGGCCAGAGGCCTCGGAAATGGGAGAGCCAACCATTGGTACCTGTCCTTTGGATCAAGTCCGGTCAGAATCGTGAGGGTCGCGTGCCGGCTGCCGTGGGGTTGCTGTCCCACACGGGATCAACACCACCACCGAGCAGTGTAGGGGTTCTCACACCACAAGGCAATTCGAGCGGGTGTGGAGGATGTAGACGTTGAACGTTGTAAGTTGAACGTTCAACGTTGGGTTCATCCGGATTTCCGTGAGATGGACAGTGGTTGAATTTGAAATGTGAAATGAGGAGTGAATGTGCCATCGCGCCGCAGCAATGTGCGGTTCTGGAGCCTACCAGCGGTAGGCCCAGCGCCAGCGGCGGGGGACAGCGATCAGCGGCAGGTTGATTCCGACGCGCCCATCTCCCCTGTGCGCTCCCCGAGGTTACGCGCGGCCTTCCGGCTCCGCCCTCCAGCCTTCGCCGTGACAAGCCGGCCGCGGTGACCAGCCGTCACCAGCGAGTGACCAGTGGCCGGGTCTCGCGACGCAGTAACTTCCCATCACGGCTGGGTATGGCAATCAGCAATATGGTCAGCCCCGCAAAAAACAGGCTGTCGAGGACGTGTTCGAAATAGTGGGAGCCGAGCAGATAGGCGATGCTCAATTCGCCGCCTTTGGCAAAATCCGGGTGCTGGGCCAGCGACCCCACGTCGTTCGCCAGGGAGACCACCACCTGATACCCGCAGCCGATCACCAACAACACCGCCGCCGCGGCCAAAGCCAGATCGGGGGCGCTGACGGACCTCCGGCGAACCCCCGAAGGTTGTTCCCAGGCCAACAACAGGGCCGCGGGAAGCGGATAGTAGGTGAGCGGGAAGGTGGCGAGCTCGCGCACCGAGTGGGCCAGGTACCTGGGATCTCGCCACACCTCGGCCACCGCCACCAGGGGATTGGTGTTGACCAACCACGTGATCGCCGCGGCTACACCCGCCGCTGCCACCAACCAAACCAGACCCCGTCGGCTCCAGACGACCGGTCGACCGAAGAAGGTCCGCGCGATCCACACCGTCACCGGGATCAGCAAGAACTGCAGCACGGTGCTCGGCAGATGGAGATTCCACGACCCACCCTCCACCAGGAGATCGGGCCGCTGTTTGTTCTGTCGAATGAAATCGAGGGTGTCATCGAGTCCGAAATGGCCGACGGAAATAACGACTGAAGCCAACAACAACAGAATCACGAAGGCGGCCACAGCCGCAGTACAACGACCTTTGATGACGGGTTCAGGCACCGGGGTCATGGTCAGCCAACAGCCAGTGAACAGCAGGGCGATGGTGATCAAGACCGGCACATGCCCAAGGAAATGCGAAGCGTAAAGGGTGTTCTCGAGCAGCGTGTAGCGGCCGCTTTCGTGGACTACGGTGGTCCACAGAAACAGCCTGCCGTGATAAGCCGCCAGATAGAGATAGGACAGGGCGTAGGTCATCAGCGGCACCAGAAGCAGGAATCGAGGATCGCAGACGACCTGTTTCTTGCCCACCGACCTCACAGGTCACGGTCCTCACTGGCGATCAGATCCACCGTCTCGAGGCCGAAGCGCATCATGTTGTGGATCCACCCGTAGACGAAACGACCGCTCCGGCCGGTCAGGTGCAAATTCCGGAATCGTCCGAGGTACCGGTTGATCTCGGCCACAGCAGCTTCGCATTTAACGTCGAGCACCGGGTACGCGTTGGGCAGTCTGTCCGTGACCCCGCCAATGACTTCCTCGGGCCGTACCCACCCGATTTCCAGGATCCTCGACCGCACCACATCGATGAGGGATTGGTCGTCGGCTCGCCAAATCTCCTCCTCTTCGTGACACGGAATCTCCACAAGCAGGGAGGTCTTGCCCGGCGGGGCCATGTGGGTGCTGCGGTTTCTCGGCTCCGAAATCCGTGTGAACTCGAACTCCGAGGAGGGAAAGTAGACCGTCGCAGCCCGGGTCACCGACTCCCGATCAAGAAAGAGCACCACCAGCCGCACCTGGCGGTATCGAATCGAGTCGGCCAGCGCCAGCACCTCTGGTGGCGGTGGGGGATCGAGGATCCGCAGGGTCAAGGTCAAAGGGAGGCTGCTGACCACATCGCCCACCTCCACGCGCTCACGCCCGTTGACCTCCATACCGCGGATGAGACCGTCCTCGTGCCAGAGCCGGGTGATCCTGGAACCTGTTCTGACAGCGCCCTCGCCGCATGACGCGGCCAGCGCATCGGCGATGACGCCAATGCCCATCCTTGGATAATAGAAGCGGCCCTCCACATGGCTCTTGGACCTTCCCCTCAGCAGAGACTCCGCGATGAAGGTGCGCAGGTCGAGACCGCTCAGCCGGTTGCCGGCCACAGTCGGGGAGAGCTCCTCGGCAGGGGCGCCCCACAGCTTCTCCGAGTAGTTGAAAAGAAACCGATCCGCAATGGTTCGGCCGTACTTGGCCAGGGCGAAACTCTCGAAATCACCCGGCCGACCCCCACCCCCGAAACGGGTTCGGAGCACCTCAACACCCGCCTTGGCAAAAGTCACCGGGCCGAGGTGACCGAACAGCTGCACCGGCGACAGGGGAAACCGAATCAGGCGGCCGTCATCGTAGATCTGACTCGGAATGTCGATGGCGTGCAGCTCGTCACCCAGCAGATTCTGAATTTCTCGGGTGATCTCGGGATCACGGTCGTGCATCCGGTGGGCCCCCGAGTCGTAACGAAAGTCGCCAACCCGGCGGGTGGCGCAGTTGCCGCCCACCCTGTCGCCGGCCTCAAAAATCGTAGCCCTCAGCCCTCGTTTTCGAGCGTAGTATCCCACTGCGAGCCCGGCCGGGCCGCCGCCGAGGACCGTGATGTGGGACCGATGCAACATGGCCCCCGGACTGTAGGGAGTATGGCCTCTGGCGTCAAACTGGGAAGTTGCTCGCGTTCCGATCTCCATGTCGGTGCCAGGCACCGGCGCAGATGTATCGACCTCGTACTGCGATTCGATTTCGACGGTGCCTGGCACCGGGTGAGCGCGTTCGCTTCGATTCGTCGAACCCAACGCGCCGATTCTCCCTGTGCGCTCCCCGAGGTGACTCGCGGCCTCCGGCCGCGGTGACCAGCCGTCACCAGCGAGTGGCCAGTGGCCGGGTCACCTCCCACCACAACCCTCCCGGCCCAGGCCACAATCGCTGCCGCCGGCAGGTTGCCCCCTTGAACAATGTTGGGACTCAAGGCGCTGAATGACTCATTTTGTGAGCCCCAGCATTTTAAAAGACGGCACGCCCGTTCGTCGCGCCCTCTCCCTCCACGCAAAGGGACGGTCAGCCCACGGCTCAGTGCTCCCTGAACGTGGGGTGCGGCTAACATGGACGCCAACATGGATCGCGACGACCCATTGCACGAAAGCCCACCCGACTTGCCATTCGCCGGCCGGGTCGCGCTGGCTTTCGGCGGGCTGATCCTGGTCTTCTGCGCCAGTCTTCTCGCCGCAGCGACGGTAGCCCTTTGGATCGGCACCCCTCCGTGGCCTGAGTCCACCCCCCTTGCCGCCCTGTTCACCTCGGTCGCGGCGATCGTCTGGGCGCGACGCATCTCTCCCAAACGGTCAATGGCCACTGCCGCCCTGCTCCTCGCGGGATCGGGCCTCACCATTGTTTCAAGCGCCGCGGTGGGAGGTGCCATTCTCGACACCAGCTTCGACGGCCAGTGGTACCACCAGGAGGCGGTCCTCAAGATCGTCGAGGGCTGGAACCCTATCCGATCGGAGTTGATGCTCGACGAATACCCCGACAACCGGGTTCGAAGGCAGGTCAACGGCTACCCCAAGGCATCCTGGCTGTGGGGTGCCGCGCTGGTCGGCTTGACCCACCACATGGAGCACGCCAAGGCGCTGTCGATTCCGCTGATGGTAGCAGCAGCGACGATGGCCTTCGCCGCGTTGCTCGGGCTCGGACGGATTCCATGGTGGCTCGCCCTGGGCACGGCGGTGGCCGCGGCCGCCAACCCGGTGGCCATCACCCAGACACTCAATACCCAGCTCGACGGTGATCTCGCTTCGCTGCAGCTGTTGGCGGTGTCCTCGCTCATCATCTGCGGACGGACCCGCTGTCGGCGCGGAGTCGTCGTTCTCGCCCTCGCCGTCGCCGTCGGCGTCAACCTCAAGCTCACCGCCCCCGCCTACTTCATGATGCTCTTGGCCGGCGGCATGCTCGGGTTGATCCTCGTCGGTCCGCGACAGGTCCTTCGCCGTCTTATGGCTGTGTCAGCGGTGGCATTCATCATCGGTATGGCGGTGGTCGGCTTTCACCCTTATGTCACCAACACCATCCGACACGGTCACCCGCTCTACCCGGTCATGGGTCCCGAGAAGTTCATTCTCGTTTCACAGGCCGAAACCAACAGGGCCGTTTTGCTTTTTCGATCGGTCTTCTCGCCGTCACGTCAATTCGCTCGCGAAGCGGATGTGGACCACGTCCTGATGGACAACCCCCTCAAGCTTCCGTTCACGGTGACGCAATCAGAGGTCAGGGTCTTTCTGATGCCCGATGTACGGGCCGGCGGCTGGGGTCCGCTCTTCGGCGGGCTGTGCCTTCTGGCGGTGGCGGGCCTGGCCGCCGCCGGCCTGCGGGGCATCCGCTGGCTGGTCCTGGGTCTCGCCATCACACTGCCCATATTGGTCTCCGTACTGATCATGCCCCACCCGTGGTTTGCGCGGTTCGCCCCTCAGGGGTGGCTGCTGCCGGTGGTGATCATCCCGTTGGCATGGGCTGCAGGCGGGAGACTGCCGCGGGTTCTTTCGGTGCTCGCCGCCGGCACCGCCCTGGTCAATGCCGCGATCGTGACAACCGGCTACCTTCCCGCAACGGTCCGGCATTCAGCCCTCATCGAAACCCGCCTCGACGAACTCCGTCTCCTGGGCCAGCCCCTCGTGCTGAATCTCATGCCCTTCCCCTCCAACCGCGCCCGTCTTGCTGAGATGGGCATCGCCTTTGAGGACGTCCGGGACCCGAGCTATATGCTCCAGCTGGTGCTGGGCAGATTCCAACCCCGGCTGACCGGCGCAGTGGCGGATGTTGACCGCGGAGTCCTCGATATCAAATGGATCGAGGTGCCCCAGGCAACCCACTACCAGGTGGTGATTTTACTCTCGCCTCCCGCCGGACCGGGAGGAGGAGCCCTGTCGGTGGTGCAACGATCGTTCACCGGCTCCAGCGCCGCCGTCCCCGTGGGCAACGGCGAATTCCGGGTCCTGCTCAGCCCGTGCAACAGCGTGGGCTGCGGCCCGCCAGTTGTCTCCGAGCCCATGGCCGTCTCAGGGGTCCGACGGTCGCTGCCGCTGATCGGCTCTCCTGAGGACGGCACCGCGGTCGCCGGGCCACGGGTCGTGCTGTCATGGCTGCCGGCCGAGGATGGGATCGCGACCGATGAGGACATACCTCCCACACCCACCTACAGAGTCGAGGTGAAGGAAGCTCGCACCGGCGAGGTCGTCGTCACCGGATCCACCGAGGGGGTCTCGTACCCCGTCCACCTCGTACCGGGCGGAGAGTGGATCGCACGGATCGAAGTCGTCGATTCGGAGCCGCTCAGGCAGTCCGGGACGGTCTTTTTCTACACCTCGGAACAGACGGCGCCGGAAATCGTCCAACCCGCGGCGCGCAGCGCCCTCGTGGAGGGGGAGATCGAGTTGCAGTGGTCCGGCGTCACCGGTGCCTGCGGCTACGAGTACTTCGTGACTGTTCCCGGTCGCCGCCGGCCCACGGCGAGCGGCACCACGATCTCCACCACTCGGCGGATCATCGTCACTGCGAGTGAGGCCGGTCCAACCACCTACCACGCCATCGTTCGAGCCAGGTTCTGCGATGAAGGCAGCGACGCGATGGAATTCTGGGGCCCATGGTCCTCAGAGGTCGGTTTCGGTCCGGCGGAGTTTACGGCCCTTCCGGCGGATGCGCCGGCACCATCGTCTCGATGATTGCCGCGGCCTCTTCGGCCGTGTCGACACAGCGCGGGATCGTTATGTCTTCCGGCTTGGCGTAGGGTGGGGCATGATCCACCATCCATCGCTCGGCCCAATCCAGTAACTCGGGCCACATGGACCCAACCAGGATCAGCGGCACGCCATCGAGATGCCCCACCTGAAGCAGTTGCCAGACCATCAGTACTTCGAGAGTCGTCCCGAGACCACCCGGCATCACGACGTAGGCGTTGGACATTCGAACGAATTGATGGAGCCGTGTGAAGAAGGTCCGGTGGGTGTAGACCTTCTCGACAAAGGGATTCGCTCCCTGTTCGAAGGGCAGCGCCACCCGGATTCCCACCGAATCCGTTTCGTCCGCCGGATCTCCGATCTGGGCCCCCTCGTTGGCGGCCTGCATCAGGCCGGGGCCGCCGCCGGTGATGATGTCGCAGCCGAGGGCAGACAAGCGAACCGCCAGACGGCGGACATCGTCATATTGTGGATCGCCCGTGGCAACCCTTGCGGAGCCGAATATCGTGACCCGAAATCGATCGTCGGGAGGGGGGATCCGCGCCAGCGTATTGGCCACCGACCACAGATCGAGGAGAGCTTCCTCCACCGTGTCGAGGCTGTCGCCCACCCTCGGCCGCCGAGCGTCGTCATTCGTCACCATTCCTCCATTCAGCTCAGAGGAGTGAGCCGTCCGTTATTGCGCCCACCCGCACCTGAAGCGAGGCAACCTGCTCGGACAACTCGTTCAGTCGGTCGCGACGTTGTTCCAGGAGTTTGCGTTCGGCACGAACGAACCGATCATAGGGTCCGATGGTCTCACGGATCCGGGCTCGGCTCTTTTCGGCCTCGGCGGCGAACTGCCCGGCCAGAGTCTTCATTAGCGAGCCCCTCATCTCTTCGATCTTTTCCGCGAGCTCGCGCTTGGCGCGACTCCGGCGATGGGGCAGTATGAAAAGGCCGAGCGCCGCCATCGTGCCGGCCGCCACGAGACCGGTGACATCAGCCGCGGACCCCGAGGCGAGCAGCGCGATAGTTGCGCCGAGACTCACAGCCCCCACCTCCACCAGCGCCGTTCCGGCAATCGCCTTCTGGACCCCCTCGGCGATCCGTTGAGCCTCGGCGTGTCGGTCGTAACGACCGATGCCCTCCCGCGCGGTCCTGCCGATGGTATCGAGCAAACCCGCCCGGTTTGTCTCGAATCGGCTCGGCGCGTCGCCGACGATGCGGTCGGCGTGGGCCGATCGCCGCCGGTTGACGTGCTGGACGACGGACTGCCACTGGTTGAGGTCGCTTTCCACCAACCAGTCGATGAGCTCGTCCACCTTCTTTTCGATCTGCTGCGGGGTTTCGCCGATCACGTCTCGCGCGAAATCGGCCCGCAGCCGTTCCGACTTGAGGAGGTCCGGGAGATTGCGCAACCGCACCCGGTCATCGAAGAACTCGGTGCCCCGCTTTTCCATGGCCAACAGCAAATTGTCCATGTCGGAAAGCCGGAAGCGGAACTCCCGGTCGATGTCCTCCGCGTAGGACTCGAGCTGACGGGTGATGTCGTCGATGGTTCTGAGGTCCTCTGAAAGCAACCCGAGCTGCTCCGCGGTCTGAGATTCGTACTGATCGAGGAGATTCGACGCCACCCCCAGCGGATTGCCGAGCTTCAGGGCGACGCGACCACTCTCGTCCAGCGTGTCGTGCAGATAGACCTCGAATTCCGGGAGGCCACTGGCCTGAAGGGCCTCAGCGTCGCCGCTGGCAGTTGCCAGCTCCGCCCGGCGAGCCGACAACGGGAACACCGGCGGTGTCATATCGAGCAGCTCGCGACTGTGGTCGGCGATGTAGGTCTCGACCTGCTCCACCTCTTCGCCGCTGATCAGAATGTCCACCTTGTTGAGGACCACGACGACCTTCTTGCCCCACTGTCGGATGCGTTCGAGAAAGACGCGTTCGCTTTCTGAAAATGGACGATCGGCCGAGGTCACGAAGACCACCAGATCGGATCGCGGCACGAACTCGGCCGTGATGGCCTCGTGACGGCGGTCCAGGGCGTTGGTGCCAGGGGTGTCCACGATGGTGAGGTCGCGCAACAACGGTGCGGGGTAGGTCAGCTCTTCGGTGGCGTCGTCCACGGGCGTCCGGATCGTATCTTCGCCGAATCGAATCAGGTTGATCCGGGAGGTCGTCGGGGTGACTCCCTCATCGAGTAACGACTCACCCAGCAGGGCATTGATGAGGGCGCTCTTGCCGGCGTTGAACTCGCCCACCACCACCAGCAGGAAGAGTTCGTCGAGTTGTGAAATGGAGTTGCTCAGGGTCCTGAGATCTTCCGCGGCGACATCGCTCGCCACCAGGGTCTCCCGGACCTCCCCGAGGACCTTCCGCTCCTCGACCAACAGCTCGTGCTGGGCTTCGTCGAGAATCTGTTCGAGTGCCATGGGGCGTACATTAGCACGATGGCGGTGGTGTTGCCCGGCGCACGAACGGTCTCACGGCTCGAGCCGTGAGGGCAACACGCCCGAATGTCACCCTCCAGGCCACGTCAACCAAAGATCGTAGAAAGAAAAGCTGAATATTCATTTGAAATCTAGAAATATTTAAAATTTTTCAGAAAATTTCTTGACAAAACCTATTCTTTGAATTATTTTCAAATTCAGCGAAAGGAGCACGACATGGCAACAATCAGCACACCGACCAGTTGGGACTTCGAATCAGGGTGCCTCCCATACCGCGATCAGCTCTACAAGACAGCTCTCCGCATGACGCGGTCAACGGAAGAGACCGAGGATCTGTTGCAGGAAACCTATCTCAAGGCATTTCAGCACTACCAGCGATTCGAGGAGGGCACCAACCTCAAGGCGTGGCTCTTCCGCATCATGAAGAACACGTACATCAACTGGTACCGGAAGCGCCGGACCCGGCCGCATCACTTCGAGTTCGACGAGCTTCAGGACGGTTTCGAAACGGCGCTGGCCGAATCCGGTCGCTACGCCGAAGAAAATCCGGAAGAAACCTTGATGTCCGAGGAGGTTGACGTTGAGGTACGCGACGCCCTGGTCGGCCTTCCCCACGACTACAAGATGGCGGTTCTGATGATCGACCTGCAGGGTCTTTCGTATCAGGAGACCGCCGATCTTCTCGGCGTACCTGTGGGCACCGTCATGTCGCGGCTGTACCGCGGCCGCTCAAAACTGGAACGATCATTGCTCAGCTTCGGCAGCCGCAACAACTACCTCAGCAGGCCTCCGAAGCGTCTTCGTGACGGTTCCATCGACTCCTCGGAGTTTTTCGCCCGGCAGTAAGGTCTGGATTTTGGCACCGGCGGCAGTGCTAGAGTGCGGCCGGAGGCTTGAGATGCCATTGGTAGCCATCGCATCCGATCTCCGGTCGACGATTCGAACACTCGATTTCGCGGCTCCTGTGGCCCACGTCTATCGACCGCTGGACTATGCCTGGGAAGCCCACAAGAGGTATCTCGAAACCTACGGTTCGACCCCGAAGGAGATTGTCCTCCTTGGCATGAATCCCGGCCCATGGGGGATGGCCCAGACCGGCGTCCCCTTTGGCGAGGTGGCGGCGGTCCGGGACTGGCTCGGCATCAGCGCCCCGGTGGAACGGCCCGAAACCGAACACCCCAAACGGCCCGTTGAGGGCTTCGGGTGCAAGCGATCCGAGGTCAGCGGACGGCGCGTCTGGAGCTGGGCACGGGACGTCTTCGGGACACCGGCGCGATTCTTCGACCGCTTCTTCGTCGTCAACTATTGCCCTTTGCTCTTTCTCGAATCCAGCGGCAGGAACCGCACCCCGGACCGGCTTCCAATATCCGAACGTCGGGCCCTCGAGAAGGTCTGTGATCTGGCCCTCAAACGGACCATCGAGACCCTTCGCCCCGCGCGGGTCATCGGGTTGGGGAACTTCGCCGAGCGCTGTGCCAAAAGGGTCTTGTCGGACTCCGCGGTCAGGGTCCACAGGGTGCTCCACCCAAGTCCGGCAAGCCCCGCCGCGAATCGTGGCTGGGCACTCCAGGTCACAAAACAGCTGGACGAGATGGGAGTGATCGTGCCATGACGGTCAATGATGCGAAAAGAGGTGAGACCGCAGCTGGTTTCTGCCATACTCTCCCCATGCACTGGACCT
Source organism: uncultured Holophagae bacterium (assembly GCA_963797055.1). Taxonomy (GTDB): domain Bacteria; phylum Acidobacteriota; class Thermoanaerobaculia; order Thermoanaerobaculales; family Sulfomarinibacteraceae; genus FEB-10. The sequence goes on from CAWCOD010000011.1 coordinate 69,769, forward strand.
ATTCGTGCCCCCACTGCCAGGCCATGCTCAACCCGGACGAAACCGTCATTCTGCTGGCGAAACAGCAGGACCGGGACATTCTCGTCGGTTTACACCCGCAACCGGGTAACTACGAGGTCTACCTGCCGCCGGATGTGAAAATTGCAGCTGGAACGCGGTGGAGCTTCAGCTGTCCGGTCTGCCGCCAAGAGCTCACCACCGAACTCTCCGAGGATCTCTGCGCGCTCGACATGCACACCGGCGGCGACGCCCACCGTATGTACTTCTCGAGAGTTGCCGGAAAAAAGGCGACCTTCATGGTCACAGCAGAAGGGCTGCTGAGTGACTTTGGAGTCCACGCCGACCAATACCTCGAACATATGGTGCACCTGAAGTACATGCGCTGAGGCGCCGTATCGCTCCCAAGGTGCACAGCCTCACAGCGGATCGGAGTCCAGCGGAACCATGAGTCGCGTCGCGGTGCTCACGTCAGGAGGGGTCGACAGCTCGGTAGCCCTCCACCGGCTGGCCGAAGAGGGCCTCCATCAGCTCGAGGCCTTCTACCTCAAAATCTGGCTCGAGGACGAAATGGCCTTCCTCGGTCGCTGCCCATGGGAGGAAGATCTCGCCCATGTGAGGGCGGTCTGCGACGCCGTGGGAGTGCCGCTTCATGTGATCCCCCTCCAGCGTGAGTACTTCGCCACCGTTGTGGACTACGCCATTGACGAGCTTCGAGCGGGACGGACCCCCAGTCCGGACGTCCTGTGCAATCGGACCATCAAGTTCGGCGCGTTCGCCGATCGCGTCGCTCAGACCTCCGACCTCGTGGCATCCGGCCACTACGCGCGGGTGCGGTATGAAGACGACGTGGCTCATCTCATGCGCGGCGTCGACCCGGTGAAGGACCAGACCTACTTCCTGTGCCGCATGAGTCAACGGCAGGTGGCCCGCAGCCTCTTTCCCATCGGCGAGCTCACAAAACGCCAGGTCCGAGCCGAGGCCCATAGGTACGGTCTCCCAAACAAGGACCGTCCCGACAGCCAGGGCATCTGTTTTCTGGGTCGCATCCCCTACGACGACTTCGTCGCCTTCCACCTTGGAGAGCAAGAGGGTGAGATTCGCGAGCTCGGCCACGATCGGATCCTCGGCACCCACCGAGGCTACTGGTTCCACACCATCGGCCAGCGGCGGGGTCTGGGATTGTCCGGAGGACCCTGGTACGTCGTCAAAAAGAACCCCGACCAGAATATGGTCTTCGTGGTCCACGGCTCGGCGCTCTCCAACCATCATCGCGCCCAATTCACGGTGGGTGACCCGAACTGGATCACCGAACCACCCTCCCGCCACACCTTGGGCGTCCGGATTCGACACGGGGAACGGATAAAAAAATGCACCGTGGAGGTCGATGCCACCGGTGCCATGACCGTGACGCTGACCGAGCCCGACCCGGGCATCGCAGCCGGCCAGTTTGCCGTGATCTACGATGGTGAGGAGTGTCTTGGAGGCGGCGCTATAGACCGGTGAAGGAGAAGTCGTTCTTCATCTCACCGTGTCACCTTTCTTCATGTCGGCACCTGGCACCGGCCAAGACCTCAGGACATCTTTACTGTGGGTTCGGGCCCGAAGGGGAATTTAAACCGGAAGATCGAAGTACCGGAAGAGCCCGCGGCAGGGTTCGCATCGGCGGGCGTGATCGCGCCACGAACGTACATAGAGGGAGTCCCGCGACGACACTGCGAGCATCACCGGGTTGACGTGGGCACTGGTGTCGCGCAGGGAGAATTCCCGCCGGTAGCGGAAGGAGAAGGTGGGATCACGCATTTGCGTCACGAGCGTGTCCAGCGAAACACGCTGATCATCTTCGGCGGGGCCTGCGGAATCCGGCATATCAACGTTGAGTCGCCCCCGGCGAATCTCCTCGAGGCGTCGACGCCGGGGACGATGACCTCCATTCCAGTATAGATCCGCTTCCCGCCGCAAAAATGGCACTCCCGCTGGGAACCAGGGCGAATGTGACCGAGGTCAAGTGGCCAGGTGGACTCGACACGGGAATCTTGAGGTTTTGAGTCCCTGGGGTCCAGGTCCCAAGAACTCAGGACCTTTGGATGGGTGGCCTGAGCGGTCGCTATTTCCGGGAAGCGTCGTCGTCGGCGAGACCGAGCCGGTGAATCATCTCGTTGAGGGTGGTGGGACTGAGCTGGAGCAGCTTCGCCGCCCGCCGTTGAACCCCCTGGGACTGCGCCAGGGCCTCACGAATGAGACGACCCTGGTAGTCGGCCACGGCCTCACGGAAGTCCACTCCCTCCGCCGGGATTTCATCCATGGGCAACTCGAGACGCCCCCCGCCACGCATCGCTTGAGGCAATTCGTCGAGATCGATCGTGCTGTCGAGACAGAGCACCACGGCTCGTTCGACGGCGTTCTCCAGCTCCCGGACATTACCGGGCCACCTGTATTCGGCGAGTGCGTCCATAGCCTGGGGGGTGAATCCCTCCACATCACGATCGTTCTCCACAGCGTACATCTTGAGGAAGTGGGCCGCCAGCAGCGGGATATCCTCCCTGCGGTCCCGCAGCGGCGGCATCTCGATGCCGATGACGTTGAGGCGGTAATACAGGTCCTCGCGGAATCGACCTTCCTCCACCTCGCGCCAGAGATCCACGTTGGTGGCAGCCACGAGCCGCACATCCACCGACATGGAGTCCACCCCACCAACCCGACGGATCTCGCGCTCCTGGATGACCCGCAGCAGCTTGGTCTGGGTCTCCAGTGAGACAGTCCCCACTTCATCGAGGAAGAGCGTGCCCCCGTGCGCCGCCTCGAACAGACCCTTGCGGCTCGATACGGCACCGGTGAACGCGCCCTTGACATGGCCGAATAGGGTGGACTCGAGCAGCTCGGACGGAATGGCGCTGGTATGCACCGGAACGAAGGGGCCATCGTGCCGAGAGCTCAGGCGGTGGACCGCTCGCGCCACGAGTTCCTTGCCGGTTCCCGACTCACCCGAGATCAGGATGTTGGTTCGCGCCGGCGCCGCCCGCCGAATCAGTTCGAAGGTTTCCTGGATCCGTCGACCCGTGCCGACAATCTCCCCCATCCCATCGAGCCGGCTTCGCAGCAACAGGTTTTCCACCTGCAAGTGACGTCGCTCCGCAGCTCGCCGCACAAGATGGAGGACCTCTTCGTTCTTGAAGGGCTTGGGGACATAGTGGAAAGCCCCCTGGCGCATTGCCTCGATGGCCGATTCCACCGACGAGTATGCTGTGATCACAACCACGGGGAGATGGGGATCGTGGGCCCTGATCTCGGGCAAGATTTCGAGGCCCGAACGATCCGGCAACATCAGATCGAGCAGCACCACGTCGACCTCTTCGTCGCGGAGGACACGCAGGCCCTCCTCGGCGGTCATTGCGGGGTGGTAGTCAAAGCCATTATTGACCAGCAGGGTTCCGAGCACGTCCTGCAGGACGGGCTCGTCGTCGATTACGAGAACGCTACCGGCTCCGGGCATTGTTGCAGTCTTATAATGGCACACGTCCCTCCTTCGGGAGAGTTCGTGAGCGTGACCTCGCCTCCAAGCTGATCGATCATATCACGTGTGATGGCCAGACCGAGACCGGTTCCACCGCGCTCGGTCTTGGTTGAAAAGAAGGGCTCGAAGACCTTTTCGATGATGTCCTCAGGTACCCCCGGCCCACGATCGACCACCCGGATCTCGGCCGACTCACCGCGCCCATCCACCTCGACGGTGACCCGTGAATCGCCGTCCGACGCCTCCACGGCATTGCGCACCAGATTGCTCACCGCGAGTTCGATAGGACCCGGCGCACCCCACACGAAGATCGGTTCCACGAAACCCCGGAGTTCCAGCCGGTCGTTCGCGCCCAGCGACCGCGCCGCATCCTGGGCGGCGCGCGCCACAACCGAGCCCAGCTCCATCGGTGAACGGCCCTCCCGGCTGCCACGGACCGCCTCGCGCAGGTTTGACACGATCCGCGACACCCTGAAGCTCTGGTCCACCAGCTTGCCCACCAGCGAGGACCGTGGATCGTTGGAGGGAGTCATCTCACCCAGCATCTGGGCAAACGAAGCGATCCCCGTCAACGGAGTATTGATCTCGTGGGCCAGCCCCGAGGCGAGGCGGCCGAGCGCGGCCAGACGATCCTGCTCCCGGAGCCTATCCTGAAGAGCCCGCAGCTCGGTGACATCCTGGAGGACGACCACCCGACCGTTGAAACTGCCGGTGTCGAGTTCAAGCACCGACACCGCCATCACAACCCTGCGCGGCGGATCGGATTTCGTTGTGCCCTCTGCGTTCGCCGCGTGCAGCGGCAGGCTGTCCTGCCACCCTTCGGGCAGGTGGACAAGCTCGCTCAGCCCCTGGCCGACGAGCTCGGCAGCCTCGTGGTCGAAAATTCCCGCCGCTTCGGAGTTGGCGGACAGGATCCTGCCGCCCGCATCACAGACCAGAATCGCCGCCGCCGAGCTTTCAATGATCCGCTGTGTGTTGGCGTGGAGGATCCGGTACTCCTCCGCCTGATGGCGGAGGTCGTCCAGGTATCGGGCACTTTCGAGGGCCAGCGCGGCCTGGGAGGTGAATGCAGCCACCACCTCCTGACCCTCGGTCCCGAGGGGGAAAATGCCCCGTCGCAACCCGAGATAGAGCAGTCCATGGATCGTGCCGACGCGTTCCAGCGGGATGCGCACCGTATAGCCCTCGGTCTCGAGCGAGACCTCGCTCTGGTCGGGGTACTCGTGGTCCACCACCGGAAATGGCAACCGCTCCGGCAGACCGTCGCCGGCGCCGGTGATGCGAGTGAAGCTCCCGTCGCCGCTGCGCAGGTAGCTCGCCACCAGTTCCATCTCGAGACCGTCGGTCAACGTCTGCGACAGCTGGGTCAGCAGCTCACGGGGATCGGTAATGCGCGCCAGATCGCGCAGCGAGTGGGTGAGCAGGGCCCGCGGAGCAGGGCGGCCGTGGTGGAGCCACTGGTCCAGAAACCGTTCCACCCGGAGCCGGATCGGTTGCAAGAGAACCACGAGCAGCACACCGGTGGCAAAGGCGAACAGGTTGCGCAGGGAGCCGAAGTCCCCGGCGTACCGCTGCAGCGTATGGTCGGTCAGGCTGAAGATCAGGCCGCCCACCACCAGAACCAGGGTCGCTGACAGGGTATCGCGGGTGATCGGTTCCAGATCCCAAAGCCGGTAGTCGGTGAGAGCGGCCAGAATGCCCAGCGGGGCCGCAGCGATGGGAAAGACCGCGAGCCACGAGAACGGCTCGTAACCGATACCGAGCCAGCCCGCCAAAAGCACCAGGCAGGTGTATGGGGCCAATCCCACGATCAACCCCAAGGCCAGCCACTCGATCTGACGGCGCAAACGGGCGACCCGTGCCGCCGCTGTCCACCGTCGGACCTGGAGTGCTGTTCCGTACAGCAGGGCCGCACCGAACATCACCCTGAGGACGTAGGTCGCGACCTGCCACCAGCCCTCGAGATTCGGGGTCAGGGCGGTACTGGCCGCGGTCAGCACAGCCACCACCGTCAACACGTCCCAGCCCAACATGGACCGCCGACGCTCGGGAAAAATGGAGAAGAACCGCACGATGAGGAATGGAAGAGCGGTGCTCGCCGCCCGGTGGATCACCTGCAGGATCTGCTGGCCTGCCGCCGTGCGGACCGGGATGCTCCCGACCAGCACAGCCGAGACGGCCAACAGGAGAAAGGTCGCCGACTCTCTGCGACGGGTGAAGAAAACCGCCCACAGCGCACAGCCGAGACCAAAGAGTCCAACCACCGAACGGGCCAGGTACAGGCTGTCGATGGTGGGCGGCGGCGGGTGGAAGACAACCACACGTTCCGCACCCTTCGGTGATCGCACGGTGATCCTGTGTTCCTCACCCACCGACAGCGAGAAGAGGGGATCTTCGAGTCGGTTGACGGCGGTTCCGTCCACCGCGACGACGAGATCGCCATCCGCCAGACCCGCCTCCTGCGCCGAGGAGCCCGCGGGAATCGAGGTGACCCGAACACCCTCTTCGATCCAGGCAGCCGGGAAATCGAGGCGGTAGAACGACCGCACCGTTCGGATCAGAGACGTGCCCGCCACCGCCACCGTGGCGATGAAAACGAGCAGCAGCAGCAGGCGACGGGTGAACACCTCTTGAGTATAGGTAAGTCAGGGAGCAGGGAGTAGGGGGCAGTCGGCAGGCCCTCCATCCGCCCTCGCTATGGGGCGATGAGGCGATGAGGCTATGGGGCCATAAGATCCCGAGCCCGAGCCCGTTTCCGTTGCCGACTGCAGACCGAAGAACAAAAGCCCGCTTCCGCCCCGCAAGCCCACAGATCACACAGATGACGGGCTGAAAGGCTCGGGCCGCCCTGGCCAATTCATCGCGCCCTCCCGTCCTTCCCCCCTTCCCCACTTCTCACCCAGCCACTGGGCCGTGACGTGATTCCAGCCGATTCAGGTGAGTGGGAATTTTTGAATTCCGAATTCCGCATTTCGAATTGGGCCAAGGGGCCGCGCCTCACTCGTCTTCGATCAAGACCTCCTCGCGGAGCATGGCACGCACCGTCAGCGCTACCCGACCCCGGCTGTAGGGCAGGCGATCGGCCAGGGTTTCCCAACCCGTGTGTTCCACGGTCAATTCGTGACGGATCTGGTCCACAAGATCGAGATCGACGCCGATGTCGGGCGATGGCGGCGCGCCCGTAGGACGAAGCCGCTTCCCAGCGGAAACGGTGGATTCGAATCGGTCCAACTCGTCCTGCATCCGGGCGGCCTCGATGAGCAACGGCTGGAGGACCAGAGAGTCGGAGAGAGACGGCGGACGGCGAATTGTCCTGAAACTGAAGGTACCGTGTTCGGGCGGGTTCATGAGGATTTCGAACAGGGCCTCGGAACCTTCCAGTGCGCCACGGCTGATCGGGCCGACCCGGCGGTCGTGGGTGTGAACGGTACCAAAGGGACGACCCCGACCATCCAGCACCTCGAGGACTCCATCGGAGTCAGAACTGACCACCGTCTGGAGGATGGTCGGCAGGTCGAAGTGGTCGATGCGACCGCCCAACTTTGTCTCCTGATGCCCGCCGAGGTTGGCGAAGGTCCCCTCCAAGCGCCGGGCCAGATTCTGGAGGTAATGCATGGACAGATCGCGGGATTCGAAGAGCCGCCTCAGGATCAGAGGCCGGGGCCACTGAAGGGTCGCCCCCCCCTCGGGGAAGCGTGCCAGCGAACTGAATGGCGTCCCGGTGATGACCTTGCTTTCCGCGAGGGTGGCACCCGGTCCCCGGTAGGCCACCGGTTCCATATCACCTCCGGAACCTCCTTGTCGGCTGATCTCCACCACCCCTTCAACCACCAGATAGAGCGCGGTGGGAAGTTGGCGCGGCCGGAAGAGAATCTCCCCGTCACGGTGGCGGAAGATCTGCGCGATTTCAGCCAAGGCCACCCGCTCTTCGTAGGCGACGGCGTGGAAAAAGCCACTCTCGGTGACGAACTTGACGAGATCAGGTTGACGCATCTTCAGCATCTATCTTACCCAAATCGGGCTTTTCAAGGTGAATATCCGGGCGTCCCGTCACTGCCCGCGGATACAATAGAGCCCATGGTGTCGAATCCCGCCGCCCTTCAGGCTTTCCAACGGGTCCTGACAGAAGACCTGCGGCCGCCGGCCTACCTCACTCCCGAGGAGGTGCGCGGCGGTTGGCGCGACCTGTTTCCAGAACTTGCCGCCTGCCTCCCGGCCCCCTACCCAATTTTCGGAACCGACGAAGAGAAGATCATCACCTACGGGTATCCCATCCTGATCTCGGAGGGCATCTGGAAACTACGGCGTGAGTTGGACAAGCTCGTTCTCTTGGAAACCAAATATCGAATGGGTGGTCCCGGCGGCGGCACCACCAAGGACCATGTTGCGGCACAACGAGATCGCTACGGCCGCGCAACCACCACCATCATCGAAAACGTCCTGATGAACGACTACGGTCGGGGGCTGAGCGAGGTCTTTCTCCTCTTCCACTCCGGAGACGTGGTCCGGGGCCTCGGCCAGGTCGCGAAACAGATCCAACTCAACTGGCCCAATGCCGGTCGGGATGCCGCGGAGGAGACGCGACAATTCATCACCGGGGTCTTTGGCGAGCTGATTCAACGCGCCGTCGTGCGCGCCACCGAGTCCCTCAAACGGCTGGCCGACGGTCCCTCAGGTATCCGGATTTCTCCCGTCTTGGCGGCGGTGTGCAACGATCAGCTGTTACTGAGCGAAAGCCAAGCTCCGGCCAACCTCGAGCGACTGAGCGGCTATTTCCGCTACCGGCTCAAGCAGGACCCTCAGGGTTTTATCAGCGCCAGCGAAAAGGCCCTCCGCCGACTCGCCGATCTGATCCGTCGCCACCCGGAGATCGGTTCCCTGCTGTCCACATCCGGAGCCGGGAAGCTGCGTCTCGATCAGGTTTCCACACTGCTCGACCCGGCATTGCTCAACGCGCTGGAATCGGCCAAGTTGATCTCGACTCTCGATCTGTCGACCAAACAGGTGAGGTTTCTCCGTGAGCTCGGCCTCCGTCTCAAGAGCTTCGAGCTGCTCGCCACCCTACGGCGGCGGATCCAACCCATGGAACGTCGAGGATCCCAGCTCGTGTTGGCCGGCGCGTCCTCGGCCACCGCGATCGCGCCGTCCACCCGCCCCTTCGACTTCGCCTCACCCGGGGTCGTGGAGTCACTGGTTCGTCGCTGTGGCCTGGTGTACGACCTGACAAATTTCACCTCCGTCCTCGAGGCGGTACGCAAGGAGGGTCGTGCGGCCGAGGAGAAGGCTCTCCAATTCATGTACGTCTTTCAGAATCGGCTCGACGAGATCCGCAGGCGGAGGGTTCTCAACTTCGAGAAGTTCCTCGGTGACGGTGCGCTCTACTCGTCCCGTCGTGCGGTTCGAGTGCTGGTCGCAGCGTGTGAGATCCAACTCGTCTACGACCACCTTCGATCCAGCGGATTCCCGTTCGATCAGGGCATCCGGATCGCCCTCAACTTCGGAACCTATCGGTTACTCCCCATGTTCAACCGCGGCACCGGACCTCTCCGCTTCGAGTTCTTCGGGCACGGAATCGTCGAGCTGGCTCGTTTGACCACCGGGAAGAGCACCCGTGAGCTCGAGGAAATCGCGGAGTTCCTCGTCCATGCCGGTTACGATCCCGACAGGGTGGACTCATTTCTCGCTCCCCTGATGGAGGCCCGCAGCGGTCACGGCGCCGCCGGCACCCGGCGGTACCCAGCCACCATCGACTCCCGCGGCGAACTCATCAACGAGGGCGTGGTTCTGACCGCTCAATTCCTGGAGGAACTCGACAAGGACCTCGAGGGAAGCCCGGTGGGAACCGTGAAGTTCGACGGCCTCGACTGGGCGACCATCGCCCTCGACCAAAAGGACCCGGACACCATCCACGTGGGCCTCCGGCTGCTCGGCGTGGCACGGCTCAAGGGCCTGTCGCCTCAGGAGCTGGTGGAGGCCGTGGTGTGGGAGGAGCTCCCCGCGGAGCCCCGATCCGTCGGTGTCGTGCGCGACCTCCTCCAGACCCTGCGTCGTGTGGCCGCATCGCCATCTGACAGCCACGAATACGAGGATTTCGAAGAACCCGAAGAGATCATCCCGGAGAACCTCGTGGCGATCACATACCTGGACCAGGACAACCACCGCGACTGGATCTTCGGTATGTATCGAGACAGCGACGACGTGGTGCTGAACGCCGTCCACGTCCCGATCCAGACCCCCGAACTCGGACGCGACGAGCCGTTGGAAACATGGTTGTTCAGGAATCGCCACGAGCTGGCTCGGTTGTACGAGGGCGTCCGTCGGAGTACGGTCGGTGCTCCCGCACCACTGTCGTCGCTCCGGAAACTCAACGGGTTCCTAGCCTGTTTTTTGACCGCGCCTCACAGGGCCCCAGGCCGACGGTGAACCTCCCGGCCCGAGACACGATGGCGTTAAATGTTAGATTTTAGCTTTCGAGGGTCTCCTCGAGGATCCTGGTGTAGCTGCCGTATCTCTCCCCGTCGATGAGGCCGTCCGCCACCGCGGTCAGGACGGCACAATCGGGTTCGTGGATGTGGGAACAGTTGGCGAAGCGGCAGTTCTCGGCAACCCCCGCGATCTCCGGGAAGGCTCCTTCCAACTCGATCCGGTCAGCTTGCCACAGACCGAACTCCTTGAGCCCGGGCGTGTCCACGACGAAGCCGCCGTAGGGCAGCGGCATCAACTCAGCCATGGAGGTGGTGTGGGTCCCCTTGCCCGTGGCCTCTGAGATGGAGCCCACCTTGAGCCTGAAGCCCGGATAGACCGCGTTCAGGAGGGACGACTTGCCCGCACCCGACGGACCGCAAAACAGTGTTGTCCGGGCCTCGAGACGCCGTTTCACCCGACCGAGCCCCCAGCCCGACCGAGCCGAAACCTGCAGCACCTCATAGCCAAGGACCTGATAGACGGGCAGCCAGTTCGCCAAGGGTTCCATACCCTGGTCGGTCTTGTTGATGGTGATCACGGCCTCGACGCCCGCCAGATGGCACGCGGCAAGGAATCGGTCCAACAGCCCCCTCTTGGGCTCCGGTAGCCGGGCTGCGAAAACCAGCAGCGCCTGGTCCACATTGGCCGCGATCACTTGTGGCCGAGGAGAGTTCGGCGCCCGCCGGATGATGCTGTTCGCACGGCTGTGCACCGCCACCACCACGCCCTCATCGTCCCTGATCTCCACCGACACTCGATCGCCAACCACCAGCCGGGCGGCGGGCGGTGTTCCACCCTCCCAGTTGAGCCTTCGCCTCGAGGACACCACCATGGTCTCCTCCTCCACTTGCACCCGCACCAGCGGGCCGTGCATCGCGATGACCGTGCCTTCCAGCAGCTCCATGGGACCGATAGTATAGCCGCCCACCCGGAGAGGGATGTGCGCTTGATGGGCGGGCGTTCCACTCCGGGCACCTTGAGGTTGAAAGTTGAAAGTTAAACGTTGAACGTTCCCACCGACCCACCCGGATCGTGAAAGGCACAATGGGCGCGATGATCGGGCGTGCCGTCTTTGACATTGTTGGGAATTCAGGGGACGTGATCACTCAGTAGGTGGGTCCCAACAATGTCAAAGGGGGCAACCTGCCGGCGGCAGCGGTTGTGGCGTGGCCGTGTGCGGCGGCCATGTCCGATCCTGTACGCAGGATCAGAGGCCTTACGGCCACCCGCTGGTGACGGCTGGTCACCGCGGCCACCGGCCGCGAGTAACCTCGGGGAGCGCGACGGGGAGATCGGCGCGACGAAATCAGTGAATCTAAGCGAACGCGCTCACCCGGTGCCAGGCACCGTCGAAATCGAGTCGTAGTGCGAGGTCGACACATCTGCGGCGGTGCCTGGCACCGACATGGAGATCGGAATACGAGGGGGGCAACCTGCCGGCGGCAGCGGCCGTGGCCGTGTGCGCCGGCCACGTCCGATCCTGTACGCAGGATCAGAGGCCTTGCGGCGTGCGGACGATGGTCGGTGGCCGTGAGGCAAGCTCGTCAACCGCCTGACAGAAGCGCGCAAAGGCGGGATACTCCTCTGGCGACACGGTCCGCGCCGGAACCTCCAGGGTCATCACCGAACGGTGCCAATCACCGTCAACTCCAAGTTCCTCCTCCAACGATCCCCAGGGGGAGCTCAGACGCCGCGGCGGACGATCCACGATCCATCCCGCCGGCGGCAGAATCTCGGTGACCACCCTCTCGGTGATGGCCATTCGGAGTTCCAAGGGGTACTCCCTGGCCGGCAGCGACGCAAGCGACGGCACCAGAGGTCTGGCGATCACCAGGCCTCGGCACACCATCCGCTCCCCTGTCCTGTCACAGGCCCCGGGCAGCCTCAGCTCGAGCCGAAGTTGGGTGTCAACCCCCGAGGTCTCCACCGAGCCTGTCACCTCAGCCGCACCCGGGAACAGGTTATTCGCCATCCGCACGAAGAGCTGCTCCACCCGGTCCGCCGGAATACTCTCAATCTGTGCCACCAGCTGTTCCCCGTCGGAGCCCTCCAAGGGCATCACGAAGTCGAGGGAAGCGCCGCCGGCGGCGTCTATGGATGCCGCCAAGGAGATCCTCTGACGATACGCCGGGTTCGGGAACGACGGGAGTTCGGCGAGAAAGGTCACCGGCCGATTGGGGTCGGACAGGGGGAGCACGAGACCGTCACCCCCCTGGTAGATCGGCTGGATATGGTTCACTCCTGCCAGACGTTCCTCGAGATCGATCCAGATCTGACCCGAATCCCGCTGGACCCTCAGCAACGGTTCCCCGAAGGTCTCCAGGGTGGGCACTTCGAGATGAACCCCGGCAAGCGGCGCGGGCCGTCCCAGCACCAGATCCACATCCCAACCGGCGGCGATGAGCGCAGCGGCGATGATCCCGAGGCGGTTGCCCTCCCGACGAGAGAAGCCCTGACCCGCGGTGATCGACAGATCCATATCGCGCCGCCCAGCGGCCACCTCGTCGAGCACTCCCTCCACCAGACTTCTCACCGCCGCCTCGTCGTCGGTTTCCGCGAGAATCGGAGCGCTCCAATCGCGGAGTTCCGGTGAGGTCCGGAATACCCACAACATGCGATCCCGCATGATGTCGCCAACGTCCTGCCACGTCACCCCGAAGCTGTAGCTGACCCATGGTAGAAGATCCCGCGCCATGGGAGACAGGGGTTCGAGGCGCAGCGGCGGTACGTCCTCATTCAGCCAGCGGATGGCATGGAGCCCATCGTGATCCCATTCCTTGCGCTGGAGACCTTCGAAGTTGCCGTCCATCATGAGGTCGACGTCGTCGGGAACCAGCAGCAGGTACTCGGAGCGACCAAAGGCCCGGTTCTCGTCGGCAAACCGATAGACGTAGGGAGACATGTGGCCTCGACGCGAGGCGCCGGTGGGGCGCACACTGGCCACATATTCCTCCTCAACCAGGTCGCCCGCGGCGACGTCTCCCAGCACCAATCCGCCGTTTCTGGCTTCCATCTGTGCAGGCACCACCACCCGACCGTCAGGCTTGATGATTCGAATCTTCAAAAGGAAGGCGTCCGGCATCTGCTGCAGCGTCGACGCCTGACGGGCACCCACCGGCGTCACCGCTCGGCTGACCCCGTGATAGTAGTAGAGGGCCGAGCCGTCCGAGTAGACGCGCTCCACTGCCTGGTCGAGCAGCAGCATCACATCCACCCCCTCGCCGGCGGTGAACTCCACGTCACGAATATCGTCCAGATCCACTCGAAAAGGTTCAAAGAACGACGTCAACCCGCGGCTCCAGGCAAGGGTCCGGAATTGGATATTCGAAGGATCGTTCTCGAGCGCCGCCGCCAGCGTCTCATCAAGGCTCGCATCGTCGGTCGCTTCCGAGATCAGGCGCAGGTGGTCGCAAGCGGGCAGATCGCCCCACCGCTGCGCCGCCCAATCCAGTTCCTCCCGGGCCCGCTCCATATCACCCGCACCGATCAGCAGCCTGATCCTCGCGATATCCACGGAAGGGTCATCGACCCGATCCTCGATCCGATCGAGGGCCGACACCGCTTCGTCGGCCATACACCCAGTTGCCAGTGCCTCGATCCACTGCAACCTGACCGGATCGGTGCCGGCCACCGATTGCAGCAGGTCCCTCCGATCCTCCCACAGGTCGAGGGCTTCAAGCGCCGACAACCGAAGATCCATGACGCTGGGTGATTCAGGCAGCTCCGACTCCAGCCCTTCGATGCCTTCCTCGACCTCGCCCGCCCAACCGCGACGCAACGCTTCACGAACCCACAGCTGCCGCACCCGGGCGTCATCTCCGTTGGATTCCACAACCTCGTCGAGCACCCGCTCCAGGTCTTCAGGGCGTTGCTCACGCAGCGCGAGTGCCCGTTCGGCGAGCTTCGACCCAGGAACATCTCCGGCATACCGCAACTCATCCCGAGCCCGCTGGTAGTCTGTTTCGGGGTCCTCTCCGGTGGCACCCATCAGGTAGTACCACGCCAGGGCCAGCCGCGGCCAGGGATCTCCAGGGGCCAGGTCCACGGCCTCCTCGAGCCGGGCCAGTTGTGAACGAGGATCGCCCCGGCCCGCCGCCAACTCGGCCGCCAGCAGCACCTCGGGGACCGTCGCCTGCCCATCGTCGATCCGTTCGGCCAGTGCCGCGGAGGCGGGCGGCAGCTGAAGCTCGGCTTTGGATCCCGCCCACGGGCCTCCAACGCCCGGCAGCACCACGGCGTCCACCGGAAATCCATCGGCGTCAAACAGGCTGACACGGGCTCGCGGCGTCATCCGCGATCCCATGGAGATCCGCAGCCGGTGGGTGCCGGGTCCGAGTTCCACTCGGAACCAGTTCACCTCGGGATCTTCCCGGCCACACAGACGGAGGCGCGCGAGAAGAACATCATCCAGTTCCACGTTGAGACCGCCGCTGCCCTCCACCACCATCCAACCATCCAGGTGTTGCTCAACCGCGAAGGTCCAGGCCGCCAGGGAGACGCCACCGGCATCCAGAGATTCGGGCGGCGCCACCGTGGCGTCGGGTGTTGTCATGAGCAGCCGATACGGCGACCAGACATGCGTCCAGGGCGTTTCCAGCGCCGGCAGATCGTCGTCGCCGGGAACCACATTTCTTTCCAGATCAAGATCATCGAAGACGCCGAAGGGGCCGGAAATCTCCACCGGCATCAAACTGCCGTCGGGCGGCCGACCGAGGATCTCCGCCGCGATTCGGGCCATGAGGAAACCGAGTTCAGGGTCGCGAGGACGCTCGTCGAAAAGCAGTATTTCACTCGGGTCCTGGAGATGGTTGAGGCTGTCCAACCACCACAGCGCGGCACCGACCCCGTCGGCGACAGTGGGGCCCTCGGCGACGGTATCCAGTGCTTTCTGGCGCGCCTCGTGAAGGTCGAAGTCCTGATCCGCCAGGTGGATATCCCACCAATCCGCCCACCCGAGAGAGGCGGCCAGCAGTGCGACGAGAACAGCCGTCAGGCGCCGTATCATGGAATCTCCAACGGCCGCTTGAGACGCCGTTCCGCGTCCACCAGGAATTGTCGGAACTGGGGGGCATCAGCGGCGGTCACCGTCCCGGGCACGAGCTGGAAGAGTCCTGTAACCAGGTACCCGTTGCCAGACGCGGCGTAGTCCAACGACAGGGAACCGAACTGGGTATCGAGGTCCACCGAGGACGGCAGCGATCCTGGAGGTCGTCCAAGCTCCACTTCGAGGGTCCATTCGAGGACCGGACGCGCCGGCACCAGGAGGGGCCCGCTTCGATCCCCCTTGGGCGCCAACCGTGCCGCCCAGTCCAACTCACCGGGAAATGTGCTGACACCCCCGGCGCTGAGGAGAGCGGCCCGAGCGACCCGACCCTCGATCTCCATCACCGCGGGATCTCGGCCCGGGATCATTCTCAGCTCGGACTCCTCCACCAGCTCCGCCCCGGGAAATTGGCTCTGCAACCAGCGCGCGACACGGCGCGAGTCGCGGCTGCCGGCGAAGGTCGCCCGACGGTAATCAGCCGCCTCGCCCGTATCTTCGGTTCGGATTTTCAACGGAATGAGGCCGGCCTCCGCCACACCCAGCCGGTACTGGTAACGGGCGAAACCCGCCCCTGGTGTCGGTGTGATCTGTGGCGCGCTGTCGATTCCGTCCACCACCAGCACCTGGGCACCCTGGCACATGGCGGGCGGAGGAAAGGCCGCATGGCCGGCCGCCGTACCATCCAACCATAAGTCGTCCTCCGGGAGGTATACGATGGCGTGATTGAAATTCTCCAGCAAGGCGAGATCGGACTCGGCCACCCCGAGATCCGAAGTCCGCACCATCACCATGAGGGCAGGGATGTCCACCGCTTCGAGGAGCGCCACCAGCAACCCGGCCTTGTCCTTGCAGTCACCGATCTTGTGGTTGAGCACCCAGTCCGCGGAGAACGGTCGGAAGCGGTGTTCGCCAAACTCCAGACCCACATAACGGATATCCGTCGTCACGAAACGATAGATGCGGGCGATCCGGTCGAGGCGATCGTCCACACCCTCCGTCAGCCGCGCCGCCTTTTCCTCCACCTGCCGCGAGGCCCGTATTCGGGGAGCGGTGTGCCGCTCGTACCACACGGCCAAGTCCCCCCAATCGGGGTGATTCGAGTACACCAGATGGGGGTTGAACTGCAGCACCGGCGCCGGTGGAGAGTCCTCGGGAACCGCTTGGAGATTCAACCAACGCCAGCTCAGGGTCACCGTTCCGTCGGGATTCTCGCTGCGAACGGGAACACCGTCGATGTGCACCAGGTCCCACACCGGAAGCAGATCCTCCGGCCCACTCAGTTCCAGCTCCGCCAATCCCACCGCCTCCGGTTGGCCAATCTGCAACAGACCACCTTTGTAGGGGCCGGTGTCGTTGCTCTCAGCCGTTTCCGACAACACCCACGCCAGTTCGAGCAGATCACCGTCGGAGAGATCAAGGAACCGAAAGACCCGCAACCGGGCGTCGTAGTAGAGGTTGATCTCCGGTTCGGCGAGCCGCGGCGTGTCACTCTGTCGTGCGTTGACCTGGGTGCCGTCCCGTCTCAGGATCCTGGCCTCGAGAATGCGCAGCCGTTGGCGCTCGGGAACATGGGCGAGGGTACGTGTCAGATACTCATCGGCCCGTGCCGCGTCTCGGATCAAGTACACCTGCTGCGCCCTGGTCTCGGTCAATTGAGCCGGCAGGAACAGCACCTCGGTGTGGTCCAGGATCCGGACCGCCGGGCTGCCCTCGGGCGCCTTGTCAGCGAGAGCCCACAGCTCGTCAGGGCGGCGCAGCCACTGGAGATCCTCGGCCGCTTCGCCAAGAAAAGACAGCAGGCGCTGAGCCCGACGATCCTGGGGCCGCAGCTCGAGGATCTGCCGCGCCAGCTCGGTGGCCCGCTCGGTCTCGCCGGCATCGAACTCGACCCTGGCCAACTCCATCAGCAGTTCCAACTGGCCGGGACATCGATCCAATCCGTCGGACAGCACGCGGCGAGCCTCGTCGCGGCTTCCCGACACCGCCAACATTCGCGACAGACGCACCCTCACCGCCACCCAATTCGGGTCCTGGCGCAGTCTCTCGGTCAGCAGCTCGAGGATCCGGGCCGAGTCGCCGCAGTCCTCGGACAGCTGCTCCTCGAACTCCAGCGTCACCATGGCTCCCGGCACCAGCCCGCTCAGTCGATCCGTTGCCTCCTGAGCCAGGTCCCAGCGGGTCAATCCGATGGCAAGGTCGCCGAAGGTGGCTGCGGCCGTGACGCAGGCCGGAGCCGACCTGGAGAGTTCTGCCGCCTTGGGAAGGATGACCTGCCCCCACAACTCCGCCTCCTGTTCGATGATGGCGGCGTGCACCGCCGGCACCGACTCCGCCACCGCCAGAATATCGGCCGCCTCCTGGTACAGGCCCCGGGCCTGGTACCACCGAGCCAGCTCGATTCGGGCCCAGTGGAGGTCCGGATCGTATGACACCGCACCCTCCAGCAGCTCGCGTTTGGCACCGGGTTCGGCCGGCAACATCCACTCCAACAACCTCGCCTCGCCCGGGGCTTCGGTCCGCGCCGCACGGCAGACCGATCTGGTGTCGTCTGCGCCCACCGGCTGCGGGTGTCGAGCCACCAGCAAGGCCGCAAGAGAGAGGGTCGCGCCCTCTCGGCCCCGGGCCATGGCGCTTCGGAGCTCATCCTCCAAGCCACGGACCTGGGGACGATTCCGGTCGACACTCATCGCCGGCGCGGGCGGCCGGTCGACTTCACGAACCCCTTCGAGCCGCGTGCCGTCGGGCGCCGTCAGCCGCAGCCTGAGCCACCAGTCGTCGCTCTCCGAAGCCACCGCCACCACGATGAGGTTTGGTCCAGCCGCGAGCCATCCGCCAGCCACATACTGATCCTCGGCGTGTCGCAGTGGTTGAGCCGTGGTGAGCATTTCCTGGCCGTTGAGCCAGACCCGAGCAACCTGTGCCGCCCCAAGCCGTATGGCCACAGGCTGCTGCTGATCACTGACCACCGTGGCCGAGAGGTGGAGAAGCTGGCGGCGCGCAGGCCACGCCATGCCACTGACCCGAACCCATCCCAGAGGATCGGTGCCGGGCACGGCCCGCCACTGAGCATCATCGGCCGGTATGCGGGCCTGTTCCGGGAAATCCTCGAGTTCGCCGATGGTCATCGGCCCATGGGCCCACCATGCAGTGATGCCTCCCATGGTCCGAAACAGCTCCCTCGCGGCCGACGGCCGACCGGCCTCCACCGCGAGCATCGACCGAATCCAGCGCACCTCGTCCGACATCAACGGATCCATCGGCCGGGCGGCCGCCAACCGATCCACCGAGCGCTCCGCCAGGCCCCAGTCTTCGAGGGTGAAACGCCAGCTGAAGACGGTGAACAGATCATGGAAATCGGTGGGATCGAGGCCCTGCACCACGGCCGTCTCGACGTGATCCTGCACCTGCTGGTCGATGGTGACCGACCCACCCCAGACGGCGCTCGTCAACAAAATGCATACGGTCATCACTCCCGACAGCTTCCATCGGGTCCTGGCGCCGTTTCGGTCAACTCCCAACCATCCGCGCATCACGTCAGTATCTCAGATCCTTCCCCGGGCCCTGCCCCCGTAGAACGTTATACGTCGGTCAGGGCTTCCGGGTCACAGTGTGGAGGGCGGCGAACAGCCGCCCGCCCACCCATTGCGAATTGCGAGATTGCAGATTGCAGATTGCAGATTCCCCCGCCCACCCGGACCTTGTGTTCGCGCGATGATCGGGGCGTGCCCTCTCCCGATCCGGGAGGGTGGGCGGGAACGTTCAACGTTTAACGTTCAACATTGAACTTTCAACTCTTGACGTTCGACCTGGTGATCGGCCCACGGCTCTCCACCAACCGGTCTGGGGTACGATGAGGATTGACCTTCAGAAAGGGGATCGTTGATGCTGCACGCGGTGATCATGGCCGGAGGATCCGGAACCCGGTTCTGGCCGGCATCGAGACGCTCCAAACCCAAACAGTTTCTCTCCCTGGTGGGTGGTGTGCCCCTGATCCGGACCACAGTGGACCGGATCCTGCCGCTTGTACCGGCGGAGCGGATCTGGGTGGTGACCACCGAGGCCACCGCTGAAGCCACCCGGGAAGTGTTGCCCGAGCTCTCCCCCGACAATGTCCTCGTGGAACCTGTGGGCCGTGATACCGCGGCCTGCGCCGGTTTTGCCGCGGTCGTGGTGCGCCATTCGGATCCCGAAGGCGTCTGTCTCGTGCTGCCGGCGGATCATGTGATCCGTGAGACCTCCCGCTTCCGGCGCGCCCTCGCGGCCGGGGCGCAAATGGTGGAAGACAACGGAGGGCTGCTGACCTTCGGCGTCCGGCCCACAAGACCCGAAACCGGCTTCGGTTATCTCCAGGTCGGCCGGGAGCACGGCCCGGTCGGCGAGTGGTCGGTCCACGAGCTGGCCCGGTTCGTGGAGAAGCCCGATTTGGAGACGGCCCGTCGATACCTCGGCGAGGGCGGCTACTTCTGGAACTCGGGGATGTTCGTCTGGCCAGTGGCGGACCTGCTGGCCGAGATCCGACGTCAGCTGCCGAGGCTCGCCGACGGGCTGGAACAGATCGCGGACGCCCTCGGCGGTGATCGCGCCGATGAAACGGTCGGGGAGGTCTATCCGACGCTGCAGAAAATCTCGGTGGACTACGGCGTCATGGAGGGCGCCAAACGTTGCTGGACGATCCCGGTGGACTTCCCGTGGTCGGACGTGGGTGCGTGGCCCGCCCTGGGTGAGCTTCTGGATTGCGATGACAGCGGCAATGCTCTGCGCGGCCGCACCGTGGCCCTGGACTGCAATGACTGCATGCTGGTCGGCGAGGGACCAGTGGTGGCGGCCGCCGGCGTCAAGGACCTGATTGTGGTAGCGACGCCGGAGGCGGTGCTGGTGGTGCCGGCCGCCGAAGCCCAGCGGGTCAAGGACATCGTCGCCGAACTCGAAGTGCGCAACTGGGACGACGTCCTCTAGAAGATGGCGAGCGCGGCATCCGGGACCTGTAGAGGCTGACCGTCGATTGTCGCGAGCGGCTGAGGCTGGATGCTGGATACTGGATGCTCGATGCTGGATGCTCGATGCTCCACCCGAGTGGTGACGGCGCCAGGAGTTGATTCCCCGGACCCGCGGCTTACAGCTCTGGCGTGACACTGAAACCACAATTCGGCCGTTCCGTCTCGGATCTTGCATCTTGAATCTTGAATCTTGGATCTTGAATCTTGGATCTTGGATCTGGGCGGGCGGGCGGGCGGATCAGTCGTCGTCCTTCTTCCGCAGCCCATACTGGTCCAGCTTGCGGTAGAGGGTGGAGCGCCCGATCCCGAGCTGGCGGGCAACATCGGAGAGATTGCCGCCGTAGTGCTCCAGTGCCTGCGCAACGGCCTCCTTTTCCAGCTCCTCGAGACTGCATGGGCCGACGTTCAGGACCGATGCTGCTGCCGACCGCTCGTCCCCGACCGAAAACAGTTCGGACGGCACGTCCTTTGTTGTTATTTCCGAGCCCGAGGCCACCAAGAGACTACGGTGGATGACGTTCTCCAACTCGCGGACATTTCCCGGCCAGTCCAGCGACATCAGCAGGTCGAGGACCGCCGGCTCGACCCGGTCGATGCGCTTGCCGGCATCAGCGGCATACTTCCCGAGGAAGTGCTCCACGAGTGCAGGGATGTCCTCCCGGCGCTCTCTGAGCGGCGGCAGGTCGATTGGGAAGACCACCAGACGGTAGTAGAGGTCCTGTCGGAAGCCGCCATCGCTCACCAGCTGAGCGAGATCCCGGTTGGACGCGGAGACCACGCGGACATCGAGGTCGATGGTCTTGGTGCCGCCGACCCGTTGCAGGCTGCGCTCCTGGAGGACCCGCAGAAGACGAGCCTGCGCCGACGGCGACATCTCGCCCACCTCGTCCAGCAGGATCGTCCCTCCGGCCGCCTGCTCGAACTTGCCCGGGTGGGTTGCAAGTGCCCCGGTAAACGCGCCCTTCTCGTGGCCGAAGAGCTCGCTCTCCTGGAGGCCCTCGGGAATCGCGGCACAGTTCACGTCAATAAAGGGACCATCCGACCGCAAGGATCCGTAGTGGATACCCTTGGCCACGAGTTCCTTGCCGGTGCCGCTTTCACCCGAAACAAACACGGTGATGTCTGACTCGAGGACCTTCTCGACCTGATCGTAGACCCTGCGCATTGCAGCGGACGATCCGACCATATTTTGGAGATGGTAGCGGTCACCCAACTCGCCCTTGAGGCGGTCGATCTCCGCCTCCAAGCTGTGGTGCGAGACCGCTCGTCTGAGGGTGGTGAGAAGACGGTCCTTGTCCACCGGTTTGGTGAGGTAGTCGTAGCCACCCAGCTTGGTCACCTCCACCGCGCGGGCCACATCGTTCACCGCGGTCAGTACCACCACCGGCAGCGAAGGCTGGCGGCGGCGAAGCTCGCGGAGCACCTCGATACCGTCAACCTCGGGCATCATCAGATCGAGCAAGACTGCGGCGGGCCCATCGCTCGAGCCGGCCAGGACCTCGGCACCCGAAGCGAAGGCCTCGATCTCGTAGCCGTCAGCGGACACTATGAACGACAAGAGCTCCCGGATCGCCGGGTCATCGTCCACTATCCAGACGAGGGGTTGGTCCGCCATTGTGCGGTCTCATTTTAGCAGGAAGGGGGCCCCCTCCCACCCACCCAATTCGAAATTCGAAATTTCCGCCGCCCACCCGGCCAGAGGCTATGGGGCTATGAAATCCCCCGCCCACACCGTTACACGTTGCAAGTTGAAGGTTGAAAGTTCCCCCTTCCACCCGGAAGGAGCGGGCGCGTTGATCGGGCGTGCCGGGTATGACGTTGTGCGGTCGATGTTGACGAGAGATCCACAGCCATAGGGGCCGCACAACGTCATACCGGGCAACCTCGGGGAGCGCATCGGGGAGATGGGCGCGCTGAAATCAGCCTATCAAATCGAACACGCAGGTCAATCCTGGCGGCCGATGGCAGAGACGATCCAAGCCGAAAGCGACTCGAGCTTGAGCATCCCCCGCTGGGCGGCCTCCACCTCGCCGCAGCAAACCAGTGCATCCTCAAGCTCGTTGTCCGAGTACAGCGAGGCGCCCCGGAAGAGCTGACCGAGGGTCCATGGGGTGGGCAGCTTGCCCTTCTTTGCCAGCGGCGTCGGGCCATCCTCTTCGAGACGCTCGATGATCACCGGCGCGATACTGGAGGAGAACACACTTTGGTACCAGCGATCACGGCCGGTGCGGTCGGGATCAAGCTGGTCGACGAGGTCTGCGGCCACGGCCGTCCGCCGCAGATCGAGCATTTGCACCAGGAGATTGGAAACCTGGCCGCACAGGATGGCACCGATCCGGTCGGCCGCGACCGCCCGCCCCTGCCAGTCACGCACCGCCGACCCCGCCGCCGCAGCGCCGATCAGATCCAGCAGTGGTTTTGGCTCCCGTTGCAGCACGGCGTCCCGAACCACCTCGAGGGATCGTTCGCGGGGAAAGACCAACCGCCGCACCAGTTCCTCATCCACCCCGGACGCTCCCGCCGCAGCGCCGAGGGTGCGTGCCTCGGCCACCAAACGCCGTGGGTCGAATCCGAGGCGATCGAGCAGCAGCGCTTCGGCGGCAGGCTCGAATCGAGTGTCGCCGGCCACCTTGCGGAGCAGCCCGGCCAGCACCCGCCGCTGGTCGCCCGACAGCACCACGTCTTCCCAGGGCTTGGGACGTTCGGGCAGCGGGACCCATCGATAGCCGCCGGCGTCTTTCACGGCCTTCACCAGCGGCCCCTTGGGTTGGCGACCGCACCAGGCACCCATCACCAGTCCAGTACCCTCGGGCAATCCCTCGGTGATCACCTCGATCAGCACCTCCGGGTCAGTTGGTTTGGGATCGTTGAGTGCACCCGCAGGGGCCGCAGCGCCCAACCATCCCCGTATTTCAGAAACCACCAGAACCCGGGTTGGCGCGAACAGGGACGGTGACCGGAGCTCCAACGCCAGGTCCTCGGGCGACGCGTCGTCGGACAGCCGTTCGACCTCAGCCCCACCAAGGGCGTCACAGGCCGCGGCAATGGCGTCGTTGAGGCTTTCCTCGACGAGGTAGTCGTTGCTGGACGCGATCAAGGCGAGCCGAGACATGTTCAGACCTGGACTACTGCGACGTCGGCGTGACAGGCGGTCGCCGAGGATCGCTCGTCAGCTGTCCGGCTTATAGCTCACCTCGATCCTGCAGCTCCTGGCAGTCGATGCAGTGCCGGGCCCAGGGCACCGCCTCGAGCCGCGCCATCTGCATCTTCTTGTCGCAGTTGACGCAGGTGCCGTAGGTTCCCTTTTCGATCCGATCGATGGCGGCGTCAATCCGGCGGAGAATCTCTCGCTCGCCGGCGGTCAGTTGGTAGGACAGATCAAGCGACATACTGGTCAGGGCGCGATCTCCCAGATCTGGGGCATCAGCGGCGTTGGCTTCCTTCACGCTGGTTCGAGCCTCGCGCACCCTGCCGAGGAGTTCGTCACTCTTTGCCGCCAGCCGCTTCAAGAACCGGTTCATTTCTCTGCGTCTCATCGGTCGCATCCTCCAGGCGACACCGAACATCGCGGTCGTCGCGAACCAACCATTATTGTACGCGGAGTCGGTGGTATCCACCACCACCGAGAATCGAAACCGCCCGAAACAGCTGTTCCCACAGCATCAACCGAGCCAGCTGATGGGGCCACGTCATGGCGCCCAGCGAGACCCTCCGAAGAGCTTCCATCCTCAACCCGTCATCGAGTCCGAGATCGCTGCCGACGACAAAGGCGACCCCTGGCACTCCACGATCCTCGAGTTCCCCGAGCCAGCCCGACAATCCTTCGCTCGACATCCGGTCACCGGCCTCATCCATGACCGCCAGCGACCACCCGTCGGGCACCTGTCGCCGAGCGAGTTCCGCTTCGGCGAGCAGCGCCCGTCTGGGATCGGTGTCCCGGCCCCCGGCCGCCGGTCGCAGCGCCCGGTCGGAAGCGGACCAGCGCCTGTCAACTCGCGCCCTGTAGGTCTCCACCTGTTTGGAGAAAGGGGTGGCGGACGGACGACCGAACCAGAGGACCCGGACCTTCAAGACCGTTCCGCAAAGCCGACCTCGTCGAGCCCGAGCTCGGCCGGAGCCACGTTGGGTGCATCGCCCCACAGGCCCTCGAGGGCATAGTAGGCACGTTTTTCCTCGGTGAAAATGTGCACGATGAGATCGCCGTAGTCCACCAGTACCCAGCCGCCCCGGCCGTCGCCTTCCACGTGCATCGGCCGCCGTCCGGCAGCCTTGAGGCGCCCCACGACACCATCCACCACGGCTGCCACCTGGCGGTCGCTGGCCGCGGAGCAGAGCAGCAGAGCATCCGCATATGAGGTCATTTCTGTGACCTCGAGACCCACCAGCTGGAAGGCCTTCTTGTCGAGGGCCGCCTGGGCGGCGACTCGCATCACTTCGAGGTTCTCAGCGGTCAGCATCGTGACGCTCCTCGGACTCCCGCTGGTACAGGCCGTATCTTCGGATATAGGAGTAGACCTCGTGGGGCACCAGTTCCCGGATCGGCAGCCCGCTCTTCTGCCGGTTGCGGATCAGGGTCCCCGAAATCGGGAATGGCTCGTGGTCCAAAAGGTAAATAGTGTGGCCGTCGGGATCCGGTAGTTTTTCGAAGGGTTCCACCGTCCTCATGCGCTCAACGAGCTCGGGAGGCACCTTTGTTTCCAACTCGTCACCCCACATGTGAGCACGATGCAGGACCACCAGATGAACCAGGTCGGCGAGTTCTCGCCACCTCTCCCAGCTCGCAATCTGCGAGAAGGAATCGGATCCCAGCAGAAAGTACAGCACCGAGTCGGGAAAACGCTCCCGATAGATTTGGACCGTCTCCACCGTGTAGGTGAAGCCGGTGGCAAAGACCTCGTCGTCGGCGGCGAAAAACCGCTCATAGGGCAGGGTCGCCATGGCCACCATGGCCAACCGGTGGGTCACCGGGGTCAGTTCGTCACCCTTCCGGTGGGGCGGGTTGCCCGACGGGACGAAGTACACCGCGTCGAAATGAAAGGTCTCCTGCGCCCGCACCGTGGGCACGAGGTGCCCAAGGTGGAACGGATCGAAGGCGCCTCCGTAGACCGCGATTCGACTGCTCATGGACTCTCCCGTTCTTCGATCAACTCAAACAGCATACCAATCAGTCGATCCACGCCCTCACCGGTCACCGCCGAAATGGCGCAGTGATCCACCCCGTGGTGTGCCGCCAACTCGGACAGCTCGGCCATGGCTTGGTCGCGATCGCCCACCGCGTCCAACTTGGTGCCCACGAGCAGCCACGGTCGAGCGTGGAGGGTCTCGGAGTAGGCCTCGATCTCATTGCGAATGGTGACCACCCTGTCCGCCATGGATGACTCTTCGGCCAGATCCACGAGGTGGGCCAAGGCGCGACAGCGCTCCACGTGGCGCAGAAACTGGATACCGAGCCCGGCACCTTCGTGTGCGCCTTCGATGAGCCCCGGAATGTCAGCCGCAACCAACGATCGCCATTCCTCCGATGGCTGTACAACCCCGAGATAGGGCTCGAGGGTGGTGAACGGGTAATCGGCGATCTTCGGCCGGGCCGCCGAGATCCGTGACAACAGGGTGGACTTGCCGGCGTTGGGTCGTCCCACCAGCCCAAGATCCGCCATCAGTTTGAGCTCCAGCTCGAGCTCGACTTCCTCACCGACGCCCCCGGGATCCGCCTTCCGTGGCGCGCGGTTGGTCGAGGTCTTGAAGCGAGCGTTCCCCCGTCCCCCGTCCCCCCCTCTGGCGACGATCAGCCGTTGGCCGTCGTCGACGAGATCTCCCATGATCTCGTTCCGCGAAAGTTCGCGGACAACCGTTCCCGGCGGCACCGGCAGCACCATGTCAGATCCACCAGCCCCGGTCTTGTTCGATCCCTGGCCGTGACGGCCGTTCTCGGCCCTCACGATGCGGCGGTGATGGATGTGGAGCAGGGTGTTGTAGCCCCCATCCACCTCCAGGATCACGTGGCCCCCTCGGCCACCGTCGCCACCATCCGGACCGCCGCGCGGTACAAACTTTTCTCGACGAAAGGACACGCACCCGTTGCCACCGTTACCTGCACGCACGGTCAGCCGAGCGGAGTCAATGAACATGGGTCGGCCGAATGGGGGTCAACTTTGCGTAACGCGAAACGCGGCCCCGAATGTGGGCCGCGTGATGGGATTTCGGTCTGTCCGAAGGCGTCATGCCGGCTGGACTCAGTTGACAATCACACTGATGAACCGACCGATTCTGCCTCGGTTCTGGAACTTGACCTGACCCTCAGAGGTGGCAAAAAGAGTGTCGTCCCTGCCGCGCTTGACGTTGCCGCCGGCCTTGAAGCGAGTGCCCCGCTGGCGAACGAGAATGGTCCCGGCCGTCACCTGCTGGCCGTCACCGACCTTGGTTCCGAGACGTTGCGCGTTCGAGTCGCGCCCGTTACGACTGGAGCCCTGTCCTTTCTTGTGAGCCATACGTCCTCCTAGGCCTCGATGGCCTCGACCCGCACCCGGTAATAATCCTGCCGGTGCCCCTGGGTCCGTTTGTAGCCCTTGCGGCGCTTCTTCTTGAAAACGATGATCTTGTCACCGCGCACCGGAGCGACCACCTGGCCGCGCACCGTCACACCGTCCACCACCGGATCACCGATGCGCACGGCGTCGCCGGTGGATACCAGCATCACCCGATCAAAGAGCAACGCGTCTCCGGACTTGAGGCCCGAAGTGGTCCGCTCTACCAGAAGCTCGTCGCCGGGACTGACCCGGTACTGCTTCCCGCCATGTTCCACAACTGCGTAGTCGCTCATTGCACACCTCTCCCTCGTACGAGGGACCGGTGTTGTACCAGATTGGCGGTGTTGTGTCAATTTTTCCCCCTCCCTCCCGGTGAGCTGTAAGCAGTTGGCAGTAGGCTGTTGACCCTCCCGTCCTCCCCGCGGGCGTGTTGTTCGGAGGTGCCTGGCATCCCGATTCGCCGAAGTCGTCAAACGAATTCGTCTCGTTGAGTCGAATTGGTGTGCCTGGCAGCCTCACGGGAAGCGAGATGAAGATTGGGACGCGACGAAGGCTCCCCGCGCGTTTGCTTCGATTCGCTGATCCCTGCGCGCCACTCTCCCTCTCCGGGCAGGAGCGACTGTCAACTGTCGACTCTCTCCATGAATGCCAGGTCGGCAGTTCCTCAAGTCCTCACAATCCCGGGCTGTCGGGGGGCGGGGCGAATCCCGACGACGTGGGCGCTGGCCGGGAGGCCCATCCTGCTCGCGGCTGCGACGGAACTGACGCCGGATCTCCTGGATCTCCTGCCACTGTTGGTCGGTGAGCACCCCCCGAACGGCGAGCAACATCTCGAAGCGTTCCGACTCCAGTGCCCGTCGTGCGTCCTGCAGACCGGCAAAGGCGGCTCGCGCGGCGGCAGATTCGAAGTCCGAGTTCGCCACGAGGTTGGCCAGTTCGAGCTCCGCTTTCTTCACGCCGGCGTTGAGGTCGATCATCCGGCGGGCGTGTTCGTAGACCTCTGTCCGGATCTCCTCCCGCTGGGCGTCGGTCAGCTCGAGCCGCTCCGCCAGCCGTTCGTTGTCCCACCACTTGCCCGGGGGAAGGTTGAAGTCCTGCGCCCCCACCGTCACGGCCAGGACCAGGATGAAGAGGGTCAATACGGTGTTTTTCATGGTTGCCTCCCGCGCGGCCTTCATGAGACGTCGCCTGCAAGATAGCTCTCGAGCTCTTCCATGCCCGGGTCGATCACCTCGAAACCCGGGATGGAGTCGTCGGCCAACAACTCGTCCACCTCGGCCAGGATTTCCTCCACGGAGATGTCGGCCCCGTTGGAGGCGATCTCGGTGTGCTCGGGGCGCAGCAGCCCGACCACCGCGACCACGATCAACGCCGCGGCCGCCGCCAGCAGCGGCCGGAGCCAGGACTTCGGCTGCTTGTGCTGGACCGCCTGTCGCTCCGGCAGCCGATGGAGGACCGCCGCCCGCTGGGCTTCCCAATCCGGCTCGCCGACGGCCATCGAGTGGCGTCTGAGCCGAATCAACTTCTCCATGGTCGCCACCTTGTGGCGGCAGTCCAGGCATGAATCGAGATGCCCACGCATATCAGGGGCGAGCTCGGCGCCGGCCACCGCGCCCGCGATCTGTTCATCGTCCAGGTGCCTATTCATCTCGCATCTCCCAACTCGGCCCGCAATCTGTGCACCGCACGGTGTAGCTGCGTCTTGACCGTCCCAACGTGCACGCCGAGCGCGCCCGCGATCTCCTCGAGTTCGAGTTCCGCGTAGAACCGAAGACGGAAGATCTCTCGCTGCCGCTCCGGCAGGTCCCGCTCGAGGAGGGCCAGGCGATCAACCGCCTGCCGCTGCATGGTCCGGTCCAACGGTCCGGCCGTATCATCGGCAAGCTCGGTGAGGATGTCGTTTCCCTCTTCTTCACCGACAACATCGGCTTTCAGACCCTGGCGGCGGCGGCGGCGAAGTTCGTCCAGGCTGGTGTTGATGGCGATCCGCGTCAGCCAGGTGGTGAAGGCCGATCTGCCGTCGAATAACTCGAGGTTGGTATAGGCCTTCACCAAGGTGTCCTGGGCGGCCGCATCGGCATCATCCGTTCCGACGTACTGACGACACACCCGCCATACTCGTTGCTGATGGCGCACCACCAGCTCCGAGAAAGCGTCGCGATCCCCGTTTCGAGCCCGCATGACGAGGGCGTCGTCGGACTCCGAGGGATCTCGACTGGGCATACTTACTGCTCGCAACACGTTGGTTTGACGAAACCCGGCCGTTCGCGTTGACAGTCTTCCATCGCCTTCCAGGGTACCGCCACCCCCTCCCACCCTCCCATTGCGAATTGCGAATTGCAGATTGCAGATTCCCCCACCCACCCGGAGCGAAGTGGGAGGACGTGCGACTCCAGGCACCTTGAAGTTGAAAGTTGAAAGTTAAACGTTGAACGTTTCCACCCACCCTCCCGGGTCGTGAAAGGGCGCGATGGGCGGGCGTGCCGTCTTTAACAATGTTGGGGCTCGCCAACTGAGTCATTCAGCCCTTTGGGTCCCAACATTGTTAAAGGGGGCAACCTCGGGTAGCGCTGTGGGGAGATGGGCGCGGTGAGGGGCCGGAGGCTCGATTGTGGCCGGCTTGGGGTCCTTCATTGCGCCCCGGTTCTTTGTCGCGCTTCCCGCGAGGATGCCAGGCACCTCCGAGAGACGCGCCCTCGGGCTAGGCCGTGGCGCCAGATTCCGTCACTTCGGAACGGCCACCTTGATCGCCTTTGGCAGGACCTCGAAACGGGCCAGGGGCGGCTCGAGCACCGCCTGATCACCGTCAACGTGCATCGGCAGGGGCCGATCGAAACGCATTTCGAGCCACGGTGCTTGCAGCTCGACGGTTCCCTCCATGGTGCCGAGGGTGCCCTTCATGGCCGCAAGCAGCCGCGGCACCCGACCCAGCGGCCCGATACCAGGGACCAGTGTGGCATCCAACAAACCGTCATCCGGAATCGCCCGCGGAGCGAGGTTGAAGCCGCCGCCGCTGGTGGGTCCACCGTGGACCGCGAGGATCGTCATCGCCCCCTCGTACCGATGGTCCTCAGTGGTGATGACGACCGGCGGTGATTCGAATCGCACCAAGGACACAAAGGCGGTTATGAGGTAGGCGGCGAGACCGCGGATCACCTTGATCCTGGCGGCGCGGGCGCTGATGTCACCGAGCAGACCCACCCCGATGGCGTTGAGAACTACGTGGTCGCCGATCCGGATGAGGTCCACCTCGCGGGAGGTTCCATCCGCCGCCGCGGCGGCGGCCTGACGCCAGTCGAGAGGAATTCCCAGGGTTCGGGCGATGTCGTTGCCGGTGCCCAGCGGCACCATGCAGAGCGTGCCGCCGCCGGCGCGCCACAGGCCCCCGGCCACTTGGTTGGTGGTGCCGTCTCCACCGACGGCGACCACCCGCTCATGACCGTCCTCGACGGCCCGCCGGGCCAATTCGATGGCGTGCCACGGCCCCTCGGTGAAGACCACCTCCCCATCGACACCGAGCTCGCGCAACCGATCCTGATGGCCGGGCCACTCCCGTCCCAGGCGACCCCCGGCGGCTGCCGGATTGACTATGATTTTCATTCACACACTCTAACAAACTTAAATCCAACGACTTCAGGGATCAGCGGGCGCACGGGTCAGCGGCGGGAGCCGATTGCCGTTCAGCCGTTTGTCCTGTCCGTGTATGCTATCCGCCGAAACCTGAGTGCGGCATGCCGCGACCGCCAATTCACAATGGGATGAGGTCATGGATTTTTTCCACATTGCAATCGTGATTCTCTTCGGACTGGCCATTTCGGACCTGGTTGTGGGCGTCTCCAACGACGCGGTCAATTTCCTCAACTCGTCCATCGGCTCCCGGGTCGCACCGCGGCACGTCATCATGATCATCGCCAGTCTCGGGATGCTCGCGGGGGTGACGTTCTCCTCCGGAATGATGGAGGTGGCTCGCAAGGGCATCTTCCACCCCGAGTACTTCACCATGCCCGAGCTCATGGTGGTCTTCATCGCCGTCATGCTCACCGACGTCATCCTGCTCGATCTCTACAACACCTTCGGCCTGCCCACCTCCACCACCGTTTCCATCGTCTTCGAATTACTCGGGGCGGCGGTTGCCGTGGCACTCCTGAAGGTCCTCCAGGCCGGAGACGCCCTGAGTCAGATCATCGAATACATCAACACCGCCAAGGCTCTGGCCATCATCGGGGGCATCCTGCTTTCGGTTGCCGTCGCCTTCGTGGTCGGAGCCGTGATTCAGTTCGCGACCCGACTCATATTCACCTTCAACTACGAATCCCGTCTCAAGCGTTATGGCGCCCTGTGGGGTGGTGCGGCCCTGTCATCGATCACCTATTTCATCCTGATCAAGGGATCCAAGGGCGCCTCATTCATCACCCCGGAGACCCTCGCCTGGATCAAGGGGCACACCGGCCTGATCCTGCTCGGGTCGTTCATTGTGTCGGCGGTGTTCCTGCAACTGTTGTTGATGTTCACGAAGGTGAACATCCTCAAGCTGATCGTGCTGGTGGGCACCTTCGCCCTGGCAATGGCCTTCGCCGCCAACGATCTCGTGAACTTCATCGGCGTCCCTCTGGCCGGACTCAGCGCCTACCAGGAGGCCGCGGCCACCTCCGACATCCTGAACACCACCATGGAGGCACTCAAACAACCTGTTCGATCCAACACCCTGTTCTTGCTGATCGCCGGAATGATCATGGTGGTAACCCTGTGGTTCTCACGCAAGGCCCGTTCGGTGACCAAGACCGAAGTCCGACTCGGCCGCCAAGACGAAGGGTTCGAGCGCTTCGAGTCAACCCTGCTGTCACAGACCGTGGTGCGGGCGGCGGCATCGCTGCTCGAAAACACCAGCCGGCTCTTCCCGCGAGGCGTCCGCCGGGCGGTCGCCCGGAGGCTCGATCGGTCCAAGTTCCGCCCGAAGCCACTGCCCGACGGTACGGTGCCGTCCTTTGATCTGGTCCGGGCCTCGGTCAACCTGATGGTCGCCAGCGCTCTGATCTCGCTCGCGACCTCGTTCAAGCTGCCCCTGTCCACCACCTACGTCACCTTCATGGTGGCCATGGGCACCTCGCTGTCGGACCAGGCCTGGGGCCGCGACAGCGCGGTCTACCGGGTCAGCGGCGTACTCACGGTCATTGGTGGTTGGTTCTTCACCGCCATGATGGCCTTTACGGTGTCCTTCACCTTCGCCATCGCCATCTTCTTCGGTCGCGGTCCCGCGGTTGCCGCGCTCCTCGGTCTGGCAGCCTTCCTCATCTTCCGCACCCACCGGGTCCATCGCAAACGCGAAGAAACCGAAGAGTCGGTGGAGGTCTTCAACCTGCGGAAGATCAAGGACGCCGACGCGGCCACGGCAGTGACCTTTGAACACGCCGGACTGTTTCTGCGCGAGGTCAACGAGGCGTACAACCTCGGATTTGAAGGTCTTGTCGAACAGGACCGTCAAAAGCTCAAAAAGGCGCGCGAACAGCAGCGCAAGATCCAACGCTGGTCCAACATCATCGCGGCCAATGTCTTCAAGGTCTTCCGGCTGCTCCAATGGCAGGCGGTGGAAACCACCCAACTCTATGCGGAGACCATCAGTTCGCTGCAGGAGATCTCGGAAAGCGTGCGCGACATCGTGGTCCGCGCCAAACAACACGTGGCCAACAACCACTCGGGACTCTTGGAGGAACAGATCAAAGAGCTCGACCACGTGCGGGAGGCGGTGACCGAGATCCTCGACCGGGCCGCCCACAATCTCGTGGCGAGAGAGTGCACCGATTGCGACGTCATCGCCGCCAAGAACCGCGAACTGAGGATGATGGTCAACGACTACGACCACAAACAGATCAAGAGGATCCAGGGCAACGAATCCAAGACCAGGCTGAGCATTTTGTTTTACAGCTTCGTCTGGGACTCGCTGAAGATCACCGAGCAGACCACCTACCTGCTCAACGTGTTCCAGGAGTCCCTCCAAGTCGCCGAGGACCACAAGAAACAGGGCGACACCAGATCCGGGTCGGAACCGGATCCAGCCACCACTGGTTGACCTACAGCCCAACTTTTTGGCGCGGAACGCGGCCCGGCTGATCGACCCCGGGACACGCGGTGGTTCCCTGGATGTAAAGCCGGCGTTAAGATGTGCCGACGACCGTTCGGCTGAAACCGAGCGATCGCCGCCCGAAAGAGGGTCGCCACACTACATGACCGCATTCCGTACAACGGTTCAAACGCCCGCCAAATCCATGGGACAACACCTCTGGGTCAGGGCCTTCGGTCTCGTCCTCTTCCTCTACGGCTTCCTGGTGAGCATCGGCCTGCTCGGCAAGGCCTTCAAGATGTTCAGCGGAGGTTTTATCGGGGATCTCATCCAGAGCGCGTCGAATCCCCTGGTGGGCCTGTTCGTCGGCATTCTGGCAACCACCCTCGTCCAATCCTCATCCACCACCACCTCGCTGGTCGTGGCGATGGTGGGCAGCGGCACAATGTCGATCCACACCGCGATCCCGGTGGTCATGGGCGCCAACATCGGCACCTCGGTCACCAACACTCTGGTGAGCCTTGGCCACATTTCGCGTGGGCAGGAGTTTCGTCGGGCGTTCGCCGCCTCCACGGTCCACGATTTCTTCAACATCCTCGCGGTGGCCATCCTCTTCCCCCTCCAGGTGACGACAAACTTCCTCGGTCGATCGGCTGCATATCTGGCACAGGTCTTTCAGGATGTGGGGGGCCTGAGCTTCGCCAGCCCCCTCAAGACCGTCACAGAGCCGGTGGTGGGGTGGATCTCCCACCTCAACGAAGGTCATCCCTGGCTTCTCCTGGTGGCGGCCCTGGTGCTCATGTTCGGGTCGCTGCGCTACCTCGTCGTCATCATGAAATCCCTGGTCCTCGGCCGGATCGAGAGCTTTTTCGATGAGTTGTTGTTCAAGAATGCGGGCCGCGCCTTCCTCTTCGGCCTGTCCATCACCGTGTTGGTGCAGTCGAGCAGCATTACGACCTCGCTTGCCGTTCCCCTGGCCGGCGCTGGAATTCTGACCCTGGTGCAGATCTTCCCCTACACCCTCGGGGCGAATGTGGGGACCACCATCACCGCCATGTTGGCCGCCCTTACCGTGGGCGAAATCAGCGCGGTCACGGTGGCCTTTGCCCACCTCGTTTTCAATCTGTGCGGCATTCTGGTTCTCTGGCCGGTCCCCGCCATTCGGGTGATTCCCATCCGAATGGCACGTTGGTTTGCCGACCTCGCCGTACGGTGGCGCTGGCTCGCACTGGTCTACATCCTGTTGATGTTCTACGCGCTTCCACTGGCCGCGATCGCAATATTGAGGTGATTTATGCTGAAAGATATTTTCGAGCTGTTCCGCAAGGAAAACCTGCTCAAGCAGGCCTACGCCCGATCCCTCGAAATGCTCGAGGCGGACCGCGAGATGTTCCTCGCCGCGGTCCAATCGTTGCGGGAGCACGACGACGCGAAGATCGACATCGACATCTACGCCAAGGACCAGCTCATCAACGCGTACGAGCGCGAGGTTCGAAGAAAGGTCCTCACCCATCTGTCGGTGTCCCCGGGGGGCCGCAACATCCACCCCGGCCTGGTGCTGGTCAGCATCGTCATCGACATCGAACGCATCGGGGACCTCACGAAGAACATCGTCGAACTGGCGCTGCTGCATCCGGGGAAACTGGTCTGCGGCATGCACGAGGCCGACATTCGGAGTATCGAGACCACCGTTCAGACCATGTTCACGCTGCTGATCGAGGCCATGCCCTTGGCGGATGTGGGGAAGGCCAGGGAAGTGATGGCCGAACACTGGTGGATCGCCCGCCGCTCGGATGAAATCCTCGGCGCACTCATAGGGCACGAGGATCCCGGCCTACCGTGCAACGAGGCGGTGACCACTGCGCTGTACGTCCGCTTCCTCAAACGGATCTCGGCTCATCTGATGAACATCGCATCATCGGTGGTCAATCCCTTCGACCGGATCGGGTTTCGCGGCGATGACCCGGACAACCTGGTGGACGACGAACCGACGCGGTAGCCCTCAGCCGTCTTCGACGGATCGCAAATGGGGGAAGGTCAAGGTCACCGTGGTACCGACCTCCTCCCGTGAATCCAGCGCCAGGCTGCCGCCCATGTAGTGCACCATGTGTTTGACGATGGCTAGCCCGAGACCGAGACCCCCGCGACCCGGCGTACGCGCGCGGTCGATACGATAGAACCGCTGCAGCACCGCCTGCAATTCGGACGCTGGAATTCCAAGTCCACTGTCCACCACCCGGATCGTGACGATGCCTTCTTCGAGGTGACCGCCAATCCGCACCCAGCCTCGCGGTCGGTTGTACTTGATGGCGTTGTCCACCAGATTGCTCAGAACCCGATACAGACCCCGGCGGTCGCACCAGCAAGCGAGGTCATCGGCGAACTCCACCACCAGACCCACCGTGGCCCGTGCCGCCTCGGGCTTGTGGTCCTTGACAACCTCGCGCACGACCTCCGCCACCGACACGGACTCGAGCTCTAAATTGAGCTGACCCGCTTCGATGGAGGCCAGCTCGTTCAGCTCTGCGGTCAGACGATCCACCCTCTCCACCTGGCGGACCAGGATCTCCGCGAGATCCGGTTCGAGATCGCTCTCCATGGTCTCGACGGTGGTTCGCAGCACCGCCAGCGGTGACCTGAGTTCGTGCGACAGGTCCTGGACGAAACGCCGTCTGAACTCTGAGGCCCGCCGGATGACGCTGATCTCCGCCAGCAGACCAACCGCTCCCCCATCTCGCACCGGGAAAGTCCGCACCTCCCAGAGCCCACGGGGGTTCTCAACCACCACCGGACGCGAACGACCCCCATCCGCGGCCTGTTCGAAAGCCTCCACCACACCGGGTTCGCGCAGGACCTCAAGGAGATGACGGTCACGGCGGATCTCTTCCACACCAAAGAACCTCCTGGCCACATCGTTGATCAGACGAATTCTGAGCTCCGAGTCGACCAGCACCAGTCCCTCCCCGAGGCCCGAGGAGAGATCCTCCACGAGGGTCGCCATACGGTCTCGCTCCGTCCGGCAGAGAACTAGTCCGTCCCTCAGCTCACGAACCTTCCAGCGGGCCGCCTCGGGGTTTCTCACCTCGAGCTGTTGCATGATGTCCGACGTGGTGGGAACCCACGGTGCGCCACATGATCCCGTCCAAAACCATGACACCAAGGGTCCAGGCAAGAGCCACCCAGAGCTGGGCCCAGAAACTGCCTGACGCGGCGACCAGTGAGACCACGAGAAGGGGTGTGGCGGCGAGCGCCACCACCCCGCGGTGGCGCCATCGATTCACGAAAAGCCTCTGAAGCGATAGCCGGCGCCGATCACCGTCTCCACCAGCTCGGGGTCGAGCTTCGCCCTGAGGGCGCGAATGTGAACGTCAACGGTTCTGGTTTCCACATCGCTCGAGATGCCCCAAACCCGCTCGAGGATCCGTTCTCGCGAGGCGATCCGCGGGCGGTTGGTGATCAGGTACCACAACAGCTCGAACTCGCGCACCGTCAGGCGCACCGGCTTGCCGTCAAACTCCACCTCCATCGATGCCCGTCGTACCACAAGCCGGTCATCGCTGTACTCGTCCTCGGGCACGCCCGTATCCAGGCTCCGCCGTCGGAGCAACGCCCGAATTCTGCTCTTGAGTTCGCGCAGCGAAAACGGCTTGGTGACGTAATCGTCGGCTCCCATGTCCAGCCCGAGCACCCGGTCGCTCTCCTCCACCCGGGCGGTGAGCATGATGATGGGCAGGTCGTGGACCGCCGAGGTCGCCCTCAGCTCGCGGCAGACGCTCAGCCCGTCCAGATCGGGCAGGTTGAGATCGAGCAACACCAGATCCGGGGGAGAACCCAGAATTCCGTCCAATCCCTCCCGTCCTGTGGGGTAACACGAGATCGTGAACCCCTCCCGCTCCAGGGCAATGCCCAAAGTGGTTGCCAGATCCGGGTCGTCTTCCACGATGGCGATGCGTTCTCCGCTCATGTCCGTCGACTCCTCAGTCCGCGGCTTCCTCGTGCTTGTGGCGGATCGGTTCCGCCTCCACCAGGTAGACCACCTCTTCGCAGATATTCGTCGCTTGATCGGCGATGCGCTCGATAAACCGAGCAACCAGGATCAGATCGATCGCCCGGGAGATATTCTGCGGATCCTCGATCATGAAGGTGAGCAACTCGCGGAAGATCTGCCAGTAGAGGTTGTCCACCTCGTCATCCCGCCCGATGATCTCCCGCGCCGCCTTCGGGTCGCGATCGACATATGCGGCGATGGCGTCGGTGACCATGGCATGGGCCAGACCCAACATGCGCGGCAGATCGATCAGCGGCTTGAGCAGCGGGTACTTGGAAAGGTGGAGGATGCGATAGGCGATGTTGACCGCGTTATCGGCGATCCGCTCCAACTCCGGACCGAGCTTGATGGCGACAATCACGAAACGGAGGTCGGTTGCGGTTGGCTGGTGCTTCGCGATGAACTCGGTGGCCAGACGATCGATCTCCACCTCCCAATGGTCGATCTCGTCGTCCCGCTCGATGATGCCCTCAGCCAGCTCGAGTTCAGGGGCGCCGAGCGCTCGGGCCACGTCCGCCAAGGACAGTTCGACCAACCCGGCCATGGACAGGATGCCGCGCTTGATCTCGTCGAGTTCTTCCTCAAATTGTCGATGCATGGCCAGCTCCTTG
Organism: uncultured Holophagae bacterium; assembly: GCA_963797055.1. Classification (GTDB taxonomy): domain Bacteria; phylum Acidobacteriota; class Thermoanaerobaculia; order Thermoanaerobaculales; family Sulfomarinibacteraceae; genus FEB-10. The sequence goes on from CAWCOD010000011.1 coordinate 107,030, forward strand.
AAAGAACCTTAGATCAAAGCCATCCCGAATGCCAAAGCGGTCGCCGCAGGTTGCTGCGGCAACCGGCGCACAGGGCGGGGCGACGCGGTCGAGGATCACGGTGATCATCCGAACCGACCCGTGATGTAGTCCTCGGTGACCTTGTTCGACGGGTTTGTGAACATGCTGGTGGTGTCCGAGAAATCCGCCAGTTCACCGAGCATGAAGAACGCCGTCACATCGGCAATCCGGGCCGCCTGTTGCAGGTTGTGGGTCACGATGACGATGGTGTAACGACTCTTCAACTGGAGAAGGGTCTCCTCGATCTTGGCGGTGGAAATGGGGTCGAGTGCGGATGCCGGCTCGTCAAGCAGCAGGATGTCGGGTTCGTTGGCCAGAGCGCGGGCGATGCACAGTCGCTGCTGCTGACCGCCGGACAGATCAAGGGCGGAGTCGCCCAACCGGTCCCGGACCTCCTGCCACAGGTCTGCCTGTTTCAAAGAACGTTCGACGATCTCCTCCAGCCGGCCGCGGTCACGCACACCTGTCATTCGCGGCCCGAAGCCGATGTTGTCGCGGATCGACATGGGAAAGGGGTTGGACTTCTGGAAGACCATACCGACCCTCTTGCGAAGCTGCTCGAGATCAACCCCCGGCTGGTAGACGTCCTGGCCCTCCACAAACACCTGGCCCTCGATGCGGACACCCTCGATCATGTCGTTCATTCGGTTGAAACAACGCAGATAGGTCGATTTTCCGCAGCCTGAGGGCCCGATCAATGCACTGATTCGGTGCTCGCGGCAACTCGATATCGATGCCCTTCAAGGCGTGGGTCTCGCCGTAGTAGAGGTTGAGACCGTGGGTCGACAGTGCCACAGGGAACTCGGTCATGGTCTCTCCTAGACCGCCTGGCCGCGGTAGGCGCGACGGAGACGACGGCGGACGATGATGGCCGCGAGGTTCATGATCACGACGAGGGCCAGCAGTACCAGGGTCGTGGCGAAGGCCATGGGTTTTGCCGCCTCCACGTTGGGCGACTGCATGGACACGTCGTAGATGTGAAATCCGAGATGCATGAACTTGCGCTGGAGGTGGAGGAACGGCGGCACACCGTCCACCGGCAGGCTCGGGGCCAGCTTCACCGCACCGGTAAGCATCAGAGGCGCCACCTCGCCCGCGGCTCGACTCACCGCCAGAATCATCCCGGTGAGAATCCCCGGCATGGATGCGGGGAGCACGATTCGCCGCAGGGTCTGCCACTTGGTGGCTCCGAGGGCCAAGGACCCCTCGCGCCAGTTTCTCGGGACCGCCAGCAGGCCTTCCCGGGTCGCCACCACCACCACCGGGACGGTCAGCAGGGCGAGGGTCAAGGAGGCCCACAACAGCCCCCCCGTACCGAAAGTCGGGGTGGGTAAGCGGTCGGCAAAAAAGGTCCTATCGAGGGTCCCGCCGACGCCGTAGATGAAAAAGGCGAGACCGAACATCCCAAACACGATGGAGGGAACCCCGGCCAGGTTATTGACCGCCTGGTTGGCGAGCCGGAGCAGCAGCCCGGGCCGGGCGTACTCGGTCATGTAGACCGCTGTGATGACGCCCAGGGGCACCACCGCCAGGCTCATCAGGAACACCAGCAGCACGGTCCCAAACAGAGCGGGGAAGATCCCGCCCTCGGTGTTGGCCTCGCGAGGTTCGGTGAAGAGGAAGGCAACGCCCTCGCGCAGCGCGTGCCACAACCGGGCCGGTGCGCTCAAGGTGTTGCTCGAGACCACCCGGATGACGTTGGCCAACGGGACCTCCAGCGAGGTCGATCCCGCCTCGAGCGTGATCCTTGCGGTCTGGAGCCTGAGCGCCACGGTGTCCTGTCGGCTGAAGATCTCCTCCAGCTCCGGCGTGACCGCCGCCGCCTCCTGCTCCATCTCGGCCGTGAGCTCCTGGACCCGGCGCGCCCCGTCGGCCGTTGAGGCCCTGTCCGAGCGCTCGAGGGTAGCGAGCCGTTCCTCGAGCCTCGTCAACGGGCGCCGGGTCGTGTCGACCTGCCGTTCCAAATCACCCCGTTCGGCCCGCAGCCCAGCTCCGTCATCGAGCAGTGTTCCAAGCTCCTCCGGCGAATCCGGATCCATCACCCGACCGTCGGCATCGACCGCACCAACGATGCGCCCAAAGGCATCGCCGTACTCCGATCGCACCACCCGGACCACATCGGGCGGGGTGGTGATCCCACGGATCTGGTCCTCGTCGATCCATCTGAAGTCGTTGCCGGTGACCTCTCGATTGCCCACTTTGATCTGGAGCCGGTACCCCTCGTCATCGTCGGAGACGCCTCCCCGCACCCTCTCGCGTCCCACCAGCTCTCCAATCACCACCTCGCCGTCGATCAGAGTCAGCTGTGAGACCCGCGCAGGCCAGAACCAACCGAATGCATTGACGGCCACGATCCACAACAGCATGGCGAGCATCACCAGGACCATGATGGTGGCCAGAGCAGTCGCCCAGGTACCCGGCAGCCCGGGAGCCACGCCCGAGGTGGTTCGGACAATCGGTTCTCGGGTCGCCTCAGAACCTGGCATAGCGCCTCCGTAGATAGCTCCCAACGAGATCCGCCGCAGTGGTCACCACCAGGGTGAAGAGAAAGAGCAGCGTACCGGTGAGAAACAGGACCCGGAACAGGGTGGAGCCCACCGGCGCTTCGGGAATTTCCACCGCAATGGCCGCCGACATGGTGCGCATGCCGTTGAAAAGGGAGAGGTCCAACAGTGGCGTGTTTCCCGCGGCCATGAGCACGATCATGGTCTCACCCACCGCCCGACCAAGACCCAGCATGACGGCTGCAAAGAGACCGGGGCTGGCCGCCGGCACCACCAGACGGATGGCGGTCTGCCAACGGGTGGCGCCAAGCGCGCGGCTGGCCGTGACCAAAGATGTGGGAACGGCTGAGCAGGCATCCTCGGCGATGGTGAAGATCACCGGGATCACCGCGAATCCGAGGGCCAGTCCCACCACGATGCTGTTGCGCTGGTCGTAGCGGATACCCCACTCGGTGAAGAGCCACCGTTGAAAGTCGCCGCCGAACAGGCCGGCCTCGATCGGGTCCGAAATCAGCACCACCGCGGCGATCACGAGAGCGCCAGCGAACAGCAGCGGCAGGAGCTCACCCCCCGGCGGCATCCGCCGCCTCAGATCGTCCGGCACCAACCGCCACATCCCGAGGGCCAGGACAACAGCGAAGGGCAGGGCCGCACCGGCAATCAGACAGGTCAGCAAAGCCGACTCGAGCCGTGGCGCCAGCCACAGGGCCGCCAGAAAGCCCACCACAACCGATGGCACCGCAGCCATCAGCTCCACCGTCGGTTTGACGCGTTGACTGGAGCCACGTCGGCGCCAGTTGGGAGACGTAGACCGCCGCCATCAATGCCAGCGGGACCGAGAACAACATGGCGTAGAGGGTTGCCTTGAGGGTGCCGAAGATCAGCGGCCAGAGGCTCATCTTGGGCTCGAAGGCGTCGGACCCGCCGGTGGTCTGCCACACCCACTTGGGTGCTGCATAGCCCTCGTACCAGACCGGAAGAAAGAGGGTCTTCGGGCTGACCTCGGGATGGGGGTTGTCAATGGACATTGCGAGGACTTCGCCCGCGCCGTGGACCACCGCGCCATCCTCCTTCGGATCGAGGGCCAGGATCGAAGCCTCGCCGCCGAACCAACGGTCCTGTAGGAGACGTCGAGCCGAGGTGGAGTAGTAGAGGGCGACGGTTCCGTCGACGGCTCCAACCAAAAAGCTGCGCCGCCGGTGTCCCGGCGCGATGGCTGTGCCGGCGGCCGGCAACGGCGGCAGGTCGCGCACCACCCGCCAGCGGGGAGCCACCGACCGAACCTCAATGTCGGCCTTGGACGCGAGCTTTGATCCCACCTCGTCGTCCAAGACTTCGAGGCTCTGCCCGGGTTCCACAATCTGGCCGGCCGCCTTCACCCGCTTGCTGCCGCGGTTGACCACCTCGACCCTGGGCACCTCCAACATCACGGCCACCCGGCCGTGGTCGTCGCTGACTACGAGACTCCCACCACCGATCAGGAAGCGGATGGCGGTCGCACGACCCTGAATCCCCTCCGTCACGAGTTCAGCGAGTTGCGGAAGACGGTAGATCCTCAACTGACCCTCTCCGTCCAGCAATGCGAGGGTTCGCTGGTCCTCGGCCACCGCCGCGGCCACCACCTTGTCGGGCAGACCACCGGCCTCGAACTGCTGCCACTCCTCGTCATCCGCGTCCCACAACGCCACCGCGGGGGGACCCGTCGATGGCCAGGCCACAGCAGTGACGGCACCCTCTCCGTCCGAGTTCGCGGTCACGCCGACCCAGACCGAACCACCACCGAGATCCAGAGGTTCCGCCGCCCGCCGCCACGAAGCTCTGGTGGTCCGTTTACCGTCCACCCAGTCGTCGCCAAACCTGACCCGGCCCACCGACAGCACCCCCGAGGCGTCGATTGCCGAGATCAGGCCGTGGATCTCGTGATCCACAGCCACAAGCGGCGCCGCCGCCAGATCGATGTCGGCGAGGGAACCACGATCATGGCCGGAATAGATGCCGATGCTGCCATCCTCACGTACGATCCATCGCGTCTCGCGCCGCGAATCGCTTCCGACTGCGAGTGCCTCGACATCGTGGACGACCACCTCCACCGGACCCGCCGAGGCGGGCCCAAAAAGCGGCAGCGCCTCGAGGCTGATGTTGACGACGATGGCAGCCACCACCAGAATCACGAAGATCCCGCCGACCCGGATCACCCCGGTGGCGATCCGGTCTTTGGTCTTTTCGGTGAGCAAGCGTTTCACGACAGGCGGCTCCGCTCAGCTGCCGATCTTGGCCAGCTGTTCTGCAGCGGTCTGCGCATCCAGAGGATCAAAGCCTGCCTTGATGATGACCCGCTGGCCATCGGCCGAAAGGATGAAGCGTAGGTACTCGGCCGTCAGCCGGTCGAGGGGCGTGTTGGGGCTCTTGTTGACATAGATGTGGAGGAAGCGGGCAAGGGGATAGCTGCCGTTGGCCGCGTTGTCGGACGTCGCCGCCACCGCGGGCTGGCCGTCTGATGACGCCAACGGCACCGCGCGCACGCCGGAGGTCTGGTAGCCGATTCCGGAGTAACCGATGCCATAGCTGTCCTTCTCCACGCCCTGGACCACCGACGCCGAGCCGGGCTGCTCCTTCACCGAGTCCTTGTAGTCCCCCTTGCACAGGGCGTGCTTTTTGAAGTAGCCGTAGGTCCCGGAGGCCGCGTTGCGTCCATAAAGAGAGATCGGTGCGGTGGACCAGTTGCCGCCAAGTCCCAGCTGACCCCATGTGCTGGCGTCCGAAGGCAGACCGCATTTCCGGGTCTTGGAGAAGATCGCGTCCACCTGCGGGATGGTCAGCGATTGGGTCGGGTTGTCCTTGTTGACGAAGACCGCCAGCGTATCCAGCGCGACATCGAATCGGGCCGGGGAATAGCCGAACTCCTCCTCGAAGGCGTCGGTCTCCTGGTTCTTCATTTTTCGGGACATATTGCCCAGCTGCACGGTTCCCTCGATCAACGCCGGCGGGGCGGTGGACGAGCCCTTCCCCTCGACCTGGATCTTGACCTGGGGGTAGAGCTTTCGGAACTCTTCCGCCATCAGGGTCTGGAGTTCGAGCATGGTGTCCGAACCGGCGGCGTTGAGGGTTCCGCGCAGGCCCTGGACTTTGGTGTATTGCGCGAGCCCGGGGTCCAGCTCGGGTCCACCGGCAACGGCAGAACCGACACACAACACGGCGATGAAGGTCAGCAGCGCGACCTTGGCAATTCTCATTTTCAATTCCTCCCTATGGGCCGGTTCGCTCGGGGCGAGGCCGCCCGCGCGACCGTAATGTGACGGTGTGAAGTCATCGTGAAGGACTCCGATGCCCGCTAGAAAACAATGATGTAGTCCATCTGGAGACGGTCCATGGTGGGCACGTCCGCATAGACCGGATCGGTGTGGTACCAGGTGAGGTTGAAGTACGACTTCTTGACGAAACCCATGCGGACGTCGAAGCGGTAGCCGTCCACATCGGAGGCGCGGGTGGTGTCCGACTGGGCGAAGACATAGAAGAGGGCGTCCGGCTCCGAGTAGTACCTCGAGAAACGGAACATGAAGTGGCCTTTCTTCTTGTAGTCACCCACCTGGACCCGCGCGAAGTACCCGGTGTCGTAGTCCTGGCCGAGCCCGCTGGCGCCGGTGTTCTTGTAGCCGAAGAGAGAGACCTTGATCGGCCAGCGTTCGTTTCTGGTGTAGCTCCAGTTGACGAAGGCATTGAAGATCTGGAAATCACTGACCAGTTGGTCGTTGTCGTCGAGCAAATTGGTGATCTTGTTGCCGCGGAGATCGCCGCTCAGGGTCAGGTCGGCCACCAGCTGGGGGCGAATCCACTCATCGTAACCGGCACCGACCTTGAACGTCCCAATCGCGTCCGAGCCGAACTTGCCCAGGAGCTGGCCCCCCAACAAGATAGGCATCGCCGCCGTCCTTCACCTCTTCCAGGGTGTACTGGTAGAGGTTGGCCTCGAACGGGCCGACCGAGGCCTCCTCCATGGCGCCTTCCACGGTGACGTCGTCATCCCATTGCATGTCGGTGACGACCCATTTCTTCTTCGGATCGAACTTTCCGAAGGTCAGATCCAACCAGTTCGTCGGGTCGAAGTGGGCGAAACCCTCAGAGATGGCGATGTCCTTCATTGTGAAACCACCCTCTACGGTGGCGTTGTCCGACACCGGGTCTAATGGATCGCCGCTGCGCAGCTGGAGACCCACGTCCATCCAATCGGTGATCTGGGTGTAGATTCCAGGCCGGATCCGGACGCGAAACCGCTCACGCAGGTTGTTCGACGAGATGCCCTCCTGATCGAAATCCTCGAAGCGAAGCCGGAGATCGCCCTTGAAATCGATCCGGTCGTACCATTTTTCAGACTTCGGTGCCTCGGCGGCCACCTGTTGCTGCTCGATCTCCACCGGTGGCTGTTCCGCAACCACCGGCGGCACCGCCGGCTCATCGACGGTTTCCCCCTGGCGCCGGTCGTACTCCTGCTGCACTCCCTCCGCCTGCGCCTTGGTGATGATGCCCTGCTCCACCAGCAGCTCGAGCAACGGGTCCATCTCCGGCTGGTCTTCTTGCGCGAAGACTCCACCCGCAGCCAGTACCAGCACCATGACCGCGGCCCACACTTTCGGCCTTCGCCTCATGTCCCGCCTCCTTGAGCCTGCGATGAAAAGGGCCCCTTATCAGACCGGTCCGCAGCGCCGCGCGCAGCATGTGAACCTGAGGTGGTGCTGGTGTGAAGCCGGTATGAAGCTGGTGTTAAGTTTTTACATCGACTTCACGAGAGCTTCTTATTTCCGCCACAGCGGGATGTAGCCAACCTCGGCGACGATGGCCTGCCCCTCGTCCTCCATGCACCAATCGATGAATCGTCTGGCGAGTCCCGACGGCGGCTGGGCGGTGATCAACGCGAGGTGGCGGCTCAGGGGATAGCGGGCCTCCTGCCGTTGCATCTGGCTTGGATCCACACCGTCCAGGAGGACGCCACGAACGCCGGCGGATCGGTAGGCCACTCCGCCGTAGCCAATGGCGCGCGGGTCGGAACGTACCAGGTTGATCACCTCCAAGGTGCTCGGTACGGTCGTGGCGTCGGCGGCGTAGGAGCCGCCCTTGAGGACCCGGTCGCGGAAGAACCGATGGCTCCCTGAGCCGGGGGGACGCACGACGACCACCACCTCTCCCCCCGCTCCCTCCACCGCAGACCAGCTGCGGATCGAGCCATCGAACAGACCCCTGAGTTGATCGACGGTGAGGGACCGCACATTATTGGCATCGTTCACGTATACGCTGAGGGCGTCTCCGGCGATCAAGAAGCGGACACCTAGCGTGCCGAACTGCTGGTGGATGGCCTCCACTTCGGTCGGGAGGAGCGGCCGGGAAACCGCGGCAATGCGGACCGCACCCGAAGCCAGCATCCGAATACCCTCCGCCGACCCCCCTCCTTCGACCCGAATGGAGATGCCCGGATTCTCGCGCATGTAGCCCTCTGCGAGTCGGCGATTGAGAATGAGCATGGTGTCCGACCCCACGATTCGCAGCTCGGTGTCCACCCTCCCGGGTGCCGTGGAACAACCGACCAGCAGCCCCAAAGCGACACACGCGGCGCAGGCGCTAACGATCCTCATCGGCCAACGAAAGCAGGCGTTCGTACGCGTAGGGAACCCCGGGGCGCCATTCCGGATCCATCGGCGCATCGGCCACGGCCAGTGCAAAGGCCGCGATGGCACCACAGTGCTGACCGCACGCGGCAAGATCAAGCGGCTGATCCACATCGTCCCGCGGGGTGTGGTACACGGTGCTGAACCACCGCCTCATGCTCAGGATCGCCTCCGCCCGGTCCGTGTGCCTCCATTGCAGACCCTCGACCACCAGAATGGCAGGGATTCCCGCCTCGGCAAAGACCACCTGATCGGACCTGGTGTAGGCCTCGTGACCCAGCACCATCTCCTTTGGACGACTGGTGCGGAGCCCCAGCGGCTTGACCGCCATGTTCAGCAGCTCACCAAGATCGGATAGCTCGCCGCCGATGCCCACCACGTCGTCAAAGGTGTCCATGGTCGCCAGACCGTCCACGTTGATGTTGGCCACCATCTGCGAGTGGCGGACCGGCGGGTGATCGAGAAAGAACGCGGCGCCCAGGTTTCCCTCCTCCTCGGCGGTGGACAGCAGGAAGATGACTGAACGGTCGGGAGGACCGGTCACTTGAGTGACGATGCGGGCCAGTTCGAGCACACAGGCGACTCCCAGCGCGTTGTCCACCACGCCGTTGTAGATGGCGTCGCCCGCCTGGGCCGGTCCGATACCGAGGTGGTCGTAGTGGGCCGAGATCACGAGATACCGGTCGCGCATCCGGGGGTCGGCGCCTTCGACCCAGCCGACCACGTTGCTCGCCAAGAAGTTCCGACTTCGGAAGGACCCTTCGAAGGACAGTTGAACCGGCAGGTGGAACGATCGAAGAGTGTGGCTCGCGTACATGGTGAGTACCGTTTCGAAATCATACAACGCGTCGGCGAAGAGACCGGCGGCGAGCCGTGGGTGGAGGATGGCCGACAGGTGTCGTGGCACGGAATAGGCCAGCGTGAGGTGTTCGAAGGCAAATTCGTCGCGCAACCGACTCCACAGCAGCTCAGGGTCATCCGTTACCGGGATCATCACGCTGCCCACCGCACCCCGCGACAGCGCGATTCTGGACTTGGCTTCCGTCGACGAGTAGACGGTGAGTTCAGGTCCGCTGAAGTACCCCGGGTCGACGGACGAAGGCTCTCCCGACAGGTAGACAACCACCTTGCCCCGCACATCCAACTCGGCGTAGTCGTTGTGGTCGAACTCCGGCGCGACGATGCCGTAGCCCACGAAAACCAACGGTGCTGGACGTGGTATCCAGGTCTGCGAGCCGGTGGAGTACAGCAGGTAGTCCTCACCGAGGGCCAATCGCCGGGTCTCCCCGAAACTGATCAGCGACAATCGTGAATCACTCAGGGGGGCATTGCCATGGAGGGGAACCCGCTGGAGGAAGGTCCCCTCATCCCCAAGGGGCTTGACGCCGTATCGTTCCAACTCAGAGGAGATGTACGACGCGGCCCGCGATCCACCGGCGGTTCCCGGCGCTCGGCCTTCCAGTGCATCGCTGCCGAGCACGACCGCGTGACGCCGGAGGTTGTCGGCCGACACCGCCTCCGAGGCGGTCACCGATCGACGATTCCCGGCGTCGCACACTGTAACCACGGCCAACATCGCAACCACGGTCGCTGCTAGGGACCCTCGTCCACCCAACGCCATCATCACTATCCTACTGTGCTCGGGCGTAAAAAAATCGCCCCGGCGGGCGCCGGGGCTAAAAGAAAATGAAGGACGGAAGAGATTGAAGATCAGTTCGAGGTCGGGATCGCGGAGATGAACGACGCGTCGCCGTTCACGTTGTCGACCACCGAGCCGTACATGAAGACGGCGTCGCCGTCAGCCACGTCGTACCAGACGTAGAACGGATCCGGGTAGTTGCCCAGAGCCGGCCAGAGATCGGAGACCTTGACCTGCTGCTGCTGGTAGCCGGGGGCCTCGGCGGTCACCGTGCCGAGCAGGGTGCCGTCGGAAGCGTAGCCGGAGAAGGTGACGGTGATGGCATCGGCGTTCGGGTTGAACCAGCCGATGTTGGAGCGGAAACCCTCGCCCTGGTTGACCGGGGTGTTGGACAGGAAAGGAACCACGCCTCTCGGCCAGGCGTGGCTCCTGGCCAGACCCTGGCTGTACTGACCGAAGGTGCCGAGACCGGCATCGACCTGGTCGTTGTAGATCCGGGCCGAGCTGGTGATCTCGCGATCCGAGGTCACCACCAGCGCACCCTGGCCGTCGTCGATGCCCCACACGGTCTCCAGCAAGTTGTCCACCGCGGCCTGACCATTCGGGGGAATGGTCACCACGGCGGTCTCGTTGGGACCGGACTGGCCGTTGTTGCTCTTGGCATAGTAGTCGATGGTCACGGTGGCCTCGCCGCTGGAGCGGTTGACCATCCGGACGTCGGTCTTGAAGTTGGTTCCACCAAGGCCGGTGACGGTGGCCACCACGGGCTGGTAGAGAGCGATGCCCGCAGCCGGCCCACTCAGGAGGGTGCCGCTCAGTGTGTTGGTGCCGTTGGTCACCTCCACCGAGAAGGCGCCAGGATTGTCCACAACCGCGCCGGCGTCGGCGCTGGTGGTGTCGCCCACCGCCGAGCCCGCGTTGAAGCTGGCACCGAGATCGATGGTGATGTCGCCATCAGTGATGATGGCCCCGGTTGGGCTCTCGAGACCGCTGGTCAGAATCGAGTAGTTGATCATCTCGCCGGAGATCTGGATGGTGGCGAAACCGGTGCCCACATCGCCGGAAAGATTGGCTGTGTAGCTCTGCGCGAAGGCCGCCACCGGCAGGGCCAGGAGGGCGGCAAAAAGGATGATTCGCTTCATGGATCTGCTCCTTAATCGTTGATGAAGCTGTAGATCTTGTAGCGGCCGTCGTCGGTCTCGAGCAGGCTGCCGAACAGCTGCACCTTTTCCCGACTTCCGTCCGGACGCATGATTGTGATTTCACTGTCGCGATGAATCTGGAAGCTGCCGTGGTCGGAGCTTTTCCCGAGGAACGAGATGTCGACGATGTCGAACTGCTGGCCCTCGTAGTCATGGCTCGTCCGCAGCAGGCACTTTTCGTGCTTGAGTTGGTGTTGGGACCACACGAACTCGGCCGTGAAGTTGCTGTTGGGCAGTTTGGCCACGTCGAGAGTCGGCCACACCAGATCGCGGAACTCCTCCCCGGTCACGGCCAGCGCGCGCAGGGCATCCACGTCGCCGGAGGCGAGGGCCGCCTCCACCACATCGAATACCTCGCGCTGGGTTGTGAAGGTGTTGGAGAATTCCTCGACCGGCTGAGCCGCCGTGTTGACGGCAGCCAACTGCGCCGCAGGTTCGGTGGCGGTCGACGCCTCTCCGGCGCTCGCCAGCACCCCCATCAACGCGATGCACACAACGGAGATTGTAATCCTCACCGGCCCGCTCCTAGTTCTTCGACCAAATGGTCCAACCCTCTTGGGTCCAGTTGCTGCCGGGAGCAACCGCACCGATATAGGGCGCCGCTTCGAAGAAGCCGTCATCGGGCGGGAATTTCACGTAGTCGGACATGAGGGCGGCCGATCCCGGCAGCGGCTCGAGGTCGGGCACCAGGTAATAGACCGGATTGGCGAGACCGGGGTCCACTTCACGGTTCATCGACATGTCGTCCGCAAACCACACATCGGAACCCTGCCAGTTGGTGCCGTCTTCACCCGCATCTTGGGCGATGTTCGGGTAGCAGGTGTCCGGCTCTGCCGGGTCACAGTCCTCGGTGTACCAGTAGTCAGTGCCGTTGCCGTAAACGATGGAGTTGGCCAGCGTCAGGTTGGGGTCGGCCCCGTTGGCCTGGTCGAAGGTGGCTTCGTGGTCGACATTGAGGCCCCACTCGTGGAAGCCGTAGACGATGAAGTTGTGGAGCTTTCCGCCGGTGCCCTCACGGAGCAACAGGCCCTGGTCGGATTTGGAGCCGGTGTCGGCGGAACCGATCACCGTCGCATTGTAGATCTGCGGATTGGCGATGGGCTCGGCTACGTTGTTGGAGCCCAGGTTGTCGCATTCGAAGCCCTGGTCCGCCCGGACCTGACCCTCTTGGACCACCGCCACGAACTGGGCCTTGCCGCGCCAGCCCATGGTCCAGTCCATGGAGTCGTCGCCAATGCCGGTGAGCAGGGCGTACTTGATCGCCGAAGTGCCGCCGAAGAACTCGACGCCGTCATCCTGATTGTAGTGGACCTGGATGTGGTGGAAGCTGCCGCCGCTGCCGGTGCCCTGGAAGGCGATGCCGTTGAGCTCGTTGTCGGGGCTGAACTCGATGCCGGCGAACTCCACCCGCACGTAGTGCAGACTGCCCGAGTCGTCGCCGTCGTCGGGGCTGGTGCCGCCACCGAACTCGCCGGTGTCGCCCTCACCCTCGGAGACGCCGCCATCCACATTGATGGTGGCGCGGCCGTTGAGGATCAGACCACCCCAGTCCTGCGGCGCGCGGGAGCCGAGCTCCTGCGGCGAGGTCATGATGATCGGCTGGTTGGCGGTGCCCTCGGCCATAATCATGCCGTCCTGGGCCACGATCAGGGTGCCCTTGCCGACGGTGTCGCCCATGATGACGGTGCCGGGCTCGATGGTGAGGGTGGCACCGGCTTCCACGAATATGGCGGTCTGCAGATAGTAGAGGTTGTCGGCGCTCCAGGTGGTGTCCGACGAAATGTTGGAGCTGATCGGCATGGTCTGGTCCACCACGTTGTACATGGCGGTGCTCATTGCCACCGGCATACCTGTGCGGTAGTCGCGCAGTTCCAACACGAACTCGTAACGGCCGGTGGTGTCGGTGGCGCCGTCGGGCGCCGGACCGAAGGCCGCAGCGGTGGGGCCGAAAAGCTCCAACCGGTCCACAGTGGGCGCCCACACCGGGATGCCCTCCTCGTAACCGAAGAGATCGGTGACCGTGCCATCGCTGACGATGCCTTCCACCGCGTTGATGAAGAACCTGTCCCCGGTGGCGCGGTTGCGCCAGTAGCAGTACATGATGACCGGGCTTTGATAGGTGTTGCCCATGACGCTGAGATACAGCGACATGCCGTCACCCAGGTTGGCCGCTGGGTCGTAGGCCGGATAGTTGGTCTCTACCAACACTGACGGCTTGCCGCCGGAACCGGTCATCGCGGCCATGGTCATTTTCGGCAGGGCCTCCACATCGGCGGCGATCACCCACGGTGCCATCGCCAGCGGAACCCCGGGCCGGTCATCGGACATGACCCCCCGTTGGTCGACTGCCATCTCCGGAGTGACGGCGTGGAGGCTGCCACCGGTGAGGGTGGCGGCTGCGGTCAAAACTATGAGAAGCGCTCGCATTCTCTCCCCCTTTCAAGGATCCTGGATATGCGGCCCGAGATGCGACCCGGGCCGCTCTCCATGCATGGCATCAGCAGCCGGTGCAGGTGCCGTGAAGATGTTGTTAAAACACCGAGTAGCTGATGCCCAGACCAAAACCTCGGCCGCGGCTGTAGAGCTGTTCGAAGCCGCCGTTAAGCTCGTAGTTGTCGTTGGTGAGGTTGGTCAGGTTCACTGTGAAGCTGAGACCGTCGACGAGGGAATCGAGCTGCTGCTTCCACACCACGTCGAGGGTGGCGTAGGGCTTCTGATACACGTCCGGGATGCCGAGTCCGCCGGCTTGGTAGAGGGTCTCGCCCTGGTAGTTGTACAGCAGACGAACCATGGCGCCCCATCGGACCGGGGCCCACTCGAAGACAAAGTTGAGGGTGTGGTCGGGCTGGCCCACCAGGGGCCTCACGGCGCTGGTGACGATGGGATCATCGCCCACGTTGATCTCCGAGTCCACATAGGTGTAGTTGACCTGGACGGCGAAGGGATTGAGGCCGTCGGCCAAGAAACCGAGGCCGCGACGGAACTCGAGCTCGGCGCCGAGGTTGGTGGCGCCGGGGGTGTTGATCCAGGTGGACTGGAGCTCCACGGCAAACAACAGGGTGCGCTCAATGGGATTCGTGAAGTCCTTGTAGAAGGCGCTCGCCGCGATCACCCCGTACTGATCCGGAAACCACTCCCAGCGGAGGTCGAAGCTCGAGATATTGGCGCTCACCAGATCCGGGTTGCCGCGGGCCGACCGGCCGCCCACCACGTCGGTCCACTCGAAGGGTGCGAGCTCACGGAACTCCGGACGATTGACCGTCTGACTGAAGGCGGCGCGGAGGTTGGTGTTGGGGTTGAGCCGGTAGGTGGCCGAGATCGCCGGCATGATCTCCTGATCGGTGACCGAGCTGGTGAACAGGGTCGCGTCGGTATTGAAGGGCTCGAAGGTGTTGACCTGGATCTCCGAGTCCTCGTAGCGGATGCCGCCGTTGAGCCGCCATTTGCCGATGGTGGCATCGGCCAGGGCATAGACCGCCCCGAGGTCGTGGCTGGCGGTGTAGAAGTCGGTGGAGCGGGTCTCTTCCTTGATCTCGAGACCGTCGGGCCTGATGTTTTCTTCGGTGTAGATGTCGTCCGGAATCGGGGTCAGGTCGATGCCGGCAATCTCACGGAAGTTGAAGCGGAACCGCCGCGATGTGAAGTCGCGCTCTCGGTTGTAGTAGGCGACGCCACCCTTGAGGCTGCCGAAGACGTCGCCGGTGACAAAGAACTGAGTCCAGTCGACGCCGCCGTCGACGATGTCGTCGGCGAGGTCGTTGTAAAGCAGCAGACCGCTCTGGCTCTCGTCGGTGAGGACCTGGACCCCGTTCTGGTCCTGGTAGAGGGCCTCGCGGAGGTTGCTCTCGTTTGAGGCGTCGCCATAGCTGCCGCGCCACTCCAGCAGCGCGCCGTTGGCGCCGACACCCGACAGGAAGTGTTCGCCCGACAGCTGGTAGGAGGCGATCTCCTCCACCGCGTAGCGCACACGGTAGTTGGACACCGTGCTGGCGATGTCGTTGTCGTAGCCGTCAAAGAACCGGTTCTGTGACGAGCCGTCGCGGGTGAGGATGGTCCGCAGCTCGACCTTGTTGTCGGCGTTGATCCTGTAGTTGAAGTTGCCGATAAGACCGAGACGGACGCCCTCGTTGTCGGTGGCCATTTCGTAGTCAGTGGTCAGCTGCAGCTCCTCTCCGGCACCAAGCACGAAGTAGCGCTGTTCCTCGTCCTGGTGGTAGAAGGTCCTGGCGTGGGTGGCCGAGATCACCACCCCAAGATTGCCGAAGGTGTCGCCGTAGGTCAGCGAGAAGCCCAGGTTCGGGTCCGCACCGGAGTAGTCGCTGGGGTAGTAGTTCTTGGCTGTGTCGTCGGCGGTCCAGGACCCGATGAAGTCGCGGCCGAACTGCTGCAGCTCCTCCGGGGAGAAGCCCGGGTTGAAGGGATTGCCGCGGGCCAGGAACTGATCCGGAATGCTCGACGGGATGGCCTGGCCGCCGTCACCCATGAAATCGAGACCGCCCACATAGCGGCCGAAGGCGTCGCCGGTGGTGTTGGAGTTGGTCCGGCCGCCCATGCTGAACTCCAGGGTGGTGTCGGTCGGGAAGTCCAGGGTCTCGATCTCCACCAGACCGGCGGCGAAATCGCCGGACATGTCCGGTGAGTAGGTCTTGGAGACCTTGACGTTGTTGAGCAGCTTGGCCGGGAAGAGATCCAGCGGCACCACCTTTTTGTCGAATTCGGTGGTGGGCAGCCTGGACCCGTTGAGGGTGGTATTGGAGTAGCGTTCGCCGAGACCGCGAACGTAGACGTACTTGTCCTGCTGCACCGAGATGCCGGTCACCCGCTGCAGGGCACCGGCCGCGTCGCCGCCGGCATTTTTCGAGATCTCCTGTTTTGAGATGGAGTCGGAGACCTGGGCCGCCTGCTTACGTTGGATGAGCAGCGCCTGCTCGGTGCTCTCCTCAGCTGCGGCGGCCTCCACGGTGATCTCACCCACAAAGGCGGCTCCTGGCGGAACGGCCACGGTGGACTCCGCCACCGCCACCGAACCGGCCGCCGGCTCCAGGGCCGTGGCATTGGCTTCCAGGTCCGACTCGAAGTCCTCCGCCATCTCCTGCGTTGCGTCCGGAATCTGAGCCCCCGCGGCGGGCGCCGCGCTGTCCGATCCGACAGCGGGGAGCAGCACCACCGCGAAATCTGCAACGCCGCCTTCGGAGACCACCACGTCGGTCACCCGTTGCGGATCGAAGCCGGCCTTGGTGACCAGCACGGAGAAGGTGCCGCTGGGAGCCTGGGTGCGGAAATCACCGCCGACACCGGTCTCGAGCCGGATATCGGCGCCCTCGATGGTGAGGGTGGCGCCGCGGACGGGCTGGCCGGTGAATCCGTCGATCACCACACCCGACACCGTCCCGGTTTCTTGAGCAGCCGCGGTGCCCAGGCACACCACGAGCAGGGCCAGGGACCCGATGATGATTCGTTTCATGAGTTGTGTTCTCCTCTGTCCGTCCGAAGGAAAATCGAACCCCGCAGGGCTCGTGCCCGAGGTCAGTTCACCGCATCGGTGTGAAGGGGATGTCGGGGGCGTGTAAAAAGCGGATGAAGGCGGGGAGAGAAGGCAGCGCGCTCTTCTCGACTCAGGGCAGCTGGAACCCGAGCCACGAGGCGACCAGAGGCGCGACGTCGGTAGCCTGGAGCTCGTCCACCGATCGCACCGGGACGTCTGCGCCGCGGGCGAAGAACGCCCCGCACATTGCGTTGTGGGACGCCAGGTAGCCGTGCTGACCGTAGTAGGGGCTGGCCTCGATGAGTTCACCATCCAGTCGCCAGGACGAGGTGAATCCCGGCTCGAAGAAGACCACCAGATCGCCGGTGTTGGGGTTGTCGAGACCGAGTTCTGAGGCCTCGGAACGCTTGACGATGCGCTCCACCACGGGCTTGCCGTCCACCTCGAGATCGGCGAGGGCTCTGGCCGCGCGCGCCAGCAACTCGCCGGCCTCCGAGCGCTGCACCACACCGTCGGGCTCGCGCCCCTCGAGGTTGAGGTAGATCTGAGCGCTCGCGCCGTGGGCGATGGCTACCATGGGCGTGGTGGCCGCGATCCGCCGACGACCGTCGATCTCCTCAATCTCTACCAATCCGGCGTCTTCGAGCACCCGGTTGACCCGCACCTCGTCGGTGATGGGCATGACGCCGTGGTCGGAGACCACCACCAGCACGTCCCGGTCGGGTTCGAGGGCGGTCCAGAGATCGGCCACCGACCGATCCACCGACCGACCCACCCTCTTCAGCCCCTCACGGGCGGCGACGGCGACCCCCGGAGTGTAGGCCCATTGGTCGGGGTGGACGATGAGCATGGCGTGCTGGGCTTCGTCCGGGGTTGGATGGTAGGCGAGCAACAGTCGGAATTCCTGGTTGGCGATCACCCAGCGGGAGATCCGGTCCAAGTAGCGGTCAAGCCGTTCGGTTTGTTCGAGGAAGGTGTCCAGATCCACACCGGTGGTCATGTCCAGCCACCAGTCCTCCAACAGTCGTTCATCGGGAAGACCCGGCCACGGCCCCACCTCATCGAGCAGCTCCCGGGTGAAGTCCTCCGGGTAACCGTGGAGTCGCCACACCGCCCCGCGCAGCAGGCGGAGCGATCCGGTGAACCTGTCCAGGTACAGCGGCTTGCTCCACAAAGCGTAGGTCCACGTTGCAAGATCGTCCGGTCCGCGAGCTTCCAACTCCGTGGTGAACCACTCCCGCTCGCCCGCCAGACGCCAGGACACCTCACCCTGTATCCTGGCCGCCACAGTGTCGAAGCGGGGTCGGCCGTCGGGCTCGCCGTCGTAGACCGCCACTTCCAGCGCCACAACCTCCGGTTCGGTGCCCTCCATCTCGATCTCGAGGTTCCAACTCAGCGGCGCCACTCCGTCCTTGGAGATCAGCTCGCCGGTGGTTCCGGCGTCGGAGGGATCCAACACCACCACCTCGCTGACCGCCAGCGGTCCGTCGGGCCAGACAACTCCAAAATCGCCCATCCGGGCCACAGCCCCGGCGTCGGCGCCGGGCCACAACAGCGTTCCGACCCCGAAACCTTCGCGCTTCGCGGCGGTCCAGAGCGCCGGAACCTCGCTTGATGCGGAGAAACCCGAAACCTGACGCGTGATCACCGTCCCCGGGACGTGGAAGGAGTTGTTGACGATACCGGTGGCCGATGGCGGTCGTCCGGTCACCAGCGTCCAGTGGTTGACCGCAGTGAGTGTTGGATCCACCATCCGCAGCCGGCGGGCCGAGAAACCGGATGCCACCAGCCCGGAGAGACCGTCTGCCTCGGTGGCCACCCCGCCGTTGATCCACTGCCAGGCGAGATCGGCTCCCATCCCGTCATAGGAGACCAGCACCACCCGGTCGGCCCGGGCCTCGCCCGGCGCTCCCTGGTCCCGGCACGACGGCGCCGAAACCGCCACGGCTACGACGACGATCGGGAAAACCAGCAACCACCGGGAGGACCTCATGGGCCCATCGTAGCGT
>CAWCOD010000012.1:0-20165 GCA_963797055.1 uncultured Holophagae bacterium
GGCCGCCACCAGCGGGTGGCCGTATGGCCGCTGATCCCACATTCAGGATCGGAAAGACAGCCGCACCCGGCCACGGCCACAACCGCTGCCGCCGGCAGGTTGCCACCCCTCGCAACCCGATCTCCATGTCGGTGCCAGGCACCGGGTGAGCGCGTTGGCTTCGATGACCTGATTTGGACGCGCCCATCTCCCCGTCGCGCTCCCCGAGGTTATCGCGGCCGGTGGCCGCGGTGACCAGCCGTCACCAGCGGGTGGCCGTAAGGCCTCTGATCCTTCTTACAGGATCGGACATGGCCGCCGCACACGGCCACGGCCACAACCGCTGCCGCCGGCAGTCCCCCTTTGACATTGTTGGGACCCGTCTACTGAGTGATCACGTCCCCTGAATTTCCAACAATGTCAAAGACGGCACGCCCGACCATCGCGACCTTTCATGATCCGGGAGGGAGGGTGGGAACGTTCAACGTTTACCGTGCAACTTTCAACGTAAAGGTGCCCGGAGTGGCACGCCCGCCCATCGCGCCCTTCCACCTTCTTTCCTTCACCTGCTCAAATCGATCTCGACGCTTTCGGCCAGCGTGACACAATCTGGACTCACCTCAGCGCGATAGGCCAGGACCTCGACGCCGGAGGCGGCTGCGGTTCGCAGGGCGTCGCCGTAGACGGGATCGATGGTGTCGGCTGGCGCGAAGGTGCTGCCGTCGCTGCGCTGGATGACGAAGAGCATGACGGCACGGTGTCCCGCCGACACCATGGCGGTCAGCTCGCGGAGGTGCTTCTGCCCCCGCACCGTGACGGCATCCGGAAACGAGTAGCGACCCCCGGCATCCACCAGGGTAACGTTCTTCACCTCGACGTAGCAGGATGGCCCATCGTGATCGAGCACGATGTCCACCCGGCTGCGCTCGCCGTACCCCACTTCGCGCCGCACCTCCGGATATCCCACAAGCTCTCTGACGACCCCGTTGCTGATGCCCTCCACCGCGACGGCGTTGGCCCGGTGGGTGTTGATGCCGATCCAGCAGCGGCCGTTGTGGACCAGCTCCCAGGTGTGGCGGTACTTCCGCTTGGGGTTGGGGCTCTCCGAAACCAGCACCGGCCAGCCCTCACCCACACAGCCCGTCATGGAGCCCGAGTTGGGACAGTGGACGGTCAGCTCGGTACCGTCCTCGAACCGCACATCGGCCAGGAACCGCTTGTACCTGCGGATCAACGTCGCCGGTATGAGTTCCTGTTCGAATCGCATGACGACACACTCTACTCTTTGCGTTCCGGGTTCCGGGTTCCGGGTTTAGCTACCCCCCGTTCCCATCACCCGAGCCCGAGCCCGTTCCCGAGCCCGAGCCCGAGCCCGTTCCCGAGCCCGAGCCCGTTTGCCATGTCGGTGCCAGGCACCGCCGCAGATGTGTCGACCTCGTAGTACGACTCGATTTCGACGGTGCCTGGCACCGGCCCTCGCGTTGGCTTCGATGACCTGATTTGGACGCGCTCATCTCCCCGTCGCGCTCCCCGAGGTTACTCGCGGCCGGTGGCCGCGGTGACCAGCCGTCACCAGCGGGTGGCCGTAAGGCCTCTGATCCTGCGTACAGGGTCGGACATGGCCGCCGCACGCGGCCACGGCCACAACCGCTGCCGCCGGCAGGTTGCCCCCTTTGACATTGTTGGGACCCATCTACTGAGTGATCACGTCCCCTGAATTTCCAACAATGTCAAAGACGGCATGCCCGATCATCGCGACCTTTCACGATCCGGGAGGGAGGGTGGGAACGTTCAACGTTTAACGTTCAACTTTCAACTCAAAGGTGCCCGGAGTGGCACGCCCGATCAAAGCACCCACCCCGCTTTGGGTGTGTGGTGAATTTCTCATTTCTCATTTCTCATTTCCAAATTCACGACTACACTTCCCCAATGACCACCCGCAAACGACTTCATGAGCTCATCAACTCGTTCCCAAGTACCACGGTGCTGCTCCTCGGAGATCTGGTGCTCGACCGCTTCGTCCTGGGCACCCCGAAACGAATCTCTCGCGAGGCGCCGCTGATCATCCTCCGTTACGAGGGACAACGGGATGTTCCGGGAGGCGGGGCCAACGCGCTGGCGAACCTCGCGTCCCTCGGGGTTCGGGTCATTCCGGTTGGTGTGGTGGGAGATGATGAGCCGGGAGACGCACTTCGCACCGCCCTTCAGGACTGCGGGATCGACGTCGATGGGATCCTCACCGTCCCGGGCTACCGGACACCCACCAAAGTCCGCATCCTGGGCGGTGGGTCGAGCTCGCTGAAGCACCAGGTCGCCCGCTACGATATCGAGGATCAGCTCCCCAAAGGCGGTGCATGGTTGGCCGAACTGCTCCGCGTGCTGGAAAGCAAGATGGGTCAGGCAAACACGGTGGCAATCTCTGACTACGGTTACGGCACCGTCGCCCAGGAGGCCATCGATCGGCTGTTGCGGACCAACGGCCGTCCAAAGTGGATCTGCGCCGACTCCAGGTACCGCATTTCCTCGCTGAAGGGCATCGACGGCGCCACCCCCAATCTCCAGGAGTTGGAACGCACGGCGGGCCGTCAACTCCTCACCGATGACGACATCACCGAGGCCTCCGAGACCCTCCGCGCGCGGCTCAATGCGAAATTCCTGCTCGCGACCCGCGGCAACCACGGAATGACCCTGGTGGAGGACGGCCGCCCGGCGGTCCACATCCCGGTCTTCGGGACCGACGAGGTGGCCGATGTGACCGGCGCCGGCGATACCGTCTTGGCGGTCCTGACCGCGGCGCTCGCCGCTGGAGCCAATCCCGAAGAGGCCGCCAAGATGGCCAACTATGGGGGCGGTGTCGTGGTCATGAAGTTGGGCACCGCCACCGTCACCCGCGACGAATTGTCGGCGGCCGTGGAGCAGGATTTCGGACGGAGCGCGAAGTGACGGCTCCCGAGGACAAACTCCGCACCTTCGACGAACTCATGGCGGACCGTGCAGACTGGAGAAGGAAGGGCCTGCGAGTGGTCCTCGCCAACGGCGCCTTCGACATGCTTCACGTCGGTCATGTCCGCTATCTTGCCGATGCCCGTGCCCACGGCGACCTGCTGGTGGTCGCGGTGAATTCAGACCTGTCGGTGAAACGCTACAAGGGACCCGACCGCCCCATCGTCCCCGAATCCGAGCGGGTGGAGATCTTGTCTCATCTCTGGATGGTGGACGCCATCTGCCTGTTCGACGAGCCGAATCTGGAGCGATTTCTCGACCAGCTCCAGCCCGAGGTCCACGCCAAGGGCACCGACTACACGGTGGAAACGGTTCCGGAACGCGAGGTGGTCAAGGCCTACGGCGGTGAAACCGCGATCTGTGGCGATCCCAAAGACCACGCCACCACCGACGTCATCGCCACCATTGTGGATCGTTTCGGAACGACACAACGATCCGAATAGGGAAATTGCAGATTGCAGATTGCAGATTGCAGATTGACCCCCTCCCAACCGCAGGAATCCCGGGCGGGCGGACGGAATCTGGAATCTGGAATCTGGAATCTGGAATCCTCCCCGGGTGGGACCTGAGCCATGCGAATCGTACTGGTTCGGCTGTCTGCGCTCGGTGACATCGTCCACACCTGGCCTCTCGCCGAGGAGCTGCGGAGGGCGCAACCGAAGATGCACCTCACCTGGGTCGTGGAAGAACCGTTGCGACCGTTGGTGGAGGGGCACCCGGCGGTGGATGCCGTGCTCACCGTGGCGACCGGGCAGTGGCGCCGCCAACCGCTGTCGGCCGACACCCGGTCCCGACTCTCGATCCTTCGGTCGCGATTTCACGAGCTCCAACCCGACTTGGCCATCGATCCCCAGGGTGTCCTCAAGTCAGCCCTGGTGACCCGGCTGACGGGCGCGCACGAACGGGTCGGTCTGGCCCGGCCATGGCGACGGGAAATCCTCTCGGGGCTGGCCTATACCTCGACGGTGGACGGCAGCATGGACGACCGGCACATCGTAGCAACCAACCTCGAGTTGGTGCGGGCGGCCGGCGGCACACCGCCCGATCCCATTCCTAGTCCCAACGGCGACTGGCTGCGGCAACGACTCGCGACCCGGCCGCCGATCGTGGACCCGGAACCCGGCTACGTCGCCCTGCTCCCTGGCGCTGGACGTACCGAGAAAGTGGTTCCCGTCTCAAACCTCGGTAGTTTGGCGCGCTGGATTGTCGACAGCGGGCTGCGGGCTGCAGTCCTGTGGGGCCCCGGTGAGGAAGACCGTGCCCGAGCGGTGGTGAAGGCCGCCGGCCCGGGCATCGAACTGGCCCCGCCCACCGACCTGCAGGACCTGGTGGTGACCCTCGGTCACGCCCGGGCGGTGGTCGGCGGCGACACTGGTCCGGTTCACTTGGCGGCCAGCCTGGCGGTGCCGACCATGGCGGTCTTTACGACCACGGACTGGCGGCGCAACGGGCCGCTCGGACCTCACGTGGCGGTAGTTTCGGGGGCGACGTTGGGGGACGCTCGTCCCACCGGGTCGTCTCGCGCGGCGCAGCCGGGTACGGTCTCGGCTGACCGGATCATCGACGGGCTTCGCCGATTGTTGGAGTCGAGCGAACCCTTACCGCCACCCAGCCAGCCAGTGGCCGGATCCTAGAACTCCCTCCGAAGCCAGCTCGCGCATGTCTCGGAGGTGCCTGGCATCTCGATTCGTCGTGGCCGAGGAAACGACTCGCCGTGAAGGGGCGAATCGGCGTGCCTGGCAACCTCACGGGCAGGGCGATGAGGATGAGGGCGCGGCGGGGAAACCGCAGCCTATGATCGAGCTCCGTTTCCTGTCGCGCCCATTTCCCCAACGCGCTCCCCGAGGTTACTCGCGGCCGGTGGCCGCGGTGACCAGCCGTCACCAGCGGGTGGCCGTAAGGCCTCTGATCCTGCGTACAGGATCGGAGATGGCCGCCGCACACGGCCACGGCCACAACCGCTGCCGCCGGCAGGTTGCCCCCTTAGACAATGTTGGGACTTCTGCGACCAGGTCATTCTGCGGAATGGCCCCAACATTGTCAAAGACGGCACGCCCGCTCAACGCCCCCTTGCACGACCCGGGAGGGTGAACGTGAACTTTCAACGTGTAACGTGTAACTTTCAAATTCGAGGTGCCCGGAGTGGCACTCGCACCCATCGCGCCATCTCGCTCCGGGCGATCGTGGGCCATCTGGTACGATGGAATGGCCAGTGAAGGGGCGCACGGGCACGTATTTTAACTGCCCACGAATGTTACAATTCATACGAGTTGTGCACTGGAATGGATGGATAGCCCATGCCTTTGAAACTCGGTGAGTTTCTCATCAAAGCAAACCTCATCAACGAGGATCAGCTCGAGAACGCTCTCAATGAGCAACGCGAGGCTGGCGGACGCATCGGCGAACACCTCTTGCGGCTGGGATTCGTCACAGAGGAGGACATTCTCGACTGTCTCTCCCAGCAGTACGGGGTGCCCTCCATCAACCTCCGCCACTTCGATATCGATGAGTCGATCATCCGGCTGATTCCAGCGGACGTGGCCCGGAAATACCAGTTCATTCCGGTATCCAAGACCGGCGCGACCCTCACTGTGGCCATGGCCGACCCCACCAATGTCTTCGCCATGGACGACATCACCTTTATCACCGGCTACCGGGTGGAACCCGTCGTAGCTTCGGAGGAGGCCCTCCGCGAGGCCATCGACAAGTACTACGGCACCACCCACGCCCTCGAGCTGAAGAAGGTGATGGAGGATCTCGCGGCGGTGGAGGATGCGGCACTGGAAGTCCTCGAGGAGGAAGAAGACTTCGACGTCACGGACCTCGAGGCCTCAGCCGACGAAGCACCGGTGGTACGGCTCGTCAACCTGATCCTCACCGATGCTCTCAAGCGGGGTGCGTCGGACATTCACATCGAACCCTATGAGAAGACCTATCGGGTTCGGTTCAGGGTGGACGGCGTGCTCTATGAGGTCATGAACCCGCCCATGAAGCTCAAGGAGGCGATCTGTTCGCGCATCAAGATCCTCTCCAAACTCGACATCGCCGAGAAGCGGCTGCCCCAGGACGGTCGAATCAAAATCAAGATGAAGTACCAGGGCAAGCTGAAGGAACTCGACTTCCGGGTGTCCACCATCCCCAGCATGCACGGCGAGAAGATCGTCATGCGGCTGTTGGACAAGGACAACCTCATGCTCGACATGACGAAGCTGGGTTTCGAAAAGGCGAGTCTGAAGGTCTTCGAGGAGGCGATCTTCAGGCCTTACGGCATGGTCCTCGTGACCGGACCCACCGGCTCCGGAAAGACCAACACCCTGTACTCGGCACTGTCCCGCATCAACACCCCGGAGGTCAACATCATGACCGCCGAGGATCCAGTGGAGTTCCTCCTGCCCGGCATCAACCAGGTCCAGATGAAGGAGGCCATCGGACTCAACTTTGCCGCGGCCCTGCGTTCCTTCCTGCGCCAGGACCCCGATATCGTGCTGGTGGGAGAGGTTCGTGACTTCGAGACCGCAGAAATCGCCATCAAGGCCGCTCTTACCGGCCACCTCGTCATGTCGACCCTTCACACCAACGACGCACCCTCCACCATCAACCGCCTGATGAACATGGGCATCGAGCCGTTCCTCGTGGCCACATCGGTCAACCTGATCTGCGCCCAGCGGCTGATCAGGAGGGTGTGTCAGAACTGCAAGCAGGAAGAGGATGTTCCGGTGCAGGCCCTCCTCAACATCGGATTCTCGGAGGCCGAGGCGCCAAACCTCCAGCTCTATCACGGCCGCGGATGCGACGCGTGCAACAGCCGCGGATACAAGGGGCGTATCGCCCTTTATGAGGTGATGGCCATCACCGACGACGTCCGGGAGTTGGTCCTCTCCGGTGCTTCGGCCATCGAGCTGCGACGCAAAGCTCTCGAGGAGGGTATGATCAGTCTACGAGAATCGGGGCTGCAGAAGATCCGGGACGGGGTCACCACCATCGAGGAAGTGGTCCGCGAAACGGTCCTGTGACCCGCGGCGAAAAGGGAAAACAATGGCCACCAGTCTGCATCAGCTGCTGAAATCCATGGTCGAAAAGGGTGGAACGGACCTCCACGTCACCACGAACTCTCCTCCAATTATTCGAGTGGACGGCCTTCTCGTGCCGCTCAACCACCCGAGCTTGACCGCCGTCGACACCAAGAAGCTCGCCTATTCGATCCTTACCGACGCCCAGAAGCACCGGTTCGAGGAAAATCTCGAGCTGGATCTGTCGTTTGGTATTAAGTCACTGGCCCGTTTTCGAGCGAACATCTTCGTCCAACGCGGCGCTGTGGCCGGAGCCTTCCGCCGCATTCCCTACGAGATCCTCGGATTTCGCGAGCTGGGACTGCCGCCCGCGGTAGAGTCGCTCTGCGATCGTCCCCGTGGTCTGGTGCTGGTCACCGGGCCCACGGGTTCGGGAAAATCCACCACCCTGGCCGCGATGATCGACAAGGTGAACCGCGAGCGGGCGGTCCACATCATGACCATCGAGGACCCCGTCGAGTACCTCCACAGCCACAAGAAGGCCATGGTCAACCAGCGCGAACTCCACTCGGACACGTTGTCTTTCCCGAACGCCCTGCGATCGGTCCTTCGTGAGGATCCGGACGTCGTGCTGATCGGTGAGATGCGTGACCTGGAGACCATCGAGTCGGCGCTCCGCATCGCCGAGACCGGCCACCTGACCTTCGCCACTCTGCACACCAACTCGGCGCCCCAGACCATCAACCGCATCGTCGATGTGTTCCCAGAACACCAACAATCACAGATTCGCGCCCAACTCAGCTTCGTGCTGGAAGGCATCGTTTGTCAGTCGCTGTTGCAGCGTGCGTCCGGCAAGGGCCGGGCGCTGGCAACCGAGATCCTGGTTCCCAATGGGGCGATCAGGAATCTCATCCGTGAGGACAAGATCCACCAGATCTATTCCATGATGCAGACCGGCCAGGTCAAGCACGGAATGCTGACCTTCAATCAGTCCCTGGCCACCCTGTACCAGCGGCGGTTTATCACCCTGCAGACCGCGTTGTCGTACAGCTCGTACCCCGATGAGCTTCAGGACATGATCAATCGGGGTGTCGGTGCCATCGACCAGACGACTGAGGCGCGGCAGGCGAGGAGGGCCTGATCATGCCGAGTTTTGAATGGAAGGGCCGCGACCGGGACGGCAACACGCAGACGGGCGTACTCATCGGCGACAACAAGGACGCGGTGGTCGCCGCACTGAGACGCCAGCAGATCGTGGTGACCACGGTCAAGGAGAAGGGCAAGGAAATCGCCCTCCCCAAATTCGGCGGCGGCATCAGCCAGAAAGCCATTGCCGTCTTCACGCGCCAGTTCTCCGTGATGATCGACGCCGGCCTGCCGTTGGTGCAGTGCCTCGATATCCTCGGGCAACAACAGGACAACAAGGCCTTCCAGAAGGTCATCCTGCAGGTCCGGCAGGACGTCGAGTCCGGATCCTCCCTCGCCGAGGCCTTGCGCAAGCACCCTCAGGCCTTCAACGATCTGTACGTCCACATGGTGGCGGCTGGCGAGGCGGGCGGTATCCTCGATACGATCCTGCAGCGGCTCGCCGCCTACATCGAAAAGTCCGTCAAACTCAAAGGCCAGGTTCGCTCGGCCTTGGTCTACCCGGTCGCCGTCATCACAATTGCGATTGTCGTGATCTACATCATCCTGTGGAAGGTTATCCCGGTGTTCGCGAGCCTGTTCGAGAGTCTCGGCACCCAGCTTCCCTTCCTCACCCAGGTGATCGTGAACCTTTCGCGTTTCATCGGCCATTTCTGGTGGCTCATCGGCTTGGTTGTCTTCGGCGGCGTCTTCGCGCTCCGCCAGTATTACCAGACCGACGCCGGGCGCTACCAGATCGACAAGTTGATGTTGAAAATGCCCGTCATCGGAACGCTGCTGCGCAAGATTGCGGTGGCCAGATTCTGCCGAACCCTGGGTACGCTGTTGTCCTCCGGTGTGGCGATCCTCGAATCCCTCGAGATCACCGCCCGGACATCGGGCAACGCGGTCCTCGAGGAGGCGATCCTCAAGGTACGCAAGGACGTGGAGGAGGGCAAGAGCCTGGCCGAGCCGCTTGCCCGCACCGAGCAGTTCCCGCCCATGGTCTGTCAGATGGTGGGCGTCGGTGAGCAGACCGGCGCCATGGACACCATGCTGAGCAAGATTGCCGACTTCTACGAGGACGAGGTGGACGCGGCGGTCGATGGCATGATGGCTCTGCTCGAACCGGTCATGATCTCCTTCCTGGGTGTGGTTATCGGCACCATCGTGGTGGCGATGTACCTGCCCATGTTCTCGCTGATCAGCCAGATCGGCTAATGACCACTCACTCACCGAATCCCGCGGTTGGCGGGGCAAACGCCCTGCCCACTGCGGCCCCTTCCACCAACGCGATCCGTTGGTTACTCGGTATCCGTCTGGTTGTGATATCGACCCTGTTCCTCGGCGTACTCATCATCCAGGTCAACACCCAGACAATCCTGCAGTTGCAACAATTCTACTGGCTCATTCTGATCAGCTATGGGCTCTCACTGATCTACATCGTCCTGTACCTGCGTGGGATCTCGACTCGGCTTCAAACCGTGGTTCAGCTGCTCGGCGATATCGGCGTGGTGACGGGTTTCGTCTACTTCACTGGCGGACTCTACTCGCCCTTCTCGTTCCTCTATCTCACCGTGATCGTCGTGGCGGCGGTGATGCTCCGCGGCGGCGGCCCGATCTTCGCCGGCCTGTCCGCCATCGCCTACGGCGTGCTGGTGGATTTGATGGTCTTCGACATCATCGAGCCCCCAGCCAACCTGGTGGGGATCGTGGTTCCGCTGTCCAGTTCACGGGTGCTCTACCAGGTGATGATCCACGTGGTGGGCTTCGTCCTGGTGGCCCTGCTTGTGTCCTATCTCAGCGAGTCGTTGCGCACCGCACGCCACCGTCTGCAGGAGGAAACCGAACGCGCCACCCAGTTTGTCGCCCTCACCGATCAGGTGGTGCGGTCGGTGACGGCGGGTATTCTCGCCGCCGACCTCGAGGGACGCGTGCTTCACGTGAATCCGGCGGGCGCACGGATACTCATGATCGCCGACGAGGAAGCGGTGGTCGGAAAAGCCCTGCAAGAGGTGATGCCGCTGGTCACCCACAAGTGGGACCGGCTTCAGACCCGCGCCCGGACACAGGTCATGGGCCGACTCGAAGATGACCTCGGCGACTCCGGCATCCGTCTGGGCCTTTCGGTGGGACCACTGGAAGACCAGGATGAAAACGTCGTCGGGTTCATCGTCAACTTCCAGGACCTGACGGAGCTGGAGATCGAAACCGAGCGGCGTCGGATGAGGGACAGGATGGCGGCGCTCGGCGACATGGCGGCGCGCATGGCGCACGAAATCAAGAACCCCCTGGCCTCGATCTCCGGTTCTGCCCAAGTACTGACCTCCCTCGGCGACGTGGACGAGACCGGGGATCGGCTGCTGCACATTCTCGTGGACGAGTCACGCCGATTGTCCGGCATTCTGGACGAATTCCTCGATTATGCCCGGCCACACCAGGCGACCCACAAGCCCTGCAATATTTCGCAGATGCTCAGAGACTGCACCAATCTGCTGCAACGTTCGGCCGAGCTCGGTGGCGACCACCAATTGTCGCTCGAATCCGCCGAAGATCTCATTGTGCACGGTGAAGAACACCTGCTGAAGCAGCTGTTCTGGAACCTCTCCCGGAACGCCATCCAGGCCATGCCCTCGGGCGGCGAACTCAAGATCTCGGCAGAACGCCGCAAGGGTTCCGCGATCCTGGTCTGGCGGGACACCGGGGTGGGTATGACCGAGGAGGTGCGGCGGCGCGCCTTCGAACCCTTCATGACGACCAACCCCCAGGGCACCGGTCTCGGCCTCGCGGTGGTCTACACTGCCATCGAGGACCACGGCGGCACCATCGACATTCAGAGCTCACCGGGTGCCGGAACGACAATCACCGTGGAGCTTCCGCTGCAGCCGGAGGTGGCATGAGCGACGGACGCATTCTGGTGGTGGATGACGAGGAGTCGATCCGAGAGTTCCTGACGATCCTGCTCGAAAAGGAAGGCTACCAGGTGGCCACCGCCGATTCAGTGGCAGCGGGAATCGAGGCGGTCGAGGAGGGATCTTTCGATCTCGTAATGTGCGACCTCAAGATGCCGGACGGCAGTGGGCTCGAAGTGCTCGGAGAGGCCCGCCGCCGGCGCATCGACTGGCCGTTCATCATCATCACCGCCCACACGACGCCGCAGCACGCCCTGGAGTCTCTCCGGGCCGGCGCCGCCGAGTACCTGTCGAAACCGTTCAATGTGGACGACTTGAAGATCATCCTCCACAAGCTGATGGCGCGAAGCAGAAATGACGCGCGGCCATTCGAGGTCCCCGAGTT
This sequence comes from uncultured Holophagae bacterium, assembly GCA_963797055.1. Lineage (GTDB taxonomy): Bacteria > Acidobacteriota > Thermoanaerobaculia > Thermoanaerobaculales > Sulfomarinibacteraceae > FEB-10. Next base: position 11,415 of record CAWCOD010000012.1, read on the forward strand.
CATCGGATCCTGTCCACCGATCCAGCGCATCCTCGATCTCATTCCGCGGGTGGCGGCCACTCCGTCCACCGTCCTCATCACCGGCGAAAGCGGCACCGGTAAAGAGCTTCTCGCACGGGCCATCCACGCCCACTCGCCACGGGCCGACGGGCCGTTCCTGTCGATCAACTGCGGCGCCATTCCAGAGGGCCTGCTGGAGTCCGAACTCTTCGGGCACGCCAAGGGGTCGTTCACTGGAGCCGTCCGCGACCATATGGGCCTGTTCGCCCAGGCCGACGGCGGCACCATCTTCCTCGACGAGGTGGGGGAGCTGCCCCAGCCGACCCAGGTGAAGTTGCTCCGCGTGCTCCAGGAGCGGACTGTCCGGCCGGTCGGCGGAGAGGGCGAGATCGAGGTCGACGTCCGGGTCCTCGCGGCCACCAACCGCGACCTCCAGGACGATGTGGGTGATGGCGGTTTTCGAGAGGACCTCTACTACCGCCTCAACGTGCTCCACCTCCACCTGCCACCGCTACGGCACCGGACGGACGATGTCCCGGAGCTCGCCCGCCACTTTGTGGTGAGGACGTGCGCCAAGTTCGGCACGGCCGAAAAACGGCTCACGCCCGACGCGCTCCGGGTCCTCCAAGCCTACCGATGGGCCGGCAACGTCCGGGAGTTGGAGAACGTCATCGAGCGGACGGTTGCGCTGGAGCCATCGGAGATCATATCCTCCGGCAGCCTGCCCGAGCACCTGCGAGGATCGCCCGCCGATCTCAGCCTCGAACAGGCCAGCCTGCCCGAGGAGGGCATCGACTTGGAAGAACATCTCAACGACATGCGACTGAGTTTGATGCGTCAGGCCCTTGAGCGAACCGGTGGCCACCAGAAGAAGGCGGCAGAGTTGCTTCGTCTGTCCTACCGCGCCTTCCGCTACCACGCCGACAAACTCGGATTGGTCCGGGATGAGGAGAGTGACTCGTGACCCGGCGTCATCAGGGCCTCCGTTTCTGCATCCTTGCTGCAATGGTGATTCTGGCGGCGGCAGCGTGCGCGGCCCGAGCGGATACGGACGACCCGCCGGCCGTTCCAGCGAATTCGACCACTCCAAAGACGCCGCAGGCAATCACGGCCGGAGGAACGACCATCAGCCTGGAGCTGGCACTGACGCCCGAGGAGATCGGCCAGGGCCTGATGTACCGGCCCCACCTCGCCGAGGAGAGCGGGATGCTCTTCCTATTTCGGCAGGAGCGGGTGCCGTCCTTCTGGATGAAGGACACCATGATCCCCCTCGATCTCCTCTTCCTCGACGGTCAGGGCGTCATCCTCGAGATCTCGGAAAACGCGCAGCCCTGTGCGGTGGAACCATGCCCACAATACATCCCGGCCAACGCCGCTTGGGCGGTCCTGGAGGTCAACGCGGGTTTCGCGGCTCGTCACCGCTTGGCGGCCGGGGACACGTTGACGTTCGCCAACGTACCCGGGTATCCAAAGGACTAGGCCCCCGCCCGAACGTCAGCCCATTACGTATTAGATTGCAGATTGCAGATTGCAGATTGCAGATTGCAGATTCCCCCGCCCACCCGGGAGCAAGGAACAAGGAACAGGGAGATCCTTTGGCCGCCCGGCCCGAGCCCGAGCCCGTTACCGTTCCCGTTACACAACGCAGAACGAAGAACGAAGAACGAAGAGGCCACGCCCACCCGGAGGGAGGAGGGCGCGATGGGCGGGCGTGCCATTTCGGGCACATTGAAGTTGAAAGTTACACGTTAAACGTTGAAAGTTCCCACCCCCCACCCGGAGCGAGGTGGGCGCGATGGGCGGGCGTGCCGTCTTTGACAATGTTGGGACCAAGGAGCTTGCAAGTTATCCCGTGAAGTCCCAACAATGTCAAAGGGGGCAACCTCGGGGAGCGCCGGTTGGGAGATGGCACCGTCGAAATCGCACCGGAGCACGAGATCGGAACACCTGCGGCGGTGCCTGGCACCGACATGGAGATCGGAATGGAAAGGGTGGCAACCTGCCGGCGGCGGCGATAGGTGGCCGTTTAGGGGAGCGCCATGGGGAAATTGGCGCGGGGCGCTGGTTTCAGCGGCAGGAGGCAGCGTCCGGGGCAAACGGCAGAATCAGCGATTCTTCGCAGAGACCTGCGACGGAATTCGCAATTCGCAATTCGCAATAAACTATGAAGCCTTGGCCTTCGGCGCGTCCTTGGCAGTGGAGTCCTTGGCGGTTTCCTTCTTCGGCTTCGACTCGCTGGTCTCGGACGAGCTTGACGCGGCCTTCGATTCCTCGGTTTTGGCGAGAGCAGCAGTGCTCTTGCCCTTGCCGTAGTCGGTCACATACCAGCCACTGCCCTTGAACTGCAGAGCGGGGGCGTTCAACAACCGCCGCACGGCGCCGCCACACTCGGGGCACGCCTTCACCGATTCGTCATTGACCCTCTGAATCCGCTCGAACCGTTTCGAACACACAAAACACTCGTACTCATACAGCGGCATGATCTGTTCCCGTCATTTCCTCTTTTTTACGAGCCTGGCACGCTCTTGAGCTGGATCTTGATGTGGCCCGATCGTTCGCCCCCGGCGTGGCCCACCACACCGAGTTCGCTCAGCGCATACAGCACCCGGGCGTTGATGCCTGGGCTCAGGGGTCCCTGCTCACAGAGTTGGAACAGGCTCTTCTTGCCGTCCACCATGTCGAGCAGGGATCTCTCTCCCCGCTCCAATTGAAATCCCGAAAGGTGGTCCGGCCATTCCTCGCGCTGGAGCACCGTGTTGCGACCTCCGAGCCGAGCGGTGACGATCTTGGCGTCGATAATCCGTTTGCAGCCGGCCATTATGACACGGGGGGTGGCTATGGACACCTGCTGGCCATCGTGCTCTTGAACCCGGCCGACGCGGAATTCCACCGAACCATAGCTCCAGTTGAAGAGGCCCCAGACAATCTGTTGCACCTGTTCACGGATCGCCACCGCCACCTCGTGGGCCCCGAGGAATCCCATCTGAACCATGATGGCGCCGAGACGCCTGCCCGGGAACCGGCCGATCTCCTTGGACGACACCTCCAGCTGAGCCGGGGAGATCCTCCCCTTCATGAGCAGGTATTGGCCGAGTGATTCCTCACGGTCCGAAGACGTGGCGAAGATCACGTCGCCGTCTAAGAAATAGACCTGTTTGCGATCGTTTCCCCGGGAACACTCGATCACCCCGGGCACGCCGTGACGATGAATCGTCGCCAGCATCTGCGGGAGGGCAACCTCCGACAGATCGTCGCTGAAAACGTGTTCATCGCCTGGCATATGTCTATCCTTCTCAGACGGGGTGATGGCGGAAGCGCAAGGGAATCGAACCCTCCGACCGACCCCAACGAGCCGGCCCAACGGATTTGAAGTCCGCGGAAGCCACCAGGCCCCGTGCGCTTCCGTACCCGCCATTCTAGCAAACGACCGGCACAGACGGCACGCCGCTGGGCCCAGGGCTGGGCAGAGCTTCCATTGAGAGCTTGATCAATGCACAATGTGACCCCGACGGAGGTGGATCATGCGGCAGGTCATCGCTCTCTCATTGATCATATTTGGAATTTCAGCACTTGGCGAAGCGCTCGACGGCTATCCGACGACCAGCCTCGCCGAGGACGCCACAGCCACCTGGTGCCCCTACTGTCCCGAGGCGTACGCGGGTCTCGACGTTGTGCACTCGCGCTACGATGAAACCGAATTCATCAGCGCACGCTACTACTCCAGCTCCAGCGGAGGCGGGCTCGCAACCCCGGAAACCGACGCGGCAATCTCGTACTACGGCATCACCGGATTCCCCACCGTGATGATCAACGGCACCGAGCGCTTTGTCGGAGGCGACGACACCATCGCCTCCGGAGGGCCCTACCTCGGGGTGGTGGACGCCGCCTGCCTGGCACCGACGTCGATCCGGATCGACGTGGACAGCTTCGACCCAGCCACAGGGGAAGTGCGGGCCACCGTCACCATGTACTCGGATTCTGACTCCTTGCAGGGTGACTCCATCCGCTTTCTATTGCTCGAGGATGACGTCACCGTCGACCACACAGCGGTCACGCGCGACATCATCAGCGACACGGTCTCGCTGTCCGGCCTGGGGAATTCGGTTTCCTTCGACGCCACCTTCAGCGTGGAATCGGAGTGGAACGTCGACAACCTGCACGCCGTTGTCTTCGTACAACGGCAGAATCAGGAGATTATCCAGGCCGCCTCGTCCCACCCCCGCCCCGACTTCAAGGTTCGCGCCATGACCACGTCGGCCACCCAGCAGATCGGCCCGTCCTCGGGCCTTTACGAGGCGGACTGGTTCACCCTCATGAACGTGGGGCTGGATGACACCTTCACGATCAGCACGGTGATCGACGACGCCCCAGAGGGCTGGCACATCACCTACTGCGACGACCGCGGCCAGTGCTACACCGATCCCCAGTCCTTCGATCTCGCGGCCGATGGTCAGACCGAGTTTCACGCCAACGTGATCCCGGGATCACCGGGGTACATGAACTACCACTTCGAGGTCAGCTCGCCCAATCTCACCGCACCGCTGATCATCAGTTTCACCTATTTCACTGATGATCTCGATGCGCTGTTGGTGGATGATGACGGCGGCGAGGACTACGAGAAGTACTTCACCGCCGCGCTCGACGCCGCCGGCCGGTCCTACGGCGTGTGGAATCTGTCCGCCGCCAAGCTCACCGCCGAGGTGGAAACCGCCTACTCGCTGTTGGTCTGGAACGTGGGCCTCGCCTACCCCTCGCTCGACGAGGAGGACCGCGAGATGCTGAGGCGTCACCTCGACGCCGGGGGCCACCTGTTTCTCAGCGGCCAGGACATCGGCTGGGATCTGAACGAAAGCGGCAGCAACGAGGATCCGGAATTCTACGCAGAATACCTCCACGCCGACTTCATCGGAGACGACACCAACATCATGGATCTCGACGGCGTCCCCGGCGACCCGATCACAGATGGTCTGACCCTCCGTATTCACGGCGGCGACGGCGCCATCAACCAGTACTACCCGAGCGAGATCGCGGCTGCCGACGCCGACGCCACAGAGATCCTCTACTACGTTGGTGATGGAGCCGGTGCGATCCGTGCGGAGGACAGCGACTCGGGTGGCCGCGTGGTCTATCTGGCCTTCGGGTTCGAGGGCATCAACAACCCGGACGACCGTGCCGCCCTGATGTCTGCTGCCGTCACCTGGATGCTGCCGGTGGGGCCACAGCACGACGGCACGCCGCAGGAGGGTCCCTCGGCGATCACGGGCGACTGATCGCAGGCATCCCTCTCGATGAGCCGCGGCGCCGGTTCGTTACATGTGTTGACCTGCGCAACTCTCTCAGGTTAATGTGACGACGTGTGTAATCAAATTCGCCGATGTTCTTGAGGGAGGGAAGTAAATGAGACGCATAATCTTGCTCGTTGGTCTCGTTGTAATGGTCACCGCACCGGTAGTTGCCGTCGAAGGCTATCCAATAACCAACCTCGCGGAAGACGTCACCGCGACCTGGTGCGGCTACTGCCCCAACGCCTACGCCGGACTCGAAATCGTCCACGATCAGTTTGATTACAGCGAGTTCATCAGCGCCCGATACTACGCCACCAGCGGCGGTCTCGGCACCCCGGAAACCGATGCTGCCATTGCCTACTACGGTGCCGGCTCATACCCCACGGTGATCCTCAACGGAACTCAATTTTTCGTGGGGGCGGGAACGAGCACGGCCGCCACGGGCCAACCCTATCTGGGCGCCGTCGCGGAAACCATGCTGACCGCGTCACCCATCCGGATCGAGATCGACTCCTTCGACCCGGAAACGGGAGACATCAGCGCGACGATCACCATGTACTCCACCACCGACGAACTGGTGGACGACCATATCCGCTTTGTCCTGCTGGAGCATGACGTGACCTACCAGACCACGGTGCATACCCGAGTCACGCGGGACATTTTCAACGACACCATCTCCCTCGCCGGCGCCGGCAACACGGCCGTGGTCGACGCGAGCTTTGACATCGACCCCGGTTGGGTCACCGACAATCTCCGGGCGGTGGTCTTCGTCCAGCGGGAAGAAAGGGAGGACAAGGAAGTTCTCCAAGCAGCTTCCACCTATCCGCAACCCGAATACAAGATCCGCGGGATGGTGGAGCCGGGCGCACGGATGGAGATGGGAGCATCGACCTCCCCCTGGGTGGGCGAGGACTTCGCCGTTACAAACGTCGGAGAATCCGACAGCTTCACGATCGACCTCATCGTCGACGAGGCACCACCCGGCTGGACCATCAGCTATGTGGATGACCAGGGTGGGAACCACCAGGGTGAGTGGAGTTTCGTTTTGGGGACCGATGAGATCACAGAATTCCACGCCATCGTCACCCCCAGCTCCCCGGGCTACATGAGGTACCACTTCGAGGTGAACTCACCCAATCTCGCCTCCCCTCTGGCAATGTCTTTCGCGTTCACCACCGACGATCTCGATTGCCTGATCGTTGACGCCGACGGCGGCGACCCCTATGAAGAATATTTCAGGGAGGCGCTGGAGAGCTCGAGTTGGTCCTATGGTGTGTGGAACCTCGGAATGTCCAAACTGACACCCGAGGTGTTGCAGGCATATTCTCTCCTGATCTGGAACGAAGGTTTTGCGTCCCCCACTCTCGACGCAACCGACCGGGAATTCCTGATGCAGCATCTCGACGGGGGAGGCAATCTGTTTCTGTCCGGCCAGGACATCGGCTGGGATCTCAACGAAAATCATGGAGCCGAAGGCATCGCCTTCTACCATGATTACCTGCACGCAACCTACGATCGCGACGACACAAACATCATGTACTTGGACGGTGTGCTGGAAGATCCCATCACCGATGGGCTCGATCTCCACATCGCCGGTGGCGACGGGGCGAACAACCAGGACTACCCCGACGAGATTGCAGCTCGTGATGGTGATGCCACCGAGATCCTCCACTACCAGGGTGACGGCGCAGGCGCCATCCGGGTCATCGACAGTCTGACCGCAGCGAGGATCGTCTACACCGGTTTCGGCTTCGAGGGGATCGACAACGCCGACGACCGGCACGACCTGCTGATTCCCGCGATCAACTGGCTCCAGCCCCTGCTGGAGGACGGCTTCGAGTCCGGGGATTTCTCGGCGTGGTCGAACGTCAGTCCGTGATCGCACCAGGATAACCAGAATCAAACGCGCCCCCGCCCCGGCGGGGGCTTCTTTTTGTCACGACTGGTCGGGGCGTCACCCGGGCAGGGTGCGGTCCATCAGCGACATGAGGATCCCTGGTAGAAGGTCCGGCTCGGCGAGGTCCGGATGATCGAGCACCGTGTCGAGGGCCCTATCGCGGCCCCGCTGTGACTCGAGCCGGGTCATGATCTCCTCGGTCATGCCCCGGCTGCCGATCTCTGCGAGGGCCCACAAGAGGAGTTTGTGATCGAACGCGGCCAGATCTCGACGCTGGTTGATCTCCAACAGTTGATCGGCGAAGGCGACCGTGTCCCACAACAGCTCCGAGCTTGCCTCAGGCTCCAGACCACCCCTGCGCCACTCGCCGAACCGGTCCCTGAGATCGAGAAATCGAACCTGCTCGTCCAGTCGCAGTTCCGGGAAAACGGGTGACGCCGTGATCCTCCCGATCCACGACACGGCGGCCTCCAGAAGATCTCCGGACGAGGGATCTCCGGCAGCGGACGAGGATAGCGCCAGGCTGAACGGTCCCACCAGCCGCCGACAACTCAGGCTCTTCTGGACACGTGGATCCGAAGCGTCGGGCAGCCCGTGGCTTGTTCGAGGTGGCTGCATTGGCGGCGCAGCGGTGTGGGGAGCCTCAGGCCCCTCCTCGATCATCCGCCGCTTTCTGGCCGCGAGCTCCTCGGAGCGCCGCACCATGTTGTCGATGATCAGCTCGTGCTGCCGCCGGATGCTGTCGAGCGCATCGTCATCGCCCACGGACCTCTCCAGCACCGTCTCCCGGGTCGCCACGATGCGGCCGCCGTCGTACACAGTCGTCCGCACCCTGGGCTCTTCGCCCTGAGTCATCTCGGTCTGGACGTGCAGCACCCGCCCCAGGATGTCGATGTTCTCGTTCAGTCCGCTAGCCATTGAATCGCGACCACTCCCCCAATTGAGTACCGTGAAGGTCGCGATTTGATGCAGCGGTCACGAGCGGAGGGCGAGTCACCTCATCCCTCCTCCATGAGGCGCACACCGTGCTCCGAGAGGGCCCGTCGCACGCGTTCGTCAGAACCAGGATCCACCGAACGGGAGAGGTCCCACAGCACAGACACCTCAAAGCCCATATTGACCGCATCCAGGGCTGTCCACAGCACGCAGAAGTCGCGGGCCAGACCCGCCACCCACACGTCCCCGACGCCTCGTTCTCGAAGATAACCGGCCAGGCCGGTGGTCGGCCGCAGCCCATCTGAATCCCAGTTGTTTCGAATCGCGCTGTAGGAGTCCACTCCGGGGTCCGTTCCTTTTCGGACGATCGCGGACACCGGTTCCGTTGGCAGGGACGGGTGGAGCTGAGCCCCCGATGTACCCTGGACGCAGTGGTCGGGCCACAGGGTCTGGGGCCGCCCGTAGAGCACGATCTCGTCGAACGCTACCCGTCCGGGGTGGGACGAGGCGAACGAGATGTGGCCGGAAGGATGCCAGTCCTGGGTAGCGATAACCACCGAAAACCGGCTCGAGGCCATCAGGTCGGCCAACGGTGCGAGGATGGTATCACCATCAGCCACCGCCAAAGCTCCG
>CAWCOD010000013.1:0-69334 GCA_963797055.1 uncultured Holophagae bacterium
TGATGTCGACCCTGTCGGTGCCGTTCTACAGCCGTGGAGAGTACGCGGTGCCGGACAACTGGTGGCACGATGCCGGCTACGTCAACGTGCCGCTCGACGTCTGGTACGACACCATCGTGAAGGTCATCGGATCGGGCCGCAGTATGGTGATCGGCGGTGACGTCTCCGAGCCCGGCCTCAACGGTTTCGAGGACGTGGCCGTGGTGCCCAGCTTCGACATCCCCGGCGAGTACATCGATCAGAGTGCTCGCGAACTCCGCTTCGCAAACGGCACCTCCACCGACGACCACGGCATCCACCTGGTGGGCTACACCGTACTCGACGGCCACGACTGGTTCCTGATCAAGGACTCCAACCGGTCCTCGCGTCACGGCGCCTTCGAGGGTTATTACTTCTACAGGGACGACTTCGTCCGCCTCAAGATGCTGACCTTCACCGTCCACAAGGACCAGATCCCGGAGATCCTCGCCAGGGTGGATTCGCCGCCCTCGTGACGAAACCCGGTGAGAAGTGCGGGCTAGCGAGTCGCGCTGACCATTTTTCGGACTCGGGACTCGGGACTCGGGACTCGTTGCCTCTCAATGGGTTGAAGAACAGAGCGAAGCGGTGTGATGGTCGCCCGGCATGACCTTCAGTTCGGAAGAACTCCAGAATTTCACATCAGGTTCATCTCGCGCGAGACGCGGGTGACGGTCCGGGCAACCGTCTCACTCACGTGGTCGGTTGGGGCAATCCTCCTGGGCGTGCTCGAGCCCGGTGGCGATGAGGGTTCGCACATGGTCGTCGGCGATAGAGTAGAAGACGACGCGGCCGGCGCGCCGGGCCGAGACCAGGTTGCGGTCGTTGAGGAGCCGGAGTTGGTGGCTGATGGCCGACGCCGACAGGCCCGCTCTCTCGGCCAGGTCTCCCACGCTGACTCCATCGTCGGAGTCCGCCAGCGTGCGCAGGATCTTGAGCCTGGTGGGGTCACCGAGTGCGGAGAATAACCGGCTGAGACACTCGACCGCCCACTCCGGAAGCGGCTCGCCAGCGGGGGAGCAGGCCGATGGTGTGATTTCGGGTGGCGGCGCTTTCGTTCCAGTCATCTGATCGACTCCTTGCTGCTCAGACAGACCTCGGCCTCTGCGGGGGGGCCGTCGGGTTCGCGGGAGAATCGCCTCCGGAAGGCCAACGAGACGTTGACCAGGCCGATCATGACCGGCACCTCCACCAGCGGCCCGATGACCGCGGCGAAGGCGACGCCGGATCCGATGCCGAAGGTGGCGATGGCCACGGCGATGGCCAGCTCGAAGTTGTTCGACGCGGCGGTGAAGCTCAGGGTCGCGGATCGGGGGTAATCGGCGCCCATTCTCTTTGACATGAAGAAGGACACCAGGAACATGACGACGAAGTAGATCAGCAGCGGGATCGCGATCCGGATGACGTCGAGCGGCAGCTCAACGATCACCTCGCCCTTGAAGGAGAACATCACGAAGATCGTGAACAGCAGCGCGATGAGGGTGAGCGGGCTGATGGCGGGGATGAACTTCGCGTGGTACCACGTCTTGCCCTTGAGTCTGATGAGGGAGAAGCGGGTGATGATTCCGGCCAAAAATGGGATGCCCAGATAGATAAACACGCTCTTCGCGATCTGGCCGATGGTGATCTGAACCTCGGTGCCCGCCAGACCGAACCACGTGGGAAGGACCGTGATGAACACCCAGGCGTAGACCGAATAGAAGAGCACCTGGAAGACGGAGTTGAAGGCCACCAGCCCGGCGCAGTACTCGTTATCGCCGTCGGCCAGTTCGTTCCAGACGATGACCATGGCGATGCAGCGGGCGAGACCTATCAGGATCAGGCCCACCATGTAATCCGGTTTGTCGGCCAGCAGGGCGATGGCCAGACCGAACATCAGGATCGGCCCGATAATCCAGTTTTGGATCAAGGACAGGCCGAGGACCTTCCAGTCCTTGAACACCCGGCCCATTTCCTCGTAGCGCACCTTTGCCAGCGGCGGGTACATCATCAGGATGAGCCCCACCGCAATGGGGATGTTGGTGGTGCCCACCGAAAATCGACCCCAGAATTCGGCGATATCGGGCCACAAGAATCCAGTGCCGACGCCGAGGGCCATTCCTGCAAAGATCCACACGGTCAGATAGCGGTCGAGACGTGAGAGCTTCCGCGTGAGGCCCCGTGCGTCGGTCATGGATTCTCCCGTGCCTTCATGCCATCGGCTTTGGCGGCGAGGGCATCGATCCACTTGTCCCGCGCCGCGGCGTAGCCCAGTCGGCACAGGTCCTCCACCGGCAGCCAGCGCAGCTGGGTGATCGCCGCGCTGTCGGCTTCAAGCTGGGGGTCATCCGCCGCGGCGGCCAACGCGGTTTCAATCCAGTGCCGGGCCCCTTCGTCCGTGGCGAGCCCGAAGTACACCCATCTGCCTTCCCGACGTTCCACCACCAGGCCGGCGATCTTGAGCTCGCGGAGGTGGGCCGACACGGTGGACGGGGCCAGCTTCAAGATCTCGGTGATCTGGCAGACACAGAGTTCACCGGAACCCAGCATCGCCACCGTCCTCAGGCGGGCCGGGTGGCCCAATGCACGTGATGCGGTGACCGCAGAATCGAGATCATTATTCATCATTTCGTCTTCTCGCGAAATGTAGTATTGTTTTGTTGTGCTGTCAATTCGTGGGGGCCTCCTTCCCTCGCGACCGGGAGCGTCGATGACTTGGAAGACCGAGTGGAAGCCCCTCGCCTGGATCGTGGCGGTGTTCCTTGTGGCCTTCTATCTTCCGGTGGGCACGGCCCGCTTCGATGGTTCGGTGGCCGAGGCCCTCCACCTGGTCAGGTGGTATGCCCGTGAGCACGTCCTCCTCTGTCTGGTGCCGGCCTTCTTCATCGCCGGCGCCATCTCGAGTTTTGTCAGCCAGGCGGCGGTGATCCGATACCTCGGCCCAAGGGCGCGCCGCCCCGTGGCCTATGGAGTGGCCGCCGTCAGCGGCACCATCCTCGCGGTGTGCTCCTGCACCGTCCTGCCGCTGTTTGCCGGCATCTACCAGATGGGTGCGGGGCTGGGCCCGGCAACCACCTTCCTCTATGCGGGTCCGGCGATCAACGTCCTGGCCATCGTTTTTACAGCCAACGTGCTCGGCCTCGAGCTGGGCCTGGCGCGAGCGGTGTGTGCGGTCCTTTTTGCGGTGGTCATCGGGCTGCTCATGCAGCGGCTGTTTCGGCGATCGGAGGCCGAGCGCGAGGCGGTTGCCATGAACCTCCCTGTGCCCGAGGCGACCCGGCCGCTGTGGCGCACCGCGGTCTTCTTCGGGACTCAGGTGGCGGTGTTGGTCTTCGCCAACTGGGCGAAGCCGGACGAGGCCACGGGCCTGTGGCACACCGTCTGGGCTCTCAAGTGGCCCCTCACCGTCGTGGCGTCCGGTCTGTTGGGCGTGATCCTCGTCCGCTGGTTCGGCGTGGCGTGGTGGAAGGTGGCTCTGGCGGCGTTGACTGTGGCTGGACTGGCGTTGGCCTGGCCGGAGCACCCGGAGCTGGCGTTTGCGGCCGGTGTCGTGGCGCTGGCGGTGCTGACCGCCACCGGTGGCGGTGAACTCGAGGAGTGGTTCGACTCGAGCTGGGGCTATGCCAAACAGATCCTGCCCCTGTTGCTGGTCGGGGTTCTGCTGGCCGGTCTGCTCCTCGGACGACCCGGCCACGAGGGTCTGGTGCCGTCGGCCTGGATCGCCGGCGCTGTGGGCGGCAACTCCATCGGAGCGACGCTGTTCGCCGCGGCTGCCGGCGCACTGATGTACTTCGCCACCCTCACCGAGGTGCCGATTCTTCAGGGACTGATGGGCAACGGGATGGGGAACGGTCCGGCGCTGGCCCTGTTGTTGGCTGGTCCGGCTCTGTCGCTGCCCAACGTGCTGGTGATCGCGAGTGTCATCGGCTGGCGGAAGACCGGGACCTTTGTGGTCCTGGTCGTGGTGATGGCGACGATTTCAGGCGTGGTTTTCGGGGCGTTGTTCGCCCAGGGAGGATGATGTGAGAGAGATCAAGGTGCTGGGTCCGGGTTGTCCGCGTTGTGAGAAGCTGGCGCAGATGACCCGGGAAGCTGCCGATGAGTTGGGTCTTGACTACCACCTCGAGAAGATCACCGATATTCGGGATTTTCCGACGTACGGGCTGATGATGACTCCCGGTCTGGTGGTGGATGGACAGCTCAAGGTCCAGGGCAAGGTCCCGTCCTTCGACGAGATCAAGGGTCTGTTGGCTTGACGGGGAGGGATGATGAACAAACGACTCGTGTTTGGTGTCCTGGTGGTTCTACTGATTGCGACTGGAGTGATGATTGCTGGCGCAGCCGAGGAGGATCAAGCTGCGGCGACCGTTGACCGGTCCGAAACGGACCAGGTCGTGGCCTACTATTTCTACGGCAACGTCCGCTGCGCCACCTGCCGCAAGCTCGAGGCCTACTCGAAGGAGGCACTCGAGGATGGGTTCTCCGAGGAGATCGCGTCGGGCCGTCTCGAGTGGCGCGCCGTGAACGTGGACGAGCCCGAAAACGAGCACTTTGTCACCGATTTCGAGCTCGTCACAAGGGCCCTGGTTCTGGTGGAGTATGCCGATGGCGAAATGACCCGCTGGCAGGACCTGAAGCTGATCTGGAAATTGGTTGGCGACAAGGCAGGGTATCTGACCTACGTTCAGGAGGCCACGTCGGAATTCCTCCAGGAGGGATGATGGACCCAGGCGAAGTGGGGGTCCTCTCGGCCCTGTGGCTCGGAATTCTGACATCGATCAGTCCGTGCCCGCTGGCGACAAATATTGCCGCCGTGTCCTACGTCGGTCGCCATGTGGGCAAACCCGGTACCGCGCTTCTGGCCGGCATCCTCTACAGCGTTGGTCGGATTGTGGCCTATGTGGTGCTCGGGGCGGCCGCCGTGTGGAGTCTGATGTCCGTCGTGGCGGCCTCGACTTTTCTCCAGGGTACGTTCAGCCGACTGCTCGGCCCGCTGTTGATCGTCGTCGGACTCCTCCTGCTCGGGGTGTTCAGCCTGGACATCAAGGGCTTCGGAATCAGCGAGGCGATGCAGCGGAGGGTGGACCGGGCGGGTGTCTGGGGTGCCCTGCCGCTTGGCGCCGCCCTGGCCCTGGCCTTCTGCCCGGTGTCAGCGGCCCTGTTTTTCGGCTCCTTGATCCCCATGGCAACCGAGCAGCGGTCGCCCATATTGATGCCGGCGGTGTACGGACTGGGCACCGGGTTGCCGGTGGTGGTCTTCTCGGTTTTCATTGCCCTCGGCGCCGGATGGGTGGGGACCGCCTTCGACAGGCTCACCACATTCGAGAAGTGGGCCCGGCGTATCACCGCCCTGGTATTCATCGCCGTTGGTGTCTACGAAACCCTACGCACAACCCTCTACCTCATCTGACGCCCGCCTGTTTCCGCTAGCCGCTGAACTGCTCGGCGGCGCCTGCGATGTGACCACCGGCCTTGGCCACATCCTCGGCGGTCATGGCGGGCTGGATCTCGATGGAGGCGTTGAAGCCCATGTACCACGGCTCGGCCATCCGCGCCAGATCGCTGGGGTCGTCGAAATTGACGAAGAGGATAGCTGCCCGCTGGCCGTACTCGGCGACAAAGTAGGCCGCCTCGGGTTTCTGCTCTGAGAGTATGCTCTCGAGCGTTGCACTGGCCTCTCCCTGCCGGGCGAGCTCGTTAAAGGTATCGGTGTCCATGACCACTTTCATCATGAATCGCATCATCCGGTCCTTTCGGTTGTTTTGGTTGAATATTGAATTTTTAGACTCGGTCGCAGAATAGTACGAAACGACGCCGCTTCGGAATCGACCGTCCGGGATCAACTCATCGTGGGTGGATAACTGCAGGCGGCCAACACATCGGTGGCCTGGGCCAGCCGTAGGCGGACGGCGTCGGGATCTTCATCAAGCTCGGGGTGGCGTGGCGCCCACTTGATCTCCGAGCGTCGGTCGCGGACCACAATTGATGCGAAGTTCTCGGACCGGACCAGCTCGCGGAGGGCCTCTCGGGTGCGGGTCTGGCCGAAGACCGTCAACAGACTCGTCCGGTCGCTGCCCGAGAAACGAAGCAGCTCGTCCAGCTCGGCATCGCCGATCTCCACGTCCTTGAGGATGCCGAGGTTTGTCATCAGCCGCGAACCCATGTCGGCCTTCGACGCATTCCAGTGCAAGGGGCTGGCTGCTCCGACGCGCAGGGTCGCGCCGCCCGGGGAGTATTGTGAGCGTTGCTCAATGGCGTAACGACAGGTGTAGCCCAGGTAGATTCCCTCGACGCTTGCGGACAGTCCGCCCGGCAGCTTGGCGGTGCCCAGCTCAAAGGCGGGTCCGAGCTGCTCGAGTCGCTTCTGTCCTGCCCTGCGACTGGCGAAGATGATCAGCGCCACAGCCGCGGCCACACCGAGGCCGATGATGAAGAAGGCGGTCGATTCGTCGAATCCAAACACTGCGTGCCCAGTATATCGCCGGTCGGCTCCCCCCGGGGGTACAATGCGCGGCCATGGATGAGCTCGACGAACTTCGCGCACGGCTGGACAGCGTCGACCGACGTCTGGTGGAAACTTTGCAGGAACGGCTGGAGACGGTGGCGGGGATCGCCAAGGTCAAGGCGGAGGGATTGACGTTTCTGAGGGATCACGACCGTGAGTCCGAGATGCTCAACAGGATCGAGGGCTGGGCCCGGGAGCTCGGTCTCGATCCGTTCCGGATCCAGGAGATCTTCCGCGAGGTCATTGCCATGTCGCTCAAGGCCCAAGAGGAGGCGCTGCTCAAAAGGGAGCGGGTGGAGCGCTCGGCTCGAGCTGCTGACCGAGTCGCCTTTCAGGGCGAGGGCGGATCCTACAGCTTCATGGCGGCCCGCAAGTACTTCGCCACCCGGTCGTCCGAGATGGAGTTCCTGGGCAAGGGTTCGTTTGCCGAGGCGCTGCGGGCGGTGGAGTCGGGCGAGGCGGGTTATGCGGTCCTGCCCATCGAGAACACCACCGCCGGCTCCATCAACCAGACCTACGACCTGCTGCGAGCGACCGAACTCGGCATCGTCGGCGAGGAGTTACTCAGGGTCCGCCACTGCCTGCTGGGGCTGGAGGGGAGCCGGATTGGCGAGCTGGACCGCATCATGTCCCACCCGCAGGCCTTGATCCAGTGTGCGCGCTTCCTGGCGAGCCATCCCGGGGTGGGCCAGGTGGCCTTCAACGACACCGCCGCCGCCGCCAGAACGGTGGCCGAGGGAGGCGATCCGAGCCAGGCAGCCATCGCCTCCAAGGAGGCCGGAGAGCTTCTCGGTCTCCAGATTTTGGCCGAGGACATCGCCGACCAAAAGGAAAACTGGACGCGGTTCGTGGTGATCTCCGGTTTCGAGATCGATGTGGATCCGAGGATTCCGGCCAAGATCTCGCTGGTCTTCACCACCCGCCACCACCAGGGAGCGCTGGCGCAGAGCCTCAACCTTCTGGCCGAACACGGCCTCAGTCTTTCCAAACTGGAGTCCCGCCCGGTTCCGCAGAGGCCCTGGGAGTATTTGTTCTATGTCGATATCGAGGGATCGCTGGGTTCGGAGCCCGCACAGCTGGCATTGGCCGAGCTGCGTCGTGAGTGTCCGTATCTGCGGGTCCTTGGGTGCTACCCGGCGCGCACCACGACCGACGGCGCCGTGGATCGGATGTAGGACAACGACACTGCTTGGGCCAGACCTGATGTCGACGATTGTGGTGTAGGCCTCTGGCCTGCTTTTCCGCGGTCAATCGAGGCAATTAATGCAGCCGGGACGGCTGCGCTATAAAGAACCGTAAGATGGATGGGGCAGGTATAGCGTTAAACGTTGAAAGTTGAAAGTTGAACGTTGGCGTTCCCCCACACCGGGAGGGTGGCCGGGCGGTCTACACCCTCCACACCCTCCTATGCGATCATGTCCCAATGATTCGAGTCAGCGGTCTATTCATCTATCCAGTCAAGTCCTGCCGGGGGATCTTTCTCAATGAAGCCGAGGTGGCCGCCACCGGCTTTGCCAACGATCGCCAGTGGTTGGTTGTGGATCGTCACGGCGTGTTCATGACGCAAAGGGACTGGCCGACCCTGGCTCGAGTGTCGGTGGCCGTCTCAGACGGAGGGCTGCGAGTTCAGACCGACGGCATGGCAGAGCTGGTGGTCGATACTCCGGGTCCGGAGGCGGCGAGTCATTTGGTAACGATCTGGAGGGATGACTGCCGCTCAGTCACAGCCGGTCCGAAGGTCGCGGAATGGTTCACCGATTTCCTGGATACGCCCTGCCAGTTGGTCTGGCTGCCCCCTTCCACCGTCCGCCCGGTGGACCCCGGTTATGGCGATCAAGGCGACCGGGTCGGATTCGCGGATGGATTCCCGTTCCTGCTCATCTCGCAGGGCTCGCTCGATGAGCTGAACAGTCGGCTCGATGAACCCGTGCCTATGGACCGGTTTCGACCCAACATCGTGGTCGAGGGCTGCGCGGCGCACGGCGAGGACGATTGGCTCCACTTGACGGTGGGCGAGGTGGGTTTTCGCGTTGTCAAACCGTGCGCTCGGTGCGTGATCACAACCACGGACCAGACCACCGGCGTTCGGGAACGCGAGCCGCTGCGGACCCTTGCGACCTATCGGCGGATTGGTCGGAACGTGCTCTTCGGTCAGAACCTGATTCACGATGGCACGGGGACTCTCCGGGTGGGTGACAGGGTCGAGGTGGCCCGACGCTTGGATGATGTGGAGTAGGACGGGACAGACCGGAAAACCGAATCCCGAAAGACGACCGAGTGCGCCAATTGCAGCGGCGGCGAACGGTCTGTTTCGCACCATCGAATTTCGAATTTCGAATTTCAAATTTTCTATCCCTGCGATTATGCGAAATATCGTCTCAAGATGAGATTGACCCTTTACAAAGAATCATATTTTTCGATACCATACCACCATGGAGCAAGGTGGGGCCAAATCGACCGCGGCCCAGGTACGGCACGTGGGATGGGTGGGGTTGATCGGTCAACCTCTTGTTGGCGGCGTTGAAGATGGCCGCCGGTATCGTCGGTCACAGCCATGCCGTTGTGGCCGATGCGGTCCACAGCCTGTCCGACGTGGTCACCGACTTCGCCGTCATCGCCGGGGTGCATTTTTGGACCAAGCCGGCTGATGAGGACCACCCTCACGGACACCAGAGAATCGAGACTTTGGTTACGGTGGTCATCGGTCTGTTCCTCGCGGTCGTCGCGGTGGGTCTGGCATGGGATGCCATTAACGGCGGCCGTTATCCGGATGGTGTTGCTCCAACCGCGATCGCACTGGGAGCGGCGCTTGTGTCCATCGTGTTCAAGGAAGTCCTCTATCGGTGGACGGCGGCCGAAGGGAGACGGTTGGATTCGCCGGCCCTCGTGGCCAACGCCTGGCACCACCGCTCCGACGCGCTGAGCTCGATCCCAGCCGCCATCGCGGTTGCCATGGCGGTGATCAATCCGCGGCTCGCCTTCGTGGATCGGCTCGGTGCCTTGGCGGTGTGTGTGTTCATTCTCTATGCCGCCTGGAGGATTGTCGCACCCGCCCTGTCCCAACTCGTGGACACCGCAGCTCCTGCCGACGAACGGCAACACCTGGAGGAGATTGCTCTGTCGGTCGAAGGGGTCCGTGGCGCCCATTCGCTACGGACCCGATATGTGGGGTCAAAGCTGGCCGTGGACCTGCACGTCGTCGTCGATCCCGCTCTCAGCGTGGAACAGGGTCACAGCATTGGTGAGGCGGTCAAGCGCGCGCTGATCTATGAGGGTTCCAAGGTACAGGACGTGCTGGTCAAGGTGGAACCCGACGACGGCCGGCGTTCCGGCGAATTTGAGCTCCCTCTGGAGAGCTGATCGCAAGTTACGGATTTCGAGTTGGTGATCCCATCGCGCTGGGAAACCCAACCCGCAACCCGTGAGCCTTCGGCTGGGCGCGATGGGCGGGCGTGCCGGGTTTGACGTTGTGCGATCGAGGTCGACGCGTTGTCACTCGGGGGAGGGGCCGCACAACGTCATACCGGGCAACCACGGGGAGCGCTTTGAGAGCATCGGTTCGTCGAAGGCTTGACAGGACGAAGGGGTGGCGAACCCTTTTGCCGCCGACTGCCGACTGCCGACTGCCGACTGCCGACTGCCGACTGCCGACTGCCGACTGCCGACGGTGAGTCACAAGCCGCGGAGCGGTGCAGTAACCCTGAACCCTGACACGGTTCGGGAACGGGCTCGAGAGTTGTGATTTCTACACTCACTACACCTTCTACACCTATTACACCGGGTGGGTGGCGGCTAGAACACCAACCGGTAGATCAGCGAGATATCCCTGCCGGGCAGGGGTGCCTGGTACGTGATAAACGACACGTGGTTGTACGCCGGCTCGTCGGTCAGGTTCCGTCCCCGGACGATGAACTCGTGCATGAGCTGGCCGGCGAAGATTTTGTAGCTCAGGTTGGCGTTGAGCATCTCGTAGCCTGGGGTCGGCAGCTCATGCTCTGCGACCCGCGTCTGGTCGTCCACCCACCAGCCTTCCAGCCGCGCGTCCCACCGCTGACTGATGTAGACGAGCGCGAGCTTGGCTCGTCGGGGGGGGATCCTTGGGAGCGGGTTTCCCTCCGTCGTGCGGAAAGACGCCCGAACCTGGTCGTAGGCGAAGCCCAGGTGAAGATGCGAGTTGGCGCCGTGGAGCAACTCCACGTGGCCGTGCAGCTCGAATCCGTAGAACTCTGCGTTGGCCTGGCTGAATTGCATCACGTCGAAGCCGTCGATCTCCTCACCGGTGTCGGCGAGATATATGAAGTTGTCGTACAGGGTGGCAAAAGCCGACAACGTCGCCTCGATACGATCGTAGGTGGTGCGCACGGTGGTCTCCACACCCTTGCCCACTTCGGGAATCAGGTTCGGATCGCCGATCTCGTAGGCAAAAGTGGCGGCGTGCGGCCCGTCGGCGTAGAGCTCTTCCGGGGTGGGGGCCCGCTCGGGTCGGTTGAGGCTGACGGTGAAGCCCCAGAAATCGGAGACCTCCACTACCAGGCCGGCCGAGACCGAGAAGGTGTCAAAGGTTCGGTCCGGGAGATCAGGATCCGAACTCCGCGAATCCTGAGTATCGAACCTGAGACCGAACTGGACACCCACGGGATCGGGTGACGACTGCTGGAAGATGTAGGCGCCGAGACGGGTGGTGTCGGTGGGTTCCACAAAGGCCTCCTCACCGAAGGCGCCAAAGTTTCGATTGATCCAGTGCAGACCCAGGGTCCCGGTGAATGTGCCCCACGGTGTATTCATCGCATCGAGCCGGGCCTCATTCCAGCGGTTTTCAAACCGGGTACCGAGCGCATCACCCTCGATCTCCTCGTGGTTGTAATCCCGCCAGCCGGCGCTCAGGCGCAATGCCGAAAATCCAGTGAATGGGTCGTCCAACTGGCCGTGGAGGTCGACCCGCCTCTGTTCCATCTCGGAGTGAACCCCGCTGCCTTCCGCTTCGTGCCCCGGCTCGTCATCGAGATGTGCCAAGAGCGCTTCTTCGGACTCGTCGCCGTGGTGATGGTGGTGGCCGGGGATGCCGTACTCGGTGTCATAGCCACCGAAGGCGATGCCGATGAACCCACGGTCGGTGACGTATGAGCCGCCGACAGTCGCGCCTTTGGCCCGGGCCCATGAATTCTCCACCGTTCCTGTTTCGAACTCCTCCTCGTGTTCCTCCTCGTCCCCGTTGTGGTGGTCCTCGCCCACCGGGCGCGGCGCGGGACTTGAGTAATCGTCCTGGTCACGGGCATACAGGTCCAGGTGCCACGCGTATCGTCCCCTACCGCCGTCGAGCTTCGCGGCACCGGCGATCTTGTCGGCGTTGGTGCCGTATTCGAGCTGGACCACGCCGGTGGCAGGGTCGGCGGCCGGCCGATCCGGAACCCGCCCATCGATGACGTTGACCACGCCACCGATTGCGTTGGCGCCCCACAGAAGGGCCGCCGGACCGCGTACCACCTCCACCTGTTCGGCGGCCAGTGGGTCCATGGCCACCGCGTGGTCCGGTCCGATGGACGAGACGTCCCCGGTGTCGAGACCATTCTCCAAGATCCGAATCCGGTCTTCTCCGAGGCCTCGGATCACCGGACGGCTGGATCCCTGACCGTAGGTCGTGGCTGAAACGCCGGGTTGCTGCGCCAGGGTCTCGCCGAGGGTGGATTGCTGCCGGAGCAGGAGGTCCACGCCAGCGAGGATTCCCACCGGATTCACCACCTCGTCGAGACCTCGGGCGGCGCCGGTTGCGGTGACGGTGATGCCCTCGGCATGGACCCGCTGATCGAGCTCGATCCGAATCTCCTGACCCTCATCCTCGCTGACGGTGATCCGCCGAACGGCTCCACCGAAGCGTGGGCTGTCCACAGCCAGCAGGAACTCGCCCGGGGAGAGATCGGAAAATTTAAATCGTCCGTCGGTGTCGGTGGTCGTATCTCGTCGAAGCTCCGGGAGCGATACCGTGGCGTCGGGAACCGGGTTCCCTCCAGCCGAGACAACGGTCCCGGCCAACTCGAGATGGTCGGTGGCACCGGCAGGAATGCTCGCCAACAGGATCATGGTGATGACCGCTGCGTTGACGGTGGTGTTCCTCATGTCAACCCTCCAATAGGCCTGCGCCGGAATCAGTCCGGTCGCCAAGCGATCCGTGCGCGAGAGACTTCAGATCTCAGGCGTGGAAGGGCGGTGCTCGAAGCTGACGCCGCCAGTGGCGGGCTGGTGAGGAGGGTTTGTCGGACAATGACGGCTCGTCGAATTCCGAAGGTCCGGTGGCGGTGGCTGGAAGCGTGACCGTTCGATCAAATGCGGGCGCCGGTACAAGGCAGGCCAGGCATGGGGCCGGGACATGCACCTCGGCCACCGGAAAAACCTCGGCGGCGTCTCGGCTGCACCAGTGGTCGGCCAGCCCTGCGACGGTGCGGACCGTCGCCACGTCGTGCTGGTGCGGCACCAGACCGACAATGCCCTGCAACATCAGGACGCCGACGACGATCGGCAGCACAATTCGGCAATGGGACCCGAGATCGGCCATCCATTCAATCATGACTCAGATTCATGGTTGAATCCAGCCCCTCGAGCACGATAGGAAGGGTTGGTGGGCGATATACTCTCGGCATGCCGAAACTCAAGGCCTATGCCGGTGTCGCTCGTGCACCTTTCCTGCTATTGCCGGTCACTTTGATTGCCGCCGGAGCCGGAGCTGCAGTCTATGACGGTGCCTTCTCCTGGATCCGGACCGCCGTGGCGCTCGTGGGTCTGGTGGCTCTCCACATGGCGGTGAACATCTTCAACGAGTGGAGTGACATGCGGACCGGTATCGACCTTGCCACCGAAAGGACGCCGTTCTCCGGCGGCAGCGGCACGCTGCCGGGCGGTGGAATGAGCCTGCGGGGCGCGTTGATCTTCGGTATCGTGTGCTCCGCCGTCGGTCTCGCGGTCGGGATGTACTTTCTGTCAGTCATCGGCCCGGCGGTCATCCCGATTCTGATCGTTGGTGGTGTGTGCGTGCTCGCCTACACCGACGTGCTCGCGCGGCTCGGAGTCGGCGAGTTGGCGGCCGGGCTCGGTCTGGGAGGGCTGCCGGTGGTGGGTACCGCCCTTGTGAACACCGGCCGGATCAGCGATGCGGCTGTGGCCGCCGCGATCCCGGCGACCCTCATGACCTTCAATCTCCTGCTGCTCAACGAGTTTCCCGACGAACCCGCCGACCGTGAGGGCGGCCGCAAGAACCTGGTGATACTGTTTGGCCGGCGGACCGCGGCGTGGTTGTACGCAGCGGCGGCCCTTGCGACCCCGCTATCCGTTGTCATCTCGGTGCTGACGAATCGTCTCCCTGCCCTGTGTCTGGCTGTCATTTTGCCGTCGCTGCTGCTGGCCAAACCCCTGTCTTGGGTGTTCAGCGATCCCCATGACCCGGTGCCAGTCCCGGCGCTGGGGGCGAACGTGGTCTGGAACCTGGCCACCAACGTCGTCATGGCCGTCGCCCTGGTCACCGCCTCAATCGTGTAACGGTCGAGCACCTGCCGTCCCGACCCGAGATCGATCAACGACGGGATTCGGGGAATTCTCACGGTGAATTGGCGGGCCGGGACGGTTTGCGACCTCCGGTGCGTTAGCCCTCCCGTAACGATGGTGCGGAGGTGAAGGCTGATGAGAAATCGCGCAATGGGCAGCAAAGTTGCCATGGGGGAACGTCCGGCGACCATTGGCGTGGTGGGTGCCGGACTCTCGGGTCTGATGTGCGCGCGAACGCTGAGCCACCATGGCCACCGTGTCGAAGTCTTCGAGAAGGCCAGAGGCCCTGGCGGAAGGACATCGACTCGCCGTGAGGGTGTCCTGCATTTCGACCACGGTGCTCAGTACTTCACGGTTCGGGATGTGAGGTTTCGTCAGCTGGTGGAGTCATGGCGAGCCGTTGGTCTCGTCGCTCCTTGGCAAGGTCGCATTGCTGTTGTCAGCCGCGGATCCTCCACGGCTCAGGACGACGGCGTGGAGCGGCTCGTGGGTGTGCCCGGTATGAACGCGATCGCCCGCCATCTAACCAACGGCCTCAGGGTCATCTACAACACCCGGGTTGTGGAGGTTCTGCCGGAGGACGATCGATGGCGTTTGATCGCTGACGATGGAGCCGCGTTGGGGGTGTTCGACGCGGTGGTGGTTTCCGCTCCGGCGCCACAGACGGCTGCGCTGCTTGAATCTGCGGCACCCGATGTCGCAGCCCGTGCGGAGAGCGTGCCGATGTCGCCGTGCTGGGCGGTGATGGTTGCCTTCGAGGATTCACTGGATCTCCCATTTGACGCCGCCTTCGTGCGTGAAGGGCCCCTGGCATGGGTCGCGCGAGACTCGAGCAAGCCGAACCGGCTCGACGCTGGGGACGCATGGGTGTTGCACGCCAATCCCCAGTGGTCTCGATCTCACATCGACGACCCCCCAGGCGCGATCGAGATCGCCATGATGAACGCCTTTGCGGATGCTGTTGGAGTGAAGCCGCCCTCGCCCGTCCACCTGGCGGCCCACTGCTGGCGATTCGCCCTGCCGGAGGAACCGTTGGCGACAGCGTGCGTCGCAGATCCCCTTCGTGGGATTGTCGCGTTCGGTGACTGGTGTGGCGGGCCGAGGGTCGAAGGCGCGGTGCTCAGCGGCCTTGCCGCCGCCCATGAGGTCTCGTCGTGGATATCCTTGCAAGGTCCCGGGTGGCGGAACGATGGAATCCCGAATGGTGCATCTGCGGCGGGGACCCAGGCAGGATGAGGACAGGTTCGGAGGCAGAAGGACTCCCCCGAAAGCAAAGATCAGAGGAGCACGAGAGGCTCGGCGAGATCGATCGTCTCCACCGCTGTTGGATGCGTGGGATCGATTGGGCATTCGCCATCACGACGCCAGTATCGAACGCGGAGGTCGGAACGGCCTGAGGCCAGTTCGGCCTGGGTGAGACTCCTAGTGATGGAGAATGATCGGGTCATCATCGGCGACCACTGCCGGCGGTCCGGAACCTCGAGGAGATTGAAGGACGGAACGCCGTTGTCCTCCGGCCCACCCTCGTCGCACCACCTCTTGAACTGCTCGCGCCGCCACTCGACCACCTCGGCGGTCCGCCACCATGAAGAGGTCACCATCGACCAACCATCCTCGAGAGCCATCTTCGCAATCCCCGTGTCCAGCCTCCACGAGTACACGTCGGTGGTTCCCGCCGTGGCCAGCAGGAGGGTGAACGATGGGTACGGACTGGGGTCGAAGTCGGAATCGAGCCAATTTCTCGCCTCGGTCGGGGCGCGGAGGAGAAGTTCGGGGATGATCCCGCCGCGACTCGGCACGTCGTTCCTGCCGAGGAGTTCCAGGTCCCCGGGTGCGTAGGCGTTGAGCAGACAGGCCACCATGCCACGGTCGTTGGCGCCGAACCACGTGCCGCCGGTGTCTCCGTCAGCCGGCCCAATCCAATCCGGCATCCCTTGGCCACCGGCGCGGCGGGGCGGCTGCTCCTCCGATCGGTTGCGCCGTTCGTCCCGGTTCATGGTGACCAGGAGCCGATCGGCGGAACGGAACAGGGTCACGGTGCACATCAGTGGCCTCTCCTCGATCAATCACACGAGAGCGGGGTCGGTGATGACCTCGACCATCGAGGGCCCTTTGTGTGACAGCGCCCGTTCGATGGCTCCGTCGAGCTCTCCCACGTTTTCGACCCGAATCCCCATGGCACCGCAGTTCGAGGCAAATGCCGCGAAATCCGGGTTGACCAGTGACGTCTGCCACACCGGGAAGTGGCCGCTCCGCTGCTCCTTCGAGATCTTGCCGAGTTCCGAATTATTGAGCAGGAGGTGGGTGATGTCCATTTCGTACTTGACGGCGGTGGTCAGCTCGCCCATGTACTGGCCGAAGCCGCCGTCTCCGGTCACCGCCACGATCTTGCGGCCCGGTGCGGCGGCCCATGCTCCGATGGCCGCCGGATACCCGAATCCGATGGATCCCAGGTAACCCGACATGAGGACCGACTGTTGGGCGCACTCGAAGTAACGGCCGAAGGAGTAGGTGTTGTTGCCCACGTCCACCGCAATCACCGCATCGGGAGGCACAAGCCGGGTCATGGCGTCGAAGACCGAGGCCGAGTTGATCCCACCGCTTCGATCGTCCTGCATCCGACTCGTCTTCTCCGCCCGCCAGAGCCGCCATCGTTCGGCGATCTCGGGCCGCTGATCCACAGCGGCAACTTCCTCGCCGAGGCGGTCGGCCAGCCGTCGCGCCGTCACCCCTATGTGACCCAATACCGGGACGTCCACCGCGTGCATTCGACCCAGGGCGAGTGGATCGCAGTCGACATGGATCGTGGGCTTCTTCGGGGTGATCCCGGTGTGGTTGGAGAACGACGCGCCAAAGACCACCAGCAGGTCGGCCTCGTTCATGAACCAGGAGGCGATGGGTGTGCCGCTGCGGCCCAGCACGCCGCAGCCCAGCGGGTGGCGGTCCGAGATCAGTCCCTTGCCCTTGAAGGTGGTGATGACCGGCGCCCGCAACCGTTCCGCAAGGGCAACGACCTCGTCCATCTGGCCACGGGCGCCGTAACCGACGATGATGACCGGTCGCGAAGCCTCGCGAATCCTGTGCGCGGCTTCGTCCAGAGAGGACTCTGGTGGGGCGGTGTCCAGCGGGGTCAGCCGGCCTTCGGGCCCGGCGGAGTCTTCCTCGGAGGCCACAACCTGCACTTCGTCCGGGAAGATGAGGTGGGCCACGTCGCGCTGCTGATTGGCGTGCTTGAGGGCCAGCGACATCAGTTCGGCGTGCCGGCTGGTCTGGAGCACCGTCTGACTCCATGCCGCCACCGGAGCGAAGGCCGCTGCCAGGTCGAGTTCCTGGAAGGCGCCTGGTCCCAAGACCTGTGTGTTCACCTGGCCGGTGAGCGCGAGTACCGGAGCTCGGTCGACCTTGGCGTCCCACAGGCCCGTCATCAGATTGGTGGCGCCCGGACCGGCGATGGAGAGGCAGGCCGCCGGCCGGCCGGTGAGCTTGCCGAACGCGGAGGCGGCAAACGCCGCCGCGCCCTCGTGGCGAATCCCGATATAGGTCATTGCGCCGGCGTCCGTCTGCACGCGAATCGCGTCGGCAAGGCCGAGGTTTGAGTGACCCACCATGCCAAAGACGTGGGTCACCCCCCAATTCACCATCGTTTCGACCATCACGTCAGAGACCGTTCGTGCCCGGTCTGTGGTCGCGACGATTCCGACATAGATTCCGTCATCCCTGACTTCGACAGGGTGGGTGGCAACGCCGTCTTCGAACTCACCGGGTGACTTCCCGGTGCAGGGGTGAAAATCCCAGCCGTGCCACGGACAGCGCAACCAGCCGTTTTCGATAGAACCTTCCCCGAGCGGACCACCCTGGTGGGGACAGGCGTTGTCGAGGGCGGCGTAGGTGCCGTCGACACGGGTCAGGGCCAGGGTCGCGTCACCCGCGACGACGGTCATGACCCGTCCCTCGGGTAACTCGTCGAGCTCGGCGACGCGATACCACGTGTGTGAGTCTTCGGTCATGTATTTGGGCCTTTCTCCGTCAACCGTCAACGGCGCTCGAGCCGAGCCCGGCGTAGGACACACCGGCCAGGCGCGCCATGTTGGGGTCAAATGTCGTGAGGTCGTCGATCGAGAACTCGCTCAACGATCGATGGCCACACGCTCGCGCGAGGATCTTCATGAGATCGACGGCCGCACCCAAAAACCTTGCCAACCGCTGTGCGGCTTGATCCACAACGAGCCGCTGGCGCAAGTCGGGGTTCTGGGTCGCGATGCCCACCGGACAGTTGTTGGTGTGGCAGGCGCGCATGCCGAGGCAACCGATGGCCTGGATGGCGGAGTTCGCCAGGGCGACGCCGTCCGCGCCGAGGGCCATGGCCTTGACGAAGTCGGCCGGGGTACGAAGCCCTCCGGTTGCGATCAGCGTGACGTCGCCACGGCCGCATCGATCCAGGTGCCGCCGAGCACGCGCGATGGCGGGGATGGTGGGCACCGAGATGTGGTCGCGGAACAGGAGCGGTGCCGCACCCGTACCGCCGCCGCGGCCGTCGAGAATGATGTAGTCGACGCCCACCGAGAGGGCGGCGTCGATGTCATTTTCGACGTGCTGGGCGGACAGTTTGAAACCGATGGGGATACCGCCGGTTCGCGAGCGAACCTCATCGGCGAACGCTTGGTAGTCCGCGAGCGATGTCCAGTCGGGGAAGCGTGCGGGGGAGATCGCAGCCTGACCGACCTCGAGGCCCCGAACCGCGGCGATCTTGGCGGTGACCTTGTCGCCCGGGAGGTGACCGCCGGTTCCGGTCTTGGCGGCCTGGCCCCCCTTGAAATGAAAGGCCTGAACCCGCCCAACCCCTTCCCAGGAGAAACCGAATCGCGCCGATGCCAGCTCGTACATGTACCGCTCATTGGCCTGTTGCTCTTCGGGTAGCATGCCGCCCTCACCGGAGCAGATCGCCGTCCCGGAGAGTTCGGCGCCACGGGCGAGCGCCACCTTGGCCTCCTCGGACAAGGCGCCGAAGCTCATGTCCGAGACAAAGAGTGGAATTTCGAGATGAAGAGGTTTGGCGGAGCCGGGACCGATGACGAGCCCGACGTCGACCTCTTCGTCATCGAGAAGTGGGAGGCGTGCCAGTTGAGCGGTCAGGATCTGGATGTCATCCCAGCCCGGCAACCGGCTTCGTTCGACGCCCATGGCGGCCATGGGCCCGTGGTGTCCGACGCGGTCGAGACCGTGCCCGGCAAGATCGTGGATCAGATTGACGTGGGGTTCGTCGGTGGTTCCGTGGATGTCCGCGTACGCGCCCTGATACTTGTCACGACGAAACGGTTGGGGATTTTCGAGCTCCCAGGCCGCAATCTCATCCGAATCAACAAAGACCTGATCATCCTCGACCCAGGCGGTGAATTTCTTCAGCCGTTCCTCGTTGTTGTACTCGCTGACCCCGGTGTCAAACCGATAGTCCCAGCCGTGAACGCCGCAGATCAGATTTGGACCGTCCACGTGACCGTCCGCCAGCAATGCCCCGCGGTGGAGGCAGCGCCCGTAGAGCACCGACACCGTGTCGTCATGCCGGACCACCGCCAAGTCCACATTCTCCACCAGTGCATGTGCCGGTACTCGGTCCTCGAGTTCATTCCACTGGAAAATCGTTGTAGGGGTCATCGGGTCTTCTCCGATCGTGGGCTGTCGAGTCGAATATTTCCATCAGGGTCTCACGCACCGAAAGCCGGCAAAGACGAAGGGGTAATGATCCTGGAACCAGTTGCGGAAGCTCCTCCGGATCAGCCCGGCCGGGGTGGCCCACGACGCCCCCAACATGACGAAGTGCCGGTTGTCGAAGAAGTCCGACGAGTATCCGGGATAGCTGGGGATGTAGGCCTTGAATCCTGGCAAGGGTGCGAAGGGAGACGAGGTCCACTCCCAGCCGTTGCCGACCAGCTCGGACACACCCCAGGCAGAGTCGCCCATCGGGAACGCCCCGACGGGTGTCGGAGCCCAGTGGGAAAGGTTGAAGTTTCCGTGTTTGATGGACGGTGGGTCATGGCCCCAGGGGAAGGGGCGGACAGATCCCTCGGGAGTCGTGTAGGCGGCGCGGTGGACTTCGGCCTCGGTGGGCAGTCTGGCGCCGCTCCAACGACAGAAGGCGCGAGCTTCGGCCAGGCTGACGTATACCGGCCAGTCCGCAGCCTCGTCAAGCGGGACACTTTCGAAGAGCGTGTCGTAGAACCACTCGCCGTCGCGCAGTGCCCATAAGCTCGGGCAGTTGATCTCGAGTCGAGTGCGCCACGCCCAGTCATCGCTGGCCCACAGTTCCGGTCGTCCGTAACCGTCGTCGTCCATGAACTCCAGATACCGGGAAATGCGGACCGGGTTTCTGTCGATGGTGAAATCGTCCACCTCAATGCAGTGGACGGGGAACTCGTTGTCCCACCCGAATGGAATCTCGTCGAAGTTCGCACCGAGGTGGACCGGTCCGCCACCGACGGGAATACGCTCGTCGCCGGCCGCCCCGTGGAAAACGAGAGGCGGCAAGTCGTCAGGACGGCGCTTCGCGCGAAAAGGCAATTGTTGGAACATGTACTGCAGGGTTTCCTGGTGCATCATTTCGTGCTCGATCACGACCTCGAAGATTCGGTCGTTCGTGGCCAGGATGTTGGACTCGGCGAGTGACCGAATGGCCCCCACCGATTCCAGCAGCGATTCTCGGATGCGGTCACGGTAATCTGCGACCTCTGCCGTCGACGGCCAGTTGTTCTCGGACTCGTGGTTGTCGACCCCGGTGGGATCGATCCCGCGTTCGAATAGATCGTCGAACTGGGGGTGAAAGGACGGCTGGTTCAGCATGCCCCGGCAGACTTGATTCCAGGCAAAGGCAGGCAGATGGCCGAGGTAGAAGATCACAGGGTGTCGCAAGGAGATGGGCTGCTCGTGGAATGCCTGTGGCTTTACGATATGGAAGATCTCGTCCGATCGTCGCCACATCTGTCGGAGACGGTCCTCGATGGCGCGCCTCGGGGGTCGCGCGGTTTGAGGATCGAGGCTGCGACCTTGGGCGTCAGACATCCGAGGCATCCGGGCGAATCAGCGCCAGGGCGAAGAGATCGTTCGGGTCGGAGAACCACTGGGATAGCCTCAGTCCACTTCCCGCCAACGACTGTTCGAAGGACTCACGGGTGAACTTGCAACTGATCTCGGTACGGATTTCTCCTCCGGCGTCGAGTTTGAGTTCTCGGCCTCCACCGAGATGGACTCTGATCGGTTGCGTTGCCCTCAATCGCATTTCGATCCACTGCCGCCGGTTATCGTAGAACGCAACGTGCTTGAAGGTCTCGTCCTCGAAGTCGGTCCCGAACGACCGGTTGAGCACGCGCAGGATGTTGCGGTTGAAGTCGGCGGTGACTCCGGCGGTATCGTTGTAGGCCGCCTCCAACCGCGTGACGTCCTTGACGAGATCGAGACCGACCAGGAAGGCGTCACGGGGTCCCATAGCCGAGCGGACATCGCGAAGGAAGCTCGTTCGTTCCGCCGGGTCGAGGTTCCCGATGGTCCCGGCAAAGAAGACGAAGAGGCGATCCGGCCCGGAGCCGATGGCTGCAATATCGTGAACAAAATCCCCGACCCACCCAACCACCTCCGCCTCCGGGTAGTCGGCTGCGAGTCGCTGGGCGCTGAGGAGGACGAAGGTCTGGTTGATGTCGAGCAGAACACAGCCCTCGAGATGACCGGCCTGTGCGATGGCGTCCAACAAGAGGCGGATCTTGCGCCCGGCGCCCGATCCCAATTCCACGAGCTGTCGGGCCGGTGTGCGAGCTGCAACCTCGGTGGCGATCGTCTCAAGCAGGGCTTCCTCCGTGCGCGTCTGGTAGTACTCCGGGAGAGTGGTGATCTCCTCGAAGAGCCTCGACCCGCGGTCGTCATAGAAGTACTTGCTGTTGATGGACGGTAGGGGTCGCAGGAGGTCCTGGATCACCTTTTCCCGTTCCAGGGCCGGATGTCCCGGGGATCGGGAGCCGTACTCGATACGGACCCTCTGTGTGTTGGCTGTGGCCTCCGCTTGTGGCATGACGGTTCCTTTGTCGATGCCTGTATCAGCGGTCCCGGGCACCGGGATATTCCGACAACCCTCGCTGTTCGGGGTGCCGGTCACCTGAATGGTGGAAAGGCGGGAAGATGGGAAGGCGGGAAGGTGGGGAAGGTGGGAAGGTGGGGAAGGAGTGAAGGAGAGGTGGGGGCGCCTCTGAGTCCAATGACGTGACCCCCTGCTGGGAGCCATGGAACCGGACCGGACTCAATCGGACATCATTCTGAGCCCGTCGGAACCGCTCGGTGACACCAATGCGCGCAGACTTGATGCCCCACCCTCCCAAGTTTCACCATTCTCCCCGGGGTGGGTGGGGTATCCAGCATCCGGGTTGGAGGACCGGTCGAATCAGCCGCGGCCGTGCGGGATGGTGAAGTCGATATCGGGACCCAGCGGGACCACGCCGGTCGGATTGATGGTGGCATGGCTGGCGTAGTAGTGCTTCTTGATGTGGTCCATGTTCACCGTGTCGGACACGCCCGGTATCTGATAAAGCTCGCGGGTAAAACCCCAGAGGTTTGGGTAATCCGAAATCCGACGGATGTTGCACTTGAAGTGGCCCACGTAGACCGGATCGAACCGCAAAAGCGTGGTGAAGAGACGCCAGTCGGCCTCGGTGATGCGGTCGCCCGCAAGGTATCGCTGGCCACCAAGTCGTTCCTCGAGCGTGTCCAGTGCGTCGAACAGAGCGGTGACCGCCTCCTCATAGGCATCCTGAGTCGTGGCGAATCCTGCACGGTAGACACCGTTGTTGATGTTCGGATAGACGAAGTCGTTGACCGCGTCGATCTCGGAGGCGAGTTCGTCGGGATAGAAATCAGGTCCGGTGGCGCCCACGGTGTTGAACGCCGAGTTGAGCATGCGGATGATCTCCGATGATTCGTTGTTGACGATGGTCCCCTTCTCCCGATCCCACAGGATTGGAACGGTGACGCGGCCGGTATAGTCCGGGCGCGCACGGGTGTAGACCTGGTAGAGATACTCGGCCCCGCCGATAGGGTCCGGGATGACGCCGTCACCGGGTTTGAAGGTCCACCCGTTCTCGAGCATCAGGGGATTGACCACCGAGACGGAGATGTGTTCCTCGAGCCCTTTGAGGGCGCGGAAGATCAGCGTTCTGTGGGCCCACGGACAGGCGAAGCTGACGTAGAGGTGATAACGGTCCTTTTCGGCTGGAAACCCGGACGATCCGTCCGCCGTGATCCAGTCGCGGAATGCGGACTGCTGCCGCACAAAGCGTCCCTTGGTGGACGATGTGTCGTACCACACGTCCTTCCACTTTCCGTCTACGAGCATTCCCATGGCTCACCTCCTGCGGGTAGCTCAACGAGAGCGGTGGTCGAGATCATTCCGTGAACGACTGGGAAGTGACCCATTCAATGCCGCTAAGGCAACTGATTTCTGTCCCTGATCGCCGCCGCTGCCGCCCGAATCCGGGTACGGGCGTGCGCGTCGATTCGCTGACTTCGACGCGCCCATCTCCCAACCGCGCTCCCCGTGGGAGCCACCCCTGACACTTTCGGGACCATTGACATTCCCGGTCTTCAGTGCGGAGAACCCTGAAAGTGTCAGAAGTGGCACGCCCGCCCATCGCGCCCCCCCCCGACTCTCCGGGCGGGCGGGTTCTGGGATCCGGCATCCGGAACTGGCATCCGGGTGGGAGGGCGGTTGTGCTTACTTCCGCGGCTTGGCCCGTACGCCCTCGATGATCAATCGATTTCGGCCCCGTCGCTTCGCTTTGTACAGCGCTCCGTCCGCCGCCTTGAGGACCTCCTCGGGTTCGGTGGCCCGGTTGCTCGGGCCTGCAGCTCCGATGCTCACCGTGAGTTTGACCTGTTTCGCGGGTTTCGACGGCTTTGCGGCCTGATCGGGTTTTTTGACCGGGCGTTTGGGAGACCGGATGGAAAAAGAACGTTCGGAGATCCTCTGTCGTACATCGTCCAGGGTATCCCACATCCGATCGGGCGAACACCCGGTGAATACGAGCGAAAACTCCTCCCCGCCATAACGGAAACCACGCCCGCCGTCGCCGACCCTCGCGAGTTCGTCGGCCACCATTCGCAGGGCCTGATCGCCGACGTCGTGGCCAAAGCGATCGTTAAACCGTTTGAAGTGGTCGATATCCACCATGGCGAGCACGTAGTTTCCCTCCAGACGAGCCAGGGTTTCATCAAGAGCCCGCCGACTCGGGAGTCCAGTGAGCTGATCGTGGTAGGCGAGCCGGTAGGAATCCTCCACGAGCGAAAACAACAGAGCGAGCTGTCCGGCGGACAACAGGAGGGCCATGGAATGTGGGCTGCGGTCGGACAGCAATGCCAGCGTCGATGCGATCAGCACCCACAACAAAGCCACCTCGAAGGTCCCGCGACGGAAGACAAAGGCGAGGACGGTGAACACAACTGCGATGAGAAAGACGAGCAGTGCTGCGTGTGGTGACCGGAGGAGAGTGAGCCACGCGTCGTTGTTCCCCGATGCCGGCTCACGTTCCAGGGCCCTCAGGAAGGCCGTCGCAAACCACGGTTGTACCAGTATCGCCCCGATGTGTATCAGGGGACCGGGCCGCTGCAGGGGATGGTCGCGGAGCAGAGCCAGGACGCCGAGGTTGATGGGCACGGCCACCGAGAGCATTGCGAGGCCGTTGGCGAATCCGACGGTTGAGCCCGTCACAAGGACCTCGCGAAGAAGGATGTTGGTGCCGGCCACGATGATGGCCGCCATGGCCAGGCGGCTACGCCGGAATCGGAACGCAGCGACGAGCAGTAGAACAGCCAGGAGTTCGGGTAGAACCTCGACCACTGGCCAGTAGGCCTCCGGGAGACCTGTGGTGCCTGCGATCCACGCCGCAGCCACCAGCAGCCCTCCGGCTATGAACGTGATGCGGCCGGAACCCCTCATGATGGTCAGGCCATTGTAGAACCTCGGGACCGGCGATTTGCATTGCCGCCGTCCGGCACACGAGCTGAATGGGTGCTGCTGCTATTCTGCCGCCATGAACCCATCCCCACTTCCCAGCGTTCCGTTGCCATTCGAACGCGTGCCGTCCGATGAAGGACTTGCTCGCGGCAGAGATTTTGCCGACTCCATGAAGACGCGCCGATCGGTCCGTTTCTTCTCGTCGGATCCCGTGCCGCGCGAAGCCATTGAAATGGCGATCGCCACGGCCCACTCGGCGCCCTCCGGTGCAAACCGCCAACCGTGGCATTTTGTCGCGATCTCCGATCCGACGATCAAATCGGAAATCCGCGTTGCGGCCGAGGGCGTCGAGCGTGAATTCTACGAGGGCAAACGCGCGACCGACGAATGGCTCGAGGCTCTGGCCCCTCTTGGCACCGACTGGCGCAAGCCCTACCTCGAGGTGGCTCCCTGGCTCGTGGTGGCCTTCAAGGAGATTCACGGCGTGGGCCCCGCCGGAGAGAAGCTGACCAACTACTACGTCAACGAGAGTGTTGGCATCGCCTGCGGTCTGTTCATTGCGGCTCTCCATTCGATGGGTTTGGTGACCCTCACCCACACGCCGCAGCCCATGCGATTCCTCAATGAGATTCTCGACCGGCCGTCGAACGAACGACCCTACATCCTCTTTCCGGTGGGCTATCCCGCTCCGGACTGCACGGTGCCGGACATTTCGAAAAAGCCACTCGAGGACGTCGTCACCTGGTGCTGACACGCAGCAAAGAACACCCCTCTCATTCCGATCTACATGTCGGTGCCAGGCACCGCCGCAGATGTATCGATCTCGTGCTCCGGTGCGATTTCGACGGTGCCTGGCACCGGCCCGCGCGTTCGGAACCCGCTCGAGAGTGGCACGCCCGCCCATTGCACCCACTCGATTCGGGCGGACGGTGGATCACCGCGCCCAGCGGTAGATCGCTTTTCGCCCTTCCCTCGTGTCCTGGTACCAGACCATCTTGTCGGGTTCGGGAAACTCGATGAAGAAGGTCCGCGCCTCGCTTCCGCCCATGGTGACCTGCATGACATCATTCTTTGTAAAGATGTACTGGCCGTGGGCCTCGCCATTGAGGTCGATGAGCTTGTCGTAGAAGGTGTAGCAGTCGGCCTCTTTGACTCTCGAGGAGACCTGGTACCACTCGCCTTCGATTCGGATCCGGTTGCTTTCGAGGCCGGCGAGTTCAGTGAACTGGTGTCGGTTCTCCCACGCGAAGTAGGCGACTCCGGCCAGGATGATGAAAATGGCCAGCCGTTTCACCATGCTGTACCTCCTCGGGCCCGGTCAGCGGGCCGGGCCAAGTCTATCGTGGATCCGGCGCCGGTGCAGGTACCACCCAGCGGTTATAGGCGACCAGGGCGATGGCGGTGCCGGCCGCCAGCGCGGCGAAGATAACCCACATGATATTGGGCCGGTCCAGGCCGTGGGGTCCGAAGCTCTGGTACATCACGCCGGACAGCAACCCGCCGAACAGATTCCCCAGAGCGACGCACCAGTAGAAATAGCCCATGTACATGCCGACCTTCTCCGGTGGTGCGATGCGCCCAGCGTACTCCTTGGACCGGGGGCTCGCCAACATCTCACCCACCGAGAATACGAGGATCGCGGCAACTATCACCCATCCCGTGGGGGCCACCAGGTAAACCATGAAGCTGATCACCGTGATCGTCACGCCGAGAATGATGCTCGCCAGAGGGGTGGTCTTGCGCACCACGTACGAGATCAGGACCTGGAAGAAGATGATGGCGCCCGCGTTGAGGTTGATCAGGTACTCCGGTTTGATCTGCCCATTTTCGAGCAGTGCCCGGCTCCAGCCGGTGATGTCAAACCCAAAGACACCCGCCACCGATTGGAGGCTGGCCAGGAGGTCCCGGGTGTCGACGTAGTCACGGATGTACTCGGGCAGGGTCATGAATATTTGGTTGAAGGAGGTCCAAAAACCGGCCATCAGTAGCAGAAATACGAGGTATCGGCCTTCGCCCACCCGCATGGGCTGAAGCCACCACGGGTCGTCCTGGCTCCGGCCGGCGGAGCGGTACAACGCGTCGAGAACGATGTTGATGGCCAGCCAAACACCGGCCACGACGGCCACGAGACCAAAGTCCCACCACTTGGATCCCATGACGAGGGTCACCAGAAGGCCCGTCACCAGCAGGAAGAACCGGAGGTTGCCCACCACCTCGACCATGCCGCCGAAAACCTCGGCAATGCTCCGACGCGCCTCGGCCTCGACGTCTCGCGCCGGCTCGCGGTAGAACAACACGCAGGTCAGGCCCATAACAACGATCCACCCAGCCGACGCATAGAAGACGTACTTCCAGTCCCATCCCCTGACGATCCCTGCCACCACCGGGCCGACGAAACCACCGATGTTGACCATCATGTAGAAGATCCCGAAGCCGAGGGATCCCGTCTGTTCGTTGGTTGACTTGGCCACCGTGGAGATGACCACCGGTTTGAACATTCCGTGGCCGACGGCCACCAGGACGTAGACCGACAGAAAGCCCCAGAACGTGGTGGGTCGGCTGAGCAACAGATAGGCCGGCGCCATGACGAGGACCGAGGCCAGGAACATCTTCTTGTAGCCGTAGCGGTCGGCCAATGCGCCAAAGACAGCGGGGAATAGATACAGGAAGAACGTCGCCAGGCCCTGGATGACGCCGCGGTCCTCCGAAGAGAACCCGAGACCCCCGTCGGCCACCGAGTTTGTGAGGTACAGGGTTGAAACGGCGTAGAATCCGTACCACCCCATGCGTTCGAAGATCTCCATGGCGTTGGCGGTCCAAAATGCGCGTGGGAACTGCCGCCACGCCGATTTCTTGTCAGTCATCCACTCCTCCGCTCTGCGCGACTTCATCTCATCAGGGACGGTGGAGCATAGGTGGACGGCTCACGGGGTGTCAAACCCCTGCCGGTCATCTCGGCCTCAGAAAACGAAAGATCTGGGCCGGGTGTCGGGTTGAAAGGAAAGAGGCTGTCCCGGCTCAGGAGCACGATTGATTACTTTTATAACCTTCTTTCTCGCTTTGGTTACAGGTGTCCAAACCGTAGAGTTTGCGGTGGATGGCCCGGTGGTGAAGGTGGAGTTGTTCCTCGATCAACAACCGGTGGGTCTCGTCGAGGGCCCTCCCTGGCGAATCCGATTCGACTTCGGCTCTCGACTGATCCCTCACGAGATGGAGGCTGTTGCATTCGATGTTTCAGGCCGCGAACTCGACCGCGCCCGGCAGGTGGTGAATCTCCCGCGACCCCTTGCGGAGATCACCATCGCCTTCGAATCCGGCGATGATGGAATGCCGACGGCCGCGAGGCTGTATTGGGAGAGCGCCGATCGGGCGCAGCCGCTCAGCGTATTCGCCCTTTTTGATGGGGTGATCCTGAGGCCCGACGACGGCAATCGCTACCAGCTTCCGGCCTACGATCCGACGCAGGTGCACATCGTCCGCGCCGAGGCACGATTTCCCGGCGAGGTCACCGCCCGGTCCGACGCGATCCTGGGCGGACAGTATGGCGCGAGGGTCACCACCGACCTGACGGCTGTTCCGATCGTGGTGAACAAGGATCGCCCCACGGTGGAAGCCCTGGCAGGGGCCCTGCGTATTGGAGACGTCCCGCTCTTTGTGGTGGCGGTGGAACAACCACGGGCTCAGATCTTCATGGTTCGGGATCACGCCTCATTGGCTCGAATGGCGCCCCTCAGGATTCGCCAGGAGAGCATCGGGATGCCTGCGGGGCCCCGCAGTCGTCGACGGCTCGCCGATTCGGAGGCCAAGACCCACGAGGACCGAATCCACGCTGTGGTTCCGAACCCCGTATCCAGAGGGGATCGCCTGCTCTTCCCTACCTCGCCCGGGATCGGTTTGGACCAATGGCCTCTGACCTGGCTGGCCACCCATTTGACTGGGAGCGAGGCTTCGCTCACGGGACAGAAAATTGCAGATGCGGCGTCAGTAGCGGGTATTCGCGCCGGGTCTGGTGGGGCGCCGCGGATGGTGCTCGTGGTCCTCTCCGAAGAACCACGAGACTCGAGCGGGTTCTCTTTCGAACAGGTGCGCGAATACCTGCGGGAAATTCGGGTTCCGCTTCACGTGTGGTCGGTGGGCGAGGAACCCTCCGCGGCCTGGGGAGACACCGAGGATGTGAACTCCTTAGCAGGTCTCCGGAGGGCGTCGAAGCGACTGCTCCGCGAGCTCGATCGCCAGTGGATCGTGTGGGTCGAGGGCAACCACATGATCAATCGGATCGAGCTGTCCCCGGACGTCCAGGGGATCCGCCTCGCCGGCGTGGACCTTAGGACTCAGCCGATGGGTGTTGTGATGCGATGACAAGTCGATTTGGGCCCGCAATCGCGAGGCGAGTTCTTGCGAGTTGAGAAGCTGCCCCGGGCGTCGCACCCGATCCCCCTGACATTGTTCGGCTCCGGTTGACCGCGTGGTCGGCTGTACCGACGGGTTCGACTCAGCGAGACGATAGGCGGTCACGTCGGCAGCGCGCGCCGCAGATGCGCCGCTCATCCCGTTGCCGCCGGTTCAGGTGCTCGACCTCCGGCCTCCGACACGTGGGATCCGGGCGGGCTGGAATCTCATAGCCCCATAATCACTGGGCGGGCGGGTGGGGTCAGTGTGATCAAACGTGTACGGGATGATGCTCGTCCGGCCGCCGAGGGTGTCCTGGACGCCGACATACACGGTCTGCTCGCCACCCTCCACTTCCACGGTTGCGGAATAGGAGAAGTAACCGCGCGCCACCGCCTCGTCGTATCGATCGGCGGCCACGGTGATCGGCTGTTCGAAGGAGGCGAGTTCGCTCTGATTCCCTGAGGGGTCCTCGCCGAAGAAGGTGATCTGGACCTTGCCCCAATGGACGTCGCCGCGTGGGACCATCATCAGCCTGGAGTAGGGGATCTTCACATTGATGGGAATCCGGACCCGTTTTGACCCGACGGCGCCGAGCCGGAACCTGGAATCCGATTTTCCCAATTCCACGCGGATACCGAGTGGGTTGGCATCGCCGCCGAAGAGCATCTCCGACCGCAACGCCTGGGCCGTCCGGGTGGATGCCGGGAGATCCACATAGGCGGTACGGTGAACGACCTGGTAGTTGGGGTGACCGTCCAGTTCGACCTCGATCTCATAGGTCTGGCCGTCGCCGATGTGGTCGGCGGTGTAGCCGATGGAGTAGTAGTGATCGAGGGATGACAGAACCTGATCCATGGATGCGGCAACGTCGCCCGTGAAGATTGCGTTTCCGCCGGTGGCCTCGGCGGTGCTGATCAAGAGGTACTTTCGCGAGTACTCCAGAAATTGGCCGAGATTCTGGGAGTCCTCGGCGGGGTTGATGCCCGCCGCCTGGCTGCTGCTCGGCCCGTTGGGGCTCTGGAATTGCGTCTGTTGACCGTCGATGGCAGTCGCCCCTGTGGTGATCGCGTCCCGTTGCATGGCGGCCACCGAGTCGGTGATGCCGGACGTGACGTCCGACTGCGACGGCGATGTCAGACCGGAGGTGTCGACGGTGTAGAGGGTGAAGCCGAGATCCGACGCCTCGTTTCCGATCTTACGCCACAGGTCCTCCTGCGGGTACTCGACGGCGGCGTTGAGGAAGTCCACCGAATAGTAGGTTGGTGACCAGTCCGACTTTGGAAAACCTGGCGTGAATGCTACCAGGATCCGTCGCCCGTCGGCCCGGGCATAACGGGCCATCGTGGCGAGCAGCGCATTTCCCACCCGGCTGATCTTCCGTTCGAGATCGATCATGTATTCGGTGTTCCGTTGCCGGCGTTCGTAGAATCCGGTATCTCGATCGTTGGTCACCGGGGCATCGGACAATGCCTCGGTGAACGTAATGCGCTGATTGATGCCGAGGGCCTTGATGTACTTCAGCTCTTCGATGCCTTCGAGGATCTCCCGGCGTTCATCGCTTCTGTCCACAAGAGTTTCCAGAGCGTCGTCGAAGACCACCACCGACACGCTCTCGCCCTCGGGGACGCCATCGGCGTAGAGTGACTCCAACCCTTCGATGGCGCGATCACGATCGCTCTTGTACATCAGGAAGAGATCGAAGAAGTAGATGATCTCGAGAGGCTTCGTGATACCGACTTCGTCATCTGCTCGGGTCTCGACCCCGTCCTCGGACACGGTGCGAACCGCGATCTTGTCGTCGATTTCCGAGAAGTTCGAGATGGTCTGCTCGGTTCCGCTCTCGAGAATCCGGAAGGCCTCGGGACCAAGACCGGTCACAGGTTCGCCGGTCTTGCGATCGACCACCCGCACCGGCACATTGATCACATTGACGGTGGCCTCGCCGACGAACTGTTCCGATGCGTCCTGTGCGCCCACGGGCAACTGGATGGGACCTGTCAGCACCAATGCCGCGGCGATAATGACGAGACGTTTCATGTTGATCCTCCGAACTCCCGCATTCTACCCCCAACATCCGCAAATACCATCGTGGATGAGATACGGGTCGGCCGCGGGCGTGTTCCGAGAACGGATGCCCGGCGGCGGTCTGCGGGATTACCTGAGGGCCCGATCGCGGAGACCCTGGATAAAGGCCAACTCCTTTGGGGTCAACGCATCCGGCCCGCCGGACTCCAACTTGGCTCGGATGCGATCGAACTCGGCGGCCTCTTCAGGGGTCAGGGCGACGCTTCCGCCGCCACCGGTTCCATGGCCGAGGGATCCGGAGAATCGACCGCGGAGATAGGTGGCCCAGAA
Source organism: uncultured Holophagae bacterium (assembly GCA_963797055.1). Lineage (GTDB taxonomy): Bacteria > Acidobacteriota > Thermoanaerobaculia > Thermoanaerobaculales > Sulfomarinibacteraceae > FEB-10. Next base: position 31,767 of record CAWCOD010000013.1, read on the forward strand.
AACGAAACCACACAGCGCCCCGCCAAGGTGGGCGCCGTGGCCAATGGGTAGCGCGGCGCCGCGGGTCTGCGCCGTGAGACCCCAAAGGTCGAGGCCCACGAAGAGCAGGGCTCCGATGAGCGCGGGGATGGGGATCACCCCGAAGAGCAGGATTTTGTTCCGGGGAAAGAGCAGCGCGAAAGCGATCAACACCCCGCTCACGGCCCCCGATGCCCCCAGTGCCGACAGCTGGTCGTTGTGCATGAGGAACGACGACACGAAGCAGTGGCTGGCCGACGAGACCACCGCCGCCGTCAGATAGAAGACCGTGAAGACCCGGACACCAACCAGACGCTCCAGCACACTGCCGAAGCTCCACAGGACGATCATGTTGAGAGCGAGATGCCACAGCTCCTGGTGTGAGAAAGCCGCGGTCACGAGGGTCCACCACATGCCCTGCTCGAGTCGGTGGGTGCTCACCAGGAAGTTGGTCGCCATAAAGGCCCAGAGGTCCGAGCCATGGACGGATACCAACCACACCAGAAATACGACCACGTTGATCCCGACGATGACCGGCAGCGCGCGGAGTTTGCGATGCATCCAGTTCGCGCCGCCCGGACGGGCCGTTGCGGTGGGTCCCTGGGGTGATTGAAACGATGGATCGGCTGTGGACAGATTCATCCGGGCTCCTTGCTGGGCGATTATCTCAGAGCCCCGCCCGAACGGGGGGATAATGGACCATGGACCGGGAATTGATCGTCGCAGGGGTGCAACAGGATATCGAGTGGGAGAATCCCGACTCGAACTTTCGGTCGGCGGGGACCATGATCGGGCAGGCTGTCGACAGAGGTGCCCGGCTGGTCGTCCTGCCGGAGATGTTTGCCACCGGGTTTTCCATGGCGTCGGATCTCCTCGTTGGACACGCCGACGCGATACGGGAGTTTGTCCGGACGCAGGCCGTCCGTCACGGCGTGTGGCTGATCGCGGGTCTGGCCGCCGAGGACGGTGGAACGGCCTTCAACGAGGCTTCTCTGGTGGCTCCGGACGGCGTGGAGAGACTGATATATCGGAAGATCCATCCCTTCTCGTTGGCCGGGGAACATGAGCACTACGGTGCCGGCGAGGACGTGATCACGGCCACGGTGGATGGCGTCCGGGTGACGCCGCTGATCTGCTACGACTTGAGGTTCACCGAGCTCTTCCGATCGTCAGCAACGGCTACGGATCTCTTTGTGGTGATCGCCAACTGGCCCGACCGGAGGAGTCATGCGTGGCGGGTTCTGCTTCAGGCCCGCGCCATCGACTGTCAGGCCTGGGTCCTCGGCGTCAACCGGGTGGGGAACGACGGCAACGGAGTGCCGCATCGGGGGGACACCGCCCTGATCGACCCTATGGGAAAGGTGGTGAAGGGTCTCGCGTGGGAGGAGGGGGTGGTCGTCGGCACGGTCGATTCCGACCGGGTGAGCGATGTGCGGGAGAGGTATCCGTTCCTCGCCGATCGCCGTTCCGAGGTCTATCGTCGTCTCGAGACCACGCCGGAGAACTGATTCAATGGAATACCTCGGAGCCTGTTTTCGCTATTGACAGCGGAGGAACTATGGCGACATCGGTCACGGTCAAGGTGTATTTCGAGGCGGCCCACCGGTTGCACAATCCGGACAAGTCTGACGATTGGAACCTACGGATCTTCGGCAAGTGCAACAACCCTCACGGTCACGGGCACAACTATGTGCTCGAGGTCACCGTGGAGGGTGTGGTGGATCCCGACACCGGCTACCTGATCGATATGAAGGACCTCAAGGAGATTCTCCGGACATCGGTTTTGGACGAGGTGGATCACCGTCATCTCAACATCGAGGTGCCGTGGCTCGCCGGCGTCAATCCCAGTGCCGAGAACCTGGCTCGGGTCTTTTACGAGCGGGTGGCCCCGAATCTGGATGACGGCTTGCATCTCGCCTCGGTGACCGTCCACGAGACCGATCGCAACAGCGCCTCGTATCGCCCGTAGGACCAACAGTAGGCAGTAGGCATTAGGCAGTAGGCAGTAGGCAGTAGGGAGTAGGCAGTACCGACGGCCCGATTGCTGCCCCTTCGCGTTCCGAGTCCCGAGTCGGTGCCTGGCACCGCCATGCGGTACCCGAATGCGAGAGTGGCAACCTGCGGTCGGCAGCGGCCGGGACAGGGGCAGCAACCGGTGTCCGGGGCAGATGGCAGCATCGGTGATGAGCGACCGCGATCCGGATCAATCAGCTGAACACTGCCGCGGCCCCTGATCGCTGACGCAGCCGCCGATCACGGACGCTGTCCCTGATTGCCGTCGCTGTTTCGCGCACGGAGACGGGCACCCAGAAACCCCACCTCACGCTTTCCCGGATGAACCGTACCTTGATTCCCGGGCGGGTGGGGGATCTTGCATCTTGCATCTTGCATCTTGAATCTTGTATCTGGGCGGGTGGCCGGGAGAGGGCTACCTGGCTTCGACCTGCTCTCGGATGGCGATGGCTACTGCCAGGGCATCACGGCCCGTGCGGCCGTCGACGGCCGTCGACGGCTCTCCGCGGCAGGCGGCGATGAAGGCCTCGAGTTCGGCCTTGAGCGGTTCCTGCTCCACCACTTCGACAGCTCTCGGGGCGATCTGGGGCGGTTTGCCTTCTTCGCGCAGGAGTTGCGCAGCGGACACACTTTGGTCAGCGTAATCCACCGAAAAATAGCTGTCCCGGGCAAATAGGCGGAGTTTGCGAATGCGTTCGGTGGAGACCCGACTTGCGGTGAGGTTGGCCACCAGACCGGAGGGAAACTCAAGCCACGCGTGGCAGAGATCGACCTTGTCCGTGAGGACGGGAACGCCCACCGCACGCACCTCCGACGGTGTTTCACCGGCCACTGCGAGCGTGATCTGCATGTCATGGATCATCAGGTCGAGGATCACGTCGACGTCCACCGACCGGGCGGTGAAAGGCGAGAGCCGTTGCGCTTCCAGGTAGCGGACCCCTTGGGCCAGGTCGAGGGCGGCCTGGACTGCGGGATTGTGGTATTCCACATGCCCGACCGCCAGCACCCGGTCGTTGGCGTCGGCCAGTACGATCATCTCGTCGGCCTCTTCCACGCTGGCTGCAATTGGTTTCTCCACCAAGACGTTGCAGCCGGAAGACAGCAGCATCCCGGCGGTGTCGCGGTGGTTCACCGTTGGGGTTGCCACAACGACCATATCGGCGTGGGCGGCCTCCTCCACACCTGACAGCGTCCGAACTCCATGCTCATCGCTGATGGCGGCGAGCCGTTCGGTGTCGGTGTCGTAGGCGCCGAGGAATTTCACACCGTCCATCTGACTCAGAATGCGCACGTGGTGGCGTCCAAGGTGGCCGGTACCGACCACGGCGGCGGTGATCTGTCGATTGCTCATAACGTCCCTCATGGCGCGATAGGATATCTCAACCGGAGTACAATCGTGGCCTGCCGTGTACGAATTGTGTTCCTGCGGCGTCAATTGGCAGCGGTGGGCATCGGCCGTCGGTTGGAAAGGACCATAAATGTTCGACGTCAAAAAACTCTTGATCGATGTCTTCGATCCCCAGCCCGGTGAAATTGCGGCGGTCGTCGTGGACGTGCCCCATGATGACGTGCCCGACAATCCAGCGTGGCAGGCTCGGCGGGAAATGGCGGAGCGCTGGCGTTCTGCTCTCGCCGAGCTCGCCGCAGAACGAGACTTCGAGATCCGGCCTCTGGTGTCCTACCCAGCCACCGGAGCCAACAACGCCGACCTGCCCGACACGGTTGTCGTGGACGGCGTTGAACGAGCGCTGGACGAGGAATTTGCAGACGCGACTCTGGTGATCGCGATGACCGAGTTCTCGGCCACCGCGCCGCTTGCCCATTTCGCGTCTGCGAACGAAGACTTCCGCGCCGCGTCCATGCCGGGCGTCGAGGAGCGTATGGAGCAGACCTCGCTCGCAGCTGACTACACTCGTGTGGCGGCCCGCTGCCGGGCCATCGCCGAGGCCATGGAAGGCGCAATTCTCTGCGACGTGCTGTTTTCTACCGGTCACCGTTGCTGGTTTGATCTTCGGCACCGCCGCGCCGAGATGGACGACGGTTCGCTTCCCCGATTCAAGGAGGGCGACCGGATCATCAACCTGCCATCGGGAGAGACCTTTATCGTGCCGTACGAGGGTGAATTCGAGGACGTTCCGTCGTGGACCGCGGGAACCATCCCGGTGGTTGAAGACGGCGAAATGGTGCTTTTCCACGTGGTTGCGAACACGGTAATCGCGGTGGAGGGCGACGGGCCCGTCGCGGATGGCTACGCGGAGTTCTTCGACCTTGATCCGGCACGGGCGAATATTGCCGAGGTGGCTTTTGGAGTCAACGAAAAAGCGGAGGTCACGGGCGTCGTCCTCGAAGATGAGAAGGCGGGCTTCCACTGGGCGTTCGGTCGTTCGGATCACCTCGGAGGAGTCGTAGGTGTGGAGGACTTCGCCGGTTCGGACACCGTGGTCCATCAGGACATCGTCTATGCCAAGGGCAACCCGATACAGGTGGAACAGGCCGATGTCATTCATGGCGACGGGCACCGGGTGACGGTGATCGCCGACGGCGAGTACGTCCTGTAGCGCACCCCCGCACACCCAGGACCAAGGTGTCGGTGCCAGGCACCGTCGAAATCGAATCGCAGCACGAGATCGATACATCTGCGGCGGTGCCTGGCACCGGCCCGGGCACGGAGAGGCAGACGGGCCTGGGTCGACACTTCCACACCTTCTACACCGGGCTGGGAGGGGGAGACCTGTTAGGCTGAAGAACCAGGACAAGGAGGTGGACGATGGCAGATGCGACGACTCTGAAGGAAGCTCTGGAACAACAGGGCCCGTACGCGGTCTGGGAGTTGATGACCGAGGACGAACAGCAGGCTGCCGCCGCCGCACTTTGGGACGTCGGCCGATCGAGAGACCCGAGCGGTCCTCGAGATGACCCTGGCCAAGGACCTCAAGTTCCGCCCGCAGTCGGTTCGCAAGCTGTCGTCCGACAAGGTGATCCCGCGGCTGGTCCGGTTGGCCGAGAACGTTCCTGAGAACCTCCTTTTCCAGTACATCTTCCACCTCCATATGTCGGATCGCCGGCCGCTCTTGGTGTCCTTTCTGGAAGGAGCCGGTATCCCGCATGAGGATGGTGTGCTCGACCTTCCGGAAGACTACGACGGGCCGGATGCGGCGAAGGTGGAACAGGCGGCTCGGGATCTCGTATCGACTGAGGGCCACGAGGCTGTGGTCTACCTGGCCACCTTGAAAGTGGCTGACCGGGAATTTTGGAGCGCCCTGGACGCCGTGCTTGACGAGCAGCCTTTGTCATAGCGATCGCTCGACGTTCCGAATGCTCCATTGGCCTGGATTCGGTAGATGGTGGATAATGGTCGAGCATGTTCAAACTCAAAGTGACGCCGGCCGAGGGCGACACGTTTGTTCTCGACGTGGAGGCCGATTCGCAGGTGATCGGACGGTCCACGAAGTGCGACGTGTCGATTCCCGACCGGTTTCTGTCGCGGCGTCACGCCCGCCTCTACAAGGATGAGGATCGGTGGTTCGTAGAGGATCTCGGCTCGAGGAATGGGACATTCATCAACGGTACGAAGATCGGACGGCCCGAGCCGGTCCAGACCGGCGACGTCCTCGCCATGTCAGCCAGTCTGGTGAAGCTGGTTGGTGAGGGACAGGATGAATCCACCTCCACCGACATCTTTTTCAAACCCGTTTCCGACGTTCTTCAGAAAACCACCACACCGCCCCCGACGGAGGATTCCGAAAACGGCAGAGCGCTGGCTTTGTATGCCGACCGGTTGGCGATCGTCAACGAGGTCCACCACGCCCTGGCAGGATCCATCGCCCTCGGTGAACTCCTCGACCTGATTCTCGATCGAGCCTTCGAACATCTGCGACCCGAACACGGCGCCATCTTCCTGCGACGAGACGACGGGGGTTTTGAAAGGGCGGCCGGCCGGTCGGTGAAGGGCGCGAGGGGGGAACTGGTGTACTCGGAGAGCCTGGTGGACGAGGTTGCAAACAAGGAACTGGCGGCCCTGGTAACCGACGTCCAGACCGATCAGCGGTTTGCTGGTGCGGAAAGCATGCTCTCCGCGGGTGTGCGCGGTCTGATCGCAGCGCCGTTGCTCGACCCCGCCGGTGCGCTTGGTTACATGATGCTGAGCTCCAATGCAGCGGTGCGTCAATTCACGGAAGAGGATCTGGATCTTCTGGTGACGCTCGCCTCGGTGGCGGCCATGCGGATCCGCAATGTGGCCCTCGGGGAGGAGGCGGCCGAACGACGTCGTCTCGAATGGGAATTGAAACAGGCGCGACAGATCCAGGTCAGCCTATTCCCCAATGCCCTGCCCAACATCGACGGATACGATCTCTTTGCTGGGAACATTCCGTCGCGGGGCGTGTCCGGAGATTACTACGAGGTGATGGAACGGGATCGAACTGGAGATTGCGCCCTGCTGGTGGCCGATGTGGCCGGCAAGGGCATGTCGGCCTCCATCATCACCGGCTATCTGGAAGCGCTGACGTCGGTTCCCATCGAGGCCGGCATGGATCCTCACGAGGTGTTTCAGCAGGCCTCGATTCCGTTCTTCCGACGAACGCCGGACAATCGGTTCGCCACGATCCTGCTTGTGGTGGTGGACCCGCGGTCGGGAAGACTGCGCTACGCCAATGCGGGACACAATCCCGGACTGGTGATTCGACGGGCCGGTGAGGTGGAATTATTGGGAGCCACCGGGTTGCCGCTGGGTCTGTTGCCCGACGCCGACTACACGAGTCGCGAGACCTCGTTCGACCCGGGTGACCTGTTGGTGCTCTACTCGGATGGCTACACCGAGGCCGAGGGCGCGGATGCTGAGGAGTTCGGTCTCGATCGGCTGACCGCGGCCTGCGCGTCGCGCCGTGTGGATCCACTGCAAGAGATTGCCAGGGGGCTCGAGAATGAGCTGGAGGCGTTCGCCGCCGGTCGGTCATTCCGAGACGATCGTACCCTGGTGATGTTGCGACGAGCGGAATAGCGCCGGAGAACCGGGTCCGGAAACTGTCGAACCCGTTGCTGCGATCCCGGATGGGTCGCCCACCTACCGCCTCAACCGATCTCGACTTCCATCGCCTGGTAGCCGGCGTCCCGCATGGCGCGCATGACCTTGCCCGAGTGCTCGGGACACAGAGCGATCATGGATCCGCCGCCACCACCGCCGGTGAGCTTTGCACCAAGCGCGCCGTTCTCGCGCGAAATCTGGATCAGCTCCTCGAGCTCCCAGCTCGACACCTGGAGACCGTTGAGCAGACCCTGACACACGTTCATGAGTTCACCGAGGCGCTCCAGATCTGATTTCTTGAGCGCCTCGATCGCCTGCAGGGTGAGGGCGTCGATTCCCTTGAACAAGGTGTCGTAGACGTCCCGGTTGCGTTCTCTTCCGTCGCGGACTCGCGCCACCATCTTGGCCGTCAGGCTCTCGACTCCGGTCATCCCGATCACCATTCGAATCGGTCTCGGGATCTCCAGGGTCTGGATCTGGGGTGGGCTACCGGCCTTGTAGAGCAGAGGCTGACCAAATGTGGCGACGGTGTTGTCGATCCCCGACGGCGTGCCGTGGGCGACCTGTTCGCACTGAAACGCCAGCGCGTTGACGTCGTCGTCCGAAAGACCGAGCCCGAAGTGGCGGTCCAGGGCCCGAATGATCGCCACCGCCACCGCAGCCGATCCGCCAAGTCCCATTGCCCTGGGGATCTCCGAGTAGACCTCGATCCGCATGGATCGGTCGGTGAGTCCGAGTTCCTGCAGCGTGAGGGCGGCGGGGACCTCGAAGGAGCGTCGTCTCTTCGGGTCGGAGTGGAGCCGCTGTTCCACGCCCCATCGCGGCACGACCAACCAGACCCCATCATCGTCGTCCACAACCCGCGCCCGCACCGCGAGCGGTACCGGCGCCGCGATCGCCCGACTGCCGTAGACCACGGCGTGTTCGCCGAAGAGGATGATCTTGCCGTGGCCGGCGGCCATCTCCACCGCCTCGTCGTGACCGATGGAATGACCCATCTGGGTCTGGACGGTCTGGATGATTTCGGTTGCCTTCCAGACCTTGATCTCCCCGGACGCCACCAGTCGTTCGACGACGGTGTCAAAGATCTCCGGGGGGGCGCCGGCGGCGGAGACCACGCTGCGGGCGTGCAGGGTCATGTGGCCGCGCTGGATGCCCTCGGTCGCGAGCGCTCTCAGCGCTGCGAAATTCTGAGCCAGACCGACCGCCGCCATCACCTCCGCCAGCTCCCTCGATGACTCGACCCTCGCAATTCGGAGATTGAGATCCACCGATGGGTTGGACTGCAACGGGCCGCCCACGATTCCCACCTTGATGGGCAGCTCGATTTCACCAGCGAGCGAACCATCTTCGGCACGGGTCCATCGAGAAAGCGACGTGTATCTCGAGCCGCGGGCCGCATAGGCGTGAGCGCCGGCTTCCACCGCCCGCCAGTCGTTGCCAGTGGCCAGAGCCACCGCGTCGATGCCGTTCATGATCCCCTTGTTGTGGGTGGCGGCTCGGTATGAGTCGATCGCGGCGAACTGGCTGGCAATGATGATGCCGTCCCGAACCTTCTCACCGTCGTACCCGTTGCTACCCAGTTCTTCCAGTGGGATTTTCACGGTCGCCTTCACGAGCGAACGATCCGCGAGGTTGGACACGATTCGCAGAAAGACCTTGCCGCCGGTGATGCTCTCGATGAACGAGGCCACACCCTCGCACATGGTATTGACCAGGTTGGCTCCCATGGCGTCGCAGGTATTGACCAGCAGATGAACGACCATCATCTCGACGCTGTCCGGGGTGGCTGGATGGAGGATGACCTCCAGATCCTTCGCGCCCCCGCCCCGCGCCACCATCCGCGGGTGCAGGCTGTTGGCGAGGTTGAGGACCTGCTCCTTGCGCTGTTCGAGTAACAGCCGCGCCTTTGAGGGGTGGGGGACGTCCACGAGTTGGATCTGGCCGATCAGGGTCGGCTCGTCGCTCGATGTGGTGAACCCCCCCGAAGTCCGGGCGATCTTGGCGGCAAAGCTGAGAGCCGCAACGATTGAGGGCTCCTCCACCGCCAACGGCACCACAAAATCCTTGCCGTTGATCATGAAGTTGAGCGCGAGACCGATGGGCAGCCCCATGACGCCTATGACGTTTTCGATCATCGCATCGGCGTTGTTTACGGGCAGAACATTCTCGCCGTTCAAAAGAGCCTTGTAGTCCTGCGAGGACAACAGGCCCCGGTCCCGAACCGCCCGAACCCTCTCCGGAACGGACAGCTTGTGAAACGAGGGGATGTTGGAGTTGCTCACGATCTCATCAAACTCCTTGACCCGATCAGGTTGAACCGGTTGTTCTGGGGACCGAAGGTTCTCACTGCACCGATTTGGAAGGGGCTATCTGGGCGAGTGGCCCACCCGTCAGCCCTCACGACACACGGAGACCGCCGGTGTGTGGACACTCCGTGTCTTTACCTTATCAATGGATCTCTCAATCGTAAACACCTTTTGCTTGAGAATCTTCCACCTCCTGTCCGGGTTCGTCGATCCCGTGGGGATCCACCGACAGGTCGAGAGTCTCGTAGCCGGCCTCGTGAACCGCAGCGGCCATTCGTTCGATGGCGCGTGGGTCGTTGGAGAACGCCAGGCCCAGGTCACCGCCGCCGGCGCCGCTCGGCTTGTAGCTCACGCCCGAGCTGCGGGCAAGGTCGAGGATGTGTTGGTGTTCCGGGGACATGATGGGTATTTCGGCTTCGCGTCCGAGGGCCTCGAGGCCCTCGCGGAACGTATTCACCGCGTCGAGAAAGGCGTCGGTCCGAGATGATCTGAGCGCTTGGATGCCAAAAACAGAGACCTCGCTAAGATCATCCAGGGCGCGGCTGATCCCGCTGGGATTGACGGCCAACCGTTCGGTCAGTCGACTGAGGAATCGACCCGTGTCCGCCGATCGACCGGTCCAGACGTAGAGCAGTTCAAGGTCCTGCGGAAGTTGGATCGGCCGGGCAACGGCCGGAAGACCGTTCGTGTCAAGGCGGTACTCCAGGGCTCCGCCGAAGAGGCTGGCGGCGAGATCGATGCCACTGCCGCCTCCTCCCTGAAAACCGCGGTGCACGGCCAAGAGGGTGCGCAGCCAGGCAAGCCGATCGGTGAGAACGCCTTCCCTGCCTGCCCAATGGACGATCGCGGATGCCAGAGCCGCCGTAAGCGCGGCGCTGGACCCGAGGCCGAGCTTGAATGCGCCCTCCTTCGTGCCCTCAAAGAATGCACGGGTGTCGAGTTTGAGGGCGGCGGCGCTCATGTCGAGCGGATCCACAATGCCCTCCCTCACCAGGGAACCCAGGACGCATGTCACCAGCCTCAGTTGGTGAATGTCATCTTCCGTACTTTCGACCCAGCTCTGCGATCCGTCGGGCAACAGCTCGAACCGCTGTGGTTCGGTGATCAGGCCGGGGGAACGGACCGACCACCAGCCGTCGTCCGAAGCGGCCACAGCAACGGTCGCGCGGCGATCGACGGCCAGCACCACGGCTGGACCTCCGAACAGAACCGCGTACTCGCCGAGGAGCACCAACTTGCCGGGGGCGGACGTCGTCCGCCGCGAGGTCACGGACCCACCGCCGCGGCGCCTTCGCCAAGACCGCAGGACAACAGCTCAACGACACCTGGGATCTGCCCGAGGGCATGCCGCACCCGATCGGTTGCGCCGGGTTCGCAAATGGCCTTGACCTGAGGGCCAGCATCCACCGTGAAGAAAACCGGCGTGCCTCGGCCGCGAAGCTCGCGGATCTGATGGATACAGTCAACAGTCGTGCCGTTCCAGTAGAGCAGACCTGGGCGGGCGGCGAGCGCCACGGCGTGCATCTTGAGGCAGCTGAGTTCTGAAACTTCTGCAAGAGCCTCGAAGTCGAGGGCGGCGATGGCCGCCCGTGCATCTTTAAGATCGGTTTCCGACGTCTCGACCCAGGATCGGTAGTAGGGCGAGGTACGTTCGGTCAGTGCCATGCCCTCGGTGGACCCTACGGCCTTGGGCCCTATGGCCGTGACCGCGATGACGACCTCGAGCGGCCACTGGCCCGCTTGGAGGAGTGTCCGTGTTTCGGTGCGTTCGCCTCCGCTGGCGAGTTCGAGCTCAACGTAACCGCCGAACAACGAGCGAGCGGCGGAACCGGAGCACTGCCGTGCCATGTCGGCCAGCTCGACTCGGTCCAGGTTGGTGCCTGCAACCCTGTCCACAGCGACCACCAGTGCGGCGAATCCCGAGGCGGATGACGCGAGGCCCGCCGCGGTGGGGAAGTTGTTTTCGCTCTCCACGCATGCGTGGGGGATCTCGGCGCCGCGCCGCCGAAAAAGTTCGAGACAGTGTCGGACCCTATCGAGACCCTTGGCGTCCGGTTGTCCGTTCAGCGAGAAGCGGTCACCGTCCAATCCGGGATCGAATTCGAGCGAGGTCTTCGTGGTGAGGGTGTCGAGGGTGATGGAAATGGAGCCCACTGCCGGAATGTTGCGCTGCGGATCAGCCTTGCCCCAATATTTGACCAGGGCGATGTTGGGGTGTGCGAATGCTGTGGTTCTCACGGGCTTCCTCCCGCCGCCGCAAGCATCCGTCTTCTGACGGTGCTCGTCAACGAAATCCGGGGTAAAGTATCACTCCATGAAACGACTGATATTTGGACTGCGATGGGTGGCCATGGGCCTGGCGCTGGTGGCGGCTGGTTCGGCCCACGCCCAGGCACCCTTTGATATGAACCCGGATTGGGTGTCCACCGACACCCAGGTCAGCACCGGTGCGGGGCTGGTGGATCTCGACCGCGACGGCTGGCTCGATCTGGTGGTGGCCAACGGTAACGATATTTTTCTGCAGCGGTTGGCGGTGTACTACAACCGGGGCGATGGAACCTTCCCTCAGACGCCCGACTGGCAGTCGGACGACACCGCATACAACGGCCATCTGGACGTTGCGGATGTGAACGGTGACGGCTGGCCTGACGTGGCGGTGGCTGTGCTTGGCGAGTTCAATGTGATCGACAACGCGGTCAAGCTCTACCTCAATAACGGCGGCACGCTGTCCTCGACGCCCGACTGGCAGTCCGACGAGTTGGCCAACGCCTTCGCCTGTGCATTCGGCGACGTCAACAATGACGGCCGGCCGGATCTCGCCGCCGCCACCGGATGGGCGTACTCGCCACCGCATTATTTCAATCAGTACGTGTGGATCAACTCGGGCGGCATGCTGGCATCGAGCGCGTCCTGGGCTTCGGATGACGAAGATCACCTGCAGGGAGTGTTGTGGGTCGACGCCAACCGGGACGGCTGGCTCGACTTGGTGGGATCCGCGGCTGGGGCCGAAACGAGGGTCTACGCCAATCTCGGCGGGACACTTGAAACCACGGCCTCCTGGCAGACCACAGACAGCGCCGATCAGGACGGCATCATGGCGGTTGCCGGAGATGTAGACGGCGACGGACTTGAAGACCTCATCGTGACCGACAACACACAGCTCGGGGGGAGCGGGAGGTTCCGTCAGTACGACGGTGCAGTGGCCGGATTCTTCGAAACGACCTACGGTTGGAGTTACTTCGACGGCAACGGCTCGGCCGTGGCGCTGGCCGATATAGACGGTGATGGCAATCTGGACCTGGCCACCGGAGCGTGGTGGGACAAGGCGCGGGTGTTTCTCAATGACGGTTCCGGTCTTCCTGCTCAACCGTCGTGGAGTTCGGGTCCAACGAGCGTTATCGAGAAGATCGTCTTCGGCGATGTGGATCGCAACAGTCTTCGGCAGACGACCGACGACCTTCCGGCCAATGGTGGCAGCCTCTTCCAGTTGGCCCACCGGCCCATCCAGGAGGTCGCCGCGGTGCGCCGAGACGGTGTCGATCTCGGCCCGGGTGACTACCACCTGGATCGAGACGACGGCTGGATCACCACCGCCCTGCCGCCCACCGTATCCCTCGAGGTAGACTACCTCTGGTCGGCGGCGCCGGACATGGCGGTCACCAATTGGGACAGCACGGTGGGAAACCACCTGTATTACAACCGTCTCGGTCCGAGTCTTCGTCTGCGGCTTCGAAACCGGTGATCTATCGGAGTGGAGCGATGTCAGCACCGAAGGATCCGCTGGTCTGCGCCCGCGGCCCGTCCCATCGCTATGCGTCACCCGCCAGCGAGTAACCCGGGCGAGCGGGTAAGAACGGTTGACCCTTGGTGCATCCGGGAGCATGTCGGTGCCAGGCACCGCCGCAGATGTGTCGACCTCGTACTACGACTCGATTTCGACGGTGCCTGGCACCGGCCCCCGCTTAACTTGTTACGTATGACTTTCGACTATTGACCATGTGGGCGGGTGCCTGCTCAGGCCGTCCCCGAGGGCTCGAGATTGTCGAGGAAATTGGCGGCGGCGTCCTCCATCCGACGATGATTTCGGCGCCGATTCACAGGCACATTGACGTCTTCTACACGGCGGTCCTCGCCTGACCGGCGGTCTCGCATGGGACGAAAGCCGGAGCCCATGGATGAGGCTATGGAACGGTGACGCATGATGATCAGCACGATCAACATGGCCACGAATCCAATCACAGTCAACGTCATTTGAATGTGCCTCCTTGGTGAGTGTGCCGGGTGTTTCAAGGGACCTAACGAAAGTGCGCCCGCCCGAGTCGCGCCGCACCGAAATTCTACCTATGGCGCAGTTCTAATTTGGCTCAAGTATAACAGTGTCGCCGGTGACACACGTCACATCGACGGATCGCTGTCAGTCGGTTGGATCTCCTCCGTCGAGGTCGATACCGAGCCGTTTTGCCTTGCGATAGAGGGACTTACGCTCGATCCCGAGGATCTCGGCGGCGCGCGTTCGATTGCCGCCAACGCGGGTGACGACGGCCCGGATGTGGAGGCGCTCGAGCTCCTCGAGAGTGAGATCATCGCCGATGGCGGGTCCGGAGGAGGTCGTGGCGTCGGCGGGCCGATCGAGCAACCGTGAGATCCCCTCCTGATCGTGCAGCGAGCCGAGATCCACCGCCGCCCGTTGGACGACGTTCTCCAGTTCGCGGACGTTGCCCGGCCACTTGTGTTCCTGGAGGACCGCCAAGGACCGCTCCGAGGGCCTCCCGATGTCCGCGATCCCGAGTCGCTCCTGTAGCCGAAGCCGGAAGTGCTCCACCAGGTGCGGAATGTCGCTCGCTCGGTCGCGTAGCGGCGGCAGCTCGATGAGGTATCCCGCCAACCTGAAGTAGACGTCCTCCCTGAAGACGCCTTCGGCCGCCTCGTGGCGCAGGTCGCGATTGGTGGCGGCGACCACCCGCGCCGGAACCGTCACCGCCGCGTTCGACCCCACCGGCCGAACCTCGCCGTCCTGGAGAAAGCGCAGAAGCTTGACTTGGAGCGGCGCGGGCAGCTCGCCCACCTCGTCCAGAAATACGGTGCCTCCGGCGGCCGACGCGATGGCGCCGGCATGGTCCCTGTCGGCGCCGGTGAAGGCACCTCGCCGGTGGCCGAAGAGCTCGCTCTCGAGGAGATTCTCCGGAATCGCGCCGCAGTTGATGGCGACGAACGGGCCGTCCGGAGTCGCGCCGAACCGGTGGAGGGCGCGCGCCACCAGCTCCTTGCCGGTGCCGGTCTCCCCGGTGATCAGAACCGGTAACGGCAGCGGGGCCACCCGCGCCACCGCCTTGTACACCTCGACGATGGTCGGGTGGTTGCCGACGATCATGGACTCTGGCCCCGGCTCGATGGTCGTCGAGGTTGACCGCGACGTGCGTAGGGCGGACCGGACTCGATCGACCAGTTGGTGGAGCTCGAAGGGCTTGGACAGGTAGTCGAAGACTCCGGCCTGGTTGGCGGCGGCCGCCGTTTCCACCGTCCCTTGAGCGGTCACCAGGATGATCGCGGCATCGGGGTTTGTCGTTCGGATGTGTTCGAGCAGGTCGATGGCGGTGGCATCGCCAAGGTAGATGTCGCTCACCACGAGGTCGTACCCGCCGCTGTCAAGCAGCACGCGGGCCTGGGCTCCAGTGGAGGCGGTGTCGACCGTGAACCCTTCCTTGGTCAAAGTCAGCCGCATCATTTCCAGCATCGCCGGGTCGTCATCAGCAACCAGGATCGTGCGCCCCATCATCCCTCCTCTTCGCGATCGACGCAGGGAAACTCGGCGGTGAAGGTGGAACCTCGGCCGACCTCGCTGGTCACCCGAACCCGGGCGCCGTGCCGGTCGGCAATCTCTTTCACGAGGGCCAGCCCGAGCCCGCTCCCCGACGAGCCGCTTCCAGGGACTCTGTAGAAGCGCTCGAAGATATGCGGCAGAGCTTCGGGGTCGATTCCCGGACCGTCGTCGGTGACCACCAGGGTTGCGGAGGGCCCCAGCCGCCGTGTCACAACCTGGATCGTCGCCCCACTGGGAGAGTACTTGATCGCATTCCCAACGAGGTTGTCGATCAGGCGTGCGAGAAGAGCTGGCGAGCCCGTCACCGGACAATCGTCCCATCCCTCGATGTGGAGTTCTTGGCCCGATTCCGCCGCGGCGGCCTTGAGGACGTCACAGCGCTCTTTGGCCAACGAGCCGAGATCGACGGTGGTCCATTGTTCCTTGTCGTCCTGGGAACCCAGACGCTCCAGGTCGAGGAAGGTGCGGACCATGTCGGCCAGCCGATCGGCCTCCCCGCGGATGAGACCGGCGACGCGGAGCCGTTCCTCTCGGGACAGGTCGTAGGTCTCGATCATCGCGCCGAAGCCGGAAATGGACGACAAAGGTGTCTTGAGTTCGTGGGACACCATTCGCTGCATGTCCCGTCGGCTGCGCTCGAGTTCTCGTGCGGCGGTGACGTCACGAAACAGACCGAGCAACCCGGAGTCGATGGGACGCATTTCGACCTCGAGGTGGCGGCCATTTTGTTCGATCTCCAGAGTGGTGTCGTCGGAGCGGTGTCGCGCCCCGTGTTTGGGAGCAGGGACGTCACCAACGGCGGGCACCCGGCCCCAAAGACGTTCTGTCGATCGGTTGGCGAGCACGGGCTGGCCCTCCTCATCCCACAGGACCACACCCTCGCGCAGCCCGTCGAGCAGCGTCTTTCGCAGTTCGCCGTCATGAGCGATTCGTTTCTGGAGGGCCCGCGCGAGTTGGAGGCGTCCGCCGACCCCCGGCGGGATCCGGGTGTCGGATGGTTGCTGGTCCATGAGGGAGTGCAGCACGGCATCGCTCTCCCGCTGGGCTTCGAAGGACTCCACCGCCTCCCGGCCCGCCGCCGAGAAAAGAACCGCCGCCATGAGGGTCATGGGTGGTAGAACCAGGTCGGACCACCACAGCGCCACCAGCGTAACGGCGAGGATCGCGCCGACGATGATGGCCAGCCCGGACAGCGAGAGATGCCCGGATCGAGAGCGCAGAAGTTGAAACCACGCGGCGGCGACGAAGCCGAGACTGAAGATCAACCATCCCGAAGCCTCCCGGAGCAACTGGCCGCTGAAGACCGCGGCGGCCGCCGCCGCATGCACCAGGACCCCCGGAGTTGGGCGGCCTCGGTGAGCATTCGGAATCACGAACTGGTCTCCGGCCCCCGCTGCTGTGTATCCGACAAAGACCACAGCACCGGCGAATGAGCCACTGGGAGTATCGGATTCCAGGACCGAGTTGGCGCTGACGGTGGGGATCGACTGGAGACCGGGTCTGAAGTCCGGATGGATCGACAGTCCCGGCGTAATGGCGCCCCGCCAGCCGGCGAGTCGTGCCGCGGCGATGGAGAGGGCGGGCAGCGAGATCCCTGCGGCCTGTTTCGTAGCGGAAATCTGTCGGACCACACCATCGGATCCGATCTCGGCATGGGCGTGGGCGGCGTCGCCGGCTCCTCCGAACTGATCCAGGGGTAGGAGCCATCTCCCCTGGGGCAGGACAACCGCAGCCAGGATCGACGGGACGGGTCCCAATGCTCGCGCCAGCTGATCATCGCCGGCGGGGCTGCCGGGCTCCGAGAGGATCACATCAACCACAACAGCCCGGGCGCCCCGGCCCACGATGTTTTCGATCAGGTGGGCCATTCTCGATCGGGCCCAGGGGACGGGCCCCTCTTCACTCACCGAAGCATCGTCGATCACGACGGCGACAAAGGGCGCCTCGATTGCAGTTGTCGGTCTCGGCGCGCGGAGTATGAGGTCTGACACCGACCGATCGAGCGGTCGGATGATGCCGGTGAACCAGAGGAACCACGCCATCCCTGCGGCGATGCTCGCCAGGATCAAGTGATGGATCGTGCGCCGAGAGATCATCGGTTCGAGCCTACTCCATATACCCTGCCGGGGAAAGAAGAGGACCCTGGCGTGATCGGTCGAATCGGTGGGTTCGATCCTCTGCTCCCCGGCCACGAGTCGAGCCGACCCGGCTGGCGTGTCACGGGGCCTCACATCAGACCGGGTGTCCTGTGATCGTGGTCCTCAAACTTGGCATTTGGATTGCTACAGTCTCCATGAGGAAAAGGAGGCGCATCATGACTTGGCGCCCAGTCTGTCGTTGGTTGTTGCCGGCGGCCGTTGCTTCATTGGTCGGCATGGTCCTCGCGAGCGAAACGGTCGCGCCGTCCTACGAGGTTGTCGAGCTGAAGAAGAAGCTGTACCGGGAGGAGCCGTTACCGGAAATTCTGTTGGACCTCGGCGCCCGTCCCGAACCTCGCAGCCTCCTTCGCACCGGCTCCGGTTCTTCGGCCGACATTCTCTGTTCGCAAAGTGACGCGCTCTTTCGTCTCGGATCAAAGACGCGCGTCCGATTGTCCGGCGATGCGCCGGGGGTGCTGTTGGTGTTGGAAAAAGGGCGGATCCACGCTCTCTTCGGAAAGCTGACCGGCTCCCATCAGCTCGAGCGAATCGTGGCCACACCGTCAGCGGTGTTGGCGGTCCGCGGCACCGAATACGGGCTCGAGGTGGATGGCAAGGGCAACACAATGATCACGGTCTTCGAGGGTGAGGTCGAGGTGCGCCACATGGACGGGCTTGGCGAGACCATTCGAGTCCGGGCCGGTCAGTACAGCAGGATTCGCAAAAACAAGCCGCCCCAGCCCGCAAAACAGCACAACATGGGCCCATCGGACTGGGATCGAGGGCAGCGCCCGGATGATTCCATGTCACATGGTGGTTCGGATGGCACCATGGGTGGCGGGGTCGGTGGTCAATCGGGTGGATCTAGCCCTGGTTCGGGGGGTGGCTCCTCATCCGGTTCAGGCGGCGGAGGCTCGAGGGGAGGGGGCGGCCGGGGTTGACCATTCCGGTATGTCCTTCGGCGACGCAGGGGTGGACGATCATCTCGACTGTGACCCCTTGGATTCTCGGGTTGCGTTGATCCTGTCGACGTACCAGGCGGCCACATCCTCGAGACGGCGGGGCCGTCGTCGGCGGTCGATGACGGTTGGGATGGAGTGTTTGCGCCGCTCCTCCTTCCTCCTGCGCCGCTCGCTTGTCGGTTTCATGGAGGTCAACAGAAGGTCGGCGGTGGCTGGCAACTTCATCACGATCAGCAGCAGCAAGATAGCCACGACGCCCCAGATGACGAAGGTCATGGCTACGATCCCCGGTGAGCGAGGTTGAACTCCAAGATCCCACTCCGTTTTCAACTGCGATACGTAGAGATTAGCACGGTGGTTTAACGAGATATTTCCGTGGAAGAGGAGATTGTGTGCGGGGTCACACGGGGAGGTTCGGCGTCGAGCCGGGGAGCCATCGGTGCGGGGTCGTCAGGCGACGATGACCGGCGCTTTGCGATCTGCTGGTTGCCCGTGCGCCCTCGGCGTCCGGCCTCAACCGGTCATTTCAAAGGCGAGCACTGTCACGTCGTCGTCGAAGTCGGCCTCACCGCACCAGGAACGCACCCGATCCACCAACAACCCGAGGGTGTCGTCGAGACCTTCCGACAGAAGCTCTGTGAGGAGCTCGCCCAGCCGATCTTCCCCAAACTGTTCCTCGTCGGGGTTGGTCGCCTCGGGAATCCCGTCCGAGTAGATGTAGAGCCGGTCACCGGGGGCAAGCTCGACCACGGACTCTGTGTACTCGGAGGGCATGATTTCGGCCGGGATCAGGGCAACCGGTGGTCCGGTGCTGTCGAGTTGGGTGGGGTCCGATCCTGGTCGGGCCAATATGAGCGGCACGTGTCCGGCCGACGTGTAGCGCAACTGCCTCCGTTCGACATCGAGAACTCCGTATGCCAGTGTGAAGTACTGTCCTGTCTCGATGTCGTAGGGGAAACGCCGGGCCAATTCGTCGACCACTTCCGTCGGGGTCGAGGGGCGATCTTCGGCCTCGTCCCACAGAATGGAATCGCAGGCCGTCAACCGCGTCATCAGTCTGCTCAGCGCCACGGACAGCAATGATGACGCCACCCCGTGGCCGCTGACATCGAGCACGTAGACGGCGATGTGGGTGTCGTCCAGAGGAATGACATTGAGGGTGTCGCCGGCGAGCTCGTCGCAGGGTTCGTACTTCCACGCAAACCGAACGCCGGCGAAACCCGGGTTGGCGGTGGGCAAGAACGACTGCTGGATGCGCGCCGCAGCGTCGAGGTTTGTTTTGATTTGAGTGAGGGCTTTGGCCAGCGCCTGCTGTGATTTCTTCAGCGCCACCTGGGTGGCCACCCGCGCCCGCACCACCGGGAAATCGAACGGTTTGGTGACATAGTCGTTGGCGCCCAGCTCGAGGGCTCTCACGATGTCCTTGCTCTCGTCCTTGGCGGTGGCCATGATGACGGGTAGGTCGCCTGGAGCGTGCTGTTCGCGGATCTTCTCGAGCACCTCGTAGCCGTCGAGCCCGGGCATCATGATGTCGAGCAGGATGACGTCGAAATCGTGCTCGTCGATCATCTCCAGGGCCCGGTAGCCGTCCTCGGCCACCATCACCTCGTGACCGCGTTTCTTCAGACGGCGCGACAGCATGTCGCGGTTCATCTCGTTGTCGTCGACGACCAGCAGAGCGCCCGGTTGTCCATCCATGCCTCGCCGTTGGCTTGCACTCTCAGACATGGGGTTCCTTCAACCCAACAGGGCGTCGATCTTGCCCAGCAGCCGCTTGAACTCCACCGGTTTGGTGTCGTAGTCGTCACAGCCTGCGGCCAGGCACTTCTCTCGGTCGCCGGCCATGGCGTGGGCGGTGAGGGCGATGATCGGTATCGACACCGTGGCGTCATGGCCCTTGAGGAGACGTGCCGCCTCCCAGCCGTCCATGACCGGCAGGCTCATGTCGAGCAAGATGATGTCGGGATTTTCCGATTGCGCCAAATTGACTCCCTGCTGGCCGTCAACGGCGATCACAACATCGTGCCCGCGCTTGCCGAGTCGTCGCGACAACATGTCGCGGTTCATTTCGTTGTCCTCCACGAGCAGGATTCTTGCCATTCACAACTCCTCAGCTGGTTCCGTTGTCATCATCGAGGTCGGAGACTCCGATGTTTTCGTCGGGAGAACGGTAGCGGACCACCAGGCTCCTCACATTCTCCAACAGTTGATCTCCAGTCAAAGCACCCTTCTCGATGATCCGCTCGACTCCGCCCACCAAACGCTGGTGGTCTTCGTCGCTCAGGTCCTTGGCCGTGACGACGATGATCGGCGTCGTCTTGCAGTTCGCCATATTACGGAAATGAAGCACAAAGTCGAAACCATCCATCACCGGCATCATGAGATCGAGCAGCACGAGGTCGGGGTGTCTTTCGGCCGCCCGGTCCAGGGCGAGGGCGCCGTTCTCGGCCTCGTCAACCGTCCAGCCGTCCTCCTCGAGCGCTCGACAGAACAGCTCGCGGATTGATTCATCGTCGTCCACTACCAGGGCGTGGCCGCCACCGCCGGGTCCGGCGTAAATTTTCGCGAAGTGCCGCAGCGTGTCGCGGTTCACCGGTTTCGTCAAGTGTTCCACAGCGCCGAGCGAGAAGCCCAGGTCCTTCTCCCCGACGATGGTGACCATCATGACCGGCACGTTGCGCAGACTGCGATCCGCCTTCAGCTCCTTGAGCACCGCCCAGCCGTCCATTCCGGGCATCATGACATCGAGAGTGATCAGGGACGGTTTGACCCGACGGGCCAGCGCGAGCCCCTCCTCGCCACCCTCGGCAGTGGCCACCGTATAGCCGTCGGCCTCCAGCGTTCGTTGCAGGAGCTCGCGGGAGTCGGGATCGTCGTCGATGACGAGGATCGGATGGGACCCGACGGGAACCTCCTCTGGCTCGGTCGTCTGGCGTGTTGCCGCGGTCTTGGCCGCCTCGAGTGCGTCCACTTTGGCGGGAACTTCGATGGTGAAGGTGGAGCCCTCACCGGGTCGGCTGGCGACGGTAATGTCGCCGCCCATCATGCGACAGAATCGGCGGCTGATGGGAAGACCGAGCCCGGTTCCGCCGAAATCCCTCGTGGTCGAATCATCGGCCTGGGAAAATTCCTCGAAGACATGGTCCAGTTTGTCAGGAGCTATGCCGATGCCGGTGTCCGTGACCTCGAGGATCACCCAGTCGCCGTCATCGCGCCGCTGCCTGCGCGCGGCCAACGTGATCGTCCCGTTTTTCGTGAATTTCGACGCGTTGGACAAAAGGTTGAACAGGGCCTGTCGCACCTTGGTCAGATCGGTTCTGACCTCGCCGAGACCATCGGCGAAGTCGGTGGTCAGTTGGTTGTTATTCTTCGACGCCAGGGGAGCCACCGTGGCCACGGCCTCGTCCAGCATCTGGCGAAGATCGAAGCGTTCCAGATAAAGGTCCATTCGACCGGCCTCGATCTTTGAAAGATCGAGGATGTCGTTGATCAGGGCCAGCAGGTGTTTGCCGGCGGCATTGATCTTCTCGAGGTCAGGGATCATCTCGTCGTGACCCTCGTCCTCGGCGTCCTCGACGAGCATCTCGGAGTAGCCGATGATGGCGTTCATGGGGGTACGGAGCTCGTGGCTCATGTTGGCCAGAAACGCGCTCTTGGCTCGGTTTGCCGACTCGGCGGCGTCCTTCGCCTCCTCGAGTTCGAGCTCCATGCCCTTTTTGTCGGTGACGTCGAACACGGTGCCGTCCAGGAAGAGTGGTGTTCCCGCTTCGTCACAGATCGCCTTGCCCTTGGCGATGACCCAGTGGACCACGCCCTCCCGGTCGATCACCCGGTACTCGTGGGTGTAGGGCCGATGTTCACCGACGGCTTCCAGGGTGGACCTGGCAATGGGCTCGATGTCGTCGGGGTGCATGATCGATGCGAAGGACCTCTCAGGCTCATCGCCCACAAAACCCGCAGCCGGATATCCGGAGAGCCTCTCGATCTCGTCCGAGATGAAGAGCATGGTCCAGTTGTCGTCCATCAGACATCGGTAGA
Source organism: uncultured Holophagae bacterium (assembly GCA_963797055.1). Taxonomy (GTDB): domain Bacteria; phylum Acidobacteriota; class Thermoanaerobaculia; order Thermoanaerobaculales; family Sulfomarinibacteraceae; genus FEB-10. The sequence continues at coordinate 54,089 of CAWCOD010000013.1, forward strand.
CAACGCCCGGGATGTTCTCCACCATGGAGCGGATCCGCTCCTCACTCTGTTTCACCCGTTCTTCGGCTTGTTTGCGCTCGGTAATGTCGATGGAGTATTCGATCATCTGTACGATGTTGCCTTCGTCGTCGAAGACGGGGTAACCGTTGACTTCCACAAACCTCGGGTTGCCCTCGGAATCCTCGTGGATGTGTTCCACCGTCACCGGCTTTCCGGTTCTCTTGACCTCGACCATCGGGCAGGTGTGTTTGCTGGTGTTGCATGGCGTCGGACTCTTGTGGGTGAGTGCGTGGCAGGTTGAAACTCCGGCCTTCCCGAGGGCGCGGGCTGCGGAGTTGGCCACCTTGATGGAGTAGTCTTCGGCGTCCACCACGTAGAAGGGATGGGTGAGAGACTCGAGGGTGTTTTCGAGAAGCTCCTTCTGGGCCTTGACCTGTTTTTCGACCTCTTTGCGGTGGGTGATGTCGATGCCGATGGTCAGGATTTCCTCGAGATCTCCTGCATCGTTCAATATGGGTCGGTTCCTCCACGCGACCCAGATGATCTCTCCGGTCTTTCGGGAGTTCTGTGTCTCGTCGGTCTCGAATCTGTCCGGGTCGTTTGCAATCTCTTCCAGCATTCTCTCGATGTTGGGCCGGCTTTCCTCGGTATCGGGCACGATGGTTCCCAAAATCGATTGGCCCACGATCTCCTCTTCTGAAAATCCGAAGAGATCCAGGCCGAAGTCGTTCATGAAGTAGATTTCTCCTCCTGCACCCCAGCGCAAGATCACGCTCTTGACGCTCTTGAGTTCCTCGTTGGTCCGGTTCAGATCGGCGGTGTTCTGCCGGATAGCGGACACCATCCGATTGAAGCTCGAGGACAGACTGCCGAGCTCGTCCTGGCCGGTGATCTGGACCTCCACATCGTCGTCGCCTTCGGCAAAGCGACGTGCCGCACCGTCCAACACTGCGATGGGGGCGACGAACCGTCGGGCAAACAACCACGAAACGGGCACCATCAGAATCAGCATTCCCCCCAGCCCGACGACCAGCCGGCGGGTGAACTGGGTGACCGGAGCGAACGCCTCCTCGGCATCGATGTCCGCCAGGATGGCCCACTTCACATCGGGGAGCGATAGGGGCGCATAGGAGGAGAGCACCCGAACCCCACGGTAATCCTCAGTGACCGCAGTATCTGTCAGGCCAGCGAGGGCCGCCTTCGATGCTTCGGTACTGACCTCCTGGATGAGGATTGAGCTGTCATAGGTCTGGATCCGCTGTCGGTCCAACGCAGCCATGCCGGCCTCGGCGAGAACCTCGACATAACCCTCGGGATCCTCGATCAGGAAACGAGAGTTTGACCGCATCCGGTGGTCGGGCCCCACCAGGTACGTCTCGCCGGTGTCGCCGAGGCCGTCGGCCCGCCACCTGCCATCGTCCGTCATCACCGAGTCGATTTCGGCGATGTCGATCTGGAGCACCAGCGCGCCGAGGCGTTGGGCGCCGTCATTGATTGGGGAGGCGATGAACGCTGAAGGCTCGTTCAAGGATGGGGGATAGTGGTCGAAGTCCACCAGACGAACCGTATTCGGGTCCTCGGCCGAGATCGTCGCCTTGAAGGCGGCGGCGAGACTCGTGTCGCGAAAGGGGCCATCCACCAGATTGGTGGCGAAGTCAGGTTCCTTGGACACGGTGAAGACGACGTTGCCGTCCATGTCGATCAGAAACAGATTGCGGTACCCGAGCTGAGCGACGAGGTCTCTCAGAATCGGATGGTAGGCGCGATGGACATCGTCGTAGTCGCTGCCATCGTCTGTGCTTTCGAGCATGTGCATTTCGTCTTCAGGCCACGGGTTGGAGGCGATGTACTTTTCCTGGAGATAGAGGCTCTCGGCGCGCGCTGGGAGAATGGCATCGAGGTTGACCGACTGTTCGGAATAGGCCTCGAGGTTGGGAAGGAAGCTGTTTTGGTAGTACGAAACCACCGCTGCCCTCTGATCGTCGGTCAGATCAGCGCTGCCGAGGGTGTGGAAGGCCGCGGAGAACTCGCGAAGCGCGTCGATGAACATCGTGTCCTTGGAGAAGACCGAGGTTTGATTGCGGACGTCCGAAAAGTACGTCTCGATCTGACTCGCTTTTGAGGCGCGAACCGACGTCAGGTGGTCCATCGTGTTCGATGTCACCGCCGCCTTTCCGCCAAAGTAGGCCACGGTGCCCACCAGCAGCATCGCGGACAAAACCACCGCCAGCATCATCAGAAATAACTTCGTGCGCAGGTTCATGTGGATGCCCCTGGGCCTCCCTTGGATGAGTAGACGGCGAACTCTTGCGTCAGCTTCTTCGCGCCACTCGATTGGCCAGGATCGACAGTAACAAACCCAGGGTTATGAAACCGAGGATCCTCTCGGTGATCACGATGATCTCACCAATCCAGTGGGTTGGGGAGATGCCCCCTGATCCCAGCCTGGTGTAGGTCACGATGGAGTAGTAGTACGGGGTCAGCAGGCTGTTGACGGCATCCGGGTAGTCAAAGAGACCCCACCCCAAGACCTCGTCGAGGTGGAAGATCAGCCCGAAGATGAGCGCGACCCCGAGAGCTCCGAGGGCAAGCTTGCCCAGGCTCCTGCCGTAGTCGATCAGGCCCCACGCCCTGAACCAGAACAACTTCCACCGTCTGGCCCACTCGGACTCGGTCTGATCGATGCTGCTCCTCATGGTGTCCAGATAGTCCTGGTCCTTGGCATCTCGGACGAAAAGTGCGTTGCCGAAGCAGCTGTCGAGTCCGCGGATACCGTAGTAGTGCCCGATCTTCGAATCGAAGTCACCGTGAATCAGCCCGGTGAGGTTCGTCTTCGCGAAATTGGCACTTCGGAGGTTGGCGTGGGTCACGGTGGCCTGGGTCAGATTGGCCCCGGTGAGGTCGGCTTCCGACAGATTCGCCCCCGTCAGGTCCGCTTCCGTGAGATCGACACGCTGCAAGTTGGTGCCACGGAGATCCGCCTCTTGCAGGTTGGCAGCTCCGAGGTTCGCCCGCTCGAGCTGTGCCTCGATCAGACAGGCCGCGGAGAGATTGGCCTTATAAAGCGCCGCTCCGCGGAGATTGGCGTCGGAGAGGTCCGCATCGGCCAGGATGGTCATTTTCAGGTTGGCACCCGACAGATCGGTCTGGAAGAGCTCGGCGTCGGTGAGGTCGGCCTCGCTCAGGTCGGCCCCGACCAACTCCATCTCGCTGAGATCCTCTCCGGTCAGATCCGGACGAACATCGGGATGTTCCCGCCGCCAGTCATTCCAGGCCTGCGATCCCCATCTCAGAATATCGACGTGCTTGGTGTCTGACACAGTTTTCCCTTGCAAATAACTTTACACCTAACGGTGGGCTGATAGCCGCGAGGCGTAAGTCGAAACAAGTCTGCAGTGAGCAGTTCCCCCGTCCGCCCGCCCGGATGCGAGATACGAGATGCGAAATCCCCCACCCACCCGGAGCGAGAGGGCGCGATAGACGGGGCGTGCCCGCGAACGCACGGGCCGGTGCCAGGCACCGTCGAAATCGCATCGGAGCACGAGATCGATACATCTGCGGCGGTGCCTGGCACCGACATGGAGATCGGAATACGAGGGTGGCAACCTGCCGCCGGCGAGTTGGCAGTAGGCAGCGGGCATCAAGCATCAAGCATCAAGCCGTAGCGGGTGGGTGGAGGTTCTGAACTCTGAACTCCGGCCGCAAACCTCCTCTTTCTACACCCTCTACACCTTCTACACCGGTTACACCGTGAACGCCCTCCTACTCCCGGGGGGGTTCGATCAAGATTGTCTGCCAGCTCGCAAGAGAAAAAGTACCTCAGCGGCCGTATTCGTTCCGTCGCCGGCTAGCGGGAAGAGAGGGTTGGCGCCCTCCGCCGACCGGCGGGTCTTGACAGTGGTGGAAAATTGGTAACTTGTGGTACACTGTCGCGTTGTAATGTGGTTCGTTCCATACGAACACGCGGTGTGGAACGGCTGGACGGATCGAAAGAACCGTCTTGACTGAGGAGGGCCAGTGGGGCCGACCTTCGTAAACGGCGGGCGATCCGCCTCAATGCGTGATGAGTACGCCCCAATGTGGCCGTGACTCAGGGAGAAGAGAAGAGCGTATGTCGAAGAAACTGTTTGTCGGAAGTTTGAGCTGGGACACCAACGACGCTGGATTGCACGAAGCCTTCAGCCAATTTGGCGAGGTCTCCGAAGCCAAAGTCATCACCGATCGTGATTCGGGCCGTTCGCGCGGCTTTGGATTCGTCACCTTCGAAGATGACGAGGCGGCCGACAAGGCCATTGCAGCCCTCAACGGAACCGAGCTCGACGGTCGGACCATCAAGGTCGACGTTGCCCAGGATCGCAATCGTGGCGGCGGCGGCGGCGGTGGCGGCTACGGTGGCGGCGGCGGTGGTCGCAACCGCTGGTAGCCTCTCATTTCCGGAATTCCGGAACCCCTCCTTCGCGGAGGGGTTTTTTTTGTTCTTCAGACCGTCCTCCATCGGATCTGTGATTTCATTCCGAACCCCGTCAGCGGGCAATCCCTTGACAATGAACGGGTCAGGATCTAACCTTCAGATCGAGTCTCATTTCAAGATAATTGCCACGAAGCTCCATGCCCCGGCTCGCGTTTCCGATCGGCTACCGCCGACCTCGGCGTTTACCATGCGGGCCATTGGGCGATGGACACAACACAAAGGAGAATTGGATGAAGATGCATAAGATCGCAGCACTGTTGATGATGGTCACTGTTGTCGCCTGTGCTCCAACGGGGTCGCAGCAGAGCCCTGAGCTCGCGGCGATGGATGAGGTTTGGGAAAGTGCGCTCAACTCGGGCGACATGGACGCGCTGATGGCCATGTACACGAGTGACGCCCGTCTCTTGCCTCCCAACGCCGCCATTGGGCAGGGCCAGGACGCCGTTGGGGTGTCCTTCCAGGAGATGATCGACGCCGGGCTCACGGTCGATATCGAAACCGTCGAAGCCGTTGCGGCCTCAGACCTGGGCTACCGCCTCGGCACGTACGTCATCATCGCGCCGGACGGCTCCGCCATTGACCGAGGGAAGTACATCGAGACCTGGCGCAAGGTGGATGGCGCCTGGAAGATCAGCAACGACATCTGGAACAGCGATATGCCTCCGGCCGGTTCCGATGCCACGACCCTGGTCATCACCCATGAGGTGGAGGACGCCGACAGGTGGCTGGCAGCCTGGCAGGGGGAGGACAGCCGGCATGAGATGTTCGCCCAGCACGGCGTTGCCAAGGTAAGGACGTTTCAGAATCCGGAAAAGCCCAATATGGTGGGCGTGATCTTCGATGTCGTCGACATGGGAGAGTACGAGGCCTGGATGGCATCGCCTGACGTCGACTCTGCGAAGAAGGAGGACGGTGTCAAGGACAAGACCCTGCGGGTGTTCGTCGAGGTCAAGTAGGTCCAGAGGTCCTGTCAAGGCCACCGGTTCGTGGTCTTGAGGTCCTGTTCGAGGACCTCAAGACTTCTTGTGCCGGCAACCGGGCCGGGTCGACCGCTACTGGGTCCGTCGCCGGACGTTGTCGGTACCGTCGGGATAGTAGGGTGATCACGCGATCGAGTCACTCCGGCTTCGTCGCGGGCGAACTGGAATCGCGCCCCGTCGTAGCCTTCGAATCGAAAAAGTCCGCCGCCCATGGGCACCAACGGAAAGCTCGAGTCCGCGTCACGCTGGTAATGAAGGGCGCCGTCATCACCTACTGAAAACGATCGTGTTTCGTAGGTCCCCGCGTACTCCGCCAGTTGCTCACGACTGAGACCGACCGGGAGAAGCCCGGCATTGAACTCCTGCCTCGCCCACTCGACGCGGTAGCGCTCTTGTTCGTCTTCAGCCATTTCCGACAAGACATCGAGAGCGGCGTCGTAGGCCGTCGCGAGGGCGTCCGTCGCGGGCACATCGATGTCAGGAGCAACTCCGACCCCCTCCCAGCTCGTGCCCGTGATGGGATTGATGGACCTGGCGTTGGGAACCATCATCGTCACCGCCATGTCGTCACGGACCAGCCGGACGAACTCCACCGGATGCCCGCCCCCCTTTGATCTGGCGCCCACTACCGTGGCGCGATCGAGATGCTTCAGCGCGTAGGTGAAGTCCTCGGCCGCCGAGAACGTCTGACCGCTGGTGAGGACGTACAGGGGGATGTTGCTGAGCGAAGGTCCGGGGACGTACTCCGGAGTCCACGATTGCCGGATTGCTCCCGAGGCGCGCTCCCAGACATCGTTGAGGTGGGTTGGCTCGTCGAAGAAATAGCCGCAGATGGAGTCGATGAGTCCCGAACCTCCGCCGTTCCACCTGAGGTCGACGATCAGGGCGTCGGTGTGCCCGAGGGTGTTCATCACGGCAACTGTGGTCGGGCCGCCGAGTTCGGGATGGGCGAACTCGTCGATCCGGAGGTAGCCGACGTTGCCGGGGAGGATCTCGATCTTTTTGTACCCGTAGTTGGTTCGGCGAAGGTGTTCCACATACTCGGAGTCGGCCGGGGTGTAGTCGGTGTCGTCCTCGACGACGTCCTCGAGCCGCTCCGGCCAGAGCCCTATATGTTTATCATCGGACACCGCGCGGAGGTCCCGCTCCACCGCCTGCAGGAATGGGCCGGTCTGATCCAGACCTTCGTAGGCCCCTTTCGCTGCCTGAGAATCCACCTGGTCGACCATGGCCTGGGCTACCTCGGCGTCGACGTACCGCTCAGACATCGTCTCGGTGATCCACTGGAGGATCTCGGCCCGTGCCGCGCCATCGATGGGAGGCGGAAAGTCGGTGGCGGATCCAACACCCACCGTGACGACGAAGAAGACCACGGAAAAGACCATGTTCATACCGAGATTTCGTGGAAAATGCCTCGAAGACGCAGACATCACGGTACCTCCTGATTGTCTTTGAATCGCTGGTAGGCGGCGGTGTTGAGCCGCATGGTGAGCGCGTCACGGTCCACCTCGGGCGGGGGAAGCGGGTCGCGTTTGATGCGTCGGAACCCGACCTTCGCGTACACCTTGCGTGCGGCGGTGAGGTCCGGGTGGGTCCGCAGATACAGTGTTTCCGCTCCCGATTCGAGGATCCGTTCGACGGCAGCTGCCGTCAGAATCGTGCCGATGCCGCGGTTGCGTTGGGACGGCGTCACCGCCATCTTGGCAAGCTCGTACACGTCCTTCCCGTGGCGTATCAGGGCACAGGTGCCGACGACCTCGCCTCGCGCCAGGGCAAAAAGGATGAGGCCCCCACGCTTGAGGATGCGCCCGTTTGGGTCGGAGAGGAGCCTCGCGTCGTGTTTCTCGACCGTGAATCCCGACTGGAGCCACTGCTCGTTGAGAGCCCGAAAGTGCTTCTTGTAGGCTGGACGGTAATCGACGATCTCGAGATCCGAAAGCTCCGGAAGACCGAAGTGCGCTCGAAGGCGTTGACCGTGGCTCCTTTGGCCCAGCGCGGCCTCCAGCTTCTCGAGATCCTCCACCAGGTCGATCCCTGCCTCGGCCATGAGCTCCCGGGCGACCGTCCGGAGCCCCCGCCAGACCGGATCGAGTTGCGCCAAGGCGGATCGCCCGCGTCGTGACAGGGCGACCCGTCGTATCCGGGAGTCGTTGGCGTCAGCCTGTTCTCGAACCAGTCCCGCAGCGACGAGTTCATCCACGATCTTGCCGACGCCCTGAGTTGTGAGACCCACCATTGCGGCAATTTCGGAGATGGACGGGTGGTCGCTGTGGCCGATGGCATAAAAAACCGCGAACCACCGGGGCTGAAAGTCGATTCTCAGGTCGTCATAGAGGGTGGCGGTCTCCTCCCAGAGGACGTCGGCTATCCGACGCAGCCGGCTGACGAGGGCCAGCTCACCGAGCTCGGCCATGAGATCGCGGGAATCGCCGACGCTGGTCATCGTTCGTTATCTACGTAAAATTATGAAACGTGTTTCACAAATTTAGTGTTGTGACAAGTGGGTCCTCAGCGATTGGGGATGAGGGTACTTGCGGGCCTCGGAGAGGCCAAAAAGTCGCGGCCCCGGGGGATGAATCCCGGGGCAGCATTCTCATTGACGAAATGATGGGTGCTTAACCCGCTGCGGCCTCGGCCTTGGCGACGCCCTCTTCGTTGGCATAAATCCCGAGCTCCACCCGGCGGTTCTTCGCCTGATTCTCGGGCGTGTCGTTGGGGTACTTGGGCTGCGATGAGCCGTACCACTTCTCCTCGAGGCGAGATGCGGCGATGCCCTGGCTCTCGAGGTAGGCGCTTACGGACTTCGCGCGTTTCTCAGACAGTGGGATGTTGATGGCGTCGGTGCCAGTGTTGTCGGTGTGGCCTTCCACCAGGATATCGGTGTCCGGGTACTTCTTGAACACCGAAGCAGCCGCGGCCAGATCGCTCTTGTAGGCCTCGTTGATCGTCGCCGAGTTGACGGCAAACATGAGGCTCGAGTCGAAAGTCATGTTGATGCCCTCGCCCACCCGTTGGACCTCAGCGGTGGGCACCGCCTGTTCGAGTTCCTTGGCCTGTTTGTCCATATTCTTGCCGATCAGATTGCCGGCCGCACCGCCCACCGCCGCGCCAAGCAGCACGCCCCAGACGCCGCCACCCGCGAGAGCCCCCACCGCAGCGCCTGCACCGGCGCCGATGGCCGTGCCCTTCTGTTGGTTGTTCATCCCGGCGCAGCCCACCAGCGTAAAGGCCACGATAATTGACAGAACGAGTGCTCTTTTCATGGTTCGAATACTCCTCTTTCGTAGTTGTTGATATCACCTCTCCGCGCGTGCCGACTACTGGCACACCATGGCGGCGAACATATCCATCTTCATGTTCACCAGACCCAGCTCCAGCGCCTTCGTTATCTCCGCGCACACTTGCGCAGTCTCGGTGGGCGTCATCTTGCTCCGCAGCTCCTGGGTGTTGGTGGTGCCGTACTTGTCGTCCACCTGCTTGAGACGGGCTTCGGCGCGGATCTGGTACATGCCGGCACCGGTGTATCCCATGGCCACGACCTGGTCGTAGGCCACAAAGGCGGCGTCGTAGTCGCCCCTTCGGACCGCCCAGTCACCTCTCAGCACGTAGGGGTCCGGGCTGGAAGGGTCAAGCTCCATCGCCTTGGCCAAGTACTGATCGGCCTCGGCCGTCTTGCCGGACTTGTAGTACATGTCGGCCACCTTGGTGTAGATGGTCGCGCGCTCGGCAACATTCTCGTTCTTCTCGGTGAGCTCGATGATCTTGTTGTAATCGGCGGTGGCGGCGTCCATGTTGCCCATCTGCTCGTAGGCGTAGGCCCGTTCGAAGTAGCCGAACAGGCTCTTGTCCTTGGTGACCTTGAGCGCGGCGTTGGCGGCCTCGATGGCCTCGTTGTACTGACCCATGCCGTTCAGTGCGTGGGCCCGCCCCACCTGCACGGTTTCCTTGCCGTCCTTGGTGTCGCACTTCTTCACGATGGCGTCGAAGGTCGCCAGGGCCTCGGTGTAATTCCCCGCGTCGTTCTGGTCGTTGCCGGCCGCCACCTGGGCCTTGCAATCCTTGCCCATAGTGAAGGTCTGCGCGTGCGCCACCTTGCCGAACGCGAGCAGGCCCAGCGACACCATCAAAAGGGTTGCCGGATAGAAATAAGACCTCGATCTCAGAAAGGTCACAATGCACCTCCTCCTTAGTTTGTTGTCCCACCGATCGGGGTTCGGCTGCCCCAAACTCATGGCCGAACCCCGAAGCGCTGCATCTGTCATGGCAGCGTGATTGTGTGAAATGCAAAGCGGATTATGAACCGACGTTATTCCGAGGTCCAGCGCAGCGGGTGCTCCTGTTGCGGGTCGGCCGACCTTTCCCGGACGACCTCGCGAAAACTGGATCTTCCAAGGTTCGTAAGAGGAGATAGGTGCGGGGACGATGGACGTGGGGTCCCGGCCGGAGGGAGATCCTGATGCGAAATCGCTGGTATGCAGTCCTTGTCCTCGCCGTCACCATGGTGATTCCGGCTGCAGCTCAGGAGGCTGACCCAGCTCCACCGGTGGTCGTCAGTCACCTGAAGGGTCCTTTGCACCTGGTGCGCTGCACCGACACGGCGCAGATGGTGGCGTCGGTGGGGCCGGATGGGACGCTGCTGGTGGACACCTGCTACGCGGCGACTGCCGGGGCGGTGCGCGCGGCGCTGGACAACCTCGACAGCAGTCCTGTGGATGTCATCATCAACACTCACGGCGACCCCGATCATGTGGGCGGCAACGCCACCCTGGGCGAAGCTGCGGTCATCATGGCCCACCCTGCCGTACGCCGGCAGATGGGAACCTACTTCGCGCTGCCGGCCGTCACCACCGACGGCCTGCCGGTGATTTCCGTTGACGCCGAGACGACGGTCTACTTCAACGGCGATGCCATCAAGGTTCTTCCCGTGCCAGGCGGTCACACTGCTGGTGATCTGGTGGTCCACTTCACCGGCAGCGGTGTGGCTTTCCTCGGAGACGTGGTCCTGGCCGGCACCTTTCCCAACGCAGATCCGGCTCGCGGCGGTGACGCCCAGCGTTTGGCGGAGGTCCTGCGTGGCTTGAGAGTTTCCTTGCCCGCCGACACCGTTCTCGTTCCGGCTCACGGTGATGTCCTGTCCATGAGCGAATTGCAGACCTACATCGAAATGATCGAAGGCACCACGGCAGCTGTGGCATCCGAGGTGGCGGCCGGCAGGAACCTCGATGAGATTCTCGAGCGGCAACCCCTGACGCCGTGGGCCGAGTGGGAGGCCTCGGAGCGAGGTCTCAGCTTCGACGATTGGACCTCCGAAATTTACGCGAGCTTAAGAGGCGAGGGGACACAATCGATCTGCGAACCCATGACCGAGGCCCTGGTGAAGGACGATGTCGAGGCTGCGGTGGAGGTCTACAACACGCTGAAGACGGAGCAGCCCGGCAGTTGGAGCTTTGCCGAGAACGAGCTCAACATGCTTGGATACCAGCTGCTGCAGCGTGAGATGGTGGACGAAGCCATTGCCATCTTCGAGCTCAACGTGAACGCCTACCCGGACGCCTTCAACACCTACGACAGTCTGGCCGAGGCCTACATGACCGCGGGCAACGACGAACAGGCCATCGCCAACTACCAGCGCTCGCTGGAGCTCAACCCGGACAACTCCAATGCCACCACCATGCTCGGCAGGTTGCGGGGCGAGTAGTCCCATACCGGCTCCGCGACATAGCCGGACGTAATTGACATCTCCTCGATGCGGGCACGATAATTCGAAGCAGAAGCACAAGCTCGACGGTCGGATTTTCTCGGCGCAGGGCCGCAATGGCTGCGCCGATGCAAGGGAGAATGCCATGGGACGACTGAGGACTGTGCTCTGCATCGCCGCGGTTTTCGCGGCGGCATCTTCCACCTACGGGATCGACATCGAGGGAACCACGGTCGTGGTCCCGGTGGCGATGCACGGCCCAGGGGCTCTCGGCACCCAGTGGCAGACCGATCTGTGGATCAGCAACATGACAACTGCCAGGAAGGACGTGACCGTCACGTTTTATCCTACGAATGACGAACCTGTGAGCACGACAGTCAGTGTCCCCAGTGCAGGTACCGTCGAGCTGCGTGACGTGGTGCTCTCGACCTTTGGATTCGAAAACGCCAAGGGTCTGTTGCTGCTGACCGTCGGCACAACGACCGGAATCCAGGCGACGGCGCGGATCTACAACGCGGGCAACCCAATGGGTGAGTTTGGGCAGTTCGTACCTGGGATCGCTACGGAACGGCTCGAGAGACAGGCATTTGTCGCCGGCCTCTCGGGGGTGGACGACAATCGCGCCAACTTCGGCATTGCCAACCCGGCCGAGGAACCCGTCGAGGTCACGGTCTACGTCCTCGACGGGGAGGGCAACCAGCTCCACACCCACGACCTGACCGTGGACGAACTGAGTGTCGTGCAGATCAATGACCTGTTCGCTGAGTTCGACATCACACCGCAGCGTACGGTCCAGGTCGACATGCACGCGGCGGCCGCTGTGCCGATCTACGGCTACGGCTCGGTGGTGAGGAATGACACGGGCGACGCGATTTTCATTTTCGGAACGAGCCCGAATAACTAGAGACGTGAAGGTGGTTTGGCGACGGGTACTCGAATGGGTCATCCAGGGACAGGTGCAGCCGTCGTCGGGTCCTGGATAGGGGTGCGTCAGACCTCATACCCCAACCCTCAACTGCCAAACCCCAAGCTCAATAACTCCCGTGTCTGGGCGGGACGGGTGCGCCCCAACGGTCACAGCGGTGCCGAGCGGTAGGTGGCATCTCCCCGAGGCGACCCTCTGAGGCTGGGGCCGTCTAACCGGGGTCCCGTTTGCACACGACGATGGTGACGTCGTCCAGCTGGAGCTGATCCTGACCGAAGTCGCGCACCGCCCGATAGACCTGCTCCACGATCTCCTCCGCTCGGCTCAGACGGTGTTTCGACACAACTTCGAGGAGCCGTTCAGCGCCGAACTCCTCTCCCCCGGGCGACTCGGTTTCGAGGACGCCGTCGGTCACCACCGCCAGAATTTCGCCGGGACCGAGGACGAGTTCGTACTGGGCGCACTGCCACGGGTCGGGGAAAAGGCCGAGCGGCAGGCAGTTCGACGGCATTTCTGCAGAGACTGACCCAGAGATGCCGACGATGATGCCGCTGGGGTGCGCCGAGTTGATGTAGGTCAGTCGCCCAGATTCCGGCTCGAGCCGTGTAAACAGCATGGTGACAAAGAAGTTGTCCTGGAGGTCGGCGGCGAGGAAGCGATTCACGGCTGTCGCGATCGAGGCTGGGTCGTCCGTCGACTGTGCCAACGAGCGCAGGTACGCCCTGGTTTCCGCCATCACCAATGCCGGACCGAGACCGTGCCCGGAAACATCGGCGACGACCAGGGCCAGGGCATCGTCGGCCATGGGAATGAAGTCGAAATAATCGCCGCACGTGGCCTCGGCCGGATATACGGCGCCGGCAATGTCGTATCCCGGCACCCGGGGCGGAGCCAAAGGGTACAGGCGTTTCTGCACCATCGAAGCAAGTTGGAGTTCGATCTCCTGCTCCTGGATCTTCCGCCGTTCGGTCATGTCTTTGAGCACCGACACGAAGTGGGTGATGTGGCCGTCACCATCCCTGATGCCGGTGATCGTTTGCTCGGCATGGTAGAGCTCGCCGTTCTTTTTTTGATTGACGGTCGTGCCCCTGAAGGGATCGCCGCGGAGGATGGTTTCCCAGAGTTCGCGGTAGTAATCCGGTTCCTGGACGCCGGATTTGAGGATGTTCGGGTTTTTACCGATGGCTTCGGCACTGCGCGTATCCGGTAGTGGCCTCAAATGCGGGGTTGACGTACTCGATGGTGCCCTCGCGATTCGTGATCAGCACGGAGTCGGCGGTCTGTTCGACTGCGCTCGACAGACGCTGCAGCCGCTCCTCGGACCGTTTGCGTTCGCTGATGTCGCGAAACACCACCACCCCGCCGCGCAACGCCCCTTTGCTGTTCTTTATCGGGGCGCCGCTGACGGTGAAATGGGCGCCATCCGGCACATATTGGTTCCGCACGAGGACCTCGACGTTGTTGACGGACTCACCTCGGATGGCGCGGGCGAGCGGCAGCGCCTCCGGTGGGAAGAGCTCTTCGGTGCCCGGCACGAAGAACCCGCAGGCCTCGGACCACGCGTCGGGCGACAGGTCCGGTTCACGGTCTCCAAGTACCGCGGTCGCTGCCCGGTTGGCCATCAGGACCGTGCCGGTTCTGTTGGCGACGATGACGCCATCGCTCAAACCGCCGAGGATATGGTCGATCAGACGCGCGTGACGTCGCTCGATGCGGGTGCGCGCCCTATGGCCGAGAATTGCGATGAGCCCGACGAGCAGCTCCCAGCCGACTGCTGAGGTGGCACCCAGCAACAGCGGCTGTCGGGTCCGCATAGAATTCATGAAGGCCGCGGTCGGCCGGGCCGTCAGACGCCAGCGTTGGCCGCCGACGTCGATCAGTTGTTGGGCCGAGCTAACGCTCAACGAAGGCCGCTGTGGTTCACCCGGTGAGCTGTAGATGAGCAGGTTACGGCCATCGACATTTTCGTCTGCGAGTGCGATGCGAATGCCGCTGAACACAGGACCGCCGGGTCCGACCAGAGCTTCCTGCACTAGATCAGAGATATCCAGTTCGGCGACGACAAATCCACTCGGGCGTAGCCTGGGGTCACCGGCGTCATATCCGTTGTTGGAGACCTCCAGCAGCGCGAAGACCCTCTTCGCTAAGCTTGTGTCCGAATCCAGGTCCAGTGGATCGGAAAGTACCGGCTCGCCGGTGCCGGCGGCCCGGTCCATGGCCTCGCGGAGCCGCGGATTCGATCCGAGATTGAAGCCGACAGCAACCCCGTTGCTCTCGAATGGCTCGACAAAGGACACGGGGTAGTACCAGTCGCTTTCATCGTCCGGCGCCAGCTCATCGGTGAGCCCCTGCTCGGTGATCGCAGAGCTGAAAAAACCTCCGTCGTGTGTACGAATCTCGTGCGTCGGTTGCTCGCCGCGGTCGATGCGGGGGGCCCAACCGAGGGTCCGAAGACACGGGTGGCGGCTGAGAAACGGCTTGGTCACGTCCGCGAAGCTCCGTCGGCTCACTGCGCCGCCGGAATCGAACTGAGACCTGAGGGTGAACAACACCTCGAGATTGGCGGCCACCTCCCGGTCGATGGCAAAGGCGGCGGTCGCCGCGCGGTCTTCGAGCAGGGCTTGGGCCTTGTCGTGCTCGACGCGAACCGCGAGCCGGTAGACGCCGAACCCGATCACCGGGCCCACGAGGATGGCGAGCAGAAACAGGGTTCTCGGAATTCTGAGAAATCGGAATACGCTCAAATTTGGCCTTTAGTTTTCTGATGGCGTGGCACGCTGCTCACCGTCAAGGTTGATCTGAGTCACTATACGCCCGATCGGGGGTTTTGGTGCCCGCACTCCCATGCGTGGGGCAGGCGGGGTGTGTCGAACCAGCGGACCAGATGTTGGCAGAGGGAGAGAGTCCCGCCGTCGGTGAGGACGTGCGGCGTCCGGTCAAGGACTTCGACTCGGTCTCAGATGATGTGCCCAAGCCTGGATTGAGGAACGTCGACCGCGATGGGCGGTGCCGCGCCTTGGGTGGCCGTCGGACGTATTTCGGCGAGAGGGTCATCACCGTTGGCGTACAACCACAGCTCCGCCTTGATCTCGAGGATCGGTCCTGCCTCTCCTCGAGAGATTTGGAGCCTCCGGTTCGGCGCGTTTTTGCTGCGGTGATTGAGACGGGGCTT
>CAWCOD010000014.1:0-171823 GCA_963797055.1 uncultured Holophagae bacterium
TATTTTCGGAGATAAACCACTCACAATCTTCTTCAAACTGAGAGATGAGGTCGTCACACATATATTGTCGACCTCGCATTCCGAGGATTTCGTCTCGGGTCTCTCCGCCGTTAAACATCCAAAAATGACCGTGATATCCAATATCAGCAATACTGGATAGTTCTCGTATTCTATCTCCGTAATGTTCGACATTAAAACCTACGGACTCGAGTTCAAGCTTCCTCATGATGCTGGTTGGTGGGATAACAGTGCAGAGAGCCCTGACGCCAAAAAGTCCTTCGAAATCACTACAAAATCGAAGCAGGAGATCGAAATTTTCATCGTTTTCAAGCTCCTCGGTGTGAATGATGTAACCAATTTTCCACATGATCACTTCATGCCCGTCTACACAACGAGGGTCCAACAGCAGGCTTTTTCATTGTCTAAAATGTATCCTTCGCTCCGACCCAAAGATCGAGGTTCTCGAGCCCGAGATCGGAGACAAGGGGAAGGACAAGCAGACCCTCACTCTTATCTGCAAAATGGTGGAATCGAAGGAATCGCGAAAACTCCGACATCCCCTGAAACATCAAATCGAGGACGTCCGCGCCGGTCTCGCGCACCGCGGCTCGTAGGAGATTCGGCATCACCTCCAACCGTGGAATCAGCATTCCTCCAACCCTCAGACTGCTCAGATTGCGCCGCCCAATCTTCTTGAGCTGCAACCGCCCCCAGAGGCAGTTCCCTCCGCAGGCAACTCGGATGATCTGGGGCCCCCGGTCGGCTCGTTTCCACTCAAAGAGCTGGGCGTTGTTCTGCTCGATCGCTTCGGCGGCAAGCCATCCGTTGAATCCCCGACGCAGGAAGAGGGACGGTAGTTTGGTGAGGAATCGGGGAATCACGAGCCGACGGAAATTCCCCGCGTTGGTGAATCCTGCGCCGTGGGTCATAACCCCCCTGAGAGATTGTTGGGAAATCCAAAAACCAACTTCCCTCCTCGATTTTGAGCGATCTCGACCCCTTTCGTGAGAGTCTTTTTGAAAATCCGCCCCCCTATGTAGCTCGGCGAGACCGCCCCCCAGGAAGCCTGGTACGACGAGACAATCCTCCCACCACGAAGGAAATCATGGCCGATGAAAAAGACGACACCGACAAGCTCGTTTCCCGAATGGGCGCCCACAGCGAAGGTGGCAGTCTGTCCAACCGGCTGACAGACGTTCCGATGTAGATCCTGCGGCCCGACTTTCATTTTAAAGATTGGTGTTAGCAAGGCGGCTGCCTCGCTCATGAACCGCTGATCTCCCGGATCAAGTTGCGTGTATGTTATCAATGGTCCTACTTCCCGCCGCCACCTGGATCAGCAACCCGACGGAACCTGGCGCGGTTCCCTTCGACGCCACATTCGGGCGTTGTGCAAGATAGTGATAGAGGGACGATGTCCCACATCTTGGTGTGCCTACCGTGAAGGGGTTCGGGGTGTTCATTCGAGACGCCCCGGGCTCCTGACAAGCAAAACTTCTCACTTCGAGGCGGCGGACGACATAAACGAACATGGCGAGGTTCCATCCGGCGGTTGTAGCAGCCGTGGCGATGGCGGCGCCCTGGATTCCGGCGATCGGGATGAGGACCCAGTTCAAAACTACGTTACCCACAAGGGCGACGCCAAATATCGCCGTGGCCGAGAGCTGGTGGCCGGTCATGGTCATCATGAGCCCTACGGGTCCGAAGAGCACGTTAGCGGTCTGCCCCACGAGCAGGATTGTGAGGGCGTAGTACCCGGCCGAAAACCCGGGGCCAAAAAGCCCGAGGATCGGGCGCCCGAAGGCCACGAGCCCGACCACGATGGGAAGGGAGATCAACGCCGCGAGCCGGGCCGCCCGGCTGGCCGTCGACTGTAAGCCCTCGTTCGAACCACGAGCGAACTGCTCGGAGATCAGAGGTCCGGCGATGGAGTTGGCAGCCACGAGCCCCATGAGGCTCAAACCCGCGACCCGGGTCGCCACCGCATAAATGCCAACCTCTGAGGGTTCGGCCAAAAATCCCAGCATCAGGATGTCGACCCGCATTGCAACCATGTGGAGGGCCGCCATGGCGAGCAGTGGGAGTGACACCGTCAACCACTCGCGCGAAAGGTATTCGGCCCCCGCATTGTGAACCTCGCCGGGCAGCAAGCTCCGGCTAGCGACAACCGCGACAACAAGCGCCAATGCCGCCCCCGCCAGATTGCCCACCATAGCGAGTTCCGCTGATCTGGGCACGATAACCACAGGGCACACACCACAACCACCGCGGCCATGACAAGCGGGCGGACGATGGACTCCGGGACCTGGGCCAGCGCTGGTCGACGCAGCCCGCGGATGGTCCCCTGCTCGAGCTCCATCACGGCAAGCACCGGAAGACCAGACAGGCCACGAGGGCGGTGTTCTTGATCGATGGGTCCACATGGCTGACGGAAAGCAGCCCAAACAAGCCAATCGCGGTGATTGCCAGACCCATCATCAGAGTCGTGACCCGGGTGAACCGGCGAATGCCCTTCATGAGACCCCACTGTTGCCCAGCCCGATACGATGCAACGAATCGGACAAGCGCCGTCTGCTGTCCGAGCTTCGACACCATCACAAGCAGCATGAGCCATGCGGTGACCAGCGCGAAGATCCCGTACTGCTCGGTCCCGAGGATGCGGGTGAGGATGAGGTGGGCGACGAAGGCGCTGCCCATGGCCGCGGCCCTCGCGAACAACGAGAAGGCCGTTCCGCGTGCCAGCGTTGATCTCCATTGCTGACGCGCAATCGAGTTGAATTTCTCAATGATATTCAAGGTGTGCCTGATGTCCGGGTCAACAACCCCTGCGGGCCTCCTGCTGAGGTCTCAACAGGCCATTTCATCGATTCTGAGGACTCGTACAGAGCGACCCGTTCTTGATTAGCTGGCCTTCTTGGCCTTGTTCTTCCGTTTCCCGTTGCCTGTGGTTTCTTCGCCGTAGTGGTAGTAGGAGTAGTAGCCCGAGTAGTAGTAGTGGTCCTTGTCCATGTCCACCTGGTTAAGGACTGCGCCGGAGATCCGAACGCCGGTTCGGGACAACAGCCGGACGGCTTCACGCGCGAGCTCGCGGCGGGCGCCGCCGTACTGGACCACCAGCAGCAGCATGTCCACGGTTCGCGACGCCATGACCGGATCGGTGACCGAGGTGACCGGAGGGGTATCGACGATGATCCAGTCGTAGTCCTCACGTGCCCCTGCCAGCATTCTGAGGAAGGTGCCCTTTCCGAAGAGCTCCGGCGGGTTGGGCGGCAGCGGGCCCGAGGTGACGATGTGGAGGTTGGGAATATCGGGCAGCTGGTGGATCACCTCGTCAAGATCGCGTTCACCAAGCACAACCGAGGTCAGGCCGCGGACGTTCTTGGCGTTGATCAGTCGGTGGATCCTGGGCTTTCTGAGGTCGGCGTCGATCAACAGCACCCTGGCCCCACCTGTGGCCAACACTTTGGCCAGATTCCAGGCCACGGTGGTCTTGCCCTCTGACGGAACCGCCGAGGTCACCTGTAAAACGTGGCTGCCGGTGCCGCGGGCCGCCAGGATGACGGCTGTTCGCAACGACTGAAAGGCCTCGCGCATGGCCCGGGTCGCATCCTCGGTGAATTTGGGCAGCACGGTGAGGGTCTCCAGACCCAGGTAGCGCTCCACGTGCTCGGGGGTGCGCACGGTGTGGTCGAGGAAATCGAGCATGAGCACCAGACCCACGCCCAGCAGCAGTCCCAGGACGGTGGACAGCGTTGCTGCTTGCCTGATGTTGGGTTTGAAGGGTCCGCCGGGCGGCCGCGCCGGTTCGATGACGTTGATGTTGTTGACCGCTGTCGTCCCGGAGATGTCCGCTTCCTTTGAACGGGCCAACATATCCTCGAGGAAGGCCTTGTTCTGCCGGTACTCCTCCTCGAGTCCGCGGTACTCGAGCGTCTGCTTGGACAGACCGATGGACTGCTCCTTGAGCTGCTGGATGTTCGAGTAGAGTGATGCTTCGCGCCGCCGCACCATGTCGTACTCGGTTCTGAGCGAGGTCTTGATGGTCTGGATCTGCTCGTGGATGCGTCCGTTGACCGCGGCGATGGAGGACCGCAGCTGCTGCACCTGCGGGTGGCCCTCCTTCATGGACCGGAGCTTTTCGGTGAGCTCGACCTCGAGGGCGGCCTTCTGCTGCAAAAGACCCTGGATGGTGACGTCGGTCAGCACCGCCGGGAAACTGGTTTCAGCCAGATTCGTCGCCGACAGAGCATCCACCGCATTGAGCCGCGTCTCCAGCCGGATCCGCTCGGCCTTGGTCGAGGCGTAATCGGTGGTCAGTGTTTCGATCTGCTCCGAGATGACGTTTTTGTCCTCATCGGCGAACAGCAGTTCGGTGTCTCGCTCACGGAACGCCATGAGGTCTTCTTCGGACTGTTTGACCCTCTTCCGGAGCGGCGCCAGCCGATCCTGGATGACGTTGTAGATCTCCTGGGTCCGTCCGATACTCGACTCGATATTCGCCGAGATGTACTCGTCCACATAGAGGTTGAGCCATTCGGCCGTGGTCTCGGGTTCATAGCCCACCATGGAAACCTGAACAACAAAAGAGTCCCGAACAGGTGCCACCGAAATGCGGCTCAAGAGGGCTCCGGCGGCATCGCCACCGGCGAACTCGGGGTGCTGGTCAAGACCCACCCTCTCCACCACCCGCTCGGCCATCTTCCGGGTCTGCAAGATCTCCATCTGATCGGAGATGAACCGGTCCATCTGCCACCAGCTCATGGCCATGTCGAGCTGATTCTGGGTCAGCTGGGGCGCCGGATAGATGGTGATTTTGGTTTCGGCGCGGTACATCTTTTTCTGGGTGAGCGCCCAGGCCGTGCCCAGCAGCACGACCACGACCGCCACCCCAGCACGATCCACTTCCGAGCCCAGATGAGGCGGACATAGTCCATGACATTGATCTCGGACTCCGCCTCCTCCGCCCACGCCATGGGCGGCTGCGGCCACGGCGGAACCGGGCCGGGGCTCTGCGGCGGATATGGCGTGGGATATGGTCCTTGGTAGTTTTCGGTCATAGCATAATCTCCAGATCTCTCAATAATTGCGAATCGAATTGCGAATTGCGGATTTAGGCGTCTCGGGCTCGGAGGGTTGTTTCCAAAATGCGTCGCTTCGCTTCCTTATTCGTTGGGGAGGCACTGCGTTGGGTTGACATCAGTTCGCGATTTCAAACAGCTGGCGGCGTGGCGGAGTGCGCGCGACCTTACGAATCGTGTCTACGAGGTTTCCAACAAAGGTGCGTTCTGTCGCGACTTCGGGCTCAGGGACCAGATGCGACGGGCTGCAGTGTCGGCCATGTCCAACATCGCTGAGGGCTTCGAGAGCCGCACGACGCGTCTGTTCATCAACTACCTTGGCCAGGCCAAGGCGTCAGCCGGCGAGGTTCGTTCCCAACTGGTCGTCGCCTTCGATCAGGGCTACATTGATCTGGAGACGTACAATTTTCTGGACAGACAGTCGTACGACCTCTGCCGACAGATCCGCAAGTTCAGCCAGTACCTCGATTCGGTCGCTGACAGATATCCCACCCGCTGACCTGACATCGGCGACAAGACAACAACCTGAGCCACCAGCGCACTCACACCCTAGGTAGGCTTCAGCGGTCTTTCGCTCAATCTTCAATTCGCAATCTGCAATTCGTAATTCGAAATCATCGTCACGCCTTCACGACATTTGGTCGTGGATCGCGATAGATGCCTCGGGTATCGATGATGAGATCGAGTTGTTCCACGAGCCTGTCGTAGTCCACGTCGGAGTGGTCGGTGACCAGCACCGCAGCATCGAAACGCCCGAGGTCGGTGTCCAGATCGATCGAGTGCATGGGGGGAAGGTCCGGCCAGCTCCTCATACTGGGCGCGGTTGGAAATCAACGGATCGTGGTAGCTGACGTCGGCGCCGAGGCGGAGCAGGGAGTCGATGATCTCGAAGGACGGACTCTCCCGCGGATCGTCGATGTCCTTCTTGTAGGCAAGGCCCAGGACCAGGATCTTGGAGTCTTTGACCGGTTTGGTGCGTTCGTTGAGCGCCTCGACCAACTTCTCGATGACGTACTCCGGGGTCCGGATGTTCACCTCACCCGCGACCTCGATGAACTTGGTTGTCACGCCGTGTTCACGGGCCTTCCACGCCAGGTAGAACGGATCGATGGGAATGCAATGGCCGCCGAGGCCGGGGCCGGGATTGAACCTCATGAATCCGAAGGGCTTGGTCTCGGCGGCGTCGAGCACCTCCCAGACGTCGATGTCCATCCGGTCCCAGATCATCTTGAGCTCGTTGACCAGCGCGATGTTCACCGACCGGAAGATGTTCTCCATGAGCTTGGTGGCCTCGGCGGCGCGGGCCGAAGAGACACGAACCGTGCGGTCCATGATCTGGTCGTAAAGGGCCTGGGCGAGGTCACCCGACACCTCGTCCACTCCGCCGACGACCTTTGGAGTATTCGTGGTGCCGAAGGTCGCGTTGCCGGGATCTTCGCGCTCCGGAGAAAAGGCCAGAAAGAAGTCGTGGCCAATTCTGAATTCTGAACCTGCAGTTCTGAGTCCGTCGCCACACTGAAGTCCGATCCTCCCGGGATCCCTCGAGAATGGGAAGGATGAGTTCGTCGGTTGTTCCCGGGTAGGTGGTGGACTCGAGAATGATGAGCTGACCCCTCCGCAGGTACTCTCGGATCTGGTAGGCCGCGCGGCGAACGTAGGTCATGTCGGGCTCACGCTGAGGGGTCAAGGGCGTTGGCACACAGATCAGGATCGCATCCGGATCGCCAATCCGGGTGAAGTCCGACGTCGCCCACAACCGGTCCGAATCCACAGCCTTCGCCACGCGATCAGGGTTGAGGTGCTTGATGTATGCTCTCGCCCCGCTTGAGCGCCTCCACTTTGGCGTCGTCAATATCGAATCCGAGGACTTTGAAGCCTTTTTCCGCAAAGGCCAGCGCGAGCGGGAGCCCGACGTAGCCCATGCCGATGATGCCGACCTCGGCATCGTGGTTGTTTATGCGGTCGAGGAGATTTTGGGCAGTTTCGTTCATTTCCGTTTCCAAGTTAAGTCGTAAAGTGTGGGGTGGGGAGTTGAAAGTTGAAAGTCGTTGAACGTTGAAATCGTCGGTGCCGACTGAAGTGACAGAGTGTGCTGTCCCGGCACTGGAATTCGCGTGGCTCAATATTCGGTGCTAGTTCCGAACTCGAAGGGTAGAGTTTCCTGTTCTTTTCGAGGTATTTCATGAGACCGTTGATACAGCGACTCGTTTTGATCGCATGCAATCGAGAGCTCGCCGGACTGCTCGTCCGAATGTAACCGGCGTCGAGGGCCACGTATGAGCTGGGCTCGAACCTCACCAGCGGAGTCCCTTGGCGCGACCGAGGAACTCGATAGAAACAATCGCCGTTGTCCGGCTCTCGAAGCCCTCGGCGATGTTTGACATAACCGAAACTGCAGCACGCCGGATCTGATTTGCCAGACCATAATCCGCAGCGTCGCCGCAGGTCTTCGAGACTGCGATAGACTGCTCGACACGGTATGCCTCGCAAGATTCCACGCGTCCAGATCTTCGAACCTCCGCACTGTGGACATGACCCCTGCCTCCTTCACCCGAAAGAAGGAGTCTGTCGTCACTCATATGGCAACTATTGGACATCATACCATCTTCGATATTTAACTTAACCGTTGAAGAACCAACATTTAACGTTTAACGTTTAACCTGCAACTTCGTAATAATCGCGGTACCAATCAATGAACTTCCTGATGCCGACTTCGATCGAGGTATCTGGGTGGTAGCCCACATCGTCCACGAGCGCGGTCACATCGGCATAGGTATCCGGGACGTCCCCGGGTTGCAGTGGCAGTAGGTTCTTCTCGGCGGTCCGGCCGAGACGCTCTTCGATCACCTCGATGTACCGCATCAGTTCCACAGGCTTGTTGTTGCCGATGTTGTAGACCCGCCACGGTGCGGCGCTGGTGCCCGGATCCGGCTGCTCCGAGTCCCAATCGTCGTCTGGCTGGGGCACTCTGGCCATGACCCGCACAACGCCCTCGATGATGTCGTCGATGTAGGTGAAGTCGCGGCGGTGTTTGCCGTAGTTGAAGACGTCGATGGGCTCTCCCGCGAGGATGTTGCGGGTGAATTTGAACAGCGCCATGTCCGGCCTGCCCCAGGGACCGTAGACGGTGAAGAAGCGCAGACCCGTCGTCGGCAGGCCGTAGAGGTGCGAGTAGGTGTGGGCCATGAGCTCGTTGGCCTTTTTGGACGCGGCGTACAACGACAGCGGGTGGTCCACGTTGTTGTGCACCGAAAACGGCATCGCGGTGTTGGCGCCGTAGACCGAACTTGACGAGGCGTAGACGAGGTGCGGCACCTCGCGGTGGCGGCAGCCCTCGAGGATATTGGCGAATCCCACCACGTTCGAATCGATATAGGCGAGAGGGTTTTCGATGGAGTAGCGAACCCCGGCCTGGGCGGCGAGGTTGACCACGCAGCTGAAGGAGTTCGCGTTGAACAGGCTCTCCATCCCGAGCCGATTCGACAGGTCCAGCTTGACGAACTCGAATCGGTCACGCTCGCGGAGCTGGGCGAGCCGGGCCTCCTTCAGAGTGACGTCATAGTAGTCGTTCAGATTGTCGAGACCGATCACCGTGCGCCCCTCGTCGAGCAGGCGCTTCGACAGGTGGAAGCCGATAAAACCGGCCGCTCCGGTCACCAAAACAGGCAAGTGGTCATTTCCGGTCATTCAATGCCTCGGATTTCATGAAAAGTCGAACGCACGGTCGAACGACTGAATTCTCAATTTTGAATTTTGAATTTTGAATTCCCCCTCCCCCGCTGCGATCTCCGACTGTCCAACTCGGTACACCCCAGGCCAGAGGAGACGACGCGTGGCCAGATTCCGGTGGCACTGTCGGGGACATCGGATCGTCCAAGGAATGTGAGCTCATTCTCTACACCGTATCGGGGGCAATTCAAAATTAAGAACTCAAAAATCAGCATTACAAACATAGCTACCGCAGGTTGATTGCATGTGCAACCTATTGATCCTTAATGTTTTAAGCGCAAGGCGCCCTGTGGCGCTGCGCCCTAGCCCGCTCGCACGAGCGCGAGCGAGTTGTAATCCACTTCCACCTCGTGGCGACCCCGCAGCAACTCCAGAAGACCGTCGCACGCTGGCCGCCGCGCAAAAATCCGGTGAAAACGCCCTCGATCCCCTCGAAAGGGCCGCTCATGAGACGAACGACGGCACCGTTTGGAATGCCCTCTTCCTGTTCTGACGGCAACGCGTAACCCCGGGATGCCTCGCGGGCCCTGAGTACGTCGATGAGACCCTGGTCAACAATCGCCACATCACCGCCAAAAGCCACCGGAGCCAGAACGCCCGGACAATATCGCACCGCGTTCAACTGTTCCGAGAGGTTGCACCGCACGAAAATATAGCTGGTAAAAAGCGGCACCGGTCCGCGCGGCGCTCGTGGGTGCCAGGGCGGTTGGAGAAACATTGGACAGTATGGGGTCACCTGGCGCTGGGCGAGGTGGTGTACCGCGGTCTTCTCCTGCCGCGGCTTGGTGCGCACCACAACCCATTTTTGAGACACCTCACCCATTGTCCACAATCTCCCCAACAAGATTATCTCTCAAGGATCGACATTATAGCGAAAATGCGACCTCTTTTGAACATTATACGCCAGATTGGCACTAAAAAATGGCAGTTCAACGGACCTCTCCGACGACGGCGTCTCAAGTTAAGGAGCACGCCGTAAGCTTCGTATTTCACTAGATCGGAAACCGCGCGAAGGCACGAAGTTATGCCCGCAAAGCCATCACATCGTCTCGGACTTCGGTAGAATCCTCCGCGGCCCTCCCGCGTTATGGGCTGATGAAGGGAGCGATTCATGACAACAACGGCTTCTGATTTCAAGGTCAAGGACATCGGACTGGCGGACTGGGGACGCCGGGAGATCGACATCGCCGAGAAGGAGATGCCCGGTCTGATGGCGACCCGAGCAAAAGTACGGTCCGCAGAAGCCCCTGGCGGGCGCCCGGGTCATGGGCTCGCTGCACATGACGATTCAGACGGCGGTGCTCATCGAGACGCTCGTGGAGCTGGGCGCCGACGTCCGCTGGGCCTCCTGCAACATCTTCTCCACCCAGGACCACGCCGCGGCCGCCATCGCCGCGGCCGGCATGCCGGTCTTCGCCTGGAAGGGCGAATCGCTCGAGGAGTACTGGTGGTGCACCAAGCAGGCGCTGACCTGGCCCGACGGCAAGGGCCCGAACCTGATCGTGGACGACGGCGGCGACGCCACGCTTGATGATCCACCGCGGCTACTGCGGGCGAAGAGGATCCCGTCGATGCTCGACTGAGCCCACCGACAACAAGGAGCTGGCGATCGTCAACCGCATCCTGCAAGAGACCTGCAGGAGTGATCCACCAGTTTCTGGCACGGGGTCGTCGAGGAGCTCAAAGGCGTCTCCGAAGAGACCACCACCGGCGTCCACCGCCTCTACCAGATGGCCGAGAAGGGCGAGTTGCTGATCCCGGCCATCAACGTCAACGACTCGGTGACCAAGTCCAAGTTCGACAACGTCTACGGCTGCCGCGAATCGCTGGTCGACGGCATCAAACGCGCCACCGACGTGATGGTCGCCGGCAAGGTCGCCGTGGTCTGCGGCTACGGCGACGTGGGCAAGGGCTCCGCCGAGGTCGCTGCGGGCCCACCGCGCCCAGGTCTGGGTCACCGAGATCGACCCGATCTGCGCCCTGCAGGCGTGCATGGCCGGCTACAAGGTGGCCACGGTGGAAGACGCCCTGCCCGCACGCCGACATCTACGTCACCACCACCGGCAACCGCGACATCATCACCGCCGAGCACATGAGCCGGATGAAGGACCAGGCCATCGTCTGCAACATCGGCCACTTCGACAACGAGATCCAGGTCGACGCGCTCGACGAGATGCCCGGCGTGACCAAGCTCAACATCAAGCCCCAGGTGGACAAGTACACCTTCCCCGACGGCCACTCCATCTTCCTGCTGGCCGAGGGCCGGCTGGTCAACCTGGGCTGCGCCACCGGCCACCCCAGCTTCGTCATGTCCAACTCCTTCACCAACCAGATGCTGGCCCAGATCGACCTGTGGCAGAACGAGCACGAGATCGGCGTTACCACGCTGTCCAAGAAGCTCGACGAGGAGGTGGCCCGACTGCACCTGGACAAGCTCGGCGCGAAGCTGACCAAGCTGACGCCGGAGCAGGCCGACTACATCGGCGTGCCGGTGGAGGGGCCGTACAAGGCGGAGTGGTATCGGTACTAGAGGGCACGTTGATCGAGACTCGGGATAGGGGACCGGTAACCCGGTGAGCTGCTCGAGGCGCATCGACAGGAGGTCACCGAAGGAGAATCTCTCAACGCTCCAGGTGGAACAGATTCGGGGTGAGGTCAGACGCTTCGGCCGGCATAATGGGTGGATCAACTCACGGGGGCGGGTCATCGCTATGATTCCGGCCGATGGGCATTTACGGCCACCCACGCGTGTTACTCCGTCAAGAAAGGTCAACCATGAGGACACGGCGGTTGGCATTGAATGTTACTGAGGAGTTCAGGCCGATAAGGTCATGAAATACCTCGGACTGCTTTCAGTCGTGGCGGTACTGACGTTCGTCATTTCATATGTCGCCGCCGCCGCCATCGAGTATTTCGGCCACCACGACGTATCGCCCGCAACCGTGGACATCGAGGTCGACGAGGTCCTCGCGCGCACTGACATCGCGAGATTCGACGAAGACCCGGGCCGGGTGTACGACCGAATCCTCCTGATCACCCTCGACACCTCCGGGCGGACCACCTCGGCTCGTACGGCTACCCCCTCCCCACGACCCCGTTCCTCGACCGCCTCGCGTCCGAGGGCGTGCGGTTTGCCCGGGCCTACGCGCCGAGCAACCTGACCTGCCCGGCACACACATCGATCCTGACGGGTCTCTATCCCACGACACACGGCGTGACCCGCAACGGCGAGCGCATCTCCGACGACATGATCACGTTGCCCGAGACTCTCGGATGCCGGCTACGTCACCGCCGCCTTCCCCAGCACCAACCGTCACTTCAGCCCGGCCAACATCCCGCAGGGGTTCGCCACACTTGGCGAACCGGTGGACGCGGAAACCGTTTTCGACCGTTACAGGCCCGCCGCGAGCACGCTCGACGTCGCGTTGGGCTGGCTCTCCGGCCAGCCCCACGACACCCGTGTTTTTCTCTGGATCCACCTCTACGATGCCCATTTGCCGTACGTCGATCACCCCAAGGAGACCGAAACCCTCAACGCGACGGTCTCTGAGGAGTGGTACCGCCTGCTCCGCAAACGCACCTGCCGCACATTCACCGACGATGAAGATCGTGCCAGTTACCTCTCCTACGACGCCGAGATCCTCTCCCTCGATTCGGCTCTGGCCTCCTTCTTTGCCGACGCCGCCCCTCACGGCATCGACGACTATCTGGTGATCGTCGTCGCAGATCACGGCGAAGGGCTGAACGAGCACAACTTCTGGGGGCACGCGAAATACGTCTACAGGAGCAGACCCACGTCCCCCTCATCATCCGCTGGCCCGACAGAGCCCACGTCGGGGTGGAGGATGCCGTGGTCGAGTCCATGGACATCTTCCCCACCGTGCTCGTCGCCGCCGGCATCGGGGTCGAACACCTCGAAGGCCGGCTCCATCCCATCGAAGGTGTCCCGCTACAGGACTTGCTCAACGGCGAGGCCGACAGATTTCGATACGCACTCACGCGGAGGGGCACCTTCGTCCCGATGCCGTTTCGAAGGTACATCGGGTACAAGGTCCGTCGCCGGTTGGCACCGCTGGGAGTCGCGGAGAGCGGGACCGAACCTGGGGACGATTACGCCCTCATCGACGGATCGACCAAGTACATTGCCCGCACGGTCCAACAGGACTTACTCTTCGATCTCGAAGCCGATCCGTGTGAGCTGGATGGATCGATCTGGCTCGATCCCGCCCGTGGCGAGCACATGCGATCCATCGTCGCGACCATGCTCGGGGAACTGCGGCGCCTCCCATCTCGCCGACACGGGAATCCCTTGACGAGAAGGCGTTGGAACGACTTCGGGAGCTGGGATACGTCCAGTAATCACCGGGGTTTGGAAATCAGAACCGAACGGTCAACCCCGCAAGCGCCCGGGTCTCCTCGAAGTCGTCGTGATCGATCCACTCGCCGATGAGGAGCAGGGAGAAGGTGCGGTTGAGGCTGACGTTGGCGGACAGGGCCCAGCGGTCGCTCTCCGGGGAGACTTCGACCGTTCCGCCCTCGGCGTCCTCGTAGGTGAAGACCGACAGCGACGAGGTGTAGTCGAGACTCAGATAGACCTTTCGGCCGAAGGTCTTGCCGAGAGAGGCGTAGATGGAATCGTAGGAGTCGTCACCGCGGTCGATGCGGTAGTTCGAGGCGGCGACGTCGAAGCCGATGCCGCCGATGTTGTTGACCGCGGCGCCGAACTCGGTGCGCGGGTACCATTCGTCGCCGTCGTTGGACCGCTCACGGCCATAGCCCGCCCACAGCCGGACCTTGCGCCACGGATTCACGTTGACCCGGATCCGGCCCGACTCGTACAGCAACCGCTCGAGCCGTTCGGGGTCGATGGGGCGCCCCTGGAGGATATCCTCGGTGATCAGCCGCGCGTTCAGCGATCGACCCTGGTGGTAGGTGCCCTGGACATTGACCACCTTGGAAAAGGTGTATCGCACGTTGGTGAAGAAGTAGCTGAGACCACCGTCTCCTTGGCCGCCCGGGCCCTCGAGGTCATACTCCAGCGCCTCATAGATCAGAAACTTGCGGCCCACCGGAATGAAGTTGTTGAAGACGATGACCGACCGCTCGGTGAGGTCGTCGTTCCTGATCATCACCCAGCCGAGGACGTGGCGCCGGCCGCGGTCGCCGTCCACCGCCACATAGGCGCCCCCCTTGGCGATGTCGTCGACGTATCCCGCGTCCATGATCTTCGGCTCGAGCCCTCCGAACAGGCCGAACCGCCATCTCCCGAACGAGGTCACATTCGGCAGCCGGTACTCGCCGAAGAGCCCGCCCACCGAACCGATGCCACCGAGGTCGCGGATCCACATCTGTCCGAGCCTGAGTGTCCAGTTGTCGCTCTTTCCTTTGAGACCGACCCATGCGTCGTACAGCGAAATCCGCTCGTCCCGGTTGTCGCTGCTCGGGAACGTTGCGATACGGGTGTCGAGACCAAACTCGAACATGGAGTCCGACTCGGGCTCGGAATACCAGGAGAACATGGCGATGATCTCGGAGAAGTCCGAGTCCTCGTCGGTGTCTTTGGAGGTGCGGTTGGACCAGTCGGTGTAGAGCGAAAAGGCGCCGGAGGAGGGGAATGCCTGAGCCCCGGCAAGACTGGCGCCGAGCAACACGACCGACACCAACGCGGAAACGAGGATGCGCTCACTGACGCTCATGGCTCGGTCTCATGCGTTGCTGCCTCGGCAGCCTGAACGCCACCGACGCATTCGGATGGCAGGCGTAGCAGTTTTCGGAGTTCCAGACGTACCCCGGAACCTCGTCGTGGTCCTCGTTGGTCGGACCCTGCGGGTGGCAGCCACCCGAGGTACAGCTGAACTGTCCGTAATTTGGAATGTTCCGGTGGCAGTCTTGGCAATCGGCGATCACGTGCGGCCCGGAGTTGATGGGGAACCAGACGTGGTTGAAGTCACCCTCGTTCCACGAGCTGTCGGAGGCATTGTGGCAGACGTCGCAGGTGGTCGGGAAACCGATGGCGGCGTGATCCCAGGGCTCCTGAGTCCCGTTGTAGTCGTCCAGGTGGCAGTCCACGCACTCGGACGGCAGACCCTGGTACACACCGCCCCCGTGGCAGGCATCGCAATCCAGGGTGGCGTGAACCCCCACCAGCTGGTAGCTGTGGTTGAAATCACCGTCGTCCCACGATGCGTCGGATGGATCGTGGCACACCTCACAGGTTGTGGGAAAGCCCGCTGCCGCGTGGTCCGGGTCCTGGGTCCCGTTGTAATCGTCCAGGTGGCAGTCCACGCACTCCGACGGCAGACCCTGGTACACGTCGTTCACGTGGCAGGTGCTGCACTGCTGCGACTGGTGGTTGCCCACCAGCGGCCACACCGTGTGCGGATAATCGGCAGCCTGCCAGTTGGGATCGGCAAAACCATGGCAGCTGTCGCAGGTTGTCGGGAACCCCGCCGCCGAGTGATTTGGATTCGCGCTCCCATCGTAGTCCGCCTGGTGGCAACCCACACAGTCCGTCGGCGTACCCGGATACCCGTTGGCGTGGCACGACTCACAGTCCAGCGTGGCGTGAACCCCCTCGAGCTGGAACGGATGGTCGAAGTTCCCATCGTCCCAGGACGTCGGGGTGTGGCAGACCTCACAGGTGGTCGGGAAGCCCGCCTGCGAGTGGTCCGGGTCCTGGGTGCCGTTGTAGTCGTCGATGTGGCAGTCCACGCAGTCCGACGGCAGCCCCTGGTACACGTCGTTGACGTGACACGAGCTGCAGTCCACCGACGTGTGCGACCCGACAAGCGGATACACCGTGTGCGGGTAGGTCGCCTGGTGCCAGTCCGGATCGGAGAACTCGTGGCAGCTGTCGCACGCCGTGGGAAATCCCGCGGCACTGTGATTCGGGTTCGCGCTGTTGTCGTAGTCCGCCTGGTGACACCCCACACAGTCCGTCGGCGTGCCCGGATACCCGTTGGCGTGGCACGACTCACAGTCCAGCGTGGCGTGGACCCCCTCGAGCTGGAACGGATGGTCGAAGTTCCCATCGTCCCAGGACGTCGGGGTGTGGCAGACCTCGCAGGT
The DNA here is from genome assembly GCA_963797055.1 of uncultured Holophagae bacterium. Classification (GTDB taxonomy): domain Bacteria; phylum Acidobacteriota; class Thermoanaerobaculia; order Thermoanaerobaculales; family Sulfomarinibacteraceae; genus FEB-10. Next base: position 15,876 of record CAWCOD010000014.1, read on the forward strand.
GGTCGGGAAACCCGCCTGCGAGTGGTCCGGGTCCTGGGTGCCGTTGTAGTCGTCAAGGTGGCAGTCCACGCACTCCGACGGCAGACCCTGGTAGACGTCGTTGACGTGACACGAGCTGCAGTCCACCGTCGTATGCGATCCCACCAGCGGATACACCGTGTGCGGATAATCGGCAGCCTGCCAGTTGGGATCGGCAAAGTCATGGCAGCTGTCGCACGTCGTCGGGAAATCCCGCGGCACTGTGATTCGGGTTCGCGCTGTTGTCGTAGTCCGCCTGGTGACACCCCACACAGTCCGTCGGCGTGCCCTGGTAGACGCCACCCTCGTGGCACGACTCGCAGTCCAACGTGGCGTGAACCCCCTCGAGCTGGAACGGATGGTCGAAGTCCGCGTCGTCCCAGGAGGTCGGCGTGTGACAGACCTCGCACGTCGTCGGGAAGCCCGCCTGCGAGTGGTTTGGATCCTGCGTGCCGTTGTAGTCGTCGAGGTGGCAATCCACGCAGTCGGACGCCAAACCCTGATAAACGTCGTTGACGTGGCATGAGCTGCAGTCCACCACGGTGTGCGATCCCACCAGCGGATACACCGTGTGCGGGTAGATGGCTCCCTGCCACGAGCCGTCGGTGGGGGCGTGGCAGGCCTCGCACGCCGTTGGGAAGCCCGCCGCTGAGTGGTTCGGGTTCTGAGAGCCGTCGTAGTCCGCCTGGTGACAGCCGACGCAGTCGGTGGGCGTGCCCTGGTAGACGCCACCCTCGTGGCACGACTCGCAATCCAACGTCGCGTGGACACCCACCAGCTCGTAGGGATGATCGAAGTCGGCGTCATCCCAGGATGTGGGGGTGTGGCACTGTTCGCACGTCGTCGGGAAGCCCGCCTGCGAGTGGTTCGGATCCTGGGTGCCGTTGTAGTCGTCCAGGTGGCAGTCCACGCAGTCCGAGGGCAGACCCTGAAACACGTCGTTGACGTGGCATGAGCTGCAGTCCACCACGGTGTGCGATCCCACCAGCGGATACACCGTGTGCGGGTAGGTCGCCTGGTGCCAGTCCGGATCGGAGAACCCGTGGCATGCATCGCAAGCCGTTGGAAATCCCGCCGCACCGTGGTTCGGGCTCTGCGTTGCGTTGTAGTCGTCCTGGTGGCAGCCGACGCAGTCCGTCGGCGTCCCCTCATAGACACCACCCTCGTGGCACGAGTTGCAGTCGAGCGTCAAATGCACACCCTCGAGCCGGAACGGATGGTCGAACTGGCCGTCACCCCACGATGTGGGCGTGTGGCACTGTTCGCAGGTGATCGGGAAACCCGCCTGGGCGTGGTTCGGGTTCCGGGTCCCGTTGTAGTCGTCCAGGTGGCAATCCACGCAATCGGAAGGCAGACCCTGGTAGACATCGTTGACGTGGCATGAGCTGCAGTCCACCACGGTGTGCGATCCCACCAGCGGATACACCGTGTGCGGGTAGGTCGCCTGGTTCCATGAGCTGTCGCTGGGATCGTGACAGATTTGGCAGTTCGTCGGGAATCCCGCCGCTGAGTGATTCGGATTCACCGTCTGCTGGTAGTCCGGCAGGTGGCACCCGACACAGTCGGTCGGCGTGCCTTCGTAGACGCCGCCCGCATGGCAGGACTCGCAGTCCAACGTGGCGTGAACACCGACCAGTTGGTACCGGTGGTCGAAGGTCGCATCCTGCCATGAACTGTCCGACGCGCGATGGCACAGATCACAGGTCGTTGGGAATCCGGCGGCCGGATGGTTCGGGTTCTGCGATCCGTTGTAGTCGTCGATGTGGCAGCCGACACAGTCCGTGGGCGTGCCCTGGTAGATACCATCGGCATGGCAGGCGGAGCACGGCTGGACGCGATGAACTCCGACGAGCTGGTACGGGTGGTCGAAGGATCCGCGATTCCAGGTGCCGTCGTCCGGGCTGTGACACAGAATGCAATCGGTTGGGAAGCCGGCCGCCGGATGGTTCGGGTCCTGAGATCCGTTGTAGTCGTCGGCGTGGCAGCTGTAGCAGTCCGGCTGCGCGGTGCCTTCGAATCGGTAGTCCGGGTGGCAGCCCTCACAGCCAACGGTGCGGTGGGCGCCGCCAATTGGAAACCCGGTGGCGGTTTCGTGATCCCAGCTCACGGCCGTCCACGAGAAGGGCGAGTGGCAGTTCTCGCAGTTCGCCCCGAGGTGGAGGCGGTGGGGAGTGTCCTGTCGCCGGACCCAGTGACAGTCGACGCACAGATTTGGTGTCCCCGCGATCTGCCCGTTCCAATGGCACTCCGCGCAGCCCACGTCGAGATGACGCCCCTCGAGCGGAAGCAAGGTGCTCTTGTGGAAGGCCCGTGAGGCGTTCTTGAAGTGGAGGTCCGTGGCGTGACACGCGGTGCACTCGACCCCGAGGGTGCCCTTGTGCGGGTCCGAATGGCACGAGGCGCAATCAGGGTTGTTATTGAGGAACGACCGGGTGGTGTGACACTTCGAGCAGTCGCCGCTGAACTCTCCGTGGAATCCGTTCAGGACAAACCCGGTCTCGGCGCCGTGATCGAAGGAATCACGGTCAAGGGGCAGCATTTCGGCGTCGCGACCGCCGTGCTCGGCGTGGCAGACCGCGCAGTCGTCCACCGAGACATCGGCGTGGAGCCCCTTCTTCGACTCCATTCGAGACGAGATGGCGTCGTGACAGACCAGACAGCGCTCGCCCTCCACCTCGTAGTCGTCGTTGTGACAATTGTCGCAGCTGTCGGGATCGTCAAGGCCCGCATGAGCCTGGCTGAGCAAGCCCGGTGAATAGTCTGTCTCCTGTGCTCCGATCGGAGCGACGAGCACGGTGACCACCGCAGCAAACGCGAGCGCCCATTTGAGACTGGTCCCCTTGATTGGTTTCACGGTGATTCTCGGCGCGATGTGGAAGACGTTCACAGTGCTACATATTCTCATTGATACATAATCAAATGTGCAAGTCATTCTTTTGTCAAAACAATGTCAAGGACGAGATTGTTGGGCGTCAAAGTGACCGATATCACTCGAGGTCGGGGCTCGGGATTCGGGGTTCGGGGAGTCGGAATTCGGAATTGGAGGTGGGCGGTGGCTCAAAGCCCAACTTTCTCCATGATGCGATCCAGGGCTTCAAGTTCGCCGCGGGTGATGTAGAAATGGGGCGAAAACCGAACCAGGCCCTGGCGGACCGAACAGACCACCCGGCGGTCCCTGAGTCTGCGGGCGGCTTCTCTGGGTGCGACCGACTGCGGCCGGGCGGCTACGATGCCGGCAATGGGATGGCCCGAGCCCGGGGACAGGACCTCCCAGCCGTGGGACAGGAGGATCCGGGTCAACATCCTCGCCAGCATCTCCACCCTGCTGTTGATGATCTCGCGCTCGATGGACGCGATGATGTCGAGACCCGCGGCCAGTCCTGCAACCCCGATGTCATTGGCCGCCCCCGGTTCGAATCGTCGCCCATCGTCGAGATAGGACAGCTGTTCCAGGAAAAAGTCCCCTGGTTGGAGGCGGACGTTGCGCCAGCCCGAAATCATGGGATGCATGGCCTGGCGCAGCTCCGGGGTGGTCGCCATCAATCCGGCACCTTCGGGGCCGAGCAACCACTTGTGACCGTCCGCCACGATCGCGTCGAGGCCCAGCGCCTGCATGTCCATCGGCAACACACCCAGACCTTGGATGCCGTCCACGACCAGTCTGCAGCCGTGGTCCCGGCACAACCGACCGAGTTGGACCAGAGGGGCGATCCATCCGGTGTGGAATGCCACCCACGATACGGCCACAAGCCGGGTCTTCGCGGTCAGGTGTCGACCCACGACGTCGGGGCTCACTCGGCCATCCGGTTGCGGATAACGGACAACCTTCACACCGCGACGGGCAAGGTGCATCCATGGAGACGCGTTGGCCGCGAATTCCTCCTCGCCCACCAATACCTGGTCGCCCTTCTTCCAGGTCAGCCCCTCGGCGATCAGCGAGAGCCCCTCCGACGTGCTCCTGATGATGGAAACGTCGTCTGGTTCGCATCCCATGAGGCGACTGCCAAGGTGCCGACAGGTCAGGTAATTGTTCTTCCAGTCCCTGTATTTTTCATGACCGGTCTGTTCCTGTTGGGCGATCCGCAGGCGCATGGCCTCGGCCACGGGCCGCGCCAGCGGGCACACCGCCGCATGGTCGAGGTACAGGCAGTGCTCCCTGATGGGAAACTCCGAAAGCCAGCGGCGAAAGTCGAGGGCCACGTGGGCATGATACCCGGGTCGGTGATCCACGTCGCGTCAGGTTGAGGCCGGCACACGGGTGAAGTATCAGGAATTCGGAATTCGAACGGTCTGACCGATCACAAAGGGCCCCCGAGACGTCATCCGCCTTCCCGATTTCGATCTACGGAGCGCCTTCGGTGCCGTCAGTCCGCGGCACAGCGGAAGCCAACGCTGCGACTGCCGGAGTCGGGGACCCGGTTGCCGCGATCGGACACCCTCAGGGAATTCGCGGTGCCGGTGAAGGAACCGCCGCGAACCACCCTTTTCGGTTCCACCCACTCCCCCGTGAGTTGATTCCACGGGCGGGCGTCCAGTGGAGCACCCCAGTAGTTCCGGTGGTAGATGTCGGCCACCCATTCCGCCGCGTTGCCGAGCAGGTCATACAGGCCCCAGGTTCCTGGCGGATAGCTTCCCACCGGAGCGAGCCCCGGGAATGGATCTCCTCCCTCCGATCCGACGCCATTCACCTTCCAGGGCTGAAACTGATGGCCCCAAGGGTAGCGGTCTTCGGTACCGCCCCGTGCCGCCCTCTCCCATTCGGCCTCGGAAGGCAAGCGCTTTTTTGCCCATCGGGCATAATTCGCCGCCTGGAACCAGGTGACCCAGACCACCGGATGGTCCGACATCTCCGGATCGTCGAACTCCACCCGCCGATGTGGCGGAGAGCAGGCGCCGGCATCGACACAACGCAGGTATTCGGCATTGGTCACTTCGGTGGAATCCATCCAAAAACCGTCCATTGCAACCACCCTTGCGGGATGCTCGTCGTAGTTTGCAGCGCCGTCCCCCAGTGAACCACCCATCCGAAAATCGTCGGCAGGGACCCACACCATCACCTTGCCGTCCCGCTCCGAAATGCGACGCGTTCCGGGTCTTGGTTCGATTTCCGCCATGAGTTCTTCCAGCGAATCTCCTTCCGGGCGCAAGCTGACCGCCAATTCGAGCGACATCTGGGCCACGTCGTATTCACCCCGCCCGGCAAATGCCCGTCCCGAATCAAGTGTCTGTTTCTTCAACCTGGATTCCTGCTCGGCCAGCCGATTTGTCAGCTCGCGATCGCCCTCAACCGCCGACCGATATCCAGATATGGCGGCCTGAACCGTCACCACGTCTCCCCGCTGGATGCTCGTCTCCATCTCGCGCTCGAGCTGTTCCAGAAGTTCCAACGCCACCGGGTGGCGACCGTCGCGGCGCAGGAACGAAACGGCCCGGGGCAGAGCCTCGTCCAACCGTCCCTCCAAGACGAGCCAGGTGAGCGCCCGCAGTTCGAGAAACTCCCGGTCAGGCCTCGTGAGGTCCGACTGGGCCAGTTCCGAGCCCGGTGGCACCGTCAACGGGAACGCCTGGCCCGCCATCGCGACCAGCTGTTGCGGGTCGACCCGGGCACGGGGATCCTTCACACAGCGGAATCCTACATCGTCGGCAAAATAGTCCTCGTCCTGCCATGTCCTGCTGGCAACCCTCGCCAAGTCCACCGTCCGTCGCCACGATCCCCCGCGTTGGACCCTGCCCCAGCCGCCCCGCACCCAGGGCTGGCCCTCGCCCGGCGCGCCATTGAGTCCGCGATGATACCGGTCGGCACACCACTCCCACACGTTGCCACCCACGTCGAAGAGTCCCCACCCGGTGGGCGGAAACGAGGCCACTGGAGCCGCACCATCGAATGGGTCCGCGTCGGATGTCTCGTAGACGTTGGCGGCGACCCGAGACCGTCCCCTTCCCCAGGGGAAACGTCCTTTGGACTCGATGTCGGTGGCCGCCCATTGCCATTCCGCTTCGGACGGCAGACGCCTTCCCGCCCACGCGGCGAAGGTGCGGGCCTGGCGCCAGGTGACACCAACCACCGGCTCGTCGCCTCGTGCCGGGTCAGACCACGACTCCGACTCGACAGGCTCGCTGCAGACCCCCGACCGCACGCAGAGGCGATAGCGATCGTTCGAAACCTCTGTTCGCTCGACCCAGAAGTCCCCAACGGTCACCATCGTGCCGTCCTCATCCTGGCGACAATTCGAGTCACTGCTTGTGCAGCCAAGCTCGAACTGGGCACCCGGGACGAATACGAGCTCGGCACCGTCCATCGCGGACCGCCAGATGTCTCTCGGCTCCGGCTCGGGCGGCGGAAGCAGCAGCTCGTACAGCCGGACCAGCGCCCCGGGCGATGCCTCATACGACGCCGCCAGCGACCACGCCACACCGGCGGCCTGGGGGTCGGTGGCCTGCACGCGATCGCCATAGGCGACCAGTGCGGTCGACACCCGAGACCGGACGGCGTTGCACCTGAGATCACCGTCAGCGAGCGGTATGACAAGGGTTTCATACGCGTCCATCAAAGCTGCCGTCGCCGCCAGATGTCCCGCTGCCGCCTCGGTGAGCAGCGACTCCTCGGCTGCACGAATGGTGTTTTCTGCGGCCTGGTTTCCTGGCTGATCCCGGAGAGTCGAGACGGCATCGGGCAACGCGCTCCACGGACCCGCCGTGGCCGGGACGGCGACACCGAGCGCAACAAGTGCCGCAGGCACCACCACCAGCCACAGGATTCTGTGCGAGGCACTCATATTCTCCAGTATTCTAGCCTTTCAGACGCCATACAACGAACGACGACCTTGTTTCTCAGTGCTCATGTCGTATTGCCTGTCCGCCGTCAGGTTACACTCGGGGCGTGCCGGACGAATCGGAGCTCGCCTACTATCGCCAGATCGAAGATCTTTTCTCGACGCTGCGTGGTGTTCCCCATACGGTGTCGCCCAAGGACTTCCAACTGCTTCGGGGATGGTGGCGCGAAGGCATACCACTGACGGCCGTCGTCGCCGGAGTCACCGAGGTCTTCGCCCGCCGTCGGGAGGATGAGCGGAGCGACCCGGTGGTCAGTCTTTCCTACTGCAGGCACGCTGTGAACCGGCATGCCAGACGGCTCGCCGAGATGACCGTCGGCGACCCTTCGCGCGATCTCACCGCCGACAGGCCACCCATAACCGATCGCCTGGCCCTCGTGATTTCGGACCTCGAAGCCGCCGCTCTGGCGGCGCGGGAATCCCTCCCGAAAGTGGCTGACGTCATCGAAGCCATCGCTCAGCAGCTGGCCAGGTGCGACCAGATGCCCGTGGCGGTCATGGAAGATCATCTCTTCTCTATGGAGACGGTGTTGCTCGACGGGTGTTGGCAGGCGCTGCCGGAATCCGAACGTGGTGAGATCACCGCCCGGGCCAACGCCACGGCTGAACGTTCCGGGGCCGAGGGGAAGGTCGCCGAACGCACAAGGCGCGCGATGCGCGATCGCGAACTGCGGCGGCGGCTCGGTCTGCCCCGTCTGGAGCTGACGTGAGCCCGCCGGACCCCCACTCGAATGTCACTCCCCAAGCAACGCGCCTCCTGATGGAAAAGGTGGTGGGCGGTGGACGCGCTCTCGGCCACCACGGCGGCGAGACCTGGCTGGTGGAGGGGGGTTTGCCGGGCGAGACCGTCGACGCTGAGGTCCAGCGCCGCCGGGCCGGAATCGTGGAGGGCGTCGCAACGAAAATCATCGACGGCCACCACCTGTCCCGTGATGATCAACCATGCCCGCACTCTGGCCAGTGCGGCGGATGCGACTGGCCCCACGTGCACCCGGATTCGGGCGCTGACCTCAAGGTCTTGGCTGCCGCCGAGGCGATTCGTGGCGAGCCGGACCTCGCGACACGCCTCCGATCGGCGACAATTCGCCACTCACCGCCGGCCTACCGTCTCAGGGCACGACTGCATTGGGATCCCCTCACCACCCGGCTCGGATTCTATGAATCCGGAAGCCGGCGCGTCGTCGCGATCCCCTCGTGTCGGGTGGTTTCTCCGCTCCTGGCCCGGTCACTGACGACTCTGGGACGCGCCCTGGAAAGCAGCTGCCCTGCGCCCGTCGATCTGGAATGGCTGGAAGACCTGTCCGGTCAGCACGCCGTGGCAGCTTTGCGACCGGCTCGGGAAGGCCCAAAACAGCTTGAACCGGCATGGCTCCCCGAGCCCGGGGACGTCGAAGGGGTGGTGGATGGCTTCCATCTGCTCTCCCGTTCCGGCGATCGTTCACTGGGCTGGGGTGCGACGTCCGTCACCATGGCCCTTCCGGTTTCCATTTCGGTGCCCATCGGTTCCTTCTTTCAGGTGAACCGCCATCTCGCCGGGTGGTTGTTCGACCGGGTGAAAGATGTGATTGGACCACGACCTGTCGCGACATGGGACCTGCACGCGGGCGTCGGATTTCTGGCTGCGGCGGCCCAGAATGCCGCCGAACGCCGGCTCCAGCTGGTGGAACCGTTCGAGGTTTCTGCTCGCGCGGCGCGCAGGAACCTCCCGTCGGCTCGCGTCGCCTCCGGATGGACCGCCGAAGCCTATCTCGGCCAGGCCCGTGACCTCCCACACGAGGCTCTTGTCCTCACCGACCCGCCGCGCGCGGGTATGACGCCCGAACTCCGACAACTGCTGGCCGACTGGCACCCGGAACGAATCGTGATGCTGGCCTGCGACCCGGCGACCTGGGGCCGTGACGCGCGATTCCTCACCGATCGCGAATACCGGCTCACCCACATCGAGCTGGTGGATCTGTTCCCCTCGACCCACCACGTGGAAATTTTGGCGGTGTTGGAGAGCGGTTGACCCCGGCCGGCGCCCAGCGCCGGGCACTGCGGCCGCTGTGGCTGCTCGTCACCGGATCGGTGATCGGCGCTGCGGCATCTCCACATCTCCCACATTCCACATCTCAACTTCTTCCCGGCGTCCTGATTGCGGCGGGCTCCTTGGCTGCCGTCGTCGGATTGTTCGACCGAAGGTTGTGCCTATTGTGGCTTTTTGCCGGTCTCGGGTTGGCCGGCGGTCGTGGCGTATTGGCTGCCGGCCAGGGTGAGGAACTCCGCCGCGTCGTCACTTCCGGTCAGGAATTCGCACTGCGCACCGAGGTCCTCATACTGTCCGGATGGGAGCCGACCCGTTGGGGATGGCGGGCCTCGGTCCGGATCCGATCTGCGACCGTCGGCGGCCGACCGCTCCTCTTTCATGGTCGCCAACCCATGGAGATACGCCGAGTCACGTCGACCGCCGACCTGCCACCACCTGGATCGGTGGTGAAGGCTCTGATCTCCCTCCGTGGCGAACCTGATCGGCCCCTCCTGGTCGCGGCGTCCCCTGCAGTCCTGGATATCGTCAAGCCGGCGTTTGGAGCCGCGGCTATTCGCGATCGGCTGGTCCGTTCACTCCTCGATGCGGCCGGCACGAACGTCCGACGCATTCGTTCGGCCGAGCTGGCCGCGGCCCTCGCACTGGGCCGGCGTGATGTGCTGCCACGCGACCGCCGGGACGGTTGGCGGAGGTCCGGCCTGGCCCACCTCCTGGCCGTCAGCGGCCTGCACGTGGGCCTTGTCGCGGGCATGGTGTGGTTTGGCCTCTCGGTGGGTGGCACCCATCCACGAACCGCCCGTTGGACCATGCTCGCCATCCTTCCGGTGTACACCGTCTTCGCGGGGGCGTCGTCGTCGGCAGTCCGGGCCACGATGATGGCGATGGTCTTCTTGGCCGGACGTCAGCTGGGACGATCCGTCCTCCCAATGGCCTCGGTCCTGCTGGTGACGTCGGCCCTGTTGGTGATTCGTCCCGATCTGTTGCATGACGTCGGCTTTCAACTCACCGTCGGGGTGACCGCAGCGTTGGTTCGCTGGGTCCCGGAGATGGCCGAACGACTGCCGTCACCGCGATGGGTCGCGGGAGTGGCTGCGGTCCCCGTGGTCGCTCAACTGGCCGCCGCGCCAATCGTTGCCTTCCACTTTCGTACCGCCATCCCCGGCGCGGTGATGTCCAACCTCGCCGTTCCCGTGATCCTCGGGCCCACCTTGGCGTCTGCCCTTCTTGCAACCGCCCTGTCGCCCGTCTGGCCTTCTCTCGCCGGTCTCCTGTTGGAAACCACGGGACACCTCGAATCCGTGCTCTGGTTCTTCAGCCGCCCGGGACGGCTGTGGGAGGTCGTACTACCCACCCCGCCGTCTGTTGCACTCGTCCTCCTCGCAATCGCCGGTTGGGTGGCCCTTCAGCCTGGTCGCAGGGGCAGCCTCGGCGCAGCGGCATGGCTGTCGATCCTCGGGTGTCTCGCGACCTGGTGGGTCGTTCGCCCCGCGCCGGACGCCCCCCGGGTGGAACTCCTGCCGGTGGCTGATGGCCTGGCCGCCACGGTATCGACCTCGTTCGGAACCGTGCTCATGGATGGCGGACGTTGGCGGAGGGAGGCAGCCGAGCTGCTGGCCGACGGACCGACTCGTCGCCTTGATGCCGTGATCCTCTCCCACCCCGACGAGGACCACATGGGGGGCATCCCCCTTGTGCTCAAGACCATGAGGGTCGGTCGGGTTGTGCTGCCCCGCTGGATGACGGCCGACCCGAAGGCCGTCCCGCTGCTGCGCTGCGCTCGTCGACGCGACGTGCCCATCACCCGGCTGACCAGAGGGAAGGTCATCGGGTTGCCCGGTGCCAGACTCGAGACCGTTTGGCCTCCGATCTTCGATGTGCCCGCCAAGGAGAATGAACGCTCACTGGTTGCGCGTCTCCGAATGGCGGAGGGATCCGTCTTGCTCACATCCGACATAGGGAGCGCCACCGAGCGCCTGATTCTCGGTTCCGGGGGCATGCCATCAGCCGTACTGTTGGTGCCTCATCACGGCAGCCGGAACTCGGCCTCTGCGGACTTTCTGGATGCGGTATCGCCCCAGGTCGCACTGATCCCGGCGGGACCTTTGAACCGGTACAACCACCCGCACCCGGAGGCCGTCGCACGATTGAACGCGCGACACATTCCTCACCGGTTCCCCATGCGTGACGGTCGGTGTGGAGCAATCTACGGCGACGGCATCTGGAGTCTCTATCCTTGACCTGCCCCCTCCTCCGCGTGGCGAGATCTCCCGGCACACCGCAATGCCTTGGACAACCACTTCGGATCCCCGTACCCTTCCTCCATGGTCCCACCGGATCCAGATCTGCAGCCGCTCCTCGTGATTGTCGGCCCCACTGCGTCAGGCAAGACGCGGCTGGCCGTGGAAACGGCGGAGGCGTTGTCGGGGGAGATCATCTCCGCCGATGCGTTTGCCGTCTACAGAGGCATGGACATCGGCACCGACAAACCCGACCTGGAGACTCGCTCCAGGGTCCGCCACCACGTTGTCGATGTCGCCGACCCGGACCAACGCTTTTCGGCGGGTGACTTCGTGACTGCGGCAACGGCGGCCATCGATGACATCCGGTCTCGAGGCGCCGTGCCGATCGTCTCCGGCGGCACCCATTTCTATGTCAGGGCGTTGCTGTTGGGGCTTTTCCAGTCGCCGCCGCACGATCCCGAACTCCGCGCGAATCTCGAGGCCGATTGGAACGACGATCCGGTCGCGGTATTCTCCGAGTTGGAGTCCTTGGATCCCGTAACCGCGCACAAGGTCGGGGCTCGTGACCGGCAGAGAATCCTACGTGCTTTGGAGGTTTACAGGCTCACCGGAACACCGATCTCGGAACATTGGAATCGCGACCGACAGTCGCCCAGATTCCGGCCCCTGATGGCCGCGCCACGGCGTTCTCGAAAGGAGCTCTATGCTAGAATTGACGGGCGCGTAGACTACATGTTTTCATCTGGTTTGGAGGAGGAGGTCAGGCGGATTCTCGCCTTGGGTGTTCCCCGTGAGGCTCATGCGTTGAAGGCGATCGGATACAGACAGGTGGTCGCCATGCTCGGCGGTCAACATGATCGGCTCACGGCAATTGAACACACCAAACGGGCCAGCAGACAGTTCGCCAAGCGCCAGCTCACATGGTTGCGTTCCGCCCGTGAGGGAGCGCTCCACTGGGTCGGTGGGGCGGAAGACGGCGGCACCGAGGCGGTGATCTCGCAATGGACCCAGCATGTGGGGGAAGGTTGGGCACCGTGAACAAGCCGGCGAGCACGATCAACATTCAGGATCCATTTTTTTATCAGCTTCGCAAAGAAGCCCGTACCATTCACGTCTATCTGGTCAGCGGCAAGAGACTCACGGGCATCCTCCGCCGATTCGATCGATACGCCGTCATTCTCGAAAATCACGGCCAAGAGCAGCTTGTCTACAAGCACGCTGTCGCCAGCATTGCGCCGGCGAGCGGCTTTGGCAGTCCAGATGACGAGCGAGACTAATCCGGCAACCTCACGGAAACCGCGGCCCGAGATTTCTTTCGGAACCGGCCGAGGTCATTGGTGGAGAGTGGCGCCTTCGGCTCTGATCCTGGCGGCAATGTGCCTCATGCCGATCGGAACTTCGGCGGCGCAATCCATCGATCTGCCGAGCCCTCTCGAAGGGCCCGGTCACCCAACGCTCAAAAAATCGCAGATCAAGCGCATCGACAAGGCCTGGAAGAGGTTTCAGGCCGGCGATATCACCGGGGCCCGGAAGGCACTTCGTAAGGTGCTCGACAATCCGGCCGGCCAACTCCTGGCACTGCAGATCGATCTCGATGGGGACCCGGAGCCGGCCGTCGCTCCGCTATCGGAACTCTGTTCATCGCACGAGGACTACGCGGCGGCGTGGGTCACCTTGGCGACCGCACAGGAGAAGATCGGAGAAGAAGAGGCGGCCCTGCAGTCGGCGCGCCTCGTAGCTCAGCTGTGGCCCGATTCGCGATGGGCCGGCAAGGCCGCGGCGTTGGAGCACGAGTGGATCACGGGCCGCATCGACCAGGCCCGCAGCCGACTCGACCAGGGGGATGCCGCCGCGGCGATCGAACTCGTCGACACTGCGCTCGAACTCGATCCGGACAACCGCACCGGTCGCATGGTCAGGGCACTGGCTCTGTTGGAACTCGACCAGGACGAGTTGGCGCAGGCCGAGTTGATGACGCTCATCGACGACCCCGAGGCTCGCACGTTGTTGGCGGAACTCGCCGAGGATCGCGGCGATTTTTCTGCTGCGATGCGGTACTACGAATCGCTCCCCGAGGGTACTGCCGGTCGCGATGAGAGCCTGGCGCGGGTCAAGCTGGAGTGGCGGTGGCAGAATCTCCCGTCCTATGTCCAGGATGCCCTTTCGTCCGACGAATTGACACGTGCCGGGCTGGCCGCCGTTCTGGTCGGACTGGTGCCCGAAGCGCACGCTTTGGGAGGGGGACAGGTGCCGCTCCTGTCGGACATCCTGGAAACTCCCTCGCGGAGAGAGATCCTCACGGTGGTTCGGCTTGGTCTCATGGACGTCGACACTCTCCAACACCAGTTCCGTCCCGATCTGGCGGTCAACCCCGCCGAGACAAAGCGTGCCATCAGCCAGCTGTGTTCGCTGCTGGCGGTTGCCCCCCCCACCTGGTGCCCCAACGCTGATGTCATTCCTCCCAACTGCGTCCGAATCGAGGCTCCGGTTGGCGGAAGAGAGGTGGCTGATGTCATAATTCGTACAACACACGGGGAGGACTGATGAGTGAGGACCTGACCGAACTGTTGGCCAAGGTCGAGCTGTTCTCGGAGCTCGATGAAAATGGTCTGGCTGAGGTTGCCGGTGTCGCCTTCACCCGGTCAATCCCAAAGGACACCGTGATCTTCCACGGCGGCGATCCTGCCGACGCTGTGTACGTCGTATCCTCCGGCAAGGTCAAGATCGTCACCACCTCAACCGATGGAAAGGAGTTCATCCTGACCGTACTCGGCGCCGGCCAGGTGTTTGGCGAAATGGCGCTGCTCGAAGAAGCCCCTCGATCCGCCTCGGTGATCACCCTCACAACGGTGGACGTCGTTGGCATCAAACGGGAAGACTTCCAGCACCTGCTCGATTCATCGGCTGGGATTTCACGGAGCCTGCTGGCCATCCTTTCGCGGAGACTCCGGCGCGCAAACTCGAAGATGGAGTCCTTGGCCTACATGGACGTTGCCGGCCGTTTGGCGCGTTATCTGCTGGACCTCGCACGCGACCACGGCCAGAAGATGGGCAAGGGGTGGATCGTCGTGCGACGTCCCACCCACTCCGACATCGCCCACTCCATCGGCACCAGCCGCGAGACGGTGTCCCGCCTCATCAACGAGTTCGAGGAGGGTTTTGGCCTGGTCAACAAGGGCAAGTTCACCTATATCCGGGAGAATTTGCTCGAATAGCACTCCCCCGCCCTCCCCGTATCGAATTGCGAATTGCGAATTGCGATTCTGGCCTACTTCCTGTGCCATACAGTCCCGTGGGGGGTGTCCTCGATGACAACGCCCATACCGGCCAACTGATCCCTGATCTCGTCGGCGCGGGCGAAGTCCTTCTCCGCGCGGGCGGCGGTACGCTCATCGACCAGCTTCTGGATTTCCGTATCGCCGTCGTCGCTGCTCCTCTCCGGCGGGAACACTCCCAGAACAGAATCCGCCTCATCGAGAGCCACGCCGAGGGCTTCACGAACCTCGACAGATATCCCCCGTCCATCGAGAGCCGTATTCACCCGACGGAGCAGGGTGTGCAGTTCGGCCAACGCCTTCGCGGTGTTGAGATCGTCGGCCAGGGCATCTCGAAACCCCATGCGGGATTGTTCGACCGCGTCGAACTCCAGGTCGCCGTCTCCATCGGCGGGCGGCGCGTTACCGAGACGCCGCATCGTGTTGCCGATCCTCTCGATGGCCTGGGCCGAGGCATGCAGCCCGTCCTCGGTGAAGTTGAGCTTCTGCCTGTAGGGCACCGAGATCAACAGATATCGGATGACGAGCGGGTCGTGCCCCCGACTCACGAGGTCTCTCAAGGTGAAGAAATTGCCCAGCGACTTGGCCATTTTTTCGCCTTCGACCACGAGGTGTTCCGCATGAAGCCAGTACCGCACGAACGGCTTGCCGGTTGCACCTTCCGACTGGGCGATCTCGTTCTCGTGATGGGGGAAGATGTTGTCCACTCCACCACAGTGGATGTCGAAGCTCTCTCCGAGCAGCGCCATGGCCATGGCGGAGCACTCGAGCGACCATCCGGGCCGTCCGGTACCGACCGCAGTTTCCCACGACACATCCTCTTCCTTGGCCGCCTTCCAGAGCACGAAATCGCGGGCGTCCTCCTTTTCGTATTCGTCGGAGTCGACCCGGGCGCCGGCGATGTTCTTCTCGGGCCGCACTCCGGAGAGCTTGCCGTAACCCGGGAAGCTGCTGATGCGGTAATAGATAGACCCGTCAGACCGGTAGCAGTGGCCTCTTTCTTCGAGCCTCTGGATCAATTCGACCATCTGAGGGACCCAGTCCGTGGCTCTCGGATAGTGCTCCACCCGTTCAGCTCCCAGCGTCTCGAGGTCCTCGAAGAACGCTTCCGCAAATTGCTCGGTAAATACACGCAGCGACTGGCCGGCCTCCTTGGCTCCACGGATCGTCTTGTCGTCCACATCGGTCAAGTTCATCACCTGGGTGACCTGATAACCGAACAGTCGCAGGGTCCGCCGCAGAACGTCCTCGAACAAAAATGTCCGAAAATTGCCGATGTGCGAGTAGTCGTAGATCGTCGGTCCACAGGTATAGATGCGAACCCGACCTTCTTCGAGACTCTCGAACTCCTCGATCTTCCTTGTCATGGTGTTCAGCAGTCGAAGTGTGGCGGTCATGTGGCCTCCGGCGTCGGATTGTACCGTCCCCCGTCCGATAAGAGATCCAAGATGCAAGATCCAAGATGCAAGATCCCCCGCCCACCCGAGCCCGTTACCGTCCCCGTTACCGAATGAAGATCGGGAAACCAAGAACGAAGAACGAAACCGCCTGCCCACCCGGAGCGTGAAGGCGCCATAGGCGGGTGTGCCGTCCTCTGGCGCATTGCGATCGCGCGGGCCGGTGCCAGGCACCGTCGAAATCGATTCGGAGTACGAGATCGCAACATCTGCGGCGGTGCCTGGCACCACCACGGGGTACCCGAATGCGAGGGTGAGCCGGCGGCTCGAGAAGCGCCCGGCTACCGCACGAGGGCGCTGGGAGGGACGAGATCCGCACCACGGTCGACGAGCTTGGGCAGTTCCTCCTGCAGGACTCCGACGGTGACAGGATCCAGATGCCCGATGGCGATGGCCTCACCCTCGAGGCGACAGCGATAGACGGCCTCGGCCAGCTGTCGCCGGATGGCCTCCGGGGACCGTTCGTTGTCGAGGAATACGTGTCGGCGATTCGTTTTGACCCCTTGGGCTCGGGCGGCCTCTTCGGCGACGGTGTGCCGCGTGGTCCTCGAATCGATAAACGCCATCTCTCGCGCCCTGAGCTCCTGCATGATCCACGTCATGGTGCGGAGATCGGCGGTGGCCCGTGATCCCATATGGTTGTTCACCCCGACCACGTGGGGCACGTTGTTGAGAGCGGCGTGAACCGTGGTTCGAATTTCGTCGTCGGACATCTCGACAAATACGGTCCCGGGCCCCGGATCGTTCTCCGGATATCCCTGCGGTTCCATGGGCAGGTGCAACCACACCTCGTGCCCGGTGCGGTGCATTTCGGCGGCGACGCGGGACGATTCCGGAAGAAAGGGTAGAACGGCCACCGCCACACGCCGGTCCAGATCCACCGCCACCGCCAACAGGTCGGTATTCTGTCCAGCGTCGTCCAGCATGATCGCCAGCCGGCCCCGAGCGCCAGGCGATGGAACCGGTTTCGGTTTTGCGGTGGGAACCGGTGACGCCGCAGGGACCGCGGTCGGCGGAATCTCCACGACCCGAGTCGGCTCTGAGACCACCAACTGGAGATCGAAAGCTTCGGCCTCGAAGTCGATCCTCAGGGTGGCGGTCTCACCACGGATAACCGGCGACTCCGGGATCGACCCGCGCCAGGAATCGACCTCCCGAATGAGGTCTCCGATCAGCGCCTCCAGTTCGGTTCTGCTGGGAACGGCAATCTGCCAGGACCTCACGAACACGCCGTCCAACTTCCGGATCGGCCGGTCAGCCGAGATATCGTCCAAATCGGCGCCCCGTTTCGACGCCAGTTCATAGAGCCTGGGGCCGAAGTCTGCGTCTGGCCCTCTCTCCTGGGGTTTCAGGATGCGCCAGCCGATCGCACCCAGGATCACCACCGCGAAACCGAACGCCGCAAGAAGCAGCCAGTCCCTGTGCTGACGGGATGATTTGGATCGTTTTCGGTTCGACCTGGTCATGGGCTCATCGGCCTAAGCGGCCTTCTCGAGGGGCTGACCGAGAATCTCCAGCGCGCGATCGAGAACCGGGTCTTCTTCACTTTCAGGGTCTGGGAGTTCGACGATCTCGTCGGGCTCGATACCGTTCTCGCTGATCGCGCTACCGTCCGGCCGCAGCCAATTGCCCACCGGAATCCACAGGGTCGTGTCGTCGTCCTCGATGAAACGCATGTGCGGGGCGTGACCGATAGTCCGCTCTCCCACCACCGTCGAGCCGGTCCGCTTGAGAGCTGCCGCGAGAATTTCGCCGACACCTTCGGTTTCCGGGCCCACGAGAACCACCGGCGGCTGCCGGGTTACGGCGCCGGGTGTCGCTGAGTAGTTCTGGGCACCGGCCCGCCGCCCCTCCCAGCCGACCAACAGTCCCTCATCGACAAAGAGATCCGCCACCGCGACGGCTTCGGTCTCGAGCCCCCAGGCGAGGCTCCGGAGGTCGATCACAAGAGGACCCTCATCTGGAATCAACTCTGAGATCCGATCCGCCGCACCCTTCGGGAGACTGTCAATCTCCAACACGCCCGCGATGTCCAGCGTCTCGATCAAGGCGATGGTCGGCGACCATTGGACGGGTTCGAGTACGACCTCTCGCCGTTCGTCGACTCGCCGATCGACCACCGTCAGTGTGACACTCTCACCGGCAGCCTCCTTCTCCCTGAGTTCCATACGAAGCTGCCAGAGCGGTCGCCCACGAGTATTGACGCCGTCCACCCGCTCGATCACCTCCCACGCCTCGAGATCGGTCGCCGCGGCCGGCGAACCCGCGATCGCCTGACGCACTGCAGCGGAGCCGATACGTGTGGCGAGAGCCAGTCCGAACGCCGGCGGGGCCACCACGAGTTCCCGGTACACATCGGCCGTGTTTGAAGGAAGCACGGCGGCCCAGCGATCTATGGACTCCACGATTCCAGCGTCCAACGCCATGGACAGCAACTCAGGGTCCAGCTCATCCACGTAATCGTTCTGAATCAGGTACACGACCTCGGCCAGGTTTCCCAGCGCCCTGTACAGCCCATCGGTGTCGCCCTTGCCGGCCACCAAAAATCCGGCGACAGACAGGACAAGCGCCAGGGAAATACTCATAAACGCGATCCGTGTGCGTGTCATTGACCCTCCGCGAGTTGGAGCCACCTGCGCGGGTCCTGGGGCTCCTCACCGCCCCGGATCTCGAAGTAGACATTTCCTTCTTCGGAGGGTGGGGAGGCCAGGCCCAATTGGGAGCCCATTGAAACCCGTTGGTCCAGCCGTACGTGAATTGTAGCAAGCCCGGCCGCCAGCGAATATACGTTGTTCCCGTGATCGACGACCACCATATTTCCATAACCCTTGAAGTGCTGTGCAAATGCCACGACGCCCGGGAAAACCGCTCGCACCGGGGCGCCACCAGGGACCAAATAGCGGTTTCCATTGCAGATGGTATAGGTGGAGTATTTGGGAAGGTAGTGCCGTCCAAAGGTCTGGACCACCGTGCCGTCAACCGGCCAAGGTAGGGCTCCACGATAGCGTCGGATGTCCTCCTTGCCGGTGAAACGATCTCGCGACGACAGCACTTCCATGAGCCTCGCCAACGCCTGTTCGCGCTGGCGGAGATCGGCCAGGTGGGTACCGGTCTTCCGCTGGCTTCGTTGGATCTTACGCATCCGATCTTCCACCCGAGCTCGTGTCGATTCCAGTTCGTATCGCCGGGTCTCCAGGGATCGCGCCTGGCCTTCAGCACGATCCAGAATCACGCTGAGATCGGCAAGCCGTTCGGTGTGGCGTTCGGAGAGAACGTCGTACTCCTGCATCAGCCTCACCTGGGCGGCGGTCAATACGGCAACGGTGGAAACCGCCTGTTCGAGGTCTCCGCCCCGGGCCGCGTCGAAGAGCAATTGTATTGGCCCCGGACCTCCGAGCAGCACCGCCATTTCGAGGTGTTTCTGAACCAACTCACGCCGCGTTACCAGATCGTCAGCCAGTCCCGCCACCTCTGCCCGGAGCTGGTCAGCTTCAGCGCGACTTGATTCCAGGAGAAGTTCATTCTCCCTGACTCTGGCTTTCGCGAGTTCGAGTTCAGCGCCGAGCTGCTCACTCTCGCGCGCGACGTCTGCGCTCTCGGCATCCAGCCGAACGAGCTGCTGTTCCAAAAGCCGAATCCTCGATCTGACGGAGTCCAGTTGCTCGGGCGACGGCTCCACCACGGCGCCCGACACAGCCGCGACGCACGTTACGGCACACACCACGATCAACGGGCGCAGATCTATCCTCACAGTGGGTATTCTACGATGGCGAGGGTAATGTCCCATTGGGCACGTCACCATGAGCGAGGGGATCGGTCTGGAATAATCCGGGCTACACTTGATGAGGCGGAGATAAATTCAGATTTGAGTGAACCCAAGCGCCACCAATGACCTCGGGAGTGGAACAGATGATCGATATGGTTTCGTTCGACATCCTGCTCATCGGCCTGACGACTCCGGGAGAGACCGGTCACGCCAGGTACGCCAATGCCATGGCACGACTCACCGGTAGGGGCGAGGATCAATTCGGCTTTCCTTCGCCGTCGTTTGACGAGCCGATCTTCTCCGCGCTGGATCACGGCACGGCTGAGGTCGTCGCGCGAACTCTGGGAGAAGCGGGCGCGTTGATCGAGATCCGCACGAGCAACGCCATCGCGCGCGACAACAGGGACCAGGTTGCGGCAACCGACTCATGTCCCACCTGTGGCTTTGTCCAACCAGCCGGCGGCACCGAGTGCGCCAAGTGCGGTCTGGTGTTCTCCAAATTCGAGCGCGAGCAGGTCCAAGGGATGCAGACGGACCGAGGATTGGAAGAGGCAATCAATCACGCGATGAAGGTACGCGAGGAGTGGGATCTTCGAGCGAACCAGTATCTCGAAACGCATCCGTTCCCGGAAAGCCGCCTGGGAGCGTTCGCAGGTTCGGTCATGCGCGGCGAGATCCCATTTCTGCGGCTGGATTCGGACGAAGGCTCCCTGTTGCTCACCTCGCGACGCCTGCTCGCCCAGCACAAGGGGGACGAGATTTCGATTCCCTTCGAAATGATCGAAGACGTCACCTTCGGCGGCGGCCTGGTGACCTCCAAGAAAAAAACCCGCATGTTGCTCAACTTCTTCTCCCCGATCCCGAAAGCGGACGGAACCGTCAAAGCGTTGAGCTGGATGCTGGACAAGGAATCCACCTTCTACAAGGACGTGGTTATGGACTGGGGCTTCTCGCGCACCTTCATGTGTGGCGCGTGCGGTGCCCGGGATCTTGACTTCCGGACCGACGATACCACTCCGGCCTGCCGGTGCATGCACTGTGCCACCGACCACAGGGTGGACATGCGAGAGGCTCTCGCGATCCCAGCGGCGGCCGAATAACTCCAAGGAGCTCGTTGTGATTTCAAACCGACCGTCGACCATTCTGTGCGTTGTGTTGCTCGCCGCAGCATGTGGCTCCCGGGAACCGGCGCCGGCCCCCGACATCTCCGTCACCAATGACGCCCTCGGGCTTCGACTCTCAGCCGTGCCGGCAGACTTCGAGGTCGCTGTCAACGACGGCGACGTGTTCGAACTCGTACCGGTTGAAGAGACGGTGGGCGGCCGGGCCGTCTTCTCGGTCGGCCCGGAAGGAGAGGTCATCAACCTGATTGCCGTCGTCAAACAGCACCAGCAACACATCGAGGAGATGCCCGAAGCGGAGTACAAGGGCGGCCAGGAACTGGTCACCCCCTACGGGACGGCGTTCTATTCACGGGGCCGCTATCTCGCCGGGCTCGCCGACACAGAGGAGACCAACATCTTCCTCAAACACCCCTTCGAGGACCGCCTGCTCACCATCAGTTACCGTTACCCGGCCGGGGCGGATTCGAGCGTCAGGGTGCAGCAGCTTCTTGACATTCTCGCCGTCATCGAAGCGCCAGAACCTACGGAAGAAGGCACGCCGTAGGCAACGATTTGGGACAATTCGAAATTCGACAAGAACACCTGAGACCACAGTGCGAGTGGGGCTTCTTTGTTCTTCGTTCTTCGTCCTTTGATCAGACGAGCGTGGCTCCGACCATTGTCAAAACCTTCTCGAAGCGGTCTTCGAAGGACTGTTGGAATGCTCCATGAAGTGCCGCCACCTGCTGGCGCTGCAGGTCAGCGCGGAATCCATCATCGGTGGGCCGCGTCCGGAATCTGAGCTCCGAGGTCCCCATCCACTGAATCCGCACCACGATATCCCCACCATCGAATGCAACCGACACGTAGTCATCCAGGCCATGATCTTCGAGCGATCGGCTCACTCCAGCTACGAAATCTCTCGGTGTCTTCTCGGTCACTTCGAATGAATGCACTCCGTCCCCCTGTCCGATCGTAGCAGGGCACGGATCAGGTTTCCCTTTGAGAAATCGCCCCCACTGAGGATCATCATCAGTCCCTCGGGGCCCAATAGGCGGCGCCGAACAACACGCAACCCAACGCCCTGATCGCTGAGATGCCTGGCCTGTTCAGCCAGTTCTTCCCAGAACCGAATACGGTCTTCGAGCGCGGTCCGCGCCTCCTCAACGAATCCTGCGTGGGAACAGATGACCAGTTTCGGTTCCAAAGCAAGGACCTGTCGCAGCGACGCGAGGATGACATGCGCATCCTCGGAGAGCCGGAGGTGCGTGACCCTCTGATGGATGAACAAATCACCAGTGAAAAGCCAACGCCTGTCGGGGTCGAAAAGACACACATGGTCCAGACAGTGGCCAGGTGTCGGGATCGCCACGAACCGATGCGATCCGATCTCCACTTCGGCGGTGAATGTGCGGGCACTCACGTCTCCAGGCTGGCCCCACACGAGGCGTCGGTACCACGGCAGTCGGTAGAACGACCCCATGATGGTCGCGGATCTGGCAGGCGCGAAGATGTCGGCCCCAAAGCGGCGGACAAGTTCGCCATCCCCTCCCACATGGTCTTCGTGGTGGTGAGTGTGCACCACCCTCCGGATTTTCCGCCCTTCGCACCACGTGGCCAACTCTCTTGCGGTAGCAGGGCATCCCGAGTCGACAAGCGTATCGCCTATCAGAAAGGCCGACACGGAATGCAACGTCTTCCCGAAAAAACTCCGAGCCATCCAGATCCTGGTGATGGGCCCGTGGGTCGATGTCCTCAGCACGGTGTGATTTTACATCCCGCACCAGGCTTGGGACGGGCCGCGCCCATAAGAAAAGGGCGCGGCATTTGCCGCGCCCTCATTCAACCTATGGAGCAGGTTCCTAGCCCTCTGGCGGATTCTTGAACTCGTGAATCGCCGCCTTGTTGTTGATCTCGTCGGCCAGAACCTTCTTCGCCGCGTGATCTTCTCCGGTGTGGCAGCCGTCGCACGTGGCCTGGGTCGGGATCAACAGACCGTTGGCAATCGCAGCTTCCTTATCCTTCATGATGCTCATCTTGCGGAAATCGGCACCTCCACCGTGGCACGCCTCGCACTGGACGCCGGCCAAGGCCTCATCCGAATTCGTCGCGTGGCACTTGAGGCAAGAGGCTTCATAGGCGCGCTCTGTCGATGCCTTGGCAGATTCGGTCGCCTTGGCATGAGTGGTCTCCTGCCACGACGCATACTGCACCTTGTGACACATCTTGCATTTTTCGGCACCGACGTAGGCGTGGTCCTGTGCCATCGCGCTTCCACTGACCATGATCAATGCCGCCAACCCAAATACAACCGCGAAAAACCGCTGCTTCATCTCGTGTCCTCCTTTGCCGCGACGGCCACCGGAAGGAGGCCGCGTCACCGCACCTTACCACCGCCCAGAGAGCCGTTCAAGGCCATGGACCAATAACACTACATAACCATAAGAGCATTTTTCGAGGACTGTGTCAATAGTGTAAAGGTGGCTCAACATTCACAACTTAGGGGTTCTCACCAACGGGCCGGATCAAGACCTTCGAAGAGGACCAACCTGTCCGCGCTGGCCCGCCGGTTGACGATCAATCGGCCGGTCGCCGGGTCCACGGTAAGTGGCCGGTAGGCCTCGTGAACCGACTGTCTCACGCCCGCATCGAGCACCGACCTCCTGGACCACTGCCACAGACCGGGTTCGCACTGCCAGAGTTCCAGATCTTCCCCCTGTTGGCGGAGTTGCATCAACAGACCGTCGTCCCTGCTCCAGATCAACCGGGTGGGCTCGTCGCCGACCTTCATAGGGGTCCCGCCACCTGCTCCGACCACCCAGGCGCCCTGATTTTCGTCGGAATCCTCGGTCCACACCACGTATCCGATCCAGCGGCCGTCGGGGCTCCACACCGGGTAGTCGCCACCATCGGGAGTCACCAGACGGGGTTCGCCACCGGCCGCGGAAACGACCCACACCCGAATTGGGGTTCCCGCGGCATACGCCACGAAACGTCCATCCGGTGACCAGGACGGGTACTCTGGGCCCTCGACCTCGGCGGCAAGGGTCACAGGCTGTCCGCCATCCCGCGACATGACCTTGAGCGCCCAACCACTGTCCGGGTCGGCTGACAGGTACGCGACCCGCCGACCATCCGGTGAAAATGCCGGGCACGAGCCCTTCTCTCCGGCAGAGGTCAGGGGACGTCGGCTTCCGTCCGCGTCCTGGATTATGATCCGCGCGGCACCGCCGCTCAGGTCTCGGTAGGCGACCGCACCATCCGGAGCGACACTCCCCCATCCCATTTCCCGCACGCCGCAGATCACGCACGACCAACCGTCACCGTCGGGATCCACAGCCACGAGGTCATAGCTCGATTCCTGGCTCACGGCCACGAGCGCACGGCCGTTGGGCGCCAATGCCGGAGCTCTGAGATGCACGAGCTCGGGGATCAACGGCATCGACCCATCTTCGGTGAGCCACACCAGAGTCCGGTCCACCGACGCGACCAGCGAATCCCCTCCCGGCGACCACGAAAACCCTGACAACTGCTGGCCTTGCCCAAGCCATTGTTGTGGCTCTCGGCCGTCAAGAGAAGCCACATACACGCCGCCGAAATTGTCGCTCGGACCGCCGTGGACCGCCAACCTGTCCCGCGGCCCGACCTCGGCCTGCCACCACATGAGCGTGTCTTCAGGGGCGAGGATCATGCGCTCCTCGCCGGTGGCCAACTTATAGGTCCACAGGCCGGATCTTCCCCCCTCGACCCTCGAGAAGAGTATCGTCCCGGCATCCAGCCATGTGGGATGGGCCGCATTCCGCACCTCGGCCACGGGATCGCCGCCCACGGCCGGTACCACCTGGAGGGTGAACTCATCCCCCGACATCATGACCACCGCAAGCGCGGCGCCATCCGGAGAATAGGCCGGCTGAATCGGCATTCGACCGGGCCGACCCTCGATCAGAACCCGGTGGTCTTCGCCGCCGGTAGGCACCGCAAGGATGTCTGAGGTCGCACCGCGGTGGTGCTCCACAACCACCTCGGTTCCTCCGGGATGCCATGCGGTACCGTGCAGTGCCCCGGTCACACCCAGCATTTCCCGGTAGCTCCATCGACCGGGGTCCGGCCGCACCGGTTCCCGTCCGGAGCGTCCCACCAGACCGCCCACCAACAGACCGGCAGCAAGGCAGACCGCGCCGGCCGCGGCCACCCGAGCGAACCACCACCGACGGGCCACAGCAACTGCCCGGACACCGCTCCCTCGCTGGAGGATCGTGGGCACCCGCGTCATCGTGGAGTTCTCGCTGTCGAGGATCGTCTCCAGATCTCGGGCCAATTCCACCGCTTCCGGGTAGCGTTTGCTGGGGTCCCGCTGCAGGCAACGCTCCACGACGGCTGCCATGGCATCGGGCACCTCGGGCGCCACCTGCCGCATCGGCGGGTAGTTGGTTCGGGCCACGGCCTGCATCACCTGAACCGGCGTCGTGCCTTCGAATGCGCGACGTCCGGTCAATACCTCATAGGCCACCGACCCGAACGAATAGATGTCCGAGGCCGGACCGACCTTGTCCCCAAGAGCCTGTTCGGGCGACATGTAGGGGCACGATCCAAGCACGATACCCGGAGTCGTCAGCGTCTCCTCGGGGACCTGACCCTCGCCGTAGATCAGGCGTGCCAGGCCGAAGTCCAGCACCGAGACATGCCCACCGTCACCGACCATGATGTTGGATGGTTTGAGATCGCGATGAACAACACCGGCCAGGTGGGCCGCGGCCAAGGCCTGTGCCACCTGGTGGAGAACCTTGGCGGCGCGCCTCGGCGGCAGCGGCCCGTCAACCAGCAAGTCGTTCAACGAACGCCCCTGGAGCAGTTCCATCACGAGGAACGGCACCTCGTCTTCATCGCCCAAGCTCGTGGTTCCGACGTCGAAGACGCTGACCACGTTGGCGTGCTGGAGGCGGCCCATGGCCCGCGCTTCTCGCTCGAACCGCGGGCCGGAGGACGAATCGTCACGCAGGGTATGCGGCATCAACTTGATGGCCACATCCCGTTCGAGACGGGTGTCGCGGGCCGCCCAAACAGCTCCCATGCCGCCTTTTGCAATGCGGCGTACGAGGCGGTACCTGCCCACCATCGTTCCGGACAAGAAGTTTGCCCGTTTCAGCCATCCTCAGCCAATGATACCGGCGGATGAAACGCCGGATCGCTCTTCGCACCCCGTTCGACAATCAACAAGGTCAGATCGTCGGCCAATGGAAGCTCTCCGACGAAACGATCGAGCTCGGACAGGACAGCGATCTCGAGCTCGCCCGCGGCTTTTCCGGTGGAACCATCCACAAGCGCGGCGAGTCGTTCGTATGAAAACGGTTCCCCGGCCTCATCGGTGGCCTCCACAAGCCCGTCCGAATACAGAAGGAGCCGCGCACCCTCCGGAAATGGGCGTTCAACCTGGTGCGGCACACTGAGCGGACTGCCAAGGGGCAGGGAGCTGGCCATCAACTCCTCGGCGCGACCGCCTTCGATGAGATAAGGCGGCGGATGGCCCGCATTGGTCAGGAGCAAGGTGCCGTTTCTCAAATCGAGGTCGGCCACCGCGAGGGTCGCCATGGTAGGCCCGGCACCGCGCTCGAGGAGCAACTCGTTGATGCCACTCACCAGCGCCGTCCCGGTGTAACCCTCCCGCACGAGCGCGGCCACCGTCGCCTTGAGGCTGGCCATCAAAAGGCCGGCGTGCAGGCCGTGACCCGCCACATCTCCCACCACCACCAACAGCCGCTCGCGGCCCAAGGGGAAGATGTCGAAATAGTCGCCGCCAACCGCCGCGGCCGGCCGAAACACGGCGTGAACCCCGAGAAGCCCATGCCGCAGATGTCGATCGGGCAGCAGACTCTCCTGAATTTCCCGCGCCAGCTCCAACTCCTTGGCGAGCCGCTCCTTCTCCGCCACATCGTCAAGCATGTCCTCCACGGCTTGGGTCATGCGATTGAACGAAGCCGCCAAATCGCCCAACTGATCATGGCGCTTCACCGGTATGCGATAGTCCATCTGACCGCGTTCCACCGCATTCGCACCCTTGCTCAACCTGGCGGTGGAGCGGGTGATGGAGACGATCATGGTGGCCGCGATGACCAGGGCAAACCCGTACAGCACCGCGAAGAACATGGCCATACCCACCAATGCGCCCCAGAGGTGGTTCCCCAACTCGTAACGGGATGAGGTGAAGTCGGTCCAGACGTTGATGGGCGAGGTTCGGAGCAGAGAGATCACCGACCCGGCGGGCTCTCCCGAGGCCAGATCTCGAGTGTCTACGGCCAACCGAAACCAGAACACCCAAGGCTTGTACAGAATCCCCTGGTCGCCCTCCGGCCACGGCGGCCACTCGCTCTCCACCGAATAGGCTCTGATCATTGAACCTCACCCCTTCGCCGGATCTGGAATCAGCTGAAATATTCAGACCACCGCCGTCCTCGAGCACCGGCTCGACCCCGTCCTCCAACTCCTCATCGAGCGGCGTGAAAAGCACATCGAACCAGAGCGCCTCACCGATGGAGCGGGCGGTGGCGGCATCGAGCGGGACAAGGGCGGAAACGCCGGCGGAACCGGACTCGATCAGTGGTCCCCACCAGCATGTAGACGCGGTCACCCACCAGCGTCAGGGCCGACGTCTCGCCGGTCATCCAGGTCGGCTCGGGGAGACTTCGAGCCTCCTCGCTCGTCAATCTCATATCGTCGAATCGGGCGTTCCAGATAATCCGCGGAGCGAGGTATCGGTCGCGTCGAGCTATTTCCCGGAATGCTATCGAAGCGGCCGGTCCGCCAGAGGAATGGTAGATCGACACCACGTCCCGACAGTCACGTTGAAGGTCCGTCTCGAGCCTCTCCATCTCGGACGAAAATCGGACCGAGGTGTACTGTCCCATGAGCATGTAGAAAACGAATCCGTCCAAAGCGGCGGACACGACAAACGGCATCACGCCGACCAAAAAATATGAAAACAGCAACCGGGTACTGACGCGGTACGTCAGCCAACGCCAGATGTACCAGAACAGCACGGCACAGCTGATCGCAACCCACAGGACAAAAGACACTGTGAGCAAGGCGGTCACAGTCCCATTGGGAGCCAGCACGATGGACACCGCTGCCGACAGCAGGGACAGCAGCCCCATCGACAACCAGATTGCAGGACCCTTCCTCACGAAGAACCGCCCCTGGCGGGCGGCGGAAACAGCCAAGGCTCCGAACCAGCGATCACGCCCTCCGGCTCGTGGCACTTCCGACACCGAGCTTCATATTTGTCAGCCGCGCCGACCACAACCTGTTCTTCGTCTTCGGTGAGCCGCTGGGTATACGCCGCAGGTGCGCCACACCGACTGCAGATCGCGTGAATTTTCCGCACCTCTTCGGCCATGGCGAGCAGTTCGGGCATGGGGCCGAATGGAACCCCGCGGTAGTCCATGTCCAGCCCCGCGACGATGACCCTCTTTCCGAGGTTCGCGATGTGCGAGCACACCGCGGTCAGGTCGTTGTCGAAAAACTGCGCCTCGTCCACCCCCACAACTTCAGTTCGGGGATCGAGGCGGGCCAGAATCTCTCCGGCCCGTTCCACCGTCTCACACGGAATCCGCCACTGTGAGTGGGAGACGACGTCCGCCGAGTCGAAACGATCGTCGAGGGCGGGTTTGAAGACCTGGACCCTCTGGCGTGCAATGGCGGCCCTTCGAAGCAGTCGGATCAACTCCTCCGACTTGCCGGAAAACATGGGACCGCTCACGACCTCGATCCAGCCCGATCCTGCGTGAACTGAGTACATGGCCCCCCCGTCCGGTTAGCTTAGCTCAGCCCCCGGCCGACAACATTCATTGCGAATTGCGAATTGCGAATTTTCCGGTTGTTACCCATCGGTGGAGATCTCGTCCCAAGTTCCGACCGCACGGCGCAGGTGTGGAATGACGATCGAGCCGCCCACAACGAGCCCGACGGAAAGGACCTCTTGAAACTCACCCTCGGTCAGACCCTCATCGTGACAACGCCCCACGTGGTAGGTGATGCAATCGTCGCAGCGCAACACCAACGAGGCCACGAGACCCAGCATCTCCTTGGTTTTTGCGTCGAGTTCCCCCGGGCGATAGGTCTGCGAATCGAGACTGAAGAAGCGCTTGATCTCCAGATTGGCCTTGTCAAGCACGAGCTCGTTGAGGGCCGCCCGCTCTGCGGTGAACTCCTTGTAGCTTCGTGTCGTCATGTCCGACCTCCTGAACCTCACACCCGATGGATTACGGGATCCGGGACTCGGGGCTCGGGATTCGGATGACACCAATGCGGCCGGCAATTGATCCGAGTCCCGAGTCCCGAGTCCCGAGCCTCGGTCACGTATTCAACATATGAACGGCCTGCCCCAAGGCCGCCTCGGCTGCCTCCTGGAGCGCCTCCGACATGGTCGGGTGGGGATGGATGGTCAGGGCCACATCCTCCAGGAATGCGCCCATCTCCAGACCCAAGGTGGCTTCGCCGATGAATTCGGAAACCCCTCGGCCCACCGCCACCACGCCCAGCAGTCGCTTGGTTTCGGCGTCGCCCACGGCCTTGACGAAGCCGTCGGTGGCCCCAAGTGACATGGCCCTCCCGGATGCGGAGAAAGGGAACGTGCCGGTCACCACTTCGAAGCCCTGATCACGGGCCTCCGATTCGCTGAGACCGACCCACGCCACCTCGGGGTCGGTGTAGATGACCGCCGGAATTCCCACGCTGTCAAATGCGGCCGGTTCTCCGGCGATCACATCGGCCGCGACCTTCGCCTCCTGGTATGCCTTGTGCGCCAGCAGAGCACCACCCCTAACGTCGCCGACGGCATAGATGCCCGCCACGTTGGTCTGCATCCGATCATTGACCGTGATGAACCCCTTGGCATCAGTGGTCACTCCGATTGTGTCAAGGCCGAGGTCGTCCGTGTTGGGAACCCGCCCCACCGACATGAGTACCACGTCAGCTGAGAGCCGGATCTCCCCGTCGGGCCCCTGGGCAACCACAACTCCGGGGTCACCAGCTTCGAACCGCTCCGCGCGGTGATTCAGATAGACGTCGATGCCGAGCTGTTTCAGCCGTTTTTCGAGGACCTTGGCGACCTCACGATCGAGGGAAGGCACGAGTTCGGGCAGGAACTCCACCACCGATACCTTGGATCCCAGCTTGGCGTAGACACTGCCCAGTTCGAGCCCGATGTAGCCTGCGCCGATCACCACCATCCGCTGTGGAGCGGCCTGCAACGACAGCGCCTCGGTCGAACCGATGACCGTCTCGCCATCGTGCTCGAAGCCCTCGAGCTCCATCGGCCGCGAACCGGTGGCGATGATCGCCTGTTCGAACTGAATCTCCAACGGACCCTCTTCGGTGGCGACCGTCAGCGACCGATCCGACACGAATGCGGCCTCGCCATGGACGATCTCGACGCCGTTTTTCTCGCACAGGAATTTCACGCCCCCGGTCAGACGGCGAACGATGCCGTCCTTCCACTTCACCGCCTTTGGCAGGTCGACCGTCACGCCCTCCGCCGTCAGACCCATCTTCTGACCGTGCCGAACCTCATCCGCCAGATCGGCCACGTGGATCAGGGCCTTGGACGGAATACAGCCCACATTGAGGCAGACCCCACCTAGCCGTGGGGATTTCTCGACCACGATCACGTCCTTGCCCAATTGCGCCGCCCGAATGGCGGCCACATACCCGCCGGGACCCGCTCCGATCACCACCACCTGACAACCACGCGATACCGATCCGACAACCATTACAACCTCGCCATCAAGAGACCCGGGTTGGACACCAGCCCAACAAGGTCGGTCATGAATCGGGCGCCGTCCGCGCCGTCGACATAGCGATGATCAAAGGACACGCTGAGATACATCTGTTTGCGGGCGACGATCTGGCCGTCCACCACCGCGGGCCGGTCCATGATCTTGTGGAGCCCCACGATGGCGAGTTCCGGTACGTTGATGATCGGCGTCGCGAAGACCCCCCCCAACGGACCGATATTGGTCACGGTGCATGTCCCGCCCTTGAGCTCGTCGAGCCGCAGCTCGCGGGATCGCGCGCGCGACGCCACGTCCGCCACCTCACCCGCCAGGGTCACCATGTCCTTGCGATCGGCATTCTTGATCACCGGCACGATCAGCCCCTCCGGAGTGTCCACAGCGATGCCGATGTTGTAGTACTTCTTGAGCACCATCTCCTGGGCGTTTTCGTCCACGCTCGCATTGAACTGGGGATGTCGCTGGAGCGCAGCAACAACCGCCTTGATAAAAAACGGCAGAAGGCTGAACTTCACGCCAGCTTGCTCTTCGATGGCCGGTTTCGCCTTCCGGTAGTGCGCCATCAGATCCGTGACGTCGGCCTCATCCACGTGGGTCACGTGAGCCGCCGTCTGTTTCGACGTCTGCATGGCGCTGGCGATCACCTTTCGGAGATGGCTGAGCGGCACCCGTTCGACCTCGCCATCGGCCGTGACTTCCCCCCGACCCGAAACGGACAGGGCCGGACCGGCCGCAGGAGCGTGTTGCTGCGGTGCCGGCGAGGTTTCGCCGCCCGCGGCCCGTTCCACGTCCTCATCCGTGATTCGCCCGCCGGAACCCGACCCGTGCAGCTCCTGAAGATCAACTCCCAATCTGCGCGCGAGCACCCTGGTCCGCGGCGTCGCCAGCGGCCGACGCGTCTCCCGAACAGGCGTTGGCGCGGGCGCCTCGACCGGAACCGCAGCACGCGACTTGCACCCGCGGCGCGGGACTCGCGGTCTCGGGCACCGCCTCACCCGCTTCGCCAATGGTCACGAGCGCATCACCCACCTCGATGGCGGCGTCGGCCGCAACGTGGAGCTTGAGAACCACTCCGGCACGAGGGGACGGCAGCTCCACGACAGCCTTGTCGGTTTCCACTTTGACCAACGCCTCGTCCTCGTTGACGGCGGCACCTTCCGAGACGAGCCACTCGACGACCCGACCCTCGTGGATCCCCTCCCCCACATCGGGAAAATTAAAAATAAACGCCATCTCTCACTCCTCCGACGAAGCACGCCAGAATTCGAATTACAAATTTCACATTCCAAATTTCAAATGATGTACCGGGCTTCCAGCGGTCCATTCGATCAACTCAGATTTCAAGAGCCAGTCTGCAATTTGTAATCTGTAATTTGCAATATGCAATTTGCAGTCATCAAAAATCAAGCGCTTCGCGCACCGCCCTCATGATTCGCTCCCGCGACGGAAGATACAGCTTCTCGTTGTGAGCGAGGGGGAATACCACGTCGAATCCGGCCACCCTCTGCACCGGGGCCATGAGTTGCAGCGTGGCATGTTCGGTGATCTGGGCGGAAATCTCCGCGCCGAATCCATTGGTGCGGGGCGCCTCGTGAACCACGACCGCGCGACCCGTCTTGACCACGCTCTCCAAGAGGGTGTCCCGGTCCAGCGGATTGAGGGTTCGAAGATCCACCACCTCCGCCGAGGTGCCCTCGTGGGCCAACACCTCTGCCGCGTCGAGGCAGACCCGGACCATTGCACCCCACGACACCAGAGTGACATCGGTTCCGACTCGAGCGATGTTGGCCTTGCCCAGCGGTACCGTGAATGACTCCGAGGGAACCGGCTCACGAAAGGCGCGGTAAATCCGCTTCGGCTCCATGAACAGAACCGGATCATCGTCCCGTATTGCAGACGTCAGAAGGCCCTTGGCGTCATACGGATTCGAAGGAACCACGACCTTGATTCCGGGTGTGTTCAGGAACAGGCTCTCATAGCTCTCCGAGTGATGTTCCGGGGGATGGATGCCACCGCCATACGGCATTCGTACCACCATGGGGACATGGAGCCTGCTGCGGGTCCGGTTGCGCAACCTGGCGGCGTGGCCGAAGAGCTGGTTGATCGCTGGATACACAAAGCCCATGAATTGGATCTCGGCCACGGGCCGGAACCCGGTTGCGGCAAGACCCACCGACATGCCGATGATGGCGCTCTCGGCCAACGGGGTGTCAATCACCCGGTCGTGACCGAAGCGCTCCACAAGGCCGTCCGTGGCTCGAAAAACGCCGCCGTCGATACCCACATCCTCACCCAGGACGAGCACGTGTTCATCGCGGTCCATCTCGTCTCTCAGCGCGTCACGGACCGCCTGGGCGATGGTCAGTTTCTCGGTGGTGGACTCGGGAACCGCCCGGAGTTGGCTCTCGCCCGGTCCGCCTTGCCCCACAGCTTCGGTCGTCATCGCTCCACCTCCTCGACCAACGAGACCATCTGCTCAGCGAGATGAGGCGGGATCTCCGCGTACATATACTTGAAGATGTCCTCCGGGTTCTGAGGGGGCATGGCCTCGAGGGCTTGCACCTGCTGGTCCACCCAGTCGTGGACTTCCTCGGCGAACTCCGATTCCAGATCGTCGTTCCACAGCCCCGCGCCGTCGAGGTACAACCGCAATCTGGAGATCGGGTCGCGCGCCTGCCACGCCTCGACCTCCTCGTCATCGCGGTAACGACTGGCATCATCGGCCGTCGTGTGGTCGCCGAGTCGATAGGTCACCGCCTCGATCAACGTCGGCCCGTCTCCGCGCCGGGCGCGATCGAGCGCCTCCACCGTCGCACTCCACACCGCGAAGATGTCGTTGCCGTCCACCTGAATGCCCGGTATGCCGTACGCGTGGGCTTTCTGGGCCAGGGTGGCGGCGGCGGTCTGCCGGTGCAACGGCACCGAGATCGCCCACTGGTTGTTCTGAATCACGAACACGGTGGGCACTTTGTACACACCAGCACAGTTGAGGGCCTCGTGAAAATCTCCCTCTGATGTGGAACCGTCTCCGCCGAAGACCACCGCGGCGGCCTCCTCACCGCGCAGTTTGAGGGACAGACCGACTCCGGTTCCGTGTTGCCATTGACTGCCCACCGGGACCGCGACCGGGAAACACCGAACGTCTTCCGGGTAGCACGATCCGCGCTCGTCGCCGGCCCAGTACGCGTAGATCAGATGGCCCGGTATGCCCTTGGAGAGCATCACACCGTGCTCCCGGAAGGCAGGGATCAGCCAATCTTCTTTCGTCATGGCCTTACCGACACCGGCCTGGATGGCTTCCTGACCTTTGATCGGAGGCCAGGTCCCCATCCTGCCCTGTCGCTGCAGTTTGAGTGCCTTGTCGTCGTAGGCACGCATTCTCACCATGTCGCGGTAGAGTTCCACGATCTGATCGTCAGCCAAATCCGGCATCAGCGATTGGTCGACGGTGCCGTCGATAGCGAGAATTTCCAGGCGTTCGGTCACCGCTTCATAGACACGAGTTCGAGGCATACGCTTCCCTCTCCCATTCCGGTACACACTTGAAAACAGCTTCCCGCGCAGCGTCATTCCGGGAAATTCGCGTCAAAAGAACGGCCATAAAGACCTTAATCTCCCATCCACGTCATTATTCAGCCAACAGCGGCTTCACTAAGCCATAGTCAAGGGGCGCCCATCGCTTCTCACCATAGGGCTCGAGATAGCGTCGATCAAGCGTCGGCAGGTGCAGATCTTGGGCCGCAAGACCCAGTGCATCGGCCAACCCGCACGCGATCTTCCGACTCACGGCCATCCAGTCGCCCCCCGGTACTGCTGCGGTGAGTCCTGCTCTGACCTCGTCCACAGGGGCCCTGAAGACACCGGCGACGAGATCGGGATCCATGCCGAGAAGAACGGCGGCGTGGATCAGGACGGCTCCCCTGCGGCGTGTTTGAGCGCAACCCACAGCTTTTCGGCCCTCCACGAGGAGGGTATCGGACAGCTGATCGAAGAAACAGATCGGAGAGCGGACGACCGACGCCCGTGGCGGGTCCTGCTTGCGTTCGATGTCGGGCCGAAAGCTCTGCAGGGCGGGTTCGAGAACACCGAGAAACCGATCGTAGAGTCCGATCACCCCGCGGGCCCATGGATGGTCGGCGGGAAGAGCGAGTGACAGCCCGAGGTCCCCCTGGTGCACCACTCCGGTTCCCCCGGTGAGACGCCTGAGCACGGGAATGTTCCTGAGCTTACAAAATTCGAGATCCACGTCGGCCGGCTGTTGCGCGTAGCCCAGCACGACCACCGGGCCGGGCCACGAGGTGGCAAAGACCGAGGGTCTCCCCTCGGCTGCCCGATCGAGCATCCAGGCCTCCATGGCCAGATCCTCCACAGCCGACCGATGACCGCCCTGGTAGCTCTCCAGCATCAGATGATTCTACCGGGGAAAAATTCTAGATTTTGAATTCAAAATTTTGAATTGAGGTTGGACGCGCGGATGGGCCCAGAATCGTCTGAATTCCTGTACCGATTTTCGGTGCACGACGGGAATCAAGAACTGAGAACTCAGCCCAGAAGATCGGGATGGAGGATGTCCTCGAGCCGGGCAACCTCCAGCGGCCAGTCGTCGGGGATGAGCGACCTGAAGGCTTCGGTCTCGAACCAACGTTCGTCGCCCGAATAGGTGGGGACGACCAGGCGTGGGAATCGCTGGAGAATCTCTCGATCGGACACTGTTCTCAGCCGCTCGAGGTCCCGCCGCCTCTGATCGGTCGCCTCGATGCCCTCGAAATACCCGTGAGCGGCACGCAACTGCATCAGAAGGTGTCCGTCGTCGATTCTCGGCTGGCCGGCCGCCCGGCCGAGCAATATCCGGGCCGCAGCGTGGCGAAGAACCTCCAACGGACCTTGAGAGCGAAGCCGACGCATCCAACGACTCCCCGCGTCCGTTGGTTCGATCGTCGATCCGAACGGATCGGCCACGTGAACCGACCAATCGGGCCGAGAACGTGCATAGTCCACCATCCGATGGAGAAAGGTGGCGTACACGGCCCCGCCGAGGGCCTGGCGATGGTCGCCATCGGCGCAGGAGTGGAAAATCCTCAGGGCGTTTCGCTCGAAGAGCACGCCGCGACGGAAGTCGCCCATGACCGAAGAGGTTGCCGACCCACGGTGGCGGGCGACCGCATCCGGCGCGGCGATCACTTCACGACCCATGGCCCGCAGCCGCCAACCGAACTCCACATCCTCGAAATACGCGAAAAGCTCGGGATCGAAACCCCCTGTGCTATCCCAGTCTCGCCGCCGCACCGCCATGTTGCCGCCGCAGGCGAACGGGAGCGGCTCGCCGGTCTCGGGCGGATCGACCTGATCCACCGGCAGTCCCTGGCCAATCTGGAAAGCATGCACGTCGAAGGTCACCCGGCCCCTCAGGAAATCGTGACGGCTGCGGTCCCAGCTCACCAGCCGGCCACCCGTCGCCGCCGCCTCGGGGTGGGCATGCAGGGTCTCGAGGTGCCACTCCACCAATCCGGGTTCGGCTGATGCATCGTCGTTGAGGAAGACCAACACATCGCCTTCGGCTACCTCCGCCCCCAGCCGAACCCCCCCTGTGAATCCAAGGTTGCGTTCCGACTGCACCGTCCGGACCCATGGATATTCGCGCCGAGCGACCTCTGCGCAGCCATCGGCGGACCCGTTATCCACCAAGATCACCTCGACGTCGCTGTGCCCAGCGTAGGGAGCCAGGGAGGCGAGTCCGTCACCGAGTCGTGCGACACCGGCGTGGGTCACCACGATCACCGATGCCTTCACGAGCCGCCCCCGAATCGACGGAGCACTCTTCGCAGGCGCTGACCGGCCGGTTCCTCCGCGTTGGTCGCCGCCGGTGCGAGATCCGTGAACCGATCACGGTCGGGATCCCGCCACGGTTGACGGGCGAAGTCCAGAAGCGGCCCCGACATCGACCTCCAATCGCGCACCTCGGCCCAGCGCCGCCCGGCCTCGCTGGCGGAACGCCGCCGATCCGGATCATCCAGCAGCCTGCGGACCGCCGCCGCCAGCCCTTCCCGGTCTCCGGCCTGAACAACCTCCCCCGCCCCGGTGTCGGAGACGACCCGGGCCATTGTTCCGCCGGCGGTCACCACCACCGGCAGCCCGAGCCACAAGAGGTCCACCAACCGGGTCCTCAGGCTGAGATCGGTCTCGAGCCCCGGCCGGTGGGTGACCACCGCCAGATCGCTGACCTGCGCCAGTTCGAATCGTCGGTCATAGGTTCGCCAACCCTCGAATCGCACCTGTCGATCCAGCCATCCCCGGTCGCGAGCCACCTGACGGGCACGGTCCGCCGCGGCCAGCGGTGTCAGCTCGGGATGGGGATGATCGACGAAGATCACGACAGTCCGCCCATCCCGCTCCAGCAGGTCTTCCAGGACGTCGAGCAGGAGCATCGGGTCGTACCAGTCGTAGATCCCACCAAAATAAATGACCGGCGCGTCGTCGGACACGCCCGGGAGCACGTCGGACCGTCGTACCGGACCCGGAGGAGGCCCATCCACGGTGCCGAAGGGAAGTTCTGCGATGAGCCGCCGCATGGCCGGATCGGACTCGGCCGTCACGGGGTTGACCCGGCCGAGAGCGGTCAGCCAGCCGAGGTAGTACAGCCGCTGCTCTTCCGACGAACACAGAAAGAAGTCTCCCCGTGACATCTGCAGACGCCAGGTTGCATGATCCGTCCGGTAGGGTTCGAATCCGAGCTCGCGGTGGTAATGGAAATTCTCCACCATGAATGGGTCGTAGAGATCCACCACCACCGGCAGATCGTCTCTTTGCGATAGATAGTGATTGCCGAGATGACCGTGCAGCATCACCCAGTCATGGCCTGCGGCCAACTCCCCGAGCCGGTCGGGATCGCCATGGATCAGGTCGATGGCCTCACAATCGATGGATGCATCCGAGGGATCGTTCGGGATGGCGAGGGTCACCCGGTGACCTTCGGCCGCCAAGATTCGGGCGAGAGCCACGAACCGCGTCCCCACCCCTGCCGTGAGCCGCCGAACCGGCTCGGGACAGATAAGAAACGCCTCGCTCAAAACCGATCCTCCGCGGGCATGGCCGGATGGTAACACTTTCCCCCCACCCCCCCGATACTGGAGGCTGGATCCCCCACCCGCCCTTTACGAATTGCGAATTGCGAATTGCGAGATTGCAGATTGCAGATTCCTCCGCCCACCCGGAGCGAGGTGGGCGCGATGGGCGGGCGTGCCATTCCGGACACCTTCACGTTGAACGTTGGGTTCATCTGGATTTCCGTGAGATGGGCAGTGGTTGGATGAGAAATGTGAAATGTGAAATGTGAAATTTTCTATCGCGCCGACCTCCGGTACAGTTCCGGAATCCGTCCAGCGGCAGCGACAGCGATCCGGGACAGATGGCAGCGTCAGCAACCAGCGCCGGCGGGCGTCTTCAGTGACGGCATCCAGGTACCCCAATCAGAACGTTGGGTTGAGTAGGCGCCATGTCATGGCCCGGACCTCATCAAAGCCCTTCATCGCATCACGGGCCCCGGTTCGACTGATGGCCCCGGCGTGAACCAGGAGCGTCAGGTGAGACTCGACCTCCTTGGCCGAAGCGTAGGCGATTCGCCAGTGGTTCGATCGGTCCCGTCCAATTCGGCCGTGGCCTTCGGCGATGTTGGCCGGGACTGAGCTTGCCGACCGGATCGCCTGATCGGCGATGGACTTCAGAGGAGTGGGAACCCTCATGACGAGCTTGATGGCCATGCCTGCTGCTTCAAGGGCTTTCTCATGGGCGATGAGGTTGGTGTGGGTGACGGCTTTGGACATGGACACCTCCGGGTCGTTCATGCCGTTTCCCGCATGCCGGTGAGGCAGCCGATGTCAAGGGTGCGGAGCACCGGGACTCTGGCCCGGCTTGCCCTTGACATCGGCTGCCAACCGGCTACTCATCCCATTGAATGACCCGGAGGTGACCAATTCCATGCCGCGAGAGCAACGGATCGCTGCCTCTGATCACTGTCCCCAGCCGCTGCCCCCAGCCGCTGTCGCTGAAAACTGCCGCTGCTTCTCGGCCCCGGGCACCCGGCTTCCCCTCGGGCTACGCCATGGCAAGCGGGGACGGGCGCCCAGACACCCCACCTCACGCTTCCCCGGATGAACTAAACGTTGAACGTTCCTAAACACTTATCCGGATCGGTAGTAGGCGCGATGGGCGGGCGTGCCGTCTCTGATGATTTTGGGTTGAGGTCGAATGGTCTGCGTATCGCGACGAGTCCCAAACATCGTCAGAGGGGGCTCCCTCGGGTAGCGCCTTGGGGAGACAGGCGCGCCCAAGTCAGTGAATCGGAGTGAATACGAGGGTCCGGATTCCGGTGCCAGCGTCTGCGACGGCAATCAGCGACCAGCGGCAGTCGGCAGCGGCCGGGACGAGGGCTGGCCACCGGCTATTGATCCCATGGAACGACCCGGAGGTGACCCATTCCATGCCGCGAGAGCAACTGATCGCTGCCCCTGATGACTGTCCCTGCTCGCTGTTCCCCGCCGCTGTCCCTGAACGCTGCCGCTGCATCTCGGGCATCGTCAAGGAGACGGAAGCGCAGACACCCCGCCTCACGCTTTCCCGGATGAACCGAATTTTGAATCTCGACTGACACGTACCGATGCCTCTCGCAACGTCTCCGTTCTCTTCCTGGTAATATCATGCCGATGGAACCCACAACCTCGTTGCCTTCCACCACGACCGAGATCCACGCCAGGCGCGTGCTCGTACTGGCACCCCACGCAGATGACGACGTCCTTGGCTGCGGTGGTTTGTTGGCCCAGCTCTCGGCCAAGGGAGCGGCCGTCCGAGTGTTGTTTCTCACCGACTCCAGTGGCGGTAGCGAGGTCACCGACAATCGCGCCGACTACGCCACACGGCGGCGACACGAGGCGGAACAATCGCTCGCGGTCCTCGGAATTGACAATATCGAGTTTCTCGACCTGCCCGATGGAGAGTTGGAACAGTACATCGGCATCGCGGCGGCGGCCATCGAGCGTGAGCTGATGGATCACCGACCGGACGTGCTGTTGTCTGTCTCCCCGCTGGAAATCACCCGGGACCACCAAGCCGCGTTCAGCGCCCTCCACCGAACCCTCTCCGGTCTCCGTGGAGACGGGGAACTCGACCCGATTGCGGCCGACCTCCGCATCCTCTTGTACGAGATCAACCATCCGGGTTACCCCGATGTGTTGGTGGACGTGAGCACCGAAATCCCGGCTCTGACCGAGGCCATCAAGAAACATGCGAGCCAGCTCGAACTCCACAACTATCTCAAGGCGGCCATCGGCATCCGTCGGTACCGGACCCTTTCATTGCCGACCGGCGTGACCGCTGCGGAGGGGTTCCGGGATCTCCGGGCGGCAGACTTCACCACCCACGGAGTGGCCGGAATGATCCGCGGCCTCGGTGGATGCCCCACGGTGCACCTCGTGACGGAGGGCCCCCGGGTCAGCGTCGTGGTCCGCACCTACGACCGACCGGAGTTGCTCCGCGAAGCTCTCGACAGTCTGGCCGTGGGGAGGTACCGCAACGTCCAGGTCGTGTTGGTCAACGATGGTGGCGATCCCCCCGAAGTACCGGATGATTACCCTTTCGAGATCACCAGGGTCGACCTACCGGAAAACCGCGGGCGAGCGGCCGCGGCCAACGCCGGCGTCGCGGCTGCCACCGGCGAT
Source organism: uncultured Holophagae bacterium (assembly GCA_963797055.1). Taxonomy (GTDB): domain Bacteria; phylum Acidobacteriota; class Thermoanaerobaculia; order Thermoanaerobaculales; family Sulfomarinibacteraceae; genus FEB-10. The sequence goes on from CAWCOD010000014.1 coordinate 56,089, forward strand.
TATGTGACCTTCCTCGACGACGATGATCTCGCGGAGCCCGAACATCTGTCGACCCTCACGGGTCTGATGTCGGCAGAGGATGTTCGTGTGGCGTACACCGATGCCGCCGTGGGGATCTACGTCATGGATCCCGAACACGGCTGGCGCCAGCTGGAGCGACGACTTCCATACAGCCGCGACTTCGACGCGGACCTCCTGTTGTTCGACAATTACATTCCATTCAACACTCTCATGATCGACCGTGGGCTTTTCGGTGAAGTCGGGCCGTTTGACGAAGATCTGTCCTTCTTCGAGGACTGGGACATGCTGATCCGGCTGTCTCGGGTCACGTCGTTTCAGCACCTCGGCATGGTCACCTGCGAATACCGGCTTTTCAGGGGAGGCGGCCGCCATGTATTCGGCGAACGACCCACCGAGGAGCAATCGAACTTCTTCGTCACCAAGGGCCACGTAATCGACCGATACCGACATCTCCATACGGCCGAACTGCTCGCAACCGTGGTCGCCGGTCTCCGCTCGGATGCCGTGGCCATGACCGAAGACAGCGCCTCCACTCGGAGGCAGCTGTCCGCACTCCGCGAGGCTCACGCAGCCCTCGAAGCGGCCTACGCCGGGGCCGACGCGGAGCGCGAGACTCTACGGGTGGAGCGGGACCGACTGACGGAGGAACGGGACCGGCTGGTGGCCACCCTCGACGGTCACCCCGATCACGATCGCCAGACGCTCGACCTCTACCGCCAACGGGATCAATTCCGTGAGCAGGTTATGGAGCACGAGGACCACCTCCGGCGCACCTACGCCGAGATCGAGCGGCTCAACACCCTGATCGCCGAAATGCAGGGCACCAGAGCCTGGCGCATGCACAAGACCGTCGAAAAACTCCGCGGCCGCACCTGACTCATTTGAATTCTCAGTTCTTAAGTCTCAATTTTGAATGATCCCCCACCCGCCCGGATCGGGCAGGGTGGGGGAAATTCAAAATTCAAAATTCAAAATTAAGAATTCAACATTCTGGCTGTCAGGCTCCGTACTTCGTGATCGCCTTGTCCAGCCTTGGCAGGACCAGGAAGATAAAGACGGCCACCGCCGCGGCCAGCCCGGCGAGGAAAACAAAGAACCACATGGGCTCCATGTAATTCTGCAAGTTGCCCAGAAAGCCCGAGAACTTGTTGCCGATGGAGGTCGCCAGGAACCAGCCGCCCATGGCAAGTCCCACCAGTCGTTTGGGGGCGAGCTTGGTCACCAGGGACAATCCGATGGGTGACAGGCAGAGCTCGCCGAGGGTGATGACAAAATAGAAGGCCGCCATCCAGAGGCCTGCGACCTTGACGGCTCCACCGTCGGTCATGGAACCGGCAACGGCCATGATCAAAAGCGCCGCCGTGGTCAACATCATGCCGTACAGCATCTTGTGGGCCGTGGGAACCTGTTTCCCAATACGCAACCGCCAACCGAAGAACCACACCACGAGAGGGGTCAGGGCAATCACCCAGAATGGATTCCAGCTCTGATAGACCTCTGCGTTGACCACCTGGAGGAAGGTTCCCGGCTCCAAGTAATCCGGGTCATGGCCGTAGCGCTCACGATAGCCGTCGTAGATCGTCCTGTGGGTCTCCTGATCCACGACAAAGACCGGAATCCGCGGCCCTCCTTCGAGGTCCCTCAGGAACACGACCCGTTCGTCTGGAATCGCACCGTCAGCCAAAGCCACCGTAATGACGTTCTCACCATGGGCCCCGGTCTCCTGTTTGACGCTCACCTGATCGTCGCCATACACCTTGACCGCTCGTTGAGTCCATTCATCCGGCAGGTCGGTTTCCACACTTTCGTCCGCGTCGAGCCGCACGACCTCTATGCCCGGGTAGGCGTCAATCTGCTCCACTGCAGACGCACGCATCCGACTCTGACCGAACTGGTTCGCGAACTCAGGCGAATCCACAACCAGCAGGCTGTCCGGATGAGGCCGGGGAACGTCCTCGGATGCATTGCCGTAGTAGCTGGGCAAGCCGTCCTGTTGGATGTAGGTGACGCTTTGTGCGACCCCCGGCCGGCGATCGGTGAAATCGCGCGCCCACTGCGTCATGGCCGAGCCGTTGAGGTGGAGAATCATAAAGAACGCACCACCCGCAACAAAGACCGGCAACAGGGCCAACAGACCGGGTCTTTCGTCTTCGTTCGCCGTGAGGCCAAGGCGGACAAAGAAGATGACAACCGGGATCATGCCCACCAGGAATCCAAAATCCGAAGGTCGAACGATCTCCATGTGGAATTGCTTCGCGGCGAAATATCCGATAGTGCCGACCACGAACGCCGGCAGCAGAATCTTGAAGAAGATCTCTCCCAGGGATGTATCGCCTGGACTTCGCTCGGGCTGGCGATCCGCCTTCGCGAGGGTCTTCCAGTTGATCAACAACAACAACACCGCGATCAGCACACCGATACCTGCCGCCCGGAAGGTCCACAACCAGCCCAACTCGTTGCGAACGTACGGTGCCACAATCAAGGTCGCGGCGAGCGCGCCGATATTGATGCCCATGTAGAAGATATTGAATCCCGAGTCACGTTTTGGATCGCCGGGTTCGTAGAGGTTCCCCACCATCACCGAGATATTGGGCTTGAAAAAACCGTTCCCGACGATCAGGCCGATCAGGCCGAGAACAAAGAAATTGAAGCCCGGCATCCCCATCATGAACAGCCCGGCAGCCATGAGCAGACCGCCGATGAACACCGCGCGCCTGTAGCCCAGGAACCGATCGGCGATCATACCGCCAAGGAAGGGCGTGAAATAGACAAAGGCCAGGTAGAGCCCGTAGATCTCGTTGCCCTCGGCACGGGGAAGGCCAAGACCGCCACGCTCGGCATCAATGGTGTAAAGCAGGAGAATACCGACCATGGTGTAGAAGGCCAGCCTCTCCCACATCTCGGTGAAGAACAGTGGGATGAGGCCTTTCGGATGTCCAAGAGCCATGAGTTTCGTCTCCCCTCGCTGCGTCGAGCCTGCGATCCAGAGGCGGAATCGTACCGTATTCGCCACCCGCGGCCAAATCGGCATATCCCGGAGGCTGCTGCCGAGGTAGCATGAGCGCGTGACTTCTGGCTCCAAAGGGTCCGAGCCACCGGCCGACGCCGCTTCAAAGCGTCGATCCGGGTGTCGTCGACGTCTGGCCGTTGCGGCCATGTCGTGTGTGATCCTGCTCGGGCTGGTTATAGCCGCCGTCGGCTGGCGAGTCTCGCGGGGTCCGATTTTGCTGGACTTCCTCGAGCCGCGGCTGGTCTGGCACCTTGGCGATGACCCCGAGGCATTGACTCTGGCCATCAAAAATCCGGCCGTCACTTGGGGCGGTTGGCGCCGGCCCTTGGATCTCACGGCGGGACCGGTTGAGGTTTCGGATAACCAGGGTCGCCCGGTCATCGAAGTGGAGAACACCTCGGTGGGGTTGGCGTGGCTCGAGCTCTTCCGGAAGAAGGTCGCGCTGACCCGCATCGAGGTGCGGGCGATCCACCTCCATCTGCTCCGGACCGCGGACGGTCGCATTATTCCAGGGTTCGAGGCAACCGCGAAAGAGACTCCGAGCAAGCCACCAGACACGGCGGAGTCGACGCTGGCACAGAAAATCCAAGAGGCCCTGACTTCGCCGGAGCCGGTGCCACCATTCGAGAGGCTCACCAAGGTCTCGGTTGTTCAGTCGACGGCAACACTGGAGGATCGGGTCCTCGGGGTGACGTGGGAGGTTCCGAACCTCAATCTCCGCCTCCGGCGAGGGAGGGCTGGACTCCGCATCGCTGCCGACGCCACCCTCGACGTGGATTCGAACCACACCGGCCTGAAGATCGACGGCACCCTCGATCGCCACAGCCAGAGATTGAATGCCACGGTCTCGGTCACCGATCTCCACCCGTACGTTATCGGGCAGCTTATCCCAGCGCTCGATCCGCTCACCCACGTGACGTCTCCCGTAAACCTCGATCTCACGGGGGAAGTCTCCCTCGACGGCACCATTCACACCGCGAATGTGGAACTGGAAAGCCAGATCGGACAGGTGAAGGCTGCCGCGCACCGCACCGACGTCGGGGAACTCTCGACACAGGTAACGCTGTCCGCGATCCGTCTCTCGGACCTTGCTGACCTCGTGCCGCAACTCGCCGTCATGAAGGAACCGGTGAACGGAACCGCCAGCGCGGTGTTGTCACCGGATTTCAAGGTCAAATCTGCGGTGGCCACGGTCCAAACCGAGATGGGCGCGGCGAAAGCAGCTTTGGATGTCGATAGCACACGAGGGGCGACCGTACAGGTCGACCTTTCCGGACTCCAACCCTGGAAACTCGAAGAACTGCTGCCTGCCCTGGGCCGGGTCCAACTTTCCATCGACCTCCGGGCCACGGCGGAGCTGACACCTGATCGCACGATTGATCGCGCCACAGTACACGTCGCCTGCGGCGCGGGAACGGTTCACATTCCCGAGATCAACAACGTTCCATACCAGATCAGGAGAGCGACTCTCGAGGCGGACGCCACCGACGCTTTGAAATCCCTGGAGATCTCCGATGTCACGGTTGATCTTGCCGGACTGACTGTGCACGCCACCGGCGCCGCAACCCGAGGCGAAAAGAGGACACGGATCACCTCGTCGGCAAACCTCACCGACTTCAGCGCGTCGTCAATCAGTCAATATTGGCCGTCCCGCCTCGCACCGGATGTCCTCGATTGGATTGCGACCAGCATTACCGCCGGCACGGTGCACGACGCTGCAGTCCGGGTCGCGCTATCGCTGCCATCGGATCTCTCCGGTGGTCTCCGGTTGGACGATCTGAACGGGTCCTTTGGATTGAGCGACCTTTCCGTGACCTACCTGTCACCCATGCCACCGGTCACCGGTCTGTCGGGTACGGCACAATTCACCGCCGAGGGTTTTGATTTCACGGTGGACGGAGGCGGTGTTGAAGACCTTTCCTTAACATCCGCAAGGTTGGGCATCGCACCGCTGGCGGGGTACGCCCGCCTCACGGTCGATGCCACGGGTCTGAAGGGACCGGTGTCGACGGCGGCAAAGATCCTGGGCGGCCCGCCACTCGAACTCATGGGCGCGGGGCTGCCGCAGCCGGACCAGTTCTCGGGTGCCGCGGACAGTCACCTCGTACTCGACGTTCCCCTCTCCAGCAGCGATCCAAATCCCCTTGGGGTTTCCGGCTCGTCCAAACTCACGGGCGTGGGCGTGACTGGCTGGGTGAAGGGCTACGATCTGAGCGATGGTTCGCTCGACCTCGGTTTCGACCTCGCGAAGCTGGACATTGCCGGCACCGCGGCCGTCAACGGGGTTGCGGCTTCCTTCACCTGGCGCGAAAATCTCGCAGGCGGTCCGACGCCGCGTACCATTCACACCCGCACCACCGTCAACAACCACGACCTCGAAGCCCTCGGCGTCCCGGATATCCCGCAACTGGAGGGACCCATTGGTGTGACCATCGACGTTACCGGTCGTCGTGACGGTTCGATGGACATCGCCCTCGACGGTGACCTGACCCGGACGGCGGCGACCGTCGCGCCGCTCGGCTGGAGCAAGGCAGCCGGATCAGCCGGCCGCATCACGGCCAAGTCCGTACTCTCCGCCGACCGGCGGTTGACGGTGAATCAGTTTGACGTCTCGGCCGACGGGTTCCACGTGAGCGGTCATCTTGCCACCGGATCCGGGCTGGCGTCGCTCCACGAGCTCGTGATCGAAGGATTGGACGTAGGTCGAACTCAGCTTGGCGGGAGCCTCACGGAACGACACGGGGGAGGATGGGTCGTTGAGGTTGGGGGACGGCGTCTCGACGTCCGGCCTCTGCTTGACACGATCGAGGAGAAGACCAAAGAAACACCGACCTCTCACCCGGAAGGCGGCCGCGGCACGCCAACGCTGGAGATCAACATCGGGATCCAGGAGATCGTCGATGGAACCGACCACACCCTCGGTCGGTTGAACCTCAGCGCGGATCGCGATGGGGCGGTATGGAACCGCGTCGAAGGCAATCTGGAGATCACTGCAGCGAACGTGGTCCGCGTCCACCTGGCACCCGGCGTGACCTCCGGCCACGATTTCAAGGTGACAGCTGACAACGCAGGAGAATTTCTCAGCACCATCCTGCCTCGCAGCGAACTCGTCGGAGGGGCCCTCGACGTCACCGGCCACCGGGCGACCGAGAGTGGCCCACTCACCGGGCATGTGCAGCTCGAGGACTACGTGGTGACACAATCAGAGGCCCTGACCCGGATTCTCCAGCTCGCGAGCATCGGCGGCGCAGTCGACCTGCTGTCGGGAACAGGTATCCAGTTCAAACGACTCGACGCCGACTTTGGATTTTCGAACAAGGTCCTCACCATCAGAGGTTTCCAAAGCCATGGTTCCTCCATTGGAATCACAGCGGACGGCACGGTGGACTTTGAAACCAAAATCCTCAACGTCAACGGCGCGGTCATACCCATGTCGCGGATCCAGTCGCTGCTCGGGGACATCCCGGGTTTGGGCGTGATCCTCAGCGGCACCAAGGGGGAGGGATTGCTGGCGGTCAACTACCTGGTCAAGGGGCCGCTGGCCAAACCCCAGGTCAGTGTCAATCCCATGTCCGGGCTGACCCCCGGCATCCTTCGCGACATATTCCGAACTCCGGACAAGGAGAAATAGGCCCCCCCCAGACACTGGCCAAGACAGCAGAGTCAACAGAGATATTCCTTGTGCCACTGCCCCGACTCGGTTACAACTTGATCTCAAACAACGCTCGACAAAGGGAGTCAAACATGAGCGGCAGAATGTATTCGAGACACGTCGTGACCCTGGTCCTGGGCGCGATCATCACATCGGTCGGTGCTGTTGCACTGGCTCAGGAGGCCCAGAAAATGGATCCCGGCGAAACCAAGTTTGCAGCCGCGGCGGAGTGGGTCCGGGTCGCCTCCAACAACATCGGCTACGCTGTCGTGGGCTACCGGACGGCGAACAACTCGGTGGGCCAGGAGTGGTTGATGCTCGAACTGGGCCTGACGGTACCAAAGGGGATCAAGGACCAGGTACTCAAACGGGACGCCTTCTCCATCTCTACCCCGGACAACGAGATGATACCGATGGCGAGTCAGAAGGAATTCCAGGATGACCGCGGCAAGCTGCGCGCGTTGGACGCCAGGGCATCGATGGAACGGGACTCCATCAACTACTTTCCCCCGGCCGCCAACAACGCATGCCGGATCGGGTTCTTCACCGACGCGTCCCAACCCGGTCGCGGCCTGGCCTATGACCAGGTGGAGTTGAGCTTCAACCGGGCCTGTGTCGGCCGGCTCTATTTCAAGGTCCCCGGCGGCATCCAATACGGCCAGCACACTCTGAATATTCGGTTTTACGACGGCATGCTCCGGGTGCCCTTCAAGATCATGACCACCGAGGAAATGAAGGAGATGAAGAAGGAGTACAAGGAATGGGAGAAAGAAGCGAAACAGCAGAAGAAGGAAGGCAAGTAGCCTTCGACCATCTCCCGTTCCGAAATGTCAAGCCACCCCCACGGCTGCGGGGGGTTTTGGGCCCCTTGGACCGGGGAATCGGCTGCCGGCCCTTACCGCTCCACTGAGGTGGGAAGTCGGGCTGTCCCAGACTCGGGGAACTTCGGCCCAAGTATGGTGATTTCGCCAAATCGCCAAACGGTGGCACAATCCGGTGACCACCACGTCTTAGAGGAGTGATGAGAAAGATTTTCGCGCTCGGAGCAACCACTCTTATTCTGTTCTTAGGAATGGTGCCAGCGGTACACGCCGCCACGACCATGATGGAACCGCCTCAGGACCACCAGGAGGCGACAACCGAGGAACACGGCGAGACAGCCGGGGACGAAACCCACGGCGAAGCTGAAGAACACGAGGAACACCACCACAAGAACGATTTCGCCGTATTCCTCGGCGCCACCGACGAGGAGGGTCACGACACGCAGTTCACCTGGGGGTTGGATTACAACCGACTCATCACCGATCGGGTTGCGGCCGGGGTTTTTTTTGATCACGTGGGTGGTGACCTGCGCAACTCCATCGTGGGGGCATCGGTCACGTGGTTGCCGTGGAAACAGGGCTTCGAATTGATCGTCGCACCTGGGATCGAGTTCCACGACGGCCGCGACCAGGACGGCGGAGGTGGGGACGAGGGGCATGAAGGCGACGGGGAGCACGGCGGGCCCGACAAGAACGAGAACTACTTCGTCCTTCGTCTGGGAGTCGGTTGGGCTTTTGAGGTCGGCGAGTCCTACGGCGTCGTGCCCACCGTCTACCTCGACCTCGTGGACGGGGAGCAGGTCTGGGTCTACGGCGTCAGATTGGCCTACGCCTGGTAAATCAGAGATCATGTAGAATTGCGCGAGCATCAAGATTCAACTGCATAGGCGCGAGCGGGGGGGGCCCCGGTCGGTACCGACCGCAATGACGTAATTCGAATTTGGAGGAGAAAGACATGACGACGCACGCACCTTGGGCACACGAGGCAAAAAAGAACGCGACGTGGTTGATCGTGCTGGGAGTCCTGACGATAATTCTCGGGATACTGGCCATCGCTTCACCAATGATCTCCGGCATGGCCGTCACACTGTTCATCGGTGGACTGCTGGCCTTCATGGGTGTGCTTCAGATCATCGCCGCATTCAAATCGGGGCAATGGGGCTCGGGCATCATCGGGACCCTGATCGGTCTTTTGTCGATCGCTGCGGGCCTGCTGCTGATTTTCCGGCCGATCGCCGGCATGGCCACCCTCACGCTGTTTCTGGCCGCCTACTTCCTGGTGGACGGTATCTTCGAGATCATCACCGCCTTCAAGATGAAACCCGAATCAGGCTGGGGCTGGATGCTCTTCAACGGCATCGTCGCCGGTCTGCTGGGCTTCATGCTGTGGCGCCAGTGGCCGGTCTCCGGAAGTTACGCCATTGGAGTGCTCTTCGGTATCCACATCCTGATGTCGGGCATCGTCATGACCATCCTGGGTTTCGGCGGCCGCCGCATCTCCGGCGCCATCGAGGACACCGTTGAAGACGTTTATGACGGAGCCAAGGAAATAGCGGAGGACATCAAAGAACGGGCCGAGGATTTGCTCGACGGCGACGACGACAAGCGCGCATGACGATCGTCGGCCTCGGCCGACTCGAACAGCTCTTCAGGCGGGGGCCCAAAATCGGGCCTCCGTTTTTTTCTTGCTATTTCTGAAACGCGTCCTCGACAAGCTCGGGGTTCAACGGGGCGTCCAGTGCCCATCGCGCACCGTGGGCGAGGAAGAGGTCGGGGCTGCCGGACAGCTCGTTCAGGACCTCAGCAACCCGCTCCCGCTGGGCCGGGTTCCCGAGGTGGAGCACGATGTTGAGCCCGATGAGGGCTTCCCCACCAAACCGCCGATCCGGGCCGATCGTGACCATGGCAACCAGTCGATCGATGCGCGCGTCAGGAATCTCGAACTCGATCTCCCCGTCCTCGCCCACACGACCAAAAGGCGACAGATCGCCCGCTGTGATGCGCTCGGAGGTGAGCAGGCGCTGCGGCGCAACCTCGCCAAGCACCACCGAAGCCAGCAACGCCGCCTGCAGATTCCCCTCATCCCGTGCCGAGCGATACGTGGCCTCGGCACCGATCCGGATGCAGGCCAGCCCCACCAGGTCGGCGATGATGGTCACGTCCTCCTGCCGCAACAACCGGCCGAGCCGGATCGCCCGCCGAAAGTCCTCCAAGGCCGCCACCGGTTCGCCGGAAGCGTTGCCCCTCGCCACCCACGACTTGGCGAGGGTGAGCATGTACAGCAGGTTGGGGATCCGAGTGTCGTATCCATCGAGTTCCAAAAGGTCCGGATAGAACCACATGGTCGATTGGTCGCACCACGGTTCGGCCTCGAGCAGGAGCGGGTGGTCCGGCGGCAGCACACCGCCCAGGTCCGGCACCTCGTGCCGTTCAGCCATGGCCTCGGCCGCCTCGTCCGCTCGGGACCCCACCTCCTTTGCAAAGGCCACGAAGTACACCCCCGCGTTGGCGGGGCCGTCGCCCAGCGGCGCCAGCAGATCGAGATCGGTCCGAAACGTCACCGGCCAGTCGCGGCTCTGTTTCAACGAGCCCCATGAGGGAACCTCCAGTTCTTCGACTGCCAGAACCACAGGAGCCGGCACGGTTGCCGCCGGCGCGATCAGACTCGAGTCGGAGACCCTGGCAGACGTCATGTATCGCGCCGCCAAAGAACCGGCCAACAGGACCACCACCACCGCGGCAGATACCACGAGAATAGACTTCGAACGCATTTTCGAATCGGTCATGGCGATGCTCCCTTCAAAGGCCCCATCACGGCAGCCCGGTTCATGATTCGCTGCTGATTCTGGGCAGATCGACGATGTCCATGATCTCCGGGTCGAGTTCTTCCGCCGGACCCGGTATGCCACAGGGCAAGTCCGAAAAGCCGATCCGCCGCAAGGTCACACAGTGACGCCAATGCCTCGACCTGTCCATCGGCCAAGAGGTGAAACATCCTCTGCCAGCTCCCCTCCGGGGTGCCGGACCATCCTTCGTGATTTGCATCCTCGGGTGGCGTCGCGGGGTCGTCGATCATCGCCTCCATGGTGCCAGAGACGTGAGAGGAGCGCGATCGTGTCAGATTTTCGGTTGTAGAAAGTGTACCGAGCGTCGAGTGGACAATCCCCCGAGCCCAGTCTTGATTCTCTGTTCTTCGCTCTTTATTCTTCGTTCTTCGTTCCACCCCACAACCCGCTCCCTCGAGTTTTCGTATCATGTACAGGGAATTCATGCGATCCGCCGTCCTCACCGTGCTCATGGTCATCGCAGTCGTGCCGGCCGCGGCGCAGGACCGGTTCAGCCTCGGCCTGGACACCCTGCCGCTGGATGCGGCTGTGGTCCTTCCCCTCAACGCCGGTGATCCCCAGGATCTCGAGTTCGACCTGACTGACGAAAGCCGCGAGGCCTTGGTCTACCGCACCGCTCTGACACCGGAAAGCCCCAGAGAGTTCACCCTGGCCCTGTGGAACGCCCCCATGGGCCGGCTCTACTACTCACGAGCCGAGGCCGAGGCCATGCTCGGCCGCGAGGGTTTGGTGCACGGCGGTCGCATGACGGGTTTCGGCATGGCGACCACCGCCATCGGCGATGGCTCCCAGTCCAGCCTGTCATTCCTGGCCTCCGGTGGTTCCTGGTCCGAACTCACCCTCGGCGAGAAGTTCGCCGCCGGCGCCGAGATGTCGTTTGTCGCGGCGTTCCTCTACGCCCTGGTGTCATTCGCCGATTGATTCGCCCAAAGGGGCCGTCCCAGCTCAGCTGGAAGGTGGTTGAACGATGATCCTCGGTCGTGCCTGTACTTTCTCGGTCGGGGTTTCAAAGACGATTTCCAGGGTATAAGAAACCTCATTCCCAGCTGTATTCGCTTGCTCGTAGACATTGAGAATCTGGGTCGTACCAGGTTCTATCGTAATCTCCGCGTCTTTTCCTTCAAGAACTTCGTTCTTGTCGTTGACGAAGAGGTTTTCGGGGACGACAAGTTCCACCGTGACTCCGCTCTCGTTGGTGATCTTGATGACGTCACCGTTGGCGACGCTGAGTTCGTTGGGATACACGCCGAATATGCCGTCGACGTTCTCCAGCGTAACCAAATGAGCCGAAATGGTCGTGACCTTCTTCTTGCCCGCCAGGCCGGTTCCGGCGCCGACGACGATCACTGTCACGAGTGCGATCATCATGACGGCCGGTATGACCTTGGCATCCGGATTCCGAATCGATCTCAGTTTCATGGTGAACCTCCTTCGAAAATCGAGACCTCAATACGACTGAAAACTTCCTAGGGAACGGGACCACCCGAACCCACCGCGCCGCCGGCTTCCCAACGTCATCCCCCGCTGTATCGTTCTTCCAATAGGCGAAACGCCTCTACCTTTCGCAGGGCGGGACTACTGCTGATCCAACTCGGTTCGAGTCCCGATGCGAGGGCCCGGGTGAGCCACTCCAGGGCCAGCGTTCTGTCACCTACATCCTCGTAAACCTCGCCCACCAGGGCCATGAAGACCGGATCCTCCGACGGCCGCTCCGTGGCCCGTTCCAGCCACTCAATGGCCTGAGCCTTGTTTCCCAGCACCGCGTGGTAGCCCGCCACATCCACCATCAATCGTCTGTCGTTGGGTGCGTCTCGAAGCACCTGCTCGGCCATTTCCAGCGCCCGCCCGAGCGTCCGTTGTGCATCTTCGGTCCGATCCATGTAGTGGTAGGCATAGCCCAGGTTGCCCCAGGTCAGGTAGTCGCCTTCGCCGAGCCGATGGGCTTGCTCGTACATGGCCACCGAGTCGCCGTAGTTGGAGTTGGCAAAGGCGAGATAACCCAGATTGGAGTAGGCCTGGTAGTTGGGTTCGATTTCGAGCGAACGCTCGCACATCTGCCGCGCCTCGTCGTGCAGACCAAGGGCGAGGTACATCCCGGCGACGTTGCTGTAGTCGAGGTAGTTCTCCGGCATGAACTCAAAGGCGAGCCGGAACTGGTTGATGGCCGCGTCCCGCTGGCCCTGGAGAGAGTAGACGTAACCGAGTTGGGAGTGGAGCGAGCCGTCGCCCGGTCGCAACCGAATGGCACGTTGAAGCACCCGCTCCGCATCGTCCATGCGGGAGGTGTCCCGATAGGCAATGCCGAGGGCCGTCAAAACGTCGGCCCGCTGTGGGCCACGATCGGCTGCGCTCTCCAATGCGCTGACGACCCGTTCGGGGTGCCCTGCGGCCCTCTCCAGCGCGGCCAGCGCCAACCATGGCTCGGGTCGGCTGCTGCCCGCAATCTCTATTGACCGATCGACGGCCGCTCTCCCCCGGCCAAACCACCACTCGTCGTCATTTGAGACCTGAAGACCGGCGTAGGCGTGCGCCATGGCGACCCACCCGGGAGCGAAACCGGCATCTTCCCCGACCACTGTTTCAAAATCCTCAACCGCCCTCTCGAGATGCTCGGCGCTTGGTTTTCCCGCCACCAGACCGAGGCCGTGCACATAGGACCAACACGCGCCGGCGGTCGAGGGAACCAGTGCGGACACCTGATCCAGGGTGGGACCTTCCAGGCTCACGCCAAGCAGTCGAGCATGCTCCACGGCCAGGTTCATCAAGAGCCCGCACATGCCGTCCGATCCGGTCCCTGCCGAGAACGAACCAGCCCGTATGACCACCCCGGTCCGGCTGTCGACGAGATTGATCTCGGGGACCGCAACTTCCGCCGCCACGTAGCGCCCCATCGTCTTAAGGTTGACACCGAGGATCTTGACGGCCGCGTCTGCGCCTGCGGTCAACACCATGTCCGGAGGTTTCGTCCACACCGCACCGCCGGTTTGCGTCTCCACCGGCACCATGGCCTGGGCCAACCAGACGGCGAGTCCACTGCCGACGGCGGTGGGACGACCGTCGGCTCCGTCGCCGTCGAACGGTAACACCACGACATGCCGTCCTTCCGGCAACAACGCGGTCGCAGTCGATCTTGAATCGCCCCGCAACCATCCCCAAAGAGCGAAACCCACCACGACCACCAAGCCCATTACCGCACCGCCAACCGCTAACCTCAACCAGCTCCTCGGACTGACCTTGAGTGCCGCGGAGGTGTGGGACCAATCCGAGGACTCCCCCACCGCCCGCAACGCCAACGCCAGGTCGTGGGCCGAGGCGAAACGATCCTCGGGCCGCTTATCAAGACAGCGGCGGACCAACTGCTCGAGTTGGGGCGGCACCGGCCGTTTGAAGTCGGAAAACGACGGCGGATCGTCGCGGAGGATCGCCGCCATGATGTTGGCCTTGCTCCCGCCTGCGAAAGCCCTCCTCCCTGCCAACATCTCGTAGATCACCGCACCGAGGGCAAAGATATCGGAGCGCTGGTCCGCCCCTTTGCCGTGCAGTTGCTCCGGCGCCATGTAGCCCAGGGTCCCCACGATAGCCCCCACCTCGGTCTCCACCGTGGGGGTGATCTCGGTGCTCATCTGGGACATGGGCTCGTGCTGTCGGAGCTTGGCCAGGCCGAAATCCAGGATCTTCACGTGCCCGTCTCGGGTAATGAAGATGTTCTCGGGTTTGAGGTCGCGGTGGATGATGCCCCGGGCATGGGCCGCCGCAAGGCCATCGGTGATTTGGATCGCATACTCCACCGCCCGTCTGGGCGTCAGATTAGATTCGCGCAGGCGCTGGCGCAGCGTGCCGCCCTCGAGCAACTCGGTGACGATGTAAGGCACGCCGCGGTGCTGACCCACGTCGTGAATTGCCAGCACGTTGGGATGATTGAGGGCGCCGGTTGCCCGCGCCTCACGCTCGAAACGCCCGAGACGGGTCGGGTCGTCGGTGGCCGCTTGCGGCAACACCTTGATCGCTACGTCGCGGTCGAGCCGCGGATCGTGAGCGCGATATACCTCCCCCATTCCACCGGCGCCGATCTTGGCGACAATCCGGTAGTGGGAGATGGCCTCCCCAATCACAACGCCCCCCTTTGAGACCCATTCGCTGTCTGCCCGTGTCCGGAGCTATCTTCATTGAATATAGTATTTGAACCAGCCTCACGCAAGCTCGATCGGTGCTTTCGAGCTTCCGGGCTCCCTACAGGACCAGGTCGATGGTGGCCACGTCAACCAGACCACGCATCCCGTACAGTGCCGGGAGTATGGTCCCGGGTTCGTGCTGTCGACGGAGCTCGGCCACCCGCTCGGTGCCGGCGCGGTAGGAGGGCAGGTACATCCGGCCGAGCAGTGGGTGATGAGCCCACGGCCCCGACAGTTTCTCTGACCGTTCCTGAGTCACCAGGTAGTCACGCCGCAGTTCGGCCGCCACATCGGGCTGTTCAACACCCTGGCCCCAGGTCAGGAACGAGGCCTGGTTCTTGGCATCGTCCTGCAGCCGCGACAGCAGCGCGCCGATCTGGAGGTCTGGATCGGGGAGTTGGTCAAGTTCGGTGATGCCGAGGGCGATGAGGGCCGCGTTGTTGGCAATCCCCTCGGCCAGGGTGGAATAGCGGGTGTTCATGGTCAGCACGGTACCCTCGAAACCCACCTCGTTGATCACGTACAGATGCTGGACATAGGCAAAGGTCGTGACGTGGCCGGGCACAACTTCGTGGCTCACCAGCTCGTGAAACTCCGGCAACGAGATCTCCAGCGATGCGTTGAGCTCGTAGGTCGCCTCGTAGGCCGGACGGCCCGCCCCATCCCTCTCACGGCCGACGTAGTTCATCGAACCCGAAAACCACGCGTCTTTGATGGGCAGGAACTCCACGTTGGCCCTCGGCACCATGGCTATCTCATCGGGCAGGTGCGGCAACAGGTGGGCGACGGCACCGGCGTCGAGCTCCGCGATCAGTGCCCGGGCCAACGCCGGGATGGTTGCCGGCGGCACCAATCGGTCCCGTCGCCAGGCCTCCACCGCGGCGGCAAGATCGGCCTCGGAGTCGGCCGGGTAGCCAGCATTGGACAGCAGATGGCCGACGGCTGCGACCTTACCCGACGGATCGGACGCGCCGGGAGGGCGGGCGCACGACGCCTCCACCGACCGCGAATAGGGCACCGGATCGCCCCGGTCGAGGGTCTCCATGGCGAGATCCCACATCACATCCAGACACTGGCTCATACCGGCCACAAAAGCACCCCTCACCCCGGGGAGTCTGGGGCCCAACTCGCGCACACCTTGGATCGCGAGCTCCACGTCCACCGCCGCGAGATAGGCGTCAATGGCGCCCACATCAGGGGTCTCGGCGGACAAACCACCGGATTGACGGACCGGAGCAGCGGTGGGATCGATGTACGCCAAGGGCAGCTCTTCGTCGGAGAACCACGAGTCGGCGATGAACCGGCCGGTGCCCGATGGGCACATGACGTCGCCTCCCCAAAGAGTGTCGAGACCAACAATGGCGTCTGCGATCAACCGATCGAACTCTACTGCTGACATGGCGGTTCCTCCGGTGGGCCAGTCTAACCCGGGCTTCTGAACAGGTCAGCTCCTCAGCTTCGCGAGCCTCTTTCGGAAGGCCTTGGCCTCCTTCTTTCGTCCCAGCTCGGTGAGCAGCAGCATCTGTCGTTCCAGCACCGGCGCCAGCCTCGGATCCGAGTCGCCCCAGCTCGCCTCCAACTGCTCAAGCAGGCGGCTGTTCACCGTGAGGGCCTCCGACCATCGTCCGTCCTCGGTGAGCAAGAATGCGAGCCCATCCGCAGCCAGAACCGCCGTGTCTCCGCCCGCAGCCGACACCGCGTCAGCATACTGCCGCTGCCATACAGCCGCCTCGGCCAGGTCTCCCCGCATGGTCTCGATGGCGGCGAGCCGCCGCAGCGTCTCCACCCGTTCGGGGTCGGTGACCGCGAGGGTGTCGTTCTGAATCTGAAGCAAATCCTCGTGCCGGAGCGCGGCTGAGTCCAGCTCCACCGCCTCCGCCTCCACCGCCGTCAGATCCGCCAACCGGTCCGATCCCCGCCGGACCTCCATCCACGACACGTCGGCCAGGACCCTTTGGGCGGTTACGGGGGGCGTGGCGCCCTCCTCGACCCCTTCCATCGCCCGCGTGGCCAGCTCTTCGGCGAGCTCGGTGTGACCCGCACCAACGGCCGTAGAAGCCGCTTCCGAGAGGACGTCCGCGTCGCCACCCGGACCGTCCCCACGGCGCAGCTCAATGACCTCTTCCAACAGCTCCACGACCCCGGTCACGTCTCCGTACAGGAGTTCCATCTGGGCCAGACTCTCCAGCTCCGACGCGCGTTCCATATCGGTGGCGCCCGGGTCGGAAGCCTGCACAGCAACCGCCGACCGCTGCAACGACAACGCGGCTTCGCTCTCCTCCCGAATGTTCAACATCCTGGCGTACAGGGCCAGGGCCCGCCAATGCTGGGCCGGGTCCGCTGCGCCGCTGGCATCGGCGATCTCCCGGTACCTCTCCAGGCTGGCCTCGGCGGTGGGCACGTCGCCGATCTGGACGCTCGTCCTGGCCACCGCCACCAGAGGATCCAACAGTCCCTCATGACTGTCGCCGAGCCGGAACTCCCGCGCCGCGAGCAGCAGCTGGTACAGCGGCTGGGCTTCCTCCATCCGCATCTCGTGCTCGTACAACCGGGCGAGGTTGGCCATGCTGATCTCGAGTCTCGGGTCACCCTCGGGGTAGAGCATGGCGAGGTCGAGGGCCGCCTTGAACTCCTCCTCGGCGCGCACTTGATCGCCTCGGCTGAAGGCCCACTCCCCGGCCCGGGTGCGCTCCGACCAGGTCCCCTGAGCGGTGACCACCCCCGACACCGCGAGCAGCAACACGAGATGCGACGCGATCCGAACAACCATGGCAGCTCCCTTCTCGGTGCCGCGAGCATAGACAAACCCCGGCGCCAAAACCACCGACCGGCGGAGTCGCATCGGTCGTCCGGGCTGCATCCGACGGGTGTTCAGATCGACAGTGCGATGAGCACCTGACCGGCATAGTACAGCGGAAGACCGATGCCGCGATTGACAAACTCCGGCTGAACAAAGCGTTGACGGGCCACCGCCAGATCCGAAAGGTAGAAGAGCACGGCACCAACCCCGACAGTCCAGTTCATGGCCCCGGTTCCGACCACGGCCAACCCACCCCACACCATGATCGAGATCACCACGATGTAGGCGCCCACCGACAACCGGCGCCGCCCCAAGTGGGGCCACAACCACAAACCCGCACCAACGCTCGCCAACACCACCGGCGCGAGCATGAACACCGGCCACCGACTCATGGGAAGCGCGCTTGAGAATGCCACGATATAGGCCACGTGGCCCAGCAGGAACGACCCGAGCCCGGCTCCGAAGCTGCGATCCCACAACAGCAGAACATCACCGAGAGCGCACATGGCAAGACCGGCCACTATCCAGGTGGCGGCTGTATCTCCGGCATTCCACCGCACCATCCCGAGAAGCACGAAACCAGCCGACGCGACGCTCTTGGAGAGGACCTCGAGGGCCCGCTCGCCACCTCTGATCGCGAGCAATAGCGAGGCGAGAGCACCACCAATGACAGCGATCAACATGATCTGGATCACAATGCGACCTCCAGGTATCGGGACAGCGATTCGACGTCGGGGAATCGCAGGTCCACCTCGCCCACATACCCCCGAGCACCGTCGTTCAGCAGGCAGATGGCGGCGCTCCCCGCCGCTCGGGCCGCATCCACGTCATAGCGCGAATCGCCCACCACCAGACATCGGTCGGGCGCCACCCCGAGACGGTTCATCGCTTCCATGATGGGAGCTCCCGAGGGCTTCCACAGACCGGAATCTCGTGTCAGTACAACCTCGAAGTGGAGTCCGAAGCGCTCCAGCAGTCGGCCCGTGTTGGCATCGGAGTTGTTGGTCACGAGGGCGGTCCTCACACCGCGCTCAGCCAACAGGGCCAGGAGCCGCCGAACGCCCCCGTTGAGACGGGCCTTTACCGTGGCACGGTGTTCGATCTCCTCGAGTTCGGCCCAGCGTTCGGTCCGCTCCGGGTCCGGCAGATCGTTCAGCTCGTCGATGATCGAGGCCCCCGAAACCCCGAGTCGGGTCCTGATGGCCGGCCAGTCGTACTCCGACGCCACCAGGGTTCCGTCCATATCGAAGACCACTCCCTGGATGCCCCGCACGCTGAAACACCCCAGAATCTCGTCCCGCTCGAATCGCGGGATCGGTCTCGGCCGGTCCGATCCAGGGGCCACAGCACGCCCGATCCAGGCCAACGGCACCCCGAGGTCACCGAGTGCGCTTTGGAGAAGCGATCGCCCACCGTCTCTGCAACCCACGAGCAACGCACCCGATCCGATCAAACCGAGCGGATCGATACCGAAGTCACTGCAGATGGCAGAGGTTTCAGGAAGGAACGGGATCTGGTCGCGTGAGGTCTCCACCCACAACCCGGAAGCGCGTTCGAGCTCAAACAGAGCTTCCCCCACCCCTCCTTCAGTGACGTCGTGCATCGCGGTCACGTGTGGGTTGGCGGCCGCAACACCGGCTTCCGGCACGACCGAGAGCCAGTTCCCGCCCAGCACACGGTCCACGTCATCAAAGAACCGCGCTCCGTGAAGCTCGCGCAACCGATCACCGAATTCGGCCATCAGGATGGCTGTTCCCTCGAGTCCGGCCCACCGCGTCATGGCCACCCAATCGCCCTCGTTCAATCCCCCGGTCGTGATGGCGCGTTCAACCACCGGTCCCATCATCGTTCCGACCACCAGGCTGTGGTCCAGCCCGGGACTCACCTCGGTGTGCCCTCCGATCAACGCCACGCCGAGACGGTCGCAGCTCGAGCGGATCTGATCGAGGAGGTCGCGAATCCGATCGGGGGTCGCCTCGTCCGGCGCCACCAGTACCACCGCCACGAAGAGTGCGGGTCGAGCCCCACGTACCGCAACGTCGTTCGCGTTGACCGTCACCGCCAGCCGGCCGGCGTCATGGGCGGTGAATGAGACGGGGTCCGAAGCAACCGCCCACAACTCGCCACCGATCCGCACGAGAGCGGCGTCCTCCCCCACCGCCGGGCCGAGCACAACCTGGGAACTCGTATGGCCGGACACGGCGGCCGAGATCAGATCCCACGGCACCTTTCCCGGAGGCAGTCGATCAGTCATGGAGTCACGGTAGCGGTGATGGTGGAAAATGTGAAATTCGAAATTCACCTTCGCCGGTGCCAGGGCCGACACTTATGGCGCTATGAGGGGCGGCGTTCTGAGTAGTTTCAGCGGGAAACTGCCATAAGTGTCGGCCCTGGCACCGGGTGATCTGGCACCGGGTGATAGCGTTCGCAATTGCACCCGAGGACGGGCCGCCCGCCCATCGCGCCCTCCTCACCTTCCCTGCTCCCCCACTTCCCACCTTCCCTACCGGCGTTGTGGGCGGTGGGCTGTACCATAGACACATGAGAAAAGTGGCGGTCATTCCGCTTCTCGTATCGCTTATCGTGGGGTGCCAGCGCACATCGGAGCCGCCGGTCGTGGCGGACGGCGTCCCCGCTCCCGGCGGCACGGTGGTCATCGGCGAACTTGGCGATGTCATGACCTGGAACCCATACCTTGCCGAGGACGAGACCACCGTCGAGATTCTCAGCCTGGTCTACCCTTCTCTTGCTGTGGAACAGGTGGACTACCAGCTCCACCCGCCATCCTTCCGACCAGGCCTCGCCACCCACTGGGAGTGGTCCGACGACCATCTGGAGCTGACCTTCCACCTGGACGAGCGGGCCGTTTGGAGCGATGGGGTCCCGGTCACCTCAGACGACGTCATCTACACGTGGCAGACCCAGACCGAACCCGCGGTAGCATGGCCGATCGCCGGTGCCAAGGACTTCATCGCCGAGGTCACCGCGCTGGGCCCTCACACCGTTCGTTTTCTATTCGACCGGGTCTATCCGTATCAGCTGATGGACGCCAACGAAGGTCTCATTGTCCCGGCCCATACCTGGCGAGAAATCCCCTACGAACGCTGGCGGGAGGTGGACTGGCGGGATCGGGTCATATCGGCGGGACCTTTTCAAAAGGCGCACCACGAGCCGCAGCAGGAGTTGATCCTCGAGCGATACGAAGACTACTGGAAACCGGATCGGCCCTATCTGGATCGGGTTGTGTGGCGTCCGGTGCCATCGCGGATCAGCCTTCTGACCCAGCTGCTGGCGGGCGACATCCAGGTCGTCAACGGTGTCTCGCCGGCCGACGCGGAACGCGTTCGGAAGGCTCCCGGCGTGGACCTCGTGGTCTTCCCCGACCGCGGATACAGCCAGGTGAGATGGAATGTGCGGCGGCCGCTGTTCGCCGACCCCGCGGTCCGGCGGGCGCTCTCCATGGCCATCGACCGGAACCTGATCGTCGACGTTGTGTACCACGGCTTCGCCAAACCGGCGGTCGGACCGGTTCTCTCCGGCATGTGGGCCTTCAACTCGGACCTGGAGAGCCCGCCGTTCGACCAGGACGCCGCGCGTGAGATCCTCGCGGCCGCCGGTTGGACGGATTCAAACGGCGACGGCGTTTTGGATCGGGACGGCGTCGACTTCGTCTTCGAAATCCTGGCCAACACCGAGAATGAGCTCCGGCAGGACATCTGCCTCTTGGTGGAGGAGAACCTCGAGCGGATCGGAATTCGCGCCGAGCCGCGATTCGTGGAGTGGGGAACCCTGCTCGCCTTCGAGACCCGCGGAGACTTCGACGCCATCGTCAGCCGGTGGATCGAGCCCACGCTCGTCGACCTCGACGAACTCTGGCGCACACCACCTGAAGACGGTCCGACCCTCAACTCTGGCGGGTATTCAAACCCAGAGGTCGACCGCCTGCTGGATGCAGCCACCACCGCGGCCACCTTCGACGACCAGAAGCCGTTGTTCGACCGCATTCAGGAGATCATCGTCGAGGACCAGCCCTACACCTTTCTGGCCGAGACGATGCGGCTGGTGGGAGCGAGTTCCGCCATCCAAGGAGCCGAGTTCAACGATGCGACGCCGTACTTCAATCTCGAGGACTGGTACGTCAATGTGAGGCCAGACGAGTGATGAGGGCGAATACCCAAATTCGAAATTCGAAAATCGGAATTCGACTCGGAAGAGGCACTGTCACGCGGTCAGCCAAAGGTATCGTGCGGGACCCCTATAATCCACCCATGGCTTCGGACCTGACAGCCGGGTTGGTTCAGGAGGGACGCAGCTGGTGATGAGGACTGCAGTCCGGCGATTGTTGACCCTGATTCCGCTGGTCTGGCTGGTTGTGACCCTGACCTTCGTCGTCGTCCAACTCGCCCCCGGATCGTACGCCGACACCATTGATCATCCCGGTCTGTCGGCCGAGGCCCGCGAGGCGATCCGAGGCACCTACGGTCTCGACCAGCCGGCCACCGTTCAGTACTTCAAGTGGCTCGGCGCCACCATGAGGGGCGACCTGGGATCTTCCTTTCTGTTCAAGGAGCCCGTAACCAGGGTCATCGGGCGTGCCCTTCCGCCCACTCTGCTGCTTGCAGGAACCGCTCTGCTCATCGATCTGGTCCTGGGACTCCTCATCGCGGTGGCAGCCACGCGGCGTCCCTACGGCTGGGTCGACAGGATCACCACCTTTCTCAGTCTCGGCGTGTACGGTCTGCCGTCGTTTTGGGTGGCGGGGATGTTGATCCTCATCTTGGCGGCATGGCTCGGCTGGCTTCCGGCATCTCATATGCACTCGGTGGGCGCTCGAGAGATGTCCGGTGCCGCCCGGTTGGTGGATCTGCTTCGGCACCTCGTGCTTCCGGCCCTCAGCCTCGGACTGGTGGGCGCCGCTGCAACAGCACGCTATCTCCGGTCGACCCTGCTCGAAACCCGCGCCTCCCAACACATCCTCGCTGCTACGGCTCGGGGTTTGAGCCGGCGGAGGATCCTCTGGATCCACTCACTGCGGCCGGCGCTCCTCCCACTGATCACGGTCTTTGGTCTCTCGCTCCCGATGCTCGTCTCGGGATCGGTCGTCATCGAGTCCGTCTTTTCATGGCCGGGGATGGGTCTCGTACTGTGGCGCGCGGCTCAGGCCCGCGACATCCCCGTGATCATGGGAGTGACACTGATCGGTGCGGCTGCGGTCATTCTAGGAAACCTCGTCGCCGACATGCTCTACTCCGCGGCGGACCCCAGGGCGCGGGAGGACGCGTGAGAGGGCGCCACAGGCTCAGGGTCGGCGCCGGCGTTGTGGGGTTGGTGGCCCTCGTCTGCTCCATCGGCCCCCTGCTCCGGTCGGACCCGCCACCAGACCCTCTCCACGCCGCACTGCTCCCACCTCTGACCGTGGCTGTCGATTCTCACCCTTGATGATGGAACCAGGCTGGTCGCCCCGGAGGTCACCGACGACTCCGGCGATGTGGTGGTCACAGGCGGCGGACAGGTCCACCACGATCGAGGCGGCCAGAATCACCGACCTCGACCGCTATCGTTTCTGGCTCGGCAGCGACCGATTCGGCAGAGATCTGCTGCGCCAAATCATGATCGGCGGCAGAATTTCGTTGGCCGTTTCGTTTTTCAGCCTCCTGGTGGCGCTGTCCATCGGCGGACTGGTGGGGGTCGCGGCGGCCACCGGCGGACCCTTGGCTGGACGGCATTCTCATGCGGCTGGTGGACGCGCTCCTCGCGTTCCCGGTCCTTTTCCTGATGATCTTCGCCGCCGCGTTGTTCCGGCCCGGTCCGATGGCTCTGATCGTGTTGCTCGGCCTCACTTCGTGGATGGGTCTCGCCCGATTGGTGCGGGGGCAGGTGCTCTCCCTCCGCAACCGTCCATTCATCGCGGCGGCCACCACCAGCGGCAGTCCCTGGCACCGGATCGCGACGCTGCACTACGCCCCAAACCTCGCCGGACCGGTCGCCCAAGACTCGGCACTTCGCATGGGGGACCTTGTCCTCGCCGAGGCCACGCTGTCCTATCTCGGACTGGGCGTGCCGCCCTCGGTGCCCACGTGGGGCTCCCTGGTGGCTGACGGCCAGCGCTCCATGCCCGACGGCTGGTGGTTGGTGGTGGTCCCGGGCCTGACCATCGCAGCCCTTGTGATCGGCCTCGGGCTCATCGGGGACGGCCTCCAAAGCGCGGCGTCAGGCGGTGGGGACTCTGATCTTGAAGGTGCTGATCTTGTTGTACAAGGTAGTTCGGGAGATCTCCAGTAGCTCGGCGGCCTGCTTGATGTTGCCGCCCGTGACCTCCAGAGCGTGGGCAATGTGGTCGGCCTCCGCCATGGAAAGGGTTCGCACGCCGGCCGCGGCCCCGGTGCGTGAGGGTTTCAGAAGATCGGCCGGTAGATGGTGAGCTGTTGATAGGCCCCTCTCGGACCAGGATCACGGCCCGCTCCACCACGTTTCGCAGTTCACGGACATTTCCCGGCCAGGAGTAGTGTTTCAAGATCTCCGACGCAGGAGCATCGAAACCCTCCACCTTGGTGCCCATGGCACGGTTGAGTTCGCCGAGGAAATGGTGAGCCAGCTCCAGAATGTCATCCGCCCGATGGCGGAGCGGCGGGATGTTGATGGCAAAGACGTTGAGTCGGTAGAAGAGATCTTCCCGGAAGGTGCCCTCCTGGACCGCCGCCTTGAGGTCCCGATTGGAGGCCGCCACCAGCCGGACGTTGGTGGTGATGTCCCTGATGCCGCCAACCCGACGGAACCGCCGGCTCTCCAGAACCTTGAGGAGTTTGCTCTGCACCTCGGGCGGCATCTCGCCGATCTCGTCGAGGAAGACCGAGCCGCCGGATGCGATTTCCAGTAGCCCCGGTTTGGTCTGGCCGGCGTCGGTGAACGCCCCCTTCTCGTGACCGAAGAGTTCAGATTCGAGCAGCATGGGACTCAGCCCGGCACAATTCATGTCCAGAAACGGCCCGTCCGCGCGGGCGCTGGCGCGATGGATCATCTCTGCGGCCAACCCTTTGCCGCTTCCGGATTCGCCTTCCAGCAGGACCGTGGCATCGGTGTCCGCAACCTGGTTGATGAGATCCACAACCCGTCGCATGGGGCGTGATCCGCCCACGATGACCTGGCCCTCCGAGCCCTCCGAACGAACCACCATGGCCCGGAGCTGGCGGTCACGCCGGCGTGCCAGCAAGGTCCTACCGAGGACCTCGTTGAGAGTCTCCAGGGAAACCGGCTTGACAAGGAAATTGTCGGCGCCGAGCCGCATCGCGCGAACCACCACCGAAATCTCGCTCGTCGCGGTGAGCACGATGATGCCGGTCAACTCGTCGAACTCCCGCAGGCGAGGGATCAAATCGAGACCCTGGACATCCGGCAGTCCGAGGTCGAGCAGCACCACCTCGGGCGAGAAACCTTCTGCCACCGAGAGGGCCGAGCCTCCGTCGGCGGCGGAAACCAGCACGTAGCGGGACGGATCGAGCGCCGAAGCGAGACTCTCCCTGATGTCCGGGTCATCGTCCACGAGAAGAACACGTCCAGGTACCGTCGGCGTCGCCATTGCTTATCAGTATAGCGGCACCTGACGAGGAGAGGCTGTGATGCCCCTTTCCGAGCCCGGACGACGCCTCGACTACTCGGACGGGGGGTCGATGCGCTCGGCCAGACGACGGGCGGCCGCCCGCGCCTGTTTGATGCAGTCGTTCACCGACACGCCGCGATAGGGCGAGCCCGCCAGTTCCACGCTGGCGGATGCCGCCGCGGCCTCGGCCGCCTGGACCCGGTCGAGGTGGCCCACCGTGTATTGCGAGATGCCCTCGGGCCAGCGCACCACCCATACACGGTCGGGGTCGGGATCACCTCCGAGCACTTTGCGAAGAGATACACGGGTGCGGGCCACGAGTTCCGAGTCGTCGAGACCGAGCGCCTCGGGGTCGCGAGCGCCACCGATCATGGTTCGCAGAAACAATCCACCCTCCGGGGCATGCTCCTTGAATATGTCGTGACAATACAACGTTCCGAGGATGCCCAGGTCCTCCACCCCCGGCACCAGGAAACCGAAACCGCCGACCGGACGCCCGAAGGCCTCGGCATCCCGGTAGGCCGTCATGACCACGGCGATGGGCACCGATGGAATACGGGTCAACGGGTCGTGTGCCGCGGGGGCCATGGGCTCGAGCAGCCGTGCGGAGACGTCCGCCGGCGTCGCCAGCAGTACGGCATCCGCCGTCACCCTTTCATCACCCGCCGTGAGGACGAACCGTCCACCGTCCCGCCGAAGAGCCTGGACCTCCGTGCCCAGCTGGAGCCGCTCTCCAAGCGAGGATGCCAGACTTTCGGGGAGCTGCCACATCCCCCGACGAAACGACGTCAGCCTGCCACCGGGACCGGCAGGACCGGAGGAGCTTCCGCCCTGCTGCCGAGCCTCCCGCGCCTTGGCCACCAACGCCCGGGTGAGCGAACCGTACTCGGCCTCCATTGCGGCCATCTTCGGAAACGTGGCCGCCAGCGCCAATTGCCGCGAATCGCCGGCGAAAATACCGGTCACCATTGCGTCCACCAGGACCTCGGCGGCCCGACGGCCGATCCGACGATGGGCGAAGTCGAAGACCGTCTCGTCCGGCCCCCCCGGGCCGCGCGCGAAAGGCTCGGCCAACACGCGCAGCCGTCCCGCCAGCGGCAAAATGTCGGACTTCATGAACGCCTTTGGCGAGGTGGGGACTGGTCGCAGACTTCCTTTGCGGACGATGTAACGCGCCGCCGCCGCCTCATCAGCCTGGACCACGTCTTCAACGAGACCAGCGAGTTCAGCCAACTCGGTGGTGTCCGGCGAGTTGTCAAGGTATCCCTGCGGGCCCCACTCCACGACATAGCCGCCAGCGGTCTCAGACCGGATCTTGCCGCCCGGCCGACCCGACGCCTCCAGCACGACAACGTCGTCAATTCCATGGTCTGCGGCGAGCCAACTCGCCGTTGCCAATCCGGTGATACCGCCGCCGACGATGGCGACACGGGTGTTCAGCGTCTCGGTCATCGGCACAGGGTAGCAGCATTGGTCTTGGGTTCCGGGTCGTGGATTCCGAGTTCAATTTTTCGATCGCGTGGACAATCTCAAAATTCGCAATTCGCAATTTGGGATTTGGGATTTGGGATTTGGGATTTGGGACGCGGACCCAATGGCAACGATTGAAGGAATTCAGGGTCCGGTGCCGATGACAACCGCCGCCACGACAATCCACACAACGACACAGGCCAGCAGGGGCCAGTCGGTGATCAACACGAGGGTCGGACTACCGCCGAGCTCGTGGCGGTGAAGAAGGTAGAGGTAGCGGAAAAGCCCATACAGCACGATGGGCACGGTCACCATCAGGCCGTCGGAGCCGACCTTGGCCACAGTTTCCGGCGCCACGGTGTAAAGGGTATAGGCCGCCACGGTTGCACCGAGCACGACGCTGGTGGCCTGGTCCACCAGAGGAAGGGTGTAGTGCCCCAGCACCACACGGTGGCTGCCCGCCTCTTCACCGAGCAGGGCCAACTCGGCGCGACGCTTGCCGAGTGCAAGATAGAGCGCCAGGAGATACGTGCACATCAGCAACCACGTGGAGACCGGCACATCGATGGCGACGGCGCCGCCCACCACCCTCAGAACAAAGCCGGCGGCCACAACCAGCACATCCAGGAACACCGCGTCCTTGAGGAAGGCCGAGTACGACAACGTGAGCGCGAGATAGCTGCCGAGAACTGCGGGGAACCACCCGCCAAGGGTAAACGCTGCCCCCACCGCCACGGCCATCAGCACCAACGCTGTCGCGAGGGCGCTGCCGACGCTCACCGCTCCGGAGGCTATGGGTCGAGTGCACTTGTCCGGATGCTGACGATCCGCCTCCCGATCGAGAATGTCGTTGACCAGATAGGTGGCCGAAGACGCGGCACAGAATGCGGCCACCGCCAACAGGCATCGACTCCACGCTTCCGGGTCCGCGATCCGTCCGGAAAAGACGATGGGCGCCAGCACGAAACCGTTCTTCAGCCACTGCACCGGTCGCATGCTGCGAATCAAGGAAAATACTCTATTGGCCATCGAGTCATTCTATAAGGACCGGCTCGGTATTTCGACTCACGGAGTCCTTCGGCCTGTGGGGCGTCTGGTTCCGAGTCCGACCGGCACCACCTCGACCCGGGCTCGGGTGACGCCGCCGCCCAGCCCGTTGGGCAAGCTCGCCGCGACCCACACCGAGCCGAATCCCACGGCCCGTACCGGGATCTCGACGCTGTCGTACCCCATGGGGATGGTGACTGAGGATGGGCACTCCACCACGCCCTCGGCCGAAGGTTCGAGCGAGACAATCGCATCTGTCTCCACCGGCTGATCCACGGTCAACGAGAGGAGGTCCTGTTCGCCCACAGGCACCACCTCCACCTGAGGATCGATGACCGCCAGGGTTCCCAGGCACGAAGCGGTCATCAGGGCCCGATCGTCGCCCACCGCCACGAGTGTCTGACCCACCGCCACCACATCACGCAGGTGGGGAGCTTCCACCGCGAACTCGGTCCAGTGGCGGCCTTCGGGACTCGCCATGACAACGGCGCGACCCGATTCCTGGTCCGACCCCACAACCACAAAGGCCTCGCCATCCCAGGCCGCCCCCCTCAGTCTCGCGCCAACGCCGGTCGTCACCGCGAACCAGTGGATACCGTCCGTGCTCTCCAGGATGGTCCCCTCGTCCCCAACAGCCAACCAAACGTCGCCACCCTTGACCACCCCGTGAAGATCGACCTGGGAGGAGGTGACTCCGATCTCCCAGTTGAGGGCATCGTGACTCCAGACGATCGTTCCAGCTCCACCGCACGGCGACGAATCGATCGCCAGCCCACGCGACTCCGTTGAGATCCTGGTCGGTTCTTGACCAGAGTGCGCTCCACGCCTGACCGTCGGGGCTCGACAACATCTCGCCCTCCACACCTACGGCCACAAAGGTCCCGGTTCCCCAGGTCACCGACTCGAGCGCATTGGTCGTGGGGATCTCCGCGAGTTGCCACTCATGGCCATCGACGCTGGATCCCGCCCAGCCATCGCCCACGGCCACGATCATCGACCCACCAACGCTCACTCCGTGCACCACCCCGATGTCCAGCGGGGCAACCTCCCAATCCTCGGTCGCGGTCCGGTGAGCCGATCGTGGCGCCGTCAAGTCTCTTGGTCTCGTCACAGAACCCCACACCTCCAGCCGCCAGTGCGTCGTCACCCCACACCGTCACCGCCCTGAAGCCGTCGGCACAGGCATTCGGAGGTGCAGCCGGACCCGGCACAACGCCACGTCTGGGCGTCGGCGCTGGAGACAAGGTCGCCCGCGTCGCCAAGAGCGATGTACTGCCCCGAGGAATGGACCAGCGCCGGGAAGCCACCGGAGAGACTTCGGTGGCTTTCAGCCCACGTCAGCCCACCGTCGAAGGACGTGTAGAGCTGAGCCTCCGGCAGCGTGCTCCCCGACGGACAGGCGCCGTACCCGCTCAGGACCACCGTCTGTGAGATTCGCCATCACGCCGACGAAGGCGCTGAGGTCCTGACACCCGTCCACCGTCATCGCCCACGACCAATCGTCGCCGTTCTCACTGATCCACGCCTGCGTACCTCCGAACCAGATCAGCCGTTGTCCCGTCCAGGCGAGATCGGCCCGCTCCAGACCGAAGAGATGGTTCTTGGTCGCAAGCGGCACGGTGCCCACGAACGTGCCACTGAAGACCGTCGCCACTCCGAAAAATCTCGTTGGACGCGCACGCGTAGAACGAGTCGCCAGCCCAGACCAGGCCGTGAACCGGTTCAGGCATCACCGTCGGCACACGTTCCCAGTGGTCGCCGTCGAGGCTCGTCAGCACATCGCCGGACAGCCCCTCGCCCACCGCAACGAAGCGTGAAGCGCCGAAATCAACATCGTGCAGCACCACATCCTCGTCGATGAATACCCGAGCCCATATCCTCTCCGTCGCGGCTCGAAATCACCACACCACGGCCCACCGCGACCCAACGCTGGCTGGCCACATCGACTCCAAACAGGTCTGCGTCCGTACCCGAGGACCTCGGAACCCAACGCTCGCCGTCCTGGCTGGTGAGAACCAACCCACCCGAACCCACGGCGAGATACCGCCCGACCGCGTGGACCGCGCGATTGACGGTCGCCCTCGGTGGGTTCGGATTCACCCAGTCCCAGACGCACTCGGCGGATTCCGGGCCACCGGGCGCGGCGAGCAGAGCGCAGCCAATCAACACAAGAGTCGGGATCCTCATGGCGCCCTCCCTGTTCTCGCCAACAAACCTCAATTCGAGCATAGACCCTTGACAAGCGATCAACGGTGAGTGCGGTCACCCCATCTTTCCCGGCAGCAACCGTGAATCCCAGCGGCCCTCAGGTCAGGCGAGGGAGGCTACGAACCGGACAACCTCCCCGATGACGACCATTGGGACCTGGAGATGGGGGGCATGTCCGCACTTCGGCAACAGAACACTCCTGGCCTGGCCCGGCAGCCCGGCCGCGATGGCATCGAGGTGGCCCGGCGTGGCGTACTCGTCGCGGTCACCCTGCAGGAGGAGAGCCGGGCACTGGATTCGATCAAGGTCGTCTTCGATATTCCAGTCGTCAAACCATGACGCGAGCCAGGTGTCGGCCCAGCTCCAGAACACGGTGCCGGTCTTGTCACCGTGGATGCGCCGGAGCCGAGCTTCCAATCCACCCTCTTGCCACAGCGCAACGGTCCGTCGAATCCCATCGCGGGCGGCGTCCTCGACAAAGATGTGGGCCGCCAGGCACACGACCGCGGCGGCCGGATGCTGGGCCGCGAAGATCAGCCCAATGGTTCCGCCGTCCGAATGGCCCACGAGCAGGGGCCTTTCCACCGAACAGGCGTCCAACACCGCCGGGAATTCGTCGAGGGCAGAACGGTGGAGGTAGTCGCTGCCCCGCGGTCGGTCCAACGGGTCTGACCGCCCATAACCCCTTCGGTCGAAGAGCAGGGCCGGAAGACCGGTGGCCTTGACGAGCTCGGCTGGGAATCCCCGCCACGACGCCATGGAGCCGAGACCCTCGTGGAGGAAGACCATGGTGGGCAGCCGGTCGGGAGATTCGACGGGCCGGATCCACCTTGCAGAGAGCCGGCCATCGCCTACTTCCACCACGAAATCCTCGACCACGATGTCGGCGTTTTCCATCATAGACTCGGACGATTGTAGTGGGTCGGTTTCCGCTTGCCCCACTCTGGTCCCGAGCCCCGAGTCCCGAATTCCGAATCGACTCCCCCCTAACCCCCTGTTCCTTGTTCCTTGCTCCTTCCTCCTTGCTCCTTTTGAAGGGTGAGGGATACAGTTGCTCGGACACAAGGGGGTCCGCGTGCGCGCTCCAACGATCACTTCGATTCTGGTCCTCTCCCTCGCAACGACAGCCTGCTTCGAAGAACCCATCCGGGAGCGGATCCATCTCACCATGCTCGGCGGAGAGGCGACCGTCCTGACCACCGTCCTCGAGATCTCGCCACCCGGTTTCGCCGGTACCAACACCGAGCTTGCCGGGCGACTCGACGACGCGCGTGCGGAACTCGACGGCGGCTGGGACCGCTGGCGGCCGTTGTATGACCGGCTCGAACCCGCCGCCGAGAGCTACCGTCTCGAGCGGGTGGACGGTCTCGCCCGTCGGGCCGTCTACAGCGCCGTCGTTCCGGACTTTGGTCGGGTCGAGCGCTTCTTCGGATCAGAGGGTCTGTCGTCCGTGCTGGTGGTGGACGGCCCGATCCACGAACTCCAGCTCTATCCTGCGGGTGGGACCCGAGCCACGTGGAGCCAACAGCAGGAGGTCGAGCGCGCCATGGACGGCTGGTCGGCAGCGGTGGCCGAATATTTGGCGGCATCCATCCAACTTTGGGCCTATCTGGAATCGCGGCCCGACCGGGCCGTTCCCTGCTTCTCCCATCTCTTTGACAGTCACGGTCCCGATTCGGGCCCATTGACCGAGGTGGAGGAGGGGCTCGTCCAGAACGCAAAAGACACCATGGAGACGGTGGCGGACGCCTTGATGGTGCCGGACGGCGCGGCCTACTCCCCCAACGAGTTGTCACGGCTTGTCTACGACCCTTTCCCCACCAGGCTTACGGTGTCGATCCGGGGCCGCATCCTGGATGTCGCCGGTTTCCGTGAGGGTGACGGCTTTGTTGAACGGCTGCCGGTGGATCTTTGGCAGGCTCTGGTCTCCCTCGAGGGTCGCTGGCTGTCTCCGGACCCGGTCACCGCTGCCGTCCTCCCCGATGCCGAGCTTCCGGAGATCGACCCCGTGGCGTTTGCCGGCCTGCCGCGTTGGCATTCTGAACCACCTGGGGCGGCCGAGGTCGCGGACGGTCTGACCGCACAACTTGTGCCCCCGGACGTCTGCGCGATCCAATGGACATCCACCAGCGTCGGCATCGCCGACCTCGAGGAGGGAGATCCCCGCCGATGGATCGAGGCCGCAGAGGCCGTCATCCCTCGCTGAACGCGGCACCACCCGCTCAATGGGTCCTTGCTAGGATGACCACCATGAGCGACAACCACAATCCGCTTCTCGGAGAACTCAAGGTCAGGGAGACCTTCGTCTGGCCGTCGTTGGACGATTGGCGGGCGCGTGCAGAAAGTCATCCCGGAGAACTCCAACGCCTGGTGAGCGAGATTCCCGGTGGGCTCGTGATCGAGCCTCTCTACACCGACTACAGTGCCTCCGAATCCACCGGTTGGCCCGGTCGCGCCCCGTTCATCCGCGGATTCAGCCCGCTGGCGAACGCCGGCGAGCGGCTGGGAAGTCTGCCAACGCGCCGGCAACTCCGAGCCGGTCGAGGCCGCCCGGACCATGGCATTGGATGTGAAACACGGCGCCACCGCGGTGTGGATCGTTGCCGACTCCACCGTACGAAGTGGGAATGACGCCGCAGACCCGAGATGCCGGCCGACGGCGTGGTGGTGTCGACCGCCGATGACCTCGATCCAATACTGACCACACTCGACACCACCGAAATCGACGTCCACCTCGACGGCGGCGGCAACGGCGTTGCGCTTTCTGCCGCGCTGGTCGCAGCTTGCCGGTCACTGCAGCCTGGACCCTGGCGTAGTGACCGGGATCTCACGGCTGGGATCCCCTTGGAGCCCTCGCCGGCGACGGCGAACTGCCATACGGGATGGATCACAGCCTGGATCTGGTCCCGCAGCATGGCCCGATGGGCTCAGGACGTTGACACCCCGAATGCGGGCCCTCACGGTTTCGACCCTCCCCTATCAGAGGGCCGGTGCGGATCCGGTTCTGGAACTGGCCTGCGCCACCGCCACCGGAGTCGAATACCTGCGGCAGATGGTTGGCGCCGGGATCGAACTTCAATCAGCAGCAGGCCAGATCCGCTGGGTGATCGGCATCGGCCGCGACCTCTTTGTCGAGGCGACCAAACTGCGGGTTCTTCGCAGGCTCTGGGCACGGGTCATCGAGGCCTTCGGCGGAGCCGCGAGCTGGCCAGTGGGGCCAATCCACGCCGTAACCTCGCCCCACTGCCTGAGTCGCCGCGATCCCTGGGTCAATATGCTGCGTGCTACGGTAGAGTCCACGGCGGCGGTGATCGGCGGCGCCGACTGTCTCACGGTCCTACCGTTCGACTCCGCGATCGGTGTTTCGGACGATTTCGGCCGCCGCATGGCCGCCAACGTCCACGCCATCATGCGGGAGGAGAGCCAGCTCCACCGAATCATCGATCCGGCGGGAGGCAGTTTTTTCGTCGAGAGCCTCGCCGAGGACATGGCTCAGGCCGCCTGGTCCAGGTTCCAGAAAATCGAGGCCGGCGGTGGGATGGCCACCGCACTGACTGACGGCGTCATCCACCGTGCCGTCGCGAACGCCGCGGCCGAGCAGAAGGACCTGCTGGCCACCCGTCGCTGGCCGGTGACCGGGGTCAGCACCTACCCGAATCTGGATGAAACGCCGGTTCTTCGTCCATCGGGCGAGCGTCCGGCAGCGGAGCCACAGCCTCCCCAGGGACCGCGCCTGGAAGATCTGCCATGGTTGGCCTCCCCGGTGGAGGCCGCTGTGGATGCACTGTCGACCGGGGCCAATCTGATCCAGGTCGCCGCCGCGATCCGGGGTTCGGCAGCACCGACGATCGTGAGTCCCTGTGCGGCTCGCCGCGAGGCCGCCGATTTCGAGAGGCTGCGTGATGCCAGCGACCGGTGGCTGGACACCCGTGGATCACGGCCCCGGGCATTCCTGGCCAACATCGGCGCGGTTTCTGACTTCCGGATGCGCGCCGAGTTCGCCCGCAACCTGCTCGAGGCCGGGGGTATCGAGGTTGTCACCGGAAACGGCTTCGAATCGATCGATGAATCCGTGACGGCCTTTGTCGCGAGCGGCGTGTTTACGGCCGTAATCTGTTCATCGGACGAGGTCTACGCCACGTCCATGCCTGATCTGGCCAGCGCCCTTCGCGAGAACGGCGCCCGAACGGTCCTACTGACCGGCAACCCGGGCCAGCACGAAGAGGCGTGGCGGCGGGCCGGGATTGACCACTTCCTGAATACCGCCTGCGATGCTCGTGCAATATTGACCGACGTCCTCCAGGCCGAGGGGGTGATCGATGACTGATCGCGCCATGCCGGACTTCACCACCATCGGGCTTCAGTCGGAGCGTGAGATGGGAACCCGGGAGACCTGGGAAGAGATGGCCCGGACCGAGCTCGGGGCACCCCTCGAAAGGACCATCTGGCACACGCCGGAGGGTATCGAGATCGATCCCATCTTCTCCGCCGATAACCTCGCCAACGTGGATCATTTCGGTTCGTTGCCCGGCATACCGCCCTTTGTTCGCGGTCCCTACCACACCATGTACGTCTCACGGCCGTGGACCATTCGGCAGTACGCAGGCTTCTCCACTGCGGAAGACTCCAACGCTTTCTATCGCCGCAATCTGGCCGCCGGCCAGCGCGGCCTGTCCATCGCCTTCGACCTTGCCACCCACCGCGGATACGACTCGGACAATCCCAGGGTTCGGGGGGACGTGGGCATGGCCGGTGTGGCCATCGATTCCATCGAAGACATGCGGATCCTCTTTGATGACATCCCGCTCGACCAGGTCTCGGTGTCCATGACCATGAATGGCGCGGTCCTGCCGATCATGGCCCTGTACATCGTGACCGCCGAGGAACAGGGGGTGCCTTCTGAGAAGCTGACCGGGACCATCCAGAACGACATCCTCAAGGAGTTCATGGTCCGCAACACCTACATCTACCCTCCCGAACCGTCGATGCGGATCGTGGGCGACATCTTCCGTTTTACGGCGGATCACATGCCCCGTTTCAATTCAATCTCGGTTTCCGGCTACCACATGCAGGAAGCCGGTGCGACCCTCGACCTCGAGCTCGGCTACACCCTGGCCGACGGCATCGAATACGTCCGTAGGGGCATGTCCGCAGGTCTCGACATCGACGCCTTCGCACCGCGGATTTCGTTCTTTTTCGCCATCGGCATGAATTTCTACATGGAGATCGCCAAGCTGCGCGCCGCCCGCCTGCTGTGGGCGACCATCATGAAACGACTGGGCGCCGCCAACACCAAATCCATGGCGCTCCGCACCCATTGCCAGACCTCCGGTTGGAGTCTCACCGCCCAGGATCCCTTCAACAACGTCACTCGAACCTGTCTCGAAGCCATGGCAGCCGCCATGGGCCACACCCAGTCCCTCCACACCAACTCTCTGGATGAGGCCCTCGCCCTCCCCACCGACTTCTCGGCTCGGATCGCCCGCAACACCCAGATCCAGCTCCAGCAGGAGAGCGGTATCTGTCGCACCGTCGACCCGTGGGCGGGCTCTTACGCCATCGAGCGCCTGACCCACGATCTTGCACTGCGGGCGTGGCACCACATTCAGGAAATCGAAAAGCTGGGCGGCATGGCCCGGGCCATCGAGAGCGGCCTGCCGAAGCGACGGATCGAGGAGGCCGCCGCCCGAACCCAGGCCCGCATCGACTCCGGACGGCAGACCATCGTCGGTCTCAACCGTTTCCGAGTCTCCAACGAGGCCGAAATCGATGTGTTGCAGGTGGACAACAGCGCGGTCTTCGCGGCCCAGGTGGAACGGCTGGCCCGGCTCAAATCAACCCGCGACCCGTCCCGGGTCAAATCCAAACTCGGGGCGCTGACCAGCTGTGCGTCGTCCGGTGAGGGCAATTTACTCGCCCTCACCGTGGACGCGGCCCGCGCCGGGGCCACCGTCGGCGAGATGTCCGACGCCCTCGAGGAGATTTTCGGGAGGCACCGGGCGTCGGCGAGCACCATCACGGGCGTGTA
The DNA here is from genome assembly GCA_963797055.1 of uncultured Holophagae bacterium. GTDB lineage: Bacteria > Acidobacteriota > Thermoanaerobaculia > Thermoanaerobaculales > Sulfomarinibacteraceae > FEB-10. The sequence goes on from CAWCOD010000014.1 coordinate 91,761, forward strand.
TGCTGCAGAGGTGGGCAGCGACTCAGGCGACGTGCTCAGGGCCAGGAAACTGGCGGATGACTTCGCCCGCCACGACGGGCGGCGGCCGCGGATCCTGGTGGCCAAGGTGGGTCAGGACGGCCACGACCGTGGCCAGAAGGTGATTGCAACGGCCTTTGCCGACCTCGGATTCGACGTGGATGTTGGACCCATGTTTGCCACCCCGGAGGAGACCGCGCGCCAGGCGGTGGAAAACGACGTCCACGTGGTGGGCGTGAGTTCGCTGGCCGCCGGTCACCTGACCTTGGTGCCGGCTCTCAAGAAGGAACTCGACCGGCTTGGCCGAGGCGACATCCTGATTGTGGTCGGCGGGGTGATCCCACCCCAGGACTACGAGGCGCTCCGGGAGGCCGGGGCGAGCGACATCTTCGGCCCGGGCACGGTCATCGCCACCGCCGCCATCGAGCTCTTGTCGGAATTGGGGAGACGCCTCGGTCACTCCGACTGATCAACGGGCCGGGTGTGAAATGATGGTGCTGTCCTTTCTGGCATGGCTGACGCCGAAAGAGGGGGAATGAGCCGAATCGCAATCGCCAACGACTACGCGGAAGGTGTTCTGAGCGGAGATCGGGCCGTGCTCGGCCGCGCGATCACCCTTATCGAGTCGAACCGCCCCGACCACCGAAAGCTGGCCCAGGAGATGCTGACTCTTCTCCTGCCCCACACCGGATGCTCCCAGAGAATCGGCATCTCGGGCGTACCAGGCGTCGGCAAAAGCAGCTTCATCGAGTGTTTCGGCGTGGGCCTCTTGGAACAAGGGCACAGGGTGGCGGTGTTGGCGGTGGATCCCACCTCGTCCATCACTGGCGGCAGTATCCTGGGGGACAAGACCCGGATGGAACGGCTCGCCACCAGTGATGGGGCCTTCATCCGTCCCTCCCCCACCGGAGGCACTCTCGGCGGAGTGGCCCGCGCGACGCGCGAAACCATGCTCGTGTGCGAGGCCGCCGGCTTTGACGTCGTCGTGGTGGAGACCGTTGGGGTTGGTCAATCGGAGACCGTAGTGGCGGACATGGTGGACAGCTTCGTGCTGCTGGAACTGGCCGGTGCCGGTGACGAGCTGCAAGGGATCAAACGGGGCATCCTCGAGCTGGTCCACATCATCGCCATCAACAAGGCGGACGGCGCCAACCGGGAGCCAGCTGAACGGGCTCGAGCCGAGCTGCAGAGCGCCCTACGGATCCTGCGACCACCCACCGACCAAGATCCATGGGTACCGAAGGTCGTCCTGTCGAGCGCGCTGACCGGAGACGGCGTCGCCGAGATCTGGAACCTGATCCTGGAACACCGCCACGTTCTCGAGGAAGCCGGGGTCTTCCACACGCGCCGCAATCAGCAGCGGGTCGACTGGACATGGTCTTTGGTGGACCAGAGTCTGCTGGCCGCGGTGCGCGAGCACCCGGAAGTGGCGGTGATTGTCGACCAGATCGAAGCCGACGTCGTGGAAGGGCGCACCACACCGACCGCCGCGGCCGAGCGGATTCTTTCCGCATTCGGGTTGGACCCGTAGCCCCCACTCCCCAAGCCCCGATCGAAGATCGCAGAACGACGCGTCGGTCACAGGCACCGGCCCGCTCAATCGGTTCGATGTGCCGATTTCAGCGCGCCCTTCTCCCCGTCGCCCTCCCCGAGGTTGCCACCCCTGACACTATTCGGGACTGGGGCGACAATGACCACGCCAGCGCCCGTCCTCCCGAAAGTGTCAGAAGTGGCACGCCCGCCATACGCGCCCTGTTGTCGTCCCGGGAGGGAGGGCGGGAACGTTCAACGTTTAACGTGTAACTTCCAACTTGAAGGTGCCCGGAGTGGCACGCCCGCCCATCGCGCCTCACTCGCTCCGGGCGGGCGGGGGACTTTCAACTTTCGACTTTCGACTTTCGACTTTCGACTCCCTGCCCCTCGACGTCAATTCATGACCCATCCTGCACAAACCCCGAGCGGCGGAGGAGGAGCCAGAGGAAGAACGGCCCGCCCAGGAAGGCCGTGATCACCCCCACCGGAAGCTCGACGGGCGCCATCACCATCCGAGCCGCGGTGTCGCAAACCGCCAGAAAGACGCCGCCGAAGAGCATGGAGGCCGGCAGTAGAAAACGGTGTTCCGCGCTGATGGCAAGGCGACAGATGTGCGGCGCCATCAACCCCACGAACCCGATGGGACCGCAAGCCGCAACGATGCCACCGACCATCAATGACGTCGCCAGGAAGATGTTTTTTCGCGAGCGGATGACGTCCACCCCCCGACTCGCAGCGAGATCGGCGCCGGTGGTCAGAAGATCCAGCTCCCGGGCCCGCCACATCAGGGCGACCAGGCCGACCGCGACAAAGGGGAGCATGTGGGCCACCTCCCTCACACCTACCCCCGCCAGGCCGCCCATCAGCCATCTGACGATCCGGTAGGAGTCGCCTAAAGTGGCGGTGTATTGCAGGAAGAGAATCAGGCTCGAGAAGAAGAAACTCATGGCAACACCGGCAAGCAGCAGCACCATGGTCGAGGTGGCCGGCCGCAGCCGGTATAAAATCCACACCACCGCCACCGCCACCAGCGCACCTGAAAGGCCGGCTGCCGAGTCGAGAGCCACACCAAAGACCACAGCCGACACTCCGAGGCGGGTGGCGAGGGCTACCCCGAAGGCCGCCCCGCTGGCCACACCGAGGGTGTAAGGGGTCGCGAGCGGATTTCGGAACAGGGCCTGGAACGCCGCCCCACCCACCGCCAGGCCCGCCCCCGCCAAAAGGGCGGCGACGACCCTTGGCAGGCGGATGTTCCAGAATATGACCGATGCGACGCTGTCACCACCAGGGTCGAAGACAACCCCGAACGGTAGGGTCTCCATCCCCACAAAGGGCAACACAGCGGCCACGGCCAGGGATCCGGCGGCCAAAACCATGATCCGGCGGCCCGGCGTCATCGGCCGTTCCGTGCGGGCACCACCAGCGGAACATCTCGGCCGGCGGTGGATATCAGGTCGAATCGGTTGGTGTAGATGGCCTCGAGCCGCTCCCCGGAATAGACCTGCGCCGCCGCTCCGTGGAACACAGCCTGACCTTCACGCAGGGCGAGCACCTCATCGGAGACCGCCACCGTGCCGTTCAGGTCGTGGGTGGCCGTCACGATCGTGAGGCCCTCAATCTTGTGGAGCCGTTCGAGGAGCTCCAGGATCCCCATCTGGTGGCGATAGTCGAGGAAGGTGGTCGGCTCGTCCAGCAAAAGGTAACTGCCACCCTGTGCGAGGGCCGCCGCGATGAACACCCGCTGCCGCTCGCCACCTGAAAGAGACTGCATCGAACGTCCAGCGAGGTGAAGGGTATCGGTCCGAGCAAGGGCGAGATCGACGGCGTCCACATCGCCCGCACCGAGCGACGCCCACGAGCCCAGGTGAGGGAAACGGCCCATCTCCACGAATGCCCGCACCGAAAACGGTAGGACGCGGGCGTCGGCCTGGGGGACATAGCTGATGCGACGGGCCAGAGCCCGCTTTGAGATATGGGGGAACGGCGTCCCATCGAGCTTCACTTCGCCCCGGTTCGGTGTCTCGAGACCGGCAAGGCTGCGGATCAGGGTGGACTTTCCGGCGCCGTTTGGTCCGATGACCGACAAAAACCGCCCCTGGCCCACCCTGACCGACACGTCACGGAGGATCGGGGTCTCGTCGGCCACCACCCACAAGCCCGAGACCTCGAGAGCCGTGGCGATCACCTCTCCACCTCCGGGTGGAGCAGCCGTGCAAAGAGCTCCACGAGGTCAGCGATCCGCGGCCCAGGCACCACCACCCAGGGTTCCTCCACCGGGTGGATCCTGCCCTCCTCCAACGCCCGCAGGCCCAGCTGGCCCTGCCAATCCGCCAGCGCCACCTCGGGCTCGATATGCCGGTCGTCGAGGTCTGCCAACAGGTCGACCACCACATCGGGGTCCAGGTGGAGCAGCCTTCGCGCGAGACTTCGGGGTATGCGACCAACGTTGACCCCATCGCATTGGCGCCACCGGCGATATCAAGGACGTCGTTGTAGAACGTGGCGCGACCGGCCACCCACACCGAGTCGATGCCACCCGACCCGGCGTCCCGGCTCACCACGACCAGGACCCTGGGACGACCCAGACCCCCGGTGAGTCGCTGGACGCGGTCCAGCCGGCCACGGATTTCTCCGGCCAGCTCCAAACCCGCGGCTGGCACCCCACAGGCTGCCGAAATTTCCACGATGGAATCCAGAATTCCGGGGACGGTACTCTGATCCACCTGAAGGGTCCGGAGGCCGAGCGACTCCAATCGACTCCTGACGTCGCCGTGGTCCTGAATCACCACCACCAGGTCCGGTTCGAGGGCCACGATGGCCTCGAGGTTGACATCCAGGTAGCCACCCACGTCAGGCAGATGGCCAGCCGACCGCGGAGGTCGACAATACCTCGTCACACCGACCACTCGATCTCCGAGATTCAGATCGAAGAGGATGTCGGTGACGCTGGGAGCCAACGAGACGATCCGGGTGGGGAATCCGTTTGTAGCCAACGGAAGGGACGAAGCCGCGCGATCACACGCTACCAGGGCCGGCAGTAACACGACCAATGCCAGCCATCGTCGAAGCGTCGGGCGGATCAAATAACCAAACGGCATCCACTTTCCTATCGCGTCGGGATGCCGTTTTTCATCCGCGTTGTATCGTGAACCGAACCCAATCCCCGAGGGTTCGCCACTGGTTCGAAAGCAAGTCTTCTGGCTCCCGGATCGTCCTACCTGCCGAGCCTTCCCATCACCCCACGATGACAGTGGATCTCCCGGCGCTCGTCCCCGGTTACAGCGGCGGGTCCGCGACGGATTCACACCGTCTTCCCTGAACCCTCGAACCGTTTCGAGTGTAGACGGCGCACCCTGTCGTGTCGAGGGAGGTTTCGGGATTCCGGGTTCAAGGCTCGGACAAAATCTCCGCGGCAAATCCGTCTTGCCTCAGGCGCTCAACCCCAAAGCGGTGCCTGGCACGTTGATGTTTATGGCAGCATTGGACAGATCAACCCGATCGACCGTAGTCTGGGCGAGACCAACTGGAGGTTTCCGATGTCCCCACGACCGACCTCGAAATCCCATTCGGCACGTGTGGCCTGGCTGGCCGTGATCGTCGTGAGTCTGGCGACCGTGACAACCGCGGCGGAGATCCAGAGTGGGCAGCCGCCACGGCCGAAGGCCTGTGACGGATCCACGACGTCGGGCCAGGGTTCGGAGACCGCGGTAGCAGGAGAACCCGTTGTCCTCACCGTAATCCAGGAGACGATGTCGGTGACCGAAAGCAACGGCCTCATCCGGGTGGTGGGCGAGGTTCGCAACGACGGTGTTGACGTGGTCAGACCGTTCAGGATCGAGGTAGCCGCTCTCGACGCAGCCGGCACGTTGTTGGCGGCGGGAACCGGCTCGGTCTATGGAGCCGCCCCTGCCGAACCCGGGCTGGGGCCGTATTGGGATGTGCTCGCCCCCGGGGCGGTCGGGGCGTTCACCGCGGCGCTCTCCGCCGAGGGCGGCGCCGTTGACGCCGTCCTCGTGGCGGCGGCCGGAGTCGCGACCGAGGTGGAGGTGGCCCAGTCTCCTCTGGTGAGTGTGACGGGGTGGGACATTGGCCAGACTCACTTCGGTTCGGCGCTCCACTCCGTGGTCCGCAACAACGGACCGGTGGATGTCGTTGGATTGAGAGCCACGGTCGTCGTCCGGGACCCCGGCGGCACCCTGCGTGCGGTCGCGCGCGCCTACCCGGAGTGGGAACGCATCGGGGGATTCCTCGGTGGGGTGCGTGCCTGGCAGGAGTCCCAGGTGTTTGTCTTCCTCGACCTGAGTCCCGAGGAGTTGGAGAACGCGGTCCTGGAGTCCTGGTTTGACGGACAGCCCTACACCGGAGGGCGATTCAGTTACGCCGTGCTCGGCGTTGCCCATTCGCCCGGTGCCAACGGCGCTATGTGGCGCTCCGGTCTCGGGCTGACCAACACGTCAGGCACCAGCGGCCACGTTCGTCTGACCTACCGAGCGGGCGGCGAGAACTTCGACACCGACCTCGACCTTCCCGATGGCAGGTCAGTGTTCATGGACGACGTCGTCAGCTCGGTCTTCGGCATTTCCGAACCGTCGGCCGGCTATGTCCAGATCGAGTCGAGCGTCCCCCTCACCGTTGGCGGCCGCACCGAAAATCTGGCATCTGGTGGCAGCGTCGGCCAGAGCCTGCCGGTGATCACCCCGACCGTGACATTCGAGAGCTCTGTCGGCCCACCCGGCGTGCTGTCGCCGCTGCGAGGCGGCGATCGCTTCCGCACCAATATCGGCGTCGTCAACCTCGCCGGTCAGCCGTGCGCGGTCGATATTCACATCCACGACGACCACGGTTCAGTCGTCGCGGAGTCCGAACAGATCCAGCTCCATGCCACCGAGTGGCGCCAGTTCAACAACGTCATACCACCGGGGGTGGAGATTGCCTCCGCGACGGTGGACGCTGACTTCGGCTGTCCGGTCACCGGCTATGCATCGGTGATCGAGGTGACCACCGGTGATCCCACGACCGTTCCCCTCGGCCTCCAGCCGGAGATTTTCTTCGGCTCGTACGAGCCTGACCCGAGGGGCGGCCTCCTGGTCATCCCGTGGGCTGATCAAGATTGATGATTCCCCCGTGCGGGCGGAGCTGGCCCGCCCACCCTTCGCGCGAATAGCAGGCGAGACGCCCGCACCACAACCATCCCGCCGGTTGGCGGCGGGGGGTCTCAAACCCCATACCCCACACCTCGGGACGGGAGGGGGAACTTTGAACTTTCGACGTCGACCCAGCCGCCCGTCAACCTCGAAAACAACAAACGCCCGGGCACCATGCCCGGGCGTTGCGGACGACCTACACGTCGCCCTGAGGTTGTTGATGCCTTGTTTAGAGGGTCTCTTCGTTGGAGGCGAGCTGGGCCTCGACCATCTTGACGGCCTTGTCCGAGGCCTCCTTGGCCGACTTCTCGCAGCCGGTGGTCTTCAGGGTCTCGTCGTAGGTCGCTTTGGCCACGGCATGCTGCGCCGCAGCTTCGGCGGTCTTGGCGCAGCCGGCCTCGGCGTAGACGGCGTCATAGGCGGCCTTGGTGGCGCTCTTCGAGCAACTGGTGGCCTCGTAGGTCTTGGCGTAGGTCGCGGCGGCCAGAGAGTCATTGTATGCGGCCTTGGCGGTCTTCTCGCAACCGGTATCGTCGAGGACCTTGGCGTAGGCCGCCTTGGCGTCAGTCTTGGCGCACGACGACGAGGCGGTCTTGGCGCAGGAGGTCCCCACGTTCGAAGCCTGCTGGGCCTTGGTGGCGTCGTAGTCGCAGCCGGAACCGGCGGTCTTGATCGAGGCGTCATAGGCCACCTGGGCGGTCTTCTCGCAACCAGTGTTCCCCAGCGCCTCGTCGTAGGCGGCCTGAGCCACCGCATGCTGGGCGGCGGCGTCGGCGGTCTTGGAGCAGCCGGTCGAGGCATAGACCGCGTCGTATGCGGCCTTGGTGGCGCTCTTCTCACAGCCACCGTCGTTCATGGCCTGCTGATAGGCGGCCTCGGCAGCCGCATTTGCCTTGTCGCAGGCAACCACACCCGTCGCCACCGCGAGCGCGATGACGAATACCGATCCCAAAATCGCTGTTTTTCTCATTTCTTGTGTCTCCCTTCAGGTTCATGCTCTGGAATTCAGAACAAATGATTCGTAGTCTCAGCCGCAATCATAACAGAGTTTGATACGCAGCGCATGCAAAATTGGTTTCATCGTGGGTGGTTTTCTTACCTCAGATCGCATTTTCCCTGTCGCTTCAATCGCCGGTCACCACCGCGCTATCCTCCAACCATCGGACCTTGCGGTTAACCCCGCTCGGTCTGGACCGTTGTACCCACCGAAAGGGGCGAAATTTGGAGGATGAAGGAAGACCCTGGGTCCGCGGCTGCGCATTTGGCTGTGGAGGACTTCTCCTCATTGCCGTCCTGTTGACCACAGTGGGGGTCATGACGGTGATGCGGCCGCTGGGGACCGCCATCGACACACGAGTCGAGCTCGACGACGCGTACGGTGACCAGTGCTCCTACACACCACCCGCCGACGGCGTGGTGAACAGCGACCGCATCGAGACGTTTCTCAGGGTCCGCCGGTCGCTGGGCGACAGCTGTGACCTCGTCGACCGCCGCGCCGCCGCCATGCGCGAGCTGGAGGAACTGGACCATGACCCCAACATACCGCGGACGGAGATCCTCAAGCTGGCCGGGCGGGCAACAACCGGCGCCTTCGGTCTCGGCCCGGCGCTGGGCGCCCTTTTCGAGGCTCGCAACAGCGCCCTACTCGCCGAAGGCATGGGGCTCGGCGAATACACCTACATCTACGTCACTGCCTACCACGAGCGGTTGATCGACTTCGGACCGCGCACCGGCATACTCGACGGCAGCCCGGTCAACCGGCGTATCCACGGCTGTCTCGAGGGCATGTTGATACGCCAACTCGAAGTCGCCCTCGGCTCCGCCGCTGACCCCGCGATGACATCCGCCCTCGAGAACGAACTGGCCCTCCTCGCGGCCGATCCAAGCCGTATGCCGTGGCAGGACGGAGTGCCAACCGTCATCCAGAACGCGTTCGCCCCCTACCGGGCCGAACTCGACGGGACCTTCTGCGCCGGCGCCACCGAACTCGAACTCCTGCGCAACACCAGGCGAACCCTGGCCATCGAGTCCGAGTAAGGGATCTTCGAATCCGAATGGTCCCACCCATTCTCCTTCCCAAACCCAACGGAAACTGATAATTTATCGATGGCATCGGAATTGTTGGTTCTGCACAAAATTCGAGGAGGAAATATCGTGCGTTTCTCATCAATCGTGGCAGTGGCGCTTCTGGCAATGATGGCGGGCGCGGTAGCCGCCGACCAGCCCTATAACCAATACACCGACGTTCCTCCGGGCACCCAGCCGGGGACCCCGCCAGCGGGGAACCCGAACGAGGCCGGATCCACCGAGGCGCTTGCGTTCTGGAACGATCGCGCGTCGTTCGAGGCCGCGTTCCCGGGTCTTCCCACCGAAGACTGGTCGAACACCCTTGTTGCAGCGGGCGGCATCGTATCCTGCGCTCCACCTTTCAACAGCTCGAGCAACAACGCATGTTTCGCACCTGGCGGAATCCTCGCCGGTCTCGAACTCGACGTCGTCAATGTCACCGGCGGCACAGGTGAGTTGGTGGTCCTCGGAGCTGGTGCGATTGGCAACACCGCCGTGCTCGTTGGTCCCAACTCCTTTGGCGACGACATGGTGCTCAACTTCAACCCCGCGGTGCGGGCAGCCGGCCTCGACCTCGTCAACCCTCTCACTCCAGGACAGGTCTACAACGTTTCGGTCTACGGACCGGGCGGGTTGCTTGATTCCACCAACGTGACCGACGGTCCCGAGGGTACCTTCTGGGGGGTCGACTCCACCGACGTGGGCGGCATCACGAGCATTGTCTTCGAGGGCTTCGCCAGCGAAGAGCATTCGGAACTCTCATCCAATGTGATATTCGGCGGCGAGCCGGTCCCGGTGGAGCTTCAGAGCTTTGACGTAGAGTAACTCCGACCACGTTCACAATTGTCATCTCAAAACCCACCGCGGCCCTCGGGCCGCGGTTTCTTATTGCCGGAGAATCCAGTTCTGCGGATCGATGATGGGTTCGACGCCGGCCGGAATCGAAACCGTCGCTTCACCCCCCGCCATGTCGAGCTGCAAAAACTCGTCTCCGATTTGGATCTCCACCGGCATGGGGAACCGGCCGCCCCCCGGGTTCTCCCAGAGCAGTGCCACACCTTCGTCCGTTCTTCGCGTCACCAGGATCGGCAGCACGGCCTGGCGAAGGTAGACGTCGAAGAACCACCCGAGGTCCATCCCGGAAATGGTCTCCACGTGCGCTTGGAACTGCTCGGTGGTCACCGACCGACACTGTCCACCGTTGGTCACGCCCTCGGTGGCCGGATCGGGATAGGCCCAACGACGGAGCACATCGGCGAACACCTCATCACCCACAAGGTATCGCAGGGTGTGGAGTATCAAGGCTCCCTTGAGGTAGGCGTCGGCGTCCCAGGTCGCGAAACCGCCCCGGTCATCCTCGATGGTGACGAAGACCTCTCGGATCCACTTCGGATCCGATGGCGCCACCGGGCGTTGGTTGAGCACACCGGGCCGGAAGTACCGATCCATGTAGTCGTGATACGCGGCCTCTCCGCCGAGGAACTCGGCGTATCGCGCCTCCATATATCCATCGAAACCCTCGTGGAGCCAGAAGTCGCGCCAGTCCGAGGCGGAGACCAGGTTCCCCCACCATTCGTGGGTCAGCTCGTGCAGCAGGATGTAGCTGAATCCCGACCGCCGTATGTCACCGTCGAGCCCCAGAGAAATGGCCGTCTGGTGTTCCATGGCCAGGTAGGGCGTGTGGACGACGGCGGCTTTATCCACCCAGAAGGGGTAGGGACCCAGCTCTGTTTCGAGGAATCGCAGCTGCAGCACGAATTCTTCAAGCAGTTCCCTCCCCCGCTCCACCGACTCGGGAAGGGCCCACCAAGTCACCTGGTGGGACTCCCCCAGCACGTCGCTGTATGGGGTCTCGATGGCAATGAAGGGAGCCGCATTGACCGTCACGTCGTAGAGATTGATGGGCGTGGACACCCTCCAGTGAAAGGTCCGCCATCCGTCCTCCTCGTCGGTCACTCCAACCAACCGCCCGTTGGAGACCACCGTCAGCTCTTCGGGCACTGTGAAATGGAGGCCGACGCCGTCGTCGGGCTCATCGGACGGGTGGTCCTTACACGGCCACCACACATCGGCGCCATCGACCTGACACGATACCCCTACCCAGGGAAGACCTTCGGCGGTCTCGGCCCAGCTGAAACCTCCCTCCCACGGCGGCATGGGCGCCTCGCGAGGCTGGCCCCCATAGGCCACCACAACTTCCACCGTGTCGCCGGCGTCCGCCGGATCGATGAGATCGACCCACAGCTCCGGTCCCCGCTGAGCGAAATTCACCGACCGACGCCCGACATCGGGATCCTGCCAGGCGCCGGTCACGGTGAAAACCGGATCGAGATCGAGCAGCACTCGATCCATCGGCTCCAATGCCAGGGCCCGCATGGCCAGTTCGCCGGCGATGATCCGCTGCTCAGGATCGATCCGCAGCGAGAGATCGTAGTGCAACACGTCGAAAGCCGCCTGTTCCGGACGAACCGGCCCACCCGTGTCGTAGGGCTGTCGTGATCGCATCTGCGGATTGTCGAATGCATTGCATCCGATCAACACTACGCAAACCACCGCAGCCACCAGCTGCTTCATAAGACCTCCCAATTCCCCATGACGGTGGCACGCACCGCCGCAGATGTTGCGATCTCGTGCTCCGTACCGATTTCGACGGTGCCCATCTCCCAACCGCGCTCCCCGAGGTTGCCCGGTCGACGCGCCGACTCCTCGGGAGGGAGGGTGGAGAACTTTCGACTTTTGACTTTGAGCATTTGACCCTCGGGGACGGGCACGGAGACCGGCCCGGCCTGCCCGATCCCGTCACTGGATCCAGGCCAGAGGCACCCACACAATCCGGCTGTTCTGCGGCCCGTCCAGAACCCGGACCCTCGTCCGACCACCCCGCGACCGCTCCAGAACCCGGACTCTCGTGCCCGCGGCGACCTGAAGGTATCTCGGCGAGGAGAGCAGTTCGTCCGGGACAGGTGAGGCGGCGTCATTCGACAGATCCATCAGCTCATCGAGGCCGTCCCGCTCGAGTGCTACCATGACGATGTCGGCGCTCCCGCGGCCCAGCACACCGATCTGGGTTCGTCCCTTCTCGGTCTTGAACAGTGAGCTGCCGAATCCCTCATCGCGATCGCCTCCGAGCCACAACACCAGCAGAACCACCGCCACGAGCGCCGCCAACGTCACCAGCAGGCGTCTCCGGCGTCGGGACCTCTGCTCCGGGTCGGGTTCTGGGAGGTCCGGCGACGGGGCGACGGCCAACTCCTCTGAGGCGGCCGGTGGCGGCACCGCCGCGGGCACCCGGGCGTCAAACTCCTCACCGCACTCCGTGCAATGCAACCTCCTGCCGTAATAACGCTCGTACACCGTCATCTGCGACCCGCACGCGGTGCAGGTATGGGAGTAGTCGGGCGGCACCCGGCCCGCATCGCCGCCGTCCCCTGGAAGGCCCTCGGGTTCGGCCACAAACTCCGCCCGGCACTCCCGACATCTGAGCTGTCGCCCGTAGTACCTCTCGTGCACGGTCATCTCGAGACCGCAGGAGCCGCAGGTGTGGGTGTAACTGGTCATTGTCGTTCAGCAGCCGATCCACTCCACCTTACGGTACCGGGTCCTGAATCTCGAGTGACGGACGTCAAGGACGGGCTCGGTACCGCACATCACCGCCCACGACGGTGTAGAGGATTTCGGTCTGGCGAATTTCCTGCTCCGGCACGGTGAGCGGGTTGTTGGACAGAACGGTGATGTCGGCCAGCTTCCCCACCTCCAGGGTGCCCTTCCGATCCTCCTCGAAGACCGCCCACGCAGCATCTCGGGTCATGGACCGTAACGCCTCGACGCGGGTCATCCGCTGGTTTGGGTAGAAGACCGATCCGTCGGTCGTTTGCCGGGTCACGGCGGCATGGAAGTTCGCGATGGGATCCACGTCCTCCACCGGCACATCGGTTCCGCTGGCGATCACGGCCCCGGACTCCAGAAGGTCCCGCCACACGTAGGCGCCCTGCTGCGCTCGCTCATCACCAAGCCTCACCGGGACCCAGGGCCCATCGGAGACGCAGTGGATGGGCTGCATGGCTGCCACCACTCCCAGCTCGGCGAAGCGACCGATGTCGTCAGGGTGCAAATGCTGCGCGTGTTCGACCCGCCACCGGCGATCTCGCCCATTGGGCACGGTTTCAAGAACCTCCGCGTAGACGTCCAGGGTCTCCCGGTTCGCCCGGTCGCCGATGGCGTGGGAGCAGAGCTGAAGCCCATATTCGGCGGCCAGCCGCGCGCTCTCGCGGAGTTCCTCCGGAGTCACGATGTTGAGACCGGTGCTGGTGGACAAATCGGTATAGGGTTCGAGCAGCCACGCGCCGTGGGAGCCGAGGGCACCATCCACCCAGCGCTTGATGCCCCCAACCGTGAGGTACTCATCGCCTTCGCGATACACCCCGAACCCCGGCAGCCGTTCGGCCAGGGTCTGGTTGTCGTCGGACAGCATGATCCACAACCGAACGCCAAGTTTGGAGTCCTCCGCCATGGTGCGAAGAAATGCCACCCTCTCGAAGCTCGACCCGGCGTCCTGAAAGGAGGTCACGCCGTTGATCAAGCACTCCTCGGTCGCCAACTCGGTCATCCGGCGCAGGGTCGCCTCGCTTGGATGGCGGTCGGCGACGACCGAAACCAGTTGCTCCGCGGTCTCGCGCAGCACACCGATTGGCCTCCCGCCGGCGTCACGTACGATCTCACCACCCGCGGGATCCGCCGTTGCTTCATCGATGCCGGCCAACTCCATGGCTGCGGCGTTTGCGATGGCGGCGTGACCACTGGCGTGGGTCAGCAACACCGGATTGTCCGGCGAGACCCTGCTCAACTCGTCGTGTAACGGCAGCCCCTCAAGGGAGGGGACCGGTAGTTCGTCCCACTTCTCCTGGTGCCAGCCGCGGCCGAAGATCCACTCGCCGGGTTCGGCACTGGCGGCCGCATCGGCGACCATCCCAACGATTTCCTGCCAGCTCGAGGCCGCCCCAAGGTCGAGCTGCATTTTGGACCAACCCATGGAAAGGAAGTGCCCGTGGGCCTCGATGAGGCCCGGAACCGCAGTCGCGCCGTCGAGCTCGATCACCTCGGTGTCCGGTCCGATGAGCGATCGAAGCTCCGCCTCGCTGCCCAGCGCGACGATGGTCTGACCGCGAGCCGCGAGCGCTTCGACCTTCGGTCGGTCCTGATCCATGGTGATGATCGCACCCCCACGCATCACCAGATCGGCCGGTTCCCGATGGGCTCCTCCACCACACCCTGAAGAACCCGCCAGAACACACACGGTGATGAGCAACCACGCAAAATTTACCTTCACGACGGCATCTCCCTTATCCCTGAGGGTGTGCGATCCACCGCGATGGCTGCGGCATGGTCGTCGGAGACCTGAACTGCTGGAACACAACCCCAAACGGTCACCGACCGGAACCTACAATGTCAGCCGCAGCCCACCAATGAATCGGCGCCCGGGCATCGTGTAGCCGTTTACGGCCTGATAGTCCCGGTCAAGCAGGTTCATGGCGCGGGCGGTGATCTCCAGCTCCTTGTACATCCGCCAGGCGATGGAGAGGTCCACGGTGGCGAAGCCGCCAATTTCCACCCGTTCAAAGGTCGTGGGATCCACATCCCATCGTGCTCCGGTGTAGATCACCGTGAGGTCACCCCGCACCCGATCCCAAAACGAGCCCGTCAGGGTGTAGGCTCCGCTCCACTCGGGCCGACGCAGAAGCTGCTGCCCCTGGTCATCCTCGGTGTCGAGCCACGTCGCCTGGACCAGCTGGTAGAAATCTTGTGTCAGCGCGGTGTTCATCACCAACTCAACGCCCTGGATGGTCGCCGATCCAATGTTCTCATTGGTGTAGTTCGCAAAGTCGAACTCGATCAAATTGTCCAGGTCGGTATTGAAATAGTTGATCTGCCACCGGTTCCTGCCGTCCTTGGGCGTCATCACCACGTCGATCTCCCAGGAATTGGAGGTCTCGGGTTCGAGATCGGGATTGCCCGACAGCGGGAAGTACAGTTCGCCCAGGGAAGGCTGGCGAAAGGCTCGTCCGTATCCGACCCGCAACTCGGTGAAGCTGGACAACTTCCAGCCGAGATGGGCTCGCGGCGAAACCTCCGAACCCCAGGTCTCGGTGTCGTCATATCGAACACCGAGTATCAGACGTACCTTGTCTCCCGCCTGCCAGACGTCCTGCAGGAAGGCGCTGACAACCTCGTCGGTGACTCCGTCGAGAGTCTCGCCGAGGTTGGAGATTTCGGTGACGTCGTCCTCTCGCCACTCGCCACCCCAGGTGAAGGTGTGGGCGCCGATGAGATGATTGCTGGCCAACCTGGCGTCGCGAGTGTCGGCATTCGTCGTGGATTCGGTCAATCCCCAGGGGTCCTCCGGGTCGGAGAATTCGAAGGTCCGCGTCACCTCGGAGGCCACGAGTTGCAGCGTCCACTTCTTGTTCAGCGTCCAACGAAAGGGCACCGCGATCATTTGCTGCTCCGCATTCTGGCGCCTTTCGGGGGTGGGCACATCGGGAGTGACGAATGGAATTCCGGTGTTGGACTCCACATTCTGGGCAACAACGGACAATCGGCTTCCGTTTGTCCAATTCCAGCCGACGTTGAGCAGCCCCTGCTGGGTCTCGAAGTCGTCGTTCTCGAGTGCGCCCTCACCCTCGCGGTGGAGTCCCGACAGGTAGACGTTGAAGTGGTCGGTGCCGAAATTCAGATCCCCTTCGAAACGGCGCCACCCGGACTCTCCACCTTCGCCGAAGATCGTCCCTTCGAATCCCGGGTGTCCAATCATCGGAATGGCGTTGATGACGCCTCCGATCGCGTCGGCCCCCCACAGGGCCGAGTACGGCCCGCGCGCCACCTCGACCCTCTCGAGACCGGCGGTGGTGAGCAGACTCAGGTCATACCCACCAAAAGAGGGAGAGTTCAGGCGAACCCCGTCGAAAAGCACGAGGGTCTGGGTGGAATTGGTTCCGCGGGTGAATGCGGAGGTGACCTTTCCCTCGTTCCCGGATCGCATGATGGTCATTCCGGGAACCCTGCGAAGCACATCCGAGACCTCGTCCATCTGCGCGTCGTCCATCTCGACCCGCGAGATGACGGTGGTGGGAACCGGCACATCCTGCGTATCCGTGGCCTCACCGGTGGCGGTGACCGTGATCTCCTCCTTGAAGGAAACCGGCGGGTTGTAGGACGGGTACGGAAGTCCGGGGCTCTGGGCCGCCCCGTGCGAAGCCGCGAACAGCCCAACAAGAACAGCCAGAACCGCGAGTCTTGATGTTTCGTGTGACTTTTCCATCGATCGAAACCTCCCGTTTCTCTCGGGGAACGGCAGGTCTCCTGACTCCCGGATCGACCTACTCACCGGACCTTCCCATCGCGAACGACAGTGGTTCCACCCGGTTTTCGTCCCCGGTCACAGTGGCGGGGGCCGCGCCGGACTCGCACCGGCTTCCCTCGGCTGAATGCAGCGACCGTTCCAATGTTGGCACCGTACTCCGGCGGCCAATGCGCGTCAAGGAACCACGTCACCGTCGTATGGCTATGGGGCGGTGAGGCTGGGGGCTATGACGCCATGAGGCCACGAGGCTCTCTACTCCCTGCCCCCTGCCCGCTGCCCGCTGCCCGCTGCCCGCTGCCCGCTATGCTAGTCTCACTCGCCGGCGGCTCGCCGCCGAAACATATGGCACGACGATTTCTTGTCTTCACCGTCATCATCCTGGCCACGGCGCTGCAGTCCGCGGCGATCGAGATCCGTGTCGTCGACTCCAACGGCACGCCGATGGCGGGCTCCCATATCCTGCTGATCGGCCGCAGCGGGTCGGTGTTGGCGGATCGGGACGGACGCGCCGTCCTGAGTCCGGACCCGGTGCCGCCCTTCACCCTTCTGGTTTCCCGACCGGACGGAGTCGCCCTCAAACCGGTGACGTTCCAGTCCATACCCGACACCGGATTCTTGGTGGTAACTGTCAGACCTGCGGGCGAAACCCTGACCGTTGTCAGCGGAGTGATCCCGGATCTCGAGGTGCCGCCCGCGGTGGCGACGACGATCATCGGTGACAGCGACCTCAAGGAGAGGCGCCCAGTCCGTCTGACCCAGGCCTTGGAAAACGTGCCCGGAGCGGGCACGACCGGTGACGGCCAGGCGGTGGTGCCTGGCCTCCGGGGACTCCCCAAACACCGCACGTTGGTGGTGTTGGACGACGCCCGCGTCAGCACCGAACGACGCGCCGGCCCTTCCGCCACCTTCCTGAACCCGGTGACGGTTGAGGAAGTGGAAGTGGTGCGTGGCCCGGGATCCGTGGCCTACGGGTCGGACGCATTGGGAGGGATCATTCGGGCCCGATCGAGGATGCCGAGTCCCGACGCCGATCTCCGACTGCTCTGTGAAGTCATGGCAGGAACCCTGGCCGACGAATTTGGTGTCGCCGCCGAGGTCGCGACCCCCTTGGCCGGGGGCGGCGTCCTCCTCGGCGCGCAGTACCGCGACTACGGCGACTACAGTAGCCCGGAGGGAACGGTCCAGAACTCGCAGGCCACGGACTACGGCTTCCGTGCCGGGTACCAAACAGGGCTGGGCCCGGGTATCCTCCGCGTCGGCTGGCGTACCGACCTGGCACGCGATGTGGGCAAACCCGCTCCCGACTCGGATCTCGTGCGGGTCTTCTACCCGGAGGAGGATTCGCACCGTCTCAATCTGGCCTTCGAGCGGCCGGGGCCCGGGCAGTGGTCACGCCTCTCCGCCAGCCTCGCCTGGGACAGCTACCAACTGGTGCTGGCCAAGGATCGCCGCGCCACCGATGTGAGCCCCCGGTCGGTGACGGAGTCGGACGTCACCGCCCAGGACTACGAGCTGAGATTCGAGGCCGAACGCGGTCTCGGTTCGGCACGTTGGGTGATCGGTGCCAACGGCTACGGGCGCTTTGATCTGCATGCCACCGAAACCGACACCCGGTATGCTGCCGACGGCAGTCCCGATGAGCTTCAGACCCAGGTGCCCGTGGAATCCGCGAGGCGAGACGACCTCGGCCTTTTCACGGCTTTGAATCGCGACTGGCAGCGGTGGGGTTTGGCCGCGGGTCTCAGAGGCGACTGGGTCCGCGCTCAGAACGAGGGCGGCTACTTTGGCGACGATCAAGTGACCAATGCCGGGCTGTCCGGTTTCCTCGCCGTCCAGTGGCACGTCGGACGGGACCTTGAAATATCGTTCCAGGCGGCGAGGGGATTCCGGGACGCCCTATTGTCGGACCGGTTCTACCGTGGCCAGACGGGCCGCGGAACCATCACCGGCAATCCGGATCTCATGCCCGAAACCAGCCGACAGCTCGATCTTGCCGTTCGCTACGGCCGACAGCGATGGAAGGTGGCGGGATACGCCTATTTCTACCTCATCGACGACCTCATCGAACGCTACCGGATCGGTGACGAATTCTTCTTTCGCAATCGTGGCCAGGGCGAAGTTGAAGGCGTAGAGGTCGAGGGCTCATTGACCCTGACTCAGACTCTCCAGCTCGAAGGAGGACTCCAGTGGATCCGGGGCGAGGTCGTGGACGACGGGTCGCCATCGGACGATGTCCCGCCGCCCGGCGGGTTTCTCGTGCTCCGTTCCGGCGCGCCTGGGCGGTGGTGGTGGATGGTCCGTGCGGCGGCCTACGGGAGGGACGATCGCCCGGGACCCACCGAGCAGGAGATCGCCGGATATGGAGTACTGGACGCCACCGTCGGCTACCGGTTGTCCGCCGCCCTCGAACTCCAGCTCCTCGGCAGGAATCTGCTCAACAGGGCGTACCTGGCTTCTGCCGATGAAGACGCCATGCTCGCGCCCGGACGCTCTGTCCAGTTGACGATCCGCGGTCGCCTGGGCGGGCCCTGACCGCCAGCGCCCGGCTCAGGCCCTCAGCCTGTGCGCTGCCCGATCCACAGTCGCCCGCACGGCCGACAGCATGCGCTTGCGCTCCATGTCGTCCATGGGAACCGGTTCGAGCCCCTGGAGTCCTTCCTGCTCCTCGTGAACTCGATGGTGGACCAGCAGTAATTGGTCGAGCAGGTCGGGCGTGGCCGCGGCGGCCATGGCGTAGATGGCGCTGGTGTTCTCAGGTGCGTGTCGGCCACAGGATCGCGCCACGTGAAAGACCTTCGAGTGGAGCTTTTCGCTCAACGTTGCGCGGAGACTCTCGAGCAGACGAAGCCGACGTGATCTGACCGCCATGTTCCGGTTCCTTTCGCCGCCTCCCGGGCGGGGCCCCTGAACCGATCGGCTCACCCGCCGGGGATTGATGGGTTCTGTGCCAAATGTCGCCTGGCGGGGCGGCGGGTTCTGTGCCCCCGGTCACATCTCCCCCGCCCATCCACCCATTTCGAATCTCAAACCGTGGATTTCAGCTCTGGGCTCAGCGGCCAATATGTAATCTGAAATCTGTAATCTGTAATCTGCAATCCCAGCGCAGCCCAAGCGCCAGTTTTCCTTCACCGAAGATGTTATCCTTCGCATTCGTCGAGGCTTGTGGAGGCATCGTGTCCGAAAATTTCTATATCACCACACCCATCTACTACGTGAACGACATGCCCCATATCGGGCATATCTACACCACCGCCATGGCCGACCTCTTCGCTCGGTACCACCGAATGCGGGGCGCCAACGTCCACTTTCTCACCGGCACCGACGAGCACGGCCAGAAGATCGCACGCTCGGCGCGGGACCAGGGCATTGAACCCATCGAACTCGCTGATCGCGTGGTCGAGCGCTATCACCAACTGTGGCGCGACCTTGAAATCTCCAACGACGATTTCATCCGCACCACGGAGCCGCGTCACACCAGGGGTGTGGAGGAAATCATCCGCCGGATCGATGAGGCCGGAGATATCTACAAGGGGGAATACGAGGGCTGGTACAGCGCGGGCGAGGAGGCGTTCATCCCCGACTCCCAAGTTGAGGACGGTCACGACACCGCAACAGGGTACGCGGTGGAGCGCCTTGCCGAGCCGAGCTACTTCTTCCGACTGTCGGCATTCCAGGACCGGTTGTTGGACTGGTATCGGTCCAACCCGGAGTGCATTCGACCGCAGACTCGCCTCAACGAGGTGGTGAGTTTTGTGGAGTCTGGGCTCCGGGACCTGTCGATCTCTCGGGCCTCCCTCAAGTGGGGCATCCCCTACCCAGGGGATGACGACCACGTGGTCTACGTCTGGCTCGACGCCCTCACCAACTACATCTCGGCGCTTGGTTTCGGCTCCGACGATGACGGCGCCTTCGGAGAGTTCTGGCCGGCCAGCCTCCATCTCGTGGGCAAGGACATCCTGCGCTTCCACTGCGTCTACTGGCCGGCCTTCCTGATGTCCGCCGGTCTCCCGCTGCCGCGGCAGGTCTTCGGTCACGGCTGGTGGTTGCGTGACGACGCCAAGATGTCCAAGTCCATCGGTAATGTGGTCCGGCCGGACCGTCTCATGGAACGATTCGGAGCTGACGCTCTTCGGTACTTTCTCGCCCGGGAGATGGCCTTCGGCCAGGATTCGAGTTTCTCCGACGAGGCCTTCGTGGAGCGTTTCAACGCCGATCTCGCCAACACCTTGGGCAACACTGCGTCGCGAACGTCGGCCATGGTCGGACGCTCTCTGGGAGGCAGGGTTCCGGCCCCGTCCACCGACGGCCCGATCCCGGAGGCTACGGCGAGAACGGTCGAAGAATACCACCGAAGGATGGCCTCCCTCGAACCCCACCGCGCCCTCGAAGCGGTCTGGCAGCTCCTGGCATCGATCAACAGCTTCATCCAGGAACGCCAACCCTGGGCTCTCGCCAAACAGGGCGATGCTGCGCGTCCCGAGCTCGAGGCCACCTTGTACGCTTCCCTGGAGAGCCTCCGCATTACCTCGTTGCTGATCGAGCCGGTGATGCCCACGATCGCAGAACGTCTCCGTCAGCAGGTGGGGGCAGCCGGCCTGCCCGTGGATCTCAACAGACGCCACCCGGTGGGGTCTGCTGCCCGCCGGCGCCGAACTTGTGCGAACGGAGCCGCTTTTCCCGAGAATCGACGTCGCCGCCTATCTGAAGGAGACCGCCGTGGAGACCACCCCGGAACCGGAAGACAATTTACTCAGTATCGATCAGTTCTTCGAAACCAGGCTCGTGGTCGGTATCATTCGCGAGGCAGAGCGGGTGCCCAAGTCAAAGAAACTGGTCAAGGCTCATGGTCGACCTCGGAGAACCCGAACTCCGACAGCTGGTGGCCGGCATCGCCGAATTGTTACGAACCGGAAGACCTCGTCGGCCGTCGCATCGTCGTGGTCGCCAACCTCAAGCCCGCAAAACTCATGGGGGTTGAAAGCCGCGGCATGCTCCTGGCCGCCTCGGTGGACGGCAAGCCGTTCCTGCTCTCGGTGGACGAGAGCGTCCCACCCGGCACCGAAGTCCGTTAGCCCTCGTGACGAAACCCGGTGAGAAGTGCGGGTTAGCCGCTCCGAATTTTGAATTTTGAGTTCTCAATTCTGAATTGGCGACCTCAACGCCGCTCGTAGATCAGGAAGGTGTAGGCGTGCCGATTCCTCTCGTCCGGCTCGTGGCGTTCCTCCCACACCGCCCGCCACTCTGACTCCTCGATATCCGGGAAACGGGTATCGCCGTCGAAGTCGGCGTGGATACGCGTGAGATGGATCCGGTCGGCTACGGGCATTGCCAAACGGTAGATGGCCTCGCCGCCGGCGATGAATACCTCGTCGTCATCACCCACCAGATCGAGAGCCTGAGGAATCGAGTGAGCGACCTTCGCCCGTTCGGCCGGGTAGGCTCGATCTCGGGTGACCACGATCGTCGGTCGCCCGGGCAACGGTCGACACCCGATGGAGTCCCAGGTCCGCCGACCCATGATCATATGGTGACCCGTGGTAAGGCTCTTGAATCGTTTGAGATCCGCGGGCAAATGCCACGGAAGGTCGTTGTCCCGTCCGATCACGCCGTTGTCCGAGACCGCGGCAATCAGCGACAACAACAAAGGTCGATCAGACCGCAATCGGGGCCTTGATGTGAGGGTGGGGGTCATAGTTCTCCAGGGTGAAAGTCCTCGTAGGTGAAGTCGAAGATCGACCGCACGTCCGGGTTGAGCCGCATGGTGGGGAGCGGCCGCGGCTCTCTGGTCAACTGCAGCCGCGCCTGCTCGATGATGGTTTAAATAGAGGTGGACGTCGCCGAAGGTGTGGACGAACTCCCTCGCCTGGAGCCCGCACACCTGCGCCATCATCATCGTCAATAGCGCATACGACGCAATGTTGAAGGGAACCCCGAGAAACACGATCGGCGCTGCGCTGGTAGAGCTGGCAGCTCAGGCCTCCGTCGGCGACCCAGAACTGAAAGAGGGCGTGGCACGGAGGCAGGGCCATTCGGTCCACGTCGGCCACGTTCCACGCACTCACAATGATCCGTCTGGAGTCAGGGGTCGTCATGATGGTGTCCACCGCCTGGGCGATCTGATCCACATGGCCGCCGTCCGGGGTCGGCCAGGACCTCCATTGGTAGCCGTAGATCGGACCCAGATTGCCGTCGGCATCGGCCCATTCGTCCCAGATTCTGACTTTGTTGTCATGCAGGTAGCTCAGATTTGTGTCCCCGGACGAGAAACCACAGCAGCTCGTGGATGATCGACCTCAAATGGAGCTTTTTGGTCGTCAGCAGCGGGAATCCCCGCGTCAGGTCGTATCGATTCTGTAGCCGAAACGACTCAGGGTTCCGGTCCCGGTTCGGTCGGTCTTCTCCACGCCGTTGTCCAGGATCTCCTGCAGCAGATCGAGGTACTGCTTCACGATTCGTCGAACTCCGACGCCTCCTCCGGACCGATCCAGCGACCGACCTGCTCCTGCCACAGCCGTTGCGCTTTGAGCAGCAACTCTGCGAACTCCCGCACGGCACCTCCACCCCCCGGGGCGCCACACACCACGTCGCTGGCGGCGATGACCTCCGGTGCCGCATCGGAGGGACACGCCGAACAACCGGCCATCTCGATCATGGGGAGGTCCGGAAGATCATCTCCCATCACCGCCACCTCCGGGCTGGTGAGATTCGAGCCGTTCCATGAGTCGCCCCAGGTCCGCCCGCTTGTGTCGACTTCCCTGGATCACCAAATCGGGATCCATCCCGAGGTCATCGCAGCGCATGGTAAGGGCCTGCGATCTTCGGCCGGTGATGATGGCCACCGAAATCCCGGCCTCGAGCAGCAGCCGGATCGCGAGCCCGTCGCGAACCGAGAACTGCTTGACCTCTTCACCCCGTGACGAGTAGTAGAGGTTGCCGTCGGTGAGAACGCCATCCACATCGAGGACGACCATCCGGATCGGCGTCAGGCGTTCACGAACATGACTGGGAAGGCGGCTCGGCATGGGCAGATCCTATCAGACCACCGACCCGTTCCGGATTGCGAATTGCAGATTACAAATTACAGATTGCAGATTGCGGAAGCTCCCACTCACCCAAATCGCCTCTGGCAACCAGCTCCCTGTGGGCGACCTCAGAATCCTTCGAGGACGGAGCTGACCAGGGCCGACGAGTACTCCTTTGCGAGTCTGTCCATGGCCAGAAACTGGCGATCAAAGTAATTCTCGGCATCGGGATCCACCAGGTAGGCGGTCCGCCGGGAGAACGCCAGATCCTGCCACATGAGCCGGGGTTCATCACCGCGAATATCCAGAAGTTTGACCGAAGTGGAGAGCGTCATCTGGTACTCGGTCGCTCGGCCGTTCTCGTCGAAACTGACCGGCGACACCGCCACCCGGAGGATCACCCCCTCGAGGGCGAGATCGGCACCCGCTCGATCGTCCACCAGCGTCAACCGACGCCGCCGGACCCATTCCAGAGACAGGGCTTCGAGCAGTCGCTGGTCCATGTCCGCCCACTCGGTCTGATTTTGGAACCGCGCGAGGTACAGTGTTTGTACGTCCTCGGGGATGGTGCTGGCGGTACCCACCAGGTGGTATCCGCAACCAACGGCGGTGGCGCCGAGTGCGACGGCGAGAAGAAACCAGCGGCCGATTTTCATCTCGGGAACAGTAGCATGCTCCCCGCCCGCCCAAACAGATACGAGATGCGAGATCCCCCGCCCGTCCGGATGCCCTCGGGCCCTGGGGTCCTGAGGTCCTCAGGCCCAAGCCCGAGCCCGAACCCGTTCCCGGTGCAGGATTCAGGGTTCAGGCCCACCTGGAAGGCCGTTGTGGCGCAGGCCTCCGGCCTGGATGGCCGATCGAAGAACGAAGAACAAAGATCCAAGAACCCCCCCACCCGAAAGGACATGGCGGGGGGGTGGGCGGGGGCTCTTCGTTCTTCGTTCTTTGATCTTCGACCCGAGGTGATTGCAGCCGAGACGGCTGCGCTACAACCCTCGGGATTGGAGCTCTGCGACAACTCCGCGCGGGCCGGACTTCGCATTTCGAATTTCGAATTCACATGAAGGTCCACGCCATCTCGACTCGCTCCTGATATCACCGCCGACCGCAATGCTAAACTCTGGATGCGCGAGCTTTCTCCAGCGTTGTCAAACAGTTGCTGGGTATTGACGGAGGGCGAAACCGGTCATGGCGCGGTGGTGGCGGAGGTCTATTGGACCCTACGGCGTGTTCGTCACGCTGCTGGTGGTGTCGGCCATCGTCATCATCGCCGCCTTTGTCTTCTGGCGAAGCAGACCCCAGATCGATCAACGGACCGAGTTGACTCCGTTCCCCCCGTCCCAGGCCGAGTACTACGTCATCGACGAGGTGGCGGGCCACCTCCACCGCCCCGACACGGTGCGCACCATGGCCTGGCCGGAGCACGAGCTCGGTGAGATCGTGCTGAAGACCAATGACCTGGGTTTTCGCCGCGACACCGCGACTGATCCGGACAAGGCGCCAGGAACCGTTCGCATCCTCATCACCGGTGATTCCCACACCGACGGCGTGGTCTACAACTCCGAGTCGGTGGCCGCGCGGCTCGAAGCCCTGCTCGCCGCTGCCCATCCCGCGAGCACCTACGAAGTCCTCAACGGCGGCACCGGGCACTTCGGACCCCAAAACTACCTGGGGATTCTCCAGCGATTCTCTGACCTCGATCTCGACCATTTCGTGATAGTGATCTTCACCGGCAACGACTTTCTGGACGCCATCGCGGGTGCCTGGGCTCGTGGTCAGATCCACATCCCGGAACGGCCGGCGGACTACCTGGAACGCCTGGCAAACGCCAACTTCATTTCAGCCGCGGCGGTGAGTCAGGGATTCAACCAACTGCTGTTCTTCCGGACCTTTTCCGATCTCATCGACCCGGCCATCGAGATCACCGCAGACGCCTGCGAACAGGCCGGCGCCCTGTGCACGGAACACGGCATCGGATTCACGGTGGTGCTGTTGCCGTCCATGCACGATGTGGAGCCGGAGCGGGACGAGAGCACCTTCGCCGGAGTGGGACACGCCCTCGGCCTCGACCCCACCGACCCCCTGAACCGAATGATGACGTCGACCCTCGGCGCCCGGCTCGTGGAACGAGGAATCGCCGTGGTCGATCCCGTAGATCGCTTGGCGCAAGCTACGGGTCCACTGTTCTGGCTCCTCGATCACCACCTCGCGGTGAAGGGCCACGCCGAACTCGCCGCGGCGATCTTTGAAGCCCGCGAAGGCCAACTGGCCAAGGGTTTCAAGGACGATGATGGGGAAGCTCAATGATGTTCCCGACCGCCCGCCCCGGCTCATTTCGATTCGTGCGACTGGTGGCGACCGTCGCCGCGCTGGCCACCGTCGCATGCTTCCAGGGCAACGAGTCCGGCGACAATCCGCCGGCTCCGCCGGCCGCGGAGTCCCGACCCTCCGGTGGGCCACCCGGATCGACGGCGCCCACTCCCCGATCATCCAAAGCCAAGTCCCTCGAAGTGATCAAGACCCGGATCGCCGACCGCGACCGGCGTCGGTCGGGCGGCCCCCAGTCCATCCCCTCGCCCACCCCGAGGGCCCATGCGTCCCTCCTGCCGGCCGGTATCGTGTCCGCCCCCGCAATCGGTCTCATGTGGCCCCCGCAGGCGGCCGGCGCCTTCAGCTACGAGGACGCCGAACGCTACTGCTCGGGGCTGAGCGCCGGTGGTTATTCTGACTGGGAGCTGCCGACGATCAACGATCTCGAACGGGCGATGGGTGCCGATTTGGTGGCGTCGAATCCGGACCACGCCACCTCCCTCTGGACCCGGACGCCGGCCGAGGACCGCGGCCATATCACCCTGGATCTCGCCGCCGGCGGCCGGTCCTGGATGGACGCGGGCCTCGCCCACGTCCTCTGCGTCCGGACCATCCCGTAGATCAAAGAACGAAGATCCCCGAACCAGCCTGAGTGGGGAGGGGCGCGACGGGCGGGCGTGCCGGGTACATGCTTGTGCGGTCCGGGGACACCGAGAGTCAGCCAGCCGTTCGTTACCGCACACGTGGGTACCGGGCTCCCTCGGGCAGCGCGGCTGGGAGATGGGCGCATCGAAATCGGTCAATCAAAGCGAACGCGCGGGCCGGCACGTCATTGTGGAGCGGGCGTCCCGCCTGCGCTACAACACCAGTTTCGTTGGCGCGGGCGGCGCGAGACTACTTCTTCCGTCGTGCGGCTTCGATCTCGCGGAGCCGCTCCCGAATCCGGGCCTCCCAGCCATGCTCGGTGGGCCGATAAAATCGGACGCCATCGAGCTCCTCCGGGAGGCAGCGCATGTCGGCCACGCCGCCGGGCTCATCGTGGGCGTAGCGATAGCCGTCGCCATAGCCCACCGATTTCATCAATACCGTTGGGGCGTTGCGGATCTGCATGGGAATGCCGAGCCCCGGCCGGTTCCGTACTTCTTTCTTCGCAGCGCCGTACCCCAGGTAGAGAGCGTTGGACTTCGGCGCCACCGCCAGGTAGACCACAGCCTGAGCCAGCGCCAGTTCGCACTCCGGCATCCCCATGTGCTCGACGGCGCGGGCCGCCGCCGCTACCTGCTGAAGGGCTCGCGGATCGGCCATCCCGATGTCCTCGGAGGCCATCCGGAACAGCCTACGGGCCACGTATTTGGGATCCGCGCCACCCTCCAGCATCCGCGCCAGCCAGTAGATCGATGCGTCGGGATCCGAATTCCGAACCGATTTATGGAGGGCGGAGATCAGGTTGAAGTGCTCCTCCCGGCCCTTGTCGTAGACAGCGGACACCCGTCCAGCCACGCGAGTGACCAGTTCCTCATCCACTGTTGAAAGGCCCTCGCTAGCGGCCACGTTGACCGCCAGCTCCAGGTGGTTGAGGGCCTGCCGCGCGTCCCCAGCGGCACCGCGTGCGATCAGGGCTGCCGCATCGCCGTCCACGGTCGGCTCCAAACCTGCAAGTCCCCGCTCCGAGTCGGTCATAGCACGGTCGAGGATCTCCACCAGCTCGGAATCGGTGAGGGGATCCAGGATGAACACCCGGACTCGAGACTGCAGCGCGCGGTTGAGCTCGAAGGAAGGGTTTTCGGTGGTGGCACCCACCAGGATCACGTCTCCCGCCTCCACATAGGGCAGGAAAGCATCCTGCTGGGCACGGTTGAAACGGTGGATCTCATCCACGAAAAGCACGGTCCGCCGACCCGTGAGCCGCAGCCGCTCACGAGCCTCATCCATCACGGCTCGCGCCTGCTTGACCCCGGACAACACCGCCGAAAAAGAAACCACCTCGGCCTCCGCCGCATCGGCGAAAAGCCTTGCCAGCGTTGTTTTCCCGGTACCCGGAGGGCCCCAGAACACCATGGACTGCGGTTCGGGGCTCGCCAGCACAGCGCGCAGTACGCCCTGCGGGCCCGCCAGCTTCTGCTGTCCAACGACCTCGTCAAGCGTCCTGGGCCGCATCCGATCGGCGAGCGGCGAACCCGAAATGGCGAACAGGCCGCCGGCGCTCACCGCACGGCCTCGGGGGAGTCGCCCCGGCACCGGCTCCGACGGTCAGTGGACATCCGGAGGTTTCGACTCACCGCGCTCGCGGCAGCTCGGGCCGCAGTAGGAGGCACCCGACGACTCCGCCAGGGCCCGCTCAGCCGGCACGAAGGTCCCGCAGTGAGCACACGCTACCAGACGCTCCGGTCCCTCGTTGCTTTCCCGCGCCCAATCTCGGCGTCGGCGACGTTTACGCGGCGAGAACCTGCTGTAGCTGTCGGCGCTCGGGGCGTCATCCCCCAGCCGACGACCACGGGCGGACAACAGTCGCCACAGGACGAACAGCACAATCACGACAAAAAGAATTCTCTGCAACGCGGCCACCTCGCTTCACAAAAACACCACGGCTCCTCCTGAGCCGTTCTACTCCGACGGTTCATCCTCGCGTTCCGCCACCCAGTTTCCTCCCGATGGCAGACCGGACGCCAGTTGTGTCGCTTCCCAACTCCCCTCCATTCGGGGCGAGGGGCCGCGTTCCGAAAGACGCCCGTACATGATCGCCGCGAACCCCAGCTGCGAATCGACGCGTTCGAGTCTCACCTTGCCGGCCACGTATGTTCCCCGCAGGGATCCACTCCAGTCGCCCGAGAGCCTGTAGGTTCCCTGAATCAGGGTACCGTCCAGACGCAGGAACATCAGCCCTTCCTGGCCACCGGGTTCCAGCACCACGGTCCAGGTCCCGGTGATGGGATCTCCCACCGGCCCGACTTCACCTTCGAGGCGCCGAATCTCGGCCTCGGTGGCGGCGATCATCGCCTGGCTCTCGAGCAGGGCCCGCCGCAGCCTCTGGCTCGCGAACAGTTCCATCATCAACTCCGCCTCGGCCCGCCGCAGATCTTCGTCGCGGAGCGTTAGGCTTTCCAAACTCTCGCCCTGCTGTTCGGCCGCCATCAGATCCGCGGACCCGCGCTCCACCCGGACCCAGGCCTCCTGCAGGCGGGCCCGCTGATCCTCGAACTCGAGCATGTCCAGCCGCATCATCTCTTCATGGATCGCGATCTGCTCCCGGAGACCGTCGGCCAGCGGCTGCGATGCTGAGGCGATCGAAGCCACTACCACACAGAAGAGAACCAAAAGACCTCGCCTCATGACGAACCCCCTTCGAAACGGCTGATGACCGCGGTGCCCACGAGATCACTCCAGACATTGGTTGCGGTGCGCATCATGTCGAGCACCCTGTCGACCGCGATGATGGTGGCGATCCCCTCCAGGGGAAGACCGACAGCCTGCAAGACCACCACCAGCATAACGAGACCCGCCATGGGTATACCGGCAGCACCCACCGAGGCCAGAAGAGCGGTCAGAAGGACCAGCGCCTGCTGCCCGAGTCCCAGGTCCACTCCATACATCTGGGCGATGGTCAGAGCCGCCACGGCCTCGTACAACGCAGTCCCGTCCATGTTGACGGTGGCCCCCAGCGGCAAAACGAAACTCGAGACCCCTTTTGGGATACCGGCCTCTCGCTCCGCGCACTCCATGCTCAGGGGGAGCGTCGCCGAGGACGAGGCCGTGGAAAATGCCGTCGCAACAGCAGGCAGGACCCGTCGACCGTACTGGAGTGGATTGCGGGCACCCAATACGATCAGGATCAACGGCAGGGTCACGAAAGCATGGATCGCGAGGCCTGCGCCGACGGTCAGAAAATACGGTCCCAGCGCAATGATCACATCGAATCCACTGCGCGCCACCTCCCGGGCGAGCAGCGCGAAGATTCCCACCGGGGCCAACCGCACGATGGCCAGGGTCATGACCTGGATGATCTCCAGCACTCCATCCACAACCCGGTGTACGGCATCGACGGATGGACCGTTCAGCCGGGTCATGAACAGCCCGAACAGGATGGCGAAGGTGATGACCGGCAGGACGTCGCCGGCCGCCATGGCGGAAACGATGTTGTCGGGCACCATCCTGAGGAGGAACTCTGGCAATGAATGGGTTGAGGTTGAGAAACCCTCGGGAAGCTCCGCGCTCACTCCGAGATCGAGGCCCCTCCCGGGGTGCAGCAGGTTCACCAGGGTGAGACCCACGGTAATGGCCAACGTGGTCGTCAGGGTGTAGTAGATCAGTGTCCTGACACCGATCCGACCGACACTCCGCGCGTCACCGAGGCTCGCGATTCCGCTGACCAGCGAGGTGAAGATCAGGGGAATGATGATCATCTTCAGTAGCCGGAGAAAGAGATCTCCAAGGAATCCGATCCCCATCGCCAACGAGGGCGCGACGCGGCCGAACACGGCGCCGGCCAGCAGCGCAATAAGCACCTGCCAATGGAGTTTGGTGTACCAGGGACCGCCGTCCCGCGCTCCCTCGTCCCACGCATCGGTCATCCACAGACCTCCAGACCCACGCTGATCAAGGGGGGTGTCGCGCGGGCAATATCCAGAGGACGAGAATACCACCCACAACTAGCCCCGGGCGCTCGAATGGCTGGCCGGGGTTGATCACCCGACCACCCACCAAACACGATCCGGGCATGGGGGCGCGGCCCCGATCCCGGAAGACCTCAGTCGTCCTCGGCAGGTTCCAGGGTGATTTTGAGGGCCTTCTCCACATCGCGCTCGATCTTCTCGATCGGCTTGTCACGGACTTCCGCGACCTCGAAGACCAACAACTGGCGAGCATGATCGAACATTTTGCGCTCGCGGAAAGAGAGGGTCTTGCGGCTCGCCACATCAGCCAGACAGAGCAATACGTCGACAATCTCGTCCAGATCGCCGGTTTTGATCCGGTCCAGATTGGCCTTGTAGCGGTCCTTCCAGTTGTTCGGATCCTCGGCCTCAGCGTTTCGGAGTCGTCGCATGGCGTGGTTGACCGCTTTTGGGTCCGAGAGCGGCCGCAGGCCGACCCGTTCCACATTGGTCACCGGGACCACGACCTTGGATTCTGTGGTCAAGAGCCGCAGGTGATAACACGACATGATGGTACCGGCAAGCTCTTCGTCTGCAATGGTCTCAACCACCGAGACGCCCTGGCTCGGGTACACAACCTTGTCACCGACCTTGAATTTCACAATCCTCCCTGATGGAACAAAACCATCGTAGCACGGCCAAACCGTACCGCGCGGGACGGTGGGAGATGGCTATTTCGCCTGCTCCTGACCGCAGTGAAAACACACCAGGGCGCCCTGGCGGATGGGCTCGCCGCAACTGGTGCACTCAATCCGTCGAAGGTTCACCGAACGACCCACCGCCACGGCACCGCCGGCCACGCCGACGGCCAACAGGGCGGACAACGGTGGCACCAAGAAAGCGGATCCCGAAAGGGCCGCTGACACGCCGGCCTCGGACAAAGACGCCGCCTTCCCCACCCCTTCGTGGAGATCTTCGGCGGAGTCGCGAAACGGGCTCCGAATCGAATTGCGAAGTTTGTGGAATCCGGCCGCAGTCCCGGCGCCCAGCACCCCCGAACCCACCAGCGCAATCAGGCTGTCGTCAACGGTTCCCACCATCGCCGCGACTCCGATGAACCCCGCAAGCACTTTGGGGAGATAGGACGCCAGATCCGAAAACCTGCCGAGGTCCGGGTGGGCGTCCACCGCGATCTCCACGACAACCAGGATCGCCAGGATCACCATCACCACAGGATCGGCAATCCAACGAAACCCGCCGGACAGCTCGAAGTAGGGCGTGTAATGGAACCCGCCCAGGGCGAGAATCGGAATGAACGCCTTGGCGCCTGCGCCCGATGCCAGTCCGAAGGCGGACATGATCGCCATCAAGTTTGTCACTGGTCACTCCTTCTTCAATCAGTCAGCTGCCAGCCAGTTCTGCACTGCGACCACCGAAAGTCCGGCCGC
The DNA here is from genome assembly GCA_963797055.1 of uncultured Holophagae bacterium. Classification (GTDB taxonomy): domain Bacteria; phylum Acidobacteriota; class Thermoanaerobaculia; order Thermoanaerobaculales; family Sulfomarinibacteraceae; genus FEB-10. The sequence goes on from CAWCOD010000014.1 coordinate 123,249, forward strand.
CGTTCCGAGCACCACCAACACCACGAGAACGACGATGGACATCGTCACCAATCCGATCAGCAGCCATTTCTCCCAGCCCGACAGCGGCGCCCGGTCCCGCTCCTCCGCGAGGCTCCACCTGATGTACGTCCAGGCCACTGTGGTCAGACCGCCGTAGGTGATCAGACCGGGGACCAGCCCTGCGAGGGGTACCGAGGCCATGGCATACCCCGGAACCCCGACCCACAGAAAGACCAGGCGACCGAGCCAGCGCACAAAAAGCCGGCGCCGGGGCCCCAACAGGCTCTGCGGCTCGCGGAGCAGGTACACCCGGACCACGATCAAATGGACCAGGGCGAACAGCGGCGCCATGGCCACCGCACCCAGGTGCAGCATCGGCAGACCGAAAAGGACCACCACCACCACCGGGCCACCAAAAAGCAGCAGGCGTTTCCATCGCTCCCAGAGCCGCACCTCCACCTGGTCATAACGCAGGTCGATGGCCCTGAGTTCTCGCCCCTCCTCGTCGGTGAGTGGACGATCGCATTGGGGACACCGGCCGGCCGTTCGTTGCCCGAATCCCAGCGGTTCGCGGCACCATGGGCAGGTCGTTGTCACCGGACGAGTATACGTCGGGTCCCGAAGGCCACCTGCCGAGGCACATCAGCTCCAACGACACGCCGATCGAGATAGCGGCGTGAATGGTATGGGAAATTGTAGATTGCAGATTGCAGATTGCAGATTGGGCACATTTGGAATCCCGGGTGGAGGAGCATTGGCGGTTTCGGCAAGCCCAGCCTCGGAATTCGAAATTCGCCACAGGCGGAGGCCGGGCGGTGCAATCATCAGGATCAACCGGCGATATCTGCTTCTCTGAGAATCTCGTCAGCTGCCCGGTCCACCTCCTCCTCGGTGGTGAACCGCCCGACCGACAACCGGATCGTCGACAGGGCGGTGTCGGTGTCCACACCCATGGCGGCGAGCACGTGGGAAACCGCCACTCGATTGGAGTGACAGGCAGCTCCGGCCGAGGCGGCCACCCGATCGCCGAGACGTTCCAGGAGTTGGTTGGCATCGGCACCGGGGAAGGCCACGCTGAGGGTGTTGGGCAATCGGCCACTCGGGCCGTGGACCACCATGTCGGGCAGACCGGCCCTGAGCCTCGCGGCCAGACGTTCCCGCAATTCGATCAGACGAGGCCCCTCAGCCGCGATCTCCTGCCGAACGATCGTGCACGCTCTTCCCAGACCGGTCGCCAGCAGCACGCTCTCGGTTCCGGCTCGACGTCCCCGCTCGTGGGCCGCCCCCCGAATCAAGGGCTCCATGGGCACGCCGTCGCGAAGATAGAGTGCTCCAATTCCCTTGGGCGCGTAGAGTTTGTGGCCCGCTACGGTGAGAAGGTCCACACCCAATTCGGCCACATCAACGGGGATCTTGCCCACCGCCTGTGCGGCGTCGGTATGAACCGTAATCTCCCGACCGCGACACAACTCGGCGACCTTTTTCACCGGCTGCAGAGCTCCCACTTCGTTGTTGGCGAGCATGAGGGTGACCAGCACGGTGTCAGGCCTGATGGCTCGCTCCACTGTCGTCGGATCAACCCGGCCCTCATCATCCACGCCGACCACACTGAGCGCGATCCGACCCTCCATCTCCAGCGCAAGAACCACTTCCAACACCGCCGGGTGTTCCACCGCCGAGGTGATCACATGCCCACCACCTCGCGCGTTCACGACGCCGGTGATGGCTGTATTGTTCGACTCCGAGCCGCCAGAGGTGAAGACCACCTCACCCGCATCGCAGCCGAGGCAGGACGCCACCCGAGCCCGGGCATCGTCCACGGCGGCCCGGGCGTGACGGCCAAGCCGGTGGCCCGATGACGGGTTGCCGAAACCTTCGGTCAGGTAAGGCCGCATGGCGTCGGCCACCCGCGGATCCACCGGAGTCGTCGCGTTGTAGTCCAGATAGATGAAGTTATCCGTCATCGTGCGTTCCGGAGAACAGTCTAACCGAGAGGCAATTGAAGGACCGGGTGGAGGCATCTTGTTGCGCAGGCGTCCTGCCTGCGGACCGGAGGCTTTGAATTCTCAGTTCTCAATTCTCAATTTTGAATTTCAGTCCTCGCCCCGATCTCGGGTGGGCGGGGGATTTCACATTTCACATTTCGAATTTTGAATTTCGCGATTCGAATTCCGAATTCCGAATTGGGCGGATGGGGAGGGGTCTGCTCCCTGCTCCCTGCTCCCTGCTCCCTGCTCCCTAGCCCTACTCCTCACCCATGAAAGGGTAGGCGAAATGCTTTGGCGGCACGAAATTCTCCTTGATGGTCCGCTGCGAGGTCCAACGAATGAGATTGAGGTAAGAACCCGCCTTGTCATTTGTGCCCGACGCCCGTGAGCCGCCAAATGGCTGCTGGCCGACGACGGCGCCGGTCGGTTTATCGTTGATGTAGAAGTTGCCGGCCGCGTGTCGAAGCCGGCTCGCCATGCGGACGATCTCGGCCCGATCCTGGCAGAAGATCGCGCCGGTAAGCGCGTAGGGGCTGGTGGTGTCGCACAGTTCGAGGGTCGCATCGAGATCTCCGTCGTCATAGACGTAGACCGTGAGCACCGGACCGAAGATCTCGTCCTCCATGAGTTTGAACCGCGGGTTCGTGGTCTGGACCAACGTGGGCTGGATGAAGAAGCCCTCGGTATCGTCCCACTCGCCACCGGCGACGATCTCGGCGTCCGGGGCATCCTTGGCGAACTGGATGTAACCGGTGATGTCCTTGAAGGCGCCGCGGTCGATCACGGCGCACATGAAATTGCGGAAGTCGAGCGGCGACCCCATGCGGATTTCAGAAATCTGGCCCACGACGGCGTCCTTGATTTCCGGCCACATGGATTTGGGGATATAGGCCCGCGAGGCGGCAGAACATTTCTGGCCCTGGTACTCGAATGCGCCGCGCACCATAGCCGTTGCCAGGGCCTGGCGGTCTGCGGACGGGTGGGCGAAGATGAAGTCCTTGCCGCCGGTTTCGCCAACGATTCTGGGATAGGTGCTATAGGACGCTATGGTGTCGCCCACTGTTCGCCACATACCCTGGAACACCGGTGTCGAGCCGGTGAAGTGAACCCCTGCGAGGTGAGGGCTCGCCATGACCGGATTGCCCACAGCGCCGCCGGATCCCGGGATCAGGTTGATGACGCCAGGTGGAAAACCGGCTTCCTTTATGAGCTGCATCAGCCAGTGTGCTGTGAACACCGCCGACGACGCCGGTTTCCAGAGCACGGTGTTCCCCATCAGCGCGGGCGCGGTCGGCAGGTTGCCCGCGATGGATGCGAAATTGAACGGGGTGACTGCAAAGATGAACCCCTCGAGGGCCCGATATTCCACGTAGTCCCAGTGTCCCAGGTCGCTTGCGGGCTGCTGCTCATAGATAAACTTCATGTAATAGGGGTTGAAGCGCCAGAAATCGATCAACTCGCACGCCGAGTCGATCTCCGCCTGGTAGACGGTCTTGGATTGATTGAGCATGCACGCGGCGTTGAGCGTGTCCCGCCAGGGACCGGCGAGCAGCTCGGCTGCCTTGAGCATCACCGCAGCACGGTGTTCCCACGGCATCTCCGACCACTGGGTCCAGGCCTGCTGTGACGCCTCGACGGCCATCTCGACTTCTTTCTGGCCGGCCTTGTGGTAGCGGCCCAGAACGTGGCCGTGGTCGTGGGGACACACTGCCTCGGCGAGGTCTCCGGTGCGGATCTCTTCGCCGCCGATGACCAGCGGAATTTCGATCTCCTGGGCGAGCATTTCATCCAGCTTCGCCTTGAGAGATGCCTTCTCTGGGGAACCCGGTCCATAGGCCTTGATGGGCTCGTTGATAGGATCCGGGATAGCGACGATTCCGTTGGGCATGGACCACCTCCGCCAGTAGTTGTTTGGTTCTTCGGGTGTGCAGCCACACCGCGGCGGCATGGTAGCGGGATACGGCCGCTATGGCAATCAGCCCCCACCACTCGGGTATGGGGTGGGGGGTATGAGATCCCCCACCCGCCCATTACGAATTGCGAATTGCGAATTCTGGATTACAGATTACAGATTACAGATTGCAGATTGCAGATTGCAGATTGCAGATTCCTCCACCCACCCGGAGGGAGGAAGGCGCGTTGAGCGGGCGTGCCATCCAAGAGAGTCGAAAGTCCAAAGTTGAAAGTTGAAAGCTGAAGGTTAAACGTCCCCCCAATCACCCGGTTGTGCGCGTTGATCGGGCGTGCCGTCTTTAACATTGTTGGAACCCACCGTGCTGAAATAGCCATCTCATGAGGTCCCAACAATGTTTAAGGGGGCAACCTCGGGGAGCGCCAAGGGAAGATGGGCGCGCTGAAATGAAAAGCGTCAAGCGACCGCCCCGCACCATCCTCCCAAGCACCGTGCCGATTCCAGCCCTCACGTCGCGCCGTCAGAGGCCGTCCGGATGGCATCGATCAGGGCCTCCGGATCGCGGCTCGGCAGGGTCAACGTCTGGTCACCTCCCGGCCCGTGCAGCACGACCTCGCGATCACAATAAAGTCGGCGCCAGGAGGTCGCGGCTCGCGCCGCCGTCTCCACGACCATCCCCAGGGGCAGGCGACCCACCAGCGGACCCGCGCGCCCGCTCACGAAGCGCCGATTCACGACCGTTTCGAATCGACGACACCGCACGAGGCCAACAATCGCCACACCCGCGGATCCCGCCGTGACAACTCCGAGGGACTCCACCACCCACCCGCCCGCGTCCACCGCCAGGCCGATGCCCATCGTGGTCAGGATCACCGCCGCCAACCAGCCACTCGCCTCGATCACAGACCTGAGCCGAACCACCTCGAAGTGGAGCGGAATATCACTCGTTTCGAGAGTCAGTCGATGTGGCATGGGACGGCCAGTATAGTGCGCCGGCGCGGCACCACCAATCGACGAACAGCATGGCATTTCAGCACGCGCTTCGATCTCTGTGCGGTCATCGTTCGCGCCCGGAGGCCAAGGGGGAAGTGCTCTACGGCCGGTTACTCTTTGATGTGCGCGTCGGGGGCTGTGCCCGTCCCGGCCATCTCACGCTTCCGACGCGCCATCCGGCGCAGCTTCTGAGCCAGGGCTTCCGCTTCCGACGGCACGACGATTCCCTCCGCCCTTCCGGCAAGCCGGTCAAGGACTTCGGCCTCCTCGATGGACCGATCTCTCAGCGCATTGATCATCGCGTTGAAGGGCCCCTCGATCTCCCGGAGATTGTCCCCTCCGCGCAGCGTCAACCGGGTGCCGTATTGTCCCTCGCGAATCTCGTCGATTCGTCGGACGATGGCAAAGGCGGCTCCTGCGGTCCGATGAGTCTCGATGATGGTGAGGATGAAAACACCCGCAAGGATGATGACCGACGCCAGAACACCCACAATGAGCTCGGTCCGATCCCGGGTCTGCATGACGGGTGCGAGCTCAGGGTTCGATGATTGGATGGTCACCGACTCCTGCTGCCTCACCGTGTGGAGGCTGTAGTTCAGCGGGAGAAGCAACAGCAGCACCACGACCACAAGCAGCAAGGCGGATCGCATCTGCCGCTTCCGGTCGATCAGATACTGGCGGCGCGGCGTCAGCCTGGCCATGACCTTGTCGATCAGGTCTGACCGCCCATCGTCAAGGTCATCCATAGCGGCCGTGTTCTGCGGTTCGAGATCTTCCACCGCGGTATCGGTTGAGGACACCGTCGTCATCGTGACGCCTCCTCTCGATCAATCCACTACCTCTGTACCCGAAGCACACTATTCCCGTACACCCAATGATACCGCTGGCTGAATCCGACGTTTCGAGCAGGCTGGAGCCCCGCCCGCCAAGGAGAGGGAGCAGGGAGCAGGGAGCAGGGAGCAGGGAGACAATAGACCACGCCGTTCCGGGAGGGTGAGATGTTGAAATCCCGAAATCTGCAATCTGCAATCTGCAATCTGCAATCTGCAATCTGCAATCTGCAATCTGCAATGATAAGAACCTCAGACTCTGTTCCGCAGCATCAACTCCTTGGGATGGGGCTCGAGATAGAGTTGACCGAGCATATAGTCGATCCCGTGCCGATGGACGTGGTGCCGCAGCAGCGTCACCGGAACCACCAGCGGAACCAGACCCTGACGAAAGTCCTCGATGAGAGTCACCATCTCCTGCTTCTCGCCTGGTGTGAGAACCCGCTTGAGATAACCCATGATGTGGAACAGGACGTTGGTGTGTCGCTTGGTACTCGTCTTCCAGCGCAGAGTTTCGAAGAACTCGTGCTCGTACTGGCGGAACAGCTCGTCGTCGGGCACCCGGGCGGCCGACGCAACGATCTGACCGAGACGGCGATACCCCGCCTCGTTGTGGGACCTGAGGAGGAGTTTATGGGCGGTGTGAAAATCCACCAGCCGTCGTCTGCTGACGCCCCTCCTGACGAAGTTCCGCCATCGGTTTCTGCAGAAGACCCGTTCGACAAAGTTCTCACGAAGCCGTGGGTCATTCAGACGTCCCTCCTCCTCCACCGGAAGGTCGGGCCAGCGATCCATCAGAACCCTGGCGAATGTCCCCACTCCGTTGTGGGCCGGCATTCCTCCCTTGCCGTAGACCCTGACCCTCTCCATGCCGCACGAGGGCGACCCCTTTTTGAGCACATATCCGTCGAGCCCGCCCTCTTGAAGCTCATCCACCCGACCTCGTGAGTAGTCCACCATTGAATCGGTGAGGTCGGTGCCCTGCTTCGGCTCCACCAGCCTGGCGTTGTCGGCGGTTCCTTCGAGCCGGATGGTAGGCCGGGGGATGCCGAGGCCGATTTCGATCTCGGGACAGACGGGCACCCACGTCACCCAGTCGCCGAGAACTCCTGTGAGATAGCGGTCGTGTTTGTGACCGCCATCGAAACGCACCTTCTGACCGAGGAGACACGAGGAAACGCCGACCCGAATCTCCTCCTCCGCGTTCTGCCACAGCGACCATGCCGGATGGTCGCCCGTTTCCGGCTCGAGTTTCTGAACCATGGCTCCCCCGATTCTGACCGCCGATGCGGATGATCCGCTGACAATCTACTCCATAAAACGCTATCATTCACCGAAGGAGGCCGCGAATGAGCCGACTATGGTTGATGAAAGGTCATCTCGAAGCGCAAGGGTGGAAGACCCTTCGGAGCGACTTCGAAGATGAAAAAGTGGATATCGTTCATCTCGATCCAAAGGTGTGGGCGATGGTTCGCGCCGATGAGCCACCCTCGGGATACGAGGGACTGACAGCAACTGAACCTCCGGACGGCCTGTACCTCGACCCCAACGGTTCGCCGCTGTATCTCGCCGGCGGAAAATCGGTTTCAAAGGCCGTAGAGGTTGTCCGCGCCATCGGTGGCAACGCGATCGAACTGCTCGAGGAGATCGGCGATCCAACCACGGTGCTCGAGCGCATCGGTCGGGTGTTCTGATGAAAATGCAACGGCAGGTCGCGGTCGCTGTGGGGTTACTGCTGGCGCTGCTGGGGGCCAGTGCTGTGGGCGCGCAGGAACAGGGAACCTGGAGGTACGGTTTCCGGGTCATTGGCATCGACATTGACGCCACGTCCGACCCCATATTTGAAAGCGACTCGACCATAGGGATCGACTCCAGCGTCTTCGCCGAGTACGACATGACCTACATGCTCGGTCAGAACTGGGGGGTGGAGTGGATGATCACGGCGTCGCCCCACGATGTCACGGTCGAATCCGGCATTTATGACGGCCTCGACCTCGGCTCGCTGTGGATTGCCGAAACCACGGCCACCTTCAACTACATGCTTCCCTTCTGGAACCGATGGAAGCCATATCTTGGCGCCGGCGTCAGCGCCGCCTATTTCTTCGCTTCGGATCCAACCACCGCCGCCGAGGCGATCGGTGTGGAAAAGGTGAAATCCAATGTGGGTTGGGGTTTCGTGGGACAGGTGGGTCTGGCGTATCGGCTCAACCGTTCCTGGATCCTGAGCCTCGACGTCAAGTGGATCGACATGTCGATTGACGTCGAGCTTGACGGCCAGGACGGCAGTGTCGCCGAGGCGCCCATGGACCTCGATCCGCTGATCATCGGTCTCGGCGGCGCCGTCCGGTTCTAACCACCGCCCATCCGACCGATCGAAGACCGAAGAAGAAGAACAAAGCCCCCCCACCCTAACGGGCGGCCGGGGGATCAAGCATCCAGCATCGTTCGCCGGTAACGGCAACGGGCTCGGGCTCGGGCTCGGGATGCCGCTCTCACGACACCCTCGACACCTCTACACTTCCCACACCGGGCGGGCGGGGGATCTTGGATCTGCATCTTGCATCTTGCGATCTTGGTCTTGGATCTGGCTGGGCGCCGGGGGATCAAGCATCCAGCATCGTTCGCCGGTAACGGCACCGGCTGGGCTCGGGCTCGGGATGCCGCTCTCACGACACCCTCGACACTCTCTACACTTCCCACACCGGGCGGGCGAGAGATCTTGGATCTTGCATCTTGCATCTGCACTTGCTTGGATCTGCGATCGGCTGGGCGGTGGGCTGCTGCCGACTGCTCACTGCAGGCTGCCAGCTTTGGCCGGAATCCCCAAGGCCTCCAGCCTGCTGACGGCGTCGCCCACACCCAGCCCATGAATGATCACCGTTTTGTTCCGGCTGCCGTGTCCCGCCGTGACCTCCACCTGAGTCCTGCGGACGTCGAGACCATCGGCAACCACTCTGACCACGGCGTGGTTGGCCTTGCCACGTTCCGGGACAGCCCGCACATCCAACTTCAACGCGCCGGCGTGAGGGCCAACCAGCCGGTCCGCCCGTGCGGAGGGCTTGACGCGTACGCGGATACGCACGCCGTCCGGGATCTCTGCTACGGAAACGATGTCAGGCACGCCCGAGGATGACTCCCCGTTTGGACGTCTCGATGAACCGGATGACCTCGCGCACCTCGTCCACGTCTGGGAATTCCTCGCGCGCCATGTCGAGCGCCTCTGAGGTGCTGTACTTCGGACTATAGAGATACCGCCAGAGCTGCTTCAGCGCCCGTCGGCTTCCCTCGGAGATTCCCTTTCGCTCCAACCCGATGGTGTTCGGACCATAGCACTTTGCCGGACGGCCGCCGACGGTTTTCATGAAAGGCAGACAGTCTCGGTCGGCAGCCGTATAGCCGCCGATGAAGGCGTGGGTGCCGATCCGCGAGAACTGCTGGACAGCGGTGAATGCCCCCACGGTCACGTGGTCTTCCACATCCACGTGACCGGCAAGGGTCGCTGCGTTGGCGAAAATCGTGTGCGATCCCACCTGGCAGTCGTGGGCCACGTGGACGTAGGCCATGAACAGACTGTGGCTGCCCACACGGGTCACACCACCCCCGCCCGGTGTCCCGCGGTGGAAGGTCACGAACTCGCGGAACACGTTGTGGTCGCCGATCTCGAGACGGGTCGGTTCTCCCGAATATTTCAGATCCTGGGGGGGGGCACCGATGGAACAATGGCTCTCGAAGTGGTTGGCGGTACCGATGGTCGTCAAACCGGTCAGCCTGCAGAAGGGACCGATATGACAGTCTGCGCCAACCACCACGCCGGCTTCGATCACAGTGTAGGCGCCGACCACGACGCCGTCGCCCAGCACGGCGTCGGAATCGACAATTGCGGTCTCGTGGATTTCGATCGCCATCACTCCTCCGCAAGTGCGGACATGAGATCCGCTTCGCACGCCACATCGCCGTCGACCAACGCGCGGCCGCGCATCTTGGCAAAGGCCGACCGGACATTGACGACCTCCACCTCGAGGACCAATTGGTCCCCCGGAACCACAGGCCTGCGAAACCTGCAGTTGTCGATCCCGGTAAAAAAGACCAGCTTGCCCCTACGGACCTTCTCGCCGATCCGGCTCAGCAATAGAAAGCCGCCCGCCTGGGCCATGGATTCCACGATAAGCACGCCGGGCATCACCGGGCGATCCGGAAAATGTCCCACGAAGAACGGCTCGTTGATGGTGACGTTCTTGATCGCACGTATGCTCTGCTTGTCCATCTCGAGCACCCGATCCAGAAGCAGCAGCGGATACCTGTGCGGCATCAGGGCCAGGATGTCGCCGATGTCATTCATTCCTCGTGTCCCTCCACCGCAACACTCAATTCCTGCGACCTTGCGTTCAAGGTCCTTCACTTTCTCACGCAAACCGTCCAACCGTTGCAGGTTGACGGTCGCCTTCAACCATTCGCGGTGCGGCCTGGCGGGGATGCCGGTCCACACCGCACCGTCCGGCATGTCTCTGTACAGAGCGCTCTTTGCACCGAGCACCACGCGGTCACCAATACTGAGATGACCGGAGCATCCCGACTGTCCGGCGAACACCGCGTGGCTTCCGATCGTCGTCGAACCGGAGATCCCCACCTGCGCCACCAAGAGGCAGCCTTCGCCGATTTCCACGTTGTGGGCGATCTGCACCAGGTTATCCACCTTGGTGCCCCGGCCTACCCGTGTCACACCGAGTGCGGCGCGGTCGATGCAGACGTTGGCGCCGATCTCCACATCATCCTCGATCACCACGATGCCGATTTGCGGGACTTTGTGGTGAACCCCGGCGACGGTCGCAAAACCATAGCCGTCGGAGCCGACCACCGCACCCGCGTGAAGGATGCAGCGATCACCCACCCGACAACGGTCCTCGATCACCACACGCGGATGGAGGTGACATCGGTCGCCGATTTCCACGTCGCGTCCGATCACCACACCCGCTCCTATGATCGAACCGTCGCCGATACTGCTCCCCCGCCCCACCACGGCGCACGGACCCACGGCCACACCATCCCCGATTCGAGCCCCTTCGCCGACCACGGCCGAGGAGTGCACGCCACGGTCCACATCTTCGGCTGGATGGATGAGTTCAAGGGCTCGGGCGAGCGCCAGATAGGGTTCATCACAGACCAGAAGATTGCGCCCTGGGAGCAGCTCGGCATCACGGACCAGGATTGCAGCCGCGTCCGACGTCCGCGCCTGTTCCACATACTTGGGGTTGTGGAGGAATGACAGATGACTCGGACCGGCATCAGCCAGCGCGCGAACCTCGTCGATGGTCAGGTCGGAATCGCCGACCAGAGTCGCATCAAGCCGGCGAGCGAGTTCGTCCAGCCGCATCATTGAACCGTATTGAACCGCCGAATGACGTCGTCAGTGATGTCAACCGCCTCATCGGCATACACGAGACCGGACTGGAACTTGTTGAAGATCAGCGTCAAACCGCGCTCTCTGCCGACCTCGTCGATCACGGGCATGATCCGCTCTTCGAGCCGGCCTAGAGCTGCGCGGCGAGCCTCATCCAGCTCGCGGGTGGCGTCGTCCTGGAATCGGCGCAGCGCGATTTCCTTGTCTTCCATGGCCCGCGTCAATTCGGCGAGCCTCTCCTCTGACAGGGTCATGCGCTGCCTGTTGATTTGCTCACGCATGGCGTTGAACTCCTCCTGAAGGGTCTGACCAGCGGCGATCTTCTCTTCCTGGAGCTTCTGCAGACTGATGAGCGACTCCTTGCCCGGATCCGACTCCGAGACGACACGCTGGACATCGATCACGGCGATTTTGGTCTGGGCCGCGGCCGGAAGGGCCAATCCCACGAGCAGAACCGCGATTCCGATTATCAGTGCTCCATGTCTCATGATTTCCAAACCTCCTGATTGTGGTGTGGAACGACCATCAGAACGTCGTCCCAATCGAAAACGAAAAATCACTGGGATCCTCGTCCGGATACGGATCGAGGTTGACACCGTAGATGAACCGGATGGGCGCCTGGAAAATGGGCAGGAAGATCCTCATCTCCAAGCCCGCCGACTTTCGCCAGAGCTCGAAGTCCCAACCCTGCTGCTCCACATAGGTGTTGCCGGCGTCGAAAAAGGCCACCAGCTTGACCGGGCCGCCGATTCTGTATTGCAACTCGAAGTTTGTAAGCCAGTACCGATCGCCGCCGATCCGCGATCCGCCCGGGGTCAGGAAGTAGAATCCCTGCGCGGTCCGAGGCAGGATGGTGTAATAGGGGAATCCCCGGATGGTCCGGTCGCCGCCAAGCCGATAGCGCTCGTACTGCGGGATGCTCGAATCGTCGTATGGATAAAACTTACCGATCTCTCCCCGGTAGGCGAAGGTGAACTTCTTGTTCAGCGGAAGCCAGTGGGTCCAGCTCACATTCGGCCGGATGTAGTCGAAGTCACCTCCGAGGGGTCCGCCGGCAAACCGGAGTCCAGCTCTGAACCGCTTGCCCCGATTCGGATCGAACGGGTCATCACGGCTGTCGATGAGATAGGACGGCGTCACCGATGTCGTACGGCCGGAAAACTCCTCGGTCGCCTGTTCCAGCGGTTCCGCCTCGACGGGGGGAAAGTCGATCGGGGGGATGTGGCCGTTGGTGGGATCACCGACCCCACCCGACTTGGTGACAGCAAACTGGGAAGAAACGTCCTCGTACGCCAGTATGGCGCTGACTGAGCTGAAGGTGGTGAGACCCCGACCCATGGTCACCGTGGCGCCGGTGGTTTCCCGAGAGAAACCGATGGCGTCCAGATTTGTCCTGAAGATGGAGCCGCCCAGCAGGATCCGTCGATCCAGAAAATAGGGTTCGGTATAGGACAACGTGTAGTAATCGGACCGCCGCCCGATCTGGAGGGAGACGCCGAGAGAGTTGCCCCGACCGAGGAAATTGCGGGTATTGAACTGGCCCTGCACGAAGAACCCGTCAAGCTCGGAGTAGCCCGCGCCGAACTGAACGTCGTTGCGTCCGACCTCCTGGCCCTTGACGGTGACGTTGACCCGTTTGGCCTCGTCGTCGAAATCGAACTCCAACGGCTCCTCTTCCAACTTCCAGTAGCCCAGCGCGTTCACCTTGAAGACCGAACTCCGGAAGATCCCCATACTCATTTGGGAACCTTCCGGAATCCGGAACTCACGGCGGAGCACCTTGTCTCGGGTCGTTGTATTGCCAGAGAACTCCAACCGACCAAGCAAGAAACGGTCGCCTTCGAAGATGTCGATCACGACGTCGACGACCAGTTCCTCGTCCTCCCGCGGCTGCCAGACCTGGTTGGTGTAGGCGTACAGATAACCGGTGTTGTGGTAGAGATCCCGGACCTTCTCCATGCCGGCTTCGACGGCCTTGTTGCTGTAGGTCTCCCCCACCTGGACGTCGAACATCTCCAACATCCGCTCGCCATTGTAGACCTCAGCCCCCTCGAGTTTGAGTGAACCCATGGTATACGGCTGACCCTCCTCGATGGGAATCGTGACGACCAGATAATGGCCCTGCTTTTTGAGGGTTTCGGCGTCCGGATTCTTGGCCTTCAACTCGAGCTGTGGATTGCCGATTTTAATATCGATATACCCGCGGTCCAGGTAGAATTTGCGAAGGCTGTCCCGGTCTTCCTCCCATGCGATTTCGGAGAAGATGGTCTTGTCCCCGAACATCTGCAGGAGGCCCGTCTCCTTGGTCTTCTTCAGAGCGCCCTGGAGCTTGCTGTCCGGGAAGATCTCGTTCCCCACGAAGTCGATATCGGAGATCTTGACCTTGCCACCCTCGTCGATGGTATAGATCACCTTGCGTTTGTTGGCGCTGACGTCCTCGACGCGATAGTCCACCAACGCCGACCGGAAGCCGTCTTCGTCGTAGAGGCCCTTGACCGCCAACTGAATCCTGCCCAGATCGGCCATCTTGAGCGGAACGTTCCGTGGAATCTCAATCCCCTCCTCATCAAGGCGGTCCTTGATGTCGGTTGTCTTGAGTTTCTTATTGCCCTCGAATTCCACCGACGTGACGAAGGGACGTTCCTCGACCACCACGAAGACGATGACCTCACCATCGTCCGTCTGCTCGAGCTCGATCTGAAGATCCTCGAACAGGCCCGAATCCCACAGCCGGTGGAAACCCTCCGAGACAAGTTCGGCATCCAGTTGGTCGCCAGGCTCAATCCCGAGGTAGTAGGCCACAGTGTCCACGGTGAGGGTCACGCCACCCTCCACCTGGATATCGGCAATCACTGGGGCTTCGACCGCCACGGGGGCGCCCTGCCGCGCCAACGCAGGCACCGACAGACCGATCATGAGCAGGGTCAGGAGAAAGCGGGTCCTCACGAAATCTCCTTGCCCTCTGGGACCGTTTCGACGGCCTCCACCACCGGCTCGCCGTCGGCGAGTGAAATGTTGAGAACGACATCGCCATCCGATCGGTTCAGGATCAAGTAGTCAGCAACCGCATCCTCGATCCAGAGTTTGACCAATCGGCGGAGCGGCCGTGCCCCGGCCTGGGAATCGAGACCACATTTTTCCGACAACCAGCGGGCAATCTCTGGGTCGAATTGGAGAGCGACCCGCTGCCGCGCGAGAGTCTCCGATGTCTCGTTGAGCAGGATGCCGGCGACCTCGAGCATGCTCTCCTCGGTGAGCGCGTCGAAGACGATCACATCATCGAGACGATTGATGAACTCCGGCGGAAAATGGCGGCGGAGCTGACGATCCACGATTTCCCGAATCCTCGCCGACCCCAGCGCCTCATGTTTCGACGCGAAGCCGACCCTGTCGTCATCGACGATATCCCGGCTCCCCAGGTTGGAGGTCATGATGATCAAGGTGTTGGTGAAATCCACCAGATTGCCGTAGTTATCGGTGAGACGGCCATCCTCCAGGACCTGAAGCAAAAGGTTGTAGATATCCGGGTGGGCCTTCTCGATCTCGTCGAGCAGGATCACCGAATAGGGATTGCGCCGTACCTGCTCCGACAGCTGACCGCCCTCCTCGAATCCCACGTATCCGGGAGGTGATCCCACAAGCCTCGAGACGGTGTGTTTCTCCATGTATTCCGACATGTCGAAACGGACCAGTCGCCGCGGATCCTGGAACAGGAATCTCGCAAGCTGTCGCGCGACTTCGGTTTTGCCAACTCCCGACGGACCGAGAAAAATGAACGAACCGATGGGTCGGAACGGACTGGTCACGCCAAGCCGGCTCCTCCGGATGGCCCGCGCCAGCGCATGAATCGACTCATCCTGGCCGACCACGCGACGACGGAGGATCTCCTCCATCCGTTGCAGGCGTTCGGCCTCGTCCTCTTTCAGGGCCGTCACCGGAACCCCGGTCCACGACGAAACGACGTCTTCGATGTCCGGGCGCTCGACTACGACCGCTTCGGGCGGATCGGCGGCGTGAGTCTCCTCGAGCATCTCGAGTTCTTCACGGAGTCGCAGTTCCTCCTCCCGGAGTTCTACGGCCTGTTCGAACTCCTTGCGGGAGATGGCTTCCTTCATTCGACTCACGACCCGCCGGATTTCGGCCTGGACCTGCCGCAGAGAGGACGTCGACGAGACCACCCGCAACTTGACGCGGGCCCCTGCCTCGTCGATCACATCGATGGCCTTGTCCGGGAACGCGCGATCGGTGATGTAACGGCCCGCATGTCCGACCGCGGTTCGAATCGCCTCCTCGGAGTATCGGACGCCGTGAAACTCCTCGTAGCGCGATTGAACCCCGCGGAGGATCTCCATGGTCTCGTCCTCGGTGGGCTGACGCACGGTGATTCCCTGAAATCGCCGAGACAGCGCGCGGTCCTTCTCCACGTACTTGCGGTACTCGCGCATTGTCGTCGCGCCGATGCAGGTAATTTCTCCTCGGGACAGCGCGGGTTTGAGAATATTGGCCGCGTCGAGCGAACCCTCCGCCGACCCGGTGCCGATCAGGGAGTGGATTTCGTCGATGAATATTATGATGCCCCGGTGCTCCTGAAGTTCCTTGAGGAACCCCTTGAGCCTCTCCTCGAACTGCCCACGGTACTTGGTCCCCGCCACGAGCAGCGACAAATCGAGAGCCAGGATTCGGCGGCTTGCGAGCAGGGCCGGCACGTTGCCGTCCGCGATGCGGGTCGCCAACCCCTCGACGATGGCGGTCTTGCCCACGCCTGCGTCACCCAGGAGAAGCGGGTTGTTCTTTGTGCGACGACACAGGATCTGGATGACCCGTTCCACCTCCGCGTCACGCCCGATCAGGGGATCGAACTCGCCTTCTGCGGCCATCAGCGTCAGATCCCTTGCGTACTCGCTGATGTGGGGAGTGGCCTGCGATGTGGCCTCGGCTTCAGCCTCGCGACCAAAACGAACCACCTCCTCGCGCAGTTCGAAGAGATCGAAGGCGTGGGCATTCAAGTACCGGGCCGCGGGGCTCTCCTCGACCCGCAGGAGACCGAGCAGCAGGTGTTCGGTCCCGACCGAGGTGTGGCCCATGCTCTCGGCCTCATGTACCGCGAACGCGAGCGCCTTCTTGGTCTCCTCTGCCAGGGGAAGATCGGGCGACGTACTGACCCGCTCCAGGGCCACATGACTGCCCAGCAGCTCATCGCGCAGTTCCTTGGCGTGAGCCCCGACACGTTCGAGGAGCTCCACCATCACCGGGTCCGCCTCGCGCAGCATTCCCAGAAGCAGGTGTTCGGAGCCGATGGCGCGGCTCGACGACCGACTTGCTTCGTAGCGGGCGAAGAACAGGCTTCGCCTGACGTGTTCGTTGAATCTCTCAAACATATTCGGAAACTTCACCCGGTGGCGCGAGCCGAAAGACCCGATCGCACCTGCGAGCCATGGCCTCGTTGTGGGTCACTATAATTGATGTCAAACCGGCCTTCAAATGAAGGCTCTGAAACAGCGCGAACACCTGTTCGGCATTGGAATAGTCGAGGTTTCCGGTTGGCTCGTCGGCGAGCAGGAGCCTGGGTTCGGCCGCCAAGGCCCGGGCCACCGCGACGCGCTGCTGCTCGCCACCCGACAACTGGTCCGGAAAATGACGGGCACGGTCATCAAGCCCAACCATATTGATCAGTTCCCCGGCACGGCCCCTCGCTCGGCGGGCCGACCAACCACCGATCCGCAGCGGCAGGGCGATATTGTCCAGAGCGTCGAGCTCATCGAGCAGATGGTGGTGTTGGAAGACGAACCCGATCAGGCGGTTGCGGAGCCCGGCCCTGGCCTCACCGTCCAGGACGCCAACCCCTTCGCCGTCGAGTTCCACAGCGCCGGACTCTGGCCGATCCAGAAGTCCCACCACGTGGAGCAGCGTGCTCTTGCCCACCCCGGACGGACCGATCACAGCCAACAGCTCGCCCCTGGCGACCTCCAGATCGAGGTCGTGCAACACGTCGACCCTGGTCACCTCCGAACCATAGCCCTTGGTCACGGATTCCAGTCGTACCATGGGACTGTCACTCATAACGCAGTCCCTCCGCCGGCTCGCGGCGGGCCACCAACCGCGACGGCAGCCAGGCCGCCGCAGCTGACAGAGCCAGGGCCACCGCCAACACCATGGCCACCATCTGAGGATCCACGTCGAACGGCACCGAGGACCTGACAAAAACCCCTCGCGGTAACGGCAGAGCTTCGGTCACATCGAGGACGACGGCCAACACCGACCCCAGCGTCGCGCCCATGACGGAACCCACCAAGCCGATGCCGACCCCAATCAGCAGGAACAGCCTGCGCAGTGACGACGGGGTCATCCCGAGACCGGCGAGCACCGCGAGATCGGTGCGCTTCTCGGCGGCAACCATGGCAACGTTGCACAGCAGATTGAGGGCCGCCACCACCAGCATCAGGCCGACGGCGACAAAGATCATCACCCTTTCCAAAGCCAGCGCCACCAGCAATGGCCGGTGTAGTTCTTCCAGCCCTTCGACCCGCAGCTCGGAAGCCCGGTCACCCAATCCGCTGCGCACCCGATCGGCCAGGTTCCACGGGTCGCCTGGATCGCGCAACTCGATGGCCTCCACGGCCGGCTCTCCCCAGAACAACCGTTGTGCGGCCGCCAGCGGCAGGCGAATCGCCCCCGATTCCGCGCCGGGATCCGGTCGCCGAATGTGGGTGACCTCGACCTGCACCCTCACCGGCAGCAGGCCCATCGGGGTCAATCGACGCCGTGGAGAAATCACCTGCACCCGGTCTCCAACCGCGGCACCGAGCCGCGATGCGAGAATCTGGTCCAACGATGCCACGGCGGCATCGGAACGGCCAACCACCGATGCCGGAACGGCACCGTATGGGGACGACACCAGCCCTGTTCCGGACACAACCTGCACCATCTCCACATCGCCGACCGTCGCTTGCAAGACCGACGCCAAGGTTTCGGGATCGGCAAGCCGTCGCCCGGTGGCCGGTGTCAGACGCACATGAGTCGCACGGGTCACCAGCTCCTCGCGAATTCCCGACTGGAACCCCTCGAGCAGCGACAGGGTCACCACCAGGGCGAGCACACCCAGCGCCAAACCGATCAGCGAGATCAGGGTCACGGTGGCCACATGGGTACGACGGCGCAGCCCCAAGAGGTAACGATGCGCGATGTGGAGCTCAGCGCCCACCGATGGGCTCCCGGTGTCCGATGTTTCGAATCGATGTCCGGACAGGAGGACAACGGAGGGCCTCGGGAGGCCGGGAGGATGACGCCGTTACCGCAGTCGCACGCCGAAATCCGACCGCGGCGCGCTCCGGCCGGAGCGCCTTCCCACTTCGAAGACCACCGAACATCCGGGCTTCCCTAGTCCCTCGGTCGCAATAGCGGAAACAGGATGACATCGCGAATGGAGGTTTGGTTGGTCAACAGCATGATGAGTCTGTCGATCCCGATACCCTCTCCACCGGTGGCGGGCATGCCATGCTCCAGGGCGCGGACATAGTCTTCGTCCACCTCGCCACCGGTGGCGGCGGCCTGTTCCTCGAGCCGACGCCGTTGTTCGTCAGGATCGTTGAGTTCGGTGAACGCGTTCGCCACCTCCATACCCCCCACAAACAACTCAAACCGCTCCACCGTCGACGGATCGTCGGGACAGGATTTGGCAAAGGGTGAAATGTCCCTGGGGAAGTTGGTGATGAACGCGGGATCCATCATCTGGGGCTCAGCGGTGACCTGGTAGAGTTCCTCGAGGAGCTTGCCGTCCGATCGCTCCTCGATCCGCTCCACCCCGAGCCTCCGCGCCGCCTTCTCCATCCGCTCGCGGGTGGCGAGGTCATCGGGTGTGAGATCGGAATAGGCCATCACCGCCTCGGCGAGGCTCATCCGCCGCCACGGCCTCTTCAGGTTGATGCGGTGATCGCCCCACTCCAGATCGAGGGTTCCGACGGTCTTCTCTGCGACGGTGGTGACGAGCTCCTCGGTGAAGTCCATCAGCATCTCGTAGTCGGCGTATGTCCAGTAGAATTCGAGCATCGTGAACTCGGGGTTGTGCCGGGTGGAGATGCCTTCGTTGCGGAAGTTGCGATTGAGTTCGTAGACTTTCTCCAACCCCCCGACGATCAATTTCTTGAGAAACAGCTCCGGGGCGATCCGGAGGTAGAGGTCCATGTCCAGGGTGTTGTGGTGGGTGACGAAGGGGCGGGCGATGGCTCCACCGGGGATCGGGTGCATCATCGGCGTCTCCACTTCGATGAACCCTCTCGCCTCCATGAACTTACGGATCTCCAACACCGCGCGGCTTCGGATCTCGAAGATCCGCCGAGATTCGGGGTTGGCCAGGAGGTCCAGGTACCGCTGGCGCGCACGGGCTTCCCGGTCGGCCAACCCGTGGTATTTCTCCGGCAGAGGCCGGAGGGACTTGGACAACACCACCAGACCATCCACCGCGATGCTGAGCTCACCTGCCCGGGTACGGAAGACCGACCCGTCAACGCCAATGACATCGCCAAGATCGGTCAGTTTGAAGACCTTCCAGCCGAGTTCGTCGAGTGCGTCACGTTTCAGGTAGAGCTGGATCTGGGCTTCACCTTCCGACAGGTCCACAAACGAGACCTTGCCGTGGCCCCGTATGGCCCGAATGCGCCCGCCGACCCGTACCCGGGGAGGTTCGGCATCCAGGTCCTCCGTGGACATCGGGTCAAACTCGTTGCGCACCTCCGCCACCGACGTCGACCCGCGAAACCGCTGCGGAAATGGATCGATACCCAACTCCCGCAGACCATCCAGCTTGGTCCGCCGGTTGGCAAGGAGAGTTTCGAGCGGCTGTTGTTTTTCGGAATCGCTCACGCACGACCTCCAGCAAGCGCGTGATTGTATCATGGAAAATTGCTGAACAATCTTCCATAAGGCTTTTATTTTAAATTACTTAGGTTGTTTTTTCGATTTTCGATCACGAGACCGGCTGGCACCGGGTCTGTTGGATGACCCGGATCGCCCCGCCGTGCTCTTCTCGGGCGGCTTCCGGCCTCGAGTGCGGGACCGGGCCGGCCGCCCCCCTTTCAGAAGCTGAACCTCACTCTCGGTGAGGGGGCGAAACTGCCCAGGCTTCAGGGTGTTATCGCGGATCGGACCGATGGCGGTCCTTCGCAAACGCTGCACCGGATGTCCGGCGCGAAAGAAGAGCTCCCGCACCTCGCGGGTCCGCCCCTCCGTAATCTGCACTCGCCACCAGGAATTCGCCCCCCGGGTTCCCGATTCCCGCTGGGCGAGACGCGGGATGACCCGCCGGCCTTCGACGGAGGTGCCCGCCATGAGCCTGCGATGGGCTGCGTCGTCGAGTTCTCCCCGGACCTTCACCATATACTCGCGCACCACGCCGTATCTCGGGTGGCTCACCCGCGCCGCAAACTCGCCGTCGTTGGTGAGGATAATCAGACCCTCGGAGTGGTAGTCGAGGCGTCCAACCGGAAACACCCGCTCGCGGACCTCCGACCGAACCAGATCGATCACCGTGGTCCGCTGCTCGGGATCGTCACACGTGGTCATGACCTGTCGAGGTTTGTAGATCAAAATGTAGCGGGGGGGTTCCGGCGTGCGGATTGCCTTGCCGTCCACCTTGATGTGGTCCACACCGGTCCGCGCCCGATCCCCCAGCGATGCCTCGTGACCATTGACCGTCACACGGCCCTCACGGATCGCTCTCTCCGCATCGCGCCGCGAACACAGACCCGATCGGGCGATAATCTTCTGAAGTCGTTCTTCGGTCATGGCATTCCTCCTGTGGGCCGCTCATTTCACCGGGGTTCAGCTCAGATTCCGGCGAAACCCTCGGGCCTGGGACACACCACCTCGCGGCGGGACCGGTGATCCTATCACCACAGGCGCAGAATTTGAAACTCGAAACTCGAAACTCGAAATTCGCAATTCGCAATTCGCAATTCGCAATTCGATTATAGGGACCGTGCGTGTCGCTCCGGTGTTTGGGAACACACCATATCCTGCGGATGCTGGACTATCCTTGAAGGACCATGTCACTCGTCCCCGTGGAGAAGCTCCACGAAAATCCGTTGCTCCGGCGCGTGTGGGAGGGGCTCGACTGCCCCAGCGGCTATCTCGCCGGTGGCTTCCTCCGTGATCACTTGCTCGGTCGGGACAGTACGGACCTGGACCTTTCGTTGCTGGGTTCCATCGATGACGCGGCCGGGCCGGCACAGCGCCTCGGCGAGGCCCTCGGAGTTCGCCCCCACCTGCTGGGCCGACCGCCGCGCTGCGTGTGGCGGATCGAGACTTCAAACCTCAAGGTGGAGCTTTGGCCGCTGGGCTCGTTGAGCCTCGACGACGACATTTTGCGCCGCGACTTCAAGTGCAACGCTCTCGCCTGGGAGCTGCCGGGGGGTCCGCTGATCGACCGGATTGGAGGACTGGACGACCTTCGAGGTCGCCGTCTCACCGCCGTGGCGCGAGGCAATCTCCAGGACGACCCGGTCCGTCTGCTCCGCGGACCGCGGTTCGTCGCCCAGCTCGAGTCCTTTCGGATCGAACATCAGACGGCACACTGGATTCGCGAGCTCGCACCACGGTTGTCCTACGCTCCACGCGCCAGAGTCGGACAGGAACTCCTCCGAATCCTGCAAGGTCCGGCGGCAGAACGCGGCATCCACAGCATCCTGGACCTCGGGCTGCTTCGGTTTGCGGCGCCCTCCGAGTGCGCTCTCGACTCCGACTGGCTCCACGACAACGCCCGGGCCTGCACCAGGTTGGTCTCTGGAACAGACCATCCGGTGCCGGCGTCACTGAACGCCGCCGGCGACAGCGCACGACTGGTGCCGCTGTTCATGGCCTGGGGCAGGCCGTCAGACGCCGCCGTCACGGACTACGGTTGGCCCCGCCATCAGCGCAGATATGCGGCGTGTGCTGCAGCACTTTTGGAGCGGGCCATTGTCGCTGTCGACGCCGAACCGTCGGATCGGCGGCAGATCATCCACATTGCGGGCGATGCCTTTCCGACTCTCCTGGCCGCCGCAGCCGCGATCCACAGCCCCGATTCCTCATCCGTCGACCGATGGCGCCGATGGTGGACGCAATGGACCCGGCACGGCGCGAACCTGGTGCGTCCGACGCCTTTGCTCGAAGCCGACGAAGTGGCGGATATCCTGGACTGCGGCGAGGGCCCCGCCCTCGGCGCCGCCATCTCGGCCCTCACTACCGCTCAGGTCCGGGGAGAGATCCGAAGCGCCGGCGGCGCCCGACGGTGGCTGAAGCAGCCACCACAAGCTCCACGACACGAACTCAGCGCGTTGACCGGGCGTGCCATATTCGAACCCATCGCGAACGCGCTCACCCGGTGCCAGGCACCGTCTAGATCGAATCGGAGCACGAGATCGACACAACTGCGGCGGTGCCTGGCACCGACAAGGGAGGGGAGCCCACCGTCCCCTCAAACCTCCGGCATGGTGATGTCAAGATCGGTCACCGGGGGTTCCGCCATGAACCTTCTCACCGCCAGAATCGCCTCCACCACGAGCCACAGGGCCATCACCGTGATGGTCGACCCCACAACCAGCAACGTCATATTGCCTGCAGCCGCAAAGGTGCGCAGCTTCGAAGTCATGGCGATCACCGTGGTCACCATCATGAACAGCATGGGAATCAGATACGGGAGTGCGAATCTTCGGCGCTGGATGAGGTAGAGAGAAACCACCAGCAACGCCAGACCCGCCAGCAGCTGGTTGGTGGAACCGAAAAGCTGCCAAAGAGCGAGTCCCATGGACTGACCGTCGATCTTGAGAAGGGCGAAGAAGCCGATGGCCACCACCGCCACCGTCGACGACAGGTATCGGTTGGCCAGTGGCTTGAATCGAATGGACGCGGCGATCTCCTCGATGTTGTAGCGCAGGAGACGGGTGGCCGAATCGAGGGTGGTGAGGGCGAAGCTGACCACCACAACCGCGATGAGGGTCCTTGCAAACTGCTCGGGGAGTCCCAGGGTCGAAACGAAACGGGTCGATCCCTCGATAAATGCGCTCATGCTGCTTCCCAGGCCCTGCATGGAACTCCAGTCGTGGTAGTGATGCCGCCAGACGTCGGTGGACACGAATCCGGCGGTGCAGGCCAGGACGGCCGCCAGCCCGAGCAGCGACTCGCCGATCATGGCGCCGTAGCCGATGGGACGAGCCTGGGTTTCGCGATCCAGCTGCTTGGCGGTCGTCCCGGAGGAGACCAGCGAGTGGAAACCCGAGGCGGCACCGCATGCGATCACAATAAAAACGAAGGGGTAGATGGGCGGAGCCCCTGGCGGATGGGCGTCCACCACCGGCGCCACGAACTGGGGCCGGAGCACGAAGAAACCGATGTACGTCAAGCCGAGACCGAGATAGAGCAGCAGGGAGTTGAGGAAATCTCTGGGTTGCAGCAGCTGCCAGACCGGGAGCACCGACGCCAGGTATGCGTAGGCGAGCAGCACCAGGGTCCAGCCCTCCACCGAGTCCCACCTCACCGGAAGCAGTGGCGACAGCAGCACCGCCACCAGGGTCAGCGCGAAAGCCGCGGCGATCAACAGCCACAGATTGAAACCTCTTCTTCGCACCAGCCATCCGATGGCGAGCGCGGCTGCCAGGATGACGCCGGACGGCACTACCGATTCGGGATAGAAGGCGGGGCTGAAGAGAAGCGAAACCACGTAGGCAAAGACTCCCATGGCAAGAGCGATGCCGAAGAAAATGATGGCGTGCATCAACGACTTGGCCCGGCGACCCATGAGGCCTTCGGCGATGGCACCGATGGATTTGCCTTGCCCCCGAACCGACACAACCAGCGCCCCAAAGTCGTGGACGCAGCCGATCAGGATCGAACCGAAAACGACCCAGAGCATGGCCGGAAGCCAGCCCCAGATCACCGCGATGGCGGGGCCGAGCATGGGCGACAGCCCGGTGATGGATGCGAAGTGGTGACCAAAGAGCACCAGCGGATGGGTCGGAACGTAGTCGATGCCGTCTTCGAGCGTGTGCGCCGGGGTCGGATGATCGGCCCGCAATTCGAAGACTCGGCGGGCGAGAAATCTGGAATAGAAGAGATAACCGACGGCGTAGAACGCAAAACAGACGAGTACCGTGAGCACTGCTGTCATCCGGGCCTCCAAAGCGGTCGAATCATGGTAGCGCGGACAAGGAGCCGATTCCGGGTCTACCCCCACCAACCCGGGGCTTTGGGGCTATGAGATCCCCCGCCCGCCCATTGGGAATTGCGAATTGCGAATTGAAGATTGCGATTGCAGATTGCAGATTGCAGATTGCAGATTCCCCCACCCACCCGGATCGGGAGGGGGCGCGATGGGCGGGCGTGCCACTCCGGGCGCCTTGAAGTTGAAAGTTACACGTTAAACGTTGAACGTTCCCACCCTACCTTCCGGATCGTGAGAGGGCGCGATGGGCGGGCGTGCCACTTCTGACACTCTCGGGTTGATCGCGTCGAGGGTCTCCAAACTGTTGAGTCCCGAAAGTGTCAGGGGTGGCAACCACGGGGAGCGCCTCAGGGAGATGGCCGCGGCGAAGTCAGCAGATCGAATCGAACACATGGACCGGTGCCAGGCACCGTCGAAATCGGATCGGAGCACGAGGTCGACACATCTGCGGCGGTGCCTGGCACCGACATGCGACGCGCCCTTTCGCTTCGGGTAGGAAGGAGGGAGACTTACAGATTTGAACTTTCGTCTCGCGGGTCAGCAGAGCTCAGTTGCCGCCAGTCTCGTCGTGTTCGGGGCCGTCAAGGTCGACCAGGAGGAGGTCGTTGGGCACCTCGGACCGCTGCAGTTCGGCGGCCACCCGCTCCACCTCACCCATCACGCGCAGCACGTTGAGACCGGCCAGCTTGGCGATGTCATCGCGGCTGTAACCGCGGCTCAAGAGCTCGGCGAGCAGCAGCGGATAGCCACTGACGTCATCGAGACCCACAGGACCCTTCGGCATGCCGTCGAAATCCGAGCCGATGCCCACGTGGTCGATTCCGGCCACCCGACGCACCTCATCAACGTGGTCTGCCACATCGGAAACGCTCACAGTTGGCGGCACGTGATCTCGCTTCCAGAGGTCCATTGCCTCGTTGACTGCCGCAGGATCTCCTGGGAAGTAGGTCTCCAACCGCGTTCTCTCGGCCTTGGCGGCCGCCCGCCAGCTGAGGAAGGGGTCGCTGAGAAAGACCGGCACAAAGTCGACCATCACGACGCCGCCGTTTTGCGCGATCGACCGAAGAACGTCATCGGGTACGTTCCGAGGGTGCGGGTTCAGCCGCAAGGCGCCCGAATGCGAGAAGATGACCGGTGCTTTGGTGGCGGCGAGAACATCGGCCATGGTCCGAGGCGACACATGGGAGAGGTCGACGATCATCCCCAGCCGGTTCATCTCGCCAACCACCGCGCGCCCAAAATCGGTGAGACCATCGTGTTGCGGCGCGTCGGTGGCGGCATCGGCCCACGCGGTGTTCTCCCAATGGGTCAGGGTCAGATAACGCACCCCCAGCACGTACAACTGCCGGAGCACCGCCAACGAGTCATCCAGACAGTGACCGCCTTCGGCCCCAATGAGGGACGCGATCCGACCGCCGGCGTGTATTCGCCGAACATCGGCCGCCGTACGCGCGATCTCCAGATCTTCCGGGTATTTCTGCGTCAACCGATGAACGAGATCGATCTGTTCGATGACTGTGGTGACCGCCTCGGGGCCGGAAAGCTCGGTGGGCACCCACACCGACCAGAAGACGCCCCCGACTCCCCCCGCCCGAAGCCGTTGGATATCGGTCTGCATGGGGCTGTCGAGACCGGTGGTGTCGTTGAAATCAAAATCGACGAGACGGTTGTCGACGAGGGACCGAATCTCCCACGGCGTGTCGTTATGGCCGTCGATCAGGGGAACCTCGCGAAGCACTTCGCGCACCACCGCGATACGGTTCTCGAGGTCGCCACCGTCCTGGGGCCCATCTGCCGCCGCCACACCAGTGAACACAACCAACAGGGACACCAACAACCACCGGATTCCGCTCATTCGCCGGATTCTCCCCCGCCAAATTCGTCACGCCAACGTTGCCAGAACTCGCGGCGCCGATCTCCCTCGTCGCCGGGTGGAATCAGGTCATGAACCTCGTCGAAGGTCGCAATCCACTCCCCGGGAGGCAGCCCGTCGCCCACCACCAGGGTGTCGGCACCACCAGACTCCACGGGTTCCGCCGCAAGCACGACCTTTTCATCCATCTCCCCACCGTCCGCCCAGACGGCGTGTGGGACGAAGGCCAGCTTTTCGAAGGTCCAAAGGTAGTCGTCGAGGATTCGCAGCCGGCCGGGGTCGGCAACCCAGATCACGATCCGCCGTCCGTCCCGGTATAGGCGATCCACCAGCCCAGCGAGCTCCCGGGCCCTTTTCTCACCAGTCAGCTCGTGAAACTCCAGTCGCGTCATGACCCGCGCAGTCTACGCCACCCGGCAGGACCTGCAAAGGAGGCCGGCCGGTGGTATGTTCGTTCCATGGCGAAGACGACAACCGCAGCATTTGGGGACGACACACACGCCTACGTGATCCGTGGCGGCCATCCGATCGGCGGCACGCTCAAACCCGGGGGCAACAAGAACGCGGCGCTGCCCATGCTTGCCGCGACCCTGATGGCCGAAGGTCCCGTCCGGCTCGACAACGTTCCGGCCATCCGCGACGTGGGCATCATGATCGAGCTGATTTCGGACCTCGGGGCTTCGGTGGAGGAGATGGAACCGGGCAGTTGGCGCGTTGCCGCCGACGACCTACGCCACCATGCGCCCAACCCGACACTGGCGCGGGAAATCCGCGCCTCGTTCCTACTCGCCGGACCGCTGCTGGCTCGGTGGGGTCGCGCCGTCCTGCCGCGACCCGGCGGCGACCGGATCGGCCGGCGTCCCCTGGACACCCATATCAACGCGTTTCTGGACTTCGGAGCCACAGTTGACGTGGAGCCCGACCGCTACGTCATGAAAGCGCCCGGAGGTCTGCACGGCACGGATCTCTTCCTGCACGAGATGAGCGTCATGGGCACCGAGAACGCCATCATGGCGGCCTCTCTCGCCACCGGCACCACGGTCATCCGCAACGCGGCATCCGAACCCCACGTCCAGGAGCTCTGTCACCTCGTGAACGCCATGGGTGGCAGGGTGGAGGGGATCGGCACCAACACCATCACCGTCGAGGGTCGTGACAGCCTGCAGGGCACCGAGGTGGCCATCGGCCCCGATCCGGTGGAGGTGGGCAGTTTCGTGGGTCTCGCCGCGGTCACCGGCGGCGAGCTCAGGATCACCGGAGCCCGTCCCCGGGATCACCACCGCATGACCAGGATCTCCTTTGGTCGGCTCGGTATCCATTGGGATGAGGACGGTGACGACATCATCGTTCCGGCCCAGCAGGAGCTCGTGATCCGCGACGACCTCCATGGCGCGATCCCGAAGATCGATGATGGACCGTGGCCCGCCTTTCCACCCGATCTGACGAGCATATCCGTAGTCCTGGCCACCCAGTCCAGAGGCACCATTCTTATTCACGAGAAGATGTTTGAAAGCCGCTTGTTCTGGGTCGACCGACTGATCGCGATGGGTGCCAGGATCGTCCTGTGCGACCCGCACCGGGTGGTGGTGGTTGGGCCGTCGAAGCTCTACGGCCATGTGCTGACCTCACCGGACATCCGCGCCGGCATGGCCCTGGTCATCGCGGCTCTGTGCGCCCGCGGTGAAAGCGTGATTCACAACATCCGTCAGGTGGAACGCGGTTACGAAAATCTCCATCACCGGCTGACCGCTCTCGGCGCCGACATCGAGCGCGTGGAAAAATAACCCCCGCCCACCCACCCATTACGAATTTCGAATTGCGAATTGCAGATTACAAATTCCCCCGTCCCCCGTTCTCTGGCTGGGAGGGGGAAAATCCAAAATTTAGAATTAAGAACTCAGAATTCGGTCCGTCAAAAAACACCATCGAGGACGGCACTCCCGCTCATCGCGCCCTCTCGCTTCGGGCGGGCGGGAGGGGAACTTTCAACTTTCAACCTTCAACTTTCGACTCACACCCTGTGGGCGGGGGTCACTGCCTACTCCGGCGCATAGATATCAGGGCGATCGGGGTAGCGCTCGCGCAGTCGTGCGCTGAGACCGGCGATCTCGTCGCCGCTGATCGGCCGTACCCGTTCAAAGACGGCGACCCGGACACCACCATCGAGAACATACTCTCCCGGCATCCGTCGGTAGGCATTGGCGATGTCCCTTCCCTCGAGGAAACTCCCCGTCGGCACGATCACCACCTGCTGTTCGGACGGCCTGAGGTTGATCTGTGGGGGATCTGGCACAACCACGTAGTCGGACTCGAGCAGCATGTCGGGGAAGCCGTCCCTGCGATCGACGTGAGCGGTCTGGAGGATCCAGCGAGGGGACGAGAACTCGGTGGCCAGAGAACGGTTGGCAAAAGCCAGCGACTGCTCCGACAGGACCGATGTGCATCCGAGGACATAGATGTAACCCGGCCGCCGGGTGGTGGCCTCGTCGAGCTCTGGTCATGAGTCTGACGACCTCGTCCAGATCCTGTCGCACTGCGGGCCGAACCCGAAGCCCGGGCAGCAGGGGACCGAGGGCGTCGGCCACCGGGGCCGCGATGGGCAACAGCACGGCGGCACTGGTGAGCAGGCCGATGGCGACAACCGATGCGCCCGCGAGGATCCGCTTCCGGGCCCGGGGCACTCCGCCGAGAAGCCTCACAATCCAGCTCCCCACGAGGACCAGCAGGCCTGCGGCGTAGAGATACCAGTGTTGCGGATCGTGGGCCTGCAAACTGGCCATCATGACGAAGGTCAGGATGAGGTGGAGGCCGATCACGGCGGCGATCCGACGGGTCGATTGGCGCCGCGCCAAACCGACCAGCGCCGCCGCCGCCACCGCCATGGTGATCAGTCCGTACTCTGAGACCACCGCTCGAAACGTGCCGATGATCCCACTACCACTGGCGAAGCCCACGAACTCCTCCGAGTAGCCGCCACTCAGGCGACGCATGGCCACCGGTGCCGCGAGGACCGCCATGGTCACCACCGACGAAAGTCCGATGATGGCAGCCGGTCGCAACGCCTCGACCACTCGCCGGCGTCCTTGTGCACGACCGTGCCACGCGGCCGCCGCTGACTCCAGCAGGATCACCGCGCACAGCGCCACCGACCAGAAGGCATACCAACGGCGAAAGATCGCCACCACGGCAATGAGGAAACCGATCAGGACCATGTCGAGCAAGCTCAGATCGGCAGCGTCTCGGCGCAGGTAGAGCGCGAAAACCACAATGCACAGGGCCACTCCTCCCAGACCGAGATACCCGAGAAAGACCGGCTGCCACAGACCGGGCAGCAGCAGAATCGCCGAGGCCGCCCCGACGAAGACCGCCGCGGGGGGCGGGCGCGAGGACTTCTGCCGAATTGTGACCAGGGCCATCACCAACGCCAGCATCACCGCCAGACCGTAGATGTTGACGACCGACACCAGGTAGGCCAGCCGCGACGGACCCAGAACCGTCATGGACATGGCGATGGGCACGGCGGGCAGGAGATTGAGTTCGGAGTTGGCCACCGAGTCGGCGATATTGACCATCGCGGCCAGCGGGTGGGATTTCAACCCCGCAGCCAGACCCGTCGAATACGTCCAGTAGGCCAGCTGATCGGCGCGGTACAGCGTCCGTTCTGAAGAAACGAAGCGCATGGTGTAGAGCGTCAGCGGCAGCAGCATGGCCAACGAGAGGACCAACGTCACACCCCACCAGGGCGAAGACGGGCGATCCGGAGACGCCATGATCAACCGCGCGAGTCCGTCATCACCCCACCAGCCGACGGCATGAGCGACGACGTGCCATCAGCTGTAGAAAGGCTGATCACCCGCCCCATGGTCGGTTTCGTCCACCACGTGTTCGATCTCGGCGACCTCCTGCGTGATCGCCGTCTCGATGCCCTGGGACAGGGTGAAGCTGGCGCTCGAACAACCCTGGCACCCACCACCCAGGTGAACATATGCAGTGTCGCCGTCCACACGGTCCAACTCCACCCAGCCGCCGTGGGAGCCCACGACCGGGGTGACCTTCTCGTCGATGACCTTCTGCACCTTCTGGGCCACCGGATCATCCCACGTGGGGACCGCGGCCGGATTGTCGATTTGAAAACCCGATCCGCTGTCCAGGGTGAGGAAGTCCACGGTCGAGCCGTTCATCCACTCGTCGCTCTGAGGATCGATGACGACGGCAAACCCGTCGAGGTCGATTCGGGAGTCGTTGCCCTCGATGTCCTCGTCTCGAACGAGATGGATCTGATACCTGAAGGTGTACTTGCCGACACGGGCGGCGCGGACCCGCACCCCGCGGCAGTCTTCGCCTGCCTCCTTGACGAACTCGCCGATCTTCTCTTGTGCGGACTCGGTCAACGTGATCATCGTCCACTCCCTTCGACCGGAAGTCTATCTGGTCGTCTCAAAAATGTCCCGACCTCGTCGACCTTCGTGTCAACCCTGTCGACCGTTCGACGTCTCTTCCCCGTGACCCAAGCACGCAACCACCAAACCACACCGAAACGATCGAAAGGAGAGATCCGTATGAAGTCCATCTTGAGTATTTCCATCGCGACGATCCTCATGGTGATTTCGGCTCCGGCCATGGCCCAAGACGGTCCCATCGCGGGATCGCCAGAGGAGATCTGTCTTCCGGAGGCGGCTCAGCAGATCATCGTCGATTTCCTCGAACTGGATGTTGAACAGGTCGCCGCGTGGGACGAAATCATCGCAGACCGGGACAATTCCAGCCAACCCCTGGTGGAGTCCATTTCCGCGATTCAGGCTGAACTCGAGGTCTTGCTCGCGGGCGACGAACCCGACCCCTACGAGGTGGGCGATCTGGTGATCCAGCGCCACCATCTCGGAGAGGAGTTGGGCAATGTCTACAGGACCTACGTGGAGGGATTCGAGGAACTGCTCTATGAAGAGCAGTTCGATCAATACCACTTCATCCGTCGCGCCGAGCACGCCCAGCCGCTCTTTGCACCGTTCCGATTCATGGATCTGTTGCCGCCGCACTGGCGATGACGAGACCCTTCCCCCGCTCCCGGCCCGCTTCGGCGGGCCTTTCTTCGTTCAATCCCCGCCGCGCCAAAGCCACCCGGCGACGCTCGTCACACGACCGCCAGTGATCGAAGATCGAAGAACAAAGAACGAAAAACCGCCCGCCCGAACCTCGACGGGATCCCTTCGGGTGGGTGGGGGATCTTCGTTTTTCGTTCATCGTTGTGTGATCGAACACGGTCGCAGGCGCGGACTCGATTGCGGGAACATCGAACCCGATTTGCTGCGTGCTACGTATCCTGATTGCCGTTGATCCGCAGCTTTGCCGCCGTCTCGCCGAGCTCGACGCAGCGGCGGTAGGCGGCCCAAACGGCGTCCGACAGGACCGTCCGAATCCTCCCGCGCTCGAGCTGGTACTGCGCTTCGGCGCTGGTCCCTCCGGGCGAGGTCACCTGGTTGCGAAGCTCGGCAGGATGCAACGAGCTACCTTGAGCGTATTCGACCGACCCCCGGACCGTTTCGTACACCAACTCGGTGGCAAGTCGGCGGGAAAACCCGAGGTGCACACCAGCGTCTACGAGCCCTTCCATGAACATGAAGACGTAGGCCGGTCCGGTACCGGAAAGCGCCGTGGCCATATCGATCTCGTTTTCGTGGCTGACGTACTCGTCGGAACCGAATGCTCCAAGCAGGGTCGCCGCCCGTTCCCGCCCGTCGCGATCGACGGCATCACTGGCGGTCCACACCGAGATACCACGACCGATCTGCCCTGGTGTATTGGGCATCACACGCACCACCGCCGGTGTGCCCAGAGTTTCCGCGATGTGCGCGACCTGAATACCGGCCACGATGGAAACCACCATCGCGTCGGAGGAGATTTCGGGCCGGAGGTCCTTCGCGACCTCGTCAAAATACTGCGGTTTGACTGCGATGACCGCCATCGTGGCGCCGCGAACCGCAGCGCCGTTGTCCACCACGGTTCTCACTCCATATCGCCCGGCGAGCTCGTTGCAGCGTTCCGACCGCGGGTGGGAGACGATGATCTGTTCCGGGGCCACCGACCCCTCCCGCAGCAACCCCTTGACCATGGCCTCGCCCATGGTGCCGCATCCGATCACCGCAATCGTCTCGTTTCGAAGTGCCATTTTTCTTCCCCCAGATTCGAGCGGCAAGCCTAGCACGCAACCCGGTGCCCGGTACCCGGCCCCGAAATCTGAAATCTGAAATCTGCAATCTGCAATCTGCAATCTGCAATCTGCAATCTGCAATCTGCAATCAATCGCAATCTGCAAATCGAAGTACCAGTCTCAGAGATTCGATCTACGCGCCCATCCAATCCGCGAGGTCCGCGATGGAGTCGAGGACGGCGTCAGGCGGCCGGACGAGGTCGGCGAGCTGATCCTCGCGAAAGGTCCCGGTTCGCACCGCCACCCCCAGACAGCCCGCGGTCTGACCGCCCGCCACATCGGTGGCCACGCCATCGCCGACCACGGCCACGCGTTCCAGGGGCAGGCCGAGCGCTCCAGCGGCCGTCTCGAAAAAGGCCGCGCTGGGTTTTCCCACCACAACCGCCTCTCGACCGCTGGCATACTCCAGCGCCGCCACGAACGGGCCGGCGTCGAGCTGGAGACCGTTGCCGGCATCCCAACTGCGGTTCTTCTGGATGGCCACCAGTCCGGCCCCGGCAGTCAGCGCTCTGAACGCGCGGTTCAGGATTTCGAACGTCCAGGCTTCGCCGAGGTCTCCCACCACCACATAATCCGGCCGCTCGTGATCCACCGTGAAGTTCGCAAACTCTTCGAAGGTTGCCTCGGCGAGCAACAACGAGACTCGCCTGGCGCCGTGCAGGCCAAGCCAGGTTGCGGCGGCCACCGGGGCGGTGTGCAGCTCATCTGGGCGCACTGTGATCCCCATGGCGCCGAGGCGTTCAACCAGGGCGGACCGCGGCCTGCGGGTCGTATTGGTGGCGAAACAAATCGGGATGCTCGCCGAGCGAAGCCGATCAACCATCTCGGCCGCGCCGGGGATGGGTTCGCCGGCGAAATAGAGCGTTCCATCAAGATCGATGACGCATCCCGCCGCTGCGGCCATCACTTCAACCCGGCCAAGGCGGCGGAGAAGGGATCTCCGAGCACCTCGAGTCGCCACCCGATCAGATCCGGCGAGAGCCGATGACCGTGGTCGCTGTTGGATCCCGCCACCGACTTGAGCGTCGCCTTCGGGCACAAGAGGCCGGGCTGCAGACCGAGTTCGGCAGCCACCTGGTCGCGTGCCGTGGTCAATGCCGAGAGCCTGCGTTGTCTCCTCTGCTGATGGCGTCGGTTCCCGCTCCCCTCTGATGTGCGGGGGCGCAGACCGGGGACGGTCGAGACGCCGGAGAACCTGGTTCCCCCACCGCTGGACGAACCGGCGCCCCAGGCCCGGCACCTTCGCAAGATCCGCCGCCGACTGCGGCGGTTTCTCGGCGAGTTCCAACATGGGCCGGTTGCCGAGCACCTTGAACGGCGGCAGATCGATTTTCCGAGCCTCGTTGTCGCGCCACCAATACAGATCGAAGAGACGGTCTCTTGCAGGCCCCCTGAGAGACCGGGCCCCCTTGATCCGCTCAAAAGCAAGTGGGTTGGGTTCTACCGACTCGTGGCGTACGGTCGCCAACCGGTCGAACTCCTCCACGGCCCACGGCCACCGTCCCAGTTCTTCGAGCCGAGCGCGCAACCTGTCGGCCAGATCGAACAGGAACGCGGTGTCCGCAGCTGCATAGACCACTTGTTCCGAGGTCAGCGGCCGCCTCCCCCAGTCCGCACGCTGGTGCTTCTTGTCGAGGGTCAGACCAAACTCCTTTTGGAGAAGACTGGCCAGTCCGGTCTTCTCCTCCCCCAGCAATTGGGCCATGATCTGAGTGTCCTCGAGCCCGCCCACCCGCGCGTCGTAGTCCCGATCCAACACCCGAATGTCATAGTCGGCGCCGTGCATCACCACAATGAGTGAGGGGTCCGCCACCAACTTCCACAGGGGATCGAGCTCCCCAGGCTGAAGGGCCAGCGGATCGATCACGGCGTTTCGTCCGTTCGCCGTCACCTGAACCAGGCAGACCTTGTGGAAGTAGGAGTGGAGTGAGTCCGCCTCAGTGTCGAGGGCGAGCCGGCGCGATGTCTCGCAGCCGTCAGCCATTTCGCGGACGCCTGCCGAGCTGTCGATCCAAACGGGGTTCAGCTTCTCGAGCATGGCGGGATGGTAGCAGGAAGGAGACCGAGAATTCGAAATTCGAAAAACCCCACGCGCCCT
Organism: uncultured Holophagae bacterium; assembly: GCA_963797055.1. GTDB lineage: Bacteria > Acidobacteriota > Thermoanaerobaculia > Thermoanaerobaculales > Sulfomarinibacteraceae > FEB-10. The sequence continues at coordinate 157,741 of CAWCOD010000014.1, forward strand.
GAGAACTGGCGAAAGGGGGGAAGGTGAGGAGGTGAGAAGGTGAACGGACGCCACGATCGATACGACGGGTGCGAGTTGCACAACACGCTCCTGACTTGACCGCGGGAGACGCTGAACTGAACCCCGATCCCATCGGTCACAGCGCAACAACGCCCTTCCCCGGGTCCGCAGAACCAGCGGGATCGGATAGGCGCCCCTTCTCCCCTTCTCCCCTTCTCCCCTTCTCCCCTTCTCCCCTTCTCCCCTTCTCCCCTTCTCCCCTTCTCCCCTTCTCCCCTTCTCCGACAGGAATACCCCGGCCCTTCGTCAACTTGAACCAGGTGACCGAACGAAAGGTGTTAGAGTAGCTCCCATGAGACCGATTCTCGACATTCGCACCGCCAAAGTGGCGGTGGAGCTCACCAATCGCTGCAACCTGCGTTGCGGCATGTGCCCCATGGGAGATCTCGGACGGCCCGAGGGTGACATGCCGTGGTGGCTTGTGGAAAAGGTCGCCGCCGACCTCACAGCCGAAGGTGTGCGCGTTTCATGGCTGCACGAGATGGGCGAACCGCTGCTCTACCCACGGCTGGCCGACGCCATCGAGCTCTTCCCGGGATGCTCGGTATCCACAAACGTGATGGTCCTTGACGAAGACTACGGCCGCGAGCTGGTGGCCACCTCGCTCCGCCGCATTCGGCTCTGCGTCGACACCATCAATCGAGAGGTCTATCCGCAGGTCCGACGGGGTGGCGACTTCGACACCGTGGTGGGGAACATCCGGACATTCCTCGAGGTCTCGAAGGGGCACGACATCTCAGTCGAGATCCAGCGCATGATCTCGCTCCACACCTCACAGGAGTCCATCGTCGGTTTCGAGGATTTCTTCGAGCTCGACCGCTATCCCCAGGCTCGGGTCATCGAGAAGACCTGCGAGGGACTCGATACCTCGGACGAGACCGACTTCCACGAGGCCTATTACGGTTGTTTCCAGGGCTATCCCTTCCGCTGGTTCGTGGTGCTGGCCGACGGCCGGGTGACCCACTGCTGCTACGACTACGACGGTTCCCAGGCCATCGGCGACATGAAGACCCAGACGGCGCGCGAAATCATCGCCTCCGGTACCGTCGAGCGCACCATGGAGGCCTTCAAGAACAAGGACTGGGAAACGCTGCCCCGCTGCGGCGAGTGTTACAAGAACAGCTCGGGCAAGGCGGTCATCTACGACCAGTTGCTCCAGCTTGGACACAAGTTGGACAAGGTCCTTCCGGTGAAACAATTTGCCCGCAAGATCATCAATCGATAGCGCCCGGTCGCCAGACCCTCGACTCGCCACTGCATGTCATCTGCAATCTGAATCTGCAATCTGCAATCTGCAATAAATAGCATGCAATCCCAAATTCGTAATTCGCAATCCGTAATCCGAAATTGGCATTTGGTTACGGACTTTCACCTCCGCCTCAAGTCAAGAAATCGCTCCGAATCGGTATGCTGTCCATATGGGACACGCTGAGTGGGGGTCGAATCCGGAGTTCTTTGGGCCGAGGCACGCCCATCGGGAGGGCCGCATCGTCCACGAACTCTGGCGCCGCTCGTCCGGCGACGGGCTGCACCTCGAGTGCGCCGCCGGCGTCGGTTCCCTGTCCTGCAAACTCGCCCGGACCCGAACGGTCGTGGCTGCGGACCTCTCGCTGAAGTCCCTGCTCCACCTTGCAAAATCGGCCCGAACGGCCGGGGTCGGGGAACGGGTCGCTCCGGTGGTGGCCGACATCACCCAACTCCCCTTCGCCGACGAGACCTTTGACACGGCGTCGAGCGCCGAGACCCTCGAACATCTCCCGGATGACGGCGCCTCAGCCACCGAACTCGGCCGGGTCCTGCGCCCCGGGGGATGGCTGGTGGGAACAGTCCCGGCCGATCCGAAACAATGGTCCGACTGGGACGATTGGGGTGGGCACCTGCGCCGCTATACCACCTCGGCCATGACCGAATTGCTCGCCGACGCCGGTCTCGAACCCCACGTCAGAACGTGGGGTTGGCCCGTGCTCCGCGTCTATGACGGCTTCTTCCTCAAACGGGTCAACAGCCGACGTTTCAAGACAGATGGACCGCTGGAGCGGGACCCGGCCCTGCGCCGGGTCTCGGGGTTGGGTCAACGCAGATGGCTCGTCGCGGCAGTCCGGGCGGCGTTCGAGATCGACCGACTCTTCGACGGCCTACCCTGGGGAGTGGGGCTCATCTTTGCGGCCAGGAAACCGCCGGAAGCGCCGGCGATGCGCCCTCTTCACGCAGTCGACAGGACAGCACCCGCCCCGACCTGTTCGTGAGCGCCGCCCACCCACCCGGATGCAAGATCCAAGATGCAAGATTCGGTTCATCCGGATTTCCGTGAGATGGGTAGTGGTTGGATGACAAATGATGAAATGAGAAATGAGGAGTTTTCCATCGCACCGACCTCCTGTGCAGTTCCAGGATCCGTCCAGCGGCAGCGACAGCGAACAGGGACAGATGACAGCGTCAGCAACCAGCGCCGGCGGGCGTCTTCATCGACAGCGTCCAGAATGGCCGGTGCCAGGTTTCCAATCAGGACTTTGGGTTGAGTAGGCGCCATGTCATGGCCCGGACCTCATCAAAGCCCTTCATCGCATCACGGGCCCCGGTTCGACTGATCGCCCCGGCGTGAACCAGCAGCGTCAGGTGAGACTCCACCTCCTTGGCCGAAGCGTAGGCGATTCTCCAGTGGTTCGATCGGTCCCGTCCAACCCGACCGTGGCCTTCGGCGATGTTGGCCGGGACCGAGCTGGCCGACCGGATCGCCTGATCGGCAATGGATTTCAGAGGAGCGGGAACCCTCATGACGAGCTGTATGGCCATGCCTGCTGCTTCAAGGGCTTTCTCGATCGCGATGAGGTTGGTGTGAGTGACGGCTTTGGACATGGACACCTCCGGGTCGTTCATGCCGTTTCCCGCATGCCGGTGAGGCAGCCGATGTCAAGGGTGCGGAGCACCGGGACGCCGGCCCGGCTTGCCCTTGACATCGGCTGGCCACCGGCTATTCACCCCATTGAACGACCCGGAGGTGACCAATTCAATGCCGCGAGAGCAATTGATCGCTGCCCCTGATGACTGTCGCTGCTCGCTGTCCCCAGCCGCTGTCGCTGAACGCTGCCGCTGCATCTCGGGCCCGGGCACCCGGCTTCCCCTCGGGCTACGCCGTGGCAAGCGGGGACGGGCGCGCAGACGCCCCCGCCTCAACGCTTTCCCGGATGAACCTAAGATTCAAGATCCAAGATGCAAGATGCAAGGCCCGAGGCGTCAAACTGTCATCCTGAGGAGCCGTAGGCGACGAAAGATCTGGGTGGGTGGAGGATCCGATTCCAGCATCCAGAATTCAGAATCCGGAACGTCATGGACCCCAGGTCCACACCCTCCACACCGGGAGGACGGGCGGCGGGGTCCACACTCTCCACACAGCGCAGGCGGGCGGGGTTTTCGGATTCCGAATTCCGAATTTCGAATTGGCTGGACCGGGGGATACCACCCTACTTCAGCACCTTCTCCATAAAGCCCTCCTCCGCGGCCGCCACCACGCCCATGGACTGCCCCACGACCCCGCCCATCAACTTGGACATCATGGGGATGTTCATGGAGGCGAGCCAGACCGAGCCGTCGCTCTTCTCGAGCACGGCCCAGGTGCAGGGCATGATGGCCGACAGCTGCGGCGAGTCGCCGAGCACCGCCTTGGCGATCTTCGGGCTGCACACGTAGTACTGCTTGACCCGTTTCAGGTTGTCCGGCAGCGCGCCCTTTTCGGTCAGCTTGGCGCCCATGTCGAAGCTTTCGTTGGGAAAGCTCCACCCTCGGCCTCGCCAACCACCTTCTCGATGCGGGCGCAGGTCTCGTCGAAGGAGTGCGCGCTCTTGTGCGCCACCACCATCTTCGACCGCATCATGGACACACCGACAACGGCGGCCACCACCATTCCGACCACGACTCCGAGAATCACCAGCACGACGTTGGACATGGTCTTCCTCCTGGGAAATCATTGTATCAATAACCATATCGTTATTATAGAATATTCTTAAACCTAGTCAACCCATCCCCCACCCGACCAGATGCAAGATGCAAGATAGCGAGATTTGTCACGGCGTAGCCGCAGGCGGAGCCGGATCCTCCACCCACCCCGACCGATCGAAGACCGAAGAACGCTCGCCCGTTGAGGGTGCGGGAGGGCGCGATGGGCGGGCGTGCTATCTGCCTGCGCATTCCGAACGCGCGGGACGGTGCCAGGCACCGTCGAAATCGAATCGCAGCACCAGGTCGACACATCTGCGGCGGTGCCTGGCACCGACATCTGGTGCCCAAATGCGAGGGTGGCAACCTCGGGGAGCGCGTCAGGAGAATTGGTGCGATGAAACTACCTGAGCGAGCCAAACCCCAACTAGGGCATCGTTGTAGCGCAGGCGTCCCTCCTGCATTCCAGACTGAAGAACAAAAAGCAAAGAACGAAAACGGGGGCAACCCCAGTCGACCTGTTTGGGGCGGGCGCTTTCTTCGTTCTTCGTTCTTCGTTCTTCAATCGATATGCAGCCTGGACGCCTGCACGACCCCGGCGGGGAGGCCGGTCACCCCGCGACCTCGGCGACGAAGTCACGGATTTCCCCCGCCACCCCGTCGGGGTCCTCGAAGGGCAGAAAGTGTGAGGTCGCGGGGATCTCCCGCACCTTGACGTTGGCCATCTCGCGGCTGGCGCGGGCCGCGGCGCCCGCGAGGAAGGTCTCCGAGTTCGCGCCTCTCAGAAAGAGCACCGGGATCTCGATGGCCCGGAGAGCGGTCCACACATCGGCGGGGCTGATCTCGAAGATCCGCGCCTCCCACGCCTTCGGGTAGCGCAGCCGCACGCCATCGTCCGACCCGACGAATCCGGCCTCGAGGTAGTCGTTGAAAGCAGCTTCGGTCCAGCCGGCAAAGGCGGGTTTGGAACGATAGGCGGCCGCCACCGTCTCGCGATCCGGCCAGCGATCACGTCGTCTCCGCGCGCTTTGGACGAGCGGCAGCCGCCCGCCCTGGCCGAGCCCCTTCATGGCCGCCCAGAACCACGAACGGGGAAGGTGAAGACCACCGGATCGATGAGGACCAGGGCCGAGAATAGCTTGGGGTCGGCCGCCGCGGCCATGGCGGTCAACACGCCGCCCAGGCTGTGACCCACCCCGATCACGCCCTCGATCTCGCGTCGGTCGAGCTCGCGGCCGAGATCCTCGGCGAGCGGCGTCCAATCCCCCAGGCTCTCGGGCGGGTCGTCGGACCAGAGGGGACGGGCCGCGAAGGACACGACACGGAAGGTATCGGTGAGCGGCTCGAGCAGCGTCCGATAGCTTTCCGGCGGGAGGCCGTTGGCGTGGGCGAAGTGAAGCGGAGGGCCGTCACCGCCCCAGTCGGTCCAGGCCTCCTCCGGCGGCTGCTCCACCCGATTCATCGTCCCCTCGGTGTCAGATCACGCCCAGCTTCTTGCCCACCTTCTCGAAGGCGTCCACCGCCCGATCCAGGTGCTCGATCTCGTGCGCGGCCGAGATCTGGGTCCGGATCCGCGCCTGGCCCTTGGGCACCACCGGGAAGGAGAATCCGATGACGTAGATACCCTCGACCAGCATCTCGTCGGCGAAGTCCGACGCCAGCTTGGCGTCATAGAGCATGACCGGCACGATGGCGGTCTCGCCCGCGAGCACGTCGAATCCCACCTTCTCCAGCTTGGCGCGGAAGTGGCGGGTGTTGGCCATGAGCCTATCGCGCAGCTCGGTGGTTGCGGAGAGCATTTCGAAGACCTTGATCCCGGCCGCGGCGAGCGACGGCGTCAAGGTGTTGGAGAAGAGGTAGGGCCGCGACCGCTGCCGGAGCATGTCGATGATCTCCTGCCGTCCGGTGGTGTAGCCGCCCGACGCCCCACCGAGGGCCTTGCCGAGGGTCGAGGTGATGATGTCCACCCTTCCCTGCACGCCGCAGTGCTCCGGGGTCCCGCGGCCGGTGCGGCCGACGTAGCCGGTGGCGTGGGAGTCGTCCACCATCACCATGGCGTCGTAACGGTCGGCGAGATCGCAGATCTCGTCGAGCTTGACCAGATAGCCGTCCATGGAGAAGACGCCGTCGGTGGCGATCAGCCGGCGCCGGTGGTCCTGGGTTTTCTTCAGGATCTCCTCGAGCTCGTCCATGTCCGAGTTGGCGTATCGGAATCGCTCGGCCTTGCACAGCCGCACCCCGTCGATGATCGAGGCGTGGTTGAGCTGGTCGGAGATGATCGCGTCCTGCTCGCCCAGGATCGTCTCGAACAGACCCGCGTTGGCGTCGAAGCACGACGAGTACAGAATCGTATCGTCGGTGCCGTTGAACTCGGAGATGGTGCTCTCGAGCTCCTTGTGCAGGTCCTGGGTGCCGCAGATGAATCGGACCGACGCCATGCCGAAGCCGCGTTCGTCGAGCGCCGCCTTGGCGGCGGAAATGATGTCGGGGTTGTCCGCGAGCCCCAGGTAGTTATTGGCGCAGAAGTTGATCACCTCGCCCTGGGGAACCGCGATCTCGGCCGACTGCGGCGACGTGATGATGCGCTCCTTCTTGTAGGTCCCGGCCTCTCGAATGCCGTCCAACTCCTCCTGGAACCCCTTTTTGAAGCTCGAAAACATGACGCCACCTCCCGACCGCTGGTTGTAGCAGGTTTGCTCCGCATTTCAAAGATGCGAGATGCGAAATACGAGATACGAGATTCGAGATCCCCCGTCCGCCCGGATCGTCCTCGTAGCGCAGGCCTCTGGCCTGCACTCATGCGATCAATCAAGGCCAGAATTGCAGGCGGGACGCCTGCGCTACAAGAATACCCCCGTGCGGGAGGGTGGACTTTCAACTTTCGACCAGGTGGTGGCCGGGATCAGTCCCCGTCAAACGACGCGATGGCGTCCTCTTCTGTGTCGAAGACCTCCAGCAGAGGCATGATCTGGGTCAGCCGAAGTGTGCGCTGGATATGGGGGCCGGGGCGCAGGAGTTTGAGGTCACCTCCAAAACGCCTGGCCAGCTTCCAGCTCGAAACCACCTCGCCGATGCCCGAGCTGTCCATGATGGTCACCTCGCGGAGGTTGAGGATGATCTTCTTCCACTCCTCAGCCACCAACTCGTCCATGACATCGCGCAGAATCTCATCCCCCACGCCCAGGACCAGCCGCCCTTCGATATCCACGATGATCACATCACCCACGTGCCGAACATCAACCTTCATGGGGCGATTGTATATCGAACTCGTCCCAATCGCCCCGATCCGTTCGTTGGTGGAAGACGGCGGCTCTGCGAAGATGGACCGAGGTATGGATATGACACACGGCAACCGACCCCGGCGCGTGGCGGCTCGTGTCGCATGCTGGTCGCTGGCCGCCGCCATGTCCGCTCCGGTCGCGGCGACCACCTCGAGACCGCCCAAACCGCCCAGGGAAGTGTGCGCGCTGTTGGACGACGCGGAAAAACGGCCGCTGATGGACGCGGTCCTGAATCATCTCTTGCGTGCCTGCGGCCGAGAGCACGAGCTCGGAGGCGTCGTTCAAGCCACCGGCCCAGCGCCGGCGGATGCCGACGCGGCCTCGGGGGGAATCGATGTCCCGGTCAACGACCCGTCCGGAGACTCCGGTGTGTCCCAGACCCAGAGCGAGACCTCCATCGCGGTCAATCGGGCCACCGGCACCGTCTGCGTCGGCTACAACGACGCCTTCCACCGGGTCCAGGGCGAGGGCGTCACCGGCTTCAGCCGATCCACCGACGGCGGTCTGACCTTCACCGATCGGGGCGCCCTGGATCCCGACAGTGACGGTGATCCGAGCCTCGTATGGCGGCAGGCAGACGGCGCCTTCTACTTCGCCACCCTGGCCAACGGCGGCGTCGGCCTGTGGCGCTCCACCGACGATTGCCGGTCTTTTGACCCGGCGGGAATGGTCCACGACGGTCCATCGGACGACAAGGAGATGATGGCGGTGGACAATTACCCGTCAAGTCCCTTCTACGGCAATATCTACGTCGCGTGGACCGATTTCGGGACCGGCGGCGAGATCAGGCTCAGCGCGTCGTCGGACGGCGGCGAATCATGGTCGGATCCGGTGCGCGTCAGCTCCTTGAACACCAGCGTCCAGGGCGCCTGGCCCGCGGCGGCGCCCGACGGCGATCTCTACGTGGCATGGACCCGCTTCGCCTCGGGGCTCTTCTCCATCGAGGGAGCGCGCTCCGCCGACGGTGGACGGACGTTCACCCCGTTGGCGCCGCCCGCCGTCGACCGAGTCAAGCCCGAGGATGCGGAGGCCAGTGCAACCTGCGCGAGGTCGGCGCTCAACGGCCACATCCGCCACTCGCCCTTCCCACAGCTGACGGTGGGACCGGACAGCGCGGTTCATGTGGTCTACGCCGCCGATCCCAACGGCCCGGGCGTTGATGACAGTGCCGACGTGTTCTACCGCAGATCATCGGACCACGGTGGTTCGTGGGAGTCCGAAATCCGGCTCAACGACGATCAGACGTCCTCCGATCAGTTCTTCCCGACCCTCAGCGTCGGAACCAGCAACGTGGTCACGATTTCGTGGTACGACCGGCGGCACGACCCCGCCAATTTATTTCTCGACCACTACCAGATCACATCTCAGGACGGAGGGAGCACATGGGGGGCGAACCAGCGGGTCTCCGATGTCTCCTCGCCCGTCTCGCTTGATCCTGCAATGGCCACCTGCTACCACGGGGATTACGACACCCATCTCCAGAGCGGCGGCCAGGCCATGGTCCTGTGGTCGGACGACCGGAACGTCCACGGCGGCGTCAACGACCCCGACGTATTCATGGACCCGTCTCCACTGAGCGACGATTTCCTGCTCGTACCCGATATATGGCGGCAACCGGTATGCGCACACTTCCCGGCGAGCTTCACCATCCACGTCCAGCAGTTCGTCGGGTTCGACCAGCCCGTGACGCTGTCGACCCCCGATCTCGCTCCGGGGCTGGTGGCGGCCTTCTCCGTCAATCCCGTCGTGCCCCCGGGAATGACCCATCTCGATCTCACGGGGACCGGAGCGGTGGCCGCCGGCAGCTATCCCATCTCCGTGGAAGGCGTCTCCGAACCGGGGGCCATCACCCACCACGCCAATTTGGCGCTCGACGTCTTCACCGCGCTCCCCGCGACAGCCGCTCATCACGAGCCCGCCGACGGTGCGGAGGACGTCGATGTCCGGCCGACGCTGGTATGGACCGAGGTGGAACAGGCCCCGTTCTATATCGTCCAAGTCGCGACCGATGTCGGCTTCAACGACGTGGTGTACGCGGCCGACGTCGAGACAAACAGCCACGCCGTGACCCGACCGTTGATGCCCGAAACCCCCTATTACTGGCGGGTTCGCGGGGACAATGTGTGCGGCTACGGGTCGTGGTCCGAACCCACCACCTTCACGACACGATCGGTTCCGCCCACCCTGCTGGTGGACGATGACGACGACCTGCCCGACGTGAGGCCCTTCTACGAGGATGCTCTGTCCGGCATCGACCGCGCCTTCGACGTGTGGGACACCACGAATTCCAATGAAGAACCCACCGTCGAAGACCTGGAGCTCTACGAGGTCGTGATCTGGTTTTCGGGCGGCGAGTACGGCGGCGGCGCCGGCCCGGGTTCTGCCGGCGAGGCAGCCCTCTCCCAGTGGCTGGACGAGGGCAACGCCTGCCTCCTTCTGAGCGGCCAGGACATTCATTGGGATCACGGGCTGACGCCGTTCATGGAGGACTATCTCGGCATCGCCGAGGTGGAGGACGACACCGGGCAGGAGGTGGTCACCGGGCAGGGTTCGTTCTTCGAAGGTCTCGGCCCGTTCGACCTGGCCTACCCCTTCAACAACTACAGCGACACGGTCATCCCGAGACCGGTAGCCGAGGTCGCGTTCGAGGGGGATCAAGGTCCTGCCGGGGTCGCCCACTCCTTCGGCGGCTACCGAACGGCATTCCTCGGCTTCCCCTTCGAGGCCATCCCCACCGAAGCCCACCGGCAGGCGGTGATGGCGGCGTTCCTGGAAAACTGCTCGGTCCTGTTCTCGGACGGCTTCGACGTCGGGCGACACCTCGGCCTGGTCGCTCACGGTTCCATAGTGGGTGAGGCGGTTGACGGCTGTCCTCGAAGGGCATCCAAAAGCGACCGCAGAGGAGTTCCGGGTTACACCCGCGGATGCGGGATCCCGGATGCGGCCGGAAACAAGATGCGGATGCGAGAGCCCCTCCCTACCGGTGCAGTTGCAGTGCAGCCGTCTCGGCTGCGAATCCGGTTTCAATTGAACGCGCGATTGCAGGCGGGACAAAGCTCCACAATATGCCCCGGGTGGGCGGGGGATCATCTTGGATCTTGGATCTTGGATCTTGGATCTGGACGGGCGGGGCCTACCGCCCCTTGCCCCTTATCTTCCTCGTCCCCTCGTACAGCTCGTACTTCAAGAGCCGACACTCGATGGGTCCATTGAAGATGGGGATCCGGCGCGACGGCTTGAGTCCGATCTGGTTGGCGAGCTGGCGGTCGCCGGCGAGGACCCACGCGGTGGCGCCCGGGGCGCTCTTCTTGAAGGCGTCGCCAAGTCGGCGGTAGAGGCCGCCGAGCCGTTTCACGTCACCGACCCGTTTGCCGTAGGGCGGGTTGACCACGACCATCCCGCCTTCGCGCCACGGCAGGGAGAAACCTCTGAGGTCGCCGTGTGCTACCTCGGCCCACCGGTCCATCCTGGCCGCCCGAAGATTCTGCCGCGTGGCTCGGACCGCCCGCTCATCATTGTCCCGGGCGACGATGGGCGCCGGGGCCTGTCGATGCTGGTGGCTCAGCCGGCGGATGAGTTCCTGGAACCGCTCCCGGTCGTGTCCGGCCCACTTTTCGAAGGCAAACTCCCTGAGCCCCGGCGCGGTTCGGGTGGCGATCATAGCCGCCTCCACCGCAAAGGTGCCGGTGCCGCACATCGGGTCGATCAGGGGCTGCGATCCATCGTATCCGGCCAGCAGCAGGATCCCCGCGGCCAGCGACTCGTTGAGCGGCGCCGGACCTCCTCGGGGTCGATAACCACGGTGGGACAGAGGCTCGCCCGAGCTGTCCACCGACAAATTGGACACCCCATCGGAGATGTGGAGATGGAGTCTCACATCGGGCGACTCCCGGTCCACGTCCGGCCGTTCACCCCGCTTCTTCCGGAGGCGGTCCACCACCGCGTCCTTGACCACCCTGGCCGCGAAAGTCGTGTCGCGGAAGGCGCGTGCGCGACCGGCCACCTCCACGGCAAAGGTCTGCCGTTGGGCCAGGACCTCCTCCCAGGGCACCGACACCGCCAAATCGTACAGCTGGTCGCGGTTGTCGACCCTGCCCCTGGCCAGCGACACCAGAATCCTCATTGCCGTGCGAAGGTAGAGATTGGTGGCGACGACCGTGTCCAACCCGCCGGAGAACGACACCATGCCGCGACCGGGAGCGACCGTCGAGGCCTCGATGGCCCGAAGTTCGTCCGCCAGGACCTCTTCGAGCCCTCGACTACAGGTGGCCACCAACGGCCACGACCGATCACCCAGACCGAACATCCCGGCAACGTAGCGCGAACAACCGCCCGACGCAAGAGGCGCGGCCGCCTGTTGAGTGGGCGGCTGATGTGTGCCAAGACGTCCGAAGGCGGTATGATTTCCCCCACGGAGGCCCAAGATGAACAACGCGGTCAAGCTCGTTATCGCCGTCGCAACCCCGATCGTGGTCGGCGGGCTGTCCGGAGCGGTCACCGCCAACGGTGTCGCAACCTGGTACCCGAGCCTGGCCAAGCCATCGTTCAACCCACCCGCGTGGATCTTCGGCCCCGTCTGGACCGTGCTCTACGTAATGATGGGCGTGGCGGCGTTTTTGGTATGGCGACAGGGGCTGGAGGCGGAAGGAGTCCGGTTCGCGCTGAGCATATTCGTGGTGCAGCTCGCCCTCAACGGGCTCTGGTCCATCCTGTTCTTCGGTCTGCGTTCGCCGGGGTTGGCCTTTGCGGAAATCCTCATCCTCTGGTTCGCCATCGGCGCCACGGTGTGGGCATTCTGGCGCGTCGTCCCGCTCGCCGGCGCGCTGCTGTTGCCGTACTGGGCATGGGTCAGCTTTGCCACCGCGCTGAACGGGTCCATTGGTCTCTCAATCGATGACCACCGATCAACCGGGAGGAGAACGTCATGACCGTTTCCATCTTTTTGAAGCTCTACGCAGTGGCCCTGACGGCCTTTCTGATCATCGACCTGATCTGGCTGGGCGTGGTCGCCCGCTCGTTCTACCAGGCGCAGATGGGCCACCTCATGCGGGCCAACGTCAACTGGACGGCGGCCATCGTCTTTTATCTGATCTTCGTCTCAGGGATCGTGGTGCTGGTGGTGTGGCCGGCCATAGAGCGTCAGAGCCTGACCCACGCGATCGTGCTCGGCGCCCTCCTGGGTCTGGTGACCTACGCCGCCTACGATCTGACCAACCTCGCCACCCTCCAGGGCTTTCCGTTGACGGTGGCCGTCGTCGACCTCATGTGGGGCACCGTGCTGTGCGCCACCGTCAGCGCGATCACCTACCTGGCCTCGTCGCGACTCGTCTCGTAGGGCTGTCTGAGTTCACCAGGCGGCGCCGGTCCTTCGGCAGGCCTAGCGTAACTCCGATTGACAAACAAATTTCGCGAGCGCATGTTTATTCTCAGAAATCAGCTTCAGGAGGAGACCATGCGCCAGCTCGCGGTCGGTTTGGTCGGGGTCATCATCGCGCTGACGGCTGGGACGGCCGCCGCACAGATCATCGAGCGGGTCAGCGTGAGTACGTCGGGGGTCGAAGCGAACGGCGACAGCTTCGCCCATCTGTATGACGCCGCCAGCGCCGATGGCCGCTTCGTGGTCTTTGAATCGGACGCCACCAATCTGGTGCCGGCCGACGGCAACGGGCTGCGGGATGTCTTCGTCCGGGACCGCCTCCTCGGCACCACGACCCGAGTGAGCGAGGCGTTGGGCGGCGGCGATGCCTTCGGCGAGTCCCGTTATCCCTCGATCAGCGAGGACGGCCGCTGGATCGCCTTCTCCTCCGACGCTCCCAACCTCGTGATCGACGACACGAACGGTTTCCAGGACGTGTTCGTGTGGGATCGCACGTCAGGTCTCATCCCGCGGGCCAGCATGGGCTGGTACGGCGACGAGTGCAACGGGGACAGCCGGACCCCCTCGATCAGCAGGGACAGCCGGTACCTGGCGTTTCGCTCCGGAGCCACCAACATCGTCCCGGGGGTCGTGGTCAAGATCTATGTTCGCGACCTGATCACCGGCGTCAACGAGGCCGCGAGCCTGACGTGGGAAAATCAACCCGAAGACGGCGGCAGCTGGTACCCCCATATCTCAGCCGACGGCCGGCACGTCGCCTTTCCCTCGAACTCGACAAACCTCGTCCCCTTTGACGAGAACGGCGTCAACGATATTTTCATGCGGGATCTCGACCATGGCGTGACCACCATGATCAGTGTCAACATCGATGGTGAAGACGCCAACGGGCACAGCGGTGGGTTCGGTATCAGCGCCAACGGCCGCTTCGCGGGCATATTTTCCAACGCCGACAATCTTCTCCCTCCCGGCGAAGACACCAACGGCGTTGGGGATGCGTTCGTCCGCGATCTCTTACTCGGCGTGACCGAGCGGGTGAGCGTCGACAGTTCGGGGAACCAAGGAAATGCCGACAGCGGGTCGGCCACGCTCGACGGTTCGGGGAGGTATTCCGCGTTCCAATCGGACGCTTCGAACCTCGCTCCGGGCGACGGCAACGGCGCCACAGACATCTTCGGCCGCGATCGCGCCAACGGGTTAACGAACCCTGACGATCACCGCGGCCGGGGTTCAGGCGGACGGCGACTGCACCAACCCGACGCTGTCGGCGGACGGCCGGTTCGTGGTCTTCCGCTCGGTGGCGACCAATCTGGTGCCGGACGACACGAATGGGTTTCAGGATGTCTTCGTGGCCTACGGCCCGGCGACCTTGCTGGCCGACGGATTCGAAGCAGGCGACACAACGCGGTGGTCCCTCTGCGTCCCTTGAGGTTTC
>CAWCOD010000015.1:0-35799 GCA_963797055.1 uncultured Holophagae bacterium
TTCGTTCTTCGTTCTTCGTTCTTCAATCGATATGCAGCCTGGACGCCTGCACGACCCCGGCGGGGAGGCCGGTCACCCCGCGACCTCGGCGACGAAGGCACGAATTTCCCCCGCCACCCCGTCGGGGTCCTCGAAGGGCAGAAAGTGTGAGGTCGCGGGGATCTCCCGCACCTCGACGTTGGCCATCTCGCGGCTGGCGCGGGCCGCGGCGCCCGCGAGGAAGGTCTCTGAGTTCGCGCCTCTCAGAAAGAGCACCGGGATCTCGATGGCCCGGAGAGCGGTCCACACATCGGCGGGGCTGATCTCGAAGATCCGCGCCTCCCACGCCTTCGGGTAGCGCAGCCGCACGCCATCGTCCGACCCAACGAATCCGGCCTCGAGGTAGTCGTTGAAAGCAGCTTCGGTCCAGCCGGCAAAGGCGGGTTTGGAACGATAGGCGGCCGCCACCGTCTCGCGATCCGGCCAGCGATCGCGTCGTCTCCGCGCGCTTTGGACGAGCGGCAGCCGCCCGCCCTGGCCGAGCCCCTTCATGGCCGCCCAGAACCACGACCTGGGGAAGGTGAAGACCACCGGATCGATGAGGACCAGGGCCGAGAACAGCTTGGGGTCGGCCGCCGCGGCCATTGCGGTCAACACGCCGCCCAGGCTGTGACCCACCCCGATCACGCCCTCGATCTCGCGTCGGTCGAGCTCGCGGCCGAGATCCTCGGCGAGCGGCGTCCAATCCCCCAGGCTCTCGGGCGGGTCGTCGGACCAGAGGGGACGGGCCGCGAAGGACACAACACGGAAGGTATCGGTGAGCGGCTCGAGCAGCGTCCGATAGCTTTCCGGCGGGAGGCCGTTGGCGTGGGCGAAGTGAAGCGGAGGGCCGTCACCGCCCCAGTCGGTCCAGGCCTCCTGCGGCGGCTGCTCCACCCGATTCATCGTCTCCTCGGTGTCAGATCACGCCCAGCTTCGTGCCCACCTTCTCGAAGGCGTCCACCGCCCGATCCAGGTGCTCGATCTCGTGCGCGGCCGAGATCTGGGTCCGAATCCGCGCCTGGCCTTTGGGCACCACCGGGAAGGAGAATCCGATGACGTAGATACCCTCGACCAGCATCTCGTCGGCGAAGTCCGACGCCAACTTGGCGTCATAGAGCATGACCGGCACGATGGCGGTCTCGCCCGCGAGCACGTCGAAACCCACCTTCTCCAGCTTGGCGCGGAAGTGGCGGGTGTTGGCCATGAGCCTATCGCGCAGCTCGGTGGTTGCGGAGAGCATTTCGAAGACCTTGATCCCGGCCGCGGCGAGCGACGGCGTCAAGGTGTTGGAGAAGAGGTAGGGCCGCGACCGCTGCCGGAGCATGTCGATGATCTCCTGCCGTCCGGTGGTGTAGCCGCCCGACGCCCCACCGAGGGCCTTGCCGAGGGTCGAGGTGATGATGTCCACCCTTCCCTGCACGCCGCAGTGCTCCGGGGTCCCGCGGCCGGTGCGGCCGACGTAGCCGGTGGCGTGGGAGTCGTCCACCATCACCATGGCGTCGTAACGGTCGGCGAGATCGCAGATCTCGTCGAGCTTGACCAGGTAGCCGTCCATGGAGAAGACGCCGTCGCTGGCGATCAGCCGGCGCCGGTGGTCCTGGGTTTTCTTCAGGATCTCCTCGAGCTCGTCCATGTCCGAGTTGGCGTATCGGAATCGCTCGGCCTTGCACAGCCGCACCCCGTCGATGATCGAGGCGTGGTTGAGCTGATCAGAGATGATCGCGTCCTGCTCGCCCAGGATCGTCTCGAACAGACCCGCGTTGGCGTCGAAGCACGACGAGTACAGAATCGTATCGTCGGTGCCGTTGAACTCGGAGATGGTGCTCTCGAGCTCCTTGTGCAGGTCCTGGGTGCCGCAGATGAATCGGACCGACGCCATGCCGAAGCCGCGTTCGTCGAGCGCCGCCTTGGCGGCGGAAATGATGTCGGGGTTGTCCGCGAGCCCCAGGTAGTTATTGGCGCAGAAGTTGATCACCTCGCCCTGGGGAACCGCGATCTCGGCCGACTGCGGCGACGTGATGATGCGCTCCTTCTTGTAGGTCCCGGCCTCTCGAATGCCGTCCAACTCCTCCTGAAACCCCTTTTTGAAGCTCGAAAACATGACTCCACCTCCCGACCGCTTTTTGTAGCAGGTTTGCTCCGCATTTCAAAGATGCGAGATGCGAAATAGAGATACGAGATTCGAGATCCCCCGTCCGCCCGGATCTTCCTTGTAGCGCAGGCCTCTGGCCTGCACTCATGCGATCAATCGAGGCCAGAATTGCAGGCGGGACGCCTGCGCTACAAGAATACCCCCGTGCGGGAGGGTGGACTTTCAACTTTCGACCAGGTGGTGGCCGGGATCAGTCCCCGTCAAACGACGCGATGGCGTCCTCTTCGGTGTCGAAGACCTCCAGCAGAGGCATGATCTGGGTCAGCCGAAGTGTGCGCTGGATATGGGGGCCGGGGCGCAGGAGTTTGAGGTCACCTCCAAAACGCCTGGCCAGCTTCCAGCTCGAAACCACCTCGCCGATGCCCGAGCTGTCCATGATGGTCACCTCGCGGAGGTTGAGGATGATCTTCTTCCACTCCTCAGCCACCAACTCGTCCATGACATCGCGCAGAATCTCATCCCCCACGCCCAGGACCAGCCGCCCTTCGATATCCACGATGATCACATCACCCACGTGCCGAACATCAACCTTCATGGGGCGATTGTATATCGAACTCGTCCCAATCGCCCCGATCCGTTCGTTGGTGGAAGACGGCGGCTCTGCGAAGATGGACCGAGGTATGGATATGACACATGGCAACCGACCCCGGCGCGTGGCGGCTCGTGTCGCATGCTGGTCGCTGGCCGCCGCCATGTCCGCTCCGGTCGCGGCGACCACCTCGAGACCGCCCAAACCGCCCAGGGAAGTGTGCGCGCTGTTGGACGACGCGGAAAAACGGCCGCTGATGGACGCGGTCCTGAATCATCTCTTGCGTGCCTGCGGCCGAGAGCACGAGCTCGGAGGCGTCGTTCAAGCCACCGGCCCAGCGCCGGCGGATGCCGACGCGGCCTCGGGGGGAATCGATGTCCCGGTCAACGACCCGTCCGGAGACTCCGGTGTGTCCCAGACCCAGAGCGAGACCTCCATCGCGGTCAATCGGGCCACCGGCACCGTCTGCGTCGGCTACAACGACGCCTTCCACCGGGTCCAGGGCGAGGGCGTCACCGGCTTCAGCCGATCCACCGACGGCGGTCTGACCTTCACCGATCGGGGCGCCCTGGATCCCGACAGTGACGGTGATCCGAGCCTCGTATGGCGGCAGGCAGACGGCGCCTTCTACTTCGCCACCCTGGCCAACGGCGGCGTCGGCCTGTGGCGCTCCACCGACGATTGCCGGTCTTTCGACCCGGCGGGAATGGTCCACGACGGTCCATCGGACGACAAGGAGATGATGGCGGTGGACAATTACCCGTCAAGTCCCTTCTACGGCAATATCTACGTCGCGTGGACCGATTTCGGGACCGGCGGCGAGATCAGGCTCAGCGCGTCGTCGGACGGCGGCGAATCATGGTCGGATCCGGTGCGCGTCAGCTCCTTGAACACCAGCGTCCAGGGCGCCTGGCCCGCGGCGGCGCCCGACGGCGATCTCTACGTGGCATGGACCCGCTTCGCCTCGGGGCTCTTCTCCATCGAGGGAGCGCGCTCCGCCGACGGTGGACGGACGTTCACCCCGTTGGCGCCGCCCGCCGTCGACCGAGTCAAGCCCGAGGATGCGGAGGCCAGCGCAACCTGCGCGCGGTCGGCGCTCAACGGCCACATCCGCCACTCGCCCTTCCCACAGCTGACGGTGGGACCGGACAGCGCGGTTCATGTGGTCTACGCCGCCGATCCCAACGGCCCGGGCGTTGATGACAGTGCCGACGTGTTCTACCGCAGATCATCGGACCACGGTGGTTCGTGGGAGTCCGAAATCCGGCTCAACGACGATCAGACGTCCTCCGATCAGTTCTTCCCGACCCTCAGCGTCGGAACCAGCAACGTGGTCACGATTTCGTGGTACGACCGGCGGCACGACCCCGCCAATTTATTTCTCGACCACTACCAGATCACATCTCAGGACGGAGGGAGCACATGGGGGGCGAACCAGCGGGTCTCCGATGTCTCCTCGCCCGTCTCGCTTGATCCTGCAATGGCCACCTGCTACCACGGGGATTACGACACCCATCTCCAGAGCGGCGGCCAGGCCATGGTCCTGTGGTCGGACGACCGGAACGTCCACGGCGGCGTCAACGACCCCGACGTATTCATGGACCCGTCTCCACTGAGCGACGATTTCCTGCTCGTACCCGATATATGGCGGCAACCGGTATGCGCACACTTCCCGGCGAGCTTCACCATCCACGTCCAGCAGTTCGTCGGGTTCGACCAGCCCGTGACGCTGTCGACCCCCGATCTCGCTCCGGGGCTGGTGGCGGCCTTCTCCGTCAATCCCGTCGTGCCCCCGGGAATGACCCATCTCGATCTCACGGGGACCGGAGCGGTGGCCGCCGGCAGCTATCCCATCTCCGTGGAAGGCGTCTCCGAACCGGGGGCCATCACCCACCACGCCAATTTGGCGCTCGACGTCTTCACCGCGCTCCCCGCGACAGCCGCTCATCACGAGCCCGCCGACGGTGCGGAGGACGTCGATGTCCGGCCGACGCTGGTATGGACCGAGGTGGAACAGGCCCCGTTCTATATCGTCCAAGTCGCGACCGATGTCGGCTTCAACGACGTGGTGTACGCGGCCGACGTCGAGACAAACAGCCACGCCGTGACCCGACCGTTGATGCCCGAAACCCCCTATTACTGGCGGGTTCGCGGGGACAATGTGTGCGGCTACGGGTCGTGGTCCGAACCCACCACCTTCACGACACGATCGGTTCCGCCCACCCTGCTCGTGGACGATGACGACGACCTGCCCGACGTGAGGCCCTTCTACGAGGATGCTCTGTCCGGCATCGACCGCGCCTTCGACGTGTGGGACACCACGAATTCCAATGAAGAACCCACCGTCGAAGACCTGGAGCTCTACGAGGTCGTGATCTGGTTTTCGGGCGGCGAGTACGGCGGCGGCGCCGGCCCGGGTTCTGCCGGCGAGGCAGCCCTCTCCCAGTGGCTGGACGAGGGCAACGCCTGCCTCCTTCTGAGCGGCCAGGACATTCATTGGGATCACGGGCTGACGCCGTTCATGGAGGACTATCTCGGCATCGCCGAGGTGGAGGACGACACCGGGCAGGAGGTGGTCACCGGGCAGGGTTCGTTCTTCGAAGGTCTCGGCCCGTTCGACCTGGCCTACCCCTTCAACAACTACAGCGACACGGTCATCCCGAGACCGGTAGCCGAGGTCGCGTTCGAGGGGGATCAAGGTCCTGCCGGGATCGCCCACTCCTTCGACGGCTACCGAACGACGTTCTTCGGCTTCCCCTTCGAGGCCATCCCCACCGCAGCCCATCGGCAAGCGGTGATGGCGGCCTTCCTGGAGAGATGTTCCGACCGGTTCTCCGACGGATTCGAGTCGGGCGACACCTCGGCCTGGTCGCTCACTGTTCCATAGTGGGTGAGGCGGTTGACGGCTGTCCTCGAAGGGCATCCAAAAGCGACCGCAGAGGAGTTCCGAGTTCCGGGTTCCGGGTTCCAGGTTGGGCCTGTTTCGACCGGAGCGGCAACGGCGCTGTTGTAGTGCAGCCGTCTCGGCTGCGAATCCGGTTTCAATTGAACGCGCGATTGCAGGCGGGACAAAGCTCCACAATATGCCCCGGGTGGGCGGGGGATCTTGAATCTTGGATCTTGGATCTTGAATCTTGGATCTGGACGGGCGGGGCCTACTCCCCGCTCCCTGCCCCCTGCTCCCTGACCTTCCTCGTCCCCTCGTAAAGCTCGTACTTCAAGAGCCGGCACTCGATGGGTCCGTTGAAGATGGGGATCCTGCGCGACGGCTTGAGTCCGATCTGGTTGGCCAGTTGGCGATCTCCCGCGAGCACCCACGCGGTGGCACCGGGAGCGCGCTTCTTGAAGGCGTCACCAAGTCGGCGGTAGAGGCCCCCGAGCCGTTTCACGTCACCGACCCGTTTGCCGTAGGGCGGGTTGACCACGACCATCCCGCCTTCGCGCCACGGCAGGGAGAAACCTCTGAGGTCGCCGTGTGCTACCTCGGCCCACCGGTCCATCCTGGCCGCCCGAAGATTCTGCCGCGTGGCTCGGACCGCCCGCTCATCATTGTCCCGGGCGACAATGGGCGCCGGGGCCTGCCGATTTTTGTGGCTCAGCCGCCGGATGAGCTCCTGAAACCGCTCCCGGTCATGTCCGGCCCACTTTTCAAAGGCGAACTCCCGCAACAGACCCGGTGCGGTTCGGGTGGCGATCATAGCCGCCTCCACCGCAAAGGTCCCGGTGCCGCACATGGGGTCGAGCAAGGGTTGTGATCCATCGTACCCGGCCATCAGAAGGATCCCCGCGGCCAAAGACTCATTGAGAGGTGCCGGGCCTCCCCGAGGTCGATAACCCCGGTGGGACAGAGGTTCCCCGGAGCTGTCCACCGACAAATTCGAGACGCCATCGGAAATGTGGAGGTGGAGTCTCACATCGGGCGACTCCCGGTCCACATCCGGCCGTTCACCCCTTTTCTTCCGGAGGCGGTCCACCACCGCGTCCTTCACCACCCGGGCGGCGAATGACGTGTCACGGAATGCCCGTGCCCGACCGGCCACCTCCACGGCAAAGGTCTGTCGTTGGGCGAGAACCTCCTCCCACGGCACCAACACGGCCAAGTCGTAGAGCTGGTCACGATTGTCGACCCTCCCCCGGGCCAGCGACACCAGAATCCTCATTGCCGAGCGAAGGTAGAGATTGGTGGCGACGACCGTGTCCAACCCCCCGGAGAACGACACCATGCCGCGACCGGGAGCGACCGCCGAGGCCTCGATGGCCCGAAGCTCGTCCGCCAGGACCTCTTCGAGCCCTCGACTACAGGTGGCCACCAACGGCCACGACCGATCACCCAGACCGAACATCCCGGCAACGTAGCGCGAACAACCGCCCGACGCAAGAGGGGCGGCCGCCTGTTGAGTGGGCGGCTGATGTGTGCCAAGACGTCCGAAGGCGGTATGATCTCCCCCACGGAGGCCCAAGATGAACAACGCGGTCAAGCTCGTTATCGCCGTCGCAACCCCGATCGTGGTCGGCGGGCTGTCCGGAGCGGTCACCGCCAACGGTGTCGCAACCTGGTACCCGAGCCTGGCCAAGCCATCGTTCAACCCACCCGCGTGGATCTTCGGCCCCGTCTGGACCGTGCTCTACGTAATGATGGGCGTGGCGGCGTTTTTGGTATGGCGACAGGGGCTGGAGGCGGAAGGAGTCCGGTTCGCGCTGAGCATATTCGTGGTGCAGCTCGCCCTCAACGGGCTCTGGTCCATCCTGTTCTTCGGTCTGCGTTCGCCGGGGTTGGCCTTTGCGGAAATCCTCATCCTCTGGTTCGCCATCGGCGCCACGGTGTGGGCCTTCTGGCGCGTCGTCCCGCCCGCCGGCGCGCTGCTGTTGCCCTACTGGGCATGGGTCAGCTTTGCCACCGCGCTGAACGGGTCCATCTGGTCTCTCAATCGATGACCACCGATCAACCGGGAGGAGCAACGTCATGACCGTTTCCATCTTTTTGAAGCTCTACGCAGTGGCCCTGACGGCCTTTCTGATCATCGACCTGATCTGGCTGGGCGTGGTCGCCCGCTCGTTCTACCAGGCGCAGATGGGCCACCTCATGCGGGCCAACGTCAACTGGACGGCGGCCATCGTCTTTTATCTGATCTTCGTCTCAGGGATCGTGGTGCTGGTGGTGTGGCCGGCCATAGAGCGTCAGAGCCTGACCCACGCGATCGTGCTCGGCGCCCTCCTGGGTCTGGTGACCTACGCCGCCTACGATCTGACCAACCTCGCCACCCTCCAGGGCTTTCCGTTGACGGTGGCCGTTGTCGACCTCATGTGGGGCACCGTGCTGTGCGCCACCGTCAGCGCGATCACCTACCTGGCCTCGTCGCGACTCGTCTCGTAGGGCTGTCTGAGTTCACCAGGCGGCGCCGGTCCTTCGGCAGGCCTAGCGTAACTCCGATTGACAAACAAATTTCGCGAGCGCATGTTTATTCTCAGAAATCAGCTTCAGGAGGAGACCATGCGCCAGCTCGCGGTCGGTTTGGTTGGGGTCATCATCGCGCTGACGGCTGGGACGGCCGCCGCACAGATCATCGAGCGGGTCAGCGTGAGTACGTCGGGGGTCGAAGCGAACGGCGACAGCTTCGCCCATCTGTATGACGCCGCCAGCGCCGATGGCCGCTTCGTGGTCTTTGAATCGGACGCCACCAATCTGGTGCCGGCCGACGGCAACGGGCTGCGGGATGTCTTCGTCCGGGACCGCCTCCTCGGCACCACGACCCGAGTGAGCGAGGCGTTGGGCGGCGGCGATGCCTTTGGCGAGTCCCGTTATCCCTCGATCAGCGAGGACGGCCGCTGGATCGCCTTCTCCTCCGACGCTCCCAACCTCGTGATCGACGACACGAACGGTTTCCAGGACGTGTTCGTGTGGGATCGCACGTCAGGTCTCATGGCGCGGGCCAGCATGGGCTGGTACGGCGACGAGTGCAACGGGGACAGCCGGACCCCCTCGATCAGCAGGGACAGCCGGTACCTGGCGTTTCGCTCCGGAGCCACCAACATCGTCCCGGGGGTCGTGGTCAAGATCTATGTTCGCGACCTGATCACCGGCGTCAACGAGGCCGCGAGCCTGACGTGGGAAAATCAACCCGAAGACGGCGGCAGCTGGTACCCCCATATCTCAGCCGACGGCCGGCACGTCGCCTTTCCCTCGAACTCGACAAACCTCGTCCCCTTTGACGAGAACGGCGTCAACGATATTTTCATGCGGGATCTCGACCATGGCGTGACCACCATGATCAGTGTCAACATCGATGGTGAAGACGCCAACGGGCACAGCGGTGGGTTCGGTATCAGCGCCAACGGCCGCTTCGCGGGCATATTTTCCAACGCCGACAATCTTCTCCCTCCCGGCGAAGACACCAACGGCGTTGGGGATGCGTTCGTCCGCGATCTCTTACTCGGCGTGACCGAGCGGGTGAGCGTCGACAGTTCGGGGAACCAAGGAAATGCCGACAGCGGGTCGGCCACGCTCGACGGTTCGGGGAGGTATTCCGCGTTCCAATCGGACGCTTCGAACCTCGCTCCGGGCGACGGCAACGGCGCCACAGACATCTTCGGCCGCGATCGCGCCGACGGGTTGACGACCCTTCTGACGATCACCGCGGCCGGGGTTCAGGCGGACGGCGACTGCACCAACCCGACGCTGTCGGCGGACGGCCGGTTCGTGGTCTTCCGCTCGGTGGCGACCAATCTGGTGCCGGACGACACGAATGGGTTTCAGGATGTCTTCGTGGCCTACGGCCCGGCGACCTTGCTGGCCGACGGATTCGAAGCAGGCGACACAACGCGGTGGTCCCTCAGCGTCCCTTGAGGTTTCGGTCCCGGGGCGACAGATTCGACACCCTCTTCCCGGGACACATCCCTGCAAAGTGATGCGAAGTGTCGGCCCTGGCACCACAACGACGATGGAAACAGTGGCCCGGTGCCAGGGCCGACAGTATTCAGTTCGGCGCGCCCATCTCCCCGAGGCACTCCCCGAGGTCGCCACCCCTGACACTGTTCGGGACTCGATGATGTTGAAAACCTCGAAGCGATGACCCCGAAAGTGTCAGAGGTGGCACGCCCGGCCGTCGCGTCCTGTCTCGCTCCAGGTGGGCGGAGGCGTTCGCTTTTCGAAGTTCGCATTGGGCGTGTGGGGGATCTAGCATCCAAAACGGCCGCCCCGGAGGGCGGCCGTGTCGCTTCACAATCCCCTGTTGACGGGGGACTACTCGACGTCGATCGCCATCAATTCGACCGGAACCACCTCGCTCTCACGGGCCCAGATGAACCAGGCACCCCCGTCGAGGCCGCTGACACCGCATTTAAGCGAGCCGTCGTCCTCGCCCCAATCGGTGCCGTCGCTCTGATTGCTGTCCATGCCCCGGTCATCGAAATCGACGGTGAAGTCACCGTCGTCGCCGCAGCTGTCCTCACCCTCCATGTAGCCGTAGTCCCATTGGTCGCCCACCGGTAGGAACGTCCCCGCGATCAGGTCACGACGGGCCACCGGGGCAACGTCTGACCGTTGCCGTTGTCCTCCTCGAAGCAGGAGTCGGCGTCCCCGTTCGTGGTGATCTCCATGTACCAATCGTTGTCATAAAAGACGAGGTCCACGTCGAAGGGCCCGAGAACGCTGGATACGCGACAGGAGAAACGGATGTCCTCGTCGCCGCCGGTCATCAGGGGTCGCATACCGTCCCAGACGCCGGAGTGGGCCGCGGCCGGATCCAGGGTCGCGAGGTCAGCGTAGTACATCGACGCGGCGTCGTCGAGCGTCTGATCGAGACTCGCCGCCACCAGCGTCCAGCCGCCGCCGTCGGCGGTCATGTCACAGTAGACGTCCACTGGGGCATTGCCGCCCGCTCCGTCCTGGATCGATTGTAGCCCTCGCCGGTGGATTTCGCCTACCAGAACGTGCAGGCAGGATGTCTCCTGTGCCTGTGTGAAGGTGGCAAATCCAGCAATCGCAACCAACGCAACCATGGTAACCATCGAGAATCGGAATCGCAGCTCAAGCATCGTGACCTCCTGTAAAACGCACGACTCTGTGGACAGATCGATTTTCTCCAAACGACCACCTGGCGCATGCAAACTGCACATTGTCAACTGCCGCAGCGCTGTGACCGAGTCCGATCGGGGAGCACGCGAGACATGGAGGCTATGGGGAATCCAGGGCCGCGCCTCAGCTCGCCACTACCTGCAGCTTGAATGCCTCACTGTATCGCATCGTCCATCTCGCCATAGGCCCACCTCCTTCTCGAGTGTCAGCCTATTACGGGACGCCTCACATCTCCGTATCTCGTATCTCGTATCTTGTATCTCGCATCTTGCATCTTGAATCTTGGATCCAACAAAAAAGGCCGCCCCGGAGGGCGGCCAGACCGGGCCTCGACCTGGCCCAGGAACCCAGAAGCCAAAACCCTCTATGTGCTGGTCGGACACGCCTGGTACCCTGTCTGAACACAGCGTCGGCGGCAATCTCACAGGAGGCAGAAATGAAGACTGGAATGATCCAAGGTCCGGCCATCGAACAGGTCATCGCCGCGACTCGCGGCAACTCGCTTTTCAAGAGCCTCAACGACAGCCAACTTCGCGAGGCAGTCTCTCAGGCAAAACTGATTCAACTCGAGCCG
This sequence comes from uncultured Holophagae bacterium, assembly GCA_963797055.1. Classification (GTDB taxonomy): domain Bacteria; phylum Acidobacteriota; class Thermoanaerobaculia; order Thermoanaerobaculales; family Sulfomarinibacteraceae; genus FEB-10. The sequence goes on from CAWCOD010000015.1 coordinate 11,351, forward strand.
GGCGAGAGCTTGATACGCCAGGGCGATCCGCCAGGAGGCTTCTACCTCATCCTCCAGGGCGAGCTCCGGGTGCTGATGACCACCGCGACAGGCGGCGACGCAGTCGAGGTCACCCGCTTTGGTCAGGGTGAGATGCTCGGCATGGTGTCGTGTCTGTTGGGCAGCCCCAATGACGCCTCGATGGATGCGACCGAGCGATCCACCATCGCGTCCTTCGATCTACAGTTCTTCGAGGTCATGATCGGCCAGATTCCGTCGTTCGGGCTCGAGGTGGCTCGGACCCTCGCCGAACGTCTTGCGTTGGTCGTCGATCGCATACCCGCGAACGAGGGAGATGGGGCGCAAGAACCCTCCAGCGAAGCCTTTGCGCTGCTGCCGAGCGAGTTCATGATGCGTCACCGTGTGATTCCCCTTGCGGTGGATGGCCAGGTGGTCACAGTCGGCTGCGCCGACAAACCCACCGCCGAGCTCGTTGAGAGGATCCGCACCCACCTGCCGGCCATGGAGGTCCGAATCGTCCACATCGACAGCCGTCGACTGGCCGAAATCCTGAGGAGCCGGGCCGGCGGCAGTGAGCCGATCGAGGTCGGCCCGGCAGCCGAGCCCTCGACGCTGGAGCGTCTGCTCCGGGCGATGGCAACCGAGGGGGCGTCGGATCTCCACCTCTCCGGAGGCCAACGTCCGCGTTGGCGCATCGACGGCGCGATGCACGAGATCGCCGACATCCCGCCCCTCGGGCCGGAGACCGTGCTCGACCTCCTCGGCAACGCGCTCGAAGAACGGAACCGGCTCGAATTCGAGACCAAAAACGACACCGACTTCGCCCTCGCGTTGCCCGGAGTAGCTCGTTTCCGGGTCAACCTCTTTCGCGACCTCGGTGGAGCCGGTGCGGTCTTTCGGCTGATCCCATCCACCATTCTCAGTCTCGAGCAGCTCGGCATGCCGGAGGTCGTGGCGAAGTTCTGCGCGCTTCCCAAGGGGCTCGTGCTGGTGACCGGTCCCACCGGCAGCGGCAAATCGACAACCCTGGCGGCCATGGTCGACCTCATCAACCGGAATCGCGATGAGCACGTGATCACCCTCGAGGACCCGGTTGAGTTCGTTCATTCCTCGCGACGTTCGCTGGTCAATCAGCGCGAGGTGGGGGCCCACACAAAGACCTTCGCTGCGGCAATCCGAGCGGCCCTGCGAGAGGACCCCGACATTATCCTGGTAGGTGAGATGCGCGATCTCGAGACCGTGTCACTGGCACTCGAGGCCGCCAACACCGGCCACCTCGTGCTCGGGACCCTCCACACCGCCACCGCAGTTTCGACCATCGAACGGATCATCGGTCTTTTCCCATCCGAGGAGCAGAACCGCATCCAGGTGACGTTGGCGGATGTTGTTCGAGGTGTGGTCGCACAGAACCTGCTCAAGCGCATCGGAGGCGGCAGAGTCGCCGCCCTCGAAATCATGGTCGCGAGTCAAGCGATTTCGCACCTGATCCGCGAAGGCAAAAATCACCAGATCGTCAGCTCCATGCAGACCGGAAAAGCGGCCGGTAACCAGCTGCTCAATGAATCGCTGGCGGAGCTGGTCACCCGCGGCACCGTCGAATACGAGGAGGCCCTCTCCAAAGCCGTCGAAAAGGCCGACCTCGCCAAACGACTCGGCCATCGTTCTGAGGGATAGCTCTTCGCCCCTCCGCCGTCCGGGCGCGTGGGGGATCTCGCATCTCGCATCTTGAATCTTGAATCCAAAAAATCAGGCCGCCCCGGAGGGCGGCCCAAAAACACCCGAGGGAGAGGGTGTCGTTACCTGAGGTTCCCCACGTAGTTGGTGGTGAGCTGGCGCTCGCGCACCCCGGGGTCGGTGTAGTCAGGGATCAGCGCCGGGGCAACTCGCCCATCGGCGCATCCCGAGTCCACGACCTCTTTGTTGTAGGCCTTGACGTGTTCGAGCGAAAGAGCGCCGTCCTTGAGACCGTCTGCAACAAATGCTGCCGCCGTGGTGCCGGCGATTCGGCCAAAAACGATGATGTCAAGCAGGGAGTTGCCCATCAAACGGTTGGCGCCGTGGATGCCGCCACCAACCTCGCCAGCTACAAACAGACCCGGGACTCCAGTTTCGCCGGTTTCCTTGAATTCGAGCCCGCCGTTTTGATAGTGCAGGGTCGGGTAGATGAGCATGGGCTCTTTCGAGATATCGATGTCGTAGCGCTTGAACAATATGTATTTGCCCGGAAACTCGCGTTTGACCGTGCCCTCGCCGGACAACATCTCGATCATGGGCGAATCCAGCCAGACGCCAAGGCGACCCGTGGGCGTGGGAACTCCCAACCCGTCGTGGACGCACTCCTTGATGATGGAGGCCGCTTCCACGTCGCGGGGCTCGCGCTCGTTGACGAACTGGTTGCCCTCAACGTTGACCAGGTTGGCGCCCGATCCGCGGAACTTCTCGGTGATCAGGATGCCCTCGGCCTGTTCCGGAAAAACCACTCCGGTGGGGTGGTACTGGACGGTGTGCAGGAAGGACACCGGAACGCCGGCGCGGTAGCCGAGCACGATGCCGTCGGCGGTGGCGCCGTAGTGATTGGTGGTCATGAATCCCTGGATGTGGAGTCGGCCGCAGCCGCCGGTGGCCAGGATGACCGCCTTGGCCTTGACCACGAAGTACTCCTGGGTCTCCATGTTGTAGAGCACCGCTCCAGCGCAGTGGCCGTGCTCGTTGAGCACCAGCTCAACCGCCGGCGAGAACTCGAGCACTGTGATGTCATCAGTGCGATTCCGGGACTCGTCCCGGATGGTCCGCATGATTTCCGCGCCGGTGATGTCGGCCGCATAGTGCATCCGTTTGCGAGAAGTCCCGCCGCCGTGGATCGTCTCCAGGGTGCCGTCCGCCTTCTTGGTGAAGTTGACGCCCAGATTCTCCAACCAACTGATGGCGTCGGGGGCGCGGTTGACGAGGGTCGCGGCCAGTTCGGGCACGTTGGTGAAGTGGCCGCCGCCCATCACGTCGAGGTAATGGTAGTAGGGCGAGTCCTTCTCACCCTTGGACGCCGCCTGGATGCCACCCTCGGCCATCATGGTGTTGGCATCGCCATGACGCAGCTTGGTGGCCAGCATGACCTTTGCGCCCTTTTCGGCGGCAAGAATGGCCGCCGATGTGCCGGCGCCACCGCCACCGATGATCAGCACATCGGTCTCATAGGCAGGGTTCGTCAGATCCACCCTGTCGGGATCGACGCGGCTTGTGGCCTCCAGAATATCGGCGATCTCGTGGGCGATGGCGTAGCCCTTGGAGGGGCCGACCTGAAGCTCGCGCCGCCCCTCGTCCTTGAAGTCGGGGTGAAACTCGAGCCGCTCCTTGCGCTGGTCGAGATCGAGGAATGGGACTTCCTCACCGTTCTTCTTGCGCTCCACGCGCTCGGCCCGGGTGGCTTCCACCTTTTTGATGAGCTCTTTTAACTCTGGTGTGTATGGCATCGTCCCCTCCTCAACCGAGCAACGCGTAATTGTCGGCTGGCCGCCAGTCGTCTTCCGACATGTGCGGCTCCATCTCGCGTTCGGTGTAGGCCTTCTTGAGCCCATCCACATCCATGGTCATGAGCTTTTCGACGGGCTCGGTGAAGACGCCCTCGTCGATGGCGTTGACCACCGCCAGCAGATGCTCGGCTCGTGGCGCGATCTTGCCGCCATACAGCCGTCGAGCAACCTGTGCCATGTGGTACTGCGCCATTTCGCCCATGCAGCGAGATGCGCAGAGCCCGCACTGGATGCAGTCGAATGAGATTTCCGTTACCGCTTCCAGATCGCCCTGTTTGAGGGCCGAAATGTAATCCAACACCTCCACGTCCATGGGGCAGACCTTGGTGCACGAGTTGCAAGCGACGCATCTGAACAGCTCGGGGTAGAGCTGGTAGATCGTCTCGGCAGTCGCTTCGGCGGTCTCGTAATCGTAGGCTGCCCGGTTTGCCGGATAGAAGGGAATCTGGGTCAAGTACATGTCCGGCTCGACCACCGTCTGGCACGCCAACCCGGTACGGATCTTGTAGTCGCCGGCCCTGCGGTAGACCGTGGCGCAGGCGCCGCAGATTCCACCACGACAGCCGCAACCGCGGATGTACTGGTACCCCGCGTGCTCGAGCGCCTTCATGATCGTGAGGGTCGATGGCACCTCGTACCGCTTCCCCATGATGAAGATGGGGATGGTGTCCTCAGTCACTTCGTTGTTGCCCGTCGCTGTTTCCATCGTCATTGTTCTCCTTCGGCGCCGCGCTCAAGCGCTGACCGCGGCGATCAGCTTGCGTTCGGCGAGCAGGGACCTGGCCGCCTCGCCGTTGAGGTCGAGCCGCCAGAGGTCCTGATCAAGTCCCAGCGCGATTCCCAGCAGCTGGGTGAAGTAATAGGTGGGCACCGCCGCGATCCCCTCGGACGAGGCGATGACGTCGGGCTGCTTGGTCCCGAGGTTGTACTCGCAGAGCGGGCAGCTCAGCACCAGCGCGTCGGCGTTGGACCGGTTGGCCGCGGTGATCACCGTGGCCGCGCGCTTCATACCCTCCTCGGGGTGGGCCAACATCTGGTAGGAGCCACAGCACTCCCGCGCCGCCTCGAAGGGCACCACCTCGGCGCCGAGAGCTCGCAGGAAATCCTCCAGGATCGTCTCGTCGAGGGCATCGATGGCCACCTCGTCCGGCCGGACCAGGGTGCAGCCGTAGAACGGCGCGACCTTGAGGCCCTCGAGCGGCACCTTCACCGCCTCGCGAAGTCGATCCCAACCCACCTGATCGCGCAGCAGCTGCAGGTAGTGGACCACCTCGATCCCGCCGTCATAGTCGGGTTCCTCGTCCATAAAACGATTGATGGTGTCCCGCTTCTCCTCGTCGTCCCGGACCAGGAGGTTGGCGCGGGCGAGGGTGTTGTAACACTGCGAACAGATCGTCACCAGCGTGTCGCAGCCGGCCTCGGCGGCCCGGACGAGGTTGCGCACCGGCGCAATCTGGTGGATCAGATCGTCGTCAGCCAACGAGAAGACAGCGCCGCAGCAGTTCCATCGCCCCAACTCGTGGTACTCGACGCCAAGTGCGTCCAGCGCGGCCATGGCGGCCTTCTCGAGGTTTGCGGCCTTGGTCTTGAGAGTACAGCCTGGGTAATATCCGAGCTTCATGTGCGCCTCACCCTGTGAGCTTGCGGAAGGTGGAGACGAAGGCAATCTGAGGCGCCTCCTCCATCGTGTCCTTTGGAATGTCCTGCGGCTTGATCAGGTCGATGTTCTGCCTCAGCGTGTACTGCCGCACCGCCTCGTAGACCTTTGGGACATCGATGTCTCGCGGGCACCGCACAAGGCAGTTGTGGCAGGACGCGCAGAACTCTCCGATGCGGGCATCCAGAACCTCTTCGGTTCGGCCGAACTGCAGGAAGAGGATGCCCTGCCGCGTCGTGATCCCCATGGAGTCGACCATGGGACACACGGCCGAACAGGTTCCGCACTGCATGCACCGATAGATGTTCTCGCCGGAGATCTCGGAGATCTTCTTCACGGCGCGTTGGTTGTCGGGCTGAATTGGACTCGCGATGTGGGCCATATGCATCCCTTTAGAGTTGGGCCGCATCCGCCGCGGTGGGTCACCGGACGGTGGCCGATCACGGTGGATCGCAGCTCATCCTACTCTAATGTGAAAAAAAGAACAAGCCCTTGAATGATACGTATTCGCAAGAAATTCCAGTTCCACCGCATCCCTCGTCGACCGCAATTCATCCCGTCACCGGGCCCGATCCCGGAGAGGAGCGAATCGTGAATAGCAGACAGTAAATACTGATTTGAACTCGACCGCGATGGAGGTTTCCATGTCGGTGCCAGGCACCGGCCCGCGCGTTCGGAACGTGCTCAGAGACGGCACGCCCGATCAACGCGCACTTCCCACGATTCGGGAGGAAGGGTGGGGACTTTCAACGTTTAACTTTCAACTTTTGGGGTCATCCGGGAAAGCGTGAGTCGAGGTGTCTGCGTTTCCGTCTCCTTGCGATGCCCGAGATGCAGCGACAGCGATCCGGGACAGCGGCTGCGAACAGCGAGCAGCGACAGTCATCAGGGGCAGCGATCAGTTGCTCTCGCGGCATGGATTTGGTCACCTCCGGGTCGTCCCATGGGGTCAATAGCCGGTGGGCAGCCCTCGTCCCGGCCGCTGCCGCCGGCAGGTTGCCACCCTCGCATTCCGATCTCCATGTCGGTGCCAGGCACCGCCGCAGATGTGTCGACCTCGAACTACGACTCGATTTCGACGGTGCCTGGCACCGGCCCGCGCGTTGGCTTCGATGAGCTGATTTGGACGCGCCCATCTCCCTACCGCGCTCCCCGAGGGAGCCCTCCTCCTTCCGGGTGGGCGGGGGTGTTCGTTCTTCGTTCTTCGTTCTTCGTTCTTGGTTCGGCAACGGTAACGGGCTCGGGAACGGGCTCGGGCTCGGATGCGGATGAGGACGCGGTGGGCGGGCGGGATCTTCGTTCTTTGTTCTTGGTTCTTCGGTCCCATCGGGGCGGGCGGGGGATCTCGCATCTCGTATCTCGTATCTCGCATCCGGGTGGGCGGGGGCTAACTACCGACTGCCTTCAACAGGAGGAATCCGGATGAGCAGCGTGCCCTCGTCGGCCATCGACGGCGTCGCATCGTCGATGATCTGGGTCCAGGCGTTGTCAGACACCATCCACAACGCGCCATCGGCCGTCACCGTGAGGCCCTCGACATTGTTGTTCCAGCCGTCCTCGCGCACGGCGCGCAACAGATCGGTCATCTCCAGCACCACCCTCCATCTGCCGGTGGCCGGGTCGATGGCGATGACCTCGTATCGCTCGCCCGGAAACTGGGTTTTGAGTCCCAGAAGTTCGCCGCGCCACAGATCGAGAGCGGTGAGTCGCCAGTTGCAGTCCTCGAGTTCGATCACCAGGGGATCGCCGGCCTGGACCAGCTCCGCAGGCCCGACCCGCAACGGAAAAATCCTCGAAACACAACCGGCATCGGGATTCCCGTCCCGTTCGAGAAGCAACCACAGCCGATCGCCATCGGCGGTCACAGCCACCCCCTCCACGCCGATCTTCCCGGCCCGAATCTCCGGACCCTGGAGCGTCAGAACCTCGGCGGGAAGCCGGTGGTCCACTCCGCCCGCTGCCAGCGAGACCTCGTCGGGCAGTTCCACCCGATAGACCGTGGCATGGGCTTCATCACACAGGAAGAGCGCTCCGTCGGCAAACCCCACACCCTCGAGCTCGGTCCGACCGGGCACGTCGAGACCGATGACGCGGGCAGAGATCTCCTCGCCATGGTCAATCTGGAGGATCCGCCAGTACTTCTCCGAAGTGGCGTAGAGAAACCGGCCCGAATCGGTCAGCCCCGAGGCCTCCAGCGCGTGGTTCTGATCGAAATTGGAATCGCTCGCCAGCCAGGTCAGGATCTCCGCCCGATCGAGGTCCCACATCGGTTCAGGCGAACGGTCGGCGTTGTCCTTGGCAGAGGTGCACGCGATGCTGCCCAGACAGCAGGTCAGGGCGATGAGAACGGCGCTGGTGTTGCGGTTCATCCGGGAAGTATAGCGGGCCCCGCCCACCCGGAAAGGCGACAGATTTCACAGATGGGGATCAAATGGTCTCAAGCTGCCCTGAATATTTGCAGCGCGCCCAGCTCCCCGGAGCGCTCCCCGAGGTTGCCACCCCTGACACTTTCGGACCCCTTCGAGATCCACAACCTCAGCGCGAGTCCTCCCAATAGTGTCAGAAGTGGCACGCCCGCCCAAAGCGAAGAGCACCGAGATTGTGTACCCAACGGTCAGCGGCTCACGGCCTACGGCCATCGGACTGCGGTGGGCTAAACTGACGGTCATGAACGTCAACGGAACGCACTACCGGACCATCTGGCCGGCCGACGACGGCTGGTCGGTTGAGATCATCGACCAGACCAGGCTGCCGTACGACTTCGAGATCGCCCACCTCGAGTCATTGGAAGATGCGGCGGCGGCGATTCGCGACATGAAGGTTCGAGGGGCACCTCTCATCGGCGCCACGGCCGCCTACGGTCTTTGCCTCGCCCTGCGGGACGACGCCTCGGACCTGGCCCTCGAACGGGCCGTCGAGACCCTGGCGGCCACCCGACCCACCGCCGTCAACCTGAACTGGGCGCTGGCCGAGATGGTGGAGGCGGTCTCGGGCCTGACGTCCACCGATCGCACCGAGGCGGCCTACTCCCGCGCCGCCAAAATCTGCAATGACGATGTCGAAATCTGCCGCCAGATCGGTGAGCACGGTCTCGAGATCTTCCGGAAACTGCACCTGCAAAAGGGTGGCGGAGACCTCAATCTGCTCACCCACTGCAACGCCGGATGGTTGGCGACGGTGGACTGGGGCACGGCCCTCGCACCCATCTACATGGCTCACGACGCCGGGTTGGACGTTCACGTCTGGGTCGACGAGACTCGGCCCAGGAATCAGGGTTTCTCTCTCACCGCCTGGGAGTTGGCGGCCCACGGTGTGCCCCACACCGTCGTCGTGGACAACGTGGGCGGCCACCTCATGCAACACGGCCTCGTGGATGCCTGCATTGTGGGCACGGACCGGACAACTGCCGAGGGCGACGTGGCCAACAAGATCGGCACCTACCTCAAGGCGCTCGCAGCGGCCGACAACGACGTGCCGTTCTACGTGGCCCTCCCCCACCCCACCATCGACTGGAGCATCCGCGACGGGGTCAGGGACATCCCCATCGAGCAACGCGATCCCGGAGAGGTGACCTCGGTCGCCGGGCGCAGCCCTGACGGAAAGGTGACCGAGGTCGAGATCATCAACTCCACGAGCCCGGCCGCCAACTACGCCTTCGACGTGACGCCGGCCCGCCTCGTCACCGCCCTGATCACCGACCGCGGTGTCTGCGAGGCATCTATGGAGGGGCTGCTCTCGTTGTTCCCCGAACGCACCACTGCGACCTGATAGAGACACCGCCGCCCGCGGCCCGTCCACCCGGGAGCGCCGTTGTGGCGCGGCCGTCTCGGCTGCAACTCGGGACTCGGGACTCGGGACTCGGGGATTGCGGGTCGATGGCCGAGCGACGTGCGATGTCCAGTGCGGCATTGACATAAATCCCGGGACCGCACAAAAATTCTCCAGGTCCCGGACATCCGAATCCCGATTTCCGATTCCCGAGACGGGAACACTGCGTATACTGCACGGACGCGCAAGCTTGGAAATGAAGGCCGCGCGAAGGGAGGGATGAATGAAACGACGACTCACGGCGATGGCCCTCATCGCCGGTTTGACCCTGGCCGCCGGGTGCGGCCAGCAGACCGAACAACCGACAGAGGACCCGGCGCGAGCCGCCTACACCGCATTTCGTGACACCTATCTCGATGCCGACACCAAGGCCGAGCAGGTGGCCCTGGTGGAGAAGTTCGTGACCGAGCATCCCACCAACCGCTACGCCGGGTACTACGTCATCGACATCATCGACCACTACGACGACCTCGGGCAACCGGAAACGGCCTACCAGATCGTCGAACCCGTACTGGTCGCAGCCGACGACCCCGAAGCGAGATTCAACATCGGCATGGCCCTGGCTCCGGTGGCCGCAGATCTCGGCAAACCACTGGATCTCGAGCCTTTCATCGCCGACCTCGAGGCCGAGGAACCGCTGGACTTCTACCAGACCCTGTCGGTGATGGAAGTCGCCGCGAAGACCGGGGCGTGGGAGCTCGAGGAGCGGTACGCGGACGACATCCTGAGTCGCGCCACGCCCCAGGCCTATCGCGCCGATTATCCGGACCGGGAGTTCTCCGACGAGGAGGTCGCCGAGCGTGTCGCTCATCGCAAGGTGTACGCCCTCACCCACAAAGGGTGGGCGGCGTTCAACCTCGGCCACACTGATGAGGCCCTGGTTCACTTCGCCGAGGCGGACGGCATTACCGACAAGAACTACGTGGGCCTCACCGGAACACCTCTGGCCACCTACTGGGGTAGCGCACTGTTGCAGCAGGGCAACACCCACGGGGCCATTGCAATGCTGGCACCGGAGGCCGTGTTCGGCGACGCCAAGAACGCCGGACCCATCCTTCGCGAGGCCTACATCGCCTTCAACGGAAGTTCCGACGGATATGAGGAGTTTCTGGAAACCACCCGGGCACAGCTGGCGCGCGACGTCGACGACTTCACGCTCACGGATTACGCCGGCAAACCGGTCACCCTTTCGGAGCTGAAGGGTGACTCGGTCATGTTGTTGGCATTCTGGTTCCCCACGTGAGGCGGCTGCCGCGTGGAGTTGCCACGCCTGCAGCAGTTGTACGAGACCTACAAGGACCGGGGATTTGAAGTCGTCGCCGTGGAGTCCCGTCGCGATACCGAACGCGCCACTCAATTCATCGAGAACAAAGGCCTCACCTACACCCTGCTCGAGAACGGTGAAGGCGAGCTGGAGGTGGTTGATGGGACCTTTGGAGTCCGGTCGTTTCCAACTTCATTCTTGATCGACCGGGACGGGCGGGTGATGTACTACCACCTCGGGTTTGAACTCGGTGATGAGGTGAAGATGGCCGAGGAGATCGAAAGCCTGCTCTGACGATGGACGTTCAACCTTGAACGTCATACGTTGAACGCTGAGTGGTGACCTGATGATTCGTATCAACGATGACCTCGAGATCCCGGATTCAGAGTTGGATTTTCGTTATGCGCGAAGCTCCGGCCCGGGGGGTCAGAACGTCAACAAGGTGGCCACCAAGGTCACCCTGCTCTTTCCGGTGCAGACCTCTTCCGTACTCGACGATGACCAGAAGCGTCGTATTGCGGATCATCTGGCCAACAGGATCTCCAAGGACGGCGTACTGCACGTTACCTCCGAACGGCATCGGACGCGTTCCGCCAATCAGCGGGATGCCGCGGACCGCTTTGCCGAGCTCGTGACCGGGGCGCTCAAGCCCCGCAAACGGCGCCGCAAGACCACTGTGCCGTCATCGGCGAAACGACGCCGTCTGGAGAATAAACGCCGCCACTCCGACAAGAAGAAGCTCCGCGGCCGTCCCGCCGCGGACGACTGATCCCCACCCACCGGGAGAACCGGCACAAGGGGGGAAGGTGAGGGGGTGAGAAGGTGAAAGGGCGGCACGATCGGGTTGGCGGGCGTAGGTGTCACCTCGCTCTGCCGACTGGACCGTCTAAGACGCTCACCTGAATCCGGGCGTCATCGGGCACATCGGGTCGATGGGACTTCCCAAAGTTGGCTGAGCCAGGGGGACCGGATTCGCGCCCACCTCTCCCTCTCACCCTCTCACCTTCTCACCTCGCGGGTGGGTGGGGGGCTATTCGAGTCCCAACTCGGCGTAGGTGGATGATCCACCGCGGAAACCTATCGACACTCTCTCGTGGTCGGCCACCACAGGCAATCTGTGCTCCCAGCTCAGGTCCCGCAGCCGCGCCATCTGCTCCGGCTCGCGGCTGAGGTTGATCTCGCGGAAAACCACTCCCCGGCGGCGGAAATCTTCCACGAGGGCGACGCAATGCGGACAACCGTCGGCGGTGAATACAATGATCGAATCGAGAGTCCCCATCGCTCAGAATTTCAAATTGCAGATTCCAAATTGCAAATTCCACATCCCAGCCCCCTCACGGGTGGGTGGGGAATCTGCAATCTGCAATCTGCAATCTGCAATCTGGAATTTGGAATTTGGAATTTGCAATCTTCAATCCGCAATCAGTCCTCTTCCCGCATTTCAAACGCACTCAGATCGGCAGCTCCGGGTTCCATCTCCGCGAGCAGTCGCGCGTCCTCTCGCCATCGCGGGTGCGCTTTGACCCGCAGCCCGAGGTAGATTCGAACGCCCAGGAGCTTTTCGAGATCCAGGCGAGCCTCCTGTCCCACAGCCTTGATCATGGCGCCGCCCTTGCCGATCACGATGCCCTTCTGACTTGACCGCTCCACGTAGATCACCGCGTCGATGTGCAGCAAGTCCCCGTGGTCCTCGAAGTTTTCGACCAGAACGCCGGTCGTGTAGGGCAACTCAGCTCGGGCACGAGCCAGGAGCTTCTCCCGCACCACTTCGGCCACGAAAAAACGTTCGGTCTGGGTCGTGGTGAGGTCCGGAGGATACAGGGCCGGGCCTTCGGGAAGGGCCGCGAACAGCTCGTCGAGCAGGACATCCAGACCGCTGGGCCCGAGAGCGGAAACCGGCACGACCGTCGCGCCCGGCCGGCGCTCCTGATAGGCCTCCATCATCGGCAGCAGAAGCTGTTTGGGGGTGATCAGATCCACCTTGGTCAGCACCCCGAACACCGGTGATGCGACCGGTTTCAGCAGACCGAAGAGATAGTCCTCGCCACCCCCCCACGCCACCGAGCTGTCCACCAGGTGGAGGACAAGATCGACCTCTTCAAAGGCAGACCGGACCTCCTGCATCATTCGGGTGTTCATCTTGTGCAGGGGGCGATGAACCCCCGGAAGGTCGAAGAAGACTGCCTGTCCCCTGTCCTCGGTGAGAATACCGACGATTCTGTTGCGGGTGGTTTGGGGGCGGTCTGAAACGATGGCCACCTTGCTGCCAATGAGGGCGTTGAGCAGCGTGCTCTTGCCCGCGTTGGGTCGTCCCACAAGGGCCACGGTGCCCGAACGCTCAGCGACGGTCACGGCCGCCGCTCCAGGTCAGGTCGCCCCGGCCCATCGGGCATGGTCACGAGGGCGGCGAAGGGGGTCATGGGCCCCCGTCCGGTTCTTCGGGCGCCTCACGGTCCATTTGACGAACCGTGACGCTGACGATTCTCCGTTCGTCCATCTCGTCCACGGTGAACACGAGTCCGAGGGCAGGATCTTCAACCGCTGTGCCGGCTTCCGGGACCGTCCCGTGGCCCGAAAACACCAGACCTCCCACGGTGTCGATTTCCAATTCGTCAAGGTTGAGGCCGTAGACCTCACCAAGCACCTCCAGCGGAGCACGGCCCTGCAGCCGATAGACTCCGGGTGAGATTTCCAAAACCTCCGGCGGCTGAGCAGGTTCGTGCTCGTCCTGAATCTCGCCGACGATCTCCTCCAGGATGTCCTCGAGGGTCACCAGTCCCGAGGTCCCACCGTACTCGTCGACGACGATGGCCATCTGCTGATGCCCGGCCTGGAATTCACGCAACAACTCGCCCAAAGGCTTGCTCTCGGGCACGACCAGACAGTCGTGGGTGAGTTCGTCCAACTCCACGGCCTGTCCCGCCCGTGACTGCCTCACAACATTCTTGACGTGGACCACCCCGGTGATGTTGTCCACATTGTCGTGATAAACGGGGACCCGGCTCATGTTGGTGTGTGCGATGAGATCCAGGACTTCTTCAACGCTGGCGGTGTCTGGCACGGCGATCATTTCGGTCCGTGGCGTCATCACCTCCCGAACCACCGTGTCGAAGAAGTCGACCAGGGACTCCACGATTTCCCCTTCGTCCTCCTCGAAGATCCCGGCGGCCTGCCCGGCTTCGAGGTAGGCTTGGATCTCACGATCGCTCGCCTCTTCGTCCTCGCCTTCGGGCTGGGGTTCCTGAGGCCCCGGACCCATCATGACGAGCAGGCGGACGCCGGGCCCGACCAGCGGCTTCACCGACCGCAGCAGGGCCGCGACCTTGTCCTCGCCGACGGCGCCAAAGGCCAGTCTGGACACCACCACCAACAGCGCAGGCAGCAATACCGCGACCGCCAATTCGGTCATCGGGCTCATGGTCGGAATCTGCCGCAACACCAGCCACAACAGCCCGATTGCGCCGAGTTGGAGCCACCTCAGGACGTCGACCAGCCGGGACAGATGGACCACCGATTCGGTGTCGACCGGCAACAGACCCTGATGATCCTCGAGCATCCCCTGGAATCTGACGTTGCCCATCTCCGCAAGGCTCTTGAGCAGGACCTCGAGGACCGTGAACAACAGCGCGAGCAGGACCGTGATCAAGGTCAGCGTGACCGGGTGAGCCAGCCAGGACATGATGTCGGCGCTCATCCGAGCAGCTCCCGCCGCAATCTCAACTCCAATTCGTCCATCTCTCCGTTATCTCCCTCATGATCATGGCCCAGCAGATGCAGCGTACCGTGCAGGACCAATTCCTCAAGCTCGCGCAGTTCGTCGTGGCCGAGCTCCACCGCCTGCCTCCGCGCGGTTTCCAATGAGATCACGATCTGTCCGAAGAGGACCTCACCCGATGGCAGCCGATCCCCGTCGGGGAAGGACAGCACGTCGGTCGGCTGATCGATCTCGAGGTAGTCGCGGTTGAGACGTCGAATCTCGGCGTCGTCGGTCACAAGTACGTGGACCTCTCCGGCCAGCCGCCCCTGGGATCGGATCGTCTCGACAACCACTCGGCGCAAGGCGTCAGTTGCCGGCCGAGACGCTCTTCGATCCCATCTGAATTGGACCCGTATCACGCTTGCCCCGTTTCCGGTTGAAGTCAAAACCAGGATAGTCGATTCGATGGTGGTACATATTGGTCAGGACCCAAAGGAAGGCCGATGCCACCTTGTCGAGCTCGGAAATGGTGAGATCACAGTCATCCAATTGGCCGTCCCCGAGGGCATCGCTGAAGATCTTGTTGATCATTCCCTGGATCTTGCCGGGTGTCGGCGTCTCGATGGTGCGAGCCGCCGCTTCCACCGCGTCGGCCAGCAGCAGGATCCCCAGTTCCTTGGTGTGCGGCTTGGGACCCGGGTAACGGTAGTCGCTCTCACGAACCTCACCCATTTCCGGGTCTGCGGCCTCCTGGGCCTTGTTGAAAAAATACCGGATCAGTTTGGTGCCGTGGTGGGTAGCGATCCCCTGACGGATCGGCAACGGGAGCTTGGCCTTTCCGGCCATCTCCAACCCCCCCTTGACGTGGTTCTGGATCACCAGGGCCGACATGGACGGCGACAGCGCATCGTGCGGGTTGCCGCCCCGCTGATTCTCCACGAAATATTCTGGCTTCAATAGCTTACCCACATCGTGGTAGTAGGAGCAGACCCGCAGTAACAGCGCGTTCCCACCCACAGCATCGGCTCCGGCTTCGGCCAGATTCCCCACCGCCAACGAATGCTGATACGTTCCCGGGGCCTCCAGCGACAGCTGTTTGAGAAGCGGCAGGTTCTGGTTGCTCAGCTCGAGAAGTCTCATGTCGGTCGTGATGCCGAAGAGATACTCGAACAGAGGCAGGAATGACGAGGCGACGACAATGGCGAGTGGGCCGCCAACGAACGCGGCCCCTGCCGACAGCATCATGGCTGTCGGATGATCCGGCATGCCGCGGTACAGTTCCAGAATCCCCCAGACAATCACGTTCGCCACTCCAACCGCGACTCCGACACGGCTCAAACGGACCCTGTCCGAGACCCGCTGCAGGGCGAGAGCCCCCACCAACCCGGCCGCCAACGCAAAAATCACAACCTCAAAATCACCACCCAGGAGAATCGCCGCGGTCAGCGATGTAAACAGGGCGAAGAGCACCGCCGGCTGCATGCCGAGCAACACAAAGACGGTGATCGGTCCAGCGGCGTAGGGCAGGCCCCAGAGGTAGGTGTCCACATCCGCGAGGCCGCTGGTCCCCGCTCCGGCCATGGCGGCCGCGACAAAGACCCCGAGCCGATTCAGCGCCACGAAGAGCAGCATCAGGAGATAGACGGTTGAGAGGTCTCGGGGACCGGTGGCCGGGCCCTCAAACCTCCCGAGAATCCGCCACCATCCGATGACCATCATGACCACCAGAAGAATAATTCCAGCCCCGGTCAGGTACTTGGTCGTGTCCTCGCGTTGCCGATTGAGCAGGTGCAGGGTCCTGGCCACGCTGTAGGTCACCGTGTCGCCACGCCGTACCAGCACCTGGCCTCGCTGCAGGACCTGCGACACCGGACTCACCTCGTTCGCAGCCGCACGTACGCGCTGTTCGGTCTCGGCTCGGCTGAAAACCAGATTGGGGCCGAGATTCGCCCCCAGAAACTCCAATGCGGGCGTGATCCACCGTCTCGCCACCGCGTCCTGTTCCAGGAGTCGCGTGCGGAGGGACCCCTCGACGCCGGTGCGAATGTCGACGGCACCGGAGACGTCGGCAAGACTGACCGGCCGTTCGGTTCCCGACTCCAGGTTTCGCAAGGCAACCCCGTTGGCGCCACGCCGTTCGAGCACCCTCATATCGTCCACAATCAGTGCTTCGCAGAGCTGGTCGATGACCTCGAGCAGGGCCGACTGGAGGGCCGGATCACACTGGGATGACTCCAGAACCTTCAACATGGGCTCTTCCAGCCTGAGATCTGTTCCAGCCGCAAGTTCCTCTCCGACCATCCCGCTTCGACAGTCGCGGAATACCCGATCGATCTGTTCGGCGAGCTCCATCCGCAGCCTCGGTTCCACGTCGTAGACCGGAAGGACCGCGGCGCGGGCTTGTTCTCGCACGGACTCCGTCGCCGCCTCGTCGGGAAGCGTCAGGTCGAAGGGCATGACGACATCGATGGTGGCCACGTCGCCGGGTTCCCAATTCGGTAGGTTCCGTCCGACCCGAGGCATCAGCATCAGGGAACAACCGATGGTCGCCAGAACCGCCCACAACAGCGGCATATCCAGCAGCCGGCCCCAGATCCCGGACCCCTCCTCAAGGCCACGCTGGATGCGATTGACAGCCCGGCTGTCCGTCTGCGTGAGCCTGTTTCGTGTCACGATCGGTCTCCGTTCTTCCGACCCGCCTCCCAGCGATCGTAGCGGTCAACGACGCGCTGAACCAGTCGATGGCGCACCACGTCACGGTGGGTGAAGTTGATGAAGGCGAATCCAGGGGCCCCGTCGAGTATCTCGAGGGCTTCGATCAGGCCCGACGCGCGCTCGCCGGGGAGGTCGATCTGGGTGATGTCACCGGTGATCACGGTCTTGGAGTGGAAACCCATCCGGGTCAGGAACATCTTCATCTGCTCGTGGGTGGTGTTCTGAGCCTCATCGAGGATAATGAATGCGTCGTTCAAAGTTCGGCCCCGCATAAAGGCCAGCGGCGCGATCTCGATGACCTGCCGGTCGATCAGCTTGGCGACCTTGTCATACCCCAGGATGTCGTACAGCGCGTCGTACACCGGTCGAAGGTAGGGGTTGATCTTCTCCACCAGATCGCCGGGCAGAAAACCGAGTCGTTCGCCGGCCTCTACGGCCGGACGCGCGAGCACGATGCGCCGAACCTCTTTGTCCAGCAAAGCCGCCGCGGCCATGGCGACCGCCAGATAGGTTTTGCCCGTCCCGGCCGGCCCGGTGGCGAACACGTAGTCGTGTTGGTAGACCGACTGGATGAACAGCCTCTGGTTGAGGTTCCGAGGGACGAGCAACCGTTTCAGGGTACTGGAGATGCTCGCGTCGACAAAGAACTCCACGAGATCGATCTCGAGATCTTCCTCGAGGACCCGAACACCAGTGCGGAACTCGTCTCTGCCCACGACACCGCCCGAGGTCAACAAAAGGTCGAAGGACTCGAGCAGACGAGCCGTAATCAATTCGGCCCGTTCGTCACCGGACACTGCGATGTCTGTGCCACGGGCCTTCACAGTGACGCCGAGACGCTCTTCGAGGTAGCGGAGGTTCTCGTCCTTCGCTCCGAAAAGGCGCTCCACATTGTCCTGGTTCAACTTGACTCGCTGCATATGTCCCCATACCTGCTCCGCGGCCGGCCGACCACGGTCCCTCGGTCTCGCAACGCCGATCCAACACAACGTTGCCTCTGAATGTCCACGGTTAGATGGTGTCCTGGCATGATCGAACGCCACGCCGAGAACGGCTGCAGGAACCACGTCCTCGCGTTCTCATTCGCGCATTGTAGCAGTGTGGGCCTCTCAACTGGCCAGTCCCGTCATCAGTGCCACAACGTCTTCGGCTGATTTCGCACGCCATCCCGCCAATACTCCCGGCCCATGCGCCTTCAACGACTCTCGGATCGCCACAAGGAGTCGGCGATGCCCGAGCGCTCGTTCAACCACCGCGCCAGCACGAACAGGCCGTCGGAAAGTCGATTCAGGTACTCGATCACACCGTCGGGGAGCCCGCCCGCCTCGCGGGCCGCAGCCACTGCAAGCCGCTCGGCACGACGACACACCGTACGCGCCACATGAGCAATCGCGGCAGCACGGCAGCCCCCGGGTAGGATGAAGTTCTTGAGAGGTTCCAGATCCCCCTCCATGGCATCGATCCACTCCTCGACAGGCTGCGTCGACCATTGAGTTTCGTCGTGGGCGGCGCGTTTCTCGCCGTCAGCCATGGCCGCCCCGAGGCTGAAGAGACTCCGCTGAATGTGCTCGAGCCGCGGTCTGGCCTCGTCGGGGATCGGCTCCGTGAGGAGCAGTCCGATCGTGGAATTGAGTTCGTCCAACGTGCCGTACGCCGCAATCCTGGGGTGGTCCTTATGGACCCTACCACCGCTCAGCAGCGAGGTTTCACCGGCGTCACCGGTCTTGGTGTAGATCTTCACCGGGTCATGATACATCAGGGTTCCTGAGATCCGCGCTCGCGTCCTGACTCAGATCCGAGATGTCAGAGACTCGGATTCCCGTCGCCACGTGCTCGAAATGCGGGCCTCGATTCGAACTGCTACTCCTCCGCCCGGCTCTCCCCTTCCACCCAACCCTCGAGCAGGTCCACCCGATGCTCCGGGACCGAGGCATTGATGGACTCCCGTCGACCGTGCCTGATGATCTCCAGCTCCATCACCTCATCCGGTTGGTAACTCCGGAGGATTCGCATGGCGTGGGTCGGGTCCTTCACGGCTCTGTCGTCGATGGCGACGATGACGTCGCCCCCCCGCAACGGTAGTGAGTCGGCTTCGGGGCCCCTCACGACCAGAACTCCCACCTCGACTCCGAAGTACTCCCCGAGTTCTGGCGACAAGGACACCAGCTCCATATCCATCCACCCGTAGGGAAAGAACCACTCCACCTCGGGGACTCGACGAAGGTCTCGGATGTCGAGAGAACCCGGTGGATGAGCATGGGCGTAGCGGTCGATCAGGACGTCATCATCCGACAGCCCTCGCAACGCCACCGTCACGCTGTGTTCCACACCGTTTCTCGAATAATCCACCACCACGACATCCCCGTCCTCGTGTTGGTGCAGCTCCCTGATGAGCACCTCGTGCGGTTGGCCTTCGCCGTCTCCCAGGGCCACGCCGTCGATTCGCGTCACGACGTCGCCCACCTCCAGACCTGCTTCATCCGCCGGGCTACCCGGGGTGACACCGAGGATCATGGCACCGGCATCCCCACCACCTTGCGAACCGCGGGTGGACTCGACCAGGATTCCCATCTGCACCCTTCTGGAATCGACAAAAAAGTCCAGCCGTGTGTCATATCCCAGGTCGTATTCATCGTGATTGGCCAGGTGAAAAGACTTGATGATCTCGAGCGCCTGCTGGAGATCATGGTGGGCCTTTCTGAGCTCCTCCTCAGACACCTCGTCACCGCTCGCCGGCATGGCCAAACCCATGAGTACCAGTCCTACGATCCAATGTCTCTTTCTCATTGACGACTCCTTTCATTGTTCACCGCGGCATGGGTGAAACCCTCTCGAACCAGCGCCCCTCCCCGAGCATGAACCAGCTCGTCCAAGAGCTCCACGCGGCCGCTCCAAAGCGCCATCTCTCTGCTCGTGTTCGGCTCGAGGGCCGTGGCGCTCAACACCGCATCGATGGCAGCAATGCGGTCCTCCAAAACGACGATTCGAGCTGCCTCAAATGGTCTGAGAACCGGCGATCGATGGCTCCGCGTCTGGACGACGAGTTCGAGAGTCCTCGAAGCCTCCATCAGGTCCTGCAGCTGTTGGTCGGTTTCAAACTCACGGACCGATGCCCGTTCCGTCCTCGGTGCACGTCCCACCCCAGCCCCTGCGAGCAGAGCCAAAATGACAGCCGCAGCAGCAACCCCCCGCCACGTCCACCCGCGAATTCGCCGGCGATCCAATTCATCGCTGATCACCGACCACATGTTCGCCGGTGCTTCGAGTTGAGGAAGTTCTCGCAGCGCCCGACTCGTCTTCCGGAGTTGGTCGAGCCGAACCCAGCAGTCGTAACATCGAGCCACGTGTTGTTCGGCTTCGGGAACGGTGTCACCGTCCCGAAGCGCCAGCAGCTCGTCCATCGACGGATGCATCGCCCGTACTCCCTTCCCCATCGAACCACTTCCTCAGCACGCGGTGGCCCCTGGATAGCTGTGATTTCGAAAAGCTCGCGCTGAGGTCGAAGAGCTCGGCGATCTCGCGGTGGGTCATCCCCTCCACGTCGTGCAACCAGATCACCACCCGAGCGACCTCCGGGAGGCTCTCCAAAGCGCGCTCGAGGTCTCGTCGAGCCCACCAGGATCGATCCGGGCCGGCGGACGACCCCAGTTCCACAACCTCTGATCGTCCCCCGATCTCCACCTCGCGCACCTTTGAACGGCGGCGACGCATCAAGACCTTCGACACTGCGATCCTCCGCAGCCACGCTCCCAACGGCGCCTCACCACGGAAGCCACTCAGGCTCCGGACCACCTCCAAAAACGTCTCCTGAAGGATCCCCTCGCCCCCGTCGGTTGATCCTGTCAGACGGCAGCCCAGGTTATAGACCGGTCCGGAGAACGCTTTTACAGCGTCGCCATTGCAGCGAATCACCCCGGCCCGCGCGGGCGACCACCGCATCGTCGACCTCTGTAAAAAATCCGTTGCATTCACCCATTGTTCTTTACGATGCGTGGCGGTCGAAAGGGTCGCACGGTCCGGAGGTGCCGTGCCACGCCAAACGAAACCCACCCCGGATGTACGCCACCCGCGGACACAGGTTCGCCGTCATAGGGCCGGCGACGCTCGAATGCGGAGCACATCGGGTTGTTCCCATCCCCAAAAGCAGTCGTGCCGGTGAGCCAGCCACAAGCGGGCAATGGAGTTGGCGGCCCCACAGCGTGGGCCATTGAACGTTTGGGGCGGGCGAGAGAATCCCCGGTTTGGCGGTTGAAAGGCCTAAGATGATCCCCATCACCAGGTCAAACTGTATTTCCAGCAAGGAGTTCTGTTACATTTCAGATGTGAGGAGGGACACCGAGTGGAGCTCAAAGAGCTACTCATGTTCATGACCAAGAAAGGCGCGTCGGATCTTCATCTGAAGCCCATGAGACCTCCCCTGCTTCGGATCCAGGGTCGCCTGATCCCCATCAAGGCGAAACCCATCAAGCCGAAGGAGGTCGAGGAGATGCTCTTTTCAATCCTCACCCCGGCCCAACAACGTCAATTCGAGCAGCACCAGGCCGTGGACCTCGGCTACGGCGTACCCGGAGTAGCGAGGTTCCGTTGCAACATGAATCTCAAGCGGGGCACCATCGCGGCGGTCTTCCGACGGGTACCGTTCGAGATTCAGGACGTGGATACGCTGAATCTGCCGGACGTGATCGAGACCTTCACCGATTATCCTGCCGGCCTCGTTCTGGTGACCGGGCCAACCGGATCGGGGAAATCCACCACCCTTGCCGCGCTGCTGCGCAAAATCTCCCAGACCCGTGCCTGCCACGTCGTGACGATCGAGGACCCCATCGAGTTCCTATTCACCGATGAGAAGGCCACCATCTCGCAGCGTGAAATCGGAACCGACACCCCCTCCTTCAAGGAGGCTCTGCGCAACAGTGTCCGCCAGGATCCCGACGTGGTCATGGTGGGAGAGATGCGCGACCTGGAGACCATGTCCACCGTGATGACCGCGGCCGAGACCGGCCACCTGGTCTTCTCGACCCTGCACACCAACTCCGCGGCCCAGACCGTTGACCGGATCATCGACAGCTTCCCGTCGGACCAGCAGGAGCAGGTCCGCGGCCAGCTCGCGTTGGTGTTGCGAGCCATCGTGTCCATGCAGCTGGTGGAGCGCAAGGACGGCAGCGAGCGCCTGCCCGCCTGCGAGATCATGATCAACTCACCGAAGGTCCAAAAACACATCGAACTCGGCGAAATCAAGGAGATTGCCGAGGAGATGGAGAGTTCGGTGAGCTACTACCACATGCAGACCATGAACCAATCACTGATCGCATTGCTCGCCTACGACGTCATCACCTATGAGCAGGCCGTCAATGCGTCGCTCGACCCGGATGATCTTTCGCTCAAACTGCGGAAGATGTTCCCCAAGATCGAAGACCGATTCAGGGAGGGAGACATGTCCCCGTCGCCTGCTGATTTTTCGCAGATCACCGAACTTCTCGAAACCAAGAAGTTGTACGAGGAAGCCGAAGAGCGCCATCGCCTCAAGATATCGGAGAAGGACGACCAGGTCAGAGACCTCGAGATCGAGATCGCCGAACTCCGCAGCACGCTGGTGGAAACCAGCGAGGGCGACGAGGAGTGGCAGCGGAGGCTCGAAGCGGCGGAGTCCGAGGCCGACAGGATCCGGGAGGAGTCCCAACAGAAGATCAATCTCCTCAACGAGCGGATCCGGGAGCTCAACCAGAAGGTCCAGAACGGCGGCAAAGCGGGCTCGGGCTTTTTCAAGCGATAGGCTCTGCCCGTCCCAATCTCATAGACACCCCATCCCTGACCTCGCGGTGTCGACCCTTGAGTTCCTGTGGTCTTGGAACAAGGGTTCTCCATCTCGCGGCCCCATTACCTCAGGACCTCAGGACCATAAACCGTGGGCAAGATTGCTCAATCTCCGTGAGGCGTTATTCAGGCTGAGGTTGGGAACGGGCTCGGAGACGGGTTGACGACTAACCGAATATCAGCAACACACCCGTGGCAATGCTGAAGTAGACGGCCAAGGCCAGCGAATCGTTGATGGTCGACACCAACGGTCCCGAGGCGACGGCCGGGTCGATACCGACAAGGTCGAGCATGATGGGCATTGCCGACCCCAGGAAGCTCGCTGCGGACATGCCGATGGCCATGGCGATCCCGAGCGCCAGGCCGATCATTGGATCGTGCTGAAACAGCACGGCGAGGGCGGCGGCCACCAAGCCGCACACCAGACCCATGACAAGGGCAACCAAGAATTCCCTCAGTACGTGACGGAGGAACCGTGTCCGCGGCAGGGTGTCGAGGGCGAGCCGGCGGACCGTCGTCGTCGCCGATTGGAGCGAGGTGTTTCCGGCCATGGCCATGATGGCGGCGGTGAACACCGACATCTGCTCATACAGACCGACGCGACCCTTCGCCATCTGCAGAACCATGGTAGACAGCTGCGTGCCGGCAAGGCAGATGAGCAGCCAAGGCAGGCGGAAGCGAGCGACGTGGAAGATGGATTCCGACTCCTCCTCCTCGGCCGACGAACCGGCCATCTTGTAGATGTCCTCAGTCGCCTCCTCCTCGATCACGTCGAGGACGTCGTCCACGGTTACCGAACCCAACAGCCGACCCCCGGCGTCCACGACCGGAATGGCCATGAAGTCGTATTTGTCAACCAGATCCGCAACCTCCTCCTGGTCGGCATCCACCAGGACCGAGATCACGTCATTGCTCATGATGTTGCCGAGCTCAGCGGAGGGATGAGCGGTGACCAGGCGGCGGAGCCGAACGAATCCGAGGAGCCGCCGTTGCTCATCCACCACGTACAACGCCGCTGTCACTGTGTCTTCTTCAGCTGATCGCAAGTATCGAATGGCGTCGTCCACAGTGGCCGCCGGCCCGAGAGCCACCACCTCCGGATTCATGATGCCGCCGGCCGTATCGTCCGGGTAGGCAAGGAGGTGTCGCAGGACCTCCTCGTCCTCCTCGGAGATGTGCTGCAACACCTCCTCCGATTCGGCGACCTCAAGCTCACCGATCAGGTCGGCGGCCTCGTCGGCCGGCATCGCCTCCGCGATCCTTGCCAGCCGTTCCGGCTCGATCTCATCAACCAGTTCGGCACGGATCGAGGCTGTGGTGTCGGTCAGAACCGTACCGGCAGCGTCATGATCCAGTACGGAAACGATCAACTGGCGGTCATCCACCGACAGCAGGTCGAGCCACTCCGCGATATCTTCCGGGCGCACCAGCTGCAGGAAGATCCGCAGCGACTCCTCTTCACCCTCGGTCAACAGGGCGTGGAGTTCCTCGGACAGTTGTCGTTCGGTGGTGCTATCGGTCATGATTCCCTCGACGGGTCAGTTTACATGAGTGAGCAGGGAGCAGTCCCCCCGCCCACCCGGAGCGAGAGGGCGCGATGGGCGGGCGGGCCCTACTCGAGATTCTGGACCTGTTCGCGGAGACGCTCGGTGGCAACCTTGGCCTCCACCAGCCGTTCGGCCACCCCGACCTCCCGACATTTGGATCCAAGGGTGTTGAGCTCGCGGTGGATCTCCTGGCACAGGAAATCCAGGGTCCGGCCGACGGTGCCGCCTTGGGCGAGGCGTTCTGAGAAGGTCTCCAGGTGCGACCGAAGCCGGGTCACCTCTTCGGACACCTCGCTCCGATCGGCCAACAGCGCAGCCTCCTGAATCACCCTCTCGGGATCGGCGCTGACCTCGGGCCCGAGCAGACGCTCGATCCGTTCCCGCAACCTCTCGAAGATCC
>CAWCOD010000016.1:0-103909 GCA_963797055.1 uncultured Holophagae bacterium
CCGCGCCGCCAAAATCTGCAATGACGATGTCGAAATCTGCCGCCAGATCGGTGAGCACGGTCTCGAGATCTTCCGGAAACTGCACCTGCAAAAGGGTGGCGGAGACCTCAATCTGCTCACCCACTGCAACGCCGGCTGGCTGGCGACTGTGGACTAGGGCACGGCCACTCGCACCCATCTACACGGCTCACGACGCCGGGATTCGCCGTTCACGTCTGGGTCGACGAGACCGGCCTCAGCAATCAGGGTTTCGCGCTCACCGCCTGGGAGTTGGCCGCCCATGGTGTGCCCCACACCGTCGTGTGGATAACGTGGGCGGCCACCTCATGCAACAGGGCCAGGTCGATCCTGCATCACCGGCACCGACCGAAACTGCCGAGGGCGACGTGGCCAACAAGATCGGCACTTACCTCAAGGCGCTCGGCGGCCGACAATGACGTCCCGTTCTACGTGGCCCTACCCCACCCCACCATCGACTGGAGGCATCCGCGACGGGGTCAGGGACATCCCCATCGAGCAACGCGATCCCGGAGAGGTGACCTCGGTCGCCGGGCGCAGCCCTGACGGAAAGGTGACCGAGGTCGAGATCATCAACTCCACGAGCCCGGCCGCCAACTACGCCTTCGACGTGACGCCGGCCCGCCTCGTCACCGCCCTGATCACCGACCGCGGTGTCTGCGAGGCATCTATGGAGGGGCTGCTCTCGTCGTTCCCCGAACGCACCACCGCGACCTGATACAGACACCGCCGCCCGCGGCCCGTCCACCCGGAGCGCCG
Source organism: uncultured Holophagae bacterium (assembly GCA_963797055.1). Taxonomy (GTDB): domain Bacteria; phylum Acidobacteriota; class Thermoanaerobaculia; order Thermoanaerobaculales; family Sulfomarinibacteraceae; genus FEB-10. Next base: position 778 of record CAWCOD010000016.1, read on the forward strand.
TTGTGGTGCGGCCGTCTCGGCTCAACTCCCGCCGGGAGACGGACTCGGGACTCGGGACTCAGGGGTTCCGGGTCGATGGCCGAGTGACGTGCGATGTCCAGTGCGGCATTGACAAAAATCCCGGGACCGCCAAAAATTCTCCAGGTCCCTTACATCCGAATCCCGATTTCCGATTCCCGAGACGCGAACACTGCGTATACTGCACAGACGCGCAAACGAGGAAATGAGGCCTCGCGAATGGAGGGACCAATGAAACGACGATTTACGGCGATGGCCCTCATCGCCGGTTTGACCTTGGCCGCCGGGTGCGGCCAGAAGACTGAACAACCCACCGAAGACCCGGCGCGAGCGGCATACACCGAGTTCCGAGACGCGTATCTCGATGCAGGGACCAAGGCCGAGCAGGTGGCACTGGTTGAACAGTTCGTAACCGAGCATCCCACCAACCGCTATGCCGGGTATTACGTCATCGACATCATCAACCACTACGATGAACTCGGGCAACCAGAAACGGCCTACCAGATCGTCGAACCCGTACTGGTCGCAGCCGACGATCCCGAGGCGAGGTTCAACATCGGTATGGCCCTGGCACCGGTGGCCGCCGACCTCGGTCAACCACTGGATCTCGAGCCACTGATCGCCGACCTCGAGGCCGAGGAACCGCTGGGTTTCTACCAGACCCTGTCGGTGATGGAAGCTGCCGCGAAAACCGGGGCGTGGGAGCTCGAGGAGCGATTCGCGGACGACACTGAGGCGCTCCAGCCCGAGGCCTATCGTGCCGAGTATCCCGACCGGGAATTCTCGGACGAGGAGGTCGCCGAGCGCGTGGCCTACCGAAGAGTCGCGGCCATGACCCACAAAGGGTGGGCCGCGTACAACCTGGGTCGGACGGACGAGGCAATGGTCCTGTTCGAGGGCGCGGACGGTATTACAGACAAGAACTATGTGGGCCTCACCGGCACGCCCCTGGCCACCTACTGGGGCAGCGCATTGTGGCAGCAGGGCGACGTGGAGGGAGCCATCGCCATGCTCGCACCGGAGGCCGTCTTGGCGATGCCAAGCAGGCCGAACCCATCCTTCGCCAGGCCTACAGCGCGGTCAACGGAAGTTCGAAGGATATGAGGAGTTCCTCGAAACCACCCGGGCAGAGCTGGCGCGCGACGTCGACGACTTCACACTCATGGATTACGCCGGCAAACCGGTCACCCTGTCGGAGCTGAAGGGTGACTCGGTGATGCTGTTGGCATTCTGGTTCCCCACGTGAGGCGGATGCCGCGTGGAGTTGCCACGCCTGCAGCCGTTGTACGAGACCTACAAGGACCAGGGATTTGAAGTCGTCGCCGTGGAGTCCGTCGCGATACGAACGCGCCACTCAATTCATCGAGGACAAGGGCCTCACCTACACCCTGCTCGAAAACGGAGAAAACGAGCAGGAGATCGTCGAAAAGACCTTCGGCGTCCGGTCGTTTCCCACCTCATTCTTGATCGACCGGGACGGGCGGGTGATGTATTACCACCTCGGGTTTGAACTCGGTGATGAGGTAAAGATGGCCGAGGAGATCGAAAGCCTGCTCTGACGATGGACGTTCAACCTTGAACGTCATACGTTGAACGCTGAGTGGTGACCTGATGATTCGTATCAACGATGACCTCGAGATCCCGGATTCAGAGTTGGATTTTCGTTATGCGCGAAGCTCCGGCCCGGGGGGTCAGAACGTCAACAAGGTGGCCACCAAGGTCACCCTGCTCTTCCCGGTGCAGACCTCTTCCGTACTCGACGATGACCAGAAGCGTCGTATTGCGGATCGTCTGGCCAACAGGATCTCCAAGGACGGCGTACTGCACGTTACCTCCGAACGGCATCGGACGCGTTCCGCCAATCAGCGGGATGCCGCGGACCGCTTTGCCGAGCTCGTGACCGGGGCGCTCAAGCCCCGCAAACGGCGCCGCAAGACCACTGTGCCGTCATCGGCGAAACGACGCCGTCTGGAGAATAAACGCCGCCACTCCGACAAGAAGAAGCTCCGCGGCCGACCCGCCGCGGACGACTGATCCCCACCCACCGGGAGAACCGGCACAAGGGGGGAAGGTGAGGGGGTGAGAAGGTGAAAGGGCGGCACGATCGGGTTGGCGGGCGTAGGTGTCACCTCGCTCTGCCGACTGGACCGTCTAAGACGCTCACCGAATCCGGGCGTCATCGGGCACATCGGGTCGATGGGACTTCCCAAAGTTGGCTGAGCCAGGGGGACCGGATTCGCGCCCACCTCTCCCTCTCACCCTCTCACCTTCTCACCTCGCGGGTGGGTGGGGGGCTATTCGAGTCCCAACTCGGCGTAGGTGGATGAACCACCGCGAAAACCTATGGACACTCTCTCGTGGTCGGCCACGACGGGCAATCGGTGCTCCCAACTCAGGTCCCGTAGCCGCGCCATCTGCTCCGGCTCGCGGCTGAGGTTGATCTCGCGGAAAACCACTCCCCGGCGGCGGAAATCCTCCACGAGGGCGACGCAATGCGGACAGCCGTCGGCAGTAAACACAATGATCGAATCCAGAGTCCCCATCGCTCAGAATTTCAAATTGCAGAGTCCAAATTGCAAATTCCACATCCCAGCCCCCTCACGGGTGGGTGGGGAATCTGCAACTCTGCAATCTGCAACTGGAATTTGGAATTTGAATCTGCAATCTTCAATCCGAATCAGTCCTCTTCCGATTTCAAACGCCCTCAAATCGGCAGCTCCGGGTTCCATCTCCGCGAGCAGTCGCGCGTCCTCCCGCCATCGCGGGTGCACTTTGACCCGCAGCCCGAGGTAGATTCGAACGCCCAGGAGCTTTTCGAGATCCAGGCGAGCCTCCTGTCCCACCGCCTTGATCATGGCGCCGCCCTTGCCGATCACGATGCCCTTCTGACTTGACCGCTCCACGTAGATCACCGCGTCGATGTGCAGCAAGTCCCCGTGGTCCTCGAAGTTTTCGACCAGAACCCCGGTCGTGTAGGGCAACTCGGCTCGGGCCCGAGCCAGGAGCTTCTCCCGCACCACCTCGGCCACGAAAAAGCGTTCGGTCTGGGTGGTGGTGAGGTCCGGAGGATAGAGCGCCGGGCCTTCAGGAAGGGCCGCGAACAGCTCGTCGAGCAGGACATCCAGACCGCTGGGCCCGAGAGCGGAAATCGGCACGACCGTCGCGCCCGGCCGGCGCTCCTGATAGGCCTCCATCATCGGCAGCAGAAGCTGTTTGGGGGTGATCAGATCCACCTTGGTCAGCACCCCGAACACCGGTGCTGCGACCGGTTCCAGCAGACCGAAGAGATAGTCCTCGCCACCCCCCCACGCCACCGAGCTGTCCACCAGGTGGAGGACAAGATCGACCTCTTCGAAGGCGGACCGGACCTCCTGCATCATTCGGGTGTTCATCTTGTGCAGGGGGCGATGAACCCCCGGAAGGTCGAAGAAGACTGCCTGTCCCCTGTCCTCGGTGAGAATGCCGACGATTCTGTTGCGGGTGGTTTGGGGGCGGTCGGAAACGATGGCCACCTTGTTGCCAATGAGGGCGTTGAGCAGCGTGCTCTTGCCCGCGTTGGGTCGTCCCACAAGGGCCACGGTGCCCGAACGCTCAGCGACGGTCACGGCCGCCCCTCCAGGTCTGGCCGCCCCGGCGCATCGGGTATGGTCACGAGGGCGGCGAAGGGGGTCATGGGCCCCCGTCCTTTTCTCCGGTGCCTCGCGGTCCAGGTGACGAACGGTGACACTGACGATTCTCCGCTCGTCCATCTCGTCCACGGAGAACAAGAGTCCGAGGGATTGATCTTCGACCTCGGTGCCGGCTTCCGGGACCGTGCCGTGGCCTGAAAACACCAGCCCTCCGACGGTGTCGATATCGAAGTCGTCCACGTTGAGGCCGTAGAGCTCTCCGAGCACCTCCAGCGGAGCACGGCCCTGCAGCCTATAGACTCCGGGTGAGATCTCCAGGACCTCCGGCGGCTGGGCAGGCTCGTGCTCATCCTGGATCTCGCCGACGATCTCCTCCAGGATGTCTTCGAGGGTCACCAGTCCCGAGGTCCCGCCGTACTCGTCCACGACGATGGCCATCTGCTGGTGCCCGGCCTGGAAGTCACGTAACAGCTCACCCAGTGGCTTGCTCTCGGGCACGACCAGACAGTCGTGGGTGAGTTCGTTCAACTCCACGGGCTGTCCCGCTCTGATGCTTCACCACGTTCTTGACGTGGACCATCCCCGTGATGCTATCCACGGTGTCGTGATAAACCGGAACCCGGCTCATGTGGGTGTCGGCGATGAGATCCAGGACTTCTTCAACGCTGGCGGTGTCCGGAACGGCCACCATATCGGTCCGGGGGGTCATCACCTCTCGAACCACCGTGTCGAAGAAGTCGACGAGGGACTCCACGATTTCCCCCTCGTCCTCCTCGAAGATCCCGGCGGCCTGCCCGGCTTCGAGGTAGGCCTGGATCTCCCGCTCGCTCGCCTCTTCGTCTTCGCCTTCGGGCTGGGGTTCCTGGGCCCCGGACCCATCTTGACGAGCAGGCGAACGCCGGGCGCGACAAGCGGCTTCACCGAACGCAGCAGGGTCGCGACCTTGTCCTCGCCGACGGCGCCAAAGGCCAGTCGGGAGACCACCACCAACAGCGCAGGCAGCAATACCGCGACCGCCAGCGCGGTCATCGGGCTCATGGTCGGGAGCTGCCGCAACACCAGCCACAAGAGCCCGACGGCGCCGAGCTGGAGCCATCTCAGGACATCGACCAACCGGGACAGATGGAACACCGATTCGGCGTCCACCGGGAACAGACCCTGATGATCCTCGAGCATCCCCTGGAATCTGACGTTGCCCATTTCGGCAAGGCTCTTGAGCAGGATCTCGAGGACCGTGAACAACAGCGCGAGCAGGACCGTAACCAAGGTCAGCGTGACCGGGTGAGCCAGCCAGGACATGATGTCCGCGCTCATCCGAGCAGCTCCCGCCGCAATCTCAACTCCAACTCGTCCATCTCGCCGTCATCTCCCTCATGATCGTGGCCCAACAGATGAAGCGTACCGTGCAACACCAATTCCTCGAGTTCGCGGACCTCGTCGTGGCCGAGATCCACCGCCTGCCTCCGCGCGGTTTCCAACGAGATCACAATCTGGCCGTAGAGTATTTCGCCCGACGGCAGGCGATCCCCATCCGGGAAGGACAGCACGTCGGTCGGCCGATCGATCTCGAGGTAGTCACGGTTCAGCCGTTGAATCTCGGCGTCGTCGGTCACAAGCACGTGGACCTCTCCATCCAACCGTCCCTGGGACCGGACCGCCTCAACGACCACTCGGCGCAAGACGTCAGTCGCCGGCCGAGACGGTCTTCGATCCCACCTGAAGTGGACCCGTATCACGCTTGCCCCGCTTCCGATTGAAGTCAAAACCAGGATAGTCGATTCGGTGGTGGTACATATTGGTCAGCACCCAGAGGAACGCCGATGCCACCTTGTCGAGTTCGGAAATGGTGAGATCGCAGTCATCCAACTGGCCATCCCCAAGGGCATCGCTGAAAATCTTATTGATCATTCCCTGGATCTTGCCGGGCGTCGGCGTCTCGATGGTACGCGCCGCCGCCTCCACCGCATCGGCCAGCAACAGGATCCCCAACTCCTTGGTGTGCGGCTTGGGACCCGGGTAGCGGTAGTCGCTCTCACGAACCTCGCCCATCTCCGGATCCGCGGCCTCCAGGGCCTTGTTGAGAAAATACCGGATGAGTTTGGTGCCGTGGTGGGTGGCGATCCCCTGACGGATCGGCAGCGGGAGCTTGGCCTTGCCGGCCATCTCCAGGCCCTCCTTGACGTGACTCTGGATCACCAGAGCAGACATGGACGGCGACAGCGCATCATGGGGATTGGCGCCCCGTTGATTCTCCACGAAGTACTCTGGTTTCAATACCTTGCCAACATCATGGTAGTAGGAGCAGACCCGCAATAACAGCGCATTCCCACCCACCGCATCGGCTCCGGCTTCGGCCAGATTCCCCACCGCCAAGGAGTGCTGATAGGTTCCCGGGGCCTCCAGCGACAGTTGCTTGAGGAGCGGCAGGTTCTGATTGCTCAACTCGAGAAGTCTCATGTCGGTGGTGATACCGAAGAGGAATTCGAAGAGTGGCAACAGCGACGATGCCACGACGATCGCGAGCGGGCCGCCGACGAAGGCGGCCGCCGCGGACAGCATCATGGATGTCGGATCATCCGGCATGCCGCGGTAGAGCTCCAGAATCCCCCAGACGATCACGTTCGCCACACCCACCGCGACGCCGACGCGGCTCAAACGGACCCTGTCCGAGACCCGCTGCAGCGCGAGAGCCCCCACCAGCCCGGCCGCCAATGCGAAGATCACCACCTCGAAATCCCCGCCGAGGAGAATCGCCGCCGTGAGTGATGTGAACAGGGCGAAGAGCACCGCCGGTTGCATGCCGAGCAGTACAAACACGGTGATCGGTCCAGCGGCGTAGGGAAGGCCCCAGAGGTAGGTGTCCACAGCCGCGAGGCCGCTGGTTCCCGCTCCGGCCATGGCGGCCGCGACAAAGACCCCGAGCCGATTCAGCGCCACGAAGAGCAGCATCAGGAGATAGACGGTTGAGAGGTCTCGGGGACCGGTGGTCGGGCCCTCAAACCGCCCGAGAATCCGCCACCATCCGATGACCATCATGACCACCAGAAGAATAATTCCAGCCCCGGTCAGGTACTTGGTCGTGTCCTCGCGTTGCCGATTGAGCAGGTGCAGGGTCCTGGCCACGCTGTAGGTCACCGTGTCGCCACGCCGTACCAGCACCTGGCCTCGCTGCAGGACCTGCGACACCGGACTCACCTCGTTCGCAGCCGCACGTACGCGCTGTTCGGTCTCGGCTCGGCTGAAAACCAGATTGGGGCCGAGATTGGCCTCCAGAAACTCCAATGCGGGCGTGATCCACCGTCTCGCCACCGCGTCCTGTTCCAGGAGTCGCGTGCGGAGGGACCCCTCGACGCCGGTGCGAATGTCGACGGCACCGGAGACGTCGGCAAGACTGACCGGCCGTTCGGTTCCCGACTCCAGGTTTCGCAAGGCAACCCCGTTGGCGCCACGCCGTTCGAGCACCCTCATATCGTCCACAATCAGTGCTTCGCAGAGCTGGTCGATGACCTCGAGCAGGGCCGACTGGAGGGCCGGATCACACTGGGATGACTCCAGAACCTTCAACATGGGCTCTTCCAGCCTGAGATCGGTTCCAGCCGCAAGTTCCTCTCCGACCATCCCGCTTCGACAGTCGCGGAATACCCGATCGATCTGTTCGGCGAGCTCCATCCGCAGCCTCGGTTCCACGTCATAGACCGGAAGGACCGCGGCGCGGGCTTGTTCTCGCACGGACTCCGTCGCCGCCTCGTCGGGAAGCGTCAGGTCGAAGGGCATGACGACATCGATGGTGGCCACGTCGCCGGGTTCCCAATTCGGCAGGTTCCGTCCGACCCGAGGCATCAGCATCAGGGAACAACCGATCGTCGCCAGAACCGCCCACAACAGCGGCATATCCAGCAGCCGGCCCCAGATCCCGGACCCCTCCTCAAGGCCACGCTGGATGCGATTGACAGCCCGGCTGTCCGTCTGCGTGAGCCTGTTCCCTGTCACGATCGGTCTCCGTTCTTCCGACCCGCCTCCCAGCGATCGTAGCGGTCAACGACGCGCTGAACCAGCCGATGGCGCACCACGTCACGGTGGGTGAAGTTGATGAAGGCGAATCCCGGGGCCCCGTCGAGAATCTCGAGGGCTTCGATCAGGCCCGACGCGCGTTCGCCGGGGAGGTCGATCTGGGTGATGTCACCGGTGATCACGGTCTTGGAGTGGAAACCCATCCGGGTCAGGAACATCTTCATCTGCTCGTGGGTGGTGTTCTGAGCCTCATCGAGGATAATGAATGCGTCGTTCAAAGTTCGGCCCCGCATAAAGGCCAGCGGCGCGATCTCGATGACCTGCCGGTCGATCAGCTTGGCGACCTTGTCATACCCCAGGATGTCGTACAGCGCGTCGTACACCGGTCGAAGGTAGGGGTTGATCTTCTCCACCAGATCGCCGGGCAGAAAACCGAGTCGTTCGCCGGCCTCTACGGCCGGACGCGCGAGCACGATGCGCCGAACCTCTTTGTCCAGCAAAGCCGCCGCGGCCATGGCGACCGCCAGATAGGTTTTGCCCGTCCCGGCCGGCCCGGTGGCGAACACGTAGTCGTGTTGGTAGACCGACTGGATGAACAGCCTCTGGTTGAGGTTCCGAGGGACGAGCAACCGTTTCAGGGTACTGGAGATGCTCGCGTCGACAAAGAACTCCACGAGATCGATCTCGAGATCTTCCTCGAGGACCCGAACACCAGTGCGGAACTCGTCTCTGCCCACGACACCGCCCGAGGTCAACAAAAGGTCGAAGGACTCGAGCAGACGAGCCGTAATCAATTCGGCCCGTTCGTCACCGGACACTGCGATGTCTGTGCCACGGGCCTTCACAGTGACGCCGAGACGCTCTTCGAGGTAGCGGAGGTTCTCGTCCTTCGCTCCGAAAAGGCGCTCCACATTGTCCTGGTTCAACTTGACTCGCTGCATATGTCCCCATACCTGCTCCGCGGCCGGCCGACCACGGTCCCTCGGTCTCGCAACGCCGATCCAACACAACGTTGCCTCTGAATGTCCACGGTTAGATGGTGTCCTGGCATGATCGAACGCCACGCCGAGAACGGCTGCAGGAACCACGTCCTCGCGTTCTCATTCGCGCATTGTAGCAGTGTGGGCCTCTCAACTGGCCAGTCCCGTCATCAGTGCCACAACGTCTTCGGCTGATTTCGCACGCCATCCCGCCAATACTCCCGGCCCATGCGCCTTCAACGACTCTCGGATCGCCACAAGGAGTCGGCGATGCCCGAGCGCTCGTTCAACCACCGCGCCAGCACGAACAGGCCGTCGGAAAGTCGATTCAGGTACTCGATCACACCGTCGGGGAGCCCGCCCGCCTCGCGGGCCGCAGCCACTGCAAGCCGCTCGGCACGACGACACACCGTACGCGCCACATGAGCAATCGCGGCAGCACGGCAGCCCCCGGGCAGGATGAAGTTCTTGAGAGGTTCCAGATCCCCCTCCATGGCATCGATCCACTCCTCGACAGGCTGCGTCGACCATTGAGTTTCGTCGTGGGCGGCGCGTTTCTCGCCGTCAGCCATGGCCGCCCCGAGGCTGAAGAGACTCCGCTGAATGTGCTCGAGCCGCGGTCTGGCCTCGTCGGGGATCGGCTCCGTGAGGAGCAGTCCGATCGTGGAATTGAGTTCGTCCAACGTGCCGTACGCCGCAATCCTGGGGTGGTCCTTATGGACCCTACCACCGCTCAGCAGCGAGGTTTCACCGGCGTCACCGGTCTTGGTGTAGATCTTCACCGGGTCATGATACATCAGGGTTCCTGAGATCCGCGCTCGCGTCCTGACTCAGATCCGAGATGTCAGAGACTCGGATTCCCGTCGCCACGTGCTCGAAATGCGGGCCTCGATTCGAACTGCTACTCCTCCGCCCGGCTCTCCCCTTCCACCCAACCCTCAAGCAGGTCCACCCGATGCTCCGGGACCGAGGCATTGATGGACTCCCGTCGACCGTGCCTGATGATCTCCAGCTCCATCACCTCATCCGGTTGGTAACTCCGGAGGATTCGCATGGCGTGGGTCGGGTCCTTCACGGCTCTGTCGTCGATGGCGACGATGACGTCGCCCCCCCGCAACGGTAGTGAGTCGGCTTCGGGGCCCCTCACGACCAGAACTCCCACCTCGACTCCGAAGTACTCCCCGAGTTCTGGCGACAAGGACACCAGCTCCATATCCATCCACCCGTAGGGAAAGAACCACTCCACCTCGGGGACTCGACGAAGGTCTCGGATGTCGAGAGAACCCGGTGGATGAGCATGGGCGTAGCGGTCGATCAGGACGTCATCATCCGACAGCCCTCGCAACGCCACCGTCACGCTGTGTTCCACACCGTTTCTCGAATAATCCACCACCACGACATCCCCGTCCTCGTGTTGGTGCAGCTCCCTGATGAGCACCTCGTGCGGTTGGCCTTCGCCGTCTCCCAGGGCCACGCCGTCGATTCGCGTCACGACGTCGCCCACCTCCAGACCTGCTTCATCCGCCGGGCTACCCGGGGTGACACCGAGGATCATGGCACCGGCATCCCCACCACCCTGCGAACCGCGGGTGGACTCGACCAGGATTCCCATCTGCACCCTTCTGGAATCGACAAAAAAGTCCAGCCGTGTGTCATATCCCAGGTCGTATTCATCGTGATTGGCCAGGTGAAAAGACTTGATGATCTCGAGCGCCTGCTGGAGATCATGGTGGGCCTTTCTGAGCTCCTCCTCAGACACCTCGTCACCGCTCGCCGGCATGGCCAAACCCATGAGTACCAGTCCTACGATCCAATGTCTCTTTCTCATTGACGACTCCTTTCATTGTTCACCGCGGCATGGGTGAAACCCTCTCGAACCAGCGCCCCTCCCCGAGCATGAACCAGCTCGTCCAAGAGCTCCACGCGGCCGCTCCAAAGCGCCATCTCTATGCTCGTGTTCGGCTCGAGGGCCGTGGCGCTCAACACCGCATCGATGGCAGCAATGCGGTCCTCCAAAACGACGATTCGAGCTGCCTCAAATGGTCTGAGAACCGGCGATCGATGGCTCCGCGTCTGGACGACGAGTTCGAGAGTCCTCGAAGCCTCCATCAGGTCCTGCAGCTGTTGGTCGGTTTCAAACTCACGGACCGATGCCCGTTCCGTCCTCGGTGCACGTCCCACCCCAGCCCCTGCGAGCAGAGCCAAAATGACAGCCGCAGCAGCAACCCCCCGCCACGTCCACCCGCGAATTCGCCGGCGATCCAATTCATCGCTGATCACCGACCACATGTTCGCCGGTGCTTCGAGTTGAGGAAGTTCTCGCAGCGCCCGACTCGTCTTCCGGAGTTGGTCGAGCCGAACCCAGCAGTCGTAACATCGAGCCACGTGTTGTTCGGCTTCGGGAACGGTGTCACCGTCCCGAAGCGCCAGCAGCTCGTCCATCGACGGATGCATCGCCCGTACTCCCTTCCCCATCGAACCACTTCCTCAGCACGCGGTGGCCCCTGGATAGCTGTGATTTCGAAAAGCTCGCGCTGAGGTCGAAGAGCTCGGCGATCTCGCGGTGGGTCATCCCCTCCACGTCGTGCAACCAGATCACCACCCGAGTGACCTCCGGGAGGCTCTCCAAAGCGCGCTCGAGGTCTCGTCGAGCCCACCAGGATCGATCCGGGCTGGTGGACGACCCCAGTTCCACAACCTCTGATCGTCCCCCGATCTCCACCTCGCGCACCTTTGAACGGCGGCGACGCATCAAGACCTTCGACACTGCGATCCTCCGCAGCCACGCTCCCAACGGCGCCTCACCACGGAAGCCACTCAGGCTCCGGACCACCTCCAAAAACGTCTCCTGAAGGATTTCCTCGCCCCCGTCGGTTGATCCTGTCAGACGGCAGCCCAGGTTATAGACCGGTCCGGAGAACGCTTCGTACAGCGTCGCCATTGCAGCGGAATCACCCCGGCCCGCGCGGGCGACCACCGCATCGTCGACCTCTGTAAAAAATCCGTTGCATTCACCCATTGTTCTTTACGATGCGTGGCGGGTCGAAAGGGTCGCACGGTCCGGAGGTGCCGTGCCACGCCAAACGGAACCCACCCCGGATGTACGCCACCCGCGGACACAGGTTCGCCGTCATAGGGCCGGCGACGCTCGAATGCGGAGCACATCGGGTTGTTCCCATCCCCAAAAGCAGTCGTGCCGGTGAGCCAGCCACAAGCGGGCAATGGAGTTGGCGGCCCCACAGCGTGGGCCATTGAACGTTTGGGGCGGGCGAGAGAATCCCCGGTTTGGCGGTTGAAAGGCCTGAGATGATCCCCATCACCAGGTCAAACTGTATTTCCAGCAAGGAGTTCTGTTACATTTCAGATGTGAGGAGGGACACCGAGTGGAGCTCAAAGAGCTACTCATGTTCATGACCAAGAAAGGCGCGTCGGATCTTCATCTGAAGCCCATGAGACCTCCCCTGCTTCGGATCCAGGGTCGCCTGATCCCCATCAAGGCGAAACCCATCAAGCCGAAGGAGGTCGAGGAGATGCTCTTTTCAATCCTCACCCCGGCCCAACAACGTCAATTCGAGCAGCACCAGGCCGTGGACCTCGGCTACGGCGTACCCGGAGTAGCGAGGTTCCGTTGCAACATGTATCTCCAGCGGGGCACCATCGCGGCGGTCTTCCGACGGGTACCGTTCGAGATTCAGGACGTGGATACGCTGAATCTGCCGGACGTGATCGAGACCTTCACCGATTATCCTGCCGGCCTCGTTCTGGTGACCGGGCCAACCGGATCGGGGAAATCCACCACCCTTGCCGCGCTGCTGCGCAAAATCTCCCAGACCCGTGCCTGCCACGTCGTGACGATCGAGGACCCCATCGAGTTCCTATTCACCGATGAGAAGGCCACCATCTCGCAGCGTGAAATCGGAACCGACACCCCCTCCTTCAAGGAGGCTCTGCGCAACAGTGTCCGCCAGGATCCCGACGTGGTCATGGTGGGAGAGATGCGCGACCTGGAGACCATGTCCACCGTGATGACCGCGGCCGAGACCGGCCACCTGGTCTTCTCGACCCTGCACACCAACTCCGCGGCCCAGACCGTTGACCGGATCATCGACAGCTTCCCGTCGGACCAGCAGGAGCAGGTCCGCGGCCAGCTCGCGTTGGTGTTGCGAGCCATCGTGTCCATGCAGCTGGTGGAGCGCAAGGACGGCAGCGAGCGCCTGCCCGCCTGCGAGATCATGATCAACTCACCGAAGGTCCAAAAACACATCGAACTCGGCGAAATCAAGGAGATTGCCGAGGAGATGGAGAGTTCGGTGAGCTACTACCACATGCAGACCATGAACCAATCACTGATCGCATTGCTCGCCTACGACGTCATCACCTATGAGCAGGCCGTCAATGCGTCGCTCGACCCGGATGATCTTTCGCTCAAACTGCGGAAGATGTTCCCCAAGATCGAAGACCGATTCAGGGAGGGAGACATGTCCCCGTCGCCTGCTGATTTTTCGCAGATCACCGAACTTCTCGAAACCAAGAAGTTGTACGAGGAAGCCGAAGAGCGCCATCGCCTCAAGATATCGGAGAAGGACGACCAGGTCAGAGACCTCGAGATCGAGATCGCCGAACTCCGCAGCACGCTGGTGGAAACCAGCGAGGGCGACGAGGAGTGGCAGCGGAGGCTCGAAGCGGCGGAGTCCGAGGCCGACAGGATCCGGGAGGAGTCCCAACAGAAGATCAATCTCCTCAACGAGCGGATCCGGGAGCTCAACCAGAAGGTCCAGAACGGCGGCAAAGCGGGCTCGGGCTTTTTCAAGCGATAGGCTCTGCCCGTCCCAATCTCATAGACACCCCATCCCTGACCTCGCGGTGTCGACCCTTGAGTTCCTGTGGTCTTGGAACAAGGGTTCTCCATCTCGCGGCCCCATTACCTCAGGACCTCAGGACCATAAACCGTGGGCAAGATTGCTCAATCTCCGTGAGGCGTTATTCAGGCTGAGGTTGGGAACGGGCTCGGAGACGGGTTGACGACTAACCGAATATCAGCAACACACCCGTGGCAATGCTGAAGTAGACGGCCAAGGCCAGCGAATCGTTGATGGTCGACACCAACGGTCCCGAGGCGACGGCCGGGTCGATACCGACAAGGTCGAGCATGATGGGCATTGCCGACCCCAGGAAGCTCGCTGCGGACATGCCGATGGCCATGGCGATCCCGAGCGCCAGGCCGATCATTGGATCGTGCTGAAACAGCACGGCGAGGGCGGCGGCCACCAAGCCGCACACCAGACCCATGACAAGGGCAACCAAGAATTCCCTCAGTACGTGACGGAGGAACCGTGTCCGCGGCAGGGTGTCGAGGGCGAGCCGGCGGACCGTCGTCGTCGCCGATTGGAGCGAGGTGTTTCCGGCCATGGCCATGATGGCGGCGGTGAACACCGACATCTGCTCATACAGACCGACGCGACCCTTCGCCATCTGCAGAACCATGGTAGACAGCTGCGTGCCGGCAAGGCAGATGAGCAGCCAAGGCAGGCGGAAGCGAGCGACGTGGAAGATGGATTCCGACTCCTCCTCCTCGGCCGACGAACCGGCCATCTTGTAGATGTCCTCAGTCGCCTCCTCCTCGATCACGTCGAGGACGTCGTCCACGGTTACCGAACCCAACAGCCGACCCCCGGCGTCCACGACCGGAATGGCCATGAAGTCGTATTTGTCAACCAGATCCGCAACCTCCTCCTGGTCGGCATCCACCAGGACCGAGATCACGTCATTGCTCATGATGTTGCCGAGCTCAGCGGAGGGATGAGCGGTGACCAGGCGGCGGAGCCGAACGAATCCGAGGAGCCGCCGTTGCTCATCCACCACGTACAACGCCGCTGTCACTGTGTCTTCTTCAGCTGATCGCAAGTATCGAATGGCGTCGTCCACAGTGGCCGCCGGCCCGAGAGCCACCACCTCCGGATTCATGATGCCGCCGGCCGTATCGTCCGGGTAGGCAAGGAGGTGTCGCAGGACCTCCTCGTCCTCCTCGGAGATGTGCTGCAACACCTCCTCCGATTCGGCGACCTCAAGCTCACCGATCAGGTCGGCGGCCTCGTCGGCCGGCATCGCCTCCGCGATCCTTGCCAGCCGTTCCGGCTCGATCTCATCAACCAGTTCGGCACGGATCGAGGCTGTGGTGTCGGTCAGAACCGTACCGGCAGCGTCATGATCCAGTACGGAAACGATCAACTGGCGGTCATCCACCGACAGCAGGTCGAGCCACTCCGCGATATCTTCCGGGCGCACCAGCTGCAGGAAGATCCGCAGCGACTCCTCTTCACCCTCGGTCAACAGGGCGTGGAGTTCCTCGGACAGTTGTCGTTCGGTGGTGCTATCGGTCATGATTCCCTCGACGGGTCAGTTTACATGAGTGAGCAGGGAGCAGTCCCCCCGCCCACCCGGAGCGAGAGGGCGCGATGGGCGGGCGGGCCCTACTCGAGATTCTGGACCTGTTCGCGGAGACGCTCGGTGGCAACCTTGGCCTCCACCAGCCGTTCGGCCACCCCGACCTCCCGACATTTGGATCCAAGGGTGTTGAGCTCGCGGTGGATCTCCTGGCACAGGAAATCCAGGGTCCGGCCGACGGTGCCGCCTTGGGCGAGGCGTTCTGAGAAGGTCTCCAGGTGCGACCGAAGCCGGGTCACCTCTTCGGACACCTCGCTCCGATCGGCCAACAGCGCAGCCTCCTGAATCACCCTCTCGGGATCGGCGCTGACCTCGGGCCCGAGCAGACGCTCGATCCGTTCCCGCAACCTCTCGAAGATCCTCCCGCGGATCTCCTCGAGTTCGGGATCGAGCTCATCGAGGAAGGCGGTCAGTCGGGCAAGCTCGTGCACCAGCTGATCAGCCAGCCGCGTCGCCTCATCGTCCCTCATGGCGGTAAATTCCGACATCGCCTCACGGACCACAGCCTCGAGCGCTGCGGTCTCCTCCGGATCCAACCGGGTCTCACGGGCCGCCACCGTCACCAACCCCGGGATCGACAGCACGTCCCGGAGTTCGAGGGGGCTTGGGCCACCAGCCCCCGACTCGATGCTGCGGAGCTGGTCGAGCACCCTCGACAGCGCTTCGCCGTCCACCAGGGTGGTGGTTCCCGAGGGAGCGGTCTTTTCCAGATTGATCTGGACCGTGACCCGGCCGCGTTGGATGCCGGAGGTCACGATGGCTCGAACCGCGGCCTCCAATTCGGGAGTCTCCTCGCGAAGATTGGTCCTGACCTGAACATCCAGGTACTTGTGGTTGACCGACCGAATGACCACCGATGCCGAGAATCTGGAAGACAGCTCGCCGCGTCCTCTGCCGAATCCGGTCATGCTCGCCAGTGCCATCTTCACCTCCGATATCCACACCCTACATTCCTTTGGTCGATCGCGCCATCGGATCCGAGATCTCCGCAACCGGCCTCGACCCGATCTCGCTACACTGTCCGACGTGAAAACCATCCGATGGCCCAACAACATCGACCCGGTTCACCAGCTGCGTACGATCGTCGAACTGGCTGGCGAGCCCGGGTTGATCGTCATCCGGTTCAACGGCGGACCGCCACCGGGTTTTTTGACGTGGAACGACCTCGAACCATTGACCCGCAGCAGGGCCATCACGGTGTCTCTGATCGAGGGGGATCTCGAATCACCCGCGCTCGACGTCGCCCTCATCTGCGATCTCGTGGTGATGCGCCGTGGTGCAACGATCGTGCTGGACGGCCTCCAACAGCCACCGTCTCCCGGGATGGTCTGGGCACTCGCCCGGGCCGGCCGAGCGGCCCTGGCCCGCGGCCTGCTCGACGACGGCCCTGTGGCGCCGGAGGAGGCGGTTCGACTGGGGCTCGTCCAAGAGATTGTGGATGCCACTGAGGAGCCCTCCCTTCCGAACCCGTCGTCCCTCACCGCGCTGACAGCTGCACGCGATCTCATGCGAAGTCGGGCAACCGGCGAGCCCGGTCGAGCCCTCGAGCTGGCGACCTTTCGCCTGCTCTTCGCCTCGGGCGATCCGGAGGAAGGTGCTCGCGCCTTTCTCGAACGCAGACCGCCCAACTTTCCAGCCAACGACGACTGACCCGCCGCCCGGCTCTGGGGCTATGGGGCTATGGGATCCCCCACCCGCCCGGAGCAAGGGCGCGGTGGGCGGGCGTGCCACTTTTGACATTGTCGGATACCTGATTGCTGAACAATCTGGGCTCAGGGTCCAAACAATGTCAAGGGTGGCAACCTCGGGGAGCGCGTCGGGAGAATCGGCGCGTTGAAGTCGGGTGGCCGGACCGAACACGGTGTCATCCTGAGCGGAGCGTCCCGCAGGGGCGCGAAGTCGAAGGATCTGGGCCGGGCGGGGCTGCTGCCAACTGGTGTATCCTTCCGTCCCGACCCTGTCAGCGCAAAGCCGGAGGTCCCGAGCATGGATTTCAGCCTCACCGATGAACAAAAGATGGTGTTCGACATGGTCCGTTCCTTCGCCGAGGAACAGGTGCGTCCCGGCGCCGCCGAACGCGACCGCAGCGGGGTCTTCCCCGACGAGCTGTTTCGGCAGATGGGCGAGCTCGGTCTGCTGGGGATGTTCGTCCCCGAGGACTGCGGTGGTTCGGGAATGGACATCATGTCCTACCTGCTGGCCGTGGAGGAACTCGCACGGGTGGACGCTTCGGTGGCCGTGGGCATGTCGGTCACGAATTCTGTCTGTTGTTGGCCCATCATGACCTTTGGAACCGAAGCACAGAAGAAGCGATATTTGCCGTCCCTTGCCGGCGGGGAGACGCTGGGCGGTTTCATGCTCACCGAACCCGAGGCCGGTTCCGACGCCGCCAACCTCAAGACCCGATATCGGGACGATGGGGATCGCTGGATACTGGACGGATCCAAGGCATGGATCACCAACGCGGGTATCGGCCGCACCTTTGTGTGCATGGCGACCTCGGACCCCGGCCTGGGCCATCGTGGGATCTCGGCATTCATCATCGACGCCGATCAACCCGGTGTCGTGGTCGGTCCGCCCGAAGACAAGATGGGACTGAGGGCCTCCAAGACCTGTATGGTCAGCCTGGAGGGGGCCGTCGTCCCAAAAGACGCCATGCTCGGTGAAGAGGGCCAGGGATTCCTGATCGCCCTGGCCACCCTCGACCACAGCCGTCTCGGAATCGCGGCCCAGGCCATCGGCATCGCACAAGCGGCGCTCGAGGAATCCTTGCGCTACGCCCGCGATCGTCGGCAGTTCGGCCGGGCCATCATGGACCATCAGGCGATCGCATTTCGGCTGGCGGACATGGACACCCGAATTGCGGCCGCACGGGCCCTCCTCGTCGCGGCGGTCAACGCCCAGGAACGACCAGGGAGGCACTCCCGGGAGTCGGCGAGGGCCAAGCTCTTCGCCTCGGAGATGTGCAACCAGGTCGTGGGTTGGGGTGTTCAGATCCACGGTGGGTACGGCTACTCCCGCGAGTACACCATCGAACGGCTCTACCGCGACGCCAAGGTGACGACCATTTACGAGGGCACCTCCGAAGTGCAGAAGATGGTCATCGTCAGGGCTCTTCGCGAAGTGGCGAAGAAACTCTAGCGCGCTTGTTCCTACCGGGATCGGGATGTTCTTCTTCGTTCTTCGTTCTTCGTTCTCAGTTCTATAATGGCCCGACGACGGAGTCCTCAATGGAACCCACGATCCTCGAAACACGAGTCGTCGCCGGCTGTACCGTCCGCGCCGTGCTCGGCGATCTCACGGCGGAACGTGTCGACGCCATCGTCAACGCAGCCAACAGCCGTCTCATCCACGGCGGCGGGTTGGCGGGCGCCATCGTGGGTCGCGGCGGAGCGATCATCCAGGAGGAGTCGGACAAACTGGCGCCCATCCCGGTGGGCGGTGCTTCCGCCACGTCGGCCGGTACCCTGCCCTCCCGGTGGGTGATCCATACGGTCGGCCCGCGTTGGGGCGAAGGCGACGAGGAGGCCAAACTCCGAGCAGCGGTCGTCTCAAGCCTGGAGGAGGCGACCCGTCTCGGCGCCCGGACCCTCGCCCTGCCCGCCATCTCCACCGGGATTTTCGGCTATCCCAAGCCATCGGGCACGCGGGTCATCGTCGATACGGTGTGCCGTTGGTTGGAAGATCACCCCGACAGCAATTTCGACGAGGTCCGGTTCACTGCCTTCGACCACCCCACCGCTGATCTGTTCGCGGCGGCTCTGCGAATGACAATGTAAAGCTGCAAGCAACCACCGTGCCCGATTCATGGCATATCATCCCCTCGGAACCGCGATCTCCGACACAAACTCAATAAACAGAGTTATTTAAAATCAATTCTCAAAATGTGCTAAAATTCGCGGCCGAATTGCAGAGGGAGGGTTCACTCACCCCATGGCAGACCTTTATCAGTATCGAACCGAAACCGAATTGGAAGAGCCGCTCGACTGTCTCTATATCCTGCAGTGCTCCGGCTCGAATCCCGTCAACGGACTCGAATTCAGCACCAAAGACAAGAAGTGCCTCAACCAGAAAGCCAAGGCCCTCGCGCCCAAAGGCGAGGAGGGCGAGCTGATCTCGGGCGAATGCCCGCTGTCGCTGGCCCACCGGTTGACCTTCGTCGGTGTCGGCGAGGAGAAGGAGCTCACCCACGCGAAGCTCAGGGCAGCGCTGAGCCGGGTCATGCGCCAGTCCACCAGGAATCGCGAGTACCAGATCGGTCTTGCCATTCCGGTGCAGGTGCACGGCCTCACCGACGGTGAGTCGCGGCTCTTCGCACTTCGCGAGGCCTCGATCGCGGACTACACCTTCGACGTCTTCAAGTCGAAGAAGAACGAGTTCGACAAGATCGACGGTCTGCACATCATCCCGCTCGCCAAAGAAACCGAGGAGGAGCTCGAGGAGCGACTCAACGCGGTGCGCCTGATCCGGACCTCGGTCCAGCTGACCCGCGACCTCGCAAACAGGCCGGGCAACGACCTCACGCCGGAAGCGCTGGCGTCGGCCACCAAAGAGATGGCCGAAGGTGTCACCGGTCTCCGGATCACAGTGCTCGGCATCAAGGAGCTCCAGAAGGAAAAGATGGGTGGTGTGCTCGGCGTCGCTCAGGGCTCGGCCGAAGAGCCTCGGCTCATCGTCATCGAGCACCGTCCCAAGAAGCCGAAGAAATCGGTGGTCATCGTCGGCAAGGGCGTGACCTTCGACAGCGGCGGGATCTCGCTCAAGCCGGCCAAGGGCATGGGCGAGATGAAGGCCGACATGTCCGGTGCGGCCACGGTGATCGGCGATCATGCGAGCCGTCGCCGAACTCGAACTACCGCTGAAGGTGGTCGGGCTTGTCCCCGCCGCCGAGAACATGCCGTCGGGAACCGCCATCAAACCGGGTGACATCCTGACCATGGCCAGCGGCAAGACAGTGGAGGTGGACAACACCGATGCCGAAGGACGGCTGCTGCTCGCCGACGCCCTCCATTACGCCGACCGTTTCAACCCGGACATCGTGCTCGACTTCGCCACCCTCACCGGAGCGTGCGTCGTGGCTCTCGGTCACGAGGCGGCCGGCATCATGGGCAACGACGAGGAGCTGGTCAACACCCTCCGCGCGATCGGAGAGAACGTGGGCGAACGGGTGTGGCCGCTGCCTCTCTACGACGAGTATGTCAGCTATTTGAAGAGCGAGTGGGCAGACATGAAAAACATCGGCGGCCGCGTGGGGCGGCGTGGTGACCGCGGGCTCGTTCCTCAAACAGTTCGTGCCCGAAAAGGTCTCGTGGGCCCACCTCGACATCGCCGGCGTCGCCTACAACGACAAGGAACACAACGGATACCCCAAGGGCGCTTCGGGATTCGGCGTCGTCCTGACCGTGGCCTTCCTGCAGCAGCTCTTGAAGTGATGCGAGTCGGTCCGAGTCGGGACCGAACAAACCCACCAGAATCGGAAGCGCCGCCCCCCGGGCGGCGTTTCCCACATCGGGGCTGAACAATTGACCACGACCACGTCTCACGTGCCAACCACCGCCATCGGGCCGTCTGGAGCTGTCGCCTCCCGTGGTCTTGGCTCCAATGGCAGGGGTCACCAATTACCCCTTTCGTGCCCTCTGCCGACGATTCGGCGCAGCGCTCTTCGTGTCGGAGATGATCACTGCGCGGCCGCTGGTCGACGGCGCCAGAAAGGCCCGCAAGCTGGCCGACTTCGGACCCGACGAGGCACCCCGGAGCCTGCAGCTCTACGGCGTTGACCCTCACTACGTGGCCGAGGCGGTGCGCTGGTTGGTGGGCGAGGGGCGGGTCGATCACATCGACCTCAACTTCGGATGCCCGGTGCGAAAGGTCACCCGCCGCGGCGGCGGCTCTGCGATTCCGGTCAAACCCAACCTGCTGAGGAACATCATCCGTGCGGCGGTCTCGAACGCCGAAGAGATTCCGGTCACCATCAAGTTCAGGATGGGCATCCACGACGAACTGCTCACCTTTCGCCACACCGGTGTGATCGCCGAGGAGGAGGGTTGCGCGGCCATCACGCTGCACGCCAGAACCGCGGCCCAGCTCTACGACGGCGAGGCCCGGTGGCAAGCCATCGCCGAGCTGAAGGACCTGGTCCGCACCATCCCCGTCTTTGGCAACGGTGACATATGGCAGGCCGAAGACGCCATCCGGATGATGGGTGAGACCGGATGCGACGGAGTCGTCATAGGCCGCGGTTGCCTTGGCCGACCATGGCTGTTCCGGGATCTGGTGGATGCCTTCGAAGGCCGACCGCCGCAGCCCGGCCCCACCTTCGGCGAGGTGGCGGACATCATGCTCGAACACGCCCGAATGCTGGCCGACTGGTTCGGCGCGGAAAAGCTGTCCATGCTGGCCTTCCGCAAACACTCGGGCTGGTACACCCGGGGATTTCGCAACAGCGCGCCGCTGCGGGACAAATTGATGCGGGTCGAGAACCTGGACCAACTCGAAGCCGCCCTCGCCACCATCGACAGGAGCGAACCCTATCCGGCCAACGCGCACGAGGTGCGGCGGGGCAAGCGAGCGGGAACCCAGAGGGTTGTGCTGCCCGCGGGGTACCTCAACGATCTCGACGACGCCACGCCGCCCAACCCCGAGGCCGAGGACCCGATCTCCGGCGGCTGATCCGTTGAATCCGAGCCTTGAAGCTCGAGACCCTGGGCCGAGACGGCATTATCGAAAAGTCTGATGACTGCGTTATCCTGTTGCTGTGAAACGGATCAACATTGGCGCGCTGCTGGGTTTAGAGGGACCGGGTCGGGCCATGGGCGTACTCAGCGCGGTTGTGCTGGTTTTGGCGTTTGCCTCCACCGCGGCGGCCCAGGCCGGACTCACCGACCCGCCGCCGTCGGCCGACCCGCCCGCAGCCCCGACACCGTCTCCGACACCGTCACCCGATGCTCCGCCGGCCGGGAAGTCCGCTACCCCGACCCCGATCTCCACACAGGCACCCGACCCCTCGACCGAGGAAGCAACGTCGACAGAAGCTCCGTCGGAGGATGCTCCAGAAACAGATACGACGGCATCAGAGACTGATGCGGAACCCACCAAAAGGGTAGACGCCGTTCCCGAGGAAGGTGAGGGCGCGTCCTCCGACCGCATCCAGTATCGCGATCCACTGGACATTGACCAGGTGTCGATGAAATTGAAGTGGAGCAATTTCATCAGCGGAATTCGAGGCATCACCCATTACTCATTCTTCGACAATGACCTCCGCTTTCGGCTCGGTGGGAGATTTCAGGTCGACGGGACCCTGGTCGCGCCGTCGGACCAGCTCGAAGCGGCGCTCGGCCCCATGTCCGACGGTCTCGACGTCAGAAGATTTCGGATATTCGCCGAAGGCATCTTCAAACAGATGTACTTCCGCGTCGAGTTCGACTTCGCGGCCGACGCTGGATTCAAGTCGGCCTACCTCGAGGGAAGAAAGGGCGGCATCGAAATTTGGGGCAAACTCATCGGCAAATTCCGCTACGGGCTATTTCAGGAGCCATTCAGCCTCGAAGAGAACATGAGCGCCTGGGATACTTCTTTTATCGAGATCTCGATGCCCATAAATACGATCGCTCCCGGGGCCAACCTCGGGGCGATGGTCTACGACGCGTCGCGAAACCGGAGATTCACCTGGGCTTTCGGTGTATTCTCCTGGGGCCAGCAACAAGCCGACAATGCCTCCGTGTCGCTCTTTTCTCTGACCGGACGCGTCGGGTTTCAGCCCATCAAATACAACAACAAGAAAACAAAGATCCACGTCGGGCTTTCTTTCAGCAGCAGGTCTCCGACGTCCAACAAGGTACGGTACGAGGCTCTCCCCGAGGCCCGCTTTGTCAGGCCATTCGCCGACACCGGTGACGTCGAATCGAACAGGAATACCTTGTTGGGTCTCGAGGCGGCGTGGAGGAACGGCAGCAGCTGGGCCCAGGTTGATTGGATCCGGGCGGAAACGGAGACCGCGGAGGGCAAGGCACATTTTGGTGGCTACTCACTCCAGGCCGGCCATTTCCTGACCCGGTACGAGCGGCCGTGGGATAGTCTCTTTGCAGTCTGGGGCCGTGTCCGGCCGGAGCAGAACTACCACGGAGGCAACCCGTTCAAGAAGGCCAAGGGAGGTCTGTGGGAGGTGGCCGCCAGATACTCCTACGTTGATCTGGACGACGGCAATGTCCAAGGCGGGGTGGTCCGCGACGTGACCGCCGGCGTCAACTGGTACCCCGACGCCACATCGAAGATCCAATTCAACTGGATCTACTCCAACGTCGAAGACCTGGGCCACGCCAATATCTGGGTCGTTCAATATGGGTTCGCCGTGAGATAGCCTCCACAGACCGTCCGGATGCCAGATTCCCCGCCCGTTCGATTTCCGCACCCGGTTCCGGGTGCCGAGTTACCTCTTCTGCGAGTTTTCCCCGCTCCACCCGGTGACGTTCCCATCCCGAGCCCCGAGTCCCGGATCTCCAGACCTTGCCGAAAACCGACTCCGGATCGGATAAGGTCACGTGGAAATTGAGAAGAAATCGCGGCCTCCAGTCGGCCGCAGCAAGGAAGACCATTGGCCGAAAAACTCAGAACAGCTCAGTGGCTCTTCATCGCGACCGGCGTCATCCTCGTCGGCATTTTCGTCGCGGCTATTGTCCACCGGGAGTTGGGCTCCCGCTCCGACTTGGAGGCCTTCGAGGAGGCGAAACGCGCACGCGCCAATGCCACGCCGGCGGTCATCGCTCCCAAACCGACCCCCGAACCGACGAAAGCCCCGCTGCCGACCGATTTCCCGGTGGACACGGAGCTTTGGGCCAAGGGGCGGATCGCGAAGTACGAAGAGAGCCTCGAACATGAATTCAACACCCCAACGGCCATTCTCCGGATTCCGAAAATCGACCTCGAGGTGGCCGTCTTGGAGGGCACCGACGACCTCACCCTCAATCGGGCCGTGGGGCGGATCGTCGGCACGGCGACCCTCGAGACCATGGGAAACATGGGCATCGCCGGTCACCGGGACGGGTACTTCCGTGGCCTCAAGGACGTGGTGGTCGGAGACGAGATCCAGCTCGAAACGCTGGACGGCACGATGAGGTTCGTCATCGAAGACATCTCGATCGTCGATCCCACCGATGTCCACGTCTTGGACCCCACCGAACGACCCACCCTCACTCTGGTGGGCTGTTACCCCTTCTACTACGTGGGCAAGGCACCGCAGCGATACATCGTGCGAGCGGTGTTGCAGGAGGCCCCTGGAGTCACGTAGGTCAGGGAGTGGGCGCGCTTGGCGGGCGTGCCACTTCTGACAATCTCGGGAGTGTTCGCCTTCAGGGTTTGTTGCCATTCGGTCCCGAAAGTGTCAGGGGTGGCAACCTCGGGGAGCGCACCGGGAGAATCGGCGCGCCGAAACCGGGAGATCGGACCGAACGCGCGAATCGCTCCAGGGGATAAACCCCTGGGCTACATTCCTCCCGTAGGCCAGGGGTTGACCCCCCGACACCCAATCCCAGTAGTCGGTAACGGTAACGACAACGGGCTCGGGCGGGGGATTTCGAATTTCGAATTTCGAATTGGGTGTCCCTCCTTACCCCTTGCTCCTTGTTCCTGACTCCTTGTTCCTGGCCGGGCGGGGGTCGCTCCCTGCTCCCTGCTCCCTGCTCCCTGCTCCCTGCTCCCTGCTCCCTGCTCCCAAGCTATGATGTCCCCGCTATGAAGAACCCACCCTCCACGAGCCTCATGTCCCTTTTCCTGTCATCGACCACCGTCCTGTCTCTTCTCACCCCGGTCGTATCGGCTTCCGAGATCGAGACCCCTGAGAACCAGCGGCCCCAAGCTGGTGCTGGTCCTCTCCGGCGGCGGTGCCCGCGGTTTCGCCCACGTGGGCGTCCTCAAGGTCCTCGAAGAGTTGCACGTAGTTCCGGACATGGTGGTGGGCACCAGCATGGGCGCCGTGGTCGGCGGGCTGTATTGCGCCGGTTGGACTCCCGAGGAGCTCGAGAAGTTGGTCTCCACCATCGACTGGCCGGCGGCCTTCTCGGACAAGGTGCCGCGGCAGGACCGGTCCTTCCGCCGCAAGCAGGACGACCGGCCGATCATGATCCAGGGACGGCTCCACTTCAACGGTTTCAAGCCATACATACCCTCCGGGGTGATCCGGGCCGAAAAACTGGACCTGATCCTCAGTGCCCTGGAGACCCTTTCGGTCACATCGACGGATTTCGATGAACTGCCCATCCCGTTCCGTGCGGTCGCCGCCGACATCGCCACCGGCGAGGCGGTAATCCTCGGTGAGGGCAGCGTGGCGGTGGCCATGAGGGCCAGCATGTCGGTGCCGGGAGCCTTTCCTCCGGTGATGCTGGACGGCCGAGAGCTGGTGGACGGCGGCATTACGGCCAACCTGCCCGTTGGCATCGCCCGCGACCTCGGTGCCGAGGTCATCATCGCTGTGGACATCTCGAGTCCACTGATTTCTGACGGCCAATCTCTCGGTTCATTCTTGGAGATTTACAACCACCTCAACAGTCTGCTCACCGCCAACAACGTTGAACGGGACATCGCAAGCCTCGGTCCTGGAGACATTCTGATAACACCCGATCTCGGTGACATCAGCTTCATCAGCTTTGATCGGGCCCATGAGGCGATCACCCTCGGCGAGGAAAGCGCACGTGCACAAGCATCGGATCTGAGCCGCTTCGCGGCCAACCACCGGCGGTGGGCCGCGGTCATGGACCTGCCCAACGCACAGCTCGACCAACCCATCGAGATCGACAGCGTGCGCATCGAAAACTCCAGCCGCATCGACGACAGCCTCGTCCGGAAGGCCTTTTCCATCGATACTCCGGGCTCTCTGGACGTCATCACCCTGGGCTATGAGCTGCTTCAGCTCTACAACTCCAGATACTTCGGTTCGATCGCGTTCCATGTCGAAAAACAGAACGGCCTCAACGAGCTCGTGGTGGAAACCCCACCGCCTCCCCACGGTCGCGGTTCGCTGCAATTCGGCATCGGTATCGTCGATGACTTCGAGGGAGGCTCCGGCTATCACCTCCTCGCCCGTCACCAGATGCTGCCGGTGAATCGCCGCGGCGGCGAGTGGCAGACTGCAATCCAGGTGGGCACCAGCAGCTTCCTGTCGTCCGAGTTCTACCAGCCCCTCGATGCGGGCATGAAGTGGTTTGTCGATCCGTCGGTCACCTTCCGTCGTGAACTCTTCGAGTTCTGGCAGAACGGTCAACCCCTGGCAGAGTATCTCTTCAGCACATCGGGGATCGGTCTCGCGGCTGGAAGGGTGCTCGGCAACTGGGGCGAGCTGCGACTCAACGCCTACAGCTCCAAGGTCCGTGCAGAGCCTCGCATCGGGGACCCCATATTCCAAGCGGAAGACGAGCAACGCGCCGGGCTCGATCTGAAGTTCAGGATCGACACCCTGGATCAAGTGGTCTTTGCGAGGTCAGGTACCGAGGCCAACATACGTTATTCGAGTTCTTCGAGAGCCCTGGGTGGCGAGTCCGATTTCGAACAGGTCTGGGGCGAAATCTCCCACGCCTGGAGCTTTGGCGAGTACACCCTCTACCCCTCCCTCGAGTATGGCGACAATCTGGACCCGGTGCGCAGCATTTTGGACCTCTTCAGACTGGGCGGGCTCGGCCGCCTGTCCGGACTCGGCACCAACGAGCTGCTTGGCGAGCGGATGGTGATGGCGCGGCTGCTCACCTACCGCCGTCTGTGGCACATGACCATCGCCAGTTTGAGCGTCCATTTTTACGGCGGTCTGTCGTTGGAGGCAGGCAACACCTACGCCGAAGACCTGGCCATGACGTGGGACAGCCTGCTCACCGGTGGCGGTGTCTACCTGGGCGCCAACACCCCCATCGGCCCCGCCTACCTTGGCTACGGCTGGACCGAGGGGGGCCGGAGCCGGGTCTACTTTGCCATCGGCGATCGGTTCTAGCCCACCACAACCCTCCCGGTGCTCTCGGGGTCCTGAGGTCCGAGCCCCAAAACCCCATGTCGTTCCCACCGGTGCCAGGGCCGACACTTTCTACACCTTCTCCAGGAAGAACTGTGTTGCCGCTCATTACTGGTTGTCAGAAGTGTCGGTCCTGGCACCACGATGGCACCGCGACGAAGCTGGGAGTCCAAAGTGTCGGCCCTGGCACCGCGGCGGCAAAGTGTCGGCCCTGGCACCGCGGCGGCACCGCGGCGGTCCGGTAGAATGTCCCGCACGGTCAACGCTAAGGAGTATGCCCCATGAAAGCCACGGTTCTGGCCAATCGTACGCTCGGTCTGACAATCACGGCTGCGGTCGTCCTGGGAGCCCTCGTCTGGAACGTGCTCCCCGCCGGCGCGCAGACGGCAAGGCGGACCTACACCGACACCCTCGAGGTTCGAGTGCTCAACATCGAAGTCGTGGTCTCTGACCGCGACGGACAACGCGTGCCCGGTTTGACCAACGAGGACTTCACCCTCTATGTGGACGACCAACCGGTTCCCATCGAGTATTTCACCGAGGTTCGGAAAGGCGCCTACGTGGAAACAGTGGACCGCTACGCCGATTCCGGCGTGGTGGCCGGCAAACCGTCGGGCACCAGCTTCCTGGTCTTCATCGATGAGTTCTTTCCCATCGGGCGGGACAAAAAACAGGTTCTGACAGCGCTCAAGGAACGGGTCCAGTCAGTCTCCGATTGGGCGCCGCAGGACCGGGTTGCCATCGTGTCGTGGGACGGAAAGGGCATCAATGTGCTCACCGACTGGACCAACGACCGCAACACGGTGCTCGCCGCCCTCGACCGGGCCATCGCCCGCCCCGGTCAGGGGCTGAACCGGCAGCAGGAGCGCAGTCAATACGGGGTGACCCTCGACCCCTCCAACCTCGCCGCATCGGCCGTCGGCGGTGGCGACCGCTACCGCCTGGGAACCCAGGAGCGGATCTACGCCGACATGCTGGTTGGTCAGCTCGAAGGAACAGTTGGCGCAGCGGCCGCAGCCATGCGAGGGCTGGACGTGATCCCTGGCCGCAAGACCGTGCTGTTACTCTCCGGAGGCTGGCCCATGGACGTGGGCGACTGGGTTGGGCGAAGCGCCACGCGATCGATCCAAGAGGGACAGATACCCTCAGGCGCCGATCTTTACGGCCCGCTGGCCGAGACGGCCAATCTACTGGGTTACAGCATCTACGGCGTGGACATGCCGGGATTCATGCAGTCGGGTGGATCGGATGCCGCACTGGCGACCGGCCGCGGAGCCGCCTACGGCAGTACCGAGTTCTTTCTCGAGGACGATCTGCACAGCTCCCTGCGTTTCCTGTCTGCCGAAACCGGCGGATTACCACTCATCAACGACCACCGGATCAGTGCTCTGGGAGAGGTCCGGAAGGACGTGGAGTCCTTCTACTGGCTCGGCTTCACCCCGAGCTGGATCCGGGATGACGTGCGCCACACCCTTCGCGTCGAGGTGAACCGTCCGGACATCTTTGTCCGCACCCGTTCGGGCTACCTCGATTTGGCGCCCCAGACTCAGGTGGCCATGGCGGTGGAGAGTTCACTGCTTTTCGGGATGGGACGGCCGTCATCCGAACTTCAGATGAAGGTGGGGACGGTGGAGCCGGTCGGGAGGGGGCTCGTCCACGTCGACATCGAGATGTCCTTGCCAATCAGCGCCTTGACCGTCCAGCAGTCCAAATCCGGCTACGACGCCGAGGCCACGCTCTTCGTCGCCGCCCTGGACGCGGCCGGCGGGCGGAGCGAGGTTCCCGCGATCCCCCTGCTGCTGTCCAGCCCCACACCGTTCCCGCCCAAAGGCCTCGTCGCCCACACCGTGACGCTCAAACTGCGCAAGAACACCGAGCGCGTGTCAATGGCGTTGTATGACGTGTACGGCGGGAAGACCTACACCAACACCATCACAAAGGACGAGGAGCAGACGAAGGCAAAGTAAGGCAGCTAGTATCTTGAATTCTCAGTTTTGAATTTTGAATTCTGAATTCCCCGCCCGCCATTCGAATTTCGAAATTGCAAGCAATCCGGGTGGGCGCGATGAATCAGTGAATCGAGGAACGCCCGGGGATCCCTCGAGCGGTTCGTCGACCGTCAGGGCCGCACAACGTCTTATACCGGGCAACTGCCGGGAAGCGCCATGGGGAGAATCGGCGCTTTGAACCCACGAAACCGCGCCGGACATCGTGAGAAGCCACTCGCTGCGCTCGCTCAGGATGACAGCGGCTGCGATTCGGGCGGGCGGGGGAGAATTTAAAATTGAGACCTCCACCGGCCCACCCGTTCTCTCGGGGGGAGGGGGTGGCAATCTGCAATCTGTAATCTGCAATCTGCAATCTGTAATCTGTAATCTGCAATTCGTAATAGAGGGTTGGGTGGGAATTCAAAATTGAGAATTCAGAATGAAGAATTCACCCGGCATCTTCAGTCAACAGGAACCGGCCGCATCTCCTGCCACTTCGCCACCATGAGCTCGAGGGCGGCCTGGATCTCCTGCTCCGCGTCGTCCGGGTCCTCGGGTACGAGGCCGACCACCGTGCCGCGCCACACCACCATCCCGGTGGCCATGTCCCAGATGTCGATGATCAAGGTGCCTCGGGGATAGGTCCTGACCTTCTGGCTGTAATCTCCGGCGTCGGCTCCCCAGGCCGGGTCCCACTGCCATTCAGGCCCATAGTCATAACCGTAGCTCGCCGCGTCGAGCCGGACCAGTCCCGTGACTCTGGTGTGGTAGGTGACCAACAATTCTGGATTCATGTCGTCCTGAACAAGACCGCTTTTCACGAGGTGGTACTCGATGGCGTTCTTGACCTGCGAGTGGAGCAGGGGGTGGTCCTCCTCGAGCGAGGTCTCCGGCGTCGGCACCCAATCAAAGGTCGAGTAGCTGCCCGGGGCCACCGCGCGGTCGTAGTCGATGTAGACGATCTGAGCACCGACCACCGGCGTCAGCGACACCATAACGAACAGCAATGTCAGTACCTTCACCATGCAACACCTCCCTGCGGCCTGCCCTTTCGCGATCTTCCTGCAAGGGTAGCACCCCTGCGGATTGAACCTCTGTGGTGCGGCCGTCTCGGCTGCACTCATGGCCTTTATTTAGAGCACGGATGCAGGCCAGAGGCCCGCTCGATAAATCCTGTTCATCCCAAGCGAGCGAAATGGCCGCGAGTCGAGGGATCCCCCGGGCTCTCCGGAGGGACGCTCAGCCCACTCACGGCTCTCCGGATGGGTGGGGGTCTTTGTTCTTTGTTCTTTGTTTTTCGTTCTTTGGTCTTTGATCGAGCTACGCTCCCAACGCCCTCAACAACACACCGCCGAAACGGCTGACCACCGCGGTGAGCACAGCGGCAATGGCCACGCTGGTCACCACCACGATCAGCACTTCGCTGGCCAAAACCGCCCGCACCCTACGGCGCGGCGCACCGATCTTGCGCATGGTCTCGATCTCGCGACGACGCAGCCGCACCGAGAGCGCGAAGACCAGCGCCGCGGTGGCGATGGTCGCCAACCCAAGGCCCAAGCTCACAGCGAACATGGCGTTTCGGACCGAGAACATGGTTTCCACCAGATCGTCCACAACCACCCGAGGCACCACCATCTGCACTGACTGATCGGGCTCCTGGTAACGGCCGCGCAGCACCACGCCCGACTTGCGATCCACGGGAACGGCGAGCACCGCATCCACCGGGAAACCCTCGGGGTCGCCGTGGAAGTGGAAGGAATCGATGTTGTCGGGCGTGATCTCGGTGTAGGACAGCACCGAGGCATTAGCCACCACGTTGTCCTCGGTGCGGGACAGCACCCCGCTGGCCGCCTCCGGAGCCCTCACGTCCTGGTGGCCATGGGCCAGACCGGCGATCACCCACGCGGTCTTGAGGTCGACAAAGACGGCTTCGTCGTCGGGGGTGCCCGTGGGAGCCAGCACCCCAACCACCGGCATCTTGAGCGGGAAGCTGCCGGCCACGTCGAAGGCGCTGGTGGGCGTCGACAACACGTGATCGCCCGCTCCCACCCGCAGGGCCCGAGCCGCGTTGTGACCCACAATGCACTCGCCGAGCATGGCGAAACGGCGTCCGGAGGCCACCTCGAGCCCTCGAAAATCGAGGTAGTCGAGGGTGGTGCCGACGATGCGGTGACCCCGGACTTCGTACCTCAAATGGAGCGGTATCGCTCCGGCGAGACCCGAATCCGCAACCATCTCGGACTCGGCGAACGTCGTTGGATCCAGCGACGGCTCACGGAAGTACAGCGCGCCTAGGGTCAGGTCCACCGCGCTGCCACGGGCTCCCGAGAAGCAGCGGTGTCTGCGTCGGCGCGGGCCGTGAGTGCCTGCGCCGCCTCCCGCACCACCACCTGCAGGGCGGCGGGAAGGAAGAGAATCAGACTGATGGAACCGATCAACACCGCGGTCTTGCCCCGGTTGAACCGCAGATACCGCCACGCCAAATACAGCACATCACTCATGGAGCGCTCTCGTTGTCACTCGATTCTCGAGGCTCGTTTCTGGTTTGCGAATGCGTGCCGGTTTCAGACCGCTCACGATTCAGAAGCGAGCCTCGAGAATCGAGAAGAGAGGACGGCTGACCGAAGCCTCCCACGTCAACGACCCGGTCGAAGCGGGGGAGAATCTCGTGGTCGTGGGTGACCACCACCACCGGCGCGCCTTTTTCGCGGCCGTACCGCAGTAACGCATCGATGACGTGGTCCCTGTTGTCGGGGTCCAGGTTTCCGGTGGGTTCGTCGCCGAGCACCACCGCCGGTTGCGTAACCAACGCCCGGCACAACCCCACCCGTTGCCGTTCGCCCTGGGACAGATGACCCGGAAAACGGGCCACCTTGTCACCGAGACCCATATCCGTCGCCAGAGAGATGGCCCGCTCGCGCGTCGCATCGTCCATTTCGAGCACCGGCGTGAGCCGATACGGCAGGAGGATGTTGTCGAGCACGTCGAGGTACTCGAGCAGCTCGAACTCCTGGAAGACCAGTCCGACCTTCAGGGCCCGCAGATCCTGGCGGTCCTCGGCCCCCAGCGACGCCACGTCGAGACCGGCCACCTCGATGCGACCGGTGCGGGGTTCCAGGATCCCGGCCAGCAGGTGGATCAGGGTGGTCTTGCCGCAGCCGCTCGGGCCGGTCAGCGCCAGGCTCTCACCCGGCTCGACCCTGAGCTCGGGGACCGACCAGTTCGAAACCACCTGATGGGTAGCCGAACTCGAGCCCTTCGACCCGGATCAGATCGGCTTCCACGGCACCACCACCCGATCCTCGCTCTCGAGCTCGACTCCGGAGATCTTCCAGCGATCACCTTCAGGCCGCAAAGTGAGCATCCCGTTGTATGTGTTCTGCCGATGGTGGACGTGCTGCAGGTGGCGCACCCTGGCGACGACCATCCACCGGACGTCGTAGGCGAAGTCCTGCCCGGCCACAGCCACATCGAGCGGCTCGCCGATCTCGAGCACTCGGACATCACGCACGGTCACCTCAGCTCCCTCCCGCGTGCCCGCCGTCAGCCTTCGTCGACTGTCGAGATAGAGATCGTCCACGAGCTCTCCGGTGACGTTCCGCTCCAGAGTGTCGTAGAGCTCGTCCTCATCGGACAGATTGAAGGCGTGGTAGGTCTCGGACAGCACATTGGTCACCACCCGGCGGGCGCTCTCGCCCTCAGGGGCCCGAGGTTCGAAGAACGGATTGCTGACGACCACCGTGCCGAAGGGTAACAGGAGGAAGGCTGCGCCGAGCAGCAGCCAGTGCGTGACCAGTCGCCTCTGCTCCACCCCCAGCTGCTTCAGGACGCGCCCCCGCCGTGGCCAGAGAAGCACCGCAGCCACGACCAGCAGCATCGACAGCACCGGGATTCGGAGCAACCCGAGCGCCGCCTCGGTGACCACCCGGTTGTCGAACCAAAGGCGGTAGTCGGCCAACCGCCACAGCACCGCCACCCCGCCGACCGCAACGCCCAACACACGAATCCACCCGGTCATGGGCGTGATCGGGGAAATCCGTGACACCGACAGGCTCGCGTAGAGGAGGGACGTCGCCGTCAGCACCGCGCCGACCGCAACGCCAGTGGATTTGGACACATTCTCCACGAGCTCGAGCCCGGTGGACCACCCGTGGGCCACGACCGCGACCGGTACCACGACGAGCACCCACCGGGACGGGAGAGGCCGGCCAACGGCCAACGCCGCACCGAGCAGAAGCAATGTGCCGATCACGATCACTCCACCCAGGGGGATCGGGTTTCCAAAAAGACCCGGCACCAGTCCCGACAATGCCAGCATGCCGAATCCGGCCACGACCCATCGCCCGGCCTTGCCGGCCAAAAACAGGGTCGGCCCCAACACCAACGCCAAGAGCGCCAGCTCCACCGGCGACCTCTGCAGTCCGCCCATCAGCTGGCCAAGAGAAACAAACCGGGCCAGCACCATCCCGGTTGCCAGTCCACCGATCACGTATCCCATCGCCGTATCGGCCCGCGGCAGCCACCTGCCACCGGCCGCGAGGGTCAACACCGTCCGCAACTCCATCGCCACCAGCGAAATGACGACCAGACCGACGCCCACTCCCACACCGAAGGACACCAGCGCCACAAGCTGCTCGGCACTGGAGAGGCCGTCCGGCGGCAGAGCTTCGGGCCTTGCCCCTCCGTAGAGCAGGCCCAGGAGCAACGTGGCGGGCCACAGTGGCTGGAGCCAGCCACGCCAGCGCTCACCTCCCCCGGCCAGGGCCACCGCCGGGACCGCGGCGGAGATCAGAGTGAAGCTGTCGCGTACCAATGGATGCACCAGCAACCATCCGTTGCCGCCAAGCCACTGTGCCACCCCATGGGCCACGGCGAAGACAGCGGCACCGGTGAAAATATTCCGCCAACGGGCGCCACCGGCTACGACGACGAGGAGAAGCAACCAAAGCGGGAACTGGCGCAGGGTTCGGCGCATGGCCTCGACCGCTGCGTGTCCTCCCAAGGACGGCAGCGACGGCGGCAGCGGCACCAGAAAGCCGGGCCGCGATGGGCGCAAAATTCCCGTATATTCGCGCCCATCGAGGGTGGTGAGGGTGAAGGCCAGGTCAGTCTGAGTTCCCAGAAGACCCTCGATCAACACCGCCTCACCGGCCAACGACGGCGGGTCGCAAACGACCGTCCAGGCGGTGGTGTGGCCTACCGACGAAACGCTGATGTCACGCTCGGTGATGTCGCTGCAAGTGGGTGGCAGCAGCGGCTCGGCGCGCAACTTGCGCCCCTCGACGATAGGAAGGGTGAAGATCACCTCGTAGGTTCCCGGCTCGGTCTCCTCGAGGGTGAGTCGGGCCGGGAACGCAACGTCCGCGTTCACGGTTCCCGCGGCGGCCCAAAGCACCACCAACGCCAGGATGACAGGCTTGAGCCTGGTCATTCGGCGGCCGCCTCCAGCACCTCTCTCACCGGCCGATCGAGCATGATCTGGTAGGTCTGTGCGATTTCCTGATAAAGCTGTTCCTTGGACGCAGATCGGGCCTCATATTCCATGTCCCCGATGACCCGGGCGCCAACCTCCCGCGGGTCGGGGATCCGGGAGTCCTGCCGTTTGATCACCTTGACCAGGTGCAGACCAAAGCCGGAGACCACGGGCCCTTCCCACTCGCCAAGCTCCTGGGCCACCACGGAGACCGCGAAGTCCTCACCAAAGGTCGAGCGGATTTCCGGCTCGGTCTGTCCCGAGACCACCATCGGCAACATGATGGAATCACCCCACGAGCCGAGATCCTCCAAATCCGGATCCTCGAGACGGAGCCGCGTCAACATCTCCACGGCATCCTGCGATGCGGATGTTCCCCGCTTATCGGGGCTGACATAGACCTGAGCAAAACTGACCACTGCGGGCAGCCGATACCGCTCCTGCCGCAGCGCGAAGTAGGCCTCCACCTCCTCATCGGTGGGTGGTTCTCTCATGGCCTGGGACGACGCCAGAAACTCCATCTTCTGCTGCATGGCCCGTCGCACCACCAGATCGTCGCGATCGTAGCCGCGGGCCAGGGCCTCCCGGTAGAGCACCTCCTGGCGGATGAACTTCTCCAGCTCGCCGCGGAGCTCCACCGCCGTCGGCTCACGCTGCCATGTTCGATAGAACCCGGCCTGCAGCTGCATCAGATCGGCACCGGTCACCACCACGCGCTGCGCCTCGTTGCCGGTGGGCGGACCCTTGGCGATGAGGATCGCCGCCGCCACGATGAAGCCGAGGATCACGATGTGGGTCGCCGGATGGCGCAAAATGGGTGAATTCACGGTCCACAACCCTCCTGAAAAAAAGATGATAGCCGGGCTTCGCCGTTGCGACACCCTAATGAGACTGCCCATGCTCCTTGGGTGATCGGTTACAACCCACAAACACACGACCTACAACCCAGGTCCGGTTGAATGAGAAATGCGAAATGTGCGGCCGCGGTCGGATGCTGCCTGCTGCCTGATGCCTGGCAGGCCAGGTGGGTAGGCAACGCGGAAATTCGACTTCTGAACCCCCCTTCATTGGGTACAGACGCGGAAGGTGGCGTCCACACTCTCCACTCGTCCCATCGCGGTGCCAGGGCCATCGCGGTGCCAGGGCCGACACTATTGACTCCCAGCTTCGTCGCGGTGCCATCGTGGTGCCAGGGCCGACACTTCTGACAAGCAGTATTGAGCGACAACACAATTATCCCTGGAGAAGGCGAAGAAAGTGTCGGCCCTGGCACCGGGGGTCATATCTCCCCTTAGAAGGTGTCAGAGGTGTCGGTCCTGGCACCGATGGGAACGATGGAGTTTTAGGGCTCGGACCTCAGGACCACCAAGCGGGTGGCGGATCTAGAATCTCGTATCTCGACGGATCAGAACCGCGCCCGCACGAACAGGCTGAAATCGTTGATGTCGTAGCTGATGGCAGCGTTCAGCAACGTCCCGTTCTCCTCGGTTTCGATTCCGTCCCAATCGACATCGATGGTCGACAGATTAAAGGCACCACCAACCGAGAAATGATCCCCGATGAGGTACTCGATGCCCAGACGGCCGACCCACTGACCGCCCGAGATGTCCTCGATACTGACGTACAACCAGCCGAGCCCGGCTTGGAACCGCCAGTGTTCGGAAAACATCCGCCGGTACTCGAAGTAGAGGTAGGGCAGCGGACCGGTGCCCTTCACGTCGCTGGTGCCCTCGCCCTGCTCTTCGCCGCCCTCCAAACTCCAGTCCAGCGTTGCCGAAAGTTCCAAGACGCGCAGACCGAGCCCGAAGCCGGCCGCCCACCGCTCCTTGACCCATGGGAAGTAGGTGTAATCGATGTAGAACTGGGTCACGTCGAAACCGAGATTGACCTCGGCGTCGATGGGGATCACCTCATCGCCCCACTTGATCTCCTCAAGGCTCTGCGAGGTGGAGTCACGGCTGATGTCCTGCCAGCGCACGCCCAACCTGTGCTTGCGGGCGATCTGCCACTCGAAGGCCAACGACGGAACGGTCTTCGACGCATCGAGGTCCAGGTCGTCCTCGAAATTGAGGGTCGTTCCCCTGCCGAGCACCTCGGAGTCGAGTCGGATCTCGGTCGACATACCAACCCAGCTGGCCTCAACCCTGAAGTTGAACTTGTCGAGCAGCGGTTCATAATCGCGCTGCGCTTCGGCGGGCGTTGCACAGACGATCGTCACAATGATGAGCAACGCCAAACCCAAGAATCGAGATGGCACACTGTTTGTCATCGTTGACCCCTTCCAGTCACTGTGATCTCGTGCACGATCATACCGCGTTCGTCGGCCCATGTGGGACTCTCGTCGGTTGCGGAAGGAAACGGCTTTGAAGATGATGGGAGAGCGGGCGCCTTCGCCGATCTCGAAGGCCCCACGCCGCCGGAAAGGGACTGGCGGTGCGGGTCCCCCCGAAGCTCAGCCTGTACTCTCCACCGAGTTTCGTCGCGAGGGAGGTAAAGCACAAGTATCCGTTGGGTTTATCGTAAATTGGGCGACACAGGCCATGGACAATGGGTCCATTGATTCCACGCTCCCAATTTCACCACGCCACTCTAGCCCAACCGGTCCACCGATCTTCGACTGATCAGAACGGGAAGTTGAAACTGAGCCGATATCCGCTTTGGCGATCGCCGAACCGGTAGCCGAGGGCAATCCACGGCATCTTGATTTTCCACAGCTTGACGATTGGGTCGGTGGCGAAACTCAACCCGACCTCGTAGTTCCATTCGATATTTATGGGCCCCTCGGTGATCAACTCGAACTCCAGGTTCGAGTAGTGACGGGCGACGGCGTACATGCCGCCGTGAGCCTCCTTCGATCCCACTGAAAAGCCAAGCGGCAGCTGCGCGTCGGCGCCGATCTCCACTGTTGAGTACCAGTTCTTGACCGCCACCGACGTGGTGTTGTTGCGGTACCTAAGGGCGCCGCCGACCATGATGTTGAAGGGTCCGGGCTGGTACTCGGCCCTGGCGCGAATCCCCGCCGCGTACAGTAACTCAACCCCGCCTGTGGCAGTGTCGTCGGCGACACCCAATTCGACGAACGGTTTGAGGACCCACCGGTCTCCCACCGGTACCAGAAACTCCGCGCCCGGGATGAATGCAATGGACTGAAAGCTGTCGAAGAAATCGCCCACATTGGTGGCGGTCTCCAACTGAAAGGTGCCGAGCGAGATCGGAAAATACAGACGGAGACCCCACGGCTTGTCCTTGAGCTTGCGCGGCCGATACGAGATCGAAATGCGGTAGATTTGGAAGGACTTGGCCTCGGCGTCTTCTATGGTGCCGGATTGCCTCGGCAGCATCGCAAGTGGGATGTCTTCGTCGAAAGCCCTTGCCGGTGCCACAGCTCCCAGCACGAGTGCCAGGACACCAAATATCAGGACTGCTCTTCGAACCGAATCCATGGCCACCAGACTACAGGACCTGTTCTTGTTCTCGCTCGAGTGGTTTCGAGCGGTTGGTACCGAACACCTGACCGTAAGTGCCAGGGCCGACACTGGTGACAATCTTCGCGCCAAAGTGTCGGCCCTGGCACCCTGAGAACGTTAAACGTTAAACGTTGAACGTTCCCTCCCCCCAACCGGGGCGAGGTGGGCGCGTATGGCGGGCGTACCGTCCAACGGAGTCGATAGTCCAAAGTCGATAGTCAAAGTGAAAGTCGATAGTTGAAAGTTGAAAGTTCCCACCCTACCTCCTGGAGTGCAAGGGCGCGATGATTGGGCGTGCCGGGCAACCTGCCGGCGGCAGCGGTAGTGGCCGTGGCCGGGTGCGGCGGCCGTTTCCGATCCTGCGAGTGGGATCAGCGGCCATACGGCCACCCGCTGGTGACGGCTGGTCACCGCGGCCACCGGCCGCGAGTAACCGCGGGGAGCGCGATGGGGAGAGGGGAGGGGAGAGCGTTAACGAGGCTCGGGATCGGGCTCGAGGCTCGAGGCGGCGATCGCGGTCTCCGGCGATCTCGATGCTCGTCATCTTGCATCTTGGATCTTGGATCTTGGATCTCGTATCCGGGCGTGTGGGCGGGCGCTACTTTCCCTTGGCCTGCTGAGCCCTCTGCTTCTGGAACTGTTTGACCATCTTCTTGAGCGCCTTGTCGATCTGTTTGTCCGCCTTCTGCGGATCCTCGGGTACCGTCGCGCTGGTCGATCCACGCCAGACGATCTCGTTGGTCTCGGCGTCCCAAATATCGATCACCAGGGTGCCGCGTTCATAGGTCGTGGCAGTGGTCACCGAATTTCCCATGGTGCCGCCCCAATAGGGATCCCAGCCCCAGCCGGGACCGTAGCTGTATCCGTAGGTGGTGGTGCTGAACCTGACATCCTCGTAGGTGCCGACGTGATAGGTCACGTAGAGATCCGGATCCGTCGGATCCTCGACACCACCTCCCTTGGCCAGGTAGTACTCGATGGCGTTCTTGATGCGCGAGTGCATGAACGGCGACGCACCCTCGATTGAGGTCTCCGGGGTCGGTCCCCAGGCAAAGGTCTTGTACGAGTCGAAGTCGGCGTTGCGGTCATAGTCCACGTGGACCGACTGTGCCGCCGCCGGCAGGGCGGTCAGGGCCAGGATGATTGCCATTCCAAAAAATCTCTTCACCATGCCTCCAAGATGTCCAATCAGTCCGGGTCGGTTCGACGAATTCTCTCGATCAGTTTGCTGGTGGAGTGTTCCGGCAGCAGCCGCACGAGCTCCACCGAGCCCCCGTAAGACTCCACGAGCTCTCGACCCACCACCTCATCCAGCTGGTAGTCTTCGCCCTTCACCAGGATGTCGGGACGGATCAGTTCGAGGGTCTCGAGTGGCGTGTCTTCGCCGAAAATCGTCACGGCATCGACGCAGTCCAGCGCGGCCAGCAGTGCCGCCCGCTCTCCCTGCGGCATCAGCGGCCGGTCGTCGCCCTTGAGCCGCCGCACCGAGTCGTCGCTGTTGATGGCCAGCACCAGCACATCGCCGAGCTCGGCCGCCTCGCGCAGCAGCGAGAGGTGGCCGATGTGCAGCAGATCGAAACAGCCGTTGGTGAACACGACCCGTTTGCCCTGGAGACGCCACGACTCCACCTGGGCCGCCAGTCCGGTCCGGCTCATGACCTTGCCGGCCGGCCGCTCGCCCAGCGCGGCCAGAAGATCCGACGGTGGCACGGCCGCGGTGCCCACCTCGCTCACCGCGATCCCTGCCGCAACGTTGGCGAGCCGGCTGGCATCCTCCAGCCCGGCTTTCGCACCGAGACCGAGCGCCATGACCGCCACCGCGGTATCGCCGGCGCCGGTGACGTCGAAGACGGCACGGCGCTGAGCCCGAATCACGGTGAAATCGCCTTCCCGGGGCACCACCAGCATGCCCCGCTCGCCGAGGGTCACCACCAGCGCTTCGAGACTGGTGCCGGCCAGAACGCCACGCGCGGCGTCGGCGACGGCGTCGTCGTCGGCCGAACTCAGGTCACGCCCGGTCGCCATTTCCAGCTCACGGAGATTCGGCGTGACGACGGTGGCGGCGCCGTAGGCCTCCAGATCCGGTCGTTTGGGATCCACCAAAACCGGCACATCCACCCGCCGCGCGGCCGAGATCAACAACGCCGTGGAATGATCGGTGAGAAATCCCTTGGCGTAGTCGCTGAGGATCAGCACATCGGGCGGATCTCCCGCCTCCAACTGCGCCACCAGTCCGGCGACAACGTCGTCCGGACACGGACGTCCGTCCTCCCAATCAAGACGGAGCAGCTGTTGGCGCTGGCCGAGAACTCGGACCTTGTGAGTCGTCGGCACGTGCTCCATACGCCCCACGGCACGGGTATCGATTTCGTTGTCGGCGCAGGCTGAGAGCACCCTGTCGCCCGCGCCATCGGTTCCGATCACGCCGCATAGACTGGCCCTGGCCCCGAGAGCTGCGATCTGACGCGCCACGTTTGTCGCACCGCCGAGGCGCCACATGCGTTCACGGACATGCACCACCGGCACCGGCGCCTCGGGCGACACTCGCCCCACATTACCCACGATGTACTCGTCCAGCATGATGTCCCCGGCCACCCAGACGTGGAGCTCGGGGAAACGGGAAACGATTTCCGCCAGCCGGTCCTCGGCGTGATTCTCCCGGCTCATGTCCATCCGTCCCCTCCGGCGGCCCGCTCGACGGCCTCCGCCAGCACGTGCAGGACCACCTCGTGGACCTCCTGGATACGAGCCACCGTGCGAGAGGGCGCGGCAACCACGAGATCACAGTATTCGGCCAGTCGGCCGCCGTCACCGCCGGTGAGCCCGACCACCGTGCAGCCCAGGTCCTTCGCCTGACGGGCGGCCTCGATGACGTTTGGCGAGTTGCCACTGGTACTGATGGCCATCAGCATGTCGCCAGGTCGAGCCAGCGCCTCCACCTGACGGGCGAAGACGCGGTCGAAGCCGTAGTCGTTGGCGATGGCGGTCAGGGCCGAGCTGTCGGTGGTCAGCGCCACGGCCGCCACTGCGGGTCGGTCGGATCTGGTAGCGACACACCAGCTCGGTGGCCAGATGCTGGGCATCGGCGGCGCTGCCGCCGTTGCCGCAGACCAGCAGTTTGCCCCCACTGCCGAGACAGGCGATGGCCGCAGCCACCAGCTCTTCCAGGATGACCGGCAGCGTCTGGGCGGCTTCCGCCATGACCCGGCCATGCTCCTCAAAATTCCCGAGGACCAGCGCCCGGATTCCATTGTCTTCGGACGACGTCATCACTCCTCCATCAGGATTGCCTCGAGCGACGCTGCTCGAGGTCATCGTACACCGCGACAGCGTCAGGGCCGATGATCTCCTCGGTCTCGCGGCCCTTACCGGTGCGCACCAGGATGGCCTTCACACCGGCGGCCTCGGCGGCCTCGATGTCCCTCGCCGCATCCCCCACAACTACGGTTTCCTCCCGAGGGATCCCAGACCACGCCACGGCCTGCTCGATCAAACCCGGCAGGGGTTTTCGGCAATCACAGAGATCCTCGGGGGCGTGCGGACAGACAAAGACGGCGTCGATGGGTGCGCCGGCGTCTTCGGCATCCCGCAGCATCAGATCGGTCACGGCATCCACCGCCTCCATGGGGAAGACACCCCGGCCCACGCCCGACTGGTTGGTCGCCACCGACAGCACCATCGCCGGCAGCGGCCAGCCGCCGCAGGGCCTCCAGCGCACCCGGCTCCCACACCCAGTCCTCGGGTCGGGCAACCCAGCTGCCGTCGGGCGGCTCCCGGTTGAGCACGCCGTCGCGATCGAGAATGACGTGACGTACGACCACGGCCTACCGGTAGGGATCGGGCTGCATCAGGTAATCCTGAACGTAGCGCCGAACCCCATCCTCAATACTGGCGAACGGTCGATCGTAGCCGGCCTGCCGCAGTTTGCTCATCTCGGCCTGGGTAAAGTACTGGTAGCGGTCACGGATGGCGTCCGGCATGGGAATGATTTCGATCTCGGGCTCCGCCCCCACAGCCTCACACAGGGAGCGAGCGAGGTCCGAGAAACTCCGTGCCTCACCCGTGCCGAGGTTGAAAAGCCCGCTGACCTCCGGGTGGTCGAGCAGCCACAGCACGACGTCGACGCAGTCCTCGACAAACACGAAATCCCGCAGCTGGCCGCCGTCGGGGTAGTCCGGATTGTGGGACGCGAACAGCGTGATGGGCTCACCGGCCGCCGCCAGCAGGTACTTCTGGGCGATCACACTCTTCATCGACCCCTTGTGGTACTCGTTGGGACCGTAGACGTTGAAGAACTTCAACCCGACCCACTGCGGCGGCGCCTCCTCCCCCTGTTCCACAGCCGCCACCACCCATCGATCAAAGAGGTGTTTGCTCCAGCCGTACGGGTTGAGAGGTCGCAGCGCGGCGAGCGCATGCGGCGGACTGATCGTCGTCGAATCCCTGGCTGCCGTCGCCGTAGGTCGCGGCCGAGGAGGCGTAGATCAACGGAATGTCCTGCCCGGCGCAGAATCGCCACAGGTCGCGGGAGAGCCTGAAGTTGACGTCGACGATGAGATCGGCGTCGGTCTCGGTGGTCGACGAGATCGCGCCCATGTGGACCACCGCAGCCAGAGAGGCTCCGTTGGCTTCGAGCCACGGCAGCAGAGATTCCGGCGCCACCACGTCATCCAGCTGACGTTTGGCGATGTTGCGCCACTTGTCTCCGGTGCGCAGCCGGTCACAAACGACCACGGTATCGCCCCGCTCACCGAGAGCGGCCACGATGTTGGAGCCGATGAAACCGGCGCCTCCCGTCACAAGGATTTTCTTTGCCGTCACCGTTTGGATTCCCCTTTCGTCGGGTCACCGGCATTCTAGTCGATCGAGCCGGGTTGCGGGCAGTAGGCAGCCCCCCGCCGGCCCGGAGGAGCAGGTCTGGAAAGCGTAGAAAGGGCAGAAGGTGAAAAGAGGACCCACGACCCAGCCCGAGCCCGAGCCCGTTATCGTTACCGTTACCGAAAGCCCGGACTCTGAACGAGGGGCTCGATTCCCCTGCCGCTTTTCGTTGTCATCCTGAGCAGCCGTAGGCGACGAAGGATCAGGGTGGGGTCAAGAACGCATCGGCGACCCACCCAGATCCTCCGACTCGGTCACATCGTTCCCTCGCTCAGGATGACAGGAAATTGTGGAGCAGGCCTCTGGCCTGCATTTGTCC
Source organism: uncultured Holophagae bacterium (assembly GCA_963797055.1). Lineage (GTDB taxonomy): Bacteria > Acidobacteriota > Thermoanaerobaculia > Thermoanaerobaculales > Sulfomarinibacteraceae > FEB-10. Next base: position 43,971 of record CAWCOD010000016.1, read on the forward strand.
ATTCTATCGAGGCAAGAAATGCAGGCGGGACGGCTGCTCCACAATGGCGACCAGGTCCCCCCGCCCGCCCAATTCGAAATTCCTAACCCCGACCATCCGACACGGCCCGCTATTCACCACTCGCTATTCACTATTCACTTCAAATCGAGTCGGCGGGGCGCCCCGCGTGCTAACCTTTCCGCCGCCGAGGAGACTGTGGACGTCAGAACCATGCGCTTCGTGGACCGCTGGATCGGCGCACCCATGTGCGCCGTTCTGACCGTGGTCCGCCGGCTCGACGACCTGGTACTGCGTCGCGACCCCGATCGGCCGCCCGAGAAAATCGCCGTCATGAAGCTCGCCGAGCAGGGCGCCACCGTGCTGGCCTACTCGGCACTGGTCCGCGCACGGGAGATGGTGGGCGCCGAGAACCTCTACTTCGTGGTGTTCTCAGAGAACCGCTTCATCCTCGACCTGCTCGACGTGGTGCCGGACGCAAATGTGATCTCGATCCGCACCGACGGACTCTTCCGGGTCGCGAGCGACACTCTGAAGGCCATCTTCCGCATGCGTCGCGAGGGCATCAACGCAACCGTGGATTTCGAATTCTTTGCCCGTTCATCCGCCATCCTTTCCTACCTGTCGGGAGCCAGGGCGCGGTCGGGCTTCCACGGCTATTTCGGTGAGGCCTCCTATCGTGGCGACCTCATGACCCACCGACTGTCGTTCAACCCGTTTCTCCACGCCGCCGAGATCTTTCAGATTTTGGTCGAGGCGTTCCGCCATCCGGCGAAGGGTTTCCCGGCCTTCGACCTGACCCCACCACCCGACCTCCCACTGCCGCGGCTCGAGCCCGAGGAGGCCGAGAACCGCGAGGTGGGACAGATGCTCTCAGACGCCCTCGGCACCGCCACGCTGCCTCCCATCGTGCTGCTCAACGCCAACTGCGGTGACCTCCTGCCGTTGCGCCGCTGGCACGACGATGGATATGTGGAGCTTGCCCGGCGAATCCTCAATCACAATCCGGAGATCTGCATCGTTCTCACCGGCTCGCCGTCGGAGGCGCCCGAGGCGGAAGCCTTGGCCGCCCGAATCGACTCTGCGCGCTGCATCAGCTTTGCCGGCAGGACCACACTGCGTCAGCTGATGGTGCTCTACGGCCTCTCCGAGCTGATGGTGACCAACGACAGCGGCCCCGCCCACTACGCCACGTTGACCTCTATCGACGTCATCACCCTCTTCGGTCCCGAGACACCGGCGGTTTTCGGCGCCCGCACCCCGCAGAGCCACATCCTGTGGTCCAACCTGGTGTGCAGTCCGTGCGTCAACGCCTTCAACGACCGGCAGTCCGCCTGCCGGCGCAACCGTTGCATGGAGTTGATCACGGTTGATCAAGTCTTCGATACCGTCTGCGGCGTCCTCGAAAAACGCCGGCAGAGTCGAATTTTGAATTCTTAATTTTGAATTCTTAATTTTTGAAGACCCCCATCCGCCCGATGTGTCTTTGTAGCGCAGCCGTCTCGGCTGCATCTCCGGTGCTAAATGAACGTACGATTGCAGGCCAGAGGCCTGCGCTACAACCGTCGAATGTGTAGCGCAGCCGGGACGGCCGCACCACAAGAGGCCTGTCCTCTCCCGTCGGGCGGTCGATGTTCAATCCTCGTCTGATCGTCTCCGGAACGCCGGTGCGAATTGAAAATTTAAAATTCAAATTTGAGAATTCGTCGTCGTGTCGTCACGGCGACGCGAGGGGGCCGTCATTCCCGAGGGCGGCGAGGGCCGCGAGGTCCTCTTCGCTGAACTGCGAGGAAAAGCGCAGGTAGCTCGTGGGCCGGACCTCCCACGGCACGACCGCCACGTTGTGGTTCTTGAGCAGCACCACTGCCGCCTCACCGGCATCGGCCACCGGGCGGCCGCCGATGGCCGACGGTGTCCGGCACACGATGTACATGCCCGAGGCGGGCGGGAACGGCTCAAATCCCAGCTCCGACAACACCATCCGAAGCCGGTCGAGACGGTCGGCATAGATCGCTCGCATCTGGTCAAAACGGCTGCCGTCCTCCAGGCACGTCAACGCCACCTTCATCTCCAGCGAACTCTGATCTGACCACGCGTACTCGGAGTACTCGCCCAACTCCGCGATGATCCCGCGCTCGCCCACAAGGAAAGAAACCGATAGCGGGCCCAGAGCAAAGAGCTTCGCCAGGGAGTGGAGCTCGACAAAACGAAAACGGTCCTTCAAGGAACGCGCGCCGGCCAACACCGACCACGGGGGTTGGTCAAACACAAGGGGCCCGTAGGTCGCGTCGTTGAACACGATGGTTCCCGGGGCAAAACTGTCCACGAACTCGCTCAACACCTTGTCCGAGATGACCGCGCCCGTCGGGTTGTTGGGGTAGTTCAAGGCCACGAACGAAATCTCAGCCGCATCTTCCGCCGTGAGGCAATCGGCGGCGGGCTCGAACCCGCGTTTGGGATCGAGCGGTACGGGATGCACCCGTGCGTGGATCTGATGGGCAACCCGGGCGAAGGCCGGGTAGGCCGGCTCGGCGATCGCCACGTCATCACCAGGGCGAATCAGCGTCGAGGCGAGAAAACTCATGGCGGTCCTGCCGCCCGGCACCGGAATGATGGCCGATGGCGGTGCCTCGACACCATAGACTCTGCGGAGCATCGTGGCTGCCGCATCGCCAAATGCGTCCAGTTCGTCCCGGCTGCACGGTGTTCGAAGCCACCGGTCGTCGACATTCCGGAGCATATCCAGAAGCGCGGTCGGCGGCATTTCGCGGTGGGGACCCACCGCGAAGTCCAGGACAGGGCGACCGTGCCGCCGGACCCGCTCGCGGACCGCGGCGATAGGATAACGGGTGCTTTCGTTCCGCTCTGTCACGGCGTCGATCCTCCCACGCCAGGCGAGTCAGCGACCGATCCCGCTGATTGACCCGTGGGCTCACCACCGTGGTCGGCCCTGCCGTCCGCCGCCGCGCGTTGTTTCCGTGCCTGTCGTCCCACATAGGCCAGGGCGAGCCAACCCATGGGGAGGAGAATCCAGAAGGTGACGATGCGAAACGCCGCAACCCCCACCGCCAGATGTTCCTGCGGGACGCCCCGGAGACCCATGGACGCGCCGAGAAGGGCCTCGGTGGCCCCGATCCCACCGGGCACCCCGCTGCCCAGGCCGAGCACGGCCGACCCCGGCGCCAGGAACAGCGAGTCCCACAGGCCCACGTCGCCCGGTAAATTGGAGGCGAGCATGAAGAAGGCGAGGCCGTGGGCGATCCATCCCGTGGACTGGAGCACGACGATGGCAAAGGTCGTCCAGCTCAGCCAAAAGCCCCGGGGTAGCTCCAACTTCGTGTCGGAAAGGAGCTTGAGGATGAGGTTGCCGAGAAACAGGCAGACAGCGACCACCGCGGCGCCGGCCGCGAGAGACAGGACGCCGTGGACCCGGTAGGCCACCAGCGCCGCGAACAACGCCAGGACCGAGATGGAGTCGAGGACGAAGACCACCGCTTCGGCTTTGAGACATTCCCCGAGAACCCCACGACCAAGACGAACCATCTCGTCCGGACGGATCAATCGGCCGAGCTGGGCCGGCAGCAGCAACCCCGCCTTGCCCGAGAGCCCGACGGCGGCGCCGGTTCGATCGAAGGCCTGGATCCCGAACCGCTGGTAGACCCACATCCAGGCGATGATCTCCACCGTCACGTCCATCAGCGCGAATACCAGCACCATGGGCAGAATACGGTAGTGCTCGCTCCAGTAGGCCTTCACCGCGGCGGCGTCACCGTTGACGAACTCGCGGACGCCGTGGATGGACACCACAATCAGGATGCCGAAACCGACCCACCTGGCCCAACGTTGCCACTTCGAAACTGGTGCCGGCTTTCCGACGTTCGCAACACCCTCGGTCTGATCGTCGAGGGCTGGCGTGTCACTGGGGTCGACGGCGGGGGGCTTTGGTTCCGTCACAGCTCACGGATCTTACGGGTCGAGGCCGTCGAGAGTCAAACCGTCAGCCAGCCACACGGCCGATGCTGGATGCTGGATGCTGGATCTTGCTGGATGCTGGATGCTGGATGCTGGATGCTGGATGCTGGATGCTGGATGCTGGATGCTGGATGCTGGATGCACCGAGATGGTGATGTGACCGACAAATGTCAACCCCTGCGGGTGGGGGACCTTAAATCTGGTACCCGGCTGGGTTGGGGCTGCTCCCTGTCCCCTGCTCCCTGCTCCCTGCTCCCTGTTCCTTGTTCCTTGTTCCTTGCTCCCTGCTCCCTGCTCCGTGCTCCTGGTAGGGCGGGCGGCGGTTCTTCGATCTTCGTTCTTTTTTTTCGACCGGCAACGGCAACGGTAACGGGCTCGGGCTCGGGCTCGGGCTCGGGGGAAGGCAGCGGATCTGGTATCCGGCATCCGGGTGGGCGGGGGATCCGGCTCCGCCTGCGGCTACGCCGTGACACGTCTCGCATCTTGCATCTTGAATCTTGAATCGGGCGGGCGGGGGGCCCGGCTGTGCGAAAATGTCCGAATGTCGACCCTGTCCGAGGACGTGAAATCGGAGCTTCCGGACCGGCTTCGATTCGAGTCGATGCTGGCTGACCTGTCATCGCGTTTCGTCAACCTCGATCCAGCGCAGGTGGATAAGGAGATCGTGGACGCTCAGCGCCGGGTCTGCGAGTGCCTCGACCTCGACCTCGCCGCACTTTGGCAGCTGTCTCCAACGGAGCCCGGAATCCAAAGGATGACCCACCTCTACCGGCCAATGGGTGGGCCTCCTGTTCCAGATGATTTCGACGCACGAAGGTACAACCCGTGGGCCTTGGAGCGGCTCCTGGCGGGAAAGTGCATCTCGTTGTCCAGCATCGATGAGGCGCCGGCCGAGGCGGCGGCGGACTGTGAGACGTGGAGACACTTCGGCATCAGGTCCGTGTTCGGCTTTCCCTTGTCCGCTGGCCGCGACACGGTTTTCGGTGTCGTCAGCTTTCACACCGTGCAGGAGAAATCCCCGTGGCCAGCGGATATCGTTCAGCGGCTCCAATTGGTGGCGGAGGTGTTCGCCAACGCATTGGTTCGTAAACGCGATGATGCGGCGCTGCGCAACAGTGAGGAGCGGCTCCAGCTGGCGGCCGATTCGGCCCAGATCGGGATGTGGATGCTCGACGTGGATAGCTGGAGTTTCTGGGCGACAGGACGAGCGCGGCAGATCTTCGGTTATGAGCCGGACACCGAGATCACGCTGGAGAGGTTCATGGAATCGGTCCACCCGACGTGCCGCGATTCGGTGTCGGAGGCGATTCGGCGAGCAACGGAAAACAACCAGGAGATCGATATCGAGTACAAGATCGTGCTTCAGGACGGCGGCGAGCGGTGGATTCTCTCACGCGGGAGAATGCAGTCGGCCTCTGCCACGAACCCGACCCGTCTGTTGGGCGCGTCGGTGGACGTAACCGAGCGCAAACTCGCGGACGACACACTCAGACAATCCTACGAAGAGATCCAGCAGCTCAGAAAACAGCTCGAGCTCGAGAACGCGTATCTCAAAACGGAGTACCAACTGCGGCAGGGACGGGGTCGCATCGTGGGCGAAAGTCCGGCCCTCCTGGCGGTCCTCGAACAGGTCGAGCGCGTCGCGCCTGCCGAAACCACGGTGCTGGTTGAGGGGGAAACCGGCACCGGCAAGGAGCTGATCGCTCGACGAATCCACGAGCTGAGCCCGCGGAACGGCCGGCCGATGGTCAAGGTCAACTGCGCGGCCCTGCCATCAACTCTGGTGGAGAGCGAGCTCTTCGGCCACGAGAAGGGCGCCTACACCGGTGCGGTGTCGCGCGAGCCGGGCCGGTTCGAGGTGGCCAACCGCTCGACCCTGTTGCTCGACGAGATCGCCGAGCTGCCGTTGGAGCTCCAGTCCAAGTTGCTCAGGGTCCTGGAGGAGGGCCGGTTCGAACGGGTCGGCAGCTCGAAAACCATGACAACCGATGTGCGGGTGATCGCGGCCACCAACCGGGATCTCCGAGCGGAGGTGGATGCCAGCCGGTTCCGCAGCGATCTCTTCTTCCGGCTCGCCGTCTTTCCGATTCACATCCCGCCGCTCCGCGAACGCCGGGAGGACATCCCCCTTCTCGTCTGGTCCATCGTGCAGGAGCTCTGCGCCGGCATGAACAAGTCGGTGGAGCGCATCCGACGCACGGACATGGAGCGGCTGCAACAGTACGGCTGGCCGGGCAACGTGCGCGAGCTGCGCAACGTACTCGAGCGCGCGCTGATCCTCTGCACAAGTCCGACGCTCAGGATCGAGCTGCCCTCCGGACCACATTCGAATAACGACCATGTGCTGTCGATCGATGAGGTCCAGCGCCGGCATATCCTCAGGGTGCTGGAGACCGCGGAAGGCCGCATCCGCGGTCCCGGTGGAGCCGCCGAGCTGCTGGATATCAAACCAACGACCCTCCGGTCGAGAATGCAGCGGCTCGGAATCGATCCCAAGAGTCTCCGGGACGAAAAATCGTCCTCGTGACGAAATATCGTCCCGCCAACACCTCTCGGAACCCGCTCACCACACGGATCGAATACCGACATCTCCCTTGATCGGCGGGAGATACGGATCAACGAGTCCTGGACGCGAAGGTGGTACGAGTTGTGCAGTTTGTTCGCCGGGTTGAACTGTTCTCTGAACGAGGCCGAACACTGATCCCGACCGTGGCCGGGAGGCCCGGGCCGACACGACACACATAAGGAGGAAATGATGATCAGGTCACATTCGCGATGTGCGCGAGGAATACCGTGGGTCAAGATCGCCATGGGCTTGGGGGCCCTCGCGGCAGTGACCGCCATCCTGCCGGCCCCAGCGTTCGGGCAGTTGGGGGGAGCGATCGACCACGACGCGCTGCAGATTCTCAAACGGATGACCGATTACCTCGGTGAGCAGCAGCGATTCGCCATGCATACCGAGAACAGCTACGAGGACGTGTTCGAGAACGGGCAGAAGCTCCAGTTTCATTTCTCATCCGACGTCGTGGTCCAACGACCGAACAAGCTCCGCGCGGAGCAGTCCGATGGGATACACCGTCAAATCTTCCTCTACGACGGCGAGACGCTCTCCGTTCACGACGGCCAGCAGGATTTCTATGCCGCCGTTGCCGCTCCGGACGACATAGACGGCCTTTTACACTTCGCTCGTGATGCGCTCGATCTGGTGCCTCCCACGGGCGACATGGTCTTTTCCAACGCCTTCGAGTTGCTGACGGCCGGCATCACGTCGGGTGTCGTGGTCGGCAAGACGGTCATCGATGGCGTCAGCTGCGATCACCTCGCCTTCACCACTCCGGTGGTGGACTGGCAGGTCTGGGTCGCGGACGGAGACCAGCCGCTCCCCTACAAGTACGTCTTGACCACACGGGACGACCCCGCACAACCCCAGTTCATCACGATGATCACCAATTGGAATACCGCACCGGAGATCGAGGACGGGTTGTTCACATTTGAACCACCGGCCACCGCGATGGAGATTGACTTCGTCCGCCTTGATGCCGGCACGACGGCTCCCTGACCGGGAACGGAGGCACATCATGAAACATCTCATCGGGATTCTCGGGGCCGCAACAGTGTTCGCCCTGCTCGTTTTCTTCGACGTACTCTCGCTCGGTCTGGTGCCTGAGGCTGAGGCCATCGCAGGCGTCCGACGCCGGACAGCGCGCCGGACCGCCGTCGTGGTTGGCAGCACCTCTGCGGCGGCCGCCGCCTCCGCATCCGCCGCCTCTCAACAGCAGGCTGCTCCGGCGCCAGCACCAGCACCAGCGCCAGCGCCCGCCGCCGCCCCGGCGCCCGCACCGACCGCGATGGTTGCCTCACTGCCGGAGGGTTGCGTCTCCGACGGCGCGGTCTTCCAGTGCGGCAACGTCTACTACAAGCCCTACATGTCCGGCAATCAGATCGTGTATGGCGTGGTGCCTGGGCCGTAGCGACCGGTGTCAGGGATTCTGGGGCGACCATGAGCGTTCGCGACAAGGTGGTCGCAGAGGTCAAGGAGCTGGCGCTGGCCGGCCTCTACTTCTTCGTATGGATCGGCATGCTGGTGGCGATCAAGAAGCTCATCCTCGCCGAGTACCAGATCGAGTTCGCGGGGCTGTCGGCCGCACTCATCGGCGCGCTCGTGCTCGCCAAGGTGGTTCTGATCCTCGAGAATGTCCCGCTCTCGGCCCTGACCCGGGACCGGCCGGCCTGGGTGGAGGTCGTCACGCGTACGGCGCTGTACGGCGCCGGCGTTGTGGTTGTGCTGCTCTTGGAGAAGGGCTTCGAGGGCCGCCACGAGTACGGGGGCTTCTGGCAGTCGCTGAAGTCACTGTTCCACCACGCGGACATCGAACACGTGTGGGCCAACGCGATCTGCATCTCCGGAGCCCTGCTCGGTTACAACGCGCTGTCGGTCATCCGCAGACATCTCGGAGAGGGCGGTTTGATCGCGATGTTTCGCGAGCCGCTTCCGGAGGAATCGAATCCGGAGCAGAACAATGAAAACGTCGAGCAGTCGACCAACGGCACGGTATAACGCATTCTGCGATCGAGATCTCGGCCACTCGAATGGACTGTTTCGAGGTCTCCCGAGCAGCTGCTTCGACACCCGGACCTGACGGAAAGGAGATCTGCGACATGCTGACCCTCAGGCTCCACATGGAGTTTGCACAAAAAGCGTGTGGTGAAGCGGCCGCGGTGTTGCGATCGCTGGTCGGGCCGGTTCGTGCCGAGCCCGGCTGCCGGTCGACGCGCTTCTCGGTTGGACCGGCCGACCGGTGCGAGCTCACGTGGGTGGAGGAGTGGAGCAACACCGAGGATTTCGAGCGCCACCTTCGGACGCAGGCTTTCCGACAGATTCTGGCGGTCATCGACCTCGCCGCCGCGCCGCCGGTGGTCGAGATCGACGATGTCTCTTCTCGACGCGGCTTCGACCTCGTCGAGGAGATCCTCGGAATCAACGCGGTGGAGCAGACGGAACTTGGGACCAGATGAGGAGACCACGATCATGGTGACGGAAAGAGGGAGATCAGACATGAGAGCATCGGGGCCTTTGGGCCATCCGGTATTGGCCGGAATTTTGACGGTGGCGTTTGCCCTTTCGGCCCAACTGGTGGATGCCGACGACCTCGCCGGATCCGATCGATTCCTTTGCGCTGCGGTCCAGGCGGCGGTGTGCTCCATCGAAGGCGATTGTGCCACCGACATTCCGTGGAATCTCAACATCCCGAAGTTCGTCGAGGTCGACCTCGATGCCAGGCGTCTCAACACCACGGCCGCGAGCGGGGAAAACCGGACGACGCCCATCGAGCACCTGAGCCGCGCCGACGGGACCATCGCGTTTCACGGCTTCGAGATGGGCCGGGCCTTCAGCTGGGTCATCGCGGAGCAGATCGAGAATTTCAAGAAGGCCTTCAGCGTCTGCCTCGAGGCCAAGAAATACATGGTCAAGTATTAAAGATAACGAGTCGAGACTTTGGGAATCACAGACTTCATCGAAATACCGTTTGTCCAAGGAGGAGATACATGAAGATCATCATAACCCTCACGGCGGTTGCGCTCGTGCTCGGGCTTGCCTTCGTCCCATCGATCTCGGCCCAAGAGATTACGGGCACGCCCGGTTCTCCCAGCGCCACCACCAACATCGACGGCAAACAGCTACCGCCGCCGCCCGACACGACGTTTGGCGGCACGATCGAACGCAATGCCATCGATTCAGCACCCTACTGGCCACCCCGGGTCGCGCCACCGAAGGGCGCGCCGAACGTTCTTCTGATCATGACCGATGACGCGGGCTACGGCGTGTCGGGCACCTTCGGGGGCGTCATCCCTACGCCGGCCATGGACCGCATCGCTGACATGGGTCTTCGCTATACCCACTTCCACTCGACGGCCGTGTGTTCGCCGACCCGGGCGGCGCTCATCACCGGGCGAAACCACCACCAGATGGGAACGGGTTCGATACCGGAACTGTCGACCGGCTACCCCGGCTACAACGCCCTCATGACCAAGGACAAAGCCACCGTTGCCAGAATCCTCAAGGGCCACGGCTACGTGACGTCCTGGTTCGGCAAGAATCACAACACGCCGGATCTCCAGGTCAGCAAGATCGGGCCGTACGATCAGTGGCCACTCGGACTCGGTTTCGACTACTTTTACGGGTTCATGGGAGGGGATACCAGTCAGTGGCAGCCGGGCAACCTGGTCCGCAACACCACCTATATCTACCCATTTGATGACGAACCCGGATGGAACCTGGTCACGGCAATGGCGGATGATGCGATTCAATACATGAATACCGTTGACGCTCTGAATCCGGATCAGCCCTTCTTCATCTACTATGCGCCCGGCGCCACCCATGCGCCCCATCACCCGACCCCGGAGTGGATCGAAAAGATCAGCGACATGCACCTTTTCGACGAGGGCTGGCACACGCTGCGTGAAACCATCTTCGCCAACCAGAAGAAGCTCGGGGTCATACCACCGGATGCCAAGCTGACGCCCTGGCCCGAGGAACACATCAAGAGATGGGAGCAGCTCACCGACACCGAAAAGAAGCTGTTCATCAAACAGGTGGATGTCTTCGCCGCCTACGTGGCCTACACCGACTATGAGATCGGTCGCGTGATCCAGGCGGTGGAAGACCTGGGCAGGCTCGACAACACCCTGATCATCTACATCACCGGCGACAACGGCACCAGCGCGGAAGGCGGGCCGACCGGCACGCCGAACGAGGTCGCAGCGGTCCAGGGCGCGCATCTGCCGGTGGAGGCGCAGATGCAGTACTACGATGTGTGGGGCTCGGACAGAACCTACCCCCACATGTCGATCGGCTGGACCTGGGCCTTCGACACGCCCTTCAAGTGGACCAAGATGGTGAGCTCGCACTTCGGCGGCACCAAACAGGGCATGGCGATTGCCTGGCCCAAGGTGATCAAGGACAAGGGTGGCATCCGCAACCAGTTCCATCATGTCATCGACATCGCGCCGACGATTCTCGAGGCGACCGGGATTCCACTGCCCGAGGTGGTGGATGGCATCAAACAGATCCCAATGGATGGCGTCAGCATGGTCTACACCTTCGACGAGAAGAACGCGGATGCGCCCTCGACGCACACGACCCAGTACTTCGAGATGATCGGCGACCACGCGATCTACCACGATGGATGGATGCTCAGCACCAAGGTCGTGCGTCTGCCCTGGGACAACAGCGGGACGGCCGACAAGCATCCTGACACCTGGCCGTGGGAGCTCTACGACCTCAGCAAGGACTGGACGCAGTACGACGACGTGTCGGCTCAGTATCCCGACAAGGTCAAGGAGCTGGAGGAGCTGTTCTGGCAGGAAGCGGAGCGGAACCAGGTGCTGCCGATGGATTCCACAACCTTCACCCGTTCGATCATGCCGCGGCCCAACCTCTCTGCCGGCCGCACCGTGTTCACCTATTCCGGGGAAGTGACGGGAACGCCCAACGGCAATGCGCCGAACGTCCTCGCCTCGTCGTACAACATCAAGGCCGAGGTCGAGATCCCCAAGGGCGGTGCGGAGGGCATGCTTGTGACCCATGGAGGCCGCTTCACCGGCTACGGGTTCTATGTGCTCGAGGGCAAGCCGGTCTACACCTGGAACCTCATGGGCCTCACGTCGATCAAGTGGGAAGGCCCGGATGTGCTGGCACCCGGCAAGCACACGCTCGAGTTCGACTTCAAGTACGACGGTCTTGGCGCCGAAACGCTGATGTACGGGAGCCCCAGCGGCCTGGGCCAGAGCGGAACCGGAACCCTCAAGGTGGACGGTAATATCGTCGCAACGAACAAGATGGAGAAAACCGTCCCGATGCTCATGCAGTGGTGCGAAAGCTTCGACGTGGGGGCTGACACCGGCTCGCCGGTGGCCGACGAGGATTATCAGCCACCCTTCCGGTTTACCGGCAAACTCGACAAGCTGACCCTGACCATCGATCGGCCGGAGCTTTCGGAAGAGGACATCAAGACGCTCCAGGCCGCCATGCACAACAACCCGGCGAGCGACTAGCTCGATGAAACACTCGTGGCGATGTGCGCCGGGGGGTTTATGAATTGGAGACTGGAACGACTGGCTGAACGACCAACCGAGTTGGCAACGGGAGGTGGGAGGTGACAAGCGGGAGTTGGTGGGATGTGTCGTTCGTGGCGGCCAGGGTGAAACCGGCACGACCAATCCGCCGAGCTGCCGCGATTGCCCTTGCGTTGATTCTGACGATGGGGGTCGCGGCTCCAGGCCTCCATGCTCAGGAGGATGAGGAGCCGGCGGCCGGCGATCCTCCGGCTGCCGAGGCCACCGAGCCCGAGACCGGCGGTCAAGAGGAGGTCAAGACGAAGAAGGGCCCGCCCTTCATCGCCATCCCCATCTTCATCACCGAGCCGGCGGTGGGCTACGGTCTCGGCGGCGCCGTCGGCTACTTCCACAAGAAGAAGCAGCACGCCGACTCCGGTGGAGGATCAACCGCCCCGGTCCTTACTGCCGACACCGCGTCGAAGGTCGGTAAACAGAAAAAGGTCCCGCCGACCATCACCGGGTTCGCCGCGGCATACACCCAAGACGGAACATGGGGCGCCGGTTTCGCCCACACCGCCTCGTGGAAGAAGGACAGGATCCGTTACAAGGGCGCCATCGGGTACGCCCACATCGTCTCCACCTTCTACTTCAGCGACCAGCCCTTCGACTTCAAGCTCGACACCGGTCTTTTCTACCAGGACATCAAGTTCCGGATCAAATCCAGCGATATTTTTGTCGGTGGCAAGCTCGTCTACCTCGCTCCCGATCTGCTGTTCGACGAGGACGCCGGCAGTATCCCGGTGGAGAACGAGACCAAGCTCAACGACTTCGGACTGGCGTTTCAGGGCGAGTACGACGGTCGGGACAACACGATGACCCCGAATCGGGGCCAGTACGTCGAGTTCGTGGCGTGGAAACACCTCGAGGCGCTGGGTGGGGACACCGACTACTGGAAGATCAGTCTCATGGTGGATTCGTTCAGTGAAATGCTGAACAAGAAGCTCGTGCTCGGTCTCCATCTCGATCTCAACACCGCGGGTGGCGACCCTCCCCTGTGGGGCTACCCCTGGGTCACCATGCGCGGGGTTCCCGCCCTCCGGTATCAGAACGAGAGCACAGCGGTGGCCGAGACCGAGCTCCGATGGAATCTCGCCGCTCGCTGGGCCGCGCTCGGATTTATTGGTGTCGCCGGGACCCGCGGTGACGTTCCGATCTTCGAGGACGAGAGCGGGATTGTCGCCGGTGGTGTCGGCGGGCGCTTCCTCTTCCGGCCCCAGGACAGCCTGTGGGTTGGGATCGACGTCGCCACGGGACCCGAAGACTACGTCCTGTACGTCGTGGCCGGCCACAAGTGGTGATCTTCTTCTGACGGTCTCCACAGCGTCTGGCCCTCTCATGGGTGTCAGGTTGGTACTAAAAATTAACGATTGCACGGTTACCGTGAAAGCATTATAGTCAAATAAGAGGTCATCTGCCGTGATCGTCTCATTCGGTGATAAGGCAACTGAAGCCGTGTTTCACGGGGCACCAGCCCAACTACTGAAACGGTTTCCTGCCGACGTCCTGAAGAGAGCGAATCAGAAACTCGACTACCTCAACGGCGCTTCCGACCTGACTGATCTTGAAGCCCCGCCAGGCAACCGTCTCGAATTTTTGAAAGGCGATCTGAAGGGACTACACAGCATTCGGGTCAACGATCAGTGGAGAATCGTGTTTCGGTGGCATGGTTCTGATGCCCATGAGGTCAGACTGGCGGACTACCACCGGTAAAGGAGAATTCCATGATTCCTAAGAACCGTATTCCGACCCACCCTGGAGAGATTCTCCTTGAGGAATTCCTGGCTCCAATGGAACTCTCGCAGGTCGAGTTCGCCGCTCACCTTGGAGTCCCAGTGCAGCGAATTAACGAGATCGTCCGCGGGAAACGCGGCATCACGCCTGAAACCGCTTGGTTGTTCTCCCAGGCATTCGGCACGACTCCACAGCTCTGGATCAACCTCCAGACGAACTATGACCTCGCGCGGAATAAGCCCGACCGAACGGTGCGCCAGCTCAGGAAAGCGGGGTAGGACGTGAGCCCTAACCCCCGCGGGTTCGGGACGTGCGTGCCAGGGCAGCGAGGCGTGGTGAGCCTCTGTTCGGATTGAAAATCAAAGATCAAAGAACAAAAATCTCCCGCCACCCGATGGGCAGTGGGTAGACCCGCTCGCCCCACCGGGAACAAGGAGCAAGGAACAAGGGACAATCCCCACCCACCCGTAACGGAGGGGTGCGATGGGCGGGCATAGCCCACCACACCTGTCATCTCGAGCGAGCGCAGCGAGTCGAGAGATCCCCGAGGGTCCCTGGTGGATCGCTGAGGTCCCCTGCACGCCTCCCACTTCAGGGGATTCCTCCACTCGTCGCCGCCCGGCGGCTCCTCGGTCGGAATGACAGAGCGGGGTGGGCTGGAAATCTCGAATCTTGAATCGGACGGCCGGGAATTTGCAATTTTTAATTCTCAATTCGCAATCTCTATATAATGCGCCTCCCGGTCCCACCGGACCAACCAAAGGAACGACCCGAAGAGGAACGAACATGGCCATTGCAAGACAACGCATCCACCTCCCCCCGTCAGCGTGGAAGCGCGCCATGGGCGCCGGCTTCAACGACGCGAAAGACGGACCCGAGACCATCGAGCGCTTCGAGAGGGCCTTTGCCGAAGTCATGGGCAGTCCGGACGCCGTCGCCGTGCCCTCGGGACGGGCCGGGCTGAAGTTCACCATCGACGCCCTCGAGCTCGATCCGGGGGCGGAGATCATCTGCTCGGCCTTCGCCTATCCGGTGGTGCCCTTCATCGCCCACACTCTGGGGTACTCGGTCCGTTTTGCCGACTGCGAGCTCCAAACCCTGGGCATGGATCCAGAGTCCCTCGAGGAGGTCATTTCCGACCGCACCGCGGTGGTGATCACAACCCATCTTTACGGCGTGCCCTGCCGGATTCGCGAGATCCGCGACATCGCCCGGCGCCACGGCGCCATCCTCATCGAGGACTGCGCCCACTGCTACGGAGCGTCGGTGGACGGTCAGCCCGCCGGGTCCTTCGGCACTTTCGGCTATTTCAGCTTCGAGACCTCCAAACCCATCAACACCATGGGCGGCGGCATGGTCACCGTCAGTGACCCCGAACTCGCCCAACGGGTCCGTGACGTGGCCAGGGCCCAGGAACCCAAGGACGGCTCCTGGCTCAGAAAGCGCCTCCAAAAGACCACCTTCGAGGCGACGGTCACCAACCCCGTGGTCTTCAATCTCGGCGTCTACCCCGCCCTGCGTGTGCTGGCGAAACGCGACGACTCGGAGCGGTTCGCCTCCGGCTACCAGCCCGACGAGACCACGATGGAGGGTCGCATGGGCCGTTACACGCCCTACCAGGCCGCCCTCGGTCTCGACCAGATGGCCACGGTGACCCCCCAGCTCGAGCACCGGATCGCCAACGCCGAACGGCTCATCCGCCACCTCGAGGGCGCCCTTCTCTTCCAACGCAACACCGACCCGGACGTGCGCTCCAACTACATGCTGGTCACCGCCCTCATGCCCAAGCTGGAACAGGTGGCCAATCGTCTGCTCGAGCTCGGGGTGGACTCGAAGCACCACTACATGCGCGACTGCACCGGCATCGGTGACGGTGGCGGGAACTTCCCCAACGCTGCCCGTGCCGAATCGGAGGTGCTCCACCTGCCGGCCTACCCCGAGCTGAGCTCGTCGCAGATCGACTGGATCGCGGATCGGGTGCGAACCGCGGTCACCGAGCTGGGCGCAATCCCGTCCGAGCTGGCCCGGTAACCGGCGGGACGCCAGAGCGACCGATGACGACCTTCGCCCCCACCGCCGAGTCACTCCCCGTTCGCCATCGGTACCTGCTGCTCGCCCTGATCGGGCTCATGCTGTACGTGCCGTTCAACGGGTTGCGGGACATGTGGTACGCGGATGAGCCCGACATCGCGGAGGTCACCCAGACCATGTACACCACCGGCGACTGGGTTTCCCCACGCCGGGTCGGCACCATCTGGGTGGACTACCCGCCCATGATCTACTGGACGGGTCTGGCCTCGGCCCACGCGTTGGGCGGGCTGTCCGAGTTTGCCCTCCGATTGCCCAACGCCCTGACGGCCGTGGCCCTGGTTCTTCTCACCTGCTGGGCGGGGTCCCGCTGGTTCGACCCCGAAACCGGTCTGTGGGCCGGATTCACGCTGCTCACCTTCCAGCAATTCGCCCAGCAGGCGGTGGGCTACCGGCCGGACATGCAGTTCAGCCTCGCCATCACAGGTGGTTTTCTCCTGTGGGCGGCAGGCTCAGGCGAGCGACCGCGCTGGTATCTCCGGGTGGGCGCCTTCGTCCTCTTCGGTCTCGCCATGCTCGCAAAGGGCCCGCTGGGTCTGCTGCTTCCCGGGCTTGTTCTCACCCTGTGGCACGGCAGCCGGCGCGAGTGGCGTCGGCTCCTCGAGCTGGCTCCCATGGCGCTGGTGTCGTTGGCGGTCTATCTTCCGTGGTTCTACGCCTGTTCCCGGGCTATGGGCTCGGAGAACATCCTGTACGAGCTCTACGCCCAGAACTTCGCCCGCTTTGTCGGCGCCAACCGCGGCCACGGCAAACCGATCTACTACTACCTGGCCAATATCTGGGGCGACCTCATTCCGTGGTCACTGTTGTTGCCCTTCGCCTTGTGGTGGATCCACCGCGCCCGGTTGTGGCGGGACCGAAACGTCCAGCTCCTCCTGTGGTGGTTCGGCGCGTTCTTTGTCTTTCTCTCCATGGCCGCAACCAAGAGACAGCTCTATCTGCTGCCGGCCTACCCCGCCATCGCCCTGTTCCTTGGAATCTGGATTGCTGCGGTCCTGGCCACGAAGGCATCGCCTTCCGGCGCCCCATCGCCAAAGCCGATCCGGATCTACGGTCTGTTCATGGCAGGGTTTCTCGCCGTCGTCGGAGGAGCCCTGTTAGCGGCCGGCACGGGAATTCTGGGCGTGGTGGACCCATCCGATATGACACCGACCATCGCCTCGACCATCCCGGCCCTGCGCCCACCGGTCACGGCGTTGGGAGTCCTGTTGATAGCCAGCGGGCTGTGGATCGGTTTCGCCGGCCTCCGCCGCGACACCCGCGGCGTCCTCCTGCGAACCGGCGCCGCCCACGTGGCCGTCTACGTTGTACTGCTCGCCTGGCTGTTGCCCGCCGCCAACCCGCTCAAGACCACAAGACCCCAGGCAGAATGGATCAGACAGCAGATGGGCGACTCAACCCACATGGGTCTGGTGTACAACGATCAAGACTACGGCTTTCGGAAGATGGGGTCCTTCGGACTGTACGCGCACACGGGCGTGGAACTCCTCGAGAGTCCTTCCCAGGTCAAGCGGTTCTTCGAGGTGTATCCGGACTCCGTTGTGCTCATCCAATCAGACGAGGTGGACTGGATCTTCGGCGCCGACCGAGCGGGGTGGGAATCGCGTGTCGTACGTGACCTGTGGATCGGCAAGGATCAGTATGTCGTTGTGCGGGGACCCGAGGCCACCGCCCTGAATTCTCAATTCTGAATTTTGAATTCTCAGGTTCCTCCCGCCACCCGCACGGTGTGGAGTGTGAAAAGGGCGGTAACCTCAAATGTCCGACGTTCAACATTCAATCTTCAACATTTAACGTTTAACGTTCAACGTTCTCGCCCACTCCTCCGGCGGCCGATTCGACAACACCACCTTGCCGCCGTCACCGTCCACCACGTAGGCGTTTTCGATGAGCGTCTGATCGAGCTTCTGGAGGTGCTCCCGTTTGATCACGCAGTGAGCCGGCTCGTCCTGCCTCATGTGTTCGACGAACTCCTCCTTGTCGCGGAGGACGCGGCCGAGCCGATCGGTGTAGAACAGCGCGGAATCCCGGAGGTCCTTGTAGAACACGATGGGCTCTCCCTCGGGAAGGGCAATGTCGAGCCTCTGAGCGAGTTCCTTTGTGGAACGATGGGTGTTCAACGGAGGCACCACCATCACGTTCACCGTGAGGATAAACACCACGACCATCCCTGCCAGGGTTGCGAAACAGCTGCGATAGCGCCCGCGCCAGCAGAGCACCGTGGCGAGCACCAGACCAATGGCCGGCACCGCGATCGGTGTCATGAAGACCTCAGCCCCCACGTTGTACATGGCCATGGCCGTCTCGAGCTCACTGGTCCAGTAGTAGGCCAGAGCGATCACGACTATGCCGGCGAGAAACGCGAGCGAGCCGAGGGCGAGCCTCCGCAGCCGCCGGGTCGGGTCGAGCAGGAGATCCCGCCACGACAACCCCACCAGCAATGCCAACGCCGGGAACATCGGCAGAATGTAGGACGGCAGCTTTGAGCTGGCCACCGTAAAGAACAACAGCATCATCCCGCACCACAGCCCGAGATAGAGCAATCGGCCGCGATCGTCGGAGTGCCGGATCTCAAGGCCGTGTCCCACGGCCATGGGCAAGAAGGCGGTCCAGGGGGAGAAGCCACCGATGAGGATGGGGAGATAAAAATACCACGCCTCCGGATGGCGCGACTCAGCAGAAACGAAGTTCATAAAGTTCTGCTGGATGAAGAAGTAGGCACCGAAATCCGCGTTCGCCCGCATGACCAGCAGGTACCACGGTGCCGCCACCGCCAGAAACACGACGGCCCCCCACCACAGCCCCATCTTCTTGAGAAAGGGCAGCGGACGGCGCAGCACAAGCCAAGGTCCGACCACCAGCCCCACCAGGACGAGCCCCAGCGGCCCCTTGGCGAGCACCGCGAATCCACACGACACGTAGAACCAGAAGAGGAAAAGCCGACGCCGGTCCTGGTCCTCGAACGCGAGCCAGAAGAAGAGTAGAGCGGCTGTGACAGTGAACGCCAACGAGATGTCGTGCACCACCACTCGCGACATCACCAGAAACTCCAGGCTGGTGGCGAGAATTACACCGCTGAGAAGGGCCGTCGTCCGGTCGAAGAGCTTTCGGCCGAGAACATAGGTGGCGATGACTGTCGCCGTTCCAAGCAACGCGGCTGGCAATCGTGCGGCGAACTCGGTGAAGCCGAAGACCATAAAGGCGATGGCCCCCAACCAATTGAAGAGTGGTGTCTTGTCGTAGAACGACTCGCCGTTCACCGTCGGCGTGACCCAGTCGCCGGTCTGCACCATCACCTTGGTGGTGTGGGCGTGCATCCCCTCGTCGATGTCCCACAACGGCCGGTCACCGAGCAGCGAGAAGAACAGTGCCCAACAGAGCACCAGCAGGATCGCCACGTCGATCCACAGCTTCCGGTTGCCCGGGTCGGCAATATCGAGATGCTCTGTCATCTATATTTCTACTCAGGTTTTCGGTTTTGAATTCCCGACATCGACGGATTTTCATGCCCTGATCCTCCTGCGGAGGATTCAAAACTCAGAAATCTGAGCATTACCAAGATTCTATTTATCTTCCTTTGCCCTCATTTTACGGAATTTCAGAGCAATCTTCTCGATCATCGCGTCAATCTGTTCCAAGACTTTGCTGGGATCCTCCGGCAGGGTCTTGGATGCCACGCCCCGAAACACGGCTTTCGATGTTTTGGCGTTCCAGATATCGATCACCAGAGTGCCCTTGTCGTAGGTTGTGGACATTGTTGATCCGGTGTAGGTCCCGCCCATATAGCCCCAACCCACCGGATAGCTGTAGCCGTACGCCGTTGTCATGAACTGCTGACTCGACTTGCTTCCCGTGTGATAGGTGACGTTGAGGTCGGGATTCTCGGTGTCCTCCACCATACCCCCCGTCGTCATCCAATACTCGATGGAGTTCTTGATCAACGAGTGCACCATGGGGTAGTTCCCCTCCAGCGGGGTGGGCGGACCG
The DNA here is from genome assembly GCA_963797055.1 of uncultured Holophagae bacterium. GTDB lineage: Bacteria > Acidobacteriota > Thermoanaerobaculia > Thermoanaerobaculales > Sulfomarinibacteraceae > FEB-10. The sequence goes on from CAWCOD010000016.1 coordinate 63,864, forward strand.
TCCACCCAGGCGAAGGTCTTGAATTTCTCGAAATCCGCATCCCGGTCCCAGTCCACCGAGACCTTCTGCGCCGCCGCCGGGAGGGCCACCAACACGACGACGACGAGTATTCCAATCACTCTCTTCATGGTCTTTGTCCTTTCGACCAGACGGTTCAGTTCTCTGAATCTGGTGTCGGTGGGCATGGTAACTGATCCGCCGCCCTCCCACCCATCCGGTGTGGAAGGTGTGGAAAGTGTGGAAAGTGTGGAGAGAACTCCATCCCGAGCCCGAGCCCGAGCCCGAGCCCGTTATCGTTACCGAAAGCGCACCCCAGGGGATGAACCCCTGGGCTACATCTCTCTCCGTAGGCCAGGGGTTTACCACCTGGCGCCTCCGCGTCTTGATTGGTCGCGGGAAACTTGTCCCGCGCTGTGTGATTTTCACTGCGCCCCGGCGCGATGTTCTAATAGGGCTCACGGGACGGGCTGTAGCCCGACACCAGGAGGTCCACTGTGAAACTCCAAGACCCGTCTTTGTTAAAGACCCAGGCCTACGTCGACGGCGAATGGACCGACGCGGACGGTGGCGAGACCTTTGACGTCACCAATCCAGCCACCGGAGAAATCGTCGCCACAGTCGCCAAGTGCGGAGCGGCGGAAACGCGGCGCGCCATCGAGGCCGCGGAGCAGGCGCAGTTCGAGTGGCGTCAGAGGGCGGCAACCGAGCGCTCCAACCTCCTCCGCCGCTGGTTCGATCTGATGATGGAGGCCCAAGAGGATCTGGCACGGATCCTGACGGCCGAGCAGGGCAAGCCACTGGTCGAGGCGCGCGGCGAGATCGCCTACGGTGCCAGCTTCATCGAGTGGTTCGCCGAGGAAGCCAAGCGTATCTACGGCGATGTCATCCCTCCGCCAGCCAACGACCGCCGCATTGTCGTCATCAAACAACCGGTGGGTGTCGTTGCCTGCATCACGCCCTGGAACTTCCCCAATGCCATGCTCACGCGGAAGGTCGGTGCGGCATTGGCCGCGGGTTGCACGACGGTGTGCAAGCCGGCAAGCTCGACGCCGCTGTCGGCCTTCGCCATGGTGGAGCTGGCCGAGCGCGCCGGCATCCCCCCAGGGGTCATCAACGTGCTGGCCGGCTACACTGGCGCCATCGGCGACGAGCTGACCTCGAATCCCATTGTCCGCAAGCTCACCTTCACCGGATCCACCGAGGTCGGCAAGAAGCTGGTTGCCGACTGTGCCGGGACCATGAAGCGCACCTCCATGGAGCTCGGCGGCAACGCACCCTTTATCGTCTTCGACGACGCTGACCTTGATCAGGCGGTGCAGGCAACCCTCGCCACAAAGTACCGCAACGCCGGTCAGACCTGCGTCTGCGCCAACCGAATCCTGGTCCAGGACAGCGTCATGGAGGAGTACTCAAAGAAGCTCGTGGGAGAGGTCGAGAAATTCAAGCTCGGCAACGGCGCTGACGAGGACGTGACCATGGGCCCGCTGATCGACGACACGGCGGTCGAAACCGTGTGCAGCCTCATCGATGAAGCGGTATCCAAGGGTGCCAAGGTCATGCTCGGTGGCGGCCGCTCCGACTTGGGCGGGAACTTCGTGGAACCCACCATCCTCTCCGACGTGACGTCGGACATGCGTGTATTTCGCGAGGAGATCTTCGGGCCGGTCTCACCGTTGTTTTCGTTTCGTACCGAAGGCGAGGCCATCGCCATGGCCAACGACACCGAATTCGGCCTCGCGGCCTATTTCTGTGCCCGCGACGTGGGCCGGATCTGGCGGGTGGCGGAGGGCCTGGAGTACGGCATCGTCGGCATCAACGAGGGCATCATCTCCAACCCAGCAGCGCCCTTCGGCGGCATGAAGGAGTCGGGCAACGGACGCGAGGGTTCCAAGTACGGTCTCGACGACTACCTGGAAGTCAAGTACCTCTGTATCGGCGGCATCGACCGCTGATCTCGTCATCAAATTTCAGCCTGGCGGCGGAGAAGGCGGTGCTCGGATAACCACCGCGAATTCGACAACCCCCTGTTCCTGTTTTCGAATTTCGAATTTCGAATTCCATCGAACTCCGTCTATCCTTTCCTGACCGACCATGATCTACCTCGTCATCGTTTCCGTGATCTGGGCTTTCTCGTTTCCGCTCATCAAGCTCCACCTGACGAGCCTGGATCCGAGTTTTGTGGCGTTTGCACGGATGGCGCTGGCCCTGCTGGTGCTGCTGCCCTTCCTGCGCACCCGGAATGTCCCTGCCGGCCTCGCCCTGCGCCTGTCGGCCATCGGCGGACTCCAGATGGGCGTCATGTACGTCACCTACATCCGCTCGTACCAGTACCTCCAGTCCTATGAAGTCGCGCTGCTGACCATCCTGACGCCGTTGTGGATCACCCTCCTGTCCAGCTTGCTGTCCAAGAAGCTGAACCCCAGATTCCACCTCGCCGCCCTGTTTGCCGTGGCCGGCGCAGCGGTCATCGTCTACCGACCGGATGCCCTCGGCCCGGCCCTCGTGGGGGCACTGTTGGTCCAGATCGCCAACCTCTCCTTCGGCGCCGGTCAGATCCTGTTCAAGCGCACCATGGCGGCCCACCCGGAGCTCGAGAGTCGGCAGATCATGGCCCTGTTGTACGCCGGGGCGGTGGTGGTCACAGCGGCGGCGACAGCGCTCACCTTCGATCCTGCGGGTTTCGAAATCAGCGCAACCCAGACTTTCGTCCTGGTCTACCTGGGCGCGGTGGCTGCAGGACTCGGATTCCTGCTCTGGAACCACGGCGCCACAAAAGTCAGCGACGGCACCCTGGCCGTCATGAACAACGGCTACATGCCGATCGCGGTCCTCGCCGGCCTGTTCTGGTTGGGTGAGGATGCCGATCCGGTGCGTCTGGTGATTGGCACTTCCTTGATGATCATCGCGCTGTTCGTGGCCGGTCGCCCGGCCCAGCAGTAGCCCCGCCAGCCCATTGCGAATTGCGGATTTCCCGTCCCACCCGGTGTAGAAGGTGTAGAGGATGTGGATCCGAGCCCGAGCCCGTTGCCGTTGCCGTTTTCGGCTTTCTCATCCCTGGATTCGAGGTGGACGCAATCGTCCGTGAGACCCAACAACGTTCAACATTCTCCCCCACCCAGATCCTTCGACTCGCTTCGCTCGCTCAGGATGACACGAGGGGAGCGCCGTGTGAGCAGTGCTGCCCCTGTGCCTGTCCCCTGCAACCTGCCCCCGGTTCCCGGGTCGACCGGACTCTGGTATCTTCGACTCTAGAGAGTCCTGTGTTGCAACGTTCTTGTTCATCGTGGCAGTCATTGGCTTTGGTGGTCCTCCTGGCCGCCACCGTCGGGTGCACGTCAACCTTCAATCCAACCCCCATGGACCAGGTGCCGTTCATGGAGCGGGCAGAAACCCAATCCACGGAAGAAGTCACGGTGACAGTATCGGTCCTGTCCGCCGACGAGGCCAAGGCGGCCTTCGACCGGAAGCTCTACAAAAAGGGCATCCAACCCATCTGGCTCGAGATTACCAACCACACCGACGGCCCCATGCTCTTTCTGCCGTCAAGCCTGGACCCGCTGTACTTCTCACCTTTGGAGGCCGCCCAGAAGGCCGGCTTGACCTGGAAGAAAGAGTCCACCCACGACGCCGCGAATTTCTTCCTCGACAACCAGATCAAGCTCGAATTTTCTGCCGGCGAGACCGCCTCGGGCTTTGTCTATGCCAATCGGAACAAGGGAATTCGGCTGGTCATGGCAGAGATGGTGGGGCCGAATTGGCGGCGCCACCTCGAGTTTCTCGTCGAGGTGCCGGGATTCAAGGCCGACTTCCACGGGACCAATGCGAAGGAGCTGTACCCGGATAGAGAGATGACAGACCTCGATCTCGATGGCCTGCGCGCCTGGATCAAAGAGGTCCCCTGCTGCGTCACAAATGCCGATGGCTCCAAGAATGGAGACCCCCTCAATCTCGTCGTCATCGGCACCGAGCATCAGGTCTGGCCCGCCTTCTCCCGCGCCGGCTGGGATCCCACCGAGGCGATGCGTACCCAATCGGCTCTCAAGACGGCCCTCTACGGTGTCTTTGGCGGTGCCTACCGTTATGCCCCGATCAGCCCGCTCTACCTCTTCGGGCGGTCACAAGACATCGCGCTGCAGAAGGTGCGCTCCAGCATCCACTACCGCAACCATCTCCGGTTGTGGCTGGCGCCCGTCACGTTCGAGGGTCGTCCGGTTCTGGTGGGTCAGATCAGCCGCGACATCGGCAGCAGAATGACCTCGAAGAGCCCCACCCTGACCACCCACCGGATCGATCCGGACGTTGACGAGACCAGGGCCAGCCTTGTCCAGGATATGATCTACTCCCAGTCCCTCGCGGCTTTCGGCTATGGCGCCGGGGTCGGCGAGGCACCACGCGACGCCCCGCGCGCAAACCTCACCGGTGACGTCTACTTCACCGACGGCCGTCGACTCGTCATGTGGCTCACCGACGAACCCACCACGATCCTCGACATAGATTATGTCCCGTGGGAGCGCCTGCCCGCCGAGGCCGAGGGCTGGGAACCGAAACAGTAGGCAATTGGCAGTGACCCCCGCCCACCCGAGGAGCGCGTTGGAAGAAAATCGCGTTCCTCGGAGGTGCCTGGCATCCTCACGTCACATCGAGCCAAACGAGAGGAATTTGTGGAGCGGCCGTCTCGGCTGCATCGTCGCCATTGTGGAGCAGCCGTCTCGGCTGCATTTCCGGCCTCGATTGAAGGCACGATGCAGGCCGGAGGCCTGCGCTACAACCCACAACCTGCCACCTGACGGGCGACGGATCTCTGTGATGAGCTTTCTCTGCGTGAGCCGTGTGATCTGTGGATCTTCCGGGCGGGCGGGGGATCCGGCTCCGCCTGCGGCTCCGCCGTGACAAGTCTTGGATCTTGGATCTTGCATCTTGAATCGGGGTGGGCGAAGGTTCGTTCCTGCTCCCTGCTCCCTGCTCCTTGCTCCCTGCTCCTTGCTCCTTGTTCCTTGTTCCTGGGCGGGTGGGCGGCAGGCCCGAAGATCGACTATCATGGTCCGCGGTGCCGATCCGAACGACGCACCTGGAGGAATGACATGAAGCACGCCATCACTCTTCTCTGCCTCGTCACCGTGCTTGCCGCGAGCCCGCTGGCGGCGCAGGTCCGCGACGAGACCATCCTGACCTTCGATGTCATCCAGACCGAGCGCAAGGCGCTGGTCATGGAAGCGCTCGACCTGACGCCGACCCAGCTCAAGGCGGTGTCTCCGGTCTACGACGCCTATCTGGCCGAACTCGACGCGCTCGAGGCGCAAGAGGTGGAGCTGATCAAGCGGTTCCTCGCCAGCTACAAGGGAATGAGCGATGTCGAGGCGGCGGAAATGCTCGTCGTGTGGGGCGCCCACAACCAGGTCCGGCTGGATCTTCGCAAATACTACACCCGGGAGTTCGCCGAGGTGTTGCCCGCGCGAAAGGTCCTTCGTCTGTGGCAGATCGAGAACAAGCTCGACACCATCATCGACGCCCAGCTCACCAGGGACATTCCGCTGGCTCAGTAGCCCCTGCGTTCGGGACTCGGGGCTCGGCTGTGATCAGTTGACTGGTGGGATGATCAACCGAATTTCGTAGGGCGACACGGTGACGCAGTCCCCCGGCGAAAACGGTCTCGGGGACGTGCCAAGGAGATCGTCGTTGAGCATAGTGCCGTTTGCCGAACCGAGGTCCTGAACCACGTATCCATCACCCTCACGGCGAATCACAAGGTGACGCCGCGAAACGCTTTTGGGGTTGAGGACGACATCACACGACGGGTCGCGTCCGACCAGAGTTTCACCCTCTCGAACCCGTATCGTTTCCTCCAGGCCATCCGGTCCCCGGACCTGCAGCTGCGGCGCGCCTCCGATCGAACCCATCCCTTCCAGCCTACACGCCTCTGCTCCGGATGAGATCCCGCTGGATGCTCCCTGTTCCTTTTCCCTTGTTCCTGGCCACTGACCTAACGCCTCCCGCCTCCGCGAGCTGCCCCGCCACCGCTCCGCGTGTACCCCCCCGATGGACGGGTGGCCGTGTAGCTCTGCGTCCGCGCACTGCCGCGCTGGCGGTTGGCATAGTCGCGATTGAGCGAGCTGGAGGGCGGCCGCGAAGTGGACGGCCTGGTCTGGGGTGTCTTGGGTCGGGTGGAGGGGCGGGTGGATGGCATCGTCGACGGCGTCGACGGCCGCGTTGATGGCGTCGAAGGAAGCGTTGATGGCGTCGACGGCCGGGTCGATGGACGCGTTGACGGCCGGGTCGCGGACGGCACGTCGGCCTTGTTCCATCCTCCCTTGTCCCTCTGGTCCCACGTACCGTTGTCGTTGCGCCGGTAGACGTTGCCATTCTTGTCGGTGTAAATGTTGTTCTTCACACCTTCAGCGGCCCTGGGCCGGGTGCGCGCCATCTTGTTGCTGGTTTCGGCCACCCTGTCGCGGTTGGTGGGTCGATTGTAGATGTTGTTGTTGCTGCCGATGTTGATGTCGCCGGTATTGATGTTGATGGGACGGCCGTTCTGTGAACCGTGGTAGTAGCCGTGCCGATAACCGGCCCGATAACCCGCCCGGTAGCCGTACCCCGGATAGGGTCTGTAGTAGCGTGGCCCCCACCACCCGCCGTAGCCTCCCGCACCGATGGTCAGGTGGAAGGGCCCGTTGGAGTAGCTCAGACCAAAGCCCCAGCCATACCACGGGTTCCAGCGCACATGGAAACCCCAGGTCGCGGGTCGAGGGTAATAGTAGTGGTGGTACCAGGGACGGTAGTACCAGCCCGTGCCGTAGACCATGCAGCCGCCGTAGTAGTAGCTGTTCATATATCCCGGCGTGTAACCCACATACACCACCTGGGGCGTCACGTCGTAGACGTTGACATAGGTCACGTTGTGATTCGGATTGGACGCCGGAATTCCGTAGATCTCCTTGGGCACGTTGGTGCAGACCGTCCACGGCCCGGTGGCCGAGTTCGACTCGTACCACACCGCCTCGTCGCAGCAGTAGTAGCGGTTCTTGTACTTGAAGACCTGCTTTGAGGTGTTGACCGCGTACTGCAGATCGGTGGTCTCCACATCTTCGAACAGAGGCGTGCCGTCGTATTCCACGGTCGTCGTGGCATCCAACTTCACCTCGGCGGTCTGGGGAATCTCGGCGTCAAGCACCGCATCCCGCGCCTCCTGGGTCCCTGCCACGCTGGCCCTCATGTGGGCATTTTCCGACTCCTGCGGAATGTCTCGAAAGGCCGCCGGGAGATCGTCGTTGGGAACGTGGGTCCACGGGCCGTCAAGCGATCCGCTCTTGTACCAACGACCGGACAGCAGCACGTAGACCTGCTGCTGAGCGATGTCGTAGACCACATCGGAGTCGGTGTTGGTGACGTACAGGAGATCCGCATCCGACATGGGTGTGTACTGGGGCTCGCCGTCAACAAAGATGAGCTCAGCCGGCTCCTTGGAGACCACGATCTCGGGGATCCTGGGATCGATCTCAATGCCCTCGGCATCGGGCTGGTCATCTTGGGGGATTTCGATGGCGGCGATCTCCTTGGGCGGTGACGGCTCCTGCCGCCACGGACCCCCGATCTGGCGCGCCGAGAACCAGGCCTCGTCCGACGCCAGGTAGTACGCCTGCGAGCCCTTGTCGAAGAGGATGAGGAAGGGCGTATTCACCACCCGTTGCAGCTTGGAGTTCTCCACGTCCTCCAGGATGGGCTCGCCGTCGATGAGGACGAGGACCGCGGGTTCCGTCTTGAAGATGACCTTTGGCGGAGCGTTGTTCAGATCGTGCTGGCGGGGTGGTCCCTCAACGCCGTCCAGGCTCGCCATGAGCCGGTCCATGGAGATGTCGAGATCCCACGTGGGAATGTCCCTCTCGAGCACATCCGCCAGCTGTTGTTGTTGTTCCTCGCTGGCCTCGGGGAAGCGGACGGTGGGCACATCGACTGTCAAGATGTCCACGTTCCGGGTGTCGCGATCGGTGGCAATGGTCGCGTCGATCCACACCGCTCCGAAGATCGGCGCACCGCCGCCCTTCTTCACCGAGACCGCCGCCCGTGCCTGAATCGAATTTTCCACAATGTCGTCGATCTGGGGCTGGTAGACCTGAATGATGTAGCCCTCGGACTCGATCTCCTTGGGCCACCCGTCGTCCTGCGCCACAAGGGGCAGACAGATGAGCAGGGCCGCGACACACACCAGTAACTTCAACCGCATGAGATCTCCTCTTGGTCTGATCGGGTGATTGTATGCCATGACCGGACCGGCAGCCTACAGGTCACCAATGCCGAGAATCAGGCCCACGCTGAACTCCGCCTGCCACATAAAATTGCCGTTGAAGCCGAAGGCACAGCCGGCCGGGCCGCACAGCGCGCCTGCGCTGCCGCTGCCGTAGGTGCCGTAGAGTTTGCCCTGAAACCGAACTCCCACATGGCGACCCGGGAGAATCTTGACCCCCCCGCCGAGCGCGAATGCGAATCTGGTGACCGAGCTCAGCTCGCTCCCCTCCGGAGAGAAATGGGTCGCTCCCAGAGACCCGAGTAAGAACGGTCGAACCGTCTCGTCCTCGTGCCATTGCTTCAATCCACCGGCCTGCCATTGATCGATGGTCATATCGAACTCGTCGTACGAACCCAGGTTGAAGACATCCATGCTGGTGTCCTGCCGGCTCCACGAGAAGTCCAACTGGGTGTCGCCCATGAGCCCGAGGGTGTAGTTGACGGTGAGACCGTAGCTCTCAGAGTCATTGAAGTCGTACGTCTGGCCGGTCCAGTAGTCATTCATGCTGCCACCGAACCGGTAACCGAACTGGGGCGTGATCTCCACCTTCTGCGCGTGGACGAGTTGAGCTGCACAGAGGACTATCAACAATGCAAGCGAAACAAGAAACTGACGTGGCACACACCCCTCCAACGAATCCTCGAAACTGTTGGCATTTCACGCGTTCAGAACGATCTTGACCGACAAACGATTCCAACCGACACAGCGGGGCTCGTCACCACCCCCTATTCACTATTCACTTGGCCCCGCTCACCCGTCCTACATCACCCGGGGTGGGTGGGCGGAACTGAGAATTCAAAATTCAGAATTCAAAATTCCCCTCGGGTTCACACAAGCTCCGTCACATACTTCTCCCGCGCCAGCCGCCAGAAGACCACCAAAAACGCCGTCAGCGGAATGGCCAGGATCATGCCCATGATCCCGTTCAGGGCCGAACCCCAGAAGAAGACCGCGAAGATGATCACGATGGGGTGAAGCCCGGTTCGGTCCCCCATGATCTTCGGTGTCAATAGGTAGCCCTCGATGAGCTGCACCACGGTGAAAACCACAAGCACCAGCGCCACGGTCACGATCCCGCCTCCCGGCTGGAAGAAGGCCAGCGGCAGCGCCGTACCCAGCCCAACGATGCTGCCGAGGTACGGGATGATGTTCAAGAAGCCCAGAATCAGACCGATGACCGCCCCGTATTTCAGACCGACCACGCTGAACCCGATGGCGTACAGCACTCCCTGCAGGAAGGCGATGATGAGCTGCCCCCTGAAAAAGGCCACGATGATCTCGACGAACTGGTTGAAGAGGTAGGCCACGTCCTTGCGAGTGTCGGGCTTGAGAAAGGGCAGGTGGCTCTCGATGTCGAACTTCCCGGGCGCGTCCGCCAGCAGGATGAAGACGAAGTAGATCGGCGTCACCACCCAGGACAGCAGCGCACCCACCCACGAGATCACTCCCGCACCGGCGGACAGTGCGCCGCGGCCAAAGGCCTCCAAACCCTGCATGATGGTGCCTTGTTGACCCTCCATGGAGTCTCGTATTTGGCTCAAGTAAGGGTTTGTCTCGACAAAGGCAACCGCCTTGGGCGCCCGTTCCTGGAACCACTCCCGGGTCGCGGCCCACCACTCCGGCACGTTGCTCACCAGCTCGCCGAGCTGATCCACAAGCAGCGCGCCAAAGAACCAGAGGAACGCTGCGAGCGGAATGATGGCTGACAGCAGCAGCACCACCAGCGCCATCCCGCGGCTCAGCTTGAGCTTCTTCTGCAGCCAGTCGTAGTAGGGCTGGAATACCAGCGCCGCCACCACGGCCACCACGATCGGCAGAAAGACGTTGGAAAATCGATTGAAGAAGGCGCCGATGAGCCAGAACAGCGCGCCGATCGCAACAACGATGATCACCGCCGACAGGATCGTAACAGCCGCAGCTGCGGTGGTCTGCTGGCGCTCAGAAAGCTCGAGATTCATCTCAGTCTCCTTCAAGATTTCTGGCTGCGATCTTAGCCGCCTACCGGACTCGAATCAATGCGGAGCACTTTGTAGCGCAGCCGTCCCGGCTGCACATCTCGCTCCTTAAATCTGGGTGGGCGGGGGAACTTTCAACCTTCAACCGACCCATTCAGGCCAGAGGCCCGGGCTACAACCCACCGTTGTGGCGCAGCCGTCCCGGCTGCATTTCCCACCTCGATTGAATGCACGAATGCAGGCGTCCCGCCTGCTCCACAATCAGTCTCCGGGTGGGTGGTTTCTTCGATCTTCGATCTTTGTTTTTCGACCGGCAACGACAATGGTAACGGGCTCGGGCTCGGGTCCACAGCTCCATGCCAGACGGGCGGGGCTCACTCCACCAGAGGGACCTCCGCGGCAAGCTCGTTGTTGATCACCGCATCCAGCTTGTTCTCGATCTGGAAGAAACGCGTCACCTTGAGTTCGGGCAGGATCTTGCGGAACTTCTTGGCGTATTTCTTCTTCAGCTTCAGGTCCTTGTCCTCGATGTCGAGCCATTCATCGAGCATCGTCTTTGCCATGTCGTCGGTCATCACGCCGTAGTTGTCGGAGTAGTCCATGATCAGCTTGACCTCGCGGTCGCCGAGAGACGCCTGTTCGCTCTGATACTCCCGATAAAGAGGCCAGAAGACATCGGCCTCGGCCGACGTGAGGCCCATCCCCGACGCGACCAGTGCCTGGCGCTCGGTCTGGATCACCGACCTGGTGAGCTCGATCTCGTTTTGAATCTCCTGCGCACTCGCCATTGAAGCGAAGACCACGACCGCCACCAAAATCCGAAGAACGTTTTTCATCTCAATTCCTCCGCCTATTTCTCCTTACCTCAACTGAGGGTCTCGACTCTCGATTCCCATGCCATGACGTATTTCCACTATGATGGCCGCCAATGCCAAACAAAGGATAATCAAAACATGGCAAACAACGACACCCGGCATGGACTTCGCCGATGGATCAAAATCGCCATCGCTGTGATGATCGCGGTGGAACTGGTCTACGTCATCGCCGCCAACGTCCTGCTCCGGACCGATGTCCTCGTCAACCTCATCAACAAGAAGCCCGAGAAGATGCTCATCCAGTGGGAGTCGGCCTCGACCTGGTTGCCTGGCGTCGTCCACGTCGAGGGCTTCAGCCTGCGCAACCAGAGCAAGAAGGTCCAAATCTATCTCACGCTCGAGCGGGTGACCGGGGTGATCAGTCTCTCGAAGCTGCCCTTCAAGACCTTCCATCTTCGCAGCGCGAACGCGTCCAACGTCGATTTCAGATTGCGGACCCGACTCGACGCTCCACGCAAGAACGACACGGCCGAGGACCGGCAGCCACAACTGCTTCCGGGCGCCGAGTTCTTTCCCGACATCCCCGGCTATGAAAACCCACCCGACCCCAAACCCGAGGACCTCTATCCGCGCAAGAAAAAGAAAACCGCCAGCCCATGGACATTGAGCTTCAACGGCATCGACGTGGACGGGAAATTTCAGATCGCCATCAACCGGGTACGACTCAACGCCGACGGCTCTGTCAAGGGCGGTATGAACTACAGACTGCGAGACGCGATCCACATCCGGCGGGCGAAGCTCGATTTGAAAAACGCCCGGTTCCTGTTCGATTCCGAGCCCGCCAGCGACAACCTGGAACTCCGGGTCGACTCCAAATGGCGGCCGTTCCCGGCGAAGGGTTCCAAGCTCCCGCAGATTATCCAGGGTATTTCGGGTGATTTCACGATTCGCGGAGATTTCTTGCCCAAAGTGTCCAAGAAGACCCGGATCGTTCCAGGGCTGACCACATTTGGCGCGGGCTCCCTCGACACGACCTTCCGCCTCGACGACGGCGTCCTCCGATCAGAGGGCTCCTACGCGTTCAGCTCAGACGACTTCACCCTGCAGATCATGGAACTCGACATCAAGGGCTCGGCCAAGGTCTCAGGCTCGACCACCAAGGGCGATGGAGCCGACGTCACCGACATGCACCTCGAGTTCGACGGGTACTCGGTGGTCGATCGGTCCAATTCCAAGGTGGGAATCGACGGGACCGGTCTGACCCTCGACGCGTCGTGGAACGATCTCGCTCTGGTCGGCGGCATCCCCCCGTCGTCGGTGGACATCGTGCTCCCCAAGACCATGATCGAGGACGTCAGCGTCCTCGGGGTTCTGATTCCATCCACCGACGACGTGGCTCTCAGATCGGGAACCGGAGAGGTTGAGAGCACACTCTCGGTGGACGCGGACGGGATGGCGTCCGGCACGGTCAATCTGGATGCCGAAGACATCACCATCGAGGTCATGGGGGCTCCGATGCGCGCCGACCTCGCGGTGAACGCCAGCCTCCTCGAAGGTGACCTGGACGCCAAGCGGTTCAAGCTCGAAGACACCTCTGTCAAGTTGACCGACGTCGTCGGTCTGGCTCCGACCAAGAAATCGAAGCCCGTCGAGCCGTGGTGGACCACCGTGGATCTGGCTCATGGAACCGTGACCTTCGGCGCCCCGTTGACCGCCAGCGGATCGGTTCGTCTGCGGATGCTCGACACGCGGGCGATCGTGGCCATGCTCTCAGGCATCGTCAAGACCCCAAAGTGGATGTCGCTGATGCCGAACGTCAAGAATGTGGACGGGAAGGCGATGGTTGACATCGGAGGCGGCTACCAGAACTTCGACGACGCTCAGATCACCGGGGACAAGCTGAATATCCAAGGCTGGATGCACCTCGTGCCAAAGGCTTCCAACGGCCGGATCTACGCCAAGTACAAGGGCCTCGACACGGGTATATCGATCACCGACGGCAAGGGCAAGCTCCACGTTTCCAAACCGCGCAAGTGGTTCGAAGGCGAAACTGGAGTGAAGCTCGCTGACTGACCGTCAGCTCCTTTTTCTGCCCTGAGTCCTTCTCGACAATACCGCCGGCCTTTGTAGCGCAGCCGTCCCGGCTGCCCTGGCCATTGTGGAGCAGCCGTCCCGGCTGCAGCTCTCGCCTCGGTTCAACCCTCGACTGCAGGCCAGAGGCCTGCGCTACAAACCATCCCCAACCTCCCGGCCACCCACCCGGGTGAGAAGGAGTGAAGGGGAGAAGGGGAATGTGGCGATCCGGGCGGGAGGGCCCTCTCACCCTCTCACCCTCTCACCTTCTCACCTTCTCACCCTCTCACCTTCTCACCCTCTCCACGCCCCCCATCCACAAAGTAGAGAAGCGTCGCGCCGCCGAGGAACAAGACCAGCAGCGACAGGATGCCCGCCCGTGGGTTGCCGGTGACCACGCCCACCCAGCCTACGAGCACCGGGCCCACCACTGCAGCCGCCTTGCCGAGCATGTTGTAGAAGCCGAAGAATTCGGCCGATTTGTCCTGGGGAATGATGCCGGCGAAGAACGAACGCGACAGCGCCTGGACGCCCCCCTGGACGAGCCCGATGGTCACCGCCATGGCGTAGAACTCCCACTGCTCGCTCATGAAGAAGGCCCAGAATGTGACCCCCACATACACCGCGATGGCGATCAGAATCCCGGTCTTCGCACCCAAACGCGCCCCCAGCCGGCCAAAGACGATGGCTGCCGGGAAGCCCACAAACTGGGTAATGAGCAGGGCCACGATCAGCCCATTGGGGCCGAAGCCCAGCGCCATGCCGTAGTCCACCGCCATCCGAATGATCGTGTCCACGCCGTCGATGTAGAGCCAGTAGGCCACGAGGAAGAGAAAGACCGTCTTGAGTTGTCGGATCTCTCGGAAGGTCTGGACCAACTGTTCAAGACCTCCGCGAACGGCGGCCGCGAGATCTGGACCTTTGTCGACCTTCCGCTCCTTGACGAAGAGAAACAGGGGGATAGAGAAGACGGCCCACCAGACGGCGGTCAGCAGAAACGACAGACGAACCGCGTCGGCCGCATTCTCCAGACCAAACCTGGCAGGCCACATGGTCATGGCCGTACATCCGGCCAACAGCAGCCCGCCACCGAGGTATCCCAGAGAGAAACCCAGGGCCGACACCACGTGGTAGCGGTCCTTGCTGGTGACCAGGACGATCAGGGCGTCATAGAAGACGTTTCCGCCCATGAAGCCGATGTTGGCCAAAACAAAGAGCACGATCGCCGCCGCCCAGTGACCCTTCGCGACCCAGAACAATGCGCCCGTGGTGGACACCCCCAGAATGAGGAAGGCGCATAGGAACCGCTTCTTCATCCCTCCGCGGTCGGCGATGGCGCCGAGGACCGGGCCCAGGACGACGATGGCGAGGCCGGCGATGGAGTTGGCAAAGCCGAGCCGGAAGGTGATGTTTGCGCTTTCTGAACCTACGCTCCAGAAATCGCGGAAGAAAATCGGATAGAAGCTCGCCAGGATGATCGTGGCGAAGGCCGAGTTGGCCCAGTCGTAGGCGGCCCAGGACAGGACCTGCCGTCTGTCCCTGTCTCCAGTTTTCATCTCCAACACCCTATCACCGGTAGATACAAAACGCGCCGCCCATCGGCGGCGCGTTTGAATAACTCAGGCAAAAATAGAATGCCTAATTGAGTTTGTCGTTCTGCCAGTACTTGGTGCCGGCGACGTCGGCGTTCGCCATCAAACCCTTGTCTGAGATCTGGTAGATTGCGATGCCGTTGACAAAGCCGGTCTGGGCGCCGGCGCCGGTCCCACCGGCCTGCGCGCTGGCGGAGGCATCGGCCTGCCAACCTTTCTCGACGAAGTTGTTAAAGGTCTTCTCGTCCTGGAACAGGAACAACACCTGGTATTTCTTGCCGCCGATACCAAAGCCAACTCCGACAGTCCCCATCTTCATGTAGGTCCGGGCACCGGACTTCTTGTTCACCGCAACACCGTGGCCGCCCCCACCGGAGAATCCGAAGGCGATCTTGAGGTTGTCGAAGGCTGCCCATCCATACGCGTCCTTGTAGAGCGCGCTGGCCTTTTCGTGGTCCGAGACCACGTCCTTCAAGGTCTTATCGGCCGTCTCGTCGATCTTGGCCCGCTTGGCGGCTTGATCGAGGTCCTCCCAGCTGTCCTCGGCGAGGGCCGAACCGGTCGGAGCTAAAAAGCCCACCACGGTCATGACAACTACCAACGAACGCAACACCAATTTCATCGTCCAACTCCTCATTCTGGTCGTGCCGCACGCCGCAAACCGCGGACAAAGCGGCTGGGTTCTTAATCCACCGTCTTATTCAGCTTCTTGTTCTTCCAATATTTGGTTCCGGCGATATCCGCACTGGCCATCAGGCCGCCCTTGGTGAGCTGGTAGATCGCGATGCCGTTGGTGAATGTCGTCTGGGCGTTGGCACCCTCAACGCCGGCGACGGCCTGCGCCCCGGCGTCGGCCTGCCAGCCGTTCTCCACGAAGTTGTAGAACGAGCCCTTGTCCTGAAAGAAGAAGATCAGGTCGTAGGACTGGCCGCCGATGCCGAACCCGACGCCCGCTGTCGCCATCTTCATGTAGAAGCGCTCGCCGGTCTCCTTGTCCACCGCGACACCGTTGCCTCCGCCTCCGGAGAAGACAAATGCGGCCTTCATGCTCCGGAACGCCGCCCAACCGTAGGCCTTGTCGAAAAGCGTATCTGACTTGATGCTGGTGGCAAGGAGCCTCTCCAGACCCTGGTCCGCGATTTCATCGCGCCTCAGCCTTTTGGCCTCCCGCTCCACCTCTCTCCAATCGTCGCTGTCGGCGCCCTGCGCCCACGCCGTCGAACCCGACAGGAGCAGCAACAGCCCCACGACCATCGCACCGAGTTTCAGCCCGCAGTTTTTCTCAGCCATCAGCTCTCTCCTCCACCGATTGGATGTGACCGACAGATGATACCTGCAGCCCATCGATACCGCAACGAAACTCTCTGGCTCCCGCTTTCGTTCCCGTCCCGGAAACGACCGTCAAGGTGACCGGAAACACCGCATCCCCTCCTCGACAGATCGATACCAGGAGCCCCGCAGCGCACACCGCCTGTCCGTCACTCGCAGGCCACCTGCGACCATCCCCCACGAACCGCTGTACCGCCACAGTAGGCCTTGCCGGAACTGTTCGGATTGTTGAGGTAGCCGAGAATACTGGAGCAGGTTTCGCCTTCCCCGGGCGCGACCTCGCACACACCGGAGTATCGCGGATTGGTGAAACAACACCTGTCCGCCGCCACCGCATCCGAACTCGACGCATCTTCGCTGGTCGCCACGGCAAATGTCGCGACGACCGCCACCGCCAGAACACAACACGCCAACAGACTCAGCCGGACCTTCGCATTCATTTTTCACCTCCCGTGGTTGGTACCACAGAGGATACCCTACTCCGCCCATCGTGTGTGGTTTGTAGCGCAGGCGTCTCGGCTGCATCGCTCGCTTCGATTCAAAGCAAGACTGCAGGCCGGAGGCCTGCTCCACAATGTCGATCCGGGTGGGTGGGGGCCAATTCGCAATATCGCAATTCGCAATTTTCAAAGGGCGGGCGGGGAGTCTTCGTTCTTCGATATTTGATCTAGATCGGTCGGTCGGCATAGCGCTCCACGGCGCGGCCGAGGACTGCGACCAGCGCCCCCACCAGACCGAGCACGAGCACCAGTCCGATGGCCAGGTAGCCACCCTGGGCGAACCACGCACCGCGCACCGTGGTCATGGGGAATGCGGTCAGTAGACCGCACGCGAGCAACGCTGCCACCAGGGTCAGAAGACCGAACCGGTAGAGCAGGACGAGCACCATCGCGCCACCGACCACCCCGAGGGTGGCGATGGACAACGGCATATGGGTGCCGCGTTCGATGCCGAAGTTCAACGCGATCAGACCGGCGAAGGCGCCCCACGCCAGCCACCGCGGCTTCAGCCACCGGCTCAGCAGGGCGAAGAGCACCGCCGACAGCAGTCCACCAACAATGGCACCTTCAACCTGCCCCAGCGCGGCGGCCAGCATGGAACCGAGGCCCACGGTCGCGTTGAGCTGATCCGCGCCCAAAAAGCCCCAGGTCGGGTCCATACCAAAAGCCGCGACGACGATCCGATCCACCTCCACCGCCATCGCCAGGACCGTCCCCGCCAGCGCGCCGACCAGCAGGCCGTATCCCACCGACCTGTCGATGACATCGCCCGCGAGCAATCGGTTCCAGGCGATCAGGGCCTGCGGTCGGTAGCGACGAACCAGGGGTTCGAGCCCGACGTAACACAGGCCCACCGCCAACGCTCCCAGACAGATATCCACCACAAAACCGAGCAGAGTCATGCCGGACGAAACCAGCGGGTGCTCCGGCCGGCCGGCAGACAGGGCCGCCGCCAGCAGTCCCACCACGAGCACCACCGCCGCCAGCACGCCGGCTCTCCTCAGATCGCTTCGGTCGTGCACGATGGAGTAAGCGCCAAGGGCGAAGGCCACCAGAACGATCAGCAGATACAACGGGGCTCGAACCCATCGCTCCAACCTCGCCCGGCGCCGCAGCTGCTCGTGTCGTGCCGGCGACTCCTGATCCACCGCCTCCGCCGCAAAGTAGACCGGCAGGCCCTCGAACGAGGCGGCCTGGACGTGGATCGTCGCCCCCGGCCGCCTCGGATCGTCTGCCGTCCACGCCGCCCGCTCGTCGGAGGCAACCGGCAGGACGGCCTGGAGATCCGGCACCAGCTCGACCCCCTGGAGGCCCGCCGGCTCGAGGAGCAGTGACCAGTCAAAATCCTCCGAGTTGCCCACCACTCCACCGACCCTCGAGCCGAAGGACGTCCCGACATTTAAAAAGACCAGTTCACCGGTGGGGTCGAGCATCACGAAGAGCGGCTCCCTTGTGATCGCCTCGGCACGATCAAACTGTCCGAACAATCCTCCGGTATCGAAGGCCCGCGCCACGAAATCCGGTAGCGGCCGGGTTCCCTCTTGGCGATACCAGAACAGAACCCGGTCCACTGGATCCGCGGCAGCCACGTTGTCCAGAAAACCCCAATCGGCCGCACTCGAACCGTCCCCGAGAGTGAGATCATCCAGCAACCGTTCCGATTGGTCTGCAAGCACCTCCGGCGCCTTGAAACGACCCACGCCTTCTAAGACCGCCGACGGCTCGGCGAGCACCAGAACACCGGCGAGCAGGGCGGCAAGCACCACGACCAACAGCCAGGGGCTGGATCGTTTGAATGGCCGATCGATTGTGGCAGCGGCCACGATCTCCGGATTGACGAGTGCGCCCACCTCCACCGCCATGGCCAGCGGGTCCCCACCCGGCAGCTCGGCGGCCATGGCCAGAGCCGATGGCGGCCGATCTTCGGGCGCGCGGGAGATGGCCTTCATGATGACGCGCTCGAGCTGCGGGTCCACGCCGTCCACCAACTCGGAAGGCGGGGACGGTCTGTTTCGCATCTTGGCTCGGAAGATCTCGGTGAACCCCGACTCTTTAAAGAGCTTCTCTCCGGTGAGGAGCTCGTAAAGCACAAGTCCTGTGGCGTAGAGATCGGCGGTCGGACCCACTTCGCCGTCCGGGTTGAGCTGCTCCGGCGCCATGTAGGCGGGAGTGCCCGCGATCCCGTCGCGGTCGTCATCCTCCTTGGTCACAGCGATTCCAAAATCGGTGATTCGAACCCGACCCTCGCCGTCGATCATGATGTTGGCGGGTTTGAGGTCGCGATGAATGACACCCTTCGCGTGGGCCGCGGCGAGGCCGCCGCAGGTCTGATTGGCAATGTCCACCACCTTGTCCGACGGCAGCCGTCCGATGCGGGACAACAACGACGCCAGGTCCTCTCCATCGACGTACTCCATGGTGAAGTACAGCCGATCGCCCTCGCTACCGACGTCGAAGACCCGGCATACCGCCGGATGGGTGACCTCCCGCGACAGCCGCACTTCCTTGAGCAGCCGCTCCCGCAGATCGGGCCGGTAGCCGAGCACGAACTTGATGGCCACCGGGACGTCGAGCACGGTGTCGTGAGCTCGGTAGACCTCCCCCATGGCGCCTCGTCCCAGAAGCGAGATGATCTGGTAGCGGTCGGCGAAGACATCTCCCGCCGAGAACTCCTTTGTCTCGGCTGTGGGAGGCGGCGGCGGGGGTACAGGCTTCGCCATGACCCTCGACACATCGATGGTCGAATCCTCTCCCTCGAGCAGGGCCTCCACGATCCGGCGGAGCTCACCGTCGTCGGCGCATTCCCGGTCGAGGAAGAGTTCGCGCTCGGGCCCGTGCAGTTCCACGGCCCGTTCGAACAGTTCCATCGCCCGTTGTTCTCGATCCATGACGATTACGATACCAGTACACGGTCTTCCCCGTGCTCGGTCACAGATCGAAGAACGAAGGACGAAGACCCCACCACCCTCCCGGAACGTCTTGGTAGCGCAGTCGTCCCGGCTGCGATTCTGGCCCTGATTCAGCGCACGAATGCAGGCGAGGAAGTCGGTGCCAGGCACCGCCGCAGATGTGTCGACCTCGTACTACGACTCGATTTCGACGGTGCCTGGCACCGGGTGAGCGCGTTCGCGGCGCGCGTGAGGACGGCACGCCCGCTCACGGCGCCCCCCACCCTCCCAATGGGCGGGGGAATCTGCAATCTGCAATTCGCAATTCGCAATGGGTGGGCGGGCGGTGTTCCTTGCTCCCTGCCTATTGCTCCTGGCTGGGTGGGCGGCACCCACTTCAGAATTGAGAATTCAACACTGAGAATTGACGCCTGCGAGGAACTCCCGGCACAACTCGACCAAGCGTTCCGGCTGCTCGTTGACCACCGCGTGACCGGCGCCCTCGATGATCTCGAAGCGCGCTCCGGGAATGGCCTCGGCCAGAGCCCGCGTGCGTTCCAGCGGGATGAATCCGTCCAGCTCCGACGCGACGATCAGGGCCGGGCAGCTCACGTGGCCCAGTTCGTTGGCGAGAACCACGCTCGGTGTGGAGTCCAACAGGCCGATGAGACCGTGAAACCAGCTCTCCGGGAGACCGGCGATCTGACTCCTCCGAAGCGCCCGCTCCTCTGAGTGGGACGCGATGTGGGCCGGGGAGTACACCACGGGCTCGAGTACGTCGAAGATGAGTCCACGGTCGCCGCTCGTCAAAGAGTCGACACAACCCTGCCGCCACCGGGCCACTTCTTTCGCCATGACATCGTCGAAGGCGTCGGCAGACGCGATGGAGATCAGCGACCGCGTGCGATCCGGCCAACCCGCCGCCACCAGTGTCGCCACCGCACTTCCAAAGGAGGTGGACACCAGGTGGGCCCGGTCGATTTCCAGATGGTCGAACAGGGCCAACACATCGGCGGCGTGCTCGGCCACATTGGCCGGCGCCGCCCCACCGGACATGAGCTGGCCCCTGAAGTCGAATCGAATGACCCGGTAGTCGCGCGCCAACGGCACCGCCAACGACTCCCAGCTGGGGGCGCTCATGGCGATGCCGTTGAACAGAACCAGCGGCTCGCCCTTGCCGTCCACCTGGAAATAAAGAACTTCCCGATCAGCCATTTCCGAGCCCTTTCACCAGCCTTTGTAGCGCAGGCCTCTGGCCTGCATTTGCTCGATCAGTCGAGGCCAGAATTGCAGCCGGGACGGCTGCGCTACAACACCAGACCTGGTTTGCGGCCGGGGCGGCCGCTCCACAATTGTCCTCCGGAGGGGGGCGAGTCTATTCCTCATCGAACAATTCGTAATTCGCAATCTACTCCGCAGGCTCGTCCACATCGAAATCAAGTGACTTCGCCGCCATGAAGTCCCGAATCATCCCGAAGAACTCCTTCGGTTTTTCGAGATATACCACGTGACCGCAGCCCGGTACCTCCTCCCATCGGGTGTTGGGCAAAAGCTCGTAGATCTTGCGCTGCTGCCACAGCGGGATCGCACGGTCCTGCTCGCCGACGATCATCAACGTGGGTGTCTCGATCGCACGGTACTGGGGCAGGTTGTCGTCGAGCTCTCCAAAGAAGGGATTCTGGGCCTCGGTCAACCGGATCAGACAGTGCCGGTTGTCGATGTAGCGATCGTAGAAACGCTGCCGCATGGCAGCCAGGTTTTCCGGCGGTATGGTCGCCGCGAAGTCCTCACCGAAGATCTTCTCGTACATGTAGTGGGTGTAGAGCTCGAAGGCCTCCTCGGACCCGGTGTAGAAGCGGAGCGAGATGTCCTGGTACATCTGGAAGAGGGTCTCGTGGCTCAGCAGGATGCCCGACAGGGTCATGGTGTAGAGCCGCTCCTGGTACATCCTGGCGAAATCGAGGGCGATGAACCCACCGTAGGAGATGCCCATCAGGTGGACCTTCTCCACCCCCACCTCGTCCATGATCAGCGTCAAGTAGCGAGCGAACTCCGGGATGAAGTAGGGCACGTCCTCCTGCGACGACTGGCCCTGACCCAGAAAGTCGAACAGAATCACGTCATAGCTGTCGGTGAGCATGGGCAGGAAGCCGTACCAGGCCTTGGTGTGCATGGCCAGGCCGTTGAGCAGACAGACCGCCTCCCGGCTTCCGTCGCCGTGGTACTCCCACCACACCTTCTGGCCGTCCACGTCCAGATGACCACTACGATCCGGAACGATGTCACTCATCACGACCCTCCCTCCCCAGGAATTCTAAATTCTCAATTTTTAGTTTTGAATTGGCCCCCGCCCACCCCCAGCCAATCCGGGGGGTTGGGGCGATTCAGATTTCAAGATTCTCAGGTCTCAGTTTTTAATTCTCAGTTCTTAGTTTTGAGTTCCCCCCACCCGACCCGGACCGACCCGGGCGGGCGGGGGCAATTCAAAATTGAGAATTCAAAACCCAAAATTCGCCGTCCGATGTCAGTCGGCGCGGCGAAGGACCGTACAGACCGATGCGCAGATCGGTCCGCCGATGTTGAAGGTCGCAGCCATCCTGGGGTTGGCCACCTGGAGCTCCGTGGGCACCTTGCCGAGCAGCTGCCAGGCCGACCAGCCGATCATGGCGATTCCGGTGGCTCCCACCGGGTGCCCCTTGGCGATCAGGCCGCCAGACGTGTTGATGCCGCACTCGCCATCCGGTGCGGCCTTGCCCTCGACCCAGTAGCGTGCGCCCTCTCCGTATCCGGCTTTTCCGATGACCTCGGTGCCGATGGCGCCCATCACCGTGAAGCAGTCGTGGATCTCCGCCACGTTGACGTCATCCGGACCGGCGCCGGCCATCTCGTAGGCGGTGTTCATGGCCCTGAAAGCACCCTCAGGTTTGAGAACGTCGCGATCTGCCTTCATGAGTGGATCGGTCGCCTGGCCGAAGCCAGCAAGCTCGACGCAATCGGCCTTTGACACGCCGAGCCGCGCCAGGCCCTCTTCGGTTGCCAAAATCAGGGCCCCGTAGCCGTCGGTGATCTGGGAGCAGTCATAGGTCTTGAGCGGGAGGCCCTCGACGATATAACGGTTACGTCCCTCGGGTGTCGCCGCTTCGTCGAGCGTGACCTGGATCTTGCGCATCTGGGCGTAGGGGTTGTGGTTGCCGTTGGCGTACTCCTGGGTCGAAATGACCGCCAGATCACGCTCGCTCACGCCGTGGGCATCCATGTAGTCGCGCATCACTTCGGCGAAGAGATGGGGGAAGACATAGACCTTGCCCTCACGCTCCTTCGGATGCGAGAAGTAGCCCAACACTTTGCCGATCAGCGCGCCGTCCATCTTGCCCTCGTCGTTGCGCATCTTCTCGAAGCCCACCGCGAGACCAACCTCACCCATCCCGAGGAGGAGCTTCTGGGCCACCGAAACGATCGCCTGGCCGCCCGACGCGCACGCGTTCTCCACCGCTTCGATGGGTTTGGCGCCGAGGCCCGGGGTCATGGCAACCAGGCCTGCGAGCAGCCCTTGCTCGTTGAGCGAGAAGTTGCAGGTGGCTCCAATCGAGGCAACGTCGATGGCTGCGGGATCGGCGTCGATCTCGGCGCAGACCTCGCTGATCGAATTGTCCACGATCTGCGGCACGGTCATATCGAAGAGCTTGCCGAAGACGGATTGGTGGTACGCAGCAATGTACAGTTTCTTGTTCACTCGAGACCCTCCATTACGGTTAAATGATGATTGTTAAATAAATTGGTGATCAATTCTCTCCCCTCAGCCCGTACCGGTCGGGCGGGGGAATATGCAATCTGCAATCTGCAATCTGCAATCTGTAATCTGTAATCTGTAATTCGTAATTCAATCGCAATTCGAGGTCCTCACAGTCATTCGTCACGTTTCCCAACCCTCAGCGACTCCACCAGGTCCGCTTTAACGACCTTGCCGTAGGCGGTCCGCGGCAGCTCGTCGAGCTCGACAAACCTCTTGGGAATCTTGTACCGCGCCAGCCGGCTTCCCAAAAAGGTGGTCAGGGCATCAGGGTCGAACGCAGCGCCAGCACCCATCACGACGAAGGCGACGCCCATCTCGCCCCAGGTCTCGTCCGGCGCGCCCACCACCGCGGCGTCCTGGAGATCCGGATGCTGCAGCAACTGGTTTTCGATCTCCGCCGGATAGACGTTGACGCCGCCGGAGATGAACATGTCCTTGGACCGGCCCGCGATATAGAAAAATCCGTCCTCATCCTGCTTCGCCATGTCGCCGGTGTGGAACCACCCCTTGCGATCGAGGGCCTCCGCCGTGGCCTGGGGATTGTTCCAGTACCCCGCGCTGACGTGGGGACCACGGAACCAGAGTTCGCCCACATCTCCGGCAGGGGCCTCCTGCCCTGCCTCGTCGGAGATCCGCGCCTCGGTGAACATGAGCGGCCGACCGATGGATCCGGCCTTCGCGTACGCCTCTTCATCGGTCATGGTGAAGCAGTTGACCCCGACCTCGGTCAGACCGTAGCCCTGCCGGAGCACCACCCCGCGCTCCCGGTAGACCTCGATCAGGTGTTTTGGCAGCGGCGCTCCGCCGGAAATAAACCAGCGCACGTGGTCGAGCGAGGCCGTTTCGAACTCGGGCGCCTCGGCAAGCATCTTCCAGATCGTCGGCACCCCGAGCACCACCGTGCACTTCTCCTCAGCGATGGTCCGCCACACCTCGGCCGCGTCGAAGGCCGCGTGGATCACCACGGTTCCGCCCACCAGCATGATGGGGGTCAGGAAGGCCCCGAGCCCCCCGGCGTGGTAGAGCGGGGTGAAGATCGGGCTGCAGTCGGAATCGGTCAACTGCCAACAGACCGCGGTGTTGTAGGCGTTCCACGCCACCTGTCGGTGCGGTGTCACCACCCCCTTGGGACGACCGGTTGTACCGGAGGTGTAGAGCAGGCAGAAGGGGTCCTCCGGCCGGCACTTCCGGCGCACCGAACTGCCGGCGCCGCGGGTCATCACCAGGTCGGAATAGTCCTGATCTCCGGGCTCGGCGGGTTCGTCGAGCGCAATCCAGTGGGCCACGTCCACCCGGCTTCGCAGACGGCGGACGCTTTCCCGGTGTTCCTCGGCATAAAGCACAGCCCGCAGCGAGCAGTCGCGGATGATGAACTCCAATTCGGGGACGGTCAGGCGGGTGTTGAGCGGTACCAGCACCACCCCACTCTTGCCGGCGGCGAAGAAGGCGTCGAGAAACTCGAGCCGGTTGCCCGCCAGGATTCCCACCCGTTCACCGGGCCGCAGCCCGAGCCCGTAGAGCCACATTCGCGCGCAGCCGATGGCGCGTGTGTCGAGCTCGGCATAGCTGTAGCGGCTGCCGTCGGACGCCATCACGACCGCGGTCCTCTCCGGCGACAGCCCGGCGCGTTCGCCGAGGATGTCCGCGTGGATCACGTCTCCCCTCCTGTATCCTCGGCCGGCTCGGAGACTTCGGCCGGCGCCTTCGGTTCCGGCGGCGGCTGAGCGAGAGCCGCCGTGAGCGCCTTCAGGAACCGATCCGGACACTCCCGGTGGGGCACGTGGCCGCAGTCCTTGATCGGGGTCATGCGCACCGCCGGCACCCCTTCCAGCAGCCGCTGCGCATAGTCCAGATCAAACAACTCGTCGGCATCGCCCCACACCAGATCCACCGGCACCGCGACCTCGTCAAGCCGGCCATCGAGGACAAAAGCCTCAGCCGCCGGCCCCACCTCGGCAAACCACTCGGCCAGCCGAGCCGCCGGTCCGCGCGCGGCGTGACGAACCACATCATCGAGCACGAAGTTGGGCGGCAACAGGGTGTTCGGGCCCATGAGGCCCTTCATGGTCTCGCGGGCCTCGTCGCGGTTCTTTGGGAACAGATTGACCCTGGGATCATCCTCGCGCACCGGGCCGCCGTTGACCGCCACCAGGCGCTCGATTTGTTCGGGGTGCTCCACCGCGTAAAGAAAAGCGACCCACGCCCCCATGGAGTTGCCCACCACGATGGCCGGCTCCGAGGAACAACACTCGTCCATCACCGCCGCCACACCGTCCAGCACCTGGTCGATCCCCAGCGGACCCTGGTCGGGATCTGAATTCCAGTGGCCCGGCAGATCGGGAATGATGACCCGATAGGACGCCACCAGCGGCGCGACGGCCCGGGCCCAGGCCCCGGCCTGGTCGCCAGCCCCGTGGAGCAGCACCATGGGCTGCCCGCTGCCGCCCTGCCACACCGTCATCTCGCCGGCGGTGGTTTCAATCGAGATGGTCTCGAATCCGTTGCGGCCGAGGGCCAGCCGACTCATCCAGGCGTCCACCTTCAGCGGCTTTTTCAGCATCAGCCACGCGCCCACGACGATGGGCACAACGATGACCAGGATGCCGAAGATCACGGCCAGTTTCAGCATTGTCTTGGTGCGCGTGTCCATGCTTCAGCTCCGTATCGTTGGTGAATTAGGTCGGGTCGATGGCGAGCACGGCTCCACGACCCGACGATCGTAGGCCGTCACCCTCCTCCCCGCAACCTGCGTGTCGTTCGCCATCTCCGTGACCTGTCCCCAAAATAGCTCAAATTCTGAATTCTCAATTCTGCAATCCTCCCCGGTCCCTTGCACAATCGATCGTCGCCTTTGTGGTGCGGCCGTCTCGGCTGCACTTTTAGGCTTCGTTCAACGCAAGAATGCAGGCCGGAGGCCTGCGCTCCAACGATGCTCCGGGCGGGCGGCGGGCAATTCAAAATTGAGAATTCAAAACTCAAAATTCACGACCTTGCTCCTTGCTCCCTGTTCCTTCCCTCCGTCCGGCGGGTCGGGCATCTTGCATCTTGCATCTTGCATCTCGCATCTGGCCGGGCGGCGGCTCACGGCATCCTGAACGCCGCGCCCGCCTGGTTGTAACCCACCCCGGATCCCACGAAGGCCACCAGATCGCCCGATGAGATCTTGCCCAACTCCAGGGCGTCATCCAGTGCGATGGGCACACAGGCCGATCCTGTGTAGCCCCATTTCTCCATCACCGTGTGGGTCCGGCTCATGGGTAGGCCGAGGTCGGCCATCACCAGCTCGATGGACGGCTTGCGCACCTGGGTGAAGATGGTGAAGTCGATCTCCTCCACCCGGAAGCCGCCGTTTTTGGCCAGCTCGCGCACCACCTTGGGCCAGCCCTCGTGGTTGACCTCGGGGGGATAGCGTTCGATCATCCGGACCGTGGTCCGCCCATCGGTCACCGACTCAACGGTGGCCGGCTCGAAGGTGGCCCCCGAATAGATGCCCCAGTGCCCCTGGTAAGCGCCATCCGCCCGGTAGGCCGACGACACGAAGCCCGGGCTGTCGGCCGGCTCGAGCACCGCCGCCCCGGCGCCATCGCCGTAGAAGAAGATCATCGGGTCGTCCGGCGCCGCCAGCTTGTGCATCAGATACACGCCCACCACCAGCACGGTCTTCAGATTCGGGTTGGTCGCGATCAACCCGGACCCGATGGCCAATCCGGTGGGAAACGAGGCGCAGGCGCAGCCCACGTCGAAGGTGCCCGCGTTGACCGCGCCGAGCTTGTGTTGCAGCACCACCGAGGTGGCCGGCGTGATGTAGTCGGGCGAGTCCGTGCCGACGATGACGAGGTCCACGTCCTCTGGTCTGCGGCCGGCTTTCTCCAGCGCTTTTTGCGCCGCCGGCAGCGCCACATCCGATGTCGCCCAATCGTCCGGCGCCCACCAACGGGTCAGGATCGAGGACGACTCCTCCATCTTGTCCACAAAGTCCGGGATGTGAGCGAACCGCTCGCGCAGCACGTCGTTATGGACCTCGATCTCGGGGATGTACCGCCCCGTCGAAACAATCGTTGCGTATCGGTTCATACCGCCTCCCGCGCCGGCGTCAGAAGGTGAGGGTCGGTGAGAAGTGTGAGAAGTTCCTCAGCCCAATCGAGTCTTCGAGTCGGTCGGGTGAATAATCCAGACTTCCTCCTTCTCTCCTTCTCACATTCTCCGCCATGCCTACGTCCCGACCACCAATCCACCATCGACCCGCAAGGTCTGGCCGGTGATCCAATTCGCCCCGTCCGATGCCAGCCAGACGTAGGCGTTGGCGATGTCCCGCGGCTCGCCCATCCGACCAAGGGGGGTCCGGGCCTTCATGGCATCGAGGATCTTGTCCGGCATGGACTGCAGGATCTCGGTGGCGACAAATCCGGGGGCCACCGCGTTGGCGCGGATGTTGAACTTGGCCAGCTCCCGCGACCAGGTCTTGGTCATCCCGATGACGCCCGCCTTGGTGGCCACATAGTTTGTCTGTCCGAAATTGCCGTCAAGCCCCACCACCGAACTGGTGCTGAGGATCGATCCACCGCCACCAGCGATCAGGTGGGGCACCACCGCCCGTGTGCAGTTGAAGACGCCGCGCAGGTTGACCCCGATGACGGCATCCCACTGCTCGTCGCTCATGGTGGCCACCACCTCACCGCCCTTGAACTTGACCAGCTGTGCGTCGCGCACGATGCCGGCGTTGTTTACAACAACATCGATACCACCCCATGCATCCACCAACTCGGCAACCGCGGCGTTCACGGCCTCGGCGTCGGCCACGTTCACGGTCTGGAATCGGCCCTTGCCGCCGGCGGCCTCGATCTCCGAGACCACCGCTGCGGCGTTGTCACCGCTGATGTCCCAGGCCGCCACCCGACAGCCCTCCTCGGCGAATCGCACCGCGGTGGCCTTGCCGATACCTGCCGCCGCCCCGGTGACGATGACGACCTTGTCCTTCAATCCCGTCTCGATCATTGAATACTCCTCCAAGGATCGGGGCGCCGACCCTCCCCGCCACTCATTTCAAATTACAGATTGCAAATTACAGATTGCAGATTGCTATTCACTATTCGCTATTCACTTCTCACCGGCAGGCCCCCGGGGGATGAACCCCCCGGGGTTGTGCCGAATTGTCTTCTTGTCTTCGTCAGAACCGGTACCTCATGCCCAACTGGATCTCCAGTGGCTGCAGGGTTCCCCGGTACTCGCCGAAGTTCGTATTCTCGATGGCCGGCAAATCGGGGTTGGCCAAGGTTGGGTACGAGGTGTACTCGAAATTGTCGATCGAATTCACGTCGTAGTTCGTGGTGTTGAACAGGTTGAAGGCCTCGCCGATGATGTCGAGACCGCCGTCCCCGATGGGCAGGGTCCACGTCACCCGCAGGTTGAACTGGGAGAACGACGGTCCGTCCTCGCTGTTGCGGTCCACGCCCGGCAACCGGTCGGCGTTCTTGCCGTCGCCGTTGACGTCGACGCCGACGGCCCGATTCCACGGCTGACCCGATCCGTAGATATAGGTCGCACCGAGGCTGAAGTTGGCCGGCAGCCGGAAGACGCCCGACAGCACGAAGCGGAGATCCTCGTGACCGCGGCTGTAGCCCCACTCACCCTCGGGATCGGCCGGATCGTTGGGATAGCCGAAAGGGAAGACCGGGCTGAAATCGTCCGACAGATTCTTTTTCTCCGCCCACGTGACCGATGAGGTCACCAGATGGCCGGCGCCAAAGGTGCCGTTGAAGCTCAAGATCCCGGCGTAGTACTTCGAGTGGCCGTCATTGCCGTACTTGTTGATCTGGTTGTAGTCGGAGTTGGGGCGGCCGGGGTCGTCGTTGCCGTTCCAGTTGTGGTCGCGAACAAAGATCTCGTTCTTGCCCTCCACGTACAGACCCTCGAGATCAACATAGAGTCCGCTGTTGCCGAGCGCCTGGGTGAAGCCGAGGCTGGCCTGGGTGGACTGGGGGGCCTTCAGGCTGTCCACCAACAGGGTGGCGTCGATGGGCAGCGGAATGCCGGTGTTCTCCGGGTCGTTGGGGTCCAGCCAGAACTCCGGCGGCAGACCGAGGGCCAATCCGCTGAGGTTGCTCCTCAGGATTCGACCGGTCGTCCCGTTCTGCTGCAGCTCGGAAAAAGACGGCACCAGCAGGTAGCGGCCAGTGAAGACGCCGACACCGCCACGAACCACGCTCTTGCCCCTGCCACCGAGATCCCAGCTGAAGGCGACCCTGGGCTGGAAGTTGTTCTCGTCCACCGTTCGCGGACCCACCAGCGGCGAGGCTGAGAAGTCCGGGTTGTTGCCCTGGGTGTCCACGTCATAGCGCAGACCGAGGCTCAAGGTCAGGGTGGGCGTGGGCCGCCAGTCGTCGTTGAACCAGAAGCTCAGGATATCGGTCTCCTTGGTGATGTCCGCCGAGCCTTCGCCATAGCCGTAGACCAGCGGAATGCTGCGGTCGTCGGTGGCGTAGACCAGGAGCCCCTCCTGGTAAACCGGGATGTCCGACCGGTCCTTGATGTGATACCAGCCGCCACCGACCTTGATGTCCTGGCTGTTGTGGGCGCCGCCCACATGCCAGGTGAAGGTGTCGCGGACTTCAAAGAAATTCCCGTCGCCGAGAATGTCACCAACGATGTTTGCGCCGATCCTCAGAGTCGTACCGTTGGAGAACCACTCCTCCAGGTCGTCCGAGTTGGTGGGCTCGAAATAGTAGCGGTTGCCGTACTGCATTCGCAGTTCGTTGAGCTTATTGCCATCATCAAAGACCGCGGTGTGCCCGAGGGTGAAGTTCCAGTTCTCTCGGTTCAACTGCTGCCCGTTGGAGATGTCCTGGACGCCGCCGACGCGGAAGTTCTCGAGGCTGAAGTCCTCGTAGTACCCCTTCAGGAAGGCCGACGCCGATTTGCCCATCTGGAAGTCGAGGCCGCCCATGACCAGGCTCTGGTTGAATCCCTGAGGATAGTCGGTCGCGTCGTCCACAAAGGCGCCACCGGGCCGGAACAGGGTTACGGTGTCCTCGTTGATGTACTCGTAGGACAGGAAGTAGTGGACCTTGTCCTTTTTAAATGGCCCGCCGATGGTGAATCCCACCTGGTAGCGATTGAAATCATCGTTGGACTGCTCGAGGGCGCCGGTCTCCCGCAGATCCGCATCCCGGTAGAAACCGAAGACCGAGCCGTGCAGATCGTTGGTGCCGGATTTGGTCACCACGTTGAGGGCGCCGCCGGGCGAACCGCCCATCTCGGGATCGAAGCGCGCCGTCACCACCCGGAATTCCCGGATCGCATCCTGGGAGAACCGGGTCCGCGACAGACCGAGGGCCTGGTCGGTGAGGTCCACGCCGTCCACCATGAATGAGTTGTTCGAAGCGTTGCCGGAGGAACCGATCACCGGAGCGTTCTGGATGAATCGGAAGCCGCCGCGTTCGCGCTGGACGCCAGGCGCGATGTAGGCCAACCGTTCGAATTCACGGGACGGCACCGGGAGGTCCATGATCATCTCCGGGGTCACGTTGGTGGACGAGTCGGTCTTGAGCACGTCCACCACCGGCACCTCGGCGGTGACGGTGATCGTTTCCGACACCTGAAACTGCATGGAAAAGACCAGCTTCTGCGTCTGTCCCAGGCGAACGACCACGCCCTCCTTGAGAGCCGGGGCATACCCGTCGATGTTCGCGCTGACTTCGTATGTCCCGGGCGGCATTGCGCGGAAACTGGCGACGCCCGAACCGTCGGCCACGACCACCCGCTGCATGCCGGTGTCAGGATTCACAACCTGAACCGTCACGCCCGGAAAACCCGCACCGTCCTGGTCATTGGTCACCACCTCGATGGTTCCCGTGGACACCTGGGCCGACGCGGACGCGGCCACGAGCAGCAGCACCGCGGCCAAAGCCGGCCATCCTCCGTTCCTCGAAAAACTGAATCGCGACATAATCTCCCTCCCTGTCAGGTTGCCTTCGCGGCATCGAGTGCCTTTCGGACCGGCGCTGTGCCGGACCGGGGCAGCACCCCATAGCGAAGAATGCGAATGAACTCGGTAACAGCCTCATCGGGGCTCATGCCGAAGTGCATGGGCACGCCGAAACACATTTCCACGGTGTAGAAGTAGAACAGCCACCGGGTGGCCAGCATCACGGCCACCACTGGGTCCGGATCGCCCAGGCTTCCCTCGAGCTTGCGTTTTCTGAAGCTCGCGCCGTAGGCGGCTTCGAAGCGCTCGCGCATGCCCTCGTAGAAGGTCCGGATGTGCACGCCTTTGAACTCGATGACGTCGAT
Source organism: uncultured Holophagae bacterium (assembly GCA_963797055.1). Lineage (GTDB taxonomy): Bacteria > Acidobacteriota > Thermoanaerobaculia > Thermoanaerobaculales > Sulfomarinibacteraceae > FEB-10. Next base: position 95,379 of record CAWCOD010000016.1, read on the forward strand.
AAAGATCAGCAGGATGTATGGCGCGTTCGAGGCCACCGACCGCTCGATGATGGCGGCCATCTCCTCGAGATCGTCGGGGAACTGGGCCCGCTCGAAGAGCTGCTGGAGCTCGTCCTTCGGATCGGTCAACAGACCCCAGTACTCGTCGATGAGCTCCTGGAAGATGGCTTCCTTGTTGCCGAAGTGGTGGTAGAGGTTGCCGAGGGAGACGCCGCTCGTCTCGGAGATCTGTCGCATGGAGGTGGCGCCGTAGCCCTGGGTGGAGAACAGCTCGAGGGCAGCCTCGCGGACCCGCGCCGTGGCGGCCTCTGATCTCTGAGCCTGGCGACCGTTGGAGGCCATATCCCCCCTTGAATTATAAATCGAACGTTCGTTCCGTAACTTGAATATGGGATCGCCACGACCGTTTGTCAAGACCCCCCCACAAAGCCGCCGGCGACATTTTTGTAGCGCAGCCGCCCCGGCTGCAGCTCTCTCCTCAATCCAACCCACGAATGCAGGCGAGACGCCTGCGCTACAAAGATGCCCCGGGCGGGCGGGGGTCTTCGTTCTTCGTTCTTCGTTCTTTGTTCTTCGTTCGGGAACGGTAACGGGCTTCCGGCTTCGCCTGCGGCTACGCCGTGACAAGCGGGCTCGGGCTCGGCTGGGCGGGGGCTGTTCCTTGTTCCTTGTTCCTTGCTCCCTGTCCTAGGGTGGGCGGGGAATCTCGCATCTTGAATCTTGCATCTTGAATCTTGGATCTGGCCGGGCGGGCGGGGGCAATTCAAAATTAAGAATTAAGAACCAAAAATTCACCCCACCGGCACCAACTCCACCTTCTGCTCCCCGCATTCACGCTCGCCATCTGCACCCGGATCCGGTCCCCCAACCGCCACACCTGCCCGGTCCGCTCGCCCACCAGCCGGTGCCGCTCCTCCTCGTAGCGGTAGTAGTCGTCGAGCAGCTCCGAGATGTGAACCAGACCGTCGATCATGAATTCGTCGAGCTGAACGAAGAGCCCGAAGTCCTTGACCCCCGACACCGTGCCCTCGAAGACCTCCCCCACCCTCGTTTCGAGATACTGGACCGTCTTCCACAGCACCGCCATCCGCTCGGCCGACTCGGCCCGCTGCTCCGCAGACGAACAACTGGCGCCAAGCTCGGCCAGCTCCAGCTCGACGCGTTCCCGATCCATCCCCCGCACCGGCTGGCCATCCGACTGCAGCCGCCGCAGCATCCGGTGGACCACCAGATCCGGGTAACGCCGGATCGGCGAGGTGAAGTGAAGGTAGGCCTTGGCCGCCAGCGCGTAGTGACCGCGCGGGCTCCGAGCTGTAGATCGCCTTGGCCATGGTCCTGAGCACCAGCATGGACACCAGCCGCTCCTCGGGCTTGCCCTCCACCTGACGCAGCAGCTTCTGCAGCTCCACGGCTCGCAGCGCATCATCCTCGCCCTCGAGTTTGTAGCCCAGCTCGGCCAGGGTCTCCCGCAGCTGGCCCACCCGGTCGGGGTCGGGCTGGTCGTGCACCCGGTGCAGCGCGGGCTGATCGGCTTCGATCATCAGCTCGGCCACACAACGGTTGGCCGCCACCATCAGCTCCTCGATCAGCCGGTGGGCCCGGTTGCGCGAGCTCGGCTGAACCGAGGTCACCATCCCCTGCGGGTCGAGCAGGATCTCGGGCTCGGCCAGCTCGAAGTCCAGGCTGCCCCGCTTGCGCCTCGCCTTGCCCAGCCGATCCGCTGCCTCGGCCAGCAGCTCCAGCGAGTCGGCGAACTCCGCGGTCTCCGCCGGCCACGCCGAGCGGTCCTTCTCGAGCCATCCGAAGACCTCGCCGTAGGTGCACCGCCGCCGCGAATGGATCACCGACTCTCCCGCTTCCACGTCGTGCATCGTGCCGTCCGGAGACACCGCGTACCGCACCGTGTACGCCAACCGGTCCTCGCCCTCGGCCAGGGTGCACAACCCGCTCGACACCCGCTCGGGCAGCATGGGCACGCAGCGGCCGGGCAGATACACCGAGGTCCCCCGCCGCCGCCCCTCGTCATCGAGCGCCGTCCCAGACCTGACGAAATGCGACACATCCGCGATGTGGACATCCACCACGATGTCGCGACCACGGCCACGACTCGCGCTCACCGCGTCGTCGAAGTCGCGCGCGTCCACCGGGTCGATGGTGATGGCCGGCCGGTCGCGCAGATCCCACCGCCGATCGATCTCAGCTTCCGGGATCTCCCCCGGCAACTCCTCCGCCTCGGCCAGCACGTCCTCCGGGAAACGCTCCGGGATGCCGTACATCCGCAGCACCACCCGTTCCTCGATCCCGGGATCGCCGAGCCGGCCGAGCCGCTCCAGCAGCACCCCACGGGCCCGGTCGCCGCGCGCCGACACCCCATCGACCGAGGCCACCACGAAGTCCCCGTGTTCGGGGTCCCGATCGAGCCGCGATCCGGTGGGCACCAAGGTGAAGCGCAACCTCCGGTCTACAGGGCGGAGGAAAGGCTTGCCCCGCTCGTCGATCCAGCGGCCCACAACCTCCTCGAGCCTGCGCTCCAAAATCCGGACCACCACCCCCTCGCGCACCCCCTCGGCCCGCGCCCGCTTGCGCGCCCGCTCCAGCCGCACCTGCACCCGGTCGCCATCCATTGCACCCTTGAGCCCACGCGGATCGATCCTGATCGGCGCCGCCCGAACCCCCTCCTCCTTCACCATGCCAAAGCCCGCCGCGTGGCGCCTGAGAACACCCGACGCCAGATCCGACTTGCCGGACACCACATAGCGCTTGCCCCGGCCCACCACCACCTGGCCGTCCCGCTCCAGCTTGCGCAGACTCTCGCGCATCAGCTGCCGCGCCTCCGACCGCGAAATCCCGGTCTCATCCACCACCTGCGCCACCAGCATCCGCAGCGTGATCCCCTTCGCCCCCCGCTCCCGGATCAGCTTGAGGATGTTCGCCGGCTCCACAAACGCAAAAATCTCTTGGTCATCCATTGCCGTGATCATATCTGGGGAATTCTCGATTCTCAGTTTTGAATTTTGAATTTCCCCCACCCCCGCCCTCGAAACCCTTTGTAGCGCAGCCGTCTCGGCTGCATCCTCCTCCCCTTGTAACCCAAACGTCCCGGGCGGGCGGGGGTCTTCGTTCTTCGATCTTCGTTCGGGAACGGCAACGGGCTTCCGGCTTCGCCTGCGGCTACGCCGTGACAAGCGGGCTCGGGCTCGGGATGAATGGCCGGGCGGGGGATCCGGCTCCGCCTGCGGCTACGCCGTGACAAGTCTCGTATCTCGTATCCGGCCGGGCGGGGGAACTTTTAACTTTCAACCTTCAACGTTCAACCCACGAATGCAGGCCAGAGGCCCGCGCTACAACCCTCCCTTTGTAGCGCAGCCGTCCCACCAGCATCTTTGGCCTTTGTAGCGCAGCCGTCCCGGCTGCATCCTCCTCCCGTTGTAACCCAGACGTCCCGGGCGGGCGGGGGTCTTCGTTCTTCGATCTTTGATCTTTGTTTTTCGTTCGGGAACGGTAACGGGCTTCCGGCTTCGCCTGCGGCTACGCCGTGACAAGCGGGCTCGGGCTCGGGATGGGTCAAGTCCTGGCGAAAAGTTGTCACTATTCGTCGTCGTGGCTGCGGAGGCTGTGGGAAGGTGGGGGAGGTGGGGAGGGGCCAGCTTTCCATAACTCCGCAGTCGGGAGGGTGGTCCGCGCGGTGGTTCATCAGGCTGTGGAGAAGTGATGAAGTTGTGTGAAGGAGCCAGCCTTGTCAGGCGGCCAGTGCATGGACCTTGGCAGGGTATTGGTAATCGAGGGTCATGTGGGGTCGGCGGTGGTTGTAGAGCCAGACGGCTTCATCGACAGCGCGTCGTACCTGCTGCCGGCTGAGGAAAGTTCTTCCGAGGCCGTACTCTGTTTGAGGATGCCGTTGAGTCTCTCTGCAGTTGAGTTTTCGGCACAGTGATTCAGCTCGGTCATGCTCACCGGCAAGTAGCGACCATTCAGGCGCTCGACATACTTGTGGCTGCAGTACTGGCTTCCTCGATCTGAATGGTGAATTGGATACCTGTCGTCTGGCAGATCCTCAATCGCCTGATTCAACGCTTTCATGGATGTCTTGGTGTCGAGGCTTTCTCCACAGTGATAGCCGACGATCTTGTGGGAGTGCAGGTCCATGATCAGAGTGAGGTACTCAAACCCCCCCACGTCCGGATGTAGGTCACGTCGCTGACCCAGATCTGGTTTGGAGCCGTGGCCTCAAGCTCAGAGATGAGATTCCTATACACCGGCAAAGAGTGTCTCGAAAACGGAGTGCGAGGTTTCTTCGGCAGCGGTCTGACCAGCATCCCGTGATGACGAAGAACCTCAACGTCCGGTCCTGCCGCCTGGATACCGGCGTCTCGAAACTGCTGACGCAAATGCCGATGGAGCTTCCTACAACCAAGCCGCGGCTGCTGCTGTCGCTCCCGCCTGACCAGAGCAATAATCAGACTCTCGTCGACTTCTCTCCGTCTTCGCCGCCGCCTCTGCTTGTAGTAGTTCTGCCGGCTCATGCCCACCTTGCAGCACAACCTCTCGATGCTTACTCCGCGTCGTCCTTGGAGTTTCTTGCTCGCCCGGTGGACGCCTGACCAGCGTGCTTTTTTTTAAACTCTCCCGCGTCGATGCCCATCCGCTCGCACAGAATCTCGAAAAACGCCTGATCCAAAGCCTGGTCCATCACCGAATCCGCCAACGCAGCTTCCAAACCTCGCACCCGTTCCTTCAAACGCTTGACCTCCCCAGGCTCGTCTTGCTTCTCCACTCGTACCACCTTCCGCAGCAAGTGCCCCTTGCCATACTGTCTCGCCCAACGCTTCACCGACCCCGAATCAACACCGTAGGCCTGTGATGCCTCATGTGGACTCCCAAATCGCCCCGCCTCGAGCTCGTCCACTACCTGCTGCTTGAATGCCTCACTGTATCGCATCGTCCTTCCCGCCATAGGCCCACCTCCTTCTCGAGTGTCAACCTATTACAGGACGCCACCGGGCGGGGGATCTTGCATCTTGAATCTTGCATCTTGTATCTGGCCAGGCGGGCGTGGATCTCCCCTACTCGCCCCTCTCCGCCAACGCCTTTTTATCGATCTTCCCGGCGGCGGTCTTCGGCAGCTCCTCCACGAACACCACCGACTTCGGGATCTTGAACCGCGCCAGCCGCCCATCGCAGAACCCGATCAACTCCTCGTCGGTGAGCTCGTGACCCGCCCCCACCACCACGAAGGCGCGTCCCACCTCGCCCCAGGTGTCGTCGGCAACCCCGATCAGCGCTACCTCGGCCACCGCCGGGTGCTCGTGCAACACGCTCTCCACCTCGGCCGGATAGACGTTTTCGCCGCCGGATTTGATCATGTCCTTTTCGCGACCCACGATCCAATGGCAGCCGTCGGCGTCCTGCCGCGCCAGGTCACCGGTGCGCAGCCAGCCGTCCTGCGAGATGGCGTCCGCGCTCTCCTCCGGTCTGTTCCAATAGCCCGCGCACACGTGTGGCCCACGGATCAGCAGCTCGCCCACCTCGTCGGGACCGCAGTCCCCACCATCCGCGTCTACGATCTTGAGGTCGACGTGCATCAACGGGTACCCCACCGCACCGGGTTTACCGCCCCGCTCATCTGGCGGCATCCAGAAATTATTGGGCCCAGCCTCGGTCAAGCCGTATCCGGTGAACAGCTCGACCCCGCGCTCCCTGAACCGTTCGATCACCGGCTCCGGGCAGGACGCGCCGCCGCTGCCACATATCCTCACCCGGGAGAAGTCGGCCTCCTGCCAGCGCGGGTGCTGCTGCATCATGATGTACATGGTGGGCACCCCCACCAGCAACGTCACCCCCTCGTCCCGAATCAGGTCAAAGGTCTGATCCAGATCGAAGGACCGGCACACGATGGAGGTGCCTCCGACGTGGACCAGCGGCGCCGTGAAGACGTTGAACCCCCCGGTGTGGAACATGGGCATCTGGAGAATCGCCACGTCTTCTCCGGTCAGCCCCCAGCTCATCACCGTGTTGACCGAGTTGGCCGTGATCGACCGGTGGGTCAGCACCGCGCCCTTGGGAAAACCGGTGGTGCCGCCGGTGTAGCAGATCGCCCACGGGTCGTCCCAGTCGAGGTCGACCTCCGGCGGCTCGCTGTCGGAGCACTCCAGTCGCTCGGCGAACACCCCATCGGTCGCCGCCAGAGGATCGCCGAGGGCCACGAAGTGTCTGACACCGGCCGCTTCCCCGCGCAGCTCGGCCACGGGTCCGGCAAACTCGCGGCCCGTACACCAGAGCCCCGGGCGACGCGTCCGCCACCAGATCGGCCAGCTCTCCGGGGGTCAAACGCCAGTTCAGCAACTGGATCACCGCCCCGAGCTTGCCGCACGCGAACCAAAGATCCAGGTACTCGACGCAGTTCATGGCGAGCACCGCCACCCGGTCGCCCCGGCCAACCTCCAGCTTCCGCCGCAGATAGTTCGCCGTGCGATTGACCCGGCAGTTCCACTCCCGGTAGCTGATCCGCCGATCCCCGTTGATGGTGTCGACCAGGGCGGTTTTGTCCGGCGTCAGGAACGCCCTGCGGGTCAGCCAGTTGTTCACATACATCGACGCCTCCCCCGCGCTCGACCCCCCGTCAGCCCCATCTCACCACCGAAGCCGACCAAGCGTAGCCGACCCCCGCGGCCACCATCACCATCACCATCCCGTCGCGCAGGCGCCCCGACTCCAGGCCGAGTCTGATCGACAGCGGCTGGTCCTGCTGGCCGATGTGTCCGTATTCAGCCAGATGACACGACTGCTCTTCGGTCAGGCCGAGTTCGCCCAGGATGAACCGGTGGGCCGATGGCTTGAGGTGGAGGATGTTGAGGTAGCCGATGTCGCCCCTGCCCAGGCCGCTCCGCTCGAGCGCCGTGTCCACCACCCGGAGAAAGTTCTTCATCGACACCGCGTCCAGCCGTTGCTTCATCCCCTCCGGATCCGGGCAGTCCAGCCGGGCCCGCCCCTCGGTGATCGCCTCGGCCGAGATCGGCTCCACCGTCCCCCCCACCGGAATGATCACGTCGTGGGAGAACGAGCCGTCCACCATCACCGCCGACCCCAACAGCCGATTCCTCGGGTGGCCCTTCTTGAGCAGGATCGCCCCGCCGCCGGCTGCCAGGCTGAACAGGAACCGCGCCCGGTGGTTCGTGTAGTCGACCCAATCGCCGTTGCGGTAGCCGCCGGCGATCAGCACCGTGTTCAGATCGGGGTCGCCGAGCATCATCGCCTTGGCCATCTTGAGCACGGCCATGGTGGTGGCGCAGCGCATCTGGACATCGATCGCCCAGGCCTCGCGCGCGCCCAGGTCGTGCGCCAGCTTGATGCCCGCGGTCCACAGCGGGTACTCCTTCCACTCCTCGGTGGTGCACAGCACCAGATCGATCTCCTCCGGTTCGACTCGCGCGCGGTTCAGCGCGTCCTGCGCCGCCCACAGACCCATGGCGTTGGTGTGGTCGTCGGGACCGGGCACCGGCTTGCGGACGATGCCCATCTTGCGGGCGATCACGTCCTCCGGGATTCCGGAGAGCTCGGCGATCTCCGCCGCCGTGATGACCGTCTCCGGGACATAGACCCCGGCCGACAAGATGCCGATCGGCGGCGCGCGATCCTCAGCCGGTGCGCTCACCGTCCCTTGTCCTCCCGGGGCGCGGTCAGGAAGCCCAGAACCGCCTCGTTGAATCGATCCCGCTGATCGAAGGAGCAGGCGTGGCCGGACGCCTTCAGGATCACCACCTTCGCGTTCGGGATCAGCTCGCCCAGGACGCGGGCGTTGCCGGGCGGCACCACCCGGTCCGAGTCCCCGTGCACGATCTGGGTCGGAGCCGTGATCGTGCCCAACCGATCCTCGACGTCAAATCCCTTGATCGCCCCCCGCTGCCGCTTGAAGGCGTAGCGGGGCTGCGAGTGGTCCACCCGCCAGGCCACGTACTCCTCCACCTCGTCGGGGTTGTCCTTCAGCCATTGCGGGTGGGCGAAGACCTCGAACGCCCGCCGCGTGTCCGCCGCGGGGTCGCCGGTACGGCGCAGCTTGAATAGGATCGGAATCAACGACCAGAGCGAGGGCCGCACGCTCCTCGGCCCGTTGCTGGTGGTGCAGACCAGCACCAGCCGGTCCACCATTTCCGGATGGGTCAGCACCAGCTCCTGCGCCACCAGCCCGCCCAGCGACGCCCCCACCACGTGCGCCCGCTCGATCCCGAGGGCCTGCATGAGACCCACCGTATCGGCCGCGAACATCGGGATCGAGTACGGCTCGTCGGGCTTGTCCGACTGCCCTGACCCACGGTTGTCGAAGACCACCACCCGGAACCGCTCGGAGAACGCCGGCACCTGCTTCGACCACAACGTGGTGTCGGCGCCCAGCCCGCCGATCATCACAACCGGCTCACCCGACCCGTGCTCCTCGTAATAGATGTCGATCCCGTTGACTTTCACTTTCGGCATACACCAACCCGTCCCGTCACCACCACGCTACCACTCCCCTCCTCACCCCTCGCCTTGGTCGC
>CAWCOD010000017.1:0-78701 GCA_963797055.1 uncultured Holophagae bacterium
TTCCGAATTTCGAATTGGGCGGCCGGAGAATTCCATAGCCCCATAGCCCCATAGCGAGGGTGGCTGGGGAATCTCAAACCCCACACCCCACAACCGGGGCGGGCGGGGACCTAGCATCTCGAATCTTGGACCGTGCATCCGGGTGGGTGCGTGTGGGAGCAGTTTGTCTCGTTTGTTTTGAGATGATATCTCTTTTTGATGTGACAACTTGCGAGATCTGATCCATAATGGCATCACAGGGAATAAAGACGGATGTCGGATCGAGCTTGGAGCCGTGTCTTTCCGATTGCTCCGCGTATCGGAGGAAGGACTTGGACGATGCGAAAGGTGTCCTGTGCCGCGGCTGTTTTGCTGGGCTGTTGTCTTGGATGGAGTTCATCGGCTGTGGCGGCGGTCTGTCAGGTCCCATCTGCCCCCCACCCGACAATCCAATCAGCCATCGACGACGGGACCTGCACCGAAATCGAGTTGGCCTCTCAGGTGTTCGAGGAGTCCGTGCTGATTGCTCGCGATCTCACCATCGGAGGCTCCACAACATCATCTTCGACAATCGCCGGTCAGGTGACGGTGCAGGGTGGCGCCACTCAGGTCACGCTGGAGAATCTGACCGTGGACGGCACGATTCAAGGCGTTGCCGGGACGTTCGACGTCGCGCTCCAGGTCATCGGAGGGGCCGAATTGGCGACCAACTCGGTGATTGTGCTCAATTCGGTGGTGGACCCGTGGACGGTGTTCGTGGACGGATTCGAGTCCGGAGACACCTCGGCATGGTCGGCAACGGTCCCGTGATATGACACGGGGTACACAGGGATGAGGACGTACGAACGAGGGCTGGAGGTCATGATGGAATGCCGGAGTATCAGGCTAATTGTGAACATCGGTGTGCTCCTGATCGTGCTGATTGCATCAACCGGGGCGGCTGCTGTTCTCCAGGGTGTTTCGCCTGGTGCGACTGGTCGGTTGAGTGTGGTCGAGATGACCTGTCCGACCTTCAGTTGGCAGCAGGCCGACGGCGAGGGCTCTTACGAGTTGCGGGTCTATGCCCTGCCGGATGGCTTCGATCCGGAAACGAGTGCCGGGGTGGATTTCGAGGCCGCAGACCCGGTGCTCCACGCCTGGATGCCAGAGGGCGCTTCGAGCTGGACGCCGCCAATGGACCGGGCGCTGACCCGAGGCGGCAGCTACGCGTGGTTCGTCCGAGTGGTGTGGATCGACAGCGATGGCCAGGTCGAGGAATCGGGTGACTGGTCCTCAGCCCGCCTGTTCAGTGTTTCCGCGGCCCCTTCCGTGGGGGAGGTCGAGTCCGCTCTGGATGTACTGCGGCGCTACGTAGAGTCGGCCGATGGTTCAGTAGACGATGTTCGAGCCCTGTCGACCGATCGAAAGGACCGGATGATCGCTTCTGCAGATCGGGTGCCCGGAGAAACTCCCAATGCCCCCAATGCTCCGAAATCGGTGCTGTCCGGACCGGCGGCCATCAAGGGAGACATGCCGGACCCGTCGGGTGAGACCTATGGAGTTGTCGGTATCGCCAGCTCGCCGGGTGGCGCTGGACTCGGCGCAGTCAATATGGCAGGAGGGGCAGATCTCGTTCTCGACGGGAGCTCCGGCGGCTTCGCCGATGCCGAGCTGCGGGAGTCGGGACTCGATCGGGCTGCACCGTCGGCGCAGACCTTCGATTTCTCGAACTCGGGTGCCGGCTCGATGACCCTGCGGGTGGATGGGGTCAATGTTGTGACTACCGCGACCGATCACGACACCCTTGGCGGTATGGTCTGCAGCAATGGTGAATTGGCGCGCTGGAATGGGAGTTCCTGGACGTGCTCGGAGGATGCCGACACCTTGGCGAACCTGGCCTGCGGTGCGAACCAGGTTGCAAAGTGGAACGGGGCAAGCTGGATCTGTGCGCAGGACGACGACACGGTCTATGAAATCGGTCCCGGATTGATGCTCGACGGCAGCCAGATTGTCATCGACCCGACCATGTTCTACGCCTCATTCTCGACCCTGGATGGGCCTGACTCGGTCGGCCGCTACGCCTCGGTCACCGTCGGTGTCGATGGGCTGGGACTGATCAGCTTCTGGGACGAGACCAACAACGACCTCAAGGTTGCGCATTGTAATGACGTCCAGTGCACTTCCGCAACGATCACGACCCTTGATAGCGGGGACGTGGGGCAGTACTCGTCGGTGGCGATCGGGACGGATGGACTTGGGCTGATCAGTTATTACGATGGGACCAACCAGGATCTGAAGGTTGCCCACTGCAATAACACGCTGTGCACGAGCGCGTCTATCACCACCCTGGACAGCACCGGAGCGGCCGGGCTGGACACCTCGCTGGCGATCGGGTCTGACGGCCTCGCGCTGATTGTCTACCGGGTCAGCGGCACCCTCAAGGTGGCGCACTGCGACAATCTTTTGTGTACCACCGCAAACCTGGGCTCGCTCGAGGCTGGTAGCAAACCATCGGTGGCCATCGGGACGGATGGGTTGGCGCTGATCAGCTATAAGGGCGGGTCCGACGATCTCAAGGTGGCGCACTGCAGCAATCTCGTGTGTTCGACCTTTACGCTCACGACGCTGGATAGTGACGGAAGCGTTGGCTGGCACAGCTCACTGGTGATCGGAGCGGATGGCCTCGGCTTTATCGGGTACCGCGACGAGACGAACCACCTACTCAAGACGGCCCACTGCAGTAATCTTGTCTGCACCAGCGCTTTGATCGCGCTCCACACGCCCGAGCCGGGCATTTGGGAGGGCATCGGTCCGTCGGTCGGTATCGGTCCGGACGGCATGCCGCTCATTGCCCACTGCGATTCTCCGGCCTACGCCGTCAAGGTGACGAAGTGCAGCTACGCCCATTGTGGAGGATCGACAACGACCACAGTGTTTCTTCAAGATCCTTACTCCTTCGGCGGGACGGCTATGGCAATCGGAGCAGACGGTCTCCCTCTGATCGCGTTGACCGAGTCTTTCTACGACGATCTTTGGGTCGCCCACCTGCCGTACGGGTTTTAAAGCTAGAGTGCGGACGAGTGGGGTAGAACTGGCGTAAGCTACTCGCCCATGACCGATCCCCCGAACTTCACAGGAACGACTGCGACCAGGGCCGGTCTCGCCTACGGGCTGGCGGCCTTCGGTTTCTGGGGGTTGGTGCCCATCTACTTCAAGGCGGTGTCCTCGGTGCCGGCGCTGGAGGTGCTGGCCCACCGGGTGGTGTGGTCGGTGGTTGTGCTCGGTCTGGTGCTCACGGTGAAGCGTCGTTGGAGTGAAGTCGTGGCCGCCGTCACCCATTGGAGGACTCTTGGGATCCTGGCCGTCACCACGATCCTCATCGGGGTCAACTGGTACCTCTTTATCTGGGCGGTCAACAACAACCAGGTCCTGCAGGCCAGCCTGGGCTATTTCATCAACCCCTTGGTCAATGTCTTCCTCGGCGTGGTTTTTCTGAAGGAGCGGTTGAGTCGGGCCGGCATGGTGGCCGTGGCCCTGGCCGCGACGGGCGTGGGATGGCTCACGTTCCGCGGCGGCGAGCTGCCGTGGATCTCGCTCGTGCTGGCCTTCTCCTTCGGGCTCTACGGTCTGCTCCGCAAGACCGCTCCGGTGAAGCCGGTCCCCGGACTGATGGTGGAAACCCTGCTCATGTTGCCGGCGGCCCTCATCTATCTCGCGGCTACGGCGTCCCATGGCGGGCTCTATTTCGGGACCGGATCGGTCAAGCTCGATCTGCTGCTGGTGGCGGCCGGTCTGGTCACGGCCCTCCCCCTTTTGTGGTTCACCGCTGCGGCCCAGCTGCTGCCCCTTTCCACCATGGGATTCATACAGTACCTCGCGCCCACGTTGCACTTCCTTTTGGCGGTACTGGTCTTTGGAGAGCCGCTGACCGGCGAGCGCTTGATCGCCTTTTGTTTCATCTGGACCGCGTTGGCGATCTTCACTGTCGATCAACTCCGCGGTCAGCCCGACAACCAATCAGTCGGTTGAGAGTTGAAAGTTAAACGTTGAACGTTGGACGTTTCCCAACCCGCCCGGAGCGCCAAGGGGAGTTGGGCGCGATGAAATCAAGAGAACCGAATCGAGCGCGCGAGCCGGTGCCTGGCACCGACATGCGGACGGGTGAGGGTGGGGGGAGGAATTCGGAAATCAGAATGGCGTAAAGGGCGGGCGGGCTAATTCTCGGGTTCGGCGATGAAAACCCGCGAATGGGGACGCTCACCGATGACCCGCCAGCTCGTGCCGGAATGACAGAAACTGGTGCCGATGTCTACCGCTTCCGGAAGCTCGAGGACCTCGACGCGGGCCGATCGCCCCTCGTCGAGAATGACGACGCGGGGTAGCCTGCGCCGGCTCTTCCCGTTGCCCCCAGTTTCCTGGGGCCGCGACGCGCTGTGTCGATGCATGTCGATCCTCCCCTGCGGCTCCCATATGTATAGACGACTCGAATCACTCAATCGTTAACTTTGCAAGAATCATGCCGTGGGTTCGAGGTGATCTGGGGCACAGTTTTCGACGTCCCATGGCGGCGAATGTCCTGAATTCAGAAGGGTCTCTCCGGAAAACGGGACACTATCGGTCGTCTTTCGGATGACCTTTCCAGTGGACAAAGTGTCCCCCAGGCGGTCATTGTGCGACACTCGGGCGCCCGGAACGCGGCGGAGTACGATGATGAACACCACGCACAAATCGGCCAGAGGTAGCAACTGATGTGCGGCATCGCTGGCATCGTGGGTTCGGTCCCCGACCGTGAGGTCGTGGAGCGGATGGTGGAAAGGCTCCACCACCGGGGCCCTGACGATCGCGGAACGTGGCGTGGCGATGGAGCACACCTGGGTCACAGCCGGCTCGCGATTCTCGATCTGTCCGACGCGGGGCACCAGCCCATGACCCACGGCCCCTTGACCATCACCTACAACGGTGAGGTTTACAACTTCCGCCAGCTTCGGCGGGAGCTCGAGGGTGAGTTTCGATCGGACGGCGACACCGAGGTGGTGCTCCGTATGTACGCCGATCAGGGCACCCGATGCCTCCACCGGTTGAGGGGGATGTTTGCCTTCGGTGTGTGGGACTCGGATCGCAACAGGTTGTTTGCTGCACGCGATCGTCTCGGCATCAAACCGTTCTACTATCGCGAGCTCGAAGGAGGATTGGCCTTTGCCTCGGAGATCAAGGCGCTGCTCGAGCTGGGAGTGCCGCCGATTGACCTCGGGGCGCTCCGCGACTATCTCACCTACCGATACATCCCCTCGCCCAAGACGGTGTATCAGGGTATTCGGGAGCTGCCGCCGGGACACGCCCTGGTTTGGGACGGCTCATTGCACGTCGAGCGCTGGTGGAGCCCGACGTGTGAGGTCACCATCACCGATATGAACGAGGCCACCGAGCGATTGGACGAGCTCCTGACCACGGTGATCCCGAGCCACACCTTGGCCGATGTCCCGGTGGGCGTCTTTCTGTCCGGCGGCGTCGACTCGACCACGACGGTTGCCTTCGTGGACAATCCGCGCACCTTTACCCTCGGCAGCGACGTGGGTCATCGGGACGAGACACCGGTGGCCCGTGAGGTCGCAGAATATTTTGGGGCCGATCACCACGTGTTCGTTGCGGAGGCGCTCGATCTGGACCGGGCGCTTGCGACCCAACCCGGGCTCTTCGATCAGCCCTTCGGCGATTCGGGTTCATGGGCAACCTGGTTGGTGTCGCGGCTGGCACGGGAGCACGTCACGGTGGCGTTGTGCGGTGAGGGTGGCGACGAGCTGTTCTGCGGCTACCAGTGGTATCGGCGCTGGTTCGGATCCGGCGCCACTGGATTGCTGAGAGAAATCTCCAGAGTCGTACCGACCTTCTCCAATCTCGGCAGGTCACTGCAGCGCCGCAGCGCCAAGGGTCTTGATCGTTACGCGGCCTTTCTCAGCCCGTTCACCGTCGAACAGAAGCAATCGCTTGTGGGGCCGAAACTCGCCAACGAGGATTACGATGATCTGTGGTTTTTCCGCGACCACTGGCGGGACGATTTGGACCCGATGAAGCGGATGCAGTGGGCCGACATCCACACTTTTCTGCCTGGCGATCTTTTGGCCCGGGTCGACCGAGCCAGTATGGCCCATTCCCTGGAGATGAGGCCTCCGTTGCTCGACCACGAGCTGGTGGAGTTCGCGTTGTCGCTGGACGCCTCGCTGCTGATCGACAGCGACACCGGCACCGGCAAGCTGGTGGTCCGGCAGCTCATGGCCGATCGTGTGCCTCCGGGCCTTTTCGACCGGCCAAAGAAGGGCTTCAATCTGCCGATCCGTCGCTGGCTGCGCAAGCGGCCTGAGCTGCTCGATGATGCCCTGGATCGACTCGCCGAGGCGGGCATCATCCGCCGGCCGCGAGCCATCGGTTTCACCGGAGAACAGGCGTGGGCCCTGCTCGCCCTCGACCGGTGGATGACCACGACCGGATCGTGGTGATCGACAAGGCCCCTGCGGACGGTCTCCTTCCATCCTCGGGATCGATGGCGTACGATGACCACGCCACAAGGGTCACGGGGAGCGTATGCCTACCACGAGATTGGGAGTCCTGTTTATCGTGTCGTCGCCGTCCGGGGGCGGCAAGACGACGCTGATCCGTGAAGTCATCGACCGGTTGACCCAGCGTGGTCTCGAGGGTCATTTTTCGGTGTCCCACACGACCCGGCCACGACGGCCCGCCGAGACCGACGGGACGGACTACCATTTCGTGGACCGGCCTGGTTTCGAGGCCATGGTCCAGCGGGGCGAGTTTTTGGAATGGGCCGAGTACAACGGGAATCTCTATGGCACAGCCCGGGCCGAGGTCGAGACGTGTCTCGACGAAGGCCAGGATGTCTTTCTAGATATCGAGGTCCAGGGCGCCAACCAGGTCAAAACCCAGATCCCCGATGTGGTCAAGATCTTCGTCTACCCTCCGTCCTACGAAGTGCTCAAACAGAGGCTCGTGGCGAGACGGCAGGATGCTCCGGAGTCGATCCGACAGCGCTTGTTGTGGGCCATGAGGGAGTTCGGCGTGGCGGGGGAGTTCGATTATGCTATTATCAACGACCGTCTCGACGAGGCGGTGGATGAACTCCTCGGAATCTGCATCGCCGAGCACCAGCGACCAAAACGTCTGAAACCCAGCCTGGACGCCATCTACGAGGCGTACCGACACGCCCTCGAAAAGGACGACCCATGATCGAGCTTCCCGAAAACTTCGACTCAGTATTTCGTTACATCGTTGTGGTCTCGCAGCGAGCCGAACAGCTGATCAACGGCGCCAAACCGCGGACCGAAAGCCGCTTCCAGAAGCGCACTCTCGAGGCCAAAGACGACGTCGACGCCGGCACCGTGCCCTGGCGGGTCTTGAGCCAGGAAGAGATCGACGCCCAGCGGCAGGCGATCGTCGAACAATTCCGCGCCGAAATGTCGGGCGAGGCTTTCGAAGCCGACGGCGACACGACCATCCGCGACGTGCTGCCCACATCCAGTGAGGAAGTGGTCGCCGAGGCGTTGGACGACGAAGGTGAAGATCGTGACAACGAACTGGCCCGGCTCCAGCGCCTGCTCGGAATGGTCGGCGGTGCCGCGCCCAAGGTCGACGTCGAAGAGGAAGCCCCGGAGGTCGAGGAGGTTTCGCTCGAGGCGGAGGCCGAATCAGAGGCCGAAGCGGATGCCAAGTCCGACGAGGAGGAGGAGGACTGAGAATTTCGGTCCTCCCCGGCTGATCCATGCGGCCGCGTGATCTCACCCGGTATTGCCGCGACCTTGGGTGGCGCGACGCGCCGGACCTTCCCGATGCGGCACCGACCGTCACCCAGCCCAAACCAACCCATTGTGGTGACCTCGACGAGCTGGCTCGTCGAATCGCTCAGTGCACCGAGTGCCGTCTGTCAGAGAAGCGAAACAGAGTGGTGCCGGGCGAGGGCGATCCCCACGCCCGGGTGCTGTTCGTCGGTGAAGGGCCTGGTGCCGAAGAAGACCGCACCGGCAGGCCCTTCGTCGGCCAGGCCGGCAAACTCCTCGACGGGATGATCTTCTCCCTCGGGTTCGAACGCAGCCAGGTCTTTATCGGCAACGTGGTCAAGTGCCGGCCACCGGGCAACCGGGACCCCGAGGACGACGAGATGAGTGCTTGCGCGCCTTTCTTGGACCATCAGATTGAACTCATCGCACCGAAGGTCATCGTGGCGCTCGGAAGGGTGGCTGCCCGCCGCCTGACCGGAACGGACAGGTCCATGGGCGCAATGCGGGGTCGCTGGGCCGCCTACGCTGGAATGCCCCTCCTGGCCACCTACCACCCTGCCTACCTCCTGCGCAATCCGCTGGCGAAACGTGAGGTCTGGCAAGATCTCAAGATGGTTCGGAAACGCCTCGAAGACGAGCGGAATTCGGAATTTTGAATTCTGAAACCCCCCTCACCCCCGGATCAGGGGGAGGGGGGAGGCATTCAAAATTAAGAACTGAGAACTGAGAATTCAGAAGCTATTTCATTCGCTCCAGGTATCGCAGGAACTCTCCATCGGTGGTCAGCATCAGGATGGTATTTGCGTCAATGGTGGTCTGGTAGACCTCCATCGTCTTGAGGAACCGATAGAAATCGGCATCCTTGCTATAGGCGCGGGCGTAGATATCGGCCGCTTCGGCGTCGGACTTTCCTCGGATCTCCTGCGACTGACGATAGGCCTCGGAGGTGATGGTCTTGAGCTCGCGGTCCTTGTCGCCGTTGATGCGGGCCGCCTCACCGGCGCCCTCGGAGCGATACTGTTCGGCGATCCGCCGTCGTTCGGAGATCATGCGGGCGTAGACGTCGCGTTGAACCTCTTCGACGTAGTTGATCCGCTTGAAGCGAAAGTCGAGGATCTCGAGACCCATATCCGCTTCCGCGACCCTCCTGCTGGCGGCGTCCAGAACCTCTTGTTCCAGGACATCGCGTCCGAAGACGACCTCCTCGAAGTTTTCGTCGTCCTCGAAGAGTTCCTCGGTGGGGAACGGCCGGTTGGTGGACCGCACCGCTTCGATGAGGTTGTTCCTGGCGATGGTGCTCCGGGTCTCGCCGTCGAGAATATCGTCCAGCCGAGACTGGGCGCCCCTTTCGTCACGAAGGCGCTGGAAGAAGAGCAGCGGATCGGTGATCCGCCAGCGGGCGTAGGTGTCCACCCAGATAAACCTCTTGTCCTTGGTGGGGATCTGGTTGGGGTCACCGTCCCATTCCAAAAATCGCTTGTCAAAATAGTTGGCCTTCTGCAGCACCGGGATCTTGAATTTGAGGCCCGGGGTGGTGACGGGTTCTCCCACCGGTTTGCCGAACTGGGTGAGGACCACCTGCTGGGCCTCGTTGACCACGTAGAATGCACCGCCGACCGCCAGCAATCCGCCGATGACGACGACCCCGACGAGGAAGAGGGATGCGCTTTTCATTTGGCACCTCCCTGTTCGAGTTGGAGGAGGGGGAGGACCCCCTCCAGTGTGTCGTCCAAGAGCAACTTTTTCTGGACCTTGGGATAGATGTCCTCCATGGTCTCCAGATAGATGCGGCGCCGGGTCACCTCGGGCGCGCGCCGGTAGGCGGCCAGGACCTCTTCGAAGAGGACCACGTCGCCCTTGGCGCGGTTGACGCGATCCACGGCGTAACCCTCGGCCTGCTGGATCATCTGGAGGGCTTCGCCCCGCGCCCTCGGGATCACCCTGTTGTATTCAGACCGGGCCTCGTTGATGGCGGTCTCGCGCTCCTGTTCGGCCTGGTTGACCTCGTTAAAGGAAGCCTTCACCGGGTCGGGCGGATTGACGTCCTGGAGCACGACCTGATCGACCACGATGCCGGTCTCGTATTGGTCACATAGCCCCTGAAGGCGGATTTTGACCTCGTCCTCGATCGCCTGCCGACCGGTGGTGAGAACCTCCGTGACGCTGTGGTCGCCCACCACGGCGCGCATCATGGCTTCGTTCATATCCCGAAAGGTCTTGTCCACGTTGCGCACCCGGAAGAGATATTTGTATGGATCGGCAACCCGGTATTGTGAGATCCACTCCACCACCGCGACGTTGAGGTCTCCGGTGAGCATGGACGCCTCGTTGTCGAAGGAGGACTGGGAATACTCCGTGCGCACGCCGACTCGGGTGGTCCGGAAGCCGAACTCCGCTTTGAGCTGACGTTGAATGGGCACCTTGTACACCTGCTCCAGGGGAGCCGGCATTTTGAAATTGAGGCCGGGGTTGGCGGTCCGCGTGTACCTGCCGAAGCGCAAGACCACGCCGACCTCTTCGGGTTCGATGGTGAAAACCATCGAGGTCACGATGAAGAGACCGAGCAGAATCAGCAGTCCCATTCCGATCACTCGGAGCGGTGGCCCCTTCTTTCGAAACTCGCCGAGGTCGATTGTCCGTGGGGGTTCAGGAGACACCATGCCACTCTCCTTTCGTGAGAGCTGAATTCTCGCAGTCTGGTACGCAGGAGTCTAGCATCGATTCCGTCGGGCGGTCGCGGGGGTTTTGGAAATTTGGGATGCTGAAGCCCGTTCTCGTTTCGGTCTCCGGGTTGCGAAATGTGGCTTCCGAGGTGATTCCACCCATCTGAAACAACAACCTGGAACTCGAAACTGGAACCCGGAACAGCCTGTTACGCGGTGAGGACGATGACAACATCGCACACGTTCGTGCCGGTGGGTCCGGTGACGATGCTGTCGCCCACCGCCGCCAGGGCGGTGCCGGCGTCGTTGTTGGCGAGGGCCTCCATGGGGTCAATGCCCGCGTTGCGGAGACGGGCCACGGTTGTGGGGTCCACCACCGCTCCTGCGCCCTCGGCGAGCCCGTCGATGCCGTCGGTGCCGGCCGACAGGATAGCCGTGTTGGACGGCCCGTCGAGCCCCATGGCGGCGGCCAGGGCCAGTTCATGGTTGCGGCCGCCCATGCCGTTGCCGCGCACCGTGACGGTGGTTTCGCCGCCCACCAGGAAGGCGATTCGCCGCCGCGACCAAAAGGCGGCGGCAAATTCGGCCATCAGCGTGCCGCGGGTCGACGCCTCACCCGCAAGATAGCCAGGGTGGACTAGGGTCGCGTAGCCCCGGTCGGCCAGCATCGATGCCGCGGCATCGACGGCTGTTCGGTTGTTGGCGAGGATCTGGATCCGGCTCTGGTCCGTCCAGGAATCGTCCGCCGGGGTCTCCACCTTCGAGCGTAGGACGTCGATGACTGCGGGTGGCAAATCGGCGACGAGCGCGAGTCCGCCGAGAACGCCGAGTGCGTCTGCAGCGGTGGTAGAGGAACGGACTGTGGGACCGGACGCGATGTCGGGGAACGGGTCACCGGGTACATCCGACAGCACCAGCGTGACCACCTGGGCCGGTGAGGCGGCCCGGGCGAGGCCGCCACCGGTGGCGGCGAGAAGATGCCGGCGAACCACGTTGAGCTGGTTGATGGTGGCCCCAGCCTCCATCAACGCCCGGGACGTGGTGCCGACGTCGTCGAGAGTGAGGCCATCCACCGGGGCGGCCAGCAGGGAGGAGGATCCGCCAGACAATAGGACCATGAGAAGGTCCGTCTCTCCAAGAGAAGTCGCCAGCTCGAGGAGTCGTCTGGTTGATGTCTCACCGTCGACATCCGGGTAGGGGTGGGCTCCGGACCGGACCTCTGCCGCAGCCATGACACGGTCGCTGACCGGAACGCCGTGCGGCGCCAGGACGAAAATCTCGTCAGCCCATCCGGGAGCGCGTTCGATCCATGCGTCGGCGAGCCCAGGTGCCGCCTTGCCGAGAGCCGCCACCACCCGGCGGCCGGAGACTCGTGGCAGGGCTTCGCCCAAGATGGTGACCTGGTCGCCATCGACGGTGACGGTGTTGGTCAACAGATCCGCCGGCTGGACGGCGGCCACTGCGGCGTGGAAGGCAGCGGTGGCGTCTTCGCGGAGCGACTGGATGATTGGATTCACGAGGGAAGTGTATACCGGATGCCGGATGCCAGATCCACCTAGGCCCGGAACAACTCTATTGCGCAGGCGTTCCGCCTGGATTTGCGCGACAGGCGGGTGTGCCGTCTCTGACGATTTTGGGTTGAGGTCGAACAGGGTGCGTGCCGCGACGAGTCCCATACATCGTCAGAGGGGGCAACCTCGGGGAGCGCGTTGGGGAGATGGGCGCGTCGAAGTCAGTGCATCGAAGCGAACGCGGGACCCCGGTTTCCGGCGTCAGCTTCTGCGACAGCAATCAGCGACCAGCAGCAGTCGGCAACGGCCGGGATAGGGGCGTCAACCGGTGTCCAGGGCGGATGGCAGCACCGGTGATGAGCGGCCGCAATCCGGGGCAATCTCAGCTGATGACTGCCGTGGCCCATGATGAATGTCGCTGCTCGCTGTTCCCAGCCGCAGTCCCTGAACGCTTTCGCATCGCGGGCACGGGCAACCGGCTTCGCCTCGGGCAGCGCCGTGGCAAGAGGAGACGGAAACGCAGACAACCCACCTCACGCTTTCCCGGATGATCCCTTCGTTCTGGGTTCTTGAATCAAAAAATGGGGCCCCGAAGGGCCCCGATGAGAAGGGGGAGGAGTCGATCAGTCGACGATCTCGCCCTCGACCTCCACCACCTCGTCGACCGGCTCGGGATCGGCGTCGTGGGCCACGGGCGGGGCCGAGGCCTCCAGGGTGAACTCGCCGTCCTTGACGTCGAGGGTCACCACCTGGCCCTCACCCACCTCGCCCGCGAGCACCATGTTCGCCAGGGGATCCTGGACCTGGCGCTGGATGACCCGCTTGAGGGGCCGCGCGCCGAAATCAGGGTCGTAGCCCTCGTCGGCGAGCTGTTCGATGGCCGCATCGGTGGCGTCGAGCCGCAGACCCTGCTGGGCAAGCAGATTGTTGAGCCTCTCAAGCTGGATGTGGACGATCTGGCCCACGTCCTTGCGGCTCAACCGGTGGAAGATCAGGGTGTCGTCGATTCGGTTGAGGAACTCGGGCTTGAACTGCTGTTTGAGCTGGTCGGAAACCAGTTCGATCATCTTCGCGCGCTCCTCCTCGGGCAGATTCTGGATGATCTGTGAACCCACGTTTGACGTCATGATCACCACCGCGTTGCGGAAGTCCACCGTGCGGCCCTTGCCGTCGGTGAGCCGGCCGTCGTCGAGCAGCTGCAGCAGGACGTTGAAGACGTCGGGGTGGGCTTTCTCGATTTCGTCGAGCAGGATCACCGAGTAGGGCCGGCGCCGCACCGCCTCCGTGAGCTGACCGCCCTCGTCATAGCCGACGTAGCCGGGAGGTGCCCCGATCATGCGCGACACCGAATGTTTCTCCATGTATTCCGACATGTCGATTCGGGTCATGGCGCGTTCGTCGTCGAAGAGGAACTCGGCGAGTGCCCTCGCCAGTTCGGTCTTGCCCACGCCGGTGGGTCCGAGGAAGAGGAATGATCCGATGGGTCGGTTCGGGTCCTTCATTCCAGCCCGCGCGCGGCGGACCGCGGCGGCGACGGTTTTGACGGCGTCGTTCTGACCCACGACCCGTTCTTCGATGCGGTCCTCCATCTCGAGCAGCTTTGATTTTTCGCCCTCCATCAGTCGGGTGACCGGAATGCCCGTCCACCGCGACACCGAGCGGGCGATGTCTTCCTCGTCGACCTCCTCCGAGAGGATGACGCCGTGCTCCTTCTGGTGGGTGATCAAAGCCTGGGTTGCGTCCTCGAGCTCCTGTGCGAGCTTCGGCATCTCGCCGTAGCGGAGCTGGGCGGCCCGCTCCAGATCACCGTCGCGCTCGGCGCGTTCGGCGGCCTCGCGGGTGTCCTCGATCCGCTCCTTGAGATCCTGGATCCGGGTGATGAGTTCCTTTTCCTTGTGCCAGTGGGCCTTCATGCCGGCGATCTGCTCGCCCAGCTCGGCCAGCTCTGACTCGATGTTCTTGCGGCGTTCCTTGGACGCCTTGTCCTTTTCCTTGGCCAACGCGCGCTTTTCGATCTCGAGCTGCAGCCGGCGCCGCTCGAGCTGATCGATCTCGGTGGGCAGCGAGTCGATCTCGATCCGTAGCCGGGAGGCCGCCTCGTCCATGAGATCGATGGCCTTGTCGGGCAGGAAGCGGTCGGAGATGTAGCGGTTGGACAACGTCGCCGCCGCCACCAGGGCGTTGTCGGTGATCCGCACGCCGTGGTGCACCTCGTACTTCTCTTTGAGACCGCGCAGGATGGCGATGGTTTCCTCAACCGAGGGTTCGCCCACCACCACCGGTTGGAACCTGCGCTCCAGCGCTGCGTCCTTCTCGACGTACTTCTGGTACTCGCTCAAGGTCGTGGCTCCGATGCTCCGCAGGTCGCCCCGGGCCAACGCCGGTTTGAGCAGGTTGGCGGCGTCCATGGCCCCCTCCGACGCTCCGGCACCCACCAGGGTGTGGAGCTCGTCGATGAATAGGATGATCTCGCCGTCGGAGTCCACCACCTCCTTGAGGACCGCCTTGAGCCGATCTTCAAACTCGCCGCGGTATTTTGCGCCGGCGATCAATGCGCCCATGTCCAGCGCAACAACGCGCCGGTTCTTGAGGATCTCCGGCACGTCACCGTTGGCGATGCGCTGGGCGAGGCCTTCGGCGATGGCGGTCTTGCCGACGCCGGGCTCGCCGATCAGTACCGGATTGTTTTTGGTGCGCCGGGTCAGGACCTGCATCACTCGGCGGATCTCGTCGTCCCGGCCGATCACCGGGTCGAGCTTGCCGGCCTCGGCGAGCTCGGTGAGGTCGCGGCCGTAGTTCTTGAGAGCCTCGAATTTCGCCTCGGGGTTCTCGTCGGTGACGCGGTGCGAACCGCGCAGCTCCTGAATAGCGGCCAGCAGCACATCCTTGGTGACGCCGTGTCGGCTCAGAATCTCGTTTGCGGAATTGCCGGGAACGCCCGTGATGGCGAGCAGCAGGTGTTCCACCGAAACGTACTCGTCTTGAAACTGGGGCGCTATCTTCCGCGCCTGTTCGAGAACCTCGCGGAAAGCTCGCGACGGCTGCGGCTCGGCGCCTCCTTCGGAGCTTGGCAGGCGGTCGAGTGCCTCGATGATCTCGCCGGTGAGTTGCGCGGTGGGCACCCCCGCCTTGGCCAGGAGCTTTGGCGCGATACCTTCATCCTGCTGGAGCAGGGCCAACAGGAGGTGTGACGGAGTGGCCTCCGGGTTGCCGCGGGATCCGGCCTGAGAAATAGCACCCTGAATCGCCTCGGTCGCACGGACCGTGTACTGAGTCTTCTGGTTCATTGTGCCTCCCCTTGTGAAAGGCCCTTGGGGGCGTTTCTTGAATATAATGTAATATCTGAGTGTCTATTTGTCAAGTAATTTGACATTAAATATGATAATAGTTTTATCAGATATTATATTTTTGCCTGAGGGATGAGTGAAAACCGGTCTCGGTTACAATGGGGCACCATCGGCCGGGATTGGCTATCGGGAGTGCGTATGGGCGAGCAGGACGTCCGCGAACAATCGCAACGGGACGAGATCAGGGTGTTTCTCAAACACCTTCTACAGGACGTCCGCGCGTTGGAATACATGCTCACCGAAGGGCTCTTTGAACACGACGTGCGACGCATCGGCGCCGAACAGGAGCTCTTCCTCGTGGATTCGAGTTGGCGGCCGGCACCCATCGCCACGGATGTCCTCGACCAACTGGATGATCCGCATTTCACAACAGAGTTGGCGCGTTTCAACCTCGAATTCAACCTCGACCCGGTCATCTTCGGGGGCAAGTGCCTGAGCGTGATGGAGGGCGAGATCCACCGGCTGCTCGAAAAGGTCCGGATCGCGGCCCGCGCTTGCAACGGCGAGGTGGTCCTCACCGGGATCCTTCCGACCCTCAATAAGTCGGACCTCGAACTCGACAATATGACCCCGAATCCTCGTTATCTGGCCCTCAACGACGCCATGAGGAGGTTGAGAGGCGGGGACTACGAGTTTTATCTCAAGGGGACCGACGAACTTCATCTGCACCACGACTCGATCATGGTGGAGGCCTGCAACACGAGCTTCCAGGTCCATTTCCAGGTGGCGCCGGACGAGTTCGTCCGGCTCTACAACGCAGCCCAGGCCATCACTGCGCCGGTGCTCGCGGCGGCGGTGAACTCTCCGTTACTCTTCGGCAAGCGACTGTGGCGAGAAACGCGGGTCGGCCTCTTCCAACAATCCATCGACACCCGTCGATCGACCCCCCATCTGCGCGAACAGGTGCCCAGGGTCAGTTTTGGCCGTCACTGGGTCGCCGAATCGGCGCTCGAGATCTTTCAAGAGGACATCGCCCGATTTCGCACCCTCCTCTCCACCGACATCGAGGACGATCCCTTCGAAGCCCTGCGGCGGGGTGAGGCGCCGTCGTTGAAGGCGCTGCGACTGCACAACAGCACGGTCTACCGGTGGAATCGAGTGTGCTATGGAATCTCGGACGGCAAACCCCATCTGCGGATCGAGAACCGGGTCCTGCCGTCGGGACCGACCCCCAGGGACGAGATGTCCAACGCGGCGTTCTGGTACGGGTTGGTGAGCGGCGCCCTGGCCGAATACGACGATGTCACCAAACACATGAACTTCGACGACGTCAGGACGAACTTCTTCGCAGCGGCGCAGAACGGGCTCAACGCCCAACTCGCGTGGGTGGGGGGCCACCACGAGCCGGCCGGCAACCTTATCCTCCAGACCATGCTCCCGCTGGCCCGGCAAGGTCTGCTGGCCTCCGGCATCGATGCAGCCGACGTCGATCTCTACCTTGGCACGGTGGAGGAGAGGGTTCGCAGCGAACAAACCGGATCTCAGTGGCAGCTCGGCTCGCTTGACGGTCTGGGGCGAAAGGGCCCGCTCTCGGAGCGTCTGAGCGCCATTACGGCGGCCATCGCCGACCGCCAGCAGAGTGGACAACCGGTCCACACCTGGGAGCCGGCGCGCCTCGACGAGGGAGGCGGCTGGAAACAGAATTACCTCAGCGTTGAGCACTGCATGGATACCGATCTGGTGACCGTGCGGGAGGACGAGCCGGTGGATCTGGTGGCCAACCTGATGGTCTGGAACAACATCCGTCACGTGTTGGTGGAGGATGCAGATCACCGACTGGTTGGGATGGTCTCTCAGCGTGCCCTTCTCCGTCTTGTGGGGACCTATCATCCGGAGCAGCTGGAGGGCCCGCTGCCGGTTTCGGACGTGATGACCCGCAATCCGGTGACCGTCGAACCTGAGACCCTCACTGTTGACGCCATCGACCTCATGCGCTGCAACCGCTGGAGTTGTCTGCCGGTGATCAAGAACGGCGCCTTGGTCGGGGTGCTCAACGAGACCCAGTTGATGGCCATCGCCGGCCAGCTTCTCGAACAGAAGCTTCGTGAATGAAAAGGTCGGAAGGTGAGAAGGGGTGAAGGGGGAATGGCCCCCACTCCCCCAAGCGCCGCCACAGATCGCCTTTCTTGCGCCACCCGTTGCACCACCGAATTGCCCATGGTGTGCCTTCCGGCTGAGGTCGTTCTCTTGCCGATCCCCTCCTTCCAACCTTACCCTCAAACGAAAACTCGAGCCGCGTTACAATCTCGGGACACCGATACTCGGAGGGCCCATGTCTGACAAGAATTTCAAGCCGTATGTTCCCGAGGATACGACCATGCGGGAACTCACCTTCAAGGCGGTGTTCCTCGGCGTGATCATGGCGATCGTGCTCGGCGCAGCCAACGCATATTTGGGGATGAAAGTCGGCTTGACGGTTGCGGCCACCTTCCCGGCGGCGGTCGTCGCCATGGCCGCGCTCCGTATCTTCAGGGGCAATATTCTCGAGGAAAACATCGCCAGGACCACGGCCTCGGTGGGAGAGTCGCTGGTCGCGGGAGCCATCTTCACCATCCCCGCCTTCGTGATCTCGGGGGCGTGGACCGAGTTCAACCTGCGCGACGCCACCCTGATCATGGGGATCGGAGGTGTCCTCGGAGTGCTCTTCGTGATCATCCTGCGGCGAGCGTTGGTGGTGGAGGCCGATCTGCCCTTTCCCGAGAGTGTGGCCGCCTCGGAGATCGTCAAGGCTGGTCAGAAAGGTCAGACCGGAGCGGGGTTGGTCTTCAGTGCCATGGGTATCGCTGCCCTCTGGGAGCTGTTCAAGAACGACGCCGGCATCCACCTCATCCAGGCTTCGGCGAGCCGGTTTGTCCATTTCGGCAAGTCGGCGATAGACATCGTTGGCCGAAAGTTCGAGTACTCGGGCGGTATGCTGCTGTCCACCCCCGAGGCCTCCCCCATGGTCATGGGGGTCGGCTTCATCGTCGGTCTCAGGATCTCGGCCATACTGTTCTCCGGTGCAGTGGCCGGTTGGCTGGTCCTGGTGCCGCTCGCCCTGTTTTTGAACCCGCAGTTGTCGGTGGGGATCACCGGCGACGGCAACCTCATCGCCCTTGCCGTGGACGTGTGGTTTCGCCAGATCAGACCACTCGCGGTGGGAACCATGATCGTGTCGGCCTTCTACACGCTCTACACCCTTCGCTCGTCGCTGGTGAGCGGTATTTCCAAGGTCTTCGCAGGCTTTGGTGCGGGCGCCGACGCTGTCGCTGTGGCCCGCACCGAGAAGGACCTCAATCTCAAGGGCGTCTTTCTGTCCATCGTTGTGATGGCGGTGCCCATGTTCATGCTCTACAGGTACTTCTCGGCATCAACCGTCGGCGCGCTGGTGCTCACAGTGGTGATGCTCGTTCTGGGAATTCTGTTTGCAGCGGTCGCCGGGTATCTGGTGGGTCTGGTGGGTAACTCCAACAACCCCATATCGGGCCTGACGCTCAGCGCACTGGTGATTTCGGCGGTGCTGATGGTGCTGATGGGTGTGACGGGAGCCCACGGCATCGCCGCCGTGCTCGGCGTTGCCGGTGTGGTGTGCTGCGCCGCGGGCGTCGCCGGCGATATGATGCAGGACTTCAAGGTGGGTCACATCCTGGGTGGAACGCCGTGGAAGATGCAGGTGGGCGAGATCATCGGCGTGGTGGCGGCGGCGTTGGTCCTCCCGGTGCTGTTGATGGTCCTGGATCAGGCATACGGGTTCGGATCGCTGGAACTTCCCGCTCCCCAGGCGGGGCTGATGGCGCTCATGGCCCAGGGCATCGTGGGCGGCGAGATGGCATGGCCGCTCGTGATCGTGGGTATGTTCCTCGGTGTGGCGTTGATTCTCATCAAGGCGCCGGCCCCCATGCTGATCGCGGTTGGAATGTATCTGCCGTTCCAGACGACCTCGGCGGTCTTTGCCGGTGGCGTGATTCGCGCCATCCTCGATTGGTTCCTCGATCGTCGCAAGGCCTCGGAGGAGGAGCGGACAAAAGCCGAGAACTCGGGCGTGTTGGTCGCGTCGGGTCTCATCGCTGGTCAGTCGCTGATGGCCGTTCTGCTCGCATTCGTGGTGCTCTACGAGCAGGCCAAGCTGGGTCTTCCCGAAACCGAGCACCTGCTGCCCCGGATCTGGGACAGCTTCGGCCTCGGTCTGCTGGTCTATCCCCTGTTGCTCGGTTTACTGGTCGTTTTACCGCTGTCGCGTTCTCGAAGCTGATGTGAGCTCAATTCTCGGGCCTCAGATCTCAACAGCCGTCGGCCCAAACGATGGAGAAACTCTGTAGGAAATCTGAGGTCCGAGAATTGAAAAGAGCAGACATGGATCGAAAAATCAGATCAGTTGACCCGCAAACTCGCCGGCCGACCGGACGAAGATGGCGGTGTTGAAGCCCTCGGCAAGTTCCACCATCCGTCTGGCGTAGCCTTCTTCGTCGCCGGGCGAGGGTTCCTTGAGGCCGAGGATGACGACCTCAGAACCTCGGCTGTGAGCGTGCATGATCTCCGCCACGCTGCGGTCGAGATTCTGTTCGAGGATGACCTCGGTGTAGGCTTCGATTCGGGTTTCGGGGATCAGTCGATCCAGGCCTTCGAGTTGGCTCTTTCGTTCGGCCTCGTTTCGCGCGATGGTTCTGACCGTGAGGCGTGCGTCGGCCCATTCGGAATTGAGGCGAAGGAGGTAGGCCAACAACAGCATCAGGTCACCGTTGTTCTGCAGACCGCCCCACCAGAGATCGATTCGCTTGGTCTGGCCTGGTTCGTGGGCCCACCGGATCCGGGCGATGATGGCGTTCTTCCCGGCCTTGGCAACCGCCCCCATGATGCGGAGCTGTGAGGCCAGTCGCTCGGGATGCCGCGACCAGCCGAACATGATGGTGTTGGGTCGCAGTGCGCCGACGCCGCTCGCCTGGGCGATGTCGAGCACCCCGGTTTCGAAGTCGGGGACGACATTCGCCTCGCAGAACGCGACCAGGCCGCGGTCGTCGAGCTCTTGCTCCATCTCGGCCTGGATCTTCGCGATGTCCACCGTGCGATCGGCGAGGTTTCCCACCAGCAGCTTGCAGACGGTAACGATGCCGCGATCCTGGTTGAACCAGCTGGCGAGCCTCACCAGGTTACTGCGTTTACCCGGATCGCCGGCGAAAAGCAGGATGTGGGGACGCCAATTTCTCGGGTCGCTTCGCAGCTGATCCAGCTTCAGCAGGGCGAAACGGGCCGCCGCGGTCCACATGCCGGCCCGGACGTCTCCCCACTGCTTCTGGAGAACCCTGCGACGAAGGGCGAGGTAGAGCAGGATCTCCAGGACAACGGCGGCGACACACGCAATGGGGTTGATCAGGAACATCACCACAATGGCTCCCAGCGAGCCCAGCAGGGAGACCGACCACGGCACGTGGATCGTGGGCCGGTAGGATGGGTCGCCCACCAGCTCTTCGATGGCTGCCGAAAGGTTGATGGTGACGTAGAGGGTGAGGAAGAGGATGGTGACGAACTGGGCCACCGCGTTGAGGCCGCCGAGGAAGACCGCGGCCAGAGCGATGGCGCCGGAAACCCAGGTGGCGATGGTGGGCTGGCCGGTCGCGGAAGTCCTGGACAGGACCTGAGGCGCGAGCCCATCGCGCGCCAAAGCCTGAAGCACCCGCGGCCCGCCGAGGGCGGATCCGAAGGCTGACGATAGGATGGCGCCCCACAGACCGGGCACGACCAGCCACACTCCAAACACGGCGATGCTCGTCCAGATGATTCCCGGAGCGGCCAGCTGTTCGGGAGTGACCCGGCCGGTGATGGCGAGCAGGAACGGAATGACCAGGTAGACCACCGTCCCGGTCATGACCGCGAGCAGGGTCCCTCTGGGGATGGACCGCCTTGGGTCCTCGAGGTCTCCGCTCATGCCGATTCCCGCGGTGAACCCGGTCACCGCGGGGAAGAACACCGCGAACACGTACCAGAAACCTCGCGGCGCCGTTCGGAAGGTCGGCGCAACCTCGGGGGCGACCAGGTCGCCGGTGAGTACGCCGATCAACAGGGCCAGGAGCGACAGGCCCACCGCCACCATGATCGGAATCTGGAGCTTGAGGGCAACGGATGCGCTCTTGCCCGAGATCGCGGTGATCCCAACAATGAACAGCGCCGTCAGGCCCTGACTGGCGTACGTTGGAGGAACACCCCAGCCCACGGGCCACAGGGCCAGGATCGACTCAGCGAGACCGAAGCTGTAGAAGGTGATGCTCAGCGTTCGGCATAAGAAGAGCGGAATTCCAATGGCGCCACCGAGTTCGAGTCCGAGGCTGCGCGAGATGAGGTAGTACTCGCCTCCAACCCCCACCCGCATGTTGGTTGCCACGGCGGACGCGCTGAGGGCGGTAATCAAGGTGATGGACGTCCCGGTGAGGACGATGATCAGGGTGAGCGGCAGGCCGACGTTGCCCACCACCCAGCCGAACCGCAAATACATGATGAGGCCCAGGATGGTCAGCACGCTGGGGGTGTAGACCCCGAGAAAGGTGCCGAACTTCCGCTCCGGACCGGCATCGGATGACTGTCGGATCGTGCCTTCGGCCGCCATCATCTCCCGTGCGCTCCTGGGTCTGAGCGAATCGAATGCATACCTGTAACGCTACACGAGTCCGTGGATGGCTGCAAAGGTGGGGCAGGCGGAATGAGGGTGGGACCATTTTGAAATTCGAAATTCGAAATTCGAAATTCAGCTTCTCCTGTCCGTCCAGAGGGTCAACTCACCTCTGGTACCCTTCGCGGCGTGGATACGGTCACCCCCGATCTCAGGGTGGTTCGAAGCGCAGAGTGGAGCGAGCGGGACGGCAAGGTGGTTGTCGCGCGCAAGCAGCCCACCATACGGGATCTTCAGAGTCTCAGGCACTGGGTGCACTGGGCCTGGCACCCAAAGCGTATCCGGCTCGATGAACTGGGCTCATCGATCTGGCGTCGTTTCGATGGCCGGGCGACGCTACAGGAGATCTCCGACGCGGCCCGTGACGAGTTCCCAGAAAAGCAGGATGCCGTCGTGGAGGGGGTGGCCGAGTTCGTCGCGGCTCTGAAGGCCCTCGGATTGGTGTCCTTCGATCACCCCGGCGGCGGTTGAATTCGGTCAGCGAGAGGCCCGGCTCAATTAAGCCCGCACTTCTCACCGAGTGTCTGCTGCGGGCGGCGAATCGCGGCCATCTGTCGTGCTTTTCGCGAATCGTGCTCCTCAACGTAGTGCGACTACGCCTGCGTCGCCCGATCCGCTGAAAACCCAACATCCGACCACCCTTCGCCGCCCTCGTGACGAAACCCGGTGAGAAGGGCGGGTTAGAGGCGTGACCTGGATTCGTTGCACGCCGGCCGCCCTTCCGGGGATCGTCCTTCCATCGCCCGGGCCGGGCAATGGCTCGGTGAGGTTCCAGAACTGGAGCACGACGAGGTTGCGACCCTGGCGCCAACACGTGGCCGGAGCATCGAGGACCACACGCTGAATGCCCGCGTCAAGGTGGGCTTCGCCGAGGATGTCATCGTTCACGATGACGCGAATGCGCTGGTCGTGGGCCAGGATCCGGACAGGCCATAGAACGATGGCCAGGCGGGCCTCCGTCGTCTCACTGCGAAGGACTTCAACCGCGGCCTCGCGGCTCGTCACCCACGCGAAGGGAGTCCCATCGGCGTGCCGTTTGAGATCGGACCATCCGCTGCGTAGGGCCGGTCGGGATGATGGGCTGAAGTCGATGGACAGCCGATTGCCGAACCGGTCGGTGGTGGGGTCGGAGTGGCCAATCCCGGGCACACAGCCGGCCACAGGCTGTTCGAGGATCTCGGGTGTGAACTCGGCCGCAGGTTGGGGCCAGGTCGGGATTGCCGGCGGACCGGCGGGGCCGATCATGTCGGGTCTCAGTCTGAAGAGGTCACCTGTCTGTGGGATCCTGGCGATCAGCGACCCTCTCCGTGTCAGCTTCCGCAGGTCCGGGGGGCGGTTGCGCATGGGAACCACCACCAGGGCCGATGGGACGTCGTCAAGAGCCTCACGCAGTGCGGTGGGCGACCTTCCTAGGGTCGCCACATCGGGACCGAGGTAATATCCGGTGCACTGGGTGCTCCAGTGGGTCTCGGCCAGTACCGGTTCACCGGGCCGCTGGGCCGTCCGGATGGCCTCCGCCATTCGGTCCCAATGTGGTCGTCCCGTGCGGTGGTAACGTTCCACCGAGGCGAGCATCGCTATCGTGAGCGCCAGCAGCAACCCCGTCCGTAGGTGTCGACTTCGGAGAAAACCCAGCACCCGGACGGCCCCCAGGGCTACGAGCATCATGACGAACGGCCACAGCGTCAGATCGTATCGACCCTGGCTCCAGCGATTCAGGGCCACCAGGCCCGCTTCGTTCGCGACGATGCCCACCACGGCCGGAATCAGCACCCATCGGCCGATGGGATGGCGAATCGCCGCGATCACCCCGATCACGGCGAGCACGGCGAGAATCGCGGCCAGCCAGCCCATGGGCTCGCCCTCGGCGGCGGCCACGGTCAGGAACTGCCATCTGGTGGCCACCAACTCCGGGGTCCACAGGTTTGCGCCGCGGGAGAGCCTTTGACGCAGGAGGTCGGCGGTGGCGAGCAGCCACGCTACGTAGGGAGCTGTTCCGAGGATCAGCGCGACGACGAGAGACCCCATGACGGCTCTTTGTTGCGAGGGTCTCTCGCCGGACCCGTCCCTGGCGAAGAGTACGAAACCGGTCAAAGGGATGAAGATTAGCAGGTAGCTGTGGTGGGTGAAACACCCGAGAGCGACGAGGAATGCCAGCGCCGCCGTCCAGATCGCGGTGGGCCGTCTCCGTACGAGATCGCCCGCCAGCATGGTGAGTCCGGAGATCAGGAAGAGATAGGGATAGGCCCGCAGTTCCTGAGAATACCTGACGTGAAAGGTGGACAGCGCAAAGAGGCCGGCGACGAGGAGGCCTACCCGTGAACCGAGGTGCCTCCGGGTCCAGATCGCCCACACCGGGATCGAGGCGAGACCCGCCGCGATCGGCACCAGTCGCAGCCAGGGATAGGCAAGCCCCAGCCGAAGCGAAAGGCCGGTGATGTAGATGTACATTGGGACGTTTTCGGGGTCGTTGGCCGCCGCGGCGAACATCTCCTTGAACGGGAGGACCGCGCGACCCATGGTGAAGACCTCGTCGAGCGCCAGCGAGAATGTGCCCAAGTTGCACAGCCGCGCCCATGCCGCGACGGCGAGAATCCCCACCAATGCCAGCCGCCAACCGCGCTCCGAGAGTGCGTGATCCACCGTCATGGCCATCGAGCCGGGATTTCTCGCCGCGTTGCCCGGATGCGAGGGCCGATCCCCGAGGTGAGTACGAGTGTGTCCGGGGATTCCGACTGTGCGCGGGCCGATTGCATCACATGGAGTAGATCACGCCGCGCCCTGGGCCAGCAGCACCGCGGGGATGGTCTTGAGCATGATCTTGAAGTCCAGCCACAGGGACCACTGGTCGATATAGGCCAGGTCCAGCGCGATCCAGCGGTTGAAGTCGTCGAGTCCGGAACGGCCGGAGACCTGCCACAGCCCGGTGAGCCCCGGTTTCATCGACAACCGGCGGAGTTGCCAGCGTTCGTACCGCGCCACCTCATCCGGAAGGGGCGGGCGAGGTCCCACAAGCGACATGTGGCCCATCAGGACGTTGAAGAGCTGTGGCAGTTCGTCGATGGACAGCCGCCGGAGAACTCGCCCGGCGGGAGTGACCCGCGGGTCCTTGGTGGACTTGAAGGCCGGTCCGTTCACCTCGTTGAGGTGTGCCACGTCGCCGAGGTGATTTTCGGCGCCTTCGTACATGGTGCGGAATTTGTGGAGCATGAAGTGGCGACCGTTGAGGCCACAGCGGACCTGCTGGAACAGCACCGGCCCGCGCGACGTCAGTTTGACCAGGGTCGCCGTCAGCAGCAGCAGGGGGGAAAGAACGACCAGTCCGGTGGTTGATACCAACAGGTCGAGGAGTCGTTTAATGAAGATCGGAAACGGTGCCCCAGGCGTGTTGGTAAAGGTCAGCAGAGGAATGCCCTCGAGCTCTTCCATCACCACCCGCGCCTTCATGTGGGGGAAGAAAAGGGCAACCCGGGCCCGGATGCCGAGATCGGAGCACAGCAGGAAACTTTCCTCGAACTCCTCGAGCTGGCGTCGCGAAAGCACGAAGATCACCTCGTCAACCACCTCGTCCTGGAGGATGCGCGGCAGGTCGTCGGCCGAGCCCAGGACCGGGAGACCGCAGACCCTATCCGGGTAGGAACCGTTCGGGGCGATGAAACCGAGCAGCCTGAGCCCCCAATGGGGATGGGCCTGGATGATCTGGGCCACCTCTTCGGAGCGGGGATTGATGCCGACGATGAGCAGCGTCCGGTAGTTGTAACCACGTTTGCGGACGTGACGTGCGATCAGCCGGAGCACGATCTTTTCGCCCACCAGCAAAATCAGGTCAAGGGTGGCGAAGAGGATCAAGAACGGACGGGACACGAAATCGAGACGGAGCAACCAACCCGAGGCCGCCAGCGTCAGGGTGCCGATTCCGACCACCCTGACCACCTGCCAGACCTCCAACGACAGTGCCACCGTCCGGCGCGACGAGTACGTTTCGCTGGTGACAAGGAGGAATGCCCAGATCGCCAGCACCAGCGGCAGCAGACCGAGGTAACGCGACAACGGGTACAGCTCGGTCGGGAAAAGGTCCGGGAACAGCTTTGGACCGAGGTGGGAACGTATGGCCCAAGCCATCAGGAACGCCACCGCCGTCAAAACCAGGTCGGTGGCACCCACCCAGTAAGCGACGAGCTTGGCGCGTTCTTTCAGCACAACGTCCTCAGGATCTTCTCATATTGGTCGGCGACACCGCTCCAAAGATACCGTTCCTCGACCCGCAGGCGGGACCGCGTGCCGAGTTCCGAAAGAGACGCAGCATCATCGACGACCTCCGTCAGCACCGTCTCGAGCGACTCGGCGCCGGAGAACCTGAACGACCTGCCTGCCGGTCCGGCCACCTCTCGGTTCTCTGGAGTGTCATAGTACAGCACGGGACGGCCCGCGCCCATGGCTTCCACAAGGGCGGGATGGGTCCCGCCGACCTCGGTGGCGTGGATGTAGAGTCGGCATCCGAAGAGCAACTGACGGTAACCGTCCCCATAAATCGGCCCGGGGAGTACGACCCTCTCGTCGGCCAGCTGTCGGACCCGGCGCTGCAGATCATCGGCATACGGCGCGCCGCCGACCATGACCAGCGGTCGATCGCCTCCCACCTTCGAGTAGGCTTCTGCCACCCGGTCGGGGTTATTCTCAGGCTCGAATCGCGAAACGTAGAGCAGGTACTCATTGGCGGTGAGGTCGAGTTCTTCCAGAACGTTGGTCTCGGTCGGTTGCTCCAGATCCCCGCCGTAGACGATCATCTCCGACGGCGCCCGGTACCATCGGCGGTAGTAGCGATGGATGACCTCGGCATCGGTGACGAGGGTGTTCGGGAGCCGCGCCGAGAGTCGTTCGCAGAGGGCATAGTATGACCGTCCCAAGTGGCCCCACTTGCGGCGTTTTCGCTCGAGTCCATCCACGTTGAGGGCCACCGGCGCGCCACCGAGCTGCAGGATTGGCACGAACGGAGCGTTGGCGGCATTGCAAAGCAGGACGGCGTCGTAGTTTTCCCTGAGGGCATGCAGCGCGGACAGCAGTGTGTGGGAAACCGTCTCGAGGTGCTTGGTATACAGTGCGGGAAGGACCACGAGCTTCATGCCCCGGTAGCTGGAGAGCTCGGAGTCGACAAACGCGGTCCGGCCATACACGGTCACCTGGTGGCCCCGTTCCGCTAGCCGTCGCCCCAGTTCCTCGGCGAAGGTTTCGAAGCCCCCGTACGAAGCCGGGACACCGCGCGTTCCCATGATGGCGAGGTTCACGAATTCAACATCTCATCGGTCCAATTCCGTTTACGGAACCAACGCCGCAGCCGTCGGGAAGATTGGGTCCGTCGATCCATGACCCAGCGTCTGCGCGCCGCGGCATCCATGCGGAGTCGCCACACGTCTCCAAGAGCCGGCAACGAGCTTCGTTCGACCGTGCAACAGGCGCCAACGACCGCAAGATCACGAAACAGCCACCACGGAAAACACCCCCTATGCCAGCCGAAATCGGCGCAGTGGAGCCGGAGCAGAAACCGGTTGCGCACCGAGAGCCGATTGACTGCGTCGCGGCCCCGGCGACCCTCTTCGGGGCGGAAGCCTCGCCGGTGACCTGCCACCGCCTGGGGATCGTAGAGGCAGCGCCAGTTCCGCCACTGCAGGCGCCATGCGAGTTCGGCGTCTTCGCGGTAGGCGAAGAAGCTGGTGGCGAAGATCTCACCGCCGGGGTAGGCCACGTCTTCCAACGCCGCCCGTCGATACAGGGTCGCGGCTCCGGTCCCGCCGAATATCCAGACCGGGCGGTCGAACTGACCTTCATCGGTGGAGCCCGCGCCGCGGTCGAAATGGCGCCCCGAAGTCGTGACCACCATGCCGGCGGCATCGATCGTCGTCCCGGTCTCCAGCGAACTTCCGGACGCCCTCAGCAGCTTGCCGGTGGCGGAGCCGACGCGATCGCGCTCGGGGCGGGCCTGAACGGACTCCAACAGCGACGTGACGAAGTCGGGTCGCGGCGCACAATCGGGATTCAGCGACAGCACCCACGGCGAGGAGGTGCGTCCGATAGCCGTGTTGGCTGCGGCTGAGAAGCCAGTGTTGCTGTCCCGACGTATCAGCTGCAGGGGGAGCGCGCCGGCGTGAACCTCGGCGATCTCCGTCGAACCGTCGGTGGATGCGTTATCCACCAACACCACCCGTTCGGGTGCTGGCCGGAGGCGGTTCATTGCCGCCAGACAAGCCGGCAGGGTGGTCCCGTGGTTGTACGTGACCACCACCACCGAGTACGCCGGAAGCTCTGCCATGGCGCCATAGTGGCATAGTCGGGGATCTGAGGTTGCACGGAGCAAGGAGCAAGGAGCAAGGAGCAAGGAGCAAGGAGCACGGAGCAGGGGGTAGGGATCATCGAATTCGGAATTCGGAAATCGATCGGGCACGGGCACCGGCACGGAGACGGAGATGGGGGGTGCCCCGTATACTGCGACAGATGCCGGTCAGGGGTGTGAATTTCGGAACGAGGTTGCCGTCGTGTATGTCGGCGATTGCGTTATCGGTCCTGGCGTGGGTTCTCGCGGTCTCCGGACGTCTCCAGGCCGTTGACGCCGTATGGATCACGGTCAGCGTCCTTCTCGCCTTCGGGCCGAGCGGCTGGCAGGCCCCCTTGGGTTGGCGGAGGCGACTCGCCGAGACGTCGCTGATCCCCGTCGCAGCTGCCCTGCTGCTGGTGGCCGATCCCACGGTTCGTCGGATGTTGGTCGCGCCTTTGTTGGCGGTTGGGGCAACGGCGGCAGTGCTGGCGGCGCAACCCTGGACAGCGCACCGGCGGCGCCCGATGTTGTGGGCGGCCTTTGGCGGCGCCCTGCGCGCCGCCGGTGGGCTCGGCCTGGTCGGCAGCGGCGTGCTTCCGGCAACCCTCGCCGTCGTGGCGAGCATCGTAGTGCCGGGTGCGGCTGCGTCCATAGGGTCGGGATCTGCGCTCGCCGGCGGTATTCTGACGGCTGCAGTGCCACTCCAACGATGGCCCCTTATCGCACTGGCGATCACGCTGATCGCGGTCGGGGCGAAGCCGTGGATCCGCGGCCGCGAGAAATGGCTGCAGATCCGTCCCCAGTGGATGCCGGCTCTGGCCGCGGTGGGATTCCTGGGTGTGGCGGTGGCGCCGTGGGGCGGCATCCGCCCAGGAGATGTCGTGCCCGTGATGGGTTGGCTGGCTATCGGGGCGGTTGTGGCGGCGGTGTCCCTGACCCCCAGACTGCCGCCTGCGTTTGCGGGTGTCGGCTGGTTCCTGGTGGTGGCGACCCTTGGTCCTGTTCAGGGGCCGACACCCGAGTGGCCGGTGGCGAAGTTGACCCCGTCCCGTCCGGAGGTGACTCTCCCCGCCGGATCCGGAGGCCCCTACATTCTTGATGTCGCTCTGAAGGGGGGGCGCAAGCTCGAGGACCGTGCGCCGGCGGCGGTGTTGATCACGTCGGGTGGCGAGGAGGCTCTTCTTGCGGGTCGGGATTGGGCGGAAGCCGCCCATTCATCGCTCGCAATGGCGAAACCGGCGCACCACACCCTGCCGGACCGGCCGATCTGGCGACCGTCGAAGATCGGCAGCGCGGGAAAGTGGCGAGTCGCCGGACGGTCCATCCCCGCTGTGGCTGCCGGTGAGCGACCGCGTCTGGTCCGTCACCCACAACTCCCGGAAAAAGCTGTGGTTGTGGTTGAGGCGGCCGGCCCCGTCACACCGGTGCCGCCGAGGGACTGGACGCTGCCCTGGTGGATGTGGGCGGCGGCCGTGGTGGTACTGGTCATCCAGTGGCTATCCGGAGCCCTGCGAATGCCGGTTGCGGTCGTGCCCTGGACGATCCTGGTCACGGGGAACCTGGCGGCCCACATCCTCCTCGAGCCTCTTCGTCTGGCGGCGGAGCGACACTCGGTGGATCTTGCGCTGGCTGCGGTACTGATCGCGTGGGTGTCGGCCGCGTGGCGATGGTTGCGACAGGGTCGAGTGGTTCGGGTCATGGCAACCCTGCTGCTGCCGCTCGCGCTGGCGACTCCCCACCTGACGCCACCGATGTACGGTGACGAGCCCTACCACCTGCGGATCATGGAGTCGCTGGTCGGCGACGGTGATCTGGACGTGTCCAACAACCTGGCCGGTGATGACCTGGTTGGCGATCGTGGCCGGGTGGTGGGCGAGAGGCTCCTGCACTCACCGGTGCTGGCCTTCCTCCTCCTGCCGGGGTTTGTAGTGGCGGGACGGACTGGGGGGCTGGTGCTGCTGGCACTGGTGGGGGTGCTGCTGGCCTCGTTGATTGCGAGACGCGGCCGCCGGCTCGGGATTCCAGATTCGCGGATCCGGTGGGTTGTACTGGGTCTTGCGGTGAGCTATCCGTTGGTGACCTATGCCACCCAGATCTGGGTCGAATTGCCCGGCGCGACGATGATCGCCGCCATTCTCCTGCTCTCGGGGGTGTCACCTGGCGGCAGGTGGGCCGCCGCCGGGCTGGCCTTGCTGGCCGCCGCCATGAAGACCCGCCTTGGGCTGATCGCCTTTCCTGCAGCGGCCGCGGCATGGTGGCGCCGAGGCCGCGCATCGATCTGGGTCGGTGGGTTGGTGCTCGGCGGTGCGGCGCTGGTGGCGCTGGTGGTGGGTTGGGTGACCATGGGCCATCCCTTCGGTGCGTTCCGAAGGGTCGTCCACCTGCTGCCGGTGGACCCGGTACTGGCGGTGAAGGTGGTGGGAGGTCTGGCGTTCGATCCCGCCGGCGGCCTGGTCTTCACCGCCCCCCTGCTGCTGGCGGCCGCCGCCTCGGTTGGGCTGTTGTGGAAGCGGGGTGAGTCCGCCGAACGAGCAATGCTGGTCGGCGGTTTGATGACCGTGTTTGCCCTGCTCCATTCGCCGGAGTGGTACGGCGGTGGAGCGCCGCCGGCCCGCTATCTCGTCCCATTGATCCCGGTCTTTGCTTTGACATGGGGAATGCTGCTGTGGCAGCCCTACAGGTGGCGACGGCTGGGCGAAGTTCTGGCCGTCCCTTCGATTTTTATGTGGTGGGCGCTCATCACGCGGCCTCATTTCTCCATCAATCCGGGTGACGGTCACTGGTGGTTGTCCGACGTACTGGCACGACGGCTGGCCGCCGACGTCCAGTTCCTGGTTCCGTCATTCTTGGTGCCAACTGCGGCCACGTTGTGGGTCCCGGTGGTGATCGTGGCGGCGCTTGCCTTCGCGGTGTTCGCGAGTTCCCACAGTCGACGGGCGTTGCAGTTTCTGGTCCGCACGGGCGTCGCGACCTGGCTGATGGTTGCCGTCTGTGTGACCTCTCTGGTGGTTTTTCGGTACGACGGCGTTGTGGACGTGGAAGCCGCCCAGGTTCGTCGTCACGGCGGACAACTGGTCCCGCCGGACGGGACCTTTTCGCGGTATCAACACCGACGTGGCTGGCGCCTGACCGATGGTCAGGGGGTAGTGGTGCCTCTCAATATGCCTCCCGACGCGCAGGTCTGGCTCGAGGGTTGGCTGGTGGGGCGGGCGCAGCGCGGCGCAGTGATCGAGGTCAGGTGGGATGATGGTGATCGGTTGGCCGTGGAGGTGGCCGGAGCAGCCACTGAGGGCCGAGTGAGGTTGCCCGATCCGCCCGGGCCCGGTCGCCACCAGATGAATATCGTTCTGAGATCCCCGCCTCGGGGAGCCGCGATTCTCGACCGTGTGATTGTCGAACGTCCGTAGGGGTCTCGAGGCCTCGGCCGGTGTCTTCCGGCTTCCCCTGTTGACTTCGCCGTGACGAGCCGGCACCTGGTCCTGGGGTTCCGGGGCCCGACCCTTTACCCGTGGTGAGAAGTGGGGAAGGAGGGAAGGAGGAGAGGTCGCGCGTGGCAGTTCGATGCCCCCGGATTCTGGTCAACCGTGTCGTCGCGTGGTGTCGGAGGACATCCGAACCCACGAGATACCGTACTTACGGTGAAGGTTGGAGCGCCTGACGGCACCATTGCGCGCCTATCGAACCATGCCGCCGTCTCACCTTCCCACCTTCTCTCCTTTCAAGCCGGGTGTGCCGATCCTCCGTCTTTGTGGTTCAAGCCTCGCCTCCTCGTCTCTCGTCCCCGCGGAGAGCCCGAAGTGCCTTGAGATACGCGCCGCGGTCGGCCGGGCGGAGGAGGGCACGACCACGAAGTGACAGGGTAAGCCCGACGCGGATCATGCCGAGCTGCGCCCGATGGTGCCGCGCGGCGTATCGCAGGAGGTTGCGGTAATAGATGGTCAGGAAGCGGTCTGCGCTGAGGTGGGCCAGGCTCGATGCTCCGACGTGGATCACCCGCGCTTCGGGCACGACCTGAAACCCTGAGGAGGCCGGAAAACCGTTCGTTCCGACCGAACCGGCGAGACGGGCGCAGAAATCGACATCCTCCCACCAGGCGGGAGCGAATATCGTGTCGAGGCCACCGAGATCGTCCCAGACCGGACGCCGCACCAGCCAGGCAGAGGCGGCGGGCTGGTCCGCGGCGACGGGTCGATCCGGCGGCAATTCCGGAAATTGGCTCGGACCAGGCAAACCGAGCGCCAGGCGGCTGACCGTGGGAAGTCTGCGGAGCTGCCACAGGTGTTGGGTCGATCCATCCGGATCAACCAGAAGGGGCACTGCGCCCGAGATTTCTGGATGGGCTCGGAGATGGTCCGCGAGGCTCGTGACGGCACCCGGTGTGATCTGGCTGTCCGGATTGAGGATGAGCAGGTCGTGGTCAACGCAATGACCCGCCCCCTGGTCAACCGCATATGCGAACGATCGGTTGTCGGTCAGGGCCACAACCGTGACGGACGGGAATTTTGTCGCGAGGCGTTGTGCACCACCGTCAGCCGACCCCGAGTCCACGAGCACGATACCGCCAAGTCCGGGGCCGCCGTGATCCAGAAGCGACTGAATGCACGCATCCACCTCGTCCCCGCCCCGCCAACGAACGACGACCGCAGCAAGGGGTCGTTCTCTCATTGTTTCCTCTGGGCACTGGGTCGCCAAAGGATAGAGGCCGCGCGGGTGGCGGCAGGTAACAGACTCCTTCGTGGCACCGCCGGCAGTTCGTCAAGGGCCACCACCAGATCCTCGGTGACCCTCGACCAGGTCCAGTGTTCTCTGGTCTTCGAGAGAGCCAAACGGCATCGTGCCTGTTCGCGGTCGCCCAGCAGTAGTGCCATGGCTGACGCGACCGACCTTGTGTCGCCAGGGTCCACAACCCCTCCCCAACCGTTCTCCCGTGTCTGGCGGGCCGCCTCGCCGCCTTCGGTCAGCAGCACCGGCACGCAAGCCCAGACCGCGTCAAGAGCCCGTGTCCGGAACGACAACGCGGCCTCTTCCGAGGAATGGTGGAGCACCGCAACCAGGCTGGCCCGGTTGAGCACCAGGTGACGGTCCCGGTACGGGACCCAGTGTTCCAGAGCGACCACCTGCGGCGGTTTGAGGCCGTGGGTGCGTGCCATTTGGGAAAGGGCCTCCGTCGTGATTGCGGGTGCTGCTCCTCCCGGTCTGTGGGAGGTCGGAACCACCACACTCACCGGAGCGGACTCGAGCCGGGCGCGTGCGGCGAGAAGGGTCTCCAGATCCAGCCAGGGCCAGACACCTCCCCACCACAAGACCACGGACCAGTCCGGCGGCACCGACGGAATGGAGCTGACGTCCGGCGGCGGAGGATGATCGGGAATTCCGAATGGCACGTTGATGTAGGGGAGACCGAATCTCCCCCGGATCCGATCCGACCACCATTCCACCTGGTTGGGCCCGGCGGTGAGGACTGCGTCGGCACGGGCAGCGACCAGCGGCAGCCGGGCCGATGCGGTGCGGCGCCGGCGAATCACCACTGACGAGGGAGGCATGGCGTCGAGCTCGGCGAGTAACGGCGTCACGCCATCGATGATCAACAGGTGTTTCCCGAGAAAGGCTCGTGGCGGCAGGCTCCACGGCGGGGCGACCACCGCTTCCGCCCACGACCACGCTGGACGAAGGGTGACGGATGGCCCGCCGGGGGCCGGTGATTCGGACCCTGTAGCGGCGGTCAGGCGCACATCGTGACCGGCGCGCCGGAGCGACAGTGCGAGCTCCCAGGCTCGTGTGGCCGAGCCGGCCATCGCCGAACCGACGACATCGTCGGTGACAACCAGAACCTTCACGGATCCACCGGAGGGAGTTTCAGCCTGGGGCCGGGAGTTTGACGGCGCCAGCCGGCGGCAATGAGGGCGGGCAACGCGGTCACCACGGCGGCCGAGACCGCGAGACTCCTGGGGTTGTTCCGCACAAGGGTCCGGACGGCTCGGATTTCTCCCCTCGTGGTCTGTGGAAGTGCGCCGATGAGGGCCCGTCTCGTCAGATTGCCGGCCAGGGCACGCCACCGGTTCGCGAGCACCCACCAGGGGTGGCGCCATGGGAGGCGGCTTCCGGAGCCCGAGCCCAAATGTCGAGTGGGTACCCCGCCCACCCAGGCGGCACGCCATCCGAGGCGCACGAGTCGCAGCCCGAGATCCAGATCCTCGTGGTAGCTGCCGAAGGCCGGGTCGAAGGGCGCGGCGTCGCCGGTCGAAACTGCGATTAACGCCTCGGTCCGATAGAGCGCTGCGGTCCCGGAAACCGCCAGAATCGACCGCATGCCGAAATCGTCAGGGGTCGCCGATGTGCCACGGTCGATTTGGACCGGGAGGTTCCATCGGTCCAGGGTAATGCCGCGGCCGTCAATTCGCCCGCCGCTTTGATCGGTGACCGTCCCCTGAACCGCAGCGAGGTGGGGGTCGTCAGCCAACGCCCTGGCCAGCGAATCGAGCCAATGCGTCGGGGGCACTGCGTCGTCGTTGAGCAGCGCGATGTAATCGGCGGTTTGAGCGGCATGACGAATTCCGAGGTTGACCGCGGTGGCGAATCCGAGGCGTTCGGGCACCGACAGTACCTCGGTGTTCATTGCCTCGGTGGGCGTCGGGGCGCCCCCGGAAAGCACCACCACGACGAGATTCGGTGCCGGATCGAGGGAGGAGACAGCGTTGAGGCAACGTGGCAGCTCGGACGACCCCAGCGAAGGGATGACCACCGCCAAACGACCCGGGCCGCGAAGGGCACGGTTGGTCGACGGATCACGATCCTGTCGCGGACGGTGGGATGCCATCGGGGGCAGTATACCCTTCGGAAGGCAGTGAGCAGTGAGCAGGGAGCAGGGAGCAGGGAGCAGGGCGCGGGGCCACCCACCCGGGCCCGAGCCCGAGCCCGAGCCCGTTATCGTTGCCGTTCCCGAATACTGGGTTTGGGGTGTCACGGGCAGGGAGTAGGCAGTGGCGGAGAAAACGAATTCGAAATTCGAAATTCGAAATTCGCAACCTGTCATAGAATGGCGCCGTGGCGATTAGGCTGACACTCGACGCAAGAAAATTGACGGATTTCGGTATCGGCACCTACCTCACCCACCTCCTGGCCGGTCTCTCGGCGCGGCCGGAGTTCGATCTGACGGTGCTCGTCCGGCCGGATCACGAGCAGCGAGTGGTCCATTTGGCGCCGGGTGCCAAGACCATGCCGGTCGTCGCCAAGGGCTACGGGGTTGCAGAGCACATCAGACTGCCCATGGCCGTCTGGCGGGAGCAGCCGGATCTGGTTCACATTCCCCACTACGTGGTCCCGTTCTTGATGGCTCGACCGGTGGTGGTCACCGTGCACGACGTCATCCAGGTCTTTTATCCGCCGCGCGAGAGCTCTCATCGGGCGTTGCTCTACCTGAGGTTCATGATGCGCGCTGCGCTTCGCCGATCGCGGCGAGTGATCACGGTTTCTCGAGCCTCTCGCCGAGACCTCGTCCATCTCTTCGGAGCAGACCCCGCTCGGGTGGATGTCGTTCCCAACGGTGTCGACGAGGCGCTTGCGGTCCGTCCCGACGCCGAGACGATGGACGAAGTCAAGGAACGGCTCGACCTCAAGCCGCCGCTGGTGCTCGTGGTGTCAAACGACAAACCACACAAGAACCTGGACGTGACCCTGCGGGCGTTTGAACTTGCCTGCCGAAAAAACTCGATCCCGGGTCAACTCATTC
Source organism: uncultured Holophagae bacterium (assembly GCA_963797055.1). Classification (GTDB taxonomy): domain Bacteria; phylum Acidobacteriota; class Thermoanaerobaculia; order Thermoanaerobaculales; family Sulfomarinibacteraceae; genus FEB-10. Next base: position 35,943 of record CAWCOD010000017.1, read on the forward strand.
TGGTGGGAGGGGTCGGTCCCGATCATCCTCTCGCCGAGCGGGCGGTGCGGGCAGGTCTCGGTGACCGTGTTCACGCGCCTTGGGAGAATCTCACAGTCCGATCTCCGGGCGTTGTACCATCTATCCGCAGTTTTGCTCCACGTGGCCCGGTATGAGGGTTTTGGGTTGCCGATCCTCGAGGCGATGTGTGCCGGCCTGCCGGTGGTGACCTCCAATGTCGGCGCCATGCGAGAGCTTGGCGAGGGTGCGGCGCGATTGGTGAATCCCATGGACGTGACCGAAATCGCCGCCGCCCTGGAGAGGGTACTGGTGGACGATCCGCTGCGCCGAAGAATGATCGATGCCGGGCATCGACGGGCCGAGACATTGACCTGGGAGCGCACTGTGGAGGGGACTCTGGCGACCTACCGCAGGGCCTTGGGAGAGGAGTGAGTATGCGTGTGGCTCTGGTGCACGATTGGTTGACCGGCATGAGGGGCGGCGAATGGGTCCTGTACGAAATCGCCAGAATGTTCCCCGATGCCCGGATCTACACGCTTGTGCATCGAGCGGGGAGTGTCGCTCCCGAGCTTGAACGGCACCCGATCAGCACGTCCTGGTTGCAGTATCCCTCCTTTGGCGGACGCAGATGGCGGTACCTGCTGCCACTGATGCCGGCGGCGGTGGAGAACTTCAACATTCCTGACGCTGAGCTGGTGATCTCGTCGAGTCACTGTGTGGCCAAAGGTGTGATTCCGCCACCAGGCGCCTTCCATCTGAGCTACGTCCACACCCCCATGCGTTATGTGTGGGACCAGCGGGGTGTGTACCTCAATAAGATGCCCAAGCTCGTGCAGCCCATCGCCCAGGGGCGGCTGGCCCGACTTCGTCAGTGGGACATGGTGTCCTCGGCCCGCGTGGACCGCCTCATCGCGAACTCGCGGTTGGTGGCGTGGCGGATCAAACACTATTGGAATCGAAGTGCCGAGGTGATCCCGCCGCCGGTGGATACCGACTTCTTCACACCGGGAGGACAGCGCGGAGAAAACCTCCTGACGGTTGCTGCCCTTGTTCCGTACAAGAGAGTGGAGGTGGCCATCGAAGTGGCGAAGAGACTGGGGAGAACGATCGAGATCGTGGGGACGGGTCCGCAGAAGGGATCGCTGCGTAGGCTCGCCGGCGACAACGTGCGTTTTCTCGGCTGGCTCTCTCGCTCAGAACTGCGTGACGCCTACCGACGGGCAGCGGCATTGTTGGTTCCGAATATCGAGGATTTCGGGATGGTCACGGTCGAGGCCCTGGCATGCGGGACCCCCGTGATCGGTCTCGAGTCGTCGGGAATATCTGACGTGATTCGAAGCGGCGTCGAGGGTGAACTCGCCGAGGAGAACTCCGTCGATGCGCTGACCGACGCCGCAGATCGCGTCCTCAACAGGAGCTGGGAACCGGAGGGACTCCGGCATCGGACCAATGTCTTCTCCCGCAACGCCTTCCAGTTGCGGTTCCGCTTCCTGCTCGACCGACTGGAGTTCGGTAGGGTCCTGGAATGATTCGACGACGGCGGCAGATCGAGCTCGCGCTGAAGCTCCTGGGCGACATCATCGCCACACTGCTTGCCTTTTTCGTCGCCTATTGGCTCCGGTTCGTTGTTCAGATCCAGCCGGTCACCAAGGGCATGCCGCCGCTGGCCGAATACCTGCGGCTCATCCCTTTCATCCTCGTGCTGTGGCCTTCCGTCTTCTATTTCCAGGGTCTGTACCAGAAACGCCGCATCCGATCCCAGACCGACGAGTCGGTGCGGGTCATCCTCGCGGTCGGGCTGGCGACAATACTCCTGACAGCGGGATTGACCTTCTATCGAGACATGTCATTCTCGCGGCTCTTTCTCGCCATCTTCGCAGGAGTGGATGCCCTCTTCGTGGTCATCACGCGACTTGGTATCCGGCAGATGTTGGGTCGGATTCGCCGTTCCGGACGCAATCTCCAGCAACTCCTGGTGATCGGCGCGGGTGACCTGGGCCGGGAAGTGGTGGAACGTCTCCAGCGGCACCTCGAGCTCGGTTTTGCAGTTGTGGGGTTTCTGGATGACGACCCTGGAAAGCAGCAGCGCAAGGTCCACGGCGCCCAGGTCCTCGGGACCACAGCGGACCTGGAACGCGTGGTGGAGGAACGCCAGGTCGACCAGGTCGTCATCGCCTTGCCGCTTTCGGCTCATCAGAAAACCATTCAGCTCATCCGCCGTGCCGGTCAGCTTCTGCTTGAGGTCAAGGTGGTTCCCGACCTCCTGCAGTACTACGTGCTCCGCGCCGGAGTCGAGGACCTGGACGGATTGCCGGTGATCAACCTGACACAGATCCCACTCCAGGGATGGAACCAGATAGCCAAACGGATCTTCGACATCGTCGGCTCGGGGGTACTCTTGGTACTCACGGGCTGGCTGTTTCCGATCATCGCCTGGTTCATAAAACGGGAGGATGGCGGCCCGGTCTTTTTTTCCCAGGTGCGCACCGGAATGGACGGCCGTTCTTTCCGGCTCCATAAATTCCGATCGATGCGGGTCAACGCGTCGGATGAAGCCCAGTGGACGCGCGCCAAGGACCCGAGGATCACGAACGTGGGTGCAGTCCTGCGTAGGTTCAACTTCGACGAATTGCCGCAGCTGATCAACGTGCTGCTGGGCGATATGTCGCTTGTGGGTCCCCGCCCCGAACAACCGGAGTACGTGGAGCGGTTTCGAGCGCGTTACCCCGAGTACAACACCCGGCATCGAGTCCGGTCGGGCATCACAGGCTGGGCCCAGGTGAATGGGCTGCGGGGGGACACGTCCATTCGTCAGCGCATGGTCCACGACCTGTATTACATCCAGAACTGGAGCCTCGCGCTGGACCTGCGCATCTTGTGGAGGACGTTACGCCTTGCCGTTCGCGATGCACGGGCGTGACGCCCCGGCCGCACACTCGGATACGAGATCCGAGACCCGAGATTTGAGATCCGAGATGGCGGGTGGCGGAGTTCGGATAGTTGGAGTTGGCAGCGGGAACCTGGTTACTCTCCATTCCCTCCGGTGATCGTGGGCAGCCGACCGGTAGCCACCCCCTCCAGGAGCGCGTTCCAGGCCGTGATCGCAGGGCCCCAACGCAACTCGGGAACCCGAAGAACCGCGCGCTTTCTGAGGTCGTCGGCGGTTGCGGGCTGTAGGGCCAGATCTAGAGTTCGGGCGAGCGCAGATGGGTCCTGGGGAGGCGCAAAAAGCGCAGCCTCGCCGCCGGTTTCGCGCAACGAGGGAATGTCCGAGGCGACGCTCGGGGCATGGCAGCTGATGGCTTCGGCGAGCGGCAAACCGAAGCCCTCGGCCTCGGATGCGATGATGAAGACCTCGGCGTGTCGCAACAGATCGCGTGCCGCCTCCCGGTCCACATAACCCGGGATGTGAATTCGGTCGCGGTAGGGAGACTCTTGTATTCTGGCTATGATCGGCGCAGTTTCCCAACCCAGGCCGCCCGCCACCACCAGATCCGGTGGTGCCGACCGCAACGAGTGAAGCCTCTCCCACGCGTCCACCAGATCTGCGACCCCCTTGCGGGGTTCGATGGTCCCCAGGTGCAGCACATATGGCCGACCGGCCGAAAACCGTTGCCGGATGGTCCGGCCGTCGTCATCGGGATCCGGGGGAGAAAAGAAATCGCCGACGCCGTTGCGAATGGTCACCAGCTTCGAAGCGATGATTGGAAAATGGTCCAGGAGGACCCGCTCGGTCGCCGTTGAGACCGCCACCACGGCGTTGGCCATTTCCAGGGACTCCTCGAGATAGGCGTTGAAGCAGAATCTGTTGGTCAGGGTGTGGTGGTGTGGGTGGGTGCGGGGCGTGAGGTCGTGAACCACCGCCACCGTCGGTACCGGGCATCGGCGCGGAAGGACCCCAAGGGAGCCGACAAAAACATCGGGCCGGTGTTCCGTCAGCCAACCCGGCAGGCGGGTGTGGAGCCATATGGTGCCGGGCAGCCACGGTGTTGTCGGCCTCAGGTTGGTGACTCCCTCCAGCCTCAGTTCGTCGGGCAGAGCCACGGGTTTGGATGCGGCAAGGATGACCGAATGGCCGTGATCGCGGACGAGCCCACCCATGATCTGTATCACCCAGGTGGCCACTCCGGTGTGGCGGCCGACCAGGGACCGCGCGTCACACGCGATATTCATCGTCGTCCATGCCGTTGTATCCGGCCGCCTTGCGCAGCGTTTCTGCCGTGGCGGCCGCGGCCCGTTCCCACGAGAATTTGGCGGCGCGGGCCGTGCCCAGGGCCACCAGACGTTCGCGATGGTTCGGGTCGCCGACCAGCGAACTCACCGCCGAGGCGATGTTGTGCGGATTCGCCGGGTCGACGTAGACGGCTGCGGGACCGGCGACCTCGGGCATGGCCGATCGACCGGAAGTGATCACCGGGGCGCCGCAGGCCATGGCCTCCAAGATCGGTAGGCCAAAGCCCTCCATCCACGACGGGAAAAGCACCGCATCGCAACCCCGGTAGAGACTTGGCAGCCGGGAGCGGTCGACGTAGTCGAGGTGGATGATCCTGTCTCCAAAGGACGACGCGCTCAACTCTGACCTGATGGCGTCGGTTCGCCACCCCCATCGTCCGACGAGGAGCAGGTGCCCCTCGTATCCCCGCTCGGCCACCAGTTGGAAGGCTCTCAGAACGCCGATGACATTCTTGCGGGGTTCCAAGGTGGACACGAAGAGCAGGTAGGGCTTTGGAAGCTCGGGCTGGTCCGTGGCCGGCGTTTGCAGGTCCGGAAACCCAGGGTCCAGACCTTCGTGGATGGTGTGGATGCGGCGGGGGTTGGCAACCAGGAGTTCCCGAAGGTCGCCGGCGGTGGCATCCGACACGGCGATCAGCCGATTCGCACGATAGAGCGTGACTGGCAGGTGACGACGCAGCAGATTCAACGTTTCGGGGGCTACGGTCTCCGGCAGGGCGGCGAAGGCGAGGTCGTGCACCGTGGCGACCATGGACTGCCCATAGGGGAGCTGATTGGCCGGCATGAAGAAGTTCGGTGCCCACATCACGTCGTTGTGGTCGAGGACGCGCAGCACGGGTTCCACAATGGTGCGCAACATCTTCAGAGTCGGTCCGATGGGCAGCCCAAGATCAGGCGGCAGGTGGTGGGTGCGCATCTTTAAACGACGTCGGCCGGGTAATTCGGGCGCCGGTGGATCGGCCGGAGCCAGAAAGGTATGGCCATAGAGGTTGTATGAGATGCCGTCGTTGCGATGGTCCAGAGACTCCAACAGATGCCACTCATACCACCCGACGCCGGTCTTGTGCTCGGTGAACGGAAAGACATCGACGCCGACGACGATGCCGTCAGACGCGCCGGTCAGCCGGAGTTGAAAGCGATTCCATCGTGACCGAAACGTCCCGGCGAGGTCGCGCAGGACGTGTCCGAAGAAACGGACTGTTGATCGGATGGAGCGGCCCATGGCAGGACTGATGTTACATCAGTAGGCAGTAGGCAGTAGGCAGTAGGCAGTAGGCAGTAGGCAGAGGGCAGAGGGCAGAGGGCAGTGGGCAGGGAACATCCCCCACCCACCCCGTTACACGTTAAACGTTGAAAGTTGAACGTTGGACGTTTCAAGGTTCTGACAACCGGAGATGCCCTGATGAAGACAAAGGGGAAGAAGGGTACGGTCTGCTCTGGTCGGGTGGGGGATTTAAAAAATTTCAACTTTCGACTTTCAACACCCGACTTGAAGCGGTGGCACCGACATGTACTACCATTCCCCCATGGATACACCGCTCCTGCAACACCGTGACGGCCCCCTGCTGGTGCTGACCCTCAACGATCCGGATCGAGCAAATCCGTTGTCGGGGCCCGTGGTGGACGCCCTCTACAGCGCACTCCTCAACGCCGCGGCGGACGACGGGCTGCGTGCCGTGATTCTCACCGGTGCCGGCAGGCATTTCTCCGCCGGTGCGGATCTTTCGGCGTTGGAGAAGCTGGCCACAGGGGGGTCGGATGCCGACAATCGCAACGACTCAGACCGTCTGGAAAAGATGTTCGCACAGCTCCTCGATCACCCCAAGGTGACGGTGGCTGCGGTGCACGGAGCCGCGATGGCGGGCGGGTGCGGGCTGGCGACGGCGTGCGATTTCGTGGTGGCGGAGAGAACCGCTCGCTTCGCCTACCCCGAGGTCAAGATCGGTTTTGTCGCTGCCCTGGTCTCCACCTTTCTGACTCGGAGAGTCGCCGGTCATGTGGCTCGTCGCATGCTGCTGGATCCCGAGGTCTTGGATGGCTCGAGGGCGGTCGAACTGGGCCTGGCGGACCAGTTGGTGGAGGATGGCACAGCCCTCGATGCGGCCAAGGAGCTGGCGATATCTGTTGTGAGGAAGGCCTCCCCCTCGGCGATCGCCGCCACCAAGAAGCTGCTCAACGACACGGTGGGCATGGGTTGGTGGGACGCCCTGAATGTCGCCTCCGGGGTCAATATCGAGCAGCGCCGCCATCCCGACTGTCGCCGCGGAGTCCGGTCCTTCCTCGACACGAAGACAACACCGGACTGGCTTGCCGACGTCGAGGACGAACGGGACTCTGACAACTAGCCTGCCGCAGGCAGGTTGCCACCCTTCTCGCGTTTCGATCTTCATGTCGGTGCCAGGCACCGCCGCAGATGTGTCGACCTCGTACTACGATTCGATTTCGACGGTGCCTGGCACCGGCCCGCATTTCCTTCGACTCTCTGATTTCACCTCGCCCATCTCCCCATGGCGCTCCCCGAGGTTGCCCCCTTTCACAATGTTGGGACCAATCAATTGATTTGCCCAGCACCCTGGGGTCCCAACATTGTGAAAGACGGCACGCCCGATCATCGCGCCCGGACGGCCTGGGTGGGTGGGGACTTTCAACTTTCAACGTTTGGCTCATCCGGATTTCCGTGAGATGGACAGTGGTTGAATTCGAAATGCGGAATTCGAAATTCGAAAGGTTCATCGCACCGACTTCGTGTGCAGTTCCGGATTCCATCGAGAGGCAGGCTATGAGCCGTGCGGGTTCGCCACTTCAGCGACAGCATCCAGAATGACTGGTGCGAGGAGGCCCAATCAGGACCTTGGATTGAGCAATCGCCAGGTCATGGCACGGACCTGATCGCTGTCGCGGACTCTGACTTCGACAAAGGTACCGGGCTCGGGCTCGGGCCACACCCTCCACACAGACTGGGCGGGGGAACTGCTACCATCCCCGCCATGACCCACATTTTGGTGACCGGAGTCTACGGACAACTCGGACGCGCCCTCGAGCGGGTCGCGACCAAACGCGGCTTCGGGGTCACCGGGCATGATCTCGATACCTTGGACATCTGTGACGCCGTGGCAGTGGGAGAGGCGGTGGGTCGGTCGAGACCGGACGTGGTGATCAACTGTGCGGCCTACACTGCTGTGGATGACTGTGAGAACGATGAAGCGACGGCCTTGGCGGTCAATGGCACCGCGGTGGGACACCTGGCGTTCGCCTGCAACGATGTGGGCGCACGGCTGATCCACATCTCCACTGACTACGTCTTTTCCGGCGACGGCGCACGGCCCTACAGAGAAGACGATCCGGTGGCACCGGCCGGGGCCTACGGCCGGACCAAGCTCGAGGGTGAGCGGATGGCGCGCGGCGCGGAACGCCACCTGATCGTCCGGACGGCATGGCTGTACGGCCACGGGGGGGGGAATTTCGTCGAGGCGATCCGCCGTCAGATCGACGGTGGAGCAGCTTCGTTGCGAGTCGTGGCGGACCAAATTGGATCGCCAACCTATTGCGATGACCTGGCGGCCGCCTTGGTGGACCTGGTCGTCTGTGACGCGTCGGGGATGGTCCACGGGACGAACGGCGGCGCCACCAGCTGGCACGGTTTCGCCGTGGAGATCGCCCGGCTGCTGGGATCCGGTATTCCGGTGGCCCCCGTGACCACAGCGGAGTTCCCCCGGCCCGCCCCACGTCCCGCGTACTCGGTGTTGGACGGCTCGCGCATGCAGACTTTGATTGGGCGAGCCCTGCCGTCCTGGCAGGATGCACTCGCCCGTTACCTGGCGGCCTCGTGAAGGTCTTGATCACCGGGTTGACCGGCTTTGTGGGCCCATACGTGGCAGCGGAGGTGGCCCGACGGGATCCAGCGGCGGAGATCTTCGGTCTCGTCTTGGTGCCTGCGGACCTCGAGACCGCCGGCTACCTTCCGGCATCGGTCCAGTCGCTGGCAGGCAACGTTACCGATGCGGAATCGCTGCGGGCAGCCATGCGTGCCGTGCAGCCGGATGTGGTGTTCCACCTTGCGGCAGCCTCGTCGGTGGCGACATCTTGGTCGCAGCCGGGCGAGGCCTTCGAGGTGAATGCGGTCGGCACCCTCAACCTGCTCGAGGCCATCCGCGATTTCGCTCCCGGTGCGATGACGGTCATCGCCTCATCGGCCGAGGTCTATGGTGGAGCGGTGGACGATGACCATCCGTTGGCGGAGACGGCGCCGTATCGGCCGGCCTCGCCCTACGCCGCCAGCAAGGCGGCCCAGGATCTCCTGTCGGGCTCCTTCGGCAAGGCCTACGGCCTGCGTGTGATTCGGCTCCGGCTCTTCAATCAGACCGGACCACGACGCCCACCGCATTTTGTCGCCTCGTCCTTCGCCCGCCAGATCTCTCTGATCGAGGCCGGACATCAACCCGCCGAAATCAAAGTCGGCAACCTCGATGCGCGGCGTGATTTCGTGGACGTTCGCGACGCCGCACGGGCCTATTGGCTGGTCGCGGAGAAGGGCGTTGCCGGAGCCGCCTACAACATCTGTTCCGGTCGTTCGGTCGAAATGTCGTACCTGCTGGATCAGTTGCTGTCTTTGGCCGGATTGTCGGTCGACGTAGTGCCGGATCCGGACCGGATGCGGCCGGCGGACATTCCCCTCTTGGTGGGCGATCCGACCCTGTTCAACGCAACCACCGGGTGGGTGGCGAAGATCCCTCTGGAGCAGAGCCTGGCGGACCTGCTCGAATGGTGGAGAAATCGAATTCGGAACGGGGGATCTTGAGAACCGGACCCCGCCGTGGCAGAGTGGTTATGACCCTGACACACTGCGGCAATATCAATGCCGAGGAAAGGCCATCGATGGACAGCAGACGACGCAACCGCATTGCACAGTGGGTGTACGACACGCGCGCCATTCTCGGCCGCTTCCACATCTGGTTGGAAGACGTGGAGGAGAGTTGGGTCCAGGGCGGAACCGACGAGGATCTCAGTTTCGTCGGCGGATCTCTCGAGCGCTCGTTCATCATGGCGGCGGGTGTGACGGCCCTTGGGACACGGTTGTTCGGACGGTGGGGCGAGGGAGAGAATCTGGACAAGGCCGGTATCAACCGGGTCAAGAAGGACGCCGATGCGGTTTCCGCCTACGCCTTTTCCGAAGGTCTCTGGTACCTGACCAGGAGCCTGCCCGAGAACCACGCAGTGATGATCTGTCTCGGAGAGGGTCTGATGCCCAAGGCAGGGGAGACACCCGAGATGGGTTCCAACCCGCTGTTGGGTTTTGGCCGAGTGTATGCTCGGCCCCAGGTGGCGCGATTCATGGATCGCCGAGTCCATCGCCTGGTCAACGATCCCGATTACGGATGGGCCGAGTTCTGGCGCGAGATCGAGACCGCCGGCATCACCGTGTGGGGTGGAGCGGTCGACACGTTGGAGAACACCTCTCGGTTCGCCAAGGGCAGTCCCACCGGTCCGATGACGGTTCTGCACCTCTTCGACCAACCGCTCAAGGTGGCCCAGCCCTACGAGGGCTACATGGGCACCCTGGTGCTGCCGAAAGAGGTCGTGGAGAAGGCTGCCGAACGGTCCGTGTTGATCGATTTCCTGACGCCCAGACCGCTGGTGGTGGGTGCCATCGAAGCAGCTTACCCGGGCATCTCTCGCGACCACATCCACGTCTGGACCTTGGGTGGTCCGTCGCGCGAACACCGCATTGGCAAGCTCTGGGCCGAATGGCAGGAACTCGGGGTGCACGTGGTGGAAGACGGCTGGCCGATGCCGGGAACTGAAATCGAGGTGTTCACCGAGTCGGGCACCTACGCCCCGGTGTTCCGGGTCGGGCCCTACACCGACGAGGACGGAGAACAGCATGTCTTCATTTGTGACGGCTATGCCGCCACCGCCGAGGCCATGCAGGGCGCTAGCCTGGATCCCATCCTCGGACTGAAAACCTCCATGTGCGTTTTCTCGTCCAAGTTCATGGTGTCCTATGAGCGCGAACAGCACGTCATGCGCCTCGACCCGGAAGCCGACGACTTCGCAGCCCGGTTGGCCGAAACCCTGGACCAGGAGATGACCCCCGACCAGGTCGACGAGTACCGCGCGATCCTCTCAGACGCCGCCGAAGCGCTCATGCCTTTGGACAAGCGGACCATCACCGCGGACGATTTCTTTCCCAAGAAGGAGTGGCGGGTCTTGGCGCTCGCCGGATACATGCTGCCGGATCCATACACCGGCGCTCCGGGAGTGGAAAAGACCGCCGATGACGCCTGGCGGGTGACGGTCTATGCCGCGACACGGCTCGGGATGCTGCAGGTGGATCTCACCCTCCGCCTGATGGAACCCATGGACGAGATGCGGATGGTCTTCTCACCGCTGCTCGACAGGTTCTACTCCGGCCAGGACTACCGGTCCAGAGCGGTCAAGATCTCGGACTCCGGGCGAATTCGCAACGAGCTCCAGACCCTGGCCTCAGAGGCGATCGAGTACTCCGCGGATGACCGGATGCGGATCGACTGGAGCCGGATCGAAAGCGCGGTGCTGCCCGCAGACAAGACGGCCCTGATCCGGGAGGTTCTCCACTGGTACAAGGAACAGCACCCGATCTGGTTCAGGTGGCTCGACCTGGACTGATGGCCCGAGCTCCGGACCTTGGGGTCACTGATCAACTCTCGACCATGAGGGAGGTCAACCGATTGCCGAGAACAGCCGGTATGCGGCAGGGGCGGACGTCGCCGGGCTGAACGTGGGCCATCAGGGTCGAAGCCTCCGCGGCAAGTTCTCCGTTGGCTTCGACCCGGTACTCGAAGGTGTATCGCGCCCCGCGGAGATCGGCGACCCTCAGACCGACCCGAACCTCGTCGTCCAACCGGATCTGGCGGCGGTAGGTCACATCGACCCGGGCCACCACGAATGGGATGTCCGAGCCGCCGCCGAATCGTTCCCGCCACAACTCGGTGCGTGCGGTTTCCAGGAAGGTGACGATAGTGGCGTTGTTGACGTGCCCGAGGGCATCCACATCCCGCCACCGCACCTGGATGCTGCAAGCGAATGCGTAACCCTCCATGGTCAGTAGGGTACCAGCGCTGCCGCCGTCTGTTAGGATCCGATCCATGTCTGGGGCAGCGCCGACCGACCGGGTGATCACGTTGTGGTGGACCTCGATCCTCAGCAACGCCTCAAATCTCGAGGCCGTGGTCGATCGTCTCGAAGCTGCCGAGCGGCGGCGAGCCGCCCGCTTTCGAGTGGACGCGGGTCGTCTCCGATTTATCGCCGCCCACGCCATGCTGAGGACCCTGCTGGCGCACCGCCTGGGCGTCCTTCCTGATGCACTTCGCTTTGTCGAGGGTCCCCGCGGAAAACCAACACTGTCCGAACCGCCTGCCCATCCTGAGCCCCGTTTCAACCTCAGCCATTCCGGCGACCTGGCGGTCGTGGCGTTGGCTGACACCGAAATCGGGGTCGATGTGGAGGCTCACCGTCCGGTGCCGAAACTTGACGCGCTTGCCCGACGGTTCTTTTCGGAGGCCGAACGAGACCGCCTGGCCTCCGTCGCCGAGGAGAAGAGAGAGACGCTGTTTCTTGGAATCTGGACTGCCAAGGAAGCCTACCTCAAGGCCGTGGGCAGTGGGGTCGCCATGTCGCTCAGACAGCTCGAAATCGATCCCGACGGACCCGCCATCGAACGCATTGCCGGGGACCCGCACGTGGCCGGTCAATGGACCCTTCTTGGCGTCACACTGCCCGGTCCCGCGGTATGCACCGTGGCCGTTCGCGGCCGAGGTTGGCGACTGGACGCGCGGGAATTTGACTGGAGCTATCCGGAGACCGGGATGACGTAGAACAGGATGGCGAAAAAATGGAGGGCGCTTCCCACGAGGACGAACCCGTGCCAGATGGCGTGGTGGTATGGGAGCGTTCGCCACGCGTAGAAGGCGATCCCGGCGGTGTAGGCCAACCCGCCGAGCACCATGAGGATCAGGCCGCCCGGCTCCACCGCACCGAGCAACGGTTTGACGGCCACCACGGCGACCCAGCCCATGATGACGTACAGCGCAACCGAAAGTCCGCGCCACCGGTTTCCCACCAACGTCCGGAGAATAATGCCGGCCAGGGCGCATCCCCAGACGACGCCGAAGAGCGACCAGCCCCAGGGCCCACGCAGACTGATCAGTGTGAAGGGCGTGTAGGTGCCGGCGATCAGCAGGAAGATGGCGCAGTGGTCGAACACGCGCAACACCGACTTGGCCCGTGGTTGGGAGATACTGTGATAGAGGGCGGAGGCAGTGTAGAGAAGTACCATCGTCGCGCCGAAAACGCTGCACGCCACCACCTGCCACGGGTCGCCGGTGAGGCTGGCGAAGGCAACCATCACCGCGAGTCCGCCAACCGCGAGCGCGGCGCCCACCCCGTGGGTGATGCTGTTGGCGATCTCCTCGCCCAGGGTGTAGCTCGGGGCGACTCCGACTGAATCCATTGGAGGATTCTATCATTGCCGCAGCGCGGCATCAAAATATTCGGGTGCTCACGGATTCTGCTTCTCGTTCCGACGTGCAGCAGCCCGATCTCCATTCGTCCTTGACAAGAGGTGGTTCAAGATATACTGTATATACCGTATATGAACAGTAGTGCACTTTCGTTGCTGCTCCACCTGGTCCCCGAAGACCCGGAACCCCTGCGCGAGCAGATCGCGCGTCAGCTCCGAGATCGAATCGTTCGCGGCGAGCTTTCGGCGGGCGACTTCCTTCCCGGCCACCGCCAGCTGGCGCACCAACATCGGGTGGCGCCGTCCACTGTCGAGGGTGCTTACGAACTCCTCGTTGCCGATGGGCTGCTCACCGGAGTGCCATCAGACGACGTCAAGGTGGCGGAGCTCGGCCCCGAGCGTCGGCGCGACATGGTAGAGCATCTCCAGCTCGAGAAACTGGTGGCGCAGGAACTCGGTCGGCGTGAGCTGGAGATGGCCCGCGACGTGCAGCGCCGTTTGCTTCCACCTTCCGAGGTTGCCGGTCCCGGCTGGGAGGTTGCCGCCCGCTGTCTGCCTGCCCGGGTGGTGGCGGGTGACTTCTACGATATTCTCCGCCACCCCGACGGCAGCGTTGACGTTGTCGTTGCCGACGTGGCGGGCAAGGGTTTCGCGGCCAGCCTCATCATGGCCTCGACAAAGGCGATGATGCCGTTCGTCAACACCGACGGCGGAGTCGCCGACCTGCTCGTCCGACTCAATGGAAGACTCGCGCTCGAGTTGGGTCGCGGCGAGTTCGTCGCCCTGGCTGTGGCGCGATACAGCCCGTCCAAGCGGCTGTTGGAGTTGGCCAATGCCGGAGCGCCGGATCCATACCTGATGCGTCCCGGTCAGCCACCGCAGCCGTTGTCAGTACCCGGACCGCGCCTGCCGTTGGGCATTCGCGAGCAGGTGGCCTACTCCTCCCTCGCGGTGGAGGTCACCGCCGAAGACCGTCTTCTCCTGCTCACCGACGGTCTGCCCGAGGCGCGCGACACGACCGGAGAGCCTTTGGGTTACCAGGCCCTGGAGTCCATGCTCGGCCGAGAGCCCGCGACCGGATCGCCCCTGTCGTGGCTGACCGGGCTTTTCGACAGGGTCCAGCGGAGCACTGTCCGCGCGCCTGAGGATGACTGGACGGCGGCCATGCTGGTGCCGCTCGATGCAGAGGAGATGTCGTGATCCTCACCCTGTCGGAGCTCTCTGACGAACCGTTGCACGCGCAGATCTCCCGCCAGATCCGGGCGAAGATACTGTCGGAGGACCTCGCCGGAGGTCATGCGTTGCCCTCGATCCGCGGCATGGCCAAGGAGCAGCGGGTGAGTGTCATCACGGTGCAGCGATCGTACGAAGACCTGGAGCGCGAAGGGTTGTTGCAGTCCCGGCGTGGCAAGGGTTTCTGGGTGGCACCGATTCCCGAGGGAAAGAAACAACAGATGGCCGAAGATCGGTTCGCCGACGCACTGGAACAACTGGTGGCACACGCCGCCGCCGATGGACTGAGAGGCACCGACATGCGGCGCATCCTTGAAGAGCTGCTTGGGAAAGAGGCACGCAGATGAATGAAGACCGGTCCAAGCCGGACGCCGCGGTCCGCCTGAGCGGGTTGGTCAAGCGATTCCCGGGGTTCGAGCTCGGTCCACTGGACCTCGTCCTCGAGCCCGGAACCGTGCTCGCTCTGGTGGGGCCCAACGGGGCCGGGAAAACGACGACCCTCAACTGTATGGCCGGTCTGATGGTGCCCGACGAGGGCGGTGCCGAGGTTTTTGGCGCGCCCGTCGGTCCGGCTCGGACCGACTATCGGCGAGACGTGGGCTATGTCGGTGAGGAGAACGGCTTCTTCCAGCGGTGGACCGCCGGCCGCAATCTGGACTACCTCGCCCAGCTTCTGCCGGGATGGTCGCGGGCCCGCGCCCGCGGACTCGCCGAAAGGCTGGCGCTGCCCCTGGATAAGCAGGTGAACAAGTTGTCTCGCGGCAACCGCACAAAGCTCGCTTTGGTGGCGGCGTTGGCGCATGGGCCGCGGCTGCTCCTGCTGGACGAGCCCACCGCCGGTCTGGACCCGGTGGTGCGAGCGGAGGTGTTGGACGTCCTCTGGGAGATTACCGAGGACGGGGAGCACGCGGTGTTGTACTCCACCCACGTGCTGTCCGATATCAACCGTCTGGCTGACGAGCTGGTGTTCCTCCGCGACGGTCACCTCGTGCTTCGAACCGGGCGAGATGAACTGAGCGAGAGCTGGCGGCGGGTGTCGTTTCGACTGCAGGATGAGGGTGTCGAGCTCGACGGCGTCGTCGAACATCGCCGGGTGCGGGCCGAGCACCAGGTCATCACCCGAGATGCTCCGGCCACTTTACAGCAGCTCACCGAGTTGGGTGCCGAAGCGGTAGAGGTGGCGCGCATGAGTGTGGACGAAATCGCGGTACAGATCCTCAAGGAGGGGCACCATGTTGCACGAACTGAGAGCTGAGCTCGTCTACACTCGGCCGTGGCTTCTCGGCGGTCTGGGCATCGCATTCTTTGTCTCCACCGTGTTGACGGTGCTGATGCTGCTCCCCTCGGTAGAATCGGACATGCCGACGTTTCTACCAGGGATGTTCCCGATCATCGCAGGGATGGTTGTGTCCTTTATCGCCCAGAGCTATCGATCCGAGGAACACCGGGCACGTCTACTCCTGGCGGGCCCCCTCATTCCTCGGCAGCTGGCAGGGGTGATGGTCCTGTTGCCGGTATGTCTGGTGGGGATTGGTGCCCTTGCGGGTGCGTTCTGGGTTGGCTCGGTATCCTTGATCACCGGATCATTCGAACCCGCAACTTTCCCCAACCTCGGCATGTTTACCCCCAGTTTTTGGCGTATGCGCAGATGGGACCGCTCGCGCAGGAGGCGACGGCGGCCCGCCGACAGCAGCGCGGCCGGGCGGCCGTTGTCGGGTGGACGGTCTTTGTGGGGTTGGTTTTCTTCCTGGTGGCATCGCAGTTTGTCCTCGGGTCGATCTACGGACATGCGGGATTGCTGATGACTGTGGCGACGGCCATGGTCGTCAGCGCGGCGCTGTACCCGGGCCGGACCGACTTCACGCGGTGACCGGGGCCTTGCCCGGGTGGGTCGGCGGGTGGAGATCTGTGCTCTGCGCCCGTGTTACGGAATATCGCCAGGGCGCCCGGCCTTGTGCATCAGTGATGACAGGGAGGACCAGATGCAGACCGTGAAACCGGTGGACCAGGATGCCCGGACGGGGATCGACAAGGACTCGAATTCCATCCCGAGCGGAAACGAAGAGCGGATGATCGCGAATATCGCCGAGCACATGGCGGCGATCATGAGCGAGCTCAAGCTCGATTTGCACGACCCGAACTTCCAGGAGACCCCCGAGCGAGTCGCCAAGATGTACTTGGAGATGTTCCACGGTCTGCGCGAAGGGTCCCAACCGAAGGTCACCACGTTCCCCAACGAGGGGGACTACCACCATATGGTGATCGAGAAGGAGATCCCTTTCTACTCCATGTGCGCTCACCACTTCGTGCCGTTCTACGGCCATGCCCACATCGCCTACATCCCAGGCTCGCAGATCGTTGGGCTCTCGAAGCTGCCGCGGATCCTCGAGTTCTACGCTAAACGGCCGCAGCTTCAGGAACGCCTCACCGAGCAGGTGGCAGAATTTCTGTGGTCGACCCTTGAGCCACAGGGCGTGATGGTGGTCATCGAAGCCCGCCATCTGTGCGTGGAGATGCGCGGCGTCAAGAAGGCTGGCGCCATGACCACCACATCGGCCCTGCGTGGTTGCTTCGCCGACCGCAAGGTGCGGGAGGAGTTCCTCGCCCTCTTGAGCCGTCAAACCGCTTGGTGAAGAAAGAGGTCCTGGGGTCCTGACGGTGCCTTGGGTACCTGGCCCTGTGGTCTTGAGGCTCGAACCCGTTGCCGTTTCCGATCAGTCGAAGGTCGAAGGTTGAACGTCGGATGTTGCCGCCCAACCCTCCCGGGGTGGTATGGGCTCGACGAGCGGGCGTGCCGTCTTTGACATTGTTGGGCCTCAAGGTGCTGGAGATCTCATCTCGAGGGCGGCCAACAACGTGAAAAGGGGCAACCTGCCGGCGGCAGCGATTGTGGCCTGGGCCGGGAGGGTTGTGGTAGGAGGTGACCCGGCCACCGGCCACTCGCTGGTGACGGCTGGTCACCGCGGCCGGAGGCCGCGAGTAACCTCGGGGAGCGCCACGGGGAGAGTGGGGGTCGTGGTTCTTCGTTCTTCGATCTTCAGTTAGGAACGGGAATGGGAACTGCCTCGGGTTCATAACTCCATAGCCAGCCAGCTGAGCTGGCGGTCATAGCCTCATACCGAGGTTGGGTGGGTGGGGGTGCTACTCGACCCGACAGAACAGATACATGCTCCTGGTCGCGAGGAGATCGTCACCGGAAATCGAGAATTTCGGCTCAAAAGTCTTGGTTTTGTTGCTGCCGAGACGGAATGCGGGGCTTGTAAGTCGGTGGAGCTCACCGCCAGTCTCGTCCTGAAGCAACAGGACCACGGTCAGAGTGACGCCACCTCGTCGCTGGCTGTCGAACTGGAGCTCGGCCACCACCACGTGGTCACGTCCGGCCTCCGGGTCTCCGCCGTCCTTGGGTGTGAGCCGGACGCGTTGCCAACGAATCCCCTCGATGTCGATCGCGGGCTCCAGATCGGATCCAATGCGGTAGGGCAGTTCCTCCTGATACGGGTTGCCCACCTGACGCAGCGGTTTCTCCTGGGCCGAGGCGGTCGCCATCGCGAGCCCGATGATGAGAAACGAATAACAGATTCTGCGTGGCGTCACGTCGCTACACTCCTGCTCGGAAGTACCTCGTGGCGTCGGTGTTAGTACATCAGTCTGCGGTCTGACGGAATAGACCGGCAGGGGAGACCCCGGCAGGGAAGCCCGATGAACGTCCGCCTGGTCATCTGTGGGGCCTCACTCCTCAGTCGACGTGACTCGAGACGTCCTGGTCAGCGCGGATGGATCTTCATGCCCTTGCTCACTCCGCTCGCGTCGCCTTCGACAACGTCGCAGATGGTGAGCTTTTCCTTGACCTGACCGGCCTGGATGAGGCACAGCTCGGTCATGTCTTCATCGAGGATTTCGCCGGTATCGGGATCGCGGATCACCTCCACCGTTCCCACCGAAAACTGCTGGCCCGCCGTGACCCCTTCGCGAGATCCACGGTTGATGTAGACCTTGTCACCTTTGGTCATCACCACCGAGCCGGTCCAGGGGATGTACGGCAGCTGGGACTCGATGAACTCCACAGCCTCGGCACAGGCTGCCTGTACTGCAAGCCCCACGTTATCGTCGGCATGACCTCCAAACGCAGCTCCCCAGCTTCCCGTTGAGTATCCGATGTTGGCACCCTTTTTCTTCGATACCCCAACCACGTTGCCACTCCCCAGGACCTGACCCGTGGTGGAGTCCACGACGTAGACAGTGGCGTTCACCTCACCCTGTCCTCCTTTGCCGCCGATCTTGAAACCCTTGACGCGAATGCCACCACCACCGCCCTTGGTGTTGTCCTGGACGTGTGTGATGGCGCCCTTGACCAGCAACTGGGCCGGCGTCAGTTGACCGCTGACCGGGGCCTTGGAACCCCCCGCTGTGGCGCCCGAGGCGACCAAGTCCTGCTCCGCCATTGCCTCGTACCGCATGTCCTTCTCACCCAGGACGATGAAGTGGCCCGACTGGTTGAGCATGTCGGTGAGCACGGTCCCCCAGGCACTGCCGAGATCCCATTGGCCGTGCCAGCCGGCCTGGTTCTCGAATTCGATGACGGTGATGGAGTAGCGCAGACCGCCAGTGGCGTCGGTGGCAAAAGCCGCGCCGCACAATGCGAACGTCAAGATGATCCCACAGGCCAGGACTCGATACATTGGTATACCTCCAACTCTTCTCGTCGTGTAGGCACTATCCTAGCGTGGAATCTGACCGTCGTCACGAGAGGAGGCTAGCCCGCACTTCTCACCGAGTGTCTGCTGCGGGCGGCGATTCGCCGCCCTCGTGACGAAACCCGGTGAGAAGTGCGGGCTAGATCGGTAACCCATTGGGGAGGGGGTTGCGCGAACGACTATCTGGGGTACTTGTCCGTGATGAAGTTCACCAGATCCTCGATGTGGTACTTCTGTTTCCGGGTGACCCAGTGGGTGAGATCACCGGACGAGACCAAACCCACCAGGCGGCTGTCCTCGACCACCGGAAGATGCCGGCAGCGCTTCTCCGAAACGATAGCCATGGCTTCCGACACCGTGGCGGTCGACGTGACCACCACCGGCCTGGCGGTCATGACGTCCCCCACCAACGTGGCATCGGGGTTCCGCCCCTCGTCCACGATGCGACAAAGGACGTCACGCTCGGTGAAGATTCCCACGAGGTCGTCGCCGTCCATCACCAGAACCGCGCCGATCCTCTCGTGGTTCATCTTGCGAACCGCGTCGATAACCGTCGATGCGGGTTCGACCGTGTGAACGGAATGGCCCTTGTTTTCGAGAAGAGTGTGGAGTGTTTCCTGCATATGGCCTCCATGATCACCGGCTCGGCCACTGACTGCCCCACGCGTTGACGAGCGGGTTGTCATCCTGGCGTTGCGGTGTGTTGTCGATTTCTACAACCTCGATCCGCGTCCTAACCTTCCGTTGTCGTGACGGGGTGCCTTTGGGCCTTGCGGACGCAGAGCGCGGTCATATTGACGATGTCGTTGACCTCGACCCCTCGCTGCAGGACGTGGACCGGCGCCCCGATCCCGGTCAGGATCGGACCGATGGCTTCGACCTTGCCGAGCCGCCACAGCAGCTTGTATGCGATGTTCGCCGATTCCAGGTCGGGGCACACCAGGACGTTGGCATCGCCGTGGATCTTAGAGAGGGGGAAGGTCTCCCGCGCCACAGCGGGCTCCACAGCGGTGTCGGCCTGCATCTCGCCTTCGATGACGAGGTCGGGCCAACGTCTGGTGGCGATATCCACCGCCTCGCGCACCTTGGTGGTGCGGGAATCGATGTTGGATCCGAAGTTCGAGTAAGAGAGCATCGCCACTTTGGGCTCTTCCTCGAAGTAGTTCGTCACGACGTTGGCCGCCATGTAGGCGATCTCCGCGAGTTCTTCCGCCGTTGGGTCCTGGTTGACGGTGGTGTCGGCGATGAACAGCATTCGATCTTCGAAGAGAAGCAGGTAGACTCCGGCAACTCTGTGGACCCCTTCGAGGGTCTTGTGGATGTTGAGTGCCGGGCGGATCGTTTCCGGATAGGACATGGTGAGACCCGCGATGAGACCGTCGGCATCACCCTCGTGCACCATCATGTTGCCGAAGTAGACCGGGTCCCGCATGAGTTTGGCGGCGGTCACCGCGGTGACGCCGTGGCGCCAACGCATCTTCATGAAGGTCTCGGCGTAAGTCTCGAAATTGGGATGGCGGCGGGGGTCGATCACCTCCACCCCCTCCTCCTCGATTTCGTGATCTGTGAGCAGCCCGCGAATGGTCTCTTCGTTGCCAAGCAATACCGGCGTGCAGACCCCTTCCTCCACGAGGATCTTGGCAGCCCGGACGATCTTCTCGTGGTCGCCTTCGGGGAAGACGATGCGCTTGGGGGCAATCTTGGCGTGATCGAAGACCACGTGCATGACCCGGCGGGTGCGGGACAGCCTGTTTTCCAGCTCCCGCACGTAGTCCTCCACCGACGAGTAGGGCTTTCGGGCGACCCCGGACTCGATGGCCGCCGCCGCCACCGCTGGGGCCTCCCAGAGCAGGACGCGGTAATCGAAGGGTTTGGGGATAAGGTAGTCGCGGCCGAACTTGAGCGGCTGACCACCATAGGCGCGGATCACCGAGTCCGGGACATCCTCTCGCGCCAAATCGGCCAGGGATTTGGCGGCGGCGCGCTTCATCCGCTCGTTGATCGAGGTGGCGGCCACATCGAGAGCGCCGCGGAAGATGAACGGAAAACCGAGCACGTTGTTGACTTGGTTGGGATAGTCCGATCGCCCGGTGGCCATGATGACATCCGAGCGCACGGCCAGCACCTCCTCGGGCGAGATCTCTGGGTCCGGGTTGGCCATGGCGAAGATGATGGGGTTCTCGGCCATGGTCTTCACCATGTCCTGGGTTACGAGGCCCTTGACCGAAACCCCTGTGAACACATCGGCGCCGCGCATGGCATCGGTCAGGGTTCGGGCCTCGGTGTCCACCGCGAATCGTTCCTTGTACTCGTTCATTCCCTCGGTGCGACCCTTGTAGATGACGCCCTTGGAATCCACCATGAGGAGGTTCTCGGGGCGCACCCCCAGAGAAATGTAGAACGTGGCGCATGCGACTCCCGATGCTCCTGCCCCTGAGAACACGACCTTGACGTCGTCCAGCTTCTTGCCGGCCACCTCGACGGCGTTGAGCAGGGCGGCGCCGGAGATGATCGCGGTCCCGTGTTGGTCGTCGTGGAAGACCGGGATCCCACAGGTCCGTTTGAGCTCCTCCTCGATCTCGAAGCACTCGGGGGCCTTGATGTCCTCGAGGTTGATCCCGCCCACGGTGGGTTCGAGCATCTGGCAGAAACGAATGATCTCCTTCGGGTCCTTGCTGTCCACCTCGATGTCGAACACGTCGATATCGGCGAAGCGCTTGAACAGGACGCCCTTGCCCTCCATCACGGGTTTGCCCGCCAGCGGCCCGATGTCGCCCAGACCGAGCACGGCGGTGCCGTTGGAGACCACGGCAATGAGATTGCCCTTGTTGGTGTACTCGTACCCGAGGTCGGGGTCTTCGGCGATGACGAGACAGGGCTCGGCGACCCCTGGTGTGTAGGCCAGCGAGAGGTCGCGCTGGGTTGCGCAGGGTTTTGTGGCGACCACGGCCAGTTTCCCATGCCGGGCTCCGGTGTGGTAGGCGAGTGCTTCTTCGCGCGTGACCTTCTTCATGTCTGTGACTCCTGACCAGTGTCGGTTGGGTCCGGCGGTTCGCCGTCCCACGAGGGGCGAACATAGTCCTCGGGAGGGCTGAGGTCAACTCATCGCCGAGGAGCAGGGGGCAGGGAGCAGGGAGCAGGGAGCAGCGGGCAGTATGGGCGAACTGATCGCCACAGTGAGCCCGACACTGGGTGGGAGGTGGAATTCGCAATACGCAATACGCAATTCGAAATCGCCGGGAGTCGCCGCGGCCATCGGCAGCGAGCGACCCACTACCTACCCCGGTGGCGCTCGAGGCCCAGCCGGACGAGTTCGTCCAGAAGATCCGGGTAGTCAAGCCCCGATATCCCCCACAGCCGTGGATACATGGAGATGGACGTGAAGCCCGGGATCGTGTTCACCTCGTTGACCCAGATCTGACCGTTCGGCCGTTCGATGAAGAGATCGACCCGGGCCATGCCGTGACAGCCGAGGGTCTTGAAGACGTCGATGGAGAGCTGCCGGACGGCCTGGCTCTGACCGGCCTCCAGAGGGGCCGGGGCCAGCAGTTGACAGCTGTCGTCAAGGTATTTGTCCTCGTAGTCGTAGAAGTCGTGGCCTGGGATGACCTCGCCCGGCTCGGAAGCGCGGGGGCGGTCGGAACCTAGGACCGCAACTTCGATCTCGCGAGCGTCCAGTCCTCGTTCCACGACAACCCGGTCATCGTGCTCGAGCGCCCGCTCGATAGCAATGTCCAAATCCGAGCTCTGGGTGACGCGGGAGATGCCCACCGACGATCCGAGCCGAGCGGGTTTGACAAACAGTGGGAAGCCGAGGTCGAGACACCGCTGCCTCATCTCCGAGCGTTCTTCGCGCCATTGGCTGGCGGTCAGATCGCACCACTGGACGGTGGGCAGGCCGGCCTGGATCACGAGGCGCTTGGTGAGTGCCTTGTCCATGCACACCGACGAAGCCGCGTGATCGCACCCGATGTAGGGGAGATCGAGCATTTCGAACAGTCCTTGGATGGTGCCGTCCTCGCCGTACGGACCGTGGAGAACCGGGAAGGCGATGTGGATGCCGCCGTCCGAAAGGCGCGGGTCGAGTCCGGTCGAACCGGTGAACTCGACGACCCTATCGGCACGGTCCCCCGACGAGCGAAGAACGTGATCCGAGGTCTCCTCGTCGGCCCAGCGGCCGCGCCGGTCGATGGCCATGGGGACGACGTCATAACGGTCGCCGTCCAGGGCATTCGCCACCGACCGTGCGGACACTACGCTGACGTCGTGCTCACCCGATCGGCCGCCGAATATCAGGGCCAGACGAAGGCGTTGGTTCAGGTCCACCCTCTGATCGCTCATGTCCCCTCCAACTCCTCAAACATAACCCGAAACTGTGGCGGATTGATGGCGGACCATGATGGCGAACGCCGAGGTTCCAAGCTCCCCCTGCTCAGGAAGGTCGGCTTTTCCCGCCGATCACCCGTGGTCGTGATAGAGAAGGACTCCCTCGAGGGACTCTTCAAAGGCCGAAACATATGGTCGCCAGGACTCGAAGAGCGCTTCCAGCGGCTCCCCGGAATCTATGGCCATACGGGCCGCCGGGGACCCGGTGAGCAGATCGAGGGCCGGGATGTTTGAGACGAACTCGTAGGGCTCCGATCGCCAGGCGAAGGCCTGGGGGTCGAGGTCATGGATCGTCTTTAAAACCTCGAGGCCCAGCGCAACAGGGCGGAGTTCATCGCGATCCATGACGTGGATTTCCGCCCCCTCGCACACCACACCGCTGTGCTTTCCGAACATTGGCCGAAACCGGGAGATCCGGAATCCGACACCCGGAAGGAAGCGAGCTCGAAGCCTGCGAACCAGTTCGTGACCGTCGATCCACGGAGCCCCCACGAGGTGAAAGGGGCGGGTGGTTCCGCGACCCTCGGAGAGAGTCGTCGCCTCGGCGAGGCAAAGACCCGGGTAGATCGCTACGGTGTCGAGGGTCGGTATGTTCGGCGAGGGTGAGACCCAGGGGAGCCCCGTGTCGTCCCACCAGCTCCTTCTCCTCCATCCCGTGCACATGATGACCGCCAGCTCCAGGTCGGGGTACCGATCCCGCTGCATCAGGAGTGCCAGTTCGCCCAGAGTCAGGCCGTGGCGGATGGGCGTTGGGAGCCGTGATACGAAGCTATCGAACCCGGGCTCCACCGCTGGCCCCTCGCGGGTGAGACCGCCCATGGGATTGGGTCGATCCAGGACGAAGAGTTCGATCTGGGCTCGCTCACACGCAGCCATCATGGCGTCCATGGTGGCCGCGAAGGTGTAGTAGCGGCAGCCGATGTCCGGAAGGTCCACCAACATCACCTCGACGCCGTCGAGGTCTTTGTCGGTCGGCATGAGTGTCGCCGCGTCGGCGCCGTAAAGCGACCGCACCGGCAGGCCGGTCGACGGGTCCGTC
Source organism: uncultured Holophagae bacterium (assembly GCA_963797055.1). Taxonomy (GTDB): domain Bacteria; phylum Acidobacteriota; class Thermoanaerobaculia; order Thermoanaerobaculales; family Sulfomarinibacteraceae; genus FEB-10. The sequence continues at coordinate 60,025 of CAWCOD010000017.1, forward strand.
CGGTCCGTCACCGTTTCCATGTCCTGCTCGACCCCGTCCAGTCCGTGCTCAGGGGCGAACAGACGAACCGGCGAACCCGGGAGAACGCTCTGCAGGGCTGTCCTCGCCGGATCCAGCTTGGCGGTCACGGAGGCCTGATTGACAAGCATTGCCCATTTCCGATCACCAATGTGACCGGGATCGTCCAGCAGGACATCGAGACCGGTGCGTACGCGTGTCACGAGAAACATGGTAACCCCAACGCCGTCCGGAACAGGAATTTGAAGGTTTTTGCCGGATTGTGGCGCTCCGGCCGCCCGTCAGAACGTGGCGCCGGACCACCTCGAAAAGTCACCGGACTCAAAACCGTCGGCAAAGAAGGTGGCCGCCACGACGAGACTGAAACCGTCATTTCCGGGCACCGGATCCAACTCCTCGGTATCCGTGGTGAAGATGAAAGTGCTCAGCTCGAAGTTGCCTCCCGGCATGGCGCCCATGGTCACCGTAACCGACTCGCCGTCCTCGGTCGCGGTGATCAACTCCTCGCCGTCGGTCATGGAGAGCATGATCACCGGGATATCGATGGCGCCCGCGTCGTCCCCGCCGGGCATGGGAACCACGCACTCCGGGCTGTCCGCCCCGAGGCCTGTGCACCGCCCGTCGTTGACAATGATGATTCCCGAGGCGCCGGCCTCCTGAGCGTGGTGCGCCTTGTCGAAATACGGGCACTCGCCCCGCCGAACCAGTGCGATCCTGCCGGCGGTGAATCCCATGAGCGGATCGCAGGCGAGGGCCGGGTCGCCGAACCCACCGCCGTCGTCCGCGATCTCGAGATGCGCGGTGAGTGGGTCCATCAGTGAAAGCCTCGGCCCGAAACAGTCGCCCAGCTCGAAACATCCACCGACGACACCGTCACAGCTCAAGCCCGGAGCGTATCTGGGAGCGCCGTCCGGGTAGTACATGCGCTGGCGGGTCAACGCCGGAAAGAACTCCCGGGCCAGGTGGGGCGGTTCGATGATCACCATCTTGCCAAAGGTCGGCGGTTCCATGGGAATCGGTAGATCAAAGTTGAAAGTTCCTTCGCCGCCCGGAGTCAGACCCTGAATCGGACCTGGAGGGACGGGCCCTTGGAGCTGAAAAACGAGGCTCTCGCACGATGCGTCGTCGATGAACAGCAGCGGTGAGTTGCCCAGCGTGTCGGTGCCCGTCGCCGAGTCCAGGAGGGCGTTGAACTGTTCGCCGGTCAGCTCGTCGAGCGGTGCCGGCAGTCCCGAGGGAATCGCCACGTTGACGTACGGTGTCTGGGCTTCGTCGGGGCCCGCATTCGCGTATCGGATCGTGAAGGTGGCGACCTCGCCGGCCGATACGAACGGAGGGCCGACGACGATTGCCGACAGATCGGATTCACCGGCCCAGACCTGCCACGTCCAGACAACAACCACCGTCGCGGCGATCAGACGGGCGGGCGTCTTTCTCGGCATTTTTTACATGGTATCACCGATGACGCCCCACCTTCGTGGGTCGCGATGGAGAAGCCGGCTGACCGACGCGGGCAGCCATCAAGGGCTGGTGCAGGACCACCTCGAGCAGTCCCCGGTCTCGAAATTGTCAGCGAATGTTCCCGTGAACACCCGCGACGAGTGACCGTTGTTCTCGGGATTGAGGTCCACCTCGTAGAGGTCGCTGGAGAAGATGAACGAGCCGAGCTCGAAGGGGTTGCCGGGCATGGCGCCCATGGAGGCCGTGACGTTCCCACCCCCCATGAGTTCGGAGATCAGGGCCTCACCGTCTCTGTTTGACAGCATGATGACCGGGATGTCGATGATTCCCGCCAGGGGGCCCCCGTCCAGGGGCATGACGCAGTCGACGCTGTCAGGGCCGAGGTCGGCGCACCGGCCATCGTTGACGATGATGACCCCAGCGGCTCCAGCCTCCTGGGCGTGCCGCACCTTGGTGAACGGAAGGCACACCCCCCTCCGGATCAGGGCGATGCGGCCCGCAGTGAATCCCGCGAGCGTGTCACATGCGTACGCCGGATCACCAACGGCGCCGCCATCGTCCACGAGTTCGAGCTCGGTGGTGAACGGGTCCACCATCCACAACCTCGGCCCGAAACAGTCATCGAGAGAGGAGCATCCCGTGAACGGGAAGCTGCTGCAATTCGACCCAGAACCGTAGCGCCCCAGACCCTGATCGAAGTACATCTGATGTCTGGTCAATGCCGGAAGATAGATCCTTGCAAGCTCCTCCGGGTGAACAACGGCCATCGCGCCGAAGGTCGGCGGTTCCATGGGAATCGGGAGATCGAAGGTGAACGACCCGGATCCTCCTGCCTGGAGACCCTCCATCGGATGCGGCTGAATCGGTCCCTGGAGCTGCAAGATGAGGCCCTCGCAGGACGATTGATCGAGAATCAGCAGCGTCGAGTTGCCGTTTGAGTCGGTTCCCATGGTCGATTGGTGGAGGGCGGCGAGTTGCTCCTGTGTGAGTTCACCCAGAGGCGCTGGAAGGCCCGCCGAGATGGCCACGTTGAGGAAGCCCGTGTGGGCGTCGTCTGGGCCGGCGTTGGCATAGTGGACGGTGAATCTGGCGTCTGCGCCGAGGGGAACTTGTGACGGTGCGTCGATCCACGATGAGAGGTCAGTTTCGGTGGCTCCAGCCCATACTGCGACCATGATCATGGCCGTGGCGACAAAAGGAACATGAGGATTTTGCTGCTTTCCGCTCATGACACACCTCCGAAGACCCTTTTTCCATTCCTCTGGCGTCGCTTCGGAGCAGGGGGGAAATTCCCCCTGCCGGCACATCATTCGCAGGCGGCAGGAGATCCGAGTTGTGAGGCTCTTTCTCCAAAAGATAGGTCGCGACCGCGCAATGCGCAACCGTAACCAGAGATCGACGTGGCTGCGACACTGATTTTGAACCTCTGGTATCTGGTATCTGGTGGCTGGCCTGGAGTCATTCGGGTTGCGGTGGACCCCGATCAGCGGCTACCATTCGGGCTCGCGGTCCGGCCGGACCGCAGGGAGATAGCATGAGTGGGAAGCAGATCCCGGGTGACGTGATCATCTCGGTTGAAGAAGGCGTCGCGCGTATCGCGCGCGGTGAACAGGTGATTGTGGTGGATGACGAGGACCGCGAGAACGAGGGCGACCTCATATTCGCGGCGGAGAAGGTCACGCCGGAAGCCGTCAATTTCATGGCCCGGTTCGGGCGGGGCTTAATTTGCGTATCGCTGACACCCGAGCGGTGCGATGCCCTCGAACTCCCGCTGATGGTGGAGAAGAACACCGCGTCCCACGGCACCGCGTTTTGTATCACGGTGGAAGCGCGCGACGGGACCACCACCGGGATCTCGGCCCACGATCGGGCTGAAACAATACGGGTCTTGGTGGATCCGGCGTCGGGTCCCAGTGACCTCCGCCGGCCCGGCCACATGTTCCCGTTGCGGGCGCGACGGGGTGGCGTGCTCAAGCGGGCGGGCCATACCGAGGCCTCGGTGGATCTTGCCCGAATGGCCGGTCTCGCCCCCGCCGGTGTGCTGTGCGAAATAATGGACGACAGCGGCGAGATGGCCCGTCTGCCGCGACTCAAGGAGTTCGCCCGGGAACACGGGTTCGGCATTCTCACCGTGGCCGACCTGATCGCCTATCGGATGAGGACCGAGAAACTCGTGGAACAGGTCGCCGGTCCGGAGCTGCCCACCGAATACGGGAATTTCAGGATCTACGGCTACCGAAACAGCGTCACAGGGGAAGAGCATGTGGCCTTGGTGATGGGCGAAATCGATCCCGAGGTGCCGACCCTGGTCCGGGTCCACTCGCAATGTCTGACCGGCGACATCTTCGCCTCCCGACGGTGCGATTGTGGCGTACAACTCGATGTGGCCCTCCAGAGGATGGCGCAGGAGGGGCGGGGAGTCCTGCTCTATCTGCTCCAGGAGGGCCGGGGCATCGGCCTGTTCAACAAACTGCGCGCCTATGAGCTTCAGGACAAGGGTGAGGATACGGTGGAGGCGAATCTGCACCTGGGGTTCAAGGCCGATCCGCGAGATTACGGCACCGGTGCCCAGATTCTCCACGATCTCGGCGCCCACAGGCTCCGCCTGATGACCAATAATCCGAAGAAGTTCTCCGCCCTTCGGGGTTTCGGCCTCGAGATCGTGGAGCGGGTGCCCTTGGAGATTGCGCCGACCGATTCCAACCGAAGCTACCTCGAAACAAAAAAGGAGAAGATGGGGCATCTCCTGAAACTCGTGTGAGGCCGTCAATCATCGGGACCCGGGACTCAGATATCGTGTTTCGGTGGAATGCACAGTAGCGTGAAGAAAGCAGGGTCGCAGAAACCCGGACCCGACACGGACATCGTAGCGACGGTTTTCACGGTGAATCGTGAACTCCGAGCCCCGAGCCCCGAGATGAATATGACCTACCCCCTTCCCAAACTTGACGACCTCGCAGAAGCCATTCGCGAAGGGAGGGATACGCTCGCCATCGGTGGGATCACACCGGGCGCGCGGGCGTTGGTCCTGGCTTCCCTGGCGCGGTCGGGCTGGCCGTCGGACCGTGTTCTGGTGGTCGTACCCCACGTGGCGGACGCCGCCGATCTGGCCGCCGGTCTCGAGCTTCTGGCCCCCGAGCTGAAGGTCGGGGTGATTCCAGCGGAGGGGGCCGCGCCATACCAGGGTACCGAGCCGCCGCTGGCGGCACGACTCGAACTGGTGCGGCTCTTGGCCCGGTTCAACGCAGGAGAGGTCCAGCTGCTGGTGGCCCCGGCGCGGGTTCTGCTGGCACCGATCCCGGATCCTGCGGTCGCGGCCGGTCGGACGCTGCACATCGAGCGGGGCTCCCGACTGGAGACTCACGATCTCGGCCGTTGGCTTGCCGAGGCGGGCTACCGCCGCGTGGACCTCGTGGAGGAGGCGGGCGAGTTTGCCGTTCGGGGATGGGTCGTGGACCTCCACTCCGGTGATGGGTCCGGGTTGCGGGTGGAGATGGACGACAACATCGTGGAACGCATTCAACCGTTTGATCCATCGACTCAGCGCAGTGTCGGAGACTGCCTGGATCGGGTGGGGATGACCGCGCTGGATCCCTTTCCAGGCGAAGAGGAGTGGCGCGATGCGGTCGCCGATCAGCTCGAAGGGGAGTTTCCCGCCCTTGCGGGATTGATGCGGGAGGGCGCCGAGCGGCGACTCTGGTGGGGGGCGCTCCACCTTGCCGAAGATGCGACGAGTTGGCCGGAGGTCGTGGATTCCATCGTGGTCTGTGATCGCGATGATGCCCTTGGCGAACTGACACGGTGGCGAAAAGTCCAGGAGCGCGAGTGGCAGACACTGGTGGACCGTGACGTGTCTCTGCCGCCACCGGAGCGGTTGTTGGTGGATCCGGATGTGACACGTCCGCGGTTGGAGGCACCGTCCCTGCGGGTGGAACAGCTCGAACTGGTGGACGGCACGACCTCCTGGTGGCGACTCGCGACCCACCCCAGCGAAACATTTGTTCGCCGGATCCCCGATCTCGTGCCGACGCTTCGGCAACGTCGTGCCGAAGACATGACCCAGCTGCTCGTGGTGGCCTCGGCCGGCGAACAAAGGCGCTTTCAACACCTCCTGGTCGAGGGAGATCTTGTGCCGGTGGCAGCCCCCCCACCCATTGGCGAGGTGGCGATCGCCCTCGGGAGTCTCCAGCGGGGCTTCCGATGGGACGGTGGGTTGGCCGTTTACGGTCGACGCGACCTGACCGCCGTTCCCGCCCCGCGCAAACGCCGGGCCGGAGCCGCGGCCTTCGTCTCCGACCTGCGAGACCTCCGCCCAAACGATCTCGTGGTGCATCTCGACCACGGGATCGGCCGTTTTGCGGGCTTTCGAAGGATCCACGTCGAAGGCCGCGAGCTGGAGATGATGGTCTTGGTCTATCGCGGCGGGGACACCCTGTTGGTTCCGGTGGAACGGGCCGATCTGATCCAGAAATACGCCTCAGGCGACGCCGAAGGAACCCCTCCCCTCGATCGGTTGGGTGGGACGACGTGGCGTCGGCGTCGGTCCCGGGTCAAGAAGGCGGTTCGCGAGATGGCGGCGGAGTTGTTGCGGCTGGCTGCGGTTCGCAGCGCTTCCCAGGGCCATGCCTTTTCGCCCGATTCGCCGTGGCAGCGAGAATTCGAGGGTGCTTTCGAGCACGACATGACGCCCGATCAGGCTCGCGCCATCGAGGAGATCAAGGGCGACATGGAGGGCTCGAGGCCAATGGACCGGTTGCTGTGCGGCGACGTGGGCTACGGCAAGACCGAGGTGGCGATCCGGGCGGCGTTCAAGGCGGTGCTCGACGGGAAACAGGTGGCGGTACTCGCCCCGACCACGATCCTGGCGGAGCAGCATCTGGAGACCTTCAGTCAGAGGTTCCAGGGATTTCCGGTGGAGGTCAGAATGCTGTCGCGTTTCACCCCGCCGCGCGACGTCAAGCCAATTTTGGAGGGGCTCGCGGAGGGGCAGGTGGATGTCGTTGTCGGAACCCACCGCCTGCTGAGCTCGGATGTCAGCTTCAGGGACCTCGGGCTGGTGATCCTCGACGAGGAACAGCGTTTTGGGGTGGCTCAGAAAGAGCGGTTGAAGAAATTACGCACCGAGGTTGATGTGGTGGCCATGTCTGCCACACCGATCCCCCGAACGCTGAACATGTCGCTCACCGGTTTGCGAGATGTGTCGATCATCGAAACGCCGCCACGGGATCGTCAGGCGGTGGAGACGTCGGTCCTGGAGTTTGCCGAGGAGGTGGTCCGGGAGGCGATTCTCTACGAGATGGAGCGGGGTGGGCAGGTGTACTTCGTCCACAACAGGGTGAAGTCTATCGGTGCCTTTGCCGATTGGATTTGTCGCATCGTTCCTGAAGCCCGGGTCGTGGTCGCCCACGGGCAGATGTCCGAGCGTCCCCTCGAACGCGCCATGCACGCATTCCTCGAGGGTGAGGCCGATGTTCTTCTGGCGACGGCGATCATCGAGAACGGCCTCGACATCCCAAACGCGAACACGCTGCTGGTGAATCGGGCGGATCGATTCGGGCTTGCCCAGCTCTACCAGTTGAGGGGGAGGGTGGGACGATCCGACCGATTGGCCTTCGCCTACTTTCTCGTTCCTCCGGGTTTGGCCCTGTCGCCGATCGCACGCTCGCGTCTCTCTGCGATCCAGGAGTTCTGCGAGCTGGGCGCGGGATTTCGGATTGCGGCCAGAGACCTGGAGATTCGCGGCGCCGGCAATCTGCTTGGCGGTGAACAGCACGGGTTCATGGAGGCGGTCGGATTTGAAACCTACTGCCGACTGCTCGAGGAGGCAGTGGCGGAGTTGGAGGGGCGGGAAATGCCCGGACGTCGCGATGTGGAACTGCGGCTGGGTCTGGACCTCCAGCTTCCGGAGAGCTACGTTCCCGAACCGGCGCTACGTCTCAGCTTCTACAAGCGGCTGGCCTCGGTGACCGAGGAGGAGGCCCTTGCAGAGTTGATGGACGAGATGGTGGACCGATACGGCCCGGCACCGCCGCAGTTGCCATCGTTGGAAAAAGCGCAGAGGGTTCGCATGGCGGCCCAGCGCGCGCGGGCGGTTTCGGTGGCGCGAAGGTCGGGAATGTGGCGGATCCAGCTTGATCCGGAGTGCCGGCCTCCGGCCGCTCTCGCGGAGGCGCTCGTAGGCTGGCCGGATTCCAAGGTCACGCCCGGCGGAGAGATCACTCTGCCGGGTTCTGCGGACGATATCGATTCGGTCAGGTTGTTTCTCGTCGGTTTGGATTCGTCGTTGTCGCCGGCCGGAGGATTTTCGGAGGAACCGGTTACCATCGAATGATGGGTCCCCAACCACGACACCGCCTGGGCCACGGTGTATTGGTGGTGCGGGCATTCGACGGCGGATGGCAGATTCGAAGCGAGCGCCTGCACATGCCGTGGACAACGCGCACCGGCCGCGTGACCGGATCCGCCGTGATCTGGCTGGATGAGCCGTACGAAGTGTTCGCCGTATCCAGGACGGCGTCCGGCGAACGCTGGGATCTCAGGCCGTGGCCTCAGAACGAGGTCATGCGCGGCGTATTTCCTCTCGGCCAGGATTCGGTCGAAGCGATGCACGACGAACAATATCTGGGTCGGGTACGGGCCGCACGTTGGTGGCTGACGGTTCCGTTCCTGCCGATTCTCGGCCTGTTGCCCGGGAAAATGCAGGCGACGTGGGAACGTGACTGGGGTTTCCCGGCCGCGACGGCGACCCTTCTTTCTGCGGTGGCCGAACTCGCGGTGGCCGCTCTGGGAGTGACCCACCTCCTCGTCCAGGGGATCGGGGGGGTACGTGTCCTTCCGCCGTCGCTGTCATGGCTCGGGCTCGTGTCTCCGGTTTTGTTCATTGAGTCTATTGTGCGGTTGAAACACTTCGGGGCCCACCGGGAACCCATCGGATCGGCAGCGGGGCTGCCGTTCTCGCTTTTCGGCCGCGCCAAACCGGTCCCTGCGAAACCAGCGATCCCGGAGGTCCGGCGGCTGGAGGCTGCGACCGGTATTCTCGAGCTGTGGTCGCCGATTCACCGATCGGATTGGACTCGAGACGGGGTGTTGCGGTTTCGCGACGAGCCGTATCAAATGGTGGCCCTGGAACGCTCGGGAACCGGTTGGCTCTATCGCTTCTCGGCGGTCGAGGACGGTGTGCATGACGACCCGTTGAGATTTGCGCCGGAAATCGTGAATCGTCGCCATGAGGACCCGGCGAGATCGGAGGGGCGGAGAGAAAACCGGTTTGGAGTTTTCTCGACCGCCGTTTTGACGGCGCTCGTTTGCATGGCTCCGGGAGATCTTCAGAGTCGATGGGCGGGTCGGATCCAGGTTCGGCCCCAGCTCCTGACCGTCGTGGGTGCCGGAGCGGAGTTGGCGGGCGGGGTCGTCAACTTGGGGGGATCAACCGGAGCGGGCTGGTGGGTGATCCCGGATGTGTTCTTCGTCGTGGAGGGGGGTCTGAGGCTTGCCGTTTTGATTCTCACGGGGCGGCCTGTCGGGAGTCTGATCGGGTTGGCGTTGCGGCCGCTGCTGGAAAAGTGGATGCCCAATGGATGGAGTGGATAGGGAGCAATGTGCTGGTTGCACGGGGCAGCTCTTACCCGCCCGAAACAGCGTCAACCCGGAACCCGGAACTCGGAACTCCGAACCACCCTCCACACCTTTTGCACCCTCTACACCGGGTGGGCGGGGGAATCTGCAATCTGCAATCGCAATCGCAATTCGTAATCCGCAATTCGCAATGGGCGGGCGGGGGATGTCATAGCCCCATTGCTCATGGTCCATGCGGGCGAGGGATCCAGCATCCGCCATCTGAAATCGGGCACGGGCACGGAGACGGAGACGGGCACGGGGTTTCATTTCCTCCACACCTTCTGCACTTTCCACACCCTCCGCACCTCCCCCAGGATGTTATCCTCTGCGGATGGTCGGTCGGAACCACCTTGTTTTGTTTTCCATCGTGGCCGTGACCCTCGCCGGGTGTGCGGTGGAAGAGTCCGTGGTCGCCGAGGTGGACGGCCGCGAGATTGGTGTCGGGGAAGTACAGGACTTTCTCACCGCGACCACCGGGATGCCGTGGCAGACGGTGGGCCGACGGGCCGCCGAGGGATTGTTCGACCAGTTCCTCGATCAAGAGGTCATGGTCGCGGCATCCGAGGGGGTGGAGCCCGATCAGATTTCCAGCGATCCGGCGGTGAGATCGGCTACCGTGCGTCGGCTGATCAGCGCGGTGTGTGGCGTCCCCCCTTCGCCGTCGGAGGAGGACGTGGATCGCGAAGTCGAGCGTCGACTGGACACGATTCGGCCGGCGCGAGCCCGGGTCCGCCAGTTGTTGGTCGATTCCGAGGAACAGGCCAGACAGGCCCGGGTTCGCCTGGAGTCCGGCGAGCCGTTTATTGAGGTTTCTCGAGCGGTATCAAAGGCACCCAACGCAGAATCCGGGGGAGATGTCGGGACAATCGCGCGCGAGACCCTGCCGGCGGGTCTGGACGAAGTGGTCTTCACGCTCTCCGAGGGAGAGGTGTCGGCCCCGGTCGCCTCGCCCGCCGGTTACCATATATTCCAAGTGCTCGAAATCGTCCCCGAGGGTCCTCCGTCCAGGGATGAGGTCGAGCCCGTTGTTCGGCGCGAGTTGGCCGACCAACTTTCACGGGAATTCACACGCCGGTGTGTCGCTCAGACTGCCGATGCCGTTGGTGTGGAGATTCACGAGGACCACCTCTGGTTCTCGTACAGGGGACGTTATGTGGAGGCGTCGCATGATACATAGAGTCGCGCTCGTTCTCAGTGGGCTGATGGTTCTCTTGGGCGGGTCGGCGATCGCCGGAGATCGCGTGATGTTGGAAGGCATCCTGGTGCGGGTCAACGACCGCATCATGACCGTGTCGGATTTTGGTGAACGGCTCGAGGCCGAGCTTTCGCAGATGCCCGAGCGGCCCAGCGATGCGGAACTTCGGCAGTTCGTTCGTGAGGTCTTCGAAACCTCGGTGGACGAAATGGTGCTGCTCGAGAGGGCGCGGGAAAAGAAGCTGACCGTTGATGACGACATGGTCGACCAGGCGGTGGAGAACCTCCGTGAGGAGAACGAACTGCAGGACGACGAGGCCTTTGCGGCCGCCATGACAAGTGCCGGGCTCACCGAAGAGCTTCTCCGTGAGCGATACCGCCAGAACATTCTTCTCCAGCGAGCCGTCCAAAGCGAGATCAAGGCGACCGAAATCACCGAACAGGAAATTCGGCAACGCTACGAAGTCGAAAAGGAGGAGTTTAAGGTACCCGCCAAGGTCGAATTGGAGCAGATCTTCTTCCAGTCGAAGCCTGACGGTTCGGACTCTCAGCAGGTGGAGCAAGTTGCCGCAGGTGTGGTGGAACGGGTACGCGACGGGAATGACCTGAGGGCTGAGGCGACCCTCGCCGGAGCAGATATCCAGGAACTGGGCGGGATTCCCGTGGATGATCTGCGGCCTGTGGTTGTTGAGGCTCTCGAAGGCGTCAAAGATGGAGGCGTCACGGATCCGGTGGCAACGGCTGGCGGGTTTCTCATGATTCGATTGATCCGCAGGATACCTGCCGGATATCAGTCGTTCGAGGAGGTGGAGGACATCATTCGCCGCCAAATCTCCCAGGACGCGTACAGGGATCAGACCCAGGGAATGGTCGAACGGCTCAAGGACGGCTATCTGGTGGAGATCTACGAGGACCGGTTCGCGGCGATCCTCGCCCAATTCCCGGGCGCATGAGTCGGTACGGCGACGAAGGATCGAGTCGAAGGGAGATGGGATGACCGCAGATGACGAGCGCCTCTGGGTGAACCGGCTGAAACCCGGCACCGACGTTGAGGAGACCTACGCCGTGAGGACCTGCGACGTGCGTCAGCGTCGGGGTGGGGGGCCTTACCTCGCGATGACCCTCGGCGACCGTACCGGCGATGTGGCCGGTCTGGTGTGGGACAACGTGGATCGAGTGGCCAAGATCTGCGAGCCGGGACGGGTGGTCAGGCTTCGCGGCCAGGTTCAGCGCTATAACCAACGTCTTCAGCTGGTGGTGCGCCACGCCGAGGAGGTGGCGGCCGACGGAGTTGATATCGCGTTGTTCGTTCGAGCCTCGGAGGTCGATCCCGAACTGCTTTGGCAGCGGCTCATGGCTTTGATCGAAGATGTGACCGATCCCCATCTCAAACAGCTGCTGTTCCGGGTGTTTTCCGAGCCCGAGGTGGCCGGGCTCTTCAAGATCGCTCCGGCGGCCAGCGGAATGCACCACGCCTTTCGGTCCGGGTTGCTGGAACACACCATCTCCATGGCAAACGCCGCCAAGGGGCTCGCGGGGCACTACGGTCTCAACGAAGACCTGGTGTTGGCCGGAGCCCTGTTGCACGACCTCGGGAAGATCTGGGAACTGGATATCGGCTCCTCCATTTCCTACACCGACGACGGTCGGCTGTTGGGTCATCTCTCCATGGAGGTGCTTTACGTTGACAGGATCATCGGTGAGCTTGCCGCTTTTCCGGCGGAGCACAGAAGGCAGTTGCTCCACATTCTTCTGTCCCATCACGGGAAGTACGAGTACGGATCACCTCGGCGACCCAAGACCCCGGAGGCCCTCCTGGTCCACATGGTCGACAACCTCGATTCGAAAATGGCGGGCATGTTGGAGGCCATTGGTCCTACCGGAGATGACGACGATGCATGGTCGGAGTATTCGAGGATCCTCGAACGCAATATCTACCGACGGCGACTCTCCTCCAACGACGAATCCTAGAGAATTCTCAATTTTGCTTTCTAGATTTTGAATTGTCCCCGCCCGCCCGAAACCTCCCGGGTGGCGGGCGGAATTCAACATTCAAAATCAAGAATTGAGAATTACGACTCCGAGAGTCGTCCGATGATGGCTTCAACCTCGCCCTCATCGGGGAAGCGTCCGACCTGATGTTTGGAAAACACGAGATCGCCGTTCACGCGCACATCGAAGATCCCGCCTCCACCCTTGATCAGCGTGGGATTGGCATCGAAGATCCTCTTCAGCTGGGCCGCCAGCCCGGCGGCTCGTGGCTTGTAGTTTCAAGCTCCGCAGTATTCGATGGAAATCTCCATTGCCCCTCCACTCAACCAATTCTCGACTCCAGGATACCTCGAATTGCAGTTCCAGACGTCGCAGGATGGATTGTAGCCGACGGTCCAGGCTCATGCAGAAATCGTGATCGAATTGGCGATGGGGCTTCGGGGCCATGTGGCGATGACCGCCAGATTCGCCGGCTGGCTGTGAGGCTTTGAAGTGGTGTGAAGCAGATTTTGATTGGCTGGACGGTGAATTCTCGATCTTGGGTCTTGAAGCGGGCGGATGGGGATAGACCCCGGCTTCTACTCTCGGCAACGGTAACGGGCACGGGCACGGGCTCGGGTGGGTGGGGCTGCCCCCTGTTCCCTTTTCCCTGTTCCTTGCTCACGGGCGGGTGGAACCCTACAGCTCCACAGCCCCATAACCCCATAGGTTCGTAGCCCCACGGCCCTTCTTCGAACGAGGTTCAGCGGATATGATCACGATGCTCGCAACACAACCGGCTACAACCTGTACCACCAATCACGGCGTCTCGAAAGAGATCCTTTATAATCATATATTTGTGGGGGCGTATCGGGTGTCGGTGCGTCCGTCCGAGAGAACAACCCAACGGTCGTGCATGGAGGTCCGTAGACACCATGGAGACGAGTGATGTTGCAGGAGAAACTGCGTGTGCTTTCTGGCGGAGCGTCAGGTAGGACCGAGGTGACGATGGATGACCGCGAAGCGGTCCGTTCGGCGCGATCGGGTGACGAGGACGCCTTTGCCCATCTAGTGCGTCGGCACAGCGGAGGTCTTCACCGGGCAGTGGCTAGGATTCTCCGCGACGATACCGAGGCTTGGGATGTCGTTCAGATGGCCTTTGTGAAGGCCTGGCAGCGGCTCGATCGGTACGACGAACGGTGGAGCTTCGCGACCTGGCTGTATCGGATCGGGACCAATCTCGCCATCGACCTCCTCAGATCTCGCACCAGCAGGGAGAAGGCCCACAAGGCGGGCACCGAACACCGGTTGCGGGTGGTGGGAGAGTCGCCGGCGGCCTCGGATCTGGCGGACCGCCGCGAGGTGGATCGTCTCCTCGATCAGATGGTCGACGCCCTGACGCCGCAGCAGCGCAGCGCATTTGTTCTCCGAGAAGTCGAAGGCATGGACACGGCGGAGGTGGCAGAGGTCCTCGGGTGTTCTGCGACCACCGTTCGGAATCACATTTTTCAGGCACGAAAGGTATTGAGGCGGGAGTTGGCCCGGGAGTATCCCGAGTACCTGCCGAAATCACACAGGGGTTGACATGAATTGCGAGACCTTTGAAGAGCTGATCGAAGCCTACCTGGCGGACGACCTCGACGACCCGCGGCGACGGGCCTTTCGAGAACACCTCGGGAGCTGTGGGAGCTGCCGCGAGAAGGCCGTTGGCATTGATTGTTCGCTCCTGCTGTGCGCCGTGCCGCCTCGCGCGGGAAATCCCGAGAAGATCGAGGCCGTGACCCAGGCGGTGATGGGGCAGATCCGTCAGCAGCGCATCGAACGCCGGCTCCATCCTCCCCGGCGCCGCTGGCTTGCCGCTGCGGCGATGGTAGTGGTGTCGTTGGTGGGCGTGACCGGTTGGCGTCTGCTGTCGACCGGCGGTGATGGGGCGGTCCCGGAGACAGTGGCGGCTGTGCAGGCTGCGGAACAGTCGGCGCCGCCACCTAGGTTGGAGGTGGACATGGCCGGCGAGGGCGTCCGGGTTTACCAATATGCGGACGACGGCGACGGCGACACCGCGGTCTACTTCATCGTGAATCCCTCCATGGAGCTGTGATCCATGATTCGCCGACTGATACCGCTGCTGCTGATGGCCGCCGTGATCACACCGCCCCTGGATGCCGGCCCGGTGCCGACCACGGTGCGGGTCTTCCATCTCCGGCACTGTTCGGTCACCGAGGCCGCCGCCGCTGTGGAGGCCCTGTTGACCGACGACGGCAGTCTGACCGTCCAACCCCGCCGGGGGCGCATTACGGTCCAGGATCGGGCCGACGTCGTGAAACGGGCGGCCGAGGTGATTGCCACGCTCGATCACCCGCCTGGCCGGTTTCTCATCGAGGTCGAAATACTCGAGGGCGTCCAGGGCACCCTGCCAGCCAACCAGCGGGCGGACGTCTCCGATCAACTGCTCCGGATGTTTCCCTTCACCGCCTACCGATCCGTTGGTGTGGCCACCTTTGACGGCGTGATGGGCGAAGCTGCCGAGGCCGACCTCGGCGAGGGCTACCATCTATCGTTCCTGGCCGAATCGCTCGGCATCACTGACGACACCCCGTATGGGATTCCGCGGCTGGGATCCAGGATCCACCTCGAGTGGCTTGCCCTGTCAAAGGAGGCTGACGGCTCGGGCGGTCGGTCGCAGCCCTCCGAGCTGTTCAGGACGAGTGTGTATCTCTCAGAGAATCAGGAGTTGATCCTTGGCGCCGGGGCGTCGGAGGCCTCCAAACGCGGGCTCGTCCTGATTCTCCAGGCCCACTCCGTGGGAGGCGACTAGGTGCCCGAGTTCGTCTGTCGCCTGGGTGCTCCCGACGGCTCGGTGATCGAGCTGCGCCGGGTCGCCACGTCGGTGGAAGGGCTTCAAAGAGAGCTCGAGGCCGAGGGCTTCCACGTCTTTGGTTTGGCGCGAGCTCGATCCAAGATACGGCTTCCCCTGGTGTCCAAGGGCGAAAAGGTGGCGCCACAGGATTTTCTGCTCTTCAACACCCAACTCGGCACGCTGCTGCGGGCCGGTCTGCCGCTCGCGCAATCATTGGAACTCCTCAAGCAGCAGCAGACGGAACCACACTTCCGCGCTTTGCTCGAAAAGGTACACCAACAGGTCACGACCGGTGTGGCGTTGTCGGACGCCTTTTTGTCGCTGGGTGACGTTTTCCCGCGGTTGTATTCGAACTCGTTGCGCGCCGGCGAGCGATCGGGCGAACTCGAAGGGGTTCTGCGTCGGTACGTGGAGTATCAACGCCTGGTGGAGAGCGTGCGCAAGAAGATCGTCGCTGCGTTGACCTATCCGGCGGTCCTGGTGATGCTCGCCGTGGGCCTGGTGATCTTGCTTGTGGCCTACGTCATCCCCAAATTCTCAGACTTCTATCTCCAGTTCGGGTCCGAGCTGCCGATGCCGACGCGAATCGTTCTCGGGGTCGCCCAATTTACTGAGGACAATTTGTTGTACATCGTGGCCGCTCTGGTGGTCGGCTGGTACCTGTTCAAATGGTGGAAGGGCACCCCATTCGGCAGGCGCGTGGTCGACCGCTGGACGTTGCGCGTTCCGCTGGTGGGTCGATTGGCGCAGCTTTTTTCGCTCTCCCAGTTCACACGGTCCATGTCGGTGTTGCTCAGTGGGGGAACGCCCATGGTGCCGGCGGTGGAGACTGCCGCAACATCGATCAAGAACGTGTACATTGCGGAGCTGTTCCTGGGCTGTGTCCAGGAGGTCCAGGAGGGGAGGCCGTTGTCCGACGCTCTCGAGGACACCGGCCGGGCACCGGGTTTGGCTCTGGCCATGATCAGGGTTGGAGAGAGCACCGGCGCCCTTCCCGAGATGCTCGAACATACTTCGGATTTCTTCGACGAAGAGATCGATTTCTTCCTGACGAGGGTGGTGGGTCTCTTCGAACCCATGATTCTGGTGGTGATGGCGGTTATCATTGCAGGCCTGTTGTTGGCGGTCTATTATCCCCTGCTCAGGCTCGTTTCCACGATTGCATAAGGTTGATCCATGACGACTGATTCAAACCTCGAACAGACCCTGTCCATGCTCGATCAGCAGGTCGTGCCGGATGGCCATGAGGCGGTGGAGGAAGCACGAGTCCTAGCCGCGCGTCTTGGGCTGCCGTTCGATCCGTTGGATGAGTTCCACATGGAACCGGATCTGTTTCGGGAGATCCCGGTGGAGGTCATGCTGCGCTACCAGTTCCTGCCGTTGCGGTCCGATGGCGAGGTGCTGCAGGTGGTCATGGCGGATCCATCAAACGTGGTCAGCCTCAACGAGGTCGAGTTGGCCCTCGCACGACCGCTGGAGGTTGTGGTGGGCCCGGCGAACCGTATCGGAGAAATCCTGGAGAAGTCGGAGTCGACCCAGCGTGTGCTCGACGAGGCTACCGAGGGCTTCCAGATGCAGCTGGTCCAGGAGGCGGAGGATGGCGAAGAGGTGCTGTCCATCGACCGCATCACAGCCGATTCGTCACCGATCATCAGGTTGGTGGATTCAGTACTGTTCAACGCGATCCAGCGCAGGGCTTCGGACATCCACGTCGAGACTCAGGATCGCGAGGTGGTTGTGAAGTACCGCATCGACGGTGTGCTCTACCAGGCCATGCAACCGATCGACAAACGACACCACTCCACCATCATCAGCCGGATCAAGGTCATGTCCGAACTCGACATCGCGGAAAAGAGGATTCCTCAAGATGGTCGATTCAAAGTCCGGTTCTCCGGCCGGACCATTGATTTTCGTGTCTCGATCATGCCTACCGTACACGGTGAAGACGCCGTCATTCGTATCCTCGACAAGGAGTCGACGAACACGGAATTCCGGACCCTCAACCTCAGCGTGCTCGGCCTCGAGAACGACACCAAACTCCAGCTGAGGAAGTTCATCAATGAACCCTACGGAATGGTTCTCGTGACCGGACCGACGGGATCGGGGAAGACCACCACGCTGTACGCGTGCCTGTCGGAGATCCAATCCTCAGAAGACAAGATCATCACCATCGAGGACCCGGTGGAGTATCAGCTCAAGGGCATCACACAGATCCCGGTGAACGAAAAGAAAGGGTTGACCTTTGCACGCGGTCTGCGGTCCATCCTGCGCCACGATCCGGACAAGATCATGGTTGGAGAAATCCGGGACGAAGAGACGGCGGGCATCGCGGTCCAGTCGGCGCTCACCGGTCACCTGGTTTTCACCACAGTCCATGCCAACAACGTCGTGGATGTGATCGGCCGATTCCTGAATATGAATGTCCACTTGTACAACTTCGTGTCGGCACTCAACTGCGTGTTGGCGCAACGCCTGGTGCGACGCATCTGTACCCACTGCAAGCGGCCGGCCACGATCGCGGACCAACTGCTCGAGGATTCGGGCCTCGACCCGGAGCGTTATCGGGACTTCACCTTCTATGAGGGCTCGGGCTGCATGGAGTGTAACGGAACAGGCTACCGTGGCCGACTGGCCATCGCCGAGTTGCTGAACCTGTCGGACAACATCCGGCAGTTGATCATCGACCGGAGATCGGCGGCGGAAATCAAGCGGGCGGCCAAGGCGGAGGGCATGAGATTCCTCCGCGAGTCCGCGCTTCAGAAAGTCTTTGCCGGCGAGACGACGCTGCATGACATCAACAAGGTGACGTTTGTGGAATGAATTGGAGACAGTACCTCGTCAGCCCGTCCCCGACGACCTGCTGGGTCGTGGATGGGGCACTTGTCGCAGCCCTCAAGCGCGAGTCCAAGGGTGGAGTGTTGTGGGCCGCCGAGTCCGCGACCGATGGACTGTTCGAGGTGGGCCCTGTGGGGCTGCAATCGGTGGACCGCGAAAAGCTGTCGGCCGTTTTGTCCTCGATACAGCCGCGCATTGAAGGCGCGTCCCGGGCCGCCGTGGTGCTGCCCTCCGGGTGGACGAGGAGCTACCTGCTCGAATTCGACGACCTGCCGCGCGGTCAGTCCGATCTCGATCAGGTGGTCCGGTGGCGACTCAAGAAGCTGCTCCCGGTGAATCCGGCGGATCTCCGGATCTCGTCGGTGCCCATGCAGCGGGACGACGGCGGCAGGATCCTGACATGCATGGTGGGCATGGAACGGGCTTTTGCGGATCTGGAAGCGGCGTTCAAAGAGGTCGGCGTGGTTCCGGGTTCCATCACCACTCGGGCTTTCGCCCTTGCCGCCCGTCCGACCAATCGTCCGCGGATGCTGGCCCAACAAGAGGATGGCTTCCTGACGTTGCTGCTGATCTCGGACGACATTCCGAAGTTGATTCGAACCAAACCTCTCGCGGTTTCCAGGGAGGTGGGGGACACCGCCAGGCGCGAACTCAACCTGGCCGTAGGATTCGTGAGGGAGACACTTGGGATTTCGGGAGATATCGGTATTCAGGTGTCGGCTGA
>CAWCOD010000018.1:0-218522 GCA_963797055.1 uncultured Holophagae bacterium
ATGCTGACGTAGTTGCCCGGGTCCACCTGGCACACGTTGGACAGAAAGTCCTGCGGCGTCATCTCGACACCGTCCCACGGGACGGTCTCCGGCGGTCTTCCCATGGTCTCGTCAAGTATCCGGCGGACCATGGCCACCACGATGTCCTCGTGCCAGAAGTTCTGTTCCTCGCACCAGGCCAGGAAGGCTCGGATCTGATCCACCATGATGTCGTGGTTGAATCTCTGATCCTCGGTGACCACACCTTCGTAGTCCGCCCTGGGCACCACGCCGTGCTCTGCGAAGACACGCATCAGGGCGGCGGTCTGCGAACCGTGGTTGTAGACGCTCTCGCCGCGCGATGCGATGACTCCGCGGGCCTTGTTGACGAACTCCCAGTACACCGTCCACATTTCCGACAGCTTGATCTCGCGGCCGTTGATCCGCTTGATCTCCGACTCCATGAACGAGGTCGAGGAAAAACTCCAGCAGGCGCCGGTGAGGTACTGAGGCGTCGGCGGGAAATGCCAGACCCTTGTTGAAAAGGCCTCCGGGCCCGACGGTTTGACCAGGCCTTCGAGATCAAAGCGCAGCTTCTGCTTCGGCTCGGTGCGGGCCTTCTCGGCGTCACGGTAGGCCGCGAGGATCTCCTCGGTCTTGGCCTTGGCCGCCTCAAGGAGCGCCTCGTTGGCGGCCTCCAACTCCTCAATGGCCGGATCCTCGTACTTGTCGACGTAAAACGCCGTGTCGCGCTCCGTGTCCTGGGCGTTGACCAGAGCCGCCGCCCCCGCGCACATGCCAATCACGAGACTCACCAGAATCATCTGTCGCATCATCGCTCCCCTTCCGGCACAATTTACACGCCGGGTCGGACCCGGCACCCATTATTCTTTGGTGAGCCCTCGATTTTCGAGCCCGAGGTGTACCCCCCTGCTTATCCGCTACCGCACCATCGGTCCCCACATCGAGATGTCGCCCGACTCGAAACCGTCGTCGAAGACGTCCACGGGGTAGAACGGCCAATTCAGCTGGCTGGCCTGGAAAACATCGGCCGGCCCCCCAGCGAGGGCCTCCTGAGCCCAGCCGATAAACGACACATCCTCTATGGTGGCCATGCTCGTCGCATCCAGCGTGAATGTCCGCATCACGTCGGTGCACTCGTCCGCGGCCAGGACAATGTCCTCGGTTGGCGCCACCTGGCGGAGACCGTTACGGGTGAAGTGCGCGGGCACCGGGAAGTTGTCGAGGACTTCCGCCAAGTAGATGCGCATGGTCTTGCTTTCCCCGCCGGGTTCGATGCACACCGTCGCTGTGACGTCCCAGATGTCCGGGGTGACGCCCTCGGTCGCCGCCAACTCGATGGTGACATCGGTGGACACCAAGAGCCGCGCGTCGATGTCGTCGTCCCATACGCTCCACGGCGGGGTTCCTGACCATGAATCGAGGTACCCGTCTATCAGCCATGTAGGGTACCCAAGGAAGGGGAGGTTTGCGTAGTAGGTCCGCCTCGCAATGTTCCAGGGAATCTCGTTGGAGTCCGAGCAGTGCAGCCCCAATACGACCAGTGAACCACCGTAGAGATCGACAAGATCCGAAGCCACGGGACCCGTGGTTGCACAGGTTCCTCACCCAGCCGATGTGAAGTACTCAACAAACACCGTCCGGTCGGCGGCACCGGCCATTCCCACAGCAAAAACCAGGGCGATCGACAGAACACACGCTGTCCGGTTCATAAATTCTCTTCCTTCCTCTTGAACATGAGATCAATGCACAAAATCAAGCGCTCAAACGCCAGCGGGCTCATTCTACAGAACCGTGATCGATAGGCGCACTGGGTCAGCGCAGAACATTCGTCAACACCTCTGAGTCTCCTGGGGTTCATGGCGACTCAGAGCGGGATTCTGAGGATCACCGGTGGGGTGAGTGTCCGGCCCTCCACCAGGTTTCCCTCGCGATCCCACGCGCCCCACAGGCTGTTGGCCACATAGAGGAAGTCATCACCGACCACCTCGCCCAGGGTGGGCTGGTCATGCTCGGGGTGGGCCAGGTCGAGCACCTCGACTGAGGCCACTCCGACAAAAGTCTCGTTCAATCGGATGCGCACGACCCGGCTCGGCGTCATGCCGTTCTGGACCGCAATGAGTTCTCGCGGCCCGATGAGGGTCAATCCGTCGATCCCGCCGAGCCAGAAATCCGGCGGGAGACGCCAACAGCCGCACGCCACCATCGCTGGTCCGATCCTGCACAGTCCCCGACTGTAGTCGGCAACCAGCATTTCCCCATCACCGGGCAAGCACCACGAGACCCTGGGGCGAGAACATGGCTCCCGGAGGGACAACGATTTCAAATGCACCGGCACCTGGACGCAGACGATAGATCGCCCCCACCGGGGCATCCCCGACAACGACCGCTCCGTCAGTCTCGATCGCCAGGTCGTTCAGCTCGTGCCGCTCGTTGTCGTCGGGCGCCGCCACCCGGGTCATGAGCCGGCCGCTGTCGAGCTCGAATCCGAGGAGCTCCGAGCGCCCCGCGTGCTCTTCTGCCCGGTAGTCGACCATGCTCGGCGCGGCCGCCGTCGTCAGCCACAGCATCCGCCTTTCGGCATCGACGGCCATGCTGAGCGCGGCCAGCATCTCGATTTCCGGGTAGCCCACGAATAGCGTCTGGCGACCCTGGTCATCGAGGCGTACCACCTTGCGTTGCCGAATACTGGAAAGGAAGAGGTCACCGGAGACCGGATCCCACGCCACATCCTCGGGCACGAACTCCGGATCATCGAGCCGGAATGCAACCTCACTTACGAATGCCGGTGCGGTGGCCTCGACAAAGCGAATGATCTGGGCACGGAATCGGGGAAGCTCCTTGAGCGACACCAGGTCCTCGTCCGTGGCGGGATCAAAGGCAACCCTCATCTCGATCAATCGGTCCAGAAGATCGAGGGCCGCGTCGCTGTCGCCCTCAAGAGCATGACCGCACGCGAGGTTGTAGATCAGCCGAGGATGATCCGGCCACACCTCGACGAGGGTGGCGGTGAGCTCGCGAAAAATGGCGATCTTCCCGGCATCGTACGCGGCGCTTGCCTGTTGGTACTTCTCCAGCAGCTCGGCCGGAGAGACGGCGGTCGGATTCGGAACCGTCGGCCGCACCTCCGGCGAATCGGCGGCTCCACAACCCACCAAGAAAAGGACCGTCACGACCAAGAATCCACATCGCCTCATAAAAACTACTTCTCCTGCTGACCTACGAATCTGCGGCACAGGAGTTGTGGTCTCGCTGCGTACCGGCCGGCCCAGAAATGGGAGCCGGCGTCCTTTTCAAATGCTGAACGACCTGCCTGACACTTCTCGTAATAGCGATGAACCTTGGTATTTTCGGTGCAGAACATCGGTCGGAACATTGCCCATCAGGAGCCATCTCATTTAGGAGGAGCCAATGGATAAACTCGGTAAGTACGCGTTCATCATTGGGTTCATTCTGGCGCTGCTCGCCACCTTCATGCAACACCAGGCCTGGACCTTCTGGGTCCTCGCCGTTATCGGGTTGGTGGTGGGTTTCCTGAACATCACCAGCGACGAGACGAACACGTTTCTCCTCGCATCCATCGGTCTGATTCTGTCGGCCACTGCGCTCCAAACCATCCCCATGGTGGGCAAATTCGCGACCGAGATGGTCGCCAACATCCTGTCCTTCCTGGGAGCAGCTGTCCTCGTGGTCGCCATACGCGCGATCATCTCCACCGCTACGGACTGACACGACCTTCCAGATCGGTCGCCCGAAAGCGACCCAAGGGGGCGGAACGGCCTCTGTTGGTGAAAATGTCGGTCCTGGTGGCGAGCGTGGAGGCGAGCAGGTTGGCTTGGCTCAAACCGCTCCGCCGGGAAATCCGTATTGTCTTATGTTCGCAATAAATTCAGTCATTCAACGGTGGGGGCATCACAGCCATACCGCGACCACATCCTCTGGAGGATGAGCCCATGAGACACAGCAGAATCCTGATCGTCGGCACACTGCTCTTCTTGGCGGCGGCCTGTTGCCAGAGCCCCGACGTCGACCGATCGCGACAACAAATCCTCGACCT
This sequence comes from uncultured Holophagae bacterium, assembly GCA_963797055.1. Taxonomy (GTDB): domain Bacteria; phylum Acidobacteriota; class Thermoanaerobaculia; order Thermoanaerobaculales; family Sulfomarinibacteraceae; genus FEB-10. Next base: position 4,058 of record CAWCOD010000018.1, read on the forward strand.
CCACCAGAGCTTCATCCAGGCGCACCTGGACAAGGACGCCGCGTTCCTGGCCGAGCCCACCGCCGACGATTATCTGTCCGTTGTGCGCGGTCACGTTCGTCCCATGTCGGCCGCCGAGGTGGAGGGGATGTTGGCCCCATACCTCGCAGAAACCAGTTTTTCTCACTACGAGGACGTGGCCGAACCCATCATAGGTTTCTCCGACGACGGATCCATCGCGTGGTCCATCGTTCAGGTCCGGGTGGCCGGCGAACGCACCGGCGATGACGACACGGTACAGTCATTCGACACGCTGTGGGCGTGGTTGACCCTGTACCGGCGGGACGGTGGCCGGTGGTTGCGTATCGCCGACGTCAGCACAAACCGGCCTTTTGATCAGGGGTCCTGAACCAAATCAGTTCGATGATGGCGGGACCTGCTCTTTGTCCGTCGGCATCAGAAGAGGAGCCCGTCCGGCCCATCGCCTCACCTTGTTGAGGGTCTCGTCCACCGTCGGCTGGCTCGCGATACGGCGCTCCATTGCGTATTTGCCGGGGAAGTTGGTCAACGCCAGGCCGATCAATATGGTGACCAGCCCCTGGCCAGGAAGGACGAGCATGGCGAGCCCCGCCACGATCAGGATCAGACCGAGGAGGTTCTTGAAGACTGAGACGAGGCCCCAGAAGAGCGGGTGTTTCCTCGTACTGTGGGCGGCCTGCCGTTTGTGGCGGACAAAATAGTCCTCCGGCAGCATGACCACGACGATCGGGAGGGCCACCAGAGTGGCCACGAACATGACCAGGGAGAAGACGCCGAGCTGCTGAAAAAGCTGCTGGTGCTCCTGAATCCAGTCCGTCACGTCTGCCACCACGACGGAGCCCCCATGATCTTGTCGGCGTCACCGAAACCTGCGGGTACCCGTCCTCGGCTGCTCACTTACGTATCCGGGCCGTTGCGCAGGACGTAGAGGCGCTCGGCGTAGGCGGCGTCGTCCACCCAGAGGCGACGGGCGGACCGCTGGATGAAGGGTCGGATGAAGTTGTGGAGCTTTACGGCGTGGCGAAATCCCTTCCGATCCGAGGTGGCGAGGGTCGCCTCGATGACCGCGGTGCGCCCGGGATCGATGGGCGTTGCGTGCGTCTCAACCACCGATCCCTTCCCTTCGCCCTCAACGATGGTCATGACGATGGTCCGCGGTTCCGGGCTGTGGAAGGTCGCATCGGTCTCGGCGCAGAGACGACCGACGAGCCGCTTGGCCACCCGCACCGTCACCACGTCGTCGTCGAGATCGAGGACGGTGAGCGAGGCGAAGGCGTAGGGGTGAAAATGCACGCCGTGCCAGGGATCGAGCCGGTTGGCGATGACGTCCTGTGGGTCGCAACGCGCCTCGAGCCGCACCACGCCGTCCAAATAGTTGTCGGGGCGCGGAGCAATCACCGGTGTCGGCGTCCCCGGAACCTCGTCACCGATCCGGACCCAGGTGAGCACACCGTCTTCGTAGACGGGAAGACATTTCCAACCGCCGTGACCCTTGCTGCCCAGCGCCAACGCGTGCCACGGACAGATCAGTTTGCCGTCCCGCACGCAGGATTCAGAGAGGGAGGCTCCCATGTGGGGGCAGGCATCCGGGGCCACCAGGATCTCACCGTTCACCCGCCAAACGGCGAGGTCGTTCCCGGCAATCCTGTAACGCCGTGGCTCCTCGCCCAATTCGCGCGACGCGTCGACAACGTACCAGTTGCCGTGGGGCCGGTCGAGGGCCCTCTTCAGCGCTCGGGCGATAGCCCGGGGCCGAGCCTGTTGCCAATCAGGTGCTCGCGAGGTCTCCGGGATCTCCACCGGAGGGAGGGGTGGACCGAACTTCAATAATTCACTCATCGCATCAAACTCTCTGCCGTCTCCACCGCACGTCGCCCCAGGATGCCGCGAGTCGGGATGGAGCGAATGGGTTCGGGTTGCACGCCCTCGGGCGCGAGGAGGAGGTTGGCCGCCAGGAAGCCCGATGCTACGGCGCGCTCCATGAGCGCGCTCGGAATCGGCAGCCGGACGAAATCGCCGGCGAGGGCGATCCCCTCGTGCGGCGTCGAAACACCGGGGCGATCGGCGTGGGATCCGGGGGAAAAAGCCGGGCAGTCGCGCCGGATCAGAAAGCGCTCCTCGAGGACGTGGGCGCCCTCGAACTCGGGGTAGAAGCTGTGGAACGCAGTGAGGAGGTCTTCTCGAACCGCCGGTTCGGACATGCCGGGATCCACCGCATAGGCGTGAAGTTCCACCACCGATCCCCCGGTCCGCTCCGCCCAGCTCCGACTCTCGTCCTCGAAGAGGTGATATAAGGAAATATTATCCAACGAACCGACCCCGGTGGTGCCGACGAAGGGGGTTCGTCCCGGGTTCGACAGCCGGTCGAGCCACATCCGCCACACGGCGAACGGGTAGGTCAAAGCGAGCCCCTCCACGGAGCGGCGGAAGCCGGGATCGTCGAGTTCGGGCGACTCGGCCACCACCGCCTGAAGGCCGGTCACGGTGAGGGCGAGGACGACGAAATCCGCCTCCACCATCTCGCCGTCGAGCGCGATCGTCCACTGCTTGTCGGCGCCCTTCGCGACGCGCGAAGCGGTGCAGCCGGTCCGAACGTCGACGCCAAGCCCGGCCAAGTAGTCGCCTAGGGGATCCCAAATCGACTTTGAAAAGGGTCGTTTCGAGACGTCGAATATCAACCCCTCCGGGTTGCCGGAGAAATAGAAGTGGAACATCATCAGCAGCTCGCCCGCCGACATCTCCCGCTCGGGGTTGAAGAAGGAGTGGGCGAAAACATCGAAAAGCATGCGGCGTGCGTCCGGCGGAAATCTGAGGGAGTCGAGATACTCTCCGGCGGTCTGGTCATCGAAACGCCCGTAGGTCCAGCCACGTTCGTAGCGGAGCATGGCCAGCGCGGCCAAGCCATTGACACCCATCAGGTCCCGGAGTCCGAGGGTCGGCGTGCGTCTCGTCAGCGCGACCACATTCCACGGCGGCTTGTTCGGGAGACCAGAGAAGGACTCCACCTGCCCCCCGGGGCCGAGGATCGGGTAGTCGTCGAGCGGCTCGAGGAAGGAGAGCGTGTCGTCGATTCGGCGCAGCAGAGCCTGGAGGTTGTAGTACTGGCGGAAGAAGGCGTGGAAACCTCGTTCCATCTCGAAGGACTCGCCGGTGGCCAGTTGGTCGGTCCACGCCCCCGCACGTCCACCGAGATAATTCTCGCGCTCGGCCAGCACCACCGACACGCCGCGCTCGGCGAGCACAACCGCCGCCGCCACACCCGCGAGCCCGCCGCCGGCGACGACCGCTGTCAGCGGCGACCGGACCCGTTTGTGTTTGCCTACCCCGGGAAGAATGAGTTCCATCGATACACCTACTTGACCCTGACCGTGATCTGTTTCGACTCTCCCGCCGCCAGTTCGAGGCTGGCATCCTCAAAGCTCGGCGGGCCGAACATTTTGCGCGCATCGGCCGAGAAGCCGTAGTCCTCAGACGGAATGCCGATGGCGTCTGAATCCAATTTTCGGTTCCCGTCGGTGTCGTGGAAGACGGAAACCGCGAATGGACCGGCGGGTACGTCGTCGAACTCGGCGGTCGCCTGCCCGTCGCGGATCGCAACGGCGGCGCTGGCGAAGACCGGTCCGTCGGCATCGGGCCAGCCTTCCCCATTCAGGAACAACGCGACCAGGGCCTGCCCCTCCTCGCTTTTGAACCCGGTCATGGTCACCTCGACCCGTCCCGTTCCGGACGGCCGAACCGCTGGAGCCTCGGGTGGCGCCGAAGCGCACGCCGACAGGGTTACGGCAAACAGTACGAGGGCGAGTCGTTGACAGCTGCTTTTCTTGAGTCTCATTGGCCTATTGTAGACGCGCCCAACGACAACTCGGTTGGGCGGCCCGCCGCCCGGGGCTGCAGGTCGAGCTCCGTCACGAACTCTCCCAACGGCGGGCCAGCATACGGGCAACTATGAAGAGCACGATGGCGGTGACTGTCAGGACCGTGACTTCCGGCATGAGCTCGACCAGCGGGAGGTCTCGCCAGAAGACCTTGATGTAACCGTCCAGGGCCCACGCGTTGAAGGTCAGCTTGCCAACCTCCTGCATGGTCTCGCTCATCACGTAGCGGGGCACCATGCTCCCCCCGAGCGCGGACATGCAGAGGATCAGGACTATGGCCACGGCATTGAGCTGTGCGCGGTTCGCACACACAGTCGCGAGGACCAGCGCGAAACTGCCGGCGGCCGCCGCGGTGGCCACCGTCATCACCAGGAATCCGGGAAGGTGACCGAGAAGGTCCACCCCGAACGCCAACTGGGCCCATGCGAACATGACCGTCACCTGGACGATCCCGACGACCGTCATGAGCAACCACTTGCCGGCCAGAAGCTGGGTCATGCTCAGTTCCGAGCACATGAGTCGATCGAGGGTCTGATTCTCCTCTTCCTCGAGCAACGTCCCGGAGTTACCCACCGCCCCGAACAGCAGGAACATCACCGCGATCCCGGCGGCGTACATGGACACCACGGGATTCGCCTTGTCGGCGGCAAAGACATCGACCACGTCGATACCCACCGGCCTGGTGAACCGGGCGACCGCGGAAGTGGCGAACTGGTCCGCCGAGAGGGAAAGAATGGTCGCGATCTGTTGCCGCGCCAGCTCGGCCAGGACCTGGCCCGAGGTCTGCCGGATCAGGGCGGAGACGACCTGGGTGGCCACGGGGTCCGACGAGTCCGCCAGCAGTCGGAGGCTCGCGGCCTCGGTCCCAGTCGTCATCAAGGACATGGTCCAGCCATCGGGAACGACAACCGCCAGGGGTAGCGCCCCCGCGAGCACGAGCTCCTCGGCCGGGTCGACCGAGGTGAAGATGTGGGGTCCGTCGCCGTGTTCGGCGGGAGAGTAGATGCGCAGCGTCTCACACTCGGCCAGGGCGGAAAGGAGGTCACGGCTGAGCGGCGTTTGATCCTCGTCCACCAGAGCGAGATTCACCAATGGCGATTTCCCAAGGCCGATCTGTTCGTCGAAGATAAAGGCGAACACCGAAAAAAAGACAATCGGCACGACGAACGTGAGCAGGATCTCGGTCCGCCCGTGCCACATCCGCAGCAGCCCGACACGCACGACCGACCGGATCATTCGCGCAGCTCCCGCCCGGTGAGATGGATGAATACGGAGTGGAGCGATGGCGAGTGGACCTCGAGATCGCTGATCTGTCCGCCGGCCTCGCGGATCCGCACCAGTAATTCGGGTAACTCGAGGGCGACGTCCCCGACCTCAGCGACCAGCTCCCGCCGCTTTTCGTCCGGCTCCAGGCCGTCGAGCTTCGGTACCGGCCCGTCCAGCTTGAAGGTCACTCGACGATTGACACCCACCGTTCCGGTGATGAGCTCTGTGAGGGTGCCCGCCGCAATCGCGTGGCCGTGGTCGATGATGACGATGCGATCGCACCGCTGTTCAGCTTCGTCCAGCTGATGTGTCGTCAGGAGGATCGAAGTGCCCTGATGCCAGAGTTCGTCGAGCATAGCGAAGATGCGCTCACGGCTTTGTGGATCAACCCCAACCGTCGGCTCGTCCAGCAACAGGATCGGCGGCCGGTGGAGTATGCCGCAGGCGATGTTGACCCGCCGTTTCATCCCGCTCGAGAAGGTCTTCGTCAGATCATTCGCACGGTCGGCAAGCCCGGTCCACGCCAGCGCCCACCCAACGACCTCGCGAAGGTCGCTGCCCCGAAGCCCGTTGAAACGGCCAAAGGCCTCCAGGTTCTCGCGAGCGGTCAAATCGGGGTAGAGGGCGATCTCCTGCGGCACGAATCCCAGCTTCTCCCTGCCGCCGCTCGGGGGCAGGAGCTGATCGAACATCTCGATTTCACCCGCATCAGGCTCTGCCAGACCGCATATGCACCGCACGAGGGTCGTCTTGCCGGCGCCGTTGGGTCCGAGAAGGGCCAGACGTTCGCCCCGTTGCAGCTCGAGGCTGGCACGGTCTAACGCGATCGTGCGGCCGAACCGCTTGACCACGTCTCGGACGCGAAGTGCCCTGTGGCCCGCGGTGGAGTCGTAGGCCATTACGAAGTCTTCCTCAGCCACGCGATCTGGCCGCCATTCCGGGCCCCGGGCACACGCGCACCATTTCGCGGAGAGATCTCGCCGCCTGACACCACGGCTCGGGCGCCCGGTGGCTGAGGCGAACTACGCCTTCATGATGACCAGCACACATGCCAGGAAGTCCTTTACGCCGTTACGGTATCACGCTCTCGCGACCAGGCCGTCGCAGCACTGCGGCAACGACCGCCGAAGTATGTTGGAAATAGAAAAGACCCGGCACCGTCTCTGCCGTCTCGACGAGATCCACATTGAGGACCCCCTCAACTCCTCGCTCGCGCATCACCGAGCAACAGCACCTTCGCGTCGCCATTTGCCTTGACGGCCGCAATGAACAGGTAGGGCGCCAGAACCATCATGCCACCAAAGAAACCGAGCACTCCCAACGCGAGACCTCCGGGCGAATACTGATGCCGCCAAGCGAGCCAAAGACCGGACAAAGCCAGAAAACTCGAAAAATCACAATTGAACTGGCCTTGCCAGGTCATCCCTGCAATCTCGCCAAAGAACACCGGCAGCAGATTCCAACCATGGTTGAACCCTACGATCGCCGTGTAGATCCCGAGGCAGACAAAAACGACCGCCAGATATATGCGGAATGTACCCATGATCACCTCCTCCATCGATCAAAAAATGCACCCCTGCTTCGGTTGACTCACTCATGTGAGACAGACTCATAGATTTCGCGAATGCAAGCGATTCGTGCCACCAACCCTCCCGCATTTTCGTCCCACCAAGTGTGCGAATCCGTCATTCTCTACTGGCACCAGTTCGCTGACGATGGGATGTTCGCTGACGATGGGATAATAGTCTGATATATAACGCCATGGATTTTTTCACCCCGAATTCGTCGAACCGAGCGGGCAAGGCATCACCCTCCCAGGGTCCGAACCTCGGCACCTTCCTGGGCGTCTTCACGCCGTCGATCCTGACCATCCTCGGGGTGATTCTGTTCCTCCGCACCGGCTGGGTGGTGGGGAGTGTCGGGTTGCTGCCGGCCCTCGTCATCATCATCGTGGCGAACTGCATCACTCTGGCAACGGCCCTGTCGGTCTCCGCCATCGCCACCAACATGCACGTGGGTGCCGGCGGGGCCTACTACATCATTTCGCGGTCCCTCGGACTCGAGTTCGGCGGTGCCATCGGGGTGCCCCTGTTTCTCGCGCAGACGCTCTCGGTCACCTTGTACTCGTTCGGTGTCGCCGAGAGCCTCCGCCTGCTGTGGCCTGCTGTCCCGATCCGCACGACAGCAGCGGTGACCGTCATCCTGGTGGCCCTCGTTGCGGGAAGGGGTGCCGAGTTCGCCCTCCGTCTCCAGATACCGGTAATGGTCGCCATCGCAGTCGCTCTCGGATCGCTCTTCGTCGGAATCGCAGGGAAGGCCGGGGAAACGATTCACCTCTTCGCCGGCGTGGAAGACGCCGCGCCATTCTGGGTCGTGTTCGCGGTGTTCTTTCCCGCTGTCACCGGGATCATGGCCGGAGTGAGCCTGTCGGGTGACTTGAAAAACCCAAAGCGATCGATCCCTCGGGGCACCATCGCGGCCGTGCTGGCGGGGTTCGTCGTCTACCTCCTGGTTCCCATCGGCCTGGCCATCGCCGTCGAACCACGGGACCTGGTCGAAAACTCCATGATCTGGTTCAAAATCGCCGCTGTCCCTCTTCTCGTGGCCCCTGGACTGGTTGGGGCGATTCTCTCCTCCGCCGTGGGAAGCATGCTCGGTGCGCCCAGGACGCTCGAGGCGCTGTCCGCGGACCGTGTCGTTCCCAGCGCGCTCGCGTGGCGGCCGTTCGGCATTCGGGGGCCGACCCTCGCGTACCTGGCCAGCTCGTCCCTCGCCCTGGGCGCCGTGCTCCTCGGGGGTTTGAACGCAGTCGCGCCGGTGCTCACCATGTTCTTCCTGACGACCTACGGCATGATCAACCTGGTCGCGGGGTTGGAACAACTCAGCGGAGCCCCCTCCTACCGGCCCACGATCAAGGTGTGGTGGGGCATTTCGCTGACTGGAGCCATCGGGTGCATCTGGGTGATGTCGCTCATCAGTTGGCTCGCTGCCCTGGTGGCCATCGTGGTCGAGATCGGGTTGTACATCGTGCTCCGCCGTCGATCCCTCAGTGCCTCCTGGGGCGACATGCGTTACGGAACGCTGATGTCGCTCGTCCGTGGAATTTTGCTGAGAATCCGTCACCTTCCGGTGGCACCCCGGAACTGGCGCCCGCACATCCTGGTGTTTGCCGGAGATCTGGAACAGCGACTCGACCTGGTGCGGTTTGCCGCGTGGCTCAACCAGGACAGAGGTCTGTTGAGTGTCTGCTGGCTCCTGGAAGGCGATCTCGAGGATGTCGCGCCAATACTCACCGCCAACGCCGAGGAGATGCAGCGGCAACTCGACGATGCGGGCCTGACCGCCTTTTCCGAGGTGCACGCGATCCAGAACTTCGAGTCCGACGCTCTGGCGGTCGCCCAGGCTCACGGAATAGCCGGGTTGGATTCCAATTGCGTGATGTTTGGCTGGAGTGGCAAACCCGATCGAGTCGTGTCGATGCTGCGGGTCATGCGAGGAGCCTCCCTGCTTGGAAAATCCACGGTCATCTGTCGCATCGCGCCTCGCTCCTGGGCCCCCACGCCTCAACGGATCGATGTCTGGTGGGGCGGGCTCGAGAGCAACGGCGACATGATGCTGTTGTTCGCCCACCTGTTGTCCATGAATCCCGAATGGAACTCCGCCCGGATCTCCGTCAAAGGCGTCTCCTCCGCCAGGTACGACTCGGAGTGGTCGGAGTCGAGGCTCGCCGAGCTTCTGCGCCGCAGCCGCATCGACGCCACGCCGGAGGTCATCAACAACCCCGATGACAAGCCCGTGACCGACATCATCCACGAATACTCGAAGGACGCCGACATCGTTTTCCTGGGCCTCAGGGAACCGCCCAAGGGCGACGAGCTGGCGTATGCCGAACGCCTGGCCGAACTCGTGGGGGATCTGCCCACCGTGGTCATGGTCCGCGCATCCGGGCCCTTCGCGGGTCATCTCCTCGGCGCGGCGGAGCCAGTCGAGGACGAAGGGTGAAGGCCAAGACGCCTTGGATTGACCGAAGGAAGCCACAACCTCGATCCGACTCCGACTCTTTTCCACAACCCGCCGACAGCCGGCATGAGGTTGCCGGTGTTCTGAGATACCAAATCGGATCTCCGGGTCGGTTTGAGAAGCCGTTGCCGGTGCGTTCCCACCATCACTGAACTTTGACTTAGAATCAAACAGTGTGAATGATTGACAAAAAATTTTAATCTTGTTAAATTTACGACATGACATCAGCCTCAGACAGCAATGCTCAGAGCAAACGAAAGGCTCGAATCGAGCGCAGGCGGGACCAGACCCGGACCGAGATACTCGATGCGGCCAGCGAGGTCATCCTGCGCAAGGGGTTGGGTGGCTTCACGCTGGCCGACGTCGCCGACGAACTCGCCCTCACGAAACCCGCGCTGTACTACTACTTCGACCACAAGGAAGCCCTCCTGTTGGAGGTTTTGCTTCGCGAGTGGGTCGAGTCGGCCACCGAGGTGCAGGCGGCCGTCGACGCAACCGACAACGGAGCAGATGCCGTCGAACAGCTGATGCGCACGGCGTTCGACCGGTATCGCAACCGTCTCGAGCTCTTCATGCTCCACTACAAGCTGGGACCGGGCGGCGAATTCGAGGGACACGTCGGCCCCAAAGAGCTTGAACGCATCCACCCAATCAACGAGATGTTGTACGCGGGCGCCGAAGCTCGCCTCCGGTCTGACCAGCGCAAAGGGAGCTTCCCCAAAAATCGTGACCCGCGACGATTCGCGTTCACCGCACACATGGCCGTGGTCGGTCTCCTCAACATGAAGGCCATTGCCGCGTCGGCCCAGGATCCGTTGATCCACACCGACGACGACCTGATCGACGATCTCTGTCGGACGTTTCGAGACGCCGCGCTCCAAGGAGGCAAGAAATGACATTCGAAAACCCGGTCTTCACGACCTACGTCATCGCCGCGACGCTCATGATCCTCAAGATGATGGGGCAGGGGTGGATCACCGTCCAACGGATGATGAAGGTCGGTGGCGGCTTCCTGAATCCTGAGGACAAAGCCAAGGGTTGGACGAACCCGAATCCCCGTGCCGGTCAGCTCGATCTGGATGACTATGTCGAGCGATCCAGACGCATGCACCGAAACGACCTCGAGAACATCCCGGCATTCCTGTTTGCCGGCCTCCTGTTCGTTCTGACCGGTCCGCCGCTTTGGGTCGCTCAATGGCTGTTCTTCGGGTACGTGGCCTCTCGATTGGCGCACTTCTGGGCGTACTCCACCGCAAAGCCTCACGAGGTCCGTGCGACGTTCTTCAGCATCGGTTCGCTCACCGTCATTGGCATGGCGGTCTACACGCTCATCTACGCAATCCTCTGAGGAGACATCATGAAGATCACCAATTCCGAATCGAACACGAGCATCGCCGAGATCGCGGACGGCATCTACCGCATCAGCACCCCGGTGCCCCCCAATCCGGCGCTGCCCAGTGGTTTCACGTTCAACCAGTTTCTGATCGTCGACGACAAACCACTCCTGTTCCACACCGGACTCCGGGGGTTGTTTCCCCTCGTCCGTGAGGCCGTGGAAGCCGTGATTCCAATCAACGCCCTGCGCTATTTCGGCATCTCGCACTTCGAGGCCGACGAGTGTGGCGCCATCAACGAGTTCCTGGAAGTGGCCCCTCGAGCCGTGCCACTCTGCAGTGCGGTGGCGAAGATGGTCTCCGTGGACGATGTGGCCGACCGCGAAGCCGTCGGCATGGGCGATGGCGAGCGGCTCTCCCTCGGCCGGCACACCCTGACGTGGATCGCCACGCCCCACCTGCCCCATGGATGGGATTGCGGCTACCTGTTCGAGGAGAAGACGTCCACCCTGTTCTGTGGCGACCTGTTCACTCAGCCGGGCGCCGATCACCCACCGCTCGTCGAGAGCGACATCCTGGGACCGAGCGAAGCCATGAGGAACGCGTTGGATGACTATTTCGCCAACACCAGGAACACCAACGACCTCATCGCAAAGCTCGCCGCCAAGAACCCGACCACGCTGGCCTGCATGCACGGTTCCTCATGGAGCGGCGAACGGCAGCCAGCTCCTCGGTGAGCTGGCCGCGAGCCTCGGCTGACGGTGTGTCGCCGGAGCAGCACACGGCGAGGTTCGGCTGAAGTATCGTCTTGAAGAACCGAGACCAGGTCATGGCTTCGGCGCATAATGGGGCACGAGGAGACGCACCAAGCGCATTTCCGGCGCCCACCTTCTCCATCCGAAATACAGACTGAACCCGCACAACCCCGGTCCGTAGAACCCAGGTGTAGGGAGGCAAAATCTCAACTACTGGGAGGCGGGCATGGGCTTTTGTTTCGGCGGCGGTTGCGATCGCAGGTGCTTCATCAGGGCCGGAATTGGGACCGCGGCGTGGGCCGCACTCCCCGCCCCACTGCGGGCCGAGGCCGAGGCGGCGACGGAGATCTCTGTCGTGGTCCGGCGGCCGACCCTCTTCGCGGGCATCCGTCGGCCCATCACCGAGCGCGCCCAGCTCGAGCCGCGGGTCAAGGCGCTCGAGGCGGCGTGCGGAGACGCCATCGCCGGGCCGCTGACCCACATCTTCCGATTCGACACCGAGGTCGAGGGCTTCGACTCGGAGATCGGCTTCCCGGTCTCGTCGGTCGTCGAGGGGGAGTCGATCGCGACCCACACCCTGCGCGAGATGCACTTCTACAGCCGCCCCCACGACGGGCCGCTCGATGGGCTGCGCAGCACGGCCGGTTCGTTGTACGAGTATATGAACACCACTGGTTTGTCGCCCGAACTCGAGCTCGTCGAGGTCTACCGCGACCACAGGCCGGGGGCGCCCCTCGGCGGCCGGGTGGAGGTGATGGCGTCCTTCCTCGCCTGGCCCGAGGTCTACCGGTCGCAGCTCGAACGGGTCCTGGGCCACCCCACCGCCGCTACCGTCTGGCGGGGAGGCGAGAAGATGACGCCGCACACCCCGGTGGATCCCAGGTGCGCCTGGGTCGGGGCCTCGATCGGGAGGCTGAAGCAGCACAGCACCCCGGACCAACAGTTCGACATTCTGTCGCGAGTGGCCCTGGCGCGACCACCGGAGGGAATCCAGCCCTACAAGGCGATCTACGACGAAACCGGCGATATCGGCGCCGTCTTCCGCGCCCAGGAGGCCAAGCTCGCCACGACCCGGACCGGCGGCTTCGTCGACCCGCCGAGAGTCGACGGCACGATTCTGCACATCAGCAAGGTCCCCTACAACGGTGAGGCCTATCACAAGGCGACCACACCGCGCGAGAAGCGCAGGGCCTTCTGCTTCTGCAACCTCATCCGCGAGGCCGAGGCCCCCGAGGTCGACCCCATCTTCTGTTACCGCGCCGCGGGTTGGGCGCGGCAATTCTGGGAGCCGATCCTCGGCGTCGAATTCTCGAGCTGCACCATCACCCACTCGATCCTCAAAGGCGACGGGTTCTGCGCCTGGGACTACCAGCTTCCGAAACCACTCAGCGCCTGAGACCGGACGAGCGCGAGCCCCGGACCTTCGAGGCGTCGGCGGGGAATGTGATTGAGGGAAAGGTTTCAGGTTTGCGGAGACCGCGGAAGGCGCGTATTCGGTTGCTGAGTTTCCTCGCCTGAGACGGCAACGTCCTCAAACCTGGCACCCTTCCGGGTTGTCGCCGTTGGCACATCTGAACCACGTAGTTTCCGGCTGAGGGAGTTTCGGCTTAAACTGATTCTAGGAACCAATCGTATCTGAACGTCGTCGCCGGAGTCTTCAGTCCATGGCTCAGCCTACACTGAACACGGGATTGGAGTTTTGGCCCATCCGGTCCATCCGATACTCGAACTGAAAGGTCAGGTCAATGAAAACGCTCGTCCGAATGTGCGTCGCGGGAATGGTCATGGTCGGGCCGGGAGCCGCCGATGAACTCCAATCTCCCTCCGTTGACCTGCGACCGGTCACCCTCGATGGGGCCATGCGGGATATCCCTGAATTCGGCGCGCCCAACACGGTCTTGTTATTTCAGGATTTCGAACAACAAGCTGACGATTGGACCTTTTCCCCCCTGTGGCACCTGACCACCGGTTGCCTGTCCTCCTCCGGAGACCACAGCACACCGACCTCCTTCTACTTCGGATTGGAGGACACCTGCGATTTCGGCGAGGGTGAAACCGTACACGGCTACCTCGACTCTCCAGAGGTGGCGGTCCCGGCCTACCAATACACCGAGTTGAGGTTCAAGTACCTACTTGGCACGGAGCAGGTCGCCGGGTGGGACCTTGCAAGCGTCTCCGTGTTGCACGAAGGCTCGTCGACCCTTATCGACCAAGATGTAACGCACGGAGGCAGCCTGATTGACGACGGAGCAATGTGGTACCTCGCAATCTACGATCTCAGCGACTTCGCCGGCCTTCAGATCCAGATTCGATTCGAATTCGACACCATCGACGGCGTCGACAATCAACACCCGGGGTTTTATATCGACGACGTCTTGCTCTGGCAGCTGGGACCAATCGTGTTTGTCGATGGCTTTGAATCCGGCGACACCACGGCGTGGTCGGCGGTGGTGCCGTAGCGCGGATTGAGGAGCATCGCCAGGAGGCCACCGAAGGCGAATCTCTCAACCTCCAGGTGATACAGGATTCGGGGTGAGGTCAACACCCAGAATACTCTCTCTGGATGCGGGTCGGTTTCAGGGGGTCAGGTCATTCGGGCGCATTGCGAACGCGCTCACCCGGTGCCAGGCACCGTCGAAATCGCACCGGAGCACGAGATCGGTACATCTGCGGCGGTGCCTGGCACCGACATGGAGATCGTCGAGGTCGGGAGATCGAACCTAACGCGCAGGTATTGTGGTGCGGCCGTCTCGGCCGCATTCAACATTGCAGAGCACATCCGCAAGAACCATATCGTCGGGTCTGGCGGGCATCGGTGGCCCCTCCACAACTACAGAACTGCGGACCTGGCACCTATGCACATGGCACCGATCGAGCGGGATCGCCCTGCCAACTTGACACCCGCCTGCTCATGGGTGGCACGATTACGGGTCGACGTCTGACCACCGTGTGAGGTCGCCAAGTTCGAAACCGTCGTCAAAGACCGTCTGGGTGTCTACTTCCATCGAAACGCTGAAGAAACCGGTATCCGAGCTCGGGCCGAGGTTGAGCTGTATCGCATAGCTGTAGTTCAGGTTGTCGACGTACTCGGGCCGAGCCAGGCGGACGCCGTCGACCGTCATGCCAGGAGTTCCGCTGGTGGAGAAGGACTCCACCAAGGAGCAGAGGGAAGAAAGGACGGGGCAGCGAACGAGATCAACGGTGACGTTCGCTGTGGCGTTGTCGTAGGCTTCGATGTCGAGGCTCCTGACCCAGGCGCCTGACGGCAGCTCCACCGGTCCGATGGCGAGGCAAGAAGCGCCGCTGCAGAACCTCATGGGGCCGGAGGCGTCGAGCAAGGCGCGGTCGACGAGGTTGTACGGTTCGAAGGCAAATGCGTTCATCGTGAGCCGATCCACGCCAAATGCTGGTGCGGGAGGGTCGGTCAACAGCCGCACGCCGACGACAGCGGTGTCAGAAGTGCCACCAACTTCGACCTGGACGAAGAACGATGAGCTGTAGTTGTCGATGGTCACGGCAGCCGGCAGGTCAGCCCCCACTTGGACCACCCCCGGCGCGCCGGTTGTCACCACTTCCCCAAGTGATTCGCAGCTTCCGGAGCCGACCGGGCAACGGGCGAAGGTCGCGCGCACGGAATCTCCGCTGTTGTCGTAGGCGTCGAGCTCGATCCTGGAGACCGAAGTGCCTGAGGGTAAATCGACAGGCGCGACGATGTAGCACGTTCCCGACTCGCAGTAGCGTCGGACACCTTCTGCTCGGATCCGGTCGCGTACAGAGACATTGAACGGTTCGAAAGCGAAGGCGTTCATGGACATCGTGGCGACGAGCGGCCAGTCCGCCGGTTGTTCGTAAGCCACCCGCACGGCGCTGAGAGCGGTGGCCGCGTTGTTGCCAAGGCCCACCTGGACGATGTACGTATTGGCCGTGTTGTCGACCACGTGGGGGGTCGGCAAGGACCCGCCGACCAGGGTCGGGCCCGGCGTTCCGGCGGTGGTGACGTATCCGAGCGTCGAACAGCCAAGGGCGCCCAGCGGGCATCGGTAGATCCACAGCTCAACGGCGAACGTGGCATCAATGTCGAAGGCTTCGAGCTCGAAGCCGAGGATGGTGCTGCCGTCGGGAAGCTCCACAGGCGCTTCGAGAAAGCCGATGTCTGGCGTACCGGCGAAGTACCTTTTGACACCGTCAGCCGACAGAGTTGCGTTTTCGACGTCGGACCATGCCTCGAAGGCGAACGCGTTGATGGACAGGAAATCCGTGTTGCCGATCGGCGGTTGCCAATGCTCAGTGGCCGGCGATTCCGGGGTCTCCGACACGACGGTCGGCCCCGCCGTCTGCTCCTGGGCCGACCCGACACCCGTGCCACCCGCAACCCCGAGAACGACGATCCACGCGACGATCCTGTTTCTCATGAGAAGCTCCTTCCCGGTGGAGCGCCAAATGCGACAACGGCCTGCTGGCAGGTAACCGGTCCGTCCTCATGACCCGCCCCCGGTTGTTGATCCACCCATTATATTAGGGCTAAAGCGTCTGACCTCAACCCGAATACTCTCTCTCGATGCGGGTCGGTTTCAGGGGGTCAGGTCAGGCCTCGAACGCCATCGGCCACAACTACGGCGCTGAGTTAGAGTAGGGCTACGAGTCAAAAGTTGAAAGTTGAAAGTCCCTCCGACCCTCCCGGAATATGGGTGGGCGCGTCGAGCGGGCGTGCCGTCTTCGGGCGCATTGCGAACGCGCTCACCCGGTGCCAGGCACCGTCGAAATCGCACCGGAGCACGAGATCGGTACATCTGCGGCGGTGCCTGGCACCGACATGGAGATCGTCGAGGTCGGGAGATCGAACCTAACGCGCAGGTATTGTGGTGCGGCCGTCTCGGCCGCATTCAACATTGCAGAGCACATCCGCAAGAACCATATCGTCGGGTCTGGCGGGCATCGGTGGCCCCTCCACAACTACAGAACTGCGGACCTGGCACCTATGATCCCAAGGCTGGCGCGAACGAGCGAAATCTATCCGCACTGCGACAGTCCTGCGACAGCGAGTCTCGATTAATTTTGATTTTGGGTGTAAGCACTTGATTCTATGGCGCGCCGGAAGGGACTCGAACCCCAAACCTCCTGATCCGTAGTCAGGTGCTCTATCCAATTGAGCTACCGGCGCAGCCGGGGCTGCAGATTGTGCCATACGGACAGGCGGGATGCAAGATTCCCCCACCCGCCCGGGTGGGAAGGTGGGAAGGTGGGAGGGAGAGAAGGTGGGAGGGAGAGGAGGAGAGGAGTCGAGAAGTGAATATCTTCCTCACCCCCAGATTCTGTTGGCATGGGGGTTGTCCGTCCCGGGTGGGTGGTGGACTTTCCCCCTTCCCCCCTTCCCCCCTTTCCACCTTCTGCTATAGAACATCGTGGGTGGTGGCGCGTATGATGTGTCGACCACATGAGTGAAGCGATTCTCCAGCTCGACGGCGTGACCAAGCGCTACGGCGACCACCTGGCGGTGGACGACGTGTCGTTCGAGGTGCCGGATAGAGCGGTCTATGGCCTCCTCGGGCCCAACGGGGCGGGCAAGAGCACGACGATCCGGATGATCATGCGGATCATCTCCATGGACTCGGGGTCCATCAAGCTGGACGGAGCGCCGGTGGACGACGACCGGCGGCGACTGATCGGCTACCTGCCGGAGGAGCGCGGCCTCTACCGCAAGATGAAGGTGCTCGAACACCTCGTCTACCTCGGCACCCTCCGGGGGGTGAGCCCGGGCGAAGCGAAGAGGCGGGCGTCGGCCTGGCTCGAACAACTCGACCTCGGCGAGTGGGCCGGTCACAAGGTGGAGGATCTGTCCAAGGGCATGCAGCAGAAGGTGCAGTTCATCGGTACGGTGCTCCACCGCCCGCAGCTGCTGATCCTGGACGAACCATTCTCAGGGCTGGACCCAATCAACAGCCGCGAACTCAAGGACCTGATGTTGGCCATGTCACGGGACGGGGTCACGGTGGTGCTGTCGACCCACGTGCTGCCCCAGGTGGACGAGCTGTGCACCCACATCTGCCTGATCAACCGTGCGCGGAAAATTCTCGAGGGCCCCCTCGCGAACATCCGATCCGACTACGGCGGCAACGTCTGGCGGATCCACACCGACTTGGCGGCCGAGGCCATAGCCGAGCTGCCGGGAGTGATCGCCACCCAACCGCTGGGTGAGGAGTTGCTGGTGGAGCTAGCCGACGACGCCGGCCCGCGCGAGCTGATGCGGCGGCTTGTCCAACAGGGCGAGGTGGATTCGTTCACTCGCTTCGTACCGGATCTGGAGAACATCTTCATCCGTGCGGTGGAGGAGGACAAACTCGGTGTGGAATAGGATCTGGGCCGTCATTCGCCGGGAGTACCTGGAGCGGGTCCGAACCAAGGCGTTCTGGATCTCGACCCTGCTGGTCCCGGTACTGATGGGCGGCATGATGATCATCCCGGCCCTGCTGGCTGCCCGCGGCGGCGGCGAGGCCACGGTGGCCGTGCTCGACCTGACCGGCAGGTACTGGGAGCCGATCCGCACCGAGGTGGAGGAGATGCTGTCCTCCGACGACAACTTCGAGGTCCGGCTGGTCGAGATCGATCCGGGCCCGGATCCGGAGGGCACGCGGGAGGAAATCAAGCAACGGGTGCAGGGCAAGGAGTTCGACGGCATGTTGGTGCTACCTCCCGGTCTCCCCGACGAGGGACAGGCCGAGTACCTGGCGCCAAACGTCGCCGCCTTCCGGCTGCTGATGGTGCTCGAGCGCGCCGTCAACAATGTCCAGGTGGCAGACCGCCTGGAAGGCGCCGGGCTCGACCCCGACCGCATCGACGAGCTCACCCGCAGATCAGATCTGAAGACCCTCAAGCTGGGCAGCAAGGGCGAGGAGACCCGCGACCAGGGCCAGGCATTCATGCTGTCCTACCTGATGGTACTGATCATCTACATGACGGTCCTGATGTACGGCATCTACGTGATGCGCGGCGTGCTCGAGGAGAAGAGTTCGCACATCGTGGAGATCATCATTTCCGCGGTGCGGCCCTTCGAATTGATGCTCGGCAAGATCATCGGCATCGGCGCCGTCGGTCTGACCCAGATGCTGCTGTGGGCCACCCTCGCGTTTGCCTTGTCGGCGCCCGCCGTGCTGTCGGCGATTGGGCTCGCCGAGTTCGATCTGCCATCCATTGCACCGTCCACACTGATCGCCTTCGTCATCTTTTTCGTGCTCGGCTTCCTGCTCTACGGCACGCTGTATGCCGGCATCGGCGCCGCCTTCGACACCGAGCAGGACGCGCAGAACTTCCAGATGATGATCACCATGCTGTTGGTGATTCCGCTCGTGCTCATGGTCCAGATCTTCAACAACCCGAACGGCACGCTGTCGGTGGCGTTGTCGCTGTTCCCGTTCTTTGCACCCATTCTGATGTTCCTTCGCATGACCCTGACCCAGGTGCCGCTGTGGCAGGTCGCACTGTCGATAGCGCTGATGGCCGGCGCAATCCTCGTTATGGCCTGGTTGGTGGGCAAGGTCTACCGCGTCGGCATCCTGATGCATGGCTCGAAGCCGAAGTTCAAGGACCTGGTGCGTTGGATCCAGGAAGCGTAATTTCACATTACACATTGCAGATTCCAGATTCCCCCTCCCACCCGCATCACTCCGGGCGGGCGGTGCAATCTGCAATTTTCAATCTGGAATCTGAAATCGGGTAGGGCGGGTGGTGGTTTGACGGCCAAGGGGGCGATATCTATAATGCCGTCTCCTCCTCCGGGGGGGTCCTGGGGTGTCGTCCAATGGCAGGACATGCGGCTCTGGACCGTAGTATCGGGGTTCGAATCCCTGCACCCCAGCCAACTCGATCACAATTCGCCCGGTTTCGACCGGGCGTTGTCGTCTTCACGCGGCCCTCATGGGGACCTCCGAGACTGACCATCGACCCGTGGCGGCATGCGCACCACAAACAGCTGGTGATACACTGATGATCGAAATGCAGGATACCGCCGACGTTCTTTCCGGCACGGTTTATATTCCAGACACATCGGCCCTCATCGAGAATCCGGACGCGCTCGACCGGCTGCTCACTGGAGGAAACATCGTGGTGCTCATGCACCAGGTTCTGGAAGAACTGGGCCGGCTGCAAACATCCCGCACAAAGCCCGAGGGCGTGCGCCACGCGGCGCGCCAGGTCACCCGCAAGATGCTGGAGTACCGGCGCCGGCAGCTGATCAACCACGGGGTCGAACGCATCCTCAACCATCAGGCCGACCCCGAGGTGCTGTGTCGAACCCCGGCCGGTGGCATCCTCGCCTGGGAGCCGGCCGGAGACCTCCAGTCACCCTATATCACCGAGATGGGTGACAACCACATCCTCGCCGGCGCCCGCCGCATCGCCGAGGTCGCACGGTCCAACGGCAACCCCGGTTTTGAGGTGGTGGTGATCTCCGAGGATTCCAACCTGCTTCTCAAGTGCGACTCCACCGGGCTGGCAGCCGAGAATCTCCGCTACGGCAAGGTGACGCTGGAGAGCGTCGACGAGGTCTTCAACGGCGTTGCCTATGGACACCTGTCCGAGGAGGATCTGCAGCGATTCCACGACAGCGGCGCTCCAGGAGAGCGATCGCTGCCCTTCGACGCCATCCAATCCGAAGAACCGGTCGAGCTTCTTTGGAATATGGGCGTTGTGCTGCAGTGCGGCGATGAAACGATCCTCACCCGAGCTAACGCCGATCATGGACGTCTCGAGGACCTCCGGTTCGCCCAATACTGGGACCGCAAGCGGAAGATCTACCGACCGCGTCCGATTCTCGGCTTCACACCCCGCGACGCCGCTCAGATTCTGGCCATGGAGTTCCTCCTCGATCCAGATGTCCAACTGGTGGTGGTCGATGGTCCGGCCGGATCCGGCAAGACCCGCATGATGGTCGCCACCGGACTCTACATGCTGATCGGGCAGCCGACCTCGTGGCGGGTGGCCCCGCAATCGGAGCCCCTGACCCCGGAGTACGGCTACGACAACGGCATCCTGCTGCTGCGGCCCGAACACGCCTCCAGCAAGTACGAGCTCGGCTATCTCCCGGGGGACTATGAGAGCAAACTGTCGCCTTGGCTCGAGCCGTTCTTCCAGGCGATCCGCGGGTTGTCGCTGATCAACGACCACGATTTCATGGAAGAGCTGCGCGACACCGACCGGCTGACCATGATCTCGACCTCCATGCTGCGGGGTCTCGACATCGAGCGCTCGATCGTGCTGGTCGACGAACTCCAGAACGGTGACCGCCATCTGGCCAAGACCCTCATGAGCCGATTCTGCGCGACCTCCAAGGTGGCGCTGGCTGGCTGCCTCGATCCGATCCAGATCGACAATCACTACGTGGACTGGCGGTCCAATGCGCTGACCCGGATCAAGGAAACCTACCGCGGCTTCGGCCCGCAGGTGGCCCAGGTCCGGCTCGAGCACAACTACCGGGGACCGATCTCCACCCGCGCCGACGAGCTGTAATCTCCGAGTCCTCAATTCTCAGTTTTGAATTCTGAATTTCCACCCACCCGCCCGGGTCGCGGGGGATGCGCGGTGGGCGGGCGTGCCGTCTTTGACATTGTTGGGAGCCAAGGCGGTGGCAAACCCATCCCGTGAGGTCCCAACAATGTCTAAGGGGGCACCCTCGGGGAGCGCTTTGGGGAGATGGGCGCGTCGAAGTCGGAGAATCGAAGCCAACGCGCTCACCCGGTGCCAGGCACCGTCGAAATCGAGTCGTAGTACGAGGTCGACACGTCTGCGGCGGTGCCTGGCACCGGCATGGAGATCGGAAGGCGAGGGGTGCAACCTATGGGAGCGCGATCGATCGCGCGATTGCAGGCCGGAGACCTGAGCTCCAACGTCGCGGTCAGGAAACGACGGTCTGGATCTTGAACTCCGGGGGACTCTCCATCATCTTCTTGACCGCGCACTTGGCGGCCACCCGTTCGAGAGCCGGGTGGTACTTCTCGGGGAAATCCGGCGGGACCTCGATGCTGATGGCAACGGTTTCGATCTTCTGTTCTCCGTCCCGTTCGAGGCGCTGTACCAGACGGATTCCGTCGGTGGGGATGTTTCGCTTCTGACAGAAGCCCAGGACGTAGATCCCCGCGCACGTGGCGAGAGACACCAAGAACAGACCGAACGGCTCCGGCGCACTGCCATTGCCGCCCCCCTCCACCGACTGGTCGGTTTCGACCGTGAACTCGCCATAACTCGCGTCGACCCTCTTGCCGCCGGGGAAACTCACCACCATCTCGTCGATGTCGCTCATCGCTCCTCCTCACGCCCAGATTGTAGATCCCGATTTCTATTCACCGTTCACTGTTTACTATTCACTACGTACTGCTCACTTGTGTTGACTTCTTCCGAAACACCGCGAGCTCCTCCAAGTTCCCTTTGGGGCCCCGGATCGGCGACGGCGTGACCCCCACCAACTCGAGGTCGAGTCCAACCAACGCCTCAATCGTGTCGTCGACCACTCGTCTCCGGACCACCTCGTCCCGGACCACTCCACCCGATCCCACCTGATCCCGACCCGCTTCGAACTGGGGTTTGACCAGGCACACCAGGGTGCCGCCGGAAACCAGGTGGGGCAGCACCGCCGGCACCACCAACCGGAGCGAGATGAACGAGACGTCCACGGTCGCCAGAGCAACCTCGAAGGGGAGGTCATCGGCAGCCAGATGGCGCGCGTTGACACCCTCCATCACGACCACCCGCTCGTCGTTGCGGAGCCGCCAATCCAGCTGTCCACGTCCCACGTCCAAGGCGATCACCCGGCGCGCGCCACGTTGCAGCAGCAGGTCGGTGAAGCCACCGGTGGAGGCGCCAACGTCGAGACAGTCCAAACCCTCGAGCGCGATGTCGAAGGCGTCCAGCGCCGCCACCAGCTTGAGAGCGCCACGTGACGCGTAGGGGTGATCGGGTTCCGCCAACCGAATCTGGGCATCCTCTGCGATGGCGGTTCCGGCTTTGGAGATCACCGTGCCTTCCACCGTCACCTTACCCGCCATCACCAACGCCTGGGCGCGGGAGCGCGAGTCGGCCAGACCCCGCTCGGTCATGACAACGTCGAGACGCTTCTTCTCGGTCACGGCGGTATGGTAGCGCGACCGCCTCTGAGGGGATTCCCACCCTACCCACCATTACGAATTGCAGATTGCAGATTGCAGATTGCAGATTGCAGATTCCACCCGCCCGACCGGACCGCGGTGGGAACATGGGATGAGTTCGTGCCCTATTCTCCGATGTCCACCTGTACCAGATGATGCTCGAAGGTCTGTGAGGCCAACACCCGGCCGTCGGGCTGGACCGCGATACCGGTCACCCCCGGCAGTGTGACCCGCACCCGCACCGGTTCCTTCGCTCCCGTAGGATCGATACGCCACAGCTCGCCGGACGTGGGCGCAGAGGCCAGGAGCTCTCCGGAAGGCAGCGTGGCCAGATAGCCCTCCTGCTGTTCGCCGCTCTGCCACCCCGGGACCTGGAGCCGGCGCACCTCCTCGCCCTGGGCCACATCGATGAGCACCACCTCGCCCGCAACGGGAACCGCCGCCGCCAGCAGACCGTCGACCCAGGAAAGACCCACCACCGGTGCGGGGAAGCGCAGTACCACTTCGGACCGCCAGCGAGGGGGTCGGTATCGGAGGACGACCTTGTTGCCGGTGTCGGCCACGATCAGGGACCCGTCAGGCGCCCACAGCACACCACGCGGTCCGTAGAGACCGGCGCCCACGACCTGGATCGTTCCATTGGGTCGCAGCACCTGGACCCGGCCGTTCCAGGTGTCGCACACCGCCAGTCCACCATCCGCGTTCAGCGACAGACCGGAGGGCTCAGCGAACGCCCCCGGCTGGTCGCCCTCGACCCCGACAGAGGCCAGACAGGTCCCGCTCTGGGTGAACCAGACAACCCGGTCATGGCCCGTGTCGGCGACGGCAAACCAGCCGTCATCAGACACCGCCAGACCACGCGGCTGCTCCAGTTCCACGTTCCGACCTTCTCCCTCCCACGGCGACCCACACCGAGCCCTGACATGCTGTAGGAGCAGGCCGTCGTCAAGCACGAGCCACAACCGGTCGCCCGATCCCGCGATCGTGGAGATGTCATCGAGCCCTTCGAGCTCCCGCCGCCACGGCAGCACCGCACCGCCACTGCGATAGAGGCCGTCGCCCGTCAGGGCCCACAGCGAAGCACCCTGCCACGTCAGCGCGCGGACGTCCGCCAACGGTGACCCGACAAGACGGCGCACCGTGTCTCGGACGACCCACACGGCTCGGCCGTCGCTGATCGCGATCGAGGGTCCGAGGGCCGCCGCGGCGGCAATGGGTTCGTCCGTCGTCCGCGTCCAGGATCCGCCGGTCGGCAGCCGCCACAATCCCCGCTCGCCCCAGGCCCAGAGGTCGTCACCGATGGTGAGGTTGGTTGCCCCCTCCAGGACTCCGAGGGCACGCCACAAACGCCCATCACGGAGCCACAGACTTCCGTCGGCGCACGCGGCCCAGGCGACACCCCGGCGACGGACCACCGAGGTGGACGGACAGGGAAGTTCCGCCTCCATCTCCAGGGTCCGGCCCGCGGCATTCACCTCGACGAGATTGCCGTCGGGCAACACGACGATGCCACCCTGATCGTCCAATCCCACCGCGAGGGCCGCCGTCACGGCGGCGGTCGGGAGTGTGGCCAACGCCCGCAGGCCGGTCGGGATGATACGTTCGGTGGCCACCGCCGGGCCCGAGGTCTCGGCGTCCGTCGGCCGCACCATGTACAGGGATGCACCCTCACCCGAGGCGATCTGAACCACACCAGGGACCGAGGCGAAGGGCTGCGTGTCCGCCAGACCGTATGTCTTTCGTTCCAGGTCGGCCAGCGCGATCCAGCGCACCCGGTACCGATCCAGAATGTGACGACGGAGGGTGGGGTCCATGCCCGCATAGAGTTCGGAAAGATCCTCGTATCGGGCGTCGATCTCCCGCCGGGACTGGCCGCGCTGTTGCAGGTGCCACGGCCATCCCACCACCGTCGGTTGGCCGGTATGCATGGCCATGCGGGTGAACTGAGCGTACGAGATATCGGCGGCCTCTGCCACCACATCGGGCGGCACCGCCATGCCTTGCAGGCCGCGCACCAAAAACCACGTCTGGGGGTTTTCCTCGGCCAGGAAGGCCTGGCCGTCCAATGTCGGTCGGGGCGAGGGCGTTCTCGGCTGCAACCACCCTTGAGCGATCCCGAGGGGCAGATTGACCAGGGCGACCAATTGAAGGGGAATCCAGATTGCCGCCAACATGGTACGGCGCCATCCCCGCTGACTGATCAGGAGGCCGCCGAGCGCGACGGCCAGCAGCACCCACGCCCCGTTGTAGACTTTGAAGATGGTGTTCATCCGGTCGATAAGGGTGAACCGTTCACAGGCCGCGACCGCCACCATAGCGAGGGCGGCCAACGACCACATCAGCCGGGGTGCGCGCCCGGCGGCTTTCAGCGCGGCCATGGCCATCACCGCTGCGGACGCCAACGCAAGGGCTGCGGCCGATGACCCGATGATCATGCCCAGGCCGACGCCTGCGGCCGCCACCGGCAGCGCCACGATCCACGCCCGACTCGACAAAAGCAGAGCGACCGCGAGCGCGATCAGCGGCACCAGGAACTGCCCGAAATGCACCAACACCGCCCACGCCGGCGCAAAATCGGCAGTGGTCAAGAAGAGCCCGCGACCCCCAGCTCCGGCGCCGATTCCCGCGAGGAGTTCCACGATATAGGGCAGACCCGCGATGACGCTGGCGCAACCCGCTGCCACAAGCCTGAGCACGCCTCTGATGGGCCGGCCGGCCGCCATCACCGTCCCCACGGCGAGAGCCGACGCGAGCATGAATATGTCCCACGGGTTCGTGGCGGCCAACACCGCCGCACCGATTCCAGCGAGGCCCGCGGCCACCAGCCATCGCCGGTCGGGTAGATCCACCACCAGCCATCCCCACAACAGGGTGAGCAACAGAACCGGCAGGGCGATAAAGTGTCCGTGGAGGTCTGCGAAGAGCGCGGTCCAGAGAGGATACTCATCGATGGCGAAGCCCGGGATCACCCGCGAGGTGGCCCACCACATATCGAACCACCGACCATCACGGGCCAGTTCCATCAGTCGTGGCCAGGCCAGGTTCCCGGTGAGCAGAACAAGCAGCGGCAGCAGGACTGCCGTGATCAGACGACGCCGTCGGGCCAGGGCCAGTCCGAGCGCCGCCAACAGCACCGCGCCGAAGGCCGGAATGGTCGCCGACATCAGGTTGTAGCCCACCGCCGGGTTGGTCCCGGCGGTCAGGATCGGCACCGACGCCAGCACTTGGCCGAAGTAATAGTAGTGAAGCGGCATTCCGGCCATCCACGGCTCATCGGGCGGCCAGCTTTGAGCGCGCAGGAATGCATTCAAAAACGAGAAGTCCATGGGCTTCTCGCCCCAGAAGATGGCCGGGTTTCCGGCGCGGACAACGCAGAAAAGAATCCATACGACAGCCCCGATGGAGGCAACCAGCAGCACGTTGCGGCGGCGGGAGGGCCACAGACGGGACATAAGACGACGGTTCCGCCAGCCTGATGCGGCACCCACCACCAGGACGGCGAGGAAGATCCAGGTGGCGGTAGCCTCACCCACCGGCCAGAGACCGAGTTCCGAACCGAGCCACATCACCCACGCCGGCAGAACCCAGCCGGTTACAAGGGACAGGCCGAAACCCCCGTCCGGCCACGAGCGGACCACCGGCAGCAGCAGTGTCCAGGCGGCAAGACCGCCGCCGAGCAGGACGACCCACCAGAGGATGACCTGGATCATCTGATTGACGGGCCTCGGCACGAAGGGCACCCTCGCGAGAGGCCGGACCGCCACCCGATCGAGATCAGCCGCATCCAGCTGCTCGAGGAATGGAAGCGGCCGGGCGGTGCGATCCACCAACCGGTCCACGTCCACCTCTTCCACCCGGCGCAGCACAACCACCCGCGGGAAATCGTAGTTGACGAAGCTCTCGTCGGCGAGCTGTACCGGCCGGATGAGACCGAACAGACGAGGCGCCCGGTCAACCCGGGCGACGGGTTCGAATCCGGCCTCCCCGGTCAAAAGCAGCTTGTAGAGTCTCCCCGTACGTGGGAACCGATCGCGGTTGACGAGCACTGTCCGGCGAACCCGGTTGGAGGTCAAAACCACCCAATCGGCCGAACCCAGAGCTTCGCCCCAGCGACGGACTTTGGCCTCATCATCCGGAAGGTCGTAGGACGGGAGATCGATCCGCACCACCCCGTCGAGGGCAAGAGTCTCGTCCCAGTGTTCGAAGGCGACAACCTGGTCCGGGGAAACCATCTCGTTGAGCCACAACGCAGCGGTCCGATGGGGATGGGGCGCTGCAAACGCCCACAGGTACATCACTCCCCACAGCACGGTTCCCGCCACGGTGAGCCGGACGAGCGGACGGCGCCATCTGTCCGACAATCGCAGAAGACTCCACGCCGCCAGCATGGCGAAGGGCACCATCAAGGGTTCGAAATAACGAAGGTACTTGACATGGAGGGTGGCCAGACGCAGCGACATGGGCACCGTCCAGGCAAGCACCAGCACGAGGAGGACCGCGCCCGGTGTAGTGTGTCGACCCAGCCAGCGACCCATGCGGCGTAGGCACCACCAGCAGCCCAGCACGACGGCGGCGATGGCCGCCAGCAACAGCAGCGGGCCGATGCCCCAGCGGACAAGCTCGCGGGCCGGGTAGAGCAGCGGCAGCGTACCGTGATAGACGCGAACATAGGCCAGATCCGCATCGCCCATCACCATGGCAACCTGCTCGGCGACACCGGCTCTGTACGCCGGATTCAAGGACAACCCCAGCCGGGCGGTCATCGATCCGGGGGTCGCAACGTCCGTCTGCCACAGCACACCCGTTGCCGTCACCACCACAATGACCAGCAGTAGCCCGGTGGCGACCACCATCAGCCCGAGCCGCAGTGTCCCCCGCAAACGACGGGCGAGCCATCCCAGAGCCGCCACCGCCGCGGCGGCGAGGATCATCGCCACCGGCGGGAGAGCATCCAAGAACGCCCATGGCTGACCGATGTAGAAGGCGATGACGGCAGCCGAGGCGGCCACGCCGGTGAGTTCGATCCGCCGCGGACCATCCCGGCGACCACCGCCCATCCACAGCGCCAGCACGAGCGGCAGCAGCAGGGGCAGGGAGGCAACCTTGACCGCCAGCGACGCGCCCACCGCGGCACCGGCGGCAACGGCGGGAGACCAGCCCGATCTGGTGGCCAGCCAGAAACAGCCCGCAAGGGCGGCCATCACCCAGGCCGCATGGTGGGCCTCCACCGTCGCGTAGTGCGATTGCTGGAGGTCCAAGGGCACGAAAGCGATCAAGAGCAGGAAGAGCTCAGCGGTCTTCGCCCCCCACGCACGCCTGGCCATCCACCAGCCGAGGGCAAGCGCCACCATGGAGGCGAGCAGAGAAAGCGCCCGACCGCCAATCAGCAGCCCGTCGTAGTCGCGGGCCTGACCGATCACGAAGGACATACCTCGCACGGCGCGGAAATGGAGGGACCCGTAGGCGAAGAACCCGGGATCGGAGAACCAGCCCGCAGCCTTCTCCGAAACGAACGCCACCTGGCGTTCATCGGGGTGCGGAGTGAGCAGTCCGGAATCCCACCCTTGGGTGAGCAAACGGAGTACAACCGCGAGCAGCAGCAGCAGCCACACGCGCCGATTCGGCATGTATCGAGACTAACCGAACCCCCGAGACGCACGCAATGATTTGGTCATTTCCAAGCCGATGGTGTTTGGGATCGAGGCTCGGGGGCTATGGGGCTATGGGGCTAGTTCTTCCGACGTGTGACATACCTCGCCATCGCAGCGAGGTCGCCGTCATCGCCTTCGATGGACGAGGCGATCTCGACCAGCTCCTCTTCCAGCTCGCGCAGCTTCCGGCGCGCGGCGTCGACACCGTGGAGCGTGACGAAGGTGAGTTTGCCCACGTCGGCATCCTTGCCCGGCGACTTTCCGATCTCGTCGAGGGTGCCCACCGCGTCGAGAACATCGTCCGCAACCTGGAACGCGAAGCCGAGGCACTCTCCGTATCGGGACTGGAGGGTCACGTCCTGAACCCCGGCCAGCACCGCTCCGAGCTCCACGGACGCCCGGATCAAACGGCCGGTCTTGGCCTCGTGGATCCGCTCCAGATCCTCTTCGGTCGGCTCGTCAGGGCGATCGATCTGGCCGGTGGCCTCGAGGTCCGCCATCTGCCCGCCGACCATGCCGCGCGAAGAAACGGCTTCGGCAACAACCGCCGCGGCCGCCGCGCGCCGAGCGGCCCAACCCGGCCCCTCCGGGCGGGTGGCAAGAACAAGCAGACCCTCGGTGAGCAACGCGTCGCCGACAAGGATGGCGGTTGCCTCGTCGAATGCAACGTGCACCGTGGGCCGACCGCGCCGCAACACATCATCATCCATGGACGGAAGATCGTCGTGAACCAACGAATAGGTGTGGATCAACTCCAGGCCACAGACGGCCTCGGTAATCTCGCCGGGGTTTCTTCCAGCGGCCGCGTAGGACAGTCGCGCCAGAATCGGTCGCACGCGTTTGCCCCCGGCAAAGACGGCGTACCACATGGCGTCGTGGAGACGGGCGGGCCATGTCTTCCGAGCCGGCAACACCCGACGTAGGGCGGCCTCCACCTCGACCCGTTCCCGGGCAAAGGTTTCTTCACCGCTCACGGAACATCCACTTCGAGGGTCTCGGTCGGGTTTTCATCATCCTGCTCCATCAGCTTGGCCACACGTTGCTCCACCTGTTCGAGCCTCGAACGGCAGCTGCGCACAAGAGCCATGCCCTGTTCGAAGAGGTCAAGACTCTCTTCCAGGCCGACCTCATCGTCTTCGAGCCGCGCAACGACGTCCTCGAGCCTGGCCAGCTGGTCTTCAAAACGCTCTTCTTTGGTCTTTTCCGTCATCAGAGACTCCAAGCGGATCGTCGATCGATCATGGTTCGTGGGGCTCCGGTCGCTCGCTCGAAGCCGCCGCACCGGTGTCGTGGTCCTCGTCGAAGAGTGATCCCTGGGCCGAGGGACTCGACCGCGCCGCTGGCGAAACCACGCCTCCCTTCGCCACCAGGGACCGAAGTTCGCCCCGCGCCAGAGTCGTCAGCAATTCCTGGCCGGGACGTACCTTTGCCGGGTCCCGGAGGGGCCTCACCTCACCAACAACGGTGGTGATCGAGTAGCCCCGATCCAGGACCTTGTTGGGACTGAGATGGTTGAGCGACCGATTGTGGGCCGCCAGTGCATCACGGGAACGCGCGAATCGGGCGCTCACCAGCTGGCCCAGTTGCTGGCGGCGGCTGTCCACCACCCTCCGGTGGCCACCCGCCGCCACTCGAGTCGGCAGACGCCTGAGAACTCCGGACGCACGATCCAGACGATGGCGTGCCCGTTCGCTGAGGCCCTGGAAGACCTGGCGAATCCTGGCCGCGCGATCCAGCCTCGCCCGCAGAAGACGAACGCGGTGGGGGAGCCGATCCAGTCCCGAGGATCCGGCAAGAGCATCGAGCCGATTGCGAGACATGGTGCGTATACGAACCAGCTCACGGAGCAGCGCGGCCGAAGAATCATCGAGGCGCCGCTCCTGCCGCTCCAGCTGGGCAACCACCAGCTCCGCCGCCTGGGTGGGGGTGGTGGCCCTCAGATCAGCAACAAAATCACAGATCGTGAAATCCACCTCGTGCCCAACGCCTGAAATCACCGGAACCGCGCTGGCGGCCACCGCCCGCGCCACGGGCTCCTCATTGAAGGCCCACAGATCCTCGAGGCTGCCGCCACCGCGGCCCACGATCACGACGTCAACCAGACCGGACTCCGCCAATCGACCAATGGCTTCCGCAATCTCGGCGGCCGCCCCGTCGCCCTGCACCGTCGCCGGCGCCACCACGACCTCGAGGTGGGGGTACCGCGTCAGGACCCGCAACATGTCGTGCAGGGCCGCGCCTGAGAGTGATGTGACGATGCCCACACGATTCGGCAGGGCCGGCATCGCTCGCTTTCTCTCCTCGGCGAACAGACCCTCGGCCTCGAGCTTCTTTTTGAGCTGCTCGAAGGCCAGCTGGAGAGCCCCCAGACCCTGGGGCTCGAGGCCGTCCACAACGAGCTGGAATCGGCCCCGTTGAGCGTAGATCGTCAACGCCCCCGCGGCCACCACCGCGAGCCCATCCTCGACTTCGAATTTGAGCCGGCCGGCCCGGCTCGCCCACATCACCGCATCCACCGACGCCGACTCATCTTTGAGGGAGAAATAGAGGTGGCCACGGGCCGATCGGGAAACGTTGGTGATCTCTCCCTCGACGCGGAGACCGGAGAATCCCTGTTCAAGGAGCGAGTTGACCTCCCGGATCAGGGCCGAGACGGTCCAGGTCCGGTCCCTCACAGGCACTCCGGGTGACGATTGAAGAGTCATCGTGGCTCGATCACAGGCCGCCCGCACACCACAGCTCGCGCGGCCGCGGAGAGTTCGGCGTCGAGCGGTCTGGACACACCCGCCGGCCAGCCCGGTCGCCCGCGGCATCAACCTTGGATCTCATCCCGGCTGAAGGCATCCTCCACCAGCATCACCGGGATTCCCGAGACCACCGGATAGACACGGCCGGCGGGCGAGGCAAGCCCGACCTCCACCACAGGCTCCTCGTCCTTGAACTGGTCGCGGTACTTCTCCACCAGACGGCGGCACACCGCCTCGGGGAGCTCCACGACCTCCAGCGGTGTCTTGTCCACCGGGCAGACCAGAATCTCGAGCAGCTTTGGATCGACGGCCATGACTGTGGCTCCTTCCAGGGCGTTAGTCTAGCGCACTGCGAGACGTGGGGAGGTGGGACACGCTTAAACGTTAAACGTTGATGTTGAAAGTTGAAAGGTTGAAACGTTGAACGTTGGGTTCACCATCCGGAGCGCGGTGGGCGCGATAGGTCGGAGTGTCGAAATTCGAAATTCGAAATGTGCATCGCATCGACCTCGTGTGCAGTTCTGGAGCCTACCAGCGACAGCATTCAGATGGCTGGTGCGAGGAGCCCCAATCAGACTTCGGGTTGCGCAACGCCAGGTCATGGCACGGACTGGTCGAAGGCGTTCATGGCATCACGGGCCCCGGTTCGACTGATCGCCCCGGCGTGGGCGAGGAGCGTCAGGTGACACTCCACCTCCTTGGCCGAAGCGTAGGCGATCCTCCAGTGGTTCGATCGGTCCCGTCCAACCGGCCGTGCCCTTCAGCGAGTTGCCGGGACCGAGCTTGCCGACCGGATCACCTGATCGGCAATGGATTTCAGGGAGCGGGAACCCTCATAACGAGCTGATGGCTAGCCTGCTGCTTCAAGGGCTTTCTCATGGGCAACGAGGTTGGTTTTCGTGACGGCTTTGGACATGGTCACCTCCGGGTCGTTCATGCCATTTCCACAAGCCGGTGAGGCAGCCGATGTCAAGGGTGCGGAGCACCGGGCCCAGGCCCGGCCTGCCCTTGACCTCGGCTGCCCAGCGGCTATTCATCCGCTGAACGACCCGGAGGTGACCAATCCAATGCCACCAAGGCAACTGATCGCTGTCGCTGATCGCCGTTCCCTGTCGCTGTACCTGAACGCTGCCGCTGCCGCCTGAATCCGGGCACGGAGACGGAGACGGCGAAAGCCAACCCCACGTTTTCCCGGATGAGCCTAACGTTGAACGTTCTCCCCCACCCACCCGAAGTGTTCAGGTCTCGAGGTCGAACCCCAAGACCCCAGACCTCAATCGTCAGCGGCCCGGATAGCACTTCCCTACTGCTCGTTGCCCGGTTCTTCCGACCGCTGACGGTGGTCGGCCGTCGACTTCTCCGGTTTCCCATTCTCCCCCGTTCGCCGCCGCATCCGCTCGACCTGACGTTCGATGGAGGCCTCGGTGTCTTTGCGGGCCTCCTCGAGGTGGCCGGGATGCTCGTGTTCGTACATTTCCTCCGGCATGGTGCCGGTGAGCCAGCTCGGGTTCATGGGATAGACATGGGGGTGGAAGATCACCGAGTACATATGCCAAACCAAAATCGCCAGTGATGCGAGCCAGGCCTCCCAGAAGTGGATGACCAGGGCGACGTCGAGAAAGCCCTTCGGAAGGATGGAGATCACGAAGTTCTCGAACCACAGCATAAAACCGGTCACGACCATCACGACCGTGCCCCACACCAGGGCCCAGTACTCGGCCTTTTCGACGTAGTTGAACCGCTGGGTGCATTCCCACCTAGGCCTCAGTCCAAGGTTGTGGAGAATGCGATGGCCGAAAAACTCGAAGTCTCGTTTCACCGGGAGCATGTCGTGGAGGAATTTCCTTCCCCGCGCAGTGGTGAGGAAGATCCCGTGCCAGATGACCGTGAGCACCATGACGACCGCCGCGACGCGGTGGATGATGCCCCGGATCCCGAACCCGCCCTCCCAGCCGAAGAAGAACCGGGCGACAAAGCCCTGGTCATATCGAAGGGCGAACCCGGAGATGACCAGGGTGATGAAGGAGATCGCCAGGAGGGCGTGTTGGACCACCTCGTCCGGTCGCATCCTCATGATCTGCGGCCGCTTGGTCGCGACGGTGATGAGGTGTCGGATGAGATCCACCAGCCAGTGGAGGATCATCAAACCGATGATGACCGTAATCGCGACGATGTAGACCTTCTCGATGAACTCCGCTGCGGGGGTGCGCAGTCCCTGACCACCAACCCCATGGATCGGCGAAGCCGCCATCTTCTCGCTGATGTTCGGGTGACACTCGCCGCAGGTGGTCTTCAGATTCGAGGGATGGATGGTGGACGTCGGGTCCGAGCTCGGGAGGATGCGGTGCACGCCGTGACACGACGCACAGTTGGCCACATGGGTGTCGCCAGCCTTTGACTTGAGACCATGGTAGGAGTCGATGAAGGTGGTCAGGCGTTCGGTGTCGATACCGTACTTCTCGTTGAGCACCGCCGACTCGTGGCACGGCGAACACGTCATTTCCGCGACCTTTGAACCGGACACCGGCGAGCGCGGGTCATCCGGTGACAAAATGCCGTGCTCACCGTGGCAGTCGGTGCACACGGGTGCGTCGGTCTCCCCGCGCATTGCGAGCCTGCCGTGGATACCTTCCAGATAGTCGGCCTCGACACCCTTGTGGCACTGGCCGCAGGTGGAAGGGATGTTGAAGTGGTTGATGCTCGAATCCGGAGACCCCGGTCCGAGGATTTTGTGAGCTGTGCCGCCGGTGGAGTGGCAGTCGTTACAGCTGGCCGCCACGTAGACCCCGCCCATGGTGGCCTGACCGTGGACGCTGGACTCGTAGATCTCGATGGGGTGGTCGATCAGAATCTCGTACTTCGTGGTGATGTCCAGGTTCTCGTGGCACGTGCCGCAGGTCTGGGGCAGGTGGGTGGGGTGAACCGTCGACCGTTTGGCCGAAGACGGCAGAATGTCGTGGTCGCCGTGACAGTCACTGCAGTGGGGCATGTCCTCACAGGTCCCGCGTTCCGCCCGACCGTGGAACTGATACTGCTCCGAGGCCTCGTCGTGACAGGTCCGGCAGCCCTCACATCCCACATAGAACGGATCATCGAGCACCTTGTGGGGCACGGTGTCCTTGTCCACATGGCAATCGAGGCAGTCGAGGCCGTCGTGGACCGAGTGCGACAGGTCATCGGCGAAGATGCTGCCGTGTTGGCTGGCCTCGTGGCAGTCTGCACAGTACGAGCTGTCGATGACCTCAAACTCGTCTTCAACCGCAGAAGACCCATCCTGAGCCCAAGCACCTGCGCCGACCGCAAGCGCGGAAATCATCAGCACGGCTGCGACCAGGGTCGAAAAGGAACCCGGCAGGCTCCGTGAATAGAGTCTCAATTTGAACACTTAAGAACCCTCCACAACACCATATTGTGGGCCACAGACCCGCAATGTCAAGAAAAGGTTCTTTATTTTCAGTTATTTGCAGTATTGACTAAATAACCAAATGGGAATAAATTATATTGAGACTACACCTTGGGCGATTCAAGCCAACTCACCCACACTTTGCGCTGACGCGGCCCGTCCAGCTCCACAAAGAACAGACCCTGCCAGGTGCCCAGACGCAACCTCCCCGATTCCACCGGAAGGGTGACCGAACTGCCCAGAAGCGTTGCCATCAGATGGGCGTCCGAATTTCCCTCGCCGTGGGCGAAGCGAATGTTCGGGATCATGGCTTCGTAGGCCGCGATGAGGTCACGGGCGACATCGGGGTCGGCGTTCTCGTTGACCACAACCGCTGCCGTCGTGTGTGGCACCCACACGTGGCACAGCCCGTCGGTAACACCCGTGTCTCGGATCACTGCCTGGACGTCCTGCGTCATGGGCACCATCTGGCGACGAGATCCGGTGGTGAGATTGATCTGTTTCACGGTGATGCGCTCCATTCCTCGGCATAGACCAGCCGGTAGGCTTCGGCAAGATAGGTGACTCGGCGGATGTAGCTGTAGGTCTCGGGGATCGGCACCATCTCGGTGAAACGATACCGGTCGGGTGTGTCTCGCCACCAGCGGCGGACACGCGTCTCGCCGGCGTTGTAGGCCGCCAGTGCCGGCTCCACCGCCCCGAATCTGCGCAATAGCCGACCCAGCTCGCGGGCGCCGATTCTGATATTCACCTCCGGGTCATTCAAATTCGGCCGACTCCCGAAACCCAGAGCTCGGGCATGGCCGCGAGCGGTCGAGGGCAGGAGCTGCATGACTCCCATGGCTCCTCGGGGTGAGCGGGCGTAGGCGACGAACGCGCTTTCCTGACGAGCCAGACCCGCCAACAGCCAGGGATCGACGTCCGACAGTTCGGCGGCGGCCCGGATCGCCGAGACCCACTCGAGCGGCAGGTAGGCCCGGACCCCATTGGCCGGGGCCCGATCCATGGTCACCGTGCCGAGTTCGGGCATCGCCGCTCTGAGGGCGCGAATCGCATCCATGCGGCGGCCTCGGCGTTCGGCGAGTTCGGCCTCGGCCAGGCCCTCGGCCGGCCAGGTTCCGCGCTGAGACCGGATCCGCCGCCACTGCGCGGCCGCATCGCCGAGCGCATCGCGTTCGATCAGCCATACCACCGAATCCGGTGGTGGGGCCGGCGTCAATGCACCGGACAGGTGGACGGTTGCCGGCGGCGCCTGATCGAGTATCTCTCTGGCCCATCGGCTGTACAGGTCGGGGACCCCCACCGAAGCCAGATTTTCGAGACGCCGGTCACGGTCCGGAGCGCCCAAGGCGGCCCAGAAGCCGAGACACCTTTCATGATCCGGCAGTGACGATGCCAGCCGGAGCACCGCCGCCCCGTCGCCGGTGCGGCGCGCCACGGCGACTCCCAAGGCGTCGACCCAGCCACTGGCGGCGATCGTCGTGCCAGCCAAGACCCTCCAGGAGCCACCAGGACTCGAGCGCATCTTCCAGCCGCCCTGCCTCCGTGCCACACTCCACCACCAGTCGGAGAGCATCAATACGAAGTTCGCGGTCACCGCGGGCAGCATCCGCAGCTCGGGAGGCCGACTCCACACAGCTTGAAAATGCGGATCTGGAGTTGGCGCGAGGGTACCGCTCCCAGCCCCGGCGACGATAGGCGTCGCCACGCACGATCCCGGCCTCGGCGTCATCGGATCCCAGCCCCCGCAGGGTATCGATGGCCCGCCCCGGGTTGCCCGACGCCACTTCACAACGGGCCAACTCGATCCGTCGGATGCGCTCGATCTCTCCCTGCCACCGCTGCCGCCTGAGCTCCGTCGCACCGCGGGCGGCACCGCCTACGGCCCGCCACGCCGCGCTGCGCTCGAGGAGCAGCTCCGGAGAAAGACCCGCGACGGCCGGAGCTTCGAGGTCGGGAGCCTCGCGACGCAACCTGTGGGGTGCGGAAACGGCAAGCCTCGACGCGGCCGTGACCCGCCACGGACCATCGCCGATCTGCAGAAGTTCCTGATCCGCCGCACGCCGACTGTGACCCGGTGCGCCCTGGAGCACAGCGACCGCCTCCACCGTGCGATCGTCAGCGGCAAGGGCCCGCGCCAGGCCGAGCACTGCCCGGGTTTCGAGGTCCTCCGGCATCGAGACCGAGGCAGCCTCGCGCCATGCCGCGACGCCCGCCGAAGATCCCTCCAGAGCTGCCAGCCAACCCTCGAGTCGCACCCGTTCCAGCGTCGGGCCTGGTCCGGCATCGGCAAACAGGCGGACGGCGGCTTCAGGATTCGAGGTACGCAGGTAATAGGCCTGATCGAGCCGAGTCAACCTTTCCTCTTCGGCTGCCGCCGTGGGGAGGCTGGGGGCCTCAACGCAAGCGACGGCCACCAGGGCCGCCGCGCAGACAACCGTCCATCGGGTTCGAATCACATGCCGAGAGCGCCCGCGTCGCCGTCGGCCAGGATTCGAACCAGCTCCTCGTGGAAGTAGTCACGAACGGTCCGGATCTCAGGGGGGATCCTCTTCTCGTACATCTCCCGGCTCCGATCGATGTCTTCTCTCAGACGGGCATAGAGATCATTCTGCTGCCGACCTCGATCGACCGCGTCCTCGTTGTAGAGTTTGATCTCCGACACCAGCAGGCGGGCAAACCGTCGTGCCTCTTCGTGGCGCGATTCGTCCTCCGCTGAAAGCTGGGAGGGTTCGTCGTCGTCGGCGGCCTCCGGCTCGCTGACGTCCGGCGGAGGAACCACCGGCTCCACCGGCGGCGGCATGGGAACCACTTCCTCGGTCTCTGCGGACTCGCCATCGATCGCAGGTTCAGGGATCTCAGCATCAGGCGTTTCCTCGTCACCTGGGGCCCATCCGGGTTCTGCCTCGACCTCGATCTCATCCGAATCAGGAGCGTCGGGTTCAACCACGGCTTCAACCTCGTATCTCCTCATCCGCCTCGTCTTCCGCCTCGTCTTCCGGCTCGGATTTCACCTCTGTTTCGAATTCAGCAGCAGGTTCGTCCACGTCCACCTGAACCGTGGCCGAAGGATCGAAGTCCGGCTCGGCCGCCATTTCGTCAAGAGCCACCGACGCCGAACCCGTCTCTTCAGCGATTCCGCCATCCTCGTCGACTTCGCCCACCCCGGCGTCATCGGCAGCCGTTTCTTCTGCGACCTCAACGAATTCCCCTGCCGAAGGCGCCAGACCCGCGATATCGGCAAGCATGGGCGATGTCGAGGCGCTGCGGTATTTGAGGGTATCGATCATCCAGCAGCTGATGGCGACCAGGACCTGGATCGCCTCCGGATCCCACGGCGCGCCTTCCAGGCGATCGGCGTATACGGCACCCATGGTCTTGCCACGCAGGCTGACCGGAACCAGGAGGGCTTCGACGGGCTCGGATGCGCCCTCCAGCCAGCGCTCGAAGACCGGGTCGTCCGCCGGGTGAAATCCCCGAGGCTGTGGACGGTCGGTGAAGTCCTCGAAGAGCGGCGAATCCGAAGCTGCGCACGACCACTGTTCAAGCTCGGACGCATCACCAAACCCGATTGCGCTCCAGGCGCTGACATCGTTCGGCCGGAAGACCAACACAACCGCGCGAGCGGCATGGTCGCCGAGGGCGCCAAGCAGCCCCCTCAGGAGGTCGGACTGACTCTCCGCGCCGTCCAGTTCCCTCAGCCGCTCGAGGGTTACAACGGGGGACGGCGGCACCACCGCCGCGTCCGCGGCCGCCTGGCGCATTTCGGCCACTGTCGTGGAAAGGTCGCCAAGCTGGAAAACCTCTTCTCCTTCCTCCGGCATTGCTTCCCTGATCGACGACGAAACCTGGTCGAGGCTTTCGAGAATGGCTTCGAGCCGGTCCCTGATCGTCTTCAGTCCCTGCTCCTGAGCCCCTTCGAGCTGCTCGACAATGGCGTCATACGGATCCATGTGGCCTCCACTTGTGCATTCCCTACGCATTATCACCGGCACCATGAAGATGCGTCAAGGAACCCGTCCGGAGTGTCCGGTCCCAATGGCGAATTCCCTCTCAATCAGAGACAGCAATTCGCGATATCATCTTTCCCGAGAACTCTCATAATCCGAGGCTGTGCCGCTCGCTTGGTCACAAAAGAAGATTGTCAGCCGGCGCCGGATTTGTTAGCGTGGCCTCCCGAAGGGAGGAGCTATGAAGTCGATCCGCATCCTGCCGTATGTCCTGATCGTGATTCTGGTGGGCGGATTCTCTGTCGGATGTTCACGGGGCCCCAGCGAAGAAGAGCTGAAACTCGCCGAACTCCAGCAACAATTCGTCCTCATTCAGGAAGAGTACGCCGCCCTGGAGGAGATCCGGGCCGATCTCAAGGACCAACTCATCGCCATCGAGGAGCTCCAGGCCATTGACGAAGGCAAACTGACCGACGAACAGACGCTGCTCCTCGAGGAGGGGTTGCTCGAAATCGAGGAAGCCTCCGCCGCCGAGAACGAGGCATTTGAAGAGGTCACGGGCAATCTGGCCGAGTTTCTCAACACCGCACTCAACGACTATCCGGACGCCCCCGAGACAAAGCAGGCACTGGACATGTACAGCATCGAGGCGATTCTCGTTGCCGAAGACATGGTGGACAAGGCCGGGGACTATGCCAAGGCCATCGATCATCTCTACGCCGCCGGCTCGCTGTATGACCAGGTTGGTTTCGACATCTACCCAGGAATTGACGAGAAGATCGCCTGGCTGAACGAGTGGCGTTTTATCACCCAAGAACGATTTGACGCCGTCGAGAAGGGGATGACCAAGGAAGAGGTTCAGGTCGTGGTGGGAGTCCCCTACTACCAGAACATCCAGAAGGACGAGAAACGGGGCGTCGAGACCTGGCTGTATCGCAAGGCCGACGGTGGCGCGGCGGCGATCTACTTCAAGATGAAGAACGACAAGGTTTACAACAAGAATTTCGAAGCCATCAAGACCAAGGTCGTCGAATAGTCCGTCAATCAAATTCACTGAAACAAACGGGGCGCTCATCGTCCCGTTTTTTTGACCCCACCCCGAACACCGACACAATGGGGGGAGGTGAGAAGGTGAAAAGGTGAGAAGGTGAAAGGGCGACACGATCGGATTGGACGGGCGCAGATGTCACCGCGCGCTCCCGACTGGACCGCCAGGACTCTCGACTGAATCCGGACATCACCGCGCGCAGCGCGACCACGCCCCCCCCTCCCAGGTTCGTAGTGCTGGGGGGATCGGATGTGCGCCCACCTCCCCTTTCCCCCTTCTCACCTTCCCGCCTCGCGGGTGGGTGGGTGTGCTCCTTGCTCCTTGCGCCCGGGCGGGTGGGAGGGGGAATGTCCTCCCTTGACCCATGTCGTTTACAAGTGATACGCTGCGCTTCCAGCGTGGCGTGCGTAAGCACGCACTTGACGCCGAGAGGAGGTGAGTCCGTAATGCCTACAGGAGTCGTCGTTCGAGACAACGAATCATTCGAGCAAGCGCTCCGCCGCTTCAAGCGGAAGTGCGAAAAGTCAGGCATCCTCTCGGAGGTCAAGCGCCGTCGGTTCTACGAGAAGCCGTCAGAGATCCGTAAGCGCCAGATGATCCAAGCCCGCAAGAAAATGCTCCGTAAGATGGCGAAGCAACGCAGGGCAGGCCTGCTCTAGGCTTTTCTAACTCGTGAAGACCTCCATCGCCTCTGAGCTGGAGTTCGACAAGGTCCAACAACTCGTCGCGGCCCAGGCCAGAACCGGCCTGGGCCGTCGTCTTGTGGCCAACGGATCGAATCTGCCAGCACCCGAAGACAGCGCCGAGCTGGCGGAGATGACGGCGGCCGTCGTTCGACTCATCGACGACGATGGCCAGCTGGGGTTTGCCGGTCTGGATGACGCGCTGCCTTGGCTGGAACCCGACGCGCCGGCCCCAACCGAGCCTGGAGACCTGCTGTCCCTGCTCACCCTGGCGCGGCGGGTCGCCGCGGTCCGAAGACGGCTCCTTTCGGCGCCCGATGACACGGACATTCTCCACACCTTGGGTGATCAGCTTCCAGACACCACGGAGTTGGTTGCCGCGGTGGCGCCCAAGCTCGGAAGGGATGGTACGTTATCGGATGACGCCTCCCCTGAACTCCAGCGACTCCGCAAACACGCGGGCCGGGTCCGCCGAGACCTCCTCGGTCAGCTCGAGGAGGTCCGACGCTCCCATCCGGACGTTGTGACCGACGCGCCTCCGACGCTTCGCCGCGAACGTTACTGTCTTCCAGTGCGAGCTTCGGCAAGGACCCGGCTCCCCGGTCTGTTGCTCGACACGTCGTCGCGAGGCGCAACCGCCTTCGTGGAACCGTTCGCCGTCGTAGATCTCAACAACGAACTCGCCAACTCGGCAGCGCGGGAAAGAGAAGAAATTCGTCGGATCGTGGCCGAAATCGCTGCCGCCTTTCTCCACATTCGCGAGGATCTGGTGTGGGCCACGGAGGTCATGGCTACGCTCGACGCCGCCCAGGCGCGGGCAATCTTCGGACGCATTGTGGAGGGGCGAGTGGTCGTCCCACGGCCCGGTGACGAACTGGTGCTGCGTGGCGCCCGCCACCCGCTCCTCGATGAACGACTCCAACTCCTCCGCAGCGAGGTCTTCGGCGATTCCGAACAGCGTGATCCGTCGCACCACGTCGTGCCGCTCGATTTCTCGCTATCCGCTGAAGTTCGAACCTTGATCATCTCCGGACCGAACGCGGGCGGAAAGACCGTGACCCTGAAGACCATCGGGTTGATGGTCCTGATGGCCGCGAACGGCATTCCGCTGCCGGCAGATGAGGGAACGACCATCCCGGATCTCACCCAGGTCTGGTGCCACATCGGCGACGAGCAGAACGTGGCGGCGGACCTCTCCAGCTTTTCCGGCGCGATGACCGCCACCGCTCGGCTGCTGACCCATGGGGATGCCGGCACGCTGGTGCTCTACGACGAGCTCGGCGCCGGCACCGACCCGCTCGAAGGAGCCGCGCTCGGGCTTGCGCTGCTCGAGGAGCTGACGCGGCGGGGCTGTCTGACCGTGGCCACCACCCATCTTGCCCCCATCGCCCTCAACGCCGCCGGCACCGACGGCATGGACAACGCGGCCATGGGATACGACGAGACCAACGAGCGGCCGACCTACACCCTGGCCATGGGTCGCCCGGGGCGATCGCGCGCCGTGGAAATTGCTCGCCGCACAAAAATCCCCGACCAGATCCTCGCGCGGGCCGGTGACCTACTCGGTGGAGATCATCTGGAATTGGATCGCTGGCTGCGACGTCTGGAACAGGTTGAGGGGGAGCTGGAGGAACAGCGCCTGAAACTGGACGCACGAGAACGCGAAGTGTCTCGCCGGGGCGAAGACCTCGAACGCGAACATGCCGCTTTCGCCGCCGAACGAAACCGTGCGGCGGCCGAGGCCGCCGCGGAAAGGGACCGGCTCAGGCGTCGGGCAAAGGAACGACTCGACGCCGCCCTTTCACGACTTGACGACGCCATCGAAGAGCACGAAAGGCTCGGCAAACGGCGGCGTCAGCGTCTCAGAGACAACGCGATGGACCTTGGTGAGAGCCCGCAGACCGATACCGAGGCGCCGGGACCGGCGCCCGTTATTGGCGCTCGCGTTCGGCTGTCCGGACTCGGTGGTACCGGGGTCCTCGATGACATACGTGGCGAACGAGCCCTCGTCACTT
Source organism: uncultured Holophagae bacterium (assembly GCA_963797055.1). Lineage (GTDB taxonomy): Bacteria > Acidobacteriota > Thermoanaerobaculia > Thermoanaerobaculales > Sulfomarinibacteraceae > FEB-10. Next base: position 45,955 of record CAWCOD010000018.1, read on the forward strand.
CGTCCGGCAAGCGACTGTGGATCGAGCTCTCCGAGATCGAAGTCCTGGATGGACCGGCCGGCGTACCGAGCCGTCCAACAATCGAGGTGACCACCGAGGACGGTCCGACTGGAGAACTGGTGCTGCTCGGCCTCGACAGCGAACGAGGCCGGGAGGAGTTGGAGAGGTTCCTCGATCAGGCCTTCACCTCCGGCCGCCGGTCGGTGCGAGTGGTTCACGGTCACGGCACTGGTGTGTTGCGCCGGATGGTCGCTGATGTGTGCCGAAGCCACCCTGCGGTTCGGTCATTCAAACACCCATCCCGTCATCTCGGCGGCACCGGCGCCACCGAGGTCGAGTTGGACATCTGACCGCCCCCGTTGGACAGACGTCCCGGGGCGCGACCGGCTCTGGGATTGCAAATTGCAGATTACAAATTGCAGATTTCTCACTTCACATACGGCTTTCGAAATTTGGAATTTCAAATTTGAAATTTGAAATTTCCCGGACGCTCTACAATGTCCAACAATGCCTGATGTTGATCTCAGTCGCGAAGTCGTTGATCGGGTGCGTGAGGCCGCCGATATCGTCGAGATCATCGGCGACCACGTTCGGCTCCGGAGGCGGGGGCGTACCCACGAGGGGCTGTGCCCGTTCCACGAGGAGAAGACCCCTTCGTTTTCGGTGGATCCATCGAAGGGCCTCTACTACTGCTTCGGCTGCCACCAAGGTGGAGACATCTTCAAGTTCCTGATGCAGGCCGAACGGCTCTCGTTCCCGGAGGCGGTGGAGCGCCTGGCCAGACGCTATGGCGTCAAGCTGCCACCGGCCAGTCCCGAAGCACGTCGGCGCAGCCAACAGTCGGACCGCATACGGTCGCTCCTCGAAGAGGCTCAGGCGTTCTTCGTGGATCAACTCGTCGAGTCTCAGGGAGCCGCCGCCAGACGGGAACTCGAGCGCCGGGGATTCGAGCCGTCATATTGGCAGGACTTTGGTTTCGGCTGGGCGCCGGACGACTGGCGCCAACTGACCGAAGTCCTCGTCCGCCGCCATCCCGAAGGCACCCTCATCGACGCTGGACTCACGGTCAAGCCCGAGTCGGGCAAAAACCCCTATGATCGTTTTCGCAACCGAATCACCTTTCCGATCCGCTCGTCGGACGGTGCCCTCATCGCCTTTGGCGGTCGCATCCTCGGTGAAGGCGAGCCCAAATACCTCAACAGCCCGGAAAGTCCGATCTTTCACAAGCGCTCCACTCTCTTCTGCATGGATCGAGCCGCCAGACCGGCCGCTGACAGCGGCGAGTTGGTGGTGGTGGAAGGCTACTTCGACTGCCTCTCCCTGCAACGCGTTGGCCTGACCAACACCGTCGCCACTCTCGGCACGGCCCTGACCCCGGAGCACGCCCGCGTCCTTCGGCGGCGGCTCGGCCAGGATGGTCGGGCCGTGCTCTGCTACGACGCGGACCCCGCCGGCCGCCGAGCCGCGATCACCGGCGCGAGAGTGCTGCTCGAATCCGGAGTGGACGTGGCCATTCTCGTGCTGCCGTCCGGGACCGATCCCGATGACGTTGTCCGAGAACAGGGAGCCGACGCCTTCAGGGAGCTTCTCGACCGTCCCCTCTCGGTGCTCGACTTTCTGCTCGATGAGCTGCCCAATCATCCCGAGGAACGCCGCAGAAAGGGACTGGAACTCGCTCCCTTCGTGTGCTCGGCGTCGGATCCAGCGGTCCGCGAGAATCTGGTTCAGGAGCTCGCCAGGCGTCTCTACATCCGACCCCGGGAGATCGAGGAACACGGCCGGCCCAAGCGCGCCGGACAAACCGCAGGCCGCTCCGCATCCCGAGACCAGACCGCTCCCGGAGAACGACACCTCGCTCGGATTCTGCTTGACTGTTCTCCCGAGTGGCGCACCAAAATCGTCGATCGAGTGCTCCCGGACCTGATTGCCGACGCCCGCGTACGCGCCCTGTTGGTGGCGGCCGGAGAACTACCCGCCATCACCAACCTGGACGACAGAGATCCCTCCTGGGAGATGCTCCGCCTGTGTTCGGATGAATCGACAGCGGAGTTCGTGGCTGAACTCGTAAACTCCAAATGGCCACCCTTGACCGATGATTCCATTCGCGAGCAACTCCGCGTTGTTCTCGAGCGCCAAAATCGCGAGTTGTCGCGGCGTCTGGCGCCGGAGATCACGGCCGCCGAAGGCCGGGGAGATCACGAAACAGTCGAGCGGTTGTTGGCTGAGAAGACCCGATTAGGGCGGAATTCTGCAGAAATCTGACTTTTTTTGTTCCAAACCCTTGCCAAAACCGGTTTCGGGGCCCATATTCCCTTCGATGGCGATGGAACCTGGTTTTCAGGTCGTCCCGAAGCGACGCACCCCCGCCCTGACCCTCTCATCGGTGGCCGCCCATATGTGAAAGGACCCAATGGGAAGATATTCGGGCAGCGCATTGTTGTACTGCCGGCACTGGCGAGCAAGGGCGAGGCGAGGACAAATGACCGTTTTAAAGATCCCCAGACCCGGACATCGTGGAGGAGTCGCGCGTGCAGGTTGAGGAAAAGTATCCCGAGCTAAACAAACTCATCCAAACCGGCAAGGACCGAGGCTTCATCATGTATGAGGAGCTGTATGAGAACCTGCCGGAAGAGGTCACCGGCATCGCCGAAGAGCTGGATGACATATATATGCGCCTGTCGGAACTCGACATCGACGTCGTCGATTCCGAGTCGACTGAGGGGGGAGCCGAAACACGGACAACCACCCCTGCTGACCAGGCAACCGAAAAGGCGCCACCCGCCAAACCCGAGGGGCGCCCAGCCACCCCACAGCTCGAAAAAACCAACGACCCGGTTCGCATGTACCTCCGCGAAATGGGCACCGTCAAGCTGCTCGACCGCGAAGGCGAGGTCGAGATCGCACAACGGATCGAGGCGGGAGAGGCCCGAGTCTTCATCGCCCTTTCCAGGGAGACCGAACTCCTCGAACTCTTTCTGCGCACCAACGAGCAGGCCCGTCGAGAACGCCGCGGCATGCGCGAGCTCCTGCAGGGCCACGCCGCCGAACTCGACGAAAAGGCCAGGGATCGGGTTCGCGAGGGCCTGAAGCTCTTCTCCACCATCAATACCCTCGACGACGAGTCGCATGAGCTCAAGCAGCGCCTTCGTCGTTGCAAGAAGGGCGGAAAGCGATACCAGGAGTTGTCCGACAAAATCGACGCCAACGTCGCGGACATCGCGATCCTGGTTCGGCGTGCGGACTTCACCACCACGACCCGGAACCGGCTATTGACCTTTCTCGGGGAGGTGGAGCGCCAGTTTTCGATCCCGATCCAGACCATCGCCAAGGACCGCAGGAAGCTGCAGCACGAGCGCAACGTCGAGCGTCGCCAGTTCTACTCCGCACGGGTGACCCGCTACGAGGACGAATTGGTGCGTCTCGAGGATCGCTTCGAGGTCCCCTTTGACCACCTCAAGGCCTTGCTCGCAGAGGTCCGGCGCGGCGAACGCGATACTGACCGGGCGAAGCAGGAATTGATCGTTGCAAACCTCCGACTGGTGGTTTCAATCGCAAAGAAGTACACCAACCGTGGCCTCCAGTTCCTCGACCTCATCCAGGAGGGCAACATCGGACTGATGAAGGCGGTGGACAAATTCGAGTACCGCCGGGGTTACAAATTCTCCACCTACGCGACATGGTGGATCCGACAGGCCATCACCCGAGCCATCGCCGATCAGGCCCGCACCATCCGGATTCCGGTCCATATGATCGAGACCATCAACAAGCTCACACGCACCACCAGAATGCTGGTTCAGGAACTTGGCCGGGAACCCACAGTCGAGGAGATCGCGGAACGGATGGAAATGCCGGTGAGCAAGGTCCGCAAAATCCACAAGATCTCTCAGGAGCCGATCTCGCTGGAAACTCCCATCGGCGAGGAAGAGGACTCCCACCTCGGTGACTTCATCGAGGACACCAACTCGGTATCGCCCATCGAAGCGGTCATCATGCGCACCCTGAAAGACCACACCGAGACCGTCTTGAAGTCGCTCACTCCCCGCGAGGAACAAGTCCTCAAGCTCCGCTTCGGCATCGGCGACGGCACCGAACACACACTCGAAGAGGTCGGTAGGACCTTCAACGTCACCCGCGAGCGCATCCGTCAGATCGAGTACAAGGCGCTGCGCAAGCTGCGCCATCCGTCCCGCGCCCACCTGCTCAAGCCCTTCTCGGAGGGGAACAACTAGCGCCCATCGACCCGGGTTGCGCGATACAGGTTGAAAGCTCCCTCCCGCCCACCCGGATCATGAGTGGGCGCGATGGGCGAGCTTGCCACTCCGGCGTCTTCACGTTGAAAGTTAAACGTTAAACGTTGAAAGTTCCCTCCCACCCATCCGGAGCGAGGTGGGTGGTGTTCCATGCTCCTTGTTCCTTGCTCCAGTGCGGGTAGGGGATGTGGGTTCCGGCAGCTGGGATTCGGACCCCTGATGGGCGGTTAGCTTCGAATTCCAAATGGAACGTCTTGCCGGTCACACACCATCGCGATACCATGCGCGAGGGCCCATAGCTCAGCGGTTAGAGCCGCCGGCTCATAACCGGTCGGTCCCAGGTTCGAATCCTGGTGGGCCCACCACCACCCCTCCTCCATTCCGATTCCGATTCCGAGTTTCGAATTCTGCCGCGTTCTCTTCCCTTGCTGGACCCGCACCGTCACGCTATTATATCGTCGGGCACCCAGGGGCATCTTTCGACTATGGGGGCCGTCAGGAGGTCCGGTGGAGAGCGCACGTCACGATCTCGTCATCCTTGTTCGTCTGCAAAATGTCTACAACCAGATCGCAGCCGCGATCGCACAACGACAGACTCCCCCTCCGGAGGTCCAGCAGCTCCAGGAGGAAAACCGAACACGCGAGCTTGAACTCGAAGAGATCGAGCGACAGGTCGTCGGATACCAGGAGGAAATTGAAGGAGGTTCACAAGAAAGAGCAGGAGTGGCAGATTGAGCTGGAGCACTTCCAGGGCCAGAAGGCCATCGTGACCAACGAACGGGAGTTCACTGCGGTAATCTCCGAGATCGACTATGCCACCAAGGCCCTCACCGAAGCCTCCGAACGACGAGCGGAACTCGAGGCCGCCATCGAACAGAGCGCTGCCGAGATGAAATCACGGCGCAAGGCCCGCCCCGAAGAAGAGGCCGCCCACAAGGATGTCGTCGATGCCTGGGAAGCGCGCAAGGCCGAGCTCTTGGCCGAGGTTCACAAACAGTCCATCGAAGCCAAAAAACTCGAAGAGGAAATCCACCCAAAACACCGATCGAACTTCCTGAGACTTCTCAAGAGCAAGCACGGGACCGCAGTTTCGCCCGTGGTGGAGAAGTCATGCTCCGTCTGTCACTTCTCGATCCGTCCCCACCTCCGACAACGAGATCCGGCGGTGTGAAGAGATCATCACCTGCGAGCACTGCCACAGGATCCTCTACTTCGAGGAGACCATCAACCGTGGAACCCTCCGAGGCGACGACAGGCTGAGCCATGGCGGACAACATCTCGGAGCGGCTTGAAGATGTTCGGGAGAGGATCGTCCATGCGGCCGTTGCCTGCGGTCGGGATCCATCCACGATCACGTTGATTGCCGTCAGCAAAACTTTCCCGGCCGAGGTCACCGCCAAGCCGTCAATGCTGGCGCCACCGACCTCGGTGAGAATCGGGTCCAGGAGGCGGCGGCAAAACGACCCCATGTCCCAGCGCCAGATGGCACCTTATTGGACCCCTGCAACGCAACAAGGCACGACTCGCGTTGGAGAATTTCGACGTCATCCACACCATCGACCGGCCAGACATCGCCCAGCGACTCGAGTTCCTGATGGATAGGGACTGGCCTCAGAACCGCCAACAGGTGCTGGTGGAGGTCAATGTGGGGCGCGAATCGCAGAAGGCCGGCGTGCTTCCCGAAGATGCGGACGGACTTGTCGGTCAGGTACTCGGCTGCGATCACCTTGATTTGATCGGTCTGATGGCCATTCCACCGTACGATTCCGATCCCGAGGCCTCACGCCCGCACTTCACGGCGCTGCGTGAGCTCCGCGACAGCCTCGAGTCCCGGCTCACTGTGCCGATCCCCCACCTGTCCATGGGGATGAGCCATGATTTCGAAATCGCCATCTCCGAGGGGGCCACGATGGTGCGGGTGGGAACCGCGATTTTCGGAAAGAGGGGCTAGCCCAGCATCCGAGCCACATCCTGAACGATCAACGGTTAATCTCCGCCCTTAACTACCCGGACAGCCGCTCTGGGTGGGTGGGGATCTCGCATTTCGCATCTGGAAAATCCTCCGAATATGAAACTCATCCTTGCCGTTGCACGGACTTTGTGAAAAAATTCTCATCCAGGGAGAATGCGTCCATGGATGATCCATCCACCTTCACGCACGATATGGAAGCGCAACTGTCTCAAATGACCTCGGAGGCCAACTCGGCCTGCATCGATCTGCTCCGCGACCTCGTCACGCTACCCTCGCCAAGCCGTGGTGAACGACTCGCCTGCGAACGCGTTGTCCGTGAGATGGAGGACCTCGGGTACCAAGACGTCCATATTGACGCCATGGGTAACGTGCTCGGGCGATTCGGATCCGGCCCCAGGGTGCTCGCCTACGACGCCCACATCGACACCGTGGGCATCACCAACCCCACCCACTGGCGGCACGATCCGTTCCGGGGCGTTGTCGCGGGCGGCACCCTCTACGGGCGCGGCGCCTCTGATCAGAAGGGGGGCCTGGCGTCGGTGGTGCACGGTGCTGCACTGGCTGCGCGGCTCGGACTGCCGAACGACATCACCGTTTGGGTCACCGCTACCGTCAACGGAGAGGACTGCGTCGGCCAGGCCTGGCAGTACATCCTCAACGAAACCGCTCTGCAACCCGAGGCGGTGGTCATCGCTATGCCGTCCCATCTCGGCGTCTGTCATGGCCAGCGCGGCCGAATGGAGGTGGAGATTTCCACCACCGGCGTCTCGACCCACGGTTCCCAGCCCGATCGCGGCACCAACGCGATCTACGCCATGACCCCGATCGTGGACTCTATTCAGAAGCTCCACGGCGCCTTGGAGACGAGCCACCCGGTGCTCGGAACCGGATCGGTCGCGGTGACCGATATCATCTCGAGATCCCCCTCGGTCACGGCCATACCCGACGAGTGCACAATCCACATCGATCGCCGCCTGACCATCGGGGAGACCGCCGAACAGGCCCTGTCAGAGTTTGAGGGACTCGAGGCCATTCATGAAGCCAAGGCCGAAGTCCGTCTGTTACATTACGACGAGACCTCGTGGCGTGGATTCTCCTACCCCACTCGCAAGGTCTTCCCCGCGTGGGAAACGCCTGTGGACAGCCCAGCCGTCACCGCCGCATTCACCACCGCGGATCTGGTTCTCGGCCGCCCGCCGCGGGTTCATCGATCGGCCTTCTCCTCTCACGGCTGTGTCACGGCGGGCATGTTCGACATCCCCACCGTCGGCTTCGGGCCCGCAGACGAGGTCCACTCCCATACCATCAACGACCAGATACCCCTGGCCCAGCTCGAACCGGCAATGGCGTTCTACGCGATCTATCCGCAGCTGTATTCGAAGTTGATGGGATGACCGAGAGGTCGTCAGTCAAGAGTCCAAGGTTAGTAGGTTAAAAGTCGAGAGTCGAGGGTTGGAACTATCCTTCCACCCGGGCGAGCGATGGAAACTTGCCGAACGTCGACTTTCGACTCGTGACCGGACCGATTCAAGTTTCCGCCAGCAGCAGCTCATCAAATCGGCAACGGAGGAGATCGGCACAGAGGACAGTTCCAGATCTGAACTGGCGTCACGGGCCGGAAGCGCCACCTGGACGAAGCCCAGGGCGGCGGCCTCTCGAACCCGCGCGGCAGCCCGACTGACGGCCCGCACCTCACCGAGCAGGCCGATCTCGCCGAACACCACCAGGTCGTCGGCCAACGCCCGGTCACTCACCGAGGACAGCAGGGCCGCCGCCACAGCCAGATCCAGAGCCGGCTCGCGCAGCGAGAGACCACCGACCAGGTTCACGAAGACATCGCGATCCCCGAACCGGACGCTGGTCTGGCGCTCGAGCACCGCCAACAGCAGAGCCAGCCGTGACGAGTCGAGTCCATGGGCCACCCGCCGTGGTGTACCCAGGCTGGACTCCGAAACCAAAGCCTGAACCTCCACAAGAAGCGGTGCGGTGCCTTCGAGGGCCACCGCCACCGCCGATCCGGAGGCCCCGCATCGCCGGTCCTCGAGGAGCCAGGCGGACGGGTTGCGAACCGCCACCAGGCCGCGGCCGGTCATGGAATACAGGGCGAGTTCGGCAACCGTCCCGAAGCGGTTTTTCGCCGCGCGCAGCATTCGCAGATCATGGCCCGGCTCGCCCTCCATCGACATCACCACATCGACCAGGTGTTCGAGCAGCTTGGGGCCCGCGATCGAACCTTCCTTGGTCACGTGGCCCACCAGGACCACGGGCACGCCGCGGGTCTTGGCCAGATGTTGGAAACGCGCCGCCACCTGTCGAACCTGGCTCACCGAACCGGCCACCGCATCCACACTCTCCACCATCATGGACTGCACCGAGTCCACCACGATCACGCCTGCGTCGAGCTGGTGAATTTCAGACATCACCGCGTCGCACGATGTCTCCGGCAGCAACAGCAGTTCCGGGCTGACTCCGTCGATACGTTGCGCCCGCAGCGCCACCTGACGGGCCGACTCTTCTCCACTGACATAGACCGCAGTCACTCCCCTCGCGGCAATCGAGGCCGCGACCTGCAGCAGCAGGGTCGACTTGCCCACCCCGGGCTCTCCGGCAACGAGCACCAGCGAACCGGGCACGAATCCACCCCCGAGCACCCGGTCCATGCCGTCGACTCCGGTGGCGATTCGTTGTGTGGTCTCAGCTGCCGCCTCGGACACGGGCACCAGACCGCTCCCACGCCTGACTTGGGCGCCGGCTTTCGGGCGCCGTTCGGCAGGACGGGACGCAAACGAGTTCCAGTCCCCGCACCCGGGGCATTGGCCGAGCCACTTGCCTGACTCGTGACCACAGCCGGTGCAAAAGAAGACGGCGTCAGCTCCCACCCGGCCTCCCAGGGAATAGGGACCAGGGGGCAGGGGACAAATCGTGTTCCAGGTCGCAGGTTTGCATGGGTTTCAAAACAGGGTCCCCTCCCTTCACCATAAGGAGTCTTGGACCTCAGAATGAACTGCTCCCTGCTCCCTGCCCTTCGCTCCCTCCACTGCCCTCGTCACCACGGTGCTTCTGCCTCGTCGTGGGAGAAATCAGCGTTCTCGAATCGGGTGTACTCGTGTTGGAAGACGAGGTCGATCTGGCCGGTCGGGCCGTTGCGTTGCTTGGCGATGATGAGCTCGGCCTTGCGGGGATCCTCGGCTTCGTCGTCGTAGATCGACGGCCGGACGATGAACATGACCACATCGGCGTCCTGTTCGATGGAGCCGGACTCCCGGAGATCCGACAGCTGGGGCCGATGGTCGCCGCCCCGTCGCTCCGGCTGCCGCGACAGCTGCGACAGCACGAGCATTGGCACGTCCAGATCCTTGGCCACAGCTTTGAGCCCACGGGAAATGGCGGAGACCTCCTCGTGGCGGCTGTTGAAGCGAGAACCGCCCGACATGAGCTGCATGTAGTCCACCATGACCAGATCCAGGCCGTGCTCGTGCTTGAGTCTCCGCGCCTTGGCCGAGATCTCGAGCACCGTGGTCCCCGGCGAGTCATCGATCCAGAGGTTCACATCCTGCATCGCCTGGGCCGCCATGGTGAGCTTCGGCCAATCCGACTTGGAGAGATAACCGGTGGCGAGCCTTCGTTGATCGACCCGAGCTTCTGAGGAGAGGAGTCGGCGAACAAGCTGTTCCGCGGACATTTCCAGCGAGAACACAGCCACCTTTTTGCCCGATCGGAGGGCGGCGTGGGTGCAGATGTTCATGGCCAGCGAGGTCTTCCCCATGGACGGTCGTGCCGCAAGGATGACCAACTCCTTCTTCTGGAGGCCAGAGGTGAACTCGTTGATCCTGACAAAGCCGGTGTCGATACCTGTCAGGGAGGACTGAGTGCCGCGACTCGATTCGAGGTTTGTGATCTCCGACTCGGCAAGGCCCCGGATGTGGACCAGCCCCCCGGCGAGGGTGTCCTCGGCGATCTGGTAGACGTCGCGTTGGGCGACCTCCACCGCCTCCCGTGCCTCTCCGTGGTCCAGGGTGCAGGTATTCAGGATGCGTTGTGCGGTCACGATCAATCGCCGTTTGACAAATTTGTCGTGGATGATCTCGGCGTAGTGACCGGCGTTGGCAACGTCCGGGAGAGAGTCCACCAGTGACGACAGGTAGCTGGCGCCGCCGACCCGTTCGGAGTGTCCCTGCTCGCGCATGTGGTTGGTGACGGTCAGCAGATCCGCGGCCTGTCCCTTCTCGTGCAACTCCACACAGGCCTGGTAGATGATCCGATGGCTCTCCAGATAGAACTCCTCACCACGGAGTTTCTCGAGCACGGTGAGCAGTGAGCTGGGGTGTTGCAGGATCGCACCGAGCACCGCCCGTTCGGCATCGGGTTCGTGCGGCAGGCGGTCACCCTTGGGGCTCGCGGATCGCATGACGTCGGTGGGCGGGGTGCTCATGGGACTGACCATCGTAGCGCACCCTTTCGTCATCGAAAAGGGTCCGCGTTACGACCCTCCCGTGCCCGCGTCCGAGTCCGCGTTCGTACCCGATGTCGGTTGGCAGTGAGGCGTTGACAGTTGGCCGGTTCCAGGCCCCCCACCCAGATCCTTCGTCGCCGCTTCGCCGCTCCTCAGGATGACACGAACCCTGGTGGACGGGCGTGGGTGTCAGGCCTTCTCGTGCAGCTCGGTCAGGACCTCGCGGAGTTCGTCGGCCGAAACTCTCTGATCCAGCACCACGCCATCGTCCGTCGGCAAGACCCAGCCTACCCCAAGGTCGTCGCGCTTCTTGTCGCGCGCGATCGCCTGCAGCACCAGATCGACGTCGAGATCATCAATCGGCGGCAGGGTGCCGAGCGCGGCCACGGTCTGATCCGAGCCGGATGGGCGGCCGCCTCCGACAGCAGCCCCTTGCGTCGAGCCAGTCGCGCCGCGACCAGCATTCCCCAACCAACCGCTTCACCGTGGAGGAAGCGGCCATAGCCGGTGGCCGCCTCGAGCCCGTGACCCAGAGTGTGTCCGAGGTTGAGGGCCTTGCGCGCCCCTGCTTCTCGCTCGTCGGCCTCCACCACACGGGCCTTGATGCTGATGGCCCGAGTGATCAATTCCTCCCAGCCCGCTGGGCTGAGCGATCCGAACCTGTCCACTGGCGATTGAAGGAGGTCGAGCATACCGTGATCCGCGATCCACGCCGCCTTGACCACCTCGGCGAGGCCTGCCCGCAGCTCGCGCGCCGGCAAGGTGGCCAGGGTCTCCGGATCGACCGCCACCAACCGCGGCGCCCAGAACGCGCCCACCAAATTCTTCCCGGCCTCCAAGATTGATGCCGGTCTTGCCTCCAACGGAGGCGTCGACCATGGCCAGCAAGGTGGTCGGGAACGGCCAGCCACTGGATGCCGCGGAGGTAGACGGCGGCCGCGAAGCCCACGGTATCCGTCACCACCCCGCCACCCACCGCCAGCACCGAGTCGCCGCGATGAAGACCCGATGAGAGCCAACCGTGCACAACAGAGTCGCCACCTGATCCCACCGTTTGAAGACCTCACCGTCGGGAAGCTCGTGCGGCGGCGGCGCGCCGGCCGCCTCGGCAGGCGCGCCGGCCGTGAAGGGGAGCGACCGTCGAGTTGGTCACCGCCAGCGATGGGCGTTGAACCCCGCGTTCGTCCAACTCATCGCCAAGCCGCGCAAGACAGCCACATTTTACCAACGACATCGGTGGGCCCCCGTTCACCGGAGATGACGATTTCAGTCATGGGCTCATGGTACCCCCGCAACGCCCCACAATCACCCTGAAAGGGCACTCCATAGTTGAGATTTGGTCACAATGTACTCATAACACAGGGGGTTCAGTGATAGATTGATCAGGTTACGGGCACTCCAGCCCCGGAGGACTTCATGAAACAAAGCACCGCGCACCTTCTCGTGCTGATCGTCTCGTGCCCTGCTGGTCGTCGCAGGACCGGCATCCGCGACGGTGACGATCGACATGGCGCCCGATGACACGCACATCGCCCTTCAAGACGGCGACAGCGGCGGGGAGACCCTGGTTGTGACGGTGTCCGAGGTCCGCCTGGACGCGGTAGAGATCGACGGACAGCGCTGGGCCGTGGTCCGTGTCCCCGGAGCTCACAACCTGATGTTCCGCGGACAGCCTTCACTGCCCTACCTGACGACCGAGTACCTTCTCGGCCGAACCGGGGGTATCGAACTCGAACTCATCAGCGCGACCGTTCGCGAGATCGACCTCGCGGTCCACAATCTCGCAGGCGTGGCCCCCTCCAAGGGTCACTTCGGTCGCGACGTGGATCCCGACAGCGTGCCGTGGTCCTTCGACCCCAAGACCTACAGTTCTTCGGATCCCTATCCATCCGCCGACGCGTGGCTCGATGATCCGTTTATCGCCGGACCCGTTCGAGCCCAGACGTCACGAATTCCAGTCGTCCGGTGGAGGGCGGTCGACAACGTCGCGCTGGTTCTCGAAGAGATGAGATTCAGAATCGTGCCCGATCCGAAGGCACCCAATCCCCGTCTGCGTTCCGATGCCCCCATGACCGGAATCTTCGACCAGTTCGCCCGGCGGATGGTCAACGTCGGCCCGGAGGTCGAGCTGGACAACCCGTTCGTGGAGACCGGCCGCATGCTCGTCATCGCCGACGGCGATTTCCTCGACGAGATCCAACCGCTGGTGGACTGGAACACCCGGGTCGGCTACCCGACGGTGTTGGTGCCGACCACGGTCACCGGAACCACTACAGCCGCCATCAAGAGCTATATCCAGGGTGTGTACGACGAGCCCGAGAGTCTGACGTGGATCATCCTGGTGGGCGACAGCCAGCAGATTCCAACCCTCACCGGCGTCAACTCTCAACACTCACCGTGCGACCCCTGCTACACCAAGCTGGAGGGAAATGACAACCGGCCCGACGCCGCAATTTCGAGAATCTCGGCCCAGACCGGTGCGCAGGTCACGGCTCAAGTGGCCAAGATCCTCGCCTATGAAGGGCAGCCGGACCAGGGGTCCGCCGGCACCTGGTACACCGCCGGAATGGGCGTGGCGTCCAGCGACATCGGCGGATCACCAGCGTATTACGACTGGGAGCGGATGGACTGGTTGCGCGACGACCTGCTCGATCCGGCCTACACCTACACCGAGTTCGACCAAATCTACGATCCCGGCGCCAGCGCCGGTCACGTCACAACAGCCATCGAACAAGGCCGCGGGCTGGGTCTGTATATCGGTCACGGCTGGGACGGCGGCTGGGTCACCACAGGTTTCGACACCGCCGACGCCAATGCTCTGACCAACGGCGAGATGCTGCCGGTGATCTGGTCGGTGGCCTGCAACAACGGTGAGTTCCCGGTCAACGAGTGCTTTGCCGAAGCCTGGATGCGCAACGACCAGGGCGGTGCGGTGTCCTTCGAAGGCGGCACCACGACCGAGTCATGGGTGCCGCCGTGCAACGCTCAGCGCGGCATCGTGGACGCTCTCAGGCTCGAGACCGCCTTCACCACCGGCGGCCAGCACATGGCCGGCAAACACACCGTCATGGACATTGACGGCGACAGCGATGGTTCCGAGGGCAACAAGTGGGTGGAGCAATCCACCCTCTTTGGCAGCTGCACGACCTGGATGCGCACCCGACCGGCGGTCCTGCCCGACGAGCCCGACGACTTTTCGTCGGCCGGCGGTGTGGCAAGCCTCACCGTCAGGGTGGCGGGCCAGCCGCTGGCCAAGGCCAACTCCGCCATCGTTTCGTTCTACGAGACCGACGGCTCCAACGTCAACCTGCTGGGTTCTGGTCTGATCGATTCCGGCGGGGTGGTCCACGCGGCCGTCTCCGGTGATCCGACCCATTGCCACATCCACGGCTTCAACCTTGTCCCAAGCGAGTTCGAGCTCGCCGCCAGGGATGATGGCAGGATTTCCCTCGACGCTCCGGCCTACGGCTGTGGTGGAACGGTCACCCTGCGGGTCACCGATGCCAACGTTCCGGGCTCGAGCCCAGGCACCATCGATACCGTCGATGTCACCCTGTCGGTCCCCGGGGACTCCGTTGGAGTGACCCTCACCGAACTGGCCGCCGACCGCAACATCTACAGCGGGACCGCGGTGCTCGGTTCCGATCTCGCGGTCGCCGACGGCCAGACGCTCACCGGCAGCTATGTGGACGCCGACGACGGCGCCGGGGGCATCGGTGTCACCAAGACCGACGAGGCCTTGATCGACTGTGCCGGTCCTGTGATCACGGGTGTTGGGGTTGTGGCGACGGAGGGTTCGGCGACGGTGCAGTTCACGACCTCGGAGCCGGGCACCACGGTGGTGCGTTACGGCACCACGGTGCCGCCGACGACGGTGGTGTCCGACCCGGCGTTGGGCACGGCGCACTCGATGGAGCTGACCGGTCTCGACCCGTGCACGACCTACTTTGTCGGGGTCGAGTCGGCGGACGCTTTAGGCAACGTGGCGGTGGACACCAACGGAGGTTTCTATTACGGCACCGAGACCATGGGTTGGCAGGTCTTTCTGACGGAGACCTTCGACAGCGACCCGGGTTGGGAGATCGACAACGGCGGCAACGGCCACGGTTGGGCCTTTGGTCAGCCGACGGGTGGTGGCGGAGAATACGGCGAGCCGGACCCGACGTCGGGCTTTACGGGTGACAACGTGTACGGTGTGAACTTGAACGGGGACTACGACGATGAGTTGACGACGGACCAGCTCAAGCTGACGACGCCGTCGTTGGATCTGTCGCAGGCGACCTCGGTGGTCTTGAGTTTCCGACGTTGGTTGGGTGTGGAGAGTCCGAGTTACGACCACGCACGGTTGCAGGTTTCGGTGGGTGGTGGCGCATGGACAACGGTGTGGGAGAACAGCGAGACCATGGACGGTGGGTCGTGGGAGCATGTGAGCTACGATCTGACGGCACAGGCTGCGGGCCAGGACGACGTGAGGATTCGGTGGACCCTGGGGTCGACGGACTACTCATGGCGGTTTGCGGGCTGGAACCTGGACGACGTGGTGATCGAGGGTGCGTTCCCGTGCGGCGGGACACCGGGGGGTCTCTTCGGCGACGGGTTCGAGATGGGCGACTGCACCATGTGGTCGAGTGCCATCGAAGGACCGTAAACCCAACCGACCGCCGGCGTAACACGTTGAAAGTTAAACGTTAAACGTTTGGCTCATCCGGGAAAACATGGGGTTGGCTTTCGCCGTGTCCGTCTCCATACCCGTGCCCGGATTCAGGCGGCAGGTTCACCCTCGCATTCGGGTACCGCATGTCGGTGCCAGGCACCGCCGCAGATGTTGCGATCTCGTGCTCCGATGCGATTTCGACGGTGCCTGGCACCGGCCCGGGGGTATGGAAAGATCCCCTTGATTTCAGCGCGCCCCTCTCCCCGCAGCGCTCCCCGAGGGAGCCCCCCTCGTATTCCGATCTCCATGTCGGTGCCAGGCACCGCCGCAGATGTCGCGATCTCGTGCTCCGATGCGATTTCGACGGTGCCTGGCACCGGGTGAGCGCGTTCGCGGCGCGCGTGAGGACGGCACGCCCGCCTATCGCGCCCTCACGATCCGGGAGGTTGGGCGGAATCTGCAATCTGCAATCTGCAATCTGCAATTCGTAATTCGTAATGGTCGGGTGGGCGGGGCAAAAAAAAGGGGCCCCGAAGGGCCCCTCTGGTTGGCACTGATTGATGATCAGAAGCGGAACTTCGCGCCGAACTGGTAGCGACGTGGACTGCCCGCCTCGTTCAGCTCACCGAAGTCGTCATCGAAGCTGCCGTCCGAGTTCACCAGATCGAACTCGGTTGTGTAGAAGTTGTCGGCCCCCAAAACATTGAAGACCTCGCCGATCAGCTCGAGCTCCAGGCTCCGTCCGAACCTGGCCGTCCAGCTCAAGCGCAGGTCCAGGGTCTTGAAGTCGGGCTGCCGGAAGGTGTTGCGTTTGTAGTGTTGATAGACGCCGTCCGACACCTCCACCACCGCGCGCTCGTTGTTGACGTAGCCGTCGGTGTTGAGGTCGCGGTCGTCATAGGCCGAGTAGGGGAAGCCTGTCCGATAGAGCCCGATGGCCGTGACCATGAAGTTTGCCGGCAGCTGCCAGGCGAAGGAGGCCACGAACTTGTGGGTCGAGTCGAAGGCCGAGGGGCCCCAATCGGCGCCAAGGTTGTACTGGTCGTCGGGGTAGTCGCTGCTCGACGACACCGAGCGCTCGTTGGAGTCGTTGTCCTTGGCGTCGGACCAGGTGTACGACGCGTCGACGAACCACCGGTTGGAGAACCGCTTGCGGGCGGTGATCATGACGGCGGTGTACTCGGCCTCGGCGTCGGATGTGAACTGCATGATCTTGCCGAGGTCGGGCTCAACCGTGTACCGGTCGTAGGTTGGCCGACCGTCCAGAGTCTCGCCACCGTTGGCCTCGAGATTCTGATCCTGCTTGCGCTCGAGCTTGTCGGTCTGTTGGTAGATGACGTCGATGCCCAGCGACAGATCGCGCACCACCTCGGCCTCGTAGCCGATGGAGAATCGATTGGTCTCGGGATTCTCGAAGGCGGGGTCGAAGACGAAGATGTCCGACCGCACCGACGGAAGGTCGCCGATGTCCTGGTAGATGTTCGGCCAGGTGGGGCAGTCGATGTCCGAACCACAGTTGCCGCTCACGCGAATCACACGGACACCGTTGGCCAGCATGGCGTTGGCGACAAGCAGGGTCGGTGTGTTGTCGTAGAACCGACCTGCGCCGCCCCGTAACACCTGCTTGCCGTCACCACGGATGTCCCAGGCGAAGCCGACGCGGGCCGACCAGTTGTTCGTGTCATCCGGGATCTGTCCGGTGTCGGGCCACACGGAGTTGGTCTCGTACGGTGTCGGGTTGGCCTGGAGGTCGTAGCGCAGGCCGTAGGTGAAGGTGAAGTTGGGTGACGCCCGCCAGTCGTCCTGCAGATAGAAGGCGTAGTAGTTGGTATCGTACTCCACAGTTCCGTCAAATTCGGAGAATGCCTGGGTGAAGGTCGCGGCTTCCCCGCCGTCGAGGAAGTCATCCCAATTCCAGTACTCGTAGTAGCCGTTACAGTAGCGGCAGAAGCCGTCGTCGAAGTTGACGAGGTCGAAATTGATACCAGCCTTGAGGGTATGTTCGCCCGCGTAATATGTGAAGTTGTCCACCAACTGGAAGCGCTTCTCATCCAGGAAGTTGGGCAGGAACTGGTTCTGGCCGAAGACCGCAGCGTACCAACGGATCGTGGCGCCCGGAATCTCGGTGTTGTTCGCCTCGCGCGGCCGCTCCTCGAACGCGTACTGCAGAAACGCCTCGTTGAAGGCCTTATCCGACAGCACCGAGTTGAGGGTGAGCACGGCCGAGCTGAAGGAGTTGCCTTCGAGGCCATTGGTCGACAGACCGTCGGTGGTGTAGCTGGAGGTCTGGTTGACACCCTCCTGGTCGGAGTAGTTGTAACGCGCGGTCAGCAGGTTGTTCACCCCGAGCTGCCAGTCGAACTTGAGCAGGAAGACCAGAGCATCATTGGTCTGGGGGGCGGTCTGCGGTCTCGGTGTCGTAGTCGAGGCCGGTGAGCGCATTGAAGTCGTCCTCGCGCCCGGCCGGGAAGTCGTAGAACTGGGTGAACTTCGGAGTCGAGTAGTCCTGGGTGTCCACCGAGGTGAAGAAGTGGAGCTTGTCGCGGACGATGGGTCCGCCGACGGCCGCACCATACTGGATCTGCTCGGAATCGCCCTTGCGGCCCAGGGCGTCCTCCTCGGTCAGGCCGTCGTCGGTGTAGTAGCCCCAGAGCTCACCGTGGAACTCGTTGGTACCCGACTTGGTGATGGCGTTGATCACGCCGCCGGTGGCCTGGAACTGGAGGTTGTAGGAAGCCTTCAGGACCTGGAACTCTTTGATCGCACCCTGCGAGAAGGTGAACGGCGGCCGAGTGCCACCGCGCTCCTCACCGAAGAACGCCGACTGGCTGTTGGCACCGTCCACGTTGAAGGAGTTCTGGACGCCGCGGGCGCCGATGTTGACACCGCCGCGGCCGCCGCCGATCTCTTCGGTGTTTCCCGCAACCGTGCCTGGGGTCAGCGCCACGAAGTCGGTGAAATCCCTGCCCTGGAGCGGCAGGTTCTGGATCTGCTGATCCGACACCGCCGCGGTGACGCTGGGATTGGTGGTCTCCACAATGGGCGACTCGGCGGTGACGACGATCTCCTCTTCCACCGAGGCCACTTGGAGGCCAAAGTCCACCTGGACCGTGGAACCAAGGGTCACCACGATGCCACGCTTGACCTCGGACTTGAAGCCGCGCAAGGTCCGAGCGGACGTCGTAGTTGCCCGAAGGCAGATTGCCCACGCGGTAGTACCCGCTGGTGTCGGTCACACCGGTCCGCACCAATCCCGTGTCCACGTTTGATGCCGTCACCGTGACACCCGGCATCACGGCACCGCTGGGATCCTTCGCGGTCCCGTAGATCTGTCCGGTGGTCACGCTCGACTGTGCCAGCGCCACCGTTGGCACGAGCACCAGCAATGCGACGGCCACCAGACCGCTTCCGTTTCTCAAAAATCGCCTCATTTCTCTCCCCTCCCTTCATAAAAACTGATCATGTTCGCGGCCCGCCGACGGCACTGTCCGCGCCATCGCCCGCCACAGTTGATTCCGATGCAGACTCATGATCGACCCGCCAGTTGCCGTCCACAGTGGGTCGCCACGGATCGTGGTTCGAAAGGTACTCACCAATCAGCTCGGTCACCTCCGTTGATGAAGTCCAGACCACCGATGCGTCTGAAAGATGGGGATAACCGCCACCGCCGGCGGCGCGATAGTTGTTGCACACGAGTTTGAATTTTGCGTGAAGGTCCAATGGTTCGCCGCGGTATCGCAGATCTCGCACACGGTCACCCTCCGGACGGGTGGGATCGATGCGATAGTCAAGACCGGACACGTTGTCAACGTTGTAACTGCGCACCGCCGGGTTCGTCAACACCCTACACCCGGAATCAAGCGAACAGTCGAGCCCTTGGTAGTAAAGGGCCGCATGTTCGAGGATGTCCTTGACCTGGGCGCCAGTGACTTCCACCGCCTGCAGGGTGTTGGGATAGACGTACAAACCGTAGACCCACCGCCACGTCACCGGACCGGGCTCGAGATCGGGCGTGCCATCGGTGAGCAGGGAAGCCAGCGACAGATCGGCCCCCGAAGCTGCCAGCTGAACAGCGTGGAAAAGGTCCACCGCGGTACAGTCGACCATCCGGCAGCCGCTCACGCTCACCGGATCGGTGGCCGATGTAATCGGCTCATCAAGAGCCTCGGCCAGCCGTGTGTGGAGCAGCGCGAAGGCCGCGGCGAGCTGCTGATCGCCCGATACATCGTCGACCGGGAGATTGACGCCCTCCCAATGGTCGATGACCCATCCCTCGCCGGCAGGGGCCAACCAGAGATCGATCCTGGTCACGAGTCTGGCCCTGGCCCTGGGCTGGGACACGATGGCGGTGTTGATTTTGGCGGGCTCGATATCGTGATGGGCGTGACCGGTGAGCAGGAGATCGATGCCCTCGATCTCGGACAGACGCCAGCCGAAGTTCTCGATCTCGGTGCCGTTGGACTCTCCGGTCTCGAGGTCGGTCTCGAAACCGGTGTGGGCCAGCACCACCACCAGATCGCAACCCACCTGGTCGCGGAGCACCGGTACCCAGCGACGCGCCGCCTCGTCCATGGGTTCAAAGCGGAGCCCCCGGTAGTTGGCCGGCTGCTCCCAACCGGGAATGTTGGGCGTTATCAAGCCCAGGATGCCGACGCGGACCGGTCCGGCTTCGATCACCAGGTAGGGCGGGAAGGCCGGCTTCCCGGTTCGTTCATCGATGGTGTTGGCAGACAGGAATGGAAAGTCAGCTTGTTCCTCGGCGTCACGGAGCAGAGCGAGTCCGAAATTGAACTCGTGGTTTCCCACCGCCATGGCCTGGTACCCGATGCGATTCATGGCCTCGATGGTGGGGCTCGGTTCGCCCCACTCCACGTGGGCGAACTGCTCCAACGGCGCACCCTGGAGCGTATCGCCGCTGTCCAGCAGCAGCACCGGGTGATCGCTCTCCTCGCGAATCGCCTCGACCACCGTGGCCACGCGGGTCAGCGACCCCCTGGTGGGAGCGTTTCGTGCATCGTCAAAGGGGAGCACCTGACCGTGGAGATCGGAGGTGTGGAGCAGGGTCAAACGTTGGAGAGTGTCCTCGGCGTGGAGAGCGAGTGGCGAGAACAGCAGCGTCATCCCCAACAGGATGGCGACCCACAATCCCCGCGGAAGCATCAACCGCTTCATCACCCGTTGGCGGATCATAGCACCACCAAAATCTTGGGGCTGAAACGGAGTCCAGATATGCGGTATGCTCGGATTCGTGAACCACACATCGCTCTTTCTTGCCAGCCTGATCCCCTCTCACGACCTGATTCCGACGGTGTCATGAGACGGCTCCGTCTGCTCACCGGCGGCGAGTCGCACGGACCTCGCTTGACCGCGATCCTCGATGGACTGCCGGCTGGACTGCCGCTGAGCCGGGACGAAATCGATGACCGTCTGGCCCGCCGGCAGCACGGCTTCGGACGCGGCGGCCGGCAGCGCATCGAACACGATCGGGTGGAGGTGACCGGCGGGCTCCGGGATGGTCGCACGCTCGGTGCACCACTGGTGCTGCAGATCGAAAACCGCGACTGGAAGAACTGGTCCGCGGTCATGGACCCGTGGCAGGTGAGTCCCGGGCAGACGGCGCGACTCAGCGTGACCGCGCCGCGGCCCGGACACGCCGATCTCTCCGGTGGTCTGGCAACCAACCAGACCGGCGATATGCGCGACGTATTGGAACGAGCCTCGGCCCGCGAGACGGCGGCGCGGGTCGCCGCAGGGGCGGTGTGTGATCAACTGCTCGGCCGGTACGGCATCGCTATGCGATCGGGTGTATTGAGGGTCGGACCACACGCCGTTTACGACGGGCCACCCGACTGGGAGCTTCTCGATGGCGTGCGTCACGACTCTCCCCTGGTGACTCCCAGACCGGACGACGAGGAGGTGCTGGTCGAGGCGGTTCGCGCCGCACGGGAATCCGGCGACACAATGGGCGGCATTGTCGGCGCCGTGGTCCGCGGTCTGCCGCCCGGTCTCGGCTCCCACACCCACTGGGATCGTAAGCTGGACGGCAGAATCTGCCAGGCGCTGGTGTCGATCCACTCGGTCAAGGCGGCGTCTCTCGGCGCCGGGATGGAAGTCGCGGCGGTGATGGGTTCCGAGGCTCACGACGCCATCATGCGCGGCGACGGGCGGTTGGAGCGGCCAACCAACCGGGCCGGAGGTCTCGAGGGCGGCGTCACCAACGGGGCCGACCTGGTGGCTCGTGCTTTCTTCAAGCCCATCTCAACGCTGCGGCGCGGACTACCCTCGGTGGATCTCGCCAAGGACGAACCATCGACCACCGCGTGGGAACGGTCCGACGTCACCGCCATCGGCGCGGCGCCGGTCATCGTCGAGGCCATGTTGGCCCTGGTTCTCGCGGACGCCCTGCTCGAGAAACTCGGCGGCGACGCCATCGCCGATGTGGATGCCTCGTGGGAGGCCTACTGCTCGCGGCTGGCACCCTGGTGGAAACCGCTGAAGAAGTAGTCAGGAAGCATGTCGGTGCCAGGCACCGCCGCAGATGTGTCGACCTCGTGCTCCGATCCGATTTCGACGGTGCCTGGCACCGTGTGAGCGCGTTCGCTTCGATTCACTGAGTTCATCGCGCCCATGTCCCCAAGGCGCCCCCCGAGGGCGCGTACCCCGGAGGTGCCTGTCATCCCGATTCGTCAGTGTCGACGAACCGATTCAGCTCGTTGGGGCGAATCGGCGTGCCTGGCAGCCTCACGGGAAGGGCCATGAGAATTGGGCCCTCACGGCCAGGGTTGAATAACTCGCACCGGGAAGCCCTTGGCGGACCAGCGCGCTACGGCCTCGGCTGCGGTCACATCCTCCACCGGCAGCTCGACAAATCGCCCTTCCGCGTGACCGACGACGGCAAAGGGAGTCGATCCCACGTCCTCGGGTGCGACCTCGTGCCACAGGGGGCCACCGTGGGGCTCCCCGACCCAGCTGAACAGCTCCGCCCAGCCCACCAGACCGTACGGCGCGCTGCCCCGGTTGAAATAGGTCTTGGGCAACCCCTCCACCCGGTCGATGAGCGCGGCGCTGACCACCAGCCCTTCAAGCCGGACGCAGACCAGCGTCATGTCCTGCGGAAGCCTCGGCGCAAAGGCCTCGGCCTCGGCCACCAACCGATGGTTGGCCTGGGCCCGGCGGGTCGCGTCGGCCCCTTCGCCGGTCATCACCGACAGTCCCCACAACATGAGCGCCGCCGCAAGGCCATAGGCCACCGCGGCCACCACCAGACGCGTCTGACGATGTTCCGTGCGGTCTGCGACGATCATGGCCAGTCCCCCCGCCATCAGGAGAAATCCGGCAAACGAGGCGTAGCCGTAGTGCACACCCATGACCGGCACCGGAACAAGGGGAATCAGCGGAAGGAGAAAGAGCCCGCCACCCACCAGCAGCGCGGATGAGCGTGTCCTGAAAGCGAGAACGGCCGTTACCAACAGGGCGATCAACGCCACCCATTCGGCGGGCCCAAACCGGTGGCTCGAAGTGTCGAAATCAACAAGACCGGTGAACGAGGCCAGCGTGCTCGGGATCTTGACCGCGGTGCGGAGACCTCCTGAGTAGTAGCCGGCGGCGTACGAGGTCTCGACTGCCGGTCGCCACAGGTACGCCGCGACAAAAAGCATTGGTCCAACTGACCAGATCGCGGCGGTGCGGAGCGCAGACGCCAAGGTACTCCGCCTGAAGGCCAGGTCGTAGGCGGCCGCGAAACCCGGCAGCACCACCCAGCTCTCCTTGGTCAACGCGGACACAACGGCCAGCAGGGCGCCACCGGCGATGCGCCGCCACGTCCACCGATCATCGGGGCCCGGCCAGAGCAGGGCGAGGCCGAGCCAACAGGCCAGCAACAGCGGGTCGTGCCGGACATGGACTTCGCGCGCCATGAACACGGTGAACGGAGACGCCCCCCACAACGCCGAGATCACGGCGGCCCCCGGCGGGCCGAATCCGACCCGGCGGGCGACAGCGAAGAGCAGCCCGACCAGGATCCCGTGGATCACCAGGCTCGTGAGATGCCACCCCGGAGTCCAGGTGCCCCAGACCAGTTGGTCAGGGGCGAGCATCAGTGGATTGGTCAGGCGGAGCCCGCCAAAGGGTTCGAGGGCGCGACCGCAATCCACCATCCGGTAGCGGGTTTCGAGCCACCATTCGTAGTCGTCACCCACAAACCCCAGTTGCAACGACGGCAGCTGCACCGACAAGGCCACCAGCAGGGCCGCCGCCAGCCACAGCCACTTGCGCGCGCGGCCGTCCGATGCCGTCACCGTCGTCACCCCATCCATCTCTCCTCATTATTCACCATTCACAGCCTACGGGGGATGGAGGTGGTGACACCAACGTCATTTCCCTCCCTCGAAACTCCATGTATGAAATAATCACCGCCACGGAGGAAGACAATGCAGCCATCGCTCGCCATCGTCACCGGGGCATCCTCCGGCATTGGAGCGGCCACCGCACGCGCCCTCGCAAGGGAGGGCTGGCACGTGATCCTGGTCGCCCGGGGCAAACCGCAGCTCGAAGTGGTGTTGCAGTCCATCACGGCGGGCGGCGGGAGCGCCACACTGGAGACCGTGGACGCCGCCGACGCCGCCCAGGTTCTCGCCCTGGCCGACCGCATCAGGCTCGAGCATGGGCGTCCCGATCTCATCGTCAACAGCGCCGGCATGGGTGAGTGGAAGTTCATCGAGGAAACCCCACCTGAAGAAGCGGTGGCGATGCTGGCCGCGCCCTACCTCGCCGCCTACAACACCAGCTACGCCTTCATGGCGGACATGCTCGATGCCGGCCGGGGCATTCTGATTCATGTCGGATCGCCGGCATCCCGGATTCCGTGGCCCGGCGCCACCTCCTACAGCGCCGTTCGCTGGGCGCTCCGCGGGCTCAACGAGGCCCTCCACCAAGACCTCGCGGGCACCGGGATCAGGACCTGCCATGTGGTTTTCGGCGAGGTGGCGAGCCCGTACTTCGACCACAACACCGTCGACCGGGAGCACTTTCCGAAGCTCGCCTCGCTGATTCCGGTGATCACACCCGAACAGTGCGCCGAGGTCATCCTCCGCACCGTCCACCGACCGCGCCGCGAGGTGGTCTACCCCTTCATGTTGCGGGTTTTCTACTGGTTCTCCGCCATAGCTCCCGGCCCCACTCGGTGGCTTCTGGCACGATCCGGTCGGCGGCACTGAGGCCGTCCACCCGTCCGGTTCGTGGCGGTGCCAGGAACCGCCGCAGATGTCGCGATCTCGTGCTTCGATGCGGTTTCGAAGGTGCCTGGCACCGGCCCGGGGGTATGGGAAGATCCCCTTGATTTCGGCGCGCCCCTCTCCCCAAAGCGCTCCCCGAGGTTGCCCCCTTAGACATTGTTGGGACCTCACGGGATGAGTTTGCCAGCACCTTGGTTCCCAACAATGTCAAAGACGGCACGCCCGTCCATCGCGCCCCCCGCTCCGGGTGGGTGGGTGGGGGGATCGCAATCTGCAATCTGCAATCTGCAATCTGCAATTCGCAATTCGCAATGGGCGGGTGGGGGCAACTTTTGACTTTCAACTTTCAACTTTCAACTTTCAACTGAGTGACTGGGGTAGGCTGTAGCGGATGACAGAGCCATATCCGTGTCCCGAGTGCAAAGCCGAGATTCCAGCGGGTGGAACCATCTGCCCGGAGTGCGGCTGGGACGCGACGACGGCCATTGCCCGCCCCCCGAGACCTTCCTTTTGGGCCGTCCTCCGCGGCAGTGCCTGGCGGTTGATCGTCTACGGCGCCATCTTGACCCTGCCGATCGTGGGTTTCATGCGTCTGCGGGCCACCGGACCGGGCCCCGACCTCGAAACCACGGCACGGTGGATGGTGACGGGGGACCACGGCAGGGCTGAGGAGCTGGTCACCATCCACCGCGCCCACGAGATCGCGGTCGCCGCTGCCAGGTACGCCGTCGATCAACTCGACCCTCCACCCATGGACGGTGACTGGGCGACCCTGCTCGAACCCTACGCCACCATGCACGTCCGCGGCTGGATGCCGCTGCTGTTCTACGGCGCCACCTCCGATATGGCGCCGTCAGGAGTCCGCACCTTCTACGAGGTCCGCGCCACCGATGGCTGGGGACACCCCTACCGGGTATCGAGCCGGGTGTTGCTGCGGGATGATGGATGGTCCGACGACGAGCAGGTCATTTCCGATCTGACCGACGGGATCCAGTCTTCGTTCTATGGCCCGGTCTTGACCGAGCTCGACCAGGATCGGGACTGGATGCGCCTCGAGATCAGATCTGCCGGAGACGACGCCACATTCGACACGCCCGATGACCTTGTTTTTATTTCCTATTTTCCGGTGGGCCTCACCATACGGTTGAGGGTCGACCAGGAGGCTCTGGAGCGCGAAATGTCACGCGCATACACCATGGGCCGTCAATATTTCCGCGTCGAAGGCAGCCCCTGGGATCTCATCGACGCCCGGCTGCTGGCCGAGTTCCGCCTCGAGTATCTCCCGTAACAGGGAGCAGTGAGCAGCCCCCTGCAGTGCCAGGGCCGACACTTTTTCACTTAATTTGTTACCCGGCAGTGCCAGGGCCGACACTTCTGAGCGCGGCAGTTGCCGTGGAACTGTCAGAAGTGTCGGCCCTGGCACCGCGATGGATGTGGGAATTGGCACCGCGGGCCGTATAGTGTCGGCCCTGGCACCGATGGGGCGGAGTTCCGTCTCGAGTATCTGCCGTAATGCGGTGGAGTTGGTGCCCGCGCAAACCAAAAGCGCCATTCGCTCCCCAGACTCCGTGAATTGCGCTCAATGGGTGCTCTCTTTTCGATTCTCGCCTCTCGTGTCGTGTCGCGACGTCCATGGCACTCAAGCTGCGAAGGCGGCTGAAGGCTTACGGGCGAGAATCGAGCATATCCACCCTCTACACTGAGAACCCGGCGCGATCTGACGTATCCTGGCTCCGATGACCGAGATTCGAAATTGGGACGAGGTGGCCCGGCTGGTCCGGCAGGCCAAGGCTGGAGACGGGGAGGCGTTCCGGCGGCTGCTGCAGCAGCACCGCAGCGCGGTGACATCGACCCTCATCGCCTGTGGTGTGCGATCCGAGGACACGGCCCTCGATCTCGCTCAGGAGGTGGCCCTCCGGGCCTGGCAGCGACTCGGAACGCTGTCTGACGAGCGGAGTTTCACGGCCTGGATTCGGAGGATCGCCGCCAATGCGGCTCGCGATCATCTGCGACGGATGGCGGTGCGCCGGGAGGATGACCTCGAGTCCGCCCTCGAACTGGCAACCGATGACGACCCTCACCAGCATGTGGAGCGCATGGCCGAGATCAGGCTCATGCTGGCAGCCTTGGAAAACGAAGATGAAGAGATTGTGGACCTGCTCGTCGCGAGGGCCAACGGTCTCTCGGTGGAGGCCCTCGCCGCCCGTACCCAGCTCTCCGAAGGCGCCCTCAAGATGCGGCTGATGCGTGCCCGCAAGCGACTCCGCGAACGGCTCGAAAAGCTCCGTCAGGGCGAGAGCTGAGGCCCACCCCCCCGTTGCGCGATCGAAGAACGAAGAACGAAGAACGAAGACCCCCACCCGTCCGGAGCACAGTTGTAGCGCAGGCCTCTGGCCTGCACAGGCGAAGCAGAACGTGACAACTGGTGCAGCCGAGACGCCCGCACCACAAAGAGGTTCCTTGTGGGTGGGGTTTCCGAATTCCGGATTGGGTGGGCGGCGGATCTCGCATCTCGCATCTCGCTTCTGGCATCCGGGGGGCCTGGGGGCCGGAGTCTGATCCTTGCTCCTTGCCGTTACCACCCAAGACCTCGTGCGTCCTTATTGATGGAGATGATGATGCGAATCCCCACCTGCCCAGAACACGGACGCCTCGTCCTCGACCTCGCCCTTGGTCGCCTCGACGACCAGGCGGGGACCGCGGCGGAGTCCATTCGCACCAGCTGCCCGGAATGCGCGGCGTGGTGGCGGGCGGAGTTTGAGGGCGATCTCGCCCACCACCTCGACCGATCGATCGAGATCGCATTCGAATCCTTCCGCCCGGCAAGGCGGCGTCGGACCATGTGGATGCCCGCCGCGGCTGCAGCCGCACTGGCCGTGAGTGGCGGCCTGCTGTGGTACGGCAACTCTGACGTCAACGAGGCCCAACAGCAGACCCTCGCTCAGGAGTCCTTCGACGGCGACCTCGACAGCAACGGCCTGGTCGATCCCTCCGACCTCGGCTTCGCCCTTCACATGGAGAACGCCTCGGAGGCCATATTCAACGGCGACCTCGATAACGGCGACCTCACCGGCTGGAACTCGAACACCTAGGCCCCCGCCCCCGCCCACCCAATTCGAAATGTGAAATTCGAAATTCGAATCCCCTCACCCTCCCGGAGCGCGTGCGACGCGACGGGCACATGCTGAATTCACTCTTCGCTCGGGGTATGCGTTAGGATAATCAGCGCCCGGCACCCCGGGTTGGAGGAGCTCATGTCCCGTCAGTCGGTCACGCTTGTCGCCCTTTCCCTGATCCTCGCGGTGGGATTCGCAGACGCCGCAAAACACCCGTTCAACGTCAACGACATGATCGCCATGGAGCGGATTTCCGATCCGCAACCCTCGCCCGACGGGCACACCGTTGCGTTCTCCGTGACGACCATGGACCTGGTGGCAAACAAGGGCCGAAGCGATATCTGGTTGGCCGCCATCGACGGCTCCGGTGCCCGCCGCCTGACCACCAACACCGCCAATGATTCGAGCCCTCGGTGGGCCGGAAACTCGAATCTCTACTTCCTGTCCTCCAGATCGGGCTCAACCCAGGTGTGGAGGATGCCCGTTGGCGGCGGTGAGGCGCAGCAGGTGACCGACTTGCCCCTCGATGTGGAGGCCCTCAACCTGGGGCCCGCGGCCCAGTCCCTCTATGTTGGCCTGGCGGTCTTCCCAGACTGCAGGAATCCCATCGGCTGCACCGTCGACCGTCTGGGCGAGCAGGAGGCACGCGAGTCAAGCGGCGTGATCTACGACCGGCTCTTCATCCGCCATTGGGACACCTGGGAGGACGGGAGGCGCAACCACGTCTTCCGAATCCCGCTGGGCAAGGACGGCCTCGCAGCGGGCACACCGGTCGATCTGATGCCTGGCGTCGACGGAGACTGCCCGACGCTGCCTTTTGGTGGAGCCGAGGACTACGTCGTGTCGCCCGACGGTCGGTGGCTGGTTTACTCCGCCAAGGTTGTGGAGGGATCGGAAGAGGCATGGTCCACCGACTGGGACGTGTGGGCTGTTCCAACCGACGGCTCGGCACCGGCCCGTTGTCTGACCCAGGCAAACGAGGCCTGGGACACGGGACCGGTGTTCTCACCCGACGGTAGCCATCTCGCCTACCGAGCGATGGCGCGCCCCGGCTACGAGTCCGACCGCTACAAAGTGGTCGTCATGTCATGGCCGGACGGCGCCGGACGAGTGCTCACCGAGGATTGGGACCGGTCTCCCGGCGAAATCGCCTGGTCGGATGACGGAACCCACATCTTCGCCACCGCCGCCCACACCGGCACCACCACACTATTCCGGATCGATGCCTCCTCGGGGGCGGTATCGGAAGTGGTGAGCCAACACACCAACGCCAGCCCGAGTCCGCTGCCGGACGGCAGCGTTCTCTTCGCCCAGGACAGCCTGGTCTCGCCCGTGGAACTCTACGTCGTCAGCGGCACGGGCGGCTCACAGCGCCAGATCACCGATCTCAACGGCGACCGTCTCGGCCACATCTCTTTTGGGGACTACGAACAATTTTCCTTCGAGGGCGCCCACGGCGACACCGTCTATGGCTATATCGTCAAACCGGCGGACTTCGACCCCAGCGCGACCTATCCGCTCGCATTTCTGATCCATGGCGGGCCGCAGGGCAGCTTTGACGACCATTGGCACTACCGCTGGAACCCGGAGATCTATGCGGGGCACGGCTACGCTGCGGTGATGATCGATTTTCACGGTTCAGTGGGCTACGGCCAGGCCTTCACCGACGCCATCAACGGCGATTGGGGCGGCGCCCCCTACCTGGACCTCATGATCGGCCTCGACCACGTACTCGCGACCCATGACTGGATCGATCCCGATCGCATGGCGGCTCTTGGCGCCAGCTTTGGCGGCTACATGATCAACTGGATCCAGGGCAACACCGACCGGTTCGCCGCGCTCGTGTGCCACGACGGGAACCTCGACGAGTACATGGCCTACTTCGACACCGAGGAACTGTGGTTCCCCGAATGGGAGAACGGTGGCCCGCCCTGGGTCAATCCCGACAGCTACATGGAATTTTCCCCGGTGCGCCTGATCAAGAACTGGAAGACCCCGGAGTTGGTGATACACGGCGCCCTCGATTTCCGAGTCGTCGAGACGCAGGGATTGGCGACCTTCAACGCGCTGCAGCGGCTCGGCGTCCCATCCCGTCTGCTGTACTTCCCCGATGAGAACCACTGGGTGCTCAAACCATGGAATTCGATCCAGTGGCACGAGGTGGTTCTCGACTGGATGGATCGGTGGACCGCTCAGTCAGGCGATTAGTTGTTTCGGAAGGCCCGATTTCGAATTGCGAATTGCGAATTGTCGGCCATCATCGCCTGTTCGCCGATTGCGGCCCCGTCGATTCGATTTCGGATGAACAGATACGTCACAGATTCCGGACGCACGTGAAGCGCGACGCAGATCATTTCTGAGAGTATTTGCACTACGTTCGGAAAACTAAAATTCGAAATTCGAAATGGACGGAGTCCGGGCCCTGCTCCCTGGTAAAATGAACTGTGAGCGAAATGCACACTCGGGGAGGTCATCGTGATCATCACTTGCCCTCGGTGTGAAACGAGGTACAGGTACGACGAGGCTCGATTCGGCGGCGAGGCGTCAAAGGCCGTCAAGTGCACGTCGTGCGAACACACGTTTCCCATCGAGAACCCCAACCAATTGGGCGACGCAACCAACGTTGATCCAGAGGCCGATTCCCACGTCAGCCCCCATCAGGACACGGCAGCCCGAGAGCCCGCCATTGAACCAGACTCGCCGGAACTCCCGGAGCTCGCTCCGCTCCCGCCGGACGTGCGTTTTTCAGTGGCGATCATCGCGGGCCCCCAGGCCGGCAGCGTGTTCCCGATCACCAAGCCTCGGATCTTCATCGGCCGCGGCTCGGCCATGGATGTGCAGCTCAAGGACTCGGAGGTCTCCCGTCGCCACGCCATGGTGGAGGTGCGCGACGAGGAAGCAATGCTGCTCGATCTGGGTGCCACCAACGGCACATTTGTCGATGGGGAGCGAATCGACCGAGACGTTCTCGACAATCGCAGCGAATTCACCATCGGGTCCACCACCCTGATGTTCATCGTAACCCCCAGCCGGGAGATGGCGTAGCCCCCACCCACCCGGAGGGTAAGAGCGCGATGGGCGGGCGTGCCGTCCTCGGGCCCATTGCGAACGCGCTCACCTGGTGCCAGGCACCGTCGAAGTCGAGTCGTAGTACGAGGTCGACACATCTGCGGCGGTGCCAGGCACCTCCGAGGAACGCACCCCCGGGAAGCGCACTGAGAGAATCGGCGCGGGTGAGAACGTCAATATTGCACTCTGAGGCACGAGTCTCCGTCGCCGATTCGGACTTGATTCAGGCAAGAAATTTGCTAATTCGCGGACATTGGGTTGAGCGTATGGAGCGTTACGTGGGAGAATCTGCGCCGACCCGAGTAGATGGAGGCTGTTTTCATGATCGAAGTTGAAGGGTTGACGAAGGTCTTTGTGGACGAAACGGTCGTCGACGACGTTTCGTTTTTCGTTCCTGAGGGCCAGGTCCTGGGTTTTCTCGGCCCAAACGGCGCCGGCAAGACCACAGCCATGCGGATGATCACCGCCTTTCTACCGCCCACGGCGGGACGGGTGGTGGTGGCGGGGATCGACCTCGACCAGGATCCCATCGGGCTGCGCCGGCACCTGGGCTATCTCCCGGAAAACGTACCACTCTACCCGGAACTCCGGGTCGAGGAGTACCTCCGCTTTCGCGCCGCGGTGGAGGAAGTGCCACGCTCTGAGGTCAAGGGTCGGATCGACGAGGTCTGCGACAGATGCATGATCTCGGACGTCCAGCGACAGGTGATCGGCACCTTGTCCAAGGGCTACCGTCAACGGGTGGGCCTGGCCGGAGCACTGATCCACAAACCCATGGTGCTGATCCTCGACGAGCCGACGGTGGGTCTCGACCCCAACCAGATCATCAAGGTCAGAGAGCTCATCGCCGAGCTCGGCCAAGATCATACGGTGGTGCTTTCGACCCACATTCTGCCCGAGGTCGAACAGGTCTGCGAACGCGTGGCCATCATCGATCGCGGCCGGATCGTGGCCGACGGCACCCCCGATGCCCTGCGCGCACGCATGATGGGCAACCCTCAGGTCCGGGTGGAGGTCCAGGGCGCCAACGGCGACACCCGGGAGGCCCTCATGGCCCTCCCCGGCATCGCAGATGTGACCGACACCGGCGCTGGGAACTTCCTGGTGGAACACCCACAAGACCATGACCCCAGGGCGGAGATTTTTAAACTGGCCGTGGACCGGGGCTGGGTCCTGACGACTCTCGCCCCGACCCGGGCGACCCTGGAAGATGTTTTCGTACGGTTGACCACCCGCGAAGACATCATCGCCCACGAGGAGGTGTGAGATGGCGAAGACCTGGGCCATCGTTCGCCGCGAGCTGGTCGCCTACTTCTCGTCGCCCCTCGCATACATCGTTTTGACCGCTTTCCTGCTGATGCAGGGGTACATCTTCTACATCATCGTGTCCTTTCTCAACAACCCCATGACCCAGGCGATGACGCCGCTGCGCCTGTTTTTCGGCGGCACGGTATTCTTCTGGCTCTTCATTCTGTTCACCGTTCCGGTCATCACCATGCGGCTGATCGCCGAGGAAAGGCGATCGGGGACCATCGAGGTGCTCCTCACCTCACCTGTCTCCGAAGCGCAGGTCATCGTCGGCAAGTTCATCGCGGCACTGATCTTCTACATCGTCCTGTGGCTTCCCACATTCCTCTACGTGGTCATCCTCAAACAGAATTCCACCATCGACCTGCTGCCGGTGGCCTCAGGTTATCTCGGTGTCCTGCTGATGGGATTCCTCTTCCTGGCCGTCGGCACCTTCACGTCCACGCTCACCGACAACCAGCTGATCGCAGCGATCATCGCATTCACCCTGCTCATCGTGATGTTCTCCATCGGCCTCGTCGAGCAGCTCCTCCTCTCCTCGTCCGTCGGACAGGAGGCCTTGGCCTACATGAACCTGTGGACCCACATGGATGATTACGCAATGGGAATCGTCGATACCCGCCACGTGGTCTACGAGGTGTCCGTCGGTCTTCTTTTCCTGTTCCTCGCGGCCAAGACCCTCGAAGTGAAGAAGTGGAGGTGACCATGAGAAAGCAGGCGATCCGCTATACCCTGTCCGGAGTGGTGGCCATCGTGCTCGCCATCGCTCTGACCGTCATGGTCAACTGGCTGGCTGCCCGTCACTACGTCGTCTCCGACTGGACCTCGTCCCAGATGTACTCCATCTCGGACAAGACACTGAACATCCTCGACGAACTCGATGAGGAGATCCGGGTCATTGTCTTCATGACACCGGCCAGCCCACTGTATGACCAGGTGTCCAAGCTCCTCACGCGCTATGCCGCCGCGTCGAACAAGGTGGTCGTGGAGTACATCGACCCCGACAAGGAGCCGCTCAGGACGCGCCAGCTGGCCGAACAGTTCGGCATCTCGGTGGCCGACACCGTGGTCTTCAGCTACTCGGACCGCACCAAATATGTCACCTCCGACCAGATGGCCGACTACGACTACTCGGGAATCCAGCAGGGCCAGGGGCCCACCATGCGGGCCTTCGCCGGCGAGGAGCAGTTCACGTCCGCGATCCTCTCGCTGGTCGCCCCCGACGTGCCGAAGATCTACTTCGTAAGCGGCCATGGCGAGGCTTCGATCAAGGGTGGCAGCGGAGCCGCGGACCGCAGCCTTGCCGTGCTCGCCGAGGCCCTGGCCCGGGAGAACATCGAGACCGACGACACCAAGCTGTTGTCCGGGTCGGTGCCCGACGACACCGACGTGCTGGCGATCGTCGGTCCCACCACTCCCTACACCGACGCCGAGATCGAAACCCTGGGCGCCTTCCTCGACGGCGGCGGACGGCTGCTGGTGGCCCTCGACCCGCTCATTGAACCGGCCGGAACCATGCGATCGACCCGTCTCGAGGCCTTCCTCGCCCAACGAGGCCTCCTGGTCAATAACGACCTGGTGGTCGATCCGTCGCGGAAGCTCCCGTTCTACGATCTGTCGGCCGTCTACCTCACCGACTTTCCCACCCACCCGGTGACCCAGGGTCTCGAAGGCATCGCGGTGCTGTTCACGGTCGCCCGATCACTCACCCCGAGTTCCGACAGCGGGTTTGAGGTGATCGCCGAAACCTCATCGGAGGGCTGGGGAGAGACCAACCTCCAGCAACTTCTCGCCGGTCAACCGGTGGCTGCCGAGGAAACAGACACCCCAGGCCCGGCCGTGGTGGGCGCGGTACTCGAGGGTTCGTCGACGACGCCCAGTGGATCGACCGAGCCGCCGTCAGAGGAATCCGGGTCGCAGTCATTCCGACTCGTTGTCTTTGGCGACTCGGACTTCATGGCCGACTACGAAATCTCCAATGCCGGCAACCTCACACTGGCCATGAACTCCCTCAATTGGCTCGCCGCCCGCGAGCAGGCGTTGGGGATCGCGCCGCGTGAGGTGGAGCAGGTCAACCTTTTCCTGTCTCAACAGCAGATGCGGAACATCCTCATCGTGACCCTCCTGGTCATGCCAGGGGCTGCGATCCTCATCGGGATCCTGGTCTGGCGGAAACGACGACACTAGACAATTGCGAATTGCAGATTGCAGATTGCAGATTCCCTCCCAACCACCCAGTGGGCTGTCGGGAGGTCTTTGGGAATCTGAAATTTGGGGCGGGGGATCGAGTGGAAATCTGCAATCTGAAAATTTGGTAGGGCATTGAGTCATGAAGAGCCGTAATCTGATCATCCTCGCTTTGGTTGTGGCCGCGGTCGCGGGTTATATCTTCTTCCACGAGCGCCATCAGATGACCAGTGACGAGCAGCGCGAACGCGCCGGCAAGGTCTTTCCGGAACTCGATCGAGATGACATCACCGTCGTCGTGGTGGACAACTCACACGGCCGTTTCGTCATGGAAAAGAGTGGCGGAACCTGGCGACTCACCGAACCGGTCGTATTCGAGGCCAATTCGGCTTCGGTCA
This sequence comes from uncultured Holophagae bacterium, assembly GCA_963797055.1. GTDB lineage: Bacteria > Acidobacteriota > Thermoanaerobaculia > Thermoanaerobaculales > Sulfomarinibacteraceae > FEB-10. The sequence continues at coordinate 80,595 of CAWCOD010000018.1, forward strand.
ACTCGGTGCTGACCTCGCTTACGAACCTCGAGGAAGAGCGGACCTTGAGCACCTCCGATGTGGAGCTGGAGGCCTACGGTCTCGACCAACCGGAAATGACCGTCACCCTTGCGACCCAGGCCGGAGAACGTTTCGAAATGGCGGTGGGCGACGAGGCCGCTCTCGGCTCCAGTCGCGCCCTTCGCCGGGGCGACGAGGCGTCGATCGTGCTCGCTCCGGGATGGTTCGTCACCGACCTGGACAAGGGACTCGATGACTGGCGATCACGCGATGTGGTGGATCTCGTGGCAGCGGACGTGGCATCCATCCAGGTGGTGGCCGGTGACGACAGGATGCAGGCCGTTCGCGACGGCCGGCGCTGGATGTTGCTGGAGCCGATGGAAGATCTCGCGGACGCCGATCATGTATCCAACCTCATTTCCGACCTCAACGGCCTGCGGATCGTGGAGTTCCTCGACGACGGGACTCCGCTCGCCGACATCGGTTTGGATCCGCCGGCCTACCAGGTCACCGTCGTGCGATCCGAGAGCGGTTCACCCATTCGACTCGACTTCGGGTCCTCGCAGGAGGAAGACGGCAGCGCGACCATCGCCTGCCGGCGTGACGGTTCCGAGCTGTTTCGGGTGAACGACGGCGCCGCTATCAGGCTTACCAAGGCCCCGGTTCGCTGGCGGTCACCACGGGTCTACGGCTTCGATACTTGGGACGCCGAGCGGCTGCAGCTTACGGTCGGTGAAGCCTCCGTAGCCCTGACCCGTGACGAGGGTCTGTGGACCGCCGATGAGGGCGGAGAGGTGGACCATGGAGCGGTCCAGGATCTCCTCACACATCTCGCCGAACTCAAGGCTGAGGAATTCGATCTGCTCCAGCCCGGGACTGGTGTGATGGGTACGATCGAGGTCGCCCTCGCATCCACCAACGGCGAGGCGCCCGAGACGGTGAGCTATGTCTTCCACCGGCCCCTCACCGAGGGCGGACAGGCCATGGTGGTGGTCGACGCCCGGGATACGGTGATGAGCGTGGAAACCTCGTCGGTCGATGAGATCCTCGTCGATCCCACCGATCTGGTGACACCCGAGTCCCCAGCCGACAACGACGCTCAGGAGTAGGTCGAAGGTCGAAGGTCATCGGTTCGAGATCCGAGTCCCGAATCCCGCGCCCCTGCCCTTTGCGCTACAATGCGCGCGCCCCGGGGGGAACGACCGTGTCCGATTGGCGAACACAGTTCGACGACCTGCAGGCGCGACGGCCAGATCTCGGCGAGAGGGTCTGTCGGCGCCTGTTGCAGGACATGCAACGGCGCGGGTTCGTAGACTTCGATACCCTCGACGACCAGATCGCCGCCGTACTCAAACTCTCCGCCTTCCGGCGGGAGCTCGACCCCAACCGGCCCAAACCGAAGCTGCCGCACCACTCCCATCAGGCGCTGCGGGACCTCGCCCTCGACTACGCCGGACGTCACATGAAACCGGAGGAGATCTCGGCCACGATCCTGCGGGTAGAGAAAACGCACCTCGCCTACGAGGGTGCTCGAATGGCCGAGGATCCCGACACACCCCTTCCGGTCCTGCGCGACAAGATCCGTGAGTTCCTCGATTTCGCCCCGGGCGAGGCCGAAGCCCCTCCCGAGGACGTGCTCGGCACCCGCGCTGCGCTAGTTCGGCGGCTGCTCACCGACCACCTGGACTTCATCGCGGTGGCCAAGCAGTACATCAAGGTGCTCGAATTCGGCGATGTTTTGGACCGTATCGTCCCCACCGACGGCAATCAGGGGCGCCTTGGCGGCAAGGCGGCCGGTCTCATCCTCGCAAACTCCATTCTCCTGCGTGCCAGGGAGGACGGACGGTTCCGCGGTGACTACCGCATCCCCACGTCCTACTTCCTGCCCTCCAACGGCATCCTGGAGTTTATGGAGTACAACGGACTCGAGGACCTCATCAACGTCAAGTACAAACCCATCGAGGAGGTCCGCGAGGAGTTCCCGCTGTTGGAGCGACTGTTCAAGGGAGGTTCGCTGCCGCCCACCATCCGCCGCGGACTCGAACACATGCTCCAGAAAATCGGCGAGGGCCCGCTTGTGATCCGGTCATCCAGCCTGTTGGAGGACCGGATCGGTCACGCCTTTTCGGGCAAGTACAAGAGCCTGTTCATCGATAACCGGGGACCCATCGACAAGCGCCTGGCGGATGTGGAGAACGCCATCGCCGAGGTCTATGCATCGGTCTTTCACCCCGACCCCATCGAATACCGACGCGAGCGCGGATTGATCGATTTCCAGGAACAGATGGGCATTCTCATCCAGCGGGTGGTGGGCCGCGAAGTGGGACGAATGATCTTCCCGGTCTTTGCCGGGGTGGCCTTCTCGGTGTGCGAGATGCGTTGGTCGTCGCGTATCCAACGAACCGACGGCATGGCCCGGCTGGTGCTCGGCCTGGGGACGCGAGCCGTTGACCGGACGGTGGCGGACTACCCGGTGCTTGTCGCGCTCGAACAACCGACCCTCAGGGCGGTCCAGCGACCAGATGAGGTCTACCGTTACTCGCAGGCGGAGGTCGATACGGTGGATCTCAGGGAGGGCCAGTTCGAATCGCAGTCACTGGAGAAGTTCCTCACCCGCACCGGCCGAAAGCTTCCGATGATGAACCGCATCTTCTCGATCTATCGCGATCGTCAGATATTGCCCATGGTCGGAATCATGGCCCAGCTCCATCCGGAAGAGATGGTGGTCACCTTCGACGGCCTGCTGAATTCACCCTTTCCCGCGGACCTCAAGGCCATGCTCGACGAGCTGCAGGATGGTCTCGGCGAACCCGTGGACGTGGAGTTCGCCCACGATGGTGAAGATTTCTACATGCTGCAGTGCCGGACCCTGAGTCAGGGCGCAGCGACGCACCGCGAACCGATTCCCTCCGACGTACTCGACCGAAACAGGGTGTTTTCCGCAAACCGCTATGTCCAGACCGGCCAGGTCCGCGATCTGGAATACCTCGTGCTCGTAGACCCGCGGGACTACGAGGACCTCCCGACCCGCGAGCAGATGGAGCGGGTCGCGCGGGCCGTCGGCAAGCTGAACCGCACCTTGCCCGAGCGCCGTTTCATTCTGATGGGTCCCGGCCGGTGGGGCAGCCGCGGCGACATCCGACTCGGGGTGCCGGTCACCTACGCCGACATCTGCCGAACCGCACTGCTGGTTGAAATCGCCCGCCAGAAGGGTGCCTACGTTCCCGATGTCTCCTTCGGCACTCACTTCTTCAATGATCTGGTGGAATCGGGCATCGGCTATCTGCCTCTATATCCGGACGATGACGACGTCGTCTGGAACGGCGAGTTTCTGCGCAGATCGGAGAACTCCCTCGCCTCCATCGCACCAAAATATGCCGACATGGCGAACGTGGTGCGGGTGATCCACGTACCAAGCGTCGCCGACGGGATGTTGGCGCACGTCATCATGGATGGCGAGACGGACCGAGCCCTTTGCTTTCTTGGACCACCGACTGAATAAATTCTGAATCTTGAATTCTCAGTTTTGAATTGACCTCCGCCCACCCGCGGCGAGGGCGTGATGCAAAAAACCCACCCCCCGGCACGAGGGAGGGTGGGCGGCAATTCAAAATTCAAAATTGAGAACTGAGAACTGGGCTTCCGTTACGCCCAACCGCGCAGGTGGCAGGCCGTCGCGACGCGTTGAATGGCGATCATGTAGGCCGCGTCGCGCATGTACTCACCGGACTCTTCTGCCAGATCCGCCACCGCTTTGAACGCCGATGTCATCTTCTGATCGAGCCGCTGCAGCACCTCGTCCTTGGGCCAGAAGAAGTTGGTGTTGCACTGAACCTGCTCGAAATAGGAGCAGGTGACACCTCCGGCGTTGGCGAGAAAGTCGGGGATCACGAAGATCCCCCGCTCCTTGAGGATCTCATCGGCCTCCGGTGTTGTCGGACCGTTGGCCCCCTCGGAGATGATCCTCACATTGGCGTGGATCTTGGTCACGTTGTCTGCGGTGATCTGATTTTCGAAGGCGCCCGGAATCAAAATCTGGGCATCCTGTTCAAGCCATCCCTCGGCGTCCAGGATCGTGTAACCGGCCTCCTCGGCTCGCTCCTTGTGGATGGTCCCAAACCGGTCGGTGATGGACAGCAGGAACTCGACGTCGATCCCGTCGGCATTGGCGAAGGTGTACGCGCAGTGGTCGTCGTTGTCCCAACAGGCGACGGCCACGACCGTGCCACCAAGCTCGATAAAGAGCTTGGCCGCGTATTGCCCCACGTTGCCAAAACCCTGGATCGAGGCCCGTGTTCCTTTCACCGACAGCCCCATGCGCTTGAGAGCCTCGCGGACCACGTAGATCACGCCGTAACCGGTTGCCTCGGTTCGGCCGAGGGATCCACCAACCTCGACGGGTTTGCCGGTGATCGCACCCGGATAATGGCCACCGGAGACCTTCTCGTACTCGTCAAGCATCCACACCATGTGCTGGGGATTGGTCATGACGTCGGGTGCCGGGACATCCTGTACCGGCCCGATGTTGCGAGCTACCTGGCGCACCCAGCCCCGGCACAGCGCCTCCTGCTCCCTGGGGGACAGGTTATGGGGATCACAGATCACACCACCCTTTCCGCCGCCGAGTGGGATGTCAACCACGGCGCACTTCCACGTCATCCACGTGGCCAGAGCCCGAACCGTGTCAATCGTCTCCTGAGGGTGAAAGCGGATGCCGCCCTTGGCGGGTCCGCGGGCGTCGTTGTGTTGCACCCTGAATCCGCGATACACCTTGACCTGACCGTCGTCCATTCGAATTGGAATTGTGAAGTGATACTCGCGCTGCGGCCAACGCAGAAGATCCCGGATTCCACCTTCGAGTTGCAGCTTATCGGCGACCGCGTCGAACTGGCGCTGGGCCATCTCGAACGCGTTGAACTCCTTGGCCATGTCAACCTCCTTCAACACACACGCGGGCGCGTTATACGCTTTTGGCGCCGTCCAGTCAAGGACTCGCGCAAATTTTCACAAGCTTCCAAGGTTGGCGAGAACCCTGACAGCTGTTCCCCGACGCCCAGACACGCGGTACATTGTGGCATGCCGACGCAAAGGGAGCCCCAAATGACCGCACCTCATCTCAGCATTGACATCGACACCCTTGGACCGGCGGCTGCCGCTGCCGCCCATCACGCCGCCGCCGAATCACCCGTCGTCCTGACCAGAAAGGGATTTCCGGTGGCGGCGCTGGTCTCCGTCGAGTGGCTCGAGAACCTCCAGCGGGACCGGCAGCTCTTGCGGCGGCTCGCGTTGGGAGAGCTGGAGAGCGCCGCGGACGATGGGGTCGATCTCGACGCCGTGCTCGAAGACTGTCGCCTATTGCTCGAGGAGAGCTGAGATGCGGGTGCTCGTGACGCCGTCGGCCAGGGCCGAACTCCTGGAGACCGTGGTCAGAATCCGACAGCGCGATCGCCGGGAAGCTGCCCGTTTCATCGATGCGGTCGCCCGCAAAATCGGGGCAGTGGCGGACGGCGTGGAAGCGGGACGGAACCTCGACTCGCCCTGGAAATCGGCCCGGGCCACCAACGATCACCGACTCTACATCCGCGAACGGACGGACTCGATGTGGCTGATCGCGGTGTGGCCGGATCCCACGGCGCGGGGGGAAGCTGAAGGCCCTGAGGCGATTGAGTAGACCAGGTTTTTCGCCTACGGTCTGGGTTGGACACAGAACGAAAATCGAAGATCGAAAACTCCCATCCCCACGGCTCTATTAAATCGATCCAAGGCGCGTATACCATCCTCGTTGGGGCAGCGATTTCAGCACCGTCTTCGTTCTTTGTTTTTTGTTTTTTTGTTCAGACCAGATAGCAGGGGATTGGCAAGCGCAAACAAAAAGCCCGGGGCGCAGCCCCGAGCTCGAATCTTCGGTGTTTTGGCTCCGCAGGAGGGACTTGAACCCCCAACCTAGTGGTTAACAGCCACCCGCTCTACCATTGAGCTACTGCGGAGCACTCGCAGCAAGCGATCATTGTAGGTTTCAGCGGCCAATTGTCAACCTGCCGATGGCCGGGTCAGCACGAAGTTGATCCTCACCACCGGCGCCCGGGCCAGCGTGTGCCGCGCCTCCTCCCGTGATGCGAAACGTGTGGTGCCCAAACGGCGACCTTCGACCTGGAGCTTGAGTCGATCTCCTTCCAAAGGCCACGGTTGGACCCGCCACCGATCGTTTTCGATTCTCGTGGCCTCGATTTCTTCTCCCGAGCCCTGGGCGGTTCGGCCCGACAGGGTGAAGGGTGACCCGAGGGCGGCACAGAGGTAGACCGAAATCCGATCACATGCGGCAAGCAGCCCGGTGTTGATCCGCCAACCCTCTCCCTCGAGAAAGGGGGCATAGCGCGGGTCCTGAATGAGTGATTCCCGCCAACCCTCCTGCAGTCGGTCCATCTCGGCCCGAAAGGCCTCGGCGGCCCGGCCGCTGACCATGTCTCCCCGTTCCAGGAGATCGCTGGTCTTGTTCTTAACCAGCCCGACAAAATGATGGGCAACCATGAGGCCGGCGTATCGACTGAACTCGGCGGCCCGATGAACACTGGATCGCCAGATGTCCAGATGCTCGGCCACCGGCATGCGATCGAATGTGATGGGGCGGCCCCTGCCGTCGACGCCGGGATCCAGGTCGAATTCGGTCCAACCCACATCGTGCAGCATGACCGCTGCCATCACCTCCGCGCGCGGGGCGGGGCGGGCAAATCGCCTGTTGCCCCAGTGTTGTGCCACCTGCCAACCGAGCCACGCGTGCGAGGCCTGGGGAATGGCAATGGCTCCGGACGACGACCCGCTGGGATACAAGAACATCGTTGCATTCTAGCCGGACTTACGGGATTCGGGAATCGAGACTCGGGGTTCGGAGGCCATGCATCGCCATCAGATCCGATCCCCGACTCCCGAGACCCGAGCCCCGTGGTAATCTTCAACCATGGTGCAGTTTGGTACTTCCGGTTGGCGCGGCATCATCGGCCGCGAGATTACCTTCCGCAAGGTCCGGATGGTCTGCCAGGCCCTCGTCAATCTGCTGTACGAAAACCGACCAGAGGTGGGGCGGATCATCGTCGGCTACGACACCAGGATGCTGTCGGAGAAATTCGCCGATGCAGCCGCCGAGTTGATCGCCTCCAACGAGGTGCCGGTGGAACGGACGATCCGCGACGTCCCCTCTCCGGTGGTTGCATCCGCGGTCCTCGACCGCGGCGCCGACGCCGGAATCACCTTCACCGGCAGCCACAATCCGCCCGAATACAACGGCCTCAAGATCTACACCAGGGACGGCATTCTGGCCCCCGGGGAGTACACCGACCGGGTGGAGCAGTACTACCGCGCCCTGACCGATGCCTGGGAGGACACATTCCTGCCGCGCACCGATCTCGTCAGCCACCTCGATCCCAAGGCCACCTACCTCGAGGGATTGCAGGGGCTTATCGATTGGGAGGCCCTCCGCTCGAGCGGTCTCGAAATGGTAGTGGATCCACTCTATGGCACCACCCGCGAGTACTTGGACCACATCCTGCTCGAAAACGAACTCCCCATCACGGTCATCCACAACACCCGTGATCCCTATTTTGGCGGCTACGCCCCCGACTGCACGTCGGAAAACCTGTCCCGTCTGCGTGACACCATGCGCCGCACGGGGGCCCAGCTCGGGCTTGCTACCGATGGTGACGGCGACCGATTCGGCATCCTCGATCAGGGCGCCAGGATGCTGGACTCGTGCCAGGCGCTCGCGCTGGTGCTCGACTACCTGGCCCGGCGACGGGGCCTGAAGGGGGCGGTTGGAAGAACCATGGCCACCTCGAGTCTGATCGATGCGGTCGCCGCCGAACACGGCCTCGAACTCGTGGAAACCCCGGTGGGTTTCAAGAATTTCGGCCCCATGCTTTTGGACGGCACGCTCGAGTACGCCGCCGAGGAGAGCGCCGGACTGGCGTGGGCGAAACACCTCCCGGAGCGGGACGGCGTCCTGGCCTGCCTCCTGATAGCCGAAATGGTGGCCGTGGAGGGGAAGACGCTCCTCGAACTCATGCAGGACCTCACCGCGCGGGTGGGCACCTTCGCTTTCCGACGGATTCAAATTCCGCTGTCGGATCGCAGTCGGCAGATCTTCGACGATCGGCTCAAGCAGGACTGGAAAAAGAAGCAGCCCAACGGCCACAAGGTTGTCAAGGTTGACCGCAGGGACGGACTCAAGCTGGTCTTCGAAGGCGGCAGTTGGATTCTCATCCGCGTCTCGGGCACCGAGCCCAAAATCCGGATGTACGCCGAGGGGCGCTCTCAAGAGGAGATGCGCCACCTCATGCACATGGCACGACAGCTCTTCACCAATCGGAGGTTCTGACGATGTTTGACATCGAATTCGTTTTTGGGCGGGAAGTCCTCGACTCCCGCGGAAATCCCACGGTCGAGGCCGAGGTCATCCTGTCGGGGGGCGCCGTCGGCCGCGCCATCGTTCCGTCAGGTGCGTCCACCGGATCCAGGGAGACCCTGGAACTGCGCGACGGTGATCCAGATCGTTATCTCGGCAAGGGTGTGTCACGCGCGGTGGAACACGTCAACGGGTTGTTAGCGGAGACCGTGGAAGGACTGGACGCCCGTGACCAGCTCGGCATCGACCAGGCCATGATCGAGGCCGACGGCACCGAAAACAAGGGAGCCATCGGAGCCAACGCCATTCTCGCGGTCTCGCTGAGTGTCGCCCACGCGGCGGCCGAGGCCAGCGGCCTGCCGCTATATCAGTATCTCGGTGGATGCGGAGCCCGTGAGCTGCCGGTTCCCATGATGAACATCGTCAACGGCGGCGCCCACGCCGACAACTCGGTGGACTTCCAGGAATTCATGGTCATGCCCACGGGATTCGGCACTTTCTCCGAGGCCCTTCGCGCCGGCGTCGAGATCTTCCACACGCTCAAGAAGGTCCTCGGCGGACGCGGACTGGCCACTGCCGTCGGTGACGAGGGCGGATTCGCACCCAATCTGGAGTCCAATAGGGCGGCGATCGAACTGATCATGGAGGCCATCGAAAAGGCGGGGTACGAGCCGGGCGCAGAGGTCGGGCTGGCGCTCGACGTCGCCGCTTCGGAGTTCTTCGCCGATGGAAGCTACAACCTCACGGGCGAAGATCGCACCGGCCTCACGGCGGACGATATGATCGCCGCATACTCCGAGCTGGTGGACGCCTTCCCCATCGTCTCCATCGAGGACGGCCTGGCCGAGGGCGACTGGGACGGCTGGAAGCGCCTCACCCAGGCGCTCGGCGACCGCATACAGTTGGTGGGCGACGACCTCCTGGTCACCAACCCGAAGATCATTAACGAAGCCATTGAAAAGGGCATTGCCAACTCGGTGCTCATCAAGCTGAACCAGATCGGCACGCTGTCGGAGACGATCGATGCGATCCAGATGACCCAAATGGCCGGCTACACCGCAGTCGTGTCACACCGGTCCGGCGAAACCGAGGACACCACCATCGCCGACCTCGCGGTGGGCCTTAACACCGGTCAGATCAAGACCGGGTCTGCGAGCCGCACCGACCGGATCGCCAAGTACAACCGTCTTCTTCGCATCGAGGAGGAACTCGAAGACGCCGGCCGATTCCGTGGCGCGGCGGTGCTCCCCAGAAGGCGGCCGTGAAGCGGCTGCCGCTGATCCTGCTCGGCATCGCCGCGGTGGTGGCGTTGGGCGTATTGTCCAGCGTCGTCACACAGGGCTTCCAGGAGGTGGCACGGGTCGAGGAGGAGAAACGACTCCTGGAGCAGGAGAAGGCCCGGTTGGGGCGGTCCATCTCCGAGATCCAGGCGACCCTCGATGCGGTCCACTCCAGCCCCGAGGCGGTGGAGTCCATGGCCCGCCAGGAGCTGGGTTGGATCAAGCCAGGCGAGAAGATTCTGGTACTCGCCTCGCCGACACCCCAACCGTTGCCGGTCTCCTTGACAGAGCCTACGCCGACTCCGATTCTCTCGCTGCCCGAGTGACGCCGCCAGCGAGAGGCCGGGGCCTCAACCCCGCTTGTTGTTGCGTGCTCGATTGACCGCTCGTGCCCGCCCAACCAGCGGCAGCAATTCGTCGAGCGTCTCCTCGAGCCAGTCGAGACGTTCGGCGGGCGTCATGTGCAGGCCGGCTCGAATCTGCCGCAGGCGGGTTTCGGCGCGGGTCCAATCCAGGGACGAAACCACCTGAGCCCGATCAGCCATTTTCGTCACCTCGCAATAGCGTTTCAAGCACCGCCACGTCCTCGAGATCGAGGTCTCCCGTCGTCCTCAAGTGACCGTGGAGAACGACCGCGACTCCCCCGACGACCAGGTACCGCACATCCGCCTCATTCAGGCTTTGGAGAACGGGTTCGAATCGCCGTTTCACGACTGACATTCTACCCTTGCGGACCCCCTACACCACCTTGACACAGCCCACCCTCACTCCTATACTTTCCCTCCCTTGACGCGGGGTGGAGCAGTCCGGTAGCTCGTTGGGCTCATAACCCAAAGGTCGCAGGTTCAAATCCTGCCCCCGCAACCAAACGAACAAACGCCGCCACTTGGCGGCGTTTTTCGTTTGATTGGAACACCACGACACCGTGTCAGTGCCAGGCACCAATACAATTTCCTATAGGTTGGCACTGCTGCTGTGGCCGTACATTCCGGCACATCACTCAAGCAGCGAGGTCCAGTTGAGGAGAACGTGGATCCGCCGGTCGTCCTCTTCGACTCGCGTCTTCACCAGGAAACGCTGGCCGTCCGCGGTGACCGCGTAGTCATAAAATCCCCACTCCTGTGACACAGCACTATCGGCCGAAACGAGCACTGCAGGCATCCCAACTTCGGGCCCCGAGGCTCCCTCCCGGACATCCACAGCCATCAGCCCGTCTCGGGAAAGGTAGTAGAGCTCCTTCCCATCGCCACGCCATTTGGGCTGATTGCCGCCGTCTGGGGAGACGCGCACCCGCTCGCCGGGTCGACGGAACGGTTCGACGTAGATCTCGAATCGTCCGGACTCATCGGACATATATGTCAGCCACCGCCCGTCGGGAGACATTTGCGGATCGAACAACCGGGATCCGGTCTTCAGCACCAGCTCGGGTGAGGCATTCCCTTCCACGGGTAATGCCCACAAAGCGTTCTCTTCCCCGGTCGTGCGGTAGAGCAGGATCTTCCCGTCGCCCGACCAGTCCTCCGGGATCTCGCGCGCGGCCGATTCCAACAGCGGTGACGTCGCGCCGGACCGTAGCTCCTTGCGGTATATGTCACCGCCGCCCGGACCTCCCTCGAAGATGAGCTCCTGGCCGTCCGGTGACCAGACCGGACCCCTCGCCTGTGGGGGTCCGGTGGTGACGCGGTTAGCCATCCCGCGGGCCACGTCCATGACCCAAATGTCGTGCTGCCCGTCTCCGGCCATGATGTCCACCGCGACGCGGCTGTCATCCGGCGAGAGGGCGATCGGGCCGTGGTATGGCCCGGGGTCCCCGAGAGTCCCGAGCCTTTGCCCCGCTCGATCGAGCCACACGAGCTGGATGTTGGTGATTCCCTCCAGATAGGTCAGGACGCCGTTGGCCGAGGCCGAGAACCAACCCCAGCGGGGAACCCGCCCGGAGGCGACGGGCGACGCGACCGCGACCGGATCGCCCTCGAGCTCTGCTCGCGCGACGTCGAAGGGCTGCGCCAGGAGAGTGCTGCCATCCTCCACGAAGAGCAGATGGCCCGAGCCGTACCGGCTGCGCATTGGTACGGTCATGAGCCGACGCCACTGGTCGGGCGCATCGAGAGAGGCCACGTGGACGCCCTTCTTCTCCGCCTGTAGGCCATAGATCTCGAACAGAAAGCGGCGTCCGTCGGGTAGGAACTGCGGCCACCAGTGATGTGTTCCCTCGTCGGGCGTCGTGAGGGGCCTGGCCTCCCCTCCCGCCGCCGAGACCGAGTACAGCCCTTTTGTGGACCCCGTCGAGAAGACAATGGTGCCCTCGTTGTTCCAGGCGCCTGCCGGACCGGGGCTCCCGAGGGGGAGCTCGCAGACCCTCCGGACAGTGCCGTTCGCCAGGCTCAGCTTCCTGAGCTCGCCCTCGGCGAAGAACGCGATGGACGATCCGTCGGGAGACCAGAAGGGCTGCCCCGCGCCTTCCGTCCCGGGAAGCGCCCGGACCTCCGGCGCGTCCAGGGTGCGGGTCCAGAGTTGCGCCGCGCCGACGGAAAGCCGGCCGGCGAATACGATGGAGCCGCCATCGGGCGACACCGCGAGGGGATTGAAGTCGGCGACGGTCACGTCCTCGGGTGGGTCGAAGGTGAAGTGCACGATGGGCTGGGCTTCTGGGGTCTGCGTGAGCAGGACGATAGCCAGGAATCCGGCCAGCCCGGCGGTCACGAGGAGCGCCGCCGCCCAAGTCCATTTCTGTCGCGCGAAGCGCCGAACCCCCGTGGCGCCGGAGGCATCCTCGTCTATCCCGGCGGCCCCGGGATCCACCATCGAGCCCCCGAGCACGTCCTGCAACTCGAGCCGGGCGGCGCCGATATCCGGCAGCCGTGTGCGCGGGTCCTTGCGGAGGCAGCGCGCGAGCAGGCGACGCACTGCCGGCGGCGTGGTGGACGGTACCGCGTCGGGGTCCGGCTCCTTCGTCATGACTGCCGCGATGATGTCGGCCACCGAGTCGCCCCAGAAGAGCCGTTGGCCGGTCAGCATCTCCCACAGCACCACTCCGAAGGACCACACGTCTGCCCTCTTGTCCACCCGCTTGCCCCGCGCCTGCTCGGGCGACATGTACGCCGCCGTGCCCAGGATCGCGCCGGCCACCGTGCCGGCGTGTGTCAACGTTGGTGACTCCGATACCGCCGCCGAGGCGGTCCCCCCGGCGTCGTCGCCGGTCCAGGCCTTGGCGAGACCAAAGTCCAGGACCTTCGCCTTGCCGTCGGGGGTGATCTTGACGTTGGCTGGCTTGAGGTCGCGGTGGATGACCCCCTTGTTGTGCGCTTCCTCGAGGGCCTCCGCGATCTGCACCGCGATGTCCAGCGCTTCGTCGACGGGAACCGCACCCCGCTCGAGGCGCTCCTTGAGGTCCTCGCCCTCGACCAACTCGAGTACCAAAAAGGGTTTCCCCTCCGCCTGCTCGAGCCCGTAGATCGATGCGATATTCGGGTGGTTCAGGGCAGCGAGAAGTTGTGCCTCGCGGCGGAAGCGGGCCAGCAGCTGGGAGTCCTGTGCCACCTCCGCCGGGAGAACTTTAATCGCGACCTCACGGTTCAGCGTCGTGTCGGTGGCGCGGTACACCTCGCCCATTCCGCCGGCACCGAGGGCAGCGGTGATCTTGTAGGGGGCAAGGTACTGGCCGATCACGCGTTCCATTCTAGCCCGCAAACCTCACCGCAGGCCGACAAGCTTCGAGCAGCGCCCTGAAGGGGTGCCACGTTGAACAAGGGGTGCCACGTTCACCATTGCACCATGATGGGTGCATCATTCACCGATGGGCGACCACTACGGGAAGGTCCGCATCTCCGGCGACAACCTTCCCTGTGAGTGAAGGAAACCACTCCACCCCGGTGAAACCCGTTGTGTGCAAGGCGTCGTTGACCTCCTGCGCTGTGTAGGCCTCGTTGCTCAACGCGTATCCGCTTACCGCGCCGGATACGGCGTCGATGACCATGAAGCGGGTGGTCGATGCCGCAGCCTCCTCGTCCCAGAAATTCTCCTGGAGCACGAGATGTGGGTTGTCGGAGAACAACCCCGGTGCCGCGGTGTACCAGCTCGGCCCGGCCTCTCCGCCCTTCTGGATCTGCTCGGCGGCTTGCAGCTCCAGCAGAAGGCATCCTCCAGGTTCGAGCGCGGCATAAGCCTTCGTCATGATCTCGGTCGCTCGGTCCCTCGAGAAGACATTGATCTGCCCGTAGATCATCATGACCAGGTCGAATCCCTCGCCAAAGGCCTCGTCCCGCACGTCGGCATGAATGAAGCGGCACCTCAGCCCTTCGTCTGCGGCAACCTCCCTGGCACGGCGAATCGACGCCGGCGAGAAGTCCACGCCGACGCACTCACAGCCTTTGGCAGACAGGCGTTTGACGTACAGGCCTGGGCCGCAGCCGAGGTCCAGCAGCTTGCTCGGCCGACCGTCGAGAACCGTGGAGAAGATCCAATCGACATGCTCGTCTATGGTCGCGCTCTTGCGACTGGCGAGGTCATGCTCCTGGCTGAGGTGCTCGGCGAGCATTCGTTCGCTGAACTTCGGGTCATTCCAGGGTATGTTGTCGCCCTCGGACCAGGGAGCGGGTCTCGCTACTCGGTTCACGATGTCCACGATCGTCTTCATTCCTCCGGTCCTCCACTTCCTCTTTGGGAACCGCAACGGGTCCCACATATCACCATTAGTGCCAGGTCCGCAGTTCCGCAGTTGTTCGCCGTAACTACGGACCTGGCACAGTTTGTGTGGCACCAATAGAGTGGCCAACTCGACAAACACCCTGGGATTTCCAGATAAACCTGGATTCCGCCACCCAATCCACAAATACTACGGAACTGCGGACCCTGCGCGTTTGAGATTCGCCTTGTCGGTCACACGTTGGATCCGCTCTTCGGCGGTCATGCCGACTCGTTGTCGGTCGAGTTCAAATGCCCTGGTGTACTCGGCAATCGCCTCGTCATAGCGGCCCTCGCGATCATGAACGTCGCCACGCAAAATGTGGACTCGACCGTCAGTCGGATCGGTCGCCGAATATACCTCCAAGATGTCTTCAACCTCTCGGTACTGGCCGTCGATGATCAGCGCCTGCGCCAACGATCGGATGAGAAAGGTGCCCCTCCCCCCTGTGACGGACGCACGCAGGATCTGAATCGCATCGTCCGCCTCCCCGAGCTTGATGAGGCTGAAAGCCAGGACCCGCACAGCTTGTGTACATGTGGGGCAGTCGGCAAAAACCTCTCGCGCCAGGGAGGCAGCTTCCGGGTAGTTGCCGCGAAAATACAGAGCCTCAGCGCGGATCGACTTTTCAAGGACAGGCAGCATCTCTTTCGGATCACGCAGGGGGCCTTGAGCGCGGCCGGTGGCGGATTGCACGTAGCCGAGAGCACCGAGCCGGGCAATCTCCTCATCGCTCATCTGCCGCGTTGCGTCACCCTCGCCACTCCACGATCGCATCAGGTCGGCGAGACTCCTCTGCAACCGCAAAGCTTCGTCCACTGATTCGCCATACCTGTTGTGAAGCTCCGCCGAATCGGCCGACAGATCGTAATACTCGGGATTCGGTGCAAGGACGAATTTGCCGGTGTGGGTGCGCAGCGCGAACAGTGGGCTCCATCCCCATTGATTCTCAGGGGCTTCGGTTTCCAAATAAATGGCCCGATCCTGCGCCGGCTCATTCTGCAGCAGGCTGATCCCATCGTAGTTCCCGGAACGAGGCACCCCCAGCAGATCCTCGATTGTCGGCCGAATATCGACCAGGCCGACGACTCGATCGTCGTCGACAAATGGCTGAGCGAACAGTGCCGGAGAGGAAAGGATCAACGGCACCCGTACGGTCGACTCGTACACGAACATGCCGTGTGTGGGCTCGCCGTGCTCCCCAAGACTCTCGCCGTGATCCGCAACCAGAACCACCAGCGTCTCCTGATCCAGTTGGAGCCGAGAGAGCTCTTCGAGCAATCGGCCGAGTTGCTGATCGACCCAGGCAATCTCGGCGTCGTACCCTCTTCCTGCAAACTCCGCGTGCATCTGCAGCGGAGATCGATACGGAAGGTGCGGATCGAAGTAATGCACCCATGCGAAAAACGGTGCGGAGGGTGTCCCTTCCTGGCGCCCCCTCAACCAGCGAACGGTCGAATCGGTCACCGCCTCCGCCGATCGTTCATTGAAATCGGGCTGGGACCTGCGGTGCCCCGCTTCGGTCACTTCAAAATCGTATGTATCGAACCCCTGATTCAGACCGAATCGCTCATCGAGAACGAAACAGCCGACAAACGCTGCCGTGTCGTACCCGCACGCCTTGAGCCGCTCAGCCAGGGTCTCGTGCTCCTCTGCCAGTCGATATAACCCATTGTCCCGGACGGCATGATTGGGAGGATAAAGCCCGGTCATCACCGTGGTGTGTGACGGCAGTGTGACCGGCGTACTGGCCACCGCGTCATCGAAGCGTACACCCCGGGCTGCCAGAGAATCGATGACCGGGGTCTGAGCCGAGCCATAGCCGTAGCAGCCCAGTCGATCTTGCCGAACTGTGTCAAGAGAGACCAAGAGCACGTTGAACCCGGCCGCGGCCCCATATGCGGGCATTGATTCCAGTTGGGGCGTATTCAAAAGCCCACCGCGAAGGAAGTGTCGTACTCCAACCCCCCCGGCGACGAGCACAACTGCAACGACCACGACGAGAGGCCAGCCGCGGCGCATGGCGGCCGTCGATCGACTCTTGCCTGACGTATTCGCACGATTTGCGACGACCATCCCGCAGTTCACCCCATTCTCTTCGACCATCTTAGAACGTCACACCGACCCCTCAACCCACGATGAGGAGAGGTGCCAAGCCCAACGATTCGAAGATTCTGGTGGATTTGGGGTCGTGGGGGCCGGAACCGAGGCGACCGAGGGTGTCTGTCGAGGGCGGGATCTACCATGTATACAACCGATTCGCGCGCGGCGCGGAGCTCTTGGGCCGATAGCCGGAGGTGGTGAGTCGCTGGGCGAGTCGCGGCGCCGAGATGCGGACAGATTCAGAGGACTACCGCGCTGACTCCGAGCGTCCGGATCATGCCCTCGCCGTGACAGAAGGGGTTGATAGCTCGAACAACCAAAGACGTTACATCCTTGGGCCTGGCACTCGTTGGGGTTGGATCGCCATCCAATGTGGCACCGATAGTGCCGACGAAGGCAGCGACTCAGCCTTCGGCCGCCTTCTCGAGCTCATCGAGTTTGTCTGGATCCGAGACGGTCACGTCCACCAGGCTCTTGGGGATGGAGCTCTGCTCGCACATCGTGCGGATTTCATCCTCCGCGTCGGAGAACTCCAGGATCTCACGGATAGACTCGATGTGGGCGAGCATCTCGTCGGGCGGGATGTCATCCAGCGCCGGTCCCTCGGCCGCAGCCTTCTTCGCGGCGGCCTCCTCCTCGGCTTGGCGCCGCTTCGCCTCGATCTCCTCAGTCAGGGCCTTCTTGGCGTCTTCGACAACGCTTGGTTCGATACCCGCGACTTCGGCGATGTCCTCTTCGGACACGTCGCTGGTGATGAGGTGCTTGGCCTTCTCCAGGGCGGCCTTGTCGGCCACTTCTTCGAGCAATCCCTCGATCCGCGCCCTCTCTGCCTGCTCCGCCTTCAGAGCGCCGAGGACCTCGTCGTACTTTTCCGCAGCGATGCCGATGCCGTCGACGATCGTTGCCTTGGGAATCTGTGCACCGATGAGGTACCGAATCCCGAGATCGCTTTCCATGCCTTTCGCCTCGGCGAACTGCAGGTCGAGCATTTTCTGTTCGACAATCTCCTGAATAGCCGCCCGGCGTTCGAGGTCCTTGATCTCCGGCCACGTCTCCCCGACCTTGCGGATCAGGGCGACGGTGGCAGCGCGGAGATTCGCCACGTCCTCGAGCGAGAGTTTCGCAATGCAGTCGTCGAAGTCGTCGAGCATGGGTCTTCCGACTTCCGCCCTTGCCGCGACAGCTCTCCGAAGCTGCATCATGTTGCCGCCGTGCCGGGAGACGTTGTGTCCCGTCTCGTCCAGCTCCTGGGCAACTCGTTGAACGGTGCCCTCTCTGTTACCGCTTTCAACATCCGATTCCGACAGGTCGCGGATCTTCCGCTCCAGCAACAACCAGAGGGACTCACTCCCCTTCGTGGCGGTCTCGTCGCTCATGTCTTCCTCCGTATCTGCCATTGGCTCTCCCGGAATGGCTGTCGCCTTCGACATGACCTGATTCCGGGACGGATTCCAACGCTAACCCATCTGACGGTATCGATCAACGGATTTCCCGGGCGTTTGGTTGGATCGTCTGCAACCCCGATGACGACGTAGCTGCATCGCCGGGACATGGATCCCAAGGACATGCCGTTCGACGGGATGCGGATGTTCATGGGTGGGTTCGAGGTGATGGTCAAGCTCTGAGTGCTCCCGTCGAGCTCGACGGGCTCGACCAACATCCCAAAACACCATTCCGAAACACGAGCCGAGTGAGTCCACCCGTTCGACCACCCTGATGACGTCGCTGCGGAGGTGGCGGATTACGCGGTGGTCCAGAGAGCCGATCGCATCACCGGGGATGCGTCACCATCCGGTCGCCCGGCGGAGATACGCCCCGCCCCACCCGGACGCCCGGGTGGGGCGGGCCCGGATCACGGAATGCTCTTGGCGTAGAAGTACCCCGTGACGTCGCCGTTCGGGCCGGAATCCCGAACCTCCTGGAAGATCAGAACACCCAACTCGGTCGACACACACTGGTAGATCGTCCCGCCGTCGTCTGTCACGAGATTCACGCACGCGCACTCGAAGGACCCTGCAGGTACCGACACCATCTCACTGATGCTCGTCACCTCGCCGGAGTAGGGCACGGTAGGCTCCGAATGGGTGCCCCCAATATCGCTGATGGTCTCGGTAACCGACGGCGTGTACCAGGTTTCGCCCAGGCACCAGATGGAAAACGGCCCGACGTAGAGAGCCGGAGAGTAGTCGTAAGAAGAGTTGGTTACGAACCCCTGTGGCACGCCGTTAATCTCGATGACGGATTCGACCTCGTCCTCTCCGGAGTAGATTTCGCCGTGTCCCGGAGGCTGCGACAGGATTCCGTGCTCTTGCCATGATTCGGTGGAGACCTCGATCTCAAACTCCTGGCCCTGCTCCTCAAACGTGAATGTGACCACCGACGTGTCGTGGTTCGACGTCGCGTTGGCCGAATGATGGGTGCGCACCAGCTCTGCGCCGAAGGTATCGCCCTGGTACTCGGCAAGAAAGTCATAGCTGACCTGGAAGTTCGATGGGGGGAATGGCAAGGTGATGCAGTTGGTGCCGCCGCCTCCGCCGCCTCCGCCGCCGCCGCCGCCTCCGCCTCCGCCTCCGCCGCCGCCGCCGCCGCCGCCGCCGCCACCACCGCCACCGTAGGAGTTGCAGTTGAGGACTGCGGTCTCATAGGTCGGATCGTCGGAGTCGCCGTCGATGACCGACAGCCCGGCGGCGACCGGACCGCCGGAGACGACCGTCACCTGGAGGGTGTAGGGCCCGTCGCCCGACACGCCGAAGTAGCTGATCACGTCGTTGATCTGATCCATCTCGCCGGTCAGCAGGTCGTAGCTGCGGTCGGCGACGGTATTTCCGTTGCCGCCGATCAGCTCGAGATCGAGCTCGGCCGTGGTGGTCGGCATGTTGAAGAACAGCGCGTTGGACCGGTAGTTACCGCCGAGAACGCCCGACAGCCGAACCCGTTGGCCGGCCTGGATCAGACCCGAGGAGGGGACCGCCGGAATCGACTGACCGAAGGTCCCGGTGGCGCTCTCGTTATAGGTCCGTGCAAGCACCAGCAGCGGGAAGTTGGCCGTGATCCGCAGACCACCGTTGGCCTGGTCCATACCGAATGCCGAGGCCATCACGTCGTCGAGCGCGAGCAGCTCACCCGGGGCCACGTTGAAGGTCCTGAGGGCCGGCGATGTGACCTCCTGGTTCTTCGGGTGGTACCACAGGGTGACCACGCCACCCGATGAACCGGGCGCCAGAATCCTCACATCGGTGCGCCACAGGCTCATCCCCACGCCGCTGGCCCGCGCGACGCCGGCGAGCAGCAGGTCGGCCGGCTCGGTGGGAGCCAGTACGGCCAGCACCGCCACCGGATCCCCGGTCCGGTTGTCGACCACCGACGCATATGAGATCAGCGGCACCGTGGCGGTGACGGTCGCCCGCGCCACGGCGTGGGGGGGCGCTCCAACCCAGGCGAACACGTCGTTGATCTGGCTCTGCCCGCGCGGTTGGACCGCAGACTCCCGGATGCCGATGACCGCACCGGACGCGTCAAAGAGCGTGACGGTGACGACACCCGGCGACGCCACGGTGTTGACCCATCCGAGATTGCTGCGGTACTCGGGCGACTTCGACAGATAGACGATGTGTCCCGTCTCGCCGGGGAACACCGCGTCCTCGGCCGAGATTCCTGGTATGAACTGGCCGTAGGTGCCGCCCGGAACCTGGTTGTAGGTGCGGGAGGTGACGATGATGCCGCAGTCATCGGACTCGACCAGCAGCGCGCCGGTGCCAGAGTAGTTGAACCGCGTGTTGAGGATGTTCTGGATCAGAATCTGACCCATCGCCGGAACGTCGACGTCGACGAAATCGTCGAGCGATCCGTTGTCGGCACCGTTCCTGAGCAGGTAGATGCGGACCGCGGCGTCCTCGTCCGAGGTGTTGATAATTCGGACATCGGTCCGCCAGTTGGTGCCCGCACTGCCCGAGGCGTTGGCCGACGCCGCGATGTACCACGATTCCGCGTGCAGTGCAGTGGGCGCCAGGACGGCGAGCACGAGTGCGAGCGCCGCGACCATTCCGAGATTCCGAGGGGTGAGAGAGCGGGTCATGATGTCCTCCATTACCAACCGAAGGTCGAGTTCGGATGATCGTTGGTTTTTGAAATTGTGACGCAAAAGCATCTTAACACAGAGACAGCCCGGTTCAGTCTCCCCATTCCGACCGGCAGGTTGACTCGACCGGAGACGCGGTGGCCCGAAAACCCGTCCGAATCTCCAACTGGCGCCGCCAGATACCGGCAGTCGGGTCCGGAACCAACTTCCGCACCGGTCCTATGCCGTTCGATGTCCAGGAGCCAATCGGTGACAGAAGCTGCCTGTTCCGAATGGGGCGCCCTCGTTTTCCCAGGCAACCTTGAAGGGGACCCGGGGCTTGAACAGGGCCCGCCACATGATGTGCCCCTGACATCCGGCCTGTGGCCGCACGGCCGAATTCTGTCTCAGGTCGAAGATCAACTGGTCTCAGCGCTTCCCATGAGACGGAGGAACGCGCAAGGAGTCAGCCATCCGCAATCGAGATGCGTGCGAGCCGTCGCCGATTCGGGCTTACCGACAGCCGTGCGCTTCGAGCTCGATCTCGATCATGAACTCCGGCAGGGCGAGCCCTTTGACCTCGAGCCATGTCCCCGTCGGAAAGTTTTTCGTATAGATCGAGTTGCGATAGGAGGCCACCTCGAGGAACGTCGCCATATCGGTCGTGAACACGTTCTCGACGATGACGTCGTCGAATGCGCAGCCGTAGTGTTGCAGCACCCTCCCGAGATCGGAGTACGCGTTCTTCATCTGTTGTTCGAGGTCCCCGACGGCGGTCGGGTTGCCCTGATCGTCCATGCTCACGGCCCCCGAGATCTTGATGTCGTCGCCGATCCTCACGGCGTGGGAGTAGCCGTAGCTCTTCTCGACCTCCGGTCGGAGGAGGAAGTACTCCGGCGCTTCCACTGTCGGTTCCGACGCCGGCGGTGTCTGTTGCGCCGGCGCGCCGCAGCCCCCGAGGAAAACCACGACGAGCGCAGTCGATGCGAGCATCTGCAAACGGTTCATTTTCCTCTTCCTTCCCTGTGGGACACCGCTGTGTCGTTTTGCTTCGTACCTGGACGTGGTGGGAGTGCCGAGTGAGTCTACGTCGCGTTCTTGATGCCGTCAACCGGTGGGATGCCGCCCCCAGAGCAGACATTTCTCCCCAAACACACGCGCCGGGCCAACCGTGTTTTCGATGTCGGCGTTGGGCGCCGGAACGAGTTGACTGGGACATCATGCGTTGGAAGAGCCAGTAACCGGAAGTTCCCGGGTCGGGATCGACAAGAAGGCCCCGGCGGTTTTCCACCGGGGCCTGAATGATTGGTGTTCGGTTCGAACTAGCGAAGATCGAAGCGGTCGAGGTTCATGACCTTGTCCCAGGCGGCCACGAAGTCGCCCACGAACTTCTCATTGGCGTCGTCGCACGCGTAGGCCTCCGCCAGCGCCCGCAGCTGGGAGTTGGAGCCGAAGACCAGATCGACGCGGGTGCCGGTCCACTTGCGCTTGCCGGTAGCGCGGTCGCGCCCGTCGTACACGCCCTTGGCTCTTGCCTCTTTCCACTCCGTGCCCATGTCGAGCAGGTTGACGAAGAAGTCGTTGGTCAGTGTTTCGGGCCGGTCGGTGAAGACGCCGTGCCCGGACCCACCGTGGTTGGCACCGAGGACACGCAGACCGCCCAAGAGCACCGTCATCTCAGGTGCGGTGAGGGACAGAAGCTGCGCCCGATCCACCAGCAGGTGCTCCGCGGGACGGGTGAAGCCCTTGTCGAGATAGTTGCGGAAGCCGTCCGCCTTGAGCTCGAGCGGGGCGAAGGAGTCGGCATCGGTCTGCTTCTGCGACGCATCGGTGCGTCCTGGAGCGAAGGGAACCTGGACGGCCACACCAGCCTGCTTCGCCGCTCTCTCGACGGCCGCGCAGCCGCCGAGGACGATCAGGTCGGCGAGCGACACCTTCTTATCCCCCGACTGCTCCGCGTTAAAGTCGCGTCGGACCTTGTTGAGTCCTTTGAGCACGTTCGCAACCCGGGCCGGCTCGTTCACCTTCCAGTCCTTCTGCGGCTCGAGGCGAATGCGAGCGCCGTTGGCGCCGCCGCGCTTGTCGGAGTTGCGGAAGCTCGAGGCCGCGGCCCAAGCCGTGAAGACGAGATCGGAGATGGACAGCCCCGACTCGAGGATCTGCTTCTTGAGGGTGGCGATGTCGCGCTTCCCGATCAGCTTGTGGCTGACCTTCGGGACGGGGTCCTGCCACAGCAGCTGCTGTTTCGGAACCTCGGGGCCGAGGTAGCGCGAGATCGGCCCCATGTCGCGGTGGGTCAGCTTGTACCACGCCTTGGCGAAGGCGTCGGCGAACTCCTGCGGGTTCTTGTGGAAGCGCCGGGAGATCTTCTTGTACTTCGGGTCCATCCGCATGGCCATGTCGGCGGTGGTCATCATGGGCCGGTACTTCTTCGACGCGTCGTGCGCCCCCGGCACCATGTCCTTCTCGTCCACGTCTCTCGCGTGCCACTGCCAGTGTCCGCCGGGACCCTTGACGCACTCCCACTCGTAGCCGAAGAGCATGTCGAAGTAGCCCATGTCCCACGTGGTGGGGCTCGGCGTCCACGCGCCTTCGATGCCGCTGGAGATAGTGTCATCACCCATGCCGCTGCCGAGGCTGTTCTTCCAGCCGAAACCCTGCTCCTCGATGGGGGCGCCGTCGGGCTCGCGGCCGACGTACTTCCCTTCGGGTCCGGCCCCGTGGCACTTGCCGAAGGTGTGGCCGCCGGCGGTGAGGGCCACGGTCTCCTCGTCGTTCATGGCCATGCGTGCGAAGGTCTCACGAATGTCCCGTCCGGATTTGACCGGGTCCGGTTCGGCGTTGGGCCCCTCCGGGTTGACGTAGATCAGACCCATCTGCACCGCGCCGTAAGGGTTCTCGAGCACTCGGTCGCCGTGGTAGCGCTTGTCGCCGAGCCACTCGGTCTCGGTCCCCCAGTCGATGTCCTGCTCCGGCTCCCAGATGTCCTCGCGCCCGCCGGCGAAGCCGAAGGTCTTGAAGTCCATCGACTCGAGGGCGCAGTTGCCGGCGAGGATCATCAGATCGGCCCACGAGATCTTGCGGCCGTACTTCTGCTTGATCGGCCACAGCAGCCGCCGCGCCTTGTCCAGGTTGGCGTTGTCAGGCCAGCTGGCGAGCGGCGCGAAGCGCTGGGTGCCCGACTCGGCACCGCCGCGGCCATCCTGAACGCGGTAGGTGCCGGCGCTGTGCCACGCCATCCGGATGAACAGTCCTCCATAGTGCCCGTAGTCCGCGGGCCACCACGGCTGCGAGTCGGTCATCAGCTCATAGAGGTCCTTCTTGACGGCCTTCAGGTCGAGCTTCTTGAACTCCTCGGCGTAGTCGAAGTCCTCACCCATGGGATCGCCCGCGGGCGGATTCTGGTGGAGAACCCTCAGTTCCAGCTGGTCCGGCCACCAGTCTCGGTTGGTCATCGGTCTCGTGTGTCCTCCGCCCGTCACCGGGCACTTGCTGGCATGGTCTGACATATCTCTTCTCCCTATAGTTTTTTTTGGTTGTTTGTTGGTGGTCTGTCGGTGGCGCCTGGGACAGGGACGCTCTCCAGTTCAGTCCCCAACCGGACTGGGATGTGGGCGAGGCACTCGGGGCAACGGCCCCAGTAGATCACCTCGGCCTCGTCGACCTCGTAACCCGAGTCATCGGCGGGAGTCAGGCACGGCGCGGCGCCGACCGCGCAGTCGACGTCGACCATCAGGCCGCAGTTTCGGCAGATCAGGTGGTGGTGGTTGTCTCCGGCACGGTCCTCGTAGCGCGCCGGCGACCCGGCCGGCTGGATACGCCGAATGAGACCCTTGTCGGCCAGGACGCCGAGGGCATCGTAGACCGCTTGGCGTGAGATGACGCCGATCTCGTCCCGTACGGCCATGGCGACGTCGTCAGCCGTGCCGTGCGGTCGCCGCGACACCGCCCCCAGAACGGCCAAACGCTGAGCCGTGACCTGGAGACCATGTCGGCGGAGCAGATCGGCAGATTCATCGTGCATTTTTTTAGTCTGAATCTAATTATAGACTTTGTCAAGAATTTTGATGAAATCCAGTTTCGTTCGAATCGATCGGTGCCAAGCTTGAAAAGACGAGAAACACGCCTGATTCCGGGAGGCGACCCTGACCCGGCTGTCCACTGAGAAGCCCATATGGCGCCAGGAAAGCAAGAGCTCGGCGACCGCCTCTCACGTGCATGTGCAGCCTGCCGATACGTCCACGAAGTTTCTCCCGGCACCGACTCGGATGAGTGGAATACACCGATGCAGCGTCAGCCGGTGAACCGAAACACCAGCAGCACATCCCGCTCGAGGAAGTCCTCGGCCGGAACGCGTTCGAAGCCGGCGAGACGAAAGAAACGAACGATCGAGCCGGTCTCGAGAAAGTGCTCGTCGCCGGTGATCTGGGGGTCCTGGTCGAGCACGACCACGGTCGCGCCGGTGCGAAGACTCGGTGCCAGATTTTCGAGCAGGGCGACACGTTCCTTGATGTCGTGGAACGCGTAGACCATGAAGACCATGTCAAGCGCTCCGTCGGGAAACAACGGATTCTCACTCTTGCCGAGCACCGTTTCGATGTTGTGGAGGTCCTCGTTCCGGCAGCGATCCGCCAGATACTCAAGGGCGTCGGAGTCGATGTCGTTCGCAAACACACGACCTGTCGAACCGACGGCGCGGGCCAGCTTGACGGTGAAATAGCCGCGCCCCGCACCGATCTCCCCGACCGTCATGCCTCGCTCGACTCCGACCGCCTGGATGACTCGATCAGGCTGCAGCCATCGGTCGCGGTCGGCCTCGCCACAGGCCGCCGTTGCCACCCAGTAGAGCAGACCGAGGCACCACAGAGTCCTGACGCGTCTCATTCTTCTCATGGTTGAGTGGTACGCCGTGAGCCGACACAGGTTGTCTCCGATATGTGAATACCGGCACCCGACCATACACGGGGGTCACGTTCACAATCCATGAAGTGTCACGAAGGCTCGAGCAGGGCACCGACCCAGCTCGGTTTTCTGTACCACCGTCTCGTTGAGGGATTCGGTACGGCAGGCCTCCGGAAAGGCCGGATCGATGAAGCGGAAAAGGTGCGCGGACGAGCAGATCGCGCACGCGCTGCGGCAGGCCGAGGCGAGCACACCCCCACCAGACAATCTGACCTCGCTTTCGGGTCACGACGCAGCGCCGGGAGCCGCCACGTCGGTTGATCGATCACCGCTGGACCCGGGCGGAGCCGCCTTTGGCGAAGGCCTCGACCTCCGGCAATCGGGCCATGGTCACGTCTCCCGGGAATGTGGTGAGCAGGGCACCGTGGGCCCACCCCAGACGGACGACCTCATCCAGATCCCGTCCGTCCAACATCCCGTAGATCAGACCCGAGGCGAAACCGTCACCGCCCCCGATGCGATCGATGACGCCGAGTTCGCAGATCGGGCTGACGGCCCGCTGGCCGTCGTACCAGGCCACAGCCCCCCACTGATGGCGGTTGGCGGTTTCAACCTCTCTGAGAGTGGTGGCCACCATCTTGACGTTGGGGAAGTCGCGGTTGACCTCGTTGATCATCTCGAAGAAGACGGCCGTGTCCAGCTTGGACTTCTTCTCGACATCGGGACCTTTGACGCCCAATCCCATCTGCAGGTCCTCCTCATTGCCGATGAGGACATCCACGTTCTCCACGATCCGTTTGAAGGTGCGTTGAGCGCCCTCGAGCCCTCCGATAGACTCCCACAGCTTGCCCCGGTAGTTCAGATCGAAGGACGTGATGGCCCCGTGCTTCTTCGCGGCCTGCATGGCCTCGATGATGAGCTCCGATGTGGTGTCGGACAGCGCGGCGTAGATTCCCCCGGAGTGGAACCAACGGACGCCATCGCCGAAGATGGCATCCCAGTCGAAGTCGCCCGGTTTCAGCATGGCGCCGGCTTCGTTCGCCCGGTTGTAGAAGACCACCGGCGGACGGACACCGTAGCCGACATCACTGTAGACGGTAGCGATATTCGGTCCGCGGGCGCCGTCATGTTTAAACCACCTGTATAAGGGTTTGACGCCCATCTCCTTGACACGGGTCTGCACGAGCTCACCGATGCCGTAGTCCACCATGGCAGTGGCGATCCCGGTCTTCAAACCGAAACAGTCCGCCAGGTTGGCGGCCACGTTGTACTCTCCACCCGAGACGTGGATGGCCACCGAACGGGTTTTCCGAAATGGAATGCGGCCCGGGTCCAGGCGGTGGACGAGAGCGCCAAGAGACAGCAGGTCCAGGGAGCAGTCGTCTTTTTTGATCGTCAATTCAGCCATTATGGTGTCCTCTCTCGTGTTCGACGAGCATTCCGCTGGTCGAGTTCATGTCCCGAATTCTTGTATTTCCGGCTTCGCATGCAGCGCGTAAACCCTCACCGCGTATCCACCCGACAGGGCATCCCCCCGGCTCAGGACACAGAGAATACCCTCATCCTCCCGGTTTTTGAAAGCGTCGATATCCTTGCTTACGGGATCCAGACACCTCAGATTGAAATTGCGGTTATCCCTCCCGGGAGGCTCGTCTCTCAGACGGCATAATCCGCGGCCTCTCGACACCGTCCGAGCGGGTGCCGATCACACGAGACATTGCCTCGCCCTATACGTCGTATGTCGAGGCTGAGGTCGTGCCACCGCGCCCCGTCCAGTTCGTATGGAAGAACTCACCCCGATCACGGTCGACCCGCTCGTAGGTATGGGCGCCAAAGTAGTCCCGCTGTGCTTGGAGCAGGTTGGCGGGCAGGCGTTCTGAACGATACCCGTCATAGTAGGCCAGAGCCGAGCTGATGGCCGGCATGGGAATACCCAGTTCCACGGCCTTGGTCACGATCCGGCGCCAGGCCTCCTGGGCGTTGACCACGGCATCTCTGAAGAAGGGATCCAAGAGCAGATTGCCCAAGCCGGGGTCCTTGTCGAAGGCTTCCTTGATCTTGCCCAGAA
Source organism: uncultured Holophagae bacterium (assembly GCA_963797055.1). GTDB lineage: Bacteria > Acidobacteriota > Thermoanaerobaculia > Thermoanaerobaculales > Sulfomarinibacteraceae > FEB-10. Next base: position 108,084 of record CAWCOD010000018.1, read on the forward strand.
AAGCCGACCGGATGATACAGCCGCCGCGCCACATGAGGGCGATTCCGCCGTAGTTCAGGTTCCATTTGTGGCTCTCAGCCGCCGCCCGCATGAGCTGATAACCCTGGGCATACGAGACGATCTTCGACGCATAAAGAGCGTCTTCGAGATCTGCGATGAGCTGGGCCTTCTCACCGGCGAATTTCACGTCCGGACCGGTCAGAACCTTCGATGCCTTGACGCGTTCCTCCTTGAGGGCGGAGAGACAGCGTGCAAAGACCGCCTCGCCGATGAGGGTGAGCGGCATGCCTTCATCCAGAGCGGCGATGGCCGTCCACTTCCCCGTCCCTTTCTGGCCGGCTGTATCCAGGATCAGATCCAGTGTCGCCTCACCGTTTTCGTCCCGATATCCCAGGATATCCCGGGTGATCTCGATGAGATAGGAGTCCAGCTTGCCGGAGTTCCAGCGGCTGAACACGGCCTCCATCTCCTCGTTGCTCATGTCCAGCCCGTACTTCATCATCTGATAGGTCTCACAGATCATCTGCATGTCGCCATACTCGATGCCGTTGTGGACCATCTTTACAAAATGTCCGGCCCCGTCCTCGCCCACCCAGTCGCAGCACGGCTCACCCGTCTGGGTGTGCGCGGCGATCTTCTGGAAAATGGGCTTCACGGCATCCCAGGCTGCGGGACTGCCACCGGGCATGATGGAGGGACCCAGCAGCGCCCCCTCCTCACCGCCCGAGACGCCGGTTCCGATGTAAAGCAACCCCTTGCTCTCCACATACTCCGCGCGGCGGATCGTGTCCGGGAAATGCGAGTTTCCACCGTCGATGATGATGTCCCCTTTTTCGAGGTATGGGATGACCTGATCGATGAAGGCATCGACGGCGGCGCCGGCCTTGACCATGAGCATGACCTTGCGGGGCCGCTCGAGGCCCTGGCAGAAGCTCTCCAGATCATGGTATCCGGAGATGTTTTTGCCTTTGGCCCGATCGGCCAAGAAATCATCGACCTTGGTCGTCGTGCGGTTGTAGCAGGCGACATGAAATCCCTTGCTTTCCATATTCAAGATGAGGTTCTCCCCCATCACGGCCAGTCCGACGACACCGATATCCGCCTTGTTGTCACTCACTATTGGCTCCATTCCGTCATTCTGCGATTCTCCAGATTGCCCCTCGATTCGTGGTTGACGTCTGGGGCCACAACAAACCGAAGGACCTCGTCATTGTCACTACACCCCGCTGAAGGCCGAGAAACCCCCATCGATCGGCACAACGATCCCACTCACGAACGTGGCCGCGTCCGATACCAACCAGACCGCCGTTCCCACCAGATCCTCGGGTGCACCAAATCGTCCTTGGGGGGTGTGTTCCAAGATCTGCCTCCCCCTGAGGGTGAGGTCACCGGTCTGCTGATCGGTCAGCAAGAAGCGATTCTGATCCGTCAGAAAGAAACCGGGTGCGATGGCATTGACCCGTATCTCGGTCGAGTACTCCTGCGCCATATGGACCGCCAGCCATTGCGTGAAATTCGATACTGCGGCCTTTGCCGCCGAGTAGGCCGGGATCCGTGTCAATGGCCGGAGGGCGTTCATCGAGGACACATTCAGGATGACGCCTTTCTTCCGCTCGGCCATTTCCTTTCCAAAGACCTGGGAGGGCAGGATCGTACCGATGAGATTCAAACTGGCAACGAATTCCAGACTGTTCTTCGGTATATCGAAGAAAGACATTTCCGGATTGGTGGTCGCTTTGGGATGATTCCCGCCTGCTCCATTCACCAGGATGTCCACCTGGCCGAATGCTTCGGTGCAGAGCTCGTATGCCCTCTCGATACTCCCCTTGTCGAGAACGTCGATCCCGACTCCCAAGTGTCCGCCGCCCAGCTCTGCGGCCACCTCGACGGCCCTATCCTCGGCCAGATCCAGGATGGCCACCCGAGCACCGGCTTCGACGTAGCCCTTGGCAAGCGCCGCTCCCAGCACACCGGCACCGCCGGTGATGCCAATGGTCTTTCCGCTCAGATCAAATGGATTCATCGATCCAACCTCCCCCAATCTCCATATCCAAACAGCCAAGCAGATCCAGATGGATCGACGGCACAGAAGTCATCCAACACGATCTCTTTGTATTTGTGACCTTGTCTGTCCGACGACCTCCGATTATGGAACGATGGTCGTCCAGTTCGTCGTGTCGCCCGATTCGAAACCGTCGGCGAGAAGTATGTCCTCAACGGCTCGAACGCCGAGGATTTCCACATCATCGATGTTCCACCCGCAGAACACCCATCCCCCGTCGGTGGGTCCCATGGTCCAGCGCAGATAGACGGTGGACTCGCCATCGGCGACGGCACTGATGTCCAGGTCCATCTCCGTCCACGTGCCGTCGGCGATCTCTGCGTCGTTCTCCCACACCGTGGTCCAATCGACACCGTCGGCGGAGACCCGGACCGAGGCGTGGTCGTACGCCGGTTGCTCCACGCCGAGCCAGCGCTGGAAACTCAGACGAACCCCGAAGAGCCCACTGCAGTCAACGGCCGTACTGGTGAGGTGCCGCTCCGGCAAATCGTTCTGGTAGTCGCCCGCGAGGTTGTAGCCGTAGACATTGGCGCCGGTGAACCCCGAGTTCGGATCGGGTCCTCCGTGTTCGCCTCCCCCACCCGTCGGCGAGCCAAACGCCCACAGGTCGTCGGTTGTCCATTCCGGGTCCCCGTCCATGGACCAGCTTTCCTGCAGGGTTGCGTCGCCGACGATCAGGACCGCGTCGCGTACGGTGTCGCCCACGTGGTCGGTGAGGTTGGCGAAGCCGATGCCGGCAAGGTGAGCGCCGGCGTCGAGGCCGGCGGCCGCGGGACCGTCGATGGACGCCGTGACCTCGGCACTGGACATGGGGGCAAGGGTGCCGGAGGTGGCACCAGTCAGATCGAGCCACGGCACGTCGGTAGTCTCGACGACCTCGTAGTCGATGTCGTGGGCGTTGCGGTTGGCCACCGTGAAGACCGCTGTGGTGGGATCGAAGGGACCCCCGACGGGACCGCTCGATTGCAGGGAGGCTGGGCCGTCCACCAACATTCCCCGCACAACCGTCAGACCCTTGATGCAGAAGTTGGCCGAATCATCGTCGTTCCAAAGATCGTGCCAAACCCCTCCCCCACGATAGAAGCTCTGGTTTGGTTCGGCCGACGAGGGCACCCATGCCCTGGTATCGGCGCCGAGGAGGACCGGCACGTCCGACGAGCGATCGAAGGGCTGCCCGCCATCGGACAGGCTGAGGTAGAGATAGAAGTCATCGCCCGCCGTGAGGTTCACCGGCGTGTCGAGGTCGATGGTGTGAAAGCCCCGCACGGTGAGCGAGCCGCTCACCGAGGACAGGGGGTCCGCCAGCTCTCCGGCCTCAAACGTGTCGAAGACCGTCACCGTGAAGTCCACCCCTTCGGCCGCAGTGAAGAAGCTCACCGCCGCCAGCAGCTCGTCCGCCGTGGCGGTGAAGGCGTTGAAGACCTCGGATGCGTCGGTCTTGGTATCCCTCCAGCCGTGATAATCGTGAGAGTAGACCCCGTCGAAGGCAAGGAGCTCGACGTCCTGGTAGGACACGGCCCCCATTTCCGGGTGCTGGCCGCTCCACTTGTCGTAGTACGAGATCCAGAAGTAGCCGCCGTAGCCCCAGCCCGAACCCCAGCTGTTCTTCACCAGCCACGCCCCCGGTCCCGCCTGGGTCACGTGGTCGTCGTCCCAACCCACGATGGCCACCGCATGGTTCGGGTCCATGGTGCTGGTCGGCGGTTGGTAGTGGTTGTAATTGCCGTCAATGAATTGGCCATCGTAGGCCATGCACGTGCCGACCACTCCGTGGGACATGATCGCCGTCTTGATGGCGTCGATGTTGGTCAGGCCGGCCCCGGCCTGATACCAGGCGATGGTGCGGGGGATGAAGGTGTGGTAACTGGGATCGCGGCGCAACGGCGGCGTGTCGTAGCTCTGGCCGTCCTGTTCCCGGACCGCCCCTTCCAACCGCGTGAGATAGGCCGACGTCACCATGTAGTCGCCGCCTTGGTGGACGGTCAGGCCGCTGCCGGTGGGAGGATCGGCGTCGTCATTGTTGTGCTGATTGAAGCCGTTCCACCAGTCCAGGTGGTACTCGGCCAGATTGGGCTCGCCGGTCTCTCCAGCGGTCTGCCATGCGCCGGTCATGAGCAGATTGCCCTCCATGGCCGCCATGGCCCCGTGGGTCCAGCAGGTGCCGCCCTGCTGCGACTTCACCGAGGTCACAAAGTTTTCCCCACCGACGTCGCGCAGATCGAAACTGGCCGGCAGCTGTGCGTGAGCAAAACTACCAACGAACAGGACGGGGATGACGATGACTATGGCTCTGAGCCTCATGCGTTCCCTCCATGAGCCACGGCCGCTCTGCGGTCGTGATGCTCCCCAAATGTACCACCTCAGGGGCGTTGAAAAGTGATCCTGTGGAGATGATGGGGAGGCCAAACGGGTTCCGTTCCTCGGATCCTTCAACCGGTCGGGCGGAGTATGATCGCATCGTGATCAACCGCGACCACGAGATCGCCAGGACCCGTCTAGCAGCGGCGCGGCTTGTTGGGGCGGGAGCGATCACCGTCCTCGGCCAGCTCGCAGTCGACATGCCCGACGGGTACTTCGGAGCAGCCGCGACCGTCACCCGCTTCGGACTCATCTACACCTTCGGGCTCGTCGCCACGGTGGTCGTGGGCTCCATATTGATTCTCGTTGGATCCGGGAAGGCCCGTCGTTTCACCCAGAGCGTGCTGCTGGTCGGTGTCGCCCTGTTCTTCCCCGCGGTGGTGGCAGATCCGGTCGTGGCCGGTGGCGTGATCCTGTGGAACATGATTCTGCTCGGGCTCGCCGAGCTCGGCGGGAACTGGGGACAGCACGCAGACGACAATTCGCTGTCACGTTGGATGACGCGCAGCGGGCCCGCGGCCCGCCACCTCATGTTGGTGGCGCTCGCGGTTTCGACCCTCGTCCTTGGCTACGGTGTCGGACATCGGCTCAGCGCCGTGATCGTGTGTGTGGTGCTTGACCTCGTGGCGGTGGCGTCGTCGGGCCCGATGTATGTCCAGATGTGGCGGAGCGGATCGAAGATCCCGCCGGTGATCGCGGTCCTGCTGTTTGCCATGGCCCTCGCTACCGCCTCGCTGTCGAATCCGATCGCATCCCTCACCATTCTCGGCGGTTACCTGGTTTTCAGTCTCGTGCAGCTGATCATGAGAACGCCGCTGTTCGCGGATCTTCTCGGGCACTTCCTGAAGCACCCGGGGCTGCTCGTGGTCTCGTCGTTCGTGATCCTGATCGCGGTCGGTACCGTGCTGCTCAGCCTCCCTGTGTCCGCGCCGGATGGCCATCGCATCGGACCGACCGACGCGCTCTTTACCGCCACCAGCGCGTCCTGCGTGACGGGTCTGATCGTGCTCGACACGCCGCACGACTTTTCGAGGTTCGGACACGCCGTAATCCTCGCACTGATTCAAATCGGCGGTCTCAACATCATGGTGCTGTCCACCTTCGCCGCCGTGATCCTCGGGCGGGATCTTGGATTTCGTGGTGCCGTCGCGCTCGGAAGCACACTCGATCTCAGCTCGCCGGCGACCGCCTATCGGTTGGCGACCTTTATCGTCTTGTCGACCTTCATCGTCGAGTTCACCGGCGCCGTGATTCTGGGTCTCGCGTGGTTTGCCCAAGGGGCTTCGCCTCTCGACGCCGCATGGAATGGTCTGTTCCACTCGGTGTCGGCGTTTTGCAATTCGGGATTCGCGCTGCAGACCGACTCGCTGGTGATGTTCAACCAGAATCCGATGGTTCTACTCGTCTTCTGTGCTCTCATCGTCCTCGGCGGTCTGGGCTTTGCGGTCCTCGCGGGCTTGTGGTGGCGCATCCAGGGCGGTTCCAGCGTCGGACTCGGAGTACAGATCCGGTTGGTGCTCGCGGTCACTACGGTACTGATCGTGGTCGGATGGGCGCTCTATCTGGGCCTTGAATGGAATCGGTCCCTTGCCGACCTCAGCCCCGTCAACCGAGTCGTCAACGCTTTGTTCCAGAGCGTCACCACCCGTACCGCCGGGTTCAACTCGGTCCTCCTCGAGGACCTGCAGCCCGCGACGTTGCTTATTTTCATGCTTCTGATGTTCGTCGGCGCGTCGCCCGGCGGCACCGGAGGCGGGATCAAGACGACAACGGCCGTCGTACTCTTGGCTGCCATTCCGGCCATCGCGGCGAGACGTTCCGAGGTCGTTCTCCTGGGGCGGCGGATTCCTCTGTCGACGGTGTTCCGCAGCACCGCGATCGCCGTCGTGGGCCTGGTCATCGCCTTGGTCGCGGCCGGCCTGCTCATGGCGACACAGGACGCACCTTTCGACTGGCTCTTGTTCGAAGGATTCAGCGCTTTCGGAACCGTTGGCCTGTCGCTGGGGGCGACTGCCACGCTGGATGGACTGGGCAAGCTGGTCGTCGTCGTCGCGATGCTGGCAGGCCGCATCGGACCACTGACTCTCGCGTTGCTGCTGGGACAAACACGGACCGCACGTCTGAGTTATCCTCAGGCACGGATCATGGTGGGATGATATGGCGGACTTCTGTGTGATCGGTCTCGGGATGTTCGGACGGGCGGTTGCGCTGAGCCTCACGTCGCAGGGCGAGGCAGTGCTCGGCGTGGACTCGGACAGCGACGAGGTCGACCGGATCGCAGCCGAGCTGGACACTGTGGTCTGTGCCGACTCGACCGATGAGGAGGCTCTCCGCGAGCTGCGGATCGAGCGTTTCGAATGCGCCGTGGTGGCCATCGGCGCACAGTCGATGGAGGCGTCGATTCTGACCACGACCCTGCTTCGTCATCTCGGTGTTCCGCAGATCGTCGCCAGGGCACTCGGCCCACTCCACGCACGGGTGCTCCGCGCCGTCGGCGCGCATCGGGTCGTCAGCCCGGAGTGGGAGATGGGCGAGAGTCTCGCCCGCCAGCTCGCCCAGCCGAGCGTGCTCGAGCGGTTCAACCTCGGGGACGAGATCGAGGTTGTCGAGCTCCAGGCACCTCGGTTCTTTGTCGGTCAGAGCCTCGTCGAGCTCGATGTTCGGAAGCGTTTCAATGTGTCCGTGGCGGCCATCCGCCGCGGCGACCGGGTCTATGCGACGCTCGAAGGCGTGGAGCGAATCCGGGAAGGCGACGTTCTCGTCGTGATCGGCCGCGAAAATGCCATCGCGGAACTTTCGGCGCTGGCGTGAAATGGACCTCAGCACACGAATTCTCGTCGGTTACGCCTACCTCGTCAGCCTCATCGTCATCAGCGCGTTCGCAGCAGCGCTCGGCTTCCATCACCTCGGGTCGCGCCTGTCCGAGGTTCTCGACGAGAACTTCGCCAGCGTTCGCTGGTCCATGGAAATGGTCGAGGCCCTGGAACGCCAGGACTCGGCGCTGCTTGCCGCGTTGCTCGGCGACGACAACGCGAGAAGCGCCATCTCGGAGTCCGAGTCCGCCTTTCTTACGGCCCTTGACAGCGCTCGGTCCAACGTCACCGAGGATCGCGAGGTCGGCGTCATCGAAGAGGTCGAAAGGGCCTTCGACGCCTATCGTGTGTCCCGGGATCGCCTCCTATCCCAACCGCACGAGCATCCCCTCGCCGCCTACCACGATGAGACCTTCCCGACCTTCGATACGGTCAAGCGTTCGGTCGTCGAGCTCCTCGACGTCAACCACCAAGCGATGGTGGACGCAGACGATGCGGCACGGGCCGCAGCCACACGGCGCGCCGCTGGTCACGGTCTGGTCGTCCTGGTGGCACTGGTGTCATTCATATGGCTGTCCCGGGCTCTTCGACGCGAGATCCTGATCCGTCTCGCAGGTCTCAAGTCGGTCGCCCAGGCGATGGCCTCCGGCGATCTCGACCGGAGAGCCGATGCCACCCGGCCCGATGAGCTCGGCCTGCTGGCCGAGCAGCTCAACGATCTACTCGACCGGAACGCGGAGCTCCGGGGGCGAATGGAAGCCAGGCTCGCCGTAACCCGTGACATGGTTCTCGGGCTGCTGGCGGAGCGGAACGCTCCGAGCGTCCTCCTCGCGACCGACGGCCGGGTCGTGGCGTCGACGGTCACGGACTCGGAACTCGTCTCCGCCCGAACGGCGTGGAAGCGATTCGAGTCGGGCGAGAAGATCGACGACACTCCGTTCGACGTGGCCGAACTCCACGCGGGATCACGGCCGGTCGGCTGGTTGGTGACTATCCGTGTCAGATCAGAAGACTCCGATAATCCTGTCTAGCCCGCACTTCGCTTCGGCCACAGTTCGTACCCATGCCAGATACCTCTCTCGGGGGTCTGATGCGATGCCATCGTCAAACCCAAAAAGAACGGAAGATATGTCTATCAAAAGACCTGGACAATACCCGATGATTTCCCGATGTCCTCTGTTCGGGTCGTCGGCCGGGTCTTTGAAAACATACGCAACGACTGGATTCGGGTGCATGTAGGACACGACCTGCCGCAGGTGGTCCCGTGAATCAATGATCCGAGCGCGATATCGGATTTGCCACAGCCTACCGAGATATTTCCGCTGTCGGTTGAAACCCCGTGCGGCGACTCCGCCACCCCGAGTGCAAGCATGACTCCCGCCACTACATTTCGTCGCGATCCACGCTAACCTCTTCCGATGGAACCATCCCCCGAGCCCGAAGCTCGGACGGGCGGGCGCGAGCGCATGGCGAGCTACCGGGATCCCGAGCTGCGAGTCCTGTTCGCCGTGACCCTGATGGCGGTTCTCGGGGTCGCCAGCATCGGCCCCGCGCTGCCTCAGCTCCGCGTCGAGCTCGGTGTGCCGGTCCATCAGATCGGGTTCGTCATCACGATGTTCACGCTGCCCGGGGTGATTTTGACCCCGCTGCTCGGCATTGCCGCCGATCGATTTGGGCGCAAGCGGGTACTGGTGCCGTCGCTGGTGTTGTTTGGTATCGCCGGCGGTGCCTGCAGCCTGGCTCAAGGCCTGCACCCCCTTCTCGTCCTCCGCCTGCTTCAGGGGGTTGGGGCGGCCGCCCTTGCGTCCATCAACCTCACCCTCATCGGCGACCTCTTCCAGGGCCGTCAGCGCATCACGGCAATGGGTTATAACGCGAGCGTTCTGTCGATCGGAACCGCCACCTACCCGCTTCTCGGCGGCGGGCTCGCCATGATCGGATGGCACTGGCCGTTCGCGCTCCCGATCCTGGCGCTGCCCGTCGCAGCCCTGGTGGCGACCCGTCTCCACGAGCCCCCTGTGGTCCGAAAACAACTTCTCGGGGCGTACCTCGGCGGCGTGTGGCGGGAGATCCGCCGGCCGCCGGTGTTGGTGCTCTACACCTGCAGCTGCGGCATTTTCGTCTTGCTGTATGGCGCCTACATCACCTTCCTGCCGCTCTACATGGCCGACAGCTTCCAATCGTCGCCGCTGATTATCGGCGTGATCATGACCTCGCTGTCGGCCGTCAACGCGGTTGTATCGTCCCAACTCGGAAGGTTGTCCGCACGGGTCCCAGAACCGAGATTGCTGCAGATCGGGCTCCTCTCCTTCGCCCTCGGCCTCGCGGCCATCCCGTTCGCCCCGTTCACAGCGGCGCTCGCGATCCCCGCAGTCCTGCTCGGCTTCGCCTTTGCCACCACCATCCCCGTGGTCATGTCACTGGTGGCGGCTCTCGCACCCGACGACCAGCGGGCCGCGTTCATGTCCCTCAACGGGACCGTGCTGCGGCTCGGCCAGACTCTCGGACCGGTGATCATGACCGCCGTGTATGCGGCCGGGGGATTTCGCCTGGTCTACGCGGTTGGAGCCGCGCTGGCCACGGCACTGGCGGCTCTCGCGGCGGCCGCCGTGCGGCCCTGAATCGAGCTCACTGCGACGTCGCGCCTCAGAACGAACTCCTTCACCCGTTCTATACTCATCCAAAATCTTGGGTATCGATCACCCGCCGGAGGACATGAAATGAAAGAACCCGTCCTGATGCTTCTTGTCCGATTCCGATCCGCGCTCCCGCCCGACGACGTGAGGCAGGTCATGGAGGAGCGAGCGCCGGAGTTCAGAGCGCTGCAAGGATTGCAACAAAAATACTATCTCCAGGACGCGGTCACCGGAGAGTACGCTGGACTGTATCTCTGGGAGTCCCAGGACACGTTCAATGCCTATCGCGACTCAGAACTTCGAGCGACGATCGCCGAGGCGTACCAGGCGGAGGGAGAGCCACGCATCGAAGTCTACCGAGTGATCTCGGCTCTCCGAGATGATCCGGCTTGATCTCTGGGGACCGCGGGAGGTCGTCGATGAAGAAGATCGGTCTGGTGGGCGGCATGACGCCGGAGTCCACCACGGCGTACTACGAGATGCTCATCAACCTCGGGCGAAAGAGCTGGGACGACCCGCTGCACAATCCTGTCGTTTTGATCTACAGCATCGATCTCGCCGAGATCGTCGCCCATCAGGACGTCGGCGACCAAGACAAGGTGGTTGAGATCCTCGTGAACGCACTGGAGAACCTGCGTGGTGCCGGGGCCGAAGTGGGGGCCCTGACCGCCAACACGCCGCACATCTTCTTCGACAGCATCCAATCGCGGACCGCCCTGCCCCTGGTCAACATCGTCGACACCAGCTTCCAGCGCGCCCGAGACCTCCATGTAAAACGGGCGCTCTTGCTCGGGACGAAGGCCACCATGGAGGGTTCCATGTATCACGAGGCATTCGACGCCGGGGGAATCGAGATCGTGATCCCCGACGAGAACGAACGACGCTTCATCAACCGCACAATCTATGAAGACCTGGCCGTAGGATCGGTTACACCCGAACTTCGCGAAAACTACCGGGAGATCTGCCGCCGCCATATTGCAGACTTTGATGTCGAAGCCATCATCCTCGGCTGCACCGAGATCCCGCTCGTCCTCACGGCTGAAGACCTCCCGCTCCCTCTCATCGACACGGCCCTTTGCCACGCCGAGGCAATTTTCACGCGAGCGAACGAATGACCTGCTCGCCTCCTCACTCGGCGAGAATCGTGGTCGGATCCGAGGTCTGGTTGTCCAGCACCGAGCCGTAGCAGGTGAAGGCGCCGCCGGGGGTGGTGGTCCAGACATGGGCATAGGCCGCGTCGATGGGGGCGAAGTCCCCGAGCACCCGGTTGAGCTGCTTGTTCCCCCATGGCGGAAGGGGGGTGCTCCCGGTGCCCAGCGAGCTCCCGTCGCTTGCAAAAAGCTCCCACTGAACGGTGATCGATTTGTCGACCCCGTTGACCAGACCGAGGTTCGACCTGATTTGAATGGTCTCGGTGAGGAAGAGGATCAGGGCGCGGGTGTCGGCCGGGATCATCTCCCGCTCGGAGACCCCGGGCAGACCCTGTCCGAAGGTGCCCTGGGCCCCATGATTGAAGGTGCGGCTCATGACTTCTATCCCGTCGGAGTCGGACACCGCCGACGCCGCGCCCACAGCCTCGCTCAGACCAAAGACCTCGTCGAGGAAATCATAAAATCGCCGGGACTCGCCGGGTTCGAGAATGACGTCGGCCGAGACCATTGGGTTGTTGTTGTCGGTATTCCGCGGCAGCCACTCGAAGTTGACCGTGGCCGTCGAGCTGCCCCGGTTGTGAACGTCCACGGTGGTGACGAAGAACGATCCGAACGCCCCTTCGACCCGGGCCACAGCCGGGATGAAGACCCGCGAGAACACCGGCGTCATTCCGCCCTCGTAGTTGATCTTCAACCGAGGTCGATTGTCCGGGTTGACGTTCTCTCTGCTGTCGAAGCGTTTGGCGCTGCCGGTCGGTGGCGAAGCGATGACCAACGCCCAACCGTGGTTGTTTGAGGGGTCGTCGAGCCACTCCTGCACATCGGCCACCATGGCGGAAGTGCTGTCAAAGGTGTAGGGGCCGGTGCCGCCGATCAGCGCGCTGCCGCTTGTCGACGCCACGTACGCGCCGCCGACGGTGGACCACATGTTGCTCGGATAGGTTCGGTGGACCCAGGTGGTGTCGCCATCCTCGGCTGCGGCCCCACCGCCCTCCTGGCCGGAGGGGTCCGACGGCCCCTCGCCCCAGCTCTCGAGGATCCGATGCAGGCTCACCGTTTGATTGCCGGAGATGGTCCTCGACATGTTCAGCTCGAGCGCGACTTCGGTGATCGTCGAACCCGGTGGAACGGCACTTTCGATATCGAAGGCCACCAGGGCCCGACGCTCGGCCGCTCCGTTCTGGCTTTCGGTGGCGCCGGTGAAAAAATAGCTGCCCGACCCGTTGGCGACGCTGCCGTCGCCCTCGTACAGAGTCGCATCCTGCGCGGCATCCAGGACCACCTCGTTGCCTCCGGTCGAGCCAGTGATGGCGAGATCCCCATCGCTGATGTCCTCGTAGTCGGTATCGGAGTTGTCCTGACGCACCCTGACCCTCACCTGACCCGAGGGAGTGTCGGGAACCGTCCACTCGTAGGAATAGCTCGACATCGGCTCGTCGGGAAAAAGGTCCATCGCAATTTCGATCCAGGGGCCGTCTGCACCCGTCTCCGAGTACCACAGATCGTAGTTCGCCGGTCCATGGGTGATCGTGTCGTGCCATCCGATGGTGTAGACCGAACCCACTTCAAGGGCCTCCCCGCCGTTTGGCGAATCGAGCTCCACGTGGGCGGCCGCCGGCGACGCGGCGACCAGCGCCAACAGCAGCACGACGGGCGTCGCGGACTAAAACCCAGAGCCGACGATTCACCGGGTGACCGAGATTCACGTTCATTGATATGACCTCTTTCGTTGAACCGGGAAACACGATGCCGGCATCTTATGTTCCGAAGGTTCTCGAGGCCGCCGATCTTCCGGTGCCGCTCGTCGCCGCCGCTCGCTGCCACGCCGAGGCGATCTTCAAGTGGGCGCAGGATTGACGCGAGTTCTCCGTGAACCGGTCCGGCGGTCCCCTCCACAGAGAATGGCCCACGCGGCATGTGCGAGCGGCAGGTTGACGGAAAACGACAGAGGTTGACTGTTTCGTGGGTATCATTGAATAGGTGAGAGTCGCGGCAAACGACCTGGTCGGCGAGACGGTTGGGCACATCCGGATCATTGATGTGGTCGGCCAAGGCGGAATGGGCACGGTCTACGTCGGCAGGGACGAGACCCTGAACCGTCAGGTCGCGGTGAAAGCGATCCACGGCGATCACCGGCTCCACCACGAGGCCAAGGCCAGATTCCTGCGCGAGGCCCGGATCCTGTCCCAGATCAATCACCGCAACATCTGCACGGTGCACGAGTTCATCGAGAGCGAGGACAGCGACTTCCTGGTGCTCGAGCTGGTGCCGGGCAGGAGCCTTCGCGCGGCCATGAGGACCCAGCTGCCCGAGCGGCAGAAGCTGGACATCGCCCGCCAGTTGCTCGAGGTCCTGGCCGTGGTGCACGGCGAAGGTGTGATCCACCGCGACCTGAAGCCCGAGAACATCATGGTGAAACCCGACGGCGAGATCGCGGTCCTCGACTTCGGGCTGGCGCGATCGGTGGACGAGGACGCGGCACTATTCTCGCAGGCGCCGACGCTCAACCTCGCGGATCTCGAGGCCGATGCTCGAGCCAGCGGACCGCCGAGTCCGGATGACGCAGGGTCGATCCTCGTGAAGACGAACCGGGGCACCCTCGTCGGCACCGTGGGTTACATGAGTCCGGAGCAGGCGCGGGCCGAGCCGGCCACCGCGGCCAGCGACATGTACTCGGTGGGTCTGATCCTGCAGGAGCTCTTCACCGGGTCACCTCCATGCGACCGCGGCAAAAATATTTCGGGCCAGATCATCCAGAGAGCCGAGGGCGAGACCCTCCCGGTCACCGGGGTCCCGACCGATCTGAGGGTGTTGATCGAACGCCTCAAGACTCTCGCACCTGGTGCGCGCCCGTCGTCGGTGGATGCCCTGGCTCAGTTGCAACGGGTGATCGATCGGCCGAAACGCCGGCGCCGACAGTCCGTGATCGCGGCGGTGTGGCTCGCCCTCGCCCTCCTCGCCGGAGGGATGACGATCCAGTCGGTTCGCGCCTCGCGGGAGACCGAGCGTGCCAACCGTGAAACCATGTCCGCCCAACAGGTTGCAGATTTCTTGGTGGGTCTCTTCGAGGAAGCCAATCCGGAGCAGGCACGGGGTGCATCATTGAGCGTGGAGGAGATCCTGCGCCAGGGAGCCGAGCGTATCTCGAGGGACTTGGAGGAGCAACCGCTCACCCGCGCAAGGTTGCTGCTGACCATCGGCAGGATTTACAGGATCATGGGCCTCTATACCGAGGCAATCCCATTCATGGAGGAGGCCGTCGAGATCCGCACGCGGGAGCTCGGCGAAGAACACCCCGAGGTGGCCGCAGCTCTCAACGACCTCGGGGTGGCCTACCTGAGCAGCGGCGACCTCCCAAAGGCCGAAACGCTGCTTCTCCAGGCATTGGAGCTGCGCGAGAACGCCCTCGGCGCGGAAGACATCGAGGTGGCCCACACCCTGCTCAACCTCAGCAACGTCAACCAGCGGGCCGACAGGTTCGACGAGGCCGCCTCATTCGGGCAACGTGCCCTGGACATCTACGAGGCCGGTGTCGGACCGAACCACGTATCCACAGCGAACGGGCTGGCCAGCATGGCGATCCTCATGGCCAGGCAGGGCCGGGTGGAGGAGGCCGAACCCGTCTTTCGACGGGTCGTGTCCATTCTCGAGAATGAACTGGGAGAAGATCACCCCAAGACTTCCGAGGCTCGAAACAACCTGGCCATTTCCCTCAAGATGCTCGGGAAGTTTGAGGAATCGGAGGCGTTGTACCGACACACGCTGGAGATCAAGGAGAGAGTCCTCGGCAAGGACCATCCCGGTCTCGCCTTTACTCTCGGCAACCTCGCCAACCTTTACGCGGAAATGGGTCGGCTCGAAGAGGCGGTGCCGCCGCACCTCAGATCCATCGAGATTCGTCGGCGCTCGTTGGGAGACGATCATCCCAGTGTCGCCCGAGCCCTCGACAATCTCGGGGGAGTGTACATTCAGCTGGGCCGCCCCGAGGAGGCAGAGGCCATGTGTCTCAAAGCCCTGGAAATCCGGGAGAAGGCCCTGGGTCCCGACCACCCGTCCGTCGGCACTAGCCTCCACAACCTGGCACGTATCGACCGGCAGCTCGGCCGAACGGGAGAGGCGGAACAGCTCTACCGCCGCTCCCTGGCCATCTTCAGCGGAGCCTACCCACCGGAGCACCCGAAAAGGGCAATGGTGGTCGGGGAGCTTGCGGACATCCTGCGCGAGCAAGGGCGCGACGAAGAGGCGGAACAGCTCGAGGCGACGGAGGCCATGTTACGGTCAACCCAAGCGGTGGACGACACCTGACACGGCCGAGCTGGGGCGAGGTACACCGCCGGCCTGTCGTTCATCCGGAAACATTGACCCTTTAAACCGGTACGCATACATTCTCCGGTGGCGGTTAAAAGGGAGGCGATGTGGCGAATCAGGATGTACCTCAGCGAGCCCGTGTCGTGATCGTGGGTGGAGGCGTGATCGGTTGTTCCATCGCCTATCACCTCGGCCATCTCGGCTGGAGCGACGTGGTCCTCATTGAACGTGACCAGCTCACGTCGGGTACAACCTGGCACGCGGCGGGTCTGATGACCACCTTCGGCTCGACCTCGGAGACCTCGGTGGAGATGCGCATGTACACCCGCGATCTCTACGGCCGCCTCGAGGCGGAGACCGGGCTTGGCACCGGCTTCGAGCCCCTGGGGTTCATCGAGATGGCTGCGGACGCGGATCGCGTGGAAGAGTATCGCCGGGTGGCGGCCTTCAACCGGTTGTGCGGCAACGACGTGGAGGAGATCGGGCCCGACGACATCAAAAGGCTCTTCCCCCTGGCCAGGGTGGACGATATCCAGGCGGGCTTTTACCTGGAGCAGGACGGGCGGGTCAATCCGGTGGACGCCACCATGGCCCTGGCCAAGGGCGCGCGGCTGAAGGGCATCAATATCATCGAGGGCGTATCGGTCACGGGGGTCACCACTTCCAACGGCCGCGTCACGGGGGTCACCACGACGCTGGGCACCATCGAGGCGGAGTTCGTGGTCAACTGCGCCGGCATGTGGGCGAGACAGCTGGGCGCCCTCAACGGCGTCAGCATCCCCAACCAGTCCACCGAACACTACTACCTCATCACCGAGCCCTTCGACGGCATGACGCGCGATCTTCCCATCCTCGAGGACCCCTCGTGCCACGGCTACTACCGGGAAGAGGGCGGCGGTTTGATGATCGGTCTGTTCGAGCCGGTCTGCGCCCCATGGATGGTGGACGGCGTTCCCAGTGATTTTTCCTTCGGCGAGATCCCTCCCGATTGGGATCGCATGACGCCATTCCTCGAAAAGGCCATGAGCCGAATTCCCATCTCGCAGGAGGTTGGCGTCCAATTGTTCTTCTGCGGCCCGGAGAGTTTCACGCCGGACATGGGGGTGGCCTTTGGCGAGGCGCCGGAGATCCAGAACTACTTCGTCGCCGCCGGCCTCAACTCCATCGGCATCATCACCGCCGGCGGCCTCGGCAAGATCATGGCCCAATGGATCACCACCGGCGACCCGGGCGCCGATATCACCGGTATCAACCTGGACCGCTTCCACCCCTATCAGTGCAATCCCGAATACCGCAAAACACGGGTGGTGGAGACGCTGGGGATGGTCTACCGACGCCACTACCCGACCCGGGTGCCCCAGACCGCGCGCGACTGCAAGCGCTCCCCGTTCCACGATCGACTGCGTGACCAGCGCGCCTACTTCACCGATGTGAGCGGCTGGGAGAGCCCGGCCTGGTTCGCGCCGGAGGGTTCGGAACCCAAGGTGGAGAAACTCTCCTGGGGGCGCCAGAACTGGTTTCCGTACTGGGAAGCGGAGCACCGCGCCTGCCGCGAGGGTGTCATCGCCATGGACATGACCTTCATGGGCAAATTCCTGGTGCAGGGACATGACGCCGGCCGGGTGCTCGATCACATCTCGGCCAACAGCGTCAACGGCCCGGCGGAGACCATCACCTACACCCAGTGGCTCAACGAGCGCGGCCGATTGGAGGCCGATGTCACCGTGACCAAAATTGCGGAGGATCACTTCATCGTGGTGGTCACCGACACCATGCACCGCCACGTGGAGACCTGGTTGAGGCGCCACATCCCCGCGGACGCCCATTGTTTCGTCACCGACATCACGGGCGGCATCGGCCAGCTCAACGTGCAGGGTCCCAGATCGCGCGAGCTGCTGCAGTCCATCACCTCGGCGGATCTGTCCAACGAGGCCTTCCCGTTCCGCACCGCGCGCGAAATCGACGTCGGATTCGCACGTCTGCAGTGCAACCGCATCACCTATGTCGGCGAGCTGGGTTACGAACTCAACATCCCCGCGGAACAGGCAGTGCACGTCTACGACCGGGTGATCGAGGCGGGCAGAAAATTTGGTCTCCGCCACGCCGGTCTCAGAGCCCTGGGCAGCCTGCGCATGGAGAAGGGCTATCGAGACTACGGTCATGACATCGACAACACCGACGATGCCTACGAGACCGGTCTCGGATTCGTGGTGGATCTGTCCAAACCGGACTTCATCGGCAAGGCCTATTGCGTCGAGAAGAAAGCACAGGGACCCGCCTTCAACCGGCGCCTCGTGCAGGTGCTGGTCAAGGACCCCCAGCCGCTGCTCTACCACGCCGAGGTGGTCTATCGGAACAACAAAGCGGTGGGCTATATCCGCGCGGCCAGCTACGGCTTCACCCTTGGCGGCGCCGTGGGGCTGGCCATGATCGAGGCCGGCGAACCCATCAACAAGGCCTACCTGAACGACGGCGAGTGGGAGATCGACATCGCCGGCACCAGGTACCCGGCCGCGGTTTCGCTGCGACCCATGTACGACCCGAAGATGGAGAGAGTCAGGGTTTAACCGGTCACCTCCTCACACACCCAGGACTACGCCCGGACGCAAAGGATGCCGACCGAGAGGCGTCGCAGGTGCACAGAGAGTGGCACCATCCCAGAATGTCGACTAAATTTGTGAAGGGGTCTGTTCTCCCGGGAAGAAGTCACGATGTTGGAGAGCCGTTCTGCAATTCGGACCCTGGAATACGTTCTGGCATTCGTGGTCCTGAGTCTGTGGCCGGCGGCTGCATCGGCGGTGAATCCTCTGGATGCCTGCGTAATCACCGTCAGCCCGGGGACCTCGAGCTACGGCCCCGAGGGCGGGTCGGGCGTTTTTACCATCGATGCCTCGATCCCCAACTGCCCATGGGGTGCCGGCACCTATCAGCCGTGGATCACCATCACATCCAACCCGGCAGGATACGGTGACGGAAGCCTGAGCTACGACGTCGCGCCAGGCGCAACCTTCCGCCAGGGGACCATCAATGTCGGTGGCAGAGCGACCCACATCGTGACCCAGAACGGCCCGCCCATCTCGTGTTCGATCCAACAGATCACAGATACGACCTTTGATGTGGATTACGCCGGATTTGGCAGCGTGAGCCACGACGCGCAGTGGATAACCTACGGCCTCACCCCAGGAGGTGTTTTTCTTGAAAACCTCATCTCGGCGGAGATCATTATCTTGAGCGACGGCCAGTGCATCGCCGGCAATCCGCGGGTGAATCGCGACGGGCGTCGTGTGGTGTACGAATCACAGGGTAACCCGGTCGGTCAGAACCCCGACGGAAACCGCGAGATCATGCTGTATGACCGTCTCGATGGACGGATGACCCAACTCACCCAAAGTTCAGGCTTCGGCAACCACGCGCCACAAATCTCGCGGGCCGGTGACCTGGTGGTCTTCATGTCCTCGAATGACCTGACCGGAGGGAACCCGGATACCGATAGACAGCTGTTCATCGCGGACGTGGCAAGTGGTGAGATCTCGCAGCTGACCCAGCTCACATCCTCCGCGTTTTCGTGGAACGTCAGCGCAGACGGGGACTTCCTCGTTCTGTCCAGCGCAGAAAATCTGGTTGGGCTCAACGGCGACCTCAACGAAGAGATCTTCCACATCGAGATTGCCTCCGGTGCCCTGAGTCAGCTCACCACGACCACGAACGGCAAAAACTGGATGCCCTCGGTATCTGCGGACGGCACGAAGGTCGCATTCTTCACCACCAGCGCTGACCTCGGAAACACCACGGGCCTCCCGACCCTGATGGCCCTCGATCGTGAAACCGGTTCCTTCGCTGACCTGCCCGATCCAACCGCCGGATCTGGATCGACATCAATGGATGCCACGGGAACGAGGGTCGGCGCCCTACAGGGCAGCGTCATCGTGGTTCACGACCTCGGCACTTCAAAGACCCAGATCCTGGCCACCAACGGGCTCAACTTGGGAAGGGTGCAGACCAACGGCGAGATCATATCCGTCCGGTCCACCGCGGACTTGACCGGCCAGAACCCGGACGGCAGTATCGAGGTCTTTGTCGCAACCTGCCCCGCCCCTCTCTTCGCCGACGGGTTCTTGTTCGGCAGCACGAACCAGTGGTCTCATGTCATTGGAGGCCGCCCTCGTGACGAAACCCGGTGAGAAGTGCGGGCTAGTCGATGTCTATTGGTGTGGCGCCCCGAGTCATCTCCACACTGACTTGCCACAGACGGGCCGCGAGATCGAGATCGTACGAGCTTCCGGATGATTTCTTGGGTTTGCTTTTGACAAAGTACTTCCCTGTGACCCCTTCCACCTCGGGTGAAGTCGCCAGGTAGATACTCGTCTGTGCGCCCTCTTCGGGGCTGAGTTCGTTTCGTTTGACCAGCCGCCGGACATAGAACCTCAGCAGGCCGTTGTTGCGACCGAAATTCGTCGCCACCTGGCCCGGGTGAAGCACGTTGACGGTGACCGAGCTGCCCTCGAGCCGCCGGGCCAGTTCATAGGTGAAGATCACCAGCGCCAGCTTTGACTGGGCGTAGGCCTCCAGACCCACATAATCGTTCTCGGACTGGAGGTCGTCAAAGTCGATCACCCCTTGAGAGTGGGCGCCCGACGAGACGTTGATGATCCGCGTCGAGTCGCTGGCGTCGAGCGAGGGCAGGAGGAGCTGCGTCAGCAGAAACGGGCTCAAGTAGTTCAGTGCCCACGTCATCTCATACCCATCGGGAGTTTCCAGGCGGTTCAGAAAATACCCCCCAGCATTGTTGACCAGGACATCCAGGCGCGGGTAACGGCTCGTGACCTCGGACGCGAGCCGGCGCACCTGGCTCAGATCGGAAAGATCCGCCACCATGGACTCGACGGCGGGATTGCCAGTCGACGCACGAATCTCGTCCACGGTGTCGGCGCACCGTCCTTCATTCCGGCTCACGACAATAACGGTGGCCCCCTGTTCGGCCAGGGCCCTCGCAGTCACCTTGCCGATCCCCGAGGTCGCTCCGGTCACCAGGCACACTCGGTCTGTCATCTCCAACTCCCTCCACGCACGATCGGTCGCCGTTGCCGGCTCGGTGGGGATGCCACCCACATCTCCTGGTTCCCCGCCACACGACGACAACACCGCAGCAACGACAACGACGAGCAGCCGGCGGATCCCTTCCGGCATCACGGTAAACCCTCTGGAGACTCCCGATCCGTTGCGCTACTCGACGGGCGCCATATCGTGCGTGGTCGCATGCCTCATTCTAAATCAAGAGTCGGTTGCGACCTGCGCGTGCGAACGGCATGACGACTCGGGCCTGCAAGAAGTTCGGCCAGGGTAGCCCGCTGAGCCGTCCCACTCAGGACCGCCACCGCCCGCGCGGCCACACGCCCCGGGGCCCCTTCGCACCGCCGGCCATGGCCAAACCGAGGCCGCCAGACCGCGCCTTTTGCGTGAGCCACCAGAGGATCCTGGCATCTCCGTGACCCGATTTTCGACGACGTGTCGCTTCCCAGTGTGAAAGGGAGGACACGATGAACCTACGATCGAATGAACTCACAGTCGCCGCCGCGCTGCTCGCGGTGGCCCTCTGCCACCCGGCGGGAGCCGAAGGCCCGGCGGAGAAGCCCTATATCGACGGCGGGAGAATCGTCCGGCCGGACGACCGAAGGCCGCTCGATCTCCCGCAGTGGGGAAGGTCTACGAATCGTCTGCGAAGAACAATTCATCATCCGCTGGCTGACCCCCTCCTACGGCGTCAACGGGACCCTCGATGACGATCTGATCGACGAGGCGGCGGTCTCGCCGTCGTGCTCCGGGGCACCGCTGGGCGGTACCGACGGCGCGCCGACGGCCTACACCTCTGACGCGGCGCAGTCGGACGGCCGCGTCTATGTGGCGTACTTCGACGCCCCGGCGGACAATACGGAGGTCGTCCAGTACTTCCTGACACAGGTGGAGTCGGCGACTGCGAAAAATGTGGTGATGCTGGTGGGCGCCGATGACGGCATCCGGGTGTGGCTCAACGGCGACGAGGTCCTCCGCCAGGACGCCCCGGCCGCCTACGCCGAGGGAGCCCACCAGGTGCCCGTCAGCCTGAGGGAGGGCTGGAACCAGCTGCTCGTGAAGGTCTACTACCCCCAGCTCGGACCCTACGGCGACCCCGACCACGCCTACAAATACTGGAGCCTGAGGTTTGCCGCGAGCGACGGAATGACGCCGGTGCGTGACGTGTATCAGTCGGTGGACGGCTGGTGCTCTCCCACCGAAAGCCGCTACGGCTGGGCATGGGCTCCGGGCGCGGCCGACGCCAGCGGCGCCTTCGGGAGCCAGTGGCAGAGCGAACTGCGGATCACCAATCCCTACTACCACAATCTCTATCTGACCCTCAGGTACTTCTCGAATTCCAACACCACCGGAGTCCCCGACGGCGAGCACATTCTGCGTCTCGACTCCTTCGAGTCCGTGATGTATGACAATGTCGTTCGCGAACTCACTGGGGCGCCGAACACCGGTTCCGGCATGATCTCTCTCGGCGGGATGTACTACTACGATGCACAG
The DNA here is from genome assembly GCA_963797055.1 of uncultured Holophagae bacterium. Lineage (GTDB taxonomy): Bacteria > Acidobacteriota > Thermoanaerobaculia > Thermoanaerobaculales > Sulfomarinibacteraceae > FEB-10. The sequence goes on from CAWCOD010000018.1 coordinate 129,976, forward strand.
ACCTACGACGCGGCCCGGTTGGTGACCAGCAATGTGGGCGGCTCCGACGGCGGCGCCTTTGGCACTCAAATGCCGTTCGGCAACATCTACACCGGCGCCAGCTGCTGCTCCCAGACGATCTTCGGCCTCAAGAACGGCCCCGACAACCGCACCAACCTGCTCGTGATGCCGGCACCATTCGCCGCCGACGAGGTGGTGTTGACGGTCAACCTGTGGGACCCGGAGTCCGGCAGAACCGGGAGCGGCGAGTTCACGGGACGCGGCTCCTTCCAGATCAACAACATCTTCAACGCGGTGGGCATGGGCGATGTCACGACCTCCACCGCGCAAGCCCAAGTCCGATACAACTCCACCCCATCCAATACCTCTTGGCGGATCATGGCAAGCGTCAACGACAACGTCACCTCGGATCCGACGTTGATCGGGCGGAGCCCGGGGAGAACACCCCCACCGTTCCAGTAAACGAATATCTCACGAGTCGCGGGGCGGTTCACGCCGCCCCGCGGTTCGCGGGCGGATTCCAAGCCCTCCGCCCCACGGCGTACCCAAGGTATCCCTGCCCCGGTTGAGCGAACCGTCCGGTTGACGCCACCGGCGCCGCCCGTCTCCGTCAAAAACCCGGTTCTTCCCCGGTGCAACCTGGCCAAGGTTTTCCGCCTGGTGTTGAACGACGGCTCCACCTGGAGTATGGTGCGCACCGACCGCGGGCGGAGACCCGAGCGGGAGAATCGAAAATCGCGCCATGACCCTCCCCCCGCCACACTCGGAACGTTCGTAAGAAACAACAACCAGAACACCCGCCTAGATTTGGATTGAGCCCCCATGGAACCTGTCCTCTTCGATTACCTGATTCTGCCGATGTTGATCCTCCTGGCACGAGTTGTGGACGTTTCGATGGACACCATTCGGCTGATCATGGTGGCCAAGGGCTATCGAAACTACGCGCCGGTGATCGGCTTTTTCCAGTCCCTGGTCTGGGTCATCACCATCTCCAGGGTCATGGTCAACCTCGACAACTGGACGGCATATGTCGCGTATGCCAGTGGATTCGGCCTCGGCACTTATATCGGCATGCGCATCGAGGAAAAGCTGGCCCTGGGGTACGAGCTGATCAGAGTCGTCACCCGAACCGATGCCAGCGGTCTGATCGATGACCTGAGGAAACGAGGGTTCCCGGTGACCTCCGTGGCCGGTCAGGGTCGCGACGGCGAGGTCGGGATCCTGTTCGTGATTCTGAAGCGCAGCACCGTCACCGAGGTCGTCAACATCATCAAGTCCCACAACCCCAGAGCCTTCTACACCATCGAGGACATGCGCTTCGTCAGCAACAACCGGTATCTGCCCAGGTCAAAGAAGCTGATCCCGAGTCGGGCGAACGCCCGCTGACCGGGCGCCGACAGGATATTGTGGCCGCCACCTCGACCCTCAACGGTGCCCGTACGAGCTTATGGGACACGTGATTCGATCGTCCGCTGCAATGACGACTACGAACTGAGCACGATCCGATAGCGGGCCTTGCCACTCCGCAAATGCTCAATTGCGTCGTTGACCCGGTCCAACGGGAAGGTCTCGATGACGGGCTTGATGTCGTGCCGGGCGGCAAACTCGAGCATGCGTGGCGATGGTCACCGGGCTCCCCACCGGAGAACCTGAGACCGATCGCTGGCCGACGATCATCGGGAACGCACCGAGATCCAGTGGTTCGAGAGCCGCTCCCACGAGGTGCAGCCGGCCCTTGGGCCTCAGGGCGGCGATGTAGGCGTTCCAGTCCATCTTTGCGTAGACGGTGGAGAGGATCAGATCGAACTGCCCTGCGACCGCTTCGATTTGGTCGGGATCTCTGGAGTTGATGGTCCGGTGAGCTCCCATCTCCATCGCCTCGGCCTTCTTGGCGTCGCTCGAAGTGAAGGCCGTCACCTCGCAACCCCAGGCGTTGACAAATTGCAGGGCCATGTGGCCCAAACCGCCGATGCCGATGACCCCCACCCGGTCGGTGGGCTTGACACCGAACTGCACAAGGGGATTGAAAACCGTGATTCCACCGCAGAAGAGCGGTCCGGCGGAAGCGGAGTCGACCTCATCGGGCAGCGGAATGACGGCGGCGGCGTGGGCCCGCACCCGGTCGGCGAAGCCGCCGTGGCGGCCGACGATGGTCCCCTGGCCGGCGGCGCAGAGGTTGTGGTCGCCCCCCATACATGAGGAGCAGGTCATGCAGTAGCCCGCGTGCCAACCCAAGCCGACCCGCTCGCCGACTTCGAGATTGGTCACTTCGTCGCCGACCTTGGCGACCCTGCCGGCCACCTCGTGACCGGGAACCAGCGGAAACTCGGCCATCCCCCAATCGTCGTCGATCATGTTCAAGTCGCTGTGACAGATCCCACAGTTTTCCACCGCGATCTCGACCTCGTCATGCCCGAGAGGTCCCGGGTCGTACTCGAAGGGTTTGAGCTCGCCACCAGCCTCGAATGCCGCCCATGCTTTGATCATCGCTTTCTCCTTTGGATTTCCGCCCCGACGAGCGACCCGATCTCCATGCATCGCCTTGTGACACAGCAACCTGTACACCCATCCCAACGACCCGGTCACGAGGGTCTATTCCATTCCCGAGCAGGTTTCTCCCATTGGTGGTGGCCGTGAGAGAGGGGACCTGAACGGATTCTGGCGTACACTTCCCAACGAGCACCAACAGCAGGAGAATCGAGATGAAACAGGCGCTTTTGGTCGGATTCGTGCTGGTCGCCGGGGTCTTCGCTCTCCACCCGACGCTTATGGCCTCTCCCGGCGGGCGCAGCCGAAATCCCGTACCCGGGATACGCAGTGGATTCTGACGGAAAACCGCTTTCGGGCTCCCACGAGATCGTGTTGCGGTTTTTTGACGGTGACTCGGAACGACCCCGTTATGTGGAGACCCACTCAGGGGTTTCCTGTGAAGGAGGACGATTCGAACTGGTTATTGGTGCGGGCGTTGCAGGAAAAGGAAACCAGGCTGTGTTATTTGAGGAACTGACGGCCTTCTTCGAATCCAGCGAGATCGAGGTCGTCATCGACGGCACAGTTCAGACGCCGCGGATCGCCATGGTTTCGCGCACCGGCGGCGTCCCCAGGAATCTGAGATTTCTCGGGGCAACATCCCACAGGCCCGTCCCACCTTCAAGCGATGGGACAGGAGCCGGACGAGGTGTTGCACTGCAGGCCGTCACGTTGAGACCGAAGAACGCCGAAGCGCCGGCGATACCTCCCGGCGAATCGCGGACCAACCCCTTCCTCATCGCCACGGTCTTCCGCGGCACGAGCGCATCGCTTCGGGACCTTCCGCCCTACGACCCTTCCGGTGCGCCCAAACGGTCGTTGTTCGAGTTGGATCTGAATGCCCCATCAGCCCATGAACGGATCGACACGACCGGGGCTGCTCCCGGCCACAGATCCGCCAGAATCGACGACCCTCTCGCCCTTGATAGCCATCCACCAGCCCTTGGAACTCCGTTGACGCCTGGTCTCACGGTGGACTTCGACGGCCTGCCCTCGACCATCATGGGACCACCGGATTCCGAGGGCGCGGTGGGACCTAACCACTACTTCCAGGCGGTCAACGTCTCCATCCGGATCTTCGACAAGCAGGGAGTCCCGCTCACCGATCCCATCGCCACCAATGAGCTCTACGCCGACAGCGGGAGTTATTGCGAGAGCGACCTTTACGCCGACCCGATCATCGTCTACGACGAGGCGGCCGATCGGTGGATTCTCACCCATCTCGCATTTACCTCGGACCTTGGACTCGCCACATGCATCGCGGTCTCCACCAGCGGAGATCCCACAGCGGAGTATTTCCTCTACGAGGTCCAGACCGTGGGCATCCCGGACTATCCGAAAATCGGGGTGTGGCCGGATCCGGTTCACAACGCATATTTCATGAGCACCAATCCCGGACCACTGGGGACCTTTGACGTCTATGCCCTCGACCGAGAAAGCCTGCTCGCGGGCACCGCCCCGCGCCCCGCCCGGATGTTCAGCGGGAACCCGAACTTCATGATGCCCGCCGATCTCGACGGCGGGCGGGCGGCACCGGCCGGGTCCCCGGGTATCTTCTACACCTTCCGCGACGGCGGTGAGGACTACTTCATCCCGGGAACGCCCGTGGACACCCTCGACGTGTACGAGTTTGCCGTCGATTGGGACAATCCGGCCCAATCGAGCTGGACCCAGATCCACAGCTTCACGCCACCCGAGTTCGCTGAATTCAACTGGACGGTGTGTGATCGGACGGAGCGCGGCGAGTGCCTCGAACAGCCGGGCACGGAGCAGAAGATCGACAGCCTGTCCTGGCTGCCCATGCAGCGGTTGCAGTACCGCAACCTCGGCCGCTACGAAGCCATGGTGGGGGTATGGACGGTCAACGCCGTCGCTGAGGGACGGCACGCTGCGCTGCGATGGTTCGAGCTGCGGCGCAGCGCCGGCGGTCCCTGGTCGATCGCCTATCAGGGGACTTTCGCCCCAGACAGCTCGCACCGGTGGATGGGCAGCGTCGCCCTCGATGGCAGCGGCAACATGGCCATGGGTTACAACGTCGTCGAACGCGGACGGCCGGAATCTACCCATCGCTGCGTTACACGATCCGGCCGGTGGATAGTCCGCACTTCGTCGAGGAGGCGACTCAGATCGACGGCAGCGGCTACGTCGACGGGCTTGCGGCCTGGGGCGACTACTCCTCCATGGAGGTGGATCCCGACGGACAACTGCACCTTCTGGTTCACCGGGGAATACGTCGAGACATCGGGGCCATCGGACCTGGCGCACTCGAATCAGCGCCTTCAAGATACCTGGTTGCACCGGCTTTCTGCGCCCTGTCCCCGGTGAGGATGACGTGGTGCCGATCACCGAAGAGTGAATCCGAGAGCGTGAGTTCGCATTTGGCGCTGTGGACTCCACGGCCAGGGCAGATTTGTATCAACGTGAAGGCAGAACTCACCGATCACTTCGATTGACCGATTCCCACTCCCCTCTCTACACTGCTTTTCGAGCCTGCAGGAGTACCAATATGCAGTCCTTTCGGATGTTGATCGGAGGCGAACTCGTCGGGGCGCGCAGCGACAGGACCACCCGGTCCATCGATCCCGGCACTGGAAAGCCCATAGCGGAGTTGTCTCTGGGCGGGGCGGAGGACGGCGCGGATGCCGTCACGGCCGCCCACCGCGCGTTTGAGACCTGGAGCCGCAGACCCGTCGAGGAGCGGGCGCGGGTCATGATGGACCTCGCCGATCGGATGACCGATAACCTGCGCGACCTGGCCGTGCTCGAGGCGCGGGACAGCGGCGGAACTCTCAAGCGCACCGGGGGCGATGTCTTTCTCGGCGCTCGGCTGATGCGAAACCTGGCCCGTTACGCCATGCGGGATTTCCCGTGGGTCGAGGAGATCGGTGACGCGGGTGACCCCTTCATCCGCGCCCGTCATCTGGTGCGTCGCGAACCCATGGGAGTATGCGTCGCCATCGTGCCGTGGAACTTCCCCTTGTTGATGGCGATCTGGAAGATCACAATGGCGGCGCTAATGGGCAACACAGTGGTCCTCAAACCGGCATCGGATACGCCGGTTGCGACCCTGGCCCTGGCGAAGATCATCGTGGAAAGCAACGTCCCGCCCGGCGTGATCAACATCGTCACCGGCTCAGGCTCAGAACTCGGCGAGGCGCTGGTGGCCGACCACCGGGTGGCAAAGATCGCCTTCACCGGATCCACCGAGGTTGGCCGCCGCATCATGACCATGGCCGCCGGCACGATCAAGAAAACCACCCTCGAGCTCGGGGGAAAGAGCGCGAACATCGTGCTGGAGGACGCCGATCTCGACTCGGCGGTGGACGGAGCGATCCTCGCGACTTTTCTCCATTCGGGACAGGTGTGTACCTCAGGTACCCGGCTCCTGCTGCCCGATTCGCGCTACGACGAGTTCATGGATGCGCTCATCCAGCGCACCGAGGGCATCCGGGTGGGATACCAGCTCGACCCAGCGACCAAGATGGGCCCGCTTGTGTCCGCCAAACAACGTCGAACCGTGGAGGAGTACGTGGCCATCGGTCGCGACGAAGGGGCGACCGTGGTCACCGGCGGCGAACGGGTCGAGATCGAGGGATTCGAAAACGGCTTCTATTATTCACCCACGATCTTTGGCGACGTGGACAACTCCATGCGGATCGCGCAGGAGGAGATCTTCGGCCCCGTGCTCAGCGTGGTGCGCTACCACGACGAGGACGAGGTCATCGCCATCGCCAACGCATCCACCTATGGCCTGGCCGGCGGAATCTGGTCCCGTGATCTCGAAAGGGCGCAGCGCGTCGCCGAGCAGGTGCGCACCGGGACGCTGTGGATCAACGACTATCACGTCTTCAGCGACCTGGCGCCCTTTGGCGGCTACAAGCAAAGCGGGACCGGTCGCGAGCTGGGGCACTACGGGCTGGCGGAGTTCACCGAGATCAAGCACGTTCACCTGGGAGCGGAAGGACACCCCATCCACCGACCGGGCAACCGCCTGCTTCTCAAATACCCGCGCACGACCTCCTTCGCCTGGTCCGGTCCAACCCATCTCGAAATCGGCGCAGGGCGGGCCGCGATGGCGGGAGTTCTCGTCGATCAACGGCTGGGCTGCCGGCGAGCGCTGCTCATCAGCGACGCGGGAGTCAACGAGGCCGGATTGACCGACATCGTGCGGGGAGCGTTGGGCTCGCTGCTCGCCGGGGAGTTCCTCGACGTCCCCCAGGACTCGGGACTGGAGGTCATTGACGCCTGCGCGGACCACGGCCGGGCTGTTGATGCCGACTGCGTCGTCGCGCTCGGCGGCGGCAGCGTTCTCGATACCGCCAAGGCTGCGGTGGTGGTTCTCTCGGAGGGGCGACAAGCCAAGGCGATGGACGCGGTGGGCATCCAGCTTCTGTCCACCGATCCGCTGCCGCTGCTTGCAATCCCCACCACCGCCGGCACCGGCAGCGAGGTGACCAACTGCGCGGTCATCCGCGACGCCAATCGCGGCCGCAAGGTCTACATCGTCGATGACCGGATCATACCGCCGGTGGCGATCCTCGATCCGCAGCTCACCGTCGGTCTGCCGCCCCTGCTGACCGCCTCCACCGGCATGGACGCGCTGACCCACGCCATCGAGGCCGTGGTTTCACGTCAGGCCAACCCCATCAGCGAAGGGCTGGCGTTGCAGGCGATCCGCATGATCGCGATCAACCTGCCGCTGGTGACCGACGACCCCGGCGACCTCGAAGCTCGTGTCCTGATGCAACAGGCTTCGACCATGGCGGGATGGGCGTTCTCGGTGGCGCAAGTCGGCTTGGTGCACGGCATGAGCCATGCGCTCGGCGCCCGCCACGGCGTACCCCACGGGATCGGCAACGGCATTCTGCTGCCCCACGTCATGCGCTTCAACCAGCCCGCCGCGACGCCGCAACTCGTACGGGTGGCCGAAGCACTGGGTTGCGAGCGGGACGGGCGAGACGACGCGGCCATGGCCCTCGCGGCGGCGGACGCGGTGGCTTTTCTGCTGGAACGGACCGGGCACCCCACCAAGCTGAGGGCGGTCCATGTCCCCGAGTCGGGGTTGGAGGCCTGCGCACAGCTGGCGGTGGAGGACCTGGCCACCATGACCAACCCGCGCCCGGTGCGTTCGCCGAAGGAAGTGGTCGAGGTCTACCTGCAGGCGATGTAGAGGACCGGGTTACACCAACATCTCCCTGAGGCGACGAATGTGGGCCGGTCGGGTTCCGCAGCAGCCGCCGACGATTGCCGCCCCCTCAGCCAGCCACCGCCGGACCACCAACGAGTAGGCCTCAGGGTCAAGGGGGGTCGCCGCCCGACTCTGTGCCGCCTCGGAATCATCCTCGACTCCGGCATGGCCCTCACCCGGGGCGACGTACTCGGCGTTGGCATAGCCACCCACCGGACCGGCGGTCAGCCGCGCCAGCTCTGGGATCGCGGCGGTCACAAAGTTGGCCCCACAGCAGTTCACCAGGTAGGCGGAGGGTTTGAGATCACCCAGCGCCGCCACCGCATCGGCAAGGCTCTCGCCGCTTGGCAGGGTGTTCAGTCGGGTGCCCTGCAGCGTCCAGCTGACCCAGTAATCGCAGCCGGTTTCAGACGCAACCTCGCATGCCCACGCGGCCTCGTGGGCGCTCGCCAGGGTTTCGCAGATGATGAGGTCGACTCGTCGTGCCAGCACCGAGGCGATCCTGCCATATCCCTCGAGGACCTCGTCTCGCTCCTTGATGAGGTCCGCACGATAGCTGGTTTCCAGCGGAGGAAATGACCCGGCCAGCCGAGGACGGCGTCCGGTCAGTGCGCACGCCTGCTCGGCGAGGTCCACCGCCACATCGGTCAGCTCCTCCACGCGATGTGCCATGCCTTCACGGGCAAGGAGATTCGGCGTGACCGAGTAGTTGTTGATGGTCAGGACATCGGCGCCCGCCTCGATGTAGGCGGCGTGCACATCCACCACCGCTTTGGGATCTTCGACCAGGGCCAAGGCCGACCAGATCGATTCGGTGTGGGAGGGCACCGCCACCCCACGGAGCTTGAGTTCGTAACCCATTCCACCATCGAGGAGAGTGACCATAGTTGACTCCCGTCGGTTCTCGGCCGGTGATATCAGCCCGGCCTCGATGGCCAGCAAAGCTGACTGAGGTGCTCGACAACCGCGTGGCCGAAGCTAGCACGTCCAATGGGTCCTTCAACCGGAAACCACCGGTGGGCCGGACGCACGCCCAGGGACGCATCTGGAGTGGTTGGAATAGGAAATAGGCCAGCCGCCAACAGCGGACCTTGGCGGGCTCCCATGGGCAACCCATGGGGGTGGCGGTCGTATCAAGACCGAGGATCTATGTTGATGATTCGCCGAGCGGGGGGGGAGACTTGGAACAAAACCCCTGGAGATTGATGGCTCTCTTCGGGATGGGCCTCGTCCTGTCGATGGGGCTGCCGGGCCACGCTGCCGACGCTGACTCGTTGACTCAGGTCACCCTCCACGATGCCCGTGACTGGGATCCCTGCTGGTCACCCGACGGTTCGAGCCTGGTCTTCACCTCGGACCGCGACGGGCGGGATCATCTGTGGGTCATGCCCATTGATGGCGGCGAACCCACGCAGCTCACCTCGGGATTGCGGCCGGACATGCACCCCTGCTGGTCTCCCGACGGAACCACCATCGCCTTCGAGTCGGAGCGGAGCGGCAACCAGGATATCTGGACGATCCCGGCCGCTGGCGGAGAGCCCACCCAGATCACCACCAGCCCATTTCGAGACGAGAGCCTCGGTTGGTCACACGGCGGCGCCCGGATCGCCTTCGACTCGAACCGCAGCGGCAATTGGGAGATCTGGACCATCCCGTCGACCGGCGGCGCCGCGATCCAGGTGACGACAAACCCCGCCGAAGATGCTGGTCCCGAGGGCTCTCCGGACGGGCGATGGATCGCGTTCGGGTCGAACCGAGATGGAGACAGAAATCTGTGGACCATCCCGTCAGACGGAGGCGCGGCACGGCAGGTCACGGCTCATCCTGCCTTCGATGCCGGCCCCTCGTGGTCTCCGGACGGGAAGTGGATCGCGTTCATGTCGCAGCGAAGCGGCAACTGGGACCTCTGGATTGCCGCCGCAGATGGCGGCACAGCCATCCAACTCACCGACGACCCGGGCGACGACCTCTACCCCTGTTGGTCACCGGACGGTCAGCGTATCGCCTTTTCTTCGGATCGCACCGGCAACAGCGAGCTCTGGATCCTCGACATCGAGCCCGCGATTCACGGTCCTCGGAGAGCGTCGGGGCGACGTCTTCCCGTGGAAGAGGACGATTAGCCCGCACTTCTCACCGGGTTTCGTCACGAGGGCGGCGAAGGGTGGTCGGATGTTGGGTTTTCAGCGGATCGGGCGACGCAGGCGTAGTCGCACTACGTTGAGGAGCACGATTCGCGAAAAGCACGACAGATGGCCGCGATTCGCCGCCCGCAGCAGACACTCGGTGAGAAGTGCGGGTTAGCCCGGCAACGACTTGGGCTTCATCAGGTTGTCCTCCATCATCTTGAGCTCGTCGATGCCTGAGATGATGATGTCGGGGTCCACCTCGAGCAGTTCCGCCGGCCCCTTGTCGGTGTAGTCGATCTGTGACAACGCGTACTTGATGCAGTTGAGGCGAGCCAGTTTCTTGATGTCCGAGCGCACGATGGTCCAAGGCGCGACGGTGCGGTTCGTCTCTGACAGCATCTGGAATTTCTTCACCGTGTACTGGTCCCAGAGTTTCTGCGCCTGTTCGTCAACCGGCGAAATCTTGTAGTGTTTGAGCAAGTCGCCGTGGCGAGATCTGAAACGACGAAGTTGTTCCTTCTTGGACACCGAAAAATAGAATTTGAACAGTTTGATGCCGTCCTTGACCAGCATCTGTTCGAACATGGGTACGTCTTTGAGAAACCGCTTGTTCTCCTCGTCGGTGCAAAACCCCATGACCGGCTCGACCATGGCGCGGTTGTACCAGGAACGATCGAAGAACACGATCTCGCCCGCTGCGGGCAGGTGAGCGACGTAACGCTGGAAGTACCACTGGGTTCGTTCTCTGTCGTTTGGTTTCTCGAGCGCAACCACCCGAGCTCCCCGAGGGTTCATGTGCTCGGTGAAGCGTTTGATGGTCCCACCCTTGCCGGCCGCGTCGCGCCCCTCGAAGAGCATGACCATGCGCATTCCGTCCGCCCGGACCTTGGACTGCATTTTCATGAGCTCGATTTGGAGGTCGTGGAGCTGCCGTTCATAGTCGAGGGTGGACTCCTTCACCCAGACCGGGACTCCGTTCTTCTTGTTCTGAGCGCTATGTTTGAAAGCCGTGTGTTCCCGAAGCTTGACTTTCACAGGTTCAGGGCCCGGCTCGACATCCGATCCACTTGATTTCGGTGACTTCTTGGAAGGTCTACTCATGTTTTCCTCGCTGCCGTCATTATGGGATAAGCCCTCTGTCATCGAATGAACTTACCGAATTTTCGTTTCTGCTTTTGCATGATCTTGAGTTCCCTGTCGCCAGTGATGACAATATCCGGGTTCGGCGAAAAATCGAGGGTCCGGCTTCGCCCCGAGTACCTCATCTGATTCAGGATCAGTTTGATGGTCTCGAGCCGGGACAGGGCCTTGTCGTCGGAGCGAATGACAAACCACGGTGTCGCCGGGGTGTGGGTCTTCTTGAGCAACTTGTACTTCATCTGCGTGAATTCATCCCACAGGTCCTGAGCCTGAAGGTCGACCTCGCTCAGCTTCCACTGCCGCAAGGGATCGTTCTTGCGTTTGTTGAAACGGACCGCTTGCTCGCTCTTGGACACTGAAAAATAGAGCTTGATGAGCACCGTCTTCCCATCGGCGATGATCCGATCTTCATAGCCCACGACCTTGTCCATGAATCGCTTGTACTGGTCCTTGGTACAAAAACCCATCACCGGTTCCACCAGGGCGCGGTTGTACCAGCTTCGATCGAAGAGCACAGTCTCTCCGGCGTGGGGGAAGTTCTCGATATACCTCTTCATGTGCAGTTCGGTCCGCTGCTGCACCGTCGGTTTCCCCAGCGCGATGACGCGGTAGCGTTTCTCATTCATATAGCGCACCACCCGTCGGATAGTGCCACCCTTGCCGGATGCGTCCCGTCCGTCAAACAGGATGATGGCCTTCTTTCGAGTGCGCTCGAGGTGCTGCTGAAGCTTGATCAGCTCGGCCTGGTACGGCTTGAGAATCTCGGCTCGGAAATACTTGGTGAGGGCCGCGTCCATCAGTTCTTTGCGGTCCTTCTTCTTCATGCCCTCATGCACCGCCGAAACCAGATCGCTGATCGTCAAATCCTCACCCGAGGGCTCGACCTTCTCGACCACTGTGCGAATCCTGGAAGTGGAACCCTCCAAGAGTCTCGGATCCGCCACTTGCGCCTTCTTTTTCGGCTTTGCCACCATGAACTCACCATCCTGGCTGGTTTTTTCGAGTTTCCCAGTATATCCGCTGCAACCGGGTTCAGAAAAACAGTTATGGAAGGGCCTGACAACAGATGGCGGAACAGCTAGAATCCCAACGCGTCGCCGCACGTGAATTTTTTCCCAAGGGTGGATCATGAAAACATCGAAGATCATCTGGACAAAGATCGACGAGGCGCCGGCTCTGGCGACCTATTCCCTGCTTCCCATCGTTCAGGCCTACACCAAGGGCACCGGCATCGAGGTCGAGACACGAGACATTTCGTTGCCCGGCAGAATCATTGCCAATTTCCCGGACAATCTGACCGAAGATCAGAAGATCCCGGACTTTTTGACCCAGCTCGGTGAGTTGGCCAAGACCCCCGAGGCCAATATCATCAAACTACCCAACATCAGCGCGTCCATCCCCCAGCTTCAGGCCGCCATCAAGGAGCTACAGGACAAGGGTTACGACATTCCCAACTACCCGGAAGAGCCCGAAAACGACGAGGAGGAGGCCCTCCAGAAGAGGTTTGCCGTCTGCCTCGGGTCGGCGGTGAATCCGGTCCTTCGCGAGGGCAACTCGGACCGCAGGCCGGCGGCGGCGGTCAAGGCCTTTGCCCAGAAATACCCCCACAAGATGATGAAGCCGTGGCCCGAATCCGGTTCCAAGTCCCGGGTCGCCCACATGAACGACAAGGACTTCTACGCGAGCGAGACCTCCGCCACCATGAGCGGGCCCACCGAGGTGAAGATCGAGTTCATCGGCGACGATGGTTCGACTACGGTCCTGAAAGAGGGTCTGGCCCTCCAGAACGGCGAAGTCATCGACACGGCTGTGATGAATGTCGCCGCCCTCCGCGCTTTCTACGCCGAGCAGATCGAGGTGGCCAAGGAGGACGGTGTGCTGCTGTCCCTCCACCTCAAGGCGACCATGATGAAGATCTCGGATCCCATCATGTTCGGTCACTGCGTGTCGGTCTTCTACAAAGAGGCGCTCGACAAACACGCCGAGGTACTCGAGGAGATCGGCGCCAACGTCAACAACGGCCTCGCCGATGTACTCGAAAAACTCGACCGCCTCCCCGCCGAGAAGAAGACGGAAATCGAGGCTGACATCAATGCCGTGTACCAAACCCAACCCGACCTGGCCATGGTGGACTCGCGCAAGGGCATCACCAACCTGCACGTGCCCAACAACATCATCGTCGACGCCTCCATGCCCAACGTGGTCCGTGACGGCGGCAGGATGTGGAACAAGGACGACCAACTGCAGGACTGCATCGCCATGGTTCCCGATCGCTGCTACGCCACCATGTACTCGGAGATCCTCGAAAACGCGAAGGCCAACGGCCAATTCGATCCCGCCACCATGGGCAACGTGGCGAACGTGGGTCTGATGGCCCAGAAGGCCGAGGAGTACGGCTCCCACGACAAGACCTTCGGGGCACCGTCTGCCGGAACTTTCCGCGTGGTCGACGCCTCGGGCGCCACCATCCTCGAACAGCCGGTGGAGACCGGCGACATCTTCAGGATGTGTCAGACCAAGGACGCCCCAATCAAAAACTGGGTCAAACTGGCTGTCACCAGGGCCCGCGCCACCGGATCGCCCGCCATCTTCTGGTTGGATGAAGAGCGGGGGCACGATGCCGAGATCATCAAGAAAGTCAACGCCTACCTACCGGAACACGACACCACCGGTCTCGACATTCGGATCATGAAACCGGTGGACGCCATGAAATTCTCTTTGGAGAGAATCCGCCGCGGTGAAAACACGATCTCGGTTACCGGCAACGTCCTTCGTGACTACCTGACCGATCTGTTCCCGATTCTCGAACTCGGCACCAGCGCACGTGTCCTGTCCATCGTGCCGCTCATGAACGGCGGCGGACTCTTCGAAACCGGCGCCGGCGGCTCGGCTCCCAAACACGTCCAGCAGTTCAACAAGGAGGGCCACCTGCGTTGGGATTCCCTCGGCGAGTACTCCGCTCTGGTCCCGTCCTTCGAGCTGATCGCCGAGAAGACCGGCGACGATCGGGCGCAGATCCTCGCCGACACTCTCGACGAGGCCATCGCCATGTACCTCGAGAATGGGAGGCTCCCCTCCCGCAAGGTCAATGAAATCGACAATCGGGGCAGCAGCTTCTATCTGGCTCTGTACTGGGCGGAAGCACTGGCAGCTCAGACCAGGGACCTGGAACTGCAGGCCCGGTTCGCCGGGGTGGCCCGGGATCTCGCGGACGCCCAGTTCAAGATCACGGAAGAACTCCTGGCCGCACAAGGCAATCCGGTGAATATCGGTGGGTATTACCTCCCCGATGACGCCATGGCAGAATCAGCGATGCGTCCCAGCCCGACCTTCAACGCCATCATCGATGCCATGGAATGACCCGGGCCCAGATCAGCCTTCCAAGGCGTTGAGGATGAAGGCGTAGACCAGGGCCGTCTCCTTATAGCTGTTGTATCGGCCTGATGGGCCGCCGTGCCCAGAGTTCATGTCGGTCTTCAGCAGCAGGAGTTTGTCGTCGGTCTTGGTGGCCCGCAGTTTGGCCACCCACTTGGCGGCCTCCCAATACTGGACCTGGGAGTCGTGCAGCCCGGCGGTCACCAGCATGTGGGGATAGTCCTTCGCCTCCACGTTGTCGTAGGGCGAGTAGGACAGCATGTAGTCGTAATACTCCTGATCCTCGGGGTTGCCCCACTCGTCGAACTCCGAGGTGGTGAGCGGTATCGAGTGATCGAGCATGCAGGTCACAACATCGACCCATGGGACGTCGGCGATGATCCCTCCGAAAAGACCCGGCGCCATGTTCGATATGGCTCCCATCAGGAGGCCACCGGCCGAGCCGCCGCGGGCAAAGATCAATCCTGGCACCGTGAATCCCTCGTCCACCAGGCATCGCGCGCTGTCGGCGAAATCGTTAAAGGTATTCTTCTTGCGGAGCAACTTGCCGTCCTCGTACCACCACCGGCCCAGCTCCTGACCACCCCGGACGTGGGCAATGGCGTAGACGAAGCCCCGATCGAGCAGGCTGATGACCTCCGGCTTGAACCAGGGATCGGTGCTCAAACCGTAGGACCCGTATGCGTAGAGCAGCACCGGGTGGGAGCCATCACGGGCCAGACCGCGCCGGTGCACTACAGAGACGGGCACCTCGATCCCGTCGCGAGCCGGTGCCCAGATACGCTCGACCACATAGTCGTTCGGGTCGAAGCCCCCGAGCACTTCCTTCCGTTTGAGCAGAGTGCGTTCACGGGTCGCGGTATCAAGTGCGAAGATCGATTCGGGGGTATTCAGAGACTCGAAGCCGAAGCGAAGAACCGGGCTGTCGTATTCGCGATTTTCGGCGACCCATACCACGTGGGCGGGATTGTCGAAGCTGATCTCGTAGGGCTCGCCGTCACCCGCCGGGAGCACCCGGAGACGGCGCAGACCGTTCCTCCGCTCCGTCAGGACGAGGAAGTCGGCAAAGGCATCCACACCGGACAGAAAGACATCATCTCGATCCGGGACCAGTTCGCGCCAGTTCTCCCGGCCCGGACCGTCCAGCGGAGCCTCCATCAGCCGGAAGTTGGCGGCCTCGAGGTTGGTTCTGATCAGCCAACGATCATCCTGGTGAGCCACGTGGTACTCGTGACCGCGCTCCCGTGGTTGGATGACGAAAGGCGTCGTGCCCGGATTGTCCGCGTCCAGGGCCCTGACCTCCGTGCTGAGAGTCTGTTCCGATTCGATCACGATGAAACGTTCCGAGCGCGTCTTCCGAACAGCTACGCTGAAGGTCTCGTCCGCCTCTTCGAAGATCAGTTCGTCGCCAGAGGGGTCGGTTCCGAGAACATGGCGATAGACCTGGAACGCCCGAAGGGTGACGGGGTCCTGTTTGACATAAACGAGGGTCCGGTCGTCGTTGGCCCACACCAGATCGGACGTCACCTCATGAATGGTGTCCGGCAGGTCGTCGCCGGTGGCGAGGTTCCTGAACCGGATCGTGTACTTGCGACGACCAACATGATCCACCGGGTAGGCGAGAACACCGCCGCCGGGACTTATCTTCTGGCCGCTGACAGAGCAGAATTCGTGCCCGGCAGCCACCTGGTTGACGTCGAGCAGCACTTCCTCGGCGGCCTTCAGGTTCCCGACCTTTCTGCAGTGGATCGGGTATCCCTGGCCATCCACGTATCGTGTGTAGTAGTGGCTCCCCCGGTATGGGACGGGCACGGTGTCATCATTCTGCTTGATCCGCCCTTTGATCTCGGTGAACAGGGTGTCCTGCAGTTCGGCACTGTCCGCCATCACCGCATCGGTGTAGGCGTTCTCCGCCTCCAGGTAGGCCAGAACCTCGGGATCGTTTCGCTGCTGCAACCAGTAGTAGGGGTCCACCCGCACGTCCCCATGGGTCTCGAGCTCGTGCGGAACAGTCTTCGCTACGGGCGGCATCTTTGTGTCCTCCCCACAACCGAACATCACCAGGCCTACCAGGGCAGACGCCAACCACAGAGATTTCATCGACGAGACCTCCTCGGCGGACGAGCGCAGCGGCGATCGCCCGCCATCGCTTCGCCTTCAGCTCGGGAGTGTAACAACGCGAAAGCGAATCGCCGAGCAGCCGCCCGAGATCAGCGGGCTCGACGGCCCTGATCTATTCGCGGCGTTTGGTTCAGACCGGAGGCTTCTCACCGAGGCGCTCGAGGGCGGCCGCGGATCGATCCCTGGTGTCGTCGTCTCTCGCCTCATCGAAGACGTGACGCCAGGCCGCGCCTGCCGACGCGTCTCCCAACGCCTCCAGGTTCATGGCCTCGAGCTCGAGGGCCCGGAGATACCTCGGTCTCATTTTCAAGGCCCGTTCGGTAAGACGGAGCGACGCCTCGTGATCGCCGCGATCGTGCTCGATCACCGCGAGGTTGAGATAGCCGGGCGGGTAGAAAGGCTGCGAAACGAGTGCCCGCTCGAGCAAGGCCACGGGCTCCTCCACCTTGCCGGCGCGGAAGAGATTCACCGCCAACGCGTTGAGCGCAGAGGTGTCCTCCGGCGATCGTTCGAGGATCTCACGGTAGGTGTCGATGGCAGCGTCGGTCTGACCAAGATGATCCTGGAGCCAGGCCAGAACCTGGTAGGTGGCCAGATTGTTGGGATCGAGCTCGATGGCACGTTTCAGCGGTTCCACCGCCAATTGGCTCTGACCGGAACGGCGATAGTAATCGGACAGTGCCACCTGGGTGCCGACACTGTCGGGCGCCATCACCAGCAGACGGTCGAGTTCATTCTTTGCACTGTCGAAGTCACCCGCCTGGAGGTAGGCGATCACCAGCCGTCGCGGCAGCTCCGCGTTTCTGGGATCCTGCTCTCGGGCCCTTTTGTACAGCGCGATGGCCACCGGAAGCTGTTTGGCATCCAGCAGGTTGTTGGCCTCGTTCATGAGGTCGGCCACCCCCATCATGTCCCAGGGGTCTGCAAGCTTGGGATCGATGCGCAGGGACCGCGGGTCGACCAATGAGTCGGCCGTTCCCATGTACCCCAGGGCGGCCAACCGGGCCGACACCTCGGGCGCCACGATCTCGCGCTTGGTATCCAGTGCATCCTCGGCGAGTTCCTGTCGCCGTTGATCCAAGAGGGCCGCCAGCTCCACCGCCCTGCCCGTCTCCACGTCGATGAGGTCCACGACCTCTCCTGGGTCCTCGGTGTGGTTGTAGAGCCTCGGGGTCGGCGCGCCCATGTAGACCCAATCCCCGGCAGTCAGCCGCTCCACCAGGCTCCAGCCGTAGTTGACGGTTCCGTAGGCGGTCTCGGAGAAGATGAGCTGGTGGTCGGATCTCTCGTCCGGCATCGACGGCAGGGGGTGGCCCTGGCACTCGCCGGGAGGGTCGATCCTCAACAGGTGGAGGATGGTGGGCAGGATGTCCACCGTTGATACGGGCGTGTCGATCCGTCGGGCCGAAAGATCACGGGGATCCCGTACGATCAGCGGAACACGAACTGTGGCCGAGTGGGTCAGGAGCGCGTGGGTCATCTCGCCGTGCTCTCCGAACCCCTCGCCGTGGTCGGCGGTGAGCACGATCAGCGTATTGTCGAGTTCGCCCAGCTGTTCGAGAAGGCTGAGCACCTGTCCCAGAACCTCATCGACAAACGCAATCTCGCCGTCGTAGAGGCGATCGCTGTAGCGTGACCGATAGGGCTCGGGCGGCGCATGGGGCTGGTGTGGGTCCCAAAAGTGGTTCCACATGAAGAACGGCCGCTCGGAATCGCGTTCCTTGAGCCACCCCATGGCCGCGCGACCCACCTCGGAGGCCGGCCGCTCGTCATAAAAACGACCCATGGAGGGGTGCCGGCCCCGCTCCGCAGCCGACGGATAGTTGTCGTCGTAGAGATCGAATCCCTGGTCGATATTGGTCTGGGAGTCCAGCGGGAAAGATCCCACGAAGGCCGCGGTATCGTAGCCGTGTCCTCCGAGGATCTCGGCCAGAGTGGTGGACTCGTCGGCCACATAAAATCCGTTGTTGTCGCGCACGCCGTGAAAGATGGGGTGGGTGCCGGTGAGGATCGAGGTGTGTGCCGGCAGAGTGATGGGCGCCGGAGCCAGCGCTTTTGTGTACAGCACGCCCTCGGCCGCGAGACCATCCATGACCGGGGTCTCGATGTCGTCGTGGCCGTAACACCCCAGGTGGTCCGCCCTGGTGGTGTCCAGAGTTACCAGGTAGATGTTCGGCGGCCGGACGTCCGACGGGCTGCAGGCAGCCATGGTCAGAAGACTCGCTGCTGAGAGGATCCACCCAACGACCCGTCGGGCCGGCGCAAAGCCTCCAGTCGGAGCGCCGCTCACGTCTGAAGCTCCCCGGCGGTGGGCAGACGGATGATCCGGAAGCCGCCTTCGGTCAAGATGCTGTCGATGACCGCCTCGTTGACCTCTTCGCGGTGTTTGACCACCCAGACCCGGCGCACATCGTCGAAGGCCTCCTCGAAGCTCCTGCTTCGCTCGGGCCGCCTCTCCACGACTCGGATGATGGCGAATCCTCCGCGCAGCACACCCGGCTGGGCCAACACCTTGTCCGTGCAGTAGATGGGATCCGAAATCCGCCCGGGCTCGAGCGACCGTATGGACTCGAAGACCGCGGGCCCGAGATAGCCCCACTCCGTTTGATCGAGAAATCCCAGGTCGCCACCATTGTCCGCCTGCGGGCCCTGAGAATGGTCACGGGCGGCGTCCGCGAATGACGAGCCGGCGCGGAGCTCGGCAACCAGGTCCTCGGCCCATCGCTGGGTAGTGAACGAGTCTCGGCCCTGGGGTATGAAAATGAGTTCCAGTCGGGCACGTTCGTTCTCGTTGAACCGCGAGGGCTGGGAGTCGTACAACTCCCGAAGCCGCTCTCCCGCCAGCTCCTGAACCACCTCCTGGCGCCGCTCTCGGAAGGAGCGTTCGAAGACCACGGCCTTCATGGATCGTTCGAATTCGGCGTCAAAAAATGGAGTGTCCAAACCGCGGTCGATCGCCTCCTGAGCAAGCAGCAGCTGGTCGGTGAGGTGTTCTCGGAACATCTGCGGCGGGAAGCCACCGATCTCGGCGATGAGATCCACGGTCGTCTCATCGATCTCCCAATCACCAACGGTCCAAACCGATCCGCTTGTCTCCACGGGGAGTCGCCCGCGGAGGTCCGTCAAGAGTTCAGTCCGTACCTGCTCGGCATGGCGCCGAACCAGCACACGTCGGGCGGATTTTTCGAGTCGTTGGGGTGGCAGCGGCTCGGTTTCGAGACGTCGATTCAGCCGAAAGATGTGAAGCCCGGTTCTGGTCTCCACAACCGGGCTGATTTCGCCTTCATCCATCATGGACAACACCTGGGCGGCCTCATCCTCCAACACCGAGGGGTGGATGTTCTTCAACTCGCCGCCCCGTTCCGCATCTTCTGATTCGGAATACTCCCGGATCAGAGCCTCGAAATCGCTCCCTGAGCGAGCACGGTCTTCGGCTTCGGCGGCTCGACGGTGAATGGCCCGCTCCGCGGCCGGTTCCAGGGCCCGGTCAGTGCGGAAGAAGATGTGATGGAAGTTGTAAAGGACCGTCATGTCGGATCGACCGGCCATCTCCCGGGTGATCTCTGCCAGCTCCTCCGGTCCGGGTTGCCATCCCTGGGAGGCCTGAGAGAGCAGAGATTCCGCGAGGAGCTCGGACCTGGACCACGTTCGAAATGCTGCCAGCTCCGGAGATGCCTCGATCCGTCTGGCGGCCTCGCTGGCCAGGAGAATCCGTTCGAGGCCGATCCTGCGCAGGTGTTGTTCAGCCCACTCATCGTGGCTTTCCCCGGGCGCGATGGCCCGGTTCTTTTCCGGGAGACTCAAAACGTCGGCATCGAAGTCGGCCACCGAGATCGACCCGCCGTCGTACGAGGCCAGGATGTCCGGCGAGGTGCCACAGGAAGCTCCTGCCAGCGACAGGACGAGAATTGCGAAGATATTGAAAACACAGCGTTCCATCAGCTCCCATACACCTTTCGGAACGGGAGACTACCACAGAGAAAGCTGCTGATGACCCGGGTAGGGCGTCCGGGGTATTCACGGAGATTCGAGCGACCCTGGGAAACATCAACAGGGGTGATCATGAGAACGCTCCGGGCCACCGATGACATTCACCGTTGTGGTTGGTATGCTGGTCGTGAGGAAGTTCCTTTGGCATCGATCTGAGAAACCAATTGGACAGGGGGGCGGGAAGATGAAACGCAGACTTTCCTTCGGCGTGATGGCAATCGCGGCAGTGGCGGTAGTTGCTCTTGTGGTGTCCTCTCCGGTGGGCGCGACGAAGCGCGCGGGACAGGCCCACGAAGCCACGATTGACCGGAGTGCGGTTCACTTGATGGACGGAGGTGCTCCGGAGGGGGCGGGGGACAACCCAGATCCCAGCAACACCATCAACCCACCTTTTGCCACTCCCTTCATGCCGGCGGATGACTATCTCTGGTACGGAACCGGCACCGCCCTCAACGGCGGGTTCATGGGCAATTGTTTCGACTCGTCGGACATCCCCTCATCGTGGTTCCCGGTGTTCAGAATCACGGGCATGTGGGTCAACCAAGCACAGGGAACTGGCCAGCCGACCACCTACAACTGGCTCGCTCTCGGCAAGAACGCCGGCAGCTGGCCCGGGGCTGGGACACTGTCCACGCCGTTCAGCACGAAGGGCACCCGAACGAGCCCTTACGCCACCGGCTTGCTTGGTGGACGGAGCATCTGGGGATGGAACGGTTCGGGCGGATATTCCATGGTGGCTGGTGAGCGCATCGCGGCTGGACTCCTTGTCCTCCAGGCCTGGGGCAACCAGATCGGCCTCAAGTCCGGTGGTGCGGGTGCCGGTCAGAACTACTGTTCGTTCGTGATGAGCCCGGTCTTTTCCGCCACCAACGTCTATCCGGACTCCACGTGGCTTGCGGGCTACAACATCGACGTCATGGCCGGTGTCTACGTATCCGGCGCCTCGGTGCCCGTGGAGTTGCAGTCCTTCCACGTGGACTAGATCTCGACCGAGGGCCCAGTCTGAGTCCGCCGTCTGAGTTCTACTCGTTTGTTCGTGTCGGGCTGGAGTCCGTCCAACCCAGGGCCTTGGCAATGGCTCTCGGTGGCGGTACCGCCGCCGCCGACGAAATTGACCCCGTACCCGGTCCTCGTGAGATGTGCCGCCGGCCGCTCAGGCGTCATTTCCCCTTCCCCCGTGACGGCTCTCACACAGAAGGCAAAAAATATGTTAATCTCCGCAAGTGTCTCATTCTGTGAGGGGTGGATGAGAAGTGTTTTCAACTGGCCCTCTTGACATGATGTCGAAACGCAGGGGAAACTCATCAAAGTGGATCCCGCCGGCGGGAAATATTTGTGGATATTAATGAAGGAGGAGTTCATGAGTAAGTATGTGAAATTGGGGATTTTGGCCGCGGCCATCGTCGTCGTGGCCATCGCGGTCACCGCCGCGGTCGGCGGTGTCGGCACAACAAACGTGGCCCCGGCAAAGATCGCCGGCCCCGGCAGCCTGGGCAACCCGCCCATCGCGTCCGAATTCCAGGGCGGTGACACCTGTGCCGCCGCGGTGGATCTCGGAACCCTGCCGGCGACGGTCAGCGGAACCACATCCGGCTACGTCAACGACTACGACGAGGTCTGCCCCTACACCGGCGGCACCGCTGCTGACGTGGTGTACTCCTACACCCCCGCCTCGAACATGACGGTCTTCGCGTCCTTGTGCACCCCGGGCACCAATACCGACTACGATACGAAGCTCTACGTGTACGAGAACTCTTGCCCGGGAACGGTCACCGGCTGCGTCGATGACGCCTGCTCGTCGCCGCTGTACAGCACCTACGTGTCCGAGGTGACGGTCGATCTCACCGCCGGCAACACCTACTACTTCGTGGTGGACGGTTATGGCACTGCAGAGGGCAACTACACCCTCCAGGTCGAAGAATTCGCCATCCAGGAGTGCCCGTGCCCGCCCGACGCCGATCTTGATGAGGGCGCCATCGACACCACCTGCGGAAATCCCGGCGAGACGGATCCCGAGCGGCGGCTGCAACTTGGATCCCAGCGGCGCCACCGGATTCGTCCAGATCGCGTGCAACACCACGATCTGCGGCACGACCTCCACCTTTGTCGGCGGTCGCGACACTGACTGGTTCAACCTCAACCTGCCGGTTGCTGACACCGTCCGCGTGACCCTGACCTCCGAAGCGGATCTCTTCCTCTTCGAGCTCGGTCCCACCGACTGCGCCACCGCAGCCGTGATCCAGCAGCTCGACCAGGTCAATTGCTCCGGAACCGGTGAAATGGTGATCAACGGCGTGGCCGGCGACAACTGGATCTGGGTCGGTCCGCAACACTTCGAAGACCCCATCCTCGACTGCCCCACCGAGTACACGCTCACCGTGAACTGCGACACCGTGCCGGTGGATCTGCAGAGCTTTATCGTCGAGTAAGACCCGAACATCAACTCTCACGACGCCCCGGCCACGCGCCGGGGCGTTTTTTGTGCCGTTCGATCACTTCTCGAACGAGGGATGCCCGTTGCTGTCAGGGACTTTCGTCAAGAGCGCGACGGGCGCGAGCCAGCTCATTGCCCAGGGCTGCCGAATCGGGGGCCATCAGCGCTGCGGACTCGAGGGTGGCCACGGCAGCCGCCCGATCCCCCTCGGCCGAGTCCACCCGCGCGATGGCGATCAGCACGTCCACGTCCTGTGGAGCCAACCGACGTGCCTCCTCGAGACGGGCGCGAGCCCTCTCGGTATCGCCCACCGCCAAGAGTGCGCGTCCCAGCTCCAGATATCCCGCGGCGTCGTCCGGCGCCTGTACCAGCAGTAGCTCAAGCTCGCCGATGCCGTCGTCGATCTGCCCGTCACGCACGAGGAGCTGCGCCAGATGCAAGCGCGGCAGCTTTGAATCTGGCCGGACCGCGATCACCTCGCGGCAGAATTCAATTCTCCCGTCGTCAGTTCCTGGTGCCATGAGGAGCCGCATCTGCCGGAAGAACGGCCCTGGTGCCTCGGGATTGGCGAGCACCACCTCCGCAAGCAGCAGCTTCGCACGCTCGGGGTCGGTGGTCATCACCCGGGACGCAAGTGCATACCGCTCGATGGCCTCTTTGTGGTGAAGCGGATTCTCGTCACTCCCTCGCGGTGAGCCACCACCCCCGACCGCCGCGTAGCCGAGGGCATCCAGCGCCGCCGCCGTCTCGTCGGTGATGTCGAGACGCTCGCCCGCTGCACCTGGGCCACCCGCGCCGAGAATCTGGTGGAGAATTTGCTGCATGGCGGCGACGCGATCGGGGTGGGCCGACGCAACATCCGCAGTCTCACCCGGATCTGCCGAAAGATCGAAGAGTACGGGCTCGGGCGCGTCCACCAGTTTCCACGCCCCGTCGTATAGGGCGCGCAGCGGCGCCATCCGGAAGGCTTCGTGGGCCTGCCATGCCTCACTGTAGGCCACACGATCAGCCCCGGCGTCGGGATCCGCGAGCATGGTGACGAGGCTCGAGCCCTGCATGGTTTCCGGAGGAGTGAGACCCGCGAGCTCGAGCACTGTCGGCGCCACGTCCACCGTTCGGACTCTGGTGGAGACTCCTCCACCGGCCGCCGTCCAGCCCGGCACCTTGACAATCAGCGGCACATGTTGGGTCGACTCGTAGAGGAAAAAGCCGTGGTCGAACTCACCGTGGTCGCCCAACCCCTCGCCGTGGTCACCCACCACCACCACGGCGGTGGTATCCGCGATCCCCAGCGCGTCGACGACCGCCAAGATTCGACCCAACTGCCGGTCCACCAGCTCGATCTCTTCCATGTAGGCCTCGCGGGAGTCCGGGCTCTTCCCGGCGGTCGAAAGATAGGGGTGGTGGGCATCGTAAAAATGAACCCACATAAAAAAGCGTTTGCCCGCCACGTCGCGGAGGTTTGAGATGGCGGCGTCGGCAACAAGGTTGGCCGGCCGCTCGAGCGCGGGTCTCCTCTCGGCGGTCGGCGGCATCCTGTCGTCGTAGACCTCGAATCCCTGGGCGAAACCGAACATCCGCCTGACCACGAATGACGCCACCACCGCGCGCGTGGCGAACCCCTCGGCCAGGAGGGTTTCGGCGACCGTAGTTACCGCATCGGGCAGCTTCTCCGTGCCGTTGGCCCGCACCCTGTGGACCATGGGCCAGGTGCCGGTCAACAGGGTCGAGTGCGACGGAGCCGTCAGAGGCGTGCACGCAGTGCACCTTTCGAATCGCACGCCCTCGGCCGCCAGTTGATCCAAATTGGGGGTCTCCGCCCCTGCTCCGCCATAACACCCGATGACGTCCACTCGGGTGGTGTCGAGGGTCACCAACAGCAGACTGAGATCGGCCGGCGGCGACGGGTCACTGCCGCAGCCGGTGATGAGGGCAACCGCTATCACCATCATCAGACCCGGCCACGCGGGAATTCGCACCCGCGGCACATTGGAGGGTCTCTGGAACGGGCGCATTTCCGTAACATCAGTCATCAATACCACCTGGACAAGACCCCTTGCAGACCGGGTCGTGTGTGATGGACTCTATTCTACCGATCGCGGAAATGCTCCTCAGTGACGGTCGAACTTCGGACTCTTGATCGACCCCTGATCCTGGTCCCGGGTTCCGGGTTACAAATTTCGAATGCCGAATTGGAGATATGAGATTGCCGATGAATCGGGTGGCCGGGGTTCTTCGATATCGCATCTTCGATATCGCCGATCAGGTGGTGACTGAAATGATTCCTATTCCATAACTAACCCTGTCAATTCGTTACAATGACGGGCATTCCAACGCACGGAGGACACCATGGCATTCGAGCTGCCCGCACTACCGTATCCGAAGGACGCGCTGGCCCCCAAGGTCTCCAAAGAGACCATCGAATTCCACTATGGCAAGCACCACCAGGCCTATGTCAACAACCTCAACGCGCTGATCGCCGGCACCGACTGGGAGGGAAAGAAGCTCGAGGAGATCATCGTCTCGTCCGACGGCGGCATCTTCAACAACGCGGCCCAGGTGTGGAACCACAGCTTCTACTGGAACTGTCTGAGCCCGAACGGTGGGGGCGATCCCGGCGGTGAGTTGGCATCTGCCATTGTCGGAGAGTTCGGTGGGTTCAATGAGTTCCGCGACCAGTTCACCAAGGCCGCTGCGACCCGTTTCGGCTCGGGGTGGGCGTGGTTTGTGAGGACGCCCCAGGGACGCCTGTCGGTGATGTCCACCGCCAACGCCGACAATCCTCTGACCGACGGCGCGACGCCGTTGCTGACGTGTGATGTGTGGGAACACGCCTACTACATCGACTACCGGAACGCGAGACCAACCTATATCGACTCCTTCTGGCAGCTGGTCAACTGGGACTTCGTACGGGCGAATTTAGCCGGCGCCTGACGGATCCGCCGGTCACCGAGACGCCGACGCCTGCCCCGTGCGGGGTCGCGGCTTCCTTGCTAGACTCGAGGTTCGACCGATTCCCAGTCTCAGCAATTGGTCACGTTGGGACGCGGGGTTGATTTCGACCGATCAAGCCGATTCTGAACCACTACCATCGGAGGATGGATGATCGACGCCGTGCAGACCTTTATCGAAAATGAACGGGCCACCGTGTACATGATGTTGCACCGTCTGTTTGCCACCGGCCGGTCCTTCCTCCTCAGGTCCGATGTGGTCGACGGATTCGTCGAGGCCGCAGCCGGTGATGCCGGGGCGCCGCTCCGCGAATCACCCCTTGCCAAAATCGTCCATCAGACGCAGGAAGCGGCGGTGGACCCACCATGGATCTACTTCGCCGTCCGCCCCGAGATCGGCCGCTGGCGCCACCTTCGGATCAACGCAGAAACCCTCACAATCGACGAGATTTCGGTCTCCCAATATCTTCGTACCAAAGAGCATTTGGTGACCGACGGGCGGCAGAATGCGGGCTGGCCGCTCGAAATCGACTTCGGGCCTTTCGGCCGCGATCTCCCTCGCCTCAAGGAGTCGAGATCCATCGGGCGAGGGCTCGAGTTCCTCAACCGTCGGCTCGCGAGCCAGCTGCTGGTGGAGTCGGACCTCGGGGCCGAGCGCCTGCTGCGGTTTCTCACGGTCCACACCTGCGATGGCCAACAACTGATGCTCAACCCGGTCATCGCCAGCGTCGACGAGCTGCGGGGAGCTCTTCGGTCGGCCGACCGGCTGCTCGCCGACGCACCGGCCGAGGCACCGTGGGCCGAGGTGGCCCAGGGACTCCACAGGCTCGGTTTCGAGCCCGGTTGGGGGCGGGACACCGCCCGCATTCGAGAAACCATGCAGCTTCTCCAGGACATGCTCGAGGCGCCAAGCCCGGTGATCATGGAACAACTGTTGGCGCGGGTTCCGATGATCTTCGACGTGGCCATCATGTCGCCCCACGGCTACTTCGCCCAGAGCAACGTCATGGGTCTGCCCGACACGGGTGGCCAGGTGGTCTACATCCTCGACCAGGTGCGGGCTCTGGAACACGAGATGCGGCAACGCCTCGCCCACCAAGGCGTCGAGCACGATCCCCAGATCCTGGTCGTCACACGCTTGATCCCGGACGCCGGCAACACCACCTGCGACCAGCGGATCGAGGAGATCTCGGGCACCCGGCACGCGCGCATCCTCCGGGTCCCCTTCCGCTCCGAGTCGGGAGAAGTCGTCGAGCACTGGATCTCCCGCTTCGAGGTGTGGCCGTACCTCGAACGGTTCGCCCTCGAGGCTGAACGCGACATCGTCGCCGAGCTGCAGACCACGCCAGACTTGGTCATTGGGAACTACTCGGATGGCAACCTGGTGGCCACGGTGGTGGGGCAGCGTCTGGGCGTCACCACCTGCATCATCGCCCACGCACTCGAGAAGACAAAGTACCTGCTGTCGGACCTCTACTGGCAGGACAACGAAGAGCACTACCACTTCTCGTGTCAGTTCACCGCCGATCTGATCGCCATGAACGCCGCCGACTTCATCATCACAAGCACCTATCAGGAAATCGCCGGCACCGACGACAGCATCGGCCAATACGAGAGTTACGGATCGTTCACCATGCCGGGCCTGCACCGGATCGTCGACGGCATCGACGTCTACGACCCGCGCTTCAATATCGTCTCACCCGGCTCCGATCCCGAGATCTACTTCCCCTACAGTGAGACCGACCGACGGCTCGGCGGTCTCCATCCGCAGATCGATGACATGGTGTTCGGCGAGGAGGGCGACACCGCCCGAGGTCGCTTCGACGACCCCGACCGCCCGGTGTTGTTCTCCATGGCGCGGCTCGATCGGGTCAAGAACCTGACAGGCCTCGCCGAGTGGTTTGGGAGCAGCGACGAACTTCGCAGCAGGGCCAATCTGCTGATTGTCGGCGGATTCGTCGACGCCGCTCTGTCGAACGACGCGGAAGAGAAGGCCGAGATCCATCGGATGCACGAGATCATGGATCGCCACCAGCTCGACGGCCAGATGCGGTGGGTGCAACATGTCGACCGCGTCATGGGTTCCGAACTCTACCGTTGGACCGCCGACCGCCGTGGCGCCTTTGTGCAGCCGGCGCTGTTCGAGGCATTCGGACTCACCGTGGTCGAAGCGATGGTGTGCGGTCTGCCGACCTTTGCCACCCGCTTTGGCGGGCCGCTGGAGATTATCGAGCACGGCAGATCCGGCTTCCACATCGATCCCAACCACGGCGAGCGGGCCGCCGCGCTGATGTCCGACTTCTTCGAGCGGTGTGCCGATAATCCCGAGTACTGGGAGACCATTTCTTCCGGCGGCATCGACCGGGTTCGCAGCCGTTATACCTGGGAGCTGTATGCGGACCGTCTGATGACCCTCGCCCGAATCTATGGCTTCTGGCGGCACCTCACCAACCTCGAGCAGAGGGAGACGCAACGCTATCTGGAGATGTTGTATGCGCTCCAGTTCAGACCGCGCGCCGCAACGCTCGGCGGGGGCTAGCCCGCACTTCTCACCGGGTTTCGTCACGAGGGCGGTGGTCGATGATGAAATGTCGGGCTGTTGGTGAATCGAGCGATTTGGGCGTCTTTGCACGACGTTGAAGAGCTCGATCGGCGAAAGGTGCGACCGATGGATGCCGTCCGCCGTCTGCGGATGATCCCCGCTGAGAGCACACCGGGTTAGAGACCCCAGCCCTCCATCGTCCTCTGATAGAGGTCCCGGTCGTCGGTGGTGGCACCGCGCACACCGCAGATCTCGGCCGCAAACTGGAGCGCACGGGGCAACGTCGTTTCCGGAGCCCATCGGCGCGCCAGCCCCAGAATCCAGACCGCACTGAAGGCGTCGCCCGCACCCACCGTGTCCACGATCTGAGCCTGTTCCGGAGGTACGCCCGCGACAGTCCCGTCGCGCGACCGAACCACGGCGCCTTCCGCCCCGAGGGTGACGATCAACTGATGGAGACCGAGTCGCCCGTGAAAGTCGGCCGCCACGCGCTCCACGTCAGCCGAGCCGGACAACGACCCTCCCGCGAGTCGGAGTAATTCGTGACGGTTGAGCTTGACCCAGCGCGCACCGCTTACCAACTCGAGCACACCGTCGACGGTCCACCAGGGATCTCGGAGATTGACGTCGACAAAGGACGGCAACCCGGACTCGTGTCGGATCGCTCGCAGGGCAGTCCGCGAGCGGTCGCTGCGGGCCATCAGCGAACCGTGATAGAGCAGATCTTCGCGATCCCCATGAATCTCGGTCAGCGCAGCCTGGCCGTCGAGTCGGTCCCATGCACGATCGCACAGAATCTCGAAGCTGGGTTCGCCGTCCTCCAGCTTGACTTCGACCTCACCTGTATCGACTTCACGATCGACTTGGACCCCATCGGTGGCCATCCCCCAACGGTCCATGGCATCACGCACGCGGGCGCCGGACGCGTCGTCTCCAACACGAGTGATCATCAATGGTTGCAGGCCGAATGCCTGCAGGTGCCAGGCAACGTTGAACGGCGCGCCGCCGAGCACCCGGCTACCGTCGGGGAAGACATCGAACAACACCTCGCCGACCACCACGGGACGATTGAGAGCACGCGGGGAAGACGGGGCCGACTTCGCGGTTGTCCCTTCGCTGGAATAGCTCATTCGACCATGCTACCGGAATTCGCCGAGTCGGCGTTAACCCGCATTTCTCACCGGGTTTCGTCACGAGGGCGGCGAAGGGTGGTCAGATGTTGGGTTTTTCGCGGATCAGGCGACGCAGGCGTAGTCGCACTACGTTGAGGAGCACGATTCGCGAAAAGCACGACAGATGGCCGCGATTCGCCGCCCGCAGCAGACACTCGGTGAGAAGTGCGGGTTAACCCCGAACCGGTCGATCCGCGTGATACCCTCCTACTGACTCATGCCCGATTCAAAACCCCTCTACATCGCCATGATCAGCATCCACGGCCTGATCCGCGGGGAGGATCTCGAGCTCGGACGCGACGCGGACACCGGCGGGCAGGTTCAGTACGTCCTGGAGCTGGCCCGAGTCTTGTCGGACCATCCAGAGGTGGAGCGGGTCGACCTGCTCACACGCCAGATTCTGGCCCTCAACATGGACGTCCAGTACTCGGAACACCTCGAGCAGATCGCGGAACGCGCATGGATCGTGCGGCTGCCCTGCGGACCCCACCGCTACCTCCGCAAGGAGGCACTGTGGCCTCATCTGCCGGGATACATCAACCATGCTCTGCAGTATTTCCGCGCAATGAACCGAGTGCCGGATGTTATTCACAGCCATTACGCCGACTCCGGCGCCGTCGCCGTCAGGCTCGCCACCCTTCTCGACACCCTGCTGGTCCACACCAGTCACTCGCTCGGTCGGATCAAGAAGCAGCGGCTTTTGGATCACGGCAGCACCGAGGAGTCCATCGAAAGGCGCTACCGCATCAGCCACCGCATCGCAGCCGAGGAGTCGGTTCTCGACGCCGCCGACATGGTCGTGGCCAGCACCCGGCAGGAGGCCGACGAACAGTACGCCATCTACGACAGCCGGATCGCCAAAAAAACGGTGGTGATTCCACCTGGCGTCAACCTCGATCGATTCCGACCACCCCGGCGCGGCGACCCGCGGGCGAAGATCGCCGACGAGATCGACCGGTTTCTCGCAGATCCCAGAAAACCGATGATTCTCGCGCTCCAGCGACCCGACGAACGCAAGAACCTGCCGACACTGATTCGCGCCTTCGCCACCCACACACACCTTCGGAAAATGGCAAATCTGGCCCTGATGATTGGCAGCCGGGACGACATTTCGGATTTGCCAAAGAGCCAACGTCAGGTGCTCGACGACATGTTGCTACAGATCGACCGCCACGACCTCTACGGCTCGGTCGCCTACCCGAAGTCGCACGCCGCCGAGGATGTGCCCGAGCTCTACCGCATTGCCGCGAGCCGCCTCGGAGTGTTCGTCAATCCGGCTCTCACTGAACCCTTTGGACTGACCCTGATCGAGGCCGCCGCCAGCGGACTGCCCATGGTCGCCACCGCCGACGGCGGCCCACAGACCATCGTGTCCCTGTGCAACAACGGGCTGCTGGTCGATCCGCTGGACGTCGAGGCCGTCGCCAATGCCCTGAATGACGTGCTGAGCGACGGCACAGTTTGGCGACGGTACTCGCGCTCCGGGATCCGCGGTGCCCACGCCCACTTCTCCTGGCCCGGCCACGTCAACACCTATGTCAAGCGTCTGAGGAAGATTCAGCGACAGCGGCAGCGCCGCATGCCCACAGTTCCACACACCGGGCTGGTATTGGGCGATCGGCTTATGGTGTGCGACATCGACAACACCCTGGTCGGCGACCGGGAGGCTCTCTCCGAGCTGATGGTCGAGCTCGACAAGCATCGCGGCCGGATTGTTTTTGGCGTCGCCACCGGCCGGGTTCCACCAAGCACCCTCAAGGTCCTGCGCGAATGGGGCATCCCAATGCCGGACGTGCTGATCGCATCAGTGGGCAGCGAGATCTACTACGGCCACGGCCGGATCGTCGAAGATGTAGGGTGGCGCCGCACCATCGACCGACACTGGGATCAAGAGGCACTGCGAGCCGCCCTCGCCGACGTTCCGGGTCTTCGCCTCCAGCCGAACGCCCACCAGCGGCCGTTCAAACTCAGCTATTTCGTCGACCCGAAGCGGGCGCCGGCCCTGGCGGAGCTCAAACGCCGACTCCGTGACCTCGGGCTGCGGGCATCACTGATCTACTCTCACGAGGAGTTCCTCGACCTGTTGCCCGAGCGCGCTTCCAAGGGGCGCGCGGTGCGGTATGTGGCCCACCGATGGGGGTTCCCGCTCGACCACGTTCTGGTGGCCGGTGACTCAGGGAATGACTCGGATATGCTGCGCAGCGGGGTGCTGGGAGTGGTGGTGGGGAACCACCAGCCCGAACTCCGGTCGCTGCGCACCAAGGAGCAGGTGTACTTCGCGGAGAATAGTTACGCGCGCGGCGTACTCGAGGGAGCCAACCACCACGGCTTCTGGCCGGAGATCGAGACCGAATGACGCTGCAACGATGGGTTGTCGGGGCCGGTGGAACCGATCCGCAAACCCGGACCGTCGACCCCATCAATCCGACGGTCAGCGCACGTCGACCGCCCACCACGTGAAGCCGTAGCGATCACCCGCGCTGTCCTGGACGGGGGACACGACGCCGAGGTCGCCGTTGGAGAGGAAGATCACCGGCAGGTACTCGCCGGCTGGTTCTCGTGTCCGCTCCTGGTCGGAGTCGCGCCAGCTGTCTGGACGAAATGGCTCGACGCGCACCACCGACGGCGGGTCATCACCGGTGACGGACGCCTGGATGAGCGCGACGTTCGCCGTCAAGCCATCGCCGGAGCCCGTGAACCACGTCGCCGCCAGCTCGCCAGGGCCGCGCGCTACCAAGTAGGGGAAGAAGGCCATGGCCTCGTCATCAACAACGGTCCATTGCGTCCATGCCGCTCCCCTGTCGACGGAGCGGGCCAGCACAAGGTCCTCACCCTCGCTCCACAGGTGATAGAGGGTGCCTTCCGAGTCCCACGCTAGCGGCTCGACCCAGCGGGGGACCTTGGTCGGATCGCTCCACGTGGGATCCCAATCTCGGGTGCCTGGCGCCGGGTGCTTCATCCAATGATGACCGCCGTCGGTGCTCACGGCGATCAACTCGACTCCTTCATCGAATCGGTTGGCGGAGGCCGACATGGGGGTGATGCGCACCGCGACCTCGCCCTCGGGTCCCACGGCCAGGTGGCTGGAGCCACCCACGGCGTGCACCCTGGAACGCTCCTCCCAGCTGCGGCCGCCGTCGGCGCTCACCGCATGGCTCACCCCGGAGCCATCGTTCCAGATGGCGTGCGCCGTTCCGTCGAGCGCGATCCTGACCCACGGTCGGTCGTCGAACCGATCCTCGGACAGGCTGGTCCACCGCCAGCTCGCACCGACATCGTGGCTGACGCCCATGGCGATGTGGGTTCCCTCCTTGTTGGTGCGATCAAACCCCATGACCATGAAGTAGAGCGTGCCGTCCGGACCGACGGCCAGATCCACATCCGAATTCCCCCTCGCACCATCGGCCGAGGTGCCGACGTCAACGGACCGCCAGCTTGAACCGCCGTCCGTGCTCCGCCAGAGAGAGGGCGGGGCGTCAGGATCGACGCCATGGACCTGGGAGCCGTAACCTGTGACAAAAAGGGCGCCGTTGGGATGCTCCACCACCATGGGCTCGCGCGCCAGCCCGCCGAGATAATGGACGGGATCGTGAAGCACCAACTCGGCTGGGACGCCGGGTGGCGCCTCCAATCCCGGATCGTTGATCGAACGGGTCGAGACCCCACCACCACAACCGCCGAGGACGAAGCTCACCAGCAGAATCCCGACATTCGGTCGGCCCATACACACCTCCAACACGACCTCGGTAAGATGGACAGCATAACGCGCTGTTCAGGAGGACAACCAGATGGAGAGAGATTTCGTTCTTCGCGCTGAAGCCGTGGAACGGGCGGCGCTGGTCGATCTCCACCGCGCCGCCGGGTCCGATCTGCGCGATCGACTGGGGATGAGCTTTGAAGAGGTGGATGGCACGCTGGTGTCCATCGCCGCCGCAAAGCCCACGATCCTCGTCAACCGCGTTGTCGGTCTGGGGCTCACCCGGCCTGCCAGCCGCGACACCGTCGAGACCATCGTCGGGCGATACCGCGACGCCGGAGTGGACCGGTACTTTCTGCAACTCGACCCGGCAGCAACACCCGCAGAGCTCTCCGGTTGGCTTGGGAAGGCAGGTCTCGAGCCCTATCATCGGGCGTGGGCCAAGTTCAAACGTGGCGCCGAGCCGGCACCTCCAAACTCGTGCGTTCTCGATGTCCGGGAGATCGGCACCGAGCACGCCGAGGAGTTCGGGCGCATCGCGTCAGCGGGCTTCGAACTGGACGACGGTTGGATCCCTGTATTGGCGGCGTTGGTTGGACGCGATGGGTGGCACATCTACCTGAGCTTTGATGGCGACGAGTCCGCAGGCTGCGGCTCGATGCGTATCCACGAAGGCGTGGGATGGCTGGATTGGGCGGCAACCCTGCCAGAATTCAGACGCCGCGGCAGCCAGGGCGCCATCATTACCCGGCGTCTTGCGGACGGCATCACGCATGGCTGCGACGCATTTGCCACCAGCACCGGCGAGGAGGTGGCCGGTGACTCGCAGCACTCCTATCGCAATATCGAACGATTCGGTTTCAGTCGCACCCACGCCAGAGCCAACTGGGTGCCGGTGGGTTGAGATCGAGGTCCGGGTCGTTTACGGTCCGGATGAGGACCAGCCGGACACGTCGCCGGTCTCGAAGCCGTCCACAAAGACCACCGCGTCGAAGACGATGTTGTCGACCCCGAGGAGGGCCTGGATGTCATCGCCACGCCAAGCGGGCTGGGCCGAGCTGAGGATCCGCATCTCCACCACGTTGTCGAGCACCGAATCCAGCGTGCCGGCGCCTTCCACCAGGGTCATGGCGGAATCGGTGAGGTCGAAGACCACCTCGTACCACATGCCGTCGGTGTCGATCACCGTCCACGCGGAGCTGGCGTAGCGGGCACCGTTGGCGCCCTCGAGAGCCACCCGCATCAGCAGCAGCTCGGCGCCGAAGTTGGCCATATGAGCCCGGATCGACAAAGGAATCCCAAGGGCGTTGAAGTTGCCGGTCCACTGGGCGTTGTTGTACATCACCATCCGCGAGCCCGCGCCGAATCCGCCGTCGGAGCTGTTTTCGAGATAGGCATCGCCGGCTCCCATGGGTCCGCCGTCGGGAATATTGACCGGCGGATTGGGGCTCTGAAAGCCCTCATCCCAGCCCATCACAGTCCCGTCTTCGAAATCGTCCGCCTGCCCCGGTTCCACCGCCAAAACGAGGCCAGCGACCATCATCACCAATGCGGCGGCTGCCGCTCGAATGCCGAGCTTGGTCCTAAGTGTCATCAAAATCACCTTTCGTTGTCAGAAAGAAACACGGACCGAGACACAAAAATTCGGGGAGGGTGATCTCCCGACTCGGGACTCGGGACTCGGGGATCGGATCGTGCACCGAACATCTTTGATCCGGGGGGCCGAGGGCCTTGTTCCTCGTTCCTGGCCGGATATGCAGCCGGGACGGCCGCACCACAAAGGCGTTAAAGGTTGCTCGTTGAACGTTAAACGTTGAGACGCCCGAATATTGACGTCTAACATTGAACGTTTGGTTCATCCGGTAAAGCGTGAGGTGGGGGTGTCTGGGTGCCCGTCTCCACTTGCCGCGGCGTAGCCCGAGGGGAAGCCGGGTGCCCGGGCCCGAGAGGCAGCGGCAGCGATCAGCGACAGCGGCTGCGAACAGCAAACAGCGACAGTGATCAGGGGCCACGGCAGTGGGCCCCCGTGTTCGCTTCGGTTCACTGACTTCGACGCGCCATCTCCCGACCGCGCTACCCGAGGGCGCGTCTCTCGGAGGTGCCTGGCATCTGAAAACCGATTCGTCTCGCTGGGGCGAATCGGCGTGCCTGGCATCCTCACGGGAAGCGCGACGAAGAACCTGGGCGCAACGAAGGACCCCCATCGCTGATGCTGCTTTTCCAAAATCATCAGAGACGGCACGCCCGCCTATCGCGCCCACTTCGCTCCGGGTGGGCGGAGGAATCTGCAATCTGCAATTCGTAGTTCGTAATGGGCGGGTGGGGAATCCGGAATCCGGGCCCTCGCGTTTGCTTCGATTCTCCGACTTCGATACGCCCATCTCACTGAAATCCGGATGAACCTAACGTTCAACCTTCAACGTTCAAACCAAGAATGCAGGCCAGAGGCCTGCGATACAAACCACAACCTGCCACCTGACGGGCGACGGATCTCTGTGATGAGCTTTCTCTGCGTGATCCGTGTGATCTGTGGATCTTCCGGGTGGGTGGGGGATCAAGCATCGAGCATCCAGCATCGGGCGGGCGGGGGAGGCGGGGGTCCCAAACGCTGTTTCTTCGAAGAGTCGGTGCCCATGCGGCCCGTTGACTCATCACTCGGTGGGATGGAGCATCTCCTCGTATTCGGCCATGCCCTCGAGGGGCTC
Organism: uncultured Holophagae bacterium; assembly: GCA_963797055.1. Taxonomy (GTDB): domain Bacteria; phylum Acidobacteriota; class Thermoanaerobaculia; order Thermoanaerobaculales; family Sulfomarinibacteraceae; genus FEB-10. The sequence continues at coordinate 165,946 of CAWCOD010000018.1, forward strand.
GAAGAGGACCCGTTCCTCGTCGTGGAGCACGACAAACGCCGACCACCCTTCGGCCCGAGCTTGGCGCATGAGACCGACGGCCTCCTCGCGATGGCCGAGCCAGGCCGCGATGGCGGCGCGATAGTAGAGCGGGCTCCCATAGAGATACTGGTCGTTGATGGCAGCCAACTCACGTTCCATCAATCGTGCTGTCTCCAGATCGCCGCGCCGCGCAGCCACCGAGCCCAGCCAACCCCGGGCGGCCACCGGAAGGTGGACTCGCCGCTCGGAGAGTTGCGGGACAACGACCTCGAGGACCACCTGTGCCCGGTCGAGCCTGCCCAGCAAGACAAGCGACTCGGCGAGCAAAAAATTCTCCGCAGGATTCGCCGAGGGACCATCTTTCCAGTCGAGATCTTCCACCGCGCTCTCGGCGAGTTCACGGGCCAGCTCGGGCCGGTCGTGGGCGCGGGCCGTGGCCGCCGCCTCAACCAACAGGTTGGTGGCGGTCAGCGGCATCGGCACAGATCTGGCGTCTGAGACAAGGGTCTCGAGGCCTCCGTATCGCCCAGTGCAGCAAGAGCCTTGGCCTCGGCCACCATGAGATCGTGATCGGTGGGGAACCGCGCGCGACCGGCGCGGGCCGCCGCGAGTTCAGCCTCGTGGTTGCCCACCATGTGCCGGGCTTGAGCGAGGCGCCGGAATGTGCTTTTGAAGAGGGGGTGGCGAGTAATGAAGTCGGGAAGATCCATCTCATGGAGTTGTTCGATGGCTGCGGCGGCCCGGCGCGGCCGGTTGAGGTTGAGTTCTCGGATCGAGATGAGGTGTATCACCGTCCAGTCGGACGGCGCCAGTTTCATGACTCCATTGAGCGCAGCCAGAGAGTCGGCCCATCGGCCGTCAAAGCCGGCCACAAAAACGTCCAGCCACAGCCTCTCGAAGATTGTCAGCTCTCCACGCCGACTCTCCAGACCATCGAGGATGGCTTGGCCCTCTTCGGCTCGACGGACGGCATGGAGCGCTACGGCGAGCCTCAACTGTGCCGATGTGAAGTCGGGGTCGATTTCGGTCGCCTTTTTCAGGTGGCGAATGGCGCCCGCCATGTCTCGGCCGAAGAGCTCCGAACCCGCCATGAACTCACGATAGGCCTCGAAGGTCGGCGGTCGCGCCTGCAGACTGGAATGAGCGTGGGTGGAGAGGTGGGTGGCGACCGCGCCGAGGATCCGTTGCACAGCCTCCTCCAGCGAGTCGGCCGCATGCTCCCGTGGGCCTTTGACGGCGGGCACCGCGTAGAGCAGCGCACCCTCGGCCACATCCACCAGCTGGGTCTGTACCTCGAGCTCGCCCTCGTGCAGGTAGAGCGCTCCGGTGAGGGCGAGGCCCGCCCCCTCCGAACGCGCCAGATCGCACAGCACATCGAAATCGGCGGACGCCGCGTCAACACCGACCGTCACGGGCCTCGCGACCCCGGATCCGGAGAGCAAACTGACAATGCGGTCTCTTGCGAGTGTCGTCAGGGGGGCCAAGGTCTCGTCGCCGGTGCGGTTGACGAATGGGGGTACCAGCACCAGCTGGGGATCGAGCGGTTTCGGTTGCGACCTCATGACGAAAGCGACCGCCGCAGCACACGCGACCATGGCGACGACGGCCACCGCGATCCACCGCCGGCGTGAGCCTCCGGTTTCCTCGGCGCTCGAAATTTCGCCAGCGGGCAGTTCCTCCACCGGACAGACCAGTCGGTAGCCGCGTTTGGGAATGGTCTCGATGAAGCTGGGATTTCTGGCATCGTCACCGAGGGCGCCACGAAGTTCGGCGATGGTGTTTGTGAGGGTTCCCTCAGAGATGATCCGACCCTCCCAGACCTCGTCGATGAGCTCGTCTTTGGACACAACCTCACCGCCACGGTCGACGAGAAGAAGAAGCGCATCCATGACCTTCGGTTCAAGATGATGGCTGTCGCCTGAGGTCTCGAGCAGATTTCTTTCGGGACGCACCGTCCACTCGCCGAGCAGGAAGGGACCGCTCGTTCTGAGAGACGGCACTGGAGCGGGACGCATGTGTTGTTCATTGTATCCCCGACCCCCGGTATTGGGGAAGGGCACAACCACTCCATGCGGGACCATCGCGCGGTGTCTCCTCCGCCTGAACGGCGCCATGAGCCCCCCTCGAGAAAGGGCCCGGGCGCTGGGCCCGGGCCCGGTTCCGGTTCTTACCTTCCCGGAACGAAAATGGGGTCGTTGGTGCTGTTGTCCACCACTGACGCGTAGGCGAAGCAGGCCGCACCCGGAGTCGCCGAGGTGATGACGGCATACATGTCGCTACCAGTCTCCACAGTCATACCGTTCAGGCTGTTGAAGAGATCGTTGGTCTGGGCCGTGCCGAATGGCTCGAGTTCGAGCTGCATCTGACCCGCGGGGGTACCGTCCGCCTCGAAGAGTCCGAGATCCACCGTCATCGGTATGGCACACGCGCTCACCACACCGATGTTTGTGCGGGCCGCCGAGGAGTTTTCGAGCTGGATGATCCGCTGTTCGGAGCCGTCGACTGCCGCGTCGGCCTCCTCCATGCCCTCGATGTACTGACCATAGAAGCCACCACCGCCTTCGGTGCGGGTGTGTGCTGAGGCCATCACATCACCACCAACGGCGGTCACCCGCAGCGCACCGGTCCCGTCGGTTTCGAAGAGCTCGCCCACCACATCGCGGTACCGCACGCTCATGTCCGGCGCGAGTTCGAAGGCGACGGCTGACGGTGAGGCGTTGGCTTGATTGCTCACCAGCAGTTCGACGGTGTAGGTGGCGGCGTCTTGACCACGGTTGTGCAGCTCGAGATCGGTGGTCCACCGGCTGCCGTTGAATCCCGGCGTGTTGGCAGCACCGGGCAGATAAAGGGTTCGCGGCACCAGCCGGTAGACCAGGATGCCAAGGTCTCCGGGCACGTAGATCGCGCCCGACGGTCCCACGTCGATGCCGTTGATGAGACCAAAGGGCGGCAGCATGCCCGCCCCGGGTCCCGACAGCAGAAGGTTGCTTGCCACCGGCGTGATCGCGCCGGTGGTCAACCGTACCCGGGACACTCGGCCGGCGGTGCCCTCCACCACCAGCAACGATCCATCGTGGTCGACAGCCATGCCTTCGGGGCCCGACAGCCCCTGCGCCACCGGCATCGGTTGGGCCAACTCCTGGCCATCGGCGATGAGTTGCCAGATCATTCCCGTCATCCAGTCGCCCACCCAGAGATCGTCGGCGGTGGCTGCCAGGCCGAGGGGAACATAGATCTGATCGCTCGCATCGGCGAGCACGGTGCTGCCGCTTGATCCAACACGCACCACTTTCGCCTCGCCCTCGGCAAATCCCATGTCTACCACGATGAGATCGTCCCCGAACCCGATCGCGTTCATGGGCACCGCAATGCCGGTGACACTCCTCCACCAGCTCATCTGCTGCGGGATCCCAAACCTGAACCCGCGCACCGCCGGGCGGGAAGAAATTGGATAGCACGAGGTTGTTACCCGCGCCGCCCACGGATATCGCGCCGCCGAATTCGACGGCCGGGAACCGGTAGCGTTCCACGCTGCGGACGGCGCCGGTGGCACCGTCGTACTCGCGCAGGGAGAAGAGATTGCCGACATAGACCGACTCACCGTCCGCCCGCCCCTGAACCGCGATACCGGAGGGCAGGATCAGTCCACCGGGCACGATCTCCTGGATCGAGCCGTCGGGCAGCGCCATGACCAGCACCCCGTCGGTGTAGGAGCTGACGAACATCATGCCGTTCGGGGCGAAGACGATGTTGTCGGGACCAAAGGGAAGCTCGACATAGGTCGCATGGCTTCCCGAGACCGGATCCATCTGCTGCACAGTGAAGTTGGTGCGGTCAACGACGTAGAGCATTCCGTCGGGTCCGAAACGTGCGGTGAACGACCCGGTCATGTCCGCAATGGTCTCGGTGGTGTTCGACGAGTCGTCCACGTCCATTTTCACCACCTGGCCACTCCACATCAGGGCGCCGTAGAGTAGCCCGTCGGCGCCGAACTCCGGGTTTTTGAGACCGCCGAACCCGGCACCGATCTGTTGCGGAGGATCGACGAATGCCGGATCGAGCTCCCACAGGGAGTCGGTCATCCAGGGCTCGGTGACGAAGAGCCGGCCATCCTCCGAGAACACCAGAGAATTGACCATGGGTGCGACCATCTGGGTGGTGACGGTGCCGTCCGGGATCATCCGCCCCACATACCCGGTGAACATGGATGACCAGTACATGGAGCCATCGGGTCCAAAAATGACGTCCTCCGGGCCGATGACCCCGCGCTCGGGTCCGATGAGGTCCACCATCTGACCCTGGGCGAGATCGAAGACCGCGAGCCCGGCGTTGGTACAGACATAGAGCAGGCCGTCCGGCCCGAACCTGAGTCCAAAGGTGCCGGGGAGGTTGCCGCTGGCGAGCACATCGGCTCCTGCCTGTGGCGTGACGAGGGTGGCCGCGACCAGCGCGAGGGCCAGTGCGGCGGTGAAACAACGCATGGGATTCGTGATCATCTGCTGCCTCCTTTGGTTTGTGGAGACAATGTGGTGCAGGGATTTTCCAGAGTCCTCGGGATTGTCCAGGGAAGTTGTAGGGATCGGGCAGGGGATCGGTGAGTGATCCGCAGAACCCCTGTATTCGGGGATCCAGGGAGAACAGATGGATACCGGAAAATTAAAAATTGAAAATTGAAAATTGAAAATTCGGATCTCGGATCTCGGATCTCGGATCTCGCGGCTCGTGGCTCGGATCTCGGGGATCCGGGTGGGCGGTGGGCCTACTCCCGAGCCGATGAGGTGATCGACGGATCGATGCCGACGCGGCGGGCGAGGTCCGAGGTGAACAGGCCCTCGGGATCCAGACGTTTCTTGATCTCCAGGAGCTCGGTGTACCGCGGGTAGACGCGGATGAACTGATCGGGCCGCAGTACCTGGTCCTTGGCGAGGTGGATCTTGCCGCCGTACTTTACCGCGGCATCGATCAACCGGTCCACCGCCTCTCGGCTGGCGACCTCGTTGCCGGCCTTGGGGTGAAATTCGAAGTTGAGGCTGTAGCCGTCCTGAGCGAAGGACAGCATGCCTTCATCGGATCTGTGGGCTCGGAGAATGGTGGTGACCGGCGGGCTCGGAGAGTTCTGGCATATCTCGAGCAATTCGATGATCGCTTCTCGGGCTTTGGATTCCGGAAAGTTGAGCTGGACGGTGTAACCGCGCGGCCCGCAGACCAGATGGGCGGGCGGCACCGTAAAGCTAGCCTCGAAGTTGAACCTGAGAAAGAGCTCGGTGTTCGAGTCGCGGCCCAGCTTGTACAGCACCTTCCCCATGGCGTAGTAGAGCGTATTGAACACTCTCACCAACGGCCGCTGGAGATACAGCATGAGCGACAGGAACGGGCCCAGTTTTTCGTGCAGTGCGAGACCCATCCGTCGGTGATCGTCGAGCCGTTTGAAACCGGCCGCAAGGTACTTCTTGCGCTCCTCCTCGGTGTCCGGGTGCTCGATCCTCTTGGCGGCGTGAATGACCGAACGCCCGATCTTCCGTCCACTGGAATAGGCGTCCACCCACACCACTGCCGCATCGTGGGTCTCCTTCACCTCTTCCATGGTTTCGAGCAGTACGTCCACATTGGCGGCCGGGATGCGGTGGATCTCCACCCAAGGCGAAGGGATTGGCACCAGCTGGAGAGTGACCTCGACCACGATCCCGAGCAATCCAATGCCACCGATGACGGCAGGGAAAAGTTCGTGGTCGCGGTCGATGGTGACCACCTCTCCGTTGGCCAGCAGCATCTTGAGGCTCACGACCTGGTGGGAGAAGTTGCCGAAACGCCAGCCGTCCTTGCCGTTGACGTTAGCGCTGATGGCGCCCGCAACGCTGGAGTGGGATTCGGTGGGGACGCCAGGCAGGGTGAGCAGCCGATGGTGAAACATCTGGAAGATATCCACCAACCTGGTTCCCGCTTCCACCGTGATCTGGTTCGTCCCCTCGTCAAAATCGAGGATCGTGTTCATGGTACTCATGTCGAGCAGGACCTGGCCGTCATTCAGCGCAAGATCGCCATAGCCCCGCCCGGCGCCACGAGCGCAGACCGTCAGGCCGTGCTGTCGGCTGTAGACCAGCGCTTCCCGGCACTGCTCGACGTTGGTCGGACAGGCGACCAACGAACGGGTGCGGATCGAACCCACGAGGGAGTCCAGGTCCTTCCATTCCATGAAGTCAGGGAGTGTCTCGGTTTCGGGTGCCATCTTCAACCATCCAGGCGGCATACGCGCCGGCCGCATGATACATGGGCCTCCGTCGCCCTGCATCCCGGTGAGGTTGCGGCAGCGGGTCCTCTGCCCACCAGCCGACGAGCAACGGTCGATCAAGCCGCGCGGGTGGCCCTCAGGGCAAAGCCGGTCCAGACCGCAGCGACCGCATCGATGACACCGAAGAGGATGAGAATCGGCGGCGCAAAATCGAGCAACACGAAGGCGACAAAGAACACCAGTACGGCACACCGGCCCACCACGGTCGCCCGAAGGACTGCGGTGGACTCGCTCGTAGCCGCGGTCATGTAGTAGTAGCCGAGAATCACCACCAACATCCCCACAACCCGCACCCACACCTCGGTGGTCTCAACCAAGCCGAAGAGCGACAGCAGGGTGTTGGGCACCACCACCAGCACGAACCCGAGGACGAAGAGATAGATCGAAAACACCCAGACGCTTCGCGCAGCCTTGCTCATGTTGGCCTCCTGGGAAACGGATTCCCAAGTATCTCATGGTGCCAACCGTCGAGCGCTGATCCGAAACGTTCAACTATCGTCATAACCTTCCAGACCTCCTGCGCGCGAAATCGAGGCCTTCGAGGCAGCACAGGATCCACATCATGGCCGGCCGAAACAAGCCGGAGATACGGGCTGTCGGCGGCGGCATCGGTATCCCGGAAGACGTTGACGTCCCGACCCTCCACGTAGGCCAGCCCCCAGCCGTCCGCGTGATCCGCGGTCAGGCCGCCATGTCGGGCGAACTCCCGCATCGAGTAGGTCACGGTCGCAGGATGGGAGCTCGACACGGCGAAGAGCTCACACATCGAGAACCTCCTTCCCTGGCGTTTTCGCGGTTTCGCTCACCCTTCGCTCAGCGCGATGAAGTCACCCTGCTACCTCGGCGGGGCGTATATCCAGCCAGTTGATCCCGCTGCCGGGCGAACGAGCGCACGAAGAAACGACGCCCTCGGTACAAAACTTCTTCAAGCTGTCCGCGCGCCGTCAAGTCTTCAGCGGCCTCGAGCGCCTGACGTGAGCCTCCCCCGAGCTCGACAACCGCACCTTCGTCAAGGGGGTGAACGGCAGTGATGGCCAGCAGGTCCCGCTCCACGTCGCTGCTAGGTGCGACAGTTTCAAGGGGCTCGCCGACCAGCAGTTCGACCCTCGGCAGCAGATGGGACAACGCCGTGTATGCATAAACCAGGACATCGGTTCCGGGGGGCCGGACCGACAACTCCGCCGGAGGCCGAGTGGGAACCGCAAGATAAGAAACCGACGGCGAAATGCGCGACACAAACTCGGCGAGAGCATCGAGCATTGCTTCGCTATCGTTGACCTCCGCCACCAACATGGTCTCCGTGACCAGCGTTCCTCGGAAAGCGCGGGAGAAGATCTGCAGACCTTCGAGGATGTTATTGAGCCGCAGTTGCCCGTGAGGACGGTCCACCAGCCGCCAGGTTTTGGTGTCGACCGCGTCGACCTTGACCGATACCCAGTCGGCCAAAGCAAGCTCGGAGCGTACGTCTTCGCGGTCCATGAGCGATCCGTTGGTTATGACCGCCACGGGTTGCCCGAACTCGCGCAGCCTCATCAGTAATCGCCCGAGATTCGCGTCCAGAGTCGGCTCTCCGTCGGGCACCAGCGTCAGATAATCGACCGCCGTGCCGGCGCGACCACACTCGTCAAGACGACGCTTTACGGCGTCCGCGATGGCCTCGGGTTGGAAGAAGGTCCGCCGCTCCACCGTCATGTTGGGCGTACGACCAAGCTGGCAGTACACGCAGGCATACGAGCAGTGTTTGGGCGGGATGTTGTTCACGCCAAGACTCTGGCCGAGCCGACGGGAAGGTACCGGGCCGAAGGTGAACGGCGGGTTCATGCCGGAACTCATCCGCCTCGGCCCTCGACCGAGAACAGAGCGCCACCGACCAGCGGACCAAACACTGGTCAGGAGTCCGCGGGCTGATGTTGGTAGTCGATCGTGCAGCCGCATCCGTCCCATATGCGCTCGTACGAGGCCCCGCGATGCTCGATGAACTCCTCCGCAGAGTCCCTCGAACTCAGTCTCCGAAGGAGGACCTCGCTCTCCGGGGTCTGCTCCTGGACGAGAATGTAACCTTCGAACGACAGGATCCGGATCCAACCCGCGACGCAGGTGTCGTCCGCCCGGATGGTGTCGGATGCCTCGATAAGCATCGGCAGATCCTCGGCATCGAGGGCGATGATGGTCTGTCTTTCAATCTGGTCGATCACCTCGCGAGCTTCCATGTCGTCCCTCCTGTTCCGCCGGGCGGATTCTCGAGCCGGGATCTTCCTGGCGAACCTTTCGCCACGAAAAGCAGCGGGTCCAACGCCGGGTGGAGTCACCGGACGATGAGAACCGAACACGGCGCACGATGGGTCAGTGCGCTGGAGACACTGCCGAGATAGAGCTCCTGCACGGGTGACCGTCCCCGGGTCCCGGCGACGATGAGATCCACCCTGAGGTTCATGGCGAACTCGACAATTTCCATGGCCGGATTTCCAATCAAAATCACCTCATGGACCCGGCTCTCCAAGCCGTCCAGGGCCTCCAATGTCTTTTCGAAGATCGGTCGCGCGACCTTGGCGATGCGATCGTCGCCGGCGTCGGTGGGCAGGGACACCACGCCGTCGTAGCACTCCGAATCGGAGGGGAGCGGGAAGACGTAGATGACAAAGATCTCGTCTTCCAGCCCGGGGCAGGACTGTCTCACCAGGAAGTCGGCGGCCTTGAGGCTGGATCGAGAACCATCGGTTGCGACGATATATCTCATGGGGTCACTCCCTCCAAGCTCGGCGCGAGCCGCATTTGATCAGCAACCGCGGCATAACCGCCCCCGGTCGCGTCCAGGATCTGTCCCGGTCGCGACGCGTCACCGATCACGCTGACCGGAACGCCGGCATCTTCGAGAGCCCGGGAGAGCGGGTCGTGGGAGTCGTGACCCACTGCCACCAGGACCGAGTCGAACACCCCCAAGGACCGCTCGCCCTCAGAGCCCTCGATCAACGCAAACGCCTCACCGTCCTCGAGGCGGGTCAGACGGGTGGATGAATGAACACGGATCGGCAGCTCCTGGAGACGACGAAGCGTCATCTTGCGGGTGATCGCCTCCATGTCGCGCGCGATGTCGGCGAGCAGTTCGACAACCACGACCTCGTGACCCTGAACGGCAAGCTTCTCCGCCATTTCGATGCCGACCAGGCCACCACCGAGGATCAGAACGCGCGGACCCGGCAATCGGCGGCCGGTCAGAACATCGGCTGCGGTCAGCGGGTCGTTCAGACCCGGGATCGGCGGGACGACCGGCAGCGAGCCGGTTGCCACGATCACGTGTTCCGGCTCGAGGTCCAGGATGGAGTCCACCGTGGCCTCGAAACCGGTGCGAACGTCGATATCGGAGCGCTTCACCGCCCTCACCATGGACTGGAGCGGCCGGTCCATCGCCTCCTTGCCCGGCGTGGCCGGCGCGAGGGCGAACAGGCCGCCCAACTCCGGCTGACGTTCGAGGAGAGTCACGGCCCATCCTCGACGCCCGCCGGTAAGCGCCGCCTGCATTCCGGCGGGACCGCCACCCACGACGACCAGCCGCTCGCCGTGGCCAGTCGCGGCCGGCGGTGGGGAGCCCTCCTTGCCCACCTCCGGGTTGATGAGGCAGCTGATGGGCCCACCTCCCTTCACCTGCGCGAGGCAACCCTGGAGGCACGATCCGCACGCCATGATCTCGTCCTCCCGGCCGAGCGCCATCTTGCGCGGGAAGTCCGGATCGGCCACCAGTGGGCGCCCCAGGGCCACGACGTCCGCCATGCCTTCGTTCAGAACCTGTCGGATTCGCTCCGGGTAACCCAGTCGCCCGGCCACGAGGACCGGTATCGTGACCTCGGATCGGATCGTCGCCGCCAGCATCTCGTTGACCCCGCCGGGGAGCGCCATGTGCTGGTAGTACCAGGGCGGGCTGTCGCAGGCCGAGCCGCTGACCACGTGGAGGCCGTCCACGCCCCAAGCCTCCACCCGACGGGCGAGCTCGATCGCGTCGGCAAGTCCGAGCCCGCCCTCCACCTTCTCGTCCGCCGATATTCGAACCGTGAGCGCCATCAAGACACCTAGGGTCTGGCGTAGGGTCGTCACCAGCTCGTCCACGAAACGCCACCTTCGCTCCGGGTCACACCGGTAGTCGTCGTCGCGGAGGTTGGTTTTTGGCGACAGGAACTGGGCCGGAAGATAGCCAAGCCCGAGCTGCAGCTCGACGCCGTCAAAACCGGCCGCGGCGACCCGGCGACCCGCCTGCGCATAGGTGCCGACGACCTTCCCGATTCGATCCCGGGTCATTGCAATTGGGTTGGCGCCGGTACTCGGACAGGCCACGGCTGACGGAGCCTCTGGCGCGCCTCCGATGGCCTTGGGATTGGCGGCGCGACCGGCGTGATTGAGGTGGGCAAAAGCGACCGAACCGCTACAGTGAATCGCCTCCACAACTTTCCGCAATCCGTGATGAACGTCGTCAACGTGTGCGCCGAGCTGACGCGGATGCTCCTTGCCGAGGCTATCGACGTACAGCGGTTCGACAATGATCAACCCGGCCCCGCCCACAGCGCGACGCCGGTAGTACTCGACGTGCCCCGCTGTAGCCCTGCCGTCGATTCCTCCCAGGGCGGTCTTGACCGGTGCCAAAGCCAATCTATTGGGGAGTTCCACAGGCCCAATCGTCAAGGGCGTGAATGTCTTTTCGATCACCGTTCATCGCTCCGTTCGGTATTCAAGTAATTCAATTGCCTGTGATTGAAAGAGCCTCCGCGACGGTCTTGAGCTTCTGCATGGTGTCGAGGTAACGCCTGAAGTAGGTCCTCGAAATCATCCGCTGAACCGGGTAGCCGACGGCGAGATCGTCCTCCATCACTCGCTTCAGTCCCAAGGCGCTGATCTTGAGCAGCTCAGTGTTCTGGGTACACACGGCGGTCAGGGAGTACTCGCTGAGGTCGAAGCAGACGCACGAACCGAACAGCGCCCCCTTCTGGAGGTCCTCGATGTGAAGGCTGACCCCGCCCTCACGGGGGAGCTGAAGGCGCACTTCTCCCTCGAGGACGGCGTACATGGAGTCTGCCCTCTCGCCCCGGTCAAACACGGTTTCGCCCGCCCCGAACGATTGGACCTCGGCCACTTCGCTGACCGCATTCACCTGCTCGGGTTGCAGGAAGCTGAAAATGTCGTGACTCGTGAGTGCCTTGGTCGCCATTTTGTCCTTCCTTTCGGTATCCAGGGATCGGCCCTGGCGGACGGTGAGTCCGCCGTCGCCGAAAGCCCTCAGTCGTTGCGGGTGAAGGGAACCTCGGCGCACCGCCAGCAGCCCTGTTCTTCCAGGTCCCTGGTCTCGTCCACACTGGCGTCACACAGCCAGGTGCAACCGTTGTCCGCCACCACCACCTTCATGGGACGAGCAGCCTTGTGGGGTTCTGGTCCGACGTACACCGTGTCTCCGTGCTTCGCTTCCATTGCTTGACTCCTTTCTGTTCTTGGCGAGACCAACGGATCATCCGAGCCTCGCCGTTACATCCTCATAAAGCACATCGTGTGCCAAGCCACACGCTGAGGCCCGTCATAGGAGTATGTCCCTTGATCCACTGCCACTTGTGACCGTTGGGGGTGGCGGATCCACCGTACACACGATGACGATTCAGAGCATTTACGCTACTCTGATTTCGAAAACAGTGGCATTATCGCTTCTATTGACGGACGCCGAGCGAGGGAGAGGCATCATGACGACCCACAGGAATTTGGAACGAGAGACCGCGGACAACCCAGCCGGCAAACGACGCCGCGACGATCGGTTCGAAGCCGTGGTCAACAGCATCTCGGACGGCGTTTTCGCCGTCGACGGAGAATGGCGCATCACGTGCTTCAACGACGCCGCGGAACGGACCCTGGGCGTCAGCCGTGAAGACGCTCTGGGCAGGCCATGTCGTGAGGTCTTCAGGTCCAATATCTGTGACGAGGCGTGCGCCCTCAGATACACCATGGAAACCGGCAAACCGATCGTCAATCTCCTCATTCACATTCGTGACGATTCCGGGCTCAGAATTCCAGTCACCGTTTCCACCGCCCTGCTCCGGGATCACGACGGCCAGGTCGTAGGCGGCGTCGAGACGTTTCGCGACCTCAACCTCGTGCGAGCGCTACTGTCGGATGTGGAAGGTCTGACGGGGGACAGCCGAATCATCACGGCCGACGCACGAGTCAAGAAGCTGCTGGAGATTGTTCCCACCATCGCGCAGAGCGACAGCACGGTTCTCATCGAGGGAGAGAGCGGGACCGGCAAGGGGCTCTTGGCGCGCGCCATTCATCACGAGAGTTCACGGCGCGATAGCCCGATGGTGACAATCAACTGCGGAGCGCTTCCCGAAGCACTCCTCGAATCCGAGCTCTTCGGCTACCGTAAGGGAGCATTCACCGGCGCCGACTCAGACAAGCCCGGACGGGTCGAGGCGGCCGAGGGAGGCACCCTTTTCCTGGACGAAATCGGCGATATGCCGTTGCCCCTCCAGGTCAAGATCCTGCGATTGCTCCAAGAGCGGGTCTTCGAGCCTCTCGGCGACGTTCGCAGCGTCTCGGCCGATGTACGAATCATCACAGCCACGAATCAAAACCTGTCGAAAATGGTCGGGGCCGGGTCGTTCCGGCAGGATCTTTACTACCGCATCAACGTTATCCGCCTCGAGATGCCGCCCCTTCGTGAGCGCACGGCCGACATCCTGCCGTTGGCCGAGAGCTTTCTCCGCCGCCTTTCGACGACCCGCGGAAAGGTCATTGAAGGCATCTCCCGCGGAGCTGTCAAACGCCTGATGGACTACGACTACCCTGGCAACGTACGCGAGCTCGAAAATATCGTCGAACACGGCTACGTAATGTGTTCCGGCGGACAGGTCCAGGAGCACGACCTTCCGGATTGGCTCCTCGCAAAGAAGTGTATTGAAGGCGAAAAAGCCCCAGTCCTCCTCGAAGATGTCGAGGCGTCCTTCATCCGCGACGTGTTGGCCCGCAATCGCTGGAATCGCACCGAAGCCGCCCGTGAGCTCGGCATCCACAAGACCACGTTGCATCGCAAGATCCGCCGATTGGCGATCGATCTGCCGCCAGAGGACGGCCGCACGACGAGAAAACACAGGGACAAATGAACTGACTGACAGTGAATACCGTCGAACTTCCCAACCGACGATGAAATTGACATTCTCTCGGATCATGTGATTATTGGCCCAAGGAGTCCCTGAAAATGAATCTCATCCACCTCAATCGTTTCAGAAGGTGCGCCGCGGCGGTACTTACCGTGACACTGGCAGCCTGCGGCGGATCGTCCACCGACACCGTGGTGAACAGCCAGCCACTCTTTGAGGGCACCGGCCCCCACCACCGATCCGTCTCGACGAGTTCCGAAGAGGCACAGGCCTACTTCGATCAGGGGCTGGCCTTTCTGTACGCCTTCAACCACGACGAGGCGATCAGAATGTTCCAGAGCGCTGCGGAGGTCGATCCCGAGTGCGCCATGGCCTACTGGGGCATCGCCTATGCCAACGGTCCCCACATCAACAACTCGGCGGTTCCGCCAGCCCGGGAAGCCGAGGCATTCGAGGCCGCGCGCCGAGGCGCAGCAGTTGGCTGGATCCCTCGATGACGGTGCCGACCGCGCGCTGATCGACGCGATCGCAGCCCGCTACGCCTCGCCTCAACCCGACGATCGCGGTCCGCTGGATGCAGCGTTCGCCGCGGCAATGGCGGATGCCTATGAGCGGTTCCCGGACGACGGCGACGTCGGAGCACTCTATGCCGAATCGCTGATGGACCTCCACCCCTGGGACCTCTGGACCCACGACGGCACGGCCAAGGAGTGGACCCCCGAGATCGTAGCGCTGCTCGAGGACGTACTCGACGACCATCCCAATCATCCGTTGGCGCTCCATCTCTACATCCACACCGTGGAAGCATCCGACGATCCGGCCCGTGGTGACGAAGCCGCCGACCGGCTGCGCGACCTCATGCCGGGTCTTGGTCATATGGTGCACATGCCGTCCCACATCGACGTGCTCCGCGGCCGCTGGGATGAGGCGATCGTTGCGAACACAAAGGCCATCGAGGCCGATCGAGCCTACCGGGACCTGGCCCTCGAGCCACCCGACTTCTATCGGCTGTATATGTCGCACAACCACCACATGAAGGCCTATTCGGCAATGATGGTTGGACGGAGTGAAATGGCCATGGCGTCGATCCGCGACCTCGTCGACGACATCCCCACCGACTGGCTCGAAGAGAACGCCATCTGGGCGGACGGCTTCGTCGCCATGCCCTACGAGGTGCTGATGCGCTTTGGTCGCTGGAAGGAGATCCTCGAGGAGCCGGAGCCGGCAGACTACCTCCCCTTCACACGGTCGATACACCACGCCGCCCGTGCGGTGGCGCTTGCGGCGCTTGACCGGCCCGAGGAGGCGCGAGTGGAACAGGCCGTCTTCCTCAAACAGCGCGAAATGCTCTCCGAGGACGCCTTCTTCGGCAACAACCAGGCCAATGATCTGTTGGACGTTGCCGATCGCCTGGTGGAAGGCGAGATTCTGTACCGGGAGGGCAAAAAGAACGAGGGAATCGATGTGTTGTACGAGGCGGCAGCCCGTGAGGATGCTCTCAACTACGATGAGCCTCCCGACTGGATCCAGCCCATCCGGCACGCTCTCGGTGCGACCCTGATGCAGGAGCGCCGCTGGGCAGATGCCGAAAAGGTGTACCGCGAAGATCTCGCCCGATTGCCCGACAACGGGTGGTCGCTCTATGGCCTCGGACGCGCCCTCAGGATGCAGGACCGTGCCGAAGAGGCGGCGGTTGTCGAAGCCCGATTCGACACGGTGTGGGCCAACGCCGACACGACACTGCGATCGTCCTGCTTCTGCCAGCCGGGAGTCTGAGCCGGACTCGCGTTTCGAGACAGCCGCCCTCGACCGGCGCGGTCGTATGTGCTTTGGGCATGACCAATGCGGCCGTCTGGGACGCTCAATTCTCTCGCGCCGCCCCTCGCGACCGCAGAGAACGCACCGGAGCTGCTCACTCGCCATGAGAACGGCGGCATCAAGAGAATTGGAGCATACTGGACGACAGGTACGATACTAATGTGATATCATATTAGTATCAGACTTGGAGGTTTCACATGACCACAGAAAAGAAATATCGACCCATCACAGGCTGGCTTCCACTGCTGGTGACCATCGTGTTGCTGATCGCCGGACCATGGCTCTTCATTCTCGGCGTCACCAAACTCGGGGACCCACGAGCAGGGGAATGGCCTCCTCATGCTCATCCTCGGGATCATTCTCTTCGCCCTCGGCTTTATCTTCCTCTTCGGCTTCATGGCCATCGCGCCCAACCAGGCACGGGTCCTGCTGCTCTTCGGGACCTACAAGGGCACAGCCCTGGAGTCCGGCTTCTACTGGGTGAACCCGTTCTTTTCCAAAAAGAAGATCTCGCTCCGCATCCGCAACTTCGAAACGGGATCGGTGCACACACCCGAGCAGAAGTCGGAGGGCGGCAAGGTGATCCAGAAGGCCAGCCGAAGCCACGGTAGGCCATCCAAGGTCAACGACCGCGACGGCAACCCCGTCGACATTTCCGCTGTGGTGGTGTGGCGGGTTGTGAACACCGCCGAAGCCATGTTCGAGGTGGATGACTACGAGGACTTCGTGGCCGTCCAATCAGAGGCGGCCCTCCGCAACCTGGCCAGCCGCTACCCCTACGACAGCGAGGACCACGAGATGTCGCTGCGGGGCAGCACCTCGGAGATCAGCGACCAGCTCCAGCAGGATATCCAGGAGCGGCTGGACAAGGCCGGTGTGAACGTCATCGAAGCGCGGATCAGTCATCTCGCCTACTCGCCGGAGATCGCCGCGGCCATGCTGCAGCGTCAACAGGCCCAGGCCGTTGTGGCGGCGCGCACCAAGATCGTCGAGGGCGCGGTAGGGATGGTCCAGATGGCGTTGGATCACCTCGCCAAGGACAACATCGTCGAACTCGATGACGAACGGCGGGCGGCCATGGTCTCCAACCTGCTGGTGGTGCTGTGCAGTGACCGCCACACCCAGCCCGTGGTCAACACCGGCAGCCTCTATACATGACCGAACGCGAGGCGTTTCTGCTGCGGATCGATCCCAAGGTGCTCGACGCCGTCAGGCGTTGGGCCAGGGACGATCTGCGCAGCGTCAACGCCCAGATCGAGTTTCTGCTGCGGCGGGCCCTGAAGCAGGAGGGGAGGCTGCCGAAGAAGGGCACCGGCACACGGTAGGGGTCCGGCGGGCCGGCCCTTGCCGAGGTTCCTTTGGAATCCGGTCGAATCTCCACCCTGCAGGAGTCGGAGGGCACAAGCGCTCTTTCGGTGGAGCCGATCGGCGTCTGAACCCGCGCTTCTTCGGGTCAATCCGCCGCCCCTTGATGGGCTCGCCACGCCGCGACGATGCGCTGAACAAAGAGACGCCCCGCGCAGGGCGCGGGGCGTTTTTGTCGATTTGAAATCGTGTCTACTCGGCCGAAAAGCTCTGCAGCTGTACCGGAACCGGCTCCGGATGGAAGAAGCACACCGCCGTGCTCGAAGGGAGACTGGACGGCGCATTGCACGCGTAGGTGAGGCCGATGGTTGCCGTCTCGTCCTGGATGCCGGTGGTCGAAGAATCGCCGCATTCCGTGCACTCAGCAACCTGCATCGCAATCTCGCGGGTCTCGTAGAGAATGATTTGGAATCTCTCCGTATACGGCCCGGTACCGCCCGCATAGTGCTGATTGTCCCACTGGATCACATCGCAGCCGAGGGCACTGAGACCTTCATCATTGGCACGCGGGCAGTCGGCGAAGTACTCCCAGTAGACCGCACAGTCGTCGCACTCAGGATCAACATCGAGGTCGTCGTGCATGACGTACATCCGGGCGCCGACACCGGTGCTCGGCGGGACTGGCAGGGGACAGTCATTCGAAAGATCACCCCCGTTGTCCTCCGTCGTAAGGAAGCCGTTGGTGCTGGCGTATACGGTGGCGTAAGTGGTGCCATAGAAGTCGACGCCGCCAGAACCGAGCGTAACCTGCAGGGACACATCGTCCCCGTCCCCGAGATCGGTCCCGGTGCCGGAAATATCGACAAACTGATAGGCACAGTTCGCCTCGGCCTGGTCAGCCCAGGAATAGCCGAAGGCGTCCGGGCCGCCGGTCGCTTCGGAGATCGTGCCCGGCCCCGACGGGACGTCATCCAGTCCCTTTTCCTCCGAATACACGGAAAACGCACCCACAATTACGATCGCTACCAATACTGAAAAAACACGTTTCATCGATTTCTCCTTGTCGGTTGGTTGACCTCTGCAATAGGCAAAATCAGCAGGAACTGGTTACGCGCTCCGCGGAACGGGCGGATCCGGGGCACGCACCCACTCATCTTCATCCAATGAACACGTGAAGGCGATCGTCCCAGATCGGAGATCGGGAACACCGATCGTGTCCTCCGTACAGGCCGCGAGACGCGAGCTGCCCGTCGGTGCTGTCGCCGGTGCCTGAACGACCCTCCACTCGACGCACAACATCGAACCGAGGATCGTCTCGACACCACCGCGACTCACAACGCGGAGGTGGTAGATGGTGTCACCCGAGGGGCGATCGCGGTCGACGACTCGAAAGGTCGACAACCCACCGCCGGCAGTGACCTGGGTGACCAGCGCCGCCCCACCGTCCTGCCGGATGCGGTACAGACGCAGCAGCACCTCACCCCCGGTACGCACGCGCCACGAGACGGTGACATTCTTCGAGGCCGCCACGATGTTCATGAAGTCCCTTGGATCGCTTTGATCGATCCCACCACCGAGCATCAGAGTCCCGGCAATAAGACCGGCAACCACCAATCCCGCAACTGCAGTCCGCCACCATGTTGGGAGGGGACGCTGGCCGGGGAACTCGGAAAGGTGATTTGGGTCCATGGTGCCTTCTGCTTTGGACTGTACCACGTGCCGCCGGCGCTGCACCACAATCTCTCGACCCTCGTTGTCGAACTACCCCTGTGCGACGCAGGTGGACTCCCGCTTCCTCACCCGCTCGATGGTATGGTGCGAGGAGGAGGACAAAATGGCTCGTTCCACTCCCTTGTGCTTCCTCGCGCTCGGCCTCGCGGTGGTAGTGTCGGCGGAGGTCCCCGATGAGCGCGGCATTCTCGAGCTGCAAGCCCGAACCAACATCGTCGACGGCTACAATCTGCCGCCCAACTCGTCCTACAACAGCAAGACGCCGTCGCTGGCCGACACCGGCCAGGTGGCCGTCAGTCTGAGCATCGTGGGCGGCGACGTGGACACCGTCGGGTTGTGGCTCGGGGCATCGGGCACCGGTTCGGTGGTGTGGACCGACGCCGCCGGCCCGCTGATCTCGGACTGCAGTCTGAACAACGCGGGTCTCGTGGTCTTCCAGCTCACCTTCGCCAGCCCCGACGGGCTCTACTTCTTCGATGACTCCGACGACAGCTGGGGCTCCTGACCACCCGACCCATCGGCTCGGACTACTGGTCCGGGGCCGAGGTCAACGCCTCCACCAGGTCGGCTTTCGCGCCAGCTTTTCCGGCGACCACGCGTGGGTCTCCTACGACGGCGAGGACAATCCGCCGTTCCACGCCCTGGAACAGGCCCTCGAACCCTCGAGTCCATACTGGTACCTCTACACGCCGTCCTTCAACGACCAGCGGGTCATCGCCGGCAAGACGAGCCTGGCCGCCAACCACGCCGCCGACCAGATCATCGCTGCACCTCAGCTGGGGGATTGCGCGGTGTTGGTCGAGGATCGGGACGCCGAATGCCGCTTCGAGCTTCACCAGCTTCGGCAACTCGGTTTCACCGCTTCACCGTTCGCGAGCTTCGGCAACTCGGTGTCGCTGACCAACAACGGTCGGGTGGCCTTCACCGCCGGTCTCGACGGTGGCGGCGAGGGGGTCTTTCTCACCGACGGCGCGACCACCACCACCATTGCCACCACCGACCATGGCGGAAATCTCGGCCATCGACTTCTTCGCACCGGCGGCCAACAACAGCGGTCAGGTCGCGTTCCGGGCGTTTGACGGCGCCGGGCTGCGCGCCATCTTTGTCGGAGACGGCAGTCAGCTGGTCCGGGTCATCACCGAGCACGACCTGGTGCCACCGATCTCGGCGAGGGCCGGATCGACCAGAACGACGACTCCCCAGCTTTCGGCGGATCACCGAGCATCAACGCGGCGGGGGACGTGGCGTTCATCGCCACTCTGACGCCGGCCGACAACAACCAGATCGAGTGGGGATCGGGGCTTTTCATCGCCTACGGCGCCGGCATCTTCGACGACGGATTCGAGACCGGCGACACCGGAGGGTGGTCGGCGGCCGTGCCGCAGCCGTGATCGGTCTCGCTGTCCAAGGACACTGTATCGCGCCCAACCAATTGATGGAGGATAAGCCCCGATCCTTGTCCGCGTCCGACGACCGTCGACTCGTCCGGTTAGCCGGTGGTTCTGTTGCGACCAGACGGCGCGGCGTCGGTCTGGGCCACATGGCACGAGGTGCAGACCCACCGCGCGCCAACCACCTCGTCACCCTGGCTGTCTGGCGACCGGCGGAGGTCCACCTGGTGGCTCGGCGGCACCGCAGCGGCGTCGGAGTACATGGCGGCCTCGGGACCGTGACAGTCCAGACAGGGATTCTCGGTTTGGGAGATCGGATCGATGTCCTCCACCGAGTGGGGGATGACCGGTGGGAAGTCCGCGTTGGGCCTGCGGCGGAGTTCGCTCTCGCCCGGATCCACCGAGTTGAAGGCGATGGGAGCCTGGGCCGGCTGCTCGAAGGCGGTGCCGGCGGCGAGGCCGATCGCGGCATCGGGCACGGCTGTGGGGCGGCTGCGTCGTGCTGGGCGGGTGCCGCAGCATCGGCGTCCGGTTCGGGGCCTCCCGAGGCACAGCTGAGCGAGGGAAAGGGCGATGGACACGAACACGGGCACGTGAAATTTCTTCATTTCATCCTCCCCGTTCAGGCCTTGGATAACCCGGACGGCGCACTTCTTGAAGTCGATTTCCTTCGAAATGGGACAGGTGGAGTCCAGGGTGACCTTGTTGATGGGAACGCCCTCGTCGAACCAGGGCACAAAGACCGTTCCTTGCGGCATCCGGTTCCGTCCACCGATCTCCACCACGGCCTTCACCGATCCCCGCCGCGACTCGATCACCGCCACGTCGTTGCGGGCCAGACCGCGAGCGGCGGCATCGACCGCATTCATGAAGATCTGAGCCCTGGGCTGCGAGGCGTTGAGCTCCGGCACCCGGCGGGTCATGGATCCGGAGTGCCAATGTTCGAGCACTCTCCCGGTGCACAGCCACATGATCAAAGGTGTCGTCGGGGCTTTCCGCCGGGGCCGCATAGGGCCGGAAGAAGATCTTGGCCTTGCCGGCCAGCGACACCTTGTCGCCGCCGCCCGGGGCCAGACAGCGTTCCCTCGGGAAGGGCCTTGAACGCCGGCCCATAGAACTCGAAGTCGGCACCGTCGGACACGTAGCGGTCGTACTGACCGTTGAAGCGCCACTTGGTTTCCTCATCGTCGATCACCGGCCAACGCAGACCGCGAACATCGTCGCGGTAGTAGGTGTCGAAGTGGGCCAGATCATGGGCGTGGTCCACACCGAAGACTCCGATACTCCTCAAACAACGCCTTTTCGGGGAACCAGTCGAGTCCACCGGCTTCGGCGGTGCAACAGGCGTGGTCCGCACCCACCGGATCGGGCCACGAGAAGGCTCCGGGACGCGTCGGTCGCGAACAATACCTCGTACAAGGTCTGGTCCGGCCGATATCCCATGTTCCGGGCTTCGGCCAGAACATCCGGCAGAAAGCCGTCTTCAAATCCGGGAGCCTGAAGACCCGGTACGGGTTTCTTGCCCCACACCTCGGCGAGGGTGAAGCGTTTGGAGAACTCCAGCATCTGCCACACATCGGACCGGGCGTTGCCCGGCGGGTTGACCACCTGGCGCCACGCCTGGGTGCGGCGCTCGCTGTTGCCGTACAGGCCCCATTTTTCGAAGTGACCGGCGCACGGCAGAATCAGATCGGCCACCTTGCACGAGTAGGTGGGGTAGATATCCGACACCACGATGAAACAGTCCTTTTCGCGGGCGGCCGTCAACCAGTGGTTGGCATTGGCGGTGGACTGGAAGGGGTTGGTCACCTGGACCCACAGCCAGCGCATCGTGCCCGACTCGAGGTCGCGCATCTGCTGGGTGATGTGACTGCCCACCTTTGGATTGACGGTGTTGGGCGGCAGCCTCCAGATCTCTTCTGATCGCGCCCGATGGGCCGGGTTCGCCACCACCATATCGGCCGGGAGGCGATGGGCGAAGGTGCCCACCTCGCGGGCGGTTCCGCAGGCGGACGGCTGGCCGGTGAGCGAAAACGCGCCCGAGCCCGGTTTGGCCTGCTTGCCGGTGAGCAGGTGGACCATGTAGGCCTGCTCGTTGACCCAGGTGCCGCGGCTGTGCTGGTTGAAACCCATGGTCCAGAAGGACACCACTTTGCGGTTCGGGTCGGCGTAGAGATCGGCGAGGAGTCTGAGCTTGGTTTTGAAGTCCTCCATGGACTCCTCCGGGTCGCCCTTGGCAAGTTCGGCCACGAAATCGAGGGTGTAGGGCTCGAGGCCCTTTTTGAATTCGTCAAAGGAGATCAGCCAGTGGGCCCCGGCCTTGGCCGCCGACTTCTGTTCCACCACGTGCTCTTGCAGTGGATCCAGGCCCTGGGCCACGGCCTCGTCCCGTGTCAGGGTGACGACCCGCTGGCGAGCCAGGGTATCGAGCTCGGCGGGGAACGCGTGTTCGTCGCTGGAGGGCATGCCATACCCGATGTCGCGCGGACCGGTGGCGAAGACGCAGTGGTTGTCCACGTACTCGTGGTCCACGGCATCACGGGTCACGATCTCGCGGGCGATGTAGTTCCAGATGGCGAGATCCGACTGGGGCCGGATCACCAGCTCGTGGTCCGCGGCCTCCGAGGTGCGGTTGGAGTAGGTCGTGAGATTGACCACCTTCATCGAGGGGCTGCGCAACCGCTGGTCCACGACCCGCGCCCACAACATGGGGTGCATCTCGGCCATGTTGGCGCCCCAGGTGACCACGGTGTCGGTCAGCTCGATATCGTCGTAGCACCCGGCGGGCTCGTCGATGCCGTAGACCTGGATAAAGGCGGCCACCGCCGAGGCCATACAGTGACGAGCGTTGGGGTCGAGGTTGTTTGACCGCCACCCCGCCTTGGCCAGCTTGACCGCGGCGTAGCCCTCGGGGATGGTGTATTGCCCCGAGCCCATGATGCCCACACCGGTGGGGCCGAGCTCGGTGTAATACCTCTTGAATTGGCGCTCCATTTCGTCAAAGGCCCGTTCCCACGAGACCTCGGTGAAGTCGCCGTTCTTGTCGAATTTCCCGTCCTTCATGCGCATCAACGGCGTGTGGAGCCGGTCGGCGCCGTAGAGGATATTGGCGTTGGCGTAGCCCTTGACGCACAGCAGGCCCCGGTTGACGTCGCATTTCGGGTCGCCCTTGACCGCCGCCACATGGCCGTCCTTAGTGCCCACCAGGACACCGCAGCCCACACCACAAAAACGGCAGACGCTCTTCTCCCACTGGATGTCCGGATCGAGTTCGGCGGCCGGGGTTGCTTCGATCATGGGCACACCCACCGCGGTTGCGGTGGCCGCGGCCACGCTCGTCTTGACGAAGTCTCTCCGTGAGAGCTGGCTTCTCATCACTCTCCTCCTGTCGCCTGCCGTTGCTTGATGTCGTTTGGGTCCCGATAGTGCAGCACAAGGTTGGCGGTGAGCACACCGGGCAAGGCCTGGATCTCGCGCAGCTTGTCCTGATGGGCCGCGACTGAGGCCGCCTCCTGGACCACCACGAGACGACCGTTGTCCGGGTCGCTCGCATGGACCTCGACTCCGGCAAGACCGTCCAAGAGGTCCGCAACGGCGGACACATCCACCGGTCGAGCGGTGACACAGAGACCCGACACGCTCCACTTCACTTTGGTCATCTCATCTCCGGGAAGGGGCAATAAAACACTACTTCATCCGGTCGAATATCAGAAGCCCATCTTCGACTCAACGAGCCACTGTGTCATTGACCCGGATCAAGGCCCAAATCTCATCGAGGGCCCATGCTTGATGGGAGAGTTCGCGCCATATTCGGCCCTCGACCGGTGATACCATTGCCGGCACGTCATAAAGGTTGCCTGTTCTCCAGAAGGAGCGTGTTGTGGTGAATCCTGACCGCCAAGCGCCCGCCAATGGGGACGACCGAGGCCTGCTGCCCGGCTCCTCTTCGCTGGCGGTGCTGCTGATCGTCTTCCTGACGCTGGCACTACTCACGCTCTTCTCCATCATGCGTGGCGGCTCCGGCCATGTGTCATCGGACGCCGGCGGCACCAGGGCCTACTCGCCTGAGCCGATTTCCCGGAGATCGACTTTGATCGGGAACTCCTGCCGGAGGTCGAGGAGGCCGGGCCCTCCGACTCCTTAGAAACCTTCCGCGTGAGACAGCCCCTGGCGTACGAGGACTACTACCCGTGCACGGACTGTCACGGCGAGATGGAGGTCAACCCCGAGCGCCGTGAACTGGTGGAGATGCACGACGACATCCAGCTCGACCACGGTCCGGAGAGCCGATGGTGCTTCGACTGCCACAACCCCGACGACCGTGACACGCTACGCCTGGCCGACGGAACGCTGATCGGATTCGACGAGTCCTATCGGTTATGTGGTCAGTGCCACGGCACCATCTACCGCGACTGGAGGGAGGGTATCCACGGCCGCCGGGAGGGTTATTGGAGCGGCGCGAAAAGCTACCAGCTCTGCGCCCACTGCCACAACCCCCATGCCCCTCGATTCGCGGCCATCAAGCCTCTGCCGCCGCCGGTGCGACCCCAGTTTCTGAGGGCAGCCAACGAGGAGGGCATCGGAAACGCCGCAGACGAGGAGAGCCGTGATGAGTGACTCGAAGAACGAGCGGCCGGACCTCGCAGGCGGGCTTGACCGGCAGGTCGATCGCCGATCGATCTTGATCGGCAGCGGTCTGGCGGCCATGTCGGCGGTGGCGGCCACAGCCGCCGGGTCCTCGAGGGGCTTTATGGAACGGATGCTGACCACGCGATTCGTGGAGCTGAGTCCCGAGCGCAAGCAGGAAATTCTCGTCCAGCTCGAGCTGGAGTACTCACAACGGTTCGAGCGGCCGGTCTCGGTCGAGGACACACCAGCCATCGAAGGCGTGGAGTTCGGCTACGGTCTGGACATCTCCCGTTGCGTGGGCTGCCGGCGGTGCGTCTATGCCTGCGTCCACGAAAACAACCAGTCGCGGGACCCGCAGATCCAGTGGATTCGGGTGCTCCGGATGGAGAACGAAGGCGGCATCCATCTCACCGAGTCCGACGCATATTACGAACCCGAATTGGTACCGGAACCCGACGCCTTCTACTTGCCCGTCGCCTGTCAGCAGTGCCGCAACCCGGCGTGCGTCAAGGTCTGCCCGGTCAAGGCCACATGGCAGGCGCCTGACGGCATCGTCGTCATCGACTACGACTGGTGTATCGGCTGCCGGTGCTGCATGTCGGCCTGCCCCTACGGCGCCCGCCATTTCAACTGGTCCGACCCTGGTCTCACCGCCGAAGAGCTCAACCCGAGGACCCACTATTTCGGCAACCGCCCTCGGCCAAAGGGCGTCGTCGAGAAGTGCACGTTCTGCATCCACCGCACCCGCGAGGGAAGATATCCGGCGTGCGTCGAGATCTGTCCAGTGGGCGCCCGCAAGTTCGGCAATCTGCTCGATGAGACATCCGAAATGCGCTACCTGATGCGTGAAAAGAGAGTGTTCGTGCTCAAGGAAGACCTGAATACACAACCACGCTTCTACTACTTCTATGCGACGTAGATCATGATCAAAGACCTGGTCTCGTTCGTCACCGGATCGGCCCGCCTGGCCTTCAAGGGCAGCCGTCTGTACTTCGCGTGGATCGGCTTTCTCGGCCTGCTGGCCCTGTGGGGATTCACCGCATGGCTTCAACAGGTGTCCCAGGGACTGATCGTCACGAATATGCGCGACCAGGTGTCGTGGGCCTTCTACATCGGCAACTTCACCTTCCTGGTGGGGGTGGCGGCGGCTGCCGTCATGCTTGTGATTCCGGCCTATATCTACAACTGGAAACCCATCAAGGAGATCGCCATCTTCGGCGAGCTGCTGGCGGTCAGCGCCATCGTCATGTGCATGCTCTTCGTATTGGTGGACGTGGGCCGCCCCGACCGGGTATGGCACCTGATACCGTTCTTGGGAAGCCTCAACCTGCCATCGTCGATTCTGGGCTGGGACGTGCTGGTCCTCAACCTGTACCTCATCCTCAACCTGACCATCGTGTTGCACCTGCTCTACACCGCCTACCACCACCGTTCGTACAACCGGAGATTCGTGGCGCCGTTGCTTCTGTTTTCGATCCCGGCTGCGGTGGGAATTCATACGGTCACGGCCTTCGTCTACGCCGGTTCTGCGGCACGACCGTATTGGAACTCCGCCATCCTCGCTCCCCGGTTTCTGGCATCGGCCTTCTGCTCCGGGCCGGCGATCCTGCTGATCCTTTTCCAGATCCTCCGGCGAACCACCACGATCGAGATCAAGGACGAGGCGATCCAGAAGATCGCCGAGCTCATGGCCTACGCCATGTTTCTCAACCTCTTTCTCTTCGGCGCCGAGATCTTCAAGGAGTACTATTCCAACACCCACCACCTGATCCACACCCAGTATCTGTTCAGCGGGGTCCACGGCCACCATGCGTTGGTCCCGTTCGCATGGCTGTCACTGGCCTGTGGGGTGGTGGCCTTTTTGCTCTTCCTGTTCCCGGCCACCCGGCGCAATCTGATCACCCTCAACATCGGCTGTCTCCTGATCTACTCGAGCGTCTACATCGAAAAGGGCATGGCGCTGGTCATCCCGGGCATGACTCCCGACACCCTGGGTGAGTTCTACGAGTACGTGCCCACCCTCAGCGAGGTACGAGTTGGCGCCGGGATCTTCGCCATCGGGTTCCTGGTCTTCACCCTGCTGTGCAAGATCGCCATCCCCATCATCCAGGGAGTCGAACAACCGAATCGAGTCCCCGAGCCCGGCCGAGAAAGGCTCAGCCGCTCCCGCACACTGAGGGTGTTGGTGGGGAAAGTGGAAGAGGTATGTTGTTTATGAACACAAGGGGGTGGTACGAGTATGAGGATGAATGGAAGGAGGAGAAAGAGAATTAGGAGGTGAGGGAATGGAGGCGCACGTGGAGAAGGGAAAGTATGAGAGCACGGAATTAGGGGTAGATGGTGAGAGGAGCATGGAAGTAGTGGGATTAGTTGGTGATGTGAATTTAGATGGTATGGAAAAGATAGGGAAAGAAGAGTGTTTTTATAGAGAATTGGAGAGAAAAATGGTTTGTTAAGAAGATTTTTAAGTGGGTAGTAGAGATAAGATGAGAAGACAGAGGAAAAAGATATATGGAGAGTTAGATGTATGTAAGGTTAAGGTAGTTTAGATGAAAGGTATGGAGGGTGGATAGAAGGAATTAGGCGATAACTTGGCCAGAGTACGGTTTCGCTTCAAGTTAGAAGACGGCAGGGAGAGGTAGATGAAAAGATGAGAGATGCTAAGGCGCTGCTGTGTGATATGTGGAGATGGGAGTGGGAGAGAGGTGCTATGAGGGGAGGTGAAGTGGAGAAAGGATGATGGAAATGAGGAGGATGACGAAAAAGGCGAGAAAAGAGAGGAACAAAAGGGAAAAAGACGATGGCGAGGAGGCGAGGCGAGAGGTATGATGAAATCTCGCTGGGAGAGAAGGAGGGGTTGTGAGACAAGAAAGGTGGCTCTGCTGAAAAGCAAGGGTGGAGATAAAGTGGAAGGTATGGAAGGGGAGGATGAGGTGACTAGTATCTCGGACATGAAAGAGGAAAAGAGTAAGAGTCTCGTGGGTGGAGCGCTGGGTTTCGGACGGGTGGGCTGACAGATTAGAGGAGACGAGTGTATGGAAGAAATGATGTGGATGTTGGAATAGATTTTAGGGTTCGCTGGCAAGACAGGTGGAATGATAGCGGAAATGGCGGCGGGTAGACGGGGAGGTGGTTGGGTGGGGTGGGGGACAGTTTGGGTGGTGATGTGGTGGGAGATATGATAAATGGAATCTGGAGAGAAAGGGTGTTGGTGTGTGATGAGTTAGAAGAGGATGATATGTAAGGAGTAGAGGTGGTTTTGGTTGTGTATTATTTTTTTATTGATTTGTTTTAGTGATGTGTATTTTGGAGTGTAGATGATGGTGTTGTTAATGGTGAGGTAGGAGGGTTAGAGGTGGGTGATATAGTAGTTGGTAATTTTGAGGTAGTTGTGATGGGTTAGGATGATGTTGGAGGTTTGATGTGTAGGTGTATGATAAGATGATTGTGGGTGTAGTGTAGTGTGTTGGTGAGGATAATAGTGAGTTGGGTGATGTGTGGAGTGTTAAAGAGTTTTTTTTTAGAAATGATGTGTTTTAGGGTGGTGTTTTAGAGATATTATATGGTGATAAATGTGTGGTGGAAAGTAATGTTTTAAAATAAGTTGTAAAATGTGAAGATGTTGGGGTGGGATAGTAGGTAAGTAGTTAGGGTTTTGTGTAGAAAAAGTATTAGGAGTTAGTGGGTAGATAGTTGGTGTAGATAAAAGTGGAGTATTTTGATGGTTAAGTTTTGATAGATGAGTGGATAGTGGGATAGGTATAAAAGATAGGTAGTAAAAAAGTAGATGATATAGTGGATGTTGTAAAAGTGTTAAAATAAGGGTGATTTATTATATAAATTATTAGATGAGGTATTTGATAGAGTTAATTAGTTAAGTTTTGATATAGTTTAAAAATTTAAAAGAAGTTATGTTATTTTTATAGTTAGTGGTGTGTTATGATAAAGTTAATGGGGGTTTATGATCTAGGGCAGATGAACTCGGCCTACCGGTTTCGATCAGCTACCGCTGGTCATCCGTCGACGAGTCGCCGTCCGGATTCTTGTCTGTGGGGAGGTGGTCGGTCCCCTCCCGCCGCCGCACCCGCTCCAGCTGGCGGCGGATCGCCTCTTCGGTTTCGCGGCGCGCCTCCTCGAGATGGCCCGGGTGCTCGGCTCGTACATTTCGTCGGGCATGTTGCCGGTGATCCAGCTCGGGTTCATGGGGTAGACGTGGGGGTGGAAGATCACCGAGTACAGGTGCCACACCAGAATCGCCAGCGAAGCCAGCCAGGCCTCCCAGAAGTGGATCACGAGGGCAACGTCGAGCACGCCCTTGGGCAGGAACTGGATGAACCAGTTGTCGAACCACAGCATGATGCCGGTGACGATCATCACGGCGGTGCCCCACACCAGCGCCCAGTACTCGGCCTTCTCCACGTAGTTGAAGCGCTGGACGCACTCCATCTGGGGCCCAACCCGAGGTTGTGGAGCATCCGCCGGACGAAGAACTCGAAGTCGCGCGGATCGGGATCATGTCGCCCATGAACCTGCGACCGCGAGGCGTCGTCAGGTACACCGCATGCCAGACGACCGTCAGCATGAAGACCACCGCCCAGATCCGGTGCAGCGTTCCCCGGACCTCGAAACCACCCTCCCAGCCGAAGAAGAAGCTGGGACACGAACCCTGGTCGTATCGCAGCGCAAACCCGGAAATCACCAATGAAATGAACGACAGCGCCAGCAGGGCGTGCTGCACCACCTCGTCGGGCCGCATCCGCTGCACCTGCGGCCGTTGGCCAGCACGTCGCGCAGATGGCGCTGCAGGTCGATCAGCCAGTGCAGCACCATCAGTCCGATGATCACCACGATCGCGATGATGTAGACGTTCTCGACGACGTCGGCGATCGGCGTCCGGAGACCCTCGCCCGCCACGCCGTGGATCGGGGTCGACGGCCATCTTCTCCGAAATATTCGGGTGGCACTCGCCACAGGTGTGCTGGAGGTTCGCCGGGTGGATGGTCGATGTCGGATCGGAGCTCGGCAGGATCCGGTGGACGCCGTGACACGAGGCGCAGTTGGCCACATGGGTGTCGCCGGCCTTGGCTCTTGAGCCCGTGGTACGAGTCGATGAACGTGGTCAAGCCGCTCGGTCGCGAGGCCGTACTTCTCGTTGAGGACCGCCGACTCGTGGCACGGCGAGCAGGTCATCTCGGCCACCTTGGACCGCGAAACCGGCGACCGAGGGTCATCGGGCGACAGGATGCCGTGCTCACCGTGGCAATCGGTGCACACCGGGGCGTCGGTCTCGCCCCGCGCCACGAGTCGCCCGTGGATGCCCTCCCAGAAGTCGTTCTCGATCCCCTTGTGGCACTTCCCGCAGGTGAAGGGGATGTTGAAGTGGTTGATGCTGGAGTCCGGGAATCCCGGAGCGAGAATCCGGTGCGCCGTGCCGCCGGTGGAGTGGCAGTCGTTACAGCTCGCGGCCACGTAGATTCCGCCTCGGGTGGCCTGACCGTGCACCGAGGTCTGGTAGATCTCGATCGGGTGGTCGATGAGGATCTCGTATTTTGTGGTCAGATCGAGGTTCTCATGACAGGTGCCGCAGGTCTGGGGCAGGTTGACCGGGTGGGTCTTCGAGCGCTTGACGGAAGATGGCAGGATGTCATGGTCGCCGTGGCAGTCGTGACAGTGGGGCGTGTCCGGAGATGATCCGACCTCGCCACGGCCGTGAATCGTGTACGTGGCCGCTTTGTCGTCATGACAGACACTGCAGGCGTCACACTGCGCGCACTCTTCGACGTCCAGGTGGGGAATCGTGTCGCGATCGATGTGGCAGTCGAGACACTCGAGCCCGTCGTGCACCGAGTGCTCGAGGTCGATCTCGAACTCCGTGTCGTGCAGGCTCATCGCGTGGCAGTCGACACAGGCCGAGCTGTCGATGGACTCCACCTCGACATCGGACTGAGCATGAGCAGAAACAGACAGAAATGCGCATGAGCTGACCACGAAAGCCAACCTCAGCATGAAGTTCGCCGCCTTCAATGGAGTTGTCACCACTCCCCCTCGAGCGCGTGCCCCACGAGGGTATCGCCGAGTCCGCACCAACACACGCCACATCTATGGTGGGGATTGAGCGTCAGATTGTCAATGTTTTGCTCAATAGAGCAACCTTGTCTCAATATTGTCCCAGATCTCAATCACCCTTCGACCCTCGGCAACGTCCCGATGACGAGTTGTCCTGGGGGACGTTCCAATCCCTCAGGAGCCGGAGTGATGAAGGTTTGCGGTCAACCAACCGCTGACATGGGCCCACAGCCGACGGATATCCTCCGCAGCACCCCCCCCGAGCTCGACCACGGCCCGTCCCTGGATCTGGGCGGTGGTAACCAACGGGTCATAGCGGATCCTGCCGGCGATCTCGGCGCCGCGCGCGCGGGCGCCTTCCTCGATTCGTTCGGTGATCTGAGATGACAGATCCCAACGATTGACACAGACGGCGGCGGGAATGTGGAAATGCCGCGCCAGGGTCAACGCCCGCTCGACGTCGTGCTCACCGGACAGCGAGGGCTCGGTCACCAGGAGCACCCCCGCGGCACCGGTGGTGGCAGCGATGACCGGGCAGCCGACGCCCGGTGGGCCATCGACGATGATCAATCCCCGACCCCTCGAGGCTGCGATTCGCCGAGCCTGAAGGCGCACCGTCGACACCAGCTTGCCCGAGTTCTCGGCGGCGATTCCCAGGCGCGCATGCACCATGGGTCCACACCGCGTCGAAGACACAAACCACTCGCCGCACTCCCGCGGCACGAAGTCGATGGCCTGAAACGGGCAGAAGTGGACACACACTCCGCACCCTTCACATGCGATCGGGTCGACCACGGGCACGGACGATCCGTCACCCATTGCCATTGCTTCGAAACGGCAGACATCCAGACAGTCGCCGCATTCCTCGCAGTGGCCGGGCGAACCACGGCCTCATGACCACTGATGAACACCTCCCGCCTCTCAACCTGAGGGGCGAGCACGAGATGGAGATCGGCCGCGTCCACATCGCAGTCCGCCAGCACCGCACCCTCGGCGAGCACCGCGAACGAGGCCACAACGCTGGTCTTGCCGGTTCCTCCCTTGCCGCTGATCACCACGAGCTCGGGGACCAAAACCTCGCCGGCGTGAGGGGCCAGAGCGCTTCAGGTGTGGGAGCCGTCATCACTTCCCGCAAATCGGCGTCGCAACATCGCCGCCGCAACACCGGGCACAGAGCGATCAGACGTGAGCCGACTTCCTTTCCCATCGACTGCCGATCTCGGACCAGCCTGTCCTCGATCCGCTGCGCCAAGCTCTCGAACACAGGACGCGTGTGGTGGAGTTCCTCCACAAGCAGGCCGCCGCGGGCATAGGTCTCGGCAATGCGTCGGTCGTCCGGGATTTCCGCCAGGATCTCGAGGCCCTCGGCCGCGCAGTAATCGTGCACCCTGCGGTCACCCGAACCAACGCGGTTGATGACCACTCCGAACGGAAGTTGGAGGGTTCGCACAGCTTCCACCGCCAACGCCAGATCATTGAGTCCAAAAGGGGTCGGCTCGGTCACCAGAACCACCAGATCGGCTCCGTGAACCGCCGCGATCATGGAACAGGAGGTCCCGGGTGGGGCGTCGATGAGGACCAGCCGGTCACGGCTCGCCCTGGTCCTGACGGCGCGGATCAGGGGCGGGGCCAGTGCCTCGCCCACGTTGAGTCGACCGGTCACCACCTCGAGGTCACCGGCCATACCCTGCTCGACGACCCCGATCGGCCGCATTTCCTCGCGGATCGCTCCTTCGGGGCAGACCCTTGCCAGCCGCCACAGCCGTGACAGAGCTCTTCAAACACCATCAGCCTGTTGCTCAGCACCGCTATGGCGTTGTACTGGCAGAGATCGCCGCACTCACCACACAGCGTGCAGCGCTCGGAGTCGACCCGCGGGACAAGGATGCCCGCGGGCTCAGAGCTGACGATCTCCGGGACGAAGGAAGAGGTGGACGTTGGGCGCCTCGACATCACAGTCGAGGAGCTGCACCGACCGGCGCAGACTGAGGGCCAGATTCACCGCCAAGGTAGTCTTGCCGGTGCCACCCTTGCCCGAGGCGATGGCGACGATCACGCCCAGTGTCCGGCCACGGTGGGTCCAACAGCGCGCTCGAGTGTGCCTGCTAGAAATTGTTCCACAGCCTCTGCGACGGTGCCGGAGGCCCCGGTGTAAACCACTATTCGTGCAGCTTCGAGGGCCCTGAAGGCCTTGGGGCCGCAGTGGCCCGTGACCAGACACTCGGCGTCAAGCCGGGACACGGCCTCGGCCGCCTGGACCCCCGCTCCCTGGACCGCGTCGACTCCCTTGGCGTTGTCCACCGCCGTGACCTCCCCGCTGTCCGTGTCAACGAGAAGGAAGTGGGGCGCCCGGCCAAAACGGGGATCCACCTGCGACTCCAAGCTCTCACCAGTAGACGTGACAACAACTTTCACTACAACCTCCTTGGTGCGCATCCCACGGCGATTCGAGGATGCCTGGTACTAGTCCGACTCGGTGTTCCGCAGCTCCTGGAGTCGGGCCCGGAGACGCTTCAGCTCGGATTCCAGCGTCGCGATCTCGTGCTCCAGCCCCTGACGCTCGGGTGCTGGGGATTCGAATTCGCCAGAGCCCATCCATCCCGGCCGACCGGTGGCCCAGAAGCGGTGGCGCGAGCCGCCACCTCCTCCACCTCCACCTCGGCCGGGTCCACCCCATCCAAAACCGCCCGACGAATCTCCCGCGACATCGCCGCAATCCCCGTCCCCAACCGGTCATCGGCCCTGTTCCTCTTGGTCCGGTTCGATCTCTTCCTGGCATTGTCTGACCCTCCTTTTAACCCGCTCCACAGCTCGGATCGGGAACACCTCAGCTTTCGCTGGCAGCGCCACCGCGGCGGTTTTCGATCTCCTGGTGGTGGGGCGATCCCTCTCGGATCATCGCCACCGCGCAGTCCGGGCATCGCTCCTCGAGACACGGAACACCCGGGCGGTGCGGCATTTGCCGGCCACACTTGGGGCAGATACAGGAGCCACCGGCGCCGAGACCATGACCTCGACCACCCCGCTCGCCCCGCCGCGACCTTGGCCGCCACCACCCCCCATTCTTCCTCGTCCCTGACCTCGTCCTTTGTCCTCGTCCTTGTCCTGGCATCTCTGCCTCCCTCGTGTTGGGCGTCGCAATGCGCCCGGATCAGCTGTCGCGACAGCCGCCACGGCCACCGTCGCCGTGATCGTGGCCGCAATCGTGGAATCCATGTTCGTGGCAGGGTTCTCCGGTGGCCTCGAGAGTCCCGTCCAGGTAGTTCCGGACGAGGATGTCCGGATCGTCCCCCTGGATGCCGAGCACCACCTCGATACCGTTCTGCGCGAAGATCCCCACCGCCCGTGGCCCCATGCCCCCAGCCAGGACGACGGTGGCGCCCTGCTGACGCAACCACACGGGGTATACACCCCGGCCGTGCTCCGGCGGCGCGCCGAAAGAACGCTCACCGATGGTGCGATCGACGGCGTTGATGGTGTAGAGGGCAAAGGCCTCGGCACCTCCAAAATGAGGGCTGAACGTCCCCTGGCTCAATGGAACCGCGATTCTCATGTCCACATCTCCTCTCTTTCGATCGATTCCTCAGCGCGGGCCTCGACCCCGCCCGTTGGATCCCTGTCGATGGCGACAGCGGCAGCCGCGCCCGCGCCGTCGTTCACCGCCGTGGACCGGGCAGGGCAGCGGTTCGTCGTGGCCGGTGACCACCGGACCATCTCCCACGACCAGCACTCTCTCCTCGAGCAGCGCCCGTGCCACCGCCGTCCTGGCCCGGTTGAGGATGCGGGCGAAGGTGGGTCTGGAAACCCCCATGCGCTGGGCCGCCGCCTCCTGGTAGAGCCCTTCGAGGTCGGCCAGACGCAGGGCCTCCAGCTCGTCCGCCCGGAGGGGTTCCACCTCGAGATCGGCAACCCGGCGGCCGATGGGCTTGAAGCCCCGTCCCGGTGCCAGGCAACCGACCCTCCTCAGCTTCTCCGGTCGTCCCACTGCGCCTCCCTTTTACGAACATATGCTCATAATTCTCCATTGTCAAGATCGCCGCGACCGGCGATTGTGAAACAGTTCCGCGTCTTGTGTTGTTGTCCCAATCGTCCCTTCAATCCACAAGGAGAAACGCGCAATGCTCAATCACACAAACCTGAAGACACACACGGTCCGAAAACCACTCGCCCTCACGATGATGGCCCTGGTCGTTGTGGTGCTCACGCTGTTGGCTGGTGCACGGGACGCAAGGGCGCAAACGGCCACAGACGGCGCCGCGCCGACGGTCCTCATCACCGGCGCAAATCGTGGGCTCGGTCTCGAGTTCGCACGCCAGTACGCGGCCGCCGGATGGACGGTCATCGCCACGGCGCGCAAGCCCACGGCCGCCGCAGACCTGAAGGCTCTCGATCTTCAGGTGATGCAGTTGGACGTGGCCGACCCAGAGAGCGTCGCCGCCCTCGCGCGCGATCTCGGTGGTCAACCCATCGACCTGCTCATCAACAACGCCGGCATCTTCCCCCGGGTCAACACCCTGGACGAGACCGATTTCGACGACGTGGCACGCACCCTCGAGGTCAACGTGATCGGCCCCATGAGGGTCATCCTCGCGCTCCTGCCCAACCTCGAAAAAGGCAAGGAAAAGCAGATCGTGAGCATCACCAGCGGCCTGGGCAGCATCGCCAACAACGACTCGGGCCGCTACTACGGCTACCGCGAGAGCAAGGCGGCGCTCAACATGTTCACCCGGTCCCTCGCCGTCGAACTGGCCGATGATGGCTTCACCTGCATCGTGATGAGCCCGGGCTGGGTTCGCACCGACATGGGCGGACCCAACGCCAAACTCACCCCCGAGGAGTCCATCACCGGAATGCGATCAGTCATTGAAGGGCTGACACCCGCCAACACCGGCAGCTACTGGAATTACGACGGCGAACAACTCCCCTGGTGAGGCCCGCAACCTTCGAGGATAATTCATCGATACCCTAAAAAAGGGTATTGACGAGAGGCCCCCTCGCGACACACCTTGTCATCATGGATGCAGCGCCAACGAGGAGTGCACCATGAATGACGAGCGGCGCGACGAGGAACGATCGCACACATTTCGCAGCGTGGAACTGGTCACGGTGGGACCCGGGGGAGTCGAGGCCTCGTTCCCGCTGATCCTGAGGGACTCGGGCGGCAACGGTCTCGGCGGGGTTTACGTCGGCCAGGATGTCTTCGTCCCTGAGGGCGACGCCATTCTCCGTGACCGGGAGGCCGGTGATCGCCGGGTCCACATCGTGTGGACGAAGAAGATCGCCGACTACGTCCACATGGTGGGGCTCGAAGCCATCAAAGAGTGATCGATCTGCGGCCGTCGAGCCGTAACGTCGCTTCTTCCTTCAGGGGGATCATGAGCCGATCGATGAGAGATCGTCATGTGGAGATCTTGCTCGCACTGGCGCTGATCGCTCCGGCGGTGGACGGGACCGAGCCCTGCGACCAATGGCAGCTGGTGAACCCCCTGCCGGTGACGACGGATCTCCTCGGAGCAACCCACGGCAACGGGCTGTTCATCTTTGTTGGCCGCGAGGGAACAATTTTGTCGAGCCCGGACGAGGTCGGTTGGACGTTGAGCGAACCGGTGACAGCCAACGATCTCCACGCCGTGGCATGGACCGGCCATATCTTCGTGGCCGTGGGCTCCTCGGGCACAGCCCTCACCAGCGAGGACGGCGTCTCCTGGTCCAGCGGCGCGACACCGGTCACGACCACCCTCCTCGACCTCGCCGCAGGGCCACTGTTGGTGGCGGTGGGCGAGGGCGGCACCATCGTCAGCAGCGTTGACGGGCTCAGCTGGACCCGCGAGGAGTCCGGCACCACCGCCGATCTCCTCGGGGTGGTATGGACCGGCTCGGAGTACCTCGCCGTCGGGAATCGACCCGAGATCCTGGCCAGCCCCGACGGTTCGGAATGGACGATTCGTGACGTGGGACACGACGGGCCCTTCACCTGCATCGCAAGCAACGGTTCGACCACCGTGGCGCTGGCTGAAGACGGCTCGACCTGGGTCTCCGTCAGCGGCATCCAGTGGACCAGGGGTTCGGGCGCTCACCACCTCACCGAGGTTGTGTGGGCCGGCGACCGCTTCATCGCCACCGGCGGGCCGGGCTCCTCCGGACCGAGGTACAGCCTCGACGGGTTGGTCTGGTCCTACAGCCATACCACGGCGCCGGGTCTCGAGATCACTGCCCTGGCGTCGGACGGCGTCATGACGATGGGTGGCGGAGTCGGCGGAACAGTGGCGTTGAGCCGAGACGGTGGGCAGCATTTCAAACCCGCCAACACCTTTATCGGGCTCGACCTCTACGGCATCGCGATCAAGGACGAGACCTGGGTGGTGGCGGCCGGTGATTCCAACCAGGGGCACGGCTCGCTGCTGACGAGCTCGGACGGCCTGAACTGGGAGATCACCTACGACATGGGCCTCGAAACCCTCTACGACGTGGCCGCCAATCCGACGGCCTTCGTGGCGGTGGGGGTGATCAACGAGCTTTGGAGTGGGGGCGCCATGATCCTCCACAGCCAGGACGGGAGGTCCTGGACCCACACCGGGTCGGCCAGCGGCCCGGGTGACTGGCCGTGGGAGTGGCAATCGGTCGCCTGGGACGGGGGCCGGTTCGTGGCCGCTGGGAGCGGGGGCGCGGTGGCCACAAGCGACGACGGATGGAGCTGGCATCTCATCGGCGGCGGCCAGCTCACCGACCACACCTTCTTCGGTGCCGCTTCCGACGGTCAGAGCCTGGTGGCGGTGGGATGGACCGGCGCCATCGCCGTCAGCCACGACGGCGAGACCGTGACCATGGTCCGTCCGGGGTACGAGGAGGGGCATCTCTTCGACGTGGACTGGGGGAGCGGGACCTTCGTCGCCGTCGGCTCCACCGGCACGATCCTCACCAGCACCACCGGGGATCACTGGCAGGAGCAATCATCGGGTACCTCGCTCGACCTCCACGGCGTTCGTTTCATTGGCGAAGAGTTCGTGGCGGTGGGTGAGGACGGCGCGGCGCTCATCAGCGACGATGGATTGTCCTGGCAGTCGATCGGTCCCGTCGGCGAGGAAAGCCTGCGTGACGTGGTCCAACCGGTCTCCGAGATGACAGTGGTGGGAGACCACGGCCTGGTGATGCGGTCGGCGTGCACCGATCCCAATCTGCCGCCGGCGCCCCGTTTCGCATGGCGGCCGACCCTCCCGGAAGTCGGAGCCAACGTACGATTCATCGACCTCTCCCTCGGCGATCCCACCTCCTGGCGCTGGGATTTCGGAGATGGCGGTTTGGCCGAGGGGCCTCACGCCACCCACGCATTCGCGGAACCCGGCAGCTGGCCGGTGACCCTGACGACCGAGAACGGCAATGGCTCGGCGACGGCCTACGCCCCTGTCACGGTACGCCCCTTCTGCGGCGCACCGCCGGCCACAGAGGTCTCTGCGCCCGCGACCTCACCGAGCGGTGAGCCGTACGAGGTGTCGTGGATTCCGACCCTCCAGGGCGATGAACGCGGACAGTATGTCTTCCACGAATCGCCCGACCCCGAGTTTCTCGAGCTGGATGGTTGGGGCACCTGGATCCACACCTCGACCCAGGTGACCCACCGTTGGACCGAGGCCGGCAGCTTCTACCACCGGGTCCTGAGCATCAATTACTGTCCCGATGGCGACTACTGGTCACCGCCATCTGCGACGGTGAGGGTGGATATCGAACCGGACGTGACCGACCTGGGAGATCACTTCCGGGTCATTACGGCGGCGGCCCACGGCTCGGGACTCGAGGACACCTCTTGGGTGACGGATGTCGTGGTCCACAACCCGGACCGCCACCCGGCACCTGCCTATCTCTTTCTGCTGCCCAGAGAAGGTGACGGCGAACCGGTTGGGAGCCTGAGGCACTGGGTGGAACCAGGGCAATCGCTACACCTCGCGGACGCTGTCGCCGACCTTCAGCTGCCGGGATTCGGCGCCCTGTTGGTGGCCTCGGACCGGCCGCAGATGGTCGGCTCCAGGACGTTCAACGAGCACGAGGACGGCAGCTACGGACAGTTCATCGAGGGGGTGTCAATCGATTCCTCAGATCGCGGCGACGGTGGGGCACGTCTGATCCAGCTGACCCAGAACGAACGTTACCGGACCAATCTCGCGCTGGCCAACCCCCTCCCCGAGGCCACCGTCGTAACGGTCGACCTCCACCGCGCCGACGGCGAGCTCCTGGGCTCCTCGGACTATTCTCTGCCCGGGCTGTCGTCGCTGCTCGACGTGGAAGTGCTCGCCGACACCGGTCACGGCGACGTGGCGGACGCGTATGCGGTGGTCTCTTCGGCCTCCTCGGACGGTCGGTGGACCGCGCTGGCCTCCGTCGTCGACAACGCCAGCGGTGACCCCGTGGCGTTCCCCGCACTCACCACACACCCGCGCCACCGGGTGGTGGCCCGCGATGACGTGCCGGTGATCGGCCACCGGGCCTGGTACGACATCCTGTTCGCCGGCGATGTCTACGTGGCTTCGGGGCAGGGCGCGATCGCCTGGAGCCGCGACGGCGTGAGCTGGCACCCAAGCGATGGGATTGATATCTGGAACCGCGTTTCGGCACCTCTCCTGGAACGGCAGCCAGATCCTGGCCGTCAACCGGTACTGGGTCTACTCCAGCGAAGACGGCATCTCCTGGACCGGGTCGTCCTTCAACGGCGATGGCTACGACACCGTCGCGTGGGACGGGACCCGCTGGGTGGGTCTCGGCGGTGGCGGCGCCGACTGGACCGAGGTCGGCTTCAGCAACGACGGGGTGATCTGGGATCAGCAGCGGTTCGACGGCATCAGGCTGCGCGACATCATCTGGGCCGGGGATCGGTTCGTGGCCGCCGGTCCTTCCGGACTCGCCACGAGCGCCGATGCCCTCGCTTGGCAGATGATCGAGACCTTCGACGGCTGGGTCTCGGAACTCGCCTGGAACGGCCGGCAGCTCATCGCACTCGGGGCGTACACGATTTATACCAGCACCGACTTCGAGAATTTCATCGGCCATGACACCGGACGAGAGCCCGACGAGGTGGTCTGGGCCGAGGACCATTGGGTGGTGGCCGCCGGCACCTCGGCCAATGACGCGGTGGACGCGTTCCTGATCAGTGCCGACGGCGTGGACTGGGAGAGCGTGGCCAATCCCGGGCCATGGCTCCATCCGGCTGAGGGGATGACATGGGACGGCAATACGGTGCTGACGGTGGATTTCCGCCGCCGACTGACGTGGCTCGTGAGTGATCGGCCCGAAGCAACCATCCCGGCCGTCGCCCACATCGGCGGCTTCGGCGGATCGCGATGGCGCAGCGACGTGGAGCTTCACAATCCCGGCTCCGAACCGGTGGTCGTGTGCGCTCGAGTTCATGGAGAGGGACTCGTCCGGGCTCGAGCCCGCGCGGACCGAGATCACCGTCGCCGCGACCTCGTCAATCCGCCTGACCGACGTGCTCGCCACCGAGTTTGGCGAGGAGGGAGCCGGTGCCCTCACGGTGCGTCCCGGCAACGGCATCATCATGGCTTCGAGCCGCACCTTTGCCGACGACCCGGACGGGACCTACGGACAGATGGTCCCCGGACTGCACGCGACCGACGCGATCCATGGATTCGAGACGGGCAGGCTGATCCAGTTGCGGCATTCTCCCCGGCTGGATGATGGCTTCCGCACCAATATCGGCCTGGTCGCCTCGTGCCCGACCGAGATGGAGATCACGTTGAATCTCTACCTCGGCTCGGGTCAGCCTTTGGGTGTCGAAACCGTCACCCTGCCCGCCATGGGAACGGTTCAGCTCGACAACGTCTTTGCTCCCTTCACCGACGACGTGGTGGAGGATGGCTTCGCTGTCCTTTCCTCGCCGACTCCGAGGTGTGCCTTCCACGCCTACGCGTCGGTGGTGGACAACCGCACCCACGACCCCATCCTGGTGCCGGCGCGGCCGTGGGCTCCGGTACCATGACCGGAATTGTGGCACGCTGAGATTGGAGCAAAACTGTGGCGATGGACCGTCGGACATTCCTGCAACTCGGTGCCGCAGCCTCGGGACTCGCCGTCGCGGGGTGTGCCCGCACCGACGTCACAGCCTCGCCCGGTGCACCGGCCGAAATGGGCTACCGTCCGCTCGGTAACACTGGACTGACGGTCTCCGAAATCGCCTTCGGCGCCCACGGTGTGGACAACGCCCCGCTGATGCGTGCGGCTGAGGAATCTGGGATCAACACCTTCTGCACCTCCGGCCACTACCTCGACGGCCTTGAGGAGGAAGCACTGGGGCGGGCGATCCGTGATGCCGGTGGTGACCGCGACCGGTTGGTCATACTGACCGGCAACCGTATCAAGCCCGGCATCACGAAACAAAGCGTACTCGACGACATCGACGCCAGCCTGCGCCGCCTCGGCACCGACCACATCCCGATCTACTATGCCTCCGATGTCCGTTCTGCGTCCGAACTCTCGGTGGAGGTCTTTCACGAAGCCATCAAGGAGGCCATACAGACCGGCAAGGTGGGCCACCTCGGCCTGTCGTGTCACAGTGGCGGCATGGAGGAGATTCTCGAGACCGCCATCGACGACGGTCGGTTCGAGGTCCTCTTCATCAAGTACGACTTCGTCTCCTACCCCGAACTGGATGAGATCCTCGATCGGGCCGCGGACAAGGGCATGGGCACCCTCGTCTTCAAGACCAGTGCCGGCAACCGCCAACGGGAGATCAAGGACCTTCAGAAGGATGGCCTGTCGTACCCCCAGGCGACGGTGAAATGGGCGCTCACCAACCCGGCGGTCGCCTCGGTCGCGATCACAATCACCAGCTTCTCTCAGCTCGAAGAGATGGCCGCGGCTTCGGGCACCAGGTTGGACAGGTCCGAGGTCGCCATGTTGCGCTCCTACGCGGACGCCATGCGCCACCGGTACTGCCGATTCTGCGCCGCCTGCGAGCCAAGCTGCGCCGGCGGCGTCGCAATCGCCGACATCAATCGATACTGGATGTACTCGGCCTACTACCACCGCCACGGTGAAGCGTCGGCGAAGTACGCCGACCTCTCCAGGCGACAATCGGCAGCTGCATGTGAGGGGTGTTCGGCGCCGTGCGATCAGGCCTGTCCTTTTGGCCGCCCGGTGCGGGCCGAGCTTGTGGCCGCCCACCGGATGCTCGGAACCGTGACGACATGATGAGGGCGAGGGCGGTTGCGATCGCTACCTCGGCGGCTCTTGGACTCGGATGCGGCCAACAACACGACGTGGATCTTCAGGCATTGCTCCCCGACGCGTCCGCACTCCAGGAATGGACCGTGGCCGACGGCCCCACGGACTACCGACCCGAGGACCTGTACGACTACATGAACGGAGGTGCGGAGCGCTACCTCGACTACGGTTTCGAGCGGCTTCTCCACATCCGTTACGAGGTGGAGGGAGACGACCGGTCGGGGATCGACCTCGACCTCTACGACATGGGCTCGGAGTTGGGAGCCTTCGGAATCTACAGCATGGGTGACCGCCGGTACGGCTCGCCCCGAGACTGGGGGACCGAGGGTTATCACTCCAGCGCCGCAGTTGCCTGGAAGGGCAAGGTCTTCGTCCACGGTTCCACCGATTACGAGGAACCACGGGCCAACGCCGCGCTGAACCGAATCATGGCGAGCGTCACCGGGCAGATCGAGGGTGAAGGTTCGCGGCCGGCCATCCTCGAGCCGCTGCCGGACGGCCTCATCCCACGCAGCGAAAAATACGTGGCCAGCGACCTGCTCGGGCACGTCTTCCTCCCGGGCGGAGTCGTGGCCGCGTACCAGCTCGACCGCCATGCGGTGACGTTGTTCTTCTCGGATCTCGGCACCGCGGCGGCCGCGGCCGATGCGGTGGGCAAACTCCGCGATCACTGGGCGCGGTGGGTCCACGTGATCGGGGTGCCGTCACCAGGAGACGGTGGCTTCCACTACTCGGATGCGGTAAACGGGTCCGGCACGGTGGTGCGCGCCGGCCGCTTCGTCGCGGGGTTGCGATGCGGCCTGGTGGGTCCTTCTCTCGAAACACAGCAGGGTCTTCTGGAAGGGCTCACCAACCGGCTCGCCCCGGCGGGGGCAAACGCCCCCCACTGACCCACGCCCGGATCAATACTGCCAGCTCGTCCCGTCGTCACCCTGGGGAGTATTGGCGGTGATGTGGTCGGCAAAGTGCCCGAAGAGCTCGGTGCTTTGAAGACCCCAGCAGTGGGGTTCACGGTCGCCGTATACCACCTCCCCACCGTAGTACGGATCGGTTGTGCTCCCGAGGAACTCCTCGAGCAGAACGACTGCGTTGTTCAGGTAGTAGGTATCCATGTCGCCGGTGTGGATGTGCAGCTTGCCCTCGAGTTTGGCCCCGATCCATGACCAGTTGGTCTCCAAGTAGTGCCGCAGGTCGTACCTCCGCCACTGCTCGGCCACCTCGTGGTCGATCTCGCCGGTCCGCCAGCTCCAAAGGGGTTTGGGGTAGCCGTCGTCGCCGATGGGTGAGTAGACCGCCTCCCAGATGGCCCACTGCCGGCCCGATCGGTGGTGGTCGCCCAGGGCCTGTTCGTAGTAGTAGGCATCCCGAACCGTGAAGCGTACCTGGCCGTCGATGTCCCTCGACTCGGGGCGCTCAGCCCGAATGCCGTCAAACTCGCGATGGTAGGCGTTGGCATCGTCGTAGATGTTGATCAACTCGTAGTAGCGGAAGTCCACGGGATCGGGGCACGAAGCCCACACACCGCCAAAGTCATCCGGGTGGAAGATCTGCAGTGCCAAGGCCTCCCAACCACCGGTGGACCCTCCGGAAAGCACCCTCGCCCAGGGCTCCTTCATGACTCTGAACCGCTCCTCGATGTAAGGAATCAGCTCGGTCATGATGGCCGTTCCATAGGGTCCGACGTTGTCCGAGTCCACGGCGTACGAGTCGTCGTAGTAGGGGGTCGGATGCTGGAATGTCACTGCGATCATCCGCGGGGCGGCATCGGAGATCCAATATTGGTAGAACTCGTACCCCCTTCGCTCGTCGGGCTCGTCCTCGCCCGGGTCGTCGGCCCGGAAGCCGTGCGGCGGATCCAGCGAGAAATGGCCCTGGTGATAGTTCACCGGGTAGAACACATCCGGGTGTTCGTCGTAGCCCCTGGGCAGCAGGACCGTGGCACCCAGGAATATGGGCCGCCCCCAGAACTCGCTCAACAACGGGCTCTGGAATTTGATCCGCTTGACCCACTGGGTGTCGGCCGGCACCTCTACCGGAGGGATCACCCGGCTGCAGTCCAGCCGGACAGTGGTGGGCTGGCCGGGATCCACGTGGACCGACTGGACCTCGCTGTGGAGATTGCCCGGCGATATGTTCCAGCGCTGGCCCTCCCAGCGGTCGTCGTGCATCCACAGGGTGTGGCCGTCGGAGCGCTCAAACTCGGTGTAGATCGAAATGAACCCCTGGACGTGGTAGTCGCCGGCGGGTAGATCATTGATGTCTTCGATGGGAAAGCCGAAGGCCTCCCCGTCCATGACAACTGTCTCGCCGGGCTTCAAACCAACGATGTTCTTGCCCCAGATCGGGACACCCTGAGGGGCGTCACTCCCGGTCTGCAGCCGCGGCTCCTCCTCGCCGGTCTCCGAGACGATGACAAAGGCCCGCCCGGTGATGGGTCCGGCGTGGGTCTCCTTTGGAAAGGTCACTTCAAAGATTGATTGAACCTCGGCGGCGAGACCGGCGGAGGTGACACACACAAGAAGGCTGGCAAGAAATGCGAAGGGCTGTGATTTCATGGCACTCCCGACGGTGGATCTG
Source organism: uncultured Holophagae bacterium (assembly GCA_963797055.1). Taxonomy (GTDB): domain Bacteria; phylum Acidobacteriota; class Thermoanaerobaculia; order Thermoanaerobaculales; family Sulfomarinibacteraceae; genus FEB-10. The sequence goes on from CAWCOD010000018.1 coordinate 210,129, forward strand.
GGTGGCGGGGCAGAGTCTGGGGCCCCGAACCGCAACAGGATACTCTCGCCCGTCTCGGTTCTCAGTAACCGCCGGCAAACTCGAAGGTGGTCCGGGCCACGGAATCCACCGCGAAATCCGGGCATTGGATCGAATCCCGGAATGCCCGCTTCCTTCCAACCTGAAGCTGACTGACCGAGATGGTATCCACGCAGATCAGCGCATCGGACGCGTCGAAGAAGGCGACGTCGAATGTGGCGAGCCGGTAACTGTCCCCGGTGGGGTTGGCCACAACGCCCATGACGTCCACCCAGCCGTCACCGGCCGGGCTGTATTTCAACGACCCCTCGAGCCGGAGTCCCCCGGCCTCCTCCGCAGGAGCGGTTTCCGTTTCTTCGGTGGGAAGCGCAACCACGGCGGCAGCGGTGGCCGCACCGGCCCCGGCGATTGCTGGAACGGCAGGCTCGGGCTCCGGTGGACGCGACCTCCTCGGTCGGGGCCACCGGCGCCTCTACGGCCGCCGCACCGACTCCCACGACTGCAGGTACCGGGGCTCGGTCTCCGGTGGAGCGGCCCCCTCGGCGGCCGCGGCCTGCGGCATCGCCGCGGCCGGTTCGGAGTCGGCCCCGCATTCGTCAGAAGAGCTGACCACAAGCGCCACATTTCCCTTCCTGATGATCTTGCCAAAGCCGGTGAACGAGTTGCCCGACCATTGGAGCTGCTGACTGGTTCCGGTCCCCCGGTTCCCGGTCAACTCCGTCATGAGGTCGTCCACGTCGTCGAGAATCCGGGACGGCTTGCCTTCGAGCAGCATGACCAGGGCGCCGTGCTTGCCGACCTCGACGCTCAACAGAGTCAGCGGTGAGTCGTCAGGAAGCGACACCGAGGTGTTCACCGACTTGGTGCACAGGGTGGCGCCGAGGAAGTCCGCACCGGCCGCGGGGAGAACAAACGCAAAGACGATCACTGTGCCGATGACGAAGCGCCCCATGTCACATCCTTTCGCAAACACCACATGGTACCCGACCCACGCCCCGCGGAAACCGCGGGGCGGCGCATTGCGAATCGATGCGAACTCTACTCGATTTCGATGGTCAGCAGATCGACCGGAACCGGCCCCGTCGTGTATTTGATCGCGAGACCGTCGGCGAGATCGGCCGTGTCGCAGGAATACTCCAGGACGTACGTCACATCCGCGGTGTCATCCTCGATTCCGACCGTGGCGCCGGCGCCGTAATCGAAGGCTGGGTCACCGAAGTTCAGGTCCTGGTACTGAGCGATGATGTCGCCGCTGTCGCAGAAGATCGCCTCAAAAGTGGCGGTGCCCTCGCCGGGACCCGGGTAGTGGGGCCGGTCGTACCACTCTACGACGAGGCAGGCGCCGGCACAATCGGGATGGCTGCAGCTGCCCTGTGTCTCGTAGAAGACATTGCCGCTCTCGGTGTCCAAATCATCCCAAAAAACCCAGAAGGCCGGATGCTCGTGGCCCGTATAAGGCATGGGACATGTATTGCCCGCCCAAACATCGCCGGTTGCGGACAACAGGACCCCGCCATTGTTGCCAACCTGAGCGTTGGTGTAATCCACCCCGTAGAACTGGAAACTGAAACCGACCGGGATATTGGCCTCGCCGTCGTCGGCCAAGTCCAACGCGGTCCCGGTGCCGGTGATGTCCACCCAGCTGTAGGTGGGCTCCAGTCCAGTATTCTCGGTGGAGTCGATGTACTGGTAGCCGTAGCCGTCCGGGCCACCGATGGCCTCGACGCCCACCGCTGCACCGGAATTCTCGACACCCTTGCCCGGGTCGGCCGCAAATACCGCCGTCACCATCAACAAGACCGCACACATGGCAAATACTGATCTCATTCCGCACGTCCTCCTCTGAAAGCGTTCCCGAAAACTCACGCTTCAAATAGTACCAGAATTTCGAGTCTACAAAAGAGGCCGAAGATCCAACGAAAGAACCACTTCCGCCGGGACCTGAGATCGATGGCGCGGCAGTCCATTCAACCAGTCGCGCCCCGCTCCGGGCTACAGATGGGTCATGAGAATCAACCCGGATCGGACGGAGATCGGCCACAAAACGTTGTTCGAGAAAACGGGTCAGCAGGGTGAAGAGGTGCAGCGTCGTGTTCTCGCCCTCGGAGATGCCGTGGGTCCGGTTCGGGTAGGACATCATCGTGAACTGCTTGTTGTGGCGGATCAGTTCGTTCACCAGCAGCTCGAAGCTCTGGTAGTGGCAGTTGTCGTCGCCGGTGCCGTGCACCAGGAGCAGATCGCCCTCGAGCTGGTCGCAAAGGTGATGGGAGACCCATTGGTGTAGCCGTCGGCGTTGTCGTCCGGAAGACCCATATAGCGCTCCTGGTAAATGGTGTCGTAGACCTTCTGGTCGCTGATGAAGGCGATGGCCATCCCGAGGGAGTAGAGCTCCGGGTAGCGGAAGAGGGCGTTCAAGCGTCATGGACCCGCCGCCGCTCCAGCCCCAGATCCCGACGCGTCGGCGATCGATGTAGGGCCGTGAGGCGAGCATGGCGCGCAGGCCCGCGGCCTGGTCGGCGGATGCGAGGATCCCGATCTGGCGATAGACGGCCTTGCGCCAGGCCCGTCCCCTGGGAGCCGGGGTTCCACGGTTGTCGAGGCTGGCCACGATCACACCACGCTGGGCGAGCAACAGGTGCCAGAGCTGGGTGTCGCCGCCCCACCGGTCACGCACCGTCTGGCTCGCAGGCTCACCGTAGACGTAGATCAGAAGCGGGTACCTCTTGCCGGGATCGAAATCCGGCGGCTTGATGCACCAGCCGTCCAACCCCACACCGTGGCCGATATCAACCCGAAACGTCTCCACCGGCATTTTCGCCAGCACATCCACCGCGGTTTGGACTCCGGTGTTGGCCTCCAGAATCCGTCGGTGGGCGTGATCCGGCAGAGACACGAGATCGGTTTCGGGCACCCTCTCGTAGGACGACCAGGTGTGGATCGCCCAGCGGGCGTCGTCGGAGATCTGATAGACGTGGCTCCCTTGGGCATCTGCGGGCGTCAAACGCTCCAACTTCCCGGTGCCATCCAGTGGCACGCGGAAAAGAAACCGGCGGGTAGGCTCCGTCGGAGAGGCCGAAATGTAGGCCCATCCACCGGCGACGTCCAGCTTCTCGAGACCAAGAACGTCATAGTCGCCCGGTGTCACAAGCCGGACCTCGTCCCCTGTGCGGGAGACCAGATAGAGGTGCCGCCAGCCATCGCGCTCGCTGAGCCAAGTGAACCACCGGCCACCGTCGAACCACTCCGGGGGTGACCTCCTCATGTCCACCCACGCCTCGTCGGTGTCGGCGAATACGGTCCGCACCGATCCCGTCCGAACGTCACCTAGAATGACCTCGGCGGTGTTCTGAAGCCGATTGAGCCGAATCAACATCACCTCGTTCGAATCGCCGGCCCACTCCATCTTGGGGATGTAGTGGTCGCGAGGATCACCCTCCGGTTCGAACCACGTGGTCTCACCGCCGGACGTCTCCACGACTCCCACCCGGCAGGCCGAATTGGTCTGACCCACCTTGGGGTACTGGATCGAGGTCAGCTCGGGATAGATGGTGTCGGTGTTATTGATGATCTGGAAGACGGGGACACCTTCGGTGTCGAACTGCCAGTAGGCGATGTGTCTGCCGTCCGGGCTCCAGCGGAAGCCGTCCCTGAGTCCGAACTCCTCTTCGTAGACCCAATCGGAGGTGCCGTTGATAACGGTTTGGGACGACCCGGTCGTCAGTCGACTGACGGCGAGGGTCTCCAGGTCCTGGACAAAGATGTCCTTCTCCGAGAAGTCGACCCAGGCCACCCGGTCGCCCGCCGGCGACAGTTTGGCGAACATCATGGTTGTCGGCTCAACGTCGCCACCCAACTGCCGCAATGATCCGCTTTCTCGCTCGAGGAGCCAGTAATCCCCACGGGTGTTGCGTCGCCAGACCCGCTGGCCGTTGGTGAAAATCAGGAGCTTGCGGCCGTCCTCTGACCACTGGTAGTCGTCGATGGCCAACGGTCTCTCGGCTCCCTCCGGCACCAATTGCGAGGCCGCCACCAACACGGCACGATCGCCGGTGGCCGGGTCGTAGTGGATGATGTCCTTGCGATCTTTGAAATCGGCCGTATCTTCAAGGGTGGTGTAACCCGAGCCATCGGCCAGCCAGCGGGCAGGGCCAAAAGTCGCGACCCGGAACTCGCGGTCGCTGAAGATACGTTTCAAAGCGAGTCGTGAGGGGTCAGATGCATCCTCGTCCGCCGCACCTGCGACCCCAACCGGCATGATCACCACCGCTGCCACCGCGGTGGAGAACACCATCTTCCTCACGCCAACCGAAATCCCCATCCTCATCCCTCCTGAGCCTGCGGCACCACAATCCGTGTGGGACCACCTCACTGGGAAATTCTCACACGGTTTCACCCAACTTCTAGGCAGTCCGGCCTGAGATACAGTCGTTGTGATGCAGTTTGCGGATCACTTCTCAGGGGTCGCATCGAGCTACGCGGCCCACCGGCCGGGTTATCCGGCGGAACTCTTCCGGTGGCTGGCCGCCATGGCTCCCCGGCACCGGTTGGCGTGGGACTGCGCCTGCGGCAGCGGTCAATCCGCACGGCCCCTGGCGAAGATCTTCGAACACGTGTCGTGGCCACCGACGCCAGCGCCGCCCAGGTCTTTTCCGCCTCTGGTCCCGGAACGATCGTGTTTGCCGTCGTCCCCCGCCGCATCAGCGCCGATCGCCGACCACGCGGCGGATCTCGTCACCGTTGCCCAGGCGCTGCACTGGTTCGCCGAACGAGAAGTTCTTCGACGAGATCCGCCGCGTCATGTCTCCCGACGGAGTGTTCGCGGCCTGGACCTACGGTCTGCCGCGGATCACCAACCCGGCTGTGGAGAACGCCATGCTCCGCTTCTACTCCGAAACTGTTGGGCCCTTCTGGCCGCCGGAACGACAACTGGTCATGGAGGGCTACGCCTCTGTCGAGCTGCCGATGGAGGAATTCCAGGCTCCGGATATTCCCGATGGTTGCCCGGTGGACTCTGCCTCAGCTCGTGGGCTTTCTTCGGAGTTGGTCCGCCACCGCGCGCTACATGAATGTTCACGGCACGGATCCCGTGGCTGTGTTGGCGAGCCAACTCGAGACCTTGTGGGGAGACGCCCCCAGCCTCGAGGTGAGTTGGCCGTTGACCGTCCGTGCAGGGCGGTTGTGAACCCGGGATTGCGGGTTGAACCCTGCGACGTCGCTTACGAGGTTGTCCGCTTCCAGTACCCTTGAGAGGTGAGGACCATGAACCCCAGACATGTGGACCGTGAGACTCGAAGCCATAGGACGGATACCGTTGCAGCAGCCCGTCGGCGAGGTCGGCGCGGTTCCGCCGCCGGAGCGGTTTTCCTGTTGGCCACGGTGTTGGTCGTTCCCTGCTCGGGCCAAACGCTGTACGACGAGTACCGTCCGTACCTGGATCGGCACGAGCGTGTTGTACCAGCATTCGGAGGTGGGTCGTCCAAGGGTGTCCATCCGTCATTCGCCACCACCACTCCCGAGGAATGGGCTCAACTGATCGACGAGACGTGGGCTCCGGATTTTCCGGGAGAGGACGCCGTCGAGTTCTTCGACGCCCTGTGGACGGCCATCGACGAGGAGTATGGAGCCTTTATGAACCTCGAGGTGGATCTGGAAGCCATCAGGGATCGCTACCGACCCGAGATCGCCGCCGGTGTCAGCCGGGGGCGTTTTGCCGCGATCATCAACCAATTCTCGCTGGCTATGAAGGACTCTCACACCTACTTCATCGATCGCGAGGTCAATTGGGGCACTTCCCCCGAGCCCGGCGTTCCCCTCTTCGTGGTCGGCGCCTGGCTCGACAACTCCCGCTTCGGCGCCTGCCTGACACCGCTGCCCGACGACACCCTGCTGGTCTACCGTGCCCTCCCGAACCATGTGCTCGGTCTCGAACCAGGCGACCTCGTGCTCGGCTACGACGGCGTCCCGTGGAAGACCCTCTACCAACAGCTGCTCGAGGCAGAACTGCCGCTCCACCTGGCCTGGGTCTGCGGCAGCACCGACGCCTCCATGGAACACTGTCTCATGATGAGCGCCGGGCTCAACTGGCACCTCTTCGACACCATCGACGTGGTCAAGTACGACACGGGCGAGGTCGTCCATCTGCCGACCATCCGCTGCAATCTCAGGCCGGCCGGATCTGGGGCAACGAACAGCTCCCGGTGCCCGGTGTGGAGATGCCGGATTTCTGGGCCGAGGACTACATCACGTGGGGCATCGTCGAAGGGACGCAGATCGGCTACATCTATGTGGCGTCGTGGTCGTGGCTTTATCAGCACCAGATTTCGGAGCAATTTCACGAAGCCATCCGCGCGCTCATGTTCGACCACGAAACGACGGGCATGGTCATCGACATGCGCTTCAATATGGGCGGCGATATGCGGGAGGCCCACTACGGCTACGCGCTGCTGTTCAACGAGACATTACAGGAGGTCGCATTCGACATCCGCGGCAACCCCAACGACCACTTCGACATGGTGCCCCATCCGACCCACACGGCGGAGGCGTTCACCATCCACGGCGTCCCGAGCACCTTTTATGACCGGCCTATCGCCGTCCTCACCGGCCCCGGCGCGGTGAGTAACGGCGACTGGGAGTCGCTGCGCACCCGGTTCCACCCGTGGGTGCGGACCTTCGGCAAGCCCTCCAACGGAGCCTTCACCTCGTCGGACTCCACCACCGCCGAACCCTACTGGTGGCTCACCGCCGCCACCGGCTCGGGCTACCTCATCGACGGTCATCGATATCTGGCCCACACCGGTGTCCAGCCGGACGAGGTCGTGTGGCTGACTCGGGACGATGTGGCCGCCGGCCGCGACACCGTCGTGGAGGCCGCCATCCGATGGATCGAGGGCCGCTATCCGCGACGTCCGGCCGGAAGGCTCAGCCCCTAGTCGGAGATTCGAAAACCAGAGCGTGGCTCTTCTTGAGCTGGACCTCTTCGCATTCGGTGAACCCCACGTCAAGCGCAAGATCCTCTGTGGCCTGAAACTCCTGGTTGGTGACGTGGCCTTTGGGCTCGATGAGCAGTAGTCGTCTACCCGGCTTGAGCACCCTCCGGCAGGTGGTCAGGAATCGACGGGGATAGGGGACCTCGTGAACCACGTGGATCGCCAGCGCCAGGTCCGCCTGGCCTGAGAGGTCATCCACACCGAGATCGTCCTTGGAACACTCCCTGGTCTCGATGATCTGGTCGAGGCCTTTGCGTCGGGCGCGCTTTTGGAGGGTCGACAGCATTCGTGGCTGAAGATCCACACACACAACCCGGCCTTGATCGCCCACCAGGCGTGCCAGGGGGAGGCTGAAGAAACCCATGGCGCTGCCGAAGTCCACCGCCGTCATTCCCGGCCCCACCAGGGGACCGAGAATCTCCTCTGGGTTCTCGCCCAATTTACGTAGGGGACTCGCGATCAGATAGCCCATCCACCACGGGCACACGTGATGGTCCCTTGGGGACTCGGCGGGTTGCGTTTCCTGATCTTCAACCATCTCAGGCATATGGTACCTCCTGGTTTCAAATTCGTAACTCGTAATTCGTAACTCGATTTACTTGACAACATGAGCTTTTACTCACAATATTAAATATAGAGCTCGTCGCACGAAATGGCTACTCGCGTCTGGAGAGACTCGGAAAATGACCCAAAACGACCAGACAAATGACGATAAATCAACAACCTGGGCGATGTTTGAGGAACCCGCCTTCCAAAAAACACGAGTTATTACTCATGTTTTAGAAAAACCACCTAAAGTTTCGTCACGGCGACGACCGCGCCAGGAGCGGGCGCGGTTCACCGTGGCCGCAATCCTCGAGGCGGCGGCCGAGGTCATCGACGACGTGGGCTGGGACCGGGCCTCCACCAACCGCATCGCCGAGCGGGCCGGGGTGTCCATCGGCTCGCTCTACCAGTACTTTCCCAACAAGGAGACCATCCTCGCCCAACTCGTCGATCAACACCGGACGGCGGTGCACGGAGTGGTTGCTGCCGCGTTGGATCGGCTCGCCGAGCCAACGGTTGCGGTGGACACAGCCCTCCGCGCCCTTTTCGATGACCTGATCGAACTCCACCGGGATGATCCGGTGCTGACCCGAGTGTTGTCCACCGAGGTGCCCCATCACGTGCCGGATCAACCAACTGCCGAGGACAACCGCTTTATCCATCGGCTCGAGGAGATCCTGATTCTCCGTCCTGATGTGAAGGTCAGAGATACCGCCGCTGCGGCCCACGTGCTTGCCACGACCACCGAGGCGTTGACCCGCTGGATCGCTCACGAGGCGCCGGAACAACTGGATGCGCCGACTCTCGTCGAAGAGATCGTATCCATGTTATCCGGCTACATCAC
>CAWCOD010000019.1:0-754880 GCA_963797055.1 uncultured Holophagae bacterium
ACTCCGATTTCTGCCTTCTTCGTTGCGCTCACCTTGAATGTCGGTCCCGCGGGTTTAAAAAAGATGAGGAAAAGATGAGGAAAATATGCGGATTCGATATTCTCCGGAAAATCGAATTCTCAATTTTGGATTTTGAATTTTGAATTGGAGGACGTGGGCGGCCGCCTACCGCCCACTGGGGACTGCTTACGTGAAGAAGGTGTAGAGAGTGCAGAGGTGGTCAACGTTAAACGTTGAAGGTTGAACGTTAAAAGTCGGGATCATCAGGGATTCCGTGAAATGGACAGTGGTTGAATGTCGGAATTCGGAATGAATATTTTTCCCCCCCCCTCTCAGCCTCCTCCCGGTGCCAGGAGGGCACGATGGGCGGGCGTGCCGTCTTTAACGGGTTGCCGCGAAGCAGCATCGGGCCGGTGGGGGGCTTCGTTGATGTCCCACCTGGATCTCGTGACAGCTTCCACCCGCGGTGATGCCTGGCACCGACATGGAGATCGGAATCCGAGAGTGGCAACCTGCCGCGGACTCCCCCCCCCCTAACCTCGGGTACCGCCACGGGGAGAGCGCGCCGAAGTCAGTGAATCGAGGTAGCACCAGGGCCCGGATTCCGGTGCCAGCGTCTGCGACAGCAATCAGCGACCAGCGGCAGTCGGCAGCGGCCGGGACAGGGACAACAACCGGTGTCCGGGGCAGATGGCAGCATCGGTGATGAGCGGCCGCAATCCGGGGCAATCCCAAATGCCCCTGGGCACTGTCGCTGATCGCCGTTCCCTGCCGCTGTAGCTGAACGCTGCCGCTGCCGCCTGAATCCGGGTACGGAGACGGAGACGGACACGGCGAAAGCCAACCCCACGTTTTCCCGGATAGCCGAACGTCCAACGTTGGACAACTGGGTGGATGGGTGGGAGGGCCCTACTGCCCACTCGCCGGCACGCGATAGACGTCCACATCATCGCGGGTACCGACGAGCTCGAGGCGAGAACGCAGTTGGGCCACGACCGCGCGCTGGCGCGGCGTCTCCCCCACCGCCACCAAACTCAACGGGCTTCCACCGCCGTAACCCGGAGTGATAACCAGGTAGATCACACCATCGTGGTGTTGGAGACGACCCAGAATGGCGTCTGCGTCATCTCCGGCCGACAGCCACTGGTACAGGGCCGGACGGTTGTTGATTCCCTCGACGATCCACGGCCGCGAGAAGTAGTACGGCGCCGGAAAATCGAGCGCCATCACCGTTCCTCCCGGGGGTCTGCTCGTTAACCAAGAGGGCTGCCGACCGGCCCGGCACGGCCGATCTCAATGCCTCTTCGGCGGTCACACGTCCCAAGAGAACGTCAATGGGCCGACCGTGCGATCCGAGGTTCGCCCAGGAAGTCATCAAGGCCGGGACCACAAGCACCAGACCCATCGGCGCGGTGAACCGCCCGCAGACACGGGCCACCACCCAGGCCGAGGATGCGGCGAGGGCCCACAGCAGCGGCATGGCCAGACGAATCGAAGGATGGTAGGCCAACCCCACCGCCAGATAGGGCACCGCGATGGCCAGCAGTTCAGCACCACCCGGCCTTCGAAACGCCAACGGCAGAGCGAGCAGACCGAGCAGGAGGTGCCAACCGGCCACCTCGTCGCCCTGGACCTCCCCCACCGACGCCCCCCACGGGATGCCCAGCGGCCCGGGGATGTCACGGTGGATCTGGGTGACGTAGGCATGGCGGTCCTCCTCGATTCCCGGCACATGACCTTTGACCAGACCCGTACCCATGGGGAAGACCGGATCGCCGGTGGCCGCCAGATTGCGCACCATATATGGCAGAACCGCCAGAACGATTGGCACGGCGATGGCGGCAAGGGTCCGCCACCCAAACCGGCTCCGCCACCACACCAGAAACGCGATCCCTGCCACCGCGGGAGCCGCCGACCATTTCGTGGACGCGGCCCCTGCCAGCGCCAGTCCCACCAGCACAGGATGGACCCGGGCACGCGCCAGCAACGCCGCCACCGCCACGTGGAAGACGACGAAGAGATCCACGAACGCCGCTCCGGACGCGGCCAACACCGCTGGTGAAGCGGCAAAGAACCATGGGGCGCAGACTGCGGCGCGACGGCTCGACCGGCCGCTGTGGACGAACAACATCAGCACCACCAGCGATCCGAGGAACGCGCCGAAGTGGAGGAACTTGGCCACCTCACCACCGGCAACCCCCAGACCCAGCATGTAGACCGCCTCCACGGTCTGCGGAAAAGCGGCGTGGACGTCCCAGGGGTAGAACGAGATTTTGCCGTCCAGAAGAAAGAGCTTGGCCAGGGCCAGGTGATAGCGCAGGCCGTCGGAATCCACAACCGGGAGCAGCAGGTGGGGCACGGCCAGGGCAGCGGTCGCCAGACCGAACAGGGCGATGATCGGGTGGCACCGAATCAGCGCCATCACATGACGGACAACCGTTTGAAGGTCTCGAAACCAGGCTCTCGCCACAGACAGACCGCTCGCCATCACCAAGGCCGCCACAACCAGCGCCGCGGTCGTGCCCACCGTCGCCCCAACGATCCAGGTCGCCACCCCAACCACCGTGAGACCCACCGATGTGGCCATCGGGATACTCAGCTCCCCGCGTCGGGGTCTCAGCCCGCTCGGAACCACCCGGTAGCCGGCCAGCGACATCCCCACGAGCAGACCGATTGCTATGGGAAGCGCGATGACGGCGGGCACCGGGTCGGTGCCAAACGGAGGCATGGGATTATTGTATCCCCCACCCGTCTTTCCAATTCGAAATTCGAAATTCGAAAACCGCCCGTTCTCCCTGGCTATGAAGCTATGGAGCTATGCGGCTCACGGCTTACCGGATGGGCGGCGGATCCTGCCATCCCGAAAATGGCCGAGGCTCCATTCTGAACGTCCCTGGCCTTTCGGGATCTCTCTGGTAGCGGTAGGAGCAGGACTGCCACATCCGATCGAGAAACTCACGATGGGGAAGGGTCTGAACCGGGGTGCCGGTGGGGACTCGCCACAGGCGCACCGTCGTGTCTCGGGATCCCGAGGCGACCCACTGACCATCCGGCGATACGGCGACGGCCAGGATCATCCCATCGTGCCCGAACAGCAAGTGAGCCCCGTCTGTTGACACATCACCGACACGGACGATGCGGTCTCTGCTGCCTGTCACAAACAGGTCACCCCCCGAGTGCATCGCCACCGCCCAGAGTTGCCAGCCATGACGGTCGAGCGTGGTTTTCGTCCGCGTATCCGCGCGGTAGATGGCCGCAGCAGCGCCCACAGCCGGATCGAGCGCCGACAGCGCCACCACCGTATCTCCCCGAGCACTGGCTGCAAATCGAAACACGTTATTGGCTACCACCTGATACTGACCATCGGTGCCGACGAATCTTCGGAGCGTTCCGTCCCCCACCGCAGCCAGGAGATGACCCTCGTCGGTGAACTGCAACTGCCAAACCGGTCCCGGAACGCTGATATCCACCGGTTCAGGCTGACCAGGCTCGAGTTCCCAGATCAGAATCGTCGCAGGGCCGTTCGACAACAGACCTCCGGCGGCAGCCGCGACCCGCCTGCTGTCGGGAGCCACTGCCACCGCGGTCGCTCCTCCCTCGAGTCCAGGCAACTCGTGCTGTGGGGAGCCGTCAAGCGGAACCACGCGGACCGGGCCGGCCGTAGTGGTGACAACGACGAACGAGCCATCGGGCGAGACTCCCAGCCGGAGATGCTCCCTCACGGGTCGATCCAGGACGCACAGGATCCTGCTCTGGTATGAATCGTCGGGGTCCAGCGTCCACAGACGCACGGTCCCATCGAGCGACGCAGACACCAGCCATTCGCCGTCCGGGCCGAATCGCACCTCCTCCACGGGGGCCGTGTGACCCCTCATGACCCACCCATAACGGTCACGATCAAAGGGGTACACCCCGAGACCGTTGGCGCCCACCAGAGCCGACCACCGGCCGTCAGCTGTGAACGCCAGCCCGGTGGTCCGCGACATGCTAGTGATGGTCCGCATGGGATCGGCGTCAGGCGGATCCTCCATGCCCCAGATCGTGGTATTGCCCGATTCGTCGTTTGCGAACAACAGCTTTCCGGTCGGGTCAAATCTCAAAGTCCAGAATGTGGATTCCCGATCGCCACGCCACACCCGAACGGGGGATGTCGAATCGCCGGAGATGGACCACATCAGTGCGCGGCCCTCGCTGTCCACCGCGGCCACACGCTCGCCGTCAGGATGGAACGCCACCTGTTCGAGGGGGGCACCGCTGCGGCCCACCAGCCGGGGAGGAGACAACGGACTCTCGTCAAGGTCCAGGGTGAATAGCGAGCGATCCCTGCTGAAGACGAAATGGCTACCAGACGGGTCAAGCGCCCCGGACATTGCCTCTCCGGTCTCCTGCAAATCCAGAAACAGATTCAGCGCCCGCAGGTCGAGCTCCCAGGCGACACCGTCGGGCGGAGCCGACTCGGCCGATGGGACAACCCTGAGAAGACCACGGAGCGAGCCCAATCGGGATGGATCAAGACCGATCCGACGGAGACCGTCAGGGACCTCGGCTGACCGCAACGCCACGCCGCCCGGCACGGACCACAGCGTCGCGGTGTCGTCTCTCAGACTCACGGTAAACAGTGAGTTCGAATCCGGCGTAAAACACACGATCGCCGCGCCGTCGTGGGCCACCCAGACCTTCGGATCACCGCCCGATTTCGGCCAAAGCCGGACGGTGCCGTCCGAGTACCCCACCGCGAGCCAGCGCCCGTCCTGGCTGAAGTCGGCGCCGACCGGCGGGGGCGAGTCGGTCCACACGATGCGGCCCTTTGGACCCCGTTGCAGCGCCTGGATGGCAAACTCCCGCACATCTTCGTCATCCACCAGTTCGAGACTCGTCAAGGCCGCCCCCAGGGCTCCGTGGGGGTACTTGTCGACCATGGACTGTCCCTGTCGATACAGGGCGTTCGCCTCCGCGCGCCGTGCAAAACGCTCCGATCTCTGCCACAGACCTGTGACGACAACCGCCACCACGACAACCGCCGCAACAACGATCCCGAATGCGAACCTCCGGCGACGACGGCGGCGCCCGGCGAGAAGCGTCATCGCCTCGGCGAATGCCTGCTCCGTGACGGACAACCCCCCCGGATACCTCTCCCTCCAGAGCTGGAACTCGCGGAAGGAGGTCCCCGTCCACAACAGGTCGGTCGGCCGATCCCTCTCGTCCCAAAGCGTCGCGGATTGACGCAGCTGGTCGCGGATCTGGGCGGCGTCGGCGTCCTGGGTCTGCCAGCGCACCAGCCGCGGCCAGGAGGTGATCAGCGACTCGTGGACGATTTCGACCCGATGTGAGGCGAGGTCGCCGTTGCCACTACCTTCGGCGGCTTCGTCAAAGGCGGTGAGTAGACGGGCGTCGATCAGGGCTCGCAATACGTGAGCCGCATCACCACGCGCGTCAGAATCAAAAACCGACAGGAGTTCCACCACGTCGCGGTTGGCTCGTGTGCCCTGTGCCGTCACCAGGTTCCGGAACAGTTCCCTGACCACCGCCTGGCGCTCGATTCCGATCGCCTCCAGGGTCGCTTCCGCGTGCTGGGCCAGGGCGCCGGCCACCCCGCCGATCTGTTGGTACGCCTCGCTGGTCAATAACCGATGTTCGAGGTCGCGGTGTCGCCACATCTGAGCCACGGCGAAGGCGAGCAACGGCAGGGCTCCGCGCTCCTCCTCCACCTCGGCCACCATCTCGTCCACCAATAGTTCGCTGTCGAAGGCGAAACGCTGGCGAGCCGCGGGCTCGATCACCGCCCGCTTCAACTCGGCCCCGGCAGGCGGGCCCAGCGGTGTGATGTCCCTGAAAATGGGCGCCAGCTTCCGGTGGGGGTGACACTCGAACAGGAAGTCGTCACGCATCACCAGCAGCAGGTTGACGTCGGCGGCATCCACCAGCCGCCGCAGCAGCTCGATGAACCGTTGCTGGGTCTCGTGTGGGTTGAGGGTAAACAACTCCTCGAACTGGTCCACCACGATCAGGGCCCGATCCCAACGGCCGCGCCACCGGGACACCATGGCCAGCGCGATATCCGGATCGCCAAAGCGAAGCAGCTGCTGGACCTCGTCCACCTGGCCGGCGAAGTCCGGCGCCAGGGCCTGGGCCAGAGCCACAAAGGGTGCCTCGCCGGGCTGGCACACCACCGCGCGCCAGCCCTCGGGGGCGCCGGCGATAACCCCCGCCCGGATGAGCGAAGACTTGCCCACACCCGAGGGCCCGATCACCGCCAGCAGCCGACGGTTCGTGATCTTCCGCCACAGCGCCTTGATCTCGGCCTCACGGCCGAAGAAGTTGTCGGCATCGGCCACAGTGAATGGCGCCAGACCCGGGTAGGGACAAGCGTCGCCATCAGGTGCTTCTGGGGCACACTCCGTTTCCAAAGCGCCTGCACTATAGTGACGACTCAGGGCGTCGATCCCGGCGATCAGCCGGTAGCCTCGCTTCGGGATCGTCTCGATATAACTGGAGTTCTTGGCATCGTCGCCCAGGGCCTCGCGCAGTTGGGCGATGCGCTTGACCAGGGTGTTGTCGGCCACGAACTCGGTCTGCCAGACCGCATCGTGGAGCTCATTCCGAGTCACCAGCTCGCCGGCCCGCTCGGCCAGACAGAGCAGCACGTCCATTGCCTTGAACTCGAGCTGGACCGAGCCCTCGCCGTTGGTCAGCCGGTTGAGGCTCGGCTCCACCGTCCACTCGCCCAATCGAAACGGCGAGCCGCGCTCGATGATCGTCGCAATTTCTTGTGACACGTTGGGACTATTGTAGGCCGCACGTGCTCCCTGTGCAATGATCCGGCCCGCTGGAGGCCCTCGACCGTGACCGCGTTTTGGAAATCGGATGATTTCACTCATTAGTCTCTCTACACCCAACCCACCGCCCACCGTTGCGAGTTACGAATGCAGGCGAGACGTTCGCGCCACAATGGCTGTTCGGTTCGAACGCCTGGGCCGGAGCCCCGGCCCGGTTCTTGATCTACTGCGGCAATATGGTCGTCGGGTCGCTGGTCGTATTGTCCAGCACCGAGCCGTAGCAGTAGAAACTCCCGTTGGGAGCCTCAGTCCACACGTCCACCGCGCCGGTCATGGGTTGGTAATCGCTGAACACCCTAAAGAACTGGTCGTTGCTCAAGTTACGGAGCAGCATCGTCTTGACCTCGAGGGAGGTGCCGTCGGCGGCAAAGAGCTCCAGATTGACGAGGGTGGAGCTGTCCCTCATGTTCTGGCAGCCGATGTTGGTGCGCATCTCGTCATGCTCGGTGCCGAAGACGATCCTCCTGCGCTCACCGACTCCGATGAAGTCGGCTGGCAAGACTGCGGGCATGGCCTGGCCGAATGTCCCGGAGGCACCGTCGTCCGGCCTATTGTAGATCCGGCCCATGGCGAGCAGATCGCCACTCGTCGACTCGATGGCCAATCCGCCAAAGGCGTCCGGTTCGAGGCCGAAGACCTCGTGGAGCACGTTGGTGTAGCGGACGCTCATCCCCGGACCGAGGGTGAAGGACCCCGATGGCACCTGGTTGGCGTTGTCCTCACCCCGCGGCAGCCAGGTGAACCGATATTCGGCCGCGGTGTCGCCGGCATTGCTGAGATCCAGATCGGTGAGGTAGAAGGACCCCTCGGCGCCCGCCGCGTAGGCTGCGGCCGGCAGAACCGACAGATAGGCCAACGCCGCGCAACACCCCGAGGTCGCGGAGTTGAATTCGAACTCCGACCCGTCATCGAGGCCCGTGTACCACATCTGGTAGAGGCCGTCGTCGGCGTTGTAGAGCACATCGGCGTGGAGGGCATCCTGCTCGTCACCGCCGAGCACCGGGTTGTCCACGTGTTTGGCCCACTCGATGCCGTCATCGGACAACGCGTAGCCGACCCCGAAGGTGCCGCCTCCGTCGGTGCCGGTGTACCACATGTGATAGCTGGATCCGTCGAAGAAGAACCGACGGTGCGTAGGCCAACCAACTCTCCCATCCACTACCATGCTCGAGCACCGGAGTCGGGTGCCTGGTCCACGCAAGGCCGTCGGCGGACTCGGCATAGCCGACCGCCCAGTCACAATCCCCTCCTGGCCCGTTGTCGTGGGCCGACCAGTACCACATCTTGTACAGCCCGCCCTGGACGATCACCGTGCCCGGAATGGCCCACTGGTCGTCGAAGGACCCAGGGGAGCCCACGTCCATAACCGGATTTCCGTCGTACTTTGTCCAGGTGGAACCGTCGGGCGAGGTGGCGTAGCCCTGCGCGCGCGACGCTGCCCTCCACCCCCGTACCACATGCGAAATCCCGACTCGTCGTGGATCACGGCTGAGCGAAGGTCACACTAGAATCATCCCACTCGCCCTCGGCACCCGCGGACAACACCGGGTTCGCCGAGTCCATCTCCCAGATCAAACCATCGGCCGACGTGGCGTGGCAGAGCTCGTATCCCTCGTATTGAGGGAATCCCCGTGGCTGGCGGGTGAAATACATGTGGTACGTGCCGTCCACTTCGATGACTTCGCAGACGTACTGCTGGTACCAGATGTCGGGGTCCGGGGCCTCCACCACCGGGTTGTCTTCATAATCGACCCAT
Source organism: uncultured Holophagae bacterium (assembly GCA_963797055.1). Classification (GTDB taxonomy): domain Bacteria; phylum Acidobacteriota; class Thermoanaerobaculia; order Thermoanaerobaculales; family Sulfomarinibacteraceae; genus FEB-10. The sequence goes on from CAWCOD010000019.1 coordinate 8,593, forward strand.
TCGGTCTGGGCCACCACGAAGCCCGGCACCGCAAGCAACATCACCACAACGGCCCACAGTCGTTTCTTTCCCATGACACTCCCCTTTCGATGTGTATTGGCCACAATGTGGCGCCGCCGGTCTGAGAAAAGGTGAAGAAAAGGTGCCGGAAATGTGCGGATGAAGTTCGACGTGGTGTTCAATGTCGGGGATTCCCACCCGCCCACCCGTTGCGAATTCCGAATTGCGAATTGCAGATTGCTGATTGCAGATTGCTGATTGCAGATTGCAGAATCCCCCTCCGACCCGGAGCGAACGGGCGCGTCGACCGGGCGGCCGGGTATAACGTTGTGCGGCCAAATGCCCTCGAGCTGTCGTCAATCGTCGGGGCCGCACAACGTTAATACCGGGCAACCTCGGGGAGCGCCATGGGGAGATGGGCGCCTTGAAGGAAGTTGAACGTTCCCCCCCTGGTTCTTCGTCGCCAAAGGTCCCTCAGAATGACATATGACGTGCCGGGATGGGCGGTCGGATCCGGCATCTGGGATCCGGCATCTGGGATCCGGGTGGCTGGGGGCAAAAAACGGCCCGCCGGTTGGAGGGCTCAAGCCCGGCGGGCCCATCTGAGTCGGCCACGCGGCCGACCGATGTTTATGTATCTCTATCAGTCGTCCAGCCCGGGCATTTCCGGTCCGCCGGGTTCGCCGTCGTGGGGCACGGTCATTGGTTGCGACCTCGCCTCCACCGCGCCGGTGTCGCACAAGCACACGCCGTCGAGGTCACCGTCCGCGTTCCGCAGGTATCCCCTCTGATCGGTGCAGGTCACTGATCCATCGGAACCGCCGGTATCCACCACCGGGCTGCCGCTCCTGGGCAGATGGGTCGGCGTTTGACCACCGTTGTCCGCCAGATCGAAGAGCATGACGTCGTCGACGACCCGGTCGCCCGCCGCTGAGAACCGGCAGGTCCTTTCATCCGTGGCGTTGTAACCGTCGGACGCGATCACAGCTCCATTGGCCCAGGAGCAGTTGCCAAACGTCGAGAGAATCGCCGCATTGTCACCCAAGCGAAACACCGAATTTTGGGCCAGGATGGAATTCAAAACGGCAACCTCCACAGAGGCTTCACCGAACATCCGGTCTGCCTTGATGCCGGCTCCAACCCTCTGCGCCTGATTCTGGATAATCGTGCACCCGCGGATCTTCACTGCGGTGTTCTGACCATCGGCACCGACCCCGGAACTCACCCAGATGGCCGCTCCGTCCCTGGTCTGGGCCTCGTTGCCGCTGAGGGTGCTGAGCCGAACCTCGGCCACGCTATCCGTGACGGCAAGTGCGCCGCCGTAACCCTCGAACTCCCCCGATCCCCCGGCTCTGTTGCCAGCAAGCGTGCTGCGCGCCAGCATCAGCCGTGATCCGTCTCCGACGAAGATCCCTCCGCCGCTGCCGTTCATCGCATAATTGTCCAGGACGGAGGTCCCGCTCACCGACAGATCGGTTCCGTACCACGCGAAGATCCCAGCGCCAAAACTGCCCTGGTTACCGCTGATGGTGCTGTCGCGCACCTCGACCCTCGACGTGATCAGGTGGTGGCTGGAACCGATGACATCAACGCCGCCACCCACACTTTCGGCCACGTTTCCGCTAATGGTGCTCCGCACAACTGTGAGAGTCGTCATCAAACCCGAGGCAGAACCAACCGGTTGTTGACAGATGCCGGCGCCGACCCCGGAGGCGCGGTTGTTGGTCACATCGGTTTCGCTCAGAAAGACGTTCCCGAGTCCATCCGCCCGGCCAACATTGAAGATTCCGCCGCCATCCGCACCCGATGTGTTTCCGTCAACCTCGCTGCCAAACATCATCAGATTGCCGTACCAATTGCACACTCCGCCACCGTCGATACCCGCCTCGTTGTTTTTGACGCGCGAATCCACCAGTGTCATGGTGCCGTCTTGATTCAAAATGCCGCCACACTTTTCTTCGACTCGATTGCCATACACAGCACAGTTATTGAGGAAAACCTCACCACCGGAGTTGTAGATCCCGCCGCCGCGGAGTGGCGCATCGAGCCGCCCGTTGTGAATGCTGAGATCGTTGAGCACGAGCTTCGATCCTGCAGGCACGTAAAATATCCGGAAGGACTCAACGCCGTCCGAGCGCGAGATCACCGATCCGTTTCCGTTGATCACCAACTCGCCCACGACCGCGGGCAATCCGTTGACTCCGTTGTCGAAATTGTCGTATCGGTCGAGCACGTATTCCTTGGCGCGTTCGAGCACGATGACGTCGGCCCCGTCCCCGGCGGTGCATCCGCTGTGGACAGCGGCGTCAGCGTTCGCGTTTTCCATCGCCCCGACCAGCGAGCACTCGCCTTGCCGCGTCGGTTCGAGCGGATTCGAATTCACGTAGATCGTGGCACCCCACGCGGTGGTCGATCCCGCGACCAGGCACAACACCCCCAACACAACAGGTATGGTTCGATGATTCATGATGTCTCCCTTCCCTTGAGAGTCGGCCCACGGTCCATTCCGTGACAGCCATTGCAGAAACGGCGTCCATCAACGCCGGATACCGGGAGACAAAAAGGTGGCCCGCCGGGGGCGACCGATGTGGGTCTCGTTCCATCGGGCGCGTCCCACAGCGGGCCGGACGAAGAATGGAGGAGGAATGGGCCTTTGGTCCTGCCTGTGCCCTACAAACGATTCCGATCTCTGCGTTCTTCGTTGTGCTCCCCTTGAATGTCGGTCCCGCGGGTTTAAAAAAGATGAGGAAAATATGAGGAAAATGTGCGGATTCGATTTTCTGCGGAAAATCGAATTCTCAATTTTGGATTTTGAATTTTGAATTGGTGGGCGTGGGCGGCCGCCTACCGCCCAGTGGGAACTGCTTACGTGAAGAAGGTGTAGAGAGTGTAGAGGTGGTCAACGTTAAACCTTGAAGGTTGAACGTAAAAAGTTGGGATCATCAGGGATTCCGTGAGATGGACAGTGGTTGAATTCGGAATTCGGAATGTTCTATCTCAGCCACCTCGTGTGCAGTTCTGGAGCCTCCCAGCGACAGAATCCAGAATGGCCGGTGCCAGGAGGGCACGATGGGCGGGCGTGCCGTCTCTGACGATTTTGGAAAAGCAGCATCAGCGGTGGGGGTCTTTCGTTGCGCTCCGGTTCTTCGTCACGCTTCCCGTGAGGATGCCAGGCACCGACATGGAGATCGGAATGCGAGAGTGGCAACCTGCCGGCGGCAGCGGTTGTGGCCGTGGCCGTGTGCGGCGGCCATGTCCGATCCTGTACGCAGGATCAGAGGCCTTACGGCCACCCGCTGGTGACGGCTGGTCACCGCGGCCACCGGCCGCGAGTAACCTCGGGTAGCGCCCTGGGGAGACAGGCGCGCCGAAGTCAGTGAATCGGAGCGAGCACGAGGGCCCGGATTCCGAGTTCCCCATCCAACCACCTGGGAGCAAGGAACAAGGAACAGGGAACACACCCGCCCTCCGCGTTATCGTCCGTATCCGAGCCCGAGCCCGTTCCCGAGCCCGTTACCGTTGCCGAACAAGGAACGAAACCAACCACCCACCCGGAGTGCGGTTGGGAGAGGGGCGCGTCGACCAGCGGCAGTCGGCAGCGGCCGGGACAGGGACAACAACCGGTGTCCGGGGCAGATGGCAGCATCGGTGAGCAACGACCGCAATCCGGGGAAATCCCAGCTGTTCACCGAACCCTGCCCGCTGCTCACTGCAGACGGCTCACGGCTTACCGGATGGGCGGCGGATCCTGCCATCCCGAAAATGGCCGAGGCTCCATTCTGAACGTCCCTGGCCTTTCGGGATCTCTCTGGTAGCGGTAGGAGCAGGACTGCCACATCCGATCGAGAAACTCACGATGGGGAAGGGTCTGAACCGGGGTGCCGGTGGGGACTCGCCACAGGCGCACCGTCGTGTCTCGGGATCCCGAGGCGACCCACTGACCATCCGGCGATACGGCGACGGCCAGGATCATCCCATCGTGCCCGAACAGCAAGTGAGCCCCGTCTGTTGACACATCACCGACACGGACGATGCGGTCTCTGCTGCCTGTCACAAACAGGTCACCCCCCGAGTGCATCGCCACCGCCCAGAGTTGCCAGCCATGACGGTCGAGCGTGGTTTTCGTCCGCGTATCCGCGCGGTAGATGGCCGCAGCAGCGCCCACAGCCGGATCGGGCGCCGACAGCGCCACCACCGTATCTCCCGAGCACTGGCTGCAAATCGAAACACGTTATTGGCTACCACCTGATACTGACCATCGGTGCCGACGAATCTTCGGAGCGTTCCGTCCCCCACCGCAGCCAGGAGATGACCCTCGTCGGTGAACTGCAACTGCCAAACCGGTCCCGGAACGCTGATATCCACCGGTTCAGGCTGACCAGGCTCGAGTTCCCAGATCAGAATCGTCGCAGGGCCGTTCGACAACAGACCTCCGGCGGCAGCCGCGACCCGCCTGCTGTCGGGAGCCACTGCCACCGCGGTCGCTCCTCCTCGAGTCCAGGCAACTCGTGCTGTGGGGAGCCGTCAAGCGGAACCACGCGGACCGGGCCGGCCGTAGTGGTGACAACGACGAACGAGCCATCGGGCGAGACTCCCAGCCGGAGATGCTCCCTCACGGGTCGATCCAGGACGCACAGGATCCTGCTCTGGTATGAATCGTCGGGGTCCAGCGTCCACAGACGCACGGTCCCATCGAGCGACGCAGACACCAGCCATTCGCCGTCCGGGCCGAATCGCACCTCCTCCACGGGGGCCGTGTGACCCCTCATGACCCACCCATAACGGTCACGATCAAAGGGGTACACCCCAAGGCCGTTGGCGCCCACCAGAGCCGACCACCGGCCGTCAGCTGTGAACGCCAGCCCGGTGGTCCGTGACATGCTAGTGATGGTCCGCATGGGATCGGCGTCAGGCGGATCCTCCATGCCCCAGATCGTGGTATTGCCCGATTCGTCGGTTGCGAACAACAGCTTTCCGGTCGGGTCAAAACTCAAAGTCCAGAATGTGGATTCCCGATCGCCACGCCACACCCGAACGGGGGATGTCGAATCGCCGGAGATGGACCACATCAGTGCGCGGCCCTCGCTGTCCACCGCGGCCACACGCTCGCCGTCAGGATGGAACGCCACCTGTTCGAGGGGGGCATCGCTGCGGCCCACCAGCCGGGGAGGAGACAATGGACTCTCGTCAAGGTCCAGGGTGAATAGCGAGCGATCCCTGCTGAAGACGAAATGGCTACCAGACGGGTCAAGCGCGCCGGACATTGCCTCTCCGGTCTCCTGCAAATCCAGAAACAGATTCAGCGCCCGCAGGTCGAGCTCCCAGGCGACACCGTCGGGCGGAGTCGACTCGGCCGATGGGACAACCCTGAGAAGACCACGGAGCGAGCCCAATCGGGATGGATCAAGACCGATCCGGCGGAGACTGTCAGGGACCTCGGCTGACCGCAACGCCACGCCGCCCGGCACGGACCACAGCGTCGCGGTGTCGTCTCTCAGACTCACGGTAAACAGTGAGTTCGAATCCGGTGTAAAACACACGATCGCCGCGCCGTCGTGGGCCACCCAGACCTTCGGATCACCGCCCGATTTCGGCCACAGCCGGACGGTGCCGTCCGAGTACCCCACCGCGAGCCAGCGCCCGTCCGGGCTGAAGTCGGTGCCAACAGGCGAAGCCGAGTCGGTCCACACGATGCGGCCCTTTGGACCGCGTTGCAGCGCCTGGACGGCAAACTCCCGCACATCTTCGTCATCCACCAGTTCGAGACTCGTCAAGGCCGCCCCCAGGGCTCCGTGGGGGTACTTGTCGACCATGGACTGTCCCTGTCGATACAGGGCGTTCGCCTCCGCGCGCCGTGCGAAACGCTCCGATCTCTGCCACAGACCTGTGACGACAACCGCCACCACGACAACCGCCGCCACCACGATCCCGAATGCAAACCTCCGGCGACGACGGCGGCGCCCGGCGAGAAGCGTCATCGCCTCGGCGAATGCCTGCTCCGTGACGGACACCCCCCCCGGATACCTCTCCCTCCAGAGCTGGAACTCGCGGAAGGAGGTCCCCGTCCACAACAGGTCGGTCGGCCGATCCCTCTCGTCCCAAAGCGTCGCGGATTGACGCAGCTGGTCGCGGATCTGGGCGGCGTCGGCGTCCTGGGTCTGCCAGCGCACCAGCCGCGGCCAGGAGGTGATCAGCGACTCGTGGACGATTTCGACCCGATGTGAGGCGAGGTCGCCGTTGCCACCACCTTCGGCGGCTTCGTCAAAGGCGGTGAGTAGACGGGCGTCGATCAGGGCTCGCAATACGTGAGCCGCATCACCACGCGCGTCAGAATCATAAACCGACAGGAGTTCCACCACGTCGCGGTTGGCTCGTGTGCCCTGTGCCGTCACCAGGTTCCGGAACAGTTCCCTGACCACCGCCTGGCGCTCGATTCCGATCGCCTCCAGGGTCGCTTCCGCGTGCTGGGCCAGGGCGCCGGCCACCCCGCCGATCTGTTGGTACGCCTCGCTGGTCAATAACCGATGTTCGAGGTCGCGGTGTCGCCACATCTGAGCCACGGCGAAGGCGAGCAACGGCAGGGCTCCGCGCTCCTCCTCCACCTCGGCCACCATCTCGTCCACCAATAGTTCGCTGTCGAAGGCGAAACGCTGGCGAGCCGCGGGCTCGATCACCGCCCGCTTCAACTCGGCCCCGGCAGGCGGGCCCAGCGGTGTGATGTCCCTGAAAATGGGCGCCAGCTTCCGGTGGGGGTGACACTCGAACAGGAAGTCGTCACGCATCACCAGCAGCAGGTTGACGTCGGCGGCATCCACCAGCCGCCGCAGCAGCTCGATGAACCGTTGCTGGGTCTCGTGTGGGTTGAGGGTAAACAACTCCTCGAACTGGTCCACCACGATCAGGGCCCGATCCCAACGGCCGCGCCACCGGGACACCATGGCCAGCGCGATATCCGGATCGCCAAAGCGAAGCAGCTGCTGGACCTCGTCCACCTGGCCGGCGAAGTCCGGCGCCAGGGCCTGGGCCAGAGCCACAAAGGGTGCCTCGCCGGGCTGGCACACCACCGCGCGCCAGCCCTCGGGGGCGCCGGCGATAACCCCCGCCCGGATGAGCGACGACTTGCCCACACCCGAGGGCCCGATCACCGCCAGCAGCCGACGGTTCGTGATCTTCCGCCACAGCGCCTTGATCTCGGCCTCACGGCCGAAGAAGTTGTCGGCATCGGCCACAGTGAATGGCGCCAGACCCGGGTAGGGACAGATTTCGTCATCGGGTGTTTCCAGAACATATTCCGGCTCCAGAACACCTCCACCATGGCGACGACCCAGGGCGTCGATCCCGGCGATCAGCCGATAGCCGCGCTTCGGGATCGTCTCGATATAGGTCGGGCTCCTCGCGTCGTCGCCCAGGGCCTCGCGCAGCTGGGCGATCCGCTTGACCAGGGTGTTGTCGGCCACGAACTCGGTCTGCCAGACCGCATCGTGGAGCTCATTCCGAGTCACCAGCTCGCCGCCCCGCTCAGCCAGACAGAGCAGCACGTCCATTGCCTTGAACTCGAGCTGGACCGAGCCCTCGCCGTTGGTCAGCCGGTTGAGGCTCGGCTCCACCGTCCACTCGCCCAATCGAAACGGCGAGCCGCGTTCGATGATCGTCGCAATTTCTTGTGACACGTTGGGACTATTGTAGGCCGCACGTGCTCCCTGTGCAATGATCCGGCCTGCTGGAGGCCCTCGACCGTGACCGCGTTTTGGAAATCGGATGATTTCACTCATTCTTTGCACCCGATTGAGACCCGAATGCAGGCGAGACGCCTGCGCTACAACGGCTGTTCGGTTCGATCTGCTGACTCCTTTGCGTCGATCTTCCCATCGCGCTCCCCGAGGTTGTCACCACTGCAGGTCGGGGCCACCTGTCGGTGCCAGGCACCGCCACAGATGTGGTGATCTCGTGCTCCGATCCGACTTCGACGGTGCCTGGCACCGGCCCTCGCGTTCGAAACGCGCTCGGGTGCCCACGCCCGCCCATCTCGCCCCACCCCGCGGGCGGGTGGGGGTCTTCGATCTTCGATCGGCCATGGGCCGGCAGCGCCGGCCCGGCCTCATCGTCATTGCGGCAATATGGTCGTCGGGTCGCTGGTCACGTTGTCCAGCACCGAGCCGTAGCAGTAGAAACTCCCGTTGGGAGCCTCAGTCCACACGTCCACCGCGCCGGTCATGGGTTGGTAGTCGCTGAACACCCTAAAGAACTGGTCGTTGCTCAAGTTACGGAGCACCATCGTTTTGACCTCGAGAGAGGTGCCGTCCGCGGCGAAGAGCTCCAGATTGACGAGGGTGGAGCTGTCCCTCATGTTCTGGCAGCCGATGTTGGTCCGCAGCTCGGCGTGCTCGGTGCCGAAGACGATCCGCCGCCTTTCGCCGAACTCGATGAAGTCGCCGGACGGGACTGCGGGCATGGCCTGGCCAAAGGTCCCGGAGGCACCGTCGTCCGGCCGATTGTAGATCCGGCCCATGGCGAGCAGATCGCCACTGGTCGACGCGATGGCCAGCGCGCCGAAGGCGTCCGGTTCCAGGCCGAAGACCTCGTGGAGGACGTTTTCGTAGCGGACGCTCATTCCCGGACCGAGGGTGAAGGACTCCGATGGCACCTGGTTGTTGTTGGTCTCTCCCCGCGGTAGCCAGGTGAACCGATACTCTGCGGCCGTATCGCCGGCGTTGCTGAGATCCAGATCGGTGAGGTAGAAGGACCCCTCGGCGCCCGCCGCGTAGGCTGCGGCCGGCAGAACCGACAGATAGGCCAACGGCGCGCAACACCCGGAGGTCGCAGAGTTGAACTCGAACTCCGACCCGTCATCGAACCCCGTGTACCACATCTGATAGAGGCCATCATCGATGTCATAGAGCACCACGGGATGCAGGGTGTTGTGCTCGTCATAACCGAGTACCGGGTTGTCCAGGTGTTTGACCCACTCGATACCGTCATCGGACACCGCAAAACCGATGCCGAAGTTGGCGGCTCCGTCTGTTCCCGTGTACCACATGTGATAGGTCGAGCCATCAAAATGGACTGACGGTGCGTAGGTCTGCCAACTCTCCCATCCAACGCCGTGCTCGAGCACCGGAGTCGGGTGTCTCGTCCAGGCCAGACCGTCGGCGGACTCGGCGTAGCCCACCGCCCAATCCACCTCGCCGCCGGGTCCGGTGTCGTGGGCCGACCAGTACCACATCTGGTAGAGCCCTCCCTGGACGATCACCGTTCCCGGTAGCACCCAATCGTCATCGAAGGACCCGTGCGGGCCCACATCCATGACGGGGTTGCCGTCGTATTTGGTCCAAACCGAGCCGTCCGGCGAGGTTGCGTAGCCCACCCGCGTGACCTGACCATCGCTGCCCCCGAACCACATGTGGAAACCCGAGCCATCGTGAATCACGGCTGTACCGAAGATCCCGGAATCATCCCATTCTCCATCGACACCTTCCGAAACAACCGGATTTGTCGGGTCCATGGTCCATGCCAGTCCATCCGTCGAAGTGGCGTGACCGACTTCAAAATGGAGGTTGGACGGGGCTCCCACCGGTTGGCTACCGAAATACATGTGGTAGGTGCCGTCCACCTCGATGACGTTCGTCATGTAACGCTGGTTCCAGACCTCCGGATCCGGGGCCTCCACCACTGGGTTGTCTTCATAATCGACCCATTCGGTCTGGGCCACCGCGAAGCCCGGCACCGCAAGCAACATCACCACAACGGCCCACAGTCGTTTCTTTCCCATGACACTCCCCTTTCGAAATGTATTGGCCACAATGTGGGCCCGTCGTTCTGGAAAAAAGTGAAGAAAAGGTGCCGGAAAGGTGCGGAATGACTCTACCGCCCGCCCGGGTATGGGGTTTGGGGTGCGGGGTTCCCGCCCAAATGAAGAACTTCCTATTCCCCCGATTTCCGGCCGCGGTTTCTTCGGCGACATCCGAAAGCTCTGGTTTTTTGGGGAAAATCCGCTGCCGGAAATTGGGAGCGTCAGAGCGCCATAAGAGCAAATATCGCGACCCAGGTGATGCCCAGGAAGTGCCAGTAGTCGGCCACAAGCTCCACCGGCTCGGGGTCGGACAGATACCGACCCTGGGCGGCGCGGACGGCGGTGATGGACAACGGCACGAGGCCACCGAGAACGTGGAGGCCATGGAGTACGGTGAGCATCCAGAAGGCAAAGGCGAGCATGGTCTTCTGTACGTCCTCGCCCTCGCCGGCCATGGCGAACCAGTTGGAGGTCTGGGCCGCGAGAAACGCCACACCGAGGGCGGTGGACGCGGCCAACAGCCGCGACGCTTCGGCGGCACGACCGGCCCGGGTCGCGCGTACCGCGAGCACGAGCAGAGTGCTCAACACCGCCAAGATTGCGGTGGAGATCCACAGACCGCCGGGCAGTTCCGGCGAACCCTGAGGCGGCCACTGCTCCGACCGGAGACGGATCACCAGGATTCCGATAAGACACGCCGCGAACAGGATGCCGAGGGAGAGCAGAAAGATGCGCATACCGAGGCGGCGTGAGGACACGCCGGCGCCTCTGGAAGGTTCAGGAGCCTCGTCCTGAGTCGGCTGGAATGCCGGCAGGGACTCGAGCCCGGTCATTCGCCTCCGGCCGCCGACCCCACCGCGGTGGCGAAGCCCGGAATGATGGTGTCCTGATTCTGCCCGGTGTCCATCATGGCGATGCCGATGAACAGCCCGAGAAAGAGGAAGGCGCTGAGAAACACGAATGCGTTGAACGGCTTGTCCCAGCGCAGATGCATGTAGTAGAGCCCCACGAGAGCCGCCTTGGCGGTCGCGATGGCCAGGCCGATCCAAATATTCAGCGCTCCGAGGTCAAAGTAGGTCGCGGTCACCGTCAGCCAGGTGCCGATCATCAGTGCGATCCAGACGACGACGATGAGTCGAATCGAGGAGATATGGATGCCGTCTTTGGTGTGTTCGCTCATCTCGCGTCTCCTAGTGGATCAGGTAGAGCAGCAGGAAGAGGTAGATCCAGATCAGGTCCACCACGTGCCAGTACAGCGCCACCATGTCGACCTTGATGAAGTGGCCGCCGTCGAAGTCCCCACGGCGGGCGCACACCAGAAGCCAGAACATGGCCCCGATGCCGCCGAGCACGTGGATGCCGTGCAGACCGGTCATGAGGAAGTAGATGGAGAAGAACGTCTGGGCATTCTCGGGTTCGACGATGACCTCTTCGAGATCCGGGTCCGGAGGCGGCGCGAGTCCAGCGGGTCCATCGGCGGCGGGGGCTATGTTGGAGCGATCCGGGTCCGGAACATCTGCGGGCGCCGTCTCCACGAGCAACTCGGCCTCCTCGACCGCTTCCAGTTCCTCGACCACCGCTTCCATCTCCTGGGCGTCGGTTTCGTGCTCGATCTCTCCGCCATGGCCCTCCTCGCCGTGTTCGACGTGAGGGTTGTAGCTTTTTGCCCAGAGCAGACCTGCATGCCACTTGTGGGAGTACTCCACGTACTTGATGCCCAGAAAACCGAAGGCGCAGGCCACGGTCAGAATCAACATCAGTTTGAGGAGAGCAATCTGCTTGAGTTGAGCCGCCCGCACCGCCCACGCGATGGTCGCCGAGCTGCAGATCAGAACCACCGTGTTGATGGCACCGAGGTTCTTGTCCAGAAAGTGGTGGCCGAAGATGAAGACCTCTGGGTGGCTGGCCCGGTAGACGGCGTAGGCGCAGAACAGACCGCCAAAGAACAGGATCTCGGTGACCAGAAAGACCCACATACCGAGCCGAGCCGACTCGTACTGCTGGACCGGACTCTCGAAGTGGTGGGCCAGGTTCGGATCGTGGGCGTCGTCGTGGCTCGCCATCAGTCGGCCTCCACCGGCTGGGCAAGCGCCGACTGCGGGTCCCGGCGGACATAGCCCTTGGTCTCGGGGTCATAGCGCAGGGCGTCGAGATCGTATGGGTCGCCGGCGAACATCTCGTAGTCGAAGTTCTGGGGCGGCGGCGGCGATGTGGTCTCCCACTCCAGCGTCGCGCTGCCCCATGGGTTGGCCGGCGCCGGCGCACCGCGGAACAGCGAGTGAATCAGATATCCGGCGATGATGAGGAACCCGAGGCCGAGAACATAGGAGCCCCAAGTGGAGGCCACGTGGTACGGCTTGAAGACCTCGAGGTAGTTGTAATACCGGCGCGGCATGCCGTGGCTCCCCATGACGAATTGGGTAAAGAATGTCAGGTTGAAGCCGACGAAGACCAGCAGGGCGCCGACCTGACCCCACCGTTCGCTGTACATTCTGCCGAACATTTTCGGCCACCAGTAGTGGATCCCGCCCAGGAAGGCGATCACCGTGCCGCCGAACATCACGTAGTGGAAGTGGGCGACCACGAAGTAGGTGTCGTGGAGGTGGACATCGGTGGACAAGGCACCGAGAAACAGACCGGTCAGGCCGCCGATGGAAAAGAGAAAGAGGAACGACAGAGCATAGAGCATGGGCGTTTGGAGCCGGATCGACCCCTTGTACATGGTCGCCAGCCAGTTGAAGACTTTGACCGCGGATGGGATCGCCACCGAGAAGGTGAGCGCCGAGAAGATCATATTGGTCAGCCCCGACTGGCCGCTGGTGAACATGTGGTGGCCCCACACAAGGAAGCTGAGGATCGCGATGGCGACGCTCGACCACGCGATGAACTTATAACCAAAGATGTGTTTGCCGGAGAACACCGACATCAGCTCGGACATGATCGCCATGGCGGGCAGGATCATGATGTAGACCGCCGGGTGGGAGTAGAACCAGAAGAAGTGCTGATAGAGGACCGGGTCACCACCCAGCGCCGGGTCGAAAATTCCGACTCCGAGGGTGCGTTCGGCCACCAACAACAGCAGGGTGATGCCCAGCACGGGGGTCGCCAGCACCTGGATAATGGCGGTGGAATACAGCCCCCAGAGGAAGAGCGGCATTCTGAACCAGGTCATGCCCTCGGGACGCATTTTGTGGATGGTCACGATGAAGTTCAGCCCTGTGAAGATCGACGAGAACCCGAGGATGAAGGCTCCGAGCGTCATCGAAATCACCGCAGTGCCGGTTGTTGTGGAGTACGGCGTGTAAAAGGTCCAGCCGGTGTCCACCGCGCCGATGATGATGGACGACACCGCGAAAGTCGCCCCGATCATCCACAGCCAGAACGACGCCAGATTGAGACGCGGCAGCGCCACGTCCTTGGCGCCGAGCATCAGCGGCAGCACGAAGTTCCCCAAGGTGGCGGGAATTCCGGGGATGATGAACAGGAAGATCATCACCGCGCCGTGGAGGGTGAACATCTTGTTGTAGGTGTCGGCGCTCATGATGGTGGGGCCCGGTGTCAGCAATTCGGTCCTCAGCAGCAGTGCGAACACACCGCCGAGAAAGAACGAGCCCAGGATGGCCACCAGATACATGACGCCGATCCGCTTGTGATCGAGGGTGAACAACCACGACAACACCCCGCCACCGCCGGAGAGGTAGCTGTCGTGAGTCTGTGTCTCCTTTGTCTCGGCGGAAACACCGACCGGCGTGGCTAAAGCCATGGTTCAGGCTCCTATTCGGACCCGTCGAGGGTCTTGAGGTACTCGATGATTGCCAGGATTTCGGCGTCCTTCAAACGGCCCTGGTAGGTCGGCATCACCGGCTCGTAGCCGGCCACGACCTTGGCCATGGGTTCCAAAATCGACTCGCGAATGTAATTTTCGTCCGCAACAACCGTGCCGCCGTCGGCGAGCGCCTCGGTGCGGCCGAAGACCCCTGCCATGGTCGGCCCGGTCTTGGCAGTGCCGTCCACCGAATGACACTGCATGCAGCCGCGCACTGCGAAGAGCTTCTGCCCGGCTTCCACCGGGGTCATGGTCTCAAGGAAATTCGACGCCTTCTCGAGCCACAGTTCGAACTCACCCGCCGGATGCACAACCACCATTGCCAACATGTCCGAGTGGCTCGTGCCGCAGTATTCGGCGCAGAACAGCTGGTACTCCCCCGGTTCGGTGGCCTCAAACCACGCCTTGGTGTATCTCCCGGGCACCACATCCATCTTGATTCGGAAGGCGGGCACATAGAGGCTGTGGATGACGTCGGCGGACGAGAGGATCAGCCGGATGGGCCGATCCACCGGCACGTGGAGGTTTTCATCCACATAGCCGTTGGGATAGGTGAAACTCCAGTTCCACTTTTGGCCGTCGACCAGGATCTCGTACGCGTTGGCCGGCGGGGTCGCCATGTCGAGATAGCCCTTGAAACCGAAGAAGAAAATCACGATCACGAGGATCAGGGGGATGATGGTCCACGTCAGCTCGAGGGCCGTGTTGTGGGACGCGGAACTCTCTGCCTCTGACCCTTCTCGGTGTCGGTACTTGATCACGAAGTACACCATCACGACCACGATCAGGACAAAGAAGAAGACCGAAAGCCACAGGATGAAATTGAACAGAGAATCCACGTGATGGGCCACCGTGGAAACCTTGGGCGGCATCCAGAACGAGCCCCCTCTCCCTCCGGTAGGCCGGCGAGAATCCGTAGCAGAATGTCGATTGCCTTCATCAGGCCCTTTTCTCCGTTCGGTTTTTGAGCCGGTGTTCACGGAACCACAGGCCGCCGAGCACGAGCACCAACGCCAGCGCCGAAGCACCGCCACCCACTCGCATGATGTTCATGGCAACCGGTGCGTATCGCCTGCTGGACGGATCGTAGTGATAGCAATACATGATCAACTGGTCAAGTGCTCCGCCGATTTCGCCCTCGGACGCCTCCATCAGCGCGAGCTTGAGTCGCTTGGCCGGATACTCGATGCCGTAGAGGTATCGCGCGACCCTTCCATCAGGGGTGCAAATGAAGATCGCAGCCGCGTGGGCGTACTGATCCACCTCGGGATCGTATCGGTAGCCGAAGCCTACGGTCTCCGCCAGTCGATTGATGTTGTCTTCTCGCCCGGTGAGAAAATGCCACCCTCTCGCCGCGGCCGGGCGCTGGTATCGCTTGAGGTAGTTTTGTTTCTTCGCCTTCGCGAGATCCGGGGTTTCGAGCGGGTTGATGGACACCGTGACCATCTCGAATTCCACGCCCGGGGTCCAGTCCATCTCCTCCAGCCCGTCCACCACGCCGTTGAGCTGCAGACCGCACAGCATGGGACACCGGTAGTAGTTGAGCGTCAGGATTACAGGCCGATCACCGTCGAAGAAATCTCCGAGACTCACGGTTGCCCCGTTCTCGTCCACGAATTCGAGGTCCAGCGGGAGCTTGGCGTCGAGGTGCTCCTCGATGCCGACATCGTCCAAGCCGGCGGGCACCTGATCCGCCAGCTGGGCGAAGGATGCACCGGTCCCAACGCAGAACATCAACCCCGACAACAGAATCCGGAAAAACACCGTCAACCCCACTCCTCGAATATGCGACACCATCGGTGATCGCTTGTTAGCTGTCAACCCCGGGGGATTGGATCTGATTCCCCCCCCCCCGCCCACCCGGTGTAGAAAGTGTAGAAGGTGTAGAGAGGACAACATCCCGAACCCGAACCCGAGCCCGAGCCCATTACCGTTACGGTTGCCGGTGCCGACAACAGGGGCCGGGGCCCAGGGTCTATCCCCCGTCCACCCGGGGGCCAGATGCCAGTGCTGGAGCGATCGCATGACGCTTCTATTTTCAGCGCGCCCATCTCCCCGATGCGCTCCCCGAGGTTTCCACCCCTGACACTTTCGGGACCAAAGGGCAACGAACCCTGAAGGCGAATACTCCCGAGATTGTCAGAAGTGGCACGCCCGCCCATCGCGCCCTTTCGGCTCCCGGGCCAGCGTCGCGAATCAACCATCGTCATCCTGAGCGAGCGAAGCGAGTCGAAGGACCTGGGCGGGCGGGGAGTACTGTCAACTTTCAACTGTCGACTGTCAACTCTCAACTGTCGACTGTCGACTGCCTCGTCGTCATCCACGACGAATGTGGACCAGCCAACGATCGCCCGTGCCCCTGCCGCAGTGAACCTCGTGGCCCCTGGCCCGCAGCGCGTCCACCAGCGGAGCCGGCTCGAATGCCGCCGTCACCAACAGCCGTTGTCCAGGATTCATGCCCGCCAGTGCACGGTTTGTCTCGGTCAGCGGTGTATTCCCTGCCGCCAACAGCTCATCGGCGTCGATCACGGCCACCGGTCGCGATGAGTCGACCCAGGCGGGGACGACATTGTCCTCGCCGACATCAACCTCACCCACCGGTCCACCGGCGGCCCCGAGGGCCTCACGCAAAGACAACACCAGATCGGAAACCGTGATGCCGCCCACCTTGGCCGCCTGCTCGAGAGTGGCGACCCGTGCGACCGTCCGCCGCAACAAGGGGTTCCGGAGCGCCGCAAAAGGCGGTGCGATATCCACCAGGACCTGCTCCGCCTCGGGGTAGGCCTCAAGGAGAGCACTGACCCGTGTTTCGGGGTTGATGGGCGGTTTCATTGGCTCGCACCTGTTTCGGTCTGTTCTGCGAGCAGCCTTCGTTCACCCTCCAATGCTCTCATTGGCGCGATGTCCTGCGTGACCTCGAGCGTGCCCAGATACTCTCCGGCGGCATCCCGCACCGCAAAGTACCGGATGTGGACGAAGCGTTCCCCCATCTGAATCCAGAACTCGGCCACGTCTCGCCGTCCGGACATGAGGTCGTCCACAACCTGTTCGACGATATGGACACTCTTCGGCGGATGGCAGTCCTCCACACGGCGACCGATGATCGCCCGGTTGCGTTCGAAAATGCGGTCGTGCCCCTCCGAGAAAAAGGCCACGCGGCCGTCCGCATCCACAAAGGTCAAGTCCATGGGAAGGGTATTCAGAATCCCGATCAGTTGGTTGAGGTTGAGATGCCCTGACGGCAGATTGACCACATCATCGGCCGGCAGCTGGACCGGTGCGACAGGAAGAACGGGCAGCGGCGGCGTCCATCGGCCGGCCGGCTCGACCATGGTTGCGCCAAAGTCGGTCCACTGGCGGGCCACCTCGCCCCAATCCTGCACCGAAATATGTTGGAGGGCCATGGGCCACAAGATCTTGTCCTCTTTGGACGTCATGCCCTCCACCTGGTCGAACATGGGTGTCAACACGGTGTCGACCACCAGCGCCCTTTCCACGCCACCCAGGGATTCCAGTTGCGGCAGCACCTCCCGTGCAGCGCTGATCTTCTCCCGGATCTCGTCGTGCACGCCCCACATCACCTTTGGCGGGCCGGAGATCCCGGCTTTCTCGAGGAAGGGAAAGACCAGGTACTCCTTGCGACGGTAGTGACCATCAATCCCGTCGAGCTCGGCCTGAACTTCCTCGAGCTCCAGCCACGGGCCAGGGTCCGGATCGCCCTCGAGGGCGCCGATCAGACGCCGATAGCGGCCGATGATGTGACGAATCCGTTCGTTTTCCAACCGGAAGGTGTGGACGGGGTGGCCGGCCACGACGTCTTCGGGTTGATCGCCGCTCAGGCCCTTCCCGAGCACAGCGGCGTGGACGTCGCACATCCGCTGGATTTCCTGCTGCGGCATGCCCTCGGCCATCAGGGCGTTCTCCATGGCGGCGATCTCGGAGGGCCCAACCGCCTCTAACAGCTCCGCGAATTCAGCGGTCAGCTCGTCAGGATCAGCCCCGCCGTGCAATTTCGTAATGATGTCCTTGAGAGATTCGATGCGATACCGACTGTTGTCGATGATTTCGCTCATGGGATCCTCCGCAATCGAGTATCAGGCTCAAAACGCTTGGTGTCCTTGACCTGGGTCAGGTCGTCCCCCCGCCCGGCCATTACGAATTGCGAATTGCGAATTTCAGATTGCAGATTGCAGATTGCAGATTCCCCCGCCCACCCGGATCGGGCGGGGGCGCGATAGGCGGGCGTGCCACTTTTGACATTGTTCGGGTCCCATCGCTGGAAAATCTGAGACTGGGGTCCGAACAATGTCAAGGGTGGCAACCTCGGGGAGCGCTGCGGGGAGAGGGGTGCGTCGAAGTCAAGGGGGTCTTTCCATACCCCCGGGCCGGTGCCAGGCACCGTCGAAATCGCATCTGAGCACGAGATCGCAACATCTGCGGCGGTGCCTGGCACCGCCATGCGGTACCCGAATGCGAGGGTGGCAACCTGCCGGCGGCAGCGGTTGTGGCCGTGGCCGTGTGCGGCGGCCATGTCCGATCCTGTACGCAGGATCAGAGGCCTTACGGCCACCCGCTGGTGACGGCTGGTCACCGCGGCCACCGGCCGCGAGTAACCTCGGGGAGCGCCTCAGGGAGATGGCCGCGTCGAAGTCAAGGGGGTCTTTCCATACCCCCGGGCCGGTGCCAGGCACCGTCGAAATCGCATCTGAGCACGAGATCGCAACATCTGCGGCGGTGCCTGGCACCGTCGAAAGCGGAACGGAGCACGAGGTCCACATACTGCGGCGGTGCCCGGCACCGACATGCTCCGGCCTGCGGTATCCTAGGGCCTGGGAGACGCCGACATGTCTCATGTGACGATCGAACCTCCGGAATATCGCCAGATCGGCCGACGCGAACTGCTGCAGCTGTGGGCGCCGGCCGCGCTCGCGGGCGTTGCATTGGCAGGCGCCGGGTCCTTTCTTTACGGCCGCACCGGACGCCACGAGCGCGCAGCGGCACGGTCCAACGCGCCGCTGCCTACCTGGCGAAATCCTCTCGAAGAGCAAGGACGCCTGGCGGTGGCCGGTGGAGCGGGACCGGTAGAAAACGTGCGCCGGGCGATGGCGGCGCTGGGCGGCATGGAGAAATTCATCAGCCGCGGCGACAAGGTCGCCATCAAGCCCAACGCCGCCTGGGACCGGACGCCGGAACAGGCGGCCAACACCAATCCCGAAGTGGTGGGCGAGCTCGTTCGACAGTGCCTGGCCGCGGGAGCAGCCTCGGTGGTCGTGCTGGACAATACCTGCCACAACGCCAAGCGCGTCTTCGACCGATCGGGGATTGGCAACGCGGCCCTCACCGCCGGCGCAACTGTGGCCACGCAAGACAGTGTCGGCACCAGCACCGCAAATCTCGGAGGGATAACTCTCGGACGATGGAGAGTCCTTCGCCCCATCATCGAGGCCGATCGATTGATCAACGTGCCCATCGTCAAACACCACTCCCTGGCCCGCGCCACCCTCGGAATGAAGAACTGGTTCGGCGCCGTGGTTGGTGCCCGGCCCAGCCTCCACCAGAACATCGGCCGGGTGTGTGCCGAGCTCGGCACGGCCTTCAATCCCACCTTGACCGTCATCGACGCGACCCGGGTGTTGACTGGCGGCGGCCCCACCGGCGGCTCCCTCAGCCTGGTGCGGCCGATGGACCTGGTGGCCGCCGCCACCGACCCGGTGGCCGCCGACGCCTGGGGCGCCTCGCTTCTCGAACTCAACCCCAACGACCTGCCTCACCTGGCCATCGCACAGGACGCCAAACTGGGGACTATTGACTGGCGGTCCGTGGTCGAGGAGGTCTAGGTGAAAGTACGGCCCCGCCACCTCAGGCTTCTTTTCCAGGTCTCCTTTGTCACGTACTTCGTTCTTTCATTCAAGGGCTTCGGGTCGACGCGGGTCCCAGGCGAGTTGGCATCTCTCATACTTGCCCTGGATCCACTGACCGCGGTGGGCACCGCCCTGGCCGACTGGACGGTTCCGGGCTGGGCATGGCTAGGGCTCGCAGTCCTCGCCGCCACCGCCGTCCTCGGACGCTTCTTTTGCGGCTGGATCTGCCCCCTGGGAACATTGCAGCAGATGGTGTCGTGGATCGCGGGGCCCAAGCGCAGGACGCGAGCCAAGATCAACAGGTACCGACCCTGGTTCGCCATCAAGTATCTCGTGCTCCTGGTGCTTCTGGTCTGGGCCGCGCTGGGCGCCAACCACGCGGGCTGGCTGGACCCCATCGCGCTGCTCTACCGCGCAGTTTCGGGCGGTATCCGACCGCTCTGGGAGGGAATCCTGGTCCCCGCCGGGTGGGTTTCCTTCAGCCTGCTTACCGCGATTCTGCTGCTGTCGGCCTGGATGCCGCGCTTCTACTGTCGCGCCATCTGCCCGGCCGGTGCGCTCATGGGACTGTTCGCGCGGCTCGCGCCACTGAGGATCCGACGGGGAGAAAGCAACTGCACCGGATGCACGCTGTGTGTGATCCCCTGTCAAGGAGCGGACGAACCTCTTGGCGACCACCGGGTGAGCGAGTGCCACGTCTGCCTCAACTGCCTCGACGTCTGCACGGAGAAATCGCTGCGCTACGGGTTGCCCGATGTTCCCGGCAGAGGTACCAACCCGACCCTCGATGTGGGCCGGCGGCGATTCCTGATCGGCATTGCGGGTTCGGCCGTGATGGCGCCGGTGCTGCGTGCGGCGGGAGGTGGGATGGCCTCCCGTGGCCACGACGCCATCCGACCGCCGGGCGCTCTCGAGGAGTCGGCCTTTCTCTCCAGGTGCATCACCTGTGGCGCCTGTTCGGCGGCCTGTCCCACGGGTGTGATCATCTCCGACCTGGGACGCAGCGGAATCAACGGACTCTTCACCCCCGTGCTCGATATGCGTCGAGGCTGGTGCGAGCCCTCGTGCAACCGCTGCACCGTTGTCTGCCCCACCGAAGCTCTCACCGAGGTCAACAGCAAGGACAAGCAGGCCATCGGAGAGCCAGCGAAGGTGGTCATCGGAACAGCATTTATGGACCGGGGCCGGTGTCTGCCGTGGGCCATGGAACGGCCCTGCATCGTCTGCGAGGAAATGTGTCCGACCTCGCCAAAGGCCATCTGGCTCGACGACGTCGAGGTCCTCAAGAATAACGGTGAACTCGTGACCCTCCAACAGCCGCATGTGAATCCCGAGCTGTGCACTGGATGCGGCCTGTGTGAGAACCGGTGTCCGGTCGGTGAGAAGGCCGCGATCCGGGTGTCGTCGGTAGGGGAAAGCCGCGATCCAGCCAACCAGATGCTGCAGCAGAAGTCGGTTTGAGGCCCCGCCAGCCCCACCCATTGCGAATTGCAGATTGCAGATTGCAGATTGCAGATTCCCCCGCCCACCCGGATCGGGCGGGGGCGCGATAGGCGGGCGTGCCACTTTTGACATTGTTGGGAACCAAGGTGCTGGCAAATTCATCCCGTGAGGTCCCAATAATGTCTAAGGGGGCAACCTGCCGGCGGCAGCGGTTGTGGCCGTGGCCGTGTGCGGCGGCCATGTCCGATCCTGTACGCAGGATCAGAGGCCTTACGGCCACCCGCTGGTGACGGCTGGTCACCGCGGCCACCGGCCGCGAGCGGGCCGGTGCCAGGCACCGTCGAAATCGAATCGTAGTTCGAGGTCGAAATACTGCGGCGGTGCCCGGCACCGACAAGCTCCCATCCCACAGCCGGAGGTTTGGGAGCACGGAGCTTGGTCGGCGGCTCTTTCGCGAAAGGCGTCACAGATCAGCGATGGCCGCGGTGCTAAGCTCGTCCAATGAGCTTCCAGCAGCGGTTGGCCGCCTGGGTAACGACTGGATTCGTCCAACACACGCTGTTGATCGGTCTCGGCGCCGGCGCCGCCCTGGTCCTTGTCGCGTTCTCGATCCTGTTCTTCGGCTCACTGGCCGTCCGTGCCGCCCTACCGGCCGTGGAGCGGCAGGTGGACAGCGGCTGGTCCGAGGTCTTGGGGCCGCTGTCGACGCTTCCCGATCGCTACCCCCCCGTGGTCACAAACTCCGCCGCTCGAAGGGTCGAATCACTGGCTGCGGGACTCGGCATCTGTGTTGCCGGCGATCCCGCCGGCCCCTGTCCGGACACCACCGACGAGACTCAGTTCACGGCGATCCTGCCGGCCATGACGGCCGTGGACAAACACAGCCCGCTGGTTGATATGTGGCTCGCCGAGAACGGCGACCTCATCCAAGATCTCGTGGTTGTTCTCCTTGCCCAAGAACCTCCGATCTGGGGGCTGGATCTGGCCGATTGTCGCGGTGATTTGGCCACGCGTCTCGCGGGTCAGGTCAACCTGCAGCGGGTTCTGATGACGGCGGCGCACAAGGCGTTACGGTCGGATTCTCCCGACCAGGCGAGTCAGATTCTCGAAGCATCGTGGCGGCTGAACGACAACCTGCTTCGAAGCCCGGGCCTGGATGAACACCTCGCCGCCACCGAGGTCGTTGTTCTGCAGATGGATCTACTCGGTCAGTTACCGGATCCTGCCGACCATTGGAAGCTGCGGCTCGCTGCCACCGATGTCAAGCGTCAGGCACTTGACGCCTACCGGTTCTCAGCCTGGAGGCTCCGCTGCCGCACGTCATCGTTTCTTGCAGACCTCCACCCCGTGATCGGCTTTGTGGCCGGTCCATTTGCACGTCTGCTCGCCATTCAGCAGCAACGGGCCATGGTGTTCGCGGTCAACGAACTCCCGCGACTCGACATCCGGACCTTCGACTCCGATGCCTTCGTCGCCAAGCAGCACGGTCTGGTTTCCCGTTGGAATCCCATCGCGCGATCGGGCCTTCCGATGGATTGGAGTTCGTGGCCGACCAGCGTCCTGGCGTCACTGAATGTGGAACTCGCCCAGCGGGTCCTCGACCTTCGAAGCATTCTAAAGAATTCCAACCGCCCCGTATCCATGGTCCTGCAGCCCCGCCAACCGTCCACCACACTCGATGTGGACTGGCTCTACGAAACCTCCGGCGAGAACATCCACATCGTACTTGACGACACCGGTTGGGCATTTTTTCGCAAGCGCCTGCCTCGGGCGGATGTCAGCATGAGTCCGGAACGGACCGGGGGAGGCCGCTGATGTCAGAATCCTCGCGTCGCCCTGGGCCGGTTCAGTCGAGCGCCCGCCGCCAACCCCGGGTGGACGAGCCCAGACTGCGACCCGATCCAGCCATGCCACGGCACCAACGCCGGCTCATTCGGGCAATCCGGGGAACGGCTGAACACATCCTCTCCCCCGACGAGGAAATTGTCGCCGTCACCGAGGCGGTGGAGGACGGGTCACGCGTCACCCGCGTTGTCCTGGGTGCGGCGTGGGCACCGTGCCAGAGGGTCGCCCTGGTGTTCACCGGGCGAAGGCTGATAGAGATGGCACTCAGCAGTTCCGGACGGCGCTCCCGAGGTCGCGTCCGGTCATTCCCATGGGACGGCATTCCCTCATTTCAGATCGTCGATGACCGGCTGGAGGTCAAAACCTGGGACGACGAGATTCACACGTGGTACCTGCGAGACGTCCCCGATCCCGAAATCGAAGGTCGTCTGAATCGACGGGTGAATCTCGCGGTGTCCACCTTTGTCCCCTCCGGCAGCCGCACCGCGCCGCTGCGGCACTGCACCAAATGTGGGACTGAACGACCCTCCACCGAGGAGAGCTGTCGCGTGTGCGGCGCCACGCTCCGCACCGCCCACAGGGCCTCCCAGCTCGCGCTGGCTACCCCCGGGGGCGGCCACTTCTACGCCGGCCGTCCGCTGGGCGGCGCCGTCCGCCTGCTGCTGGAATCATCCATCTTCGCAGTCCTCGCATTCCAGGTGCTCGGAACCACCAATCCCTGGCGTGTCGCCGCTGTGGTGGCCGCGGGGTGCGGCCTGCTCGGGCTCGTCAAACTTCAAAGCGCGTGGTCCGCCCGCCTGCTGGCGACGCGGGCGGCCGCCATCACCGACAGGGCCAAAAAGTTCTGGAGGTGGGTGGTCCCCATGGGATTGGCGGTGTCCATTTTCGCCCTGCTGTCTCCGCTGGCCATGGTTGGCGCCCTGGAATCCAGCGTGGACTGGGACCTGTCGTTCATCGATTCGGTTCATGGATGGCACCGCATCACCCCGGAGCTTGACGATGACCTCAATGCCGATATGACGGTTCGGGCCGTCTGGTCCGATCCCGCAGGCCGCAAGGTCGTTCTTCGGGGGTGGCCGTTCCCGCCGTTTCAATCCGCGACCCGCGCACACCGGGAACTCGTTCGGCGTGTTGACGGCGAGACCACTCCCGGGTTGATCGGGGAGTTCCCCGTTGTCTTGGCGCAACGCCGCACCGCTGAGGGAGACCTCCTGGTGAGCAGTCTGGTGGTGGATCCCACCGGACGTGACGTCCACTCGCTGTCTGTCGTGGCTGAACCCGGGCGCGAGGATGAAGCCCGGGACCTCCTGAAGTGGTTGCTCGATCGAGGCGTAATGATCTCGACCCGTGATCCGGATTGACGTCGGACCAGCGGGCGCACCCGCGAACTCAGGGCGTAAAGGCCTCGGAACGCTTGAGTCGGATCACGCGAGGCCCGGTGGTGACATCCACCTCTGCATCGATCCGCGCGGTCCATCCCTGAAATCTGGCGATCGCCGAAACGGCCCGCGAGGTGGGGCCGGCGGGAGACACGATGCTGGCGATCTCCCCCCTGCCATACCTGCGAGCAGCCATGCCGACAAAATTCGGGTCCTCCGCGAGCCGCGCGAGGGATTCGGCAAAGGCCGCATCGACAAGGCTCGCGAGAATCGCACCGCGAGCATCGTGGCGACTCGAGATCTGGAGACCGTGGAGCTGGCTCGCAACCACAAGAACAACCCCCGCGACGATCGTGAGTGCCACCAGTGCCATGATCAGTGCGACCCCTGATTGCCGGTTCACCACGACCTCCCGTCGGGGCTACCCCTGACCGAATACCGTCGCAGCACCACGTCCCGCCGCACGTCGGCGGCAGCCGACCCCAGCCCGGGCCGGGGGAGCACCGTCACCTTCACCTCGACCAGCTGGGGCGTTACCATCCTCCACCACCACGACGAGACGCCGTTGACGATCACTCTCCGGCTCGCCGGTCCACCACCGGCAACCACCGCCTCTCGAACCAGAGCCTCGCCATCCAGGACGTAGCGGATCTGGCCCCCGTCCCAACTCGCGAGATCCAATGGCCCCTCATCCCAGGATGGCGCCATGTGGATCACCGCCGACGAACGATGGACATCCCGCCTGAGGGTGGTCGACAACGAACTCAACTGCGGATCGGCAACGTGCCGGTCGGTATTCAGGAGCAGTCGCCCCGCGCTGGCGATGATCTGGCCGGCCGCGAGCAACACGATACCCACCAGGCTCATGGTCACCATGAGCTCCAACAACGTGTAGCCCCCGGAACCCGTTTCCCGCCAGGTTGCTCCCATCGCGCCGCAGCGCGAGGTGCTCCGGATCGGGGCCCTTGATTTCATTCCGGCCGCCACACCATCGTGCGGAGCTCCAATTCCATGGGCTCGTCGACAAAACGGGTGCGCGATCGGACCGTGACCTCGTACAGGCCTTCGATGTCGAGCGCCTCGATCCGGACAATGGTGTAGACCGTGCGCTTCCTGAAGCCGTCTGCCTCGGACGACAACTGCAGTGGTCCCTCTTCGAGAGGAATTTCGTTCCCCCGAACGCTCTCCAAAGCGTCCTCGGCGGATCTGAGCATTTCCTGTTGGATCTCGGCTCGGCGGGCCAACCGGGCGTGAGTCTGCAGCGCATTTGTGGACACCAGCAGCGCCATGCCCACGATGGCGATGGCCGCCAATGCCTCCAGGAGGCTGTAGCCTTTGGTGTGAATCGCTCTCATCGTTCACGGGCCTCGATGCCCGCAGACATGCTACAGGATGTGGCTGAGAAACCGATGTGACGGGTTGTTTCGTGTTTCCCCTGGCGCCGACATGCTCTATCCTGAGAGGCCCAGCAGCTCCTTCAGCCGACCGTCCGAGTTCGCCTCCACCTCGTCGTGGAGCGACGTGCCGTGGGAGTCCATGGTCACCACGACCGGGAATTTCTCGACCTGGATCACCCACAGCGCTTCGGGCACACCGAACTCATCGAGCATGAAGACCTTCTCGACCTTGGGAATCGCCGACGCCAGAACCTGGGCCGCGCCGCCGATGGCGTGCAGGTAGACCGCACCGCATCGGTGAAGTCCCTCCAGGGTCTTGGGACCCATACCACCCTTTCCGATCACGCCGCGCAGGCCGTAACGGCAGATCACGTCCGCCTGATAGGGCTCCTCTCGGATCGACGTCGTGGGACCTGCGGCCACGAACTCCCAACCACCCTCCGGAGTCTCGCCGACAACCGGGCCGCAATGGTAGATCACCGTTCCTTCGAGATAGGGTGCCACCTCTTCCCGGTACTCTTTGACAAGCCAGGTGTGGGCCGTGTCCCGTCCGGTGATCATCCGGCCTGTGAGTTCCACAAAATCCCCGACGCGCAGCTTGCGAATGCTCTCTTCGCTGGCAGGCAGCTTCAACTCAACCATGTCGCCTCACCTCCCCCATCGATGCTGACCCCCGCTTTGCGGTCGGCCCAACACATGTAGGTGACGGTCACGAAATAGCAGGCCGGGAGTCGGTCGAGGACACCGATCTTGACCCCGAGCAACGTTGTCTGGCCGCCGAATCCCATGGGCCCGATACCGAGGCTGTTTGCCTCCTTGAGGATGCGCGCTTCCAGGGCTGCAAGCTCCGGATCGGGATTGACGTCATCCAGCGGACGCAGGATCTGTTCCTTCGACGCGGCAAAGGCCGACACCCGGTCGCCACCGATGCAGACGCCAAGCACGCCGGGGGCGCAGCCCTTGCCCTGGGCCTGAAATGCGGCGTCAAGGACGGCACGTCGCGCACCCTCGAAATCACGACCGGCCTTCAGTTTCCCGTCGGGCAATTTGTACTGCGTGCCAACGTTTTCGCTGCCGCCGCCTTTGAGGATCATCCGAACCTCGATGCCATCGGAGTCCCATTCCTCAAAATGGAGGAATGGGATTCCACGACCGGTCCCGTCGCCGGTGTTCTTACCCGTCTGCGTGTCGACGGCGTTGGGTCGGAGGTAGCGACGGTTGGTGGCCTGCCGGACCGCCTCGACGAACTGCTCGCCAAGTTGACGGGTACTGACACCCACCGGGTGGTGGATCCAGACCACCGGTGTCCCGGTATCCTGGCAAATCGGCGCCGAACGTGTTCTGGCGAGTTGGACGTTGTCCAGGATGGTACCCAGCGCACGATCGGCGAGGGATCCATCCGATTCCTGGTCGCGGCCATCACGAAGGGCCCGCTCCACGTCCGGGGGAAGCTGGGTGGATGCCCTTCTGATGAGCTCGACGAAGGTTTCGACATGATCTCCGGTTGCGGACATCGACACCTCCCATCAGTCACCGGATGATACTCCCGCCACGCCCGAAGCACAACGCCGTGAACCCTCGTTCTCGGATTCACAAGCGGTCCCCCGCACACCCACCCATTGAGAATTGCGAATTGCGGATTCCGGATTCAGGCCCTATCCGGTGATCTTCTTTTTCAGAATCAGGACCTCGAGTGCGATGCCTGCAGCGCCCACCGCAGCGGCGACCTCGTCCACGGGAACGACCACTGCTTCCTCGTTCGGGTTGTCGCCCAAGATGAAGGCCACCGCGCGCTCCTTGATTCGGATGGGCAGCAACAGCACCCCGAGAGGGGGTGGATCACCCAGCATCCGCACCAGCGGTTCGTTATCGGGATCTTCGGGGATCGGGCCGAGATGATAGCCCGCACCAAAACGAAACTCGTGGAAAAGCGTTTCGGTCTCGATGGGGACCGAAAACGACTGAACGTCATCCACCACGACGCCGTGCCCACGGGCCATCCACCCCACCACCGCACCCCGATGGACAGCGAACAGACACAGGCGGCCGAAGAAACCGGCGGCGTACCGGACCACCAGCCGACCAATGACGTCACGATGCTCGGCTTCGGCCAGCAGTTCTCGATAGGTCTTCTCGTCGAGCTCCTGCTCCGCCTCAAGCTGCCGTTGACCGTCAACCGGCGCGAGCCCGGGGAAAGTGGCGACCTTGACCGGCCTCGGGGGCCGCGAAGGAGCGGAACGGCGGGTGGTCAAGAGCTGGGCCGGAGTGATCCGAGGCGGATTCCACAGTCCGTCCCAATCGTTGATCAAGGTGTCCGTCCGAGGTTGCGACTGCTCATGTTCGACACCGCCGTCGAGCCGGTCGATCGCCTCGGCGATGCCCGTCTCCGTAGCCACGAAGGGATGCACCTGCAGACCCGTGATTTCGATCAACTCCTCGATACCGGCCATGTCGCGCGGGTTTGTCATGGCGACCTTGAGGTTGCGGTCGCTTTTTTGGAAAGGCACCGCCTGGAGGCGTTTCGCATGGATGGTCGGAATCAGCGACAGGACCTCCTGAGGCGCTCGTTGAAGGACCGTGGCGGCGACCGACTTGACCCCGTACTGCTCGACGAGAGCATCGAGCAACTGATGCTCATCCACGAAACCGAATTTCAGAAGTTCGGTGCCGAGCCGGCCGCCAGATCGGTGACAAGCCTCCAGTCCGGTGTGAAGTTCGGCTACTGCGAGCGTGCCCCTATCCAGCAAGATTTCTCCGAGACGCTTCATGGGTTTAAGTATAGACCCCCGCCCACCCACTGCGGATTGCAGATTGCAGATTGCAGATTGCAGATTGCAGATTCCCCCACCCACCCGGATCGGGAGGGGGCGCGATGGGCGGGCGTGCCACTCCGGGCGCCTTGAAGTTGAAAGTTACACGTTAAACGTTGAACGTTCCCACCCTACCTTTCGGATCGTGAGAGGGCGCGATGGGCGGGCGTGCCACTTTTGACATTGTTGGGAACCAAGGTGCTGGCAAATTCATCCCGTGAGGTCCCAATAATGTCTAAGGGGGCAACCTGCCGGCGGCAGCGGTTGTGGCCGTGGCCGTGTGCGGCGGCCATGTCCGATCCTGTACGCAGGATCAGAGGCCTTACGGCCAACCGCTGGTGACGGCTGGTCACCGCGGCCACCGGCCGCGAGTAACCACGGGGAGCGCCTCAGGGAGATGGCCGCGGCGAAGTCAGCAGATCGAATCGAACACATGGACCGGTGCCAGACACCGTCGAAATCGGGTCGGAGCACGAGATCGACACTTCTGCGGCGTCGCCTGGTACCGACATACGGGGAGCGCGAAGGGAGTATCGGCTCGATGAAAATCGGTGGAGCGAGCCGAACAAGGGTCGGTTGTTGTGGCGCAGGCGTCCCGCCTGCAATTCTGGCCTTGATTGAACCCGCGCTTGCAGGCCAGGGGCCTGCGCTGCAAAGACGATCCGTTTTGGGTGGGGGAATCCAGCCCCTGGTCTCCAGATCCTGCTGTCGGTAACGGTAACGGCAGCCGTAACGGGCTCGGGCTCTGAATGTCGACCTCTCTACACCCTCTACACTTTCTTCACCGGGTGGGCGGTGCGGGAACGGGATCGATGCCCCGCGGGTTTCATACTATGAGACGGGAGGTCCCATGACGACTCGATTGGAACGCGACACGATGGGCGAAGTGAAGGTGCCGGCCGACCGCTACTGGGGCGCCCAGACCGCCCGCAGCCTGGCTCATTTCAAAATCGGTCACGAGCGCATGCCACGGGAGCTCATTCGCGCCCTGGGAATCTTGAAGAAATCCGCGGCTATGGCAAACGCCGAGCTCAAAACTCTCGATGCCGGTTCTGCCGACCTCATCGGCCGGGCCGCCGACGAGGTCATCGACGGACGCCTGGACGAGCACTTTCCGCTTGTGGTGTGGCAGACCGGAAGCGGAACCCAGACGAACATGAACGCCAATGAGGTGATTGCCAACCGCGCCATAGAGATCGCCGGTGGACAGCTCGGTTCGAAGGATCCCATCCATCCAAACGACCACGTGAATCGCGGCCAGTCGTCCAACGACACCTTTCCAACTGCCATGTATATCGCGGCGAGCGAGCGGATCGCCCACCACCTGGTGCCCGCCCTGATTTCCCTAAGAGATCAGCTGACCGCCAAGCGGGACGAGTTCGGAGATGTGGTCAAGATTGGTCGCACCCACCTGATGGACGCGGTGCCGCTGACGCTCGGACAGGAGTTCGGCGGTTACGCTCACCAGGTGGACAAGGGGATCGAGCGCGTCAACGCGGCCGCCCTCGATCTCTTCGAACTGGCCCTCGGCGGAACCGCGGTGGGCACCGGGCTGAACAGCCATCCCGACTTCGCAGCCCTGGCCATCGACCACATCGCCCAGATCACCGGTCTTCCATTTGTGGCAGCGCCGAACCGCTTCGAGGCCTTGGCGGCTCACGATGCCATCGTCAACGCCTCGGGAGCCCTGGTCACCGTGGCCGGCTCCTTGCACAAGATCGCCAACGACATTCGGCTCCTGGCCTCCGGACCACGATCCGGCCTGGCCGAGATTAGCCTCCCGGCAAACGAACCCGGCTCCTCCATCATGCCGGGCAAGGTCAACCCCACCCAGAGCGAAGCGCTGACTATGGTGGCTGCTCAGGTCATGGGCAACGACGTGACCGTCAAATTCGCCGGGGCGTCCGGCCACCTCGAGCTGAACGTCTACAAACCGGTGATGATCTACAACCTCCTTCAGTCCATCGGCCTGCTGGGAGACGCGGCGCGGAGCTTCGCCGACAACTGTGTGGCCGGTATTCAACCAAACCGCGATCGTATCGCGGAGATGGTCTCGCAGAGTTTGATGCTGGTGACGGCCCTCAATCCGCACATCGGCTACGACAACGCGGCTCGAATCGCCAAGAAGGCGCACGCGGAGGGCAGCACCCTCAAGGAGGCGGCGGTAGCTCTCGGACTCGTGACGGCCGAACAGTTCGATCAGTGGGTGCGCCCGGAAGAAATGCTTGGACCAAAGAAACCCTGAATTTGGAATTTTGATTTCTTAATTTTGAATTCCCTCCCCCCCCGCCTTGATATGGGGGAGGGCGGGAAAATTCAAAACTGAGAATTGAGAATTAAGAACTCTCCCATCAGGATGTCGCGTCTTCAATGGTGAAGATCCGTTTCGTCATGATCAGGGCATCTTCGCCGTCGGCGTAATAGCCGGGTCTGAGACCGGCACTGTTGTAGCCCAGCGACTTGTACATGGCGATGGCCGCGTCATTGGATGTCCGCACCTCAAGAGTCAGGCTGTCGCCGACGCTCTCCTTGACGTGACTTTCCGCCAATTCCATGAGCCGACGGGCGAGCCCCTCACCCCGATGTTGCGGCAACGTGGCGATCTTGAGAACGTGGAGATCGAGGTACTGCCAGGCCGAAAACAGGTAGGCGACCAATCCGCCCGACGGGTCCACCAGGACCCGATGAAAGCGCCCGGGGGCAAAGAGTTCGGACACGAAGAACTGAGCCGGCCATGGATCCACAAAACACAACCGTTCCGCCCGTTCGAGGTCGCGGATGTCAGACGCCTGAGGGAGCCGGACGCTGACCCGAAACTCAGGGGCCTCAGACACCGTCACCACCGCCGTGGATCGGCGGGCCTTCAACGTAGAGCGGCTCCAACGCCTCAGACTCGACTCCCAGATCGGCAAGCCGGAACAGAGCCTCCGCCACGCCGTGGGGCGGCTCCACCCGGCTGGCAGTGCCCAGGTCGAGTCCGTCCGACGCGACCCAAGGTGAACGTTCGACGAGGTCGGCAACCCCCACGATCTCGATCTCGCCAAGTGCCTCGGGTGGGCGTTCCGACTCAACCCGGTAGTGGCGCACATAGACCTCGCCCCGTCGACCCGGTTGCGCCGCCCACACGGTACCCGACTGGGTGCAGCGCGCCGCCTGCGTGGCAAGCGAATTGAAGGCGAGACACTGGGCTCCGGTGGCCTCCATCAACCCGGACGCGGTGGCCAGCCCCGACCGAATTCCTGTGAAGGACCCGGGGCCTCGGCTAACCAGAATCCGATCGATGGTACCGGGCTCGGCACCCGCGTCCTCAACCAGCAGATCGAGTGCCGCTAACAGGAGAGAGGACCGGCGGGAAACTCCGGCCAACCGCACCGTCGAGGAGATGCGGCCCGGGGCCATCCGCAGTGCCACTTCGAGCAGCGGACCACAGGTCGAGAGAGCCACAGTCATGCCCATTCCTGAAGTCTACCGGAAATCTGACGTCGGGAAAGACACACCGCCCATCCGCGTAACGTCGAAGCGTCATCTCACTCCCCGTCCTCTGCGGGGAGAAGACGGAGCTGCGCCACGGTGGCGGCGTCCACAGCTCCAGGCGAAAACGGAAACCTCTGCGGTTTGACGTGCAGCCATGCATCGAGCTGATCGGCGTAATGGGGCGACCATGGTCGCCCGGACTGACCCGCGGGCACCACCAGCACTGTATCGTCCCAGCGGCCCACCTCGACGACCATCCTCCCCTGCGGGCACGCGGTCACGGCGTACGGATTCCGCGGTCGCCAGTAGTTTGCGTTCACCGTCGTTCCGTCACCTCCCAGAGGGAAGGGTCCACGGCTCCAAGCCCTTCCCAGCCATGCTCCCACCACCGGCACCCTGCCGTAAGGATGGTGGAAGGCCACACGGTGAACAGCACCCCACTGGGAGCCGATCCGGTCGGCGTCCAACCGATCGAAGACGCGATTGACAATCATCGCCTGACTCTCGACGACCTCGGTCCCGACGTCGTCCCACCAGGACTCGTCCATTCCCCCCGCCAGCAGACGGACCAGCGCCGTCGTCCCGATGGGGCTCGACGGAAGACCGTCGCGGGCCGCATCATCCCCCCCGACGGCATCCGCGAGTTGAAGCAGCAGTCGAGAGTAGATGTGGGGAACCACCGAATCCTGCGCCATCCGACCATCCCACCCGGCCAGGGTCTCGGCGGCTGACCCGCCGTGAGCGTCCATTGCCGGACGAAGCAGTCGCATCAGGGCCACGGCCAGATCGGAGGTCACGTCTCCCTGCAACCGGACGAAGTCTACGAGCCGCCAGTCATCTCGTGAGGAAAGCTCCCGTCGGATCCGGCGAATCCTCCACGGCCCAGCGAACTCACCAGGGACCCGGACCGCCTCCCCATAATCCCCCTCGGTGAAAATGTCGTGATTCGCGGCGGCCACGATTCCATCTTCAGGATCGAGCCGAGTCAGAGCGTCGGCCATCGGCACCGCGCTCTGCCACGCCCAGACGGACTCCTGGCCGGGCGAGGGCAAACGTCCGGCACCGCGTGGTCGATCGGGCAAGGCACCGGAGAAGAACTGGACGATTCGGCCGTCGTCGTCCGCAGCGACAACCTGAAAATACGGCCCGGTCATGTGGCGCCAGGCATCGATGACGTCGGAAACCGTCCGCGCGCGGTCCATTTTCAATACCGCGCCAAGCGAAGATCGTGCCCGAAGGCCGGTCCACTCGAGGGCCAGCACCTCACTGCCGCGTTCGCGGACCACCGGTCCCCGCTCCGACAGCAGGATCTTCACAACCTCCGGTTCGTCTTGCCAACGGACGGTGATCCTCTCCGATACCGTTCGAAGATCCTGCCAGTCACCGTCGATGAGTTCCCTATCCCGGCTCTCGTCCAGCGTCAGGATATACAGATCCTGATCGTCCACCATCGCTTCGGTCAAACCCCATGCGACGTGTTCGTTGTGACCGATCATCACCCCCGGCGACCCCGGCATGGCCAGGCCAGCAACGTTGAGTTCGGGGCACTGGAGGTGGATCGCGTAGAAGAAACCCGGCATGGACACCCCGAGGTGGGGATCGCTCGCCAACAGCGGACGGCCGCCGGTGGTCCTCGCCGGTGCCACCGCCCAGGCGTTCGACCCGGTCACCTCCGACGCGGGGGTGATGGCCTCGTCGTCCTGCCTCGGGGTGGGGATCAAAGGTGCCGGTGGGATCCAGCGGTCAGCCTCGTCGGGCGACCACCCCCACAGATCGAGGGCCGTCTCCCGCCCGAGACGGGCCAGCTCCACCGCCCGTTTGAGTTCCTCGCCCATCGCCGGCGACATGCTCAGTTGATAGAGCAGGCCGATGGCAAGGGTGTCCTCCCTCTGCCACGGGTCGGGTTCAAGCCCGAGCAGCCACGACTCAGGTGCGATCCACCGGCCGTAACGTTCAAGGGCCGCGTTGACCCCGGCCGTGAACTCGTCAAGGGCCCAGCGTTCAGCCACCTCCAGCTGGGAAGCCTGTCTCCGGGCCGACGCCGCCACCCGCCAGATACGCATCTTCCGGTCGATGTCAACCGTCCGTGGGCCAAAGATCTCGGACAACCTCCCTTCGGCCATGCGGCGCATGATGTCCATCTGAAAGAACCGGTCGCGAGCCTGAACGTAGCCGAAGGCGAACCACAGAGCCCGCTCGTTCGGCGCCCGAATGTGGGCGATCCCTCGACCGTCGAAGCGGACTTCGACCTCCGCGGAAAGCCCGGGCAACCGTGCCACGGCCTGACCCCTCTCCGGCAGGCGGCTCGTCGCCGCCCGAACCCGAAGATGGATCATCATTCCCACCAGCAGCCCGATCAGGGCCAGGGCCACACACAGGCTGACAAACCAGAATTTTCGAACCACGGGACCTCCATGGGGATTCTACCCGTCCCCCGCCCATTACGAATTACGAATTGCAAATTTCAGATTGCAAATTTCAGATTGCAGATTCCCCCGCCCGCCCGGTGTGGAAAGTGAACCTCGGGGAGGGCGTTCAGCGAAGGTGCGCGTTGGGAATCGGAGTTCGATCATGGATCTCAGTGCCTTCGTCGCGCCCCGGATCTCATCGCGCTTCCCGTCGAGGATGCCAGGCACGCCGATTCGCCTGAAGTCCACAAACCCATCGACGCACGGTGGCGAATCGGGAGCCAGACACCTCCGAGGGACGCGCATTCAGGCAGCGCGAATGGACACCGCCCCTTCCCGCCCGGAAGACCCTCCTCCGATCCTCATCCAGCATCCGCGCGGGTGGGGACGTTCAACGTGTAACGTTCAACTTTCGACTCTGAAGGTCGGCACGCCCGCTCATCGCGCTTACACCGCTCTGGGACGGCAGGGATTTTCGTTCTTCGTTCTTTGTTCCTTGTTCTTTGTTCTTCGATCGACTACGGGATCGCCTTCGCGACGAGTTCGATGACGTCCCAGGCCCTGGCCTGTTCGTGACCCAGCTCCTGCTGGGCGTCCGACAACATGGACCAGCAGTAGGGACAGGCGACTCCCACATTGGTGGTACCGCTGGCCTCCAACTGCGCGAAACGCGTCTGGTTGATGCGCTCTCCGAGCTTCTCCTCGAGCCACATCCGACCGCCCCCCGCGCCGCAGCACATGGCCTGCTCGCGGCAGAGTTCGGCTTCCCGCACCGTGATCCCCGGAACCGCCTTGAGCAGGAAGCGCGGCGCCGAAAACTCGCCATTGGTCCGGCCCAGGTAGCACGGATCGTGATAGGTCAGGTCCACATCGACGGATTCGGTCAGCTTGACCCTGCCCTTACGGACCAGGTCCGCCACCAGTTGGGTGCCGTGGATGACTTCGTACTGGCCGCCAAAGTCGGGATACTCGTTCTTGAGGGTATTGAACGCGTGGGGACAATTGGTGACGATCTTCTTCACCCCGTAGCCGTTCATGGTCTCGACGTTTTGCATGGCCAGCATCTGGAAGAGGTATTCATTTCCCAGCCGCCGCGCCGCGTCGCCGGTGGACACCTCTTCGGGACCGAGGATTGCGAACGACACCCCGGCCGCCTTGAGTATCCTGGCCAACGACTGCGAGACCTTCTTGCCGTGGTCGTCGTAGCTTCCCGGGGAACCAACGAAGAACAGGTACTCGAAGTCGCCGCCCGCTTCGGCCGCCAATGGGATGTCCAGCCCATTGGCCCAGTTGGCCCGCTCTTCGGCCGGCAACTGCCAGGGATTCCCGTTGACCTCGTATCCCCTGAACGCCGCCTGCGCCTCCTCCGGGAACTCCGCCTTTTCGAGCACCAGATTGCGCCGTTGGTCCACCAGTTTGTCGACATAGGTGATCTCCAGCGGACAGGCGCGCTCACACCACCGGCATGTGGTGCAGGCCCAGATCACGTCCGGGTCCACAACCGCCGGCACCAACTCCACGTCCGAAGATCCAGCCTCTCCTCCTGGTTCGGCGAGCAAAGTTTTCTGCTCGCTGTAGAGCTGGTCGCGAACACTCTTGAGATAAAGAACGGGCTGCAACGGCTTGTGCGTCATGGTGGTGGGGCAGAACTCTCGGCACCGGCCACACTCGGTGCAGGTGTACATATCGAGCATCTGCTTCCAGGTGAAGTCGGTCATGGTGGCTATGCCGAACCGCGTTTCCTCATCGATGTTTTCGAGATCCATGGTGTCGATCTTGCCGGCCGGATCGAGCTTGGCGAAGAATACGTTGAAGAGCGACGTGTAGACGTGGAAGTGCTTACCGTACGGGAGTTCGTTGGCAAAGACGTAGAGGGTGATGAGGTGGAGCCACCAGGTCGACGAGTAGATCAGCTGTAGAGCCGTGGCAGACAATCCCCCGAAGAGAACGGCCATCAGCGAGGACGCCGGAAGGAACGATCCGTCGAGACTCCCGGCCGCGATCCGAGCTCCCTCGGATGCGAGATCGGTGCCCATCAAAATGGCGATCAATGCGATGACGATCCATGCACTGCTGGACTGGATCAGCCGGTCCTTACGCTGCACTCCACGCCGCCAAACGGCAAGGACCAGCCCAACGAGAACCAACAGTTCGAAGACATCCTTGGAAAAAAGATACGCGTGCCCTGCCGTCGATTGGAGCAGCGGCAGTTCCCAACCGGCGAACAGTCCCTCCAACACCATGGTGACCGTACGAATACTGACCACCAGAAATCCGTAGAAGATGAGCAGGTGGTAGAGACCCGCAAGAGGATCGTCAAACATCTTCTTCTGGCCGAAGGCATAGACCAGCACATGTTTGACGCGCTCTCCAATACGGTCGAATCGGTTGTCCGCGCGACCGAGCTCGAGCAGCTGGAACCGGCGGCTCAGCGACAACACGACCCCGCCGACGCCGACGATCGTCAGGATCCAGAACCAGACGACGCCGGAAATGCCGAGAAACGATCCCGCTGTGGCGTGATGCATTGGCCCCTCCTAGAGAATATGAATAGACCGAATCACGCACGCCAGTATATCAGAGCGAATGAATGGTCATTCATTCGAATCTCCAAGCTCTAGATTGTTTGTTTGTAATAATTTACCGAAAATCGACGATGTTGGCAGCGCCACTGCATCGGGGTCGATCCAACGCCCCTCGAGCTCTCCGATTCCTCCCCCGACCACCGACAACCGGACCGGAACGATACGGATTCTCCGGTGGGTGATGGAGTGCGGGACCTCGTCCAGCAGTCGCGGCGAGGCTTCGTAGGGACCGGGAACCAGCCCTCGCGCCACCTCCACCGGGTCGTCGCCCGGCGCCAGCGGGGACATGGGCGGCAGCCACAGACCCTCGAGGATCGGGCCCTCATCCACCAAACGCACGAGCCACCGGCCCGCCTCATCGACGCAGCACGCCGCGACCCAGCGCAGGTGGATCACCTCCCGCCGCCGCCGCGGCGGAGGGTAGGCCTCGGGACAGCCGTCGACATTGGCCGCGCAACCGGGACTAAGAGGACAAACACCACACCGGGGCGCCCTCGGCCGGCAAACCGTCGCACCAAGCTCCATGAGCGCCTCGTTGATCTCGCCCGGGGGCCCCTCCGCCAGAAGGCCCTCGATCCACCTCGTCAACACCCCGCGGCCCGCGGATTGCCTCGGATCGCCGGAAAATCCAAGGAACCTGGATGCCACCCGCATGACGTTACCGTCCAACACCGGGATCGTCTCGCCGTGGACGAGGGACGACACCGCCGCGGCGGTGTACGGACCCACGCCTGGGAGACGTTCGAGTTCAACGGCCGTGCGCGGCAGCCGGCCGCCATCCTCCACCACCTGTCGGGCGAGCCGGTGCAGCAGACGGGCCCGCCGGTAGTATCCGAGACCCGACCAGAGAGTGAGGATTTCCTCCTCAGTGGCTGCCGCCAGCGCGGTCAGATCCGGAAAGGCCGCAACGAACGCCTCGAATCTGGGAATCACACGCTCCACCTGGGTCTGCTGAAGCATGAGCTCCGATACCAGCACGCGGTACGGGTCCCTGGGTTCTTCGCGCCACGGCAACCGACGGGCGTTTGCCCGAAACCACGCCAGCAGACTCTTGACCGGTTCAGCCACCGAACCATCCTACACAGTGTGCTAGATTGCGAATTCGACCATTGCATCAACTGCGGAGGACGGCCATGGACCAGTCTCTCTTCGTACCCCGACAGATGTTCCTCACCAAAGGTGTGGGCCAACACAGGGAGAAACTCGGGAGCTTCGAGGTGGCTTTGCGGAAGGCCGGAATCGCCCAGTACAACCTCGTGACCGTTTCGAGCATTTTTCCGCCCCGCTGCAAGATCATCTCGCGGGAAGCCGGTCTGGCCCAGCTGTGTCCTGGGCAGATCCTCTTCGCCGTCATGAGTCGAGCGGCGACCAACGAGCCCCACCGTCTGGTTTCCGCGTCCATCGGTCTGGCACGTCCAAAAAACCCGGACGACTTCGGATATCTCTCCGAACACCACGCCTACGGACAAACCGACAAACAGGCGGGAGATTACGCAGAAGATCTCGCGGCGGGAATGCTCGCCAGCACGCTGGGCGTCAAAGAATTCGACGCTGACTCCAGCTGGGACGACAACAGCGAGCTGTGGAAGATCTCGAACAAGATCGTCAAGAGTCGATCGATCACCCAGTCCGCCATCGGAAGGAAGGGCGTCTGGAAGACAGTCATCGCCGCAGCAGTGTTGGTCGTCTGATCCTGACGGGTTATGAGATCCCACTGACGTCGGCGAGATGACGCGCCCGCGTGCCGTGCTCTATACTCCGCTGGTCATTCAGACCAAGACCACGTAACGTCAAGGGTTCGGAGGGCAAAGCACGCCATGGGAACCGACAGGCAGGCTCAGGAAGCGCGGCTGATCGAGCTGATGATCGGGTACCAGAAAGGCAGCATGGATGACTTTTCCGCGCTGTATGCCGAACTCAAGAACCCCCTCGTGCGGTACCTGTGGACCTTTGTGCGGAACACCACGACGGCCGAGGACCTGCTCCAGGACACCTTTTTCCAGATCCATCGTGCCCGGCACACCTACACTCCACCACGACCCGTTCGACCGTGGGTCTACGCCATCACACGGCACGTTGCGCTGATGCACCTCAGATCCGCTCGTCGGCGCAAGGAGTTCTTGCCGGTGGAGGACCTTCCAGAGGTCCCGGTGGCCCCCGAGATCGAAGGTCTGGCCGATCGCGACGCCGTCCATCGATTGTTGGCCGAGGTCCCACGTCGCGGGCGAGAGGTGCTGATCCTGCACCACCTGCTCGGCATGAGCTTCGAGGAGGTCGGTCAGATCCTCGGCATCGCGCCGGGCACGGCCAAGGTGCGGGCTCACCGCGCACTGAAGGCTCTCCGCCAGAAGATCGAAGAGGGGGAACAGACCTCATGAGCACCGACCTGTTGCCGGAGGCGCTCCGCGAGACCGTCGAGAACGACCTCAGCCCAGTCCGGCCACTCCACCCAGCGTGGCAGAGGTCCCTGGTGGTCGCGGTTGTGGCCACGCTCGTACTGGCCTCGATCCTCTTCGGTTTCAAGATGCAGCTTCGCGGCGACATGGACCAGCTGCCCATGTGGTTGAGCTGGGGTTGCGCCCTTCTCGAGCTCCTCGTGGGTATTTTGATCGTCGGCCTCGCCCTCAGAGAAGCGGTCCCCGGAGGCGCCGTTCCGGTCCGCACGGTGCGGACGGCGATCATCACCGGTGTGGCCCTGCAGGTCCTGGTGGGCATCATGACGTGGGCCCACAGCGCAGGCGTACCCATGGGTTCCGACTGGCTTGCCAAGGGCATCGGCTGTATGTCCCACGATATCGCCATGATCCTGCCGACCTTCGTCGTCACCATGTGGCTGGTGTTCCGCGCCCTGCCCATGCGCGCCCCGGTGGCCGGGCTGCTCGGCGGAGCCGGGGCCGCCCTCACCGGTGATGCCATCACCCACCTGCTGTGCCCAATGTCCGACCTTCGGCACGTCCTGGTGTGGCACACCGGCGCGGTCTTCGGGTTCATGGCTCTGGGATGGTTCGTGGGTGTCCTCTGGGCACGCAACCGCTGGCGGTAGGCGGATGAATTCCATCCCGGCTGAGCCTTCTGGAGCCACAGGGATCCTCGTCACCAATGTGGGGTCACCGGACGCGCCCAGCGCCACCGACGTGCGCCGCTACTTGGATGAGTTCCTGGCGGACCCGATGGTGGTGGACGCCCCACGCGCCGCGTGGTGGCTGATACGAAAGTTGATCATCCTGCCCTTCAGAGCACCCCGCTCGGCCGGACTCTACAGATCGATATGGACCGAAGATGGATCGCCACTGTTGGTCTTCGGCCGGCGTCAAGCCGACGGACTCGAGGTCGAACTCCAGGACCGGATGGGGCATCGCGTCCCGGTGGCCCTCGGCATGCGCTACGGCCGCCCCTCCCTTCACGACGGCCTCCAGGAGCTCGTCCAAGCCGGTTGCCGCAGAGTGCTCGTGATACCCCTCTTCCCCCAGTATTCACGGACCACTGTGGGCACAACCGTAGCCGCCGTGGAGCGAATCGTCGGAGCATCGCCGCAGCAGCCGGAATTCCGGACGATCGAGGGTTACTCCACCCACGGCCCCTACATCGCGGCCCTGGCGGCCTCGGTCCGCGAAGTCTGGCCCAACGGTCGGCCGTCCGGACACCTGGTGGTTTCCTTCCACGGCCTTCCCCGGCGCTACGCGGACGCCGGAGATCCGTATCCACAGCAGTGTGCGGCAACCGCGGAGCTGGTGGCGTCGGAACTCGGTCTCGAACCGGAGGACTGGACCCTCTGCTACCAGTCCCGCTTCGGCCGGGAGGAGTGGCTCGGCCCCGCAACCGACGATATCCTACGTGAACTCGGCGACCGGAGGGCAGGCCCGGTCTTCGTGATCTGCCCCGGTTTCGCGGCCGACTGTCTCGAAACCCTGGAGGAGGTGGCGGTGGGTTACCACCGGGTCTTTCGGGAGGCCGGTGGCCGCAGTTTCCGCTACATACCGGCCCTCAACGACCGCCCCGAACACATCGCGGCGCTGGCCGAACTGGCACAGACCGCTTTGACCACCTGGGAAGGAATCACGACCAACCACCGTTGACCGGAGGAATTATGCGCATCGTCATTTCTGGCTCGAGCGGGCTCATCGGCCAAGCGCTTGTCACGGACCTGGAGTCGCAGGGACACCAGGTCGTGCGTCTCGTGCGCTCCCAAGCATCAACCAACACCGGTGCCGCCGCCACCTGGGATCCCGCAACCGGCACCCTCGATCCGGCCGTCCTCGACGGTGCCGGAGCGGTCATCAATCTCAACGGCCGCAGCATTGCCGACGGCCGTTGGACGGCGGAGGTCAAGACCGAGCTTCGGAACAGCCGACTCGATTCCACCAACACCCTCGCAAAGGCCATCGCCGCGGCCACCAATCCACCTCCGCTGTTGATCAACGCCTCCGCCGTGGGCTACTACGGAGACCGAGGCGAGGAGGTGCTCGACGAGAATTCGCCGCCCGGCCATGGCTTCTTGGCAGATCTCGCGCGGGACTGGGAGAGCGCTGCGCTCGCTGCGGCCTCGGATGCCACTCGCGTCGTGCTGCTCCGGCTGGCCATGGTGATCGGCCGCGGCGGCGCGCTCGATCGAATGCTCCTACCGTTCAAGCTGGGCGCCGGGGGGCCCATGGGGTCGGGCCGCCAGTGGTGGCCGTGGATCGCCATGGAAGACATCACCGGCGTGGTCCGTTTCGTACTCGATCAGCCATCTGTGGACGGCCCCCTGAACCTCGCCTCGCCCGAGGAGGTGCGCTGCGCCGAATTCGCGAAGATCCTCGGCGGAGTCCTCAATCGGCCCGCCTTCATGCCCCTGCCCGCCTTCGCGGCCCGGTTGGTGATGGGAGAAATGGCCGACGCCCTGCTGCTGGCCAGCACCCGCGCCCGGCCCAAGGCGCTGCAGGATCTCAGCTACGAGTTCCAGACCCCCGATCTCGCGACGGCGATCCGACACGCGATTGACTGACCCGCCCGCCCGATCCGCGGTTTGAGGTGCTTTGAAGCGCAGGCCTCCGGCCTGCATTCGTACACCCAATCGAAGTCAGAATTGCAGCCGAGACGGCTGTGCTGCAACAACCGCTGCCGCCGGCAGGTTGCCCCCTCAGACATTATTGGGACCTCACGGGATGAATTTGCCAGCACCTTGGTTCCCAACAATGTCAAAGACGGCACGCCCGCCCATCGCGCCCATCGCGCCCGCCACCCACCCGGGCGGGAGGGGGAATCTGTAATCTGCAATCTTCAATCTGCAATCTGCAATCTGCAATCTGCAATCTGCAATCTGCAATTCGCAATGGCCGAGCGCGTGTAGAATGATCGCCACCTATCGGACTGGGGGGCCACAATGCGTGAACTGCTGACCAAACAGAACCTCGACTACCAGGACCGGGCCCGCGAAGTGGCCGAGAAATACGTCCGTCCGCAGGCGGCAGAACTCGACCGCACCGGTGAGTACGGCTGGGACATCCTGGAGGCCCTCAAGTCCTACGACCTCACCGGCGTCTGGATCCCCGAGGAGTACGGTGGCAAGGGCACCGGGGTCATGGACCTGTGTTTGATCGTGGAGCAGCTGTCCCGCGCCTGTGGCGGGGTCGGTGTGGCCTACGCGGTCAATGCCCTGGGGTCGTTCCCAATCATTCTCGGCGGCACCGAGGAACAGAAAGACAAGTACCTGCCCGGTATCGCTTCCGGCGACTCCCTGATCGCCTTCGGGCTGTCCGAGAAGGCGTCGGGTTCCGACGCCGGCAGCCTCCGCACCGAGGCCATCGAAGATGGCGACGAATACGTCATCAACGGCCACAAGAAGTGGAACACCAACGGCGCCGTGGCCTCGGTCTTTACCGTCTATGCCTTGACCGAGCCGGCCAAGGGAATGCGCGGTATTTCGGCCTTTCTGGTGGACAAGGACACACCCGGATTCACCGTCGGCAAACGCGAGGACACCATGGGGATCCGAACCGTGCCAGTCAACGAACTCGACTTTGTCAATTGTCGCGTGCCGGCCTCACAGTTGGTGGGAGGAAAGGCAGGCGGCGGCTTCCGCAACGCCATGATGACCCTCGACCGCGCCAGACCCGGGGTCGCGGCCCAGGCTCTCGGACTCGCTCAAGGAGCTTTCGAGTGGGCCCTTCGTTACACCTCGGAGCGCCGCCAGTTCGGCCAAACCGTCATGTCTCACCAGGCCATCCAGTTCATGCTCGCCGACATGGCGACCCAGATCGAGGCCGCCCGTCAGCTGGTCTACACCTCGGCCCGAGCCATCGACGCCGGGGTCAAGAACATCAACAAAATCGCGGCCATGGGCAAGGTCTTTGCCACCGACACCGCCATGAGGGTCACCACCGACGCCGTCCAGCTCTTCGGCGGCTACGGCTACTGCAGGGACTACCCTATCGAGAAGTACATGCGCGACGCCAAGATCACCCAGATCTACGAGGGAACCAACCAGGTCCAGCGGATCGTCATTGGCCGGGCCCTGACCCGCGAGCTCAAGGAGCTCACCGATCACCTGGACATCGAGGTGGAGCACTTTCCCGACTACGATCCGACAGCGTAGTCACCCTCGCCTCTCGGTCTCCATGTC
Source organism: uncultured Holophagae bacterium (assembly GCA_963797055.1). Taxonomy (GTDB): domain Bacteria; phylum Acidobacteriota; class Thermoanaerobaculia; order Thermoanaerobaculales; family Sulfomarinibacteraceae; genus FEB-10. The sequence continues at coordinate 52,012 of CAWCOD010000019.1, forward strand.
GGTGCCAGGCACCGCCGCAGTATGTCGACCTCGTACTGCGATTCGATTTCGACGGTGCCTGGCACCGGCCCGGGCTTTCGCTTCGATTCACTGATTTCGTCGCGCCGATCTCACCCACGCACTTCCCGAGGTTGCCACCCCTGACATTGATCGGACCCTAAGTGCTGGTTATCCAATCTGCGGGTTCCGAACAATGTCAGAAGTGGCACGCCCGCCCATCGCGCACACATCGGATCCGGGCGGGTGGGGGAATCTGCAATCTGCAATTCGTAATCCGTGATTCGCAATCTGCAATCTGGAATCTGCAATTCGCAGTGGGTAGGCGGGAGGGGGTCAGACCTCGAAGTTCCAAGCCTTGATCGCCGCCATCCGCGGTCTGAGATAGCTGTCCACAAAGGCCCGGTGATCCGAGTGGACCCTGTAGGCTTCGACGTCGTCCAGCGACCGAAACCGGAGGACCAGGGAAAGGTCCCACGCTTCTGCCGATGGCGAATCCGCGGGGAGGCCCACGTGAACGTCCTCCACGCCCGGAATCAGCCGCAGGGCCTCGAGGCTGTATTTCGCGATCTCCGGGCGTCGCGGGACCGCGTCGTCGGCGAGCTTGACCAAGACGATTCGTTCGATCATCAGGGCGCGTACCTCCTGCCGGATGGACGTCGCCACCTCGGCCCCAGGTAGACGACCACGCCGTCGTGGTCGGAGCTTCTCGCCGCGGTGTCCGGGTTGTCCGCCCAGCCCTCGGGGGCGTCGGCGTTGCCCCGGGAGGCCGAGACCGCGGCCAGCCACGGCTCGAGGGCGTCGTTCACCACGATGTGGTCGAGCACTTCGGCGTCGCAGTCGAAGACGTAGGTATAGCGCTCCTCCTCACCGAGCAACCATGCGGTGTCGGTGAAAGGAGGGTTCACGATATCGATGGAGGGAATCAGCGCACCATCGGGATCCGGTGCGCCGGTAACAGTCCCCATGACGTCCACATAGCCGTCGGTGAACTCGAAGGCGTTGAAATCGCCAGCCACGATGAGTCGCTCTTCCGGTCGTGCGGTCTGCCGCTGCTGGAGCCAGTTCGCAAGCCACACCGACTGTTCGTGCCGTTTCTGCCGAACTCGCTCGCCGTCGCTCGGATCGTCAATGTCGCGCAGGGACCGCTGATGCACGACGACAACGGTGAAGGCAAAGGCCGTATCGCTGCGCAGCGAAACGACCTCGAGGACCAAGGGCGGCCTGTCGTTGAGCCATGACCCGTCGTAGCTGAAGATGGTATCGGCCCCGATTTGCTCCACCGACTGAACGACCATGGTATCGCGCACGAGGAACCCCACATCGAAACCGTCCTGCCACTGCGCGTCCTGGTGGATCGCCGTGTAACGCGCCGCGGAATCGTCGATGTGGATCCGGTCGGCGAGAGCGGACAGCGTTGCGAGATCCTGAACCTCCTGGACCGCCACCACGTCGGGAGATCCCAGGACCTCGCGGATCTGGCCCGAGAGTTTGACCAATCGGTCAGCAAACGGCGGATCGGATGCGGCCGCGTCCAAGCGCTCCAGGTTTTGCGTCGCAACGGAGATCTCTTGGCTCCGGCGCAGGCGAACCGGCCGGGGTACCACCGGAGTCGCTGTCACATAGAACTCGGTGGGCCACAGGCGATACTCGCCGAACTCGTACGCCAGAACCCCCTCGGCCGAGAAGGAGGCTCCCGCCACAAGGGCGGTTTCGGCGCCGTTCAGGCCACCCGGCGCGACCCTGAAAGCCTCCGGGTTGCCGTCAAAGACCGGTAGCCCGGTCACCCCGGGAAAGAGGATACCCGGCTCGCGAAACACACGGCCCGGCTTGGCCACAACGCAGGCATCTCCAAATCCATCGGTGGGGGCCGTGACCATACCGTCCGCAACCCTGACCCGCATCCCTTCGAATCGTTCCAACTCGTTTGCAGGCCACGGCTGGTGCGAAGCCGGTGTCGCGTCGTCGAAGTCCACCGGGGCGGGCAGCGTGAACCCGGTGGATCGCAGCGTCACCTCCGGATCGTGGAGCTGGGTCCAGTCGAAGAACTCCTCGACCAGCCCGGTCACGTCCACCAGAAAACCCACCTCCACCTCGGGCGAGACGTCGGCCACATAGAGGCCGTTGGAGGTGTCCGGGTCTCCGTCATCCCTGCTGTCCGGGGTTTGGATAAAGAACCCCTCCGTTCCCACGGCGGTCACCACGTTGGCGTTGGTTGTCACAGTGGTACCTTCGTAGGGCGACGACATCCCGGTCCCCTGGATCTGAAAAACTTCCAGGGTCTGTGCCACCGACATCGATCCGCAGCTCAGGACGGCGGTCAGGATGGCCACCGCAGCCAGCTTTGATTGCAGTCGTTTCATGGGACCATCACCCGCCTATCCCGGTGCCGGAATCCGGACCACTGCGGCGCCGGGCCCCCTCGGGTCCGCGGCCGCGGTGACGGTGCCGTCACCGCGCCGTCGAACGGCGTTGACCTTTCCAATCGAATCCATGCCGCGGATCTCGTGACCCATTGCCTCCAGCGCGGCAGCGGTCTCCGGGGACAGCGCGTCGGCCTCCGCGAAGATCGCGTCAGGGAGCCACTGGTGGTGGATTCGCGGCCGGTCTACCGCGGACTGGAGTTCATCCGAGTCAACGGCGATGTCGAGAAACACCTGGACTGTGGCGGTCGGGATCCTCGGCCCGCCGGGCGACCCGAGCGCCAGCACCTCCCCGTCGCGCCACGCCACGGTTGGGCTCATGGAGGAGAGCATTCTCTTGCCCGGGCCCACGGAGTTCGCCTCGCCCTGGACGATGCCATAGCTGTTCGGACGACCCGGAGCCGCCGCAAAATCGTCCATCTCGTTATTCAAAAAGAAGCCCGCCCCCTCCACCAGCAGACCGCAGCCGAACCACCCGTTGAGGGTTGTGGTCAGACTCACGGCATTGCCGTCGCCATCCACCACCGAAAGATGGGTGGTCTCGGCCGACTCGGGCGCTGCAAAACCGCCCCGCGGGCGTACGTTCTTCGACGGCGTGGCCCGACCGGTCTGAATCTGGCCGGCGCGGGTATTCAGCCAATCCCCGGCGAGCAACTGGGCCGCGGTGGCCCGCGTCTCAGAAGGATCACCCAACAGGAACCGGTCGGCAAAGGCTCGCCGCCACGCCTCGGCCAACAGGTGGAATCGGTCAGCACCGAACCGGGGGAATTCCGCCCATCCCACGCGTTCGAGAATCCCAACGGTCTGACCGAGGATGATGCCGCCCGAGGACGGCAGCGGCATGGACGCCAGGCGCCATCCGTAAGCCTCCATCAGGATCGGACTGCGCCACACCGATCGGTAATCCGCGAGATCGGCAGCGGTGAGAATGCCACCATATCTGCGCGATGCCTTCTCCACAGCCGTCGCGACCCGACCCCGGACGATGGCGTTCGGCCCCACTCGGGAATACTCCCTGAGGGTCGCGGCCAGCTCCGGCAACACCACACGGGAACCTGGAATCGGCGGTGCCCCGTCAACCAGCCAGACCTCGGCGGCAGTGGGGAATCGGGCCAACAACTCCGATTCTTCGGCGATGTCCCTGGCGAGGCGAGTGGACACCTCGAAACCGTCAGCAGCCAGCCGGATGGCCGGCGCCACGACCTTTGGCCAGGGCAGGGCGCCGAATCGGGCATGAAGGTCAAAAAGTCCCGTGGGCGACCCCGGCACTCCAGCCGCAAGCGGTCCGATCCACGAAGCCTCCCGAACCGGGGTTCCGTCGTCACCGAGGTACATGTCCCGACTCGCCGCCCGCGGCGCGGTTTCTCGGAAATCCAGCGTGGTGACCTCGTCTTTGAAACGGATGACCGCGAACCCGCCGCCGCCGAGGTTGCCGGCCTGGGGGTGAACCACCGCCAAGGCCAGCGCCGTGGCCACCGCTGCGTCGGCGGCGTTCCCACCGGCCCGCAGCACCTCGATTCCGGCCTTGGAGGCGTCGGCCTCGGCACTGGACACAGCCCCGCCCGTGCCATGGACCGCGGCCGGGCTGGCGGCCTCACCGGCCGATTGACCAAAGCACACTCCGAGGACCAGGACCCCAAGACACGTCCACCGTGCACACATGGAGTGAGTGTACCGCATGGCATTCCCCCACCACCCGCCCGGGAGCAGGGAGCAGCTGGCTATGTCGGTGCCAGGCACCGCCGCAGATGCACACCCATTGCAATATTTTGAATTTTTGATTTCCGCCCACCCGGCCCAGGCTGTGAATCTGACGTGTGCGCCCCGCTCTCATCCGGATTGGGCACGCGTCTTACGCGCGCAATCAACCATCGATCACCACATCGCCCAGATGTTATTGATGGCCGGAGCGCGCATAAGATGCGCGCCTACTTGCGTCTGTCATCGAACATGGATCGGGTATCATGCTCTCCCCGCACGGGAGGTATTGAATGACCTGGAACTACTCGCAAAAAACGACCGACCTCTTCATGAACGCAGTTCAGGGCGGGCCTGGAAGCCATCTTGGTGAGATCGAAGAGCCGGACGGACTCGGCGAACACGGTTCCATTACCTGTGGCGACGCCCTGCGGTTCACCTTCAAGGTCGATCGACACCCCGAGGACCCCACCAAAGACGTGATCACCGAGGCCCGCTACCTGACCTTCGGCTGCACTTCGGCCATCGCCGCCTCCGAGGCCCTGTGTGCCATCATCGAGGAGGGGAATTTCACGCCGATCCAGGCTCTGGAGATTTCCAACGAAGATATCGTCAGATACCTGGAGGGCTTGCCCAAACAGAAGATCCACTGCTCCGTGATGGGTGCCGAGGCCCTGGAAGCGGCGATTTTCAACTGGGCGCAGCGGCGGGGGGTTGATCTCGCTGAGTTGGGCATCGACATACGGCACGACGAGCAGGAGGAGGGTCGTCTCGTCTGCACCTGCTTCGGGCTGACCGAGCCCTACCTGCTGCGCAAGATCAAAGAGCTCGAGCTCAAGACCATTCCCGACATCAGCGACGCCGTCAAGGCCGGTGGCGCCTGCATGTCGTGCCACCACACGCCGGGTGGCCTGGCGGACCTGTTGGTTCAGGTTTGGGGGAAACCACAAACCACGTTCAAGGAGCTACCCATTCTGACCACCGCCGGAGTCCCCCGCGAGGCACCAAAACCGGGCATGTCGCCCTTCAAATTTGCCAAGGAAATCGAACGGGTCATCGACGAGTCGGCGCGGCCCCACCTGCAGAAGGACGGTGGCGATCTCGAGGTCGTGGACATCAAGGACACCGTGGTCTACTGCCGCCTCACCGGAGCCTGCTCGGACTGCATGTCCAGCGGCACAACCATCAAGATGTTGGTGGAACAGGCGCTGAAGGATCAGGTCGACGAGCGAATCAGGGTCGTATCGGTCTAGCTCCCAACCTACCCACCCGGATGCCAGACACCAGACGCCGGATGCCGGATCCCCCACCCGGTCCATCGTCAATAGTCAAAGGTCGACGCTCCCCTCTCCCCACCGCGCTCCCCGAGGCTGACCATGCTCGATCGACGAACGAAAGAACGAAAGCACCCGCGCCCAGATCCTTCGACTCGCTCCGCTCGCTCAGGATGACAGTTGTTTAACGGTAATGGTAACGGGCTCGGGCTCGGGCTCGGGCGGGTGGGGGAATCTTCAATCTGGAATCTGCAATGTGCAATCGGGGTGACGGGCAAACGGATGGTTGTAGGATATCTGGTGCCAAGGAGGATCGCCCGTGGACATCATCTACATGGACAACAACGCCACGACTCGGGTGGCGCCGGAGGTCAACGAGGCAATGACGCCGTACCTCACCACCGAGTACTTCAATCCCAGTTCGATGTATGCGCCGGCGTCAGGGCCCGCAGATGCCATCACGGCTGCCCGCAAGACGATCGCCGGGTTGCTCGGCAACGCCAGAGCGCAGGAAATCCTCTTCACCTCGTGCGCCACAGAAAGCAACAACACCGCGATCTTCGGCACCATCGCCGCCAACCCCGAGCGACGCCACGTGATCACAACCGCCGTGGAACACCCCGCCATCTACGGCGTTGCCAAGGACCTCGAGCGACGGGGATTCGATGTGGACTTTCTATCGGTGGATCCGTCAGGGCGGCTGGACATCACCGAGTTCGTGCGTGTCCTCCGACCCGACACCCTGCTGGTGTCGGTGATGCACGCCAATAATGAAACCGGCGTGATCTTCCCGGTGGAGGAACTCTCCCGGATCACCAAGGAGACCGATCCGAGCATCGTGTTCCACACCGACGCAACCCAGACCGTGGGCAAGCTGCCCGTCGACCTCCGTGGCGCCTTCCAGCACGTCGACCTGCTCTCATTCTCGGGCCACAAACTTCACGCGCCTAAGGGCATCGGCGCGCTCTTCATGCGACGGGGAACACCCTGTCGGCCTTATCTGGTGGGGGGACATCAGGAAGACGGTCGTCGTGCCGGAACCGAAAACGTGGCCTTCATTGTCGGTCTCGCCAGGGCGCTCGAACTGATGATCGAGCATCACGATGAGGACGAGGCCCGTATCGAGGCCATGCGTGATCGGCTCGAAAGAGACCTCACAAGCCGTATCCCCTACCTCCAGGTCAACGGGCATGGAGCACCGAGGCTCAGCAATACCCTCAACGTGGCCTGCCACTTCATCGAGGGCGAAGGCATCCTCTACCAGCTTTCCAACTACGGCATCTGCGCTTCGTCGGGATCGGCGTGCACCTCGGGATCGCTGGAACCCTCCCACGTTCTGCGGGCGATGCATGTCCCCTTCACCGCGATCCACGGTTCGGTGCGATTCAGCCTGAGCCGGTACAACACGGATGAGGATGTGGACCGGGTGGTGGAGATCTTCCCGTCCATCGTCGAGAACCTGCGCCGGCTGTCGCCCTATTGGAACGTGGAGGCCGCCGCCCCGCGGCCCGAGGCGGTCAAGATGATGGAGAGCCCCGAGGCGACGCACTTGTAGTCCACCACCCGCCCGCCCAACTGCAAATTTCAGATTGAAAATTGCAGATTCCGCCCACCCTCCCGGGGCGAGACAGCGCGATGATCGGGCGTGCCGGGTATAACGTTGTGCGGCCAAATGCCCTTGAGCGGTCGTCAATCGTACGGGCCGCCGCACCCCATGGCGGTGCCAGGCACCGCCACAGATGAGTCGATCTCGTGCTCCGATGCGATTTCGACGGTGCCTGGCACCGGCCCGAGCTTTCGCTTCGATTCACTGATTTCGTCGCGCCGATCTCCCCCAAGCGCTTCCCGAGGTTGCCACCCCGACATTGATCGGACCCTAAGTGCTGGTTATCCAATCTGCGGGTTCCGAACAATGTCAGAAGTGGCACGCCCGATCATCGGCGCACACCAGATCCGGGAGGGCGGGTTCTTCGTTCTTCGTTCTCCGATCGAGCATGGTCGGCGGCTCGAGGGGCGAAGGGCTTCGTCGCGAGGGCCGCGAGGGATGGCCAGGTGGGCGAGCAGCCAGATGGCCGTCCATCGCGGGCCGAGTAGAGCCCGTAAGCGAACTCGAGCCTCAGTGCGAAGCCGTCATGGCTGAGCACGGGCCGACTCCCTCCCCTTGGAAGCACCTCGGCCCCGATGTGCGAAGCACAGAGGATCGCGCCAAAGGTGTCCCTTCGGTGCAGGGAGCCCGCGACAAGGAGGGATAGACCGTCTGGTCATCCCGACGCAGGCGCGGGTGATACACGCGGCGAGAGGGGCGGCGCTTGGCGCGATGAAACCCAACAAAGAGTGAGGGGACGACTCACAACACCCCGCACCCGGCGGCGCGCGGACGTAGTCCGCGTCCGATCGAGGTGATCCCGCCGCGACAACCGCTTGAGGTTGGAGCGGTGGGGTCACCGAGAGTGGGGGCGAGCACGGCTCGCCGCCGTCGGGGAATTCTCCCAGGGCGAGCGATCTGTCACGGCGAAGCGCGAAGCCGGAAGCGAGCCGCCGCCGGTCGTCTTTCCCACATCGCCACCTGGATTTCCGCGGGCGAAGAGCCGAGTACAAAAAATCAGCTAAAGTACGGCCATGATCAACCATCGCCCCGTACTGACGGTTCTCGTCTCGTCCCTCTTGGTGGCCGGAATCACCGCCACCGCAGATGACGTGCCCGACGCCTGGCGCACCGTGGCCGAGGTCTCCGACTTCGAGGCCACGTCGAGCTACGACGAGACCATGGATTTCCTGCGCCGGGTCGACGACGCATCAGCCGGCATCCATCTCGGTTTCTTCGGCCGTTCGGGCGCCGGAAGGCTGTTGCCGTTGGTCGTCGTTTCGTCGGACGGCGCATTCACCCCTGAGGAAGCCACCGCCACCGGCAAGCCGATCCTGCTGCTGCAGAGCTGCATCCACGCAGGCGAGGTGGACGGCAAGGACGCCTCGCTGATCATGCTCCGCGACATGGTCCTGGGTCGGTTGCCCATTCCAAAACACACGATCGTGCTCGTCGCTCCCATATTCAACGCAGACGGACACGAACGAGTTTCTGTCTACAACCGGGCGAATCAAAACGGACCGACGGAGGGTATGGGTTTCCGAACGACCGCCAACGGTATCAACCTCAACCGCGATCATATGCGGGCGGTCACCATCGAGATGCGGGGTCTTCTCGACGTGGTCAACCGGTGGCGCCCCCACCTCCATGTGGACAACCACGTCACCAACGGCTCCGATCACGGCTGGATGTTGACATGGATGGTGGCCGAGGAGCCGGCCCTGTCGCCACCGCTGGACCGTTGGCTCGCCAAGACTCTGCCCGCAGTCCTCGACGCGACGGCCGAGGCCGGTCACCCGAACGGACCCTATGTGGACCTCAGAGATCCAACCAATCCCAGCCTGGGTTTCACCTGGCTGTGGACGAGTCCGCGGCTTTCCACCGACTATTTTCCGCTCCGTAACCGACCCTCGATTCTGATCGAGATGCACGCCCACAAGCCCTTCCGAGACCGGGTCCAGGCCAACCGCGACTTCCTGGTGGCGCTGATCGAATCGGTCGACAAGAACCCCGCTGCGTTGGTGGCGGCGGTTGTCGAGGCGGAGGCGATCACGGTCCGGCGTGGCGGACCGGACGCCGAGCCCTCCGACATCGTGTTGCGGTGGCGACCCTCCGGTGCCTTCGAAGAGGTCACCTGGCCCGCCGCACGGTGGACGGTCAGTCCGTCCACGGTGACCGGCGAACCGCAGCTGTATTTCGACGAGGGGTTCTTTGAAGACATCAGGGTTCGCTGGTACCACGGCCAGCAACCCGAACTCGTGGTGCCCCGGCCGCGTGGATACCTGGTCCTCCCCGGTTGGCCGCAGATCGAACGCCTCCTCACCGATCACGGTCTGGTTGCTCGGCGGCTGCCGGAGGCCCTAAATCTCGAAGTGGAGAGCATCCGGGTGTCCGATCCAGTGCTCGGCGAAGCCCCATACCAGGGAACCACCATGGTCGAGGATTTTGTCGTCAGTCGACTGACCGTACGGCGAACAGTACCCGCTGGAGCGGTCTGGGTCCCCGCCAACCAACCCGACTTCGAAGTCGCGGTTCAGCTCTTCGAGCCGGAAGCGCCCGACTCCATGCTTCGCTGGGGCTTGCTGAACACGGTCTTCGAGCACAAGGAGTACATCGGGTCCCAGCAACTCGCCGAGATGGCCGATGAAATGCTCGCCGACGAAGACGTCCGAGTAGCCTGGGAGACGGCTCTCGCGGACGAGGCCTTCGCCGCGGACGCCCGCGCCCGCTACCTGTGGTGGTATCGCCGGACTCCCTACTGGGACGAGGAGGTCGGGCTGCTGCCGGTGTTCAGGGTCATGGAGCTTCCAACCCTGCCGGCCATCAATGACCAGTGAAACGGCACTCGATCGAGTGGTGCCAGCTTCACGGTGCGATCACCTGTAATCCGATGATTCACATGGTATGCTCCCCCGTCTGACGCGGGTTCAGCCCGCGGGAACGGAGACGTAACCATGAAATATATGACGACGTTGGCGCTGATCGTCACAGCCCTCACGTGTGCCGGAACGGTATTTGCCCAGACAACGGCTCCCCAGACAACGGCACCGGTGAATCCCCTCGTCATGAAGGTCAACGGCGAGCCGGTCTACGCCGCCGAGATCAGCCTGATGATGCAAAACATCCAGGGATACCTCGCCAGCCAGGGACAGCAGGTGAGCCAGGAACAGGTCTTCCAGGTTGCAAGCCAGCGCATCGTCGAGCAGAAACTGCTGGCTCAGGAAGCCGAACGGTTCGGTCTCAAACCCGATGAAACCAAGGTCGCCGAGATGATGCAACTGACCGAGCAACAGGCCGGTGGCCGCGCGACCCTGGAATCAATGATGCTCGAGGCGGGAACCAGCATCAGCGCCTTGGAGGAGATCTTCCGCGAGATGGAGCTCGGCCGTGTTTTCATCGAGCAGCAGATCCGGCCCACGATCGAGGTGACCGATGAGGAGGTTGCCGCCTTCTACAACGAGAATCCACAGTTCTTCGAGACGTCTGAGCAGGTCCACGCACGGCACATCCTGTTCACGGTGGACGAGAACGCCGACGAAGAAGCCGACGCCTCCGCCAAGGCCGGTGCCGAGGCGGCACACCAGCGGGCGGTCGCCGGCGAAGACTTCGCCGAACTCGCAAAGGAGCTTTCCCAGGGGCCCAGCGGTCCCAACGGCGGTGACCTCGGTTTCTTCGAAAAGGCACGAATGGTGCCGGCCTTCGCCGACGCCGCCTTCGCGCTGGAACCCGGTGAAATCTCGCCTGTGGTCAAGACCCAATTCGGGTACCACGTCATCAAGGTCGAAGACCGGCGCGGCGCCGGGACAATTTCACTGGACGAGGCTGATGCTCGAATCCGCCAGATGCTCACCAACCAGAAGGCCGGCGACACCACCGCGGCGCTGATTGAGACCCTCGGCGAGAAGGCCAATCTCGAGTTCTACGACGAAAGCGGAAAACGGGTCGAGGAGTCCCAGACCCCGGTTACAGCAGGCCCATAAGACCGCATCCGGGGGAATCCCGCCGTCAGATGTGACACCTGCTTAGGGGAAGATACCGCGGTCCTTGTAGGACAGGGCGATCTTGTTCACCGCCGCGATCATCGAGGCCGACCGGAGGTCATACTCGGCGTCGCCGCGCTTGAAGATCTCTCTGATCTCGTGGTACGCCTCGATCATTGTTTCCTCGAGCCCGGAGTTGACCAGGTCGATCTCATCCGCACCGTGGGTGTACTGTGCGGTCTCGTTGTCCGAAAAGACCTTGCCGGTGGCTTTTTCCACCGCCGCCAGGATCTGCCGCGCGGACTGCTCGTCGAAACGCTTCTCCATCCGGCCGAAGCGCACGTGCTCGAGGTTTTTGAGCCACTCGAAGTAGGAAACCGTGACGCCACCCGCGTTGATAAACGCGTCGGGCAGCACCAGAACCCCACGTTCGAAGAGGTGGTCACTGGCCTCTGATGTCGTCGGACCGTTGGCGGCCTCCGCGACGATCTTCGCCTTGATTCGGGGCGCATTGCCGTCGTGGATCGCGTTCTCGAGGGCCGCCGGAATCAAAACATCGCAGTCGATTTCGAGGCCGAGATCGCGTTCGGGGAGGTTGGTGGCTCCCTCGAAGTCCAGGATGGACCCGGTTTCGCGTCGGTGGGCCATCAGGGCCTCGACGTCGATACCGTTCGGCTTCGAGATCGCTCCCTCGTACTCGACCGCGCCCACGATGACCGCTCCGCCCTCTTCCTGGAGGAACTTCGCGGCGTGGTAGCCCACGTTCCCCAGGCCCTGGACCACGACCCGCTTGCCCTCGATCCCGGCCGACAAACCGAGGCTTTTCATGTCCTCGCCAATGCTGCACACCTCACGGAGTCCGACAAACACTCCGCGACCCGTCGCCTCCACCCTCCCCTCGATACCGCCCTCGGACACCGGCTTGGCCGTCACACAACCGAGGGCGTTGATATCCTGCGGCGCCAGTGTGGAGTACGTATCGGCGATCCACGCCATCTCCTTCGGCCCGGTGGCAAAGTCCGGCGCGGGAACATCGATGGCGGGACCGATGAAGTTCTTCTTGAACATTTCAAAGGTGAATCGACGGGTGATCCGTTCCAACTCACCCTCCGAGTAGTCGTGAGCCGAGATCTTGATGCCCCCCTTGGCGCCGCCGAACGGGACATTGACGATGGCGCACTTGTAGGTCATCAGGGACGCCAGCGCCTTGACCTCGTCCGCGTTGACGGTCATGGCGTACCGAAGCCCCCCTTTTGTGGGTAGCTTGTGCTGGCTGTGTTCGGCACGCCAACCGTGCATCACCTCCACCGATCCGTCATCACGTTTGATGGGAAAGGTAAAGTGAATAATGCTGTTGACCTGTTTGATTTGGTTGAGGATCCCGACCGGGTGGTCGGTGAAGGCCGCCGCCCTGTCGAAATTTCGCAGAACCTGATCGAAGAAGCTGATGGACTCGGACATTTCGTTCCTCCTTGGTACCGGAACGGCATGACAATCCCTGATTTTGGCGAATCGACGCGACGATTCTACCACCGGTCACCGCGTGCAACCGGAGTCGGCGCGGCGGCATATCTAGTGGTAGCCCGGTTTCGAAAAGGGCGCACGGAGGAAATTATGAATACCCGAATGATGATCTGGGCCGTGCTGGCCGCGCTGACCGCAGCCGCAACGTGCATGGCGCAATCAACCACCCGAACCCAAGGAGACAACCCCATGACGACGAAGATCGAGGTGTTCTCGGTGGAGGAAGGCCGGCTGGTCGAGATCGACACGGTCACCAGAAGCGACCGGGAGTGGAGGGAGACTCTCACCGCCGAGCAATACGAGGTCACCCGCAAGCAGGGCACCGAACGAGCATACACTGGAGCCCTCTGGGACAACAAAGAAGAGGGAGTCTACCGCTGCGTCGCCTGCGGGAACGACCTCTTTCCGTCCAGCACGAAATATGAATCGGGGACGGGTTGGCCGAGCTTCTATCAGCCGGTCCACGAAGCGAACATCGGTACCGAGGTCGACCGCAAACTGTGGATGGTCCGTACCGAGGTTCACTGTAGCCGTTGCGGTGCCCACCTCGGACACGTCTTTGAGGACGGTCCGAAACCCACCGGGCTCCGATACTGTTTGAACTCCGCCGCGTTGGAATTCGAACCCATGGATGTGGACGGCAAACCTGGGGGCGGGATGGGGACCAGGGACTAAGGGCTAGGGCTAGGGGCTAGGGGCTTGTCCCCCACCGATCCTGTGGTCCCGGGGTCCTGGGGTCTCGATTCTCAATTCTGAATTTTGAATATTCGCCCTTCCCTCCCTGCTCGGGTGGGCGGGGGCCCCTTGCATCTTGTATCTTGTACCTCGCATCCGGGCGGGTGGTGGGCGGATACCCTAAACTGACCATCATCCGTTCCGTCTCCGGAGGCCATCATGACCACAACACGTGTCAGCTTCGAAAACTCAGACGGTCATCGGCTCGCGGCGCTGCTGGACCGACCGGTGGACGGCGAGCCCGTCGCCTATGCCCTCTTCGCCCACTGCTTCACCTGCTCGAAGGACTTCAAAGGGGTGAGCCGTATCAGCCGCGCCCTCGCCCGGCAGGGCATCGCGGTGCTGCGCTTCGACTTTACGGGTCTCGGACAGAGTGAAGGGAATTTCGAAGACACGACATTCTCGTCAAATGTGGGGGACCTCGTGGCCGCCGCCGAGTTCATGGCTTGGAAGCTCGAGGCTCCCAAGCTTCTCATCGGGCATTCGCTGGGCGGGGCGGCAATTCTCAAAGCCGCGCAATTCATCCCGTCGGCCCAAGCGGTGACGACCATCGCGGCGCCAAGTTCGCCCAAACACTTGCTCCGTCATCTCGGTCCCACGACCGAGAAGATCGACCTCGAAGGCGCTGCCGTGGTGCATATCGGGGGCCGCCCCGTCCGCATCGGTAAGAAGCTGCTGGACGATATCTCTTCGGCATCGCTGCACGACGCTGTGGCCGATCTCGGGCGAGCGCTGATGCTCTTTCACTCCCCCATCGACAACGTGGTGGGAATCGACCATGCGACGACCATCTTCGCGACCGCCAAACACCCCAAGAGCTTTGTGTCGCTGGATACCGCCGATCACCTGTTGACCGATCCGGAGGACGCCAAGTTCGTGGGATCGGTCATTGCCGCCTGGGCTCGGAAATATATCGGTATCCCCCAGGAGGAGGTCAAGGCGCCCTCAGCCGGACACGATTTGGTTGTGGCCCGGACGGAGCCGGCCGGCTACCGCACCGAGATCCTGGCCAACGGCCACGCCCTGGTGGCGGACGAGCCCGTGGCGGTCGGCGGCACCAACACCGGCGCCAGCCCATACGAATTGCTGTCGGCCGCACTCGGTGCCTGCACGACCATGACCCTCCGCATGTATGCCGATCGAAAGAAGTGGCCGCTCGGGGATGTGGAGGCTCGGGTTCGGCACGCCAAAGTGCACTGTGAAGATTGTGGTGACACCGGAAAACCGACATCGCGGATCGACGAATTTTCCCGCGAGCTGGTACTCGAAGGAGACCTGGACGACGAGCAGAAGCGCCGGTTACTGGAGATCGCCGACCGTTGCCCGGTTCACCGGACGCTTCACTCCGATGTCCGCGTCACCACCACACTCGCCGAGTGAGCGCCCTCGGTCCATCGCTTTGTGCAATCGATCGGCTCCGGGGCCGTCGAATCCGATTTCTACGTTTTTACTTCTCGCCCAGGATGAACGGGATCCTGATCTCGTCCTCTTCCATATCCATACCGAGTACGAATCGTCCGGCCTTTGTCCCGCCTGGAATATAGAAGAACAGCTTGCCCTGGCAGGCCCGCTGACCGTTGACGGAAAATTGATCGTAGGAAACGCCTTCGCCCGGTCCGACGAACATGCCGATGGAACATTCCTGCCGGTTGGGGGGGAAATAGTCCATGGGATCGCGCATCACGTTGGCCTGGCTGATATTGTTCCGCAGGCTGCCGTAGGCCTCATTGAAGGCCTTCTGACTGGCCGCCGGCACCTGGGTGCCCGACGGGGTTCGCACCCAGATCTTGTCGCGCTCAAACTTCGCGCTCTCACCCTGAGGAGAGGTCGCGGCGATCTCCAGGATCAACCACTCGGCGCCCAGGGACTGGTCGGCATATTTGTAACCCAGCACAACCTCAGCGTCTGGCGCGCTTTCGCGAAGAATGTACTGGCCGAGCCGTTCGACCCCAGGGGTTTCGGTGGGCACCGCGCTGGAACAGGCTGTTATCGCTGCTGCGAGGCCGACCGCCACGGTGAGGAGAAGCTGTTTTTTGGGATTCATGGGTCCCCCTTTCAATCCAGGACATAGTTGCAAGTCGGATGCCAGATCTACGCACGGTGTCACGATCAGAGTTCGTCAGGCACTGTCATCCAGACCGTACACCGGTGTCAACCCCCGCGGCCCCCGGGCTATTCTCCGACGCGCCTGAATCTGCTCAACCGCCGTGGATACCGGCAGCTCGATCAACAGCGCCGCATGGTACGATCGTTCCCGCGTCGGGCGCGTTTGAAGACGACCGGTCTCGCCGAGGCCCGAGGCGTCTAAACCCCCGGGCTGCTCACTTCCTGCACTGGTCGTCCATACGACCTGGATCGCCAGGGTGCACGGTTCGGCCCGGGGGCCGTGGAGGACCCCGTGTTTCGATCGAAACCACCCCAGAATGTCGACGGAGCGGACAGGTCGAGCAGGACAGCCCGCCGTTGCTTCCTGGTGACCCAGGGGATGGCGTTGGCCCTCGCGGCCGCCTGGATTTCGCCAGAACCGTTACACGCGGAGACCGGCGTCGCCAACTCGGTCGAGCCGGGCAGCGTCGTGCGATGGCCCGGAGATGACCTCGAAAAATGTGGAATGGGGGACTCATCCTGGCGTCCAATGAACAATGCGTGCTGGTACCCGATCGATCTTCTTCTGCACGAGTCCACGATCCAGCTGGACCGCACGCGGCGCGGCATCCGGGAGAGCTTCACGATCCGGGTCGGCCAATATCCGTACCCAGAGCAACGCCTGACCGTCGCGCCAGAAATGGCCGCCCCGCCACCCGAACAATTGGATCGAATCGAGCGAGAGATCGCCCTCGTGAGCGTTCTGTGGTGGTCCGGCGCACCACCGATGTTCACGCTCCCGCTTGCACCACCAATCGATCCCCTGCCGGAGTTCCGCAGCTTCGGCTCGCGCAGGGTACTCAACGGAGAGCCCAAGAACCCCCACTCCGGGGTCGACCTCAGCGCGCCCACGGGGACACCCGTGCGGGCTGCGGCAGCCGGCACCGTTGTTTTGACGGGAACCCATTACTTTTCCGGAAACAGCGTGTTCGTCGACCACGGTGACGACCTGATCACCATGTACTTCCATCTCGATCACATCGATGTGAAACAGGGAGACACCATCGACCGCGGCCAGACGGTTGGAACCGTGGGCTCTACCGGACGAGCCACGGGGCCCCACCTCCATTTCGGGGTCCGGTGGCACGGCGCCCGCATCGATCCGGCCGTCCTATTGATGGATCCGGAGTCGATTCCAAAGACGGGGCCGGACCCGCTATAGTGTAGCGGGTGTCCTCCGCGGGCCGCCCTGAGGCCGTCATATTCGTCCCGGGCCTGGCCTGCGGTCATCCGAAGATTGGGGGTCTGCATGGAGAAACCGCGCTACTACTTCATCGGGGACAGCAACAAGGTCCAGCTGGACTTCTCAAACCTCGGGTTCGATTACCTACCGTGCCCCTACCGCTTCGAGGCGGTCTATGAGCACGGAGTGTGGCGGGTCCGCGGTCTGATCGAGGGCAATTCCATGGATCTCCCCGAGGGAAGCCAGTGTCTGCACTACGGCCAGCAGCTCTTCGAGGGCATGAAGGTGCAGACCGGAGCCGACGGCAAGATCTATGCCTTCCGGCCCTATGACAACGCCCGCCGGATGAGTCGAGGAGCGCGGTACCTCCAGGGGCCTGAGGTGCCTGAGGAGCTCTTTATCCGCGGTATCGAGGAGGTTGCGGCCGCAAATTTCCCATATGTGCCGCCACACGGGAGCGGCGCCGCACTCTACCTTCGACCCATGTACATCGGCATCGACAACAATGTTGGCGTCAAACCGGCAACCCGGTACGTCTTCCGGATCTTTGTCACACCTGTGGGTCCTTATTTCAAGGGCGGATTCGGCCCCGACCAGGGGAAGGCCTTCATGGTGACCCGGCACGATCGGGCCGCACCCAACGGCAGCGGCCACGTCAAGGCCGGCGGGAACTACGCGTCCTCATTCCTCCCCGGAGCCGAAGCCAGAGCCCAGGGATTTTCGGAGGCGCTCTACCTCGACCCGGCGGAGCACCGCTATATCGACGAGATCGGCGCAGCGAACTTTCTCGGCCTCAAGGACGGCGTCCTGATCACACCGGACTCCAACAGCGTGCTGCCTTCGGTCACACGGCTCTCGCTTTTAAAAATTGCCACCGACATCTTCGGATGGCCGGCCGAGGAACGGAAGATCCCCCTCGAAGAGCTCGCCGAGCTCGACGCCGCAGCCTGCTGCGGCACGGCCGCAGTGATCACCTGGATACGGGAGATCGTCGACGGCGACCGAGTCTGGAGCTTTGACTTCGATCCGCGGTGGCAAGAACTCTACGACACTCTGGTGGGAATCCAGACCGCCGAGCGCGACGACCCCTTTGGCTGGCGCCACGAGATTCCACTGTAGAACCTCCCTACCGCCCGCCCGGTGTGGAATGTGGGGAAAGTGTGTGGAGAGTCGAGCCATCGACCTCAACGCGTCCCGCTCCCCAACGCGCTCTCTGAGGTTGCCACCTTTCGCATTTGGGAACCACATGTCGGTGCCAGGCACCGCCGCAGATGTGTCGATCTCGTACTCCGATGCGATTTCGACGGTGCCTGGCACCGGCCCGCGCGTTCGGGACGTGCTCAAAAATGGCACGCCCGATCGACGTGCCCCCCACCCCACCCGGGCGGATGGGGGAACATTTGACTTTCGACTTTCGACTATTCGACTCTCAGAACGGCCACCACCACGGCTTGGTAGGTGGCTCGACAATGGTATCCGACTCGGCGGCCGCGGCCAGCGCCCTGGCCCGTTCCTCGGGGTTCCGCTCCACCAGGAGGCAGTCCGCACGCTCGATCGGTTCGAGGAGTTCGGGAGCGGAGTTCAACACCACCACATCCAGGAACTCGTCGGATGGCAGGGCCCGCGACACCGCTTCGGTGACCAGGTTGAGAGCGAATCGGAGCGATCCCAGCGCCTCGGGTTCAAGCCATGCGAAGAGTACGGGTTGGGGTCGCTCCTGTCGGCCCGGCACCAACACCTGGGGCAGGTGGGCAAAGGCCAGATCCGGGCAGCGGCCCAGTTCCGCAATCAGCTGGCGTTCCACCTCCGGGTCCAGGTCGCGCTGCCGTTTTTCGATAACGATCCCGGCTGGTTCCGCCATCCTCCGATAGTACTCGATACCGGAGATTGCCGCGCTCGCCGCCCATCGCCCGTGATCCGGACCACCGACCGATGGAATGACTCTGATAGCATGAAACCATGAGCGATGAAGCAACCCCGCTCGTCGGAAAGCTGCTCATTGCCATGCCGACTCTCGCCGATCCGAATTTCTGGCACTCCGTAATCCTCGTGGGTGTCCATTCCACCGATGATGGCGCGTTCGGCTTGGTGGTCAACCGGCCGTTGGATGTGGGGCTCAACGACATCCTCGACGAGTTGGGCGAGACAGTCGGCGAAGGTGACTACCCCGAGGTTCTTGCCGGAGGACCTGTGGAGCCGAACCACGGTTTCGTCCTCTTCGAAGGTGAGGGCGAGTCATCGGACGAGACCGCACTCCGGGTGGACACCGACATCACGGTCTCTGGCAGCACGGAAACCCTGGCGAATCTTGCGCGCAGCGGTTCGGAGAACAGGTACTACCTCCTTCTCGGCTACTCTGGCTGGTATCCCGGTCAACTTGAACGGGAGATCGAGGAGAACTCCTGGTTGGTGGCGCCGCTGTCCTCCTCGATCATTTTCGATACCCCTCTCGAGGAGCGCTGGACCGAGGCGCTTCGATCCATCGGCGTCGAGCCGGGAACCCTCGTGGACGTGGGTTCCGGGACACCCAGCTGACCGAGCGGTCACTCTGGAAACCGCGACCAGACTGCAGAAAAAAAGCACCCGGCGAGTTTTGCCGGGCGCTCTGATTTGAGGCGGGAGGGTCCGTTGAGCTTTTAAGGCAGGACCAAAATGAAAGGATGTCAATAGGTTGGCCTCAGTTGGTTGGCCGTTATGGTAGGCACAAGGTGGAAAGCCTTCCCGAATCCCTCCCTTTGTTAGAACTTGACCCATTGTACCCGGAGGTCAGTGAGTTGTAAACCCCTAGCGAAGTTGCGATTGATCTCATCTGGACTCACTCAATCCGGTGCGGCGATGAGATCGACTCCTATGGATTCCACCTCTCCTTCCGACAGCGTGACCTCGGCAACCTGGCCGGCGTATCCGGGTGCGAGGACCTCGATTCGGTGGACGCCGACGGCGACCGCCAGAGGAGAGACCATCAGGTCGAGCTGTTTCGCCGTGGCGAGAAATTCACCGTCCAGGTAGACCGAGGCCTCCGGCGGCCGGACATCCAGCCGAATCGATGCCTTCCCGGCCCCCTGACCGGTCGGATTCGGCGGCGCAGGATTCAGATCCGGTCTCAGGCTGGGGTCCGCCCCACCACGGGAACCTGACGACACCGTTGGCGCCAAACCCGCGACAGGTCCCCATATCCACTGCACCGGCTCGCTCTTGCCGCCGGGCACATTCCGAACCGTTTGACCCGCGTCACCACCCTTGGTCATCCGGTGTTTGACGTCAAACCGACAATTCGGGCGTGCTCGAACCAGGAAGACATCCGTCCCGTAGCCCTTGGCCACAGCTTCGATCCGGTACTCTCCCGGCTCGAGATAGAGAAAGCCCTTCTTGCCGTTGAAACTCCGCGCCCTGCCCACATATCGACCGTCGAGGAAGAGATGGGTGTCCTTCGGTCTGAAATCTGTCCGTACGACCGCAAGCTGAGGGGCAGGGAGCTGGGATGGTCCGGTTGCCCACTGGGGCCAGGTCGTCGCGACCTGGGTGCACCCAATCTCCTGACCTCCCACCATCTGCGTTGAGGACCCTTGACCACCGGGAACGACGCCGTCGGAGCTCCCGCGTTCGGCGGCGATCGCGCACGTCGCCAGCATGCAGAACAAAAGGCTGCTGAGGGTTTTCTTCAAAATGACCTCCGAGGTGTGAGGTCTTCACCGGATGTGAGACCTCACACTTCGGATGAATGCAATCCTTCTGCCAGGCCCTTCAGGTAGGCCAGATCAAGGTACATCTGATACACCTGCGGCGGCACGATGCCCGGGATTCGTTCGCCGAAGGCCACCAGTGCGTGCAACAGTGCACGCAGAACCCGGGACGGGCGACGGGCGGCCCGCGCACGGTCGGTGCCGAGAAAACCCTCCAACTCGGGGTGGAGACCAGCAAAGACTGCAGCCGCCCGGCCCGACGTCCTCTGTCGGCGACAGAACGTCCGCGGCTGGATACGGTGGTGGTGAACCGTTCGCGCACGGGGTTGATAGCGCAGCATCATCCCGGCCTGCGTCGCCCGGTAGGCGAACTCGATGTCCTCCCAGGCCGCGGCGACAAAGTCCTCGCGAAAACCGCCCAGCTCTGTAAAGAACTTCCGCGGAATGGACACGTTCGAGGTATAAAAGAAGTTAAAGGGCACCGCGGCCGGTTCTTCGATAAGGGCATACCCGAACTGGGCGCCGTACTCGTTGATAAATCGACAGAAGGGCGAGTCGTGGTCGTCCGGGAATCCGGTATATCCCACCACCGCCAAGGGCTGACGACCGGCGCCGAACAATCTATGTTCCTCGAGATGGCCGAGCAGCCATCCATCCGCCGGTTGGGTATCATCACCGAGGAAAAGCAGGATCTCCCCTCGCGCCACGGCTGCACCACGATTTCGAGCGATCGCCGGTCCGGAGTTCGGCTGGCTCAACACCTCCACGTCACCGCGACCCTGCTGGGTTCTCAGCCAACCGGCCGTCCCGTCCGTGGAACCGTCATCCACCACGACGAGTTCGATCCCACCGGCCGCGGCATCCCGTTGGCGCCTCAACGCCGCCAGCACCCGCTGCAGGTCCTTCAGTCGATTGAAGGTCGGAACCACCACGCTCGCCGATGGCAGTTCGGCGCATCTGTCGCGGGCGTCGAGTGCGTCTGGATCCGCTGCGCCTTCGATCAAGCCGAAACCTCCCCGGACGCACCGTCAACAACAAACCGCGGGATTTCTGGCGAAATCCGGGCGAGAAATTCGTAATTGATGGTCCCGCTCATCCCGGCCAACTCCTCGGCAGAAACTCCAGCGTCTCCTTGGGAGCCGATGATGACGACCTCGTCTCCCACCGACGCGTCGGGAACATCGGTCACGTCCACCATCATGATATTCATGCACACGCGCCCCACCACCGGGACCGGCCGACCATGTACAAGCACCCGCGCGCGGTTGCCGAGCGATCGGGTGTAACCGTCGGCATATCCCACCGGAAGGACCGCGAGCCTGGTGGCCCTGAGAGCCGTCCACGTCCTGCCATACCCTACAGATTCCGACTTCTCCACCTCCTGGATTTGACCGATTGTCGCTCGCCACCCGAGGACCGGACGAAGTTCCATGAGGTCTCGCCCATGATCCAGCATCCAGGTCACCCTCGTCTCCCGTGAAGGCCAGTGGCCGTATGCGGAAATGCCCAGTCGGATCAGGTTGAAATCGGTCTCGCGGAAGAGGAGTGCGGCCGCGGAGCACGCTGCATGAACAAACGCCGGTTCGCCACCCAACTCGACCCGCAATGCTTCCACTGCCGCCTCGAATTGGCGGATCTGAAGGCGGGCGAATTCGTGTTCCAGAGTATCCTCGATGTTGGCAAAATGAGTCGCTGCGCCGACCACCGACAAACCCTCTTCGGCCGCGGCACGACACATCTCGGATATCTGCGGCAGAGCGACCCCCTGTCGATGTGTTCCCGTATCAATCTTGAGATGCAGTGGAAGTGAAATGCCGGAAGATCTCCGGTATTCCCCGATCCGCTGAATCACGTCAATAGTGGAGACAAATACATGAATGTTCTTGTCGAGATCATGGCATTGGGAGGGTGGCACGAAACCCATGATCATGATCGGAGAATCGACTCCCAGACGTCGGATCGACCTCGCTTCGTCGGCGCTATGCACAGCCAGCCAATCCACCTCGGCCGCCGCGATAGGAGCGACCTCTGCCAACCCGTGGCCGTAGGCGTTCGCCTTCACGACTGCCGCTAGAGACACTCCCGGCGCCACGATCTTCCGGAATGAGCGAAGGTTGTGGCGCAGAGCAGAGGCGTCGATCTCGATCCACTGACTGTGCCCGGACGACTGTTTCATGACCAGAAGTGTATCCGGTTCGAGCGTTCCATGCCACGAACCCGCACTGCCGGATACCGGTGCTGGGATGTGGATATACACCAAAGAACTTCCTGCGAAATTCGCGAGCACATCTTCCAACGAAGTCGATAAATTTTGTATCGATAGCGAGCGACGATTCTCACGCGCTCACTGCAGAATCTCGTTCAATCAAAAATTAATTATTGATTGCAATTCCGACCAAGCAATTTTCTTGACTCTCACAAGAAAAACGAATATTGTTAATACATTGTCTTGGGAGGTGACTCATGGCTTTTGAACGGTTCGTACCTCCGCGAACTGCCGGGAAACGGCCCCGCGCAACGATTCGACCGAGCGGTTTGATTTCGTTCGAAGCCGCTGCAGTTGAGGCGTTCGACCTCACAAAAGCGACACATGCCGTGCTGTTCTTTGACAAGACACGCAAGCTGATCGGGGTCCAGTTGGCGAATTCCGACAAGGAAGCCGGAGCATTTCCACTCTCGAGAAGAAGGCGTTCAGTCAGTTTGAAAGCTCCCCATTTCTTCTCCCAATACGGACTCGCTTTTGAAGAATCTCAGCGATTTGACGTGAGCGAAGATCCCGGCACCGGGATGCTGACCATCAGCATGAAGAATGTGAAACGGCGCCGCGGCCGACGTCCGAAGAAGACCTGAGAACTTGGCAAGAAACTCAGCACGGCTCGACACATCCGAAGACGTCAACACCGACCACTTCAAAGCCACGCCATCGCGTGATCTGCCACCCTCAAAGGGACCGATAATCAATCGTGGTCCTCAGGCCAATGGTCTCCGATGCCGAAGAGCATGCGGAAATTCTTGGTCGTAGCGGTGGACACCTCTTCCACCGGCACGCCCCACTGCCTGGCAAGTCCGATGCCGACCTCGATCACGAAGGCAGGTTCGTTCCGCTGCCCCCGATGTGGAACCGGGGCGAGAAATGGGCTGTCCGTTTCCACCATCACCGAATCCGGGCCCAGCACGGCTGCCATCTCGCGGATGTTGTGGGCCTGTTTGAAGGTCACCATCCCAGAAAGTCCCACAACCAAACCCAGATCCACCACTCTCAGGGCTTCATCAGGTCCCTCGGCGAAAGAGTGACACACGCCACGCAGCGCCGGTGACCGAGAGCCGAGCAGCGGCTCCAAATCTGACCAGGATTCCCGGTTGTGAAGCACCACTGGTCGCCCAAGTTCCAAGGCGAGGTCAAGTTGCCACGCAAGCGCGCGAACCTGGTCGTCTCGCGGCGAGTTCATGTAGTGATAATCGAGACCGATCTCGCCGACCGCGACCACGCCCGTCGCCGACATCGCCCGCTCCAGCCGCCGTTTCATCGCGTCATCCAGCGACGACGCGTCGTGGGGATGAACGCCAGCTGCGGCCACGATCCTCCCCGGCCACTCCAGGGCAAGCTCCAGCGCCAGATCAAGGTCGTCTCCGTTAGTTGCGGGCACCAACACCCCCCCCACGCCCGCATCTAAGGCGCGATTCAGCACCTCGCCGATCTCGGTCGATTCAAACATCGTCAGGTGGGCGTGGGAGTCGATCCACTGCGGCTCCGAGGACTTCTGATCGGTCATGGCGGGAAGTGTATCCCACCCCCCCCCCGCCCCCATTCAGATTGCGAATTGCGAATTGCGAATTACAGATTGCAGATTGCAGATTCCCCGCCCGCCCGGAAGGCCCACCATGTCGGTGCCAGGCACCGCCGCGAATGTTGCGATCTCGTGCTCCGATGCGATTTCGACGGTGCCTGGCACCGGACCCGAGCTGCGCTTCGATTCACTGATTTCGTCGCGCTGATCTCCTCCCACGCGCTCCCCCCGCATGGCGGTGCCAGGCACCGCCGCAGATGTTCGACCTCGTACTACGACTCGATTTCGCACGGTGCCGGCATCCGGTGGGCGCGTTCTTCGTTCTCCGATCGAGCATGGTCGGCGGCTCGAGGAGCGCAGGGCTTCGTCGCGAGGGCCGCGAGGGATGGCCAGATGGGTCGCGAATGCGGCCCAGACGGCCGTCCATCGCGGGCCGCAGCAGAAGCCCGAAAGCGAACTCGAGCCTCAGTGCGAAGCCGTCATTGGCTGAGCACGGGCCGACCCCCTCCCCTCGGAAGCACCTGGGCCCCGATGTGCCCAGCACAGCGGATCGCGCCAAAGGTGTCCCTCTCGGTGCAGTGTGAGCCCGCGACAAGGAGGGATAGACCGTCTGGTCATCCCGACGCAGGCGCGGGTGATACACGCGGCGAGAGGGGCGGCGCTTGGCGCGATGAAACTCAATAAAGAGGGAGGGGGCTACTCACTACACCCCGTACCTGGCGGCGCGCGGACGCAGTCCGCGCCCGATCGAGGTGATCCCACACCGACGAACACTCGTGTTCGGAGGGGTGGGGTCACCGAGAGCGGGGGGCGAGCACCGCTCGCCGCCGTCGGGGAATTCTCCCAGGGCGAGCGATCTGTCACGGCGAAGGGCCGAGCGCGAAGCCGGAAGCGAGCCGCCGCCAGCAGACGGCTCAGGTCGTTCGTCGTTGGTCGTCCTGGGCAGCCACCAGCATCGCGGCCCCGACCACCGCCGCGGTCTCGGCTCTGAGAACGTGCCTGCCGAGACGGAGTTGCCGCCAGCCAACTTTCGCCATCTCTGCCTTCTCTGCGCCTGTGAAGCCACCTTCCGGCCCTACCACCAACAGCTCAGGAGCAGCTCCAGCCAGATCGCCCAGGTAGGGACCGCCTGGGTCTGCAACAACCACCCGGCGTCCATCGGAGTCGGAAACCAATTCGCCGATTGTCAGCGGTTCGGCGACCACGAGTTGCCACGGTCTTCGGCACTGTTTGAGCGCCTGCCGAGCCACCCGGCGCCAGTGGTCGAGCCTGCCGCGGGCGGCCCGAACCCCCAGCTGGGACCGCTGTGCCAACAGCGGCACAAAGGTATCAACATCGATTTCCACCGCCTTTTGGATCGCCCAGTCCATGGCCTGACTGTGAAGCACCGCCAGCGCCACGCTCACGGTTGGAGCCGCCGGATTCGGAAGGTGGCGGACCGCGAGAACCTCCACCTGACAACGACGACTCGAGACGGTGCACATCACCGCGTCGACGAGGCACCCCAGACCGTCCGCCAGCACCACAGGATCTCCCACCGCAAGACGCAACGGTCCCGCGGCGTGTCTGGACTCACCACCGTCCAGATCCACGAGGTCTCCAACCTTCGGGGAGAAAGAACCCATGAGAAGCCACGGATCATTGGACATCAGCCACCGCCGTGACGCTGGACCACTCTCCCGCAATCCTGTGGCTCTCCACGGTGAGCCCGGCCCGCATCACCGCACCGGTCACGTGCTCCAACTCGGTGGTCAACAGACCCGAGAGGATGACCCGGCCCGCCTGATTCAAAACCCTTCGGATCTCCGGCAACAACGGCTCGAACTGGCTCGATATCATGTTGCACAACACGATATCGAACTCACACCGTCCAACGGCCGTCAACGGCCCGGCAAAGAGAAAAACCCGCGGTTTTTGTGCAAGGTGTTGGATGGTGGATCGAGCCACCCACACGGCCTCGGGATCGAGGTCGAACGCAACCACAGTTCCCGCCCCCGCAGCCTGCGCCGCCAACGCCAGGATGCCCGACCCGGTTCCCACATCAAGAACCGATCTGCCGTGGACCTCAGCATCCTCGAGGCCCAGTAATGCGAGCTGAGTGGACTCGTGTGAGCCGCTGCCGAAGGCCGAACGCTGCTCCACCTCGAGACGAAGCCGCCCAGTAGGTGCTTTGGTCGGATTCTCCGGATGGGGGTCGATCCACCACTTCTCGCCCACCGCGAACGGACGCACGGTCTCGCGATAGCGGGCCAACCAGTCATGAGCAGTCACCGATGAGACCGTCGCGTTGCGTCCACCCGACGCCTCGAGGCGACCGGCCAGACGGGATGCGTCGGCCGCGAGCGATCCATGAAGGTAGATCGTAACCGCCATGCCGGCGGCGGATTCATCGCCAAGACAAGCACCCAATACTTCGGCGCCGGCGAGGATCTCGTTCAGCTCCTCGTCGCGACCCTGCGGCCAGGTGCACGTGAGCTCGAGGTAGTAGGCGGTCATCTAGTCGTTGACGCCAAATGCCTTCTTGACGCGATCGAAGATGCCGACCTGCTCGTCCTGATCGAGACCTCCGCCCTGCTCCGCCGCCTCGGTCACGAGTTTCCTCTGCTCGGAGGTGAGTCGACGCGGCACCACCACTTTCAAGTGACAGAACAGATCACCCCGGCGGCTCGAATTCAAACGCGGCATCCCATGCCCTCGTAACCGAATCACGTCGCCGGGCTGGCTGCCCGCCTCGATCCGCACTTCTTCATCGTCTCCATACAGGTTGGTGACGGTCATGGTCTCACCAAGCATGGCTTGGAAGGCGGATACCCGCAACTCCACGTGGAGATCCGCTCCCTGCCGGGCGAACGCCTTGTCTTCCCGCACCCCGAGCACGACAAACAGGTCCCCAGGCGGTCCGTTGCTCTCTCCCGGATCGCCTTCTCCGGACAGCCGGAGTCTCATGCCGTGGTCCACTCCGGCGGGAACGGTGACCTTTAAAGTGGCCTCCCGTTCCACCCTCCCCCTGCCACGGCATTGAGAGCACGGGCTGCGGTTGACTCGGCCTCCACCGCTGCACGTGGGGCAGGTCTGCGCCACCGAGAGAAATCCCCTCCGGAACAACACCTGTCCATTGCCGTTGCAGGTGCCGCAATTTTCCGGTGAGGTCCCTGGTTCCGCGCCGATTCCCGAGCAATGCCCACACGTCTCGCGCCGAGGGATTCGAATCGTCTGTTCCACTCCCACGGCCGCTTCTTCGAGGCTGATTTCCAGGGTGTACTGGAGATCGCGGCCACGCCGTGGCCCGGACCGGTGTGCGCCCGGGCGTCCCCCGAATATATCGCCGAAGGAAAAACCGAACATCTCGCCGAGGATGTCGGCAAAATCACCAAAGGCGTTGGGATCGAAACCGGTGAACCCGTTCGCCGCGACGCCGTCGTGCCCGAATCGGTCGTACCTCGCCCGCTTCTCGGCATCGGACAGGATCGCGTAGGCCTCGGCGGCCTCCTTGAAACTTTCTTCCGCCTCGGGGTCGTTCGGATTCCGGTCGGGATGGAACTGAACCGCCAAACGACGGTAGGCCACCTTGATATCGCCGACCTGGGCGTCACGCGGGACGCCAAGCACCTCGTAATAGTCTCGCTTGGATCTGGCTGTCATGGATTGTGTTTTTCCCGTTAGTCCTCGTCGGCCGAATCGTCCAGAGAATCCCCCGAACCCCCGCCGTCACCCCCCAAGGCGGCGAGCGGGTTGATCATCACCACCTCGGTCAGGATCTGGGCGACGTCCTGGACCGCGCCGATAGCCTCCTCCAGCACGGTCCGTTCCTCGCTGGTCAAAGCCTTGCGGGCACGGTTCAGGGTCGAACGCACCGACTCGCGATCCTCCGCAGACAGACTGTTCCCGAACTCCCGGACAACACGCTCGTTGGTGTAGAGCAGACCCTCGAGACGATTCTGAAATTGCCGCACGCTTCGGCGTCGCTCATCATCCGACCGGTACTTGTCGGCCTCGGTGATCAAGGTGTCAATCTCCGCCTTGGAAAGTCCGCCGGCCGGCTGGACTTCGATGCCCTGTTCCTTGCCGGTGGCGAGATCGCGAGCACCCACATGGACGATACCGTTTGAGTCGATGGAAAAAGTGACTTCGATCTGCGGCACTCCGCGGGGGGACGGCGGTATGCCCACCAGGTCGAAGCGCCCGAGTGACCGGTTCTCGCCCGCGATTCCCCGCTCACCCTGGAGGACGTGCACCTCCACCGTCGTCTGGTTGTCCGCGACGGTTGTGAAGATCATGGACTTTTTGGTGGGAATCGTCGAGTTCCGTTCGATGATCTTGGTGAACAGGCCACCATGGGTTTCGATGCCGAGTGAAAGCGGCGTGACGTCGAGCAGAATCAGGTCCTTGACCTCACCCTGCAGAATCCCCGCCTGGAGAGCCGCCCCGACGCCCACAACCTCATCCGGATTGATGTCCTGACATGGCGTGACTCCGAAGAACTCGGTCACCGTTTTGACCACCAAAGGCATCCTGGTCTGTCCACCGACCAGAATCACCTGGTCAACGGACCCCTGTTCCACACGGGCCGCGGTGAGCGCGTTCTGGCACGGATCGAGGGTGCGCTCCACGAGATCACCAACCAGTTCCTCCAGTTGACTCTGGGTCAACTTGATCTGGAGGTGTTTGGGACCCGTGTGGTCGGCCGCGATAAAAGGCAACGAGATCTCGGTGACCTCATTCGTCGAAAGGTCACACTTCGCCGCTTCCGCAGCCTCTTTGATGCGCTGGATGGCCATCATGTCTTCTGACAGGTCGAGACCGGTTTCACGCTTGAATTGATCGAGCAGAAACTCCATCACCCGAGCGTCGAAGTCCTCACCGCCGAGAAAGGTGTCACCAGCCGTCGACTTGACCTCATAGATCCCATCCCCGATCTCCAAGATGGAGATATCGAAGGTCCCGCCCCCGAGGTCGTAAACCGCAATGAGTTCGTGGGTATCTCGCCCAAATCCGTAGGCCAGCGAAGCAGCTGTCGGCTCGTTGATGATTCGCAGCACTTCCAACCCGGCGATGGTACCTGCGTCCTTGGTCGCCTGCCGTTGGCTGTCGTCAAAATACGCCGGTACGGTGATGATTGCCTGGGTCACTTCCTCACCGAGGAACTCCTCGGCGAACTCCTTGATTTCGCGCAGAACGAGCGCCGAAATCTCAGGTGGACTGTACTGCCGTTCCTGAAACTCGACGTAGGCGTCGCCGTTCTCCGCTTCCACAATCGCATAGGGCACGAGGGTTCGGGCCCACTTGACCTCTTCCGACTCGAACTTCCGACCGATCAGTCGTTTCACGGCGTAGGCCGTGTTCTTTGGGTTGGTCATAGCCTGCCGACGGGCGATCTGCCCCACCAGGCGTTCGCCGCTCCCAGTGAATGCCACCACCGAAGGTGTCGTCCTCGCACCCTCGCGGTTCGGAATGACGACCGGCTTCGTAACATCTACAACAGACGCACACGAGTTCGTGGTTCCCAGATCGATGCCGATGATCTTGCTCACGAGCCGCCCCCTTCAGCGACTCCGCCGGCCGGCGGACCGTCGCCAAGCGGCGAAACCGGCTCCACGGCGACGGTCACAATGGCAGGTCGAATCAGTCGGCCGCCGAAGATGTAGCCCTTCGTGAAGACTGACACCACGGTGCCCGGGGCGTACTCGGAACCTTCCACCCGCTGCACCGCTTCATGAAGCTCAGGGTTGAACTGCTGACCGATGGGATCGACAGCCTCGAGGCCGTTCCGCTCCAACAGGTCGGCAAATTGCTTGGCGATCATCTCCACACCCTGGCGAAACGCCTCCGGATCGCTGTCGTCGGCATGCAGGATCGCTCGCTGGAAGTTGTCGAGCACCGGCAGGAGCTCAGAAACCAGACCTTCGGCAGCGGTCTTCTTCATTTCAGCGCGTTCGCGCTCGGTTCGCTTCCGGAAATTGTCGAACTCAGCCAGTTTGCGGAGGTACATCTCTCGGAGATGGTCCACCTCGGCCTGCAGGGGGCTCTTGGTTGTCTCCTCCGCCACCGCTTCCGATGCCGGCGCGACGTCCTTCTCAGGGGCCACACCGTCGTCCACGTCCACAAATTCGATCTCGATCTCTTCGCCGTCGTCATCCACAACCGGGAAATCCGACCGACCGTTCTCCTCAGGCATGCCTGGCTCCTGGTTCTTCGAGCATCCGAGTCAAGGTGTCACCTATGAATTCGACCACCGGCACGATCCGGGTGTAGTCCATCCGCCGCGGCCCAACCACACCCAACGCACCGGCGCGCCGACCTTCCTTAAAAAACAGCGTTGCGACCATACCGAGATTCCCGGACGCGGTCACCTCCGATTCGCGCCCGATGATGACCTGGGTCGGACCACGGTCAAAGGCCCGCCGCCATTCCGTGGCGATGCGCCGCCGATCCTGCAAAACAGAGAACAAGGACCGTACACGGTCCGCTTCGACAAAATCCGCCGACCTCAGCAGGTGGTCGGTCCCGGCAAGTTCCAGTTCCACCGATTCCCCACAGTCCGCGAACAGTTGCAGAGCTGCACGGCGCGACCGCGCCCCAATCGACCCCGGCGGCTCGTCGTCGGCGACGGGGGATTGCCGACGGATCGCTTCGATCGTTCGTCCGCCGAGCTCCTCGGTGAGATACCTGCCCTCCTCCTGAAGTTCTTCGTGGCTGGGCTGGTCGTCACGAAGAAGGACCCTCTTCTCGATCGCGCCGTCGCTGGTAACGATGACGCCGAGCACCCTGTCCCCGCCGAGAGACACCAAAGAGACGGCCTCGACAACCGGCTCCGCACCCATGGGCCGCATGGCCATGCCGGCCTCGTTGGTGGCGTCGGCCGTGACCCTGGCGACCCACTCCAGATCTTCCACTAACTCCCTGCGCATGGCGCTCATCTGCTCGAGGAGTCTTCGGCGAAGGTTGGACGGCAACTGCTTTGGTCGAATCGCGTCCACAAAGATCCTGAAACTGCGATCGGTGGGGACGGTGCCCGCCGAGGGGTGAGGTCGGCTCAGATACCCATCGCTCTCGAGCTTGGCCATGACGTTCCGAATCGAGGCCGAGGAGAGGTTCAATCCGGAAGCACGGGCGATCTCACGGGAAGCCACCGGCTCGCCGGAACTGATGTACAGCTCCACGGCGCAACACAGAACGGTCAGTTCCCTTGATGTCAGATCCACGGTCACAGTCCACCCTTCGTTCTCCATCCCCGCCACGTGCGGGCCGAAAGTCGCACATTCGTCGGACAGAGAACCGGCCTCAACTATTCTAACATCGCTCAACAGTCGGTCCGGATCTTGCATCCCGGCGCAGGCCTACCGCAAGTGGTTTCGGGATGGACTTCTCCGGTCCGGTTGATCCGCCACCGACAGCGCCAGACCGGATGGGAAAACGCGCCCGCCCACAAGGACTTAGCCAAATTGACCCCCGAAACCCGTTGTGTTAGCTTTGGATTGCCGACCGAGGGCGTATCACACTATGGTTTTCTTCAACTGGGCAACGATGCAGATGGCCGCCAAGATCGTATATTACGGTCCTGGCCTGTGCGGCAAAACGTCCAATCTCAGCTACATTTACGCGAAGACCAACCCGAACTCACGCGGCGAAATGGTGTCCCTCGAGACCGAGTCGGATCGGACGTTGTTCTTCGACCTCCTGCCCATCGAGGTCGGCACGATCGGCGGATTCAAGACCCGTCTGCAGCTCTATACTGTACCGGGGCAGGTGTTCTACAACACTACCCGGAAACTGGTGCTCAAGGGCGTCGACGGATTGGTGTTTGTCGCCGATTCTCAACGACCGATGAGGGAAGCAAACATCGAGAGCTTCGAGAGCCTGGTGGACAACCTGGAGGAACTCGGCCTCGAAGTCAAAGACCTCCCCATCGTTCTCCAATACAACAAGCGCGACCTCAAGAACGTGCTCGCGGTGGAGGAGCTGAATAGCGATCTCAACGCCGACAACGCCCACCCGTTCTTCGAATCCGAGGCGATCAACGGAGTCGGGGTCTTCGAAACCCTGAAGGAGATCACGAAGCTCACGCTCAAAAAACTCCGCAAGCGCATGGTGGCCCCCCACGCGGGAGGTCCCACTCGGGCACCGGCGGCCCCCGCAAGGCCGGGCATCGCCGCGCCGAAGCGCCCGGCGTCGGTCTCCGCCCAGGCCCTCGCTCGGGCCGCGGAGGAAGGCGTCGAGTCGGCGACACAACCTGACAGCCCCGAGGTCGCTGCGAAGCCTCCGGGACCGCCTTTTGTCGAATCCGACGAAACCACGGCCGCTGAATCCGGCGTGTCGGCCGAGGCCGCCGATGACGGCGCGCCTCCCATGCCCGACTTCGATGAGCCCTTTGCGGACCAGGATGACCACGGGGTCAGCGGATCTGTCGAGGCGACACCGGAGGACGAGATCGAAGAGGTCGAGCCGCCGGTGGAGAGCTCCGCCCCCGGTGAGGACACCGAGGTCTCGGTGGAATTCGATCAGACCGCCAACGCGGCGGCCGGCGTGACGGCACCCCCAATGAAGCGGGTTCAAGTTTCCAACCAGATGGACATTCTCGCCGAACTCGAAGGTCTGCGAAAGCAGGCCACCATGGGCACCGGTGAGGGCTGGGGCCGGAGTTCGGAGCGGGAAGTCGACATCGAGTCCCTGCTCGCCGGCACCGACCCCGTCCGCGAGCTGCGAGAAACAGTGCAGCAGTCCCTGAACTCCGACATATTCAAAAACATGCGAGGATTGCAGGTGGCCGTCCGCATCCAGGACTCGAACGGCGAGACCATCCACTCCCTCGAACCGGTGACGATCGACGTCGTTCGTGCCGCGAAGCTCGAGAAGCTCTCGCTCCGATTCCTGTTGGATCTGGAGAATTCGCAGTGATCCCACGCCGTCAGGCGGCCCTTTTCCAACTCCTCACAGCGGCCCTGCTCGTGCTGCTGGGGGCTGCGTGTAGCTCGACCACCAAAAACGCTCAGCGCACGACCGCTGAGTTCCCGACCATGGCAGCCGAGGCGACCGCTCCCTCCGAAGACGAGCAGTGGGAGTCAGATACCCGGGCGCTTGTGGAAGACCTCCTCTCCGATTCACGACAACTCGCCGATGAGGGCCGAACAGCAGAAGCGCTCGGGCGCATCGATGACGCGCTCTGCGAGGCTCTGAATCCCCCCCCGGAACATACTGTTTCGCCGTCTTATCTGGATTGGGTGGCTCAAGTCATCGGCGAGACCGACGCCATGGAGCAGGACCTGCTGCTCTTGTCCACCCCCCTTCCCGAGGACGAGTTGGTCGTTCTGCCCCCCATGGACATCGCGCCCGATACGGAGGTCGCGGAGATCGATGAACCGACCTCACTGATACCAAACAGCGATTTTCCGCTGGAGCTCAACGCTACCGTCGATCGCTGGCTCGACGTCATCGTCCGTGAAGGCGACTACAGAAACCAAATCGAGCGGGGGCTTTCCCGAGGGGGCAATTACCTACCCATGATTCGCGGCAAGCTCGCCGCTGCGGGTATGCCGCAGGATCTCGCCTACCTGCCCCTCATCGAATCCTCCTTTTCCAACACGGCGTACTCACGTGCCCGCGCCCGTGGCATGTGGCAGTTCATGTCATCAACCGGCCGACAGTACGGACTTGCTGTGGGATCTCTTGTGGACGAGCGTTGCGATCCCGAGCTCTCCACCGACGCCGCGATCGCCTTCCTCGGAGATCTCTATGAGACGTTCGGCGATTGGAACCTCGCGTTGGCGGCGTACAACTCCGGTCCCGGAAACGTCCGAAGGGCCATTCGGAGGTCCGGAAGCACCAATTTCTGGAAACTCCAGAGGTACCTACCCAGGGAAACCCGCAACTACGTGCCCGCCTACATGGCCTCGGTGATCGTGGCAAAACAGCCGGAGCGGTTTGGCTTCCCAGCTCCGGTGGAGACAACTTGGACATTCGACAGCGTCACGGTCTCCGACGCCCTCGACATGGAGTTCCTTGCAACCAAGCTCGATCTCGAGACCGAGACCTTGCGCGAACTCAACCCGGCCATTCGCAGGGATTTGACGCCGGCCACCGGACGCACGACGCTGCGTCTGCCCGAAGGCTACGGAACGGCGGCCGAGGACGTCCTCGCGACGACTCCGAAGTCCGAGTGGGCGCCCCGTATGATGCATACAGTCCGCAAGGGAGACACCCTTTCCGGTATCGCCTCCACCTATGGCTCGAGCGTGTCGGCCATCCGGCAGGCCAACGGAATCCGGGGCAATCTGATCCACCCGGGCCAGAACCTCGTGGTCCCGAGGTTCGGAACACCGGTGCGTCGGTCGGGGTCACCGAAGCCCTCGCGGCAACGGGTCGCCAGCGGGGGAGCCTACGAGGTCCAGCGGAACGATACCTTGTGGGATATCGCCCGCTCCTTCGGCACCTCGGTGGACGCCCTGTGCTCCGCCAATGGGCTCACGCCGCGCTCCACCATTCGTCCAGGGCAACGTCTCGAGATACCGTCCGGAGGTTCGCCCTCTGCCACTGCCGCGCCAGCGGAGAATCGCCAGGCAAACACGACCTACGAGGTCCGCCGGGGCGACACCCTCTACGACATCGCGCGGAAATTCGGGATCTCGGTATCCGCGCTGAGGCGAGCCAACGGGCTGACCAGCTCCCGGATCTACCCGGGCGAGGTGCTCCGCATCCCGGGGACCCAAGCGCGGGGGTAGACCACCGCCCGGCCATTACGAATTACGAATTGCGAATTGCGAATTGCGGATATTTCTCCGCCCGCCCGTTCGGCCCACAGATCGCACAGATGGGCACAGATGGGGATGTATTGGTCTCAAACCGCCTTGTGTCGGTGCCAGGCACCGGGTGAGCGCGTTCGCTTCGATTCACTGATTTCGTCGCGCCGATCTCCCCCACGCGCTTCCCGAGGTTACTCGCAGCAGGTTGCCCCCTGAGACATTGTTGGGACTTCACGGGATGAATTTGCCAGCACCTTGGTTCCCAACAATGTCAAAGACGGCACGCCCGATCGTCACGCGCACACCAGATCCGGGAGGGCGGGTTCTTCGTTCTTCGTTCTCCGATTGAGCATGGTCGGCGGCTCGAGGAGCGAAGGGCTTCGTCGCGAGGGCCGCGAGGGATGGTCAGATGGTGGGCGTCAGCACGCCAGATGGCCGTCCATCGCGGGCCGCAGTAGGAGTCCGAAAGCGAACTCGAGCCTCAGTGCGAAGCCGTCATCGGCTGAGCACGGGCCGACTCCCTCCCCTCGGAAGCACCTGGGCCCCGATGTGCGGAGCACAGCGGATCGCGCCAAAGGTGTCCCTCTCGGTGCAGTGTGAGCCCGCGACAAGGAGGGATAGACCGTCTGGTCATCCCGACGCAGGCGCGGGTGATACACGCGGCGAGAGGGGCGGCGCTTGGCGCGATGAAACCCAATAACGAGGGAGGGGGCTACTCACAACACCCCGCACCCGGCGGCGCGCGGACGTAGTCCGCGTCCGATCGAGGTAATCCCGCCGCGACAACCGCTTGAGGTTGGAGCGGTGGGGTCACCGAGAGCGGGGGGCGAGCGCAGCTCGCCGGCGTCGGGGAATTCTCCCAGGGCGAGCGATCTGTCACGACGAAGAGCGGAGCGCGAAGCCGAAAGCGAGCCGCCGCCCGGGTATCTCTTGATTCCGGACGTCGGTTCTCAGTTCAACTCGATGCCGGTGCGATCGAAGCGAGTTGTCTCGAGCACAGCGCCGTTGGGGCCGCGCTGGTAACGGATCTCCACCGTGCCGTCGTCCTCAGCCGTCCGGTAGAGGCTGCGCACCACCAGGCTGTCGGCGTCCAGTTCGTGGACCTCCCCCAGCACATCCCCCATCCAGACCTCGACCCATCCGGGGCCATCCTCCTCTTGCACCAACACCCGCCGTGCAATGGGCGGGCCGTCAGGAGCGGTCACGGGAATCGGAACCCTGGGGTCGAAGTCCCCAATCGGCTCCACGCTCCAACCTGGAGCCGCCTCGGGCTCGGTCAGGTCCACCTCCGGATACAGCAGCACTCCGATCTCCAATTCCGACGCGTCACGCTCCACGAGGAATCCGAGCCGCTCCTGCCACGATGTCGCAGCGAGCCATTCCCTGAACTCGGTCAGGCTCGACGGCTCGGCGCCATTGAGATCAAGGATTCGGTCACCGCTCTCAAAGCCGGCAGCGGCGGCGGCGGTGTCGGGCCAGACCATGGAGACAGTGATCTCACCCTCGTTCTCGTTGAGCCGGAGACCAACCGTGGGGTATGGCACCACGCCACCGGTGTCAGGGAACACCCCAACGAAGTCGGCAATGGATCTGGTAAATCTACCGGGCTTCTCCGTCGGCGCACCCTTGTCCTCGCCGTCGCCCCCCATGGGATGCCCCATCGGGTCGTTGTCGGGATCCGGGGGTGGCGCGGTGATCGGGCAAAAGGTCGCGACCCTCACCGCATCTCCGGCGGCCGCCGTCTCGTCCTGGATACGGCGCGGAATGCCGAGACCGTAGGCCACGTGCCCGCTACCGACGATCACCACAATGGTCTCGTCCGGACCGAGGGCGTCCAGGATCGACCGCGCCATCACCACGTCCCACAGACACTGGGCAGCGTACATGTTGTCGAACCAACCCGGCGGCAGCATGGCCACCGTCTCGCCGAAGTACCGCGATATGAGGTATCGGTGCTCGGCGGAGCCGTCGACGGTGACCTCACCCACCAGGGCCCGCTGCTCGTCGGTCAGCGAGTCCAGCCCGCCACGATTTACAGCGCGAGGGATCTCTCGCGGCACGTTGAGACCCACGACCCGAATGCCGCGCGCCCGCGCCACGTCCATGATCGGCCGGTAGTAGCCGAAGTTGTAGGTGCCCCGGTCATACCACTCGGTCTGTCGAAGAAGCTCCGTCTCGTCCATGTCTCCCCTGCCCCACGCCGCGAGGGCTTCGTCGTCTGACCCGAGGAAGAACTCCATCCCGAGCACCAGATCGGGTTTGAGTTCGGCCATGGCGTCGAGCAGCGCGCCGTGGAACTCCTTCTGAGCCATGTCCGTATGGGACTCGCCCAGCAGGACCACACGGGCCTTGACGAGTTCGGCCGCGAGTTCGTCCAGCGTCAGCTCGGCTGCGGTGGCGGTGTTGACGAAGCTCCCGGCCGGCGCCGCCGTCAGTTCGAGCTTCAGTCCGTTGGCCCCGAGGGGCAGCACGTCCAACTCCTCGGCGAACGCCGGGACCACCAATAGAAAGGCAACGACGATGGTTAACAGGGCACGTGTCATCTTTCCTCCACCGTGGGCCACGATACGGGATCAGAGCCGAGATCGCAAAACGACCGCCACCCACTCCGGCGACCCCTGCTACAATCCCCAATTCGATCACGGAGAGTGCGATGTCAGACCGTCCCGAACTCGAAAGTCGATTTGCCCAAGCCCTCGAATCAGGCGACCTCGAACGCGTTGAGGAGTGTTGGCTCGAGGCTCTTGATGAGGATCCAATCCCAACCGCTCAGTTGCTCGAGGTCCGTCGCCTCCTATGGAAAGACGGGCATAAGACCTTTGCCAGAACCCTGCTCGAGTTGCTGGCCGACGCCCAGGAGACAGGCAAAGACCCGAACGCGGCCCTGGCCGCGCTCTCCGAACAGGTGCGGCTTACGGACAAGCCCGACAACGCACTCGTTGAGCGTCTCGAAGGGGCCCTGAGGAGGCAGCGGGAAGGGAGCCCGTCCCTCGAAAAGGTCCTCGATCGCCATCCGCTCACCGGATCGCGCCGACCACTCGACGTGCTGAAAACCGTTGAGCAGTGGCTGGACAACGATGAGGGGACCGTGGTCGAGGTTGTCGGCCAGGGCGTCGGCAGAGTCTTGGAAACCAACCTCGAGCTCGGCAACTTGAAGGTGGATGTGGGCGGCCGACGGCCGGTTTCGGTGCCCTTCGGGGCGATCTCGAAGTTTGTCCACGCCCTTCCACCCAACGATTTCAGGCGGCAGGTGGTCGAGGACCCCGACGGGTTGAAGCTGCGCGTTCAAGAGTCCCCGGGGGAGACACTTGTCCAGCTTCTCGAGAGCCTCGATGGGCCCGCAGACGTGGCATCCATCAAGACCGCGTTGGACGGGATCGTGGCGGCGGACGGATGGAATAGCTGGTGGGCCAAGGCTCGCAAACATCCCAGACTCCTCACTTCCGGATCCGGCTCTCGACTTCGTTACTCAGCAGGCGCCAGCGCCCAGGAGGCTTCCGAAACGCTGCTCGACGAGCTGCGGGCGGCCGACCCACGGCAGCGTCTGACCGTCGCCCGCAGGCTCGTGGCCCGTGGGCCCGACGCGGCGCGCGAAACCAAGGCGTTTCTCATCGCCACTCTCGCCGACCTCGAGACATCCGAACCGGGGCTGGCCTGGGAAACCGCCGCGATCATCTCTTCGCTTCCCGGGGGGGCCGATGACGGAGCCTCCCGCAAAGAGAGCCTGATCGCCTCCGTCAGTCCGTTGCAACTGCTCCAGGGCATCCAGGATCGCGCGGAGCGCGAGGCGGCCCTCGAGGCAATTCGCGCCTCTCTTCCGAACACCTGGGCGGAGGTCTGGAGCGACTGGATGCTGCACGAGGCCAACCCTGCGCTCCTGAATAGGTTGCTTTTTGAACTCGACGGTTCCGGGGGACAGGATTCGGCCGATGCCGCGCTCGAAGCGGTGTTTCGCAAC
Organism: uncultured Holophagae bacterium; assembly: GCA_963797055.1. GTDB lineage: Bacteria > Acidobacteriota > Thermoanaerobaculia > Thermoanaerobaculales > Sulfomarinibacteraceae > FEB-10. Next base: position 90,721 of record CAWCOD010000019.1, read on the forward strand.
CACGCCAACCACGCGGCCCAATTCGTGTGGGCGTGCGAGGCCATGGTGAAGGACAGCGCACCGGAGTATCTGCGGCGGCGGCTCACGCCATCCCTGCTCGAGAAGTTGCCGGATACTCTGACAAGGACCGAATTCTCGGCGCTGCGGAGTCGAGCCAAGTCTCTCCTCGACGGCGGCCAGGTCGCGGTGCGCCTCCTGTTGACCGCAGCCACGCCGCAGCAGGCGGAACGTTTTGTGGCAAGGATGAACCGGATCTCCAACGTCGAACCGCAGCGCTTGCGGGTGTTGGAACAGGCGGCCGCCCAGGCGCACGGCACCGGCACCCAGGACGCCGAGCCGTTGTTCGTGGCAACCCGAGACGCCGTGGAAGCCAAGCAGCAGGAACTCAAACAACTGGTCGAGGTGGAGATCCCCAGGACCCTCAAGGGGATCAACGCGGCCGCGGCCGAGGGCGACCTGCGGGAGAACTTCGAATACCACATGCTCCGAGACCGGCAGGAACTGCAGTCGGCACGGGCCGCGAAGCTCCAGCGGGATCTCGGCCGCGTTCGCATACTCGAACCCGGTAGCGCCGACACCTCACAGGTCAACATGGGAACCGTAGCTCACCTGTCCACCAGCGGCGGCGACACGATCGAACCGGTGACCATCATGGGCGCCTGGGATGCCGATGTGGACCGGCGGATCTTCGCCAACGGCAGCGGGGTCGGCGAGCGGCTCCTGGGTTGCACCGTCGGCGACGAGGTCGAGGTGGACGGCGTCAAGGCCGTCATCTCCAAGATCACGGCTTGGGGCGGCGACCGCTCCTGAGGCGGTGGGAGTACAGTGGAACCGTGAGCGCGCGCCCCCATCCGTTCAGGGACGATCTCGTCTACAACGCCCTTCGGGGTTTCATGTCGGTTGGAGGCCGCGTGCCTTTGGCCGTGACCCGTTGCATTGCATCGAATCTCGGGATTCTCGCCATGGCCCTCAACCCGCGGGACCGTCGGCGTTCCAGAGAAAACCTCCGCATCGCATTCCCGGACCTGGACCAGACCGGCATCCGCCGGCTCCTCAGGGCCAACGCGAAGCACATCGGCACCCTGGCCGCGGAGGTGGCGTGGCTCGCACAGGCATCACCCGACGCCATTTTGGACCTCTGCACGGCCACCGGCGCCGACCACCTGTGGCGGGCGATCGACACCGGACCCGGAGCGGTCCTCATCACCGGACACTGCGGCAACTGGGAGCTCCTGAACGCGTGGCTCGGGGCTTCAGGAATTCCTATGACGATCGCCGTGCGCGATATCTACGACCCGCGTCTCGACGCCATGGCCACCGAGTTGCGCGAACGCTTTGGCCCCCAGGTTGTGCCGCGGGGAGCAAAGGCCGGACGCCATCTCATGTCCGCGCTGGCTCATCGGCGTGTCATCGGCCTGCTCATCGACCAGGACATCCGCGACATACCAGGGGTCTTCGTACCGTTCTTTGGTCGGCCGGCATGGACGCCGTCCGGCGCGGCCTCCCTCGCCCTGCACAAACGACATCCGGTCGTTCCCGCCTTCTCCCACCGCCGGCCCGACGGCAGGCACGTTATCGAGATCCACCCTCCGTTGCCGTTGCCCACGTCGGGATCCAAGAACGACATGATCACCGAATTGACGGCCGCCTCAACCGCCACAATCGAGCGGCAGATTCGCAATCATCCGGCGCAATGGGTGTGGATGCACCGGCGGTGGCGGACGCAGCCGCCCTATCCGCCCGGGGAGTAGGCAGCCGTCCCTGCCATTTCGAATTTCGAATTTCGAATTCCTCTTTCCCCAAATGCAAAGCCGTACCCATCCGAAACCGCTACACTTCTCTTCATGCGAAGGAAGGAACGGGCCGAGGCTGTCGTGGATCTGCTCGCAGCGGAGTACCCCGACGCGACCTGCGAGCTGGACTACGGCAGCGCATGGGAACTCCTGGTGGCAACCGTGTTGTCGGCCCAGTGCACCGATGTGCGCGTCAACCTCGTCACACCCCAACTGTTTACACGTTGGCCCGGTCCCCACGCCCTCGCGGACGCCGAGCTTCGACAGATCGAAGAGGTCATCCGATCCACCGGGTTTTTCCGAAATAAGGCCCGCGCGCTGCGGGACGTTGCTCGGCAGTTGATTGCCGACCACCATGGGACGGTGCCCACCGATCTGGAGGCGCTGGTGGCCCTGCCCGGGGTCGGCCGCAAGACCGCCAAGGTAGTGCTCGGCGAGGCATTTGGGATACCCGCCGGTGTCACCGTAGATACTCATGTGAAACGGCTGAGCCGCCGCATCGGCCTGAGCACCAACAACGACCCGGAAAAAATCGCCGCCGACCTCGAGAGGGTCGTTCCCACATCGGAATGGATCGACCTCTCCCTTCGGCTCATCCTTCACGGCCGGCGTGTATGCACGGCCAGGAAGCCACGCTGCAAGACCTGCGTCCTTATCTCCGTCTGCCGCCAGATCAACGTTTGAGACGCCGCGTCAGAGTCCGCACCCGACATCCGATACTGGATTCTCGACCCTGGATGCTCGGTCCTCCTCCCGTCCGCAATGTCATCCTGTGGGGCGGGAGTTGCCGATCTTCGCGATTTCTTTTTGCGAATTTCGAATTGGGCGCGCAGGTGGATCAACAACCTGCTCCTAGTAATCAAACGCGCTGCCGCCGATGAACTCCCTCAGAATCGACGTATTGGGCACCTCGTCCGGGAAGATGGGTACGAAGACCGACAGGAACTTGAGCAACCTGAAGGCCTCGGGATAGGCCGGGCTCGTGCGCGGCACCTGGAGTAGGAATCGCTCCGCGAAAGTTTTCAAGACCGCCGGTTCATAGACCAGGGCGGAGTTGAACATCACGTCCGCCTCCTCCTGGAACGGGTAGATCCACCGCGCCTCGCCGCGGCGAACCTGCTCCCAAAGCTCAAGGGTCCGCTCCGCACTGAATCCGCGGTACAGGTGGTCGCGTACGATTCTCCTGATCAGGCGCGCGTCCGCTGTGAAGATGCGGTTGTGGTCGTCGACAGCCAGCTGTGACAGAGCCGAAATGAAAATCCTGTACTTCTGCCCGTGTGGCACATTCGATGTGAGCTTCTCGTTGAGTCCGTGGATGCCCTCCACCACCAGCAACTGGCTTTCGCTGAGCTGGAGCCCAACCCAATCCGCCTGGTCCCGCCTCCGACCCTCGACAAAATTAAACCGGGGCGTCGCGACCTCCTCACCGGCCAACAGGCGCTTCAGGTGATCGTGAAAGAGCGGCAGGTCGATGGCGTCAAGAGCTTCGAAATCGGGCCTGCCGTCCTCCCCGACCGGCGTCGCACCGCGATCCACGTAGTAGTTGTCCAGTGACAGCGAAACCGGTTCGATGCCGTTGACCTGAAGTTGAATACCGAGACGCTTGGCGAATGTCGTCTTGCCGGAACTCGACGGACCCGCGATGAGTACCAACCGCACCCGGGGCTGCCGCGACAGGATTCCGTCGGCAACCTGGGCGATTTTTTTCTCGTGCAATCCCTCGGCGATGCGGACGATGTGGCCGACGCCACCGTCGAGACAGAGACGGTTGAGCTGGCCCACACGCCGAACCCCGAGCAGCTCCTGCCACGACCGGGTCTCGAGGTAGGTGGCGAAGAGCTTCGGGCGAGGCGTGAAGTCGGGAAGCTTGCTGCGATCGCCCCGTCGGGGAAACCGCAATACCAAACCGTCCTCATGGGGCATCACGCCAAAAGTCGGCACGCACCCTGTGTGCGGCGCGTACGGGCCGTGGGCAATATCCAGGAACCGGCCGCAGGTAATGGTGTGGACGGTGGAGGACCTGCGGCTGGCTAGAAGTTCGAGTTTCCCCTCATAACCCATTGAGCGGAAGTAGTTTTCAATTTCTTCGATGGTGACGGTCAAGCGGGTGAAGGGGCGTTGCTCCCCCACGAGCCGCCGCATGTGTTCCTCCAGCACCGGCGCCATTTCCTCCACCCCCGGATGCTCTCCCTGCATCTGATAGTGGTAGCAATTACCCAACGATTGACCGATCACCGGTCGGGCGTCTTCGAAGAGTTCTATGCAGGCCTCGTAGAAAAGGAGGCTGGCCGAGCGCTTGTAGACCGCCTCCCCTTCCCTTTGCCCATAACGCACGAGGTCCAACTCCACCTCTCCACGGAGCGGAAAATCGAGCATCACCTGCCGCCGATTGACCAGGGCCGAAAGCACAGTGTCGGGAATCTCACCGCCCAAGCCGCGCAGGAACTCGTCCACTCGAATCCCGGAATCCACACGGTGAACCTGCCCGCCGAACGTGATGTCCACATGGTCGTTGTTCATCGATAACCGCCTCTCAGGCCTCAGGCGCCCGATCTTCCAGCATAGATCCTCACCCTGGGGGGGACAACCTTCGGCCTTCGGCAAAACCCTTCACCACCACCCCGATCTGCCGTATACTCATTCCTCTCAAAGACGCGCCCATGCCATACCGGAGCGGAACCGCAACACCGCTCGCCACGGGGGCATGGGCGCTGATTTTTTCTGGATAATTCTTGGGGGATGGCGGGAGGAGCGGCCGAATCGCCACTTCAGCACAGTGGGTCAACCGATGAAGGCCATGAACCCGTCCCGCTCCGGGCACCTCGCCAGAAAACCGGGTTGGCCCGCACTTCTCACCGGGTTTCGTCACGAGGGCGGCGAAGGGTGGTCAGATGTTGGGTTTTTCGCGGACCGGGCGACGCAGGCGTAGTCGCACTACGTTGAGGAGCACGATCCGCGAAAAGCACGACAGATGGCCGCGATTCGCCGCCCGCAGCAGACACTCGGTGAGAAGTGCGGGCTAGCCCTTGGGGGCCGATTTCTTCGTGGCCTTGATCTTTTTTGGCTCGCACGCGTCCTTCTTCGCCTTGACCACGGCGCCACAGTCCTCGCACAGGAAACGCCCCGGCTTCGGTTTGGTTTTCGACTTGCCCTTCTTGCAGCCCACGCTTCGTGCTCCAGACTCTTCCTCCGTTGTTATTCTGAGACGGAGAATCACGCAAAATCGAGCGTACCACAACATCACGCTCGGGGCCCCTTGGTCGCACAACATCCTCCGCCGGCGGTTTACCACTCAATAAAGAGTCGCTACACTCGGCGACCGATATGTACGCCGGTTGATTCACTGGGTGTCCTCGCTCAAATGGCGAGCGGTCTGGAGAGGCTGGACGATCGCGACCAGCAGCAGACAAAGGTGGATAACGCGGGCCAGAGGTGAGCGGTATGGCAATACCAGAGTGGTACACGGGTACGGACAAGACAGGTCGGGTCGCGGCCGGTATCGAGGGGGTCATCGAGCGGATGGACAGCCGCACGGCCGACCACAGCGACATTGAAAAACTGCGCGGGCTGCTCGACCTGGAGAAGGAAAGCAACTGGAGCTGTTTCCTCCTCGGCCTCATCGGCACGATCCACTACGACCTCGAGGAAATCGAACCGGCCACGACGACGTTGGAGGAGTCCGTCGCGGGCTACAAGGTCTATCTCGAGAGTTTTGACGAGGTCCTCAGCGTCTACTGCCAGTCGTGCTACACCCTCGGAGTGATCCTCTTCGACAACAAGATGTACGCCGATGCCATACCGTTGTTCCTCCGCTGTCTGCCCTACATGAACGAGGTCTACGATGAAACCTATATCGGCAACATCTTCAGCTTCCTCAACCTGTGCATGAGTTGGAGCAATCAGAACGAGACCGGTCTCGTATTTTCGGAGGCGGCTGCCTTCACGCGGCACTGCGATTGTGAATCCCTCGAGCACCTGATGGTCTCCTACGGCAATGCCGGGGAAATGGAGAAGGCGACCGAGGTCTTCCACCTGCTCCAGAGCCAATGTCAGGACTACGAGGAGTTTGAACGCGTTCTCGATTTTGCCGAGCAGAATTTGGGCGAGTCCGGGGTGGTGAATTAACCCCCACCCGCCCGGTGTGGAGGGTGTCAACCCGTTGCCGCCCCCTGACGGAGACCGCAGAACCAAGAACGAAGAACCCACCCGCCCACCCGAAGCGAGGGGGCGCGTCGATCGGGCGTGCCATCTCCAGGCCCATTGCGAACACAGGGGCCGGTGCCAGGTACCGACATGCAAGGCGGTTTCCGGCGAGTAGATCCCCATCTGTGCTCATCTGTGTGATCTGTGGGCCACCGCGTGGGTGGGGGAAGAATTCAAAATTCGAAATTCGAAATTCGAAAAGGAGGCGCCGGGGTTCTTCGATCTTCATTCGGTAACGGCAACGGGCTCGGGGTCGGTGCGGGCGGGTGGGGGCATCTGCAATCTGCAATCTGCAATCTGCAATCTGTAATCTGTAATCTGTAATCTGCAATCTGTAATCTGTAATCTGTAATCTGTAATCTGTAATCTGTAATTCTCCAAATGGTCGGGCGCGGGTCATCGCGATGTGAACTGAAGCAACCAGTAGTACTCGAACTCGGTGATCCCGACGCCGTGGGCAACATCTTCGACCGTCCGCCGAAGTTCCACAGATGACGGGAAGTTCTTGAGAATCCGGAAGACCCGCCCGTCGTCCAACTTCCGCAGTTGATACGTGTTGCCGTGAGCATCGACCTCGGCGATCGGTGTGCTGCTTGTCTCGTCAAAACGATTGTCCATGAACAGGTAAGGAATGCCCGAGGGCAGTCCGCCCACCAACCGTGCGATCCACGGGCGGATCTCCTGTCTGGGGACGTGGGACCAGAGAAACCCACACACCACTGCGGTGATGTCACCGAGATCGTGGGTCATCGTCCAGGCGTCGGCCACCTCGAAGACCACGGCATCCACCGGGAGAACTCTCGATCGAGCCCGGTCCACCGATTCTGAACTCGGGTCAACCGCGAGTATGGAGGTTGCCGATTCCGCAATGACCTGTGTCCAGTATCCTGTGCCGCAGGCCAACTCGAGCACCCGTTGACCGGCTGAGAACTCCACCACCATCGCCCTGAGAACCGCAAGATCGCTCTGCCGTTCCGGCTTCCGGTAGATCTCCTCGTACTCGCCGGCACGAGACGAATAGTAGGCCACCAGATTCCTGTTCACATCCGTCATTGCGGCAATCATCCGACATACCATGGTGAGGTGCAAGGACCTTCGCAACCCCGGTTCTCTTTGATCATCCCCGCGTACAACGAGGAGTCATACCTCCCACGTTTGCTCGACACGGTGGACAATGCTCGCACCTGCTACGAGAAAGGGGCTGACGCCGTGGAGGTCATCCTTGCGGACAACGCCTCCACCGACGCCACCACCACAATCGCCCGACAAAGGGGTTGCCGGGTCGCTTCGACTGCAGAACGACGGATCGCGTCGGTCAGGAACGGTGGCGCCAGGGTCGCCCAGGGGCGTTTGCTCGCCTTCGTGGACGCCGACATGAGGATCCACGCAGACACCTTCAATGCCATCGACCGCTGCATGGCCACCGGCAGGGTCGTGGCCGGCGCCACCGGCGTCCGGTTGGAGAGGTGGTCCCTTGGAATCGCGGTCACCTACGCCCTGATGGTTCCCTGGGTGTGGGCACTGCGGATGGACACCGGGGTGGTCTTCTGCTCATCGGACGACTTTCGATCCATCGGGGGCTACGATGAACAGCGCTATTTCGGCGAGGATGTCAAACTGCTCATCGACCTCAGAGGCATCGGACGCCCACGAGGCCAGCGCCTGGCCCGGGTACGATCCACCAAGGCTCTGACATCCATGAGAAAATTCGACCGCTACGGAGATTGGCATTACTTCACGATGATCCTCAGCCTCGTCCCCGCGATGGTCCGGCCTCAAGCGACGCTCGACGAAAGGGTCCGCAACTACTGGTATGGCGATGGGGAGAGGCAGTGAGCAGTACCCCCGCCCGCCCGGGAGGGTGGGGCGCGATAGGCGGGCGTGCCGGGTATGACGTTGTGCGGTCCAGGGTTGACCAATCATCCCAGCGGTAGGGACCGCACAACGTCAACACCGGGCTCCCTCGGGGAGCGCGGTCGAAAGATGGGCACATCAAAGTCAGCCAATCGAAGCGACCGCACGGGCCGGTGCCGAGCACCGTCGAAATCCACACTCCGAATTTCACAGTTCAGATTCAACCACTATCCATCTCACGGGAATCCGGATGAGCCGAAAGTGAGGAGAGTGCAGAGAGCGAGTCGATGATCCCGATCAAGCGCCGTTCGTTGGCCGCGGCCGCGAACTGGAACGCCACGATGACTACGAGCAACATGAAACTCCCGAGGAAGACCACCGGCAACATCACTGCCATCAACTGCAGGGTCGACGTTGAAATCGAATCGGTCCGGACACGCGCCATGGTCTCCCAGGGGTTCACGAGCAACGGGCTGGTCAGGAACAAGAACCCGAGTGCGGCGATGATCAGTGTTATGAGGGCCCACCCCACCGCGTTCCACCGACGAATCAGCGTCCGCCGTTTGGCCACAAATCCCAGATCACGATCACCCACGTTGCCCATCAGATGATCTCCACCACAGGGATCGCATAGGGCATCTGCCAGGCCAGAATGCACCCGAGGACAAGGACGACGGTCAACAGGACGGTGAGCTGGATCAGCAGCTCAACCACCGGAGATTGGTTCGGCGACCGAAGCAGCCGACGCGTTGCCACCAACAGGATGGCGGGCGGCAGCAGGAGCAGCCACGTCGAAAATGTGGCGAACCAGCGGCACACGGCCGGCAGGTTGGACGCCGGGACGCCGGCGCCGAAGACGAAATTTTGGATCTGGTACGTGCTGAACTGGTGGCAGAACACCACCCCGACCAGCAGACCGAGACAGGAGCCCACAAGCCGCACAAGCTGGAGCCTACGAGCCGCGGTCTCACCGTGGGATTTATCGGGTGTCGTTTCCACTTCGGTCATCGGCACAATCTCCATTCCATGGGTTGCTGGACCATTGGATTGTAACGGCATTCCCACCAACCGAGGTCCCTATATACTCGCGTCACGAATTCCAGCAGGAGGATGACATGACAACAACCGACATCGGTGCGATGACGTGGACCGACCTCACGGTCGACGATGCCCAGCAAATCAGCGCGTTCTACAGCAAGGTCGTGGGATGGCAGGCTGAGGGCGTGGACATGGACGGGTACCAGGATTTCAACATGAACCGTCCCGACTCGGGCGAATGCGTCGTCGGCATCTGTCACGCCCGGGGACCCAACTCGGATCTTCCCGCCGCGTGGATGGTCTACATCACCATCGAGGATCTGGACGCGAGTCTTTCCGAGTGCCGGAATCTCGGCGGGGAGGTTGTCGCCGGACCGAAAACGATGGGGAGCTCAGGCAGATACGCTGTCATCCGTGACCCGGCGGGAGCCGTTGCCGCGCTCTTCGAGCCGGCGTGACCCAGGAGACGGGAGCGCGCGGGAGATGCCGCTCAGCCCTCAGCAGGCTCTGGCGGAAAATGACCAAGCTGGGCCAGCATCATCAGGTTGTCCCAGGTCACTCAGGTCTTCGGTTTTCGAGTCGTTGCGAAAGTCTCTCCCAAGTGTACGCCCTGGTTGGGACCACCGTTATGTGGCTGCTCAGTGCTTTCGCGCCAACACCTGGACAACTGCCGCCTCACCGTTGTGGTAGCGACCCTCATGGACCTCACGGACAACGGCACGGGCGATATCGAACTCGAGGTTGGCAAAGTCTCCAAAGACCACATCAGGCTCGTACAGCAGCTCGGCGACCGGCGGACCCCCGGTGCCGAATTCGAGCTGCTCCGGGGTGTAGCCTTCAAGCACCACGACTCCACCCGGCCGAAGGCCCGCAACCACCTGGCGATGGACGGTGGCGCGCAGCGAAGGCGGGAGATGGACAAAGATCGAGACGATGCCATCCCAGGCCGCCGGTTCGATGATGAAGTCGGCGAGATCCGCCAGCACCGTTGCGATCTCCACCGATCTGGACGCCGCCAGCCGACGCGTCTTTTCCAGCCCCACCGAGGAGGCGTCCACGGCAGTCACCCGGCATCCGCGTTGGGCCAGGAAGACAGCGTTGCGGCCCTCCCCCTCTCCGAGACACAGCACATTCCCCGGCGGAATTTGGTCCGCCACATGGCGAAGAAAGTCGTTGGGTTCGGTTCCGAAGGCATAGCCCTCTGTGCTGAAACGCTCGTCCCACATGGAGCCACTCACGACGGTACCTTCACCCCGTGGCCGGGGGTCAGATCCACCCAAGGATCGGCCCAAATAGAACGGCGGAGACGATGACCACCCCAAAAATCACGCCTACGGTGATGACCTTGGACCTCACACTCTTCATGTCATGCACCCAGTACGAAACCAGGAAGAAGTGCATGTAGCCGAAAAGGACGATGGGGATCGGCGACTTCGCGCTCCAAAAGGACCAGTCCCAGGTCAGGGCGTCAACCGAGTTCAGCCAAATTTCGACGATCACACAGAAAATCGAATTGGCCGCCGCCAGGAAGATCCGGTTTGGTATGCCGAGTATCTTCATCTTTGGATCGGGAGGCAGCATCTTGCCGAAGGCGATTCCGGCGATGGCGAACATGAACATGATCTCGACGTTGAGACCGATCAGAATCAGGTAAGCCGTCTTGCCGGGGGCGGCCCACATGGGAGCATAGTCGGTGAAGTGGAAGACGAGGGAATTCCAGATCTCGTTGAACCAATCCATCCCCCAGAACGCCAAGCCGGCGAAGACCAGATTCCAGTTCCGGCGTTCGATCTCCACAGAGTAGACGTACACGACCAGCGCGAAGAGCGGGATCACGTACCACTGGAACAAACTGCCGTCTCTCAATATCGACAGAGCTTCGAGCGCGTGTTCGGTGGGCATCAGCAACCTCCGAATTGAGATGAGTCAGTTTAGCTGACCACCGCTCTTTCTTGCTATGGGGCTATGAGATCCTCCGCCCGCCCATTTCGAATTCCGAATTCCGAATTCCGAATTGCAGATTTCAGATTGCGGATTGCAGATTCCCCCGCCCGCCCGGATCGGGAGTGGGCGCGTTGATCGGGCGTGCCGTCTTTAACAATGTTGGGGCTCACAAACTGAGTCATTCAGCGCCTTGGGTCCCAACATTGTTAAAGGGGGCAACCTCGGGTAGCGCCACGGGGAGATGGGCGCGATGAAATGAGGAGAATCGTTCCATACGCGCTCACCCGGTGCCAGGCACCGTCGAAATCGCATCGGAGCACGAGATCGGAACATCTTCGGCGGTGCCTGGCACCGACAAAGAACGAAAAACGAAGACTCCGGCCCCCCGGAGTAACGAGGGCGCGCTGCCCTGGTACGATCAACCGTTCAGGAGCGACATCATCTCCTCCGGGTACCGGCTGCCGACGGCCATGTCACGTGGAATGACGGTATCGATCTCCGCGAGCTCGTCCTCGCCGAGCGAAATTTCGACCGCGGCCGCGTTCTCGTCGAGACGCTCGGCACGCCGTGTCCCAGGAATCGGAACGACGTCGTTTCCCTGCGCCAGCACCCAAGTTAGCGCGAGCTGGGCCGGGGTGCAGCCTTTCGCCTTGGCTAGGGACTCGATCCGCTGCACGAGCTCGAGGTTCTTTTCGAAGGCGGCGCCTTGGAAGCGCGGGTTCATCCGGCGCCAGTCGTCCTCGGCCAGATCATCAGGGCTTCGGATCGCACCGCTGAGGAAGCCACGGCCGAGCGGGCTGTACGCGACCAGTCCGATGCCCAGCTCACGGCACGCCGGAAGAATGTCGTCCTCGAGATCGCGGCTCCACAGCGAGTACTCGCTCTGGAGAGCGGCTATGGGGTGGACCGCAACCGCGCGGCGCAGCGTGTCAGCGGCCGCCTCCGACAAACCGAGAGTTCGGACCTTGCCCGCATGGACGAGCTCAGCCATCGCGCCCACGGTGTCCTCGATGGGAACCTCCGGGTCGACGCGGTGCTGGTAGTAGAGATCGATGTGGTCGACACCGAGCCGCTCGAGGCTGGCATCGCACGCCTGCTTGACGTACTCCGGCCGTCCGGAGATTCCCTGGAACTCGCCGTTGGGGCCGCGGACGATGGCGAACTTAGTTGCCAGCACGACTTCATCTCGCCGCCCGCGCAGGGCCCGACCGATCAACCGTTCGTTGTGCCCGCTGCCGTACATGTCCGCAGTGTCCCAGAAGGTGACACCTCGATCGAGGGCGTGGTGGAGCACCGCGATCGACGCAGCCTCCTCCGACGACCCGTAAAACTCCGACATTCCCATACATCCGAGGCCCAACGCCGAGATCTCGATGCCGCTGCTTCCAAGCGTACGCTGTTCCATGTTTTCCTCCTTCGGATTCGGGGCCTTGACGCCCGAAGCCAATTGTGCGGCCCGTAAATGCCCGGCGCGTCATGTGACGCACCGGCAGCCACCGGTGGCCAGGTGGCGGTCCAGAATATCCAGTGTACCGCCCACTCGCTCCGGGTAGGCGGAGGGTTTCTTCGATGTACCCATCTCCCAACCGCGCTGCCCGAGGTTACTCGCGGCCGGTGGCCGCGGTGACCAGCCGTCTCCAGCGGGTGGCCGTATGGCCTCTGATCCCGCTTACAGGATCGGATATGGCCGCCGCACACGGCCACGGCCACAACCGCTGCCGCCGGCAGGTTGCCACCCTTCGCATTGTTCGGGCGGATCGGACGTTTCACAGCGGGCACCCGGTGTCCCGAACAATGCGAAAAGTGGCACGCCCGATCAACGCGCCCTCCTCCCCTTCTCACCTTCCCCACTTTCCACCTTTCCGATGTCCGACGGGCGTCCGCACGATCAGTCTTTGGAGGGATCCGGGTCCTCTTCCGGGTCGACTTCGGTGAGCAGGGCCCGTGCCTCCTCGGCGCGATCCGGCGTAACCCAGAAGATTGCGTCCTTTGACCCTCCAATGAACCGGAAGGGGTCGAAGCCGGGCAATACCCGGTCGCTGGCGCTGTCGTGGGAGGTGAAATATGGAATGTGCGCACCCTGGAGGATGGAGCGAACGATCTGGATCTCGGCCGGATCGTCGGTGCTAAAGACCGCTTCCAGATCCCTATTGCCAGGATCGATCCCAGGCTTCTCGCTCACAGCGGCCTTTTCATCCACCAAAGACACATCCACCAAGCGGGTGCCGCAGTAGGGGCACAGTTCGGTGCCGGCGCGGTACTCACCGCGGGCTCCGGACGCCTCCAGATCGGGACATTCCGGGTTGGGACAGACAACGGTTTGTTCCGTCAAGATTCCTCCTCTTGATGCCGTTCGCCGAGCCTGCCTGTGGCGATCTCGGCCGCGGCGATCCCAAGCACCACCGCCGCGATCGCCCACAGTGTGATCCGACCTCTCAAGGCCAGCTCTACCGGAGCGAAGATCAGCCACACGACCAAAACCCCTGCGCCGCAGCAGTTGATCAGGATGGCTCCCGCAAGTCCAAGCCCAACCGGTGAACTCGCCGCCCGACGCGCCTCGAAAACCAGGGCCAATCCGATACCAAACAACACACCGCCCAAGATCGACGGGTAGAACCGGTTGCCGAAATCAGGAGCGCCGAGGGCGCGAACCAGCCAGGCCGGCGCTGCAAACAGCAGCACGCCGAGCAGGAGGTTGACCCCACCGTCCACAGCGAGCAGCAAACGGTCCCGTGGGCTCATGGGACGATAACGCCGTTGGGGATCCGGGCCGTCACGGTAGGCATCCCTCGGTGCTCGGTTCGGTGAACACTTTCGCCTCCTCAGCTGTTGTATGCCGTCACAACACAAACTCAGTCGTCACGGGTGTTCGGGCGGCGGGACCACGGCGATGGTCACCAAGGCCTTGGCCACCATCGCCTCATGTCCCGGAGTCACCGATCGGACCTCCGATTCGACAACACAGAAACGCGCCCCCGGCTTCAACACCGTGGAGCGACACTGGAGTTCGCCCCGCAGGGCCGGCCGCAGCATGTTGATCTTGAATTCGGCGGAGAGCACGAGCTCGCCGGGCCGGACCATGGTGGCCGCCGCCGCGCCCGCGGTGTGATCGGCCATGGTGGCCATCACTCCGGCATGGACGTAGCCGTCCTGCTGGAGGTGATGTTCGGCGACCTGGAGTCGGGTTTCGCACTCCCCCAGACCGTGGGACACGGGCTCCAGGCCCAGGTAGTTGATAAACGGCGCCTTTTTGAAGATCCGCCCCAGCTCATCGGCGGACAACTCTGTCATTTCTCCCATTCTCGTCCCTCCAAACTTCCCGGGCGACCGTCATCCGACGGCGGCGGGTCACCGGACTCGTCCTCGTCGACTCGCTCCTCCCGCTGCACCTCCAACAGGTGCCGCGCACCGGGATCCACGAGAGTCTGGGCCTCCAGGAAGGCATTGCCGACGGATGCGCCACCCTTGTGGTGCATGTAGTAGATCCAGCCGCGGGCCTCCATCAACAGAGCCAGCCTGTGGAGGCAGTAGACCACGACTACCCCAACAGCTATCCACAACACAATCTTCATAAATTCACCCACGCGACGGCGGCCAATTCGTTCGGCCCCTCAATCCCCAACCTGGCCCTCGAGGAAGGGTTCCCGATCCTCGGTTGCGGTGAAGATAAATCGGCCGTCACGGTATGACAGCAGGTATCCGTCCGAGGTCCGCGTGTATTCGAGAAGGTCTCGGCGAAGCAGCAGTCGTCCGGGAAGCTCGATGCCTTCGATTTGATTCAGGGCATCCGGGTACGTTCCGGCGTCATCGCGATAGGTCTCGAGAGCCAGACGAACCTCCCCTATTCGCCGAGCGCAGTCAGCCGATGCATTCTCCAACTCCCGGCCTCCCAGGTGCCACCCGACCGCGAACAGAACACCGGCGAAGATGGCGGAAACGATCCGTGAGTTGCGGCTCTTGGGGGAACCAAGCAGGTCGGCCAGCACGACACACAGCGCGAGCGCAACCACCGCCCACACAGACACCGTCTGCGCCTCGCTCCCACGGAAGAAGAAGCCGGCGGTCAGTGACACGCAGAGCACGAAGATCAGCAACGTGATTCGCATGATCGGATTCTACTCGGTCTGTTCTTTGGCGGGCTGTTCGAATCGACCGTCGGACTCCGCCGCGCGGCGGCGCGCCTCCTCCAACCAGCCCAGCCGAATCTCGACGCGTCGGTCGAACTCGGGCACGTAGGGTTTGATGTCGAGCACGGGGGTGCCGTCCAGGAGGTCCAGACCCTCCACCTCGAGCCGGGGGCCGTCCACCGCCACGAGCCGCACTACCGAAAGCCCGATGGGGTTCGGTCGGCTCGGCGCACGGGTTGCGAAGAGCCCACGCTCCACGGTGTCGAGGAACGGAACGACAGCCAGGCGGTAGGGCCTGGCCCGGTGCAGATGGCAGAGCAGAATCACGTGGGAGAAGCCGTCCAGATCCTTGAGACCCTCTTCGTAACGGGGGTCGAGCTCCACCGTGCCGCGCACGCCCCGCGCCCGGGATGGTTGGATCGGCATCCCATCGAGTTCTTTGTGTGGACTGCGAATCACCCCGATGGCCTCGTACTCGATCCTCACACCGCCGGTCATCCGGAGATCGCTTTCGCCTGTTCGATGGCCCGTACCAGCTCGTCGGGCTCATTGGTCCCGATCCGAAATCGGGTTCCGGAAACCAGTTCGAGCTCCACGGCATCCAGACCCGAGACGTTGAACATCCAACCGCTGGGCGTCAGCCGAATCCCCCAACCGTAGTACCACCGGTTCCGGACCGGGACCGCGGCGACGATCTCGGCCAGACCGAACCGACGGTGGATGAGACCCGGCCCGAAGAAACACCGGAGTTCGTGTCGATCAATGGTCACGGTCAGTGAATAAAAGAGAAACAACAGAATCACCATAATTGCCAGAACGCCTATGGACACGGGGTGCCACCCGGTATTCACGGTGATCAACACCAGCACGGCGATGGCCGCAACCACCGAAACCACGGTCAGAGTCCCAAACTGCGTGTTCCTGTACACGCCTTACTCGTCCTTCCTGTCGGTCCCGGACCGTTCTCCCAAGATCTGGGTCATCCCGACGACAAGCATGACCGCGCCGATGCCGACGAAGGCCGGTTGGCCAGCGAGCCCGAGAGGAAGAAAGGCGAGGCCCAGGATAAAGAACACGCCCGCGCGCGATGGCGTTTTCATGCCTAAACCACGTCGTTCCAGCGGTGACTCGCCACCTTGGTGTCGCCTTCGGAATTGGTGGCCCGCACGATCAACACGTGGTCCTGGCCCGGACCGGCGCCGCCGACCTGATTGAAGATTCTTTCGAACTGCACCTCCGGTGGGCTGAGGGTCTCACTGTCGATCTTGCGCCCGTCGAGGGAGATGGTGACTCGCTTGATCTCCTCGGCCGTGCCGGCAGTGACCTTGACAGTGATGGTGTGCCCGATCATGGCCCGTTTTTGCCTGAGCAGGAATCTCATGTTGTACTCCTCCGCTCTGAATTCTCCGGCTATCCTCCATTGACTTTCCACAACACCAGACCGACGCCGGCGGCGAGCAGCGAAAACACCGCAAGGGTGAAACCTACGCAGGCCAGGCTGAGGGTCAGATCGTCGAGCCGCAGGTGACGGAAAGAGAGGGCGAACCAGGTCAGCCGCCAGGTGGAGGGGGCCAAGAACGACCCAAAGAGCCTGGGCTCGCCCAAGTCGCGCCACGAAGCTTCGTGAAACTGCCGCAGCCGCCACACCGCCACCGGGTAGGAAACGACCACGACCACGACCAGCAACAGCAGGGTCCTCGACAGCGACTCGGCCAATTGAGCCTGGTCCATCACCCGCTCCCAGTCGTATTCACAAGCCCGAACCCTTCAATCACGGTGTCGTCGAAATCCTGTCCGCCTCCACCTCCGGTCAGAGGTCCCTGTGACAGACCGCCTCGATGTTGTGGCCGTCCGGATCGAATACGAAGGCTCCGTAGTAGTTGGCATGATACTCGGGTCTCAAGCCGGGCGCGCCGTTGTCCCTTCCCCCTGCGGCCATAGCAGCCTCGTGGAAACGGTTGACCGTCTCGTGGTCGTCGCAAGCAAAGGCGATGTGTATGGTGGGATCCACCGCGGCTCCGGCACGGATGAAAAACTCCGGCTTGCCTCCAACCCCGAATCCCACGGCCCGCCCGAACTCGATTACCACCTCGTAACCGAGCGGCTCCAGACATTTGGCGTAGAAATTTCGGCTGCTCTCGAATTCGGACACGGTCATGATCAAGTGGTCGAGCATCTGTCCTCCATCAGGCCGGGGGGGCGGCGTCTTCCTTCGCACCGAATCCCATCAGGTGTCGAATCCGCGCCGCGTTTGAAACGTTGGTGAGGTCCTCCAAAAGACCAAACGCCACATCCACTGCGGTGGCCGGTCCGGTGGAAGTGATGATGTTGCCGTCGCGCACGATCGGCCCGTCCACGACCTCCGCGCCAAAGGCCGCCAGCTGATCCCGCCGTTGGCTCCCCATCAGGTGGTAGGTGGTGGCGCAACGGCCCTCGAGGACGCCACTGGCGGCCACCGGCAGCGCACCAACGCAGATGGAGGCGATGGGCCGACCGAGCTCGTCGAACCGACGGATCAGATCACCCACCCCCTCGGACAGGGCCTCATCGTAGAAACCGTATTCTCCGAATCCTCCCGGCACCGCGACAGCGTCAAAATCCTCCGCGGCCACCTCGTGGATCATCCGGTCGGGAACGAGCGGCAGGCCAAAGGTGCAGCGCACCGGTGTGCGCAGACCCGCCGTTACGACCTCGATGCGCTCCGACCCCGACTCGGAAGCCCAGCCGAGCACGTCGTAGAAGGCTGCGGCCTCGAGGATCTCGACGCCGTCACAGAGCAGAAGCAGCACACGCTTCACGGGCTGTTCGTCAAAATCACCCGAGATCGAGCTGAATGCCGGTGGTCAGGAAGTGATTGAGCTCGTTCTCCCAGGTCTCCATAAACGCGGTGAAGTGTTCCACCGAAAACTCCTCGAGCATCCGGTCGCCATAGTCGCTGATGGCGGTGTAGGTGTAGGTAATGTCGGCCAGTGTGGAGTCATTTCCGTCGGACCTGAGCTGGACGACGATCGTCCCGACAACAACCCCTGGGATGACCTTGGTGATCTCCATCAAGTATTTCTCGTTGTCGTAGCCGGTCATAATCCAGACAGCATCCTGCGGCAGGCCTGGGGTGACGAAAATGCAGCCCGGTTCGGCGAAACCCGATGCCGTCACCACCACCTTCGGCTCCCAGCCGTTGACCCACTCCGCCTCCCGTACCGGGCAGAGCAGCGGAAAGACCTCATCGGGCGGGCGGCAGATGGTCTGCGTGTAGTTGCGACTCACTCTGTTGGGCGGCACGATCTTCATCGTCGTTCCCTTTCAGGCGCTTTTGGTGGAGCTGGGTCGGCCCGCTCCTGACTTCACTGTCCGATACGCCCGCCCACTGTACCTGGGAATCCGCCGAGCGTCAGCTTTCGATCCTCATTCCGGCGCCGGGCCCCGTTTCGCCGGTCCCGAATCCACGATTCCCAGCAGCACCTCCACAAAGGCGTCGGGCTGGAACCAATAGGGGTTGTGACCGCCCTCCATGGTGATCACCGGCCAGCCACGGGATCGCGCCCGGTCCGCCATGGCGTCGAAGTCATCACGTGTTTGACCCGCTTCGACCGTGAGCAGAAAGGTGGTGGGAATCAACTCGACGTCAGGGTTTCCGAGAGCGATGGGCTCGGTGAAGGTCGCCACGGGCTGCGGCACGTCCACCGGAGGGTTTCTTCCCTCCTCCACCCACAGCGGCACGAGTTCCCAGGGCTCTCCGCCAGCGCCTCCCGCCACGGCCATTCGGTCCAGTCGATCTCCCACCAGGTCCATGACCGACTCCCCGTCGCGGGGCACCACGGCGTCAAAGTAAATCAGCTGTGCAATCCGGTGGGGAACCCTCTCGGCGACTCCGGCGATCACCATGCCGCCGTAACTGTGCCCGACCAGAACGACGTCCGAGAGATCTTCAAATTCGAAGACCTTGACGATGTCCTCGATGTGGGTCGAAAGGTCGATCTCGGGTCTCGCCAGATGGACCCTCTCACCGAGACCAGTCAACGTGGGCCGGTAGACGGTGAAGCCGGCTTTCTGCACGAGCGGCTCGACCTTGTGGAACTGCCATCCGCCACCCCACGCCCCGTGGACAAAAACGATTATCGCTGACTGGTCGAGTTCGGGCTCTGGCGGTGGGGCTGGACCACACGCAATCACCGACATGCCGAGCAGCGCCCCGGCAAGTATCGTCTTGATGTCCACCTATCCTCCGGTTCTCTTTTTTCAGTCGTTGCGCGTCGCCCCCACGATCCCGAAGAGCTCCGTCAACCTGCCGATCACATAGGTCGGCCCTGGCTCCGATCCGTTACTCATATTGCCGGGGTTGAACCAGCAGGTATCGATGCCGTAGCCGGCACCACCGGCGATGTCAGAGGTCAGGCTGTCCCCGACCATCAGCACCTCGGATCGGGCCGGGTTGCCCATTCTTGCAAAGGCCTCGTCGAAATACCTTGGATCAGGCTTGGCCACACCGATTTCGTCCGAGATCAGGATGTCGGCAAAGTGGCGCCTGATGACCGAGCCCTCGAACCGCCTCCGTTGGACGTCGGCGATGCCGTTGGTGGCAAGTAACAGTCGAAAATCAGCTGCCAGGCGTTCGACGATCGCTTCCGCTTCCGGCAGCAATCGCCTCTCGCTTCCGAGGTTGCGAATGTAGCGCAAACTGACGTCCGCGGGGTTCAAATCGAGCCGCAAGTCACCGATGAGTCTCTCGAATCTGGCGACCCTGAGCCGCTGCGAGTCGATTTCCCCGCGCTCGAAGCTCGACCACAGATCGAGACTGATCGCCCGGTAGGCTGCGTAGATCTCCGGTGAGAGCCCCACCTCGAACGAGCCCAGGGTCCGCTCGAGCGCGGATCGCTCCGCGCGTTCGAAGTCAAAGAGCGTGCCGTCGGCATCAAAGATTACCCAGGAGTATGACTTCACGGCTTGCGGACCTTCCAGATCTGTTCTGCCGGCCATCTGCGAGCCCATTCATGGCGAACGAAATCCTCATAGGTCGTCTCCTGGTCGAGGGGCGCCTGGATTTCGATCAGGTCCTCCACCACGAAATCATGCTCACGGAACAGCCGGATCCACTCGCCATAGCCGAACTGGTAGTAGGTCTTACCGTCATACTCCATCAATCCAAGCCCAAAGTAGTCCTCGACGAGACGGTCGGTCACGGCCCGTTTCGTTGAATCCCAGCACACATCCAACCAAGGCGTCGCCAGGCAGAAGGCCAGTACCCCGCCGGGTCTCAGAAGCCGTTTCGCCTCGGCCACGGTGCACTCCGGGTTGCCAAAGGTCATGGCCCCGTGATCGCAGAAGATCACATCGAAGGAGGCATTCCCAAATGGAAGCAGCTCGCCGTCGGCTTGGATCAGAGGAACGTGGACACCGGCCTCCCGGGCGAGACGCCTGGCGTGAACCAATTGCCGATCGGAAAGATCGACGCCCACCGGTCGTGCCCCCGCTGCCGCCAGTGCGATGGACCATTGGGCCGCACCGCAGCCATACTCCAGAATGTCCCGGCCCTTCACGTCGCCAAGAACATTCAGCTCCGATTCGGGAATCCGCCACACCCCCCAAGCCAACGGCCGCTCGCCCAGATCTGAGGCGTGGCGTCCCTGGTAGTGGTCGCTGTCGGCGTTCCATGCCTCTCGATTGGTCACGCGATCCCCCTGACCATCATCACAACGATGCACTGGAAGGGCTCCTTCTTGCACCCACGGCAGTCGATGCAGGTGCCGATATTCTGACCTTGGAGATACACCTTCGAGGCCTGATGATCATTGCCTCGCGCGCCCTCCAGCACGGCGTCCACAAGGATGTCTGTATTACCGCCTTTGCGCGGGCTGCCAACCAATCCGATCACCGTCATGAACCCTCATCCTTTCCCGGGCAATCAAACTCGAGAAGCTCTACGGGCATGCCGTTGTGCAGAATCATGGCGACCCTCACACCCTCCATCGGAGAGGACGGCTCTCCCAGCAGGGTCTCCCCCACCAAAGCCGCCTCGAGATCGTCCACCTCAAAGGCGATGTGCGGCACGGTCCGGATGAGCTCGTGAACCGGGCTTCCAGACTCGAACCGCATCCACTCCACTCCGTAGGGACTGGTTGAAAACCCAGAAACGTGCATTCCGAGATCTGCCAGAAAGACCTCGCCGGGCCGGTGCTCATCGGTGGGAATCCCGAGGTGGTGGTACCGCCAGCCCCACTTCGCAGTGGCCGCCGGCGGCTCGTGTTCCCCACGTGGTTTTATTCTGGCACGTCGCTCGGCTTCATACTGATGTCCACTCATAAACACCTCTGATCACGACGAATCATCTGGACGATCTTATCGAGCTCTTGCAGAAATCGAGACCGATCGCGCTTGCCGAGCGGCGGCGGGCCACCGCCCATCTCACCAAAGTCGCGCAACTCCGACATGAGATCGCGGGTTGCCAAGGCCGGTCCGATATTGGCGTCGGTGAAAGGCTTTCCGGTGGAACCGAGGACCCTGGCGCCCTTGGCGAGGCACCGGCTCGCCAGTGGAATATCCGATGTGACGACGATATCCTCCACGTCCACGTGTTCGACGATCCAGTCGTCAGCGGCATCAAACCCAGCCTCCACCACCTCGAGACGCACTCTCCTGCTTTCCGGAATCCGCATTCTGGAGTTCGCCACCAGGGTCACATCGAGCCCACAGCGTTTCGCCACACGGTAGATCTCTGATTTGACCGGGCAGGCATCGGCGTCCACGAAGATGTGGAGCATGGCGATCAGATCCGCTCGAGGTCGGAGACCGTCCGTTCACCGCCCGCGGTTCCGGTGTTGACGGTCCCCGCCGGTTCGAAAAGCAACACATGAACCTCCTCTTCTGCGCGGGGGCAGTGTTCCACACCTCTGGGAACGATCAGGAATTCACCCTCGCCCACCGTCACCGTCCGATCACGAAACAGCATCTCGAATGACCCGCGCAGCACCATGAACAGCTCGTCCTCGTCAGCGTGGTTGTGCCACACGAATTCGCCCCGGAACTTGGCGAGCTTGACGTGCTGGCCGTTGAGTTCGCCGACGATCCTCGGATTCCAGTGATCGTCGAATGACGCCAGTTTTTCTGCCAGACTGACCGGTTCCACATCGCCTCCATTCGATTGTCTGTTCACTGCGGCCCCAGGTCATGCACGCGACAGTCGGTGACGGCGGCCGGTCGGACTTCCAACACATCCCGAACTCCGAACGTGCCATCGTAGTCCGCGCCGAATCCATCCTCAGGCGGCCCGGACACCTCACCCACCAACCGCACATACACCGGTTGATAGGGCCCGTCGGTGAGCTTCCGCTGTTCGGCAACCAGCGGATCCATGACCTCTGGCGCCCCGACGACCCACAATTCCATCTCCGACCCACACGGCCGAAAAGACCGCACCTCGTGTCCCCACACGAACAAACCGTCGGCGACCTCGCCGGCAGCCGCTTCGTCGCCGGCGACGGCGGTTGGCTGGAGATCCCCGCTCTCGTTCGGGTGGCCGCACCCGAAGCCAACCGCAACCGCGAGCCCGATGACGAGCAGACCAGCTACGACGGCCCTGCGGCCAGTGATCTTCTGAGATCCCATCCCAGCCAGTCTACTGCTCCCTGAACGAATGGGTTCCGGGTTCCAAGTTCCGGGTTCAGGGTTCAGGACCCCCACCCACCCGCCCCGCAGCAAGGACCAGGAAACAGGGAACAAGGAGCACCCCCGCCCACCCGTTCCCATTCCCGAGCCCGAGCCCGAGCCCGAGCCCGTTACCGTCTCTATGCTCCAGGTCCGAAATTCGGGCTCCCACCCGCCCCGGCTCCGCGTGGGCGGAAATCTGTCTTTCTTCGTTCTTCGTTCAGCGCAAGCACCATGTGCCTGACGTCCACCAAAACGCCGTCCACCTTCAGAGCTGCGGGTTCCCGGCCCCAGGTGATGAACCCGAATCGTTCATAGAGGTGCATGGCGGCGTCGGCGGTCTCACTGACGCACAAACAGAGATGGGTCACGCCCGACAACGAGCGGCCAAAGTCGATGGCCGCCGCGAGCAACGCTGAACCGTGGCCCCGCCCGCGGTGGGAGGGCCGGACATACATGCCCCACACACCTGCCCTGTGTCTCTCCTTCTCCTTCGAGTACCGATACACACCGGCCATACCGATCAAGTCGGGATCAAAGGCTCCCAAATACGCCTGGGTCGACTTTTCGGCCATAGATGCCCGTACAAATTCGTGATCGAGTCCCGGGTCGGAACCGGGCGAGGCGGTGAAAGAGCGCGGGTCGGTAACGAGCGCCTCCCTCCGGATGGCAATGAGTACCTCGAGATCGGTCTCATCAAGACGCCGGATCATCGTTACCTCAATCGATCTCGAGCCGGTGGCCGGCCGAATATGCCGTGAACTCCGGCGCGTACATGGACTGCAACGTTGCAGGACCGACCCTGAAGGCGCCGCCCATGGATGCGCGGAGCCGGTAACTCAGGGTGTACTCGCCGGCCGGCAGCCACTCGATAAAGAAGTTGGTCCCCGAATCGCGGATCTCCTCATAGGCCGAGATACCGAGATCCCAACGCCATCCCGAGGTGAGCTTTTCGGGCTCGAAACCGGCACCGCGGGGGTCGCGCAGATGGACATACTCAGCGGCGTGCTTTGCGCGGATCGACAACTGGACCTCGACCTGGTCACCGGGTTCGAGGACGGTCCCGTCCACCATGGGTTCGAGGACCCATTCATCGCCGATGTTGCTACGTTTGAAATACCTTCGGGTGACGCCGAATAGATCACCGCGCGCCTCCTCGGGCAGTTTCTCAGTGGAGAAATGCCAGGTGGCCGAAGCAAAGGCGAAGCCGTCGGAGCCCTTTTCTACCACCACCGTGGACATGGTTTCGGGATCCACCTCTGGCCCCGGCACGATCACACGGTTGCGGGCGCCGGTGTACTCGTCGGGCTCGAAGACAAAGGTCCGCCGGATCGGGCCGACCGTGACCGTCAGGTCCTCACGCTGGCCGAGCTGTCCCTCGTGCTCCAGATAGTGGACCAGCGAGTAGATCACCTCGGCGGTGGCCCGGGTCGACTCCCAGTGGTTGAGCTTCTTGTTGAGCATCAGCCACTGAACCAGGCCGTGGCGCCGGCCGTCGTCGGGCTCGAGCTCGGTCAGCGTACGTAGCGCCATGGCGTGCGACTCGATGGTGTCGTTGTACCAGAGCCATGCGCGGTCCTCGGGAGCCCAGTAGGTCCCCAGATCGCGCTCGGTCTTGGCCGAGTCCATCACCGAGTCGAAGACCAGAACGGCATCCTCGTGGCGACCGGCGCGCTCCAGAGTCAGGGCCAGGTAGCCCTTGAGCAAGGGCTGATGCTGCTTCCAGTGGCGGAACGAGAATTCGAGCATGCGCTGTCGGTCATCGGCGGTGAATACCCCACCGGTCCACGACTCGTCGGGATAGTTGGACAGAACGTAGTTGAGGAAGGTGATGGTCTCCCAGCAGCAGTCGCCGGAGATCATCAAATCCACAAGCTCGTTCACATAGTGGCGGTGCATGTAGCCCCAGGCCCGCTGAACCATCGGCCGCGGCACCTCGACGCCGAACTCCAACGCCTTGGAGAAGCCGTACAAGATGTACAGCGTCATGTACGGGGACGGCGGCCCGCCCGGGAACCACGGGAAGGCACCGAGCGAGGTCTGGGCCTGCTGCAATTTGGCGAGCGCCGCCCGCTGCTGGGCGCCAGCAATGCGGGGATCGAGAACGTTGATCAGATCGTCGGGCTCCTCGCTGCCGCCTCGGGCGGTCTGCAGCCACGGCGTTTCCTCGAGCGTCATCTTGCGGTTCGGGTCAGTGTTTTCCCAGGTCTCCAGCCGCGTGTCGCGCTGGGAGAACTTCTCCGCCATCCGCGCCACCGAAGGGTAGCGGTCGTAGAGCGACGTGAGAATGCCGGTGGACAGAAATCGATTCAACGTCTGCTCGGTGCACTCGTAGGGGTAGTTGACCAGGTACGGCAGGGCGCTGAGCACCGAGTAGAACAGCTGGGCGTCCACTGTGACCACCAGCTGGTCGTTGATCAGGGTCGGGTCGTCGGCGCGCATATCGGCGAAGTCGAGCTCGCGCCGGTCGGCGTCACGCAGGGTGACGAACCGCGACTGGGCAAGGTGCATACGACCGGGCAGAACCGGCAGCGGTCGCCGCTCTCCATCGGAGAACGACCCCGCTTGAGCGGTCGCAGTGAATGCCACGGTGCCGATCCGAGCCGGCACGACCACCGGGAACTCGAGGGTGGTGCCCTGACCTGGGTCCACCGAGAAGGCGACTTGAGTCGCGGCATCAGGATCGAGGCCAAACAGCCCGCGCAGGTCTTCGCCGGTATCGGGATCCGTGATCTCGAAGTCCAACCCACCTTCGAGCCTTGATTCTCCGGCGTTGTTGACCACCACGCGGATGGCGGCGCGGTCACCCTCGCGCAGGAATCGCGGCAGGTAGGGCCTGACCATCAACTCCTTCACGGAGCGGGTCTGTTTCTGGATCGAACCCGCGCGGAGGTCGGTGGTGACGGCGTGGACCCAAACGTTCCACTCGGTCACCGAATCGGGCACCTCGAACTCCACGGTGGCGGTCCCATCGGCGTCGAGCAGCAAATGGGGTTCAAAGAAGGCGGTCTCGGAGAAGTTCTCCCGAAGTTCCACGCCCTCGTCGGCCGGTGGTTCCTCCGCCACGTTGGCGGTGGTCTTTTCTTCCAGGGAAAGCACCTCATCGCGCTCGCCCTCCTCCCGAGGTGCGGCCGCGTCGGCCATGGCCACCGACGCCGGCGCCGACCGCATTTCGAGCCGGCCCGACTTGGCGTAACCAAAGCCCCGCCGGCCCATGCCGCCGATGCCGTATCCGTCAAGGACCTTCAGCCGATCGTCAGTGAGGTGGGGGTAACCCGGAAGAGTGCCGAACGAACGGCTCCAGTGCCAGGCGTGCGGTGCCGGCCCGAGTGTCACTTGCAGCTGTCCCACGGCGGTCCTGTTCGGGTAGAGCGAGAGCGGGTCGGGAGGGGCGTGCGGGGCGAAGATATCCAGCGACCGATCGTACATGTAGGCCAGCAGTTCGGCCGTTCCCGCGTTCACCTCGGCCTGGTCGTTGCCGCGCACGGTCACGCGGAATGTCTCCCGGGCTCCTGGGCGCAGGGTGTCGCGGAAGCTCGCAAACTCGAGCGTAAGTCGACGGTCATCCCATGGCACGAAGACCGAGGTGGTTCGCCGCACCAGCTGGTGGTCCCTCAGCACTGTCAGGGCCACCCCAAAGCCGCCACGATCGGCCTCGGTGACGGGGATTTCGATGATCCCGTCGTTGTGACCGGCATGGAGGATCTCGCGGGAGGTGCGGCGGCCATCCCGAAATATCTCCAAGACCATCTCCTGGTCCTTGAGGCCGGAGCCCACGAGCAGCCGCGCCGTTTCCCCGACCGGCACCGAGGACCGCTCAAACATCAGGTTCGCCGGCAACGCCAGGTCATACTGTCTCCGGTCGGCCACCACCAGGTCTCGGCTGGTGTGGAAGGCGGCACCGAAGGCATCCACGGTCTCGTAGTGGAGCCTGTAGACGCCTGACTTGAGGCGGCCTACCGTGACGCTGGCCGAGCCGTCGTCGCCGTGACTCAGCGTCCCATCCCCCACCTTTCGATCCTCAGGCCACGAAGCCATCACGGCCTCGGGCGTGAAATCGGTGCTCCAACGCGGCCTCATGCCATCGCCATCGGTGCGGACAAAATCGGTCCGACCGGGCGGAACTGGAAGGGGCTGATCGGCTGGCAGGAGCGTCCGTTTCGGCTGGATCAACCGCACCAGGCGCCACGCGCCGGTGCCGGCGACGGGCGTTCCGTCGAGATCGGTCCGCAAAACTGACAGTTCCACGGGTTGATCGGCGGAGAAGAACCCCACCGCGGCATCGATGCGGGCCTCAACGGCAACAAATCCGAGGCGGAAAAGCCGTTTCGCCGACCGGGTCTCGCCGCCCTCGTCGGTGATCTCGGCGCTCAGCCGGTAGAGATAGCTCATGCCCTCGGTCTCGGCCTCCCGCTCGTCGGCCGACGGAGTGAATTCGATCTCAAAGCCGCCGTCGGCGTCGAGCCCGGTGGAGCCGGACGCCACCACCACCGTCTCTGATCCGGGGGGCGTCCCCCACCAGTACCACCAGCGGGGGTAACGGGGCTCTCGGGTCACTCGCCACGCCACCTCCCCCGTCGCCACGGGCAGACCGAAGTAGTAGTTGGCGGATCCGGTCAGCGCCGCCGGCCGGTTGAGACGCAGGGGCTCCACGGGCTCCTTGATCGTCACCTCGAAGGTCGGTCTCTTGTACTCCTCGACCCGGACCTGGGATTGGCCGCCGACAGATGCGCGCAGCCGCCACAGACCGAGCAGCCGTCCAGGTGGGATCGCGAACTCGCCGGAGGCCGATCCGAAGGCGTTAGTGGTCACGGTCTCAGATGCGACCGTCTCGTTGTTCGCGTCCACCAGGTCCACGTTCAGCTGCGTCCTCGGCGACGTACGGTACTGGGCTTTCTCGCCCCCACCCTCGTACGCCACCACCTTCCAGTGGATGGTCTGCTGCGGCCGGTAGACCGAGCGGTCGGTGTAGACAAAGGCGCCGCTGCCGAGAGATCGTCCGGAGTCTGTAAAACCATAGAGAAAGCTCTGATCCACGGCGACGTTGTCGCGCCACCGCCCGAACAGAAAATAGCGATCGTGTTGTCCGGCGAACGATGTGAAACGCACCCGGCCGTCGATGCCGGTGGTCTTTCGGTCTTGGAGCACATGCCCACGCCGCCAGTCGGCCTGGTAGAGCGAAATTTCGGCATCGGCCACAGCCAGCCCGCTGCCGCCCGACCGTGCGGTCACCTCCCAGCCTCCCTCGATCCGGCGGGTGACCATGACCAAATCGCCGATCACCATATTGAGGCCGACCATTTGGTTGGCCTCGAACCGGAAGTCGCCTCTCGCCGAAGCCACCACAACGTAGCCGCCGGGCCCTTGCAACGGCGGGGTCACATAGGTCGCGTGGTTGCGGTAGTCGGGCGTGGCGGGAAGCTCGATCGACCACTGGGCAATGGGTTCACGGCCCTCGATCCACTCCGAGACCTCTCGATCGCGGGGCAGGAGGTTGTAGTCCTCACCGGAGGTCACCTCTTCAAAGAGATCAAAGCCATAGGCCCGGAAGTGGACGGTCGGAAGATTGCGGTGGGTGACCCTGATGGAACGCCGACCAGCGCCGTCAAGGGCCATGGCCTCCATACCGTAGGAAGGTGCCTCGATGCCGGCCACGATGTGGTTGCAGCGTTGACCGCCCACGGTTTCGGGATGGCGTTCGGCGCCGGCGAGAGCCTGCTCCCGAGCTTGGATCAAGGAGTCGGCCTGATCCTCGGTTCGCAGGAACTCGGCGACAGTGGCCTGACCCATGGACCACCACGGCAGGCTGCGGTCGAACGCGGTCTGGGTCGCTTCCAGACTCTCCCGGATTCTGCGTCGGTCGTGGCCACTGGAGAAGGCACTGTGCAGCCGAACGTGGCGTTCGCGCCGGGCCTCCAGGGCAGCCTCGGGTTCGCCGTTTTTGCCGTGCCATCGCTCGAGATCACCCAGGACGGCGGCGATCTTCTCCACGGGATGGACACGGGGATCGGACAGATCAACAGTGTCCGATGCTCCAGGCAATCCTTCCATCAGGGCTGCGAGATCGAGTGTATAGAGTTCGTTGGTCTGACCGGCACGCCACAGGGACGAGTCGGCCAGCAAACCCACCCACATGTAGGACACCGCGTCTCGCAACGTGCCGCGGATTCTCGGCGGGTAGGAGTTCTGATCGATGTAGCGGGACATGTCGCCGAGAGAGGCGTCACCCCACGCTTCGCGCTCCGACCACAAACGCCCGAAAGCGCGGTTGGCCTCGGCGACGATCTGATCCAAGGTCCAACGTTTGAGGTCCACATCGTCATCCGAAGCGACCCGCTCGCGGCCCCGGATCTCCCACGAGTAGACCTGGGCGTAGGTCACCAGCGATCGAGCGTAAAAGAGATCCAGGATCGCTCGAGAGGTCGGATCATCGGGCCACTCTTGCTCGTGTAGAAATCGGACCGAGGTTTCGTAGCCGTGTAGAGCCGTGCGGAGCTGGACCTCTTCCACCAGGGCGCGGGTCCACTCTTCCCCATTGCCAGCTTCGGCGGCAGTCCGGCGGATCTCGGCCACCGCATCGGCAGCCGCCTGGAACTTCTGTTCCGAGACCAGTTTCTCGACCACTTTCCAATCCACCTGGTCGGCCTCCACCGCGACGATCTGTGCGCCATCCTCCTCCGGCGCAGGCGTTGGATGCAACCCCGCGGCAATGGCGGCGACGGCGAGCAGACTGGAGATCAGGGCGACACGGCGTGATGTGTGCGTTTTTCCCATGGCACCAGTTTAGAGTCGCCCGAGGCTCATGAGTTCCATTGTGGTTCCGAATTCCGAGTTCCGGGTTCCGGATTATCCCCCACCCGCCCGGTGGCCCTGAGGTCTTGGCGTCTTTGGGTCTTGGGATGCAGCCGAGACGGCCGCTCCACAATAGCCCTCTGGGTGGGTGGGGGTGCTCCCTGTTCCTTGCTCCCGGGTGGTCGGGGGTGCTCTTTGTTCCGTGTTCCTTGTTCCTCATACCTGGGCGGGTGGGCGGGGAACTCGAAACCCGGACCTCGGAACATGTGGCGGCTGAAAGGAGGGATCAGGCCGAGGCTTATGGCTCGGTCGGAGATTGGCTCCCTGCCTCGATGGTCTTTGCGACCGGTGAGAAACCCGCCCGGATCCGATCCAAAAACGCCGAACTCTCGAGCCACTCCTGATCGGGGTAGTAGATCCACACCCCCGACCCGCCCTTGATGGCGTCGATGAGCTCCTCCGAGATTGCTGGCCGAACCGCTGGGCAACCCCAGCTCCTCCCGATGAGCCGGTCCTCGGCGCGGTCGGCGGTGACGTAGTTGGCGCCGTGGATGACGATGGCGCGTTCCCGGGCACGGTGGTTGATCCCGGGCTCGAGACCATCGAGCTTGAGCGTGTAGCCATGTTTTCCTTGATAGGTCTCGGCGGTGCGGTACATCCCGATGCTGGACTTTCGGGTTCCATGGTCGTTGGAAAAGCTCAGCGCCCGCTCCATGTCGCCGCCCGACCCTCTCGGGCTGCCCATACCGTGGGCGACCCACTCCTCATAGATCAACCGGCCGGATGCCATGTCGATGACCCAGAGCCTCTTGAAGTAGGAGGGCAGCTCATAGTCGATGATCGTCAACCGCTCCTGCGCCACCTGGCCTTCATCAACGGCCCGGTGGTAGGCCGCCAGGGCGAGATCGAGCACTTCGGGCCTCAGGTTTTCTGTCTGTTGGAGAATGACGTCGGCATCGATGGAGGCCTCAACACCTCCAGCCGGGTCGGCCGCCAGACCCACCATCCACGCCATGCAGGCGACAACTGCGAACACGAAGATCCTCACAACCCTCACGAGGCGAATTGTACCCGATGGCCACCTGAAGCCGGCACGAGGTCTCGAGGTCCTGAATTCTCAGTTCTCAGTTCTCAATTTTGGGTTCCCACTTTCCCCCGCCCCGGTGGTTCGGGGCAATTCAAAATTCACCATTCAGAATTCAAAATTTGAATCGACTGTGAAGCCGAGACGGCCGCTCCGCAAGGGCGCTCCGGGAGGGTGGGGGGTGCTCCCTGTTCCTTGTTCCTTTCTCCACGGGGGCCGGGAGGCTTGGCGCGCTACACTCTTCGTCACGAGGTATGGATCATGACGACACCCAGCTCCGTCGACCGAGAAAACCGGGTGAACGCCATCGAAAAGTGGGCGGCTCGGGCGGCGATTGTCGCCGTCCTCTTCGTATCACTGGTGGTCATCCAGCCGTCCCTGCCCAAGAAAATCGTCTTGTTAACAGGACCCGAGGGCGGGAACTACCACGAGATTGGGAAACGGTACGCCGCCGAACTGAGAAGCCGTGGGCTGGAGACGGAGTTGGTGGTCACAGATGGCGGGTTGGACAACCTCCAACGCCTGGTGGACGGCGCCGAGGCCACCGTTGCATTCGTACCGTCGAATCTCGAGCGGGCTGTGGACCCTCCAATAGACGTTGAGCACCTCGTCTCTCTCGGCAGCGTCGCCTACGAGCCGCTGTGGTTCTTTTTCCGGTCCGATTTGGAGGTCCACAGCCTGAGAGATTGTGCAGTGCTCACGCTGTCCACCGGCGACGACGACACCGTGGTCAACTGGATGGCCAAACAGTTTTTGGCAGCCAACGGTATTGCCGATACGGTCAGCATCGTCGGGGTCGGGGATCAGCCTGTGAAGGAAACAACCGACGCCCTGCTCGGAGGAAGAATCCAAGGCGCTTTTGTCATGGGCGTGCCCGTCTCGCCGGCCGTCGAGAAGTTGCTCCACGACGATCGCGTCGGGCTGCTGTCCTTTGCGAGAGCGGATGCCTACGTCGCACTGTTTCCAGGTCTCACAAAGCTAGTGGCGCCCGAGGGAGTCTTCGACCTCGTCCGCAACGTGCCGCCGCACGACACCCAGTTGCTGTCCGCCACGACCAACCTCGTCACCCGCGACTCGCTTCATCCTGCCGTCGTGCCGCTGCTCCTGAGTTCGGCGGCCAGCTTCTATGACGAGGGGAACGTCTTCGCATCCAGCGCCACCTTCCCGAGCCGGGTCGGAGTGTCCCTACCATTGAAAAGAGCGGCCAATCGCTACTATGACCAGGGCGAAACCGGCCTTTCTCGTCAGCTGCCGTACGCTCTCGCCAGGGCGCTGAATCACTTCGGATTCGTGGTTCTGCCGCTGTGCGCCCTCGCGTTCATTCTCGTCAAGGTCCTGCCGGTCGCCATGCAGACGTGGACCAAGATCCGGCTCGTGGGTCTGTACAAGAGGCTCGAGGCCGTGGAAAAGGCCGACGCCGCCGGCACGGACCGCGTTGAGCTTGTCGCCGAGCTGCGGGCGATCGACGACGCCAGCTCGACGATCTTCGTGCCCCGTTCCAAGCTGTCCGAGTACATCGATTTCCGCCAGTTTCTCCACGATATGCGGGATCGCATCGCCAGCGGCGACGAGCGAAAGGCCGAGACCGAGGTGTTGGACGACGGGTCCTGAGATCCTGAATTCTCAGTTCTCAATTTTCAATTTTGAATTCCCACTTTCCCCCGCCCCGGTGGGTCGGGGCAATTCAAATTCAAAATTTGAATCGACTGTGCAGCCGGGACAGCCGCCCCACCAAGGCCCCCCCGGGGCGGAAGGGGGATCTTGCATCTTGCATCTTGCATCTTGAATCTTGAATCTTGTATCTGGGCGGGCGTGCGGAAGGCGCTACACTGACCCCACGCCATGGCACTGAGAACCTGGACCGGAGTCGGATTCATCAAGCGCGCTCCCACCGCGGGCGGCGGCACGATCAATCTGCGGGTGTCCCCGCTGACGTCGGCCCACGCGTTGTGGTGGCACTCCCGGGTCCAGCCCATCATCGACGAGGACCGCGATCGGGTAGACGACGACTGGAACTGGAATCTGTATGTGCCCTTCACCAGAGTTGCGGGAAAGGTGATGGCGAAGCGTCCGGTGGGCTACTCGGTGGGTTTGGAAAACACCCGAGCCGGAGACTTCGTGCCGTGCGCCATGACTCTGCTTCTCGGGCGAAATCCCGCGTTTGACGACCACTCCAAGCGGAGCACCTTCACGTGGTATCTGACCACCGCACCCACACAGGCACTCCTCAGCTTGCCCGAGTACGGGCTCTCCGAAGATCGGCTCCCCAAGGCCCTGGGGAGCATCACCCTGGATGTGGCGGTAACGCACTCCTTCAATCACCGAGGCCATGGCCGAGTGGGCCTGCACGCCGACGAGGAGGGCGGCGGCGCCCTGCTCGACTGGTATCAACGTCGAGGAATGACTGTTCTTCCCGAAAACACGAAACTCCCGCCCGGCCCCCGACGGTTGTTCAGCCCGAGCGATGGGCGCTACTGCTATTACACGGTCGACTCCGCGGTCGAGGCGAGTCGCTCGCTCGACAACCTGCGCTGAGGAGGGAGCACGGCATGCCCACACCCACCGACGTCTTCATCGAGATCGCAGCCCGGCACGGCGGCGTGGATCCCGAGGATCTACTCGCGGTGCAGCGGTGGTACGAGCACGAGTTGGAAAAGCTCCCCGAGGAAACCATCGATCTCATCCTCGACGAGCTTCTCCGCAACGAGGGCACACCGCCGAGGGGCGACCTCCAGAGGTGTTATCCCGACGACGCGCCTCTGCCCAAGCTCGACGAGTGTCCCCCGGCGGGGATTCCACTCGCCGCCCGGTGGTTGGCGGTTCTTCGGAGGCTGGCGAGCCGGGGGCGGCACGAGGTCTCGAGGTCCTGAATTCTCGATTCTCAGTTCTTAATTCTCAATATTGAATTTTCACCCCCCCTCCCCTCGCGGGCGGGTGGGGCAATTGAAAAATCAACATCTAGAATTCAGAATTCAGAACTACTGTGCAGCCGAGACGGTCGCGCTCCACAAAGCCGCTCCGGACGGCCACGATCAGGTAGAATTCGTGGAAGGTCAAGCCTGTGGTACGTCGTCGCAAGTCCGCCAGGATTCCGAGGTCGGTGGTGTTCGCCGCCATCGTCACCCTCATCGTGAGCTATGTGCCGCTCACCGGGCTCGACCACCTCCACCTCCACCTCGACCACGGTCTCCGGTTCTTCCACGACCACCTCCACATCGGCCAACACGACCATGGCCATCCCCACGACACCGAGCCATCCGAGAATCACGACGATGATTCGGGTGAGGACAAGGATCCGGGATCGGCGGTGGTCTCCCTCGGCCACGCGGCTCAGGTCCTACCATCCGCGGTGGAGTTCGAGGGCCCCTCCTCGCCCGTCGCCGACCAAACCGCACTGGTCGATGCTATCGCCTTCGACGAAACCCTCCACCCCTCCTGGGATTCACGCGCTCCACCCACCTGCTGATTCCGCTGCGCCACCCTTCAAGGACAGATGGGCCGGGAAAACGGAGGGATCCTCCATCGGGACTCGTTCTCCGACCTGGCGGCCTGAGCGGAGCGACTGGAGACAGCCATGACGAGACAAGCTTCCAGAACCCACCGCACGGTGGTCGGCCTCGTTGCGACGATGTGCGCGGTATTGGCTGCATCGGGCGCCGTCTGCCACGACATGGACCGTACGACGGCGGTGGTCATCGACACCGACATGGGTGTCGACGATGCGGTGGCCCTCGTGCTCGCCCTTCAGGACCCGCGGCTCGACATCTCGGCAATCGTCGCCGGCGAGGGGGTGGCCGATGCCTCGACCGCCGTCCTCGCCGCGGAGCGAATGCTCGAACTCTTCAACCGGAGTGAGATTCCGCTCTACGCATCGGAGCTCGAGTCGAGCCGGCCAGCCCCCGAATGTCGTGTCCGCGCCGAGTCCATGCTCGGGGCGAGCCTTCCCGAAACCTCGACGAGTCTCAGACGACCATTCGTCCCGACCGCCTACGAGGCCGACGGCGGTCACATCACGGTGCTGGTGCTCGGGCCGCTGTCGCAACTGGTCTCAGCGCTGGAGGAACGTCCAGAACTGAGCACGGCCATCGCGAGGATCGTGATTGCGGGAGACCCGGCCGACCTGCAGAGCTGGAACCTGGCACGCGATCCCAAGGCGGTGAAAATCCTCCGGCGTTCGGGAATCCTGCTCCAGTTCGTGGCGCCACGAGGCATGGCCGAAAAACCTGTTGTCTGGCACGCTGACCCAAATGCACAGTGGCGGAGCACTTCGTTGGGCGACCAATTCCTCGACCGACTCATGGCCGCACCCGACGCACGAGAGCACTACCTGGTGACCCTCGACCAGCTTCACGACGAGCTGGCCATGCTCTTTTTGCTCGAACCTGGGCTTTTTCGGGCCTCGGGTTCGGGCGATGTGTTCTTTCCCCGGCAGGGGGCCGATGTGGGCG
Source organism: uncultured Holophagae bacterium (assembly GCA_963797055.1). GTDB lineage: Bacteria > Acidobacteriota > Thermoanaerobaculia > Thermoanaerobaculales > Sulfomarinibacteraceae > FEB-10. The sequence continues at coordinate 125,645 of CAWCOD010000019.1, forward strand.
ACCGGGTGGCCGAGCTGATCCATCGCGGCCGCCAACGCAAGCGGCGCGTGATCTTCACCGACCAACCGGTACCGGAAACGATGTTGCAGCCCGATGTCCGCGCGCGGCGGGCGGGCATCCTGGCCGCCAATGGTTCAGACGAGTGGTTCGCCCAGCTGCTGCTCAACGAGCTCCACGAGCATCTCGGAGCGTACTCGATCATCGGCGTCAAGATGGCTCTGCGGGCGGCCGAGCTGCTCAACGCCCCGCCCCACGCCATGGCCATCCTCTCCCATGCACCGCCAGCCCAACCGGTGAGCTGTCTCAACGACGGACTGCTGGTCGCCACGGGCTCCACTCCGGGTCGCAACCTCTTCCGACACGATCCGGGACCACCCGGCACCATCGAAGCCTCCTTCGCCTACAACGACCGACAGGTCAGCCTGAGCCTGAAAGAGGAGTACAGGAATCAGATACGAGCTCGGATCGAAGGGCTACTCCAACAGTTCAGCTTGAGCGACGACGGGTATTGGGAGGGCGTCCGGGACTTCGGGCTCGACATCTGGGAGGACTGGCATCGTCTCGACCTGTTCGAGGTTGCCACCCTGGACGACCTCCGCCCTGATTCTGATGAAACGGAGTGATCGCATGACAACGCCGGGCGTCCCGAACCTTGTTGTTGCGATGGCGGTCGCGGTCCTCGGCCTGGTCCCGACGGGTTGGAGTCAGGAGCCCGACGAACCGCCTGAGAGCGCTCCGGTTGAAAAATCCGGCGAGGCCTCTGCCGACCAGCGGGAGGTATTTCGCGATACGGTGACCGTCCGCGACGCACCCATCATCGAGGGCTCGGAGGTCGATGATTTCTCCAACCTGGTGACAACGGTCTCAGACCAACAGATCGACGACCTCTACGCCCAGGACCTGACCCAGGCCCTCCGACGCGTCCCAGGAGTCGTGATCTCGCGCTACAACCCCGTCGGCTCTTTTGGTGGCGGCGATGGCGGTGCGTTCTTCATACGCGGCCACGGCTCGAGTCGTCCCGGAGGAGAGATCTCCATGCTGACCGACGGCATCCCGCGATTCGTCGGTATCTGGACTCACCCCCTGATCGACGTCGCTAACCTAGACACCGTGCACGAGGTCGACATCTACCGCAGCGCCCAGCCGGTGCTGCTCGGCAATATGGCGTTTGCGGCGGTGGACATGGCGAGCAAACGGCGCACGCGGACCGGCTCTGGCGGCCGCTTCACCGGATCCTACGGGACCTATGACACGGTGATCGGTTCCGTCGAGTACGGCGGACGGTCGGACATATTCGATTACTACCTGACGGCCGGCTACCGCCGCAGCGACGGACACCGGGACAACTCCGACGGCGAGATCACCTCCCTGTCGGGCCGGGTCGGGTTTCGCCTTGGAGACGAGTGGGATCTGTCGGTGCTCTACGAATACAACTCCAGCTCTGTCAACGATCCTGGCCAGGCCGAAGGGCCGGAGACGCCGATCGTCCCCAATTACGACATCGGCAACAACTTCGTGCTCGCAACACTCGGCTATTCCCATGGCGTTGGGAACGGCACGATCAAGTTGTACTACGACGCCGGCACCTTGGACTGGCTGCAGTGGGACAGCACCGCCGGGGAGCCGTTCCGCAGTCTCACCGACTCGACCAATTACGGCATCAGGTGGCGGGAGACCACGGCGCCCTGGACCGGCGGCGAGCTCGTGTTCGGCCTCGACAACGATTTCTACGGCGGCGAATTCGTCGAACGCGGGGCCACCGGAGACCGGAACGCCAACGACCTCACCTTTCGCAACACGGCCCCCTACGCCATGCTCAGCCACAGCTTCGGCGGGTCGGTCACGGTGACGCCGTCGGTGGGGGTACGCTACAACGACAGCCGTTACTTCGGCAGCGAGTGGGGCGGACAGGCCGGTGTGACCGTCGGTTTCTCGAACCACTCCATCTACGCCAACTGGGCCCATGCCTTCAACCTTCCAGGGGTCTACGCGGCGATCCAGTACGGCGGGTGGGGGCTGGGCGATCGTTGGCAGGACCTCTCAGCAGAGACCATCGATCACCTCGAGGTCGGGTGGTTGGCGCCGCTGGGAGGACGATGGCGGCTCGATCTGTCGCTATACCGGGACGACGTGGAGAACGCCATCCGTTTCGTCGCCCCTCCCCCCCTCCGCCCAGCTACGCCAACGTCGGAGCGTACACCGTGGACGGCGTCGAGCTGACGGTGCAAGGCGAGCTCGGCAGCCATTGGTCGTTCTTTCTGGGAGGCACGTACAACGATGCCGACCCGGCGACCGTCCCGAACCTCCCTGAAACGACCGCGGTGGGGGGTCTGACCTGGACCGCAAACCCGGGGTGGCGGTTGAACCTGGACCTCCAGTGGGTCGACGAGCGTTACATACTCAATCCGCGTTTCGCCTCGGGCGAAACTCTGGTTGACAGCTATTTCCTGACCAACGCAAAGGTCACCGTGCCGTGGCGGCTGCTCGGGCTCGACCTCGACGGCGGGATCTTCCTGGCCGCCGACAACCTGACCGGAGAGCAGTACGAGTACCGGCCGGGCTACCCCATGCCCGGCACGATGATCAACCTCGGGATCGATGTGGGCTTCTGACCAGGCACGGGTCTGCATCCCGGCACGGCAGATTTCGGGGCGAGGCCGCGGATCCAAGGGGCCAAGCGCGAGCCGCCCCAATTTTCTACAATGCTCTCGACAACGGAGGTGTCCTCATGCGACCTGTTGCTTTGAGTCTTGTTGTCATCATCGGTGCCCTCATCGGCTGTGGAACCGGGGATGAACCGATCCAAGTGCTGGAGAGGGGATCCGACGCCCTCACCGTCTACACGGTGAACTACCCGCTGGCGTATTTCGCGGAGCGGATCGGGGGAGACGGCGTGGAGGTGCACTTCCCTGCACCGGCAGAGGGTGACCCGGCCTTCTGGTCGCCGGACGCCGACAACATTGCGGCCTACCAGAACGCGGATCTGATCCTGCTCAACGGAGCCGACTACGCCAAATGGGTGGGCCGAGCAACCCTCCCGTCATCGAAGATCGTGGACACCTCTTCATCGTTCGCCTTCCAGTACATCCCTCTCGAAGACACGGTCACCCACAGCCACGGGCCGGAAGGCGAGCATGCCCACGGCGGCTGGGCGAGCACGACCTGGATCGATCCCACCCAAGCCATCGAACAGGCTCGGGCCGTTCACGAGGCCATGGTGGCGGCGCGCCCGGAACAGACCGAAGCTTTCGGCGCGGGTTTTATGGCCTTGGTGGCCGATCTGAACGCCCTGGATCAGCGCCTTGCGACCGCGGCAGACGCCATCGGCGACCAACCACTGATCTTCTCCCACCCCGTCTACCAGTACCTGATCAGACACTACGGTATGAACGGGACCTCGGTGCACTGGGAGCCGGATCAGGCACCCGATCTCCTCGACCTCGAGCACCTCTTGGAAGAGCAGGAGGCTCGCTGGATAATCTGGGAGGGTGTTCCGTTGGCCCAGAGCGTGACCGATATCGAGACCTTCGGGGTCAAGAGCCTGGTTTTTGATCCGTGCGGCAACAGACCCGAAACCGGAAACTACATGACGGTCATGGCGGCCAACGCCGAGGCCTTCGAGACCATCGCCGCGGAGGAGGTAGGGTCCTGAGGTCTTGAGGTCGTGAGGTCTCCCCAACCCAACCGGGACGGAATTGTAGCGCGGGCCTCTGGCCTGCATTCGCCCGGTCAATCAAAGTCCACCACGCGCCGATGCTCTCGGTGCGCTCCCCGAGGTTGCCCCCTTTGCCTTCCGATCTCCATGTCGGTGCCAGGCACCGCCGCAGATGTATCGACCTCGTGCTGCGAATCAATTTCGACGGTGCCTGGCACCGGGTGAGCGCGTTCGGGAGGTGCTCAAAGACGGCACGCCCGCCAATCGCGCCATCTCGATTCAGGAGGACGAAACCTGCAATCTGCAATCTGTAATCTGTAATCTGCAATCTGCAATCTGCAATCTGTAATCTGTAATCTGTAATCTGCAATCTGCAATCTGTAATCTGTAATCTGTAATCTGTAATCTGCAATCTGTAATCTTCAATGGGTGGGTGGGGGTTGCCGAATTTCGAATTCCGATTTTCGGATTTTCGGCCTCAGCCGGAGGGTTGGGGCGTCTTCTTCCAGGGGCGCAGCCAATCCCACAGCCGAGCGATTCCGCGACCGAGGGCGCCAAAAATATCCTCCGACAGACTCGCCGTGGTCGGCAGCAGCAGTCCGGTCAGGAAAGTGGAAACCACCAGCCCACCCATGATGACCAGCGCCATGGAGTAGTAGTAAACCCCGGCCAGGGCGGGCCTCTGGACCACGATGGGCACCAAACCCACCAGCGTGGTGATGGCCGTCATCAGGATCGGCCGCAACCGCTCCCGCCCGCCACGCAGCATGGCCGCGGTGCGGTCCATACCCCTTCGACGGTACATATTGATGTGCTCGATCATGACGATGCCGTTGTTGACCACCACGCCGATGAGAAGCAGCAACCCAATGGCGGCCGGCTGGTCGAAGTCGGTGCCGGTGAGCCACAACGCCCAGAAGGCTCCGGCCAGCGCGAACGGCAGCGCCACCATCAGGCCGACGGCCTGGGGAATGGACTCAAAGAGACCGGCCATGACGGCGAAAACCAGTCCGAGGGCCAGCAATAGGTTGACCAAGAACTCGCGGGACTGCTCCTTCTGACGGTCGGCCCACTCCGACATGGTCCACGAGTAACCGAAGGGGAGTTCCATGTTGTCCATGGCCGTTGTCACCAGCGGCAGATAGTCGCCCATTGTGCCGTCATCGTAACGGGCTCCAACCCAAACGCTTGTTCGGCGATTGTCGCGCTGAATCCGGTCCGGCCCGGGTTCGATTCGGAATTCGGCCATGGACGCGAGCGGGATCTTATCGCCGTCAGCAGTCCACACCGGCAGATTGTGAAGTTGGGAAAGACTCTCCTCGGCCTGTTCGTCAAGGGTGAGGCGCATCTCCCGCTCTCCGGACGGTGTTCGGAATCGCTGCAGCCGTCGGCCCCGAAAGGTCAATGACACCACCTCGGCGGGCTGATTCATCGGCACTCCATAGTGCGCCGCCAGCTCGCGATCCAGGTCAACAGAGATCTCCATACCGCCGGTCTGGGCGCTGGTCCAGGCGTCGTTCAGGCCCGGAATGGCCTCGAGCCGGAGCCTTGCCTCGTCGGCGAGTTCCGACAACACCCCGGTGTCCTCGCCAACGAGCTGGAAAGCGATCCGTTTTGCGCCACCACGCCGCCATCCCCAGCCCGACTGGTCCTGGACCTCGAGCTTGATCCCCGGCAGCTCGGGCAGCAGTTCCCGGAGCCGGACCCGCGTCTCGGCCATGGCCGTATCGTTGGCGTTGCCCTCGGTCATGTAGATTCGGGTCAACGAGAACCGGTCCGACCAGAAACTGTAAATGTGCTCCGCATTGAGTTCTTCACGATGCGGCACGAGTTCCTTCTCGACCATGTTGATGACGCGTTCCTTGCGTTCCAGGCTGAGGGGCTCGGCAAATTCGTAGCGGACCTGGACAAAGACCTCCGACTGGTTGGTGTCGAAGTTCTTGTCGATGTTGTTGAACGGATACACGGTCGAGGCGATCACTGCCAATCCGATGATGGGAGTCAACCAGCGGTGGCGGAGGAAGAACGCCAGCAGGATCTCGTACCGGCCCTCGAGCCAGAGCATGAGGGGGGCTCTGCCCCGCGACCTGGAGCGAATGAACGTGGATGTGGCGAGCGGGATCAGGGTCTGCGATACGAAGAGCGAGGCCAGCAGGGTGAGGCACACGGTGATCGCGAGCTCGCGCAGGTAGATATTCATTTCGCTGGGTTTGTTGAAGATCACCGGCAGGAAGACGATCACCGAGGTGAGCGTGGCGGCGATCACCGCGGTGGACACCTCGCGCGAACCCACCAGAGCCGCCTCGCGACGACTCAACCCACGCTGCTGGTAGCGATAGATGTTCTCCATCACCACCACCGCGTTATCCACCAACATGCCGATGCCCACAATCAGGCCCAACAGGGTCAAGGTGTTCATGGTCTTGCCCATGGCCCAGATGGCGCCGCAGGCCACGATCAGCGAGAACGGGATGCACGCCACCGACACCAGGGTCATGGAGATCCGACGCAAGAACGCGAAGAGCACGGCGCTCGCCAGGAGGGCTCCGAAGAATCCTGTGAACGAAAGGTCTTTGAGGGTCTTTCGAATCTCCTCGCCCTGATCGAACCAGATCAGGAAGTTGACCCCTTCCAGTTCGGGGTCGCTGTTCATGTCATCGACCCGCCGCCGGACCTCGTCGCAGATCTCCACCGCGTTGCCGCCGGCTTCGGCGGTCACCGAGACGCCGATGGCAAAGTCGCCGTCCAGGTGCCTTCCGTACTCCAGTGGCGGTTCCTCGTACACCACTTCGGCCACGTCCGCCAGGCGCAATCCGTCACCCCGAATCGCCAGATTCCGGATCTCTTCCACGGTGCCGAACGCTCCCACCGTGCGCAGACTCCAGCGACGGTCGTCGGAGCGCAACACGCCGGCCGAAAGATCGAAGTTGGAGTCGCGGACGATCCGCAACACCTCGCGGACGTCCATCCCGTGGGCTTCGAGATCTTCGACGCGGAGGTTGATCCGGACCTCCTTGGGATTGACCCCGTCCAGACCCACCGACGCCACCCCGGGAATCCGCTCCAGGGGCCGCACGATCTTGCGCTCCAGCAGTTCATAACTCTCGGACAGGTTGCGTTTGGAGGACAGCCGGCCCTCGAGGATGGGCGCATCGTCCTCGGCGGCGTCCCAACCGCCACCAACCGTGATGTCTCCGATGGTGTCGGGCAGCTCGCGCCGCACGCGGTCCACCCGCTCGAGCACCTCGGCCCTGGCCAGGCTCATTTCGTGGCCCCAGTCGAAGTTGAGGCGGATGCGACCACCGTCCGCCGTGCAATGGGACCACATGTTGGTAACGCCCTTGACCGATCCAAGCACCTCTTCGATCGGGCGGACCACGAGCCGCTCGGTCTGCTCGGGCGTCGAGTTGGGAAAGGGCACCTGGACGAACAGCTCCGGCTCTTCCACTTCGGGCATGAAACCCAGGGGCAGCCGGTTCAGCGCCACCAAACCAAGAACCACCAGGCTGACGAGTATCGTCAAGGTGGTGACCGGACGGCGGATGGCCAGCTCGGGCAGGGTCATGGGCCGGCCTCGTCAAGCGCCCCGTCGTCCACAATCAGGGTCGCGGCCTGTTCCTCCTCGTCTGACGATCGGACCCTGGACGGAACCACCGCATAGACCGCCGGAACCACCACCAGGGTGAGCAACGTGCTGAAGGCCAACCCAAAGGAAACCGTAATCGCGATGGGTGCCCGAAGTTCCGCACCCTCACCCAGCGACAGCGACATGGGCAGCAGCCCGAGCACAGTGGTCAGAGTGGTCATCAGAATGGGTCGCAGCCTGACGTGACCGCCGCGCACCACCGCGTCGAGCTTGTCCATCCCGGCCCGGCGCAGCTGGTTGATGGTATCGATCAGCACGATGGCGTTGTTGACGACGATACCCACGAGCATCACCACGCCGATCAATACGATCACGCTCAACTCGGTGCCGGTGACGAGCAGACCGAGGATCACGCCCACCAGAGCCAACGGAATCGTGAACAGAACCACGAATGGGTGGACCAGCGACTCGAATGTCGCGGCCATGACCAGATAGACCAGAAAGACCGCCAAGGTGAGGGCGAAGCGAAGACTGGCGAAAGACGTCTGCATTTCGTCGACCTGGCCGCCCAGTTCGGCGATCACGCCGGGGGGCGGCGGAGTCCGGCCGAGGACGGCCTCGATCTCCCGCACCGCCGAGCCCAGGCCCCGCCCCTCGAGATTGGCGCTGAGCACCGCGGCCCGCTGCTGCTGAACCCGGTGAATCTCGGCGGGACCGCGATCCTCGCGGACTTCGGCCACCGTGAGCAACCGCAGCGGCCGTCCGTCGGCCCCGGGGATCACCAGTTTGCGAACGTCGTCCGCGGTCTGCCGTTGTTGTTCGAGATTGCGGACCCTGATATCGATCTGGCGATCTTCCTCTCGGAATCGGGTGGGCACGGCCCCCAGCACCCGATCGCGGAGGGTCTCCGCCATGGTCCGCATGTCGAGTCCGAGCGAGGCCAGCCGCTCCCGGTCGAAAATGACCTGCAGCTCGGGGTTGCCCTCCTCCAGAGACGATCGGACATCAACCAGGCCGGTGATCGCCGCGAGTTCATTGGTCAACACCGGGGCATAGTCGGACAACGCGCTGAGGTCGTCCGAGAAGAGGATGACCTCGACAGGGGTCTTGAGGCTGAAGTAGGTCGGCTTACCGAACTTCGTCTCGAGATCGGGGATCACGGCGAAGGACTCCCGCAACAACGACGCCACCCGTTCCTCGGCGCTCTCGTCGCGTCGGTCGGCGAGCACCACGTTGAGCTGACCGTAGTGCTCGGCCGTCGTACTCAAAGACATGCCTCCCGACACCAGCCGACTGCCGGCGGTGGAGTAGTAGACCTCCACATCGGGATTCGACACCAGCGGAGCCGCCATGGCGCGGATGGCCCGGTCTGTGGCCTCCACCGGGGTTCCCTCGGGCATGGTCGCCTCGAAGTAAAACTCACCTTCGGAGATCTCCGGGATCAGGGCCGTCTGCAGAAAATTAACGCCGGCCACGGCCAAGGCGAATACTCCGGCGGCGGCGAGCACGGTGATCCACCGCCATCGCAGGGCCCCGCGGAGCAGCCGGTCGTAGGCCCTGGACAAAGCACCCAGGGGAAACTCGACATCAGCCTCGGATCCATCGGCGGACACCTTCGCCCCACCTCCAGCGCCGATGGAGCTCAGCATCGGGATGAGGGTCACCGCCACGAGTAGTGACGCCACCAGGCTGAGGGTCACGGTGATGGCCATGTCGCCGAACAGCGCGCCGGCAATGCCCTCCACAAAAATAATCGGTAGGAAGACGGCCACGGTGGTGAGGGTCGAGGCGACCACCGCACCACCGACCTCCGAGGTCCCCTCCACAGCCGCTGTTGTGAGGCCGAACCCCTCCTGCCGCTTGCGGTAGATCGACTCGAGGACGACGATGGCGTTGTCCACCAACATCCCGACCCCAAGGGTCAGTCCGCCAAGGCTCATGATATTGAGCGAGACATCCAGACGGTACATGGCCATGAAGGCGAAGAGCACTGACAGGGGAATCGAGGTGGCGATGATGACCGTCGAGCGCAGGTCGCGGAGAAAGACCAGCAAGACCATCACCGCCAGAGCCCCACCGATCACAGCCGCCGACCGCACCTCTTTGAGCGCCTGCTCGATAAACCGAGACTGGTCGAAGAGCACGGTCAGTTGGTAGCCCTCGGGCACCAAACGCTGCATTTCCGGCAAGGATTCTCGGACCGCACGGGCGGTGGTGACGATGTTGGCATCACCCTCCTTGTAGATGGCGATCTCCACCGACTCCACACCACCCACGCGGATGATCTCCTTTCGCTCACGGGCCCCCCAGCTCACCTCGGCCACGTCTCGCACCCGGACCATAGATCCACCGCTGGACGTGATCACCAGTTCGCCGATCTCCTCCACCGAGTCGTACTCGTTGACGGTCCGGATCAGGAACTGGGTATCGGTGCCGCGCAACGATCCACCCGGGAGGTTGATGTTGGACACGCCCACCATCTGACGAATCCGATCCAGAGGGATGCCGAGCGCCGCCAGATGTTCCTGGTCCACCTCGACATGGATCTCCTCCTCCAACCCGCCTTTGATCCGGGCCGAAGCCACGCCGGCAATGGTTTCGAATGCCGGCTTCAACCTCCGGTCCGCAAGCCGACGGCTTTCGGTCAGGTCGCCGGTGCCGCCGAGCGCGATCCGAACGATGGGATCGAGCGATGGATCAAAACGCAGCACCACCGGATCCTCCGCCTCCTCGGGGAGAATCAACCGGTCGAGCTTCTCCCGAACGTCGAGCAGGAGGAGGTCCATATCGGCCCCCCATTCGAATTCGAGAGTCACCTCGGAGACCCCGGGTCTCGACACCGAATGGACGGTGCGCAGTCCACGCAACACGCCCACCGCTTCCTCCACCGGCCGGGTGACCAGATTCTCCACCTCCGCCGGAGCGGTGTCGGGGAAGTCCGTCTGCACGGTGAGCGAGGGATAACTGATGTCGGGCAGCAAATCCAGGGGCAATCGCTTGTAGCCCACCACGCCGAATGCCGCCAGCGCGAGGGCGCACATCATGACCGTCACCCTGCGGCGGACGGCGACCGCGACCAGGGACCGCATCAGCCCGCCGTCGGCTCTTCCGAAGTCGAGGGGGAGCTGTCTTCACCATCCAGGTCGATGGCGTCGAGGATGGAGATCGGCTGGCTATCGCGGAGGGAACGCTGTCCCTGGACGATGACCAACTCCCCGTCGTCAAGTCCGCTCAGGATCTCGGCGTACAGGTCATCTTCAAATCCCATCTCCACCGCCCGCTGCCTGGCAACGCCTTCCTCGGCGACATAGACCGACCTCTGGCCCCGCTCGGTGACCACGGCAACCCTGGGAACCAACAGGCTGTCGTCGTGGCGGTCGGTGACGATGGAGACCTCGACGAAGTCGCCCGGTCGGGTGGAGGGCGGGTAATCGGTGACTTCGACCGTGACCTTGATGGTGCCGCTGTCCGGGTCCACCAGCGGGCTCACGAGATCGATCCGGCCGCTCAACCGGTCACCGCTGGACGTCACAACCAGCTGAACTGGTTGGTCCGGTCGAATGCGACGGAACTCCTTTGCCGGCACGTGGACCCGAGCCAGCAATCGGCTCATGTCCGCGAGTGTGTAGAGCTGGATCCCGTTGGAGACCGTCTGACCGAGGTCCACCAGCCGCCGCACAACCCGTCCGCTGAACGGGGCCGTCACCTTGGTGTAGGACGAGCTCGAGCTGCGCCAGCTCCAGGGCAGCCTCCGCGGAACGAAGGTCCCGCCGGGCCGCCTCATAGTTTTCATCGGATGTGAGCCCCTGCTCGACCATCTTCTGCGCCCGCTCGTAACGCAACCGGTTCTGGTCCACGTCCACCTCTGCAAGGGTCACCTTGTGGCGGTACTCGTCGTCCTCGATGTGGAGCAGGACCGAACCCTTGGCGACGCGGTCGCCCTCCTCGGCCAACAGGCGCTGTACGACTCCGGATGTCCGGGCCAGAATATCCGCCTGTTTGTCCGGATCCAGCGACGCGGTGGCGCTGTAATAGGTGGCGATACTGCCACGCTCGGCGGGCTCGACGGCAACCGCCAGGGTGGGCAGGGCGGGCCGTTCCGCGGAGCCGTTCGCACCACCGGGGCCTCCCGGTCGGCCGGGCGGCCCGCCTTGCTGCGCGCTGTCGCTCTTGTTTCCTCCGCAGCCTGTCACGGCGACGACCGCCGCCAGGACCAGCGCTGACATGAACCACGGTACGCGGCGGCCCATACGGCCGCTTCGACTATCGGTCGGGATGTCTTGAACGGTCATCAGTCTTGAATTCGCTTTCTCAAGCTCACCGGCAACGGCCATCGGTTCCCCTGGACAGGTCTGCGGACCTTAAGATACCTGCGCTCTGGGAGAACCCGCAAGTTAGGGGCGCGGATTCCCGGACCCCAACGGTCAGCCGCAGCGATAGACCACCGAGTTGATGTTCATGCCGGCCCCCACCGAGGCCAGAACGATGATCTCTCCGGTTTCGAAGCTGTGTCCATTCAACTCTCCGCGAGTGATGAGATCGAGGAGCGTGGGCACGGTGGCCACCGAACTGTTGCCCAACCACGAGATGGTCATGGGCATGACGTCTTCCGGGATGACCGGTTCGCCGTACAGCCTGAAAAGCCGCTTGACGATGGCGTCGTCCATCTTGGCGTTGGCCTGGTGGAGCAGAATGCGACGCACATCGGTCAATGTCAGCCCGGCCCGGTCGAGACTCTCCTTGACCAGGGACGGAACGTTGCTGATGGCGTACTCATACAACCGGCGACCACGCATCTTGAGGAAGATCCGGTCATGGTCGTCGAAGTTCGGGTCGTAGGACGAACCCATCCACATCAGACCGGCATGGTCCTCGGTATCGGACCGCGTCGCGTGGGCCAGGATGCCCGAGCCATCAGCATTCTCGGCGGCCTCGAGCACGGTGGCGCCGGCACCATCCGAGTAGATCATGCTGTCCCGATCGTGCGGGTCGGACACTCGCGACAGGGTTTCGGCCCCCACCACCAGGGCCCTCCTTGCGTCCCCCGACCTCAGGTAATAATCCGCCTGGATCACCCCCTGAACCCATCCCGGACAACCGAACGGCAGATCGTAGGCAACGCAGAACGGGTTGGCGATGCCCAACTTCTGCTTGACCCGGGCGGCCAGGGTCGGGCAGAAATCCGACTGCGGGTTGTCGGACCGTACATCACCGAAGTTGTGGGCGACGATGATGTAGTCCAGGGTTTCGGCGTCGATCTGCGCCGACTCGATGGCTTTTTCGGCCGCCAGCGTCGCGATGTCCGAGGTGACCACCCCGTCATCGACCCAGCGCCGCTCGGAGATCTCGGTGATCTGCCGGAACTTGTCCACTGTTTTCTGATTGTCGCTTGAATCCAAGGGACTGCCATAGTCCAGGTAGAACTGGTTGTCGAGGAAGACCGAGTTCGGTACCTTCCCGGCCGGAATGTGACTCCCGGTTCCGATGAACACCGATCGGCGGTTCGACCCCGTCATGATCGGCGGACTATACACGGTCAGCGTGGCCCTGGCCAAATCTGAAATTCGAAATTCGAAAACCCCCACCCGCCCGTTGCGAATTGCAGATTGCAGATTAGCAGATTGCAGATTCAATGCAGATTGCAGATTACAGATTGCAAATCGCCAATCCTCCGATCACAACCACGCCTCGACCCAACGGACGAGGACGGCAACCGCGAGCAGCCTCTCGGACAAGTCGGCCTTCCCCCGTTGGTGGTCGTCCCACGTTGCGGTGAGAACCGACCTGTCGAGGCCGATTTCGTCCACGGTCTTCGATGCCAGGGCATGACCCACGGTCTCCTTCAGCGGGCCCCGCATCCACGCGGCCAACGGAACCTCGAAGCCCCGCTTGCGCCGCGGCGGCTGCGGCGCACCGAGGCGATCCAGCGTCTTCCGTAACACCCGTTTGCCGGAGGTCACCGTCGGCGGCAGCGACAACAGAAACTCGGCGATCCGATGGTCGAGCAGTGGCACCCGGACCTCGAGGGAGTGGTCCATGCTGGCCCGGTCCACCTTGGCCAACACGCGATCGGGCAGGAATGTGACCGCATCCAAAAGCCGGTAGCGCAACCACGACGGCCGGCTATCCAGCCGAGCCAGCAGCTCCGGCGACCAGACGTCAGGCGCCTCCTCGAGTCCACACAGACGCGCCGCGTCGTCCGCCGGCCAAACTCCCTGGAGCGCCTGGTATGCCTTCCATGGATCATCCGTATCGAGTGCCGCGCGGAGCTTGGCGGCCCAACGTCGAGCAGGCAGAATCGGCGCCAGACCCCGTTTGAGACCTCCGGGCAAACCCATCAGCTGCGCCAGCCGCGGCATCAGCCGGAGCCTGGGATAGCCCCCGAGGAGTTCGTCCCCTCCATCACCGGAAAGAGCGACGGTCCAACGCTGGCGGGCGGCCCTGGAGACCACCCAAGTGGGAGCCAGTGATGGATCGGCCAGTGGATCTCCCGCGATGCGGTACCAGGCGGCAAAGACCTCGAGCATCTCAACAGGTGAGCAGCTCTCCACCCGATGTTCCAACCCCAGCGCCCGTGCCGTCCTTTGGGCGGCTGCGCTCTCGTCCTCCCCGTCGTCAAAGGACACTGTGAGGGTGTCGGGTTGAGATCCAGACCCCGCAGCAGCCGCGACCACAGCCGTCGAATCCACGCCACCGGAGAGAAAACACCCAAGCGGCACGTCGCTAACCAGACGCCGACCAACGGCGTCCGAGAGCAGCGCAGCAAGCTCTTCCGAGGCGGCACCTGTGGTTACCCCATGGCGCGTCTCGATCCGGTCCAGGAGGTCATACCAGGGCCGCACCTGGACACCGCCGCCCTCCGCTTCCAGCAGATGGCCCGGCCGCAGCGAAACCACCCCCTTGAGCAGGGTCCCACTCCCGGTGGGAGAACCCTGTTGCACCCAACGCGCCACCGCCCCGGGACCCAGATCTCGGGACACCGCCGGGATGGCGAGCAGCGCCGGCAGTTCCGACGCGAACGCCAGACCGTGGGGCAGAACGGCCACGAAGAGCGGCTTGATCCCGATGCGGTCTCGCGCCACCAGCAGTCGGCGCCTCGCCGGATCCCAATGGGCCAACGCGAAGAAGCCGTTCAATCGGTCAAGGGCGGCGTCACCCCAGCGGGCGATGGAGGCGAGGACCACCTCGGTGTCGCCGGTGGACCGGAAATTGAGACCCTCACCCTCCAACTCGCGACGGAGATCGGTGAAGTTGTAGACCTCGCCGTTGTAGACCAGCACACCGCCGCCCGCGTCCACCATCGGCTGTTCGGCCCGCTCCGAAGTGTCCAGCACGGCGAGCCGCCGATGGCCGAGCACGAGAATGCCGGTTGGGTCGACCCACAGTCCGGAACCGTCGGGTCCGCGATGGGCGATCCTCTCCGCCATCCGACGGACGGCGGCAGGATTCGTTTCCCCCCGCCAATCCAGCCAACCGCAGATTCCACACATGGATCGAGGATAACCCGTCCCCGTGCATCGATCTCGAAATCACTCGTGCCGGGTTCGCCCTGGACGCCCAGGGAGGGTTGAAGATGTCAGATCCCGGATGCCGGATAACGGACCCCCACCCACCCGATACAGATTTGTAGCGCAGGCCTCTGGCCTGCATTCAACCGGTCAATCAAAGCCAGAAATGCAGCCGAGACGGCCGCACCACAATGATCCACTCGATCGGTCCGATCTGCCGCCGTCAGCGCAGCGATCCCAGCTGTCATCGTGAGCGAGCGAAGCGAGTCGAGGGATCTGGGTGGGGGCAAAAGGAAAATTACGAATTACGAATTGCGAATTGCAAATTTCATTCACCGGTCCCGGGCATGAACCCGTCGGCGTTTAGGAGCTCGCCGAATGGCCCCGACGCGACTGACGCGGTAGGATCTCCAGGTGGCAAAGAAACAACGATCGAAATCCGAGGCGACGGTGGAGTTCATCCCCGCCATCTGGCCCGCGACTCTCATGGGGCTCGTCTTCTTATTGGTGGAAATCGTCTTTCTCCCGGGTGGGGGTAGCGCATTTCGGCTGCCCAAGGAGGCGCTGGCAGTATCGGGAATCCTGGCCGTGCTGGCTCTGGGTCTGAGCACGCGATGGCGAAACGCCCCACTCCTCGTTCCCCGCGGACTTTTGGTCGCCACGTTATTGGCGTTGCCGCTGCTGCAACTGACGTCCTCGCTGTGGACCGCAGACTCGAGCCGCGCGTTTTCCACCGCCGCCATTACTGCCACCTGGATCGCCGGTGCCATTTGGCTCGCCACCCTCGACCGCGGGCAGCGGGGGTTGGTGGTCACACTGACATCCATCGGAGCCGCCATCTCCGGCGTCGTGCTCATCCTCCAAGCTGCGGGCGTGCCCTTGCTGGTCGTCGGCCGGTCAGCCGGCAGCCGATTCCGGATGAGTGGGTTGGCCGGCAACCCGGCGGACTTTGCCATGGCCGCGGTGCTGTTGCTGCCGCTCCTGCTCGTGAGTGTCCGCAAGGACAGGGCCTCATGGTGGCGTTGGCTTATGATCCTGATCCTGGTCATCGCAGCCGCCCTGTCCCAGACCTTCACCGGCGCCATCGCTCTCGCCGGCGTGGCGCTGGTCTGGTTGATCCAGCAGCGTTCGTTGAAGCTGTGGGCCTTGGCCTCGGCCGTCGCGATCCTCGCCATCGCTCTTGCCTTTGCAACCGGAATATCCGGTCGCGTGCAGCGTCAGATCCGATTGATTCAACTCGGCGACACCTACTCCCTGCTGTCGGCCCGTGCCGACGGTTGGACCGCCGCCACCGAGATGGTCCGGGCCCATCCGGTCACCGGCGTCGGGGCGGGCCACTACACGCACGCCTACTATCCGAGCCGGCTGGCCTGGCTCGAGTCCAGAGGCGCTGTCGGCCGTAGGGGCGAACTGGCCACACACTTCGAGTGGGCCCATTGCGATCCGCTCCAACTGGTGGCCGAACTCGGCACCGTCGGCGCGGTCTGGCTCACTGTCCTTGTCTGGTCCCTGTTCAGAGCACGACCAAGGGGCGATCCGTTGATACCGCTCGCGGCTGCAGCGGTCACGCCGTTTCTGCTGCTTCACTACCCCACTCACGTGGCGGTCGGGATGGTCCCCATCATCCTTATCCTCGCCCACATCCTGGCGGCGCAGGACACTGTGAGCGTGCCGAAGTTGGCCGGAGGCTGGAGAGTGGTGCTTCCGCTCATCCTGATCGGGATCGCCGTCGCCGGTTCCATCGGGCAGATGCGACGCGTGGCGTTGGACATCTGGCGGGCCAACCTGGAGCGAGGCGTGGCCTTCGCAGCAGCATCAACCGAACCCATCCGGCGCGCCCAATTGGCCACGGCGATGGAGTGGCAGATTCTTGAACGGATCGCGCGGCTGCCAGAGGCGGCACCGGCGCTCTGGCGGATCGTGGGCAAGTCTCGTCTGACTCGGGGACAGGCACGGGAAGCCGAGGAGGCGTTCCGAATCGCCAACTCCCTGTGGCCGCACGAGGAAGCCGAGCTCGGTCTCGGCCTCGCCCTCGCGGACCAGGGGCGCCGAAGCGAGGCCATGGTCTATCTCGGCCGCGTCTGCCGCACCAATCCGGCGCTTACAAACGAAATCACGGATCAGGATCTCAGGCGGGCGCTGGAAGACCTCAACCGCGCGCGACGGAGGGCTGAAGCAGCAGCCAGCGAGCGGTAAACCGTTCGCAGTGGGCAGTTGCTCGCGGCCGATGGCCGCGGCGACTCACCACCACCGGCGAGTGGCCGTAAGGCCTGCAAGCCCGCGTGTCGGTGCCAGGCACCGACCCGAGGGATCCGAAAACTTTCACGAACCGTCAAATTGACCCATAATGAAAAGGCAAGACTGGGGGCTCGGCTCCAGTCCCGGTAGGGACATCCGGGTGGGAGACCACGGAGGTGCCGGCCCCTGGTCTTGCGTCCTCATGTTCCCCCCGCCAGATCGATAAATACAACGCGTTCACAGGGCTGCAAAGGGCTTCCACGCTCTCGTTCAACTCGCGAAGACCCAATAAAATCAGACGGCGGCACAGGAGGGCCCTTCTGCATTTGGTGTGGCGGTCCGGTTTCGAAAGATCAGCGTTGAGAGGCCCTGCGGGCGCCGTCGAGCTCGCATCGATCCTGACCGACCAGATCCTCGGGCCACGCCTGCCGACAGCCGAACCGGATGGAGTTGAAGGTGGGGTCGTCCAATCCGACCGTGAACCCAAATCGGCGGTTAATGGCCTCGAGTGCCGCCTCCTGCTGGTGGATGCAGCGATCGTAGTCCTCCCGCCGGCCCTGACCGTAGCGAGACCCGCACACCGCGGACATCCCCTGTCGCGCCGTGAAGATATCCAGCGGCGGTTGCTGTTGTTCGCTCTGTTCGGCCTCGTTCTCGATCCGAACCGCCACCAAACCGGCGATGACGCCCTCATTCCCCGTGGCGAACTCGTCGAAGGCCGCGCTGAAGACCGTCTGCTCTCGGAGAATCGCCCACCGTAGAATCCCCGCCGCAAGCTGGTAGTGGCGACCACCGTCCAGCACCGAGTCCACCGCAGCGGAATATCGATCCGGTATCACTACGAGCTCGAGATTTCTCCGGGACGAGTCCATCGCCTCGAGCTCTGCGAGCAATCGGTCGCGCCAGCCCTGGTCGAAGAACACGTCTTCGTTCCTGGTCTCGAGAGCCACCGCCTCAGCCGTCCTCCCCTTCGCCAGGAGTTCCTCGGTCATTTCCAAGAGGTCAGCGCCGATCACGGTCGGGCCCGACTCGTCCTCGATCCGACCCTCTTCGACGACGATGACGACATCGTTCTCCGGATGGTCCAGGGACAGCCCGTTGGCGGCCTCCTGGAGGCGCTGCTGGGCCATCAAAGGTTCCGAGGCACACAGTGCCGCGGCAAAGGCAATCCAGAACAACTTTGGAGGATGCATCACCATCTCACTCCAGTGTATCAAGCTGCGGTGGTTCGTTCCCATGATCCAGGCTGTCAGCCGATGCCCAGAGCCTCGCCCACCTCGCCAATGGCGACGTCCTCATCGTCGGAGACCTTCTCGCCACCCAGCCCGAACACGCTGCCCTCTTTGGCTGCCTCGGCAACCCGGACGGCGATCGCAACCAGCCACTGAAGGTACTCGTCGCCGACCGCCCCGTCGCCTGCTTTCTCCAGGACAGCGGGCACCCTGGAGAGCTCGGCCAGCGCCCAGGTCCGGGCCGCTCCCATGTCCGTTGCACCTGCGGGTCGGATCGTCCGGGTCTCGTGGTGGCGGATGTCCTCCATGATGGCCTGGATCAAGGGGTTGTCCTTTTGATCCTGAGCCATATCCGTAATCGCCGTCCCAACAACGAACATCTCCTTTATGACACCAAGCGGGCCGCTCGGGCTCGCCGCGCTGACGGCCAGACCAACGAGTGACGGTGCCGAGACAACGAGCTGCCAATCCTCGGGTGAGAAGTCTTCTTTGGTCATACGATCTCCTCGCATCGATGTGCTGGGAGGATATGAGGTTCGGGCCATCGCGGTCAATGGCCGCGCACGGCCACCTCATGAAGATTGCAGATTACAGATTGCAGATTACAGATTGCAGATTACAGATTGCAGATTGTAGATTGCGCCGCCCATTCGCCCGGATCCGGTGTGCGCGGATGATCGGGCGTGCCGTCTTTGAGCGCATCCAAAACCCGCGGGCCGGAGCACGAGATCGATACGTCTGCGGCGGTGCCCGGCACCGACATGGGCCGGACGTCGACACACAGCCACAGTGCCTGGCGCCAACATTGTGAACCGTCGGGGTTAAGATCACCTGGCGAAGGAGTCACCCATGGATTTCACCAACAAGAAGATCCTCGTCACCGGCGGATCCCGCGGCATCGGCAAAGCGGTTGCAAACGCCTTTGCCGGCCGCGGCGCCAGGGTCGCCATCGCATACCGATCCAACGCCGAGGCAGCTGAGGCCACCCTTGCCGGCCTCCCTGGAGGCCCCCACGTTTCGGTTCAAGCTGATGTGACCGACCCGGAGGCCGTGGAACAAATGGTCTCAGAGGCCATCCAATTTCTGGATGGCCTCGACATCGTGGTCAACAACGCCGGCATCTGGGTGGACCACGCCCTCGAGGACGTCGGCTACGACCAATGGCAGGACGCCTGGAAGCGCGTCATCGCGGCCAATCTCTTGGGACCGGCGAATGTCTGCTACTGCGCGGCACGGCACTTCATCGCCCACGGCGGTGGGCGGATCGTCAATGTCTCCTCCAGGGGTGCCTTTCGCGGCGAGCCCGACGGCCCTGCGTACGGCGCCTCCAAGGCCGGGCTCAACTCCATGAGCCAATCGCTGGCCAGACGACTGGCGCCCCACGGGGTCTTCGTCGGCGTCGTCGCACCCGGGTTCGTGGACACCGATCTTGCCTCTCGGGTGTTGGACGGACCCCTGGGTGACGAGATCCGAGCCCAGAGCCCGCTCGGTCGGGTGGCTACACCAGAGGAAGTGGCCTTCGCGGTGCTCTTCCTTGCCGCCGACGGCTCGGAGTTCTCCACCGGCGCCATCATCGACGTCAACGGCGCTTCCTATTTGCGGACCTGACTGAGGCAACATGGTTACGCAACAAAACCCCTGTCGCCGATCTCGCGTACTCTCAGCTGTGACCAGGTCAAGGGGAGCCTAGATTCGACGCCATATGGAATCACACAAGCACGAACACGGGATCGGCCAGTTCTTCCGGAGCTTCACCGGCGGGCTCGATCTGCGCCGAACCCACCGCATTCTGGGGCGTGACGCAGGCCTCGCGTTCCAAATCCTCACCCGCGACCACGCAGACCGGCCCGAGCCCAAGGGGAAACTCGCCAGATTCTGGCACCGCACGAAAATCCTGTTCCTCGGGCTGTCCTACAAGCTGGTGCCAGCGCGACGCCTCCTTTTCGCTGCCTGCATCCTGGCGGCCTTGCTCTCGCTCCAATACTGCGATGTCGACATCGCCAATACCTCGGTGAGCATAGGTGGTGGATCACCGCTGCTGTGGCTGGCATTCGGGGGACTCGTCCTGCTGTTGGTCCTCGAGCTCGCCGATCGGGTGGTGGTCAGGGACGAGCTCGAAGTGGCCCGCGAGCTCCAGCAGGCCCTGCTACCGACCAACCCGCCGGACATCGAGGGCTACACCGTCGCGTTCTCCTCCGCCACCGCCAACACGATCGGCGGTGACTACTACGATTTCCTGGCCACAGCCGATGGTCGCGTCGCGGTGGTCATCGGCGACGCCAGTGGCCACGGCATCGCTGCCGGCATCCTGATGGCCATCAGCAACTCGATCCTCAAGTTGGCCATTGATCTCGATCCGACCCCGAGCGCGGTCGCCAGCCTCATGAACCGGGTGCTCTATCAGACCGGAGGCACCCGAGACTTCATGACCCTGTTTCTCGGCATTCTCGATCCGACTTTGGGGCGCTTCGATTACATCTCGGTCGGCCACCCCTATCCATTGCTCCGACGTGCGTCGGGGGCGATCTCGGAGCTCGGAACCGGATCTCTTCCGCTCGGCATTCGCAAGACCATCGATCCTACCCCCGGGGTCGTCACGCTCGAATCCGGAGACATGGTTGTCATGGTGACCGATGGCATCCCCGAGGCTGTGAACACCGAGGGTCGGTCCTTTGGGTTCGATCGGCTGTGGGATCTCGTGTCCGAGGGTGGCGATCCGAACGAGGTCCAGCGGAGAGTGGTGTCAGCCCTCGGGGAATTCACCGCCGGTACTGCGCCCCACGACGACTGGAGCCTGCTGGTTCTGCGTCGCGATCGGTAGCGGATCGAACCAGCCATCGGTCACCGCAGCTAAAAAGAGAGATCGATGTGAGTCGGCTGGGGGTCAGGACACCAGGATTCGCCCGCATCGTTCACATTGGGCATATTTCCGGTTAACAAATTCTCCTGACTGCCGTATCTCAAAACAAGGAGCACTGTCATGCGGGTTTCTCGTTCGCTGGTCACCTCCGCACTGGTTATTCTCGGAGCGTTTCTATCCGGTTCTGCCACAGCTGGTGCGGCGTGCAGCGGGCCCCACACCTGTGTCGACCTCGGCGGGATGAGCTGCGAAGAAAAGCTCGCCGAGTTCTTGAAAACCGCCGAGGTGGTCTCCATCGAGGACATCGGTGACGGCATCACAAAGCCGCGCCGAGTGACCCTGAAAAAGGGTGACCACACGTGCCGCGCGATCTTCAAGACCGTGGACATCAGCACTACCGACGTCGCCTACACCAACCGGTTGGAGTCGGTCTTCACCGACAAATACGTATACGAGGTGGCGGCCTACCGCATCGACCGGATGCTCGGAATCGGGCTGGTGCCGGTCACCGTGCTGCGCGAGATCGACGGCGAGTTGGGTTCGCTCCAGCACTGGGTGGAGGGCTGCGTCAAAATGCAGGACGCAGCGGACCAGGACCTCCAGATCGACAACATTGATCTGCTCATGCAACGTCTGATGTTGATGTACGTGCTCGATGCCATGATCTACAACATCGACCGCAACTTCACCAATGTCCTGGTCCGTCCGGACAGGGACGATTTCTTTCTGATTGACCACTCCCGAGCCTTCAGAACCAACAAGAAACTGCCCTCGCTCAAAGAGGAGCGCCCGATTCCAGTGCCGGTCACGGTGGCCGACGGTCTCAAGGGTCTGGACCTCCCAACTCTGGAGTCCGAACTGGATGGACTGCTGTCCAAGCGGCAGATCCGCGCCATCGAGTCGCGCCGCAAGTTGCTCGTGGCCGAACTCGACGAGCTCGGCGTACTCCCACGCGCCGGATAGCCCCGCCCGGCCGGATACCGGATACCGGATACCGGATCCCCCGCCCACTCGGAGCGAGGTAGGCACGATAGGCGGGCGTGCCGTCTCTGACGATTTTCGGTTGAGGTCGAAAAGGCTGTTTGCCGCGACAAGTCCCAAATATCGTTAGAGGGGGCTCCCCGTGGTTGCCACCCCAGACACTTTCGGGACCCAACAGTTTGGAGAGCCTCGACGCGATCAACCCGAAAGTGTCAGAAGTGGCACGCCCGCTCAATGCACCCTCCTCGCTCCGGGTGGGCGGGGGAATCTGCAATCTGCAATCTGCAATCTGCAATCTGCAATCTGCTAATTCGTAATTCGTAATTCGTAACAAAAAAGGGAGGCGGGTTGCCCCGCCCCCTGAAGTTGTCGACTGTCAGTAATCAGCGAGCAGCCACGTATGTCGGGTCACCTGTCGTGTTGTCCACCACCGAACCGTAGGCCAGGAATCGGCCTCCCGGGGTGCTGGTCCAGACCTCCGCGTAACCCACTTCGGTGGCCTCGGGGAAGATCCCGTTGACCTGGGTCTGCTCGAAGGCCTCCAGCGTTCTGGACACACTCCCGATCAGGGCTCCGTCGCCGCCGTAGAGATCGATCTGGACCATCACCGAACCGGCAGTCACGTTGACCAGGCCGACATTGGTACGGAAGCCCGCGGATGATTCTCCGCTTTCGGAAAGACCCACCAGCCGACCGATCTCGCCAAAGCCGATGGCGCCGTCCTCGGAAGGAATGCCTTGGCCGAAGGTCCCTTCGCCCTCGTCGTTGTAGGACCGGCTCGACACCCGGACCGAGCTGCCGTCGGCCAGAATCCGCAGAGCGCCAACACCCTCGGTGCCAAAGAGCGACTCGATGACGTCGCGGTAGCGCACGCTGGCATAGGGTGCGAGCATCACGCTCGCCGACTGCGGCACGGTATTCCCCTGGTCTGCCGTCAGCAGCTCCACCACCACCATCTGGGAACTGCCGCTGGTGTTGTGAATGTCGAGATCGGTGCGCCACACGCTCTGGTTGACCCCACCGGTGTGGGCTGCGGCAGCGATGTAGTTCTCGGTCAACAGGGTCGCGTTTCCGTAGGGGATGCCCGCAGAATTACGATGCATCGGCTGGAGCACCATCCCACCGACATCGTCGATGTTGAGGTCCATCAGGGGTTTGATGGAGAATGGCCCGGCTCCGTTATCGGGCTCGGGTTCAACCGAAATCACTGCGGCGTAGCCCATGGTCAGATCGATCGCGGGATCTACAAAGTCCTGACCGGGGAACGGCGGGCCAGGTTCGGGGCCGGCCGCGGGGCCGGTGCCGTCGCTGTCCTCACCGCTGGGGGAGGTAAAACGGCCGGTAGAGATCGGCCCGTCGGCGCCGGCGACCCAACCCTCATACACCCACCCGTCGGGCAGCTCGGGAATCATCAGGGTCGCGGCGGGTCCGGCGTCGGGATCGAGCCACCAGATGCCGTTCTGATAGGGGGCCGTACCGCCTCCCGAAGGCGCCGCGAGGATGAAGCTCCCGGCCACGTCGGCAAAATCGGTTCCAAGGGCGGCCGGGTGATCGATGGTCAGGGCCGCCTGGCCCCAGCTGAAGTCACCACCAACCAGGTGAACATGGCTGGGCGCCGGGTCGGTGTCGTCGGCCGGCTCGATGGTCAGCACGAAAGTGGAGATTGCGTCGAGAGAGCTGACCTGGGTCGGGAAGTAGCTCTGCGACATGACGCCGCCGGCTACCGTGAAGACGCCCGTGCTCACCGGGGCGCCGTCCACGATCAACCATCCTTCGTAGACGTAATCGCTTCCGAGGTCCTCGAGTCCGTGCAGGTCGAGCCTCAGCTGGGCGATCTGGTCCATCACGGCAGATTGCCGGAGGGTGACGGTCGCTGTGGGGAAACCGGCCGACATATTGGCCATCTCCTGAGGGACGCCGGCACCGAGCTCGTCAATCATGCCGTCGACCAGCGGTTTGAGAGTGAAGGGACCGGGGCTGTTGTCCGGATCGGGCTCCACCGAGATCACCGCGGCATAGCCGTCGGTGAGCACCATGGGCGGGTTGAGGAGATCTTGTCCCGGGAACGGCGGCGTTCCGAACGGGCCGGAAGTCAGACCGCCGGCGTCACTGTCATGACCCGAGGCCATGGTGAATCGACCGGTGGAAAGTGGGTCCGCCCGGACCCACGACCCATCCCTCATAGGCCCAACCCTCGGGCAAGGTGGGGAGTTCCAGGGTCGGTCCGGGGCCGGCGCCCGGGTCGAGCCACCAGATGCCGTTGCGGTAATCCACGCCCTCACCGCCCGACGGGGCATTGAGGATGTAGGGGCCGGCGGCAGCGGAGAAATCGTCACCAAGAGCGGCACCGTGGCCCACCGAAAGCTCGGCCGAACCACTTTGGAAATCGCCACCGAGGACGTGCACCGCGGAGGGAGCCGGGATCGGCATCCGGCACCGGCTCGATGGTGAGAACGAAGGTGGTGATCGCCTCGGCGTCGTCCACGGCCACCGTGAATGTACGGTTCGAGAGTGAACCGGTCTGGTCAACGGTGAAGGTCCCGGTGCTGACCGGGGATCCGTCGACGATCAACCAGCCCTCATAGGCCCAGCCGACACCCAGGTCGTCGAGACCATCGGCATCAATCTCGAGGTAGACCTCGTCGGCGGCGGCCAACGGGGGCCACCACCAACATCGAGGGATAGTGTGACGGCGAGCAGCATCCAGCAGGTGCTCGCCACGGAACGGATCGCATCGGTCTTTCTCATTTTGAACTCCCTTCCAATCGGTTGGTTTTGTCTCCTACCGTTATGGGGCCTGGAGTTCACACGGCCGTCACCGACCGATCACGGGCTGCTGTCGATTTGTTCACGAATGTGTAACGGGACCCCCGCCCACCCATTGCGAATTACGAATTGCGAATTGTGCCTGGCACCGACATGGTGGGCCTTCCGGGCGGGGAAATCAGCCCGCCACGGGAAGCGAGAAGGAGAAAACCGTGCCCTCCCCCACCGTGCTGGCGGCTTCCACCGCGCTGCCGTGCAGCTCCAAAATTCGCTTGACGATGGCCAGACCCAGACCTCCGGTCCGGCGCACGCCACCGTCGTGGGGTTCGGCCTGGTAGAAGCGATCGAAGACCTGAACCAGCTCGTCCGAGGGAATGCCGCAGCCGGTGTCTTCCACGCGCACCACCACTCGATTGGTGTCGGCGGACAACACCACGTTGACCGAACCACCCTCTTCGGTGTGTTTGACCGCGTTGGAGATCAAATTCTGGAGAACTCTCTGAATCAGACCGATGTCGGCCGACACCATGGGCACGTCGTCCGGTAACCGAAAATGAAGATCCACATCCTTCTGCTCGGCGGTGAGACGGAACTCCTGGACCACATCCTGGACCAGCTCAGCCAGAGGAAATGCCTCGAGCTCGGGCCTCATCTCCTTGGACTCGAGCCGCGCCAGCTCGAAGAGCTCCTCCACCTGGTGGCCGAGTTTGTCGCTCTGGCGCTTGGCGACACTCAGATACTGTCGCCGTTCGTTCCGGTGTCAGCTGGTCTTCTTTGAGTTCCAAGGTCTCGATGTAACCCTTCAGCGAGCTCAACGGCGTCCTCAGGTCGTGCGACACGTTGGCCACCAGCTCCCGCCGCAGCTCGTCGGTCTGCCTCAGCGCACCCACCTGCTGGATGATCCGTTTGGCCATCCCCTCGTCGGCGGCTGCGAGACGGCCGATCTCGTCCCCGTCGGGGTCGGCGAGCCCGGTGCGCATGACCTCGGGGTTGGAAAAATCACTGTCTCGGAAGGCTTCCACGGCGTCGGTGAGCCGGCTCAGCCGCCGGGTCAACAGGTTGAACAGCAGCAGCCCAATCAGCAGGGCCACCAGCAATGCCCCGCCGATCGACTGTCAGGCTGAGTCGGAGCAGATGACTTCCGCGGAAGACGCTGACCGCGGAGTCGTGCTCCTCGCTATCGAGCACCACGTAGAGGTAACCCTCGTACGCGTCCTCCACCATGATCGGCGACACCGAAAAGACCTTTGACTCGCCCGGGCTGCGGGGGTCGTCGCCCTCGATCGGAAGCTCGCCTCGCCGGACAGGAAGGTCTTTGATGGGCTCCACCGAGATCCGATCGCTGCGCACTTTTCCAGGTGGAGCGGAATGCTGGACTACCCGCCCCTCCATGTCCAGAAGGTAGACCTCGATGTTGGGGTTGATGACCATCAGGGTGTGGAAGACGTTCTTGAGGGCGGCCTCGTTGACCTCACCGTCCACCAGCAACGCGTCCTGCCCGACCAAATTCGCCGCCAGCGCCCGGTTCACCCGCTGCACCACCTCATCCTCATAGAGCTTGGTCGAGTAGATGGTGACCAAGAGGAAGATCGCGCTGACAAAAATCAGGAGACCTAAAAGGACGGCCACCATCTTGCCGTACAGGCTCCTCAGCATGGTCGAAATCTCCTCCAGTTCGTCGGGGCCCGGGAACCGGTAGCCCACGCCCCAGACCGTGAGGATGAAGCGTGGTGCCGTCGAATCCGGCTCGATCTTGCTCCGCAGGCGGTTGATGTGGGTATTGACCGTGTGCTCGTAACCCTCGTGGGCGTAGCCCCACACCTGGTCGAGCAGCTGGCTCCGGGTGAAGACCTGGCCCGGGTGGCTCGCAAAATGGACCAGCAGGTCGAATTCCTTGGCGGTCAGATTGACCACCTCGCCGGACAGTCGCGCCTCGCGGCGGGCCCGGTTGATCACCAGGTCGCCGGCTGTCAGGATCTCGTCCTCGGAAATCGCTGTGTCTGCTGTGAACGCCTCCACGCGCCGGAACAGCGCCTTGACTCTGGCCGACAACTCACGGACCGAGAAGGGCTTTGTGAGGTAGTCGTCGGCACCCATTTCGAGACCCACCACCCGATCCACCTCGGTGGACCGCGCGGTCAGCATCAAGATCGGGATGTGGTGTGCCTCGGCCCGCAGCCGCCGGCAGATCTCGAGACCATCCACCCCGGGGAGCATGATGTCGAGGATGACGAGGTCGTAGTCTCCGCTGAGCGCCCGCTCGAGACCGCGGCTGCCGTTGGTTCCACAACCACCCGGTGCCCGGCGTCGCCGAGGTGGAGTTCCACCAGCGACCCGATATCGGGGTCATCCTCGATCACGAGAACAGAGCGGGGAGTTGTTGCAGCCGTCATCGCGGACCACCTTATCACCCGTTTTGGGTGCTTTAGACTTTCGTTAGAAACACGTCATCGTTTCGTTTTCTCGCAGAATATCCAGCTATCCCTGGTACGATTTCCCCATGCGAAACCCGATCATGTTGCTGACCCTTCTGGCAAGCGCCGGTGCGGTCATTCTGGCTGCGGTCCGGCAGCGCCGCAAACTCGATGCACGAGACCGCCGCGCCGAGAGCACGGACGGCTTCTCGGAACGGCGCCGGGGCGACCGGCCCGAGCCGCCGGCAGCCCCGGCCGAACCCCTGCCCGATAACCTCGAGCCCTTCTCCAAGCCCGGCAGCATCGACGAACGACGCTAGTGTCATCTCCGCTGTTGATCGTAGTGCTCGTCATCGTGGGTTTCTACCTGATTGCCGGTCTGCTCCGCTACATCCGACAGGAGTGGCGGAGTGTCGCCACACGTATCAAAGGGTGGTTCCATGGCAAGGTCAGATGAGGACTACGGAGCAGGCAGCGGGAGCCAGGGGGTGGCGGATTGTAGCGCAGCCGTCTCGGCTGCAATCCTCGACGTGATCCATCGCAGGTCGGAGGTTTTTCTCCCGGCACAATCCCGGGGGGTGAACCCACGGGCCGTAAACGCGGGCTAGTACTCGGGCTGGGCGGAGGGGCCTTGTACCTTGGTCCCTGTACCTTGTTCAACGCCGGCAGGAGGCAACATGGAACGGACGGTGTTCGCGCTCGGATCCGCACTGGCAGCCCTGGGCGTGGCTCTCGGGGCCTTTGGCGCCCACACCCTGAAGACCAGGATCGCTCCCGAAATGCTCGCTGTGTTCGAGACCGGCGTTCGCTACCAGATGTACCACGCACTGGGTCTCCTCGCGCTGGCCTGGGCCATGACTCGCTGGCCCGAGCATCGGCTGGCCACATCAGCTTGGATGTTGCTGATCGGCACCTTGATCTTCTCGGGCAGCCTCGAACTGTTGGCCGTCACCGGCGTCCGCTGGCTCGGCGCCATCACCCCGGTGGGGGTGTGCTGCTCATCGCCGGTTGGACCCTCGCCGCATGGCGGCTGCTGTCGCGCCGCTGAGTTCCCGTCTGGCGACGGTACAGGGCGCATTAATCCTGACGAACCCACTAGACTTGTCACCTGATGACTGACGCACCCGACGATCTCCTCGAAATCTCCTGCGAGTCCTGCGGGGCGGAGATCCTCATCGAGCCCCTGATGCGAACCGCGCGGTGTCCGTACTGCGACTCGCCGTCGGTTGTTGACCGGCCGGCGTCGGGCGACCGCCCCGACCCGGTCTTCGCCATCGGTTTCCAGGTGGACCGGAACCAGGCGGAGCGCTCGATCCGCGAAGGCACCGGCGGCAAGTGGCTGGCGCCTCGGGCGTTCAAAAAGGCTCGCGTCGAACATCTCCAGGGCGTCTACATGCCGGCCTATCTTTGGTCGGCGGCTTCGGACTCCATCTACTCTGCGGTCGTGGGTGAGTACTACTACGCATCAACATTCGATCCGCGAAGGAAGAAGGCCCGGCGCGAACGCAAGATCGAGTTTCACGAATTCAAAGGCGAGCACGCCAGCTACGTCGCGGACGTCGTGGTGTCCGCCTCCCGCGGCCTGCCCAACGCCGAGATCGAGGCCATCGAGCCCTTCGATCTGGAAGGCCTTCGCCGT
The DNA here is from genome assembly GCA_963797055.1 of uncultured Holophagae bacterium. GTDB lineage: Bacteria > Acidobacteriota > Thermoanaerobaculia > Thermoanaerobaculales > Sulfomarinibacteraceae > FEB-10. Next base: position 154,524 of record CAWCOD010000019.1, read on the forward strand.
TACTCCCCTGCCCTGGTGTCGGGCTGGATATCCGAGGAACCCTCGCTGACCATCGAGGAATGCCGTCGCCTCGCCCGCTCGGAGGCCGAGGCGAAGGTTCAGGGTGAGCTTCACGGTTTCATGCCCGGCGACGTCCTGCAGCAAATCAAGAGCCACACGCGATTCCGCTCCGAGTCCCTCGATCTTGTGCTGCTGCCGGTGTGGGTCTTTGCCCTGCGCCATGACCCGGCCAAACCACCGGTGAGATTCCTGGTCAACGGTCAGACCGGTACAGTTCACGGAAAGGCGCCGGTGTCGTGGGCCAAGGTCGCGGCCATCGCTGCCGCGGTCGCCGGGCTGATCGGTTTGATCGCCCTCGTGGGTTGGCTGCTATGACCGACGACGCGACCTGCGGCCGTTGCCGGAGCCCCTTCGAGCGGGAAGACCTCCGCTGCCCGATCTGCGGCATGGCCGCCCCGGCGGAGGTCGCTGAGGACGTCCCGGAGGCGGTGGTCGAGGTTCTGCGCTGTGACGGTTGCGGAGCCGCGGTCTCCTACGACATCACGGCCCGGGCGCCGCGTTGCGCGTTCTGCGGTTCGGTGACCCACCTGGAGGTTCCAGGTGATCCGGTGGATCAGGCCGAGGAGTTCGTGCCGTTCACCGTCCACCGAGAACGCGCCGAACAGGTCTTTCGCGACTGGCTGGGCAACCTCGGTTGGTTCCGGCCGTCGGACCTGCGTTCGGCCAGCCGGCTCGAGACCATGCGCCCGCTGATGTGGGTCGGATGGGTCTTCGACGCCGACGCCCTGGTGAGCTGGACCGCCGACTCGGACGTGGGCACCGGCCGGGCGGACTGGGCGCCCCACTCGGGGCAGACCGAGATGGTCTTCGACGACATCATCGGCTCAGCTTCGCGCGGCCTCACCGACTCCGAGACCTCAGAGCTGATGGGAAGCTACGATCTGTCCACCGCCGCTGTGGATCCGCCGGACGAGCCGCCGGACGCCGTCGTCGAACAATTCGAGCTGCCACGATCCTCCGCGAGGCGACAGGTACGAATCCTCATCCGTCAACTGGTGGCGCAGCGGCTGGAGAATGGCCACATTCCCGGCTCCAGGTTCCGCAACCTCAACACCTCCATCGTCCTGCGCAGCCTCACCACCCGTCGGGTTGCTTTCCCGGCCTGGGTGATCGCCTACCGCTACCGGAGACGCCTCTTCCGTTTCGTGCTCTCGGGCCAGGACGCAGATTGCCTCATGGGCGAGGCGCCCCTTTCCACGGTCAAAATCGTACTCGCCATTCTTGGCGCGATCGCAGCCCTCGCCCTACTTGTGGCCCTGTTCTGACAGCCGGCCTGCTACGCTCCTCTTTCGTCCAATGAAGTTGCTGGGCAGACTCTTCGCACCCCATCGGGCGGACTCGCCGCTGCCGCTCTGGCTGTTCTTGAGTCTGATCGTGTTGGCCGGCAGCGCGCTCGTCCGTCTCGCCGTCGAGCCGCGGACGGCCGATTCCCCCATCGACATCCGGACGCTGTATCTCGGCCAGCACATCCTTGTCGCGGGAGGAAACCCCTACGACGACCAGCTCCTCAAGGACACCTGGAAATCGATGATTCAACGCGAGGGCCTGAAGTCTGTGCTCCTCCCCGGCCGGCCCTTCACGCCGCTCCTCCACCCTCCCTGGGCACTGCCCATCTTTACCTTGTTTGCGGGAACCGAGTGGTCAACGGCGAGAATCGTCTGGTGGTTCGCCGTGTCGTTTTTCCTTCTCGGGATCGCATGGTTGGTGGCCCGTGCAGCGCCCTCGACGAGCCGATTCATCCCCCTGACCGACACGATCCTGCTCGCGCTGGCGTTCAGGGCCACCGACTGGGCGCTTTATGTCGGCCAGCCAGCGATTCTCTGTCTCGTACTTGGCTTCGCCGCGTGGCATTTCGACCGCACGGGCCGTCCGATGCTCGCCGGAATCGCCCTCGGGCTGGCATCGTTCAAGATTACTCTGGTGTTGCCCTTCGTGCTGCTGACGCTCTTCCGGCGGCGGTGGTCCGTGATTGCCTTTGCCGCCCTGACCGGGTTGGTGCTGGTCGCGATTTTTGTCATTCTGAGTGCTGATCCAGCCGCTTCGTTCGAGAGCTACCGGGATCAGATCCTCTTTCACTTGCCCCCGACCTACAGCCAGGACGTTCCCGGCTATCCCCTGGCCTTTAATATGGTGGCCAAGACGCAATTCGCCGCTCTGGCCGAGTGCATCATCCCAGGGGCAGGCAGCTACGCCGCTGTAGTGAATCTGCTGCCCGTGCTTGTCGTGCTGCCCTTTTGGATCGGTCCGTTGTGGCGCCGGCAGATCAGTGATGCCCGAGCGTTCACGTTGCTCGCCACCGCGACCCTGCTGTCGACCTACCACCTCCACTACGACGCGTTGGTGCTGCTCCCCATCTACCTCCTACTCTTCGAGGCGGACCGCGCCGAGCGGATCGCGTTGCTCTGGTCCAGCGCCTTCCTGCTGCTGCCCATCAACGGGATCCTCAACCGGCTCGACGTCCCCCCAGCCCTCAACGTCATCTTCTTCAACATGCAGCTCGGCCTCCTGGTCCTGGCCGTGGTCCTGACCTGGGGCATGCGGAGGACTCTCCCGAGTTCCGGCAACAACGTCCAGCCGACTTGAACCCAATCCCAATCTTCATGTTTTTCGTTGATCAGAGATTCAACCACTTCCAATAGTGAGTCGTTCTCAAAGCGCCGCGGACATGCAAGTACCTCAGGTCGAACCTTCTTCGTGTGACAATTTTCGATTCAAGGTCCATATTGAAATGAAACGGGAGCTGGAAAGAGTGACATGACTCGAGCGGGACAGGCACCAGGACCGGCTGGATTGGCAATCGACTGTCTGTCCCTCGTCGAACAGGGATGCGCATCACCAACTCACCACAGCCGCAGAAGGGAGAATCGAATGAAAAACTCGAGAGCGGGCACCGGGGTGGCCTTCGCGATCATCGCCCTCCTCGCGTCCATGGGCCGAGCGCAGACGGTGATCGATTTTGACGATCTCTCACACAACACGGTCGTCACGAGTCAATATCCCATCGCCACCTTTTCGGCCGAGACAGGATATGAAAACATCGCCATCGCTTTCTCCGGACCATCGGAGCCGATGATCCTGTGCACCCGCGTCATCAACGGCGGCTTGGGATGTGACGCCGACACATATATTGATTTTGCAGCCGCGGTCAACGACCTGACGCTCCAGGCTGTGGCGGTGGACGATCCGGGGGTCGTGTGTCGCGTCGTTGTCTACGAGAACGGTATTCAGACGGCCGTCGTCGATATCATCGGCCCCATGATGCCTTGGGGACCGATCGACCTGTCCGGATTCTCCGATGTCACCCGCATCGAGATCATCGACATCAATGACCAGGGCGGAATCGGTTGGGACGATTTTTCATTCGAGACCGACGCGATCTTCATCGACGGCTTCGAGACCGGCGGCACCTCGGCGTGGTCCGCCAGCTTCCCCTGAAGCAACCCCCTACAACAACCTCGGGCGCCCTTCGCAGACGCCCGTCGTTGAATGGCGAGATCTCAGGTGAACAGGTTCCCGTGGGTGCCAGGCCCGGCCCAGGACCTGGCACCGGAAAAAGATCCGCACATTTTCAGCACCTTTTCTTCATGACAAATCTCATCTCGGAACATAGGTTGTAATCAACCGGGGAGGAATCCATGGAAAAGATGAGACGAGCCCTTCGCGTTCGGCTGTGCGTTCTGTGCTTACTCGCGCTGGCTGTCCCGCTGGGAGCAACGGCCCAGGAGCAGTTCACCGAGTGGGTGGAGATGCCCGATGGGGTGCTGCTCGCCACCGAGGTCTACCTCCCCGAGGGCGACGGGCCCTGGCCGGTGGTGCTGGTGAGGACACCCTACGGCAGGATGGACACCTCACAGATTCATGTCGGGCCACCGTCGATCTTCACAGACGACGGCTATGCCCACGTGGCGCAGGACACGCGTGGGACTGGAGAGTCCGACGGCGAGTGGGACTATGCCAACGACAGTCTCGACGGCCACACGACTGTCGATTGGATCTCCGACCAGCCGTGGTGCGATGGCAACATCTCCATGGGTGGGATGTCCGCCGGAGGCCAGACCACCTACGCCATGGCCCCCGAGGCGCCGAACACCGTCAAAGCCCTGCGACCCGAGGCCGCCACCCCCGATTTCTTTCACCACTCCGTGTACCAGGGCGGCGCCTTTCGTTGGGACCTCGCCGGCGAATGGATGGTGGACATGGGCTTCGAGGACCGCCTGGATGAAATTCTCGAGCATCGATTTCTGGATGAGCTTTGGGAGCCGTACCAGTGGATTGACCACGCGGACGAAATCAACACCCCAATGCTCCACATCGGCGGCTGGTACGACATTCTCCTGCAAGGGGCCCTTGACGGATTCCGCACGTTTCAACACCAAGGTGGCGACGGTGCCCGGGGTCACCAGTATCTCGTAGTGGGTCCCTGGACCCACGGCTACTGGGGTGTCCATGGGCAGCCGGGGCTGAACTATCCGGACAACGCCACCCTGGATCTGGAGGCCATGCGAGCCGCCTTCAGGGACTACTGGCTCAAGGGCGAGCCCACCGGGGTCGACCATTGGCCGCCGGTCCAGGTCTATCTCATGGGCGACCCGGAAGAAGAGGGCGCTCCGGGGAATCAGTGGGTTGAATTGGACGACTGGCCGCCCTGGTCCTATGTGAAGCCCTGGTACCTGGATGCAAACGGTGGTTTGGAGGACACCCCGTCTCCAATCGGTTCGATCACCCTCACCATAGACCCAGATGATCACGTGACCACCAGGGGCGGGGCAAATCTCAGCGCCCCGTCGGGCCCTCTTCTGCAGTATTCGGTCGAGGATCGGGACGACGTGCTCACCTTCACCTCCGAGGTGCTCGAGCAACCGGTGGCCATCATGGGCCCGGTCACCGCCCGAATCTGGATCCGGCCAGACACGACCGATCTGGACCTCAGCGTCCGGCTCTGCGACGTCTACCCCCAGGGCAGCTACCCGGTGGAAAAGTCGCGGATGGTCATCGACGGCATCCAGCGGGCACGGATGCGCTGCAGCGACGAGTACGAGTGTTTCTTGGAGCCCGGCGTCGCCACCGAGATCGAGGTGGATCTCTGGTCCACCGCAATCGTCTTCAACGCCGGCCACCAGATCCGGGTCTCCATCGCCGGCTCCAACTACCCCCGCTTCGAGGTCAACCCCAACCACGGCGGCGACCTCAACGGCGATGATCCACCCGTGATCGCCTACCCCGAGATCCTCTTCGGACCCGACCACCCGTCCCGCATCCTACTCCCGGTCATCCGTTTGGAGCCCCCCCCACCGCCCCGTGGCACACCCGGCGAAAACCCTGACGAACTCCCATTGAGCGAGTGATCCATGATCGAATCCACTCGCCGCCCTCGCCGAGAAACACCCACTGCAAGGAGACCCATCATGCGCCGATTTGGCTTTCGCCTGTTGGTTTTGTGCGCCATCGCGCTGGCTGTCCCGCTGGGAGCAACGGCCCAGGAGCAGTTCACCGAGTGGGTGGAGATGCCAGATGGCGTCTTGCTCGCCACCGAGGTATACCTCCCCGAGGGCACAGGACCCTGGCCGGTGGTGCTGGCGCGGACTCCCTACGACAGGATGGACACCAGCACGATCCTTGTCGGTCCACCGTCGCTATACACCGACGACGGCTACGCCCACGTCGCGCAGGACATACGCGGTACTGGCGAGTCAGAGGGCGACTTCAACTACACCAACGACACGGTAGACGGTCACACGACCGTGGACTGGATCACCGATCAGTCGTGGTGCGACGGCAACATCGAAATGGGCGGATTCTCGGCAGGGGGAGAGACGAGCTATGCCATGGCCACCGGGGCGCCCGAAGCGGTGAGATCTCTGCGCAGCGAGGCTGCGACCACCGATTTCTATCATCACGGCGTCTATCAGGGAGGCGCCTTCCGGTGGGACTACACCGGAACGTTCTTTGAGCTCATAGGCAGGGAAGACCGTCTCGAGGAGTTGTTGGAGCATCGGCTGCTCGACGAATATTGGGAGCCGTATCAGTGGATCGACCGGGCCGACGAGGTCCACACCCCCATTCTCCACATCGGGGGGTGGTACGACGTCGCCCTGCAGGGGGCGCTCGACACCTTCCGTGCCTTCCAGCACCAGGGCGCTGACGGCGCCCGAGGCAACCAGTACCTCATCATGGGTCCCTGGACGCACGACGTGGAATGGGGCGGGCGGATCGCGGGCGGGGCGTCGAGCGGGGTGTGGTACCCGGAAAACGCAGACATTGATCTCGAGGGCATCCGGGCCGCCTTCAGGGACTACTGGGTCAGGGGCGAGGCCAACGGCGTCGACCAGTGGCCTGCGGTGCAGGTCTATCTCATGGGCGCCGTGGACGAAGAGGATGCTCCGGGAAACCAGTGGGTTGAATTGGACGATTGGCCGCCGTGGTCGTACAAGGAGCCCTGGTACCTCGACGCCAACGGAGGCCTGGCGGACACCGCGGCCCCGTCCGGATCGATCACTCTCACCATCGACCCCGAAAACTATGTACGGACCGTGGGCGGGGCAAATGTTTTCACCTCCACGGGTCCGCGAGTGCAGCACCAAGCCGAAGTTCGAGACGACGTGCTCACCTTCACATCCGAGGTGCTCGAGCGGCCGGTGGCCATCATGGGTCCGGTCACGGCACGTATCTGGATTCGGCCGGACACGACCGATCTGGACCTCAGCGTCCGGCTCTGCGACGTCTACCCGCAGGAAAACCATCCGGTACCCCAGTCGCGCCTGGTCATCGACGGCATCCAGCGGGCGCGGATGCGCTGCGGCGACGAGTACGAGTGTTTCCTCGAACCCGGTGTCCCCACCGAGATCGAGGTGGATCTGTGGTCCACCGCCATCGTCTTTGCAGCCGGTCACCAGATCCGGGTCTCCATCGCCGGCTCCAACTACCCCCGCTTCGAGGTCAACCCAAACCACGGCGGCGACCTCAACGGCGATGACCCTCCAGTGATCGCCTACCCGGAGATCCTGTTCGGGCCGGATCACCCGTCCCGCATCCTTCTCCCGATCATCCGACTGGAGAACATCCAGGTCCACGGCACACCGGGCCAGAACCCCTTGTCGAACCCGTCGAGCGAGTGATCAGTGGTCGGATCCACCCTCCCCTATCGACGAAGAGAATACAACGCAAGGAGAGCAACCATGCGTCGATCGAGTGTCTGGCTATTCTCGATTGCTGTCATCCTCATGAGCAACAGCGCCGCGGTGGGCGCGACCATCACCGTCAACACAACCACAATGTGGACCATCGAGGACGATCACTGTTCGTTCCTCGAGGCCATGGAGAATGCGAACGACGGCGCAGTCCATGTCGATTGCGTAGCCGGAGATCCGGGGCTCGACATCATCGAACTGGGTGAAGGCGAGACCTACAACTTCACGCACGGTTACATGGACGAACAAACCATGTTCAGAGTGCGCGAAGCACTCTCGATTGTCGGAAACGGTTCTACAGTGCAGCGGCACATCCTGTCCGGCCCGTTGAAGGAATTCATCAGGGCCAACCAGGGGATTCACCTGGCGTTGTACGACATCGCCTTTCGCCAGTGGGAGTGGGCGGTTTCCGGAGCGGGCCCGTTGATGTTGACCGACTGCTCATTTCATGACAACGACACTGGCGTTTCAGCTTTCGGGATGGCACTCCTGACGAACTGCATATTCAGTGCAAACAGCACAGCAGTGAGCGTTTTTCTCTCGGGAGCATCGGTGACCCTGATGGACTGCACACTTGTTCAAAACGACATCGCGGTAGATGTGCTGACCGACATCATCTTGCGGGACAATATGGTGCGCATGGTCCGGTGTGACCTGTCGGAAAACAACGTCGGGCTGAACGCAGGTCCATATGTTGATTTTGCTTTGGGCGAAGCACTGATCATCGTGGATGACTGTGCCCTGTCGGGCAACGGCTGGGGCGTGGCCATCTCACCCGCGGCTTGGGACGCCGATTCCAGTGTTCTCCGCGTTCTGCTCCGCCAAACCACGATCGATGGTGGAGAGATTGGGGTGAGAATCGGCGGGCCTGTCGAGACCCAGATATCAAACTGCACCATCAGCGGCAACATGGTTGCCGGCAGCACCGCAGGTTCCGGCATTGCACTCGTCAATGAACGAGGCAGCGAGCACGGGACGGTGACGGTGGCCAACAGCACCATCTGGCACAACGACTACGCTCTTTATGATTTCAATTGGTACGGATTGTGGCCTGGCCGATTGACCCTTCGCGACAGCGTGCTCGCCGGCAGTCGAACCAACTGCTACGCCGAGTACTCGGATGAGTTTCACCTTGAATCTCAAGGGTCTAACATCACCGACGACAATTCCTGCAATCTAGACCACCCCAACGATCTCGTCGTTGACGATGTCATGCTGTCCGAACTCGGCGACTATGGCGGCCCGACGCCTGTTCACATGCCCCTCGAAGGCAGCCCGATCATCGACATGGGTGGTTATCAGTGCTCCCGTTTTGACCAGCGCGGGTTTGGGCGGCCCGCCGATGGCGACGGCGATGGCGTGGCGTATTGCGACTGCGGCGCGGTGGAAGCGGGAGCCGTGCCATACGAGCCACCCGGTGTGCCTGGATTCCCTGACATGCCGCCGGACACCCAATAGATGCCCCACAAACCTACCGATGTGCCGGGTGCCAGGCTCAACACATGTGCGAATTGTCCCCCTTCGACAGTGCGAGTTGTGTTGGACCTGGCACCTGGATGATGATGGATGATCCGCACATTTTCGGCACCTTTTCTTCATGACAAATCTCATCTTGGAACATACCTTGTAAGAAACCGGGGAGGGATCCATGGAAAAGATGAGACGAGCCTTTCGCGTTCGGCTGCTAGTTCTGTGCGCCATTGCGTTGGCAGTTCCGCTGGCGGCGACGGCCCAGGAGCAGTTCACCGAGTGGGTGGAGATGCCAGATGGCGTTTTGCTCGCTACCGAGGTCTACCTCCCCGAGGGTGACGGGCCATGGCCGGTTGTACTGGTGAGGACACCCTACGGCCGAATGTTCACCGGCCAGATTCATGTGGGTCCGCCGTCGCTTTACACCGAGGATGGCTACGCCCACGTGGCGCAGGACGCCCGCGGCACCGGTTGTACCGACGATTCTTGCGGCGTGTGGGACTATGCTGAAGATCCCCTCGACGGCCGCACCACCGTGGACTGGATCACGGATCAGTGGTGGTGCGACGGCAACATCGAGATGGGTGGCATGTCCGCAGGCGGCATCGTCACCTATGCCCTGGCCCCCGGGGCGCCGGCGGCGGTCAAGGCGCTCCGTCCCGAGGCCGCGACCTCCGACCACGGCCACCAATCCTGGTATCAGGGCGGCGCTTTTCGGTGGGCTCTCATGGGGCGATGGATGACTGACATGGGATTCGAGGATCAGCTCGAGGAAATCCTCCAGCACCGCCTCCGCGACGAATTTTGGGAGCCCTACCAGTGGATCGACCATGCGGCCGAGGTCAACACCCCAATGCTCCACATCGGCGGCTGGTACGACGTCTACTCCCAGGCGGCGTTCGACGGTTTTCAGACCTTCCAGCACCAGGGCGGCGACGGCGCTCGCGGGAACCAATTCCTCATCGTGGGTCCTTGGACTCACATGGATTGGGGTGTCAGTGAGCAGCCGGGTCTGACCTATCCCGACAACGCCACCCTGGATCTGGACGCCGTACGAGCAGCCTTCAGAGATTACTGGCTCAAGGGAGAACCCACCGGTGTCGACCAGTGGCCTCCGGTCCAGGTCTACCTCATGGGCGCCGTGGCCGAGGACGAACCGAACGCCCCGGGGAACCGGTGGGTCGAGCTGGACGACTGGCCGCCCTGGTCATATGTGAAGCCCTGGTACCTCGATGCCAACGGCGGCTTGGCGGACACCCCGGCTCCATACGGCGCGATCACCCTCACCATGGACCCCGACCATGCGGTGCCGACAAGGGGCGGGGGAAATGCGTTCACCGCCAGGGGCCCACAGCTGCAATACACAGCCGAAGACCGGGACGACGTGCTCACCTTCACTTCCGAAGTGCTCGAGCAGCCGGTGGCCATTATGGGTCCCGTCACCGCCAGCATCTGGATCCGGCCCGACACCCCGGATCTGGACCTCAGCGTCCGGCTGTGCGACGTCTATCCGCAGGGTCAGAATTTTGTTGAGCAATCCCGCATCGTCATCGATGGCATCCAACGGGCGCGCATGCGCTGCGGCGACAACCGCGAGTGTTTCCTAGAGCCCGGTGTGGCCACCGAGATCGAGGTGGATCTCTGGTCCACCGCCATCGTTTTCAACGCCGGCCACCGGATCAGAGTCTCCATCGCCGGCTCCAACTACCCCCGCTTCGAGGTCAACCCCAACCACGGCGGCGATCTCAACGGCGACGATCCGGTGGTGATCGCCTACCCCGAGATTTTGTTCGGGCCGGATCACCCGTCCCGCATCCTGCTCCCGATCATCCGGTTGGAGCCCCCCCACCGCCCCGTGGCACACCCGGCGAAAACCCTGACGAACTCCCATTGAGCGAGTGATCCATGATCGAATCCACTCGCCGCCCTCGCCGAGAAACACCCACTGCAAGGAGACCCATCATGCGCCGATTTGGCTTTCGCCTGTTGGTTGTGTGCGCCATCGCCCTGGCTGTCCCGCTGGCGGCGGGAGCCCAGGAGCAGTTCACCGAATTCATAGAGATGCCCGACGAGGTGCTGCTGGCGACCCAGGTCTACCTCCCCGAAGGCGACGGGCCCTGGCCGGTGGTCCTTGTGCGGACTCCCTACGGCCGGATGGACACGGACGAAATCCAACTCACCGAGGACGGCTACGCCCACGTGGCTCAGGACACGCGCGGCACCGGTGAGTCGGGCGGTGAGTGGTCCTACGCCAACGACACCCTCGACGGCCACACGACGGTGAACTGGATCACCGAGCAACCCTGGTGTGACGGCAACATCTCCATGGGCGGCATGTCGGCCCCGGGAGAGACGACCTACGCGATGGCACCGGGTGCGCCGGTCGCGGTCAAGGCGCTCCGACCCGAGGCGGCGACCCCAGACTTATTCCACCACTCCGTGTATCAGGGAGGCGCCTTCAGATGGGACCTCACCGGCAGCGGGTTGATATCAATGGGCTTTGAGGACCGTCTCGAGGAGATCCTCCAACACCGATTCCTTGGCGAATTTTGGGAACCGTCCCAGTTTATCGACCGTGCGGCCGAGACCAATACTCCCATGCTCCACATCGGCGGCTGGTACGACATCGCGTTGCAGGGCGCCCTCGACGGCTTCCACGCGTTCCAGCACCGGGGCGGCGACGGCGCCAGAGGTCACCAATATCTCATCATGGGTCCCTGGGCTCACGACGACTCCTGGGGCCAGACAGCCCCCGGCAACGTGTCATACCCCGACAACGCGGCCCTCGATCTCCACGCGATCCGTGCTGCCTTCAGGGACTACTGGGTGAAGGAGGAGCCTACCGGGGTCGACCAGTGGCCCTCGGTCCAGGTCTATCTCATGGGCGACGTAGAAGAAGAAGATGCTCCGGGGAACCAATGGATCGAGCTGGACGACTGGCCGCCGTGGTCGTATGAGAAGCCCTGGCACCTCGACGCCAACGGCGGATTGGCGGACAGCGTGGCGCCCTCCGGCGCGATCACCCTCACAATCGACCCCGATGACCCGGTGATTACCAGGGGCGGGGCTAACCTGTTTACTTCGATGGGTCCGTTGTTTCAGTACGCGGCCGAACGGCGCGACGATGTCCTCACCTTCACATCCCAGGTGCTCGACCAATCGGTAGCCATCATGGGCCCGGTCACGGCACACATCTGGATCCGGCCCGATACGACCGACTTGGATCTCAGCGTCCGGCTCTGCGACGTCTATCCGCAGGGTGACTTCCCGACAGAAAAATCACGCCTCGTCATCGACGGCATCCAGCGGGCGCGGATGCGCTGCGGCGACGACCACGAGTGCTTCCTGGAGCCCGGCGTCGCCACTGAGATCGAGGTGGATCTCTGGTCCACCGCCATCGTCTTTGCGGCCGGCCACCAGATCCGGGTCTCCATCGCCGGCTCCAACTACCCCCGCTTCGAGGTCAACCCCAACCACGGCGGCGATCTCAACGGTGATGATCCCCCTGTGATTGCCTACCCCGAAATCCTCTTCGGCCCCGATTACCCGTCACGCATCCTCCTGCCGGTCATCAAGCTGGACGACATCCAGGTCCGCGGCACACCCGGGGAGAACCCTTCGGCAGAGCCCTCGATCGATTGAACCATGGTTAGATCCGCTCTTCCCCCTCGCCACATGAGAACCATTGCAAGGAGACCCATCATGCGTCGATCCAGAGTCCGACTGTTGGTCCTGTGCGTTCTCGCGCTGGCGATTCCTCTTGCTGCAACGGCCCAGGAGCAGTTCACCGAATTCATAGAGATGCCCGACGGCGTGCTTCTCGCTACCGAGGTCTACCTGCCCCAGGGCGACGGGCCCTGGCCGGTGGTCCTGGTGAGGACGCCATATGGCAGGATGGACACCAGCCAGATTATGGTCGGCCCGCCGTCCATTTTCACAGAGGATGGTTACGCCCACGTGGCCCAGGACATCCGCGGCACCGCTGACTCCGGCGGCGAGTGGGACTTTGCCAACGAGACGGTGGACGGCCATACGACGATCAACTGGATCACCGGGCAATGGTGGTGCGACGGGAATATCTCCATGGGTGGCCTGTCGGCCGGAGGCATGACGAGCTTCGCCGTGGCCATCGGCTCTCCCGACGCGGTCAAGGCCCTGCGCGCCGAGGCGACGACACCCGACTCATACCACCACGGGATCTATCCGGGTGGTGCCTTCAGGGGGGCCTGGGGCGCATGGCTGATATCCATGGGATTCAACGACGACCTCGAAGAGGTCTTAGAACACCGCCTCCTCGATGAGGCCTGGGACCCCTACCAGTGGATCAACCGTTCGGACCAGGTCCACACCCCCATGCTCCACATCGGTGGCTGGTACGACCTCTACCTGCAGGGTGCCCTCGATGCCTTCGTCGAATTCCAGCACAACGGCGGCGACGGCGCCCGGGACCGCCAGTACCTGATCGTTGGCCCCTGGGGGCATGACGACAGTTGGGGTCGAAGATCAGCTGGTAACGTGCAGTACCCCGAGAACGCGGAGATCGATCTTGAAGCGATCCGTGCGGCGTTCAGGGACTACTGGGTCAAGGGAGCGTCCACCGGCGTCGACCAGTGGCCCGCCGTCCAGGTCTACCTCATGGGCGCCGTGGAAGAAGAGGATGCTCCGGGAAACCGGTGGATCGAGCTCGACGACTGGCCGCCATGGTCATTCAAGCAGCCCTGGTACCTCGACGCCGATGGCTCCCTCGCCAGCACCGTTGCGCCCACCGGAGCCGTCACCATCACCATGAACCCGGACGATCCCGTTCCCACCGTGGGCGGGGCAAACCCCTCCCCCCAAATTGGCCCTCTGTTGCAGTACCGGGCCGAGGACCGTGACGACGTGCTCACCTTCACATCCGAGGTACTCGAGCAGCCGGTGGCCATCATGGGTCCCGTCACCGCCAGCATTTGGATCCGTCCCGACACCCCGGATCTGGACCTGAGCGTCCGGCTGTGTGACGTCTACCCACAGGGTGGCTGGCCGGTGGAGCAGTCACGGATCGTCATCGACGGCATCCAAAGAGCCCGCATGCGCTGCGGCGATGACCGCGAGTGCTTTCTCGAACCCGGCGTGGCCACCGAGATCGAAGTGGATCTGTGGTCCACCGCCATCGTTTTCAACGCCGGCCACCGGATCAGAGTCTCCATCGCCGGCTCGAACTTTCCCCGCTTCGAGGTCAACCCCAACCACGGCGGCGACCTCAACGGCGACGATCCACCGGTGATCGCCTACCCCGAGATCCTGTTCGGGCCGGATCACCCGTCCCGCATCCTGCTCCCGATCATCCGACTGGAGGACATCCAGGTCCGCGGCACACCCTGGGACAATCCCTCGGCACAACCGTCGAGCGAGTGATCCCAGAGAAATACATCACTCGTCTGCTATATCGGTGACGTGGGTGGCCACCGCTCGTGGTGGCTCGCTGAAACAAAAACCGGCCAGGCGGGGGCCGAGCCGGTCAGGTGGTTCTGCTGGAGCCAACGGTCGGATTTGAACCGACGACCTAGGCATTACGAATGCCTTGCTCTACCCCTGAGCTACGTTGGCACTGCGCGAAAATACCAGGTAGCGCGCTGACTGACAAGGTGTTGGAAACCGAGGGAGCAGGGAGCAGGGAGCAGGGGGCAAGCCCAAACCCCCTGGAACCGGTACGGCATCCGAGACAAACCGCGGTCCGGAGCGAGTCTCCGGCCTTGATGTCGATGAAAGAACCAAGATCCCCCACCCACCCGGATCAATTCTGTAGCGCAGGCCTCCGGCCTGCATTCGTGCGTTGAATTGAAGTCAAAAATGCAGCCGAGACGACTGCGGTACAAGGCTCGTGATTGCAGCCGGGACGGCTGCTCCTCAACGGCTATTCGGTTCGATCTGCCAACTTCGGTGGGCCGATGGTCCGGTCGCGCTTCCCGTGAGGATGCCAGGCACGCCGATTCGACCCGACGAGCCCGGTCATTCAGCGCCCTCGGCGAATCGGGATGCCAGGCACCTCCGAGGAACGCGCCCATCCCCGGTTGGGGGCTGCTGGCCTTCATCCTCTGTCCGGTAATGGCAACGGTAACGGGCTCGGGCTCGGGCTCGGGCTCGGGCTCGGGCTCGGGCTCGGGCTCGGGCTCGGCAAGATCGTACATCCCGCATCTTGTTTCCGGGTGGGCGGGGGATCCGGCAATATCCGACACCCCTCATCCGTTTCGACTACGATGAGTGCACCCGTGCGATTCGCAATCTTCCTCACCGTGGCTCTGACCATCTGGTTGATCCAGCACCTCTACGTGGGCTGGAGACTGTGGTCGGTGCCGCTGCTCGCCTCGCCCGCGGGCCACCGCGCCCTGCTGGCGGTGCTGGCCGCCGGTTTTCTGAGCTATCCGCTGGGCCGCATTTTCTACGGGATCGGCTGGCACGTCGTTGGCCGGGCCCTCGAGTACGCGGGCGCGGTCTGGATGGGCACCCTCTTTCTGCTGCTGGCCTTCCTGGTCATGGTGGACGTGGTCACCCTTGGCGGCTGGTTGCTCCGACCGTGGGTGGGGACTCTGCGAACCGCTGCGATGGCTTTGGCCCTGCTGGCCGCCACTTTCGGTTTCGTGAGCGCTCGAACGGGTCCGCGTACCGTTCGACTCGAGGTCCCAATCGCCAATCTGCCGCCCGAAGCCGATGGTCTCACCATCGCCCACCTGTCGGACGTTCACCTCGGCACCATCCTCGGCCCCAGTTTTCTCGATCGGCTCATCGAGCGCACCGACGAACTCGAGCCCGATGTTGTGGCCATCACCGGTGATCTGGTGGACGGCGACGCCGGTGTGGTGGAGGAGATGGTCCCCAGGATGCGCACGCTCACCGCGCCGCGCGGCGTGTTTTCGGTGCTTGGCAACCACGAGTACTACGCGGGCCGCGAACGGTCGAGGGCGCTGATGCGCGATGCCGGATTCGAGGTCCTCGACAACGAAGCCCGCGAGCTGATCCCAGGGCTCCACATCGCTGGAATTCCGGACGCCCGTGGTTCGGCCCAGACCGGGGCCGCGGAGGCGGATCTCGGGCTGGCCCTCGAGGACATCGATCCCAAAGCGGCAGTGGTTCTGCTCCAACACGCGCCGGAGCAGGAGCGGTGGGCCGCCGACGCCGGGGTGGACCTGATGCTCAACGGCCACACCCACGGCGGCCAGCTCTGGCCCTTCCACTATCTCGTCCGCAAGGCCTACCCGAACTACGCCGGGGTGTATCAGGTGGGGGCCATGACCCAGATCGTGAGCCGTGGTTCAGGCCAGTGGGGGCCACCCATGCGGTTTCTCGCCCCGTCGGAGATCATCTTGATCACGCTACGCCGCAGCAACGGACAGGAGAGCCTCAACCGCTGAGCCCGCGCCGGCGCTGAGGACGATCGAAGGACGAAGAACAAAAAACCAAGACTCCCACCCACCCATAGCGCCATTGTGCGGCAGGCTGCTGAAGCTGTCATCCTGGATCTTGGATCTTGGACCCAGGTGGGCCGGGGGGAATTCAGAACTCAAAATTCAGAATTGAGAATTCGATTCTCCCGGGAGGGCGGGTCGGGGCTACTCCCTACTCCCCCACCATTCACTCTTCACTATTCACCTCATCGGGTGCGGACCCACGCCCGAAAATCCGAATGAGATCTGCGAGGCGGTTCTGAATCTCCGTGGACAACATCCACTCGGTGATGCGAAAGATCCAGTTGCCGTCCGCGACGGCCGGAGTGTTCATCCGGCAGTCGGAGCCGAGACCGGCCAGGTCCTGGTGTGGCACGACGGCGAGCCGGGCGACCGAGGCCATGGCCAGACGGATGAAGTCCCAGTTCACCTCGCTGCCGTCGCTGCCGCAGTAATCGCGCACGAATCGGCGTTCGTCGTCGTCGGCGTCTTCCAGGTACCAGCCCACCGTGGTGTTGTTGTCGTGGGTCCCGGAGTAGACCACCAGATCCCGCTCGAGCAGATACGGCAGGAAAAGTGAACGCTCACCTGGCCCGAAGGCAAACTGGAGGACCGCCATGCCCGGAAAACCGAGGCCTTTTCGAAGCTCCACAACGTCCTGGGTGATCTCGCCCAGGTCCTCGGCCACCAGCGGCAGCCCACCTAGGCCCTCGGCCACCGCGTCAAAGAACGCCCGACCCGGCCCCGGAACCCAACGGCCGTGGGTGGCCACTTCGTGATCCGCCGGAATCTCCCAGTATGCGGCAAAGCCGCGAAAGTGGTCGATCCTCACCGCGTCGGCCAGCGCCAACTCGTGGCGCAGCCGCTCAATCCACCACTGGTAGCCGTCGTCGGCCATCCGGTCCCAGTCATACAGCGGGTTTCCCCACAGCTGACCCGTGCTCGAAAAGTAGTCGGGGGGCGCACCACCCACGACGGTGGGTTGTCGTTCGTCGTCCAGCAAGAACAACTCCGGCCGGGCCCATACGTCGGCCGAATCCAGGGCCACAAAAATGGGCACGTCGCCGAGAATGGAGATACAGGCCTCCCGCGCCGCCTCGCGCACCGCCGTCCACTGCCTGAAGAACAGGAACTGGCCGAAGACCACCCGCTCGATCTCCTCGCGGTGACCGGTTGCCCAGACCTCGAGCGCCTCGGGATCGCGGTGGGCCAGCGGCCGCGGCCAGTCGTACCACGGCCGTTCGTCATGGAATCGCTTGAGGGCGGCAAAAAGGGCGTAGTCCTCGAGCCAATGGTGCTGAGCTTCTCTGAAGGCCGCCATCTCCTGGAGCAGGTCGACCCTTGGCTGGGCGCGGTGCCGATGGAAGGCCGCGAGCAACAGCCCGCCCTTCCATTCCTCCACCGAGACGTAGTCCACCCACTCCTCTGGGAGTTCGGGCGCGGCCTCGAGATCTTCAACACCGAGAAGCCCGTCCTCGACCAAAAGCTCCGGGCTGAGGAGCAGCTCGTCGCCGGCAAAGGTGGAGGTAGCCGAGTAGGGCGATCGCCCCGGACCGGCGGGATGGAGGGGCAGCACCTGCCACCAACCAACCCCGGCCCCGGCGAGCCACTTCAGGTAACGAATGGCTCCCGGGCCGAAATCACCGATTCCGAATTGTGACGGCAGTGAGGTGGGATGGAGGAGGACTCCAGCGGATCGGTCATGGAGATCTGGCATGACTCGCATGGTAGTCGATCCGTCGCCTTGGAGTCCGCCCCATGGCCGATCCGGGATGACGAGACGGCGCGTATGCTATTTTCCCCCTTCGTGGAGGGTCTGAAATGCTGCCGCCTGTTCATCTGAATAATCCGACTCCAGAGGAGTTCCGCGACCGGTTCCTGCATTATCTGCGCTACTCCTGCGGTATGGAGCTGCGCCACGCGCGGGCCGCGGACCACCTGGCGGCGCTGGAACTTGCCGTGCGCGAAACGCTGATCGAGCGTTCCATCCTGACCCGAAGGACCTACGACGAGATCAAGCCCAAGACCGTCAACTATCTGACGGTGGAATACCTGCTCGGCCGTCTGCTGAAGAACAACCTGATCGCCACCAATATGCAGGCCACGGCCCACGAAGCCATGCAGCTGTTGGGCCTCAACCTGGACACCATCATCGAGGAGGAGCCCGATCCGGGGCTCGGAAACGGCGGTCTCGGCCGGCTCGCCGCCTGCTTCCTGGATTCTCTCGCGACCCTCGACTACCCGGCCTACGGCTACGGCCTCCACTACGACTACGGCATGTTCCGCCAGGACTTCGAGAACGGTTGGCAGGTGGAACTCGCCGACACGTGGCTCGAGGAGGGTAGCCCCTGGCAGGTCGAACGAGCCGACCTCACGGTGCCGGTGATGATCGGCGGTCGGATCGAGTGGAGCCAGGATTCCGGTGGCAAACACTACCCCTCGTGGCGGGGATGGCGAACGTTTTACGGCGTGCCGCGGGACATCCTGGTGGCCGGTTACGACACTCTCACCGTCTCCACCCTCAGGCTGTGGTCCGCCGAGGCACCGGCCGAGTTCGACTTCCAGATCTTTTCCGCGGGCGACTACGTCAACGCCGTCAGTCAACGGGAACGGGTGGAGGCCATCAGCCGGGTGTTGTACCCGGCCGACCACGTTGAGGCCGGCCGCAGGCTGCGTCTCTTGCAGGAGTACTTTTTGGTGGCCTGCTCGGTCCGCGACGTGGTCAATCGATTCCGCAATCGGCACGGCGAGGTCTGGGATATGTTCCCGGACAGGGTGGCCTTCCAGCTCAACGACACCCACCCCGCTCTCACCATCGCCGAGCTGATGCGCTTTTTCATCGACGAGGCGGGGCTCAAGTGGGCCCAAGCCTGGGAACTCACCAAAGCGTCCTGCAGCTACACCAACCATACCCTCCTGCCCGAAGCGCTCGAGACGTGGCCGGTGGCGTTGATGGACACGATGATCCCGCGCCACGTGCAGATCATCTACGAGATCAACCGGCGGTTCATGGAGTCGACCCGTGAAATCTGCGGCGACGACACCAACCGGCAACATCGGATGTCGATCCTCCAGGAAGAGGGGGAGCGGCGCTTCCGGATGGCCAACCTCGCCATCGTCGGCAGCCACACGGTCAACGGTGTGGCCAAGCTCCACACCGAGCTGCTCAGAACCCGGGTGGTGAAGGACTTCGCCGACGCATGGCCGGACAAGTTCATCGCCATCACCAACGGCATCACGCCGCGCCGGTGGCTGTTGGCCTGCAACCCGCGGCTCGCCGACGCCATCACCGACCGCATCGGGGACGGCTGGGCCACCGACCTCGATCAGCTGTCCGGTCTTGCCGACTACGCCGATGACCACGACTTTCAGGACGAATTTCTGGCCATCAAGCGGGCCAACAAGGAGCACCTCAGTGCGTTGATGGAACAGCTCTGCGGCGTGGCCCTCGACCCTGACTCCATCTTTGATGTCCAGATCAAACGGCTGCACGAGTACAAGCGCCAGCTGCTCAACATCATGCACGTGATCTGGCAATACCAGCGGATCAAGACCGATCCGACGGTGGACACGCTGCCCCGCAGCTTTGTTTTTGGCGCCAAGGCCGCACCGTCCTACCACATGGCCAAACTCATCATCCGGCTGATCAACGGTGTCGCCGACGTGGTCAACAACGACCCCGATGTGGCGGGCCGGATCAAGGTTGTCTTCCCGCCCGACTACCGGGTCACCCTCGCCGAGAAGATCATCCCGGCTGCGGACCTCTCGGAGCAGATCTCAACCGCCGGGATGGAAGCCTCGGGCACCGGCAACATGAAGCTGGCGCTCAACGGCGCCCTCACCATCGGCACTCTGGACGGCGCAAATATCGAAATCCGCGACGCGGTGGGCGAAGAAAACATCTTCATCTTCGGCCTCACCGCGGAAGAGGTGGAGGCTCAACGCAGCGCGGGGGGCCACAAGCCGTGGAAGATCTATCGGTCGGATCCCGAACTCGCCGGAGTGATCGACGCCATTCACACGGGCGTCTTCATCAACGATGACGACGCCGGGCTCCACCTCATCTGGTCGGCCCTCATGGAACACGGCGACAGCTACATGCACCTGTCCGACTTTCGCTCGTACATCGAAGCCCAGCAGCGGGCCGAAGCACTCTTTCGCGACAGGCGGGCGTGGGCCGCAGCCGCCATTCGCAACGTCTCCGCCATGGGCTATTTTTCCTCCGACCGGTCGATCCGCGAATACTCCGACAGGATCTGGCATCTCGAGCACGTGCCGGTGATTGACCCGGACGCGTAGACGCGTCGCATCGAGGACGGAGCGACCCCGCCCGTATGGGTATGGGTTTGAGGTGTGTGGTTTGGGGTGTGAAGTCATCCACCCCCCACCTAGGTGGCGAAGGTAGGAAGGCGCGACGGGCGGGCGTGACGACTCCAAGCCCATTGCGAACGCGCGGGCCGGTGCCAGGCACCGTCGAAATCGGAACCGAGCACGAGATCGACACAACTGCGGCGGTGCCTGGCACCGAGATGCGAGGTTCCACCGCGGTGCTCGGGCTACTCCACGCGGAGGGAACGCGCCGCGAGAATGGTGAACAGCAGGGCGAATCCGGCCAGCACCGCCAGCTCGGGCACCACGTCACCCAGACCGCGGCCAAAGGAGATCACCTGGTGGAGGGCCTTCATGGCCCAACCCGTGGGGAAGAGCAGGGCCACCTTCTGCATGGTGGGCGACGCGAACTCCAGCGGCCACATACAGCCGCCGAGGGCGCCCATCACCATGGTCATCAACACGCCGATATTGGCCGCGCGGTTGGGGTCGCGGAACCAACCGCCCACGGCCACCCCCAAGGGTGCCACACAGAGCGCATATACGAGCAGCACCACGTAGGCCGCCGCCGTGTGGTCTCCGATGGAGATGCCAAGGACCTTATTCGCGACGACGGCGGCCAGGATCAACACGGTGATCTGGACCACGGCGACGGCGACCCGACCCGCGATCTTCCCCAGGATGATCTCGGCCCGGGACACCGGCGTGGTCACCAACCGTCGGAGCAGTCCACGAATTCTCTCGCCGGTGATCGAGGCCGCTCCGTAGGTCAGCGCCACAAGCATGACGAACAGCACTGTGTTGCCCGGAATCGATTGAGCGAAGCCGGATGGTGCCGTCATCGCTTGGCCGGCGAAGCGGCTGTCCACGGTGACCAGGTCCGCGGCACCCCCAGTGGCGGCATAGCCGGCCTCATCCAGGACCGCCCCGTCCACGGCCGCCACCTCCACGAGCCGACCGATGATCCTGCTGATGGACGTGAGGATCCTGCTCTGTGCGACCAGAGCCGCCTCGGCGCTGGTGTCCGGCTCCTTTTCGAGCCGGACCGTCGTCTGTTCGCCTGCCACGACGCTGTCGGTGAACCCCGAAGGGATGATCAGGGTGCGCACCTTGTTCTCGGCACGAGCGGCATCGTCAGGGGTCAGCTCTACGAAGTCCAGCCGCTGGCCGCGGAGGTCCTCAACCAGGGCTCGCGCGAGAAAACCCCCGTCCCGGTCCACCACCGTCAGCCGGACCGGAGCATCCACCGGCCCACCCTGTTCTCCACCGCCGAACACCAACCCGAAAAAGCCGATGAACACGATGGGAAGGAGGAACATCCACATCACCGCGGCGCGGTCGCTGAGGGTCATCTTGAGATCATGGCGAGCGATGGCGAGCACGTTACGCATCAGACCATCCCCGTGACGATTCTGCGGTGCAGCAACAGCGTCCCGAGGACGAGAGAGATGAGTCCGAAGACCGTCAGCACCGTCACATTCGGCACGATATCGGCCAGCCCGCCTCCCCGCTGAATGAGCTCGTTGAAACCGTCCACCGCCCAGTAGGTGACGGTGGTCCTGCTCAGGGGCAGCAGGAAGGAGGGGATCCCCTCCAGCGACACGAAAGTCCCTCCGAGCATGGACCAAACGATAATGACGATCGTGGTCAGGGCATCTCCCTGTCGCTGGCTGCCCACAACGCTCATGATCAGGATCATGGTGCCGGCGGCGGCCAGCGAAGCGGCCAGCATCAACGCCAGGACGGCGAGGGGAGGTCCCCACGACACGCCGAACACCAGACCAACCGCCATAAGGATGGCGAACCCCAGTGCGGTGACAACCACCACCGACAAGCTCTTGCCCACGAGATACTGGCGCACCGAGATGGGAGCGGTGAGAAGGTGGCGGAGCATACCGCTCTCACGCTCGATCAGGATGTCGCGGGTGGCGGCCTGGGCCATGAAGAGGATGCCGAAAATGGTCATCCCCGGCAGGATCAAAGCAAGGATGTTGAAGTCCGAATCGTCCTCTTCGGCGGTGAGGGTCACCGTCTCGAGGTGGATGACCGGCGGAAGAAGGTAGCCTTCCAACCCACGGATCTTCTGGTTGATCGCCACGCTTAGCGCGCCCATCTGGAGGTCGGGCGGCGTCCCCTCGAGGCCCATGAAGCTCCCGATGGTCGCCAATTCGGGGCCGAACACGGCGGAGGCCTGCGACAGCACCACGGCTCCCATGGACACCCCTTCCTGCACCAGCTGGGGCAGAAAGCGCTGAGCCGGGTTTTTGACGACCTCGAGAGTCACCGGTTCCCCATTCAGGTAATCCTCCGTGAAGTCCTCGGGAATGTGGAGCAGGGCGTTGGCCTCGCCCTCCTCCATCATCCCGTAGCCCTCCTCGCCCACGGGGACCAGCTCGAGACGCCCATCCGTACGTGAATCGGAAGATGCCCCGCGGAGGAACATCGACAGCAGACTGTCGTCCTCGTCGAAGACGAGCACCCGCAGGGTGACGCCACCTCCCCCACCACCGGTTCCGAACACTAACGAGAAGATCCCGGCCATGGTGAGCGGTATGGCGAACATCAGGGCGGTGGCCACCGGGTTACGGACGAATCGCGTCAGGTCCCGCCGGAGGATCTGGAGCTGGACCATCAGTCCCTGAGCTCCCTGCCGGTGAGCCGAATAAAGACGCTCTGCAGGCTCGGCTTCTGGATGGATACGTCGTCCACCGCCAATTCGCTGTCGAGGAGTCGGGGCAGCACGCCGGTCAGACCCGGTCCATCCGCTGACACCGACAGCACGGCACGACCATCCTCCACCGAGTGGATGTGGACACCTTCGAGCCGGCTCAGCAGTTCTCGACCCCGGTCAGTATCGAAGGTGCCGGTCAGACGGACCATCTCACCCTCGCCCGCCATCTTCGTCAGCTCGTCGAGGGTTCCTACAGTGAGGATTTTCCCATGGTCGATGATGGCGATCCGATCGCAGAGCTCCTCGGCCTCGTCCATGTAGTGGGTGGTGTAGAGGACCGTTGTCCCCCCGGCCGCCACCTCGCGGATGACATCGAGGATGTTGAGTCGCGCCTGGGGATCGATGCCCACGGTGGGCTCATCCAGGAGCAGAAACTTGGGGCTGTGGAGCAACCCCATGCACAGGTTCAGACGGCGCTTCATCCCACCGGAGAACTGTTTGACCTTGTCACCGGCTCGTTCGGCAAGCCCGACCCGGCTGAGCACCTCGTCCACCCGGTCCTTGAGGTCCGAACCACTGAGTCCATACAGCGAGCCCCAGAAATTAAGGTTGTCGCGCGCCGTGAGGTCCTCGTAGACGGCGATCTCCTGCGGTACGACGCCGAGTGACTGTTTGACCCTCTTCGGATCGATCCAGATGTCCGCTTCGTCCACAAGAACGCGCCCGCCATCGGGCTGCAGGACACCGCAAATCATGCTGATGGTGGTGGTCTTTCCCGCGCCGTTCGGTCCCAAAAGGCCGAAGATCTCTCCGTCCCGGACCTCGAACGAGATGTCGTCCACCGCCACCAGGGAACCGAAAGTTCTCCGCAAATGCTCGACTTGGATCACCGGCGCCTCCCGAATATCGATTCACTACATCGAGTCACCAGTACAAGAGACCCAGGTTCGATCGGATTGTCGATCGTGGTCGTGGAGCAGGGCCGCCGCGCCGAGCACGGCCGCGTCAGCCAGCACGCTGCGTTCGATCACCAGTCGCGCCACGATGTGGGGGTAGTCAAAGATCTCGAGGCCCTGCCGCAGGGAGCCTTCGAAGAGGTCGAAGGCGCGGCTGATGGATCCCCCAAAAATGATGGCCTGGGGATCATAGGCGTAGAGCACGACCACGACTGCAAAGGCCAGTTCGGCGCCGAATTTTTCAAACCAGACCCTGGCTTCATCGTCTCCGCCCCGGGCTTGTCGGTAGAGATCCTCGCCCGCCACACCGGCCTCGCGGCGGAAGAACCGGCCGGAACAGAAATCCTCCACCGTCAGGCCCTTGTGCGGAATACTGCCAATCTCGCCGGCGCCGCAGTTGCCGCCCATGACCAGCCGGCCGTCCAGGATGACACCCGTCCCCATGCCGGTGCCGAGGGTGAGGCCCACCATGTGTCGAAAATCGCGGCCCCGTCCAAAATAGTGCTCACCGAGAACAAAAACGTTGGCGTCGTTGTTGATCGCGGCCCGCACGCCGAATCGGGCCTCGAGCTTGTCCTTCAGTGGAACCTCCCGCCACGACGGGATGTTCTCCACGTCGTAGACGACACCGGTGGCCTCGTCCACCACGCTGGGCACGCCACAACCGATCCCGACAACCTCATCGTCGAAGACGGTCTCGATGGTCTGAAGGATCTCCTTCAGAACCACCTGTTCCGACTCAGCCGCCGATATGGGACACGTGTGGCGCTTCTCCACTGCCCCGCCGGAGACCTTTCCCACGGTCACCGACGTCCCTCCGAGATCAACGCCGATCACGGCACCGCCACTCACGTTCTCAGTCGACAAACTCACCCCCTGAGGTGCGCCAAGCGCACTTGAACACCTGCCCGCCGTGACGCATCATACCGGTTACGCCACACACCAATAGTCCGCCCCCTCGGCCAGCCCGAGCACTTCGAGACGTTGTCGGATCAGGGCGCGAGCGCCGCGAGAGGCCACCGCGGCCAACACCACGGTCCCGTTCCCGAGCAACGCGGGAAGGTCCGCAGCCGGAAGCACGGGGCGACCGCGCGCGACGCCCCCGATCTTCCTGGGATCGATGTCCACAAAGGCCTCCACCGGCGCCCCACCGGCCATCAGATACCTGGAAATGCGGCGACCGGTCCGGCCGGCGCCCCAGACAACCACCCGATCAACCCCGGCCAGGGGTCCGTCGAGCAGGTAGTGCGCCTTGCACCGCAGAAAGGCGTCGGTGGTGTAGCGAGTGTGGTTTCGGCTGAGCCGCCTCGGATGCTCGCGCCAGAAGAACAGAGGTTTTGGGATCTTCGCAAAACGCACCCCGGCTCCGAAGAGACGCAGCCAGAGATCGTAGTCCTCGGGCCAGTCGTGATCGCAGTAGCCGCCGGCCTGATACAAGAGTTCCGAGCGAACCATCACCGACGGGTGGGCGAGCGGTGATTCGATGAACCGTTCCCGGGCCATGGCTTCGTGTTCCACCAGTGCATTCAGCCAAGCCTCGTAGATCTTGAATCCCTCGCCCACGCCGCTGTGGGGATAGTGGCGCACGTGGCACGACACGACGCCGATCTCGGGGGACTCGTCAAGGACCTCGAATTGGAGTTGCAGCCGGTTCGGGTGGCTGACGTCGTCGGCGTCCATACGGGCGACAAGGGGTGCCCGGCAGGCCGCCAAACCCAGATTGAGGGCCGCCACCAGGCCGCAGGCCGGCTCCCTGAAAACCCGGAACCTGTGGTCTATCGCCGCCCACGACTCCAGGATCTCGCCCGAGCCGTCCCTCGAACCGTCGTCTAAAGCCACCACCTCGAAATCCCGCAGGCTCTGCCCGCTGAGACTTTGGAGGCAGCCTCGGAGGTGCGGAGCCGCGTTTCGAACCGGCAGCAACACCGACACGGCAGGACGATCCGTCATGCCCCAAGGATAGCGCGTGGGTCAGTCCGGCGGCGGTAGACGGCTCAGGAGGCGGCGGATTCGAGGCTGCGACCGACCTCGGCCACCACACCCTCCAGCGTCGTCGTCGCGCCCACACCGCCACCATCGGCGCCGGCGTCGGCGTAGAGCACGGCAACGGCCGCGCCGCGCACGATCAACGGTACGACAACCACATCGCCCGACGGCGAGTCCCCCAGATCAGCCACCAGGTTGAGGTTGCCTCCGAGCATGGACAGCGGACCCCTGTAGGCCTGACGACCCTCGGCCACCGAGAGCAGAACGGATGGAAGATGGCGTGGGATTCTGATCCCCTGGCCGGTGATCTGTCGACCTTCCCCGGCGTCGCCAAACCCTCCGATTCCGCTGAAGACATCGGGATAGACAAGCACCAACAGGCCCCGGGAGGCGACCTCTGATGCGGCACCGAGAATGGCCAGGGTCATCTCCGCGGTCAGGGACACCGAGAGGCTGTCGCCTTCGGCGAGCATGGAGGCCACGGAGGAACCGTTGCCTTCGGCCACCGAAGCGGTGATCTCGGCCAGGGCCGCCGCCACCGAGTCCATGTCCGCGGCCGTTGGTTGCGGAGGCGCCGGCTTCGGAGCCGGCGGCGGCACCGGATCCGGTCTTCGCGGGATGGCGTCCAGACGAGCAAGATTCTCCGCCAACAGGGTATCGGTCTCGATGCCGGCGCCGAGAATGACCTCCGAAGGGTCGATCTTTATGGCCTCGAGATCGGCCATGTCGACCCGGTTGAAGACCATGACCCCGCGGTCCCACGACATGAGCTCCCGAATCACAGTCTCGAACTGTGACCGGATCACCTCGCGCAGCCCTTCGTCCGATATGGCCCCAATGTCCACGAGAATCGTACCCAGAAGGCGCGAACCGCTCTCCTCGCGCTGGATCTCGAGGGCCCTGTAGAGATCGTCTTCCAAGATCAGGCCCCGATTGATCAGCACGCTTCCGAGTCGCTCGCGGACAGCCGGTTGCGCCGCATAGACGACGGAGCCATCCTTGAGACCGAGCAGGATCTTGTGGCCGCTGCGCACCGCCGACAGCTTGCCTGTCTTTGATGTCGACGACAGCATCAGGAGGAACTCCGCAGCTGCCAGATCTTCAACGTCCACAACGATGGGCATGCTTCACACTCCCGGTGGCAGTTTGACCTGAGGCCACCGATAAACTGTTCCGTCTCAGCCCGGATGAGATACGGTGGCCACGAATTCCCGACCAAGATCCGGATCCTCAAAACCTCACGGACCTCAGGACCTCAGGACCTCAGGACCTCAAACCCTCGACGATCCTCTTGACCAGCCCCGGCCCCTCATAGATGAGGCCGGTGTAGATCTGGACCAGGGTCGCGCCGGCATCGAGCTTTGCCTGCGCGTCCTCGGGCCCCATGATCCCACCGACTCCGATGATGGGCACCTCGCCCTGCACTCGATCGGCGATTCGAGCCAC
This sequence comes from uncultured Holophagae bacterium, assembly GCA_963797055.1. GTDB lineage: Bacteria > Acidobacteriota > Thermoanaerobaculia > Thermoanaerobaculales > Sulfomarinibacteraceae > FEB-10. Next base: position 182,053 of record CAWCOD010000019.1, read on the forward strand.
GATCTCGGTGCTCTTGTGGGTGAGCGCCGCTCCGCTCAGCCCGCCCTCCTCACCGGCCAGCGGATGAACGAGCCCTTCCCTTCCGATGGTGGTGTTGGTGGCGATGATTCCATCGAGGCCGGAGGAAACGATGACGTCCACCGCGGTTTCCAGTTGGTCGCCCTCGAGGTCGGGAGCCAGTTTGACGAGCACCGGCACCCGTTTTCCCAGCCTGTCGGCGAGTTCGGCGCGGCGGACGGCCAGCGCCCCGAGCAGGGCCTCCAGGAAGCCGCGTTCCTGCAACCGGCGGAGACCCGGGGTGTTGGGCGACGAGATGTTGACCGCCAGGTAGTCGGCGAGGGGGGCAAAGACGTCCATCAGCTCCTCGTAGTCATGGACCGCCTCCTCCAGCGGAGTCGTCTTCTGTTTTCCGATGTTCACGCCGAGAACGACCCCGCCGGGTCGTTCGTGTTTGAACTGGCCCGCCACGTAGGCCGCGCCCCGGCCAGGGAATCCCATCCGATTAATGACCGATCGCTGCACCACCAGACGGAAGACCCTCGGTTTGGGATTTCCCGGCTGCGCCTCGGGCGTCACGGTCCCCGACTTCGATATGGCCGAACCCCAGCGCCGCCAGCCCTCGCCACGCCTCGCCGTCCTTGTCGTACCCGGCAGCCAGACCGACCCGGTTGGGGAACCGGAGGCCGAATGCTTCAACAGACTCGGCCTTCGCGGCCGCGAAGGTCGAGGCCAGCACCGCGCGCAACGGCGGATTGGCGCCGACATGCGCCATGGCGCGGACCGAGAGCCCGTGGGCGGTTTCGGGATCGAGCCGAAAGAGGAGCTTGCGTGAGAGCGGGTAAAGCATCGAGGGCATTCTATCCCGCCATGATGATCGATGCAGGGGCAGGCCAGATATTGGTGGGGCCTCAGTGTTTTGGTTCGGGCGCCATCCTCCGCCGGAGGTGCACCGGCGGGCCCTCGGTGGCGTCACGAATCCGGAGATTGAGTGCCTCGACCAAGACCGAGAATCCCATGGCGAAATACAAGTACCCCTTGGGGATGTGTTGTCCCAGACCCTCGGCCACCAGGGACATCCCCACCAGGAGCAAGAAGCTCAGGGCGAGGATCTTGAGGGTCGGGTGGTCCTCGACAAAGTTCGAAATCGGTCCGGCCGCAACCATCATCACCAGCACCGCGATGATCACCGCGGCCATCATCACCGGCAGATGATCGGCCATGCCGATGGCGGTGATCACCGAGTCCAGCGAGAACACGATATCGAGCACCATGATCTGCGCGATCACCGACCCGAACGAAGCCGCTGCCCCGCCGGCGCGCTCCTCACGACCTTCGAGGTTGTGGTGGATCTCGAAGGTCGCTTTCGCCAGCAGGAAGAGCCCTCCACCAACCAGGATGAGATCCCGGGCCGAAACAGCGTGTCCCGCGACGACGAAGAGTTCGGTGGTGAGGTGCGACAGCCACTGCAGCGACGCGAGAAGGGCGAGCCGCATCACCATTGCCGCCGCGAGGCCCAAGGTCCGTCCGCGCGCCCGCTGCTCCGGCGGCAGTTTCCCGGCCAGGATCGAAATAAAGATGATGTTGTCGATCCCGAGGACAACCTCCAGGGCCGTCAACGTCGCCAGCGCGATCCAGGCTTGGGGGTCGGTGATCCACTCCATAGGGCGCTCCTCGCGTCAAATCGGTGAGGGAAGGGTACACCGGCTCCCGCCCACCCGCCCTTCAGGCCCACAGATCACACAGATGGACACAGATGGGGATTCGTTCGTCTCAAACCGCCTTGTGTCGGTGCCAGGCACCGCCGCAGATGTGTCGATCTCGTGCTCCGATGCGATTTCGACGGTGCCTGGCACCGGGGGAACGCTTTCGGGGTGCGCTCAGAAGTGGCACGCCCGCCCATCGCGCGCACACCAGATCCGGGTGGGCGGGTTCTTCGTTCTCCGATCGAGCATGGTCGGCGGCTCGAGGAGCGCAGGGCTTCGTCGCGAGGGCCGCGAGGGATGGCCAGATGGGTCGCGAATGCGGCCCAGATGGCCCTCCATCGCGGGCCGCAGCAGAAGCCCGTCAGCGAACTCGAGCCTCAGTGCGAAGCCGTCATTGGCTGAGCACGGGCCGACTCCCTCCCCTCGGAAGCACCTCGGCCCCGATGTGCCCAGCACAGCGGATCGTGCCAAAGGTGTCCCTCTCGGTGCAGTGTGAGCCCGCGACAAGGAGGGATAGACCGTCTGGTCATCCCGACGCAGGCGCGGGTGATACACGCGGCGAGAGGGGCGGCGCTTGGCGCGATGAAACTCAATAAAGAGGGACGGGGCTACTCACTACACCCCGTACCCGGCGGCGCGCGGACGCAGTCCGCGCCCGATCGAGGTGATCCCACACCGACGAACACTCGTGTTCGGAGGGGTGGGGTCACCGAGAGCGGGGGGCGAGCGACCTGTCACGGCGAAGCGCGGAGCGCGAAGCCGGAAGCGAGCCGCCGCCGGGGAATTCTCCCAGGGCGAGCGATCTGTCACGGCGAAGGGCCGAGCGCGAAGCCGGAAGCGAGCCGCCAGTCTCAGGGCACAGACTCACACCAGCCGTTCTGCTCAGCGAGTTCCCTCAACACGACCCGATAGGCCGGGCGGTAGTTCGCCTTGTACGGGTCGCTGTGGTGCGCCGCCGGATACCCCTCCGCAGCCAGCCGCCCGGCAAGGTCCTCGAGCTGACCAGCGAGCTGCCAATGACCGCGTCGAACGAGCCGTGCGACCGCTTTGCCCAGGACCCGATCCATGGCCTCGGGATCACCCTCGACCCGGCCCGCGCTGGCAACGAATGCGTCCACCAGGGCTTCCGGATCGTCCCCGGCACCGACAAACGGCCGCAGGTGGATTCTCACCAGATCGGGAGCCCCGCCCAGCGGCTGACACAGGCTGGCTTTTTCATCGGACGGTCCGAGGGAGGCGAGTTCCGCGGCGAGAATGTCCGCAGCGTCGGCCCGGCTTGTCACGGCGTGTCCCGGACCGAAGCGACCTTCGTGGAGAAACTTGTAGACGTCGATCACCATGGATTCGGGACGCGAGGCCAGCTCACCATCAAGGGCGATCATCTGGGCGTCAACACCGTCCGACGGATCATCCGCACCGGCAAGGGCAGCCGCCATCAGCATCACAACGACGATCGAACGACGCATCATCAGAGCTCCAGTCTCTTAACGAAGGGCTCGTAGGTCATGAAGTCGGCATGGTGTACCAGCCACGCCTCGGTGGTTCGCGCAACCATGTTCCCTTCGCCGGCGTGGGTGGCCACGATGTGGCTGACCGCGTCGGGCAGTCCACACTCCATGGCGAGGGCCACCCCGGTGAAGGGGTGCCGCAGGTATTTGCCGCGGGCGCTCTGCCGGCTGCCGCCTTCACCGTCACCCTCGTACTCGAGGAGCTTGCCCACATCGGCCAGGATCGCACCGGCAATCACCACATCCAGATCCACCGGTAACTCCACGCCGAAGAATTTCTCCACCGTCTGAGCGGCATCCCGGGCAACGTGGACAACCGCCCTCTTGTGGGCCATGAAGCTCACCGTGCAGCCGGGCGCCTTGAGCGTGAACGGAATGCGCTCGAGATCCTCGGGTTCGAGCGGCGACATTTCGAAGGCCCGCACCCAACAGTCGGCGGTCTTCTCACGGAGCGTTTCATTCTTGATCCACTCCAACTCCGGCCAGATCCGTAGCACCTCGTCGCGCAGCATCGTTTCTCCCTTCGATCGTGGGCGCCAGCATAGGCCAACGGGTGACCGGTATCAATCCACGACCGAGGCCTGTGCACCGTTTTCCACGACGATGGCATCGCTCGAGGAAAACGGCAACTCGGGGCCGCACGGCCGCGGTTCGGCACCGGCCAAAGTCTTCATCAAACCGAGCAGCCAGGCCTCCTCCGCACTCCGCCAGCGGGCGATCTCTCGACCTGTTCGGGTTGCAGCGACGCAGAAGAACACCGTGCCCAGATCGCTGTTCGAGAACGCACCCGCGAGGACAACCACCCCGCCGTCGGTGGTGGTCAGTGTCCCGGTTTTGACGACCGCTCGCGCGCCAAGCGGATCGTTGGCGAGGGTCGGGAACATCCTACGAGTCGGTCCGGGATCGCATCCAGGAACCGGCAGGACGTCATCAAGCTCGAGTCCGTGGGTCTCGAGTTCCGCCTCGAACTCTCGCATCAATCTCACTGCCACTCTTGCGGTCATCCGGTTCCGGTTCTGCCCCGATGCGGTGCTCAACTCCAGTTCATCAGGGGGTTCGACGGCCAGCCGAAGGCGCAGAAATTCGGTCAGGGCGGCCGCACCACCCAGGCCGCCGGAGATCCGGATGATGTCGTTGTTGGAGTAGACGTTGAATCTCCGCAACACAACCGGAAGTGGGTTGGAAAGATGGGTCACAAGCGGTCGAACCGTGCCGGGATCGGCCACGTAACGAACCCCGCCGGTGAAGGACACCGAAGGCGGTGTCGCCGGATCCCACCCACGTCGTTCGCACAGCTCCAGCCACGCCTGCCGGTGTCGGGCCGTCCACCGCGACATATCCAGTGCATTCAGCAACCTCGCCCCCATCACGAGGGCCCGTTCGCCCGCGGACCCATCGCCGCGTTCGACACCGTTCTCCCAGCCCATGAAAAAGGAACCGGTGATGGCCAGGTCGCCATCGACCCGGTGCAGACCGAGCCCGTTCAGACTCCTCGCCATCAGGAAGGCGTTTTCGAGATGAAAGTCGGGATCGCCCTGCCCGCCCACCACCAACGCGCCACGGAACGAACCCGCATCAGGGTCAAACTCGCCAATGTACCCGACGGCAGTTTCGTATCGAAAATCCGGTCCGAGACGATCCAGCGCCCACAGTGAGGTCCCCACCTTGACCACGGAGGCCGGGTTGAACGGAGAATCGGGCCGGGTCGAAGCCACCTCCACGCCAGCCAAGGTCTCGGCACGGAAGATCAGGTGGTCTCGATCTGCGGACCAAGCCGCCGAAGCCCACACAAGGCAGAGCACCCACCAGGCCGCCACGACCTGACGCTTGGACTCGGCCCAGCTCATCGCCCGATGGAATCGCCAAGAAGACGATCAGCCAGCGCCGACCTGAGCCGGGCTTCCGGATCGAGCCGGTCCTTGATGGCTGCGAACCGATCGAGCTGCCCATCTCGGAAGCTCTCTCGGTAGAGCTCTCCGGGCAACGCGGCGTCCTTGGCGGGGTAGAACCGCCCCCCCGCCTCCACAACCGGTTCGGCCATCTCGCGCACCAGCTCCCACAGGGCGGGCTGTCGGCGTTCCACGACCGGAAAATCGAGGGCCATCGAGAAACCGTCCACCGCGTGCGAAAGCAGGAAATCATCGGGACGGTGACGCTTGAGGACCGCCAGATACGACGGCTGCCGGCACTTCTGGCCGGCCTCCAACTGGCGCCGGAACACGGATTCGGCATCGTCGAAGGGCACGAAACTCTGATGTTGGATCAGGCCGCCCGGCAGGTAGATGTTCTTCCAGTTGGGCACGTAGTCGAGCAGGAACGAAAATTCCGCGAGAGACTGCTGGTACTCGGCGTCGTCGCCAACCGTAGATCCTGACAGGTACTTGAGACGGTTGATCCAACGCATCCCCGGCCGATTTGTCCAGGGCTTGAGCAACCGCCACATCATGGATTTGGGCATGAGTCCAAACAGGGTGTCGGGCAGATCCTGGCCTTCGGCACGAAGACTCTGTGCCGGAGTCGGATCCTCGCCGGGCTCGAGGTGACGGGCGAAATGGAGCAGCCCCCGACCAAGAGATCTCCCCCGGGCGAAGGTGTCGATCCAACCCACCACGTACTCCCAGTCGTTCTTGGCCTCGTCGGTCATTCGCAACATGGATTCGAGATCGCCGGCCGCCACGGCCCTGACGTGGAGCAGGCCCGAGGCCACCTTCTTGAGTTGCAGCCGCGCCCGGACGATGACTCCAAGCTGACCGAAGCTGCCGATCACCGCCCTGAAGAGCTCGGGGTCCGAGGCGGCGCCCACCGTCCTCAGCTCGCCGGACGGCAGCAGCAGGTCGAATTCCAGACAGTGTTCGCCCAGGGTGCCCCTGGCCCAGTTGTTCTTGCCGTGCACATTCATGGCGAGACAGCCGCCGATTGTTGGTTCCATGGTTCCGGTCACCACCGGCGGCCACCAGCCGTCGCCCAGCACGTACCTCCAAAGCGATCGGATCGTGACCCCGGGTTCGACGTCCACCACGCCCCGTGCCGGATCCCAGGCAAGGATCCGGTGCATCCTGCCGAGATCGAGCACGACTGACTCCGGCCTCAGGGCCGCGTCGCCGTAACTGCAGCCCGATCCCCTCGACACAACCGGCACTCCAGCCGTCCGGGCGGCGGCGAAGGCCTCACGGACGCCGTCGACAGTGGTGGGTCGGTAGACGTAGCCGGCGGCCCCGACGGCCATCCCCCAGCCTTCTGTCCACTCGAGGCGATCGGTGGGCAGCACGGTCACACCCTGAGACGCTTGAAGATGAAGGAAGGTATCGACCGAATGATCCACATCACGTATCGCCACCTCGCCGGCACATAGACGGTCGGACCTCCCCGACGGGCCTTCTTGAGCGCAACCTCGGCCACCCGATCCGGCGACACCACCCAGAACAGCCCCGGCATGCCTTCGGTCATCGGCGTGTCGACGAATCCCGGTTTCACCGTGAGCACCCGCACGCCGTAGCGGCCGATCCGATTGCGGATCGCCTCGAGGTAGGTGTGGAGCCCCGCCTTGGAGGTGTTGTAGACCGGATTGGCGCAGCGACCACGATCACCGGCCACCGAGCCGATACCGATGATGGTCCCCCGCCGCAGCCTGCCAAAACGCTCGGCCACCGGATTGAGCCACGCCACGGCGCCGTCGAGGTTGACCGTCAGCATTTCGAGGTCCTTGGCGGTGTCGTACTCCTCGAACGCCACCCGGTACTGAATTCCAGCGGCATACACCGTCAGATCGAGGCCTCCGAGCTCCTTCGTGATGCTCTGGAAGAGTGCCGGCACCGCGGCCGCGTCGGACACATCATGAGAAAAGGCGAGTGCCCGGTCCTCTCCAGCCGCCTGATTGATGGAGGCGACGATCCGGTCGAGCTCGCCGGCCCGCCGCGCCACGAGCGCGACACGGGAGCCATCGGCGGCAAGGCGTCGTGCCATGGCCTCGCCTATGCCCGACGAGGCGCCCACCACAAGGGCGTACTGAAACTGAACCATCAATCACCCTCCGCCTTTGTACTGTGCCATGAATGGACGGTCATTTCCACCGCCCCCACCCGCCAGGATGCCAGATACCGGATGCCGGATGCCGGATCTACCACCCTCCCGCGCCCGAGCCCGAGCCCGTTACCGTCGCCGAACGAAGAACGAAGAACGAAAACACCCGCCCACCCGGGGCGACGTGGGCGCGATAGGCGGGCGTGCCGTCTCTGACGATTTTGGGTTGAGGTCGAACAGTCTGCTTGTTGCGACGAGTCCCAAATATCGTCAGAGGGGGCTCCCTCGGGAAGCGCGGTTGGGAGATGGGCGCGCTGAAATCAAGGGGATCTTTCCATACGCCCGGGCCGGTGCCAGGCACCGTCGAAATCGAATCGGAGCACGAGATCGCAACATCTGCCGCGGTGCCTGGCACCGCCATGCGGTACCCGAATGCGAGGGTAGCAACCGGCGGTCGGCAGCGGCCGGGACGGAGACAGCGACCGGCGTCCGGGGCAGATGGCAGCATCGGTGATCAGCGACCGCAATCTGGGGCAATCGCCGCTGAACACTGCCGCGGCCCCTGATCGCTGACGCAGCCGCCGATCACGGACGCTGTCCCTGATTGCCGTCGCTGTTTCGCGCACGGAGACGGGCACGCAGAAACCCCACCTCACGCTTTCCCGGATGAACCTAACTTTCGACCTTCGACCGGATGGTCGGCCAAACGGTATTCAACCCGCTCGTACTCCTTTGCGACCTCGGCTTCGTAAGCCTCCCCGAAGACCATTTCCTCGAGCCGATCTGAGACCGGCAGGACCATGGGGAACCCCTCCCACCGGACCGGTTCCCCGGTGCGGACGTCAACCAGCCGACCGTCGTCGACAGCCTGGCTGGCTTCGGACAACGTCAGACCGTCGAGGGCATCCCGGTAGGCACGGAAATGGGCCTCGTGCTCGGGGTGGAGAAACCGGACCAGCCGGCGGCTCTGGGCGGCCACATGATAGCTCGATGGGGCGTAGTAGATCCCGTCCAGCTTGAGCATCTCGCAGACCATGACCAGCCAGCCGAGTGTCTCTTTGAGCATACCCAGCCCGGGGTGGCTCTGGCCCGGCAGGGGCCGCCGGTAGGGGCCGAAGTCGGCTCGCGGATTCTGGAGCAACAGCCACTCGATGGCCACGACTTCCATGCCCTTGACGACCCGTGTCGACCGGTTGACCCGCAGCTCCATGAGCAGTTCCTGGCGATCAGGATCAGCGTAGATCCGCACCGTCTGACCCATGGGGTGGGCCAGGTCCACATCCACGGTGGGGTGTTCGAAATCGCGCATCCTGAGCTGGTCCAGAATGCCGAAGCGTTCGAGCACGAGCTCGACGCCGTGGCGCGAAAAGTAGTCCAGGAATCTCGTCATTCGAGGAGCTTCGGGCAGGATCCCGGCCAGATCCTCTTCGGAAAAACTCCAGCCGAAGTCGCCCGGATCGGAGGTCAGACTCGACGGGTCCAGGGTCTCCCGTATCTTGCGGAATCGCCGCAGCAAGAGTTGCTCGTTCTCAGGTGGTTGGACCGACTTGCCCGTCATCTGCCAGACGACGAATCGAGCCGTCGACTTCCAGGCGTGGACGCCATAGCCGCCGCCGAGCACAACTACGACCGGCACTGACCGTCCCCGACCGCGTACCAGCTCCATGACGAATTGATCGCGCCGCAGCAGACCCTCGTTGGATAATCGCCAACTGCCCAGCGCGTCGTTCTCGGCACCATCGGATCCGGCCACGTAGACCACAAGACCCGGACGCACCGAGTCCACCACGTCCGGAAGGGTCTTGAGCAACGTCCCCAGCAGCACTTCGTCACCCACATCGCTACCCAACGCGATAGCGGTGGAGGCTTCGGCTTCGGGATCCGACCAGTGTTCGGCGTGCAACGAGTAGGTGTGCACCGAGCTATCCCTGGCGAAGATCGAACGGGTCCCATTGCCGTCGTGCATGTCCAGATCGACAACCAGCACCGAATCCTTGAATCCCTTTGCCCGAAGGCGCGCGATGGCCACTGCAATATCGTTGAAGAGGCAGAATCCACCACCCGCGTCACGGTAGGCGTGGTGGAGTCCGCCCCCGAGATTGACCGCGACCCCCCGGTTGCGCAGAGCGAGTATCGTGGACAGGATGGTGCCGCCCACCATCATGCGCTGCATCTCCACAACCCTCTCGAGCTCTTCGTCGCTCACCGACGAACCGAAGATCCGCACCATGGTATCGGGATCTTGCAACGACGCGAGATACTCCGCATCATGGACCCGCAGCAGGTTTCGCAGCGATGGCGACCGCGGCAGCCGGATGTCCTCTCGGAGCAACAGCCCTTCGTCTGCGAGGAAGGACAGCACCTTCTCCGCACGGAGCGGATCCAGCGGTACGGCTTCGAGGCTCCCCTTGTAGGCTTCGTGGTAGATGAACCGCATGCCGTGCCACCACCACCGGCGGCGGAAGTGGCGCCAGCGCCGCCGAACCCCGGAACACGCAAATTCCACCAGGGTCCGTTGGGCCCCTTGGATGTGGTTGGGATCCCCCGTCGCCATGGAGGGAGTATAGACCGCCGCACGCCCACCCGGGGGCGCGCGTTGAGCGGGCGTGCCGTCTTTGACATTGTTGGGAACCAAGGTGCTGGCAAACCCATCCCGAGAGGGCCCAACAATGTCTAAGGGGGCAACCTGCCGGCGGCAGCGGTTGTGGCCGTGGCCGTGTGCGGCGGCCATGTCCGATCCTGTACGCAGGATCAGAGGCCTTACGGCCACCCGCTGGTGACGGCTGGTCACCGCGGCCACCGGCCGCGAGTAACCTCGGGGAGGGCCATGGGGAGATGGGCGCGATGAAAACAGAGAGACGAAAACAGAGAATCGAAGCAAACGCGCGGAGAGCCTTCGTCGCGCCCCAGTTCTCATCGCGCTTCCCGTGAGGATGCCAGGCACGCCGATTCGCCCCAACGAGACGGGTCGGTTCGTTGACCCTGACGAATCGGGATGCCAGGCACCTCCGGACAACGCGCCCACGGGGGGCGCCATGGGGAAAGGCGCGAGGTGGGAACTTCCGATTTTCAACTGTCGACTCTCTCGGATCTACAGCTGCTCGACGCGGTATCCCTTTCCTGAGAGCATCTGCGCCAATCCCCCGTCACCGACAACGTGAAGGACTCCCACCACGACAAACGCTTGGCGGGTGCCCGCCAGAAGCTCCTCGAGGGCGGGCATCCAGTTCCGGTTGCGTTCGATCACGAGCTTGGTGAAGAGATCGGGAAATTCCTCGTAACCGTCGCCGAGCAACTCCGCGAGTTTGTCGATCCGGCCCTTCCGCCAGAAGCCGACGAGCTCGTCGGCCATGGGAATCACAGCGTCCAGGTCGGTCAGGGTCTGAACCAGAAAGGCCTCGTCCTGGGCCGGTGTCAGGTTTCGAAAAAGATCGAGCTGCGACCGCACGGTTTCCAGACCCTGAACCCAAAGCCCGTCATCCAAAGCCCGGTCGTGAAAATGACGGTCCACCCCATCCGTGGGGGAATAGCCGGCGCGGCGCAGCTCCTCCAGAGCGACCGTGGTGGCGATCATCCACGGTCGCATCTGCTGCATCGTTGTGATGTCCAGACCCGCCGTCCCCAGTCGATCGGCGGCCATTTCATACGTTTCGGAGGACACCACGTCTCGGAGTGATACCCCGTCGGGCAGGGCACCGGCGGTCAGCATCTGCAGCGCAGCCTCGGCACTCCCCTCGGCTCCGAGGTCGATCTCGAAGACCGCGATGTCCGAGCCCGCGAAGGCCTCCTCGATCAACGGCGAAAAGGCCTCGGCGTCGGGCTTCATCAGATGAATCGATCCGAGAATGTAGACCACGGTGGAGTCGGAGGTCACCCGCCAGAGGCAGTTCTCACCACCCTCTGTGACGCTGGATCCGAGCTCGGTTCCACCGGCGTGCGCCGCGCAACAGACCATTGCCAAAACCACCGCGGCGGCGCCGTTCACCGTCATGCTGCCCCTCCCTCCAGCGGTGGGACCATGTCCCGATCCGCCGCCCTCATTCTCGGATGACCTTCAGAAACGACCGCAGCAGGGTCGACGCTTCGACGCTCGGCAAGGAAATGAAACCGGATGCCTCCTCACCCCTTCGCTTCGGATCGTAGCGCTCGATATAGGCGAGGTATCGATCACGGTTGGTCTCTTGATCGAGCTCGGGATGGAACTGCGTCGCCCAGATCGGCCGGTCCGGAATCCTCAGGGCCTGAAACGGCGACCGCTCGCTGGACGCCAGATTCGGTATTCCCGCCGGCATCTTTGTGGCGCGATCGGTGTGGCCAAGCTGGGCGGTGAACTCGTCGGGCAGAGTCCCGAAGAGCTCGTCCCTCCGTCCTGCGTCGGTCAGCCTCAGCCGGAAGGAACCCACCTCGGAGCCGTCCGGGTCGGACGCCACCACACCGCCAAGGGCATGGACAAGAAGCTGGTAGCCGAAACACGACGCGAAGGTCGGAAACCCTTCGTGGACGACTGACCGGAGCAGACCGAAGACCGGTTCGTAGAAGTCGTCGGCACGTTCCGTCAACGAGAAATGCCCGGCACCGCCCACCATCAACGCGTCGAAGCCCGCGAGATCGGCCGGCATCGGCACCGACTCCACCAGGTTGACGCACTGCAGACTCTCCGAACCGAGACCGGACGCCCGGGCAAAGCAATGCCATTCATGCTCACGCATGGGATCGTCGGGCCGACGGGCCTGTAACAGGAGTACTCTCACGGCATCAGGCCAAGCGGTGTCATGTCACCCATTATTCCCTGCCCATCATGTTAAGGTGAGCCCTGCACGCGAAAGGAGCATATACATGGCGAACCCGAAAGCAATCTTCGACACCAACAAGGGCCAGTTCACGGCCGAGATCTTCTCAGACGAGATGCCGATCACTGCGGAGAACTTCATCACCCTCGCGAAGTCCGGCTTTTACGACGGCCTGCACTTCCACCGAGTCATCGACGGCTTCATGATTCAGTTCGGCTGTCCTCACAGCAAGGACCCCGCGAGCCCACGCTGCGGCACCGGCGGCCCACCCCACGGCACCATCGAGGACGAGCATCTCGACAACGCCAAGTTCTCCAACGAGCCTGGCACGCTGTCCATGGCCAACACCGGAAGACCCAACAGCGGCGGATCGCAGTTCTTTATCAACACGGCCCACAACTCCTATCTGGACTGGTTCGCTCCGGGTCCGTCCAAACATCCGGTGTTCGGCAAGATCGTCGACGGCTCGGACATCGTGGAGGCGATCGGGAAAGCCCAAACCGGCGCCGGCGACCGCCCCGTCGAGCCGATCGAAGTCAAGAGCATCACCATCGAGGAGTGATCGCAAATCCATCCGGCAGATCGCGGCCGGGCAGATTCGGCCGTTCCCGGATGTTCTCCCTGCCGCACGGAAGCTACGCCGGAGGTCATCAGATGTCCAATGCCAGTCCCACCCGCCAACGCCGACGAAGGAGAGTCGGTCGACGGCTGGGTTTCTTATTTTGCGCGACTGCGTTGCTCACAGGGTTGTCGGCGACGGCTGCTGCCGCCAGCCCGACCGCCGGCCGTTCTCTGCCCCCGAGCCTGCTTCTTGATCGAGGTCTTGCAGACGGCGTGCAACGGATCGAGATGCCGGAGATCGATGTGGCCCCACTGATCGCAGAGGACCTGGCGATCGCCCGATCCGGTGAACCCCATGTGCCACGCTTCGCGGCCGCGATGGAAGCGGCATTTGGCCCGCACAACAGTGGGGAATGGGCTCAACTGGCCGACGGCTCCGAATTATGGCGGCTTCGAATCCACTCCCCTGGCGCGCTCAACCTGAACCTCCATCTCGCTCGGTTCGAGCTGCCGCTCGGCGCTGCCCTTTGGATTCATGATCCCGACGGAGCCCAGGTCCACGGCCCGTACACGATCCACGATCAAAACAGAGCCGGCGCTCTGTGGACGCCGGTCGTCACCGGCGACGAAGTCGATGTGGAAATTGTGGCCCCTGCCGGGACTCGGAGCCAGGTGGCGGTGGAGATCGCATCGGTCAACCACGGATACCGTGCATTCGGCGGCCTGGAGGAATTTCCTCCCCCAAAACAGGGCGATTGCAACATCGACGTGATTTGCCCGGAGGGCGACGACTGGCGCCAGCAGATCCGGTCCGTGGCGCGGATCAGTATTTCCGGCGTCGGCCTGTGTTCCGCCAACCTCCTCAACAATACGGCTGAGGACGGCACTCCCTACCTTCTCACCGCCCAACACTGCATCAAAACGGCGGCGCAGGCCCTTTCGGTGGTGGCCTACTGGAATTACGAGTCACCCATCTGCGGATGGCGGGCGGGGGGCAACCTCTCGGACACCCAATCAGGCGCCGAACTCGTGGCGTCCTGGCAGATCACAACAGGCTCGGATTTCAGCCTCGTGGTCCTCGACGACATGCCCGACGAGGAATTCGGCGTCTACTACGCCGGATGGAACGCCACCGGTGCAATTCCCCAAGGCGCGGTGGGCATTCATCACCCCAGGGCAGACGAAAAGTCCATAAGTTTTGACGATGATCCGCTCACCCGAGTCAATCACTACGGCTACGGCGCTAATCAGTGGAGAATCGGAGCCTGGGAACTGGGGACCACCGAGGGCGGTTCATCCGGGTCGTGCATATTCGAGCCCTCGTCCGGACTCTGTGTCGGAACCCTGACGACCGGGTTGGCGTCATGTGATCGCCTCGACGAATATGACATCTACGGCGCCTTCGACGCCCACTGGACCGGGAACGGAACTCCAACGACTCGTCTCTCCGACTGGCTCGATCCACTGGACTCCGGTCAGCTGACGTTGGCGGGCCGCGATTCCGGAGGGGGCGGGGGTGGCGGCGGAGGTCAGAAGCTGTGGCTGATCCCGGCGGCGGCTTCAGCACCGGGAGCTGAGGGTTCCAACTGGAAATCGCAAATCGTCGTGGTGAACCCCACCACCTCGACGCTCTCGGCCCAACTCAACTACACCGCCGACGGCGTTTCGTGGCCGGGCGTGCCGCTGCTGGAGGAGCCGGCGATCATCCCGGCGGGTCAGAGCTTGTACATCGACGACCCGCTCGGGCCTCGCAGGCCAACTTCGGGCATGCTCTTTGTCATTCTCGATGGAGAGGGCGGCATGGTTTCCTCCCGCACATACAACGTGGAAGCCGAGGGATCCACCTTCGGTCAAGGCATCCCCGGTGTCCTGGTGAACGGAGCGTCGCTGGTCTCGACCTATATCCTGCCGTTGGTTCACAATTCACCAGGGATCTTCCGCACCAATGTGGGCGTCGTCCAGGCATCGGCCGGTGAGCTCAAAGTACGGGTCTCGGCGTACGCTCCCGACGGCGCTATGCTCGGCTCAGGGACCTTCACATCACGGAACGCGTTTCGTCAGATCAACAATATCTTCCGTGAGCTTGGAATCAACGGCCTCGAGGTGGACGGGGGTTGGCTCAAGGTGGATTTGCTGGACGACGCTCCATATTTCTGGACCTGCTACGCCTCCGTGATCGACAGTCGGACCAACGATCCGACATATGTCCTTCCGGTCGAACCCTGAGCCGCCGTCCGCCCACCCATTGTGAATTGCAGATTGCAGATTGCAGATTGCAGATTGCAGATTGCCCCGCCCACCCGGAACCGGTGGGCGCGATGGGCGGGCGTGCCACTCCAGGCACCTTGAAGTTGAAAGTTACACGTTGAACGTTGAAAGTCCCCTCCCACCCACCCGGGAACAAGGAGCACCCCCACCCACCCGGAGCGAGGTGGGCGCGATAGGCGGGCGTGCCGTCTCTGATGATTTTGGGTCGAGGTCGAATGGTCTGCGTGTCGCGACGAGTCCCAAACATCGTCAGAGGGGGCTCCCTCGGGTAGCGCCTTGGGGAGACGGGCGCGCCGAAGTCAGTGAATCGACATGCTATCCATCGCCGGTGAGGGCTTCCTTGGCCAGACGCTTGGCCTCCTCCATCTCCAGCGGGAGCAGGTCCCGGCTTGCCACATGCCACTGGACGCGATGGCGATGCTGCAGTTCATCGATCTTTCGCCAGAGTTCCGCGTGGGCGACGGGTCGACCATCGCGGGTCGTCCAACCCCGGGAACGCCAACCTCCCATCCACGACGAAGCTCCGTCCTTGAGATAGTCCGACACGGTGTAGACGTGCACGCGGACGGCACGCTTGAGCTGCCCCAAACCGGCGGCCGCGCCAAAGATGTGCATCCGATTGGCCGACGCGCCCGGCACCCGACCGGTGACCGACTTTTCCTCGTCACCGAACCGGAGCAGGGCCGACCAGGCGCCGGTGTCGCGCTTCCCCGAGTGGGCCACGCCGAGAAAGAGGTGGACCGAATCGGGATCCTCCACCGGCAGCGGGGCGCGCGGGATCGCCGCCGACGCCAGTTCGTCCGCCCGTTCATTCCAACGATCGCCGGCATGGCCCTTGACCCAGTGCCACTCAACCTCGTGCCGATCCAGCTCGGCACTCAGCTCGCGCCACAGATCGGCGTTCTTGACCGCCTTCTTCCCGGCGGTCTTCCAGCCGTTGGCTCGCCACGTGTCGATCCACTCGGTGATGCCCTTCCGCACGTACTGCGAGTCGGTAACGAGTCGAAGTCGGCCGCCTGACTCCACGGCACGAAGGCCCTCGATGGCGGCACGGAGCTCCATGCGGTTGTTGGTGGCCGCGGGCTCGCCGCCGGAGAGCTCCTGCGGCTCCCGGTCGTCGCGGAGCACGATCGCGCCCCAACCACCTGGTCCAGGATTCGGGCGACAGCCGCCGTCCGTGTACACCGTGACGTTCACAATCACCGCCCCACCTTCTGACCCAGGCGCCGCACCGAATGGGCAAGCAACCCGGGCACGAACCTCTCCAGGGCAACCGCAATCTTGCCGTGAGCGGTGACCACGACCTTGCGCCGGCGGCGAACGATGGCGTTCACCATGGTGCGCGCCGCCCGATCCGACGGAACCCGGATCCACCGCGGCAAGGGATCCGGACGGTCAAGGTGAACGTCGCCGATGTTGTCCACCTGGCGAATCTCCGAGTCCACGAATCCAGGCTCGATGAGGGTCACGGCTACGCCTTTTCGCCCGAGTTCGTACCAGAGAACCTGGGCCAGGGAGCGAACGGAAAATTTGCTCATGGAATAGGGTCCGGATCGCGCAAAGGCCAGCTCGCCAGCAACGCTGCCCATGATGGCGAGAGATCCCTGGCTTGCAAGCAACGCGTCGCGGGTCGCATAGACGGTGCGCACCACCCCGAACACGTTGGTCTCGAACTGGCGGCGAAAATCAGCCAGCTGCAACCTGTGGACCGCTCCCGCCACCCCGAAACCGGCGTTGGCCACGACCCAGTCGATCCTGCCGAACTCCTCCAACGCGTGCTCCACCGCCATCTCCTGATCACCGTCACGGGTGACGTCGCAGGGCAGAACCAGACACCGCCGGCCGTGTTCGCGGACCCGCCCGGCCACCTCCTCCAACCGATCCGTCCTCCTGGCCACCGCAACCACATCGGCTCCCCGTCGAGCGAATTCCACCGCGAGAGCGGCGCCGATGCCCGATGACGCGCCGGTGATGAAGGCCACTGTGCCGTCGATTTTCTTCAAAAGCTCACCACCCCCGATTCCTGGTCATTATCCACGCACCTTCGGAAAACGGCTATGGGGCCATGAGGCTGTGGTGGATGATGGCCTTCCGGCCGGGGCGTGGATCCGGCATCCGGCATCCGGCATCTGGCATCCGGCATGAGGGCGGGAGGGGAATCTCTTGATCTCGTATCTCGCATCCGAATCGGCAACGGGAACGGGCTCGGGCTCGGGAGAACGGGAGATACGTCACCGGGCATCCGGCATGCGGGATCCGGGCGGGTGGGCCTCAACCCTGAATCCTGGGGACACAGGGCTGGTGAGGGTTTTTGCCCGCTGCCCCCGTCCACATCATCCACACGTTCCACATCTCGCAGGAGGCGGGACACAACCTGCGACGCGTTCTCCCGTATACTCCCGAGGTCCTACACCATGTTTTGACCTGGGAGAGTGCCAATGTCAACAAATCGCCGCGAGTTCATCCAATTGTCCGCCCTGGCCGGTGCCTCCGGCATCGCTTCGATTACCCCAGGGGAAGATGCCGTCGTCGACCCAGCCGAAACCAGACTCAAGATCCTGGTTCTCGGTGGCACCGGACTCATCGGACCGCCCATGGTGAGGTACGCCCTCGCACGGGGGCACGAGGTCACCCTGTTCAACCGCGGCAAGACCAACACCCAGCTCTTCCCCGAGCTGGCGAAAATCCGTGGGGATCGCAATGACGACATCTCGGCACTTTCGGCCGCCGTCGACGCCGGGCAGTCGTGGGACGTCGTCATCGACAACACGGCTTCGATTCCCCGCTGGGTGGAGGAGTCGGCGCAACTGCTGGCCAACAGTGCCGACCTCTACCTCTACACGTCCTCCATCTCGGCCTATGCCGATCACTCCACCCCGAACGCCGACGAGACGGCCCCGGTGGGCACCATCTCCGACGAGGAGGCGGCCGCGGTCAAGACCAACAAAGACATCACGGGTGAGAACTACGGCCCTCTCAAGGCGCGGTGCGAGAAGGCCGCCCAGGATGCCTTCCCCGGCCATTGCATCGTGGTCCGTCCGGGGTTGATCGTGGGTCCCGGGGACTACTCCGACAGATTCACCTACTGGCCGGTGCGCATCCACCGGGGCGGTGAGGTGATGGCCCCGGGGACTCCCACCGACCCCGTCCAATTCATCGATTGCAGGGACCTCGGCGAGTGGTACATCCGCCTGGTGGAGGACAAAGCGGTGGGTGTCTACAACGGCACAGGCCCGGCTTCGGCCCTCTCCATCGCGGAGATGCTCTACGGGATCCGTGGGACCACCGCAGACCCCGTCAGCTTTACCTGGGTGCCGGCGGATTTCCTCAAAGAGCACGAGGTGGAGGAGTGGGTCCACATGACCGTCTGGGTTCCTCCCGAAGGGGAGTACGCCGGATTCTCCAGCGCCAGCATCAGGCGTGCCCTCGACAGCGGCCTCACCTTCCGGCCTCTGGCGGTCACCGCCGTCGACACCGTGGCCTACTGGGACTCGCTACCCGCGGAGCGACGGCGGAAAAGCCGAGGGCCGGGATTGGACCCGGAGAAGGAGAAAGAGGTCCTCGCGGCGTGGCACGACACACAGGAGAAATCTTAATTTTGAATTTTTAGTTTTGAATTTCCCCCGCCCACCCCCGGTCTTTGGGCGGGTGGGTGGGAATTTAGAACTCAAAATTCAACATTCAAAAGTCAGACAGGAGTGACATGGTCAAAAGGGTGCTGCAGAGGATGGTGGACGTGCGTGACGACGAGGTCGCCGGACTGCTGCTGTCCGCCATCTATTTCTTTCTGCTCTTCGCCGGTTACTTCATCATCCGGCCGCTGCGCGACGAGATGGGGATGCTCGGCGGAGTGCGGAGCCTGGCATGGCTTTTCACCGGAACGCTCATCGGAATGCTGCTCACCCACCCCATCTACACCGCCCTCGTGGCGCGGCTGCCCCGGAGCCGATTCATCCCACTCGTCTATCGCTTCTTCGCCGCCAATCTGTTGGTCTTCTTTGTTCTGCTGAAGGTGGTGCCGGCCGACAACCAGATCTGGATCGCCCGTATCTTCTTTATCTGGACCAGCGTCTTCAACCTCTTCGTGCTGGCCATCTTCTGGTCTTTCATGACCGACATCTTCCGTCCCGAGCAAGCGAAGAGACTGTTCGGATTCATCGCGGTCGGGGGCACCCTGGGGGCGGTTGCTGGCTCCGCCATCACGGCCCAGCTCGCCGGAACGATCGCTCCGGTCAATCTGCTGCTGGTCACAGCTGTCTTCCTGGAGTTGGCCGTCCAATGCGTCCGGCGTCTCTCACGCTGGTCCGCAGGGGGAGAATCCGAGTCATCGGGGCCATCCACGCCAGACACCGTCATCGGCGGAGGGGTCACGGCGGGCATCGCCGCGGTATTGCGCTCCCCCTACCTGCTAGCCATCTGCGCCTACCTCTTCTGCCACACCATCACCGCCACTTTCCTCTACTTCGAACAGGCGGAAATCGTACCCATGGCCTTTGGCGACGACCGTGCCGCACGCACGGTCTTTCTGGCCCGCATCGATCTCGCCGTAAATTCCCTCACCGCCATCACACAGATTTTCCTCACCGGCCGGTTTTTTCGCGTGTTCGGGTTGGCGGTGTCGCTCGCTGCCCTCCCAGTGGTCTGCGCGGCCGGTTTCCTCAGCCTCGCGGCCTCGCCCACCCTCATCACCCTCGCCATTTTCCAGGTCCTGCGCCGATCCTCCAACTACGCCATTTCGCGACCCGGTCGGGAGGTCCTCTACACCGTGCTGCCGCGGGAGGAGAAGTACAAGGCGAAACACTTCATCGACACCTTCGTCTACCGGGCCGGCGATCAGGTGGGCGCATGGTCCTACGCCGGCGCCCGGGCGCTCGGTCTCGGGATGACCGGCCTCTCCATCGCGGCGGTTCCGATCTCGGCCGTCTGGCTCGGCCTCGCCATTTGGCTCGGCGGCAGACAAAAGAGGCTCGAAGCCAACCCCCGCCCACCCGCGGCTACGGGCTAAGGGCTAGGGGTTGGGGGCTAGGGGCTAGATCCCCGGCCCACCCGGGGCCCGTGAGATCGCGTTGATCGGGCGTGCCATTTCTGACACTTTCGGGTTGATCGCATCGAGGCTCTCGAAAACCTCGAGTCCCGAGTCCCGAGTCCCAGCTTACTGCCTACTGCCTACTGCCTAGAAATGTGATACAACCGTCACCCAACCATGATCAAAGACGTGAAACCTCTCGTCTGGGCCTTTGACGCCGAATGGGTGCCGGACCCACTGGCCGGCCACCTCGTGTACGGCGTTCCCCAGGAGGTCGAATCCTCAGAAGAGGTGATGCGGCACATGTGGGAAGCCGGAGGGGCAACCGAAGAGGACCCCACGCCCTTTCTGAAAACGGCGATGTGCCGGATCGTGTCGGTGGCGGCAGTCCAGCGCAAGGCGAAACCGGACCGCACCGTGACCCTCAGCCTGACCTCCCTGCCGCATGACCCGGACGATGAGACCCAGACGCACGAGGCCCACATCATCTCCGCCTTCCTCGACGCCCTCGGCAGCCTCCGGCCGCAGCTGGTGGGGTTCAATTCTCAGAACTCCGACATCAAGATCCTGATTCAGCGAGGCCTGATCAACGGCATCGAGGCGGCCGGCTTTTGCCGACGTCCCGAAAAACCGTGGGAGGGGGTGGATTACTTCGCCCGCGCATCGGACTGGAACGTGGACCTCAAGGAGATCGTCGGCGGCTGGGGCAAGACAGTCCCGTCACTCCATGAGATCGCGGTCCAAAGCGGCATCCCCGGCAAGATGGAAGTGGACGGCAATCAGGTGGCCCAGCTCTGGCTCGACGGTGAGTGGCGACGGATCGTCGAGTACAACGAGTACGACGCTTTGACCACCTACCTGGTGTGGCTTCGTCTCGCCCACTTCGCCGGTCACTTCGACGACCTGCAGTACGCCGACGAACAACAACGTGTGGAACGCCTCCTTGAAGACGAGATCGCAAACGGCAGCCGACCCCATCTGTCGGCCTACCTGGAGGAATGGCAACGGCTACGGGCGGCCATCGAGAATCGGTGACGTCGAGCGCCCCATCAGCTCTGAAATCACAGCCATTCGACCGGGGTCGGAAGGCGCCACCGCATGAGCCGTCGGCACCCAGTGCCCACCCTGTGCTACGGGTATATTCTAAAGATCGAGAATGGAGGAATCCAATGGAACGAACCGTGATTTCAACCGAAAGTGCACCGGGAGCGGTGGGCCCCTACTCGCAGGCGATCCGGATCGGAGACCTGGTTTTCACGGCGGGCCAGGTTCCGCTGGACCCAGCCACCGGGACGATCGACGCCACCACCATCGAGGACCAGACCCGCCAGGCGCTGAGCAACGTCAAGGCGGTCCTTGAAGCCGCCGGCAGCGGGCTCGACCGGGCCGTGAAATTGACCGTCTTCATGACCGATCTCGGCGACTTCGCCGCCATGAACGGGGTCTACGCCGGCTTCTTCCCATCCGACCCGCCCGCCCGGTCGGCGGTCCAGGTCACGGCCCTGCCGTTGGGCGCACAGATCGAGATCGAGGCCATCGCCGCGATTCGGTGAGAAGGTGAAAAGGTGAGAAGGGGGCAGGGTGAGAAGGCTCACCCTCCCGCAACTTCTCCGTCTGTGGTGACCAGAGGCGTGCGGTCACTGTTCTGTCAATGTCGTTGGGGTTGGAGAATTACCACCGCGGTTCGGACTGAAGGCCGCCCTTTCTCCTTCTCACCTTCTCACTCTTTACCGTCTTCTATTCAAGCACGTGAATGTTGCGCTCGGCGCAGATCTTCTTGAGCTGGTCAGGCCAGATGGTCACCGTCACCTCGCCGAGGTGGGCGGTACGCAGCAGGTACATGTAGGTCCTGGCCTGACCGATGCCGCCGCCGATGGACAACGGAATCTGGTCGTTGAGGATCGCCTGGTGGTAGGGAAGGGCCAGATCTTCCTCGAGCCCAGCCAACTCCATCTGCTTCACGAGGGTGTCCTTGGTGACGCGGATACCCATAGAGGTCAGTTCGTGGCGGCGCCGGGTGATCGGATTCCACACCAGGATGTCGCCGTTCAAACCGTGCATCGGCCGGCCATCCTCGGACACCGTCTCGGTGATCCAATCGTCGTAGTCCGCGGCACGCATCTCGTGGGGGTAGCCATCGGCGAGGACCCATCCGATTCCGATGATGAAGACCGCAGGGTGTTCCTGGATGAGCCTGGTTTCGCGTTGTTTGCGCGGCAGATCCGGGTACATGTCGAGGATATCCTCGGCGTGGAAGAACTCGAGCTCCTCGGGGATCTCCGGGAACCTGTCGCTCTTGAGGGCCGGGAAAAGATCCTGGGCGTGCAGTCCCGCACCCCGGATCACCTTCCAGATCTTCCGAACCGTGTCCTTCAGGTATTCGAGATTCCGATCCTCAGCGGTGATCACCTTCTCCCAATCCCACTGGTCCACATAGGAGCTGTGGTCGTGGTCCAGGAAGTAGTCCTTGCGGACGGCGCGCATGTCGGTGTTGATGCCCTCGCCAACCTTGCAACCGAATTGCTTCAAGGCGGGCCTTTTCCACTTCGTCGCTGCCTGGACGACCTGCGCTTCGATACGCTTGTCCAGCCCGAGCCCGCACGGAAACTCCACCGGAGTCCGCGATCCGTCGCGGTCAAGCATGTCGTTGACGCCGCTGTCCTTGCTGACGATCAGTGGGACCTGAACGAGATTCAGATTGAGCTCTCTGGCGAGCCCATCCTCGATATACCGCTTGATCTCGTACAACGCCTGCATCCGCTCCATCGGAGGAAGAACCGGCTCGTAGTCGTCGGGGAGGATTTTGGCCACCTCCTCGTAGGTGCTGATTCCGGGTCCGGCGAGGTCCGCCTTCTTGTCGTTCATGCACTCCTCCAAGTGTTTGGTTTGGGATTCACCGCAGGGCGATCCCGATCGGTTGTAGGGCAGCACGCGGTCGGGTGTCAAGGACTTTGTGACATTTTGCACTATCGCATCACTCGGTTCCGAGTTTCGAATCCCGGGTCCCGAGGTCCGGGTTCGGAGTTCGGGGTTTCGGGTTGCGGGCCGTCTACCCGATGCTCTTGGCGCCCGAGCCCGAGCCCGAGCCCGTTACCGTTGTCGATGTCGATGTCGATGTCGATGTCGACGTCGTTGACAATAGGTACCAAGAGTCCACCGTTCAGTCCCACCCACCCGGGGGGCCCACAGATCACACAGATCGACCCGGATTCACCTCCCCCACTCACCCCACCTCAATTCCGAGTCCAGAGTTCGGGGTTCGGGGTTGGCGGTCAGGCTATTGGGCATCCAGGCCGGTGAATTCCTGGCTCGTCTGCCACAGGCGACGGGCGGCGGCTTGATCACGTGCGGCGGGGGACGGCTCAGTGAGCGTCCGCCTCACATAGTAGCCCCCGCTGTCACCCTCGACCTCCGGAGAGGTGGCAAGCCACACCAGCGTGTCGGCACCCTTCTCCGCGTTCAACAGAAAGGGACGGGCGAGAATCTGAAAGGCCTTGATCACCAACGGCGCGGAGCGTCCGAACCCGGTCGCCACGACTCCTGGATGCAGACAGGTGGCGGTGACGCCAGAACCCTCCAGCCGTTGGGCGAGCTCCTTGGTGAACAAGATGTTGGCCAGTTTGGTCCAGCCGTAGACCGCCCACGGTGAGTAGCCCTTTTCGCCACTGAGGTTGTCGAACGGGATGGCGGCTCCTTTGTGGGCGTCGGACGAGACGGTGACCACCCGTGCCGGGGCACTCTCCTTCAAACGATCAAGCAGCAGACTGGTGAGGAGAAAGGGCGCCAGGTGGTTGACCGCGAAGGTGTACTCCAGGCCGTCCTCGGTGAGTTTGTGCTCAGCCATGGTCAGGCCGGCGTTGTTGACCAAAATGTTGATCTCCGGGCATTCGGACAGCAGACGATCCGCCATCAAGCGTATCTGCGTCTGAGAGGACAGATCGCAGATTTCGAGTTGAACTCTGTCGTTGCCGGTGGCATCGACAATCTCCCGCCGTGCCGCATCTCCCCTCGCCCTTTCCCGCGCCACCAATACCACCGCGGACCCCAGCGCCGCGATTTTCTCCGCCGCCGCCCTGCCGATTCCCGACGTCGCCCCCGTGATGACGCACGTCGCATCATCCACCGATGAAGTTCGACTGTCCATGTCACGTCACTCCACTGAGTTCTTCAGTACGCCCACCCCACCCACCTCGACCTCGACGGAATCACCCGCAAGCAATGGGCCGACGCCTGAGGGCGTCCCCGTCAGGATCACGTCCCCGGGCTCGAGGGTCATGACCGCCGAGATATGGGCGACGAGACGAGCCGCCGGGAAGACCATTTGCGAGGTGCAGCCATGCTGGCGGAGTTCGCCGTTGACCCTGCTGGTGATGTCCAGATCACCCGCCTGGGCCTCGGTGAGTCCCGTGACGATCCATGGCCCCAACGGACAGAAGGTGTCGAAGCCCTTGCCCCGTGTCCACTGGGGGTCGGCCCGTTGGATGTCGCGGGCCGTCACGTCGTTGCCGCAGGTGATGCCCAGCACGTAGCGCCACGCCTCCTCCTCCGAAACGCTGCGACAACGGCGCCCCATGACCACCGCGACCTCGCCTTCGAACTCCACCTGCCGAGACAGTTCCGGCCGCACGATGGTGCCGCCCGGCGGGAGGAGGCTGGACGGCGGTTTGAGAAAGAGCAGAGGTTCGGTTGGAACCGCGACCCCGTGCTCTGCGGCGTGCTCCACATAGTTGCGGCCCACTCCGATGATCTTGGTGGGAACAGTCGGGACCAGCAACTCGAGCTCTCCGAGCGTGCCGATAGCACCTCCAGTGTCGGTCAGATCTCCAAACGGCCCACCGGGCAGGGCCACGACCGCGTCACCGGTTACCAGTCCCCAGTGCTCGCGCCCGGTCGCTGCCACCCTGACGATACGTTGGGCTTGCCCCATGCTCCGCCACCTCAGGGCACGATGTGGAACAGCACGGTGACCGGAACGGTCGTCGGGTCCCCCGAACCGTTGTCCACCACCGAGGCGTAGGCCCACACGGCGCAACCCTCGGTCAGGACCCCCACGAAGGCGTAGCCCACCTCGCATTCGGCAACCCCGGCCTCGCGGAAGATCCGATTCTGCTGCTTCCAGCCCCCGGGCGGGATGTCGGTCACCGTCACCGGTGAGCCCAGCTGGGCGCCGTCGGCGCCGTGGAGCGTGATTTCCACGTCGCAGGCCGCGTCGCTGTAATTGGTGAAGCCCACGTTGGTCCTGAAGTCATCGGTGCGCTTGATCTGGGTCAGCACGGCCGGTGAGTTCCGGTCCACCCACGCTGACATCCCAAGCCCTGGTATGAACTGGCCGAAGCTGCCGGTCGCTGCATCGTTGAAGGTGCGAGCGGTGACCACCAACGGGCCGTCCGCGGCCACAGCCACGGCCCCGGCCGTGTCAGGCGCACCCAACAACGCGGCAATATTCTCCCACTCGAGCAGTTCGCCATCCCCGAGCTCGAAATCAGCATCGGCGACGCCGCCGCTGTAGCGGTACTCCACCGTGCCGACCACGGAATCCCCGGACAGGTTCAGCGCCGCAACATTGGACTTCCAACGGGTTCCGGCCGCACCGGCGGTCTCGGCGATCCCAGCCACCAGCAGATCGGCCTCCGCATCATCCGATCCCATGATTTCCATCGGAATGGTGGTGGGATCGCCCGATCCGTTGTCCACCACCGAGGCGTAGGACCATATGGGCCCCTCGCCGTCGAGAATCTCCACCAACGCGTAGCAGCCGGTGCAGGCACCCGCGTCGGCCTCACGGAATACCCGATTGACCTGGTACCAGCCTCCAGCCGGGACCTGCTCGCCAAGCTCGGAACCGAGGAAGGTGCCGTCCCCGTCGAAGAGACGGACCCCGGCCGTCACGCCTGACGCCCCGAAGTTCACAAATCCGATGTTGGTGCGAAATCCCGAGTTGCTGTGGAGCTGGGACAGCACACCGATCTCGGAACCGGCGATGCCGTCGCTAGCCTTGACACCCGGCAGCAACTGGCCAAACGTCCCGTCAGGCGCATCGTTGAAGGTCCGCGCGGTCACGATCAGCGGGACCTCCGATTGGACCTCCACCAGACCCGCCGAATCTGGCATGCCGAAGAAATCTGCCGCCACATTCTGGTACTCCACGATGCCGTTGCCGAGGGTCGCGGTTTCCTGCACCTGCCCGCCTTGATGCCGATACACGAGGTTGAAGGACGTCGGGCCTCCTCCAGGATTCATGACCGCCAGGTTCGATTTCCAGCGGGTCCCGGCCGCACCGGCGGTCTCCGCGATCCCCGCCACCATGGTGCGGTAGCCGGGGTCCACCGCGCCGATCTGGGTCACCGTGAACGACAGGCCCGCCACCGACAGATTGGTCTGCCTTTGCTCGGCGTCATCGTACGGATCGACGTGATAGGACACCTCGCCGCTGCCGGACCCGCTGGCGCCGTCCTCGATCCGGACCCAATCCGAAAACGACGTGGCGGTCCACGGGCAGCCGGCGCCGGCTGTCACAGCGATGGTGCCGTCACCCCCTTCGGCGGGGAAGAGCTGCGACGTGGGTGCGATGGAGTAGCTGCAGTCGGCACCCTGCTGGTTCACCGTCACGGTGAGCCCGGCGATGGCCAGGGTCCCGGTGCGTGCCGACCCCGGGTTGGCATCGATGATCACGATCACCCGGCCGGGGCCCGTCCCGTGATCGCCGGACAAGGTCAGCCAATCAGCCTGGCTCTCCGCCGACCAGAAACAGTCGCCGTCGGTGTCCACATTGATGATGGCGACATTGGAACCGGACGAGTACTCCAACGAGGTCTGGTCGAGATCATAGGCGCAGGTTGACAGGGGTGACGGGCCGAGGTTGAGGCGCCCCCAACCGAAGTCGTTGTCCATCCCAACCGGTCCCTTGTCGATGGCGGTGTTCTCCAGGAACGAGCGGACCTGGGCCCCGGTCCAGCCGGGGTTGGCAGAGAACACCACACCGGCGGCGCCGGCGACGTGAGGACAGGCGAAGGAGGTCCCCTGCACCTGATACCCGTATGACGCGGTGGACACTCCGTCGTAGGCGGCGATGATCGGCCCGGTCATTCCACCATCGAAACTACCCCCGGGCCCGTTGGTGGGACCGGCCGAGCTGAAACTTCGAATGTTGAAGGAGCCAGTGTTCACCGCCGCGGTGTTCATGGCCCCGGCCGCATCGCCGGGCGTCGACAGCGAGCCCTCGGGCACCGGGTCGGCAAGGGGAAGATCGAGGGAGAAGACCTCCATGTCGTTGATCTGCGTGGCGCTCTTTCTGAAAATCCCGACGCCATACAGACCGGCTTCCTGAGCGGTGAAGCTCAAGAACTCGACGGGTTGCTGTCCGGGCTGTCCCGTCTGGAGTCGGTCCGTGGAGTCGACCTCCACCGGCTCTCCGTCCACCAGCCGAAAGAGGTGGAGGCTGTAGTCCTGATCCACAACGCTCCAGTCGTTCCACTGCAGCGAAAGCCTGATGGAGTCTTCAGCTGACGACGACGCACCGAACCAACTCACCTCCTGGCCGGGCGCCATCTCGACCCAGCCGTTTCCATCGTCGTCGGTAGACTGACCCTGCCAATGAGAATCCCTGTAGTTGCCCGCCGAATGGGCCCAAACACCATTCGCCTGTTGGACGAAGGTGTCAATCCAGGACTGTTGAAAACCGGTTCCGTCGCCCGGTCCGATGCCGAAATAGCTGATGGACATGGCTACGACCCGGACCCCTTCACCGATCATCCACTGGACGGCGTCGCTGAAATTTCCGCTGTTTGAGCCGATTTCAGCCAGGTAGATTTCGGCGTCCGGCGCCATGTCATGGACGATCTCGGCCACAGCCGTGCCGTGGACATCCCCCGGCGGGCTGGCGCCGCCACCAAACCGTTGGTAATGGAAGCGGGATGCCGGGGGCAAATCGGTGCCGAGGAGATCCTCCCATCCGTAGGCCTCGATGTCGATCACCCCGATCTTGACGCCGTCCCCGGTGAAACCGTCGTCATGCCACTCGGTCACATTGGTCTCGTCAACGCCCTCGGAGGTCACGAAGGCCAGGGGTGGTCCCGGCTCGCCAACCATCTCGGGCTCGGGAATCACCGCGATGGGCGGCTGCCGGACCCACAACACGGCCTGCATCTGATCGAGATCAGAAAGAACTCCCGGGGTCACGAAGGCTTCGATGACATTCCCCTCAGCCCCAACGTCGAGAGCGCCCTTCGACTCGAGCCACGTGGCGACATGGTCGATCAAGGACGGGTCGACCACGATCTGGACACCCAGGTGTTCTCCCTGAACCTCGAGACCGGTGGCGCGGGCCACCTCGAGAGGATCTTCGTTGGCCAGCGCTCGGGCAAGGGGCGTATCGATGCGCTGGAAGCCCGCCGCTCGTGCGTCAAAAGCCGGCGCAGGTCGCATTTCGCCCAGCCGGTGGGGCAGCTCCGCCGACGTCGGGGAGGGCATGAGCATAAAGACAAGGCCAATGGTCGCGAACAACTTCATGTTGGTCTCCAGGGCAACGGCCGTCGAGCGGCCGGACGTATGTGATTGTAAACGCATACATGGGCTACGTGTTTCCCTCTGGCCGCTGCTATGCTGTCTGCACACCACATCAGGAACGGGGACACACCGTGCTCATCTCAAAAACCAGACGCCACCTTCCCATGGATGGACCTATCGTTGACGCGTGCCGGACGCCGGACGGAGTGATACGCCTCTGGGCTGACGACGAGAACAGCTTCGCCGCCGGACTGGGTTTTGTCCACGCCGTCGATCGTCAGGTGCAGATGATGTTGGTCCGCCTGGTGGGCCAGGGCCGGCTCAGCGAGTGTCTGCAGTCCGACGACGAGACGCTGGCCATCGACACATTTTCGCGAGAGATTGGGTTTCACCGCGACGCCGCGCAAGGAACTGGAGCGCTGTTCTCCCGAGGCCCTTCGCTTCGCCGAGGCCTACGCGGCCGGGGTCAACGCCGGCATTGAAAAATCCGGGATACCGCTGGAATTCGTCCTGACTTCCTACCGCCCGGAGCCGTGGTCGGCGATAGATACCCTGGCGACCATCAGGGTCATGACCTACGTCGGTCTCGGACAGACGCAGCAGGATTTTGAGAAGCTCCTGGTGGAGGCCATCCGCGGCGGCGTGCCGCTCGATCGACTGAAGAAGCTGGTCGCGCCTCATCTCGACGGTCTCGACGACGACACCGTCGAAGCCATTCGGGCCCTCCGCGAGGTCCAACCGCTGATGCCGCCAGAGGTGAGATTCCATCCCGGCATGGCCGGACCCAAGGCCAGCAACAACTGGGCGGTGGCGGGAAACCGCAGCGCCACGGGAACAGCCCTGTACTGCAGCGACCCCCACATGGAGGTCAACCGATTGCCGGCCATCTGGTATGAGGTGGTGGCACACCTCCCGGACGACCTGAGAATCGGGATGACCATGCCCGGAGTTCCCGGGCTGATCATGGGCCGGACCCGGGACCTCGCCTTCAGCTTCTCCTACGGCTTCATGGACATGGTGGACTATTTCATCGAGGAGGTGTCGGACGGCAAATGCCGGCGCGGCGACAGCTTCGTGCCCTTTGAAATCCACCACGAGACCATCACGCGCAAGGCTGACGACCCGGTGATCCTGACAATCCGCGAGAACAACCTGGGCGTGCTCGAGACCGACCCGACAACAGCCGCACTCCACGACGGTCTCTATCTGACGCGGGCGTGGTCGGCGCAGCGCAACGGCGCCGCCGCCTCGCTCGAGGCTATGTACCGGTTGCCCGCCGCCCGGACCGTCCCGAAGGCGCAAGAGGTCCTGCGCGACGTCACAATTTCGTGCAACTGGGTGTTGGCCGACTCGGACGGCAACATCGGCTATCAACAGTCGGGTCGGGCACCGGCGCGCCGCCATTCGGGTCTGTATCCCGTGCCCGCGTGGGACGAGACCCTCGCGTGGGAAGGCTGGGTTCCAACCCGGGACCTGCACCAGCACTCTCAACCCGGCGGAGGGGTACATCGCGACCGCCAACCAGGAGATCAACCCTCCCGGCGGTCCCGTGGTGGTCAATCTGCCCATGGGGTCCTACCGCGTCGATCGCATCCGCAGCGTCCTGGAGGCGACGGACAAGGCCACGATCGACGACATGAAGCGTCTCCAGCTCGATCTGTACTCGCTCCACGCCGAAAGACTCCTGGCCGTCCTCGATCCGGTGCTGCCCGACGCGCCGGCCAGCCGGGCGTTGCGGGAATGGGACCGCCGGTACGATCGCGCCTCGCGGGCGGCGACTATTTTTGAAAAGCTCTACCAGGCCCTCCTGCGAAAGGTCTTTGGCGAGGGTTTCTTCGGCGAGGCCGCCTGGGACGCCATGCTTGACACCACCTGTGTCCTCGGCGACTTCTACCACCTCTTCGACAACGTTCTGCTGGGCGATGACCCGTCGTGGTTCGGGTCAGCCGGCAAGCCGGCGGTCTTCGCCTCGGTTGCCCGCGACGTGCTCGCCAACCTCGACCCCGCCACCGTCCCGACCTGGGGTGAACGGCAGCAAATGATGCTGACCAATGTCTTCTTTGCCGGGAAACTCCCCGCCTGGCTCGGTTTCGATCGCGGTCCCGATCGAGCTTGCCGGCAATCGCGCAACCGTAGTTCAGGGCGGTGTGCTCACCGCCCACGGTCGGCTCACGACCTTCGCCCCCTCCTGGCGCATGGTCACCGACCTCGCATCGGATGAGGCTTTCACCGCACTGCCCGGTGGACCGTCGGGGAGCCGTTTCTCGAGGTACTACTGCAACGATCTGCAGCGGTGGCTGGACGGCGAGTACAAGGTGCTTGGCCCGGTGGACTGAGGGCTCTCCCCCGGGTCATCGAAGCTGAGAGGTCTGAACCGAGCCGGAAGTGCTCACATAGTCCGTGGATTGGTTGTTGGGGGGAAGGTCACTGCAGCCCGACGACGGCGCACACGGCCGCGGTGGCTACGTAGGCGATGGAAAGAGGGGTCATCTCCACCCGCGTTCGAAATGCATGCTGCGCAGTTGAGCAGGCGCCTTCCCCCTCTTTCTTCATGAGGAACCCGATCCGGCGGACCTAGGACTAAATGGCATGTATCTTGTGCATGTATGTTGATATGGGATGTATCGTGACCCCCATCGATCGAGTGGGGAGGGAGTATAGGGTGCAGAGGGTATGGAAAGGACGGGTCACTCGCCTCGCTGGTGCTTTCGGAATGGTATACCCAGCTTTCGCATCCTGTAGCGCAGGGTGTTGGGGTTGATGCCCAGCAACTCGCCGGCTCCTCCAGGTCCGTGGATCTTGCCGCCGGTACGCTTCAGCACCTGTTGGATGTGGCGGGCGGTGACCGTGTCGAGGTCGAGCGCTTCTTCTCCGGTCGGAGCCGGTGGTTGAGCAACCGGCGGTCGGGCGGCTGCCTCCAGATCATCGAAGCTGAGAGGTTCCCCACGGTGCAGGATCATGGCGCGCTCCACCAGATTTTCCAGTTCACGCACGTTGCCCGGCCACTGATAGGCCAACAGATCGTCGATGGCGCCGGGGGCCAACCGTGGGGTCTCACCGATCTTGAGCTCCGCGGCCTTGCGTTCTATGAAGTGATAAACCAGCGCCGGAATGTCTCCGGTACGGTCCCGCAACGGCGGCACCGTGATCGGAAATACGTTGAGCCGGAACCACAGGTCCTCCCTGAATCGACCGGTCGTGACCCTCTCTTCGAGGTTCTTGTTCGTCGCGGCGATGATCCGGATATCAACCGGGATCCGCTGGGTCCCCCCCACCCGCTCGATCTCCCGATGCTGGATCACACGCAGCAATCGCACCTGCGCCTCGAGAGGCATCTCGCCGATCTCGTCGAGCAGAATGGTGCCTCCGTCGGCCCGCTCGAACCGTCCGCGTTTCATCGCCAACGCACCTGTGAATGCACCTTTTTCATGACCAAAGAGCTCGCTGTCGAGCAGACTTTCGGGGATGGCTCCGCAGTTCACCGGGACAAAAGGTCCGTCGCGCCGCGGGGAGCCGAGGTGGATGGCGTTGGCGATGACATCCTTGCCGACACCGGTCTCGCCTGAGAGCAGTACCGGGCTCACGGTGGGAGCCACCTGGCGGACCTGGCGCATGATACCGCGAAGCCGAAGTCGGCGCCGACGATCTCGTCACCGGTGACTTTCATCAACTCGCGATTGAGATAGCGGTTATCGTCAGACAGTCGGTCGCGCAGACGCATGACCTCCCGATGAACCAGCGCATTTGCCAGCGCGATGGTGAAAGGATCCTCGAGGAGGCGAAAGAGATTTGCATGGTGCTCTATATAGCGATCACTGCCCTGGGCCGTCACGACCGCAGCGCCGAGCACACCACTCTCGGTCGCAAGACGCATCCACATGACGGACCAGCCGGGAATCCCGTGAAAGGCGAGCATCTCACGGGCCACGGGGCTCCGCTCCTCGGAATCGATCACCACCACGTCATCCGGCGCTGGGACGTGAAGGTCGATGAGTGCGCGCGTGCGCTCTGAGAACGGTGTGAGAAGGTCGACCCTGCTGCATTCGCCTGGAGTCGCAATGGCCACCGTACGCATCGCCCCGATATCCGGTTCGTAGGTTTCCAGAAACATCTGATCGACAGGAATCCAGTCCCGCATGGAGCGAATGCAGGCTCGCATCCCCTTTTCAATCTCCAGACTGCCGCAGATGCTCAGGGTTACGCTGCGAAAGAACGTGTTTTCGTCGATCATCAGCGGACTCTCAATTTTGTGGTTATTCGTGATTTTCACGAAAATTGCGAAATACAACAATAAATATTTATCAATTACCACAAGTTGTCAATACCAGATAGTTGTAACTACTGATAAAAAACAACTTCGGAATTTGGCACGACCTTCGCATCTTCGGCGGGTGTGAAGGAGACACCCCATGGCGACATCACACCCCAACCTGAAACGCGCCCTCGTCGCGGGGGGAACCGGTTATCTCGGTGGATTCGTTGCCCGGGAATTCGCGTCCCGGGGCTTCTTTGTGCGCGCTCTCGTTCGCTCTTCCAAAAAAAAAGTCGAGGCGCTTCGGGACGTCACGGACGAGATCGTCCTGGGCGAAATCACCCGACCCGAAACGCTCGATCACATCTGCGACGGGATCGATGTGGTCTTCTCGTCGGTGGGCATCACCCGGCAGAAGGACGGACTGACCTTTCGGGATGTGGACTATCAGGGCAACACGAACCTGCTCAACGAGGCCCTTCGTGCAGGCGTCAAAAAGTTCGTCTACGTTTCGGCGGTCGACGGTCCAGATCTGAGGCACCTCGACATCGTCGATGCCCACGAGGCTTTTGTGGACGAGCTGAAGGCTTCAGGAATCGACTACGCCGTGTTGCGCCCCACCGGTTACTTCTCGGATATGGGCGAAATCCTGAACATGGCGCGGAAGGGTCGTGTCTACCTGATTGGTGACGGAAACAGGAAGGTGAACCCCATCCACGGCGCCGATCTGGCCTCAGCCTGTGTGAACGCAGTCGAGGGCAACGCAATGGAGATCGATGTGGGTGGACCGCAGACCCTGACCTGGAACGAGGTCGCCGCGCTCGCGTTCGAGGTGCTCGACCGCCCGGCCAAGATCTCGCACGTTCCCGAGTGGCTCATGTGGTCGGTGGTGCGGTTGGTCCGCCTTTTCAACAGGCATCAGGGCGAGTTGCTGGCCTTCTTCACCACAATGTCAACCAGCGACGTGTTGGCGCCCACCACGGGAGCTTGCACCCTCGAGGCTCACTTCCGTGAGCTCAACAAACTGGAGTCGATCGTGTTGGCGGAAGGAGCGGGCGCCCAATGTTGATGATCAAGGGCATCGCACGAACCCTTTTCGATCGATTCCTCGGGTCTGGTAGGCCGGAAGGGAGACATCATGCATTCTGACGGTCCTTCCGTAGTCATTACAGGAGCGTCGACCGGAATCGGCAAAGCCACCGCGCTGTATCTGGACACGCTGGGTCTGAGGGTATTTGCCGGGGTCAGAAAGGAAACCGACAGGCGAGCCCTGATCCGGGAGGCCCCGGGGAGGCTGACTCCAATCTTGATCGATGTCACCGATGGCAACTCGATCGCCGCGGCGGTCGATGCCGTCTCTGCGGAGACGTCAGGGATGCTGTCTGGTCTGGTCAACAATGCCGGGCTGTCGCTCAACGGCCCCCTGGAGCTCGTGCCGGTCTCGAAGATCAAGAAATTGATGGAGGTCAACGTGATCGGGCTGTTGGCGGTCACCAAGGCCTTCCTTCCCCTGATCAGAAAAGGACGTGGGAGAATCGTCAACATCAGCTCCGGGCACGGTCTGCTCGCCATCCCGGACAAGAGCGCCTACGCGGCATCCAAATTTGCGGTGCAGGCCATCAGCGACGCGCTACGTGTCGAGCTTCAGCCCTTTGGGGTTGGAGTCTCGTGTCTCGCGGTCGGCAAAGTCGAGACCGAGGTGCTCGGAAAGATCCTCGCCGACCGGGAGGCCATGGTCCAGGGCGCCGACCCCGAAATCCTCGAGCTCTACGCTCCTCTGATCGATTTCTTCGACCGCGAGGTCAGGGATCTGCAGGGAGTCGCTCCTCTGGAGGTGGCGAAGGTGGTTGCCAGATCGCTGACCACCACCAAACCGAAGGCGCATACTCTGATTGGGCCCGGTGCGAGAAAGATGAAAAACCTCGCCCGGCTTCCGGTGAGGATGCGGGATCGGCTGTTGTCCGAGGCCCTCTACTCCGGGAGGACATGATGAGCGCCCTCGAGATCATTCACCTGCGGTCATCCAGTGAGCCGATCGAAAGTCTCGCTGATCGAATCAGGGAGTCGCTATGGGATGACGGCCGCACGGACGGTGTGTTCACCATCTATCGGCGGAACGGACTGGCGACGGATCTGGCCGTTCACATCCGGTGCGATGGCAACAACACCCCGATGCCGAGTCGACTCGGCCTGCAGCTCGTCGCTTCACTGTCGGTCTACGGCCTCGTTGAACATTCGGTGTGGGAGGAGGTGGCGCCAGCCGAGGAGGACGACCATGCTTGAACCCGCACTTCGAGGCAATCATCGGTATTGGACCTGGCTCATTTTTCTGACCATGTTGATCAGTGGCGCCGTCGCCATGTTCATGCTCCATAACATGGTCGGTCTGACCGTCACCGCCATGGGACGGATCATGCCGTGGGGTTTTCACATCGCCCAACTCACCTTTCTCGTCGGGGTCGCCGCATCGGCTGTGATGGTAGTTCTTCCCTACGACGTACACGATGTTCGAGAGTTCGGCCGGTTGACCGTATTTGGAGAATCCCTCGCGATCCCCGCGGTGATCGTCAAACGAGATCCGATGGAGGTACGGCGGTTTGCCGATGAATCATAATCAGCAGCACGGTCCGATTGAAAATGGAGAATCACCGTGACACGAACAAGCGGCGAAGACGGGGCCGGGCGCCATGGTCCTGGTGGCCATCGAGCAAGGTTTCCCTGAAAACCAGCGGATCATTACCGACGAACTCGCGTACCCGATTCTTCCATTCAGCTCGAGGATCTGGGTTCGCCTGAGCCTTCCCATCAGAGGATGGCTCGTCGCCAAGACGGAGCAGAAGGTGCCGGGGCTCTGGGGCGGCATCATGGCCCGCAAGCGATTCATCGACGACACCCTGGTCGAAGCTGCTGCGGGTTCTGTCGAGGTGGTAATGAACCTGGGCGCCGGTTTCGATACCAGGTCTTTCA
Source organism: uncultured Holophagae bacterium (assembly GCA_963797055.1). Lineage (GTDB taxonomy): Bacteria > Acidobacteriota > Thermoanaerobaculia > Thermoanaerobaculales > Sulfomarinibacteraceae > FEB-10. The sequence continues at coordinate 217,653 of CAWCOD010000019.1, forward strand.
GGCTGCCCGAGCTGGCCAAGGTTCGAACGTGGGAGGTGGACCAGCCCGGGAGTATCCACGCCAAGTGTCAACGTTTGAAAGCGATTTTTGGAAAGGTGCCGGCCCACGCGACCCTGGTGCCCGTGGACTTCGATCGCGGAACCCTGGAGACCACGCTTGTCGCCAACGGTTACCCTGCACCAACGAAGACCATTTTCATCTTGGAGGGAGTCACCCAGTATTTGACGGGTTCAGGTGTTCGGGAGACCTTCAATTTCCTGAGCACGGCTCCGACCGGCAGCCGGCTCGTCTTCACGTACACTCCGGAGGATTTCATAACGGGCTGGGAGTTGTTTGGCCAGGACGTTCTCTACGAAAAAATGCGGGTCAAGAACACGATCTGGCGAACCGGTTTCGACCCCGAGACCATGGACGGTTTTCTCGGTGAGTACGGTTGGAAAATCCTCGAGCATCTCGGCTACGACGAGCTTGGCGAACGGTACGTGAGGCCCACCGGCCGTGATCTTGGGTGGATGGCCATCGAGAGGATCGTTGATGCGGTGAAATTGCAGTGAAGATAAGCGAGCGAAAGGAGAATAGCCATGTCATCCGGAGATAGCACATCCAATCGTCCTTTCTGTGAGCCTGCGCGTCGAAGCCGAACAGGTCTCTCGGTTCAACATCGGAACCCGCTGGGAGGTGGTGGCGGCGTCCCAAGAAAGCCTGTGGCAAGGTGCTCATACGATCACGTTCAGAGAGATCACGGACGAGGATGATGAGAAGGAGGCGGTGGTTTGAGGTTCCTCCCGAACCGATACGTCTGGTTCAAACCGCTGAGCGGGACCGAATCCGATGAGAACATTCGCGCGGTGATTTTCCCGGTCAGTCCCGTCGAGCTCGCCGGTCTGGTGACACTTCTGGGCTCGCTCATCGAGGGTGCCGACCCGGTGCAGCTCCCCCAGGGCGCCGACTGCAATCGCATCGGATGCTTCGTCTATCAACAGCTCGACGCAGAGGCATCCCGGGCGGTACTCGGCATGCTGGACGTGGACGGGCGCGAGTTGATGCGGCGGCGGTTCCACGACGATACACTGACGCTATCGATTCCGATGTCGCTCTTTCTACGGCTCGAAGAAGAGGCGGGGGATTCGGTGCTGCAGACTCCCGGCTGGAGGAAGCTGCGATCCAAGGGTCCTGGGAGGACACCATGCCATTGACCGGAGTCCACTTTCTGCTCAGCTATCAATGCACCCACGAGTGCGACCACTGTTTCGTCTGGTCGAGCCCTCGTGCCGGCGGCACGATGAGGCTCGACATGCTCGTGAACGTACTCGATCAGGCACGGGATTTGGGGACCGTCACGGACATCTACTTCGAGGGAGGTGAACCCTTTCTCTTCTACCCACTCCTCGTCGAGGGGATCCGGCAGGCACGGGAGCGCGGCTTCTCCACCGGCGCTGTCACCAATTGTTATTGGGCCACGGCCGAGGCCGATGCCGCGCTTTGGCTGGAGCCGCTGCGCGATCTCGAAGTGGCCGATCTGAGTATCTCGAGCGATGCGTTTCACGCCGGCGAGGAGGAAGACCCACGACCGGTCTTCGCCGCGACGGCGGCCCGAAAGCTCGGGCTCGACGAGGCGGTGATCACCATCGATCCGCCGACGGTCTGCACGACGCCCGACGAGAAGGGCCTGCCCATCGTCGGCGGTTCGGTCCGCTTTCGGGGTCGGGCGGCCGTCAATCTGACCGCGGATCTCCCGCGTCGGCCGTGGACCGATTTCGACGAATGCCCCGACGAGGACTTTTTTGATCCCGGCCGGGTGCACATCGATGGTCACGGCAACGTTCACCTTTGCCAGGGGCTGCTGTTGGGCAACGTGGAGAAGACGTCTCTCGGCGAAATGCTCGGAGCCTACGACCCGCGCCGGCACCCGGTCATCGGGCCCCTGGTGGCCGGCGGCCCGGCAGAGCTGGTCCGGGTCCACGACCTGCCGCACGAGGACGGCTACGTGGATGCCTGCCATCTTTGTTACGAGGCGCGGTGCGCCCTCCGCGAGCGATTCCCCGAGGATCTCGGACCGCCCCACGTGTATGGCGGAGACGAATGACCGACTGGAAACGCAGTGCACGATGAATGGTCAACCCGGACCAAATCCAGAAGTGAGTGAACCTGGAGACATGCAATGGAGACGGCATCTGCGCCGAGGTCTGTCCGGAAACGAACGTTGATTGGCAGGTGAAGGGTGAGTCCGATCTCTTCGCCCTGCGCAGCGAGGATCTTCGTTCATTCGGCTCCTTTCAGATTCAGCTGGACTAAAAAACGGCCCAGCTACCGTCGAGAGCTGCGCGGTCATTGCCAGTGTGTGGCGTGTGCCCCACGAGCGCAATCGTTCGAGAATGCCGCAGACACTTCAGATGGAGGATTTCCGACGGTGAAGAAATTACGAAAAATAATTATTATGTTACGTTTAAATCATGAATGACCGAAAACGTGCAAATTGCTGAACTCTTCGAGAGCAATCCATCCCTCCAAGTCGGTGAGGTCGCTCGTGTTCTCGGGGTGACTCGACAGACGGTAGATCGACACCATTCGGCTACGACGAGTTCTATGAGTTCTTGAGGTTGCGGCGAAGCGTGCGCGTATTCAAAGACCAGCCGGTGGAAGGGAGACAAAATTGACAAGATCCTCCAGGCCGCGGCCACCGCGCCGGGAACAATCGCAGGCGACCTGCCAAGGCTGCGGAGACGGTTCCCCAATAGCTCCGACCAAGGTGGTAATAAGGCGATCGACCATCTCGAGGAGCCTCTACGGGAGCGTTCGGCATCCCCAAGGACAACCTGACTGTTGAGCTCGAGCTCGAAGACTGGGCGTAGGAATCTTCCGACATATTCGCGACAAGATGGACCTCGCCTCTGAACTGGAAGCGTTACAGGAGTTGTCGAAGGGCAAAACGACAACAATGCCGAGCCGCCACACTGGAGAAGGGATCTTTTTCTCGTCGAAGGCTGCAAACCGATTCGAGATCGAAAGCGGCGCGCTGAGATGGATCGTCGACAACCGGAACAGGGACATGGCGGTGGGTGACCTCGATCCTCGTGAGGGATGGAACGACCGTACGGGCCGAGGTTGACTGCCGCCAATGCCAATGATATGACCGCGACTGCGCGGAGCTCACCTCGGGATCTCGAATTCAGCAAGACCCGGACGATCGTCCGCCTCTTCGCCATCGGCACCGAGTTCGTCAGCAGATCACAGGCAAGCGCCTTGCAACGGACTGGAGAAATTTCGCTGAGGTCGTCGTCGATTTCGAGGGGGTGGATCTCGTGGGCCAGGACTTCGCCGATGAGGTTTTTCGAGTCTGGGCATAACACCACCCGGAAGTGCTGCTGGTCCGCACGGGGATGTGTAAACCTGTCGCTTTCATGATCGAGCGTGCCATTCAGGCAGGGCGCTAGTGCAGCCCTGCCGTTGGTGCCAACATTCACGAACCTCGGATGGGTTGAGCGATCTCCCCCTCCTCGAAGCGTTCGAGCGCAAGGACGCGCCCGGCCACCACTTCAGTGTGGTTGCCGGGTTGACGGACGAATTTGGAATTTAAATTTGGAATTTGGAATTGGAATGGAAGTCCTGTTAATTCACCACGTCCGCTTCGTCGCCGGTGGTTTCCTCGGGTGGAGGCGACTTCGCCAGACCATTGCGCGCCTCCGAATCGAACTCAAACTCGCTCCAACCGCTGCCCACCAGGTCCTTCAATCCCTCCCGCGTGGTCTGTGAAGCGTCCACGGCCAGCGCCGGCGGCGGCACCAGACGGGCTTTGAAACTGCCACCGCGAACGAGCTCGAATCGCACCGGCAGGTCTCCCGGATGGTCCAACAGATACTCACGAACCCGTTCGAGACGGGTCTCGTCCACCTCGTTCAGATCCAGCACCACCCTCAACGCCGACGCCTTGCGACGAGCCACTCCATCCAAGGCGGCCACTTCGTCGGCTGAGAGTTCCACGTGGTCGCCTTCACCCTTGAGGGTTGCCACCACCAAAACCGGCTGACCATCGACAAGGACTTTCTCCGCGGTCTCGAATGTGTCCGGAAACGCCACCACCCGCACGCTGCCGGTGGCGTCCTCCAGTTGCCACACCGCCATCCGACGACCCTGATTCCGGCCGGCTTTCTTGATGGGGATGATCTTGAGAGAACTCACAAGACCGCCAACGGTCGCCCGTTCGGCTCCACCCTCCAAGCGTTTTGGAAGCTCGGCAATGGTGCAGTCGGCGAAGCGGCCCAGCTGCTCGCCATAGCTGTCCAGGGGGTGCCCGGAGAGGTAGAAACCGAGCACGTCCCGTTCCCACCCGAGGCGGACGCTCTCTTCCGCCACCTCGGCCCCCTTGAGGTCCTGCTCCAGGGATTCGGACATCAGAGCGTCGAAGAGAAAGCCCTGGCCCAGCTCCCGCTGTTCACGCTCCCGTCCGGTCAGGTCCATGAGTTCGTCGAGATGATTGATGATCCCGTTGCGCGGCACTCCAAAGTCATCGAAGCTGCCGGCCTTCACCAAGCACTCCAGGACCTTGTGATTCACCGCCCGCGCCGGCAGCGACCTCAGACAGTGGGAGAGGTTTTCGAACCCGCCTTCCCGCTCACGGGCGACGAGAATCGGCTCCACCGCGGCCACTCCCACACCCTTGACAGCGCTCAGACCGAACCGGATGCCGTCGTCCTCCACCGTGAATTCCGGCCGCGACCGATTGATGTCCGGTGGCAGGATCTCGATTCCCATCTGCCGGCACCGGCCGAGGTACTGCCGCAATTTGTCGGTGTTGGCCACCTCGGAGGTCAACATCGCCGCCATGAAGTGGGCTGGGTGGTGGGCCTTCAAGTAGGCTGTCAGGTAGGCGACCCTGGCGTAGGCCACCGAGTGCGACTTGTTGAATCCGTACTTCGCGAACGGGATGATCTGATCCCAGAGTTTCCGGGCCTTTGCCTTGGGAAAGCCCTTGGCCACCGCACCCTTGATGAAATTCTCGCCCTCCCGATCGATCATCTCCTTCTTCTTCTTGCCCATGGCCTTGCGCAACGTGTCCGCTTTGGCCAGGGAGAAGCCGGCGATCCGCACCGCGATCCGCATCACCTGCTCCTGGTAGACGATGATGCCGTAGGTCTCTCCCAGAATCTCCTCCAGCTCCGGGAAAATATAGGCGATGGCTTTGCGGCCGTGTTTGCATTCTGAATAGTCGTCGATGAACTGCATCGGTCCGGGTCGGTAGAGGGCGTTCAGGGCCGCGATATCGAGGAATGACCTGGGCTGCACCTTGCGCAGCACGTCCTTCATGCCCGACGACTCGAACTGGAATATCCCATCGGTATCCCCGGCTGAGAACAGCTCGTAGACCGCCGGGTCATCGATCGGAATCGTGTCGAGATCGAGGTCGGGATCTACGGTGGCGCGGATCGACTCCACCGCATCGGCAATCACGGTCAATGTCCGAAGACCGAGGAAGTCCATTTTGAGGAGACCCAGGGTCTCCACATCGTCCTTGTCGAACTGGGTGCAGACCTCGCCGTTCGAGGTGCGAATCAATGGCACCAGGTTGACCAGGGGCTCCGGAGCGATCACCACACCCGCCGCGTGAACCCCACAGTGCCGCGCCAGCCCCTCGAGCCGTTCAGCCGTTTCCACCAACTGTCGTACGTCGTCATCCCCCTCCGCGAGTTCTTTGAGTTGGGGCGACTCCTCCACCGCTTTCGGCACCGTGATGTTGAATTCGTCGGGTATCAACTTCGCGATGCGATCCACATCCCCGAAGGGCATCCCCATGACCCGTCCCACATCGCGAATCGCCGACTTGGTCTTCAGGATATTGAAGGTCGCGATCTGGGAAACCGACTCCGTGCCGTAGGTCTCGCGAACGTATTCGATGACCTCGTCCCGTCTTCTTTGACAGAAATCAATGTCGATATCCGGCATGGAGATTCGATCGGGGTTCAAAAAGCGTTCAAAAAGAAGATCGTATTCGAGGGGATCGATATCCGTGATACCAAGGGCGTAAGATACAACCGATCCCGCTGCCGATCCGCGTCCGGGTCCCACCGGTATGTCCTTCTCTCTCGAATGACGAATAAAATCCCAAACGACAAGAAAATATCCTGGAAATCCCATCTTGTTGATGATCTCCAGCTCTTCGTCGAGTCGTTTCCGGTAATCCTCATCCGGGTGCCTTCTTGGTCCGGGATTCTCAAGTCGATTTCCAAGTCCTTTTACTGCGACTTCCTCCAAAAAACTTTCCAGTGTATGTTCCTCTGGAACCGGATACTGTGGCAGATGCAATCTGTCAGTATCAAAGAGGACGTGGCATCTCGAGGCAATCTCGGATGTCAGCTCGCACGCACCGGGATATTGAGAAAATAGTTCGTACATTTCGGTTGGAGATTTCACATAGAACTCGGGATTGTAGGGGTAGTTGAGTTCTTCAAGCGTACGGTTCAAACCGATGCCCAACATGACCCGGTGGGCGAAGGTGTCCTCGCGGCGGTGGAAGTGACAGTCGTTGGTGGCGACCAGGGGAATCCCGGTGGTCCGCGCCAGGTCCACCATTCCCTCGCGAACGAAGGCCTCGTCCACGGAGCCGTGGTCCTGGATCTCGAGAAAGAAGTTGTCCTTGCCCAGGATTTCCAGGTACTCCTCGGCCGTGGACCGTGCAGCCACCGGGTCCCGACCCATCAGGTGTCGCGCAACCTCTCCCGACAGGCAAGCGGAAAGACCGATCAGTCCGTCTGAGTGTTCAGCGAGGATTTCCTTGGAAATCCGTGGCTTGTGATAGAAGCCCTCGAGATATCCTCGGCTGACCAACCGCACGAGATTCCAGTAACCCCGTTTGTTCTCGGCCAACAAAACCAGATGGTCGTAAGGCTTGCGGCGACCCGGAATCGGAGACCGGTCCCTGTGATCCCCCGGCGCCACATAGACCTCGCAACCGATCACGGGACGAATACCCTCGGCGATGGCGGCGCGATGGAACTGGAAGGCCGCGAAGAGGTTGCCATGATCGGTCACCGCTACCGCCGGCATCCCGAGAGCCGCCACCTGCTTGGTCAATTCCGGCACCCTGATGGTTGCATCAAGCAGCGAGAAATGGGTGTGGAGGTGGAGATGAACAAATGGCGGAGGTGGAGAACCAGCACTCATGCCGTCATCATACATGGCCCTTTTCGAGCACCCTCCACCACCCTCCCAGGGCCTGCCCCTCCACTTCGATCAGCCCTTCGACCCTACCCGTGAAGGCCGAATTCGTTCCACTCGATTTTCCGGCCGTAAACCTCGAATACGTTTCAGCCGAAAAATATTCTCTCGAATTTCTGCAAATTTTGAATATTTCTCTTGACAAATTTATAAATTTTCGTCATTTTTCAAAAAGATAGTCATGTTAAACGTTGGAATTTTTCGACCACCAAGCCTCAACGACACCGACCAGGATGACTCTATGATTCGCGTTTATAGACGTCATGCAGCTCGGGCCATTTCCGAAGAACGGTGGCAGGTCGCGGAGATCTTTCTCGAGAAAATCTTGGATGTCGATCCACACCATACCGAAGCATGGCTCATGAAAGGACTGCTCCGCCATCACTGTCATGAGGACGACGAGTCTGCAGTTCATTGTTACAAGAAAGTCATCACACTCTGTGGGCACGACGTGCATCACCCGCATGCCCAGCGAGCCCATTCTTCGCTCAACAGACTTCTGCAGGTCTGGGCTTGATTCGCACGATTTGAGCGGCAGTCCGCGCCAAAACAGGAACAGTAAACCGTCTTAAATCCAAAAACAAAAACTCACGGCCATATTCGCCAATCAGCATTCACTGTGACGTCACCGGGCCACGACCCCAACCGAGTCCCGCAGGTACCGCGGTGATCTGGAGAGAGGTGCCTCAGACCTCTCGATCGACGAGGAGGGAGGTGGCGTGAGCCAACGCGTCCCTTTCGGTGCCCGGAGGCAGGCACTGCAGATGCGAGACTGCGCGGTGGGCGAAGCTGGTCGCGCGATCCTGCACTTCTTCCAGCACACCCGATGTCCGGACGACCTCCAAGACCTCCTGCTCCGAGATCTCGGTAAATTTCCCTGTGGTCACGACGGTTCGCAGCCGTTCCCGCTGGCCTGAATCGAGCCGTGGCAGCAGGAGGATGATCGGCAGGGTCACCCGCCCCTCGCGGAGATCGGCCAACACGGGCTTGCCGAGACGCGAACGGTTGGAGGTGAAGTCCAAAAGGTCGTCGATCAACTGGAAGCACAGGCCCAGATCTCGTCCGAACTCGAGAAGCTCGTCGGTGAGATGAAGGGTGGCCGGTTTGAAAAGCGCCGGCAAGGCGCAGGCGGCCGCGAACAGCTCCGCGGTCTTGCGCCGCGTGATCTCCATGTAGAGTTCTTCCGAGATATCCAGTTTGCCGCGAACATCGTCGGCCATGATCTCGCCCTCGGTCATCTGCAGGGTCGCGGAGGTGAGGACTCGCATGACGTCCACATCACCAAACTCCAGGCACAGGCCCATGCTTCTGGTGTACAGCCAGTCCCCGACCAGGACCGTGGTCTGGTTGCCCCAGCGGTTGTTGGCCGTCGGCTTGCCGCGCCGCAAGTCGGACTCGTCGATGATGTCGTCGTGGATCAAGGTTGCGCTGTGGATAAACTCCACAACCGCGCCGTAACGAATGTCCCGCTCCCCGCTCGCCCCGAGTGCCTTGCTGATCAGCAGGACCAGAGCGGGTCGAATCCGTTTCCCACCGCTCGACAGCACGTAGCCCGCGACCTCGGAGACCATGGGCTGTGCGCCTTCCAACTCACGGGAGATGAACTCCTCCACCAGCCTCAGGCGATCCGAGATCGGCCCAAAAACCTCGCGAACCTGCTGCGCTTGACGGAGGGACCTCACGGCGGGCGTTTTCACCGGCGGAGTCTAGCACGTCTGGACGCGAGATTGGGCCGCCGCAGATTGGCACCGCTGTGTTTTGCCCAACGCAGCGGCACCGTTCAGTCCCGTCGGCTACTCAGCGTCATTGACGCATTCAACTCCGTCGGGAGGGGGTGGCAGCCAACCGCCTTCAGGAGAGTCGAGCGCGGGCCGCCAGTCGCGGAAGTCGAGGCGGTTGACGGCACCCTGGGGGTCCACGATCGTCACCCGCGCCGGCAGTCCATCGGATCCCAGTTCGACCTCCAGCCGTGCCACACCTCCCGGCTCTCTGGGCACCAGGACGAAACCTGTGCCGCTGAGGTCGATCACCGTGAATCTGTCCAGCGCCGCGGAGGGATCGAGTACTGGCGCCAGAGGAATCCTCGCCCATTCGTCGTCGGATAGGACGTGATCGTCGCAGCTCGGCAGATCAAAATCAACCAGTCGAACCATGCGGCCATCCAACCCCAGCCGACGGACCTCAGGTTGACCAAACCGAAAATGGGCTTGATCTGGCCAGGCAACCCACACCATACCTTCGGTCACCTCGGGAATCGTGAGTCCCACCGACAGATACTCCTGGTGGTATTCGGCGGTCCAACCCGGCTGGGATCGCAAGGACCGGCCCAGCATCTCGAGCTGTTCCATGGCGGTCAGCTGAGCCTGCGCAACCGACCCGACAGCCACGAGGACGCCCAGAAGCACCGCGCCGAGGAACACCGACTTCCCAGCATTGAGCCGGTTGATCTCGAGGCGTGTTCGGCGGATCGGATTCACCCTTCGATCGACAAGGTCCGCAGGGCTTGGGCGACGACAAAGATCCTCTCGTTGTTGCTCTCCACCGAGACCGGATAGAGGAAGAACCCGCTGTCTGCCACGGAATAGCTTTCCATCCTCCCGCGAACGACCTCACCGTCCAGGAACTCAACGGTGGCGATCGCACCCTTGCGATCCTCGTCGCTGGACCGGCCGATCTGGAGTTCGGCGTCTCGCCTGGCCTGACCTTTTAAAAAGAACACAGCCTTGAGGTCCCCGACTCCGACCTTTACCGCGTCACCCTCTGAGGTCTCCGCCTTCAAGGCCTGGTCCTCGGGCGAAAACTCCGTGGTGAGATTGCAGCGAAGAGCATGGCCGTCGCGATACCTGAGCACCACGGCTCCGCGGTTTTCCTCCTCCATATCGAGACCCCCCAATGACGACTCTCGTGTCCCTGCAATGCTACCACGAAGCATCACCGGCACTTTGAATCGGAGCTGGATCAGTGCCTGAAATGACGCCGACGGGTGAGCAGCATGGCCACTCCGAGACGATCACATGTCTCGATGACTTCCCGGTCGCGGATCGACCCGCCGGGTTGGATGATCGCCTCGACCCCGGCCTCGTGGAGCGCTTCGACGCCGTCCGGAAACGGGAAGAAGGCATCGGACGCGGCTACGCTGCCGGCAAGATCGTGCCCCATTTCGCGGGCCTTGGCGACGGCGATCTTGGCGGCATCCACCCGACTCATCTGACCAGCCCCGATACCGAGAATGCGATCCTGTGCGCCAACCACGATGGCGTTGGATCCCACATGTTTGACCACCCGCCAGGCAAGCTCCAGGGCGCGTTTCTGAATCACGTCCGGCGAACGTTCGGTCACCGGCTCGCGGTCCTCACCGTCCCATCCGTGGTCGGGGGTCTGGAGGAGGAAGCCGCCGTCGGCGTTGCGGATGACGGTTTCGGTCGGATCGGCAGCTTCGGCCACCAGGACGCGCAGGTTCTTCTTGCGAGAGAAAATCTCGGCCGCTTCGTCGTCGACCTCAGGAGCGACGACGACCTCGGCGAACTGCTCCACGACCGCTTCGGCAAAGTCTCGGTCCACCGGCCGATTGGCGGCGATAACACCGCCAAACGCCGACACGGGATCGGTCGCTCGCGCCTTGAGGAAGGCCTCGGCCATGGAGTCATCCATCCCGACGCCGCACGGATTGGCGTGCTTGATCACCGCCACCGCTGGGCCGTTCAGGTCCCACACCAGGCGCCAGGCTCCGGTGGCGTCCCCCAGATTGTTGTACGACATGGCCTTGCCCTGGAGCTGACGGGATCCAGCCAGCCCCCTGGATGGCACGAGTCTGGCGAGGACCGCCTCCTGGTGGGGATTTTCTCCATATCGCAGCTCCTCTTCTTCGCCTGCCAGCAGATCGGCCGCCACCACCGCGGACAGGGACCTGTGGCCGGAGGCGTCGAATCGCGGCAGGTTGGCCGCAATGGCGGCGTCATAGGCCGCCGTGTGGCGAAAAGCCTTGACCGCCAGCCGCCACCTGGTGGTCCGACACACCGACCCGTTTGCCAGTTCGGCCAGGACGCTGGAGTAGTCATCCGGATCCACGACCACGGTGACGCGGGCATAGTTCTTGGCTGCCGCCCGCACCAGGCTGGGTCCACCGATATCGATCTGTTCCACCACCTCGTCCAGACCCGCTCCCTCCCGTTCCGCCGTCTGTTTGAAGGGATAAAGATTGACCACCACGAGATCGATCTCCGGGATGTCGTGTTTCGCAAGTTGCTCTCGGTGATCCTCGGAGGGAGCGGCGAGGATTCCACCGAAGACTTTGGGGTGGAGGGTCTTCAAGCGCCCGTCCAACATCTGTGGGAAGCCCGTGAAATCAGCGACCTCGGTGACCTTGCAGCCCGCATCACGCAGCACTTTGGCGGTCCCACCGGTTGAAATTACGGTCCACCCGACGCGTTCCAGCGCTCGTCCCAAATCGTCGAGCGCGGTCTTGTCGGACACCGAAACCAAGGCAATTCCAGACATCGTGGCCTCCCAGCCCGGGATTCTATCGCCGCAGTGGCCATCCGTCACGCAGGACGGGTGAGAGCCAACGCGCCCTTCTCTCCGTCGCGCTTCCCGAGGGCGCGTCTCTCGGAGGTGCCTGGCATCCCGATTCGCCAAAGCCGACCGTCCGATTCGTCACGCTGGGGCGAATCGGCGTGCCTGGCATCCTCACGGGAAGCGCGACGAAGAACCGGGGCGCAACGAAGGACCCCCATCGCTGATACTGCTTTCCCAAAATCATCAGAGACGGCACGCCCGCCCATCGCGCCCTCTAACGAGCCGGGCGGGCGGGTGGAAACGTTTAACGTTTAACTTTCAACGTAAAGGAGCCCGGAGTGGCACGCCCGCCCACCGCGCCCACCTCCGGGTGGGCGGGGGTGCTCCCTGTTCCTTGTTCCTTGCTCCTTGTTCACCGGTGTAAGATGGCCGTCAAGGTTCAAATCAATGTCAGATCTTGTGGGTCGGACGCTCGGGCACTACCGCATCGTCGAACAAATCGGCGCCGGTGGTATGGGAGTGGTCTACCGCGCCCACGACGAGCGACTCGACCGGGATGTGGCCATCAAGGTGCTGCCCGAGGCGCTGGCCCAAGACCCCGAGCGGCTGGCTCGATTCGAGCGGGAAGCCAAAGTGCTGGCCTCGCTCAACGACCCGCACATCGCCCATCTTTACGGCATCGAAACGGTCAAGGTGCCCCAGAATGTCATCCTGAGGGAGGCCGGAGGCCAACCGAAGGATCTGGGTGGTGGACGGGAGACGCGGGGGCACCCCCACCCAGATCCTTCGACTCGCGATTCCGCTGCCGCGGATTCGCTCGCTCAGGATGATATCTTCGCGGCACGAGGGACGGTTCTGTTCCTCGTCATGGAGCTGGTGGAAGGCGACACGCTGGGCGAGCGTATCACCAGAGGGCCGATCCCGGTCGACGACGCGCTGGAAGTGGCCTGCCAGATCGCCGAGGGGCTCGAGGCCGCGCACGGGCAGGGCATCATCCACCGCGACCTCAAGCCCGCCAACGTCATGCTCTCAACCGAAGGCAAGATCAAGATCCTCGACTTCGGGCTGGCCAAAGCGTGGGTCAACGAACTCAGCGACGTTGATCTCACCCACTCCCCCACCCTCACCGCCGAGATGACCGGCTCCGGCGCGCTCATGGGCACCGCGGCCTACATGAGCCCGGAGCAGGCCCGCGGCAAACGGGTGGACAAACGCACCGACATCTGGGCATTCGGCTGCGTGCTCTATGAAATGCTCACCGGACGCCGGGCATTCCCCGGAGAAGGCCTCTCCGAGACTTTGGCCGCCATCCTCAAGGAGGAGCCGGACTGGGGCGCCCTCCCCCCAGAAACTTCAGCGACCGTCAAACGTGTGCTGGGGCGTTGTCTGCAGAAAGACCCGAACCGCCGCCTCCACGACATCGCCGATGCCCGCATCGCCATCGAGGAAAAGGGCGGAAACGATGAGGACTTAGATCAAACGGTGGCAGCGTCCGGCCGCAAATCCACAAGCCGTACCGCAACCGTTGCCGTCGGAGCCCTTCTCGCAATCACAGCGGCAAGCTTCGGCGTGAAATGGCTCACCCGTACCGCTCCCCAAGGGCCACTGGCGGTTCAGATCGAAACCATCGAGTCGCTCCCCGAGAACGTCGGAATCACCAATCACATAGCCATCTCACCTGACGGCAAACACCTTCTGTATGTCGTGGGGGAATTACTCGACAAACACCTGGTCCATCGCCCGTTGGACCAGTTCGGGGCCAAGGCCATCCCGGGATCGGAGGGTGCCCGCCTCCCGGTCTTCTCCCCGGACGGTCGGTGGGTGGCATTTTCGGTGGACGGTGAACTCAACACTCTCAAGAAAGTCTCTCTCGAGGGAGGACAGCCCATCGATCTCTGTACAGACTGCGGCGGCCCCGCGACGTGGAACCCGGACGGCCAGCACATCCTATTCGCCCAGAAGGGGTCGCTGATGCGAGTTCCGTCCGCCGGCGGCGAGGTCACGGTGGTCAGGCAGTCGGCAGATGACCGGCGGAGGTTCTCCCGGCCGGTGTATCTGCCCGACGGTCGGGCGGTCCTGCTGGAGATCTACGACGGGCCAGGCTTTGGGAACAGGGCCATCGGCGTCCTGGACCTGGAAACCAACCGGCTCGAGATCCTGTTTTCGCAGGGCTCGAACCCGTCCTACGCGGCATCGGGCCACCTGCTCTTCGCCAGGGGCAGCGAACTCTTCGCAGTGGCTTTCGATGCTGCGAACCGCAAGTGCACCGGCGAGCCCGTGCGCGTGCGCGATGACATCTCGTTCATCTCGAGCGGTAATGCCCAGTACAGTATCTCCCGGGACGGCCTGCTCGCCTTTATCGAATGGTCGCCGGCGAGCTGGACGTCCGACGACAAGTCCCTCGTCTGGATTGACCGATCTGGCGCGGCGACGCAAGCTACGTCACGGCTCGATGCATTCAACTCCCTGAGCCTGTCACCGGACTGCACGAGGGTCGGGGTGGCAATCGTCGAGGAGCACGGCCTCAGCCAGATCGAGATCTTCGGGATCGAGACCGCGACGTGGAGTCGGCTGACCACGGGCGGCAAATACAAATTCGGCCCGATCTGGACTCCGGACGGAACCCGCATTGCGTTCACAGACAACAGCAGCGGTTTTTACCAGGTCTATTCCACCCCGTCCGACTTCTCCTCCGACGAATCAGAAAGGCTCTTCGAGCACCCCAACCACGCCTTCCCATCGTCGTATTCGCCGACCGGAGATCTGATTTTCAGCGAGCGCGTCGGCGTAGGGAAACAAGACATCCTTCGCCTGCCGGCGGACGGCGGCGCTGTTCACGATGTCGTTCGCGGGCCATTCATCGAGAGAGGGGGCAAGGTCTCACCCGACGGCCGTTGGCTCGCCTACATCTCGGACAGGTCTGGGGTCGACGAGATCTACGTCGAGCCGTTCCCGGAGGGCGGCCCGCGAACCCAGGTCTCAGACGACGGTGGATCGTGGCCGATCTGGGCCCGCGGAGGCGAGGAGCTCTTCTATCTCAACGGCGCGCAACTCATTGCGGTCCCGGTACGAACAGATCCCGACTTCGCCATCACCGGAGTACGCCGGGTTCTTTTCGAACACGAAGCGTGCCTGTTGGAGGTGTACGACGCCGACTGCGACGGCCAACGGTTCCTGATGGTCCAGCCGGGAGATGACATGGGACTAGAACCCCGTGCCCGCCAGCGCGTGAACCTGATCTTCAATTTCTTCGAGGAGCTCGAGCGGCTCGTGCCCACGAAGTGACCCCACCCGACCAATACGGAGAATCTTCGCCAGGAGTGCAGCCGAGACGGCTGCGCTACAACGACCCCTGGCTTTGTAGCGCAGGCCTCCGGCCTGCATGGAGCCTGTCGTTCGGATCGATCCAGGTATTTCGACGCGCCCTTCTCTCCGTCGCGCTTCCCGAGGGAGCCCCCTTCGCCTTCTGATCTCCGTGTCGGTGCCAGGCACCGCCAGATTTCGATCTCGTGCTCCGATGATTTCAGCGCCCCATCTCCCCATAGCGCTACCCGAGGTTACTCGCGGCCGGTGGCCGCGGTGACCAGCCGTCACCAGCGGGTGGCCGTATGGCCGCTGATCCCACTCGCAGGATCGGAAACGGCCGCCGCACCCGGCCACGGCCACTACCGCTGCCGCCGGCAGGTTGCCGGCACGCCCGCACATCGCGCCCTTTCATCACGATCCGGGAGGGTGGGTGGGAACGTTTAACGTTTAACGTGTAACGTTTAACTTCTGACTCTCACCCGGCCGGCGGGGCGGCCGCTACATCCCCAACGCCGCCCTGATCTCCCGGATCTTGGCCTGAACCATGGCCACGTTCTCCGGGCCCATCCGAAGCAGCTGCCGCTGGGCCGCGGTCATTCCCTCCAGTCGAGGATCGGCGTAGGTGTAGGTCACCACCTTCTGTTCGACCTCGACGTCGCCAGAAAGCACCGGCACGGCGAGCAACTCATCGAAGACCTCCTCAAGGCGGTCATCAAAGTTCGCCCCCTGCGGGGAAATCTCGGCGTAGGCATCGTCGATCAGGGGCTCCAGCTCACGGTAGAGGGCCACGGTTCCCTCGGTGTCAAGCGAGTCGATCACCACCGTCACGGTGTCGTACCGGTCGTAGCTCGCCGGCGCCACCACCAGACGATCGTTCCGCTCCAGGACCTGGAACGCTCCATCGGGAGCCATGAATTCGAGGTGTCGCCGCGGACTGACACCTTCGGACATGTTGTCCACCGAGGCCACGAACCGGCGGACCAGATCCTCGTTGACCAGCCAGGCGGCAAGCTCCGGCCGCGACGACAGCTGCGTCACCAGTTCCCTGATGACCGTATCACTTGTTTTCAGGGTGGTCCCCTTGAGCCGTTCCGAGAGCCGTTCCTGCAGGGTCGGCGTCGGTTCTGGGGTTGGCAACGGCGCGGTGGCGGTCGTGTCGGCTTGGGGCGAATCCTCGCCCAAATTCGGCAGCAGGAACACCAGGAACCCCACCACCAAAAGGGCGAACAGCACAGCGCCGATTCCAGCTGCGATCTTGTAGGTGTTGGTCACGTGTCACCTCCACTCACAGACGACTATACGCGGATCGCGCGGGTGATGTTCCAACCTTCGCGGAAGACTCCAATCGGGTCGGGTTCAGGGCACCAGATCCGCACCGGTGGAACTCATGGACAGCGCGCCGTGAAGTACCCCTTTCTGACGCCGGAGGTTGTCCGCCACGGCCTGGATTTCCGTTGACTTCCCCCGGCAGATGATCACCTCGGCACACAGTTGGTGATCGAGATGCACGTGGGTCGCGGCGAGCACGAGATCGTGGTGGTCGTGTTGGAGGTCGGTCAGTTTCTCGGCCACCGTCCCCGCGTGATGGTCGTAAATCAGTGTGATCGTGCCGACGGTGTCGCCGTTCTCCTGCCACGCCCTGTCCACCAACCGGTCGCGGATCAGGTCTCTGATGAACTCCGAACGATTTCCGTAACCGCTCTGGGCCACCAGTTCTTCGAGCTTTTCCTCGAGGGAGCATTCGATGGAAAAGCTGAGGCGTGTCAACTCGGGCATCTCGACCCTCCACGTTGTCCGCCTGCCAGCGTACGCTGGCGCGGGCTACGGCGTCAAGAGACGCAGACTCACCCTCCCACTTCTTCTCCATCGGGGATGCCGTCCCGGGTGGTGTTGTCCCGACCGGTAACCTCCACCGGATGCCGAACCAACCACACACGGCAGGGGAAGAAACCAGGGAGAACCCGCAGACCGAAGCTGTATCCTGCCACGACACCACAGCAAGGACGGCTGACAATGAAGACCAACTCGACAACCGATTCCACAATCGACCCGGCACTCGGCGTGTCGCCGTCCGATGAGCACAATCTCGCGCTTGTTGAAAACGTCCACCCACCCGACTGGGAGAATCCGACCCCGGACGGTCGCTACAACCTGGTGGTGGTGGGTGCCGGAACGGCAGGCCTGGTGGCTGCAGGCGGCGCCGGTGCCATGGGGGCCAAGGTCGCCCTTGTGGAACGTCACCTGATGGGCGGCGACTGTCTCAACGTGGGCTGTGTGCCGTCCAAGGCGATCATCAGATCGGGCCGATCGGTCGCCGACATTCGCGCAGCCGCGGAGGTTGGTGTCCGCATCACGGGTGATATCGAGGTCGACTTCGCAGCGGTGATGGAGAGAATGCGCAGGGTTCGGGCCCACATCTCTCCTCACGACTCCGCGCGGCGGTTCTCAGAGCACTACGGTGTCGATGTGTTCCTTGGCGACGCCCAATTCACGGGACCGGACACGATCGACGTTGCCGGCATCCCCCTGCGCTTTTCCAAGGCCGTCATCGCAACCGGCGCCCGGGCGGCAGTCCCGCCGATCCCCGGCCTGGCCGAATCCGGCTTTCTCACCAACCACAACATCTTCAATCTCACCGAAAAACCGGACCGGCTGGCGGTCATCGGTGGCGGCCCCATCGGCTGCGAGCTGGCTCAGGCCCTTGCCCGGCTCGGCACCCGGGTTGCGATCATCGAGATGGCCGATCAGTTCCTGTCGCGCGAAGACTCCGATGCCGCCGACATCCTCCGAACCGCGTTGGAGCGTGACGGTGTGGAGGTGCGACTCCAGACCTCCCTTGTCCGAGTGGAGACCGTGGACGACTCCAAGCGGCTGGATCTAAAGGGCCCATCCGGCACCGACCACATCACAGTGGACGAGATTCTGGTGGCCGTCGGCCGGACTCCGAACATCGAGAATCTCGGCCTCGAAGCCGCGGGAGTGGACCACGATCGTGCCGGTGTCACGGTGAACGATTTCCTCCAGACGACCAATCGACGAATATATGCGTCGGGTGACGTCTGTCTCGCCCACAAGTTCACCCACACCGCCGACGCGACCTCCCGAGCGATTCTGCAAAACGCTCTCTTCCCGGGGCCGAAAAAAAGGCTCAGCAAGCTGGAGGTGCCCTGGTGCACCTACACCGACCCCGAAATCGCACATGTCGGCATCTACGAGCACGAAGCCGAGGAGCGCGGCATCGATGTGACAACGATCGAGATCCCCATGTCCGAGGTGGATCGTGCCCTTACCGAAGGCGACACCGATGGATTCTTGAAGGTCCACCTCAAGAAGGGAACCGACACCATTCTCGGCGCCACCATCGTCGCCCGCCACGCCGGTGATCTGATCTCCGAGATCACCACGGCCATGGTCGCCGGTTTGGGTCTTGGTTCGTTCTCGGGAGTCATCCACCCCTACCCAACCCACGCCGAGATCATCCGCAAGGCCGCCGATGCGTACAACCGCACCAAACTCACACCGACCACGTCAAAGCTCCTGCGCAGGTGGTTTTCGTGGACGCGGTGAGGGATCAGAGTAGAGCAAGGGAATAGTAAATAGTAAATAGTCCGCTACGATTCGGTGAGAACACACTTCTCCCGGACCGTCTGCCTCGATTCGCTATTCACAATTTACATTTTCAGGAAAGCGTCTCCTCGATGATGGCGAGCACCGCCTGCTCCTCGTCGGAGATCTTGTTCAGCCCGAGGAACCCGCCGGCGGCCTCGGCCACCGCCCTGGTTCGCGACATCGTGCGCGCCCTGAGTTCGGCCGCAGAATCGGGATCGAGCGTGGACAACAGGTCCCTGGAATAGTGCTGCCACACTTCGAAGAGCTTGGGTTCCGGCTTCATTTCGAGCCAATTCTGGAGCAGCAGGTAGTTGGTTGTTCCCGTGTTGATGCCACGCTCGGTGGCGCCGTCCATAATCGCATCCCGCTCCCTTGCGGACATGCTTCCGTCCGCCCAGGCGACTTCCACCAGGGGAATCACGGTGAATGCGGCGATGGTTTCGGCACAGAGATCCAACTCCATGAGGCGATCCAGGACCGTTTCGTTATCGATCTGCAGCATTTCCCTGAGTGCGTCCCGTCGTCTTTGAGCCTCCGCCTCGGCCCGAAGCTTGCTCAGCAGCTTCTCGTTCTCCCGTGCGAAGAATGACTCCTCCATGGCCTTTGCGCTTTTTTGCAGGTCGCCTTTCACTGTCGCCATCTTCCGTCCTCCTTCGTGGTTCTCACCCCAACGTCCGGGTTGCGACGGGGCTCGTCCTGACAGCGCCAGATTATGGCACAGCCCGGCATCCGGTTGTACGCAAGGCGGAAATCGGATCTGATTCTGGCCACGAATTCGTTGGATGCGTAGAATACGCCATTGCCGACCGAACCGGTCGAGGCATCCGAGGAGTCGATCGATGACCGAATACAGCTACGATCCGGCCGCCGTTGAGCCGAAATGGCAGAAGGTGTGGCAGGAGCAGCACGCCTTCAAAACGCCGTCGACCTCCGAGGAGCTCGCGGCAAAACCCAAATTCTACGTTCTCGACATGTTCCCCTACCCGTCGGGGGCCGGACTCCACGTGGGGCACCCCGAGGGCTACACCGCCACCGACGTGGTGGCCCGAATGAAACGGATGAAGGGTTTCAACGTCCTCCACCCCATGGGTTGGGACGCCTTCGGGCTGCCTGCGGAGCGGGCCGCGGTCCGTGAAAACCTCCACCCCGCCGACATCACTGCCCGCAATGTGGACACCTTCAGGCGCCAGATCCAGAGGCTCGGTTTCAGCTACGACTGGGACCGTGAGATCAACACTTCGCATCCCGACTACTACCGGTGGACCCAGTGGATCTTTCTCAAGCTCTACGAGCAGGGACTGGCGTACATGGCTGACGTCCCGGTGAACTGGTGCCCCGCACTGGGAACCGTGCTCGCCAACGAAGAGGTCAAGGACGGCGTCTACGTGGAGACCGGAGATCCGGTGGAGCGGCGGCTGATGCGCCAGTGGATGCTCAAGATCACCGCCTACGCAGAACGTCTGCTCGATGACCTCGACGAAGTGGATTGGCCGGAGAGCGTCAAGGAGATGCAGCGCAACTGGATCGGGCGGTCCGACGGCGCCGATGTCCGATTCGCCATCGACGGAACCCACGACAGCTTCACCGTCTTCACGACCCGACCGGACACACTGTTTGGCGCCACGTACTGCGTCCTCGCTCCGGAAAACCCGCTGGTTGACCGGGTCACCACCGACCAACACCGCGACGCCGTACGGGGCTACGTCGAGGAGGCGGCGCACAAGTCGGATCTGTTGCGCACCGACCTCGCCAAGGAGAAGACCGGCGTCTTCACCGGGGGCTATGCCATCAACCCGGTGAACGACGAAAAAATCCCAATCTGGATTGCCGACTACGTGCTCATGACATATGGAACCGGCGCCATCATGGCCGTCCCCGGCCAGGACCAGCGCGACTGGGATTTTGCCGAAATCTTCGACCTGCCGATCATCCGCACCGTCGAGCCGCCCGACGGCTTCGACGGCAAGGCCTTCCTTGGCGATGGACCGGCCATCAACAGCGGCTTCCTCGACGGTCTTTGTATCGACGACGCCAAGAAGAAGATCATCGACTGGCTCGTGGAACGGGGCAGCGGCGAGCGCAAAGTGCAGTACAAATTGCGCGACTGGCTGTTTTCGCGCCAACGCTACTGGGGCGAGCCCTTCCCCATCGTCCACACCGACGATAACGAGGTTGCGCCGGTACCCTCCGACTGGCTACCGGTGGGTCTGCCCGCCATCGACGAGTACCGACCCACCGAGGACGGACGGCCGCCGCTGGCGCGGGCCGGCGACGACTGGCTCCACGTCGAGCTACCCGATGGTCGTTCGGGCACGCGCGAGACCAACACCATGCCGCAGTGGGCCGGCTCCTGTTGGTACTACCTTCGCTTCCTCGATCCGCACAACGAAAACGAAGCGTGGTCCCAGGAGGCCGAAAACTACTGGATGCCGGTGGACCTCTACGTGGGCGGCGTCGAGCACGCCGTGCTCCACCTGCTCTACGCCCGGTTCTGGCACAAGGTGCTGTACGACTGCGGTCTTGTCCACACCGTGGAGCCGTTCCACAAGCTCTTCAACCAGGGCATGGTGCTGGCCTACTCCCACCGCGACGCCAGGGGGAAGTATTACCACCCGGACGACGTGGAGGAGCGGGACGACGGGACGGCGGTGGCCAGGAGCACCGGCGAGGTCCTCGAGTCCCAGATCGAGAAGATGTCCAAGTCAAAGCTCAACGTGGTCAACCCGGACGAGGTCATCGAGCAGTACGGCGCCGACGCCATGCGGCTGTACGAGATGTTCATGGGCCCGCTCGAGGTTCAGAAACCGTGGCAGATGAGCGGTGTGGAAGGCGTCAATCGGTTTTTGCAACGGGTGTGGCGGCTGGTGGTGGACGAAAAAGAAGGTGGCCTGAACCGCAAGATCACCGACAACCCTCCGGAGTCGGAGCCGGACCTCAACCGAACCCTCCACAAGACCATCAAGAAGATCGACTCCGACACCGAGACCCTGCAGATGAACACCGCCATCGCCCAGATGATGATCTTCGTCAACCAGGCCACCTCCGCCGAAACGCTGCCGCGAGAGATCCTTACCTCGTTTCTCCGGCTGCTCGGACCCTACGCGCCGCACATCGCCGAGGAGTTGTGGCGGCGATTGGACGAATCCGGGCTCATCGCCCACGCCACCTGGCCGATCCACGACGAGGCCCTCTGCATCGACGACCTGATCTCCATCGTCGTCCAGATCAACGGCAAAAAACGGGACGAACTGCAGGTTTCGAAGGACACCGAAAAGGACGAACTGGAGCGTCTCGCCCTGGCATCGGAGAAGGCGAGGAAATACCTCGAGGGGCGGGAGCCGAAACGGGTCATCGTGGTCCCCGGCAGACTCGTCAACATTGTCGTCTAGCCCGTACTTCTCACCGGGTTTCGTCGCGAGGGTGGCGAAGCGCAAGTCTCCGCTGGGTTTGTCGTGTAATTGGGCGACGTAGGCATAGTCGCACTATGTTGAGGAGCACGATTTGCGACAAACACGACGGAACGACGCGATTCGCCGCCCGCAGTAGATACCCGGTGAGAAGTGCGGGCTAGGCGGTTTACGGCCTAGTGCGGTTTCGGGTTCCGGGTTTCCCCCACCCGCCCGAAGCGCCGGTTGTGGTGCGCCCGTCTCGGCTGCATTGTGGTGCGGGCCTCTGGCCTGCGTTCTCTCGTCGTTGTGGTGCTGCCGTCTCGGCTGCAGTTCCCAAGCGTTGTAGCGCAGCCGTCTCGGCTGCAATTCTGGCTACAATTGAATAAACGAATGCAGGCGAGACGCCTGCGCGACACGGGTGCCTCGTGCGGGTCGATCCTCTGGCTTCGACGCGGCCTTCTTTCCGTCGCGCTCCCCGAGGGAACCCCCTATAGCATTCCGATCTCCATGTCGGTGCCAGGCACCGCCGCAGATGTTGCGATCTCGTGCTCCGATTCGATTTCGACGGTGCCTGGCACCGGGTGAGCGCGTTCGCTTCGATACGCTGATTTCGGCGCGCCCATCTCCCCATAGCGCTCCCCGAGGTTACTCGCGGCCGGTGGCCGCGGTGACCAGCCGTCACCAGCGGGTGGCCGTATGGCCGCTGATCCCACTCGCAGGATCGGAAACGGCCGCCGCACCCGGCCACGGCCACTACCGCTGCCGCCGGCAGGTTGCCCGGCACGCCCGCCCATCCCGCCCTTTCACGATCCGGATGGGTGGGAGGGTACTTTTAACTTGTAACTTTTAACGTTCAACGTGAAGGTGCCCGGAGTGGCACGCCCGCCCATTGCGCCCTCCTCTTTTCGGGGGATTCCTCGACTCGTCGCCCTGCGGGCTCCTCGCTCGGGATGACAAGGCGGGGGCGGGTGGGGGGACGCAATTTGGAATCTGCAATTTGGAATCTGCAATCGGGTGTGCGGCCGGGTGGGCCTACGCCTTTGGCAAGAATTGCATTCACCCCGGCGATTTCTCAGCGGTCGCTGATCGGGAGCCGAATCGTCACCTCGAGACCTCCCTCGGGGTGGTTCCTGGCCTCCACCTCGCCGCCGTGGGCGCGCACCGCACGCTCGGTGATGGCGAGACCAAGCCCAACACCCCCGGTCCGGCGGTCGCGGGCGTCCTCCACGCGGTGGAAGGCATCGAAGAGGCGCTCCAGCTCATCAGGCGGCACACCGGGCCCTTGGTCACGCACCCGGACAACGGCCACTCGTCCGCCGTGGAAGCTCTCTTCGCCCAACCAGACGTCCACCGTACTTGTAGGCGAGGTGTGGGCGACCCCATTTCGAACGACGTTCTCCACCGCGCTGTGCAGCAGCTCCGGAGACCCCATCACCCGCGGTCTGGCCGCGCTGACAAGCCGCACGTCACAACCACCTGCATCGGCCTCGTATCGGGCATCCGCAACCACCCTCTCGAGGAGGCCGCCAAGATCCACGAGCTGGCCCTCTGTTTGCCCGATGCCGGCCTGGAGGCGCTCCAGCGACAGCAGACGCGTGATCAACGCCTCCAGCCGCTGTGATTCCTGGTCGATCCGGTCCAGGGGTCCCGACGCGTTCTCACCTGCTCGCTGACGGGCGAGCTCCAGGGCCACCCCGAGGCGAGCCAGGGGCGACCTGAGTTCGTGCGATACGTCCCGCAGCAACCGTCGCTGCGACCCCACCAGGCTCTCTAACCGCGCGGCCATAGCATTGAAATCGCGGGCCAGGTCGCCGGTCTCGTCCCGCCGTTCGGCAACCGGGGGCCCCACTCGAGCCGAGAGATCTCCCCCCGCGAGCTCGCGGGTTGCGGTTCGGAGGGACGTCACCGGCGCGCTCAGATAGCGCGCCAGCCAATAGCAGAACAAACCGATCACGAGGGTGAGGGCCGCCAAACGCGGCAGCAGAACCTGGGGATCCAGCAGGTCGATGGGTCGCGGTGGCCGACGAAGGACACCCACAACGACCACGGGACGACCGTGGACGTCGGTGACCGGTCGCGCCATGCGGTGCGTTGAGCCGGAGCGTTCTGAGATTTCTTCGCCGGCATCTGCAACTCGGCGGGCCAGGTCACGGGTCGGTCGATCCACCTCGCGATCTTCCATTTCGACCCCGTCGGCGTCGATGACGTAGATCTGCGCAGGGTTGCGGCGCCGGGGGCGATGTCGTTCGTCCGGGCCTACGGATTCCCCGGTCTCGATTCGCGTCGCGACGTCGTCCACACCGGACCGCAGGAACTGACCAACATGCTGTTGCCACCGTTCCACACCGGGATGGGATCGCGTCAGGAAGGGCGATGAAACCACCAGCACGACCACGACAACCGCCATGGCGGCCCAGAACCAGAGGAAAATCCTCAGGAATAAAGACTTCACTCGTCCACCACCCGCAACCCACTACCCACCATGCACTACTCCCTACTGCCTACTGCTTCCTTCTATTCACTCTTCACTCTTCTCTGTTCACTACTTCACATACTGATACCCAACCCCACGCACCGTCTTGATGCGTTCGCCACCATCCGGCAGCGGACCGAGCTTCTTTCTGAGGTTCGACAGATGAACGTCCAAACTGCGATCGTAGGCGCTGGTTCGCCGCCCAAGAGCGGATTTAGAGAGTTCGTTGCGCTCCACAACCCGTCCCGCCAACCGCACCAGAACCGTGAGCAGTTCGAATTCAATACCTGTCAACGAGATCTCTTCACCGGACCGCACCACGGTCCGATTTCCCGGATCGATCCGCAGGTCCGCAACCTCCGAGACAACGAGATCGTCGCCGTCCAACGCGGTCGCTCGCCTGAGCACAGCCCGGATGCGAGCCACGAGCTCCCGTGGATTGAAGGGCTTTGGCAGATAGTCATCAGCGCCGATTTCAAGACCGACGATACGATCCACCTCCTCGCCGCGAGCGGTCAACATGATCACCGGCAACTTCGACGAGCCCCTGATCTGCCGAAGGACGTCGAAGCCATTCAGCCCTGGGAGCATGACGTCGAGCACCACGAGGTCATGCCGCTGCTCCAGCGCCCGCCGAGCACCGGAAGCTCCGTCAAATACGGCATCGACCTCGAAGCCCTCCTGGCCGAGGAACTCCGAAAGCAACTCACACAGTTCGGTGTCATCGTCGATGATCAGCACTCGTGCCATCCACCGATCGTAGCGCAGGACCGGCGAGAATCCGGGTCCTTAAGCTTTCTTTGCGTTTTCTTTGAACTTCCAATGAAAAAGTGGGTCAACATCAAAGGTGGCCGGAGCGTTTCTCTCACTGACTGACGACGCCGCTCCGGCGGCACACCACAGGAGGTGACACAATGAAAAGTCGTACCATCATCATCACATTCGTCCTGGCGATCGCTCTGACCGCGACCGGCCCGCTGTTCGCACAGCGAGGCCCGGGCGGAGGCTCCGGCGGTCCTCACGGCATGGGCGGCCCGGGTGGCATGGGCGGTCCCGGTGCGTTCGGCGGCGCCGGACTGATGCATTTCGAAGAGATGCTGCCGAGACTGACCGAGTATCTCGAGCTGAGCGACGAGCAGGTCGCCCAGATCCAGGCCATCCTCGACGCTGAGCTGCCCGCCATCCAGTCCTGGAAAGACGAGCTTCACGAGGCGCGTGAGGCCTTCATGGCAGACCATGAGCCCGGCGACTTCGATGAGGGCTCGTTCCGCGTCTTTGCCGAAAGCCAGGCGCAGCTCCACGTGGAGATCGCGGTTGCCAGCGCGCGGACCATGTCCGCCATCTACAACATCCTGACGCCCGAACAACGCGACAAGCTCCAGGATCTGCGCGGCCTCATGGGTCGGGGCCACGGCGCCCGTCGGGGCGGCGGTCAAATGAAGCCCTAACTCCCCCCTCGGATGAGGCGGACGGCCGCTTCGGCGGCCGTCCGCCGAGTCCCTCCCACAGAAGGTGCGTTATGAGATCCTCCCGCCGAGTCCCGACCGTCGCCTGTTTCTTGACGGTAGTCATGTGCACGGCCGCGGCAACCGTCTCTGCGGGCTCGATCTCGCTTGACAGCCCACCCGTCGGCGGACGCATCACCGTCGACGGAGAACCGTCCGATTGGGATGGTCTGCCCGTGGCGTACCTCGAGGACAGCCTTCGGGTCGTGTCGGCCAGCCACGACGAAGAAAATCTCTACCTCATGTACCGTTTCGGCGACGAGAGGCTCGCCCGGCGCCTGCTCCAACGGGGTGTCATCCTCTGGATCAACGGTGACGGCAAGGCCAAGAACAAGGACGACGCCTTCGGCATCCGCTACACCGGTTCCGAGGCCATCGGCGAGTTCGTCGAACGTCGCCGATCCGGATGACGGGGCCGGCCCGAATCCGAAGAAGCCGACCACAGCCAAGGGGCCCAGAGGCATGGAGCGTCTCGCCGAACACCGTCCGGATCCAGGTGAGGTGACCATCATCCGCTACGGCGTGAAGGACGTGATCCCGGAGGGTCTCCCCCTCGGTGCCAACGCCGCTTCGGCAGTCCACGACGGTGTTTTCTGCTATGAGTTCCGCATTCCGCTGGCGGAAATCGGCGGCAAGGTGGCCGAATCAGAACCCGTCAAAGAAGCGAAAAGTCGCGCTGGGAATTCAGATCGGCGGCACCACGGCGGCGGAGCGGGAGAGCATCGCAACCGCTCTTGAAGACTCCCTGGGTCGCGGTGGAGGCCCCCCGTCCGGCGGCGCAGGCGGGATGGGTGGTGGAGGCCGCGGTGGCATGGGCGGCACAGGCGGCGGCCGATCCCGACCACCGGGGGGCCGCGACGAAATGAAGCAGCGTCTCGACCCCGAGATCCAGTGGTTGAAGATCACCCTCTCCCCGGATCAGTGAGCGCGAGGCAGCGACAGAGAGTCTCCTTCAGAGTTCGGCGTTCGGATTTCAGTGTTCAGGCCCACCCACTCGGCGCGCCAATGTGGTGCGGGCTTGTGGCCTGCATTGTGGTGCGGCCGTCTCGGCTGCTCGGCCGATCGAAGAACGACGAACAAAGATCCAAGAACCCCACCCACCCGGAACGACATGGCGGGGGTGGGCGGGAATTCAAAACTGAGAACTCAGAACCCATAACTGAAGATCCTGCAGGCGGGACCAAGCTCCACAATGGCCCTTCCCGCTTTCATCCCGAGCGAGCGACCGGGGATCTTCGTTCTTGAATCGTGCCTTGGTGGACGGATGAAAATCGATGAGTAGCATGTTTGTGCTACTATTGTTTCCTCAGGAAATTCGCTGCCGCAGCAAGGAGGCCTGAAATGGTACGACAGACGAAAATCCGGCGTGCCGGCGGCTCTCTTGCCGCCACAATCCCGAAAGAGATGGTGGATCGCTTCCATCTCGAAGCCGGGGATCCAGTATTTGTGGTGGAGACCGATCGGGGGCTCCTGCTGACGCCTTATGACCCCCGTTTCGAAGAGGCTCTTTCCCTGTATCGGCGCGGTTCGCAGATGTACCGCAACGCCCTGCGCGAACTGGCGAAGTGAGCCCCCTGATCTGGCTCGACCGTCTGATGGTTGAGGCGATCCACTTTGACCAGATCCGACTGCACGGGGGACTTCCCGGGCTCCGGGACGACAACCCACTCGAGTCCACACTGGCCAGGCCGCTCAATCGAAAACTCTATGAAGCTGGTTCCGACCTAGCCACTTTGGCTGCCGCGTACGGCTATGGTCTCGTCACCTCCCACCCCTTCGCAGATGGCAACAAGCGGGTGGGGTTCCTCGCCATGTACGTGTTCCTGGGCCTCAACGGTCGGGAAATCGCTGCCGAGGAGGTTGAGGTGGTTATCCTGATGGTGGCCGTCGCCGACGGTCGGTGCTCCGAGGAAGATCTTGCGGACTGGCTCAGGGGTCACCTCACCGAGCTTCTCTGACGAGCCGGCTCTTCGAGCTCAGAACCGGGTGGGCGGGGTTCTTCGTTCTTCGTCCTTCGTCCTTCGTTCTTTGTTCTTCGTTCCGGTCGGGCGGGCGGGTGGGCTAAACCGGCCGCGTAAAACGCCACGGCGAATCCGGATCCTGCTCGAATCCCACCTTCCGGAGATATCGTCGCTGGGCCGGAACCTGCGCGGTGGCCACGAAGGTGTGCATCCCCGCCGCTTTCAGGCGATCGTGGGGCGCGGAGAAGACAAAGCGAGCGCTCTTGAAGTCACGGTATCCCGGGACAACGTAATCCAGGTAGATCTCCGCCTCACCTTCCTTCGCCTCACCGCAGACAAAGAGCCCCACCGGGAGCATGTTGCGCATGATCAGGCGAACGTGCGGCTCGCGGTATCGCATCAGGTCGAACCCGGGGGCAAACGCCTCGATATCGTCATGGTAGAAGCGCAGGAATTCCTTGAGGAAGGGCATGTCGGCCGGAATTTCGAAAAACGAAAAGACATCCTTCTCGCGCGACAGACGGAGGAGGTAGTACACGTCCACCAGCACGATGAAGCTGTTGAGTGCGAGGATCGGCCAGGCGTGGATCAGCAGCCCGTAGACCGCCAGAGTGCTGGCTCCGAACAGATTCACCCACCGCAGCCGCCAGATGTTGGCCATGGTGAGCGACGCCGCCACCCCCACCGAGCCCACATAGCCGATCAGTTCCACCAAGGTCATGGCCGCACAAATCCCGGTATTTCAATCACGAAGATGACAACCGGACGGGACCGCGCTTGATTTCAGGTATGGGGATGCTTGCGTGTCGGTGCCAGGCACCGACGCAGATGTTGCCGATCTCGTGCTCCGATGCGATGTCGACGGTGCCTGGCACCGGCCCGCGCGTTGGCTTCGATGACCTGATTTGGACGCGCCCATCTCCCCGTCGCGCTCCCCGAGGTTACTCGCGGCCGGTGGCCGCGGTGACCAGCCGTCACCAGCGGGTGGCCGTATGGCCGCTGATCCCACTCGCAGGATCGGAAACGGCCGCCGGCACCCGGCCACGGCCACTACCGCTGCCGCCGGCAGGTTGCCCGGCACGCCCGATCATCGCGGCCTTTCACGACCCGGGTGGGTGGGTGGGAACGTTCAACGTTTAACTTTCAACTTTCAACGTGAAGGTGCCCGGAGTGGCACGCCCGCCCATCGCGCCCTCCTCGCACCGGGTGGGCGGGGGGTCTTCGTTCTTCGTTCTTCGTTCTTTATTCTTCGTTCGGCAACGGTAACGGGCTCGGGAACGGGCTCGGGCTCGGGTGGGCGGGGGTTCCTCCTTGTTCCCTGGTCCTTGCTCCTTGCTCCCTGTCCCCGGGTGGGCGGGGGATCTTCGTTCTTCGATCTTTGTTCTGCGATCCGCCGCGGGCGGGCGGGGACCCTACTTGATCCGATACCTCGCGACATCCGGATTCACGCCGGTGGGTTTGAATTTCTCCCACGAGTAGAAGCCGGAGCCGGTCTTGGCGCCGAGCTGGCCCGACTCCACCAGGCGTTTGAGCAGCGGGCTCGGTTTATAGAAGCTGCCCAGCTCCTCCTCGAGCACGTCGCAGATGAAGACCATGGTGTCGAGGCCCACAAAGTCGGCGGTCATCAGCGGACCCATCCGGTGGCCCAGGCAGTAGGTGCACTTGTCCACGTCATCTACCGACGCGATGCCCTCCTCGACGATCCGGATCGCCTCGTTGACGAAGGGAACGAACATCCGGTTGATGGCGAAGCCGGCCTTGTCCTCGGCCGGGATCTCGATCTTGTCCATGTCGTGGCACAGGGCCACGATGAGTTCGTAGGTCTCGTCGGAGGTGGCCAGCCCTCGGATGATCTCCACACCCTTCTGCATGGGGACCGGGTTCATGAAGTGCATGCCCATGTACTTCTCCGGCGTGCCATAGGCGGCGCCGAGCCGGGTGATGCTGATGCCGGACGTGTTGGTGGCGAGCACCTTGTCGTAGCCTGCCTCGGCTAACGCACGGTTGATCTTCTCCTTGAGCTCGGGTCTCTCGGGAACCGCTTCGATAATCAGGTCGCAGGACACGAGGTCTTCCAGCTTCGAGGTGGTGGACAGCCGGTCGAGCACTTCTTTCTTGGCGTCCTCGGTGATGCCTTTTTCGCCGCCGCTCTTCTCGTAGGCCTTGACGAGGCGGTCGAGGCTGCGGCTCATGTTGGCCATGCCCTTCTCCAGGACCTCGTCGTTCACATCCATCACCACGGTTTCAAAACCGCTCTGGGCCGCCACCTGGGCGATGCCGTTGCCCATGACACCAATCCCGATCACACCAATCTTCTTGAGACCACTCTCGCTCATCAGAGCCTCCTTCATTGCAAATCGCCCGCCATTGTACTACTGCCGCGACGCGGCATTGCCCCCGCCCACCCAGAATCAAAGATCGAAGAACAAAGAACGAAGACCCCCGACCACCCGGATCGTGGTGAGTGTTGTGGCTCAGGCCTGACAGTTTTTGTTCTTTGTTCTTCGTTCTTCGTGGCCGGTTTACCAGCCTAAGACATGGGCGAAGATGAGCGGGGCGACGATGGTGGCGTCGGACTCGATGACGAATGAGGGCGTGTCCTCAGCCAGCTTGCCCCAGGTGATCTTTTCGTTGGGCACGGCGCCCGAATAGGAGCCGTAGCTGGTGGTGGAATCCGAGATCTGACAGAAATAGGCCCACATCGGCACATCGTCGATCCGAAGATCCTGGTGCAGCATGGGCACCACGCAGATCGGGAAGTCGCCGGCAATCCCGCCACCGATCTGAAAAAAGCCCACCGGGCTGTCCCATGCGGTGGCTTGGTACCAATCGGCCAACTCCATCATGTACTCGATCCCGCCTCGGATGACCCTCGCGTCCGACACCGAGCCGTCCATACATCGCGCCGCAAAGACATTCCCAAGCGTCGAGTCCTCCCAGCCCGGGACGAAGAGGGGGAGGTCGCGCTCCGCCGCCGCCACCATCCAGCTGTCCGCCGGGTCGATCTGGTAGTGCTGTTCCAGAGCCCCCGATCGGATCACGCGGTAGAGGAACTCATGGGGCAGTCGGCGATCGCCGGCGCCGTCGGCCGCCATCCACTCCTCGGCCACGATCGCCTCGAGTCGACGCATCGCCTCCTCCTCGGGGATGCAGGTGTCGGTGACTCGATTCAATTTCCTTCGCAGGAGCTCGGTTTCGTCGGCGGGGTTGAGATCCCGGTATCCCGGAATCCTCACGTAGTGGCCGTGAGCAACGAGGTTGAAAAGATCCTCCTCGAGGTTAGCGCCCGTGCAGGAGATCCCGTGGACGGCCCCGCTGCGGATCATCTCGGCCAGGGAGATACCGAGTTCGGCGGTGCTCATGGCACCGGCGATGGCGACGAACATGCTGCCCCCGCTGTCCAGGTGCTCACGGTAGGCGGTCGCCGCGTCGACCACGGTGGCGGCGTTGAAGTGCCGAAAATGACGGGCCATGAAGCGGCTCACAGGCCTTGATGTCATGGAACACTCCCCACTCGATTGGTGCAGAACCCCGGGGTTCGCCGGGATCTGAATTTTTCAGTCGAACATCTCCAGCGCCTCCACGTCACCCTTGCCCTCGCGGAGGAGCACGGGTTCTCCTCCGCTCAGGTCGACCACGGTGGACGGGACCGGAAGCAGCGGACCACTGTCGATGACGATGTCGATCCGGTTGCCGTAGGTGGCGTCGATCTCCACCGGGTCGTTGACGAAATCATCGTTGGGGTTGCGGATGGAGGTGGACAGCAGCGGTTCGCCAAGCTCGGCCAGAAGCGCGAGAGACACAGGATGTCCCGGCATCCTGACGCC
The DNA here is from genome assembly GCA_963797055.1 of uncultured Holophagae bacterium. GTDB lineage: Bacteria > Acidobacteriota > Thermoanaerobaculia > Thermoanaerobaculales > Sulfomarinibacteraceae > FEB-10. The sequence goes on from CAWCOD010000019.1 coordinate 249,450, forward strand.
GATGGTCCGACGCTTCCGGAGCATGATCTTGGGGACCTCGGGACTCGCCTCGAAGATGAACGTGTAGGGTCCGGGAAGGACCCTCTTCATGACCCGAAATGCCGGTGTGGACACGCCCTTGGCAAAGCGACCGATAGTGGGCATGTCCGGGACCAGGATCGCCAGCGGCTTCTTCGGGTCCATCTCCTTGAGCGCATAAATCCTTTTGATGGCGTCCGGTTGGTCGATGCAACAGGTCAGACCGTAGACCGTGTCGGTGGGCGTGACCACGATACCACCCCTCCGGAGCACGTTCGCCACCTGACCGATGAGCCAGCTTTCCGGTTCCTCAGTGTCGATCTCGACGATCACCGCGATTCCTCCAGATCAGGATTCTACCCGACCAACTGGAGATATCTCACGGATTACTGGATCAAGGAGATGCCTCGGGCCCGAGGCCCCAGCCCGAGCTCCTGCGGAAGATAGCGCCCCCCAACCCACACGATGCGCTGCTCGTCGAGCTGGTAACGCAGCCGGCGCGTCGCCCTCGACAGGTCGTCGAAATCCTCGATCACTGCGTCCACAGGCCACGCCGACGACGGCACTCCTCGGGGCCCGGACAGATCCCACACCACCAGCGGCACCCGAAGATCCGCGAGAAAGCTCCGGACATCTCCGGGATCGAGCCTGGTGATGTCCTCCCGCTCGGGTCCCAGGAGCAGCAACACCGCCCGTCGAGGATTTCCCTCGGCAGCGTGAAGCCCAGCCATGGCCACGCCATCGGGCAACATCAGCCCCATCCCCAGCATGTTCTCGTTCTTGGGAGCCACCGCCGCCTTGAGCAGGCCTTGATCACCCGCGATCCCCTTCTTGCTGTAGGGGAAGAGGATCGTCGAGCGCTCCCTGCCCTCGACCGACACGGGCTCTGGCACCAGAACGCGCAAATCCACGTCCTGATCCAACAGATCCAGGCTGCGGGCGGTCCCACCGCGGCGTTGACTCTTGGCGTACCGCTTACGTTCCGCCACCAAGTCCCGGAGCATGGGCTCGGCCCCGGGATCGCGCACGATCACAAGCCGGGCCGCGTCACGTTCCACGGCCGCGACCCGGACCGGCTGCTCGTCGTCAGCCGAAAACCAATCCGAGAGCAGGTCCGGGGCCGGCAGCTCGTCCAGGTCATCGAGTCGGACCGGCAATGCGGTCAGGCCTGATGATGTGGCTCCGCTGAAGCCCTTGCCAAAAACGAACTGCCGCTTCAGGCACACATCGGCGGAAAACTCGAACTCGGCATCGAGCACGTGGAGTTCGTCCAGAGTCACGGTGGTCAGGTCGATTCGATAGGGTGGCCGGACTGCCAGACTCTCCCCGTCCAGCGAGACCCTGATCTGTTTCGGTTTGTTGAACTCGGGGCTCTCCCATGTCAACCGAACCCCTTCCACGATCCCGACGTCGGACACATCGGGTACGATCTCGGCTTCGGCTCGGCTTTCCGGGAGATTGATCCACTGGACATCCCTGTCGATCTCGCGTCCGGTAGCATCGAAGCCGACGGCCTCAAGCCGCGCCGGGCGGATCCGGCGTCCAAGGTCGATGCGGGCGTGCCACGGCGCCCCGGCGACCTCGGCCAACACGGTGTCGTCGAGGCGAATTTCCACTCGCGCCACCGGCCCCGATACCGCCAACTGGACATCGTGGGTCCCCATTATGAGACCGACCAGCAGGGTCAGAAAACTGACCACATCACCCTCCGAGGGGCGTCAAACCCGATGCCCTCACGAACCTCCCAATACCATGGTGGAGGCTTCCGACCCCGAACCCTGATCTCGCACCGCCACCGCGATGTTTTTGGAGTCATTCTCCATCATGAGACGAAGGCGGGCCATGGCCACCGTCTCTGAGTTCACTCGCGCGGTGGGCAACGTGATGGTCAGATTCAGCAACCGCGGCGGAAGAGGATTCCCGTCCCCATCGGCGGCCACCACCGCAACTGCCACGGTCCCAACCTGGTTGGGGCCATCCTCGACAAGGGCCAGATTCTGGGCTGGAATCTGGATACGGACCTCCTGGATATGTTGGTCATTCTCGGCCGGCTCGCTCGGTCCCAACATCGCCTTGAGGGCCAGCAGATTCGGTCCCTCGTCGATCAGCAGTCTCGAGACCGCCATGTCGGCCAGAACCTGGTCCAGAGTTGGGTTGGGGACTCGCTCGTGTGTCCAGACGTCGAGCCCCTCACGGTTGACCGTCACCTTGACATCGTGCAGCTTTCCATCGGGCGATCCCGGCCGCCGGTAGCCGATGGAATAGTACGCGCCCATCAGCCCGGTCAGGCGGTCGAGGTAGCCGTCGTAGTTTCGGCTGCTCCCGAAGAAGAGCCCTCCCGTCGCGGCCGACAGATAGCTGCTTCCTTCGCCCTGGCTTCTGACGGCCGACATGTCGTACCCGCCGGTGACTCCCGTCCCCCCCTGGTTCGCGCCGTCGAATGACGACAACTCTGGGGATTTGAAATCGGCGGATGCGGCCTCTCTGTCCCGGTCGGAAGCGTCCACCACGTGAAGCACGGTGTTGGCAATCTGTGACACCCCGGCGATGTACTGAAATTCACGAATCAGGTCCAGTTGATTGCCCCAGATCTCCGGTTGATCCAGGTTGAGCTCCTGAGCCGCACCGGCGAAGTGCGAAAAATACACGTTGTAGAGGTCGACCCCTGGCTGGATCATCAGATCCTCGGTCACCCACAAGACGTCCTTTCGACCCGGCAACCCGCTGAGGCCGCGAATCAGCCGATCCATGCCGACCAGGGTCTCGCCCAGCCGGCTGTATTCCTGTCTCCGGTGCATCTCGATCTGATTGAGGTACTGCAAGGCCTGCTGGGTATCGGACTTGGGCGCCGATCCGAAGGTGGACGGAACGGTTGACCCGGAACCGCGGCCCGTCGATGTCCCTGGGTTGTAGCCGCCACCCGGAGTGATCTCGGGCGGCTGTTCGATATGCGCCTCATGGGTCATTGACGGCGTAGCCTGCAGGTCGCGCACCATGACCCGCTTGCGGCTCTTGGTCATGTCCCCCTGGGATTCCCTCTGAGCGACCTCGTCAAAGGCGGAGAGAATCACCGCAGTGTCTGAGGTGAACGGCATGAGGATTTGCAACTCAGGTTCCAGCACGGCAACCATCACCTCACCGCCGTTCTCGGTGATGTTGGGGATCCAGGGTGCGAGCGCCTTGAGAACACGTTTTCTCTGGCGCTTTTCCAGCCCGGTGTTGTCGAAAACCAGAGCCACCTGGGAAGGGAGGATCTCTGGTGGGGTCTGAACCCCACCGGTGCCCGTCCCGGTTGCAGCAACCGCCGACACATCACCGCTCAGGCCCGTCTCCACAGTACCCACCGCAAAGAAATTCGTGATTTCCATGGGATTGCCGCTCTCCTCGATGACGAAGTCGTCAGCGGTCAACCCCGTCACCGGGTTGCCCTTCTTGTCGACGACCGTGGCATACACGCTGACCACGTTGACCTCCACCGTGTCGGTAAAGGTGGGGGTCTGGGTGTCGGGTGTTGCCCCAGGATCCGCGGGCTGTTCCTGCTGGGCAATGGCCGGCACCCCTCCGATCAGAACCACAAAAAACGCCGCCGCGGCAATTTGAAACAGCGTGTTGACCCTTTTACCCATCGTGTCCTCCTCGCTACTGCAACACCCGGAGTGGCCGCCCGGAAGCATTCGATTCCCCTGGTGCATAACAAATTCCCTGCACGCCGGTCTCTCTTAAGGTTACGCAAAATCGGTCTCTCGCGTTTTCCCGACCACAGCTCGATTTTCCCGCACCGGACCCGCCACAGGGATGACCTGTCGCGCCATGAGGTCCGCGGCGTGTGATCACGGTCCACTCCCCGCGGCCTGGTCGACAACCTCCCGCACGAGCCCCGCCACCCGATCGGGGTGGTACCAGTCCCGCCAGGAGGCTTGACCACGCTCCGCCTGGCGCCGTGCCGCCGCCGGATCCCGCAACAGCGTCGACAGTGCCTCCTGCCACTCTTTGGCCTCTTCGGCGATGATCATCCCTCCACGGGCTCCCTCTTCGAGGCCGTCGGCCGCCCACGGGTGGCCCACCACCGGGACGCCGGCGGCCCAAGCCTCCAGCACCTTCATGGGTACTCCGGAGCCCTCCTTCATTGGAGCGATGGATACCGTCGCCGCACCGAGGAAAGTCGCCAGATCCGGCACGTCGGCGTGAACCTCCACGCCTGGGAGCCGTTCCAGACGGCGCACCGCGGCCGCCGGTCTCGCTCCGGCGAGGGTCCATCTGGCGCCAGGGACACGGGCCCGTACGGCAGGCCACACCTGCCGGGCAAACCACAAGGCCCCCTGAACCGTGGGCCGATAGCCCAGGTTGCCCGATAACAGCACCGTCGGCCGGCCGCTGTCCCCGGACCCGGCGGCGACCTCCCGCCCGGCCACCGGAACAACTCGTCCGTTGGTTGGTTGGAGAGCGCCCAGGTCGCGGCCCGATACGGCGGTCGTGATCGCGGCCGTCCGGGCCAGGGCCCGTTCCCGCCGCCGGCAGCGCGCGGCCTCCAACCTATAGAACAACCGAGCGGCAGGGGTGACAAAGGAAGCGGCTCGATCAAAGTGCAACCCCATGGCATCGATGGCGTCAAACACCACGGGAACCGATCCAGCGGTCTTTCGGATGACATCGACCGCCCAACCACAGCGAACCATCTGGACAACCGCGACGTCCGGCGTCGCTTCGGCCACCGCGCGGGCCACAGCGCGTTTCGCGGCGGACGTGGCATAGAGACCCTCCTGCAGCGGGTCACCGCTGGCAATGGCCCCGGTCACGCCCGCCACTTTGCCCGCGGTGCCGCCGGCGTACACCGTGGCATCCACGCCCTCATCCCGGAGACGCCGCGCAGCATCTAGGCCGTCGGGGTTCGGACACACGACAACCCGCTGGTGGTCCTCAAGCGCGGCCAGCCACTCCTTGGTCCGAACCTGGTTTCCCCGCCACGACGGGTACGGGAATCGGCTGGTGACGATCAGTATGCGCAATCCGACATCACCCCGATCGGTAGAATTCGGAGACGGCGGCGACGACCTCCCGCTGTTCATCCTCGGTGAGCTCCGGAAAGACCGGTAATGCCAGCACTTCCCTGCTCGCCTGCTCGGCAACCGGGAGATCGCCCTCCCGGTAGCCAAGCCCCGAGAAGCAGGGCTGCAGATGGAGCGGCAGCGGGTAGTAGACCGCACACCCGATGCCCTGCGCCTTGAGATGGGCCAGAAGGTCATCCCGCCGTGGGGCACGCACCACATACTGGTTGAAGGTGTGGCCACGGCCGCCAACCGCCGCCGGCAGACCAAGCACATCGGTCAGACCGGCCTCTTCGAAGAGATCGGCATAGCGACGAGCGTTACGGCGCCGGCCGGTGATCCAACCCTGCGCCAGGGGCATTTTGACCCTCAGGACGGCGGCCTGGAGGGCGTGGAGCCTGAAATTGCCGCCGACCGTGGGATGCAGGTAGGGTCCGGACTGACCGTGCATCCTCAGCTCGCGCAACTGGTCCGCACGCTCCGCCGAATCGGTTGTGACCAGTCCACCGTCGCCGAAACCCCCGAGATTCTTGCTGGGGAAGAACGAAAACGCCCCCATGGCCCCGAGGCCTCCGGTCATCGTGCCGTTGAACTCGGCACCCCACGACTGGGCGCAATCCTCGATCACCGGAATCTCTCCGGCGATTCGTCCGATGGCCTCCATGTCGGCTGCCTGGCCGAAGAGATGAACCGGGATAATGGCCTTCGTGCGAGGTCCGATTGCCGCTGCCAGCCGGTCGGGATCCATACAGAAGTCCACCGGATCGATGTCGACAAACACCGGCCGGGCTCGGAGCCGGGACACCACGCCAGCGGTGGCGAAGAAGGTGAAGGTCGGGACCACCACCTCGTCCCCGGAACCGACCTCGAGGGCCATCAGGGCGATCAAGAGGGCGTCGGTTCCAGAGCTCACGCCGACCGCTCGAGTGACATCGAGGACGGCAGCGGACTCCTCCTCGAAGGCCTGAACCTCTGGGCCGAGAATGAAATACTGGCTGTCACAGACCCGGTCGATGACGTCCATGATCTCGTCGCGCATGGGTTGGTATTGGCGTTTCAGATCGAGCAGCGGCACTGGCATGGGTCGTCCTCCGGGGACCAAGGATACTCCCTCAGGATTCAGGAATCAGCACCGACCGCGGGGTTTTGCAGACGAATTTCTGCTAAAATCTGCGACCTGCAAAGCGTTCTGGAGGCTTTGAATGCACATTTGCGTCGTCGGAACAGGTTACGTGGGTTTGGTCACCGGGGCGTGCCTCGCCGATTTTGGCATCAACGTCACATGCGTGGACAAGGATGTCCGCAAGATCAACATGTTGCTCGGTGGCGAGATACCGATCTATGAACCGGGACTCGACACCCTGGTGTCCAAGAATGCCAAGGCGGATCGTCTGCACTTCACCACCGACCTGAACTCCGCGATCCAGGGAGCTCTGGCAGTCTTCATCGCGGTGGGAACCCCACCCAAGGAGGACGGTTCGGCCGATCTGTCGTACGTCATCCAGGTCGCGGAGTCCATCGCCGACAATCTCACCGGCTACAAGGTCATCGTGACCAAGTCCACCGTGCCCATTGGAACCGGCCATTTGATCGAGAAGACCATCTCCGAGCGCACCAACGGTGCCCATCCGTTCTCGGTGGTGTCCAACCCCGAGTTCCTGCGCGAGGGTTCGGCGATCGAGGATTTCATGCGACCGGACCGGGTGGTGATCGGCGCCCGCGATGCCCAGGCCGTGGCCATCATGAAAGACATCTACTCACCGCTGTATTTGATTGAAACCCCTTTCGTGATCACGAATGTGGAATCCTCCGAGTTGATCAAGTACGCCTCGAACGCATTCCTCGCTACGAAGATCACGTTCATCAACGAGGTTGCCGAGCTGTGCGAACATCTCGGCGCCGACGTCCACCACGTCTCGAAAGGCATGGGATTGGACCGGCGGATCGGCCCGAAATTCCTCCACCCCGGACCCGGATACGGCGGATCGTGTTTCCCAAAAGACACCCAGGCGCTGGCCGAAATCGCCCGCGACGCGGGACGTTCATTCGACATCGTCGAGACCGTGGTCAAGGTCAACGACCGGATCAAGGAGCGCTCCATCGAAAAGGTCCGGGCAGCGCTTGGCGGAGAGGTCAAGGGCGCGACCGTTGCCGTCCTCGGCCTGTCCTTCAAACCCGAAACCGACGACATGCGCGAATCGGCGGCCCTCCCGCTGATCCACGGACTGGTGGCGGAGGGGGCATCGGTGCGGGCCTTCGATCCCGTGGCCATGGACAACGCACGGGAGATGCTGCCCGGCGAGGTGGTCTACTGCTCCGATTCATACGATGCGGCCGAAGGTGCCGACGTCCTGGTGATTCTCACAGAGTGGAATCAGTTTCGGGTGCTCGACCTCGACCGTATCAGAGACCTCATGGCCCGACCCTCAGTGGTGGATCTGCGCAACGTCTACGACCCTGACAAGATGGCCGAACGGGGATTCACCTACGACAGTGTCGGCCGCGCGGCCAAGGACTTCCCGGGCGAGTGAACGCAGGACCGTCGGATTGGTACCGGGGAGGAAAACCCGAACGCACACAACCCCGGTCGGCGCCTATGTCCCGGTGCTCCGGTTAAGCTGAGTCATGGACACCAAACCATCCGCCCGCCTCGACATCTGGCTCGATGTCGCCTGTATCTTCAAGTCCCGGTCACAGGCCCAGCACGCTTGCAAGCTGGGCCGCGTCGTGGTGAACGGCGATAAGGGGAAGGCTCACCGGCTCGTGCGTCCGGGGGATCACGTCAGCATCTCCTTCCCGGGAGGACGCAAGCGCATCCTCGAGATCGCGGATATCGAGACGACCCACGTGCCGCGCGCCCGAGCTCGTGAGCTCTTCATCGATCACACGCCCAAACCCACCCCGGAGGAGATCGAACTCCGCCGCCTGCAGCGATTTGCCGCCCCACCTTCGAGACCCCGCGGCTCCGGCGCCCCAAAGAAGAAGGAACGTCGATCACTCCGCCGGGCAAAAGAGGGTTGGGAGGACTCCTGAAGCCAATTAGGTCGTGCAACGGTGGATTCCAACCACCCGAAAAGCGGGACAATCGCTCCGACCACAGAATCTCACGGTACAATCATCGTTTAATTGGAGATTCACGACGGGGAGGCGCTCATGAGTGTCGCAGCATCGTGGGAAAAGCTCATTCTGGGCGGCGTCGTCGCCACCATGGAAGACGGCAGTGTTCCGATTGCGAACGGCGCGGTTGCCATCGCCGACGGCAAGGTCGCAGCCGTGGGTCCGGCCGAAGAGCTCCTGGATCTCGCCCCGACCGGCGAACTGCTCAACGCCGCGGGTTGCATCATCCTCCCGGGTCTGGTCAACACCCATTCCCACCTCGCCATGACACTGCTGCGCGGGCTCGCCGACGACCTCCCGCTCAAGGAGTGGTTGGAAGATCACATCTGGCCAGCCGAAAAGACGCACATGAATGCGGAGACCGTCCGGCTCGGCACAGAGCTCGCTGCTGCCGAACAGCTCATGGCCGGTGTCACCACGACCACCGACATGTACTTCTTCGGCAACGAGGTCTGCGAGGTGCTCATCGAAGCGGGTATGAGAGGGGTCGTGGCCGAGAGTCTGATCGACTTCCCCACCCCTCGTTGCGGCACCACCGACGAGATGTTCGCCAAACAAGAGGAGCTGATCGACACCTACCGTGACCATCCCCTGATCACACCGTCGGTTGCGGCCCATGCCCCGTACACGGTGTGTGCCAAAAACCTCGTCAGAGAGACTGAACTGGCAGAGACGCACGACGTCCCAATGCAGATCCACCTCTCCGAAACCCTCTGGGAGGTGGAGAAGTCGCTCGAAGAGAAGGGACTCTCACCCGTGGCCTATCTCGCCGACCTCGGCGTGCTGTCGGAGCGCACCGTGGCGGCCCACTGCGTCCACGTCTCGCCCGAGGACATCGAGCTGTTGGAGGAGTTCGGCGTAGGAGTCGCCCACAACCCGGTGAGCAACCTCAAGCTGGCCTCGGGTGTTTCGCCGGTGCCGGCCATGTCGGCTCAGGGGGTCAAGCTCGGCCTGGGTACCGACGGAGCCGCCTCGAACAACACTCTCGATCTGCTCCGGGACGCGCAGATCGCGGCCCTGCTTCACAAGGGCGCCACCGGAGATCCCACGGTGCTGCCGGCCCGAGAAATCGTCGAGATGGCTACAATCGGCGGCGCCAGGGTCCTTGGACTCGACCACCGCATCGGCACCCTCACCGAGGGTCGAGAGGCGGACATCGTGTGTATCGATGTCAGCAGGGTCCACACCACTCCCATGTATGACCCGTTTTCCCATCTCGTTTTCGCCGCACGGTCCGGCGACGTCCGCCACGTGCTCGTCCGCGGCAAGACGCTGGTCCGCGATTACAAGCTGATGACGATGGACATCGAACGGATCCGCGCCAAAGCCAACGAAGTCGCGGAGCGGATACAGGGGTAGCCCCCACCCGCCCGCCCATTGCGAATTGCGAATTGCAGATTGCAGATTGCAGATTGCAGATTCCCCCACCCGCCCGGATCGGGAGGGGGCGCGATAGGCGGGCGTGCCACTTTTGACATTGTTCGGGTCCTCATCGCTGAAAAATCTGAGACTGGGGTCCGAACAATGTCAAGCGTGGCAACCTGCCGGCGGCAGCGGTTGTGGCCGTGGCCGGGTGCGGCGGCCCGTTTCGATCCTGAAAGTGGGATCAGCGGCCATACGGCCACCCGCTGGTGACGGCTGGTCACCGCGGCCACCGGCCGCGAGTAACCTCGGGGAGCGCTGCGGGGAGATGGGGGCGTTGAAATCAGCGTATCGAGGCAAACGCGCGGTGGCAGGCACCGTCGAAATCGCATCGGAGCACGAGATCGCAACATCTGCGGCGGTGCCTGGCACCGACTTGTAGCGCAGGCCTCTGGCCTGCATTCGTTCCTTTAATCAAGGCCGGAATCGCAGCCGAGACGGCCGCACCACAATTTCCGCGCGTTCTGTTCGATCACCCGACCTCGACGCGCCCCTTCGTTTCGGGTGGGCGGGTATGGGAACTGTCAACTGCCGACGATGAACTGCCAACTCCCTGACCCCGTATACTGACCGCAGGAGGCTCCAATGACTACGACACCAGAGCGGATCCTCGCCGCAACAGATTTCTCAGAGACCGCTGACCACGCTCAGCTTGCCGCCCTGGTGTTGGCTCGGGCCTTTGGGGCACAGCTGCACATCCTCCACGCCCAGATTCTCCTCGACGATCCTCATCTGGATCAGGAGCAGCTCACACAGATCCAGCGGCTCCTCGAAACGGCTGAGGGTCAAAAGCGACAGGCTCTCGAGACGCCGGCGGACACCCGGGAGGTGGAGGTTCACACCCACCTGGTCCGGGGCCTCAATGCCGCGGAAGTCATCTCCGAGACCTGTGGCGAACTGGACTGCGATCTCGTCGTCATGGGAACCCACGGGCGCCGGGGCCTCGGCCACCTGTTCCTCGGATCGGTGACCGAGAGTGTGGTCCGAACCGCTCCTACCCCGGTGTTGACCGTGCGCCCCGACGCTCGGCTGCCCTCGGACGGCGTGTCACGGATCCTGGTTCCACACGATTTCTCGGCCCAGTCGGCGGAGGCGGTCCGGCACGCAGGCGCCTGGGCGTTGGCCCTCGACGCGGAGGTCACGCTCTTCCACGTCGTCGAACCTGTGGTCTATCCAGAATTCTATTCCGTGGATCTCCTGCCCGATGAGATGAGAGGCCGGATCAAGGAGCGTTCCATGGAGGCGCTCCAAAAGGCCGCAGGCGAACTGCTCCCCGGCGTCACGACTCACGTCGAGGTGGCGGTGGGCCGGGCGTCGGAGAAGATCGTAGATGCCGCTGTACCCGAGCACTTCGACCTCGTGGTGATGGGCACCAGGGGGCTATCGAAAGTCGAACACCTGCTCATGGGTTCGGTGGCGGAGAACGTGCTCCGCCGCTGCCAGCTGCCGCTGCTTGCGGTGCGAAGCTGACGGGTGTCTTCGGCAGCGGCCCCGGGTGCCACCGGACGACGAGGGACATAGTCGTGGGTATCGAGTTGGTGGTTGGGCTGGGGAATTTGGGCGATGAATACGCCGGGACCCGGCACAACGTGGGATTCCGGGTGGTGGATCGGCTGGGTCTGAACCGTGGGGCCGCGCGGTGGGTTCATCTTGCCCTTTGTGACGCGACATCGGTTCTTCATGTTCCGCGCCTCGTTCTTGCAAAGCCGGGCACGTTCATGAACCGGTCCGGCGAGGCGGTCGAGTGGCTGCTCGGTCATCTCGAGATGGAACCGGACCAGATGCTGGTCGTGGTGGACGACGTGGATCTGGATCTGGGAGCCCTGCGGATCCGACCTTCCGGGGGTCCGGGCACGCACAACGGACTGAGGGATATCTGTGATCGATTGGGCGATGGATTCCCGAGGCTTCGACTCGGCGTCCGCGGCGACACAGGATGGGACGACCTGGCCTCCTACGTCCTGTCGCCCTTTGCCGAGGACGAGGTCCCGGTCGCCGAGGCCATGATCAAGAACGCAGCCGACGCGGCCGAGACCGCGGTTGAGGACGGCCTGCTGTTCGCCATGAGTCGGTTCAATGGGCCCCCGCCCAAGGAGTGAGTTGTGGGGTTTGGGGTGTAAGGTCCCCCGCCCACCCGGTGAGCGGGGGTTTCGAATTTCGAATTTCGAATTTGACCGGCGTGAGGGACCTATTCGGCCTGTTCCTCCTCGTCCTTGCCCTTCTTGATCAACTCCGGTTCGGCCGTCTCGGTGGTCAAGAGCTCCTCGCCCTCGATCTCTTCCTCTTCGACCTCTTCCTCGACCTTACGCGGAGCCTCAACCAGGAGCACCACACGATTCGGATCCTCGAGGAATTTCGCGCTGGGCGGCAGTTCGCCCTCGAGATCCTCGACCCGAACGCTTGAGCCCACGTCCATGTCGGTGATATCGACCACGATCTTCTCGATCATCTCGCGCGGCAGGACCTCCATCTCGAGTTCTCGGGTGACAAAATCGGTCCGCCCGCCAAGACGGACTCCGATGCTGTCGCCGGTCAACTCAATCGGCACCGATACGGTCACCTTCTGGCCGCGGGTCACCCGGATGAAGTCAAAGTGGAGGAATCGTCCGGAGATCGGGTCGGCCTGATAATCCTTGATCATGGCCCGCCGTTCTTCCTGACCCCCCTTGAGTTTGAGCAAGAAGATGGTATTTATCCCAGCTCCCTGCTTCAGCAACTCCTGGATGGCCTCCGCCTCGACGCTGATGGCAACGGCGTCCTTGTCGGCGCCGTAGAGCACGGCCGGAATCTTGCCTTCCCGGCGGAGCTTGCGAACCGCGGACGTTCCGGCCTCGGTGCGCTTCTCGACTGTTATGACGATATCTACAGATTCATTCATTGTCCGAACTCCCTCAATTCAATATCTAAACGAACAGGCTGGAGACCGATGCGCCTTCATGGATCCGGCGGATCGCTTCCCCGAGCAGCACTGCCAGCGAAAGTTGCTCGACCTTCGGGCATTGCACTGCATCTTCGCGAAGGGCGAGCGTGTCGGTCACCATCACTGTCTCAATTTGGCTGGCGCTGATTCTCTCAATGGCCGGACCGGAAAAGACCGGATGGACCCCGGCCGCGTGCACGCTGCGTGCCCCACGGTCCATCAACGCCTGGGCCGATCCAACCAGAGTTCCAGCGGTGTCGATGATGTCGTCCACGATCACGCAGTCGCACCCCTCCACCGAACCGATGACATTCATGATTTCGGCCTTGTTGGCTTCCGGGCGCCGCTTGTCCATGATCGCGAGGTCAACGTGCAGCCTCTTGGCGAAGGCTCGAGCGCGCTCAACGCCGCCGGCATCCGGTGACACCAGGACCAGGTTTTCCAGGTTCTTCCTACGTATGGCCTCGATCAATACCGGGGCGGCATAGAGGTGATCCACTGGAATATCAAAAAATCCCTGGATCTGGGCCGCGTGGAGATCGATGGTCAGCACACGTCCGGCACCCGCCGTGGTGATCAGATTCGCGACAAGCTTGGCGGTGATCGGAACTCGAGGAGCATCCTTGCGATCCTGCCGCCCATAGCCCATGTAGGGCATCACCACACAAATCCTCGCCGGAGACGCTCTCCGGAAGGCATCGAGCATGATCAAGAGTTCGACCAGACTCTCATTGGCCGGGTTTCCGGTAGGCTGGACAACAAAGACATCTGCGCCGCGTACATTGTCCTCGATCTGGCAGAAGATCTCTCCGTCCGAGAAGGTGCCGAGACGCACCCGTCCCATCTCGATTTGCAAATAGCCGCAGATCGCCTCGGTCAGCGGCACGTTCGCCCGCCCGGAAAAGACCAACAACTGTTCTTCTCTCAACATGTAACCGCCTGCTCTTTGGCTGGGGCGGCAGGATTCGAACCTGCGAATGCCGGATCCAAAGACCGGTGGCTTACCACTTGCCGACGCCCCAAGCGCCGCAAAGTATAGCCCATGTCTCGTCTCATGGCAGAGATTCCGGTAATTCTGGCCGTCAGTCTTTGTCGTTGTGCTGCGGAGCGGTGTCCGCGGTCCAGAATTCCTCGTTGAACAACCGACCGGACAACCGGTCGAGGACCGACTGGCGACCTTTCTTGCCCGCCGAACCGTCCGCTCGCTGGGGTACCACGAGATCCTTGACGGCCCGGTCGAACTCCTCCAGAACTCGATCCTCGACGTCCTTGCGGGTTTCGCTGTTGAGCGGATGCGCGATGTCGCGCAGCTGACCGTTACGCGCCTTGCGGGCGGGCATGGTCACGAAGAATTGACCTTCACGCCCTTCGAGGACGCGGAGATCGTTCACAATGAAGCAGTCATCGATCACGATGCTTGCGAATGCGCGAACCTTCCCGCCCTTCGCCGGGCTGATGCGTACCTCTGTCACCTTCATCTCACGGCCTCCTCGGTACTGGCAGCTCAGCCTGCGGGCCGCTGCCGGAATACCCGCCATCGACGGCCCCCGCAGCATTGCCACGAGAGGACTAACGTTAGCTTCGGTTGGGGTTCAGGTCAACCTCGCGAACGCGTCCCTTCATGACGCCGGGGTCTCATCTGAACCCTGGTGCCGTCCGGCGACTCATTCCGCCGGTTGGCCACACGCCGGCAACGACGGCACAGGTGGCAACTCGCTCAGCGTATCCCACTCGAGACGAATGAGTTCCAACTCGGCCCAGCGCCCGTCACCACTGTCCACTCGAAGCCACCCCGGGAGCGAACCAGAATGTTGCTTCAGTCGTAGTCGCCACGCTCCGGCGCCGGAACCGCCGGGGCCGTCCACGGCGACGACCCTCCACGGGTCGCCGATCACCGTCACCGTAGCGGACCAATTCGCCCCCGTGATGGCAAGCCGCCCGTCTTCGGTCGGGCTGACCCGATCTTCGCCGGTGGCAGGCAGACGGCCACCGAGAAGACGAACAACCTCGGCTGGAGGGATGGTCGCTACGCCAAGGACCGACGAGAGATCACCACCCGGGATACGACACCCTTCGCGCATGTCGAGAAAAACGTTCCCACCAGCACCTTCCCAAGCCACCAGTGAAACCATGGAACCGAAGGGTTCACTGACGGTCAGGCGTCCCGCCGTCCCCTGCTGAACGATCGACAAACGCAGACCCTGGGACGAGGGGATACGAAGGTGGTAGAGGGCCGCCATGTCGCCCGACGTGGGAATGCCGAGCGCGGTCTCCGCCTCAGCTAGTCGCTCCGTGGTGAGCGGGGAGTCCCCGGCGGTGCTCCGGCAACCGGCCGCGAAACCGAGCCCCAGGATCAGAGCGGTCAGGACAGCCCGTCGGCACATTTTGCCGCGGGACATCAGTCGTCGATGCCCTCGAGGAGTTGGCGGACGTGCTCGGGGTCCTCACAACCGAGGTCGAGGGCCTGGAGGAGCAGGATCCGAGCCTCCTCGATCTCGCCCTGACGCAGAAGCACCTCGCCGAGATGGGCCAGCACGGTCCCTTCATCTCCTCCGATCTCCACCGCACGCCGCAGCCAGTACTCCGCCTGATCCATCTGACCCAACCGGTAGTGGACCCACCCGAGCGAGTCGAGATAGGAGGAGTTGTCCGGCTCCAGCTCCACCGCCCGTGAAATCAAATCCATGGCTTCGTCGAGGCGATCACCACGGTCCGCCAGGCTGTAACCGAGGTAGTTGGCGGCTGACGCGTCGTCGGGATCCTCCTCGACGAGCCCTTGAAAAAGCTCCCCCGACTCATCGAAACGCCCCATCCTCTCCAGCGCAGCCGCCCGTGTGAACACCAGGTCGCGGTCACCAGGCATCCGTTCGATCGCGGCCGCAGCCTCCGCGTCCACCTCGTCCCACCGTTCCATGGTCTGGAGCACTCCCAGCCCGACAAGCACCTGCCGGCGATCGTCAGAATCGAGCAGCGGCCGCAGCAGATTCGCCCCTCGGGGATCGCCCATCCGTAAACGGAATTCAGCCTCGTAGGCTCGGGCGTCGAGTCGGGCCGACCCCGAGAGTTGCGGCTGGAGTCGGAGCAACGCGGCAATACCTTCCTCCCACTGCTCTTCTTGTCGAAAGGTCTCCGCCAGCAGAAAGGCGAGCTCACCGCCACCAGCCTCGGGATCGGCAATTCTCTCCAACCACTCGCGCGCACGCCACGTGTCATCTCCAAGAAGCTCGATCCGGGCCCCCGAAAGCGCCACCCGGGTCGCCGAATCGGACGCCGAATCGGTCTGGACGATCTCCCAGGCACGGTCGACCCACTTTCGGGCCTCGTCCATTTGCCCGAGATTGGCGGTGGCCCACGCCAGCGACAGCAGCACATCGATGTCGTCGCGCTGCTTGCGCTGCATGACCTTCAGTTTGGCAACGGCCTCTTCGTAGCGTCCCAGGCGGGTCAGAAGATACGCCTCGAGAGCCCTCGCCCTTGGCGAATCCGGCTCTGCGCGAAGCACTCGTTGGACGGTCTCCAGCGATGATTCGAAGTGCCCACCTTCATAAAGCAGCGACGCCGCCCGCATCAGTTCGTCGAGATCGACGTCGGTGAGCCACTGAAGCATCAGTTCGCCGGCCTCGCCGGGCCGCCCTTCTTCGACGAGGAGCTGGACGAGGCTCTGCCTGCAGTCGACACCACCCGCAAAATCCACCCCGGTGCAATCGGCGTAGACTTCGGCCGCCTCCAGCGGTCTGTCGAGTTGGCGCAAGAGGCCCGCGTGATAGGCCGCGAGCTGGGGGCTTCCTCCGCGGCTCTGGCGGAGTTGAGCGATCACCCGTTCCGCCTCTTCAATCTGACCCGTGCGGTGGAGCACCTGTCCCATGGCCAGCAAGAGGTTGGGATCATCGTCGCGCTCGGACAACGCC
Source organism: uncultured Holophagae bacterium (assembly GCA_963797055.1). Classification (GTDB taxonomy): domain Bacteria; phylum Acidobacteriota; class Thermoanaerobaculia; order Thermoanaerobaculales; family Sulfomarinibacteraceae; genus FEB-10. The sequence goes on from CAWCOD010000019.1 coordinate 265,880, forward strand.
GATCTGAGAGCCTCTTCCGCCGGCTCCAGAGATTCCGGATTGCGCGCCGAGTCCTGGGCGAGGGCGAGAGCCAGGACCCGCAGTCCATACCAATCGAGGTCGCCGGCACCATCAAGGACCTCGACGGCCCGTTCGCTCTGTCCCAGGTCGAGGAGCAGCGAGGCGTACCGAATCCGGATCTCCGTGACGTCGGGGGCCTTCTGCATGGCCGACTCATAGGCGTTTACGGCATCCCGGTAGTCGCCGCCGGTCTCCAGCAGCCTCGCCCGGACAAAGTCGTCAAGACCAGCGTTTTTGACCGCCGGATCTCCCCCATCGGTGGCAGCGACTGCAGCGATCGGCGGCAGTAACAGCGTGACCATCATCAGCACTCGAATCAGTTTCATAACACTCCGCAAGCGCGACCGTGTTTCTTGAATGAAACACGCCGTCGATCTTCTCCTAGTGCAACACAAAATGCACTGGGATCATCCCGCAAGTGTACATCTCCGGCTCCGCAAACATCGCCATCGAGGCCCATGGTGCTACAATCGCCGCCCAATGGCATCTGACGACGACACCACCAGCCAGCTTTTTTCTTCCGTCACCTTTGATGACATCGATCTCCCCGAACCTCTCCGAGAGGCGATCGATGAACTCGGGTTCACCAGGCTGACCCAGGTCCAGGCCGAGGTGCTGCCCCTGACCCTGGTCGGCAAAGACGTTGTGGCACAGGCTCAAACCGGCTCGGGCAAGACGGCAGCCTACCTGCTGACGATCTTCACCCATATCCTGAAGAATCCCCGCACCAGCCCACCCGGGGTGCCGCGCGCCCTGATCGTCGCACCGACCCGTGAGTTGGCGGTCCAGATTTCCAACGACGCCGAATCCCTCGGACGACACCTCGGCCTCAAGGTCCACGTTGTTTTTGGCGGCATCGACTACCACAAGCAGCGAGCGATCTTGGCCCAGGGAACCGACCTGCTGATTGGGACACCTGGACGGCTGATCGACTATCACAAACAACGGACATACTCGTTGAGAGAGACCGAACTCCTGGTTGTCGACGAGTGCGATCGCCTCTTCGACATGGGTTTCGCCGACGATCTCCGTTGGATCATACGCAGGTTGCCCAATCCCAAATCACGACAATCGCTGATGTTCACAGCGACCCTTTCGTACCGAGTGATGACCCTCGGATGGCGTCAGATGAACGATCCCGTCGAGATCATCATCAACCCGGAGCAGCTCACTCCGGATACGATCCAGCAGGAGCTCTACCACGTTTCGGTCAGAGAGAAGTTGTCACTCCTGTTGGGACTTCTCGAACGCGAAGGCAGCCAGCGCACCATGATCTTCGTCAACACTCGCCACGGAGCCCGGCGACTCGTGGAGGAGCTGCGCCGGCACGGTTACACGGCCCGTGCGCTGACCGGCAATGTGATCCAGACAAAGAGGCTTCGAGTGCTCGACGATTTCAGGGACGGCAAGCTGCCGATCCTGGTCGCCACCGACGTCGCCAGCCGCGGGCTGCACATCGACGGCGTCAGCCACGTGATCAACTGGGATCTGCCGCAGGACTCCGAGGACTACGTCCACCGCATCGGCCGCACCGCGCGTGTCGGTGCCAAGGGTATGGCGATCAGCCTGGCGTGCGACGACTATGTCTATTCGCTCGACGCCATCCAGAAGTACATCGGCTACGAGATTCCCATCGCCTTTGCCGGCGACGAGCTGTACCGCGACCTGCTACCCGCCGAGCAACGCCGGCCATCGAGGAATAGGAATCAGAGAAGCCGGGGCAAACGACCCGGCGGCGACGAAGCAAAGACCGTCGCCCCGCCAACCGGCGACAAGCCGCCCCAAAAACGCCGGCGCCGGCGACGCAAGCCACGTCCGAACACAGGAAGCGAATCCGCACCGCCTCGCACCGACAGCACCGACTGACGTCGATCTCCCACCCCACCGGATCCCAGATGCTGGATGCCGGATGCCGGATGCTGGATGCTGGATGCTGGATGCTGGATGCTGGATGCACCAAAATCCTCGCTCAGCCAACGATGAGGTCAAACCGGGCGGGCGGGGGATCTTGTTCCTTGCTCCTTGCTCCTTGCCAGGGGGGTTGGGGAAATGAATCTGCAATCTGCAATCTGCAATCTGCAATTCGTAATTCGTAATTCGAATGGTCTAAGGATCCATCCGGAGCTCCGGCGGAGAGTCCGACGACCATTCTGGGGCCATGGGGCCGGGCCTCGATGGATCGCACCACACCACATCGCGAGGTGTGCCGGGCAGCTCGAAGGTTTGGACGACCTCGAGGCCGTCCAGCGACATGACGTCGATTCGTCCACCGTCGAATGTCACCGCCACGAAGTCCCCAGCAGGTGAGTGGGCAATCCGAAGCGGCACCCCGTCGAAGGCCACGCTCTGCTCCTTCTTGACGTTGAGCTCATCCTTCTTGGCCTTCAGATTCCAGAGTCTGAGTTCACCGCCGCCATCCCCGGCCGGCGACACCGCCGCCAGGACGTTGAAGGTGTCGAGAAATATCGCGTCGTTCACCGGTCCGGCCGTGGCCAAGGTGAGAACAGGTGACAACGTGGCCGGCTCGACCAGTCGCACGACATCAGATGTGGAGTCCGTGTAGACCAACAGGCCCAGCTCGCGCGACAGATCGATTCGCCCCACCGAATCGGGCAGGTGCCGCCGGTAGACGATCTGGCGGTTTACCATGTCCACAGCCGTCAGATAGGTCGGCCCCTGGCCAAGGGGTCCCCGCTCCAACACCAGCAGAACCGAGTCGGAAATCATGATCACCTGCCACGGATATTCGATCTCCGCTTCCACCGTGCCGATGACCGCACGATCCGGGTAGCTCACCATGAGCACGTCACCTGCAACGACGATGTAGCGGTCTGGGAGTTTGGGCCCGAAGTGAGGCACCGTCACGCCGTCGATGTGGTCGGCCACCGCCACTGCCCGGAGGTTGAATACCGTGGTCTTGCCGGCAATCAGGTCGGGAGCGAAGAGCACCCCAGCCGGTCCTTCGTAGAGCCAACCCACGGTGCCCGCCTCGAAGGTCTTCATCCGTCCGGTGACGGGATCGGCCAACACGACAACCTCGCCCACCGACGCGGCAATGACTCCAGGCAATGGTGCGTCCTTCGCCGAAGCCCACGGTGCGACGAGTCCGGCAATGATCAGCGGCAGGAGAATTCGCAGAACTGTCATGGCCCAACTCTACCGCACAAATCACTCTTCCACACCCGTGGCATACTTCTCGGGTGGACCCGCTCAGTACTGATCTGAAAGAGAAAGCCCTGGAGGCGGGATTCGACCTGGTGGGCATCGCGGCGGCCGGCGCGGCGCAGACCGGCGTCCAACTCCGGCGTTGGCTCGACCGTGGCCGTCACGGTGGGATGGACTGGATGGCCCGCACAGCGGAGATCAGAGAGGACCCGCGAATGGTCCTTGCAGGGTGCCGATCAGTGGTCGTCGTGGCCATGAGCTACCACACCGACCGGCCGCCATCTTCCGATTGTATGGATCGGAACGACGGACGAGTCTGGATCTCGCGTTACGCCTGGGGACGTGACTACCACCGCGTCATGAAGAAGATGCTGGTTCGCCTGGGCCGCTGGCTCGAAGAACAACGACCCGGCACCGCCTGGCGGGCGTGCGTCGATACCGTGCCGGTCTTGGAACGGGAGTGGGCCGCTCGTGCCGGTCTGGGTTGGATCGGCAAGAACACAAGCCTTCTCAACCGCCAACTCGGGTCCGAGCTCTTCCTCGGCGTGCTGCTCACCGATGCAGAGTTGGACTCGGACCGACCGGTATCGGACCACTGCGGCCGCTGCACGGCCTGTCTGGACGCCTGTCCGACCCATGCGATCATCGAGCCGCGGCTGCTCGACGCCCGCCGCTGCATTGCCTACCTGACGATCGAACATCGTGGTCCTGTGGAGCAGGAGCTCCACACCGATATGGGAACCATGGTGGCCGGTTGCGACATCTGCCAAGAGGTGTGCCCGTGGACCATCACGTCCCCGGTCGGGCTGCATTCCGATTTCGAAGCCACCGATGATCGCTACCGACCGCGACTGGCGGATCTCGAAACCCTCGACGAGCCCGCGTTCCGGGACTGGCGCTCCGGCAGCCCTCTCGGCCGCATTCCCTATGACCAGTTCCGTCGCAGCCTGGCCATCGCGAAAAAGAACATGACCGGCGACGACACCTGAGTGCGGACCCACTGCGGGCTCACCTCCATTTGGGGCCTGCCAAAGAGGTGTGCTGGCGAAGAGCCGCGGACACCGAAAACGGGAACGGTAACGGGCTCGGGGAGAGACACACCTCTCCCCTTGACACTGAAGGTGGAATCGATCGCGGGGTAGGCTGCGGTAGAACTACTTCTTAGACGGCCTGAGCACCATGGTCAGATCACGACCTTCCAGTTCCTTCGAAGGCTCCCGGTCCATCTTCGCCACGTCCTGCAGTTCCTCACGCACTCTGCGAAGCAACTCGTAACCGTTTTCAGGGCGGCGCATTTCCCGCATACGGAACATGATGGTGACCTTGACGTGCTTGCCTTGATCGAGGAACTTCCGGGCCCTGTTGGTCTTGGTCTCGAAGTCGTGAATGTTGATGTTGGGTCGGTACTTGACCTCTTTGAGTTCGACCTGATGTTGCTGCTTCTTGGCCTCACGGGCCTTCTTCTCCTGCTCGTAGCGGAAGCGCCCGTAATCCATGATCTTGCAGACGATCGGCCGCGAATTCGCCGCGACCTCCACGAGGTCCAGACCCTTCTCCCGGGCGAGTCTGAGCGCCTCGTCCACCGGGACGACGCCGATCTGTTCTCCCTCGTCGTCGATCAGGCGGACTGGTGAGAGCCGGATCCGTTCATTGATGCGCACCTGAGGTGCGTCAGGGTCCTCGCGAAAAGCATACTTCCGAATTGTCTTACTCCCTTCATTCCGGGTTGATATTGGCCCGTGTCATACGGGTCTCCGGATGATGATGACTCACCGCAGAGTATAACAAAACGATTCGTCAAGCGGAGGTTTACGATCCCATCACTGCGGTGTTTTTGGGGAAATATCCCTGCCCCCGCCCACCCGACCATTGCGAATTGCGTATTACAGATTGCAGATTGCAGATTGCAGATTGCGAGATTCCGCCCACCCTCCCGGATCGGGAGGGGGCGCGATGGGCGGGCGTGCCACTTCTGACAATTTCGGGCCATCCGCCCTTATGCAGCGTCGTCGTCTGGGCCCGAAAATCAGGGGTGGCAACCGCGGGGAGGGCCACGGGGAGATGGGGGCGTTGAAATCAGCGTATCGAGGCAAACGCGCGGTGCCTGGCACCGACATGGAGATCCAGAATGTCAAGGGTGGCAACCTGCCGGCGGCAGCGGTTGTGGCCGTGGCCGGGTGCGGCGGTCTTTCCGATCCTGAATGTGGGATCAGCGGCCATACGGCCACCCGCTGGTGACGGCTGGTCACCGCGGCCACCGGCCGCGAGTAACCTCGGGGAGCGCTGCGGGGAGAGGGGCGCGCTGAAATCAAGGGGATCTTCCCACACCCCCGGGCCGGTGCCAGGCACCGTCGAAATCGCATCGGAGCACGAGATCGCAACATCTGCGGCGGTGCCTGGCACCGACATGCGGTACCCGAAGGTGTGGAGATTGTGAACCGAGCCCGAGCCCGAACCCGGGCCCGTTACCGTGACCCATGTCGAAGAAACCCCCTCCCGTCCCAGAACAAAGAACGAAGAACCAAAATCGAAAAACCCCCACCTTCCGGCTGGGCGGGGGTCGTTGTGTTCTTCGTTCTTCGTTCTTCGATGACCTACGGTCCTTCGATGGCACTCGACCACATGGTGCAGTCGCCCATCTCGAACCCGTCGCCGAAGAGACCCCCCGGTGTCCCGCCGCACGGGAACGCACCCTCGATCACCACGTCGTCCAGGTTCCAGCCTGCACACTGCCACGACGAGTCCGACGAACCCAGGGTCCAGCGGATCCTCACGTCGTCCTGGCCCGCAGCCTGGGCCGTCAGATCGTAGCTCACATGCTCCCACGACCCACCGTCCATGGTCTCGCTGTTCTCCCACACCGTGACAAAGACCCACCACCCACCGAAACCTGTAACCGCGCGTGGTCGTAGATCGGACTCTCCACACCCAACCAACGCCGGAAACTCAAGACCACCGACGTCGCCTGCGATAAATCCAACGACGGCGTCGTCAGCTTCAGCTGGTCCGTCGTCAGATTCGTGGTCATAGTCCCCGTTCAGGTTCACTCCGTACACGTTGTCACCCGTATAGCCCGACGTCGGGATCCGGCTCGCCGTATTCTCCGCCACCACCCGTCGGCTGACCAAAGGCCCAACCGTGGCCGTTGCCGCCGTTGTCGATCTCCCAACCCGGGTCGCTGTCGAAGGTCTCCGTCAGAAAGACCTGCCAACCCATGGTCTCGGCCCCGTAGTAGAGACCTCCGTTGGTGTCCACCGCCACGTTGCCTAGAGCGTCCGCCGACTCGACCCCGACAAAGTAGGTCGTGCACGGGTCGAGACCGGTCAGCTCCATCGAGTGCGCCGTGCCCAACGCCGGGTCGGACACCACCGTCGTCGGCGGCACCGTGGTGCCGTAGCGCACCACCGTGGTGCCCGGCTCCGAGGTGCTGAACTGCACCGTCGCCGACCCCTCCGTCGCCACAACCCCAACACCCGTGATCACAGGCCCCGCACAGTCGAGCACGGCTGTGTCGGTTTTGTCTCCGGCCGAGCCGCCGCCCGTGTCCTCGTCGTAATAGGTCACGGTGATGACGTCGCCGTCGGCCACGGCCAGATCGGCACCCAGGACCGCAGCCCCGGTGTAGCGAACAACCGAACCCGGAATCTCGCTCAGAATGACCGGTGTGGAGGTGCCCGAGGGCTGGGCCGAAAGGGTCACGGCCACCGTTCCCTGGCCGCCCAGGTCGTCATCGAAGACATCGATCGACACCGTGGAATCGCACCGGTAGAGCGAGCCGCCAAGCACCACGACGCCGTCTGAACCGGCCGCCACGGTCACCATGGCGTCGGTGGGCAGGTGGTTGTGGGCGGTCACCCGCACCACCATGTCCGAACCGGCCACCGGCGCGTCAATGTGAAAGGACGCCGTCCCGGTGTCGTCGGTCATGCCGGCGCCCAACAGCACACCGTCCTGGCTCACCCCCACCATGGCCAAGGGCACCGGTCCTATCTCCGGATCGGTGACCGTTACCTCGAAGTCGTCGGTGGCAGCCGGCGGCACAACTGGCGGTGCTCCGACATTGGCGGCGATGGGCTGACGGGTGAACGGATCCAGCGTTGGATCACCGTTGAGGTTGTAGCAGTGCCAATAGTAATCCTCGTCTCCGCCCCACAGGGTGACCTCGGTGAGGCCCGCGTAGCAGGCGGCGACATTGGAGTACTGGCGGTCTAGGGGGATGAGGTTGCCCGCCATATCCGCGTCGAACATGGAGTCGAAGAAACCGCGTTCGAGCCAATCGTCCCCGTCCCAGTAGGTGGAGGCTGAACCTCCCCAATAAGCCACAAACCCCTTATCTGGCTGAATCACCGCCACTTCGCCAAAAACATCGTCGTAGTTGGCCCACTCGTTGGATGAACACGAGTGACCGTGCGCGATCGGGTACATATCCGTGTTGGCCATGGTTGGAATGTCACTCGAGTCAAAAGCCGGACGCCCGGACCAGCCGCCGGGGCCAGAATGCGCCGAATAGACTGCCCACGCACGCCCGGTATTGAGGTCCGCGATGAGGTCATCAGTGTCGTACTGACCCGATTCGCCGTCCCAATAGTCGGCCTCCGCATTGTTGGGCGGTGGTTCGAAAAGCTCGGCAATCACATCCTGGTGCGTTGTCCAGCCGCCATAGTCGTCCCCACCGATGAACAGCGCACGGTTGAGCCAGGCCGAGTTGGCCGCGGTGGGCCGCTCGTAGTGCAGGATCTTGTCGCGCATATTGATGAGTTCGGTGGAGTCGTCGATGGGCCAGCGGGCGATCATCATGTCCGGATAGAGGTCGCCATCCATCTGAACAAACGGGAGGTCGGTGCCTCCGTAACCACCCCCGGACTGAGTGTAGGTGACGAGCGGGCTCGGCGAGTCGCCGATCATCAGGATATAGACCGGCGGATTGTCGCCGTTGTACAGCCCGGAGATGTAGCCCTTGATCGCGGTTGTGGAGGTCCCTGCCACGTCGGTGGTGGTCACCGTGACGTTGAAACCACAGCTTGTCTTCCAGTCCACAAAGGGCTGCAGGTCGCCGACAAACTGGGGCGGTGTGATGATCAGGAACTCCACCGGTGCATCGTCTGGGTAGGACCAGTTGGCCGCGTCACTCTCCATGTTCATATTCAGGGTTGAAGATCCCAGGAAGGCATCGAAATGCCGGCTCGCCAACCGCTCCTTGATGGCCGTGGTGGCCGCCAGGTCACCACCTTCAAACCGCACAGTGACCCGTGCGCGTTCCATAATTTCCAGCTGCGCCCGGTCCGCGTCGTAGGACACCGGCGACAGCGTCAGCACCATGATCTGGTGGTCCCGGAAGGTGTAAGGGCCCCGTAGAGCACCGGCCGGCTGTTCGACCCGTCCCGCGTAGCTCGCCTCCTTGTAGGAGAAACGCCAGTTTCTCGCCTCTTCGCAGTCGCATTTGGGTTGAGGCAGCTGGACCGGCATCAACCTCGTCGGTACGCCCTCTGTCGCGAGGTCGATCATCGTCTTGTCCAGGGGCTGCACGTCCACCTCAACGGTGGCGCCGATGGGAACCTCGATGAACCGCCTCAAGGCAGGCAGTTGAGGCTCGCCGGTGTTGCCAACGCGGCCGAGGCCCGGGACCGAGAGCCGGACAAAGTCCCCCGCTTCGGTGGCAACGGACTCCAGGGAGATACCGGGGAGTTCGATTTCGAACTCCAACACCGTGGCGCTGGACTCGGCCACCACCACACGAGCTTCGTCAATCCCCGATGTGAACTCGACCCACTGCGGTTCCGCCGCCCCGACCCACACCGAAGCCAACATGGCTACCACGACCATCATTGTGCGACCCATCACTTGCCTCCAAAAAAAACAGAAGACGGGGAGATCACCCCGCATTTCAGCATCATGAGCAGCTGCCGTACGATTGTCAAATCTCATTTTTGTATTGAATCTTGATCGCATTTTTCTTGCGCCCGATATACTCAGCCCCATGCGACGTCGTTTCGTCCTACCGGGCCTCGGCTTCCTCCTTCTTTCGGCCTTCGCCTCCGGCTTCGCGGCGTTGGCCCTCGAACTGCTGTGGGGGCGCGAACTCGCCCTGACGTTCGGAAGTTCCCAGTACGCCGTGGCCGCGGTCCTCAGCGCCTTCATGATCGGGCTTGGAACCGGCACGGCCATGGGAGGCTGGCTTGCCGACCGGCTGCCCCGCCCCGCCCTGGCGGTGGCGATCATCGAATTGGCGTTGGTCGTGGTCGGTCCGCTGGTATCGTTTTCACTCCTCCGTCTGCCGGCAGTCGCCAGCGTGATCCTGCCCACGGCTGTGGATGCGACGCGCTGGCCCTTTCTCCTGGGCCGTCTCGCCGTTGGTGTCGTTCTATTGTTGTTGCCCACCTGCCTGATGGGCGCTGGGTTTCCCTTGCTGGCGCGGGCGGCAGCCCGGTCGGTGCCCGAGTTTCACCGCAGCATCGGTGGGCTGATGGCGGCCACCACCCTCGGCGGCGTTGCCGGAGCCACCGCCGCCGGCTTTCTGCTCCTTCCGGCCGGCGGAATACCAGGAGCGGTTCTCGGGGCAGCCCTGGCCAACATCGTCGCAGCCGTGGCGGCGACAATGTCACAGGGCCGACTCACAACAATCGAGGCTCCCCCGGCCGTGGCATCGGCACTCGGTAGAGTCTTCAACCTCGACGCCGTTCCCCTGCTCACAGCCGCCGCCGTCTCGGGCGCGGTGGTGCTTGCCGCCGAGACCATCTGGCACCGTGCCCTGCTGATGGTCATCGCCAACTCCACCGCAACACTCACCCTGTTGCTCGCCACAACCCTCGCGGGACTCGGTCTCGGGGCGGCGATTGTCACCCCGCTGCTGTCCCGGCCCGATCCTCTTGGTCGCTGGGCGAAGCTGCAGACCATCGCGGTCGGGCTGCTCGTCGGTCAGGCTCTTCTCCTTCCCAAGATCGCCGACATGGCGCGCCTGCTTCGGCCGGACTCCGGGTGGTCGCGGGTCCTGGTACCGCCACTGGCGGTGGGCGGTGCCCTGATCCTGCCGGTGGCCGTGGTTCTCGGTGCCGCATGGCCCCTGCTGCTGACGGCAGCCACGCCCCGGATTTCAGACGGGGGCCGCCGTCTCGGCGCCATGGGCATCGTCAACTCCCTCGGCGCCGGACTCGGTGCCGCCGCCACGGGCTTTTTCCTTCTCCCGGCCCTGGGATTCGGAAAATCGCTCCTGATGGTCGCCGGCTGTCACGCCGGGCTCGCCGCCGCTGCATCGAGTCGGGACTCACGATGGTTGCGGCGCGGCGCCGCCGGAGCCGCCGCCGCGCTTTTCGCTGCTGCCCTCCTCGGACCACGGTTCGCCGCAGTCCCCCTTCCCTCCATCACCACCGATGAACACACAGACATCCTGTACTACCGGGAGTCTCCGGCCGGCACGGTGGTGGTCACACTGGACCAGGAGACGGGTGGCCGTTCAATGTTCGTCGACAACAACGCGGTCATCGGCTCGTCCTACGACGCTCTGAAAATCGTGCGCATGCTCGGTCTGGTGCCCGGGCTGCTCCACCCTGATCCAAAAAACGTGCTCGTCATCGGCTATGGCGCGGGGGTCACCACCGCCACCATCGCCGGCGTCCCTGGAGTCGAGAGCGTGACGGTGGCTGAGATCGTACCCAAAGTGGTGGATGCGGCGAGGTTCTTCGAGGAACTCAACCACGGGATCCACAACGACCCCCGCGTCAAACTCATCGCCAACGACGGCCGGAATCTGCTCCTCCTGGGCGGGCCCCGCTACGACGTCATCACCTGCGACCCAGTCCATCCACTGTACGGATCGGCGCCCCTTTACTCCCTGGACTACTTCAATCTATGCCGCAGCCGGCTCGCCCCTGGCGGCATGGTCTGCCAGTACCTCCCTCTCCACCGGATGCCCACCCGGGAGTTCCGCCGCGCAATCGCCACATTCGGCGAGGTCTTCGAGGAAACCTGGGTGCTCTTCGGTCTCGGTCACGCCATGCTGGTGGGCGGGGACTCCACACCCGACCTGGACTGGCAGCGCTGGGAAAGGGTGATCGGCGACTTCAAACACCCGGACGACCTCGCCGTCTCGTCGCTGGCGACTCCGGCCCAGATCGCGGCCCTGCTCCTGCTCGACCCGGGGGCGAGCCGCTCTATCGCACAGGGACCGCCGTCCACCGACCTCTTCCCCCACCTCGAGTTTCTCGCCCCGGCCGCCTACCGACCGGGGCTCTGGCAGGCCAACGCCCAACTCCTGGTAGAGGCCTACGACTCTCCCCTCGCCTCGATCCGCGGCGTGCCGCCGGAGCTTGAAAATGAACTCAAGCGATTGGTTGCCGGAAAGAGGCTTTTGCTCTTTTCGTTGCTCGAGAGGAACGAGGGCAACGCTGAGGGTACGCTGCGTTGGCTCCGCCAGGCGCTGGCAGTGGCGGGTGACGACCCGGAGATCCAGCATTACGCCCGGCAGGTTCAGGCGGAACTCGAAGGCCGCCGTTAGCCCGCACTTCTCACCGGGTTTCGTCACGAGGGCGGCGAAGGGTGGTCAGATGTTGGGTTTTTAGCGGATCGGGCGACGCAGGCGTAGTCGCACTACGTTGAGGAGCACGATTCGCGAAAAGCACGACAGATGGCCGCGATTCGCCGCCCGCAGCAGACACTCGGTGAGAAGTGCGGGTTAGTCGACAAGAGGTCGAAGTTCAGAGGCGGCATTCGAGGCCGCGAATTCTGAGTTCTCAATTCTTAATTTTGAATTCCCCCGCCCACCCGAATCGCGAATGCGCGTCGGACGGGCGTGCCGTCCTCGAGCGACCAGCGAGCGCGCTCACCCGGTGCCAGGCAACGTCGAAATCGATTCGCGGCACCAGGTCGACACATCTGCGGCGTTGCCTTGCACCGACATGATGCAGCCCGGAGACAATCACTCCTCCACCGGCTGTCCGACAAACCGTACCCACAACACGATGGCGATGAGGCCCGCCAGCAGGACAAATCCCGGTGCGATTCCCAACCCGACGGACGGCAGATAACCGATGAGGATCGCGAGAGCGGCACCGAAGAGGGCGTAAGGCAGCTGAGTTCGTACGTGGTCCACGTGGTCGCAGCTCGAGGCCATGGACGACATGATCGTCGTATCGGAGATCGGCGAGCAGTGGTCACCGAAGACCGAGCCGCCGAGGATGGCGGCAACGGTGGCAGCGATCATCGCCGGGGTTCCCTCCGGGCTGTGCACCACAACGGGGACGGCAAGTGGGGTCAGGATAGCCATGGTGCCCCACGAGGTCCCGGTGGCGAAGGCCACCCCGGCAGCCACCACAAAGACCGCGGCGGGCAGCAGAACCGCCGGTACCGCCGGGCCCACCACCGCCACCAGAAAATCGGCCGTGCCGAGATCAACGCAGACCCCGCCGAGGGACCAGGCGAGAACCAGCACAACCACCGCCGCCAACATGCTCTTGAACCCCGCAACCACCGCCAGCAGCGCCTCCCTCAGACCGAGGACGTCCTGTACAACGGCAAGAACTACGGCCGCAGTCACCCCGACCAGGCTCGCCCACAACAACACCGTGAACGGATCCGACGCGTCCACTACCTCGCGCAGCGTGGCACCACCGACTCCCAGCTCTCGGAGCGCCAAGGCACCCGACACGTACAGCCCAACAATGGTCACGATCACCACCAGCACCACCGGAATCGCCGCATTCCACCAGCGACAAGGCGTCTCATCATCGGGCAGCAGTCCAGTGCTCTCGTAATCGGCCAGGGGCTGGGCCGTACTCGCCATCAGCTCTCCCGTCAGGGCACGCCTTTCGGCCTTGAGCATGGGACCCCAGTCACGCCGGGAGACGGCCACGGAAAAGGTGATGGTGAGAGCGAACAACGGGTAGAAGGCGTAGGGGATCGACTGGATGAAAACCGAAATCGGATTGAGGTCCGAGCCTGCGCTCTCGAGGGCATCGCCAACCAGCGACACCTGGTAGCCGATCCAGCTCGAGAAGATCGCCACGCATGCCACCGGTGCCGCGGTGGAGTCCACCAGATAGGCCAGCTTCTCACGGCTGATCCGGTGCCGGTCGGTCACCGGCCGCATGGCGTTGCCCACGATGAGGGTATTCGAGTAGTCGTCGAAGAAAATCATGACCCCCATCAACCAGGTGGCCACCTGAGCCCGCCGTCGGTTGGTCACCAGTCCCTCGAGCGCCTGCACCACACCGTAGGTCCCTCCCGAACGGCTCATCACTCCCACCATGCCGCCCAGCAGCATGGAGAAAAGAATGATGCTCACGTGATCGGCGTCGGTGAGCGCACCTCTGATGCTGGTGTCCACAAGCCGCAGGTATCCGGCGGCCACGTTGCCGTCGGCCAGCATGGTCGTCCCAAGCCATACCCCGGCGATCAGTGAGGCGATGACCTCGCGAACCGCGAGGGCCAGCGTGATGGCAACGAGTGGAGGCAACAGGCTCCAGGCCGTGCCTTTGACCACGGCGGTGTCGGGCAGGATGAACGTCACCGCCAGCAAGACCGCCGCCGCCATCGCCACCTTCACGACCATGCGCATTGCGGGAGGTTAGCATGTGTCGTTGACCGCCGCGACGATCACGTGATCCCGCGTCCCCGTCCGCGTCCGCGTCCGCGTCCGCCTTCGATCACAGAACAAAGAACGAAAACCAAAGACCCCCACCCCTGTCGTCTCGAGCGAGCGAAGCGAGTCGAGAAATCCTCAGGGCCCCTAGAGAGTCGCCGACGTCGCCCAGGCACGTCCTCCTTCAGGGGATTCCTCCACTCGTCGCCGCCTGGCGGCTCCTCGGTCGGAATGACAAAGCTGGTGGGTGGGTGGAAATTTCGAATTTCGAATTTCGAATTCTGAGCCCTCTCCAGCTACCATGTCACCGTGGCTCTCATCGACGACGACGCTCTGGTGCTGGACAGCCTCCCCTACCGCGACCGAGACCTGATTTTGTCGCTGTTGACGCCTTCGGTGGGGGTTGTCCGTGGTGTGCTGCGGGGTGCACGTGGAGGCAAGAGCCCAACGGCCGGCGCGACCCAGATCCTGTCGCTGGTCCATCTGATTGCGTTTCACGCCCGCCACGCGGAGATGGCCACGATCCGGCAGGTGGACCTCAAGACCTCGTCCTACCCGGTGTCCAGCGGATTGGAGCGTTCCGCCGCGGCAGCTGTGGTCTCGGAGCTGCTGATCACGTTCTGTCCCCTGGGCGAGCCGGCTCCCCGTCGTTTCCGGCTTGGGGTTGCCGCGCTCGATGCGCTACTTACCGATGTACCACCATCGATTGTTGTGGCGTATGTCCAGTTCTGGAGCCTCGCCCTGGGCGGCGTGCTGCCACCGATTCGGGAGTCAGGCTTGGAGGAGGACGATGTAGAGTTTCTGCTCGCCTGCCGCAACCGGCCGCTTGCGAAACTGGTGGAGCCGCCACCCACGTCGGCAGTCCAGTGGTTCGACCGAACTGTTCGGTCCGCAGCAGAACGTCCACTGCGCGCGTTGGATTTCCTCCGAGCCAACCTGCCATGACCGACAGAATCACGGTTGATGACGGGCCGAGCTGGGTTCGCCTGACCTTTGAGACGCCGGTACTCGAGCTGGCGACAATGGAGGACATCGTCGAGCGCCTGGACAGGCTCGCGCAACGAATTCCCCAAAAACCACTGATCCTCGCCTCTGCCCATCCCAGCATCTTTCTGGCCGGTGCCCATCTCGCCGAAATCGCTTCCCTCGACGAGATGTCGAGCGTTGGTTATTCGGCGTCAGGCCGCGCGGTCATGGCCCGGCTGGACAGATTCCCATCGGCCACCATCGCGGCGGTGGCGGGTTCATGCTCCGGTGGCGGGTTCGACCTCGTCCTGTCATGCGACCGCATCGTCGCCGGTCCTTCCGCCACATTCTCCCACCCCGGTGTACGTCGGGGATTGGTGACCGGCTGGGGAGGAACGACTCGACTCCCGGCGGCCGTTGGATGGCCGGCCGCGCGGCGGATTTTTCTGAAGGCCCCTGTCCTGGGGGCACAGGAGGCCGAGGACATGGGCCTTGCCACCCTCTCGACCGGTGATGTCATCGCCGATGCGTCACGTCTTTCGGCACGACTCTCAGGGCTCCACAGAGCCCGACTGGCAACCTGGCGGCAGCTCCGAAACCGGTCGCGGGAGCGTGGATGGAGCCCCCATTGCGACACGGGCTATAATTACTGAGTCCACAAGCGCGCACGACGGCGAACTCGGGCGCGCGATCGCGGAAGCTCGACGCTGCCGGGGAGTTCAGATGATCAAGACAATTCTTCTCGCTGACGACAGTCTGACCATCCAGAAGGTCGTGGAGTTGACCTTCGCCGACACGCAGTACAACGTCGTGTCACTATCCAGCGGCGATGAGCTTCTGGAGAAGCTTGCCGAAATGAGACCGGAGCTGGTGATCTGCGACATCATCATGCCCGGCCGCGATGGCTACGACGTCTGCCAGGAAATCAAGTCGAACCCGGACACTCTGCACATCCCGGTCATCCTGCTGTCGGGCACCTTCGAGCCATTCGACCGTGACCGGGCTCTGGCCGCCGGCTGTTCCGAGATCGTCACCAAGCCATTCGAAGCCAAACACCTCGTGGACGCCGTCGACACCCTTCTCAGTCCAGCATCCGAAGACGTGGCGATGGAAGCCTCGCAGGACGACGTCCTCGTTGCGAATTCGACCTTTGACGGATCCGACGGAGCCACGCCGGCCGACGAACCGGAGTTCGAAACGCGGCTCGCGCCCGCCGGATTCGATGATGATCCACTGGAGCCGGAGACCGCCCCGCGCGGTGAAGGGGACGGGACTGGAGACGACGGCATCGATTTCACCACCAGTGGATTCGCGGATATGGAAGCCGCGGCCGAAGCGGCACAATCCGATGGGAACGAGGTTTCCATCGAGGAGCTCGACTTCGAGAGCAACCAGGATTTCAAAGCGGAACCGTTCACCGGAGACAGCGACGAAGAATTCGCCGATGCATTCTCTGACGTGCCACCACCCTTCGGAGATCTGGCGGAGGTGGGTACGGACGAAACACCCGTCAGCCCATCCGATCCATTCGGGGCCACCGACGACCGACATCCGGGCAGCCAGCGCAGCGATTCGCACTCTGACGACGAGCCCGAGGTGGATCCGTCGGCCGAGACCTTCGAGTCCACTCCTCCGCTGGCCGCTCTCGGGATCGATGCCGCAACCGAGCCGTCCGATGACTTCATGGTCCAGAGTCCGGAGGAGGCATTTCGTGAACCTCCGGCACCCATCGTCACCGATGCCGACACGGCCCCGGTCCCGCCGATCGACGACGAGCCCGAGTTGCCGTCCGTCGTCGCCACCGAGGAACATGAGACCCGCGATGTGGTTCCGGCCGCGCCCCTGTCCGACGAGGACGTAGACCGGATTGCCCGGCGCGTTCTCGAGCTGGCCGCTGACCGCATCGAACAGGTCGCCTGGGAGGTCATCCCGGATGTCGCTGAGGTCGCCGTGCGGGATCGGATCCGAGAACTCGAGGCCGAGTTCGAAACCGAGAACTGACGGCCGACCCATCGGCGCGTTGCTCATGTCTCGGGGTGGCCGGCGGGAGGGGAGAACCAACTGAGAGAATTCGCATCAGAGTTCGCCGATCGCCTCTCCTCAGAGGTGGACAATGTGGCGGTCTTCGAAGCTGTGGATTCGACACACGCTGCCGCCCTCCGCCTGATGGAGCAGGTTGACAACGAGGGTCTGTGTCTTCGGACGACGGTGGTGGTCGCCTTCACCCAGAGCCGTGGCGTGGGCCGAGGAGCTCGCCGATGGAATTCGCCCCCGGGAGGGCTGTATCTGAACTGGCTCGGCCCCGGCGTGAGCGACGACGTTCTGCTCCGGCTGCCGATGATCGCCGCGGCGGCTGCCCATTCAGCGATCGCGGCCGCCGGCGTTACCAACGGAACCATCAAGTGGCCGAACGACATACTTGTCACAGGACATAAGTTGGCCGGTCTGCTGATCCACTCCCGACGGGGGGATTCCGCCTGCGTGACGGTCGGTCTGGGCGTCAACCTGAGACCGGTGACGGAACCCCTGGAAGCGCCGATTCACCCTCCCATCTCTCTCGCCGAGATCGTGGGCGATGCCGAAGTTGAAGGCCGAATGCTGGAGATCGCTGTGCGATTCGTCAAGGACCTCAACCTCTGGCTCGCCGATTTTGGACCCGCTCTCAGACTGTGGCGCAACCGGCTGATCCACCGCGAGGGTGACCAGATCGCGGTGCGACTGGGGAACGGTGAAGTCGTCGAAGGGACCTTCAGCGGCCTGACGGACGAAGGATATCTGCGGCTCCGGCAGATCGACGGCGAGCGGGTGATCACCGGCGGCGATGTTCTCGAGAGCTGAACCAGTCCACAATCTTAAATTCTTAATTTTGAATTTTGAATTTTGAATTGACCCCCTCCCACCCTCGAGAATGTCGGGGAGGTTGGGCGGGAACTCAAAATTGAGAATCTAGCAGTCTATCTCTATATTATTCAGAGTTTTGAGTTTTCAGTTTTGAATGATCCCCCACCCCCCGCCAGGGCGTTGGGAGGTTGGGCGGGAATTTAGAATTGAGAATTGAGAACTGAGAATTCAGCGCCCTATTTGAGCCGTTTGAGAAACTGTTCGGGCGGTTCGAAACCGGTGATCCTGAATCGTTCGTCGCCGTCGGAATAGACGATGACCGTGGGCATGCCCATCACCTCGAATTCGCTGGCCGCCTCATTTCCGATCTCGTTGGACCGGGTCTGGTCAACCTTGAATCGGGCGTAGCCCGAGAGTTCCTCGGCCACTTGAGGATCGGCGAATGTCAGCTCATCGAGTTCCCGACACGGGGCGCACCAGTCGGCGTAGAAGTCGATGATCACGGGCTGTCCCGAGGCGATGGCCGCAACGACGGCCGACGGATCGTAGGCCTGCCATTCCAGGTGCTCCCCGGCCTCATGGCCACCGAGCGGGAGATAGAACACACCCGCCAAGACCATGCCCAGCGACACCAACCGCATCATGCGGTCGATGGTGGGTTGTTCGTGTCCGGTTCTGTCGACGATAAGAAGAAACAGACCGCCCGTGATGAGGACCAGACCCATGGCCCAGCCGGCCATGTCGTTCGGCAAGAAAGGCCGGGCGAAATAGATGGCAAGGGCGATGAGCAGGAAGCCGAAGATCTTGCGGATGCCGACCATCCAAACCCCGGACGCCGGCATCTTGTTCATCGCACCGGTGAAGGTCCCGAGCAACAAATAGGGCACTCCCAATCCCATGGCGAGGGTGAAGAAGAGTACGAATCCGAGCATCGGACTGCCCTGTTGACCAACGTAGGTGAGTAGTCCGAGGACAAACGGCCCGATGCACGGAGCAGCCACGAACCCCACAACGAGGCCCATCAGCAGGGCTCCCAGATATCCACTTCTTCCTCCTGACGCCCGCATGGCCCATCCAGGAATCCTGAGCTCCCAAAGACCAAACATGGAGGCCGCGAGCGCCAAGAGAACCGCGACGATTGCCCCCACAACGATCGGGCTCTGAAGGGCAGTCCCGAAGAGCTTGCCGGTGAGGGCTGCGGTGACGCCCAGCACAGAGTAGGTGACCGACATTCCAAGGACGTACACCACGGCAAGACCAAAAGTGCCACCGGGACGTTCCTTCGCCTGGTTGGCAAAGAACCCCACCGTAATGGGAATCAGCGGATACACGCACGGCGTCAGGTTCAGGGCGAGGCCGGCAAAGAACACGGTCAATATGAGCCAGGGCAATGAACGGTTGGCAAAGGCGGAGTCGGAGCCGTCGTCCCGAGCGGCCGGTTCCTCCACCTGAGCGACAAAAAGAGCCTCATTGACCGGTTGCCACGGTGCGCCGGAAGGAGCGACGACGATGTTCATCGAAGCCTTGATCGGAGTCGGCGGAAGACACTGGGTGTCATTGCAGGCTTGGGCGGTGAGCGTCACCGCGACGTCTGTCGGGCCCGAGGCGGTGGCCGGCAGTGAGACGTCGGCAACAATGACTGTCTGGCCCTGCCACACCTCGATGGGTGCGTCAGAGAACTCAAAGCTCAGGCGCTCGCCATCCGGGAAGAACACCGTGTTCACCAACCAGCCATCGGGCACGTGCCAATCCACCGTGGTCGCCATGGAAAACTCGTCCCCGGGTTCGTCGGAGTTGACATGCCAGCCGCGGTCCACGGTGAGGACCACAGCCAACCTCGCGGAGCCACCAGCCACCAGCGGCTCCCTGTCGGTTATGAGTTTCACGCCGAACACCGGTTCGGGGCCCCTGCCCTGGGCGCTCGCGGTGGCGGTGGTGAGCACGATCAGCGCCACCAACACTGCCATTGATCGAGTGAACATTTTCATGAATCTCATCCCTCATTCCGACGACGTCGGATGCCCCTTCGGGCGTGGTGCCCCACCAAAGCTCCGGATCATCGACCGGACCTCGTCCGAGTACACATCCCAGTTGTCATTTACCAGATCCGGCCGGCGGGTTACGGTGTCCTCCACCGCCCGTTCAAGACGCCACCGCCGAATGGCCTCGTGGTGACCTGAACGCAGAACTTCCGGCACCTCACGTCCCTCCACCTCGGGCGGACGGGTGTAACACGGATGATCCAGGAGCCCCCCGGTGAAACTATCGTCGGTCACCGAGTCGGGATCGCCGACAACCCCCTCGATCAAGCGAGCTACGGCTTCGACAAGAACCATGGCGGCCACTTCACCGCCGCCCAGTACGAAGTCTCCAATGGAGATTTCGTCCGGCTGGAGGATATCGGCGATCCGTTCATCGAAGCCCTCGTAGCGCCCGCACAGCACGATCAAGTGATCCGCTGCGGCCAGCTCCCGCGCGACCGCCTGATCAAAGACCCGGCCGCGGGGCGTCAACATCACGGTCCGAGGTCCGTCGCCCGCTCGCGACTCGAGCTCACGGACGGCCGCCAGCGCGGGGGGAGCCTGGAGGACCATGCCGGCGCCACCGCCGTAGGCTTCATCGTCCACCTGGCGCCATTTGTTGTCCGCCCAGTCTCGAAGATCATGCACGTCGAGTCTGAGGGTCCCCCGATCCACGGCTTTGCCGAGGATCCCGGTCGACCGAAACGGACCGAAGAACTCAGGAAAGATGGTGACGATCTCGAAGTGCATTGATGTTGCCTCTGGTATCCCGCATCCGACGGCGGCGGGTGAGTATTGAATCACGGCGGAGCAAAGAAACAAAGGGCCAGGAGTGTGGGTTTCAGTCCGCAATCACCTCGTTGTCGTCCAACAGTCCGTCGGGTGGATCGAGGACGATCGTGCCCGCCTCGAGATCAACCTGGACGACGATCTCCGGCACGTACGGCACCAGGAAGTCGTCTCCACCGTAGCGGACGGCCAGCCGAGTCTGCCCGCCCTCGGGGTGGACTGCCGTGACCTCGCCATATGGTTCACCCGAGGTCGAGAACGCGGTCAGGCCCACAAGCTGGTGCTCATAGTAAAAACCCTCCGGAAGGTCTTTGCGCTCGAGCTCGGGCAGAAACAGGAAACGGCCCCGCCACGACTCGACCGTATCGCGGTCGCGGATACCCTTCACCGACAAGAGCCAACAACGCTTGTGGTAGCGGACACGAAAGACCCGGTGAAACTCCGCCGGTCCGGTCTCTTCACCGAGCCCGAACTCAACGCCGTCCTGCAACCGCTCGGGAAAATCGGTGTCGATATCCACCAGCACGTCACCATGCACCCCATGGGGCTTCCCCACCCGTCCGACGATGAGCCACTCGGCGTCGGACGGCGGAGGACTACTCGAGGATTTCGAGCACAAAACGTTTGTGGACTTTCATTCCTGCGGCCGAGAGAAGGGTCCTCATGGCGCGCGCCGTCCGGCCCTGACGGCCGATCACTTTCCCGAGATCATCGTTCCGCACCCGAAGCTCAAGGACCGTTGTCTGCTCCCCTTCAACCTCTGTGACGTGGACATCTTCAGGGTTGTCCACCAGCGCCTTCGCAATCTCTTCGAGAAGGTCCTTCATCGCACTCACAGGGAGCTCCTTTCGTGACGCGGATTCACGCCTCTGGCTGACCTTGCGCTCTACGAATCAGCGACGCAACGGTTTCAGACACCCCTGCGCCCTCACTGCGCCAGTGTTCCACCTTTTCGAGGTCGATCCGAATCTCTGGCGGCTCGGTGTGGGGATTGTAGAAACCCACCTGTTCGATATATCTGGCGTTCGGTGTCCTGCGAGAATCCGACACCACCACGCGGTAGATTGGGTTCTTCTTGGCGCCACCACGCCGCAGTCTGATCATCAACATTTCAATTGTCCTTCCTGGTCGTTGCAGTTGCTTTGATTAGCGA
Organism: uncultured Holophagae bacterium; assembly: GCA_963797055.1. Classification (GTDB taxonomy): domain Bacteria; phylum Acidobacteriota; class Thermoanaerobaculia; order Thermoanaerobaculales; family Sulfomarinibacteraceae; genus FEB-10. The sequence continues at coordinate 287,448 of CAWCOD010000019.1, forward strand.
ATTCCAAGCTGCCGTTTCAGTGTCCGGGCATCTGCTTTGCCCAGACGTTTCATCAGCTTACGCATTTGGCCGTACTGGCGCAAGAGACGATTGATCTCCTCGACGCTGGTGCCCGACCCCTTGGCGATCCGTCGCTTTCGCGAAGCATTCAGGACCTGGGGGTGCCGGCGCTCTTTGGGGGTCATGGAGTCGATGCTCGCCGCCATCCTACGGAGTTGGTGCTCTTGAGCCTCTGTGGCTCCACCGCCGGGCATCACGTTGCTCATACCGGGCACCATCTCGAGCACCTGGTGGAGGGGCCCCATCTTCTTGAGGCTGCTGAGCTGGTCGCGAAGGTCTTCAAGGTCGAATTTGTTCTTCTTGAGTTTGGCTTCGAGCCTCCGCGCCTTGCGCTCATCGACCGCGTCCTGGGCCTTTTCAACCAGCGTCGCCACGTCGCCCATTCCGAGAATGCGCCCCGCCATTCGATCGGGGTGGAACTGCTCCAGATTCTCGAGGCGTTCGCCGACTCCAGCGAAGACGATCGGGCGGCCGACGACTTCGCGAACCGAAAGCGCAGCGCCACCTTTGGCGTCGCCGTCGAGCTTGGTCAGCACGACCCCCGTGATATCCAAGTGTTCGTGGAAGGCACGAGCCGACCGCACCGCATCCTGGCCGGTCATGGCGTCGGCCACGAAGAGGATGTGCTTCGGCTTGAGGATCTCCTTGAGACGGCCGATCTCGTCCATCAGATCGTCGTCCACGTGCAGCCGCCCCGCGGTATCGAAGAGCAGCACCTGGTATCCCTTGATCGTGGCTTCCTTGAGGGCGCGCCTGGCGATCGCCTCCGGATCGTCCATCTCACGGGTGTCAAGGGTAGGTATCTTCGCCTGTTCGCCCAGAATCAGCAGCTGCTCGCGGGCCGCGGGCCGCGACGTATCGGCCGGTACCAGCAGCGGGAACAGCCCCTTCGAGGCCTTGATCCATCGGGCCAATTTGGCCGCGGTCGTGGTCTTACCCGATCCCTGCAGTCCCACAAGCATGATGACTGCCGGACGGCCCTTGAAATCCAGCTCGGTCGTTTCGCTCCCCAACAGGCCCACCAGCTCGTCGTTGACGATCTTGGTGACCAACTGGGCCGGAGTCACCGAATTGAGGACTTCCTGACCGACCGCGCGCTCACGCACGCGGTCGATAAAGCGCGTGACCACTTCGACGCTCACGTCGGCCTCGAGGAGGGCCAGTCGGATCTCCCTGAGGGCGGTTTCCACGTGGTACTCGGTGAGATGCCCCTCACCGCGCAGCGTCTTCGTGACCCGTGCCAGACGTTCCTGCAACGTCTCAAGCATAGGGGAGGGAGTCTAGGTTACAGGGCGTTGATGGTCAAGGGGTTCCGGACTCCCGGCGGTTCTCCATCGGGACATCCGAGGTGTATAATAACGGGTTGACATGGCTTCGATTCTGCTTCACCACAAGTGTCCTCCACAGGGCGACCCCGACCTCAACGAGCTGCTCGAGCTGATACAGAGCCTGACCGGGGCGGAATGGGTCGAGCTCGAGATGACACCCGCGTCGGGTCAGGAACAGCGATACCTGATAGGGGAACGAAGCGGGCAGCGTCTCACCGTTCCTCTCGACCTTCCGTCCTTCACAGGGGCGATTCACCTGGGCGGTGTGTCTTCGGTGGACGATCGGCATTCGGTCATCTTCAACTTCGCCCTCCGGCAGTTTTTGTTCAGCCGTCGCTACTCCCAACAGGCCTCCTTGTTGCAGGGAGCGCTCGACACCACGACGAGCGCGGTGCTGCTCTTCGACAGCGCCGGCGACATCGCCTACGCCAACCCTCCGGCGGACCGGCTGCTCTCCCGTCAGACCGAGGACGATCTCGAAGTGGAGTCCTCCGGGAAACGATCGCAGCCCATGTTCATGAGGATCTGGTCGATGGTCGAAAAGGTCTTGGATGGCCGGGTCACCCAACTCCCCTGGACCACCACCCTGGTGCTCGCCGATGCATCGGTCCTCGCCTGCGAGATCATGCGAGCCAACTTCGGCGACGGGCAGGATGACGTCGGAATTCTGGTCTTCCTTCAGTCGCTGCCGGCTCTTCCGAGCCTCTTTCTCGAGGCATTCTGCGCCCGCCACGGGATCAGTCCGCGGGAACAGGAGGTCATCGGTCTTCTGCTCGAGGGTCTCGGCACCACGGACATGGCCCACGACCTCGCCATCAGCGAACACACGGTGCGTGACCACCTCAAGAGGCTCTATCGCAAGACCGGAACCCGGTCCCGCAGCGAATTGATGAGCATTCTATCCACAGCGCGGATGGAACCCGGCACTGGCGGTAAATCTCGGCGTGGCGGCATCATTTGAGGGCCGAAATGGCACAATGAGGTGTGTGGGGTTGCAGTTATTATCGATCATCGATGGAGGTCTCGCCATGCGACGTCTCGTAATTGGTTCTTGTATCGTGCTTTGCCTCGCCACGGCCACCGCGGCCATGGCGACCGGCTATGTTGTGATTCTCAAGAACGGGAGCAAGATCGCCTGCAAAGCGCCCGTTCGGGTGGAAGGCCCCAATGCGATATTGACCCTGATCACCGGCACTGTCGCCAGTTACCCGGTCAGTCAGGTGAACCTGGTGGAGACCCAGCGGTACAACCAGCAGGGATACGGCGATGCATTCCTGCTCGAAGAACTGTCCATGGAAGGCACTCCAATTCCAACGCCGACACCGAGGCAGTCACTCGGTCAGGTAACATCCATCGACGCCGGTGTTGACTCAGCGGAACTCGGTATCAGGACTGTTCCGACTCCGACGCCCACGCCCGGAATCAAGCTCCAAACGGAGCTCTACCACGACGAGCGCGTGAAAGAGGCGTTCCACAAGGTCTTTGACGACCGCAACCTCTTGATCTATCGGACGAGCGCCGGGACACAGCCGAGCTATTTCTTTGTCCAAACGGTGACCGACAACCAGCGCGAGGTTTTCGAGGCCCTCGAAATCGTCACGGAGTCGTACGCTCTTATCCATCGGCTCCAGCCCGACATCGCACCGAAAGCGGTGGAACTCGAGATGATCCAAACCTCCGGCAAGGCCGCGGGCACCTTCCGAATCACACCGGAGATGGCCGCCAGGCTCGTCGAAAAGGAAATCCCCATCGAGCAGTTCTACGTGAACTACGTGATTTTCTAGGGAATTGACCGCCTACCCACTCATTACGAATTGCAGATTGCAAATTGCAGATTGCAGATTGCAGATTTCAGATTCCACCGCCCACCCGAATAGGGGGTGGGCGCGATGAGCGGGCGTGCCACCATCAAGCGCGTTCCGAACGCTCGGGCCGGTGCCAGGCACCGGTCCACATTCGGTTCGATCTACTGAATTGAGCGTGCCCATCTCCCCATGGCCCTACCCGAGGTTGCCACCCCTGACACTTTCGGGACCCCACGCGATCCACGATCTGACCCCGAGCCCACCCGAAAGTGTCAGAAGTGGCACGCCCGCCTGTCGCGCCCTTTCGTTCCGGGTGGGCGGGGACTTTCAACTCTCAACATTCGACTCTCTTGGACGGCACACTCGCCCATCGCGCCCACACCGCCCCGGGAGGGCTGGGACAACTTCCAACATGTCAGTCCCCGGCCCCTAGTCTCTTCGACAATGGGAGCCAGCCCAAAAAAACGACGACCGACAGTGCCGCAGCCGCGAGATAAGACCCACGTCCGCCAACGGCACCGTAGAGCGGGCCGGCCAGCGCAGATCCGGTGACGATTCCAAGGCCGAAGCAGAGCCCCGAATACAGGGCCTGCGCTCTGCGCACGGCGCCGGCCGGGACGTTCGCCTGAACGACCTGGACACCGGCCAGATGTACCAGGGCAAAGGTTGTGGCATGGCCGAATTGGGCCAGCACCACCGTGCTGACCGTCGGCGGTAGAGCCAGCAACAGCCACCGCAGCGGGGCCAGGGCCAGGGCCAGCCCGAGCAGCCGACGATGTCCCATGAACCGTTCGAGACGCCCTCCGGCCAGGAACGCCGCCAACTCTGCCAGCACACCCAACGACCAGGCTGCGCTCAGAGCAAGCGTTCCGTAACCGGCTGACCTGAGATGGACTGAGAAAAACGCGTAGTAGGGACCGTGCGCTATCTGATTCATGGTCAGAAGGGCGAGGAGCCACCACACGACCGCTGGGATCGAACCCCGTGATGCGGCGCGAACAGGACGGGCGGAGACCTCGAACGGCAGGCAGGTCATCGCCAGTGCGATCAACATCCCTGTCAAGAGCACCGGGAACCCGCTCATCCCAACTCGCGAGATGACGCCGCCCGCGAGCCCAGCCACCAGGACGAAACCGACCGAGCCCCACAACCGGAGCAGACCGTAGCCACCCGCGGGCAAGCGTTCGAGAATCGCCGCCTCGATCAGCGGTAGCACCGTGCCGTAACCCAAGCCGATAATGAAGAACGCGCCACCGAGCAGCCATGGGCCCTCGAGCCAACCCAGTGCGGCCGCGAATGCGACCGAGAGCATCAGGTGGAGCGAAAGAAGACCCCGAAACCAGAAGCCGCGATCCACCAGCGAACCGAGTTTCGGCGCATAGACGATCTTCCCCAACGAGAAGAGGGCGGTGATGAGCCCGATGCCCACCGCGGTGACGCCTCGATCCTGGAGGAAGGGGCCGAGGAAGGGCAAGACCACTCCGAGTACACCAAAGTAGGCCGCGTAGAATGGCGCGGCCTTCTTTGACGGAATAGCGTGGCTCCGATAGCGTTGTGCCATGGTCGAAATTGCCGTAGTCGGCGCGGGCCTGGCGGGTTTGACCGCCAGTCTTCGCCTCTGTGAACGAGGATATCGGGTCCGCCTGTTTGAACGCTACCCGCGTCCCGGCGGGCTCGCCCGCAGCCTCGAGGTGGGCGGCGAGCCGCTGGAGGCTTTCTACCACCACCTGTTCACGTCGGACGAGGCCATCATCGCTCTGGCAGAAGAACTCGAGATCGGGCAGCTCCTCGAGTGGCTGCCGTCGCGGATGGGAATCTGGACCGACGGTCGGCTCTGGGATTTTGGGACTCCGACATCCCTATTGCGCTTCGGACCGCTCACCATCGTCGACAAGATCCGCTTTGTCCTGGCCACCCTGTATCTTCAGAAGACCGCCGACGCCAGTCGATTCGACCGGGTGACGGCCATCGATTGGATTCGGCGTCACCAAGGGAAAAGGGTCTGGGACGTGGTTTGGGGCCCCCTCTTCCATCAGAAATTCGCCGACCGAGCGGAACAGGTTGCCATGGTGTGGTTGTGGGGAAAGATGCGCCTCAGGGGAACCTCGCGATCCAAGTCCGGGATGGGAGAACGGCTCGGCTACATGCGCGGTTCCTTCGCCCGCCTGGTGGAGGCACTCGAGGCAAAAATTGACCGCCACGGCGGCGAGTTCCAGCTCAGCGATCCGGTGCAGAACATCGAACGATCACATGGTGGGTTCGACCTCGTCACCCGAAAGTCCTCGTACCATGCCGATCTGGTGTTGGTGGCGGCCCCGGTTCCGGACCATCTCCAGATCGCGGGTCATCTGCTGGACCCGGACGAACGGACGGCGCTCGAACAACTCCAGGCCACCAGTGCCATCTGCACGGTCCTCGAAATGGACCGCTCGCTCACCCCGTACTACTGGCTCAATATCGCCGATCCAGAGATGCCGTTCGGCGGGTTGATCGAGCACACCAATTACATTCCTCGGGAGAGGTACGGCGGGCGACACATCCTCTACATTTCCAATTACCTCTTCCCAGATCATCCTCTGTACCGTGAGCCAAAATCGAAGGTCGTGGAGAGCTACCTTCCGGCACTGGCCCGGATCAACTCGGACTTTGATTCGTCGTGGATTCTCGCGAGTCACCACTATCGGGCCGATTATGCCCAGCCGGTTGTGACCCAGGGCTACGGCGATCACCTCCCCTCCATGCGAACCTCGGTGAAGGACCTCTACCTGTGCTGCATGGCTCAAATTTACCCAGAGGATCGCGGCATGAACTACGCCATCGCCTACGGTGACAAGGTCGCCGGGGTGATTCTCGAGGATATTGGCAAACGGCAGTAGTCGGCAGAGAGTCAGAGATCTCCTCGAAGATCGGGGGTATTTGCCGCTCATACCGAAGCTTTTAGTGGAGGATTCGACAACCTCCGCCGGCGCTAAAAATAACCACACAGTCATATTGAGAACTCTGTAGTACCATGTCCAAGCCCGGGGTCCCCGGGCCACAATTTCGGAGGCTAAAAAAGATGGCTGGTAAGACGGTTGAGGTAACAGACGGGAACTTCCAGAACATGATCATGGAAGCCGAAACGCCGGCGTTGGTGGATTTCTGGGCGGTGTGGTGCGGCCCGTGTCGCGCTGTGGCCCCCATCGTCGAGGAAATCGCCGAGGAGTACGACGGGCGCGCAGTGATCGCGAAGATGGACGTGGACTCGAATAAGGAAATCGCCACCCAGCTCGGAATCCAGGCCATCCCCACCCTCCTGCTTGTCAAAGACGGCCAGATCGCGGACCGCATCGTCGGCGTCGTCGACAAGAAGAGTCTCGCCGCCAGGCTGGACGCGCTGCTCTAACGCGCTCCGAATCGAAACCCGACGCAGCCCGGCGGGAGGCGTCGCGGGTCGCTGGATCTGGCACCCGGCGCGGCCCACTCACGCGCACCGGAAGGAGTCGAAGAATGCGATGGAGCCGGACGTTCATCCACACCTTGCGGCAGGACCCCGCCGACGCGGAGGTCGTATCGCACCGACTCATGACCCGAGCCGGGATGATCTCCAAGGTCGCTGCCGGGATCTACAACTATTTGCCACTGGGATGGCGGGTTTTGGTGAAATTGGAAGCCATCATCCGCGAGGAAATGGATCGCGCCGGTTCGTCGGAAATCGTCATGCCTGCGGTCCAACCCGCCGGGCTCTGGGAAGAGTCGGGGCGTTGGCGTGAGTATGGACCCGAGCTTCTTCGGATCACGGACCGTCACGGGCGCGATTTCTGTTTCGGTCCAACCCATGAGGAAGTGGTGACCGACATCGTCCGCGGCGTCGTGACCTCCTACCGGCAGCTGCCCGTCAACCTCTATCAGATCCAGGACAAGTTCAGGGATGAGATCAGACCGCGGTTCGGGCTCATGAGAGGGCGGGAGTTCCTGATGAAGGACGCCTATTCTTTCCACGCCGACGACGGCGACCTGGACACGGCGTATCGCGCCTTCGAGGAAGCCTACCGCAGGGTCTTCAGCCGATGCGGCCTGTCCTTCACCCAGGTGGAGGCGGACACCGGCAACATCGGAGGCTCGGAATCGCACGAGTTCATGGTGCTCGCGGACACCGGTGAGGACGCCGTCATCTCCTGCCCCGAGTGTGGTTACGGGGCGAACTCGGAGAAGGCCGTCACCGGAACCCTCAGCGCCGCTCCGCAGTGGCCGCTTGATGCGGAGGACAAACCTCGTTCGGTGACCACTCCCGATATGAGGTCGGTGGAAGACGTGGCGACGTTCCTGGGTGTCGACCCGGCACATCTGATCAAGACTCTGATATTCGAGACCGACGAGGAATTCGTCGCGGTGCTCATCCGCGGCGATCAGGAGGTCAACGAGATCAAGCTCAAGAATCTGATCGGCTGTCTCCATCTTCAGCTCGCCACAGAGCAGAAGATCGAGGACCTGACCGGTGGGCCACAGGGATTTTCCGGTCCCGTCGGGTTGGCAGGGGTGCGGATCATCTCGGACCCCACCGTCATGGATCTCGAGCACGCAGCCACCGGTGCCAACGCCGCCGACACCCATCTGGTCGGGGTGGTCCCCGGCCGCGACTTCGAACCCACCGATGTAGCCGATGTGCGGCTCGCCCGGGCCGGCGACCCGTGCCCGAGCTGCGCCGCCACCATGGTGGAAAAACGAGGCATCGAGGTGGGTCACATTTTCAAGCTCGGCACCAAGTACTCCAAGTCCATGAAGTGCACCTTCCTTGACGCCGAAGGTCAGGAACAGCCGATGATCATGGGCTGCTACGGCCTGGGCGTCGGCCGAACCGCGGCAGCTGCCGTCGAACAAAATCACGACGATAACGGCATTGTGTGGCCCCTGCCATTGGCGCCATTCGAGGTCGTGCTCGTTCTATTGAATTCCGACAAGGAAGACGTCGTGGCGGCGACCGACACACTCTACGAGCAGTGTGTCAACGCCGGACTGGACATTCTGTACGACGACCGCAGCGAGCGCCCTGGTGTGAAATTCAACGACATCGACCTGGTGGGCTTCCCGGTGCGGGTCGTGGTCGGCAAGCGGGGTCTGGCCGAGGGTCAGGTGGAGATGTCACTGCGGCGGGACGGTGAGAAACGGATGGTGCCCCTGGCCGAGGTGATTCCCGAGGTGCAGCGGGTCCTCGCCGAACTCGCAGGCGAGATCGAAGACTGATCCCCCCGCCCTCCCACCCGGGAGCAAGAAACAAGGAACATGGAACACCCCCGCCCTCCGCGTCCGAGCCCGCGTGTCACGGCGTAGCCGGAGGCGACGCCGGAAGCCCGTTACCGTTACCGAACAAAGAACAAAGCACGAAGAATGAAGAACGAAACCACCTGCCCACCCGGTGGCGGGGAGGGCGCGTTGACCGGGCGTGCCGTCTTTAACATTGTTGGGATTCAAGGCATTGAGAAATCCACCTCGTTGAGGTCCCAACAATGTTAAAGGGGGCGACCTCGGGTAGCGCTTCGGGGAGATGGGCGCGTCGAATTCAGCCAATCGAAGCGTACGCGCGGGCCGATGGCCATTGTGGTGCGGCCGTCTCGGCTGCAAACTTGGCACTGATTCAACGCACTTATGCAGGCCCAAGGCTCCTCCACAATGACGATCCGGGCGGATGGGTCTGAATTCTGAACTCTGAACTCAGGTCGGGCGGCGGCCAACCCGAACAATGCAAAGGGTGGCAACCACGGGGAGCGCATGGAGAAAAATGATGCCTCCCTCGGAGGTGCCTGGCATCCTGATTCGCCAATGTCGACACACCGATTCGTCCCGTTGGAGCGAATCGGCGTGCCTGGCATCCTCACGGGGAGCGCGGCCGGAGAATCGGCGCGTTGGGGTTACCGAGAGCGGAATGCAACAGTTGCGAGCGGCCGCCGGGATTAGCCCGCATATCTCACCGGGTTTCGTCGCGAGGACGACGAGGGGTGGTGCCGAGTGGGGTTTGCGATCCAAGGGGAGCGGAGTCGTACTTGACAGTACGTCGAGCACCCCGAGGTGAGAAAGCACCGCTGGGCGCTGCGCATCGTCGGCCGCAGTTGGAAGCTGGTGAGATATGCGGGTTAGGCCTGCTCGGCGAACAGGTCCTCGGCGATATCAGCCAAAGCACCGCGGCCTTGGACCAACATCTTCAGATCGGAGCCCATCCCGTCCGGGTCGACGAGTCGCTTGATCTCCTGACGTTCGGTGACTGTGTAGGCGTCGAGATCGGCCTCCATCCCCAGGCCCTCGCTCTCCACCTCCGCCGCCAGCCCAGCCCGGACCAGGAACTCGGCCAACGGCCACAGACCGATCTCCCGCCAACCCACGCCACCCGCCGCACGGCGGAGATCGTCCCAATTGACGTGTGCGGTGAGGTCCTGGAGGCCGGGATCTGCCAGGAGATCGGAGACCAACCGGTGGTTTCGATAGGCCACCAGCGAACCTCCGGCCCTGCCCCTGGGGTTGTAGAGGCGCCGAGCCGGATAACCGTAGTCCAGAATCAGCGCCAATCCGTCGTCGCCCGCCGCCGAGAGGAGCTGGTTGTGGAAGGGCTCGGCCTCCAGGTTGGCCTCGGCGATCTGACCCGGAACCAGTTCCACAGAATGAGAGCGGAAGTACCCTTCAAGTCGCTCGTTCGGCGTCCAATTCAAGCCATCCCAACTCTTTCCCATCCCGTTGAACGAAGAACTCCCGAAGGTGGTGGTCGCGGCACACGACCCGGTGTGCCGGCATGGCGTCATAGAGCTCTGACGCGTGAAGCATCAGGGGACCTGCGACCTCACCCAGTTCTTCAATCGAAGACACGACCCTCACCGGCACCACGGACCCAACAAAACGTTTCATCTGGATCGCCCGCATTGCCGGGGAACGTTCCACCGAAACGATTTCCCGCAGACCGTCGGCCCGTGACCGAGGATCAGCAAGAATGGCTGTAATCAGAGACCCGTCCCCGGACGCCACGTCCACAAATACCATCGATCCAGCGGTGTCCGTGGCCCATCGGAGAACTCGGGCGAGGATCCGGCCATACCACGCCAGAGGCGGAGGGCGCCGTCAAAAAATCACCATGGCGACCGTATCGCGGTCGTTTCGAGTTGTAGTAGCCGTGTCGGGAATGGTAGAGCGCCAACTCCATGAAATCCCGGAAGCTCACGGCTCCGTCACGAAGCCCGATCTCGTCCATCATCCACGACATGACGAGATTGTAGCACCGGTGTTCAAATAACTGAAAAATATGATCTTAGATGGAGATTCACACATTCGGAGAAGGTCCATCTCGGGCCTCCACTTGGTTTGCGTTTCACCGACTCCTGTGGTATATCTCTCCCGCTGCTTTCGAAAGAAGGTGGGCCCTTGGCCCACTTTTTTTGATGCTGCGAGAGGAAAAATGAGATTGGATTCGAACATCGAACAGGAACTCGGCGAACTCGTTGCGGACGAGGGTCTCGACCTGGTGGCCACCGAGGTGGTTGGCAGTGGCTCGAAGACCGTCCTTCGGCTGATCGTCGACGGACCGGATGGGGTCACCCTGGACCAATGCGCCGCCGTGTCACGGCAGGCGTCGGCGGTCCTCGACGTGTCGGATCCGATTCAGCACACCTACACTCTCGAGGTCTCCTCTCCAGGCCTCGATCGTAAGCTGTTCGATCGAAGCGACTTCGAGAAATTCGCCGGCCGCCCGGTGAAGATCCGCATGGAACCGTCATTCCGCACTCACAGGGTGGTCGAAGGTCATCTCGTCGGTCCCGATGGAGACGAGGTCGTGATCAAGACCGAGGGCGGTGAAGATGTCGCCCTGCCGTTGGACGAGATCTTCGAGGCAAGGCTCCAGGTGGACTGGAACCACATCATGCAGAAGCAGAAGAAGAAAGGGAAGAACCGGCCATGAAGCTGGACATCAACACGCTGGTTCGCCAGGTCGCTGCAGAACGCGACATCGAACCCGAGAAGCTGATCGACGCGATCGCCGAAGCCATCTCGTCGGCCGCGCGGAAGCACTACAGGGAACGCAACGTGCTCACCGAGATCGATCCGGAGAGCGGCGAAGTGGTGTGCTGGACCGTCAAAGACGTTGTGGACGAATCCGAGGACGAGGAGTTCGAGTTCGACGAGGAGATCCACATGACTCTCGAGCAGGCGAGAGAACTCGACCCCGCCGCGGAACTCGGAATGGCAATCAAGCTCGAGCCCCTCGACACATCACAGCTTGGGCGGATCGCGGCCCAGTCAGCCCGCCAGGTTCTGTTCCAGCGGGTCCGCGAGGCCGAACGAGCGGTTGTATTTCGCAATTATTCGGATCGCTATCACGAGATGATCAACGGCATCGTCAAGCGGGTGGACCGAGGATCGATCATCGTGGAACTCGGAGACACTGAGGGCATCATCCCCCGCAACCACCAAGTCCGTCACGAGCGCTACAGCCAGGGAGACCGGGTACGCGCCGTCGTCGTCGATGTCACGATGGACGCGAGCCGACCCCAGATCGTCCTGTCCCGAACCGACCCGGCCCTTCTGGGCAAGCTGTTGGAAATGGAAGTGCCGGAGATCTACGACGGCACCGTCATGATCAAGAAGTGCGTACGTGAGCCTGGTGAGCGGGCGAAGGTCGCCGTTTTTTCCAAGGATCGTGACGTGGATCCGGTGGGAGCCTGTGTGGGTCTCAAGGGTTCACGAGTTCAGGCCATTACCCGCGAATTGAAGGGCGAAAAGATCGACATCATCCCGTGGAACAACGATCTGGTGTCGTTCGCGCAGAATGCGCTGGCACCGGCGAAGATCAATCGGGTGGCGGTGCGCGAGGAGCCCATTCAACTGCCCACGCGTGACGAAGAGGGCAACCCGGTCGTCGATGAGAACGGCGAGGTCGTAACCCACGAAACAACCGAGACCGTGCTCGACGTTATTGTCGGCACCGAACAGCTTTCGCTGGCCATTGGCAAGAGGGGCCAGAACGTGCGACTCGCCTCCCGGTTGCTTGACTGCCGGATCGAGATCAAGAGCGAGGAAGCCGTCAAGGACGAGTTGGCTTCGGCGCTGGCGTCGATGCTGCGCGAGATGGAGGGTGTGACCGAGGAGGAGGAGATCCCCGAGGTCGAAACCGCGTCCAGCGGAGTCGATTACGACCAACTGATCCCTCTCGAGGAACTTGAGATGCTCACAGAAAGGTTGCGTGAGCGGCTCGAGGGACACGGCATTCATACTGTTCAGGACGTTTTGTCGCGCGACGCCGAAGAGCTGTCAACCATTCCGGGGATTGGGCCGGTGACAGCCCAGAAGCTCCTGGACATGACCCGACAGACCCTCGAGGAAGCCCTCGCAGAGGCCCTCGATTCGCCGGTCGGGGAGGAGTAGACGAGCATGCAGGACCTTCGAGTGGTTGATCTCGCCCGGACAATGGGCATCACGTCGAAGGAGTTGATATTCAAACTCCGCTCGATTGGCGTGAGCGTCACCAGCGATGAAGATACCCTTGATCTGTCGACGGTGCGATCGATCATCACCGGGGAGACTCTTCAGAAGCGCCCACGTGAGGTCATCGTCCGATCCGAGGCTCGCATAGAAGAGGCCACCACCAGTACCGCTCGGGACCGGATGGCCAAGCGGAGACGTCGGCAGGTGGTCGAAACCGAGAAGGAGATTCTCGAATTCGCCCCGGAGGTCTTCGGCGACGAAACCGAGGACGTGAAGGACGACGCTCCCACGGACACCCTCGAGAGCATCGAAGAGGTCGAGGCGGAGGAGGCGACGGACGTCGCCGATGTGGCTGCTGAGGACGAGGTCGCAGAAGCGGTCGCCGAGACCGAGGCCGCCATCGAGATGCCCGTCGAAAGTGAACCCGCCGCCGAGCCCGAGACCGAGACAGGGGCGACCCCCTCGACCGAAGAGGAGGCCGAGGCGGAGGTCAAGCCGGAGTTCGAGATCACCGAGGCGGAGTTGACCGCGGACCGCTCGACCGAAGAGGAAGAGTCGCCCAAACGGGTCCGTCCCATCCGGGCCAAGACCCCTCTCGAGCAGAGCCTGCGAGAATTGTCCCCGGCCGAGATCAGGGAGAGCCTCGAGGCGCAGAAGCTCGCCGAAAAACGTCGCAAGGAAGGCCGGGCCACCGGCGGCCGCAAGGCCAAGGCGGCCGCCGACGCCCAGGAAATCCGCGAGCTGCTCAACAAGTTCGAAGAGCAGAAGCTCAAGGGCCAACAGGACGGCGCAACGACAAACCGACCTTCACCCCGGCCAACCGGGGGTCGGCCTGGCAAGAAGGGACGTCGCCGCCAACAACGTGACGACGGTCGGCCGGCGCCGCCGCGCCCCTCTCGCACCATTCAATTCAAGGATGGCGAGAAGCCCGAAGGGCCCATCATCCTATCGGAGATGGTCACCGCCAGGGAGCTGGCGGAGAAACTCAACGTCACCGCCAAGGAACTGCTGGGGCTGTTGATTCAGAAGGGCGTGATGGTGACCACCAACCAGGCCCTTCCCCACGAACTCGCCGAAGAGATCTGCAGCGATCTCGGCATCGAAGCGATGGTGGCATCTGCCGAAGAGGTCCTGGAGTACGAGCGCGAGGAGAGCGAAGAGCTCACGGGTCCGGCGGAGCCGCGCCCCCCCGTCGTCACCGTAATGGGTCACGTGGATCATGGCAAAACGTCCCTGCTCGACAGCATCCGGTCAACCCGGGTCGCTGAGCAGGAGGCCGGCGGTATCACGCAACACATCGGTGCATCGCGCATCACCACCGACGACGGCCGGGTCGTGGTCTTTGTGGACACACCGGGTCACGAGGCATTCACCCAGATGCGCGCCCGGGGAGCGCAGGTGACGGACATCGTGGTGCTGGTCGTCGCGGCCGACGACGGCGTGATGCCCCAGACCGACGAAGCCATCAATCACGCTCGAGCCGCGAACGTTCCACTCATCGTCGCCGTCAACAAGATCGACAAGGCGAACGCCAACCCGGACCGGGTCAAACAGCAGCTGGCGGAACGCGAGGTCCTGGTGGAAGCCTGGGGTGGCGAGGTCCAGTCGGTTGCGGTGTCGGCCAAGACCGGCGAGGGCATCTCCGACCTGCTGGATATGATCCTCCTGGTGGCCGAAATGAAGGACCTGAAGGCCAGCTACGAAGGTCCGGCACGTGGCGTGGTCCTCGAGGCCCGCAAGGAAAAGGGCCGCGGCATCGTCGCGTCGGTCGTGATCCAGCAGGGCACCCTTGGGATCGGCGAATACTTCTTCTGCGGGTCCACCTGGGGTCGCGTCCGCGCCATCACCGACGACGTGGGCAGTCGCATCGACCAGGCCGGGCCGTCGGATCCGGTGGAGGTCATCGGTTTCGACAAAGTGCCCGCGGCGGGCGACATTCTGCAGGGTACGGAGAGCGAGGCCAAGGCCCTCGAGGTTGCCAACTATCGTTCCGCTCGAGAGAAGGAAGAGGGCCTCTCCAGCACCCGAAAAGTCTCGTTGGAAAACCTCTTCGACCAGATCGCCGAGAGCGAGGTCGAGGAGCTCAACGTGGTCGTCAAGGCGGACGTCCAGGGTTCGGTGGAGGTCTTGCGCGAGACCCTCAACGCCCTGTCCACCGAAAAGGTGAAGATCAACGTATTACAGGGTTCTGTGGGAGCCATCACGACAAACGACGTCATGCTGGCCTCCGCATCGAACGCGATCATCATCGGGTTCTCAGTGCGTCCGGAACGGACCGCCCGGGAGCTGGCGGACACCGAACAAGTGGATGTCCGCCTCTACACCGTGATCTACGACCTGGTGGACGATATCCGCAATGCCATGGTGGGCCTGCTGGCCCCGACCTACCGCGAGGAAGAACTTGGCCATGCGGAGGTGAGAGAGATCTTCCGGGTGCCCAAGATCGGCGCCATCGCAGGCAGTCACGTACTCGACGGCCTGATCACCCGCAATGCGAAGGCTCGGCTGCTCCGCGACCATGTGGTGGTGTATGAAGGCCAGATCACGTCGCTGCGGCGGTTCAAGGACGACGCTTCCGAGGTGCGGCAGGGTTTCGACTGCGGAATCGGCCTGGACAAGTACCAGGACATCAAGCCGGGCGACGTCATCGAGGCCTTTAAAATGGTGGAAGTGGCCCCAGAACTCTAGCGTTCGGAGCCGCAGTTTAAAAACGGCGTTTTTACGAATTGACCCGGCATTCAGCCGAGGATCATCGAACCCGGGTCTCCCGGCGCGAAGTTGAAGATGGACAACAATATCTACGTGGGCATTGCAAAGCTCGAGGTTCACACACCCCAAGCCAGAAGCCTGAAACAGAAGCGGAGTTCCACGCGAAAGCTCGTGGACCGCATCCGAAACCGGCATCAGGTATTGGTCATCGAGTCCGATCGGCAGGATCTGTATCAGCGAGCCGGCTTCGCCATCAGCGCGCTGTCCACCGATCCGGTCGATGTGGAGTCACGGCTGCAGCGGGTCGAGAAAACGGTACACGAGACATGGAGCGGTAACGTCCTGGACTGGGACGTGGAGATCATTCAGATCTGAGCGGTCCCCATGGGCGGAGGTTCAAACGCCATGAAGACTCAATCATTCGATCGAAATCAGCGCCTCGAAGGTGAGCTGCGCGCCGTCCTCTCAGATCTGCTCCGCTTCGAAGTCAACGACCCCCGGCTCACCGACGTCACCGTTTCGACGATCCGCCTGACCCCGGACCGCTCCCATGCCCGAGTCTTCTTTTCGGTGCTCGGCGATGCTGAACGCGAACGCCAGGCAGCGGACGGCTTCACCGCCGCATCCTCGTTCATTCGTCGAGAACTTGGCCGCCGGATGCGGCTGCGCACGGTGCCGTCCCTCGAGTTCCTCCGCGATACGAGCTATGAGTACGGGGACCGCATGGAACGACTGTTCGAAAGTCTCCAGACCGACGAACCGCCCGTGGACGAGGAAAACGGCGGAGAATCGGCATGACAGAGGATGGAGCTCGGCTGGCGGTGGAGAGGCTCGAACGTTCGACCCGTGCGCTGTTGACCGGGCACCGGAGACCCGACGGAGATTCGCTCGGCTCCGAACTCGCGCTGTCTGAGCTGATAGGCGCCCTCGGCGTCGAGGCCGTCGTGATCAATCACGATGTTGCCCCGCCGAGCCTGGTTGACCTGCCGGGCGCAGAATCAGTCGTGGTGTCGGACTCGCTTCCGGCTGATTTTCCCGGTGCCTTCGATCTTGTCGTCACTCTCGAATGTCCCTCGGTCGACCGAGCGGGATTCGAGGGATTGGATCTTCTGCCGATTCTGAACATCGACCACCACCCGGCGAACCCGAGATTCGGCGAGGTGAACTATGTGGACGAAGAGGCGCCCGCAGTGGGCGAGATGGTGTGGCGCATGTTCAAGGCCGCCGGAGTAGAGCCGACTCCATCAGCCGCTACAAACGCCTTTGTGGCGTTGTCCACCGATACCGGTGATTTCAGATACTCGAACGCCACAACACGGGCCTTTGTCGCGGCGGCCGAAATGGTGCAGGCCGGCGCACAGCCGGCCCAGGTGGCGAAGTGGATTCACGGTCGCAAGAACGCCGCCTCGATTCAGTTGTTGGGCGAAGCCCTGAGAACACTTCGATTCGAGCTCGGTGGTCGCATCGCCATGGTCGAGGTCGATCAGGAGGCGTTCGATCGAAGCGGCGCGCGACCTGAAGACACCGAGGAGATCATCAACTTCCCGCGGTCCATCATCGGTGTGCAGGCGGTGGCCTTTTTGAAACAATGGGAGCCGGGCGTCATCCGTGTCAGCCTGCGATCCACCGGGGACGTGGATGTTCGCCAGGTGGCAGAGGTCTTCGGGGGCGGCGGTCACAGCAAAGCGGCCGGATGCACCCTGAACGGCGATCTGGAGGAGGCCCGTCGCCTCGTGACCGAAGCGCTAGCCAGGGCCGTGGAGGCCACTCCATGAGTCGGCGGCGACCCTCTCGAATACACGGTCTGCTGCCGGTCTTCAAATCCTCGGGACCTACATCGCACGACGTCGTCGACATGGGTCGCAAGGCCCTGCATGAACGGCGTGTCGGACACACCGGGACCCTCGACCCCATGGCGGAGGGCCTGTTGATGCTATGCGTCGGCCAGGCGACCCGGCTCCAGCGCTTCCTCATGGAGTGGGAGAAGACCTACCAGGGAACGATCCGGCTGGGTCATGCCACAACGACCTATGACGCCGAAGGCGACGCCATGGAACCCACCGGCGAAGCGCCTGACCTGGTGCGTGAGATACTTGCGCCGCTGGAACGGCAGTTCACGGGACAGATCAATCAGGTGCCCCCGCCCTACTCGGCGAAGAAAGTGGCCGGAAGGAAGCTCTACGAGCTGGCTCGTAGCGGCCATCCGGCCACCGTCGAACCGAAGACGGTCACCGTCCACAACCTCACTCTCCACAGCCCCGCTGAGAACGAGGTCACTGTGGAGGCCACCACGTCCACCGGATTCTATGTCCGATCCCTCGCTCATGATGTGGGCGTGGAATTGGGCTGCGGTGGCCACCTCCACCATCTTCGAAGGTTGGCCATCGGGCCGTACGATCTCGAGCACGCCATGCCTCAGGGATTTCTCCAGGAGGCGACCGATCCCGAGCAGATCACCGGCCATCCCGCCTGGATCCCCATCGACCGCATCGCGTTCCCGTTTCCGGGGATCCAACTGAATAGGGGCGCAACCGAGCGATTCACCCACGGCCAGGAAGTCGTGGTTTTCACGTCTGGTGACGAGCCGTTGTCGGTGGATTCGGAGGTCGCCGTTCGCTCGGCCTCCGACAGGTTGCTGGGTGTAGGCATCGTTCAGTCGGTGTTGGCCCGGGGCCGCACCGTCGGCCTTCGCCCATCCATGGTCCTGCAAACGTCTACTCGCCCCTCGGAGCCAGGTGCCGAGCCACGTTCAACTGTTGCCAGGGAAGAAAGTACCTGATAACGTACCGCTGCCTCCTCGCCACCGGAGGAACCGACAGTGGAGGAGACATGAGTCACTTCGACGCGCAGAAAGAAACCATCATCGACGAGTACCGGACGCATCCGACCGACACCGGTTCGCCGGAGGTCCAGATTGCGTTGCTGACACGCCGCATCCAATACCTCACCGAGCACTTCAAGTCGTTCAAGAAGGACTACCACTCCCGCCGTGGCCTGCTGCGGTTGGTGGGGCGCCGGCGGCGCCTTCTCGAGTACCTGAAGTCGAAAGACATCGCCCGCTACCGGAAGCTCGTGGAGCAACTGGGCCTGCGTGGGTAGAATTGAGATAACCAATGAAAAAACAAATCACGAAAGCCGTCGAGATCGACGGCAAGGAACTGTCATTCGAAATTGGCAAGATCGCCAAACAGGCTGACGGCTCGACCGTCGTCCGCATGGGTGACTCCATGGTGCTGGTCACCGCCTGCTCCGACTCCAACGAGCGTGAAGGGGTGGACTTCCTTCCTCTTACCGTGGACTACCGCGAAAACACCTACGCTGGCGGCCGCATCCCTGGTGGCTTCTTCAAGCGCGAAGGTCGTCCCACCGAGAAGGAAATTCTTACCTGCCGCATCATCGATCGCGGTCTTCGACCGCTGTTTCCCAAGGGATATCATCGCGAGACCCAGGTCATCGCATGGGTGATGTCGGCCGACGACAACCACGACCCCGATGTACTCGGCATCTGCGGCTCCTCCATGTCCCTCATGGCGGCCGCCAAGATCCCCTTCGAGTCGGCCATCGCCGGTGTCCGGGTCGGTCGAGTGGACGGTAACTTCGTTGTGTTCCCGACCTATGCCGAACGCGAGTCGAGCGACCTCGATCTCGTGGTCTCGGGTACAGCCGACGCCATCGCCATGGTGGAGTGCGGAGCCATCGAGGTTTCGGAACAGGTGGTGCTCGACGCCCTCGAATTGGCCCACTCCGAGATTCGGAAGATCATCGCTTTGCAGCTTGAGATCGTTGCCGAACTTGGGGTCGTCAAGGTTCCATTCGAATCCACACGCGACCCATGGTCGGAAGACTTTGCCACTGCGCTCAAGGATCGTTGGACCGAGCCGCTCCGCGAGGCCTTGCTGGTTCGGGGCAAGTTCGAGCAGGGTGACGCAGTCAAGGCAGTCCGTCAACAGGCCATCGATGCAGTTCCAGAGGACCTCTCTGACGAACAGACCCCGTGGGTGAAGGGTGTTTTCGGGTCTATGGTCAAGGAGATCACACGCGAAACCATTCTGGCGAAGAACGAGCGCCTCGACGGGCGTGCGTTCGACGAAATTCGAACGGTCACCTGCGAAACGGGCGTGCTGCCCCGCGCCCACGGTTCGAGCCTGTTCACCCGCGGCGAGACTCAGGCGCTGGTCACCTGCACCCTTGGAACATCCGAGGATACGCAGATCATCGAGGCCTTCCAGGGCGAGTGGCGGGAAAACTTCCTGCTCCATTACAACTTCCCGCCCTTTTCGGTGGGCGAGGCCCGGTTCCTGCGCGGTCCCGGCCGACGTGAGATCGGCCACGGAGCCTTGGCGCGCCGCGCGCTCAAACCGATCCTGCCGGACAAAGAAGAATTTCCATACACCATGCGCGTCGTGTCGGACATTTTGGAGTCCAACGGCTCATCGTCCATGGCCTCCGTCTGCGGTGGTTCGATGTCCCTGATGGACGCCGGAGCGCCGATCAAGGCCCCAGTGGCCGGTATCGCCATGGGCCTGGTGTCCGACGGTGACCGGTACGCCGTCCTCACCGACATCGCCGGTCAGGAAGACCACTACGGCGACATGGACTTCAAGGTGGCTGGAACCAAAGAAGGCATCACTGCGCTGCAGATGGATATCAAGGTCTCCGGTCTCAGCCGCGCGATCCTGGAACAGGCCCTGGGCCAGGCAAACAAGGCCAGGCTGCAGCTGCTGGACATCATGAATGGTGCGATTCCGGTGCCCCGTGAGGACATTTCACCTTACGCGCCGCGGATCATCCAGATCAAGATCGACGTCGATCAGATTCGTAACGTGATCGGACCCGGCGGCAAGATGATCCGCTCGATCGTCGAAACCACCGGCGCCCGAATCAACGTCGAGGACGACGGCACCGTCCAGATCGCCACCAGCGACATGGAGGCGGCGGACAAGGCCATCGCGATCATCCAAGGCCTGACCCGCCAACCCGAAATCGGCGAGGAGTTCGACGGCGTCGTCAAACGGATCGAGCCCTACGGCGCATTTGTGGAGATCCTGCCCAACCAGGACGGATTGCTCCACATCTCCGAGGTTTCCATGGAGCGAATCCCCGACATCCGCGACGTGCTGTCGGAGGGCGACGAGATCAAGGTCCGCATCATCGACATCGACGGAAACGACCGAATCAAGCTCTCCAAGCGAGTGATCCTCGAAGAGGAGGCCCGTGAGCGCGGCGAGGAAATTCCGGAGCGGAGCGCTCCCCCGCCACGTGACCGGGGCGGACGCCCAGGCGGACGCGGCGGAAACCGCGGCCGCGGAGGTGATCGCGGCGGCCGGCGCTGACGTCAACCCGCCGGCCGACGTAGGATTCAATCCAGCCACGACTGGAAGCCAAAACGACAGAACAACCCACCCTTCACGGGTGGGTTTTCTGTTTGCGCTCCCCTCTGATGTGACCCAAAATCGACGCGGGTCGCCCTGGCGGCCGCCATATGGCGGATCAAGGGGTCCATTCAGAAGGGACTCCGACTCATTCATGCCGCACTTCGTCAAAAAGTGCTTGCATTTTTGCCGCAGCGGACCGAAAATGAATGAGTGTTCATTCAGAATGACCTGAGCCCTCAAAAATTATAGGGAGGCCCGTCATGGCTTATGACGTCGACATGCGTGATGTGAAATTCCAGCTCTTCGAGTGGCTGCCCACCGCCAAGCTCCTCGACAACAAGAAATACTCGGACTGGGACACGGAAAATCTCGAGATGGTCCTCGACGAGGCGCTCAAGATCTCCAAAGAACAGATGGCCCCGACCAACGTGATCGGCGATCGGGTCGGAGCCCAGTGGGACAACGGCTCCGTCACCATGCCGGATGCATTCAAACCAGTCTATGACCTTATCTGCGAGGGTGGTTGGCTGGGCATGGTGGTGCCCCCGGAATCCGGCGGCATGGGTCTTCCCGAGGTCATCGGAACGGCGGTGACTGAGTTCTTCTCGGGCGCCAACGTCTCGTTGACTCTCAGCATCATGTTGACCCGCGGCACGGGAATGATGATCGACAACTTCGGTAGCGACCAGGTCAAGCAACTATTCATGGACAAGTTGGTCACCGGTGAGTGGGCCGGCACCATGTGCTTGACCGAGCCCCAAGCGGGATCGGATGTGGGGGCCTCATCGACCAAGGCGATCAAACAGGACGACGGCACCTACCTGGTTTCCGGAGAGAAAATTTTTATCACCTCGGGCGATCACAACCTCACCGACAACATCATTCACCTCGTGTTGGCGCGGACCCCGGGGGCTCCGGCCGGGACCAAGGGCCTGTCGCTATTCGTGATCCCCAAGGTCTGGGTCAACGAAGACGGTTCGATGGGCGAGTCGAACGACGTCTACTGCAACAACATCGAAGAGAAGATGGGTATCCACGGCTCGCCCACGTGTTCCCTCGTCTTCGGCCAGAACAACACCTGCCGCGGCTATCTGCTTGGTGAAGAACTGCACGGCATGAAGCTCATGTTCTACATGATGAACGGCGCTCGTATCGAGGTCGGTCTCCAGGGAGCGGCGGCGGCCGGCGCTGCCCATCAGGAAGCCCTGGCATACGCCAAGGAGCGGCTGCAAAGCAGGAGTTGGAAAGAGTGGCAGAATCCCGAGGCACCCCAAGTACCGATCATCGAACACCCAGATGTCCGGCGGATGTTGCTTTCGGCGAAGGCCTACACCGAGGCCATGCGCGCACTGCTCTATCAAACCGCCATATTCGAAGATCTCGCCCGGACCACCGAGGGTGAGGACCACGAACGCTATGCCTCCTACGTCGACGTGCTGACGCCGGTCTGCAAGGCATGGGCTTCCGACTGGGGTGTTCAGGTTGGGCTGTGGTGCATGCAGGTCTACGGTGGCTACGGATACACCAAGGAGTACCCAGTCGAACAGTACGTCAGGGATGCCGAAATCGCCACCATCTACGAAGGCACCAACGGGATTCAAGCGCTGGACTTCGTGGGCAGGAAGCTCCGGCTTCGCGGCGGCGCGGCCATCCGGGAGCTCCTGGGCATGGCCGAGAAGACCTTCAACAGCCTCAAGAGCGACCCCGAACTGATGGAGCCGGCGTGGATGCTGGCAGGGGCTCTCAAACAAATCGAGTCCATTGCAAAGGACCTGCCGAAACGGCCGGACGGCATGCTCGTGACCATCCTCAACGCGGTTCCCCTGCTCGACATGGTGGGCACGGTCCTCGGGGCTCACTTCCTGCTGGATCAAGCCCGGCTCGCGAAGACCAAGCTATCGGAGATCTTGGCTGAAGCCGGGGTCGGCACCGACGACAAGAAGGCGTACAAGGCCTTCCTCCAGGACAACACGGAAGCGGCCTTCTACCACAACAAGGTCCAGACCGCGATCCACTTTGCATATCGCGCCCTGCCCACCGTGGCGGCGCGGGGTGCGGCCGTCCGCTCCGGCGAGAAGGCGCCGATGTACGCCATCATGTAGCCAACGCAACGATCTTTCATTTCTGCCCCCGCCTCCCCGCGGGGGTTTTTTTAGTCCCGAATTCGAATTTCGCCTGCCGAATTCTTCCTCTCCCTCTTGCGTTGTTTAGCACACCGACGAATACTAGATACGAAGGAGCGAACATGAATCGGATATCGGGTTTGGGGAGGGTCCTCCCTCTGGTTATCGTGATTCTGACCGGCATCACCGCCGCAGGTCTGTGCCAGACAAACACCCAAGAAGTGGCACGGTGGCCCCAGGGGCCGGCGGACGCGGTATTCACCGCGGCGGGACACTCATATTTCGGCAGCGGCACCCTCCTGATAGTGGGCGACGCATCCGACATCAATTCACCGCAGGTCACGGGCTGGGTGGATCTGGGCATGCTGATCGGCGATATCGTGGTCATCGGCGACGTGGCCCACATCGCAGCCGGCAATTTCACCGAGGAATCGGGCACATACTTCGAGGTGGATGTATCCGACCCGGCGGAGCCTGTGGTGTCTCGCACCCTCGCGACCCCAGGGCCGGCACGCAGTGTGTGGGTGACCGAAACTCGCGCCTATGTCGGGGTTGCAGATCTCGCAGACGAGGCGAACGGCTCATTGTTGGTGCTCGATCTGCGGCCCCCCGGCGATCCCACGGTACTGACCACCCTCCCGCTCTCGGGTTGGCCAGAAGAGATCGCGGCGGACGGTGAACGTCTGTGGGTCACCGAGTTCGGTCGCGGGATCCGCGCCATTGAAACGAGCGGGCCGACCCTTCCGTTCGAAATAGCCGCAATCGAAGGCGACTTCCGCGATGCGGACGCCGACGACGGGATTCTGTACGTGGTTGAATGGGGCGACGACCGCGACGACGCCCTGATACTGCTCGACGTCTTTGATCCCGCAGCACCCGTCGAGCTTGGCCGGTACGACGCTATCAGGCCGAGACAGGTTGAGATCTTTGGCCCGGCGGCGTACCTCCTGAGCAGTCCGACGGAAGCCTCGTTCCGGCTCGAAATCATCGACATCACACAGCCTGACGATCCGAACCGGTATGGAATCCTGTCCGTCGGGTCTCCCGGCGGCGATCTCCTGATCCAGGATCTCATGGTGGCGGCACGAGTAGCCTATGTGACCACCAGTCAGGCAGGACCGATTCTGGTGGACACGCTGGACTTCGAAAACCCACGGCGGGCGGGCTCATTCCTCACCCCCGGGGTCACATCGAATCTCGACGTATCGGACGATCTGATTGTGGCTGCCGGCGGCAGCTCGGGGCTCCTGTTTTTCGAACGCGATTTGGCACCGATCATCCGGCCTCCCTGGATGCCTCTGCTGGACATGCCGTTCGCCCAGGATGTGGCCCTCGTCGGCGACACGGCATTCATGGCCGCGTGGCAGAACGGCGTTCGGGTTTACGACGTTTCCGATCCGATGTCACCCGTCGAAGTGGCTGCAATCGAAACCGGATACAGATTCTTCCGCGTGGTGGTCTCCGACAACTTTCTCTACGCGTCGTTCTACGGTGATCTCTACGTGACAACGGACGTCTACGATGTGACGGATCCGGCCAATCCGGAACCGGTCGGCGAGATCCAGGGCGGGGTCATGGCCGTGGCAAACGGCTACGCCTACGCCGACTGGTCGGACTGGCTCGGGCAGTGTGCCCTCGCCACCTGGGATGTGTCGGATCCCGCAGCCCCCGGCAATGAGCCGACGACTATCAACTTCTGGGGCGGATGCCAACAGTGCGACTGGCCGTGGCCCGGCTACACGAAATCCTACGAGAAGGACCCGCACCGCGCCATCTCGGGTTTCGCGGTTTGGGAAGACCAGGGCTGGGTGGCCGTCGGCAATGCGGGGCTGACCGCCCTTGACCTCACCGACCCCTCGGCACCCCTTCAGGTGGGCACCGTCGATATCAACGCATGCGGAATGTCAGGCGTTACGGCCCAAAGCGGCACGGCCTGGGTGGCAACCTCGATGCCGTCAGGCCTTCTCGGGGTCCAATTGACCGATGAGGGCGACCCGGTCGTCACCGGGTTCCAACCGCTCGCCGGTTTCCCGTTAGACGCCGCCGTGTCCGGCGGACTGATCTATACGGCCAACCAGACATCTGGTGTTTCGGCCGTCGCGAACCAGACCGTCCCAGCGCCGCGCCGGGCCAGCGGAAGACGTTCGCCGTAGAAAATTCGAAATTCGAAATTCGAAATCGAAGGAGCCTGTCGGGATGATGATGCTCAGGCGATAGTGACGTCCTCGCAGAGGAACACATCCTGGATCGCGTTGAGCAGCGTGACGCCGTCCTTCATGGGCTTTTGGAATGCCTTGCGGCCGGAGATCAGACCCATGCCCCCGGCCCGCTTGTTGATGACCGCGGTCGAGACCGCCTGCTGGAGGTCATTGTCTCCCGAGGCACCACCAGAATTGATGAGTCCCGACCGGCCCATGTAGCAGTTCACAACCTGCCACCGCGTCAACTCGATGGGATGGTCAGGCACCAGCTTTTCGTAGACAAGGGGATGGGTCTTGCCGAAGCCGATGGCGGTATAGCCGCCGTTGTTGGTCGGCTGTTTTTGTTTGATGATGTCGGCCTCGATGGTCACACCGAGGTGGTTGGCCTGGCCGGTGAGGTCGGCCGACGCATGGTAGTCGGTGCCCTCGTGCTTGAAGGCCGGGTTTCGAAGGTAACACCACAGGACAGTGAAGAGACCAAGCTCGTGGGCCTGTTGGAACGCCTCGGAGATCTCAAGGACCTGACGCCGGCAGTTCTCGGAACCATAGTAGATGGTGGCCCCGATCCCAGCAGCGCCCATGTTCCAGGCCTGGTCTACCGAAGCGAAGAGAGTCTGGTCGAAGTAGTTGGGATAGGTCAGCATCTCGTTGTGATTGATCTTCACGATAAACGGGATCTTGTGGGCATATTTCCGGGACACCGACCCGAGCACTCCAAGAGTCGAAGCACACGCGTTACAGCCTCCCTCGATGGCCAACCTGACGATGTTTTCGGGATCGAAGTAGATCGGATTCGGCGCAAACGACGCCGCGCCCGAATGCTCGATGCCCTGGTCGACGGGAAGGATCGAAATATAGCCGGTGCCGGCAGCGCGGCCGTTCGAGTACAGCCATTGCAGGCTGCGCAGAACATTCGACGACCTGTCGGTCATAGACACCACTCGGTCTACAAAATCAGGCCCGGGAAGGTGGAGTTGGTCAGCCGAAACCCCGGTGCACTGATAGTCCAGCAGGGATTCCTTATCATCCAGAATCTTCCGGATCGTATCTATCATTTTCATCCTCCTCAGATTTCGAGGTTATTGTACGGCATCTTCTCCCGCTCTGGGAACTCAGATCCGCCAAGATCTCGTGCCGCGAACAGCACGGCCAACAGGGCGCCTTTCGCGATGCACGTCACGGCGATCGCCACCCACACGCCCTCCACGCCCCAGCCCTGGTCCACCAGCCAGAAGGCCAACGGAACTCGAGCGGCCGTCAAGCTGATTTCCACGACCGCCGGCACTACTGTCCATTGGGCCCCGGCAAAGGCCCCGATGAGGACCACTTCAATGGCCATAAATATCTGGCTGAGCCCAACGATGAGGATGTAGGTCGTCCCGGCCGCCACAACCTCGGGATCGGAACTGAAGACCGACACCGCAGCCTCGGGAAATGCCACCAATACCATCGTCACCAGCCCGACCGGTCCGATGGTCAAAAACAGTGTCCGCCAGGCGGCCCGGCGAGCGCGAGCCGGAACACCGGCGCCAAGGTTTTGGCCCACAAGAGTGGTCGCCGCCGCGCCCATGCCGGCACACACGAAGTAATTGAAGACCTCGAGCTTGTGGCCGACGCCGAGGGCGGCCACCGCAGGGGTGCCAAAGTTCGTGGTCACGCGGGTCAGCAGGATGTAGATCACCGAAAAAAAGGCCCCCTCCAAGCCGAGAGGCAGCCCCACACGGAGGGCTCGCCAGCTCTCCCGAGGTGGCCGGAGGACGTCTAGAATCCGCGCCCGGATGCCCAGCTTCCCCAGCATCCACCAACCGCGGGAACACGCCACGAGCCACGAGATGACGGTGGCCAGGGCAGCCCCTGCGACTCCCAGACGGGGGAATGGACCGACCCCGAATATCAGCAGCGGATCCAGCACCAGGTTGACAACCGCCGCGACCGCGAGCAGCTTGAGGGCGGTGGCGGCGTCTCCGGCCGCCCGGAACGCCGCTGTGATCCACGCGAACAGGAAATAGGCGGGCATGCCAAGGAGGATCACCACCATGTACGCGATTCCGGCCTCCGTCACCGGTCGGTCGGTGCCCATGAACTCGAAGATGGCCCGGTTCGACAGCAGACCCAACCCAAGCACAACGACCGATCCCCATACCGCGAGACTCTGGCCGGCCGCAGCGGCTCGCCGCACGGCGTTTCGGCTGCCGGACCCCACGGCGGAAGCGATCACGGAACCGGACCCCGCGGCGAGCCCCTCCCCGATGGTCTGCGCAAGCCACATGACGAAGCCAGCGGTCGAGGCCGCGGCCAGGGCCACAGGACCCACCCTTCCAAGCCAGAACGCGTCCACCACGAGGAAGCCGGCCTGAAGCAGCGCTGACAGCGCTGCCGGGGCGCCGAGATGGAGGATCGCCCTATCAATGGAACCCGACACCATCAGATCGCGGTGCTTCAGAACATCGTCACGCACGGTTGTGGAGAATAGCCTATTCCACCGCCCCTGGGCAGGGTCGATGCCGCGGAGATAGAATGATCTCGGTGTCGCTTTATCTCATCGCAGCACAGGGGTTGTTCGCGGTCGCCATGTGGCTGATCCTGCTGGCCGTCGGCGCGCGGATCCGCAATTGGTGCCGGCTCCCGGTTACCGGCGCCCTGCGATGGAGCGTAGACCTCACCATGGGAGCCGGGGCGGCATCGACGATTCTGCTTGCCGCGAGCCTCGCCGGCATCGTGGGTCGGCTTCCCCTGCTCGCCATCGTCGTTGGCCTCGGCTGCGTGGGTCGTTGGCGTGTCCGCCGACCTGTCGTGCCACTGGTCGCCGCAGCGACGGGCGGACTGCTCTTCCTGCCGGTGGCCCTGGGCCCGCCGTTCTTCTACGATGCCATGGTCTATCACTTGGGTCTGCCGTGGCAGGCGCTGATCGAGGGTGGCTGGCATGGACACCCGGAGAACCTCTTCTCGACCTTCCCTCCCCTCGCCCAACTGTTGTCACTGCCGGCACTGGCGCTCGGCCTGGACCGAGTCCCCGCCATCATGCACTGGCTGGCCTGGGTCACTGCCGCCACGGCGGTCTTCGGTCTCGCGCGTCGCTTCGCCGCTCCGACGCGCCTCGCCGGGCTTACCACGGCGACCGTCCTTGTTCTGCCGATAACCCCTATGGTCCCTGGATTCCCCGCGGCGGAAGCGTGGCTCCTGGTGGGCCTGATTCCGGCCATCGCCCTAGCGGTCGGCCCCTGCCGTGGCGGATCCGCTGCCCTTGCCGGGCTGCTGACCGGTGTGGCGACGGCGGCTCGACTCCAGGGTCTTCCATGGTCGTTGCTGGTGGTGCTCCTGGTGGGCGTCCAATGCCGGGGACGGCTGCGAACCTTGGGAATCACGGTGGGCTGCTGGCTGGTCGGAGCCTCCCCGTGGTGGGCGAAAAACCTTGTCCTGCTCGGTGACCCCACCGCCCCGCTCTTCTGGCACCGAGAAGGGATGGAAACCCTGTGGCGCGACTCTCATTCCATGCTCAAGCGCGGCGCCTCTCCGGTCGAGGCCCTGGCCGCAATACCCCGTCTGTTGGCCCCGGAAGTGCTGTGGCTGCTGCCCCTGCTGGTTGTGGGCCTGCTCGCGGTCATCACCCGTAGAAGAACCCTGATACTTGCTGCCACGGTGGGTCTCGGTCTTGCCGCCTGGCCAGCCACCGGCGGGTTGCCGCGCTTCCTGGCGCCAACGGTCTGCCTCTTGCTCGCCCTCGCGGCAACGGCCGGAGGGAAAACACGCATCAGCCGTCTCGCGGCTGGAATTGCCATTGGATGGTGCCTCGTCGTCGGGGTCGCCCGAGGGGTGGGGTGGCTCGAGAGGATCCATGTGTCCCGTCTGATCACCATGGATCGTGCCGCGGCTGCCGGGCTCATCTCTCCCAACGATCCCATGGGGGTCTTTGCAAAGGCCGGGATCCTGGCCGCGGACGCCCGCGTCCTTTTTGTCGCGGAACCCCGATCGTTGGGGTTCCCAAGACCCTACATCACACCGTCGCAACACGACGTGCAGCCTCTGCGATCGCTGGTTGAAAACGCGGCGACCGTCGGAGAAATCTCGGCGGAGTTACGCGCTCGAGACATGACCCATGTGCTGGTCAATTGGAACGAACTCAGCCGCCTCGGCGACGCCTACCCCGTCGCCCCGTGGCAGACCCCGGCAGGCCAGAGGAGGTGGAACGAGTTTCTCCGAGACCTGGGCCCGCCGGTGGTCCACGACTCCGGTGTCCAGATCTATCAGCTGCCGCCGTGACCCGCGGGCCGCGCCCCCTACAGGTTCTCGGTGGTCTCCGTAAAGGAGATCCCCAGCCGCTGCAGTTCCTCCAGGGCGGGTTCGTAAAACTCGGGCATCACCGGCACGATCACTCCAGGTGTCGTGAAACGTCCCTCGAGAATGAACCGTGCTCCAACCGCAGCCGGCAGCCCGACGGTGCGGTTCATACTCGAATCACCGCCCGGGATACCGAAGTCCACCATGGTGGACGTGATCCGCTCCGTCCGATCGGGGTACTTCGCGATGAACGTGTGCTGCAGAACCAACATGTCCCGCTCGCCCTCGGCGTACGACATCTTCTCCAGCATGCGGGTGGTCAAGATGTCCACCGGCGCCTTGTCGCCTGGCAGCGGTTCGTCGGAAAATAGACCGATCCACTCCATGCACCCGATCTCCGGCCCAGCCACGGGCTGGCCGAGGTGTGAGGCCACCGTGCCCTTGAGGTCGTCGGTGGAAGAGGCACCGATCAACCGCGCCGTCAAGTCGCCGTAGGTCGCTCCGTCGAGGCCCTCCATGCCGTCGGTTCCGAGCCAGCCCAACCGGGCGATCTGTGTCATGGCGCTGCACCAGTGCGGGTTGCGCAGGGTGCCGCGGAACATGGTGTCCACGGGATCGATCCCGTAATACTCCCGATAGGGCATGCTGTCCCGATTGGGATAGCCGAGAAACGGTGTCACCACGCCCTCGATCTCCACCGGAACATCCCAAATGTGGTCGAAGAGTTCGCCACCCGGGACCTCAACGTCCTTGCCGTCGCGGCGATAGTGGGCATCGTTGAGTCCGGCCAGGAGTACTCCACGCGGGCTCCAAGAAAATTTGTAACCAAAGGGGTTGTCGTTGGCCTCCGGTGCAGGCAGGCCGCCGCAGTACGACTGAAAGGTCGTAATCTCACCACCATCGGCCTGCACTTTGTGGATGACCTTCATGGCGGTCATGTGGTCGATGCCGGGGTCCACGCCCAGCTCGTTGAGCAGGACAACACCGGCGGCCTTCGCCTCGGCGTCAAGCGCATTCATCTCGTCCTTGACGTACGAGGTCGTCACCATGTGCTTGCCGTGGTCGATGCACGCCCGCGCTACTACGGGGTGATACGCCCAGGGCAGCAGACTGACTGCGAGGTCGTGGTCGGCCACGAGTTCCCCAAGCCGCTCTGGTTCGGTGCTCATGTCGAAGGCCACCGGCGTGCCGTTAGGATGACCATTCAAAATATCCTCGGCCTTGCTCACCGTTCGGCTCGCCACCGTCACGTCAAATCCATGATCCAACAGGTACCGCACATGGGCTCGGACCACCAGGCCCGCACCGAACACCACAACTCGACTCATGATCGTCCCCCTAAAAAGTGTCTTACCGTTTTCGGTTGATTTTTCAATTCCCGTCAGTCACCGAGAGTCGCCACCATCACGGCCTTGATGGTGTGGAGCCTGTTCTCGGCTTCGTCGAAGACCCGCGACTGCGGGCCCTCGAAGACCTCGTCCTCGACTTCTTGAATTTCAGGAAACCGCGCCGCCGTCTCCGTGTCGAGGTTGTGGAACGCCGGCAGACAGTGCAGGAAGATCGCGTCCGGTCGTCCGGTCGCTTCCATCATTCGCCGGGTCACCTTGTATGGCGCGAGCAGGCGGATGCGATCTTCAATCTGATCCTCCTCACCCATGGAGACCCAAACGTCAGTATATACGGCGTGAGCCCCCTTCACTCCGGAATCCACCTCGTCGGTCACGGTGATTCGGCCACCGCCGTCCGCCGCAATCCCCCGGGCGGTCGCAACCAACTCGTCATCGGGCTGGAGTTCGTCCGGGGCGACGATCCGGACATCCATGCCGAGCTTGGCGCAACCAATCATCAGCGAGTTGGCCATGTTGTTGCGACCGTCACCCACATAGGCGAGAGCCTTCCCCTCGAGATCGCCGAATTCCTCTTGGACGGTCAGCAGGTCGGCGAGGATCTGGGTTGGGTGCCACCGGTCGGTGAGACCGTTCCACACGGGTACGCCCGCATACTCCGCCAGCGTCTCGACGGTGTCATGGGTGAATCCCCGGAACTGAATGCCGTCGAACATCCGGCCCAGAACCCTGGCTGTATCTGCCACTG
Organism: uncultured Holophagae bacterium; assembly: GCA_963797055.1. GTDB lineage: Bacteria > Acidobacteriota > Thermoanaerobaculia > Thermoanaerobaculales > Sulfomarinibacteraceae > FEB-10. The sequence continues at coordinate 318,862 of CAWCOD010000019.1, forward strand.
TTTCCTTTTTCCCGAACTGGATGTCGTTCTTGCCGAGATACTCGGGGTGAGCGCCCTCGTCGATGCATGCCACGGTGAACGCGCAACGGGTTCGCGTGGACGGTTTTTCGAACAACAACGCCACGTTCTTCCCGGCCAGCGCGCGGCCTCTGATGCCGGCCTTCTTGTCGGCCTTCAGCCGCGCAGACAGCGAAAGAAGATCGCCGATCTCCTGGGGTGTGAAATCCAGGAGCTTGAGGAAATTTCGTCCCTTCAGATCCGTCGCCATTATCCCTCCGTCTCAACGCTTCGGCACCCTTCATCGTGCACCAAAAGCGGCCGCATGGTACCCCTGCTTGCCCGCTTTGCCAAGGGCCCGCCCCGTCCCTTCAGGTGCCTGATTCCGGATACCGGATCCACCACCGGCCCGATATGTGATGCGCGCGCCCATTTCCCAGATGCGCTCCCCGAGGTTGCCCCCTTTGACAATGTTGGGATTTCTTAGGCCGGGTAACTCAGCTGAATGGTCCCAACATTGTCAAAGACGGCACGCCCGACCAACACGCCCTTACGTTCCGGGTGCGCGAGAGTCTTCGTTTTTTCGTTCTTCGTTCCTTTCCCCCCCTCCGGTCATTCCACACTGAAACGGGTGGGTTGTCCGGCCGTAATCAAGTAGAATCGCGCCTCGACTGGAGGCCGCGCATGCCGCTCTATCAGATTCGCGCCCGCGCCGCAGAGGCCATTGCCGACGCCCTCGAAGAGACATTCGGCCTACGTCCGGAGGACGTGACACTCGACGTTCCGCCCCGCCGCGACCTGGGCGACCTCGCCTGGCCGGGTGCTCTGCCCCTGGCCAAGCAGTTGGGCCGACCGCCACGCGAAATAGCTCAGGGGCTTGCAGACATCGCCAAATGGCCGGCGGAGGTCGAAAGGGTCGAAGTGGCCGGTCCCGGATTCCTCAATCTCTTTCTAAACCGAGTGGCGGTGCTGCAGGGGATGTTTGTACCAACCACCGAGCCCGTCACGAGCATCGCCGGGAAGACCATCGTCGAGCACACCAACATCAACCCGAACAAGGCGGCCCACATCGGGCACCTCCGGAACGCCGTACTGGGCGACACCCTGGTGCGATGCCTGCGGGCCCTGGACCGCACAGTGGAAATCCAGAACTACATCGACGACACCGGCGTCCAGGTGGCCGACGTCGTGGTCGGCATCCTCTACCTTCCCGAAGACGAACTCGCCGCCGCCCTGGGTTCGGAAATTTCCAGGCGCGACGAACTCATCGAACAGGTTCTCCAACGGCTGCCTGTGGGTGAGGTGCCTGCGGCCTCCACGACTGACTTCGACGACCTGTGCTGGGAGATCTATCCCAAGGTCACGGCACGTTACGAGGCGGATCCGGAGTTTACTCACCGGCGCGCGCAGGTTCTTCACGCCATCGAAGAGGGGCCGGCGCAGGTCGACCTCGAACAGGCCACGTATCTCTTGAAGGGGGCCGTCGTGGCCGGCGAAGATTTCCCCGTCCACGCCGTGGCGCGTCTCGCGGCGGAGGTCGCCGCCGGGAATGTCCGCTGTCACCTCGCCACCATGGCTCGGTTGGCGGTGCCGTACGACGTCATGCCTCACGAATCCGACATTCTGCATCTCGGATTCTGGCATCGGGCCTTCGAACTCCTCCAGGAGGCGAACGCCATCCGGTTAGAGACAGACGGCAAGAACAAGGGCTGTTGGGTGATGTCACTGGCGTCGAGTCCGGAATTTGCCAAGATGGACGACCCGGACAAGATCCTGGTGCGATCCAACGGCACCGTCACCTACACCGGCAAAGACATCGCATACCAACTGTGGAAGCTCGGCCTACTCACCGAGCCCGACGGCTCCTTACACGACTTCGGCTACGCGGATTTCACCCACTGGTATCGTCCGGGACCGGCCCAGCCTGTGGACTACGGCGATTCGGGAACGGTGCTCTACCGCACGGTCCCCGACACCTCGAAGCGGCCGGGGTCGGCCAGCTTCGGATCCGGTCAACCCGTGTACAACGTTATCGACGTCCGTCAGTCCTATCCGCAGCAGGTGGTGAAGGAAGCCGTGCGGATCCTCGGGCACCCGGAAGCCGCGGACAACTCCATCCACTTCGCCTATGAGATGGTGGCTCTGACCCCAGACGCGGTGCGGGTCATGGAGGAGGAAAGCGGCACCAGCTTTGGCCTTTCGGATGAAGACATGGCCAAACCGTACATCGAGATGTCCGGTCGTCGTGGCATCGGGGTCAAGGCTGATGAGTTTCTCGATGTGCTCACCTCGGCGGCGGAGGACGCCATTGTCAGCCGGATCGGCCACTCCGGGGAGGTGGCCGACCTCAACGCCAGGGCGCGGGCTATCGCGGTGGGTGCCCTCAGGTACCTGATGGCTCGTCAATCGCGTAACCGGGTCCTAGCCTTCGACTTTGACGAGGCGTTGGCGTTCGAAGGCGACACCGGGCCCTATCTCCAGTACTCGGCGGTACGAGCGACCAAGATCTTCGAAAGGCTCCAGAAGCGGCGAGGTGAGGGTCGGGTGGACGCCGAAGAGGTCCAGATGCTGGCCGGCGCCGACATCGGCGACGACCTCTGGGACCTCGTGTTGCAGTGCACGCGGCGCCGGGAGATCGTGGCCTCTGCGGTGGATACCTTGGAGTTCTCGCTTCTGGCCCAGCACGTCCACGGACTGGCCCAGCTCTTTCACAAGCTCTACCACTCGCACCCGGTCGTGCCGGAGGACGACGACCAGATCCGGCGCGTTCGGCGAGCGGTTTTTACCGTTTTCACCGATGAGATGAATCTACTGCTGGAGGACCTTCTCGGCATTCCGGTTCCGGCTGAAATGTAGGGCGGCCGGGAATTGCAGATCGCGTATTGCCGAATGGAGTGGTTGATACTGTGGTCCGTATCATCGGCTCCCACCGTCACCGATTCCTCGTCCGTAACCTGTAATCTACAATCTGCAATCACCTACAATCTGCAATCTGCAATTTGTAATCTGTAATTCGCAATTCGCAATTCGCACCAGGGAGCAACTTTGATGACCGATCAGCAACGAATGAAACGATACGCGCGGATCCGGGATCAGATCGCGGAGCTGATAGGCAAGACCGACGACCCAGTGGCGCACCGCGCAACAGCCGCTTCGGTTCTGCACCACAAGGTCCCCGGAGTCTCGTGGACCGGTTTCTACATGCTCAGGGGCGAAGATCTCGTGGTGGATGCCTACCAGGGCCCCGTCGCATGTCTCGTCCTGGAGCGGCACTCCGGCGTGTGTTGGGCGGGCATCGACCGCGGCGAAACGGTCATGGTCGCCGACGTTCACGCCTTTCCCGGTCACATCGCGTGCGACGACCGGAGTCGCTCCGAGATTGTCGTGCCCATCTTTGGCGCCGACGGGCGGCCAAAGGGAGTTCTCGACGTCGACTCACACCGGTCGGGGCATTTTGACCACATCGACCGCGAGGGGTACGAAGCGGTGGTGCGGTTGCTTGAGAGCCGCTGGAAAACTGACTAAAATCTGAATTCTCAGTCCTTAATTTCTAATTCTTAATTACTTAGGACCAAAAATTCTCGACGGCGAATCACGTCTCCCGGCAGCTGCGTTGGAATTTAGAATTCAAAATTCAGAATTCAAAATTCAGAAAAATCGTCGAATCTGGAATGGTAGCGCGAAAGCTGCGTAACAATAGCCATGAGCATCGCCATGGCTGCCAACCGCGCACCCTCCGCCGTCGCCCTGTCTGCCATACAGTCGCAGACCGTGCGCGCAGCTCAGGCCGGGGACGTGGAGGCAAGGGAGGTTCTGGCCAGATCATGCCAGCGGGCGGCCTTTTATTTCGCGCTCCATCTCACCGGGCACCGCGACGACGCTCTTGAACTGTCCCAGGACGCCATGCTTCGGTTCTTCGGGTCTCTCGGTCGATTCGATGCGTCGCGACCGGTCCGCCCATGGCTGCTGCGCATCGTTCGCAACCTCGCCCGCGACCGGTCCCGCCGGATGCGAATTCGCCGTGTGGAGCCCCTCGATGCCGATGACGGTGGACCGATCGTGGAACCGGTGGACCCGTCGCCTACACCCGAGCAGATGGCGCACCGAACGGAGATTCAACGGCGGCTGTGGACCGCCGTCCTCCGGCTCAAGCCCAGGCATCGTGAGGTGATCGCGCTGCGCGACTATCTGGACCTTTCATATGATGAGATCTCCGAGATCCTGCACGTTCCGCGCGGCACGGTGATGTCGCGTCTCCACCGCGCTCGGAGCGCCCTCAGAGAACACCTGCATGGAGCGCTCGGGAAGGAGGTGGGCGCATGAGCACGGGCTGCCCGACTTCATTCGACCAGACCCTGCTGTCGGGATATCTCGACAACGAACTCACCCAGGGCGATGAACAACGGGTCCGCCTACACCTCGAGGATTGCGGCCGTTGCCGGCGGGTATACCTCGAATTGGCGACCATCAGGGAGACCGCCATGAGCACACGATTCGACAGTCCACGCGACGATCAGTGGGACGAAAACCCGAAGGGCCGCCTCAGTATGGTCACTCGCGGTCTCGGTTGGACCATGGCGATGATCTGGCTTGCGGCAATCACGGTTTTCGGGCTCTGGCACGCCGCCACAGGCCCGGAATCCCTGATCGAGAAACTGTTGGTTTTCGGCGGCGTTACGGCATGCCTGCTGCTGTTTGTCTCGGTCCTGATCGACCGCATCCGAGTGTCGAGGACCGACCGCTACCGGGAGGTGAAGAAATGATCGTTGTGACCACCGAAGGCATCACCGGCAAGAAGGTGGTGCGGACCCTGGGCCTGGTCCGCGGTAACACCATCCGAGCGCGGCATGCCGGCAAGGACATCATGGCCGTGTTTCGCAACATCGTGGGCGGTGAAATCGGCGAGTACACCAAGATGATGGGGGAAGCACGGGAACAGTCCCTCGACCGGATGGTGGAAGAGGCCAAGGAACTCGAAGCCAACGCGATCATCGGGGTCAGGTTCATGACATCGATGCTCATGCAGGGGGCCGCCGAGCTGCTCGCGTACGGCACCGCTGTGGTTATCGAGGACGACGACTGAAATAAACGGTCAGAAGGTCCACATAAAACCGACTGAACCAGCGAGCCCGCCTAAATCCTCGTCAAAGCTGTCGGATCCGTAGGAGAATGTGGCCGCCGTCTGCCGGTACAGCGCTTCGACGTAGAATCCCGCATTTCCGTCAGAGAGGAAGATGCTGAGACCCGCCATGCCGTAATAGCCCCACTCATCGTCGGCGCTGCCCGAACTCAGCTTGATGAGGGTGTACGTGGCACCCGCCCCAATGTAGGGCCGGAGCTCCGATCCCGGGGAGAACATCCAACGGAGACCGATATCGAACGGGATGATCTGCAGGCTGTCATAAATATTCATGCTGCCGTCGGTTGTAACGACGCCGTTGTTGTTCGGGAACCAGGTGGCGGTGAAGTCACCCATGATCTGCTCGCCGCCAAAGCTGATTCGCGCACCGGCACCGAAAGAATTATTCCAGTTGTTTGTTTGGCCGTAGGTGCCGAAGAGACTGAAAGCACCCCCCGCCCAGGCGGGCCCCGTCACCAAAACCAGGCATCCCACCAAAACGAGCACGGATTTCCGCATCATGACCTCCTCGCGGACTTTTTTTCGACTATTTTGTGCGCCCACAGCACTATTCTAGTACATGTTCAGCGCAAGTCCATCAAGAACAGCGGTTTCAACGGCGTTCTCGGTGACAGGGCGCACGTCCCCCGCTCCTCCAGCCACCCATTACGAATTGCAAATTGCAGATTGCAAATTGCAAATTGCAAATTGCAGACAATTCCCCCACCCACCCGGATCGGAAGAGGGCGCGATGGGCGGGCGTGCCGTCTTCGGGGGCATTGCGAACGCGCTCACCCGGTGCCAGGCACCGTCGAAATCGAATCGTGGTACGAGGTCGACGCATCTGCGGCGGTGCCTGGCACCGACATGCCGGTCGATTCCAGCTACGGCAGCGTCCCGGTATATCCCTTGCGGCTCACCGCCCGGTAGCCGTCCACTCTCACATCGAGAGTCCGGTATTTCCGCTGACCAACTCCCGAGGTGGCGAAGGTGATGATGTAACGCGAAGAAAGCTCCTCGAGCAATTCGCGGGCCACGATCGGCATCTCCTCAATCGTCGGAATCCGACGATAGTGGCCCCCAGAAGCGTCTGCGATCAGGGTCAGGATCTGCTCATAGGAGGGTGAACGGTCATCGCCGGCCGGAGGAGGTTCCACGCCAAGCACGAAAATCGGCGTCTCGAGACCCTCCGCGATTCGGGTGGCCTCCACAGCGGTCAAGCCGGAGGCGTTGTCGACGCCGTCGGTCAGCACGATCGCCGCCCGGCGCGCGTGGTCGGCCCGTTCCATCACATCCGGCACCCGCTGAATCATGTCGTACAGAGCCGTCGTACTCCAAGGCCGGATCGTTTCCAAGACTCGTGGCAGGAGATACCAGCCCATGCCGAAGGGAAATTTCTCCTGCACCCTATCGTCGCCGAAGGTCCACAGGGCAAGCTGGTCCTCCTGCCGACGTTCAGCGAGAAAGGCGGTGATCAAACCCGTGCAGGCAACCATCTTGCGCCCGGCCATGGAACCGGATGTGTCGAGGATGAAGCCCAGACTCAGCGGTAGATCGCTCTCGAGTGCAAAGTCACGAATCGGCACCTCGATGCCGTCGACATAGAGGTGAAACCGCCTCATCGGCAGATCGGTCACGATGCGACCCTTGTCATCGCGCACGGTGACCGGAGCCACAACCGCACCTACGGTCACCTGGCCCTCGTATTGCGCCGCCACCGGCACCGCACCGGCAAGGACGCAGAAATATGCGGCCAGCCACCTGCCGCGACGATTCGAAACCAGGGCCGCGGTCAATCCGAGGCCTCGACCGGGGCTGTGCCGCGCAAGACATCCTCCACCGCCCGACCGCAGGTCTGTTGGTAGCGATCGCCATAGCTCTCCACCACTGCACCGCTTTCGTCGAGATCGATCCGGACCAGACGATGCCCCGGTATGAAGAACGTCGAGGGACCGATCAGTGCAGGGTCGCCAGCCCGTTCCTGGCGAAGCCAGTCCTCGACCGTCGCGAGGTCCATCCCGCGAACAACTGCGCCGGTGCCATCCAGACGGAGCAGCAGTCCCCACATCTTCTCCTTCGGGTTGGAGCAGTGGACGATGACCAGCGAGCCGGAGTCCATTCCGTTCATATCTCGAGCCTACCCCAGTCAGCGGGCCTGGCAAACACTGCGACCTTCGGACCGCGGGGTTCAGAACCGCCGAACCAGGAATCCCCCCCACCGATTTTCGGACGGAGTGCCCCGGAAGTTGTTTTGTAAATGCTCCTTCGTCTCAACTAAAAATTTAAAATAGACACTTGAATTTCACGGCCGTTTGATTATCATGGCGTGTCATTATCATTTTTTGTGGTGCGTCCATGGCCCGCTTCAAGCCGCGGGCCGGAACATAACTCTGGGAGGAGGAGCATTATGGGATTCCATCAAAAATCGGTGGGTGCGGCGGCTGCGTTGTGCGTCGCGCTCGTAATCTGCGTGACAGGGACCGTATTTGCGGAGGGGCCGACGATCCGTGCGGTCGACCAGCCGGTCGTCCAGGTCTTTCCCCAGGGGCAGCACTACCCCTCGAACGACCCGAGCGACGGTTCGACAAAGCCGTCGGGCGAGACAACCCTGGGACACACGGCGCAGGTGGACCCGTTCGAAGGCATCGGACCCGACATCACGGCGCCCGGCACGCCGGCGGCGCCGACCATCGACGGTGTGCTGAGTCCGGGGGAGTGGGCCGACGCGCTGGCCATCGACATCTCCATCGTCGCTGCCCCGGTCATGATGTATCTCAAACACGACGGCAGTTATCTCTACGCGGCCTTCGTGGACGAGAACGACAGCACGAACGATGCCTACGACCAGGTCGGCATCTATTTCGACGATGAGGGCGGCACTCCGCCAATCCTCTACGACGACATTTGGACCGCACCCACCTGCCCCGCTGACGAAGGCAACTTCTGGATCGGCAATTTTGCGCCGGATCCGGACGATCAGTTCCGCGGCTGGGCCGATGGGCCCACGGCCTGCACCGTGCAGTATGGCGGAACCGGTGTGCAGGTCGCCTACTCGGTCAGCGGCGGGTTCATGACCTACGAGGTAGCCATCGACCTCGCCTCCAGCGCCATCCAGGCGACCCAGGGCGAGACCCTCGGTTGGCGAATCTACGTTGCGGATCAGGGGGCGGACTTCAACGGGTACTTCCCCGCAAACTCGGTCTTCAACGACCCCTCGACCTACTCCAACCTGACACTCGGTTTCGTCGGTGAGGCTGTTTCATGCGGTGGGGCGGAGGTACAGTTCGAGGACGGAATCCCCATCACCTGGACCAATACGGACAACGGCGGCCCGTTCGCGTGGGTGACCACAGCGGATCCGGACGTGGCCCCCAACGAGACCGGCGGGACGGGAGAGGCGGCCATCGCCGACGCTGACGCCTTCAATGTGCCCGGTGACCCATACGACGCCGAGCTGTGGACAAACTCGTTCAGTCTGGCAACCGCCTCCGCGGCGAATCTGGACCTCCGCTGGCGCCACCGCGCATTGAACAACTCGACCTTCAACATCGATGTGTCCGATGACGGCGGCGGGAGCTGGACGGGCCTGGTGGGCGACGCTGCGGGCAATCCCGGTGGAGCTGCCGGTGACGCGGCATCGCTCGATCTCACGCCCTGGGCCGGTGCTGATGACGTCACCGTGCGTTTCCGGTTCCAAGGGAACGCCTGGGACTATTACGCCCAGGTGGACGAGATCGCGCTGAACTGCACCCAGCCGGCCATCACCATGGTCAAAACCGTGGGCACCGTGGACGGTGTCTGCGCCACCACCGACACCATCGTGGTGCCGCCCGGCACCGACGTCTACTACTGCTACACGGTAACCAACACCGGCAACACCGCTCTTGGTCTGCACGACCTGGTGGACGACCAACTGGGCACCATCCTGGACGACCTCGCCTACGATCTGCAGCCGGGCGCCTCTGTCGAGGTGACCCTCAGTGCGGTCAACATCACGACGACCACCGTCAATACCGCCACCTGGACGGCCTTCAATCCGGATCCGGTGGAGGCTGACCAAGCCGAGGCCACCGACGACGCGACGGTCGTGGTGCTGGAGAACGACACCTGTGACGACGCCATCGAGCTCACCTGTCCGGCCGGCGGCGGCACCTTCAGCGTGCTGGGATCAACCCTGCTGGCGAGCTACACCGGCCCCTTCGACTGCATCACCTCGCACACCGCCCCCGACCTCTGGTACAAGATTATGGGCAACGGTGGCGGCATCACGGCGAGCACCTGCTCGGCCAATACGAATTACGACACCAAGCTGTCGTCCTTCGACGGCACCTGCGGCGCCCTCGGATGCGTCATTGGTGACGATGATGATTCGTCGTGCGGCTTCAGCGCTCTCCAGACGACCATCAACTGGACGTCGGTCGTGGACACCGAGTACTACATCATGGTGCACGGCTATTCCAGCGGTGTGGGCGACTTCGAGCTCACCATCACCTGCGACATCCCGGTGGAGCTGCAGAGCTTCACTATTGAATAGGAATCACCCCATCCATCAACCGGCCGCCTCTTCGGAGGCGGCCTTTTTTTGTGGGTTCAGCTGTGGGGAAGGCCGCAACTGAGCCGGGTCGGGTCAACCCGGTTGGGACAGTTCGATCAGCACCCCGCCGGCCGACTTGGGGTGGACAAAGCACACATGGCAGCCGTGGGCGCCCTGCTGGGGTTCGTCGGAGAGCAGCCGGTAGCCCTGTTCTCGAAGACGATCCATGGCCGCTCGGATATCATCCACCCGGATGCAGATGTGGTGGAGACCGGGACCTCGGCGCTCCAGGTGGCGGGCGATAGGAGAATCCGGGCCGGTGGGCTCAAGCAGCTCCAACCTGGTTTCTCCGAGGGACAAGAAACCCACCCGAACGCCCTGCTCCGGCACCTCCTCTGTGCCCTCGAGTTCGAGGCCCAGCGCTCGGTAGATCCCGAGCCCCTCTTCAATGGAGGACACCGCGATCCCGAGATGGTCGAGTTTGAGGCCCGCGAGAAGGTCGTCCGTCATCAGCCGGCCTGTCTCTCCCTCAACAGCTCCCGTGCGATCACCAGCCGTTGGATTTCCGACGTACCCTCGCCAATTGTGCAGAGTTTGGAATCCCGCCACGCCCTCTCCACCGGATACTCCTTGGTGTATCCATAGCCGCCGTGGATCTGGATCGCCTCCTCCGCGACCCGGACCGCCACCTCGGAGGCAAAGACCTTGGCCATAGACGAGGACCGGGTCGTGGGCCTGCCGGCCGACTTGTCCGCCGCGGCCCGCATGGTCAGAAGCCTCGCCGCGTCCACATCGGTGGCCATGTCGGCGAGCTTGACCTTTGTGATCTGGAAGGCGGACAGGGGCTTGCCGAACTGCTCGCGAATCGAAGCGTAGTCTATCGCGGCATCAAGGGCGCCGCGAGCGATACCCAGGGAGAGCGCGGCAATGGAGATCCTGCCCCCGTCCAGAACCTGCATGGCCTGGATAAACCCTTCGCCCTCGTTTCCTAGCAGGTACGCCGCCGGAATTCGGCAATCCTCCATGACCAGAGACGAAGTGTCGGAGCAGCGCATTCCGAGCTTGTTCTCCTTTTTTCCCGGGCCGATGCCGGGCCGGTCAAAGGGGACAAAGAACGCTGAGATTCCGTGGTGGCCGGCCTCCTTCGAGGTGCGCGCCACCACCACCGCGGCCTGGCCTACCGTGGCGTGGGTGATGAAGTTCTTCGACCCGTTGAGCACCCACTCATCGCCGTCGCGGACCGCCGTCGTCGTGGTCCCGCCTGCGTCGGAACCGGCTCCCGGCTCGGTGAGGCCCCACGCTCCGATCCACTCTCCAGCGGCGAGTTTGGGGAGGTACTGACGCCTGAGATCTTCCGACCCGAAGAGATAGAGATGGTTGGTGCACAGTGAGTTATGAGCCGCCACCCCGAGCCCAACCCCGCCATCGGCGGCACCGATCTCTTCCAGGATGAGGACGTACTCGACGTAGCCCAGACCCGCCCCGCCATACTCCTCGGGAATCAGGACGCCCAGAAGACCGAGGCCGCCGAGCTGGGCGAAGAGATCGCGCGGAAATTCCTGACTCTCGTCCCACGCGACCCCGTTGGGAGCGATCTCGTTCCGCGCCAGGTCTCGAACCATGTCACGAATCGTCATCTGGTCCTGGGTGAGTTCGAAATCCACTTCTACCTCCTCGTTGGAACTACGCCACTGGGCATTGTAGGCCCGCCCGGACCTACCTCTCAAGGGGCTACGGTGTCTGGGGCTGCCATGGCACGATCTGGATCCCGGTGTAGTAATGCTCGAGAATCCGGTCGAAGGTCATACCGGCCCGGGCCAGGCCGTAGGAGCCGTTCTGGCAGAGGCCCACGCCGTGGCCCCACCCCCTGCCCAGAAAGCGCACCATCCTGTTCCCGTCGGGTCCCATCATCTCGTGCAGGATGAAGAGGTTCTCAGGCAGATCGAGGGCACGTCGTATGGGGAAACCACTGAAGTCCTTGCGGGTGCCCGACCGACCGTAGGCGCTCAGCCCGATCACCCGACCCGAGACCCCTCGGCGGGTCACCTCGATTCGATCCAGGTCCGGCACCTCGAGCCCTCGAGCGAGTTCGTCCCAGCTCCGGTCTCGGGCCCAGCTGCTCCACGACGATCGACGATCCGCTTCACCACCGCCACCAGATTGGACAACGACAAGGGCGAGCAGATCACCACCCTGAAGATATCGTTCGAGGGTGGCGCCCGGGAACACCCGGATGCTCGAGGAGCTGCCGTATGTTGTACCCCATCGCCAGTAGAGCGGTACCGGCGATGGCAGCGGTTCCGATCGCTCGGCCTTTCGGGGGAAGATGGCCACCCCTTCGGGATGGGGCACTCCCTCGCCGCTGTCCTGGACCACCAAACCCTGCAGCTGGAGCACCGCCAACGCGGCGCTCAGATACCAGCCACGGGCCCGAACATCACCGCCCGGTGGCACCTCGAGCGGAACATGGAACAGATCAGACAGGTCCGCAAGCCCCCCGGCACCGCTTTTGTGAACCAGGGCAGCGCTCTCCTCGAGCCCGCCGGCGGCCATCAATCCAGCTGTGAATTCTGCGGGCCCCGGATTCGCTCCCACAGGGCTGGGCCGCCCGTCGCACAGCGACGCGACCCGGTCGACAACCGCCTGGGGTGTCGCCGATGACGGAAGGCCCAACGCACGGGCGGCGAGGTGGCCCCTGAAGGCGGCGGTGTCGGGGAATGTCTCCCCGCTTCCGGCGCCGATGAGCATCAGGGGTCGGTCCCAGACGCACGGCACCCCCACCAGGTACGGCTGAGCCCTGCCGGAGAACAACAGTGACGCGTCCTCGGTGTGACCGCCGCAGGTCGAGGTGTACATGGCGTCGATGGGCACGCCCTGGGAGACGGCGATGAGGCCTGCAGTCTCACCCACAGCGCGATCGGTGAGCGCGTGGTGTGCGGAATATCCGCGATAGACCTGGCAGGCGGGGGTGTCACAGAGATCGTATCCCTCGTCGTCGTGATCTTTAAGGTGGGCCACCGCATAGGTTCGCGCGGCCACCGCCTGGGCCTTCAGCGCGTCGAGTTGCGGAAACTGCGCAGGCCCCATCTCGGCCGGGACGACGCCCCTCAGGTAGCTCTCCAGGTTGAGCTGGTTGATCACCAACAACTCCCCCTGCGATACGCGAAAGACCAACCGGCCGAGATATCTGCCCCCTGCGACCGAGGTCGGCCATCCGTCCTGAGATTCCAGAACCAGCGGTCCGGAGATCTCGGCCGACGCCGCATTCGCTGAATCGACGCGGATCGAAACCCCGGTGAGGACCGGGTACGCATCGGGAAAACCCGTGCCGGAAAGGACGGCCTTCGGATCGGCCGGCTCCGCCGACCGCCACTGGACCCGCACCCTGAAGAAACCGTTGTCGGACGGTACCGAGGACGTCGTCACCGAAGAACCCAGGGCCCGTTGGAGTTGTTCTTCGACGGCCTCGGCCGAGGCGGGATCCCGGAAAGCAGCCACCTGCCACGACCGTGACGACACCGCCTCCAGCGACAAGGGACCCCAGAACCAACCCTCTTGGCCCTCCCACCGCGCGCGGTAGGCCCGGTCGGGCTGACTCAACTCCACCGCATCGCCTGTCCTTGCAAGCAGAATCCTGACCAATGGCGGTTCGATATGGTCGGCCGGGCGATCTGCTGGCAACTGAATTGTGGGAGCCGGGGTTGGCGTGGCCACAGGGGTGACGGTTAGTGATGGGACCGTCGTGGGGACAGCTGAAGGGCTCGGTTTTGTGGTGGTGGAACAACCGGTGATGAACAGCGCGACGGCCAGTCCACCCCACCCCAACCGTGTCAAGGAGTTCTCCGCTCTGCAGCCTCGGCGAGGCGTTGGCGTCGGAAATCCTCACCACGCAATTCCAACCGGCGGCACATCTCGAACAGCCGCGACCGGATCCGAGCCGACACCCGCTCGGTGAGGGACTCCTGCCCGGACCTCGTGAAATCCGAGAAGTTGGTGGTGAATATTGTCAGCCGGTTCTCAACGTACCGGGTATTGACGAGGTAGTAGAGCAAGTCCATGACCCACGGTGTGACCTTGCCGGCGCCGAGTTCGTCGAGAACCAGGACCTCGGCCGCGATCAGCGGGCGCAGGATTTCCCGGCTGGAACCCGGGCCGTCGAAGGTCATCTGGATTTCCAACACGAGCGACGTGAAGTCGGCGAACCGGCCGCGGACCCCCTTGGTGGCGATCAATTCATGCAACGCCGCAACCGCGAGGTGGGTTTTGCCCGTACCCACCGGCCCCATGAGCACCAGACCCTTTTCCGAGTTGGGGTAGAGGTCCACAAACTCCCGCACCGCGCGCAGCGCACGTCTGAGGGTCGGATCTTCCTCATTCCAGAGTTCAAAGCTGTCCAACGTGCAGTGGCGATACCGCGCTGGGATGGCCGCGGCTTCGAGCAGCCGTTGCCGACGCACCGCCTTGGCGCACTCGCACCGACGGGCGACGTCGGTGCCGTTCATGTCCTGCAGCCGCCACCCGGTGCCGCCGCACTCCGGACAGACAGTCTCGTCTTCCTCGGTCTCCGCCATCCGCACAGTATAGAACAGAGGGCAGTCGGCAGTCGGCAGTCGGCAGTCGGCAGTTGACAGTTGAGAGTTGAGAGTCGACAGCTGACGGTGTTCCTTGTTCCTTTTTCCTTGTTCCGGGCGGGCGGGAGGACCTGCACCCTGCGCCCTGCTCCCTGACTCCCCGGGTGGGCGGGGGATCTTGGATCTTGCATCTTGGATCCGGGTGGGTGGGTGGTGGGATATGATCCGCCCCGTGCCACGTGTTCTGCATGTCCTGTCGCAGCGTCCGTCGCTCACCGGAAGCGGCATCACCCTCGACGCCGTGGTTCGCCACGCCGCAGCGTCCGGCTGGGACCAGAATGTGGTGGTCGCTGTACCGGCCAACTCCCTTCAACCGGAGGTGGGGGGGCTTTCCCAGGATCACATCCATCCCCTGGAATTCGGCTCTGAGGAGTTGGATTACCCAGTCCCCGGGATGAGCGACACGATGCCCTACGAAAGCACCCGGTTCTCGCAGATGGACTCCGATCGAATCGATGGATATTTGCGTGCCTGGCGTCGCCACCTCCACCAGCTCGTGTCGACTACTCGACCGGATGTCATCCACTCGCACCACCTGTGGCTCGTGTCGTCCATCTTGAAGGACGTGGCTGGGGAAACCCCGATCGTCACAACCTGCCACTCCACCGGGCTGCGGCAGATGGAGCTCTGTCCACACCTCGCTCCAACCGTTCGCTCCGGCTGCGCCCGCATCGACCGCTTCGCGGTCCTCCACCGGTCCCACGCCCGGCAGCTGTGTCAGGTCCTCGGCGTATCGCCTTCCCATGTCCGCGTGGTGGGCGCCGGATTTCGCGATGACCTCTTCCACAGCCGCGGTCGGACCGATCCGGTCCCGCCTCGGCTGCTCTACGTCGGGAAGTTCGCCGCAGCCAAGGGCGTGCCCTGTCTGCTCGATGCGGTGGAGCAACTTGCGGCTCGAGGAATACACCGCGAACTCCACGTGGCGGGGGCCGGATCCGGGTCCGAGGCCCAAGCACTGCTTCGGCGAATGGAATCCCTCGGCCGACTGGTGGTCGTCCACGGCCAACTGGCGCAAGACCAGCTCGCAGAACTCATGCGACGATCCTCGGTCTGCGTCCTGCCGTCCTTCTACGAAGGCCTGCCGCTCGTGCTCGTGGAGGCCTTCGCTTCCGGATGCCGACTCGTGGCCACTGATCTACCGGGCATTGTCGAACAGCTCTCGCCTCATCTCGGGGACGCGATGGAGACCGTGAAATTGCCCGCGATGGAGGCCGTCGACAGGCCATTGCCGGATGAACTCCCCGCATTCACATCGCGGCTTGCCGCGGCAATTGAACGAGCTCTCGTTGCTCCGCCGATCGGTGACCCGTCCGTCACCCGCCCGGGCGCCGTGGAGGCGTTCAACTGGAACGCCGTGTTCAGAAGAGTCGAGTCCGTCTGGAACGATCTGCTGGCACATTGACCGCACCGGAGCCGTCGCACCCCGCTGATTTAGAGTACGTCGAGAACCCGTTCGGTCGGCCGGCCGAGCACCGCCTGGTCTCCTGAAACCACGATCGGGCGTTCGATCAACCTCGGGTGTTTCACCATGGCGTGAATCAACTTTTCTCGGCTCAGGTCGGCATCGGCCAGGCCGAGCTCCTTGTACTCCTTCTCTCTGCGACGGATCAGCTCGTGAGGCTCCATCCCGAGGAGCCTCAATAATCGGTCCAGCTCGGCCCCGGTCGGCGGTGTGTCGAGGTAATTGATGATCTCGGGCTCGACCCCGTTTTCGCGCAGCAACTGCAGCGCCTGTTTCGACTTTGTTCAACGGGGGTTGTGATAGATGACCAGGCTCATGTTTCCTCCGATACCAGATACGTCAGGTCAACCACTCTCGACTTTTCCAATCGGAAACGAAGCTCCCAGGGTCCATAGTTGATTGTCGCGCCGGATCCGGCCTCAGATCCCGAGGTCCTCCATCTCGACAATGCCGGCGGTGACCTCGGACCGGGCCACCTCGAGCGCCTCGAGCACGGTTGGCAGATTGGCCTCGGGTAGCGATGGATTGAGCCGAACATCCACCACTCCCGAACCGAGTCCAAATGAGTAAAAGCCGGCCGACAGGCTCTTTTCATATGCGCCACGCGCCAGCCGGAGCATTGCTTCCGCCACATCAACGTGAATCGCCAAAGCCACCACATCGGGCTCCGCCGCCATAACCCGACTGTCCGCAGCCACCAGGAGAATTCCGGCGTCGTGGGCTGCTGCCAGGATCTCCCCCTCAGGCTGGTCGGTGGCGTACAGCGCCACATCCACCCCCTGATGAGCGAGCTCCCAAGGGCCCTCCGAGGCACTCACCACCACCGCATCATGACGATAGCCCTCGGAGAGAAACCCCCTGATAAAACCACTCTCCAGATGATCGAGCCAGGGGCCGCCCACACCCCGCAAAACACCCACGGACTCCGACGGACCGAGGTTGGCCGCCACCACGCCCGCCACATATCCCGCTCCATCAGGCACGAACTCCACTCCCGTGATGTTGGCCCCGTGCGCTCGGCCGGGCAGCAGAACGAACTGGGTCGAGGGGAACGACGGCGCGTTGGCGAATACCGCGTTGTCGAACCCTGGACCGACACAGAACACGAGGTCAACCCCGCGCTCACCCTGATCCTGCAGCAAGGCCTGAAGTCCACCCTCTTCCGTGACCCTCAGACGGGCCACGTCCGCACCGAGTTCGGCGGCGATGCGCCCGAGGCCCTCCTCCGCAGCTCTCTCCAATCGCCCCGACACCGGCATCGCCGTCAACAACCGAACCCGGTAGGCGGTGTCGACCGTCTCGATCTGGGTGAGCTGGTCCCCACACCCTGAACTCATCACCAGAGCGATGGCGGTCGCCACGAACAGTATTCGACTTTCGAACGCCATGATGGGCAGAATTGTACTCCGTCCCAAATCCGATGGGCCCGCCAACCTTTCACCCACCGCAGCCGCCCTGCGGTACCATGGCCCCATGAACCTCCTGCATTTGGTATCCGAACTTGACGAACTGCTGGACGTGGATTCCGTTTCCGACTATTGCCCCAACGGTCTGCAGGTGGAGGGGCGCCCAGGCATAGACCGTGTCGTGACCGCTGTCTCGGCGTCGCGAGCGCTGTTCACCCGGGCGGTGGACCACGATGCGGACGCCATTCTGGTCCACCACGGCATCCTATGGAATGGGAAAGAGGCGCCTCGTATCGTGGGGTCCCTCCGTGAGAGGATCCGCCTCCTGATCGAAAATCGGATCTCTTTGATCGCCTACCATCTCCCGTTGGACCGCCATCCCGTCATCGGCAACGCAGCTCAGCTCGCGTCCAGGCTCGGCCTCGTGGAGCTCGAACCCTTCGGGAATCACCAGGGAGTGTCGGCCGGGGTCTGCGGTGTGTTCCCCGATCCGGTGGAAGCAACTGAGTTGTTCGCGGCGGTTGCCGACGCCTGTGAACGAGAGCCCCAGGTCTTCGAGGGGAATCGCCGGGAGGTTTCGTCGGTGGGGATCGTCACCGGCGCCGCCCAACGCGAGTACCACCAGGCGGTGGCCGCCGGTCTTGACGCCTACATCACGGGCGAAGCCACCGAGTGGGTCCTGCACCAGGCTGCCGAAGACGGCGTCCACTACCTTGCGGCAGGTCACTACGCCACCGAGAGATTCGGTGTCCTCGCCCTGGGCGCGTGGATCGAGCAACACCACGATCTCGAGGTGGAGTTCATCGAGTTGCCCAATCCCGTGTGACGCCGTCCCCTTGCCCGTTCCCGTTCCCGTCCCCGACAAGGGGTCCGCTACACTGCCCGAATGAAGGGCTCCGCGCCGACACCCCGGAATCAATTCTCTTTTTCCCGGCTCAAGACATTCCACCAGTGTCCGTTGCGCTACAGATACCGCTATCTCAAGGGCATGCGCGAGGCATTTCGTTCCATCGAGAGCTACCTCGGCAGCACCGTCCACGAGGTCTTGGAGTGGCTCTATGGTGAGCACGGCGAAACATCGACTCCAGATCTGTCCGCCGTGCTCGATGACTTCGCCAGACGGTGGGAGGCGTCGTGGAGTGACGATGTCGCGGTGATCCGGGTGTCAGACTCGACCGACGATTTCTACCGCCTCGGACGCGAAATGCTGACTCGGTTTTTCCGCGAGACATACGCCCGCGACTCCAGCCACACCATCGCCCTCGAACAGCGCTTTTCGGTCCGGCTCGCCCCGAATCTGGTTTTCACTGGTATCGCCGACCGGGTCGGACGCACCGAGAAAGGCCGACTCTTCATCGTTGACTACAAGACTTCGAGTCGGAAGGGAACTCCGTCGGAGTTCTCCGAAGGGTTGCAGGCCCCACTCTACGCGAGCTGCGTTCTGCGCACCCAAGACGGCGATGAAGCGATGGCCGGCTATCACTACCTGCGCCACGGCAGCACGAGTTGGCACCGGGTCACACGTTCCCGATCCGAGGAACTGCTGCAGAGATTCAGCGACCTTGCTGCGGTCGCCTGCGAAGCCACCGAGTTCCCTGCACGGCCGGGAATCCTCTGTGCCTGGTGCGGATTCAACGCCGTGTGCCCATCCGCCCAGGTTTCGCCACCCCTCTCCGGCGGACAGCGGGTGGCCGACGGCAGTCTCCTCCCCGGAGCGACACACACACGCACCGACTGATCACACCGTTGGGTGCCGACAGCAACTGCCCATCGCCAACGTCGCGGCGACACCTGACAACGAGGCCGGGTTAGAATCCTGTGGTGGAACCCGTGATCATCACAATCGTGGCGGCCGTGGCCCTCGGAATTGCGGGGCAGGTCGTCGCGGAACGATTCCAGCTCCCGGCCATCCTCCCACTCCTCGTCCTCGGGATGCTCTGCGGACCGGCCGGTCTCGGCCTGGTTCATCCGGAGTCTCTGGGCGGGACTCTCGAAGCCTTGATCCACCTTGGCGTCGCCATCATCCTCTTCGAGGGCGGATTGTCACTGGATCCAAACCGGCTCGCGAAGGTTGGCGCACCGGTTCGAAATCTGCTGACCATCGGGGTGGCAATGACCGGGATCGGCGCGGCCGTGGCTGCCCGCCTGCTGGTGGGAATGCCCTGGGGCGCCGCCGCGCTTTTCGGTGCCGTCGTCACCGTCACCGGGCCCACCGTGATCGTGCCACTGCTCCGCCACCTCATCGCTCCCATCGAGGTCAAGACAATTCTGCTCTCCGAAGGCCTCATCGTCGATCCCATCGGCGCGGTCCTCGCATACGTCGTCCTTCAGTGGATCGCACGCGCTGGCATCCCGTTTCGGGAGCTTATGGGTCAGCTATCCGAGCTCGCCGCAGTGGGAATCATCGTCGGATTCGCTGCCGGAGCCCTCGGCAAGCTCATTCTCCGCAGCCGTCTGGTGAGCGGCGAATTCCGCAACCTCAGCATCCTCGCGATTCTGATGGTCTGCTACCTGGTGGCCGAGGCCCAGGCTCACCAATCGGGCATCCTCGCATCGGTGGTGATGGGATTCACGATCTCGGCGTCCGAACTCCCCGATCTGGTCTCGGTACGCGCGTTCAAGGGCCAATTGACGATCCTGATTATTTCCATGTTGTTCATCCTCCTCGCAGCCCAGCTCGATCTTGTCGCGATGGTCGATCTGTCATGGAGCGGTCTGTTGGTCGTGGCCGCATTGATCCTGGTGGTACGTCCCGCCTCGGTCTTCGCCTCGATCTGGCCAAATCAGCTCGATCTGAAGGGCCGCACGGTCATCGCCTTGACCGCTCCACGCGGCATCGTTGCGGCGGCGGTGGCCTCGCTCGCGGCACGCGAGATGGGCAAGGCGGGTCTGGCGGGGGGACCAGAGATGGAAGGGCTTGTCTATCTGACGATCCTGGTCACCGTTGCTTGGTCGACGGTCGGTGCCCTGGTGCTGCCGAGGGTCCTCGGCTACACCTCGGATCCCAAACGCCGCCGGACCATACTGGTGGGAGCCAACGCGGTGACCGAGGCGATCGCGCGCGAGGTCGCCTCGGAGGACCGCATGACGGTCGTTATCGATGGTGTTTCCTGGCGGCTCGACCGGTTCCGGTCGGGAGGACTGATGACCGTGGTGGGCGACGCGCGTGATGCCGTGACCTTCGAAGAGGCGGGCCTCGAACGTGACTCGGTGCTGGTGGCCACCACGACGAACGACGAACTCAACCTTCTCGTCGCCGAGCTGGTTCATTCCGATTTCGGTGTCGAGCACCCGGTCGTGGCCGTTCAGAGGCCACCGGAGGAGTTGGGGCGTCGGTCCAGGGCCTGGGTCGATCTGTTGGGCGCAGGCAGCGTCGACATCCAAAAGTGGTCGCGTAGGCTCGAGAACGGCACCGCCCACCGGATCGTGATCGACCCTCGAGTGGAAGAACATCTCGTGCTGCTGCACTCGGTGGAGCGGGAACACCGCAGTTCGGTGTTTCGCATGGTCGGTGCAACGGACGGCGAGGTGGACTTCCGGGTGGCGGACGCCAATCTCCCGGGATTTGACGAGCTTGTGCTGCTGGTGGCGGACGGACGTCCCCGGGAACTTCTTCAGCCGGCCCATTTCGCCGAAGGCGAATCAACCGAAGATGAGTCCGAACCGTCGGCGCCGGATCGGGTCGCCCCGAAACCCGCGCCACCGGAACCTCCCTCGACCGGACAGGACGGTCTCCCCTGATGTGAAATGAACTACCGCCGAGCAAATCGCCTGCGGTAGGCCCGGTAGCCCTCATCGACAATCTCCGAGACCTTTGGAAAATCAAACCAACCAAAACGTCCGACCTCCGGTTCGACGGTGTCCTCCGACCGGTAACGCGCCGCTGCGAGCTGATACTGCATGATGTGGAACGACCGCATCACGGCCTCCCACCGACCCGGAAGGTCGCCATCGACGACGGTGGGACTCCGCGGATGATCCCGAAGCCACCCTTCGAACCGGTCCCGAACCGCCGAGCGCACCCCTCGGCGGCTCCGTCTCGGCTGAGGCTGGGCAGGCATGAGGTCTGGAGCCGGGGGCTTGAGCACGTTGACCGCCAGCACCGCTTCAGGACCGAGGGTCGCGGCGGCTCGCACCGGCACCGGTTCAATCACCGCGCCGTCCACCAGGTTTCTCCCGGAAATCCGGAAAGGGCTCAGGATTCCAGGGATGGCGGACGAGGCACGCACAGCTTCGGCCAACGGGCCTCGGCGGAGCACGACCTCCTCCCCGGTGTCCAGATCGCAACACACGGCCGCGAACGGCCGGGGAAGACCTTCGATGTCACCGCCGCCAATGATCTCGATCAACATGTCAAAGAAGGCCGATCCCAAGACCGATCCAACCAGGACACTGCCCACCTTAGGCCAATCGATGGCCTCGAAAACGCCCTCGATCTCGTCCGGATCCAAGCCCTGGCAACTCAGCGCGCCGATGATGGAACCCATGGATGTGCCAGCGATTCCATTGATCTCAACGCCATCCTCCGCAAGACCGCGCAGCACCCCGATATGGGCAAGCCCACGGGCTGCCCCTCCACCGAGGGCGAGATTCACGACCTTGGGGGGATGCGGCCCCATGTGCTCCACGATCAGGAATTCTAACCTAGTTGATCGACAGGTTCTTGGACGTCGATGCAGTCCCGACCAAGTTGCATCGAAGACCCACTGCTTCCACGGGGAAGGTCTCGGCTCGCGAGGCCACAACGGGAGTCTATGGTGTGGCTGAGTGGCGTGGAACTCGGAGAATCTCAACCGCACACCACACCGGTTCGCCCCTCACCGCCGGCCCTGATATGATGGCGGGCTATGGTTGACAGGCTCCCGTCGGCGAACTCAGGCCCCATCGCGGACACGCTGTTCCGAATCAACCGCGGACAGGTTCTCGGTGCCCTGCCCAGGGGAACCGCCGAACGGGGTTATCACCTCTATCAGGACCGGCGGGTCATGAAGATCGTGTGGGCCGGAGCCTTCATCGAGGCAACCCTGGTCCAGCCGGACTGCGCGGTCAAGGTTCCGGCTCCGGATCCCGACGCCCCCCTCGAAAGCGTGTGTTCTCGTTGTGGGGGTCCAGACGCCTGCCATCATGCCGTCGCGGCGCTCCTTCAGTGGTTGGACATTCGGCCAACAATGCACCGACTTGGACCCGGATCGGCATGGCGAGCAAAATCCCGGCATCCTTTCATTGCCCCCAGCCGTACCGCTTCGGAGCGGGTCGATCTCAGCCATCTCACCGGGAATGACCTGCGGTCGGCGCTCGACCTCCAGCTCTCGTTGCAGACCGCAGGTACCGCCTCGGCCAGACTGGTGGGGAACACGGTGGAGATCCACATCACTCTGCCATCAGGGGACACGCGGGTGGTCTTCTTTTCGGCCCCCGTCCTGCCGGCGGCACTCCCCCTTCTGCGCAATTTGGACAGGATTCGTCTCGAAGGGGAGTTGGAAGGACTCGAACTCTCCGAAGCCCGTCTGCGGCCCGTTTTGGCATCGTGCTGGACAGACCAGGGGATCGTCCTTGAACCCGCCTACCAGCTCGCCGACGGCACGGTGCTCTCAGCCGCCAAGCTCGAAGGTCGCATCCACGGCCGGTGGGCTCGGATCGGCAACCTGCTCTGCCGTGTCCTCGACCCGGCTACGCCGCTCGTGCCGTTCCATCGCAAGGGCCGGAGCATTTTGACCGGTGAAGATGCGCTTCGGTTCCTCAATCTCGACCATCCCCAGCTCGCGCAGCACAAGTGGTACCTCCCACAGGGTCAATTGGCGGAGTTCCGGAATCCAGAGGTGCCGAAACCCATCAGTCTGGAAGCGGAGACGACCCCCAACGGGACCGTTCGAGTCCGAGTCAACTTTCGCGCCGCCAAGAAGGAGTTTAGCTGGACGGACGGCTTGGCACTTGCCGATGAAGGATTCAGCCGCGTCGGCGAAGTGATCGTTCGGGCGCCCGACCTGCACGTCATCACACGGACGGGATTTCGATTCCCCAAGAGGAGAGTGGACAAGGGTTTGTTGGGGAATCGACTGAGTTTTATCCGGTTGATAGCTGAAACCGGCCTGCCGGTCGTCGCGGGCGATGACGACCTCCGGCAACTCGCTAACGTTCTCAGGGGCGAAGCCCCGGATGAAATCCATGACCCACCGGGTCTGCAATCGCGACTCAGACCCTACCAAAAGGACGGCGTCGCGTGGTTGTGGAGTAGGTACCTGGCTCGCGTCGGCGCCCTGCTGGCCGACGACATGGGACTCGGCAAGACACATCAGATCATGGGCCTTCTCTGTCTGGTGCGTGAACAGAACCCACAGGGCAACGTCCTGGTCGTGTGCCCGCGCGGGGTACTCGAACACTGGCACAACCTGCTCACCACATTCGCCCCCGACATTCCGGTGGTCGTCTACCATGGGCCCTCCCGATCGCTCGACAGACTCGAGGCCGGCGGCCAACTTATCTTGACAACGTATGATCTGTTGCTTCGAACCACCGACCAGCTCTGCACAGCCCGTTGGGAGGTAGCGGTCTTCGATGAGGCCCAACGGATCAAGAACCCGAGAACCAAGGCGGCGAGGGCGGCGCGCAAAGTCAAGGCGGAGTTTCTGGTGGCCCTCACCGGAACGCCTCTCGAGAACCGGCTGCTCGAACTCTGGTCGGTGGTGGATCTCATCCTCCCGGGTTACCTCGGTTCCGAGAGGGACTTCAAGGCTGCCTACCGCAGCCCGACCCACCACCAACTCCACCGGCTCCGGCAGCGCCTTTCCGTCTTGACCCTGCGACGGGTCAAGGATCAGGTCCTTTCCGATCTGCCCGAAAAGGTGGAAGACCTCCGCTATTGCAGACTGGTGGAGGATCAGCGCGCGCTCTACCGATCCATCTACACCCAGCAGGCACCGGAGATTAACGAGATGCTGAGGGACCCCAACAGCGAGATCCCCTACATGCATATCTTTGCCCTATTGACCAGACTCAAGCAGATTTGTGACCATCCGGCCCTGGTGGAGGACGGTCCCGGCACCGCAGCCCGGTCCGGCAAACTCGAGGTCTTCGAACAAATTCTCGCGGAGGCCCTCGAGGGAGACCATCAGGTGGTGGTGTTCTCGCAGTACGTCAAGATGATCGATGTCCTCTCCCGGTATCTCGAACGACAGGGCACGGCCCACTTGGTTCTCACCGGTGCCACCCGTGACCGCGACCGCATCATCCGACGATTCAATTCCGAACAACACGAACGGGTACTCCTTGCCAGCCTGCTGGCTGGAGGAGTCGGCATCGACCTGACAGGCGCTTCGGTTGTCATCCACTACGACCGATGGTGGAACCCGGCAAAAGAAAACCAGGCCACAGACAGAGTCCATCGCCTCGGTCAGAAGCGATTCGTCCAGGTCTTCAAGCTCGTCACCAGAGACACCATCGAAGAACGCATCGATGCACTCATGAAGAGCAAGATGCGACTCATGGAGCAGGTCGTCGCCCCGACCGAGGAGTTTGTCAGAGGTCTCGGTCGAACTGAGCTGGCGCAGCTTCTCGATATTCCCCTGGATCCCGATTGACCTGCCCAATTCGGCACCAATCTGCCCGGCCCAAGGCCATGGGTTGGAGCTCGGATCTGTGCTACCTTGCTGGTAGGGCGGTCCGATGCCGCCATCACGCCGGGAGTGATTTGGCCATGATGCCCGACTACGTCATTTGCCTTGAGTGCGAGTCGCCGGTCTACATCTTCGAATGGCGGGATGACAAGGTCTCCGAGGCCATGTGCACCGTATGCGGCAACGAAGACACATCCCAATTCGTGACCGAAACCGAGTATGAAGAGATGTCCATGGACTCACGCTACTGGCCCGGTTCCTGAGACCCGGACAACCGGTCCACCATGGCATCCATCAGTTTCCTGTGGCATCTCCATCAGCCCGCCTATCGGACGGCCGACGGAGTGTCCCACGCACCGTGGGTCCTGCTTCACGCCGGCGGCGCGTATTCGACGTTGGCGAGCGCAATCGAGACTTCGGGCGGCCGCGGTCAGATCATCAACGTTGTTCCGACCTTGCTCGAACAGCTCATCGCCTACCGCGAAGGCCGAGCCATCGATCCCGTATCCACCGCCCTTGTCACACCGCCACCCGATCTGAATTTCGATCAGCGTCAAACCGTCATTGAATGGTCGCGACATGTCAGCCCGCGACAGCTCGAGCGGTCGCCCCGGCTCCAGGAACTCCACCGCTGGCCGGTGGCGGACCTCGGTTCACGGGAACTCAGAGATCTTCAGGTTCTCACCATTCTGGCCCATGCCGGCGAGTGGGCCTGGCGCGACGAGGAGCTGTCCCCGCTCAACGCAAGGGGCAGGGACTTCAGCGCCGACGACCTCGAGCTGGTCGCGAGATGGCTCCGCGCCCAGCCGGATCGCCTGATCGAGCTGTGGCGCCGCCTCAGTCGACAGAACGGCGTGGAAGTCTCCACGTGCCCGTACGCCCACCCCATCATGCCGCTGTTGATCGACACCTCGATTGTCGAGGAGAGCTGGGCGCCCGATTCAGAACCGGCGGTTCCAGAATTCCGGCACCGGGATGACGCCCAACGGCAGCTCCGCGAAGGCCTCCGGTTCATGCGAGACGCCGGTTTTTCTCCAGTGGGCTGTTGGCCTCCCGAGGGCGCGGTGTCCCGCGCAGCAATCGAGATTTTCGCCGCCGCGGAAATTCGATGGCTGGTGACCGACGAGGGCATTCTGGAAAAAAGCCTGGGAGAGCCGCTTCGCGGGGGCGGGGCTGCCTCGGCGAACCTCTACCGGCCATGGCGCGTCACGGGACCGTCACCCGTGCTCTTCTTTCGGGACCGTCAGCTGTCGGACCTCATCGGTTTCGAGTACGGCAACTGGGACGACGAAGGCGTGGCCGCCATCGATCTCGTCACCCGGTTACGCCGGCTGGCCAAGACCCTGCCGGAGGACGCCTCGATCGTCATCGCACTCGACGGTGAGAACGCGTGGTCACATTACGCCGAGGGAGGGGGCAGGTTCTTGGAGAAGTTGATGGACCTGATCAACGAAAATACACCTGAGCTCGTGCCCGAGACCCTCGATACCCTCAGTCGCCGGCTGAAGCCCGAAACCCTCGCCCACCTTCACCCGGGCTCATGGATCAACGCCATATTCGCCACCTGGATCGGCCATCCGGAGAAGACCGCCGCCTGGGAACTCCTCGCCAGGGTGCGAGACGCGCTTCCTGATGTCGAGCTGCCGCCCTCCATGCTGCTTGCCGAGGGATCGGACTGGTTCTGGTGGTTGGGCGAAGACAATCCCACCGCCCTCGCCCCACTCTATGATCGGATCTTCAGACACCACCTCAGCGACGCCTGCTTCCAGGCCGGCATCGACCCTCCGGACGCTCTCCGCCGCCCACTCAAAAAACTGGACTGATTGCAGTTCTGCCGACGAGGATCATCCGTCGATGGGATGGATCAGGGCGCGGACGGGCGACGCCTCCACTCCAACCAACGGCATCGGCAGGGCCATGAGTGTGTAGATTCCCGGTGGTGCGGCGCTCATCCACAGCCCCTCGATCCAGGTCATGCCACGTTCCGCGAGAGCCTTGTGGGCGGGCAGGTCATCGGACTCTAAGCCATCCACCGACGGCGTGTCGAGACCGACGAGCGTGACGCCGTGGTCGGCAAGCCAGTGGACCAATACCGTCGACAGTCCGCTGAAATCTCCTCCAATCGGTGTGTCCAAGGGGAAGCTGTCGGTCCGAAAAAGGACCCGCTCGGTATTGGGGTGCCAACCCACCGGGAGATGATCCACCTCCACAGCCCTACCACGGGCTTCGGCGGCCACGACTTCGGCTCGACCGATGAGACGTTCCAGGGGGATCGACTCGACTCCGCCAGCCTCCGGATCGAGGTGCATCGGTGCATCCACATGGCTGCCGACATGGCAGGTGGTCGTAAATGACGACAGCACCACTGACCCATCGAACGTCTGATCCACTCTGAAAGGTCGGTCGCCGGGCCACACCGGAATTCCAAACGAAATGGGCCTGCTGATGTCGATCCACCGCTGCGGAGCGTCCCGGGGCATTGATGGATTCACTCGACCTCCGATGAACCGCTTCAGTCCACCGGCCGGTCACCGTCCAGCACACCCGATGAACTGATGTGCCGCGCGACGAGATCGACGAATCCCTTCTGGTCGGTGATCGGCTTGGCAACGTAGTCATTGGCACCTGAGGAGAAGAGCAGGTGTTCTCGATCACCGGTCATGGCGTGGGCGGTGAGCAGGATCACCGGCAGGTGTGCGCCCCGGTCGGTGCCCCGGATACGACGGGTCAGCTCCACACCGTCGATGGCCTCGCCGTCGATCCGTGTGTTGCCGAGGGAGACGTCCATCACGACCGCAGTCACGTCTTCCTCCCGGACGATTCGCATCACCTCATCACCATCGTCCGTCGCTGCGACGTCAAATCCCCCAAATCGAGTCAGAAGGGTCTCAATCAACACTGCGTTGGCCTGGTCATCCTCGACCACCAGCACCATATCGACCACCTCCGTTGCCCTCCAGATCGCCGACAACGGTAACAGATCTTCGTCGTCGTCAGATCGTCGCGCACCAATCTCAACGTGGTCACCGGCCGACGGTCATCGGGCGCGGATCCAGGCTTCCACGTCTCCACAGTTGAGGATACTGGAAGCTGAGGCTCCAGCCCGTCGAGCCACCATCACGCCCCAACGGACATCTTTCAAACCCTCGGTGGAATGGGCGTCCGGGTTGATCATCAACCCCACCCCCATTGCGATGGCCTTCCTCGCCCAGACATGGTCGAGATCCAATCTGTAGGGGCTCGCATTGATCTCCGCCGCCACGCCACTGTCGGCACACGCCTCGAGCACTCGATCGAGGTCGATGTCGTACCCCGGCCGTGCCAGTAACAGACGACCCGTGGGGTGACCCAAGACCCGACAACTTGGATCGCGGATCGCAGAGATGACCCGTTCGGTCTGCGTTTCCTTCGACATTCCGAAGGAGGAATGAACCGATGCCACCACGTACTGGAGTTCGGCGCGACACGTATCGGGAACGTCGAGGGTGCCATCCGGAAGGATGTCGGCCTCCAGGCCTTTGACCAGTCGCGGCAGGTCACCACGCTTGTTGAGAGTTTCTATGAGAACTCCCTGACGCCGCAGCCTGGCCGCCGAGAGTCCGTTGGCATAGTGCGCCGCAGGTGAGTGGTCACCGATGCCGATGAACTCCCAGCCGAGAGCGCCCGCGGCACGCGCCATGTCCTCGACCGATGCACTGCCGTCAGAATCGTTTGTGTGATTGTGCAGCGCTCCTCGGAGGTCGCTCAGGACAACCAGGTCCGGGAGCTCACCGCGGGTGGCCATCGCGACCTCTCGTCCGCCGTCGCGGAGTTCCGGCGGCACCCACTGGCACCCGAGAACGTCGTACAGAGTCTCCTCGTCCGGGCACGGGATGAGCTGCCCCCCTGACCACAGCCCCTCGCCGTCAAATTCCATCCCAACCCGGGCGGCACGTTGGCCGAGAGCATGGAAATGGGCTTCGCTTCCCGTCGTTCGCAGCAACGCCCAACCCACGTTCTCCGGCTTCGCCGTTGTGATGCGAACCAGAAAGTTCTCACGGAAGGTCCCGGACCAGACACCGTCAGATGTCCGCTGAGGGCCCTCAAGGACCGCCCTCGCAGCGTCACCGACAACGTCTTCACGGCCGACCGCCACCATCTCGATCACGGAAACGGTTTCTGTCCCTCGACGCAGCTCCCCGGTAGGTATCACCTTGCCCAAACCGTCAACCGCCGACAACAGGGTCATCAGATCGGTGGCCACACCCCACGCCCTGTGGATCAGATGACTCTCCCGGTTCGCGAGGTAGAAGCGGACCGCATCGAGTACCTTTTTCTGGCTCGCGGCACCAAATCCCGACAGCTCCACCAGGCGATTCTCCCCACAGGCGTACTCGAGTTCGCCAGGCGAGCTAATCTCCAGTTCACTCCAAAGAGCACGCACCTTCTTCGGACCGAGGCCCGAGATCTGAAGCAACTCCTTCACACCCGGTGGCGTCTTCCCGTCGAGGTCGGTCAACACCGACGGCTCAACCCCCTGACCCAAGTCTGCCAGCACTGCCGCAGTCCCTTTACCGATCCCGCGCACCCCCAAAATCTCTCCCGACGCCACGAGAGCTTCGAGGTCGCCTTCTACCTTTTCCACCGACCGGGACGCATTGGCGAAGGCACGAATCCGATGGGGGTTCTCGCCGTGCAGCTCCAGGAGCTGTGCGATCTCTCTGAGCTTCCGTGCCGCTGTCTTTCGATCAAGACTCACTTTCCTCTCCTTCGACCTTTGTAATGAGGTGCCGCTAACGTTATTCATGATATAGTTTTCCAAGCTTCAATGGGACTTCTCTCTCGCCTCCGATCGTCCCTCACCTACCCAATTGCGGCGACCCTCGTGCTCGTGACGGTGGTTCCTGTCGCGCTGGTGGGATGGCGTCTTGCCGCCGACAACCGGGTACACCTGACGACCGTTGAAAAACGCTTTCTATCACTGGAAGCGCGGGGACTTGCCGTCGAGGTCGCCGAGTTTCTAGGCGGACATCGGATCCAGCTCAACAGCACCGTACGTGGCATTGAAGCCGGGGGAAGCATCGATCTCTCCGATTTCGAGGCCCTCCTCCAGGACATCGCCTCCGAACCAGATCGTGCATTCACCTATCTGCAGATCCTCGACAGTAGGGGCAGAGGCACCTATGTTCGCAGCCCGGACCTGGATCTCGAAACGGAACAGATCCTCACGGCTGCTATGGGTGAAGCGCACGCCGCCGCACTGGCCGGCGAAGCCATGGAGAGCCTGATCCCCAACCTTCCGCAGACCGACGCTGCCGCCGCCATCTTCGGCTTTCCGCTCAAATCCCCCGACGGAGGCGTCTGGGGCAGTCTGACCGGCACACTGGATCTTTCGGCATTGGAACTTCGCTTTGAGGATAGCGCATTGGCGGGGTTTATCGTGACCGTGTTCGACGACACCGGCAGGGTACTTGTCTCGTCGCACTCGCGTCTCAAGGGTCGTGATCTCTCCGCCTCGCCACTGGTGCGAGATCTTCTGGAGCACCCCATGCACATTTCGAGCCGGTACCGACACCCGGTCCCGGCGGTGGCGCGCGAAGCTCTTGGATCCGTGGCGCCAGTCCCCGGTGTTGGCTGGGGCGTCCTGGTCGAGCGATCAACGGTCGAAGCATTCGCCCCGGTCAGGGTCATGCAGCAACGCACTTTGTTGATCAGCGCTCTTGCGGCGCTCGTGGCCCTCGGCCTCGGTTTCGCTCTCAGCCGTCAGCTGGTCTCGCCCCTCCAGAGTCTCGCCGGCATTTCGTCCGAGATCGCAGACGGCAACTTCGCAGCCCGGGCCAAAGTCAATGGTCAGGACGAACTCGCCCAGTTGGCGAGCAACTTCAACCACATGGCCGGCAGCATCGAAGCTCTAGTGCGCCGTCTCAAACACGCGCTTCGTCAGAACCAGGAGCTCTTTCTCGAGACGATCCGCACCCTTGCGGCGGCGATCGATGCCAAAGATCCATACACCCGGGGGCACTCCGAGAGGGTGAGTTCGTATTCAATGGCGATCGCCCGTCATCTCGGGCTCTCCCAGGAGGAGGTATTCCGAATTCGGACCGCCGCCATCCTGCACGATGTGGGCAAATTGGGCATCCGAGACGGCATTCTGAATAAGCCAGGCGGATTGACCGATGATGAATTTGCGGTCATGCGCACCCATCCGACCATCGGAGCGCAGATCATGGAGCCCATTAGAATGCTCAAAGACATCATCCCCGGGATCCGGAACCACCACGAAACGTGGGACGGAAAGGGCTATCCGGACCAGATGGAGGGCGAAGGCATCCCGCTTGTGGCCAGGATCATCGGCGTCGCGGACACTTTTGACGCCATGACCACGAACCGACCCTACCAACGGGCCAAGACCCTCGAGTTCGTTCTTGACAAGATGCGAGCAATGTCAGGGACGCGCTTTGATCCGCAGGTCGTGGACGCACTGCTCGCCGCGGTCGAGGCTGGAGATGTGACACCTCCAACCTTCGACGAAATCGAACTCAACGAGGAGGTCTCATGAAATTCTGGGTCTCGTGCGCGATGTTGGCGATCGTCGCCGCCATTGGCGGTTGTGCCGGCAGCGGTTCAACCCAGTCCTCTCAGTCGTCGAAGTCGAAGACCAACGCGGCCTCCACCTCGAAGGACACCAACTCCGGGCCACAGGACCCCCTCTACTCGCTGACCCTGATGCGTCAAGGGTCCCTGCTTCTCCAACAAGGGCAGTACGCAGATGCGCTGGCAAGATTCGAGCAGGCCGAACAGGTGGCCCCGGGGAACGCCACCGTCTACAACATGATTGGTGTATGTCATCTCAGGACCACGACGTACGACCAAGCGCTGACGGCATTCAACACCGCCCTCGAGTTGGCGCCGTCCTACACCGACGCCCGAAACAACAGGGGGGCCACCTATCTCTCCCTCGGTCAGCTCCGGCTCGCCGAGGTGGATTTCCTGGCTGTGCTTGGAGATTCCACCTATCCTCACCGTTATCGCGTGTACTACAACCTCGGCACGACGTACCGGCAACAGGGCCGTCTTGGAGCCGCCGAAGAGAACCTTCAGAAGGCCGTCACAGCGCCCTTTCCGGTATATGAGGCGTATGTCGAACTCGCCGACATCGTTCTCGAACAGGGCCGAGCGCAGGAGGCAATTGACCTTCTCGAAGAGGCCCATCTCAAATTTCCCGAGCGAACCGAAGCCTCGTTTGAACTCGGCCGAATGCTGATGGAGATTGGCAGGACCGATGAAGCCCGGCCCTATCTCGACGAGGTCATCGCCAAACAACCCGGATCGGAGATGGCTCGACAGGCGGCGGTGCTTCTCGACTCGGCCTGATGCCCTTTCACTACCTGCTCACCAATCTGCTGGTGGACGTCCCCGAGGCGATCGGCGCGATCTTTCTCGACGCCGAGGGCGAGGCTGTCGAGTGGGTCATCCAAGGATCGGGCGATCCCTTCCAGCTCAAAATCGAAGGGGCGTACCAGGCGGTCATCAAACGGCAGCTCGACGCGGCCGTTGTCGGCACGGGTGCTGGCGCCCTGCAGTCGTACGCGTTCGTCGGGCACAAGCTGGCGACGTTGACTGAATTGCTGCCCGATGGCTACTATGTGGTGCTCGTCGCGCATCGAACGGGCTCTCTCGGACTCGCAAGGTATCACCTACGAAGGGCCGCGGAAGTTCTCGCAGACGAGATCTGACGATAATCCAGTTCCTGGTTGGGGGCCTGATGGCGAGCACTCTTCTCAGCAAGTTAAAACGTGGTCTCTTCATGACCCACACCGAATTTCTCGAGCGTGTGGGCGACGCACTCAAGAGGACCGGACCGGTCGAGCCGGCTCATCTGGACCGACTCGAGGAGGCGCTGATTTCGGCTGACGCCGGTGTCGGCCTGTCCGTCCGTCTGGTCGATGACCTCCGGAGCAAGGTCCGCACGGGTCACATCACCACGGCCGAGGAGCTCCGACCGGCCATCCGGGAACGGCTGCTCGAAGTCCTCGATCAGGCCGCGGCGGCGGCGCAGCCATCGGTCCCGCCGGGCCGACCCAAGGTCACTCTGGTCGTCGGGGTCAACGGCACCGGGAAGACAACGACTGTCGCCAAGCTCGCAAAACGACGTCAGGAGGCCGGCGCTTCGGTGGTCCTCGCCGCGGCCGATACCTTTCGTGCCGCAGCGGTTGAACAGCTCATGGTCTGGGCCGAACGAGTCTCGACTCCGGTGGTCCACCAACAGGAGGGAGCGGATCCGGCCGCGGTCGTCTTCGACGCGATCGCCACAGCCACCTCCCGTGGTCTCGACGAGGTACTTGTCGATACGGCCGGACGCCTTCACACCCGGACGAATCTGATGAAAGAACTCGAAAAGGTCCGCAACGTCGCAGCCCGTGAAGTACCTGGAGCACCCCATGAGGTGCTGTTGGTGCTTGACGCGACCACCGGATCCAACGGCATCGAGCAGGCCCAGCGATTTGGCGCCACCGCCGGAGTCACGGGGGTCGTGCTCACCAAACTCGACGGGACGGCAAAAGGCGGCGTGATCCTGGCCATCGCTGACAGCCTCAAACTCCCAGTCCGATGGATCGGAGTTGGAGAGGGGGTGGACGATCTCCTCCCATTTGACGCCGAAGACTTCGTGGATTCGCTTCTCGATATGGAGGCGTGATACCATCCACGGGTTGTCCACTTATTCATTTTCTTGAGATTGGAAGGAACACGCGACATGCCGCCGCCGGGTCTGTACAGGCGAGAATTCTCGCCATCCACCCCCCTTCCACAGCGATCTTCACACCCTGAATTCAATCCTCATCGCGGGGCTTGCTCAGCACAATCCTCGCCCGGCAGACCATGACCACCGAACGACCCGATGCGGACTCCCGCATGATGCGGCGCGCGCTGGACCTGGCCCTCCGGGGGCGCTGTGGAGCGTCCCCAAATCCCCTGGTCGGAGCCGTCGTGGTCGATCCGTCAGGGGCCATCGTCGGCGAAGGATTCCATGCTCGGTTCGGCGGCCCCCACGCAGAGGTCGTGGCCCTTCGCGAGGCCGGCAGTCGGGCTAAGGGCGGCAGCCTTTTCGTGACTCTCGAGCCCTGCAACCACCACGGGAAAACACCGCCATGCGTGGATGCCATCCTCGAAGCGGGCATCACCCGCGTGGTGGCGGCGATGCATGACCCAAATGCGGTCGCAACGGGGGGTTTGGAGCGACTTCGCACGGAGGGTGTCGAAGCGACCACGGGTAGCGAGTCCGAACGGGCTCGGTCCATCAACCGGAGGTGGCTGACCTGGGCACAATTCCGACGTCCGTGGGTAACTCTGAAAGCCGCGGTATCGCTCGACGGCCGGATCAACACCCGAACCGGGCAATCGAAGTGGATCACCGGAGATGGGGCACGACAGCGTGGCCTCGAGCTTCGAGAGGAGCATGACGCGATTCTCGTCGGGGTGCGAACGGTCCTTGCGGATGATCCTCGCCTGACCCGTCGTCTCGGACTCAACCCGACCGACGGCTGGCGGCGTGTGATCCTCGACTCCCGTCTGCGCACACCCACCGAAGCCAACGTCGTCCGCATGGAACCGGGCCGCACGCTGATCGCGCACACCCCAGAAGCCTCGCAAGAGAAGCGTCATCGCCTGGCCGACTCCGGAGTCCAACTCGTGGAATTTGCTTCCGACGCTTCGGGCCGCGTTCCCCTGCAACCCCTGCTCGAACACCTTGCGCGGCTCGAGGTCGCGGCTCTGCTCGTCGAGGGAGGCGCTGAGGTCCATGGTTCCTTCGTGGATGCCGGCCTCGTGGACGAAACCGTTTTCTTCATTGCTCCAATGCTGATCGGGGGTCCCGGCCCGTCTGCGGTTGCGGGCCGCGGGGTCGCCGATCTCGAACTCGCCCCCAGGTTGGCGTTCGAGAGCATCTCTCGCCATGGCAGTGATCTCGAGCTCTGCGCCGTTCGCCGTGAGGATGAGGATGTTCACGGGTCTGGTTGAGTCGGTCGGCATTGTCGCCCGAATCGGCCGCTCGGGTCGTGGGGCGCGCCTCGGTGTGACCGACATCCGGTGGCCCCATGGTGACCCGCCGAGACGGGGCGACAGTATCTCTGTGGACGGCGCATGTCTGACCGCCATCGATCCAAGAGAGGGGAGCTTCGATGCCGATCTCTCCCCTGAGACCCTGAAACGTTCAGTCTTCGCTGAGCTTCGGTCGGGCGATCGAGTCAACCTTGAACGCGCAGTGCGGCTTGGCGACAGATTGGGCGGCCATCTGGTACAGGGGCACGTCGATGGGGTTGTCCACCTGCTGTCCATTCGTGATGAGGGCGAATTCTCGCGCTGGAAGATCTCATTACCTTCTCAATTGGCAATGGAAGTGGCCGCCAAGGGCAGCGTCACCGTCCATGGCGTCTCATTGACGGTCTCTGCCGTCGGAAGCGACTGGTTTGAGGTCGCTCTGATTCCCGAGACCCTGTCCTCCACGACCCTGGGTGAGATGCGCAGCGGCGCTCGGCTTCATCTCGAGACCGACGTGCTCGCCAAGTATGTGGCACGCAGGCTCGGCGGGTCTCGTCCTTCGGCCATCGAGGAGTTGTTCGGCTCGGGGGGCGGCGGTGCGTAGAATCGAGCCTGCATACCCCGATCTGATACCGGTCACCCACCTCGTTCGTCCCGGATATCTGCCCGGACCTCGCGTGGCCCTCGACCCGATTCGCATGGGTGTCGTCTGGGAGGACGCCCCGCAGCGCATTCTGCCGGCCGATAGCTCGGTACCACGCGATCCGGTCCGAGCCATCATATTCGCCCGTGTGGCGCGGGACCGCAACGACGTTCTTCACCGTTTGCTCGATCGTGGCAGCTCGGCGTTGTTGGTTCTCGACGACCCGACCGTCACGCCAAGGGATCTGGGGATCTCCACCAACAACGGCGATTCGCGTCTCACGGTATTGTTGCCCGTATTGCCCTTTCCGTTGAGCAACGGACTGCGGCTCCCGTCGGCGTGGAAGACGTCGCGGTGGGGCGCGGTGCTCGGTCTCTTTCCGTTCCCCGGTGCAGCCGAGGAGGTCGTGCGTCGAATCGACCAACTCGACGGGGCCGGGGCCCGTTTTGCCGTTGCAGCCCCGCTGCTCCTGACACCGAAGGACCGACACCGGATTCTCGATGGGAGCGAAGGAACCGGTATCGAGGATGAACTTGAAAACAGTCTATTCCATGCCGACGTGGCCCGCGGCCTGCACGCCCTCGAGAGGTTGGCCGGAGTGCGCCTCCATGAAGTCGGCATGGATCCCTTTGTTCCGTGCATGGTCCCCCATGGCCACAATCCCGACGCAGTTCGGACCTCCGCCATTCTCAGGCTCTGGGCGCGCCGATTGGATCAGTCCCACGAGGAGTCGTCCTGGGGGTGGCGGCTGAGACGGGCCGCGGCGGCCTTGGACCGGCTCCCGAATGACCCCGCGGCCCTTGCCGTGGAGGACAACCTGCGGATCGTCCCGGGATTCGACGAGTGGGTGGAGGGTTTCACTCGCGCTATTTGGCACGGTGGCGATCCGTTGGACGAGGCGTGGCGCCGATGGTCGGGCCAGGACGGCCACGAAACCGATTGAGGCCCCAGCTCTCCCGCCAGCACGACGTCGAGCCGATTTCGAGCCGATCGCCGAACTGCGTCCAAAACAACATCGGCAACAAGAGCTTGCGTGGCAATTGGCCGTGCGTTACTATCTCGGTCCCAACTCTCGTGGGGCCGTAGCTCAGTTGGGAGAGCGCAGCGTTCGCAATGCTGAGGTCGTGGGTTCGATCCCCATCGGCTCCACCAGACTTCGTTCTCAGCCCGCAGGGATGAGAACGAAGTCTGCCACGGCGAAGCCGAAGGCGAAGCCGGGCACGGCCGCTATCAGAATCCCCCCGATTGCTTCGATGTTCTCGGTCGTCGACCAGTCCGTTCAACAGGCACGTCTCGTCCTGCAATCAGCCAATCCATCCGTATCACTGCGGCGCCTGTTCTCTGACATGTTCCCGTAGATCAACGGCCCACAACCTCAACTCCCTCTCATTACGATTTCACTCCAACCAACGGCATGATCGTCCACCGCGCGTCTCAGCAACCTATATACATCCACGCTTCGTTGTCTCTGGACTGATGAAGATGTTAAGATATACAAAATGGTTGACTCCTATCAACCCCCCCAAGGGGAATATCCCGATTTTCGCTTCCTGTTGAGGTTTCAGAACCCGCAAGTGGAAAAGGAGTTCCGGGCCCACGACTGCAGTTCCACCATTCCTCTGGCTCGATTCTGCTACTTCAGTGCAGTGTTTATATGGGGCGGTTTCGGGCTGCTGGATACTTCCTTGAGCGCTGAAAAGACCACGGCCCTTTGGCTGATTCGCTTCGCAATTGGAGAACCAGTCTTGTTGATCGCATTAGCTGCCACCTTCATCCGACCACTTTGGCCGTGGCTGAAACTGCTCGGGCTTGCCGTGACCTTTGTCTTAGGTATGTGCGTACTGGGGATGCTCCTCGTACTTGGCCCTCCGTTATCACTGACCTACTACGCCGGCATAATCTTGGTCCTCTTCCCGGCATACGTTTTTGCTCAGGTTCGATTTCCCCATGCTATCGCCGTCAGCCTGGTCCTCCTCGCTGCATACTGGTGGATCACGCTGTCGCATAACATGACAGGTTCCGCTGTCGCTGCTGCAACGCTTACGTTTATGACCACAACTGTCTACATTGGTTTAGTTGCTTGCTTTCTGCTCGAATGGGCTCGGCGTCGCGATTTCGCGCACCTGCGCACAATCGCTCAAACGAATGAACACTTCAGACGGATGAGCCTGCTCGACGACCTCACCCGCCTTCGCAACCGGCGACACCTTGAAACAACCCTTTATGCAGCAATCGAGGATTTTTCGCGCATGTCCTATCAATCGGCTGTCATAATGATCGACATTGACAACTTCAAATTGGTCAACGACGGGCTTGGGCACGCCACTGGTGATCGAATATTGATCGAAGCCGCGGCCAGCATTTCAGAATGCACAAGACCGGTCGATGCCGCTTTTCGAATCGGCGGCGACGAGTTCGTAGTTCTCCTGCCCGAAGCGACAGGTTCTTCTGCCCTAGCGGTCGCTCTGAAGATCATGAAGTCCTTTTCAGACCGATATCGATCGGTTCTCACGGGCAGTGACCTCCCAGTCGGAATGAGTATTGGAGTTGCTCAGATCCGACCTGAGACCAAGACCCCCTCCGATCTACTCAAGGCCGCCGACGATGCCCTCTACGAGGCGAAGCGGCGCGGCAAAGGGAGAGTTCACCTGGCGACAGTGGCAACCGAAGAAGCCACTGAGGAGGACTAACAGGGAAGATGAGGGAGAGGGAGAGAAAGACCCGCGAAAGTGACTGGGCCTAGCATACCAAACAAGATTCCGCGATAATGCCGTGGTGAAGATGACCCCCATGCTCCGACAGTATCTGGATCTCAAGGAGCAGGCCGGATCCGCCCTGCTCCTTTTCCGGATGGGCGATTTCTATGAGATGTTCTTCGAAGACGCCCAAGTCGCTGCGCCGGTTCTCGGTATCGCGCTGACGAGGCGCCGCCACAATGATGCGGTTGAAGCCCCGATGTGCGGAGTCCCCCACCACGCATTCGATGGGTATCTGGGCAAGCTCCTGGACGCTGGACACCGGGTGGCGGTGGCGGAACAGGTCGAGGACCCGGCCACCGCAAAGGGTCTGGTCCGGCGGGAGATCGTCCGCACCCACACGCCTGGCACCGTGTCCTCGACGGATCTCCTCGACGGGACCGAACACTGTTTCCTTGCCGCCATTGGTGGCGATGAAGAGTCCTACGCGCTTGCCTGGTTGGAACTCAGCACCGGCACATTCGAAGGGATGAGATGCAACGGCCAGGACGTCGTCGCCGAACAACTCGCCAAGGTACGCCCACGAGAAATCCTGGTCGCGGAGGGATGGGATGGTTGGGCGGAGCTGTGGCCTGGGGAAATGCCACCACCCACCGTCACTCCAGTGCCTCCCGACCAGTTTTCCCCTTCAGCCGGCGAGAACCGTCTCCGCAGGGTGCTCGGGGTCGGATCGATCCGGGGATTCGGTCTCGAGTCGGGTGAACGGCTCGTCGGTATGGCCGGTTCTCTACTTGCGTATGCCGAAGGAACCCAAGAGGGGGACCTGCGCCACCTGAGGTCTTTCGTGAGGCGCCAGCCCGAGGACACACTCGTCATCGACCGCGGAAGTCTCAGCAATCTCGAAGTCGAACGGGCCGCCGATGGTCGCCGCCAAGGATCGTTGGCTGGCACCTTGGATCTGACGCTGACCAGAATGGGGTCCCGCAAACTCAGGGACTGGCTCGTGCGACCAAGCGTCGACCTCGAAACCATTACCGAACGACATCGGGCTGTGGCCGAGTTGACGGATGACTCGGCCCTTCTCCACGATATTCGATCGGCCCTCGAGGATGTCCCAGACATGGAACGGTTGGCGGCGCGAGTCGGCATGGGTCTCGCAACACCCCGCGAGCTCCATGCTCTGCGCTCCGGCCTGGATCGTCTGCCCGGCCTGTTATCAGTCGCCAATCGCGCCACCTCCCTGCTCATGAGATCTCTCGCGACATCCTTTGATCCACTGGCAGATCTCGCCGAGGTCCTTCACCAGCGGCTTGCAGCGATTCCAGCCGCGGTCGTGGGTCAGGGCGTCATTGCCGGGGGGTGGGACCCCGAACTCGACGAGCAACGCCAGCTCGCACGAGGAGGGAAAGAGCTTCTTGCCGGAATCGAGAGCGTCGAACGGGAACGCACCGGGATCTCGTCACTAAAGATCAAGTACAACAAGGTCTTCGGCTATTACATCGAGGTCAGCAAGTCGAATCTGGACCGCGTTCCCGAGGACTATGAACGGCGGCAAACCCTCACCAACGCGGAACGGTTTGTCACGTCCGAGTTGAAGGACCTGGAGTCGAAGATCCTGTCCGCCGAGGAGCGTTCCAGCGCACGTGAACGTGAACTCTTCGACGAGCTCCTCGACGAACTGGCTCGTGACGCGCCGCGGATTTCATCAACCGCGGGGACGATCGCACGGTTGGACGTGCTCGCCTCCTTTTCGGATCGCGCACGGCGGTGGGATTACTGTCGTCCGGTCATGGAGGAGGGCGCCGGTTTGGACATCCGCGAGGGGCGGCACCCCGTTCTCGAGGAGATCCAACGGGACCCGCCCTTCATCTCCAACGACTGTGTCATGGACCCTCGATCCTCCCAGATCGTTCTTCTGACAGGGCCGAACATGGGAGGCAAGTCCACCTACCTCCGCCAGGTCGCCCTAATTGTCCAGATGGCCCACGCCGGTTCATTCGTCCCAGCCACAACGGCGACCATTGGTCTCACCGATCGGATATTTACCCGAGTAGGTGCGTCGGATATGCTCGCGAAGGGCGAGTCCACGTTTATGGTGGAGATGACCGAGGCTGCGAATATCCTCCATCACGCCACTCCGAGGTCGCTTGTCATTCTCGATGAGGTCGGTCGCGGCACAGCCACGTTCGACGGGTTGTCCCTGGCATGGTCGATTGTCGAGTTCCTGCACGACACCCCTTCGAGATCGAGCCTCGTCCTTTTCGCCACTCACTTTCACGAGTTGACCGACCTCGCCCGTCGATTGCCCCGCCTCGTCAATCGATCAATGGCCGTGAAAGAATGGCGGGGGAACATTTTGTTCCTCCACCGAGTCGTGGACGGCCCCTCCGACCGTTCCTACGGCATCCACGTTGCCCAACTGGCCGGCGTACCGATCAGCGTGTGCGAGAGGGCGGAACAGATTCTGGCCAATCTCGAGCAGCACGAACTCAATGTGACGGGCGATCCCGGTCGATCGGATGCAATCACCGCCCACGGGGACCGTATCAATCAGATGGATCTGTTCCGGCCGGCTGCCGAGGAGGTCGCTGACCGTCTGAGACAGTTGGAGACCGACAGTTTGACTCCCATCGAGGCGCTCAATGTTCTGTCGGAGTTCAAGAGGCGAGTCACCGGTGATGACTGAGGTCCTGCCGCTGATCGTCGGCATTCCAGGCACCGGACTTTCTTCATCGGAGTTCGCCGTCCTCGAATCCGTTCGCCCCGCCGGCGTCATCCTGTTCGCTCGTAATATCTCTTCGGCCCCTCAGGTGCGCTCTCTGGTCGCCAACATCGAGGATCTTGAACCGAGGCCATTCGTCGCCGTGGACCTCGAAGGAGGGCTCGTCAACCGACTCAGTTCGTTGTGGGGGCAGCTTCCGTCTCCAGCGGCAGCGGCCGCGGCGGGCCGTCGCGCGGTGCGTGACCTTGGCGAAGCGGCAGGGGCCGCATGTCGTGCCCTCGGCATCCACCTCGACTTTGCTCCCGTCATCGACCTCGACCGACCAGGAGGTCTGATTCCAAGCCAGGAGCGATGCCTGAGCGACGACCCGGAACGGGTTGCCTCGTTGGCTCGTGTGTTTCACGAAGGGCTGTCAGCATGGGGTGTTGAGGGGTGTCTCAAACACTTTCCCGGTCTCGGCGGGGTGGATGTCGACACTCACGTCGCCCTGCCCACCCTCCCCTTCGAGGACCACAATCCTCACCTTCAGGCATTCGTTTCCTTGTCGTGCGACATACCCTTGGTCATGGTGGGCCACGCGATTGCACCCGATCTTGGGGACGCAACCAGACCGGCGTCGTTGTCGCGCACCGTGGTGGATCAAGCGGCCGAATTGCCGGGCTCGCCCATCATTCTGAGTGACGACCTGGAAATGGGTGCCATCGCCAACCTCGCCGATCTCCCGATCTTGGTTGTGAAAGCCATTCGTGCACGAAATCACGGCATCCTGGTGTGCAACGCCTTTGATCGCCTCCAGGAGATCGCCGATCTGATCGATGACACGAGTCGCAGCGACCCCGGATTCAAGACTCGAGTGAACGCCGCTGCGGCCCGACTCGGAACCCTTCGACGGGATCTGTGCCAGAAAGCCGCAGCCGTGCCACGCCCGGATGATGAAACGGTCGCCCAGCTTTGGCACCAGGCCCGTTCCACCGCCGGCGTTCAACCAGATGACACACTCTGACCGTTTGGGTGATCCGGGCCGCGAGAGGTGCATGGCACGAGACAAGGCTGTCGTGCTGCTGTCCGGTGGGCTCGACTCCACCACCGTATTGGCCATCGCAAAGGCCGAGGGATTCGCATGTCACTGTCTGACGGTTGATTATGGCCAGCGGCATCGTGTGGAACTTGAGGCTGCACGCAGGGTAGCGTCGGCGCTGGGAGCCCAATCTCACCGCGAGGTCACCCTGGACCTACGGGCCATCGGAGGTTCCGCCCTCACCGATGATATCGAGGTACCGAAAGGCGAGGGCCCCACATCCGAAGGCGCTCCGGTCACCTATGTACCAGCCAGGAATACGATTTTCATGGGTCTTCTGCTGGCGTTCGCCGAGGTCGTCGGAGCCACCGACCTCTTCATCGGCGTCAACCAAGTCGACTTCTCCGGGTACCCGGACTGCAGACCGGCCTTTCTCGAGGCATTCCAACGACTGGCCGAAGTGGCAACCGTCGCGGCGACGGAAGACGGAATCCAATTCCGGGTTCGCGCTCCCCTGCTCCATATGTCCAAGGCCGAGATCATCCGGCGTGGAATCGCGCTGGGTGTCGACTACGCGATGACCACATCGTGTTACGACCCCGCGGTGACCGGCGAAGCATGCGGTCGATGCGACGCGTGTCGGATCCGCCGTCGCGGCTTCGACGAAGCCGGCATACCCGACCCTACCGTGTACTCGGAATCCGGCCCCTCCGCGGATCCTAGGTGAATACGCTGAACGCCGCGCGCCCGGCCGTCGCAATCACGGTGGCCACGACGATGGTCAGACCGGCGATCCACGCTGTGTCTTTCCAGCCCATCTCCTTCACCATGACCGCCACGGTCGCAACGCACGGCACATAGAACACGACAAAAAGCGTAAAGGTCATCATCTGGGCGACGGTCATCATTGTGTCCACCTGGGTCGTGCCCAGCGCCTGAATCAGCATCACCATCGTGAGTTCCTTACGCAGGATGCCAAACACAAGCGTCATACCAACCGCCACCGGAAGTCCGAGCAACACCACGGTCAGGGGAGACAAGAGGGCGTTGATCGCTCGATCCGCGTTCGCCCATTCCAAAACCCCAAGGACCACGGATGAGACGATCAGTAGTGGCCATGCGATGGTGATGAACTCGCGAAGAGTCAACCACGTCTTGGCGGCCAGGGTTTTGATATTGGGTAGGCTCAGTTCGGGAATCTCCAAGATCAACCCGGGGGAACTCCCCGTCAATCCCCGACTCAGGATCGTAGCGAGGAGGACGACGAACGCAATATTCAAAAGGTAGATAAAGAGCGCCCACATGGGACCGATAAATGCCGCAACCAGCCCGAAGATGACGACGGTTCGAGCTGAGCACGGGATAAACGCCGCCAAGGCACCCGTGATGCGCCGGTCGCGCTTCGACTCGAGAATCCTGGTCGACATGATTGCCGGCACCGAACAGCCATACCCGAGAATCAGTGGAAGCACCGATTTTCCATGCAGACCGATCCGGTGCATGAAGTTATCGAGGATATAGGCGAGCCTCGGCAGATATCCGGTGTCCTCGAGAATCGCGAGGCCCAGCAGGAATGGAACGAGGTAGGGCAAGACTATAGCGACACCGCCCGCCAATCCCATGAGCACTCCGTTGGCGACGGTCGCCATGAGCGAACCCGGCTCGAGGTATCCGGCGAGACCGGCGTTGAGACTCTCGAACGCCGCCACAAGTGGGGCTTCAATCTGCTGACCGACCCCGAAGACCATCCAAAAGAGGCCGGCCAGAATCGCCACCATCAACAGCCCACCCGTCCAAGGGCCGAGCAACAACCGATCCAGCCACTCCCGGACGCCGACCTCGGGACGGCCCACGGTGGTCACCGTTTCTTCGATGTCATGGGCCACCGCGTGGCGGCTGCCGGACACGACCTGATCCACGGTCCAACCGTGGGCATCCTCAAGCTCGGAAACCACCTCCGCAACCGGCGACTCGAGATCGGGATACCATCCATATACCCTCTTCTGGAAGTACGCGTCGCCTTCGATCAGTTTTCCCGCCGTGAATCTCGGGGGAACGCCGAGTTCGATGCCCTGCTGTTCAATCATCCCAGCCACAGCGTCCACAGCGCTCTCAACCTCTCGATCCAGATGAACCGGCTCGGCGCTCGATTTCGAATACGCTTTTTGAAGAGCGGCGCGGAACAACCCTCGAAGACCTCTGCCCCGACTGGCGATCGTGGGAACGACAGGTACCCCGAGCTGTCGTGAAAGCTCGTCCGCATAGATCTCGATGCCCCGCCGTTCCGCCTCGTCCATCATGTTCAGGGCGATCACCATTGGACGCCCGAGTTCGAGCAACTGAAGGGTCAACTCAAGGGACCGACCGAGCCGGCTGGCGTCCACCACGTCGATGATCAGGTCGTAATCCTGATCGA
The DNA here is from genome assembly GCA_963797055.1 of uncultured Holophagae bacterium. Taxonomy (GTDB): domain Bacteria; phylum Acidobacteriota; class Thermoanaerobaculia; order Thermoanaerobaculales; family Sulfomarinibacteraceae; genus FEB-10. The sequence continues at coordinate 363,136 of CAWCOD010000019.1, forward strand.
GGAGGTAGCTCGCCGCCTCGCCGACGACCGGATCTGTGGAGGTGAGCGAATACACGCCGGGGAGATCCACGATCTCCACCTCGCGCCCGAGAATCAGGGCACGGCTGATGGTGTACGAGACTGACGAGCCCGGGAAGTTCGCCGTTGCGGAGCGGTAGCCCGCAACCGCATTGAAGACCGTACTCTTTCCTGAATTTGGTTGCCCTGAAAGGACGAATTTCATCGAGAGGCGGCCCGCTTCAGTCTCGCGGCATCGGACAAGGTCTCGACGGCGCCGCCCACATCGACTTTGACCTTGTTTGCGATCCCCCGGCCGATGGCGACCCGCGTACCGTTGACGTCCACGAGCACCGGGCCGCGGAACGGCGCCCGTTCCACGACGGTAAGCCAGTCACCGATGTGGATGCCAAGGGTGTTGAGGTGAGATCGGACGCCGTGGCCACCTTCGATCAGAATGACCCGGGCCTGTCGCCTGACGTCCACTGATTCGAGAGTCATCATCCCGGCTCGCGCCCTCCGATCCAGGATCATAGCTCATCGGCGTTTGTTTTGCTAACCCCATTGATCGCTTGATTTTCCGTCGACACGAGCCTCTCCAGGACGATATGTCTGACGTCGCTGTCGTTTCATATATGAGAACCGAATCGAGAATCCTTTTCACGCGTGACACGTCGATGACCATCGCCGATTGGCGTCGAACCTCCAACCCCTCCCCCGCGGCGCTACAATTCGGGTTGCACGCAACATCCCCGGGAGGATGAAGATGAACAAACAGCCATTTCACGTCGAACTGAGCGAATTGCCGGCCGCCAAGACCTTCGAGCCGGGCATCCGCCGAGCTCCCAATCGGGGGTTTGACCTCAGCCGCCACGACGCCACCGTCTCCCTGATGAACGCTCTCCGCTACATCCCGAAAGAACACCACGAGGTCCTGGCTCCCGAGTTCCTCGACGAGCTGCGAACCATGGGGAGAATCTACGGTTACCGGTACCGCCCAGAGGGTCGGATTTTCGGTCGGCCGATCGAGACGTACAACGGCCGAATCACCGAAGCAAAAGCGATGCAGGTCATGATCGACAACAACCTCGACTTCGATGTCGCCCTCTACCCATACGAGCTGGTGACCTACGGAGAATCGGGCCAAGTCTGTCAGAACTGGATGCAGTACCTCCTGATCAAGCGGTACCTCGAGATCATGACGGCGGACCAGACCCTTGTTGTCAGTTCGGGTCACCCGCTCGGACTGTTCCCTTCCCGGCCTGAAGCTCCACGCGCCATCATTACCAACGGCTTGATGGTGGGCCTCTTCGACACGCCGGAGGACTTCCACCGGCTGGCGGCTCTGGGTTGTGTCAACTACGGTCAGATGACCGCCGGCGGTTGGATGTATATCGGCCCGCAGGGCATCGTTCACGGAACCTACCTCACTCTGCTCAATGCGGGCAGGCTCTACCTCGGCATACCGGATTCCGGGGATCTCAGGGGACACACCTTTGTGTCCTCCGGGCTCGGTGGCATGTCGGGAGCCCAGGGGAAAGCGCTGGAAATCGCCGGCGGCGCCGGCATCATCGCCGAAGTGGACGCCTCGAGGATCGAAACCCGCGCCTCCCAGGGTTGGGTCGCCAAGGTCACGACCAACTGTGACCAGGCTGTGGGGTGGATGATCGGTGCGCGCGAGAGAGGAGAAGCCCTCTCCATTGCCTACCACGGGAACATCGTCGACCTCCTCGAACATATGGACGAAAACTCTGTGCCCGTGGATCTCGTCTCCGACCAGACCTCGTGCCACGTGCCCTACGACGGCGGCTACACCCCCGCCGGCGTTTCGTTCGACGAAGGGAGGGAGCTGCTCGAAACCGACCGCGAGGGGTTTCGGAACCTGGTCAATGAAAGCCTCCGCAGACATTTTCGGGTCCTCCAGCGTCTGACTCATCGCGGCGTCAGATTCTGGGACTACGGCAACTCATTCTTGAAGGCGGTCTTCGACGCCGGAGTGTCCGAGGTTGCGAAGAACGGGCACGACACCTCTCAGGGTTTTATTTGGCCCTCCTACGTGGAGGACATCATGGGTCCCATGTGTTTCGACTACGGATACGGCCCTTTTCGCTGGGTCTGCCTGAGCGGACGATCTGAGGACCTGCACGCCACCGACCGCGCGGCCATGTCCTGCATCGACCCCGAGCGGCGAGGTCAGGATCGCGACAACTGGCAGTGGATCTCCGATGCCGAGAGGAACCAGCTCGTGGTAGGGACTCAGGCGAGGATTCTCTACGCTGACGCTGAGGGTCGCACCCGCATCGCACGCGCATTCAACGCCATGATCAGGGAGGGGCAGATCGGCCCCGTCATGCTTGGGCGCGATCACCACGACACCGGCGGAACAGACTCACCTTTTCGCGAGACCGCCAATATCCACGACGGGTCGAATATTACGTCGGACATGGCCCACCAGTGCTGGGCCGGGAATTCAGCGAGGGGGATGACCGTGGCCGTGCTCTCCAACGGCGGCGGAGTGGGCACCGGCAAGGCCATCAACGGCGGTTTCGGTCTCGTGCTCGACGGATCGGATCGAGTGGAGCGGATCCTCGACAACGCACTGGAGTGGGATGCCATGAGCGGCGTCTCTCGAAGAGCGTGGGCTCGCAATTCGAACGCCATCGAAACCGTCAAACTCTGGAACGACGAACAGGCCGAACGGGGCCACGTCACAGCTCCCGCCGTGGCCGACCTGTCACTCGTGGAGGAACTGGTAGCCGAAGCGGCCCGTTCGGATGATTTACAACAATGAACCGTAATGCAGCCGCAGAGAAAATTCTGAAGTCGCTCTCAGCTTCTGACCTACACTGAAGCATGGACACAATCATCCAGCACCTGCCCGGCGAGCTATCGGGATTCACCCTGACCCTTGCACTTTCTCTGCTGATCGGGTTCGAACGCGAGGAGCACGATTCGGAAGGGCCGGGCGGCGTTCGGACCTTCCCCATAATCGGTCTCAGCGGCTTCCTTCTTGCCGTGGCATTCCCGGAGTCCCCCATTCCATTCGCTGCCGGCCTGATCGTGCTGGGTCTGCTGATCGCGTTGACCCACTGGGCAACCGTGCGCGCTGGTGAGGGCGGTATCACCACCGAGGTCACCGCACTCCTGACCTTCACAATCGGGGGAGCCGCGGCCGGCGGCTTCTATTGGATTTCCATCGCCTCCGGCATTTTCGCCGTGATCCTGCTGCAGGAAAAGACCCGGCTCGAAACCTGGGCCACACGTATTCCAACACACGAACTCCGCACTCTCGCCCACTTTATGGTACTGACCGCGTGTCATCCTGCCGGCGGTGCCCAACCGATCCTTCACCGCGTTCGAAATCAACCCATTCAAAATCTGGCTGATCGTGGTCGCGGTGTGCGGCATCTCCTATCTCGGTTATCTCTTGCGGCGATTCTTGCGCGGCGATCACGGGCTGCTGTTGACGGGGCTGATCGGAGGCGTCTACTCCTCCACGGTAACCACCGTAGCGCTCGCCCGCGCGTCAAAGCGAGAGGAGGCGCGGCCACTCTCCTACATTGGTGCCATCGTCGCCGCAACCGGAATGATGTACGTCCGGCTGTGGGTCTTGGTCGCTCTTTTTGCACCTCCAATTGCCCAGGAACTCGTGGCGACCTTCTGGATCATGGGCTGTTCGGCGGTCGCAGTCGGTGCGTTCCTGTGTTGGCGCCAATCAAGAATGGCAGTCGAGACCGATGACAACCGGCCACAGGATCGGCAGCGTGGCAACCAACCCGCTCGAAATCACCTCCGGCCTTGCTTTTGCCTCACTTTTCGTCGTCGTACTCGTCATCACGAGGCTGGTTGCCGCGCGGTTCGGCGGCACAGGCGTGCTCGTACTCGCAGCCATCATGGGCGCCACCGATGTGGATCCATTCATTCTCGGTCTCACCCAGACCGGGGGAGCTGACCTGGCTATCGGAACCGCGGCCCTCGCTGTGGTGGTGGCGGCGGCAGCGAATAACGTAATGAAAGGGGTCTACGCCAAGATTTTCGGATCCGGCGCGGTCGGGTGGCCCGCCTTCGGGATTCTGGCGGTTCTCGCGGTGCTCAGTCTCGGGCTTTTTCTGTTGATCTGAGAATGGGACCCCACGGGAGGGGTCGAGGAGTCCGAACCCTCGTGTTATGGGCGTCTCACTGAACTTCCTCAACCGAGTGATTTTCGGTGGGCACTGCGGGTGCCGAGTAGAAATAGGCCACCGTCCTGACCGCGATCGGCGTCTGGTTGGTTGGGCCGCTCTCCAATACAACTCGCACCGCCGTCGACCAGACCGGGGCATCGGTCAACATCAACCGGTACATTGCGGTCGTCCAATTGCCCTGGTCGTCCGCTTGGTCGGACGACATGCCATGGAGGGGTTGGTGAAACGCGGCAGGCGCCGTGTCTGCAATACGAAAATAGAATCCGCCACCGAAGAAGTCCTCGACCCCAGTGCCGTGAAGCTGCGGGCTGTCCGCACCGTCGATGAAGACTCTCTCGTCTCCCTCGAAATAGTCCCGGCCACCGGTTCCCACCGATCCGATCTCGGCAGCCAAACCCACCCATTTGCCTCGGCCTCGAGCCGTCAGAATTTCCAGCTCACCGCCCGGCTCCGAACGTTCCAGGACAACCCGTTGAGCACCAAACAGGCCACTCTCGGGTCCCGGGGTCGACCCCATTCGGCGAATCGCGTACTCCAAGGGAATTTTGCGCCGTCCGCGACGCCGGTCCCTTGAGAACTGGACCACAGCCCCGTCGAAGAACGGCATGGGGAAGTAGGCATAGAGGTCGCCCTGAGACCGTGCGCCCACAAGGAGTGACCGTGCGGGAGCGCTGCCCTCCCGGCCGACTGCAAAAAAGTCGGCCAACGGCATGTCGACCCGAATTTCACCATCGAAGATCAATCGGATGTTGACATCCGGCCAGTCACTCTGCGGCACCCGAACGATCAAACCGGTCAACACATCGGGTCCGGCGAACGAACCCACCACCACTCGCATCCCGCGGCGGAGCACGACCTCCCCACTCGCGACGGGCCCGGACTCTCCCATCCACGGGTCCCGTCCTGCGGATGACAACAGCTCGATCCAACCGGAGAGATCTTCCTCGCCGGTAAAGGCCGCCGCAACGGTGGGCTCCGCCATTGTGTGATGAGTGACCTGGAACCAGATCTTGGCGTTCACGGACCCAAGCAGCGAGATCCGACAGTTCGAACGGTAGGGAATGGGTACATAGCTGATATTGCCGCCCCCAGAATGCAGCCGATCCAAAACCAAAGGAGCCTCGAACGGCGGTACGCCTCCATCGAAGAAATCCGGCAGCGGCAACTGCACCACTGTGGTTCCATCCACCTCGATCCGAATCCAAATCTCCGGGTCGAGCGGCTCGCTGACCCCACCGTCGCCCTGGGTCATCCAGATCCGTGTGACGGCCCCCGAGCCCTCATCCTCGAAGATCACGCCCTCATCTCCCACCAAACGCAGGAACCGACTCTCGGTCTTTGAGTGGCGATCGCGGGCACATCCTTCCGGGCAGTGGCTGGATCTCATCAGCACCTGGTCGCCCTCTGGAAGTTCGGCCAGAATCGCCAGGTTCCGCCACACCTCCCAGGGCAGCGGACTCGCGTCTGATTCGCCACCTCGTGACACCAACGGCAGACTCAACAATGCCAGAAATACCATCAGGGTCCGCACCGGACGGCGACGGCGTCCGGCCTCACAGTCCTCCACTGCCACGGACTGACGGAGCTGGTCCTCATGGATCTCGGAGAACGTGAACTCTTCCGCATGTGGACAGAAATCGTCCGGCGTCGCTCGGTCGCTGGCGAGGTCCAGGATCAGCGGGTAGAGACGGCACCCGTCCGGTCGTGCATCGTAGGCAAGGCAACGGCCGTCCGCCAGAAGGACGCATGCACCGCTACGATTGACGAGCTGAAGTTCGCCAGAGCTCGTCACCCGGTGGAACCGTCGGTGGCCGGCGTCTTCGAGACGGCCCACATCCGCTTCTGTCAGGGTCATGCGCGTCTCAAGGCAGCACAGGTGGCAGTCGTTTCGAACACACGGCCCTCGCTCGTCTGCGCCTCGGTAATCCACCCGATCATTCTCGCAATCCCAGAAAAAAAGAAAAGGGCCCGCCGTGGCGGGCCCGAACCGGTCGTTTGAAATGAGCTACTCGCCCGGAGTCAGGACCCCGTCCTGGACCGTGTACGAGTTGGACCAGAAGAGGTCGTCCAACGCTTCGGGGTCGTCGTAGTAGCTGGTGCCGATTTCCTCGGAGTCGATCTCCCAGATCGTCACATGGAAGGCCTCCGGATCGACCTCGATCACGGAATATCCATGCGTGGTGGTGTTCGCATAGATAATGTCCGACGGCGTCACATCGTCATCCAGCGTCGAGAGCTGCAACAGGATTGACAGGTTCGCAATCAATTCCTCGACGCCGTCGACGCAGCACAGAATCGGGTCGCTTGCGACAAAACTCTCCACCAGGTCCTGGAACGTACCGGAGGAGATGGCCGGCGCCGTGAATTCGAAGATCCCGTTGGTGTGGTCGGTGACAAAGGTCGCGTGGATATCACCCGAGATGACCACCGAGTTCGGCACAGCCGCCATCAGGCCGAACAGCTCGAGCTTCTTCTGCGGAAAGCCGTCGTACTGGTCCAATTGGAGAGCCAACCGTGTCCGGAGCAGGTCGGGGAAATCATCCGGCAAACCGGCTGCGATCAGAGGATTGGTGAAGTCCACGAGAAGAGGAGTCATCATGACCGACGAACCGAGAACCTTCCAGGTCGCCGGGCTCTGCAGCATCGTACCCTGCAGCCACGCGGTCTGCTGACCGCCGAGGGCGTCCTGAGCAGCCCCGCCCGTCGTGAGCCATTGATGGGCAGCGAAGATGTTGAAGGGGTCAAACATCACAAAGTACCGGGATCCGCCGGCGGAGTACATGGCGGTCTTACCCATGAAGAGATAGGAGATCCCCCGCGGCAGCATGGCCGTATTTTGATCGTTAAACGGAGGCGTCAATCCTGCCGCGTCAAACAGGGCGTTGAGGAATGTGGTGCTGATGTTTCCGCTGAGCGCATCCTCGGCAATCCGCAGGGCTTCGATGGTGTCGAGCGCCGGGTTCTCCATTTGATACGCCTGGGCGGCGATCAGGGACGCCGTTTGGTGCAGGATCGGGAAGGCCGCACCCAGGACGTCCATGTTCACATAAGGATCGAAGTTGTCCCGAACCTGCTCCCAGACCTCTTCGGTGAGAACCATGATCGCCCCGTCCTCGTCAACCGCAATGGTCCCTGGGAAAGCGTTCTCGGGTATCAGATGGTCGGGCCGATAGGTCCGATAGTCGGTCATCAACAGATGCAGATTCTGGCCGAACATGTAGTCCCGGTAGATCATTGTGTTCGGATAGAGCACGCTGGCGTCGATGTCGAGGGTGCCGTCGTCCCCGATCCCGACCTCGGTGGGCACCCACTCGAAAAAGGCCTGCTCGGCGTTGCGCCGCCGATCGGGCTCATTTTCATCAACCCGGCCGTCTGTATAGGTTGCCGTGGCCTGCCAGCTGTCGTCGGAGTATTCGTGATCATCCCAGATGACGATCATGGGCCACCGCTCGTGTGCCTCCTGCAGCACCGGATCGGAGCGGTAGGTGCGATAGATCTGCCGGTAGTTGTCCAGGCTCGCCGCCGCATAGTACGGATCCTCCGGATCGCCGAGGGGGATGGCCCCGTCTACGTCGTCGAACATGATTCCCCGCGGGGAGTCCGGATCCTGAAACGACGGATCACCGGTGGTCTCGTAGATGTAGTCACCCAGGTGAACCACGAAGTCGATGTCTTCGTCGTGGTCCATCAGAAGTTTGAGATAGGTGTTGTAATAGCGACCGATGTAGTCCTGGCAGTAGACCACCGCGAACTTGACATCGACGTCCATCTCCGGTGTCGGTGCGGTCTTGGTCCGGCCCACCGGTGAGGTCTCCATGGCGGCACCGCTGCCGTAGACGAATCGATAGTAGTAGGTGGTGTAGGGTTCGAGACCGTCCACCAGCACCTTGACCGCGTAGTCATACTGCTCTTCGGCCACCAGATCCCGGGTCACAACCACATTGTCGAAGCTGTCGTCGGTGGCCACCTCGAGCTGCAGGGCGTCCGGCATGTCGGGGGTGTCGAGCCGGGTCCACAGCACAACACTGTCAGGGCGTGGATCTCCCGACGCCACGGACTCCGGAAACATCTCGGCCGACACCGTCACGGCGGTCAACCCGCACACAACAACAACGAGACACGCGATCCACCTCATCCTGTTCATTGGCAGCTCCCTTTCTGCGATGTCTTCCGCCGCACCGCCACTTGTCCGATTACATTCCGAGCCATTGCGGTCATGGTACACCTCCTGGCGACTCGATTCCACAGGCCTGCGCGGAGTTTCAGGCAACCAGAAGCTCCTCCCCGGCCCGGACGAGCCGGGCGTATGGGCCATCGGCGGCCATGAGCTCGGCGTGGGTCCCCTGCTCCGCGATGCGGCCGCGGTGCAATACCACGATGCGGTCGGCTCGCTCCACCGTGGACAACCGGTGGGCGATCACGATCACCGTCTTGCGTTCAAAGATCCGGTCCAGGGCATCCTGGATGAGCTGTTCGGTCACGCTGTCGATACTGGCCGTGGCCTCGTCGAGAATGACCACCGAGGGATCGTGGGCCATGGCCCGGGCAAAGGTGACCAGTTGTCCCTCTCCCACCGAGAGGTCCGCTCCACGCTCCCTCAATATATGATTCCAACCGACGCGGTCCACCACTCGATCCGCGTGGACCAGGGCCGCCGCCGCCTCGGTGTCCTCGAACGAAATAGCCGGATTTCCGAGATCCACGTTGAACCGAACAGTATCCGAAAACAGCTGAGCATCCTGTCGAACCCCGGTGACGCTTCGCCGGACGTCGGTCCCGTCGAGATCGCTCAGCTCGTGACCATCGAGGGTGATGCTTCCCCGATAGCCTTCATACGAAGTATCCAACAACCTCGTCAGCGTCGTCTTGCCCGAACCGGTGGCTCCGACCAGCGCCACGACCTCGCCCGGGTTGACCACCAGATCGAGGTTCTTGAGGACATCGTTTGTATCCTCGCGATAACGAAAACTGACATCGGTCAAGCGGTAACGTCCGGCGACGTCTGGAATCCGCAGACCGCCGCCGCGGACGGTCTCGCTCACGTCGAGCAGCCCAATGATCTTTTCCACCGCGGCCGCTCCCCGTTGCAGGACGGCGATCCGTGCCGATAGCTCCCGGAGCGGTCGGAACAGCCGATCGAGGTACTCGATGAACGCCACCAGAAGACCCACGGTGATCGTGTCTGTCCGAAGGAATTCCAATCCCATCTGAGCTGCGAGTCCAGAGCCGTACCACAGCATGACAGCCACGCAGATTGCTGCCGCGCCGTCCACCAGTGCGAACATGAACGCGTCGTAGACGTTGGACCGCGTGGTGGCGCGGCGGAACCGATCATTGCGGAGATCGAACTGGCGCTCGGACTCCTCCTCGTAGCAGAAGAGCTGCACCACCTCCACCCCATCGACCCGCTCGGCGAGAAAGGCGTTCACCGCCGCCAGGGCGTCGCGAACCTCCACGAAGAGGATCCGCAGTCTGCGTCTGATGACCTCCAGGATTGCCAGCAATGGTGGAGCCAACAGAAGCAGCACCAGCGTCAGCTTGGCATCGAGCCAGACCATGGCGACGAGGGTCCCCACGATGAGCAGGAGATCCAGAACAACGTTGATGAGGCCCGAGCTGACCGCTTCACCCAAGGCATCCACATCGCTGGTAGCTCTGGTGAGCAGGCGTCCGGCCGGTTGGCGATCGAGATAGCTCTGTCTGAGTTGGAGCAGGTGGCGATAGATCGCCGATCTCAGCCGGACGATGCTCCGCTGGGCTCCCCAGGCCAGAGCAAGAACGTATCCGCCCTGAAGGATGTAGGCCGCGATCACAGCGGTCAGATACAGGAGAGCAATCGACATCAGGCCTTCGGGGATGCCCGGAACGATATGGTCGTCAATGGCCTTCTTGAGAAGATATGGCTGGACCAGACTCAAACCTGCGGCGATGGGGGTCAGGAGCAGGGCGACCCCGAACGCCCAGCCATCCGGACGCAGATAGGGCCACAGCCGGCGGAGGAGTGAAATGTCGTTCACGATGAAGCCTCCGCCGCCGCCGATCGTTGCCTCTGGACGGACCACGCGTCTTGGTACGGACCGGGTGTTGCGGCCAGCTCATCGTGGGTCCCCTGGGCCACCAATCGCCCTCTGTCCAAAACCAAAATCAGATCGCAGTTCCGGAATGCGGACAGCCGATGACTGGCGATGAAGACCGTCGGCCGGCCGGGCCCTCTGGCAATGCGAGCCAGCGTCCCCACGAGCTGAGCCTCGGTGCTGTGATCCACCGCCGACAGCACGTCGTCGAGAATCAAAATGTCGCCTCCGCGGTACAGCCCCCGAGCCAGTGCAACCCTCTGGCGCTGGCCGCCGGAGAGCATGATCCCGCGTTCTCCAACCACGGTTTCCAAACCATCCGGGAGAACATCCAGATCCTGCTCGAGAGCCGCTTCTGCCGCGGCCCACCGGATCTTTTCTCGATCCGGAACTTCCTCGAGGGCGATGTTGGCTGCGATGGTGTCCGAAAAGAGAAACGGCCGCTGGGGCACCATGGTCACCCGCTGTCGCCACGACTGCAGGTCCAGGGAATCCACGTCATGGCCGTTCGACATTATGGTCCCGGCGGGCGGGTTGAACAGGCGGGCCAGCAGACGGAGCAGGGTGCTCTTGCCACTCCCCGTCCGACCGAACACTCCGACCACCGCCCCGGCGGGAATCTCAACGCTGACGCCGGACAAGACCTCATTCTCCGGGGCGTCCGGATACGCGAAATCGAGCGAGCGAACCTCGATGACGGGTCCCGAGCCAGCTTGGAGGATGACTCCAACGTCACCTTCCGGGCGGTCCTCCGGGGCATCCATCAACTCGAAGATTCGGTCGAGGGCGGACCGTCCCCGCTGGATCACGGACAACATCCAACCAAAGGACCGCAACGGTGGCAGCAGTACCGTCAGCAGCGCGGTGAAGGCCGCGAGCTCTCCCACCGACATGGAACCCGACAGCACCATCGGCCCACCGAAGGCCACCACCGCAAACATGGCGACACCACCGCTGAGGACCAGCAATGGCAAGGCTCCGGCGCGAATCAGCGCGAGCTTCATGCCAGTCTTCAACCACTCGAGATTGCTCTTTTCGAAGCGTTTGACGAAAGCCTCTTCCGCCACAAATCCTTGAATCGTCGCTATGCCCTGGAGGCTGTCCAGGACGTGCTCGGAGATCTCGCCCAGTTGCTCCTGATTTCGGCGGCTGAGGTGGAAGACCCGCCGGATCGCGATTTGGACCGCCACAATGCCAAATACCACCGGAAGACCTGCCAACAGCGTCAGCCGCGGTGAGAGGGTCACCATTTTCCAACCCGTCAGCGCCACCGCGATCGTCACATTTACGACCTGAAGACCGCCAAAACCAACCAGCGTCCGAACCCAGGTAATGTCGTTGGAGGCACGGCTGACGATGTCACCGCGTTTGTGTTGTGCATAAAACGACGGCTGGAGCCGCATCAGCTTGGAAAACAAATCCCCCCGAAGGTGATATTCGAGGTGACGACCCGGGTTGAAGATCAGGACGCGCGACAGCGAACGCACGCCGATGACCGCGAATCCCATGAGGGCGATCGCGAGGACGTACCGTCCGACCGGATTGCCTGCGCGCAGGGCATCGATGGCCTCACCGATCTCACCCGGGATACTCACGGCCAGGTAATTGGTCAGCCACACCATGACCCCGCCGGCGAGATAACTCCACCGGTAGGCCCACGCGTAGTTGCGGAGCAACCTCAGAATCGAGCCAGGCCGCGGTTCCGACTGGTCCGTGTTTCGAACCTCCACATCCTCCTCGGACATCTCACCCCCATAACGAGAACGGGAGATCATCATCGCATGTTCCTGGCCCCTCAGAAGGTGCATCAAATCGAGAACATGCTAGGGTGAAAATTGATGAACAATGGAAAGGCGGGACCGTGACCGAACCCAGAATTCTGATCGACGAAGAGGCGATCCAGGCGAAGACTGCGGAGCTTGCCGAACAGATCTCGGCGGACTATGCGGGTGTGAACGACCTGATCATGGTGGGTGTCCTCAAAGGGTCTTTCATCTTTCTCGCCGACCTGTCACGACGGCTCACGATCCCCCGCTCGGTGGACTTCATGGCGTTGTCGACCTACGGCAACGGCACCGACACCGACGGCGCCGTTCGGATGATCATGGATCTGCGGCGAAACATCGCCGGACGCCACGTCCTGGTGGTCGAGGATATCGTCGACACCGGCTACACCCTGAGCTATCTGCTTCGAAATTTGGCTGCACGTCAACCGGCATCGCTGAAGACATGCGTCCTCGTCCACAAACCGGACCGGCGACAGGTACACGCCCAGATCGACTACCTCGGCTTCGAGATTCCCGATGTCTGGGTTGTGGGCTGCGGCCTCGACTGGGGCGAACGCTATCGGGCCCTGCCGTACATCGGGGTGGTCGAGCCAGAGGAGTAGTCGGTTTCCAACCCAACACGGCAATCCAAACCATCCGATTGTGTGCCACCCGTGACCCAGCTCACTGCCCGTGGGATGTGGTGAGTCTATATTGAGAATTGGACGCACCAACCGATCTCCTCCTTCCCAAGCCCTTCGCGGGCTTGCTTTTTTTGTAAGAGAAATTCGCACATCGTCACCGGACCGATCGCTCGAGACGGGCTATCCTTGGACCGGGAGTCCATGCCATGCCAGAACATTTTGATCCAACGGGCGTCCGCCCTGAGCGGATGATCTACGCCAACCGAACCCTCAACCTCCGATCCATCGCCGCCATCGGCTATGACATGGACTACACCCTTATCCACTACCGGGTGGAACATTGGGAACGACAGGCCTACGAGCACATCCGGCGCCACCTGCTCGAGGACGGCTGGCCCGTGGAGGATCTCTCCTTCGAGCCGGAGCTGGTCACCCGCGGTCTGATCATCGACACCGAGCTCGGTAACATCGTCAAGGCCAACCGATTCGGCTACGTCATGCGCGCCGTCCACGGAACCCGACCGATGGACTTCGAACACCAGCGCGAGCAGTACCGCCACATTCCCATCGACCTGGCCGATGATCGATTCGTCTTTCTCAACACTCTTTTTGCCCTATCGGGCAGCTGCCTCTTCGCCCAACTCGTCGATCTGTATGACGACCAGGCCTTCCCCGAGATCCCGGGTTACCAGGCACTGTTCCGACGCGTTATCGGCCACCTCGACCAGACCCACGTCGAGGGCACTCTAAAATCCGAGATCATGGCCGACCCGGACAGCTATCTGGAGATCGATCCGGAAGCGCCCCTCGCGCTGCTCGACCAGCTTTACGCCGGCAAGCGGTTGATGCTCATCTCCAATGCGGAATGGGTCTATGTCCAGCGGATGATGTCCCACGCCTATGACCGGTGGCTCCCAAAACAAATGACCTGGAACGACCTCTTCGAAATCGTCATTGTCGGCTCCCGAAAACCCGATTTCTTCAGCGCGCGGCTGCCCCTTTTCTCGATCGTGGATCCCGTTCGCGGCCTCCTGGAACCGGAACCCCAGGGCATCCCCGGACCCGGCTGGTACGTCGGCGGTGATGCCACCAGTGTGGAACGGTACCTGGGGCTTTCCGGATCCGAGATCCTGTACGTGGGCGACCACGTCTTCGCCGATGTCCGGATGTCAAAGAGCCTGTTGCGGTGGCGAACCGGCCTCATACTGCGCGAGCTCGAAAATGAAATCGCTTCGCTCGAGGCCTTCCGTCCACGGGAGCAGGAACTGGCCTCCATGATGGCTCGTAAACAGCAACTCGAGGAACAACAGTGCAGTCTCAGGCTCGAGCTACAGCGGTCCACCCAAGAATACGGTCCCCAGCCACAGCAGATCCCCGGCGAGATCCAACACGGGCTCGCGACTCTCAAGGAGCGGATCATGGAACTTGACGAACTCATCGCGCCCATCGCCCGGGAGGCGGCGGACGTGGGCAGCCCGCACTGGGGTCCCCTGCTGCGTGCCGGCAATGACAAGAGTCACCTCGCCCGTCAGATCGAGGCTTCGGCGGACATCTACACCTCGAGGGTGTCCAATTTCCTCTTCACGACTCCCTTTGCCTACCTTCGTTCGAGTCGGGGCAGCATGCCCCATGATCCCCCGGTGATGCCGCCGGAATGATATGGACGGACCGAAGAAGGGACCCGCGCAAAGGCGCGGGTCCCGTCATTTCTGGCGGGAGATGTCAATCAAAACTCGACTCGAAAACCGAGTTCATACCGCCTCGGAAGCCCATAGCCGGTGGGCGCCCCAACGGCGAGCAGCACCGGAGAGCCGTCAAATCCATAGTATTCGCTGTAATAGGGCGCATTCGGATCGTCGTCCTGGTAGTTGAGACCCTGCGGGTTTCCGTCCTCGTCGATCTCGGTGTCCTGACGGAAGGCCGTGTCGTTGAACCGGTTGTCCAGCTCGCGATCGAAGATATTGAGCACCGTCAGGATCCCGGTCAGCTGGGTCCCTCCCACGATCCAGGTCTTTGAGAACTGGAGGTCGAGCTGCCACGCGGACTTGGTCTGGAAATCGCCCCGCGGTTGCAGCAGAATGTCCTCGGTCCCGAGAAACACTCCGTCACCCGTTGAGCAGTACTGGAGCAAACTCCGGTCGATCTCGAGTTCCGCCATCTGGTCCTGCGTCGATCGGAATGAGAAGGCCTGGTCAAAGTTGTCGCAGGTGGAAACCACGTCCTCGAAGCCCACCGACGACCAGAAGCCGTCAAATCCGATGGTCCAATTGTGGGGGAGCAGGAAATACCCGTTGAGTTTGACCCGGTGCTCGCGCTGGTCGGGCATGTTGCCTTGGATGTTGACGAAGTGGACCGGGTAGAAGTCCGCCAGAGCGGTGGCGTAGGACTCGCGGGCACCATTGAAGGTGTTGCCCGTCGAATCGGAGTAGGTATAGCTGCCGAGCACATGCCAGCGACCCTTGCGGGTCTCGGCCTTGAACGTGACGCCCTCGTACTCGCGGTTAAACTGCGGCATGTTGGTAATCAGGAATCGGTCGCAACCTTCCACCGTAGTCCAGGTGGAGGGATCGTCCAATGACGGCAGCGGGCCATCACCATAGGCCCAGCTGTTGTTGATGCACGTATCCTCGATGATTTCCTCGGTCTTCTTGTCCACATAGCTGATTTCGAGGGAAGTCTCTGCAGCCACCTGAAACTCGTACGCCACAATGATCTCGTCGGCGTAGGGCGCCTGGAGAGTCCCGAGCCCGGCCTGGTCGAGGGTCCATGCCGGCTCGAAGACCTGGTTCGCGTCTCGGTTGTCGTAGAGCACGTAGGTGATGCCTTCGTCGGTGGTGAAGGTGTAGGGTTCCATGCCCGGCGGGCCTGGGATCGGCGAGTCCGGCGAGCACAGAAGGCCAAGACTGTTGTTGCAGTAGAACTCGAGTGTGTTGTACTCGTGGATCCCGAGCGGAATTCCGCTGGCGAAGTCGGGAATCGTCAGCGCGGTGGGATCCATGAACCGGCCGAAGGAGCCCCGAACCACGTGTTTGGCGTCGCCGAAAATGTCCCACGCCACCCCGAGTCTGGGCTGCCACCGATCCATATCGGCGATGTCCTCACCGACGCTGTTGGACATCTGCACGTTGTCGAGCCGGATTCCGGGTTTGATGGTCAGGTTGGCGATGGGACGCCAGGCATCCTGCAGATAGAAGGTGTAGATGTCGCCGTTGCTGTCCACGCGCTCACGCGCGTTTTCCAGCGGTTCGAGCAGCTCCAGGTAATGGTTGGTGATGTAACCGTCCTCGTTGAGATCCACAGCCTGGTCGGGGAACCGTGAGTTCTGGTCGTAGACACGGGCATCACCCGGGAACCAGATCTCTCCGGAGAACAGCAAATCGTTGTATTCCAGGCCGCCCTTGAACTCGTGCGAACCGGCGAGATGATCAACAAACTGGGTCAGACTCAGCCGAAACTCGTCGCGATCGCGATCCGAGTCCTGAACCGAGAGGGTCGAGTTGGACTGCCACAGCGTGTCCTCGTTGATGTGCCCGTTGGCCTCGGTATCACCATCCGACGGTCCGTAACTCAGGGTCTGTCTGACCGCCCCGGCCTGGAAATTGAGCAGCGTGGACTGGCCGAGCACCGAGTTGAGCTCCGCCTGGAGGATCTCGCCCCCCTGCTCCTGGGTTCCGGCCGCATTGGCTTCGATGAACTGGGCTGCATTCGCGCCCGGGATATCGGCGGGATCTCCCGAATACTTGAAGACCACCCGGTGGTTGCTCGCTGCCTGCCAGGTGATCTTGCCTATATAGTTCCAACCCTGAAAATTCCACGGAAATTGGACGTCTTCGCCCTGCCACTTGTTGTCGATATTTTCGACCGACGCGAAGAACCACAGCTTGTCGCGCAGAATCGGGCCACCAAAGGTGGTGGAGATGTTCTGGGTCTGGGTCTCCTGTTCGTCGGGATCGTAGTGGTCGCCGCTCTCGGTCATTTTCTGGTTTCGAAAGCGGATATCCAGCGAACCAGAGAAATCGTTGCCGCCGGACTTGGTCACCAAATTGACGATGCCTCCGGTGGCCTGTCCGAACTCGGCCTCGAAACCGCCGGTCTGGAAGTTCATCTCCTGGATCGCATCGAAATTGAAGTTGGTGCCGAAGGTACCCAGCAGCGGATCGGAGGTATTGAGGCCGTCGATGAGGTAGGCGTTGTCGCCGACGGTTCCTCCAAAGACACTCGGATTGCCACCACCACCGGCGACGTTCGTCACACCGGCGGCCTGCGTCAACACGCTCAGGTAGTCTCGGCCACCCGATCCGATGGAGGCATTCTGGAGGAACTCCTGATCGAAGACCACACTCGAGTTCACCTGGGTGGTATCGACCACCGGAATCGTGTCCTCGACGACGATTTCCCCGACAAACGCCTCCGGCATCATCTTGAAGTTGATTGTCGCCGTGCGATCCAATGTCACCTGAACGATCGAGCCGGCTGGCGTGAATCCTGCGAGGGTCGCGTCCACCGAATACTTACCGGGCGGCAGGAGGTTGAAGACGAACCGACCGTCACCATCGGTGATGGCAACCTGCGCGCCACCGATCAGCGTATCGGACGAGATCCGAACGGTCACCCCCGGCAGCGGGAGATCCTGATCATCGCTCACGGTGCCGGTCATTCGAGAGGTTGTGGCCGCCCCAACAAAATATGCAGCGAGAAGGGCCACTGCCAGAACGAGGGTCACCTTGCGTTTCATACTCGCCTCCATTCCCACGTCCGGAACCACATGGCACGGTCCGGGCCAACAGCGCGGGGAGCCCGAGTCGCCACGGTCTGCCGATCCTGGAGCCAACCCGCGAACCCGCGAGCCGGGAGGCCGTCCGAGGGCGGATGCATGGCCTCTCGGTGCACGGTAATCACCCGGACATACGGGGGAACGTCGGCAAAAGTTACCGTGTTGATGGATCATTGCTACAGTACCCATGCCGACAAACGGCGGATCGAGACTCTCACAGCCGCCCATCCTCAATGACTTCGTCGGCCATTCGGGACGAAAGGCGAAATTCCACGCCATGCATTCCATCGGCAGCGTCAGCTATCTCAACGCCACACCTCTGGTCGACGGGCTCGACTGCGATCCGAGTGTGCGGATCGAGTTCGATGTTCCCAGCATGCTGCTCGATGGACTACTCGACCGGTCGACCGACATCGCACTGGTTCCGGTCATCGACTATCAGACGGCGCCCCAAGAGTTGTGCATCGTGCCCTCCGGCGGCATAGGCTCCGACGGAGAGACCCTCACGGTCAGAGTATTCAGCCGGACACCGATCTCTGAGATTCGCCGCGTGGCGGTGGACGGCGACAGCCGGACGTCGGTGGCCCTGCTCCAGGTGATCTTCCACGACGTCTACGGCACGAGACCCGAGCTGTCGCCACTGGTCCGAACGCCTTCTCCCGCGGACCTCCCCCACGATATCGACGCCGTCCTCCTGATCGGAGACAAGGTTGTCAGCTCGGCTCCGCCACTGCCAATCCAGCTGGACCTCGGCGAGGCGTGGAAGCACCTGACCGGGATGCCCTTTGTCTTCGCGACGTGGATGGCTCGCTCCGGGACAGACCTCGGCGATCTGCCCCGGAAGCTGGCCCGCCGGCGGGAAATGAACCAACGGCGCGTCGCCGAGATTGCGGCCTTCCACGCGGCGGACGCCGGTTGGCCCCACGACCTCGCGGTCCACTACCTGGGCACCCTGCTCAGCTACGAGCTCGGGCAACGAGAACTCAAGGCCATCGCCCTGTTCTGGGAACGATGCCACGACCTGGGTATCATCCCGGGCCTTCGACCGCTCGTGCTCCATGATCGTGGGGATGCCAGGGACCGTTAGTAGGACGGCGTTCCTCGAACGCAATCACCAGCCGTTTCCCGTGAGCCGACTGCTACCATGACCACCAATGAGAAGGATCTGTCTGGTTGCCACGGGGCTTATGATCACCGCGTTGATGATGATCTCGTGCTCGGGGCCCGAGCCGGGCTGGCAGGCTCTGTGGCGAAAGCAGTGGCGGTGGCATCACCACGACCGGAACTGGGTTCGCGGCGTGGATGCGGACGGGAGGGTGATTCGGATCACCGGCCAAGACATGCAATTCCGTGTGGAGCTGTTCAACGCGGGCGGCCTGCCGGCTGACCTGGAGATTTCCGGTCCCTCACCTCCCCTCCAGTGGACGCTCAGAGCCGGCGAGAAACGATGGGTCGAGGTCACTCTCAACCCGGGGGAGTACACGGTGCACTCCACGCCCGAGGTGTTCCTGGGCTCGCCGCGGTTCGGCCGGCCGCTGCCCAATCCCCGGCTGCTGGTATTCGTGCTCGTGGATACGCTCCGGGCCGACCATGTCAATCAGGAGCTGACGCCTGGAATCTTGCGGGAACTGTCGGCTGGCAGAAGGTGGTCCCAAGCCACGGCAAACTGCCCGTGGACCCTGCCCTCCGTCGCATCGCTGTTCACCGGGCGGCCGGTGCTCGACCTCACGTCACCGGCCGGAGATCTGATTGGCATCCCCGACGGCATCCCCACCTGGGCGTCTCAACTGGAGGCGTCCGGTTTCACCGGCGGAGCCATCGTAGCGAACTACACGGTCCACGTCCTCAACGGTTTTGCACGCGGATTCACCAGCTTCAACGTTCCGGACGCGAGTGTTCCAGGCGGTCACCCCGACGCCGTATGGGTGGTCCAGGAGGCCGAGCGATGGTTGGCCGCCCACCACGGCGAGGACGGATTCCTCTACCTCCACCTGATGGATCCGCACCAACCCTACCGCAGCCACTCCGACCCCACTCGCGTGATTCCCGATCTCGAGCCGCTGGCCATGCGTCGGCGGACAGCCAGCGCCAACGAGGTGACCAGCCTGCGACGGTCCTACGCCGACGAGGTGCGCCACGTGGATGATCTCCTGACGCCCCTGCTCGCCGCGCTGCCCCCGGATGCGTTTGTGGTGTTCACCTCGGACCACGGCGAGGCACTCGGCGAGCACGACGCATGGGGACACGGGCTCAACCTCTACCAGGAATCGCTGCAGGTACCGCTCATCATCACCGGACCGGATGTGCCCGCAGGGAAAGTCGGTCACCCGGTCCAGTTGATGGACCTCGGACCCACCGTCCTGGAACTCATGGGGGTAACGCCCGCAGCCCAGATGGTCGGACGCTCGATCTTGTCGAGCGGGCCTGAAGGTCCCGTCATCAGCACGACGTTCGGCGGCGGCCCCTTGCGGTGGGCCTGGCGCGATGGATCCCGCAAAGTGACGCTGAGAATGGCTCCGCAGCCGAACCTGGGCGCACGAGCACGCTCCGCCATGCGGGAGGGCACACCACTGCCCACGGGTGGTTTCTTCTTCGATCTGGAGACCGACCCAGGTGAGTTGGCCGCCAAGCCGGTTCCGGCCGACATCCTCGACGAGGTCGGCGGCGCCTTCGCCCAGACCGCCGGTCGGATGGTCCCCGGTCTTCAGCTGGTGGTCTGGAACACCCGCGGCACGGCCGTTCGGTCGATGGAGATTCCCGGTCGGGTCGAGGTCATTCAAGCATGGAGCGGAGCCGCAATGTCGGTGCGCCGCGACGGGGATGTCCTTACCCTGGAGTGCGACGAAGCGTTTCCCCTGTGCGCCGTTGCGGCTGGGGTGGAGCCCATGCCCGAATCGGCCCGGATGATGATTGGCCACGAGTCGTGGACCGGCGTCGCGGCGGAAGAGTGGATCCCGTTGCGACCCCTTGCATCACCCGCCTCGGTTCATGCGGGAACCTATCTGTGGTGGAACCCCGACCGTCCCCAGGTAGTGGGCGGACACGAGGAGACTCTGGAGAGGTTGCGGGCCCTCGGATATATCGAGTGACCCTCAACTCAACGGCAGGACCAACCGGCCGAGGGTCAGCACGGCCAGCGTGGTCACGACGGCGCCGGCGATATTGAGCCAAATCCCCTCGCGGCACAGATCACGGGCCCCGACCCGGCCGGAAGCCATCACCACGGCGTTGGGAGGCGTCGCCACTGGGAGCATGAAAGCGCACGAAGCCGAAACCGTAGCCGGCACCATCAGCAGATAAGGATGCACCCCCATCACCTGAGCCAGCGCCGCCATGACCGGCATCAGTAGAGTGGCGGTTGCGGTGTTGGACGTCAGCTCGGTGGCGCTGGTGGTGATCAGACAGATACTAAGAACCACCAGCGGCAGCGGCAGGGCCGCGAGTCCGTGTAATCCTCCCGCGATCCACCCGTCCAGCTCCGTGGCTCGCACCGCGTCGGCAATGGCGAAGCCACCACCGAAGAGTAGGAGCACCCCCCACGGCACCCCCTCTTGGATCTCCTCCCAGGTCAACAGCCGGAGGCCGTCGCCATCGCCCGAAGGCAACAACGATGCGCAGATCGCAGCCACGATCGCGGGCACCGCGTCCGAAACCAGCTGCGGGTCGGGCAGCAGGGAACTCCATCCCGGAATCGTGAGCGACCCGAAGTCCAGCCCGCCCCTGGTGACCCAGGCCACAGCAGTGACGGTGAACAGCAGTGCGACCCGTTGTTCCCGCGGCCGAATCGGTCCGAGGGCGGCACGCTCCTCGGCGAGACCCATCTCTCCATCCTCCCCCCGGGCCAGCCCCCGTCCAAGCAGGAGGCCGGCGATGGGGAGGAAGAGCATGACGAACGGCACCCCGAACAGCATCCACCCACCAAAGGTCAGCGGCTCGAGGTCGCTGACGAGCGTCGGCGCCATCCCGGCCAGAACCAGATTTGGTGGTGTCCCCACCAAGGTCCCTATTCCGCCGATCGATGCGCCATAGGCAACCGCGAGCAGCAGCCGCACCGGCGCCCGCGGATCGGAGATCCGCCCCGCGACTCCGGCCGCAATGGGGAGCATCATCAGGGCGGTGGCTGTGTTGGACAACCACATGGACAGCAGGGCCGTGGCCAACAGAAAACCCCACACCAGCCGCCGGGGAGACGATCCGAGCCGCTGCAGCACCACCAGCGCGATTCGTTTATGGAGTCCCGACTGCTCCACCGCAAGAGCCAGAATAAAACCACCGAGGAAGAGGAAGATCATGTGATTCGCGTAATTCGGCGCGACCTGTCCGACACCGCGAACCGCGAGCAGGGGGAACGCCACCAGCGGAAGCATGGACGTGATGGCGAGGGGGACGGCCTCGGTCATCCACCACAGGGCCATCCACAACACCACCGCCGTCACCCGCTTGGCACCGCCGTCCAGCGTCCCGGTGGGCAGCGCCAACACCATCACGAAGACCAGCGGTCCCAGCACCCTGCCCGTCTTCGCAATGGTCCACGAACGGTTTCCCATCAGCCCCGACTCCCCGGGCGCGGTGGGATCCACCGGTAACGGTCGAGATCAAGGGTCCCGTCGTCACCGAAGGAAACCCCCTCCCCCTCCAACATGGACCGCTGCAGACCCTGGGGGAAGTCGGGCAGCCGGTCGGTGGAACAACCGCCCGATGCGTTGACCACTCTCTGCCACGGAACGCCGTCAGGACACCGGTGAAGCATCCACCCCACGGCTCGCGGCGAGAGCCGGCTCCCCAGCTCGGCCGCGATCTGGCCATAGGTCATGACCCGTCCGGCCGGGATCCGAACCACCACCGCGAAGACCGCTTCCCGGGCGTCGGTCCTTTCGACCTCGATGTCCCCGTGAACCCTTTTGTTTCCTGCCATCTCCCGCCCCGCGCCATATCGGGCCAACAGTGCGATCCTACCTGAACCTCGAGTTCCGACCGTGATCTCGAGTATTTCAAATTCCGAATTTCGAATTTCGGATTTTCTTGGCTTGCTACGATCAGCACGTGTTCGCACTCGTCGCCATCCCGCGCAGCGCCCCGGAGCCGCTCGTCTACGGCGTCCCTCCCGAAATGGCGGTGTTCGCCATTCCCGGCGTTCGGGTGCGGGTCCCCATGCGATCTCGAAGCGTCACGGGCATCCTGGTCGATCTGCTGCCGGCCACCGATCTGGATCCCTCGACCGTGCGTCCAATCCAAGAAGTCCTGGATACCGAGCCCCTGCTCCCAAAACACCTGTTCGAATTGGCCACATTCGTTGCCGGCTACTACCGGTGCCCGCTGGGGACCACCCTCGCCGCCATGCTTCCCTCCTCCCTTTTGCGGGCCGACAGCGAGTCGGTGGCGCTCACTCCCGCCGGTGCAGCGATTCCCTCTGAACGCCTCCCCGACCCGGAGCGACAGATGCTCGAGCTGCTTGGAAACTCTGGTCGCACCCGCCTGTCCACCCTGCTGGCGGCGACCGGGTCCCACGGCCGCCAGACTCTCGAGTCGCTGACCGACAGGGGCTGGGTCGCGATTCGCCGGCGTCGCCGGGATAGGGCGCCGCGCACCGATGTCACGGCGTTACGTCTCCCCGAGACCCCGCTCGACGAGCTTTTCGATGCCTGCCACCGAGCACCGCGGCAACGGGAGGTCCTCCAATGGATCTCCGATCTCGGCCGTCCCGCGCTCGCCAGCGAGGTTCGGTCGGCGGTGGGATGCTCGGCCGCCACGATCCGTACCATGCTGGATCGAGGTGTTCTGGCGAGCTTTTCCCAGCGGGCGCAGCCTGCGCCCCGGTGGGCGCTCCGGACACCGGCCGAACGTCTGGTGCTGACCGGAGAACAACAGGCTGCGGTGGACGCGGTAAGAGCCGCCATCGCCACGGGTACCTACGCACCCTTTCTGCTCGACGGCGTGACCGGATCGGGCAAGACCGAAGTCTATCTGCGATGCATGGAGATGGTCGTCGAAACCGGCGGCAGCGGCCTCGTCCTGGTGCCGGAGATCGGCCTCACACCGGCCGCATCCGGGGCCGTGGAACGGCGTTTCGGAGCCCGGGCCGCGGTGCTCCACTCCGCCCAATCCGACGGCGAAAGGTGGCGGGAGTGGCGGAGGGCCTTGGACGGCGAGGCCAGTATCGTCGTCGGACCGCGGTCCGCCGTGTTCTCGCCGCTCGAGAATCTGCGCTTGATCGTGGTCGACGAGGAACACGACGGGGCCTACAAACAGCAGGACGCGCCAAGGTACAACGCCCGCGATGTGGCCCTCGTGCTGGGCAAACGCCTTTCTGTGCCGGTGCTGCTGGCGTCGGCCACACCCTCGGCGGAAGCCACAGCCCTTGTCGGGCGCGGGCTCTGCACACGTCTCAGGCTGTCACAGCGGGTGGCCGGGGGTACGCTACCCGAGGTGGAGGTTGTGGATCTTCGAAACGAACCACCCGACCCAGGCGAGCAGGGCAGAACCGTTTTCAGCCGGCACCTCAAGGAGGCCATCACCGACACCGTCCACAGAGGCGACCAGATCATCCTCTTGATGCAGCGCAGGGGCTGGGCCCCGGTGCTCATGTGCCGGGACTGCGGCGTGAAGATCCAGTGCCCGTCGTGCTCGGTGTCCATGGTGGTCCACAGCCGGAGCCGTGACCTGCGGTGCCATTACTGCGGTCGGAAGGCTCCGTTGCCAGACACCTGTCCGTCGTGCGCCGGCGACCTGCTCGACGCCTTGGGCGCCGGAACGGAGAAGGTCGCCGAGCGCTTCATCGAGCTCTTCCCCAATGTGCCTACCGCTATCCTCGATCGAGACACGGTACGGCGTCGTGACGGACTCCAGCACAGTCTGGGCGCGTTTGCGGCGGGCAAGGTCCAGGTCCTCGTGGGGACCCAGATGGTGGCCAAGGGCCATCACTTCCCCAATGTGACCCTCACCGGTGTGATCTCGGCCGACGCGCTGCTTGGTCTGCCTGACTTCCGGGCCGGGGAGCGGACCTTCCAGCTGCTCACCCAAGTGGCCGGACGGGCCGGTCGGGGCACCAAACCCGGCCACGTGATCATCCAGACCTATTACCCCGACCACCCAGCGGTCCGGCACGCTTCGAGTCACGATCACCCAGCGTTCATGGACGAGGAGTTGCTCTTCCGCCAAGCCTTCGGCTATCCACCCGCCACCCGCATGGCGGTGCTTCGATTCGAGTCGAAGGACGGCGCGGCCGCCCGAGCCGCCACCGAGACCGCCGGCCGACTGTTGCGCCCCATTCCACCAGAGGCTCGGATCCGGGGTCCGGCACCCGCACCCATCGAGCGCCTCCGCGGCTACTGGCGCTGGCAGATCCTGCTCAACGCGTCCAGCCGAGAGATCCTGCGGGAGCTGATTGTCAGGACCGAGAACGAGCCCCCGCCCCGTTCCGTCCGCGTCGTGGTCGATGTGGATCCCCTGTCGACCCTATGAAACACTGAGAAGACGCATCAAAACCAGGGGTTCTGGGAACGTGTTGCAAGAAGGAGATGTGTCGACGGATGAGCGAACGGGGATTCGGTGAGTTTCTGGTCACGCAGGGCATCCTCCACTCGGAGGGGCTCCGCCAGGCGCTGGACACCCAACGGTCCATGGAGGGCCGGCTGGACACCGTCCTGCTCGACCTCGGCCTGGTGGCCGAACCGGTGCTGCTCGAGGCACTCGGGCGCTACCACTCGGCCAGGACCGCGGCACGGAAAGATCTGGCCGCGATCACCCCCGAGGTCGCCCGCCTGATCTCGCCGAGGGTTGCCACCCGTCTGCACGTGGTGCCGTTCCGGATGGACGGCAAGACGGTCAACGTGGCCACCCTCGATCCGGGTGATCTCCTGATCGAGGATGAAATCGGATTGCTCACCAACTCCATGGTCGCCAGTTTCGTGGCGCTAGAGGTCCGTCTCTATGAAGCCATGGCCCGTCTGTATGAGGTGGAACCGTCAATCCAGATTGCGTCTGTTCTCAAGAGGCTGAACGAGAACGGCTCGGGAAGAAACGGAAGGTCGCCGAGGTCCGGAGAGGGGCGATCGGCGGCGACGGGGCTGCGGACGGATACCCAACCTCGACCGGTGGACACGGGGCCGGTGGCTCGTTCTCACCGGCCGAGACGATCGCCCGACGACTCCATGGTGCTCGAGATCAGCGCCGACGAACTTGACGAGTTCCCCTCGTTGCGGGGGGATTTGGATCCTGAGACCGGAGCCTCAGGGAACCAGGACGACGACGCCGTCACCCTGCCGCCGGAGCCCCTGGGCCCCGACGGACGTCTCAACATCGCGTCCATCACCATGCAGAATGCCGAAATGCGCGAAGAGATCGGTGACGCTCTACTTGAGTTCTGCGCGCCGTATCTCGGTCGCCGTTTGCTGCTCGTGGTCCGGAGGGGCCAGGTCATCGGCTGGCGGGGGGACGGATCGGACATCGATCGCGACGGGCTCCGCGATCTGTCCATCGCCCTCGACCGGCCAACGGTCTTCGGCAGGGTCTCCAAGAGTTCGGAGTACTGGCGGGGCCCGCTGCCCAAGATGCCGGCCGACCAGCCCCTGGTTCGCGCTCTGGCCGGGATGCCACCTTCGGACTGCATCATTCTGCCCATGTTCGTCGGCGGCAAGCCCCTCGGATTCCTCTACGGCGACAACCTCGATCGGGGCGTGTCCGACGCCCCAATCGAGCATCTCCGCCGGCTGGTGGCGAAGGCAGACCTGGCCTTTCAGGTTTACCTCCTCAAGGGGAAGATCAGGACCCTCTGACGGATTCGTCGCAGTACCGACGACGTCTTTCCTCGGGAGAATTCGGGTTTCGGCTGTTTACTATTCGCCTCGAGAATCGTTGAAACGTAGGATAGATGTGCGGCCGCCGGTGTAGACTGGCGTCCACACGAGGAAAGACGACCGCCCACGGGAACTTTTCCCAGGCAGTTGCGTAGTTATGTGCGAATCGGACGAGCAAGGAGGAGCCGCCGTGAACCTCAAGATCATCGTCGCGGGATCCATCGCGACACTCGCGCTGTTGACACCACACCTCCACGCCCAGACCCTCGATATACCGGCGTTGCCGGTGCCAATCCCCGGGGCACCTCAGACCACAGATGGGGTGCTCATGCTTGACGTGGAGACCGCCTATGAAATGGCGATCAGCAGAAACCTGAATCTCCAGGTCGGACGGTTTGATATTGTCGCCGCCGATGCCGCCACCCAAAGCGCCACAGGGATCTTCGACCCCTACCTGACGGCTGGAGTCGACGGTGACTGGACCAGGTCTCCTGCAACCACGGCCCTCGAGGGCTCCCTGATCCCCGAAACCCGCAATACCAGTTTCGGACTCGGTTTTCAGGGGTTGCTGCCCTCGGGCACGCAGTGGGAAGCCAATTTCGGCAGCCGTCGTTTCGAGACCAACAACACCTTCTTCTTCGTCAACCCGAGCTGGAACTCCGATTTGGCACTGGGCATCACCCAGCCCCTTCTTCGGGGCTTCGGAACCCTCGTCAACCGATCCGGCATCGTCGTCGCCCAGAACAGCCGCGATCAGACCGCCGAGGCATTCGAGGTCCTGGTGGTCGACACCCTGCGCCAGGTGGAGAGTTCGTATTGGGACCTGGTCGCCGCGCGCCGGGCGGTGCTGGTGTCGGAGCAGTCCCTCGCCCTCGCCGACCAGCTGCTTGGCGAAACCCAGGAGAGGGTCGACGTGGGCACCTCCGCGCCCATTGATCTGGTGCAGTCCGAGGCAGGGGTCGCCACCCGCCGTCAGGCCCTGATCACGGCCCGGAACATCGCCTCCAACGCCGAGGACGCCCTCAAGGCGGTGCTCGGCTTCGACGAACCGAGCGAATGGACGAGGACCATCGACACGACCGAGGCCTACGAATTCAATCCCTTCCTGCCCGACCTCGCGGACGCCATCGACACCGCCATCGAGAAGCGCCCCGAAATGCGGCAGGCCAGACTTCAGCTCGAGCTCCTCGAGCACTACACAAAGGTGGCCAAGAACGATGTCCTGCCGAACCTCGACCTCGTGGCCAGCTACGGTTGGCGAGGGGTCGCAGGCACCGCTGTCCTGCGGGATCCAGAAACCGATGAAATCATCTTCCAGGAAAGGACGAGCTTTCCGGATTCATGGCAGCAGATCATCGATGTCGACTTCCCAAACTGGAGGCTCGGTGTCCAGTTCGGCATCCCGCTGGGCAACAACCAGGCCCAGGGCCGGCTCGCCGAGCAACAGTTCTACTACCAGCGCGGCCAGGTGCAGGTGACCGCCCTCAAACAGAACATCATTTCCCAGGTGCGGTTCGCCGTGCGCGCCATCGAAGACGGCGCCGCGTCGGTGGAGGCGGCGGTGGCCTCCCAGGAGTTGGCCGCCCGCAACCTCGAGGCCGAGCAAACCAAGTTCAACAACGGTCTCTCGACAAATTTCCAGGTCCTTCAGATCCAGGAAGACCTGGCCGAGGCCGAACTGGCACTGATCCGCGCCTACCTGAACTATCGGAAGGCGAACATCGAGTATCGCGTGGCCACCGGGACACTGCTCGGCTTCCTCAACGTGGATATCGTCGACCCCGGCCAGCCGGACCTGCCCCACGACTATTGGAAAGACGTGAAGTGGCTCCAGTTCGAGGATCTGTCCACCTCCGCCAATCAGGTCACGATTCCGGCCGCGTCGGTGACCAAGCCGTAGAACCCCCGCGGCTTCGAAGCTCATGATGACGGGGGCCCTCGGGCCCCTTTTTCATTGCTCTCGGCAATTCTGAATTGTCGCCCCCATCCCGATTCTGGATGCTGGATGCTGGATGCTCAATTCCCCTCCGGCCCGCATCCCAGCTCGTACATTCATCGTCATCGCCGTACGCGAAAACCAGAGGAAGGCCTTGAAATAGGGTCCCGAGACCATCCGCGATACAATCCGCCTCCGCGGAGGCAGTGCATGGATTTCAAACTCGCGAGACAGCTGCCCGGGACGCTGTACTCGGCAGTGGTGATGGAGCTCTTCGAGCGTCTTGCCTACTACGGCATGGTGCTCGTTCTCGGCATCTACTTCGTCGGCAATCTTGGAATCCCCGCCGATCAGTACGGATGGATCTACGGTCTGTTCACCGGGGCGCTCTATCTCCTGCCCCTCGTCGCCGGTGCTCTGGCCGACCGCTTCGGCTACAAACCGGCGCTGATGGTGGCCTTCGCCACCCTGACCGGCGGCTACGCCCTGCTCGGAACCGTGACCACCTTCGGGTGGTTGTGCGTCGCGCTCGGGTTGATCGCGGTGGGCGGGTCGATCATTAAACCCACCATCTCGGGAACGGTGACCCGAACCACCGAGGAGGGCAGCACCCGGCCCGTCGGCTTCGGCCTCTACTACATGATGATCAACGCGGGCGGTCTGATCGGACCCGTGATCGCGGCCCAGGTCCGCAACCGAACCGAGTTCCGCTACGTCTTCTGGGTCTCCGCCGCCGCCTGCGCGCTGATGTTCGTTCAGGCGTGGCTCGCCTACTCGGAACCGGTTCCGCAGGAGGAACGCTCCGCAGGAAAGACCCTCGGCCAGGTTTTTTCAGAAATCGTCATGGTGCTCGCCAACTGGCGCTTCGTGCTGTTGCTGGTGATCTTCTCCGGCTTCTGGGGAATGATCAACGTACTCTTCGGATTCATGCCCCTCTACCTGGAGACCTTCACCGACCTCGGCGCGGTCCAGGCCGCCATCGATAGGGTGGTCCCCATCTCACGGTGGGCCGGTCACTGGCTCAACCCGGAGGTCTTCATCTCGCTGGATGCCCTGCTGATCGTCCTCTTCCAGGCAGCGATCTCCTATCTGACGCGGCGCTGGAAGACCATCAGCGCCATGTTGACGGGCACCACAATCGCCACCTTTTCCTGGGTCTTCCCGGCGCTTTCGGCGGCCGCGGGATTTGTGGCCCTCGGCATCGTCGTCTGGTCCATCGGTGAGATGATCTGCTCGGCCAGGTTCTTCGAGTACTGCGGCACCATCGCACCGAAGGATCAGGTGGCGGTCTATCTCGGCTATTCCTTCTTCGCCATTTTCATCGGCAATCTCTACTCCGGGCCGTGGGCCGGCTGGCTGTACGAACGGTTCATCCGGGTTCCGGTGGAGGCTGGTTCGGCGCCGTCGCCGGCGATCTTCTTCGGCGGGGTCATGCTCATGGGAGCCATCTCGGTGGTCGGGTTGGCGCTGTACAAGGCCTTCGTGGCGCCGGCACCCACCCCGACCGCACCGGAGGGCGCATGATCGAATCGGTACTGTCGTGGCTGGGTTCGTCAGCGATTCCCAATCCCCATGCGGTGCTGGTCCACTTCCCGGTGGCCCTGCTCCCCGTGGCCCTGCTGCTGGACCTGGGCTGCATCGTATTTCGCAAGAGGATTTGGCTCGACCGGACGGCATCGATGCTCTACGTGCTGGGCACAATCGGCGCGGCGGGCGCCTATCTGACGGGACGGATCGCATCGCAGGAGATGTGGACGATCGCGGGGGAAGCTCAGGCGACCATGGCCGACCACGAGGATCTCGCACTCCTCACTCTATTGGCCTACTGCATCGTCACTCTGCTGCGGACGGTGGTGACGTGGCTCGCTCGCGATGATTGGCGGATCAAATTCGGGTTCTTCCGGTTGCTGGCCCTGATGGCTTCCGCGGCGGCCCTGGTCCTTCTGGTGGTGACGGCCGATCTGGGAGGGGCACTGGTCTATCGGCACGGCATAGGAGTGGACATGGCGACATCGGATCGCCCACCGGCGGACCCCAATCAATAGGCCATCGTCAGGCGGCGGAACCGGCCTCGAGGGCATCGGCCACGCGACCCATCAATTCCAGCTCTCCCGTGGCCGTCCGGAGCACCTCGTCGAACCTCACTTCGGTGCGGTAGGTGTCCAACTCGTCCTCCGAAAAACGATCGCTCGCCGCGAGAAGACGATGCCCGGTGGTGACCACGTCCCGTGCAGCCTGCCCCCCATGTAGGCGAGCGCACGGGACCAGCAGATCGGCCCGGTCCCCTCCCTGAGCGGCCTTGCGCGCGAGGGCCACTGCGGTCTCGACCTCGGCAGCCAACCGGGCCAGCTCCATCAGCACGAACTGTTCCCTGGGCAGGCGCCGGGAGTGACACTCGAGAATCGTGGTGGCAAGGGCGTCGGCCGCGAGGGCTGCGGCCTCGCCGGTCCCCAGGTCCCTCAGCGATTTCGCCATGTCGCGGTAAAAACCGCCCTTGGTCTTGACCACCATCCGCCAGCGATGGGTGCCAATGATGTTCTGCAGAATCTCTGAGGTCCCCTCGTAGATGGTGGTGATCCGCACGTCGCGCCGGATCTTCTCAACCTCGTATTCGTGGGTATAGCCATAACCGCCGTGGGCCTGAATGGCCGCGTCCGCCGCCGCATTTCCCGCTTCAGAGGCGAAGAGCTTGGCGATCGCACCCTCCACCTGCAGGCCCGGCTCTCCCGAATCAAGCCGGTCGGCCACATTCTCGCAATAGGCTCGCGCAGCCTCCAGGCGGACTGCGTGGGGCACGACCAACTTGTAGGTAAAACCCTGCTTGTCAAACAGGGGCACGCCGAACTGAATCCTCTCATGCCCATATTGAATGGCCCGAGCCAGCGCTTCTTCTCCGGCGCCAAGCCCGAACGCCGCCACCATGAGCCGGGTGAAACCGAAGACCTCGTTGGCCTGCTCAAGGCCCTTGCCCTCACTCAGACCAAGCAGCCGATCGGCCGCCAACTCGACGCCATCGAGAATGACCTGGGTGGTGTTCGACGCCCGAATTCCATGTTTCTTCTCGGGCGAACCGACGGTCAATCCAGGCGCATCCCGCTCCAAAACAAAGAAGGACGGTCCCCCCGGGGTTCGGGCCAGGATGGTGAAGATCTGGGCCACGCCGCCATTGGTAATGAACTGCTTGGTCCCGGTCAAACGGTATCCCGTGATCTCGCCGTTGTTGTCCGTCATCGGCACCGCTTCGGTCTTGAGCCGTGCCACGTTGGAACCGGCCTCGGGCTCGGTCACGCCGTAGGCGACGATCAGACCCTCCTCGGCGATCCGGCCGAGCCAATGGACCCGCTGATCGTCAGTCCCTCCAACCACGATGGGATCCACTCCGAGAGCGATGGCCAGAAAGGCGGTCGCCACGCCCAAATCGATCCGAGCCATCTCTTCGGACACCCTGAACAGATCCCTGCCGCCGCCACCGAGACCTCCAACCTCCTCCGGGAGAAACAACAGATGGAGGCCCAGCTCCGGTCCCAGGAGTTCGGCCACGAACTCCTCAGGAAAGCAATCCTCCTCGTCAAGCCGGAGGCGCGTTTCCTTGTCCAGACGTCTCTCGCCCACCGTTGTCAACGACTGGAGCACGAACCCCAGCGTCTCGTCATCCAGTCCGGCACGTTGCCTCACCGTTCACCTCCTCGCGGTCAGAACGGGAATTATGGCACATGGGCTATGGGGCTTTAAGACAAAGGGGCTATGGGGCTCGGATGGAGGTTTCACCAAACCTCATAGCCAGCCAGGGCAGTTGGCAGGGTATGCGGGCTAGATGCTCGAGCGCGACCGATTGGTCAATTTTTCGATCCGGTCGCCAGGATAGGTCTCGAAATCCGGCTGGTCGCCGAGGTCGCGTCCTTCCTGCATACGTTTCAACCCGTCTCGGAAGAACTCTACGTCGGTTGGGATGGAGATCGTGGCCGCCCGGCGCTCGAGATCAATTGCCGCGTCCACATCTCCCGCCACGTAGAGCACACGTGCCAGGGTGTCGGCGACATCCGCCGACTGGTCACGCTCGTAAGCGGCCTGCGCCATCTCGATGGCGATATCCAAATCCCGACCCGCCAAGTAGAGCTGCCACGCCGCGGCGTTCAAATCTTCGGGATCGGCAGTGGACCCGACCTCGGCAAACCACCGGCGATAGACGGCGCCGGCCAGATCGTAGTGTCCGTTGTCGAAGGCAAAATTTCCCACGTCGACGAGCTCCGCCACCGGAGAACGCTCCAAATCCACCATTCCAAGAAGTTCCTCGGCGTCCTCGTATCTCGCCTGGCGCAGCCACTCGGCCTGTTGGGTCGGTTCGAGATCGGTCATGCCGTTGGAAACCAGAGCGTTGAGGTGTCTCGTGCCCTCGGTCTCGGGCACCGCGAATTTCCCGCTCCAACCCTGTCGGTACCGTTTGGCCGCCTGACCGTAGAATCCCGCCTGAAGCGCGGACCTTGCCTGGAACATGAGGTACGAACAGTCGTCGTGGGAATGGCCGTCGTCGGCACGGTGGTAGGCCTTGATGCGCGAGATCGCACCCTCGGGATCCGATCGCTCCAGCAGCCCCTGCACCCCCCTGGCCAGGGCGTTCACGTCTGCCGGGTCCTCTGACAAGAGGTGCAGACACGACATGAAAGTATCTCCCGCACGGATCCTTTCCGTCTGCTTGATAAACGCCTCCGGTGGCAGATAGCCGAGAATCCGATCCACCTCATGGCCTTCTGGGCTGACAAACACGATCGTGGGGTAGGAATCCACGCCGTAACGCCGCGCCAGGCCTTCCCCTCTGCCCTCCGCATTCACCCGGATCGGAACCAGTTCTTCGAGCAATGTCAGTACCCGCGAGTCGGTGAAGGTTTCGGTCTCGAGCCTGCGGCACCAGCTGCACCAGTCGGTGTAAAACTCCATCATCACCAGCGTGTCGCGTTCCGCCGCCGAAGCGGCCGCCTGGATCTCGTCTCCTTTGAACCACACGCCGTTTCCCGGCTGACACGCGGCAGTGACGAACACTCCCACCGCCAGCAGGGCCCTCAGCCCATTCGTCATCCAGTCCTCCAATGCTCGATTTTCAGATACGGAATTCGGCAGCCCTGGGTTTATCCAGTTCGGTAATGCCGTGCGGCCCGTTCGTCCCGAATCCCCAGTCCAGGCAATTGCCGAGGGACGCTGCGCTCTCGGTTCGGTGAATTTCTTGCCGCACCATCATATTTCGCCAACGCGTTGATCGTCCCTATATTCCGAGATCACTCGGCACGTAGGGCCTCGATGGGATCAAGCCTCGCCGCCCTGCGCGCCGGCGCGACGCCGCTGATGACCCCCACGACCAGGCTCATCAAGAGAGCGGCGACCACCGCGCCAAATGGGGTCGTGAGCGGTATTCCGGGGACCAGGAGACGAATCACGGCACCGAAACCAAAACCGCCGGCGAGACCAAGCCCCCCACCAGCCAGCGCCAGGAGAACGGACTCGAAGAGGAACAGACGCTGCACGGTAGCCGAACTCACGCCGAGCGCCCGCAAGAGCCCGATCTCCCCGGTGCGCTCGTGGACCGAGATCCACATGATGGTCAAGATGCCCATTGAGCCAACCAGCAACGAGATGCCGGCGATTCCCGACACGGCGACCGTGATCATGCCGATGACGCGGTCGAAGGTCTCGAGCATCTCGGTCTGGGTTGTGATGGTGAAGTCCTCCTCACCGCGATGACGATCGGTCAGCGTCCGCTTGATGCCGTCGACGACGCCGGAAATCTCCTCTGTACTCGCCGCCACAACGTCGATTTCGTGCAACTCGTCCACATTGAACATGTCCATGGCTGTTGCAACGGGAACAAAGGCCGTGTCGTCGAGGTCAAAACCCAACATCTGTCCCTTCGGCTCCATCACGCCGATAACCAGCAATGACCACCCGCCGACGCGAACCCGCTCGCCCAGAGGCGACTGGTCGCCGAACAACTCCCTCGACAATTTGGCGCCGAGCACGATCTGGGATCCCTTGCGACGGGGATCGACCCGTGGCAGGAAGCTCCCTTGCGAAACGTTGAACCGCCAGGCTGTCGCCCCTTCCCAACCGACGCCGTATAGGAAGACCGCGCGACCAACCCCCTCCCGCTCGACCCGGGCCGGACCCCACGCCACCGGAACCACCTCATTGACCCCCGGAATTCGTCGTAACGCCTCCGCATCGTCGATGGTGAGCTTGTGGGTGGTCCCTCCAAACACCCCCGGAGCGCCGAAGGTCTTGACCTTGCCGGGATTGATACCGATCAGGCTGGTTCCGAACTGGGTGAATTGCCCCACAACATAGTCCCGAGTGCCCTCCCCCAGAGAGGTCAGGATGATCACCGCTGCCACTCCGATGGCCACCCCGAAGGCGGACAAAAAGGACCTCAGCCGATGACCTCCGAGGGCGCCACCGACAAAACGCAGAACTTCTAGGCTGTCCACGGCACCATTCTCATTCTCATCTCCCCACCAGCGCTTCCACCGGATCGAGACGGGCCGCCCGCCGAGCCGGCAGGGTGCCAAAGACCACGCCGACGCCAATCGCCACCACGAGCGCCGCGGCCACAGCCCAAGGCGGAGGCTGAGCCGGGAAGGTCGGGTAGACCCTCACAAAGGCGCGGACCACCGCCCAACCGGCAACCAGGCCGACAACCCCCCCGAGAGTCGAGAGAACGGCCGCCTCGGCCACGAACACCCCAAGAATTTGCCGCGTACTGGCACCGAGGGCCTTCAGAAGGCCGATCTCACCACGACGCTCGGCCACCGCCACCAGCATGACGTTCATGATGCCGACTCCCGCGACCGTCAGTGAGACCGACGCAATGGCCACCAGAGCGAGGGTCAGCACGCTCAGAATGGAGGTGAAGGTTGAAACCACAGCGTCCTGGGTAATCACCGTGACGTCCTCGGCCCGGTGGCGATCGCGCATCAGGTCGATGACGGCCCGTTTGCCGGTTACCAAACCGTCGGCCGATTGCATCTCCAACAGGATTCTGAACAGGGACGACCGATTGAACAACCGCATTGCCGTCTTTACCGGGATCTGCACCACGTCATCGAAGTCAAAACCCAGCGACCGGCCACGGGGAGCCAGAACTCCGACGACTCGAAAACGCCATTGTCCGATCCGCACCACCTGGCCGAGGGGATTCTCGTTACCGAACAACTCCTCCACGACCTTGACTCCCAGCACCACCTCGGAGCCTCCATCATCCGGATCTCCCGGAGACAGGAATCTCCCGGAGGCTATTTCGAACCGCCGCACCTCCTGCATTTCCGAGGTCGTACCGAGGATCGCCACCGATCGGCCCCGGTTGCCAAACCGTACCGTTTCGTTGCCGGTGGCCAGCGGCGCAGCGCGCACAACTCCCGGGACTCGTCGCGTGAGCTCACGGTAGTCGTCGATTGTCAGATCGTGGGTGGTTCCGCCCATGGGAAGCATCCCCGAGGTCTCCACCTTACCGGGGATGACGATCAGAAGATTGCTGCCGAGCGACATGAACTCTTGGACGACATATCCGCGAGCTCCCTCACCGAGAGCCGTCAGTGCAATCACCGCGGCGATTCCCACTGCGACACCGGCGATGGACAACAGAGTCCTGAGACGGTGACCCCGCAGTCCACCCACGGCGAAGGTGATCAGATCACCGATGCCCATATCCCACCCATGCCAATTGCAGATTGCAAATTGCAGATTGCAAATTGCAGATTCCCGCCCACCCTCCCGGTCTGTGGATGAGGGTCAGCCTCAATCTGTAATCTGCACTGTGTAATCTGCAATCCTCAGGTCCTCTCGACGATGGCGCCGTCGTCCATCCTGACCCGGTTTGAGGCACGACCGGCCACCTCGGGATCGTGCGTTACCAGCACCACCGTCTGACCATTGCGGTTCATACGATCAAGAAGGTCCATGACCTCGAGGGCCGACGCCCGATCCAGATTCCCGGTCGGCTCGTCGGCGAGGACGAGAGAGGGCTCCATCACCACCGCACGGGCTATGGCTACACGCTGGCGCTGTCCACCAGAGAGCTGATCGGGACGGTGTTGGCTCCGATCCGCGATTCCCACCTCGGCGAGCGCCGCCGCCGCACGGTCGCGCCGCTGGGCCCGTGGGATCCCGGCAAACAGCATTGGCAATTCCACGTTGGTCTGTGCGGTGAGCCGGGGCAACAGGTGGAAGAACTGGAACACGAAGCCGATGTCCTGCTGGCGCAGGCGGGTGCGCTCCATCTCCGACATCTCGTCCACCGACCGCCCACGAAAACCGTAGTGGCCGCGGGTCGGTCGGTCAAGACAGCCAAGCACATTGAGTAACGTGGACTTGCCCGATCCCGAGGGACCCACCACAGCCAGATAATCGCCCTCGCCGATCACAAGGTCTACGTCCCGCAGGGCGTTGACCTCCGAATCACCCACCCGGTAGGTCCGCCAGATGCCCTGGAGCTCGATCACTGGCCCCCCTCCCCCCCTCTCCTGTCCGTCACTCGCCCTGACGCTTTGGTACGGCCTCGGCTCCTGCCTTGACGTCGGTTGAATGGCGGCTGGTGACGACCAGATCGCCCTCCGAAAGACCGCCCCTCACCTCCGCCAGTTGCCAGTTCCGGAGGCCGACGTCCACCAGGCGTTCCTCGAGCACTCCGTCCGCAAGAACCAGAACCGCGTCTCCGTCGGCCACCGCGGCCGCCGGAACCCGCAGCACATCGTCCCGCCGATCCAGAATGATCTCGACGTCGGCGGAGGTCCCCGGGAGAATCCCGTAGGCACTATCCAGATCAACAAACTCCACCTCAACCTCGACCGTCCGATTCTGCTCGAGATCATCCACCACGTACGGAGCGACCCGAACGACCCGTGCGTCGAAGGACGTCCCCCGTCGCGAATCGACCGTGATACGCGCCGGTTGTCCCACCCCGGCACTCTCCGCATCGACCTCGTCGATGGGAGCACTGACGTAGACCGACCTTCCGTCGAGCAGATCGATCACCGGCGGAATCGGGAGTCCCGGGGGCGATGGGGTGATCCACTCCCCCACCTCGGTGCTGACCTCGGCCACCGTGCCCGAGAACGGAGCCCGCAGCTGCGTGAACTCGAGTTGAACCCTCACCGCGTCGACCCTTGAGCGAGCGCTTGAGACCGCCGCCCTGGCCGCCGCACAGCCGGCTCGCGACCGATCGCGCTCGGTCTGGAGAACATCGAGGCTCTGGTCGCTGGCAATGCCGCGGTCGTGGAGGGTCAACAGCCGGTCCAACTCCTTGGCTGCGAGTTCTGCGGCCAGACACGCCTCGTCCGCCTGCGCCTCGACGGTTCGCACTCCCTTCGAGGCGAGATCGAAATCGGCCTGCTGTGCCCGGTCGTCCATCACAAGCAGCACGTCACCCTTCGCGACCTCATCGCCCTCGAGGTGGGGAATCCGGACCACCAGCCCTCCCATCTGGGGCGACAGGCTGGCCCGTCGCCGCACCTTGACGGTTCCCGCCCGGGTGTTGGTAACGGTTTCCTCCACTGCCCCACGGTCCACCACCGCGGTGTGGACTTCGATGGGTTTCGGGGCCAGGACCGTGAGACGCAACACCACAGCGATGACCACCAGGGCGACGACGACCGCGAGCCATCGGATTAATTTCATGATCCGCAATTCTAATACGTCGAGTGGAGTTGAGGGATCAATAATCATGAATTCCCGGACACTCCCGTGGCGGGAAACCGACCGTTCCCGATCTGGCGGGACGCCTGCACACTCCGAAAGGCAAAGAACCACCGTGCTACAGTTTCCCGTCCGCAACTGGAGAAAGCATGACCGACGGCACCACAACCTGGAGATTTCCACGGGCCTTCTGGACCGGAAATGTTGCCGAGCTCTTTGAACGGGCGGCCTTCTACGGCACCTTCATCGCCCTCACCCTCTACCTGACCCGCGTCGTCGGCCTGACGGATGTCAAAGCCGGCCTCGTGGCTGGCGCATTCTCGGGCTGGATCTACCTGGTTCCGTTTTTTACCGGTGCAGTGGCCGACCGCATCGGCTTCCGAAACGCCCTGATGATCGCATTCGCCTTTCTGACCGTCGGCTACGGAACGCTCGGGGTTTTTCACACCCTGAGCCCGGTCCTGATCGGGTTGGTCCTCATCGTCCTCGGCGGCGCGATGGTCAAACCCGTGATCACCGGGACGGTTTCGAAGACCTCCGACTCGGTGAACAGGGCGCGGGCCTTCAGCATCTTCTACATGGTGGTCAACATCGGCTCGTTCACCGGCAAGACCATCGTGGCCCCCATGCGCATACAGATGGGCGTGGAGACTGTGCCATTCTTCTCCTCCGGGGCTTCACTTGTGGCGCTGGTGCTGGTGTTCTTGATCTTCAGGCCCCCGGAGGACCCGGACGCCCAGCCGAAATCGATCCGCGAAACGCTCCAGGGCATGTGGATGGCCATGAGCAATCTGCGGTTCTTGGCGCTGATTCTCATCACTGCGGGTTTCTGGGCCATCCAGGGTCAGCTCTACGCCTCCATGCCCGCCTACGTCCTGCGCATGGCCGGTGAGACCTACAAGCCGGAGTGGTACGCCAACGTCAATCCACTGGTTGTGGTCCTCTTCGTCGTGGCCATCACCCAGATGGTGCGCACATGGAAACCCCAGTACTCCATGCTCGTCGCGATGGCCTTGATCCCCATGTCCTCGCTCGCCATGGCTTCGTCGGTGCTCTTCACGAGCAACTTCCAGATCTTCGGTGTCTCGGTCCATCCGATCACCGTGTTGATGGTGGTCGGGATCGCGATCCAGGGTCTCGCCGAGTGTTTTTTGAGCCCCAAGTATCTTGAGTTCGCATCCAAACAGGCCCCGCCCGGCAAAGAGGGCGTCTTCCTAGGTTTCGCCCACGTGAACACCTTCTTCGCATGGATCTTCGCCTTCGTGTTCTCGGGTTTCCTGTTGAGCGCATACTGTCCCGATCCCTCGACCCTGTCGGCCGCGGAGCAGATCCAGCACGCCGCGGCCTTGGCCGGCCAGGGTCCCATGCCGGCGGCATATGACCACGCCTACTACCTGTGGCTCGCCTACGCCGGAGTCGGCCTCGTATCGTTCCTGGCGCTCGTGGCGTTCATCTTGGTGACCAACCGGATTGATGGCCGGACCTAGGTGGCATAAGAAACAGCAAGCAGGGGGCAGAAGGCCGGGAGCTTCGACAGGGGAAAATCCAGTGGAGCAACGAGCACTCCACGCCGCAGGAAATAGAACTGCAGCGTCGTTCGCGCGTATGGAACATCCAGGAGGCTCAACATGGCGCCCGGACAAACCCCGCTTCACCGATCGCGATCAAACCGAATCATTGCAGGAGTCTGCGGTGGCTTCGCGCGGTGGCTCGGCTGGAGCCCGACCACGTTTCGAGTCCTCTACGTCATTCTTTCGGTGCTGTCGGCCGCATTCCCGGGCATCCTGGTCTATCTCGTCCTGTGGTTGGTCATGCCCAACGACCCGGCCTCGCCCGAAACTCACCAGCTGAAGAACCAGTTTCCTCCAATCTCCGTTAACACTTCTACAACGAGGTCGTTGTAGAGATCGAACGGAGGGATCACCATGAGAAGCAAATTGACCGCAGCCCTGGCCGCAATGCTGATACTGGTTCTGCCGATGGCCGCAGCCGACGAGACCCGATGGCTCAACGTCCATGTGACCGAGGCCGAAGAAGGGGCCAACGTCGAGGTCCATCTGCCGCTGCAGCTCGTTCTGGCCGTGATCAACAGCGTAGACGTGGACAATTTCCACGCCGGCAAGGTCGATCTGGAAATCTCCGATGCCGACATCGACTGGCCCCAGGTGCTCGCCGCCGTCAAAGAGGCGCCCGATGGCGAGTTCGTCAAGGTGGACGCTGAGGACGCACGGGTGAGGGTGAGCAAGAGTGCTGGCACCCTCTACGTTCACGTCGAGGAGAACGAGGAAAACGCTATCGTGGACGTCACGCTTCCCATGGCGGTCATCGACGGTCTCACCATCGATGAGAACAACCAAATTGACGTGGCGGCTCTGCTTTCGACCTTTGACCAGCTACCGAACGGCGACCTGGTGACAGTAACCTCGGACGACGCCACGGTCCGCGTCTGGGTCGAATGATGAACCGGCAGAGCGGCGTTTCGACCGTCGGAGCTGTGGTGTTGGCGGGACTGGCCGGGACCCTGGCAACTCTGTTGATGATGGACTGGATGTTGGTGGACGTTCAGACCCCCGAGCCGGAGTCCATGCACATCATGGTTCCCTTTCCTCTCCTGGCCGGACGCATGGCCGCCAACTTCATGCCGGACGAGGCTCTTGATGAGGCCGAGCTGCCGCCCGAGTTCCAGCAACAACGAGAGGTCGTACTGACAGCGCTGAGGGAGCTGGCGGAGACTCCCGACGCCACCCTCGTCCGGGTCGATGCCGACGACGCGATCGTCAATATTTCGAAGATGGGCGATGACCTCCTGGTGTCGGTGGATGCCGATGATGCGACGGTGCGGTGCAAGATTCCGGTTGACGGCATCCTTGATGCCCTCGAGGGCTGGGACTGGCAGACCGCCGACCCCGACCTCATTTTCGACATCCTCGGGTCGGCCTCCATAGGCGAGTTCGTCACGGTGGAGGCGGACGACGGGACGAGGGTCGCCATCACGATGTGGTAGCCGCGATTTACTTGGCTCCGAAGGAGGTGGGAAAGAATTGATCCCGGGACACGGCGCCCGGGTCCACCGGGGCCGGCGGGATCGCGAGCGGATCGGGAGGTTCCCACTCTCCAAGAGCCGCCACCGCGATCGCGAGATTCTCGGCAGAGAGTTTGGATGGCGGAATCGGCGTTCCGACCTCCACAACGACCCGCGACCACACCCTGCGGAATGGCCTGGACATGGGCCGACCCCAACGTCGGCTGAAGTACGAGCCCCACATGCCACGAATGGCGATGGGGACCACCGGCACTCCAGCGGCGCGGACAACAACCTCGATGCCTCGTCGAAAAGGTCGCAGGCGGCCGTCCGAGGTGAGGCTGCCTTCCGGAAATACGCACACCAGATTCCCACGATCAAGCTCCGCGCGGATCTGCTCGATCACAGTCTTCAGAGGAGCTTCGGCGGACGCACCCCGAGGCACCGGGATCACCCTCGCTCCACGGGCAACTGCCCGAATCAGTGGATTCTCCATGAAGCTCGAATCCATCACGAATCGAACCGGCCGGGCCGACGTCGAGGCGATCAGCAGCCAGTCCACAAAACTGACCTGGTTCGCCGCCAGCACGGCAGGTCCCTCCACGGGGATGTTCTCCTGCCCGGCGCTGTGCAGCCGATACATCACATGGGCCACCGCCCATGCCACGAAACGCAGCACGAAATCGGGGATGACCGTGTAGATATAGACCGCCACCAAAGCGTTGAGCAGCGCCAACACCAGGAAGATCGTCGGGATTTCGAATCCCACCGACAGCAGGACCATAAGAAAAACGGACGATCCCACGATGAACATCGCGTTGACGATGTTGTTGCCGGCGATGACCCGGGATCGGTGCGTCGGATCCGGCCGTCGCTGAATGAGGGTAAAAAGTGGCACCGTGTAGAAACCCGACGACACCGCCACCAGCGTGAGATCGACGACGATTCTCAATGCCCCCTTGCTGGCAAGGAAGGACGACAGACTCAGCAGGCCGCCGCCTCCGACACCGACAAAGAGCTTGGACGCCACTGCCAGGTCGAGGGCGAAGAGCGAGATGCCGATCGAACCCAACGTCACGAGGCCCAGCTCGAGGTGGCGGTACGACAGCCGGTCGCAGAGCAGGGCGCCGATGCCGATGCCGACGCAGAAGGTGGCGAGGAGCAGGGTCAGGACCGGTTTGTCGCCACCCAGAACGTCCTTGGTGAAGCTCGGAAGGAGGGCGAGGAAGGCCGCCCCCAGAGACCAGAACCACGAGAGTCCTAGGATCGTCAGTCTCACCGTCCTGTCGGAGAGCGCCACCCGCAGCACGTCGGCAGTGGCCGACGCGGGGTTGAAGTCGATGACCAGATCCGGTTGTGCAGCCGGCGTGGTGGGAATGAACATCGAGGCCGCAAGACCCACCACCGCCACCGCGACCACGATCAACCCGATCACCGCCGCCCAGTCGTTGACCACGGAGGCCAGGGTTCCCGCGGCAACGGTTCCCAGCAGGATTGCCAGGAACGTTCCAAGTTCCACCAGCGCATTGCCGCTGACCAGAGATTGATCGTCGAGCAGATCCGGCAGCACCGAGAATTTTGTCGGCCCAAGGAAGGCGGCGTGCATACCCATGAGGAAGAGCACCGACAACAGCACGGGGAGACTGCCGGTGGCAAAACCAACTCCCGCCAGTCCCATGATGCCGATCTCCGCGAGTTTGATGCCCCGGATGACATGGGCCTTGGTCAGCTTGTCGGCACACTGGCCCGCGGTTGCCGAGAACAGGAGATAGGGCAGGATGAACAGACCGGGGAAGGCGACGAGGAGTTGTTCGGAGCTGAAGCCGGCCAGCGACATGGCGCGGTAGGCGACCAGGATCGCCAAGGCGTTACGAAACAAATTGTCGTTGAACGCCGCCAAAAAAAGCGTCGCGAACAGCGGCAAAAATCGCCGCTCGGTGAGGAGATGAAGCTGGCTCAAATTTGCGTGATCCGATGCGCTGCGGCCGTATTCGCCCAGCGCCCGCGCAGTCTACTACCGTCCCCAGCGCAGCGAAACCACGATTCGCGGCGGCCCAGCGGCGCTGATCTGTCACGCCAGCGTCAAAATCCGCGAGAACAGGAAAATACCAACCGAGATTTCCCTATAGTTACCGATGGCACGCATGGAGATTGCACCCCTATCGGAATAAGGAGTGAACGACATGACACGACAAGCGATGTGTTTGGCGATTTCCGCCCTGGCCATTTTTGGCCATGGCGCGGCCTGGGCCCAGGACACCAGCCCTGAGGCCACCACCGAGGCTGTTGAGGGGCTCGAGACGCCGGACGACACCGGGGTCATCGAAACCGAGGAGGGTCGGATCTTCAAGGACAAGATCGTTGTGACCGCCTCCCGCCGAGAGCAGGAGTCGGCAACCACACCGGCGACGATCCGCGTCATCGACGCGAAGTCCATCCAAGCCCAACAGCCGGAGAAGATCGCCGACCTCTTCAAGGAGATCCCGGGCATCCAGATCACCGGCGAAGGACCCTTCCGCGGGATCCCGATCATCCGTGGTCTGAACAGCAACCGGGTGCTCATCCTGGTCGACGGTCAGCGGCTCAACAACGCCCGCGAGTCCACCGACTTCGCCGGCATCCAGCCGGCCCTGGTGGACATGACCCAGGTGGAGAGGATCGAGGTCCTGAGCGGCCCGGCCTCGGTGCAGTTCGGCTCGGACGCCATCGGCGGAGTCATCAACATCATCACCAAGAAGCCCGATCTCGGATCGGAAGAGTTCACCTGGGACGGCAGCCTCGAGTACGGCTACGGCACCAGCGCCGAGGCCCAGCGGGCCCAGGCAGCGGTCACCGGCACCGGCAATCGGTTCTCGTTCAACGTCATAGGGTCCTGGGAGGACTACGGGGATTACACCGCCGCGGACGGCGCCTCCGACAGTGACCGG
Source organism: uncultured Holophagae bacterium (assembly GCA_963797055.1). Taxonomy (GTDB): domain Bacteria; phylum Acidobacteriota; class Thermoanaerobaculia; order Thermoanaerobaculales; family Sulfomarinibacteraceae; genus FEB-10. The sequence continues at coordinate 406,930 of CAWCOD010000019.1, forward strand.
TTCGCGGACTACGTCGACGACGACAACGTCGTCTACAACAGCGGCATGGAACAGACCAGCTTCCAGGGCGGGCTTCGTTTCATGACCGGCAACACCGGGGTCTTCCGGGTCAATCTCGAGAGCACCCGAACCAAAGACATCGGCTTCCCCGGTTTCGATCGTGATTCGGGCATCGAGATCTACTTCCCCAACTTCGATCGCGACAAGCTGGGTCTCAGGTGGGAGAGCGGATCTCTTTGGGGTCTCGATGATCTCGCTTTCGCTGCCTATTACCAGCAGGTCGACAAACAGAGCGTGCGCAACTTCGCCTTCCCCGGGTTCTTCCAGGCCAACACGAGCCAGTCGCTCATCGACACCATCGGCTTCAACGCCCAGGGCATCAAAGACACCGGCCGGCACCACCTGGTCTTCGGCCTCGACGTCTACCAGGACACGCTCGATGACACCACGGTCGTCGAGAGCAGCTTCATGCCGCCCAGCGATGACGTGGCAGTTCCGGATGGCACCCAGACCGGACTCGGCCTGTTCATCGAGGACAGCATCTCGCTGTCGGAGCAGGTCACGTTGAAGGCCGGCCTGCGTGGCGACACCTTCGACTACGATACCGATGACGACCCCAACTACACCGGAGAGCCGTTCAACGTCACGGACTCCGACATCACCGGCAACCTCGGTCTGACCTGGGGCATCACCGACAACGTGACCTACACCGCCCTGGTGGGTCGCGGATTCCGATCACCCAACATGCAGGAACGGTCGTTCACCGGCTTCGCCACCACCGGCGACACCTTCATCATCCAGAATCCGGATCTGACCTCCGAAAGATCCCTCAACTTCGAAACGGGACTCAAGGTCCGCTACGACCGGTACTTCGGCGGTCTGACCGTCTATTACAACGACCTCACCGACTTCATCAGCACCGAGTTTCTCGGCGAGGATCCCGACACCGGATTTCGAGATTGCCCAGCTCCAGAACATCGACGATGCCTACATCTGGGGCATCGAGTTCGATCTCGAGACCATCTTCGCCACCTGGTGGACGGCCTTCGGAAGCTACAACTACTCCGAGGGTCAGAACCAGACCGCCGATCAGCCCCTCGGCCTGATCTCGCCCCAGAAGATCACATTCGGTCTGCGGTACCAGCGGACGCGCTGGTGGGGCGAAGCGCGGGCACGGTATCGTTTCTCGGCAGAACCGCATTTCGGATCGAACTGCGCCTCAGCTACCCGGAGGGCATTCCCGGATTCCAGGTCTACGACCTGCGCGGTGGCTATGACTTCGACTTTGGGCTCGGATTCGTCGTCGCTCTGGAGAACTTCACGGACGAGCTCTATGCCGAAACCTACAACAACCGCCCCGAACCGGGCCGGAACCTCAGGTTGGCGGCCCGCTACCGGTTCTGACACGAAATTCCGAAACCGTACACACCGCCCTCGGGGTCACGGCTCCGGGGGCGTTTCTTGTGAGATGTGGGGTTTGAGGTGTGGGGAGTGGAGATTGGGGATTGATGACCGTGCAATTTCCCACAACACGGTAGATCCCCCAACAATCGGATTGCGCCGGCGTTCGGCGGCTTTTCGATTCGTTTATGATGACCCCTGCTTCCGGGGACCACGACCTCCAGGACGGTGAGTCCTGGCTCAGAACAATGCCCCAGAGGAGGATCCCAATGGCGAGATCAAAACCACAGGACTTGCGCGGTTACTTCGAGTGGTTCTATCACTCGGAGGTCGACCGGAAGTGTCCTCCTTCTGGCCTGCGCGGTGGCGGCGTTGCTGATTGCCAACTCACCGTGGGCGGAGGCCTACAACGATCTGCTCCATACCTATATCGGGGTGTCGTGGGGCGATGCGGAGTTCAAGCTCAACCTCCACCACTGGATCAACGACGGCCTGATGGTGGTCTTCTTCTTCGTTGTCGGTCTCGAGATCAAACGCGAGATGGTGGTGGGCGAGCTGTCATCGGCTGAGAAGGCGGCCCTGCCGGTGGCCGCAGCCATAGGGGGGATGGTCGTCCCGGCCGTGTTCTACGCGGTATTCAATGCCGGCGGCGCGGGCGCAGCGGGCTGGGGCGTCCCCATGGCCACCGACATCGCCTTCGCGTTGGGAGTCCTGGCGGTCTTCGGCACCCGCGCTCCCCTCGGTCTGAAGGTCTTCCTCACCGCCCTGGCCATCGCCGACGATCTGGGAGCTGTGGCGGTCATCGCCATCTTCTACACCGACAAGATCAACGTGGCAGCGCTCGTCGTCGCCGCTGTGCTGCTGGTCGTCCTGTTCCTCGCGGTTCGGACAGGGGTCAAGAACGTTGGGTTCCAGTTGCTCTTGATGGTCGGGGTCTGGCTGGCCGTCTTCGCCTCAGGCGTCCACGCCACGGTGGCCGGCATCTTGGTGGCCATGGTCATCCCGGTTCGTCCACGAGTCGACCTCAGCCGTTTCGTCTCAGAGACCGAGGAGCTTCTGGAGCGGGTCCAGAAGATGGACTTTTCCAGGGATTCGATCTTCAGGGACAAACTCCAGCTCAACGCCGTCGAGCATGTTTACGAGAGGTCCGGCGAGGCGTTGCCCATCGGGCCTTGTTCTGGAACACCGGCTGCACCCGGTCCAGGTGTGGCTCATCCTGCCGCTGTTCGCTCTGGCCAATGCCGGCGTCCGCATCGACAGCCATATCGGAGAGGCCCTGGCCAACCCCATCAGCCTCGGCATCATCGCCGGTCTCGTGGTTGGCAAACCCATCGGCATCACGCTGATGGCGTGGCTGGCAGTCAAGTCAAAGCTCGGCAACCTCCCGCAGGGCGTCACCTGGATGCAGGTTCTGGGCGCCGGCTGTCTCGCCGGCATCGGCTTCACCATGTCGCTTTTTATCGCCGACCTCGCCTGGGCCGACGAGGCCCTGATCGCCAACGCAAAAATCGGTATCCTGGCCGCCTCTCTGGTTTCGGGGATCCTCGGTTTCGCCCTCCTGAGCCGGTCGTTGCCAAAAAAGGAACTGCAATGAAGAAAACCGGATCTGCCCGTCGCGAATGTGCTCCGATGTGGCCGGCGCTGCTGCTGACACTCTTGTGCTGCGCGTCAGCAGGTTCGACGTTATGGGCTCAGGAAACTCCCAGCGAGCCACCCATGCCAACCCCAACGCCGGCCCCGACGCCGATCCCGGCTGCCGAGGTCCCGGCCCAGACCGGCGTCACCAAGACCGATCTCGACCGAATCACGGCACGGTCCGATGCACGGGACGCCATCACCAACATCGAGGCGTCGCTCGACGATACGAGCCAAAGGATCGAGGCGTTGGAGAAGGAGACCTCCGAACTCACCGCGTCTGGCGCTCCCCGGTCGGTCCTCGAGGAGGTCGGCAAGAAGTGGCTTCGTGAGGACACGTTGCTCTCCGGCTGGCTCGACACCCTCCAAGCGCGGTCGAAGGGGCTCGACGACGATCTCGAGAGCATCAAGGAGACCGAGGAGGTTTGGCAGCTGACCCTCGACAGCGCCGCCGACCAGGACATGCCGGCGGCCCTCCGAAAGACCATTCAAGAGACGATCAAAGCTGTCCAGGGCGCCAAGGATGTCGTCACCACACGTCGCGACGCGGTGCTCACCCTCCAGACCCGGGTGTCGTCGCTCAAAACGGCCGTGAGCGACGGCGTCGGGCCGATTCGCGATGAGATCAGGCAACAGAGCCGGAGCATCTTCATCCCCAACCAGCCTCCGATCTGGCGCACCCCCTGGAATCCCCCCGGAGACGAGTCCCTCACCAGCCGTTTCCAGCGTTCCAGGCGGGACGATTTTCTAACCATCAAGGCCTACGTCGCGGAACGGCCGGACCGGGTGATACAGCACGGGATCGTCTTCGTCGTCAGCGCGTTGTTGCTGGCGTTCCTCGGCCGCCGTGCGAAACAGCAGGCGGTTGGCGATCCTTCGTTCCAAGCCATGAGTCGTCTGCTCAGCAGACCAATCGCGGCCGCGGTCCTGATCAGCACCCTGATCGGTGACCTGATCCACCCCCAGGCTCCAGCGGCGGTACAGGATCTCCTCTCCGCGGTGGCCCTGGTGGCTCTCTTCCGGCTCCTTCCTCCGATGCTGCCGAATAACCTCCGACCCGGTCTGCTCATTCTGGTGGTCCTCTTCTTCGTCGAACGCCTCCTGGTACTCATTCCGCAGGAGGTGCTGTTGTACCGGATCGGCTTCCTCCTGCTCACCGTCGCCATCGCGGCCGCTCTGGAGCGGACGGTCCGTCGAGTCGGAAACCCCGACAATTCAACCTATCCGCGATGGACGCGGGTGGGCATAGCGGCGTTCCGTATTGCCTCCGGTTTGATGGTCATCGCGCTGATCGCCGACATCATCGGCAGCGTCGACCTGGTCGAGGTGCTCATTCAGGGTGTGCTGATCAGCGTCTACTATGGCCTCCTGCTCTGGACCGGAGCGCGGGTGCTCAGCGGCGCGGTCGCGGCGTTGCTGCGGACGAACTTTGCGCAGCGGTTCAACATGGTGCGGCTCCACTCGTCGAACATTCAAAATGCGGCCGACAACGCAGTCAACTTCATCGCCGTCGTGATGTGGTGCAGCTACGCGCTGTACGGGTTCGGTCTCAGGAACGAGGCGTTGGAGCTGATCGGAAACATGGCCTCGGCCGAGGTGACCGTCTTCGGCGCGACCTTCCAGCCGTCGATCATCATCCTGGTGCTGGTCGCCGTCTGGTCGACCTTCAAGGTCTCGAAATTCGTCAACTTCGTGCTCGCCGACGAGGTACTCCCGAAGCTGTCGCTGCCGCGGGGTGTACCCAACACCATCTTGACCGTAACCCACTACCTGATCCTGACCATCGGTTTTCTTGTCACCGTTTCCATTCTCGGACTCGATCTGACCAAGTTCACCATCATCGCCGGGGCCCTCAGCGTCGGCATCGGCTTCGGTCTTCAGAACGTGGTCAACAACTTTGTTTCGGGACTGATACTGCTCTTCGAGCGGCCCATCAAGGAGGGCGACAAGATCGAAATCGGCTCGGTGTCGGGCGTGGTGAAGCAGATCGGCACCCGGGCCAGCATCATCCGGACGTGGCAGGGGGCCGAGGTCATCGTGCCCAACGCCACCCTGATCTCGAACGAGCTGGTCAACTGGACGCTGTACGACCTCAGACGGCGGGCCGACATTCCCGTAGGCGTGGCCTACGGGACCGATCCGGGAACCGTGATGAACATCCTGCTCGACCTCGCGCACGCGCATCCGGACGTGATCGACGATCCGTCGCCGTCGGTCCAGTTCAACAGTTTTGGCGACAGCTCGCTCGACTTCGAGCTGCGCGTCTGGACCATTGGGGACTTCGTCCAGCTCTCCACCGAGCTCCGCGTCGAGCTCACCCGCGCGCTCGAGGAGCACGGCATCAAGATTCCCTTCCCGCAGCGCGATCTCCACCTCAGGTCGGTGGACACCGACGGGGCCGGCGTGGCGCTGCTCGGCCGAGCTTCAGAGGCAACGAATGGGGATGGCTTCACCGCGCCGCCCACCACTGATCCCGAAGGGACCTCCGGGCCGAGCATTCTCGATGGAGACGGGGACGGGGATGGGGACGACGTGAAATAGACCACAAAAAACGGGGCGGCTTCGCGGCCGCCCCGTTTGTTCCCATACCCGCGGTTTCTACCAGCGGAAACCGACGACCAAAGGCACCCACTCGAGGGACGTCTCGGCCTGTTGGCTGTTGTACTGGGCCTGGACGTAAACCATGCTGTCCGTCCCCACCGCGAAGGTCAGCCCGAGCGCCAGGTTGAATCCGAAATCGCCGGTTGCCTGGGAATCGGTAACGATGGTTCCCGGCACGCAACCCGGGTAGCACCACCAGCTGTAAGGCGGGCAAATAGGTCCGCACCAGGCTCCGGGCTCGGTCAGCCGGGCCTCGGTGTAGTAATAGCCGACGCCCGCGTTCAGGTAGAAGCCAACCGAGCCCTCGAGCCTTGGTGACCAGGTGACACCGCCCGTGAATCCCCACGTGCTGATCTCCCCGTCGGACTCGAAGAAGTTTTTGGCATCGCCCGTCATGTCGAAGTCGTAGTGGTCGATGCCCATTGAAATGCCCACCGGCCAGTCGGCCGGGTAGTAGGTCGCGCCGCCGCCGAGGGTCCATCCGTCATCGGCCAGGTCGGAATAATCGCCCATGCCAAGGGTGTAGCCGCCCTGGATATGGCCGTACCAGTCTTTCCAGTCCTTGGTGAACTGGGCTTCCACCGGGCTGGCCGCCAGCAGACCCACGACAATGACCAATACAGGGATAAGTGCTTTGATTCTCACTTTTTGACTCCTTTGTTGGCGATCCCGGCGTCGGGAAACGCGCGAATGTCCCTTGTTCAACGCGGCGATGCTCAACAAAGTTTCCGGTTTGACGGACAAACCGTGGCTCAACCGCCGGATGGGTCCCGCACCCGCCACAGGGTGAGCACGTTGGTCCGGCCCGGGCCGCTGATGTCGAGCATGCCGAAGGTCACCCCGATGTCGTCCCCGGGCTTGGCAAATCCGTCTCGAGTCACCGCCTCTTCGACGACTTGGAGGCCTTCCCTCACATCGGTAATCCAGTGGTCGATGGCCACCGGAGAGACTCCCCACATCAGCGCCATACGTCTCAGAGAGGTCTCGTTCCGCGACATTCCAAGAATGCACGCGGCCGGTCGGTAGGCGCTCACCAACGACGCCGTGTGACCGCTCTCGGTGTAGACCGCAAGTACCTTGAGCCCGAGATCCTCGGTGGCCTTGGCGGCGGCTCTGGCGATGGCGTTGTCAAAGCTGTCCTCCGCGATCCGCACCGGCTCGGGTTGGAGCAGATAGAGCTCGCTCTCCTCCACCGCTTCAATGACGGCCGCCATCCGGCGTACCGACTCCACCGGGTAGGAGCCGACCGCGGTCTCTCCCGAGAGCATCAGGGCATCGGCGCCGTCGAGCACGGCGTTGGCCACGTCCGACACCTCGGCTCGGGTCGGGACCGGGCTGGAGATCATGGACTCGAGCATCTGGGTCGCCACGATCACCGGTTTGCCACGGGCGGCCGCCACCCGGATCAGGTGTTTCTGCATCAGCGGCACCTTGTCGAAACCCGCCTCGACTCCAAGATCCCCGCGCGCCACCATGAGCCCGTCCGAGGCGTCGGCAATGGCCTCGTGCGCCTCCAACGCCTCCGGCTTTTCGATCTTGGCAATGACCGGTGTCTCGCCTGCCAGCTGCTTGGCCTCGACAATGTCCTGGGCCCGGCGAACGAAGGAGAGCGCGAAAAAGTCCACCCCGAGCTCGCGCCCGAAGCGAATATCGTCACGGTCCTTGTCGGTGATGGCCGGGGTGGACAACGGCGTCCCTGGGAGATTCATCCCCTTCCGGTCCTTCAGGTCGCCACCCACCGCCACCCGACAAACCACGTCCCGGCCCACCACCTCCTCCACCTCGAGGCGGAGCAGGCCGTCGTCCAGCAGGATGGGATCGCCGGGTCGAATGTCGTCGGGCAACGCGTGATAGGAGGTGGAGATCCGCTCCGGCGTTCCGAGCACGTCCTCAGTGGTGACGATGACCTCCGCCCCTTCCTCGAGCTGGATACGGCCTCCGTCCATGAGCCCCACTCGAGTTTCGGCCCCGACAGGTCGGCCAACACGGCCACCGGCACCCCGGCAGCTCGTGACTGGGCTCGAACGAGCTCGAAGGTCTCACGATGCAGCTCGTGGTCGCCGTGGGAGAAATTCAGCCGGGCGACGTTCATTCCGGCACCGATCAGGGCTTTGACGGTGGCGGCATCCGAGGTCGCCGGCCCGATGGTGGCGACGATCTTTGCTCTCTTCATGATGGGCTCCGTTGTTGGGGTCGCAACACGTCGCGGTTCTCGGGAATCAGCGTCCGCCGAGCCGCGCCGCGAGGCCCTGGATTTCAGGGTCGTCGGGCCGGACCTCGGCCAACCTCTCGGCGTATTCCGCCGCCGCGCCCACATTGCCGGCCTGGGCGTGGAACGAAGTGAGCGCGTACAGCAGTTCGGGATCGAAAGGATGCAGCTCGAGGGCGTTCTCGAAGACTTCGATGGCCTCATCGACCCGGCCAATCGACTGGAGTCCGACTCCGAGGACATAGGCGTAGCGTGGGTCATCGGGTCGCAGCTCTGCCGCCCGGGCAAGCTCGAGGACGGCCTCGTCGTACCGCCGTTCTCGGGCCAGCAACAGACCGAGAGAATGGTGAACCACCCCTTCCTCCGGATTGCGGGTCAGGAAGTCCACCAACACCCGTTCCCCCTCCGCATCCCGACCCTGCTGGCGGTAAAGGTCCGAAAGGTTGACAACCGCCGGGCCAAAGCGTGGGTTGAGGCGGAGCGCCGTTGGTAGGCCGCCTCGGCGTCTTCAAAGCGCTGCCGATCCAGGTACACGCTGCCCAGGGTCATGTGGGCCTCGGCACGGTCGGCGTCCACCATCAACGCCTCTTCGAGCTCCACCAGGCCACGTTCCAGAACCGCCAGCTCCTCCGGCGTCAACTCCGAGTCGGGAACCGGCGCTAACAATCTGGCCGCCTCCACACGGACCGCGCGGATCGGGTCGTCCAACAGCGGCAACGCGGCCAGACGCTGACCTGGCGGTAGCTGGGCTATGGCGGTCAAAGCGGCGCGACGGACCAGCGGATCGTCATCGGACAGCGCGCCCTCTATGGCCGTCAATGACACTCCATCCACAAAGCGCTCCAGCTCGGAAACCGCCGTAGCCCGCACGATGCCAGGCATCTCGGGATCTTCAACCAGGCTGAGGAGCCCATCTCTCGCACCGGGCGCTCCAACCCTGGCGGCATACAGCACTTCTCCGTAGTGGGGTTTGCGCCAATCCGCCCCGTACCAATCGTCCATCGTGGTCGCCGCCCATTGTGCGGACTTGTCCGGGTGGCAGCCTTCCCAATTGCAGGTGTTCGGTGATCCAATGGTTAACGTGAGGTCGGGTCGGGGCACACGCCAGCTGTGATCCCGTCGGGGATCCACCACCATGTATTTGGTCTCTGGCATGTGGCAATCCAGGCAGCTCGCCCCTGGACCATCCTGCTTGTGGAAGTGGTGCTGCGGGGTCGCGTACTTGGACGGCAGGTGGCACTGGCTGCAGACGGCATCACCAGGCGCTTTCAGCTCGAGGCTGTGGATGTCGTGGCAGTCCGAGCAGGTCACTCCCTTGGCGAACATTTTGCTCTGGAGAATCGACGCGTAAACGTAGACCTCATCTTGAATCTGCCCGTCTGCATAGTAGAGGGGATCGGTGAGCAGGGCCGGTCGGTGGGTGTCCATGAGCGGTCTGCCGTAGATGTAGTCATCATCGACCACGCTGCGCCGGACGTGACAACGGCCGCAGGTCTCGACCTCCATTCGCGACCCGATGGGGACGCTGCGTTTGGCGTTCCCGGTTTCCTGATCCATCTCCCACACCCCGCCGTTCGGATCCTTCATGGAGAGCATCAGCCCCAGGCGCGCATCCTCCTTGGGGCGCTGGCCCTTCTCGGCGGCGGTGGCGATGGCGACGTGGCGTGAGGCCGGCCCATGACAGGCCTCACAGGACACGTTGATCTCGGAGAAGGTGGTGTTGTAGGTGTCGGTGGCCAGGTCATATCCCTTGTCCAGATTGGTGGAGTGGCACTCGGCGCACATAAAATTCCAGTTCTGCAGCGTCCCCGTCCAGTGGAACTGATCGGTATAGGGAGTTGGGTGTTCCGGGTAGAGGTGGAACCAGCGTTGCCCACCGTCCTCGGCGGGGCGGTTGTCCCAACACACGTTGAGCGCCTGGTAGCTGCCGTCGGGAAACGCGATGAGGTACTGCTCGTGGGGTTCGAAACCGAAGAGATAAGCGACGGGGTAGTCGTGCAGCTTGCCATCGGGTCCGTCGGTTCGCACCATGTACTCGCCGTCCCGTATGAAGAAGGTGGACTCCACTCCATAGTGGTTGAACGTCGTGCCCGAAAAATCACCGAGCACGGTCTCTTCCGACGGAATCTGCATGGCCAGGTCGTGATCGGATCCCTGCCACAGGGCATCCTTCGTTCGGGTGACAACCGACGCAGGTCTGACGGCCGACGAACTGGGCCTGTCCGGCGGCCTGGTCCGAAATCTCGGGCCCTGACACCACCGACCGCCACCGTTGGAACGCGAGGAAGCCGATGATGACGATGATCACAAGCACCGATAGGACGAGGAGACGGGATTTCATGGTGGCATCATACGCCCCCCGCCCGCCCACCCGGTGTGGGAGGTGTGGAAAGTGTGGAGGGTGTGGAAGGTGTGGAAGGTGTGGGAGGTGTGGGAGGTGTGGAAATTCGACAACCCGCGTTCGTGCCCGATACCGTGCCCGATACGGTGTTCCGAAATCCGAAATCCGAAATCCGAGATCCGAGAATTCCTGCCCTCGGTCTCGGGTTGTACCAATCACCTAAAAAGAACTGGAGACGGTTATGAAACCAGCGCAACGCCTCAAGAGCCCTTACGGGCTCGACAATCACGGAATCATCAACGTCCGCAAGGAGCACTGGAACCATAACACGCCGATGCTCTACGAGGAATCCTCCAGAACGGCGAAGGGCACATGGTGCACCTCGGTCCCATCGTGGTGCGGACCGGCCTGCACACCGGCCGGGCGGCCAAGGACAAGTTCATCGTGGAGGAGCCGGAGACCAAGGACAAGGTATGGTGGGGCAACGTCAACAAACCCATCTCCCAGGAGATGTTCGATAACATGTTCCGCCGCCTGCAGGCCTACCTGCAGGACCGGGACGTCTGGATCCAGGACTGCTTCGCCGGCGCCGACAACCGATACCGGCTGCCGGTCCGGGTGGTCACCGATCGATGGCCTGGCACTCCCTGTTCGCGCGCAACATGTTCATCCAGGCGACGAGCCCGAGGAGCTGGCGGACCACGTGCCCGAGTTCACCGTGCTCCACGCGCCGACTTTTCAGGCCATCCCCGAGGTGGACGGCACCAACTCCGAGGCCTTCATCCTGCTCAACCTCGCCGCGCAAGCTGGTGCTGATCGGCGGCACCAGCTACGCCGGCGAGATCAAGAAATCGATCTTCACGGTGCTGAACTACCTCCTGCCCGCAGGAGAACGTGCTCTCCGATGCACTGCAGCGCCAACGTCGGCCCGGACAGGCGACGTGGCGCGTCTTCTTCGGTCTCTCGGGCACGGGCAAGACCACCCTGTCCGCCGATCCGGACCGCGAACTGATCGGCGACGACGAGCACGGCTGGAGCGACGACGGGGTCTTCAATTTCGAGGGCGGCTGCTACGCCAAGGTGATCCGGCTCTCGCAGGAGTCCGAGCCGGAGATCTACGAGACCACCCGGCAATTCGGCACCATCCTCGAAAATGTCGGCTACGACCCGATCACCCGCCGGCTCGACCTGGACGACGACACGCTGACCGAGAACACCCGGGCCGCCTACCCGCATCAGCCATATTCCGAACGCGCGTGCCGGAGGGCATGGCGGGCATCCGAAGAACATCGTCATGCTCACCGCCGACGCCTTCGGCGTGCTGCCGCCGATCGCCAGGCTGACGCCCGAGCAGGCCATGTACCACTTCATCTCCGGCTACACGGCCAAGGTGGCCGGCACCGAAGCGGGCGTCACCGAGCCCACGGCCACCTTCTCCGCCTGCTTCGGGGCGCCGTTCATGGTGCTGCACCCCCGCCGTACTACGCCGAACTGCTGGCCGAGAAGATCCGCGAGCACAACGTCGACTGCTGGCTGGTCAACACCGGCTGGACCGGCGGACCCTACGGCGTCGGGCCAGCGGATGACGATCGAGCACACCCGCGCCCTGCTCAACGCGGCCCTCGAGGGCGGGCTGACGAAGGTCGAGTACGAGCGAGATCCCGTCTTTGGGCTGGAGGTTCCCACCGCCTGCGAGGGAGTTCCGGGCGAGATTCTGCAGCCACGCAACACATGGGGCGATCCGGAGGCTTACGACGCGAAGGCCGAAGCACCTCGCCGGGCTCTTCCACGACAACTTCGAGCAGTTCGCCAGCGAAGTACCCGACACGGTGAAGGAGGCCGGCCCGCGCCGATTCTGAGACGATTTTCGAGGTTCGGACCGGTCGAGCGGATTTGCTGTATGATTGCAGCCTCACCGTGGGAGGTGTTGTCGTGAAATCGCTCTCACTCCTGTCCAAGATCGCCGTGGCGGCGCTGGTGGGCGTCGTGTTCGTCGGGTGCGGAAGCAAACCGGTTGTGGGAGTTCTGCTGCCGACCAGCGGCTCCGCCGCGAGCTATGGCAACTCCATGAAACAGGGCATCGAACTCGCCATCGAGCAGGGCCGGGCCGACGGCACCATGCCGGCCTCTATGGCTTTGTATGGGCCGACACCGGCACCGATCCCGCCCGCGCCGTGGACGAACTGGGGAACCTCTCATCGCAGGGCGCAAACATCGTAATCATGGGGACCACCAGCGATACCGCCAGACAGCTGCTTCCGGAATTGGACCGATTGAACGTCGTCGCGTTGTCGCCGTCTGCCTCAGCTCCGAACCTGACCAAGGACTCCAAGCTCTTCTTCAGGGTCTTTGCATCGGACGAACTCGAAGGCCGGCGGGCAGGTCGATTTCTCCGTGAGGAGCAGGACGCCACCACAGCGATGATATTCGCAGAGGACTCAGAGCAAGCCCGCGGAATCGAACCTCCGTTCCGACAGGTCTTCGAACAGGCCATGGAGGGTCGCGTGGTCGGGCGGGTGTCGCTGTCGGATCCGAATTGGGTGGACGATGCCAACGACGTGCTGGCGGCCCATCTACCGGATGCGGTCTACGTCATCGGATACGCGGACCCGTCGCTCGAGGTTCTCCGCCTGCTGCGCAACGCCCAATACGAGGGCACCATATGCCTGACTTCGGCGTTTTACAGCGGCGAGATCATCGAAAAGGACCCGGCGCTCGTGGAGGGAGTCTTCTTCCCGCAGCCGGCGTTTGACATGAAGGACGAGAGGGAGCTGGTCCGGAATTTCGTAACCTCCTTCACCGCAAAATTCGGCCACGAGCCCGATATCTACGCTGCCCACGCTTTCGACGCCGCCCGAGTGGTGGCCCTCAGGTCATTGCCGAAGCTCCTGTCTACGACACGTCCAATCTGCGCAAGGGCTTCATGTTCAGCGTCAAAGAATTTCCGGGCGTGACCGGGATCATTCAGTTCAATGATTACGGCGACGTACATCACAACCCGATCATGTTCACGATCCGCGACGGTCAGGGTGCTGAACTTCGAGCGCTTCGTCAAGGAACAGAAGGTGATCATCCGGAGCCGTATCCGAGATCTCCTCCAGGGCGGCTGATGCTGGCCGCCTGACAGCTCGGAACCCCATTGCGCGGACCTGACCTGAGCGAGTGGTGAGCCGTGCGGGTGCGCCTGGAATCCATCGGCTGCCGCCTCAACATCGGAGAGATCGAGGCCTTGGCACGCCAATTGGCCGGCCGTGGTTGCCGAGTCGTCGGACCGGGTGAAGTCGCCGATCTGTGCATCTTCAACAGCTGCACCGTAACCTCCACGGCATCCCGCAAGTCCCGCCAAATCCTCCGTCAGCTGCGGCGGTCGGCGCCCGACGCGAAACTGGTGGCCACCGGATGTTATTCGGAGCTTTCCCCCGAAGAGGTGCGGTCCCTCGGTGTCGATCTCGTGGTCGCCAACCGCGACAAGGACCGGATGGTCGACCTGCTCGACGAGGCCGAGTTGCTGTGGACCGACGAAATGGCCCACGACGATTTCCCGACACCCCGTGCACAGGACGTGGGCACCAGAACCCGCGCTGTCATCAAGGTCCAGGACGGGTGCGACAACCGGTGCACTTTCTGTGTGGTGACCATCGCCCGCGGTCCGGGCCGCAGCCGCCCGGCCTCAGAGGTCATCGACGAGATCGAGGCCTCATCAGACTCGACTACCGCGAGGTGGTCCTCAGCGGCGTCCACCTCGGCTCCTACGGCCACGATCTCGAACGGCCGCGCGGCCTTGGAAGACTCATCCGCCGGGTCCTCCGGGAAACCGACATCCCTCGGCTCCGCCTGTCGTCGCTCGAGCCCTGGGACCTGGAACCGCGGTTCTTCGAGCTCTTCACCGACCGCTCGCCTGATGCCCCACCTCCACCTGCCGCTGCAGAGCGGCTGCGACGCGACCCTCAGGCGTATGGCGCGGCGAACCACCGGAAGGAATATCGCCATCTCGTGGCATCGGCACGGGCTGCGGTCCCCGGCCTCTCCATCTCCACGGACGTCATGGTCGGGCTTTCCCGGGGAGACCGATGACGAGTTTTCCCAATCCCTGGCCTTTGTCGAGGAAATCGGGTTTTCGCGGCTCCACGTCTTCCGCTTCTCGAGCCGTGAAGGCACCCCGGCCGCCTCCATGCCCAGCCAGGTTTCCGCCGCTCTCGCCCAGGATCGAAGCCGTCGTCTGATCGAGCTGGGTGCCCACCTCGAACACGCCCACAACCAACGCTTCGTCGGGCAGAAGGCGCAGGTTCTGTGGGAACAGGGAGAGACAGTGGGCCCCCATCGGCGGTGGACCGGCCTCACCGACAACTACATCAGGTGTACCACCGAAACTGCCGCCGATACGGATCTCGCCAATCGAGTCACCGACACGCGGCTGATTGCCACGATTGCCGGCGGAGTCCTGGGAGAGGTTGACGGCATCACCATTGCCGGCCCGATGCAGCCGGTCTCCGCACGAGACCCCCAGTTCACGATTCTCGATTCTTGACCCTGCCTCCACCGGCAGGTCTGGAAAAGGGCCCATATGCGGCGCCCATCGCCAGGCCAAGCCGCATCATTCCAACGGCGATCTGAAGCCTGCGGATTTTGGAGCGTCCGATTCGGCGAGAGTATTGAATGGGCACGAAACGGACCCGGTAGCCCCCGCGAAACGCCGCCACTGTCAGCGTCGTGGTCAGTGAGAACCCGTCGGGCAGCAGTTCGGCGCAGCTGTCGACCACTTCCCGTCGAAAGACCCTCATCCCTGAATTGACATCCGGGATCCGAGCCCCTGCCAACCACCCCGCATACCGTCGCAGGACCGACTTGGCTGCCCGGCGCGACCACGACTCATCTGGCGCCGTAGCTTGGCGCGCGCCCACCACCATGTCGACCGACGATATCCCGGCCGTCAATTCCGGCATCACTTCAATCGGATAGGTTCCGTCGGCATCCACGATCGCCAGGACCTCCGAAGAGGCCGAGCGGATTCCGGTCTTCACCGCAGCGCCGTACCCGAGGTTCGACTCGTGCGGGCCACGAGGATAAGGCCACCTGGACCAGGCTCGTCCAAGAGCGACCGGGCCCGTCCAGTGATCCGTCGTCGGACCCGTCGTCAACCACGACGATTTCGAAGGGCTCCCAGTCCGCCATGGCCGAGCGCAGCCTTCGTACGGAGTCTGCAATCGCTCCGATCTCGTTGAAGCAGGGCACCACAACGGAAACCTGCGGACTCGATGCGGCTCTGACCACCGGCCAATGGTAACCCGTCACGCATAGTGATCTGTCTGATTCCGGACCGGGGCACATCTCCTCCATCGCCCTACCGTCCACCCTTTCCACACCCTCCACACCTTCTACACCGGACGGGCGGGGGCAGAGTACACTCACGACCATGGAACGAATCGCGAGTTTTTTGTTCGAAGTCGGCATGCTCAAGAGGACGCCGCGCAGCGGATGGCAATTTCTCGGTACGGGCAGCGAGAGTGTGGCCGACCACGTGTTCCGCATGACCCTCATCAGCTACGCGCTGGCCAGTCGGGACAAAACGGTCGATACCGACCGCGCCATCCGACTGGCATTGGTCCACGATCTTCCGGAGGCGCGCACCGGGGACCTCAACTATATGAACCAGAAGTACGCAACCGCGGACGAAGAGAGCGCCGCGGCGGATATGGTGCGGGGCCTGCCGTTCGGCGACGAGATTGACGGTCTTCTGAGCGAATACCGCGACGAGTCCACTCCTGAGTCGATATTGGTGCACGACGCCGACCAACTGGAACTCCTCATGTCGCTCAAGGAGCAGCTCGACGCGGGCAATCCACAGGCCGAGGACTGGGTTCCGTTCGTGTCTGAAGAGGCTCCGCACCCAGGCCGGGAGGGACCTCGCCCAGGAGGTCCTCGCCGGCAACTCGGCCGACTGGTGGTTCGACCGCCGGTCCGACTGGTGGGTTCGCGGCGGAAAGCGGTGAGTCCCCCCACACCCGCCCGGTGCTAACATATGGCGCAGCGTCGTATTCCACCTCATACACGGCGCAAAGGAGCCAGCATCATGTCGTGGTTCTCCACCCGCACACGCATGACCCCCTTCGGTTGGATTTTGATAGCAACGGTCGTCGCTGGCTCGTCCACAGCCGCGGCAACCTCACACGCCGTTCGCGTTCCGGCCGACGCCGCCCACCGCTGACGGCGCTCGGCATCGAAGCGCAGCACGACCTCGACTACGGCAGCTTTCGTTGGTTGGTGGTGGACGACTCGCAACTGGCGCGGATGAGAAACGTTCGGTTGCCTATGACAGAGGTGAACGACGCCGGAATCGTCCAGGTCCAGGGCTTCCGATTCGATCCGGTCGGCGGCCAGGAACCCGTCATTCCGGAGCGACTACGCGCCGATCAGACCGGACCCGACTTCATTTGGTGCAGCTGGTGGGACCGGTACGTGACGGCTGGGTCGCCGAGCTCGAGTCTTCGGGCCTCCAGGTCCTTCAGGATCTACCCCCACAACACCTACCTGGTTTGGGGAGCATCCGAGTCGGCGTCGTCGGTGGAGGCGAAGCCGTGGGTCCGCTGGCAGGGGCCCTTCCACCCCGCGTACAAGATCAACGCGGGACTCGTCGGGCACAACGGGTTGATCCGGTATGTAGACGTCATGTTCCACAACGACGCCAACGTCGATGAGATTTTGACCACCCTCGCCAGCATCGGCGCGGTGGTGCACCGCCACGCTCCCTCGCAACCGGACCGGCGGTTCTACAACGCCATAGTGAGCCTACAGGCAGACCGTATCGAGGTCGTGGCGCAGCTCGAGTCGGTGCTGTGGCTCGGCTATGCCAGCCCGGACCCCGGTCTCGACGACGAGATGTCCGACCAGATCGTGGCGGGGAATCACGCTGGCGGCGTGCCCTTCACGGGCTACGACGCCCACCTTGCGACCCTCGGCTACGACGGGACCGGTGTCATCTGGGCAACGGTCGACACCGGGGTCGACTACGACCACCCCGACCTCGGCCCACGCATCGTGGGCGGTTACACCTTCCCCGACACCTGTGAAGGACCCCCGGGCAACGACTGCCCGAACGGCGGCCACGGCACTCACGTGAGCGGCATCATCGGCGGCGACGCCACCGCTGGCTTCACCGACGGCGACGGCTTCTTCTACGGGCTCGGTGTGGCTCCCAACTACAGCATTTTCGCCATGAACTCGCTGGTGGGAACGTGGCCCCCGGTGGGCGGCTGGCAGGAACATTCCAAGCGGGCCGCCCTCGGCAATGCCATCGGCACCAACAACTCGTGGTGGACCGGCAGCCCGAACCACGGCTACCAGTCCGCGAGCGCACCCATGACCTGATGGTGCGGGATCGGGAATTTCGACACACCGGACGTTGCCGAACCAATCATTGCCGTGTTCTCGGCGGGCAACGACGGGCCCAACCCGGGCACCCTCAGCGCACCCAAGGAGGCCAAGAACCTCATCACTGTGGCTTCCTCTGTCAACTACCGCAATGGCGACATCGACGCCATCTCCAACTTCTCAAGTCGCGGGCCGACCGTTGACGGCCGGATCGGCATCACCGTGGCGGCGCCTGGCGAGGAGATTGCATCGGCCCGAAATGACGACGGCGGGAGCTGCGCCTTTGCCATCGATGGCACCGACGATCTCTACGCCTTCTGCAGCGGCACCTCAATGGCCGCCCCCCACGTTTCCGGCATTCTGGCGCTCGCGACCCAGTGGTGGCGGGGCTTCAACGGGGGAATGGATCCGAGCCCGGCCATGGTCAAGGCGCTGGTGGTCAACAGCGCAGACGACATGGGAACGGCCGACATCCCAAACATCCACGAAGGTTGGGGCCGCGCCAACCTCACCACCCTTCTCGTCCCGCCGACCCAGACCGAGTACTGGGACCAGCCACACACCTTCTCCAGCACAGGCCAAGCGTGGCACTTCACCGTAACGGTGGACGATGCGGCCCAGCCGCTCAAGCTGACGTTGGCGTGGTCCGACGCCCCTGCCGCGGTGGGCGCCAACCCGTCGCTGGTCAACGACCTCGATCTCGAGGTCATGACCGGAGGCAACACCTATTCGGGTAGTGTATTCGCGGACGGCTGGTCCACCACCGGAGGTGCGCCCGACACCCTCGACAACCTGGAAAATGTGTTCGTGTCGGTGCCCGGAACCACCGCCGAGATCACCGTCCGGGCCACCAACATCGCCGGCGACGGGGTTCCCTATAACAGCGACAGCACCGACCAGGATTTCGCGCTGGTGTGTCACAACTGCGATCCGTCGTTCACCCTCGACGTGTCTCCAGACTGGCAATTAATCTGCGCTCCCAACGACGCGGCCTTCACGGTCGACGTGGGTGCAGTGGTCGGCCACGCCGACCCGGTCCTGCTGTCGGCCACCGGTCAACCGGCCGGGACCACCTTGAATTTCGACACCAACCCGGTGCCGCCCGGCGGAAGCACCTCCATGACCATAGGCAACACCGCGAGCGGCGCCGTCGGCCGCCACACCATCATCGTGACCGGGACCACAGGGTCCGCCACCCACAGTTTGCCGGTCGATCTCGCGCTGCACGACGCGGCGCCCGGCGCGCCGATTCCGCTGTCACCTCCCAATGGCGGGCAAGATCGGCCACCACGTCTCACCTTCACATGGTCGGCACCGAGCCAGGGTCTGCAATACCGTCTCCAGGTAGCCACGGACCCGGATTTCAGCGATCTGCTGGTCGACGTTGAAGAGCTCACCCTCACCAGGTACACGCCCGACACCGACTTCCCCACCAACACCACGCTGTACTGGAAGGTCGGCTCGAACAACACCTGCGGCATCGGCCCGTGGTCCAACACGTGGTCCTTCACCACAACGCACGCTCCGGGCGAGTGCCCCCTCGGCAGTTTGGCGCTGACTCACATCCAGGAAGGGTTCGAAACCGAACCCCCGCCGGGTTGGGAGCACGGAGGCGTTCTTGACACCTGGGGGCAGATGTCGAGTCGGTTCTACAGCGGAGGATATTCCTACCACGCCTACGACATGAGCGCAGTGTCCGACCAGTGGCTCACATCGGTCGATGTGTCGCTCCCAGAGGGTCAACTCCCGCTGAGGATCAAGTTCTGGACCTGGCAGATGATGGAGTCCACCTTCATGGGCTGCAACGACGGCGCCATAGTCGAGATCTCCACCGACGACGGAATCAGCTGGACCCAGCTCGACGACGCGACCCTGATCACCGGGCCCTACGACGGTCCCATAACCACTGGCAGCGGAAACCCGCTTGAAGGGCAGGACGCCTGGTGCGGAGACCCCAGGACTGGACCCTGTCGGTCGTCGATCTCGACTCCTACGCCGGTGAGACGGTGAAGTTCCGTTTCAGGCTGGGCACCAACGACAACATCGGACGCGAGGGCTGGTACCTGGATGACGTGATCGTCCAGTCGTGCGTCCCCGGCGGGCTCTTGGTAGACGGTTTCGAATCGGGGGACACCTCGGCCTGTTCCGGGATGAACCCGTAAGACGCAGCGTTTCGCTCGTCACGGTGAGCGATAATTGACTCAGCTCACCCTCTTTGCTGACGCTTTCTGATATGCTCCGGATTGGCGTCCCAGCCCGCCACCGATCTTGTGCACATCCACTGCACGAAAGGAACCGAGATGCGTGACTTCAAGCCTTCGCTAGCCTGCGCTTCGCGTTGACATCCACCGCCATTCCATTCGTGGCGATCATGGCCGCATCCAATGACCTCTGCCGGCAGCCATGCGGTTCGGGTTCCCAACCCCGAAGCTCAAAGGCTCACCGAGCTCGGTATCCAGGCACAGGTCGACCTCGATTACGGCAGCTTCCGATGGTTTGTCGTGGACGACGAGAGTTTGCTCGCGCTCCAGCAATCTGCGGTTCCCTTCACCAAGGTGCATGATGCGGGCACGGTGCAGGTCCAGGGCTTTCGCTTCGATCCCATGGAAGGGACACCCTCGATTCCGGAGCGGCTCTCCGTAAACACCGATCGCGCGGGTCTCCACCTGCTGCAGCTGGTGGCACCTGTACGTGATGAGTGGGCGACCGAGCTCGAAGCCGCCGGCATCGAGCTGCTCCAGTACTACCCCCACAACAGCTATCTCGTGTGGGCGGATCCGGCCGAGCTTGAAGAAATTCAGAGACTTCCTTTCGTGCGTTGGCAGGGCCCGTTCCACCCCGCATACAAGATCAACTCCAACCTCGCGGGACGCACCGGAGTGATTCAGAATCTGGATGTGATGTTCTACAACAACGGCCGAGTGGACGATATCCTCGAGGAGCTGGAGAAATTCGGCGGCGTCGTGCTCCGATCCTCTCCATCGCAGCCCGACCAGCGCTTCTTCAGCGCCATTCTGTCGGCCAACGCGGCCCAGGTCGAGAGCATCGCCCAGATGGTCCACGTCCTGTGGATCGGTTACCAGAGTCCGGAGCCCGGTTTCGACGACGAGATGTCCGATCAGATCATCGCCGGCAACCACACCGGAGGGGTTCCCTTCGTCGGCTACAACGCACATCTCTCCGGGCTCGGTTTTGACGGCACCGGCGTCGTCTGGGCCACCATCGACACCGGCGTCGACTACGACCACCCCGACCTCGGTCCCCGGATTGTCGGCGGATACAGCTTTCCAAGCACCTGCAGCGGCCCCCCCGGAAACGATTGCCCCGGCGGCGGTCACGGCACCCACGTGTCGGGCATCATCGGCGGCGACGCCACCGCCGGCTACACCGACGGCAACGGTTTCCTCTACGGGCTGGGAGTCGCGCCCAACTACGGCATCTTCGCCATGAATTCCCTGATGGGGGCCGTGGCCACCCATCGGCGGCTGGCAGGAGAACTCGAAGCAGGGCGTGCTGGGCGGCGCCATCGGCGGCAACAACTCGTGGTGGACCGGCAGCTCCAACAACGGATACCAATCGGCCGAGCGGACCCACGACCTGATGGTCCGCGACGGTAATTTCGATACCGCCCGTGTGGCCGAACCCTTTATCGAGGTCTTTTCAGCCGGCAACTCCGGGCCGTCGCCAGGGGACATTGACCGCACCCAAGGAGGCCAAGAACCTCATCGTCACCGCCTCCACCAGGAACTACCGAGCCGGCAGCATCGACACCCTCTCGTCGTTCTCCAGCCGCGGTCCGGCCCACGACGGCCGTTGGGTGCCGACCATCGCCGCACCGGGCGAGACCATCGCCTCAGCCCGCAACGATGACGGAGGCAGCTGCTCGTCGTCGATCTCGGGCACAAACAACCTCTACGCCTTCTGTAGCGGCACCTCCATGGCGGCGCCCCACACCTCGGGCGCCATCGTGCTCGCCACCCAATGGTGGCGCGGCTTCAACGGCGGAGCCGACCCCAGCCCCGCAATGGCCAAAGCCCTTCTCGTCAACAGCGCCGACGACATGGGAACCCCGGACATCCCCAACATCCACGAGGGATGGGGACGGATCAACATCACGACGCTGATTGACTCACCGGCTCTGCGCGGGTACTGGGATCAGACCGAGATCTTCGGCAACACCGGGGAGCAGATCCAGATCGCGGTGGGCGTCCCCGATCCGGGCCAGCCGCTCAAGGTGACGCTGGCCTGGTCGGATGCACCCGGTGCGGTGGGCGCCAACCCGGCGCTGGTCAATGACCTCGACCTTACTGTCGACACCAACGGCTCCGCTTATCTGGGCAACGACTTCTCCGCGGGATGGTCCACCACCGGCGGCTCGCCGGACGCCCTCAACAACCTCGAGAACGTCTTCGTCCCGGCGCCCGGCGGCTCGGCCATCATCACCATCGCCGCCACCGCCATCGTCGGCGACGGCGTGCCCTACAACGGCGACGACACCGACCAGGACTTCGCCCTGGTGTGCACAAACTGTGCGCTCCAGGCGGATTTCACACTGGACGTGGCCCCCGGCTCGATCAGCGTATGCGCTCCCGATGACGCCGAGTACGACATCTCCATCGACTCCATCCTGAACTTCAACGACCCGGTGACCCTGGCCGCCAGCGGTGAGCCCGCCGGCACCACGGTGAGCTTCGACACCAACCCGGTGGCGCCACCCGCGACTTCAGTCCTGACCATCGGTTCCACCGCGAGTGCGACGCCCGGCAGTTTCACCGTCACCGTCAGCGGCGATTCCACCACCGGCCAGAAGACCCGCGACGTGGAGCTCCATATCTTCGACGCGGTACCCGGCCCGGCGTTGCTCACCGCACCCGCCGACGGAGCGACCAACCAGTCCACCACCCCCACTTTCGAGTGGTCCGCCGCGATCCAAGGGGGCGGCTACCAGCTCCAGGTCGCCACCGATGCCGCGTTCACCAGCCCAGTTCTGGATATGACGGTGGACACCCTCAGCTACACCGTCGAAACCGACCTGGCAACCAACACCGCGTACTTCTGGCGGGTGGGATCATCCAACACCTGCGGCGACGGCGCGTGGTCAGCCACCTGGTCATTCATCACCGAGTCCCTGCCCGGGGACTGCGGCCTGGGAACCCTGCCGGCGGTCCATTTCTTCGACGACTTCGAGTCCGGCGCCCCCGGCTGGACCCACACCTCGGCCACCGGTCCCGATACCTGGGATCTTGACAGCGGCATAACGGGAAGCCACTCCGGAAGCTATGTCTACCACGTTGATGACTACGACACCTACTCGGATCAGCGGCTGGTGTCGCCGTCCGTCACCCTGCCCTTGGACGGTACGCCCATTACCCTCCAGTTCTGGAACTACCAGTCCATCGAGGACAAGACCGGCGGCTGCTGGGACGGCGCCATCGTTGAGATTTCCGTAGATGGCGGGAACAACTGGACCTATCTGCCGGCGATCCACATGCTCACCGACCCCTACGACGGTCCGGTCACCGGCCTTTCGGACCTCAACGGTTGGTGCGGCGACCCCCAGGCGTGGCTCAAGTCCGTGGTCGATCTGGACACCTACGCCGGTGAGACGGCGCAATTCCGCTTCCGCATGGGCACCGACGGATCGGTGGGGGTGCCGGAGGGCCACCTCGGGTGGGACATCGACGACGTCACGGTGCAGTCGTGCGGCGAAGGCGTGATCGGCCTGCCCTTCACCGACGGTTTCGAGACCGGTGATCTCACCGTGTGGTCGGGATCGAACCCGTAGCGCCACATTCTTAGAATCCCGCCGGGCGCCCGCCGGGGCGCCCGTTTTTTGAGGTATGGGGTGTGGTGGTGTGGGGTGTGAGATCCCCCGTGCCCGTCCACATGAAGAGTCGAGAGTTGCCAGGGTTCTGAGTTCCTGGTTCCGGGTTCGACACGTTTCGGGACCAAGAGCAACGGAACCACTGCGAAGGCAGGGACACTCACACCAGAGATTGCTTCAGAAGTGGCACGGCCGGATTTGCATCGCATCTCGACTCCCGAATTCGGGTGGGTGGGGGTTGTTCGTTGCTTCGTTCTTCCTTGCTCCCGGCGTCTGTGATCTGCCAGTAAGTGCGATGGCTCACAACCATCCGACCGGCCACACGTGTTAGCTTGGACGAGGTCGTCGTACGACTGACCAACTCTTGGGGGGAAATCCATATGTTCCGGTTCCGTCTGCTGGTGCCCTGTCTGTGCGCCGCATTGGTGTGCACCGCACCTTCTGATTCTGTACAAGAAGCTGTCGTCGTCGTCACACCCACCGATCTCCAGGGATGGGCGCCGGCCAACGTGCGCACCGACGCCTGGGTCGACATCACCGGCAATCAGCCCCGGGGTGGCGACGGCTCGCTGGGATTCGGCACCAGCACCGTCACACCGGGCCAGGACAAGGCCGATTTCGAGCTCCAATGGACACCAGATCCAGCGCGTACGCTGGGCACCCTGAACACACTCTCCTACGAGTAATATCGCGACGCCTCGAGCACCACGCCGCCCATTTCCACCCCGTCCTCCGGATCTGGTTCTACCTCGACCAGGGGACCCCGACCACCTCCGACGACGTCCTGGGTCTGCTGATCTTCGAGGAGATCTACCAGCCCACCGGAAACGTCCCGCTGGACACCTGGGATGCCAACGACCTGATGACGGCAAACATCTGGATGTACATCAGCGTCAGCCCCACGGGGACCGGCGTGGTCCAGAACTACCACATGACCCTGGCCGACTGGCTGGCCAACACCGATCCCACCACCAGTTTGCCGCCGGTGGGCCAACCCGGTGATCCCGCCCCGCCCGCTCTCGGCGCGGACTCCGCCATCGTCGGCGTCAACGTGGGCGTGGGCTCCGGCTGGGGCGCCACCTTCCTCGGTTTCGTGGACACCGTGACCATCGGCTTCGGCGGCGAGGCCGACACCTACAACTTCGACCTCACGGTGCCGGTGACGCTGCAGAACATCACGGTCGAGTAGCCCCCGGCTGCGGACGCTGACCTCGTCTGATAGGGAATTGCAGGCCCGCAGGCTGCGCTACAACAGTCGTGGTTTGTGGCGCAGCCGTCTCGGCTGCAACTCGATACCTGGTAGGCTCTGAATCGCAGCCAACGAATGGGAGGATCGAGATGTTCTTGGGACACTTCGGGGTCGGATTCGGAGCCAAGGCAGCGGCTCCACGGACCTTCACTGGGAACGCTATTCCTCGCAGCGCAGTTCATCGACCTCCTGTGGCCGACGCTGCTCCTCGCTGGGTGTCGAGCGAGTTGAAATCTCGCCCGGAATCACCCGAGTGACGCCGCTCGACTTCACCGAGTACCCCATATCTCATAGCCTCCTGGCTGTGGTGGTGTGGTCGCTGCTCTTTGGCGCTATCTACTTCTTGCTGCGGCGTTATCCAAGGGGCGCCTGGGTGTGCGGTATCGCCGTCGTGAGCCATTGGGTGTTGGATCTGTTGGTACACCGTCCCAGACCTTCCGCTGGCGCCGGGTGCTTCGGTCCGGGTCGGCCTCGGTCTGTGGAACTCCACGCCCGGCGACGCTCGGGGTCGAGCTGCTCATCTTCGCGGTGGGAGTCGGCCTCTACTGTCGCACCACCCAACCGTCGGACAAAACCGGCTCCTACGGCCTTTGGGCCCTGATCGCTTTTCTCCTCGTTGTGTACCTCGGAAACGTCTTCGGCCAGCCGCCGCCCAACGTCCACCGTCCTGGCCTGGGTGGGTCAGGCGCAGTGGTTGCTCGTGGTGTGGGCGTACTGGATCGACCGCCACAGGACGACCCGTCCGAAAAGCGCCTGAGATTCCGGTGGATCGGACAATCAACCCAACCCGGTCATCATGACAGTGAACCCCGGAATGAGATGGACTGAGCAACACGCCACACAACCTCCGTCAGCGGGCGGCGTAGAATCGCGGTGATGGAGCTGCACTTTACGTCCCGTGAGCCGTGGCGCGCCTGGTTGGAGAAGCACCACGACAGCGTGGAACAGGTGTGGCTCGTTTTCTTCAAGAAGCACACAGGAAGACCTACCATATCCTACGATGCGGCCGTGGAAGAGGCTCTGTGCTTCGGCTGGATCGACAGCCTGGTCAAGCGGCTTGACGATGACCGATATGCCCGCAAGTTCACGCCGCGAACCAACCGCGCGAAGTGGTCGGAATCTAACCTCGCGCGGTTTGAAAAACTCGAAGCATCGGGTCGCATGACCGCGGTGGGTCGCACCAAGCTCGACCCCGCGACGACACCGGTGGCACCGCCGTCAAAACGACCGTTGGAGATCCCTCCGTACTTTCAAATAGCCCTCGCCGACAACGAGCGGGCCCGCGCCTTCTTCCACAGCCTCGCGCCCTCGTATCAGCGCGCCTTTGTGGGTTGGGTCGATTCGGCCAAACGCGACACAACCCGCCGACGCCGCCTCGCCGAGGCCCTCACCCTGCTCGACAACCACAAAAAACTCGGCCTGAAATAGACCGGAGTAACCGGAGTAACCGTAACCGTGCCAGGTATCACAACCTCACAATACCTGTACGTCATGCGCCAACGCGTCATCCCGAAGGGCCTCATCCAGATTCCTCATTCGCGTCGCGAAGGCTGAGTCGCACGATCTCCGTTCAGCGGCGCTCGTGACCCAGCGGCTCACACTCCCGGGGTTCTTCTCCATCTTCCGAGCTATCTCGCAGACCCTCTGCTCGTACTTCTCGACGCCCATGACCGCCACCAGCTCGCGCAGCTCTCGAAGCTTCGGCCCCCGACGGCGACTGGCCAGCTCATCCAAGTCCACACTCAAGACCCCGCACGCGCGATCCAAGTACTCCTCAACCGTCAACCGTGGCCGCTCGGGGGCTGTGCTGCGTCCTTGGTAGTCCACGTATATCCCGCCTGACCGGGGTGACACCACATCGTCCTCGACCGTCCGCCACCATGGCAGCTTGTGGGGCTCCTCGCCGACCCAGCCGGTGAAATCCGTGGTGTTCAGGCTCTTCAGGTAGGCTCTTCGCGCCGCCCTGCGGCTGTCACCGAACATCATCAATACCTCATCGATTTCGACAAGCCTGCGGCTGTCCCTGCCGATGATCTCTCGGTGCCCGCTCCACACGTACTTTGCCGGATCCTCCACGAGGCCGGCGCCGACCGGATTCAAATGAATATAGGCCAGCAGTTGGTACAAGTAACTCTCATCTTCCACAATTCGCGCCTTGTACCTGCCTTGCCAAAGTGGTCCATTCACATGATGCCGCCGGTTGAACCCCTTGGAAGCCAGCCCCTGAAGCGATGCCATGCTGCGCCACAAAGGCACCCCGGCTGTCCGCATCGCGATGTGGTAGTGGTTGGACATCAGCGCCCAGGCGAAGAGGACCAGACCGTCCCGTTTCTTGATCTTCTGGAGAATACCGACGAACGCTGCCGCCTCCGCATCATCCAAGAACACCGCCTCGCCTCGTGATGCTCGGCAGTACACGTGGTAGGTCCCGCCATCAATGAATACCCTCGGCTTCCTCGGCATTGGTCTTCACCTTCGGTGGGCAACTCCGGCACATTGTGAGGTTGTGATACCTGGCACAATTGCATTGCCTGGCACAATTGCATCAGAACCGTACCTTCAGAACGTAGATCTTTGCCGGTTCCTCACTAATGGTCTCTCTTGTCGCTGGATCCCAGGTGGTCTTGGTCCACGTCTTGAGGTAGATATACCCGTCACGATAGAACCCGGGTGCGAAGAGCAGGGCAGAGCCAACAAAGCCGTCCGGTTCACCGTCGGGCGTGAACTGCTCGACGACCCTGCCGGTGTTGACGTCCAGAATGACCAGATCGTAGGTACCGGAGGATTGCCCGACAAAAAGGAGGTAGTCCCCGACCACAAAGGGGTAGATAGGTGCATGCGCAAAGGGCACCTTGCGCCTCCACACCCATGAGCCAGGCCTATCCTCCCGCCACATCCGCGGTTTGTAGCAGTCCCAGACCCAGCACGGAATGCTCTCGTAATGGATCGTGTAGCCGTCTCCATGAAACGAGACCCCACCCATTTCTCCCATCCGCATTCCCAGGCCGTGTTTGATGGGATCACCGGATTTAAAGGAGGAGTTGAACTGCTCCGTACGAAAAGAGAATCGACGCTGGATCCACCTGCCGATGGTCTCGGCGTCCGCCGCACCGATAACCTGTGTCACCTCGGTGGGCACCACCCCATCGGGACAGCTGAGGCAGTGCTCCCCTTCAGCGTCGAGTACGTACACCTCCTCGATCAACGACGACGCGTCGGATGCATGAACCTGCTGGAAACAGAGCCCTCCAAGAACAGCCGCGGTGGCGACCACCGCAAATGCCCTCACCACGACAAGTTCCGCGCGGCTTTTCAATGTTCTCCAATCACTGACCAGCATAGATCACCCCGTCGATCCACACCGTGTAACCCTGCTCCAGGTAGTGATCGCCAATCTTGGAGGGCAACTCGCCATCGGTCACCAGAAAGTGCATTCCATCGGAGCCACCGACCCTTCACAGCCTCCTCAAGCATCTCCCTCCGATCCTCCATTGACTCCACCGAAAAAAGAACCTCGAGAAACTCCCTGTCGAGTTCTTCGGGATCCCCGCCGAGCAACTTGAACGTCCACTCGGCCATGACCATCGCCTTGTTCGGGTCGCGGGCGGTGTTGTCGGGGCTGTTCCCGGCGAGGTTGTCCAGCCCGTGACCAAGCGGCCATTTGTAGTGTGCGTGGGAGAAGGCGTCCTGGACGCTGTGCAGCGCAGCCCCCAGTTCCGTCGGACCAGAGGCACTTCGCGCCATCGCCACCCCTCGGGCAACCGGTAAAAAATGGAGATCGAAATTCCGGGGTTTGAAGGGGTTCGCCGGCGTCTCGTCGTCCACGCCTTGGTTCGCCCCGGCAATCAATTCTGCTTTGGAAGACGAGTATCCCGCTTGGACAGCCAGATACTGCGTCAGGTTGTAGTGGACATCCCGCTCGTACCTCCCATCCGGATCCACGGCGCGGAGGGGGTTGCCGGAGGTGTAGGCATATCGGTTCCACGACTGCGAGGCGGCCGGATCGCCCCGCACCGAGTCCACGGTGGTGAAGCGGCCAAGCAGCGGGTTGTAGTGGCGGGCATGCATGAAGTCCAGCTCCGAGCTGTGGCTCCCGAGATCCCGCTGGTGGCCGGTGAACAGGCGATGTGTCCCCGGCGTGGGGCCGCCGCTTCGGAATCCACCGTAGGGGTAGAACTCGATCCGGTCGTGGACGGTGCCGTCGGCGTCCACCAGAACCCGCGTGCTCCCGAGATGGTCCCGGGCCGCGAACTGCGCCACCGGCTCACCGCCGCTCCAGCTCAGTTGGGCGGCCATGCGTCCTCCCGGAGCCAGGTAGTCATGCTCCGGGCCAAAGAAACTCTCCGGCACCATCAGCCAGTCCGACAGCACCCCGCCATCGTCGTCGCGGAGGTCGAACCGAATCTCGGTCAGCTCTCCGCCACCGTCACGGCGCCACGACAGTACACGTTCACCGTCGGCGTCGTAGGCGAAGCGCCACGTGTTGCCCGACTCGAGATCGGTAGCCCTGAGCAATCGGTCCTCCATTGAGTAGCCAAAGCTCTTGCCCCGGATCCCTCCGATGGCGGGAACCGAGAGCAAATTGCCCCGAGAGTCCCACGACAGGTTGCCGGAGCCCGCACCCGCGACATCGAGGATCTCGGGCCGGTTGTCGAAACGAGCTCCGATCATCTCGAGGTCGCTGCCCGTTTCGGTGTTCTCCACATCGGTCAGGTTCCCCCAGCGGTCGTAGCGGTAGCTCACCACCGTGGAGCCGGCGTCCTCGAATGCCACCAACCTGTCCAGGCCATCATATGCATAACCGCGGCTGCCGATGCTGACCACGTTGCCCGACCCGTCGTAGCCGTGTGTCCCCTCGGCCCAAACCCGGACGCCGTCCCCGGGCGGGTCGTTCCACCACAGTGTCAAGCCTGCCGGCCGCGCCATGCCGTCCGGGTCCGGATCTTCGTACGCCGCACCCACGGCGAATCCATCAGACAGCAGCCCCTCCTCCGCAACCCTCCCGGTCGGGTGGTACGCCCGGTCGAGGGCTGCAACGGGGACGTGGGTCCCGGCCAAAGTCAGCTGAGCTGAGGCGAGCCAATCCCCAATGTGATAACTCTCTTCGATGATCGGCTCCTGGCACGACGCATCCCATCCGGTCCATACCGGGTGATCGGTCCGGGACCGGTGGCCTCGGACGTCGTAGGCGTAGATCGTGTTGAAACCATCCCCGGCCAAACCCACGCCGTCGAAGGCGATAGACCTCGACCGAAGCCGCCCTCCCGGATCGTCGAAACGCCAACCGGTCGTCACAGCCACGTCGTCGCCGTTGAATCGATTGTGCTGGGTGGCCTCGACGATCCTGCCATATGCCGCCTCACCTACGGCCGCCGCGTGCCCGGTGTTCCGGTCACCCCACACCCAGGAAGCGACCGGAAACCCGTCCGCCGATCTGGCAACGGGCCGACCGAGCGGGTCGTAGCCGAAGGTCGAGGTGATGCCCCCGGTTGTCTTCGCACGAAGATGACCGGCAGCGTCGTAGCCGTGAAACACGACCTCCCGTTCGGGTTCGACGGTCGAGAGCAGGAAACCACCGTCCGAGTAGTCGAACCTGCGGTGCTGAGCCTCCGAAGAGTGGGGCTCGCCCTCCCAGAAGTGGGCGGCCACCAGCCGGTCCAGATGGTCGTAGTCGTAGTCCGCGGTCACCCGTTCTCCCGGCGCGACCTCTTCGTCCAACCCGCGCAGCCGTCCCAGCGGGTCGTCGACCCGAATGGACGCAAACCAGTCCACAGCACCTGAGGCTCCGGTGCCCACCGACCGGAGCAGGATGTGCTGACCATCACCCACATAGCTTTGGAATGACTCGGTGCCGTCCGGGAGGCGAACCGTCACCGGGCGATCGAGAGCATCAAAGAGGGTCGTGGTCCAGTCGAAATCCGAGCACGAGGACCATTGGCCGTCATCCCGCCACTCACTCTCCAGAGTCACCCGGCTGGTGTGATCGAGTCCGGAGACTCCGCCGCCACCGCACGGGGCCTGACCGTTCCACAGCAGGTCCAGCGACAGCCGGCTGCGGGAGCCTGTCCCCGAAGGATAACGCTCGGTCCTACGACTCAATCGGCCGAGGCCGTCGAAGAAGAACGCCTGATCCGATGTCGGATCCTGCCACACCGTGTGGAGTCGAAGGCCTCCGCCCGACGGCACGAGCTCGAAGGTCGCCTCGTGCACCTCATGCCGGAGCATTTCTGTGGTTGACGGAACCAGATAGTCGATCCGGCTGCCGATCAAAGCCTCGCCGTCGTCGGTCCGCTGCACATCGAGCGACCAGGAGCCGCCGTCTGAATCGCCGTCGATGGGCGCGATGGCGGACAGCCTTCCACGGCCGTCGTAGTCGTAGGCATATCCCGCGCCTGAACCCGACAGATGCCACCTGGTGAGACCCGTGCCCGGATCGACCTCGCGGTGCCAGAGGACGAGGGACGCTCCCCCGCCCAGCACTTCCTTGGCCACCGGCCGGCCGTGGCGGTGGACAGTCCGGGTCACCAGATCGAGGCTGCCGAATCCGGTTCCATAACCACCCTTCACGGTGACCGACTCGCGATTGCCCACCGTGTCGTAGCCGTAGCTCTGCTCCAGGCAGTCCTCGACGCAGCCGCCACCTGTACCCGGGTTTTCCACCTCCCGGGCCGGGGCGTACCATCGGCGGTAACCCGGCTCCGACAGGTTGTTCCAATCTCGGATCCTCGTGGCGCACACCCCCTGTTCGCAGACGTCGCTGGCGATTTCGCGATGAAGGTACCAGTCGGAATCGGCTGCCGGCGGCAGGTAGTCGAATCTCCATGTCCGCTCCACCTCGATCTGTGACGCCGTCCGGGCGGATGCCATGGCCCGCACGGTAATATTGAGGAAGTCATCCACGTCCTGGGTTACCCG
The DNA here is from genome assembly GCA_963797055.1 of uncultured Holophagae bacterium. Lineage (GTDB taxonomy): Bacteria > Acidobacteriota > Thermoanaerobaculia > Thermoanaerobaculales > Sulfomarinibacteraceae > FEB-10. The sequence goes on from CAWCOD010000019.1 coordinate 438,473, forward strand.
CACCTCGGTACAGTCGATGGTCACCGACGGTGGACCGGTAAGGTCCACCCACACCGGCGGGTAACAGGATTCCACGTCCGCCACGCCGGAGTCGCCGGTCTCGTCGGTGAAGACTCGCCGCTGCCTGATGTAGCTGTAGCGGTCCTCGCCCTGGGTCACGGTGGGAAAATCAATCCCGAACTTGAGCTCGCGCTCGATCTCCAGGTGACGGAGGACTCGCAGCTCCGTACCCCGGAGGTCCTCCCAGCCGCTGATGGTCATCCACGGCATCCCGGCGAGGGTCTCACTGTCCCCAGCCAGATGGTCCACCGAGAACTCCTCGCGAGTCAGTGGGTGGAAGCGATGAATCTCGAGGGTTCCCTCGGTATCCGGTCCGGCTTCGCCCGCCGCGGTATAGACCGCGGTCCAGAGATAGGCCGCGTGCAGCCGGCCCTGATCGTCCCGCAACGCCCAGTCGAAGTCGTAGGGCCAGGGCAGGAGTTGGTTTGGCGGTCTTGTGAACTGCGGATCCACCGCGCAGTTGAGACCCTGCATGAACCAGGTGGTCCGCCGCCTCGGGGACCCCGGTTCGGTGGCGGCGTCGTCATAGGAGATCCGCCGTCGCGTGACGCCCGTGCTGTCCAATGCCGCTGTGAGATGTTCCCCACGCCTCGGAATGAAAACGCCGCAGGTGGTCCAGTTGATGCAGTCATCGCCACCCTCGAATCCGTCCTCGCACCGGCCGCGCCCCACCGGATAGCTCCCGTGGGAGTAATCCACATGCGCCCCGGAGGGCAACACCACGTCGGTCATGGGAGGCATCCCCGCCTCGTGGTCGGCGTCGAACACGAATGCCGTACCGTCCGGATACTGAACCCGTTCGAGATGGGCCGCCGAGAATTGCGGCCGGTCCGGACCGTTCTTCTGATCGTAGGTTGCCTCGCCGACATGGATTTGGATTTCGTGAACATTGGGCGTCGGTCCCGGATCTCCGATCACCGGGTTGAATCCAGGGTATCGGATGGCTGAGAGGGTTGAAGTTGCCGGATCGTAGAGAATCTCCAGCTCGCGGGTCACCTCTCCGCCGGCCGAGACCCGGCTCGGCAGCCACGGCTCCGCGCCCTGACCGCCGCATGGTGCCGACCAGGTCGCGGACGGACCACGATACGCGAAGAGAATTCGGTTGGCCGGCTCGCCGCGCGTGCTCCCCGGCGTCCAGGGGCCGCGTTGAATCTCGGTCAGGTAGAGTCCAGCGGTCTCGATCCTGAAATTGAAGTCGTCCAGATCATCTCCCAGGACGACACCTCGGTCCACATCACAGGAGGTGGGTACCACCTGCGCGAAGACGTACAGGTCCCCGCTGCCGTTCTCCATTTCGATGACGACGGGACGGCCGTCGCCATCCACCTCGACCACAGTGAACCGGAGATTGCTGCCGTCCTGGGTGTAGAAGCGGTCACCGATCGCGGCTTCCGAGCCGGGCGGGTTCGCCGGATCGTTCTCCATCTCCCACGGCGGGACGACCGACAACCCGTGCTTCGCCCCAGATGATTCGACAAAGGCCATGCCGCGCACAAAGGGCGTCGTCCGGTAGAGCACGACCCTCGGCGGCCGCATGTCCCAGCCGAAGCCGAAGGCCTCCACACCGTGGGCGATCTCCGCCTCGAGGATGTCACCCCCGGACCCCTCACAACCCTGATACCCGATCGGCGTCAACGAGCAGTAGCGATGTGTGAACCACACCTTTGAGTTGTGGTGCAGTGCGAGCTCGTAGCCGAGGGCGCCATCGGTGTGGATCGAGGCCAGCGGAATCCGAAAGGTGAGGTTCCCATTGGCCAGGTTGATGTTCTCGAAGGCGGAGAGCTCATAGCCGCTCCGTTCGTATCCACGAGCTTCGTGGGGAACCTCGTCGTTCGCTCGGACGGTTCCGGACACCAGAATCCCGACCCCAACGGCGAGCGCGAAGAAACGAACACCGGTTGTCCTCATCACACGTGCGGTCACACACGACATATCGTCCTCTCCTTCTACGGCAGGTTGACGATCGGAACCGGGCAATCCGGTCCCCCATCAATCACTTCAACCACGACTTCGAACTCATCTAAGACCTGTCCGCCCTCGGACACCGTTCCCACCAGCCGCCGAACCCCGGGCGACATGGGGGTCCATCCGGGATACAGGGGAAGGTCATGGGACCCGTTCGCCGGAATCGTCACGGTTCCCGAGCCGGTCATCGTGTGCAGCGCGGAAGATTCCCCGGCCACCAGAACCTCCACCACGGCGTACAGGTCGGCGACGCCGGACACGGACCCCACGTTGCGGACTTCCACGGCAAACTCGTGGTTCTCCCCGGGAGGGAGCTGTCCTGGGGTCGGAACCCACTCCCCGAGACGCCAGAGTCGCAACCCCGACGACACAAAAAGGGGCTCCGGCGGAGGCAGGTCGGTGGCGTGCCACCCGCCCACCACATCGATCAACGTGGCGGGGTGGATACCGCTCGGGCATCCCGGTTCGTCCACCAGGCAGTTGAGGTCCGGTGCCAGGTGCAACGACAGGGTGTCCCCAGACGAAAACGGTGCCTGCAGGATGGGGACCGGAAAGCCGCCAAACGGACCAGCCACCCCCCTCCGCCAAACCAGGGTCCGCCATTGCGAATCAGCGGTCACCACGGCCCTGTTCTCGTGGCCGTCGGGGGTTATGTCGAAGATGGGTAGTCCGTTGGCCTCCTCGGCACCTGCATCGAGGAACGGCCCGTCCCCGAAACCCGCATGGGACCTCCGGTACCTGATGAGCAGACCGGTCACGGCCGCGTCGGGTCGGTCCTCATACCAGATCAACCGCGGGTCCTCGTTGCTCGAACCGTCCACCGACATGGAGACGAGGGCGCTGGTGGGATCCCAGGCGGCGGACCCCTCCTCGTGATCCAGTGTGATACCGGTCCAGACGAGCCCGTGTGGCGGCCAGTGCTGCGGGTCGAGGAAATAGTCATCGGCAAGCCAGGTCGGTCCCATGACCTCATCGATCTCCCCATCGGCCACGGGAACCCATGCCGGCAGGCAGACCACGTTGTCATCCAGATCCCGCTCGTCCTGGGCGGGGGCCACCGTCACCTTGAGATCGAGCATCGACCAACCGTCATTTCCCAGCGCCAACTGCTCCAGATGGCCCCGATCGAGGGGCACATCGACGACCTCGCTTCCTTCGTGGAAGGTCCATTGACGGGGCACTCCCAGCGGGAGCCAACCACCCGAGTCCGGATCGCAGCTTTCCGGTGAGCCGGCCGGATCGAGGGCGCGACCCCAAACCGTCACCGATGAACTCACCGGCGCCGCCAGACCTTGGGCGGCGACGGGAACGGCAACCACCCACGGCAGACCACACTCGGGGTCAGGATCGTCATAGCGAGAAAGGTCGAGCACGTCGGCACGACACGGCCAACTCGCGAGGTTCCCCGAGTACAAGTCGATGGGCGTGGTCGAGTCGATGGACAGATCGGGACGCTCAACCGCCTGGACGACAAACCGGGTGCGAACCGCGGCCGCCGAGTGGCTCTGAAAGGCCGCCTCGAGACGCCAAATCCCGGCCTGGGGAAGCACAAAACCACACATCGGGAGGCCCCTGATACCGGCTCCCGCGGCAAAGGTTCCCGGGATCTGGACCCCTTCGCAGGCAAAGCTCTCAAAATCCCACAAGACACCTTTTTTGCGGTACAAACGGTAGTCCACCATGCGCATATCCCGATGGGTCCCTGCCGCCAGGCTGCACCCGGTATTCCGGACATCCTGGAGGACGGCGACCGGTTCACCCTCGATCAGTTCTCCCCCGGCGACATCGCTATCCAGGATCGGTCCACGGGAAAACTCCAGCCACGGCCCGGGGTAGAGATCCAAGGACCGGATAAATACCAGTTCGTCGTGGACAAGTTCGAGGACCAATGCCGGGACCGAGGCGGCATCCCACGTCGTGTACCGGCTCAGGTCGAGCTCGACCTCGGTCACCGCCTCCGGACCCGACTTCACGACAAACGGAACCGCACGATCCCGTCCTGGCCCCCATCTCAGCCGCATGAAGACCGCGCGCTCCGGGGTCAAGAACTCCAACCGAACGCGCTCGAGGTTGCCGTCGAGAATGAGATTGTCGCGTCGGATCTCGCCGTGGTCGCACTCGTCGGTGGAGGGGAACGGGTGACACACGTAGTCCATGCAATTGCCGTGGAAGAGCGAAGCCATGAGTTTGGTATCGAACTCCCATCGGCCGCACCCCGTGTCGGCGCCGTACCACAGAGACTGCCCGCGCGGGTTGGTGAACTCACCCACCGGTGGTGCCGCCGGTTCACAGCCGCCGCCACCAACGATGGAGGCCGACTGATCCGGCGGACCGGCTGCGGGTACGAATTCGGCCAGGCGTTCCGAGTCCGCCACGAGCACGACCCCGTGGAGGGCGTCCACCACGACGGTTTCGAGAATCAGGCCAGCGGGCGTCCGGAGCACGGTCTCCACCCGCCAGCTGCGGCGATGCTGTTCACCGTGGAGGATCCTCCTGGCAGACATGGAAACCACCTCGGACCGTGGATCGCTCCGGTATCGCGCGATCTCCACGGCGCGCTCCATGACCACTGGCTCGCGATCGACCGGCTCGACGTCGCCCGAGTGAAGGACAATGCCGCGAACACTCACCAACACGGTCTGCCGGAATCTCATCTCCAGCCTCTCGTCCTGCGCTGCAAATCCCTCAACCGACTGGTGCAACATGACCGTGGTCTCGATTCCGGATCGGGTCACGGATTCGACGTGGAACTCGCTGTTCCGCGCCGCCGGAAACACCGAGCGGTGGATGTTGACGAAGGCCCGGGCGACCGCTTCCGGGAGTGACGGCCCGGACGGGGTGAGCCTCCCCTCGAGAACCGTCACGTGATCTCCATCGTCGATCTCGAATCGGGCGACCTCGGGGAAGACGGACAGGGCGGTTGGCAACCGCTCCGGCTCGACACCCTGAGCGCGCGCGCTGTGTTGGAAGGCGGCAGAAATGGCAATGGCGGCCATGACCAGTCGGCAAATACGTCCCATGGATATCTCCTTGCGGGGTGCGGCCCGCGGTCCGAGTTCAATCGATGGGCCCGGCACCTTCGAACCAGGTCCGAACCGAGCGGTTGACGCCGGTCCAGCGGGGGACCGGGTCCGGCGGTGTGGTCTCAGCCGCCAGGGTTGCGGCGCTGGAAACGCCGCAGTGGAAAACGTTGCCGTCCTCGATCTCGACCACGATCCACGCTTCCCCGGCACGACGAGCCTCCGGGTTACCGACGAGGTCTGGAAAGCTGATGGCTACGGAGCCTCGGGCGTTTGGACGTTCGACGATGAGAGAACCACCGGCACGGGTAAAGAGCCACTCCAGACCGCTGTGATCGATCCACCTGCAATGGGCCTCGACCGTTTTCGGAGCCGCGGTGGGGACCACCGCATGCCTCGCCGAATGGAGTTGCGGCGTTGGAACCGGGTCCCTTCTGGGTGGGGTGCACATGAGCCTTCCTCCTTGCTGATGTGCCGCGTGTTCGCGGTCACCAAAAAAGAAGGACGGCTAGGTCTTGAGATGGCAAAAGGGACCACCCAACCACCCGCCCCGATCCAAGATTCAAGATCCAAGATTCAAGATCCAAGATCGCAACGATTCAAGATGCCGGATCCCCCTCCCACCCATTGCGAATTACAAATTGCAGATTGCAGATTGCGTTTCCCCACCCTCCCGGAGCGAGAGTGCGCGTGGATCGGGCGTGCCGGGTATAACGTTGTGCGGCCAAATGCCGTCGACCGGTCGTCAATCGTCAGGGCCGCACAACGTTAATACCGGGCAACCTCGGGGAGCGCCATGGGGAGATGGACGCGACGGGCGGGCGCGCCGGATTTGAGCGCACCGCGAACGCGCTCACCCGGTGCCAGGCACCGTCGAAATCGAATCGGAGCACGAGATCGACACATCTGCGGCGGTGCCTGGCACCGACGTGGACATCGGAACGCGAAGGTGGCAACCTGCCGGCGGCAGCTGATTCGGAATTCTGAATTCTGAATTCTGAATTCGTAATCGTGCCTGCAGGCCAGAGGCCTGCGCTACTTCGGCGCCTACCAGGTGATCGTCACCTTCTTGATGCCCCACTCTTTGGCGGCCTCGATGTCGGTCCCCATGTAGATGTCGATCCGCTTGCTAAACCGGCTGTTTGTCTTGTCGAGCACCGTGTAGCGACCGGAGAGGCCCTCGATCTTTACCTTGGTTTTGTGGGTCAGACCCAGTTTGACCAGGTCGGGAGAAACCGCGATGGCCTTCATCCCGGGTTTCAACTCATCGCCCCAGGCCGCCAGCGTGGGATCCCCTTCGGTCTGTGCAGCCACCGAGTTGTAGGCCGACGCCGTGACCTCGAGACTCTGGGTCTGACCTTGACAGCCCACGAGAAGGGCAACTGCAAGAATGACGATCGCGAAGCGATGGTGTCTCGAAACCATGACGGGATCCCTCCTTTGTTTCACAACCGAATCATAGCGCGGTACGATCCCCCACCCGCCCAGATCCTTCGACTCGCTCCGACCCTTCGGGTCTCCTCTCCCTCAGGATGACAACGGAACGAGCAGCGCGCGATGGGCGGACAGGTTTTTCCAGCGCACCGCGAACGCGCTCACCCGGTGCCAGGCACCGTCGAAATCGAATCGGAGCGCGAGGTCGATACATTTGCGGCGGTGCCTGGCACCGACTGCCGGTCCCTAGCCCCTGGTTGCCAGCCTCTCCCGAAAACGGCGGGCAAGGTCCGGCGGCGGTGCCGCCTGGTCAAAGAGCAGCGCCAGCATGGACGGATAGAGCCACGACTCATCCTCGGTACTGAGCCGGATCGCATCGACCACCAGCGGGTTGTTGCGCGGCAGCAGCAGTTGCTCCCCGTGGCGGCGAATTTCCCCCACACCTGCACAGAGACCCACATTCACGGGTTCGCCCGTTCGGACGTCTGTGACGCCACCCAACAGCCCGACGAAGTCTCGCTCGGCCTGGAGGAGCTCGTTGTGCTTGAGGATGCGCCCATTCCCGCTCCCGGTCACGCGAGACCGGAGCTGCGCGATACGACGCCTCGACTCGGCGACGAGTGACCGCCAGCGACCGGGGCGATGGCGAGGCTCCGGCCGTTGCACCCCGCCCGGCAGCAGCTCGGTCAGCAGTCCGTGCTGCTCTGGGGTCAGCAACAGGACGGTCCGACTCCCGGCGGGAAGGCCGGCGAGTTTGGTGTCCGGCGGCACGCTCCACAGTGGGCCGGGTTCCTGGTCGCTGATCCTGCGGAGATCGGCGAGGGAGAGATTCCTCCGGGCACCGGTCGTGCCATCCAGACAAGGGATTACCGGCAGTTTGGAAATATGGTCCGATCGAAGGCCCTTGCGCACCATCACCAGGGACAGGGTGACCAGCCGGCTCGCCCTCTCCTGGTCCACGTGGGGGCCGTCCTCGATGGCATCGATCACGATCCGCGCCGCCTGATCCATCAGATCGGGCAGGTGTGGGTCAACGGCCCGCCGCAACTCGTCCGGCGTGACACCTTCAGGAGTGACGTCGCCGAGCTCGAGCACCGCCTCGAACGGAGGATACCCGGGGACGATCGCCCGGGCGGAGAGCACGCCGCGCCGCAAGAGCCACAAATGAGGGGCGTCGCCCTCGGACGTGAGGGCGATTCCACCGGGCAGCGGCCGGCCCAGACTCACCGAGTGCAAAGCCGAGTTGAAACCCTGCACGACCTCCGCGTTATCGACAGTCACCGTTATAGGGGCAAACCGGCAGGCCGTGCGGACCCAGGCCATGGACCGCTTGACGTCGAAATCGGGTCCGTCGAACCGCACCTCGAAGTCACCCACCACATCGACCGCAGCGTCCGTTTCGAGTCTGGGCGGCCCATCGGGCCGGGCCTCCAAGACCGTCGCCGAGTCGCCTCGTTGAACGGCGATCTGAACCCGGGAGCCAGGGCAGCCGGCAAACCACAGGAGCGCCTGGGCGCCGTCCTCCTCCAGAGCAACCACAGCACCGTGGCGGTCCTCGTCCGCTTGGGCCACATCGAGAGCCGACGCCACCTGACTCAGGTATTCCGCTGAACACGCCGTACCGGGGCAACGCAGCACGAATCCCCGCCGGCCCCGCTCCAACTCGGCCGACGAGGCGCCGTGCCGGATAGCGAACCGGATCAGCTCGGCCGGCAGTTGCCAGCTCCCCTGGAGCTGCTGCGAGCACAACGTCCTCAGCTCGGAATCCACGTCGACGGTGAGAAGCTCCGCGGCCTTCACGCCGGACCCGCCCTTCCCTCGACCACGGCAGCGTGGGCGAGTGCCGCCAGCCATCGCCGCCGAACGTCGGCGCCGAGATCAAGAGCGTCGGCAATGCCATCGGCGAGGACGAACGCCGTCCACGCCGGGCGATCAGGCAGTCCCGTGACGACGGTGGTCCACAGCGGCGAGTCCACGTCCACCACCACCAACCGTTGGGAGTTCGGGTGGCCCACCAGGCGCCCCTCGATGACCGAGACGTCGCCGGGAGCGTCCTCGGCGACCCGGATCAGCCATCGCTCGCCGAGCCGTTGAAGCACCTCTTCCATGCTGTCGGTGGCCGGGTTGGATTCGGCGCGATCGGCGACACCGCTCCACGCATCGATGTCTCGGGCGCCGAGCAGATCGGCGACCATCGCACCCTCGGCCACTTCCGCGTCGATCACCGCTTCGCCCATGCCCGAAAGCGGCGAACGCGAGCTCCGATCCGCGATCACTCCGGAAGAGGCGGCGCTCGCGGGCTCGATCCATCACCGTGGCAAGCGACAACCGACCGCCGGCGACCGCTGGGACGAGGCGGCGGGAGTAGAGCGAGTCGACACCGCCATAGGCCCGGGGCCGGAGAAGTGCGCCGCGCAGCAGCCTCGTCAGGTCCACCGTGCCGTCCGCTTCGATGATGTGATCCGACCGCCGCCGCCGGATCAGCCAGGCACCGACGACGCCAAGCAGCGCGACGAGGCCGATGCCGACCAGCCACGGAAGAGAGCGGCCGCCGGGGGCCCCTGTGATCTCGATCTGAGGGCCAGCTTCAGGTGGCGGTCCGACAGCCACCGGGGAGGGCTCTGTTCGAGCCCCATACTCATCTTCGGACTCTGGACCGAACACATCCCACGCCGCACTGGCGTCGGCCACCCTCCATTGGTCCCCATCCAGGTACTCCACCCAGGCGTGGAGCCCGCCAAGGGGTTGCCCGTCCGCACCCACGTAGCCCACCACCAGGCACGCGGGAATTCCGCTGTGGCTGAGGACCGCGGCGAGCAGGGAGTTCTGGACATCACAATCTCCCGCACCGGCCGCCACCGCCGTTGCCAACACATCGAGACCGCCATTCATCAGATCCTGGTAGCGGAGGGCGGCCTCGGCGGAGCGGTCATAGACGACCGACCTCTGGACCAGCGCGGTTGCGGCCACGACCCGTGCCGGCGTCGGCATCCCCGTGAGATCGGCAGCCGCCCCGGCTATGGTCTCCGGCAGTTCGGGCCAGCTCGGGAGTTCGATGGGCATCGCTGCCGGTGATGGACCGCTGACGTAACGAAGGACGCCGGTGCGGGCGTCGTCCACCACCAGTGCCGGATCGCCCAGAGCCGTCTCCACCAGCGCCACCGGAACCCCGTCGAGAAACACCGTGGTCGGGTCGAGGCGGTGGCCCGAAGCCACCGGCACCTGCATGAGACCGGGTTCGGCGTCGAATTGGAGCTCCACTTCGATGCAGCCCTGGGTGCACGGTGGGCCCCTGTAGGGCACGGGAGTATCTGGCGGCGGTTGTTGGACAGGCGCTCCGTCCCCTCTCATGGAGGCGATGCGCCGAGCCACGAACAGCGGCGCCGCGACGTCGGGCCAATAACGCAGTTCAACCGGCGGCCCTCCGGCCAGGGTGTCGATAGAGGGCCCGGTGTAGAGCGAGCCGAGATCACGATACGGTGCACGTTCCGGCTCCGGCTGAAGAAGCCCAGTGGCTGTGGGGGCCACCGCCGCGGACTCGGCCGTGGTTGCCGCCGTTTCCACCCCTCGAGCGGCAAGCAGCCTGATGCCGAGCACCGTCAGGCCGACAACTGCCGCCACCGACGCCATGAGAGCCAGCGCCACCAAGGGTCCCCTCAATGCTCCACGGGCTGCATCGAGCCATCGGGCAGGCAAGGATCGAGCGGCGATCTGATCGAGCTCGGCACCCACCAGCCGTTCCACTTCCCGTTCGGCCCGCCGGACCAGCCGCCGGAGGGTGGCATCGTCTCGGGCGTCACCCCGCGCCAAGAGGACCTGCAGCCGATCCGAGTCCAAGATCACCCGAGGCAGGAGACCGTCGGCCAGCTCCATGGACACCGCATCGTCGTCAGCGTCAGAAAGCAGGATTTCGTCGAGAAACGCCGCCTCCCGAACCCGCAACCCGTGGGCAAAGATCTCCACCCGGGGGGACTCGGCCAGGGCCGCCGCGAGCCTCAGCCCGGGCTCCTCCAGCCGCACGTTCGGCGTCGGAGGTTTGTCGTCGTCCTCGACCGTTACACCGTTGATCACGATCCCCAGTGGGGCATCCGGCTGTTCACGGCGTCTCAGGAACCTGGCGTGAGAGTGGACGGCTTGACGCAGCAGGGCCTCGAGATCCTCACCGGTCGCCGGTCGTTCCAGGATCACCTCGGTGCCCGGCTGCATGACCATGCTGTGCTGGCGAACACTTCGAAATCCCCCGTCGACCCGAAATTCCCAGCCGTCATCATCGACGGGTCTGGAGCGGACCTTGATGAGGTCGGGATCGAAGCGCAGAACCGACCAGAATCCGATGCCGAATCGACCGGCCGCGTCCTTCTCGTCAAGCTTGCTGGAGGCGTAGAGGGTTAGAAGGTACTTCCTGGCGTGCTCGAAGGTCATCCCAACGCCGTCATCACGACACGAGATGCGCTCGCGGCCGCCCTCCGACCTCGATGCGAAACCGCACCTCGGTCGCCCCCGCATCCCGGGCGTTCTGCAGCAGTTCGCGCACGAACACCCAGGGATCCGAGCCGTAGCGGCCTGCCTCGAACCGGGCGCGCCGCCGGAATCCCTCCGCGGTCTCCCCCACGCGTGCAGTGTACGCGGATTTCAGCGTTGGGGACTGTGAGCCACATCCCCTCCTGGTCAGATGTCAGTCCCAGACTCCGGATCCTCCGCCCACCCTGAGCGAAGTGGGCGCGATGGATCGGGCGTGCCGTTCTGGGCACACTGCACGTTGAGAAGTTGAAACGTTAGAAAGTTCGACACGTTCCGGCTCCCACCCACCCGGAGCGAGGTGGGCGCGATGGGCGGGCGTGCCGCCTCTGGTGATGTTGGGTCGACGGTCGAACGGATCTACGTGCCGCGACGGGTCCCAAACATCGTCAGAGGGCGGCTCACCTCGGGTAGCGCAGTCGGGAGATGGCGCGTCGAGTCGAGTGCATCGAAGCGAACGCGAGGGCCCGGATTCCGGATCCCCCGCCCGCTCCATTACGAATTTCGAATTTCGAATGTTCGACCGAACGATCGCCCGCCTTGCCTCCCATCCCCCGTTCACCGATGATGGATGAAGAACGGATCCAAACAAATCCGAAGGGAGCGCGAATGACCTCGCCGCGCAGCAAGGACGTCGCACTGATCATCGGGCTTCTGATCCCGGTGGCCATGATCCTGTTCATCGCCGGCGCCATCTACCTGCCGCGTGCGTTTTCGCGGGTGGAGCCGCCGTCCCACGACTTTCTCTACCTGGTGGGCTATCCCTATGGTCCTGAACGGTTTGCGGTGGTGGACGGCCACCTGACGCGGCAGGAGGTCGAGGAGCCCCGATACCCGCCACCACAAGGCACTCCGGAAATTCAGTTCTACGTCCACGATGTGGCAACCAACACCAGCACCCGGCTGAACTTTGACGAGGCGGCGCAATTGAGCCTCGACAATGGGCACCTCTCGCCCGACGGGTATGAGATCGTTCATGGCCGCAAGGCCGAGTTCTTCTTTCCCATCGTGTCCTCCACCAACTACCGCACCAGGTATCTGAAGAAAGACTCCCACACCACCAAGCTCGACCTTGCCGTGGGCTCGGACGGGGGCTACTCCAGCACCTTCATCTTTCTGGGCTGGATCGTCGAGGAGGCGCAATGGACAAACTGACTGTTCTCGAGGCGATTCGCGACCTGGCCGCCGCCGGTGGACTCTCCGAATCGGAGGTCGTGGCAGCGGCGCGAGATGGAGCCGGCATCTCCGGGGCCGCCGCAGACGACCGCCGGAACCGGTACTCCCGAGTGCTGTTCTTCATCGGCGGCGGGGTCATCTGCATCGGCATCGTGGCGCTCATCGGCCAGGTCTGGAACGACCTCGGCCCGGTGATGCACGTCGTGGTGACGCTGGGGTCGGGTCTGGCCGCCTACACCGTGGGGGTGCTGTTCAGCTGGAGCGGCAAGGTCGGGCGCCGCCGGTCCGGCGTTCTTTCTGATCGCGGCTCTCGTGCTGCCGCTGGGAATCGCGGTGGCCATGGACGAGGCCGGTCTCGACCCGGAGAAGCTCGGTCTCCAGAGCCTCACCGCCCTCGTCCTGCTCGGGGTCTTCCTGGGCACCTACCTCCTGTTCCGGAACATCAGCCTGCTGGTCTACGTCATCGGTTACGGCATCTGGGCCTTTTTCGCCATCACCGAGTACATCGCCGGACCCAGCCCCCGATTCGATCAGGAGACCTTCATCGAGTACCGCATCCTGGCCGTCGGCCTGACTCTCATGCTCCTGGCCTGGGCCTTCTCCGGCACCAGACGCGAGGTCCTCACCGAACCGCTCTACGCCATCGGTTCGTTGGCCTTTCTGGGGACGGCCATGGTCCTCGGCGGGTGGAAACCGAACCAAAACATCTTCTGGGAACTCGCCTTCCCGGGTCTCGTGTTCGCGGTTGTCTATCTCAGCGTGCACGTCAGGAGCATGATCCTGCTCGTCATCGGCTCGTTGTTCTTTGGCGGCTACCTCGCCAAGATCACCGGCGAGTACTTCTCCGACAGCCTGGGGTGGCCCGTCGCTCTGATTCTGTTGGGATTCATGCTCATGGGTGTGGGCTATCTGACCTTCCGGCTCAAACAGACCTATCTCAAGGCGTGAGCGGGTGGGTGCGCGCCGAAGTCATCGTGCCGAATTGAACGCGCGGGCCGGTGCCAGGCACCGTCGAAATCGAATCGCAGCACCAGGTCGACACATCTTCGGCGGTGCCTGGCACCGACATGTTCGCCACACAGAAATTTTGAGTTTTGAATTCTGAATTTTGAATTCCCCCCAACCACCCGAGGGATCGGCGGCGGGCGGGAAGACGAAATTTAGATCGATCGTATAAAATTAAGATAAATTGTGAATCGGAGGATCCGCCCATGGCACCCACCTCGTGTCTCGAAATTCCAGATCGTCGATCCCAAAGGAGATTCGGCAACATCCGGATCTGGCGAAGGGCCCGGTTCTTCGAGTCGTCGCGAGGCACGGGGTCATCTCGCTGCTACCGGATGCTCCATTGTCCGAATTGCGCGGCTTCGCCCCGGCATCGATACCGAGGGTCTGCGGACAAGGAGGACCGGCTATGACGGTGGTGGATTCCTCGGCTCATCGAGACTTCACCCACGCTGACCGGGCGGTCGATTCGAAGCTCAGAATTTCGTCCGATCTGCCGGCGGACGCCCCCCCCACAATCGGGCCCAAGAGATCTACAGGCGTGATGGTCGCGCGGCTCGAGGAGCGAAGGCCATCGTCGCGGGGGCCCAGATGCAGAAGGTCGGGTCGCACGCCCGACCAGTCCATCGCTCTGACCGCCGCAGGATCTCGGTCTGCGAACTCGATGGCTCAGTGCCGAAGCCGTCATTGGCTGAGCCACGGGCCGACTTCCAACCCTCGGAAGCACCTGGGCCGGCCGATGTGCGGAGCACAGCGGATCGCGCCAAGGGTCACCGTCTACGGTGCAGTGTGAGCCCGCGACAAGGAGGGATAGACCGTCTGGTCATCCCGACGCAGGCGCGGGTCCTACACCCGGCGGAGAGGGCGCTTGGCGCGATGAAACTATGAAGAGTGAGAGGACCCCTCACAACACCCGGTACCCGGCCGGCGCGTCGCGACGCTGCAGTCCGCGTCCCCATGGCGCAGGTCGATCCCGACCGGACGCCACAGATCGCTCGGTGAGGTTCGGAGCGGTGGGGTCAGCCTGGAGCGGGAGGCCCGGGCGAAGCGGGCCGACTCAGCCTTGAATGCAACGAGAAACTCGGACGAGGCTTCTAATTGGGCGTCGAGCAACAACTCCTCGAGTTCGGTGACTATGGCGTCGAAGCGCTCGAGCGCCGCGGCGATGTCGTCGGGCTTGGTAAGGTCCGCTCCGGCGGCGGCGAGCATCTCCACCGGCGGCCTGGTGTTGCCGCCCTTCAGCATTCCCAGGTAGGCCTCGGTGGCTCCCGGCTCGCCGCTGCCGATCTTGTCGGCGATGGCGATGGCCGAGGCCATGCCGGTGGCGTAGGAGTAGACGTAATACTTGTAGTAGAAGTGCGGGATATAGGCCCACTCGATGCCATCGTTGGCGCCCAGGGTGAAATCGGGCCCGTAGTAGTCCCTGATCAACGCCGCGTAGATCTCGTTGAGCCCGTCGGCTGTCACCGGTTCGCCCGCCTCCACGAGCTCGTGCAGGCGGAGCTCGAATTCGGCAAACAGCGTCTGGCGATAGATCGTCTGACGAATGCCCTCGGCCAGCTCGGTCAACAGCCATGCCCGCTCGGCCTTGGACTGAGAGTTGGCGATGAGGTACTGCGACATCAGCATCTCGTTGGTGGTGGACGCCACCTCGGCGAGCAGCATCGAGTATCTCGAGGACAGGTATGGTTGGTTGGCGTTGGTGAGCTGGGTGTGCATGGCGTGGCCCAGCTCGTGGGCCAGGGTGGACACGTCGTCAAAGCCGTCCTGGAAGTTCATCTTGATGAATGGGTGGACGCCGTAGACCGAGCTCGAGAACGCGCCGCTTTCCTTCCGTTTCGACGGGTAGACATCCACAGCACCGTTGACCGGATTCACCAACCGGTCCACTTCGGTGACGTATTCGGTTCCGAGGGGCTTCAGCGACTCGAGGATCACCTCCGCACCCTCGACATAGGTCATATCGCGGGCGGCACTTTCCACCAGGGGCACATAGAGATCGTAGATCCGGACCTCGTCCAGACCCATGACCTCCTTGCGGAGCTCCACATAACGGTGCAGGGCCGGGGCGTGGGCGCGTACCGTCTCGATCAAGGTGCGGTAGACGGCCGGGTCGATGTCGTCCTTGTCGAGGTAGGCCTCCAGGGCCGTGTCATAGCCACGGGCGCGGGCGAAGGTGACGTCGAGCTGTGCCTGGCCGCCGAGGGTCGCCGCAAAGGTGTTCTCGTACTGTCGGATGGTCGCGAACATGGACTCCACAGCCTGCTCGCGAACCCGCCGGTCGCCGGAGGCGCGATACCTGCCGTAATTGGCGAAGGTCAGAGGGACGTCGGCACCATCGGAGTTTGTGATCGAGGGCAAGGGCATCTCGGATATCAACGACTGGAACGCCCGTTCCACCGGCGACGGCAGTTCGTTGAGGTCGATGGCCGCCCAGAGGTTGTCGCCGGCGAGACCGAGCACCCGCTCCGCCTCGGCGTCCAGCACACGATCAGCCCGGCGCCGCAGACCATCGATGGCGGGACTGAAGGTCTCGAGGTCCGGCTGCTCGGAATAGAACCGCTCGAGATCGGTGTCTGACAAGGCCAGGACCGCCTCCCTGAGGACGGCGCTTTCATCCATGATGGCGTTTGTCAGGCTCAGCGCTCGCTGATGGCGCGCAATGGCATCCTGATCGGTGGTGTCGGTGATGGAGCCGAGGTTGGCGTACAGAGTCAGGCGATTTCCGGCAAGCTCCAGATCGAAGAACCGTCCCAGGTAGTCGGCCAGGACATCCACCTCGGTCAGGGAATCATTCATGAGCCCCGAGCTCCGCGAGTTCGACAACGGCTTCGTTGAATGCCGTCTCCCATTGGACCTCGTCGACGTAGAGGTCGCTCGAGGTTCCATTTGTAGACCGCCGGAATGCTCTCACGTTCCGCATTTGCGTCGGGCGCATACGGAGGAAGATCATCGAGGCTTCCTGCGGTCACACCAACCGCCACGCAGATGATTCCGAGGGTGATCCAGACATTCCGTCGCTTCATGACGCCTCCTCCGTCTCTTTGATGGAACACGATACCTGAGGTTTCGCGTCATGACGAGTAGCATTGAGACCTTAGTCAATTCAAATCAGATAATGGCCAACACTGTTTAGGCCAAGATCTTAGTCAATTTGACTAAGAAAATTCCAAAAAGCCCTTGACAGCCGATGACGAAAGCACTATATTGCCCCCTAGCACTCGCCACCGTAGAGTGCCAAATTCGATCAACAACTCGAAAGGAGAGAGACAAATGAAGGTGAAACCTCTGAGCGACCGGGTTCTCCTGAAGCGCGCCGAAACAACCGAAGAGGTGCGCGGAGGGATCATCATTCCGGATACCGCAAAAGAAAAGCCGCAAGAGGCTGATGTCGTCGCTGTGGGCGACGGCAAGCTCGACGACGACGGCAAGCGTCTGCCCATGAACGTAAAAAAGGGCGACCGGGTCCTCATCGGCAAGTATACCGGCCAGGACATCAAGATTAACAACGAGGAGCACACCATCGTCCGCGAAGACGAGATCCTCGCCATCATCGTTTCGTAAGGAGGCCTGAACATGGCTGGAAAGCAGATCGTTTACGCTGAGGACGCGCGCGCAAAGCTCCTCGCAGGAGTCAACAAGCTGGCTGATGCGGTCAAAGTGACCCTCGGCCCCAAGGGACGCAATGTCGTCCTCGAGAAGAAGTTCGGTTCGCCGACCATCACCAAGGACGGCGTAACCGTTGCCAAGGAAATCGAACTCCCCGACGGGCTGGAGAACATGGGCGCACAGATGGTGCGTGAAGTGGCGTCGAAGACCTCTGACGTCGCCGGCGACGGAACGACCACCGCCACCGTGTTGGCTCAGGCCATCTATCGCGAAGGCATCAAGAACGTCACCGCCGGCGCCAACCCCATGGAGCTCAAGCGGGGCATCGACATGGCCACTCGGAAGGCTGTTGAGCGCATCTCCAAACTGGCCGAGCCGGTTGCCGGTGACGCCATCGCCCACGTTGGCACCATCTCCGCAAACTCCGACACCGAGATTGGCGAGATCATCAGGGACGCAATGGAGAAGGTCGGCAAGGACGGCGTGATCACTGTCGAAGAGGCCAAGGGTCTCGACACCACCCTCGAAGTAGTCGAGGGCATGCAGTTCGATCGCGGCTACCTCTCCCCCTACTTCGTGACCGACCCCGAACGCATGGAAGTTATTCTCGACGACGCCAAGATCTTGATCTTCGAGAAGAAAATTTCCAACATGAAGGACCTCCTCCCGATCCTCGAGCAGGTCGCACAGCAGGGCAAGCCCCTCTTGATCATCGCCGAGGACGTGGAGGGCGAGGCCCTCGCCACCCTCGTGGTGAACAAACTCCGCGGCACCCTCAACGTGTCAGCCGTCAAGGCCCCCGGCTTTGGTGACCGCCGCAAGGCCATGCTCGAAGACATCGCGATCCTCACCGGCGGCAAGCTGATCTCCGAGGACCTCGGCATCAAGCTCGAGAACGTCCAGTGGGAAGACCTTGGCACCGCCAAGAAAATCGTCATCAACAAGGACGACACCACTATCATCGTGGACGATAACGACTCGGCAAAGCAGGAGACCGTGCTCGGTCGCGTGCAGCAGATCAAGCGGCAGATCGACGACACCTCGTCGGACTACGACCGCGAGAAGCTGCAGGAGCGGCTGGCCAAGCTCGTCGGCGGCGTTGCCCAGATCAAAGTGGGCGCGGCGACCGAGACCGAGATGAAGGAGAAGAAGGCCCGCGTCGAGGACGCGCTCCACGCCACCAAGGCGGCTGTGGAAGAGGGCATCGTGCCCGGCGGCGGCGTCGCGTTCCTGCGCGCCATGGATACGGTCGAGAAGTTCGTCAAAGAGAGCACTGGTGACGTCCAGACCGGTGGTAAGATCCTGCTCAGGGCTCTCGAGGAGCCGACCCGGCAGATCATCCTCAACACCGGTCAGGAAGAGGCCGCGGTGATCGTCCGCGAGATCCGTTCCAAGAAGGGCGCCATCGGGTTCGACGCCGCGGTCGGCGAGATCACCGACCTAGTCAAGGCCGGCGTCATCGATCCGGCAAAGGTCACCAAGACCGCCCTGATCAACGCCTCGTCCATCTCGGGTCTGCTGCTCACCACCGAAGCGTTGGTGTGCGAAATCCCCGAGGAGAAAAAGGACATGCCGATGCCTGGTGGCGGCGGCATGGGCGACATGGGAATGTATTGATCTCCAACCCGTCGTAAGACAACAGACCCGGGCTTCGGCCCGGGTCTTTTTTTGATCAAAGAACGAATATCAAAGAACGAAGACCCCCACCCACCCGGATGCCGAATACCAGATGTCGGATTCCAGATCCGCCGTCAGCCCGGGTCGGCATTGTGGGGCGGCCGTCCCGGCCGCACATCCACCCGCCCATCCATTGCGAATTGCCCATTACGAATTGTGATTTCACCAACGCCCGACCGCCGGTACATGCGCGAAATCCGAGAGTCCAAATTCGTAATTTGAAAATCGTGAACCCCCACCCACCCCAAAAACAGCGAAGGTGACCTGACCCCAGCGCCTTGGTTCGCTCCGGGAGGGTGGAGGTTCTTCGTTCTGCGCTCTGCGTTCTGCGTTCTGCGTTCTTCAGTCGGCTACGGAATCGACGGGTCCTCGGGAGGATCGCCCGACATCCGCATAAACACGACTGGCGCGACCTCATCCTCCATGGTCGCGGCCAAGGAGAGCACCGAAGCGTCGGTCCCGAATTGGAAGCGAATGACGAATTCGTCGCGGAGCTCGTATCTGTCCAGCTTGAACAGGAAGGCGTTGTCGTGGAAGTGCTCGAGGGGGCCGGTCATGCCGTGAAAACGCGCATCGAGACCGGCGTCCCCGTCATCACTGACAACAAAATCCCCATAGGCCGGATGGCGGTACCGGCCGGCGAGGTTGCCGGTCGGGGCGGAGGGAGAGGTGCCGATTTTTCGGATAGTCTCGCGGGCGGCCACCGCCTCGCTCTGTGCATTCTGGATGGTGGCTTCGCGGAACTCGAGCTGCTCGTTCCAGTTGATCTCCGGAAGGCCGAGAAAACGGTCAAAGACCCAGCGGGAGACGACTTCGGGAACGAAGTGATTCGATCGATTGGTCAGGATGGCGACGCCGAGACCGTCCAACGGCAGGAGCGAGACCATGGAATAGTAGCCGTCGATGGACCCCGTGTGCCAGACCATCAACCGGCCCCGATAGGTCTGCACGAACCACCCGAGTCCGTAGGTCGTCATGGGCTCCTCTTCGGGGCCAAGCACTGAAATCACCATCTGGGGAGTGAAAATCTCTCGGGAAAACTCCGGGCTCAGGAGCCGACGGCCGTCGAAAACGCCATTCCCGAGGAGAAGCCGCAGCCACTGAGAAAAATCGTCGGCCGTCGTGTAGATGGAACTGGCGGGGCCAATCGCCCAACCTGTGTAGGGCACGGCCGGGACCACCTCACCTTCCGCGTCAAGTACGTAGGGCCGGGCCACGTCCGGGTCGTCCGAGGGGAGCGGTTCCGAACCCGCTGCGCTCCATCCCGAGCGGTTCGAAAATCTGGCCGGCGACAAACTCCTCCCATGTGCCGCCGCTCACCTTGCCCACCACTCTTCCCGCCACCATATACATCAGGTTGTTGTAGAAGAACTTTTCTCGTATCCCCGAGGTGAGGGAGAGGTATTCGAGCCTCGATATCAACTCGTCGCGGCTGGCCTCGGAGCGATACCACACCGCGTCGTGGCGGCGCATTCCGGTGCGGTGGGCCAGCAGGTCTCGAATCGTCAGTTCGGCGCTGGCCTGGTCGTTCTGAACCGCAAAGTCCGGAAGATGGGCCCTCACCGGGTGATCGAGGTTGACCGTCCCCTCGTCCACCAGCATCCCCATGGCGACGGCGGTGAATGCCTTGGTCGTCGACGCGGCGGAGAAGATGGTGTTGGCGGTCACCGGCTCCTGTCCGGCCAGATCGCGGACGCCGAATCCACCCACGAAGACGACCTCGCCCTCATACACCACCGCAAGAGCTACGCCGGGCACGTCCCACCGGTGCATGATCTCGTCCACCACGTGGGGCAACTCGAGCAGAGCTTCCCGGGTGGTGTCATCAGCCGCCGAAGACAGGGGCCAGCCATCACTGCCGCGGCCACAACAATCGACACAGCGGACTCGGTGTTTCAGCATCGACTCATGCAACCCGCGTGGGGTGCTCGTTGTTTCCACCACCCGCCGGCGGGACCGCCGACGCTGCCGGTGCGGACCGAGACCCCGCATCGCTTATGGCGTCGTGCCCGACCACCCCGACGTGTCGCCGCTGTCGAATCCATCGAATAAGACGTACTCGTCCACCGGGAGGCACCCCATGTATCCGAGGATTTCCACGTCGTCGATGGCAAGTTCCACGAGATCTCCGCCGCCGGTCCCGTCGGCCGCCCGGACCCTGATCTGGAGCGTGGCGGTCAGCTCGACGAATTCCTCGAGGTTGAATGCCACCTGGGTCCAGACATTGGCGTTGGTGACCGATCCCGGGATCTCCTCGAGCGTCGTCCACGATCCGCCTCCGTCGTTGGAGACATCGAGCGCGTAATAGTCGCCGACGTCATCATTGTCCTCGTTGAAGAACCAACGCCACAGACTGACCCGAACCCGGTTCATACCCTCACCGTTGAAGACCGGCGAGGTGGCAATGACCTCTCCTCCGTCCACGTCGTTCACGCCGGCGTTGGCGTCGGGGTTCTCGGCGGTATAGAGGCAGTTCACCCCACCGGGAGTGTGATCGTCCTCGGGTTGGGAAGGCGCGCCGTAGTTGCTCACGGTGCCCACCGGATCGCCGATCACGAAATCACCGTTGACCGCCGGAGGCGTACCGAGTTCGAAGACCCAGCCCTGGTTTCC
The DNA here is from genome assembly GCA_963797055.1 of uncultured Holophagae bacterium. Lineage (GTDB taxonomy): Bacteria > Acidobacteriota > Thermoanaerobaculia > Thermoanaerobaculales > Sulfomarinibacteraceae > FEB-10. The sequence continues at coordinate 459,550 of CAWCOD010000019.1, forward strand.
GCTCTCGAAATCGTCATCCAGCAGGGTGAAGATGTCAGATGAGGGTTCGCCGGACAGCTCCACGGCGTTGCTCTCCTCCGCGGCGACCGAGGTATCCAAAGCACGAACCACATAGTGGTAGGTGGTGCCGGACGTCAGCCCCGTGGTATCCACATAGCTCGTTCCGGTGACTGCGGTGGCCACCTGATTTCCCGAACTCGGAGTGAACCCCGGAGTCTCGGACCGGTAGACGTTGTAGACCACCGGCCCGGCGCACACCGGGCTGGCTGGATCCCACTCCAACAACAGGGCGCAGGCGCCGGTCGGCGGGTGCGGTCACCGACTGCAGTCCGTCAAAGAGCGGGGCCGTCTGCCAGGTGATCTGGGTGGCCTCGAGATCGAAAACCCCACTGCCACACGACGCGTTGGCCACTTCGCAGTTGTAGAGGTGGGTGCCGCTGTCGGCGGCCAGGTAGGTGGCGGCTGTCGCCGCCCACCGGGTCGCCGTCCCGGGTCCACTGGAAGGAGTCGCCCGTCCCTCCGTAGGCGGTGGCCGTGAGCAGCTGGTCTGATCCGCTGCACAGAACCATCGGGCCGTCAGGCGTCACATCCACCGATTGACGGATTGTCGGCGCAGGCCGAGTAGTCCACCGTCGCGTAGTCCTTGGTCAGCCCGCACTGGTTGATGGCGCGGAGCACATAGCTGTGATTTGCGGTGTCGCCCGGCTCATAGCTGACCGAGGTTGCGGTCCACGGAATGTCATCCACCGCCAGCGCACCGTCGACCCAGAGTTGGTACGCTACGGTCATCGGGGCTCTGATCGCCGTCGCCCCAGTAGATGTCGGGCGCGTCCCACCGAAGGGTCAGGGTGGTATTGCCGAAAATCTCCACCGGTGGCGGCACGAATGTGGGAGACCGCTCGCTCCAGTGGGCCGGCTCGGAACACACCTTGCGGATGACGATCTCTTCCTCTGCGGTGGTCTCACGGCGGTCGATCCAGAGCGGCCACACCACCCCGTTGGCCACATCCACACCCTGGTAGTCGCCCCGTTCGAAGGGGTTCCCTCCGGCAACCCGCTGGTCACCTTCGAGGGTGGAGATCTGCAGCGGGTCTTCCCAGGTCTGGCCGCCGTCGATGGAGCGCATGACGAAGTAGTTGCTGCGTTGGCGATCCTCCACCGCCACCGGGTTGAGCCGGGTGCGGTGATACGCGATGTAGATCGGTCCCGTCCGCAGGGTCGACCCGCGCCATGCCGAGGAAATGGTCCACGTTGTTGCCGTCACCCTCGGTGAGATTGACCGGGGTCGACCAGTTTGCGCCATTGTCGTCGGAGTACATGAAAAAGATGTCGAAGTTACAGGAATTCGTCCAGTTGGAGTCCCAGGTGGCGCAGTTCCAATTGGCCTGGGTGGCACAGAACTGGTTGTACGTAAACATCACCACATAGACCCGGCCAAAGAACGGCGATTCCGGGTTTCGGTCGGCGTCCACAAAGGGCTGACTCTTGGCGTCTCGCTGGCACTGGGCCGGGATGCTGCCACTGTGCCAGCCGGCGTTGTTCGGGAAGAGGTTCTGGCCACCGAAGGGCTGCCAGGTCTGACCGCAATCCGAACTGCTGGCGAACCTGAGCGTGTCGTTGCCATAGTTGTCCCACACCAGAAGGGCGGTTCCGTCGGGGGCGACACCGAGGTCCGGACCGAGGGCGTTGTACACCGCGGTGATCGTCCATGGATTGGACCAGGTGGCGCAATTGTCGGTCGAATATCCCACCCGTTCCGAGTTCAGATTGTGGTAGGTGGCGTAGATGGTTCCGTAACAGGGCGAGGTCGGGTTGTTGTCCACCACGAGCCACTCGCGGTCCTCGCTGTTTTGGAATCCAGGTCGGTCCTCGCAGTCGGTCCAGGTGACGCCGTTGTCCTCGGATCGCCTGACCACGGTGTGGGAGGTGGCACAGGTCCCGGTGGTGCAGGCCAGCTTGGCGTGATAGGCGTTGCCGGTGGCCGTTTGGTAGTAGGTCACCGGGTCGCACTCCCAAACATAGCCCCCGTTGTTGCCCACCGAGCCCAGATTCCAGGTCTCACCCCAGTCCGAAGTGGTGGCCAGGTAGCTGGAGGTCTCGAAGGTGCCGCCGGGCACCGAGGTGGCGATGACGTTGTTCCCCGCCAACGGGTTGACGGCGACGTGGACCTCACCGCGCGAACTCGCGTCACCTGAAGTCAGGTTGAGGTCGCCGGGCCAGTCGTTGCCGATGGCTTCCATGGCCTCCGGCTCGAGGTCGGCGTCGGTCAGAATATGGGAACAATCCGGCCGCACCCCTGTTCGTTCGTAATTCGCATCCAGCGCCTTACGCAGAAAGTGGGGGTACTGACTGGGTCCAGAGGTCGCCATCTCCTCGTCGATCGCGGCCTTTTCAGCTCGAAAGTCGAGGCGCTCCTGGATGGTGAGCAACGACCGATCGTCAAAATCATCGGTTGGAAGGCCGTAGATCGAGGCATCGACCCGTTCGACGTTGTTGTGCACCCAAAGCAGATCCCGGATCGAGTCGAGGTCGTGCCGTTCCCGGCACTCCCAGTAGCGCTCGAGCACCTCTTGAGGAACATCCTCCGAGGCCTGAGCCATCACGGGTAGCAGAACCGCCGCTGCGAACACGACCAGCCATCCAGTACGCTTCATGATCCCTCCCATGGGCGACGTCTTCCGGCCCCTACCGGCGCGACCGCTCTCCACTGCGAGTTTCATATTGCGAGCCCGTGGCGCGACCGATGCCGGCGCGATAAATCCTACCAGAATTCGTCAGTCCCCGTCTGTGAGCAGGGCTCCGATCGCCTGGGGGTACGACGGATCATCCTCAGGAATGGTCTCGAGCAGGGCCCGGCCTCGTTCGGTGTCGGATCCCTCGAGCAAGAGTTCGCCCAACGTGAGGGCCGTGAGATTCCGGTTGCCCGGGAGAGCCTCGCTTTCGAGGTGGTGTTCGAGCAGGGGGATGAACGCCGGGTCGTCGAGCTGCCGAATCCTCCGCAACGCCTGTTTCCGAATCACCAGGTCGTCCGAGGCCAGGGTCCTCTCCCAGGACGCCATTCCTTCCGCCCCGACAACGGTCAACAGGCCCAAGCCCGCGAGTTGGATCTCTTGTGAGGAACGAGTCATCACCTGCTCGGTGACCGCCGGCGCCGCCGCCGGCGACATCACCGGGGCCAGGAGCTCGAATCGGCGCAGACATTGGTCGTCATCCAGGTCGTCGAGCCCGGACACCAGCTCAGCGGGCACGAGCAAGGCTTGGTAAGGTGTCCGATCAAGCCGCGTCGGAACCGGCCCGAGACGGGTCCATCCGTAAGGCGCACAACCCTTCTGCACGGCGCGAGAGAAGTGGGTGGCAGCCTCACCGTCGTCCCCCATCGCGGCCAGAGCCTGGCCCCATGCCTCTTCAATCTTGCAGAGGGCCGGATAGAGTCCGGCCGCCGCAGAGGCCGACGTCGCCGCCTCGAAGTTCCGGTCCATGGCCAGCAGAAAATTCACGAGATCCAAGGATGCACCTGCTGAAGGCACACGATCGACAATATCCTTCAGTATAGGTTCGGCCGATTCCGTATCCCCGGCCCGCCATAGCGCCATGGCTTGGCCCCGAGCCAGCTCCGGTCGCCACCCGTCCCGCTCGATGAGTTCAGCCCAGATCTCGGCCGACGTCGCGGGATCGCCGAACTGAAACTCCAACTCGGCCGCCAGCCGTCCGATCTCAGGGTCATCGGGAGATACGGAGAGTGCCTCTCGGCAGGCGCCAAGGGCATCGGAGCCACCATCCACGGCCAACCGTACGCAACGGTCCAACGACGATTCCGGGGCCAGAGTCTTCTCCTCGCCGGTCACCGACCCGGCCCACATGAAGAACACGGCGACGATCACTGCGCTGATTCGAAACACGACCCATCCTCCGGTGTCGCAGCGTACGATCGGCCCGGACCGGTGTCAACGCCGTGACAGAATGTGCACGTGGAACGAGTTCTTCTCCAGCGGACCTGGATGGCGGCGATCCTGGCGACCGTGGCGGCCGTCGGCGCGGGTCCCCACCCCACCGAGGAAACCTGCGGGGTCGTCATCGATTACCAAAACGACCTTCGCACGCAGATCGTCGACGGGACTGACGAGCGAGAGCGGCTCGAACGACTCCACCAGCTCCGCAACGCAGAGGCTATGGTGGAGCTCGTTTCGGCACTCCCCCCGGCAGGCCGACCGTCGCGGATCCTCTACCTGGCCTCGGGCTCGCACCTGGCACCGTTGGCCTTGTGTGAACTCCTGCCTGCCGGGGCACCCTGCGGCCTCGTCCTCACCGAGATCGACGGATCGGTCAGCAAAGACCTGTCGGCCATTCTCGATGAGCTCTCTCGGACCAAACGCATCTCCGACCTTCGGCGGGACAACGAGGGTTCGTGGCGATTTGGGCTGGCGGGCCATCCGGTGCGGATCGAGCTGGCCCTGGTGGACGGAGAGTCGCTGATCGAGCCCACCCTGTTGCACGACGCGAATCTGGTCATCAACCATGACTGGTCCGGCGACCCCCTGGGCAATCTGAGAGTTGTCCACGCAGTGCTTCTCGCCATACGATCTCTCGACAGTGTGCCGCCCATGCTGATGATCGAGGACCTCTCAAACCACCCCTACTCCATCGATCTGAGGTTCTTTTCACCGGTGGTTCGAACCCGGCAATCCTATGGCCATCGGGCGTCGGAGCGCGGTCCTGGACTCCACGGCGACATCGAGCTCGGAGAGCCGCTGTTTGGCGGCGGGGTTCTATTGGATTTCTCCGATTCCTGGTGGCGTAGGGTGGATCGGAAGACCCTCGACGGGGTCTTCGACCTGATCCTCTTCAACGAATTCGACACCGAGCGCCAGAACGTCCTGGTCGGGGGGGCGGATCCGCTGCTCGCCCCGGCCATGCTCGACTGGTATTCGAATTTCGGCTCACGGACCATTGCCGGTGGCGACCTCAACTCCTCAACCGGAAGCAGGTCCGAGATCATGATCGCGGCGGCTGCGGCGATGCCCCTCATGCAGCCCGACCTGCAGCGACACCTCGCCTGCCGGCTCCAGCTATACAACTGCCTGCTCAAATCGCGAGCAGCGGGCGCCGAGATCCGGGAATCCATGCCGTCAGCCCGGTTCAGCCGGAGAGCCGAACCGGGGGACTTCCCCACCGCAACCATGGACTCCATGTATCGCGAGGCCCTCCGGCACGCCACCGACTACCGCAGGCAAAAGGAAGCGGAACGAGCCGCGGCAGCCCACACCATCGAGGCGCTCGAAGGCACTCCCGTTGTCGAAGCCATGGCCTCATGCCCGATCTCGCCACCGGCCCCGGATGAAGATCCGGCCGCATTCTGGCTGGCCGCCTACCAGCGACTCGCGGAGGACCTGTCTGTCGATTGACTCGTGGTGCGTTGACCCGAGTTGGGTGTTCCGAATTCCGAATTTCAAATTTCGAATTTCGAATTTCCCCCAGCCACCCCGAGTCTCCCGGCTTTCATTTCCCCCTTCTCAATCCACATTCCATACAATGGACCCATGCGCATCATCACCACCCACCTGTCGGCCGACTTCGACGCTTTCGCCGCGGCGGTGTGTTCGGTGCGCCTCTATCCAGATCACTCCGTACTTTTCCCGGGGTCGCAGGAGGCCGCCGTACGGAGGTTTCTGGAAGACACGAAGCTGCCGTACCCGGAAGTCAAGATGCGACAGGCGCGGCACGACACCCTCGAACACGCGGTGGTGGCCGATACCCGGAACCCGGCCCGACTCGGCGAAGTCTGGGATCTGATCCAGCGTGACAGCTGCCCGACGACGGTCATCGACCACCACGCCACGGAAGTCGACCTCCTCGGCGCTCGGGAACTCATCTCCCGTCCGGTGGGCGCCACCTGCACCATCGTTGCCGAACTCATGCAGCAGCGAGATCTCATTCCAACTCCCGAAGAGGCATCGCTGCTTCTCATGGGCATCTACGAGGACACCGGAAGTCTTTCCTACCGGGAGACCACCGCCACGGATCTTCGCTTGTCGGCATGGCTCCTCGAGCATGGTGGGTCCCTGGAGTGGGTCCGTCGCTGGGTCATGAAGGCCCTTCAGCCCGACCAACTCCAGCTGCTCAACCGCATCGCAGAGTCCGCTGAGGAGATTCGCATCCACGACATCCCGGTGGCGCTGTCCATGGTGGAGGTGGACCGCTACCACGAGGAGGCCGCGTTCGTGGTCCACCGTTGGGTTGAGACCTTTGAGATCCCGGTCGGTGTGGCCATGCTGGTCCGTCCGCCCAATGTGAACCTCATCTTCCGGTCACGGATCGATGGACTCCACGCGGGCCGAGTCGCCCAGGACTTCGGTGGCGGGGGCCACCCCACCGCCGCATCCGCGCGGATCTCCGACAGGATGCCGATCGAGATCCGCGAGCAACTCTTACAGGTCCTCGACCGCGAGTTGCCGCCTCCCAGGTCCGCCGGCGATATCGCCGTCCGGAAGATCTTCAGCGCCGACAAGGACGCCACCGTCTGCGAAACCAAGGACCGGCTCAACGAGCTTCGGGTCAACGCCCTGCCGGTCCGTGACCCGGGAAGCGACCGGCTGGTGGGCAAGGTGACCCGTCAGATCCTGGATCGCGCCCTCAGCCACGGCATGGCCGATCGGCCGCTGGAATCCGTGATGCAGCCCGATCTGCTGGTGGTGGATACCGCGGCCCCCCTGACCACTCTTCGCGATCTCTTCTTGGAGCGTCCCTACCGTTTCGCGGTGGTCGAGGACGGCGGCGAACCCATGGGGATCATCACCCGGATGGAGCTGTTTCGAAAGCTCTTCGAGGGACAATCGGCCGCCGGATCCGTGCTCGACCACAGGATGGCGGGAACCCGCCCGGTCACCCAGTCGATCACTCGTCTGATGCGGGAGATGCCGCCACCATGGGTTCTGGATCTGCTCGCCGCCGCGCGGGAGGTGGCCGATGAACAGGGGATCCCGGCCTTCCTGGTCGGAGGAATGGTTCGCGACCTGCTGCTCGGCCGTCCCAACGAGGACGTCGACCTGGTGGTCGAGGGAGACGGCATCGCCTTCGCCGCTGCGCTGGCGGAACGGGTCGGTGGGCGATCACACCCTCACGCACCATTCCTGACCGCTGTGGTGACCCTCCCCGACGGACATCGGGCGGATGTGGCGTCGGCACGGACCGAGTTCTATCGGACCCCGGCGGCCCTGCCCGAGGTGGAGACTTCCCTGATCCGACAGGATCTCTACCGGAGGGATTTTACGATCAACTCCTTGGCTGTGGCCCTCGACGGCGATCGCTACGGCGAATTGGTGGATTTCTTCGGCGGCCGCAAGGATCTACAAAGACGCGACATCAGGGTATTGCATTCACTTTCGTTCATCGACGACCCGACACGGGCGATTCGCGCCATTCGATACGCCCGGCGTCTCGGTTTTTCCATCGCGGCGGACACCCGGCACCTGATTTCCACCGCCATCGGCGAAGGGGTCTTCGATCGTCTCTCGGGTCAACGGCTCCGTCGCGAGCTGGAAAACCTGCTGTCGGAACCCCATCCGACGCCGTCTCTGGGTCTCCTTGCTGAGCTCGGACTGCTGCCGACAATTTCGACGGATTTCGTCTGGAGTGAAGACCTCAGATCCTACCTGCTCGGGGTCGAGGGCCAACAGGCCTGGTACGAACTGGAGCGACTCGGCCCACCCCCAAAATCCTGGTTCCTCTATCTTGGCGCCCTCGTCTACCGGGCGCCCGCTGGTGCGGCCGAACGGCTCGCCGACCGTCTTCAGCTGGTCGGCGATCTGAGGCGACAGATGTTGGAGCTGCCGGGCGCCGTTCGGGACATGGTTGCGGCGGCAACCGACCCTGCTCTGTCCACCTCAGCGCGTTTGCACCACCTTGAGGGGCGATCATCCGAGGCCGTGTTGCTGGCCATGGCGGACCTCCGAATGTCCGACCGAAGACGATTGGCGGACGCTGTAGAGGCTCTGGCTCGCATCGATTCTCCGGTCACCGGCAGCGAGCTGGTGGCGGCCGGTGTCCCTCCGGGGCCACACGTGGGCAGGGCCCTGACACAAGCCCGTGACGCACTGGTGGACGGTAAGATCAACGCCGAGGAGGCCCACGATTTCGCGTTGGAGGCGGCCCGGGCGGAAGTGATTCTCGGGGAGGTCCGATGAACAGCGAAAGCACCCGGCGTTGCTCCCTCCGGCGGTGGCAGATCGGTTCAAGCCTGTTGTCCGCCGTGCTGTTGTCGGTCGTTGTGAATGCTCAGAATATCGCACCGAGCCCGGTTGTGGAACGATTCCTGACGATTCGCGATCGCGAGGTCCGAACCACTCTGTTCAGCAACGGGATGGTGGTTGTGTCGGGACACCGCGACGGAGAACGGATCTTCTTTCGCCAGGTCCAGCTCGAATCCGTCGAGTACACGGGCTACCTCACGGCGCTGTTGCAGGATGCCAAAGCGCTCGCGGAGGCTGATGAGTACCCGACCGCCGAGGGATCGGGCGGCACGGGCGTGGTCACTCTGCACGTCGGGCCCGAGGCTCCCGTCGAGTTCAGCTATTCATCTATGACGATCAACAGCCTCGCTACGACGCGGCTGCTTTCGACCCTGGACGACCTCGAACACTTCGTCATGACCCACGAGCCCACGGGCGCAGGGATCGAGGGCTGGGAGCCCGCGATCGGGGACGAAGTCCAGTTGAGGAATGGCGGCACCGCCACAGTGGTGGACGTGCAGCGCGACGGAACCATCGTCGTCGAGCACGACGACACCTACATCAACGAGGTCATCTCCGCAGACCAGCGCAAGAATGTCATTTTCGAGGTCGTGGGCGACCAGCCGTGAGGATCACCGGGGGCGAATGGCGGTCGCGGCGTCTCAAGGGTCCGGGACGGAACACGAATATCCGACCGACCCCCGATGCTCTCAGGGAACGTGTCTTTGCCGTGTTAGGCGATCAGGTGATTGGCGCCCGACTGCTGGACCTCTTCGCCGGCACCGGCGCGGTGGGTTTCGAGGCCCTGTCACGGGGCGCGGCCGAGGTCGTCTTCGTGGAGCACCATCGGGCGGCCGCACTTCTCATCGCTTCCAACCGCGACGCTCTCGGCGCGCGAGACCGCGTCCATCTCGTCCGCCGTCCCGCGGCCAGGGCGGTGGCCGATCTGGCCTCCGACAATTGGACCTTCCAGATCGCGTGGGCCGATCCGCCCTTCGAGGATTGGCGGGACGGCCTCGACGCACTGGCGAAGTCTTTCCAACTGGGACTCATAGCCCCGTCCGGCGTGGCGTGTTTCGAGTGTCCGGAACACGCTGAAGTGGCCGAGGTCCTGCCCGAGGGAATCCGGATCACCCGCGATCTCGCGGGTGGGGCGTCCCGGGTGGTCTTGCTTGGTCGCGTAGCATCCGACCCATCGGGTTGATCACGGATCCAGGATCCAAGATCCCCCTCCACCCATTGCGAATTGGGAATTGCAGATTGAGATTCCTCCGCCCACCCGGATCGCGTGAGGTCGCGTTGATCGGGCGTGCCACTTCTGACACTTTCGGGTTGATCGCATCGAGGCTCTCCAAATACCTGAGTCCTGAACAGTGTTAGGGGTGGCTCCCGCGGGGAGCGCGGTTGGGAGATGGGCGCGTCGAAGTCAGTGAATCGAATCGAACGCAAGGACCCGGATTCTGGGGGCAGCGGCAGCGACGGCAATCAGGGATCGCGGCAGTGATCAGCTGGAATTTACGCTCCGACCTCCTCGAGGATCTTGCGCTGCAACGAGATGTTGTCCCTGTGGCCGGTGAACCGCGCGGTCACCTTGCCCCGGATCGGATAGCCGAGAAGGTAGAGGTCACCGATGATATCGAGAATCTTGTGGCGTACGAACTCGTCCGGGCATCTGAGTTCGGTATTGATGACGTTGTCCTCTCCAACCAGGATGAAGTTGTCCAGCCGTCCCCCCGAACCGAGACCGAGCTCATTCATCATCGCGATGTCCTTCATAAAACCGAATGTGCGGGCGGGCGCGATTTCGTCCCGATACGCCTCCGGGCTCGTCAGCGTGAAATCACAGAACTGCTTCCCGATGGGCGGCGGATAGTCGAGCTCGTAGGACACGGAGAATACGTCGGACGGCTCGATCACAAGGGACCTGTCGGGACCGGCGTCGATCTCGTACCGCCGGTCGATTACGACCTCACGCCTCGGCGCATCCTGCTCCTCGATACCCACTTCCTCCAGGTGCTTGCAAAAAGCCACCGCCGAACCATCCAGAACCGGAATCTCGCCGTGGACCTTGATCAGGAGATTGCCGATTCCGTAAGCATGGAGCACCGACAGCAGATGTTCGACGGTACGGATACTCTCCCCTCCCAGGGTGAGGGTCGTCGCATAGTCGGTCTCCGCCACCAATCCCACGTGGGCCGGAATCAGCGTATTGCGCGGCAGCGTGAGAAAGTGGATCCCGCTGTTCGGCGGAAGTGGTTGCATGACCATACCGGTCCTGCCTCCCGAGTGCAGCCCGAGTCCGTAGAGCACCGAGTTGGTCCGGATCGTCCGCTGGGGCTGATCGGTTTCGACGAGCAGCGGCAGAGACGGCGGCGGCACGATGGCGGCCATGGGATCGATCCGCGCCCGTTCCAGGTCGAGAACATCGGTCGAGACACTGGTCGCATCGGGCCGTCGCACCCTCAGGGCTGACCGCACCGCTTCGACAGTGGGATCGTAGGCGAGGGGTTTTTCGAGGTAGTCCTGAGCGCCCATCTTGACCGCTTTGACCGCGGTCGCGGAGGTGCCGTGTCCGGACATCATGATTACGGCAGCGGTGGGATCCATCTCGCGCAACGCCTGGAGGGTTTCCAGACCGTCCTTGTCCGGCAGCCAGATGTCGAGGAAGACCACATCGGGCTTCTCACGTTCATACAGCTCCAACGCCTCTTCTCCGCTGGTGGTGGTGATGCAACGAAAACCCTCGTCCTTCAGAATGTTGGACAATGCCGTCAGGATTCCGGGTTCATCATCGACGATGAGGATGAGTTCGTTCATAACTCCACAGTGTCGCGGTTCTGAGAATCAGGGTCAAGGCAGGATCGAGGAAATTCGAAATTCGAAATTCGAAATTCGATGATCACAATTTGGATTCGGCGAATGTCACAAAGTCGGTGAGGGGACCTTGGCCAAGGATCGGAAGATCGGGATCGGGTCGGTTCATCGAACGATCCGCGATCCACCACGCGGCCATTCCAGCCCTCGTGGCATGGTCCACGTCCCACTGCCAATTGTCGCCCACCATCACGCAACGAGTGGGCTCGACACCGAGGTCTGCCGCAATCTCGCTGTAATACTGAACCTGAGCCTTGGTGGCGTGACTGTGCTCGATGGTCGTTACCAGGTCGAATCTCTCGGGCTCCAGGCCAGCCCACCGGATGCGCTGTTCGATGGCCGTCTGGGGAAACATGGGATTTGTGGCGACCACAACAATGTGGCCCGCCTGCCGGGCCCACCGGACCGCAGCCTCGGACCCGTCGGCCGGTCGCGTCAACCGCTCGAGCTTTGGGAAGACCTCGGCATAAAAGCGTTCGAAGAGCGATCGTATCTCCGACCGTGGCCGGCCCAACGGCGGCAGGAACGCCTCGAAGAAGACCTCCGCGTTGGTGCGCGTCCAGTCGGTGTTCCTGTCCATGAGGCGAATGGCGGCCAGCAGCGATTCGGTGAGCCTGTTCGGCTCGACGTGATCAGCCATGAATTCCGTGAGTACCCCGAGATAGGCGGGCACGAAAGTGTCCATGGAGTTGACCAACAAGGTGTCGTCCAGGTCGTAGAGAATCGCTTCAGGTTTCACGGCACCAACTATATCCGCAGCAGCACGCAGAAAAATCTAAAAATTCGAAATTCGAAAAACCCCGCCCACCCGGATGCCGAATGCCGGACTCCAGATTCCCGATCCCCCGCCCAGATTCTTCGACTCGCGGCTTCCCAATCCGTGCTTCACACTTCGCCGAGACGAATCGCCGCTCGCTCAGAATGACAACATCGGCGTGAGGCAGGGCCCTTTTTCTCCTCGAATCGCCGACCATGGGGGAGGAGAGAAGTTGGGGGGGGGCATCGGGGAGATGGGCGCGCTGAAAAACCACGGCTCTAAATTCTAGCGGATCATGCAGGCGAGACGCCTGCGCTACAAAGGCGCTCCGGACGGTTTGAGGCGAATCGATCCCCATCAGTGCTGATCTGTGTGATCTGTGGGGTTACCGGGTGGGCGGGGGTCTTTGTTCTTGGTTCTTCGATCTCCAGTCGGGACCGGTAACGGCAACGGACTCGGGATGTCGTAATCCCTTTACCCTTCCTACACCGGGGGGGTGGGGGTTCAGGCCTTTGAGATTTCGCTCCCAATGCGCCGCTCGACAAATTGTTCGAGCCGAGTCGCACCATCGTCCTCGATGTGGACAAAGCGGGCGGCGAATCCTGTCACCCCCTCACGCTCGCGGGTGGTTGACCGCACAACCTCGGCCATCCCTCGAATCGGCGTCGGGTCGCCTGACAGGGGCATCTCGAAGGGCAAGGGCGTTCCGCTCTGCACATGTTCCGGACCACGGATCAACATCCCTGACGTGGACAGATTGTCCACCTGGGCCATTTTGGATTCCACCCGGCCGGCGTGCGGCACTTCGATCTTCACCAGTGTGGTGTAGCGGACCCTCGGCTCAACCAACAACAACTCGTCCAGTGCCCTCTTGACCTCTCGGTCGGTCGCGTCGTGCCGGAGCACACGGTTGACGCCTCGACTGAGATAGTCTTCCGCCTCCCACAGTCCTTCGGGCCAGGACACAATGAGCAGGGGCGTCCGGTGGCAAGCCGCCTCCTTCCACCTCATGGATTTGATCAGAGCCTTCAGCGGCGGCTCAGCGAGCGGGTACCCGACCACCACCAGTGAGAACCGAATCTGTTCCAGAACGGCGGTGGCCCCATATCCATTGGCCGCACGTTCGGTCAGACACCCGCACTGGACCAGGGGCGGCATCACGAGACGCATCAACTCCGGTTCACGAACCGGGTCGCCCGAAACCACCAGAACTCGACGTTGCCCCTCTATCATCTGCAGCCGCTCCCCTTCTGTGGTCAATGGCGATCATCAGATCGCTCCCCCATCGGTTCCACGATGGGCCGCCGAAAGTACGCTTCCCAAGGTCTGATTTGCATGCTTCATCCGTCTCGGCCATAGTCGAAACACCATGTCACCGGCTGTGATGTTGTTGCTCATACCGTTGTTTGCTCTGGTGGCCTTGGCCTATGCCTCGGTGGGGTTGGGCGGCGGCAGCGGCTATCTGGCTCTGATGACGCTCTTCGGCGTGCCATACGAGCTGATGCCGTCCACCGCTCTGACGCTGAATATCGTGGTCACATCGGCGGCCCTGGTGCGCTACGGAATGGCCGGACGAATCCGCTGGGGCCTGCTGGCTCCGTTCCTGATCTTCGCGATCCCGGCGGCCTTTCTCGGAGGTCTGCTCCAGGTCCCCCGTCGCACCTTTCTCGGACTGCTCGCGGTGGCCCTTGTGCTTGTGGCCATCGCCATGTTGCGTTCCGCCGCCGACGACTCCGACGACCTCCGGCCACCTCGGCCCCTGGTGCTGTGGACGCTGGCCCCGGTCATCGGCATCGCCATCGGGCTCGCCTCCGGCATGCTCGGGATCGGTGGCGGGATCTTTCTCGGGCCGGTGATCCTGCTCGCCCGTTGGGCCGATCCTCGCGAGACCGCCGCCATCACCTCCGCCACGGTCTTGTCGCTCTCGGTGGCCGGCCTCGCGGCCCACGGCATCCGCGGCACCTTCGATTTGGCCTTCGTGCTGCCGCTCTCACTGGCCGTGCTCATCGGAGGTCTCGTCGGCGCCCATCTGTCGCTGACCCGACTGTCGCCGTCCACGCTGAAGAGGATCTTCGCCGTCATCATCGTCATCGCGGCGATCAAGGCGTCGTTGACGGCCCTCGGCATCGCATAGTCCGATATCAGAAATTCGTAATTCGTAATTCGTCTAAGGTATGAGCCGCCCCGCGGGTCGAAGTGGCGGCAGGCGGCACGAGTCGATGACGCCGTCGCCGTCGTCGTCGATGGCAGTCCCACCGTCGATCTCGCAGCCATCGATGAGGCCGTTGGAGTTGCAATCGGCCCAACCGGAGCGTAGGTCAATTCCGTCGCCGATCCCGTTGGAATTGCAATCGGTGTCGCCGAGACGAAGGTAGTAGACATCCTGCTCACCGTTGAAGGTCGCGGCGTAGATCAAATGTGCCCCAACCAGATCCGAGACCATGTGGTAGTAGTCGCCCATCTTGTCCTGACGCGGCCAACCCAGCCAACTATCGAACACCGGCGAGACGACGACGGGCTGCGACCAGGTGTAGCCGGCGTTCCACGAGGACGAGTAATAGAGTTCGCCAATGTTGGGGGCAGCGTTGTTCAGCGATTCGACCCACACCACGTCAATCCGGCCGTTGGGCGCCACCGACATGGTGGCGAACCACTGCCACGCGTCTCGGTCGTCGGTATGGATGGCGATCGGATCGCTCCAGGTCGTACCGCCGTCGGTGGACCGGACGAAATGGACATCCATCGGATCGGTCCCCTCGGTCGGCTCCACCGACGACACGATGTACAGGTTGCCAAGGTTCGGTCCCTCCGATCGATCGATGTCGATCCAGACCTGGCCGGTCAATCCGGCCGGGTTGGGGGATCCGAGCGGGAACTCCCCGCCGGTCCGTTGGGCGCCACCGAGGTCGACTTCGACCATATCGAAACCCGGTGGTTCAGCAGTCGGATCCGCCACGTTGAAGGAGCGATGGACCACAAATCGGTCCCGATCGTAGTTGGCGTTGCCCACCACATAGAGTTCACCGTCAAGACCCACCGTGAGCGTGCCCCACGTGGGCGTCGGCTCGGTGGCGATGGGCTCGGTGTAGCTGAAGCCGCCGTCGAAGCTGCGGATGAAGGTGCGAACGCCGAATTGATTTGACGCCTGCGCCCAGCTCACGTAGACGTTGCCGTGACCGGGACCTGCGCCGGAATCCACGGTGAACCACGCCTTGTCTCCGCCGAAGGCGTCGATGGGTCCAAACCAACTCTCGCCATTGTCGTCGGACAGGAACATGCTGCACAGGACCCCGCCGTCGGAGATCAGGCTGTAGTAGTAGAATCGCCCCTCGCTGTCCGACGCCAGAACCGGATCCGACCGAAACACGTTGTTTTCGAGAACCCGTCTCTCGGCCCAGCTTCGGCCGCCGTCGGCGCTCCAACTCCATCCCCCCTCACGGAAGTTCGAGGTGATGCTGTCGAACTGGCGCCAGCCCACCGCCATTCTGAGCGGCGCATTGGGGTCCACCGCGATGGACGGCTCGTTTGCAGCGTCCCCGGTGATATTGCCGCCCCCCGCCCCCACGTTGACCTGGACACTGGTGTAGCCGTTGCGTTCCACGACGGTTGGGACAAGGGCCCCCTTGACGCCGGGTTGCTCCACCACCGGCGCCGGCGGATCGTCGAGCCGTTCCTGGTGGGCGGCAGAACCGTCTCCAGGATCTTGTCGGCTTTTCGGAACTTCCCCCGCGCCCGAGATGCCCGTCACCACCGCCACCACCATGAGAATCGTCGTCAGCACCGTTGTTCCCCGCACCCTATGTCCTTTCTCCTGTGTTCCGTTGTACCGGAACCATGGGGATGCCCACCGGCAAGGATACCCCTTTTACGACCCGCCCTTCAGAGTGGTTCTCCTTTGCCGGTCCGCGGAGCTTGTGTAAACTTGAAGCAACCATCGTGCAGCGAGTCATATCGATGACCGGACGGCAAAGGAGACTTACAAAGTGATCACTGGCGCGTACGTGCTGCTCACGATCGGCGGCATCCTGTACCTCGGCGGGTGGGTGATGCTTCTGGTCCTCGGTTTCAAAAAGAGCATCGGCTGGGGATTGGCGATCCTCTTCCTCTCATGGCTCGTGATCCCGTTGATCGTCTTTCTGGTCAAGTACTGGGACGAAGCGCGGGTTGGATTCCTGATCATGATCACTGGAATGCTGGTTTCCGGCGTGGCCGGGTTCATCCTCGTGGGATCGATGGCCACATCTGCAATGGCGGAGTTCGAGTCGCTCGACATGAACCAGCCACAGGTGTCGGACCTGCCGCACGGCGATGAGGCCGAGCAGCCATCTCCAGCCCCTGTGGCGGACGACGGCGCCACCGATCCGACCGTCGAACCGCAGCCGGAACCCACGGCGGATTTCGGTCTTGAGGATTTCGCGGCTGAAGAAGAAACCGAACAGCCGCCGCCCGCCGGCACCGTACTCGGTGAGAAGGTGGAGTGGGTGCCGCTTGCAAACCTCGCGAGTCTCGGCGCCTACACCGAAGAGCTGGTGGAACTCCACATGAAGGACGGGACCGTATTGCGCGTCACGCTGGACGAGATCAACGGCAATTCTCTGCGGGTGACCCAACGGATGGGCGGCGGAGCCCTCGGCTACCCCATCAGCATGGACCTCATCGAGCAGATCTACGTGATGAAGTAGGGGGTCCCTCACCCGACCTGGCTATGGGGCTATGGGCTATGGGATCCCCCGCCCAGACGGATGCGAGATACGAGTATTGCCTCCGCCGACCATTGCGAATTGCGAATTGAAGATTGCGGATTCCGCCCACCCGGATCGGGAGCCCTCGCCGCTCTCACTCCCCCGATAGCTCGAATCGGAAGGCCTCCGGTGGATGGTAGCCCTTCGTCGTGACCTCGTCCCCTTCGAAGAGTGCCCATGACGGAATGCCACGGGTATAGGTCTTGGTCATTTCGTACAGCTCAAGCGCCGAGTTCGCCGCCACCAGATAGACCGCCCGTCCGGGGTTCAGCGGATTCGCCATCACCAGGAAAAGGCCCTGATCCGGATCCGAATAGGTCGTTCCCCGCCATGTGAAGTGGTTCTTGCCCCAGGTCACCTGCTCTTCTACGCCGAGACGGCCGAGGAGATTGTTGTCATCCAGCGAACCGATCACGATCAGATCGCTGGACTCGGCCTGCTCGGCCGTGAGCTCCGAGTCCTTGACCAGCGGCGGCAAGATCTCCACATAGGCGTTGGCCAGGGTCTCCTGCCAGCGCCGCGCTAGCGTGTGGTTAGCCTCGTCCTGGCGGCCGGTGCCGTACACGATGATCGTGTCATGAAAGTCGTCAAAGAAGTTTCGCCATGTGTAGAAATTTGGATGGTCCACCAGAATGTCGTTGATCGCGTTGAACTCGACCAGGGTCGGCTGTTTGTCGACGGTGAAGACCGCGCGGCTGGTCTCGCCTTCGAGATCCATTCGATACAGCCGACGCTCGCCACCGGCCGTGACGGCCACAACGGTCACGAGACGGTATGGCTGACCCTCCTGCCGGACAACAACCTCGACGTGCCAGATTGACTTGCGCGTGGTGACCTTCACCTCTGGCCGCAGCACCGGCAGACCTTCGTGTTCGATCCACTGGTTGATCTCGGTGGAAAGATCCCGCCCGGCCACCTCTCGAACCACCGCCAGGAAATCCGAATTGGTCATCTCCTGGTTGGCGAACCGCTGGTGCACCGTGTTCATGACCTCGAGAAAGGTGTCGTTTCCAAGCTGCAATCGGAGCTGGTGGAGGGCGAAGGTGCCCTTGATGCGCGGGATTTGGTACGGACCGAACACGTCGTAGGCCCGGTGTGTCTCGATGGCAACCACATCGGGTTCGCGGGACAGCGTGTAGAGGTAGCGCGCATTGAGGCCACCGAGTTCGTCGGCGAGAGTTGCCGCCGCAGCCACGGGGTCTTCGTCGCCAAGCCCTTCGAGGATTCGCCAGTACGCCGCCGACGCGCTGACAAACCAGTTCTCTGCGTCCGATGCCGGGAAGACCGTCCCGCGCCACAGCCGCGCCTTATCCACCGTAAAGGCATCCTCGGACCCGTCGATGACGAGCGTGGGCTCTTCATGGGCCTCCCGGCTGTGGGAAAATCTGCCGGCGTCGCGCGCCCTCTTCAGTTCGGTGGTGATGAAGATCGGGCTCGGCACCGAATAGCCGAGGCTGAGGTGAGGTATGGCGTCCGGCAGGTCGGGCATGATCCTGTATCCCTTTTGAGGGAATTTCTCGCGCAGCGTCACCTTGCCGTAGTGCGCTAGAAAGACCAGCTCGCGAGCCATCTGGGTTGTGGTGATCTTGCCGTCACAGGCATGGGCCCGATTGACCGGCGACGACGCCCACAGATTCACCGCTGCGGTGGCGTCGATGCGGCCGGCGTACTCCCGGTAGAACTCGTTGAAGGCCACGTCGCGGTTCCAGGGCGTGAAGACCAGGTCGAACGGTCTGTCGTCGGGTTGTGCCAGGTACTCTTTGCGGACCTCGGGATCACGGTTGTTGTTGTTCGCCCAGAGAAAGCCCGGCGTGCCGAAGGGGGCCATATCCTCCGACGTCCGCCATAGTTTTTTGGTGTGGGTTCCGAGTAGGAGAATCGCCGCCTCGCCGGTCTTGACGTCGGCGATTGGCCAGTCATTGGTGTACATGCCGTTGTTGCCGTCCCACAGGATCTCCTCCACGCCGTCGATGGAGTCCGCGTACTGGGCCGCCTTTCGGATGCGATTGGACTGGGGTGTGGAATCGGGCTCGAACGGTGTCTGGGACACGGTGGTCTCCCCGATGATGATCCCCGCGGAGTTGATGTAGAAGTCAGCGCCGGAGTGAATTCCCCCAGGAAAGGTGTGGTAGACGAGTCGGTGGCCCTCTGAAGGATCGACGTCGGTAATGACGTTCCAGTGGACACCGGTGTAACCCCGCCACATGAAGATCTGGCCGAAGACCACATCTCCGTCCGCGGTGGCCGGACCGGTGGCGACAAATGCCGAGCACTTGTGGTTGGACTCGGAGATCTGCATCTCCTTTTCGATCTCCATGAAACTCTCACCGGTTAGGGCGGTGGGTGTGACCTCCATGGCATCGTGGAGTTGGCCGATGTCGATCACCGAGTTGATGGTCACAATGTCCACCAGATCCAACGGTCGGTCATCGAAGGCGGCGCCGGCATTGGCGGCGCCGTCGGCGATCCCCTTCATCTCGGTGAGGTACTCCTGGTCATAGTCCCGCAGGAACAATGTGTCCGCTTCGAAGCGGAGGGTCTTCCATCCGGCCGCGGGATCGTCCTGATTCTGCACCACCGCCAGCTTGCGGATATAGGACGCGATTTCGTCCGCCACGAGGGAGCCGTACTGGTA
Organism: uncultured Holophagae bacterium; assembly: GCA_963797055.1. GTDB lineage: Bacteria > Acidobacteriota > Thermoanaerobaculia > Thermoanaerobaculales > Sulfomarinibacteraceae > FEB-10. Next base: position 478,783 of record CAWCOD010000019.1, read on the forward strand.
GCCCCTCCGATAGGGATCTCCCTCGATATGGACAAAGATCCACCCTCTGTCGTCGTACCGATAGCCGTCATCGAACCAGCGCACCGTCTCGAGCGGGATGTACTCGGCGATGTCATCCACCCTTTCGATATGAATGTCGTCAAACCAGGCAATCCCGGTGGCGCTTCCGTTGAGCCCCAGGTGCAGCCCCACCCTGTCCTCACTCGTGGTCGCGATGAACAACCGCTCGACCTTCGTCCATTCGGTGTCGGCGCCCACCGTCGGGCTGTGGTTGGTGAACGGAAACGATGCCATGGTGAGGCAGGCCGGCATGGCGGTCGGATATTTTGCGGTGGGGTCGGAAAACACTCCAACGGTTCGGATCCAGCCGCTCAGACGATAGAGATGACCGACCTGGAGCTGCACCGGGTCGGAAAGAACCGTGGTGGACGCGAGATCATCGTGGGCCACCACGAGACTGCCCACCCCCGAGTGGAAGACCTCGGTCGTGGCGCCAACCACGCCGGATGCGTCGGGGATTTGGCGCTCCATCGTCCACTCGAGCACCGCACCTTCGGGGCTGAGCCTTTCGAATCCAGCGTTGCCCACCGGAATCTCCGTGTCCGCCTGTACCACCGACGCCGTCACCAGCATCGCCATCAATATCGTCAGCCCCGTCCGGTTCATCATGGCCCTCCGGCGGGTGATTGTAGCCGGACACTCGCCGCCCGACCAACCCCGTATGGAGATGTGTGGAAAGTGTGGAAAGTGTGGAAGATGTGGAGATCGACCTCCATCCCGAGCCCGAGCCCGAGCCCGAGCGAGCCCGTTAACGTTACCGTTACCGAATACAGGAGCTGGAGGCTGGGGACTAGGCGGCGAATTCCCCACCCGTCCACCCGGGAGCAAGGAACAAGGAACAGGGGGCAGGGAGAAGTCAATTCGAAATTCGAAATTCGGAATCCCCGAGCCGAGGCGCTCCCCGAGGTTACTCGCGGCCGGTGGCCGCGGTGACCAGCCGTCACCAGCGGGTGGCCGTATGGCCGCTGCATCCCACTCGCAGGGTCGGAAACGGCCGCCGCACCCGGCCACGGCCACTACCGCTGCCGCCGGCGGTTGCCCGGCACGCCCGATTATCGCGCCCTTTCGTTCGCGAGTGGGTGCCACTGTCAACTGTTGACTGTCGACTCTCGACCTTCGACTTTTGACTGAGTGGGTGGTCGTTGATCGTCCTGACCACCGTGGTGGTACCATGACTCCCGGTCATCGACCAACAACCCCAGAGGTCCATATGCTTGCGAGCGCCACGGTATTGCTGGAAAAGATCATTGATTACGCCGGTCTGTTCCCGCCGGCGGCGCTCGACATGTCCGAGGCGTTTGACCGGTTTGTCCACCATTCGGGCGGCCCCGATGGATGGATGCTGGCGCGCTTCGTGTGCCCGGCGACCAGGTTGGATGAACTCTCCCCCCTCATGGGACGGCTGCGCCCCGGCCACGGCCCGTTTCGGATCGCGGTGCTCGGGCGTGGGGGCGGCACCGCTGAGAGCTTCCTCTCCGGTGTGACCGCCGACCTCGAGGACATGGGGTGGTTCCACCGTCTTCATGGATCACGGGCACCTCTCGAACAATTCGAAGTTCGGTTGCCGGACGCTCCGGTCGAGCTCGGCAGCTGCGTCGCGTCGGCGACCGAAGAGCTCTCACGGACCGCGTTCTCACCGGCGCCCTTCTTCGAAACGTCGTTACTGGACGGTTGGCAGAAGAGACTTCCTGAGGCCGCCGCTGCCATCCTGGGAACCATCGGCCGCGGCAGGACCGCCGGTCTCAAGATTCGGTGCGGTGGGCTCGATGCTGCCGCCGTGCCGTCGCCGGTGGCGTTGGCAGCCGCTATTTCTGCCGGGGTCGAACTCGAAATTCCAATCAAGGCAACCCAGGGGCTTCACCATCCCTTACGTCATTTCGACGCCACCCTCGAAACCGTGGTCCACGGTTTTCTCAACCTCTTCGTGGCCGGCGTGTTCGCCCAAACCGTTGATCTGGCGGAGGAAACTCTGTTGGCGATTCTTGAGGAAGAGGACCCCGCCGGCTTCAGCTTTACACCCGAAGGAATCTCCTGGCGGACGACCTCGGCAAATGTAGCGCAGATCGCCGTCGCCCGTGAGTTGGGCGTCACGTCGTTCGGCAGCTGCAGCTTCACAGAACCCCGCGACGACCTGTATGCACTCGGTCTGTTGTCGAAGGACGCGCCCGCCGACCGCCCGAATACAGCCTGAGGAGGCAACACTGATATGAGTTCCATCGACACCTCGCGTCGGTCCTTCGTCGATGTTCCCGCCGCATCCGATTTCTCCATCCACAACCTTCCGTACGGCGTGTTCCGCCCTGGAACGCTCGCCAAACCGAGGGTCGGCGTTGCCATCGGCGACCAGATCCTCGACCTGTCGGTGCTCGTGGACAAGGGCCTCTTTAATGGGCCGGAGATGCGCGACACCTATGTCTTTCACGAGCCCAGGCTGAACGCGTTCATGGCCATGGGACGGTCGGCGTGGCGCGAGGCTCGGCAGCGGATCATGGAACTGCTCGACGCCGAAGAACCGACCCTGCGGGACGATGCAGCCCTCCGAGACGCCGCTTTCATTCCGGCGGCGTCGGCCCAGATGCTGCTGCCCGCGCGGATCGACGACTACACCGATTTCTATTCGTCCCGGGAGCACGCCACCAACATCGGTGTCATGCTGCGTGGGAAGGACAACGCTCTCCAGCCCAATTGGCTCCACCTGCCGGTGGGCTACCACGGCCGCTCGAGCTCAATCGTGGTCAGCGGCACCGACATTCACCGGCCCATGGGTCAGACCAAGCCGGCCGATGCCGACCAGCCGATCTACGGCCCAAGCCGGCTCATGGACTTCGAGCTCGAGATGGGCTTCTTCGTGGGTCCAGGCAACGACCTCGGGAGGTCCATTCCCATCGACCGAGCGGAGGAGCACATCTTCGGCATGGTTTTGGTCAACGATTGGAGCGCACGGGACATCCAGGCGTGGGAGTACGTGCCGCTGGGACCATTTCTGGCCAAGAACTTCGCCACTTCCATTTCGCCGTGGGTTGTGACCATGGACGCCCTCGAGCCCTTCCGGTGCGCCGGTCCGACCCAGGACGATCCCGAACCTCTCCCCTACCTCCAGAACCCGGGCGATTGCGCGTACGACGTCAAGCTCGAGGTGCTGCTCCAATCAGAGGCCATGGAAACCCCAGCCACCATCGCCACCTCCAATCTCCGCTATATGTACTGGAGTATTTGCCAACAGTTGGCCCACCACACGGTCAACGGCTGCAACACGCGTCCCGGTGATCTGATGGGATCTGGGACCATATCCGGTCCGGCCAAGGAGGAAAGGGGTTCCATGATGGAGCTCAGCTGGCGCGGTAGCGAACCGATGGAGTTGCCCAACGGCGAGACCAGGAAGTTTCTGACCGACAACGACACCGTCATCATGCGCGGCCACTGCGAGTCCGACGGCGTCAGGATTGGCTTCGGCGAGGTGCGTGGCACGCTGCTTCCGGCCGTCGAAGACTGATCGACAGCGCTCGCTTCGACCTATGTCGACGCCGCGGAGCCGACATCAGGTATCATGATTACCATCCGCTCAGCGGAAAATTCAGGTGCCGTGGCAAGCGTGGCGATGGTTGCGGTGCATCAGGAGGACACATGGACAAGGCAGGCGTGGCGGTTCGGTTTTTTGCGGTGTTCATCGACGGGTTGGTGATGGGCGTACTCGCGTTCATCCTCGTGTTTGTTTTCGGGTTGTTCGCCGCTGGTGCCGGTCAGACCGACTCAGGGTTCGTGCAGACCATGGCAGGCATCTTTGGAACGATCATCTACATGATCCTGATCCTGTTCCAGTTCCTGTACTACGGATATTTCTGGAGCAAGAACGGCCAGTCGCCCGGCAAGAAGCTCATGGGCGTCATGGTCGTGCAGAAAGACGGCGGTTCCATGTCCTTCGTCAAGGCCGGACTCCGCGGCACGCTCGGCTATTGGATCAGCGGCCTCATCTTCGGTCTCGGCTTCATCTGGGCCATCTTCGACGTCGACAACGAGACCTGGCACGACAAAATCTTCGGCACCCGGGTCATTCGCGCCTGAAACCCTCACCCGCCGAGTCTCCGGGCCGCAGGTTTCACGGTCACGGATTTTTCGACTCCATCTGGAGAAGCCAGCGATCGCTGAGAATTCGTAAGTTCGAAATGACCGTTGACAGCCGGCTGCCAAGGCCCAACCATTAAATCAGGAGGATTGGCCGTTGGCCGTCACAAACGAGACCACAGGGCGCCATCCGGGCCGTTACTGGCGCCGCCTCGATGACGGTCGCATCCTGTGCGAGCTGTGCCCCAGACTGTGCAAGCTCAAAGACGGCCAGCGGGGACTCTGTTTCGTGCGCATGGCGACGGACACCGGGATCGAACTCACCACCTATGGCCGGTCCAGCGGATTCTGCGTCGACCCCATAGAGAAGAAACCCCTCAACCATTTTCTGCCCGGTTCGGGGGTGCTGTCCTTCGGCACCGCTGGGTGCAACCTGGCCTGCAAATTCTGCCAGAACTGGGACATTTCGAAGTCGAGGCAGATGGACCGGTTGGCCGACACAGCGTCTCCCGAGGCCATCGCCCGGTCCGCCGTCTCCCTGGACTGCCGCAGCGTCGCCTTCACCTACAACGACCCGGTGATCTTCCTAGAATATGCGGTGGACGTTGCCCAGGCGTGCCACGCCGTCGGCATTTCCACCGTGGCCGTCACCGCAGCCGAAATTTTGCCCGAACCCGGCCGGGAGTTCTTCTCTCACATGGATGCAGCCAACGTGGATCTCAAGGCATTCACTGAGGATTTCTACAAGCGCCTGTGCGGCGGATCCCTCCAACCGGTGCTCGACACCCTCGAGTACCTCGCGGCCGAGACCGACGTCTGGGTGGAGCTCACGACCCTGCTCATCCCGGGAGAGAACGACTCGGACGACGAACTGGACCGGATGACCCGGTGGGTGGTGGAGCGACTCGGTCCCGATGTGCCCATGCACTTCACCGCCTTCCACCCGGACTTCAAAATGTTGGGCACGCCCGCGACCCCTCCGTCAACCCTCACCAGAGCGCGAAGAATCGCGATGGCCAACGGCGTCCGGTTCGCCTACACCGGAAACGTCCATGACGAGGGCGGCGGGAGCACCTATTGCGCCCATTGCGGTGAGCTGCTGATCGGACGTGACTGGTACCTCCTCACCGCATGGCACGTGGATGAAGAGGGGCGATGCCCGGGTTGCGGCACACCATGCCCGGGACGTTTCGAGGCCCGACCGGGCGACTGGGGCCCACGTCGGCTGCCGGTCAAAATGTCCGAGTACTTGTAGGTCCGGGAGATCGAGGATCGCAGAACGAAGACCCCCGCCCACCCGGAACATGGAGCAAGGAACACACCCTTCCCCCCGGTGGGTGGGGCGCGCGACGGGCGGGCGTTCCAGCCTCGGACGCATTGCGCGGGCCGGTGCCGACTGGTCACGGCGAAGTTCATAGGACGGAGCCGAAAGGCACCGGTCAGGACCCCTATTCGGTGACGATGGCCTCGGCCTCGATCTCCACCTTCCAGCGGGGATCGAGCAGTTCCGTGATCACAACCATGGTCGCCGCCGGAAAGACCTCGCCAAAGACCTCCCCGTGGGCCCGACCCACTGCGTCCCAGTCGGCCGCATCCACCAAAAACATCCTGGTTCGCACGACGTCCTCTCGTCGCCCTCCCAGGCCTTCGACGGCCTCGATGATGTTGTCAAAACACTTCATTGCCTGGACATAGGCATCGCCCACCACCGTTTCACCGTCCGGTCCGATGGGGGCGGTCCCGGAAACCACGATGACCGAGCCCCGCCGAACGGCGCGAGAAAAACCGACCAACGCCTCGTACGGCGAGGCGGAACGACAGCGATCTTCCATGACACACCCTCCCGGTAACCTTCAGTCTCGTGGGGATCACGGAACGCCCCTTGCGGGCGACGTCGAGACCCGACGATTCACACGAGCGAAGTTGTTTTCGAAGACTGGACCCAGCATAACCCGCACTGCGGTCCATGTCACCCGGGAACGCATTTTTGTCATCAGAAAATAAGCGCCAATCGGAGGAAGGGCCCGTCATAGACCCCGGGGCCACTCGAATATCCCCAATTTCGATACCGCCAACCGCCCTCGATCCAGCCCCAACCGGCGAATCGGACCCGGAGGCCCAGGTCGCCGCCGAACATCATGGAGGTGACCTTCCCGGACGTGCCTGACCCACCCCGCTCCGAACCGGTCGGCTCGTCCCCAGGTTCGATGGGCCACTCATAGTCCCAGCGCTCGTCCGTCAGTTGCGCCGAGAAGGTGCCGGCACCCCAGCGCTGCAGCAACCGGAGGGAGAACGAAACGCGGCTGCCGACGTCGTAGACGCCCTCCACGCCGCACCCCAATCCCCAGAGGCGCCATGCCGTCTCCCAATCGTAGTCATAGGACGGCTGTCCCTGTCCCCACGACGACGTACCCTCCTCGTATTGATCCACCTCGAGACGGGTCACACCGACCCAGGGCACGGCACGGAACCGGTCCCCGATCTCGAACGCCAGCGAACCGCCAACATCCATGGCCATGACCTGCGCGTCCGTGTGGATGCCGTTCGTCAGGTCGAAGGAGATGCCTTCCGATTGCCACATCGCGTCAGTCTCGAAGAGCGGTTCCTCCTCGTAATCGAGGAAGATTTCGAATTTTCCAAGTCGAACGGCAATCAAGAACTGACTCATCTGGAAGCTGGGTCCGGCAGAAACGATAGGTTCGACGCGCGAATAATCGTAGATCTGAATCCATAAAGCTTCGGGGTTGGGATCCACTTCAGTCCACCCGCCGGTCAGCTCGATTCTCACACGCGGTTGCCCGGCTTCCAGCAGGCCCGAGACAGAGACCGCGATGGCCACAACGAGCACAACACCTGTGTATCGGCCGCCCATGTTGACCTCCCTGAGTGTGTGTAGGGGTTTACGGTCCGCACGTGCCGTGTGTTTGTGACCCATCTGGAACACCGCACGGCCCGAAGCTGTTGCTCTATATGATCAAGCCCTTGCAAGGAGCTCATCATGACCCGCACATTGCTCTCATTCGCGCTGTGTCTCACCGCCATCGGTTGTGGCGCCCAGGACGACTATGCCGACCGGATGGCAACCGAGCACCGGAACGACGCGCCGGTGGCCAACCCCATGTCCCAAGAAGCGCCTGCAACACAGGTAAGGGAAGAAAACGTGGTCTATGCCACGGTTGACGGCCAACCCGTGACGGGCTTCCTGGCCCGGCCGTCCGGCGCCCCGGCGGGCCCCGGACTGATCGTCATTCACGAGTGGTGGGGCCTCAACGACAACATCCGCGCCATGGCCCGGCGGCTGGCCGGCGAGGGCTACACCGCACTGGCCGTGGATCTCTACGGAGGCCAGGTCGCCGGCGACAGCGACACCGCCTACGCCCTCATGAAGGCCACGAACGCGGCCCCTGCCGATGCCGAGGACAACCTCCGTCAGGCCTTCGGCTACCTGAGCGACGAGCTTGAAGTGTCCTCGGTCGCAAGCGTCGGTTGGTGTTTCGGTGGTGCCTGGTCGTTGAATACCGCGTTGCTGCTCCCCGAATCGCTGGATGCCGCTGTCATCTACTATGGCCATCTCGACAACGACCCGAAGCGTCTGGCCACTCTCGACATGCCCATCCTGGGTCTATTCGGCGCCGAGGACCAAGGGATCCCGCTGGACTCGGTGGAAGCCTTTTCCACAACCTTGGAGAAGCTCGGCAAGGACGCGACCATCGTGGTCTATCCGGGCGCGGGCCACGCCTTCGCCAACCCGTCGGGCAAGAATTACCAGCCCGAGGCCGCCGAGCAGGCCTGGGACCTCACGCTCGAGTTTCTCGCGGACAATCTGTCTCAGGAGTAAGGCCCCCTCCCGCCCTCGCGTTCATCGGGCGTGCCGGTTCTGACAATTTCGGGCAGTCTCTACCCAAAATCCCGAATCCGTCGCGGTCCGAACATTGTCAGGGGTGGCTACCGCGGGGAGGGCTTTGGGGAGACGGGCGCGCCAAGGACTCCGGAGAAACGTCTGGAACAACGTCTTCGTTTTTTGTTCTTCGTTCTTCGTTCCGGCATGCAGGCCAGAGGCCTGCGCTACAACGCCGGGCGAGTCTCGGGGTTACCGACTGAAATCGATCCGCCGCAGCTCGTTCCAGGGAACGAAAATCTCGGCGCCAGAATCCGGTATCACAACGACGCCGGCGTTGTTCTTCGACACGTCCTGGTCCTCGTCAAGCCGGAGCTCGCCTCCACCCTCGAGCGTTACGAGCACCGACGAACCGCTTCGGCGTTCCAAGGAGGACAGCCGACGAAACGGAATCAGATACGAGATACCGCCGTGCCCCCCGTTGAAAAGCTCCCAGCTCTCGCCTTCGTCCAGGTCGTAGACAATGGCACCCGTGTGGCTCTTTCCACTGGTATCGGTGACGGTGCCTCGCAGCCGCCACTGGGCAGCGAAATCACCGTAACCACGGCCGCTCCCGTCGGGGGTTTGGAGATCAAGCCGGCGGAAGGCCGACCAGTCCACACGGACCCGCCCGAAGCGGTGGTCTTCTATAAAAACACCTCGGTTCGAAGAATCCACATCGTTGGTTCCGTCGAGCTCGAGCTCGCGACCATCGTCCAAGGTCACCCTCGCACTGGAACGAGACGCCTTTTCGATGGAGGTCACAGTACCCAGCGGAAGAGACATCCGCCCGTCCTCGGTGTCGCCGTCCAGCTTGTCGATGCTCAGACACTCGTCCTCATCCCACTGGACAAAACCCGTGAAGTCCCCCGCATTGGTCCGGACCGTACCGAAGAGTCGGGACGCTTTGGGTTCGGTCCCTTCCGGCGCCGAAGCAAAGGTGATTTTGTTGATGTTCTTCCAGGCGATCTCGACCGATCCAGCCGCCGGGTCATCCACGGTGGCCGTCCCCCCTACGTTATTGGAGTGGCTGTTCACTCGGGTGGTCGTTGTCACAACCGAATCCACCACCTCCTGGTCCACCGTGACCGTCCCTCCTACGTCGTTGGCGTAGCCGCTCACCCGGTAGGTCGTGCCGCCGCGCATGGTGACCAGCGCTCCACTGCCACCGGTGACTTCGATGGTCTCGATGTCGCCGAATCTGGCTGCAAAGACCCGTGAGATGGGTTCCATGCCCATGGCGTCTTCGATCTTGTCTCCAAGCACCTTCCACCAGCGATCGGCGGCCTCATCCCGGGCCTGGCGTCCGTACTGGGCGAACGGGAGTTCCTTCTTGGCGGAGTGGAAGACGTCGTCCCAGAAAGCCTCCTCATCGCCCCACCGAATCAGTCCGGTGTGGGAGTTGCCCGAGTTGGTGGTGATGGTTCCGTAAATGAAACCATCGGCCGGTCCCGCGGCCCCAGCATTGCCTGTGAAGAGCCCGCACAGCATCGACGCGACCAGGATCCCACCACGCCATCCACTCGGCCTTCGATCGTCCATCGATCAACCCCCTCACCGGCCGCACAAGCCGACCCTATGGGATTCAACGAAACTGACGGGCAATTGTTAACCTCGGCCGTGTGGGCTAGGGTGCTGGAGATGAAAATGCATCGCAAGGGGTCAACCGGGGACAGAGAAGAGCTGGGAGGACTGTCGCCGGAGACGAACTCCCTCAACCAATGGCGCTGGCCGTTGGTCGTGGTGATCCTCGCGGTCCTCGTGTTCCTCGGCGGGCGGACCGCATGCCGGCTGCTCGCGGATGGTGGTCTCGTGGGGCCGTTTGCAAAGAGTGCGGCCGGATTCGCCGAGGGCTTTCGAACCGAGAACATAACGACCACCTTCGTATCCGCCATCCCGAGGATCGCCCCGGACAGCGGGGCCAAGTTGGAACTCGTGGCCGTAGAAGGGGTAGAGACATTCACCCGGTCCAGCGACCGACGGGTTTTCTTCGACATGCTCCCCCTCGGCGCCACGGTCTCGGAGATCCGTGTTCCGGTGACCTACCGCTACCACCTCCGGCTCGACGATCCGTGGCGGATCGAGGTCGAAGATCACGCATGCATCGTCCGCGCTCCGGCGATCCGGGCCACCCTGCCGCCGGCCATCCACACCGATGGGCTCGAAAAACGCAGCTCGTCGGATTGGCTTCGATTCGACGACGACGAGCAGATGGCGGCACTGGAGCGCAGCCTTACAGAACGGCTCGGACGCAGGGCCGCGGACCCCGACAGCATCGATCTGGTGCGCGAAACCTGCCGCCGAGAGGCGGCCGAGTTTGTCCGGAACTGGCTGCTCGCCGAGAATCACTGGCGTGACGACCGCTTTCGGTCGGTGACCGTGATCTTCGCCGACGAAGAGCCGGCGGATCCATCCGCCCTACCGCCGACGCTGGTGCTCCAATCACCCCGCTGATCGTTCTCAGCGCGCCCCTCTCCCCGCAGCGCTCCCCGCGGTTACTCGCGGCCGGTGGCCGCGGTGACCAGCCGTCACCAGCGGGTGGCCGTAAGGCCTCTGATCCTGCGTACAGGATCGGACATGGCCGCCGCACACGGCCACGGCCACAACCGCTGCCGCCGGCAGGTTGCCCCCTTAGACATTATTGGGACCTCACGGGATGAATTTGCCAGCACATTGGTTCCGAACAATGTCAGAAGTGGCACGCCCGCCCATCGCGCACATCGGATCCGGGCGGGTGGGGGAATCTGCAATCTGTAATCTGTAATCTGTAATCTGTAATCTACAATGCGTAATTCGTAATCCGCAATTCGCAATGGGCGGGTGGCCGACTGCCCACTCTCCACACCTGATTGGCGGGTGGAACCCGGAACCTTCTACAATAGAAATGATGCGCTTGGTGACCGATCTTCCGGCAATCCTCGAGCGACACCGCGAATTCGCGTCGGTCGTCTCATTCGACCTGAAGTCGGGCGGGTTCACCGTCTTCGACTTCACCAGGGCAAACCATGATCTCGAGCACGTCGGCATCAACGACGTGTCCGATTTCACCGAGTACCTCTTCGAACGCATCGTCTCCGGCGACCTTCCGGTGGGCATCGGAAGGTACAACGAGGACCGGGTGCTCTACCGCCACTCGCCCTTATTCGACGACTCCGCCGAACGCCGCAGCATCCACCTCGGAATCGACCTTTTCGTCACCGGCGGGACCCCGATCCACGCCCCGGTGGATGGTGTGGTCCACTCTTTTGCCGACAATGACCGTCTCGGGGACTACGGCCCCACCATCATCCTGACCCACGAATTGGGGGGCGTTCGGTTTCAGACCCTGTACGGTCACCTCAGCGGATCCTCCCTCGACGAGATCTCCACCGGCCAACGGGTCCGGTTCGGCGAGCCGTTCGCCGAGGTGGGTGAGCACCACGAGAACGGCGGTTGGCCTCCCCATCTCCACTTCCAGATCGTGGCAGACATCGGGACGTTCAGGGGAGACTTCCCCGGCGTCGCTGCTCCTTCCGAACGAAAACACTTCCTCGAACTGTGCCCGGATCCAAACCTGATTCTGGGCATTCCGGGCTTGTAGACCCCGCCCGCCCATTTTGAATTGCGAATTACGAATAGCGAATTACGAATTTCCAATTGCGAATTTTGCGACCTGGTCGTCTACCATCAACCATCGACATGAACGATCACGCCGCCTCCCTACCCACCGCCAGGAGCGCCGTACTGTCCCTGCTGCTCATGGCTCCCGTTCCAACCATCGGGGTTGCGGCGGCCATGCACGCGGCGCCTGGGACCGTCGGCCAAGCCGTCTTTGTCGCCGCAAAGATATGGCTGGTGGCCTTTCCCACCTTCTGGTACCTGGTCGTCGAGCGTGGCACGCCAAGCTGGTCACCGCCACGGCAGGGAGGACTCGGCTTTGGGGCGGCGCTGGGACTGGTCATGGGTGCCGTCATCCTGATCGCCTACTGGTCGGGGGTATCGGCGCAGATCGATCCCATGCTGCTTCGCCGCACCGCCGACGAGATGGAACTCACCCACCCGTGGGTCTACATCGCGGGAGCAGGCTATTGGATTTTCATCAACTCGGTCATCGAGGAATTCGTCTATCGATGGTTCATCCTCCGCCAACTGCGGGCACTCATGAACGACACGGCCGCCGTGCTCGGATCGGCGCTGGTCTTCACGATTCACCATACGGTGGCCATGGCGGATTACCTCGGTCCATTCCACAACGCACTGGGCACCGCGGCGGTGTTCGTCGCGGGGGCGTGTTGGTCGTGGCTCTATCTCCGCTACCGCTCCATATGGCCGCCTTGGATCGCGCACGTCATCGCCGACGTGGCGATTTTTTTCATCGGTTGGCAGTTGATTTTCGGCTGAACCCCAATCCACCGTCGCTATGGGATCCCCCGCCCGCCCACTCACCCATTGCGAATTGCGAATTGCGAATTGCGAATTTTTTCCGCCCGCCCGATAGGCCCGCAGATCACACAGATGGGCCAGATGCGTGTCGGTGCCAGGCACCGCCGCAGATGTGTCGATCTCGTGCTCCGATTCGATTTCGACGGTGCCTGGCACCGGCCCGCGCGTATTGGATGCGCTCCAGGACGGCACGCCCACCCATCGCGCGCACACCAGATCCGGGAGGGCGGGTTCTTCGTTCTTCGTTCTCCGATCGAGCATGGTCGGCGGCTCGAGGAGCGAAGGGCTTCGTCGCGAGGGCCGCGAGGGATGGCCAGATGGGTCGCGAATGCGGCCCAGACGGCCGTCCATCGCGGGCCGCAGCAGAAGCCCGTAAGCGAACTCGAGCCTCAGTGCGAAGCCGTCATTGGCTGAGCACGGGCCGACTCCCTCCCCTTGGAAGCACCTGGGCCCCGATGTGCGAAGCACAGCGGATCGCGCCAAAGGTGTCCCTCTCGGTGCAATGTGAGCCCGCGACAAGGAGGGATTGACCGTCTGGTCATCCCGACGCAGGCGCGGGTGATACACGCGGCGAGAGGGGCGGCGCTTGGCGCGATGAAACTCAATAAAGAGGGAGGGGGCTACTCACTACACCCCGCACCCGGCGGCGCGCGGACGCAGTCCGCGCCCGATCGAGGTGATCCCACACCGACGAACACTCGTGTTCGGAGGGGTGGGGTCACCGAGAGCGGGGGGCGAGCGACCAGCTCGCCGCCGTCGGGGAATTCTCCCGGGGCGAGCGATCTGTCACGGCGAAGGGCCGAGCGCGAAGCTGGAAGCGAGCCGCCGCCGCAGACAGCTCCAACCCTCATCGTGCAAAAAACTCAATATGGACCAGTCACGCGGTTATCAAAGCCCGGAGCGATCGGCAATGTAGTGGCACAGCTGGCTCATTCGTTTGGTGTAGGAACCCAGCTCGTTGTCGTACCAGCCGAAGAGCTTGAGGTGGGTCACCGGAACCTCGACGACGCCGACATCGCTGTCGATCCCGAGAGCCGACAGATCGACCCGGGTGAATCCGGTCCGTGCGTGGGTCTCCCATCCCTCGATCACCACCGCGGCGAGTTCGCCGATGAGATCGGTGGAGACGTTCTGATCCTCGGTGTAGAGCACGCCGCTGTCCGGATCGGCGCCGTAGTCCTCATAGATCTGATTGACCGATGCCCGGTTGATCTCGACTGGCCCCGCTGGAGTCCAGCTTCGACTGGAAGGTACAGTTGAGGATGATGAGCGACGCCGTGGAGGTGGGGATCCGCACCGAGTCGGCGAGGAAGCCGATGGACGCGATCTCCGGCATCACGACCTCCAGCGCCGCGGCGGCGTTGGTGGAGGTGAGGATGATGTTGTTCAGCACCGACCGGTTCTTGCGCAGGTCCTTGGCGCCGCTCTTGGGCACCGAGTCGAGCACACTCTGGGAGTTGGTGGCGGCGTGGATCGTGGACATGGAGGCGGTGAGCATGCGGTGGGTGAGTTCGTGTTGCAGCAGGGGCAACATCATGTGGGCCAGCGCCGTCGTGGTGCACGACGCGGCCGACACCATGCAGTGCGCGGCGGGATCGAAAGCCTGCTGGTTGATGCCGTAGATCAACATGACGCTGTCGTCGGGCTGTGCGACCGATGTGTCCTTGATCTTGAACGCGGAACTCACGAGTACGAGCTTTGCGCCGGACTCCAGATGGCCCTGCAAGCTCCCACCGGGTTGATCAGGGGGTAGCGTGGGATCACGGAATCTGCCGGTCGTGTCCACCACCAGACGGACACCGTGATTGGCCCAGCCGATGTCCTTCGGATTTCGGTTCTCGGTGAGGACCTCGACCCGGACTCCGTCGATCGTAAGCAAACCCTTTTCACGATCGACGATTTTAACCACGTCCCGCGGCCCGGCGTGTCCGTGAAGAAACCGGCCCAACGAGCCGTACGTGCTGTCCGCTGACAGGTAGTGCGCCGCCGCGTCCAGTCCTCTCCCGATCTGGCGACCGGGGTTCACCACGAGCCGATCAAAGCGACCGGCGGCGACTTCGTACCACACGGTCAGCTTGCCGATTCTCCCCAGTCCGTTGATGCCGAGCGTGCCCATGCCTGCCATGATCACCCCCTACGGTCGTCGCGTCGTATTCGATTCCTCTTGAACCTCATGTTCTCCAAGGTAAACCCTGCCGGTGGCCCCGTCCATGGAAATCATGTCTCCGGCCAACACCGCATGCGGATCCGAAACGGGCGAGCCCGTTGGCGTCATCGACCTCCATGCTCGGCACAGTTGACGACGCAGCACTTTCCCAACCGCTTGGCCGTCACAGCCGCGTGGGAGGTAAAACCGCCCCGCGCGGTCAGCAGGCCATCCACCGCCAGCACCAGCCGGATATCTTCAGGCACCGTGTCCGGCCGCAGCAGGATCACCCGCCGATCCGGATACTGGGACCGGCATCGGTCCACGTCGGCCGAAGTGAAGGCCACGTTGCCGCTCATCGCCCCACCGCTGACGCCGATCCCCGAGGAGACCCATACCTCCTCCATGAGATCGGGATGAACGAAGAACGGCCCTGCGTGTTGCCTCTGTGACCTCATGGGCCGGATCTGGAGAATGTGGAGATCGTCCGGATCATCGGACTCGAAAGTAAACTCGATCTCCTGGTGTTCAAAGGCGTGTTCGTTGACGAGGGCCTTGGCGATCCCCCTGATGGCGGCGTAGGTCCCGGGCAGCTCGGTCTCCATGGAAAACTCGAGCTGCGGTGAGTACTCCGCCCGCTGGGCCTCGCTCACCGGATACGGGTGCACTAAGCCCGCCACAACATCCTCGCCCTGGGACCTCAGCGTGAAGTCGCCGTACAACCCGACCCCGGTACTGGAGACTCGCGGGTTGCGGGTGAAGACCACCCCCGAGCCGGCGCGCGGGCTCATATTGCCGAAGACCATGGACTGGACCACCACCGCCGTGCCCCACTCATCGGCAAGCTGGAGCTGATTGCGGAACAAACGCGCCGGTTCCGAGTACCACGACCTCACCACCAACAGGACCGCTTGGAGAAGCTGTTCCGTGGGGTCGTCGTGGATCGTCACCCCCTCACCCTCGGTGGCCTCGCGATAGACCAGCGCCACATCACGCATCTGGCCGGCGGTGAACTGCTCTTTTCGTTCGACTCGGCAGCGCCGTTTATGGCGGAGCATGATGTCGTCGAAGACATCGCGGTCCACACCGGACGACATGGCCACGTTCTGCAGGTACCTCCTGTAGCTGTCCCAAGCGCCCCATTCCCTCTCCTCCGACAGGGGCATGGACCGCAGCAACTCCACATTCAAACCCACGTTCAGGATCGTGTCCATCATCCCAGGCATGGAAAAGGCCGCACCCGAGCGAACAGACAACAGGAGCGGATGCGAAGGATCCCCGAGAGATCTCCCGGTCACGGTCTCGAGAGAACCCACCGCCGCAACGATGCGTTCCCGCAGGTCGTCGCCGAGCGCTTCGGTCCGGATTCCAGGCTGGAGGGTGAACAATTCGGAGGACACGACAAATCCGTCCGGCACGGGCACACCCAGCATCTTCAACCTCTTCAGCGAGAAACCCTTGAATCCTAAAAGGAGCTGGTCCTCGTGGTCGCCAGGCTCCTCGCCCAGAAAGGAAATCAGCCGGGCCCACATCTCGGCGCTGGAGGGATCCGAGACTCGAGCGAGCGGCCCGTCGGCCAGCCGCCGCAGGGCCTGCCGGGACCGCCGCAGGAACAGATCGAACTCCTGAATGCCGTATGTGGAGGCCATCAGATCGCGAAGAAAGCGCTCCGACTGGCTGTGACCTCCGGCCGACCGTCGATCAGCGGTGACGGCCTCGTTCGCGCCCGTCGAACCCACGAGCCGTCCCAGGTTGTCTCCATGAAGCGATATGTAGTTGGTGGCCACCGCCGTATTGAGAGCCTCGGACATGAAATCCAGGATGTTGAGGTACTGGTGGACCGACAACCCTCCCCTGGCAACGCTCCGCTCGAGCAGGTGAAGCTGAGTCTCCAAGTGCCGCACCCTCAGACCCGACACAACCAGCCCCGACAACATCTCCTTCATGATCCGCAACGCAAATGCCACCGACTCGTTGGTGACCCTGCGGAAATCGAATCCCGCGATGCAGGCCTCCAGGTGGGGCTTGAGAAATACCATCATGCGCAGCAACAGCCCCATGGCATCGAACTTGGATTCGCGATACGTGCCGTACATGGAAGGTATGCCCGCCGCGATGTGACGCTTGTGGAAGATGTTCTCGAAGGCCTCGGTCGTCTCAGGGGATACGATGGTGGTCTTCAGTTCCTCGAGCACCCGGTTGCCCGCGGCCACGATCTCGAGGTGGTCCCCGGCGGCAACGGCGTCGCCGAATGCGTCACGGGTCGCAGACTTCAGCAGAGGAGACAACTCGACCACCGAGAGCAGCGCATCCGGGGAGTAGTCGTACTTGGCCTTCAGGAGTTGGTACATGCGCACCAGCAGCACCACCCGCTCGCGATCTTCGGCGCTCCCGATCGCCATTTCGGCCAGAGCCGATTCCAACACCGCGGGTTCGAGAGCGTCCAAATCATCTCCGACCACACCACCTTCGGACACGGCTGACACGACGTCGTGGACACCACCGAACCAATCCGCCTCAGTGCTCAGACCCGCAAAGACGGACGGCGGGAGATAAGGTCCCAATCCGCTCACATCGCCCGTCCTCCAGGCTGAAAACACCGCGGCCGCGAACCCAACGAGCCGGTTGTTGCTCTCCGCATGGGACTGCTTCCTCAGATAGTGGACGATGGGGTCGCGGCGGTGGGTGATCTGATCGATACGGGTCGAGACCTCGCGAAGTTCTCCCTCGGACCCCACTTCGTTGAAGAACACCGGGAAGGTGTCCAGGAGCTGCATGATCAGGTTGAACGCATCGGCGATGTCCGAGTTCAAGAGCCTGGAAATATCGCGCTGGAACAGATCGGTATCCGAAACAAAGACACCCTTGACGTGGAGGTTGATCACCAGCGCCGACAGCAGTTGTTCGAACTTGACCGGGTTGCTCTCGATGATCGCGAGCCACGTCCGCAGACAGGGCAGGTGATGGGGATTGACATATGTCTGCCACTCCTCCGAAACCCCGCGTATGTCGGGCGCCTCAAAGCTGGTGGCGATGGTGCGGTCCACGAAATGCCGCACGACGGCCGGATCTTCACGGGTGGCGATCTCCCCACCGAGCTTCTCGAGACACTTGTAGAGCAGTGTCTTCTGCGCCGGCTTGCACACGCCGAGGTACCCGGTGATGAGGTCCACCGCCCGAATGATGGCTTCGTCGTTGCCGTCGGCGACGTTCCGGATCGCCTGGTACAGGGCGCGGAGAATCTCCATGTTGCGGTGTTCGAGTTCCTCAACGCCGGCCAGGTGGACATAGAGCGCGATCCGTTCGATGGGGCTCGGCAGTTCCCGCGCTCGGGTGAGGACCATATCCAGCAAACCGTCCAGGCTGGGCAGCCCGAGAAGCTCCTCCGGCGACCGGGCCGTGGCCCGACCCTGTCGGGCAGCTTGAATGGCGCCGTCGAGGGGACCGGCAACCACCGCCAGCACCTCGGCGGCGGTTCCCACCGGTTCGCTCCAGGACCAGCGCTCCAGATCGACCGACTCGTCGAAAACCACCAGCCCAAAGCCGACGATCGCCGAGTACAGCTCGGAGATGCGCGTCCCGTCCAAGCCGGCTTCCAGCGATCTTCGAGCGAGCCTGCGCACCAGTCCACCGTGTCTGAGAAACACCACGCCGTTGTCGTGCTGCAGACGCTCCAGCCTTGCGAGGCCGGCCTCGATCACCTGCGCATAGCTGTCCGCGTATCGCGACCGGCCGAGGGTGTCGACAAACTCCAGGTGGATCCCCACGAGATCGGCGAGCACGACGGAATTCGTCGTTTCCGCGTACAGCTTGCTGAAAATGCGATCCAGGAGCGCCGCGATGCGGTCGCGGTCTACACTGCGCTCGAAGTAGTGGAACATGCCGCCACAGAGGTTCCCCAGCTGGCTGGTGATCTCGTCCGGGTTGCCCATGGGATGGTGGAGCTCGGTCAGCAGTCGGAGCGCCGCCTGGTGGACACCAAAAAACCTCTCTACGCTGTCCAGCAAAGGCGCGTATTCGTCCGGGATCACAACCTCGCGACGGGTCTCCTCGAGGTTGGCCAGCAGGGCTGTGGAATTCGGCAAATCCCGGTCGGTGTGCTCATCCATCGTGGTATTTCGAGTATATCTCCCCCGCCCGCCCATTGCGGATTGCGAATTACGCATTGCGAATTGCGAATTGCGAATTGCAGATTGCAGATTGCAGATTCCCCCACCCACCCGGAATGGTTGGGGGTGAGATGGAATCGGTACATCGAACCGAACGTGCGGAGATTGTGGTGCGGCCGTCTCGGCTGCATTCACCGCGTCGAGTCCACCCCCACCCGAACGAGATTCAGGGCTTTGGGCCTAAAGCGTCACCAGGGAGCCGCAGACATTGCACTCATTTCGCGCTCTCCTTTCGCCCCCAGGCCTACGGAGTTACACTACCCCGTCGCGCAGCGGCCAACGGTCGCCGCCCGAAGCAGATATGGAGGCGCCCATGCTCAGTCGTTTGTCTTTCGCGTACCGGTTGCCGATGTGGTCCATCTTCGCGGTTGCAGTCATTGCAGCGACCGCCGTCACCGCAGGCGCCGCACAACCTCTGCTCCGGTTTCCGGACGTCAGTGGAGACAGCGTGGTCTTTACCGCCGCCGAGGACATCTGGACCGCGCCGGTTTCAGGCGGCAATGCCAGCCGGCTCACCGACAGCGAAGGGGAGGAGCGGCACCCAAAGTTCTCTCCCGACGGCAGCCTGATTGCATTCACGGCAGACATGGACGGCAATCCTGACGTCTACGTCATGGCCACCGACGGCAGCGGCCTGCGCCGTCTGACTTTTCACCCGTCCGCCGACGAGGTGGTGGGCTGGCATCCCACCGAGGCCAAAATCCTCTTTCGTTCCAGCCGATCGTCCTATAGCCGGTTCGACCGGCTCTTCCTGATCGCACCCGATGGCTCTGGCCTCGAGGAATTGCCGCTGCACGAGGCCGGACGCGGCTCGTTCTCCCCGGACGGCAATCAGATCGTCTACAACCGCATCGCCCGTGAGGATCGAACCTGGAAGCGCTACTTCGGCGGTATGGCCCAGGACATGTGGCTCTACGATTTTGCCACCGCTCAGGACCGCCAGCTGACCGACTATCCGGGCACCGACCGGCTGCCCATGTGGATCGGTGACTCCATCTATTTTGCATCCGACCGCGACGGCCCGCTCAATATCTACCGGTATCAGCTCGTGGGCGGTGGAATCGAACAGATCACACACCACTCGGACTTCGATGTTCGGCGACCGAGCCACGGTGGGGACCGCATCGTTTACGAGGTTGGCGGCCAGTTGTGGCTGCTGGACACCTCCACCGGGGTCGACGACCAGCTTTCGATTACCATCTCCATCGAACCACGGGACACCCGCCCCTACCAACGGGACGTGTCCGACTCCATCACCGAGGTTTCGATCTCACCAAAGGGCGGACGGGGGTTGATCGTCGCTCGCGGCGAGATCTTCACCGTGCCCCGCGAGCATGGGCCGACCCGCAATCTCAGCAGATCGCCAGGATCGCGGGAGCGCGGCGCGGTCTGGTCCCCCGACGGTACCCGCATCGCGTTTCTCTCGGATCGGACCGGGGAATACCAGATCTACGTCGGCGACGCCGACGGCACGGCTCCCCCTCGGCAGATCACGAACCGGGACCGTGGGTATCCGCACACACTGCGGTGGTCTCCGGACTCGACCAAGATCGCCTTCACCGACGAAACACTGACGCTGTATGTCATCGATGCGGCGGGTGGCGACATGGTCACGGTCGACAAGGCCGAGGTGGAACCCATGGACGTCTCGCTGGAGGCCAAACCCATCTCCGACCAGGCGTGGTCCCCGGACAGCCGCTGGCTGACCTACTCCAAAATCGGCGCCGACCAGGTGTCCGACATCTATATCTACTCTTTGGCCACGGGCAAAAGCCACAACCTCTCCAGCGGCCTGTTCAACGACTTCGGGCCGGTGTTCACCTCTGACGGCCGTCACCTGGTCTTCATCTCCAACCGGCGCTTTGACCCCACCTACGGCGATTTCGAGTGGGAGATGGTCTACAAGAACATGGCCGGGATCTACGCCCTGACCTTGAGCGCGGACGGTGAACCCCTGCTGCCGACGCGTTCCGACGAAGCGGCACCGCACGGCGAGGACGCAACGGACGCCGAGACCGAGGCCGAGGTCTCGGTTGACCTCGAAGGCATCACCCAACGCATCGAGGCGCTGCCCGTGGATCGCGGCAACTACCGCCAACTGGCAGCCGGTGACGATTCCATCTACTACCTCAATGCAGACAGTGGCGACTTCAACCGTTTCGAGTTCCGCGAGATGCCGCCCATGGATCTGGTGCAGTTCGACTTCGACGACCGCGACGAGACGACTCTCGTCGAAGAAATCGACGGTTATGCCGTCTCCGGAGACGGAAAACACCTGGTCTACCGGCAGGGTGACGACATCGGCATCTGGGACACCGAGCCCGGCCACCAGCCGACACCGGAGATGAGCGATCCGGAGAGTCACGGCTACGGGCCCAAAGCCTATGCCCTGGATTTGTCGGATCTCGAAATGGTGGTCGATCCGGTGGCGGAGTGGAAACAGGTCTACTGGGAGGCCTGGCGTCTGGAGCGTGACTTCTTCTACGACACCAACCTCCACGGCCTGGACTGGCGGGCGCTGGGCGAAAAGTACGGCGCGCTGCTCGACGACGTGTCGTGCGCCCAGGACCTGCGCTTTTTGATCGGCGAGCTGATCGGCGAGCTGGCCACTTCCCACACCTACGTCCGAACCGGAGACCGACGTCGACGGGCCGAGCGTGTGGACGTGGGCATGCTCGGCGCCGACTGGGCGGTGGACGATGGGGCCGGCCGGTACCGGATCGCCAAGGTCTATTCGGTTCCCCACTGGAGCCGAGACGTGATCCCACCGCTGGTGGGACCCGGCAAGGACATTCGAATCGGCGACTATCTGATCGCCGTCGACGGTGAAGAGGTGACGACCAACCGCTCCATCTACTCCTACTTTCAGGGGCTCGCAGGTGAACAGGTCGAGTTGGAGTTCAGCACCAGCGCCGACGGGAGAAACTCGAGGACGGCGGTGGTCGAACCCCTCTCCAACGAGCGGATCCTGCGCTATCTGGACTGGGTGGAGCACAATCGCAGCCTGGTTGATGAAGCCTCGGGCGGCCGCATCGGCTACCTCCACTTCCCCGACACCTATCTCGGAACCTCCATCGAATTCCCCGCCTACTACTACTCGCAGACCACCAAGGAAGGTCTCCTGGTGGACGGCCGGTTCAACGGCGGCGGCCTCGACCCGGACATCTTTCTCAATCGGATGGCCAAAAAGCCCCTCGCCTACTGGACACGCCGCTACTCGTCGGACCAGGTCACGCCGGTCTACGTCAGTCGCGCCCACATGGCCCTGCTCACCAACCGCCAGGCCGGTTCCGGTGGTGACGAGCTGCCCCACGAATTCCAACAGAAGGGTATGGGACCGGTGATTGGGACCCGGACCTGGGGTGGTTTGGTTGGAGTTTCCATGTTCATCCCGCTCATGAACGGCGCCAGCCTGACAGTGCCTGACTACCGCATCTACACCCCCGACGGCCAGTGGACCGTGGAGAACGAAGGCGTAACCCCTGACATCATCGTCGAACTCGATCCAAGACAGATGGCCGACGGCGTGGACGCCCAGCTGCAAATGGGCATCGAGGTCCTGCTCCAGGCGATCGAAGACGACCCAATCGAGCCACCGACCCATCCACCGTTCCCCGTAAGGGACTGATGGAGATGCCGCGCATTTCGAATTCCGAATTTCGAATTTCGAATTGGCGGTAGGGAGGGGTATGGGCCACATCGAGATCATCACCATCGGAGATGAGTTGGTTGAAGGGCGACTGGTGGACACCAATGCCGGCCTCATGTCCGCGCGGCTCAACGACGAGGGATTTCACGTCGCCCGCCACACCTCGGTGGGCGACGATACCGCAGTCATCGCCGACGTCCTCCGAGCGGCCACGGTCCGGAGCGACGCGGTGTTGGTGAGCGGTGGGCTCGGCCCCACCTCCGACGACCTCACGGCCGAGGCTGCGGCTACCGCCTTTGGTCTCGAAATCCAACGGAATGCGGAAGCGCTCGACCACGTCCAACGGTTCTTCGCCGATCGCGGGCGCCGCATGTCGCCGAACAACGAGAAGCAGGCCGACCTCCCGGCCGGCTGCACGTTGCTGCCGAACCCGGGCGGCACCGCCACCGGATTCGGCCTGAGAGTGGACGACTGCCGGCTCTTCTTCATGCCCGGGGTGCCACGCGAACTCGACCACATCTTCTCCAACACGGTGCTGCCGGACTTGCGCGGCTTCTTGACCGGCAGCGCCCCGCAGGTCGTGACGCTCAAGGTCTTCGGCAAGGGAGAGAGCGACGTCGCCCAAATGCTTGACGGGTTGGAGAACTGCGTACCCGACGCGGCCCGGCTCATCGTCCAATACCGCGCGACCTTTCCCGAGATCCACGTCCGGCTTCTGCTGGTGGCGGATGATGGCTTCGATAGCAAAACTCTCTTGGAAACCCTTGCCCGGGATGCCTCCCACCGGCTCGGCAAGTACCTCTTCGCCACCGGCGGCGCACGGGTCGAAACGAGCTTCCCCCAACAGGTGGTCACCGAAGCCCGCGCGGCTGGCATCTCCTTATCGGTGGCCGAGGGCTGTACCGGCGGCGAAGTGGCCCGTCTCGTGACCGGCGCGGCCGGCGGGGATGACGTCTTCGTCGGGGGTTTAGTGGCGCCGAATCCGGCCGCGATCCCCTCTCTGCTGAATTTTCGGTCCGATACAGCTGGAAAGACCGGAGGGATCGACGAAACAACCGCCGGCGCGGCGGCGACAGCCGTGAGAGAACACTTCCACGCAGATGTGGGCCTGGCGGTGACCGGTGCGCCCCGCGGCGGCACTCTTGCAGGCGGCAAGCTGATCGTAGCCATTTCCACCACCGGTGGAAACACCCATCGCAGTTTCGACTTCCCCCTCGAACCCGATCGTTTTCGCCGGCTTGCCGCCTACGTAGCCCTTGCCATGCTGCGCCAGACGATCATGGGTTAGTTCGCTTCGCATTTGGGTGCCACATGTCGGTGCCAGGCACCGCTGCAGATGTGTCGACCTCGTGCTCCGATCCGATTTCGACGGTGCCTGGCACCGGCCTGAGCGCGTTCGCTTCGATTCACTGATTTCGAGCGCGCCCATCTCCCTATCGCGCTCCCCGAGGTTACTCGCGGCCGGTGGCCGCGGTGACCAGCCGTCGCATTCCGATCTCCATGTCGGTGCCAGGCACCGCCGCAGATGTATCGACCTCGTGCTCCGATCCGATTTCGACGGTGCCTGGCACCGGGTGAGCGCGTTCGCTTCGATTCACTGATTTCGAGGCGCCCATCTCCCTATCGCGCTCCCCGAGGTTACTCGCGGCCGGTGGCCGCGGTGACGAGCCGTCGCCAGCGGGTGGGCGGAATCTGCAATCTGCAATCTGCAATCTGCAATCTGCAATCTGCAATCTGTAATCTGTAATCTGTAATTCGATTCTTGGAATCCACTATAATCGCGGGCTTCCGAGACCCGGAGGGACCGTGGACCTTCACCAGATCGCCATACAGACCGCGACCGTCCGCTGCGACCCTTGCGGGAGGGAATTGACCGTCGTGTTGGAAACCACCCTCCTCGACGCCATCCATCAGCTGTGCATGCCGCTCGGCCAAGCCTGCGACGGCGCGGCGTTGTGCGGCTTCTGCCGCGTCAAGGTGATGGACGGGATGGAGAACTTGACGCCCCTCGGCACCCAGGAAGAGAAGGTCCTGCGATCGCTGCACGCAGGACCCGACGAGCGTCTGGCCTGTTGCGCCCGGGTCAACGGACCGGTCACACTTACCACCGACTATTGGTAGCCGTAAGTTGACTGCTCAATACGCTCCCGCGCCATCCCCCACCCTCGCGTATTGAGTTCAGAAGAAAATTCGCAACTCACGGAGCCCGCGGAGTGAATTGCGCTACAACAACCGCCGTTCGGCAGCGGCGCGTTCCAGTTCCTCGCGGAAATCCGGGTGGGCGATATCGATCAACTGCCGCGCCCTTTCCCGAAGGCTTCTGCCGTAGAGACTGGCGATGCCGTACTCGGTGACCACGTAGTGCACATCGGCCCGTGTGGTCACGACGCCGGAGCCCGCCAGCAGGGTCTCGGTCAGACGACTCACGGTGCCCTTTTTCGCTGTCGACGGCAGCGCGATCACCGGCACGCCCCCCTTGGCGCGGGCCGCGCCGCGGATGAAGTCGAGCTGGCCGCCGAATCCCGAGTAGATCGTGGGCCCGATGGAGTCGGCACAGACCTGGCCGGTGAGGTCCACCGACAGGGCTGAGTTGATGGCCACGATGTTGTCATTCTGAGCCACGATGAAGGGGTCGTTGACGTATTCGTTGGGGTGGAACTCCATGAACGGGTTGTTGTCCACGAACTCGAAGGACTTTCGGGTCCCGATCACGAAGGACGCGACGATCTTGCCGCGGTGGAGGGTCTTTTTCTCGTTGGTCACCACACCGGCCTCGAAGAGATCCACCAGGCCGTCGGAGAACATCTCGGTGTGGACACCAAGGTGTTTCTTGTCCTCGAGGAAGAGCAGCACCGCGTCCGGGATCTCGCCGATGCCCATTTGGAGCGTGGCGCCGTCCGGGATCAGCGAGGCGATATTCTCGCCGATCCGGCGGGCCACCTCCGACACTTCCGACGCCATGGGCAGCTCGATCAGCGGCTCGTCCACTTCCACCACACTGGAGAGCTTGGAGACGTGGACGAAGCTGTCACCCAGGGTCCGGGGCATCTGTTGGTTCACCAAGGCGATGGTGGTCTCGGCATCCTCCACCGCAGCCTTGGTGGCGTCCACCCCCACCCCATAGGAACAGAACCCGTGTTCGTCCGGTGGGGAGACGTGGATCAGCGCCACATCCACCGGCATCAGACCACTGGTGATGAGGGTCGGCACCTCGTGCAAGTGAATGGGAACGAAATCAGCTCTGCCGTCGTTGACCGCCTGCCGGACGTTGGCACCCACGAACAGTGCCCGGTGCCGGAAGTGTCCCTCCATGCCCGGGTCCGCATAGGGCGCCGGGGCCAGAGTCAGGATATGGACCACCTCCACGCCCTCGAGTTCGGGGGCTCGTTTCACCATGGCGTCGATCAACCGGGTGGGGGTGTTGCAGCCCGGGTGGATCCAGACCCTGTCGCCCGACTTGATCTGTTCCACGGCGTGATCCGCGGTAGTGACTCTGCGGCGGTAGAGGTCGACCCAGTTCACGATGGCTCCCCACACGGATCGCGGTAGGGCACGCCGAACTTCTTCGCGAGCCGAGGGCGGACGCAGTAGCCGTCGTAGGTGTAGGTCCCTCGACGCAGGGCCCCGCACTCTCGGATGGCAGTTGAGAATCCCTTGTTCGTGATCTCTTCGATAAAGGGCAAGATCGAGTTGGTGAGCGCGCGGGTGGACGCCCGCGACGCCGTGGACGGCAGATTGGGCACACAGAAGTGGATGATGTCGTCCACCTCGTAGGTCGGGGCCGAGAAGTCCGTCGGCCGGGAGGTCTCGCAGCACCCGCCCTGGTCGATGGAAAGATCCATGATCACCGACTTGGGCTTCATCATCCCGAGCATGTCGCGGGTCACCAGAATCGGGGTCCGCTCGCCGTGGACGGCCACCGCACAGAGGAAGATATCGGCAAAACCGATCGCCTTCTCGATGTTGCGCTGGGTGGCGATCATGGTGGGGACATCAGCCCCGACGCGCTCCTGCACCTTCCGCAGAGCGTTGACGTCTCGGTCCAGGACGACCACGTGGGCGCCGATGCCCTGGCCGAATTCTGCGGCGGCCCGGCCCAGAGTGCCACCCCCGAGGATCACCATGGAGGCGGGCGGGATCCCGGGTGCACCGGCGATCAGCAGACCCTTGCCGCCGAACTCGTTGAGCAAGAGACCGGCGCCGAGGGTGACCGCCAGACGACCGGCGATCTCCGACATGGCCTGCAGTACCGGAGCGTGGCCCTCGTCGTCCTCGATAATTTCGTAACCCACGGTGGCGATCTTGTTGTCCAGCAGAACCGAGAACCGGTCAGCTGGAGCCAGCGCCAAGTGCCACGACGACAGGACCGTCTGACCCGGCTGGAATCGCCCGTACTCTGACGGTTGCGGCGGTGAAATTCTCAGCACCAGTTCGGATCGAAGGAGCACATCCTCCTCCGAATAGACGACCGTGGCCCCCACCTGCTGATAGACCTCGTTGGAGAAGCCGGCGCCCAGCCCGGCATCGCTCTCCACATAGACCCGGTGGCCGCGATCGGTGAGCGCCTTCACGCCACCCGGGGTGAGTCCGATCCGGTGTTCGAATGGTTGGCGGTCCTTGACCAGGCCCACGTCCATGGCCCTTCCCCCTCAGCCCGGAAAATCCAATTCGTCAGAATTCCGGGTTTACGCTTCGAAGGTGCATTCCATCACAGTCGGGTGTGGGCGGCAACCGCTGTAGCGCCGCCGCCGCCCGCCCGCCGGCGTCAATCTCCGGTGGGCGCTAAGCGGTCGAGCAGCGCATCAATTCGCCCGACCGCCTGCTCCGGAACGAAGAGGGCCAGGCGGAAGAGCACCGACGCGCCGTCTGCAGCCACCGTCGAGGCCATACCCCAACGCATCCCCGATCGAGCAAGGAGGGCCTCGGGCTCACCTGATCCTTCGGGATCGTATTCAAAGGGATCCAGCATCTGCACAACCGGTTTGTCCCGGGCCAGGGTCAGCCAGACGCAGGTCCTGGACGCCAGGGCTTCCTGGAACAACACGAGGTGAAACCTCTCCCCAAGCTCCTGCAACAACGGACCCACCGGGAGCACCGTGCTCTCGTCCGCTGCATGCTCGCGGTAGATCAGGTGGTAGACGTCATCCGGCCGGCGCAGGGCCTCGGCAATCCGCACCACGGCGTCAGTCAGCGATCTGCCACAGGACTCCTTCATCTCGGGCGGGACGTCCAGGTCGAGATCGATCCGGACAGTGGCGTCGGCGAAGGGCGTGTGCTCCCTCCGGATTCGAATACCGCCGCCTCGCCGCCAGCTTCGGATAGCCCGAACCATGGCGGCCATGGGGGCCAGCACCACCACCCCGGCGACAGCCACCACTGAAGCCAGGCATCCAGGACCTCGGTTGCCGGCGCCTGGGCTGGAATCCTGGCGTTTCATCGGTGTCGATCACCGAAGAAACGCCTGATGTACATGAGATATCCGATCCAACTGGCCCACATGATCACCGTCAGCAGAACCATGGTGGTGATCGACAGCGAACCCAGTTCCGCCATCATCTCCTGCTGGGCAAGGGGCAACCCCATGTGGTCGATCCATTGGACATATGGAACCACCGCCGCGGTGACGATTGACGACAGCGCGGCGACCGCCGATGCCGCCATGGCCACGCCCCACGCCCAATCATAAGATCTGATCGTCGCCACCAACAGGTACAGCAGAAGAGCCGCCACCACCAGCCACGCCATGCCCCCCATCCAGCCACCCAGGATCGTCCCGAACAGGGGAAAGAGGAAGTTGTAGGCCGGCATCACAAGTACCGACACCAATCCCAAGGCGTAGACGAGTACAAGCGACACGATCTGCGGCGGCGTCTCGTCGAACCAGGACGGGTTGGGATCCCTCTCCCGACATGTGGACACAACGTCTTCGGATCGGTAGAAGAGAACAAAGGCCAGCGGCAGCACCACATAGAAAAATCCAATGATGATCACGACCACCAGCACCAGGGCGGCTTCCGGCAGGCCGGTGAAAATAGCGGTACCGAAGTACTGGAGCACGAACAGGCACAGGGCAAACACCGCCACGATACCCGTGATCAGCCCCAGCCACGATAGCGAGAGCGTCAGTGCCCGCGCCCAGCGCCGCGCCCTGATCGACCCGATCCCGATCGCAATGAAGAGCGCGGCGACCAGACCGTAGATCACGATGTTCGGCAGAACCACGGTCAGACCCAGCGACCCCTCTGCTCCTTCTATCGACCGCGATGCAAGGAGGGCCAGCAGCATCAGCGGGATCATCATGGCCGACAATGCGCCGATCAGAATCTCTATGACGCCGAAGAAAATCAGTCCGGCCGAACGGTCGCGGTAGGTCGCGGGGGTCACCGGACCATTATGAGGTCGAAAGTCGAAAGTCGAAAGTCGGAATCCCCCTCCCACCCCGTGCCCGAGCCCGAGCCCGAGCCCGTTACCGTTGTCGTTACCGACAGATGTTCAGAGTTCGAAGTTCAAGGTTCAGTCCCACCCGCCCAAACAGAAATTCGAAATCACATCTTCCGCACATTTTCTTCATATTTTCCGCACGACAATCCGCCCCCCAGGACCTATATTGAAGAACAAAGGAAAAGCCCATGAAAATTGAGAAACCGCCGGCTCACGTTTTCTTCGTCATGTGTTGCCTGCTGGTTGTGAGCGTTTTTCCGCTGACCGTCGAGGCACAGCCAACGCACTTTGAAATGGTCGAGATGCCGGACGGCATCCTGCTGGCGACCGATGTATGGTTGCCCGATGGACCGGGACCGTTTCCGACCGTGTTGATTCGAACGCCGTACGGGCGCGACCCCGGAAGTAGTTTCGATATTCAACTGTACGTACAAGAAGAATACGCAGTGGTCTCTCAGGATGTTCGCGGGACAGGCGGCTCTCAGGGTGATTGGTACCTCTACAGCGCCTATCCAAGCGACGGCCACACCACGATCGAGTGGATTGCTGCGCAGAGTTGGAGCGATGGGAGTGTGTGCATGGTTGGCAGATCGGCGTTGGGCGCCACGCAGTACGCCGTCGCACAGGGAGCGCCGGAGGCGCTCAAGTGCCTGGCTCCAGCCCATGAGAGCCCGGATCGCTACCATCACATTGTCTTTCCAGGCGGGTCGTACTTTTATGATCTGGTTCACAACTGGTTGGCGAGGGAAGGGTTTCTTTACCTCGAGCCGGACTTCCTTCAGCACCGCCTGTGGGATTCGTGGTGGGAGGAGCATCAAGATTGGATCGGGTCGCCCGGAACGATTAACGTACCCATGTTCCATATGGGAAGGTGGTACGACTTTGCGCAGAAGGGCCCTCCTGAAACCTTCCATATCGTTCAACATCAAGGGGGCCCTGACGCTGTTGGGAATCAGTACCTGTTGATGGATCCGTTGGACCACTTCAACGACTTCGGCCCGTACCAAGACCCACCGAGTCCAATTCCCTTCGAAGAACTCCGCCAGCAACTCGAGCTTGACTGGCTCGCCTACTGGCTGAAAGGGGAGGCGACCGGGGTGGACACGTGGCCAAAGGCGAGAATCTACGTCATGGGACCCATCAATGAGCCAGGGGCCCCTGGGAACGAGTGGGTCGAGATGGATGATTGGCCGCCACCTGGGGAGATTCAGACCTTATACCTCACCCATGATGGCGAGAACGGCGTCCTCACCGAGAGCATCCCAAACCCTGGGCAGCTCGTCCTCCCCATCGATCCCGATGATCCGGTCGAGACCTGGGGTGGCGCCAACTTCTGGGAAGAATCAGGGCCGTGGAATCAGGCCGCGTATCCCATCGGTCGTCCGATCGAATCACGGGACGATGTGCTGTTGTTCACGTCAGCCGTGATGTCACAGCCGGTTACAGTGATGGGTCCAGTGACGGCGCGGATCTGGATCCGCCCAGACACACCCGATCTCGACCTCAGCGTGCGCCTCACCGATGTCTATCCGGACGGCAGATCCATGCTGATCACCGACGGCATCCAGCGGGCGAGGATGCGTTGCGGCGACGAAGAAGAGTGTTTCATGATTCCCGGAGAGGCGTACGAGATCGAGGTGGACGCCTGGTCCACGGCCATGGTGTTCAACGCGGGCCATCGGATCAGGGTGGCAATTGCTGGCACCAACTGGAAGCGCTTCGAGGTGAACCCGAACGACGGTGGCGACCTCAACGACCCAAACAACATCCCGGCGAACCCGGAGATTCTGTTCGGTCCCGACTACCCATCCGCGGTCATGTTGCCGATACCCTCGGTTTTCGAGGACGGCTTCGAGTCCGGCGATACTTCGGCGTGGTCTGTGACCGTGCCGTAGCGGATCGAAGAACAAAGGACGAGGAACGAAGACCCCCCGCCCTCCCGGGGCAGCATTGTGGTGCGGGCCTCTGGCCTGCACACCGCGAACCTGGGTCTTTCAGTTCTCAATTCTCAATTCTCAGTTTTGAAATCCCGCCCTCCCCCTCCTCCCGGGCGGGCGGGTGGAATTGAGAATTCAAAACTCAAAATTCAAAATTCAGAACCCTGCTGTGGTTCGCAGCCGTGACGCCTGCTCC
This sequence comes from uncultured Holophagae bacterium, assembly GCA_963797055.1. Classification (GTDB taxonomy): domain Bacteria; phylum Acidobacteriota; class Thermoanaerobaculia; order Thermoanaerobaculales; family Sulfomarinibacteraceae; genus FEB-10. The sequence goes on from CAWCOD010000019.1 coordinate 509,742, forward strand.
ACAATCCCCCCGGTTGGGTACGACCTCCTCATCTCGGCGCACCCATCTCCCCGAGGCACTCTCCGTGGTTGCCACCCCTGACACATTCGGGACCGCTCACCTCCCAAGAATTCAGTGCGGAGAGACCCGAAAGTGTCAGAAGTGGCACGCCCGCCCATCGAGCCCTCGAACACTCCGGGCGGGTGGGTGGGAACGTTGAACGTTTAACGTGTAACGTTCAACGTTCAACTTTGGACTCTCGTCGACGGTGCAACTACCCATCGCACCCATGCAGGCGGGACGCCTGCGCGACAACAATGCTCCGGGTGGGAGGGGGAACTGCCTACTTCCTTCCATGATACCTTCTACACACCCATGAAGCTCATCATCCAGATCCCGGCTTGGAACGAGGAGGAACACCTCGCACAGACCATCCGAACCCTCCCGAAGCAGGTCGATGGCTTCGACGAAATTGCCGTGCTGGTGGTGGACGACGGTTCGGACGACGGAACCGCCCGGGTCGCCGAGGAAGCCGGTGCCCAGGTGCTCCGATTGCCCGTCCACCGCGGCCTCGCGGTGGCCTTCGCAAGCGGCCTCGACCGGGCGGTGGATCTCGGCGCCGATGTGATCGTCAACACCGACGCCGACAATCAGTACGACGCGCGCGACATCCCGGCGCTGGTACGGCCGATCCTCGACGACGACGCCCAGATGGTGATCGGCGACCGACAGGTCCACACCCTGCGACATTTTTCTGCCACCAAACGAATGCTCCAGAAGCTGGGCTCATGGGTGGTTCGGCGACTCTCCCGGACCTCGGTGCGCGACGCCACGTCGGGGTTCCGCGCGATCACCCGGGAAGCCGCCCTCAAACTCCACGTCTTTACACGGTTCACATACACCCTGGAGACCATCCTCCAGGCCGGCGAAGCGGGCCTCAAAGTGGTCTCGGTGCCGGTGCGGGTCAACCCCGGGGTGGCGCGGCCGTCACGGCTTTTCGACAGCAACACGGGATATGTGCTCCGGTCGCTGGAGAGCATCGCCCGCATCGTGGTGCTCTACAACCCGCTTCGCATATTCCTCAGACTGGGCTCGATTCCGGTGGTGCTGGGACTCGTCCTTTTGACGCGCTTTCTCTACTTCTACTTCACCGACCAGTCGCCGGCGGGACACATCCAGTCGCTGATCGTGGCCGTCATCCTCGTGGTCGTCGGCGTTCAGGTCTGGGTCGTGGGCATCGTGGCCGATCTGATCGCGGTCAACCGGCGTTTGCTGGAAGAGACCGTGGAACGGCAGCGCGGCCAGGCGCTGCGGCGGCCGTTCAAGTCGCCCAGCGGATGATCCAAGAATCCGGTTCAAGGACATGGCAGAGGCGCTTCGGGGCCGTCCTCGCGCTGGCCCTGGTGGTTGCTGTCCTGATGGTGGCGAAGCCCGCCGAGGTCCTCGAGTTGCTCCGCACCAGCCGACCGTCCGGGGTGCTGGCGGCGGCGGCCGCCGCCGGGGGAGCTCTCGTCGTACGAGGCATTCGGCTGGCGCTGTTGCTGCCGCCAGGGCGGCTCCATCTCGCCACGGCCACCCTGATCGCGTCCGCCTCACAGGCCGCCGCTTGGTTCGTTCCGGCCCGGCTCGGTGAACTGGCCCTGCCGTTGCTGTTAAAACGAACGGTGGGGTGGAACCCCTCGTCGGGCATCGGAACCCTGCTGGCGGCGCGGACCATGGACCTGGCCTCGCTGGGTCTCTGGGCGGGATTAGCCACCGTGGTGATCCTCGGCCCGACGCACCCGCTGGCTCTGGCGGCCGTGGTCTTCCTCGTGTTTCCTCCCCTGCTCCTGCCGGCGAGCCTGGCCGTCGCGGATCGCATCGCGCTTCATCTGCTGGCGCCAAGGGGCCTCCGGCCAAGACGCTGGGCGCGCCGAATCCGGCGCGTCCGCCGGTCGGTGGACGAACTCACCAGACACCCGCTGCGATTGCTGGGATCGGTGATCGCTTCGGTTGTGATCTGGGCCTTCCTGTGGGCTCTGGCCTGGTACCTGCTGGACGCCATGGGTTATCGCTGGCCACCGTGGGATGTCGTGGCCGGATCGGCGGCGGCATCTCTCGCCAACCTGCTACCGGTCAACGTGATCGGCAACTTCGGCACCCTCGAGGCGGGATGGACGGCGGCCTTCGTGGCGCTGGGCGTTCCAGCCGATGTCGCCGCCGCAACCGGTTTTGCGTCCCACCTGTGGGCGGTGGTGTTCACGGCCGTGTACGGCGCGCTCGCCTGGGGTCTGCTCAGCCTTCGTTCCGATTCGCGTCCACCTCGCCGGCACCCAACGGACGCACCAGAAAGCTGACCTCCTCCACCGGACGGCCACCCACCAGGTGTTGCTGGATGATGCGTTCCAGAATCTCGGGCGAACACCGGCGGTACCAGACCCCTTCCGGATAGACCACGGCGATGGGGCCGTCGACGCAGACGCGGAGGCAGTTGGCCTTGGTCCGCATCACGCCACCGGCCTCCGATAGCCCGAGTTCCGACAGCCGGCGTTTGAGAAATGTCCACGACTCCAGCGACCGGTCCCGATCGCAGCACTTGGGCTCGGTCTGGTCGCAGCACAGGAAGATATGTCGTTTGGCCGCGGTGATCCCGACCGCTTCAGCGCATCGGAGCGCGGGGTCCGACGCGCTCAGAGGACGATTCCTCGAAGGGCGAGTATGGTGGCGGCCTCGGCCTCGGACACCGGTTGCACCGACAGGCGGCTGCCCCGTTTGAGCAGCATCATGTCCTCGAGCGCGGGAACCTTCTTGAGCTCGTCCCGTGTGATCGGGGGGTGAATACCACGAACCGGTTCGATGTCCACCATGACCCAGCGCGGCTCGCCCGGGCTGGCCTTGGGATCGAAATAGGGGCTCGAGGGATCAACGGCGAAGTGATCCGGATAACTCTCCTTCACGACGGCGGCGATGCCGGCGATGACCTGCGGATTGACCACGCTGTGATAGACGAAAACCAGATCGTCGAGCCGGACGTCGTCGCGCAGGATGTTTCTCGCCTGGTAGTTGCGGATTCCCTCCCAGCAGGTGACGCCGTCACGCACCAGATCCTCCCAGGCATAGGTGCCGGGTTCGGTCTTGAAGAGCCAGTAGTTCATCGCCACAGAGTAGCAAGATGGTGGCGAATCTGTTACACCTCCAAGGTCTCCAGGAGGTCCGCGATGAGCCAGAACCATGATTCTTCCCGCAACGTGGTGGTGATCGACGGCTGCCGCACTCCCTTTTGCCGCTCGGGAACGGCGTTCAACGATCTCACCGCGTATGACCTCGGGCGCATGGCCGTGTCGTCCCTCCTCAACCGGACGAGGATCGATCCCGAAGCGGTGGACCTGCTGGTCATGGGCAACGTCATCGCTGATCCCCAGACTTCGAATCTCGGACGGGAGGTGGTGCTGGGCAGTCAGCTGCCCACCAGCTGCCCGGCCTACACCGTGAGCGTCGCCTGCGTCTCCTCCCTCCAGTCCTTTCTCGACTGCGCCCGGGCGATCCAGACGGGGGCCGCCGACGTGGCCATCGCGGCCGGAGCCGAAACCCTGTCCGACGCTCCCATCCGATTCCGCCGTCCAGTGCGCGAACGGTTGATGGCATCGCAGAAGGCCAGGGGCCCGAGCGACTACGCCGCTCTCCTCAAGGGCCTCAAACCCGCCGACCTGCTGCCCGAACCGGTGGCCATCGCCGAGTACTCCACCGGCGAGGCCATGGGCGAAAACTGCGAGCGACTGGCCAAACGACTGGGCATCGGACGCGAGCAACAGGACGAATACGCCCTCATGTCCCACCTGAGGGCGGCACGCGCCACCCAGGACGGTCGGCTGGCCCTCCAGATCGAGGCGGCGCGACCGCGGCCGTCATTTATGGCGATCCACGAGGACAACGGCATTCGCGGCGACTCGACGCTGGAGAAGCTGGCCTCCCTGCGGCCGGCCTTCGATCGCCGATTCGGCACCGTGACCGCTGGAAACTCCTCGTACCTCACCGACGGCGCCGCCGCTGTGCTGCTGGCCTCCGAAGCCGCGGCCGCCCGACTCGGTCTCCAACCGCTGGCGACGCTCACCGCGTCGTCCATGGCGGCCCTCGATCCCACCGAGGAGCTGCTGCTCGGGCCGGCGTTGACGATTCCAGGAGCCCTGGATCGAGCCGACCTCGAACTCGACGACGTGGGCGTCGTGGAGCTGCACGAGGCCTTCGCCGCCCAGGTCCTGGCGGTGTTGAAGCAGCTCGATGACGAGACATTCTGCCGGCAACGGCTCGGACGTGACCGACCGGTGGGCCAGGTGGATCTCGAGCGCCTCAACGCATGGGGTGGTTCCCTGGCGGTGGGCCACCCCTTCGGCGCCACCGGTGCTCGGCTGATCACGACCTGCTGCCAGCGCATGCAGGCCGAAGGTTCGCGGTTTGGGTTGGTGGCGGCGTGCGCCGCCGGCGCGATCGGCATCGGTCTGGTTTTCGAAAGTTGTGAACGATGACGGAGGACGCCATGGGCTCGATCCGCGTTGACATCCGCGACGACGGCGTGGCGGTGGTCACCCTCGATCACCCAACCAAACCGGTCAACACCCTCACTCCCGAGTTGGTCAGCGAGTTTCACGACAAAGCCGCGCCGCTCCTGGACGACGACCGGGTCCGCGCGGTGGTCGTCACCTCGGCCAAACCGGACACCTTTATCGCGGGGGCTGATCTGGAGGTCATCGAGGGGCTCAGCGCCCGAGAGATTTCGGCCATGTCCCGGGAGGGCAACGCCCTTCTCGAACGCATTGCCACCCACCCCAAACCGGTGGTTGCTGCGGTCCACGGCGCAGCCCTGGGCGGCGGTATGGAGGTGGCCATGGCGTGCCACTACATCATCGCCTCGGACCACCCGGTTACCGTCTTCGGCCAGGCGGAGGTGCAGCTTGGTCTATTGCCGGCGGGCGGCGGCACCCAGCGCCTGGTGGAGCGGGCGGGCCTGACCGTGGCGTTGCCGTTGTTGCTCACCGGAAAAAGGTTCCGGGCGCGCAAGGCGAAGAGGCTCGGCGTGGTGGACGCCTTGACCACCCCGGGCGGCATCACCGAAACCGCCTGCCGGGCGGCCCTGGGCCTGGCCGACGGCCGTTTGAAGCGCGTGCCGAAAAAGCTCAGCCCGGTGGACCGCGCGGCCCGATTCGAGCCGGCCCGAAGCATCATCCTCAAAAAGGCGAGAGAAAAGACCGAGCGACAGACGCGCGGAAATTACCCGGCCCCGATGGCTGTCCTGGATTGCGTGGAGACCGGCCTCAGGCACGGCCGAATCGCCGGCCTCGCCAAGGAATCCGAGCACTTCGGGCCTCTGGCCACATCCCCGGTGAGCCGCTCGTTGGTATGGCTCTTCCACGCCATGAATGAGGCCAAAAAACCTCTGGAGGGCCCCGACCCGCGGCCGGTGGACCGAGTCGCCGTCCTTGGCGCGGGCTTTATGGGTGCCGGGGTGACCTCGGTCTCCCTCGGTCTCGCGTCGGTCGTACTGAGGGATCTCACCGATGAGGCGCTGGCCGCCGGCGCCAAGGTGATCGACGACGGGCTGAAGCGGCAGGTGCGATCCGAAGCCATCACGAGGGTGGAGTCCGACCGTCGACGGTCGCGGCTCGAACTCACCACCAACGTCAATCGTGTCTCCGGTGCCGACCTGGTGGTCGAAGCCGTCTTCGAGGACCTCGATCTGAAGCGACGGGTTCTTGCCGAAGTCGAGGACGTTTTCGGCTCTGAAGCGGTCTTCGCGTCAAACACCTCGGCCCTGCCCATCACTCAGGTGGCCGCCGAGGCCCGCCATCCCGAGCGGGTTTTGGGGATGCACTATTTTTCGCCGGTGCCCAAGATGCCACTGCTGGAGATCGTGGTCACAGAGCAGACCGCTCCGTGGGCCATGGCAACGGCTCACGCATTTGGTCGCGCCCAGGGCAAGACTCCCATCGTCGTCAAGGACGGCCCCGGGTTCTACACCACCCGGATCCTTGCGCCCTATCTCAACGAAGCGGTCCTCGTCCTGGCCGAGGGGGCGCGAGTCGAGGATGTGGACCGGATCATGAAGGACTTCGGCTTCCCGGTGGGGCCCGTGGCGCTCATCGACGAGGTGGGGATCGACGTCGGCGCCCACGTGGCGTCGGATCTCGGTGCGGCCTTCGCCGATCGAGGCCACGCCGCCAACGATACTCTGCAGCGGATGTTCGACGCGGGGTTCGAGGGCCGCAAAAACCGGCGCGGTTTCTACCAGTACCCCAATGTGAAGCGCAAGGGGCCGAAGCAGGTCAACCCGGATGTCTACGAGTTCTTTGGTGGTGACGACCGGACCTCGCTGCCCGAGGATGAGGTCCGTGACCGGTTGGCGCTGATCATGGTCAACGAGGCCGTGTGGTGCCTGGGGGAGAGCGTCATATCGTCGCCCAGGGACGGCGACCTCGGGGCGGTACTCGGGCTCGGCTTCCCACCCTTCAGGGCGGGTCCGTTCCATTACGTGGATTCAGTGGGCGCCGATGTGGTGGCTGCCGGCTCGAAGAGCTCGAAGAACTCCATGGACCGCGTTTCCATCCCGCGGACCTGCTCCAGGAGATGGCGACCAGCGGGGGACGGTTCTATCCGGAATGAGGTCAGCTGCAGCTTGGCACCACCTTCGGTGAATCGCCCGGCGACACACCGTAGTACCCTGAGTTCACAGCCCCCGGGAGGTCCTGTGAGCTCGAGTCCACACCCCACCGAAAATCTTCCCCTCGACGGCACGCTGGTCGTAGACCTGTCTCGGATGTTGCCGGGGGCGATTCTCGCCCGCCAACTTCTGGACCTGGGAGCCCGGCTGATCAAGGTCGAGGAACCCGGAATCGGTGATCCCATGCGGGTGCTTCCGCCCCTCGCAGGGGGTATCGGCATCGGGTTCGCCGTGATGATGCGCGGCGCCCAATCCATCGCCCTCAACCTCAAGGATACAATCGACGCCGACAGGCTCCGCTCACTGATGACGCGCGCCGATGTGGTGGTGGAAAGCTTCCGTCCCGGCACTCTCGACGCCTGGGGTCTCGGACGCAAGCCCATTTGCGACGCCAATCCTCGGCTCGTGTGGTGTTCCCTTTCCAGCTTCGGGCAGTCGGTTGAAACGGCCGCTCGGATCGGCCACGACCTCAATTTCGTCGCCGCCACCGGAGCACTGCGCACCATGACGCCGTCGGGGGTCCCGGGCCTGCAGTTGGCCGATGTAGGTGGTGCCGTGTTGGCGACCTCGGCGATCATGGCCGCCCTCTTCCAGAGAGAACGGACCGGACGCGGCCGGGTCATCGACCAACCGCTCATCGCCGGCTCCCTGCCGTTCCTGGTCTGGACCTGGGCCGAGGATGCCATGGGCGACGGACAGCCAATGGCCGATCTGCTGTCGGGCCGGTGCGCCTGCTACCGAACCTACACATGCAGCGACGGAACCGAGCTCGCCGTGGGCGCCCTCGAACCCAAATTCTGGCTGGCGTTCATCCAAATGCTCGGTCTGCCCGAACTCGCCGCGTCCGGCCATGATCCGGGAGCGGCCGGGGCGGCCGCCGCCGACCGAATCGCGAAAGTCATCGAGGAACGGCCGGCGTCCCACTGGTTGGCGCTGGCCGAGGCCCGCGGCCTGCCGGTGAACCGGGTCCAGACGGTTGGTGAGGCTCGTCGTTCGGGAGATCTCGCGGCCATGGGGTTGACGGAGACCACGCCCTTGCCTGGCAACGAGAGGGTGGAGGCGCTCGGTCCGTTCCTCCCCTCCCTGGGCCGGACGCCAACGAAACCGGCGCCGCAGGTCGGCGAGCACACCGACGAGATCCTCGAGCGAGTTCGGGATCGAGTAGATCCCCCGCCCGCCCGGTACTGGATGCTCGATGCTGGATCCTGAATGCTCGATCCCCCACCCACGCCGAGCGCGTGGGCGCGACGGGCGGGCGTGGCATCCTCGGGCGCATTGCGAACGCGCGCACCCGGTGCCAGGCACCGTCGAAATCGAATCGTAGTACGAGGTCGACATACTGCGGCGGTGCCTGGCACCGACATCTCCTCCCCTCCCCCCTCCTCCCCTTCTCACCTCCTCCCCTCCTCCCCTTCTCACCTTCTCTCCTCCTCGTCACTCCACTACACTGGCCCGGTGAAGAAAATCCTTCCCTGGATCCTGGCGGCGGCGGCCGGAACGGCCATGGCCCTGGCTTTCCCCGGGGTTGGTTGGAGCCCGCTCATCCTGCTGGTCCCCGGCCTGCTGCTGGAGGCCATCGAGCGCACCAAACCAGGTTGGCGCCCATGGATCATCGGCTGGTTCGCCGGCATCGTGCATTGGATGGTTGCAGTCAACTGGGTCCTCCCCGTAATGCACCACTACGGCGGACTGCCGTGGGTCGCAGCGCTGGGATCGCTGATCGGCATGGCAATGATCCTCGGCATCTTCTGGGCTGCCGCCCTGGGTGTGACGGCCATGGTGCCGTCGCCGATTCGGGTGTGGCTGTTGCCCTTCGCCTTTGTAGGCCTGGACGTGCTGCGGCGCTGGTGGCCATTCGAGTTTCCATGGCACCCGCCGGCGATCGCCCTGGTCTCCACACCCGCCCTGCTCGGATCCCTCCCCGTGTGGGGCGCAACCGGACTCGGCTGGGCTGTCCTGACCCTGGGGTCGGGCCTGTGGGCAATACGGTTCCCAAGCGGCCGGCGGGTCGGTCTCGCCGCGTGCGGCCTGTCCCTGACCCTGACGGTCGTATTCACCCTCGCGGCACCACCGTTCGTTCCATCGGGAGACACCGTCGACATCGGCCTCATCCAACCCGGCACCTCCCTCGAGGAGAAATGGGATCCCGACCACTGGCAAGGGATGGAGGATCGCGTGTGGCAGCTCACCCGGGCGACAGCGGCAGCCGGCGCTGACGTCATTCTGTGGCCGGAGAGCGCCCTCCCCTACCGGGTGGACTCGCGATCCGGCCTACGCCGCCATGCTCACCACCCTGGCACGAACGACGGAGACCGTCCTCGTGGTCAACTCGGTGGCGGGATCCGCTGAGCAGGGTTTCACCAATTCGGCCTTCGTGATTCGACCCGACGGCGTCGACGCCGCCCGCTACGACAAGATGCGGCTCGTTCCCTTTGGCGAGTACGTTCCCACGTGGGCCCGGACCGCATTCACCGATGCCCTGGTTCGGGAGGTCGGCAACTTCACACCGGGCGCCGAACCTCTGCTGCTCGAAATCGGACTCCCCATGGGCATGGCGGTGTGTTACGAGGTGGTCTTCCCCGGTCTGATCACACGCGAGGTCCGGGATGGAGCCGAGATTCTGGCCACCCTGACCAACGACGGCTGGTACGGTTATTCGTGGGCGCCGAGGCAGCATTTCGCCCACGTGGTGCTGCGCGCGGTGGAGAGCCGGCGCTGGATGGCCCGGGCTGCGTTGACCGGAATTTCGGGGTTCGTGGCGCCCGATGGGAGCGTCCCACAGCGGCTCGATGTGGGTGACGCCGGGTACCTCGTCACCAATCTTGCCGTCCAGCCGGTCACTGACACCGCGCACCCGATGGGGCGACTGGTGGGCGCTGGTTTCCTGGGTTGCTGCTGCGCTTTTCCTCATTGTCGGACGGGCGAGGGAAGACCACATCCGCGATTTTTTGTTACCATAGCGCAGCCCGCCTCGGCGGGTTCGTTCATTCGGAGGACCCATGCGCGAAGAGTTGATGCAGCGGAGCGATATCGAGATCGAGCGTATTCAGCGCTTGCGGGGGTACCTTTGACGAAGAGGCCCTGGCTGCGCAGCTGACCGAGGTCGACGAACAGGCCCAGGATCCCGACATCTGGTCCGATCAGGAGCGAGCCCGCACGGTCATGCGACGGCGATCCGAGCTCCAGCAGTCGGTGGCCATCGCTTCGACGCTGCGCGACGCCGCGGACGAGCTCGAGGTGTTGGTCGAGATGGCACGCGCCGACGAGGCGGGCGTCGACGAGGAGTTGGCTGCCGCCCTGAACCGTATCGTGCCCGAACTCGACCGGATCGAGCTCACCACGAAGATGACCGGCGATCACGACCGCTCCAACGTCTTCTTGGAGATTCACCCCGGCGCGGGCGGAACCGAGTCGCAGGATTGGGCGGAGATGCTCGAGCGGCTCTATCTCCGTTGGTGCGAACGCCGCGGCTTCGACGTCGATCTTATTGATGAGCAACCCGGGGACGAGGCGGGCATCAAGAGCGCCACCCTGCTCATCAAGGGGCCCTACGCCTACGGCAACCTGAAGTCCGAAAACGGAGTCCACCGGCTGGTTCGGATCTCCCCCTTCGATGCCCAGAAGCGACGCCACACCTCGTTCGCGTCGGTTCACGTCTACCCAGAGGTAGACGACGAGGTCGACATGGAGATCGAGGAGAAGGATCTCAGGGTCGATCGCTATTGTTCATCCGGTCCCGGAGGCCAGGGTGTCAACACAACCTATTCCGCGGTCCGTGTTGTTCACGAACCCAGTGGCATCATCGTGACCTGCCAGAACGAACGGTCGCAGATCAAGAACCTCGCCAGCGCCATGAAGGTCCTCAAGGCTCGACTGTTCGAGCTCGAGCTGGAGCGTCGCGAGGAGGAGCTGGACAAGCTCAAGGGCCCGAAAAAGGACATTTCGTGGGGCAATCAGATCCGCTCCTACGTGCTCCAGCCGTACCGGATGGTCAAGGACCTCCGGACGGACCACGAGGTCGGGAACGCGGACCGGGTGCTCGACGGCGACATCGACAGCTTTATCGAGGCCTTCCTCCACTGGCAGGCGCAGCAGGATAATTCATAGCTCGCCGTTCCGGCATGTCGGTGCCAGGCACCGGCCCCCGCGTTCCATTCGGTTCTCTTGATTTCATCGCGCCCTTCCGCTTCGGGTGGGAGGGTGATTTCATACCTCACACTCCACACCTCATACACGGGCGGGCGGTCTATTCGCTATTCACCGTGGGCAATGGCGCTTGAACTGACAGGTTGATCCGTGTACCGTGCAAATTCCGGCTGTCAGGCCGGTTGGGCGCGCCCGCGCCAGAGAATCTCTCAGGAGGTCCAGAATGTCCAAGTCGTCCGAATTCATCGCCCTCGAGGATCGTTATGGCGCACACAACTACCATCCGCTGGATGTGGTGATCTGCCGAGCCGACGGCGCGTGGGTGTGGGACGTGGACGGCAATAAATACATGGATTTCCTCGCGGCCTACTCGGCGGTGAATCAGGGACACTGCCATCCGAAAATCGTCAAAGCCATGGTCGAGCAGGCGTGTCGGGTCGGTCTCACATCGCGGGCTTTTCGCAACGACCAGCTCGGACCGTTCTGCCAGGAGATATGCGAGCTCACAGGATTTGACCGCATGCTGCCCATGAACACCGGGGCCGAGGCAGTGGAAACGGCCATCAAGGCGGCGCGAAAGTGGGCCTACACCGTCAAGGGCGTGCCGGCCGATCAGGCTGAAATCCTCGTCTTCGACGGTAACTTCCACGGCCGGACAACCACCATCGTGGGCTTTTCCTCCGACGAGGAGTACCGGCACGGTTTCGGTCCCTTCACTCCAGGCTTCCGGATCCTCCCCTACGGTGACGCCGGCGCTGTGGCTGCGGCCATGAACCCCAACGTTGCGGCGATATTGGTCGAACCCATACAGGGCGAGGCCGGGATCGTCGTTCCGCCCGAGGGCTTCCTCGCCAGACTCCGCCAGATTGCAGACGAGCACAACGCCCTTCTGGTCGCCGACGAGATCCAGTCCGGTCTCGGCCGCACCGGGACATTCTTCGCCTATGAGCACGAGGGCATCCGGCCCGACATCGTCATCATCGGCAAGGCCCTGTCCGGCGGCATGTACCCGGTGTCGGCGATCCTCGCCGACGACGCGGTGATGGGTGTCTTCAAACCCGGTGAGCACGGTTCCACCTACGGCGGCAACCCGCTCGGGGCGGCGGTGGCCCGGGAAGCTCTCAAGGTGCTCGTGGACGAGCGACTTGTGGAGCGTTCGGCCGAGCTCGGCGCACTCTTCATGGAGCGTCTGCGTGCCATCGACTCACCCCACGTCAAGACCATCCGCGGCAAGGGTCTGTGGATCGGGATCGTCCTGGAAGATACCGCCGGTGGCGCGCGCAGATTCTGTGAGGCGCTCAAGAGCGAGGGGCTGCTCTGCAAGGAGACCCACGAGACAGTGATCCGCATCGCCCCTCCGTTGACCATCTCCCGAGAGGAAATCGATTGGGCGGTGGAACGGATCGAGAAGGTGCTGACGTCGTTGTAGCCCAGTGAATAGTGGATGGTGAATAGTGAATAGAAGGGGGGCGCAGGGGGCAAGATTCGAAATACGAGATCCCTCGCCCGAGCCCGTTCACGTTCCCCGATCAACGCCCAAAGAACCCCGCCCTCCCGATCATGTCGGTGCCTGGCACCGGACCGCGCGTTCGGTTCGATAGGCTGATTTCAGGGCACCCATCTCCCAACCGCGCTCCCCGTGGTTGCCCCCTGTGACAATGTTGGGACTCGAAAGGTCGGTCGACACATTTGACAGCTCCCAACATTGTCAAAGACGGCACGCCCGCTCATCGCGTCCACACCGCTTCGGGAGGGTGGGGACTTTCAATTTCGACTTTGGACTCTCGACTCCCCCCGGGGCAGGCGGAGGATTCCAGCGGTCCTCCTCTGCGTTCATCTGTGTGATCTGTGGGCCAACCCGGGTGGGCGGGGGATTTCGAATTCCGAATTTCGATATTGACTGCTCCCAACTACCTGCCTGCTGCCTGCTGCCTGCTGCCTGCTCCCGGCTATACTCTCCCAATGGCCGCCGGCCGCTCCATCACCATGCGCCACCTCGTGTTCACCGTTATGGTGGTGATCCTCGTCAATGCTCAGCTCACCTGGTGGATCGTCTTCGTCCTCCGACAGAATCGAACGCTGCTCGAGCTCGAACGCGACCGGATGGCAGACGCATGCACAATTGAGGCGGCACGGGTGCTGCGGGACCTCGACAAGGCCGAACAGACTCTCGCCCGGTGGATCGTCTCCCGCGAGGGTTATGGATCCAGCGGTATTTGGGGAGCCGATGACACGCCACCCGAACCCTTCGCGCGATGGACCGACCCTACCGACCTCACCGGAGCGCCGGGCTGGCATCGGCTCGGCGACGGACGGCTCCTGTACTCCTACCCCGGCGACCACCGCCCCCAAGTCCTGATCACCACCGACGGTTGGGAGGCGACGCTCCTCGATGTGGGCGACGACCTCGAACTGAGACCCAAAAACAGCGGGGAACAGATCGACGACCCCCGGCCGTCGGTCCCCCTCCCACTCCCATTCGCCGATCTGATCGTCAGCCCGGCTCAGGAAGCCTGGGACGACACCCTCGACGGCTATCGGCGGCGGATATTGATGATGGTTTCGGAGGGCACCTTCTTCGCGATTATGCTGCTGGTGCTCATGGGACTGTTGTGGAGAACATTCCGCCGTGAAGTGGAGCTCGAACGGCAACACCGAAACTTCCTGTCCGCCATAACCCACGAGCTGAAGTCGCCGCTGGCCTCGAGCCACCTGGCTCTGGAGACGGTGTTGTCGGGGAGAGCCGACAAGACCACGAGCAACCGCTTTCTCAACAACGCGTTGAAGGACACCGAGCGGTTGCAGGACCTCGTTCAGAAGGTTCTGGAGACCACGCGGTACGGACACGGCGGACGGCTGGAGATGCGGCGGGTCTGCCTCAGCGATGTGGTGGACTCGGCGGTCACCGCCATCCGGCCGCGGTTGGAGACTCTCGGAGGAGAGGTCCACACGGATGTCGTTCCGGGTGTTCAGGCCGGAGCCGACGAGGAGGCCTTCCGGATCATGGTCTCCAACCTCCTCGAAAACGCCGTCAAATATGGAGGTGAGCCGCCACGGATCGATGTGGTGCTGTCCTTGGAGCGGGATTGGGCTGCCCTCGAAGTTTCCGACAACGGCTCCGGGATCGCGAGCGAGGAGGTCCCGCTGGTGTTCCAGCGGTTCTACCGTTCGGGCGACGAGCTGAGCCGTACGACCCACGGCACCGGACTCGGTTTGTATTTAGTGCAACAGATCGCCCGGATACATCGTGGTACAGTCAAGATCACATCGACCGGACCCGACGGCACGACCTTCCGGGTGGAGGTACCCGGCGCCGACATCAAGGAGTGCGGGCCATGAAGAAGCACATTCTGATCGTCGAAGATGAGGAACACCTGGCCGATGCTTTGTCCCACAACCTCCAGTTCGAGGGCTACTCCACCACCCATGCGGAGGACGGAGAAGAGGGGCTGCGGCTGGCACAGAACATCCAGTTCGACCTGATCATCCTGGATGTGATGATGCCCAAACTCGACGGTTTCGAGGTCTGCAGGAGGCTGCGAGCCACCGGCAACAAGGTGCCCATTCTATTTCTCACGGCCAAGTCGTCGGACGCGGACCGACTCCTCGGTCTCAAGCTCGGCGCCGACGACTATCTGGCCAAGCCCTTCCTGCTCGAGGAGTTGATGCTCAGGATCCAGGGGATCTTCCGACGCCAGGATTGGTACGGCACGCCGCCGGAACAACAGGAGGTCTTTTCCTTCAACGGGAACGAGGTCAATTTTCGGACATACGAGGCGGTCGCCAAGGGGCGCACAATCCGCCTGACCGAGAAGGAATGCATGCTGATCAAACTCCTGATCGAACGCAAGAACCAGGTGGTGTCACGCGAGGAAATCCTCGAACGGGTCTGGGGCTACCGGTTTTCGACCTCGTCGCGGACCATCGACAACTTCATCGTCCGGCTGCGCCGGTATTTCGAAGAGAATCCGAAACAGCCCAAGTTCATCCAGTCGGTGCGCGGCGTGGGCTACCGGTTGAATATCGGCGAAGACTGATGTTCTCGAGTCACCGCGTCCTGATGGGCGTGCTCCTCATCGGAAACACCATCGCGTTTGCAGGAGTGGACCCCATCAGCCGTGCGTTGACCGCCGGACTCGTGGTCGTAATCATCGCCACGATGCCAAAGACACCTGAGGTTCCGCTCGTCCACCGCTGGTGTGCCGCACTGCTGGGAACTCTGGCGGCGGCCCAGTTGGTGCCACTGCCCGAGACCGTGAGGAGCCTGCTCCAACCTGGATTCGCCGAAGTCCTCCCCAGTGGCTGGTCGTCCCTCTCACTGGCCCCGTGGTCAACCGTGCAGGTGGCGTCGTCCTTTGTGGTGGCCCTGGGTGTGGCCCTCTGTGCCGCCCGCATGGCGTCGGCGCGCACCGGTCTGCCGATCCTGGTCGGAATCCTGGCGGGCACCTGCGCGCTGCTGGCGGTGCTCGGGATCGGAGGCGAGGCCGGTGCGCCGCAGAACGTACTGCTTTTTCGAGCGAACTCTGGTGGTGGCAGCGTGTACGGACCGTTCGTCAATCGGAACCACTTCGCGCTTGCCATCGAACTGACGCTCCCCGCGGCCCTTGTGCTGATCGCAGCGGGCGTGCGGCGGTTCTCCGACGGCGGCCTGGTCCGACAACGGGCCGCGGTCATGGTGCTTGCCGGCACGACCATCGCTGCGGTGGGGGCTGGGGCCATGCTGCGATGCGGATCTCGCGGCGGCATCTTGTTTCTCGTTGTCGCAGGAATCCTGACCATACCGCTGTGGCGCCGACCAGTCAGCACGAGGAACTGGCCGTGGGTCTCGCTGCTCTTCGCGGCTCTCCTGGCCACCGCGCTCTTGGCGTCATCACGCATATCCTCCATCCGAGAAGACTTCACCACGCTGCTGGCCATCGAAGGGGTGGAGGGCAACACGCGCTGGGATCTGTGGCGAGGCACCTTGGATTCGTGGCTCCGCGCGCCGGTCCCAGGCAGCGGAATGGGCAGCTACCGGTACGTCATCGGGCTCGACAAACCCGCAACGAACACCTCAGTCCTCGCGCAGGCGCACAACGATTGGTTGGAGTGGCTGTCAACGTCAGGGGTCGCAGGATTCGCCATCCTCGCCGTGTTTGTCGGCGCCCTGGTCGTTTTTCTCTGGCCGGGCAGGGTGCGCCGGCTCCGCCACGAGTATCGCTATCCGTTGGCCGGAGCCGCCTTCGCCCTGTTGGCCACAGGGCTTCACGAGCTGATCGGTTTCGGGCTTCAGACCCCATTGAACCGTTACCTGCTGGCGGCATGGATCGGCCTGGTCTGGGGCATCGATCATCGTCGTCGACGCCGCTCGGCGGATTTCCGCGGTGAATCGTATGACGACGAACCGGACTGAGGTCGTCGACCGGCATCTGAGCAGGATGCGCCTGGAGTGGGCGTTTTTCATGCTGACCGTACCTGTGGCGATTGCGGCCTGTTTTCTTCTACCCCGAAGAACTTCCGGGGCCTTCTCTCCTCTGACAGTCACGCTGGTGGCGCTTGCGGTGAGTCTGTGGATCGCCCTGTCGGCGGAGCGCGATGCTCGGGCCCGCCTCGATCGGGCCAAACGCGCCTTTGCCGTTCACGGCGAGATCACCAGACTCCTCCGCGACTACCGATCGGTCTACCTGATCGTGATGCTGCGTGTGGAGGTCGTTGTCGTGGTCGCGGTGGCCACCGCGGTCTGGGGTTCTGGGCCCGTCACAGGGACCTCGATTGCGCTGCTCGCCGGTGTCCTGATCGGTCTGGCGTGGCCAAGCAGCCGCAAGACCACGTTGTTGATGGAAAGGGCCCTGGAAAAACGGGGCCGATCGTGAAACCCATGGCCATGAACCCGCGTATATCCGACACGGGCGTACTCTGCCCGCGGTGTGCGTATGCTTCATGACGGAGGCTCGATGAAACGGTACATGTGGTTGGGAATCGTCGGCGTGGTGGCGGTGATGGCCGCGATAAGCATCATTGCTCTGCCCAAGGGCCCGGAGTGGACCACCAGCTCCCCCGAGGCGCTCGAGTCATTCGAACTCGCCATGGAGGCGCAGAACAAGCTCTACCACAACGATGTTCGGGGCCACCTCGAGCGTGCTTTGGAGCTCGACCCCGACTTCGTCATGGCCAAGATGATGCTGGCGGAATATCACCGCATGGATGGGGACAAAGAACTGGCGAAAGAGATGATCGACGAGGCTCTCGCCACCGACCGCGCTCAGCTCCGTCCGCGGGAGCAATTCTTGCTCGAACGAGCCCAGGCCTTTGTCGAGGAGCGGATGAGCGACATCGGCGACATGACCGATCGCTATCTCCAGGAATACCCCGACGATCCTTACATCCTCAACGTCGCGGCGAATCAGGCCTTTTCCCGTGGCGACAACGAGACCGGCGAGAGACTCTATCGGCGACTGTTGGAAATCAGCCCCAACTGGGTGATTGCCTACAACCAGCTCGGATACATCACGATGATGCAAGGCCGTTTTGCGGAGGCCGAGGAGTACTTCACCAGCTATCGCTTTATCGCCCCTGACCAGGCCAACCCACACGATTCGTTGGGCGAGCTCTACATCGTTCTCGGTCGGTACCCGGAGGCCGCCCAATCCATCGAGACGGCCCTCGAAATCAAGAGTGATTTCTGGGAGTCCTACGACCACCTCATGCTGGTTCGCACCCTGATGGGAGATACCATAGGCGCTCAGGAAGCCAAGGTTGATGCTCTGACCGCGGAAGCCTGCCCCGACTGGCTCGTTTCCAGGCTCGGTTGCCGGGAACAGTTTTTCGAGCTCGAACGGCGGCACGAGTGGAGTGAGATCTACGAGTTGAGAGAATCGGAATGCCTCAACGAGGAGTATCCCGCCAGCTATCAGCACATCGTGGTCCACAGGGCTGCAAGCCACTTGGGCGAATGGGAGACGGCTCAAGCACTCGAGGAGGCCGTCGCCGCCGTTCTCGAGAAGGCGAGGACCGAGGGTGAGTCGAACAGGTTCGACGCCATCACACCCGGGTACCTGCACATGCAGGGGGTTCGGCTGGCCCTGTCCGGCGATCTCGAAGCGGCGGAGAAGGCCTTCAACAATGCCGACGCCCACCTCACCTACCGGGACTCGGGCCTCGGCATGTTCAAGCTATACAACCGGTTGTTCCTGGTTGAGACCCTGCTCGCTCAGGGCCGCGACGCCGATGCCCATAAGCTGTTGGCCAAGGTCCGCGCCGTCAATCCGGTGATCGTTGCCGACTTCGAGGGGCGCGGACTCAAGGAAATGGGGCTGCCCAGGGGCTAAATCGAGAATTCGAAATTCGAAATTCGAAATTTTTCCCAGGGAGACCCCCAAAGGACTCGGTCGAAAGACCTACTCGATGAAATCCCGGTCGAGGCGGCGCGCCTCCAGAATGGCTTCCCGGGTCCTGGCCACCAGATCCTGCAGGTCTTTCTTGACAAGACCCGTCGTGGGGATGGGATCGCACACGATGACGTCCACAACACCTGGACGAGCGGCGGGCCGGCCCTTGGGCAGCAACGCGTGGCTGCCGTTCACGGCCACCGGAAGTATGGGCACCTGAGCATCGATGGCCAGGTGGAAGCCACCCTTCTTGAACGGCTGAAGCCGCCCATCCTCTGAACGGGTTCCCTCGGCAAAGACCAGGATCCGACGGCCGGATCGAATGGTTTCGATGGCCTGCCGCATCTGCGCCCGCGCTCGTTCGGTTCTGCCCCGATCAACTGCAATGAAGCCCAGCTTGACCGCCGCATTGCCCCAAATGGGAATCCTCGCGAGCTCCCGTTTGATGACGAAATATACGGGGTGGGGCAGTTTCTGCACCAGAGCAGCCGCATCCAAATGACTGTTGTGATTAGAGATGACGACATATGAGCCCGAATTCGGGACCTTCTCCAGGCCCTGTGCCCGTGACCGCATACCGGTGAACGAATGGACGCCCCACGCGAAGGCCCGCACCTGGCTGTAGGCGGCGCGATGCAGGCCAAGCGAGGCGAACACATAGGCCGCCGGCGCCACCACCAGGGTCACCAACACGGCCATCGAGAACTGGTACACAGCCGCGATTCCCATGGCGAGACCCGACCCGGTCCTCACCGAAGAGCTCAAGTCTTGGCCGGTCCGGGGCGGGTGATCCATGCCCGCAACTGGTCCACTGCGCGATCGAGATCGCTGACCAGGCGATGGCGACCCAGTCGGCGCCGGGCTTCCTCGAGCGTGGTCGAGAAGTACCAGAGCTGCTCCTGCGGGCCGGCGTTGAGGCGAGACCACACGGAATCGGAATCGGGCGCCGCAGCCAGGTCGGTGAGCAGCGAGTGGAGATTATGGAGCAGGTCGGCGGTCTTGAGAAGAACCGCATTCTCATCCATGTCCGCCATGTGTTGGATCTGTTCGGTCTTTCGTAAGCGCCACGTGTCCACGCTGTTCTGCTCGGGTCGTTTCTCCTCGGTCACGGCGAGCACAAGATCCAGAACGTCTTCACCGACGGTGTCGCGAATGGTGGCGGCGCCGTTGGGGTCGGGAACATCCTCGAGATAATCGTGGAGCAATGCGGCCGCGAGGACCGCGTCGGGAGCACCCACTCGAGCCAGAATCGCCATAGTGCCCATCAGGTGGGTGATGTACGGAACACAGTCGGTGGGCAGCGGATCCTCGATTGTCGTCGCACAGCAATCGTCGTCGGCGTCGCGTTTGCGGAATTGACGATAGTGACCTTGAGCGGCGAGCCGAGCCGCAGCTTCCAACATGGGAGGAAACAGCATCGTCCCGGACTCTTCGGTGGGAAGGGGTTTGGATGGCACCCCCACATTCTAACATCGGGGCCCTCGACGCGACCGGATCGGGGGCGGAGACGATTCAACGCCACGGCAAGCAGGACACTATCCGCGGGCAATGTCGGACCGCCTTCGGGGTCCGGTCAGCTCGGCCGCGCCACCCGAATATTCCCGATCGAAGCAGCGGTACACTGGGGAAGGAGGGACCATGAGAAAGAACCTCGCATTTGCTCTGACCATCACGTTGTGGGTTTCGGTCGCTGGAGCCCAGTTTGTGGCTCCGGGGGGGGTTATTCCAGTCGTCGCCAACACTCCTGGCGTGGGTGGCGCCTACTGGCGGTCGGACGTCAGCGTCCTCAACATCAATGACTGGGACGTGTCGATCGTTCTCGTGCTCCAGCCCGAGATCCGAAACGGCCAGCAGACCTTCGAACCCGTGGTCTCAGACCCGATCAACATTCCTGCAGGTCAACAGCTCACCATGCCCAACGTGGTCCAGACCGAGTTTGGACTTATCGACGAAAAGGGAGCGTTGTCGGTCCTGCCCCTCGATGGATCGCCGCTGGCTATCGGCTCGCGCACCTACACCTTTGACAACGACGGCGGGACCTATGGACAGGACATCTACTCCGCCATCGCGGCCGGCACGGCCTGGGCCCCTGGCGTACGTCAGGATGGCTTTTTCCGAACAAACGTCGGCGTCTTTCTGCCCCTCGATCCCCTGCCCGGCCACACCGTCATATTCACTGTGACGGTGTACGACGCGGACGGCACGGTGGCGGGTTCCGGGACCTTCAACTTCACCACATCCGGAGTCCTGCAGAAGAACGTCCAGGTCTTCGGGGTCGAAAACATGGTGGACGGCTTCGTTGTCCTGAGCTGCTCGGACCCATCTGTTGCGTGGTATGGATACGCATCGCAGGTGGACAACACCACCGACGACGCGGTCTTCAGAGCCGCCCGCGGGTTTCAGGGCGATCTTCCGTAGCCCCCCGGCCGCCCGGCCAAGGGCTGTGGGGCTATGGGGTTCCGAGAGGATGCGCCCAACCGATCCGGGGGGCCGGGCGGTAGAAATTCGAAATTCGAAATTCGGAATGGCGGCAAGGGTCGGGGGCCGAACCCACACTTTCCACACCAGGTGGGCTGGGGCTAAAGGAACCCCTTCGACCGCATCCACGCGTCGGAGTAGATCGTGCTCATATAGCGGGTTCCGGAGTCCGGGAAGATGGTCACGATCCTGGCGTCCCGATCGAGACCGCCGGCGAGACGCCGCACCGCCCACAACGCCGCACCGCTGGAGCCGCCGGCAAGGATCGCCTCGGTGCGGGCCAACTCGCGGGTCGTCAGGAAAGCCTCGCGGTCCGAGATCCGGTACATGTCGTCAATCAGCTCGAACTGTGGGCAGCCGATGATCTCCTCGTCGCCCAGTCCCTCCAAGAGGTAGCGGCCGGGCCGACCGTGGCGCCCGCTGTGGAAGTGGTCGTAGAAAACCGATCCTTCGGGATCCACCGCCACAACCTGGATGGCCGGGTCCTGTTCCTTGAGGTAGCGCGCCACTCCGCAGATGGTGCCGCCGGTGCCGATACCGGCCACGAGATAGTCGATCTGTCCATCCATCTGCTGCCAGATCTCCGGCCCGGTGGTCAGGTAGTGTGCTTCGGAATTCTCGCGGTTGTTGTGCTGGTCCGGAAAATACGCTCCGGGATTTGCAGCCACAACCTGTTTCGCCTTCTGGTTGTAGCTGTCCGGGTCTTCCGGTGGGAGATCGCCGTCGACCAGTTCGAGATCCACGCCAAGCGCCCGCAGACAATCGATCTTCTCCGGTGAGGTCTGTTTCCGAACCACCATGGTGCACCGCAGGTCCTCCAGGATGGACATCATGGCAAGACCCATGGCGGTGTTGCCCGACGAGTTCTCCACCACCAGGTCGCCCGCGCGGAGTCGACCCTCCTGGATCGCCTTCGAGACGAGATGGCGAGCGATCCGGTCCTTGACGCTCCCCATGGGGTTCAGAAACTCGATCTTGGCGTAGAACTCCCCCGGGAGATCCGCCACCGATCGGCGGAGGCGGACCATCGGGGTCCTTCCCACCACCTCGGCGATGCTGTCGTAGACGCCAACACTGCTCACGATCGGTGATTATACGGCCGACGGCGGCGCCCGTGTGTCAGAAATGTGGAAATCGCCGTCACCCGTGAATGCAGACTCCGGCGTAGCCCACAACCGATGAGTAGTCGCCGCTGGTATCGCCCGATGTGGAGTACGCCTCCAGGTGAGCGCCGGTGGCCCCCAGTGCGTTCGCGGCCGCCAAAGCCACCGTTGCCGGAATCACGCCGCACATGGAGATGCCTATCCGGTGGACCGTCTCGTAAAGGTCCTCCGGGCTTCGGGCCAGAAGCGCGGTAATGGCCTGGTGATCCAGGTCGCGGGCCACATCGTCCGGACGGTAGTGGGTCATGTCCGATGACGCGACAAAACCCACCGGCTCGTCCAGTTCGTCGGCCAGAGCGGCAAGAGCCTCACCGAGCTGGATGCAACGTTCGAGACTGATGTGTTTCAGAGCGATGGGCAGGACCACGACGTCGGGCCGCCGGCGTCTGAGAAACGGAAGCTGGACCTCCACCGAATGTTCCCGCCAGTGGGCGTGCGCGTCAGCGACAGCTTTGGGATCCATCGCCATCAGCGCCTCGGCAAGCTCTCGATCCACCTCCTGAGGTCCGAGTGGGGTCTGCCACTGATCGTGCGGCGCCACCGACACGTCGGCTCCCATCCCGGTATGGTTGGGGCCCATCACCACCACCCGTCTCGGCACATCCAGGTGCCCAAAAAGACGGCCGGCAACCCCACCCGAGTAGATGTATCCGGCGTGGGGCGCCACACACGCCAACAGCTCATGGCGCAGTGGTTCGACGGCCACAAGATGATCGAGCTGGCGCGATAGCTCTGCCGGATCCATGGGGTAGAAGGTCCCTGCGACGGCCGGTTCACGGACCGCTGGAATCATGGCCTCCTCCATTCGACTCTCGCTCGACGGCTCTGAGAACAACTTAGGGCTCGAAGCTCGAGCGGTCAAGCCGGAACGTCCCCCGCCAGCATGTCGATGACGGCCGCGTCCGCGGGCGGCGTCTTGAAGAACCGGAGCCGTTCGGGCTCCACCCAGGCGATCTCCTGGCCCTCACGAGCCACGAGATCTCCACTCGTGATCTCAGCCGAGTAGAAGAGGAGGAGGATCCGCAAGCCGTGCTCTTCGTGCACCGCAAAGGTGATGGGCTGAAGGCCACCGACCACCACACCGAGTTCCTCGACGAGTTCACGGCAAAGCGCCGTCTCCGGTGCCTCGCCTTCATGCAACTTGCCCCCTGGGAATTCCCACAGGCCGGCCATGTGACGGCCCTCGGGACGCCGCGCAAGCAGAACTCTCCCTTCGTCATCGCGAATGACAGCAGCAACGACGGTGATGTTCTTCACCTCTCTCACGTCGGGGAACGCTAGCTGGTTGGAGCGCGGCGGTCAATGGCGATGAGAGAACAGAGAACAGGGGGCAGGGGGCAGGGGGCTGACCACTTGGCCGCGATGGCTCGGGGTGACAACCCTCATTTCATCAAAGGACCCGCACACGATGAGCGGGTGGACCCAGTTGTGCCCCCCGCAGCCTGCCCTCTGCAACCCGGGTGGGCGGTGGGCGGAGTAGAATGCCCCCATGTCTGACGCATTCGACCGGCTCGTCGCTGTCATGGACCGGCTCCGGGATCCCGAAGGATGCCCGTGGGACCGGGAACAGACCATGGAGAGCCTCTCGGGCTACCTGTTGGAGGAGTCTTACGAGGTGGTGGACGCCATCGGCTCCGGCGACGGCGAAAAGCTGTGCGAGGAGCTCGGCGATCTGCTGCTCCAGATCGTGTTTCTCTCCAGGATCGCTCGCGAGAAGGGCTGGTTCGACGCCGACAAGGTGTGCGACGCCATTACCGATAAGATGATCCGTCGCCACCCACACGTCTTCGCCGACCGTGAGGTCGCAAACTCCACCGAGGTCAAACGGAACTGGGAGGATATCAAACGGGACGAACGCGGAGAGGACCGTCCGAGATCAACCCTGGACGGTGTGCCACAGTCCCTGCCGGCCCTTCTCAAGGCGTTCCGCATGACCGAGAAGGCGGCCGCGATTGGCTTCGACTGGCGCCGTCCGCACGACGTGATCGGTAAGCTCCACGAGGAGGTCGGCGAGCTCGAGCAGGAGCTGGAGGTTTTCGAACGGGCGGATGTCCGGCGAGTTCGCGACGAGTTGGGCGACGTTCTCTTCGTCATGGCAAACCTCGCCCGTCACCTCGGCGTGGAACCAGAGACCGCTCTCCAGCAGACCAACACTAAGTTCAAGAGGCGTTTCCAGTTCATGGAGGCATCGGCACTCGCTGCGGGCGCCAACCTTCGGGAGATGACGTTGGACGAGCAGGACGCGCTTTGGGACCGGGCCAAGGAGGCCGAAGGATCGGACCAGGGGAACGGACCCGTGGCTTGACAACGGACTCCATCGTCCGGCGCAGCGTCTATGTCCAAACTTCCGCTAAGGACTGTCGTACATACCTCGGAGCGGAGGAGTAAAATCTCTGCACTATGGGTGGTGGTCATGGGACCGTGACCGCCCGACCGATGGAGGGTTTTATGCGTCTCTGGTTCGTGCTGATCGTCACCGCACTTGCACTCGGAATCCAAATTGTCTCGGCCGACGACACGTCGGATCCCTACCTCTGGCTCGAGGAGGTGGAGAGCGAGAAGGCCCTGGCCTGGGCAGAGGCCCAGAACGAGATCTCCACGGGGGCCATCGAAGCCGTCCCCGAATTCGAAGCGATACGTCAGGAATTCGTGGCGATCTACAACAACCGGGACAAGATCCCCTCGGTCTCGATCCGCGGCGAGTATCTCTATAACTACTGGCAGGACGCGGAGTACGTTCGCGGCGTTTGGCGCCGCACAACCATGGATCAGTACCGGATGGCTGATCCCGAGTGGGAGACGGTATTGGATCTCGACCAACTCGCAGAGGCCGAGGACCAGAACTGGGTGTGGGGCGGACCAACCTGTCTTCCGCCGGAGTACACGCGGTGTCTCGTCGGGCTGTCCGACGGCGGCACCGATGCCAAGACCTACCGCGAGTTCGATACCGTAAAGAAAACCTTCGTGGCCGACGGCTTCATCGTGCCCGCTGCCAAGTCCAGGGTCAGTTGGAAGGACCTCGACCACCTGTGGATCGGAACCGATTTCGGCGAGGGTAGCCTCACCGAGTCGGGCTATCCCAGATTCGCGCGTCTCTGGAGCCGGGGTACACCACTGGCCGAGGCACAACCCGTGATCGAGATTCCGGCCGACCACGTCAGCGTGACCGCCTACAGCGATCACACACCTGATGGTCGCTACGATCTGATTCAAGACACCCCGGAGTACTTTGTCGGAACAAATTATCTGGTGCTCGGCGACCGCAAGGTCAAGCTCGACCTTCCCTTTGACGTGAGTCTGAGGGGGTTCTTCAAGGACCACATGCTGATTTCGCTACGCTCCGATTGGACCGTCGGCGAAACCACCTATCCCCAGGACGCCCTGCTGGCCATCGACCTCGACGATTTTCTGGCCGGCGGACGGGAATTCGAAATCCTGTTCGAGCCGTCCGAACGCACATCTCTCAGGGCGGTGTCCAATACCCGCGACCAACTGTTGATGACGGTTCTGGACAATGTGCGGGGCAAGATCTACCGTGTGACGCTCGCAGACGGTGTCTGGAGTCGTGAGCAAGTGGAGCTCCCGGGGCCGGGCACCGTCAGCGTCAGTTCGACGAGCTACTCGGACGACCGGTGGCTGTTCCTCTATTCCGACTTTCTGACCCCGTCCAGCCTCTACTTCGTGGACGGCGATGCCGCGCCGGTCAAACTCAAGAGTTCACCCGTCTATTTCGATGCCACCGGGATGGAGATCGCGCAATATGAAGCGGTTTCGATGGACGGAACAGCGATCCCCTACTTCGTCGTCATGCCGAAGGGATTCGCTGCCGACGGGAGTGCACCGACCATCCTCTATGGTTACGGCGGTTTCGAAGTACCCATGCTCCCGGGATACTCGGGGCTGACCGGCGCGGGCTGGTTGCAGCGCGGCGGTGTCTGGGTGATGTCGAATATCCGAGGTGGCGGAGAATTCGGACCGAGGTGGCATGAAGGTGTGCTCAAGGAGAACCGTCACAAGGTCTATGAGGATTTCATCGCCGTTGCCGAGGACCTGATCGATCGCAAGATCACCTCGCCCGAGCACCTCGGGATCATGGGCGGATCCCAGGGCGGATTACTGGTCGGCGTGGCCGCCTTGCAACGACCCGATCTCTTCGCGGGCGTGGTATCCCAGGTCCCGCTGCTCGACATGCAGCGCTACAACAAGCTGCTCGCCGGAGCCTCGTGGATGGGCGAATACGGCAATCCCGACGTCCCCGAAGAGTGGGCCTTCATTCAGACCTGGTCGCCCTACCACATGATCGAGGAGGACGGCGACTATCCGACGATCTTCTTCCGCACCAACACCCGCGACGACAGAGTGCATCCGGGCCATCCACGGAAAATGGTGGCCAAGATGATGGAACAGGGCCATCCGGTCTACTACTACGAGGATACCGAGGGCGGACATTCGGCAGGGACCAACAACGAGGCCCGTGCATACGGCTGGGCGCTGGATTACACGTACATGTGGATGATGCTGCGGTAGCGCGGGGGCAGGGCGCAGGGAGCGGGGGGCAGCACCACCCACCCGGTGGGGAGATTGTGGATGCTGCCCGATCCAGTTGCCGAACGAAGATCGAACAGGGGGGATCTTCGTTCTTCGTTCTTCGTTCTTCGATCTACGTGACAAGAGCCACCGCACCCCACACGAGTCCGCCGATGATCAGGACCGGCAAGAACAGTGCGAAGAGGATCACCGCTGCCACCGGTCCCAGCAGCAGCAAAACACACCCGCCGACCACCAGACCGATCAGCCCGATGACAAGATGCAACCCAATCTTGATTGGGATCAGCGCGATCTTGAAGACCACGAACAGCAGCTTGAATAGAAGAACGACCGCGCCGATGACCAGGCCGACGACAAATAGCATTCCCAGCAGGGCGATGAGTTCGAGCATTTCTCCACTCCTTGAATAACACTACGCACGAAGGCGCATAAGAGTTCGCGCTAACGCTTCATGATGGAATCGAGGATCATCATAAAGGCCGCCTGTTGCTCGGGTTCGGCCTTCTCGATCACCGCGAGACATCCGCTGTCGTCGAAGACCTCGTGCAGCCGATCGGCCGGGTGGGAAGAGGTGATGATGATCCGCTTGAGGTCGACTCCCGCGTTCCGGGCGGCGTCGAGGACCTCGACGCCATCCATGTCGGGCATCTCCCAGTCCAACAGCAGCAGATGGACACCGGAATCCAGCCGGTCCACCGCCTGCAGGGGATCGGTGAATGTCTCGATCTGCGCCTGAGTGCCATAGCGGTTCTCCAGCAGCCGCTGCCAGATGGCGCACTGGACCGGAGAGTCGTCCACCACCAGAACCCTTCGAGGTACCGAACTCATCTGGCTTCAGGGTAGCAGGAACCCCGGGGGGTTTGGAAGGAATGGATGGTGTGGCAGTGGAGAAGGCGCAGAGGGTGTAGAAGTTGATTCCACACGCTCCACACCGGCTGGGTGGGAGGGGGTCGCTACGCCTCCACCGCCTCGAAGCCCAGGGAGCTGACCGCGTCCAGAAGCTGGTGAGCCACCATGCCCTCGCCCACAACCCTCGCCGATCCGTCCTCGAGCTCGACCTCCACCTGTTCCACACCCACGCAAGCGGCCAGGGCGCGGGTCACGCTCTGCACGCAGTGGGTACAGTTCATACCCTTGACTTTCAGCTCCACGACGTCCATCTGTGCCTTCTCCACGTCGCCGACCTCCCCGGCCGAACTCGACGGCCGCCACCACAGGGCGCGCGCCACGACCAACAACAGACCCACCGCGCTGATCTGACCGACCCACCATCCGATTCCGCCACCGTGCACGTGCTCGTGGCTGGCGGCTGCGCCGGCGGCCGTATCCACCAATGCGGACAGCGACACCAGTCCCGACGAGACCATGCCGTCCACGATGAGGCCCGTTGCGAGGGCGCCCAGAGGCCACCGTCGCCAGGTAGATCGCCGTGGACCGGCGACCCAGGACCTTGAGCAGCGTGGCGATTGCTGCGCTGTTGGTCGCCGGGCCGGTGATGAGGAAGACCAACGCCGCGCCCGGCGACAGACCGGCCGTGATCAGGGATGCGGCGATAGGCGTCGACGCCGTTGCACAGACATACAGCGGAATTCCGATGACCATGGCTGCAAACATGGGAACCAGACCGCCGCCGAGATAGGCTTTGAGGGTATCCGGCTCGATCAGGGCGGAAATGACACCGGACAGAACGACCCCGATAAGCAATGCTCTGCCGATGTCTCGAGGTAAGACCACAAAGCCGTAGTGGAGGGCATCGCGAAAGGTGTGGCGGTGGCCCGGCTCGTCTTCGCAGCAGCCATCCACGGCGCAGGAGGACGTGATGGCCCGCTCCGGCTCGGCCTCATGCCCGTCGCCCTCTGACAACCCGTGCACCATCGTTCCCCCGACGAGCCCGGTGACGAAGGCCGCCAGCGGACGGACCACCGCGATGAACGGCCCGAGCAGCCCGTAGGTCACGGCGATGCTGTCCACTCCCGTCTGCGGTGTGGACAGCATGAATGCGGTGGTGGCCCCCCGGCTCGCGCCCTGCCGCCTGAGCGAGGCCGCCACCGGCAATACGCCGCAGGAACACAGGGGCAGCGGCACCCCGAAGAGGCTGGCCTTGAAGACCTGGCCGAGACCGCGCCCTCCGAGATGGTGCTCCACCCACTCGGGCGAGATGAAGACCGAGAGCACGCCGGCGACAAAGAAACCAAACAGCAGATACGGCGCCATCTCGGCGAGCACCGACCATGACGCAACCAGGATTTCGAGGGCGATGTTCATGACAGTCCCCTACTTGCTCAACGTGTAGATCACATCCATCAGCTCGTCGTAATGCTGCTGGCGTGTGTCCCCCTGGAGGCCTTCGGTCACGCATGTCTCCAGGTGATGCCGCACGACCACCTTGCCGACTCCGCGGAGGGCCTCGTGGATCGCGGAGATCTGGGTCAATACATCCACGCAGTACTTGCGCTCCTCCACCATTTTTCGAAGACCCCGAACCTGACCCTCGATGATGCTGAGCCGGCGTAACGCGTTCTTCTGGACCGATTCATCAATGGCCACGACCACCTCCAGAGCCACGACTATACCATACCCCCCTGGGGTATATTTCCCCTCCAGCCAAACCGGAATCACAGCCGATTCGCACGCGTTGGCATTTGGGAGGCGCTACAATGAGCGGCTGAACATCACGGCCGCGCCGATGAACCAAAACACCAAGGAGGTTCAGCTATGTCTGAGGAACTCAAACCCGTCTCGGTGGGTCAGTCCGTACCGGACTTCGAACTCACCACCTACGATCCCGTTTCCCACAATTTCTCCAAGTTCTCGTTGGCGGAGGCCAAGAAGGCCGGGAAGTGGACCGTTCTCTTCTTCTACCCGGCCGACTTCACCTTCGTCTGAGCCACCGAATTCGCTGCTCTGGCAGAGCAGCAGGACCGGTTTGCCAAGATGGGCGCCGAGTTGGTGACCGTGAGCACGGACACCGAGTTCGTTCACCTGGCCTGGAAGCGTGACGAGAAGGAACTGGCCGACGTGAAGTACAAGATGGGTGCCGATCCGACCGGTGCGGTGTCCAGACTTTTCGGTGTCTATGATCCTGCCAGCGGGCTGGCCCTTCGCGGCGCCTTCATCATTGCGCCCGACGGCACC
This sequence comes from uncultured Holophagae bacterium, assembly GCA_963797055.1. GTDB lineage: Bacteria > Acidobacteriota > Thermoanaerobaculia > Thermoanaerobaculales > Sulfomarinibacteraceae > FEB-10. Next base: position 539,249 of record CAWCOD010000019.1, read on the forward strand.
CTGTTCAACTCCGAGGTCAACTTCTACAACATGGGCCGCAACATCGACGAGCTGATGCGCAAATTCAAGGCCAACTTGTACCTGTCGCGCAAGGCCGATGAGGGCTGTCCGTCCAAGTGGAAGGACGACGGCGACGCCACCCTCCGACCCGGGCCCGAGATGGTCGGCCGGGTGCACGAGGCGCTGAACAAGATAAGATTCAAGATTCAAGATTCAAAATGCCCCCTCCCACCCGGGAGGGGGTTTCTCGTGCTTGCCGCTCGATGCTGGACCTCCCGCCCTACCGGGGCAGGTTGTAGCGCAGCCGTCCCGGCTGCAATTCTGACTTTGATGGACCGCGCGATTGCAGGCCAGAGGCCTGCGCTACAACATCAACCCATGCGCCACAGCTGCTCCCTGCTCCCTGCTCCCTGCTCCCCTGCTCCCTGCTCCCTGCTCCCTGCGAAAGGCTACAATCCCTCCATGATCCCATCGCACCGGAGGAACCCTATGACCCGCCTCATTCTCATGGCCCTGCTGATCGCCACCGCCGTTCCGGCCGTCGCCGTCGAACGCCCGGTCCACACCTACTCCATCGTCGCTCACGACCCCGAGACCGGTCAGGTCGGCGTCGCGGTCCAGTCCCACTGGTTCTCGGTGGGCAGCGTGGTGACCTTTGCCGAGGCGGGCGTTGGGGCGGTGGCCACGCAGAGTTTCGTCGATCCGGCCTACGGGGCGCGGGGGCTCGAACTCATGGCCAGCGGCCTCAGTCCGGAGCAGGCGCTGGGCGCCCTGACGTCGGTGGACGAGGGCCAGTCCGTCCGCCAGGTTGCTTTCGTGGACGTGAAGGGCCGGGTTGCGGCCTTCACCGGCGACCGCTGCATCGCCTCGGCCGGCCAGCACGTGGGAACGGGCTTTAGCGTGCAGGCCAACATGATGCTCAACGACAAGGTGGTGCCCGCCATGGCCACCGCCTATGAGACGGCGAAGGGCGATCTCGCCGAACGGATGATGCAGGCGCTCGAGGCGGCCGAGGCGGCCGGCGGCGACATCCGCGGCCGCCAGTCGGCGGCCATGCTCATCGTGGAGGGGGAGAGCTCCGGCAAACCCTGGGCCGATCGGGTGCTTGAACTCCGGGTCGAGGACCACGCCAACCCACTGGTGGAGCTGCGCCGGCTGATCCGCGTCCACCGCGCCTACGAGCACATGAACGCCGGCGATGTGGCCGTGGAGCACGGAGACCTGGATCTCGCAATGACCGAGTACAACGCCGCCGCCGAGCTGCTGCCGGACAACATGGAGGTCCAGTACTGGGCCGCGGTCACCCTGGCCACCGCCGGTGAGCTGGATCGGGCCATGCCCGTCTTCCGTCGCGTCTTCGCCACCGACGCCAACTGGGTGGAGCTGACCAGACGGCTCGTCAAACCCGGGATCATCCCAGACACCCCCGAGGGCCGGGCGTTGGTTGAGAGCATCGTCGCCGCGGCACCCTAGACCGACCGAAGAACAAAGAACGAAGAACGAAGAGGCGACGCCCACCCGGAGTGCCTTTGTAGAGCAGGCCTCTGGCCTGCAATCGTGCTTCCAAACGATGCAAGATCTGCAGCCGAGACGGCCGCACCACAAAGGCCCCTCCTGTTGTCATCCTGAGCTGGGCGGTCAGGCAGGAATATTCGACACCCGCGATCCGATCTCCGGCCCGAGCAGAAAATCGGCCAATTGACTTGCCATCTCAACCCGCATCGCTATCATGACCATTCACACAGGCCTGTTGGAGGAATCAGATGAGCGTATGTGACACATCAAACCGCCGGGGAGCTCTTCGCCTGGTGATGGTCGGGATCTTCGTCACAACGTCTCTGTTCGGGGCGACCACAGCTCAGGCCCAGGACGAGGAGAAGGCCTGGATGCCAGCTGCTCCCGAAGGATTGCCCGAGGAATTCGACTGGATCCGACTGCCATCGGACGAGTGGCTCAAGGGTGAGATCATCTCCATGTACGACGGCAATCTGGATTTCGACAGCGACGAACTCGGAATGCTCGAATTCGATTTCGACGACATCAAGGAGCTGCGGTCGTCGCGGATCGTGCAGGTGGGATTCGAGAAACGCGAACCGGCCATCGGCACGATGTACATGGACGGCGATTCGGTGACGATCACGAGCGACGCCGGCGAGATTCAATTCGACCGGTCCGAGATTCTGACCATCATTGTCGGCACACCAAAGGAGATCAACTACTGGTCGGGCTACGCCGCTCTGGGCGGCAACATCCGCAGCGGCAACGTCGACCAGATCGACTACACCGGTCGTTTCGGCACCATGCGGCGGACGGTGCGCGACCGGATTGCCTTCGACTACATCGGCAACATCACCCGCATCGATTCGGTGGACACCTCCAACAACCACCGCGCCACCCTGGGTTGGGACCACTTCCTCTCCAAACGCTTGTTCGTCAACGTGATCGGCGGCGAGTGGTACCGCGATCCCTTCCAGAACATTGCCAATCGCTGGACCCTCACCGCCGGTCTCGGCTATCAGATCATCGACAACTCTCGGACGTCCTGGGACGTGACCCTCGGACCCGCGTGGCTGTCCACCCAATTCGAAAGCGTCGAGGAGGGCGAGGACGACACCACGTCGAGCGGCGCCGTCCGCCTGGGAACGAACTTCACCCACGAGATCACCGACGACATCGATTTCTATGCCCTCTACGACGGCACCTTCACTAACGAGTCCTCGGGCACCTACCTCCACCACTTCGACACCGGACTGGACTTCGACCTCATCGGCAACCTAGACTTCAACGTGTCATGGGTGTGGGACCGGGTGCAGGATCCGCGCCCTCTCGAGGACGGCGGCTTCCCGGAACAGGACGACTACCGGATCATCTTCGGTCTCGGCTGGGACTTCTAGAACCCGCGAAAGGACGGTGCAGACCATGAACACTCTACGACCATCTCTCGGTATCACAGGGCTCGCGCTCCTTCTCGGTTGTGTCATCACTCTGGGGTGTGCACCGTCGACAACGTCGGATTCGGACGCGACCATCTCGATACCGCTCGCCGATCCACTGCCGTCCTGGAACGATGGCGAGGCGAAACAGTCCATCATTGAATTTGTCGCCACGGTCACGGATCCAGCGAGCCCCGAATTCGTACCCGAGGCGGAACGAATCGCCACCTTCGACAACGACGGCACCCTGTGGTCCGAGCAACCGGGCTATTTCCAGCTCCTCTTCGTCCTCGATCGGGTCAAGGCGCTGGCGCCGGAGCACCCCGAGTGGGCGACTACGCAACCCTTCAAGGCCGTGCTCGACGGTGACATGGAAGCGCTTGTAGCCGCCGGTGAGCACGGATTGCTCGAACTCATGATGGCGACTCATGCCGGAATGACGACATCCGAGTTCGAGGCCATCGTCACGGAGTGGATCGCCACAGCGAGACACCCGACCACCGGAAGACCCTTCACCGAGATGGTGTACCAACCGATGCTCGAAGTGCTCGATTACCTTCGAGCCAACGGTTTCAAGACATTCATCGTCTCCGGCGGCGGCATCGAGTTCATGCGCCCGTGGGTCGAGGGCGTCTACGGCATCCCGCCAGAGCAGGTGGTGGGATCAAGCGTGAAAACCCGTTTCGAAATGACTGACGGTGGACCGGTTCTGAGAAGGCTGCCCGAGATCGACTTCATCGACGACAAGGAGGGCAAGCCGGTGGGCATCAACTCCCACATCGGCCGTCGGCCCATCGCCGCCTTCGGCAACTCGGACGGCGACCTGCAGATGCTGCAGTGGACAACTTCCGGTGGAGGCGCGAGGTTGGGCGTCATCATCCACCACACCGATGCCGAACGGGAGTGGGCCTACGACCGAGGTTCCCACATCGGTGGCCTGGACAAGGCCCTCGACGAGGCGCCGGCCTGGGGCTGGATCGTGGTGGACATGAAGAACGACTGGAACACTGTTTATCCATCCGAAACACGCTGAGGCGTATCGAATTCTTAATTCTCAATTTTGAGTTCTTAATTCCCCCCTCCCACCCGGATGCTCATCGGGTGGGTGGAAGATCGCGGATTCCCAATTCTCAATTTTGAATTCTAAATTTAATGCCCCCCAGCCGACCGGACGCGCATCGGGCGGGTGGGGGTTCATTCAAAATTGAGAATTCAAAATTCAGAATTCGTCTGCCATGGTGTCAAGGCTTCTTTGCCTGTGCTTTCTGGAGCTTCTTGTTGACCTTGCGCATTCCGACGCCGAGGACCCCCTTGGAGTCGGTGGCCGCCTCGTCCAACATCTCATAAAAATCCGAGGTGTCGGGGTCAGCCACCGTGCCACCCACCGTGACCGGCTGCGTCAGCGGCCGGTACCCATGCTCATCGGTGCCCTCCTGGAGCAGGCCGAGGCCGTTGAAGAGGATGGTCATGTCCCCCTGAGTCGCCATGTCGAGACGCACGTCCAACGGACTCTCCACCAGCGGCACGCCCGGCTCCACCCGGACACCACCCGATCCCTCGATCCGGGCCAACGGCGACGCCACCAACAGCTCGGCGATCGCGAACCGCCGCGGCGTCTCGCGGGCGAGTGCCAGCTCGAAGGTGTCGAACTCGAGCGCCTCCAGCTCGCCCAGCAGGCGGCTGACCGCCTTGAGCTGCTTCGAGAAGGTGATCACGCCCAGCGCCTTGGTGCCTCTCCGCACCCAGGTGTACTGCCCGGCGAGGCCGCGGAACACCCCATTGCGGCCGCTGACTCGCATTTCGCCGATCGCCCCGAGACCCAGGTCCGCCGGGTTGCGCCCGGTGCCGGAGGCCACACTGCGCACGTCGAAGACCCCCTCCAGCGTCGGCGGCTCCTCCGGGTTGACGGCGCGGAACAGTTGCCCCAGGTCCAGCCCGGTGAAGGTCGACTCGAGCACGAGCTGGTAGGGGGTTTCGGCCGCTCGATCGAAGCGGACCGCCCCGTCGGCTGCAAACTCGGCGCCAAGCATGGACGCCTCGACGCCGGTCATCTCGATGGCCTCCGGGTCGACCTCGATGGTTCCACGGACTCCGGTCAGGGCAGCGCGGGCGAGCTGGAGCGTGCGGAGGTCGACACTCGCGGAACCCGAGATGTCGGAGCCCCAGAACGGCTCGGTGTCGCGCTTCTCGCGCAGCTTTTCGATGGCGTCCTTCGACCATCGCTGACGGAACGCCGATCTGATCTCCTCCCGCCGGTCGACCCGGCGAGCGTCGGGATCCGGCGGCGACACCAGATGGACGAACCGCATGACGTCGGCGGCGATCAGGCGGTCGCCGTCCAACGAGGCGTCGAACCGGTAGCCGTCGCCTTCCCTGCGGGCCCTTCCCTGGAAGCTGAGGTCGGATGACCCGTTGGCCGATGACATCGAGAATGGGGCGGTCACCTCGAGGCTCTGTTCGGCGAATGCCACCACGTCGAGACCCGCGTCAACGTCGGGAAGGGTGCCCTCGTTCTCAACCCGCGCACCGTGTAGCCGAGCTGTCCCTCGAAGTGTCGCTCGGTCGCCGTAGGTGATGTCTACCGAACCGGCGACCGTCCCCTCGAGAAAGGCCGGCAGACCAGTGAAGATCGGCTGGCGGGTCAAGGGCTCGAGGTTGGCGACCGTTTCGAAGGTGAGGCTTTCGATCGTCGTCCGGTCGGTGAGCGGCATGACCGCCCTGAGGGTGGCGTCGGCGATGGACGACCCCCTCGGTCCGAAGGTGGAGAAGTCGATGGTCCGGGCCTGGAGCCCGTCCGCCGAGTAGAGCACCTCGTAGGTCAGCCCAACCGTGACCCGGTCGAGCAGAGCCGCCTCCTCCCACCGCACGTTGACATCCCGGAAAACCAGCTCATCCTCGGCCAGCAGCAGCAGCCCACCGTCCTCGGTCCGGCCCAGGAACTGGCCCTGCGGCAGCACCCCCTCGAGTTCGAAACCGAAGACCCTAGGGAAGAGCTGCTGCAGCTCGAGCGGCGTGATCGTCGCGACCAGGATATCGGGCGAGCCGCCGTCGACCCAGACGCCGAACGGTTCGGCCGACAGCACGAACGGTCTCAGACTCGTGAGCTCGAGGAATCTGGTTCCTGTCTGATCGGTGAGCCCGAGCTCGAACTCTTCGACCGCGACCCGCCGACTTGGCACATCGATCACACCCCGCTGACGCCAGCTCAGTGCGCCGAGCCGCCCGATCCGATTGGTGGTCGTTTGGTCTTCGCCCTCGAACCAGAGCTCGGTGTGGATCCTCCTGCGCCCGTCACGCGGCGCCTCGAGCTTGATCTGGCCGTCGAGACGTCCCCCCGCTTGTGTTCGGAGCTTGATCTCGTCCAGCAGAATCGTCGCCGCCGAGTTGGTCAATCGGAGATGCGGTCTGAGGCTCACCGATGCGTCCTCTGCAATCAGGGTCCCGCGATACGACGGACGGAGGCCGCGCACCTCGAATGGAGACACCGGAGCCAATCGGAGGCCCCGACCGCCTCCCGCCTCCACTTCGAGCTCGCCGTACAGCGTGCCGCCTTCGAACTCCAGCTCCGGGATGAATGGACTCACCCAGGTGATGGGCAGGCCATCGAAACGCACACTCAGCTCCTGTGTGGACGATCCTTCCCAGTCGACCACAAACGATGGCAAGGCGATCTTGAGCGGCGTTTCGTTCGCCAGCTCGATCTTTGCCAGGGTCCGCATCGCGGCGTCGGTGGCGCTGAGCAGTGCGGATTCCAGGCCCACGGTCATGGCCTCCAAGTCGAGATCGAAGACCGCACGGCCACGCACCGCGTCGAGCGATTTCACCGCTGCCTGGAGTCTTGGCACGTGAATGGCCACCGTTCCATTCAGCCCGATCACCGGCCATTGCTCGCGGGAGGTGGAGGCGCCACCCGTGAAGCTTGCGCGGCCGCCGAGCTCGGAGACCATCTCGAAGCTGGTGATCTCGGCCTCGAGACGACCACCTTCGATCTCCATCTTCGGCACGATGGTCACGTCGAGGAGCGGCGGTCTGACACCGAGATCTCCCGCAGAGAGCTGGAGCCCTTGAGCTTTAATCGGCTCGTGGGTCACCATCCGAACGTGCCCAGTGGCGATTGGCACCACGGCGAGGGCAGCGCTGACCTCGCCGTCCTGTGTCACGACCGCCGGGTCGAAGCGCCGGGTCCAGCGGAGCGGGAAACGGTCCATCTCGATCCGAAACGCCGGCTCTCCCCAGACCTCCGGAACCGCCTGCCAGCTATCGAGATCCAGGGTGACGGGCTGCAACGCCTCCAACCACAGGATTTCGTCCATGTCCTTTGGAGTCAACCCAATCCGGAGACGTCGCGTGGCAAGCTCACCTTCGTGGAGCGTGGCGGCCACATCGGCCTCCACCGTCAGGTCAATCACCTCGGCCAGCCTCGGGTCAATCTCGCCCAGGTTACGGCCCTCGAAACGTGACAATGTATCCAGCTCGAGCCGTTCGTTCTCGAGATCGAGGACCGCCGTTCCCGTGGATCGTCCCCACAGCTCGGGTACGGCTAGGTCTTGGGCAAAGGCCGCGACCAAGCCCGGTGTGAGCTGAGCCTCCCATGCAGCATCGAAAACCCTGTGAGAGGGGCGGAATCCAGCCTTCGCGTCCAACAACCGGTGGCCGCCGGATCCCTCGATCTGCAATCGGTAGGCCTCGATGTCCTTCTCCAGCTCGAGCTCGAGACCGGTGTCGAGCCCAACCGGCGCGTCGCCCCGCGATCGAATGGAGCCCTCCGCACCGAGCCGCCGCACAGCCCCTGCACCATCGATCACCGCGCCGACCGAGGCATCGATGTCGGCGACCAGCACGCCTTGGCCGTCGCGGCGGGACTCGAGGGTGGTGTCAAGCGCAGCCGATGCCTCCCGATCCGGTCCGATGTTTGACGCGGTCACCGACCACGATCCGTCGACGGTCGCCTCGCCGGACAGGAGGACGGTGATCGTACCCTCGGCATCGGCCGAACGAACGACGGCTCGGCGAGGCACACGCGCCAGTGGGGCGAGGCCGTGAAACTCGAAGGGCTCGGGAGCCTCGTCGTGTTCCGCCGCGATAAATGGCCCGAGCCGGATGTGAACGCCGGTCGCGGACACCTTGTCGAGATCGAGCGCCAGGTGCCCGAGCGACGACCAGAAGGCGATGTCGGCGTCGGCACGTTCGACCGAAATTTCGAGCCCGGGGCTTCGAAGCTCGAAACTCTCGATCGACCCGCCCCAGGGTCCGGCCGACACCCTGCCGATGTCGAGGTCCGCCGCGTCCACGCCAGCGATCGCGGCTCGAATCAAGGCGGTCTGAACCGGGGGCAGCAGGAGCAGGACGACCAGGATCGCCAGGATCGCCGCCGCAACGACCAGAAGCCGTTTCAGACGGATTGCGGCCACCGCCACCCCTCCTGCACCGCGAACTCCCTAGTCAAAAGCGACACCGTGTCGGGCGTGGAGCTCGCCATGTTGTGCTACGCGTTCAGCTCGAGCCGGCAACGGACCCACTTCTCCGATCCGGTCGCCGCCGTCTCCTTCTTCTCCGGTTCGACCATGACGACCTCCGGAGAGATGCTCACCCGGGTCTGATCGAGTCCATGCTCCACGAGATAGGCCCGGATGGCCTCAGCGCGGGCTGGCGCCAACGCCGCCAACGCAGCCTCACCGATGGGCTGTGAGGCGACCAGGGCCTCACGGAGGCCATCTCGATAGGCGACCTCGTCGAGAACCGGCTCTGCCCCCTCGGAGGCGCCGGCGGTGGTGTGCTGCGCCTTGAGCGCATCGAGCTCCCCCGCCGAGAGCCGCGACGAATAGAGCGACTCCAGTTTGTCGAGGGGCACGATGGTGTCGAGCTCCTCCTGGGTCACACCCGTCGCCATCAGCTCCTCTCTGAGAGCATCCAACCGCAGGCCCGGGCCATCCACCTCCAGGTCGTATGTTCCGTCGATTTGGAGTGCGAGCGCCGGCCGTTCCGCGAGCGCGACGGCCAAGGTGTCGAGATTCCGCGTCGCGCGGTCTTCCAAAGCCGCGCTGCCGGCGGCAAACTCGACGAACTCCAGGTCCCGATCGTCACCACCACCGCCGATCTTGCCGAGCAATTTAAAGGGAGAGGTCACGAGCTGGGTGAAGATCTCAGAAAAGGCCGCACCCGCGGCCGTCGCCATGCCGAAGCCGGGGGTGTCGAAGCTGCCCTCGAACGGAATCTCGAGGGTGATCCTCCCCTCCTTGTCCTTGAGCAGCGACACCCCGAGCTTGAAGGGCAGGTTGATCATGCCCTCCCCCTCCACCTTGTCGTCGAGCTCGAGATCGTCGGCCTCGATGAGATTGTACGCCGTGAGGTATCGATCCGCGATGTCGTAGTCGAGATCGAGCGACACATCTCCGTTGGTGATGGGGTGGCCGATGAACTTAACCGACATGGGCGACACCGCCGGCAGCTGCATGTCGCGGACGTCGATGGAAAGATCGGTCAGCCGCTGATAGTCGAATGGATCGAGTTCGCCTTCCACCCGCACCGCACCGCCGACGTCGATCCCGGCGTCGATATCGAGCTTGGCGCCAGCCTTCGAGGTGTTGGAGATCCCCGAGATGACGCCGTCGATGGGCGTCATCGCGATCCGAAACGGACCGGCCGAGACGGTCTTGTCGGTGTAGACGCCATAGCAGTCGTGCAGCCGGAACCGCGCGATCGTGAGATCCGGCATCGCCCCTTCGTCCGGCGCGGGAGTGCCGCCGCTGGCCTCCTCACCCTCCTCGGTCAGAGCGCTCAAGAACTCGAGCAGATTGATCGAGCCATCCTCGGCCACCGTGATCTCGAGCCCCGCATTGTAGATGTCCACCTCTGTGACCAAGGCGCCCATGGGATCGAGGTCGGCGTCGATGCCCTTGACCGACAGGTCGCCCCAACCGATCAGCTTGTCGCCGGTGATGGTCTCGTTGAGGTCGAGTCCGGTGACGCCGAACTCACCCTTGAAGTTCGCCTCGAGCGCCTCAGCGTCCGGCGGCTTGGCGGCAGTCGCCGTGCCTCCCGCGCGGAGCACGCCGGCACGCACATCGAGCGGCGCGAAGCGCTCGACGTAGGGCTGGTACCTGGCCAGCTCGAGCCCCTCGAGACCGACCTTCACCTCGGCCGCAAGCGGCGACGCGCCGAATGCGCCGGCAGCCGTGCCAGTTGCCGATTCAGCGAAGCCCGCGGAGGCCTCGAAGGGCCACATCGATCCTTCCTCTGTGCTGATGTCGGTCACCACCAGATTCGCATCGTGGACCACGAAGCGGATGGGCGGTGACTGGGTTTGGTCCTCGAACTCCGCGCCTGCGTCTCGCAACTCGAAACGTCCGACCTGCGCCGTGGCGTTGATCTTCTCCTCGAGCGTTTGGTAGGTCTCGACGATCTGTTCCCGGGACTCCTCGGGAATCAGGACATCCCAGTTCGGCGTTCCATCCGGCTCGACCCAGCCAAAGGCGGTGGCGCCCTCGACCAGGACGGACTCCACCGCAACGCTCTGCTCGGGCCACTCCATGTGACCGCCGGCAACGGCGATGGTGTCCACCTGCAAGAGATCCGTATCGTGCTCCTCCGCCTGGAAGCCGAAGTCGGCGATTCGAATGTTGGCGTTGTCCGCCACCAGGTGGATCCCGTCCTCCTCGAGACCGATCTGGTAGTTGACATCGAGGTCGAAAACGCCGCCGGTGAGGTCGAATTCGAAGAGGTGGGCCACCGCTCGCCAGATGTTGGCGATCTGAATCGACTCCAGCTCGAACCGGCCGTCGAGCCCGAGTGGCTCCACCACCACCTTGCCGTTGACCCTGAGCTCACCGCCGCCCATCATCCCGATGACGACGTCGTTGCTTCCCTCGCGCTCGGGAATCGTCGAAATGTCGGCGACCTCGACCTCCGACGGGCCGAGCTCCCATAGCAGAGTTTCGGGACGGTTGTAGCGATCCTCGACGTCAACCCGACCGCCCACGACCTGCGCGTGCTGGAGCAACGCGCGGGGAAGCCCTTTGTCCTCCTCGGGTTTGGGCTCGCTCTCGGGCAGGTCATTCATCACCTCGAGCACGTTGACCGCCCCGTCCTCGAAGCGGCGCAGCGCCATGTAGGGGTTCTCGATGGTCAGCTCCTTGAGGGTGGCCGCCCAGCGGAACAGGCTGGACACCTGAGCGTTGGCGTAGACGCGGTCCCACGACAACAGCACCGAGCCCGGACGATCGGGGATCGAGAAGCCCTCGATGGTCAACGACAGGGTGAAGGGGTTGCAGCGCACCTTCTCCACCGTCGCCTGCCGTTTGAGCATTTCGAGGGACCGCTTCTCGATCTGGCTCTTGACGATCCACGGGACAACGAAGAAACCGATCAACGCATACAGCACCACGGCCGCCACAATCGCCGATCGCCAACTCAGCAGCCGCCACGAACGAAACCAATCCGAAACCGAGCTCATGCGCTCCTCCTGTCGATCGCCAGCCCTCGCTGGAGCAGGTCATTTGTTGTCGCCGGCCCCTCGGCGATGTGCGGGCAGGGCTGCAACTCAAATGGAATCGGACGCATTGTACCGCGGCCCGTGCCTATCCAAAACTCACCCTGCAATCAACCCAGAATCTGTGGAACGGAAAGGTTCCCAGCTCCAATCAGGTGGGCAAATTCCGGGTTCTCGTTTCCTTTCACCGTTGCCCAGCCCCAAGGGTGCACAGATCAACCCGGAACTGGGTGGCCGGGCGGGGCTAGATCGGCCCGCCGAACCCGATGCTCGGATTGACGTAGACCGGGCCCAGCCTCATTGGGGCGCCCACATTGACGCTCGCATAGCCGTTGCACGCGGCCATGGTGGTCACGGCGGCGACCACTACCATCAACAACAACAGAGTCCGGACGGACCGGTGTTGCACAAGAGATCGTATTTTTGCAGTCATCGGCTCACCTCCTGGACGACAAGTCCCGCGCCGTGCGGGTCGGCGATGATCGCCACCTTGGCGTTTCTCACCTCGGCATTGGGCGCCAAGAGAATCGTACCTCCCAGCGACCTAGCCTTGGACACGGTGGCGTTGACGTCCGCCACACGGACATAGGCCACCCAAACGTTGGGGATCCGGGTGTCGGACTTCTTCACCACGCCCACTCGTGGAACCGCTTCGGTGGTAAGAAGGGTGTGGGACTCTCCGGCGACGGTCTCGTTTGTGATGTCGTAGCCGAAGTTCGTGCTGTAAAAAGCCGCCGACGCGTCCACTTCATCGGTCCACACCTCGTTCCACATCCAATCACCGACCCCGGGCAAACGGTCGGCCGGATCACCCTGGACAGTCTTGACGACCCCGAAGGCCGCACCGTGCGGGTCCTTGAGCACGCCCACGCGCCCGCGGCCGGGGACATTGAAGGACTTGACCAGCCGCTCACCGCCGACCGCCGTGGTGTTCTCCACCGCACGGTCCACGTCCCGAACCGATACCAGCGGCACCCAGTAACTCGTGTAGTCGGACGAGCGCAGCTCGGCCATGCCACCGATCAACCGACCATCGTTCTTCACCAGCGTGTAGTCGTCGGACGCGTCGTCGAATTCCCAGCCGAAGAGGCCGCCGTAGAACGACTTCGCACCGGCCAGATTCGGGGTCACCAGATCGTGCCAGACCACCTTTCCGTGGATCCAATCGCCGCTGTCAGAAATCGCCGGAACCTCGGGAATTTTGGTCGCACAGCCGGTAGCCAACATGGCTGCAACCGCAACCCCGCACATCATCCTTCTGAGCATCTTCACCTCCTACGTCGAGGACCGCGTTACCGTTGCGCGCGGTCCTGCTGACATTGCGTTTCTGTCAATGGGCGACGAGAGTATACCCGTCAGTCTTCCTTCCAAAAAACCACCGGCACCTATTCCGGCAGGGTCTGCAGGAAACGATCGGCCTCGGCGATGGACGCCGTCATGTCGGCAATCAAATCCTCGATATCGGTTTCGATTGTCGTCATCTCGGCGCTCAGACCGCCCACCGCTGCGGCGTTGAGGTTATGTTTGAGGTAGAGCACGTTGTCGTGGAGTTGGGTGAGCACCGGCTCCATGCTGGCCTCTGACTTCCTCAGCGCGGACTCCAGGCCGGCGTAGTTGGATTTGCTCTCCGCCAGCTTCTGGCGGCTCTTGGCCTGCAGATCGGCGCTCGAGATCTCACCGATCTCAGACTCCCACTCGTCGAAGAGATCGTTGGCAATGGAGTCGATCTTATCGATCTGGTCGCTGAGATCATCCGCCCTGTCCTTGGCCTTCTCGTAGTCCGAGTTCAGCTTGTCGTAGACGTCCTCGAGCTCGCCGGCATCCACGTCGTAGAGCTGGCGCAGACGGTCGAGGGCGCTTTCAAACTGATCCGCCGCCTCCTGCTGGTCGTCGCGGACCTCCTCCACGTTGCTGCGCAGCAGATCACGTTTCTCCTTGCCCATCATTTCCCAGGCCGAATAGTAGGTGGACGAACACCCAAATGACGCTGCGAGCACGAGCCCCACTGCCGCGGCCGCCCACCTCGTTGTTTTCTTCATTTTTACCTCATGTTCTCTTCTCGCTCTGCTCCACGGCCGGCCCAGTCGCGGACGTGGCTCGTGCCATCGCGCGGTTTATTCGACTGGTTCCTCTGGGAGGATGGGAGGGGGATAGTCTTCCGTTGCGACCACCACCAATCCGGCCCGGATCAGCTCATACATCAGCGAGTTTCCAGTCCGTTGACTTGTACCACCCCTGTCTAAGGGGGTGCTAATCGTCGCCTGCCGCGAGCCACTTATACACGGCTCCTGCCGCCAAAGCCCCAATAATCGGGGCGACCCAGAACAGCCACAGCTGCCCCACGGCCCAGCCGCCCACAAAGATCGCTGGAGCTGTGCTTCGGGCCGGGTTCACCGAGGTGTTGGTCACCGGGATCGACACCAGGTGGATAAGGGTCAGACAAAGGCCGATGGCGAGACCGGCGAACCCGGCCGGCGCTCTCTTAGACGTGGCACCCAGGATGACCATCAGGAAGACAAATGTCAGCACCACTTCGGCGATAAAGCCGGCCGCCATGGAGTAGCCCCCGGGCGAGTGGGCGCCGTAGCCGTTGGCCGCGAATCCGCTGGCCACAACGTCAAAGCCCGTCTTGCCGCTGGCGATCAGGTAGAGCACACCTGCCCCGGCGAGCCCACCAAGGAGCTGGGCCACGATGTAGGGCCCGATGTCCTTGGCGGCAAAACGACCGCCGGACCACAGCCCGATGCTCACAGCCGGGTTGAAGTGGCCGCCCGAGATGTGGCCCACGGCGTAGACCATGGTCAGGACGGTGAGACCGAAGGCCAGCGACACCCCAGCAAAACCGATCCCCAACTCCGGAAACGCCGCCGCCAGCACCGCGCTGCCGCAGCCGCCAAACACCAGCCACGCCGTCCCGAGAAACTCCGCACCAAGCCTTTTGCTCATATTCTCCTCCGTTTTCTCCTCCGTTGTGTTGAACTGAATCCGGATCAGGGTACAACAACCTACTCCCCTTCGGACCGTTGAAAGGTCAGCGCCTCGTTGTCGCCGGCCCAAAGCCGCAGCGTGTCACCGTCGACCTCGTAGCCCGTCACGGCACCCAGCCGCTCGAGAAAGATCTTCTCGAAGACCATGGCCCGCGGTGGTCCGGCCATTCGCGTGCCCGCCGTCGGCCCGAGGGTCATCGTCCCCTCCACCGGGTCCTCGGACCCGAGCCTCGTTACAAACCGGTTGACCCCGCTGAAGCCCCCGACCGAACCGTCCTCGCGGATCTCGAGCGTGGGGGTGTGATCGCCCATGTCACCAGGATTGCCGTCCACGGCGATGAGCGTCCACGATCCCACCAACTCGCGAAGGGTGTTGCTTTCTTCGTTCCATGTCTCCATGAACTCCTCCTCGGTGGTGTCAGGCAACGAACCGGGGCATGAACGCCGCCGCCAATCGTGCACGGTCCACGTTGCGCCTGGATTTTCTGACGGAGTCGGCGCGCAGCATACATCACTCGCGGCGCACCCGGATTCGCGGCCCTTCACCGTGCCCCGTCAGTGCTGAGCGTCGAGCCGCAGGGCCCGGGTGACCGTGCCTGTCCGAGTCAGTCGGCTCGGTAGATGGTCTCGCCCTCCTTGATCGTCTCGACGACGTCGATCTGGTCGAGGTCCTCGGGGTCGACGGCCGTCGGATCGGTCGAGAGGATGACGAAATCGGCCAGCTTGCCGACCTCGATCGAGCCCTTGGTCGCCTCCTCGTGGTGCTGCCACGCGGGCCAGATGGTCATCGCCTTGAGCGCGGTGATGACGTCCACTCTTTGGGTCGGCCCGATGATGTCGCCGGAGCGCGAACGCCGGGTCACGGTGGCGTCAAGGATGCGCATGGAGTCCGGGAACGCCACCGGCGCGTCGTGGTGCGACGAGAACCTGATCCCGCGCTGTACGCACCAGCCGGTCGGTGAGATGTCGTCGACGAGCTCGGGCCCGACGGTGTGCTCCCGGTGCCAGTCCCCCCAGTAGAAGGTGTGCATGGGGAACAGCGACGGCATGAGACCGACCCGCTTGACGGCGTCCAGCTGATCGGAGCGCAGGAACTGGCCGTGGATCAGCACCGGGCGTGTCTCGGTCGGGCCGTGCTCGGCCAGCGCGGCTTCGTTGGCTGCGATCAGGAGATCGGTGGCGGCCTCGCCGTTGGAGTGGGTGAGCAGCTGGACGTCGTTGGCGTAGGCCCATTTCACCGCGTCGACCACCTGCTCGCGGGTGGCTGCGGGGTAGCCCACGTAACTCGGCGGGTAGTCGCCGACCGGGTCGATGTAGGGCCGGTCGCGCCAGGCGGTGAAGCCCTGCGGCGAGCCGTCGATGGTCAGCTTGGCCCCCGCGACCCGGAAGCGGTTGCGGTAGGTATCGCTCTGATGCTCCGCGATGAAGTCGCGGTCGGCCAGCACGTCGACGTAGGTCACGATGTCGATCTCGAAACCGCCCTCGTCGGCGATCTTCCGCAGCATCGCCACCGTCGAGGGCAGCGACCGCCCCTCCTCGGCCGTGGTGTAGCCGAACCTGGCCCAGAGCTCGGATCCGGCCTCCGCGAAGGCGCGCGCCCCGGCCTCGCCGATATCGCCCATCAGCTTGACGATGGCGGCGAAGAACGCCGTCTCCTCGAGCACGCCGTTGGGCTCGCGGCTGTCCGCCCGGCGCCGGATCACGCCGCCCTCGGGGTCCTCGGTGGCGGCGTCGTAGCCCACCACCTCGAGCGCGGCTGAGTTGAGCGCCGCCAGGTGGCCCGACTGGTGGATGATGACAATCGGGACGTCGCGGGATACCGCGTCGAGATCGTCACGGGTCGGGTGGCGCAGCTCGGCGAGTTGCGCGTTGTCGTAGCCGAAGCCGATGATGAGGTCATAGCGCTCGACGGCCTCAGCGTTGGCGGCCGCCCAGTCGCGCAGGGTCTGCTGCAGCAAGGCGATTTCGTTGACCTCGCCGTCGGGCGGCGCCAGCATGTTGGCCGACAGCGCCTGCAGGCCGCCCATGAAGACGTGGCCGTGGGCGTCGAAGAAGCCCGGCAGCATGGTCCGGCCCTCCAGGTCGAGCAGCTCGGTCCCCGGGCCCTTATGGGCCATCACCTCGTCGGCGGCGCCGATGGCCAGGATCTTCCCGTCCTTCTCCGCCACCGCCTCGGCGCGCATGGCATCGTCGTTCATGGTGAGGATCGGTCCGCCGGACCAGATCCTGTCGGCGGTCTGCTGCGCGAACGATGCTGGCGAGGCGAGCACGCAGGCGCCTACCACCAGAAGTGATCGCACGACGATCAGGAACCTTGTCATCTTTCAGAACTCCCTTGTGAGATGCGGATATCCCGCGGTTTTTGCTACAGTCTCTGAAGCAAATCAAACTGCAGGTCGGATCATTCCCGGTGTTCTGGTCCGGTGCACTTCGTGATCCAACCCGCCGCTTTCAAGAGGAGGAGTGTCATGGTGGTTCGCGCGACAGGTGTCTTCTTCAACGCCGTGGGGGATTTCTTCCGCGCCTGGCCACGGCTGTTGACCACTGACGTGATCTATAAGGTCATCGCGTTCGTGATCCTGACACCGCTGGTGGGCGCTGCCCTCAGGTTCTTCCTCTCCACCTCGGGCTCGGCGGTGGTGGCGGACGAGGACATTCTGTTCTTCATCCTGAGCCCCATCGGTCTCACCACACTTGTTCTGATCAGTGCCGTCAGCCTCGCCATCGTGGCTTTGGAGCTATCGTGCCTGATGACAATCGGTTTTGGTGAAACGCGGGATCTCGAGGTGAAGGTGGTCGACGCCCTCTGGTACGGCGCGCGCCATAGCTGGTCTGTGATTCGGCTGACGTTGCGCATCTTTGCTCAGGCGTTGTTGATCGCCCTGCCCTTCCTGGCCGTGGGCGGGCTGACCTACCTTGTGCTGCTTCGGGAGCACGACATCAACTACTACCTGGCCGAGAAACCGCCGATCTTTCTGTTTTCAGCAGGGATCATCGTTGCCCTGCTCGGGGTCATGGCGGTGCTGATCATCAAACGGCTGATCAGTTGGGCCTTTGCCCTGCCCCTGGTGCTCTTCGAGGGAATGTCGCCGGCGGAGGCCATGACAACCAGCGCGGAACGGGTCCATGGACATCGTTGGATCATCGCGTTCGTTCTGGTGACCTGGAGTGTGGTGGCCTCGCTGCTGTCAGCGGTGCCCCTGGCCTTGGCCGGATGGGCCGGCGACCGGCTGATCCCCAGGTTCTCCGGTTCCATGCCAGGGACCGTGTGGGCCATGGGAGGCGTGGTCCTGCTCTGGGCCGTTGTCAACCTGATCGTCACTCTGGTCAACGCGTCCATGCTCGCGCTTCTCATCGTCCGGATGTATGAGAAGCTCGGCGCATCATCGGCAGCCCAATTGTCGGGGGTCAAGTCCTCTCGGCGACTGGGACAGGACCAAAGGCGACGACTGTCAACCGCCATGGTGCTGGGTCTGCTGGCGGTGGCCACGGTGCTTGCAGCGGTCGTCGGATACACCCTCATGGGAAGGGTCCAGATGGAGGACGACGTGGTGGTCATCGCCCATCGGGGAGCGGCGGGCAGCGCACCTGAAAACACCCTCGCTTCGATCGCGCTGGCCCTGGAGCAAGGCGCCGACATCGTCGAGATCGACGTCCAGGAGAGCGCGGACGGCGAGGTCATGGTCATCCACGACGGCGATCTCATGCGGGTTGGCGGCGACCCCCTCAAAATCTGGGACGGCACCGCCGAAGAGATCCACGCCATCGATGTGGGCAGCTGGTACGCTCCCGAGTTCAGCGGCCAGCGCGTCCCCACGCTGGAGGAGGTCCTGCTCATGTGCCGGGGCAAGGCAATGGTTGACATCGAACTCAAGTACTACGGCCACAACCGGCTGCTCGAGGAGCGGGTTGCCACCATCGTCGACGAGACCGGGATGAACGACCAGGTGATCGCCATGTCGCTCAAGTCCGAGATCGCCGAGACAGATAAAACGGCTGCGGCCCGAATGGGACGTCGGGCTGCTGACCGCCAAAGCGGTGGGGGATCTGACGACCACGGACCTCGACTTTCTGGCGGTCCACGTCGGCATCGCGACAAGCGCTTTCGTTCGTCGCGCCCACGACGCGGGCAAAGACGTCTACGTGTGGACGGTGAACGACAGGCTGAATATGTCGCGAATGATGAGCCGGGGGGTGGACGGCGTGATCACCGATCATCCGGGGTTGGCGAAAGAGGTCCTCGCGGAACGGGCCGAGATGAGCACCGCCGAGCGCATGCTTGTATCCGCCGCCTTCTGGATCGGGCTGGAGCCTAAGGAGCCGTCAGCCGCGTCGGACATGGAGGGTTGACTCACCGTCCACGGATCGCTCGATTCGCTGCGCGAATCGAGTTCGAATGAACAGATTGAACGCAATTCATGGAGCCCTGTGGTGTGAATTGCGCGACCACAACGTCCCGTCACGGAGCCCTTCCGCGGTCAGACCCTGAACGAAGGTGGGGTTCCGGGCTCGGTGACGGAGAGCAGCTCGCGATTCGTCCAATCCACCACTACCAACGTGCCGGTGGCCACGAACCGATCCAACCCCAGATCCTGGGTCAGGACGCGGATCACCCCGCCGTGGACGAAGAGCAGATGGCGGCCCGGCGCGAGTTCGTCGACAAAGGAGTGGACCCGCCGGCGAAAACTCCCGATGGGTGTCGCCATCGGGGATGCTCGAACTCGCGGAATTGAAGAAAGACCGCCGCCACAGTGGGATCGACGTCATCGTAGCCGCGGCCCTCCCAGACGCCGAAATCCACCTCACGCAGCCGCGGTTCCGGCGTGGGCTCGCCCCAGGCCAGCCGCGCGGTGGTCATGGCCCGGTCGAGATCCGACGACCAGACCGAGTCGAAGATGTGCCCGTCGAGCGACGGGACGCAAGCGCCGCCGCTTCCGCGCGACCCACCTCGGTCAGTGGTGGGTTGGATCCACCGGCGATCCGGCGGGCCGCGCTGGCCGTGGTTTCTCCGTGCCGCACCAGCCACAGTTCGAGACGATCCTTGTCCTGCATGGCGCCGCGCAGTGTAGCCGATCCCCAGCCCCGGGCCTGGAACACTGCTACGCTTTCGGCATCCACAACGGAGGTTGGCCAATGCCTGAGGTCGGCGTGCTCTACAAACAATGGGAACCCAGCGGTGAGTTCGACGCCATCGTCATCGGCTCCGGCATGGGAGGCCTGGCCACAGCGGCGTTGTTGGCGCAACACGCGGGCCATAGGGTGCTCGTTCTCGAGCGCCACACGGTGGCTGGGGGATTCACACACGTCTTCCGGCGCAAGGGCTACGAGTGGGATGTGGGCGTCCACTACATCGGCGGAGTGCATCGTCAGGGGAGCTTTCTGAGGACTGTCTTCGATCACATCTCCGGTGGCGAGCTGCGGTGGGAAGACATGGGCGAAGTTGTGGACACCGTCATCGTCGGCGATCGGCGGGTGGAGTATCTGGCCGGCCGCGAGGCCTGGCGGCAGCGGATGCACGAGGAGTTTCCTGAGGACACGACCGCCATCGACCGCTATATGGAGCTGGCCGACGAGGTGACCCACAGGACCAGGTCGTTCTTCGCATCCAAGGCCCTCCCATCACTGGCCGCCGCAGTCGCCGGCCCGTTCATGCGCCGCAGTTTCCTTCGCCTGAGCGATCGGACCCTAGGTGATGTGCTCGACGAACTGACCGAGAACCGAATGCTGAAGGCGGTCCTCGCCGCTCAATTCGGCGATCACGGCATGCCACCGGGCCAGGCGAGCTTTGCCATCCATGCCATGATCTTCCGTCACTATCTGGGCGGAGGCGCCTACCCGGTTGGAGGATCGAGTCGGATCGCAGCCACCGTCGCCCCACAGATCGAAGCTGCCGGCGGACAGATCGTCCTCGGCGCAGATGTCGCCACGGTCATGATCGAGGATAGGCGGGCGGTGGGCGTCGAGCTCGCCGATGGCCGGACCCTCAGAGCGCCCCTTGTCATCAGCGACGCCGGCGTCGCCAACACGGCCATCAAACTCCTGCCGGACGGCGCCCCGGGACGGGAGCGGCTGATCGCCACCCTCGGACGGATCGGGCGGTCGGCGTCCCACGTCTGCCTCTACGTCGGGACACGCCAGACGGCGGAGGAGCTGGGGCTCGAAAAATCGAACCTCTGGGTCTATCCCGACGACGATCAGGACGCCGCCGTCGAGCGCTACCTCGCCGACCCGGACGCCCCCATCCCCCTCGCCTACATCTCCTTCCCGTCGGCAAAGGACCCGGATTTCGAGCGCCGTTTTCCCGGCCGCGCCACCGTCGAGGTGGTGAGCCTGGCGAACTATGACTGGTTCGCAGCCTGGGAAGAAAAACCCTGGCAGAAGCGCGGTGAGGACTACAACACACTCAAAGAACGTCTCTCTGATCGTCTGCTGGAGATCCTCGTCCAACAGGTGCCACAACTCGACGGCGTCATCGACTACCACGAGCTGTCCACGCCGATCTCCACCCGGCACTTCGCGGATTACGACAAGGGTGAGATCTACGGTCTGGAACACTCTCCCGCCAGGTTCCGCGAGCAGGCTTTACAGCCCCGGACGCCACTCAAGGGGTTCTACCTCACCGGGCAGGACGTCTGTACCGCCGGTGTCGCCGGGGCTCTCTTCGGCGCGGTGGTCGCGACCTCGGCCATCCTCGGCCGCAATGTGATCAACGAGGTCGTGACCGCTCGATGAGATTGACGTGCTAATTCTCGGCACGCGCTGCCCGATGGCGCGTCCGTTGGAGGTGCCTGGCATCCCGATCCGTCAAAGCCGACGGACCGATTCGTCCCGTCGGGGCGGATCGGCGTGCCTGGCATCCTCACGGGGAGCGCGACGATACAGGGGTGCGACGAAGTTCCCATGCCTTCAATGATCGGCCATCGGCCCTCTCAGCCGGCCCATCTCCCAACCGCGCTCCCCGAGGTTACTCGCGGCCGATGGCCGCGGTGACCAGCCGTCACCTGCGGGTGGCCGTAAGGCCGCTGATCGTTCGTTCGGGATCGGAAAAGGCCGCCGCACGCGGCCACGGCCACAACCGCTGCCGACGGCAGGTTGCCACCTCCGACATTGTTCGGCCCCGTCTCGAAGTCACAATCCAGCATCTCGGTTTCGAACAATGTCGGAAGTGGCACGCCCGCCCATCGCGCCCACCCGCTTCTTTCTCCTTACGACAGCGTACAATCCACTCTGCGCGCCGATCAATTCGGCTCGTCGGGAGGTCCCCCATGCACGTCATCGCCGACATCTCCATCGTCCCGCTGGGCGTTGGTCTCTCCCTTTCCTCCTTTGTCGCCGCCTGCGAGAAGGTGCTCGCCGAGGCCGGCCTCGAGCCCAAACTGCACGCCTACGGCACCAACGTGGAGGGCGAGTGGGGCGACGTCTTCGCCGCTCTGGAGAGATGCCACGAGGTTCTGCACGAGATGGGAGCGCCGCGAGTCTCCACCAACCTTCGTTGCGGCACCCGCACCGACAAGAAACAGACGCGCGAGGACAAGGTCGAGAGCGTGCTGGAAAAGCTCGATAAGCAAACAGAATTCTAAATTTTGAATTCTGAATTCCACCCGCCCCCCCAAGCCGTCATTGTGGAGCAAACCTCCGGCCTGCATTCGCTCGATGAATAGACGCGAAAATTGCAGCCGAGACGGCCGCTCCACAACGCCATTCCAGGCGGGAGGGGGACAGTTCAAAATTAAGAAACCAAAATTCAAAATTCTTCCGAGGTTTTGTGTTAACCAAGCACTTCGACGACGGTGTCGAGGCCGACTTCGAAGGCTGACGGACGCGCGGATCGCGCAAACCGCCGTATTGTTGATCCTCGGACCGCGGCAGGCTCACGTTGTCGGTGCAGAAAAGGAGTGCACCCATTTTCAGGCCGAGACGAGCACCAACCACGGCAGCCGAGGCGCATTCGGACTCCACTCCGAGGACGAGACCGGCGCAATCCTCGTAAATCTCAGGGCCCTGGCGATAGCCGGCATCGGTGGTGTAGGTCGAACCCAGATGAGCCTCGACAGCCGTGGACCGCGCCGACTCCCAAAGTCTCGCCGAAAGCAGCGGATCGAAGGCCGCCGGAAAACCGGGTGGGGCGTAATAGTCGGATGTTCCATCACCCCGAACCGCTCCGGACACCACCAACAGGTGGCCCACCTCAAGCCGCGGATCCACTCCGCCGCAGGCGCCGAAGACCACCACTCGCTGGGCCCCATTTGCCGCGGCCATTTCCAGCGCGTTGGCCGCGGCGGGGCCACCCATCCCCGAGTACATCAGGGTGATCTCGCCCGAACCCAGCTGATAGACGATCCGGTCGGTGGTCTCGTCCAACTCGACCTCGACGCCGCCCAGCCGGTCCACGATGGCCGGCAGGAAGGAACGCCGGCCGAAGGGCAACAGGATCACCGACGGGGCGCACCGGAAGCCGGGATTGTTGGCGTGCTCGAAATTGCGTTGGTTCATGGTCGATCAGGATATCAGGAGAGAATTTTCAATGCTGAATTTTGAATTTTGAATTCCGCCCGCCCCCGCAGAGGGCCGTTGCAGCGCAGCCGCCCCGGCTGCAAACTCACCGGATCCGAGATCAAAGAACAAAGGTCGCCCGCCCGCCCAAGGCTCAAAGAGTCGACGTCGGTTGGGCTAGGATTTCGTTCTTCGTTCTTCGTTCTTCGTTTTTCGATCATCAATGCAGGCCGGAGGCCTGCGCTGCAAAGCTCTCCAAGGCGGGAGGATCCACACTCTCCACACCTGGGGGTCGTGCGGGGGGTGGCCCCTGCCCCCTGCTTTCCGTCCCCTTGATCGGACCCCGGATACCTCACAATAGACCCATGACCGATACCGAACGCATTGCCATCGCCGTGGGTCTGGTCCTCGTGGATCTGCTGTTCTTCGCCCTGCCGTTGACGGGTCTGCTGGCCGCCTACGTCATCCTTGCCCGTCCGCCGTGGTTTCGGGATTGGGTGGATCGCATCTACGAATCGTGATTCTGACAGAGGGTCCGGGACCTGCAGGCGGGTCAGTCCGCACTACTCCCTTGTTCGGCCGACTTCTGCCCGCACAAAAATCTTAATTCTCAGTTCTTTATTCTGAATTCCACCCCCCGTCCCACCGCCTCTCCGGGCGGGTCGCGGCAATTCAAAACTAAAAATTCAAAACCAAATATTGAAGATTGCGAAACACGACTTCGACACATTCCTCATTCTCTCCACCCTCTCCGCCCTCTACACTTTCTACACTCTCTACACCTATCGTCGTGCTACATTTACTCGCTGCGACGACACCACGAGCACTCGTCGTCAAATTGAGAATCATGCTCACGGAGGGCATCCCATGAAGAAGCTCACGATCGCGATGGCGATCCTGGCCATGGCCAATCTTGTATTCACCGCGGATGAATCAATAGAAGCCGACGAGGCCACGCCAAGGATGTCCGCCGGCACCTTCAAGGGGTTGGAGCTTCGAAGCATCGGACCGGCGATCAACTCGGGACGGATCGTAGATTTCGCCGTCACCCCGGGCGCACGCCACCGGTACTTTGCCGCCGCGGCATCGGGCGGGGTCTGGAAGACCGACAACGCGGGCACGACGTGGACGCCGGTTTTCGACGACCAGGGTTCCTACTCCATCGGTTGTCTGGCCATGGACCCCGACAACCCGAACGTGGTGTGGGTCGGCAGCGGCGAGAACAACAGCCAGCGGTCGGTCTCCTTCGGCGACGGTGTCTACAAGACGCTGGACGGCGGCAGCAGCTGGACCAACCTTGGGCTCAAAGACTCCGAACATATCGGAATGATCGCCATCGACCCGCGCGACACCGACGTTGTCTACGTTGCCGCCCAGGGCCCTCTGTGGCGTTCCGGCGGCGACCGAGGTCTCTACAAGACCACCGACGGTGGCGGCACCTGGGCCAAGATCCTGGACATCAGCGAGAACACCGGCGTCAGCGAGGTCGTGCTTGATCCGCGCGATCCGGACACGATCTACGCCGCGGCCTACCAGCGCCGGCGTCATGTGTGGACCCTGATCAACGGCGGACCGGAGTCCGGTATCCACAAGTCCACCGACGGCGGAGAGTCCTGGCGCGAAATCACAACGGGGCTTCCCGAAGAGGATCTCGGCCGGATCGGCCTCGCCGTATCGCCCGCGGATCCGGACGTCGTCTACGCCATCGTCGAGGCCGCCCGCGATGCGGGTGGCGTCTTCCGGTCGACAGACCGCGGCGAGACCTGGAAGAAACGTTCCGACTACATGTCCTCGAGCCCCCAGTATTACAACGAGCTGGTGGCGGACCCGGCGGACGTGGACACGGTCTACTCCCTCGACACCTACCTGCAGATCAGCGTCGACGGCGGCACGACCTTCAACAAAGTGGGCGAGGAACACAAGCACGTGGACAACCACGCCCTGTGGATCGATCCCAACGACACCGATTACCTGCTGGTGGGCTGCGACGGCGGAGTGTACGACAGCTTCGACCGCGGCCGGACCTGGATGTATCGGGAGAACTTGCCCATCACCCAGTTCTACCGCGTGTCGGTCGATACTTCGGAGCCCTTCTATTTTGTCTATGGGGGTACTCAAGACAATAACACCCTCGGTGGTCCATCGCGGACACTGCACAGCTCGGGTATTTCCAACGAGGACTGGTTCGTCACTGTCGGCGGCGACGGATACGAAACCCAGGTCGACCCCACAAACCCGAATATTCTCTACAGCCAGAGTCAGTATGGGGGTCTCGTGCGCTACGACCGACGGTCCGGCGAGAGGTTCGACATACAACCCCAGGAGGCTCCCGGAGACGAGCCCCACCGCTGGAACTGGGATTCGCCGTTGATCATCAGCCCGCACTCTCCCTCTCGGCTCTATTTCGCCTGTCAGATGGTCTTCCGGACCGATGATCGGGGCGAAAGCTGGCGCGCAATCAGCCCGGACCTGACCCTTGGTATCAACCGCGATACCCTGCCCGTAATGGACCGAATTTGGGGGCCTGACGCCGTATCGAAGAACCAGTCCACGTCTGCGTTCGGCAACATCGTGTCGCTCGCAGAATCACCCCTCGTGGAAGACCTGATCTATGTCGGCACCGATGACGGTCTGATCCAGATCACCGAGGACGGCGGCCTGAGCTGGCGTCGTGTGGATGGCGTGCGCGGCGTACCCGACCGGACCTACGTCAGCCGGCTCGAGGCCTCGCACACCGACCCTGACACCGTCTACGCCGCCTTCGACAACCACAAGAATGGCGATTTCAAACCCTACGTATTCAAAAGTTCGGATCGCGGCAGGAGTTGGACCTCCATGGTCGGCGACCTCCCCGATCGGGAGGTGGTCTACGCACTCACCCAAGATGATGAGAACCCGAAACTCCTTTTCGCCGGCACCGAGTTCGGGCTGTACTTCACGGTGGACGAGGGACGACACTGGATTCCTGTGAAGGGAAATTTCCCGACCATCCAGGTACGCGATCTCGACATCCACCACGGTCAGAACGACCTGGCGGTGGCCACCTTCGGCCGGGGCTTCTACATCCTCGACGACTACTCGCCCCTCCGTCGCGCTTCGGAGGACCTCTTCGATCAGGATGCGGTCCTGTTCGACGTGCGCGACGTACCCTGGTTCGTCGAGACACGCTCGCGCCACATGTCCCGAGGTCACGCCTTTTGGACGGCCCCAAACCCACCCTTCGGCGCCACCTTCACCTACTACCTCAGGAACGGTCTGAAGACCCGCCGCGAACTTCGTATCGAAGAGGAGAAGGCGGCGCTCGAGGCCGGTCGAGATCCGGAATTCCCCTCTCTCGAAGAGCTCCGAGCGGAGGACTTGGAGGACGAGCCGCGAATCGTACTGACCGTGGCCGACGCCACCGGTACAGTCGTGCAACGGGTTCCCGCAGCGCACACCAAGGGCATTCACCGCGTGAGCTGGAATCTGCGCTACCCGGCGGCGGTCCCGATCGATCCACACCGAACGGATGCAACCGAGAATAACGAGCCGCCCGCTGGCCCGCTCGCGCTCCCGGGCAGCTACACCGTGACCCTGTCGGCCGAGGTCGACCGGGTCATCACCGATCTTGCAGGCCCCGTTTCATTCGATGTGTTTGCCCTCGACCTGTCATCTATCAAGGTGGAAAATCCAGGGGAGGTGCTCACGTTCCGCAAAAGCGTCTCCGACCTTCGGCGGGCCGTGCGCGGCTCCGTCGAAGCGGCCGAAGAAGCCGCCGATCGCCTCGACCACGTGGAGGCGTCTGTGCTCGCGGCCGAAGCGGTCGACACCGGGATGCTCGCGCGCACCCACGCTCTACAGGCCGAACTCGACGACATCATGCTGCGGCTCTACCGTGACCCGCTGCGCCAACAGCGCAACATCCCGGAACCACCGTCCGTCTGGCAACGGGTTGAACGAATCGTGGGCGGCCAGTGGAACACCACAACCGCACCGACCCAGACGCAGCGGGACGCCTACCGGTGGGCGGTCGATGACTTCGCCGTCCAGCTCGACCGATTGCATGAGCTTTTCGACAGCCTCGAGTCGCTGGAAACCGAGCTCGAGGCCGCCGGCGGGCCGTGGACGCCGGGTCGAGTGCCCACCTGGATGCCGGAGGGAAGCTGACAACCCCACACACCCAATTCGAAATTCGAAATTCGAAATATTCAGTTGAGACGGTTCGCTTCCCAAGTGGGAGGGTTCCATATGAGCACTGAACTCGAAACCGCCACATTTGGCGCCGGCTGTTTCTGGGGCATCGAACAGGCGTTCCGTCGACTCGAAGGAGTCGTGGACGCGGCGGTGGGCTACGCCGGTGGCCACACCGACGAGCCCACCTACCAGGCCGTGTGCAGCGGAACCACCGGACACGCCGAGGTCGTGCAGGTCCAGTTCGATCCGGAGAGGATCAACTACAACGAGCTGTTGTCCGTTTTCTGGAAGATCCACGACCCCACCCAAGTCAATCGCCAGGGACCGGACGTGGGCAGCCAGTACCGGTCGGCGATCTTCGTGCACTCGCCGGAACAGGAGGCCGCGGCCGTAGCGTCACGGGACGCCCTCAACGCCAGCCGTTCGCTCGACCGTCCTGTGGCCACCGAGATCACCCAGGCAGGTCCCTTCTGGCGGGCCGAGGACTATCACCAGCGGTATCTCGAAAAACGAGGTGGAGGAGTGTGCGGGATTTGACACCCCCACCCGCCCGGGCCGATGCTGGATGCTGGATCCCCCGCCCGCCCGGAGCGCGAGGCGATCTCCATCTTCCTCTTCATCAGCGGCTTTGTAGCGCAGGCCTCTGGCCTGCATTCCGCGGCCAATCGCGACCAGATTTGCAGCGGGGACGGCTGCGCTACAACATCTTGTTGGCTGCGCGGGCGGCCACCGTCAACTTTGGATTTTTGACTTTCGACCGGAGGAACGGGTGGGCGGTGGTTTTTAAATTTCGAATTGCGCAACAGGCCCTACCACCGATATCCTGAGGCGCGTCAAACGGCTCTGAGAACACCAGGGAAATATGAGGACGAAAATGAAGCTCAACAGGATCTTCACCACCGCGGCGGTACTCACCGCCATCGCCTTCTCGGCAGCGGCCTGGGAAAACCCGCCGCACCACGAGTTCACCGCCACGGCGGTCATGACCACAAGCCAGGGAACTCGGTCCATGCCGGTGACGTTCATCGCCCGCAGCTACACCTCCATCGAACGCGCGCGCAGCCTCGAAGAGGTGTTCGCCAATGGCGGTCAAGGCGCCCTGTTGGCGACGCTGAAAGGCATGAACAGCGGCCGAATTCGCCTCGGAGCGTTGGAGATGCCGGTAAGCCTGGTGGCGGCCGAGGAGATCAGCGACGGCTACCGCTACTTCTTCATCACCGCACGCAGACTCCACGTGGAGGAGGTCAACAGCTCCAGCCCTTCGTTGGACTACCCCTTCGGCGTGGCGGTCTTCGAGCTCGGCGACTTTGGCACCGGTGACGGTGAGATCTACCCTGAGGCGGCCATTCGAATCGACGACGAAGGCTCGGTGGTCATCGAAGAGTACGATGGTGAGCCGGGTCAGCTCAAAGACGTCAAGAAACAACAATGATGGCCGATCCGAAGGGCGGACCGCGACGGCTGGTGGTGGGGATCTCGGGCGCTAGCGGCGTCATTCACGGCATCCGCCTGCTCGAAGTTCTCCGCGGCGTAGACTCTATCGAGACCCACCTGGTGGTGAGCAACGCCGGCAAACAGACCATCGCGCTGGAAACCGACCGTTCCATAGCCGAGGTGGAAGAGCTGGCCGACCGCGTGTATCGCGCGGGCGACATCGCGGCGTCGCTGTCGTCGGGATCGTTTGCAACCGCGGGCATGGTGGTCGTGCCCT
The DNA here is from genome assembly GCA_963797055.1 of uncultured Holophagae bacterium. GTDB lineage: Bacteria > Acidobacteriota > Thermoanaerobaculia > Thermoanaerobaculales > Sulfomarinibacteraceae > FEB-10. The sequence continues at coordinate 568,034 of CAWCOD010000019.1, forward strand.
GCTCCATCAAGACCCTGTCCGGAATCGCCAACAGTTACGCCGACAACCTCCTCACCCGCGCCGCCGACGTCACCCTCAAAGACCGACGGCCGCTGATCCTGGTGGTTCGGGAGACCCCGCTCCACCTCGGCCACCTCCGCTTGATGACACAGGCCGCCGAGATGGGCGCGGTCATCATGCCGCCCATGCCGGCCTTCTATCACCGCCCAGAGTCGATCCACGACATCGTGGACCAGACGGTCAACCGGATCCTGGATCTGCTGGACATCGAGATCGGTGACGATCTCTTCAAACGCTGGCGGGGAGGCATTGACGCGACGGAGGTGTGACGCCATCCGCCGCCCCGGAAAACTGAAACCGCCACGAGTCGTTGTCAGTAAGAAGGTTGGGAGATCAATTCAATGAAACACCGCCGCGCACCACTCGCCGTCCTCGTCCTTTTCGCCATCATCGCCGCCGGGTGCGGCAGCACCACACCGCCCACCGAGTCGGTGGCCTCGCCGCCACCAGCGGCAACACCCACCGCCACCCCGAGTCCGACCGATGCTGCAAGCCAGCCGGTCCCTCTCGATCCGGCGGTGACCCACGGCCAACTCGCCAACGGCCTCACGTACTACATCCGCACCCATGACGAACCCCGCGAGCGGGCTGAGCTTCGGCTCGCTGTCAACGCAGGCTCGATCCTGGAGGATGACGATCAGCGGGGCCTGGCCCACTTCGTCGAGCACATGGCGTTCAACGGCACCGAAAACTTCGAGAAACAGGAGTTGGTGGATTACCTGGAGTCCATCGGCATCCGTTTCGGCGCCGACCTCAACGCCTACACCTCCTTCGACGAGACCGTCTACATGCTGACGGTCCCCACCGACGACCCCGAGCTCCTCCAAACCGGGGTCCAGATTCTCTCCGAGTGGGCCTCCAAGATCACCTTCGATCCCGAAGAAATCGATAAGGAGCGCGGTGTCGTGATCGAAGAGTGGCGTCTTGGCCGCGGCGCAGGGGCCCGGATCTTCGACAAGCAGGCACCCGTGGTCTTCTATGACTCTCGGTATGCCGAACGGCTGATCATTGGGAAGAAAGAGATTCTCGAATCCGCTCCGCCCGAGACCATCACTCGTTTCTACCGTGACTGGTACCGGCCCGATCTGATGACAGTGGTGGCGGTTGGCGACTTTGATGCCGAAGCCGTGGAGGATCTGATTCGCACCCACTTCGAGCCGATCCCCGCCGCATCCAAGGAGCGGGCGCGGACCGCGTACACGGTCCCGGCCCACATAGAGACCCTCTACTCCATCGTCACCGACCCCGAGGCGACCATGACCCGGGTGCGGTTGATGCAGAAGATGCCGCCCACTGAGCTGGTGACCGAGGCGGACTACCGGCGCTCCATCGTGGAGGGCCTGGGCGATGCCATGCTCAACCTGAGGCTCGATGAGCGATCCCGCGAAGCCGACGCGCCGTATATCGCTGCCGGCAGCGGTGCGGGCAACGCGGTGCGCGAGATGGGTGCCTACAACCTGGTGGCCATCGTCGACGAAGGTGGCTTGGACCGCGGCCTGGAGGCCGTCTTGACCGAGGCCGAACGGGTGGCCCGTTACGGCTTCACCGCCACCGAACTCGAGCGCGCAAAGTCGGCATACCTCAGGGGGATGGAGCAGGCCTACAAAGAAAAGGACACCATCAAGTCCCGGTCCTTTGCCAATGAGTACGTCAGGAATTTCCTCACCGCGGAGGCGGCCCCTGGCATCGACGCCGAGCTCGAACTGGCCAAGAAGTATGTCCCCGGAATCAGCCTGGCCGAGGTCAATGCCCACGCCAAGACCTGGCTTGTGGACGGAAGCCGGGTGGTGACCGTCAGCGGTCCCGAGAGGGAGGGCGTTGATCCTCCAGGCGAGGCAGAAATTGCTGCTGTGGTTGCCCGCGTGGGGCTTTCCGACATCGCACCTTATGACGACCGAGTCGCCGACCAGCCGCTCATGGCGTCGGTCCCGCCGGCGGTGGACATCGTCTCCGAAAGCACGATTCCCGAGCTCGGCGTGACCCAGTGGCGGTTGGCCAACGGCGTCCAAGTGGTGCTCAAGCCGACCGACTTCAAGAACGACGAAATCCTGTTCACCGCGTTCAGCCCCGGCGGCACGTCTCTTGTTGCGGACGAGGACTATATTGCCGCCGCCACCGCAGACACGGTGGTTCTGGAGGGGGGCGTCGGGCCCTTCGACCTGACGCAACTCCAGAAGCTCCTCGCCGACAAGGTTGTGGGCGTCGGCCCCTACATCTCCGAACTCGAGGAAGGGGTCTCAGGCAGCGCCTCCCCCGAGGACCTGGAGACCATGTTCCAGCTGATCTCGCTCTATTTCACAGATCCGGTCCGAAGCGAGCAGGCCTTTGCATCCGTCACCCAAAAGTACCGCGGCTATGTGGAGAATCGACTCGCACGGCCCGAGGCCGTCTACGCCGACACGGTGAGCACCATCATGTCGCAGAACCACATCCGGCGGCGGCCGTGGTCCGAGGCGCTGGTGGCCGAGATGGACCTCGACACGTCATTTGCCGTGTACCAGGACCGCTTTGCCGACGCCTCCGACTTTACCTTTGTATTTGTGGGCAGCTTCTCATTGGATGATATGCGGCCGCTGGTGCAAAGCTATCTCGGCAACCTACCCTCCACAGGACGCGACGAGACCTGGCGCGACATCGGCGTCGAGGCGCCCGAAGGAGTGGTTGAGAAGGTCGTGGTGAAGGGCATCGAACCCAAGAGCCGGGTGTCCATTGTCTTCCCTCACGATTTTGAGTGGACCCGCCAAAATCGTTACGATATGGGCTCTCTTGGCGACGTCCTGGCGATTCGGTTGCGCGAGGAGATTCGCGAAGACGAGAGCGGCACCTACGGTGTCTCGGTACGCGCCTCCACAGCCAGAATCCCGAGACAGACCTCCAGGCTGAGCATCTCCTTCGGCTGTGATCCCGAGCGCGTGGACGAACTCACCGCGCTGGTATACCAGGCCATCCGTGAGACGCAGAATGACGGGCCCGACCCGGATCATGTGGCCAAGGTCCAGGAGCAGGACCGGAGGGCGCGCGAGCTGCAGCTGAGGGAAAACGGCTTCTGGCTGTCGAGCCTGGAGTCTTACCTCTGGAATGAAGAGGACCCACGCCTCATCCTCGAATATGACGAGCTGGTAAACAACCTGACACCGGAAGCAATCCAGAAGGCCGCCCAACGCTGGGTGGATCTCGACCGCTATGTCGAGGTGACCCTGGTGCCCGAGGGGGAGTGAAGGGTTAGCGCCCCCCAACCCGCCCGACCGATGCTGGATGCTGGATGCTCGATCCCCCAACCACCCCGGGCGCAGGGGGCAGGGGGCAGCCCCATGCCCGAGCCCGCTCGTCACGACGTAGCCAGAGGCGACGCCGGAAGCCCGTTGCCCTTACCGCGTTCAGTGATCAGAGTTCAGGGTTCAGACCCACCCGCCCGGAGGGACTTTTAGAAGCGCAGCCTGGGGCCTGCATTCGCGCATGCAATCAGGGTCGTAAATGCAGGCGGGACGCCTGCTCCACAATCCTCCTCTCGTTCGATACGATCTGCCGATTTCGTCGCACCCATCTCCCAACCGCGCTCCCCGCGGTTGCCACCCCTGACACTGTTCGGAATTCTGCGATATCCAAGTCATCAATCCAATATCTCTCGAAAGTGTCAGAAGTGGCACGCCCGCCCATCGCGCCCTCGTCCCGAGTGAGCGGCGGCCTCCCAATTTCTCATTTCGAATTGCAGCCGACTCCCTCCCCCACCGAGCCCCTGAATCTCGCTGTGCGATGCTCCGCGAAACACATAACTCCCGACGTCGGCTGCCGTATGGTATTTGCTGTGAACGAGAACTCCGACCACCAGACGTCGGTGGACATTCCCACCGAGCGCCTCGGACTCTGGGACATTGTGCGGCTGTCCCTCTCTGGGACCGAGCTGGACTTCACCCGGGGTCCGGTGGGCCGCGCCATCCTGCTGTTGGCGATTCCCATGGTGCTGGAGATGGTGATGGAGTCGGCCTTTGCCATCACCGACGCCTTCTTCGTCTCGCGACTGGGTGTGGATGCCGTGGCCACGGTGGGTTTCACCGAGGCCATGATCACCATCGTCTTCGCCATCGCCATCGGCATGGCCATGGCCACCACCGCAATGGTGTCGCGACGGATCGGAGAAAAGGACCGGGATGGCGCGAGGGTGGCGGCGGTACAGGCGATTCTGCTGGGAATTGGCTGCTCTCTGTTGATCGCCGTACCGGGCGCGCTGTTCGCCGCCGATCTCCTGAGGCTGATGGGCGGTTCACCTGAGTTGGTCTCCTTCGGTTCTGGCTATACCCGGATTCTGCTGGGCGGCTGTGTCACCGTCATGCTGATCTTCCTGATCAACGCCGTCTTCAGAGGTGCGGGCGATCCCGCCCTGGCCATGCGCGCCCTCTGGCTGGCCAACGGCTGCAACATCCTGCTCGATCCCTGTCTGATTTTCGGTCTCGGCCCATTCCCCGAGCTCGGCGTCGCCGGAGCGGCCGTGGCCACCACCATGGGCCGCGGCATCGGGGTGGCCTATCAACTCTGGATGCTGGCGTCAGGAAAAGGTCGGATCCGCATCCGACTGCAGGACATCCGCGTCGTGCCACCGGTGATGCTCCGGCTGATGCGGGTCTCGGTGGGCGGCGTCATGCAGTTCCTCATCGGAACCTCGAGCTGGGTGGTCCTGGTGTGGATCATCGGCCGCTTCGGGTCGGCAGCGGTGGCCGGCTACACCATCGCTATCCGGATTGTCGTCTTCGCGATTCTCCCGTCGTGGGGCCTGGCCAACTCCGCCGCCACGTTGATGGGGCAGAATCTCGGTGCGGGCCAACCGGACCGCGCTGAGACCTCTGTGTGGCGGGCCGCGCTGTACAACGTCGTGTTCCTGTTGACGGTGGCGGTGGTGTTCATCACCTGGGCCGAGCCGGTGATCCGGATCTTCACCACCGATCCCGACGTCATCCGGCACGGCGTGTCGTGTCTGCGTTGGGTCAGCTACGGCTACGGGTTCTACGCCTACGGCATGGTCATGGTACAGGCCTTCAACGGCGCAGGCGACACCACCACTCCGACCGTCATCAACTTCTTCTGTTACTGGCTCTTCCAAATTCCCCTAGCCTATGTTCTATCCGCCACCACCCTCGGCCCCACCGGTGCCTTTGCCGCGATCACCCTGGCCGAATCGTTGATCGCGGTTGTCGGCATTCTGGCCTTCCGCCGGGGCCGATGGCGGACTCGGGAAATATAGCCCCCGCCTATCCAGTGTGGAAGTGGGGACCCATCCGCCACCCACCCTGTGGGGAAAGTGTGGAGGCAATATGGGGCTCGGCGCAAGCCCCTCCGCACCTCCCACACCCTCCACACTCTCCGCACTTCCACACCGGGCGGGCGGCCGAAGGGTCTACACCGGGTGGGCGGGTGGGTGTGCATTCAGCCAATTCATGCAAATTTTACCCATTTTGCCCTTGACAGCGTGGGGTTCGACAACTATCTTACCAGACTGACTGACCAGTCAGTCGGAGACTTCTATCATGACCCAGACAAAGGTCGAACAACCAGGCAAGCGCAAAATCCTCGTCGAGGCCGCAGCCCGGGTGTTTGCCAAACAAGGCTTCACAAACACCAGAATTTCGGACATTTCCCAGCATGCCGGGGTCGGCAAGGGGACGGTGTACGAGTACTTCTCCAGCAAGGAGGAGCTTTTCTTCGCCGTCTTCCAGTGGCTGAACAATGAGATCCGGAGCCGGGTCGACGCATCGGTGGATGACGGAACTCCAGCGCGCGAGGTCCTTTCCGCAATTTTCCTGACCTCCGCCGAGATCATCTCCGAACATCGCGAGATCTTCTCCATGAACCTGGAGTTTTGGGCGGCGTCGCGGGGCAGCGCCTTCGAGGACCAATTCTCGTCGGCGTGTCGATCCCTCTACCGCGAATACCGCGCCCTCACGGCCGATGTGATCCGCCGCGGCCAGCTCAACGGGGAGTTTCGACCGGACATTGATGCCGATCAACTGGCGACAGTGATCGTCAGCGCCCTCGACGGGCTCGGTGTCCAGTGCTGGTTCGACGAGTCCGTGGAAGCGGTCAAGGTGAGCGAAGCGTTTGCCGGAGCACTGTGCAACGGGCTCTGTGTGGAGGTCCGATGATCGGCTTGAAACCACTCCATGGCCAAGTCGTAGTAGGGCCCGACAGGAGGAGGTCCATGTCTCAGAGAATCAGACTCGCCCCGGCCATCGCCGGGCTGGTCATCGCCCTGCTCGCTCTCCCGATGCCGGTCGCGGCCGCCGACGCGGAAGGACCGACGACGTTACAGGAATTGGTGCGAACGGCCGTGGCCACCAACCCCACCGTGGGACTCGCCGACACCAACATCCAGCGAGCCCAGGCCGACGTCAAACTGGTGTCCTCGGCGCTGCTTCCCCGGCTGGACCTGAACGGCACCTGGTGGCGGTTCCAGGAGGAGCAGACCATCGAGCTGGCCCCGGGTGAGGAATTCGTGGTTCGCCCGCTGGAGGACTGGGTATGGTCCGCCGATCTCAGGCAGACTCTGTTCTACGGCCTGCGTGACTGGCGCGCACGAGACGTGGCCAGGCTCTACCGCGACATCGCCGATCTGGATCGGGCGACCGCCATCAACAACCTCACCCTGACCGTCGCCGCGGAGTTCTACACGGCGCTCGCGGCGGCGGAATCCGTGGAAGTCGCCCGGACGGCACTCAAGGCCAACGAGGGCCAGCTCAAGTTGACTCAACGGCTGTTCGAAGTCGGAGAGGCCACCTCTGCCGACACCGCCCGCTGGCGATCCGAAGTGGCAGGTTCAAAGCAGCGATTGGTTGTGGCTGAGGGGAATACGGAAATCGCTCGGCGCCGGCTGGCCCGGATCGCTGGCGTCCCCGCCGTGGGTGAGCTGCAGCCCTCCGGACCGATCCCCGCCCCCCCCGGGGACGACCAGCAGCTGAAAAACGAGGCCATGGACCGGCGGCTCGAAATGGTCACACTTCGAAATCAGTTGGAGGCCGCGGGTCTGATGATCAAGGTAGAGAAGGGCGCATGGCTCCCAGAGCTCGAAGCCGGTGCCCAGTACCTGCAGCAAAAGGCTGCCTTCCCCTCCGACAGCTGGGCATCCGTTCTTTCTCACCCTCAAGGTGCCCATCTACGACGGCGGGCTGACCAAAGCTCGTGTTGCCAAGGCCAAGGCCGATCTGCGCGACGTAGAGTGGCTCGAGGTCCAGGTCACACGGGAGATCCAGGACCAGGTGGACAGCGCGACCGTCACCTACCGAACCGCCACCGCTGTCCTGGAAGCCGCCCGCGAGCGCAACATCGCCGCCCGCCAGGCCTACGACCAGGTGGATCGCGCCTATCGCGTTGGCGAGGCCACCGCGGTGGACCTCCTCACGGCCACCACCGACGCCATCGACGCCGCCAATGCAGAAATCATCGCCAAAGTCCAGCGTGAGTACCAGGCCATTGCCCTCCGCCATGCCATCGGCTTGTCCCCTCTGCCGGATCTCGACCTTTCAAAAACCAACGAGGATGAAACACCATGAACGCTCGACGACACGTCACATCATCATTTGTGCTCTTAACCCTGGCGATGGCCGGCTGCCATGGCGGCGGTGGGGGCGAGGGCTCTGAAGAGGCCGCGGCTGCGCGCGAAGCTGCGCTCGCACCGCGGGAGGTCCGGCTCGTCACTCGCCGAGGTGGACGAGGAACGACCCTCGCTTCAACTGGTGGGCGAAGTTCGTGCCTTCGACACCGTCTCGGTCTCACCCGAGGTCGCAGGCACCCTCGACGCGGTCATGGTGGAGGTGGGCGACCGTGTGCGAGCCGGCCAGCCGCTCGCCGAGGTCGACCGCTCCACCTTCAAAATCTACCTCCAGCAGGCTGAGGCGAATCTCGCAGCAGCCCAGGCCGATCTCGACCTCGCTGAAAAGGGGCTCGAGCGCAAACGGGACCTCTTGAGCGACGACACCATCGCCCAGGCCACTTTCGACCAGGCCAAGGCGGGCTTCGACCTGGCCACCGCCCGGGTGCTCGGCGCCGAAGCCGCCCGTGACCTGGCCACGAGAAACTGGGAGAAGAGCGTCGTCCGAGCGCCGGCAGCGGGTTCGATCATGAACCGGCATGCGGTGGCTGGTCAGTGGAACGACGTTGGTCAGATGCTCTTCGAACTGGCCATCGGTGATAACGTCAAGGTGGCGGCGCGGGTCCCGTCCGAATGGGCCCCCAGGCTGAGCGGCCTCGACGGCTTCGACTTCACGGTCGGCGCCTCACCGACGCTCTACCGGGCCAATCTCTACAGCGTGGATCCAATGGTGAATGAGTCCAGCCGATCATTCGAGGTGGTGGGCTTGGTAAAGAACACGGCTGGGGCTCTCCGCCCTGGAATGTTCGCCAACATCACCCTCGAGGCGCCCGAAGCCAAACGCAGCCTGTGGCTCCCAGTGGCAGCGGTGGCGACCTCCGACATGTCCCAGGTGATGATCGTGTCCGACGGAGCGGTCACGGTCCATCGTGTCCAGGTGGGTCGTCGGGTCGACGGCCGGATCGAGATCATCGACGGACTCGACGAGAGCCAGCCGGTGATCGCGGACACGGCAGGCCTCCACCGGGGCGTGCCGGTGCGCATCGTCGATGACGTTACGAATTCTTAATTTTGAGTTTTGAATTCTGAATTGGGTTACACCCGAAAGGTCGAGATCGTGACAAACGTACGAAATTCAAAATTAAAAATTGAGAATTCAAAATTCACCCGAAGGGTGACCCCATGAATCTGTACGACATCGCAATCCGACGTCCGGTCTTCACCGTCATGTTGATGGTGGCGCTGGTGGTGTTCGGCATCCTCGGGTACCAGACGCTTCCCATCAATCTGCTGCCATCGATGGACATTCCCATCGTCACCGTCATCACGATCCTCCCGGGAGCATCCCCCGAGGTGGTGGAGTCCGACATCACCGACGCCATCGAGCAGCAGGTCAACACCATTGAAGGCATCCGCCAACTCACCTCCTACTCGGGCCAGGGTGTTTCGCAGATCACCATCACATTCGACCTTGGACGAGACATCGACATCGCCGCCCAGGACGTTCGTGACAAGGTGTCCGGCGCCATGGGCAATCTCCCGCTGGACGCCGAGCCTCCCATCGTTCAAAAGCTCGACATCAACTCTCAGCCCATGCTGTGGTTGTCCTTCGCCGGGCTCGACCAACGGGAGCTGTCCGACTATGCCGATCAGGTCCTGCGGCCCAAACTGCAGTCGGTCCCCGGCGTCGGCAATGTCTTCCTGGCAGGATTCAGGGAGCCCATGATCCGGATCTGGATCGACCGCGACCTGCTCGCGGCCTACCGCCTTTCTGTCACCGACATCATCTCCGCCATCGGCCGAGAGAATCTCGAGCTGCCGGGCGGGTTCATCGAGGGCGATCGCTACGAGCTGGCGGTCCGCAACCTCGGTCTCTTCGAGTCTCCGGATGACTTCAACCGGATGATCATCGCAAATATCGACGGCCGCCCGGTCCGGCTGTCCGACGTCGGCTTCGCCCAGCTCGGGATCGCCGACGAGCGCGGACTCGGCCGCTACAACCTGAGGCCATCCCTGGGTCTCGGCGTGGCCCCGCGTTCCGGCGCCAATCTGGTGGACGTCAACCGGGGCGCCATCGAACGCATGAGGGAGATCGAGGGCGACTTCCCAGAGGGCGTCGAGTGGAACATTGCGTTCGACGGGGCCGAGTACGTGGAGAACTCCATCGCGAACGTCCAGTTCGACATCGCCTATGGAGCGATCCTGGCGATCCTGGTGGTCTTTGTCTTTCTCCGGTCCTGGCGCTCCACCTTCATCGTGTCGCTGGCCATCCCCACGTCGTTGATCGCGACCTTCGGCTTCATGCGCATCTTCGGCTTCTCGCTGAACAACATGACGACCCTGGCCCTCGCGCTGTCGGTAGGGGTCGTGATCGACGACGCCATCGTGGTTCTGGAGAACATCTTCCGCCATCAGGAGGAGGGCGAGGATCCCATGACCGCCGCCCACAACGGCACCGGGGAGATCGCCCTGGCGGCCATGGCGTCGACCTTCGCCATCGCCGCGGTCTTCATCCCGGTGGCCTACATGCGGGGGATGATCGGCAAGTTCCTCTTCGAGTTCGGTATTTCGGTGTCGGCGGCGGTCCTGATCTCGCTCTTCGTAGCCCTCACCCTGACCCCCATGATGTGCTCGCGGATGCTGAAAGTCACCGAGAAGCACGGCCGGATCTACGAGCTCCTCGAAGGCGGTTTCAAAGCCCTGGAGGATTGGTACCGCCGCGCATTGGACTGGGCCCTCCGCCACAAGCTGATCACTCTGGCCGTCGCCAGTCTGGTCTTTGTCGGCAGCGTCGCCCTCGTGCCGTTCATCGGTGCGGAGTTCGCTCCGCAGGAAGACATGTCCATGTTCATGGTCAATGTCGAAGCCCCAGTGGGAATCTCGTTGCCGGCCATGGACGCCAAAATGCAGGAGATCGAACGCATCGTTCTCTCGCAGCCGGAAGTCCTGGGTGTCTTCGCTGCGGTGGACCTCGAGGAAAGGGGCCAGGTCAACTCCGGTATCGCATTCATCCGAATGCTCAAACCCGACAAACGCAAGACGCCTCAGAGCGAGGTCGTACAACGCCTTCGACGGGAGCTCGCCACGGTGGATGGGGTCCAGGCCCGTCCCGTCGAGTTCTCCTTCTACAACATCGCGGGAGAGGGCGGCGATTGGTCCCTCTCCTACTCGATTCGGGGACCCGAATTGGACGAACTGAATCGGATCGGCAACCGACTCGTGGAGCGTCTGTCCGCGACCCCCGGGTTTGTGGATCTCGATACAAATCTCGATCTCGAACAGCCCCAGCTCTTTGTCACCGTGGACCGCGAGCGGGCCCAGGACCTCGGGCTCGACGCGGCGACAATTTTCGAGACGGTATACACGCTGATCGCCGGCCGGGAGGTTGGTTCCTTTACATCCGAAGGTAAACGCTACGACGTCTGGATGAAGGCTCGACCGAGCCAGGCCAGAACCCCCGAAGACATCGGCGCGCTCCAGGTTCGCACACCAACGGGAGACATGGTGCGTCTCGACACCGTGGTCGCCATCAGTTTCGGTGTGGGTCCCATCAACATCAACCGAACCGACCGCGAGCGTTCGATTCTCCTCACTGGCAACTTGGACGGCATCCCCCTCAACCGGGCCCTCGAAACCGTGGATCAGGTCCTCGCCGAGGAGCTGCCCGATGGCTACTACGCCAAGGCCACGGGCCAGGCCGAGGAGTTCGAAGACGCCATGAGCGCTTTGCTCTTTGCCATCGGGCTCGCGATTTTGATTGTCTACATGCTCCTCGCCAGCCAGTTCAACTCGCTGCTCCACCCCTTCACAATCATGTTCGCGCTGCCACCCGCCATGACCGGTGCGCTGCTGGCTCTGCTGGTCACGGGTAACACCATCAACATCATGTCGGTCATCGGCATCATCCTGCTCTTCGGTCTGGTCACCAAGAACTCGATTTTGTTGGTGGACCTGACGATTCAGAAACAGACGGCAGGCATGGACCGCGAATCTGCTCTGCGAACAGCATGTCCCATTCGGCTCCGGCCGATCCTGATGACGGCGCTGTCCATGATCTTTGGTGTGTTGCCCGTGGCGCTGGCCTTGGGCGAGGGCGGAGAGGCCCGCGCCCCCATGGCGGTGGCCACCGCCGGTGGCATGACCACCTCCACCATCATGACCCTCTTCGTCGTGCCGGTGGTCTATAGCTACATGGACCGGTTCGGCGCGTGGATCCTTCGCCGACGGTCCGACGAGACGGTCGTGGCGGCGACAGAAAAAACCGATTGACGATCATCGTCCGTGAAGGAGAGCGGCATACCGCGATCCAGTCCATTGACGCCCGTAGTTTTGTGGTAGAGTGCTCTGGCACTGAAAGTGTTCCATCGAAAGCACTTTCGGTATTGAAACCTATCATCAGGAGGAATCATGCGCGGCTCGATTCTTCGGCTCCTCCCGCTGGCATTTCTCGCCGGCTGTCTCGCCCTCAGTCTGACCTGTGCCGACCAACCTCGGACGGCACCGACTCCCGCCCCGCGCGACGGTGTCTTTCTCCACGTCTCCAGCGGCCAGGAGTCACCGCACCGGGTCCTCATGGGGCTCAAGATGGCCGAACTCATGGCCGAGGACCGCGACGTTCTGGTCTACTTCGACATCAAGGGTATCGATGTGGTGCTGTCGGACGCGCCCGATATCCAGTACTCCACCTTCCCGCCGTCCCACGATCAAATCCGGAAGTTGCTGGACCTCGGCGTCCCGCTCTACGCCTGTCCCGGGTGTCTCCAAGCCGCCGGCAAGAGCCCGGACGATCTGCGCACCGGCATCCAGGTGGCGAACAAGGATGCCTTCTTCGACTTCACCGACGGCCGGATTCTCACGCTGGATTACTGATCACCCATCCACCCGGTGCTGGATTCTGGATGCTGGATGCTGGATGCTTGATCCCCCACCCACCCGGTGAGTTAAAAGTTGAAGGTTAAACGTTGAACGTTCCTCCGCCCATTCGGAGCGAGGTGGTCGCGATGGGTGGGGGTGGCGTCTTTGACGATCTTGGAAAACCAGTATCAGCAGCGGTGGGGTTCCTTCGTTGCGCCCCGGTTCTTCGTCGCGCTTCCCGTGAGGATGCCAGGCACGCCGATTCGCCCCAGCGTGACAAATCGGACGGACGGCTTTGGCGAATCGGGATGCCAGGCACCCCCGAGAGACGCGCCCTCGGGGAGCGCCTCAGGAAGATGGGTGCGCCGAAGTCAGTGCATCGAACCGCCCAAGGGGGCCCAAATTTCAACGTTCAACTATCAACTTCGCGAATGATCGGCGGCTCGCGAGACGTCAATCCGTCGATGGGGCATCTTTGACCACGACCCCATCGCGGATCTCCACGATGCGACCGGCCCGCTTCGCCAGGGTCGTGTCGTGGGTCACCACCACCAGGGTCCGGCCCTGCTCCCAGAGCTCCGAGAGCAGACCCATGACATCCGACCCGCTGCCGGTGTCCAGGTTTCCGGTGGGCTCGTCGGCGAGGATGATGTCGGGCTCCATGGCCAGGGCACGGGCCACCGCGACCCGCTGCATCTGACCGCCCGAAAGCTCGGTGGGTCTGTGCTCGACTCGGTCACCGAGCCCGACCCGCTCGAGCTGCTCCATGGCACGACGGCGCCGCTCCTTCCGCCCGATGCCGCCGAAGAGCATGGGCATCTCGACGTTTTCAAGCGCCGTGAGCTGGGGGAGCAGATTGAAATTCTGGAACACAAAACCGACCCTGCGATTGCGAACGTCCGCCAGCTCGTCCCGGTCAAGCCCCGCCACGGACTCACCGCCGAGCTGATACCGGCCGTCCGAGGGTGTATCGAGGCATCCGATCAGATTGAGCAACGTCGATTTGCCGGATCCCGAAGGCCCCACCACCGCAACGAACTCTCCCTTGTGGACCTCGAGGTTGATGCCGCGGAGAGCTTCCACCTTGATCTTGCCGGTGTCGTAGATCTTCGTGATGGCGGCCATATCAATGATGGAACCGTTGGACTCGGAGGTTCCGTTGGCGCGTTTCTTTAGGGGCCAGTTCATGTCCCCCTCCTCCCCAACCGATTACAGATTGAAAATTCCAAATTGCAGATTTCCGCCCCCCACCCGGTCAAAGCAGGAGCGGGGTCGGGCGGGGGAAGTCTGCAATCTTCAATCTGTAATCTGTAATTACTCATATCGGAGTGTCTCCGCAGGGTCCACCGTGGCTGCTCGACGGGCCGGGAAGTACCCGGCCAGGATCCCGATCGTGCCGAGGATCATTGCCGTGGCCGCCGCGATTTGCCACGACAAGGTCGGCTTGCCCATGAACTCGAGGGCCTCGTTGCCCTCAACCGGCACCAGCGCGAGCAACATGATGATGACCATAGCGATCACCATCCCCATGGCCCCGCCGAGCATGGTGTACGCCACACCCTGCAAAACGAAGGGCCCGGTGACCCATCCGCGGTGGGCGCCAAGCGCCATCTGAACGCCGATCTCGCGGGTCTTCTCCTTGACGACCGCGTACATGATGTTGGCCACCCCGATGCCGCCGATGAGCAGCGTCAATCCCCCGATGATGCCGAGGAAGAGCTGCAGACCGAACATGACGTCGTTGAGTACCTTGGCGCTTTCGGCAGTGTCCCAGACCTGGATGACCTCCTGGTCGCTGGGATCGAATCGGTAGCGCGCGCCCATGGCACCCGCGAATCGATCCAGTGCCTCGGGCATCAGTTCCGGCTTGGAGACCTTGAGCACGATCATCTCCAGCTCCTCCCGCCCGAAGACCGACGCGAAGGTGGCGAGCGGGACGGTGATGTGATCCGCGTCCATCCCGCCGTAGTTGCCCATCTGCATCTTCTCTTGGAGCACGCCGATGACCATGAACGGGGACCCACCGAGGCTGAGGGTCTTGCCCACCGGGTCCTCGTCCCCGAAGAGCTCCACGGCGATGTCGTTGCCCAGAAAGGCCACCCGCCGTTTCGCGTTCTCGTCCCTCTCGTTGAAAAACCGACCGCCTTCCTGCGGGAAGTGATGGCGCATAGTGCCGTACGAGGCGCTGGCACCGACCACCCGGACGTTCTGCTGGATATCGCCCCGCACCACGGGCACGAAGTGGTGGATCTCCCCGGCCACCCCTTCCAGATCGGGCAGCTTGCGACGCAGGTACTCCACGTCGTCGATGCGCGGCCGGATCGGCCGGCCGGTGGGCAGACCCTGCCACACCTTGGAGGTTTCCCCGGGCCACCACACCGCGATGTTCTCACCCATCCCGGCCCGGCTTCGCATCATCTGGTTCTTGAGCCCCTCACCGAAGGCGAGCAGCATGAGGATCGCCACGGTGCCCCAGGCGATGGCTGCCACCGTCAGGAAGGCCCTTTTTCGCTGCAGCGACGAGGCACGGACAAAGAGATTCCAGACGACGCGAAGATCAAGCGGCCTCATCGGCGTCCTCTTTCTTCGATTTCCGGGCTCAGAACCACCCACGTACCCTTCAGGAACGGCCGTGTCGGAGGTTGCCGACGCAGGTCGATGGTTCTGAGCCCGGAAATCGAAGCGAGTGAAATATTCATGTTCTCTCTCGAGCCTCAGAGTTTCATCGCCACGACGGGGTCGAGCATCGACGCCTCGCGGGCGGGGAAGAAGCCCGCCACAAGGCCCACGAGTCCAAGCACCAAGGCGGTCAGTAATCCCAGCCCGGGAGAAAGGACGGGATTCCCCAGGAACTCGTTAAGTCCAAGAGCCGGGAACGACCGGCAAATACCCCACGAGATGGTCAGACCGATCCCTCCACCGATGGCGGTCAGCACCATGGTCTCCATCACGAACTGGACGAGGATTGACCGGCCGCGGGCGCCAAGGGCCATTTTGATGCCGATCTCCCGGGTCCGCTCCTCCACCACCACATTCATAATGTTGGACACCCCGATACCCCCCACCACAAGGGTGAGACCTCCCATGATGCCGAGGAAGATCTTGAACGCGAGCATGAAGTTGTCGAAGAAGACAAACATCTCGGTGGTGTCCCACACCGCGAGCGCCTCGGTGTCGGAGGGATCGAACTTCTTCCGCTTGCCGAGGGCGGCCGTCATCTCCCGAGTCACCTCTTTGTTGAGCGATGGATCCGATGCACGGTAAATCAGATTCTCGACCCAGCGGCGGCCGGTGAGAGCCGTGAATGTCGTCGATGGAATGATGATCTTCGAGTGGTCCCGCCCCGAGTAGGACGAGTCCTGGTCCTTGGGTTTCATGACGCCGACGATCATGAAAGGCGAACCCTGGAGCATGATTTCTCGACCCACCGGGTCCTCGTCGCCGAAGAGATCGGTGGCGAGACGGTCACCCATGAAGGCGACCCGCCGTCTCCGCTCCATGTCGATGGGATCGATGAACCGTCCCCCCTCGGTCGGGACCATGCTCCGCATCTCGCCAAACACGGGCGACACGCCGGAGACCTCCACACCGCGGCCCTGGTCACCGAGCCTCAACCGCATGGTCTGCGAGTACTCGCTGGAGATGGCGTCCAAACCCTCGATGTGGGCCTTGAGAAACTCGATGTCCCCTTCGTCAATCAACACGGGACGGCCCTTGCCAAGGCCCTGGTACGGCAGCGAGGTCCGCGACGGCCAGGCGATGACGATGTGATCACCGAGCGCAGCGAATCTCGCGATCTGGAATCGGTGCATGCCTTCGCCGAACGCCAGCAAGAGGGCCACCGCCACAGTGCCCCACACGATGCCGAAGGTCGTGAGGAAGGTCCGCAGCTTCTGGGTCCTGATGTCCCGCAGCAGCTGGCGGATGAATGTGCCGAGACCGGTCATTCCCCCAACCTTCCACCCAATTGCAGATTCCGAATTCCAGATTGCAGATTGTCGATCAACGGCTCCGAAGAAACCCGTCGACCCTCACGGAAGAACCGAGCGGGCAGCGACAATCTGCAATCTGCAATCTGCAATCTGGAATCCCTCATCATGCCCCCACGACCTAGAACATGGACCCGATTTCGCGTGGCGGACGCTGGATCACCTCGTCACCGGCGGTCAATCCGTCGATGATCTCCACGTTGAGCCCGTCCGACAAACCGAGCTGCACAGCCACCTTGACCGGCTCGGCCTCCGGCCCCTCACCCGGGAGCTCGATGAAGGTCGAGGCGCCGTCGTCCTCGAAGAGCACCAGCCGTTCGGGGATCAGCACCACGTCGCTCTTCTCGCGGATGACAACCTCTGCATTGGCCGAGTAGCCCGCGCGCAGGACGACATCCTGGCCGGGATCCAGTTCGATCTCCACATCGAAGAGGGTGGCGCCCGCGTCCTTCTTGGCCTGAGGCGCGATCCGCGACAGCCTCCCCGTAACCGGTGCGTCCGGTAACGCTCCCACCTTGATCCTGCACGGCATTCCGGCGGCGATCTTGCCCACATCGATCTCGTCAACAGTCCCCTTGAAAATCAAATCGGTCATGTCGGCGATCGCTGCCAGTTCGGTGCCCGGCTGGTAGGAGGTCAGCGGAATGACTGGATCCCCGGGATTCACCGAGCGGCTGAGGACCGTCCCCTTTGCCGGAGCCAGGATGGTCGTCTCGACCTGGGTGGTGGCTCCGGTCACCCGACCCTGTCGAGTCAGCTGACGATTGTCCTGAGCCTGTTCGAGCGAGACCCGGGCCAGCTCGAAGGCCTCTTCGAGGGCATCGAGATCGCCCTTCGACAGCAGGCCGTCCAGGTGGAGCTCCTTGCCGCGCTCGAGGTCTGCCAGCGCCTTTTCGTACGACGCCTGAGCCGAGCGCAGGCCGTGGTCCACGTTGAGCAATTCCTGGGGCGTGGGGTCGGGCGCAATCTCGAACAACGGATCGCCAGCCTTCACCCGATCACCCACCTCGACGAAAGATCGTTTGACGATGCCCGAGACCTTGGACTTCACCTGGAACCGCTCGCGAGGCTCGATCTGACCGACGGCGAGGGCTTTCTCTGTAATCGAGCCGAGTTCCGCTTCCACCAGCTTGAACCCGTTATCGTCCGTGTTCCGGCTCCCCATCCACGCGTAGATCGCGCCACCGGCCCCGACAATGACTACCAAGATGGCCAGCAGCTTGATGACCTTTCCCATGGTCGACCTCCTCATACCTTCAAACCTAGAGTACGAAGCGCGCACCTGATCGGTTCGCAGAACCCCTCATATACGACGTTATTGGGTTGAAAAGGGTTAAAAAATTCGGAATTCGAAATTCGAAATTCGAGAATTTCACCGCGCCAACCTCGTTTGCGGTTCTGGATTCCATCCAGCGGCCGGGCCGGCGCCAGCGGCAGGTTGCCACCCCTCGCAGTTGGGCACCACATGTCGGTGCCAGGCACCGCCGCAGATGTATCGACCACGTGATCAGTTCCGATTTCGACGGTGCCTGGCACCGGGTGAGCGCGTTCGCATTGCGCGGAAAGATGGCACGCCCAATCAACGCGCGCACTCTCGTCCGCTTGACAACTCAGCCATCCCCCGACAATCTGACGACGTCCGTTACAGGAGGAGGCAATGAGGAAACCCGTCACCCTGATCACCGGTGCCAGCGGCGAAATCGGCCACGGATTGATCGAGAGCCTGGCCGGGGTCGGAACACCGATCATCACCATCGATCTGAAGCCTCTGGAGCCCACACTTGCGGGGAAAGTGGTCCGGGAGTACATGGGGTCGATCCTCGAGGAACACCTCCTGGAGCGCATCCTGGCCGAGTTCGAGGTGGAAACCGTTTACCACCTGGCGGCGATCCTCTCGACCCGAGCCGAGTTCACCCCGATCACAGCCCATCAGGTCAATGTGGAGGGTACCCTCAAGCTACTCGATTTCGCCCAGGCACAGGGGGAGTCTCACGGTCGATCGGTGGTCTTTCTCTATCCGTCCTCCATCGCCGCCTACGGCCTGCCCGATCTGGAGACAAAGAACCAAAACCTCCGCGTGCGGGAGTCGGACTGGAACCAGCCGACCACAATGTACGGTTGCAATAAACTCTATTGCGAGCACCTCGGTCGCTACTTCGCGGACCATTACAAACAGCTCGCAGCTGAGCGGTTGTCGGGAAAAGTGGATTTCCGGGCGATTAGATTTCCCGGGCTGATCTCGGCCATCACGGTGCCGAGCGGTGGGACCTCGGACTACGCCCCCGAGATGATCCACGCCGCCGCCAAGGGGGAACCCTACGCATGTTTCGTGCGACCCGACACCCGGATTCCATTCATGGTGATGCCCGACGCGGTCCAAGCCCTGATGGCCCTGGCGCACGCCGATCGGAACTGTCTGACCCAGTCCGTCTACAACATCACCGCCTTCAATCCGTCGGCCGAGGAGATACGCGATCTTGTGATCGCCGGCTTCCCGGGCTCAGAAATCACCTTCGATCCGGACCTCAAGCGACAGGCGATCGTCGACACCTGGCCGGCCGACGTGGACGATTCCGCCGCCCGCCGTGATTGGGGTTTGGCCCCGCAGTACGGGCTCGAGGATGCGTTCACCGATCACCTCATCCCGAGCATTCGTAAGCGTTACCGGTCCTGAGCAACCCGGAGCCGGATTTTGCGACAGCGTTTTTTGCATTGTTTCTGACCTCTTCCAAGGTGGATGCTTGTATCCGGTCCGAGTCTCCTGTTCCGACCTCCACCTGAGACGACCAGCAGCAGCATGGCGCCCGACTCCGCAGAACCACGTCAAATGTACTTAATTCAAACACTTAATTCGTCATGCAACACCCCAAGATATAGTGTTGACAAGGCACAAAAGCCCAATATATAGTGGTCCAAGCCTGGAATTTACCACCTAAAGCGTTGGGGTCAGGGCACGCTTGTGGAGAGGGTATCGTGTTGCCAGGTTTTGAGATGGAGGGGGGCTCAGAGAAGGTATGAAGGTCTGCCGTCGGTTCACTCGCGAAGGCGCCGATCCGTACGAAGAATTCAAATTCGTCGAGCGCTCGTCCGAAATCAGAAACCCGGACGGCACCGTCGTTTTCAAGATGGACGGCGTCAAGGCCCCGGAGTCCTGGTCCCAGGTCGCGGTCGATGTCCTGGTCCAGAAGTACTTCCGCAAAGCGGGTGTCCAGCTCGTGGATGAGCAGGGCAACCCTGTGCTCGACAAGGACCGAAAGCCGGTCACCGGCTCGGAACAGGATGCCCGTCAGGTCTTCGATCGACTCGCGGGGTGCTGGACCCATTGGGGTCGGACCCACGATTACTTCGACACGGAGGACGACGCCAAGGCATTCTGCGACGAGTTGAGCTACATGTTGGCGGCCCAGTTCGCCGCACCGAACTCTCCGCAGTGGTTCAACACCGGCCTCCACTGGGCATATGGAATCACAGGTCCTGCCCAGGGCCATTGGTACGCAGATCCTGACACCGGCGAGTTGAAGAAGTCCGCGAACGCGTACGAACGACCACAGCCCCACGCATGCTTCATCCAGTCCATCTCCGACGACCTCGTCAACGAGGGCGGCATCATGGATCTGTGGACCCGGGAGGCGCGGCTTTTCAAATACGGCTCGGGAACCGGAACCAATTTCTCGAGCCTGCGCGGTGAGGGCGAGCCGTTGTCCGGCGGCGGCAAGTCATCGGGTTTGATGTCCTTCCTCAAAATCGGTGACCGGGCAGCCGGCGCCATCAAATCGGGGGGGACCACCCGCCGCGCGGCCAAGATGGTCTGTCTCGACATGGATCATCCCGACATTGAGAATTTCATCTCCTGGAAGGCGGTCGAAGAACGCAAGGTGGCCGCCCTCGTCACCGGCTCGAAGGTCATGAAACGCCAGCTGAAGGAGATCCTCGACGCCTGTTTTGCGGACAACGCCGCGAAGGCCTCGACCGATCCCGCCGCCAACACCAAGCTTCGGATGAGCATTGCCACAGCCCGCCGTGTGGGAGTGCCGGACGGGTCCATCCAACGGGTGCTCCAGCTCGCGCAACAGGGACAGAAGGAATACCCCCTCGAGGAGTACGACATCGACTGGGATTCGGATGCATACTTCACCGTGTCCGGTCAAAACGCAAACAACAGCGTCCGGGTGTCCAATGCCTTCTTCGATGCCCTCGACGTGGGTGGAGAATGGGGACTCGTGCGGCGGACCGACGGCAAGATCGCAAAGAAGGTGCCTGCGGTCAAACTGTGGAACGACATCGCGTTGGCGGCCTGGGAGTGCGCCGACCCCGGACTCCAGTACGACGACACCATCAATGAGTGGCACACCTGCCCGGCCGGCGGGCGGATCAACGCCTCCAACCCCTGCTCCGAGTACATGTTCCTCGACGACACGGCCTGCAATCTGGCGTCTCTGAACCTGGTTAAGTTCCTCCGTGACGATGGCGAGTTCGATATCGACAGCTTCCGGCACGCCGTGCGTCTGTGGACCATGGTGCTGGAAATTTCGGTGTTGATGGCGTCGTTTCCGAGTCGCCGCATCGCCGAACTGAGCTACATGTACCGTACCCTCGGGTTGGGATTCGCCAACATCGGTTCTCTGCTCATGCGGCTCGGCATCCCCTACGACTCGGACGAGGGACGGGCGATCGGAGGCGCCATCACCGCGATCATGACCGGCGACGCCTACGCCACCTCCGCCGAGATGGCAGCCGAACTCGGGCCCTTCGCGGGTTTCAGCGACAACCGCGACGCCATGTTGCGGGTCGTCGCGAATCACCGGCGAGCCGCGTACAACGCAACCCCGGAGGCCTACGACGGCCTGACCGTGCTGCCCATGGGGATCGACCAGAAGATCTGCCCGCCCAGACTCGTGGAGGCGGCTCGCGAGGCCTGGGACACCGCCTACGAACTCGGCAGTATCCACGGTTTCCGAAACGCCCAGGCAACGGTGCTGGCACCGACCGGGACCATCGGTCTGGTGATGGATTGCGATACCACGGGGGTCGAACCCGACTTTGCACTTGTCAAGTTCAAGAAACTGGCCGGCGGCGGCTACTTCAAGATCATCAACCAAGCCATCCCGGCCGCCCTTGAACGGCTCGGCTACGGCCATGATCAGATCGGTGAGGTCGTGGCCTATACGGTGGGCCACGGCAGCCTGGTTGACTGTCCCACCATCAACCACGAGGCGCTGCGGACCCGCGGTTTCGACGAGGAGACCATCGACCGTCTCGAACAGGCCCTTCCAACCAGCTTCGACATCGGAAACGCCTTCGCACCCCACGTACTTGGCGAGAGTTTCCTCAAAAAAATCGGATTTTCATCCGATGATCTCGATGACTGGAGCCTCAACGTACTTGGCCGAATGGACTTCTCCGAGGAAGATATCGAAGCCGCCAACACCTGGGCCTGCGGCACCATGACTGTGGAGGGCGCCCCCCACCTCAAGGCGGAGCATCTGCCGGTCTTTGACTGCGCCAACCGGTGCGGCAAGTACGGCCAGCGGTTTATTCGCGCCGAGGGACACATTTTGATGATGGCCGCGGCGCAGCCCTTCATCTCGGGTGCCATCTCCAAGACGATCAACATGCCGGCCGAGGGAACGCTGGAGGACATCAAGGCTGCGTATCAGCTGGCCTGGCAGAAAATGATCAAGGCGGTGGCGCTGTACCGCGACGGATCCAAGCTCAGCCAGCCGCTCAGCATCGCCATGGACCTCGATGTGGATGGCGCGCTTGCTGATGCGGTGGCCACCGGTGACGTGGCTGCAGTAGCCGAAAGCATGGCAGAACGGGTCGTCATCCGGCACCAGGCCCACCGCCGCCGGCTGCCCCAGCGTCGTGCCGGCTTCACCCAAAAGGCGTCGGTCGGAGGCCACAAGGTCTACATCCGAACCGGTGAGTACGAAGACGGTGCGGTGGGTGAGATCTTCCTCGACATGCACCGAGAAGGCGCCGCCTTCCGATCGCTGATGAACTGTTTTGCCATAGCTGTCTCGCTCGGACTGCAGTACGGAGTTCCGCTCGACGAGTTCGTGGACGCCTTCGTCTTCACCCGGTTCGAACCGAGCGGGATCGTGGGCGGCCACGATCGGATCAAGATGGCGACCTCGGTCATCGATTACGTCTTTCGCGAACTGGCCATCACCTACCTGCAACGGGACGATCTGGCCCAGGTCTCGTCAGAGGACGTTCGCCACGACGCGGTGGGCGACGGCAAGGACCAACACAAACAGCCCAAGGTGCAGGGTGAGGTGGCCGAGGTGCGTTCCATCGCGGTGGGTCAAAACCGCAGTCCGGGGGGTCCGTTGGCAGAGTCGGGCCGGTCGGGCGCCACGGGAGCAGGAACGGCCAACGCGGCGGCGGTCCAAAAGGCTCGTTACATGGGGTACGAGGGCGATCCCTGCCCCGAATGCGGATCCCTTACCCTGGTCCGAAACGGCACCTGCCTCAAGTGCGACTCGTGCGGAGGCACCACGGGCTGCTCCTAATCTGATCAAAGAACACGGAACGAAGATCCGAGACCCCCGCCCACCCGGCGGGGTTTTTCGTTACACGTTTAACGTGTAACGTGCAATTTTATCCCCCGGCCGACTGGTCGACGGTTATGGCCTCGCGCCGTTCCATGAACATGTCGAGGATGGCGTCGGCGTAGATCGCGAACGAGATGTCCTTATGACTGTGGGTGGAGGTAACGACCCCGCACAGCGCACCGCTCTCGTCCACCAGCGGGCCTCCGCTGGACCCGAAGTAGACCGTTGCGTCGGTCTGGATGCTGTCGGGTCGAAGAGCGGAAATGACTCCGGTTGTGAAGGTGTGATCCAGCCCCATTGGACTCCCCACCGCATAGACCTTCTGGCCCACCTTGAGCTGCTGTCGCGCCTTGATCGGCAACGGTTCGGCCCATCCCGTCAACCCCGGGACAACGAGCAGGGCGAGGTCGTGCCGCCGAGAGTAGAAATCCAGGATCGCCGGCAATTGAACACCACCTTCAAGCTCCACCTCGAAACACAGTTCGTGCCCCGCCGGCAGCTCGTGGTAGACCACGTGTCGGTTCGTCAGGATGTAAAGCTGTCCAGCCTCGTCCCATCCGATCACCGCACCCGAACCGTTTCCCTGCTCGGCGCCATCCGTCAGGACGTTGACGGTCACCACCGAGCTGCGGACAAGCTCGTAGAGTTCAGCGGACCCCAACTCGGTTCGATCGGGCGCCGCAGCGACCAGCACCACATCCTGGAAAAACTGGGCTTCGGTCGGGGGGAAGGTCGTTTCCTGCTGCCGCCACACCCCAACGTATGCGAGCACCGCGACCGCACCGATCAGCAGCACCGCAAGGGCCACCCGTCGCCGCCACGTGGCCTTCCAAACCAGACGCCGGAACGACCAAAATCCGATTCCGCAGAGCTTCCTTATCCGGGCCAGGAAACGAAGCTCGCGGTGGGTCAGGCGTCGGTCGCTCGACAGCAGCGCGACGCACCGATCGAAGAGATCGCGCTTGTCAGCTTCGTCGAGCCCGTCGATGCCGATAAGGAGTTCGTGCAGATTGACATCTTGGAGCAGTGCCATGCGTCGCAACTCGGCCCGTTCGGATTCGTCGTCCGCTATCTTGTTGATCAGGTGGCTCAGATGATCGCGCTCAGCCGCCATCATCTTGCCGTCCGCCCACAGGGCCGCGACACAGGTCTTGAAAATCAGGATGCGGGAGTCGATTTCCGGCTTGGAAATCTGGTCCAGGCCGCCTTCTTCGATGTCGCTCACGGCGCCTCCCCAGTCCGGTTATAGCACAGGCGCGATCCCGCGCCGGCGAGCCGTCACACTTGAAAAAGACGCCTGCCCGTCACAGATGACCAACCGGTACGACACCGGGCCCGCGACCTCCCCGTCTCCTTTCCGCCGTCAACGTCATGTTACGCTACTGCCCTAACCCGCACTTCTCACCGGGTTTCGTCACGAGGGCGGCGAAGGGTGGTCAGATGTTGGGTTTTTATCGGATCGGGCGACGCAGGCGTAGTCGCACTACGTTGAGGAGCACGATTCGCGAAAAGCACGACAGATGGACGCGATTCGCCGCCCGCAGCAGACACTCGGTGAGAAGTGCGGGCTAACCCTCGATTCGGCCCAAGCCCGGAAACAGGGGCACGGCTCAGAGTTTGGAGGCAATCCATGACCCACACCACCGACCACGACGTCGGATCGTCGATTTCATGGCCTGCCATAGGCGCGGCCATCCTGGCGGTTGTCCTCATCGGGCTGGGTTTCCTGGCATACCGATCGATCTCCGACGACGGCCCCATTCCCGAACTCGTGATTGCCACCGGCCCAGAGACCGGGACCTACCATGCACTCGGTGTCGCCCTCGGGCGCTTGCTGGAGTCCGAGGGAATCGCCAAAACCGTGACGGTGCGCTCCACCGAGGGCAGCGTGACCAACATGGGACTGATCGAGAGCGAAGCCGCCGACCTCGCCATCATCCAGAGCGACACGCCGACCCACGAGAACGCGCGACTCATCGCCCGGCTCTACGACGAGGTTTTGCACATCCTGGTTGCCCGCGACGTTGCTGGCGAAATCCGGACCATCCACGATCTCGGAGGCCGTCTGGTGTCACTTGGAGGCCACGGCAGCGGCACCCGCCTGGTGGCGGAAACGATCCTCGACCATTTCAGGATCGCGGTCGCCGAAGACGTGGCGATGGACCCGATGCAGACAGTTGAGGCGCTGTCCGATGGAACCCTCGACGCCGCCTTCCTGTTGACAGCGATCCCCTCGTCGACTGTGGAGCGTCTTGTGGAGGACGATGCCATTCGATTTCTGTCGCTGGGCAACGCCCAGGAGATCGGCAACGAGGCCGACGCCCTTGCCCTTGTCTTCCCCACCCTCCACGCAACGACAATCCCCCGGGCCACCTACGCCACCATGCCCCTGGCCCCGGTTCGGACGATCGGGGTCAGAGCCCAGTTGATCGCGAGCCGACATCTGAGCTCTCAAATCGTGCAGCAGATCACCGAGGAGGTCTTCCAACATCGGACCCGACTCGCCGGCGGGACCAGCGGCCTCACGATCGCCAAACGGATCCGCGAGCGTTACGAACCCGGATCCGTCAGCCTTCCCTACCACGCCGGCGCAGTGGCCTACTACGAAAGATCCCAGCCCCCGTTCTTTGTGGAGTACGCCGAGTCCATGAGTTTCGGCCTGACGCTGCTTGTGGGCATCTACTCGGGCTACATCGCAATCCGCCAGTGGATCCGTCGCCGCCGAAAGAACCGCATCGACGAGTACTACATGGACGCAGTCGATCACGCCATCGAACCCGGCGAGACCGATCTCGCCATTCTCAACGACAGGCGTCGCTCTCTGGTGGCTCTGCGCCGCACGGCCTTTACGGATCTGGTCAACGAAAAGCTGGATGCCAACGAGTCATTTTCTATTCTCCAGGAGTACATCAACGCCGAACTCGAGACCATCAATCGTAGGGTTCGCAACCTCACCTCGTCGCGCTGACCATTCGCCTCCCTCGGCTCACAGCAGGGGAAAACCGGGATTCAGAACTCGGGTCGCGGAAATCGGATGATCAACCCGCAGTCGCGACCGCCGCATCCGAGTCCCGAGGCCCGAGTCCCGAGGCTCAATACTGCCTGCCTACTGCTTACCGCTGACTGCTCACGGTTGAACCCACGAGATCACTGAGACCCTCGACCAGTTCGGTAGACTCGCTGATGTCCGGCGCCAGGAAGCGGTCTTCCTCCAGACGCGGCACCCGCTCACGGAGACGGGCGATGGCTTCCTCCAGCTTCAGCGACGAGGTCAACGGCCGCTGGAACTCCACACCTTGGACGGCGGTAAGAAACTCCATTCCAAGCACCTGGCGCAGAAGCGAGACAATCGACGCCATCTTGCGAGCCGACCAGGTGGACATGGAAACGTGATCTTCCTGACCTGCAGAAGTGGGGATGGAGTCCACCGACGCGGGGTGAGCCAAGGTCTTGCATTCGCTGACCAGCGCGGCGGCGGCGACCTGGACCATCATGAAGCCCGAGTTGAGACCCGGGTCCGGTGACAGGAAGCCCGGCAACCCCGACAAGGCGGCGTCCACAAGCCTCGCCTGGCGGCGCTCGGAAATGGAGGCGAGATCGGTCACGGCCGCGGCCAGGTAGTCGAAAGCAACCGCGATCGGAGCGCCGTGGAAATTGCCACCGGAAACCAGCCGACCGTCGGCAAAGACCATCGGGTTGTCCGTAGCGGAGTTGAATTCAATCTCGAGCACCCGACGAACATGTTCGAATGCGTCGCGAGCCGCGCCGTGGACCTGTGGCGAACAACGCAGCGAGTAGGCATCCTGAACCCTGCCGCATTCTCGGTGCGATTCGCGGATCGCCGAGCCTTCCATCAGCTTCGCCATATTCGCAGCGCTGGTGAGCTGCCCTGGATGGGGTCGGGCCTGGTGCACCGCCGGATCGAACGCCGCATCGGTTCCGGCCACCGCTTCGAGGGTGAGTGAACACACGACATCGGCGGCGTCGAGGAGGCGCCGGACCTCGGCCAGGGCCAACCCTGCCACTGCAGCGGAGGTCTGAGTTCCGTTGATCAGTGCGAGACCCTCCTTGGCCTCCAGCTCGATGGGTTCCAAACCGCCGCGTTTGAGAGCCTCCCATCCCGGCAGGCGCTCACCCTGGAAGAAGGCCTCCCCTTCTCCCACAACCGGCAGGGCGAGGTGAGCCAACGGGGCCAAGTCCCCCGAGGCACCCACCGAGCCTCGGCACGGCACCACCGGGTGGACCCCGGCGTTGAGCAGATTCACAACCCGCTCCACCACCTCCACCCGGCACCCGGCATGACCGGTGGCGAGCACGTTGGCCCGCAGCAGGAGCATGGCCCGAACCACGGGTATCGGAAACGGGTCTCCAACACCACATGCGTGGGAACGGAGCAGGTTGAGCTGGAGTCGGCTCAGCTGATCAGGCGCAATCCGAACCTCGGCGAGCTTGCCAAAGCCGGTGTTGACACCGTAGACCACCTGGCCTGAGGTGAGGATGCTGTCCACCACCCCCCTTGCCGCGGAGATCCGCTGGCGGGCGTCTTCGGCCAGAACTGCCCGTGCGCCGCCCACCGCCACCGACTCCACTTCGTCCAGACCCAGGCTCCGGCCGTCGATCGTCACCGTATTCCCCAACCCGTCTCCCTTCGGTCCAAGGTGCAGATTGTATCGCGGAGTCGGGATCAGTTCGCGTCACCAGACAAAACGTCGACGCGGTCGATGTACTGCTGCATGGCTTCTTCGGCGGGCACGCCGCGCAGCCCGCTCCAGGCATCGAACTTGGCGCGGCCCACCATATCGAACATTCCAGGCCGGGCACCCGTGACATCGCCATCGGTGGCCTGCTTATACAGCGCGTAGAGCTCGAGCAGGACGTCGTTGGGCTGACTCGGCAGGTCCCGCGAGCGGGCCGCTGCCTCTTCGAATTGTGACTTGAGGTCCATGGGTTCCCTCCTGCTGGCTTTGTGTTGGATTGTACCGTCGCTCGCTGCCGACAAATACGGCTATCCAAATTCGAAATTCGCAATGTGGCGACTGGGAGGGGCGATCACTCCAGCTCGGGGCCAAACACGACCAGTTGATTTCCGCCCTGGTCACGAGCGGCGTACATGGCGGTCTCGGCATCCCGGAACAACTCCGCCGCGCCGGCCGCTGGTCTCGATACCGCGACTCCCATGCTCACGGTACACCTGACGGTGTGGTCTCCGAACCGAAAGGGATCCGCCAGCGCCGAGGCCACCGCCTCCGCGATCTCAGTTGCCTCCTCATCGTCTTCGACGGGGCCAACCACGACGGCGAAGGTATCGCTTCCACTTCTGGTCACGGTCGCGCCGTCGGGTACGGCCCCTTCCATCCGTCGTGTCACCGACCGCAACAAAAGATCGCCGACCCGTTGGCCAAACCGGTCGTTCACCTCCTTGAAGCGATCGATGTCCAACAGCAGGAGGGCTGTCCTCACGTCCCTGGTCTTGGCCTGGTCGCGAAACAGACTCTCGAGGTTGTCCATCAGCGAGAGTCGGTTGGGCATCCCGGTAAGGCCGTCGTGGAAGACGTTGTAGAGCAGCCGGTCCTCGACCCGCTGCCGCTCCGTGATGTTGACCAGCGAGACCACAGTGCGGTCCGAGCCGGGAAGGACGGCCTCCGTGGCGTGGACCAGACAGCTCCGCCCGTCGCGCGAGATGAACTCGAAGCGTCCCGTCCTTGGCCCACTCTCGGGCGCCGCCGTCAGCACGCGCCGCCGCTCAGCCACCTTTTCGCCATCGGCGATGGACATGAACCGGCTCCAATTCGCCACGCCCTCCAGTTCGGCGCGGGCGAAGCCGGCGAAATCTTCGAAGACGGAATTCACCATCGCGATCGTGCCGTCGCTCTCCAGGACCGCGATGATGGCCCCACTGTGCTCGAAGACGGCACGCAGATCGTCGCCGGCCTTGCGCACAGCGTCCTGAGCTTCGCGGATCGTTGTCACATCCTCCACCAGACCCTCGACGACGCGGCCCCCCTCCGACCGGCGTTCCACGGTCTCCGACAGAGCGACCCAGATCGACGATCCGTCAGCCCGCACCCAACGAGCCTGAAATGACCGGACCTGACCGTCCTGGACGAGACGGTCGGTCAGCTCCTCATAGACCGCCGGTTCGGCAAAGAAATCCTGCAGCGTGCGTGGGCTGGGGTTGTCCACGTCCAGCGGCCCCACCAGGCTGTCGAACGACGTGTTGGTGTCGAGCAAGGTGCCGTTCATAGAGGCCCGGAAGACACCCACGCGGAGTCGCTCCAGGAGATCCTGGAGTCGGCCCTCGAGACTCCCGATGCGCTCCTCGAATTCGAGCCGCCGGAGGGCCGAACGGAGACTGGTCCGCAGCCGAGGTTCGAGGTCCCCAGTCTTTGTCAGGAAGGACTCCACGCCCTCGCGCATCGCGGCGGCCGCAGCGACTTCGTCATCGGTGCGCGTCACCATGATCACAGGAACTCCCGGCCGGAGGCTCTTCACCGCGGTCAGCACCTCGAGACCGGTGGACCAGTGCAGTTCCTGCTCGGTGATGACGATGTCAAACCGGTTTTCTTTGAGTGCCTGGTAGAAACCCACGTGGTCCGAGACCTCGTGCACTTCCACCGGCGCCACATCCTGGGTCACGACCCGAGCGATGCGGGCACGGTCCACAGCGTGGTCGTCGATCAGAAGAACGGTGATCGTGGATTGACCCGATTCTTCACGATCCTGTCTGCCGCGCCGCCGTTCCATGGGTCTCCCACCGGTTAAATAGTGGTCCATTGTACCCGCCACCCACCCGCCCGGCTATGGGGCTGTGGGCTATGGCCGTTCCCCGGGCACCAGAGCCGCCGATGAGTCATCCTGAGCGAGCGACCTTTCACGGCGAAGCGCGGAGTGCGAAGCCGGAAGCGAGTCGAAGGATCTGGTCGGGTGGGAACGTGGAACTCGGAATATGGAACGCCGGGGGTTGCCCCCCGGCCGTGTGGTACTACTGCCTACTGCCTGTTGTCGGCTTCCTACTCGCCCTCGCTCATGCCGCCCATGTGCACGATGAGGAGCACCTGGTCGCGATGGGCGTCCCAGTCCATGGCCGACATGATGTCGCCGATGTCCACATCCTCCAGGCCCTCGTCCAACGACTTCCCAACGGCATCGATGGCCGCGAGATCGGTCACCGTGTACCAGGTGACGTGGGTCCAGCTGGGGTCGCCGTGCAGCTCCTGGGTCGAAATACCGTAGCTGGGAACCGAACCGCTCGCGTGATGTTTGGCCATGATGGGAGCGATGTTGTCCTTATAGAAGTCGATCATCCCGTCAAATGCCTCGGGCGCCATCTTCCAATACGAAATGTGGAAGTACTTCGGAACGCCACCTTCGGGAGAACCCAGGTGGCCCGAGTGGTGACGGATGATCGCATCATGGTGAGCACCATCGACCGTGGCTTCGTCGTAGGCCTTCTGGTTGGCCATCATCTGTTCGGGCGAGCGGGTGGAGAACATCTTCTGGAACCCGCCCTGAAGTTTCTGCACATCACCCCAGCCGGACATGGTGGCCCACAGCATGTAGTTCCACGTGTCGTCGAGGTTGTGGTTGATGGGGATGGCGATCCCCCACGACGACAGGGTGCCGTTGGCCAGTAGCTCGTCGTACATCGGTCCGTCTTCAGCGATGGTGGGACCGATCAGATCACGGCTCTTCCCCGACTCGGACTCTTCGTACGCCAGCCAGGTGATGTCATCGAGGTCCTCCTGCGCGGAGGCCACGCCGACAAGACCCATCAATACTACGACTCCGAATACGAGCGCTCTCTTCATTTCATACCCCCTCGGTTGTGCCAGGGCCCAGACACTCGAACAGTCCAATTCCGCGAGTGTTGACGCACCGGGCGCTGTTGATTTTCCTAAATATGAGACTCTATATCGAAAAGATTAACACCGTTTCGCGCTTTGGACAAGGAGGGGCCACCGGCCGACCAGATGCAAGACGCGAGATGCAAGTTTCAAGATCCCCCACCCCCACCGTGCCCGAGCCCGAGCCCGAGCCCGTTACCGTTGCCGTTACCCAACGCAGAACAAAGATCGAAGAACGAAGATCCCCGCCCACACGGAGGTGGGCGCGTATGGCGGGCGTGCCGCCTCTGATGATTTTGAACGTGCGGGCCGGTGCCAGGCACCGTCGAAATCGAGTCGTAATACGAGGTCGACACATCTGCGGCGGTGCCTGGCACCGACATGGAGATCGGAATGCGAGGGTGGCAACCTGCCGGCGGCAGCGGCCGGGACGAGGGCTGCCCACCGGCTATTCAACCCATTGAACGACCCGGAGGTGACCAATTCCATGCCGCGAGAGCAACTGATCGCTGCCCCTGATCACTGTCGCTGCTCGCTGCCCCCAGCCGCTGTCGCTGAAAACTGCCGCTGCATGTCGGGCGGGGGCACCCGGCTTGCCCTCGTGCTACGCCGTGGCAAGCGGAGACGGGCACCCGACACCCCACCTCACGCTTTCCCGGATGAACCAAACGTTGAAAGTTAAGCGTTGAACGTTCCTAAACACCCATCCGGATCGGTAGTAGGCGCGGTGGGCGGGCGGGAGACTTCTCACCTTCTCACCTTCTCACCTTCTCACCCTAGAAAGGCGAAAAGCCACCCTCCTGCCAGAAGTCCTCGCGGACACCGCCGTAAAGCATGCGCAGCGCCTCGAGGTGTTCCCGTTCCCAGTCGGCGAGAAACTCGTAGAAGGCCTTGATCTCGGCGTCGAGGGAGTGTCTGGCAGCGCTTGAAAAGTAGTTGATGGCGTTGGTCTCGAGGGTCATTCCGATGGACAGCACACCGAGCTCGAAATCGGCGCCGCGGGCCTGCTGTTTAAAGGCGTCGGTGAAGATGGTCGCGGTGAAGGACTTGAGGTCCGGATCGCGGAGGTGGAGGTTGAAGGCCGCGACCCCCTTGTCCTCGTAGGAGCCCATCACACTCGTCAGGTAGGCCTTGTGCTGGACCTCGTCACGGGCCAGCTTGTCGAAGAGCTCCTGGACCGCGGGCTTTTCTGCCCGCTCCGCCGCCATGGAGTAGAAGGTGTAGCCATCCACCTCGATCTGGTAGGCCTTTCTCAGAACCTCACGGATGTCGTCGTTTGCCTGTGTCATTTACCGCCTCCGTCTCCGTCTCCGTGCCCGATCACGCTCCCCCACCGATCTCCAGCGCCTCCCGATCCAACGGCTCGGGCGGCTTCGCTGCCAACTCCACCGGCACCCAGGCGATGGCGCCAGTGGGGCAAAATGGTACGCACCGGGGATCACCACCGCAGAGATCGCACTTCTGAACGCAGTTGTAGGTGTCGTCCCACAGCATGTTGCCGAATGGGCAGGCCGCGACGCACATACGACAGCTGATGCAGCGCGACCGGATCATATCCACCGAGCCAGTGTCGGCATTCCTCACCAGCGCCTCGGTGGGACACACCGCGACACAGGCAGCGTCGTCGCACTGGAAGCAGACAATGGGTGTGCCCAGTTCGGGCCCTCGCCGGTGGATGTTGATCCGCGTCTTGGACGGCCTGCCCTCGCTGCCGTGGGCAAAGGCGCACGCCAGCTCGCACTTGCCGCATGCGATGCACCGTTCAACGGATACCTTGAAAATCATGTTCATACCGCACCCCTCCCGCCCAACCGCGGCATTTCAAATTCCGAATTCCGAATTCCGAATTCAATCCGTGTCATCTCCTCCACCCCCTACTTCCCGTCCGACAGCTTGGCGAAGGTCTTCGCCATGACCAGTCGCTTGCTTGCATCCGACGTCTCGAAGTAGGCCATGGGCACCCCGCTGCGCTGGGCGAAATGCTCGGCCTGGGCCTTGGTGATCATCGCCTGGCCGGTGGTCGGGTCGCGGAGCATCTCGAATTCCCTGTTCCAGATGGTCCGGGTCACGTTGCCGTCGGTGAATGGGATGCAGTCGGTGGGGCAGATCTCGGCGCAGGCCAGACAACCAATGCAGTCGGGCGGTTCCCCGTGGAAGGGCGGCGCGATCTCACGACCCCAGCCCCGGTTGACCGAGGCTATGGCTGACACACCGATATGGTCACAGACCCTGGTGCACAAACCACACAAAATGCAATCGGTGGGCTCCGGGTTGGGCTCGTAGGACGTCTTTTCGATGCCGTGCTCAGCGGCGATCTTCTGAATCAGCGGTGTCTCCGGGCACCGCGCCAGCAGCAGGTCCATCACGACCTGCCGGGCGGCCAGGACCCGGTCCGAATGGGTCACCACCCGCATCCCCTCGGCCACCGGGTGATTGCAGGCGGTCACCATCTTGAACCAGTCCTCGTCCCAACCCTCCTGTGACATGTCCACAACACAGAGCCGGCAGCCACCCCATGGTTCGAGACCGTCGAATTGGCACAAGGTGGGCACCTCGACGCCGGCCGCTCGAGTCGCGTCGAGGATTGTGGCGTCGTCGGGCACGGTGACCCGCCGTCCGTTGACGCTGAGCGTCGTCATCACACCACCTCCACCTTCTCGAGTTGCGCTTTGGGGAAGGTCCGAATCGCCTCTGTGGGACACACGTCAAAGCACGCGCCACAGGATATACACGCATCCTGATGGATCAGGTGCAGCTCCTTGATGGTGCCCTCGATGGCATCCACCGGACATGCCTTGAAGCAGGCGTGACAGCCGTCGCAGCCCTCCTCGATGATCTCGTAGGCCGTCAACTCTCGGCAGATGCCCGCCGGACAGGCCCGGTCGCGAATGTGGGCCTCGTACTCTGCTCGGAAGTACCTCAGAGTGGACAGCACCGGATTCGGCGCCGACTTGCCGAGCTCGCACAGGCTCGCAAGCTGCATCCCGGTCGCCAGTCGTTCGATGGCATCGATGTCTCCCTCCCGACCCTTGCCCTCGATCAGGCGGTCGTAGATGTGGAGCATCTGTTTCAAACCTTCACGGCAAGGCGTGCACTTACCGCAGGACTCCTCGGTGAGGAAGGCCAGAAAATAGCGGGCCACGTCCACCATGCAGGTGCGATCATCCATCACGATCATGCCGCCCGAGCCCATCATCGACCCCGCCTCGGTGAGTTTCTCGTAATCCACCGGCAGGTCGAGCAGTTCCTCGGGCACGCAGCCACCAGACGGGCCGCCGGTCTGAACCGCCTTGAACGGCCGGTCGTTGGCCACACCACCACCGATGTCGTAGATGATCCGGCGCAGAGTGGTGCCCATCGGCAACTCGATGAGACCTGTGTTCTTGACCTTGCCCACCAGCGAGAAGGCTTTGGTGCCCTTGGACCTGTCGGTGCCCATGGCGGCAAACCACTCGCCGCCGCGCTCGATGATGGCGCCGATTCCCGCCCACGTCTCCACATTGTTCAGAACAGTCGGCAGATCGTGGAGGCCCCTTTCGGTGGAGTGCACATACTTGGCCCGTGGCTCACCGACCTTGCCCTCCAACGAGCGCATCAAGGCCGATGACTCACCGCAGATGAAGGCGCCGCCGCCGCGGGAGATCTTGATGTCGAAGTCAAAGCCGGAGCCCATGATGTTGTCACCGAGCAGACCACGCTTGCGCGCCTCGGCGATGGCGATGGTCAGGTTCACCACCGCCAGGGGGTACTCGTCCCGGACATAGATATAACCCTCGTTGGCGCCCACCGCGTAGGCTCCGATGATCATGCCCTCCAGCACCGAGTGAGGATCCCCCTCCATGATGGAGCGGTCCTTGAAGGCGCCGGGGTCGCCCTCGTCGCCGTTGCACAGAACGAACCGGCGATCGCCCGGCGCGGCCTTGCATGACGCCCACTTGCGAGCGGTGTTGAAACCAGCGCCGCCGCGGCCGCGCTGGCCAGAGGTCTTGACCTCCGCGAGCACCTCATCGGGCGTCATCTCGCACAGAGCCTTCGCCAGCCCGGCATAGGCCCCCTCGGCGATGGCATCTGAGATGTCCGTGGGATCGATCCGGCCGATGTTGCGCATCGCCACCCGGACTTGGTTCTTATAAAACGGGATCTCGCTGTAGTCCTCGATCCGCTCGCCATTCACCGGGTTTTTGTACAACAGTCTGGAGATCACCTTGCCGCCGATGACGGTGGTGTCTATGATCTCGGCCACCGACTTGGCTTTGACCTTGGTGTAGAGGATCCCGGACGGTTGGAGCACCACCAGAGGTCCGCGCTCACAAAATCCGTGGCAGCCGGTGGATTTGACGAACAGACCGACCTCCGCATCGAGGCCGCGGTCGGTCACCTGCTCGGCGAAGGCGTCGGCCACTTCCTTGGCGCCCGACGCCAGGCATCCGGTTCCGCAGCACACGAGGATCTGCTGTTTGTGCGCAGCGCGAGCCTTCCGAGCCGCTTTGTGCAGCTCTGTGAACTGATCGCGTGACTCAATTCGCATCGCCGCCTCCCGTCCCCAGATACTTGGACACCCGGGCCGGCTTGGCGCTGCCCCAGTACTTCTCACCGACGATCATCACCGGCGCCATGGCGCAGGCTCCGACGCAGTTGACGGTCTTGACGGTGAACTTGAGGTCCTCGGTGGTTTCGTCGGCTCCGATGCCGAGCTCGCGTTGGAGTTCCTCCACCAGCTGGCCGGCCCCCCGGATGTGGCACGCGGTACCGGTACACACCTTGACGATGGTTTCACCCTGTGGATCGAGGGCGAAGGCCTTGTAGAAGGTAGACACCGAAAAGACCTTGGCCGGAGGTACCTGGAGCGCGTCAGCAACCTTCATCAGCACGTCGCACGGCAAGTAGTTGTAGGCCCGTTGCACATCCTGCAGCACCTGGATCAGCGACGGCTCCTCGAGCGGGTAGCGCTCGAGGATCTCGTCGGTCAGGGCCAGGTCCACACACGGCTGTTCCGTCATGCGCCCTCCTCCACCAGAACCGCGTCTTCGACGGCCGCGACGCCGATCTCATAACCCCGCTTCAAGGCCTCGATGTTGACGTCCACCACCTTGGGTTTTGCCGAAAATGTCTCGCGGATCACCTCCACCACGCCGTCGAGATCGACGGCTCCGGTGGCGCCGAGGTAGGCGCCGAGGGCCACCATATTGGCCCCTCGCGGATTCCCCAGTTCGTTGGCGATCTCGTTGGCGGGGACCTTGATCACGGTGAGATCGTCCCGGGTCGGTTCACGGCTGATGAGCGATGAATTGACCAGCAGAACGCCGCCCGAACGCAGATCGGATTCGAACTTGTCGAGCGACGGCAGGTTCATGGCCAGGACGGTTCGCGGCGATCGGATGACAGGAGATCCCACCGGACGGTCGGAGATCACCACCGTGCAGTTGCAGGTGCCGCCCCGCATCTCGGGGCCGTATGACGGCAGCCACGACACCTCCTTGCCCTCACGCATCCCGGCGTAGGCGAGCATCTTCCCGATGAGCAGGATGCCCTGCCCTCCGAAGCCCGCCATGATCACGTCGTTCTGCATCTCATCCTCCCGGCGTGGGCAGCGGCGCCCGGTCCACGCCCTCCGGGTCTTTGAAGACTCCAAGCGGGTAGTACGGCAGCATGTTCTTCTCGAGCCACCTGGTGGACTCGGCCGGCGGGATACCCCAGTTTGTGGGACAGGTGGACAGAACTTCGACCAGGGAAAAGCAGGTCCCCTCTTTCTGGTACGTGAAGGCCCGCCGGAGCAGCTCCTTGACATTGACCGCCAGCAACGGCGTGTGAACCGATCCCCGAGCGATAAAACCGGGAGTGCGCAGTGTGGATAGGAGTTCAGCCACTCTGATCGGGTGACCCGCCTGTTCCACATCGCGGCCGAGCTGGCAGGTGGTCGCCACCTGGCCCGGCATGGTGGTGGGCGCCATCTGGCCGCCGGTCATGCCGTAGATGGCATTGTTGACGAAGACCACGGTGATCTTTTCGCCTCGGTTGGCGCAGTGGACGATCTCGGCCATCCCGATGGAAGCAAGATCCCCGTCTCCCTGGTAAGTGAAGACCATGAGATCGGGCCGCGCCCGTTTGATACCGGTGGCCACTGCCGGCGCCCTGCCGTGGGACGCCTCGTGAAAGTCGGTGGTGAAGTAGTTGTAGGCGAGCACCGCACAACCCACCGGCGCCACCCCCACGGTGCGACCACCGACGGCCAGCTCATCGACCACCTCGGCCACCAGTCGGTGGATGATCCCGTGGGTACAACCGGGGCAGTAGTGGGTGGTCACGTCGGCCAGCGCCTGGGGTCTGGAAAACACGGTCTCAGCCATGACTCACCTCCGTGGATGTCCCATCGACGATCGCCCGGACCTTTTCGACCACCTCGTCCGGTGACACCAGCATGCCGCCCATCCGGTTGCAAAAGTGGATCGGGCGGGAGCCCGCCAGGGCGAGCTGAACATCCTCGATCATCTGGCCGGCGGACAGCTCCACCACAAGCACGTTGCTGGCCTTAAGCGCCGCGTCACGCACCGCCCGGTAGGGGTAGGGGAAGAGCGTGATGGGCCGGACCATTGCCGCTTTCAGCCCCTGCTCGCGCAGCTCGTCGATGGCGGTGGAGCAGACTCGAGCCACCGTGCCATAGGCTACGATCAGCACGTCGTAATCGTCGTCGGTTCGGTACTCGGCGAACCGGACTTCATCGCGGACCATTGTGTCGAACTTGGCCTTGAGTTTAATGTTGTGTCGTTCAAGTGCCTCGGGGTCGAGAAACAGCGAATTGATGACGTTGTTGGGTCGATCACCGGGATTACCAGTTGCCGCCCAGGTCTTGGGCTTGAGCTCCTTGATGGGTTCCCGGCCATCCGAGAACTCCACCGGCTCCATCATCTGGCCGATCAGACCGTCACCCACGATCAGTACGGGGTTGCGATAATAGTCGGCCAGGTCGAAGGCGTCCTGGACCAGGTCGGCGGCCTCCTGGATCGACCAGGGCGCCAGCACCAGCAACCTGAAGTCGCCGTGGGCCATGCCCTTGGTGGCCTGAAAGTAGTCTCCCTGGCTGGGCAGAATGCCGCCGAGACCGGGTCCGGCCCGCATGATGTTGACGATCACCACCGGCAGCTCGGCGCCGGCGAGATAGGAGATGGCCTCGGCCATCAGCGAGACACCCGGGGACGACGACGAGGTCATGACCCGCTCTCCGGTGCCGGCGGCGCCGTAGAGCATGTTGGACGCCGCCACCTCGCTCTCGGCCTGGACGAACCGGCCGCCGACTTGGGGCAGCCGCATGGACATGTACTCGGGGATCTCATTCTGCGGAGTGATGGGATAACCGAAGAAGAGCCGGCAGCCGGCCTGGACCGCCGCCTCCCCGATCGCCTCGCTGCCTTTCATGAGTTTCTTGGCCATTTCAGGCTCCCAATCCAGGCTGCAGGTGGCAGGGGGCAGGGGGCAGAGGCACAGTTTCACCCAACCAACACAAATCGCCCCAGGGAACCGGGCTGTTCCCTGCTCCCTGCTGACTGCTCCCTCTGTCCAACATTGCGAACACCTGCTGCCTCCCAGCTCTCACATCCTATTCGGGTCAGTAGGAGAAATAGTGATACATCGTCCCGTTGACCCTCATTTCGATGGCCATGTCGGGACAGGTGATGCAACACAGACGGCACCCGATACACCGCATCTGTTCGACGACTTCGGCGTAGAAATAGCCCTTGTTGTTGATCGTCTTTCCCATTCCCAGAATCTGCTGCGGGCAGGCGCTGACGCACAACTCGCAGCCCTTGCACGCGTCGGGTGTGATCACGATTCGGGGCATCCGGGCTCCTTTCAGTTGACGACAAAAAGCGGGCCCGAAGCCCGCGTGCGAGGCTGTTGTTCGAAGGGGGGAAGAACGATTCTTCGGAGAATCACCAGCGGGCAGTCGAAGGTCTCGCCGCGCAGGTCGCCCGCCATCTCACCGAGGACGGTGACCGCCACCAATGGGACTGCAAGACGGTGACTGGTTTCCACCGCCATCCGGTGTCCCTCGAGCACGATTCCGGGGGTGGTTTCCCCCATGAGGTGAGTGTTGGACACGAGGCCCGTGACGTCGACCCGGGCCGCGGACTCGATGTTACGAACCATGGCCACCGCACCGGCGGGGTCGGGGGTGGACGGCCGTCTGAAGTTGAGCACCGCGAGGCAGCTGGTTTCCGCGGGCGGTACCACGTCGGCCAATGAGCCCAGCACCTTGGCGCCGTTGTCGTCCCCCCCCGCGTCCATGACCAGCCGGCAGACCGGGTCCTTCAGGGCTGAGCGGATCTGAGGCACGATGATCGGCAGGTCCGAGTGGGTGTTGTCGCCGGTCGGGGCGAGCAGCCGGATGCCGGCATCGTCGAGGATGGCCCGAGCCGCCCGCGACCGGAAATAGGGTTTCACCACATCGATGTCCGCAAGAGTCACCCGGTGCCCGGCAGCGGCCAGATCGAGGGCCCCGTTGAGGGCGATCTCGGTCTTCCCGCTGCCAAAATGACCGACAAAGATGGTGATCCGTTTCTCGAACAACGCTTCACTCCTTGATGGTGGATCGGCGCCGACGCCGGGCTCCAAGGATACCTCGGCCGGCGTCTCCTGTGAAGGCATGTGAAAGAATTCACACTTGCAAAACCATTATTGAGACGCATTTACATGTTGTCGCCAAAGACCTCACGTCCATACGCAGGTTGTCGGTCGCAGGTGGTGGGCTGTGGGTTGTGGGCCCCGCCCTCCCCGGTGTGAGGTGTAAAATTCGGGGTCCCCCACTCCCGCCTAGAGTTCAGGGACAGCGGCAGTGACTACGATCCGGGACAGGTACAGCAACCGGTGTCCGGTCCCGAGAGGCAGCGGCAGCGTTCAGGGACAGCGACTGGGAACAGCGATCAGCGACAGTGATCAGGGGCAGTTTGCCATCTTCCCCGGATACCGCATCTCGGTGCCAGGCACCGTCGCAGATGTGTCGACCTCGTACTACGACTCGATTTCGACGGTGCCTGGCACCGGCCCGCGCGTTGGCTTCGATGCACTGACTTCGAAGCGCCCATCTCCCCAAGGCGCTCCCCGAGGGAGCCCCCTCTGACGATGTTCGGGACTCGTCGCGACACGCAGCCTGTTCGACCTCAACCCAAAATCGTCAGAGACGGCACGCCCGCCCATCGCGCCTATCTCGCTCCGGGTGGACGGCAGGAACGTTCAACGTTCAACGTTCAACTTTCAACTCACCGGATTGCGGTCGCTCATCACCGACCTCACGCTTGCGTCGCGACGGGAGTCGTGTCACCGTGCTGATCCGACCATGTATCTCTCAGGGCTCATCCACCGCGACCGTCTATTCGACATCGCCTGTCGCTGGCTTGCGGATGACGTGCGCTCTCGTGACGGTCGCGAGTTGACCGAGATCTTTGCCTTCGAACGGGCCATCACCGCGCCGGCGGTGCGGGCCCTGGTGGCCGACCTGGTCCGGGTGCTGCAGCCGAGCCCCCTGGTCCTTCGTCGGGTCACCACCAAAGACGCCGTCCGTGCGGCTATCGTCGAGGCGGTCAAACAGCCGTCACCTCGCGCGAGGGGGCTGCTCGATCGCTACCGGGAGAACCCCGAGGAGTTTTTCCCCAGGACCCCGGTGCACATGAGCCTCATCACGCGGGAGGACGGCACCCTGGTTGGAATGGTCCGGCGCAAGCGGATCCGCCGGATCGCCGAAAAGGTGTCGCGTCAGGTCTCGGAGCAGCTGGCCAGCGAGATCGACGCCGCGGCTCGCATGCTGGCATCGCAACGGGCCTCCGACGCGGGCCTCCCGCTGGAACGGTTGGTCTCAACCCGAGCCCAGATGGAAGACGAGTTCGCCGCCGCCGAGCGAATCGTGGCAGAACGCATCCACACCGGACAGATCACCCTCGATCCCACCCGCCAACAGGTGGATGACGTCGTCGGGGTCAAAATCATCGCGAACTCCCACGAAATCGAACGCCTCGAAGAAGCCCTGGACGAACGGGAGAACACCTGGGCATTCCATCGCAAGATCCATGAAGGCTCATATGTGGGGACCCACTACCTCGTGGATATCGAGCTTCCCCAGGCGGACGAGATCGTGGACGGCCTCAGGGACATCGACTGGAGTTTTGCGGCGGGTCGCGGGGTGTCCATCTTCGACCTCGAAGGTGAATTCTACGAGTACGTGTCCACCGGCAGCAGGACCTTCCGGCTTGAACTCATACTGACCACCCTCGAAAATCTCGTCGAGTCGGAGTTCGGCCGGGGCATCCACGAAACCCGGATCCTCGAGCAGCGGACCCTCGCCACCTACTCCGGCCGGATCGCCCAGAACGCGTCGTGGATCATTGAGTACATGCTCCACCTCGCCATCTCACCCAGCATCCGCGTGGAGGAACTGCCCATCAAGATCTGGGGCCAATACCTGAGGGACACCCTCTACCACGCCATCGCCAACCTCAACGAGGGCGAGCCTGAAGAGTGGTTGATCCCGGCCGAGCGCGACCGGCAGCGACGAATGGTGCTCTAGCCTCCCACTCGCCCACCCGAGGGCTATGAGGCGATGAGGCTGTGGGGCCATGAGATCCCCCGCCCACCCGGAGTGAGGTGGCGCGATGGGCGGGCGTGCCATCTTTCCGCGCAATGCGAACGCGCGAGCCGGTGCCAGGCACCGTCGAAATCGAATCGCAGCACCAGGTCGACACATCTGCGGCGGTGCCTGGCACCGACATGGGGTGCCCAACTGCGAAGGGTGGCAACCTGCCGCCGGCAGCGGTTGTGGCCGTGGCCGAGTGCGGCGGCCCGTTTCGATCCTGAAAGTGGGATCAGCGGCCATACGGCCACCCGCTGGTGACGGCTGGTCACCGCGGCCACCGGCCGCGAGTAACCTCGGGTAGCGCCATCAGAACAAGGGCGCGATGAATCCACCAAATCGGAGCGAAGGAGAGGGAATTGTGGTGCGGCGGTCTCGGCCGCATCTCACGGATTGAAGGACTGGATGCAAGCGAGACGCTTGCTCCACAATGGCAGCCGGGACGCCTGCGCTTCAACCACCGCGCCGCCCTCCGGGTGGGTGGGGGCCACCTGTCAACAGTTATGAATCAACTCTCGACTGTCGACTGTCTACTAGCGAGCAGCCGCCAGGCGTCAACGCAAAGGGCCTCGGATCAGCCTTCTTTGTCGCCGTCGGCGGCCATCCGGATCGCTCGCGCACTGCACTCGGCAAACCCGGTGCAGGATCGGCAAACCTGGTCGTCCATATAGCCGAACTCCGACGGGGCACACACCGTCACCGACGAATCTCGAAGTCCATCGAGTTCCACGAGCAGGGGTTCGTCCTCCGGAACCACCACGCCGGCCTCCGCCGATCGCGCCACCGCGGCGCGGACTCTGGGGTCCAGCTGTCGATTGCGCTCTTCGGCCGAGGCCACCTCGGCCTGGATCACCGACGCCGCCCGTCGCCGTTTGAGTTCGAAGCTCAGCTTGCGCCGGGACGGCAGGCGCCTGGTCGCCAGGAAGAACAGATAGCCCGCGGACATGCCCACCACGTTCACCAACCCCCCCGCCATGCCGAAGGAGGAGAAGCTCGATGCCACCAGCAGGGCGCCGCCGACCGCGGCGAGCCATTTGACCTTGACCGGCAGAATGAAGAAGAGCAGAAATTCCATATTCGGGAAGAGCGTGGCGAAGGTGAACAACAACGACCCGTTGAAGAACATGTCCC
Source organism: uncultured Holophagae bacterium (assembly GCA_963797055.1). Taxonomy (GTDB): domain Bacteria; phylum Acidobacteriota; class Thermoanaerobaculia; order Thermoanaerobaculales; family Sulfomarinibacteraceae; genus FEB-10. Next base: position 610,663 of record CAWCOD010000019.1, read on the forward strand.
CGACCATGGGAACCCCGAGCAGGAGGGCCGCAGCGGCCGCACCGAAGGTGGAGACCAGCCAGAAAACGAGAAACCGCAGCGATCCCCAACTCTCCTCGAGAGGTTTGGCCATGATCCACAACACGACCATGGAAATAAAGAACCAAAACATGCCCGATCGAGGAATGAACTGATAGGTCAGCAGGCTCCAGGGCCGTGTCGCCACCTGGCCGGGGATAAGAACCAGCGACTGCAGGCTCTCGCTGTTGCCGTAGGACAGAAGGAAGACCGCGAAGTGGACAAAGATCAGTCCCTCGGTCAGGTGCCAGTGTTCCCGCCGCATCATCTCCTCCCGAGCCTGCGTTCCATTTCGTCCTGACTCAACCTAAGCACGATGGGCCGCCCATGGGGACACCGGTAGGGATTTTCGGTGGCGATGAGGTCGTCGAGCAACGCCCTCTGCTCCTCGGTGCTCAGGCTGTCGTTGACCTTGACCGCGGCCCGGCAGGACAGCGACGCGGCGAGTTCGTGGGAGAGCTCGTCCACCACTCGTTCCGGCACCCCATCGAGGGCCGTGGCCCGCTCGAGCAGCGCTTCCACCACCTCGCGAGCGGACTCGGCGTCGGTCTCAGGTGGAAGCGCGGTCACACGGAGGGTACCCGGCCCAAAGGGTTCGGCCTCGATACCGACCGAATTGAGCAGCCCTTCGACCCGCCCCAGCGCCGCCACCGAGGCGTCGTCGAGCTCCATCAGAATGGGCACCAGGAGACGCTGTGAAGGGGCGGACTCCGCCGAAAACCGATCCCTGATCCGTTCATACAACACCCGCTCGTGGGCCACATGCTGATCGACGATCACGAGACCCCACTCATCCTCGAGCAGGAGAAACGAGCTTCGGTACTGACCTATGAGACGGCCGAACGGGGTGTCGGGTGGTGCCGGACGCGGTCCGGGACCGGTGGACGAATGGGCGCCCGCGAAGGGTGCCACCGGTGGTTCGTCGCTGGGCTCGCCGACTTCGTCATAGGCCGGGTGGGCAAACAAAATGGTCGGCGGGCGATGAGCAACCTCGTACTCCGAGCGCAGAGGTTCCGATTCGGCCACCCAGTCTCTCGTCTCCACGCGGTCCACCGCCACATGACCCCGGGAGGCCGCCACGCCCTGGCGAAGCGCCCGTTCGGTCACCGCAAAAACCGACCCGCCCCGGGCGAATCGAACCTCCGCCTTGGCGGGGTGAACGTTGACATCCACGGAATCGGGCGGGACCGTGACGAAGAGCGCGACTCGGGCACCGCCCAGGCCGCCGCCTGCCTGACCGAGGACCCGCCGTACCGCACCCACCAACAGCCGATCCCTCACCGGACGACCGTTGACGATGAGGGTCAGCGTCGGTCTTCCGGATCCGCTGCCCGGGGCCAGCAGACCCCACACGTCGACCCCCCCGCCACTGGCCTCGAACCGGTGAACCGGCCCCGCCATTCGCCGCCAGATGTCGCGCAGCCGCTGTCCTGGATCCGAGGTCGGCATGGCCTCCAACAGCGTCCGCGGACCATGCCGGAGAATGAAACTCACGTCGGGGTTGGCCAGGGCGGCCGCCCACAACGTCTCCTGCGCGTGCCGGAGTTCGGTCTCCGGCGTCCTCAGAAACTTCCGTCGCGCCGGGGTGTTGAAAAACAGATCGCGAACTTCCACGGTGGTTCCCCGCGCCCGAGCCGCAGGCTCCACACCGAGAATTCGTCCGCCTTCCACAGTCACGCGCACCCCACCCTCGCGGGGGTCGTATGCGGTCAGCAGCTGAAACCGGGACACCGCGGCCATGGACGGCAACGCCTCGCCGCGGAAACCGAAGGAGGCGATGTGGTCCAGATCTTCAACCGACGCAATCTTCGATGTTGCGTGTCGTTCCAGCGCGAGCAGAGCGTCGTCGGGATCCATGCCACAGCCGTCGTCGGTCACCCGAACCAGGCTACAGCCACCGCGCACCAACTCGACCTCGATGCGTTCGGCCTCGGCGTCCAGGCTGTTTTCCACCAGTTCCTTGACCACCGAGGCGGGGCGCTCCACCACCTCACCGGCAGCGATCCGGTTCACCAGCCCATCGGGGAGGACGCGTATGCGAGGCACCGGGAGATGATACCCCGTCCCCCCGCCCATCCGGACGCCAGATTCCCGATTCCGGATGCCGGGCCCCCCGCCCGCCCATTGCAAATTGCAGATTGCAGATTGCAGATTGCAGCTTTCCCCACCCACCCGGGAGCAAGGAACAAGGAACAGGGAACAAGGAGCACCCCCACCCACCCGGAGCGAGGTGGGTGCGCCAGGCGAGCGTGCCACTCCAGGCACCTTGAAGTTGAAAGTTGAAAGTTGAAAGTTAAACGTTTCCAACCACCCACCCGGATCGTGAAAGGGCGCGATGGGCGGGCGTGCCGTCTCTGAGCACGTCCCGAACGCGCGGGCCGGTGCCAGGCACCGTCGAAATCGCATCGGAGCACGAGATCGATACATCTGCGGCGGTGCCTGGCACCGACATGGAGATCGGAAGGCGAAGGGGGCAATCTCGGGGGGCGCGGTCGGGAGATAGCCGCGTCGAAGTCAGTGAATCGAAGCGTACGAGCGGGCCGGTGCCGAAATGTACCGCCGAGCCTGCGTCAGCCGCCGGAATCGTACATGGAGGTGTCGGGCTTGGTGTCGGGAGTGACAATGCGGCTCGGGTCGGCCAGATCTTCCTGGATCAGCAACGAAATGAGCATGTCACGGACCCCGCCGCGACCGTTCTGCCGGTAGATCCGGCGGACCGTTACCGGTTTGAGTTCGATACCGGTCATGTGCGCGAGGTACTGGCAGAAGACACGGGCCCGCGAAACAAAGCTGATCACCAGCAGCGTCAGCAGGATGACGATTCCCCCCGCCGCCAGAAGTTTGACCGTGACTGAAGGACTGAATTCCAGCACCTCGAAGGTCATCTCCACACCCCGTTTCCTGCTAGTCGTCACCGTTCAGGAGATGGGTCTCGTCCACCTCCTCGAAGTGGTTCTCCGGAACCAGCACGTCGCGCCCCTTGGATCCGGCGAGCGGACCCACCAAACCCTCTCTCTCCATCATATCGAGAAGTCTCGCCGACCGGGTGTATCCCAGGTGCAGCCGACGCTGGATATACGAAGCCGAGGCCTTCCGAGTCTTGACCACCATCCGAGCAGCCTGGTCATACATGGGATCTGTAAGCTCACTCTCGTCATCCACAACCGTCCGCCGCCCACCCCGTTCGTTGATGCCAAGTGGGGCGTGCGTCAATACTTCTCTCATGTAGTCCGGTTTACCAAACCGTTTGATATATCGAACGACCGTCGCGATCTCCTTCTCGGTCACCAACGGCCCATGGACCCTGACCAGATTCGAGGTTCCGGGTGGCAGGTAGAGCATGTCCCCACGACCGAGCAGATGCTCCGATCCCATGACGTCGAGGATCGTCCGCGCGTCGAACTTCGACCGGACCTTGTACGACAGTCGGCACGGGAAATTGGCCTTGATGATTCCGGTAAGGATATCAACCGACGGCCGCTGGGTGGCGCAGACCAGGTGAATGCCCACCGCCCGCGCCTTCTGGGACAGTCGGGTGATCGATTCCTCCACAGCGCGCGAGGAGGTCAGCATCAGGTCGGCCAGTTCGTCGATGACGATCACGATGAAGGGCATGGGCACAAAGCTCTCCATGGCCTCATCGTCAAGCGCCAACTGGTTTCGTGCTTTCCGCATCTGGACCGGGTCACCGACCATTTGGTTGTACTGGCTCAGGTTCCTGACTCCGAGTGCCGCCAGCAGATGGTAGCGCTCGTCCATCTGAGCCACCGCCCACCCGAGGGCATTGGCCGCCTTTTTGGGGTCCGAGATGATCGGTGTGAGCAGATGGGGAATGTCGGCGTAGACCCCTAACTCCACCATCTTGGGGTCCACCAGAATGAACTTCACCTCCTCGGGTTTGGCCTTGAAGAGGATCGACATGATCATGGCGTTGAGCCCAACCGACTTACCCGATCCGGTGAAGCCGCCAATCAGGAGATGGGGCATGCGCGCCAGGTCCGCGAAGAACGGCTTGCCGCGAATATCAACGCCGAGGGCAAGGGTGAGCAACGACGGGGCTTTGATGAACTCCTTGGACTCGCACAGCGTCCGAAGACGGATCACCTCCGGGTCCGGGTTGGGAACCTCGATACCAACCGTAGCCCTTCCCGGAATCCTCTCGATACGCACCGATTCGGTGCGCAGGGCCAGCGCCAGATCCTCGGCGAGATTCTGCACCGCCGAGATCTTGACCCCAGGTTCCAGCCGGAATTCATAGGTGGTGATGACCGGCCCCGTCCGGATGTTCACGACCTCGCCGCGGACCCGGAATTCGTGGCACTTCGTGGTGATCAGCTTGGACATCTCGATCATGGCGTCGGAGTTTCGCTCCACCCCCTCCACCGGTTCGTCGAGAAACTGCAGCCTGGGAAGATCGTATTCCTCGAGATCGTCGACGAAGTCGAACTCCTCCTGCACCACGTCCTTCTTCTTCGCCGCCGCCGAGTCGGATTTCTTCTGCGTCGGTCCCTTCCGAGACGTGCGACGCGTCAACTTCGAGGTTGCGCCCTCGGACTCGTCGGCCGATTCCTCGCGCAACAGGGCCATCCTGCGGACGATCCTGAAGCGGCCCTTGCCCTCCACCTGTTTCACGGTGAATGAACCCCGGTAGCCGTCTTCAGAATCGATGCGCTTCAGTTGACGCTCGAGAACCTTGCGACGGTTCTGCTGTTTCTCCTGTTCGCGTTTTCGCTTGGACCGTTCGCGGCTCCGGCTCGTGAGGTGGCCGCGCATCTTTGCAGAGACCGAGTCGGCGATCGCGGCGGCGGATCCCCCCGAGACCATCAATCCACCGAGCAGCAGAAAGAACAGCAGAATCACCAACCGGCCCACCGGACCGGCGAAACCTCCGAGCAGATCGGAAGTGGCGAGTCCGATCAGCCCACCGCACGATATCCGCCCCTCCCGGAAAGGCAGGTCGGTGCTGATCAGTGCCGCGACTCCGGGCAAGGTCAGCAGAATCACCGCCCAACCGGCCAGGGTCAGGCCCGGGTTTGCAGATGGCTTCTGGCGGAGCATCCTCCAACCCATCACCGCCGCCAGCGGCGGCAGCAAGAAGGCGGTCACACCGATCAGGCTGAGCAGCGCGGCCGACAGGGTGGCACCCAGCCAACCGGCCCAGTTGTTTGGACTCGAGCGTAGGGTGGACGCGTGGAAAGGGCTCGGATCCATCGGCGAATGGGACAGCAGGGCTACGGCCACCAGGACCGCACCGAGCAGAAGAGCGACCGCGCCGGCCTCGCGCAGCACCCGGTCCCGCATCAGAAGATCCCAGCTTCCAGCACCAACACCAGCATACCCAATGGAATGCAGTACCAGGAAAATCGGTGGAAGGTACTGGCCGAAACCGTCTTCAGGACGATGATCAGCGCCAGATATCCCGACAGTGCCGCCGCCACCCCACCCACTCCACAGGCGAGCCAGAAGCTGGCCGGGACCGACGCCAGCCCATGCCGCTGGGCCAACAGTTCGAAGAGGGTCGCCCCGGCAATGGCCGGCACCCCGAGGAGGAAACTGAATCGGGCGGCCCACGCACGGTCCAGACCAGTGCCCAGCCCCGCCGAGATGGTGAATCCGGATCGGGAAAGCCCCGGAAATACGGCGATGCCCTGCACCAATCCGATCAGAATCACCTGTTTCCAGGTGGTGCCGGTCTCACCTCGATCTCCCCCCGGCATGAACCGCGTGGACGCCACTACCAAGCCGGTCACGATCAAGGCCGCTCCAACCCACGCCGGCTTATGAAAAGCCTCTGTGGCCAGACTTTTCAACGCGAAACCCACCGCCGCTGTCGCGACGGTCCCGATGATGAGCAGACCGAGAATGCGGCGTCCCTCGCGTGACACCATCCACCGTCGAATCTGGTCCCTCTCGTACCAGACCACCGCCGAAGCAGTCCCCACGTGGAGCATGGCGTCGAACAGCACTCCTGGCTGGTGGAAGCCCGGGATGACAGCCTGGGCCAGGGCCAGATGACCCGAGGAGGACACCGGAAGAAACTCGGTGAATCCCTGGAGCAGACCCAGCAGGACGGCAAAACCCAATCCCATCGTCAGGGCCTCTCGGCAGGCGAAGGCCCTGCGACGGGGGGTGGAAGTGTCAACGGAAGGACCAGCATAACCTCTAGAATAGTATCACTTTGGAACGGTTCGGTGTGGCCCGGCCGCGGTGACCAGCCGTCACCCGCGGGTGGCCGTAAGGCCTCTGATCCTGCGTACAGGATCGGACATGGCCGCCGCACACGGCCACGGCCACAACCGCTGCCGCCGGCAGGTTGCCCCCTTCGCCTTCCGATCTCCATGTCGGTGCCAGGCACCGCCGAAGGTGTTTCGATCTCGTGCTCCGATGCGATTTCGACGGTGCCTGGCACCGGGTGAGCGCGTTCGGGACGTGCTCAGAGACGGCACGCCCGCCCATCGCGCCCTTTCACGACCCGGGTGGGTGGGTGGAAACGTTTAACGTTGAACTTGCAACGTTCAACCGCCAGCGACTCGAGGACCGAAGGGCGTTGTCACTCAGCGAGCTGCTTCGCCAGCGCGATCCAGCCGTCAAGCGGCACGTCAGCCGGGCGGGATTCCGGGTCGAGTCCCGCCGAGACAATCTGAGCCGCGTCTCCCCGCGGCCTGAGGGCGTTGCTCAGCATTTTGCGCGGTTTGGTGAGTGCGTGTGAGGCCAGTCGCAGACCACACTCGAGATCCTCTGGATCAGAGGACGCAGGGTGAGTCCGCAGGGTGACCACGCTCGACATCACTTTCGGCCGCGGCCTGAACGCCCGGGGCGGAACATCAAAGGCGATCTTCGCATCCGCCCAGGCAGCGCGCTCGAGGGCCAACAGGCCATGGTTTCGATCACCAGGCTCGGCGACGATGCGCTGCGCGACCTCTCGCTGCAGCATCACCACCATTGTCGCGAACAGATCATGCCGCGGCAGCAATCTGCGCAGAATCGCGGTCCCCACCGAGTAGGGCAGGTTGGAAGCCACCTGCCACGGCGCTTCGGGGATCAACACGGGATCAAGAGGATCATGGAGGGCGTCCGCGTGAATCACCTCCACCCCGTGGTCCCGGTATTGCGCGGCGAGCCCCTTGGCGAGGTATTCGTCAAGCTCCAACGCGAGAACGCGGTCGAACCTGCCTCTCAACACGTCGGTGAGTGCTCCCCTGCCCGGTCCGATCTCAAGGACCCGCGATGGTTGCCCATCGAGCAGACCGACAATCCGCTCGGCGACGTCGCCGTCGATGAGGAAGTTCTGACCGAGACCGACGCTTCTTTGACCTGCTCATGCGTCCTTCGATTCTCAATTCTCGGACTGTGGCTCGTCCATCGAACGCTGTCGGGACGCCCGCGGCGTCCGGCATCCATATGAACCAAAGGCCGAGAATTGAACTCATAATCGGACCTTACCTTCGGCAGGCTTCTGCGAACGGGGTCGTGAACCGTTGGATCACGTCTTCCAAACCCGCGGATTCTCCGTGGCGGGCGACCCGGTCCACGATGGCCGAACCCACCACGACGCCATCAGCAAGCGCCGCCACCTCGGCCACCTGTGCCGGCGTCGAGATGCCGAACCCCACCGCCACCGGCAGGCGGGACGCCTTGCGGACCATGGCGATGTTGTCCGCGAGTTCAGGATCGAGCCGATTTCGGGCGCCGGTCACACCGGTGCGCGACACCAGATAGAGAAAGCCTCTGCCGTGCTTGGCGGCCGCCTTGACTCGTTCACGGGTCGAGGTGGGCGTCACCAGCAGAATCGGGCTAATGTCTGATTTCTTGAGATCGGCCTCGAAATATGCCATCTCCTCCACCGGGACATCGGTGAAGAGGACGCCGTCAACCCCGGCGGCGGCGGCATCGAGCGCGAATCGATCGATGCCATAACGGATCACCGGGTTGGAGTAGCTGAACAGGACCACCGGCAGGTCGTCATCGATTCGGATGGCTCGCACCACATCCAGCACACCGGCCAGAGTTGTGCCGCCGGCCAGGGCGCGCTCAGCGGCACGCTGATTGGTGGGGCCGTCGGCGATGGGATCCGAGAAGGGAACCCCCAGTTCGAGGATGTCGGCTCCCGCCCTCCGCAGGGCCCGAGCCAGACCCACGGTATGTTCTAAGCTGGGGTCGCCGGCAGTCACGTACGGAATGAACGCCGCCCTGTTGGCCTTGCGCGCCGCTCGAAACGCTTCACCGATTCGGTTCACGACCATCCTCCACAGTGGCCACTTCGGCCAGGTCCTTGTCGCCGCGACCCGACAGGTTGACGATCATCTGCGATTGCAGGTCCATTCCCGGGGCGACCTTGAGGGCATAGGCCAGAGCGTGAGCGGATTCCAGGGCGGGCACGATGCCCTCGGTTTCGGCCAGCAGATGGAATGCTACGAGCGCCTCGTCGTCGTCGACGCGAGTGTAGGTGACTCGTCCGGTGTCGTGCCAGTTGGCGTGCTCGGGCCCCACCGCGGGATAGTCCATCCCGGCCGACACCGAATGGGTGTTCAAAACCTGACCGTCATCGTCCTGGAGAAGCCAGGTCCGGGTTCCGTGGAGCACTCCGGGCGCACCGGTCCCACCGAAGCGGGCGGCGTGGTCGCCCGGCGCCGGTCCACGACCCCCGGCTTCGACACCCACCAGGCGCACATCCGCGTGAGACAGGAAGGCCGAGAAAATACCGGCGGCGTTGGATCCCCCGCCGACACAGGCCACAACGAGGTCTGGAAGGCCCCGATTTTCCTTGCGAAACTGCTCGATGGCTTCGCGACCAATCACGGACTGAAAATCCCGAACCATCATCGGGAAGGGGTGTGGACCGAGTACCGACCCCAGGATGTAGTGGGTGTTCTTGACGTTTGTCACCCAATCTCTCATCGCCTCGTTGATCGCGTCCTTGAGCGTCTTGGATCCGGCGTCCACCCCCACCACGTCGGCACCCATAAGACGCATTCTGAAGACGTTGATCTCCTGGCGTCGCATGTCTTCGGTTCCCATGTACACGCGGCAGCGCAGCCCGAGCAGCGCCGCAGCGGTGGCGACGGCCACTCCGTGCTGACCCGCTCCGGTCTCCGCGATGACCCGCTCCTTGCCCATGGACCTGGCCAGCAGAGCCTGACCCAGCGCGTTGTTGATCTTGTGCGCTCCGGTGTGGCAGAGATCTTCTCGCTTGAGCCAGATCCTGGCTCCGCCAAGCCGCTCGGAAAACCGATCCGCCCTGAACAGGGGAGTCGGCCGCCCGACATAGGTGGCCAACAGGTTGTCGTAGGCGTGTTTGAATTCGCGATCGCGCCGGCTCTTCTTGAATGCTCGATCGAGCTCGGCCAACGGCTCCATGAGGGTCTCCGGAACAAAGACTCCTCCGTACTCGCCGAAATATCCTCGGGCATCGGGTAGACGTTTCATTCCCTGTCCAACGTTCCGCTGTGGATTCTCATTCGCCACCACCCTGGCCTGCCGCCGTCCGTGCATTTGTAATGAAGTCCTCCACGAGGTCTCGCGCCTTCTTTCCGCGCTCCGATTCGACTCCGGAGGAAACATCCACCAGCGCCGGCCGAAGCCGCACGACCGCGTCGGCCACGTTGTGGGGACCGAGCCCCCCCGCAAGACCAAATCGCAGACCGCCGGGGGGTCGCTCCATCGCCTCCCAGTCCCAGGCCTCACCGGACCCGGCGCCCGGGTCCAGCAGCGGCAGGCACCGATCGCCAAGACTGCGGACCTCGTTCCACCCGCCGCCAGCACCGGGCAGTACTCTGCGGATCACCCGCGGACCAAGAGCATCGAGATATGTGTCGGGTTCGCCGCCGTGCAGCTGGATCCAGTCCAGGCCCAAGAGATCCCGAAGATCCAGGATGGCCTCCACGTCTGCATCACGGAAGACGCCAACGGTCTCGGCACCCACAATCCGCCGGATCCAGCCCGCACCGCCGGGTTCCAGCGTTCGCGGGGCCCCAGGAACGAATATGAAGCCGACGAGGTCGGCGCCGGCGGCAACGGCCATTTCGGCGTCCTCGCGGTTGGTCAATCCGCAGATCTTCACCAACATCGACCACCGCCCGAATCAGGAGGTAGCCAGCAGGGAGAAGGGAGCAGCCGGCATAAAGCGCGGGGCAGTGTTGGTTTCATGATCAACATCGGGCTCTTCCGAGAAGCTCCTGGAGCGCGAGACCCGGGTCCTCGGCTCGCACGAGGTGTTCTCCGATGAGGAAAGCGTCAAAACCCGCCTCCGCCAGCCGGTGGAGATCACCGCGGTTCCTGATTCCGCTCTCGGCGACCCGGATTCGGTCCGCTGGAATCACCTCCGCCATTTCCGCGACCCGTCCCAGGTCGGTGGCGAAGGTCGCCAAGTCCCGCGCGTTGACCCCGATGATCGTGGCCCCGGCATCCACCGCAGTCCGCGGATCCTCATCGACAAAGATTTCCACCAAAGCATCGAGCCGGAGTTCGGCGGCCAGCCGGAGCAGCTCTCCGAACCGCGCGGGGTCGAGCAGCCGCTGGATCAGGAGCACGGCGTCGGCACCGGCAGCAGCGGTCTCCAGCATCTGGCGCTCGGTGACGACGAAGTCCTTTCGCAGCACCGGCAGTTGGACCACATTTCGAACTTCGGACAGCCACGCCGGATCGCCGCCGAAGAAGTCCGGTTCGGTCACCACCGAAATCGCCGCGGCACCCGCCCCCTGGTAGGCCCTGGCCAACGCCACCGGGTCGAAGGGCTCGCGCAGCACGCCCGCCGATGGCGAGGCATGCTTGCACTCGGCGATTACGGACACCCCCGGGACGCCGAGCGCATCGCGCAAGGACCGACGACCGGCTCGTTCCCGTTCTTCGACGGCACGCTCGGCCGCTTCCGCAAGATTGGGCAGGGGATCGGCCTGCCGCTGGCGAAGGAGGACGGCCGCCATAATCCGATCGAGCACCGAATCAGGCATTTCCGGCAAGCTCCTTCGACCTCTGAGCCAAAGTCCTCAGCTTGACGAGCGCCGCTCCCGAACGCAGCGTCTCGCGAGCCTGATCCAAGCCGTCCCGAAGATCGGCAGCTCCACCTCCCACGTATAACGCCGCCGCGGCGTTGATAGCAACCGCTTCGGCCGCCGCAGAACGCTCATTCCCCGCAAGGATTTCCTCGAGCCTGCGCGCATTGTCTTCGACCGTTCCGCCCCTGAGAGAGGCCGGCTCGTCGGCCCTCAGACCGAGCCGGTCGGGATCGGTGGCCCAACGGCCCGACACCTCCCCGTCGACAACCTCGATCACCGCAGTGGACGCCAACGCCGACACCTCGTCAAGACCATCGTCCGAATGAACCACGAGGGCGTGGGTCGCGCCCAGTTCTGCCAACGCATCGGCCACCAGTTCCTGCACCTCACGACCCCACACTCCGACCACCTGGCGGCGGACGCCCACGGGATTGGTCAGCGGCCCGAGAAGGTTGAAGACGGTTCGGACCGCCAGCGCCCGTCGCACCGGCATCACCGCACCCATGGCCGGATGAAGCCGTGGCGCGAACAGAAAGGCGATTCCGATTTCGTCGTGCAGTTCGGCCAGTGCCTCCGGCTCGAGATCGAGCCGCACCCCGGCAATCTCGAGGACATCGGCCGATCCGCACCGCGACGACACCGAACGGTTGCCGTGCTTTGCCACCGGCACACCACACGCCGCCACCAGTAGGGCTGCCGCGGTGGAGATGTTCACCGTGTCTGCGCCGTCACCCCCTGTGCCACACGTGTCCACCGAGAGATCTGGTTCAGCCACCGGGACCGACAGCGACCGTTCGCGCATGGCGCGGGCCGCGGCCGCCACCTCCCGCGCGGTCTCACCCTTGGCCCGCAGCGCCACCAACACCCCCGCCACCACCGACGGGTCGCACCGCCCGTCCATGACATCACCCACAAAACGTTGCAGCTCGGGGCCTTCCAGATCTCGACCCTCGATCAGCCGCTGCAGCATCTGCCGGTGTTCAGGTTCGAATCGGCGCATCCAGCCTCCGTCGCCCCTCATCGGTGAGTGGAAGGCCCGCGATCTCCAGGAATCTGGCCAACAACCGCATCCCTTCAAGGCTGAGGTAGGACTCGGGGTGGAATTGCAGACCGTGGTGCGGGCGATCCGTGTGGCTCAGACCCATGACGACACCGTCCTCGGTCCATGCCGTCACCTCGAGCTCTGAGGGAATGCTGTCCCGATCCACGATCAACGAGTGGTACCGCGTCGCATCGAACGGGTTGGGCGCGCCTCTGAATATCCCCGTTCCGTGATGTTGGATGGGTGAGGTCTTGCCGTGAACGGGTTCGGGTCCGCGCACGATCTGGGCGCCGTGAACCGCCGCCAGGGCCTGGTGGCCAAGGCAGATGCCGAGCAGCGGAATCTCAGCGGCGGCGGCGATCAGGTCCATGCTGACACCGGACTGTTCGGGTACGCCGGGACCGGGTGAGATCACCACCGCCTCCGGACCGCGAGCCAGCAGTTCCTCGACGGTGGCCACATCGTTGCGAACGATGTCCATGGGCTCTCCGGAGAGCTCGGCGATCTCCTGCACCAGGTTGTAGGTGAAGGAGTCGTAGTTATCCAACACGAGAATCACGGCCGCCCTCCAACCGTTCCGCCAATTGAAGATTGCAGATTGCAGACTGCAAATTCCGTTGCCCCGCCGAGGGAGACCGGATCGGGGTCGGGCGGTGGAAATATGCAATGTGCAATCTGCAATCTGGAATTCACCGATCTTCTCCCCGACTGCCCACTCGCGTCGCAGCTGATTCCGCCATGGCCACCGCTTCGATGAGAGCGTTGGCCTTGTTCCGACACTCTTCGAGCTCGGTCTGAGGAACCGAGTCGTAGACGATGCCGGCACCGGCCTGAACCTGGACCACCCCGCCCCGCTCCACAAGGGTCCGGATGGCGATACACACATCGAGGTCACCATTCACGTTGCGATAGCCCACCGCCCCGCCGTAGACCCCTCTTCGGACGTCCTCCAGCTCATCGATGATCTCCATCGCCCGGACCTTGGGCGCTCCGCTCAAGGTGCCGGCGGGGAAACAGGCGAAAAGAGAATCCCAGGCGTCCTTCTCCGGCCGTAGCCGACCTTCGACCTCGCTCACCATGTGCATGACGTGACTGTAGCGCTCCACCTCCATTCTGCGGGTGACGCGAACCGACCCCGGCGTCGACACCTTGCCTACATCGTTTCGGCCCAGATCGACCAGCATCACGTGCTCGGCCCTTTCCTTTGGATCCGCCAACAGCTCGGCCTCGAGCTGGAGATCCTCCTCCGCGGACTCTCCCCGGTGACGGGTCCCGGCGATGGGGCAGGTCATGACGACCCGATCACGGACACGGACCAGCGTCTCCGGGCTCGCCCCGAGGATCCGCGCTTGGCCCGAATCCAGCAGGAACATATAGGGCGAGGGGTTGGTGATCCGAAGCATGCGGTAAATGTCCGCCGCGGTACACCTCGGCATACGACGCCAACGACGCGAGAGCACGACCTGAAAAATGTCTCCGGCCAGGATATCCTCCTGAGCGCGACGTACCGCGTCCAGGAAGTCGCCATCATCGGGTGTCGCACTCCAGCCATCCCAAGGGTCGCCGAACGGCTGCGGAATGGTGTGCGGCCGCGTACCCTCACCGCCGGTGAGCAGCGCCTGCTGGAGCGCCGCGATTCGAGCCACCGCCTTCTCCCACGCCGCGTGCGGGTCCGAGTCTACCCGGGCCAGCGCGATCAATTGGAGCCGCTGCCGGGCGCGATCGAGCACGACCACGCCGTCGTAGAGTCCGAACCATGCATCGGGGAGGCCGGCTTCGTCCCGCCCGCTGTCGGGAATGCGCTCCACGACCCGCACGGCATCGTAGCTGAGGTATCCGAGAGCGCCTCCGGCAAATGGCGGAAGGTCGTCAACCGGTGCGAGCGTCCCCAGGTCTGTGGCGCGTCGCAAACCCTCCACAGGGGGCCCGGGCACCGGAACACCGTCCACCAGAACCTGGCCTCGTCGCAGTTCCACCACCCGGAACGGGTCGGCGCCGACAAACGAGTAGCGGGCGGCCCGCTCACCCCCCTCCACGCTCTCGAGCAGGAACGGGTTGCGGCCCGCTGCGGCCAGTCTGGAAAAGACGGTGAATGGCGTCACCGTATCCGACGTCAGCTCGCGCACCACCGGCACCACCGCGTGTTCGGCGGCCAGTTGTTCAAATCGTCGTCGGTCGGGTCGCAGCCCGTGATCATCCACTGTCAGCTTCTCCAGAACCAAGATCGAAGGGCCATTCTGCACTGCGGACGCCTACGCGTCCAGTGTGGGGAGGGGCTCGGGACGAGATCCCCGCCCACCCAATGAGAAATTCGAACACCCCACCCGGCGGAGGGAACAGGCAGTAGGCAGGAGCCCCGCCCCCCCCCGGGACCGGGTTGTGCTGTCGACTGCCGCAGACGCTGGCGTCGGCAGGTTGCCACCCTCGCATTCCGATCTCCATGTCGGTGCCAGGCACCGCCGCAGATGTGTCGACCTCGTACTACGACTCGATTTCGACGGTGCCTGGCACGCGGCCCGCGCCTTCGCTTCGATTGGCTGATTTCATCGCGCCCTCCTCCCTCCGGGTGGGCGGGGGATCTTGGATCTTGCATCCTGGATCTTGCATCTGGTCGGGCGGGGGTGTTCCCTGTTCCTTGTTCCTTGCTCCGGGTGGGTGGGCGGTGGTCCCATGTAAAATACCCTTCTGACCGCACCGATTCCTCAAACAGACTGGAAACCACAACCGGATGACCGACGAACACGTTTCCTTCCCGCTCCGGGTCGCATGTGTGGACATGGGTTCCAACGCGATTCGTTTTCTGGCGGCCGAGTTCGCCAGCGAACGGGATTACGCCACACTGCAATCCGAGAGGGTCCCGATTCGTCTCGGACATGGCGTGTACCTCTCCGGACGCCTCGATAAGGGTGCCATGGACGCGGCGGTCGTGGCCCTCGCCGGCTTCCGCGACGAGATGAGCCGGCTCGGCATCAAGGACTATCGCGCGGTGGCCACGTCAGCGGTGCGGGAGAGCCGCAACGGCGACATCTTTGTCGCACGGGTGGCGGACGAGACGGGCATCCGACTCGAGCCCATCTCGGGTTCGGAGGAGGCCCGGCTGGTGCACCTCGCGGTGGCCAACAAGGTCCCTCTGGGGAGCCGTCGGTGGCTTTTGGCCGATCTTGGTGGCGGCAGTGTGGAGGTGTCGCTTGTGGACCAAAACGGCACGTTTTGGAGCGAGTCGCACACCATGGGTTCGGTTCGTTTACTCGAGGAGCTCACCGAGTCGGGGACCGATCCCGGGCGTTTCCGCCGGCTCCTCGAGGAGTACATCTCCGTCCTCAGGGTGCCATCGGCGGTGGGTGCCGGCGAGGTCGCCGGCTACATTGCCACCGGCGGCAACATCGAGACTCTGGCCAAGTTGGCGGGCACCCGCGATGAGGACGGAGTCAGCCACCTCGCGGTGACCGATCTCCGGTCCATCATCGAGCGGTTGGCCCAGATGTCCTACCACCAACGCGTACAGGATCTGGGTCTCAAAGAGGATCGGGCTGACGTGGTGCTGCCCGCCGCTTTGGTCTACGCTCGACTGGCCGATCTGTGCGGTGCCGAAGACATCCTGGTGCCCCACGTGGGTGTCAAGGAAGGCGTCCTTCTGGACCTGATCAACCAAATGGTCAGCCGCCGAGACCACGAGGATCGCCAGGCGCGCGATGTCCTCGTGGGAGCCGCCACCGTCGGCCGAAAGTACCTCTTCGACGAAGAACACGCCCGGCACGTGGCCAACCTGTCCCTCGAGCTCTTCGACCAGACGCGTTCGCTGCACCACCTCGGCCCGGCCGATCGGAAGGTCCTTCAGGCCGCGGCGCTGCTTCACGATATCGGCCAGTTCGTGAGCTACAAAGGTCACCACAAGCACTCCCACTACCTGATCTCCAACACCGAGCTGCCGAACTTCAGTGCCGCGGAGATGGGATTCGTGGCCAACGTGGCCCGCTACCATCGCAAAGCCCACCCCGCGCCTCATCACCCGCTCTTTTCCGACCTCTCTTCAACGGATCAGGAACGTGTCCTCCGCCTGAGCGCCATCCTGAGGCTGGCCGACAGCCTGGATCGGGAACACCTCCAACGCATCCAGAGCGTCCAGGTCAAAATCGGCGGCGACGATGTCACCCTCCACCTCGACGGCACCGGCGGTCTGTTGTTGGAGGGCTGGTCGGCCAAGAAGAAGTCCGAGCTGTTCACGAAGGTCTTCGGCAAGAAGGTCAAGCTGCGATTTGTGGGTCAGGATGTGGAGCAGAAGGCGGTGTCCTGAGTGGAGCGGTCACGGTGTCCGTGGTGCGGCGAGGATCCACTGTACGTGGATTACCACGACCGGGAGTGGGGGGTTCCGGTCTTCGACGACCAGACCCTGTTCGAGTTCCTGACCCTCGAGGGCGCCCAAGCCGGCCTGAGCTGGCTGACGATCCTGCGGAAGCGAGAAGGATACAGGCGGGCCTTCGGCGGCTTCGATCCGCAGGCCGTGGCTCGCTTCGACGACCATCACGTGGCACGGCTGCTCGACGATACCAACATTGTCCGAAACCGGCTGAAGGTGGCGGCGACGGTGACCAACGCAATGGCGTTTCTCACGGTCCAAAACGAGTTCGGGAGCTTCTCCGATTACATGTGGGAGTTCGTCGACGGCAGGCCGATCCGGAACAGTTGGCGCTCATTAGATCAGATACCGGCAACAACACCGCAGGCCGAGAACATCTCGAAGGACCTCAAGAAACGGGGCTTTCGCTTTGTGGGTCCAACCATCGTCTACGCTTTCATGCAGGCGACCGGCATGGTGAACGACCACCTGGTGGATTGTTTCAGGTACCGGGAAGTGACCCGATCATGAGCGTCTCCACGCCGCTGATCGCCGCGATTGCGTCGATAACCGTGTTCCTCGTGTTACTGACGATCACAGTGATCGTGCAGCGCCGGCGCCTCCGCCAGATGGAGGAGCGGCTGACCGCCATGCACGGACTGCTCGAAGAACGGGCCCAACAACTCGAGCGCGCGACCACGACGGTCAGGACCGAGGGCGCCGACGACGATTTGACCGGGATCGCGAACCACCGGTCGTTCCAAGAGAACTTGCGCCAGCAGTGGCGGAGAACCGCACGTTCGCGACTTCCCCTCACGGTGCTGATGATCGACGTGGATGGCCTCAAACGCTTCAACGAGGCGAAGGGCCCCCAGTCCGGCGACGAGTGCCTGCGACAGATCGCGGTCACTTTGACATACGAGATCCAAAGGCCCGGGGATGTGGTGGCACGTTTTGGAGGTGATGAGTTCGCGGTGCTGCTCGCCGAGACCGACGCCGCCGGTGGGCTCGCAGTTGCCGAACGCATGCGCCACGCAGTGGAGAGTCTCGCAATGTCCTGGGGACCCACGGTGGACAAGCAGAGGTTGACCATCAGCATCGGGGTCGCCACGACGATTCCCAGTCCACAGGAACAACCGGGCTCGGTGCTGGCCACCGCCGACCGTGCGCTTGCGGCGGCCAAGCGCAACGGCCGGAACCGCGTGGAGAGCTGACCCCGCCGCCCAGCCCCTCTATGGGGCTATGGGGCTATGAGATCCCCCGCCCGCCCCACCGCGGTTGCGGGTCCCGAGTCCCGAATCCCGAGCCCCGAGACCACTACGGATACAGGCGGTTCATCATTCTGGGATAGGGGATCGTCTCCCGCAGGTGCGGGACACCGCAGATCCAGGCCACGCATCGCTCGATCCCCATGCCGAATCCCGAGTGCGGAAACGCTCCGTAGGCCCGGATGTCCAGGTACCACTGGTAGGCCTCGCGGGGCAGGTCGTGAGCGGCGATCTGGCTCTCAAGGTGCTCCAGGGAGTCCGACCGCTCGGAGCCACCGATGATCTCACCATAGCCCTCGGGGGCGAGTACATCGACGGCGAGGGCCCTACTCGAATCATCCGGGTCAGGCTGCATGTAGAACGCCTTGATGTCCGCTGGATAACGGGTCACCATCACCGGCTGGTCGTACCGGCTGGCCAGCTTGGTCTCGTCCTCGGCTCCGAAATCGTCACCGAACTGGATGGCCTGACCGGCGTCGCGCAACGCCGCGACAGCATCGCCGTAGTCGATTCGCGGGAAGGGCCGCCGGGTCGCCGGCTCGAGCAGGCTGGTGTCACGTTCGAGCCGCTCCAGATCAACACTGCATCGGTCGAGGACTCGGGCCACGATTTCCGCCAGGAACTCCTCGCACAGGTCAAGGAGGCCGTCAAATCGCAGCCACGCGACCTCGGGCTCCACCATCCAGAATTCGGTGAGATGGCGGCGAGTCTTGGATTTTTCGGCGCGAAAGGTCGGACCGAAACAATAGACCTTTCCCAGGGCCGCCGCGGCCGGTTCGAGGTAGAGTTGGCCCGACTGCGACAGATAGGCGGTTTCGCCGAAGTACTCGGTCTGAAACAGGGTCGACGTACCTTCGGCGGCTGCCGGAGTGAGAATCGGTGAGTCGATCAGTGTGTAGTCGCGGGAGTAGAAGAAGTCCCGGATCGCCGCGGACAACTCAGAGCGCACCCTCATAATGGCGTGCTGTCGACGGGACCGCAGCCACAGGTGGCGGTGGTTGAGCAGAAAATCGGGGCCATGGTCCTTTTTGCCTATGGGGTACTCGGGCGCGACCTGGAGGGTGCGCAGCGCGTCGACCTTGAGCTCGTAACCGCCAGGAGCGCGCTCGTCCGCCACCAGATTGCCGGTCACCTCCACCGACGACTCCTGGGTGAGCTCCACCGCCGTCTCCCACACCGCCTCGTCCACCTCCGGGCGGAAGACGATGCACTGCAGGTAGCCGAAGCCGTCCCGCAAAATGATGAACCGGATCTTGCCCTTTTTGCGCCAGTTGTAGACCCAGCCCCGAAGGGTGACAGTTTCCCCCTGGTGATCGGCGAGGTCGGCAATGGTGATGATCTGAGGTGACATGCAGTCTCTCCTTGGCGGGGGGATTGTAGCTCAAGCAGCACGCGGTAGGCGGTGAGCGGTCGGCTAGTGGTGTTGTTTGGCGCGGCCGCAAGCCGAAAGCAACCCGGAACTCGGGGCTCGGGGCTCAGGTGAGACGGGCTGGGGCTTCCGAATTTCGAATCTCGAATTTTCTCAGCCGCTCACCCACCCCACTTCTTCAACAACTTCGGCGTCACCAACCACCTGAGCTGACCCGAACCAACCGTCACATCGTGCCAATCGTCCACGGGGAATTCGACGCAGGCCGTGGCCGCTGTGGGCATGCGCACACGGCCGCCGCCGGTGAGCAGGGAAACCAGCCCGGACCAGGTCGGCTCATGGCCGACGATCAGCAGTCTCGGCAGCTCCGCACGGTCGGCGACGATCTCCAGTGCTCCCGACGGATGGGTTCCGTACAGGTCCCGCGTCGAGATGACCGGGCAGGAGAACCCCCCGGCCTCCATTAACCTGTCGGCGGTCTCGCGAGCCCGAACCGCGGTGGATGCGAGCACCGTGTCCGGTCCGTGGCCAGACGCCGCGAGAAACCTCCCGATGAGGTTGGCCGCCTTCACGCCACGCGGTGCCAAAGGCCGGTCGTGGTCTTCAGCGAAATCTCCGGTCCAGTCCGATTTGGCATGGCGCATGACAAGCAACTGAAGCATTTCATCCTCCGTGTGCGCCGACTCGATCCGCGAGCGGCTGTTGGACCATTCTGCCATCGTCCAGACACAGAGCGGTCAGCGAGCCGCCGTAGACACACCCCGAGTCGAGACATATGGCGTTGGATTCCCGGTGGAAGCCGAGCAGGGCCCAGTGGCCGAAGATCACCGTACAGCCGTCAGCAATTACCCTCGACTGAGAAAACCAGGGACGGCAATCCCCGGGCGCACCGTCCGGAGGGCCCGTATATCGGAAGTTCGGGCGCCCGTCGGCATGAACCGTTCGCAGCAGAGTAAAGACCGCAGCGGCTGCCGCATGTCGCTCAACGCCCTCGAGCCGGGGCTCCCACACAGGCTTCGGTTTGGTGCGGAAACGGAGCAGAAGGTCCTCGATCCCATCCGATGCCGCAGCCGCGGTGCATGCGGCCTCGTGAAGGGTCCAGTCCGGCCAGAGACCCGCGTGTACCATGATGACGTCAGCCCGGCGGTGCATGAAGGGTCGGGTCCACAGCCACTGCAGCAACTCGTCGCAATCGTCGGCCTCGAGTACCCCTTCCAGCCGGTCCTCCGGTCGATCCGGGCGCAGACCGCGCGCCCGCGCCACCAGATGGAGATCGTGGTTGCCGAGGACCGACACGATCCGCTCTGAGTGACGCCGGGCCCACCGAAGCACTTCCAGGGACCGGGGCCCACGGTTGACCAGGTCACCCACCAGCCACAGTTCGTCCTCCACCGGATCCCACTGAACCCTGTCAAGCAGACGCTGCAGGGTCTCCCAGCAGCCGTGGATATCACCAATCACCCAGGTCGCCACGAATCGTCCTCCTTTCCCAACGCCAGTGTCCTCACCAGTATCGGTTATCCAGCATCCGGCATCTGGTATCTGTTATCTGGACTTCGACCTGGTTGAGACTTTCGTCAAAGCGCTACAATCCCCGCCCATGGATGATCTCTTCCGCCTCTCGCACCTCGCCGGCCGAATGCAACCGTCGCCCATCCGGGAGCTCTTCGCGCTCATCGCGAAGCCGGACATGATCTCGTTCGCTGGTGGTTTGCCGGACCCCGAGGCTTTCCCGGTGGATCGCTTCGCCTCCTGCGCCGATGTCCTGATGACCAACGGCTTCGAAATCCTCCAATACGGCGCCAGCGAAGGCTACGGGCCTCTTCGCGATATCCTGCTCGAGCTGTCCGGCCGACGTCTTGGATACGACGTGCCCGGTGGCGAGCTCCTGGTGACCTCGGGTTCACAGCAGGCCGTTGATCTGGTCGGCCGCGCGCTGCTCGACCCCGGCGACGCGGTGGTGGTCGAGGCCCCCACCTATCCGGGAACTCTCCACAGCCTGCGTAACGTTGGTGCTCGGTTTGTGCCAGTGGCGTGCGACGGCGAGGGCATGCGGGTGGATCAGCTGCCGGATGCCGTAGCTCGATGCGAGCGCGAAACCGGCCGACGGCCGAAGCTGATCTACAGCGTACCCGACTTCTCGAATCCTTCGGGCGCCTGTCTGTCCCTCAACCGTAGGTCACAACTCCTGTCCCTCGCCGAAGAACTCCGAATCCCCATCCTCGAAGACGACCCGTACGGCTGTCTGCGGTACCGCGGAGAATGCCTGCCGACCATCAAGAGCCTCGCCAAAGATTCCCCCGCGGTGATCTACTGTTCGTCGTTCTCCAAAATTCTCGCACCAGGAGTTCGGGTCGCCTGGACCATCGGATCCCCGGAGCTGATCCGCACCATGGTCCTGGTGCGGCAGGGCGAGGACCTCTGCACCTCAACCGTCACCCAGGGTCTGGTGGCAGAGTACTGCCGCCGTGGCTTTCTCGATGACCACCTCGCGAAGATCCTCTCAATCTACTCCGCGAAGTGCGCTGCCATGGAACGAGCGCTGAACGAACACCTGCCGGGCGGGGCGGCCGACTGGCAGGCGCCGGACGGTGGGTTCTTTTTCTGGCTCCGGCTGGCCAAAGGATCCAGTCGCGACCTCTTCGATCGAGCGATCGGAGAGCGAGTTGCATTCGTCCCTGGAGAGGCCTTCTATCCCGATGTCGACGAGCAGGTTGGTGACGCCGTCACCGGCGAGCGCTTCGCGCGACTCTGTTTCACCTTTGCGAACCCACAGCAGATCGATGAGGGCAGCCGACGGCTCGGTCGAGCCCTGTCTCCGACTCCCGCTGCGGGATGAGTACGAGCCATCAACGCGATCTTTGCTGTCCGACGGCATGCCCTGTTACATTAAACCCCTCAGGAAAGCATCCCATTGTCACCCGCTGTTTTTTCGATGCTGATCGGGGCCGCCGTTCCCACCGGTTCGCCGAGCCCGGATGACGATGTCGGCCGGCCACGGCTCACCGACCAACACGCCCTTCGGAACTCGCTGAACGAGCACCTGCACCAGATCCTGGTCGAAGCGTGACGATGGACCTCGTACTCGTCGGCGGTGGACTGGCAAATGCCCTGGTGGCCTATCGTCTGGCAACCCTGCGGCCCGATCTGGAGATCGTCGTTCTCGAGCGGGGCGCCGCCCTCGGCGGCCATCACACATGGTCCTTCCACGAGCAGGACCTGACCGACGAGCAGTGGAGCTGGATGCGTTCTCTCACCGAATACTCGTGGCCCTGCCACGAGGTTCGTTTCCCATCCCGAACCCGGACGTTGTACAGCCCGTACCACACGATCTCGTCGGGCCACCTCGCTGCTGTGATGGCCCCGGTGCTGGGCGACCGGCTCCGTCTCGGAGCCGACGTCAGGGAGGTCTCCCCTCACCGGGTGGAACTTGCCGACGGTTCGTCGTATTCAGCCACGGCCGTCATCGACGGCAGGGGCGACCCCGGCAGCCCGTTCCTCCACATCCGTTACCAGAAGTTTGTCGGTCGATTTGTCACCATCGAGGGGGATCACGATCTCGACGGTCCGATTCTGATGGACGCGACGGTGCCGCAGCGCGACGGCTACCGGTTCATCTACACCCTGCCCCTTTCGGACCGGTCACTGCTCATCGAGGATACCTACTACAGCGACACGCCAAACCTGGATCGTGAGACCATCCGATCGGACCTCGAGCTCTACGCCAGGGCGCGCGGCTGGAGGGTCACCGGGGTCACGGATGAGGAGGCCGGCGTGCTGCCCATCGTTCTCGCGGGAGACATCGGACGATTCTGGGACGAGGGCCCTGAGGGGGTTCCCCGAAGCGGCATGCGCGCCGCCCTCTTCCACCCGACCACCGGCTACTCCCTCCCCGAGGCGGTCCGGTTGGCCGACGATCTCTGCCGAGAGACGCCCCTCGACAGCGAGGATCTCTACTCATGGACCCGCCGGAGGTCGCTGGACCTGTGGGATCGCATGGCGTTTTTCAGACTACTCAACCGGATGCTCTTCAACGCCGCGGACCCACCCGACAGGTACCGCATCATGGAACGGTTCTACGGTCTCAGCAAACCGCTGATCCAGAGGTTCTACGCCGGTCGGTTGAACTGGAGGGACAAGCTCCGGATTCTCACCGGCAAACCGCCCGTCCCCATCGGCCGAGCCCTCGGCTGTCTGGCAGACGGCATCGGAACCGGGTCTGCTACCACAACTCATGAGAACTCGAAAGGGAGGATAGGGTGACCCGTCCACGCGCAGCAGTGATCGGCAGTGGATTTGGAGGATTGACCCTGGCCGTGCGACTTCAGGCCGCTGGGATCGACACCACGTTGATCGAGAAACGGGATCGGCCCGGGGGCCGGGCCTACGTCTATCGCGACGCGGGCTACACCTTCGACGCCGGGCCCACCATCATCACCGCTCCAACCTGCCTCGAGGAGGTCTTCGAAGCTGCAGGCCGAGATATGGCAGACTACGCCGAGCTCCTCCCGGTGATGCCGTTCTACCGGCTCTACTGGGAGGACGGCTTCAGTTTCGACTACTCCAACGACTTCGAGTCCATCAACCGCCAGATCGCAGCCAAAAACCCGGCAGACGTGGATGGTTACGCCCGGTTCGTGCGCTACGCCGAGGACGTGTTCAACGAGGGCTACGTCAAGCTGGCGGACGTGCCCTTCCTCGATTTCTGGAGCATGATCCGGGTCGCGCCCCAGCTGATGCGGCTCAAGAGCTACCGCAGCGTCTATTCGGTTGTCTCCCAGTTCATCAAGGACCCCCAGCTCCGCCAGGTCTTCAGCTTCCACCCCCTGCTCGTGGGCGGCAACCCGTTCTCCTCGTCGTCGATCTACACACTGATCCATTATCTGGAACGCAATTGGGGGGTGTTCTTCGTCCGCGGAGGCACCGGGGAATTGGTGAATGCACTGATCCGTCTCTTCGAGGAGATCGGAGGTGAGGTCCGGCTCGACTGCCCGGTGGAACGGATCCACACCTCGAACGGACGCGTCACCGGTCTCACCACCGCCGACGGCTGGAGCGCGGACTTCGACGCTGTCGCCAGCAACGCGGACGTGGTCCACACCTACGGCACACTGCTGGCAGAGGACCCGGACGGGCGGGCCGAGGCGGCGCGGCTGGCCCGCAAGCGGTTCAGCATGTCGCTCTTCGTTGTCTACTTCGGCACCAAGAAACGCCACCCGGAACTCGCCCACCACGACATCCTGTTCGGCCCCAGGTACAAGGGACTCCTGGACGACATTTTCAATAAGGGAATCCTGGCCGACGACTTTTCCCTCTATCTGCACGCGCCGACCCTGACGGATCCGTCGGTGGCGCCCGAAGGTGGCGAGGCCTTCTACGTGCTGTCTCCTGTCCCCCACCTCGGCAAGGCGCCCATCGACTGGTCGGTCGAGGGGCCGCGATATCGCGACCGGATTTTGGAGTACCTGGAAAAGCGATACATCCCCAACCTCACCCAGGATCTGGAAACCGTCCGCATCATGACGCCGGACGACTTCAAGACCGAGCTCAACTCCTACGACGGTTCGGCCTTCTCGCTCGAGCCGATTCTGACCCAGAGTGCGTGGTTCCGGGTGCACAACCGCGACAAGCGCATCGGCGGCCTTTATTTCGTCGGAGCCGGGACCCACCCCGGTGCGGGTGTGCCCGGTGTGGTCAACTCCGCCAAGGCCACAGCAGGGCTCATGATCGGGGATCTGGTGGGCCAGCGGCCTCCCGGGAGCTCATGATGGAAGACATCGTCGAACAGAGCCGACAGACCATAGAAAAGGGGTCAAAGAGCTTTGCGGCCGCCGCCAGGATCTTCGACCCCGAAACCCGGGCCAGCGCCTACATGCTCTATGCCTGGTGCCGGCACTGCGACGATCAGACCGACGGGCAGGAACTGGGCTGGGGCGCCGCGAAGCTGCCCGCCGAAGCGGCCGGATCTCGCCTTGCCAGCCTCCAGGCGGAGACCGAACGCGCCCTCGCCGGCGAGCCCGTGGAGGACCCCCTCTTTGTCGGCCTACAACACGTGGTCAAACAGCACGAGATTCCCCATCGATACCCGCGAGAGCACCTCGAGGGTTTCGCCATGGACGTCGGGGGCCGGGATTATCCCGGACTCGAGGACACGATCCGCTACTGCTACCACGTCGCTGGGGTCGTCGGTGTGATGATGGCCTACATCATGGGCGTCCGGGAGGACGACGCGCTGGATCGGGCCACCGACCTCGGACTGGCCTTCCAACTCACCAACATCGCGCGCGACGTTATGGAAGACGCAGAGGTTGGGCGGGTCTACCTGCCCACGGAGTGGTTGGCCGCTGAGGGCGTCCCAGTCGAACACATCAAGGCCAGCGAACACCGGACCGCCGTCTTCAACGTCACACGTCGGTTGCTCGACGAGGCCGACCGTTACTACGCATCCGCGAAGGTCGGGTTGTCGAGCCTCCCGTTTCGGTCGGCCTGGGCGGTGGCCACAGCCAAGGAGGTCTACCAGGACATCGGCCGGATCATCCGCGCTCGCGGTGCGGCCGCGTGGGACTCGCGAGCCTCCACCTCCACGTCACGCAAGCTTACCCTCGCCGCCAAGGGCCTCCGCTCCACCATGAGATCTCGCTTCGTGCCGACATCAGTGTCCCGCGACAGCCTGTGGACGCGACCGGACGCACCCGCCACGAATCCTACGGATTGACCGGCATTCACAGGGCCGGTTGCCGGATCGGGTGCGCTGAGAGGAATTCGTAGGCACCGCTCCAACAGTTCTTCGGCTGGCTCATTCCAAGAAGGCCGCGGGCGGCGAAACGCCCCCTTGTCAGATCAGTCCCAACCGGTTCTCAGATCTGGAGCGCGGTGCCCGATGAAGGCTGCATGAAATGATGCGCCAGGGCCACCAGAGGTCGGCCGGCTTCTCCAAGGGGCTCCAGAGCCTCAGCCGCAGAGAGCACTCTGTTGGAGGCTTCGGCGTGGGCGCGCCCGGATCCCATATACGAGACGACGGTGGTCTTGTCCACGTCCTGATTGACGTCCTTGCCCACGTCTTTCTCACTGCCCAGCCGGTCGAGCAGGTCATCGAAGATCTGGAAGGCGAGCCCGAGATGGGCCGCAAATTGACGGACCGCCTCGACCCACGACTCCTCGACCCGTGCGATGCGCGCTCCCGCCTCCACCGAGGCCACGAACAACGCCCCGGTCTTCTGACCGTACATCTGGAGAAGTCCCGCCACCTCGCCGACGCCCCCCGTTTCGGAACGGAGGTCGCAGTATTGACCGGCAATGATCCCGTCGCTCCCGACGGCGTTGGAGAGAGAGCGCACCAAATCGATGCGGATCGAAGGATCCAATTCCGAACACTCCGCCAGCACGCCGAAGGCACGGTTCAGCAGGGCCGTTGCCGCCAGGATCGCGGTGTCGTCGCCAAATACGATGTGATTCGACGGCCGACCCCGCCTCAGGGCCGCATCGTCCATGCACGGCATGTCGTCGAGGATCAGCGACGCGGTATGGACCATCTCGATGGCGCAAGCGGCATCCAAAGCTGCTTCTTCCCGAGATCCGAAGGCGGTGGCTACGAGGATCGTCAGTACTGGACGAATCCTCTTCCCGCCGGCCAGAAGACTGTAACGCATGGCCCGATGGAGCTCCAAGGGGTGACAGTCCTCACCGGGGATGAGCTCTCCCAGACGGGTATTGATCATCGTCCGTATCTGGTCAACACTATCCGGTGAAACGCCGGGTGCAATCCCAGCGTGGCGCCCCTCGAACCGTTCGGAATCGGCCGGATGTATTTCAGCCATCAGAAACCCCTTCAACCGCCAGTCTTCGCTGGCCTGTGATCCGACCCTTTTCGAATGACAGCGGTTCTGGGATACAGAACATCCGCGATCGCCCACACAATTCCCGCGAGCGCGAAAATCTCCATACCTATCGAGGAGAGAAGGTCGCCTCAGCGGTTCCAGAAATACAGCAGCAACAACCCGTAGAGGATGAGCACCGCCCAGAAGGCAATGGCTCCGGTGCTCCACGTGCGGGCGAAGATCCCCTGGGGGCCATGCAGACCATAGATGACCGCACTCAAGCCGTCGGCGGTCCGCCTGATGACCGGAGCGACCGCCTCCTTGGTCCCATTCCACGCTTGGCCCATTGCCCGGAATAGCGAAGGCAGACCCTTGCGATAGATCCAATCGATGTCGAGGTTGGTTGACCGCAGTTCGGCCGGATAGATGCCCGTCACCTTGAGCACGGTGAAGGCCAGCGCAGAGAAGAGCAACAACTGATATTGCATGATGACGTGCGTCGTCGTGTAGGCGTTGTAGTCCACCTCATAGGGGAGAAGGTCGTACAGCAGGCTGGGGAAAATGCCGATCACGATGCACAGCACCGCCATGCTCGACATGGCAAGCAACATGGTGGGCGGGGCCTCTTTGACACGGTGGCCCGCGTCGTGGGCGAAGAAGGCAAAGAACGGGATCTTGATGCCGGAGTGGTGGAAGACGCCGGCGGATGCAAAGAGCAGCACCAGCCAGGCGACGGTGTGATGCCCGATGGCCGTTTCGTCCAGAATGATCGACTTGGTGACGAAACCACTCAAGAACGGAAACGCGGAAATCGACGCCGCTCCAACGATGCACAGTGCGGTGGTGATCGGCATCGACTTATAAAGACCGCCGAGCTCCGAACCCTTGCAGGTTCCGACCCGCAGCAGCACCGCACCCATGGCCATGAACAGCAGGCCTTCAAAAATGATGTTCGCGAAGGCGTAGGCCACAGCGCCGTTGATCGCCATCTTGGTGCCGATGCCAATGCCCACGACCATGAATCCGAGCTGGTTGTTCAGCGAGTAGGTCAGGACCCGACGCAGGTCGTTCTCGATGACCGCGTAGAAAATGGGAAAGGCGGTCATGGTGGCGCCGATGACAATCAAGACCTCGGTGCCGGGAAAACCGCGAGCCAGGGCGTAGATCGCCATTTTTGTTGTGAAGATGCTGAGAAACACCGTTCCCGTCGGGGTGGATTCGGGGTAGGTGTCCTGCAACCAGGGGTGGAGCAAAGGAAACGCGCTCTTGATGCCGATGGCGAGGAAGATCAGCAGGACCCCGATGCTGGCCGACTGCAACAGCCCGTCATCGCCGATGAGCTTGTCGAATGCCAGAGACCCTGTGGCCGACGCGTGGAGAATGGTCCCGGCAAGCATGATGACGCCCGACCCCACCTGGATCACCAGGTATCGGATACCCGCGCGGTAGGACCGCTCCGACCGACTGGCCCAGATCAGGAAGACCGAACCGATGGCGGTCAGTTCCCAATAGATGAACAGGGTGATCAGGTCGCCGGCGAAGACCGCACCCACCGCCGAACCCACGTAGACCATGGTCGCCACGTGCTGGACGCCATCGCGGACGTAGAGTGCGTAAATCCCACCCAGAAACGCAGCAATATAAAAGACGTAGCCGAAGACAAGGCTCAGGCGGTCGACACGAACCAGGGTCAGGTCATAGCCGAAAAGCTGCAGATTGAAATACGTTCCGGGCTCGAGCCCGAGGAGCTGCAGAAAGCCCAGCACCGGCAGCACGACCGTCGCCGCTGCCTGCCACTTCCCCCTGAGCAACGGGATCACCATGGCCCCGACAATCAGGATCAGCCCGGGAGGGAGGCTGTCAATCGTCATAGTAGTCCTCGGGTCGCATCACGATCTTGCGCAGCTGTTTCGCCGCCAGCACGAGGCTGACGCATGCGACAAAACCGTAGATGCTGGAGAAACCGAACCAGTACTCGAACGAGAAATGGAGATGGTGTTTGTAGGGAAACACATCGAACAGCCCGACCACTGCGCAGACGGCGTACAGACCGTAAACGATCTTGTTCACATTCTTGCGGTCATCGAGCCAGTAGGTTCGCTCGTTCTCACTCATCGCACGATCCCAATCAACAGTTGATAAATTTCGTCGGCGAAGAAGAACAGCACGATGCAGCCGACGGCGGTGAATACCGGCGGCAGCACGCAGAGAATCGGTGCCTCACGAATACCGTTCGCGGCCGGCGGATGATCTTGCGCTTCGTGTCCGTCGTCGGCCGACGGTTGCGGTCTGAAGAACGCCCGAGCCACCACCGGCATCAGATAGCCGATGGACAAGAGCGAGCTTGCCATCAGCACCACCATCATCGCCCACTGGTGGGCGTCGGCAGCGCCAAGGAGGAGAAACCACTTGCTCCACGTACCACCGGTGGGCGGCAGTCCGATGACGCTCAACGAGCCGATGAAGAAGGCGCCGAACGTGAACGGCATCCGCCGTCCGAGACCGTCCATCTGCGAAATTTCGCTCTTGTGGGCGCCCACCAAAATCGCCCCCGCGCAGAAGAAGAGCGTGATCTTGCCGAAGGCGTGCATGGCGATGTGCATGCCGCCGCCGAGCACTCCGGCCGAGGTGGCCAGCGCTCCACCGAGCACGATGTAGGACAGCTGGCTCACGGTCGAATAGGCGAGCCGCGCCTTCAGATTGTCCTTGGTGAGGGCGATGATCGAAGCGGCCATGATGGTGAAGGCGGCCACCCAGGTCAGCCACCGACTGGCTCCCGTGGTGGCCAGCAGGTCGATGCCAAAGACGTAGACCATGATCTTCAGAACCGTGAAGACGCCGGCCTTGACCACGGCTACGGCGTGCAACAGGGCGCTGACCGGAGTCGGGGCGACCATGGCCGCCGGCAGCCAACGGTGGAACGGCATCAGTGCCGCCTTGCCGGTGCCGAAGACGTACAGCGCCAGCAGAATGACGAGTTCACGATGGCTGACCTTGCCGGCCAAAATCCCGCCGACCCTGAAGTCGGTGGTGCCCACCGCCCAGTAGGTCCAAACCATGGCCAGCAGGAAGAAGGCCACCGAAGTCCCCATGAGAATACCCAGGTAGACCCTCCCGGCCCGCTTGGCGGCCTCGGTCCCGCTGTGAGTGACCAGAGGGTAGGTGGAGAGGGTGATCGCTTCGTAGAAGACGAACAAGGTGAACACGTTGGCCGCGAAGGCTACGCCCATGGCGCCGGCGATGGCGAGGGCGAAGCAGGCATAGAACCTGGTCTGGTTCTCCTCGTCATGGCCACGCATGTACCCGATTGAGTAGAACGTCGTGACGATCCACAGTCCTGAGGCCACGAGGGCGAAGAGCATGCCCAGGGGTTCGACCTCGAAGGCAAGTTCGAGCCCGGGCAGGATCTCCACCACATCGATCCGCGGCCGCCCGCCGGCCTGTACGAACGGCAGGATGACGCCCGCAACCAGACCGAAGAGGGAGCCGGCGGTCAGCAGGCTGCCTGCCTCTCGCAGATCGGGCCAGCGCCTGAAAAGAAGCACCAGAACGACGCCGAACAACGGCCACACGACCGCCAACCCAACCGCAGTGGTCACACTCACGGCATCAACCCCAACAACATCCGGGCCGCGTCGGAGGCAACGCCCACGCTGAGAGAGGTGAAAATTCCGAAGAACACAGTGGCGCCCACCAACACCCAGGTCGGACCCAGCATGCTCAGAGGTGCCTCACGGATCTCCGGGGCGTCCTCCGGGGCAGGTCTGAAGTAGGCCACCTCGACCACCCGCCAGATGTAGATCAGAGCGAGTAGGGAGCTCACCAGAATCACCACCGCCACCGGCCACAGGCCGCTCTCGATCGCCCCGGTCACCAGATACCACTTGCTGACAAAACCCACCGTGGCCGGCACTCCGATCAGGCTGAGACCGGCGACGACAAACGCCGCCATGGTGATGGGCATTCTGCGACCCAGACCCTGGAAGGCTTCGAGACGCGTCGAACCGGTCCGCAGCAACACGCAGGCCATGACCAGGAAGAGCCCGCTCTTCATCAGGGCGTGATTGAAGAGGTGGACGATGCCGCCGGTGAGCCCGGCCACTGAAACGAGGCTGAGACCAAGCACCATGTAGCCGATCTGGGCCACGCTCGAATAGGCCAGCATCCGTTTGATGTCGTTCTGGAAGATCGCCACGATGGAGCCCGCGAACATGGCCAATATGGCCAACCCCATCAGCACAACATCCAACCGCATTGCCCCGAAGGCGAGATCGACGCCGAATACGCTGAACACGAAACGCAGCAGGACGTAGTAGGCCACCTTGGTGGCGGTTGCAGCCAGAAAGGCCGTCACCACCGCCGGAGCGTAAGTGTAGGCGTTGGGCAGCCAGATATGGAGCGGGAAGACCGCCAGTTTGATGGCGGTGCCGACCGCGATGCACGCCAGCGCCACGAGTACGGTCCGGTTGGGTCCCACCGCCGCCAGCAGATTCGACATGTCGACGATATTCAGGGTTCCCGTCACCATGTAGATCATGCCGATGCCGAGCAGGATGAAGGTGCCGCCGATGGTCCCCATGATCAGATACTGGATCGCCGAGCTCAGCGCCCGTCTGGTCGTTCCCTGGGAGATCAAGGCGTAGGACGATAACGATGAGATTTCGAGGAAGACAAAGATGTTGAAGGCGTCGCCCGTGACGGTCATGCCGGCCAGACCGGTCATGCACAGCAGGTAGACCGCGTAGACGATGTAGTGCTTGGAACGCGGAACCTCCTGCGCCAGGCTGCGCGGCGCCGCGGTGAGAACGATGGCGCAGATCCCGGTGACGATCAACAGCACGAAGGCGTTGAGGGAGTCGATGCGGAGCTCGATCCCCCACGGAGCCCGCCATCCCCCTTCGGCATAGCTGATGACCCCCGCGGTCATCACGTAACGGAGGATCAACATGGCGTTGAAGAAGGACGCCCACGCCACCACCATGGCGATCACCCACGCCGCTCGACCGCGGCGGACCAGGATACACAGCGTCGCAGCGAGCAGAGGTATGGCGATCTGCAGCGCCGGCAGGTCGTCGTACACGACGTCGATGAGGTGGTCGATCACGCCTCATCTCCCTCGTCGAGCAGCCGAATCTCGTCCTCCTCGATGGTGTCGTACGCCTCATGGATCCGCACCACGAGGGAAAGCGCGAGTGCAGTCGTGGCCACTCCGACGACGATGGCGGTGAGCATCAGCACGTGGGGCAGCGGGTTGGAATAGATCTCGAACCCCTCCGCCTCGATGGGAGCGGTGCCTCCCCTGACCTTGCCCATGCTGATGTAGAACATGATCACCGAGACCTGGAAGACATTGAGGCCGATAATTTTCTTGACCAGATTGCTCCGCGAGATCACCACGTAAAGACCCGCCATCATGAGGAAGATGACGACCCAGTAGTTGTAGAGCCCCCAGTCAAACATCGCTGCGCCCCCGCCCGGCGAAGAGAAAGAAGATGGTGGCCATCACCGCGGCCACGGTGATGCCCACACCGAGTTCGACGATGAGGATCCCGAGGTGCTGGCCATGGTGCGGATCGTGGGACAACACGTCGTAGTCGAGAAAGTTCCCGCCGAGGAGGATCGCGTCGATTCCAACCGATCCGTAGAGCAGTACGCCCACCGCCACCAGGGTTTCCAGCACCCGCGGCGGAAAAGCGCGGCGGGCCTCGTCAAGACCGAACATGAGTGCGTAGAGGATGATGGCCGCTCCGAAGATCACCCCGGCCTGAAAACCACCGCCCGGGCCGTAGTCGCCGTGGAACTGGACATAGAGCGCGAAGAGCATGATCAGCGGGATCAAGAGCTTGCTCAGAGCGCGGAGGATGACGTGCCGGATCATTGCGACTCTTCCTCGGGGAGGACGTGGTGTTCCGGCCGGACCCGTTGGTACATCGTCCGCGCTCCGCCCAGCAGCAGCATCACACCCAGGCAGGCGGTGAAGATCACCGTGGTCTCACCCCAGGTGTCGTAGCCGCGGTAGGAGGCCAGCACGGCGGTCACCATGTTTGGCACGCCGATCTCCTCCTCGGTGTCGAGGATGTATCGCGGCGCGACGTGGTGATGGATGGGCGCGTCCGGATCACCGTAGCGCGGCATGTCGAAGGTGGCATAAATGAGGGCGGTCCCGGTGAGGACGACCACCGCCAGCGCCATCAGCTTCGGTCGGTTGCGCTCCGGATGCTCCTGGCTCGTGGTCAGGGACAGTGTCGCGAGCATCAACAGGGTCGAAATTCCGGCACCCACCGCCGCTTCGGTGAAGGCCACGTCCACCGCGTCCATGACGGTGAACAGGGAGGCCGAGAGCAGGCTGAAGATCCCCATCAGCATGACCGCGGAGAACAGATCCCTCAATCTGATGATGGCGACGGCCACCACCGCGAGAAACGTAAAAAGAACGATGTGGACGGCGCTAATCATGGCCGTCCTCGCGGATCAGCTCCGGACCGAGCAGAGGCTCGAGGTCCCGCAGATAGGCGGTCTTGGCCAGCGCATGACTCGCCAGCGGGCTGGTGGCCACCATGAAGAACAGAAGAAAGACGAGCTTGGCGGTGATCAGGCTCCAACCGGATTGAAACATCAGACCGGTCAGAATCAGCCACGTCCCCATGGTGTCGGTGATGCCGGCGGCGTGGATCCGGGTGTAAAAATCAGGCAGGCGGAGAACCCCAACGCCGCCGATGACCACGAAGATCGACCCTGCGCCGATCAGGATCCAACTCAACACCTCGGCGAACGTGCCCGTCATCAGAAGGTGTCCTCCGTATCGTCTTCCATCCCCGCGAGGTCACTGAATCGGACGAACTTCATGACCGCGATGGTGCCGATGAAATTCATGAGTGCGTACACCAGAGCGAGATCGAGAAAATCCGGCCGCCCGGTGAGGAAGCCGTAGACCGCGATCAGGAGGACAGTCTTGGTGCCGAAGCTGTTGACCGCGAGAATTCGGTCGAAGACCGTGGGACCGACGATCGACCGGGCGAGGGTCATGGCCATGCAAACCAGCAACGCCGCCGTGGCTGCGCCAAAGACGTCGATCATGACGCCATGCCCTCGAAGCGTGTGACCCGACGGTCCATTTCGCCTCCCATCAGCCCCTCGGCTACGTCCTCGGCGATGCCGTGGACCTTGATCCGATCCATCCGAACCAATATGGATACCGTTCCCGGGGTCAGGGTGATGGAGTTGGCATACATGACCCGTCCGAGATCGCTGCGCTGCGTCGTGGGCACATCGAAGATCACCGGACTCAGTGGACGGCGCCGGGGGGCGAGGATCCGACCGGCCACGTCCACGTTCGCCAAAAAGACTTCCTTGACCAACCAGGGAACGTAGGTCACGGTGCGGGGCAGCAGACGAATGGGGATGGCCTCGTCGTCCACGATACCCATGCGCAGGCTCAGGTACACGACCAAGACGCACGAGACAATTCCAAAACCTATCAGTATGGGCGTGTAGTGACCCGAGTTGATGAGCCAAACCGCCAACAGGATCACGAACAGAGCGATCGCCGACTTCACGGGATGACTCCGCTCATTACCCCGCCCGGTGTCAGTCTGTGATGTCCACCCATCGTGTTCCTCCCACGGGTCTGTCTCGATGTAGCGATCGAACACGCATCTTCGTAAAACGGGAGTCAGAATACCGTATCCCGACCGAGGATGCAGCCCGGGCCCCGCACACTGAAGCACAGTCTCCGGGCCTCGGCTCGATCGCCCGATTTCGACGCTCCCCTCTCCCCACAGCGCTCCCCGAGATTACTCGCGGCCGGTGGCCGCGGTGACCAGCCGACCGCGGTGGCCGAAGGCCTCTGATCCTCACAGGTCGGAATGCCGGCACCGCCGCAACCGTACCGCCGCGTGCCACCCTGCGTTTGACTGAGCCCGTTATCGGCCAGGTCCGCAAGTCAAAATGGCACGCCCGTCAGACGCGCCCCTACGCTCCGGGAGGAGGGGGTGGGGACTTTCGAATTTCGACATTGGACTTTCGACTTTGTGGCTATTGTTTTTGCGGGTTGTCTACACTAGTTGTGGGAAAGGAGTCCGATGGCCAACCCTGAACATCTCGCGCAACTGAAGTCCGGCACGTGGAACGTTTGGCGGGCAGCCAATCCCTCCATCGCTCCGGATCTGATCGATGCCGACCTTTCGGGGATGGATCTCCAGAGCCTGGACCTCAACAAGGCCCATCTCCGGAGGGCCAATCTCGCAGGCGCCAAACTCGACGGAGCCAACCTGATTCACGCGACCATCGACGGTGCCAACGTCGAGGGGACCAGCTTCCGTGACGCCATCCTCAACAACGTGCACCTGGATTTCCTCGATCTCACCAATCTGGATTTTTCAGGCGCATCGCTCCAGGGCGCCTCGTTCCGGGGCACCAACCTCACCCAAACCAACCTCCGCCGTGCGGACATGACGAGGGCCCAGTTGGAGAGCGCCATCCTCGACAAGTCCGATCTCTCGGGAGCAACCCTTCAGGGGGCCTCGCTGCGCGGTGCGCGTTTTTCATCCACCGTGCTGCGGGGGATCCGTGCGGAATACGCGATCCTCGAAGGAGTCGAGTTTCTCAACCTCAGCATGGAAGCCGCGATCTTCGACAACGCACAGGCGGACAACGCCCAATTCCGCGGTTCCAAACTGGCCCGGGCGAGCTTCCGCGAAGCCAATCTCAGGGGGGCGAACTTCCACAGCGCGGGTCTCGTGGAGGCCGTGTTCGACGAAGCGCAGTGTGAAGGGGCGACTCTCAGCCACGCCGATCTGGAGAAGGCCAGCTTCTCCCACACCAATCTGTCGCAGGCCGATCTTCGCCACTCGAGTCTGATCGGTGCGTCGCTCGACGGATGCATTTTAGCCGGAGCACAACTGGCCGATCTGGACTTCCGGTCGCCGAGCCTGGGGCGTGTGTCTTTCGGCACCGCCAGCCTACGCAGGGCCGTCTTCACCCGTTGTGAGCTCCGCAACGTGGACTTCCATGAGGCCAACCTGGAGGATGCCGACTTCCGCCACGCGGAACTCGAGGGAGCCAACCTTCGGGGTGCCAGGATGGCCGGCGCCACCTTTCGCCACGCCAACCTCAAGCAGGCCGATCTCCGGGGGGCTCAGGCCGGAAGCGCCGATCTGTCGGGCACCAACCTGATCCTCGCCAACGCCTCGGGCTCGTCCATGGTGGGTGCCGATTTTCGGTTTTCGGACGCCATCGGCATCGACCTCGAGAAATCAGATATTCGCTACTCGGACCTGCGCAACGCCGATTTCACCAAGTCCAACATCGCAACCGCCCGGCTGTGGGGTTCGGTGGTTCGCAACACGAAACTCCCGACCAATATGGGTCACATGGTGTTGGTCCTCAAGCTCAGCCGCATTTTCCAGGGCTTTGGCTCGAAAAGACAGAAGGCGAAGGAGGCCCGCGAACGCAAACGGGTTCGCCAGGTGGCCGAGCTGGTTCGCGACCGCGAGGCGAACCGCAAGCGACACAAACGGTGAATCCCGTCCCACGAGCCCGGAACTGGCTCCTCTTTTTTTCCGTCCTTCACTGGATCGTCTCGGGG
This sequence comes from uncultured Holophagae bacterium, assembly GCA_963797055.1. Lineage (GTDB taxonomy): Bacteria > Acidobacteriota > Thermoanaerobaculia > Thermoanaerobaculales > Sulfomarinibacteraceae > FEB-10. The sequence goes on from CAWCOD010000019.1 coordinate 647,132, forward strand.
ATTGCGCCGGCGGCGGCCGAGAGTTCCGAACAAAGCGTCGACGGGAAACCCATCGTGCGCATCGTGTTCGAGCGTTTCAACATTTTCGACACCAGCCAGCCCGAACTCGACAAGTGGTTCTACCGGGCGGCCAACTCGCTGCATATCGTCAGTAAAGAGCAATTCCTCAAGTCCATGCTCTTGTTCACCGAAGGCGACCTCTACTCCCAACGCCAGGCCGACGAGAGCGCGCGGATCCTGCGCGGGCTCGGCTTCATCAACCCGTGCGACATCACCGCGACGCCGGTGGAGGGCGGCGTCGAGGTCACCGTCGAAACCCATGACCAGTGGACCCTTCAGATCGGCGCGAATGCCGGTATCTTCGGCAACCGAGCGAGTTGGGGGATCGAGTTCCAGGAAACCAACTTCCTCGGGCGGGGCAAGAAGCTCGACGTGGAGTACGAGTCCGACGTGGAGAGGAACTCGATCGCCTTCGGCTACTTCGATCCCAATATCCGAGGCACCCGATGGCGGACCGAACTCAGGTACGCCGACCTGAGCGACGGCTTCCTCGAACGGGTGATGGTCGACCGTCCGTTCTACTCGCTGGCCACGCGCAGGGCATGGGGCGGCATCTGGGAGAGGGGGGAGCTGACCCAATATCTCTACTCACTCGCCGACCCCGTGGTCAGCGGTCCCGCCATGAGCACCAAGGCCGAGGTCTGGTACGGGATGCGAGCCATTTCGACCGAGGCGGTCACTCGCCGCCTTTCAATCGGCTTCACTCACGACCACACAACCTTCGGACAGTGGACGTGGGAGGACACCGACGAGCCCTATCCGACGCCGGAAGACCGCCTCATCGACGGCCCATTCGTGCGATTCGAGAGGATCAAGGACAACTTCGACGTGGTCGAGGGGTTTCGCGCCTGGAACATCCAAGAGGACGTCGCCATGGGTCCGAACCTGTCCGTCGGAGCCACGTTTTCGCTGCCGGCCTTTGGCGGGGACACCGACCGCTACCTCGTTGACGGCCGGCTCGATGTCGGCTTCAGGAGCGGCAAATGGCTGGCGCTGACCGAGGCCTGGTTTGAAGGCCGCATCGATGACGGAGACCCGGCCAACTGGATCGTGGGCGTGTCGGCCGGTGCGGCCCAACTCGGCCGACGCGGCTTCCAGTTCCGCGTCCTGTTCGAGAATTCCTATGCGCTCGATCGGAATCGGCAGCTGCCCCTTGGGGCCGATATCGGCCTCCGTGGCTGGAGCCCGTTGTACTTCGACGGCACTGGGAGGGCCCTGGCCAACGCCCAGTGGCGCACGCTGGTGGTCTCCGACCTCTTCCACGTTCTGGCCCTCGGTTTCGAGGTCTTTGTCGATGCCGGAGCCACCTGGGACCCGCGAGTCGGCCCGGACACCGACGGCGTACGGATGGACGCCGGGGTGGGTCTCATCCTCGGGCTTCAGACGATCGGGCTGTCCAACGTGGCACGTATCGAGATCGGATTCCCGGACGACAACTCGGGATCGACGCTGATCATCACCACCAGTGCCCTTTTTTGATCCCCACCCACCCCCCGGGGCTATGAAGCAATGGGGCTATGAGGTCCCGAGCCCGAGCCCGTCATCGTTGCCGTTGCCGCACTCACCGGCCCGCGCGTTCGCAATGCGCCCGGGCGGCACGCCCGATCATCGCCCCCTCACATTCCGGGTGGGCGGATGGGGACTTTCAACCTCCGACTTTCACCTTTCGACTTCGTTGTCTGGACGCCACCCTCGCCCGTCACGCCCTTCCCTCCTTCCTCCTTCCCCACTTCTCACCTCCCCAACTGTCCAACGACCGCGCTACAATCAGGGCTTGTGAGCCGGGCGTCGTCTCAGCTCTGGAGGATCAATGAACAGAAGAGGCTGGCTGGCCGTTACCCTGATCTTGCTTATTGCAGGCATCTCGGCGGCAGCTGACGATCGGTCGATCATGATCGAGGTACAGATCCACAGCCAGGCTGAGCTGGACGCGCTCTCCCGCCTGGTCAGCATCGACCGTGTCGACCAGGGTCGAGTCCTGGCGGAGGCCAACTCGAGCCAGCTCGAACGTCTCGAAAACTCCGAGTTTTCCTGGCACACCGTCGAACGGTCCGGCACACCGGAGATGGCAACCATGTGTCCCGCAGGGTGGGAGGACGATCCCAACCGCAGCTGGGACTGTTACCCGAGCTACGGTCAGTACGAATCGCTGATGGCGGGTTTCGCCGCCGATCATCCGACGCTGTGCCGGCTGGTGGACCTGGGAGCAACCTCCAACCAGGTGCGGCCTCACACCCTGTGGGCGGTGAAAATCTCCGACAACCCGGACCTCGAGGAAAACGAGCCGGAGACGTTCTACGCCTCGACGATGCACGGCGATGAGACCACCGGCTTTGTCTGATGCTCCGATTAGTCGACGAGCTTCTCAACGGCTACGGCAGCGATCCCGAACTCACCGCACTGGTGGACGGCCTCGAAATTTGGATAACCCAAACCACAACCCCGACGGGACCTACTACGGCAGCGACACGTCAGTGAACGCCGCCATCCGCTACTACACCGACGCCAACGGCAACGCCAACGGACCGGACCCCAACCGAAATTTCCCCGATCCCGAGGACGGCCAACACCCCGACGGCAACCCGTGGTGGACCGAGACCCAACACATGATGACCTTCGCCGAGGAGCACAGCATTGCACTGAGCGCCAACTTCCACGGCGGCATCGAAGTGGTGAACTATCCCTGGGACACATGGGCAGCGCCGTCATGCGGACGATACCTGGTTGATCCACATCAGCAGAACCTACGCCGATGCCGCCCAGGCGGCCAGTCCCCCGGGCTACATGACCGCGCTGAACAACGGGATCACAAACGGTTACGACTGGTACACCACATCCGGCTGCCGTCAGGACTTCATGACCTTCTTCCACGGCGCCCGCGAGGTCACCATCGAGGTATCGGACACCAAACTGCTCCCGGCCTCGCAGTTGAACGACCATTGGCTGTGGAACCGCCAGGCCCTACTCGGTTACCTCGCCCAGGCCCTTGAGGGCATCCACGGTGTTGTCACAACCCCGGCGGCCAACCCCTTCAAGCCACCATCGAAATCGTCGGCCACGACACGGTGGAGGATCTGAGCTTCGTTTACACCGATCCGGACGTAGGCGATTACCACCGCCTCATGCTCCCGGGGACATACACCGTCCGGATCACGGCACCCGGTTACGAGACGACCGAGGTCGGCGGAGTGACGGTACCGGCGGAAGGCGGTACGATCCTCGACGCCGTTTTGCAGCCACTGCCCACAGCCACCGTCACCGGACAGATCACGAGCCCCGATCCCATTTCCCCAATCGCCGGGGCAACCGTGGAGTTGTGGGATTCGGTCTGCAGGCGACCACGGCTGCGGACGGAAGCTACACCATTCCAGGGGTCTACGCCGGGAGCCGTCTGTTCCGCGTGTCGGCCGACGGGTATGGACACGATCGAGGTGGAGAGAGACGTCACCACGCCCGCCGTGGCTCTCGACTTCGCCCTCGCCCCCCTGGAGATCGCGTTCTCCGAACGATCTCGAAACGGACGACGGCGGTCTCACCACGACCCAGGGCTGGCAGTGGGGTCAACCGTCCGGCACCGGCAACCCCGGCGCTCACTCGGGTTCCAACGTCTGGGCCACCGTCCTCTCGGGTTCCTACCAGGACGACGCCAACTGGACCCTGGATCTCGACGGTGTCTCGGTTGGCGGATCCGGCTCCGAGCTTCGCTTCTGGCACTGGTACGACATCGAGCAGGGGTCGAGCGACTGGGATGGCGGCAACCTCAGCGTTCGGGCGGCGGGATCCGGCTCCTACCAGATTCTCCACCCGACTGGCGCCTATCCATCTAATAACGTCTCCGCCCTCGGGCAGCCCGGCTACACCGGGTCCTCAGGCGGTTGGATGGAGGCGATCTTCGACCTGTCGGCGTGGTCCGGCCAGGCGGTGGACCTGCGCTGGCACTTCGCGTCGGACAGTTCGGTACACGAACTCGGCTGGTATGTGGACGATATCTCCATCGTTGCCGTTCAAAACATGGCCGAGTTCCAGGTCGAACCGGCGTCACCGGCCGTTGGGCGAACCGGCCCTCTTCACCGACCGCTCCAGCGGGCCGGTGACCGGTTGGGCGTGGAGCTTCGGCGACGGTGGGACGTCGTCAGAACAGAACCCCAGCCATGCGTTTTCGTCAGACGGCACCTACGAGGTGACCTTGACTGCGGTCTACGCAGACGGCGAACTCCACCGCACCCACTGGGTCAACGTCGGCGACGCCGGAGACGTCTTCGGAGACGGTTTCGAGTCGGGCGACACCGACAACTGGACCTTCACGGTCCCCTAGCTGAACTCTTTTCACTCGAAGCGAGGGCGGGCGTGCCACCTTCGAGGGCGTAGCGAACGCGCTCACCCGGTGCCAGGCACCGTCGAGATTGAATAGGAGCACGAGGTCGAAACATCTCCAGCGGTGACTGGCACCGACATGGAGATCGGAACACCGTCGACAAGGCCGTCGGGAAGAGGGGCGCCTAGCCGGTGAGCACAGCGAGTCTCCGCCGGGAGAGATTCCGTTGGGACGACCACTCGCCGTCGGAAGTACCGATAACCGAGAGTGAAGGGTGCACGGAGCGAACCGGCGATGACCATCCGGCGAAACGATGTCGTCAAGAGCTTCGTCGTGCAATTCGCGAAGCGCATTGCATGTTCTCCCGGTGCGAGGATGGAAATGACTGACACCGCAAGACCCACAGGATCCGCCACGACCAGACCGACAACCCGCGATCGAGGCCTGATCCCCAAGCGCTACACTTGGGACCTCAGCCTGAATTTTCTCCAGCTGGGAGGAGTGGCAAGAGGGGCTTGAGACCCTCCAGCGCCTGATGGAGCGATACCAGGAGTTTCGCGGCACTCTAGCCGAGGGACCGCAGCAGATATTGGCCGTCAGTCGACTGTCGGACGAACTTGGCCAACTGCTCTACAAGGTCTACCAATACCCCGGGCTGATGCGCGCCCAGGACACCCGCGACAACGACGTCCAGGCCAAGCTCGAGCAGGTCCGGATCGCGCTCGCCCTCTTCGACCAGGCCACCGCGTGGTACACGCCTGAACTCCTGTCCATTCCAGAGTCCACCATGCGCGGCTGGCTCGACGCCACCGCCGACCTCGAGCCGTACCGTTTCCCGATCCTTGAAACCTACCGCCAGCAGCTCCACGTGCTCGATGAGGACGGCGAGCGCCTGCTTGCATTTGCCGGACCCTTCGGCACCACCCCGGCCAAGACCTACTCCATGCTCGCCGACGCCGATGTGGATTTCCCAGAGGTCAAACTGAGCGACGGATCAACCGTCACCGCCAGCCACGCCACCTACGGCAACGGCCTCCACACCCTGCGTCATCAGACCGACCGCGAGGCGCTCTTCAAAGCCCACTTCACGGTCTACGACGGCAGGCCAAACACCTGGGCCGCGATCTACAACTCGTTGCTCCAACGCGACTGGTTCACCGCTCAAGCTCGTCGCTACGAGTCCACCCTCGAGGCGAGCCTCGACCAAAACAACATCCCGGTCACGGTGCTGACGAACCTCATCAGGGCGGCCAAGGTCGGTGCTGCGCCCCTGCGCCGCTACCACCGGCTCCGCCGGCGGGTGCTCGAATTGGAGCGCTACCGTTACTTCGACGGCTACCTGCCGCTGATCGAGGTGGACTGGGTGCTGCCCTACGACGATGTGCGACCGATGCTGGTGGAGTCGGTGGAGGTCTTCGGTTCAGGACTATCAGGCCACCGTCTCCCGTTCCTTCGATGAGCGGTGGATCGACGTCTACGAGAACGAGGGCAAGCGGTCGGGCGCCTTTTCGGCGGGGGTCTACGGCGTCCATCCCTACATGTTGCTCAATTACGCCGACACCCTCAACGACGCCTTCACTGTGGCTCACGAGATGGGCCACACCATGCACACCGTGCTGTCCCACGGCGGCCAGCCCTACGCCACATCAAGCTACACCATCTTCGTGGCCGAGGTGGCGAGCATGACCAACGAAAATCTCTTTCTCGATCTGCTGCTGGAACGCGAGTCGGATCCGAGGCGTAGGATCGTCCTGCTCCAGCACGCCATCGACGACATCGCCGCCGGCTTCTACCGGCAGACCCTGTTCGCCGATTTTGAGCTCGAGGCACATCGGGCGGTTGAGCGCGGCAAGCCGATCACGGCCGAAGTGCTGCAGGGGCTGTATCTGAGGTCATTGGGAGATTTCTTCGGCGACAGCCTTGACGACCAGGAGTGGTACCGCAACACCTGGGCGCGGATTCCCCACTTTTTCAACTCGCCCTACTACGTCTACCAGTACGCGACCTCCAAGGCCGCGGCCAGCCTGATCCACCAGCGCATGACCGACGGGTCGGACGCCGACCGTGCAACCACCGTTGCCAGCTACCTCGAGCTGCTGCGGTCCGGGGGCAACGACCACCCGATCGCCCAACTCCAGAAGGCCGGTGTGGATTTCGGCACCAGCGAACCCATGGATGCCATGGTGGCGACCATGGCCTCGCTGGTGGATCGCTTGGAGACCGAATTGACTGAGATCGGGATGCTCGGGGGATAGTCCGAATTCGAAATTCGAAAAATCCACACCGGGGCGCGCGGGGGTTACTTCTTCTCGATGAACTCGATCACGTAGCCATCCGGGTCCTTGACGAAGGCAATCACTGTGATCCATGCTTCATGGGGCCCGGCTCCCTGGTGACCTTTCCGCCGAGTTCGGAAACCCGGTTGCAGGCACCCACGATATCGTCTGTGGCGATGGCGATGTGGCCGAAACCGTTACCCAGATCGTAGCTCGAGGTGCCCCAATTATGGGTCAGCTCAATGACGGAGGTATCATCCTCGGATCCGTAGCCGACAAAGGCCAAGGTGAACTCGCCTCCCGGGTAGTCCTTCTTTCGGAGCAGCTGCATTCCCAGCGCCTCGGTATAAAAGGCGATTGACGTTTCCAGATCACCAACCCGAATCATCGTATGCAGAACCGCATATTCCCTCCTCCTGCGACGCCGTATTCTCTACCAATTCTCAATGTTTCATCCCCGACTCAAGACCTCCGTCAACCCGCCAGAGCGTCGGGCCGGTGAGAGGGAACTCAGAATTGAGAAACCAAAATTCAGGAATCCGTCTAGTAGTCACTGGTCATGATGAACACCGGCGAACCGGCGAACTTCTTGAATCGGGGCCGCAGTCGATCGGTGTTGTAGAACTTGCCCACGTCCACGACCTTCTTCCGGCTGGTGACGACATCGATCGGCACGTGGTCGTAACGGCCGTTGCGCACATTGACCAGCCGACCGGCCACTCCGTCCAGGATCAGATCCATGGCGAGATTGCCGAAGGCCATGGGCACGATGGAGTCCAGCGCGTCCGGATCACCGCAGCGAACCAGGTACCCGAGCCGCTGGTTGATTGTGGCCACACGGCGTCCGTTGTTGAATCTCGGCGACACGTCCCTGAGCGCTCGAGACACCCTGTCGCCCACACCGCCCAACTTCTTGTGGCCGTACATGTCGGTCTCCTGATCCTCGAAGACCATCTCCTCGGCCCCGGTGAAGGTCGCGCCTTCGGAAACAAGCACTACGCTGTAGTTGGAGGGGTTCTTGAGCCGATCAACCGTCAGCATTTCGCACAGCCGTTCGATGTCGAAGGTGAATTCGGGGATCACGCAGCGGTTGGCGGCACCCGCCATGGACGGCAGCAGTGCGGTGAAGCCCGCGTACCGGCCGAAAACCTCGATCACCAGAAAGCGTTCGTGACTGCCGGCCGAGGTTCGCAGGGCGTGGGTCATGGCGATGGTCCGGGTGACGCAGGTGGAGAAACCGATGCAGTAGTCGGTGCCGGGAACATCGTTGTCCATGGTCTTCGGCATGGCGATCACCGGCACCCCACGCTCATGCAGATAGGCGCCGTAAGAGAGGGTGTCGTCGCCGCCGATGGGAATCAGCGTATCGATACCGAGATGACCGATATTGGCCAGGACCTCCTCGCTGAGATCGTTGATCTCTGAGTTGAACCGATCTCGAAGGTGATTCGGCACAGCGGATTTCGGCACGTGGCTCGGCCTGGTGCGGGAAGTGTGGAGAAAGGTTCCGCCGGTGCGACCCACCTTGTTCACCACCTCCTCGGTGAGATCCATCACCATGTCCTGGGCAGATTCGTCGTTGCGATCGAACTCGATCAGACCCGCCCAGCCCCGCCGGATGCCGATCACGCGATACCCCTCCCGGAGGGCGCGCACGGTGATGGCCCGAATCGCCGGATTGAGGCCCGGCACGTCTCCACCTCCTGTGAGAATTCCGATTGTCCCCTTGATCGTATTGATGTTGGCCACGTCGATCTCCGATGTATTTCTTCAATGTGGAAAGCAGCCCGGCAGTGTCATCGATTCCCAAAGGGCAGATGGCCCGGGCACGGTGTCGTTCACGACCGACGGCCGCGGCGACCCAAAGCTATTCACTATTCACTTTTTGCAATCCACTATGAACCAATGGTTATTCACAATTCGCTACTCACGCATCAACAACCACACGCCAGCTGATCTCTTCGCCGGCACGCATGGGAACAACCACGTCGTCACCGAATGGATAGGCGCCCGGAACCTCCCAGGGAGTGCGCTCCAGCGTGACGGTGTCCCGGTTGCGTGGCTGACCATAGAAATCGGCGCCACGCTGGCTCGCGAACGCCTCCAGCCGGTCCAAGCCGCCGACGGAATCGAAGGCCTCGGCATAAAGGGAGAGTGCTGCGTGGGCGCTGAAGATGCCCGCCGAGCCGCAGGCGCTTTCCTTCCGGCTGCGAGGATGGGGCGCACTGTCGGTCCCAAGAAAAAACCCAGGATCGTCACCGGTGGCCGCCTCCAGAACCGCCCGTCGGTGTTCGCTGCCCTTCACCACAGGCAAGCAGAAGTGGTGGGGGCGGATGCCGCCCACCAGCAGATCATTTCGGTCGAACATGATGTGCTGTGGTGTGATGGTTGCAGCTACTCTCGGGGGCGCAGAGCGGACAAACTGCACACCCTCGACAGTGGAAACGTGTTCGAGCACAATCTTCAAGCCCTGCCACTTCTCCACCAGCGGCGCCAGCACTCGCTCGACGAACACCCGCTCTCGATCGAAGATGTCCACGTCGGGGTCGGTCACCTCGCCGTGTACGAGGAGTGGGAGGCCGGCCGCCTCCATGGCGTCCAAGACCGAGGCCACCCGGTCCATATCGGTGACACCGGCGTCGGAGTGGGTCGTTGCCCCGGCCGGATACAGTTTGACCCCGACCACAAACCCGCTCTCCATGGCAGCCTGAATCTCGGACGGCCGGGTCTCGTCGGTCAGATAGAGGGTCATGAGCGGCTCGAACCGGCAGTCTCGAGGCAGCACAGCCAACACCCGATTCCGATACTCGCGGGCCTGCTCGATCGTGGTCACCGGCGGCTGCAGGTTCGGCATCACCACGGCCCGCCCGAAGACTCGTGCGGTGTGGCCGACGACTGCCGCGAGTCCCGCGCCGTCGCGCAGGTGGAGGTGCCAGTCATCCGGCCGCAGAATACTGAGAGTGGTGCTCATGAGCCGTCTGATGCGCCTTTGTTCATCGTGTCTGGCATGATCGCACAACCGGCTCCACAGGCCCACATCGGTCTCCATGGTCGTACCGGGATCGGCTATGATGCTCATGGCTACGGGTGGTTGACACCAGGCCCGGGAGACCAAACCGTGTCACGACAGCTCACAGTTTCAGAACTGACCAAGGCGGCCCGAAATCTCAGGAAGATCGAGCTTTACCTCGCCGCAAGACGGGGATGGGAAGGTCGAGCCGTCCGACGATCAGGACTTCAAAACCCTCAGGACGGCTGCGGATCGGCTCGCCTTCACCGTCGGTCAGCGCGCCCTCGCTCTCGGGATCGACGCCAAGATCAGTGGGGAGGCCGAGATCGAGGAAATGCCATCCGCGGTTTTCGAGGGCCCAATGTTGCAGAAATTCGGTGCGTTTATCGGGCAGCTCGACGGCTGGTTTGTCTCCCAGGGAGAGATCCGTCTCGAGAAGGGCGGCGATCGGCTCCTCGGTAAGCTGCAGTCTTCGGTGGACGCCATTCGGACTGCTCTCATCGTGATCGACGAAAACCAGGAGCCGGTGAAGGGCGACCAGGGCGAGCCACCCGGCGATGAGCAGCCGACCCAAGTCCAACCCCAGTCCGAGCGCGGTTCGGCCATAGCCATGGGACCTCCGGTCCGTCCGGTGACCACTGCCAGCGACGACATTTACGAGGGCACACGCGCCGCCGAAGGAGAGGGCGCCCCGAGGCGAACCCCACCTGCGCAGATCGCTTTCACCATGTCGGATGCCGCCCCCATGTATACCTGGATCGGGTCGGAGACCGTGGAACTGACACCCCTGGCCAAGGAGAAGATCGAGAAGCTGTTTGACGACCAGGGTATCTCGTACTTCAAATACCAGCTCGAGAAATTTTCCGACGAGGTCCGGATGCGCATCGAGACCGCGCCCGAAGGCCATGTTCTGGTGGTCAAGGTGCGCTCCGTCGACGACGAGATCAAGCCTTTTCTGAGCTACGTTTCCGCCGACACGGTGGAGTAAAAATCTGGAATTCGGAATTCGGAATTCGAAAATCCCACCCACCCAGATCTCTTGTGGAGCCAAATTCCGCCTGCATTCGTGGTCAGTCGAGGCGTAATTGCAGCCGAGACGGCCGCACAATCATTTCCGCGCATTCGGTTCGATCACCCGACGTCGACGCTCCCCTCTCCCCACAGCGCTCCCCGAGGTTACTCGCGGCCGGTGGCCGCGGTGACCAGCCGTCACCAGCGGGTGGCCGTAAGGCCTCTGATCCTTCTTACAGGATCGGACATGGCCGCCGCACACGGCCACGGCCACAACCGCTGCCGCCGGCAGGTTGCCACCCTTGACATTGTTTGAACCGAAGCCCAGATTATTCATCAATCAGGTTCCCAGCAATGTCAAAAGTGGCACGCCCGAGCAACGCCCCTTTCGCTCCGGTTGGGCGGGGGATCTCGCATCTTGGATCTTGGATCCTGGTGGGCGGGGGCTGCCCCAGCGTCCGGTGATACTATGCGGTCATGAATGCCCCTGCCCGGTCACCAATCACCGCCCTCATCCAACGGTTCCTGCCCGGGATGAAGTTCCCCGTCCTGTTTGCCATCTTGGCCGTACTTCTGGGCTTGGACCTGGTCCTGCCCGATCCGGTGCCCATGATCGACGAGGTGGGCCTCGCCATTCTCACGCTGCTGGTCGGATCGTGGAGATCCCGACGTGAGCCGGACCTGCCGCCGCGGGATGTGACACCGCCCCAGGAGTCGCCGCGGTTACGGCCGGACACCCCGGTCGTGAAGGATCCCGAACACGATCGCTGAGGCCGAGATCGGGGATGCCGGAGTCAGCGAACAACACCCAGCATGAGATCACGCAACACAAACCCGTTGGCGGCGGCGGCGGGGTTGACATCCACCAGCAGTGCGCCGGTCTCGCCCCGGTCCCTCAAGGTCTGCCGCAGCCGACCCGTCACCTTCTGGTCGGGCCGGAGGGTCCATTCGCCCATGGCGTCGTATCGATCAGGGCTCAGATAGCGGCGCCCCACCACAACCCGGGCCTCGGAACCAGGTTCGGGATTGCGAAACCGGTATCTGAGGGACATGCTGCTGCCTCCGGTGGACACCTCGAACGGCACGACGAGCCTTCCTGGTCGGCGTACGACGATCGATCGTGCATCCTGATCCACCACAACCGGCGACCGATTCGACGGTGCCGGAAACCCTCCGGTTGCGTCGGCCGCGAATCCGATCCGCCGAAGCAGCAACGTTCGGTCCGACTCCCTCAAGGTGGACGCCTGGTCCACCAGTTTCAACTCCAGGGAATTGCCTCCAATGCGAACCTCGCCGGCCCCCAGCTCAACCGGGTGAATGGCCATCTTCTCGGTGACCTTCACGACGCCACAACTCCGGCCGTTGACGTCAACCAGCAGGCGGGGGACCGGCCCGGATGTGCGAGAGACGCGGGCCTCGAGGAATAGAACACGCTGGCGGTCCGTCGCCGATGTCCAACTCAGTTCCGCGCGGTCGCCGGCAGTCCAACGTCCCTGCGGGGTCGCTTCACCCCAACCTGCGTCGAGGCTTGGGGCAACCCACTGACCCGCCCCTCTTCCAGGAGGCCTCGCCCGGAGATCCAGCACGAGGTCGGACGATACGAAGATCATCCCGTTCCCGCTGACGGCCACCAGATCTACCCCCTGGTCGTCGCCCGCAGATACGGCGCGATACAGGTCGTAGATCACGGGCACTACGAAGGGAAGTGCCAGCAGCGCAGGGACGATCCAGTGCCGTTGCTTCATCCGAACGCGGTTGTATCATGGATTGGCAGGGAGCAGGGAGCAGGGAGCAGTGGGTGCAGTCGGCATTGAGTCCTGGCAGTCGGCGATAGGGTGCACCAGATATTGTAGGTCTCACGATTGGGCGCGAACCGCGGGCGTGGGATCTCGCATCTTGGATCCTCAATCTTGGAACTTTCTCAGGGCTTCTCGGGCCCCGCCGTCTCCTCGAGGATCTCGAGCAGTCGATCGATCTGGAAGCCGGATGTCCTCGAGGCCGAGGCCAGGCGTGCCAACGTCTCTTCCACCGCCGCGGCCTCCTTCCCGGTGGCCTCCTCCACGGCGTAGGCGACGGCCATGGCGTGGAGCAGCTCGTCCCAGCCCTCGGCCACGAACCAGTCGACGCCCTCGTACCGGTTGACGCCGAGCAGCGCGGCCACATCGGGATCGGTCAGTAACCCCGTGGTGAAGACCGCCAGATCGCCGTCATCGTCAGCCAGGTTGCGCCACCAGCCCTGACAGCGAACCATGGTGCGCAACGCCAGAATCGCGCGGCGGGCCTCGTCGGCACCGAGACCCATACGCCGCCAGCTCTGCCGGAGATGATCCACCAGAAACCAGTCGTCCAGGAGATCGCCCGAGGCCTCCGCAGTCTCGTCGGATCGGGCCGGACCGGCCAACCGGCGGAGCAGCGCAAACCCGATGGTCGCAGCCCGATCCGCCCGGGATTCAGCGATCTTGGAACTCGGCCCGGGGCCAGGCTCGAGAGAAACCACCCGCTCCAAATCGTCACCGATCGCTTTTGCGGTGGCGTCGTCCGGGGGCGTTTCGCCGTGATCGACCATCGCCTCGAGAAATTCCCCGGCGCGGGCAGTCAGTTCCACCAAGACCTCAGCTCGTGGGTCCTCATCCGGATCGTCGGCGCCCGGTTCGAGCAGTATGGCCAGGAGTTCGGGATCCACCAGCCGATCGAATGGTTGGAGGATGTCGGCGAGGTCGAGTTCAGCAGCGGCCCGATCCACATTGAGGACACCCCGGCCCGCGAGCGACTCCAGCAACCGTTCGTAGCGGTGGTTCTTATCGTCGCGCACCACGCGCGGTTTCAGGAAGACGTGCAACGAGTAGGCCCGAAGTTGGACGAAGAGGCCGCTGTGGTGCAACTCGGCGCAGGACCGGAGGAACTCAAGACCGGTGGCCACATCGGGCAAGACAACGTAGACCCCTTCTTCGTTGGGCAGCTCGAGTGCATCGGCCAGTGTGGTGGTCCGCAGGCTGGACCCATCCCCGCCGGGGACCGTCTGGACCGGCACCGACGCGCGGATCCACCCGGAGGATTCGGCAAAGCGATTATGAAAAAGCACCAGCGATCGATCGTCGCCCGACCCGTTGGAGTAGGCGATCACGTTTTCGTCGACGCCGCCATCGCCGCCGACCAGATCGAAGAGCTGGAAGCGATCCACCTCGGCGAAGGCGTCGCGCCGCCGCAGCAGACCGAAAAGTTGGCGCTCGTGGCGCCGCACGAGATCGTGGTCGATAGGTTCGTCCCACCTGCGGCCGCCGAAACTCCATCCCGTACTTCTCGGCGAGGCCTTCGACCTGACCGTGACCGAACATCGGCAGGCCGGGAAGGGTCGCCATCATGGTGGCCACACCGAAGTACTTGTCGTCCTTGCCGAACTGGTCGATGGCGGTGCGCTCGTCCGGGTTCGACATGAAGTTGACGTAGCGCTTGAGGATCCGCGGGTCAAACTCGAGAGTGCTCCTGATGAGGTGGCGGTACTCGGCGTTCATCTCGTCGCGGAACATGTTCATGAAGGCGGAGTTGTAGACCCGGTGCATTCCCAGGCTGCGAACAAAGTAGCCCTCGAGCAACCAGAACGCCTCGGCCAGCAGCAGAGTATCCGGCGCCTCCTGAGCCACCCGGTCCACCACCTCGCGCCAGAACTCTTCGGGCATCGCCGCATCGAACTCGGCCCTGGTCATGCCGTGGCCGGCGCGGGACGGAATGTCACCGCCGGTCCCCGGCGCGGGAAACCACAGCCGGTGGAAGTGTTTTTTGACCAGAGTCATGGCCGCGTCGAACCGGATGACCGGTGACTGGCGCGCCACGTGGAGGATGGTCTGGATCACCGCTTCCCGCACATCGGCCCGGCAGAAGTTCAGCTGCGCCGTGTCGTTCCACGGCATGGTCGTTCCGTCGTTGCCGTGGTAGATGAAGTTTTCAGCGCCCGGTCCAACGATCGACCCTCTTGAAAACCACCGCGGCGTCGCTGCGATCCCAGTAGTGGTCCTCGATGAAGACGCCAACCCGCTCGTCATCACTCAGGTCCGGTCCATTGAAGGAGTAGGTCGGAAAGGGCGACTGATCGAGGGAGACAAACCAGTCGGGGTGCTCGATCACCCAGCGCGAATCGATCCCGACGTGGTTGGGCACCATATCGGTGGCCATCCGGATTCCCCGCTGCCAGGCGCGGCCCTTGAGTTTGTCGAAGGCACCGTCGCCGCCGAGATCGTCGGCGATCCGGTAGTCCTGCAGCGAGTACGCCGAGGCCACCGCCTCGCCGTCCCCCATGCGTTGCTTGATGCGGGCCGAGGCCCGGCTCCTCTCCCAGATGCCGATGAGCCACAGACCCGTGATCCCCCAGGATTGGAGCCGATCCAGCTCCTCGTCCGGTATCCCGTCCAGGGTGTCGATCCTCCGGCCATACCGCTGCGACAGCTGCTCCAAGCCAGACAAAGGCGTTCTTTGCGATCAGGACAAGCCGGGGCATCCAGTGGCGGTCCTCGGAGTAGGCCTCGCGCTCATCCTCTTCCACGATGTCCAACGACGGCGCCGCCACCGGCCCGGGGCCGTGACCAAAAAACGGCCTGTGCTCCTCGGCCAGCATGTCCAGGCTCGACAGCACGCGGTCCAGATCGCGGCCGAGGACCACCGACCACGCGCCGCGGATGAACTCGAGCTGGGCCTCGAGGGAATCGGGAGCGGCCCGCATGGGCGCCTCGAGGAGCTCCAGCAGGCCGCTACTGTGTCCCCTCCACTCCCGGCTGTCCGGCCAGAAAACGTCGCAGCGATTCCATCCCATCGAGGTAGGCGGTGCGGACCTTGAGATCGGAATCATCAAAGAGCTCGCGGAAGGGCGAAAAAGCCGGGTTGCGGTTGGCAAGCCACAGCAGCATCAGCTCCTCGAGGGCGATTTCCCGATGGCTGTCCGAGGCCGGTCCGACCGGCGAGCCATGCCTCGGGGCTCAGGTCGCCTCGATACACGGCGAGCGGAGGGAAGTCGGAGGTGAAGGCAAGCAGCACCTCGTCCACGGCCTGGTCGGCCCGACTCCTCCTCGAGGTGGGCCAGACGCATTCTCGAGAAGCTGCGGGTTGGTTCGTGCGCGATAGCGGGCCACCATCAGGTGGGTCAGCTCATCCACCAATCCCAAGGCGTTGAGTTGCCCCGCACTCACCGCGCGGTCCGGGTGATTGGCCAGGTCTCGCGCCTCGTTCATCCGGTGGGCGAAATCGCGAGCCGCCCGGAAGTCGGCGAAGATCACGTTGCCCGTCAGGGTAAAGAGGGCCTCGTCAAAGCGGTAGCGATCCCGAGCTCGTCTCGAGACGTGAAACTCCCGCGCGGGATGTGAGCCGTGTACCACCGGGATGATGATAAACGGTTCGGGCCAATGCGAAATGAGAAATGAGAAATTCCGAGCCATTTGGAAGTCAGAATCCCAGCTCAAAGGTGACGGGACAATGATCCGACACATCCCAGAACGTCCCGTCCTCCTCGCCTTCGCGGGAAACCAGCTGGTTGCAGCCGGCGCGCTTGCAGTGCAGCCACGACCGGGCTTCGGGGACGGCGTCTGAGAAGCCGCGAATGTAGACCAGATCGATCAGCGACGGAACCTGAATACCGTCCGCCGCGCCGCCTCCCTCCCAGTACTCGCTGCATCCGGTGATGTTGGGTAACCGAACGAGATCGATCTCAGCATAGATCTCGTCCACCCGCCGTCGTTCCTGCCTGGCGCTACCGCGGTCCGAGCCGACGGAGTTGAAGTCGCCCATCACGACCACATCTTCGACCCCGCTTTGGGCAATCCACCCGCGGAGCCACCCGATCAGGGCGCGGTGCTGCTCCATCCGTGTGGCAAAACCCTCCCGCCGCGACTTGAGGTGGAGCTGGACCACGACGAACTCCAAACCGTCGGACAACCGCCGCAGGGTGACGACAAAGGCTGGTCGGAGGGCGTCGGTCAGCGCCACCTCGCGGACTTCCAGCGGTGAACCCACGAGTTCCAGAACATCCGCATCCCAGGCGATGGCGAGCCGCTGGGAGGAGCGCCCGCCGTGACGGGACTGGGCGATCGTGTAGCGATGCTCCCCGCCGGAACGGCGCAGAATCGGCGGGAACCTCCGGGCATCGGTGATCTCGGCGAAACCGAGGACGTGGGCGTCGAGTCCGCTCAGCGCCGTCTCGAGGTCGCAGATGTTGGTCTGCCGCGAGTAGCCCATGTCCGCGTACTGAGGTCGCCCGTCGAGGGGGAAGTTGCGCAGATTCCAGGTGACGATGCGCAGTTCGCCCGCCGTAACCGGCGGCGGCAGCTCATCGGCGGTGACGCCCGGGCCTGCAAATCCCGCGCACCGCATCCCGTCGCGGAGGATGAGTGCGGCCACCACAATCGCCACGATGACGAACGCCAAAAATACGGTAGTGAGTTGCGACCGACGCACCATGGCCAATCAGTGTGTCTGACATCGTCTCCGGAGGCAAGTCGGGGACCAATCGCATCGGGTCGTGCGAGGCCGGCGACCTCAGTGTCGCTTTTGCTCAATAGTCGTTGACAACCAAAATGAACCGCGCCATATTTGTCCAATGGTGACAATCGTCACAGAACTGTTGCAACGATCGGATCCCACAACCGGACCCAACCGCGGTGTATGGCTCGCGGTCCCGTATCGAGTGGGATTCGACAGGGCATGGAGGACGAAATGGAATCGATGAAGCGTGGCATGCTGCTGCTGATCATCCTTGGCGCCGCAATGTCTGTTCTCGCGGTGGAACCTCTCCAACACAACGGATCGCAGGCCTCGTCGCCCGCGACCGTCGCGAGCGATGGGGAGTCCGTCGCCTCCCATAACTACTCCCCGGGTCAGGTGGAGTACTACCTCACCGACGAGGAAAAATCCTACGTTCGGCCAGGTCTGACCGTGGAGATCGTCGATGTGGAGATCCCAGCCGACCGACACCCCGTGGTCGAAGTGACCTTCGTCGACGAACTCGGGCAACCGCTCGACCGGGAGGGGATCCAGACACCTGGCGACATCAGCATGAGCTGGGTCATCGCCTGGTACGACGGCGACCAGCGCCAGTACACCGCCTACACCACGAGAGTGGCGGAAAGCCCGATCACCGGCGAATCGGCGGAACAGGCGACCAGCGACTCCGGCGGCTCCTGGGACGATCCGGAGATGGGTCGCGCCATCTACACCTTCGGCACCCAGCTGCCCGAGGACTACGACATGTCGCAGACCCACACGGTCTACGTCTACGCCACCCGCAACACCGCCGACATCCTGGGCAAAGACTATTATTCGGATCCATGGCTCGACTTCCGCCCCGACGGCGGCGAGATCACCGAGCAGTGGGCCTCCATGGCGACCGCGACCTGCAACACCTGCCACGATCCCCTCGCCCTCCACGGCGGACGGCGGCGCGCCATCCAGGGCTGCATCCTGTGCCACAATCCACAGTCCACCGACCCGGACACCGGCAACACGGTGGACCTCAAGGTCATGGCCCACAAGATCCACATGGGCGCCGATCTGCCGAGCGTCCAAGCGGGGATTCCCTACCAGATCATCGGCTATCGCGGCGCGGTGCACGACTACTCCGAGGTGGTCTTCCCGCAGGACATCCGCAACTGCTGGAACTGCCACACGCCGGATGCTGCCCAGAATTTCGTCTGGTACACCTATCCAGCCCGCGCGTCCTGCGGCTCGTGCCACGACAACATCGACTGGGAAACCGGAGAAGGACATCCCGGGGGACCCGCCTTTGACGACTCCGCCTGTGCGGCATGCCACCAGCCCGAAGGTGCGCGGGAGTTCGATCCCTCGGTCATGGGCGCGCACACCATTCCCACCAAGTCGAGCCAGCTCGCCGGTCTGAACATGGAGATCAGCGACGTCACCGATTCGGCTCCGGGCGGCATGCCCACGGTGTTCTTCACCCTGACCAATGACGATGGTTCGATGGTCACCGACATCGCCTCGCTGCGGACTTTGACTCTCCGCGCGGCGGGGCCCACCGGCGAAACCATCGACTTCATGGTGGACATCTCCCAAGATGCCCGCGATGCGACCATGTCGGGCGACGTCTACATGAAGACCTTCGAAACACCCGATCCCGGAGGACGCCACCGGGACGTGGTACTTCTCGGCCGACGTTCGCAGGGTCTCCAACATCGAGGACGGCAGCCCCGAAGGTCTCGACGTCACAGAGGGCGCCTTCAACCCGATCTTCTACGCCGCCGTCACCGATGACGAGCCCATGGGGCGGCGCGAGGTGGTGGACATGGACAAGTGCAACGCCTGCCACGACGTGCTGTCGCTGCACGGCGGCCAGCGCTTCAACGTGCAGGAATGCGTCATGTGCCACCGTCCCAACGAGACCGACCTCGGCGACCGCCCCGAGGAGGAGCTCCCGCCCGAATCGGTGCACATGAAGTACATGATCCACAAGATCCACACCGGCCACGAGCTCGTCCTGGATTACACGGTCTACGGCTTCGGCAGCAGACCACACAATTACAACCACGTGGGTTACCCTGGCGATCGCCGCAACTGCATGGCGTGCCACAACGATGGCACCTACGGCGTGCCGCTCCCTGTGGGTGTGCTGGAGACCGAGACCCCCTACGACTGGTACACCCCGATGCAACCCGCTGCGGCGTCCTGTCTGCCGTGCCACGGCACCGTCGACGCGGCAGCCCACGCCTTCACCAACACGGCGCCCTTCGGCGAGTCCTGTGGGGCCTGTCATGGTGACGGCCGCGACTATGCCGTGGACAAGGTCCACGCACGATAATCAACATCGACCAGATGCCCGCGGTCCCCGCCACAACGGGGACCACGGGCCTTGGCGAAAGGTAGGACGGGCATGAGACAGTTGATCCGCTTGCTGGGCGTCGGCACTTGCGTCCTGCTGGCGAGCCTGGCCGTCGGGGCGCGAGCCGAGGACGAGATCTCGGCCGATTGCGCGGTCTGCCACGAGGAGATCGTCGCCCAATTCGAAACCACGGTCCATTCCATTGCCGGACGTGGCGTGCCGTCGTGCGCCACCTGCCACACCAACGGCCAGATGCACATGGAGGAGGGCGGCGACCCGGACTGGATCGAGGTTCCCGGCCGGGGCCGACGGCGAGCAGCTCTGTCTCCAGTGCCACCAGCAGATCCACACCATGTTCTCCTCGCGGTCGGCCCACAGCGACACCGCGATCTACTGCGGCTCGTGCCACAGCATCCACGCGGCCGACGGCAACAGTCACTTCCTGCTCGCCGATCAACCCAACCCGCTGTGCGCCACCTGCCATCCGGCGCAGGGCAACTCGTTCCGGAGACCTTACGGGCATCGTCTCGATCGCGGTGGTCTCCAGTGCGTGTCCTGCCACAACCCCCACGGCGGAGCGCGCGAACACAGCTTGAAGGTCGATCACTCGGGTGAGGGCCCGTGCGTGTCCTGCCACTCCGAAAAGAGGGGGCCATTCGCCTTTCCCCACGTGACGGGCATCGCCGGTGACTGCATGAGCTGTCACCAGCCGCACGGGTCGTCCAACCCCATGGCGCTCACCCGATCTCGGGTCGACCAGCTGTGTCTCGAGTGCCACAGCCGAATGGGCGGGACGGACACCTTCGGTTCCCAGACGCCGTCATCACACGATCTGTTCAGTCCGCGCTACCGCAACTGCACGGTCTGCCACGTGGCGATCCACGGCTCGAACCTGTCTCCCAACCTGTTGAAATAGGAGAGAGCCGATGAATACGCGCACCATCACGGTTTTCGCCATCGCGCTCGCGCTGGGTGCCTTTGTCAGCCCGCGGGCTCAGGCCCAGTCGACCCACTTCGACATCGAACTCGGTTATCAGTGGCTGGACGTCACGGGGAACGAGGATCTCTATCGGACCCAGATCAACCAGGAGGACGGGGTCGTCCTCCGGGGTCTCTCCGTCAACTGGACCGATCCAACCGGCGAGGCGTCCTTCGCCGACAATCTGCAGATCGAGGCGTCCGGCTTCGGTGGCAATCCCGCCGGCAGGTTCCGTCTGTGGATGGGCCTCAAGAAATCCTATCGGCTCCGGCTGTCCTACAACCAGTTCGAGAACTTCAGCGCGCTGCCGGCGTTTGCAAATCCCGAGATCGATGACGGGGTGATCCCGGGCCAGCACACCTGGGACCGCGATCGGAAGATGGTCAACCTGGAGCTGGAGATCCTGCCGGACCACTCGGTGACCCCCATCGTCGGCTACCGCTGGAACCAGATCGACGGACCTCGGAACACCACCTACCGCGTGGGTCAGGACGAGTTCCAGCTGTCGTCGGAGCTCGAGGAGACCGAGCAGGAGATCTACGCCGGCATCACCTTCAAAACCAACCGCTTCTGGGGCACCCTCATCCAGGGTTGGCGCGACTACGAGTCCACGGACCGGCTGAGCCTGGCCCCGGCGCGGGTGGCGGCAACAACGACCAACCGGTCCTCGGGCAGGACCAATATCTGGACGAATTCCAGCGATCGGTGACCTCGAACGCCGAAACGCCGGTGACCACCGCCAACCTGCAGGGTCGGCTCGGCGAGAGGATGGGTCTCGAGCTCTCCTTCGTACGGGCGGATTCGGAGGGCGACACCTCCGCGTCGGAGATGCTGTCCGGATCACTGGTGTCGTTCCGGATCGGGAGGTTCTTCGCGGGACTCGATCAATCGATCTCGAGCCAGACCGAAAACCCATACTGGCGTGGCGAAGTGCGCTGGAATTACGATTTTTCTCAGAGTGTCCGACTCGATGTGGGGTATGAAACCCGCCACCGTGAGCTCGAGGGGTGGGCCATGATTTCGAGCCTCTACCTCGACACACTCAACTTCGCGGGCCTCGATCCAAAGAACATCGAAGACCTCGTCGAGGCCCAGAACGGGTACGAGCGCGACGACGAGATCCTCAGCGGCCGCCTCAACGTTCGCGAGGTCGGTCCGTTCGTGGTGTGGGTCGAAGCGGCACTGAAGAAGACCGAATTGGACGTATCCCAAGACGTCTCCGAGATCATCGTTCCGGGGGGCCAGGAAGGCCAATGGGAACGCAGCGTCGACATCTTCGGGGCGGGCGGCGCGCTGGTCCTCGGCAACGCACGAATCTCGCTGGACATCATCAGCGAATCCGCCGATGACGTCATCGTCCGTACCGACTACGACGACCGCGTCACCATGCGTGGACGCGTGGACTGGACCCTGGCACGCTGGCTGAGGATCGTCACCACCGGTGAGCTGATCAAGCTCAGCAACGGTGCCTCGGCGTGGGTTACGACGCCGACACCGAACACTTCGCCATCGACCTCAACTTCGAGCCCACCGATGGACTGACCTTCCGGCTGGCCTACGACGACTACGACACCGAGACCACGGATGCCGATCCTGGTGCCACAGACTCTCTCCCCCTCCACCTCAGATCTACTCCGAAAACGGCCGGCTGTTGGAGGGCGGTCTGCAGTGGCAGATCTCCCTGTTCAACCTCGACCTCGGGTACTCCACCTTCGAAAACACCGGCACCTTCGAGTTCGACATGGACCGCGCCTTTGCCCGCGTGGGTGTCGATTTCTCCGACCACTGGGCCGCCGCCGTGGAATACGAGTCCAACGAGTATTCAGAAAAGGTGCTGACCCTGGCGGAGTACGACGCCACACGTTACGGCGTCTATCTGAGGTGGCACAGATAACCCCACCAGCATGGAAAATCCGCAGGGGGCCGAACGGCTCCCCTTTTTTAATGCGAAATTCGAAATGCGAAATGACACCCACCCACCCGGGGGGACGGTGCCCGACTCCGCTTGCCACGGCGTAGCCCGAGGCGAAGCCGGGTGCCCTGGCCCGAGATGCAGCGGCAGCTTTCAGCGACAGCGGCTGGGGACAGCGAGCAGCGACAGTCATCAGGGGCGACGGCAGTGGGCCCCAGCGTTCGCTTCGATTCACTGACTTCGACGCGCCATCTCCCGACCGCGCTCCCCGAGGGCGCGTCTCTCGGAGGTGCCTGGCATCCCGATTCGCCCACGCCGGCCGGCCGATTCGTCTCGCTGGGGCGAAGCGGCGTGCCTGGCATCCTCACGGGAAGCGCGACGACGAACCGGGGCGCAACGAAGGACCCCCACCGTTGATACTGCTTTTCCGAAATCATCAGAGACGGCACGCCCGCCCATCGCGCCTACTCCCGATCCGGGTGGGTGGGTGGGAACGTTCAACGTTTAACGTGTGACTTTCAACTCGAAGGTGCCCGGAGTGGCACGCCCGATCAACACGCCCCCCTCCCTTCGGCTGGGTTGGGCCGACTTTCGGCTGGGAGGATGGCCGGGCAACCGCGGTGGTATCCTCACCCGCCCATGGACGATCGCGGAAACAACCCCCTGACCCTGGGCCGGATTTTCGTCTTCTGGCTGCCGCTTGCGGCGACCTGGCTGATGATGGCGGTGGAGGGGCCCTTTCTCGCCGCGGTGATCGCGCGGCTCCCCGACCCCAAGTTCAACCTCGCCGCCTACGGCGTGGCCTTTGCCCTCGGCCTGGTGTTGGAGGCGCCGATCATCATGATCATGAGCGCCGCCACCGCCCTGGTCCGGGACCGTCAGTCCTACCTGGCCATGCGCAACTACACCCACGGGCTCAACGGGGCCATCACGCTGTTCATGGTCGTGATCCTGCTGCCGCCGGTCTTCAGCGCCATCACTCGGGGTCTTCTTGGCCTGCCCGAGGAGGTGGCCCGGCTCACCCACATCGCAACGCTGCTCCTGCTGCCCTGGCCCGGAGCCATCGGCATTCGGCGCTTCTACCAGGGGGTCCTCATCCGAAGCGGGATGACCCGACGGGTGGCCTACGGCACGGTGGTGCGTCTCACCGGAATGATCGGAACCGCGCTCGTCCTCTACCGCCTGCCGTGGATGGAGGGCGCCTGGGTCGGGACCGCAGCGCTGTCGGTGGGCGTCACCCTGGAGGCCATGGTCGCCGGTGTCATGGCCCGACGTTCGGTGTCGTCGCTGATGGCGACCGACCCGTCCGGGGAGTTGCTCACCAACCGGTTTATCACGACCTTCTACTATCCCCTCGCCCTGACCACCGTGCTCAGCCTCGGACTCCAACCGGTGGTGACCTTCTTCATGGGTCACAGCCGGGCCTCGCTGGAGTCGCTGGCCGTGCTCCCGGTGGTCATGTCCCTGGTCTTCGTTTTCCGCGCCCTCGGTCTGGCCTACCAGGAGGTGGGCATCGTGTTGATCGGCGATGATCTCGAGGGCTACCGCCCCCTTCGCGACTTCGCGACTGTCCTGGGTATCGCGGTCGTCGCCGGACTCGGGGTCATCGCGTACACGCCTTTGGCGGACTTCTGGTTCCGGCACGTCTCGGGACTGTCGGCCGACCTCGCCCAATTCGCGATTCTGCCGACCCGGCTGTTGGTGATCATCCCGGGCCTCACCGTCCTCCTGTCCTTCCAGCGCGCCATGCTCGTGAACTACAAAACGACCCGGCACATCACCTGGGCCACCGCCATCGAGGTGATCGGCGTGGTCGGAGTGTTGGTGGTCGGCATCCTGGTCTTCGACATTGTCGGCGCCGTGGCCGCTGCGGCCGCCCTGGTCGTTGGACGAATCGGGGCCAATATCTATCTGGTACCGCCTTTGCGCCGGCTTCGGAGATCCACCACCCGCCCTGTGTAGAGGGTGTAGAAGGTGTAGACAGTGTGGTCGACGTTAAATGTTGAACGTTGAACGTTAAAATTCCCCCGCCCACCCGGATGCCGGATGCCCTGCCCCCCTGGTGTGGAAGGTGTGGGGGATGCACATTTCTCATTTCTCATTTCTCCAGAGGAAATTGTCTGGCCAGATCACGCGCCTTTGTGGAGCGGAGGTCTCGGCTGCATTTCTCGCCGTGATTGATCGCCCAATTGCAGGCGGGACGCCTGCTCCACAATGAATGAGGGTCTTTGTGGCGCGGCCGTCCCGGCTGCATCACCCCCCGGGTGTGACCCAACTCCCAAAACACCTCTCTGAATATGAATTTTTTGAGTGAATTCCCTTCTCGTTGTTGCATCTTGAATCTGAGAACACCGTGTTAAAATCGCCGTAGATTTTAGTGATTATCAACCGAGGTTGAGCGAACGACGCCAGGTGCGGGCGGGACCACAACTTCACAATCGAGGGGGGAAAAATGAAACGAATCGCTTTGATTCTGGTTCTGGGCCTCATCCTGATCCCGAGCATCACGAACGCCGGCGACTGGATCGTTCGGCTGCGCGTGATCAACATCGATCCGAATGAATCGAGCGACAAGATCGGCGAAACCGGCACCGAGGTGGCGGTCGATTCGGCCACCGTGCCCGAGGTGGACGTGACCTACAACTTCACCAAGCGCCTCGGTCTCGAGCTCGTTGCCGCCATCGCCGACCACGACCTCAACGCCAGCGGCGGCGCGCTCAACGGCGCCGACCTCGGCACGGTCTCGATTCTGCCGCCCACCCTCGTCCTCCAGTTCCACCCGTTCCCCGGGGGCCTTTTCGACTTCTATATCGGCGCGGGCGTCAATTACACCAACTTCTACGATTACGACCTGTCCTCCGATCTGGCTGGGATCGGGGTCACCGACATCGACTTCGACAGCTCCTTTGGCCTCGCCGGCGACATTGGCCTCAGCTTCTTCTTTGGCGACCACTTCCACCTCAATGGCGACATCAAGTACATCCAGATTGCGACCGATGCCAAGATCCGTACCGCCGACGGAGTCCTCGACACAGTTTCGGTCGATGTGGACCCCTGGGTCTTCGGTCTCGGCGTCGGCTGGAAGTTCTGACACCCGCCCGAACCGGGTCATCGCGCATTGTTCGAGTCGCACTCCCCGAGGGTGCGTTCCCCGGAGGTGCCTGGCATCCCGACGTGACGATGTTTCCATCGTCACGGAGGCGTGCCTGGCATCCTCACGGGGAGCGCGCTCAAAACCGGGGCGCGACCAATTCCCCAAGCCGTCCATGATCGAGCCTCCAACCCCTCATCGCGCCCATCTCCCCACAGCGCTACCCGAGGTTGCCCCCTTTAACAATGTTGGGACCCAAAGAGCTGAATGACTCAGTTGGCGAGCCCCAACATTGTTAAAGACGGCACGCCCGCCCATCGCGCCCACCTCGCTCTGGGTGGGTGGCGGGAACTTCAACGTTCAACTTTCGACATTCTCACAACTCATACCCCACACCTCATCAGCTATGATTCCATCCTGTTCGGCGAAAGGAGCGTGCAATGGAATACCGTTATCTTGGGACGGTCGGGCCTGCAGGTCTCCGCGCTGTCCTTCGGCGCGTGGGTCACCTTCGGAAGCCAGGTGGACGAGGATCTGGCGTACGAGCTCATGACTTCGGCCTTTGACGCCGGGGTTAACTTCTTCGACAACGCGGAAGTCTATGCAGCCGGCGTGGCCGAGGAGATCATGGGTGCCGCGTTGAAACGCGCAGGCTGGAACCGATCGGACTACCTCGTTTCCACCAAAATCTTCTGGGGCGGGGACGGACCCAACCGTCGAGGCGTCTCGCGGAAACGGATCGTCGAGGGCACCGACGCCGCGCTCAAGCGACTCGGCGTTGATTATGTGGACCTCATCTTCTGTCACCGCGCGGATCTCCACACCCCGGTGGAAGAGACCGTGCGGGCCATGAACCACGTCATCAACCAGGGGAAGGCGCTCTACTGGGGCACCAGCGAGTGGTCGGACGAACGCATTTTGGAGGCCTATCTCGTGGCCCGCCGCGAGCATCTGATCCCGCCGCTGATGGAGCAGCCGCAGTACAACCTCTTCCATCGGGATAGGTTCGAGCGCGAGTACGCCAAGCTCTATGACCGGATCGGTCTCGGCACCACCATCTGGAGTCCGCTGGCCGGCGGCCTGCTCACCGGCAAGTACTCGGATGGCGTCCCGGACGGTTCCCGCTCGACGTTGACAAACTACGAATGGCTGCGCTCTCGATACGACGGAGACGAGGCCCGCCGCAACCTGGAGAAGGTGGCTCTGCTCTCTGACCTGGCCAAGGAGTTGGATTGCAGCCTGGCCCAGCTCGCGGTGGCCTGGTGCCTGAAGAACCCCAACGTGAGCACGGTGATCCTCGGCGCCTCCAAGGTCGCCCAGCTCACCGAGAACCTGGGCGCCCTCGACGTGGTCGAGCGTCTCACCCCGGAGGTCATGGAGTCCATCGAGGAGATTGCGGACAACCGGCCGGAGCAGGAGCACGACTGGCGGGCGAACTGACCGCCCACCCACTTATTGCGAATTGCAAATTGCAAATTGCAAATTGCAGATTCCCCCCACCCACCCAAGGGAAGCCTCTTGTCATCCTGAGCGAGGCCCGACCTGTCACGGCGAAGCGCAAAGCGCGAAGCCGGAAGGGCCGAGTCGAAGGATCTGGGCGGGGGATTCCCAATTCCAAAATGCGGATTCCGAATTGCGGGTTGCTCCAACCACCCGGAACGTCTTGAGGCCGACCGCAAGACCCCAGGGCCTTATCGGGTCGCGGCGTGGGGACCTGAGAACAGGACAAAAAAAGGGCGGCAGCCGAAGCTGCCGCCAAGATTATTGAGGAGAGTAATCGACTACCACTTCATGGGAATGGTCGTGGCGTCGTTGGTCCTCGAATCGATCACCGAAGCGGAGGTGACGATTCCGCTACCGGACATCACCTCGACCTCGGCGAAGCCCCAACCCACGTTGGGCTCCCCGGCCCGCGTCCGGAAGGGCTCGATGTCCTGCAGCGACATTCCGGAACCGACCATCAGCGTGTAGTCGTACACCTCGCTGCCGTCGGTGGCGTACAGGGTGATCTCCGACCTCCGCCTCGTCCATGCCGGTGTTGGTCACGTTGATGTTGGTGCGGAACTCGCCCTGCATCTGTCGCAGACCGAGCAGACGGGCAGCGTCACCCTCGTCCATGCCGGAGAAGTTGATCCCGTCGAGCGCCTGCCCGAAGGTGCCATCCTCACCGAGGTTGTAGATGCGGGCGAAGACCTCGAGCGGCTGGTCGGAGCAGATCTCCAGGGCACCCTTGCCCTCGAAGTCCAGCGCGCCGATGACGTCCTCGAAGACGCCCTGGCGCCATTGGATCGACGGCGCCCATGTCCGGTGACGAGGCCGCTGTTGTCGGAGTGGAGGATGAACTCCACGTTGGCGGTGTCGCCGGTGGCGTTCCTGCGCCACCACATCGGTCCGCCAGACGCTGCCGGCGGCACCCTGGTTGCGGGCCGCGATCTCGGTCCAGTAGACGTAGTCGCTCTCGCAGGCCACGGGGTTGGCGTCACCGCCACCCGGTATGATGCCACCGCCGGACTCGATCGCTACCATGGTGGTCTCGATCACTTCGGCGGTCCACGACGGATTGTGCACGCCGAGGCTGCCATCTGCGTGGAAGAGCAGGTAGTTCCAACCGGACTTGATCAGGTAATCGTCGATCACGTCGTAGAAGGCGAACGGCTCGCCTTCCGCCGGCACCACGTCGATGGATCTCAGCTGAATCGGTTCCTCGAGCTCCATCCCGTCGGCGAACTCGAAGGCGAGCGCCTGCCGGCCGTGGGTCTCGGAGAAGTCAAGACCCGAGATCTCGGAAGCCGAGCTGACGGTCCGCTCGCCGTCGAGGTCGAGCGAGGCGCCGGTATCGAGCTGCTCTGCGATCAGCGCAGCGTAGGCCGCGTTGATCATCTCGTGTAGCTCGTTGAGCGCCTCCTCGGTGGGCTCCTGAACGTCGGGTGCGGTAACTACCGAGTGGCACTCGGCGCAGATTTCCGGACGGGCATAGAAGGTGTGGTTGGTCCCGCCCAGGTTGTACGACAGCTCGTCCGGAGGCGGCGTCGCCTCCATGTGGCAATCGACGCAACTGTCCTCGATCTGCGAGTGGAAGCTGCGCTGGCCCACCTCGACGAAGTAGGCGTTCTGGCCCATCAGGACGTCGGTCTGGGCGCCCGAGTGCGGGGCCCGTCCACCGTCGCCTCCGTCCCAGGTGTCGTCATTCTTAAGACCGCGTCGGGTGTTGTGGCAGGTCATGCAGATGGCGCCGCGACCCACGTCCTCGGCGATGAAGCCGGCGAGCAGCAACGGCGTGTCGCCCGAGATCCGGACCGTCGCGTTGGTGTCACCGCTCCCCGAGGTTGTTCCGATGGCGTGGGGATCGTGGCACGTCTGACAGGTCTGCGGATGGGTCTCGTCCTCGGTCCAGGTGACCTCGACGCTGTCCTCGGGATCACCCGGAACCGTGCCGTCGAGCACCGGGAGCCAGGCCAGGAAGCCGTTGCCGGTGTGACACTTGGAGCAGGTCCCGCTCTGACCCTCCTCCACCGCCAGCTCGTAGTTGGCGTGGGCCGAGAGCTGCCATTGCTGGAAGCGGCCGTGCCGCAGCGGCTCGCCGTGACAGGTCGCGCAGACGTTGGATGAGATGTTCTGCCGCGGATCACCCTGGGTATGAGCAGCGCTCATCTGGGGTCCGTGGCAACTTTCGCACTGGACGTTCAACATGCGCGCCGCCGCCGGGTACTGGGCCAGCATCGTGGTCCAGTTGTCGGGATTCTGGCTGTTGATCAGTCCCGAGTCGAGAAACGCCTGGTAGTCGGCCGCGTCGTCGAACCCGCCGTTGGCGGCGTTGGTGTTGTAACCGACGCTGTGGCAGGCGAAGCAGCCTTCGCCCCAGTGGTTGCCCTCATTGAGCTGATCGGTGCCGATCTCGGCATGGCCGGTCTGAGCCCAGGGAGTGAAGGCATCCGGTGCAATCGAGCCGTTGTGGCAATTGGTGCAGGACGAATCCGACACCGGTCGGCCGTCGGCATCCTGACCAACGATCACACCCTGCCAGGTGCCCGCATACACCACCAGCGTCACGGGCTCGCCGGTGTCCTCATCGGTCACTCGAACCGAGTACTGCCCCATCACGTCGGGGGTGAATTCGGGGTATTGTGCGGTGGCGTCCGCCAAGGTCGCCGAGGACCCGCCGGGAAGCGTCAGCGCCCAGTCGTAGGAGGCCTGCTCCTTGCCGTTGAGCAGCACCGTAAGGCCCACCGGCACGTTGCTGATGCCGGAGGAGACCGGCCACGGCACGGTGGTGAATACCTCGTGCTCGGTTTCATAGGTCCCCGAGCTTGTCGTCACCATGACGTCGAGCACCACCGCGGAGGCGTGCTCGAGGGAGAACGGGTTGACGGCCACGACCCCCCATCGATTCTGCAGGCCGCCGTAGAACTCCTCGCCGGGAGGCGGCACGTTGGGCGGCAACTGGTCCTCGCCGATGGGCGGTTCCTCGAGGACGTGGATCAGATAGTCTTTGTAGTCCGCCTCGCTGCCGAGATTGACGGTCACGGTCGCCGTATCGGCTCCGGAAAGACTCGCGTCGACGCCGGCGACCTGTTCCCAGCTCACGCTCTGGATCGTCGAGCCGTCGGTGGTGGAAACCGTGACACTGACGGCTCCACCGGGCGTCCCGTCGCCGCTCTCCTCGAATTCGAGAGGCGCCTCCTGAGCAAAACCGGTGACGGCCATTGCCATCGCCAGAACGACCACCCAACTCCTGAGTGAAGTGACACGATCACGCATCTCCTGTTCCCCCTTTTCCAGCGCCGCGATGGCGTTATATTTCCATGCGACGTCATATGTGCAAATGTCACAGTAACGCAATATTCCTATGATTTCAATATGGAAATTAAGTAAAAAATCGAATCGAAATATGGTCTCAACTAATTTTGGGAAAACGGGTAAACGGATTTGTGTAAATTCTTTTTTTCTAATAATTTTTATTTATAATTATATGGCGATATATAGATCATACTGAACCAATTATTTTTGTATCCCATCTCATTTCCCCTCTCTCATATGTCACATCTCTGCCAACTCAGCGAGGGCGGGGCGGGGCATTCGCGGTGTGGGGCGTCGTCCTCCCGCCCACTGCGGTCCCGAGTCCCGGGTATTTCACCGACTCGGAGCGGACCAGCGCGATGATCGCAGGTCACGTCTCGAGCGGGTGGCGAACGCGCCGGCCGACTCCCCCACCCTCTCAGCACCTGGATCCCGATGTGCAAAGCCCAATGAACCGCCGTCCTCTTCATCTGAATTGCGAGATGCAAAAACCCCCGCCCGTTCAAACCGGATGGGCGGGGGCGACTTTCGATTTTCGAATTACGAATTTCGAATTTCTACGTGCCTCCAGCGCCGGAGGGATCCATCCGGAACTCGGGCGTTTGAACCGTGAATTCCGGCTTGGACTTGTCCGGGTAGGGCGGCGGACCCGGGATGGTCATGGGATCGTCCAGGATCTCCTGTTGCAGGTATCCGATGGCTGCCTGGAGCTGGGGATCCCTGCCCGCCATGACCTCGGCCGGCGGATTCTCCACGTCGATGTCCGGTTCCACTCCGTGTCCTTCGATCAGCCACTCGCTGCCGTCGAGGGAGTAGATCCCGAACTGGGGCGGCGTGATCACTCCGCCATCCACCACGTCCTGGTGGGGCTCGATGCCCACCGCGCCGCCCCAGGTGCGACGGCCGATGACGGGGGCCAGACCCTTGGTCTTGATCGCCTCGGCAAAGTACTCGCCGTTGGAGCCGGTGTCTTCGTTGATCAGCACCACGAAGTGCCCGTGGAAGGTGCGCTCCGGATCGGTCAGCACCATCCCCTCGCGGGGTTTTGTGAGAGCCCAGACCTGACGTTCGAGCCGGTCGATGATCTGATCACCGACAAAACCGCCGCCGTTGTAGCGCTCGTCGATGATGAAGCCCTTCTTTGTGTAGTTGGGATACCACTCCCTGGCGAACTCGATGAGCCCGTTCTCCATCATGGCCGGAAGGTGCATGTATCCGATCGTGCCACCCGATGCCTCGTCGACGATGGCACGGTTTCGCTCTACCCACTCGCGGTAACGGATGCCGAACTCCGACCGGATGGGCCGCACCCGACACTCCTCTGCGCCGTCGGCCGACGGTCGTTCGTTGTAGGACACGGTGATCGTCTTTCCCGCCTGGTCCTCGAGGAAGGAGTAGATATTGTCCGAGGAACTCACCGGGTTGCCGTTGACGGCGACGAGATAGTCACCGGCCGAGATACTGCAGCCGGGTTCGGACAACGGCGACCGCTCCGCTGGTCGCCAGCTCACGCCGGGCACGATGTGGCTGATCTTCATGAATCCCGAGTCGTCCGGAGTGAAATCGGCTCCGAGCATTCCCACACCGACCCGCTCGCCCCGACTCCCCATTTCGCCACCATAGACGTAGGTGTGGCCGATGTTGAGCTCGCCGATCATCTCGCCGATGAGGTAGTTCAGGTCCGACCGGTTGCCGCACGACGCCACCAGAGGCCGATATTTGTCGGCGATGCCCTGCCAGTCCACGGCGTGCATGCCGGGGTCGTAGAACCAGTCGCGCTGGATCTTCCACGCCTCGTTGAAGATCTGCTCGAATTCCTGCTGTTTGTCGATCTTGATCTTGACACTGCCCAGATCGACCTTGCCGTCACCCACTTTGCTTTCGCCACCAGTGTCCACAATGCCGTATGCGGATCCGGCCTTGTAGGCCATCTTCGACCGATCGTCGGAGAGGTGGTAGTTGGCGATGCCATCCATGACCTTTGTCGCGGCACCCTCGGCGAGATCGTAGTTGTAGAGTTCCAGAGCGCCCGATGTGAAGTCGTCCACGACCTGGTATTTCAGGAATTCCAGCTCGGTCTTGGCCAGATAGAGGAAGCCGGTCTCGGTGGCTTCGAGGCGGAAGTAGTTGCCGGGTTTCACGTCCTCGGCGGCCACGATTCGGTCGCCCAGACCGTCGAAATCAATGGCCACCACAACCTCTTCGTCGCTCTCCTCCTCGGTCTCCTCGAAGGCGGGCCCAAAGGGCGACGGCTCGCCGTCCGACAGGATCGCCACGTAGGGCAACGTCATATCCAGAAAGATGTGGTTCTGGTCCACCATGCCCATCACCGGCGAGAAGGACCTATTCGACAGGAAGTAGAGATAACGGCCGTCTGTCGAGAACGAGGGGCTCCAGTCGTTGGTCACCGCCTCGGTGACGCGGTGAGTGGTGCCGTCGGCCAGGGAGTAGACAAAGATGGAGTCGTAAAGCGACGGCTCCATCTTGGTGTAGGCGATCCAGCGGCTGTCAGGGGAGAAGACGTAGTCCTGAATGCCCCAGCGTTCCCACGCGTCGTCCACTTCGCCGCGGTCGACCACGGTCACGGCGCCGGTGGCGGTGTTCACCAGGTTGAGCTTCATCTGGTTGTCGGAAAAGAGAAGGTGTTTCCCATCGGGCGACCACACCAGCGGCAGCAGGAACGGGCTGGTCCTGGCCAGCTCGCGCCACTCGCCGTCCGAACTCACCAGCCACACCGCCTCCTCTCCTCCCCGGTCGGAGACCAGGGCGACCGTTTCGCCGTCTGGCGACCAGACCGCGTTCTTCTCGCGGGATCCCGAACTCCGGGTCAGATTTTCCGCCTCGCCGTCATCCACCGCAATGGCAAGGACCTCGCCCCGTGCCACCAGCAGCAGACTGTCGCCGTCCGGCGAGGTCCGGAACGATCCATGGTGGTTGCCGACGTCATCCCAGGAGGCCCTCAGCGGCACCCGGTCCGAGCCCATTCGCACGTCCACCATACGACTCTGTCCCGTCCCGAGATCCATGAGGTAAAGGGTCTCCTCATACTGGTAGACGATGGCGCCCGGCCCGATGGATGGGTACTTGACATCGAAGTCGGTGTAGGACGTCATGGCACTGATGGCGCCGGAGCCGACGTCAAACCGATAGATATTCAGGGTCCCGTGCTCACGATCGGACGTGAAATAAATGGCCCCGCCATCCCACATGGGATAGTTGTCGGTCCCGTTCCACTCGGTGATCCGCCGGAAGTCGTCGGTGCCGAGCCGGGCGACCCAGATGTCCTGGGCCATACCGCCCTGATACCTCTTCCAGGTGCGGTCCTCCCGTGAAATACGGTTGTAGGCGATCGCCGAACCATCGTCGGACAACGAGGCGAGTCCAGCCCGCGGCACCGGCAGCCGTTCAGGCATACCACCCTCAACCGGCACCAGATAGGCCTGCTCGGCGTTCATCGGGTAGATGCGACGCGACCGGAACATCACCCGGTCACCAGACGGGTGCCAGCCGAGGACCCGATCGTTCGAGGGGTGGTAGGTCAGCCGCATGGGCACGCCGCCACGGGCATCCATGACGTAGACGTCTCGGCCGCCGTCGTAGGAGCCGGTAAAGGCGATCTTCGACCCGTCCGGGCTGAATTTGGCGTATCGCTCTCCGCCCGGGTGGTTGGTGATGCGGCGGGCGTCGCCGCCGGCCGTGGACACGATCCAGAGATCGTCCTCGTATGTGAAGACGATCTGGTCACCATGGACATCGGCCCACCGCATGAGGTGGGCCTGGTCGGCCGCCGCACCCGCCGCGACCAGGGTTATCATTACCAAACCGAACAGCACCTGAACAAGCCTCTTCACGTCGCCTCCTCGTGTACGGCCCGGGAGTGTACCAGCCCAAAGGGCCAGCCATATCGACCCGTGGGCCGTTCGACTGTCCTTACGTAGCCGAGGCCCCACAGGTTCGCACCCTGCGAACTCGTCGCAAGAGCCCCCCTCCGCCCCTGGACTTCTGTCGCAACGAGGCCCTGAATTCCGTGTTGACGGACTCCGGGGTCACCGATAGCATGAGATGATCGAAAATTGTGAGCACACATCATTTCCACAGTTGGAAGGAGGATAGGTCGCCATGAGGAAGATGCTTGCCGTCGCGGCAGTGTTGGTCCTTGCGCCGTCGCTCAGTTTTGGGTCCGGTTTCGCGCTTTTTGAGGCGGGCAACCGGGGGCTGGGCATGGCCGGTGCAATGACTGCGGTGGCCGACGACCCGTCGGCAATGTTCTGGAATTCCGCAGGCCTGGCGTTTCAGAACGACAAGGGAGTTCAATTCATGGGCGGAGTGACCCTGATCGCGCCCGAACAGACCTTCTACGGAGAGGATCCGTACCCTGGTGCGGGATACTCGGTGGAGCAGGAGAGCCAGATCTTCAGCCCGCTCCACGGATATCTGGTCGTGCCTTTAGGTGACCGAACCACCTTTGGCTTTTCGCTGCTGACGCCCTTCGGTCTCGGCACCTGGTGGCCCGACGACCACGCCGGCCGCTTTATCTCCAAGCGGGTCGACCTCTACGCCTTCGACTTCTCACCCAACCTCGCCTTCAAGCTGAGCGATCGTTTCGCCATCGGAATCGGCGTCGACTACCGGGTGAGCACCATCGACCTGACCCGCAGCATCCCGCTCGTGGATCCGTTCCAGCAGCAGTTGGCCGAGGTCGGCCAAGTCCACATCTATACCGACGGTGCGGGCAACGACGGCTGGGGCTTTCACGCCGGGTTGCTCGGCGACATCGGCGCCGGCTTCAAGGTCGGTATCAATTATCGTTCCAAGATCACCGTGGACTATGAGGGATACGCCGAATTCAGCCAGTACTCAACCGGCAACCCCGAACTCGATGCCATCGTCGCCGCGACGATTCCCTTCGACGAGACGATCTCGGGCGTGACCAAGATCGAGTTCCCCGACTACGTGACGGTTGGCCTGTCGTGGAGCTGTGAGAAGTTCACCATCTCCGGCCAGTGGGGCCGCATGGGATGGTCGAGCTTCCAGGAGCTGGCGCTGATCTTCCCCAACGATCCGGAGTTCAACGAGGTGATCCCCGAGAACTACGAGAATTCTACCGACTACCGTTTGGGCATGGAGTTCCGAGCCTCTGAAAAGGTGGCGATCCAGGCCGGGGCGGTGTACGACGAGACACCCCAGCCGATGTCCTCAATGACCCCGCTGCTCGGCGACGCCGATCGTCTCGGGATCAACGCCGGTTTCAGCTGGATCCACCGAAGCTGGCGGATGGACCTCGGCGCCGAGTACCTGATGGTCGACGACCGGGGCACCGAGGGCACGTCCGAGGCCGGCTACGAAGGCTGGTATGAAAGCTCGGCGATCCTCGCCGGCGCCACATTGACCTTTTACTTCTAGGAAAGGAGGACGCCAATGAAACGGATACTGATTGTTACAAGCGTTCTGGCGCTCCTCGGAGCGGCCCCTGCCGGCGCCCAACTCGACATGAGCAACTACGTGGCGCTCGGCGACAGCGTGACCGCCGGACTCGTCAGCGGCGGCCTCGTGGATTGTTACCAGTTCAATTCCTACCCGGCCCTTTTGGCCGATCAGGCGGGCACTCCCAGCTTTGAAATGCCGCTGATTTCGGCACCCGGCGTTCCGTCGGTGCTGCAGCTGGTCTCGCTGGCGAACGGACCGGTGATCGAGCCGGTGGGCGATTTCATGGACTCGTTCCCTTACAACGTGGAGTACCCTCTGCCGTACAACAACCTCGGGGTTCCCACGGCGACTCTTTACGACATGTTGTTCCAGATCGGTGACATCCAGAACCTGGCCGCCGGCAACCTCGAAAACATCATTTTCGATCTGGTCCTGCGGATCCCGCAGGTGCCGGACCCGGCAACCGGCGAGCTCATCGACTTCACCGCCATTACTCAGGCGGTGGCTCTGCAGCCGAGCTTCATCACGGTGTGGATCGGATTCAATGACGTCCTCAGTGCGGTTTACACCGCCACTCCCATCGAGGGCGTCACCATGACCCCGGTGCAGACGTTCGGGCTGCTCTACCCTCAGGCGATCGGCGCGTTGGTCACCCAAACCGACGCCGATATCGTGCTCTTCACCCTCGGCAATCCGGTCGATTTGCCGTTCGCCACGACGGTTCCGCCGTTCCTGGACATCCCCGGACTTGGTGTGGTGCCGATCATGGGCAGCAACGGACCGCTGACCGCGGACTCGCGAGTCACCCTGCTGGCAGCCGATCTGCTGGCCCAGGGCTATGGCGTGCCGCTGCCTGGCTTCCCGCCGCTGCCCGAGGACCTGGACCTGGTCACCGGAGCAAACGGTTACGTGCTCCGTCCTGATGAAATCCAGGCCATCGCAGATCAGATCGCGGGGTTCAACGAAGTGATCAGGGCCACCGCGACCCAGTTCGGTCTGCCGGTCTTCGAGTCCGGAGCACTGGTCGACCAGGCGCCTGTCGGGCGAAGGCTTCACCTACGGGGCGGTCACCCTCAACGGAGACTTCCTGACCGGGGGACTGATCAGCTTCGACGCACTCCACCCGCAACAGATTGGGCACGCCGTGATCGCTGCGGAACTCATCGACTTCTTGAACGAAACCTACAACGCAGACATCCCGGCCATAGAACTGTCGGACATCCTGTTCGAAAACCCGTGTATCCCACTGCCCGTGCCGGCGGGCATCGACGGCAAGAGCGTGACCTTCTCACCGGAGGCGCGTGAAGCGCTCGACCGGATGTTCATGCCCGATCTGCCTGTGTTCGGGCCGGTGGAGAACGGCTCGACCGCAGCAGCTGACTGAGGTCGCCATTCGATCGACTCCACGGCCCGGGTTCGCCCGGGCCGTTTTTTTGCCCACACCCGCCCATTACAAATTGCGGATTGCAGATTGCAGATTGCAGATTGCAGATTCCGCACCCACGTTTCCTCGGATGAACCAAACGATAGTAGTTTCCCCGCCCACCCGGTGCATGGGTCACAATCCAATCGTGGCGCGGGGAGTACAATCCGCGTCGGAGGATCTCGGATGAAAAAGGCTGTGTGTCTCCTGATCGTATTGACCGGTCTCGCGAACCCGGCCTGGTCCCAGGTCTGTGACCTCGAGTTGCTCGACACAGCTTCGGCCCCCGGCACGTTGACCCGTCCCGTGGTCGTTGGTACTAATGCCCACGTGGCCGCCGGGAACGCCGGCATCACCAGCGTCGACATCGACAACCCCGAACAATTGTCGTTCGTGGGCAGCACTCCGACCCAGGGCTCGGCGCGGGACATGGCCTACGAGTACTTCGGTAATCTGCTGGTTGTGGCCGACGGCGTTGCAGGAGTTGGAACTTACGCCATCGGCGACGACGGCCTTCCATCCCACATCGGCACCACCAGCCTCGGTGAGAATGCGATCTTCATCGCCGGTGGCGGTGGTGATTTCCTCGTCGGTAGTGATGTCGGTTCTCTTTTTCTGATTGCGCTCGACGGCAGTGATATCCCGGAGGTGGAGGGCCAGATCAGTCTTCCGGGCGAGGTCGTGGACGCAGTGGAGCACTCGCGGACCGTCTACTGCGCCCTGGGCAATGCCAACGCCCTGGCCGTGGTGGACACGACACATCGCGATGCCCCCAGCCTGGTGGGTGTCACAAACCTCTCCGGACCGGTCACGAGTGTCACGCGGCTGGGCAACACGATCGTCGCCGGGGTTGGTGGCACCGGGTTGGTGGTTTTCGAAACCGAAGGCGGGAATCTCGAGGAAGTCGGAACGTTGGGTTTGCCTTTCCCCCCCACCGATCTCGTGACCTGGAACGAAAGGCTCTTCATGGCCGGACCTCAACTCGGCCTGGTCGAGGCGGACCCGTCTCTCGGTACCGACATCATCATCCTCTCCGTCCTCGAACTCCAGGGCTCGCAGGCGTTGGCGCTGGTGGGTGAAAGGGTCTTCGTCGGCCGGGGCGACAACGGATTCTCATCGGTGGACGCGTCGGACTGCTCCAATTCGGACGGCAGCCTGACCACCTGGTTCATCCCGGCCGGCGCCCGCGCCGAGGGCGCGGCGGGCAGCTTCTGGCTCAGCGATGTGGCGATCGCGAATTTCTCCGGCGGCGTGGCCACGGCCAACCTGGCCTATCTCCCCAAGAACCAGGACAACTCCAACCCCATCAACGTATCCCTGGCGCTTGGATCGGGCGAGCAGGTCTTCCTGGGCGATGTCTTTCAGAGCCTGTTCGGCCTTGGTTCAGCCAACGGCGGGCTGCGGGTGGCCGCCTCCCACCCGGACGTCAAGGTCACCAGCCGAACCTACAACGCGGCTGGAGCCGAAGGGACCTACGGCCAGTTCATTCCGGCCCGGCGTGCGGTTGACGCCGTCACCACCGACAACTCGGGCGCGTTGATCCAACTGCAGCAGAACGACGACTTCCGCACCAATATCGGGCTCGTCAATCTCGCCGAAGAGCCGGTGGAGGTGGAGATTCACCTCTACAACGGGGACGGCACCCTGTTCGGGGTCGTCGCCAGACAACTCGGTCCCTTCGAGATGAAGCAGATCGACAGGATTTTCCAGAACGTGACCGGACAGCCCGTGGATACCGGCTACGCGGTGGTCAAGATGCTCACCGCCGACGGCGAGGTCCACGCCTACGCCTCGGTGGTGGACAACGGATCCAACGATCCGGTCTACATCGCCGCCCAGCCCTTGAGTGAAACCTCGCCGTTCATGTAACGAGAGTGGGGCCATCATGTGCGGGACACCAAAGGGATGCCCCTGTCGCCCGAGGTGGGCAGTGGTTTTCGAGTCCCGGGTCCCGAGTCCCGAATTATCCTAGTGAATCCACTCATCCTTGCCGGTTTTGCCGTCGCCATCGATAACGTCAAAGTTGCGTTTTCGGCGCATTCTGGCCAGACGCTGTTCGATGATCCGCCGCTCGAGACGCTTACGCCAGTCATGAGTCACCTTGCGCGGCCCCCCGGGCATCAGCAGAGAGTAGGTCAGGAAGACCGCAACGCACACCCCGATGAATCCCGCCACATCCTTGTACGGCAACAGCCCAAAGACAAAGGCGAAGAGAATTTCAAGCCACAGGAACCAGCGGGCCTTCACCGGAAGCACGAAAAAGAGCAGGATCGTGGCCTGACCGTACAACGTGGCAAAGGCGGCGATCAAGATCGTGATCAGCATGCGGTGGCCCTGCATGGTGATGAACGGCGCCATGGATGGTCCACCGGCGAGCACCATGACCAGATGAACAAGGACCGCGACCGTGGCTGCCGATACGGAGGCGATCAGAATGACCCGCCAGAATTGTTGCCGACCGAGCCGCCAGTAGACGTCACGACCAAACCAGAAGAGGATCAGCAGCTCCAGGAGAAACCAGATGCTCGGCCCGCCCGAACCCACAAACGGGTAGGTCACCAACTGCCAGACGAATCCTCGCAGTACGTTGGGCGTCAATCGCAGCAGGGCCGGCACAAAGGCCGTTGCCTCGAAAAACTGCATGGAGAAGGTCACGAAGACCACGGCAAGGATCGCCAACAGATCCCGGGGCGGCGGCGGGCCTCCTCCGGTAAAACCACCAAAGCCACGGGGGGACGACTGATGAGGAAATCTCGATGCCATTGAGCGTTGAGCATGGTATCAGGAGCACACGGCAGACACCACCGCCAACGGCGGCAGAAATATTCGTAAAATGGGAATTTGAGTACAATACACTCAGGTTTACCTTGGTGCCATTTTCGATCCAGGTATAATCCTGGGTTCGAACCCAGACATTCGAAAACAAGGAGCATTCCATGTCTGATCTTTTGAATATCCCCGTCATTCCATTACGGGAGGCCGTGCTTTTCCCAGGTGTCACCTCACCCATTGCCGCAGGGCGGCCCGGCACCCTGCATGCCATAGAGGCCGCGCTCAAATCCGAGGACAAGACCATCTTTGTTGTCTCTCAGCGCGAGAACATGGAGGACGTCACCCCCGAACTCTTGTACGCAATGGGCACCGTCGCCACCATCGGCCCGGTCCAACGAGGTCCTTCCGGGATGAGGTTGCTGCTCAACGGCGTTCATCGCGGGATCGCCATGCGCTACGACGAGCACGAGGGTTATCTTGTTGCCGCGGTCCGACCCGCCGAGGAGATGCCGCCGCTGGATCCCGATGCGCCGGCATTCGCCGCGCTCTACCGGGAGACCCGTGAGCGGGCGGCCGAGCTGGGGCGGCGGGCCGGGATGCCCAAAGAGGCGGTCCAACAATTCCTCGCCGAAACCCAGGAGCCCGGACGTTTCGCCGACCTGGTG
Source organism: uncultured Holophagae bacterium (assembly GCA_963797055.1). GTDB lineage: Bacteria > Acidobacteriota > Thermoanaerobaculia > Thermoanaerobaculales > Sulfomarinibacteraceae > FEB-10. The sequence continues at coordinate 687,685 of CAWCOD010000019.1, forward strand.
GCCGGCCATCTCGACCTCAAACCGGCCGAGGCGCAAAAGCTCCTGGAAGCCCTGTCGGTTGACGAAAGGGTCCGCGCCGTCCTGCTCCACATCCAGCGACAGGTCGCGGTGCTCGATGCCCAGGAAGACATCAAGTCTCAGGTCCAGGAGGAGCTGGGTGACCGTCAGAGAGAGATGTTCCTGAGGCAGCAGCTCAAGGCGATCCAGCGTGAGTTGGGCGAAGACGGCGGCCGTGAGGATCTCGAGGAGCTCCGCGAAAAACTCGAGAACCTCGACCTGCCCGAGCCGGTGCGCAAGGAGGTGGATCGCGAGCTGAGTCGCCTCGAACGCATGGGGCCCGAGGGGATGGAGGCCCAGGTTGTCCGGACCTTCCTCGAGACCATCACCGAGCTGCCGTGGACCGAGCGCAGCGATGAACGGCTCGACATCGGCCGGGCCGGTGAGATCCTCGAGGAGGACCACTACGCCCTCGGAGACGTCAAGGACCGGATCCTGGAGTTCCTGGCGGTGCGTCTGATGAGGCTCAAGGCAGAGCAGGCCGAGGCCGCACAGGAACCCGAGGTCGTCGAAGCAGAACCTGTTGTGGAAGAAGTGGCAGAAGCCGCCGACGGTCCAGCGGAAGCGCCCTCCCCCACCCTCGCTAAGGACTCCGTCGGTCGTAATCCGATCCTCCTCTTTGTCGGGCCTCCGGGAGTCGGCAAGACGTCGGTTGCCCAGTCCATCGCCCGCGCAATGGGTCGCGAATACGTGCGGATCTCTCTTGGCGGCGTCCGGGACGAGGCCGACATCCGCGGTCACCGCCGCACCTACGTGGGCGCCATGCCCGGACGCATTGTGCAGGGCATGAAACAGGCCGGCGCCAAAAACCCGGTCTTCCTGCTCGATGAGGTGGACAAGCTGGGCGCGTCGTATCAGGGCGATCCCGGTTCGGCGCTGCTCGAGGTGCTCGATCCGGCCCAGAACGACACCTTCACCGACCACTACCTCGGGGTCCCGTTCGATCTGTCGGAGGTCCAGTTCGTCTGCACGGCCAATTACCTGCAGAACATCCCGGTACCGCTCCAGGACCGGATGGAGGTCGTGGAGTTCGCCGGCTACACCGAAAGCGAGAAGCTGGAGATCGCGAAGCGATACCTGATTCCGCGTCAGATCAAGCAGACCGGCCTCGGCGACGAACAGATCTCGTTCTCCGATGAGGCCGTGCAGCAGGTGATCAGCCGTTACACACGGGAGTCCGGGGTGCGTCAACTCGAACGCGAGATCGGCCGGCTGGCCCGCAAGGTGGCACGGAAGATCGCCGCCAACGAGCTCGAAAGCCACGACATCGGACCCGACCAGGTGGGCGAGCTGCTCGGCCGCCCCAAGGTCCATCCGGAACACGCCGCCGAGGAGGATCAGATCGGGGTCGCCACCGGCATGTACTACACACCCGTGGGCGGTGACATCATGTTCGTCGAGGCCACCCCCATGCCCGGCAAGGGCGAGCTGGTGCTCACCGGCCAGCTCGGAGACGTGATGAAGGAGTCGGCGCGTGCCGCCTGGTCCTATGCCAAGGCCCACGCCGATGATCTCTTCATCGAACCCAAGGCATTCGATCAGGACGTGCACATCCACGTTCCGGCGGGCGCCATCCCCAAGGATGGACCGTCGGCCGGTGTCACCATGGCCACCGCCCTGGTGTCGGCGCTGTCGAAACGTCCGACACGGCATGACGTGGCCATGACCGGCGAGATCACCCTCTCCGGCCGGGTGCTGCCCATCGGCGGTGTCAAGGAGAAGGTGCTCGGCGCGGTCCGGGCCGGGATCGAGACGGTGGTCCTGCCGAAGGACAACGAGAGCGATCTTGAAGATCTGCCCGAGGAGATCCGCGACCGAATCACCGTCCATCTGGTGAGCGAACTGGGCGAAGCCCTCGCACACACCCTGCGCGGCGGCGAGTTCCGCGAGGGCAAGCTGCGCTTCTCCTCGACTCCCCAGAAACCCGGCAGCTCGTCACCCTCAGTGCATCATTAATCGAGCGCAACCAACGACCCAGGGGCCCGCTTCGGCGGGCCCTTTTTCTTTTCCCCACCCAACCACCCGGGAGCAAGGAACAAGGAACAGGGAACACCCCCGCCCTCCGCGTCACCGTCCGTATCCGAGCCCGAGCCCGTTCCCGTCGCCGAACAAAGAACGAAAGCAACCACCCACCCGGAGCGCGGTGGGCGCGACAGGCGGGCGTGCCGCTTCTGACGATTTTGGGTCGAGATCGAAAAGGCTGTGCACCGCGATGAGTCCCAAACATCGTCAGAGGGGGCTCCCTCGGGGAGCGCGGTCGGGAGATGGGCGCGTTGAGGTCAGTGAATCGTGCGGGACGCGGGGACCCACTGCCGTGGCCCCCGATGACTGTAGCTGCTCCATGCTCCCTCTGCTCCCTGCTCCCTGTTCCTTGCTCCCTGTTCCTTGCGCCGGCACATTATGAATTCAGTTTAAACTATTCATTAATAATAGCTTAAACAAGATATTTGGTTTCTTCACAAATCTGGAATTCAATTTTCCAGATTAACGGTTTTCCGTGCGGGAGGCAGGACTTGCGGATCACGAAATCGGAAGAGTATGGCCTGCGCCTGGTGCTGAGGCTTGGCACCGACGGGCGGCCAACTGAGCATTCGCGAGTTGGCCGCGACAGAGGGCCTGCCCGAGACCACCGTGGCAAAGGTCATCTCGAAGCTGCGCGAGTCGAAGATCGTGACCGCGGAGCGCGGTCGAAACGGCGGCTACTCCCTCTGCGGTTACCCGGAGGACCTCACCATCGCCATGGTCGTGAACGCCTTCGATTCCAAGGTCTACGGACCCGACTTCTGCACCCGAATGACACCTGGCGAGGAGCGTTGCGCCAACGAATTCGACTGCGGGCTTCGGCCCGTTTGGCACGGATTGACCGCGGTCATCGGTGATTTTCTCAGCAACATCACCGTTGCCGACATCATCGGTGGTGCGGCGGGACGCCGCGACGGCCTGCCCGTGGTGGCCGGACAACAGCACCGACCCACCGATTTTATTTTGGAGAGACGATGACCGAACAGACCAAGATCATCGAGGAATTCGCCAACAAGGAGTACGAGGCGGGGTTTGTCACCGACGTGGAGCAGGATACCTTCCCGCCCGGCCTCGACGAGGGCGTCATACGCCGGATATCGGAACGCAAATCCGAACCCCAGTGGATGCTCGATTGGCGGCTCAAGGCCTACCGGCATTGGCTCGACATGGTCGAGCCCCGCTGGCCCAACGTGAGCTATCCGGCGATCGATTATCAGGCGCTCTCATACTATTCGGCGCCCAAAAAAAGGCCGCAGCTCGAAAGCCTGGACGAGGTCGATCCCGAGATCCTCAAAACCTATGAAAAGTTGGGAATCCCGCTCAACGAACAAAAGATCCTGGCAGGCGTCGCTGTGGACGCCGTCTTCGACTCGGTGTCGGTGGCCACCACCTTCAAGGACAAGCTGTCCGAGCTGGGCATCATCTTTTGCTCCTTCTCCGAGGCGCTCAAGGAGCACCCCGACCTGGTGCGCAGGCACCTCGGATCGGTGGTTCCACACACCGACAACTTCTTCGCGGCCCTCAATTCGGCAGTCTTCTCGGACGGTTCCTTCGTCTTTGTTCCTAAGGGTGTGCGATGTCCCATGGAGCTGAGCACCTACTTCCGCATCAACGCGGCCAACACGGGCCAGTTCGAGCGAACCCTGATCGTCGCCGAAGAAGGTTCCTACGTGAGCTATCTGGAGGGATGCACGGCCCCCATGAGGGACGAAAACCAGCTCCACGCAGCGGTTGTGGAGCTGGTGGCTGCCGAGGACGCACAGATCAAATACTCCACGGTGCAGAACTGGTACCCGGGAGACCGGGAGACCGGCGCGGGCGGCATCTTCAACTTCGTGACGAAACGCGGAATCTGCGCCGGCGACCGGTCCAAGATCTCGTGGACTCAGGTGGAGACCGGTTCGGCCATCACATGGAAATACCCGAGCGTGATCCTCAAGGGCGACGACACCGTGGGCGAGTTCTATTCGGTGGCGCTGACCGCCGGCCACCAGCAGGCCGACACCGGCACCAAGATGATCCACCTTGGCCGCAACACCCGATCGACAATCATTTCCAAGGGCATTTCCGCCGGCCAGGGCCAAAACACCTACCGGGGACTCGTCAAGGTGGGCAAGAAAGCGCGGGATGCGCGCAACTTCTCCCAATGCGACTCCATGCTCATCGGCGACCGCTGCGGCGCCCACACATTCCCATACATCGAGATCCAGAACCCCACCGCTCAGATGGAACACGAGGCGTCGACCTCGAAGATTGGGGAGGACCAGATCTTCTACTGCAACCAACGCGGAATCTCCACCGAGGATGCCGTGTCCATGATCGTCAACGGCTTCTGCAAGGAGGTCTTCCAAGAGCTCCCAATGGAGTTCGCAGTCGAAGCGCAGAAATTGCTCGGCGTCAGCCTCGAAGGAAGCGTCGGATGAAGAACGAATTCTCAGTTCTTGATTTTGAATTCTCGATTGGATCACTCTCGAATCTGATTTGGCCGGGATGGGCGGGCGGAATTCAAAATTCAAAATTCAAAACTCAAAATATCGGTAATGGAGATGACCGCGATGCTTGAACTACGCAACCTCCACGTCAGCGTGGATGGCAAAGAAATCCTCAAGGGAATCGACCTGACGGTCAACGACGGCGAGGTGCACGCCATCATGGGGCCCAACGGCTCGGGCAAGAGCACCCTCGCCCAGGTCCTGGCCGGGCGCGAGGAGTACGAGGTCACCCAGGGCGAAGTCGTCTTCAAGGGCCAGAATCTTCTCGAGCTCGACGCCGAAAGTCGCGCATGCGAAGGCCTTTTCCTGGCCTTCCAGTACCCGGTGGAGATCCCCGGGGTGGGCAACACCTATTTTCTTCGCGCCGCCCTCAACGCGATCCGCAAACACCGTGGGCAGCCGGCGCTCGATGCCATGGATTTTCTCGAGCTGCTGCGCAAGCGGGTGGAACTGGTCAAACTCGATGAGAGCCTGCTCAAGCGGCCGGTGAACGAGGGATTTTCAGGCGGAGAGAAAAAGCGCAACGAGATTTTCCACATGGCGGTTCTCGAGCCGACCCTGGCCATCCTCGACGAGACCGATTCGGGGCTCGACATCGACGCCCTCAAGATCGTCGCCGATGGTGTCAATTCGCTGCGCTCACCGGAACGGTCCTTCCTTGTCATCACTCACTACCAACGACTGCTCAACTACATCGTGCCCGACTTCGTGCACGTATTGATGGACGGCAGGATCGTCCGTTCCGGAGACCGTAAGCTCGCCCTCCAGCTCGAGGAGCAGGGTTATGAGTGGCTCGAGACCGAACCGGCCCCGGTGGGGTCGTGAGGAGGCCGGTGTGACCCAGCTCGCCGCCGATCTCCACCCCCTGCTCTCCGGCCACCGAAGCCCGGTCGAATCCGGAATATCGGAGCCGGCCTTCCTGGCCGAACTTCGTCGCAGCGCAACCGCGCGTTTCGAAGAGTCGGGCCTGCCCACCCGCAAACTCGAAGAGTGGCGCTTCACCGGCGTCACCCATCTCGCCGAGACCGATTATCTCCCGCCGGAGCCCACGGCGGCGGCTCCGGCATTCGTGCCGTTGGCCGATGCCCACCGGCTGGTCTTCGTCGACGGTCTGCTGCGTCAGGAACTTTCGGATATCAACGGACTGCCGACCGGAGTTCAGCTCGAGGGTATGAGCGACGCGCTGGCCCGCGCCCCGGAGACCCTGAGTGAGGAACTCGGATCGAGAAGCGGATTGGCGGATCATCCGTTTGCGGCGCTCAACACGGCTCGGTTTCGGGATGGCGCAGTGCTGCGGATTCCCGCCGGAGTGGTGGTCGACAGGCCAATACAGCTTGCGTTTCTGGGCGGAGACATGGACCGCCCGACCCTCAGCGCGCCGCGGATCCTGATCGTGGCCGGACGGGCGAGCCAGGCGACGGTGGTTGAAAGCCACCTGAGCGACGCCGGCCACTCCCTCCACTGTGCGGTCAGCGAGATCGTGCTCGATGATGGTGCGGTTGTGGATCACTACCGCATCGTCGAAGAGGGGCCGGAAACCACCCACATCGCGGCCATCGACGTGAGTCTCGGCCGAGACAGTGCCTACCGTTGCCACGGGTTCACCTTAGGTGGCGGGCTGGTCCGAAACGACATCTTCGCCACCCTGACGGGCGAGGGGGCGGACGCCATTCTCAACGGTCTCTATTTGACCGGGGGACGCCAACACGTGGACAACCACCTCCGCGTCCGTCATCAAGCACCCCACTGCACCAGCCACCAGCTCTACAAGGGCGTATTGAACGACCGATCGCGCGCAGTGTTCAATGGCAGAATCATCGTCGATCCGGGCGCTCAGAAGACCGATGCCAAACAGTCCAACCGCAACCTATTGCTCTCGGAAACCGCACTGGCACACTCCAACCCGCAACTCGAGATCTTCGCCGACGATGTGCGCTGCACCCACGGCTCCACAGTCGGCCGGCTCGATGAGGATGCGGTCTTCTATCTCAGGTCCCGCGGCATCGACCGCACGACCGCAGAAAGCCTCCTGACCTTTGCATTTGCCTCCGAGGTGGTGGATGGGGTCCGGCTCGAGCCGATCCGCGACGAACTCCGAGCGGTCCTCCTCGACCGACTGCCCGGGTCCGATCTGATTCGGGAGGCGTTGTGACCCGGACGGCAACAGCCGCCCCTGTCGGGCTCGACCTGACGGCCATCAGGAGCCAGTTTCCTGCGCTCCACCAGGAGGTGAACGGCAGGCCTCTGGTCTACTTGGACAACGCCGCCACGACCCAAAAGCCGCGGGCGGTCATCGATGCCGTCCGGGCCTTCTACGAACGAGACTGCGCCAACGTCCACCGGGGCGTCCACGCCCTGTCGCAACGCGCCACCGTGGCCTTCGAGAGCGCACGAACGTCGATCAAGAACCACCTCGGGGCCGCCGATAGCCGGGAAATCGTCTTCACCCGCGGCACCACCGAGGCCATCAACCTCGTGGCGCACAGCTTTGTTCGACCCCGGCTCAACCCCGGTGACGAAATATTGATCTCAGCCATGGAACACCACTCCAACATCGTGCCGTGGCAGCTGCTGTGCGAGGAGCGGGGAGCGACCCTCAAGATCATCCCCATCGACGACGACGGCGACATCATCCTCGAAGAGTACGAACGGTTGCTGACCGACCGGACGCGCATCGTCGGTCTGGTGTGGGTTTCCAACGCGTTGGGCACCGTCAACCCGGTGTCCGAGATGATCGCTACGGCCCACTCGCGGGGCGTTCCCGTATTGATCGACGGAGCCCAGGCGGTGCCACACCTCCCGGTGAACGTGCGTGAGCTCGACTGCGACTTCTTCGCCTTTTCCGCGCACAAGGCCTACGGCCCCACCGGGATCGGGGCCTTGTACGGCAAGCGGTCCCATTTGATGGAGATGGTCCCGTACCAGGGCGGCGGCGACATGATTTTGTCGGTAACCTTCGACGGGACGGTCTACAACGAGCCACCCCATCGGTTCGAGGCGGGCACGCCAAACATCGAGGGCGCCATCGGGATGGCCGCGGCCCTGGACTACCTCAACGGTCTCGGCCTCGACCGGGTGGCGCTCCACGAGCAGGAGCTGCTCTCAGAAGCAACCCGAAAGGTGCTGTCCGTTCCCGGGGTGAGACTCATCGGGAAGGCCGCTCACAGGGCGGGAGCTCTGTCATTCGTAATGGACGGTATCCATCCGCACGACATCGGCACCATCCTGGACACCGAGGGGGTGGCGGTTCGGGCGGGCCATCACTGCGCCCAACCGGTGATGCAGCGGTACGGCATCTCGGCCACAGTGCGTGCGTCATTCGGGGTCTACAATACGAGCGATGAGGTCGATGCCCTGGTGCGTGGCCTCCACACCGTGAGGGAGGTCTTCGGCTGATGTCTGAACTCCGCGATCTGTACCAGGAGGTCATCCTCGACCACAACCGGCAGCCACGCAACTGCTACGTGATGGACTGTTCGAATCGGTCTGCGGACGGCCACAATCCGCTGTGCGGCGACACGGTCAAGGTCTATCTCCGTATCGAGGACGGCCTGATCGAGGAGATTTCGTTCCAGGGCGCCGGTTGCGCGATCTGCACCGCGTCCACGTCGCTGATGACGGAGTCGGTCAAGGGCAAGTCGGTGGAAGACGTCACTCATCTGTTCAACGAATTCCACGACATGCTCACCGGGGTGGCCGATGAACAGGGCGTGGGGCTTGGCAAGCTCAAGGTCTTCGAGGGCGTGCGGGAGTATCCCGTTCGGGTCAAGTGCGCCACGCTCGCGTGGCACACCCTCAAGGCGGCCATGGATGACGACGGACGAGGCCGCCACAACCGAGTAACGCACAACGTCGAATTCTGAGTTTTGAATTTTGAATTTCCCGCATCCCACCCACAGTCCTCTCAATCGTCGGTTGGATGGCCTGAATTCAAAACTCAAAATTGAGAACTCAAAATTCGTTCCGGGGGAAAGAGCACGATGAGCGAAACCACAAAGCAGAGGATCATCGAGGCGCTGCACACGATCTACGATCCCGAAATCCCGGTGAATATCTACGAGATCGGGCTGATATACGAGGTCACCGTGGACGACGAAGGCAAAGCCCACGTGCTGATGACCCTCACTTCTCCCATGTGCCCGGTGGCCGAGTCGCTGCCGCCAGAGGTGGAACAGAAGGTGGCCACGGTGGAGGGGGTGACATCGGCATCGGTGGAGATCACCTGGGACCCGCCGTGGGACCCCGACATGATGTCGGACGCTGCAAAGCTCGAACTCGGCATGTACTGATCCGCAAGGAAGCCGTTGTCTTGGCGTCGACCATCACAGCTTCCATTCCGAGTACGACTCCCCCCAAACAGTGCACAGAACACACGATCATGAGTTCAGGACGCTGTTCAATCTGAGGTCTGGGTGTCTTCAACGGTTGACACGGGTGACTGGGATCACGGAGACTGAGCGGCAGTCAGTCTACTTTATGAACACTATTACGCAATTTTCCTCAAAGGGGGGACATGATGCGTCGACTCGACTCCGGACTCGTGGGTTCCTTGCTCATCTCAAGTGCGATCGTCTGCGCGGCACTCCTGGTCGCGCCGCCGGTGGAGGCCAACGCCGCCCTGCGGCTCTATCCCGATGTGGCCGACGGCGGCGGCGGCCAGCTGGTCAGCCACTCGCCCTTCGAGCTCAACATCGTCAACGACGGTCACGGCAACGGGGACAACACGGCCTACGGCGTACAGCTCGTGGTCGCGGTCGCCGATCCCACGCTCCTGGACTATGTGACACTCTCGGATCAGGACGACGTAGTTCTTGCCACATACGTCGGGGCCGATCTCTGGGTCGGCACACCCGAGCTTCTCTGCGACGGGCGCCCCATGCCCCCTCACGGTGTGTACCCCGCGGCGTTTACCACCTTTGACTTGGGTGACATCGAGGCGGGGATGACGGTCACTCTCACCGTCGACTACGCCGGTCAGGAAGAGCTGATGGTGCACTTCGACGCCTTCGGCGAAGGCATCAAGAACAACGGCGGCTGCAAGGATATTTACAACCCCTTCGGACACGACGTCACGGCGATCCTTGAAGGCGGCGGCGGTCCTCCGCCGTCGGACTGCGAGGTCGAGCTCGACAAGACCTCGGACGTCGACGCCGTGGTGCTGGACGATGAGGCAGTCTTCACGATCACCGCCGACAATCTCAGCGACTGTGAGCTCACGGTGGTTTCCATCACCGACTACCTCCCGATCGTGGTTGATGACGGCGGCAACGAGTTCGCGGCGTTCACCGTCCGCAATACCAACCCGGAAGCCGATCTGATCACACCCACCGAAGTTGTGTGGGACCTCGGGACTCTCGGTGCCTCGACCTCAATCACCGTCACGATGACGGTGGTCTTTGACGAACCACTCGCCGATGGTCATCGCATCGTCAACGCGGCGTGTTTCGACGCCGAAGAGCTGGACGAGGCTGATTGCGACAGCACGACCATCGCTGTCGGCGAGGTTGTTAATCCGGAGCCCATTGGGGGCCCGGGATTCTGGTGCCGCCAGATACGAGCCGCCCTGGACGGTGACCACAACGCCCAATTCACCGAGGAGGAACTCCAGGAATGGCTCGACGCCATCAACGAGGCCTCCACCGTATTCCCCGAACATGGATCGACGGACACCCTCGAAGCCGTTCGCCAGCTTCTCTGTCGTCCGAACACGCTCCGCACCGCCGAAGAACGGCTCCTGCGCCACCTGATGACCCTGTGGTTCAACCTGGTGTCCGAACGGGTTGAGGACAGCACCACGCTCGCCCAGCTCTGCCAGGGTGACGAGCCACTGCCCGATGGCGCGGAACCCGAATGGACCGTGGGCTACGTGCTGGAGCAGGCCGAGCTGGCCGTGACAGAGGGGGCCGACGACGCCACCTTGCTGTTCTGGAAGGACGTCATCGACTTTATCAACAACTCGGGCCCGCCGGGGAGTTGTCAGACGCTTCGATCCGGCGGCCGCGTTCGGCGGTACCAACCCTGAGGGCCGTTCAGGCTGAGTGCCCTCGAATTCTATTTGTCGGAAGAGCCCGCCCCGATACGGGGCGGGTTCTCTTCGGATAACGGGAATCCGTTAGAATGGTCCCCAGGAATCAAAAATCCACATCGGCGGGCGGTCCATGGCGAAATCGGTCCACTATCGGGCGTGCAATCTGTGCGAGGCGATCTGCGGCCTGCGGATCGAGGTGGACGACGGTCGCATCGTCTCCATCAGTGGCGACCGTGACGACCCCTTCAGCCGAGGCCACATCTGTCCCAAGGCGGTGGCCCTCCAGGACATCCACAACGATCCGGACCGGCTCAAGCACCCGCTCAGACGAACCGGCGCCGGAAACTGGGAGAGGGTCTCCTGGAAGTCTGCCCTCGATGAGACCGCCGCCCGCCTCGCGGCGACCCAAAACGAACACGGCCGGGACGCGGTCGGGACCTACGTCGGCAATCCGGCCGTGCACAACTACGGCACCATGCTCTTCGCCCCTGAACTGTGGCGCGCGCTGCGGACCAAAAACCGATTCTCGGCCACCTCGGTGGACCAACTGCCCCATCACCTGGCGGCGCTCAAGATGTTCGGCCATCAGTTAATGCTGCCCATTCCCGACGTCGACCGCACCGAATACATGCTCATCCTTGGTGCCAATCCGGTGGTTTCCAACGGCAGCCTCATGACCGCGCCCGGCATGGCCCGACGACTCAAGGAGCTCCGCCGGCGCGGCGGCCGGCTCGTCGTGGTGGATCCCCGGCGCACCGAAACCGCCCACGCCGCCGACCGCCACCTGTTCATCCGGCCGGGGACCGATGCGCTCTTCCTGATGGCCATCGTCCACACCATCCTCGCCGAGGGCCTCGAGGACCCGGGCGGTTGTCGGAAATGGTTACGGGTCTCATCGGGTGAGAGCCGCTAGCGACCGACTACCCACCCGATCGGGTCGCCGGCCCCACCGGAGTCGATCCAGACTCGATTCGCACCGTCGCCCGTGATTTCGCCACATCGCCCTCGGCCGTCTGCTACGGGCGGCTTGGCGTCTCGACCCACGCCTTCGGGTCGCTGTGCCAGTGGTTGGTGAACGTATTGAACATCATCACCGGGAACCTCGACCGCGCGGGCGGCGCCCTCTTCACCCGACCGGCGGTGGATCTGCTGTCCACGGTCGGACCCGGTTCGGTGGGACGATGGACCAGCCGGGTCAGGGGGCTCCCTGCGTTCGGCGGAGAGCTGCCCGTCTCGGTTCTCGCCGAGGAGATCATGACCCCCGGCGAAGGTCGGATCAGGAGCCTGGTCACGGTTGCGGGCAACCCGGTGCTCTCGACGCCGAATGGCGTCCGGCTGGATCGAGCCTTGAGCGGTCTCGACTTCATGGTCTCCATCGATCTTTACCTCAACGAGACCACCCGGCACGCCCATCTGATCCTGCCACCCACCGGACCTCTGGAACACGACCACTACGACCTGGTGTTCAACGCGCTGGCGGTGCGCAACGTCTCCCGGTACTCACCGGCGCTGTTTGAGGCCGACGCCGACACCATGCACGACTGGCAGATCTTCGAGGAGCTCAGACGCCGACTCGACAAGCGACCGACGAGAACTCGGGCCTCAGCCCGCGCGAGGGCCCTGATCGGACCGCGGCGTCTGGTTGATCTCGGCCTCCGGACCGGACCGTATGGGTCTGGCATCAACCCTCTGGGCCGCGGCCTGACTCTCCGCACCCTCCAGCGATCCCCCCACGGCGTGGATCTCGGCCCTCTCGAGCCCTGTCTTCCGGACCGCCTCTTCACCCACGACCGACGCATCGAACTCGTCCCAGACCTCATGGAGGCCGAGTGCCACGTCTCCACCGCCTGATGACTGAAGGCGATGGAACGTCGGCGGATGATGTTCCGTTCAGACTCATCGGTCGCCGCCAGCTCAGAAGCAACAACTCCTGGATGCACAACTTTCCCCGGCTGATGAGAGGCCGCGACCGGTGCACCCTGCTCGTCCACCCCACGGACGGAGACCGTCTCGGCGTCACCACCGGCCAGAGGGTGGTTGTTCGGTCGCGGATCGGCCACATCGAAGCGCCGGTGGAGATTTCCGACGACGTCATGCCCGGTGTGGTCAGTCTGCCGCACGGCTGGGGACACAACAGGACCGGCGTCCGGCTTTCCACAGCCGCGGAACACCCCGGGCCGAGCATCAACGATGTAACCGACAACCACTTGGTGGACGAGGTCATCGGCACCGCGGTCTTCAGCGGCGTCCCGGTTCGAATCGAACACTCAGTAGAGCTGAGCCTCGATCGCGGCCGTTTCAATCAGGGGCTGAACAGCCGTATCGACTAACCCAGACCCCGGCGGTTTCGAGTCACCGAAGCTGCATCGGCACGGTTGTGGGATCTCGGCTCGACCGGTCGATCACCGAACCGTAGGCCCACGCCCGCCCACCAGGAGTCAAAACCTCGACCCGGGCCGAGGCGGCGTCGTGTTGGCCCAGCCCCGACAACACGTCAAAAAGCTGCGTCCACTCGCCGGGATCCAGCGAGACCATCATCGCCTCGCCGAGTCCAGCACCTGAAGCGCCCCGCAGCGTGACCCCGAGTTCCAACGGTTGGTCGTGAAGATTGACGAAACCCAGATTGGTGTACCGGTTCTCGGACCGTGCGAGCTGAGAGACCACGCCCACCTCCCCGGGACCGATGCCGTCGTCCGGCCCCAAACCCGGGAGGTACTGACCGAAAGTCCCGGACTCGAGGGCGGCGTAGCTGCGGGCGCCGACCGTCACCGGCACATTCGACAGAACCTCCACCACCCCGGCCGCCTGCTGATCTGCAGCAAGACCGAAGAGATCCAACAGCACGTCCGGCCACACGACCCCGCCTCCCGGTGGCACGGTGGCCGAGCCTTCCAGCGTCATGCCGCCGCCGGAAAACACCAGATCCACCTCAGCCTCCTGCCCGTCGGAATTGGTGATGGCCAGTTCCGCGCGCCACGGCGTGCCGCCCGAGCCCGTAACGTGGGCCACCGCCGGGACCACCGACCGGAACGACTCCTCCACTTCTGGGTCGGTGATAGCCAACACCTGGCCCGCTCCGTAGTCCAGTACGTACAACGCTCCGAGTTCATCGACTCCAAAGGCTGAGATCGACCGACCAGTGTTCAGCAATTCTTGCGTCTCCCAGTCGTCGGGGCCACCCCGCAAAGCCCAGATTCGACCGCTGCAGTAGTCTCCATAGAGGTAGAGTCCGTCGAGACGGGGCCACCGGAAGCCTCGGTAGACATGACCACCGGACACCGAGCAGCCCCCGGACGCGTGGTCGTACTCCGCCACCGGCAGCACCAGACCCGAGGAATCGCATGGAATCGGGTCATAACAATGACTGCCCTCCATGATCCGCCAGCCGTAATTCTCTCCGCCCGCACTGGATGCGGGCTGGAAATTGACCTCCTCGTAGCTGTTCTGCCCCACGTCGGCGATCCAGAGGTCCCCGGTCACTCGATCGAAGGAAAAGCGCCACGGGTTGCGGAGGCCGGTTGCCCAGATCTCGGGCTGGTGGGCATCGTCAAAGGCGAATGGATTGGACTCAGGAATACCGTACGGTGCGTCGCCCGACTCCACGTCAATCCGGAGCATGGCGCCAAGTAAGGTCAGCGGATCCTGGCCGTTGTTCTGCGGGTCGCCGGCTGACCCGCCATCCCCCATGCCGATATACAAATAGCCGTCAGGCCCAAAGGCAATCTGGCCACCGTTGTGGTTCGAGTAGGGCTGACCGATGGTGAGCAGCACCTCCTCGCTCTCCGGATCCGCGCGGTTCGGATCACCAGACAGATGGACTCTCGACACTACCGTTTCCCCGGCTGGGTTCGTGTAATTGATGTAGAAATACCCTTTGACCGAAAAGCCCGGAGGGAAGGCCAGGCCGAGCAGCCCCCGCTCGCCGCAGCAGCTCACCCGATCCGAGACGTCCAGAAAGGGAACCGGCAGCACGGCCCCGGCCTCGATAGCCATGACCCGCTGCCTGCTCCACCAGGAAAAGGCGGCCGCTACCGTCGCCGGCATGGCCAGCTGGACCGGCCTGGAGAAACCGCTCCACCGTTCCTCGAGGGCGATCTCGGGCCAGTCCTGAGCCGCGACATGTACAGCCAGAATACTCAACAGGCACGCAGTCACCAAGGCCCGTATATTCATGGATGGACCTCCACTCAGTTCATCACGGAACGGGGACCCAAAAATTCCGGGGTGATCGGGGCCATGACGCGGCATTCGTCGCCAGGACGGGAATTTCCAGATTAATCCGAGGATCCGAAGATCGACCAACCATCCCGGAGCGGCCTTTCGCAGCCGTCTCACTGAAATCTTCGGCCTTGGTTGACCGCTCAGACTGCAAGAGGCGGGACGCCTGCACCCACAAGTACTTCCGGTGCCGCACGACCACCTCATTTCGGCGCGCTGATTCTCCGACGCGCTCCCCGTGAGGATGCCAGGCACGCCGATTCGCCTTGACGCGACGTATCGGTTTGTCGATACTTGACGAATCGGGTAATGCCAGGCACCTCCGGGGGTAAGCCGCGCGCCTTCCCCAGTGCACTCCCCGAGGTCACTCGCGCCCTCCGGCCGCGGTGACCATCCGGGATCCAGCGTGCGGGTCGGGCGGGCGGCTGGATCAGTCCTCGAGGTCGAACTCGCGCTCCAGCTCGGCCAACTGGGCCGGCCCCAGACCACCAATACGGTGTCCGGCCGCCCGGCACAGAAGCGCCACCCTGGCAGCCTTGTTGGCGGTGTCGATCCGGTCGAAGGCCTCGGACGCCGTTGTGCCGAGGGCCAGGCAGCCATGAAACTGCCACACGGCCACCTCGTGTCCCGCCCGCACCACTCGTTCGGTGGCCACCGCCAGGTCCTCCGACCCGGGCACCCGATAGGGCACCAAACCCACCCCACGCGGCAGATAGACCTTGACCTCTGGAAGCACGGACCACAGGACGCGATTGAGGTTACCCTGGTGACGGCAATCTGGCATGTGGGTGAGGGCGATGAGATCCGTGGGATGGGTGTGCAGCACGGCGGTGTCCGCCGATCCAAATTCCACCAGATGCTGGTGCAACCGCAGGTGAGTCGGGAGCTCCGACGTCGGCCGAAAATCGAGACCGTTGAGGCCCCCCCACAGCACCTCGTAGCCCGAGCCGGTCTCGTCGAGCCGGATCAGGATGCTGTTGTGCTCTGCGTCGCGCGCAAAATCGCGAAAGCGGCGACCGCTGCCGGTTACGAGAAAGACCCGTCCCGCCAATGCCGGTCGCGGCGAGGCCAACTGTTCGTCACGCACCTTCCTGAAGGAAAATCCCGCCTGAACAACCGCCGAGGTCACGTCGATGGAGAGATTCCCGGCGTTACTCTCGGCCCACCCACGATCCCAGAGATAGGAGGACACTTCCTGGGCATCGCGCAGGATGGTTGTCAGCGCAGGGCATGTGGCGAGTAGATCGGTCATGGTACTCCAGGCTGTTCGGCCGACCGATTGTATAAGTCACACTTGATCGCGGCAATCTCACCTCGAGTATCCTTAGCCCGATGCGGGCGGTGATCTTCGATATGGACGGACTGCTGATCGACTCGGAGCCCCTCTGGCGTCGGGCCGAACGGGAGGTGTTCGCTGAGGTCGGTCTGCACCTCACCGATGCTGACTGTGAGCGAACCACCGGTCTGCGCACCGATGATCTGGTGGGATTCTGGTTCGATCTCTTCCCGTGGTCCGGCCCCAGCCAGGAGTCCGTCGGCAAGGCCATCAATGCCAGGGCGATAGAACTCGTGAAACAACACGGGGTGGCGATGCCGGGCGCGGTGGAGGCCGTGGAAGCCGCTCGGGCAGCCGGCTTCGCGGTGGGACTCGCCACATCGTCCTTCGAGGAACTCATCGTCACAGTGGTCCGAAAACTCGGACTCGAGGACGCGTTCGAGGTCACGGCATCCGGAACCGATGAGAAGGCCGGCAAACCGGATCCCGCCGTCTACCTGACCGCCGCGCGGAAGCTGGGCATCTCTCCCCACCTCTGTGTCGCCGTGGAAGACTCCACGGTGGGCGTTCGTTCTGCGCGGGCCGCTGGCATGCGGGTGATCGCTGTGCCTGCGCCGCACCACTTCCATCTGCCCGGTTTCCACGACGCCGATCTCAAGCTCCACTCGCTCGAGGAGTTTTCGGTCGAGATGCTTCGCAAATTGGCATGATGTTCTGTCGGTGCCAGGCGGACCGGGTGAGCGCGTTCGGGGTGCGCTCACAAGTACCACGCCCGCCCATCGCGCCCCCCGCGCTCCGGGAGGGCGGGCGGAATCCGCAATTCGTAATGAGCGATTGAGCTTATCTGTAATTTGCAATCTGCAATCTGCAATCTGTAAGCGAATCTGTAATCTGAAATCTGTAATCGGGTGGGAGGGTGGGGGACTTTCGACTTTCGACTGAGATGTGGGCAGTGTTCTAATGGACGCCGTATGAACTGGGTTGACCACGAACTGCGGCTGTTCGGCCACCGCGGCGCTTCGGCGCGACTGCCGGAAAACACCATGGAGTCCTTCCGGCAGGCGATGGACGACGGCGCCACCGCGCTCGAACTCGACGTCCACCTCAGCCGGGATGGCCACGTGGTGGTGGCCCACGACCCGCACGGCCAGCGGATGGCAAGCTGCAACGATTCCGTATGCGATTGCTCGCTCAAGGAGCTTTCGAATTGGGACGTCGGCGCGACCTGTCGCCACCGGGGAAGGATTTCGCGGATGCCGACCCTGGTCGAGGTGTTGGACAGATTTTCCGGAATTCCCATCAGCGTCGATCTCAAACCCAACGACCCGCGGATCGCGGAAAGCGTCTTGAAAACGGTTCGGTCCTTCAACGCCGAACATCTCGTGACAGTGGGTAGCTTCCACGGCTCCATCGTCCACAGGCTGCGGGATCTGGGATATGGCGGTCCCACCGCCCTGACTCGCGCCGAGGTTGTCATCAGCCGCCTCCTGCCGCCGATCCTCAGCCGGAGTCGAATCCGCGGCCAGGCGGCCATGATCCCTCGTCGGAGCGGGCCCATCCGCCTCGACGCCGAGAGCTTTATCCACCGGGTGCGGAGCTTCGGGCTGCGGGCCGACTACTGGGTCGTCAACGATCCTGACGACGCACGAAGACTGTTCGGGTGCGGTGCCACAGGAATCGTCACCGATGATCCTGCGGCCATCGCCCCCATAATGGCGGAGTTCGCGTAATCCGAGAAAAGGACCGCCACC
The DNA here is from genome assembly GCA_963797055.1 of uncultured Holophagae bacterium. Lineage (GTDB taxonomy): Bacteria > Acidobacteriota > Thermoanaerobaculia > Thermoanaerobaculales > Sulfomarinibacteraceae > FEB-10. The sequence goes on from CAWCOD010000019.1 coordinate 705,529, forward strand.
GCCGTCTGACCCCGATGCCGGATCTGGCACGGCCGTTGGGTGGCCCGTCGGGTGGTCTCCCCCGACGGAATGGTCATCCTGGTTGGAAAGACGTCTTCCGACAACGACGTCCTCACCTTCAAGATCGGCTCGCCGCGGGACTTCTGGTTTCACGTCAGCGGTGAGTCCGGCTCCCACGTCGTGGTCCGCAACCCCGAAGGTCTGGAGACTCTCCCCGGGAAACAAAACGCCTCGCCGCGGCCCTGGCCGCCGGCCACTCCAAGGCCCGCCGGGGCGGTCGGCTGGCGGTGCACATGGCGCGGTGCCGCGACGTGTCCAAGCCGAGAGGCATGCCGCCCGGCAAGGTACCATCTCGGCCGCTACGACACGGTGCGAGCGACGCCTCTTCGCGTGGACGATCTCGGTTCGGAGGGAAATTCGATATGAGTGGGACGTTCGGCTGTCAGACCATGTACCAGCCGCTTCGCAAGGTTCTGGTTCGCCCACCTGACCGCGCCTTCGGCGCGGCCGATCCTCAGCGCTGGCACTACACGGGTCAGCCGGATCTCGCGTCGGCCACAGCCGAGCACGAGGCCTTCGTCGATCAGATTCGTCAGACCGGGGCCGAAGTCATCGTCCATGACCCATGAACTCCCCGATCACGCCGATGCCCTGTACGTGCACGACCCGGCCATCGTCACCGACCTGGGCGCGATCATCCTGCGGATGGGAAAGGTGTTGCGGCGGGGCGAGGAGCAGGCCATTGCATCCGCCTTCGAAAAAGCGGGGGTACCGATCCACGCCAAACTGACCGGCGAGGCACTGGCCGAGGGCGGTGATCTGTTGTGGATCGACGAGGGGCTTCTGGCCGTGGGCCAGGGCTACCGAACAAACACCGAAGGGCTGCGCCAGCTGACCGCCGCACTCCGACCGCTGAAAGCCGAGACCGTGCCGGTGCAACTGCCCTACGGCGACGGGCCGGCGGCCTGCCTCCACCTGATGTCCCTGATCTCGATTCTGGATTCCGATCTTGCCGTGGTCTTCCTGCCGCTCCTGCCGGTTCCCTTCGTCGAATTGCTGAAAACCCGGGGATTTCGCCTCGTGGAGGTCCCTGAATCAGAGTTCCCCACCATGGGAACCAACGTGCTCGCTCTCGGCCCGAGGCGCTGTCTCGCCCTGGATGGAAACCCCCTGACCCACCGGCGCCTCGAGGACGCCGGTTGTGAGGTGTTGACCTACCGCGGCGACGAGCTGCTCTCAAGGCAGAGGGGGGACCGACCTGTCTGACCAGGCCGATCTTGCGGTCGAATTGAATGTAGGGTTACACGTAACGTTAACGTTAAACGTTTGACATTTAACGATCGCTGATCACTCTCGAAGATCTACCGGGACTTTGGAGGCGGCTCCAGGGACCTCACGCACGAGGCGCGGGACGAGGTAGCCCGGGAGCCGCCGCCGCAGTTCGGCCACGATCTCGAGGGCCTCGGTCTCGGACACCTCGAAATGGGCCGCGCCGTGGACCCGGTCCAGGAGGTGGAGATAATAGGGCGTCACACCACAGGAGATCAGCGTTTCGCTCAGACCGGCCAAGACCTCCGCTGAGTCGTTGACGCCACGCAGCAGCACCGCCTGGTTGAACAACATGGCTCCCGTGTTGCGGAGCGCGCCCAAGGCTCGTCGCACATCGCCGTCGATCTCCCGAGGATGATTTGCGTGAACCACCACGATGAGCGGCACCGTCAGGGACGACATCCACACCACCAGCGCCTCGTCCACCCGCTCCGGCAGAACAACCGGGAGCCGGGTATGGATTCGCAGACGGCGGACATGAGGGATGGCCGCGATCTCCCGGGCCAGTCGCGACAGTCGGTCATCGGGAACCATCAGCGGATCGCCACCGGAGAAAATCACCTCGGACAGCTCCGGGTCACCGCTGATGCGGCCGATCGCCATATCCCAGACCGATCCCGCCACCGTGTTGTCGTCGTAGGGAAAGTGGCGCCGAAAACAGTATCGGCAGTGGACCGCACAGGCCGAGGTCACCAGCAGCAGGGCGCGTCCACGGTATTTCTGCAACACACCCTGGGACGGCGGCGATCGGAGCTCACCAACGGGATCGGCGGTATAACCGCTGGCGGACAGATCTTCCGACGGGGTCGGCCGGATCTGCAACAGCAGCGGGTCGTCGGCCGAACCCGGCCGGATGCGGCTCAAAAAGCCACGTGGTACCCTGACCGGAAATTGGCGTTCGGCGTCCACCCTGGAGGCGGTCGGAGGCCCCCAGCCGAAAGCAGGTCTTCCAGAACGGCCGAGTCGGTCACCGCCTCCACAAGAAGCCGTTGCCACTCACCGGCCGGCCAAGGGTTGGATCGGTGGTCATGACTCGGCGCAGTGTTGCAGTTCCGGTATGATCTTCGCAAGCGAGAGAAGGAGAATCCCCAATGGCTTCCTACAACATGAACCAGGTCAAAGTCGGACTCAAGATCATGATGGACGGCGATCCTTGCATCGTCGTCGACGCCGACTTCGTCAAACCCGGCAAGGGCCAGGCCTTCACCAAGATCAAGTGCAAGAACTTCAACACCGATCGGGTCACCGAGGTCACCATGAGGTCCGCCGACTCGGTGGAGGGCGCCGACATCCACGAAAGGAGATGCAGTTCCTCTACTCCGACGGCGACATGTGGCACTTCATGGACCAGGACACCTACGAGCAGATCGGCGCGGACGCCGCGGCGTGGTCGGCGACGCGGCCCAGTGGCTCAAAGAGGAGGACATCTGCCTGGTCACGCTATTCGACGGCAACCCCATCCTGGTCACGCCACCGAACTTCGTGGTCCTCGAGATCGTCGAGACCGATCCCGGGCTCAAGGGCGACACCTCGGCCGGAGGCAACAAACCGGCCACCCTGGACACCGGGGCCGTCGTGCGGGTTCCCCTGTTCGTCCAGATCGGCGAGACGATCAAGGTCGACACCCGCACCGGGGAGTACGTTTCCCGGGCGTAAGGATGCGAAGTTCAAAGATCGAAGATACAAATTTCCGCCTTCCCACCATGAATCGACTCGAGCGACGGGGATCTGGACCCGGATCTGCGATCTGGAATTGACACAGCCAATGAGTCAAACGACGGACGACTGGCGGCCGACAGCGAGCCTCGACGCGCTCAGCATCCGAGCCGAGGTGCTGGCAACCATCCGCGCCTTCTTCGCCGAACGGGACGTCCTGGAGGTGGAAACGCCCGCTGTTGGCGCGACCCGTGACCGACGTCCATCTGAAATCCTGCTCAGCCTGCCGACTAACGACGGTCCGGGGACCCTCTACCTCCAGACCTCGCCCGAATTCCACATGAAGCGCCTGCTGGCCGCGGGCGGCGGACCGATTTTCCAGATCTGCAAGGCCTTTCGGGGCAGCGAGAGGGGCGTCGACACAACCCCGAATTCACGATCCTCGAGTGGTACCGCCCGGCTGGGATCACCACGGCCTGATGGACGAAATCGACGCTCTGCTGAGCGGGTTCTCGGATCCCGGAAGGTGATCGCCTCACCTATCGCGAGGTTTTCTGGCACGCTGGGTCGACCCCCACGGGCCACCGATCAGGAGTTCAGCACGGGTCGCGGACTCGGGGTACAGGATCCCGAAGGCCTCGACCGAGAAGATCTGCTCAACCTCCTGCTGACCCATTCGTCGAAGGACTCGGCCGAAGCGCCCCACTATGTCCACGACTATCCCGCCAGGCAGGCCGCGCTCGGCCCAAGATCAGGCCGGCGAACCGCCGCTCGCCGAGCGTTTCGAGGTCTATGTCGAGGGCTCGAGCTGGCCAACGGATACCACGAATTCACCGACCCGAGGAACAGCGCGGCGATTCGAGCAGGATCTCGATCCGGCGCCGCCGTCTCGACGTCCCAGCCATGGACGAACGATTGCTGGCCGCTCTCGAGGCCGGCCTACCCCCCTGCGCCGGGGTGGCCCTCGGTATCGACCGCTTGGTCATGCTCAAGTTGGGCACCCGCGACATCTCCGACGTGATCGCCTTCCCCATCGACCGCGCATAACGGGTTTCGCCGGCCGCGGCATCCTGGATGCTGGATACTGGATCCTCCACCCGCCGGATCGTCCCTGCGGGCGCGAGGCGGATCCAGCATCGAGGATTCAGGATCCGGGTGGATGGGGGCTGTTCCATGCCCCCCCCGGGGTGGGGCGGGGGGACGTTTAACTTTCGACTTTTAACTTTCAACTTTCAACTGGGTGGGCGGGGGATCTCATAGCCCCATAGCCCCATAGCGAGGGCGGGCGGCGGGACGTTTAACGTTTAACGTTCGACTTTCAACTTCCAACTGGGTGGGCCGGCGGGGACTTCTCCCTGAAACCGATATAATTTCCCCACCATGGTCCTCACCCTCATCATCGTCTTCTCGGTGTTCTTCCCGTTGACCCATCTCCTGATGTCGCACGGGGCGATCCGGTCAGACTCATCGAGAGCCTGCACGGCCTGTGGCCGTTCCGGGGCTTCTACTCCCTGGTCTCATTTCTCCCGTCGGGACCGGCGGCGGCCATCTGGTGGGGCCACCGACAGCTGGGGCCGACTCTGGGACCTTCCCTTCTGGGTCGGGCGGGCATCGCTCTGCCGTTAATGCTGCTGGCGATCGTCCTCTTGGCGCTAATGCTCGCCGCCCGAGCCCCGCGAGCATGCTGCCGGGCGTTTCCAAGGTCCAAGGCGTCCTGCGCATCACCCGGCATCCCATGAACATGGCCTTCGCCGCTTCGGGCTAGCCCATCTGATCACCAACGGATTCCTCGGAGATGTTTTTTTCTTCGGCCAGTTCTTCGTTCTCGGGTGTTTCGGTTCATATCACCAGGACGCGCGCATGCTCCCGGAGAAGGGCGAGCCGTACCGAGAGTTCATGTACCAGACCTCGGTCATTCCCTTCGCCGCAATCCTCCGCAGACGCACCCGCCTCGACCCGAGCGAACTGGCCTTCCCGCTGTTTCTGATCGCGGTGGCCGCCTTCGTCGCGCTGGTCATCTCCACGGCAGGCTCTTTGGCGTAGCGGTCTTCTATCAACCAACAGACCCCCCCCACCTCTCCGGGCGGATGGGGCGAAACCCGAACCCCTAACGTAAGCTCCCCCCCACTAGAATCACCTGATCGCTCCCCTAAAAATACGGTGGGGTCCCGTTCCCCGCTCCCTCCTAGGATCCACACCCGACCACAATCACCCCGCCAACGGACCAACCCCCCGAGAAAACGCGACGCCCGTTCGCAATTCGTAATTCGCAACGGGAGGGCGGAGGTATCCGGTATCCTGCATCGATGACGACGGTAGCGGGACTGATCATCGGCGACGAGATCCTCACCGGAAAGGTGCGGGACGCCGACGGTCCGTGCTTATCGATCTCTGTCGGGAGCTGGGGGTCTGCCTCGAGCGCCTGGTCTACATCGGAGACGACATCGAGGTCATCGCCGCCGAGGTGCGCTCGTGCTCGGAGCGATTCGATGCGGTCGTCACCTCCGGCGGCGTCGGACCGACCCACGATGACCGCACGGTGGCCGCCGTGGCTCACGCTTTCGGAGTTGCGGTGGAGCGGCACCCGGAATTGGAGGCCATGATCCGCGCATGGTGGGGCAAACGGTTCACCGTTGCCGCCCTGCGCATGGCCGACATGCCGGAGGGATCCGGTTGCTGTACGGCGACGAAGGACTGTTCCGTTGGTGGTATTTCGCAACATCTACTTATTACCGGGCGTCCCTCGTCTCTTCGAGGCCAAGCTCGGCGCCCTCGGCGGAGAGATCGAGGGACGCCGATCGACCCTGAGGTCCGTCTATCTGAGTTCGGATGAGAGCCGCATCGCGCCGTTGCTCGGCCAGGTGGCGGAAGCGTTCGAAGAGGTCAAGATCGGCAGTTATCCCCGGTTCGAAGACGAGGATCACCGGGTCTGGGTCACCGTGGAGGCAATGCTGCGGCGAAGTGGACGCCGCCGTCGACCGGTAGCTCGAGCTCCTGCCGGATGACGACGTGGTTCGCGTCGAGTGAGGGTTCGTCACCACCGGCGGAATGCCATGATCCTCGCAACACCGGTTGCTGTAGATAACGAACCGAATACACCCCAGGTCCGACCCCCAACGTGAAGAGTGGATGCGGTTGATGCGGCGCGTACGCGAGGACCCATCGGTGCCGTTCGACGAGCGGTGGGAGCTTGCGACGGCTCGCGGCCGAGCGACCTGACGGAGCTCGGCCCCATGCCGGCGTGGTGGCCCGACCTCGACCGGATCGCCGACTCCAACATCGGCCGCTTCGCCGACGAACTCGGTCTGAGAGGCTACGAGGAGCTGCACCGCTGGTCGGTGGATCACCGAGAGGATTTCTGGGGCCGAGTCATCGAGCGGCTGTCCGGCGGCTTCGACCGAGAGCCCGAAAGAGTCCTCGATGCAACGGCGGTTCGACGGCACCGCGATGGCTGCCCGGCGCCCGGATGAACATCGTCGACAGCTGCTTCCAGCCATCGGACTGCACGTCGCGGCGACATCGGACGTGAGGGGTCATCAACAGTGGAAACCATCACCTTCGGCGAGCTGGAAGACCTCGTCAACAGGGTCGCCAACGGCCTGATCGCCAACGGTTTCGGCAGCGGTGACGGCATGGCCCTGTACATGCCCATGAATCTCGAGTGCTTGCGGCCTACCTCGGGGTGATCCGGGCGGGCTGCTATGTGGTCTCCATGGCCGACAGCTCGCCGCCGACGAGGTGGCCCGACGGCTGCGGATCGGCTGCGCGACGGGCGTGGTCACGGTGACGCATTCGACCGCGGCGGCAAGAACATCCCGCTCTACGACACCCTGCTTCGGCGGGAGCCCCCGTGCGGTGGTGGTCCCCTCCGGAGATTCCGTGGATCTCCGCGAGGGAGACCTGCTCTGGGAGGATTTCCTAGTGATGCCTCGCGCCGTCGCACGGTCATGGGCGAACCCGACGCCACGATCAACGTACTGTTTTCATCGGGCACCACCGGAGACCCCAAGGCCATCCCGTGGAACCACCTCACCGCGATCAAAGCCGCCGCCGACGGCCACTCCACCAGGACATCGGGCCGGGGTCGGTGGTGGCCTGGCCCACCAACATCGGCTGGATGATGGGACCGTGGCTGATATTCGCGACCCTCATGAACGGCGCGGCCATGGCTCTGTTCGAAGGGATTCCCACCGGCGAAGGCTTCACTCCCTTCGTCGAGCACACGGGGGTGACCATGCTGGGCGTGGTTCCCTCCCTGGTGCGGGCGTGGCGGAGCTACGGCGCCTGCGACGCCGCGAACTGGAACGGCATCGGGTATTCAGCTCCACCGGCGAGCCCTCCAACCGGTAAGACTACCTGTGGCTGATCAGCCAGACCGGCTACCGGGCGCCGGTCATCGAGTACTGGGCGGACCGAGATAGGTGGCGGCTAATCACCGGAACGGTGGTCCAGCCGGCCTCACCGGCCACCTTCTCGACACCCGCGCTGGGCCTGGAACTGTGCTCCTCGCGAGATGGAAACCGGTCGGCGCGGCCCGGTCGGCGAGGTCTTCCTGATCCGCCGTCCATCGGGCTGTCCAGCGCTGCTCAACCGAGATCATGACGAAGTCTACTACGATGACTGTCCCACCGGGGCCGGAGGACGAGGTCCTGCGGCGCCGCGGCGACCAGGTGGAGCGACTCAGGGGCTACTTCCGCGCCCACGGCGGGCCGATGACACCATGAACCTCGGCGGCATCAAGGTCTCGTCGGTGGAGCTCGAAAACGTGTTCGACCAGCACGAGGTCGGTATCCGAGAGCGCCGCAGTGGCGGTGCAACCCGCTGGCGAGGGCGCCGAACGGTGGTGGTCTTCGCGGTCGCTGACCGAGGACCAACTTCACGAGCTCGGGCACGAGCTCAACCGGCGGCTGGCCGCCAACCTCAACCCGTTGTTCAAGATCCACGACGTGGTGGCCGTCGACTCCATGCCCCGGACCGCGTCCAACAAGCTGATGCGGACGACCCTTGCGCGCGCGAGTACATCGAAGGGGGCGCCGATCGAAGCTGGAACTCACACGGCGGGGATTGCACCCCCACGTGTCGCCTGTTCCGAATTTCGGATTTAGAGGTGCCAGCACCAACCCAATTGCGGATTTCAGATTGGGTGGCGGAACGTTCAACGTTTGACTTCCTTCAACGCGCCCATCTCCCCAGCGCGCTCCCCGAGGTTGCCCCCTTTCACACTTGTCGGACCTATCCGCCGGGAACTCCGCATTCCCGGTCCCACAAAGTGTCAGACGTCACACCCGATCGTCGCGCCCCCCCCACTCGGGGTGGACGGGGGGACGCGATCTTGCAATCTTCGATTTCGGATCGGGTGGGTGGGCGGGGGAAAAACAACGCCACCGTGCGCGCACGGTGGCGTCGGTCAGCCCCAAAGGGGGCGATTCTCTTTTGTTTCGCGGCTCTAGAAGCGGCGGATGATGCCGATTCCGAGGCCGATCACGATCATCAGCAGACCGGTCAGACCCACCAGCGGCAGCTGGCTGCCGGTGGACGGCAGGGCCGGCGCGGTGTAGGGAACCGGCTTCGGCGCGGGCGCTGGTTTCGGAGCGGCCTTCGGAGCGGCATCGGGGCGGTGCCCGCGCCATGGACCTCACGCTCGTCCACGATTTCCTCGCGGCGTGGAGACGATGGTGGCCGTCACGTTCATCCCGGCTTGAGGTCCCAGAGCGTGACCGGCTTGCCGTTGGAGGTCAGTTGGATGTCCTCGGGGACCTCATGGTACTTCTTGACCTCGCCGTTCCCGTTGCGGATAATGACGGTCTGGCCAACGCGTTCTGACCACTTTGCCGTTCCGAATCTCTTCGGTCTGCACATCGATGGACTTCTTCGGTTGACGTTGACCTCCGGCAGTCAACCGGTACCCGGCTTGAGGTCGCCCACCGCGGTGGGAACACCGTCGATGTCGAACATGAAGCCCTCTTGGACGTCAAACTGCCTGCGTCGTGCCGTCGGCCATCTTGACCACGAGGTTGTTGCCATCGGTGGTGCACGACCGTGCCCTGCTTGATTTCGTGGGTCGTCAGTCTGTGCCATCACGGCACCGGCACCCACCATCGTGACCACGGCGGCGATCAGAATTACTTTCGAAAAACGAGACATCACAGCTCCTCCTTTTGGTTGTTACCTAACAAGGACAGTCAACAATCTCAGGCGAATATACCATTCCGATTAACGAACGCAAGTCTGGAAGCCTTTTAGCCAGAGGCTCGGATTCCACAGTCTTGAATTCACCTACCATATCGATCCTGCCTTACTCCACCAGACTCCAATTGGCCCGAATTCTACCATTTCTGCCTTTGTAAGTCCCACAGCCCGCTCACACCGAGGAAATCCAACGCAAACCTATGATTATGGGGTTGTTATACTGGAATCGTGAATCTTCGCGAGCTGACCACGCCGAGCGCGGTTGTAGATCTGGACCGTCTGGAACGCAACGCAGCGTGGATGACAAACAGGGCGAAGAAACTCGGGGTGTGCCTTCGGCCCCATGTCAAGACCCACAAATGCGTCGAAGCCGCGAAGCTTCAGACCGCGGGTCTGACCCGGAGGATCACGGTTTCCACCCTCGCCGAAGCCCAGGTATTCGCCGAGGCGGGCTTTGACGACATCACCTACGCCGTGCCGCTCTCGCCGAAGGTGTCCCAGAGTGCGCCAGGCTCACCCGACGGCAATCGGTTCCACCTGATCGTCGATCACCCTGGGTCGGTGGACGCGCTGGAGGCATATGCCCAAACCCACGACCTCCGATTCTCGGTCTTCCTCAAGGTGGACTGTGGATTGCACCGGGCCGGGGTGGATCCCGAGAGCCCGGAGGCCGTGACACTCGCGGGGCGGCTCCACCGCTCGAGCCAGCGTGGACTTCCGCGGCATCCTGACCCACGCGGGTCAGTCCTACAGCTGTCGGAACCGCTCCGAGGCGGCCAACGTCGCCGCCCATGAGCGGGACATCATGGTGACCTTCGCCGCGAAGCTCAGGGGCGAGGGCCTGACGGTGGCCGAGATCAGCATCGGCTCGACCCCCACAATCACCGCCGTGGACCGGCTGCCGGGGATCTCCGAGATTCGGCCCGGCAACTACCTCTTCTTCGACGCCTTCCAGGCCGCCATCGGCAGCTGCGCACTGGACGACGTCGCCTTCTCGGTGTTGACGACGGTCATCGGCGTCTACCCGGACGCCCAGCGGCTGGTGGTCGACGCCGGCGCCCTGGCCCTCAGCGAGGATCCCGGACCGACCCACGTGGATCCGGACTGCGGCTTCGGGGTGGTGGTGGCGGAACACGACTGCCGGCCCGTAGTCCGGCCTCAGGGTGACATCGCTGTCCCAGGAGCACGGCGTACTTCACTCCGACGGACCCCTAGACCCGGCGTGGCAACCCGGCACGCGGTTTCGGATCGTGCCCAACCACTCATGCCTCTCCGCCGCGTGCTTCGAGACCTATCACGTCGTTCGCGGTACCGAAGTCGTGGATGAGTGGCATCCAGTTCGTGGGTGGTAGACCCACCACCTAGCCGGTGTGGAAGGTGTGGACCCGGCCGCCCACCCACCGAGTTGAAAGTCGAAAGTTGAAAGTCGAAAGTTGAAGGTCCCCCGGTCCACCCAAAACAAGTGGGCGCGACGGGAACATGGGCGCCACGAAATCAGTGAACAGAAACGAACGAGAGTTATTGTGGTGCGGCCGTCTCGGCTGCAATTCGGCCTTGATTGACCCTCCCGGGAACAGACCAGAGGCCTGCACCAACACCACCAAGAACCCCCGCGTCGGTGGCTCGCGGAGCGAGGGGATTCGTCACGGAAAGCCTCACTCCGGACCAAAAAAAGCCGGCGGGATAGACCCCGCCGGCTCGTTCTGCGTTCTGATCGAATGCTCGACTCAGAAGTCCTTCCGGAGCAACTCCACGCTCCGCTGCGGGTGGAGCAGCAGCATGGATGCGTCACCGTCCCGCGGTGTCGCACCCTCGGTCATCAGGTCGATCACCTCGGCGGGTGTCAGCTCGGGTCCAGGGCGAAGAGCTTGGCTGACAGATTGAGGGCGTTGGGCGACGCCATGGAGGTCCCGGACGCGGCCATCCGGTCACCACCGGGTACGTAGCTCTCCACCTCGAAGCCGTTGGCATAGATCACAACGTTGTCGCCGCCGCTGGTGAAGCCGGTGGGATCTCCGGCCTGGTCCACGGCAGCAACAACCATCAGATTCGGCAGGTCGAAGTTTGACGGGATCACCTCGTCGAACTCCACGTCGTTGTCCGAGTTGCCGGCTGCAGTGATGAACAGGATCTCGGGCGCCGACGCCAACGCATCACGAAGGCTCGTCTTGAGGATGCCAAAGATCTCTCGCGTCTTGGCCGCCCGCTCCTCCGGGTCGGTGACGCCGTTGGCCTCCAGCACACCCTCCACCTCCTTGAGCGTCCAGCCCCAGCTCATGTTGACCGTCCGCACACCGTGCCGCTTTGAAGTAGTCCACCGCATCCTGGTGGGATTTGGCGTACTCCTCGGCGATCTCGGTGGTGAGCAGCCGCCGCGGCGTGTGGTAGTCGAAGCTGTAGCGTGAGATCAAGACCTCGGCGTAGGGATTGCCCTCGATAGCGATCCCCGCCACGTGGGTCCCGTGCATGTAGAGCGAGGCGAAGGACATGGCCTCGATGAAGTGCCTTGACCTCCTCGGGTTGAAGGGTAGAGAAGTACTTCTTGAGTTCAGTGGCCTCCGGGCTGTCGATGGCGGAGCCGAGATCCATGAATCCCTTCATGTAGGCCATGGCGCTGTCCACCCTGCCCTCCATGTCGCCCTCGGGGTGGAGAAGTTCCGGCGTCCGGCGGCCATAGACATCGAACCCGATGCCGTGGACGTCGTCCACGTAGCCGTTGCCGTCGGTGTCTGTGCCGTCGAGGCGCTCGTTCGGGTTGGTCCACAGTGAGATTTTTGAAGACCGACGCGTCGACTCCGGAATCCCAGATGCCGATCACCACGGGCTGGGCGCCGCTGTTCTTGTCCAGGGTCACCGCGCGAGCCGCCCAGATGTCTGCCTTCACCACCCGGTTGGCATCAATCAGTTCCTTGTAGACCGCAGCCACCTCGTCCTTGACCGGGAGGAAGGCCGCCATGGTGTATCTCATACCCACCAGACCCCGTGCCGCGTCCTCGGTCAGCTCGCCGGTCTTGGCCACCACCGGGTCCAGCTCACTCTGCACCGAGCCCAGAATGAGGTTCTCGCTGATGTACTCCGCATAACCCTTCGTCCCCTCGAGGTCGTCCTGGACCACCTCCCAGGGCATGGCCTCGACCATGTCGGTGAGGTGTTTCGAAAAGGCAGCGCTGAAGGCTTCCGGGTCATCGACCGGGTCCACCTCGTCGCGGGCCGCCACCCACGCCCTCATGGAAAGTCCGGCGGTGAGCCGCGAGGCTTCCTTGTCCTCGAGAGCCACACTCTTGTCGAGCCAGGCGACGGCCGCCTCGTAGTCGCCCTCGAGGAAGTCGATGCGGCGCATGGTGCCGTAGATCGACTGCAGGGTTGTCTCGTCCTGGATGTCGTAGTCGTCGAGGAGCCGCTCTTGCTCGGCCCTCACTCGCGCCGCGAACGCCATGAAATCGTCCGACACGAGCAGTTCGGAGGCCGATCCCTCGATGGGATAAACCATCCGTGGCAGATCGTCCAGCGACTCGACCTTGATCTTGGTGGAGGTGGCGTCCTCCTGGTTTCCGCCGCAGGCCGAGAGCCCGAAAACGAGTAACGCACAGACGCAGAGCGGGAGGGCATTCTTCATGAGCATCATCCATCCTTCCTTGGAATCGAGCGTCGATCGGCCGGGCCCGACCGCGCTCACAACGTCAATACGGTATACGATCCGAATCGGTTTTGGTAAACAAAGGCGTAGTCCACGAAACCCGCCGCGAGGGTGCTATTCTAGCGGCCGGACAAGGGGCGTAATCAAGGCGATGATGGCGCAGCAAAAAGACCACTTACGACGAAAAGTCGATCCAGACGCTGGATGCGCTCGAGCACATCCGGCTGCGCACCGGCATGTACATCGGCCGCGTCGGCGACGGCTCGAACCCGGCCGACGGCATCTACGTGATGCTCAAAGAGGTCATCGACAACTCGGTGGACGAGTTCATCATGGGCAAGGGTCGCAAGATCGAGATCACCCGATACGGACCCGAGGTCTCGGTCCGGGACTACGGCCGCGGCATTCCCCTCGGCAAGGTCGTGGAGTGCGTCTCGCAAGATCAACACCGGCGGCAAGTACAACGATGACGTCTTCCAGTTCTCGGTGGGTCTCAACGGCATCGGCAACAAGGCCGTCAACGCCCTGTCCTCCGAGTTCGAGGTCATCAGCTACCGGGAAGGCAAGTTCAAGCGAGCCGTATTCTGCCGCGGCAAGAAGATCGAGGAACAGAAGGGCGGCAAGGACCCGAAGGCGACGGACGGCACCCTGATCCGGTTCATCCCGGATACCGAGATCTTCCGCGACTACGAGTGGCGCGAGGAGTACATCGAGGACCGTCTGAGGTACTACTCCTTTCTCAACAGCGGCCTGGGGCTGCACTACAACGGACAGAAGTTCAACAGCAAATCCGGGCTCGCCGACCTCCTGGACCACGAGATCGGGTCGGAGCCGTGCGTCTACGACGCCGTCCACCACTCCGAGGGCCGACTCGAGTTCGCCTTCACCCACACCCACACCTACGGCGAAACCTACTTCAGCTTCGTCAACGGCCAGTACACCAACGACGGCGGCACCCATCAGAGCGCGTTTCGCGAAGGCATTCTCAAGGGAGTCAACGAGTTTGCCAAGAACGGTTTTGCCGGGGAAGACGTTCGGGACGGCCTCATCGGCGCCGTGGCCATCAAGATCCAGGACCCCGTCTTCGAATCCCAGACCAAGAACAAGCTGGGATCCACCGAGGTCCGCTCCTGGATCGTCAACGCGGTCCGCGAGCAGGTGGTGCTGTGGCTCCACAAGAACTCCGAGGCCGCCGACCAGCTGATCGCCAAAGATCAAGAACAACGAGCGGGTGCGCAAGGAGCTGTCGTCCATCAAGAAGGAGGCCCGGGAGCGCGCCAAGAAGGTGGCCATCCGGATTCCGAAGCTCATCGACTGCAAGGTCCACCTCAACGATCCCAAGGGCAAGCGGCGCGATGAAACCACCATCTTCCTGACCGAGGGCGACTCGGCCGGCGGCGCCATGATCCAGGCACGCGACGTCCAGACCCAGGCCATCTACTCGCTCAAGGGCAAGCCCCTCAACACCCACGGCCTCGGCCGCGAGGCGATCTACAAGAACGAAGAGCTCTACAACATCATGCGCGCCCTCGGCGTCGAGGACAGCCTCGACGGGCTGCGCTACAACCGGGTGGTGATCGCCACCGACGCTGACGTCGACGGGATGCACATCCGGAATCTCTTGCTGACGTACTTCCTGCGCTACTTCGAGGAGCTGGTGACGAAACACCACATCTTCATCCTCGAGACGCCCCTCTTCAGGGTGCGCAACAAGTCAGAGACGGCGTACTGCTACTCGGAGTCCGAGCGCGACGCGGCATCCGACCGCCTCAAGGGGTCGGAGGTCACCAGATTCAAGGGACTTGGCGAGATCGGTCCGCAGGAGTTCAAACAGTTCATCTCCACCGACGATCGTCTGGTTCCGGTGACCGTGGGTTCCATGGGCGACGTCAAGCAGGCGTTGGACTTCTACATGGGCAAGAACACCCCGGCGCGACGTGACTTCATCATCGAAAATCTGATCTCGGATATCGCATGAGGACGGGCCTCGGGACTCGGGGATCGGGACTCGGATTCTCTCGAAGAAAAGGGAACCCTCCGAGGTCTGATTCCATCCGAGTCCCGAATCCCGAATCCCGGGGCATAACCCACCAAGCGAGAGCGCACAACACATGACCCGGCTCAAGCCCCTGATGGGCGACAACTTCCTGCAGTACGCCAGCTACGTGATCGTGGACCGGGCGATCCCCGACCTCCGCGACGGTCTCAAGCCTGTCCAGCGTCGGATCCTGGCCACCCTGTCACGAATGGATGACGGCAAGTTCCATAAGGTCGCCAACGTCATCGGCGACACCATGAAGCTCCATCCGCACGGCGACGCGTCCATCGGAGACGCACTGGTGGTGTTGGCCAACAAGGAGTTTCTGATCGAGCGGCAGGGGAACTTCGGCAATGTGGTGACCGGCCACCCGGCGGCGGCACCCCGATACATCGAGTGCCGGCTCACCGAGCTCGCCAAGGAAACCATGTTCCGCCGGGCACTCACCGAATACCGCCCGAGCTATGACGGCCGCAACTCGGAGCCGGTTGTGCTGCCCGCCAAGCTGCCGGTGGTGCTTCTGCTCGGCGCCGAGGGCAT
Organism: uncultured Holophagae bacterium; assembly: GCA_963797055.1. GTDB lineage: Bacteria > Acidobacteriota > Thermoanaerobaculia > Thermoanaerobaculales > Sulfomarinibacteraceae > FEB-10. The sequence goes on from CAWCOD010000019.1 coordinate 720,918, forward strand.
CGCGGTGGGCATGTCGACCCGGGTCCTCCCCCACAACTTCTGCGAGCTGCTCTCCGCCCAGATCAGCATCCTCTGCAACGAGCCTATGGAGCTGTTCCCGGACTTTCCCACCGGGGGACTGGTGGACGTCAGCGAGTACGACGACGGCTTCGGCAAGGTCAAGGTGCGAGCCCGGATCGAACGAAAGGACGACAAGACCGTCGTCATCCGAGAGATCCCGTACGGCACAACCACCGAGAGCGTCATCGCGTCCATCGAATCGGCGGCCCTGAAGGGCAAGATCAAGATCGGCGCGATCAACGACTTCACCACCGACCGGGTCGAGATCGAGGTCGACCTGCCGCGCGGCGTCTACTCCGACGAGGTGATCCCGCAGCTCTATGCCCACACCGACTGCGAGGTCTCGATCTCCTGCAACCCCGTCATGATCAAAGACCGCAAGCCCGTGGAGCTGAACGTCAGCGAAACCCTGTGCTTTCTCACCGACCAATTACGGGCCACGATCCGGGCCGAGCTCGAGCTCGAGCTGCAGCATCTCGCCGACAAGAAACACTGGCTCGATCTCGAACGGATCTTCATCGAAAATCGGATCTACAAGAGGATCGAGGAGGCGACCACCGAAGCGCAGGTGCACGAAGAGGTTCGAACGGGCCTCGCGCCACACCTCGAGCATCTGGAACGTGAGGTCACCGACGAGGACGTGGACCGACTGTTGGCGATTCCCATACGCCGCATTTCACGGTTCGACATCGAGAAGAACCTGCGCGACATCACCACCACCGTCAAGGCCATCAAACAGGTGCGCGGCAAGCTGCGCCGGCTCACACCGACTACCATCGAGTACCTCGAGTACCTGATCGAAAAATACGGCGGGGACTTTCAGCGACGAACCGAGATCGCCACCTTCGAGGCGGTGGATGTCCGAGCAGTCTCGCGGCAGAACATCAGGGTCGCATACGACCCGTCCACCGGATTCTTCGGCAGTTCGGTCAAAGGCGACAAGTACCAGCTCAACGTCAGCGAGTACGACAGGATCCTCCTCGTCTCGCGCGACGGGTCGTACCGGATCATCGGGCCGGAGGACAAGGTGCTGGTTCCAAATGTCATCTACTGCAAGGTCTTTGACCCGGAAGAGGGTGCCGCCTTCACGGTGGTCTACCGAACAAAGCAAAAGATCGTCTATGGCAAACGGATCCACATCAAGGCGTTTATCCGTGATCGCGAGTACGAGCTCATCAAGGATCGTGAGGGCCGGGTCGATCTGTTGATCGAGGGCGATTCCAACGACACGGTCCATATGGTCTTCGTGCCGCACAAGAGGCAGCGGGTTCATGAGGCTGATTTCGACCTGTCCCAGCTCGATGTCACCGGCGTCGGGGCTCGCGGCCGAAGGCTCGCGCCCAAAGCCGTTGCCAAGATGAAGAAGATCAAGGGTGATGCCGTCGAAGTACCCCCAGGCGGACACCCCTGACTCCCTGCCCGTGCCCGATGTGGACGAGGAGGATCAGCCCACGCTCTTTGATGAGTAGGGGCTGGGCCCCCCGCCCGCCCTCGCTATGGGGCTATGAGGCTATGGGGCTATGAGATCCCCCACCGTACCAGATTCCGAATTTCGAATTTCGAATTTCGAATTGCCCACACCCATCCAGAACCCGAAACCGTTACCGTTGCCGGATACCGGATGCCGGATGCCGGATCCCCCTCCCACCCCGGAGCGCAATGAATCGTCCCGACGACCACGGCGGAGCTGAACGCGCTCGGAAGGGCCGCGACGTGCGATCCGAGTCCCGAGTCCCGAGCCCCGAGTCCCGCGAGATCCGAGCCCCGAGTCCCGAACATTCCGGGTGACCCCCGCCGCCGGAAGCGCTACATTTAAGGAAATACAAGTCAGGGAGGTGCACGATGCCGACGTTTGTCCTGATGACCCGTCTCGCTCCGGAGGCCGTCCATGACGCCGAAGTTCGGCGGGCCATGGGCCGTGCCTGGTTGAAAAAGGTCAAGAGCTCATGCCCGGAGGTCCGATGGATCTCCCATTACGCGATCCTCGGCGCCTACGACTTCATGGACATCTACGACGCCCCGGACGTTGAGACCGCCCACAAGGTCTCTCTGATCTCACGGGCCGAGGGCGCGGTCAGCGCCGAAAGCTGGCAGGCGCTGCCCTACGACGAGTTCATCCACCTCCTCGAGGAACTCTGATCGTCCGATCTCCACAGATCTGCCATGCCCTCAGGGACACCGGAGCGGCCCGAGGTCGACCCCGAATTCCAGCGCCCGACCACAGGCACGGGCATAGTCCTTGTTCCGCGCGGTGAGGCTGGCCGCCGCCGCAAACAGGGCCCAAGCCTCGGCGGACTCCAGCGCACGACGCCCACCCAACTCCTTCCGTAGGACGCGGTAGGCCGCATCGGGCTCTCCGGACAACATGAACAACCGAGCCTTCAGCGGCAGCAACTGCCGACCGAAACGCCAGCGATCCTGCCGTTCCGAACGTCTTTCAGCCATCTCCAGCTGTTCGGCAGCTTCCTCGATGCGGTCGTCGTCGAGGAACATCCTCCCCAACATCAGATGGATCGACGCATCCACCACCCGTGATTCGCGTTGGGTGTCCACCTCGAACCCAAGCCATTTCTCGTCCGCGGCGAAGACCGGTTTCTCGAAAGCCGACTCGAGAACCTCTTCCGCCTGTCGGTATCGCCCGCCGCCAACAGATCCACTCCCCGGTCGAGGGCGGCCCGTCGCGGCCACCGGTCGGCGGCGATGAACCGGCCAAAGACCTCACCATATCGATCGAGCCAGAAGATCTCGGGTTGTTGGTCCATCTCCAGTCGGAACGGCGACACCTTCCCCTCGAGGACGATCCGGCCGGTAAAGACCATCCGCGGTCCATCAGCAACTCCGCCGCCCAGTGGCCCGAAATCGCTATCGCCTCTGACCCCGATCTGGAATGGCACCACGAGCACCGAATCGGCCACATCGAGACGGGCCGTGGTCGAGCGCATCACATCGAGGCGCCCCCCGGAGCGCTCCACGACACCGAATGTGACCCGGAAGGAGGGTTGTTGCTCGGCCTCTCCCGCCACGGCCCAGCGGCCGTCGGCAATTTCATCGACGGTGTACCGATAGCTGATCTCCGGCATCCCGGTTCCATCGACGTACTGCCTTCGGAACCACTGCAGATCGTTCCCGCCGAGCTGTTGCAGCATGGTCAGGAAGTCGTCGGTGGTGATAATGTGCCCGCCCGCCACCTCCACGACTCTCTTGAGCATCTCGAGAAATACTTCCTCCCGATAGAGTCTGGCGAGCATGTCCAGGACGACGGCGCCCTTCTGATACACGATCGCTTGGTAGGCCGTGCTGCTGAGCGACGAATTGAGCCTCGCTCCTATCACCACTGGTCCCAGAGACTCCACCGGTCTGCCATCTGCGGTCCGGCTTTCGAGGGCGGTTCTCCAACCGGTTGTCGGTCCCCTCCCGGCTCGCTCCTCGGTGGAAATCCGAAGGCGATTCCGCTCGTACAGCAAAGCCGAGTAATTCGCCATGGCTTCCGATATCCACTGGTCCCTGATAACCCGGCCAACCCACCTGGTTGCCCCACCATTGATGGCCGAGCTCATGGGCGATCAGCAGCCGACGGTCCTCGAAGCCCAGGAGATCACTCCAGATGTCCCAGTCCACGATGCCGGCCGTCGACAGGGTGATGAATCCCAACAGCCCCTGTGAGAAACCACGCGGCGAACTCACCACCACAAGTCGGTCGAGCGGGTAGGGTCCAAAGATCGACTGGAAGTAGGCGAGCGGCCCGCGGACATCGGCGAGCACGTCCTCGGCAAGGTTGGGCGACACGTTCTGACCGAGACGGTCGATGGCAACCGTTATGCGGGTTTTTCCGAGCGCCCCATTGGCGACCTGGTAATCGCCCACTTCAAAACTGAAGCCGAGAACACGGACATCCAGGACACGGCGCTGCCACCGCCGACCGTCGTCAATGCCCTCCTCCATCACCGCTCCGCTTCCGAAGAGCTGGTACTTCCTCGGCCACCGGATCTCGAGCTCATAGGTCGCGCGGTCGATGAATCCGGCATGGGGATACCAGCCGAGCGGCCGCCTCTGGCGGTAGGCGCCGGAGGCGAGACGGTCGAATGGGCGCCCCGAGTACTCCACCTCTACGGTCAGCACATCTCCGGCGGCTGCCGGGCTGGCAAGCAACACCGTCAACTCATCCTGGCTGCGAGTGAATTCGAGTTCCACACCCTCACCATCCGTCACCCGTGCGGGGATCAAATCTCCGTCCATGTCGAGGGTCACGACCCGGAGCCCCTCGATCAGCACATCCATGTCGATCCGAACACTCGCCACCATTTCGAGCCGCTTCCCCTCCAGTTCCGCCGAGATGGCGTAATGCCGTGACTCCACACCCTGCGTCCCCGGTGTTGGATCGCCGGCCGCGTTCCGCAGAGGTACCGAAACCCAGGTGTCCCAGATCCCCAGGTCACCCAACTCACGACCGATCAATTTGCCGCGCCGTTGTTCCCTCTCCAAGTGGCGCACCGCCTGCCGGCGTTCTCGGTCGGTCAACGTCGGCTGGACGAACTGGCCCAGGGTCAGCTGTTCCTCCGCCAGTGGATCCACCACCCAGAGAAATCGCCCCAGCGTCTCGCTTTCGAAGGCACCGCAGAAGAATCCGCGCCCGAGCGGATCTTCGACGCCATCGCGCAGGAGCCGCTCGTCGACGTCAAGCAAGCGGCGCTCCGGGCTCGAATGCCACCGGTCGAGCAGTTCCACCGCCGTCGTGATCCTTGGATCATCTGCCGCCGGTGGAAGTTCCGATAACTTCTCCGAAGCTGCATCGAGGGCAATCACGAAGACGGCCCGACCAAAGGACTCGTCAAGCACCGGTGAACCGGTGAAGACCTCCAGCTGCCCTCTCTCCACCTCGTCCTCGGGATCCATAACAACCCTGCCGTCGCCAACGAATACGAACTCAACGGTACGACCAGCTACGGGACTCGACGGCACCAGGATGCCGTCGTTCAGGTGGACCACTCCGAGACCGGTATCGAGCTTGAACTTGACCGCCCTCACCGCCTGCTGGGGCCGCGCCTCGGGATTTTCGATCTGGCGGATGATGTCGGAAACCTCAGCGGACTGGGCCACGGCCCAATCGACACCCAGCCCGGCCGCGGTGGCGACACCCAGCACTGCAAGAACCAGCCGCTTACGGACCACTCGGGACCTCCGACCTCCGAGGTTATACCCATCAAGCGGAGCACCTCAACCTCGGATCTGCTGGACGGGATAACAATTCGCGCGAACCAATCAGTCCCCAATACGTTTCTATTGCCGAGCACGGGATTCTCACGACCGGGAGGACAGCATGAGGTATCGATCCGCCCTCTTCGCATTTCTGGTGACGATCGCGTCATTCACAGCTGCGGCCGCGACCAAGACGCTGGACCGCTCGCACGTCTTCCCGGCGCCAAAGGGTCACACCGTGAAGATCGACGTGTCCTTCCACGCCGTGGAGGTCACTGTGAAACCTGGAGACACGGTCGAGGTGGCGGTCCACCTCGAGGCCACCGGTACTGATCCGAAGGCGGACAAGGCACTGGCGGCGCTCGATCCGGTGTTTCGCGAGGAGGGCGACACCATTCTGATTCGCTCCACCAAGAAGGGCTTTGGCGGCCTCGGGTCAGCCAAGGTCAAGGGGATCGTGACTGTGGCCATGCCGCCCGATCTCGACCTGGTTGTGGACGGATCATCCGGCAGCTTCAAAGCACAGGGAGACTTCGGGTCCGGTGACGTCAGTTGTGACGCCTCATCGGGGAGCTTTCGGATGAGCGGCGCCGCAAAGAAGGTCTCGGCGGATTCTTCATCGGGCTCGGTGGTCATCGAGCTGACTCGGCCCGCCGAAGTCGTCCGACGGACACGTCATCCGGCAGCATCAACGTGAAGGGCGGTGCGCGTTCGGTCCATGCCGACACATCGTCGGGTTCGATCACCCTCGAAGGTCTGCTCGGCAATGCCTCCATGGACACTTCTTCGGGCAGCATTTCGGCTCAGCTGGACAGCGATCCCAGCCGGAGCCGAGGTCGTTGCCGACGCAAGTTCGGGCAGTGTGACGCTCGCCTTTCCGGCCGGCACGGTGCTCGCCGGGGAAACGTGACCGTGTCCTCAGGCGGGATCCACTCCGACTTCCCCGGCGTGGCCTCCGACCGCGGCCGACACATGGAGCTGACGGGGGGACCCGGGGCCGTCCTGCTTCGCGCCGAGACCTCCTCAGGGGGGGTTCGCCTCCTCGAACGCTGACCGGCCTGTTCAGCCCGACGCGATTACTGGAGACAAGACCTGAAATCCAAGAATCTCCGAAGCTACATTTCATCTTGAATCGCGACGAAAATCTCATCTGCGAGCCGGCATACCGCCTCTTTGACGGCCTCACTCAGAGCCTCGATTGGAGACGGGGTTTCCGGCTCCACTCCCCAAAGGCTGAAACGGACACCATTCATCTCAGGGTGTGCGTGGAGGATCCACCGCAGGCCTTCGGACAGCCCGAGGTGATGGACCGTGGCCGCCCGGTGGGCGAGCGACAGAACGTCGTCATGATCAAAATGGTGGATGCTCCCTGGAGGCGCACCACACCGATCACGGCGACCACCAGCTGCTCGCGGTTGCGACGATAGTAAGGGTCGGGATAGTCGGACAGGTAGAGGAGATCGAGGATCTTCAAGGCGTCAATGTCGCAGGCGTGGGCGCCAAACAGGACCTGCGGTCCGGCGTCATTATCGGCGCACGCGTTCGCGGCCCCATCGGCTTCGGACCGCAGCATTGTGAACAGTGGTTTCAACAACAACATCTTGAAAGGCACCCAATGGTCCGCACCGCGTCGGGCCGTGCCCTCGTGACGTCGTCATCGACGATCTCCAGGCTGTGATAGCTCGTGATCGCGTTCGACCGGCGCCCACACGACGCGCCCCTCCGCAATGGGAGGAGAACACCATGTGAGGCCATTAGGGAACGGGCCCGCCCATCCATCCTGGTACGTATCTGGGCACCGGCACGGGTGCGGCAGGGGGTTTACACTGTGCTCATGGGTCACGCAATCTTGACGGAGCTGGTGCTGGTGATGGCGGCGGCGGTTGCGGCAGCGGCGCTGCTGCGCAAATTCCAGGTACCCCCGGTCGTTGGATTCATTGTCGCCGGCATCCTGATCGGCCCGGGCGGGCTCGGCCTGATCCGAGACCGCCACCAGATCGAGCTGGTGGCCGAGGTCGGCGTTATCCTGCTGTTGTTCACGGTCGGCATCAAGCTGCGCCTCGGCGACCTGTGGAAGCTGCGCAGCTCGGTCTTTGGCGGCGGCTCGATGCAGGTGCTGCTCACCGGCGCCACCGCCTTCGGGGTAGCGGTGGCTGGTGGCCGACCCGCCGCCGAGGCGGCGGTGTGGGGCGGCATGGTGGCGGTGTCCTCCACCGCCCTGGTGCTATGGTCGCTCGAGAGATCAGGCGACATCGGGACCGGACCCGGCCGCACCATGGTGTCGGTGCTGCTGTTCCAGGACCTGGCAGTAGTGCCAATCATGCTCGCCTTGCCGCTGCTCGCCGGCCACGCGGCCACCGTCGGCGAGGTGGCTTGGCTGCTCGGCCGATCGGTCGCAGTCATCGTGATGACGGTGCTGGGCGCCCGATTTGCGTTCCCGTGGATCACCGCCCGCATCGTTGCCTCCGGCAGTCGCGAGCTGTTCACCCTCACCATCTTCCTTACCGCCGTCGGCACCGCTCTCGTCTTCGGCCACTTCGGCCTGTCAATGGCCCTCGGCGCCTTCCTGGCCGGAATGGTGGTTTCGGAATCGGAGTATGTGGGCCGCATGATCGACGACATTACGCCCCTGCGCGACGTCTTCAACAGCCTGTTCTTCGTTTCCATGGGCATGCTGGTTGAACCGCGGCTGTGGGTTGAGAGGCCGCTGCTTACCATCGGCCTGGTGGCCGGGGTCATGGCCCTCAAGGCCGTGGTGACCGCCGGCGTCGCGTGGCCGTTTCTCCGGAACCCGGCCGCCGCGGCGGCCGTCGGTCTCGGCCTGGCGCAGGTCGGCGAGTTCTCGATCGTGATCGGCGCCGAAGCGAGCCGGCTCGGCCTGCTCCCAGCCGACCAACAGCAGCTGTTCCTGGCCATCGCGGTACCAACAATGGTGCTCACGCCCTTCGTGATGGATGCCGGTCGCCGCATCGCCCGGCGGCGGGCTGGACTCAGCTGCCACGCCGCCGGTCCCTCAGCTCAGCGATCACGTGGTCATCGTCGGCTACGGGGTCAATGGCCGCAACGTCGCCCGCGCCCTGAGCCTGCTCGAGGTGCCGCACGTGGTTGTAGACCTCAATCCCCACACGGTGGATGAGGTACGGGCAGCAGGCGGCCACGCCCTCGAGGGCGACGCCCGCCAGGCCGAGGTCCTGGAGGCGGTGGGCATGGGCCGGGCGCGCGGTCTGGTGGCGGCGGTGGCCGACGCGGCGTCCACACGCGAGGTGGTGGAGACGGCCCGCAGCCTCAACCCCAACGCGCAGATCATCGCCCGTACCCGTTATCTGCGCGAAGTGGAGCCGCTGGCTGCCCTCGGTGCGGACCAGGTGATTCCGGAGGAGTTCGAGACCTCGCTCGAGCTCACCGGGCGGGTGCTCGGTCTCTACGGCGCCCCGCCGCACGTGGTCGAACGGGAGAAGGCGGCGCTGCGCCGCGAGGGTTACGGCCTGCTGCGGGGCGAAGCGAACCACGGCCATCTCACCCTCGATGCGCTGTGCCAGCTGCCCGGCGTCAACCGAGTGCCGGTTCCGGCCGAGTCGGCGGCCGCCGGACGAACCCTCCGCGAACTCGACATCCGCAACCGCACCGGCGCCACCGTGCTCGCCGTGGAGCGCGGCGGCGAACTGCAGGTCAACCCGCCGCCGGAACTCCAGCTCGAGGTCGGTGACGGCTTGTTCGCCTTTGCCGACGGTGCCGCCCTCGACGCGATGACAACCGTGCTCGCACCAAAATGATCGGGGTCGGGTAGCAGCCGGAGGTTTCCGCGATATTCTCTAGGTCATGGATCGCGTGCTGGTAGTTCATCGAGACGGCGAGGCATTACGATCGCTGGAGAAGCTGTTGCTTGATCGAGGGCACCGGGTTTCCCTCGCGAGCTCGATCGATGATGCGATTGAGAAGGTCAGCGAGGGACATCCCGGCCTCGTGGTGATGTGCCTTCCCATGGATGGAGTGGACGGGGATGATGCGGTGGTGGCCATCCACAAGGCTGAGCCGAAGCTGCCAGTGATCGTCATTTCGTCGAGCGGGGGTACCGAGGAGACCATCAAGGTCATCAAGGCGGGCGCTTTCGACTGCCTGCTCGATCCCTACACCGAAGACGACCTGCTCGAATCGGTTTCCCAGGGGCTCGAAGCTGGACGCCTGATGCGGTCCCCGGTGGCCATCGCTGAGGTCATGGGGAATGAGACCGGGGAGGCGATCATCGGCCGCTCGAAGCCGATGCAGGAAATCTACAAGGCGATTGGCCGCGTCGCGCCGACCGATACCACCGTTCTGATCCGCGGTGCATCGGGCACCGGCAAGGAGCTGGTGGCGAGAGCGATCTACCAGCACTCGGACAGGTCCGAGGGTCCATTCGTCGTGGTCAACTGTGCCGCCATTCCGGAGACTCTTCTCGAAAGCGAACTCTTTGGCTTCGAGCGGGGCGCATTCACCGGAGCCGTCCAGCGCCGCATCGGCAAAGTGGAGCAGGCCAACGGTGGCACGTTGTTTCTCGACGAGATCGGCGATGTGCCGTTGCCTCTCCAGGCAAAATTGCTGCGCCTGCTCGAGGACCGACGGATCGAGCGAATCGGTGGACGGGAACCGGTGCCGGTGGACGTGCGAATTCTCGCCGCCACCAACCGAGACCTCGAGGAGTCCATCGCTGACGAGCGCTTTCGGGGCGACCTCTATTATCGCCTCAACGTGGTGCCGATACACCTCCCGGCCCTCGTCGAACGGCTCGATGACGTGCCGCTGTTGTGCGATTACTTCTTGGATCGTTTCGCTCGCGAATTCGGCGTCCGCAATCCCGGGTTGGCCGCCGACGCGTATCCGATTCTCTGTGCTCACGGTTGGCCCGGAAACGTCCGCGAACTCGCCAACCTGATGGAGCAGTGCCTCATTTTCAGCCGCGGACAGCATGTCGGGCCCGAAACGATCGAGCGTCTTCTGCTGGGCGCCCAGGAGCGGCCGACCGATCCGTTTCAGCCGATCGACGAGGTTCTCTCCAGGGGCCTCCGGCGAGCATTGATCGACAACCCCGCGAATCTGCTCGAAACCGTCACCGATCGCGTCACCCGCCAGACCATTGCCGCGGTGTTGCGCCACACCGACGGCAATCGATCCAAGGCCGCTCGGTTGCTCGGAGTGTCACGGCCTACCCTGCTCGCCAAGATGCGCAAGCACGGTCTTTCATGATGCGCGGCTGACAAAATTTTTGACACGAGTGTAAAGAATTTCGACATTCTGACGCTGGAACCGCTCGCTCAATGGCCGAGGAAAACCAGTGATTGCTGGATTTGCTGAATTGAAGGCCGTTGGGAATGCACCGGGCCGGCCTGGCACGTGCTTTGCTATTTCTTGAGACGTCGAAAGGAAGGTGCAGAGTTCCTATGACGTTACCTGACGGCTCCGAGCACCAAAACATCCCGCGGATTCGTGTCCGAACAGCTGTGGCAGGACTGGCGCTGATCGTCCTGGCGCCTCTTGTCATCACAGGTGCGATCAACCTCCAGCAATTCCAGAAGGTCTACTACAGCAAGGTCGAGAATGAGCTCATGGCAATCATCGAGCGCCATAGCCTGATCGTTGACTCGTTTATCGGCGACCGTCTCAGCGACGTCCGGGTCATCGCCCGAGAGCACCCCATCGAGAGGTTGAGCCAACCCGAATTTCTGCGCCAGGTGCTCAACCTCATGCGAGAGGAATACCACGGCGCATTCGTCGATCTCGGACTGATCAACTCCGACGGCATCCAGGTGGCCTACGCCGGACCATTCAACCTCCAGATGGCTGACTACTCGTCCGCCCCATGGTTCCAACAATCGCTCGCCAACGAGAGCCACGTCAGCGACGTCTTCGCCGGTCTTCGGGGAACTCCCCATTTCATTGTTGCAACTCAGCGGACGGTTGGGGGCGAGCTCTTCATCGTCAAGGCCACCATCGACTTCGAGGCCTTTAACGCCCTGGTCGAAAATATTCGAATCGGTCATACCGGTTTTGCATTCATCATTAATCGAAAAGGCGAATTTCAAACCAACCCACGCTTCGAAGTCGCACTCAACCGCTCTCCCTACGTAGACCTCCTCGATGGGCAGATTCGATCCGACCGGATATTCGTCATCGATGGTGAGGATCAGCTCGGCCGTTCATCGATCTTCACCATTGCTCCCCTCAAAAACGCGCAGTGGTTCCTGTGTTATCAACAGGAAACTTCGGACGCTTACGAGGAGCTCCACAGAGTCCGGGGCTTTGCAATAGCGGTACTGATCATCGTCTCCGTCGTTGCGCTGATCATGGGTTACCTCATCTCGCGACGCCTCGCCCAACGCCTTGCTGAGGCCCACCATGAACGGACGGTCATGACGCATCAGGTCATCGAAACCGGGCGCCTCGCTTCCATCGGCGAGCTTGCCGCGGGAATCGCTCACGAAATCAACAATCCGGTGGCAATCATGGTTCAGGAGGCTGGCTGGATCGATGATCTGCTTGCTGAAGGTGAGCCGGTCTCAGGCGGCAATCTTGAAGAGATCGAACGCGCGGTTGGACAAATCCGCACCCAGGGCGACCGCTGCAAGGAAATCACCTACAAGCTCCTGAGCTTCGCCCGGAAGACCGATCCGACGGTTCGCGTCGTCATGCTCAATGAACTCGTCGACGAAGTGATCGGGCTGACTTCACAGAAGACCCGATACGCAAATGTCCGCATTGAGACCGAGCTCAGTCCGGATCTGGCGCCCATCCAGGCTGCACCCTCAGAGCTCCAGCAGGTCCTGCTCAATCTGGTGAACAACGCGATCGATGCCATCGAACGACCGGGAGGAACAGTCACCGTCTCCACTCGAACGGCGGGGGACGACGTCGTTCTCGAGGTGAGTGATACCGGGAAGGGAATCCCCGAGGCCAACATCGCCCGCATCTTCGATCCATTCTTTACCACCAAGCCGGTTGGACAGGGCACCGGTCTCGGCCTCTCGATCTGCTACGGAATCGTCGAAAAGATGGGTGGAACGATCACGGTGGAAAGCGAAATCGAAACGGGCACCACATTCACCGTGGCGTTCCCGAGGGATGCAGCCAAGCAAAACGCGGCGGCTGGATCTGAGATCGAGGGAGAGAAATCATGATTAAGGCATCTGTGCTGATTGTTGATGACGAGGCCCAGTTTGTGGAAACCCTCGCGAAACGCCTCGCCAAGAGGGATTTTCGCGTAAATTTCGCCCACAGCGGTCAGGAAGCCCTGGAAAAACTCGGCGGTGGCGGGCCGACGACAACCGACGTCGTCATTCTGGACGTCAAAATGCCCGGAATGGACGGGCTCGAAGCCCTCGCACGGATCAAGGACGAACACCCGCTCATCGAGGTGATCATGCTCACCGGTCACGCCACGGTGGAGTCTGCAATCGAGGGCATGAAGCAGGGCGCCTTCGACTACCTCATGAAGCCATGCGATCTCGAGACTTTGATCGCGAAACTGAACGTGGCGGCCGAAAAGAAACGCGAACACGAAAACAGGATCCTGGAAGCTCGAGCGACCCTCATCGGACTCAGGAGAGGAGACTGAGGGGACATCATGGCTGAATCCCAGGAAGCGATCCGACTACTGCTGGTGGACGACGAGGTGGGATACCTCGAGGTGCTCTCCAAACGACTCACTCATCGCGGATTCAAGGTTACGACTGCGAGCAGCGGCGAGGAAGCGATCCGCGCTGTGCGAAATTGGGATTTCGACCTCGCGGTCGTGGATCTGAAAATGGAGGACATGGATGGCATCGAGGTCCTCAAGGTCCTCAAGAGGATGGACTCCGCTCTTCATGTGATCATCCTGACCGGTCACGGCTCGGAGCGCGCTGCGAGGGATGGCATCGCCCATGGGGCCTTCGACTATTTGATCAAACCAATCGGCCTTGACCCGCTGATCGCGAGGATTCGTGCCGCGTTGAGTTCGGAGCCTGACTGAACTCGGGTGGAGGACCCTACTCATGACGGTTATTTGGCGACCTGTACCCAGTGTTTTACTCGATTTTCGAGGAGGGGAATCGTGAGTTTTTTTAAGGCTTTGGGAGAATTTATGACCGCGGCAACCCGCGCTCACGCGGCGTGGGAGCTGGAGACTTCAAATAGGATCGTGAACGACCCAAAGAGGTTGTTGATCCTGGTTCTGTTGGTGGTCCCAATCTTCATCTTCGGACCGCTGGCGGCTGCCCAGGTCATGGATCAAGCGGCCGTTGCGGGGCAGTCCCTGCCCGATATTCTTGGCGGAAAGAAAGCCTACAGTCCGGCCTTCTACTCGACCGGGATCTTCATCGCCTCGATTCTGATCGGGCTCTGCGCCGGGCTCATCACGGGCTGCATCGGTGCGGGTGGCGGGTTCATCATCGCTCCCGCTCTGATGTCGGCCGGCATCAAGGGCATTCTCGCCGTCGGCACGGACCTCTTTCACATCTTTGCCAAGGCGATCATGGGCAGCGTCATCCACCGAAAGCTGGGCAATGTCTCGGTGCCGCTCGCATTCACCTTCCTGATCGGCGCTATCGGCGGCGCCACCTTGGGCGGGGTCATCAACCGGGTCCTCTACGAGATCAACCCGGTGCTGTCTGACGCGTTCATCACCACGATCTACTCCGTGATGCTCGGCGGTCTGGGCACATACGCCATGACCGACTACCTCAAAGCCCGCAAGAAATCCGACGCCGGCGGCGACGCCCACGGCGGACGGTCGGAAGGGGCCGACCTCGGGAATCTGCCCAAAAAACTGCAGGCAATCAACGCACCGCCAATGATCACGTTTGATCAGAACCTGGTACCCGGAGGGCGCCGCATTTCGGCGTGGTTCTTGATCGCGAGCGGTTTTCTGGTTGGCTTCGCGGCGGCGATCATGGGCGTAGGAGGTGGATTCCTCACCTTCCCGATCTTTGTTTACACCCTCGGCGTGTCGTCCATGACGACGGTTGGAACCGATATCTTCCAGATCGTCTTCACCGCCGGCTACGCCGCCATCAGCCAGTACGCCATCTACGGTTTCATCTTCTACACGCTGGCGATGGGCATGCTCATCGGTTCCCTCTTCGGGGTCCAGGTGGGCGCCATGGTGACCAAGGTCGTCGAGGGCATCACGATCCGCGGCTTTTACGCGATGGCGGTTCTTGCCGGCTTCATCAATCGCATCTTCGCCCTTCCCGGTAAGCTCTCGGATCTCGAGGTCATTTCGCTGTCACCCGCCATCGTCAGCGTGTTGGACGGCATCGGAATCTGGGCGTTCTTCCTGGTCATCGGAGGCTTCGCCCTATGGGTCTTCTGGACCTTCTTCACCAACCTCGGAAGACTCCGTGGGACGGAGGTGTCGTCATGAGCACAATCAAGAAGAAAGAGCTCGGCATCGGTGCCTTCCTGCTGGCGACGTTCATCGCCGTGATGATCGGCATCTTCCTACCGCTCTTCGACGGCGGCAACGCGCTCAACTACCTGGACAATCTTTACAACTCGATTTCCAAGGGCTCGGCCTACTACATACCCAAGGTCGAGCACGTGATCGAGGAGCACGGCAGCGAGGTCGTGACGCTCAACCTCAAAATGACGGATCCAGGCACCGCCAAGTCGGCCGAACAGCTCTTCTCAAAGGCGGGCGCGACAACGGCGGTCGAGGGAGACCATCTGATGGTCAACGGCGACCTCGAGGCCATATTCTCGGTCTGCCTCGAAGATGCCGAATCGGCCTACCACAATCGCGGCGAAGACCTCGTCGCCCGATACAACATGGAGGCACGGTCCGCTCTCCACACATGGTGGCTGGCCCTGGGCGCCATGGAGAAGGACCTCAACAGGCAGAAGCTCTTCGACGCGGCTCAGCTCACCCACACCGTGCAGGCAAAAACGGTCGAGTGCGCCTACAACTTTTATGGGATCGAGGCCCAGGCAATCAAGGATAGGTGGGGCACGGTACTCTTCTCGTTGGTGTTCTACGTGCTGTACACCGTGTGGTACGGATACGGGATCATGTACATATTCGAGGGCCTCGGTTTCGAGCTGGCGGCGCACTGACTTCACCGCGTTCGCGATAGGATGGACATCGAGACCTGAAGCAGTTCAATGTGCGCGATCCGCGCGGCGGCTGAGGAGGTATTGGCGATGGCCATCTCGGTGCTCCTGGTGGACGATGAAGAGGCCTTCGTCCGGACGTTGGCAAAACGGCTCACGGTTCGTCGATTCGACGTTCTCACTGCGACCCGAGCCGAAAGAGCCTTCGCTAACCTCAACGACAACCCTATCGATGTTGTTGTTCTCGACGTCCGCATGCCGGATCTCGATGGAATCGAGGCAACCAAGTCGATCAAGAAATCTCACCCCCTCGTCGAGGTCATCCTGCTCACCGGCCACGCCAGCATGGAGGCTTCGTTGGAGGGTATGAAGATGGGGGCGTTCGATTATCTCCTCAAACCGGTCAACATTGACGAGCTGGTCTACAAGATCGAGGACGCCCACCGTAAGAAAGAGCTCCAGGAGGAGAAGATCCGTCGGCTGAGCGATCAGACGAACGAATCCGGTGGCGAGGAGTGACCCACCCGTCCGGGCGGTTGTAAGAATGCGCAGTCCCCATTGGTTGCGAGACCTCATCGAGCGCGTGCGGGGCACTCCAGGGAAGGGGCTGGATCCAGAGGAGGCACGTGGGGTCTTTCAAACCCGGTACCACGCTCTGCGCCTGCTGCTGGCCGCAAATACCAAGGCACTCGAACTGATGGCGGCTATGGAGCGCGCCTCCGGGTGCGGCACGACCATCGGCATGCCCTTCGTGCGCTCCCACTGCACCGCCATCGGGGTCAGCGTGTATCAGATGGTCCGTCACCTCGATACCCTTGCACCCGACAAGTTCACCTTGCTCTTCGAACGCCTGCGTGACATCCAGGGTTGCATCGACCTCGAACTCGCCACCAGCCCGTCTCCCTCGGACACGCCTCTGGTCCTGCCGCTCGCCGAGGTCGATCAACATCACATTGACGTCGCCGGCGCCAAGATGGCGAACCTCGGTGAGGTCGCCAACGTGGTCGGCATGTCGGTTCCGAAGGGGTTTGTCGTCACCGCCGGAGCGTATGAACAGTTGATCTCGGCCAATGACCTTCAACCGGAAATCGACCGTCTCCTGCTGGCACATCAACCCGAAGAATTCGACGAGCTTTTTGCCCTCAGCTCCGAGCTCCAGAGATTGTTGATGTCCGCCGAGCTCCCCGAGGAAATCGTTGACGCCATCGAATCCGCCGGGGCGCGGCTCGCGGGGCCTGCCACCGAAACCAAGTTTGCCCTGCGCTCGAGCGCCCTCGGCGAGGACTCCGCCGAGGCGTCCTTCGCCGGCCAGTACCAGTCGCTGCTCAATGTTCGCCGGGAGCACCTGTTGGACAGCTATTTGGAGGTGATAGCCAGCAAATACACACCGCAGGCCATGCAATACCGATTGCAGCGCGGGCTCCGCGACGAAGATGTGGCCATGAGCGTCGGTTGTCTGGAGATGATCGACGCGCGCGCAGGGGGCGTCGCCTACACCGGGAATCCCAGCGACCGCGACGACCGCAATGTCTACATCAGCTCAGCCTGGGGGCTGCCGAAGGCGATTGTCGACGGTCGATTCGCCAGCGATCTACTGGTGACCCAGCGGGCGGAACCGCACTCCATAATCCGCCGTGAAATTGGCGAAAAAGAGACCCGTTTCCTCCTCGACCCCGTCGAAGGTGTGCAACGCGCCGAGGTCTCGCCCGACCTCCGCAACCGACCATCGCTGAACGACAAAGAGGCCCTCGAGATCACCGATCTCGTTCTGCGCCTCGAGACCCACTTCGGCACACCCGTCGACGTGGAGTGGGCAATCACTAACGACGGCGAAGTGGTGGTCCTCCAGTGCCGCCCGCTGGCCCAATCGACCGCGGCCGAGCGCCGTTCACCGCCTGCCGGCACCCCTCCGGTCCTGGTCGACGGTGGGGTCAACGCGAGCCCCGGAACGGCCGCCGGTCCGGTTCACTGGGTACGCCGCGACGGCGACGCTTTGACCTGTCCCAAGGGGGCCGTCCTGGTTCTCGAACAGCCGTTGCCTCGGTGGGCAGCCCTCCTCGGCCGCGTCGCCGCGGTCCTCGCGGAGGAGGGGGGGGTCGCCGGTCACCTGGCCACCGTCGCCCGGGAACTCGGGGTACCGGCCATCCTCGGCGCCGGATCGCTCGCCGCACTCGAACAGGGCGCCGAAGTCACAGTTGATGCCGCCGGGCATTCGGTATATCCGGGCCGAATTGAGTCACTCCTCACCGAAACCTCCGGACCCCTGCCACGGTCAATGGCAAACACCCCAGTCCACGACGTGCTTCGGAGAGTACTGCGTCATATCTCACCGCTCCATCTCGTCGACCCCGACAGTCTCGACTTCAAGCCCGCCAGCTGTCGGACGCTTCACGACATCACCCGCTTCTGCCACGAGCAGGCGGTGCGTGAGATCTTCGCATTCGGCGCCGAAACCCCGTTTCCGGAGTTTGCCAGCAAGCAGCTTCATCACAACGTCCCCATGCAGTGGTGGGTCCTCGACCTCGAGGGGGGGTTCAAACACTCTGTCACGGGACGATATGTCCGCCTCGAGGACATCGCCTGCCGGCCAATGTTGGCGCTGTGGGACGGTATGGTGGCGATTCCCTGGGAAGGGCCACCGGCGGTCAGCGGCCGTGGCCTCGCTTCGGTCCTTTTTGAAGCAACCACCAACCCGGCTCTTGCGAACCCGTTCAAAAAGCCCTACGCCAACCGCAACTACTTCATCATCTCCAAGTACTTCATGAACCTGCAGTCGCGCTTCGGTTTCCACTTTTCCAACGTGGAGGCCCTTGCCGGATCGCGTCCCGAGGAGAATTACCTGAGCTTCTCCTTCAAAGGCGGCGCGGCCGATCTCGAGCGAAAGGTAGCCCGCGCCCGTTTCATCGGCGACATCCTCGCTGACCTGGGTTTCGAGGTCGCCATCACCGAGGATGTGGTCACTGCGCGTCGCACAGGCCTCGGGGCGAATCGATGTCGAGCGGGACCTAAGGGTGGTCGGCTACCTCCTGATGCACACCCGACAGCTCGACATGGTCATGAACGAACCCGACCGCGGTGGAGCGCTACCGCGCGAAAATGCGTACCGACATCCAGAGCCTCCACACCAACGAATCGTCTTCCTGACAACCGAAAAGCAAACGGTGCCCGGCGTTCCGGGTTCAGACTGACCGACCGGCATCTGCCTGTGAAGGAGTCCAGACTGGGCCCGTCAGGCGCGGTAGTCAGACTCCGAAGTAGACCGGCCTCCCAAAAATGATCGATGCGCGTAGACTTGCCCCATGAACGGTGGACGCCGCTCCAATGTTGTCATCGCGGTTCGTGCAGCGGTGGAGCGCGTGCACCTGTTCCTGAAGTACACGGAACACTCGTACATGGTGCTTGTCGCCATTGTCATTGGGCTGCTCGGCGGTCTCGGCGCGGTAGGATTTCGGGAGTGCATACGCCTCTTTCAGATCGTCGCCTGGAACACGGACAACGTCACTCTCGACTACCTCAGAAACCTCCCGAATTGGTGGAAGGTGCTGTCACCGACTGTGGGCGGTTTGGTTGTCGGGCTGATCATCGTCCGGTTTGCTGCCGAGGCCAAG
Organism: uncultured Holophagae bacterium; assembly: GCA_963797055.1. GTDB lineage: Bacteria > Acidobacteriota > Thermoanaerobaculia > Thermoanaerobaculales > Sulfomarinibacteraceae > FEB-10. The sequence goes on from CAWCOD010000019.1 coordinate 739,844, forward strand.
GGGCATGGTGTGCCGGAAGTGATGGAGGCGGTTGCGCTTCGGGGCGGTCGGGACGGTTGTGCACTCACTGTGGCCTGACGCGTCGGGCAACCCCGGCGCCTATGCACTGGTGGGGATGGGCGCCGTGGTCGCGGCGGGGACCCACGCTCCCATCACGGCCATCGTGATGATCTTCGAGCTCACGGGCGACTACAAGATCATCCTGCCCTTGATGATCAGCTGCATCATCGCCACTCTGCTGGCGACACGCATGCAGAAGGCGTCGATCTACACCCTCAAGCTGCTTCGGCGCGGAGTCGATATCCGCGGCGGATACTCGGCAAATGTCCTCGGCCAACTCAAAGCGCGCGACGCAATGCGGACCGAGGTCAACGAGGTCCGACGCGAAGATCATCTCATGCTCGTGATCGCTCGATTTGTCGAACGCCCGGGAGATACGGTCTTTGTGACCGACGATGACCGGCGACTCTCCGGTCTGATTACCATTGACGACATTCGACCGCTGATGGCCGATCCGGAGTTGGTTCGAGGGCTGGTGATCGCAGAGGACATGATGAGGCATGACGGATATCCGGTGTTCGGTCCGGACGATCCGCTCGACGAGGTCATGAGGAGGTTTGGTCGATATCGGTTCATGGCGCCGGTGATCGATGACGGACGGCTTGTGGGCACGCTGTGGCCGCAGGATGTGATCGAGGCCTACAATGGCGAAATCCTCAAGCGCGACATGGCATCGACGATGGCCGGGACCGTGGGGAATGGCCCGTCGTCTCGAGCCCTCCCGGGGGTTCGCGGGATGAGCTTGGCCGAAGTTCCTGCTCCGGAGAGTTTTTTTGGCCACAGCCTCGGTTCGCTCGACCTCAGGAAACGACATGGTGTGAACCTCCTGCTCATCAAGCGAAAAAACAATGACGGGGAGGAGATCGTCGACGAAATGCCAAACGCGGATTACGTTTTCCAGGAGGGCGACGTGATGCTGGTGTTGGGGAGCGAACTGAACCTCGATCGATTCGAGAAGGCAGGCTGAATGCAACTCCGACCGGCGTTGATGGATGTGTTGATGTAATCGCAATCGACCGCGACTCTGACCTTGTCCAGAGGATTGCGGATCAGGTCACCAGCCCTTGGTAGACATGATCTTGTCAATCTCGTCGAGGGTGTGTTTCTCTTCCAGGGAGAGACGCGCCTTTCTGGCTTGGCGGATCTTCTCCACCAGCGTCTCGACGTCGGTGGGTTTTGCGAGAACGTCCACCGCGCCGAGCTTGGTCGCCTCCACCGCGTCGCCGATGGTGGCTTGGCCGGTGAGCAGCATGATCTGGAGGTCCGGATGATCCTGGAGCAGAATTTTGAGGGTCTCTATGCCGTTCATTCCAGGCATGGCCACATCGAGAACCACCGCATCGTAGGTCTTCGCCCTGGCGGACTCGATGGCGTCCTTGCCGTTGGTGACGTACTCGACGTCGAGTCCCCGTGCCCGCATCCGTTCTGCAAGAGTCTGAACGAACTCCACCTCATCATCGACCAACAAGACGCTTTCGACGCGCATGACCCGCCTCCATTTCCGACCGCTGCTGCCGGCCGTCCGCTCCGGAAATCGCACTGTACCAGCTCCGCTCAGCCATGGCGCCGGCTCATTCCAGGGCCGACGCAACCGAGCCGGATGAGCCGCCCGGATGCAGCGGCACGTGGAGAACACATTCGTTGTGCGGTTCTTCTCCCGGGCCTTTGACGAGTACCCCGCCGAGATCGGCAAGCAGCAGCCCAAGGAACCCGAGCCTGTCGTTGACGGAGTCGTCGTGTACCAGCGTGTCGGCCGAGACGATCCGGATCTCCGTCCCATCCTCGCCCGCACTGTAGTCCACTGTGACCCTTCGTTCATCGGTGGCGGACTTCAGAGCGAGATCGATGCAAATGAACACGGCTTGCTGAAGACAGAACGGATTGTTCTCGAGGGTTATCGACCCCTCGGGCACCTTCGAAATCAACTCGACCTGGGCCAGCCGTGCCGACCGCTCAGCGAGGAACAGGACCCTGTCGATCGCCTCCTTCAGATCGAAGACCGCCACCGGCAGGTCGACGCTGTGGGCGAACTGGTTGGTGTTGCGAATGATCGTCTCGCCTCGATCGACCTGGACCTTGATCCTGGATGCGACCTCTTGAAGTCTCGAATGGTCGATGGGCCGATCATCATCCCCGGCCGCCAACAGGTCGTGCTGCAGGCCCGCCAGTTCGCTGATGATGTTGAGGACGTTGGTGAGTTCGTGGGACTGGCCGGCGATCATCGTACCGAAGAAGGCGAGACTTTCGTTGCGTTTCCGGCGGGATTGGGAGTCGCTCACCGGGTCACCGATTTCACCGACCCTGCGGCTTTGCGCAGAATATCGATAAAAACGTCGATATCGATGGGTTTTTCGACGTAGTCGAAGGCGCCGAGTCGTCGGCCCTCCTCGGCATCGTCTCGCGAGCCGTGACCGCTCAGGAGAATCACCTGCAATTCGGGCTGTAGCTCCTTGACCCGCCGGACGACCTCGAGCCCCCCGAGCCCCGGCATTTTGACATCCACGGCGATCACGTCGTAGGTCGTCTCTTCAATCAGATTCAGGGCATCTGACCCGGTGGTCGCACCCTGTGCCTCGATCCCCCGCAGTTGGAGCCGTTCGACGACCGCCGACATCAACTCTTCCTCATCGTCGACAAACAAGACCCGAAGAGCACACATCCAATCTACGCCTTTCTCTGGGGCAGGATGACGGTGAAGCTCGTTCCCTGGCCAACCGTGCTGTTGACGGCGATTTCGCCACCGAGTTTTTTGACGATGCCGTAGGTGACCGACAGCCCGAGTCCGGTTCCGCTGCCTCCCTTGGTGCTGAAGAACGGTTCGAATATCCGCTTGATATCACCCTCTGGAATGCCCCTGCCGTTGTCGGTGATCGTGACGGTCACCCTGTGGTCATCCAATTTCATGAGACTGATATTGATCCGGCCGCCATTGTCGACGGCCGCCAGGGCGTTGTTGAGGATGTTCAGAAACACCTGCTGAAGCTGTGAACGATCGCTTTCGATGGTCGGGAGACCCTCGCCCACGTCGAACGACACGTCGATATTGCGGTACTCGGCCTCACGACCCAGAAATCCGAGAACCTCCTGAAGGAGCACGTGAAGATCTATCGTCTCGACCTGGACATCCATGTGTCGGGCGAATCCCAGCAACCGGTGTGTCACCGTCTGGCAGCGGGACACCGAACGCAGCACCGAGTCCACCAATCCGAGGAGCTTTTCCTTCGGCGGCATGGCGTCTCCCATGGTGACGAGGTCCTGCATCAAACCCGCCTTCTCGTTGATGATGGCAAGCGGGTTGTTGATCTCGTGAGCCACACCGGCGGCAAGACGCCCGATGGAGGCCAGCTTGTTGCTGTATTCCATTTGGTGGTAGAGGGCCGTTCGGCGTTCGTCGGACTCCCGCATACGCCTGATGAACTGACCCGATCCCCAGAAAATCACGGCCAAGATCAGACCGGCGCTGACGAGGAGAAACCCCAACAGCTCGCTGCGAAGGGTGAACCACCTCCCCATCGCTTCCTCGGCGGGCTTGATCTGGACAAGAATGAAGGGCGAGTTTTGGATATATGCCGAGGTCACAAAGATCGTCCGGCCGTCTGCCTCTTCCGTCTCAAGGACCTCAACACTCGGAGAATAGTGCGGAACCGGCAGGGGAATGACGCCGAGAATCTCGCCATACTGACGTGACGGCGACTGCAGAACTCCCTCGCGATTGATGAGAAAAACGTCATCGATGGCCTGCAGACCCGTTGTCAAGATCTGTTCGCTCAGCATCTCGGCGTCGATTGTCGCCCGCAGGATGTAGAACCCTCCATCGGAACGGTCGTGCTTGGTGGCGATGGCGAAGTGCGGGGAGTTGCGAAAACCGAGAAAGACGTCACTCGTATAGGTACCGCGTCGGGCGACTTCGTGAAACCAGTCCTGGTCGGAGTAGTCGCGACCCTCAAGTTCGTAGGGCCCCGCGTAACACAGCTGGCTCCCGGTGTCATCAATGATCCCGAGATCGACAAAGGCGCCGATTTCCAGTGAACGGTTGAGATTCGAGATCACCCGAGTGAGAGAGGTTGGACTGCAGAGCTCCTCGAAGGGGCGCTCGTGAACCAGAAATGTCAGGGCGGAGCGTCGTTCGGAGAGGAAAAGTTCGAGGGATCGTTTCGTGTTGAGGGTGAGTCGGGCCATCGGCTCCACGGCCTCGGCCTGCAAGGCGTCGCGGAACTGCACATAGTTGATGACCATGGTAATGGACAGCGGAACCAGGGAAACGGCCGCCGCGGCAAGCACCACCAACCGATGAAGCCGGTGATAGGCCTGTATGCTGGCCCGCGAAGCCGACACCTCTGGCTTGGAAGCTTTGGTGGTCGACACGAAGTCGCTGTGTTCGGAGAGGTCCTCCATATATTCAGTCGCCGTCGTCTTCTCCACGCGTGGCCTCGATCGCGCTGTAGGCCTCCCTCATGGTCTTGGTGAGTTCCTCGATATCCACCGGCTTACGAAGGTAGGCAAAGGCTCCAAGCTCGGCCGCCAACTCCTCCTCCGCCGTCGATCCGTGCCCGGTGAGAATGATGACCTGGGTCTCGGGGTGGGTCTTCTTGACTCTGCGCAACACCTCGAGGCCGTCGATGCCCGGCATCTTGAGGTCGAGCACCATGACCTCCGGCTGATCGTCGGCGATCATCGCCAGGGCCTCCTCGCCGTTGTACGCGATCGCCGGCGTCATCTTGCGGGTCCTGAGGCGCTCGGAAAGCGTGTTGACGAACTCTTGCTCATCGTCGACAAGGAGCACTTTCGACGGCACGTCGAGGTCCATCTTGAACGAAATGTCCGGCTCCTTGAAACGCGGACCCGGCCGAACATCGACCGAGGACACGCCCTCGACCCGACGGGCGATCTTTTCGAACTCCCTCTGTTGCCGATCTCTGAAGATACTGAATTTCTTGATCAATACAGTGGCACAACCGGAGCTGTAGACCACATCAACGTCGTGGCCCTCGCGGGCGAGCTCGAGATTTATGGCTGCGGCACGACGAACGTCATCCAAAGTCCGCTGACCGTTTTCAGTTATCGCCAGCACCGGCCGATCCGCATGGGTACAGATCAGATCGAGGGTCTCGTCCACAGGGGTTTTGTCCATGGCGACGAAGATGTCGTACATGCTCGAGTCCCACGGACTCGTACCGACCACGATGTCGATCCACGTGGCTCGGGCGTCATCGTCGGCCTTGATGCGGCTCTTGGCTTCGCGCTTGCCGACCCCCTGTTCCTCCGCCTCCGACAGGCGATAGGCCGGGGTGCCTGCGAGGCATACCCGCATCACGTGAGTGAGCGACGCGGGCACGAGGTGTCCGAGGAGACCGTTGTACACGAGGCGATCTCCACCGACGGCCTCGATCATGGCGACGCGAAGGGCTGCGATGCCCTTGGCGGTGTCGCGGGCTCCGATCGGAATGATCGCAGCCGGGCCGTAAACGATACGGGCCAATTTCGCTGCGTCCATCCCGGCGAGCTCGGCGGCGTTCGCGAAAACCGTTTCGTCCGCGAGGCGGTCCAGGTGCAGACGCTCGGCCACCAATTCTGCCAATTCCGGACCGTGGCAAAACGTCGCGCTGTCGATCGTGATGACCGCCACCTGTCGACTCCCTCGGTTTCTACCTCGACGTTCCGTCGCAGGCAATAGAATTCTGTCAGCAGCCAACGTGGCTGTCAAACTGTCGCATCAATCACTTGCGAATTTTATCAAATATCGCAAGAAGAAAGTGGTGACGTATACTCGCGGGAGTTGGAGAATATTGGGCATGACTCTTCTGCGACGGCTCTTCCCATTTCTCACATGGTTCGAAAACTACAACGTTTCTTTTCTCAGGAGCGATCTCGTAGCAGGGCTCACCGTTGCCCTTGTTCTCGTTCCCCAGTCGATGGCGTATGCCCAGCTCGCCGGTCTGCCGGCGTACTACGGGCTCTACGCTGCCTTCCTGCCGCCGATCGTCGCCAACCTCTTCGGTTCCAGTCGGCAGTTGGCGACGGGTCCGGTCGCGGTGGTGTCGCTGATGACCGCCGCGGCACTCGAACCGCTCGCAACCTCGGGCGGCGAGCAGTACATCGCCTACGCGATCTTGCTCGCGCTGATGGTCGGCATTTTCCAACTCGCGCTCGGTGTGCTTCGTCTCGGCCTGATCGTCAATTTCCTCTCCCATCCGGTTGTCAACGGTTTCACCAACGCCGCCGCCCTGATCATTGCGACCTCCCAGCTGTCGAAGATCTTCGGCGTCTACGTGGACAAGGCGGAGCATCACTACGGAACGATCTACAGGGTCTGCGTGGCCGCCCTGGATTACACCCACCTGCCGACACTTGCCATGGCGATGGTGTCGTTCGCGATCATGATTTCGTTAAAGAGGATCAACCCGAGGATCCCCAACGTCCTCGTGGCTGTGGTGGTCACCACGGCGCTTGCCGCGATGTTGGGATTCGAGAAGAACGAGAACGTCCGGCTCGGCCAGATCGAGTCCGACCGGGTCACGGAGCTCGTCGCCGAGTTCAACGACGCGACACTCGAGCAACGGCTCTTGGAAGAAGCGAGGGCGGCCGGCAACACCCTGCTCGACGAGCAGCACAGCGACTCTCGGCGAACAGTGTGTGCGCTGCCACGAACAGCGCTCAGCGAAGAGCTTCATGTCCGAAGGGGATCAGGCGAGCGCGAGTGAGTTTGAGCGGAAAGCGTTGGCGCTTCATCAGATGGCAGGTCTGATCGACGGACGGATCGAGGAGCTCAAGCACCACGTGTCGGACCTTCGAACCGAGCTGAGAGGATTCCGATTTCAACGGGCCGCTGATGCCGAGGGCGAATCCCGCTTCTATCCCCAGGGTGGATCGACGCCGGAGCTCGATCTCGAGACCGGAGTGTGGCGGATAAAGGTCGGCAACGTCGCGCTCGATGTTGACGATCTGCACATGACCGGAGGAGGGGCCGTGGTCGGAACGATCCCGGCCGGTCTTCCGCCGCTGAGCCTGCCCACCGTTAACTTCCAGGTCGTCCCCAAACTCATCGCGTCGGCGATTATCATTTCAATCCTCGGTTTCATGGAGGCGATCTCCATCGCCAAAGCGATGGCCGCACGGACCAAACAGAAGCTCGACCCGAACCAGGAGCTGATCGGTCAGGGGTTAGCGAACATCATTGGCTGCATGGGTCAGAGCTACGCCGTCTCGGGTTCGTTTTCTCGCTCCGCAGTCAACCTGCAAGCGGGCGCTCGTACCGGCATGTCGAACGTCTTTTCGGGTGTGATCGTCGCGATCGTCCTGCTCTTCTTTTCGCCCCTGCTCTATAACCTGCCGCAAGCGGTCCTGGCGTCGATCATCATGATGGCGGTGTTCGGCCTGCTGAATGTCAGTGGTTTCGTCCACGCGTGGCGGACGCAACCGTTTGACGGTTTCGTGTCGATCGTGACCTTCGTGGGCACGCTGATTTTCGCGCCCCACCTCGAGTGGGGAATCCTCATCGGGGTGGCCCTTTCACTGGGCGGCTATCTCTTCCGCACCATGCGCCCGGGCGTGGCGGTGTCTGGCTCCCCACTCCGACGGCGGGTTGAGGGACGCAAAACGCCACGGGCTCGAGCAATGCCGCTACCTGGTCGCCATCCGCTTCGACGGGCCGCTCAACTTTGCCAATGCCTCCTACCTCGAAGACGAGGTCCTCGATCGGGTTTCCGAACTGCCGGATCTCAACCACGTCCTGATTGTCGCCGAGGGCATCAACGAGGTCGACGCCTCGGGCGAAGAGATGCTGCGACACCTGGTGGAACACCTCCGCGAAGCGAAGTACGACGTGTCGTTCTGTGGTCTCAAGGACCAGGTGATCGATGTGCTCCAGCGATCCCGCCTCTACGAAATCATCGGTGCCGATCACGTGTACCCCACGCAGGCACAGGCCATCGCGGCGATCTACGCATCGGCGCATTCTGAATCCGAGCCGGGCTGCCCCTATCGGACGGTGATGCCCCGGCTGGCGGAGCTTTCGGTCCATCCCGACGGCTCGCTGCGCGATGCCGTTCGCCACGACCTCACGTTGTGCAGGCACATGGCGGTGCTTCGCTTCGACGATCCTCTCACCTACGCGAACACGGAATTCCTGGAGCAGGAGATCCTCCTGAAGCTGGAGGGACGACCCGAACTCCGACTGGTGGTTTTCGTCGCCCACGGCATCGCAGAAGTCGATCCTTCCGGGGCGTTGAAACTGGTTCAGGTCGTCAACCGACTCCGCGAGCAGGGGCTGGAGGTCTCGTTCTCCGGATTTCGGGACGAAGTACTGGACGTCCTTGACCGGATTGACACCGACCAGGTGATCGGCGAAGACCACCGCTTCCCGAACCAGTTCGCGGCCATCGCCTCCCTGTACTCTCAAGCGCACAGTGACTCGAGCGAGCCCGATTGTCCGTTCCAACCCATGGCGCCCCGTGTGACCGAACTCTCGCTCCATCCTGATGGGAGCCTGCGCGAGGCGCGACGCCACGGTCTTGGACTGTGTTCGCACATCGCGGCCCTGCGCTTCGATGGACCGATGATCCTGGCCAACCCGGCGGCCCTCGAGTTGGAACTCACGAAGTGGGTCAAGAACCGGCTCGAGGTGACCCACATCCTGTTGGTCGCCCACACCCTCGAACGACACGGTTCACATGACGCACAACGACTCCTCGAGTTGGTGGAACGGCTCCGAAGGGCCAAATTCTCGGTGGCGTTCTGCAGCTTCAGAGATCATGTGTTCGAGGAGCTCGGACGTTCCGGTGTCGCCGACGAAATCGGGCTGGAGAACATCTACCCGTCCGCCGACTCGGCGGTGGCCAGTCTCTATGCCGAAGCCCATCGCGGAAAGACCGAGGAGGCGTGCCCCTTGTCCCCGATGCTGCCACGGGTCGTCGAGATTTCACTCCATTCGGACGGCTCGCTCCGCAACGCCAAACACTATGGTCTCGCCGTCTGCCGATTCATCGCGGCGATGCGGATCGACGGGCCACTCAATTTTGCGACCGTGGATTTCGTCGCCCAAGAGATCAGGGCGCGGGTCGCCGCACGCCACGAGACTCGCCACATCCTGCTCGCGTGCCACGGTCTGACGACCGTGGACGAGATCGCGGCGGAGGATCTTGCTGCCCTGGTGCTTGATCTGCGGCGCGCAGGGTACGAGGTTTCAATCAGCGGCCTCAAGGACGACATCCTCGACATTCTCGAGCGGACCGGTTGTCTCGCGACCATCGGCAGAGAGTCGGTCTACCCGACACGCGCTCGCGCGATCGAGGCCATTCACGAAGAAGCTCACCGGGACACGGACGAGGATCCGTGCCCGTTAATCGAGGTGGTGAAAATATAGCCGCGCCTACAGCCCCCCGATTGCTGCAGAGGGATCCTTCGATCGCGAGTACAATCCAGCGATTGGCCTGAATGGATGGTAGGCCGGCCCCGACGCCTGGCAGGCTGATCGCGGGTTCACGGAAGTCCCTCAGGAAGGTCCAGGGTTGCAGTTTGTCTGCGTTTCGAAGGAAGAGCAGGAGAAGGGGAAGGTCTTCGCGTTATATTCAATAGTTGGTTGATTGACTGCATCGGAACTGCAAACATGCGCTTGACAACCACGGGCGTGCGGTTCACAGTGCCGGTCGCAGGAACAGCTCGAGACCGGCTCGGTTCGACCACGGTCTCCACGTCATTCGGAGGATCACGACATGCAGGAAATAGACTTCAAAACACTGTCTCTCAAGGACGCACTGGACCTCGCCATCCTGATCGAAGAGGAGGCCGAGGAACGTTACCGCGAGTTCGTCCACCAGATGGAGACCCACGACACCCCCGGCGTCGCCCGTTTTTTTCGTTTCATGGCGGTCAACGAGGCGAATCACGGAAAGGAGCTTGCGGAGCGGCGCGAGAAGCTCTTCGGTGATGCTCCGAGCGACGTGGAACGCTCCATGATCTTCGATGTCGAGGCGCCCGAATTCTACCGAACCAGGGCGTTCATGTCAGTTTCCGAGGCGCTCGACCTGGCCGATGAAGCTGAGAAGAAGGCCTACGCCTTCTTTGACGCCGCCCTGCCCGAGCTCAAGGACAGCGAGGTCCGTGAACTCTTCGCCGAACTCCGCGAGGAGGAAATCGAGCACATCAACCTGGTCCAGAAGGTGCGCGAGAAGGTGGGAACCGAATCGGATTTCGATCCGGAGGACTTCGTCGACGCACCCCACGGCCACTGAGACGCGAGGACGATCAGGTCGGATTTCGTGAGATTTTCCGGCCGTTCTGCTTCGCCATCTTGCGCGCCACCAGTAGGGCCATCTCGAGGGCCTGTTCGTAATTCAGTCTCGGGTCCACCCGCGACTCGTACGCGCGGCTGAGATCGACCTCGGTGAGCCCCCTGGCTCCACCCGTGCACTCGGTGACGTTTTCCCCGGTCAGCTCGAAATGGATACCACCGAGGAATGACCCTTCGGAGCTGTGGACGTGGAAGGCCTGTTCGAGTTCGGACAGGATCTTGTCGAAGCGCCTGGTCTTCACACCTTGACTGGTTGTTTCGGTGTTGCCGTGCATGGGATCGCAGCACCACAACACCGTCTTCCCGGTGGCGCGAACGGCCTCGATCAACGGCGGTAGCCCCTCGGCCACGGCCTCGTGACCGAAACGGTGAATCAGGGTCAGCCGGCCGGGCTCATCCTCGGGGTGCAGCACGTCGATCAGTTCCTTCAGCCACTCCGGCGTCATGTTGGGGCCTATCTTGACCGCGATCGGATTCCGGATACCCCGGAAATACTCCACGTGGGCCCCGTCCGCCTCCGCGGTCCGCATGCCAACCCAGGGCAAATGGGTATTGAGGTTGTACCAGCCGTCCCGATGGGGGACCTGGCGAGTTTGCGCCTGCTCGTAGGGAAGATGTAGTCCTTCATGACTGGTGAAGAAATCGACCCTGCTCATCTCCCCGGCACGGCTTCCCGCAAGGGTCTCCATGAATCCCAGTGAATCGCTGATCGACTCCACCATCCGCTGGTATTCGAGGGCACGGGGTGAATGGCGGACAAAGTCCAGATCCCAGTACTCCGGGTGGTGGAGGTCTGCGAACCCGCCCCCCACGAGGGACCGGATGAAATTCAAGGTGAGAGCCGCGTGCTCGTAACCCCGGAGCAGCAGTTCGGGGTCGGGAACCCGATCAACCTCGGTGAAAGGCAGGCGGTTGATGAGATCGCCGCGGTAGGGCGGCAACGAGACCCCATCACGGGTTTCCAGTGGATTCGACCGTGGTTTGGCGTACTGGCCGGCGAACCGGCCAACCCGGATGATCTGCCGTTTCAGCCCATAGGTCAGAACCAGGCTCATCTGCAACAGGATTTTCAGCTTGTTGGTGATGACTTCGGGCCGGCAGTCGTCGAAGCTCTCGGCGCACGCACCACCCTGGAGCAGAAAACGCCGCCCCGCGGCTGCGTCCGCAATCTGTTCCTTGAGTCGCTCCACCTCCCAGGACGTCACAAGCGGCGGCAGGCTCGCCAACTGGCGAACGGCCTCAGCCAACTTCTCCGTGTCCGGATAGACGGGAAGCTGTTTTGCCGGCATGGACTGCCACGAGGAGGGATTCCATTCGCGCACGCGTCTCAATCCTGAGGCCCGCAATCTTACATCTTCCAAACCGAACCACAACTGCCAAGGACACGCGGCAGGAGTTCCTTGTACTATTTTTAATTGTATGATACAACTTAAATCATGAACGATCACCGCGACCGACTGATGGACAGCATTCGGGCGTTGGTTCGCCGGTTCTCGCTGGCCGAACGAGCGGATCTGGCATGCTGCGGAATGACTGTGGCTCAGGCGGCCACCCTCGAGACACTCGAGCACGAGGATGATCTGCGGCTTGGGACCCTTGCCCGACGTCTCGGTATCGACAAGAGCACCCTGACCCGCAACGTGAGTCGACTGAAGGACATCGGGCTCGTCGACACCACCCCCGACCCTTCCGACCGGCGCGCAACCGTGGCCCGGCTCACCGAAGACGGCCACGTAGCAGCCCAACGCATCGCCCGAATAGAAGCCGAATTTGCACGGTCGGTCAGCGACGCACTGGGTCCGGCCGGTGCGGAGGAGACCCTCCATGTTCTCGATCGCCTTCTCGCGGCGGTTCGGTCCGCAAGCGAAGGATGCTGCCCGGGCGCATTCGATCACCTGATGACACATTGCTCCACCGAAAAGGGGATCACTCCACCATGAATACGAAGCAACCCGACCCGACACTGGACACACATGACTCCGAGGACATTGTTCGCCACGTTCAAGATCGCTACGGCGCCATCGCCAGGGCCGGCGGCGGTGGGTGTTGCTCCACAGACACCGGATGCTGCGGACCCGAAACCGAACGGACGACCGCGCTCGGCATCGGCTACACCCCACTCGACCTCGAGATTCTTCCCGACGGAGCCAACCTGGGTCTCGGGTGCGGCGCTCCGGTGGATCATCTCGAACTCCAACCTGGCGAAACCGTGCTCGACCTGGGTTCCGGGGCCGGAATCGACGCGATCCTGGCGGCCCGGTTCGTCGGACCCGAGGGCCACATCATCGGCATCGACATGACACCCGAGATGGTGGCCAGAGCGCGAGACAACGCGGCCGCGGCCGCAATCGGTCACGTGGAATTCCGACAGGGCCGCCTGGAAGAACTCCCGGTGGACGACGCATCCGTCGACGCCGTCACCTCAAACTGCGTCATCAACCTCGTGCCCGACAAGTCGAGGGTCTTCCGCGAAATCCGTCGGGTGCTCAAACCCGGCGGGCGGGTCGTGGTCTCGGACATCATTCTCGACGGTGACCTGCCCGAAGAGATCTCCAACGATCTCCTGGCTTACGTGGGTTGCGTCGCCGGCGCCATGGAACGCAGCCGGTATTTCGCAATGCTGGCGGATGCCGGGCTCGGCCACGTCGAAATCCTCAGGGACGTGGATTTCCTGGCCTCGACCAAAATCCCGGCAGATGTTCAGCGGATGATGGCCGCTCGCGGATTGACCGCGTCCGACGTGGCCGGTGTCGCCCGTTCGGTGACCTACAGGGCCATCAAACCGCCCGGGTAATCGACACCTCGCGAATAGTCCGGGCTACACTCTCCCCGTGGGTCTGGACTTCGAACTTGCGCTGCGCTTTCTCCGTCGAAGGACGGGGTTGCTGCTCCGTGGAACCTCGCTGGCGGCCTTCGCCGGGGTGGCCCTGGCCACCGCCGCGCTGGTCATCACCCTGGCGCTGATGTCGGGTTACAGCCAATCCATTGCAGAGGCACTCCAGCGTGGCAACGCCCACGTGGTGGGCTTTTCTCCCCGCGCCCTCGAGCCTGCCATCGCCCGGTCCATCGCCGACCGGCTCGAGATGGTGGAGGGCGTGCGCCGGGCCACTCCGGTGGCCTACTTGACGGGACTGATCGACGATCCGGAACGGCCCACCAACCCGATGCCCATCACGGTCAAGGCGGTGGCCGCACCTCCGAGCTACACCGGCATGGACCGGTGGCCCTCCAGCGATGACGGCATCCCCGCGGTTTTTGGCGAGCGTCTCGCTTTATCTCTCCAGCTTCAGGCCGGGCAGACCTCAATCGTTCGCCTCCCTCCAGAGCCCGGGTCCTGGCTGGTACCGTCCCTCCACCTGGATATGGTCGGGAGCTTTCACCTCGCCTTCGCCGAGTTCGACTCGAGTTGGGTGGTGGCTCCCCTGGACGCGATTGTCGCCGCGTTGCCCGGCGCCGGAGCGTCCGGGGTCGAGGTCGAGCTCGACGACCCCCTTGCGGTGGCCGCGGTCCGGGACCGCCTCCAAGAGACCGAACCGGCTCTGCTCTACACCGACTGGAGAGAGATGAATCGTTCGTTGTTCGCGGCATTGAGGTGGCAGACCTTGTCCCTCTTTGTTGTCCTCACTCTGGTCGTGGCCGTGGCCTCCTTTCAGGTCAGCTCCGCCCTGGTCGTGCTGGCCATCGACAAACGCCGCACCGCGGGCATGCTCCAGGCGCTTGGCGCCACCCCGTCCCGGATTCGCCGCATCCTTGTGCTGGCGGGGTTGATCCTCGGCGGCGCCGGAGTCTGCGCAGGAATCGTCATCGGCTGCCTGGCAAGCTGGCTGGCGACGGTGTTCCGCGTCGTCCGCTTCCCGGAGGGTCTGGCCCGGGTCTACATGGTGGACTCGATTCCATTCCGTCCGGAGCTTCTGCACCTTCTGGCGGTGCTGGGTGTGTGTCTGTTACTCGTGTTTCTGGCCTCCCTCGGACCCGCGTGGCGAACCTCAAGAGAGGATCCGGCCGTTTCGCTTCGAGCGGTTTGAAATTCTTAAGATACTGAATCTAAAAGATATCGACAACACAATGACATGAATTCGATCTGCCGCGTGTTAGGATGAGAGACGGGTTATTGCCGCAGTGCGAGGTCGATGGAGCAGTGATCACGGTCACGTCACCGGCCCGGCGCTGGGCGTACCTTCGATGAACAGATGTACGAGATTCAATTCCACCCTGCCGATATCAGAAGCCAGGTGCGTTATTACTTTCTATCGCGCCGGGTATTTCGGTGGTTCGTGGCCGCCGGTGTCCTGCTGGCGGCTCTGATGCTGGTGGGCGTGGTCCTGGCGCCTCTGGGAATCCAGGCCCTGCTCTTGACCGGTGAACTCCGGTCATTGCGCCAGCAGAACCAGCTCCAGATGGAGATCCTCCAACAGCGCGAGGCAACCCTCGATCGCGTCTCCAAGGCGGTGGACGACGCCAGAACGCGGCAACGGCAGATGAGTTTGATCCTCGGCGCCCCCCAGGACACCACGGGCCTCGGCGGGTTCCCGGCCGAACCCGGCTTCCAGACCACGGTTCCCGAGGCGGCTGAAGCCGCCAGTCGAGGAGCCCAGCTGGATACGGACACCAAGGCGCTCCTCACGCTGGCCGACGAACTTGCAAGCTTCGCCCTCGCGCACGAGGAGTTGACCGAATCGGTGCCGTCCA
>CAWCOD010000020.1:0-48231 GCA_963797055.1 uncultured Holophagae bacterium
CTAGGTCGCGTGCTTGCCTTTCGCGAGGTTTTCAGTACAAGACCGTCCCGCTGTGCGAGCGGGAATGACACTAACTCCTTGCCCTGAAAAGCAGTTCAGGGCCACAAGGCCACGGAGGACACCATGGCCTTGTACGAGTTAGGCGACTAATCGATCCCGAGGTATCCCCAGAGGACGAAAGCGGCGCCCTTGAGGGAATGGACGATCATCACCGAAGCCGGTGGCGAGGTCGTCGACAGGACGCCTGGGGAAGGCGACACTCGCCTATCCCATCCAGAAAAAGAATTACGGTGTGTATCATTTCTGGAAATTCGATGTCGGCGGCGACGTTCTGGAGAAGCTGAATTTCGAAATGCGCACCAACGACGCGGTGATGCGATCGCTGGTCCTCAACCTGGATCGCGAGTTGCGCCGTAAGCGGAAGATGGACAAGAAACTCGACGCGAAGGCAGCGAAGAAGGCTGCCAAACGTCAGGCCGCCGCCGAGGCCGCCGCCGAGGAGGATTGATCAATGGCGATGAACAAGCCCAAGCGGCGCTTTCGCCGGCGCGTCAAGGTGTGCCGGTTCACGGTCGAGAAGATCAACTACATCGACTACAAAGATGTGGATTTGCTGCGGGAGTACACACCGACCAACGGGAAGATCCTCCCGCGTCGGGTCACCGGAACCCGCCCGGCCTTCCAGCACAAGCTGACACGGGCCATCAAGCGGGCGCGGTTCATGGCTTTGATGCCATACGTCGGGCAGTAGAATCCGACCGGCAGGGACCGTGGTGCCACTGAGAAGCGGGTGCCCCTCGATGTGCCGGGAACCCGATGATGACTTCCGAGGAAACCGAAGACCGGTCCCGGAGCTGGCAGCCGGTCCGGACACCCCGTCTTGGAGTGGTGGCCGCGGGCGGTCTGTCGTTCCTCATGTCGGCCAGCCTGGTCGTGGTGTCCCCGGTGGGGTTGTTCGTGGCGCCGTTGGCGCTCGTTCCGGTGGTCCAGTGGATTTGTGCAGACAGCCGCCAGGGGCTTGTCTCCTGGGGCTGGGTCGTGGCGTTTCTCTCGGGTCTGGCCATGACCGGCAGCTCGTTCTTCGGCTCACCGGCCTGCGCCTATCTCGCGGCCTATGTTCTGGTCGTTGCTTTGCCTGCCGCCAGCCTCGAGGCGTGGCGGGCGACGGGTTGGGGCGACGAGCGGTGGGTCGCGGTGACAACGCTGGCGGGGACGTTGACAACTCTCGGGGCCATCGCCGCCGCGGCCAGACCGAAACCGCCGTTGACCGCATTGACCGACTGGTACTACGAGACCGCTGCATTTGTCGAAGAGTCCTACCGGGCGGTGGGAGTCCCAACCGGCGAACTCGAACTCGCCTTCGATGCAGCCGCATCGCTGGTGCCGTGGATCGTGCCAAGCATCGCGGTGGGCTATCTCATCGTCGTCCTGTTTTGGCTTCGTCCACGGCTGCCGGTTCTGGGTTTCCAAATGCCGGTGGAACCGTTCGAACGGTACCGCGGCGACGAGTGGCTGCCGGTGGGATTCGCGCTTGGCGGTCTGGGAACGATCTTTTTGTCGGGTACACCGCGCTGGATCGCTGTCAATGTGCTGATCGCGGTGCTCATGTTGTATTTCATACAGGGTTTGGCTATGATTCGGGCCCATCTTGCCCGTTGGGTCGGGCGCGGATGGCTGGTCCGCTGGGGAGTAGCGCTTTTGTGCTTGCAGGGACCGTTGCCGATGCTGGTGGCTGCACTGGGGATCGCTGACGGGTTCTTCGATATGCGCCCCAAGGCCGTTGACGACGGAGGAACAGAATGAAGCTGATATTGAATGACCACATCGAGCATCTTGGAGAACGTGGCGACTCGGTGGTGGTGAAGCCGGGTTTCGCGAGGAACTACCTGCTCCCTCAGGGGTTGGCGTATCTCGACACTCCGGGCAACCGGAAGCTGTTCGAACAGGAACAGGGACGGTGGGAGGAGTTGGACCTGCAGCGCCGTGGAGCGGCCGAAAAGGTCGCGGCCGGCATGACCGGCACCGAGCTGCTCTTCGAACGGCGCGCTGGTGAGAAGGGCGTGCTCTTCGGCTCGGTGACGTCTCTCGACGTCAATCGAGAACTCGGCGAACGGGGATTCGACCTCGATCGGCGGAGGATCCAGCTGGAGCATCCAATCAAGGAGCTCGGCAGTTTCGACGTCGACATCCAGGTCCATCGGGACATCACGGTCACGGTTCCGGTCCACGTCGTGCGTCCAGGTGAGAAGCCGGGAGCGACGGTCGAGGCCGTGCAGGACGATAAGGTTGTTGCGGAAGTCGTAAAGACGGACGAGCCGTCTGTGGAACTGGAATCCGTCGACACGGGTGCGTCCGATGAATTGGCCGAGCCCTCCGAGACGGACGTGGTGGCCGAATAGCCATGGCCGGCGAAAGCCGGGACCAGCCTCCAACCGGCGAGCCGCCTGCTCATCGCCCGGGGTGGCTCAAAGACCTGTCGATGTACGTTCCGTCAGTCCTTCGGCGCCGGTTCGAGGATCTTTTTCGCTCCGTTGATGCCCTCAATCGTAGGGCCGATGTTGTGGAGGAACGGTCGGCGTTGGCCGACGGCCGCTTCGATGTTCTCGAGCACTCGACTCGAGCTCTCCAGGACGAGGTCGAGCGGTTGCGAGGTGACCGGATCGGAGACCTCGAGCGACGTCTCGATCGTTTGGAGGCGACGATCCGCGAGCTCAGCGCCGAGGCCTCGCACACCCGCGATCAGACCATTCCTGCGGTGGTCGATCGCGGCAACCTGCTCATCGATCGGCTGGCGGCGGAACTCGAAGAGTTGGCGTCTCTGGTGGAGAGGATGTTGCGCTCGGAGCCATTGCCGCTTCCGACCGCGAGCCCCGCGGAGCGAGAGCTCAGCGGTGCGCTGAAGGAGATTCAGCCGAAGTTGGTGGAGACCTTCCGTGGGTCCGAGGAGGAGATCGTCCATCGCCTCGATCGACATCTACCCCTTCTGCGGGGATCTGCGCCGGTCCTCGACCTGGGCTGCGGCCGCGGTGAGTTGTTACTCATGTTGCGCGACGCGGGGGTTGACGCGGTGGGAGTGGAAGCCGATCCCGCGCTTGTTCAGGCGGCTCGACGCCGGGGCCTCGAGGTCATCGAGGGCGACTGCGTAGAGGTGCTCGGGGATCAGCAATCAAGCCACTGGGGTGCGGTGACCGCTATTCATTTGGTGGAGCATCTCGAAGCAGCGGCGGCGCTGAGCCTGCTCCATGAGGTGCGGAGAATTCTCCGACCAGGAGGGATCTTCCTGGCCGAGTGTCCGAATCCCAGAAATCTCAGGGTCGGGGCATCCGAATTTTGGATCGATCCTACCCATCGTCGCCCGCTGATGCCCGAGACCCTCGAGATGTTCGTGTCCGCCGCTGGACTCGAGGTGGAGCAGTTAGGGTATCTCCATCCTTTCCCCGACGAAGAGCGATTGGCCATTGGTCAGGATCTGGGCACCGAAGCCGAAACCTCAGAAGAGGTCTCGGCGCTCGCCCGCCGGGTTGATCGCCTGACCGGCCGACTCGATGAGTTGCTCAATGGCCCCCGCGATTTCTTCGTTGTGGCTTCAAAACCCGATCTGGACTGATTCAGGAGGTCTCTGATGAGACGGTTGTGCGTTCTTTTCATGGCTGCGGGTCTGGCGAGCGCGTGCGGTACCGGCGGCGAGCCTGTCCCTTCGAACGAGCTGTGGGTAGCTCCCGACATCGCGTCCCGCCGGGCTCAGTTTGTGCCCCAGACCTTGACTGCGGCAGTGGATCATCTGTCCGAAGGCGACCGGCAGGCCCTGAGACATCTGGTGGAGGCGGCCGAAGCCATGAACGAGATCTATCTCCGCCAGGCATGGGCCGGGAATCCAGAGTTCGCCGCCAAGGTCAGCGAATTCAGCGGACAAAACAGCGCGGCTCTCCGCGATTACTACCGCATCATGTACGGTCCGTGGGATCGACTCCTCGATCATGAGGCGTTTGTCGGTCGTCTTCCCCGCCCCAAGGGGGCCGGGTTCTACCCTGACGATATGACGGCCGAGGAGTTCAACGCCTGGCTGGTGGCCCACCCCGAGGACGAGTCGGCATTTCGTTCGCTGCACACCATCATCAGACGGGATGGCGACGGGATGGTGGCGATACCTTACTCCGCGGCCTTCAACGATCGGCTGGAGGTCGCCGCCGAGGCATTGCGGTCCGCAGCCGCGGCCACGGACAACGCGAGTCTGAGGCGATTCCTCGAGCTGCGGGCGGCTGCATTCGCCACCGACGACTACTACGAGTCGGATTTCGCATGGATGGATCTGGACTCGGCCATCGAGGTCGTGATCGGACCCTACGAGACCTACGAGGACACACTGTTCGGCTATAAGGCATCCTTCGAAGCGTTCCTCTGCGTCACCCAACCCGAGGACTCGGCGAGGCTTGAGAAGTTCAAGGCCGAGTTGCCTTTCCTCGAGCGAAATCTCCCGATCCCGGACGAGCACAAGAACCTCGATCGCGGCACCGAATCTCCCATTCGGGTCGCCGATGAGCTGCTGGCCGCCGGCGACACCCGCGCCGGGGTCCAGACCCTGGCCTTCAATCTTCCCAACGATGAGCAGGTGCGCGAGGCCAAGGGCTCGAAGAAGGTAATGCTCAAGAACGTGATCCAGGCCAAGTACGACGGCATTCTCGTCCCTATCGCCCAGCGAGTGTTGCCCGTGGACGAGGCGGGCCGGGTCGATGTGGAGGCGTTCTTCCAGTTCACGCTCCACCACGAGCTGTCCCACGGCCTCGGCCCGGGTCTGATCGAGGTCGACGGCCGCCAGACCGAAGTCCGAATGGAGCTGAAGGACTTGGACTCGGCCCTCGAGGAAGCCAAGGCGGACGTGCTGGGTGTGTACAACATCTACGCGTTGGTGGACCAGGGGGTCATGGATCCCGAGATCCTGGAGCACCTGCCGTGGACCTACACCGCCGGGATGTTCCGGTCCACCCGGTTCGGGGTGGCCGAAGCCCATGGCTTGGGTGTGGTGATCCAGACAAACTACCTGCTCGAGAAGGGTGCCGTGGAGATCACCGAGGATGGCCGATTCCGGCCCGTGCCAGAGAAATTCCAGGCCGCGTTCAGGGATCTCGCGGCGGAGATCCTGATGGTCCAGGCAATGGGCGACTACGACGGCGCACGGGATCTGGTTGATCGGTATGGGCAGGTGCATCCTGCCATGCGGTCGGCCCTCGACGGCCTGGAGGACATCCCGGTGGACATCGATCCGGTCTACCCTTTGGTCGGGCTGTCGTGAATCTTGATATTGCCGGCCGAGTTGCAGTGGTCTTTCTGTGCTCGGAATCGGCTTCGGGGATCACCGGGGTCGCTCTTCCGGTTGACTGTGGGCTTCTGAGGGGATTGGTGTGAGCTGCCCGTCCCGGCGCCTGGTTTCACGATGGGAATCGGTTTGCCGGATGACCGTTGTTGTAACGAAGAGCGGACAAGACTGCGTCTCGCAATGAATTTCGTTTCAGTATGGACATTTTATGTGAAGGG
The DNA here is from genome assembly GCA_963797055.1 of uncultured Holophagae bacterium. GTDB lineage: Bacteria > Acidobacteriota > Thermoanaerobaculia > Thermoanaerobaculales > Sulfomarinibacteraceae > FEB-10. Next base: position 5,533 of record CAWCOD010000020.1, read on the forward strand.
GTTCACAATCCCGCGTTGACGGGGGGACTCCCCGAAGGGAGGCTGTATCGATGCCGACGCAAGATCTGACATTTGCCATCATTGGCTCGGGCGGTGACGGCGTGATCACGACGGGCGATTTCATCGCTCAGGCAGGAGCTCGAGAGGGCTTGCACTGCATGTCTGTTGAGGCCTACGGTCCGCAGATCCGAGGTGGCGAGTCGTCGTGCACAGTTCGTGTCAGCGCCAATCCGATTTTTGCCCAGGGTGATCTCGTGGACGTCATGGTCGCCTTCAACTGGGGTGATTTTGCCAGGTTCCGCGGCGAGATCATCGCCTCGCCGAACGCGGTCGTACTCTATGAGGAGGCCGACAAGACCCCGCTGGAGGACGTGGAGCCGCACCTCGGGACAGCCGACGGCTCCCAGTGGCTTGCGGTGCCGTTCACGGCCCTGGCCAAGGAGTCGTCCGGAACTACGCTGGCAAAGAACATCGTGACCCTCGGTGTGCTCTGTGAGCTGTTCGGGCTGCCCAAGGATGGCCTTCTGAAGGCCATCGAAACCAAGTTCTCAAAAAAGAAAGCAGCCGTGCTCGAGGCGAACCTCAAGGGCTTTCAGGCCGGGATCGAATGGGCGGCCGACCACAAGGATGTGGTCGGCGACAAGCGGCTCCAGTACATTCCCGCCGACCCCATGCTGCTGATGTCCGGCAACGAATTGTCGGCGGTTGCGGCGCTGCATGCGGGCTGTAGGTTCTTCGCCGGCTACCCGATCACGCCGTCGTCGGAGATCCTCCATCTATTGTCCGAGTGGATGCCCAAGGTGGGCGGCTACCTGGTTCAGACCGAGGACGAGCTGTCCGCCATCGGTGCCGTGATCGGCGGCTCCTTTGCAGGCGTGAAGTCGATGACCGCGACCTCCGGACCCGGATTGGCCCTCATGACCGAAATGTTGGGTTTGGCATCCATGGCCGAAATTCCGGCGGTCATCATCGATGTTCAGCGGGGCGGCCCGTCGACCGGGTTGCCCACCAAGAGCGAGCAGTCCGACCTCTGGCAGGCGCTGTGGGGCTCCCACGGGGACGCACCCCGCGTGGTCCTTGCTCCGGCGGATGTGGAGGACTGCTTTCACACCACGGTGGCCGCGTTCAACATCGCCGAGGAGACCCAGCTGCCTGTGATCGTACTGTCGGACCAGTTCATCGCTCAGCGGCGCGAAACTCTGTCCATGCTGACCCTCGACCACGAGGTCGTGGGACGGCAGGTCCCCACCGCCGGTGAACTGCGTGATTTCAAGCGGTACCGGGACACCAAGTCCGGGATTTCACCCATGACCTGGCCCGGTATCAAGGGGGGCGAGTACCAGACCAACGGCCTCGAGCACGACGAATCGGGTCAGCCCAGCTCGATGCACATCGTGCACGAGAAAATGAACGCCAAGCGCTACCGCAAGCTCCGGCACGTGCGGGACAAGTACAGCTTTTTCAGAACATACGGTCCGGATGACGCGGATGTGGGGATCCTGTGCTGGGGTTCCTCCAAGGGCCCGGTCAAGGAGGCCGTTCTGCGCGCCAATGGGCGCGGGGAGAAGGTGGCGGCATTCGTGCCCCAGCTGCTCTACCCATTCCCATATCACGAGTTTCGGCGTTTCCTGAGGGGCATCGAGGACATCATTATCTTCGAGTTGTCCTACTCGGCGCAGTTTTACAAGTACCTGCGCACCTTCCTCGATCTGCCCGAAGGCCACACCTACCTTTACAAGCGATCGGGCGGCAAGAACCTCACGGTGGGTGAGGTCGAGGACAAGATCCACAAGGTGGTCGAAATGGGCGCCATGCGGCGGGAGGTGCTGGTATGACCATGACGACGATGGACGTCAAACTCAAGCCCGGTGACTACAAGTCCGGACTGGCACCGGTGTGGTGTCCCGGCTGCGGAGATTTCGGCATCCTCAACGCCCTCTACCGGGCCATGGCAGAACTCCAGATCGAGCCGTGGAACACGGTGATTGTGTCCGGCATCGGATGCTCTTCACGTTTGCCCGGCTATGTCCACTCCTACGGCTTCAACGGAGTGCACGGTCGTGGGCTGACCCTGGCCACTGGAGTCAAGGTGGCCCGTCCCGAACTCACCGTGATCGCGGTGGGTGGTGACGGCGACGGTCTCGCCATCGGCGGCAACCATCTGATCCACTCGGCGCGTCGGAACCTGGATGTGACGTACATCCTGATGGACAACGAGATCTATGGCCTGACAAAGGGCCAGGTTGCGCCGACCACCCCCACCGGCGACAAGACAAAGTCAACCTTCTGGGGCAACCCGGAGCCGTCGGTTGATCCGTGCGAGCTTGCCATCTCCACGGGTGCGACCTGGGTCGGCAGGGGCTACTCCGGTGACGTCAAGTTCACCACCAAGCTCATCACCGAGGCGATCCAACACCACGGCTTTTCCTTCCTGAACATCATTTCTCCGTGTGTGACCTGGCGCGGTGATGATCAGTTCAAGGCGCTCAAAGAGATTCTGCGGTACATCCCCGACGATCACGATTACAGCCGACGTGCGCCTGCGGTGCAGTACACGAGGGAAAAAGAAGTGTTGACAACCGGTGTGCTGTACAAGGTGGAGCAGCCATCGCTGGTGGACCGGCTCGAACAGATCAAGGTGGACGCCCAGGGAGACGGCCCCGAGCCGTCGACGCGGGAAATTCTCGAGACGTTCTTCCCGAAGTTCTGACAGGACCCTCAATTCGACATCAAACCCCCGACCGTCGTCGGGGGTTTTGTTTTTTGACAATTGCTTTGTGAATATTTTCTCAATAAATGACAAAAAATGAGACTTGACGTTTTGGTTTCTGGGACATAGGTTTGGGTGAAGAGATCAATTTTTTACTGGGTAAACCTTAAATGGGGTAAACAATGGCAACCGGCGGCAAGACCGCCATTCCAGCCCTTCCCAGCGTCGATCCGAGATCGGCGCCCTATAAGGACGAGGTCTACCGTTTTCTGAGGTGCGGTCACACCCTCGGTTCTCTGCTTCGCGAGATCCTCGACGAGTCCTTCCTCGGCAACTACTGCCCGCTGCCCCTCACCCGCGTCCAGTTCTGCCTCCTCAAGCTGATCTTCGTCAATTGCAGTCTGCAGGCCGGCGAGGTGGCCCGTTACCTGGGTGTGTCGCCGGCCGCGATCACCAAGAACGTGGACAAACTCGAGGATCTCGGTTTGGTGGTGCGAACCGTCAGCCGAAAGGACCGGCGGGCGACTCTCCTGTCGGCAACTGACGCGGGGGGAATGGTGGTGAGGCGGTACGAATCCCTCAAGGCATCCCATGTACTCCCTGCGGTGGAAGATATCAGCACCGAGACGTTGCAGGAGCTCTGCGATGTGCTCGACGGAGTTTGTGTGGAGCTTTTTGAGCGGGCCGGCGGCTCACGGGGGATCTGTCTTCGTTGCGCCGGCTATTACGAGCCCGACTGTCCGTTACGGTCCGCCCTGGGAGACTGCGCCATGAGCCCCCGCTCTGACCAGCCCATCGTTCCGGACCCAAGGGAGATGGAATGACGACGAGATACCCACCAAATAGGCTCAACAACGTCGTGCCGAGTCCACCGGAAAGGAGTCTCCCGTGAGGTACTGGCGAAAACCCCTCGACATGGACCAGGTCACTGTTCCCAAGGGAGACGTGATCATCATTGCGGACCGCTGCAAGGGCTGTGGCTTCTGTGTGGAGTACTGCCCAAAAGACGTATTGGTGATGTCCGAAGGCTTCAACCGCAAAGGCTACCACCCCCCAGAAGTCGTCAGAAACGGCGAGTGCGTCAACTGTAACCTCTGCGAGATGATCTGCCCGGATTTTGCGATTTTCAGCACCGCCGTGGTGGGCGTGGCCGAGGGCGCGCCGTCCGAGACCCAAAAGGAGGCACCCGTTGAAAACTGATTCCGCAGGTGTGCTCGCAGGCGTTCACTACCTTGACGGTGACTACGCGTGTGGCGAGGGCGCGATGGCAGCCGGGTGCCGCTTCGTGGCCGGGTACCCGATCACGCCTTCCACCGAGGTGGTCGAACGGATTTCACAACGGTTCCCGATGATGAGCGGGACCTTTATTCAAATGGAGGACGAGCTGGCCAGCATGGCCGCGGTGGTGGGTGCCTCGTGGACCGGCACGAAGTCCATGACGGTGACCAGCGGTCCCGGCTTCAGCCTGATGATGGAGAACATCGGGCTGGCGGCGATGATGGAGACGCCGTGCGTGGTGGTCAACGTGCAACGGGGCGGTCCATCCACCGGCCTTCCGACCATGGTTGGCCAGGGAGACATGATGCAGGCGCGGTGGGGTTCGCACGGCGACTACGAGCTGATCTCCATGTGCCCGCAGTCACCTCAGGAAGCCTTCGACCTCACGATCGATGCCTTCAATCTGTCCGAGCGTTACCGGGTGCCCGTGATGTTCATGATGGACGAGTGCGTTGGCCACATGACGGAAAAGGTGGTCATCCCGTCGGCTGAAGAAATCGACGTCGTGCCGCGCACCCTCACCGACAAGCCACCAGGGGACTTCATGCCGTACAAGCTGAACGGAGGAATGGTGCCGGAGTTCGCGCGCGCCGGCGATGGCTATAAATTCCACTCCACCGGACTGACGCACGACGAACGCGGCTACCCGGATATGAGTGTCGAGTGCCAGGAGGTGAACGTCCGCCATCTGATCGACAAGATCCGACTCAACGTCGACGACATCATCCGCGTCGAATTCGAACAGGTCGACGACGCCGACGTGGTGGTGGTGGCGTACGGCATCACGGCCCGGGTGGCGCGCATGGGAATCGACATGGCTCGATCAAAAGGCGTGAAGGTCGGGTTCATGCGGCTCGTGGTCGTCTGGCCCTTCCCGGAGCGGCACATCGCCGATCTCGCGGGCTCCATCGGCGCATTTGTTGTTCCTGAGATCAACTACGGGCAGATCTCGCTCGAAGTGGAACGGTGCGCCGGAGGCAAGTGCGCCACCGTCCACGTACCGCACGGCGGCGGCGGGGTCCACGATCCCAATGCCATCTGTGACGCGATTGTGGGGGCAGCACGATGAGTACTCAGAAGGTGCCGGTGCAGGACGCCATAGGGGAACATCCCATCGCTCCGTTTCTTCGCATGGACCGGATTCCACACATCTGGTGTCCAACCTGCGGTATCGGAACGGTCGTCAAATGCTATGCGACCGCCCTGGAAGGTTCTGCTCTCGATCTGGACAAGTGTGCCATCGTGTCAGGGATCGGGTGCACCGGTCGGGTGGCTGGCTATATGAAACTGGACGCGTTCCACTCCACCCACGGTCGTGCCATTCCCTTCGCGACCGGACTCAAGCTCGGTCGTCCGGAACTCCACGTGACCGTGTTCTCCGGCGATGGCGACCTGTCGGGGATTGGCGGGAATCACTTCATTCACGCGGCACGCCGTAACATGGATCTGCTGGTCGTTCTGGTCAACAACTTCATCTATGCCATGACCGGCGGTCAGAATGCGCCCACCACTCCGCTCGGGGCGCGGTCGTCCACGATGCCGTTTGGGAATTTCGAAAGTCCATTCAATCTGCCCCATCTCGCCGCAACCTGCGGTGCCACGTATGTGGCGCGTTGGACAAGCCTCCACATTCGGAGGCTCACAAAGTCCTTCAGCGAGGCGCTCCACAAGAAGGGGTTTCGGTTCATCGAGATCGTCACGCCCTGCGCCACGCTCTACTCGCGCCTCAACAAGCTCGGGTCCGGTCTCGATCTGATGCGCTTCTACCACGACAACGCAGAGATCCGCCACGGAGCGGACACTCGCGAGCTCGACATCGATTTCCAGGACCGGATCATCTGCGGCAAATTCATCGATGAGGACCGGCCCACATTCTTGGAGATGAAGGACAAGCATTACACCGAGATCCTCGGCGACAAATATGTGCCGATGCCGCCGGAGGGAGGTTGGATCCATGAGTAGGACCGAGATCCGCATCACCGGTTTTGGCGGACAAGGAGTCGTGCTGTCGGGTCACATCATCGGCCACGCCTGTGCGGTCAACGCCGACAAGCACGCCACCATGATCCAGAGCTTCGGTCCCGAGGCGCGGGGTTCCGCATGCTCCACGACCTTGGCTATTTCCGACACCGAGGTCTTGTATCCATACATCCAGCGCCCCGACATCTTTGTGGTGATGTCGGCGGAGGGATACGAGAAGTACGGCGACGAGCTCAAACAAGAGGGCACTTTGATCTACGAAAAGGACCTCGTTCAGCCGACCCTGAAGGAGGGGCAGCCAGCGTTCGGGGTTCCTTCGACCAGGATCGCGGAGTCGCTGGGACGGTCCATCGTCCAGAACATCGTCATGCTGGGCTTCTTCGCCGCGGTGACAAAAATCGTGGATCAAGAAGCCATGAGGGAAGCGGTCAAGGAATCGGTTCCCCGCGGGACCGAAGAGCTCAACCTGAGAGCCTTCGATTCGGGTTGGCATTATTTTGAGTCGGAGTACGAGGCCGAAGGAAACGCGCAACAGAGTGAAGAGGCCGCGGTTGGCGTGGCCGATTGATCAAGGTTGGGGGTTGACGAATGGATGCCCAAACCAAGGGGTCGTGCGAGGTCGAGATCGACGAGACGCCTGTACCAAAACGCAGGGCGCTGGTCATCGGCGGAGGGATCGCCGGTATCCAGGCGGCTCTGGATCTCGCCAACGCTCGCGTCCCGGTGACATTGGTGGAGAAGTCGCCATCGCTGGGCGGCCGAATGGCCCAGCTCGACAAGACTTTTCCCACCATGGACTGCGCTATATGAATTCTCGGGCCTAAGGCCATGGATGCCGGTCGGCATCCTCTCATCGAGGTCATAACAAACGCAGAGGTCATCGGGTGCGACGGCGAGCCCGGTGAATTCACCGTCCAGGTTCGCAAACACCCCAGGTACGTCGACGAGGATCGGTGCGTGGCGTGCGGTTTGTGTGTCGACAAGTGTCCCCAGGTCGGAGGCAACGAGTTCGATGTGGGACTGATGGCGCGCAAGGCCATTTACCGGCCGTTCCCTCAATCCGTCCCGGCAGCCTACGTCATCGATCCCAACGCCTGCCTCAACTTCCTGAGCCACCTCACCGAGAAACAGAAGAAGAGAATCAAAAAGATCGAGTCCTACAAGAGAAAGCAGGATCCCACCTATCCGCCCAACATCCTTCCGTGTGGACACTGCTCGGATGCCTGTGATGTGGATGCGATCGACTTCGACATGATGCCCCGGGATGTGGAGATTGACGTCGGGTCGATCCTGGTGGCGGTTGGATTCCAGGAGTTCGATGCCCGAAAGTTGGGCAACTACGGCTACGGAAGATTGCCGAACGTTGTCACCAGTCTCGAGCTCGAGCGGATGCTCAACGCCTCGGGAGTGACCCAGGGTCATGTGGTCCGGCCGTCGGACATGGAGACTCCAAAGCGGGTGGTGTTCATCCAGTGTGTCGGAGCCCGGGGTGAAGGGGGGCGGCCCTACTGCAGTCGATTCTGCTGCATGAATGCCGTCAAGGACTCCATGTTGATGCGTCAACACGATGCCGGTATCGAGGACATCACCATCCTCTACACCGACATCCGTGCGTTTGGCAAGGGATTCGACGAATTCGTGGAGCGGTCTGTTGTCGAGCAGAGCGCGACGTATATCCGCGGCCGCCCCGCGAAGGTGGACCATCTCCCGGAGGACGACACCCTCGAGGTCTTCGTCGAAGACACCCTCGGACATTCACAGAAGAGGATTGCTGCGGATCTGGTTGTCCTCTCGGTGGCGGCTGCACCCAATGACGGGGCGATCAAACTGGCCGAAATTCTCGGTATCGAAACCGACCAGTACGGGTTCATCGCACGCCGAGATCCGGCCGTTTCAGCGGTGGAGTCCACCCGAGAGGGCGTTTTTGTGTGCGGCAGCGCGGTGGGACCGCAGGTGATCCCGGACGCCGTGGCTCAGGCGTCGGCCACGGCTGCCCGAGCTCAGCTCTATCTGACCGGTGACCGAGTCGAACCCAACGAGAAACCCGTTGATCCTCTCGACCTCTCGGGACCGCCAAGGGTGGGGGTGATGGTCTGCCACTGTGGCGTGAACATCGCCGGTGTGCTCGATGTCGCAGAGCTCACCGAGTATGCCGGCTCTTTGCCGGATGTCGTGCTCGCAGCCTCCGACCTCTTCTCGTGCTCTTCCACCGGCCAGGATCAACTGATGGAAATGGTACGAGACCATGGGCTCAACCGAATCGTGGTGGCCGCCTGCACTCCTCGAACCCACGAACCGGTGTTCAGAGAGGCGCTGTCTCGTATCGGCTTCAACCCCTACCTGCTCGAAATGGCGAATATCCGAGATCAGTGTTCGTGGGTGCACGCGGAAATGCCTGGTGCCGCGCAGGAAAAAGCGCGAGCTCTGATTCGAATGGCCGTTGCCCGAGCCCGCCACCTCGAACCCCTGCAGGCCGGCACCGCTCCCATGACGCGGGCGGCGGTGGTGATCGGCGGCGGAATCGGTGGTATCCAGGCTGCCAGCGACCTTGCCTTCCAGGGATTTCCAGTCACCCTTGTGGAGAAGACCGATCGGTTGGGTGGTCGTCTTGCCGATCCCAATCTGAGTGTGCTCTACCCCAACCTCCGACCGGCAAACGAAGTCCTCGAGGAGAAGATCGCGCGGCTGAAGTTGACCGGAGCGCGGATCCTGCTCAATACCGAGGTGGAGAACATCACCGGTTTTGTCGGCAGTTTCGAGGTGACCCTCACCGGAGCGGTCAGCGAGACCATGCCGGCCGGGGCGATCATCCTGGCAATGGGTGCCGATCTTCACAACCCGGTGGGTGAATACCGGTATGGCGAGGCGCCGAACGTCATCACCAGCGAACAGCTCGAGCGTCGATTCTGCGGTGGCGACGACCTCGATTTTGCCGGTGTCGCGCCAAAGAGCGCCGCGTTCATTCTGTGTGTCGGGTCGCGCGAGGCCGACGGCTTCAAGGGCTGCTCGCGCTACTGCTGCCCTACAGCGATCAAACAAGCCATCGAGCTCCACCGACGAGGCATCGACACAACGGTCTTCTACCGGGACATCCGCACCGTTTCCACCGGGGCCGAGGAGATGTACCGGGAGGCCCGCGGCATGGGGGTCCTGTTTGTCCGGATTCCACCGGAAACCAAGGTCGAGGTGGTGGGCGACGACCGCGTGGAAGCGGTTCGCTGTTACGACGACCTGCTGAGGCGTGAGCTGGAGGTGCCCGCGGACCTCGTCGTACTCAGCGTCGGAATGAGGCCACGCCAGCCAGATACCAAGGTGTTCCACGAGATGCTCAAGGCCAGCGTCGGGCTCGACGGGTTCTTCCTGGAACGACACCCCGAGTTGGCTCCAGTGGAGACGGCGGTGGAGGGCGTTTTGCTGGCTGGGACGGTTCAGGGGCCCAAGGACATCGTCGATACGGTGGCACAGGCCTCGGCCGCGGCCGCCAAGGCCTCTGTTTTCCTGGCACACGACCAGGTCCGCCTCGACCCGGCGGTGGCAGAAGTCAACGCGGATCTGTGTCGTGGCTGTGGTGATTGTGTGGACATCTGCGATTTTCAGGCGCCGAGCCTGAGCGAGTCCAGTCCCGGCGTGTTCAGCGCCGCCATCAACCCTTCGTTGTGCAAGGGCTGCGGGACATGCGCCAGTTGGTGTCCGTCGGGTGCCATCACAGCACGACACTTCACGGATCGGCAGGTCAACGCCATGATTGACGCCTTTTTCGAGGAGGCCAGGCCATGACCTCCGTGACCGTGCCCAACGCGAGCTCAGCCCCATCTCCATGGGAACCCCGAATCGTCGTGTTCGCGTGCAACTGGTGCTCATACGCGGGCGCCGACACCGCCGGTGTGTCGCGTATCCAGCACCAACCCAACTTCCGAATGATCCGCGTCATGTGTTCTGGCCGGATCCAGCCCGGGTTCGTCTTTCGTGCCTTCGAAAAGGGGGCCGATGGTGTGCTGGTTTCGGGCTGCCATTTCGGCGACTGTCATTACATCTTTGGCAACGAACGCGCTGTGGAGCAATTCGAAAAAACCATGAACGTCGTGAAGTTGCTGGGTATCGACGATGGTCGGCTCAGGCTGGAGTGGATCAGCGCCGCAGAGGGTGTTCGATTCGCCCAGGTGATCGACGAGTTCACAGAGCAGGTTCGAGCCCTGGGGCCCAGTCCTCTGGTGGAACCGGCAAAGCCCATGGAATCGCCTTCGGGTGGTGATCGGGATAAGGAGATGTTGCGATGCAGCAGCTCGTGAAAGACACCAACGCGTGGGCCTGTTACGACTGCGGAAAATGCACCGCCACGTGTCCGATCTCGCGCAGCGGGGCGGCCTACAGCCCACGACGACACGTGCTCGCCTCGAATCTCGGTCACCGACAGGAGATCGCTGCGGACGGTTCCTTGTTCGCGTGTCTGACCTGTTGGCTGTGTGACCACCGCTGCCCGGCAGAGGTCAACTACACCGAGTTGGTCTTGAGGCTGCGGGAGCTGGCTCGCGGTCAAGGGGGCGAGCCCGAATGCCCGCACGGTGGAGCCTTGCAGTCGGTGATGCGGATGATGGCGAGCGGGGGGACTCAGCAGGATCGCCTGGGTTGGCTCGACGACGGGCTGAAAACCGACCCCAAGGAGGGCGCGCTGTTTTATTGGACCGGTTGCACGGTCTACTATGACGCCTTCTTCCCGGAGTTCGAGCTCAACACCCTTGACGGCACCCGCGCCGCGGTTCGGCTCTTCAACGCGCTCGGTGTCACTCCGATCGTTTCACCGGAGGAGCGCTGCTGCGGGCACGACCTTCTTTGGAACGGTGATCGCGCCAACTTCGAGGCTCTGGCCAGACACAACATCAAGCTGGTGTTGGATAGCGGTGCGACGGAGATTGTCACGTCCTGCGCCGAGTGTCTGAGGACATGGAAGGTCGACTATCAGCCATACATGGAGGGGGCTAGCTTCCACGTGGTCCACATCACCGAGTACCTCGCCGAGCACCTTGACGAGCTGAATTTTGGTGCTGGAGACGCACGACGTGTGACCTACCAGGATCCCTGCCGGCTCGGCCGCCATCTCGGGATATTTGACCCACCCCGTCAGGTGTTGGAGACGGTGCCTGGAATCGAGCTGGCCGAAATGGGCCGCACCGGCGCCAATGCGGCATGTTGCGCGGGTGGCACGTGGTCCAACTGTGACAAATTCGCCAAAAAGATCCAGGTCGACCGGTTGCGTGAGGTCCGGTCCACCGGAGCGGACGTCCTGGTCACCGCCTGCCCCAAATGTCAGATCCATTTTCAGTGCGCTATGAAGGACCCGAATATTGGTGAGGAGATTTCCATTGAGATGCGCGACGTCGCCGAGGTGGTGGTCGCCGCGTTGGACGGGGAGGAGACGAAGTCATGAAAACCGTACGAGTTCGGGAAAGGAGGGGCTGATATGCCCTCGAATCCGACCGACGGCGAACTGCGGATAGGCGTCTTTGTGTGTGACTGCGGGCTCAACATTGCCGGCACGGTGGACTGTGCGGCGGTGTCGGAGTACGCCGAGACACTGCCGGATGTGGCCTGCGTGGTTCGCAACAAGTACACCTGTGCCGACCCCGGTCAGAACGAGATCAAGAACGCGATCCAGGAGTTCAAACTGAACCGGGTCGTGGTCGCCTCGTGCACGCCGCGGCAGCACGAGCCAACGTTCAGGCAGTGCGTGCTGGACGGAGGCCTCAATCCCTACCTGATGGAGATGGCCAATTTGAGGGAGCACTGCTCCTGGGTCCACCCCGGGGATTGGGACGGCGCCACCGAAAAGGCCAAGGACCTGGTGGGCAGCGCGGTGGCTCGCGCCCGGTTTCTGCAGCCGCAGGAAGAGATGTCGGTGCCGGTGACCAAGGCGGCACTGGTGATCGGCGGCGGCGTCGCAGGCATCGAGGCGGCAATCGAGCTGGCCGATGCCGGGCACCAGGTGATTCTGGTGGAGAGGGAGCCCTCCATTGGTGGGATCATGGCTCAGCTGGACAAGACATATCCCACCATGGACTGCTCGATATGAATTCTCGGGCCTAAGGCCATCGATGCCGGTCGGCATCGAAATATCGAGCTGCTCACCTACTCCGAGGTGGAAGAAGTGTCCGGATACGTGGGGAACTTCACGGCCAAGATCCGCCGGAAAGCCCGCTACGTCGACCCCGATCTTTGCAACGCCTGCGAAGAGTGCACCAAGGTTTGTCCCGTGGTGATGCCGGACGAATATCAGATGGGGCTTTCGTCGAGGAAGGCGATCTACATTCCATTTCCGCAGGCAGTGCCGTGTTCCTACATCCTCAACATGGACGACTGTCTCGGCAATAACCCGATCGCGTGCGGCAAGTGTGCCGACGTGTGTGAGAAGAACGCCATCAACTTCGACGACGAGGACGAAGTGGTGGTCCGTGATGTGGGCGCGATCATCGTCGCCATCGGCCTTGACGTTTACGACCCAACCGAAATGGATGAGTACGGATACACCCGCTTTGAAAACGTCATCACTTCCATGGAGTTCGAGCGTTTGATCTGTGCCGGTGGACCCACCGCGGGACACTTCGTCCGGCCGTCGGACAGTCAACGGCCGAAGCGGATAGGGTTCATTCAATGTGTCGGGTCCAGAAACCCGAAGATTGGCAGACCCTATTGCTCGAACATCTGTTGCATGAACACCATCAAGGATACCCTCCTGCTGGCCGACCACTACCCGGACACCGAAAACTTCGTTTTCTATCAGGACATCCGGGCCTTCGGTAAGTCATTCGAGGACATGTTCCAAAGGTCCAAGGAGGCGGGGACCAGATACATCCGTGGTCTGCCGGGTGACATCGAAGAGGACCCCGAGACCGGAAACCTGAGGGTCGTGGTGGAGAACACCACCGCTGGCGCCCTGGAGTGGCACGAACTCGACATGGTGGTGCTTTCGGTCGGTGTCCAACCGCCGCGCGACCTCGCCAAGATCTCCAGCCTGCTCACCCTGTCCAAGACCTCCGATGGCTTCTTCATGGAGTCGCATCCGAAGCTCAAACCGGTGGATGCCCCGACCCGCGGCGTGTACTTCGCCGGCTTCTGCGAATCTCCCAAGGACATCAAGGACTCGGTCTGCCAGGCCGGGGCGGCTGCGTCGCGGGCAGGCGCCCTGCTCAATGCGGGCAAGATCACCATCGAGGCCATCACCAGCATCATCGACGAGGAGACCTGTCAGAAGTGCGGAATCTGCGCCAAGGTGTGTCCCTATGGAGCCATCAACTGGCACAAGGGAGGAGTGGCGACAGTGATTGAGGCGGCCTGTGCGGGTTGCGGCAACTGCGGCGCGGCCTGCACCTTTGGAGCCGTCACCATGCGCCACTTCACCGACGACCAGATCATGGCCCAGATCCGTCAAATCCTGGCCCATGATTCTCAGGAGAAGGTGTTTGGATTTGCCTGTAACTGGTGCTCCTACGCGGGTGGCGACATGGCCGGCATCTCGCGCATTCAGTACCCGTCCACCAACCGTCTGGTGCGGACCATGTGCTCGGCCAGGGTGTCCGAGGAAATGGTGTTGGAGGCCTTCCGATGCGGCGCTCCGGTGGTGCTGGTGTCGGGCTGTCATTTTGCCGACTGCCACTACATCAATGCCAACCGCGACACCGTCAAGCGAGTCCAGAAGCTCTGGAACAAGCTCGACAAGGCGGGTGTGAGACCTGAGCGGCTCCAGCTGGAGTGGATCAGCGCCGCGGAGGGTCAGAAGTTCGCCAAGGTCATGAAGCAGATGGAGGAGCTGAGGCAGACGGTCACCATGGACGAAATCGAGCACGCCAAGGAGGCCTTGAAACCAAAACCGAAAAAGAAGAGGGTCGCCAAGACAAATACCGAGACTGCGCCGCCGGCAGGTTGATGATGAACCGGATTTTGCTTCGTTGCGAGCGATCGAGGACCGGCGTGGGGAGATGAGATGGCAATCGTCACGATTGAGACCTTCCGTTGCATGATGTGCGGTCACGAATACGAGCAAAAGGTGGAAAAGGACGAGGACAAGGAGCGGTCGTGTCCCGAGTGCCGGTCCAACAGTATTCGCCATCTGAAGAAGAAAAAGGCTCCGGTGAACTAGATGACGACGAATCCTGAAGATCGCGGCGTGGTGCGGGTCGACTTCGCGTTCAAGAGGGAGCTCGCCGAGAAGATCGAGGGCAACCTCGCGAGCTTTTGTTATCAGTGTGGAGCCTGCGTCGGGGATTGTCCGGCGAACACCTACTCGGACGGCGTCTTCAACCCCAGAGAGATCATGCTCGAGGTGTTGTACGGCCTCGGCGACGAGCTCCTCGGTCCGGACTCGGTCCTGTGGCAGTGCACCAACTGCTACAGCTGTCACGAACGATGTCCGCAGGAGGTCAAACCCGTCGAGGTGATCATCTCGCTGAAGAACATGTTGGCCGATCGTGGGTTGGCACCGCCGGCCGCAGAGAAGGTCATCCGGACTTTTTTGACCTCGGGACGGACCGTGCCACCGAGCCCGGCAGTGGATAAGCAACGGGCCAAGTTCGGGCTCCCACCTCTTCCGCCGGTGCCCATGGATGAGATCTCCAAGATCCTCGAACCGGACGAGGGAGGAACATCGTGAAGAAATTTGCCTTCTTCCCCGGATGTCTGATCCCGGCTCGCCACCCGGCCATGGAGTTCGCGATCCGCGAGACCCTGCCCAAACTCGGTATTGAAATCGTCGACCTCGAGGGTGCGTCGTGCTGCCCCGATCCGATCTACTTCAAGTCCAAGGACAAGCTCGATTGGCTCACCGTGGCGGCCCGGAACCTCACCCTGGCCGAAGACAAGGGCCTCGACCTGTTCACCAATTGTTCCGGCTGTACCGCCACCCTGTCCGAGAGCTACCACCTGTTAAGGGACGAAGAGCTGCGAGCTCGGGTGAACAAACGGCTCCGGCGCATTGGTCGCCAGTACCGCGGAACCAGCAAAGTACGGCACATCGCGACAGTTGTTCGCGACGAAGTGGGTTACGACGCGATCAAAGAGTCCGTCATTAGGCCGCTGGAGGGGCTCAAGGTGGCGATCCACTACGGCTGTCATCTGCTCAAACCGAGCCGTATCATGAAGGTGGACAATCCCGACAACCCCGACGTCATGGAGAAGCTGGTTGCGGCGCTGGGTGCGACCCCGGTCCGTCACCGAAATTGGTACCTGTGCTGCGGCAAGGCGTGCCAGACCGAGGACCTGCCGGCCACTATGATGCGTGATCTTCTGACCACGGTACACGACGAAAACGCCGACGTCCTCGGCATGATCTGTCCCACCTGTTTTGGCCAATTCGATCATGGTCAGATGAAGGTCGGCAAACAGTTTGGAATGGA
The DNA here is from genome assembly GCA_963797055.1 of uncultured Holophagae bacterium. Lineage (GTDB taxonomy): Bacteria > Acidobacteriota > Thermoanaerobaculia > Thermoanaerobaculales > Sulfomarinibacteraceae > FEB-10. The sequence continues at coordinate 20,884 of CAWCOD010000020.1, forward strand.
CTTCGGCACGCCACCCATCTACTACTTCCAGATGTTGGCCTTTGCCCAGGGCGTGCCGTACGAGGCCCTCGGCTTTGAACGACAGCGGTTCAAACCGGAGGCGCTGAAAAGGTACGAGGGCGCCGAAATTCCGGTCTAACACCTCGCGGTTCGCAGTAGACTCCTGTGGATGGTGTCTCATCACGACAAACTCCCGATTTCGGCGGTGTTGATTACCAAGGATGCCGAGCTGCACCTCGATCGCGTGTTGGGGTCACTCTCCGCCTGTTCGGAGATCGTCGTCCTGGACTCTGGGTCCCGCGACGGCACGAGAGCTATCGCCGAACGGCACGGCGTGGTGTGGCACGAACACCCGTTTGACGGCTACGGCTCGCAGAAGCGGCGGGCGGTGGCGCTTGCCCACCACGAGTGGGTCCTTTCCGTTGACGGTGACGAAGTGTTGGACGATGGTGGGGTCGAGGCTCTGACCGCCGTGGACTGGGACGCCGAAGATCCACAGACCTGCTGGGAGATCCGAAGACGACCGTTCATCGGTGACCGGGAAATTCGCCACGGTGACTGGGCGCCAGATTTCGTGGTGCGTGTTTTCAACCGTAAACACCACAATGTCTCCGACATGCTCGTTCATGAGTCGGTGAGGCCCACAGGACGGCTCCGGCGACTGGACGGCAGCCTTCTCCACTTCACCTCAGCAGACTTCGCCGGAGTCTTCAGGCCCGACTACTACCGGCTCAAAGCCGAGATGTGCCGGCAGAACGGGAGGCGTGCCGGCCATTCACTTCTGGCCGCCCGCGCGTTGGGTGTTTTCCTGCGCGGCTATCTGCTGCGTCTGGGGTTTTTGGACGGCACCGCCGGGCTCGTGGTGGCGTTGGCCGGAGCGGTGAATTCCTCGGTTGGGCTTGCGATGGCCGGTGATGAGCCCGCCAATCTTGGGAGAACGGGTTGACGATTCTCGTTCCCCGTCATAGGTTTTAGGTAGGGACACCCGCGGAAAATCGATCGATGAGGCTTCCAGAGGGACGCAGCCACGCCCGCGGCTTCCCTGTGGGGGTAGTGATGGTTGAAAAAGCGGTCACGGTAAAAGACGGCTCTCATGTGGTGGTTCGAGACATGGTTCCGGGCGACGCTCAGCGTTCCTTCGAGTTCTTCGCCGGTCTCCCTGAGGATGACCGAAGGTATCTTCGAGTGGACGTCACGCGGTGGGACATGGTGGATCGCAGGACCCGTGAACTGGATTCGGGTCGCGTCATCCGGTTGGTCGCGGACGACGGTGACGCCATCGTCGCCGATGGGGCACTCGAACTCGAAGGCCACGGCTGGGGTAATAACATTGCGGAACTTCGCGTGATCGTAGCTCGACCCTATCAGCGCCTCGGTCTCGGCACGATCGTCGCGCGCGAGTTGTACTTCCTCGCGGCGGAACGAAAGGTGGATCGCATCGTTGTTCGGATGATGCGTCCTCAGAGCGGGGCCCATCGGATTTTCAAACGCCTCGGCTTCGCGGAGGAGTATCTGATTCCGGAACACGTTCGCGACCAGGACGGTAACTGGCAGGACATGATCATCATGCGGTGCAACCTCGAGGACATGTGGCGGGAGATGGAAGGGCTGTTGGAGGGTTCTGACATCCAGTGGCATCGGTGAGCCCCCGCCCACCGAGTCGAAAGTCAAAATTCTAACGTTGAAATTTTTCCACCCGCCCACCCGAGGAGTGGGCGCGTCGACCGGGCGTGCCGGGTATAACGTTGTGCGGCCAAATGCCCTCGGGCGGTCGTCAATCGTAAGGGCCGCACAACGTTAATACCGGGCAACCTCGGGGAGCGCGGTTGGGAGATAGGCACCGTCGAAATCGGATTTGAGCACGAGATCGGAACTTCTGCGGCGGTGCCTGGCTCCGACATGCTGGCAAGCGATCGCGACTCATTTTGCTCTGATATCATGCAGGGCTGGAGGACCATATGGCGGAGAACGGTTCGGGGCTGGGCATCGTGGGCTACGACTGTTACGAATTCGTAGTCAACGACATCGAGCGAAGTCGGCGATTCTACTCGAAGATGATGGACGTGGCCGAAGGGGCACGGCTGAGCGAAAGGGCGTCGGCCGAGAGTGGCGAAAAGGCGGTCCTCTACGGCGCCGGCAAGGCCCAGTTTGTGTGCGTCACGCCGTCTGAGCGCGGGTCCGCGGCGGACCGCTGGCTCAAACGCCATCCCGACGGTGTGCGCACCGTGGGTTTTCGGGTGCGGGATGTGGAACACGCCCACCGCGTGCTGTCGGAACGGGGCGCCGCCATGTGCACCGAACTCAAGAGCGCTGCTGACTACGCCGGAAATCCCTACCGTTGGTTCGACATTGCGACTCCGCTGGGATCGGTGCGTTTCCGCTTCGTGGAGCGCGCCAACGACGGCCTGCCCCCGGGGTTCGAGCCGACCGTGGAGGGGGGAGCCGCCAATCGATTCGGTTTCCAGGTCATCGATCACATCACGTCGAACTTTCTCACCCTCGAACCCCACATAACCTGGCTGCGGGACGTCATGGGTTTCGAGGAGTACTGGAGGGTCCATTTCCACACCGAGGACATCAACCCGGGCACCGGCGGCTCCGGTCTAGCCTCCACCGTCATGTGGGACTCGGAGTCGGGCATCAAGCTCGCCAACAACGAACCGGTGACGCCGAATTACGAGCAGAGCCAGATCTATACTTTCGTGGAGGCCAACAACGGCCCCGGCGTCCAACATGTGGCCTTCCACGTGCCCACCATTTCGCCGGCGGTGGAAGGTCTGCGACAGGCGGGGATCGAGTTCCTCGATACCCCAGCGACCTATTACGACATGCTGCCCGAGCGGCTGTCGGCCCAGCGGGTGAACAACTTCGAGGAGAATTTGGACGAACTCCGGCGTCTGGGCATTCTTGTGGACGGCGACGACGGCCGCTACCTGCTCCAGATCTTCATGGTCGAGGGCGGTCTTCTCTACGAGGACCAGAAGGCAGGTCCGTTCTTCTACGAAGTGATCCAGCGTCGGGGGGCGCGGGGTTTTGGCGAAGGCAACTTCCGGGCCCTGTTCGAGGCCATCGAACGCGACCAGATACAGCGCAATTCCGTGCAGCGACAGCTCGACGCCGGCGCAGGATCCTGAGGGCAAGTCAATGTCGAAGGTCGAAGGTCGAAGGTCGAAAGTTGAAAGTCCCTACCCACCCAGCAAGATCTCGAGCGTTGGGGGCACCGACCTTTCAACGTTCAACTTGTGACTTTCGACTCGGCGGTGTGAGGGAGGGACAATGATTCATCGACTGACACGGGGCGTGATTCCGGACAAGCCGCACACCGTCTTCGAGGTGGATGGCAAACTGACATACGAACACTGTCTGACCCGCCAGGGATTCGACAGCGTCTACACGATCCAATGGCATCGGAAACCCCCCCATTGGATCGAGAGCGAGGAATACCTCGGGCGTCATCCGGGATGGGCCGAGACCCAAGCGTTGCGTCCGCTTCGGCGCAGTCATTTTTTGACCGAGCGAAATCCCGTCGGCCGGTACTCCGTTCCTCGGTCGCCGCCTGCTCATGGCCAACTCCGACGTGGGGGTATGGCTGGCCCGGCCCACAGAAAGCGAACCGACGCTGGTGGCCAATGCCGACGGCGACGAGCTGACCTTCGTTCACGCGGGATCGGGACGGGTGGAGACCCCTCTGGGGGTGGTGACGTTCGCCGCGCATGACTACGTGTGGGTGCCCCAGGGGATGCCCCACCGGTGGCTGTTGGATGGCTCAGCCCATCTGATGATGATGGAGGCCAGAAGTCCGCTCAGAGTTCCCAAACAGTACCGCTGTCCCGAGGGCCAGCTCAACATGTTCGCGCCCTACACCCACCACGACTTCGTCGAACCTCAATGGCCGGTGGGCGGCCCCGAGTCGCTGTCGGCGCCTCGACGGATGATCGTCCAGAGCGGCGGCGAGCTCACGCGCCTTCGAGATTGCAAACGATCCATTCGATGTGGTGGGTTGGGACGGCCAGATGTGGCCTTTCGCTTTTCCCATCATGGCTTATCCAACCCAAGACAGGCCAGATCCACCTGGCACCTACGATCCACACCACCTTTGCCGGTGCGGGCTATGTGGTCTGTTCTTTCGTGCCGCGGGTGGTGGATTTCCACGAACGCGCCATCCCGTGCCCCTACTCGCACTCGTCACCGGACTGCGACGAGGTTCTGTTATACGTCGAGGGCAATTTCACAAGCCGGAAGGGCGTCGGTCCGGGCTCGATCTCCCTCCATCCCCGGGGAGTGCCTCACGGTCCACATCCTGGGACCTACGAGGCTTCCATCGGAACCACCCGCACCGAGGAGCTGGCCGTGATGTTGGACACCTTCAAGCCGCTGTTGCCCACCGAGCATGCCTCAGCCATCGAGGACGAGGGCTACAACCTGGGTTGGGTGAAGAGGTCCAAGCCCGCTCGGTGCGGAAGGTCTGGAAGGTGTGGATGGCGTGACCCGTTGACCGTCTCCATGCCCGAGCCCACTCCTTTCAGTGACCATTGCCGATCGAAGGCCGAGTTGTCTGGGAAGCGCGCGGCGAATGGGTGCCAGGTCCGCAGTTCCGTAGTTATGATACGCTGAGGCCGGGAGCAGGCAACATGCCGAGGCGGCCGAGGGTCTTTGTCGAAGGTGGGGTTTACCACGTCTACAACCGGTTTGCGAGTGGGGAACCGGTCTTCTCCGGTCCAGAGGAAGCGCTCGAGTTCATAGAGCTCTTGCGGGTTATCAAGCAGCGGGACGGCTGGACGGTCTTCGCGTGGGTGTTGATGTCGAATCACTACCACCTCGCCATCAGGAGCAAGGCGGTGCCGATCTCTCGTGGGTTCCACCATCTCCAGGGCAGGTTCAGTCAGCGGTTCAACCGCAGGCGGAAACGCACCGGGGCACTCTGGCAGAGTCGGTACCACGCGAAACCCATCAATGAGCAGAGCTACCTCGACCGGGTCATTCTGTATATCCACCTCAATCCGGTGGCCGGTGGCCTGGTCGAACATCCAACCGACCATGTCTTCGGCGGCCATCGAGAGATCGTCAGGGGTGTCTCGGACCCCGTCATCGACGTCGACGACTGCCTGCTGAGCTTCGGGCAGAGGCAACGCGAAGCTCGCAAGACGTACTTATCGGCGATTCGTCATGGTCGCCGCGAGATCGGGAAGGGAACCCGAGGGGAAGCCGAATCATCGGGAGTCTGGTTTCGCCCGGATCGTGATCTGGCCGCGGATGACGACGGGCCCTATATCGATGTACTCGGGCGGAGTACCGGACCGGAGCGGGATGCGCTCTCAGCGGAGGAGTTCATCGAGCGAAGCGCCGCCATCCTTCACGTCGATGTGGCCGACCTCGAGAGCCGCTCTCGGCAGCGCAACGTTGTCGAAGCCCGGCGCTTGGTCGTTTCCCTGGGGAGGGAACGTTGGGCACAGAGCACAAAGGACCTGGCTTCGGCACTTAAAAAGAGCGCGGACACGGTGACCTACATTCAGTGCGAGGGCGTCAAACAGCGACTCGGCGACGAGCGGTTCTCACGACGGTATGAGAATCTCGATGCGGCCCTGGTCGGCGGCGAGCAGTGAGACTGACTAACTACGGAACTACGGACCTGGCACCCATTGAAGAAGAGTTAAACGTTGAACGTTGACCGTTAAACGTTACGCGTTCGTCGTATAACGTGGAACCCCTTATGTTCATCCTCACCCGATGGGGGCCATGGCGGGGTCGGATGCGAGGCGCTCCCACTCGGCGGGCTTGGGCCAGTCCAGCAACATCGAGACGAGGGACACGGTCGCCAGACCCAGACACCAACTCAGATCGCCGCCGAGCAGGGTGATGACCAAACCGATGACCGCGATGCCCTCGCGCAGGGCGAAGGAAACGATGGTCGCGGCGCGCTAGGCCTCGATCCGCTCCCCAAGGGTCGGTTTGGTGGCTGCTGCTGCCTTCATACGACGAGAAACCGCCGCGGCCGCGATGAGCAACGCACCCGCCGAAGCAACAAGTCCATAGGACCACAGGGACCGGGACGTTGTCGGCCCGGGGGCCCTGGGTGGCCATAAACCATGCGATCGCGACGTAGATCGGGACCGACATCGAAATGGCAAAGCAGATCATGGTCGTCGTACGCATCGAACGGTTCAGCAGGTCCTGATCCGCTTGATCCATGGCATCGCTCCTTTGTTGTCCACACTCTACCAGCGTCTGTTTTTCTCAATTCTCGCACCCCAGACCTCACAATCCGACTCGCCCGGACGTTCGACGCTGTGCCGTGAAGATCTGTGCAGCGAGAATTGAGCAGAACCCGACGGATTCCGAACCGAATGTGCCGTGAACGCGTATGATGTTTCTGATGCTGCGCAACCATCGCCGGACCATCGCGCTGCTCGCGCCCGGCATTCTCGCGTTCCTCATCGCTGCGCTGTCGGTGGCGGACATGTTCCTGCCCCGGCCGTACGACGGGGTCGTGCTTGAAGCCGACAACCCGAAGGCTCGGGTTGTGCGGGCCGTGGTCGCCGGGTTCGGGCGCCGATCGCGCCGGCATCAGACCCGGCGACGTCATCGTCGGCATCGACCGCACCTTCCTCGACTCGAACACCGGAGCCCAGGAGCTGCTGAACCGGCACGAAATCGGCGACACGGTGCCCTATCTGGTGCGATCGGGAGGGCACATTTTCGAGGTCGAGGTGGAAATGGGCCGGCGGACCATCGGCGACGTGGCCTATCTGGCGGCATGTCTCCTCGGCCTGACGTTCTTCCTCGTCGGGTCCTTCGTGGTGATCCGACAACCGCGGATGCCCGCGGCCAGGGTCTTCGCCACCATGTGCAGCCTCTTCATGCTCTTCCTGGTCTGCCGTCTGCGACCCGCCTCGTACTCGTGGGTGGACAGCTTCGTGCTGACCACCGGCACGGTGGCCCTGCTCTTTCTCCCGGCGTCGTTCCTGCATTTCTTCCTGATCTTCCCGCGGCCGATCTGGGAGTGGCGTCGCGACCCCATCGCCGACGTGCTCGGGTGGATTGCCCGCAAGAGCCCGAGGATGGTGCCGCTCTACCTCTTGCCGCCGCTGGTCTACATCGCCACCTTTGGGTGGTCGAAGCTCACCGGTCAGAGCCTGGCCTTGATCAGCGGGGCGCCGGCCGCCAACTGGTGGGTGATGGTCGGCTACATGGTGCTCGGATTGGGAGCCCTGTACATCAGCTCGCGATTCCTGCCCGATGTCCAACAGCGGCGGGGACCGGGCCTGGTCTTTCTCGGGTCTCTTTTCGGGGTCGTGCCGTTCATCATCCTCGCGGTGTTCTTCCCATCCTTCTTCAAGACCGAGCGTTTCCTGTTCTACGGTGTGCTGCCGCTGATCCTGGTGCCCATCACCTTCGCCTACGCCATCATCAGGTTCCAGCTGCTGGACATCAGAGTCATCCTCCGCAAGAGCCTGCTCTACACCGTGACCACCGCGCTGGTCACGGCCCTGTATGCCCTCGGCATCGCCTCGTTCAACCTGCTCTTCCGTGGCACTCAGCTGGCGGCGTCACCGTTTTTCCCGGTGGTCTTCGCGCTCGCCATCGTGCTGCTCTTCGAACCTCTTCGCCACCGGGTCCAGGGTCCGGTGGACAGGTTCTTCTTTGCCGAGCGGCTGCGATTGCAGCGGGCCATGGTGGACATGGGAGAGGCTTTCACCAACGAGGTGGAGATCGAGCCGGTGGTGAGCCAGCTGGTCGAGCGGTTGCCGTCCCACCTCGGTGTGCATTTCGCGGCGCTGTATCTGATCGACAACGATCGCCTGGTTCGGGCCGCGGGCCCGGTCCAGCTCCCCCAGCAGCTGCCGAGCCTGCCGATCCTGTACGACCATCTCAAGAGGCACGGTTCGTTGATTCGGATCGACGAGTTGGCTCCGCTTCGGTTGCTGTCCCAAGACGTGGAGAACTTCAGCGATCAGTTGATCGAACCCGGGGTGGAGGTGATCGGTCTGTTGGCCACCACCCGGCGGACGGTGGGAATCATGTTGCTGTCGGGGACCACCGGCCAGACCACCCTCGAGCAGGAGGAGGTGCAGCTCCTCAGAACCCTCCTCAACCAGGCGTCGATCGCGCTGGAGACCCACCTGCTGCTGGACGAGCGAGCACGCCAGGCCGAGTTCGAACGGGAGCTCAAAATCGCCGCCAATATCCAGTCCTCGCTCCTCCCGAGTGCCCTGAGCGGGGCTGAGGGATGGGAACGAGAAGCGGTGTGTCGTCCCGCGCGCGAGATCGGCGGTGATTTCTATACCGAACTCCCGGGCCCGTCTCCCGGCGACCGGGCGCTGGTCTACGGCGATGTCTCCGGCAAGTCCATTTCCGGTGCGCTGATGATGATGGCGGCCCATGAGGTGCTCCACTCCCTGGCCCTGATCCACCGTGACCCGGTGGAACTCCTGCGGCTCGCGAATGCCCGACTGCATGCGCTCAAGGCCCGCGACCGCGGCATTCATGGCGGGAGCTTCGTTGCCCTTGGTTACCTGGTGTTCTCGTCGGGCAGTGGAATCCTCCATTACAGCCTTGCCGGACAACCCCCACCCCTCGTGCGACGGGCGAACGGGATCATCGAGGAGCTGGAGATGCCTCATCACAGGGTGCCCCTCGGCGCCCTCAAATTCGGTGGTCACCAAGTTCTGGAAACCTCCATCGAGCCCGGTGATCTGCTGCTGGCCTACTCCGACGGGGTTGTGGATGCCCAGTCTCCGGATGGTGAGTTTTTCGGCGAGGACCGGTTGCGCCGGGTGCTTGCCGAGTGTCCGGACGACCCCAAGGGGACCATCAATTGGGTGTTGGAGTCCATCGAGGAGTTCACCACCGGCTACACCCCGTACGACGACGTGACCCTGCTGGCGGCCCGGTGGACGGGCTGAGGAAATTCCAGATCAGATCCAGATTCAAATTCGGAACCAACATCTGCAATTTGCAATTCAATAATTCGAAACTGGGGATGGGTGGGTGAGGGTTAGTTGCGCTGCATGGCCGCCAAAAGGTCGAACTCCTGCTCGGTATAACCTGCCGGTGGGTCGTAGACTCCTGGTGGCGGGTCGAGGGTCTCCACCGAGACGGTGATGTCGCGGCTCGTGATCTCCGCATCACCCGCCATCTTCATCCTGGTGACGCTCGACTCCTCCACAGCCAGGCCGTCAATCGCCTGGAGCTTTTCGATCATCTGCTGCGACCCGGGCTGCAACGAGATGATCTGATGGAAGAGCCGGCGATAGTGGTTCCAGTCCACCTCCACGTCCTGAGTGGCCCAGACGGTGTTCTCCACTGTCGAAAACTGAGAATCCATGGTCACGTCATAACGCCTGGCTTTCCATGGCCCCACCATTTTTGTCTCGTCGGTGGGTTTGACATGTACCTCGAACGCCAGCATGGGCATCATCTGGTCCAGGACGCCTGGTGGCAGCAACTCTTCGAAATCGACGGGGAGGGCGACCCGGCTCACGGTCTGTTGGACGTGGTCGATGACCAGCAGCGTGTTGGTGTCGGTTTGAACGATGAACGAGGTGTCTCCTTCAGTCATTGAGAGCCGTTGCTCGCCGATCCACAGGACCCGTTCTGTGTCGGTCGCCGGTTGCAGTTGTCCCATGATGGCGATGGAACCTTGGTGGGACTGTTGGACGATTTTCGTATCAGCCGAGGCTCCCCCAGCCACCGCCAGAAGCACCCCAAGACAACAGTTTCGAACGGAAATGGCCATGTTTTTTCCAGTCGATCGATTCCTCTGGCCCATGGTCAGCGACACGAGCTTATACACCATCCTTCGATTGGTCCCATCCGTCCGTTGACGATCGGTAGTCCACCGGGTAGGGAGGCGGATCGCCGCCCTCTCCGACGAGGTAGTGTTCCATCCACCGCAGCAGCCGAAGCATGTAGTCGTACCGTGCCGCAGCCTTGCGGTTGCCGTGTCCCTCGCCGGGGAAGAGCACCAGCCGCACGGGAGTGTCGCCGGTGATCTTGAGGGCTCGGTAGAGTTCCTTCGATTGGGTGACGCTGACCCTCGGATCATCCTCGCCGTGCATGATCAACAATGGTGTGCGCGCACCTTTGACATGGGAGATCGGACTGCGCTCGAGGAAGAACGGGACATCGTCGTAGACCCGTTTCAATGCGTGGACGTAGAACTCTTCGTCGGGGATGTCGGTGGTGCCGATCTTCGAGTGTTTGTTGGACAGGCCGACGAACATCACGCCCGCCGCGAATCGTTCGCTGAATCGGGTGGCACACCACGCGGTGGCGTAGCCGCCGTAGGATCCTCCGGTCACGCCGACTCGGTCGCGGTCCACCAAGCCGATGTCCACAAGGTGGTCCACACCATCCACCAGATCGTCGAACTCCTTGCCGGCGGGATCACCCTGGCTGGTGCGGGAGAACTGGACACCGCGGCCGGTACTGCCGCGATAGTTGGGATAGAAGACCGCGAATCCCCGGGCCGCGAAGACCTGCGCCGGACGGCTGTAACGGCTCATCCAGCCATTGCGGTAGTGGGCTTCCGGGCCGCCGTGAACCACGAGAACCAGGGGGTATCGGTCGCCCTCCTGGTAGTCCACTGGATACACCAGGACGCCGTCGATCTCGAGTCCGTCACGCGCCGTGTACGTGACCACCTCCTGGCGACCGAGCGAGATCTCGGCCAGCCATGGATTGGAGTCGGTGAGGCGTCGGGGTGCTGTGGAACCGAGATCGAGGGCGAAGGCCTCTCCCGGATGGTTGGGTGCCTCGCCGATCAGCGTCGCCCTGCCGCCGATCAGCGCCGCCCTGCCGTTATCGTCCGCGACACTCAACGCGGTGAAGACCGTGTCGCCCGAGAGACCAACGGGCTGAGGTTGCCCTTCACCGTCGGCGGAGACCGTGAAGAGATCGGTCCCAGTGCCCACATCACCGAGGAATAGAAGGGATGTGGGACTGCTCCAAGCGACCCGGTTGACGTGGCCCGCAAAACCGGCGGTCAGGTTTCGCGGCGTGCCGCCTGCCGACGGCACAACCAACAGCGAGGACTCGGCCGGGTCGTGGATATCAACTCCCGCAACCATGGAGATCCATCGTCCGTCGGGACTCCACGCCACCGTTCCCAACTTGCCCTCGTGGTTCACAATGGCCTTGACCTCTCCTGTGGTCGACGATACGAGATGGACCTTCTGTCGCATGTACTCGTCGTCGACCAGCGGCGTCGGCGCCAACGCCACCGCCAGCAGATCGCCGGTGGGACTCCACCGCACCTGGAACGCCGAACCCTCGAGTTGCAGGCGAGTCGGCTCGGTGTCGGCCGAAGCCACGGTGACGGTCCAGACCGCCCGCGGTCGCCAGTCCTCCTCGTAGATCTTCTGGTTGAACCCCTCTTCTTCGAGTTTCTTGGCATCCTCGCTCATGGGCGGAGTTGCGATGAACGCCACACGTGTCGCGTCGGGGCTCCAGGAATACCCGAGAATGTCGGAGTCAGGAGCCACCGCCCGCCGGGCCTCACCGCCGTTGGCCGGGATGACGTAGAGCGCCTTGTGGTCGTCGCCGTCCCTCTTGGCGATGAAGGAGATCCCGCTGCCATCGGGCACCCACGCCACGGCGCTGACGTTGGTCTCTCCGGTGATAAATGGGTCGACCGCACCATCGGCGAGGTCGATCACGAGCAACTCGGCCCACGGGGCACCGTTGGCCTCGTCAAAAAGGGCGCGGGGGACGCTGCGTACCGCGGCAACCCGCGTGCCGTCGGGAGAGACCTCGATGGAGGTCATCGAACGCAGTTCGGCCAACTGTTTCGGGGTCATGCCGCCGGCCGCGGCCGTAACTCCGGAAGCAAGGATGACGATCGTCGCCGAAGCGAGGCCGGCCAGTAATCTGTGCTTGAGCATCAGTCGTTTTTCCTCCTGGGGGGTAGGGAGTCCGGAACCAACAACGGTGGTCAGGACTTTTCGGGATTCAATGATCGGCAAAAGTCGGCGAATCCGATCACCGTTTTGCGAAGGCGATCCTCCACCTCGGGGTCGGTCACTCGGCCGTCGTCGTCGAGTAGCCCGTCGATTCCGGGGAGGTAGCACGCCCGTCCGTAGAGATGGACGTGTCGATACTGCATCACCATCTTCAGCTGTTCCACAGAACGGATGCCGCCCCACCGGCCGGCCGACAGTCCCACAAAGCCAGCTGGCTTGTCCACCAGGCTCTCCGGGAATCTCAACATGTCGATGAAGTACTTGAGTACGCCGGGGTACGACCCGTTGTACTCCGGCACCACAATGAGGATGCCGTGGGCGTCGAGAATCATCTGTTGGAATCTTGCAAACTCGGGGGGTTTCGCGGTGTAGGCCTCGGGCCTGAAGAGGTCGTGCGGTAGTTGGGTCAGGTCGAGAAGCTGGGGCTCCTCGCCAACCTCATGCAGTATGCCGCCGACGATCTTTGCAACGCCAAGGGTTTTCGCGCCCGGACGGTTGGTTCCTGAAATGACTGCAATCATGGAAGTCCCCCATGGCCTTCTGGCTGCGGAATCGTATCAGGAATCCCCCCCAGCCGGATACAAGATACCAAGATCCCCCGCCCGCCCGGATGCCGGATGTGGGTGCCCCTCCAAACATTCCCCTCTTTCTACACCTTCTGCACCCTCTACACTCTCTCCACCTTCTACACCGGGTAATCGGGGTGGGTGGTGGATCAAGCATCCAGCATCGAGCCCCAAGGTCCTGATTCGGTAACGGCAACGGTAACGGGCTCTGGCCGTCGCTCTCACTACACCTTCCACATTCCTCACTTTCCACACCCTGCTTCCCGTTGCCGTAGAATACCCGCTGGAGGCTCCATGAGACGACGACTCAGACTGATCTCGGTTCTTCTCCTTGTGGTGACGTGGGGTGCTGCTGCGGCCAACGACGCCGGGATCCATCACGGCCTGCAGGTCCGGCTCGATCTCGAGGATCACAGTCTCGAGGTTGTGGACAGAATCCAACTTTCGCAAGCGGCGGAAAGGGATGCGGAGGGAGGTATTCGATTCGTGCTCCACGCCGGCCTCGATCCCGAGTTCACAGGGCGTGGCTGGCGTCTGGAACGAATGGATGAGGAGTCTCCAGCGTCGTTCCTGGGGATCAATGCCACCTCAGATTCGGGGAACGAAGAACTGCCGCTGGAGGTGTGGCGTTTGGTTCCGGAGGAGGAGGCGACTTCCGAGCCCGTCGTGCTCCGCTACGGCGGTCGAATCCACCACGATCTGGCCACCAGCGGCGAGGAATACCAGCGGAGCTTCTCCGAGACCCCCGGAATCATCGACGAACGCGGGCGTCTTCCTCGCCGGCGCCAGCTACTGGGTACCGACCTTTGGCGACGGGCTGATGACCTTCGAGTTGGAGGTCAGCGGTCTGTCAGAGCCGTGGGATGTGGTGAGCCAGGGCCGCAGGACGCGTCACGAGACTGTGCGGAGGACGGCAGCCGGACCACCGCATGGCGGCTGGATCACCCCACCGAGGAGGTGTATCTCGTCGCGGGGCCCTGGGTCGAGTATTCGGATCGAGGCGGGCGAGGTCGAGATTCTGGCGTTTCTCCGCGAGGATGACCCGGCGCTTGGCGGCCAAGTACCTGGAGGCCACAAAACGCTACTTGAAGCTCTACGAGGCCATGCTGCCGGCCTTTCCCTACAGTTCCTTTGCTTTGGTGGAGAATTTCTGGGAGACCGGATACGGAATGCCGGGATTCACCCTGCTCGGGCCGAGGATCATTCGTTTCCCGTGGATCCTGACCTCGTCCTACCCCCACGAGCTCCTCCACAACTGGTGGGGCAACTCGGTCTACGTGGATTTTGACCAGGGCAACTGGTGCGAAGGCCTCACCGCCTACATGGCCGATCACCTTTTTGCCGAGCAACGGGGCGATGCGGGCACCTACCGCAGGGCCACGCTCAAGAAGTATTCGGACTTCGTGACCACCGGCAACGATTTTCCACTGTCCGACTTCAGCTCGCGGCGTTCGGCGGCGTCGGAGGCCGTCGGCTACGGGAAGAGCTTGATGCTCTACCACATGGTGCGTCGGGCCATCGGTGATGAGGCGTTCCTCGAATCCATGTCGGCCTTTTACGATACCAATCGATTCAATCGCGCGTCCTTTGATGACATCGCGACCGCCGTCGAGACCACCGCCGGTGGCGATTGGCGGGCCTTCTTCGCCGAGTGGGTCGGTCGGATGGGAGCGCCCTCGTTGACCATCGAGGAGGTCGAGGTTACGGCCGGCGCGAATCCCGAGATGCCGTGGATGCTCAGACTCCACCTCTCCCAGAGCCAGCCCGAGGCGCCATTCTCATTCACCGTCCCCGTGGCAGTCACCATGGAGGGGCGCGAGGAGGCGGTGGTCGTTGAGACCGGTGTCGTGTCAACGGGAATGTGTTGTGGAGGTGCCCTGCGCCGGCCGCCCGCTCCGGATCGATGTGGATCCGGAGTTCGACGTCATGCGGCGGCTGGATCCGCTGGAGGTGCCGCCGGCGCTGTCCACGGTCTTCGGTTCCTCGGATGCCCTCTTCGTTCTGCCAGCCGCAGCTCCGGACGACGAACGAGCTGCCTGGAGCGAGCTCGCCACTGCGTGGGCGAAACCGGCGGAGCCGAACCTAGTGATGGACACCGACCTCGATGCGGCACCGGAGACCACGGCATGGGTCCTGGGATGGGACAATCTGTGGGCGGAAGAGGTGGTGGATAGGGTGGCGGTCCAGGGCGTTGAACTCCAGGACCATGACATCCGGCTCGTGGGTCAAGAAGTCGGTCGGGCGGATCACTCGCTGGTGCTCGTGGCGCGCAGCGTCGAAGATCCCGCCGCGGCGGTGGGTTTCATCGCTGCCGATCCGGTGACGGCGATCCCCGGCCTGGGGCGCAAGCTGCCGCACTACACCCGGTACTCATACCTCGCATTCAAGGGCGACGAGCCGGAAAACGTTGCCAAGGGGATGTGGCAACCCCTGAACTCACCCCTGGTGCGGAATTTGAGCGACGGCGAGATGCCGCCTCTCGTGCTGCCAGCCAGAGCTCCGTTGGCCGAGTTGCCGGCGGTCTTTGATGCCGCGGCAATGCAGAACGAAGTTGCCTGGCTCGCGGACCCTCGGCTCTCCGGCCGGGGGCTCGGATCGGACGGTCTCGCCGAGGCCACCGCCTGGGTCGAGTCGAGATTCCTGGAGCTCGGTCTGCAGCCGGCGGGCGACGACGGCTATCGCCAGAGCTGGACTTGGACCGGGGGCGACCCTGAACGGGAGATGACGCTCACCAACCTCATCGGCCGTATCCCAGGGACGGACTCGGCCCTCGCCGGGCAGCCCGTCGTGATCCTGGCCCACCTCGATCACCTGGGCCTGGGCTGGCCCGATGCTCGTGCCGGAAACGAGGGTGAAATTCACCCCGGTGCCGACGACAACGCATCGGGTGTGGCGGTGCTGCTTGAACTGGCGGCGGCCATGGCCGCGGAACCGCCGCGACCGCGTCCGCTTGTCTTCGCCGTGGTCACCGGCGAGGAGGCGGGTCGGATCGGTTCGCGCCAACTGATGGCGGCCATGACCGGTGACGGATCGCCATTCGCCTGCGTCAACCTCGATTCGGTGGGACGTCTCGCCGACGGCAAGCTCTTCGTCCTCAACGCCGATTCGGCCCGGGAGTGGCGGTTCATCTTCATGGGCGTGGGATACACCACAGGCGCTCCCATAGAGGTCGTGGCCGAACCCCTCGACAGTTCGGACCAAATGAGTTGCATCGAGGTGGGTGTTCCGGCGGTCCAGCTCTTCACCGGTCCCCACACCGACTACCATCGCCCGTCGGACACCGCCGACGCCATCGACGGTCCGGGGATGGCGGTGGTGGCAGAGGCCGCCCACGAGGCCGTGGGCTATCTCGCGGAGCGGACCGAACCCATGACCGTGACCATTTCGGGCATGGCCGGTCCACAGCCCGCACACGGTGGCGAGAGTACTCGCCGGGCAAGTCTTGGAACAATGCCCGATTTTTCGTTCCAGGGACCCGGGGTCATGGTCCAGCAGGTCATGCCGGGCTCGGCGGCCGAGGTGGCTGGAATCGTGGCGGGCGACGTGGTGGTGGCACTCGATGGTCAGTCGGTGGAGGATCTCCGCGGCTACTCCGGGTTGCTCAAGGCCCACGCCCCGGGCGACGAGATTACGGTGACTGTCGTTCGCGAAGGGGCCGAGAAGACGGTGAACGCCACCCTCGGCGAACGATAGGGCGGCGACGAGCATTGGCGTGAGAACTGGAAAATGAGGTGTGCGGCGGAACACCCGTGTTGAACATCTCGAGTGCGGTCCACCGTTCGAATTTCGAATTTCGAATTTTGAATTCGGGTGGGTGGGGGAAGGAATGTGCTACCGTTCCGGGCTGTTGCGGCGGATGTGGATGAGACAGCGTCCACGGGAGGGCAAATGATCACATTCACTGATGTTGCCAAACAAAAGGTCCAGGAATACATCGAACAATCCGAGGCGAAGTGTGAGGGGCTGCGGGTCATGGCTGATCGGCAGGGCCGTCATCGCTTCCAGTACAACCTCGCACTGATCGGCGAGGGTGAGGCGTTTGAAAAGGACCTGACCTTCGATCAGGGTGCATTCACGGTCTACATCGACCCGGCCAGTGCCGAAATGCTCAAAGGCACCACTATTGACTTCGTGTCCGACTTCTCCGGGGCGGGCTTCCGCTTCGAGAATCCTCAGGCCGTTGTGACCTGGGAGGATCCTATCGCGCAGCGCGTCCAACAGGTGATCGACGAGAAGGTGACGCCCTCGGTGGCGGGCCATGGCGGCTGGGTCGAACTGCTGGCGGTGGACGGAAAAACCGCGGTCATCCAGTTCGGCGGCGGCTGCCAGGGCTGCGGTATGTCCCAGGTGACCTTGAAGGACGGCATCGAGAAGATCATCCTGGAAGAGATCCCCGAGATCACGAAGGTCGTCGATGACACCGACCACAGCTCCGGAGAGAATCCCTACTACTCGGGGTAGACTCTCAAATTCTCAATTTTTAATTTTTAATTCTGAATTGCCCCGCCCACCCGGTACTGTGGGGCTTGAGGGGTGGGTGGACGGGAATTCAACATTCAAAATTGAGAATTCAAAATTCAGCGACAGTGGTCAGATCCCCCCACCGTCCGTGAAGGACTCGGATCGATGCCTGGCCTGAGAGATTCGGCTGCCTGGTGGGAGACTTCTGGTGAGCCAGACGTTGCCGCCGATGATCGAGCCGGCTCCGATGGTGACCCTGCCCAGAATCGTGGCTCCGGAGTAGATGGTCACGTCGTCTTCGATAATGGGGTGTCGATCGATGCCTTTGATCGGGTTGCCGTCGTCGTCCAGCGGGAAGCTCTTGGCGCCGAGGGTGACGCCTTGGTAGATCCGTACACCGTCACCGATGACGCAGGTTTCACCGATGACTACGCCCGTGCCGTGATCGATGAATACCTTATTGCCGATTTTGGCGCCGGGATGAATGTCGATCCCGGTGCGGCTGTGGGCGTCTTCGTTGATGATCCGGGGGATGAGTGGGACCTCGAGCCGGTAGAGTTCGTGGGCGATCCGGTGATTGGTGAGGGCGAAGACACCGGGGTAGCAGAAGATGGCCTCCGCCGGGCTCGATGCCGCCGGGTCACCTTCGTAGGCGGCGAGAGCATCCAATGCGAGCTGTTCGCGAAGTTTTGGCAGGCGCCCGAGGAAGTTGGCCGTGATGCGCCGGGCACGAGAGGCGCAGTGAGCCGGGACCCCTTCACCGGCCGGTCTCGAGCACGCGAAGCAGAGTCCGCGCTGGATCTCATCGGCCATGATCATCGCAACGCGATCCAGGGTCGCGCCCATGTGAAATGACAGGCTCTCCTCGGTGACGTCTCGGTTGCCGTAGTAACCGGGGAAGATCACCGACCGCAGCAGCTCCGTCATGTGTACGATTTCGTCTCGTGACGGCATGTGGTGGCCACGGTAGGTTTTTCGCAGCGGGGTGGCGAGCGAGCCCGCCTGGGCGCGGAGTTCCTCCACAACCCTTGGGAGGGTGTCGCTGATCTCCTGCTGGCTGTGGTGGTCGTCGATGAAGTCGATTGTTGCCATGGTGATGCTCCATTGGAGCAAACAACCGGGGAACGCGAATAGTTCCGGGCCGGAATCCGGCCCACCGGGCAACTGGCACCGGGGCAACAGCCCGATGGGAGGGATCGAATTCGCGTGTGTTGGTGGTTCAGCCGGAAGGCGGCAGGCGGCAGCCGTCAGAAACCGCGACCGGCGGGAGTGGCGATGCAGGATGACCGGGCGGCGGCTCGTTTGCGATCATCCGCGGCCAGGTGGCACGCCTTGTACTTGCGGCCGCTGCCGCACCAGCACTGTTCGTTCCGGCCAATGACCGGGATGGGCTGGGCCTCAGGTCCCGCAATCAACCGCTTGATGGAGTCGAGAACGCTCATTTTCTGTCCTTGGGTGTCGAAATCTGCCAATCAGTGCGCTATTTCACTGCGGGCGGCCGTAACCCTATCAATCGAGGCCTCAGCGGTCAACCGCCGTGGTTACACCGCTTCCCGGGACAGACAGAAACCGCATCGCCTGCCAAAGGGGATCCTATTTTGTGATGCGACCGGAAATTGCGAATTGCGAATTGCGAATTGCGAATTATAAATTGAGGATCGGTGATTATCGAGTGCTGCGTCAGGGTGTTTTGGGTGTTGAGGGGAAGTCCTCGAGACCGAGGAGATCCGCGATACGCAGGCCGATGTCGGTGTTGTCCATCACGCCGTTGAATCTCGCGGCTCCGGGCCCAAAGGCGAAGAGTGGAACCCACGATCCGATGTGATTGTCGGAAACCCACCCCACCGTGGCGGTGGCGTCGTCAAAGGGTCCATCCAGGATGGCGACTCCGCCGGTGTCGTGGTCGGCGGTGACGATAACCAATGTGTCGCCGTTCATGTGTGCGAACTCGAGCACCCTCCGAGTGGCCTGATCCAATTCCACCATGCCCGCCACCACACGGTCCAGATCATTGACGTGGGCTCCTTCGTCCGTTTCCTCGCACTCGAGGAGGAGGAGAAAGCCCGCCGGATTGCTGTTCAGGACTCCGAGGGCATGTTCGGCCGTATCGGTGAGCAGCGGCCCATGGGCATAGACGAATCCCGGCCGCGGGGGAAATAGCGCGACCACCGGGCCTGATGATGCCCAAAGTCCCTCACCGCTTCGAACCACGGTTTTCCCGGCTGTCTGGTCCGATTCGACATTATTGATCATGTCGATGTAATCGGCCTGTTTCTTTGCCTTGCCGTGGTGGGTGTAGTCCCCGCCAATCAACACCTCCGCGTCCGACTGCAGAATCTGCTCGAGGATTGACCGAAAGTCGTACCGGTTGGACGAGTGACTCAGAAAGGCTGCCGGGGTCGCGTCCACGAGCCCGGAGGTGGTTACCATGCCGGTGGACAATCCGCGGGCGGCGGCAGCTTCGATCAGCGTCCGATTGTCGCTTCCATCCTCGTTTTTGGAGATCGTTTTTCTTCGGGTCTTGATCCCGGTCGCCATGGCGGACGCCGATGCGGCGGACCCGGTCACGAGATCGTTGGACGCCCAGGTTCGAACCAGGCCGGTGACCGGCGCGGACTCGACGGCCAGACCGCCCCCCGGACCGTTGAGAACCGTGGAAACGGTGCTGAGATGGCCGAGTCCGACACCGTCCCCGATCATCAGCACGACGTTTCGTGGCCTCCCGTCCGATAGAGCCCATTCGACGGAAATCGCCGTTGATTCCGCGTCAACGTCATCGAGGGTTGGTACTGGAAACTCGACGTGAGCGATCCTCTGCGCCGTGATGGCTGTGCCGTCGACCTCGACCTCGAGTCTGGTAAACCGCGAGACGACGAGGGCCGCGACGGCAAACAGAACGACGGCTGCGAGGACAATGGTCGAAACAGATACTCGGCGTGATGCCATGGCGCCTCCAGGGCGGATCTTAGCGCGACCACGGTGTCGAAGTCGCGAATCAATTCCGATTCAACGTTCCTCGAGCCGGTGGAGACCGTCGTCGAGACGCTCGAGCGCAACGTCGATCTCGTCGGCCGATACGTTGAGACACGGTCGGAAGCGCACGGATGTGGGCCACGACGCCAGCGTCGCCAGCCCACCCTCCCACAGCAGGGTTCGCAGCAGATCCCGGTCGGCCGCGCCGGGCAGGGTGAAGGCGCAAAACAGACCGCGCCCCCGGACATTCGACATTTTTGGGTGACGCTCCGCCAAGATGCGGAGGCCTTCCAAAAAGCGATCGCCCATGGCGGCTGCGTGGTCCACGAGTCCCTCTTCGTCGATGATCTCCAGGTACTTTGCACAACGGACCATGTCCACCAGGTTGCCGCCCCAGGTGGAGTTGATCCGCCCAGGTGTCGAGAAGACGTTGCCCGGTGCCGTGTCGACGCGATCCGACGCCATGATCCCGCAGACCTGGGTCTTTTTGCCAAAGGCGATGATGTCGGGTTCGACGCCGAAGTGCTGGTATCCCCACATCCTTCCGGTGAGTCCCACCCCGGTTTGAACCTCGTCAAAGATCAGCAGAGCCTCATGCTCATCCGCCAGACGGCGGAGTTCGGCGAAGAATTCCGGCCGGAAATGGTTGTCTCCGCCCTCACCCTGGATGGGTTCCATGATGATCGCGGCGATCTGATGGCCGCGGGAGTCGAAGGCGTGCTCGATTTCCCGGATTGCCGTCTGTTCGGCTCCGATGGTCTCAGCCACGACCTCTTTGGTGATCGGAAAGCGGAGTTTGGGGTTGGTGACTCGCGGCCAGTCGAAGATGGGGAAGCCCGCGGTCTTGATCGGGTCGGTGTTGGTGAGCGAGAGGGTGTAGCCGCTGCGGCCGTGAAAAGCCTCCCTGAAGTGGATGACCTGGGAGCCGTCGATCTGCCGACCGGCCTCTCGGTTCATGCGGTCTTTCCAGTCGAAGGCCGTCTTGAGGGCATTCTCCACGGCCAGGGCGCCGCCGGCGACAAAGAACAGGTGGCGCATGCTCTCAGGCATGGCCAGTTTCGCGAAGGTCTCGACGAAGGCGGCATACTCACCGGTGTAGATGTCCGAGTTCGCCGGGTTGGCCACCGCTGCTCGCGTGAGAGCGTCCATAAAGCCTGGGTCGCCGGTGAGCTTCGGGTGGTTGTGTCCTACCGGAAGAGTTGCGAAATATGAGTAGAAATCGAGGATCTCGCGGCCGGTGACCGCGTCGACGATCCACGAACCGTGCGATTTCTCGAGGTCGATGGCTATATGGAAACCGTCGGCCAGAACGTGCCGGCCGAGCGCAGTGTGGATACGATTTGGATCGATACCATAACTGGACATGGGGGGCCTCCCTCATCATCGGGCTGTTGGTCTGCTGGGTGGAGATCTGCCTGGATGCGGGATCAGCCCTCGGGGGGACCAAAGAGATCGGGACGGTCGTGACTGGGCAGCCGACCGGCGACTGTGCTGCGACTCCGATGGAGACGACAACGGACCATGCCACACCTCCCGTGTGGAGTGTATCTCAATGACCGGGGGTATGACGAGCGCTGGATCATCGCTCGAAAAATCGTCCCGATCGAGAAGATTCCCGACCGATTCTGTGTTGGACTGTGGGGGTCCTCACGGACCCCAGTCGCATCGGAGGCTTCCACATGTATTTCGATCCCATGTACTTCGTGTTCATTATCCCGGGCCTGTTGCTCTCGCTGTGGGCCAGCGCCATGACCAAGCGGAACTTCTCCAAGTATTCCAAGGTGCCGGCCGCATCCGGGCTGACCGGAGCCCAGGCGGCCCAGAGGTTGCTGGACGGTGCGGGCATCGGCAACGTATCGATCAAGCCGGCCCGTGGTCTGCTGACCGATCACTACAATCCGGCGAACAAGAGCCTCAACCTCTCCGAGGGCGTCTACGGTTCGAGGTCCATCGCGGCCATCGGTGTTGCCTGCCACGAGGCGGGTCACGCAATCCAGCACGCCACCGGCTACAAGGCCCTGGGTCTTCGTTCAGCGCTGGTACCCACCGCGAAGATCGGATCCTCGCTCGGCTACTTCGTGATGTTGATTGGTCTGTTTATGTCCTCGACCAACATGGTGATGGTCGGCGCGGTGATGTTCTCAGCTGTGTTGCTCTTTCAGATCGTGACCTTGCCGGTGGAGTTTGACGCGTCGAATCGGGCCAAGGCCCTCGTCACCGAATACGGCATCGTGACTGAACAGGAGCGGCAGGGTGTGGACAAGGTGCTCAATGCGGCGGCCATGACCTATGTTGCGGCCGTGGTCTCGTCGCTGATGACGATGCTCTATTTCCTGTTCCGCGCGGGATTGTTGGGTGGCAGCCGGGACTGACGCCGCAATACTCCCGGTCAGTCGAAAAGAACCGCCGCCTCACCTCGGTCGGCAATCCGTTGTTCGACGAGTTCGAGGATCAGGGTGCGCCTCTGCCAGAGAGCGTTGATCGCCTTCGGGCTGAGCCACGGTTTCATGGCCTTGTCGAGATCAGCCCGCGTGATCGACCGCAGCCCTTGGACCGTGGATCGCCGGAAGCGCGACAGCGTGTCTGGCCTGCGGAGCGTTTGATCGATCCGGAAGGCCCGTGAGGAGTCGATCTTGTAGAGCTTCCAGTTGCCGTCGATCATGATGTTGGAGATGTTGTTGTAATCGGTGTCCCAGGTGAGATGGAGAAACAGTTTGATGTCGTGCATCTGGTTGATGTAGGCCTGGAGATCCGGTGGCGTGAGATTGTCGTTCTTCCGCTCCGTCTCGGTCATGGCGCCATTGAGCCACATACACAGGGAGCCGGTGTCTCTCGACATCCTGCGCTCGACGCAGGGCGGCACCATATCCAGACCGAGGAGCTTGTCGAGCTGGTAGGCGGCGATCTCGTGTTTGTATGTGTCGTAGAGGTTCAGCACCGTCTTGCCGGTGGAAAGAACGACCTTGGTTTGCAGGACGTCGATGTCTTTGAACTGCGCGTAGTGGGTCTGGCTGCCGTCGCTCAGCGTGGCCTTTCGCGGCCTGGTGATGCCCCGGGATTCGTACTTTTCTAGGTCCACGACCTTCGCCGACGTGAGAAACACTTCCGCCGCTTCCCCGGTGAGCGGCAGGCCGGTTGGCGGGGTAGACGGCACCGGGACCTGGGCGGCAAATAACAGCAAGACGTGGCAGAGCGCCATCACATCATCTCCTCAACCTCGGTGGAATTCCGCCACCGGTTACGCCGCTCTGGGGCGATCAGTCGTAGAGAACCGCGTCCTCTCCAAAGGCGTCAATTCGTTCTTTGGCGAGCGCGATCAGTCGTTCCCGTCGCGCCCACAGGGCTTTCAGCTGTTTCTTGTCGAGCCACGGACCGAGTCGTGCATTGACCTCGCTTTGTTCGAGGGCTTCGAGGCCGGCCAAAACCTTGCGTGAGAAACGGGTCAGGCTCTTTTCCTTGCGAAGGTCCGAGTCGGTGCGGAAGGCCATGGACGAATCGACCTTGTAGATCTTGAAATTGGCGTCTACAAGCATGTTCCTGACATTGTTGTAGTCGGGGTCCCAGATCAGCTGAACAAACAACCTGATGGTGAACATCTGGTTGTTCCACTCCACGGCATTGGGTGGTTGGATTTCCTTCTTGATCCGGTCGGACTCGGTCATGGCCTTTTCAACCCACAAACACAGCGACCCGGTGTGGGATCGGATCGTGCGCTCGACGCAGGGCGGAACCATGTCCAGCCCCAACATGACAGCGAGCTCGTAGGAGGCGATTTCACTCTTGTACGAGTCCTTGACCCTGGTCAGCGTGCGACCGTCGCCGTACTCGAACTTCATGTGATAGGTGTCTTCGTCCTTGAATATCGCCCGCAGAGTTTGTTTGCCGTCGGTGAGGGTGACGCGGACGGGGTCGGTGATCGCCAACGAGTCGAACTCCTTTGGTTTTCCCTTGACCTCGGCGGTGCTGAGGAACTCCACCGCCGCGTCTCCGGTCAGCGGCAGACCAACCACCTCGTCGCCTGGGGCCACGGCACCGGCCAGACCCATCAACAATACGATTGGTGCGAACACCATCCACCACCCCCTGTTCTGGAAAGCTCCCCCAAGTGTACGTGTCCCGGGCCGGGGTCGCCATATCCCACAGCCAGAAAAATATCGGCGGTCGGATAAACGCCCCGGGGGGACGGACCGTAGACAGTATGAGAGACAACGAATCGCATCGTGACTCTCCTCCTTCCAGCCACCCCGCCGGTACCCCCTCCCGGCGGGGTTGGTTTTTCTGGCTCCGTTGGCCTGCGTAACTGCCGGCCAGGATCGTTTCGGTATACACTGCCTCACCCGAGGGATGTGTCATGCGTATCGCCATCGCCCAGCTTGATTTCACGGTCGGAGCCTTCGACCAGAACTTCGAAAAGACACGGTCGGCCGTTCTCGATGCCCGACGCCAGGGTGCAGACTTGGTGGTCTTCTCAGAGCTCGCCACCATCGGCTACCCACCCCACGATCGGCTTGATCGAGCGACCTTTGTGGACGCCAACCTCCGCCAACTCGGCCGCATCGCCGAGCTTTCCGCGGATGGGCCGGGCATCGTGCTCGGCTATGTGGACCGCAACTCTTCCGGGTCGGGCAAACTGCTCCACAACTCCGCCGCCCTGTGCGTCGGGGGCCAAGTGGTGGAGCGGTATCACAAGTGCCTTCTTCCCACCTACGACGTGTTTGACGAGGCGCGTTACTTCGAGCCCGGGGGCGCTGCCCACGTCCTGCATTTCCGGGGCGTACGCCTGGGGGTTTCGGTCTGCGAGGACGTGTGGGCGGATCCGGACCTCGACGGCCGCAGCATCTATCACCGGGATCCGGTGATGGAGCTCGTGGATGGGGGCGCGGACATTCTGATCAACGTGTCGGCAAGCCCGTTCGAACTGGGCAAGGCGGCGCAGCGGCGCGATCTGGTGCGCCGGTATGCGGCCCAGTCCGGGCGCCACTTCGTCTATGTCAACCAGGTGGGCGCCAATGACGAGCTCGTTTTCGACGGCCACTCCATTGTGGTTGACCCTCATGGACGGGTGGTCGTCCGCGCACGTGATTTCTCGGAGGATCTTCTCCTTTACGACGTGCCCACCGATGACGGCGAGGGCGAACTCGGCGAGCTACGGGACGTCGCGGAGTGCGAGGAAGCGCAGGCTCTGAGTGCGCTCGAACTCGGTCTGCGGGACTATTTGGCAAAGTGCGGATTCAGTCAGGTGTTGCTCGGTCTCTCCGGAGGGATCGACTCGGCGGTGACGGCGGCCATCGCCGCGCGGGCCATCGGACCGGAGAACGTCCTCGGAGTCGCGCTGCCGACCCGATACTCCTCGGAACTCAGCCACACCGATGCCGAAGGAGCTCGCCTCCAATCTCGGCATCGAATACCGGGTGATCGCCATCGACGATATTTTCCAGGCGTACCTGGATGGTCTTGCCCCGTCTTTCGAGGGTCTCGAGGAGGACGTCACAGAGGAGAATATCCAGGCTCGAATCCGGGGCGGTGTGTTGATGGCACTGTCCAATAAGTTTGGTCGCATGCTGTTGGCCACCGGCAACAAGTCCGAGACGGCTGTGGGGTACGCAACCCTCTACGGTGACATGTGCGGCGGCCTCGCCGTGCTGTCCGACGTTCCGAAGACCCTGGTCTACCGACTGGCCCGGTACCTCAATCGAGGGGGCGAGGTGATCCCGGAATCGATCATCACGAAGGCGCCCACTGCCGAACTCCGACCCGACCAGACCGATCAGGACAGCCTGCCGGCCTACGAGGTCCTCGACCGTGTGGTGGAGGAGTATGTGGAGCGGAACGCGTCGGTGGACGAGATCGTGGCTCTGGGGCTCGACAGGGCCGATGTGGAGCAGGTTGTCGGGCTGATCAACCGTGCCGAGTACAAACGCCGCCAAGCCGCGCCGGGCATCAAGATCACCGCCAAGGCCTTTGGTAGAGGTCGCCGCTACCCCATCGCCGCGGACTACAGCGGGGAGTGACGGCGAGCACATAGCGGATAGTGAATAGTGAATAGTGAAGAGACCACCTTCGAATACTGAGGGTGTGGGCCCGAGCCGCAGCCGCCATCTATTCACTATTCACTGTTCACTGTTCACTTCCTGATTCACTTCCTGATTCAATTCTTTCCCCAATCCCCGCCGCGACCTCCTGATCTGAGATAATCCGCCACGAGGGAAGGGGCCGCGATTTGCCGGACGGGATGACGGTTTTCTGGGCACGGACCGCCGCGGTGGCGATGGGTGGCGCCCTCGGTGCGGTGGGCAGGTTCTGGATCACCGGCTGGTTCATGAGATTCAGTCGGGGCAGCTTCTTCCCCTGGGGGACCTTCGTGGTCAACATCTCGGGCACCTTTGTCCTCGGTCTCTTCCTGGGCGCGATCACGACTGGCCGATTCGCGGTGTCGCCCAATATGCGGGCCTTCTTCGCCATCGGGGTGCTCGGCGCGCTGACGACCTTCTCCACCTTTGCCTACGAAATCCTCGAAGCCGCCCGCGTGGGTGACTACCGGATCGCATTCCTGAACGCCGGCGGCAGCCTGGCCCTGGGTCTCGCCGCCTGCTGGCTGGGATTGACCCTCGGCCAGCGACTCTGACGGAGGAGACCATGTCGGAAGATGGTGTGTTCAAGCTCGTTCGAATCTTCATCGGCGAGGATGATCGGCACGAGGGCAAGCCGCTGTATGAGGCGATTCTCCTCGCCGCAAGGAAGGCGGGGTTGCATGGCGCCACCGTGTTGCGCGGGATTGCGGGCTTTGGCGCATCCTCCGTTCTCCACACAACCAGAATCCTGCGGATGTCGCACGATCTGCCCATCGTCGTCGAGCTGGTGGATCGCGAGCACCGGATCACACCATTTATCGAGCAGGTGGAGGCCATGCTCGACGAGGCCGATTGCGGCGCCCTGATCACTTCGGAGAAGGCCGAGGTGATCCGATACGAACCTCGGGGTCGCCGCGGCTGAACGGTCGGAATCCCACCCTCCCGCCCGACCAGATCCAAGGTCCAAGATGCAAGATCCAAGATTTTCCACCCACCCGCGACGGTCAGGGATCCTCCCCAAAAAACTGTCATTCTGAGCGAGGCCGAAGGCCGAGTCGAAGGATCTGGGTGGGTGCACCGACAAACCGGCCACCGGGCGCTGAGATTGCAGCCGAGTCGGCCGCACCACAAAGGCCCCCGTCAATGTTGATCACGCCTCGGGCCCGCATTGTGGAGCGGGCGTCCCGCCTGCACTCGTGCGGTCAATCCGGACCAGCAATGCAGCCGAGACGGCTGCTCCACAACGATGCTCCGGGCGGCCGTCGAATCTCGCACCTTGCATCTTGCATCTTGGATCTTGAATCTTGCATCTTGGAT
>CAWCOD010000021.1:0-31023 GCA_963797055.1 uncultured Holophagae bacterium
GCAGGGAGGCAGTGCAGCCATCCTGCCTGTTCGTTATCCACCATCATCAACCATAGGATGAGAGCCGATGCCCCGCCGGGGGCCGGGCAGATTGCCCGAAACTGATGGGACATCGGACCTCATCCGAAAAGACTGGTCACAGGACCGGTCTTTTTTTGTTTGTGATCCGCATGGAGGTCACGTAATGACGCCAAAGATCATCACCCTGTCTCCCGGGTCGGGACGCAGCCAGATCCCGCACGGTGTCCAGGACCGCTTTCTTGTCGAGGCCGCTCGCCGCCGCCAGGCCGAGGGGGTCGTGCGCGAGTGCTTTGCTCGCTGGGGCTACCTGGAGGTCATCCCACCCACGTTCGAATTCTACGAGAACCTGTCGATCGGGGCAAGCGCCGAACTGAAGGAAGCGATGTACCGCTTCCTGGATCAAAAGGGCCGCACGCTGGCGCTGCGCGCAGATTTCACGCCGCAGATGGCGCGCATGGCGGCGACCAAGCTGTTCGACCAGCCCATGCCCTTGCGCTGCAGCTATGTGGGCAGTCTCTTCCGCTACGAGGAGCCCCAGGCAGGTCGCAAGCGGGAATTCACCCAGGCAGGCATCGAGCTGATCGGCGCCGACACGGCAGAGGCAGACGCCGAGGTCGTCGCCCTGTCGATCGCCGCCCTGGAAGCACTCGAGCTGCGCAGCTTTCAGGTGAACCTGGGCCAGATGGCCTTCTTCCGCAGCCTGACCCGCGGGCTGCCAGAGCGGACACTGGTCGCCGTCCGTGAAGCAATCGATCACAAGAACCAGGCTCGCCTCCTCGATGCACTGGACCAGGCCGGCCTGACCGGGAACCGGGCCAGGCTGCTAAAGCGCCTGCCGGCCCTGATCGGCGGACCGGAGCGTGCTGGAGGAAGCGCGGGATCTGAGCGCAAACCTGGACCAGGGTCCAGATTCGGACCCTGGTCCAGGCACGGGCGCCGCCCTGGAGCGATTGTCAGAGGTATACCGCCTGCTGCAGGCCTATGGCGTCGCCGATCGCGTGATCCTGGACCTCAGTGAAGTGCGGGGCATGGACTATTACACCGGCATCACCTTCCGGGGAGTGGCTCCCGGCCTGGGATGGCCCGTCCTCAGCGGCGGGCGTTACGACGATCTGATCGCCCGCTTCGGGCGGCCGCTGGCGGCCATCGGGTTCGGGATCGGAATCGAACGGGCGCTGCTGATCCAGAGCCACCAGGGAGTGCCGGTCCCTTCGCCGGCCCCCCATCTGCTGGTACACGGTTGCGATCATGCCGCATGCCTGGCCCTGCTGCGGCGCCTTCGTGAAAAGGGCTGCCGCGTGGAGCTCGACGTGCTACGCATCGAGGGGGCCGCGTTGATCGACCAGGCTCGCCAGCGGGGCATTCAGCGCGTGCTGTGCTGCCGCGGCGATACGTGGAGGCTGTGGGATGGGGAAGGCGAGCGCGACGTGACCGCAGAGGCTGTGCTGCAGGAAGCAGAGACCTGGGCCTCTACCGGCGACAAAGGCTGCGTGCCGGAATAGTGAAGGAGAGCAAATTATGGATCCGTTGACCGTAGCCCTGCCCAAGGGCCGCCTGCTGGAGCCCGCCGCCGAGTTGTTTCGCCGCCAGGGCTGGCGCTGTGACCTGGGCAATGGCTCGCGACAATTGCTGGTCACCGAAGGCAATACCAGCAGCACCCAGGGCTCGCCCGCCGAGGGCACGCTCCGCTTTCTGCTGGTCAAGCCCGTCGGACGTCCCGGTTTATGTCGAATATGGCGCGGCCGACCTGGGCATCGTCGGCCAGGACGCGCTGTGGGAGAGCGGTCGCGACCTGTACGAACCGCTGCAGCTCGGTTTCGGACGTTGCCGGTTGGTGCTGGCGGGGCTGCCCTCACAGCGGGAACGCAACTTTCGCCTGGCGACAGGCCTGCGCGTGGCGACCAAGTATCCCCGGTTGGCGCGCGCCTACTTTCAACAGCAGGGACTGTCGGTGGAGATCATCCCGCTGACCGGCTCCATCGAGCTGGCTCCCCTGGTGAGCCTGGCTGACCTGGTGGTGGACGTGGTCGAGACTGGCCGCACCATGCGTGAGAACGGCCTGGTCGAGCTGGAGGAGATCGTCGCCAGCCAGGCGACCATGGTCGTCAATCGCGTAGCGTATCGCCTGCGCCTCGCTGAGCTGCGCGAGCTCCTCGCAGCCATGAGCGCGCCAACAGCGGTCGAGCGCGAGCACTCTCCGCCCGGAGATAGAGAGGGACATATCATGAGCATCCGCATTCTCGAGGGTTTTGCGGCGGCCCGCGCCCACATCCAGCGGCTCAGGGACCCGAAAGGAGCCGCACTGCCCGAGAGCGTAGCCGTCCGGCTTTGCGAGATTTTCGGCCGCGACCTCTCGGCTGAGGAAGCGGTGGCCCAGATTGTGGCCGATGTGCGCCGCGAGGGAGATGCCGCCTTGCGCGACTATGCCCGGCGTATCGACGGCATCCCCCTGGAAAGCTTCTCGGCCGGCGCCAGCGCGCTGGAAGCTGCCTATCTGGCCCAGCCTGCCGAGTTGCGCGAAGCGCTGCACCTGGCTGCCGGCCGCATTCGCGCTTTCCACGAGCGGGAACCGCACCAGTCGTGGCTGGATTGGGACGAGGAAGGCGGCGCGCTGGGACAGGTGGTCCGGCCCCTGCAGCGGGTGGGGGTCTATGTCCCGGCGGCACGGCGGCCTATCCCTCGTCGCTGCTCATGGCCGTCATCCCGGCGCAGGTAGCCGGTGTCGAGGAGATCACGGTCACCACACCGGCGGGCGCGGAGGGTACCGGATCGAGTGTGATCCTGGCTGCGGCGCACGTCGCCGGGTTGGAGCGCGTCTACCTCCTCGGCGGAGCGCCGGCGATCGCCGCGCTGGCCTACGGCACCGAGAGCGTGCCCCGGGTGGACAAGATCGTGGGCGCCGGCGGCCTGTTCGTCACACTGGCAAAGAAACTGGTGTACGGCGACGTGGGGATCGACGGGCTGCAGGGCCCCACCGAAACGCTCCTGATTGCAGACCACACGGCGAACCCATCCCTCGTCGCCGCCGACCTGCTGGCCCAGGCCGAGCACGATCCGCTGGCAACGGCGCTGTTGATCACGCCCTCCCGGGAACTGGCGCAGGCGGTGCAGACCGAGGTAACCAACCAATTGCCGTCGCTCACCCGGCGCACCATTGCCGGGGAGTCGCTGGCTGCACAGGGAGCCATCCTGCTGGTCGGTGACCTGGGCGAGGCGCTGGAATTGGCGAACGAGTACGCACCCGAGCACCTGTGCCTGCTGGTGGACGACCCGTGGGCGCTGGTGGGCCGGGTGCGCAATGCCGGCGGGATCTTTGTGGGGGAGGGCTCGTCGGAGGCGCTGGGCGACTATGTCGTCGGTCCCAGCCATATCATGCCTACCATGGGTACAGCACGGTTCGCTTCGCCCCTGCACGTGGGCGATTTCCTCAAGGTGACCAGCATCTTTGCCGTGGCTGATACCGCGGCCCGGCGACTGGCTCCGGCGGCGCGGGCCATCGCCACGGCTGAGGGCCTGACGGCCCACGCTGCCGCCGTCACCATTCGCGTACAACAACAGGAGGAATGAGATCAGATGTTCAGTGTATCAGAGGCATGGAAGACACGCTATCCAGGAGCAGCGGCGGGGGTGCTGGCCATGGGCAACGTCGCCAATCCCAAGAGCCACGCTGCGATGGATCAAGCCAAGGAAGAGTTGGAAGGCCAGATCCGTGCCGGCTTTGCCAGCAAGGAAGAGCTGCGAGCCCAGGATCGCTTGCAGGCATACCGGGCGTACTACAAGCGCTTCAAAAAGACCTACCACGTCCAACTGCAATTGGAGTCGATCGCCTTCAAGGGCAAATCGATCCCGCGCGTCGCGGCCCTCGTCGAGGTCATGTTCACGGCTGAACTGAAGAACATACTCCTGACCGCCGGGCACGACCTGGATATCGTCGAGCCTCCGGTCAAGCTGGACGTCGCCCAGGGCAGCGAGCGTTATACCCGCATCAACGGGCAGGAGCAGCAGCTCAAAGCCGGCGACATGTTCATTTCCGACACACAGGGCGTCCTGTCGGCCGTGATCTATGGCCCCGACCAACGCACCCGGATCCTGCCCACCACGCGCAGAGTGCTGTTCACCGTCTACGCACCACCCGGCATCGGGGCAGAGGCAGTCCGGCAGCACTTACAGGATATGGAGGCCTATGTCCGGCTGATCGCGCCGCAAGCCGAGACGGAACTGCTACAGGTATACGAGGCGGATTGAGGCAGGACAGGTTCATGGCAGAGGCTATCCTATTCGACCTGGGCAACACGCTGGTCAGCTACTTTGGCCGGGCCGAATTTCCCGCCATCCTCAAAGCAGGGATCCTGGGGGTGCGGGACTATTTGCAGGAGCAGGGAATGCTGCGCGTGGACCCGGAGACGATGTGGCACGGTGTGCGCGCGGAGGATCACGAGGCTGAGGATCACCGCGTCCGGCCGCTGGAAGGACGGCTAGCCCGGATCTTTCAGCTTGAGCCGGACCAGGTGGCAGCAGTAGCAGGTGAAATGTGCCGCCGCTTCACCGCACCCATCTTTGCCCGAGGGCGCTGCTACGAGGATACCCTGCCCACACTCCAGGCGCTGCGCGCTGGAGGCTACCGGCTGGCTGTGGTCTCTACACGCCGTGGGAAGCCCCAGCCTCGGCGGCACAGGAACGAACCAAGGCACACACAACATAACCACGTATTGCTCGAGAGCCCGGAGCTTGAAGGACAGATCGAGGCCTGGCGGTCCACAGCCGATGGCCTGTCCCGCGTGCCCGGGCCTTCGGTGCCGGATTTCGCTCAGGGCGGGGCCGTCGATCGGTTGGGCGCAGCCCGTATTGAGCCGGCATTTTCGGTGATTTCCGAGGTGGAATCATGATCACGCCGAATCTCGCGTCCCGTCCATTTCTCAACACCCGACCGGTATGGTTGGTGACAGTGGTGGCCGGCGTGCTAGCGTTGATTCTGGTGGCCCTGAACGTCGGACTTTTCGTCAAGAGCAACCGGACACTGGCGCCTTTGATCGAACACCGGGATCGGTTGGCGGCCGAGGAAAGAAACCTGACGGCCGAGGTCGGGGGGCAGATCGAGGGCCTGGAAAAGGTCCCATGGGGTTCACTCACGGCCCGCGTGAACGGCACCAATTTGATATTGCGAGAACACACGTTTTCGTGGTTGACCCTACTCGACGACGTCGAGCGGGTCATGCCGTACGAGGTGCGGATCCTCAAAGTGACTCCAGAGGTTGGCCCCGCGGCTGTCACTCTCCACCTCGTGGTGGTGGCGCAGACCCGAGACGCCATGCTGGAGTTCCTCGAAAATCTCGTGGACGACCCCAACTTCTCTCAACCCTCGCCCCGCCGGGAACAGGGACCCGAGGAATCGGATATGCCGGGGTATTCCTTGGCGCTGAGCGTCCGTTACAACTCACCGGAGGCGGAATCATGACCACGGCGTGGCAACCGTGGCGACGCCTGTTGCCGGCGTGGCTCCCGGCCGTCGTGATCTGTGTTCTGTCGGCTGGTGTCTACGTCTGGCAGACCTCGGAGACCGGGGGTCGGGCGGCACTCGTGAGGAACAGCGTCGAGGACCTCGAGACGGAGATCACTCGCCTCGAGCAGATCCGTGATCAGGCGGAAAAGGAACGAACAGCCGTCGCCGAGCTCAACGGGCAATTCGAGTACCTCTACGGTGACGTGTTTGGCGATCTCGACGAACGGCTGACGGGCATCCTGAGGGCCGTGGGCTCGGCAACCCGGAGCGCAGGATTGATGCCCCATGGATACAGCTACTCCGCGGAGGAGGACCGCAAGCACCAGCACATCAAGTTCGCGATCCAGTTCTCGGTGATCGGGGACTACTCACAGATCCGTCAGATGCTCTCCGCCCTGCAATCGAGCCCGGAATTCCTGATCGTGGAGGACATCGCGTTTTCGGGCGAGGAGGAGGCGTCGAGTCGAGACCTTGCCATCGCTGTGCAGGTGGCGACCTACGTGGCTCAGGCCGATCCAAAGACCCTCGAGCGATTGACCGGCGGCATCACCAAACTCTCAGAGGCAGACGATGGCGAAACCGAAGGCTGACCGCGTCCGACTGTTGGCTTTGTTCGCGTTGATCGCGGTCATTGCGGTGTTTCTGCTGGTGAAACTGGCGGGGCGGGGCGGTGCGTCGGCCGGCGGACAGGCCGCTGATCGCATCGCATACGAAAGCCACGATCTCCCGGCCCTGGAATCCACCGACTTCGGCGAAATTGATCCGAATGCCGTGGATTTCCAGAGGAACCCCTTTATTTTCGGCGCCCGGCCCACACCCACTCCGCGTCCGATCACGCCATCGCCGACCCGGCCCATCGTCCGCCGGTCGCCACCGGCCACGCCGACGCCTCGGTTGGCCAGGGGACTCGATGGATCGGCCAAACCTCCTCCCCCGCCCTTCGATCGCGACTTCATCGGTCATTTCGGTCCACTCGACTTTCAGGTGGCCGCGTTTCGTTCACAGGGCGAAGATCCGGACATCGTGCAGGTCGAGGTGGCGACGGTGGGTGACGTCTTGGACGACATTTTCATCATACGTGAGATAGGATTCGAATCGGTCGTGATCGGATTCGTCGGTTACGACAGGTCGGAGGACACTCGTGTTCCGTTGGCAGAGAACTGATCATCCGGCCCTCCGCATCGCAGGGGTCTTGTTGGCGCTGGCGGTGATCGCCGGCTGCTCCTCGCAGGGCAAGAAGGGTGCGGAGGCACTCCAGCACGAAAACTGGGATGCGGCCGTCTACCACTATCTCGAGTTGGTGGCCAAGGATCCCGAAAATATCGAGTACCGCATCGGTCTTCGACGGGCCCGTCAAAAGGCCGCAAACGAGCACTTTCAGCGCGGTCTCGCGTTCCGACAGATCGGCCGCATTGGCGAGGCGCGGGACGAGGTTCAGATGGCGATCCAGCTCGACCCCGCCCACCAGTACGCGGCTCAGGTGTTGGAGGACCTCCAGGAAGAGCTCGAGATTTTGTCCCGTCCAGACGGCGAACTCACGCTGCAGGAGATGAAACAGCGGGCCCGGGAGGCCAAGGTCCAGCCGCCGATCCTGGACCCGGGCTCCGATGAGCCGGTCACCCTCGTGTTTCCGAAACCGAAACCGGTGAAGGAGATCTACGACGCCGTGGGCAAAGCGTACGGATTCAACGTGATCTTCGACCCCAAGCTGAAGGACGATCGAATCGCGGTGGAACTGCGCGATGTCACCTCCGAAAGGGCCCTCGAAATCGTGATGCAGGCATCGGGGCACTTTTACAAGGTGCTTGACGCGAAGACCATCATCGTTGCCGAGGACACCCCGCAGAACCGACGGGACTATGAGGATCTCGTCATCAAGACCTTCTTCCTGTCCAACGCCGAGGTCAAAGAGGTGGACAAGCTTCTGCGATCGCTTATCGAGGCGCGCCGTCTTGCCACCAATGAACAGCTCAACGCCATCACACTGCGCGACACCGCCGACAAGGTGGCCATCGCAGAGAAACTCATCAGCGTCAATGACAAGGCGAAGGCCGAGGTTTTGGTGGACGTGGAACTCATGGAGGTGGACACCTCCAACCAGAGCGAACTCGGCATGCAGCTGTCGAGCTATACCTTCACCCTGGCCGCCGACACCACCCAGTTCAGCCCGAATGCGCCCGCCGGAGGATCGTTCCTGAGCGATCTGTCGGGCATCTCAAGGGAGAACGTGTTCATCAACGTGCCGAGCGTGATCATCAACCTCATCAAACAGAGCGGCAACTCTTCGATCCTGGCCCAACCACAGCTGCGGATCACCGAGGGCGAGAAGGCATCACTGCATCTTGGCGACAAGGTGCCCATTCCAGTGACCTCGTTCAACACCGGAAACACAATCGGTGGCAGCGTGGTTCCAATTACGTCGTTCCAGTACCAGGACGTCGGTATCAAGATCGAGGTGGAGCCGCGGGTTCACCACAACCAGGAGGTCACGCTCAAACTCACGGTGGAGGTCTCGCAGCTCGGTGATACCGTGCCTGTTGGCCCGGACCAGGAGGCGGTCACCATTGGAACACGCACCATTACCTCGGTGATCCGGCTCAAGAGCGGTGAATCGAGCTTGCTGGCCGGCCTCATCCGCAAAGACAGTCAGGAAGGACGGACGGAAACGCCGTTACTGTCCAAGATCCCGTGGCTCGGTCGACTGTTCACAAACGAAAAGAAGCAGTCGAAGACCACCGATCTCGTGCTGACCTTGACCCCCCACATCATTCGATTCCCGGACATCGAGGAGGATGATCTGGCCCCGATCTGGGTGGGCACCGAAAGCCGTATTTCGTTCTTTGGTTCGCGCTCGCCGCGGGTCCAGTCGGGCACGGCTCCGCAGGGTCCGTTCGATCGGGGAAGTGGGTCCGGAGACGACAGATCCGAGAAGCCGTCCTCAGATGCGGAGAAAACCCCCTACGGGGTTCGGGGCAGATCGGCTGCGCCCCGCGGTTCACCATCGGGTGGTTCAGGTGGTGGTGTCGAGCTGACTCCGAAAGGTGACAGTTTCAATGACGGCGGGGAAACCCCAGGCGACTCGGTGTCCTCGGTGGACCTCAACAGCGAAGCGGTGTCGGTGATGGACGCCTCGCACCCGCCGTTGGTTGTTGGTTTCGAGCCGTCGATGGTGGCCCTTGGTGTCGGGTCTGAAGCGTCTCTGCAGATAGTCGTCAGCAATGCGCCGGGTTCGTACAGGCTTCCCATCGGTCTTTCCTTCGACCCGAGACGGGTCACGATCGTTGGATTCGAGCCCGCCTCGGGTGTGGACGTCATGGAGGGCTCCATCGAGGATGATGGCGGGTGGATGGCCCTCGATCTCCTGGTATCCGCCACCGACGATGGGCCCAGGTCGGTGGGGGCGGTGATCATACGGGCCGTGTCGTCGGGTTCTGTGCCGCTCGCCTTTTCATCGGCGGGCGCAGTGGCTGCCGACGGTTCGCTCGTACCGGTGGCGGCCAGGGATGGAGCCATGTTCGTCTCCGGGGGCGAGAACGGAGATTCCTGAGATGTGGCGACGACGGAGCGGTGAGCGAGGCTTCACCCTGGCCGAGTTGGTCATGGTGGCGGCCCTGATCGCGGTGCTATCGACCATGGCGCTGCCGGTGGCCAAGTTCACCGTCAAGCGCCGCAAGGAGGCGGACCTCCGGTTGGCGTTGCGTCTCATGCGAAACGCCATTGACGAGCACAAACGCCTGTCCGACCAGGGGCTGATTCCGCTGACCCTCGGCGGCGAGGGTTATCCCGAGACCCTCGAGGTCCTGGTAGAAGGGGTCGATCTGGTGGGCCAGGACACGAAACGACGATTTCTGCGACGGATCCCGATGGATCCTATGACCAAAGAGATCGAGTGGGGTCTGAAGTCCTATCAGGACGACGTGGATTCCACGAGCTGGGGAGGTGAGAACGTCTACGACGTCTACTCGTTATCCGATGGCACCGCCATCGACAGAACCAAGTACAAGGACTGGTGATGATGAGGATTACGAATTACGAATTACGAATTGCGAATTTCCCGTTTTCGATTGGCAGAGATCGGCCCGAGAAACCCGCGCGGTCGGACAAGCCAATTCGAAATTCGAAATCCGCAATTCGAAGTGGCCGGGAGCGGGGCTTCACCCTGATCGAGTTGATGGTGGTGGTCGCCATCATCGGTATCCTCGCCGTGATCGCACTGCCAGCCATGCGGACCGCTCCGCTCAAGGCTCGCGAGGCGGTTCTCAAGGCCGATCTCTACCAGATGCGCTCGTGCATTGACCAGTACCTTGGGGACAAGGGGCAGTATCCGGAGTCCCTCCAGGGTCTTGTGGATGCGGGCTATCTGCGCTTCATGCCCTTCGACCCCATCACGAGGTCTCCCGATACATGGGTCGAACTCCAGGCGACTCCAAGCGAAATCGAAGACCTGGAACCGATCGAGGAGGATCTGGGTGGGTTTGTCGGGGTGATCGATGTGAGGTCCGGCGCCCAGGGCGTGGCCCTTGACGGCACGCTCTACTCCGAATGGTGACGAACCGGATTTCGAATTGATGATTACGAATTGCAAATTTCCGTCCACCACCCGCCCGGCTGACGTCGGGCAGCGGGGCAGAGCGCTCTCAGTTCCCAGTTCGCAGTTCGCAATGCGCAATCCGCAATCCGCAATCCGCAATTCGCAATCCCCAGCGGGTGGCCGGGAGGGCGGCTACACCCTCGTCATCATCGTGCTGACCGTCGCCATCATGTCCATCTTCATGGCGGTGGCGGTGCAGACCGTGGAGTTCCAGATGAGACGAGAGCGGGAAGCCGAGTTGATTTTCCGTGGCGAACAGTACGTCGAGGCGATCCGACTGTACAAGGCCAAGTACGGCCGGAACCCCATGCGGATGAAGGAAATCTGGGAGGCGAACCCCAAGGTTGTCCGCAAGCAGTGGCGGGATCCAATCACCGATTCGGAGGACTGGGGTTTGATTTTTTTGGGCCAGGAAGGTCGTCGTATCGGACCCGAGAACGCCTTTCCAGGTACTCCCGGGCCTACCGAAACGGTCACCTTTCAGGGTGCTCAGCCGGGCCTCGGTTCCGAATCTCCGTTCGGAACCCGTAACGCGGAGGGCGAGATGATTGGCCCGATCGTCGGCGTCCATTCCAAGTCCTGCGCCGAGAGCATCAAAATCTACGAAGGCCGCAACACGTACTGCGAGTGGCAGTTCGTGCTGCGTGAAAGGGGTTTGGGCCGGGGTTCGACAAGGCCCACTTCCCCGGGAGGACCGGGAGGACCGGGAGGGCCGGGCGGGCCTCCGCCGACCCTGCCTCCGGGCGGTGATGACGACCGTGGGAATGACGACGACGGCCCGAAGGACCCACCTCCGCCGGGATATACCCCGACGTATTACTGATCCCCCGCCCACCCACCCTGGCTATGAGGCCATGAGGCTGGGGGGGCCCCTCGCCCCCCGGCCTCTGCTACACTCCGCGCGCATGAGCGGAACCGGTCTCGATCTCCCAGCCTTGCTGGTGCACCCCACCCCCGGTCGCAAGACCGTGACCGCCGGCGTGTGGATAGGTTCCGGTTCGGCCCACGAGCCGGCGGAAATTGCAGGCGCCACCCATCTCGTGGAGCATCTCATGCTGCGCCGCTGCGGGGGACGGGATCGATTCGAGCTGGCGCGGACGGTGGACCGGCTCGGCGGTGATGTGGATGCCTGGACCAGTTCCGAGGTCATGGGTGTCTCGATCCAGACCACGGCAGACGCCGTCGGCGAAGCCCTGGATTTGCTGGTGGACGCCATCCTCGAACCCACCTTCCGGCCGGACGATGTGGAGCTTGAGCGGCGGGTCTCCCTTGCCGAGCTCGAGCTGCTGCGCGATGACCCCGCCGAGAAGGTGGGGGAGGGAATCCAGGAGGCCGCGTGGGGAGATCATCCCCTGGCGCGGCCCGTGATCGGCACCGAGGAGAGCCTCACGAGCCTGACTTCAGAAGCCTTGCGGCGGCACCACCGAGACATGGTCCGCCCCGGACGGGTTCTGGCGGCCGTGGCTGGTGATGTGGACCGGCAAGAGCTCGCGCGCCGTCTGGAGCGGCTGCCGCTGGCTGTGCCGCTGGAACCCGCGACCCTGCCCCCTCTGGTCTGGATGGGGAGCCGCCGGGTCATCGAACGAGCGGGGGCGGACCAGGCCCACGTCCGGCTGGCATTCCCGACGGTGGCGGCAGGCGATCCAGCGGCCATACCTGTCGGCGTCTTGAATCGCATACTGGGCGTCGGGTCCACGAGTAGGCTGTTCCAGCGCCTCCGCGAGGTCGAGGGCCTGACATACGACATCTGGTCAAGCTGCGCATTGCGCCGAGGCGGAGGTTTCCTCGAGGTGGGATGGGCGTGTTCTCCGAAGGTGTTCCGGGATGTGTGGCTGTTGGTGGAAGAGGAACTGCGACGCATCGCGGTGGATCTCGTGGATGACGAGGTCGAGGTGGCTCTCGAAGGGATCGTCCGGGGGTTGGACATGGATTCCGAACTGCCGGCGGCACGTTGCGCCATGGACGTCGGTGAGGTACTGGACCGAGGACGCCGGTTCGATCAGGAGCGCACCCGCGCGGAAATCCTGGCCGTCACCCCCGATTATATCCGCGAACTGGCCGCAGGGATGTTCCGCACTGAACGCATGGCGACCGCGGTCTGTGGTCCGGACGGTCTGGCGGCTCAGGTGCCGTGATGGTGGAGGTTCTCATCCGTCGACTGCCTCACTCCGCCGGTCTGCCACTGCCGGCGCGTGCCACCGATGGTGCTGCCGGAGCCGACCTGCGGTCGGCCGAGAGTGGGCTCGTCGTGCTTCAACCAGGTGACCGAACGGCGGTGGCCACCGGTTTGATCCTCGAGATTCCGCTCGGGTATGAGGGACAGGTTCGGCCGCGCTCGGGTCTCGCGATCCAGCACGGTTTGACGGTGGTGAACGCGCCCGGGACCATTGACTCCGATTACCGCGGCGAACTCAAGGTGCTGCTGGTCAACCTCGGTGATGAGGCGGTGTCCATCGACCGCGGTGACCGGATCGCCCAGCTGGTGATCGCGCCGGTCACCCATGCGGAGTTTCGCGAGACCGACCAGCTTGCCGACACGGTGCGCGGTGGTGGCGGGTTCGGCTCCACGGGTAGGTGACGGTGGAGGTCTTCGTTCTGGCGTCGGGATCTTCAGGGAACTCTGTTCTCGTGCGGTCCGGTGAAACATCACTGCTGCTCGATGCGGGGGTTTCGGCTCTCCAGATTCGTCGCCGGATGGAGGCATTCGGGCAACGTGTGGAGCAGATCAACGGCATTCTCCTGACCCACGAACATTCGGACCATGTCCGCGGCCTGGAAGTACTGTTGAGGAGGCGCCCGACTCCGGTTTGGGCAACCAATGGCACCTGGGCCGGCGTCGCGGTCCGGACCGCCAAAGGGGGCGAATTGAGCTCTGGTGTCACACGGACCATCGACGGTATTCGGGTCACCCCTGTGGCCACCAGCCACGATGCCCGCGAGCCCGTGGCTCTGATACTCGACGACGGTGACCATAGTGTCGCTCTGTGCACCGACACGGGTGTCTTTACAACCCTTTTGGAGCAGAGGATCGCCGGTTGCGAGTTGCTCTTGATGGAGACCAACCACGACGTCGACCTGCTCCGCCACGGACCCTATCCCTGGCCACTCAAACAGCGGATCTCTTCGCGGGTCGGACACCTCTCCAACGAACAGTCCCAGGAGGCGGTGGAACGGGTGACGTCGAAACGCCTTCGAGGGGTGGTTGGTATGCACCTGTCAGCTGAGAACAACACCCTTGGACTGGTTCGAGAGACTCTCAGTGATTGTGTCGCCGATGGAGTCGCCGTGGAGGCCGTGCCGCGCGGCCACATGCTTCGAATCTGCCTGAACGACGGAGATATGGAACTGGAGCCCAAGGAGGCCCCCCCCGCCCGCAGGTAGAGTCGAGCGTCAGGATGTGCCTCCCCCCCTTCCATGTCGGTGCCAGGCACCGCCGCAGATGTGTCGATCTCGTGCGCCGGTGCGATTTCGACGGTGCCTGGCACCGGCCCGCGCGTTTGTAGTGCACCCACGGACGGCACCCCCGATCATCGGGTTCTCCCGGTGGTGGATGTCGCGTCTCGCCTCTCGAAACCTCTCCGGGCCAGAACCGGGTATCATGGAAGGAACCAGCGAAAGAGAGGGCCGAGCCATGGGGACGGGGTACCGAAAGACGTTGTTGGCGGTCGCGACGACCGTGGTTCTGGCCGTGACACCCGCGGTGGCGCAGACCGTGAGTCAGCGTTGCGTCGACGCCGTACACCACGAGCATTCGGAGGTGGGGGCGGTGTGGGTCACCAAGGCGCTGACCCGCGGCGATATCACCGAACTGAGCTGGTCATCGGCATCGAAGATGATGGGGAAGTGCACCCTTGACGCAAAGGGTCAGATCGTCGATGTTTCCGTCACCGGACGTCGGACGTACCGAACCGATTGCCGTGGACGAGTCCTTGAGGTCGGCCGCGATTTTCGAACCTTATCACGTCACGTGTTTATCGGAAGAGGGGGGCCGCTACGAGTGTCCCGTCCGTCCTTCGGCCGAGGTCGGAACTGGTGGAGATCCTCGATGATGCGGATTGTGTGATGGACATCCATTGGGGCCACGACGACGATGTGATCTGGGTGGATGAGGGGTGCGGGGCGGTGTTCGAGGTGCGGCCGGCCCGGGTACCCATCACCATGGATGAACCCGGCGGTGGGAACGATGAGCTTCGGGATTCGGTCGGACCCGGTGAGTTGCGGACCCTTGAGGGGAGGGCGCAGGACGCCTGTCTGCGGGCCGCCCGCGGCAGGGGAATCGACGTCACGCACGTCTTTGGCACTCGAGCCGAGGGCTCTTACGTGGTCGTCCTCTTGGCGGTGGAGAGCTGGGCCCAAAGGGCCGATGTCACCTGCCGCTACGATCCCAGCAACAATCAGGTCGCCATCGCGCGGTGATGCGCAGCACGCACGAATGGGCATGCCCGCTCATCGCGCCCTCTCGGTCCGGGTGGGCGGGCGGGCGCTATCCCTCGCACCACTCCCGGGCGTTCTGAAAGAGCCGAAGCCAGGGAGACGCCGGAAGATCGCGACGCCAGGCGCGCGGCATCCACGGCCACTGCCAGGTGAGGAAACAACGCTCGGGGTGGGGCATCATGGCCAGGTGTCGACCGTCGGGGGAGCAGAGCCCGGCGATGCCGTGGGGTGAGCCATTGGGATTGAAGGGGTAGGCCGCGGTGGCCGTGCCCGCGTCGTCAACAAACCGAATCGGGGCCAGATTCTCCCTCATCACGCGCTCGAGGACCGACGGCTGCGGAAAGTAGGCCTGACCCTCACCGTGCTGGACCCAGATTCCGAGAATCGAATCCGCCATGCCGCGCAGCATGATGGCCGGACTCTCCTGAATGGCGACGGCGGCAAAGCGGGATTCGAACCGACCGGAAACGTTGTGGATAAAGCGGGGTTGGTCAGTATCGGCGAGGCCTCGCCACGGCAGCCAACCCAGCAGAGCGAAGAGTTGACAGCCG
The DNA here is from genome assembly GCA_963797055.1 of uncultured Holophagae bacterium. Lineage (GTDB taxonomy): Bacteria > Acidobacteriota > Thermoanaerobaculia > Thermoanaerobaculales > Sulfomarinibacteraceae > FEB-10. The sequence continues at coordinate 15,098 of CAWCOD010000021.1, forward strand.
TTGCATATGCCGAGAGAGAAGGTGTCCGGACGTTCGTAAAAGTCATCGAATTGTCTTCGAAGGCCTTCATTGAATCGGATCGTACCGGCCCATCCCTTGCCGGAGTCGAGCACGTCTGCGTAGGAGAACCCTCCCACGGCAGCCAGGCCGCGGAAGCGCTCGAGATCGATCCTGCCGGACAACAGATCCGACATGGTGACGTCCCACGGCTCGAATCCGGCGAGGTGGAACGCCGCCGCCATTTCGCGGTCGCCGTTGGATCCCTCCTCGCGGAGAATCGCGACCTGGATTCGGCGGTTCCGGTCGAGGATGGCCGGCGCCGTCGGCTCCGGATCAAAAGCCAACGTGTAGGGAGGTGCCGTTCGAAGCCGCAGCCCGGCCTCCTCGGCCGCCACGTGTCCGGGATCGGCCTGCAGCCGGTCGATTTGGAATGACGTGGCCTCCCACAGGTCTCTCAGATCGCGGAGGTCGTCCTCGAGCACCGCCCGCCCGCCGACCCGAATTCGAATGTCCGGCTCGGCCAGCGTGCGGCCTATGGCGACACACGGCACGTCGGCGTCGGCGAAGGTGGCGAGAATCCCGTCGAGGTCTTCCGGTGCCACCTCCATGACCAGTCCCGCCTCCTCGGAGAAAAGCACTTGGATGGGGTCGGCGTCGTCGCTTTCGGTGTGAAGATCCACGTCGATGCCGCAGTTGCCCGCGAAAGCCATCTCCAGCAGGGTGGTCACGAGGCCTCCATCCGAGCGGTCGTGGCCAGAGGCGATGCGACCCTCAGCGATCAGATCCTGCACGGCGTCGAATGCACGGCCGAGCACCTCGGGATCGTCCACATCCGGACAGTCGTTTCCAACCTGTCCGAAGACCTGTGCGATGGCCGAGCCTCCCAGCCGGTGGCGGCCTCCTCCCAGGTCCACATAGAGCAAACGACCACTGCCGGGCAGTTCGAGATCGGGCGTCACGGTCTGGCGAATGTCCGGGCACGTGACGTAGGCTGAAATAACCAGGGAACCGGGCGCCTTGACGGTCTCGCCGTCGGGCGCCAAAGCGGCCATTGAGATGGAGTCCTTGCCGCCGTCCACCGCGATGCCGAGCACAAGCATGATATCGCGCATGGCTTCGGCGGCGTCGTGCAGGGCGGCACCCTCCCCCGGAAGCTTGGCGGCCCACATCCAGTTGCCGGAGCAACGGATGTCGCGGCGCGCGCTCACTCTCGCCCACACCAGGTTGGTCATGGCTTCGGCGACGGTCATTCGCGCCATCGCTCTGGGGTCCAGCAGGCCCTTGATGGGTTGCTCTCCGATTGCCGTGGCGCCGCCGGTCGTATCCAGATGGCTGTGGGCGATCACCGCCACATCGGCCACCGTCAGCTGGAGAGGTCCGGCGCACTGTTGCCGGGCCACCAACCCGGTGACGGCACGGTCCACCTTCGTAGTGAGGAAGCGTTTCGATCCCACCGACAGGAGCCGGAATACGCGTTCCAGACCCTGTCGGACACTGAGGTCCGGCGGCAGGTTCAGAGGCGCGAGGGTGGGCTGAACCCGCTCCAGTTCGAAGGTCTTCCGCGGCATGTCGCCCAGAACATCGTCCAATTGAAGGTCCACCGGCGTCGATTCGTCCAACCCGTCGTGCACCACGATCCGACCGTCGCCGGTGATCCGTCCCAGGAAGGCCACGGGCACCTTTTCACGATCGCACAGCGCGCGAAAGAGATCGGCGTTCTCGTCCGACAGAAGGAGGGCGTCGTTCTCCTGATATTCGGCGCCCCAGATCTCGAGCACCGAGAGAGTCTCGTCTCCCACCGGAACCTGGCGGATTTCGATTCGGGCTCCGGCCGGCTCGACGATTTCCTTGAGGACGTTGCAATTGCCGCCGGCGCCCTGGTCATGAATGCTGACGATGGGGTTGTTCTCACCGAGTTCGGAGCAGGCGCGGATGACCCGATTGAGCTTCTGCTCCATTTCGGCGTCGCCGCGTTGTACAGCGTTGAAATCGAGTTCGGCGACATTCTCGCCCTGGACCATGCTCGAGGCGGCGCCGCCGCCCATACCGATTCGGTAGGCCGGTCCACCCACCTTGACCACCCACATCCCGGGCTCGGGAGGGTCCTTCTTTGTGTGACCGGCGTCCATCCGGCCGATGCCGCCGGAGAACATGATGGGCTTGATCCACTCCCGGCGTTCCCCTCCGGGCAGCCGAAGTCCGAACGATCTGGTGTAGCCCTGAATCACCGGCTCGCCGAACTTGTTTCCGTAATCCGATGCGCCGTTGGAGGCCTCAATCTCGATCGTGAGCGGGGAGGCCAGGTTTGCGGGGTAGGGGAGATCGGGATCCTCCCAGGGAAGGGTGTAGCCGGGGATGTGGAGGTTGCCCACGCAGTAGGCGGCGGTCCCGGCGGCAAAGAGGGATGCACGGCCGGTGGCGTGGGTGTCTCGCAATCTGCCTCCGGTTCCAGTCTCGGCGCCTGGAAACGGGGCGACTCCTGATGGAAAATTGTGCGTCTCGGCGGTGAAGGTGAGATGTTCGTTGAGGGATGTTGCCAACATCGGGGATGGTTCACCCGGTACCGCTGGGTGGAGCACACGGACCACGTGTCCGGCGATCGCGCTGGAGTTGTCCTCGAATGCGATCACGCTGTTGTTGGGGTCGGCCTGGAGCGGTTCGCGAATCATGGCCATCAGGTGTTGTGGCGACTCGATGCCGTCGATGATCAGTCGACCTTTGAAGAACCAGTGGCGTGAGTGTTCGCTATTGGACTGGGCGACGTCGAAGCACTCGACGTTGGTGGGGTTGCGTCCGATTCGGTTTCCGAAAAGCTCCGTGTAGTAGTCCAGATCCCAATCGTCAAAGGCCAGACCCATCTCACGATTGATGCGTTCGAGCGCCGCCCGACCCTCCTCGAGCACCGGGACCTCCGCAACGCGTTCAGGCTTGACCCCGGTCGCGAAGGAAATGAGCGGTTCAGGATAGCTGCACTCCGTCATCCTGTCGTGGACGGCGCCGACAAAGGCGGCCCGCTGACCCTGACCCAGTGGTGGGGCCGAACGCAACAAGAAACGTCGGGAGCGCTCGATGCGCCGTACGCCGCCCAGCCCGCACGCGTGACACACGGCCACCGCGTTGGTGGACCAGGCGGTGGAGAAGTTCATCCTGGGTCCGACCTCGACGAGGGTGCCCCGAGCGGGATCTAGGAACGTGGACTCGCCCAATGACTCCGGCTCGAAGGTCTCCGCGAGCAGCCATGTCAGAACGGATATCTCCCCGACGGACAACGGCGACACGATCTCCACGTTGAAACAGAACTCGGTGTCTATGGCATCGATTATGGCGCCCGTCGACCGACGGGCCGCCTCGAGAAGGCTGCGCCGCTGGCCGTCCGACAGCCCGGGGGCTCGGTAGAGATGGAGGATGCTCATGGGCGTGGTTGTAACAGGTTTCAAGGCCATATGCCAATACCCCGAGGCCAGGTCGAAGAAGAAAGAACAAAGAACAGAGAACAAAGAACGAAGGACCCCCACCCGCTGGTGACGGCTGGTCACCGCGGCCACCGGCCGCGAGTAACCTCGGGGACCGCGGTTTGGAAATGGGCACATCGAAATCCGAGCCGGTGCCAGGCACCGTCGAAATCGCATCGTGGTACGAGGTCGACACATCTGCGGCGGTGCCTGGCACCGACATGGGCACCGACATGCAGTGAGAGCTTGCCAGGTTGACACGTGACCGATATTGTTCGGAGACGGAGACGGCATCATGACGACCTACAAGGAAGCTGGCGTAGACATCGAGGCGCAGGACCAGGCTCTGGAACGGGTGAAGGCGATGGTTCGAGGAACCTACACCGATGGCGTGCTATCCGACCAGGGGGCTTTTGGGGGGCTCTTCAAACTGCCCTCGAGGGGCTTCAAGGAGCCGGTGCTGGTGGCGTCGGCGGACGGGGTTGGAACCAAACTCAAGGTGGCGTTCGCCACCGGACGCCACGATACGGTGGGGCAGGACCTGGTCAACCACTGCATCAACGACATTCTGGTCCAGGGTGCCGTACCCTTGTTCTTCCTCGATTATTTGGCAACTGGGCGACTCGACCCCGAAACCGCCGCGGCTGTGATCGGTGGGGTTGCCGGCGCATGCAAGGAACAGGGTGTCGCCCTGCTCGGTGGCGAGACCGCCGAAATGCCCGGGTTCTACGGTGACGGTGAATACGATCTTGCTGGTTTTGTCGTCGGGATCGTGGACCGGCGGAAGATACTTGACGGATCCGTGGTCGCTGCGGGGGACGTGTTGGTGGGGTTGCCGTCCAGCGGGCTTCACACCAATGGGTACTCCTTGGCTCGCAAGGTCTTTTTCGAGACGCTGGGTTGCCAGCACGACGAACTCGTTGATGGGCTCGACGTTGCGGTGGGTGAGGAGCTTCTCAAGGTGCATCGATGCTATCTCAAGCCGGTGTGGCCTCTCATGGAGAAGGGCCGGGTCAAGGCGGCCGCCCACATCACCGGAGGCGGCCTCACCGACAATCTGCCGCGGGTGTTGCCGGATGGTCTGCGGGCGGTTGTGAAGGTTGGCGCCTGGGAGGTGCCACCCGTGTTTCGGGTCCTGGCGGAGCGGGGCGGGATCCCGGAAGTAGAAATGTGGCGAACCTTCAACCTCGGCGTCGGCATGGTCCTTGTCGTGGAACCGAAGCGTCTGGCCAAGGTGCTCAAAGTGCTCATGAAGGCTGGTTGCCCGGGCTTCCCCATGGGCAACATCATTCCGGGCGAGAGGGGTGTCGAGTTCGACCATCCACCCGACGGCTATCCCTCCGGACTCCGTTAATACGCGCAAATTTTCAATTCGCAATTCTGAATTTTGAATTCCCGTCCACCCTCCCGATCTTGGGGGTGGGAGGGGGTCAATTCAAAATTGAGAATCAAAAACTCAAAATCCAATATCTAGGTCGCGTGCTTGCCTTTCGCGAGGTTTTCAGTACAATACCGGTCCCGCTGTGCGAGCGGGAATGACATTAACTCCTTGCCCTGAAAAGCAATTCAGGGCCACAAGGCCACGAGGAGGACACCATGCCCTTGTACGAGTTAGGGGTCATCATCGATCCCGAGGTTTCCCCAGAGGACGAAAGCGGCGCCCTTGAGCGAATGGAGGCGATCATCACCGAAGCCGGTGGCGAGGTCGTCGATAGGGACGCCTGGGGCAGGCGACAGCTCGCCTATCCCATCCAGAAAAAGAATTACGGTGTGTATCATTTCTGGAAATTCGATGTCGGCGGCGACGTTCTGGAGAAGCTGAATTTCGAAATGCGCACCAACGACGCGGTGATGCGATCGCTGGTCCTCAACCTGGATCGCGAGTTGCGCCGTAAGCGGAAGATGGACAAGAAACTCGACGCGAAGGCAGCGAAGAAGGCTGCCAAACGTCAGGCCGCCGCCGAGGCCGCCGCCGAGGAGGATTGATCAATGGCGATGAACAAGCCCAAGCGGCGCTTTCGCCGGCGCGTCAAGGTGTGCCGGTTCACGGTCGAGAAGATCAACTACATCGACTACAAAGATGTGGATTTGCTGCGGGAGTACACACCGACCAACGGGAAGATCCTCCCGCGTCGGGTCACCGGAACCCGCCCGGCCTTCCAGCACAAGCTGACACGGGCCATCAAGCGGGCGCGGTTCATGGCTTTGATGCCATACGTCGGGCAGTAGAATCCGACCGGCAGGGACCGTGGTGCCCGACTGAGAAGCGGGTGCCCCTCGATGTGCCGGGAACCCGATGATGACTTCCGAGGAAACCGAAGACCGGTCCCGGAGCTGGCAGCCGGTCCGCACACCCCGTCTTGGAGTGGTGGCCGCGGGCGGTCTGTCGTTCCTCATGTCGGCCAGCCTGGTCGTGGTGTCCCCGGTGGGGTTGTTCGTGGCGCCGTTGGCGCTCGTTCCGGTGGTCCAGTGGATTTGTGCAGACAGCCGCCAGGGGCTTGTCTCCTGGGGCTGGGTCGTGGCGTTTCTCTCGGGTCTGGCCATGACCGGCAGCTCGTTCTTCGGCTCACCGGCCTGGGCCTATCTCGCGGCCTATGTTCTGGTCGTTGCTCTGCCTGCCGCCAGCCTCGAGGCGTGGCGGGCGACGGGTTGGGGCGACGATCGGTGGGTCGCGGTGACAACGCTGGCGGGGACGTTGACAACTCTCGGGGCCATCGCCGCCGCGGCCAGACCGAAACCGCCGTTGACCGCATTGACCGACTGGTACTACGAGACCGCTGCATTTGTCGAAGAGTCCTACCGGGCGGTGGGAGTCCCAACCGGCGAACTCGAACTCGCCTTCGATGCAGCCGCATCGCTGGTGCCGTGGATCGTGCCAAGCATCGCGGTGGGCTATCTCATCGTCGTCCTGTTTTGGCTTCGTCCACGGCTGCCGGTTCTGGGTTTCCAAATGCCGGTGGAACCGTTCGAACGGTACCGCGGGGACGAGTGGCTGCCGGTGGGATTCGCGCTTGGCGGTCTGGGAACGATCTTTTTGTCGGGTACACCGCGCTGGATCGCTGTCAATGTGCTGATCGCGGTGCTCATGTTGTATTTCATACAGGGTTTGGCTATGATTCGGGCCCATCTTGCCCGTTGGGTCGGGCGCGGATGGCTGGTCCGCTGGGGAGTAGCGCTTTTGTGCTTGCAGGGACCGTTGCCGATGCTGGTGGCTGCACTGGGGATCGCTGACGGGTTCTTCGATATGCGCCCCAAGGCCGTTGACGACGGAGGAACAGAATGAAGCTGATATTGAATGACCACATCGAGCATCTTGGAGAACGTGGCGACTCGGTGGTGGTGAAGCCGGGTTTCGCGAGGAACTATCTGCTCCCTCAGGGGTTGGCGTATCTCGACACTCCGGGCAACCGGAAGCTGTTCGAACAGGAACAGGGACGGTGGGAGGAGTTGGACCTGCAGCGCCGTGGAGCGGCCGAAAAGGTCGCGGCCGGCATGACCGGCACCGAGTTGCTCTTCGAACGGCGCGCTGGTGAGAAGGGCGTGCTCTTCGGCTCGGTGACGTCTCTCGACGTCAATCGAGAACTCGGCGAACGGGGATTCGACCTCGATCGGCGGAGGATCCAGCTGGAGCATCCAATCAAGGAGCTCGGCAGTTTCGACGTCGACATCCAGGTCCATCGGGACATCACGGTCACGGTTCCGGTCCACGTCGTGCGTCCAGGTGAGAAGCCGGGAGCGACGGTCGAGGCCGTGCAGGACGATAAGGTTGTTGCGGAAGTCGTAAAGACGGACGAGCCGTCTGTGGAACTGGAATCCGTCGACACGGGTGCGTCCGATGAATTGGCCGAGCCCTCCGAGACGGACGTGGTGGCCGAATAGCCATGGCCGGCGAAAGCCGGGACCAGCCTCCAACCGGCGAGCCGCCTGCTCATCGCCCGGGGTGGCTCAAAGACCTGTCGATGTACGTTCCGTCAGTCCTTCGGCGCCGGTTCGAGGATCTTTTTCGCTCCGTTGATGCCCTCAATCGTAGGGCCGATGTTGTGGAGGAACGGTCGGCGTTGGCCGACGGCCGCTTCGATGTTCTCGAGCACTCGACTCGAGCTCTCCAGGACGAGGTCGAGCGGTTGCGAGGTGACCGGATCGGAGACCTCGAGCGACGTCTCGATCGTTTGGAGGCGACGATCCGCGAGCTCAGCGCCGAGGCCTCGCACACCCGCGATCAGACCATTCCTGCGGTGGTCGATCGCGGCAACCTGCTCATCGATCGGCTGGCGGCGGAACTCGAAGAGTTGGCGTCTCTGGTGGAGAGGATGTTGCGCTCGGAGCCATTGCCGCTTCCGACCGCGAGCCCCGCGGAGCGAGAGCTCAGCGGTGCGCTGAAGGAGATTCAGCCGAAGTTGGTGGAGACCTTCCGTGGGTCCGAGGAGGAGATCGTCCATCGCCTCGATCGACATCTACCCCTTCTGCGGGGATCTGCGCCGGTCCTCGACCTGGGCTGCGGCCGCGGTGAGTTGTTACTCATGTTGCGTGACGCGGGGGTTGACGCGGTGGGAGTGGAAGCCGATCCCGCGCTTGTTCAGGCGGCTCGACGCCGGGGCCTCGAGGTCATCGAGGGCGACTGCGTAGAGGTGCTCGGGGATCAGCAATCAAGCCACTGGGGTGCGGTGACCGCTATTCATTTGGTGGAGCATCTCGAAGCAGCGGCGGCGCTGAGCCTGCTCCATGAGGTGCGGAGAATTCTCCGACCAGGAGGGATCTTCCTGGCCGAGTGTCCGAATCCCAGAAATCTCAGGGTCGGGGCATCCGAATTTTGGATCGATCCTACCCATCGTCGCCCGCTGATGCCCGAGACCCTCGAGATGTTCGTGTCCGCCGCTGGACTCGAGGTGGAGCAGTTAGGGTATCTCCATCCTTTCCCCGACGAAGAGCGATTGGCCATTGGTCAGGATCTGGGCACCGAAGCCGAAACCTCAGAAGAGGTCTCGGCGCTCGCCCGCCGGGTTGATCGCCTGACCGGCCGACTCGATGAGTTGCTCAATGGCCCCCGCGATTTCTTCGTTGTGGCTTCAAAACCCGATCTGGACTGATTCAGGAGGTCTCTGATGAGACGGTTGTGCGTTCTTTTCATGGCTGCGGGTCTGGCGAGCGCGTGCGGTACCGGCGGCGAGCCTGTCCCTTCGAACGAGCTGTGGGTAGCTCCCGACATCGCGTCCCGCCGGGCTCAGTTTGTGCCCCAGACCTTGACTGCGGCAGTGGATCATCTGTCCGAAGGCGACCGGCAGGCCCTGAGACATCTGGTGGAGGCGGCCGAAGCCATGAACGAGATCTATCTCCGCCAGGCATGGGCCGGGAATCCAGAGTTCGCCGCCAAGGTCAGCGAATTCAGCGGACAAAACAGCGCGGCTCTCCGCGATTACTACCGCATCATGTACGGTCCGTGGGATCGACTCCTCGATCATGAGGCGTTTGTCGGTCGTCTTCCCCGCCCCAAGGGGGCCGGGTTCTACCCTGACGATATGACGGCCGAGGAGTTCAACGCCTGGCTGGTGGCCCACCCCGAGGACGAGTCGGCATTTCGTTCGCTGCACACCATCATCAGACGGGATGGCGACGGGATGGTGGCGATACCTTACTCCGCGGCCTTCAACGATCGGCTGGAGGTCGCCGCCGAGGCATTGCGGTCCGCAGCGGCGGCCACGGACAACGCGAGTCTGAGGCGATTCCTCGAGCTGCGGGCGGCTGCATTCGCCACCGACGACTACTACGAGTCGGATTTCGCATGGATGGATCTGGACTCGGCCATCGAGGTCGTGATCGGACCCTACGAGACGTACGAGGACACACTGTTCGGCTATAAGGCATCCTTCGAAGCGTTCCTCTGCGTCACCCAACCCGAGGACTCGGCGAGGCTTGAGAAGTTCAAGGCCGAGTTGCCTTTCCTCGAGCGAAATCTCCCGATCCCGGACGAGCACAAGAACCTCGATCGCGGCACCGAATCTCCCATTCGGGTCGCCGATGAGCTGCTGGCCGCCGGCGACACCCGCGCCGGGGTCCAGACCCTGGCCTTCAATCTTCCCAACGATGAGCAGGTGCGCGAGGCCAAGGGCTCGAAGAAGGTAATGCTCAAGAACGTGATCCAGGCCAAGTACGACGGCATTCTCGTCCCTATCGCCCAGCGAGTGTTGCCCGTGGACGAGGCGGGCCGGGTCGATGTGGAGGCGTTCTTCCAGTTCACGCTCCACCACGAGCTGTCCCACGGCCTCGGCCCGGGTCTGATCGAGGTCGACGGCCGCCAGACCGAAGTCCGAATGGAGCTGAAGGACTTGGGCTCGGCCCTCGAGGAAGCCAAGGCGGACGTGCTGGGTGTGTACAACATCTACGCGTTGGTGGACCAGGGGGTCATGGATCCCGAGATCCTGGAGCACCTGCCGTGGACCTACACCGCCGGGATGTTCCGGTCCACCCGGTTCGGGGTGGCCGAAGCCCATGGCTTGGGTGTGGTGATCCAGACAAACTACCTGCTCGAGAAGGGTGCCGTGGAGATCACCGAGGACGGCCGATTCCGGCCCGTGCCAGAGAAATTCCAGGCCGCGTTCAGGGATCTCGCGGCGGAGATCCTGATGGTCCAGGCAATGGGCGACTACGACGGCGCACGGGATCTGGTTGATCGGTATGGGCAGGTGCATCCTGCCATGCGGTCGGCCCTCGACGGCCTGGAGGACATCCCGGTGGACATCGATCCGGTCTACCCTTTGGTCGGGCTGTCGTGAATCTTGATATTGCCGGCCGAATTGCAGTGGTTTTTCTGTGCTCGGAATCGGCTTCGGGCATCACCGGTGTCGCCCTTCCGGTTGACTGTGGGCTTCTGAGGGGATTGGTGTGAGCTGCCCGTCCCGGCGCCTGGTTTCACGATGGGAATCGGTTTTCCGGATGACCGTTGATGTGACGAAGAGCGGACAAGACTGCGTCTCGCAATGAATTTCGTTTCAGTATGGACATTTTATGTGAAGGGGTTCACAATCCAGCGTTGACGGGGGGACTCCCCGAAGGGAGGCTGTATCGATGCCGACGCAAGATCTGACATTTGCCATCATTGGCTCGGGCGGTGACGGCGTGATCACGACGGGCGATTTCATCGCTCAGGCAGGAGCTCGAGAGGGCTTGCACTGCATGTCTGTTGAGGCCTACGGTCCGCAGATCCGAGGTGGCGAGTCGTCGTGCACAGTTCGTGTCAGCGCCAATCCGATTTTTGCCCAGGGTGATCTCGTGGACGTCATGGTCGCCTTCAACTGGGGTGATTTTGCCAGGTTCCGCGGCGAGATCATCGCCTCGCCGAACGCGGTTGTACTCTATGAGGAGGCCGACAAGACCCCGCTGGAGGACGTGGAGCCGCACCTCGGGACAGCCGACGGCTCCCAGTGGCTTGCGGTGCCGTTCACGGCCCTGGCCAAGGAGTCGTCCGGAACTACGCTGGCAAAGAACATCGTGACCCTCGGTGTGCTCTGTGAGCTGTTCGGGCTGCCCAAGGATGGCCTTCTGAAGGCTATCGAAACCAAGTTCTCAAAAAAGAAAGCAGCCGTGCTCGAGGCGAACCTCAAGGGCTTTCAGGCCGGGATCGAATGGGCGGTCGACCACAAGGATGTGGTCGGCGACAAGCGGCTCCAGTACATTCCCGCCGACCCCATGCTGCTGATGTCCGGCAACGAATTGTCGGCGGTTGCGGCGCTGCATGCGGGCTGTAGGTTCTTCGCCGGCTACCCGATCACGCCGTCGTCGGAGATCCTCCATCTATTGTCCGAGTGGATGCCCAAGGTGGGCGGCTACCTGGTTCAGACCGAGGACGAGCTGTCCGCCATCGGTGCCGTGATCGGCGGCTCCTTTGCAGGCGTGAAGTCGATGACCGCGACCTCCGGACCCGGATTGGCCCTCATGACCGAAATGTTGGGTTTGGCATCCATGGCCGAAATTCCGGCGGTCATCATCGATGTTCAGCGGGGCGGCCCGTCGACCGGGTTGCCCACCAAGAGCGAGCAGTCCGACCTCTGGCAGGCGCTGTGGGGCTCCCACGGGGACGCACCCCGCGTGGTCCTCGCTCCGGCGGATGTGGAGGACTGCTTTCACACCACGGTGGCCGCGTTCAACATCGCCGAGGAGACCCAGCTGCCTGTGATCGTACTGTCGGACCAGTTCATCGCTCAGCGGCGCGAAACTCTGTCCATGCTGACCCTCGACCACGAGGTCGTGGGACGGCAGGTCCCCACCGCCGGTGAACTGCGTGATTTCAAGCGGTACCGGGACACCAAGTCCGGGATTTCACCCATGACCTGGCCCGGTATCAAGGGGGGCGAGTACCAGACCAACGGCCTCGAGCACGACGAATCGGGTCAGCCCAGCTCGATGCACATCGTGCACGAGAAAATGAACGCCAAGCGCTACCGCAAGCTCCGGCACGTGCGGGACAAGTACAGCTTTTTCAGAACATACGGTCCGGATGACGCGGATGTGGGGATCCTGTGCTGGGGTTCCTCCAAGGGCCCGGTCAAGGAGGCCGTTCTGCGCGCCAATGGGCGCGGGGAGAAGGTGGCGGCATTCGTGCCCCAGCTGCTCTACCCATTCCCATATCACGAGTTTCGGCGTTTCCTGAGGGGCATCGAGGACATCATTATCTTCGAGTTGTCCTACTCGGCGCAGTTTTACAAGTACCTGCGCACCTTCCTCGATCTGCCCGAAGGCCACACCTACCTTTACAAGCGATCGGGCGGCAAGAACCTCACGGTGGGTGAGGTCGAGGACAAGATCCACAAGGTGGTCGAAATGGGCGCCATGCGGCGGGAGGTGCTGGTATGACCATGACGACGATGGACGTCAAACTCAAGCCCGGTGACTACAAGTCCGGACTGGCACCGGTGTGGTGTCCCGGCTGCGGAGATTTCGGCATCCTCAACGCCCTCTACCGGGCCATGGCAGAACTCCAGATCGAGCCGTGGAACACGGTGATTGTGTCCGGCATCGGATGCTCTTCACGTTTGCCCGGCTATGTCCACTCCTACGGCTTCAACGGAGTGCACGGTCGTGGGCTGACCCTGGCCACTGGAGTCAAGGTGGCCCGTCCCGAACTCACCGTGATCGCGGTGGGTGGTGACGGCGACGGTCTCGCCATCGGCGGCAACCATCTGATCCACTCGGCGCGTCGGAACCTGGATGTGACGTACATCCTGATGGACAACGAGATCTATGGCCTGACAAAGGGCCAGGTTGCGCCGACCACCCCCACCGGCGACAAGACAAAGTCAACCTTCTGGGGCAACCCGGAGCCGTCGGTTGATCCGTGCGAGCTTGCCATCTCCACGGGTGCGACCTGGGTCGGCAGGGGCTACTCCGGTGACGTCAAGTTCACCACCAAGCTCATCACCGAGGCGATCCAACACCACGGCTTTTCCTTCCTGAACATCATTTCTCCGTGTGTGACCTGGCGCGGTGATGATCAGTTCAAGGCGCTCAAAGAGATTCTGCGGTACATCCCCGACGATCACGATTACAGCCGACGTGCGCCTGCGGTGCAGTACACGAGGGAAAAAGAAGTGTTGACAACCGGTGTGCTGTACAAGGTGGAGCAGCCATCGCTGGTGGACCGGCTCGAACAGATCAAGGTGGACGCCCAGGGAGACGGCCCCGAGCCGTCGACGCGGGAAATTCTCGAGACGTTCTTCCCGAAGTTCTGACAGGACCCTCAATTCGACATCAAACCCCCGACCGTCGTCGGGGGTTTTGTTTTTTGACAATTGCTTTGTGAATATTTTCTCAATAAATGACAAAAAATGAGACTTGACGTTTTGGTTTCTGGGACATAGGTTTGGGTGAAGAGATCAATTTTTTACTGGGTAAACCTTAAATGGGGTAAACAATGGCAACCGGCGGCAAGACCGCCATTCCAGCCCTTCCCAGCGTCGATCCGAGATCGGCGCCCTATAAGGACGAGGTCCACCGTTTTCTGAGGTGCGGTCACACCCTCGGTTCTCTGCTTCGCGAGATCCTCGACGAGTCCTTCCTCGGCAACTACTGCCCGCTGCCCCTCACCCGCGTCCAGTTCTGCCTCCTCAAGCTGATCTTCGTCAATTGCAGTCTGCAGGCCGGCGAGGTGGCCCGTTACCTGGGTGTGTCGCCGGCCGCGATCACCAAGAACGTGGACAAACTCGAGGATCTCGGTTTGGTGGTGCGAACCGTCAGCCGAAAGGACCGGCGGGCGACTCTCCTGTCGGCAACTGACGCGGGGGGAATGGTGGTGAGGCGGTACGAATCCCTCAAGGCATCCCATGTACTCCCTGCGGTGGAAGATATCAGCACCGAGACGTTGCAGGAGCTCTGCGATGTGCTCGACGGAGTTTGTGTGGAGCTTTTTGAGCGGGCCGGCGGCTCACGGGGGATCTGTCTTCGTTGCGCCGGCTATTACGAGCCCGACTGTCCGTTACGGTCCGCCCTGGGAGACTGCGCCATGAGCCCCCGCTCTGACCAGCCCATCGTTCCGGACCCAAGGGAGATGGAATGACGACGAGATACCCACCAAATAGGCTCAACAACGTCGTGCCGAGTCCACCGGAAAGGAGTCTCCCGTGAGGTACTGGCGAAAACCCCTCGACATGGACCAGGTCACTGTTCCCAAGGGAGACGTGATCATCATTGCGGACCGCTGCAAGGGCTGTGGCTTCTGTGTGGAGTACTGCCCAAAAGACGTATTGGTGATGTCCGAAGGCTTCAACCGCAAAGGCTACCACCCCCCAGAAGTCGTCAGAAACGGCGAGTGCGTCAACTGTAACCTCTGCGAGATGATCTGCCCGGATTTTGCGATTTTCAGCACCGCCGTGGTGGGCGTGGCCGAGGGCGCGCCGTCCGAGACCCAAAAGGAGGCACCCGTTGAAAACTGATTCCGCAGGTGTGCTCGCAGGCGTTCACTACCTTGACGGTGACTACGCGTGTGGCGAGGGCGCGATGGCAGCCGGGTGCCGCTTCGTGGCCGGGTACCCGATCACGCCTTCCACCGAGGTGGTCGAACGGATTTCACAACGGTTCCCGATGATGAGCGGGACCTTTATTCAAATGGAGGACGAGCTGGCCAGCATGGCCGCGGTGGTGGGTGCCTCGTGGACCGGCACGAAGTCCATGACGGTGACCAGCGGTCCCGGCTTCAGCCTGATGATGGAGAACATCGGGCTGGCGGCGATGATGGAGACGCCGTGCGTGGTGGTCAACGTGCAACGGGGCGGTCCATCCACCGGCCTTCCGACCATGGTTGGCCAGGGAGACATGATGCAGGCGCGGTGGGGTTCGCACGGCGACTACGAGCTGATCTCCATGTGCCCGCAGTCACCTCAGGAAGCCTTCGACCTCACGATCGATGCCTTCAATCTGTCCGAGCGTTACCGGGTGCCCGTGATGTTCATGATGGACGAGTGCGTTGGCCACATGACGGAAAAGGTGGTCATCCCGTCGGCTGAAGAAATCGACGTCGTGCCGCGCACCCTCACCGACAAGCCACCAGGGGACTTCATGCCGTACAAGCTGAACGGAGGAATGGTGCCGGAGTTCGCGCGCGCCGGCGATGGCTATAAATTCCACTCCACCGGACTGACGCACGACGAACGCGGCTACCCGGATATGAGTGTCGAGTGCCAGGAGGTGAACGTCCGCCATCTGATCGACAAGATCCGACTCAACGTCGACAACATCATCCGCGTCGAATTCGAACAGGTCGACGACGCCGACGTGGTGGTGGTGGCGTACGGCATCACGGCCCGGGTGGCGCGCATGGGAATCGACATGGCTCGATCAAAAGGCGTGAAGGTCGGGTTCATGCGGCTCGTGGTCGTCTGGCCCTTCCCGGAGCGGCACATCGCCGATCTCGCGGGCTCCATCGGCGCATTTGTTGTTCCTGAGATCAACTACGGGCAGATCTCGCTCGAAGTGGAACGGTGCGCCGGAGGCAAGTGCGCCACCGTCCACGTACCGCACGGCGGCGGCGGGGTCCACGATCCCAATGCCATCTGTGACGCGATTGTGGGGGCAGCACGATGAGTACTCAGAAGGTGCCGGTGCAGGACGCCATAGGGGAACATCCCATCGCTCCGTTTCTTCGCATGGACCGGATTCCACACATCTGGTGTCCAACCTGCGGTATCGGAACGGTCGTCAAATGCTATGCGACCGCCCTGGAAGGTTCTGCTCTCGATCTGGACAAGTGTGCCATCGTGTCAGGGATCGGGTGCACCGGTCGGGTGGCTGGCTATATGAAACTGGACGCGTTCCACTCCACCCACGGTCGTGCCATTCCCTTCGCGACCGGACTCAAGCTCGGTCGTCCGGAACTCCACGTGACCGTGTTCTCCGGCGATGGCGACCTGTCGGGGATTGGCGGGAATCACTTCATTCACGCGGCACGCCGTAACATGGATCTGCTGGTCGTTCTGGTCAACAACTTCA
>CAWCOD010000022.1:0-17841 GCA_963797055.1 uncultured Holophagae bacterium
TTCAGCCCCACGTGACGCCAGGATCCACCCGTGCGGTCTTTGTTTGGGGGTCTATGGATATGCCCTTCATGGGTCCAAGGTCGATTAGGACGCCGCCCTCGATGGCGCTGTGCCCCGCGTTGGAGTGGCCGCCGGCCTTGACCGCCAGCGGCAGGTTTCGTGTTCGAGCGAAATCAACCGCCTTCTTGACGTCGTGTGTATTTTGGCAGCGGACCACGAGCGAAGGACGACGATCGAATCGCCCGTTCCAAATGGCGCGACCGTCGTCGTATCCCTCGCCGCTGGGTGCAACGACTCGCCGTTGATGGCTGCGTTGAGTTCTTCGATCGTGATTTCAGTCATCCATGGGGTTCCCCTTCGGTGGGTTTTAGAATTCAGATGCCTGTGCATGTCTAGAGCAAGGTCATGGACTCCGGGAGTGCGGCCTCGATCTCGACAATAATCGTCATACCCAGTCGGAAATCCATGGCTCCAATAAACCCGTCCACTTGGCCGGGGTTTCGTGCGCCGACGATGGCGCCGGTGACCGCCGGGGTGAAATCTCGAAGCCAGCCGCGGTCCATGCGATGGCCACCTCGCTCACTGAACGGCCGTGGCGAATCGAGCGACGCCGCGAAACAATTCACGAAATCGAGACAGGTGGTATAATAGGGGCTCTTCGAATGCCGGGTTGACCTGTTTTCGCCAGTCGGAATCCGGGTCCAGAGCCTCGACCCGCACGTGGACGTCATGGCTCTCAGTGAGCATGCCGTTGTGCATGGGCGAGTACACGATCGTCCCCATGTCGTGGTCGAGGCAATACGGCAGGACTCGTCTTCGACTGACGCATCAACGCGGAGTAGTGGGGGTTGGGGGGAAGCGATAGGGGCGACTGGCGTTCGCTCGACCAATTGTCCAACGTCGAAGTATCGACACGCCGAGGCCCTGACCTTGCCCTGCCGTTCTCAGGTCGGCCACGGGGGACCATGGCCTCTTCGGGAATGCTGGTGTCCTATCGCCTCCGGGCGGAAACGTGGAGCGGCCAGTGGATCGTGTGGTTTGTGGTTTGGTACCTGCTGACCGGGGCGGCGGCAGTCGGTTCCCGACGGCTGTCTTCTCGTCGTCGGACGGCCGTTGGATGGGCCTCGGTGGCGATGTCGGGGTCGGCGTTCTTGTCGTCTGGTTCCCAAGACCGTCCGGGTGGCGGTATTTCTGCCGCCGTTCTTTATGCAGAGTCCAGATCGCGGCCCGGATCGCCTTGGCTTTACCGCGTTCTCGACAATGTCGTTCCCTTTCTGTTCGCGGGTGAGGGTGGGGTGGCGCACGGGGCACCACGATCGGCGGATTCCTGGCCGAGGCGGTGGCGGCACTGGTGATGAACTGGCGGAAAGTGGCTTCGTAGCCAAGGACATTGAGGCCCGAAGAAGACTCCTCGGCGAGGTGAATCGGTTCACGCTGCCCTCCAGCGAGGCGATTATGGAGGCTGCTTCCGAGTTCTCGCGCTGTCCCCGTCAGCGGCGGAGACGCCTGTCGCCCACCGAGGCGGTTCCGTTGGCCCAGTGGCTGCAAAAACAGGATCAGCCGGATGCGGCGTTGACAATGCTGCAGCGGGTCATCCGGAACGCCCCGCTGGGGCGCCCGGACGTGCCGAGGCCAACGCCAGGACGGGTTTCGGAATTCTGCTTGACGACCGGCACGACGCGGCGGCGGCCTGACCATTCCTGTGACCGCCTCAATAAGGGTGCGGGACCAGACCGCCAGGAAATTCGCCGGAGGCTGCCGCCATCGAGGCGGTTCAGAGGCGCGCAGGTCGGGCGGCTGCGCTCCCCGGGTTGGTAGCTCAGCCAAATACCTGTCCGCTCAGTCGTACCTCTTCGGCCGCAGTGGATAACTCAAAGCCCAGGTCAGGACACGAAGAGCTTGTTGGTGGCGAAGCTCGGGTCGCAGGTCAGACGGACACCGAGGCGGCGTAGCCCGCGCTCGTCCCCCGGCGTCGGCAGATGCGTCAGGTGGAGTTCGCACCCCGCCAGCCTGGGCAACTCCTGCATGGCCTCGTGGACCGTGGGGTTGGTGGTGGAGCTGATACTCAGAGCGATGAGGGTCTCCTCGAGGTTGAGGCTGATGGAGTCGTAGCCGAGAAGGTCCTTGCGCAGTGTGCCGATGGACTCGATGACCGCCGGGCTGATGAGGTCGAGGTGATCGGGAATCCCCGCCAGAAACTTGATGGCGTTGAGTACCAGGGCGGACGAGGCGTGCATTAGGGGGCTATTGCGTCCGGTGACGATGGCGCCGCTGGGCAGCTCGACGGCGGCGCCCGAGAACACGCCGCGGTGCCCCTTGTCCGCCTTCCCTTCAGCGTCGCTGGCGGTATTGCGTGCTGGTAGGACCACCGATCGGTCTTCCGGCTTGAGTTCGAATTCCTCCATCAGAGTTTCGATCCGGCGCACAGCGGCGCCGTCCTCGACCCCGAGGGCCTCGTCGCACGCGTACCGGAAATACCGCCGCACGATTTCACGTTTGCCCGCCGCCCGGGCAACCTCGTCGTCGACGATGGCGAAACCGGCGCGATTAACCCCCATGTCGGTGGGCGACTGGTACATGGACTCACCCGTGATCTTCTCGAGGATGCGTTTGAGCAGGGGAAATGCCTCGATGTCGCGGTTGTAGTTGACCGCGCGCTCGTCGTAGGCTTCGAGGTGGAATGGGTCGATCATGTTGACGTCGTGGAGTTCGGCGGTGGCGGCCTCGTAGGCGGCGTTGACCGGGTGTCGCAACGGCAGATTCCAGATCGGAAAGGTCTCGAACTTGGCGTAGCCGGCCCGCACCCCCCGTTGGTGCTCGTGGTAGACCTGTGACAGACAGGTGCCCATTTTTCCGCTGTTGGGTCCGGGAGCGTTGACCACCACCAACGGTGCGTCGGTCTCGATATAGGGATTCGCGCCGTAGCCCTCGTCGCTCACGACGCGGGAAACGTCGGCGGGATAGCCGGGGATGGGGCGGTGGATATAGACCGAGATCCCTCGGCGCTCGAGCTTGTTGGCGAAGGTTTCGGCCGCGGGTTGGTCCTCGTAGCGGGTGATCACCACCGCCCGGACGTCGAGACCGCGGTCGCGCAGATCATCGATCAGTTTGAAGGTGTCGGCGTCGTAGGTGATCCCGAAGTCCGCCCGCACTTTGCGGCGATCGATGTCACCCGCATAGACGCAGAGGATGATCTGAGTTTGGCTGGCGAGCTGCTGGAGGAGACGCATCTTGACGTTAGGGTCGAAGCCCGGCAGGACGCGGGCCGCGTGGTAGTCATAGAGGAGCTTGCCGCCGAATTCCAGATGGAGCTTTCCGCCCACCTGGCGCATGCGGTCGAGAATGGCTTCGCTCTGTTCGGCAAGGTATCGTTCGTTGTCGAACGCGACGCGCACCTTTGGATCCAGCTGTCATCAACCCCTCCGATATTTTATCTCTCGAACGGTCAAGAGAATAGCAGGATCTTCTCAATCAGAGGGCTCAATGGTCGGGATCGAACTCCTGCGCGAGTTGTTCAAGGAGAGGGTCGTCACGAAACGAGGATGCGCTTGAGTCCAGACAAATCATGGGACCGAATCCACCAGGGTCCGGGGGGCTGTGCGCTCGCCATTTTTGCGGCTATTCTTGGTCACATGATTCAACGGGGGAGCCTCATCGTCCTCGGATTGCTCATCGTGGCAAGCTGGTCAGCAGGGGGGAACATGAACAACGGTCTGGCCGATCGACCAACGTCCATTGCCGGCTTTCTGGCTCTCGACAACCGTCCGGCGGTGATCGCCCATCGGGGATTTTCGGGAACTCGACCGGAGAACACCCTTGCCGCGGTGAAGGCAGCCATCGAGGTGGGCGCCGACATGGTCGAGGTGGATGTCACGCTCACCGCCGACGGACAGGTGGTCTGTATCCACGACGAGACCGTTGATCGAACCACAAATGGATCGGGGCCAGTCACCTCGTACGACCTGGAGGAGTTGCAACGACTCGACGCCGGTAGCTGGTTCTCGTCCCAGTGGGCGGGCGAGACGATCCCGACGATGGCTGAAGTGCTCGAGGTCGCCAAAGGCAGGGTCCTCGTCAATATCGAGATCAAGTCGGAGGTGGTTACCCCGGAGGCTGAGGGAGGCATTGCGGAAAAGGTCGTGCGGCTGATCAACGAGATGAAAATGTCAGACCAGGTGATCGTGTCGTCCTTCGAACCCCTGGCGCTGCAGCACGTGCGAGCGATCGACCCGAGCATTGTCACTGCGAGCCTTTTCAACAAGGACATCCACCGCGGGTGGGCGCCCTCGGACGTTGTCAACCCAGTGGACTCAAGAGCCCTCAATATTTCGCAGAAGAGGGTCACCCCAGCTCTGATGGATCAATGTCGCACGAGCGAAATCCCGGTGGGTGTCTACACCGTCAACAAGAAGCGCAACATGCGCAAGATGATCCGACTTGGCGTTCAGGCCATATTCACGAATCACCCCGATCAGTTGCTGGAAATCATCCGCGAGGACCCGCGCCACCAACCGTCATCAGGATGACGTGAGTGCCGCCATGTCGCTAGCGGCGTTCCGTCTAAGTCGAGTGTCACTGATTCGATATTGCTCACGTCTGAGTATTGCGCAAAGGGGCCGAGGTATTCCGTGCGGGATAAATGGGGCTCGCCGGGTGACGCTCCCGTGAGGGCGGCACGGGTCATGAGGGTTGTTTTTGACCGGCACCGGCCAGGTCGGGCGTCCATTCGTGACGAGAGGATGACCGCGCGACAGAGATCACTCGAAATTGAGTTGATCCATCAGCTGTCGGGAATCGGCCACGAGCTTCTGAACGAGCTCAGCCGCGGGTAGGGGGTTAAAAAGCCCGACGCCCTGGCCCGCCCAGATGGACATGAATCTCGAGTCCCCCCGCCTGGTGGACGCGGCGCGGAGCTCCGTCGAGACCGAGTACTGCGCCGGATACGGTAGCAGCGGCTCGCCCAGCGCCTCCACCTCGTCAACATAGCGATTTCGGAGACCGCGCGCTGCTCTACCGGAAATGGCCTCGGTAACCACTGTGTGCTCCGCTTCAGCTGCCGCCAGGGCGTCGTGCCATGCCGCCGCGACCGGGACTTCCGGGCAACCGAGGAAGGCCGTACCAAGCTGGACCGCGGACGCGCCCAACGCGAGACACGCCACGAGGCCGCGTGCGTCCATGATGCCACCAGCCGCGATGACCGGGACCGAAACCTCGTCAACGACTCGTGGGACCAATGCCAACGTGCCGACGAGAGCGCGTCGAAAGTCGCCTTCAAAGGTGCCTCGATGGCCACCGGCCTCCGCGCCCTGGGCGATGACGGCGTCGACGCCGGCTGCCTCGAGGATCCTCGCCTCCTCGACGGTTGTCGCCGTGCAGAGCACTCGAGCTCCTGCGGCGTGGATTCTGGATACTGTGCCGGCGTCGATGCCAAAGTGCAGGCTGATGACGGGCACGCCTTCCTCGAGGAGAATCTCGAGTTGATCTGTCGCCGGACCGAAAAGCGGCCGTGGATCGGGCACCGGGCCGAGCCCAGACTCCCGGTGGTAGCCCTCGAGGAGGCTGGTGAACAGTGGGCCGGGACGGGTGGTTCGATCGACTGTCTCTGTGCTTGCCGAAAATATATTGACGTTGAATGGTCGATCGGTGTGGGCGCGAATCTCCCTCACGATCCCTCGGAGTTTGTCCGGCCTGTCACCGGCCGCGCCGTATCCCCCGAGCGCGCCCGCCTCGCTGACGGTGGCCGTCAGCAGGGGATTCGAGGCACCCGCCATCGGCGCCTGGAGGATGGGGTGGTCGATCCCGAGGAGGTTCATGACCCGCCGATCGGGCCACCCGGATTTCTGATCCCTTGCACCTGCGTCGTTGTCGACCATCGGGAGTTGTCTCCTCTCCTTGATCCGCGCGTGGGACGGTCGTCGTAGACAAGGAAGGGAGGTCGCATTTTATTGCGTAGGCTCGACGCGCTGGTGACGACGGCCGACGATAACGGCCGGGGGATCTTTGCGGGCTTCGGTGGTCGCGCGGCCGTCGCGGCCGGACGTCACCAAAACGAATTGTTGGCCGAGGATCCGGATCAGGAGTCGGTGGTTCCCGGCGCGGGGTCGCTCGTCGACGGCTCGGACATGAAGCCGTCGCCCATGTTGCCGCCGAGAAACGGGCCGAGAATTCCCTGGATCGCCTGCTCGAATTGTTCGGAGGTCTCCACCGATTCGAGCTCGGTGAGCATCCCGTCGATCATCCCGATCACCATCATCGCCTGCATCGAGCTCTGTTGGATCTCCTCGTCTGAGAGCCCGGCGAGCCTCTGTTTCGCATCGTCGATGTTCTGGTCCCACTCGGCGGCCAGGTCGCTCGGAATCCATCGACCCTCGACTCTGGTCAGCTGCACATCCTCGGGCTCTTCGTCTGGAGCACTCGCTCGCACGGTGGCCTGATCCCCTTCGAGGGACACGACCTCGATCTTGGTTTTCTTGAGTTTTTGGGTGAAATCACGATCGAACGAGTCGTCGCCGCTCGCCTTTGACGCCTCGGCGGCCTGGTTCATCAGGTCCCGGCCGGTGGTCTCGAGGTAGCGTTCCCAGTTGATGGTCCTCAGGGCCTCGAGCCTGGACACGTCGCTGGAGAAGAAACCTTCGAGCACTCCGACCATGGGATCCCAACCGTCCTCGATCTGTTGACGATTCTCGCCCGCGGACTCGAGCAGACCGCTGTCGAGGATGATCGTCTTCTTGTCGCGCAGAAGACCGACGGCTTTGCGGCCGAGACCGAAGAATGCGTTCCAGACCGTCGGTTCCATCCGAGCGGCGTAGCCATGGGTGAGCTCGGTGATATCCGTCTGATAGGACGGCGGCAGTGCGTGCCAGAGCACCTCGGGATGACGGTTTGCGAGTTCCTCGGCGACCACCCTGACGGTGCCGTCCGGAGAATCGGGGATCTCGATCGACAGCGCCGGCGCGGCGACCGCGATCAAGAGGGTGGTCAGAGCTGTGCAAAGCGGGCTCTTTGGAAATGGGCTGTTGTTCACGGTAAACCCCTTTTGATGAGTTTCAGACATTCTCGCACGGTTGATCCGATGCCGGCACCCATCCGAACACCTTTGTTTTCGTCTCGTCCCGGACGATCCCCTGATCCAGTGATTGGAACCATTCCCTCTGACTGCTCAGCGGGAGACGGTTGTCACAGCTGCGGGCGCGGACGGGATTTCGATCCGGTCCACGGGAGCTGCAGCCTGTAGCGCTCGCGCCGCCGATCCGATGCTTCCCCTGCGATGTCCGCCGGGGACGACCATCAGCGAGGTCGGGAGCGCGTCCTCGAATCGTCGCGCGACTCTGAGCCACTGCTCGGCACTCAGATATCTGTGCATCTCGGTGAGCAGGAGACGCCACTGCTCCGAGTCGGGTCTGACCGCGAAGAGCAGCGAATCCAGCAGGGACAGGGTGTTCTCAATGGGCATGTACGACGCCAGCACTCCGATAAGGTGGGGCCGCTCCAAAATGCACATCTCGTAGGCACCCTTGAGCATTTCGAGGTGTTGTTCGACATCCAGATCGGCGAGCACCGGGAGGAAGGTGGTTTCTTCGAAGTCGAGGTGGGCGAGCTGACCGTCTCGTGAACGCTCGACGGCGGTGGCGAGACCTGCGAGGGTCTCGCGGCGGGAGCCGGATTCCTCACCGAGGGCGCGATCGAATTGTCCGAGCAGTTCGTTCATCGCCTCCTCTTCGTGCTCGTGTTGTTCGACTCCGTCCGTGGTGAAGCTCGTGTCACCGGTGGCGGCGTCGAGCGCCGGAAACAGTACGAGGTTCTCGAATTTGGCGTGGAGCGAAACGGCGCGGAACAGCAAATAACAGAGGTCGCGCGCCGTGCGAAGACTCTCGTTGTCACGATCCTCGGCTGTGGCGACCGCGTTGACGCGCAGCGTCAGGTCGTTCCACATGCCCCGGAAACCGGAATGGTGGAGGCGTCCGATCTTCATGGGTTTGCCGTACTTGGCATTGGCGGCGTAGAACTGCCGGAGGGCGTGGCGCTTTGGCGCGATCCGCTGGAACGATCGCCGATTCACGACTCGATCGATCCACGCGTTGAGGTTGTCGTTGTTCAGTATGATGGCTGGCACGTGATCGCGAATTTCCACGAGGAAGGGAAGCCGGTGCAGGAAGGGTGCGATGTGGCCGTCGGCTTGGGTGAAGTGATCGCCTTCCAAAAACGGCCCCGGTGCGGCAGCCCGGATGGCTTCGACCTCGGCGAACGCCCGGTCGAGTTTTTCCCGATACTCCCGCTGGATGGATGGCATGCCGGCCATGATGACCTTTCTGATGGATTCGATCAGGGTATCGAGCTTGGCGAGAGTCTCGGGGTCGCTGCGATATGCCTCCCCCTGCGATCCACTGTGATCAATGAGATAGTCGACGATCTCCGATGAGTCCCGCACCATCTCAGTTCCGTCGGCGGTGACGAACACCGGCCAGCCGCCGGCGGCAACCTGATCCCGCACCACCGCCGGGATGTCCTTGTCGTAGACCACTTCAATGGGTGCCGCCATCTCGCCGGCTGCGATCAGGACGCGATGGGTGAAAGGGCAGAGGAAACCGTTGCTGTACAAGGTTCCCAGGTTCATAATTCGGCTCCGTTCAAGGTCGATGGGTCATTGGAACACTGGGCCTCACGCCGGAGTGGCCGTGGACGAAGAGATGGGTTGCCCGAATCTGGACGTCGGATGGCCGGTGTGAGGAACACAGCATTCAGCGTGACCATCTCCTTTTGACGTTCTGACATTGGTTGTTGACAATATCATGACACACGATCTCAATGTTCATCTCCGCAGATTATTTGTGCTAGTGTCGCCGACGGATATCCAAGTGAACGACATGGGAATGTGCTTGATGTACTGGAGACATAGGAGGACGAGATGAAGAAGATTGTTTTGGTGGCTATTGTTGGGATTATTCTGCTGGGGGTGACGGGCGTCTGGGCTCAGGAAGACGTCGTCGACGAAATCTTGGCGGCCTGTCAACCCGAGATCGAGGCGTATTGCAGTCAGGTCACACCGGGCGAAGGCCGGCTGCTCGCCTGCTTCTACGCCCACGGCGACAAAATTTCTCCTCGTTGCGAGTACGCGCTGTATGAAGGGGCGGCGGCGCTCGAGCAGTTTGCGAACGCGCTCACATACCTCGCCACCGAGTGCCACGACGATCTCCTGAAGTTCTGCGGCGACGTGGAAATGGGCGAGGGACGCGTGGGGACATGCCTGCTCGAGCACAAAGCGGACGTGACGGACGGGTGCCGCCAGGCCATCGACGATACTGGACTGGAACTCGTCGAAGAAGAGTAGATCGATTCGCAGGGCTGGTTTTCGGCCGTTCGGACCGGAACCGACTCGTCATCGTCGAATTGGTACACTTGTGTTTTCCGAAATTTCGGGTGTCCCTTCACACGCGGGGCTCCCACCGTAGGGTGGATGGAGGTCGGGATGGTGGCCAAGAAAGTGCTGGAGTTCAGCTGCGAGACTCCGGAAGACATCGGTTCGAAGATGGCGGTCTACGCGGTGAGCGGCAATCTGTACGGCTCCTCAGCTGCCTACGCTTTCCAGGACGATGTGCGGCAGAAGATCGCTGGCGGCACCAAGAAGATCGTCATCGACCTCGCCCGCTCCGAGAAGATTGACAGTTGCGGTATCGGCATCCTGGCTTCGGTCATGTGGTCCGCCTCCCAGGCGGGCGGCGGGATGGTCCTGGTTTCCGTGCCGGAACAAGTGGAAAGACTGCTCGCCATGGTCATGCTGACGGATCGGATCGATCGCGCCGACTCCTGCGCCGAGGCTATCGCCAAGCTCGCACCCCTGTAGACCCGAACAGCCCGGCCGGCGAGACCTCGACCATGGTTCGAATGGGCGTTCCAGTGGTCCCTTCGACGACGTGGTTCAGCCGGGCTTTCGGCCCATCCTGACGGTTGTGCCCGAGCCGGGTATTCCGGTGTCCAACATTGCCGTTAGAACCCGATGTGGATCAATATCAATAATTGGTAACAGTTCCCATTATGACCGCGGTCACAGAACTCTGTGTGACGGTCACATCATTCTGGACGACGAGTTTCAGCTCCCTAGGGACTGGATCCGCGCTTGAATGGAGGGTGCCCATGAATCCCAGGCAGAGTGTGAGCATTACCGGAATCGTCGTCGGACTCGCGATCCTGGCGGCCCCATGGGCTCAGGGCTACGACCGTTACAGCATCGACGATGACGCCACAAACTGCAGACAGTGTCACGGCGATTTCCGGAGCAATAACTACATCTCGACCGTGGATGGTCAGAACTGGGGGAATCTCCACAACATCCACCGTTCCACCATGCTGGCCGGTGATTGCGATACCTGCCATATCGGTAACGACGAGTTTCCGGTCATGATCGCCCATTCCAATGGCGGCGACGGCCTCGAGCCCGTGTCGTGTATGGGCTGTCACGGTGTCAACCCCACACCGGGAGCGCCCAACAACGACTGGTGGGGCGCAGGACTGAGGGCCCACCACACCAACGCCGGCGTCGGGCCCGACTCCAACGGTCTCACCTGCATGTCCTGCCACGGCGACGACCCGCCGCCGCCGCCGGAAAACACCCTGCCGTCCTACTACTTCACCCCCGATCCGGACCACACGAACAAACCTGATGATCCATGCAACCCGGCCCCGGGCTATCCCGAAAACTTCGCCGGCGCCGTGATCGGCATCGACAACGACGGCGATCTGCTCTACGACGACGCTGATCCCGACTGTGCGGTGGCAACCCCCACGGCGACACCGACCCGCACGCCGACGAGAACTTCGACGTGGACGCCGACTCCGACCCCCACGGCGACTCCCGTGATCACGAGCACACCGACCCACACGCCCACCATCACGCCCACGCCAACGCCCAACCCCGACCTCCTGTTTGCAGACGGATTCGAGTCGAGGCGATACCTTGTTCTGGAGTTCCGCCGTCGAGAGGATTTCCAGCAGCCTGAATTCGATGTGGCGAGAGGACAACTGACCGCGGCGAAGAATACCGAATCGATGGCGGATCGTGGCTCGCCGTCGGCTGTACGTGTCAGAAGCGCAGCACCATGGCGGACCAGTGAAAGCCGGCGCCAAAGGTGGTGAGGAGGACGAGGTCTCCCGGAGAGATTTGTCCTCGAGACCTGGCCTCCCACAAAGCGAGGGGGATCGATGCTGAGCCGGTGTTGCCGTACTGATCGACGTTGATGAATACCTTCTCTTCAGGCAGTCGAAGGGCCTTCTGAACCGCCCGAATGATCCTCAGGTTGGCCTGGTGCGGGACGACCAGAGACAGGTCATTGACGCCGATGTGCGCTTTCTCGAGGACCTCACGGGCCGCAGCGGTCATCCGTTTGACGGCTTCGCGAAAGACCTCTCGGCCCTTCATGACGATGAGTTTGTGATCACCGCGTTGGGCGCCTTCCAACGTGAACGGCGCCCTGGTGCCGCCCATCTCGAGGCCGAGGATCCCAGCCTGTGAGCCGTCGGTACCGGCGGTGAAGGAAAGCATCTCGGTGGCGTCGCGACCGGGTCCCACGATGGCTGCGCCGGCCGCGTCACCGAAGAGCACACAGGTCGAGCGGTCGCGCCAGTTCATCTGTCGGGTGAGCAGCTCGACACCCACGACGAGGACCCGGCGGCCGTCCTGGGCGGATCGGGAACGAGCAATATCGAGGGCCAACACGAAGCCAGCGCAGCCGCTTCCGGCCAGGTCATAGGCCGGTACTTCGCGCGCGCCGAGCAGGTGTTGCAGATACGGCGCGGTGTCCGGAATGATGACCTCCGGGGTGTCCGTGGCGACGATGATCTCATCGATATCGGCGACCTCGAGCCCGGCGTCGGCGAGTGTCCGGGTGGCGGCCTCGGCCGCCAGGTCCACCGTGGTCTGGTCGGCCGCCGCGATGCGGCGGGTCTTGATTCCGGTCCGTGCGGTGATCCACTCATCCGGTGGTGTCCACGTATTCGGCCCAGTCATCGTTGGTCATGATCCGGTCGGGAACATAGGCGCCGAGACCGATGATTCCGATGGGTTGGCTGGTCACGGCGCCAGTCTACCTCGCGCCCTGCTCATTGGGGGTATCGATCGGGCAAGGTCATTGGTCGCGTTGGAGACACGAAGGTATTTTCCCGGCCCACGGGAGGTACTTTTTCATGGAGCCTCCGGGCCATATGCGGGAGTCGGTAGAGCGCTTTTTGTAGGGGGCAGGCGATGTGGGAATACAGGGTGATTCGATCAGTTGATGTGACCGATATCGAAGAGTATTCCGTCCGCAAGGTGTACTACGACGAGGACGGCAACATCCTGAAGTGCAGCCGGCGTCCTGCGACCCCTGAGGGGCGTTCCCTGGACAGTCTTCGGGAGGACTACAAGAGGATGATGGAGGCTACGCTCAAACCGGCGCTTGACCTTGAGCGCTTCAACCGGCGCAAAACTGCTGCTCAACGACATTCGGTCCTGTCATTCCTTTCCCGTTAGCATTCCTACACCGGAATTGGCGGAACACAAGGGCCCGCTTTTCTCCGGCAAACAGCCGAAGAGAGCCGGGCCCATGATGTCATCGTGTTCGCTCGATTCTCGAACCGGAGTGTCGTCATCCGGATTCTAGAACCTGTGGGCCACACCCGCCGAGAACTTCCAGGCCTTGCGAACATCAGAAAGGTCGAAGTGCTCGATCTGCAGACAGGGCTGTTCACCGACCCCGAACAGCGACTGCAGAATTTCGGCCTGGCGGGAGATGACGATACGGGCGGAGCAGGTCAGGCTTGAGGTATCACCCGTCACACGGACCACCCATTGGCACGGACCTGACCCGGTCTTGTGTGAGGTAGGTCTCTTCGTATCGAGATGGATGTGGGTAGATTAAATCTAGAGACGGGTTTCGGAAAAATGTTGCAGGATGGAGCACAGTGATGCGCTGGAGGGCGCACCGGTTTTTCGTGTTGGTAACCCTGGTGGTTGTCGGTCTTGGTTGTGGGCCGAAAACCCTCGATGTGTCCAATCCGGTTGCACTCGGCCGATCGCTGGCAAAGCTCCGCGAGCCGTTGTCTGTGGACGAACGCGCACTGTTCGACGAATCGCTCCAGTATCTCGTCGGCGAAATTCCAGTGGGTCAGGAGGGATCCGCCGTCAATTCGCCCGAACGCGTTGTCGAACGGTATCGCCCGCTGGGAGGCCTCACCGCCGATGCGATCATGTCCACAGCGCACATTGGACGGCTGAGCGAGGTGAGGTCCGCGGTGGAACGGCTGGAGACCGGCCGCGAGGCATCAGAGACGGCACGCCGACAGCTCGCGATGTTTCGGTTCAGCGAGGTCCAGGTCTACAAGCGGAACCGCGGGTACCTCGAGTGGCCCGTTATCCAGATCAAGGCAACCAATGACACCAACCATATGGTCCACCTCGTTCACTTCAGGGCGGCTCTCCTGAGCCCGGGTGACGAGGTCCCCTGGCTGGTGGAGGTGTTCGACCACGTGGTGTTCGATGGTCTCGCGCCGGGCGAGAGGAGCGTGTGGCGCATCGAACCCAAACAGCGTGAGTGGATCCAGCTCATCGATCCCCACCCGGAACTCGAGTTCACCCTCGAGGCGCTTGGCCTCGAGGCCCTTGGTGGGCGGGTCCTGACCGCAGCCGACTGGGGGTTGGTGGAGGCCCGCCGTCTCGAGCTTTACCAGGAGACGCTCGATCTGATCCAAAACACCAACAGCCTCGCGCTGGATAGCCCACCGTTGCCCGAGGCGCAGGTCGAAGACTCTCAGGCGAGTGCCTTGTTACGGGCGTCCTCTTCCTCGTGAGCTGTGGGGGGGCGACCGCTCGCCGGCTCCTCGACCCTATTTCGGTACCATCACGGCGTTCTCGAGCAGCACCGGGTAGCGATAGCCCGCGCCGAAGTCTTTTTCCACGGCAACGGTGCCGGTGGCGGTGACAACGTCGCCGACCTTGGCGGTGGCTGATGAGGTGACGGTGATGTCGTGGGTGCCCGTATCAGCGCTCCCGGTGCCGTCCTGGAGATGGATCCAGTTGGTGCCCATGATGCCACCGTTGAACTTCACCACCTGGCCCCGCACGGTGACCGTGTTTCCGGCCAGTGCGCTGCTGTCAGCCCAGATTTGGGCGACGGTCAAGCCGCCCGGGGCGGGCTCGATGGATGGCAGTTCCATCGTTCCGTGAGATGCGGCCGCACCGGTGACCGGCGGGTGTCCCGCGGGCATTCCTGTTGTGACCGCCTCACCCTCTCTCGGGATGGCCTGCGCGAAGTAGACCACCGGGAAGTCGCGATCGAGGCTATCGCTGTGGAAATTCTCCATGGGCATGCCCAGTGGCACGACGACACGGTCCCCCACTGCAATCTCGAATCGGCCGGCGGCGGCCCAGATTTCCTCGCCGTCATTCTCGACGCGCACATAGGTGTAGGTTCCCGCATCCATGGTCTCGGCCACGCGACCGGTGAAGGTGTCCCCGGCGGCCGGTTGAGCCGCAGATTCTGCCGTATTCTGGGGCGTCGTTTTCTCGGTGACGTTGACGTCCGGCTCGGCAGAGCACCCGCCCGCGACCGCCAGCGAGGCGGCAATACACACACATATCAGATGTTCTGTTCTCATCGTGAAATCTCCTCTGCTTCCGCCCCGTCCTGCGGCGGAGGGCGTTACCTTAGCATGACGGTGGTCAACCCCGCAGCGACAACCGCCTGTTGTCACTCGTTTGAGCCGCGGACAAAGCCAACCGGGTGTGACGTCGTGGCGGGACGGGAAGCCCTCACCTGGCATGCGTGTTAGGTCAACAGAGGTGAAGAGATGATGAACGTACTCAAGATCATTGCGATCGTTTCGATTGCTTCCATGGTCACCGTCGCCTGCGGCGGCGCACCACAGCCCACGGAAATTGCCTCAGAATCACAGGAGGTCGCGGATCAGCCCGCCGGTGAGGCCCGTGCCGCGGTGATCGACCACTCCGTGGAGTCGCTGGGGGGCGACCTGGTGGATTTGGCGTCATTCCGCGGGAGGCCGCTCCTGATCGTCAATACGGCATCGAAGTGCGGTTACACCCCGCAGTACGAGGGTCTGCAGGCGCTCTACCAGAAGTACGGCGACCAGGGCCTTGTTGTGATCGGCTTTCCAAGCAACGACTTCGGCAACCAGGAACCCGGATCGGCTGAAGAGATTGGGTCCTTCTGCAAACGCAACTACGGGGTCAGCTTTCCCATGATGGCAAAGGTCCACACCAAAGGCGGCGAGCAGGCTCCGATCTACAGGACGCTGACCGAGGACACTCCGGACGGTATCAGCGGCGAGATCCGCTGGAATTTCACCAAGTTCCTGATCGCCCCTGACGGCAGCGTTGTGGCCCGGTTCGAGCCTGCCGTGGAACCGCTCGATGATGAGATCATCGTCGCCATCGAGGCCCTGTTGCCCAAAACCCAGCCGGCAAGCTAATCCGACTCCAACGCAGAGCCGCGACGTCGCCGAGTCGCTGAGAAAAACCTCTGTGCCTCCCGGCCCCCCGCGATTCCGGTCCGGCCTGGTGTTCAGAGAAATAGGTGGCCTTGTTCTTGGACATTGCGCGGGCTAGGATCTCTCAATGATCATCACGCCAGTCATTGCTGCGCTCATCGCTGTTGCTGCACTTCTCGTTGGCGCCGTGATCGCGTGGATCATTGCTGCCTCGCGGGGGCGGGTAGAGACCGCTCGGGTCGCGACCGAGTTGGGACAGCGGGCCACCGCGGCCGAGGCCCGCGCGGACGCCGAGGCTGAGCGGAGGATGGCGCTGGAGGCGGATCTCGATGCGGTCACCGAGGCGCGCAACGAGCTCGATCGCAGGATGTCGGGCGCCGAGGTCGAGGTTCGCACCGCCCACGAGCAGATCGAAGAGCAGAAGCGATTTGTCGCTGACTCGAAGAAGGAGCTCGAGGATTCCTTCAAGGCCCTGTCAGCTGCAGCTCTGGAAGGCAGCACCAAACAATTTCTGGAGCTCGCCGAGCAGCGTTGGAAAACGACTCGCGAGGAGGCTGGCGCCGACCTCGAGAAGCGCAAGCAGGCCATCGAGACCTTGTTGGCACCCTTGACCGAGACACTGACCAAACTCGACACGAAGACAGGCCAGATGGAGAAGGACCGCCAAGGCGCCTACGAGGGACTCAAAGAGCACCTCGCGCAACTTCAGTCCGCAACCGCTACCCTTCAGGACAAAACCACGACCCTCGCCTCCGCCCTGCGTGGGACCCAGGCGCGCGGCCGCTGGGGCGAGCTCGCCTTGCGCAACATCGCCGAGCTCGCCGGCATGACCGAGCATTGCGACTTCGAAGAACAGACCACCACGACCGAAGGCGGCCGGCCGGATATGGTGGTCAACCTTCCTGACGGCCGCTATATCGCGGTCGATGCGAAGGTTCCCCTGGCGGGCTATCTCAAGGCCGTGGAAGCGTCGGACGAGGAGGGCCGTCAGGCCGGCCTCCGCGAGCACGTCCAGGCCGTGCGGAGCCACATCAAGACCCTCGCCGCACGAGATTACTCAGCCGGCATCGCGGGCGACGTGGACCTCGTTGTGCTCTTCCTGCCGGGCGACCCATTTCTCGCCGCCGCATTCGGCGAGGAGCCCGAACTCCAGGTGGAAGCCCTGCGCTCGCGGGTGTTGCTGGCCACCCCCACCACCCTGGTGGCGCTGTTGCGCACCGTGGCCATCTACTATCAGCAGCGGACGCTGGCCGAGAACGCCCGCGAGATCGCTGACACCGCCCGCGAGCTCTACGACCGGGCCGCCAAGTTCGGCGAGGACCTGGCCAAGACCGGACGAGGGCTCAAGACTGCGGTGGATGCCTACAACTCCGCCGTTGGCTCCTTTGAACGGCGGTTCCTCCCCATGGGCCAGAAGCTCGAGAACCTCAAGGTCACCGAGCAGGCCCGGCGGGAGCTGGTTGCCCCCGAACGTTTGGGCGAGGGTCCCCGCGGAACGACGGTGGACGATCTCGAATAATCCGACCGCGCTGCCCGTGCTAGTATGGGCCACGCAAACGAGACGCTATATCAAAACGCACGCAAAGGAAGAGCTGATGAAACCTCGCGCGAGAGCGAAGATATTGGTGATTACGGTGAGTCTTGTTGTCGGCCTGATCGGCGCCGCTCCCCCTTGCGGCGCGGAGTTGACCGCCGGAGTGAAGAGCGAGGACGGTGCGACCCAGAAGGCCGTACTTGTCACCGGCGCGAGCACCGGGATCGGCAGGAAGATCACCGAGTATCTGGCCGCCAAGGGTGTTTTTGTGTATGCCGGAGCTCGGAAGGACAGCGACCTGAAAGAGCTCGATGCACTCGAGAATGTCCAGTCTGTTCGACTGGACGTCACCATCGACGAGGACATCGCCGTGGCCGTCGACACCGTCACGAAGGCAGGACGGGGACTCTACGGCTTGGTGAACAACGCCGGCGTCGCCATCGTCGCACCGCTGATCGAGGTGGATGAGTCGGAGCTCGACTTTCTTTTCGATGTCAATATTTACGGGCCATACCGGGTGACCAAGGCCTTCAGCCCTCTCATCATGAAATCGCACGGCCGGATCACCACCATCTCCTCAATCTCCGGCGTTCTTTCCGGGGGCCTCTTCGGCCCCTACAGCATGAGCAAGCACGCCGTGGAAGCCTATTCCGACTCCCTGGCGAGAGAGATGCGGCGTTTCGATGTCAAGGTCAGCGTCGTCGAGCCGGGCAACTACCAGTCCGAAATCGGCGTTACGCTGAAGAAGAGAATGGTCGCTCAGGGCATGGACTTCGAAGACTCGCTCTACAAGGCCGAAATGCAGAAAATGGTGGATCGAATGGACGCACCAT
>CAWCOD010000023.1:0-17711 GCA_963797055.1 uncultured Holophagae bacterium
CTACCCAACCCCCTCTATTCACTATTCACTATTGACTATTTGCTTTTCCAAACGGCTTGACGCCCCGGTGACCTCGGGAGACGATAAAGACGAGATGACCGATCAATCGTCGAAGGTGCCGCTGCCGCCCTCCAAAACATCGTGGGTCGGGCTGCTGATCGGCCTGGTCGTCGGCCTGATGGTGGTGTTGCGCATCCTGGCGCCGTTCGTGGGTGTGATATTCATCGCGCTGGTAGCAGCGGGGCTGCTCCACCAACCCTACGTCAAGCTGACCCGGCTGTTCAACGGGCGGAGACGACTGGCCGCTCTGGCCATTTGTGTGGCGCTGGTCGTGGCACTGATGGTCCCTCTGTTCTTTACCGCAATCGAGGTTTCGCAGGAGACGCTGGATTTCTACGAAATTTCGACGTCGCAGCTCACCGAACGGAGCCTGCTCGACGCCATCGAGGCGAATCGGGGCGCCCTGGACAGGGTCAACCAGCTCCTCGCTCCCTTGGGCGCATACCTGACACCGGAAGACGTGGTGGCGCGGATCGCTGCGGCCGGGGCCGGTCTGGGCGGCTTCTTCTACAAACAGGGAGTGTCGCTCGCCACCGGTTTGGCCCGATTCGTGATCGGGTTCCTCGTGTGGGTGATCGTTCTCTTCTACCTGCTCGTGTATGGGCCTGCGGTGCGTGCCTGGTTCCGGGACACCGTGCCGTTGCAGGCAGACGAGCAGGAGCTCCTCCGGCACCGCTTCATGGATATGGCCTCTTCGCTGGTGGTCGGCAACGGAGCGGCGGCCATCATCCAGGGCGTGGCGGGTGGGATGATATTTGCCCTTCTCGACCTTCCCGGCCCGGTGTTGTGGGGGGTCGTGATGGGGCTTTTGGCGTTCATCCCGGTGGTGGGGATTTCATTGGTCTTCATGCCGGTGTGGGCCGTGCTCATGCTCGCCGGCCAGACGGGTCGAGCGTTTGCGTTGCTGATCCCGCTCGCGGTCCTGGCTGCGGTGGTGGAGTACTGGCTCAAGCCGGTGCTGGTGGGCCGTCGGGCGCAGCTTCCCACGTTGTTGGTCTTCTTCTCGTTGTTGGGAGGCTTCGACGCATTTGGGGCGGTCGGATTACTGATTGGACCGTTGATGATGACCGTGTTCCTCACCCTTGTGGCCATCTATCGGCAGTATTACCGTCCCTTCGCGCGTGGTGGGCCAGATGCCGGTGTCGGCCCGGCCTCGATCGAATAAGGAGCGAGGACCACCCAAGACGGTCAGCACGAACCTGGGGCTCCTTGACAAGGTGCACTCCGGGCTCGGCGGGCATTGGATTCGGACTTGCTTTCTCCGAATATTACGGACCGGTGTCAGGCCGACGGGCTAAGGTTTTCCGGCCTGGTGGCCGACCGGCCGGTCCGGGCTCTTCATGTGGACCTCACCCTCGAAGGTGGCGCCGTCGGCCATCTGAATCCGTGGCGCGGTGATGTTCCCCTCGACTGTCGCGGACGTTTCCAGTTGGATGGTCTCACCGGCGAGAATGTCGCCTCGCACGGTCCCCGCCACCACCACAGTGCGGGCCGCGAGGTTTCCTTCCACCACGCCTTGTGCGGCAACCTTGAGGTGTCCTGTGCCATCGACTGCGCCTTTGAGTTCGCCCTCGATTTCGACGTCGCTGGAGCCTGTGATGGTGCCCTGAATACGGTTTCCACGGGCAATCACGGTACTGCCGGCAGAAGGAGTCAGGCCAGCCTCCTGCTGACTCCCGGACGGCGTCGATGCGGGATGTTTGGAGTGAGAATTACGTTCGTCTCGGCCGAAGATGCCCATGCTTGAGAACCTCGCGAGTGGGGTCATGATCTGGAGCGGGCAACGGGATTCGAACCCGCGACTCTCAGCTTGGGAAGCTGATACTCTACCAACTGAGTTATGCCCGCCCGCGCGGAGCGTCACTCTAGCACTTATTCCACAATGGGACAATCTCGCCATGCCCGCCTTCAGCGATGCGGTATCAATGTCTGGCGTGGAATTTGCATTCGCAATTGCCGGAGACAGGAATGCGGCAACGAGGATTTACTCTCATAGAGCTTCTGATTGTGGTGGCGATCATCGGGATCGTGGCGGCGATCGCCATCCCGAATCTGCTCAACTCCATCCAGCGGGCTCGGCAAAAACGGACCATGTCCGGCATGCGTGGGATCTCCGAGGGCATCGAAATCTACCAGCAGGACCACGGCGCCTACCCCGAATACGCTGACGTGCCGGTGTCTGCCCTGGCGGGCGATCTCGCGCTCTACGTCAGGCCATTCGACCCCAAGGACGGGTGGAACCGGACCTTCTGGTATGCCGCGAGCGGCGACTACTACACTTTAATTTCCTATGGCAGCGACGGTCAGGACGACGGTGCCCACCCGTTGGGCGAGACCGGCAGATTCGAATGCGACATCCTCTTCTCATCCGGGGTCTTCGTCCAATGGCCGGACGGGGTCCAGCAGCAGTGACGGCAGGGATGGGGATGACGCAGAGGGTCATCTCCATGGTGGCCAAGTGACGCATTGCGAAAGTCGGGCTGCGAATTCCGGATTGCAGATTTCATATTGCAGATTGCATATCCCCCCGCCCACCTGGGAAGGTTGCGCTGATCGGGCGTGACAACCTTGACGACGTTGTAGCCAGGTCGAATTTTGAATTCTCAATTTTTAATGTTGATTTCCTCCCTCTCCCAACCAGAGGACCGGGGGGACGGGTGGGAATTCAAAATTTAGAATTCTCGATCCAGCGTTCAACGTGTAACGTTGAACGTCAAAACCTCATCCAAAAAGCCATGGAATTGCGGGTGCGGGTACACTTCCCGCATCATGACGACCCTGAACCATTTCTCCCGTCAGCTCCCGAATTTTTTGGAGGAGTTGCGGACGATCGTGGAAATGGACTCGCCCACCGGTGACGAATCGTGCGCCCAGCGGGTCGCCGCCGTGTTGCAGGGTTGGTTCTCCGAGGTGGCATCGGTTGAATCCGAACCGATCAGCGGCTACGGACCGCTGATCAGAGTGCGTCGACCGGGGACGGGGACAAAGGTTTTCCTGTCGGCCCACTACGACACGGTTTGGTCGGTCGGGTCGTGGGCGGAGCCCTGGGTCGAGCGGGGTGGCAGGATCTACGGCCCCGGTGTCTACGACATGAAGGCGGGCCTGCTGTTCATTCTCTTTGCCTTGCGGTGGCTCCGCCAAACCGATCGCGACGCTCCCGATCTCGAGATTCTGATCAACCCCGACGAAGAGATGGGTTCCATGGGTTCGCGGGCTCAGATCGAGCAGGCCGCAGCCCTCGCCGACTTCGCTCTCGTGCTGGAGCCGGCCAGCCCGGACGGCCACCTCAAGCTGGAGCGCAAGGGTTCCGGTGAGTACGTCGTCGAGGTGAAGGGTCATCCGGCTCATCAGGGCGTCCAGCCCGAGGCTGGTGTCAACGCCATCATCGAGGCCTCTCATCAGATATTCGCCATGCTCGAACTTCAGGATCTCGCGCGAGGAACCACGGTTGGTCCGAATATCATCGCCGGGGGCACGGTGAGCAACACGGTGGCCTCCGCGGCGAAAATCACGGTGGATGTGCGGGCCTGGACCCGAGACGAACAGCGACGGCTGGATCGTGGGCTGCGCGAACTCGCTCCCAATCTCGCCGGGGCCGAGATCACCCTCCGCGGCGGTTGGAACCGCCCCCCGATGGAGTCGTCCCCGGCCTCCGTTGAGCTCTTCCTGCGGACCCGGCAGATTGGGCTGGACCTCGGACTGGATCTCCAACGGGTGGCGTGGGGGGGGTCTTCGGATGCCAATCTCGCTGCGGCTGTGGGCGTGCCCACGATGGATGGCTTCGGCCCGGTGGGCAACGGCGCCCACCAGTTCAGCGAACACATCGTGGCCGACCAGCTCCCGGTTCGGCTGGCGTTGTTCTCGGAACTGGTCGCGTCGCTGGCGATACCGCCCGAGGATTGGCTCAGCCAGGCCGCACAGCGCGGCTTCCGCCACAGAGACCACGAGAACAGTTGATTCGCGCCCCCCAAGCCGGTCCCTCTGGGGTGGGAGATATCGTCGTCGAATTGCAGATTGCAGATTGCAGATTGCAGATTGCGGATTGCGGATTGCGGATTGCAGATTGGGCGGGGTGGAGGGGGGTTAATCTTCGCCGGGCCACGCTGGGATTTGGACCGTGAACACAGATCCCTCGTCGTGTTCGCTGCGCACTGAGATCTTGCCTCCCATGGCGTCCACGAGCTTGCGGCAGACCGCAAGTCCCAGACCGGAGCCATCCTTCCGTTGGTCGGGATGGAGCCGGACAAACTCGTCGAAAACCTCGGCGATTCGACCGGCCTGGATCCCGATCCCCGTGTCGCTCACCGAGATGCTCATCGAATCACCGTCACGTTCGGTGCGAAGTGTCACCGATCCTCCAGCCGGGGTGTTCTTGAGGCTGTTGTCGATCAGGTTGCGTACGATCTGCTGGAGTCGCCCCTCGTCGGCCCGTACCGACGCGGAGGAAACGGCCTCCAAACCGAGCTTGATCTCAGCTCGTTCGGCGAGTGGCCGCATCTCCTCGATGACCGCGGCCAGCGCCGGCGTGATTTCAACGCGTTCGATCTGCAGCCGGACGCGACCGGTCTCGAGAGCCGCGAGATCCACCATGTCGAGAACCAGGCGACGGAGCCTGAGGACGCTCTCATGGCAGATCTCGATATACGACACTTGCTCGTCCGACAGACCCGGAGCCAGCTCGTTGAGCAGCGTTTCCAGATAGACTTGCAGAACCGTCAATGGAGTCTTGAGTTCGTGGGCGGAGGACGAGAAGAACAGTGTTCTCCGGGCCGCCAGGTGTTCGACGCGGTCCTGCATTTCCGCCAGTCGTTCCTCCAACTGACCGATGGTGGCCCGCAGCATCACCTGATCACGTCCGGTCGCACCAGGCGCATCGATCTCGGTCGACGCGTCGTCCGGCGGCTGAGAGAAACGAGGCGCCACGGCGGTCAGCGAAACCAGGACGCGTGGTGGGAGATGGGTGTCCAGGGAAGAGTTCACTCGAACCGGGACCTTGTGATCGTCAACCAGGACGGTTTTTGGTGACTCACTCACCGGGCTGCTGCCGGTCAGCATCTCGATCAGCCATCCGTCCGTCGGATCCGCCGGGTCGTCGAGGATGTGGCTGAGCGGCATGCCCGACGCGGTCCTGATGGCGTTGACGATGGATTGGTCCCGGCCGCCGTGGACCGCGCTGATCCGAGCGTCGGGGAGCACCTCGAAGAAGGCGTCCGACAGCTCGACGGCGAGCCGGATCCAACCGTCGTCGATCCGACGTTCGACATCGTGTTCGAGGACGGCGCGTTCCACGACCCGGGCGGCCGCCTGGAGTCGACCGAGATCGCTCGGCGAGAATGCCCTGGAATTGGAGGTCATGCGAAGAACGGCAAGGACCTCCTGGAGACGCAGGGGCGCCGCGACGATACTGACGATTCCCGAGGACTGAACGAGGTTCCTGACCGAGCGCAGCAGTTGCGATGAGTGAGCGTCCCGGATCAGGACGGGAGCGCCGGAAGCGACAACCTGATCGAGTTCGGGATAGCGGTCCAATGCGATCACCGTATCGCCGATGCTCTCGGGATCGGTGCTGGCGAAGATCCGCAATCGATCACGACCGAGAGGCGTGAGCAGAGAGCAGCGATCGGCCTTCAGGCTGCGACCGAGATTGGCGACCACGCGACACAGTTCCGCCGCGGGATCGTCACTGGCCATGGCCCGGATGACGCCCTGTTCGAACTTTGCGCGCACCGGGTCCGGGAGGGACCCAGGATCCGGTGCTGTTGGGCGTGTTACCATCTCGTCGCGCCTCGTGGTGTTCCGAGTATACGGCGGCACGGAGCGGATTTCGTCGCCGCGTCTTTGTGGCGCCATGGAGTCGAAGCGTCGACGCAGCGCGCCTGAGTGGGACGACGGCGGGTGATGGAGGTTCGGACGACCACGGCGAGACGCATCCCCGCTCCTTCCTTTGACCGCAAGCTGCGCTTCGGGCTTTTCGTGGCTCTGGGAATGGTTGCGTGCGTCGTGGGTCTTCGCGCGGCGGGTGAGGGGGACGCGCCGTCCCGTATCGAGATCGAGTTCGAACCCAACGGCGACCTGCGGTGGGACCGCGGCCAACGACCAGTGCTCAGGGTGTTTCCGCGCCGGGGAGACGGCTGGATTTCGCTGGCCCAGAGGTTTTGTGGCACCTCCGGTGCGGCGGGCGATCTCCGGGACGCCAATCCCGGCCTTTCTCACCCCATGCAGGACCGCCCCGTCAGGGTGCCGGTGGAGATCCTGAAAGGCGAACTCCGTCTGGAGGCGGCGCGGTTGTTGTTTCCGGTGGACCGCCGGGTCGCCGCCGGTTGGGAGCACTGGGTGCTCGACCCCTTCGACGAGGGCGAGGAGAGCTGGGAGTGGCTCGCCGAAGTGTTCACCGGCAACGCGGCTCGCGCGCGCTCTCTCAGGGATTCAAATCCCGGTTTGCCGGACGAGGATCTGGACCGTGGCCGGCCCATGCTGATCCCGACAGGGTTGCTGTTGCCGGCGTTCCGGGACGTTCCGGCGCCCCCACCGATGCCCACACCACCCACTGCCGGCGCGCAGGAACGGGTACCGGCGAAGGACGGGGCCCTTCTCAGCTATGGCGAGGACGAGCGCGGGCCCTTTGCCCGGTACCGCCTGCAGCGTGGCGAGGCCCTGTATTCCGCGGTGGTCGTGCGTTTCACCGGCCAGTTGATCGCCAAGGAGGTCAACGCCACTGCACTCGAGATCGCCGAGCGGTCCGGAATCGACGATGTGACATCGATTCCTGTGGGCTATCCGGTGCGCATACCGCTTGATTTGCTGGTGCCCAAGTACCTGCCCCCTGACCATCCTCGACGTCAGGCGTGGGAGGCGGAGCGTCGGGAATTGGCGGGCTTTCTCGAGGTGATCGAGGCCACCGATCTATCCGGTGTTCAGGTTGTCATCGACGCCGGCCACGGGGGCGTCGACAGTGGAGCGTCTGTGGCAGGGCTGTGGGAAGCGACCTACGTCTATGACATCGCCTGCAGGATTCGTCGAAATCTCGAGCAACACACCAGGGCCACGGTCTGGATGACCCGAAAGGACGGCGATCTCGGCTTT
The DNA here is from genome assembly GCA_963797055.1 of uncultured Holophagae bacterium. Taxonomy (GTDB): domain Bacteria; phylum Acidobacteriota; class Thermoanaerobaculia; order Thermoanaerobaculales; family Sulfomarinibacteraceae; genus FEB-10. The sequence goes on from CAWCOD010000023.1 coordinate 7,144, forward strand.
CAGGTGCCCGACAGGGACACCCTGACACAAGACCGCAACCAGTACCTGCTGACCCACCCGCAATACCGTCTCCAGGATACGGTCCTGGGGGTCCACCTCCGGTGGTATCTGACCAACGACATCATCCTCAACCGAGTCGACGCGAAGGTTCCGCGCTCGAAGACGGTTTTTCTGTCGGTCCACGCCGACTCGCTCCACCCAAGCGTTCGTGGAGCGATGGTCTACGTGCCCTCCAGGTATCTTCGGCCCAACAGCTACACCGTGCGACGTCAGGACATCAGGGCGTATGCGGAGTACAAGGCCCACCCGACGGTGCGTCTGGGGGCGGAGTACAAGGCCAGGGTCGAAGCGTCGTCGCGCCACATGGCGGGCAAGATCGTGGCCAGTCTCGACCGCAACGGGCTTGCGGTCCACGATGACGACCCCGTGCGGGGCCGAATTCTGCGGGGCCGCCGCAGTTGGGTGCCGGCGGTCCTTCGCTACACCGCCGCTCAGAACGCTCTGCTGCTTGAAACCTGCAACCTCGCGAACCCCTTGGATCGGGAGCTGTTGGTGGACCAAGATTGGCGGGAGAACTTCGCGCGGGCGGTGGTCGAAGGGATGGCCGAGGCGTTCAATACCCAGAAGTGACCCGCCACCCGAACAATTTGCGAATTACGAATTACGAATTGCGAGATTGCAGATTACAAATTACAAATTACAGATTGCAGATTGCAGATTCCCCCGCCCACCCGGATCGTGAAAGGTCGCGATGGGCGGGCGTGCCACTTCTGACACTCTCGGGTTGATCGCGTCGAGGGTCTCCAAACTGTTGAGTCCCGAAAGTGTCAGGGGTGGCAACCACGGGGAGCGCCTCAGGGAGATGGCCGCGGCGAAGTCAGCAGATCGAATCGAACACATGGGCCGGTGCCAGGCACCGTCGAAATTGGAACGGAGCACGAGATCGACACATCTGCGGCGGTGCCTGGCACCGACATGTGGGGAGCGCCCCGGGAGGTGGGCGCGATGGGTGACGGAGTTCGATCATTGGCCGCAGTGCCTTCGTCGCTACCCGGTTCTCATCGCACGCCCCGTCCCACAAAGGCGCTCCGGGCGGGCGGGGGTCCTCATAGCCCCATAGCCCCATAGCCCCATAGCGACGAAGGGAGGGGGAAAATCAGTCCCCGATCTTGATCGGGTCACCGAGGTGCGAGAAGGAGAAACTCGAGAAGATGTGGTGGCCGTTGAAATCGAGGACCCGAACATCCTCCCCGTGCTCCAAGTCGGACGCAATGACGTCGAATGGGACACCGTAGATCCGGCGGACGATGTCCAACGGAACCTCGTACGCAATGAATTTCAAGATCCCCTTGTGGGCGAGCTTGTCCACCAGCCGCTCGTCGGTGAGCGCCGGATAGGTGGTCAGAATGAGGATGGGGCCGGTTCCGGAGAAAACGATGTATGCGCGCATCCGCACCCCCTGCGATAAATTGGATGTCTCGTCCAAGTGTAACCGGATTCGGTCCGGAGCTGAATTGGACGGCTATCCGCCGCCTGCGGAACCCACGTTGTCAGGCGTCCGCGCTAATCGACCTCTCTCGGCCACCGGAGGGTGTCGCCGGTCTCGAAGTCATCGATGAATGTGGCCTGCTGGCCGTAGAAAGCAAAGACCGCCCCTTCGTCGGTCTGGCCTCCGTCGTAATAAAAGCTGCCGATCGCCAGGTCGTCAAAGCCGTCGTCATTGACGTCGCCGGCGGCGGTCAGTGTGCGGGTGAACACGGCGCTGTCCTGCTCGCCTTCGATCATCACATTGGCATAATAGGGCGTGCCCCAACGGGGCAGACCTGTGGTGTTGCCGTACCAGATGGTGGCAAGCCCGCTGTTGGTGGACCCGCCCTGCCCGTCCCAATTCTGGGCGCCGATCACGATGTCGTCCAGACCGTCGCCGTTGAAGTCGCCTGCCCGCGCCACGTGTCCCCCGACACAGTCCGCCTCATATAGGCCGGTGGCCACCCAGTCGGCATTGGCTGGGTTGCCGTTGCTCCCCAGTCCATCGGCCGCTCCGTAAAACAGCAGAACAATGCCGTCGGAGTTGTAGACGCTGTCATATGCCCACGTGCCGACGATGAGGTCGTCATAGCCGTCGCCGTTGACATCACCCGCGGCCCCCATATCGGAGGGTTCACCGGGTCCGGTCAAAAAGGCCTCGATTTGATCGGATTCGGCCCTCCAGTCGGCGGTTGCGGCGGTGGTATTGGGGCCGAGACCCCCGGCCGACCCGTACCAGAGGAAGAGAACACCTTCGTCGGTCTGTCCGTTGTCGTACTTGTAGGCACCGATCGCGACATCGTCATAACCGTCACCGTTGACGTCGCCCGTCGTTCCCACGCGGGTTCCGAAGTAGGCGTCGGCCTGGTCCGTTGTGACGACCCAGTCGGCATTGGCCGGCATCCCGATAGGCCGTGTGCCGTTGGCGTCGAGACCGGTGTTCGACCCGTGAAAGACCATGGCAGCCTCGAAGGCAAAGTTCGTGTAGTCGAATCCACCGACAATGATGTCGTCGTAGCCGTCACCGTTGACGTCGCCGGCCGTGTCCATTCCCCATCCCAGGTGCGCCCATTGCACCCCGGCGTGGCACCACCAGTCGTACGTCGGATCGAGGGCGCCATCCCCCCCGTAGTACACGAATACCGCCCCCTCATCGTGAAAGAAGGGGTTTGGCTGATCCCAGTTCATCATCCCAACCATCACATCGTCGTACCCGTCGTCGTTGACGTCGCCCGCGCCCGCCACCTGGTAACCGAAGAACCCGTGTTGCTGGACCGAGGGCGGGTTGAGGGTCACATCCGGGGTCGCGCCGTAGCCATCCTCACCACCGTAAAACACCCATGCCACGCCGGCATTTTCGGCGCCGTTGTCGTAGAACCGCGCACCGACGATCAAATCGTCGTAGCCATCGCCGTTGACATCGCCCGCCGCGGCGATGGACTCCGACGCCCTCCCGTCTGTCTGATTGCTTTCAAAGATCCAGAACGCGTCCGATGCCGACATCTCGTACCCCGCTGTCTCTCCAAGGCTCGACACTCCAAAGAAAGCAACGCATAAGGCCACCACAAGAAAGAACACCCTGGCGTTCATGAATCCCTCCTTCGGTCTTGAAGGTGTTGTGGCGGGCCCTCCGATCCGATCCGGCCCGGCTCCGAGGTTCACCGTCACAACCTTCCGATTTCGATAGATGAACAAATATTCATAGACTTTTCTCAAAATTGGAGAGACGTTTCTCCATATAGTACAGAATGTAGGTCTTACGTCAACCAGAATCAAACTCGGGAGGCGCAGCCGAGATCGATCGTCCCAGCGGTATCGGGTTTGGCGTCAGCTCTGGGTGGAAGGTCCGAGCAGATTCCACACGTCGAGGCCGCATTGCTCGAAGAGCTCCGGCAGGCGGTGGACGGGCAGGCCGATGACGGTGTGGGGCGAGCCGTCGATGCCCTCTACCAACAGCCCGCCTCGGCCCTGAACCGCATAGGCTCCGGCCTTGTCCATGGGCTCCTCAGTTGACGTGTACCAATCGATAACGGCGTCGGAAAGGGGGCGAAAGCGGACGGCCGTCGTGTCCACGATGGACTCGCAGCGGCCGCCGTGGGCCAGCGCGACGGCCGTGTGGACGTGGTGGGTCCGGCCGGAGAGCAGGCCCAGCATGCGGATCGCATCGGCCCGGTCCACTGGCTTGCCCAGTGCCTGGTCATCGATCTCCACCACCGTGTCCGAACCCAGGACCGGCAAATTTGTGTCGGCGGCCACGGCGGTTGCCTTGTCGCGGGCGGCGCGCAGGGCGAAGTCGGTGGCACTCTCCAATGGGAGCTTCACCTCCTCGACGTCGGCCGGGCGAACCAGGTGGGGGAGCCCGATCAGGTCGAGCAGCTGCCGGCGTCGTGGAGAGGCGCTGGCAAGAATGATCTTCGGTTCTTCATTCATCGATGGGTAGTATAGGGGTGCGGTTCGATTTTGGATTACAGATTGCAGATTACAGATTACAGATTGCAGATTCCAAATTCGAAATTCCCCAACTGGCAGGTTCACAATCTGCAATCTGCAATCTGCAATCTGCAATTTGCAATTTGCAATCTGAAATTCCACGCCACCAATCTACCCGCTCCACCGTCCAGCCAAGAACCGGGTCATGTCCTCGGGCACCGGGCAATGTACCGTCAATTTCTCGCCGGTCTGGGGATGTGGGAGGGCCAGCCGCGCAGCGTGGAGCAGCGGGCGGTGGATCTCGGGTGTGGCTCGAGCACCGTAGAGTCGGTCGCCCACGACCGGATGACCCAGGTAGGCCAGGTGGACGCGGACCTGGTGGGTTCGGCCGGTGATCAAACGACACTCCACCAGGGAGGTGCCTGACGGGTGGCGGTCGATCACCACGACCCGAGTCTGTGCCGGGTCACCGTCCTCCGCGACGCGAAAACGCCATCGGTGGTTCCGGTCGCGTGCGATGGGTCGTTCCACCAGGAACTCGTCATCGGGTGGGTCGCCCTCCACGACGGCCAGGTACCTGCGGTCCACACGGCCCGCCGCCCAGGCGCGGGTCAGCGGCCGCAGGGATTGGGGGTTGCGTGCAAAGAGCACCGCACCGCTGGTGAGCCTGTCGATGCGGTGGACAAGCCTGACAAAGGGCCGCTGGCCCTCCCTCAGCGCAAGTCCGAGAAGCACCATTTGATCCAGGGCCAGTTCGCGGGAGTCCGTCTCTGCAGGTTGGGACAGCAGCCCGGCCGGTTTGTTGACCACCACGAGCCATCGATCCTCGAACAGAACCTCGGGCATGGTGAGATCGGGGATCGCGGAGACCCCGAGTTCTTCGCATGGCAACAGCACATCCACCACATCGCCGGTCTCCAGCGATTTTGACTGAACCCGAACGGCGCCGCCATTGCGCCACACCCCACCGGACCCTACGAGCCGCCGTGCAGCCCTGCGGGACATGTTGGTGGAACCGGCGAGGAAGATGTCGAGGCGCTCACCATCCTGGTCGGGCCGAACCACGAGACGGGTGGATCCGGAGTCCACGGCGCTGGTCAGGACCCGCTCGGCGTGTGGACCGAGGGGAGGATGCAGTGGGCGACGGTCCCTTCGCCGGGGTTGCTCTCGATCTCGATTCGACCACCCAGAGCGTGGGCGAATTTGGCTGCGACCGAGAGTCCGAGCCCGGGCCGTCCCGCGTGCTGCGGGTAGAAGGGCAGGAAGATCTGATCCCAGACGTCGTCCGCGATGCCCTCGCCCCGGTCACTCACAGACAGCCGAATCGTGTCCGGTGTCGGACGATCGATGCCCACGTCCACAGGGTGCGGCGGGGCGGTGTGTTCGATGGCGTTGGTCAGCAGTCGTTCGACGATGACACGGACCGCGTCCGGATCGCTCACGACTTCGGCGGTCCCGGATCCGGGATCGAACCCGACCTCCGCCGGCTCGCCGAATACCCCCTGGCGGGCGGCTTCGACGGTGTTTTCCACGACGGCGGCGAGATCCGCGGCGCGGATATTCAACTTCGGCTCACGTCCGAGCAACAGCATTTCCTCGAGGTTGTCTTCCAGTCGCTTCAACTGTTTCTGAATCATGTGGGCCGAGCGGGCGATCGACTCATCGCCGCCTGCCTTGAGACTGAGAGCTTCGGACTGCACGAGGGCGGCGAAAATCGGATTGCGGAGGGCGTGCGCGATCTGGTTGACCAACCATTCCTGGTCGACGGTCGAGTCGGAAGACGACGTGCTGACGATGATCGCCACGACGCTACAGCTCGGGTCTGGTGACGCTGGTTGCAGGAAGGGCGCGGTTGCGCGCCCAGGATCGGATCGCCTTGAGCTGGTCCTCCATGGTCTTGGACAGCGGGATGATCTTCCCGATGGCCGACAGCATGTCGTTCTGGGTGACGGTGGTGTCGTTGGCAATGGAGGTAATCCTCGCCGCCTTGACCCCCTGCTCGATCTCGGCGCCATTCCAGGTTCGAGTGGCGGAGGCGAGCAGGATCAGGTCGAATGAGGTCGGATCGAGGCCGTTGCGCATCATGTGGATGCTCAGGATTTCCTTGCGTTCCTCGTCGTTCGGCAGATCCACGAAAAAGACCTGATCGAATCGTCCCTTGCGGATGACTTCGGCCGGCAACAGGTTGATGCGGTTGGCGGTGGCGGCCACGAAGACGTCGGACCGGTGTTCCTGCATCCACGTCAGGAACGTGGAGAAGATCCGGGTCAGGGAGCCGCTCTGGCCCTCGTGGTACCCGGCAATGCCCATCTCGATCTCGTCGATCCACAGAACGGCCGGTGCCACCGACTCGACGGCCTCCAGTGCGCGGTTGAAAACCCACTCCGCAGATCCCGCGACACCAGCAAAGACCATGTTCATGTCGAGTCGAAACAGCGGCAAGTTCCATTCGCGCGCGATGACCTTTACCGCCAGGCTCTTGCCGCAGCCGGAGATACCCATCAGGAGGACGCCCTTGGGCACCGGAAGGTCCTTCTTGCGTGCCCCCGGGGTGAAGAGCGAGGAACGCTCGTGGACCCATTCCTTGAGCTGATCGAGCCCGCCGAGCTGTTCCAGGCTTTCGTCGGGCGGCACAAATTCCAGGATGCCCTCCTTGCGGGTGACCTGTTCTTTTTCGTCAAGCACCAGCTTGAAGAACTCGTCATCGATGTCGCCATGGCGGTCCAGCAACCGACGCAGAAGATGCTCCACTTCGGTCAGGCTCATGCCCTTGAGCGTTCCCACCAGTCGTTCCACATCTCCGTCGGAGAGGCTCTTGGACTTCGCCATGTTGCGCACCGTCTGCTCGAGCTCGCTGGAATCCGGAAACATGGACACAACGACGTAGCTCAGAGGCTTGAGGGTTTCGGGCAGCATGGCGTCGGGTTTGAGCAGGAACAGGAAACGTCCGCTGTTGCGGACCTTCATGGCGGTGTCTCGCAGACGCCGGAGTAGCCGGCGATCGTCGAGGTACTCGCCCATGTCCTTGAGCAGGTAGATGCCGCGCGGGGCCTCGTCCGCGATCCACGCCAACGCCTCCATGGGATCCGTGAGATCGGAGGTGTCGTCCATGGCGAATCCGTCGACGCAGTTCCACACCGTGACTGGCAGCGGATCCGGTTTTGCCGCCGCGGCGAATCGACCGAGCAATCGCTCGAGACGTTCCTCCTCGAGGCTCACCAACACGGTCAGAGGATAGGCGGACGCGAGGGCGGTCCGAATCTGTTCAAGGGTGGTTTGCATGGCGTCTCCATTGTATTACGGAGTGAATGACGGCAAGTGATTAGTCAATATTAAATAGTGAATAGTCAGTAAGGTTGAGTCGATCCTATTCAATATTCACTATTTACTGTTCACTTTTCAGTGCTTTCTACGAGCTGCGTGATCCGCCCTGGCGGAAGGACCGGCCGAGACGCCGGGCAACGCGGACGGTTGCGGGCTGCCACCGCGGCCAACTTCTGGCCAGAAAAACGGACGAAACAACCGCAACCAGTGCGACCGCCAACCACACACCCGCGACCCTGCCGGTGGCGGTGGTGGCCTCGAGCCGCGCGAGATCGCCGGCCAGCCACCAGCCCAGACCGGACCAGGCCAACAGGTGAACCGAGAGCGCGATCAGATCCCATGTGAGGAAACGGCGCCAGGACACTCCCGCCACGCCGCAGCCGGCGATCCAGGCGCCGCGGCCAAGGGGAAGGACCCGGGCGGGCACGAACCCGGCCATCGCCGCAGGCGACCCTGTCAGGCGCGCAGCAACCGACGCCAGTTGGTTCGATATCCGGGGAAACCGGGCCAACCGTGGCCGCAGCCAACGACCGGCGAGATACAGCGCCTGGTCGGTGGCCAGGTGGCTGAGCCCCGCAGCGCCCAGCAGCACAACGGCCTCGGCGGGTGATCCGGCACGGGCGGCCAGAACACCGACCGCCACCATGAACAGCTCTTCGGGAATGACGTGGCCAACCGCCCGGATCACGGGCGGTAGAACAAGCGCCAACAGCAGGGCATGGGGCTCGAGCCAGGCGAGGAACTGGGCGAGGTGGCTCTCCACGACTTCAGAGTATACCTGACATGGCTTATTTGATGAAAAACAGTGGAGGAACCGAGCTTGAATTCTCAATTTTCAATTGTGAATTCTCAATGACCGCATCGGTAGGCACCCGGTCCACCCGGGTGGGTGGAGGAATTCAAAATTCAAAATTCAAAATTAAGAATTCTGATTGTGACCGTCCAGCTCTCCACTCACGAATCGATGGGGTGCCAGCAGCGGACATGTCGTTCGTTGTGAATCGAGATGAGAGCCGGTTCCTCACGGCAGGCGGGGGAGGCGCCGCGGCAGCTTGAGGCGTATCGACAGGCACCCTCTGGCCAGTTCTCGTGGTGTGGCGACTGGAGGGAGGGTGGGCGCCAGCTGGGATCGAGGAGGGGAGTCGCGGCCACCAGGGCCCGGGTGTACGGGTGGGCCGGCCGGTCGAGAATCTGTGTGACAGGTCCCTGCTCGACGATCGCACCCTGGAGAAGAACGGCCACACGGTCGCAGATTTCACCCACCACCCTCAGATCGTGCGAGACGAAGACCATGGTCAACCCGTAACGGTGTCGTAGTTCGCTCAACAGCCTCAGAATCTGACAACGGATCGACACGTCGAGGAAAGACACCGGCTCGTCGAGGATCAGAAGATCGGGCTCGAGCGCCACCGCACGGGCAATGGCGATGCGCTGCCGCTCGCCCCCCGAGAATGCGCTCGGGAACCGTCCGGAGGCGTCCTCCGGCAAACCCACGAGGGCCAGGAGCTCGGCCACGCGGGTGCGCCGTTGTGCGGCCGTGCCGTTGCCAAAGGCTACCAGCGGTTCGGACACGATGGTGCCCACCGTCAGCCGAGGATCGAGGGACGCCAGCGGGTCTTGAAATACCGCCTGAAATCGCCTTCTCAGCGGACGTACCTGGCGCGGCGTCATGGTCGAGATGGGCCGGCCGTCAAAATACACGGATCCGGCATCGGGTTTCTCCAGAGCCAGCATGAGTCTCGCCAGTGTCGACTTGCCGGCACCGGAGGATCCGACGATGCCGAATGCCTCTCCGGCCCGAACCCGGAGGTCGATGTGGTCCACGGCACGGATCATCTGATTCGAACCGCCCGGTGTCGGGTAGTCGCGGCAGAGCCCCACGGCTTCGAGCAGCGCTTCAGACATGTGTGGTCCCACATTCCCCACAGGCAGCCATGCCGCGCACCGTAACCGGACAGCGCACCGCGCGATAATCGTCCACCAGGGCCAACGACGGCTGGTGAGTCAGACACGGGGGTTCGGCGATCGGGCACCGAGCGGCGAATCGGCACCCCCGGGACGCATCGGCCTGACCCTGGCTCGGTTGCGACTGCCGCTGGTGGCCACCCTTGTTGACGGCGTCGAGGAGCTGCCGTGTGTAGGGGTGGAGCGGTTGACCGAAGAGCTCTCCAGTCGGGGCATGCTCGATGATCTGCCCTGCATACATGACGGCAACCCGATCCACCAATCCGGAAACCACCGCCAGATCGTGGCTGATCAGCAGCAACGCCATGTCATCACCGGTCAGTTTGCGAAGCAGTTCGAGGATCTGCGCCTGCGTCAAAACGTCGAGGGCCGTGGTCGGCTCGTCCGCAATCAGCAAGCGGGGAGCACCGGCCAGGGCCAGTGCAATCATCACCCGCTGAAGCTGGCCCCCGGAGAGTTGGTGCGGATATCGAGCGCCGATATGGCCCGCGTCCTCGAGGGCCACGGCGTCGAGGAGCCGTTGGGTCTCGATCCGAGCCTGTCGGCGGTTGAGTCGACGATGGGACGCTGCCGTCTCGGCGATCTGAAAACCCACCGTGAGTACGGGGTTGAGGGCTGCTGATGCCTCCTGGAAGACAAGCCCGATGGTTCCACCACGGATCTCCCGCAGGCGATCCTCGTCGGCGTCGGCCAGATCGAGGCCGTCCACCGTGATGCGCCCAGACCGGATCCTGCCCGACCCGGAGACCAGGCCCAGGGTGGCCAGGGCAAGAACGCTTTTTCCGCTGCCCGATTCGCCCACCAGGGCCATCCGTTCCGACGTCGCCACGTCCAGCGAGAGGTCATCGACGACGCGCCGCCATCCGCCTGTCGGCGTCGGGAAGTCCACCGCCAGATCGCGGATTGCAAGAATCGGCTCAGGGTGCATGACGGAAATGTCCGAGTCGGACATGCTCGTCCGGGTACACCAGGCCGAGGGGCGAGACTGCAGGCGGTCTTTGCCAACAATGAGCAATAATATCGGCCCGGTCGAGGCGGCCGTTGCCGTCGTCCTCCACCATTACGGTGAAGTGGCTCCCGTCCACCAGGAAGTCGCCAGCCAGGACGTCATCACCCCATCGCAGGGGTCTGTTGCTCCCCATGGCGTCGCCAAAGGACAGGGTGACATCGCCCAGAGGTTGCAGGCTCGAGTCCGGGATGACCGAACGGCCCGAAACAGCGACCGCGGCGAAACTGCGGGACGAGGTCAGGAGGCGCCGGTCCACCGCCTCGCTGAAGGTGCTGCCGAATGCGATCTCTGCGATCTCGTCCTGGAGACGTGG
>CAWCOD010000024.1:0-34645 GCA_963797055.1 uncultured Holophagae bacterium
CCGATGATCTCCCTCTGACGGAATCCCAGCAGGACTACCTGAAGCAGATCTTTCTGCTCGGTGGCGCCCGGGGCAGCGTCAGCACCAGTCACTGGCCGAACGGCTCGGGGTCCGTCCCGCGTCGGTCACCGGGATGGTCCAGCGGCTGGCGCAGCTCGGCCTGGTGGAACACCGCAGGTACCGCGGCGTTCGTTTGACCCCAACCGGCGGCCGCGTGGCTCTGGAGATGTTGCGCCACCACCGCCTGCTGGAGACCTTCCTGGCCACCGCGTTGGGCTATTCGTGGGACGAGGTCCACGACGAGGCGGAACGACTCGAACACGTCATCTCCGAGCGATTCGAGGAGAGGATCGCCAAGGTTCTCGGACACCCGACCCACGATCCGCACGGCGATCCCATTCCCGATGCCGATCTCCGACTCCCGGAGGGGCGTGGAGGCGTGCCGATGACCGGTGTCGCCGCGCCCGGGACCGGGACCATCGTCAGGGTCAGCGCCCAGGACCGCGACAGCCTCAATCTTCTCCAGCGTCTCGGTCTGGTGCCGGGAACCAGGATCGACGTGCTGGAGGAGACGTCTGACGGAGTTCGGGTGAGTGGCGCCGGCAGCCGGTACATGGTGCCGACGGAGCTGGCCAGGGAAATTTGGATCATGGAGCAAAAAGAATGAAGACTGGTTTTCAAGTGGCATGTTGTGTTCTTTCGGTGGTCCTCGCAGGGTGCGGCGGCGCGCCCGCCGAACGGGTGGAAGGACCGCTCCAGGCGGTGGCGACCACCACTATCGTCGGCGACTTGGTGGGTGCCATCGGGGGTGACGATGTGGACCTCGAGGTCCTGATGGGGCCCGGAGTGGATCCGCACCTCTACAAACCGAGCGCCGGAGACGTGCGGCGCATGGCGTCGGCGGAGGCGGTCTTTCTCAGCGGTCTCCACCTCGAGGGCAAGATGGGTGAGGTGCTGTCCGAGATGGACCAGCGGGGTGTGACTACCGTGGCGGTCGCCGAGTGTCTTCCGGAGTCGGAGCTCTTCAGTCCGCGGGTTACCCGGGACTCCACGATCCCCACGTCTGGTTCGATGTCAATCTGTGGGGTCGGGTAGCCGAGTGTACGAGGGATGCGCTCATCGCAATCGACCCGGACAACGGGGACGACTACCGCAGCCGCGCTGCGGCCTATCTGGCTGAACTGGCCGCCCTCGATGAGTGGGTCCGGGACCGGGTGGCCTCGCTGCCATCGGACCGTCGGGTGTTGATCACCGCCCATGACGCGTTCGGGTACTTCGGCAGGGCATACGGCTTCGAAGTGCGGGGACTGCTGGGAGTCAGCACGGCTTCGGAGGCCGGCACCGCGGACGTCCAGGCGCTGGCGAACTTCATCGCCGATCGTCGGATCCCGGCGGTCTTCGTGGAATCGTCGGTGCCGCCGCGCTACGTGGAGGCGCTGAAAGAGGCGGTGGCCTCCCGCGGCTTCGAAGTGGTCATTGGGGGCAGCCTCTACTCCGACGCTCTCGGCGACCCCGACGGACCGGCCGGCAGTTTTGTCGGTACGGTCCGTTGGAATGTGGACACCATCGTCGGAGCTCTAGCCGGTGATCGCGGGGACTGAAAAACGATGACATGGATTTTGCGATTGCTCTTTTTGTCGGGATTCGTCGTTCTCGCCCAGCCCGTTGGCGCCGTCGAGGATGCCCTGGTCACCGATCGTCCTGACTTCACCGAGAGCGCCCTTGTCGTGGACACCGGTCGCTGGCAATTCGAGATGGGCGCGACCTACGACGATGGAGCGTCCGTCACGGCCTGGTCCGCCGGTGAGCTTTTGGTCCGTTGGGGCGTCGCCCGGGATCTGGAGCTGCGGCTTGGAGCTGTTTCCTATCTCTGGGTGGACGGGGCGGGGGAGGACAGCTCGGGATTTTTGGACCCGTCTCTGGGGATGAAGTACGAGATCAGCGATGGCCAAGGCCGGGGGTTTCTTGGCGGGACGAGCCTCGCGGTGATCGCGGCCACCACCATCCCGGTTGGAGGGTCGGCGGTGAGCTCGCCGGACTGGCAGCCCCTGGTCGTTCTGGCCGCCTCCTGGGATCTGGCTCCATCGCTCTCCCTCGGCACCAACTTCGGGTATTCCCGGCCGTCCGATGGAGACGACCGGTTTCACTCGTTCTGGCTCAGTCTCGCCGTGGGCGTCGGGATCACCGATCGGACGTCGGCCTTCTTCGAGCTCTACGGCTTCGATCGGGAGGAGGATCGTGGGCCGAGCACGGCGGTCTTTCAGACCGGCCTGACCTATCTGATCAACTCAAATGTCCAACTCGATGGACGGGTGGCGCGGCGGTTGACCGACTCCGGCCCGGACTTCCTGTTGGGCGTTGGTGTGTCCTGGAGGTACTGAGCGATGACGTTTCCGGATTCGCATCCGCCAGTCGCCCTCGAGGTCGAGGACCTCACGGTGGCCTATGCCGACCAGCCCGTTCTATGGGATGTGGATCTCCAGGTGCCCACCGGCGCCAGGATGGCTATCGTGGGTCCCAACGGCGCCGGCAAGAGCACGCTCATCAAGGCGGCCATGGGCTTGGTGAGTCCGGTGGCCGGGGAGGTGCGGGTCTTCGGTCGGGCCCGCGAGTCCGCCCGGGGGGATATCGCCTACGTCCCTCAGCGATCGAGTCTCGAGTGGGACTTCCCCACCGACGTTCTCGACGTGGTCACCATGGGCACATACGGCCAGATCGGCTGGTTTCGTCGGGCGGGCGCCCGACAGTGGGACCAGGCCATGGCGGCACTCGCCACCGTGGGCATGGAGGCCTACTCCTCCCGCCCCATCGCCCAGCTCTCAGGGGGACAGCAGCAGCGGGTGCTGCTGGCGCGAGCGCTGGTCCAGGGGGCCGAAATCTACATGCTCGACGAGCCATTTCAGGGTGTTGACGCCCCCACCGAACGGGCGATCGTCGATGTGTTGGACGCGTTGGCCGACGAGGGCAAGACCATCATCGTCGTCCATCACGATCTTCAGACTGTGCCCGAATACTTCGATCATGTGTTGCTGCTCAACGTGCGTGCCATCGACTCGGGTCCTGTGGACCAGGTCTTCACCGAAGAAAACCTGCGGTTGACCTTTGGCGGGCGGGTGGGCGTTCTCGCTCAATCGGCGGTGAATGAGGTCTGAGGTGGATTTCTTCACCGACTACACGCTGCGCATCGTCGCCCTCGGTTCGGGGGTGTTGGGTGCTACCGCGGGTGCACTCGGATCCTTCGCGGTGCTCCGCCGCCAGAGCCTGATCGGCGACGCGGTGAGTCACGCCGCGCTGCCCGGAATCGCGTTGGCCTTCCTGCTGACGGGGAGCAAGACGCCGCTGATCATCATGATCGGAGCGGCGCTCACCGGATGGCTCGGAACCCTCGCGGTGCGAGCCATCGTGGCGCGCAGCCGAGTCCCATACGACAGCGCGCTGGGCATCGTGTTGGCGGTGTTTTTCGGTGTCGGCCTGGTGCTGCTGACCTATATCCAGAAACAACCCAACGCGGCCCAGGCGGGGCTCGAAAGTTATCTCTTCGGCCAGGCGGCGGCATTGCTGCGGCAGGATGTTGTAGTGATGACCACGCTCGGGGCCGTTGCCCTGACGGTCCTTACCATGCTGTGGAAGGAATTCAAGCTGCTGAGCTTCGATGAGGCGTTCGGGGTGAGTCTCGGTTTTTCCATGACCCGTCTCGACGGACTGCTCACGGCCCTGCTGGTGGTGGCGATCGTGATCGGCCTGCAGACCGTGGGCGTGGTCTTGATGAGCGCTATGATCGTCGCCCCTGGAGCCGCGGCGAGACAGTGGACACGGCGGCTCGGACCCATGGTCCTGCTGGCCGCCGCCATCGGAACCGCCGCCGGAGTGGGCGGTGCGGTGGCGAGCTCGGTCGTGCCCAGACTGCCCACCGGACCCACCATCGTCATGATCTTGAGCGTTGTGGTGACTGTTTCCCTACTGTTTGCGCCGGGGCGTGGGCTGGTTGGGCGGTGGCTGCGTCTCGGCAGGTTGCGACAGGCGCCGCAGCTCGATCCCGTGTTGATCCACCTCTACGCCCTCTCCCTCCACCACGAGGACGAACCGGAGCACGGTCATGGCGAGGCCGTGCTCCGCACCATGAGCTCCCGCGACACCGACGTGCCCGGAGCGCTCGCCGCACTTCAGAGCAAGGGGCTGGCCTTCCAGCTGCCCGACGGTCTGTGGGCGCCCACGGAACTCGGCCGGCGGGAGGCGCGGCGGACCCTGGATCGCGAAGGCAGGGTGGCACCATGAGCCCGGACGTGGAGATCCTGTTGATCGCTGTGGTCACAGCGGTTGCCGCGGCTCTTCCCGGCGCTTTTCTGGTGTTGCGCAGGCTGGCCCTGGTCAGTGATGCGATTTCGCACGCAATCCTGCCGGGGATCGTAGTGGCGTTCTTTCTCACCGGGGACCTCAACTCGCCCCTCCTGTTGATCGCGGCGGCGGCCACCGGGGTGCTGACGGTGGCGTTGATCGAGGCCGTACACAGGTCGCGCTTGGTCCCGGAGGATGCCGCCATCGGTCTGATCTTCCCGGCGTTCTTCGCCCTCGGGGTGATTCTTGTGTCGAGGTACGCCGGCAACGTCCATTTGGACACCGACTCGGTGCTGCTTGGAGAGTTGGCCTTCGCGCCCTTCGACAGGCTGGTGGTGCGAGGTGTCGATCTGGGACCGGCGGCGTTGTGGAGCATGGGTGCCATCCTGGTTCTCAACGTCGTCGTGATCGTGGTCGCGTTCAAGGAGTTCAAGCTTGCGACTGTTGATGCGGGTCTCGCCGCCGCCCTCGGGTTTTCACCCGTCCTGCTCCACTACGGGCTCATGGCCCTGGTCTCGATCACCGCGGTGGGAGCCTTCAACGCGGTGGGCTCGGTCCTGGTCGTGGCGCTGATGATCGCCCCGCCCGCGACAGCCTATCTGCTGGCCGAGCGGCTCAAGCCCATGCTCTGGCTGAGCGCTTTGATTGCTGCTGTCGCCGCTGTTGCCGGCTACGGCATGGCGTGGGTCCTGGATGTCTCCATCGCCGGATCCATGGCGTCGGCGTGTGGCGTGCTGTTCTTCGCCGCGCTGCTGTTTGCGCCCAGACGCGGTGTGGTGGCCCAGATGCAGCGAAGGGCCGCCCAACGGCTCGACTTCGGTGTCAGCATGCTGCTCGTCCACCTGTTGCACCATCAGGACTCGGCCGAGGCCGCCGAGGAGTGCCGGCGCTCGACGCTCAACCGGCACCTTCGATGGAGCGAGGCATTCACTCGGCAGGTAGTGCGGTCGGCCGATGGAGACGAGCTGGTGGCGAGAGCGGGCGAGCTGCTTGAACTCACCGAAGCCGGCCGCGATCGGGCGCTGCATGACGTCGTGCGGTGACGTCGAGGTCGCCACACGCTACACGTTAAACGTTGAAAGTTCCTCCACCCACCCAGGTCGGGGAGAGCGATGGGCGTGCCCGTTCGAGCGCGCTGCGAACGCGCTCACCCGGTGCCATACACCGTCGAAATCGAATCACAGTGCGAGATCGACACATCTGCGGCGGTGCCTGGCACCGACCCGTCGATCCGTCCCCTCAAGGGTTCCCCCCGGTCTCATCGGCCTCATCGGCCTCAATCGCCTTCTCCCCCGACTCGCGTCGGTCGCGAACAAACCACGAGGTGACCTTGGACTCTTTGACGCCGCGAACGACAGCCTCGAGATCCTGGTAGAGCTGGGGATCGTTGAGGAATGCGCCGGCGGTGCCGTCGCCTTCGTCGAGCTTCTGCATCGCCGATCGCATGTGGAACATCAGCAACTGCATGTCACCGAGGAAGTCGTCTGCGTACTCCTTGTCCCTCATCAGCCGGGGCAGGGTGCCCTCACCACTGGCGAGTTGCTCGAATGCCGCCGACATGGCCTGGCTGGCATCGCGGACTGCAAGAACCGTTTCTCGCAGCAGTTGAGCTGTCTGTGGATCCTTGAAGAGCACGGCGTAGGCGCTGTCTGACCGATCGAGGTCGCGGGTGACTCTGGCTCCGGTCAGCCGGAGACTGTGGGCGGTGGCGTAAAGATCGTCGGCCATCTCATCGTCGGTGAGCAGCCGGCCCACCAGACCTTCGCCGGCTTCGATCCGGGTGAGAATGGTCTGGAACGACGCCAGCGATGACTTGGCCATGTCGCTGAACTTCTCCTCATCGGCGGGCTCGCTGGTGAGCTCGCCGAGCAGACCCTGTCCGGCCTCGATGCGGTTGAGGATCACCTTCAGACTCGACGAGATGGTGATCAGATTGGCCATCAGGTCCTCGCCACCGGCCACCAGCTCGTCCACCTCGGCCGGGTCCTTGCCCGGCACCGTTCCACCTTCGAGGATTCGCTCGGTCCCGGCTGATCCGCCCCGGACCTCGAGGTATTTGTCGCCCAGCAGACCGATGGTCTTGATGGAGGCAACGCTGTCGTTTCTGATCCGCTCGGTGTAGGCCGCGTTGACCGTGAATCGCACGGTGATCCGGTTTTCGTCAGGGTGGGTGGGCAGGTCGATGGATTCGACAAACCCGACATTGACGCCGCTCACCCTCACCGGGGCGCCGGTTTGGAGGCCGGTGACGTTGGAAAACGATGTGTGGTACCGGGTGTGGCGGATAAAGATCTGTTGGCGTTTGCCGATGGTCAGCACCGCGACCGAGAGCAGCACCAGCGCCGCCATCGTGAGGGCGCCGACCCGGAGGTTTCGCTTGGTCTCGTCACGCATCGCTACCTCCCGCATCAAAGAATTGTCGCACCGCCTCGGGGCTCTCCCGCCTGGCCTGAGTCACCGTTCCCGAAAAAACGAACTTGCCGTCGTGCAGGAACACGACGCGCTCGGCGACCCGGTACACCAACGGCAGGTCGTGGGTCACAACCACCGAGGTCACCGATGGACTTCGTCCAAGGTCTATGATGAGCTGGGCCATGGCCTCGCTGGTGACCGGGTCGAGCCCGGTGGTGGGTTCGTCGTAGAGCATGATCTCGGGTTCGAGAGCCAGGGCACGGGCCACCGCCACCCGCTTGCGCATCCCGCCGGAGAGTTCCGATGGTTGGAGGTACTCGGCGTTGTCGAGGCGAACCATGGACAGCAGCTCGATGACCCGGTCGTGGAGAGCCCCGGGTTCCAGGTCCCGATGTTCCCGCAGCGGGAAGGCCACGTTGTCGAAGACATTCATGGAGTCGAAAAGAGCGCCCCCTTGGAAGAGGTAGGAGACCCGGCGCCTGAGCGGAACCAGTTCCTGTTCGGTCATTTCAGAGACGGTGAAACCGAGGACGTCGATGTCGCCCCCGTCCGGGCGGATCAGGCCGTTGATGGTCTTCAGCGTGACCGACTTGCCGGAGCCCGAAGCGCCGAGCAGGGCGACGGTGGATCCACGCTCCACATCCAGCGTCACCGAACTGAGGACGTGTTTGTCCCCGAAGGACTTGGAGACGTTACGGAGTCGGATGACTGGATCGTCCATCTCAAAAGGCCAAGAAGAGTTTGGTGATGAAGAAGTCGGAGATCAGCACCGAGATGGCGACCACGTAGACGGTGTTGGTGGTGGCCTTGCCCACGCCGTCCGCTCCACCCCGCGCGTTGAGGCCGTTGTAGCAGCCCAAGAGCGCGATCTGGAATGCGAAGAGCAGGGGCTTGGCCACGCCCAGCCATACGTCGTCGAAGCTCAGCACCTGGAAGGTCCTTTGAAGGTAGAAGGAGGCGCTCAATCCCTCCTGGAATACCCCGATCAGCAGACCACCGAAAATACCCATGGCGTCGGCGAGGATGGTCAGCAGTGGAAGCATGGCAATGGTCGCCCACAGCCTCGGAACGACCAGCTTCCGCACCGGGTCCGAGCCCATTGAGCGGATCGCATCCACCTGCTCGGTGACCGCCATGGATCCGATTTCGGCGGTGATGCCCGAACCGACCCGCCCCCCCACCATCAGAGCCGTCAACACGGGACCAAGTTCTCGCACCAGCGAGAGAGCGACAATTTCGCCGACGTACATGCGGGCGCCGAACTGGCCCAGGGCGTAGGCGGTCTGGAGGGCGAGCACCATGCCGGTGAAGAGGGCAGTGATGTTGGTCAGGTTGAGAGAGCCGACCCCGATTCTGTCGAACTGACGGAAGACCTCGGCAAAATCCAGCGGCGGTGTGAACATCCGAACGACCGATTGACCGGCGAGTCGGGTCACGCCGCCGATTTCAACCAGAAAAGAATGGGGTGCAGCCATCTGTGATCGGTGTATCGTACCCCACCCCTCGACCGACCACCCGCCCGGCCGGAGAGAAAACCTGCGATGGCCGGGCGTGCCACTTCTGAAAATTCGGGTCAAACCCCCTGAAGCCGCGTCATCGTTTGGGTCCGAATATCGTCAGGGGTGGCAACCTCGGGGAGCGCCTCGGGGAGAAGGGCGCGACGAAGTCAGCACTTCGATGCGAACGCGCGGGCCGGTGCCTGGCACCGCCGAAATCGCAGCGGCACGCGAGATCGATAAATCTGTGGCAGTGCTTGGCACCGAAATCGGCCCGGAGTGCGTTGTGAGGTTGTGATACCTGGCACGATACCGCGGGTCGGTGCAGATGGGCCTTTTCAGTCTCCCGCCCGCCCGGTCCGCTTTGAGCACACCGCTCCTTCTGAGCTCTCTACACCTGCCACGCCACACCGGTGTAACGATTCGCTGGTCATCTCGATGTGGCTCGGTGACATACGGTCGTCGCCCGGGCTTGGGTGTCGGTGGAAAAGTCGGTACAATGGTGTGTCTGGAGGCATGAGATGCAGGTGATCGAAGGCAAGTTGGACGCTCGGGATCTGCGGTTCGCGCTGGTCGTGAGTCGGTTCAACGAGGCGTTGACCTCTCGGCTGGAGTCGGGTGCGGTGGACTGCCTCGTCCGTCACGGTGCCGATGAGGATGCCATTGCGATCTTCCGGGTTCCTGGCGCGTGGGAGATACCCATGGTCGCGGCCAAGCTGGCCGCCGTGGGTGGCTATGATGCCGTGATCTGTCTGGGCGCCCTGGTTCGCGGCGGCACGGCCCACTTCGAGCTGATCTCCAACGAGGTCGCCAAGGGCATTGCCGCGAGCGCCATGGATTCCGGAATTCCGATCACCTTTGGCGTGATCACCGCCGACACCCTCGAGCAGGCGGTGGAACGGGCCGGGACCAAGATGGGCAACAAGGGCTGGGAAGCGGCCCTGGCCGCAGTCGAGATGGCACGCCTCTACCGAGGACTCGACGGGGAGAACTAGGTGGGATCCCGCCGCCGGGCCCGCGAGCTGGCCCTCCAGCTGCTGTACCAGTATGAGCTGACCGGCGCTGAACCGGAGGACATGCAGGCTGAGTTCGAGGAGTGGCGTGGGGCGACCGACGGGGTGCGGGACTTCGCCGACGCTCTGCTCCGTGGGACTCTCGAGCATTTTGAGGAGATCGACGGTGAGCTCGAACGCCAGACCGCTCACTGGCGGCTGGACCGACTTGCCGCAGTGGACCGCAACATCCTGAGGCTGGCCATGTACGAGCTGCTCTACAACTCGGAAACCCCCCACGCCGTGGTGATCGACGAGGCCATCGAGATCGCCAAGAAGTTCGGCGCGGTGGAGTCTCCCAAGTTCGTCAATGGGGTGCTCGACGGCTTTGTGAGGCGGAGGGCTCCTGCTTCATGAGGCGCCGTCTGGTCGCCCTGTGCATGCTGGGGGCGACCTGGGGGGCCGCCCAGGAAGCCACCTACGTCGTCACCGGGGGACAGCCACCGGTGGATGTGGTGGCAAATGGATACGTTCAGACGGTGACCATGGTGGGCGAGGATCGGGTCGAAGTTCGAGTGGCGGCGATTCTCGGTCCCATCGGTTCCAAGGGCGCCTACAAGGAGGTTCTGAATCGCGAGATCGTGGAGGTGCCACCGAACTTCGATCTGCCGACCAGATTGCGATCGGAGCTTCGACCGGAGCTGTCGGCCTGGGAGGCCGCCACCAGAATTCTCGAGTGGTCGGCGCGGCACGTCACGGTCGATGTGTCCGACAACCAACCGCAGGACGCGGTCAGTGTGTTGGCTCGCGGCTACGGGAGATGTTCGGGTGTGGCCAACGCCACCGCCGGGATGCTGCTCGCTGCGGGATTCGAGGCCGCTACCGTCAGCGGTCTCCTGGTCTCCGACGACGGTTTCATCCCCCATCGTTGGGTGGCCTGTCGGCTGCCCGGAGCGGGCTGGGTCCACACCGATCCCACACTCGGGTTGTGGACCGTCACGGCCAATCACGTCGCATTCGCCGACGCGGTGGAAGACCCGCCGATTGTGAGAGTGATCGAGCAGCCGGCCGACGGTCTGGCCGCGTTGCCGAGACGTGGGGGCCTCCCGTTGCGGCCCAACCTCGGATCCGATCTCGTGTGCCGGGTGGTCGGGGATGGTGACGACGATGCGGTGGTCGCGATTCTCCGTGGCGCCGCCGGGGCCATCCACCGAGTGGCGCTCGATCCCGAAGGCCGATTCACGGCGCTCCTTCCCGGTCGCTGGCGGCTGACCGTGATGGTCGGCGATGAGGTCATCGAGGAGCGGGAGCTCGAGCTCCGGTCGGGCCAGCTCCAGAGCTTCGTGGTGACCATGCCGGAGCACGCAGCGGAAATCGAGGTGGGGTCGTGAGACGGGTGTTGTCGGGGAGCCTGACTCACCTCGCGCCGTCGGCCCTGCTGCGCCTGTTGTCGGCCACGGCGCCGAGCGGGGTGCTCGAGTTGACGACCGATGCCGGCGACCTTCGAATCGAAACCGCCCACGGCAAGGTGGCCATGCCCGAGCCAAGCCAGCTGCGCCGGGTCGGGAGGATTCTCAGGAGCAGCAGCGGCAACTTCCGATTTCTGCCGACGGAGGTACGTCCGGTCGCCGGAAAGTCGTTGACCCTGACTGCTCTGGCCGACGCTGCCGAGGCCACCGAACAGGTATTGGAAGCCGCCCGTGACGGTGACGTGGATTTCGGCAGGTTGTTCGCCGGTGAGATCACCGATATTTCGAGGCCGGCCCCTGTGGCCAACATCCATGTGCTGCCGTCCGAGCCGCTGGACAACCCGCTTGATTCTTTGCTTTCCGATCTCGAGAGCACGGCGCCCGATGAGCTTTTATTGACCCAGGTGGGGGTGGTGGCGCACGATCCCAGGATCTGGAGGGGCAACCTCGAGGCCGGCTGGCGTCGTCGCGGTTGGGCCCTGAACGTGAACCGTTCCCCCTCGGAGATCGTGGTCGACGAGGTCAATGCCCTGGTTCTTCACCAGGAAGGTATGTTCGATCGCACCGATCAGGAGGAGCAGTGGATCTCCCTGGTGCGCCGTGCGGTGGAGGCGACGCCATCGGTCCCCGTGGTGTGGGTTGGCGGTGTCCGTGACTCAGGGTGGTTGAGCCGGCTCATCGAGGCCGGAGTTTCCTTCCTGATGCCGGCACCCGACAGTCGGTCGTCACGGGCCCTGGCCCGATTCGCCGAGGATCTCGCGACGGTCCTGGATCGTCAGATGAAGAACCGCCAGGCGCTGGCGTCCGCTCGTCAACCGAAGACTGTGTACGAACTAGTGGACACTCTGCTCGAAGAGGACGATCCCGACCAGGCCGTCGGGTCCCTGTTGCAGCTCGCGTCCAACCAGCTGTGGCGCGGTGCGGTGCTGATGGTGGAGGAGACGGCGGTTCGGTGTCGGGCGGGTTACGGCTATCCGCTGAATCGGGATGCCACCGCGCTGCCTCGGGGGGTGGGCATTCTCGAGCGCAGTATTCGAAGTGGCGAAGCGACTGTCGGCGTGGACCCGAGTTCGCCCGCCGCCCAACAGCTGGCCCGCGTGCTTGGCGTCGACGTCCTTCCTGCCGAGACCGCGGTCATTCCGCTGGGTATGGGGGCCACCGTCGTGGGGTTGTTGGTGGCGGATCGGGAGGGCGAGCCGCTGCCCGAACTTCGGGAGATCACGCTGCTGGCCTGCTGTCTCGGCGGCGTCGTTGTCCGTGGAGAGAACAACCACAACCACGGGTGAGAATTCGAAATTCCGGTGTGAAACCCAACGCCGACAGCCGGCATATGTCCATTCGTCGACACTTGTGTATGATCTATTGACAGACTGTTACCCCATGGATATGATAAATGTCTGGAGTTTCTTCACGTGAGTCGGCTGGAAGCGGAGTCTTCGTAGCCATGGGCCGGGGCGGGGAGATCCTATTGTCCTGAGGGAAGCAACTGAAAGGTTTCAATTCAGTATTCAACAGCTTGCTGTGAAAAACCTGGTCAATTGAGTGCTACGGGGGTCCAAATGGTGACACTGGCCATAGAAGGAAGCGGCGGATCCGAGCTCACCTACGAGTTGGTGAAGCAAGTGATTTCCATCGGAGCGTCGAGCCAGAACGATGTCGTTCTCAGATCGCCCGGTGTGGCGCCGCGACACGTCGTGATCCAGCGCAACGGAGAGGTCTACACCTTCCTCGCACAGCCGAGGCAGGTCGTCGTACTCAATGGAGAACGACGATCGAGAGGTGTGCTCCGGGTGGGGGACCGAATCCGGATCGGCAGTGCCACCGTCGTGTTCAAGGGGATGGGTACGGAGGTGACCGACGTCGAATTGGTCGATGGTTCCGATACTCAGGCGTCGTCATCGGCTTCGGAAGATGCCACGAAATCACCCCGATCGAGATCAGAGGTCGTGCTCTACTCCGAGCCCAATCGCATCTCCGAGGGGCGCCATCACATGGTGGAGATCTTCAGGTCCGGAGTCCGATCGGATCTTGTTCCATCTCTGCGCACCTTCTTCGACAACTTCTTTACCAACCGGCAGGCCATGCTGGCCTGGCTCGACGAGAACGGCCGCTTCCAGCCGGTGGTGTCGCAGTGGACTGGAGAGGTGCCCAAACTGCCGGCTCGGACTTTCGACGAGTTGAGCACCGGAGGACGGTACGCGATCCTCCGGCTGGGCGGCCGGGAACTCCTGATCTACCCGGTGTCGCGGGGAGCCCTGGACTCTCACGCCTACCTCATCGCGGAAACGGTGGAAAACGACCTCGAACACGACCAGGTTCTGCTGGCCGAACTCGCCAGAATGCTCGCGGTGCACTGGGAACGGGTGGAGAATTCGAGCTCGCTCTATGGTCCGTGGGAGGACGCGGCCCGCAAGAGCACCGAGGAACAACTGCCCGGTTCGTCTCAGGCGGTCCGTGTTTTGCGGGACAGCGTCGTGCAGGCCGCGAGATCCACCTTCCCGGTCCTGTTGTGCGGCAGGCCAGGGTCTGGTCGGATGTCCGTGGCGTCCCAGATCGCGTCCATCCATCCCACCGGCGACCTGCCGGTCCAGGCGATTCAGGTCAAGGAGGGTGATGACGAGGCTTTCCGTCTCGCCCTCTTCGGATCCTCGTCCGATCAGAAGGTTGGTACCAGTCTGGCGGAACGCGCGAAGGGTTCGGTGGTGGTCATCAGGGACGTGCACAAGCTCTCCCCGGCAATGCAGCGCGAGGTGGCCGCCGCCATTTCGCACGACGTGGATACGGGCTATGGGCCGGCCGTACGGTGGATCGCCACCACCGAGTCCGATTGTATGGCACTGGTCAACGAGGGGTGTCTCGATTCGACCCTATACAACCTCTTCCAGAGACACATCATGCGGATTCCCGCCCTCAATCAGCGGCGAGAGGACCTGCCGCTTCTCGTGGTGCGGTTGCTGGATACCATCGGTGCCGAGCAGGACAAGGAGATTCGCGGCATCGAGCTGGAGACCCTCAATTCTCTCCTCGAACATCCCTTCGAGGGCGAGATGACCGAGTTGCTCGGTGAGCTGCGTCGGCTGGTTTCCGCGACTCCGGAGGGTGAGATGGTTCGTGGCACTGTGCCGGCACACCCCAGTGGTCGCGTGATCGGCGCTCCGACGGACGGCGACGAGATCGAAACGGCGTCGCTGATGGCCCAGGACGATCTCAAGATCGTCGTGCCAGCGGTGGAACGGTTGATCATCGACCGCGTGTTGCGTAGGACCATGGGGAATCAGAGCAAGGCGGCCCGGAATCTCAACCTGTCCCGGGGTGCACTGATTGCCAAGATCAAGGAGTACGGGATCCCGGACTACCGGTATCTGCGACGCAACAGGTAGGGGCCCTTCGAATATCGAATTTCGAATTCTCCCTACCCTCTCTTCCCGACGTCTGCAGAGATCATCCCCATGACCTGATCCCAGTTGAAACCAATCCAGATCAGAAACGGCGAGGCGAACCGCCCCGGAAGGTCGGTGAAATACTGGAGGAATCCATAGATGTTTCGACTCACTGCCGAGTAGTGCTGGAGACTCCAGTCGCCCAGCGCCGTGGCGTAGATGAACTTGACATGGAAGACGAGGTTCAAGGTCTGCAGCCCAAGCAGGACGCACCATCCCATGACGAGCCGCTCCGCCTGAGGTCGAGACCACGGTCTGGGCATGGCCAAGAACAAAGCGAGCAATACGATCGTGTTGAAGTGGGTCTCGGTGAGGGAGACCGTGGGCACCGCGGATTGGGCGTGGAGATCGCTGCGTCGGATCTGGGCGCGATGATCCTCCGGCACCAGCCTCGTGACCCTGGGCTGCTCGTAACCACGGATGATCATCTCCGCCAGGCCGCATTGGATTGTGTCCAGGGCAGGGCGAAGGACGAGCCACGTTGCCAGTGCCACGGCCAAGGCGATGGGCAGCCGTGAAAGGAAGTTCCCGAAGACCGCAGTGTCCGGGCTACTGCGCGCCTTCATGGGGCGGTCTTCCCGGTCGCAGCTGCCCACCGCGCCCACACGATCCACAGCACGACTCCCGCCAGGATCACCAGCGATTGCCACACGACGATGTGTGACGCGTTGAAATACTCCGGCATGAGGGCACCGATGTAGTACAGCGAGACGATGCGTATCAGATTGACGAGTTGGATGATCGACAATCCCGCGAGAATTCCCACCAATTTTTTTCGTCGCGGCGCTGGGAACGCGAGGATGCCGGACAGTACGATCAGACTGGTGATCAGTCCGTTGCACCCGTTGTAGATCGTGACGGCGAAACGAGGAGAATGCAGATCGCAGCCCGAAACCGTGATCTGTTCGCCAAAAACCGACAGAACAGCCCCGGATATGCGGGCGATGAAGGCCGTGTAGGGCACGACAAAGGCGTCATTCACCTGGCGCACGGCGACCACCGTGAATAATAGAGCGAGGATCACGACAAACAACACAAGAAATCGAACCTCGGGACGCCGCGAGATTCTCGGCATCGGTTCAGGACGTGATGCCGACGAGGGCCTCACGGAGTTCCTCCGCCGACGTGTACCGCTGGGTGGGGTCTTTCTCGAGGCACCGGAGAATGACTGCCCCGATTCCGTTGGGGAGATGGGGTGCCAGTTCCAACGGGTCGGGCGCCTTCTGTGTTAAATGGGCCTCGATGACGTTGCCTTCCTTGAACGGAGGTTGTCCGGTCGCCAGGTGGAACGAGGTGGCGCCGAGGGCGTAGATGTCCGTGGCCGGGGAGGTGTCCTGGCCGCGGATCTGTTCCGGTGCCATGTAGTAGGGAGTGCCGCACACTGCCGGACCCGCGGTTGCTCCGGTGTCGAGCCTGGCTGCGATCCCGAAGTCCAGGATTTTCACCTCCTGGTTCGGTGTCAGCAGGATATTGCCAGGTTTGAGATCGCGGTGGATGACCTGGTGACTGTGGGCGTAGGCCACCGCATCAGCGAGCCGGACCAGGATCGTCAGGAGGTCCCTCTGGATGCGTTCCGGCTGAGTGCG
Source organism: uncultured Holophagae bacterium (assembly GCA_963797055.1). GTDB lineage: Bacteria > Acidobacteriota > Thermoanaerobaculia > Thermoanaerobaculales > Sulfomarinibacteraceae > FEB-10. Next base: position 15,731 of record CAWCOD010000024.1, read on the forward strand.
GATCACGTGATCGAGAGCCTCGCCAGGGACATACTCCATGGTGATGAAATAGCCGTCAAAGCCGGCCTCGAAATCATAGATTGTCACGATGCCCGGGTGGTTGAGCGTGGCCGCCGCCTTGGCTTCCTGCTCGAGCCGGGCCGCCTCCTCCGCGGAGGTGGTCCGCAGAACCTTGATGGCCACATCTCGGTCGAGTCGAGTGTCACGGGCCTTGTAGACCACTCCCATACCGCCCCTTCCGAGCTCGGTGAGGATCTCGTAACGTTGTTGGGCCGGTGGTGGTCGATGCTCGCCTTTGGTTTGTTTCGACCCTCTTCGAGAGGGCTGAGTGGTGGCGGGGTCCTCTGTGGTTTGACCACGTTCGATTTCTGCCCGGAGCGAACGGGCGTCGTCGTGTGAGTAGTCAAAGGCGAGGATCCGGTCCACCTGGGCCATGGCAGCGTCGGATTCCCCGGCCTCGTTCAGGCGACGGGCGAGAGCTATCGCGGGGCCGAGTCGAGAGGGTTGCAGGGCGACTCCCACCACGGCCCGCTGCAGACAGGCGATGGACTGCTCGACCGAGCCCCTCTGGTGGGCCCGGTCCGCTATGTCCAGAATCACCTGAGGGATGTCGGGCACCGGCCCAGGGTAGCTGCGAAGGATGTTGCAGGCTTCGTCAAGCCGGCCCTGGCGATGGAGTTCCAGGAGTGCGTCTTGGAGGCTGCCAAGCCTTGCGAGACAGTGGGCCGCCTTCTCGGGCATATTCAGAGTGCGATAGAGCTGCAACGCGCGTGCGTCTTCACCGGCCCGTTCAGCACATGCGGCGGCGTGCTCCAGGTCTCCGGCCAACTCAAACATGTCGCTGGCGTCACCCCAACGTTTCAGTCGGGCGAGCATCTGAGCTGCAAGATCCCACCGTTCGGCGTCGCGGGCAATCTCCGCGGCCGCGGCCTCATTGCCGTCATTGGCCAGGAGTTCGACAGCGTCCTCGATTCGGCCGGCCGATTGCATGACGTCCACCATCTCGCGTTCCATCCCCAGCCGGTCGAGATGGGTGATCAAACTCTCGGTTTCCAGATTGATCTGTGCCTTCAGTTGTCGTGTTTCCGAGGATCCCAAATCGCCCCGCGCCGTATTCAAACGGAGACGTTCCTGGAGCTCCCGCAATTGCCGAATCCTGAGCTGCGCCGCCTGTTTCGGCCGTCCGGCTGCCCCCTCTTCCTCGGCTGCCTCCTCAAGCCGTCCCGATCGTCTGAAGTTGGCGGCCGCGCGCTCGTGATCACCGGCCTCCCGCCATGCGAAAGCTGCGCGGTGCCATGCCCCCTCCGCCTCGAACAGACGCGCGAGGGTGTTGTGGTCGCCGGTTTCCTGGGCCGCTCGGCGTGCGGCGGCGTAGGTAGGGTCCGACGGCCTGAGCCGGCCCTCGTCCAAAGCGAGCCGCGCTGTGCGAAGGGCTCTCTTGGCGTTGCCTGCACGAAGCCAGACCTCGATCGCCTCGGGGTAGTGTCCCTGGGTCGTGAGCCACTGCGCGAGATCATGGTCACATTTCACGGCTGCGTCACGGTTTCCAAGGGACCGGTACATTCTCGCGGCTTCGGTCAGGTCGCGCCCGCCGGAACGACGCATCAGACCGGCGGCCTCTTCCCGCAGTCCGAGTTCGACCGCGAGGTTTGCGGCTGGTCGCCAGGCTCGGGCCTTGCGGAACAACTCCAGGGCGCGGCGTTGTTGGCCATCCTCGAGGTAGAGTTCTGCGGCGCCAAGATAGTCCCGACGCCGCTCCGCAGCCCGGGCCATCCTCTCTCGGGGGCTTCCGCCTCTGAGGAGCTGCAGCAATCCCCAGATGCCCAGGGCCGCCACGATGGCATTGCCGGCGTATCGAATCACCGGCTGACCGAGGGCCCGAGAGAAGATCCCCCCGGCAAACTCCTCGATCCCTGGGATGACCGACCACATGTTGATCACCGCCGCAAGGGCCAGGGCTATGGCGAGCGGGGCAACGGCCTTGGCGCGGCCGACCAGGGTGAACATCAGGGCCACCGGCGAGCGGAAGTCGGGTCTTGTACCACCTTGTTATTGTAGCCGCGGCGGGCACTCGGTGCGAAGGTGTTGAAATTTTACAAGAGTTCGCTCATATTCTATTCAGGGCGCCCCGAATTGGGGACCGTCCTCAACACAGGGCGCCCCCATGGACCGGCGAGTTCAGGAGGAGAGAGTGGCTGGCGACTATTACAAGAGCCTTGGCGTATCGCGTGACGCGGAAGCCGGGGAGATCAAGAAGGCCTACCGCAAACTTGCCCGCAAGTATCACCCGGACGTCAATCCGGACGATGCCGATGCCGAACAGAAGTTCCGGGAGATCCAGGAAGCGTATGCCGTGCTGTCGGACGACGAGAAAAGAAAGCAGTACGACACCTACGGCCGGGTGGACAATATCCCTGACGCCGGCTTTGATCCTTTTAGCCGAAGCAGGGGCCGGGCCGAGTGGCAGGACCTGGGGGGATACCAGGTCGACATGGGAGATCTCGGAGACATTTTCGGCGATATTTTTGGCGGCCGGGGGGGTGGCCGGCGCCGGGTGGTTCCTCAGAAAGGACCGGATTACGAAGCGTCGATGGAGATCGACTTTGTCGATGCCGTACGCGGCACAACGGTCACGTTGCCGGTTCAGCGCCAGGTCCAGTGCGCCAGTTGCGGCGGCAGCGGCTCGGCGGGCGGTGGTGCGGCCTGTCCCACCTGCCACGGCGTTGGCGGTGTTGTCAACACCGAGCGCCTCCGGGTCAAGATTCCGGAGGGAATCGCCGATGGCAACCGGGTACGCGTCGCTGGGAGGGGAGCAGAGGGCACCGACGGTGGTCCGGCGGGTGACCTCTACGTTCGTGTCAAAGTGCGCCCCGATCCCTTCTTCAAAAGGGAGGGCGACAACGTCTTGACAACTGTGCCGGTGACGTTCTCCGAGGCGTACAGGGGGGCGGAGATAGAGGTCGGCACCATCCACGGTCCAGTTCGGGCAAAGGTCCCTGCCGGAACCGATTCTGGCCGGGTCTTCAGGTTGCGCGGCAAGGGCGTTCGCAACAAGAAGACCAGGGCCTACGGAGATCATCTCTACACGGTGGAAATCACGGTTCCAAAGGTCGTCTCACCCGCCGGAGAGGAGACCGCGAGACGGGTTGCGGATCTCTACCAGGGCAACCCCCGCGACAAGCTCCCCAGGAACCTATAGTTCATACCGAATTTTGAAATCTAAATCTTGAATTTTGCATTTTCACCCACCCGCCCCAACCTTTCTCGGGGGTGAGGGGGTCGATTCAAAATTGAGAATTGAGAATTCAAAATTCCGCTATGCGGTGGCCGACCAGACGCCCAGCTTGCGCATCTTGGCGACCCGTCGCATGAACATCTGTCGCTTCACACCACGAAGGTGATGGACCAGTAGCGTGCTGTCCAGGTGATCCACCTCGTGGCAGACGGCCTGGGCGAACAGCCCATCGGCGTCGAAGGACCGCCACTCGCCATACGCGTCTTGTGCTTTCACGACGAGCCTTCGGGGCCGACTGATTGTGGTGAAGAGACCAGGGAATGAAAGACAACCCTCTTCGAGGGAGACCTTGCCCTCGGTTTCCACGATTTCGGGGTTGGCGAGAACGATGGGGGCGTCGGGGTCCTTGCCCACCGAGAGGTCGACGGTCGCGAGCCGCAGATTGATTCCGATTTGAGGTGCGGCGAGCCCCAGGCCCGGCGCCTTCCAACCGGTTTCAAGCAGATCTTGGATGATCTCCTGAAGCTCGTCGTCGAATTGTTCAACGGGCTCGTTGGGGGCCTCAAGCCGCGGGTCACCGTAAATCAATATGGGCCGAACGGCCAATGATCTCCTCCACTCACGCCTGGTCGATGGCGTTGAATACCGTGCAACCCGCTTTTGGGGGAGTTTTCTTCCCGTCGGAAACGTCTCTGAGTCCGGGGTTCACCAATCTCGACCGCTGGGCTCATGGGGCCAAGCGCTCCATCCGACTCCTGGTGGCCTGCCACGCGCTGCGGATCTTCTCACCCATTTCACCGGTGTCTGCGTTGCAAAGTGCGCCATCCACGACCACCGGTTGGCCGTCGACAACGACGTGCCGCACGTCAGCCGCCGTGGCGCCGTGGACGATCCGAGTCGCGGGATGTCCGGCGGGCTGGAGCGCCCAGCCGCCCAGGTCGATCACCGTGACGTCCGCGGCCTTGCCCGCCTCGAGACTTCCGGTGGTGTCGCCGAGGTGGAGGGCACGGGCCGCCTCCCGGGTGGCCATGGCAAGCACTGTGGTCGCCGGCAACGCGGCGGCTCCGTGGCGGAGGTTGTGAAGCGTGGCGGTGAGGCCCATCTCGTGAAAGATCGACAGGCGGTTGTTGCACGGTGCGCCGTCGGCGCCAATAAGAACGGGAATCCCCGCGCCCACGAGACGAGGGACATCGGCGATCCCTGATCCCAATTTGAGGTTGGTTCCGGGACAGTGGCAGATTCTGGTCCCGGCCGCGGCCAGACTGTCGATTTCGCTCGATTCGAGGTGGACACCGTGGGCCAGAATGACGTCGTCGCCCGCCAGCCCCACGTCGCTCAGATAGTCGATGTTGCCGAGACCGGTGGCGGTTCGTACCGCCGTCACCTCATCCACGTTCTCGCTGGCATGGGTTTGCAGGAGCCAGCCTCTGGACCTGGCGAGGGCCGCGCAACCCTCCAACAGCTCGCGGCTGCACGACAGGGCGAATCTGGGGGCCGCAGCATAACGCAGGCGTCCGCCGGCGGCGCCGTGCCAGCGGTCGCCAAGCTCATCGGCCTCTGCCAGGGATTGATCGATGTCCTCCAGGAGGCCATCGGGCACATCGGACCCCATATCCATGTGGGTTTTGCCCGAGACCAGCCGAATGCCCAACCGTTGGGCAGCCTGGAAGACCCGGTCGTGGTGGTGGCAGGTGCCGAAATCCAGCGCGGTGGTGGTTCCACCGCACAAAAGCTCGGCGATACCGAGTTCGGCCGCCGCTTCCACTCCGTCGCCGTCGAGAGACGCCTCATAGGGCCAGGTGTAGTCCCGGAGCCACGGCAGGAGTTCCACGTTCTCCGCTTGGTGCCGGAGCAGCGACTGGACCACGTGCACATGACCTTGGATGAACCCGGGCAGCACGACGGCGTCCGACGCATCGAGGGTCTGCCGCGCGCTGATCTCGGTCTCGCAGCCGCTACGGACGATTTCGACGATACGTCCGCCGTCCACCAGCACGTCGCCCGTGAACCAGTCGGCATCGTTGACCATGGGCAGGATGATGCCGCCTCGGATAAGGAGATCGACGTCGCGTTTCATAACTTCAAGCGTCACATTCACGTCGATCGCTGTCAATTCGCTCGACAGTCCAAAGTCGAAAGTAAAACGTTACACGTTAAACGTTGAACGTTTCCACCTGCCCACCCGGGACGGTAACAGGGTGCTTATGGCGGGCGTGCCGTCCTCACGCGCGCCGCGAACGCGTTCACCCGGTGCCAGGCACCGTCGAAATCGCATCGGAGCACGAGATCGCAACATCTGCGGCGGTGCCTGGCACCGACATGGAGATCGAAATACGAGGGGGGCAACCTCGGGTAGCGCTGTGGGGAGATGGGCGCGGTGAGGGGCTGGAGGCTCGATCGTGGCCAGCTTGGGGTCCTTCGTTGCTCCCCGATTCGTCGTCCCGCTTCCCGTGAGGATGCCAGGCACGCCGATTCGCCCCAGCGAGACGAATCGGCCGGCCGGCGTTGGCGAATCGGGATGCCAGGCACCTCCGAGAGACGCGCCTTCGGGGAGGGCGGTTGGGAGATGGGCGGGTTGAATCAATCCTGATCGTCGGGAAACAGCGGAAGCGTGGGTTCGAGCTCCGGCAGCAGCCTCTCCATGATGTCGGCCCCCCACTCGTCCTGACTGTCGGGATCGAGACGCAGCGGGGTCAGACCGCGGGCGGTTATGAGACCCTCGATGAGGTCATCGATCTGTTCCTGGAATCCCGGATCGACTGCACGGACGCCGTCGAACGAGGGGCTGGACAACATGGGGACATGGACCAGGAGATCGTAGGTGGGCAGCCAGTAGTCGAACATTCGCTCCCACGCGGGATGGCTGCCGGCCGCGTGGACCATGTAGCAGTAGTTGTCCAAGACCGACCGGTCGCAAAGTACGGTTTCGTGCGCCGCTTCGGCCTCGATCTCCCAGGCGATCTGAGTCAGGAGAATCCACTCTTGAGCCGCCACCGTGGTCTCCTGATTGATGGGGAGAGGGCATCGCCGCGCCACTTCGCGAACGATGTCAACGTCCACGTTGCGGCGTTTCAGCCGGGCCGCCAGATCGAAGCACAACGTGGTCTTGCCGACTCCGTGGGTGCCGATGAGGGCGATCTTCATGCGCCGATTCTACGCCATTGCGAATTGCAGATTGCAGATTGCAGATTGCAGATTCCCCCGCCCCCCCGGAGCGTGAGGGCGCGGTGGGCGGGCGTGCCACTCCAGGCACCTTGAAGTTGAAAGTTAAACGTTGAACGTTTCCACCCACCCTCCCGGGTCGTGAAAGGGCGCGGTGGGCGGGCGTGCCGGGCAACCTGCCGGCGGCAGCGGTAGTGGCCGTGGCCGGGTGCGGCGGCCGTTTCCGATCCTGCGAGTGGGATCAGCGGCCATACGGCCACCCGCTGGTGACAGCTGGTCACCGCGGCCACCGGCCGCGAGTAACCTCGGGGAGCGCGATAGGGAGATGGGCGCGTCGAAATAGGTGAATCGAAGCGAACACGGGGGCCGGTGCCAGGCACCGTCGAAATCGAGTCGTAGTACGAGGTCGACACATCTGCGGCGGTGCCTGGCACCGACATGCTCACAGGGGTTCGTGGCGGTGGCTAACCCTTTGGCCGCAGCGAGGCCGGAAGCGCCGCCGCCCCTTCCAACATCACGTCAAGGATGGCCTGCGCAGAGTTGGCTTCGATCAATCGGCCGAGTCGACCGGGGCTGCGCACGATCCAGGCCAACCGCGAAAGCCAGCGCAGATGGAGGGCGTCATTCCGCAGAGCCAAGAGGAAGAAGATCTGGGTCTTGCCCATGTCGGGCGAACCGAAGATCACACCCTCCGGCGACCGGGCCATGGCGATGAACTGCTTGGGAAATTTGTCGGCAGCACGACGTCGGGCGTGGAGAAACGCAATGCCCTCGGGAACGGCTGTCGGGACCAAACGCTCCCGGGCGGCGAGGGCCGCCTCGAACCAGGCCTGGTCCTTGACGAGGCCGAGGTCGGTCACCTGTTCGACCATGGCGTGGATGACGTCGGTGCGGTCGCTCGCCACCAAGTCGGGTATGATCTGATTTTTCGTGAGGATCTCGGTCAACGGCGCATCGGTGACTTGGTTTGGCGCAATTCCTCCGGTGCCCACCGACTCGGAAGCCAGGGTGTCGAGGTACTCGTCCAACAGAGCGCGGCGAAATCTCCACTGACCGCCGATTTTCACACCGGGGATCTTCCCCTCGTGGGCCAATCGAACCAGAGTCCGCTCGGCGAGTTTGAGGTATTCGGCGGCTTCTTTCGCTGTCAGGTAGGCTTCCATGCTTTTCTCCTATTTGGAGGCGGAGTGCGCCTTCAAACGGCTGAGTACTCCTTTTTTCGACCATTGTCAAGGAAATTGGGTGGGGTTGCGCGTGTGATCGCTGTATGCTATCACGTGTTCTACCAAGCCCGAGAGAGCTTCGGCCCGGTGGTTTGGCGCCGCGCCACGGAATCGCAGCGTCGGGTGTCGGGTTCGGAGTTGATGAGAGAACAACCGAGGAGGGAAGCACATGGATGTCGTTGCGAAAGTGAAAGAAATTATTGTCCAGCAACTTGGAGTTGACGCGGACAAGGTGACATTGGAGGCGTCGTTTGTCGACGATCTCGGCGCGGATTCACTCGACGTGGTCGAGCTCGTCATGGCGTTCGAGGAGGAGTTTGAGGTCGAGATTCCGGACGAGTCCGCGGAGAAAATCGCCACTGTCAAGGACGCCGTCGAATTCCTGAAGACGAGCACGGAAAGCTGACATGTCGCGCCGGGTGGTGGTCACCGGCCTGGGACTGCTGTCTCCGCTGGGCATCGGGACCGAGAAGAACTGGCAGGGCCTGATCGAGGGCCGCAACGGGGCCGGACTCATCACCCGTTTCGATACATCCGACTTTGCGGTAAAGATCGCGTGTGAGATAGAGGGCTTCGATCCCCTCAACTGGTTCACGGCCAAGGAAGCCAGGAAGTTCGATCCATTCGTTCACTACGCGGTGGCGGCCTCAGAGATGGCTCTGGAGTCTTCGGGCTTCGAGATCACCGATGAGAACGCGGACCGGGTCGGGGTGGTGGTCGGCTCCGGCATCGGCGGCTTCCAGACCATCGAACACAACAACCGGATCCTGTTTGAACGGGGCCCCCGGCGGGTGTCTCCGTTCTTCATCCCTGGTGCCATCGTCAATATGGGATCTGGGTTGATCAGTATGCGAACCGGTGCCAAGGGACCCAACATGGCGACCGTGACCGCCTGCTCGACCTCTGCTCACGCCATCGGGGACGCTACGCTCTATATCCGACACGGTTATGCGGATGTCATCATCGCCGGTGGGGCCGAAGCGGCACTCACGCCCATTGCGGTCGCGGGCTTCTCGAATATGCGGGCCCTGTCCACCCGAAACGACGAACCAAAACGCGCCTCTCGGCCGTGGGATCGAGACCGCGACGGATTCGTCATGGGAGAGGGCGCCGGGATGGTCATCCTCGAGGAGTACGAGCATGCGCGTCGGCGTGGGGTTCCCATACTGGGTGAGATCCTCGGCTTCGGCATGTCCGGCGATGCCTACCACATCTCTGCGCCCAGTCCGGGCGGAGACGGAGCGATACGAGTCATGCGCGCGGCTCTCGACGAGGCGGGTGTGAATCCCGATCAGGTGGACTACGTGAACGCCCACGGGACCTCCACTCCCGCCGGTGACTCAGTCGAGGTGGTGGCCGTCAAGGAGGTCTTCGGTGAGTATGCCCGCAAGGTGTTGGTGTCCTCCACCAAAAGCATGACCGGTCATCTGCTTGGTGCCGCCGGAGCGTATGAGTTCGGTGTCGCCCTGCTGTCCCTGACCCGGGGCGTGGTTCCCCCACCATCAACCTCGATGAGCCCGATCCCGGTGATGATCTCGACCACGTCCCCCACACCGCCCGCGAGACTGACGTTCGGGTGGCCCTCAGCAACTCCTTCGGCTTCGGCGGCACCAACGCGTGCCTCGTTGTCGGCCGAGTCGACTGATCCCGGATCCGTCGGGCGCAGGCCAGGAACAGTCTGAGGACGACAGTGAAAATCTTCCCGAGAGAATGGTTCGACAGCATCGCGAGGTTTGCGACAAGGATCGACCTCTATAACTTCGGTCGATGGCTGATCCTCGCCAGTCTCATCGGTGTCGTTGCCGGTCTCGGCGGCGCGCTGCTCACCTGGGGTGTGGACGGCGTTCAATCGGCGCTTCTTCATCGGGTTGCGGAATTCAGGCCGCCGGGCCACGGCACCCACATTGGATCCTGGCACCTGCCGGCGCGGCCGTGGATGCTGCTGCTGGTGCTGCCCTTGGCCGGGCTTCTGGTGGGCTGGGTCGTTCAGACCTTCGCCCCTGAGGCCGAAGGCCACGGCACCGACGCGGTGATCAACTCCTACCATCGCAAGGGTGCGGTGTTGCGGCGCAGGGTGGCGCCGGTGAAGCTGTTGGCGTCGGCCATCACCATCGGTTCCGGCGGGTCGGCCGGTCGCGAGGGGCCCGTGGCCCAGGTGGGCGCCGGCTTTGCGTCGTATCTTTCGGACGTCATCCGGCTCCCGGTTTACGACCGGCGCGTGCTGGTGATATCCGGCATGGCGGCCGGTATCGGTGGCATGTTCCGGGCCCCGCTGGGTGCGGCCCTGTTCGCCGTTGAGGTGCTGTACTCCGACAACGAGTACGAGTCAGAAGCGCTCATTCCTGCGATCATCTCATCCATCGTCGCCTACGTCGTCAATTCCATGCTCACCGGTTGGGAACCCATCTTCGCCGCTGATATTCCCCGTTTCGTGCGCCCGCAGGAGCTTGCCGCCTACCTGATCCTCGGCATCGTTGTCGCAATCATTGGACGGATCTACATCTCGACCTTCTACGGCGTGCGCGACCATATATTCCGGCCGATGCAGGTGCCCGCCATCGTCAAGCCAGCAATCGGCGGGTTTGTGGTCGCTCTCGTCGCCCTGGCATTGCCGCAGGTGATGGGCGGCGGGTACGGCTGGATACAGCTGACCATGGAGGAGCAGATCCCGCTGCTGATCTTGGTTCTCCTGATTCCCGCCAAGATCGTGGCCACGTCCTTCACGATCTCGTCCGGCGGCTCGGGTGGGGTCTTCGCACCGTCACTCGTCATCGGCGGCGTGACCGGGGCGGTATTCGCGACCCTTGCGAACAGGGTGGCTCCGGCCCTCGCACCACCCGCGGCCGCCTGCGTTCTGGTGGGCATGGGCGGGTTCTTCGCGGGAGTGGCCAAGGTCCCCATCGCATCGCTGATCATGGTGGCCGAGATGAGCGGTTCCTACACGCTGCTGGTGCCCATGATGCTCGTGACGTCGGTGTCCTTCCTCTTGACCCGTGGAACCAGCATCTATGAGGCTCAGGTGCCCCGCCGGGTTGACTCACCGGCTCATGTCGGTGACTTCCAGGTGGACGTTCTCGAACGCCTCGCGGTTCGCGAGGTGATGGATCCCGATCAATTGGTGACGGTGGTGGCTCCCGGGACGCCATTCCAGAAGGTGCTCGAAATCGTGGCTCAGAGTGAGCAGCACGCCTTCCCCGTGGTGGGTGAGGACGGCGTGGTTCAGGGTGTGTTCAGCGTCACCGACGTGCGCAGGGTGATGGCTGCTCCAGAGGTTTGGGACGTCTTGGTGGCGTCGGATCTGGCGGTCTCCGCCGAGACGATGGCCTATCTGGAGCTCGATGACGACCTCCACACCGCCGTTCGTCGGTTCACCGCCTTCAAGCATGAGAACCTGCCGGTCCTTACAGGTCCTCCGCCCTCTCAGGTGGTGGGTATCCTCGGACACCACAGGGTGCTCGAGGCCTATGACGATGAGGTCCATCGCCTTCAGGCGACGGAGGAGTGACTTTCAGCGACCCTGTTGAGCTCCAGAAAGCTCCCACCCTCCCTCCCGGCCTCGCTTTTCGGAGCAACACGACAAAACTCATAACTCCAAAAACCGGGGTGGGGGAAGGGTGGGAGGTTTTTGGAGCAAACCCACCTGCCCACGAATAACTCTCGGCATTCCTCTGCTACACTACTCGCGATGAATACCCATTCATTTCCCATAGCACAAGGAGGTTTGGCGTGAATTGCATCGTATGCGTGGCCTGCGTTCCGGACACGGCGTCGGTCATAAAGATCGGACCCGACGGCGCCATCGACGAGACGGGAATCAAGTGGATCCTCTCGCCCTACGATGAATATGCCCTCGAGGAGGCGCTCCAGATCACGGAGGCCAAGGGCGGAGAAGTGACGGTGGTGACCTACGGCCCGGATCGCGCAGAGGCGGTCCTCCGCGACTGCCTGGCGCGTGGCGCCCACAAGGCCATTCACATCACTGGCGGCGAGGCGACCCTGGGCGACAGCTTCACCATCGCCAAGGTCCTGGCCGCTGCCATCAAGGACCTGTCCTACGATCTGATCCTCACTGGATTCAAGGGGGTTGGCACCGACACCGGACAGGTCGGCCAGATGCTGGCGGAGATCCTGGATCTTCCCCACGTGGGCAACGTCATCACTCTCGAAGTCGGTGACACTGCGCTGGTAGCCGGGCGGGACGTCGAGGGTGGCCGCGAGACCGTCGAGTGTCCCTTGCCGGCCGTCGTGACATGCCAGAAGGGGCTGAACGAGCCGCGTTATGCCGCGCTGAAGGGCATCATGGCGGCGAAACGGAAGCCGGTGGAAAAGACCGAGGTGGCCTCCCTCGGGATCGAGGAGGGTGCCGAACCGTTTTACAGGGTGCGTGTTCTGGAACTTCCACCGGCCAAGGAGGCCGGTAAGGTCATCCAGGGCGAGGACGACCCGGCCGGAGCTGCGGCCGAACTGGTCCGGATGCTTCGCGAAGAAGCGAAAGTGATCTAGGGAGGGGATGATGGCTGGAATTCTCGTTTTTGTGGAGCAGCGAAACGGCGAGATCCGGACGGCCTCCCTGCAGGCCCTGTCTGAAGCGCGTCGCCTTGGAGCGGGCCCCGTCAGCGCGGTGTTGCCGGGATCCGGGATCGCGGGATCCGCGGCCGGCCTTGGGGCGTACGGCGCCGAGAAGGTCTACGTGGCGGACGATCCCAACCTGGCGCTCTACTCGTCAGAGGGTTATGCCGAGGTCATGGCCAAGGCGGTCGAATTGGCTCAGCCCGGCGCGGTCTTTTTCGCCGGTACGGCCATGGGGCGCGATCTCGCGCCGCGGCTGGCGGCGCGATTGGGCGTCGGCGCCCTCGCGGACGTAGTGGAAATCACCTTGGACGGTGACACCTTCGTGGCCAAACGCCCAGTGTATTCGGGCAAGGCCATTGCCACCGTGGACACCGCCGGCAAGGTCCCGCAGGTGATCAGCCTGCGGCCCAACGTGTTCGCCGCCGAGGAAGTGGGCGGCACCGCCGAGGTGGTGACACTCGATGGGTTGTCGCTGGCGATCCGAGCGGTGGTCAAAGAACTCGTGGACACCGGCGGCGGTGAGATCGACGTGGCCGAGGCCGACATCATCGTGTCGGGAGGCCGTGGCATCAAGGGACCGGAGAACTTCGCCTTGATCCGCGAGTTGGCCGATGCGGTGGGCGGCGCTGTGGGCGCCTCTCGCGCCGTGGTGGATGCCGGCTGGATCGAGCACAAGCACCAGGTGGGTCAGACCGGCAAGGTGGTCAGCCCAACGTTGTATATCGCTGCCGGCATCTCCGGAGCGATCCAGCACCTGGCGGGCATGTCCTCGTCCAAGGTCATCGTGGCCATCAACAAGGACCCCGACGCACCGATCTTCAAGGTGGCGGACTACGGCATCGTCGGCGATCTCTTCGATGTCATCCCACCCATGGTCGCGGCGATCAAGGAGCTCTGAGGCTGATTGAGCCTTCAGACGATTGACCACAGGCGGGCCTCCGGGCCCGCCTTCATCGTTGGTGGTTCCGAATTCCGAATTCCGAATTGGCCCTGGCTATGCAATCTCCGCCTCTCGCGATCCGATCCCGCCACACGAGACATTACAGGGCCTGCATGCTATCCTTCGCGACCGAGCCGAAACGGGGGAGCCGGTGGATCTCCAGACCTTGATCTTGTCGCTGTCTCGGTACTGGGCCGACGCGGGATGCGTGGTCCAGCAGCCCTATGACACCGAAGTCGGGCGCCGGCACCATGCACCCGGAGACATTTCTTCGGGTGCTGGGACCGGAGCCCTACCGGGTGGCCTATGTCCAGCCGTCCCGACGACCGGCCGATGCCCGTTACGGCGAGAACCCGTTTCGCCTTGGCCGCCACCTCCAGCTCCAGGTCATCCTCAAGCCGTCACCCGACGACGTCCAGGAGCTCTACCTCCGTTCGCTCGTGGCCCTCGGCATCGATCCCGAGGTGCACGACATCCGCTTCGAGGAGGACAACTGGGAGTCGCCCACCCTCGGCGCCTGGGGCGTGGGTTGGCAGGTGCTGCTGGACGGCATGGAGATCACCCAGTTCACCTATTTCCAGCAGGCCGGCGGGATCGAGCTCGTGCCGATCTCGGCGGAGCTCACCTACGGCCTCGAGCGGATCGCCATGTTCCTCCAGCGGAAGGACTCCATCTACGACATCGAGTGGGGTGGCGGTGTGTCCTACGGTGATGGTCCGGCTGCAGGACGAGCGTGAGGCCTCGGTCTACGGTTTCGAGGTCGCCGACGTGGAGATGCTGCGACGCCACCTGGAGGACTGGGAAGCGCGAGGCGCAGCGGTGTCTTGACCACGAACCGCCGTTGGTTGTTCCTGCCCACGAGGCGACGCTCAAGACTTCGCACTTATTCAACCTGCTGGATGCCCGAGGTGCGGTGTCGGTGACCGAGCGGGTCGGTCTTATCGCCCGTGTCCGGCGGCTCGCGGTGCAGGTTGCGAAAGCCTACGTGGCGCAGCGGGAGGAACTCGGGTTTCCCCTTTGCCAGGCGCCACGCAGGGAGGCCAGTAATGGCCACCTTCCTGCTCGAAGTGCTCACCGAGGAGATCCCGGCCAACGCCCTGCCCGGCGCCCGTGATCAGCTCGAACGACTGATGGCGGCCGGACTCGACGAAGCAGGCCTCACCCGCGATGCGGATCCGTGCCCTGTCCACCAGCCGACGGTTGATCGTGGTGGTCGAGGGTCTTCCCGAACGCCAGCCCGATCGCACCGAACGGGTCAGCGGTCCGCCGCGCAACGTGGCCTTCACCGACGACGGGTCACCCACCAAGGCGGCAGAGGGTTTTGCCCGCAAGGTTGGCCTGGCGGTGGACGAGCTCGAGATCGACTCGACACCCAAGGGCGACTATCTGGCCGCGACGGTGACCTACGAGGGCCGTCCGACCGCCGAGATTCTGGCTGAGCTGGTGCCCCCAGAGATCGCCAAGCTGAGATTTCCGAAGATCATGCGCTGGGGGCTCGGAGAGCACAGCTTTGTGCGACCGGTCCACGGCGTGGTGGCGCTGTTCGACGACGAGAGTCGTGCCCATGAGTCTCTTTGGTCAGAGCGCGGGTCGCACGACCGTGGGCCACCGGGTGCACTCGCCCGAGGCCTTCGATCTCGCGCGGGCCGACGAGTATCAGACCGAGCTCGAACGGCGGCGAGGTGCGGGTTGACCCGGCGGGCCGGCGGGCCGCCTTCTCGGCCGCCTCGCGGACTCTGGTGGCCGGCGTCGACTGTCGCGTCCACCCGGACGAAGAACTCGTGGCGGAGCACGTGGAGCTGGTGGAGTATCCGGGCCTGCTGCTCGGCCAGATCGACCCGGACTATCTCGAGCTGCCGCGCGAAGTGGTGGTGACCACCCTTCGCCACCATCAGAAATGTCTCATCCTCGAGCGCGAGGACGGTGAGCTGGCGCCGCTATTTCCTGGCGGTCGTCGACCGTCGCGATGACCCCGAAGGCCTGGTCCGCCAGGGCAATGAGTGGGTGATCGGCGCCCGACTCGCGGACGCCCGGTTCTTCTTCGAGGAGGATCGAAGCGACCGCTTGCCGATCTGGTGCCCGATCTGACGCGGCTGGATTTTCACCGCACCCTGGGCAGCATGGCCGACAAGGCCGACCGGGCGGGCCGGCTGGCCGTGTGGATGGCGGACCAGATCCATGCTGCGGTGGACAGAGACGAGCTGCCCAACGCCGCCCGGCTGGCGAAGACCGATCTGCTCACCAACATGGTGGTGGAGTTCACCGAGCTGCAGGGCGTCATGGGCGGCCACTACCTCAGGTTGGAGGGCGCCCCCGAGGAGCTTTGGACCGCGGCCCGAGACCACTATCTGCCCCAGGGGTTCGACGGTGAAGTTCCAGCGTCCGAGACGGGTCGTCTGGTGGGCGCCGCCGATCGACTGGACACCCTGGCCGGCCTGTTCGCGGTCGGGGAGAATCCTTCGGGATCGCGGGATCCGCACGGCCTGCGGCGAGCGGCTCAGGGTCTGGTCAAGATCGTGGCCGAGGCCGGTTGGGACCTCGACCTGGGTCAGGCGATCCACCGCGCGATGGCGTTGGTGTCCGACCATGTGGATGGCGACATCGGAGAGATCTCCGCTGCGCTGTCCGACTTTGTCGCCGATCGTGTTCGGCGTTATCTGATGGACGTGGTCGGGGTGTCCTTCGACACCGCGGACGCGGTCATGGCCGCGGGCTGGACCCGATTGCCCGAGCTGGTGGCCCGGGCGCGTGCCCTGGAGACGGCGCGAGTAATCAGACGCCTTCCGTTGGCTTGCGCTGGGATTCAAACGAGTCCGCAACATCACCGACGGCGAGCCCGACGGTGTGGTGGATCCGGCAGCCTTCCAACAGGATGAGGAAGACGAGTTGCATGGCCACACCGTGGCCTTTGGCGAGCGTTTGGACGAGTGTCTCGAGGGATCACGTTTCGATGATGCGTTTGCGGCAATGGCCGAGCTGGCCGATGTGCTCGAGCGTTTCTTCGTCGAGGTGCTGGTGATGGCTGACGACGAGGTCGTCAAACGGAACCGAATCGCGCTGTTGAAGTTACTTGGGGATCAATTTTCAAAACTTGCCGATCTGTCGAAGCTGCAGATCGATGGAGGAAACGAATGACCGACACCAAATACGTCTACTCGTTCGGAGGCGGCTCTGCCGAGGGCCGCTCCGACATGAAGAACCTGCTCGGCGGCAAGGGTGCCAACCTGGCCGAGATGGCCAACCTGGGCATCCCGGTGCCCGCGGGCTACACCTTGACCACCGAGGTGTGCACCTATTTCTACGACCACGACGAGACCTATCCCCCATCCATCGAGGCCGAGGCCGACGCCGCGCTGGCCAAGGTGGAGGAGATCATGGGGACCCGCTTCGGCGATCCCGATGATCCATTGCTGCTCTCGGTTCGTTCGGGCGCTCGCTCCTCCATGCCCGGCATGATGGAGACCGTCCTCAACGTCGGTCTGTGCTCGGCCACCATTCCGGGCCTGATCGCCAAGACCGGCAACCCGCGCTTCGTCTACGACGCCTACCGCCGCCTCATCATGATGTACTCCGACGTGGTGATGGAGAAGGCCGCCGGCGTCGAACCCGCCGAAGGCAAGGGCATCCGCCAGCAGCTCGACCACATGCTCGACGAGGTCAAGGAGTCCAAGGGTTACGCCACCGACGCCGACATCAGCGCGGACGACCTCAAAGACCTGGCCGAGCGTTTCAAGGCCACGATCAAGGAAGTGCTCGGCAGAGACTTCCCGGATGATCCCCGCGAGCAGCTGTGGGGTGGCATCAGCGCCGTCTTCTCGTCGTGGAACGGCAAGCGGGCCGTGTCCTACCGGCGCATCGAGGGCATCCCGGACGACTGGGGCACCGCGGTCAACGTCCAGGCCATGGTCTTCGGCAACATGGGTGACGACTCGGCCACCGGTGTGGCCTTCACCCGCAACCCGGCCACCGGCGACAACAAGTTCTACGGCGAGTGGCTGCCCAACGCCCAGGGCGAGGATGTGGTGGCGGGAACCCGCACCCCCAACCCGCTCAACGAGGACACCAAGAACGAGCAGAACGAGCATCTGCCCTCGCTGCAGGTGGCCATGCCCGAGGTCTACGAGCAGCTCTTCGCCATCCGGAACCAGCTCGAGGCCCACTACACCGACATGCAGGACATCGAGTTCACCATCCAGGATGGACGGCTGTGGATGCTCCAGACCCGGGTCGGCAAGCGGACCGGCACCGCGGCCCTGAACATGGCCATGGACATGCTCGCAGAAGGCATGATCGATAACCGCGACGGCGGTTCTGCGGGTCAAGCCGGAGCAGCTGGACGAGCTGCTGCACCCCATCGTGGACCCTGCCGCCGAGAAGACGGCCGACCTCATCGCCAAGGGGCTGCCCGCCGGACCGGGCGGCGCCTTCGGTCAGATCGTGTTCTCGGCCGACGATGCCGTCGAGTGGGTCAAGGCCGGCAAGACCGTGTTGCTGGTCCGTGAGGAGACCAACCCCGAGGACGTGGAGGGCATGCGCGCCGCGGTGGGCATCCTCACCGGTCGGGGCGGGATGACCTCGCACGCGGCGCTGGTGGCCCGCGGCTGGGGCAAGTGCTGCATCGTCGGCGCCGGTGTCCTGGATATCGATGTGGTCGGCAAGACCATCTCCGTCGGACGGAAAGGTCTTCAACGAGGGCGACGTACTCACCCTCAACGGCACCCGCGGTCTGGTCTACGCCGGTCAGCTGGACATGGTGGACGCCACCGAGAACCCGCGGTTCGTGGATTTCATGAAGCTGGCGGACGACGTCCGGGTGCTCAAGGTCCGCACCAACGCCGAGACCCCGGACGACGCGGCCACGGCCATCGAGTTCGGCGCCGAGGGCATCGGCCTGTTCCGCACCGAGCACATGTTCTACGGCACCGGATCCGAGGAGCCGCTGTTCATCCTCCGCAAGATGATCATGTCGGGCTCGGAGTCCGCAGCGCCGCGCCGCCCTCGACGAGCTCTACCCCTTCGTCAAGCGGGACATGAAGGCGACCCTCGAGATCATGGGCGACCGGCCGGTGACCTTCCGGCTGCTCGATCCGCCGCTGCACGAGTTCGTGCCGCAGAGCGCGGACGAGCGGCGGAGCTGGCCGAGGCGCTGGGAGTGACCGCCGAGGAGCTCAATCGGCGGGCCGACGAACTGCACGAGACTGAACCCCATGATGGGGCACCGCGGCGTCCGGCTCGGGCGTCACCTTCCCCGAGATCTCGGAGATGCAGTTCCGCGCCATCCTCGAAGCGGCCGTCGAGCTGCGGCAGGAGGGCAAGAGTGCTTCCCCGAGATCATGGTCCCGGTGACCTGCGCCAAGGCCGAGCTGGATGACCAGATCGAGCTGGCCAAGACCGTCCACGCCGAGGTCTGCCGAGAAGTACGGCGTCGACGAGGTCGAGCACCTCTACGGCACCATGATCGAGATCCCGCGGGCGGCCCTGACCGCCGACGAGATCGCCAAGTCGGCCGAGTTCTTCAGCTTCGGCACCAACGACCTGACCCAGATGACCTTCGGTTTCTCCCGCGACGACATCGGCGGCTTCCTGCCCGAGTACCTGGACAAGAAGATCCTGCCGGTGGATCCCTTCCAGGTGCTGGACCGGGACGGCGTCGGTGAGCTGGTCAAGATCGGCATCGAGCAGGGCCGCTCCACCCGCCCCGACCTCAAGGTCGGCATCTGCGGCGAGCACGGCGGCGAGCCCAACTCGGTGGAGTTCTGCCACCTGGTGGGCATGGACTACGT
>CAWCOD010000025.1:0-38740 GCA_963797055.1 uncultured Holophagae bacterium
CCATCGACAAACGTCGAATCCGAAGCGTCTTCGGCAGATCACCCACGAGGAGATGGATGCCGTTGACGAGGGCATCCGACTCTTCCTCGGCCTGTCAGGACTCTCGACCGAATCTTTGTAGCGCGGCCGTCTCGGCTGCCATCATGTTCAAAGAACCAAGCACGAAGAACGAAACCGCCCGCCCACCCATTGCGAATTACAGATTACAGATTGCAGATTGCAGATTCCCCCGCCCACCCGGAGTGAGGAGGGCGCGTATGGCGGGCGTGCCGTCTCTGACGGTGTAGGGAAAGCAGTATCAGCGGTGGGGGTCCTTCTTTGCGCCCCGGTTTTTCGTCGCGCTTCCCGTGAGGATGCCAAGCACGCCGATTCGCCCCAGCGAGACGAATGGGCTGACCGGCGTTGGCGAATCGGGATGCCAGGCACCTCCGAGAGACGCGCCCTCGGGGAGCGCGGTTAGGAGATGGGTGCGTCGAAGTCAAGGGGGTCTTTCCATACCCCCGGGCCGGTGCCAGGCACCGTCGAAATCGAATCGGAGCACGAGATCGCAACATCTGCGGCGGTGCCTGGCACCGACATGCTGTTCCGTTTTCCCGGATGATCATTGTGTTCTTGGATCTTCGATCAGCATTGCAGGCCAGAGGCCTGCGCCACAATAACCGGGAATTTTGTAGCGCAGCCGTCTCGGCTGCACTTCTGGCTCGATCACATGCGCGAATGCAGGCCAGAGGCCCGCGCGACAAAGGCGCCCAGGGTGGGTGGGAGATCCGGCATCTGGAATCTGGCATCCGGGATCCGGGCGGGTGGGTGCTTGACGTGAAACAGCTAGATGTTTAAGCTAGATGGAAATGAGGTGATCCCAATGGACATCAGAGGTGAAACGATCGAGGTGGGTGCATTCGAGGCCAAGAACCGGCTGTCCGAGCTATTGCGGATGGTAGAGGGCGGACGGTCGGTGGTCATCACCCGCCACGGCCGCGCCGTTGCGCGGTTGGTGCGCGCCGATGGTGATGCCATGAAGGACCTTTCGGCTCTCGGTTCCGCCCTGCGTTCGCTCCGGGAAAAGGTGGACGGAACCGTTGACGTCCGCAGCTTGGTGGAAGAGGGGCGGCGTTTGTGAGCCGGTGGGTCGTCGACAGCTCCATGGCGCTCGCCTGGGGACTTCCGGACGAGCGCTCGCCGTCAGCGGATCGCTTTTGGAACCAGGTTGGATCGGATTCCCAACTGTGGGTTCCGTCACTGTGGTGGTACGAGATCGCCAATGCTATGGTCGTCGTGTGCCGCCGGGCACGGTTGGACGAAAATGACTCACAGGAGATCCTGTCGCTCCTCGGGCGCCTCCCGGTGACCACCGCCTCACCTCCGATGGGTGATGAGTTGAGACGATTGCACACTCTGGCGGTGAAGCACGGATTGTCCGCTTACGACGCTGCGCACCTCGATCTTGCCCGTAACCTCTCCGTCGACCTGGCGACCCTGGACCAAGGGCTGGCGACGGCGGCCCGCAACGAGGGCCTCTCCGTCTGGGACTTTTGATCCGTCAATCGAATCGTGCGGGTGGATTTCTCAGTTCTTTGTTCTTCGTTTTTCGATCCGCGATGCAGGCCAGAGGCCTGCGCCACAATAACCGGGAATTTTGTAGCGCAGCCGTCTCGGCTGCACTTTCTCGCCCGAATCAAAATACGAATGCAGGCCGGAGGCCTGCGCTACAAGACGCTCCTGGAAGTGCGATGAGGATGAAGATCGCACCACGCTGGTCAAGTCCTGGCGAAAAGTTGTCACTATTCGTCGTCGTGGCTGCGGAGGCTGTGGGAAGGTGGAGGGAGGTGGGGAGGGTGCCAGCTTTCCATAACTCCGCAGTCGGGAGGGTGGGCCGCGCGATGGTTCATCAGGCTGTGGAGAAGTGATCAAGTTGTGTGAAGGAGCCAGCCTTGTCAGGCGGCCAGTGCATGGACCTTGGCAGGGTATTGGTAATCGAGGGTCATGTGGGGTCGGCGGTGGTTGTAGAGCCAGACGGCTTCATCGACAGCGCGTCGTACCTGCTGCCGGCTGAGGAAAGTTCTTCCGAGGCCGTACTCCTGTTTGAGGATGCCGTTGAGTCTCTCTGCAGTTGAGTTTTCGGCACAGTGATTCAGCTCGGTCATGCTCACCGGCAAGTAGCGACCATTCAGGCGTTCGACATACTTGTGGCTGCAGTACTGGCTTCCTCGATCTGAATGGTGAATTGGATACCTGTCGTCTGGCAGATCCGCAATCGCCTGATCCAACGCTTTCATGGATGTCTTGGTGTCGAGGCTTTCTCCACAGTGATAGCCGACGATCTTGTGGGAGTGCAGGTCCATGATCAGAGTGAGGTACTCAAACCCCCCCCACGTCCGGATGTAGGTCACGTCGCTGACCCAGATCTGGTTTGGAGCCGTGGCCTCAAGCTCAGAGATGAGATTCCTATACACCGGCAAAGAGTGCCTCGAAAACGTAGTGCGAGGTTTCTTCGGCAGTGGTCTGACCAGCATCCCGTGATGACGAAGAACCTCAAACATCCGGTCTCTACCGACCTGGATACCGGCGTCTCGAAACTGCTGACGCAAATGCCGATGGAGCTTCCTACAACCAAGCCGCGGCTGCTGCTGTCGCTCCCGCCTGACCAGAGCAATGATCAGACTCTCGTCGACTTCTCTCCGTCTTCGCCGCCGCCTCTGCTTGTAGTAGTTCTGCCGGCGTCATGCCCACCTTGCAGCACAACCTCTCGATGCTTACTCCGCGTCGTCCTTGGAGTTTCTTGCCCGCCCGGTGGACGCCTGACCAGCGTGCTTTTTTTTAAACTCTCCCGCGTCGATGCCCATCCGCTCGCACAGAATCTCGAAAAACGCCTGATCCAGCGCCTGGTCCATCACCGAATCCGCCAACGCAGCTTCCAAACCTCGCACCCGTTCCTTCAAATGCTTGATCTCCCCAGGCTCGTCTTGCTTCTCCACTCGTACCACCTTCCGCAGCAAGTGCCCCTTGCCGTACTGTCTCGCCCAACGCTTCACCGACCCCGAATCAACACCGTAGGCCTGTGATGCCTCATGTGGACTCCCAAATCGCCCCGCCTCGAGCTCGTCCACTACCTGCTGCTTGAATGCCTCACTGTATCGCATCGTCCTTCCCGCCATAGGCCCACCCCCTTCTCGAGTGTCAACCTATTACAGGACGCCACCGGGCGGGGGATCTCGCATCTTGCATCTTGCATCTGGCCGGGTGGGCGGGGGATCCAGCATCCAGCATTGGGCGGGTGGTCGTTGTTCTTCAATCTTCGTTCTGGTCAGTGCCTTCTCTCGACAGCTCGGTGACGGTGGACCCGTCGCCGACGATCACGACACGCAGCGTGGGACTGAACTGGCCGAGGCGGAGTTCGTCTCCGTGGGCCAGCGAGGTCGGTCCGGTGACACTGCGGCCGTTGACGAAGGTGCCGTTCTTGCTATCGAGGTCCTCGACCGTGACGTCGTCACCGTCCACCACGACCCGTGCATGGTGGCGCGAGATCTTGGGTGATTGGATCCGAACCCTCGCGTCCGGCGAACGGCCGATCAGGTTCTCACCCGGCTCGAGCGCCGCCTCCATGTCCTTTCCCAGCAGCCAGATTCGCGAACCACCGCTGTCCCGCTCCGGGGTGGTGATGGCCGGTCGCGAGATCGGGGTGATCAGGCGATAGCCGCGTCGTGGAATGGTCTCGATGAACCGCGGTGACGCCGGGTCGTCGCCGAGCGCCTTGCGGAGTTCGGCCACCAGCACCGACACCGACGCGTCGCTGACCACCACGTCGGGCCACACCGTGTTGAGGATGGCCCGGGTGCCGAGGACCTCGCCCGGATGCTGCGCCAGCGCAACCAGCAGCGTCATGGCCTTGGGCCGCACGCGGACCGCTCCGCTCCCGTCCCGGAACTCGCCGGAGACGGGATCCACCGTCCACCGTCCAATGTGGAAGATCCGGTCGCTTGGAGAGGGCGTTGACCCGGACGTCATGGTCGGTATTGTACGTCGTCGAGGTTTTGGAGTTCTTTTTGAGTTTCATTGGGTCTTCCGGATCGCCGGGCGCCATATTGGAGACAGTTCAGGCGATCGCATCAGCAACGGTTCACCGGTGACATCAACCACGGAGGTCGAAGCCAGGCAGCGAACGGCAGGGTGAGGCCTCCTCAGAGGAGGTATGTCATGAAGTGGAAGATCATCCTGGTGGTTGTGGCAGCGGTGGGAACGGGATTCCCCGCGGCGGCCGCAACCATCACTGTCACCACCACCGATCCGGCCGTCGCGCAGGACGGCCAGTGCTCGCTCATCGAGGCCATCATCAATGCCAACACCGATGTAGCGACCCACGTGGACTGTACGGCCGGCAGCGGAGCGGACGTCATCGAGCTCGCGAGCGCGGCGGACTATGTGCTCGACCAGGTCCACACGAACTACGACGGACCCAACGGACTGCCGCTGGTGACCTCGGAGATCACCGTCGAAGGCAACGGCTCGACCATCGAGCGATTCGCCGCTGCCTCGCAGTTCAGGTTGATCGCCGTCACCCCGACCGGTGCCCTCGAGCTCCGTGATCTGACGCTGCGCAACGGCGACGCGGGGAGCTGGTTCGGAGGCGCGTTGCACAGCCGCGGCGGGGTCGAGCTGATCCGATGCACCGTCACCGGGAACGCAGCGCAGGGCGGTGCCGGCCTCTCGAATGAATCAGGAACGATGACCGTCACCAACTCCGTTGTCAGCCTCAACGTCGCGGTTGGGGGCGGCGGTGGCATCAAGAGCGGTGCGGTTGAGGCTGACGCAAACCTGGTGATCGAGGCGACCTCGGTCACGGAGAACGAGGTCCTCGATGGCGGTGGCGGGGCCATCTGGGCGCACGGTGCGTTCACGAGTGAGCTCCACATCATGCACTCGGCGATGACGAGCAACACAGCGGGACGGTCCACGGGCGGCATACGTACCGACGACGCTGTGGTCAGGATCGAGGACACCACGATTGACGGCAACAGCGGCAACTGGGCTTGTGGTGGGCTGTTTCTGGCGGGGGGCACCGTCGAAATCTACCGTACGACCATCAGCAACAACACCGTGGTGAACACCATCGATCACGGCACGGGCGGCGGGATCTGCGTGGCCGACAACACCACGACGATCACCAACAGCACGATCAGCGGCAACGTGGTGCTCGGACCTTCCAGTGGCCAAGGCGTCTCGGGCCGGGGCGGGGGACTGTCGGCGATCAGCGGTTTTGCAAGCACGCCCACCGTCGACACGGTCGTGATCGTCGAGGACAGCACCATCTCCGCCAACACTACGGAGCTCTACGGCGGCGGGGTCTCGGTCTACCGCTTAGCCGGAACCATGGCGGTCGAGGTCGAGCTGCGCAACACCGTTGTTGCAGAGAACCTCGAGGCGGGTGGCGCAGCGCTCGGCAACTGTGTCGAGGAGGCGCCGGCGGTCATCACGTCATCGGACTTCAACCTGGCCGACGATGGCACCTGCAACCTGATCGGGACCGACGACCTGGTGGTGGCCGACGCCATGCTGTCGCCCCTCGGTGACCACGGCGGACCGACCTGGACCCATGCGCCCGAGGTCGGAAGCCCGGCCGTCGACAGCGGCGACGACGTCATGTGTCAGGAGACGGACCAGCGAGGCGCTCCTCGGCCGCTGGACGGAGACGGGGATGGCGCGGCGCACTGCGATCGCGGTGCGGTCGAATCAGGCGTGCTCATGATGGATGGCTTCGAGACCGGTGACACGAGCCGCTGGTCGACATCTGTCCCCTGAGCCAAGATGTCAGGATGAGTGTGAGACCTGCCGTTCGCATCTGGCAGGACCCGAAGGCGTCCCGCTCCGGCGGGGCGCCGCTTTCTCTGCGGCGGCCGGGAACATCGGTCGTTGCATGCAGGCGAGACGCCCGCTCCACAATGCAGGCCGAAGGCCTGCGCTACAAAGGCGCTAGGCACGTGCAGGATTGTCGGGGATCTCTTGTAGCGCAGCCGTCTCGGCTGCATTCATGAACGAAGAACAAAGAACGAAGAACGAAACCGCCCGCCCACCCGGGGCGCGGTCAGTAGATGGGCGCGTCGATCAGCGGCAGTCGGCAGCGGCCGGGACAGGGACAGCAACCGGTGTCAGGGGCAGATGGCAGTATCGGTGATGAGCGGCCGCAATCCAGGTCAATCCCAACATCCCGCCTCACGCTTTCCCGGATGAACCTTGCGTCCTTCGTTCTTCGATCAGCCATGCAGGCGGGACGCCCGCGCTACAAGACGTCCCCGAAAGTGGGATGAAGATGAAGATTGCACCGCG
The DNA here is from genome assembly GCA_963797055.1 of uncultured Holophagae bacterium. GTDB lineage: Bacteria > Acidobacteriota > Thermoanaerobaculia > Thermoanaerobaculales > Sulfomarinibacteraceae > FEB-10. The sequence continues at coordinate 6,322 of CAWCOD010000025.1, forward strand.
CTCCGGGCGGGCGGGGGATCTTGCATCTTGAATCTTGCATCTTGTATCTGGCCGGTCGGGTGGGCGGCCGGCTATCCCCTCGGCCGCAGGATCTCCTGGAACTCGGGGTCGTCCCAGAGCGGCTCGAGGAAGGGGTTGCAGTGGAGATTGTGGACCGGAAGACCTTCGGCCACGGCCCGGCGAACCAGCTCCATCGCCCTGTCCTCGTCACCCAGCTGGGCGAAGATCATCGCCCTGCCGAGGGTAAACGCAGCGGGCCTGGCCGTGCCGTCGGCGAGCTCGGCGCGGCCGAGCGCGGCGAGATCCGCGGCGCGGATTCGAGCGTTCTCGGCCTCGCCGAGGCGAGCGGCGGCGATGCCGGGAAAGAGCAAGGCGGCGCGCCATCCCTCGACCTCGATCGAGAATCCCCGGCACAGCTCGGCGGCCTCTTGGTCGCGGCCGGCGATCAGCAATGCTTCGGCTGCAGCCTCGTTCCACCATGAACAACCGGCGCCCATTGGCTCTTCTGTGCCGGGCTGCAGGCCGGCGAGCAGCGGTTGAATGACAGCGATCGCCGCCTCGGTCTGGCCGTGCGTCCGCAACTCGCGCGCAGCCCCGACCCGTGCTTGGGTCGAGGCGCAGGGCCCGAGCTCGCGCGAGTTCCGATTGAGAAGGGCATCGATCTCATCCGGGTCGCCAAGCGCTCCCAGCGCGACCGCGTGCCGCATGAGCCCCCAGTCGGTCAACTCCGACGAGGGGAGGTCCGTGCGCAGGCTTTCGAGAACGCGAAGTTCTTCAACGTGCTGTCCCATGAGGTGGTGGGCGTGGGCCGCATCGGTGGCGACAAACACATAGGCAGCAGCTGGAGCGGCCGTGTCGTATTCCAGATCCTCGTGCATATCGATCACGGCCGTTGGCCGGTTTGCCCTCAGGGCGCACCTCATGGCGGCATGTCGCAGGGTCACGTTCCCCGGGTACTTCTGAAGCTCGTCGCGAAACATCCGGTACGCCAACTCCCATTCCGCCGCGATCCAGTTGCGGAGCCCGAGAACGACCGCCGCCTGATGTTGGTTGACATCGGCGTCGTCGTAATACCCGGTGTCCAACAGGTGTGAAGCGGTTCGGGTTTTTCCGTTGTCGAGCACGGCGAGGGCCAACATCAGACGAAGCCGAGTGAAGGTCGGTTCTTCCTCGAGGAGCGAGAAGAACTCGTTTGCTCGTGTTCTGTCGAACAGCTTGAACTCGCGGGTGAACCTCCGATAGGTCTCCATGGTCGGGAGATTCCTTCCGGCGCCGAAGGCGAGCGACGGATGGAGGTGGTCGTTGGCTGCAACGGTACTCCAGTCGGCGAGCGTGGCGATGGCGTTCGTGGCGTCCGACGGATCGGTGGTCAAGGGTTCGAACGCCCGGAGGACCCTGCCATCGATTGTGTCCTCGAGGGTTGCCAGCAGCTCGATTCCCTGCCCTGATGGATCCATCACCCCGGTGAGCACGAGCCCCGCCGATGTCGCCGTGACAACTTCGTCGACGAGCCTGCGGGGATCGGTGGCAGCAGCCGGGTTGGCGGTGAGAGCAGCGGCGATTCTCCTCGGCGGCACGACCTGCAGATCCTCGAGCTCGGCGAGCTGCTGCGTGATCCGATCGACAACTCGCGCACCGAGCTGATCCAGCTCCGCGTCGCCCGTTCGGTTGACGAACGGCACCACGGCGATGCGGTTGGGATCGAGTTCCAGGGCTGCTGGTGTCTGCTTTCGGTCGGGTGTGAGCGCCCGCCACACAATGACGGCCGCGACCATCACCAGAACGGCGGCAATCGCCATCTGCCAGAGTCGGGTCCTTCGCGCCGGCTTCGGCGTCGCCATGACGGGCGCCGTCGCCCCGGCTCCGATTCTCCTCAGGCTGTAGGCCAGATCCGCCGCCGACTGGAATCGCGCCTCGGGGTGTTTCTCCAGACAGCGGTGGACGACCCGTTCGAGATCCACCGGTACGGCGGCCCCGGTGGAGGAGAGCTGCGGCGGGTGCTCCTTGAGGATGGCGGCCATGACGGCCACCTGGTTGTCTCCCGTGAAGGCGCGTCGGCCGGAGACCATCTCGTAGAGCACGCATCCCAGTGAGAAGGTGTCTGAGCGGGCGTCCGACCTGTGGCCTTCGAGCTGTTCCGGCGCGGCATAGCCCACCGTGCCGAGCACGGTTCCCGCCTCTGTGACGGTGGGCGATTCCCCGTCCGGCTCCTCCTCGTCGTCGATGGTGGCGAGCCCGAAGTCGAGGATCTTGATGCGGCCGTCCGCGGTCAGGTAGAGGTTCTCGGGTTTGAGATCGCGGTGGACGATGCCCACCTCGTGGGCGGCCGCCAGGCCTTCGGCGATTTCGGCGCCGAGCTCTGCGGCCTTCCTCCAAGGCAGACCACCGGAGGGAATGGTCGAGCGAAGGCTCTCGCCGTCGAGCAGCTCGGTAACGACGTAGCTGACGCCGTCCTCGGTGCCGACGTCATGGATCTCGAGCAGGTTTGGGTGGGACAGCGCGGCCAGCACCTTCGCTTCGCGCCGAAAGCGTTCGACCCTCTTGGGATCTTCGGCCACCTCGTCCGGCAGGACCTTGACGGCCACATCCCGGTGGAGCTGGGTGTCGCGGGCCTTCCACACCTCGCCCATCCCGCCGGCCCCGATGGGGCCGAGGATCGCGTAGCGTCCAAGACGATCACCAGCCGACAGCGCCATATCGCGAGAAGCCCCCTTGGATATCAAGTATCTCAAAGAGAAAGCTCAATTGCGAATTAGGTCTTTTGAGATGCGAGATGCGAGATGCGAGATGCGAGATGCGAGATGCGAGATCCCCCGCCCACCCGGGCTGATCAAAAAACCAAGAACGAAGAACGAAGAACGAAACCGCCCGCCCACCCGGAGAGAGGAGGGCGCGATGGCGGGCGTGCCGTCTCTGACGGTTTTGGAAAAGCAGTATCAGCGGTGGGGGTCCTTCGTTGCGCCCGGGTTTTTCGTCGCGCTTCCCGTGAGGATGCCAGGCACGCCGATTCGCCCCAGCGAGACGAATCGGCTGGCCGGCGATGGCGAATCGGGATGCCAGGCACCTCCGAGAGACGCGCCCTCGGGGAGCGCGGTTGGAAGATGGGCGCGTCGAAGTCAAGGGGGTCTTTCCATACCCCCGGGCCGGTGCCAGGCACCGTCGAAATCGAATCGGAGCACGAGATCGCAACATCTGCGGCGGTGCCTGGCACCGACATGCTGTTCCGTTTTCCCGGATGATCATTGTGTTCTTGGATCTTCGATCAGCATGCAGGCCAGAGGCCTGCGCCACAATAACCGGGAATTTTGTAGCGCAGCCGTCCGGCTGCACTTCTCGCTCGATCAAGGGAATGCAGGCCAGAGGCCCGCGCGACAAAGGCGCCCAGGGTGGGTGGGAGATCCAGCATCCGGTATCTGGGGTCCGGGACCCGGGCGGGTGGGTGCTTGACGTGAAACAGCTAGATGTTTAAGCTAGATGGAAATGAGGTGATCCCAATGGACATCAGAGGTGAAACGATCGAGGTGGGTGCATTCGAGGCCAAGAACCGGCTGTCCGAGCTATTGCGGATGGTAGAGGGCGGACGGTCGGTGGTCATCACCCGCCACGGCCGCGCCGTTGCGCGGTTGGTGCGCGCCGATGGTGATGCCATGAAGGACCTTTCGGCTCTCGGTTCCGCCCTGCGTTCGCTCCGGGAAAAGGTGGACGGAACCGTTGACGTCCGCAGCTTGGTGGAAGAGGGGCGGCGTTTGTGAGCCGGTGGGTCGTCGACAGCTCCATGGCGCTCGCCTGGGGACTTCCGGACGAGCGCTCGCCGTCAGCGGATCGCTTTTGGAACCAGGTTGGATCGGATTCCCAACTGTGGGTTCCGTCACTGTGGTGGTACGAGATCGCCAATGCTATGGTCGTCGTGTGCCGCCGGGCACGGTTGGACGAAAATGACTCACAGGAGATCCTGTCGCTCCTCGGGCGCCTCCCGGTGACCACCGCCTCACCTCCGATGGGTGATGAGTTGAGACGATTGCACACTCTGGCGGTGAAGCACGGATTGTCCGCTTACGACGCTGCGCACCTCGATCTTGCCCGTAACCTCTCCGTCGACCTGGCGACCCTGGACCAAGGGCTGGCGACGGCGGCCCGCAACGAGGGCCTCTCCGTCTGGGACTTTTGATCCGTCAATCGAATCGTGCGGGTGGATTTCTCAGTTCTTTGTTCTTCGTTTTTCGATCCGCGATGCAGGCCAGAGGCCTGCGCCACAATAACCGGGAATTTTGTAGCGCAGCCGTCTCGGCTGCACTTCTCGCCTCGATCAAAACACGAATGCAGGCCGGAGGCCTGCGCTACAAAGGCGCTCCTGGAAGTGGGGTGAAGATGAAGATGAAGATCGCACCGCGCTCCGGGTGGGCGGGGGATCTTGCATCTCGCATCTTGCATCTGGTTGGGCGGGGGGTCACTCCATCGAGATCGAATCCTGCGCCATGTGCTTTGCGTCGCAGTGCACGGTGGCGGTGCCGGCGAAGAAGCGGCCGTCGGCCATCTCGCCGCGGATGGTGAGCCGCACCGGAGACCCATCATCGACGCCAGCTGCCTCGAGGGTGTCCATGACCTCGGTCCAATCGAAGCTCGCCTCCAGCGCGTCGCTCTGGGTATCCACCGTTGCGACGATGGGCTCGTAGAGCTCGGAGCCGTTAATGGCGCCGATCACCACCGAGCCCGGGGACACCTCGTCCAGCGGCAGATCCTGGGACAGCCGAAGCTGGACAGAGAACGCATCAAGCGGCAGCGAAGCGTAGAGATGCGTGGGGCTGGCGATGGCCGAAGCCCTCATCGGGTGCAGGAAGGTGATGAACATCTCGGGCCGAATGTCATCGTGGGGGTCGGCATGGTCCGAGTGGTAGATCCGCAGGGTGTGGGTGGCCCGTTGCTCGTCCAGGACGGCGGCGAATCGTTGGGCGGAGTTCACCGCGGGCTGGTCTTCCCATGCCGCGAAGATCCCGATGTGGAGATCGAGCTCTGGGACGGCGAGACCCTCCGCTGCCGCCCTGGCGCTCTGGGCATCGATGAGGGACCACAGTGCGGCGATGCGCTGGCCGTTCTGGAGGCATGGATAGTCGACGTACCACGGCGGGTTGTTCGGGTTCGGCAGGTAGTGGCCGGCGGTGGACAACATGGTGCCCGCCCAGTTGGAAAAGGTCGGCTCGAACTCCTCCACCGGTCGAAATCCCTGTTCCTGGGCGGCGGCCGCACAGGCGCCATTGAAACTGAGCCAATCCAGAAAGCTACCCAGCGACGCCACACGTCCGAAGACGTCGGGGTGGAGGAGTGCGTAGCGAATGGCGCCCTGCGATCCAGCGGAATGACCGCAGACCGAGCGATGGTCTCGATCGGCAAGGGTCCGATGGGTCGCGTCGATGTGGCTGACCAGGTCGACCACCGGGTAGCTCTCGTAGGCTCCCATGAGCTCAGAGTCCAGGTAGAGGGGAAAGTAGCTGTTGTTGGGGAAGTCCAACCAACGGCCCATCTGCGGTGCGCTTGGGCGGCCGCAGGGTTTGACCAGGATGATCGGCTCGATGAGCCCGGCGCTGATCAGGTTGTCGACCGCCACCACCATCGCGTATCTGTGAAAATACAGGCTACCGGCACCGTGCAGGAAATACACCACCGGATAGGACGCGCCCGAGCTCTCGTAACCGGGCGGCAGGTAGATCTGGTAGTTCTTCACCTCGCCACCGAGGGCGGCACTTTCGAAATCGGAGTTGATCAGCGTGCCCTCGAGTGCCGCCGCGGGGATGGTCGCGAGTGAAGCGATGAGCGAGAGGACGATCCCTAGCCTGCTTATCCCACCAGGTTTCGTAGCGAGGGCGGCGAGGTGCCGTGTCCAGTGGGGATTACGATTCGAGGGGCGCGGAGGCGTACTACACAGTACGTTGAGCAGCCCGAAGTGAGAAAGCCCCGCTGGGCGTGGTGCATCGCCGGCCGCAGTAGGAAGCTGGTGAGATAAGCGGGCTAATTTCTTCATTGCAGACCCCTCTCGGATGTTGGCCCTTCCAGGGGCATCCTGGAGGAACGCATGGCGCCGGTGGTGCGGCTGGCATTGGTGAGGCGCTTCATGGTGGCCATGATGGGCAGGTGGTGCCGCGAAGATTGGTTGTCAACCATGATGTTGTCCTGTTGATCGGTTCTTTGAATACTTCTTACGAATCGAGAACAACAACGTTTCACCGAATCTCTGTTTGAAAACACGATGTGGTTGCATGGGTTTTTGGTTGGGCTCTTTGATGGCGTCCGGGCGAAGACGCGGACGCAGGCCTGGGCACGGGCACCCGGCTTCGCCTCGGGCTACGCCGTGGCAAGCGGAGAAGGGCACCCAGACACCCCACCTCACGCCTTCCCGGATGAACCCTGTATTCTTCGTTTTTCGATCAGCGATGCAGGCGGGACGCCCGCGCCACAATAACCGGGAATTTTGTAGCGCAGCCGTCTCGGCTGCACTTCTCGCCTCGATCAAAATATGAATGCAGGCCAGAGACCCGCGCTAAAGGACGCTCCTGGATGTGGGATAAAGATGAAGATCACACCGCGCTCCGGGTGGGGGGGGATCAAGCATCCAGTATCGAGCATCCGGCATCGGGTTCGTTAAGGGACAACCTGCAACCCGCAACCTATTCAACTGTCTCCGGCAAGAGCCCCAGCCCCTCGTCGGGCCCGATGAATCCGATCTCCCGCAGCCACGTCAGAAACTCCTCGAGGACCCGGCCGTGGAACTCGCGCGACCGGATGTCGACATGGCTCCGAATTCAAATTTTGAATTTCGACTTTCGAATTTTCCACTAGGCCGAGAACACCCGGAACGGCACACCGGTTCGGTCCTGGCCCTCGCGGGCGATTCGCCTGAGGCGTGCCGGCGAGACCTTGCCGATGCCGGTCTTGGCTACCGGCCGGTCGGTGGAGTAGAGCTGGACCTCGGTGGGAGCGATCCAGCCCACCAGCTGAAAGTAGGCCTCGAGCTCGTCGGAAGAGGTGTTGTTGGGCCGGCCGTCCAGCAGCAGGGTTTGGAGGGAGAAGTCCTCCAGCTGGGCGAGTTCGTCGACGATGGCCTCGAACTGGATGTTCCCGGCCGGCCGGTTGATTTCGATGAAGGTCTCCGGACTGCCGGCGTCGAGCTTCATCACCGGCTTGTCGATGAAACGGAACGCCTCGCGCACCTCGGGCCGGGCGAGTCCGGTGGAGTTGGACAGCAGGACGGTCCGCAGTGTGGGGCGGTACTTCTCCACGAGATCGGCAAGGCCGCGGGCGATGGCCGGGAATTCGGGATGGAGGGTCGGCTCACCGTTGCCGGAGAAGGTCACAACATCGAGCTCCTGTGCTGTCTGGAGAGCGGATTCCACCACCTCCAGCACGAGGTCTGCCGCTGGCAGATCGTCGATCCAGTTGGTTTCATCGGTCGTCAGCCGCTCGGTGGATCCATAGTGGCAGTAGACGCAGTTGAAGGAGCACAGCTTTCGCTCCACAGGGGACAGGTTGATGCCCAGGGATCGTCCGAAGCGCCGCGAGTGGATCGGTCCATAGAGGATGCCGGGCTGGAGCGAGTACACCATGATGTCCTCCTTCGCGACGACGCATATTGGTGCAGAGTCCCTACCTACAACATGTGGTCCCCGAGCCACGGATGCAACCATTCTGGACTCTCAATTCCGGGTTCGAGTCCCCACCGCCGTCAGAACCGATCGTCACCCGGAGGAATCGAACCCGGAATTGAGCTCCAAAGACTGTTCCAGAGCAGGAGTGCGCTAAGATATCGTGCCGCGACCATGGAGGTGGACCATGAGAATAAATCTCTTTGTTTTTTTGGTGATCATCGCAGTTTTCGCGTCCTTCGCGACCACCGCGACGGCTCAGGAGGAGATGGCCGCCGGACGGACCGCGGCCACGGCCGCCGTTGACCCGCTCCATTTCGACGAGGGGCCGGCGGGATTTCTGATGACCAAGGACGACACCAAACAATGGAAGAAGGTGACTTCCGAGGCTCAGGCCGAGGATTTCATCGAACTATTCTGGGCCAAGCGCAACCCCGATCCCAGCCAGCCCTTCAATACCTTCAAGGCTCAGTTCGAGAGTCGGGTCCGATACGCCGACGACAACTTCTCCTACGAGGGCAAGCGTGGCGCACTGACCGACCGTGGACGGGTCCTGATCGTCATGGGTCCGCCCCATCAGGCCGAGCGGCGGGCTCCGACCGAGACCATTCAGCGCATGGACGACATGGCCTCTGGGACCGACGAGGTTCGCGCCGCCGCGGCCATGTGGGCCTATGATCCGGCCCGTCTGCCTCCGAGCTTGAAGATCAAGGGATCCCGTCTGCTCTTTGTTTTCTACGAGGAGAAGGCCGAAACCAATAACTTCATCCTCGACCGCTCCCACCAGGACGCCACCATGGGGATGCGGGCGCTGTCCAAGGCGCCGGAGGCCTACGTCCTCCACCCCAAACTCACCGAGGTCCCGAAACCGGTGGCGGTTCCGGGCGCAACGGCCGCGTCGGCAGCCCACCTGGACTGGCTGGCCTTACCAGATGCTCCCTGGACCGACCGGGCGGTCATCCTCACCCTTCTGGGCGTCGCAGACGCGGGTCACCGGCCGTGGTGGCTTCATGTGGAGCTGCCGTCCGATGCACCGTCTCTCGATCTCTTCGCCGGACGCGTGCTGTCGGCGGACGGCACGGTCTTGAGCACATTCGAAAAAGAGGTCGAGCCGCTCGAGTTCGAGGGCCAGTCGGCCTATCACCTGACATTTCCGCTGGAGGCCGGCAGCTACCGGATCGAGGTGGTGGGCGCGGCCGGACCGGAGCCCCAGGTCGTGTACGCCGAGGACGTGACGATTCCAGAGGTCACCTCCGAGGGGACGTGGCTGTCTGACATCATCGTCGGTCTGTACGCCGAAACGAAGGATGATGCCCTGCTCGGATCGGCCTATTGTCTCGGTCGATTGCACGTGCTTCCCGTGAGTTCGACGGAGGTGACACGAAAGAACGAAGTCTCGTTCTTCGGGTTCCTGGTGCGGCCGCAGGAGAGTGCCGACGGCAAGGTTGCGATCGACTCGACAATCCAGCTCAAGCGGGATGGCAAGCGCTTCGGGAGACCGCTTGACCTGCCCATGGACGCGATCCAGGTGTCCGATGATGTCTTTGTTTACGCCAACGGCATCAGTCTCGGGGCGCTGCCGGAGACCGGCGAGTACACCATGGTCTTCAAGGTCACCGATCCCGGCACCGAGACGACGGTGGAGCGCGAGGTGGAGATCAACGTCACGGAGTAGCCGAGGTTGCCCGCTAGGCGTTGCATGTTAAACGTGACACGTTCAACGTTGAATGTGCCTCCGCCCTCCCATTGCGAATTGCGAATTGCGAATTGCAGATTGCAGATTGCAGATTGCAGATTCCTCCGCCCACCCGGAGCGCGGTGGGCGCGACAGGCGGGCGTGCCACTCCAGGCACCTTGAAGTTGAAAGTTGAAAGTTAAACGTTGAACGTTTCCACCCACCCTCCCGGGTCGTGAAAGGGCGCGATGGGCGGGCGTGCCGGGCAACCTGCCGGCGGCAGCGGCAGCGGCAGCGGCAGCGGTAGTGGCCGTGGCCGGGTGCGGCGGCCGTTTTCGATCCTGCGAGTGGGATCAGCGGCCATACGGCCACCCGCTGGTGACGGCTGGTCACCGCGGCCACCGGCCGCGAGTAACCTCGGGTAGCGCTGTGGGGAGATGGGCGCGTCGAAGTCAGTGAATCGAAGCGAACGCGGCTGTCCCCTGCCCGCTGCTCCCTGCAGCCTCGGATGCGTCGCATCGTCAGCGCTCCGATTGCGACTCTCGCCCGCATTCGTCGTCAGTGGATTCACTTCCTCGGCCGCCGGCCGAGGGGTTGGGGACCGCTCAGGTGGGCACCCCGAGCTTGGGCAGAATGACGAACTGGAAGGCCAGGTAGCCTCCGAAGATCAACAGCATGATGAGCGCGTCGTTCACGTATCTTCCTTTGGTACGATTTTTTCGATCCGTGTTACACCCTACAGGTTAAACGTTACCCATTAAACGTTGGGAGAAAGAACGTGGATCCGCCTCTCGGGGCGGGTGGTGGCAACGTTTAACCTTCAACTCTGACTCAGACGACCTCCTCGACACCCCACTGGATCATCTTCATCTGCTTGTTGCAGGCCTCGCAATAGGCGCAGATCGTCTTTTTCAGCGGCTCCACCTGGTCGGCTTCGAGGACCGTAAAGAAGATCGACGAGGTGCGGGGGTGGGCGCTTGATCCCATCTTCACCCCGGTCGCCCCGATGCCGTGGGCCCCGGGGATCTCGGAGTAGGCCTCGACGCCGTTGCGCTGGAGCAGTACCTCGAGCTCCTCGCGACACTCCGTGTCGACAATTATCATGAGCAGTTTCATTCTCTCACCCTCTCTCGTTTCTACTCAATTCCGCCCGCACATGGGCGGAATTGAGAGTGGCTCCATGTCAGCCTTCTTTGAGTCCGAGCTTCTTGAAGATGGTCATGGCGGGACACCATTTGGTGAAGGCCGACTGCAGCAGGTTGAGGCCGACGAAGGCCGTGAGCAGGTACCAGTAGGGACTCACCCAGTAACCCAGGGCCAGGGACAACAGCGTGACGATCCCGGCCATTGCGCGCAAGCTTCATTCACGGTCATGTGAGTTCTCCAACATTTTCAATCTTGGCTTCCAATTTTCTGGCGACCACCCCGGCCACCCCGTCCGGGCTCATGCAATCACGGTACTGAAGTGGCCGCCCGGCCGCTGCAATCGCAATCTGCAATCTGTAATCTGTAATCGCAATCTGCAACCACTGTTTAATCGATTTCGACGACCTTTCCGGGGCCGACGGTCTTCAGATACATGTAGTAGAGCACCGGAATCACGCCGAGCGTGAGTACGGTGGAGACGATGATCCCAGAGATCATGGCCAGGGCGAGACCCTGGAAGATGGGGTCGGACAGCATGAACGACGCGCCGACAATGGTTGACAACTGGGTCAGGAATATCGGGACCAGTCGGACGGCTCCCGCCTTGACTACGGCATCCTCGAGCTCTTCGCCCGACTGCAGTTCGAGGTTGATGAAGTCCACAAGCAGAATCGAGTTGCGGACGATGATGCCGGCCAAAGCGATAAAGCCGATCATGGACGTGGCCGTGAAGAAGATGCCGAAGATCCCGTGGGCCGGCAGGATTCCCACCAGGGTCAGGGGAATCGGCACCATGATGATGATCGGTGTGATGAAGGACTTGAACCAGCCCACCATCAGCACATAGATCAACACCATGACCACCGCGAAGGCGATGCCCATGTCGCGGAAGACCTCGTAAGTGATGTGCCACTCGCCATCCCATTTCATGATGTAGCGGGTCGTGTCTTCGGGCAGCGTCGTGGCGATGATCTCGAGCGGTTCGCCGTCGGGGGTGATGATCTCCTCAAGCTGTTTGCTCATTTCGAGGATGGCATAAACCGGAGCCTCGAAGACGCCCGCAACCTCGCCGTAGACGTAGGTCACGGGCTGGAGGTTCTTGTGATAGCGGAAGCGTTCTCTTTGTTCTTCCACCACGGTGACGACTTCGGACAGGGGAACCAGTTGCCCGGAGCTGCCGTGGACGCTCAGCTGGAGCAGGTCCTCGACGTGGGATCGTTGAGCGCGGTCGAGTCGGATTCTGATGGGCACCGGTTCGCGCGAGGTGGGAATGTGTGCGAGGCCGGCATCGGCGCCGTCGAGGGCGACCCGCAGGGTGCGGACCACCTGCTCGGCGCTGATGCCCGCGCGGATTGCCTTGTCGAGGTCCACAATGACCTCGAGCCGCTGTCCTTGGGCCTCGACCTCCCAGTCCACGTCAACCACGCCGTCTGTGGCTGCAAAGACGTCCTTGACCTGGCCGGCAACGTCGAGTCGGCCGTCCAGCGTCGGGCCGTAAACCTCCGCAACCAGGGTGGACATGACCGGGGGACCGGGAGGAATCTCGGTGATCTTGACGTCGACCCCGAGGCGGTTCGCCACTGGCAAGACCATGTCGCGCACCTTCTTGGCCAGGTCGTGGGACTGGTCCTTCCGTTTTTCTTTGTGGACGAAGTTCACCTGAATGTCGGCCACGTTGCTGCCAGTTCGCAGAAAGTAGTGGCGCACGAGACCGTTGAAGTTGAAGGGCGCCGAGGTCCCGGTGTAGACCTGGTAGTCGGTGACCTCGGACATGGTCCGGAACTCCCCGGCGATCTCGCGCGCGGCGGCGTTGGTCTGCTCGAGGGTGAATCCCTCTGGGGCGTCGATCACTATCTGCAACTCCGACTTGTTGTCGTGGGGGAGCATCTTGACCGTGGTGAAACCGACAGCCACGGTGCCCATGGCGAGGACCAACAAACCGGCGACGGCTGCCAGGAAAACATACCGGAGCATCTGGCTGAGGATCAGCGGCCGCATGAAGAAGGAGTACATGCGAGCGACAAAGCCCTCCTTGACACCCTGGTCCTCCTCGGGCGGTTCGCTCTCTGCGATCTCCTCGTCTTCCTTGTACTGCTTTTTGAACAGCCGGTAGGCGAGCCACGGAGAAATCGTAAACGCGACCACGAGCGAGAACATCATGGCGGCCGAGGCGTTGATGGGGATCGGCCGCATATAGGGTCCCATGAGGCCGCGGACGAAGGCGAGGGGCATAAGCGCAGAGATGATGGCAAAGGTGGCCAGAATCGTGGGATTGCCAACTTCGTCCACCGCGTAGACGGTGGTCAACTTGGGCCCAGCCCACTTCATCTTGAAGTGGCGGTGGATGTTCTCCACCACCACGATGGCGTCGTCAACCAGGATCCCGATGGAAAAGACCAATGCGAACAGGCTCACCCGGTTGAGGGTGTAGCCGAAGAAATAGGAGGCGGCGAGGGTGAGCGCGAGGGTCACCGGGATGACCACGGCGACCACCGTCGCCTCACGTCGAGACAGGGTGACCCACATCAACAGGATCACGGCGAGGGTGGCCGAGAAGAGGTGTTTGAGTAGCTCGTTGGACTTTTCCTTGGCGGTAAATCCGTAATCCCGGGTCTTCAACAGGTGAATGTCCGACGGGATCAACCTGCCCTGGAGGTTGTCCAGCATCCTGTCCAGATCGGTGACCATCTCCACCGCGTTGGTCCCGGGCTTTTTGGCGACCGCTATGGTCACGGCCGGGAGGTCCATACCGGCCGCCTCCAAACCCTTTTCGGGGGCCGCCGGTCCGGAGCCGAGCCACACATAGTTTGCGGGTTCCTCGGGACCGTCGGTGATCTCGGCCACGTCCTTGAGGTAGACCGGCCGGTCGCCATAAACGCCGAGCACCACGTCGCCAACCTCTTCAGCCGAGCGGAGGAACTGGCCGACGTCAACCAGGATCTCGCTGTTGGCTACCGAGGTACTGCCGGCGGGCAGGCGGTGGTTGATGTTCCTCAGCGCCTGGTAGGCCTGCAGCACGGACACGTTGAAGGACGCCAGTTGTTCGCGGTCGAAGTCGACCCGGATGACTCGTTGCTGGCCGCCAATCACGTGCACCTGGGCGACGCGGGGGTGGCGGGTGAACTCGACCTTGAGCTCGTCGGCCACGATCCGCAACTGGGTCGGCGTCGCGTGCTCTCCCCAGAGGGTGTAGGCCACCACCGGGACGTCGTCGATGGTCCGTGGCTTGACGACGGGCGGCATGGCGCCGTCCGGCATCCGGTCCACCCCCGAGGCGATCTTGTTGTGAACCCGAACAGCCGCTTCGTCGGGATCGGTACCCACAAGGAACCGAACCACGATGAGCCCGCCTGAGGGCTGCGAGATGGAGTAGATGTACTCCACGTTTTCGATCTCATACAGCAGCTTCTCCAACGGAGTGATCAACCGGTGTTCCACCTCTTCCGCGGTGGCGCCCGGATAGCCCACCATGACGTCGATCATGGGAACGTTGATCTGAGGCTCTTCCTCGGAGGGGGTGACCATGATGGCGAAGGCGCCCAGCAGGAGGGACGCTACGATGATCAGAGGAGTCAGCTTCGAGTCCAGGAACGCCCGGCCGATACGTCCCGCCAGCCCGAGTTTCCGCCGGGTCATTTTCAGCCGCAGGGCATCCTTTCGCGCCTGCTCGAGCTCCTGGGGTGTGGGTCGCCCGGCCTCCTCCAGAGGTGGCTGAGTGCTCGTGTCGCGTGGGGTCTCGTCGCTCATCGGGTGACCTCCAGCGGGGTGCCGTCAGCGACCGGACCGGTGATGTCTATGACGACCTGTTCGCCCTCGTCGACTCCGGAAAGCACCTCGACCCGATCGCGATCCAGTTCCCGGCCGGTGGTTACGGCGCGGGTGCGGGCGGTGCCGTCCTCCGAGCGCACCACTACCAGCTCGAGCCCGCCGCGGGGGTGGACAGCCGCAGACGGAACAACAAGGCGGTCGGTGAGATCGCCGATGATCGTGGCGCGACCCGAAAGACCCGTGCGCAGAGCGATCCCTGGCAGCGCGACCTTGACCGTGAATGTGTGGGTATCGGCGTCAGCCGAAGGCACGATTTCCGCGACGACACCGTCGATGGTCCCGAGGTCGGGTCGTGCATCGATGGTCACGGGAAGGGGCTGCCCCAGGTTCATACGGGCGATGTCAGCCTCACGTACGGTGAGCCAGATCTGCTGACCTCCGGCGGATTCGACGCGGACCAGCGGTCGGCCCGGGGCCGCCAGATCGCCAACTTCCACGAGGGTGTCCACAACGCGGCCATCAAAGGGAGCGCGAACCACCGACTCGCCGGCCACCGAGGTTGCTCCCTGGACGGCTCCCTTTGCCTGCTGGACCGCTCCCTGGGCCGCATCGAACTCCATCCGTGCCATGTCGAGCTCGACGTCGGAAGCGGCTCCTTCATTATGCAGGGCCTCGAAACGGTGGTAATTCCGCTCGGCGAGGGCGAGCGCGGCCTGGGCCTGTGACAGGGCGCCACTGGCCTGCGCCAGTTGACCTGCGGTAACTTCGGGCTGAATCTCCAACAGCTTCTGACCCCTGGCAACCATCGATCCGGCAGCGACGTGGACAGCCACGACCGGCCCCATGGCGCGGCTCGAGATGTTGGCCTCGCGGGCGGGCTGTACGGTGCCGCGGACCTCGATGGCCCTGCCGGCGGTGGTTCGCTCGACCGCGACGGTGGTCACCGACACGGGATCGAAGGACGTCGGCACCCGCTCTGCGTCGTGACGGCCGCAGGCAGCGGCGCCGGTCAGCACGGTCAACGAGACAAGGACTGTGACAATGCGTTGTGTGGTGATCATGAGGACTCCTCCGTCAACTGAATCGGGCTGCCGCCGGATACGAAGAGCAGGCGGTAGGTGCTGAGGGAAACGTCGTAACGGGCCACGAGCTCGCGAAGCTCGGCCTCGCGCAGCGCGGTCTCGGCGTCGAGCAGATCGATCATCTTGTCCAGACCCTGTTTGAAGCGTTGTTCGCGGACCCTCAGGGCCTCCCGTGCCGCGGTCAGCGAGTTGGTTGCGGTGGTGAGGCGGGCCTGGGAGGTGTGGAGATCGTGCCACGCCTGCTGAACCTCGAGTTGAACGCCCTCTTCGAAGCGCCGGACGTCGGCCTCGCCGGCGGCGGCTTCGTGACGGGCGGCTTCGCGGCTCGCCGATTCACGGCCGCCCTGGAACAAGTTGAGGCGGGCAAACGCCATGACCGAGCCGGAGTGACCGTTGCTGCCGAAAATGGTGTCGTCGTAGAGCTCGTACTTCCCCGTTGCCGCCACCTCGGGCAGGTACCAGGGTTTGATCGTCTTCTCCTCGAGACGACCGGCCTCGAGTTCCAGCCGAGCGGCCCTCAGATCGTGACGCCGGTCGACGGCCATGTCGACCCAGTCGTCGAGATCGCCGGGGGCCGTCGGTGGGAGGGGCATTGGTGTGATCTGTCGCGGCACATTCTGATCGGTGCCCATCTCGAAGTTGAGGGCGGCCTCGGCCAGCTTGGCACCGTTGTTGGCCTGCGCCAGGAGTTCGTCCATCTGAGCCAGAAAAACCCTGGCTTTGAGAACCTCCGCGTCGAGGATCAGGCCCTGACCCGCATACGCCTCGGAGAGCTCCACGTGCTGTGCGGTGGTTGCTCTGGATTGGGTCATGAGTGCGACCTGGTCCCGAGCCTTGGCCAAATTGGTGTAGGCGGTGATGGTGTCGAACACGACCTTGTTCCGGGCGTAGGCGAGACGCAACTCCCCGGCGCTGGCCATGTGGTCGGCCTGTTCGATCCGATTCCCGAGCTGGCCCCCGGTGTAGATCGGCACGGTCAGCTCGAGCCGTGTGATCCATGTCGTCAGCCAGTCAGGATCGTTGGGGTCGGTCATGGTGAATTCGCCGAAGTCGAACCGTCCCTGGTTGAGCTTGAAGGCGAAGACCTCTGCCGGATTGTTGGTGTAGCTGTAGACCTCACTCAGGTCGAGCGAAAACCACCGGTGTCCCTTCGCCTGATTGGAGCGGGCGCCGGCGGCAAGGGAACGCTCGCTGGCTGCCTGGACAGTTGGGTTGTTGTCCAGTGCCGTCAGCACGGCCTCCTCCATGGTGAGCTCGGCGGCTCCGGCCCCGGAGGCAAGAGTTGTTGTCATCAGGATCAAGAGCGGAAACCATCGCATCTCCAGCCTCCATATATGCCCATATAACAATTTAAGAATATAAATAAACTCTGTCTGTGTCAACCCCATGGACTTCTGGTGATCTCACCATTAACCCGCACTTCTCACCGAGTGTCTGCTGCGGGCGGCGAATCGCGGCCATCTGTCGTGCTTTTCGCGAATCGTGCTCCTCAACGTAGTGCGACTACGCCTGCGTCGCCCGATCCGTAAAAAACCCAACATCTGACAACCCTTCGCCGCCCTCGTGACGAAACCCGGTGAGAAGTGCGGGTTAACTGCCCGCCGCTGGGCAGTGTCCAGCGAGGGAATTCTACTTCAAGTCGTTTGTTTTAAATGAGATTCATTACTGAATATGGTCAATCAGAGGTTGTGCCGTGCTCCGACGAGTACTCAGTGAGGTTTAAGTGGGCGGCGGCGCCCTGGTTTGTGCCCGCGCTGTGGAGGGCCAAAGACCCCCCCATCATCTCCGCCAACCGCCGCGAAATGGTCAGGCCCAGACCGGTGCCTCCGTGACGCCTGGTGGTGGAACCATCGACCTGGTAGAACGACTCGAAGACGGCCTCGAGTTCCTCCCGTGGGATTCCGACTCCGCTGTCCGTAACCTGGAATCGGATCTCGCCGTCAACAGCGGCGCACTCCACCGTGACCACTCCGCCGCGAGGGGTGAACTTAACGGCGTTGGAGAGCAGGTTGGTGAGAATCTGTACGGTCCGGTCGGGGTCGGCCCAGGCCACGACCTTGACCGGCGGTCTGATGACGTTGAACGTCAATCCCTGTCCCTTCATCTGGTGTCGAAACAAGGTCTCGATATTCTCGAGCACCTTGTGGGCCTGGACCGGAGCCTGGTGGACCTCCAGGCGGCCGGCCTCGATCTTGGCCAGGTCCAGCACGTCATTGATGATCGTCAACAGCTTTTCGGCGGATTCGTGGGCGATCTGCAGGAATTCCTGCTGCTTCCCCGGGTCTTCGACAGCGCCGTCGAGGACCAGTTGAAGAAAGCCGAGGATGGCGGTGAGCGGCGTGCGAAGCTCGTGCGAGGTGTTGGCGAGGAACTCGGACTTCAGCCGCGAGGCCTCCATCGCCACCCGGCGCTGTTCGTCGAGTTCGCGGACAAGCTGGGACACATACACGGAGCCGCCGAGCAGGAAGCCCACCTGCATCAGGAGATCGATCTCGGCGGTATCGAGCTCGGGCGCCGAGGTGGTGGTGGCTGCCAAGACGCCCACCACACGCCCGGCGGCGAGTAACGGCAGGTAGAGTACGTGGCTGATGCCGTGTGCCGTGGCGGTCTGTCGCGCGACTTGGGTTGGGGCGATGTCGTTCAGGGCGGCCGCCCGCGGAAATCCGTCGCGGAAGGTGAGACCGCACGGGTGACCGGTTCCGACGGCGGTGCGCCGGTCCTGCTCGAACGCCTCCACCCCCGGTCCACACGCGGCCTCGAGGTGGACCGAGCCCCCACCGGGCTGCGGCCTGTAGAGCAGCAGGGAAGTGATTGGATAGACCTCCTGGCCGAGCTCGAGGAACCGTTCGAGGATGCGCTGATCGGCGACTTCGCCGGCGACGGTCTGAGCCACATTGGACACGAAGGCCATTCGGGTCTGTCGCGCTTCGGCGGTCCGGCGCGCGAGGAAGAGGTCGGTCACATCGGTGGCCACCAGTTCGACCAATGTTTCGTTGGCCACCGGATCAAAGACCGGGTGGAGCTGGGTGGAAAGCCAGTGCACGTCGTCATCCGGAGCCACCGCGCGAACGACAGCCTCCCAGCCCCCGGAGCCGCGGTCGATGGCTGCGGGAATCGCGGCCATGATTCGGTTGCGGTCGGGGGCGTGGAATCGTTCGAGCCACTCGGGATCGGGATCACCGACGGTCACACCGCGGGCGACTCCAAGCAGCGCACTGGCGCTGCGGTTGGCGTAACGTACCCTCAGTTCCCGGTCCACCGATACCACCAGGACCGGCAGGCTGTCGAGGATGAACTCGGTGCTCGCCCGGTGGCGTTGCAGTCTGTCGGAGAGAACGACCTGGGTGCGAATGAGGGCGGCGTTCTCCCGGATCGCGCCTGCGAAGGGAATGACGAGGCCGATTGCGAGTAAAATCTGCCCCCACATGAATGGTCCGTCAAAGGGCGCTGACGACCACGCCAGATTGACGTGCGCCAGGGCGACAACCAGGAAGGCTGAACCGAGCCAGAGTTCCCGCCAGTCCTGTCTCCCTCGCGAAACCAGGCATGGCAGCGTGGCGAGGATGAATGCAGTGGCGAGACCGAGCTCCTCCGGCCGCACACCCTCGGTGATGCCGACCCTCTCCAGGCCTTGAAAAACAATAGCGACGACCACCGCAACCGCCGCGATCCGAGCCGTGCCGCCGATCCGCTGTCGGCGGGATCCACCCTGGAACGCGTAGGCCAGGAGGATCGCGGCGAGGAGCTGGGTGAGGATCCACGAGACTCGGTCCGCCATCTGCTCGATCTCTGGCGCGATGGGCAGAGCCGCCAACACGAGTCGCGCCGCGAAGTGGACAACGATCGGCAGGAAGACATTCCGCACCCGCCGGTCCACCGGGTCTTCAAGAGATCGCCAGCGGACGTTGAAGAACCAGGCCGCCTGGGTGGCCAAATACAGGTTGAGTACGGCCAGCAGGAGCGATTCGTTGCGGTCGCCGGTCCATTGGATCGACCATTGCAACATCGCCACGACACCGACCGCGATGACGACGGCAACGGTCGCGACCACGGGTGAAGCGACAGTTGGAGCCTCAGGCCCTCCGCGGTTTATCCTGCGGTCGGTCATACCCGAGTATAGCCATATCCGGGAATGTGGAATCGGAACCTCGCCATCGGTGTTCTCAAATTGGACGGTAAAGAAATCGAGGTTCGCACGACAATCATCACGGCGGTTTTCCGGGCGTCAGATCACCATCCGGTACCGTCTCCGGCCGCCCACAATCCGCGTGGGTCCGGAACGCACCACAAAGGGGGATACGGTATGAAACGCAGAATTCTACTTGCCGGACTGATCGTGGCGCTGACGGCGATGCCGCTGGTCGCCCACGACGAGGAAGCCGTGGAGGAAGAGGAGCCGCTCTGGGAGAATTCCCTCGGTCTGTCCTTCGTCAAGACCACCGGCAACAGCGAGAATCAGAACTTCGGACTCGACTTCAAGGGGTCGCGACGGCCGACGCCGTGGGGACTGGAGTACCGGGCCTTTTTCAACAACGCGAAGGACTCAGGGACCACCACTGCCGAGCAGTACTACGTCGGCGGTCGGGGATACCGGAAGATTGCCAAACGTTGGGATGCCTTTGGCGGGCTGAGCTTTGCCCGCGACGAGTTTGCCGGCTTCGAGCTCAGGACACTGCTGGAAGCCGGTGTCACCTACCACGCCCTGTTGGGGCCCAGGAGCCTCCTTTCGTTCGACGCCGGCCTGACCTATACCGACGAGAACCGCATCGAGCCGAATCCGGACGTCTCCTACATGGGCGCCATCCTGGGGCTGGACTACGAGTTCAAAATCACGGAGACGTCGTCATTCACCCAGGTCTTCGATTTCTTCCCGAACTTCGACAACTCCGACGACTGGCGTTTCGTATCGGAAACCGGCATCACCGCGGCCATCACGGACTTGCTCGGACTGAAGTTCGGCTATATCTACACGTACCGCAACGAACCGATCGGCGACGCCAAGTCGACCGATACCATAACCACCATGTCGGTGGTTTTGAATTTCTGAATCTGGTCCCGGAACCGGAGCCCGGGCGGTCATCCCTTTGGCGGCGATGCCGGAGGGCAGAAAATAACGAATAACAGGAGGATTGAATGATGGAAGGTATGGAGTCGATTCAGAACACGGATATGCAGGGCCTCATGGAATTCGGGACAGACCTGGCCATGACCTGGGGCCTCAAGATCGTCGGTGCCATCGCGGTGCTCATCATCGGCCGGATGATTGCCGGTACGGTACGGAAAATCACGCGCAAGGCTCTGGAAAACGCCGATGTGGACCCGACGCTTGTGCCGTTCCTCTCCAAGCTGACGTTTTACTTCGTGCTGATCGTTGTGGTCATTGCGGTTCTGGGCGTCTTCGGGGTACAGACCGCCTCCCTGGTCGCGGTGCTCGGCGCCGCCGGTCTCGCGGTGGGTCTGGCCCTGCAGGGTACGCTGTCGAATTTCTCCGCGGGTGTCATGCTGCTCTTCTTCCGCCCCTTCAAGTTGGGTGATTTCATCGATGCCGGCGGCACCACCGGATCCGTGGAGGAGATCGGTGTTTTCGCCACCACCCTGAAGAGCCCGGACAACGTCAAGATCGTGGTCCCCAACGCGCAGGTCTACGGTCAGACCATCAAGAACTTCAATGGCTTTGACACCCGGCGTGTGGACATGGAGGTGGGGATCTCCTACAACGACGATATCCCGAAGGCGATGGAGGTCGTCCGCGGTATCGTGGCCGCCGATCCCAGAGTCTTGCCGGAACCGGAGCCCGTGATCGCAGTTTCGAACCTGGGCGACTCGTCGGTGGATCTGGTGATCCGACCGTGGTGTGCCGGCTCGGACTACTGGGCCCTTCGCTGGGATCTAAACCAGCGGATCAAGGTGGGACTGGAGGCCGCCGGGTTGCTCGATTCCGTACCCGCAGACCGACGTGCATCTTCATCAGAAGTCTGCGTAGCTGCGATCAGTCGACGGTCGAAAGCCCCCCCTCCCGCCCAGGGTTCGACTGGGAGGGTGGGGTTTTCAACGTTCGGTTCATCCGGGAAAGCGTGAGGTGGGGTGTCTGGGTGCCCGTCTCCGCTTGCCACGGCGTAGCCCGAGGCGAAGCCGGGTGCCCGTGCCCGAGAGGCAGCGGCAGCGTTCAGGGACAGCGGCTGGGGACAGCGAGCAGGGACAGTCATCAGGGGCCAGGGCAGCGGGCCCCCGCGTTCGCTTCGATTCACTGACTCCGACGCGCCCATCTCCCAACCGCGCTCCCCGAGGGAGCCCCCTCTGACGATATTTGGGACTCGTCGCGGCACGTAGCCTGTTCGACCTCAACCCAAAATCGTCAGAGACGGCACGCCCGCCTGTCGCGCCCACCTCGCTCCGGGTGGGCGGGTGTTTTCGTTCTTCGTTCGGCGACGGCAACGGGCTCGGGAGTGGGCCGGGATCGGCTCCATCATTGGCGAATCGCCTACGGCTCAGCGAAAGAGGTCGACTGCCATCTTCGCCTCCTGGTTCACGCCGGAGCGATCGACTCCACTCGCGCGGGCGTTTCGCTGCAGCTCTTCGATGAGGTTCGTGCCATGACCTGGCGTTTACTCAACCCAAAGTGCTGATTGGGGCTCCTCGCACGAGCCATTCCGGATGCTGGCGCTGGGCCTGCCGCTGGTAGGCTCCGGAACCGCACATGACGTCGGTGCGCTGGGACAATTCGAATTTCGAATTTCCCATTTCGAATTCCACCACTGCCCATCTCACGGAAATCCGGATGAGCCAAACGTTAAATGTTGGAAGTTCGGTCTACGCACCGGCAAGGTGTCGGTAGGGTGGGGGAATTTTAACGTTTAACTTTCAACGCTCAACTTGCATCCGACGCCTGGAGGGCTCGGTAATCCTGGACGACCTCGGCGGCGTGCGTTGAGGGCGAGACCGAGGGGTAGGCCTTGAGCACCGTGCCGTCTGGACCGACGAGGTAGGAGATGCGCTTGGGCACCGGAAGCAGCGCCCGGTTTGCACCCACCGCCTTGGCCAGCGAGCGATCGCGGTCCGACAGCAGAAGAAACGGCAGATGGTTCTTGGCGGCGAAGGCTCGATTCTTTTCGGGGGTGTCGTACGAAACACCGAAGACCTTCAACCCCAGGGCCTCGAGTTCGGACCAGCTGTCACGCAGCTGGCAAGCCTGCTTGGTTCAGCCGGGGGTGTCGGCCTTGACGTAGAAATAGAGGAGGTAGGGGTGGCCGTCAAGATCGCTGCCGGTCACCGTCGATCCGTCATGAGCCTCGAGAGAGAACTCCGCCATGGGTTGTCCTTGGTCCAGCATGTCACCTCCTGCAGCGCACCCGGTCACCATGAATACAATTTGGGTCAGCCCGAACAGGACCCGGCCGAAGAGTGCGGAGTGGTTCATCCACCGCATTCTACCCTGTGCATCGGCTGAGGAATGGTTGGGTGGGTTGACCGGTTCGTGCAAATCGGGTTACCGTGGGCCGACCGAATGACACAGTGGAGGAACAATGGCCGGAAAAGCTGATCTTGTTGACCGTATTGCAGAGCTGACAGGTATCCCCAAGACACGGGTCGCCATGACCTTTGATTCCATCTTCGACCTGATGGGCGAACAACTCGCCGAGGGGGAAAAGGTGGCGGTGCCGAATTTCGGGACCTTCCAGGTGTCCGAGCGTCCGGCGCGCATGGGACGTAACCCCGCCACGGGTGAGACGATCCGTATCAAGGCTTCCAAGAGCGTGCGCTTCAAGCCCTCGAAGAGCCTGAAGGAACGTCTCTGAGACCGGAGCTGAACGCCACGACCGCGCCCTCCCTCGGGAGGGCGTTTTTTATTCCGGACCCACGGACCTTTCCCCCACCGAACGGCGCATTCGGTCGGCGAGCATCAACGACAGCTGTTCCTCGAGGGGAACGGTGGGCTCGTCCGACTGGCTCCAGGGCCACCGGATGACCGTAAGGGTGCGTTCGTAGAAATCCACCCCAGCGACGGAACTGCCGACCACCAGCCGTGGGCGGTATCCCTTCTGGAGCTTGGCGCGGAAAACCAGGGCGCCCGATCCCCCGCCAGGCTGGCTGCCACTGAGGATTTCCGCCTGTTGCTGGCGCACGTGGTCCTCAGTTCGTCCCATTGGCGAGTTCCACTGGGCGAGCCGTGCCTCGGTCCGAGGGTCGAGGGTCCTCGGATCGATGCGGTCGAGACCGAGGCTGAATTCGGAGTCACCGGCCGAGCACGGCAGCGTTGCTGCGATGAGCGGCACGACCAGCAGGTGTCGGAGTTTCATCGTAGTCACAATCTACGTCGCCGCCACGCGATTGGCCACGAGTCGCCGACGATTTCTCTCTCACGGTGTGCAACATTTCTGCCAGGAAGGCCATTTCGACAAGGGAGCCGTAAGCCGCCTCTCGGCGCCAGGCACCGCCGCAGATGTATCGACCTCGTACTGCGTTTGGATTTCGACAATGCCTGGCACCGGCCCGGGCGTTCGATTCGGTTCTCTGACATCGGCGCGCCCTTCTCCCCACCGCGCTCCCCGAGGTTACTCGCGGCCGGTGGCCGCGGTGACCAGCCGTCACCAGCGGGTGGCCGTATGGCCGCTGATCCCACTCGCAGGATCGGAAACGGCCGCCGCACCCGGCCACGGCCACTACCGCTGCCGCCGGCAGGTTGCCCGGCACGCCCGCAATACGCGCCCACCTCGCTCCGGGTGGGCGGAGGAATCTGCAATCTGCAATCTGCAATCTGCAATTCGTAATGGGCGGGCGAGGGATCCGGCATCTCGCATCTCGCCTCTTTGACCCGCCACACCCCGGTCCGTGCCATATCGACACTGCGGGTCTCACAATCCGGGAGAGCCGTGTACACTTCAAAGTCGAAGTGAGAAGGCTCCGTTTCGTCATGCTGGCTGCACTCGCGGCCCTCGCCGTGGCCCCGGCGGCCACCGCCGAAGAGTTCTATGAAATGCTGGTGACCCTCGATGCCGAAAGCCACAGACTCGAGGGCCAGCAGTGGATCCGGTGGACGAACTCCGGTGATATTCCAACCACCGAACTCCGGTGGCACCTCTACCTCAATGCGTTCTCGAACAGTTCCACGACGTTCATGCGAGACCTCGATGGTGGTTTCCTGCGCCGCGTCGGTACGGTCGAGGACATGGCCTGGGGATGGACGCGCATCATCTCTATGACCCTCGAGGACGGCACCGACCTGCTGGCGACAATGGAGTTCGTTCGCCCGGATGACGGCAACCCCGGCGATTTCACGGTGGCCCGCGTGACCTTGCCCGAGGCCGTGCCCCCGGGCGCCTCGGTGAACATCGAAACGTCCTTCGAAGCCCAGCTGCCGAAGATCATTGCCCGCACGGGGTTTGCCGGTGATTTCCACCTCGTCGGACAGTGGTTTCCAAAACTGGGGGTCTTCGAGGGATCGAACGGCTGGAACTGCCACCAGTTCCACGCGAACAGCGAGTTCTTTGCTGACTTCGGCGGCTACCGGGTGACCATCAACGTGCCCGCCAACTGGGTGGTCGGGGCTACCGGCATGGAGATCACCC
This sequence comes from uncultured Holophagae bacterium, assembly GCA_963797055.1. Classification (GTDB taxonomy): domain Bacteria; phylum Acidobacteriota; class Thermoanaerobaculia; order Thermoanaerobaculales; family Sulfomarinibacteraceae; genus FEB-10. The sequence goes on from CAWCOD010000025.1 coordinate 31,193, forward strand.
GCATGGAGGTGCCGAACGATCCGTCGCGAGGGCTTCAGGTCGTGTACGCAGCTGATCGGGTACACGACTTCGCATGGACCGCCGCCCCGGAGTCGCTCATGGCGGCGGTGGAGGCTGATTTCCAACCGGGTCGGGACATCCCCCCGTCCTGGCTGGCAAGGGCCTCCGAAACGCTCGGGCTGAGCGCAGCCGATCTCGAACTCCCGCCGACCCGGATTCGCGTGATGCTGCCGCAGAGCCAACTGGAGCTGGCGCCGAGGTTTATCAACGCCACCCGGCTCGCCATCGCGTGGTACGGTCTCTGGTACGGACCCTACCCTTACCCTCAGCTGACCGTCGTGGCACCGCCGCCAACGGCCGGGGAGGCTGGCGGGATGGAGTACCCGACGTTTATTACGGCCTCGGGCGGTCGGCTCCTGACCGTGCCGCCGTTCCGATGGATGTCCAGGCCCGAGGTGGTGACCATTCACGAGTTCGGTCATCAGTATTTCCAGGGCATGCTGGCGTCCAACGAATTCGAGCAGGCCTGGCTGGACGAGGGCCTTAATAGCTATGCGGAAACGGCCTGCATGGAGGCGGTGGTGGCCGACGGCCTGGCGCCGGACGTCCGCGTAGGAGGATTCTGGGCCAAAAAGCGAATCTGGTTCGGACTGCTCCGATTTCCCTTCACCATCGACCGTCACGCGTGGGACTTCCGATCCAGATACCAGTACTTCGCAGCGTCGTACTCCAAGACGGCGCTCGCCCTGAAGACTCTCGAGGGGTTGGTGGGTGAGCAGCGGTTCGCGCAGGCCATGAGGGCCTACTTCGAGACCTTCAGATACGGTCATCCAACCGGTGACGATCTCTTTACCGTGTTTTCCGAGGTGGTCGGGGAGGACCTACTCTGGTTCTTCGATCAGGCCATCCGATCCGATGCCTTGGTGGATTGGTCCGTGCTCAAGGTGAAACAGCGAAGGGTGAGCGACATGGAAGGCGTCTCCTGGGAGGGGGACGAGTGGGCGATCAGAGAGACGCCTGTCGAGGCCGGCGAGAATAATGCGGATCGGTGGTTGATCACCGTGGAACTCGGCAGGACTGGGAACTTCGTGGGACCGGTGGACGCCGAGCTGTATTACGAGGACGGGTCGCGGGAGCGTCGGGCCTGGGATGGCGTGGACCGCTGGGTGAGGTGGACCATCGAGGATGACCGACGTCTGACCCGGGTCGTTCTGGACCCCGACGGGGTCTGGGCGCTCGAGACCCGACGTCAGGACAATTATTGGGCGGCCGAGGGGAGTTCTGAGGCCGCCTGCGGTGCGTTGTGGTGGATTTCCGAGGCGTTGCAGTTGGCGGCGCTGGGCCTCATGCCGTGGAGCTGAAGGAAATGGTGGAACGACGCCGCGAAAAACCGTCGCCCGTTTGGGGTTTTCGCCGGGCTGTCGATCTCTGGCGGCTGATCGTCGCATGCTGGGCCGTGTCCTTCGTGGCATTTGCCCCGGCTCTGCTGGTGTTGCGAACGACGGTATTTCGTGCGCTTTCGGCGGTGCCCGGCGAATCTGGAGCCGCACCCCCGGGCGATATCGCGTTGATCATCATCGAGTCAGGCCGGCAGATCCTCTTCCCGTTCGGTCTGGCGGTGGCGTCGGGATTCCTTGTGCTCTGGTTGTGGACCGTGTTGTGGCACGCCGGGGTGGTGGCGTGGCAGCTGTGGACCGGCGGCCGCCGGGTCCGTTTGGGCGAGGTGCTGGGCCTCGGCATGGTGGCCTGGTGGCGGTATATCAGGCTGTCGTTGACCGCACTGGCGGCCCTGGTTCTGGCCGGCGTCGTGCTGTGGTTGCCGCTGGCTTCCGCGATTCGGACTTCGTTGAACGCAATGAACGAGGAACGGATGATGCTGTTGGTGGTGGTGGGTTTCGGGATCACCAAGTTGATCGCGATCGTGGTGTGGATCGCCACCATGCACGGCGCCTGGTTGCTCGGCCTTCCGGAATATCGATCCGCCGTCCTTTCGTGGGTGCGAGGGTTGTGGAGCGCCGTCCGGACCCCGTTCTCCAGTCTGTCCACGTGGTTTGTGTGGCTCGTACCGGCGTGGCTCGCGGCAGTGGTGCCCCTCGTCGTTGGATTCCGTTTCGAGGGCCTTCGCGGGAGCGTCGCCCTGATCGTGGTGAGTCTCTTGGCGAGCCTGGTGCGGTCCTTCTGCTGGGTGGGGATGTTCAACTCCTTCGCCCCGGTCACAGGGCTCGTGGGTGGTGGCGAACGCGAGGACGCCAAACCCGCGGATGGCGATCAAGCCAACGACGACTCCGCCCCCATCGACCTCTCTTGATCAACCTGACGTGAACCCTTTCGGCTCCAGAAAAGGGATCGCCTGGGCTATGCTGTGAGAGAACCCGATGGACAACAACACCATCAACACCATTATCTACGTCGTCGTCGTGGGAGGTGTGTTCGCTTTCTTTGGTTGGTACTTCGTACGCTATGTGGTTGGCAAGCGGCGAGTGAATTCCGGGTCTCGCGCCCTGGGAATCGTCAACTGGGAGTATCTGCAGGGCGGGCACGGCAAAAAGGCGATCCAGGAGATCATGTACACCCAGGAGGCGTGGCGGCAGGAGGATGATGAGGGGGATCCGCCGGAGAAGACATAGATCATCCGAAATTCGAATTTCGAAATGCCCCCGCCCGCCCGTCTTCGCTTCTTTCATCCGATCCCCGAGTCCCGACTCCCGTGCCCGTTTCCGTACCCGGATTCAGGCGGCAGCGGCAGCGACTGGCAACGGCGAGCAGGTACAGAGATCAGTCTTCAGCTGCAGCGATCAGTTGCCTTGGTGGCATTGAACATGACCACCTCCGGGTCGTTCAAAGGAAGGAGTAGCCGGTGGGCAGCCGATGTCAAGGGCAAGCCGGGCCAGGGGTCCGGTGCTCCGCACCCTTGACATCGGCTGCCTCACCGGCTTGTGAGGGAGGGCATGAACGACCCGGAGGTGAACATGTCCAAAGCCGTCACGAACACCAACCTCGTTGCCCATGAGAAAGCCCTCGAAGCAGCAGGCATAGCCATCAAGCTCGTTATGAGGGTTCCCGCTCCCCTGAAATCCATTGCCGATCAGGTGATCCGATCGGCAAGCTCGGTCCCGGCCAACATCGCTGAAGGCCACGGCCGATTTGGACGAGACCGGTCGAACCACTGGAGGATTGCCTACGCCTCGGCCAAGGAGGTCGACAGCCATTTGACGCTCCTCGCACACGCCGGGGCGATCAGTCGGACTGGGGCCCGTGATGCTATGAACGCCTTCGATCAGGTCCGTGCCATGACCTGGCGTCTGCTCAACCCGAAGTTCTGATTGGAGCTCTCTGCACCAGCCATTCTGGCCGCTGTGGCTGAAGGGTGACGCCGTCGCTGTGTCCAGACGCCGGCGCTGGGCCTGCAGCTGGATGGACTTCAGAATTGCACAAGAGGGCGGTGCGATGGAAAAATCCGACTCCCGAGTCCCGAATCCCGAGTCCCGACTCCCGAGCTCTACTCGACGTCCTTGAGGCGTTTGGGGCCGGCGGCAATAACATCCTCCGGGCAGCCGCTGGCGAAGAGCTTGAAGTTCTCGATGTACCGCGCCACCAGGGCGTCGTACCTCTGCCAGTACTCATCCTTGTTGCCCCACGAGGTGGAGGGATCGAGCACGTCTTCGGGGACGTCGGGGCAGCTCAGCGGCACTTCGAATCCGAAGAGCTTGTCGTGGCGGTAGTCCACATCCTCGAGCTTCCCGTCGAGGGCGGCGTTGAGCAGGTTGCGGGTGTGACGGATGGAGATCCGTTTGCCCACATTGAAACCGCCGCCGACCCAGCCGGTGTTCACCAGCCAGCACCGAGTATCGTGGTGCAGCATCTTCTGCTTGAGCATGTTGGCGTACTCAAAGGGGTGGTGGACCATGAACGGTGCGCCGAAACACGCCGAAAAGGCGATTTCGGGTTCGATGCCGAGGCCGATCTCGGTGCCGGCGATCTTCGAGGTGTAGCCGGAAATGAAGTGATAGACCGCGTGCTCGGGATCGAGGCGGGCGATGGGCGGCAGCACTCCCTGGGCGTCACAGGTGAGCAGGATGACGTTCGTTGGGTGGGACGACGCGACGCCGCTCGAGACAACATTGGGGATGAAGTCCAGGGGATAGGCGGCGCGGGTGTTCTCGGTGAAACGGTCGTCGTCAAGGTCGAGTCTGCGTGACGTGCGATCCTGGACCACGTTTTCCAGGATGGTGCCAAACCGACGGGTGGTGTCCCAGATCTGGGGCTCGTTCTCGGCCGACAGCCGGATGACCTTGGCGTAGCACCCGCCCTCGAAGTTGAAGACACCCGTGTCCGACCAGCCGTGCTCGTCGTCGCCGATCAGCCGACGTTTGGGATCTGCCGACAGGGTAGTTTTGCCGGTACCCGACAAACCGAAGAAGAGAGCCACATCGTCGTCGGCGCCCACGTTGGCCGAGCAATGCATGGGCAGCACTTCGCGGAAGGGCAACAGGAAGTTCATCACCGTGAACATGCTCTTCTTGATCTCGCCGCCGTAGGACGAGTTGCAGATCAGAGCCAGACGCTGGGCAAAGTTGAGGATGATGGCGGTGTCGGTTCGGGTGCCGTCGATCCTCGGGTCGGTGCGGAAGCTGGGGACCGCGATGACCGTGAACTCCGGGACGTGGTTCTGATACTCGTCCTGGGTCTTTGGCAGGATGAACATGTTGCGGGCGAAGAGGGACTGCCAGGCGTCCTCGGTGATGACCCGGATCGGCATCCGATACTTCGGGTCGGCGCCGACGTAACAGTCCTGGACGAAGAGATCCTCGTCCTGCAGGAAGGCCTGGACGCGTCCGAAGAGCGCGTTGAACTTCTCGGGATCGTACGGTCGGTTGTACTCGCCCCACCAGATGGAGTCTTCGGTGGTGTGTTCCCGGACCACATACTTATCCTGGGCGGCGCGCGCGGACCATTTTCCGGTGTTGACCACCAACGGACCGCCTTGAGCCGTCAATCCCTCCTTGCGAAAAGTCGCCTCCTCATACAGAGCGGCCTCAGGGAGATTCCAGTAGACGTTGTCGAGGTAGAGGAGGCCGTGGTTCTTCAGCCCGAAACGGCTCTTGAGATCGCCGGCCTGGGCCATTGCGGGGGTGTCGAACTCGAGATACTTGCTCATGTCCAGTCCCTCACCAGTTTGCGCTCACCGATATAGAGCTCGTTGGGTGAATTCGGATCGAGGGCCCACTTGATGCGTTCGATGCCTTCGGTGATGTCCTTGATGGAGCCACAGAAGCTCAGCCTGAGGTGACCCTCCTTCCCGAATTCGGCTCCCGGCACCGTCACCACCTGGACCTTGTCGAGCAGAAACTTGGAAAGGCGGATGGAGTCCTTGTCGTAGTGGCTGAAGTCGGGGAAGGAGTAGAAAGTCCCTCCCGGCTCCTCGATATGCACGCCGTCGAAGCTGCGAAGCTGTTCCATGAGGACGTTGCGGTTGTTCTCCAGGGTCATGCGCATGTTGTCGACGCTCGACTGGATGCCGTTGATGGCGCCCACCGCTGCGTGTTGGAGCAGCGCCGACGGACCCGACGTCTCGTGGCCCTGGATGTTGGTCATGACCTCGACGAGGTTGCGGTTGGCCACCGCCCAGCCGATCCGGAAACCGGTCATGGCGTACTGCTTGCTCACGCCGTTGATGACGATCAGCTTGGAGTTGTCACTGCGGTCCTTTGCGTAGTCATAGCAATTGATCGGTCGTTGTCCGTCGAAGAGCAGACGGTGATAGATGTCGTCCATCATCAGATACAGCCCGCGTTTCTCGCAGAACTCCACCACATCGGCCACAAACTCGGCCGGGTAGACCGCTCCAGATGGGTTGTTGGGGCTGTTCAGGATGACCATCTTGGTGTAGGAGCCCACCACCTGTTCGATGTCCTGGATCCTCGGAATGAAGGATCCGTCCTCCGGAGTCACCGGCACCGGAACGGCGCCGACGAGCTTCACCATCTCGGGATAGCTCACCCAGTAGGGGACCGGGAAGATCACTTCCTCCTGGGGATTCAATATGGCGTGGAGCGCGGACATGATCGCCTGTTTGGCGCCGCCGGAGGCCATTACCTGTTCGGGAGCAGGCTTCCAACCGTAGAATTCCTCGGTGTAACGAATGATGGCCTGTTTGAGTGCCGGGATGCCGTCGGGTGGGGTGTACCGGACCTCGGCCGAGTTCAGCAGCGACGCAGCGGCCAAAATCGCATCGAGCGGGGCCTTGCCCTTGGGCTCGCCGCCACCGAGGTGGATGACGGGGTCGCCCTTGGCCTTGAGGATGGCCGCGGTCTCGTTGAGCTTGAGGGTGGCCGATTCGCTGATGGTCTTGGCGATCAGGGAAATGCTCATGTTGGGTGCTCCCTACTCGTGCCTGTTTTCAGGCACGAATCGACAGGGAGGGGATTATCTCAGATGGTTGTGAAAAAAGCCACTTGCGATGGCGCTCACGAGTCAAAGGTCGGCTTTGTTTCTCCGATTCCGTCCCGTTCCCGCCAAAGGTCCGCGGAGGACCATCGGCGTGTCGGTCCGTGTACAGTTGTTTGTGAGGACGGTGGCGGGAACGGGACGGAATCGGAGCTATGGAGACATTGGGGAAACACAGCGCGCGCGTCAAGGAGCTTCGGAGGAGAGTTCGCGACCGTCGGCCCGGCGAGGTCGTGGTGGACGGGCGGAGGTTGGTGGCCGACCTGATCCGTTGGGGTGTGCCGTTGCGGGAGCTCTATCTGGAGGCCGGGGTGGACGCCGACCCGGAGATCGAATCCGCGGCCGACTCGGTGTGGGCGTTGGACGGCAAGGTGTTGTCGGATATTTCGCCGACCCGGCATCCGCAAGGCGTGCTGGCGGTAGTGGACGAGCCGCCGCTGAAACCGTGGTCCGGAACCAGCGGAGTGGCACTGTATCTGGATGGAATCCAGGACCCCGGCAACGTGGGGGCGATCGTTCGGTGTGCCGCTGCCCTCCGCGGCGCTGCCGTTCTGCTGTCGCCCCAATCCGCCGACCCCTTCCACCCCACTTCGGTCAGAGGTTCGGCCGGGGCGGTTTTCCGGCTTCCCATCGAGCGTGATGCCCTGCTGACGGGGGCTGCGGAGCGGGTCGCCCTCGGGGGTGGCGAGGTGTGGGCCAGCGGAACCTCGGGGCATCCCATCGACGTCTGGCGCCCGACCGAACCGGTCCTGCTGCTGTTGGGCGCAGAGGGGGCTGGAATCTCCGGACCGGCCCTGGAGGCGTCCCAGGGGACGGTGGTCGTTCCGCTCGACCGCGAGGTGGAATCCCTCAACGTGGCCGTGGCTGCGGGGATCTTGCTCCAGCACTTGCGGTCGTAGAAAGTTAAAAGTCGAAAGTTGAAAGTTAAAGGTTCCCACCTGCCCACCCGCTAGAAGGCTATGGGGCTATGAGATCCCCCGCCCGACCGGAGCCGTGTGGGCGCGCTGCAGGCAGTACGATGTTCCCGGCGACTTCTCGTGGGGTTTTCTTGGTATCCGCCTTCCTTTGTGGAATCTTGACCGGCCCATAGTCTGTTTTCCG
>CAWCOD010000026.1:0-16508 GCA_963797055.1 uncultured Holophagae bacterium
TGTCGTTCTCAGATCGCCCGGTGTGGCGCCGCGACACGTCGTGATCCAGCGCAACGGAGAGGTCTACACCTTCCTCGCACAGCCGAGGCAGGTCGTCGTACTCAATGGAGAACGACGATCGAGAGGTGTGCTCCGGGTGGGGGACCGAATCCGGATCGGCAGTGCCACCGTCGTGTTCAAGGGGATGGGTACGGAGGTGACCGACGTCGAATTGGTCGATGGTTCCGATACTCAGGCGTCGTCATCGGCTTCGGAAGATGCCACGAAATCACCCCGATCGAGATCAGAGGTCGTGCTCTACTCCGAGCCCAATCGCATCTCCGAGGGGCGCCATCACATGGTGGAGATCTTCAGGTCCGGAGTCCGATCGGATCTCGTCCCATCTCTGCGCACCTTCTTCATAACTTCTTTACCAACCGGCAGGCCATGCTGGCCTGGCTCGACGAGAACGGCCGCTTCCAGCCGGTGGTGTCGCAGTGGACTGGAGAGGTGCCCAAACTGCCGGCTCGGACTTTCGACGAGTTGAGCACCGGAGGACGGTACGCGATCCTCCGGCTGGGCGGCCGGGAACTCCTGATCTACCCGGTGTCGCGGGGAGCCCTGGACTCTCACGCCTACCTCATCGCGGAAACGGTGGAAAACGACCTCGAACACGACCAGGTTCTGCTGGCCGAACTCGCCAGAATGCTCGCGGTGCACTGGGAACGGGTGGAGAATTCGAGCTCGCTCTATGGTCCGTGGGAGGACGCGGCCCGCAAGAGCACCGAGGAACAACTGCCCGGTTCGTCTCAGGCGGTCCGTGTTTTGCGGGACAGCGTCGTGCAGGCCGCGAGATCCACCTTCCCGGTCCTGTTGTGCGGCAGGCCAGGGTCTGGTCGGATGTCCGTGGCGTCCCAGATCGCGTCCATCCATCCCACCGGCGACCTGCCGGTCCAGGCGATTCAGGTCAAGGAGGGTGATGACGAGGCTTTCCGTCTCGCCCTCTTCGGATCCTCGTCCGATCAGAAGGTTGGTACCAGTCTGGCGGAACGCGCGAAGGGTTCGGTGGTGGTCATCAGGGACGTGCACAAGCTCTCCCCGGCAATGCAGCGCGAGGTGGCCGCCGCCATTTCGCACGACGTGGATACGGGCTATGGGCCGGCCGTACGGTGGATCGCCACCACCGAGTCCGATTGTATGGCACTGGTCAACGAGGGGTGTCTCGATTCGACCCTATACAACCTCTTCCAGAGACACATCATGCGGATTCCCGCCCTCAATCAGCGGCGAGAGGACCTGCCGCTTCTCGTGGTGCGGTTGCTGGATACCATCGGTGCCGAGCAGGACAAGGAGATTCGCGGCATCGAGCTGGAGACCCTCAATTCTCTCCTCGAACATCCCTTCGAGGGCGAGATGACCGAGTTGCTCGGTGAGCTGCGTCGGCTGGTTTCCGCGACTCCGGAGGGTGAGATGGTTCGTGGCACTGTGCCGGCACACCCCAGCGGTCGCGTGATCGGCGCTCCGACGGACGGCGACGAGATCGAAACGGCGTCGCTGATGGCCCAGGACGATCTCAAGATCGTCGTGCCAGCGGTGGAACGGTTGATCATCGACCGCGTGTTGCGTAGGACCATGGGGAATCAGAGCAAGGCGGCCCGGAATCTCAACCTGTCCCGGGGTGCACTGATTGCCAAGATCAAGGAGTACGGGATCCCGGACTACCGGTATCTGCGACGTAACAGGTAGGGGCCCTTCGAATATCGAATTTCGAATTCTCCCTACCCTCTCTTCCCGACGTCTGCAGAGATCATCCCCATGACCTGATCCCAGTTGAAACCAATCCAGATCAGAAACGGCGAGGCGAACCGCCCCGGAAGGTCGGTGAAATACTGGAGGAATCCATAGATGTTTCGACTCACTGCCGAGTAGTGCTGGAGACTCCAGTCGCCCAGCGCCGTGGCGTAGATGAACTTGACATGGAAGACGAGGTTCAAGGTCTGCAGCCCGAGCAGGACGCACCATCCCATGACGAGCCGCTCCGCCTGAGGTCGAGACCACGGTCTGGGCATGGCCAAGAACAAAGCGAGCAATACGATCGTGTTGAAGTGGGTCTCGGTGAGGGAGACCGTGGGCACCGCGGATTGGGCGTGGAGATCGCTGCGTCGGATCTGGGCGCGATGATCCTCCGGCACCAGCCTCGTGACCCTGGGCTGCTCGTAACCACGGATGATCATCTCCGCCAGGCCGCATTGGATTGTGTCCAGGGCAGGGCGAAGGACGAGCCACGTTGCCAGTGCCACGGCCAAGGCGATGGGCAGCCGTGAAAGGAAGTTCCCGAAGACCGCAGTGTCCGGGCTACTGCGTGCCTTCATGGGGCGGTCTTCCCGGTCGCAGCTGCCCACCGCGCCCACACGATCCACAGCACGACTCCCGCCAGGATCACCAGCGATTGCCACACGACGATGTGTGACGCGTTGAAATACTCCGGCATGAGGGCACCGATGTAGTACAGCGAGACGATGCGTATCAGATTGACGAGTTGGATGATCGACAATCCCGCGAGAATTCCCACCAATTTTTTTCGTCGCGGCGCTGGGAACGCGAGGATGCCGGACAGTACGATCAGACTGGTGATCAGTCCGTTGCACCCGTTGTAGATCGTGACGGCGAAACGAGGAGAATGCAGATCGCAGCCCGAAACGGTGATCTGTTCGCCAAAAACCGACAGAACAGCCCCGGATATGCGGGCGATGAAGGCCGTGTAGGGCACGACAATGGCGTCATTCACCTGGCGCACGGCGACCACCGTGAATAAAAGAGCGAGGATCACGACAAACAACACAAGAAATCGAACCTCGGGACGCCGCGAGATTCTCGGCATCGGTTCAGGACGTGATGCCGACGAGGGCCTCACGGAGTTCCTCCGCCGACGTGTACCGCTGGGTGGGGTCTTTCTCGAGGCACCGGAGAATGACTGCCCCGATTCCGTTGGGGAGATGGGGTGCCAGTTCCAACGGGTCGGGCGCCTTCTGTGTTAAATGGGCCTCGATGACGTTACCTTCCTTGAACGGAGGTTGTCCGGTCGCCAGGTGGAACGAGGTGGCGCCGAGGGCGTAGATGTCCGTGGCCGGGGAGGTGTCCTGGCCGCGGATCTGTTCCGGTGCCATGTAGTAGGGAGTGCCGCACACTGCCGGACCCGCGGTTGCTCCGGTGTCGAGCCTGGCTGCGATCCCGAAGTCCAGGATTTTCACCTCCTGGTTCGGTGTCAGCAGGATATTGCCAGGTTTGAGATCGCGGTGGATGACCTGGTGACTGTGGGCGTAGGCCACCGCATCAGCGAGCCGGACCAGGATCGTCAGGAGGTCCCTCTGGATGCGTTCCGGCTGAGTGCGGATCACGTGATCGAGAGCCTCGCCAGGGACATACTCCATGGTGATGAAATAGCCGTCGAAGCCGGCCTCGAAATCATAGATTGTCACGATGCCCGGGTGGTTGAGCGTGGCCGCCGCCTTGGCTTCCTGCTCGAGCCGGGCCGCCTCCTCCGCGGAGGTGGTCCGCAGAACCTTGATGGCCACATCTCGGTCGAGTCGAGTGTCACGGGCCTTGTAGACCACTCCCATACCGCCCCTTCCGAGCTCGGTGAGGATCTCGTAACGTTGTTGGGCCGGTGGTGGTCGATGCTCGCCTTTGGTTTGTTTCGACCCTCTTCGAGAGGGCTGAGTGGTGGCGGGGTCCTCTGTGGTTTGACCACGTTCGATTTCTGCCCGGAGCGAACGAGCGTCGTCGTGTGAGTAGTCAAAGGCGAGGATCCGGTCCACCTGGGCCATGGCAGCGTCGGATTCCCCGGCCTCGTTCAGGCGACGGGCGAGAGCTATCGCGGGGCCGAGTCGAGAGGGTTGCAGGGCGACTCCCACCACGGCCCGCTGCAGACAGGCGATGGACTGCTCGACCGAGCCCCTCTGGTGGGCCCGGTCCGCTATGTCCAGAATCACCTGAGGGATGTCGGGCACCGGCCCAGGGTAGCTGCGAAGGATGTTGCAGGCTTCGTCAAGCCGGCCCTGGCGATGGAGTTCCAGGAGTGCGTCTTGGAGGCTGCCAAGCCTTGCGAGACAGTGGGCCGCCTTCTCGGGCATATTCAGAGTGCGATAGAGCTGCAACGCGCGTGCGTCTTCACCGGCCCGTTCAGCACATGCGGCGGCGTGCTCCAGGTCTCCGGCCAACTCAAACATGTCGCTGGCGTCACCCCAACGTTTCAGTCGGGCGAGCATCTGAGCTGCAAGATCCCACCGTTCGGCGTCGCGGGCAATCTCCGCGGCCGCGGCCTCATTGCCGTCATTGGCCAGGAGTTCGACAGCGTCCTCGATTCGGCCGGCCGATTGCATGACGTCCACCATCTCGCGTTCCATCCCCAGCCGGTCGAGATGGGTGATCAAACTCTCGGTTTCCAGATTGATCTGTGCCTTCAGTTGTCGTGTTTCCGAGGATCCCAAATCGCCCCGCGCCGTATTCAAACGGAGACGTTCCTGGAGCTCCCGCAATTGCCGAATCCTGAGCTGCGCCGCCTGTTTCGGCCGTCCGGCTGCCCCCTCTTCCTCGGCTGCCTCCTCAAGCCGTCCCGATCGTCTGAAGTTGGCGGCCGCGCGCTCGTGATCACCGGCCTCCCGCCATGCGAAAGCTGCGCGGTGCCATGCCCCCTCCGCCTCGAACAGACGCGCGAGGGTGTTGTGGTCGCCGGTTTCCTGGGCCGCTCGGCGTGCGGCGGCGTAGGTAGGGTCCGACGGCCTGAGCCGGCCCTCGTCCAAAGCGAGCCGCGCTGTGCGAAGGGCTCTCTTGGCGTTGCCTGCACGAAGCCAGACCTCGATCGCCTCGGGGTAGTGTCCCTGGGTCGTGAGCCACTGCGCGAGATCATGGTCACATTTCACGGCTGCGTCACGGTTTCCAAGGGACCGGTACATTCTCGCGGCTTCGGTCAGGTCGCGCCCGCCGGAACGACGCATCAGACCGGCGGCCTCTTCCCGCAGTCCGAGTTCGACCGCGAGGTTTGCGGCTGGTCGCCAGGCTCGGGCCTTGCGGAACAACTCCAGGGCGCGGCGTTGTTGGCCATCCTCGAGGTAGAGTTCTGCGGCGCCAAGATAGTCCCGACGCCGCTCCGCAGCCCGGGCCATCCTCTCTCGGGGGCTTCCGCCTCTGAGGAGCTGCAGCAATCCCCAGATGCCCAGGGCCGCCACGATGGCATTGCCGGCGTATCGAATCACCGGCTGACCGAGGGCCCGAGAGAAGATCCCCCCGGCAAACTCCTCGATCCCTGGGATGACCGACCACATGTTGATCACCGCCGCAAGGGCCAGGGCTATGGCGAGCGGGGCAACGGCCTTGGCGCGGCCGACCAGGGTGAACATCAGGGCCACCGGCGAGCGGAAGTCGGGTCTTGTACCACCTTGTTATTGTAGCCGCGGCGGGCACTCGGTGCGAAGGTGTTGAAATTTTACAAGAGTTCGCTCATATTCTATTCAGGGCGCCCCGAATTGGGGACCGTCCTCAACACAGGGCGCCCCCATGGACCGGCGAGTTCAGGAGGAGAGAGTGGCTGGCGACTATTACAAGAGCCTTGGCGTATCGCGTGACGCGGAAGCCGGGGAGATCAAGAAGGCCTACCGCAAACTTGCCCGCAAGTATCACCCGGACGTAAATCCGGACGATGCCGATGCCGAACAGAAGTTCCGGGAGATCCAGGAAGCGTATGCCGTGCTGTCGGACGACGAGAAAAGAAAGCAGTACGACACCTACGGCCGGGTGGACAATATCCCTGACGCCGGCTTTGATCCTTTTAGCCGAAGCAGGGGCCGGGCCGAGTGGCAGGACCTGGGGGGATACCAGGTCGACATGGGAGATCTCGGAGACATTTTCGGCGATATTTTTGGCGGCCGGGGGGGTGGCCGGCGCCGGGTGGTTCCTCAGAAAGGACCGGATTACGAAGCGTCGATGGAGATCGACTTTGTCGATGCCGTACGCGGCACAACGGTCACGTTGCCGGTTCAGCGCCAGGTCCAGTGCGCCAGTTGCGGCGGCAGCGGCTCGGCGGGCGGTGGTGCGGCCTGTCCCACCTGCCACGGCGTTGGCGGTGTTGTCAACACCGAGCGCCTCCGGGTCAAGATTCCGGAGGGAATCGCCGATGGCAACCGGGTACGCGTCGCTGGGAGGGGAGCAGAGGGCACCGACGGTGGTCCGGCGGGTGACCTCTACGTTCGTGTCAAAGTGCGCCCCGATCCCTTCTTCAAAAGGGAGGGCGACAACGTCTTGACAACTGTGCCGGTGACGTTCTCCGAGGCGTACAGGGGGGCGGAGATAGAGGTCGGCACCATCCACGGTCCAGTTCGGGCAAAGGTCCCTGCCGGAACCGATTCTGGCCGGGTCTTCAGGTTGCGCGGCAAGGGCGTTCGCAACAAGAAGACCAGGGCCTACGGAGATCATCTCTACACGGTGGAAATCACGGTTCCAAAGGTCGTCTCACCCGCCGGAGAGGAGACCGCGAGACGGGTTGCGGATCTCTACCAGGGCAACCCCCGCGACAAGCTCCCCAGGAACCTATAGTTCATACCGAATTTTGAAATCTAAATCTTGAATTTTGCATTTTCACCCACCCGCCCCAACCTTTCTCGGGGGTGAGGGGGTCGATTCAAAATTGAGAATTGAGAATTCAAAATTCCGCTATGCGGTGGCCGACCAGACGCCCAGCTTGCGCATCTTGGCGACCCGTCGCATGAACATCTGTCGCTTCACACCACGAAGGTGATGGACCAGTAGCGTGCTGTCCAGGTGATCCACCTCGTGGCAGACGGCCTGGGCGAACAGCCCATCGGCGTCGAAGGACCGCCACTCGCCATACGCGTCTTGTGCTTTCACGACGAGCCTTCGGGGCCGACTGATTGTGGTGAAGAGACCAGGGAATGAAAGACAACCCTCTTCGAGGGAGACCTTGCCCTCGGTTTCCACGATTTTGGGGTTGGCGAGAACGATGGGGGCGTCGGGGTCCTTGCCCACCGAGAGGTCGACGGTCGCGAGCCGCAGATTGAGTCCGATTTGAGGCGCGGCGAGCCCCAGGCCCGGCGCCTTCCAACCGGTTTCAAACAGATCTTGGATGATCTCCTGAAGCTCGTCGTCGAATCGTTCAACGGGCTCGTTGGGGGCCTCGAGCCGCGGGTCACCGTAAATCAATATGGGCCGAACGGCCAATGATCTCCTCCACTCACGCCTGGTCGATGGCGTTGAATACCGTGCAACCCGCTTTTGGGGGAGTTTTCTTCCCGTCGGAAACGTCTCTGAGTCCGGGGTTCACCAATCTCGACCGCTGGGCTCATGGGGCCAAGCGCTCCATCCGACTCCTGGTGGCCTGCCACGCGCTGCGGATCTTCTCACCCATTTCACCGGTGTCTGCGTTGCAAAGTGCGCCATCCACGACCACCGGTTGGCCGTCGACAACGACGTGCCGCACGTCAGCCGCCGTGGCGCCGTGGACGATCCGAGTCGCGGGATGTCCGGCGGGCTGGAGCGCCCAGCCGCCCAGGTCGATCACCGTGACGTCCGCGGCCTTGCCCGCCTCGAGACTTCCGGTGGTGTCGCCGAGGTGGAGGGCACGGGCCGCCTCCCGGGTGGCCATGGCAAGCACTGTGGTCGCCGGCAACGCGGCGGGTCCGTGGCGGAGGTTGTGAAGCGTGGCGGTGAGGCCCATCTCGTGAAAGATCGACAGGCGGTTGTTGCACGGTGCGCCGTCGGCGCCAATAAGAACGGGAATCCCCGCGCCCACGAGACGAGGGACATCGGCGATCCCTGATCCCAATTTGAGGTTGGTTCCGGGACAGTGGCAGATTCTGGTCCCGGCCGCGGCCAGACTGTCGATTTCGCTCGATTCGAGGTGGACACCGTGGGCCAGAATGACGTCGTCGCCCGCCAGCCCCACGTCGCTCAGATAGTCGATGTTGCCGAGACCGGTGGCGGTTCGTACCGCCGTCACCTCATCCACGTTCTCGCTGGCATGGGTTTGCAGGAGCCAGCCTCTGGACCTGGCGAGGGCCGCGCAACCCTCCAACAGCTCGCGGCTGCACGACAGGGCGAATCTGGGGGCCGCAGCATAACGCAGGCGTCCGCCGGCGGCGCCGTGCCAGCGGTCGCCAAGCTCATCGGCCTCTGCCAGGGATTGATCGATGTCCTCCAGGAGGCCATCGGGCACATCGGACCCCATATCCATGTGGGTTTTGCCCGAGACCAGCCGAATGCCCAACCGTTGGGCAGCCTGGAAGACCCGGTCGTGGTGGTGGCAGGTGCCGAAATCCAGCGCGGTGGTGGTTCCACCGCACAAAAGCTCGGCGATACCGAGTTCGGCCGCCGCTTCCACTCCGTCGCCGTCGAGAGACGCCTCATAGGGCCAGGTGTAGTCCCGGAGCCACGGCAGGAGTTCCACGTTCTCCGCTTGGTGCCGGAGCAGCGACTGGACCACGTGCACGTGACCCTGGATGAAGCCGGGAGTACGACCGCGGCGGATGCATCGAGCGTCTGCCGAGCGTTGTGTCGTTCGCGCTCTCCCCGCGGAGGACCTCGACGATACGTCCGCCGTCGATCAGGAGGTCGCCCACAAAGTAGTCGTCGTCTCGATCATGGGCAGGATGATGCCGCCTCGGATAAGGAGATCGACGTCGCGTTTCATAACTTCAAGCGTCACATTCACGTCGATCGCTGTCAATTCGCTCGACAGTCCAAAGTCGAAAGTAAAACGTTACACGTTAAACGTTGAACGTTTCCACCTGCCCACCCGGATCACGAGAGGGCGCGATGATCGGGCGTGCCGTCCTCACGCGCGCCGCGAACGCGTTCACCCGGTGCCAGGCACCGTCGAAATCGCATCGGAGCACGAGATCGCAACATCTGCGGCGGTGCCTGGCACCGACATGGAGATCGAAATACGAGGGTGGCAACCTCGGGTAGCGCTGTGGGGAGATGGGCGCGGTGAGGGGCTGGAGGCTCGATCGTGGCCAGCTTGGGGTCCTTCGTTGCTCCCCGATTCGTCGTCCCGCTTCCCGTGAGGATGCCAGGCACGCCGATTCGCCCCAGCGAGACGAATCGGCCGGCCGGCGTTGGCGAATCGGGATGCCAGGCACCTCCGAGAGACGCGCCTTCGGGGAGGGCGGTTGGGAGATGGGCGGGTTGAATCAATCCTGATCGTCGGGAAACAGCGGAAGCGTGGGTTCGAGCTCCGGCAGCAGCCTCTCCATGATGTCGGCCCCCCACTCGTCCTGACTGTCGGGATCGAGACGCAGCGGGGTCAGACCGCGGGCGGTTATGAGACCCTCGATGAGGTCATCGATCTGTTCCTGGAATCCCGGATCGACTGCACGGACGCCGTCGAACGAGGGGCTGGACAACATGGGGACATGGACCAGGAGATCGTAGGTGGGCAGCCAGTAGTCGAACATTCGCTCCCACGCGGGATGGCTGCCGGCCGCGTGGACCATGTAGCAGTAGTTGTCCAAGACCGACCGGTCGCAAAGTACGGTTTCGTGCGCCGCTTCGGCCTCGATCTCCCAGGCGATCTGAGTCAGGAGAATCCACTCTTGAGCCGCCACCGTGGTCTCCTGATTGATGGGGAGAGGGCATCGCCGCGCCACTTCGCGAACGATGTCAACGTCCACGTTGCGGCGTTTCAGCCGGGCCGCCAGATCGAAGCACAACGTGGTCTTGCCGACTCCGTGGGTGCCGATGAGGGCGATCTTCATGCGCCGATTCTACGCCATTGCGAATTGCAGATTGCAGATTGCAGATTGCAGATTCCCCCGCCCCCCCGGAGCGTGAGGGCGCGGTGGGCGGGCGTGCCACTCCAGGCACCTTGAAGTTGAAAGTTAAACGTTGAACGTTTCCACCCACCCTCCCGGGTCGTGAAAGGGCGCGGTGGGCGGGCGTGCCGGGCAACCTGCCGGCGGCAGCGGTAGTGGCCGTGGCCGGGTGCGGCGGCCGTTTCCGATCCTGCGAGTGGGATCAGCGGCCATACGGCCACCCGCTGGTGACAGCTGGTCACCGCGGCCACCGGCCGCGAGTAACCTCGGGGAGCGCTATGGGGAGATGGGCGCGTCGAAATAGGTGAATCGAAGCGAACGCGGGGGCCGGTGCCAGGCACCGTCGAAATCGAGTCGTAGTACGAGGTCGACACATCTGCGGCGGTGCCTGGCACCGACATGCTCACAGGGGTTCGTGGCGGTGGCTAACCCTTTGGCCGCAGCGAGGCCGGAAGCGCCGCCGCCCCTTCCAACATCACGTCAAGGATGGCCTGCGCAGAGTTGGCTTCGATCAATCGGCCGAGTCGACCGGGGCTGCGCACGATCCAGGCCAACCGCGAAAGCCAGCGCAGATGGAGGGCGTCATTCCGCAGAGCCAAGAGGAAGAAGATCTGGGTCTTGCCCATGTCGGGCGAACCGAAGATCACACCCTCCGGCGACCGGGCCATGGCGATGAACTGCTTGGGAAATTTGTCGGCAGCACGACGTCGGGCGTGGAGAAACGCAATGCCCTCGGGAACGGCTGTCGGGACCAAACGCTCCCGGGCGGCGAGGGCCGCCTCGAACCAGGCCTGGTCCTTGACGAGGCCGAGGTCGGTCACCTGTTCGACCATGGCGTGGATGACGTCGGTGCGGTCGCTCGCCACCAAGTCGGGTATGATCTGATTTTTCGTGAGGATCTCGGTCAACGGCGCATCGGTGACTTGGTTTGGCGCAATTCCTCCGGTGCCCACCGACTCGGAAGCCAGGGTGTCGAGGTACTCGTCCAACAGAGCGCGGCGAAATCTCCACTGACCGCCGATTTTCACACCGGGGATCTTCCCCTCGTGGGCCAATCGAACCAGAGTCCGCTCGGCGAGTTTGAGGTATTCGGCGGCTTCTTTCGCTGTCAGGTAGGCTTCCATGCTTTTCTCCTATTTGGAGGCGGAGTGCGCCTTCAAACGGCTGAGTACTCCTTTTTTCGACCATTGTCAAGGAAATTGGGTGGGGTTGCGCGTGTGATCGCTGTATGCTATCACGTGTTCTACCAAGCCCGAGAGAGCTTCGGCCCGGTGGTTTGGCGCCGCGCCACGGAATCGCAGCGTCGGGTGTCGGGTTCGGAGTTGATGAGAGAACAACCGAGGAGGGAAGCACATGGATGTCGTTGCGAAAGTGAAAGAAATTATTGTCCAGCAACTTGGAGTTGACGCGGACAAGGTGACATTGGAGGCGTCGTTTGTCGACGATCTCGGCGCGGATTCACTCGACGTGGTCGAGCTCGTCATGGCGTTCGAGGAGGAGTTTGAGGTCGAGATTCCGGACGAGTCCGCGGAGAAAATCGCCACTGTCAAGGACGCCGTCGAATTCCTGAAGACGAGCACGGAAAGCTGACATGTCGCGCCGGGTGGTGGTCACCGGCCTGGGACTGCTGTCTCCGCTGGGCATCGGGACCGAGAAGAACTGGCAGGGCCTGATCGAGGGCCGCAACGGGGCCGGACTCATCACCCGTTTCGATACATCCGACTTTGCGGTAAAGATCGCGTGTGAGATAGAGGGCTTCGATCCCCTCAACTGGTTCACGGCCAAGGAAGCCAGGAAGTTCGATCCATTCGTTCACTACGCGGTGGCGGCCTCAGAGATGGCTCTGGAGTCTTCGGGCTTCGAGATCACCGATGAGAACGCGGACCGGGTCGGGGTGGTGGTCGGCTCCGGCATCGGCGGCTTCCAGACCATCGAACACAACAACCGGATCCTGTTTGAACGGGGCCCCCGGCGGGTGTCTCCGTTCTTCATCCCTGGTGCCATCGTCAATATGGGATCTGGGTTGATCAGTATGCGAACCGGTGCCAAGGGACCCAACATGGCGACCGTGACCGCCTGCTCGACCTCTGCTCACGCCATCGGGGACGCTACGCTCTATATCCGACACGGTTATGCGGATGTCATCATCGCCGGTGGGGCCGAAGCGGCACTCACGCCCATTGCGGTCGCGGGCTTCTCGAATATGCGGGCCCTGTCCACCCGAAACGACGAACCAAAACGCGCCTCTCGGCCGTGGGATCGAGACCGCGACGGATTCGTCATGGGAGAGGGCGCCGGGATGGTCATCCTCGAGGAGTACGAGCACGCGCGTCGGCGTGGGGTTTCCATACTGGGTGAGATCCTCGGCTTCGGCATGTCCGGCGATGCCTACCATATCTCTGCGCCCAGTCCGGGCGGAGACGGAGCGATACGAGTCATGCGCGCGGCTCTCGACGAGGCGGGTGTGAATCCCGATCAGGTGGACTACGTGAACGCCCACGGGACCTCCACTCCCGCCGGTGACTCAGTCGAGGTGGTGGCCGTCAAGGAGGTCTTCGGTGAGTATGCCCGCAAGGTGTTGGTGTCCTCCACCAAAAGCATGACCGGTCATCTGCTTGGTGCCGCCGGAGCGTATGAGTTCGGTGTCGCCCTGCTGTCCCTGACCCGGGGCGTGGTTCCCCCCACCATCAACCTCGATGAGCCCGATCCCGGTGATGATCTCGACCACGTCCCCCACACCGCCCGCGAGACTGACGTTCGGGTGGCCCTCAGCAACTCCTTCGGCTTCGGCGGCACCAACGCGTGCCTCGTTGTCGGCCGAGTCGACTGATCCCGGATCCGTCGGGCGCAGGCCAGGAACAGTCTGAGGACGACAGTGAAAATCTTCCCGAGAGAATGGTTCGACAGCATCGCGAGGTTTGCGACAAGGATCGACCTCTATAACTTCGGTCGATGGCTGATCCTCGCCAGTCTCATCGGTGTCGTTGCCGGTCTCGGCGGCGCGCTGCTCACCTGGGGTGTGGACGGCGTTCAATCGGCGCTTCTTCATCGGGTTGCGGAATTCAGGCCGCCGGGCCACGGCACCCACATTGGATCCTGGCACCTGCCGGCGCGGCCGTGGATGCTGCTGCTGGTGCTGCCCTTGGCCGGGCTTCTGGTGGGCTGGGTCGTTCAGACCTTCGCCCCTGAGGCCGAAGGCCACGGCACCGACGCGGTGATCAACTCCTACCATCGCAAGGGTGCGGTGTTGCGGCGCAGGGTGGCGCCGGTGAAGCTGTTGGCGTCGGCCATCACCATCGGTTCCGGCGGGTCGGCCGGTCGCGAGGGGCCCGTGGCCCAGGTGGGCGCCGGCTTTGCGTCGTATCTTTCGGACGTCATCCGGCTCCCGGTTTACGACCGGCGCGTGCTGGTGATATCCGGCATGGCGGCCGGTATCGGTGGCATGTTCCGGGCCCCGCTGGGTGCGGCCCTGTTCGCCGTTGAGGTGCTGTACTCCGACAACGAGTACGAGTCAGAAGCGCTCATTCCTGCGATCATCTCATCCATCGTCGCCTACGTCGTCAATTCCATGCTCACCGGTTGGGAACCCATCTTCGCCGCTGATATTCCCCGTTTCGTGCGCCCGCAGGAGCTTGCCGCCTACCTGATCCTCGGCATCGTTGTCGCAATCATTGGACGGATCTACATCTCGACCTTCTACGGCGTGCGCGACCATATATTCCGGCCGATGCAGGTGCCCGCCATCGTCAAGCCAGCAATCGGCGGGTTTGTGGTCGCTCTCGTCGCCCTGGCATTGCCGCAGGTGATGGGCGGCGGGTACGGCTGGATACAGCTGACCATGGAGGAGCAGATCCCGCTGCTGATCTTGGTTCTCCTGATTCCCGCCAAGATCGTGGCCACGTCCTTCACGATCTCGTCCGGCGGCTCGGGTGGGGTCTTCGCACCGTCACTCGTCATCGGCGGCGTGACCGGGGCGGTATTCGCGACCCTTGCGAACAGGGTGGCTCCGGCCCTCGCACCACCCGCGGCCGCCTGCGTTCTGGTGGGCATGGGCGGGTTCTTCGCGGGAGTGGCCAAGGTCCCCATCGCATCGCTGATCATGGTGGCCGAGATGAGCGGTTCCTACACGCTGCTGGTGCCCATGATGCTCGTGACGTCGGTGTCCTTCCTCTTGACCCGTGGAACCAGCATCTATGAGGCTCAGGTGCCTCGTCGGGTTGACTCACCGGCTCATGTCGGTGACTTCCAGGTGGACGTTCTCGAACGCCTCGCGGTTCGCGAGGTGATGGATCCCGATCAATTGGTGACGGTGGTGGCTCCCGGGACGCCATTCCAGAAGGTGCTCGAAATCGTGGCTCAGAGTGAGCAGCACGCCTTCCCCGTGGTGGGTGAGGACGGCGTGGTTCAGGGTGTGTTCAGCGTCACCGACGTGCGCAGGGTGATGGCTGCTCCAGAGGTTTGGGACGTCTTGGTGGCGTCGGATCTGGCGGTCTCCGCCGAGACGATGGCCTATCTGGAGCTCGATGACGACCTCCACACCGCCGTTCGTCGGTTCACCGCCTTCAAGCATGAGAACCTGCCGGTCCTTACAGGTCCTCCGCCCTCTCAGGTGGTGGGTATCCTCGGACACCACAGGGTGCTCGAGGCCTATGACGATGAGGTCCATCGCCTTCAGGCGACGGAGGAGTGACTTTCACGACCCTGTTGAGCTCCGGAAAGCTCCCACCCTCCCTCCCGGCCTCGCTTTTCGGAGCAACACGACAAAATTCATAACTCCAAAAACCGGGGGGGGGGAAGGGTGGGAGGTTTTTGGAGCAAACCCACCTGCCCACGAAAAACTCTCGGCATTCCTCTGCTACACTACTCGCGATGAATACCCATTCATTTCCCATAGCACAAGGAGGTTTGGCGTGAATTGCATCGTATGCGTGGCCTGCGTTCCGGACACGGCGTCGGTCATAAAGATCGGATCCGACGGCGCCATCGATGAGACGGGAATCAAGTGGATCCTCTCGCCCTACGATGAATATGCCCTCGAGGAGGCGCTCCAGATCACTGAGGCCAAGGGCGGAGAAGTGACGGTGGTGACCTACGGCCCGGATCGCGCAGAGGCGGTCCTCCGCGACTGCCTGGCGCGTGGCGCCCACAAGGCCATTCACGTCACCGGCGGCGAGGCGACCCTGGGCGACAGCTTCACCATCGCCAAGGTCCTGGCCGCTGCCATCAAGGACCTGTCCTACGATCTGATCCTCACTGGATTCAAGGGGGTTGGCACCGACACGGGACAGGTCGGTCAGATGCTGGCGGAGATCCTGGATCTTCCCCACGTGGGCAACGTCATCACTCTCGAAGTCGGTGACACTGCGCTGGTAGCCGGGCGGGACGTCGAGGGTGGCCGCGAGACCGTCGAGTGTCCCTTGCCGGCCGTCGTGACATGTCAGAAGGGGCTGAACGAGCCGCGTTATGCTGCGCTGAAGGGCATCATGGCGGCGAAACGGAAGCCGGTGGAAAAGACCGACGTGGCCTCCCTCGGGATCGAGGAGGGTGCCGAACCGTTTTACAGGGTGCGTGTTCTGGAACTTCCACCGGCCAAGGAGGCCGGTAAGGTCATCCAGGGCGAGGACGACCCGGCCGGAGCTGCGGCCGAACTGGTCCGGATGCTTCGCGAAGAAGCGAAAGTGATCTAGGGAGGGATGATGGCTGGAATTCTCGTTTTTGTGGAGCAGCGAAACGGCGAGATCCGGACGGCCTCCCTGCAGGCCCTGTCTGAAGCGCGTCGCCTTGGAGCGGGCCCCGTCAGCGC
This sequence comes from uncultured Holophagae bacterium, assembly GCA_963797055.1. Lineage (GTDB taxonomy): Bacteria > Acidobacteriota > Thermoanaerobaculia > Thermoanaerobaculales > Sulfomarinibacteraceae > FEB-10. The sequence continues at coordinate 15,607 of CAWCOD010000026.1, forward strand.
GGTGTTGCCGGGATCAGGGATCGCGGGATCCGCGGCCGGCCTTGGGGCGTACGGCGCCGAGAAGGTCTACGTGGCGGATGATCCCAACCTGGCGCTCTACTCGTCAGAGGGCTATGCCGAGGTCGTGGCCAAGGCGGTCGAATTGACTCAGCCCGGCGCGGTCTTTTTCGCCGGTACGGCCATGGGGCGTGATCTCGCGCCGCGGCTGGCGGCGCGATTGGGCGTCGGCGCCCTCGCGGACGTAGTGGATATCACCTTGGACGGTGACACCCTCGTGGCCAAACGCCCAGTGTATTCGGGCAAGGCCATTGCCACCGTGGACACCGCCGGCAAGGTCCCGCAGGTGATCAGCCTGCGGCCCAACGTGTTCGCCGCCGAGGAAGTGGGCGGCACCGCCGAGGTGGTGACACTCGATGGGTTGTCGCTGGCGATCCGAGCGGTGGTCAAAGAACTCGTGGACACCGGCGGCGGTGAGATCGACGTGGCCGAGGCCGACATCATCGTGTCGGGAGGCCGTGGCATCAAGGGACCGGAGAACTTCGCCTTGATCCGCGAGTTGGCCGATGCGGTGGGCGGCGCTGTGGGCGCCTCTCGCGCCGTGGTTGATGCCGGTTGGATCGAGCACAAGCACCAGGTGGGTCAGACCGGTAAGGTGGTCAGCCCAACGTTGTATATCGCTGCCGGCATCTCCGGAGCAATCCAGCACCTGGCGGGCATGTCCTCGTCCAAGGTCATCGTGGCCATCAACAAGGACCCCGACGCACCGATCTTCAAGGTGGCGGACTACGGCATCGTCGGCGATCTCTTCGATGTCATCCCACCCATGGTGGCGGCGATCAAGGAGCTCTGAGGCTGATTGAGCCTTCAACACGACTGACCACAGGCGGGCCTCCGGGCCCGCC
>CAWCOD010000027.1:0-28146 GCA_963797055.1 uncultured Holophagae bacterium
ATCCCTGCGTTTACCTCTGTTTGCGTTCCGAGCATTCCTGTTTTCATTTCGATCAGAAGGCCCCGCTTTCGGTCCACAAAGCACACAGCAAACCACCCGGGTCGCTGTTCAAGGGGAGGTCGGGCTGTATTCGAGTGGCAACATCGGTGACCCGGGTCACGGGTCATCGGTAACGACCCGTTCAGTCGTAGGACATCTCGTCGGCATTCACCCCAGCGGGTCCAGACCGACTGATGTGTTCAGATCCGTTAGATGGGCTCCAGTTCATCGGCGGGCGGTCCATGGCGAAAACGGTCCACTATAGGGCGTGCAATCTGTGCGAGGCGATCTGCGGCCTGCGGATCGAGGTGGACGACGGTCGCATCGTCTCCATCAGTGGCGACCGTGACGACCCCTTCAGCCGAGGCCACATCTGTCCCAAGGCGGTGGCCCTCCAGGACATCCACAACGATCCGGACCGGCTCAAGCACCCGCTCAGACGAACCGGCGCCGGAAACTGGGAGAGGGTCCCCTGGAAGTCTGCCCTCGATGAGACCGCCGCCCGCCTCGCGGCGACCCAAAACGAACACGGCCGGGACGCGGTCGGGACCTACGTCGGCAATCCGGCCGTGCACAACTACGGCACCATGCTCTTCGCCCCTGAACTGTGGCGCGCGCTGCGGACCAAAAACCGATTCTCGGCCACCTCGGTGGACCAACTGCCCCATCACCTGGCGGCGCTCAAGATGTTCGGCCATCAGTTAATGCTGCCCATTCCCGACGTCGACCGCACCGAATACATGCTCATCCTTGGTGCCAATCCGGTGGTTTCCAACGGCAGCCTCATGACCGCGCCCGGCATGGCCCGACGACTCAAGGAGCTCCGCCGGCGCGGCGGCCGGCTCGTCGTGGTGGATCCCCGGCGCACCGAAACCGCCCACGCCGCCGACCGCCACCTGTTCATCCGGCCGGGGACCGATGCGCTCTTCCTGATGGCCATCGTCCACACCATCCTCGCCGAGGGCCTCGAGGACCCGGGCAGGTTGTCGGAAATGGTTACGGGTCTCGATCGGATGAGAGCGCTAGCGACCGACTACCCACCCGATCGGGTCGCCGGCCCCACCGGAGTCGATCCAGACTCGATTCGCACCGTCGCCCGTGATTTCGCCACATCGCCCTCGGCCGTCTGCTACGGGCGGCTTGGCGTCTCGACCCACGCCTTCGGGTCGCTGTGCCAGTGGTTGGTGAACGTATTGAACATCATCACCGGGAACCTCGACCGCGCGGGCGGCGCCCTCTTCACCCGACCGGCGGTGGATCTGCTGTCCACGGTCGGACCCGGTTCGGTGGGACGATGGACCAGCCGGGTCAGGGGGCTCCCTGCGTTCGGCGGAGAGCTGCCCGCCTCGGTTCTCGCCGAGGAGATCATGACCCCCGGCGAAGGTCGGATCAGAAGCCTGGTCACGGTTGCGGGCAACCCGGTGCTCTCGACGCCGAATGGCGTCCGGCTGGATCGAGCCTTGAGCGGTCTCGACTTCATGGTCTCCATCGATCTTTACCTCAACGAGACCACCCGGCACGCCCATCTGATCCTGCCACCCACCGGACCTCTGGAACACGACCACTACGACCTGGTGTTCAACGCGCTGGCGGTGCGCAACGTCTCCCGGTACTCACCGGCGCTGTTTGAGGCCGACGCCGACACCATGCACGACTGGCAGATCTTCGAGGAGCTCAGACGCCGACTCGACAAGCGACCGACGAGAACTCGGGCCTCAGCCCGCGCGAGGGCCCTGATCGGACCGCGGCGTCTGGTTGATCTCGGCCTCCGGACCGGACCGTATGGGTCTGGCATCAACCCTCTGGGCCGCGGCCTGACTCTCCGCACCCTCCAGCGATCCCCCCACGGTGTGGATCTCGGCCCCCTCGTGCCCTGTCTTCCAGGCCGCCTCCGCACCCACGACCGACGCATCGAACTCGTCCCAGACCTCATGGAGGCCGATGTGCCACGTCTCCACCGCCTGATGACTGAAGGCGATGGAACGTCGGCGGATGATGTTCCGTTCAGACTCATCGGTCGCCGCCAGCTCAGAAGCAACAACTCCTGGATGCACAACTTTCCCCGGCTGATGAGAGGCCGCGACCGGTGCACCCTGCTCGTCCACCCCACGGACGGAGACCGTCTCGGCGTCACCACCGGCCAGAGGGTGGTTGTTCGGTCGCGGATCGGCCACATCGAAGCGCCGGTGGAAATTTCCGACGACGTCATGCCCGGTGTGGTCAGTCTGCCGCACGGCTGGGGACACAACAGGACCGGCGTCCGGCTTTCCACAGCCGCGGAACACCCCGGGCCGAGCATCAACGATGTCACCGACAACCACTTGGTGGACGAGGTCATCGGCACCGCGGTCTTCAGCGGCGTCCCGGTTCGAATCGAACGTATCGACTAACCCAGACCCCGGCGGTTTCGAGTCACCGAAGCTGCATCGGCACGGTTGTGGGATCTCGGCTCGACCGGTCGATCACCGAACCGTAGGCCCACGCCCGCCCACCAGGAGTCAAAACCTCGACCCGGGCCGAGGCGGCGTCGTGTTGGCCCAGCCCCGACAACACGTCAAAAAGCTGCGTCCACTCGCCGGGATCCAGCGAGACCATCATCGCCTCGCCGAGTCCAGCACCTGAAGCGCCCCGCAGCGTGACCCCGAGTTCCAACGGTTGGTCGTGAAGATTGACGAAACCCAGATTGGTGTACCGGTTCTCGGACCGTGCGAGCTGAGAGACCACGCCCACCTCCCCGGGACCGATGCCGTCGTCCGGCCCCAACCCCGGGAGGTACTGACCGAACGTCCCGGACTCGAGGGCGGCGTAGCTGCGGGCGCCGACCGTCACCGGCACATTCGACAGAACCTCCACCACCCCGGCCGCCTGCTGATCTGCAGCAAGACCGAAGAGATCCAACAGCACGTCCGGCCACACGACCCCGCCTCCCGGTGGCACGGTGGCCGAGCCTTCCAGCGTCATGCCGCCGCCGGAAAACACCAGATCCACCTCAGCCTCCTGCCCGTCGGAATTGGTGATGGCCAGTTCCGCGCGCCACGGCGTGCCGCCCGAGCCCGTAACGTGGGCCACCGCCGGGACCACCGACCGGAACAACTCCTCCACTTCTGGGTCGGTGATAGCCAACACCTGGCCCGCTCCGTAGTCCAGTACGTACAACGCTCCGAGTTCATCGACTCCAAAGGCTGAGATCGACCGACCAGTGTTCAGCAATTCTTGCGTCTCCCAGTCGTCGGGGCCACCCCGCAAAGCCCAGATTCGACCGCTGCAGTAGTCTCCATAGAGGTAGAGTCCGTCGAGACGGGGCCACCGGAAGCCTCGGTAGACATGACCACCGGACACCGAGCAGCCCCCGGACGCGTGGTCGTACTCCGCCACCGGCAGCACCAGACCCGAGGAATCGCATGGAATCGGGTCATAACAATGACTGCCCTCCATGATCCGCCAGCCGTAATTCTCTCCGCCCGCACTGGATGCGGGCTGGAAATTGACCTCCTCGTAGCTGTTCTGCCCCACGTCGGCGATCCAGAGGTCCCCGGTCACTCGATCGAAGGAAAAGCGCCACGGGTTGCGGAGGCCGGTTGCCCAGATCTCGGGCTGGTGGGCATCGTCAAAGGCGAATGGATTGGACTCAGGAATACCGTACGGTGCGTCGCCCGACTCCACGTCAATCCGGAGCATGGCGCCAAGTAAGGTCAGCGGATCCTGGCCGTTGTTCTGCGGGTCGCCGGCTGACCCGCCATCCCCCATGCCGATATACAAATAGCCGTCAGGCCCAAAGGCAATCTGGCCACCGTTGTGGTTCGAGTAGGGCTGACCGATGGTGAGCAGCACCTCCTCGCTCTCCGGATCCGCGCGGTTCGGATCACCAGACAGATGGACTCTCGACACTACCGTTTCCCCGGCTGGGTTCGTGTAATTGATGTAGAAATACCCTTTGACCGAAAAGCCCGGCGGGAAGGCCAGGCCGAGCAGCCCGCGCTCGCCGCAGCAGCTCACCCGATCCGAGACGTCCAGGAATGGAACCGGCAGCACGGCCCCGGCCTCTATGAGCCGGATGACCCCTGCCTGCTCCACCAGGAAAAGGCGGCCGCTACCGTCGCCGGCATGGCCGAGCTGGACCGGCCTGGAGAAACCGCTCCACCGTTCCTCGAGGGCGATCTCGGGCCAGTCCTGAGCCGCGACATGTACAGCCAGAATACTCAACAGGCACGCAGTCACCATGGCCCGTATATTCATGGATGGACCTCCACTCAGTTCATCGCGGAACGGGGACCCAAAAATTCCGGGGTGATCGGAGCCTGGCGACGGGGACCCAGGCGGCAGGAGGGAATTTCTGATAATTCGAAAATCGAAAATCCCCACCCACCCGGAGCAGCCTTGTAGCGCAGCCGTCTCACTGCAATTTCGGCCTTGGTTGACCGCCAGACTGCGGGCGGGACGCCTGCACCACAAGTACTTCCGGTGCCGCACGACCACCTCATTTCGGCGCGCTGATTCTCCGAACGCGCTCCCCGTGAGGATGCCAGGCACGCCGATTCGCCTTGACGCGACGTATCGGTTTGTCGATCTTGACGAATCGGGATGCCAGGCACCTCCGGGGGGTGCGCCTTTCTCCCCAGTGCACTCCCCGAGGTCACTCGCGCCCTCCGGCCGCGGTGACCATCCGGGATCCAGCGTGCGGGTGGGCGGGCGGCTGGATCAGTCCTCGAGGTCGAACTCGCGCTCCAGCTCGGCCAACTGGGCCGGCCCCAGACCACCAATACGGTGTCCGGCCGCCCGGCACAGAAGCGCCACCCTGGCAGCCTTGTTGGCGGTGTCGATCCGGTCGAAGGCCTCGGACGCCGTTGTGCCGAGGGCCAGGCAGCCATGAAACTGCCACACGGCCACCTCGTGTCCCGCCCGCACCACTCGTTCGGTGGCCACCGCCAGGTCCTCCGACCCGGGCACCCGATAGGGCACCAAACCCACCCCACGCGGCAGATAGACCTTGACCTCTGGAAGCACGGACCACAGGACGCGATTGAGGTTACCCTGGTGACGGCAATCTGGCATGTGGGTGAGGGCGATGAGATCCGTGGGATGGGTGTGCAGCACGGCGGTGTCCGCCGATCCAAATTCCACCAGATGCTGGTGCAACCGCAGGTGAGTCGGGAGCTCCGACGTCGGCCGAAAATCGAGACCGTTGAGGCCCCCCCACAGCACCTCGTAGCCCGAGCCGGTCTCGTCGAGCCGGATCAGGATGCTGTTGTGCTCTGCGTCGCGCGCAAAATCGCGAAAGCGGCGACCGCTGCCGGTTACGAGAAAGACCCGTCTCGCCAATGCCGGTCGCGGCGAGGCCAACTGTTCGTCACGCACCTTCCTGAAGGAAAATCCCGCCTGAACAACCGCCGAGGTCACGTCGATGGAGAGATTCCCGGCGTTACTCTCGGCCCACCCACGATCCCAGAGATAGGAGGACACTTCCTGGGCATCGCGCAGGATGGTTGTCAGCGCAGGGCATGTGGCGAGTAGATCGGTCATGGTACTCCAGGCTGTTCGGCCGACCGATTGTATAAGTCACACTTGATCGCGGCAATCTCACCTCGAGTATCCTTAGCCCGATGCGGGCGGTGATCTTCGATATGGACGGACTGCTGATCGACTCGGAGCCCCTCTGGCGTCGGGCCGAACGGGAGGTGTTCGCTGAGGTCGGTCTGCACCTCACCGATGCTGACTGTGAGCGAACCACCGGTCTGCGCACCGATGATCTGGTGGGATTCTGGTTCGATCTCTTCCCGTGGTCCGGCCCCAGCCAGGAGTCCGTCGGCAAGGCCATCAATGCCAGGGCGATAGATCTCGTGAAACAACACGGGGTGGCGATGCCGGGCGCGGTGGAGGCCGTGGAAGCCGCTCGGGCAGCCGGCTTCGCGGTGGGACTCGCCACATCGTCCTTCGAGGAACTCATCGTCACAGTGGTCCGAAAACTCGGACTCGAGGACGCGTTCGAGGTCACGGCATCCGGAACCGATGAGAAGGCCGGCAAACCGGATCCCGCCGTCTACCTGACCGCCGCGCGGAAGCTGGGCATCTCTCCCCACCTCTGTGTCGCCGTGGAAGACTCCACGGTGGGCGTTCGTTCTGCGCGGGCCGCTGGTATGCGGGTGATCGCTGTGCCTGCGCCGCACCACTTCCATCTGCCCGGTTTCCACGACGCCGATCTCAAGCTCCACTCGCTCGAGGAGTTTTCGGTCGAGATGCTTCGCAAATTGGCATGATGTTCTGTCGGTGCCAGGCACCGGGTGAGCGCGTTCGGGGTGCGCTCACAAGTACCACGCCCGCCCATCGCGCCCCGCGCGCTCCGGGAGGGCGGGCGGAATCCGCAATTCGTAATGAGCGATTGAGCTTATCTGTAATTTGCAATCTGCAATCTGCAATCTGTAATCTGCAATCTGCAATCTGTAATCTGTAAATCTGTAATCGGGTGGAAGGGTGGGGGAACTTTCGACTTTCGACTGAGATGTGGGCAGTGTTCTAATGGACGCCGTATGAACTGGGTTGACCACGAACTCCGACTCTTCGGCCACCGCGGCGCTTCGGCGCGAATGCCGGAGAACACCATGGAGTCCTTCCGGCAGGCGATGGACGACGGCGCCACCGCGCTCGAACTCGACGTCCACCTCAGCCGGGATGGCCACGTGGTGGTGGCCCACGACTCCCACGGCCAGCGGATGGCAAGCTGCAACGATTCCGTATGCGATTGCTCGCTCGAGGAGCTTTCGAATTGGGACGTCGGCGCGACCTTTGTCGCCACCGGGGATAGGATTTCGCGGATGCCGACCCTGGTCGAGGTGTTGGACAGATTTTCCGGAATTCCCATCAGCGTCGATCTCAAACCCAACGACCCGCGGATCGCGGAAAGCGTCTTGAAGACGGTTCGGTCCTTCAACGCCGAACATCTCGTGACAGTTGGTAGCTTCCACGGCTCCATCGTCCACAGGCTGCGGGATCTGGGATATGGCGGTCCCACCGCCCTGACTCGCGCCGAGGTTGTCATCAGCCGCCTCCTGCCGCCGATCCTCAGCCGGAGTCGAATCCGCGGCCAGGCGGCCATGATCCCTCGTCGGAGCGGGCCCATCCGTCTCGACGCCGAGAGCTTTATCCACCGGGTGCGGAGCTTCGGGCTGAGGGCCGACTACTGGGTCGTCAACGATCCTGACGACGCACGAAGACTGTTCGGGTGCGGTGCCACAGGAATCGTCACCGACGATCCTGCGGCCATCGCCCCCATATTGGCGGAGTTCGCGTGAATCCGAGAAAAGGACCGCCACCGCCGTCCGACCCCGATGCCGGGATCTGGCACGGCCGTTGGGTTGCCCGTCGGGTGGTCTCCCCCGACGGCATGGTCATCCTGGTTGGAAAGACGTCTTCCGACAACGACGTCCTCACCTTCAAGATCGGCTCGCCGCGGGACTTCTGGTTTCACGTCAGCGGTGAGTCCGGCTCCCACGTCGTGGTCCGCAACCCCGAAGGTCTGGAGACTCTGCCCCGGGAAACAAAACGCCTCGCCGCGGCCCTGGCCGCCGGCCACTCCAAGGCCCGCCGGGGCGGTCGGCTGGCGGTGCACATGGCGCGGTGCCGCGACGTGTCCAAGCCGAGAGGCATGCCGCCCGGCAAGGTCCATCTTGGCCGCTACGACACGGTGCGAGCGACGCCTCTTCGCGTGGACGATCTCGGTTCGGAGGGAAATTCGATATGAGTGGGACGTTCGGCTGTCAGACCATGTACCAGCCGCTTCGCAAGGTTCTGGTTCGCCCACCTGACCGCGCCTTCGGCGCGGCCGATCCTCAGCGCTGGCACTACACGGGTCAGCCGGATCTCGCGTCGGCCACAGCCGAGCACGAGGCCTTCGTCGATCAGATTCGGCAGACCGGGGCCGAAGTCATCGTCCATGACTCCAAACTCCCCGATCACGCCGATGCCCTGTACGTGCACGACCCGGCCATCGTCACCGACCTGGGCGCGATCATCCTGCGGATGGGGAAGGTGTTGCGGCGGGGCGAGGAGCAGGCCATTGCATCCGCTCTTGAAACAGCGGGGGTACCGATCCACGCCAAACTGACCGGCGAGGCACTGGCCGAGGGCGGTGATCTGTTGTGGATCGACGAGGGGCTTCTGGCCGTGGGCCAGGGCTACCGAACCAACACCGAAGGGCTGCGCCAGCTGACCGCCGCACTCCGACCGCTGAAAGCCGAGACCGTGCCGGTGCAACTGCCCTACGGCGACGGGCCGGCGGCCTGCCTCCACCTGATGTCCCTGATCTCGATTCTGGATTCCGATCTTGCCGTGGTCTTCCTGCCGCTCCTGCCGGTTCCCTTCGTCGAATTGCTGAAAACCCGCGGATTTCGCCTCGTGGAGGTCCCTGAATCAGAGTTCCCAACCATGGGAACCAACGTGCTCGCTCTCGGCCCCAGGCGCTGTCTCGCCCTGGATGGAAACCCCCTGACCCACCGGCGCCTCGAGGACGCCGGTTGTGAGGTGTTGACCTACCGCGGCGACGAGCTGTCTCTCAAGGCAGAGGGTGGACCGACCTGTCTGACCAGGCCGATCTTGCGGTCGAATTGAATGTAGGGTTACACGCTACACGTTACACGCTACACGTTACACGCTACACGTTACACGCTACAACGTTAAACGTTAAACGTTAAACGTTGAGCTTTCAACGTTTAACGATTGCTGATCACTCTCGAAGATCTACCGGGACTTTGGAGGCGGCTCCAGGGACCTCACGCACGAGGCGCGGGACGAGGTAGCCCGGGAGCCGCCGCCGCAGTTCGGCCACGATCTCGAGGGCCTCGGTCTCGGACACCTCGAAATGGGCCGCGCCGTGGACCCGGTCCAGGAGGTGGAGATAATAGGGTGTCACACCACAGGAGATCAGCGTTTCGCTCAGACCGGCCAAAACCTCCGCTGAGTCGTTGACGCCACGCAGCAGCACCGCCTGGTTGAACAACATGGCTCCCGTGTTGCGGAGTGCGCCCAAGGCGCGGCGCACATCGCCGTCGATCTCCCGAGGATGATTTGCGTGAACCACCACGATGAGCGGCACCGTCAGGGACGACATCCACACCACCAGCGCCTCGTCCACCCGCTCCGGCAGAACAACCGGGAGCCGGGTATGGATTCGCAGACGGCGGACATGAGGGATGGCCGCGATCTCCCGGGCCAGTCGCGACAGTCGGTCATCGGGAACCATCAGCGGATCGCCACCGGAGAAAATCACCTCGGACAGCTCCGGGTCACCGCTGATGCGGCCGATCGCCATATCCCAGACCGATCCCGCCACCGTGTTGTCGTCGTAGGGAAAGTGGCGCCGAAAACAGTATCGGCAGTGGACCGCACAGGCCGAGGTCACCAGCAGCAGGGCGCGTCCACGGTATTTCTGCAACACACCCTGGGACGGCGGCGATCGGAGCTCACCAACGGGATCGGCGGTATAACCGCTGGCGGACAGATCTTCCGACGGGGTCGGCCGGATCTGCAACAGCAGCGGGTCGTCGGCCGAACCCGGCCGGATGCGGCTCAAAAAGCCACGTGGTACCCTGACCGGAAATTGGCGTTCGGCGTCCACCCTGGAGGCGGTCGGAGGCCCCAGCCGAAGCAGGTCTTCCAGAACGGCCGAGTCGGTCACCGCCTCCACAAGAAGCCGTTGCCACTCACCGGCCGGCCAAGGGTTGGATCGGTGCGTCATGACTCGGCGCAGTGTTGCAGCTCCGGTATGATCTTCGCAAGCGAGAGAAGGAGAATCCCCAATGGCTTCCTACAACATGAACCAGGTCAAAGTCGGAACCAAGATCATGGTCGAAGGCGACCCTTGCATCGTCGTCGATGCCGACTTCGTCAAACCCGGAAAGGGCCAGGCCTTCACCAAGATCAAGTGCAAGAATTTCAACACCGGTCGGATCACCGAGGTCACCATGAGATCATCCGACTCGGTGGAGGCTGCCGACATCCACGAACAGGAGATGCAGTTCCTCTACTCCGACAGCGAGATGTGGCACTTCATGGACCAGAACACCTACGAGCAGATCGGCGCGGACGCCTCGGTCGTCGGCGACGCGGCTCAGTGGTTGAAAGAAGAGGACATCTGCCTGGTCACGCTGTTCAACGGCAACCCCATTCTGGTCCAGCCTCCCACATTCGTGAGTCTCGAGGTCGTGGAGACCGACCCCGGTCTCAAGGGCGACACCTCGGGAGGAGGCAACAAACCGGCCACGATGGACACCGGAGCGGTCGTGCGGGTTCCTCTGTTCATCCAGATCGGCGAGACGATCAAGGTCGATACACGCACCGGGGAGTATGTTTCTCGGGCGTAATGAATCTCGCGAATTTTCAGATTGCAGATTGCAGATTGCAAATTTCCGCCTTCCCACCCATTAATCGACTCGAGCGAGGCGGGGGAATCTGCAATCTGGAATCTGCAATCTGGAATTGACACAGCCAATGAGTCAAACGACGGACGACTGGCGGCCGGCAGCGAGCGTTGACGCGCTCAGGACCCGAGCCAATGTGCTGGCAACCATCCGCGCCTTCTTTGCCGAACGGAAGGTCCTGGAGGTGGAAACGCCCACATTGGCGGCGACCGCGGTGACCGACGTCCATCTGAAATCGCTCGCCTGCCCTATTGACGGTCTGGGGACCTTCTACCTCCAGACCTCGCCGGAATTCCATATGAAGCGGCTGCTGGTCGCGGGCTGTGGACCGATTTTCCAGATCTGCAGGGCCTTTCGTGGCAGCGAGAGTGGGCGTCGACACAACCCCGAATTCACGATCCTCGAGTGGTACCGTCCGGGCTGGGATCACCACACCCTGATGGACGAAATCGACGCCCTGCTGACGCGGGTTCTCGGCACCGCCGGAAGCCATCGCCTCACCTACCGCCAGGCTTTTCTCGAGCACGCTGGGGTCGACCCCCACCGGGCGACCGATCAGGAGTTGCAGCGAGCAGTCACCGACCTCGGCGTTCAGAACCCCGAGACTTTCGATCGGGATGATCTCCTCAACCTCGTGATGACTCACGTGGTCGAAGCCGAGCTCGGGCGAAGCGGACCCACGTTTGTCTACGACTTCCCGACCAGCCAGGCCTCGCTCGCCCGGATTCGTGCCGGTGACCCACCGCTCGCCGAGCGTTTCGAGGTCTTTGTCGAGGGTCTCGAGCTGGCCAACGGATTCCACGAATTGACCGATTCCGATGAACAGCGGCAGCGCTTCGAGCAGGATCTCGCCGTCCGCCGCCGCGCCGGTCTCGACCTTCCCCAAATCGACGAACGATTCCTGGCGGCTTTGAGGTGTGGCCTGCCCCCCTGTTCCGGGGTGGCCCTGGGCATCGACCGATTGGTCATGCTCAAGTTGGGCACCCGCGACATCTCCGACGTGATCGCCTTCCCCATCGACCGCGCCTGACGGCCATTTCCTTCCCGCAGTCAGCTCCCTGACAGGCAGCCGCGACGGCCGCGTTCCTCCTTCGAAATGCGGAACCCAGATGCTAGATGCTGGATGCTGGATGGTGGTTCCTCCACCCCGCCGGATCGTCCCTGCGGGCGTGGGGACGTTGAACGTTGAACGTTGAACTTTCAACTGGGTGGGCGGGTGGGGGCTACTCTCCGAACCCGATATACTCAACCCATCATGAACCTCACACTCATCATCGCCTTCTCGGTGCTCTTCCCGTTGACCCACATCCTGATGTCCACCGGTGCGATCCGATCTGGACTCATCAAGACAATGCACGGCCGGTGGCCGTTCCGGGCCTTCTACTCGCTGGTTTCCTTTCTCACGCTGGGGCCGGCAGTGGCCATCTGGTGGGGCCACCGGGAATTGGGACCCGAACTCTGGGATCTTCCCTTCTGGGTCGGTCGAGGGCTCGCCCTGCCGCTGATGCTCATGGCCATCATGCTGCTGGCGCTGATGCTGGCAGCCCCGAGCCCCGCAAGCATGCTTCCCGGGGTCTCCAAGGTGCACGGCGTCCTGCGCATCACCAGGCATCCCATGAACATCGCCTTCGCCTGCTTTGGGCTTGCCCATCTGATCACCAACGGATTCCTTGGAGATGTCTTCTTCTTTGGCCAGTTCGTCGTCCTCGGTGTTCTGGGTTCCTACCACCAGGACGCGCGCATGCTCGAGGAGAAGGGCGAGCCATACCGCGAGTTCATGAACCAGACTTCGGTCATACCCTTTGTCGCCATCCTCCGTGGACGGACCCGCCTCGATGCGGACGACCTGGCCTTCCCCCTGTTTCTGATCGCCGTGGCTGTCTTTGTGGCGCTGGTGATCTTCCACGGCAGGCTCTTTGGCGTAGCGGTCTTTTAGCCCCCGTCCACCCGGTGTGGCATGTCGGTGCCAGGCACCGGGTGAGCTTTCGCTTCGATTTACTGATTTGGACGCGCCATCTCCCCGTCGCGCTCCCCGAGGTTACTCGCGGCCGGTGGCCGCGGTGACCAGCCGTCACCAGCGGGTGGCCGTAAGGCCTCTGATCCTGCGTACAGGATCGGACATGGCCGCCGCACACGGCCACGGCCACAACCGCTGCCGCCGGCAGGTTGCCCCCCTCGCATTCCGATCTCCATGTCGGTGCCAGGCACCGCCGCAGATGTGTCGACCTCGTACTGCGATTCGATTTCGACGGTGCCTGGCACCGGGTGAGCTTTCGCTTCGATTCACTGATTTCGTCGCGCCGATCTCCCCCACGCGCTTCCCGAGGTTGCCACCCCTGACATTGATCGGACCCTAAGTGCTGGTTATCCAATCTGCGGGTTCCGAACAATGTCAGAAGTGGCACGCCCGCCCATCGCGCGCCATCGCGACCCTTCACGATTCGGGTGGGCGGGGGAATCTGTAATCTGCAATCTGCAATCTGCAATCTGTAATTCGTAATTCGTAATTCGCAATTCGCAACGGGTGGGCGGGGCGAGGGATCCGGTATCCTTGATCGATGTCAACGGTAGCGGGTTTGATCATCGGTGACGAAATTCTCACCGGCAAGGTCCGGGACGCCAACGGTCCCCTGCTGATCGATCTCTGTCGCGACCTCGGTGTCTGTCTCGAACGCCTGGTCTACGTCCCGGACGAGATCGAGGTCATCGCCGCCGAGGTTCGATCGTGCGCCAAAAAATTCGATGCAGTCATCACCTCGGGCGGCGTTGGGCCGACCCACGATGACCGCACCGTGGCGGCCGTGGCCCACGCCTTCGAGGTCGAGGTGGAGCGCCACCCGGAACTGGAGAACATGATCCGCGCCTGGTGGGGCAGACGATTCACCGAGGCCGCGCTGCGGATGGCCGACATGCCGGAGGGATCGCGGCTGCTCTACGGCGACGATGGACTGTTGCCGTTGGTGGTGTTTCGGAACATCTATCTGATACCGGGCGTCCCACGTCTCTTCAAGGCCAAAATCGGCGCCCTCCGCGGAGAGATGTCGGGACGCCGACCGACCCTGAGGTCCGTCTATTTGAGTTCGGACGAGAGCAGCGTGGCGCCGTTGCTCGGCCAGGTGGCCAACGAGTTCAAGGCAATCAAGATCGGCAGCTATCCACGGTTCGAGGACGAGGACCACCGTGTCTGGGTCACCGTGGAGGCGATGGACTGCGGCGCAGTGGACACGGCCGTGAACCGGCTGCTCGAGCTCCTGCCGGACGACGACGTGGTCCGCGTCGAGTGAGCTTCGCAATCACCATCGGAATGCCGCGTTCCTCCACACCGGTTGCTGTCGGATGAAGATCATGAGCACACCCACGAACGACCCCCAGCTTGAAGAGTGGCTGCGGTTGACGCGCCGTGTACGCAAAGACCCATCGATACCATTCGACGAACAGTGGGAGACCTTTCGGCGGCTCGCCGACGAGCGACCCGTCGACCTCGGCCCCATGCCGGTGTGGTGGCCCGACCACGACCGAATCGCCGGCTCCAACATCGGCCGCCTCGTCGACGATCTCGGTCTGAGCAACTACGAGGAGCTCCACCGATGGTCGGTGGATCACCGGGAGGATTTCTGGCAGCGGGTCATCGAACGGCTGTCCATCGGCTTTGACCGCGAACCCGAACGCCTTCTCGATGCCACCGGCGGTCCAACGGCGCCGCGGTGGCTGTCCGGAGCCCGGATGAACATCGTGGACAGTTGCTTTCAGCCCACGGCTTGCACCATCGCCGTGGCCATCGGAAGGGATGGATCCTCGACCGTGGAGACCGTCACCTACGGCGAGTTGGAATCCCTCGTCAACCGGGTGGCCAACGGACTGACAACTCACGGATTCAGCCCCGGCGACGGCATTGCCCTGTACATGCCCATGAACCTCGAGTGCGTCGCGGCGTACCTCGGCGTGATCCGGGCGGGCTGCTATGTGGTGTCCATCGCCGACAGCTTCGCGGCCCACGAAGTGGCCCGGCGGTTGGAGATCGGCCGCGCGAAAGGCGTGGTCACGGTGGACGTGTTCGACCGTGGCGGCAAGAAGATCCCGCTTTACGACACCCTGCGTTCTGCCGGAGCCCCCCGAGCGATCGTGGTCGGCTCCGGCGATGCCGTGGATCTCCGCGAAGGGGACATCCATTGGGGGGACTTTCTGGGTGATGACTCCCGCCTCCAACCGGTCATGGGCAATCCCGACACAACCATCAACGTCCTCTTTTCTTCAGGCACCACCGGTGACCCCAAGGCCATACCGTGGAGTCATCTCACC
Organism: uncultured Holophagae bacterium; assembly: GCA_963797055.1. Lineage (GTDB taxonomy): Bacteria > Acidobacteriota > Thermoanaerobaculia > Thermoanaerobaculales > Sulfomarinibacteraceae > FEB-10. The sequence continues at coordinate 14,748 of CAWCOD010000027.1, forward strand.
GCCATCAAGGCCGCCGCCGACGGCCACTTCCACCAGGACATCGGCCCGGGGTCGGTGGTGGCCTGGCCCACCAACATCGGCTGGATGATGGGACCGTGGCTGATCTTCGCGACGCTCATGAACCGCGCCGCGCTGGCGCTGTACGAGGGGCTGCCCACCGGCGAGGGATTCACGAACTTTGTGGAACACACTGGTGTGACCATGCTTGGCGTCGTTCCTTCCCTGGTTCGGGCGTGGCGGAACTCCGGCGCCTGTGACGACGCGGACTGGAGCGGCATCGAGGTCTTCAGCTCCACCGGTGAGCCCTCCAACCGGGAAGACTATCTGTGGCTGATGAACCGAGCCGGCTACCGCGCGCCCGTGATTGAGTACTGCGGCGGGACCGAGATCGGCGGCGGTTACATCACCGGCTCGGTGGTGCAGCCCGCTTCTCCGGCGACCTTCTCGACCCCCGCCTTGGGCCTCGATCTGGTGTTGCTCGACGAAGACGGGTCCGAGGTCGGCGTGGGAACCGATGGCGAGGTCTTCCTCATTCCACCGTCCATCGGGCTCTCCCAGACGCTTCTCAACCGCGACCACGACGAGGTCTACCACCAGGGCTGTCCGACCGGGCCCGACGGCCAAACCCTGCGACGCCACGGCGACCAACTGGAGCGTCTCCCGCGGGGCTACTACCGCGCCCACGGCCGGGCCGACGACACCATGAATCTCGGCGGCATCAAGGTGTCCTCGGTGGAACTCGAGAACAGTGACCGACCAGCACGAGATCATCTCCGAGAGCGCCGCAGTGGCGGTGCAGCCCGAGGGCGAGGGCGCCGACCGGCTGGTGGTTTTCGTGGTGCTGACCGAAAACCAACCGGTGGACGAACTCAAGAGCGAACTCAACCGGCGGCTGGCTGCGAAACTCAACCCGCTGTTCAAGATCCATGACGTGGTGGTCGTGGACTCCATGCCGCGCACCGCGTCCAACAAGCTCATGCGGAGAACCCTTCGCGCGGAGTACATGGGGCGGGGTTGAAAATCAGGTACCACATGTCGGTGCCAGGCACCGCTACAGATGTGGCGACCTCGTTCTCCAATTCGATTTCGACGGTGCCTGGCACCGGCCCGCGGGGTGGGTTCGACTCACTGATTTCGTCGCGCCCAACTCCCAAGCGCGGTCCCCGAGGGAGCCACCCCTGACACTTTCGGGCCTCGCATACGTTCAAAGCCGCATTCCATAGGTCCCAAAAGTGTCAGAAGTGGCACGCCCGCCTGTCGCGCCCACCTCGCTCCGGGTGGGTGGGGCTACAAGCTACAACCCACAACCTGCCCACGGGCGGGCGGGGCATCTTGAATCTTGATTCTTGATATCTTGGATCTTGGATCTTGAATCTTGAGATCGGGCGGGCGGGGGAAAAGAAAACGCCACCGTGCTCGCACGGTGGCGTCGGTCCGCCCTGTGGGGCGGAATTCGTTCTGTTTTGCGGCTTTAGAAGCGGCGGATGATGCCGATTCCGAGACCGATCACGATCATCAGCAGGCCGGTCAGACCCACCAGCGGCAGCTGGCTGGCGGTGGACGGCAGTGCCGGCGCGGTGTAGGCCGGGGCCGGAGCCGGTTTCGGAGCCGGTTTCGGAGCGGCCTTCGGTGCCACACCCGACGCCGTAATCGTACGCTCGTCCACGACTTCTTCCCTCACGGAGACGATGGTGGCGGAGACGTTCATTCCCGGCTTGAGGTCCCAAAGCGTGATCGGCTTGCCGTTGGAGGTCAGTTGCACGCCCTCGGGGACTTCATGGTACTTCTTGACCTCGCCGTTCTCGTTGCGGATGATCACGGTCTGGCCGACGCGTTCGAGCACCTTGCCGTTCCGGATCTCTTCAGTCTGGACATCAATGACTTCGCGGTTGGTCTTGACGTCGGCGGTCAACATGGTGCCGGGCTTGAGATCGCCCACCGCGGTGGGAACACCGTCGATGTCGAACATGAAACCCTCTTGAACTTCGAACTGGCGTGTCTTGCCGTCTGCCATCTTGACGACCAGGTTGTTGCCATGGGTGGTTAAAACCGTGCCCTGCAAGATTTCTTCGGTCATCTGTGCCATCGAGACACCGGCACCCACCATCACGACCACGGCGGCAATCAGAAACACTTTCGAAAAACGAGACATCACAGCTCCTCCTTTACGTTGTTACTGAACATACACGATCAACAATTCAGGCGAATATAGCATTCCACCTTACGAACGCAAGTCGGGTCCTCCCAATTCCACCGAACACCCGACAGGGTCACGAATCGAGCCACAATCTTGATGATCCCCCTCCACTCAAGAACCCAGATTGCCGGAATTCTAACACGCCCAGCGTCGCAAGTCTTCCGGTGCGCTCGCACCGAGCGGAAAATTCGGCGCAAATAGCTGATTATGAAATTGTTATACTGCCGTTCGTGAGTTTCATGGATCTGCCAACACCGTGCGCCATTGTTGATTTGAACCGTCTGGAACACAACGCAGTTTGGATGACCAACAGGGCAAAGAAACTCGGGGTTTGCCTGCGGCCCCACGTCAAGACCCATAAATGCGTCGAAGCCGCGAAGATACAGACCGCGGGTCAGACCCGGAAGGTCACGGTTTCTACCCTCGCCGAAGCCCGGGGATTCGCCGAAGCGGGGTTCGGCAACATCACCTACGCCGTACCCCTCACGCCGGAGACCGTTCCCGAGTGCGCCGCGCTCATCCGTACGGTCGATCGGTTCTATGTCATCGTCGATCACCCCGTGGCGGTGGACGCGCTGGAGGCACATGCCCGAACCCACGACATCCAATTTTCGGTCTTCCTGAAGGTTGACTGTGGATTCCACCGGGCCGGTGTGGATCCGGAGAGCCCGGTGGCCGTGACGCTCGCGGGGCGGCTCCACCACTCGAGCCGCTTGAACTTCCGCGGCATCCTGACCCACGCCGGCCAGTCCTACAGCTGCCGGAACCGTTCCGAGGCGGCCATCGTTGCCGCTCACGAACGGGACCTCATGGTAGCCTTCGCCGAGACGCTCAGGGGGGAGTGCGTTGCCGTGGCCGAGGTCAGCGTCGGCTCGACGCCCACCATCACCGCGGTGGACCATCTCGACGGCATCTCGGAAGTCCGGCCCGGCAATTACCTCTTCTTCGACGCCTTTCAGACCGCCATCGGCAGCTGCGAACTGGACGACGTCAGCTTTTCGGTGCTGACCAGTGTTATCGGTGTCTACCCAGAGGCACGGCGACTGGTTGTGGACGCCGGAGCCCTCGCGCTCAGCAAGGACTCCGGACCGACTCATGTCGATCCGGACTGTGGTTTCGGGGTTGTGCTGACAAAGCGCGATTGTCGGCCCGTCACCGGTCTGAAGGTGACATCGCTGTCCCAGGAGCACGGCGTGCTCCACTCCGACGGACCTCTCGACCCTGGCTGGCAGCCTGGCACGCGGTTTCGGATCGTGCCCAACCACTCCTGCCTCTCCGCCGCCTGTTTTGAGACCTACCACGTCGTTCGCGGCACCGAGGTGGTGGACGAATGGCGCCCGGTTCGTGGGTGGTAGCTCCCCGACCCGCCCAGATACCGGATCTCGGATGCCGGATGCCGGATCCCCCACCCAACCCACCTGGGAGCAAGGAACAAGGAACAGGGAACACCCCCGCCCTCCCGAGCCCGCTTGTCACGGCGTAGCCGGAGGCGGAGCCGGAAGCTTGAGCCCGTTACCGTCGCCGAACGAAGAACCACGCACGAAGAACGAAATACCCGCCCACCCGGAGCGAGGTGGGCGCGATAGACGGGCGTGCCACTCCGGACATCTTTAAGTTGCAGGTTACAGTTGACGTTGAACGTTCCCGCCCTTCCTCCCGGATCGTGAAGTGCACGTTGATCGGGCGTGCCGTCTTTGACAATGTTGGAAAAGGATATCAGCGGTGGGGGTCCTTCGTTGCGCCCCGGTCTTGGTCGCGCTTCCCGTGAGGTTGCCAGGCACGCCGATTCGCCCCAGCGAGACGAATCGGACTCCGACTCGATTTCGACGGTGCCTGGCACCGGCCCGCGCGTTGGCCTTCGATGAGCTGATTTCGATGCGTCCATCTCACGGAGATCCGGATGAGCCTAACGTTCAGTGTTTAAGTCCCCCAGCCCGTGAGAATGGCCAACGGAACCCGGAACCAGCGAAAATGGCCTGTGCTCTTCGGCCCACACGAAAAACACCGGCGGGGGCGGCCCCGCCGGCTCGTTCTGCGTTCTGATCGAATGCTCGACTCAGAAGTCCTTCTGGAGCAGCTCCACACTCTGCTGCGGGTGGAGCAACAACATTGAGGCATCGCCGTCCCGCGGTGTGGCGCCCTCGGTCATCAGGTCGATCACCTCGGCGGGTGTCAGGTCGGGGTTGAGGGCAAAGAGCTTGGCTGCGAGATTGAGCGCGTTGGGCGACGCCATGGAGGTGCCGGACGCGGCCATCCTGCCTCCACCCGGCACGTAGCTCTCGACCTCGAAGCCGTTGGCATAGATCACGACGTTGTCGCCACCGCTGGTGAAGCTGGTGGGATCTCCGGCCTGGTCCACGGCAGCCACGACCATCAGATTCGGCAGGTCGAAGTTGGACGGGATCACCTCGTCGAACTCTACGTCGTTGTCGTCGTTTCCGGCCGCAGTGATAAACAAGATCTCCGGCGCAGATGCCAACGCGTCGTACAGACTCTGCTTCAGGATGCCGAAGATCTCCCTGGTCTTGGCCGCTCGCTCCTCGGGGTCGGTGACGCCGTTGGCCTCCAACACACCCTCCACCTCTTTGAGGGTCCAGCCCCAGCTCATGTTGACCGTCCGCACCCCTGCGGCCTTGAAGTAGTCCACCGCATCCTGGTGGGATTTGGCGTACTCCTCGGCGATCTCGGTGGTCAGAAGCCGACGGGGAGTGTGGTAATCGAAGCTGTAGCGCGAGATCAACACCTCGGCGAAGGGATTGCCCTCGATGGCGATCCCCGCCACGTGGGTTCCGTGCATGTAGAGCGAGGCGAAGGCCAGACTCTCGATGAACGCCCCGACCTCCTCCGGCTGGAGGGACGACAGATATCGTTTGAGGTCAGAGGCCTCCGGACTGTCGATGGAGGCGCCGAGATCCATGAACCCCTTCATGTAGGCCATCGCGCTGCCCACCTTGCCCGCCATGTCGCCCTCGGGATGGAGGAGCTCCGGCGTCCGGTGACCATAAACATCGAACCCGATGCCGTGGACGTCGTCCACATAGCCGTTGCCGTCGGTGTCGGTGCCGTCGAATCGCTCATTCGGGTTTGTCCACAGGGTGTTCTCGAAGACCGCCGCATCGACTCCCGAATCCCAGATACCGATCACCACCGGCTGGGCGCCGCTGTCCTCGTCAAGGACCACCGCGCGATCCGCCCAGATATCGGGTTTGACCACGCGATTGGCATCGATCAACTGCTGGTACACCGCGGCCACCTCGTCCTTGACCGGGAGAAACGCCTCCATCGTGTAGCGCATGCCCACCAGACTCCGGGCGGCATCCTCGGTCAGCTCACCGGTCTTGGCCACCACCGGATCCAACTCACTCTGCACCGAGCCCAGCATGAGGTTCTGACTGATGTACTCCGCATAGCCCTTGGCCCCCTCGAGGTTGTCCTGGACCACCTCCCAGGGCATGGCTTCAACCATTTCGGTGAGGTTCCTTGAGAACGTTGCGCTGAAGGCCTCCGGGTCGGTGTTCGGGTCCACCTCGTCGCGGGCAGCCACCCACGCCTTCATGGTAATTCCCGCGGTGAGCCGCGCGGCTTCCTTGTCCTCTAACGCCAAACTCTTGTCGAGCCAGGCCAGGGCCGCCTCGTATTCGCCGTCGAGAAAGTCGATGCGCCGCATGGTGCCGTAGATCGACTGCAGGGTGGTCTCGTCCTGGATGTCGTAGTCGTCGAGGAGCCGCTCTTGCTCGGCCCTCACTCGGGCCGCGAACGCCATGAAATCGTCCGACACCACAAGTTCGGAGGCGGATCCCTCGATGGGGTAAACCATCCGTGGCAGATCGTCCAGCGATTCGACCTTGATCTTGGTAGTGGTTGCCGTGACGTCCTGGTCGCTTCCGCCGCAGGCCACGAGACCCACCGCGACGAGCGCACAGACGCCAAACACAGTACTTTTCTTCATCAGCATCGTCCGTCCTTCCTTGGAGTCGAGCGTCGATCGGTCTGGCCCGACCGTGCTCACAACGTCAATACGGTATACGATCCGGCTCGGTTCTGGTAAACAATTCGGCGGCCCGCAAGACTCGCCGCGAGGGTGCTATTCTTACGGCCGGACAGGGGGCGTAATCGAGGCGATGATGGCACGCAAAAAGACCACCTACGACGAGAAGTCAATCCAAACCCTGGATGCGCTCGAGCACATCCGGCTGCGCACTGGAATGTACATCGGTCGCGTCGGCGACGGTTCGAATCCTGCCGATGGCATCTACGTGATGCTCAAGGAGGTCATCGACAACTCGGTTGATGAGTTCATCATGGGCAAGGGACGCAAGATCGAAATCACCCGTTACGGATCCGAGGTTGTGGTCCGGGACTTTGGCCGCGGCATTCCCCTCGGAAAAGTCGTGGAATGCGTTTCGCAGATCAACACCGGTGGAAAGTACAACGATGACGTCTTCCAGTTCTCGGTGGGTCTCAACGGCATCGGCAACAAAGCCGTCAACGCCCTGTCCTCAGAGTTCGAGGTCATCAGCTACCGGGACGGCAAGTTCAAACGGGCCGTGTTCTGCCGCGGCAAGAAGACCGAGGAACAGAAGGGCTCGGACCCGAAGGCACCAGACGGCACCCTGATCCGGTTCATCCCCGACACCGAGATTTTCCGCGACTACGACTGGCGCGAGGAGTACATCGAGGATCGCCTGAGGTACTACGCCTTTCTCAACAGCGGCCTGGGGCTGCACTACAACGGACAGCAATTCAAGAGCAAATCCGGGCTTGCCGACCTCCTGGAACACGAGATCGGGTCGGAGCCCACCGTGTACGACGCCGTCCACCACGCCGAGGACCGGCTCGAGTTCGCCTTCACCCACACCCACACCTATGGCGAGACCTACTTCAGCTTCGTCAACGGTCAGTACACCAACGACGGCGGCACCCATCAGAGCGCATTTCGCGAAGGCATCCTCAAGGGAATCAACGAGTTCGCCAAGAACGGGTTTGCCGGGGAGGACGTTCGAGACGGCCTCATCGGCGCCGTCGCCATCAAGGTCCAGGACCCTGTCTTCGAATCCCAGACAAAGAACAAGCTGGGGTCCACCGAAGTCCGCTCCTGGATCGTCAACGCCGTCCGCGAGCAGGTGGTGTTGTGGCTCCACAAGAACTCCGAGGCCGCCGACCACTTGATCGCCAAGATCAAGAACAACGAACGGGTGCGCAAGGAGCTGTCGTCCATCAAGAAGGAGGCGCGGGAGCGGGCCAAGAAGGTGGCCATCCGCATCCCGAAGCTCATCGACTGCAAGGTCCACCTCTGTGATTCCAAGGGCAAGCGGCGCGACGAGACCACCATCTTTCTCACCGAGGGCGACTCGGCCGGCGGCGCCATGATCCAGGCACGCGATGTCCAAACCCAGGCCATCTACTCGCTCAAGGGCAAGCCCCTCAACACCCACGGTCTCGGCCGCGAGGCGATCTACAAAAACGAGGAGCTCTACAACATCATGCGCGCCCTGGGGATCGAGGACAGCCTCGACGGGTTGCGCTACAACCGGGTGGTCATCGCCACCGACGCCGATGTGGATGGAATGCACATCAGGAACCTGCTACTGACCTACTTCCTGCGTTACTTCGAGGAGCTGGTGACAAAACACCACATATTCATACTCGAAACACCGCTTTTCAGAGTGCGCAACAAGTCGGAGACGGTCTACTGCTACTCCGAGACCGAGCGTGACGCTGCCTCCGACCGCCTCAAGGGATCGGAGGTCACCAGATTCAAGGGACTCGGTGAAATCGGCCCGCAGGAGTTCAAACAGTTCATCTCCACCGACGATCGGCTGGTTCCGGTGACCGTGGGTTCCATGGGCGACGTCAAGCAGGCCCTGGATTTCTACATGGGCAAAAACACACCTGCGCGACGTGACTTCATCATCGAGAATTTGATTTCGGATATCGCATGAGGACGGACCTCGGGACTCGGGGATCGGGACTCGGATTCTCCCGAGGAAAAGGGAACCCTCCGAGGTCTGATTCCATCCGAGTCCCGAATCCCGAATCCCGAGGCACAACCCACCAAGCGAGAGCGCACAACACATGACCCGCATCAAGCCCCTGATGGGCGACAACTTCCTGCAATACGCCAGCTACGTGATCGTGGACCGGGCGATTCCCGATCTCCGCGATGGCCTCAAACCGGTGCAGCGTCGGATCCTGGCCACCCTGTCACGAATGGATGACGGAAAGTTCCATAAGGTCGCCAACGTCATCGGCGACACCATGAAGCTCCATCCGCACGGCGATGCGTCCATCGGAGATGCACTGGTGGTTCTGGCCAACAAGGAGTTCCTGATCGAGCGGCAGGGGAACTTCGGCAACGTGGTAACCGGCCACCCGGCGGCGGCTCCCCGATACATCGAGTGCCGACTCACAGAACTCGCCAAAGAGACCATGTTCCGCAGGGCGCTGACGGAGTACCGCCCGAGCTATGACGGCCGAAATTCGGAGCCGGTGGTGTTGCCGGCCAAACTGCCGGTGGTTCTATTGCTCGGCGCCGAGGGGATCGCCGTGGGCATGTCCACCAAGATCCTCCCACACAACTTCTCCGAGCTGCTCTCCGCCCAGATCAAGATCCTCAATAACCAACCCATGGAGTTGTGGCCGGACTTTCCCACCGGCGGGCTGGTGGACGTCAGCGAGTACGACGACGGACTCGGAAAGGTGAAGGTGCGGGCGCGGATCGAACGGAAAGACGACAAGACAGTCGTCATCCGGGAGATTCCCTACGGCACCACCACCGAGAGCGTCATCGCCTCCATCGAATCGGCCGCTCTGAAGGGCAAGATCAAGATCGGTGGAATCAACGACTTCACAACTGAGCGGGTCGAGATCGAGGTCGATCTGCCACGCGGCGTCTACTCCGACGAGGTGATCCCGCAGCTTTATGCCCACACCGATTGCGAGGTCTCGATCTCCTGCAACCCGGTGATGATCAAGGACCGCAAACCCGTGGAACTGGGCGTCAGCGAAACCCTATGTTTTCTCACCGACCAGTTGCGGGCCACGATCCGGGCCGAGCTCGAACTCGAGCAACAGCATCTCTCCGACAAGAAGCACTGGTTGGATCTGGAGCGGATCTTTATCGAAAATCGCATCTACAAGAGGATCGAGGAGGCGACCACCGAGGCCCAGGTACACGAGGAGGTCCAAACAGGCCTCAAACCTCACCTCGAGGATCTCGACCGCGAGGTCACCGGTGAGGACATCGAACGCCTGTTGGCGATCCCCATCCGCCGGATCTCACGGTTCGACATCGACAAGAACCGTCGCGACATCACCACCACCGTCAAGGCCATCAAACAGGTCCGCGGCAAGCTGCGACGGCTCACCCCGACCACCATCGAGTACCTCGAGTATCTGATCGAGAAGTATGGCGGCGATTTTCCCCGGCGGACCGAAATCACCACCTTCGAGGCGGTGGACGTCCGGGCGGTGTCGCGGCATAACATCCGGGTCGCGTACGACCCGTCCACCGGCTTTTTCGGGCACTCCGTCAAGGGCGACAAATACCAGCTCAATGTCAGCGAATACGACAAGATATTGCTGATCTCGCGCGACGGGTCGTACCGGATCATCGGTCCGGAGGACAAGGTGCTGGTGCCTAAGGTCATCTGCTGCAAGGTCTTCGACCCGGAGGAGGGTGCGCCCTTCACGGTGGTCTACCGCACCAAGGAGAAGATCGTCTATGGCAAACGGGTCCACATCAAGGCCTTTATCCGGGATCGCGAGTACGAACTCATCAAGGGCCGCAACGGTCGCGTCGATCTTCTGATCGAGGGTGACTCGGACGATTTCGTGCACATGGATTTTGTGCCGCACAAGAGGCAGCGGGTTCATGAGGCCGAGTTCGACCTGTCCCAACTGGAGGTCACGGGCGTCGGGGCTCGCGGCCGCAGGTTGGCTCCGAAGCCCGTCGCCAAGTTGAAGAAGGTCAAGGGTGAAGGCCGCGAAGAACCGCAGGCGGAGACTCCTGACCCGCAGCCGGCAACCGACGTCGAAGCGGAGGACCAACCTACGCTCTTTGACGAGTGAGGGCTGCCCCCCCCACCCACCCTGATGCCAGATTCGAGGTCCCCCACCCAGATTCTTTGACTCGGCCCGACGGGCCTCGCTCAGAATGACAAGGAGGGCACTCCGGTAGGGCGGGTTCTTCGTTCTTCGTTCTCCGATCGAGCATGGTCAGCGGCTCGAGGAGCGAAGGGTTTCGTCGCGAGGGCCGCGAGAGATGGCCAGATGGGTCGTGAATGCGGCCCAGACGGCCGTCCATCGCGGGCCGCAGCAGAAGCCCGTAAGCGAACTCGAGCCTCAGTGCGAAGCCGTCATTGGCTGAGCACGGGCCGACTTCCTACCCTTGGAAGCACCTCGGCCCCGATGTGCGGAGCACAGCGGATCGCGCCAAAGGTGTGCCTCTCGGTGCAGTGTGAGCCCGCGACAAGGAGGGATAGACCGTCTGGTCATCCCGACGCAGGCGCGGGTGATACGCGCGGCGAGAGGGGCGGCGCTTGGCGCGATGAAACCCAACAAAGAGTGAGGGGACGACTCACAACACCCCGTACCCGGCGGCGCGCGGACGCAGTCCGCGCCCGATCGAGGTGATCCCACACCGACGAACACTCGTGTTCGGAGGGGTGGGGTCACCGAGAGCGGGGGGCGAGCACAGCCCGCCGCCGTCGGGGAATTCTCCCAGGGCGAGCGACCTGTCACGGCGAAGGAGCGCGAAGCTGGAAGCGAGCCGCCGGGATCGAAAGGCAAAGGTTCGTTGTCCCCATCCCGTTTATTGAATTCCCATCCCTGAGATCCGAGTCCTGAATCCCGACATTCCGGGTGACCATCGGCGCCGGAAGCGCTACATTTGAGGAAATACAGTCAGGGAGGTGCACGATGCCGACGTTTGTCCTGATGACCCGTCTCGCACCGGAGGCCGTCCATGACGCCGAAGTTCGGCGGGCCATGGGCCGTGCCTGGTTGAAGAAAGTCAAGGGCTCATGCCCGGAGGTCCGATGGATCTCCCACTACGCGATCCTCGGCGCCTACGACTTCATGGACATCTACGACGCCCCGGACGTTGAGACCGCCCACAAGGTCTCGCTGATCTCACGGGCCGAGGGCGCGGTCAGCGCCGAAAGCTGGCAGGCGCTGCCCTACGACGAGTTCATCCACCTCCTCGAGGAACTCTGATCGTCCGATCTCCACTGATCTGCCATGCCCTCAGGGACACCGGAGCGGCCCGAGGTCGACCCCGAATTCCAGCGCCCGACCACAGGCACGGGCATAGTCCTTGTTCCGCGCGGTAAGCTGCGCCGCCGCCGCAAACAGGGCCCACGCTTCGGCGGACTCCAGCGCGCGACGCCCACCCAGCTCCTTCCGTAGGACGCGGTAGGCCGCATCGGGCTCTCCGGACAACATGAACAACCGCGCCTTCAGCGGCAGCAACTGCCGACCGAAACGCCAGCGATCCTGCCGTTCCAGAACTCTCTCAGCCATCTCCAGCTGTTCGGCAGCTTCCTCGATGCGGTCGTCGTCGAGGAATATCCTCCCCAACATCAGATGGATCGACGCATCCACCACCCGTGATTCGCGTTGGGTGTCCACCTCGAACCCAAGCCATTTCTCGTCCGCGGCGAAGACCGGTTCCGCCAAAGCCGACTCGAGAACCTCTTCCGCCATGTCGGTATCGCCCGCCGCCAACAGATCCACTCCCCGGTCGAGGGCGGCCCGTCGCGGCCACCGGTCGGCGGCGATGAACCGGCCAAAGACCTCACCATATCGATCGAGCCAGAAGATCTCGGGTTGTTGGTCCATCTCCAGTCGGAACGGCGACACCTTCCCCTCGAGGACGATCCGACCGGTAAAGACCAATCGCGGTCCATCAGCAACTCCGCCGCCCGGTGGCCCAAAATCGCTATCGCCCCTGACCCCGATCTGGAATGGCACAACGAGCACCGAGTCGGCCACATCGAGACGGGCGATGGTCGAGCGCATCACATCGAGGCGCCCCCCGGAGCGCTCCACGACACCGAATGTGACCCGGACGGAGGGTTGTTGCTCGGCCTCTCCCGCCACAGCCCAGCGGCCGTCGGCAATTTCATCGACGGTGTACCGATAGCTGATCTCCGGCATCCCGGTTCCATCGACGTACTGCCTTCGGAACCACTGCAGATCGTTCCCGCCGAGCTGTTGCAGCATGGTCAGGAAGTCGTCGGTGGTGATAATGTGCCCGCCAGCCACCTCCACGACTCTCTTGAGCATCTCGAGAAATACCTCCTCCCGATAGAGTCTGGCGAGCATGTCCAGGACGACGGCGCCCTTCTGATACACGATCGCTTGGTAGGCCGTGCTGCTGAGCGACGAATTGAGCCTCGCTCCTATCACCACTGGTCCCAGAGACTCCACCGGTCTGCCATCTGCGGTCCGGCTTTCGAGGGTGGCTCTCCAACCGGTTGTCGGTCCCCTCCCGGCTCGCTCCTCGGGGGAAATCCGAAGGCGATTCCGCTCGTACAGCAAAGCCGAGTAATTCGCCATGGCTTCCGATATCCACTGGTCCCTGTAACCCGGCCAACCCACCTGGTTGCCCCACCATTGATGGCCGAGCTCATGGGCGATCAGCAGCCGACGGTCCTCGAAGCCCAGGAGATCACTCCAGATGTCCCAGTCCACGATGCCGGCCGTCGACAGGGTGATGAACCCCAACAGCCCCTGTGAGAAACCACGCGGCGAACTCACCACCACAAGTCGGTCGAGCGGGTAGGGCCCAAAGATCGACTGGAAGTAGGCGAGCGGCCCGCGGACATCGGCGAGCACGTCCTCGGCAAGGCTGGGCGACACGTTCTGACCGAGACGGTCGATGGCAACCGTTATGCGGGTTTTTCCGAGCGCCCCATTGGCGACCTGGTAATCGCCCACTTCAAAACTGAAGCCGAGAACACGGACATCCAGGACACGGCGCTGCCACCGCCGACCGTCGTCAATACCCTCCTCCATCACCGCTCCGCTTCCGAAGAGCTGGTACTTCCTCGGCCACCGGATCTCGAGCTCATAGGTCGCGCGGTCGATGAATCCGGCGTGGGGATACCAGCCGAGCGGCCGCCTCTGGCGGTAGGCGCCGGAGGCGAGACGATCGAATGGGCGCCCCGAGTACTCCACCTCTACGGTCAGCACATCTCC